>NZ_CP056117.1:0-4896591 GCF_013375935.1 Enterobacter cloacae | reverse complement strand
ACCGTGAAGGTGCCGCGGCTGCCGCCACCAAGCCAGGTGCTGTTGGCTCTTCTCCGCCGCCAAGTTCACGGCCTCGGTTGATGGCAACGAAGAGGCGATCCTCTATGTCGCTGACTTTGACTATCTTCGCTGCCAGAAGGTTGACGACTCAATCCCTGTGAATGAGTTGGTGGTTGGCATCCATCCGATGCCGGGCATGTTCCTTAACGTGCGAGCGGCGGCAGGCACCTACAAAAAAGGGCAGCCATTATCCATCGCAAACGGCCAGGTTAAAGCCCACGCCACAGGCGAGTCCATCCGCGCATATGTCGAAGAAGACACGGCGTACACCGTTGCTGCAGGCGATCTGCTGCGCGTCGTTATCAAGTAAGGAGCACCTGAATGCTTGTATTTTCTCGCTCTATCGGTGAACGCACCGGTAACCTCGAAGTCAACCAGGCACAGTTCCGCGAGCTGGAGATGGCGCGCAACATGAGTGCGCAGTCTGTCGCTGACTTCATTGCCCGTGCTCGCTTCGGTGAAAACGGACATCTGGACGCGGTGAACGCTGTCGACGATATCCGCCGCATGTACCGCGCGTACGACCAGACGGTACTGGCACAGTTCGAGCCGAACACCGAATTCACCCTGTTCAACGACCTGATGCCATTGTCACGCTCTGTCCGCCTGGAAGAGTCAGTGTATGAATATGCACGTACGGCGGTCGCGGCTGGGCGCACACTTCCATGTCCGGCCAGATCGGTGCGGCGCTGGATGCTCGCGCGTACAGCTTTGACGGCACCATGGTTCCGGTGCACGACAGCGGCTTCAAGTTCCACTGGCGTGATCCAATCTTCAACAAAGGGTCAGCACTGGCATCACTTGCCGATGCGCAGCGCGGCTCTGTTGATGATGTGCGCCGTAAAATCGTGGACTACATGTTCAACGGTTTCCGCGACTCGGAAGGCAACTTTGTTACCTTCGATGGAAAAACGTGGAAAGGCCTGAAGAACGATGAGCGCGTCGGCCAGGTTGATTTGGGCGCATCTGGACTGAACATCGACTTCTCCAGCCGCACTACAACCGCAGAACAGAACCGAAACGGTGCGATCGCGCTGCGTGACACCATGAAGATCACCAATAACCAGTACGCGCCGCAGACCTGGTACGTATCTAGCGAGATCATGTCCAACTGGGAGCGCTATTTCAGCGACAATTACCAGTCCGGCACCATCCTGCAGGAAATCCTGAAGCTGTCCGGCATTGCCGCAGTGAAAGAAGACGCCGAACTCACAGGTAACCAGATTTTGGTGGTTCCCCTGACTGCCGGCGTTATCGCTCCGATCACTGGTCAGGCTGTGGGCACTGTTGCTGACCCTCGTCAGTTCTATAACAGCGACTACATC
The DNA here is from genome assembly GCF_013375935.1 of Enterobacter cloacae. Lineage (GTDB taxonomy): Bacteria > Pseudomonadota > Gammaproteobacteria > Enterobacterales > Enterobacteriaceae > Enterobacter > Enterobacter pasteurii. The sequence continues at coordinate 4,895,206 of NZ_CP056117.1, read as the reverse complement.
TGGCGCACCTGGGGCGCTATGGGCCTGATGGTCAAGCAGGATATCAACCTCAAACATGGCGTGCTCTTCGCGAGCAGCTAAGGAGAAATTGAATGGCACTGGTAGAAATCACAGCAGGTAACGTCTTCGCCGGTGCCAACCTCCGAAAACTGGAGGTTGGTGCGATCGTAGAAGTGGACGATGCAACATCAGCGCGCTGGAAAGCGTCTGGCAAAGCAAAGGACACTGACAAGAAGAAAGGCGAAAAGCTTTCCTTCGAAGTGGCTACAGCGTCCGCGCAGACGGCAGACCTGTCTGATCTACAAAAGCAACTCGCCGACGCGCTGGAGCATAACCAAAAGCTAATCGCCGATGGTGAAGCAAAAGACAAGGCTCATGCCGACGCGCTGGCAGCAGAAACCAAACGCGCGGACGAGGCCGAAGCAGCACTGGCGGAAGCAATCAAGAAGGCGAAATAACCATGGCTGACCCAATCACAGCGGCAGACGTGCAGGCGTTCCTCGGTGAATTGGGTTACTCCATTCCGGGTGCGCTGCTGGATCCGATTCTCTGCGTGGTGAACAAGATTATCCCGTGCCTTGATGGCGCTGGGTATGACGAGTGCACCGCTAAGCTGATCCTGATGTACGCCGCCGCGCTTATGGCTACGTCGTCCGGTGCGCGCCGCATCAAATCGCAGGGTGCGCCGTCCGGCGCCTCTCGCTCGTTTGAATATGGCGACGACAGCATTACCTGGTTGCGCGACTCGCTGGCCCGGCTTGATACCAGCGGTTGCACCGGTGAGTTGCCGATCAGCGCCGGTAACAGTGTCGGCCTGTTCATGGTGGTCGGGGGCTGCTGATGAAGTACAAATCAGTAACGGAAGGCAAGCCTAAGCCGCTCACCCGCGTATGGGTGATGACCGACACAGGGCGGGAGACTACCGGCTACGTAAAATCGGACGGCGAGTGGCATATCAACTGTGACCGCATCCGGGCGACTGGCGCGAAGGTGCTGCGCTGGAAGGAGGGTTGATGTCGGCAACAGCAAACTGGAGTTACACAGCCACGGCGACCATCTGGCGAAAGCTGGAAGGCAATGACGAATACGGCGATCCGCTGGGTTATGCCGAACCTGAGCAAATCCTCTGTGATTACGAAGGTGGGCTCAGCAAGAAGTTAGCCAGCCTGGGCGCTGAAATCGTCGTGAAGAACACCGTCTGGACAGAGTTCGCGCTGGCGTCCGCCGGTGATTACCTGCTGATTGGCGTGTCAGCCGAAGCTGACCCGGTTGTGGCTGGTGCCGACGAGGTGCGACAGGTTATCCGTTACGCTGACACATTCGAGCGTGTCGCGGATGATTATGCGATACTGACCGGCATCTAAACAGAGGTCTTCATGAGCATTTCTTTCTTTGTCTTTTATTTATGGTTGATGGCAATCTGTTTTCTTTGCTGCGCCAAAGAACTGATAACTAATCACCGCAAAATAGCGTGGCTTGCCGCTCCACTTGTATTTGCTGCGCAGGTGGTATCTGTATATGCAGTTTACAGATTCATCTGGTCTTAAATGGGGGTATTTATGGGGCTCGACCTGCTCACAATGTCTATCTCAGCTCTGGCGGTGGCTATTTCTGCTTACGCCGCCGTTCCGGTGCGCGAGAAGCAATTCACGCCGTCTAAGCATACACCTCGCGATCAACTTCCCCCCCGAAGTGCGAAAGCTCATTGAGAACGTTGATGAGCTTGAGCGGATAGCAAAAAGTCTCTGAACAGGTCGCTCCGGCGGCCTTTTTTATTGCCTGGAGAAAACCATGGGCATCAAAGTTCGCGGCGTTAAGCAGTCGAAAGCCGGGCTCAACCGCATCATTAACGACGTGAAAGGGCGAAAAGTTGTCAGGGCGTTACAGTCAGCAATGATAATCGGCAGCTCACAGGCCGCGCTTTATACGCCGATCGATACCTCTACGTTGTTGAATAGCCAGTATCGGGAGTTGATAAATAACGGCGTTCGACTGACCGGGAGAGTGGGTTACACGGCGAACTACGCTGTTTTCGTACACGATCCGAACGTGCCGCAAACCTTCCGCCGCGCCACAGCGCAGAAAGAGTTCCTCACTAAAGGCTTTGACGACACCCGCAGCCAGATTGATGCCGTAATGCGCAAGGAGCTTTCAGTATGACACCTGCTATGTATGAGCGCGTGCGTAACTACTTCGTTGATGCCGGGCTTACCAATGGCTTCATTGTTCAGTTGCTGGCTTGGGACGACACAACTAAGTTAACCGACGCATTCATCGTGTTCCGGCCTAACGGCGGAACCGACATCCGGAATGAACTCGGATCTGGCCACTACGTGCTGGTGGATGTCATTTCCGCCAAAGATAAGCGCCGCGCAGCCGCTGAGAAGGCTCAGGAAATCATCAATTATGTCGAACAGAACGACATTAACGACAAATGCCTTGGCCTTATTCAAAACCTCGGCAATATGCCTGCACCCATCCTGACCGAAGAGGGGCGCCTGGTCTTCAGACTCCAGTTCATGTGCGTTTACGGCGAATAACCCAATCACCAACCCATCAGGCTGCCATCCGGCGGCCTTTTTTATTTGAGAGGTACACATGCAAGGCTGTGCTAATGATTTTGGCAAGCTGATCGGGAAAGTAGCTGTGCTACGCATGGCCTTTGGCTGCCCCGACGCAGTGCCAGCGCTTTCCGAGTGGAAGCGTCTCGGCGCTATGACGACCAAGGGCATCGACTATTCGATGAACACCATCAACTCCGAGGCAGATGATGCTAAAGGGCTGGTGGAGAACCTGGTCAACAACATGGATCTAACGATCTCTGGCGAAGGTGAGTTTCGCAAGTCTGATAAAGATAACGAGATCGGCGCGTGGCGTCTGTCGAAGTACATCTTTGACGAAGTTCAGGCAGGCCGTCAGCCTAACCTGTGGGTGCGTTTCGACTTCGCTGGTGAGAACGCCGGTACTTACATCCAGGGTTACATGAACACCACGTCATGGTCTGGTGATTTCGGTACAAACGATATCTCCACCTTCTCCGGCGAGTGGAAGGTTTACGACGCTGATACTGTTGTGTTTGAAGTTGCTGACTCTATCGATGTTACTGGTGTTGAGGTTACCCCTGCAACTGCATCTCTGGTCGTTGGCGCAACCCAACAACTCAGCGGCGCGGTTCAACCAACCGATGCAACTAACAAAGCGATCACCTGGACGACTTCGGCGCCATCCATCGCCACTGTCAGTTCAACCGGCCTGGTGACAGCAGTTGCCGAGGGCACCGCGACTATTACGGCTACTACTGCTGACGGTGATTTCACCGACACCTGCGCCGTTACCGTTACTGCCGCACCGTAATCACTACAAAGGGCGGCGTGCTGCCCTTGATACTGGTTATGGAGAGCGATATGACCCCTTTGAAAGAAATTGGAGAGTGCCTGATTGGTGCTGGCGGCCGTGAATACTTCTTCCGGCCATCGTTCCGTAACATGACGCGGATCGGCGAGCCAGAGCATATCGTCCGCACCTTCTATGCGCTATTCAATGATGACGTAGCGAAGATGCTTGAGGCGGCGCGAAAAATTCACAGCGCCATACCGGAGCATCAGCGTAAATTTTACGCCTACTACTTCGGTGACATTTCCCTGCCGCGGTGGGCTCTGGATGCGGCAGGTTCTGCCGCGTTTGTGCGTGAGGCATTACTCTCGGCTATTAATGTCATTCAGTCATGCTGTGACGAGGACGTTTCAGAGCTGACAGGCTGGCATGAGCCATCACGCACTGGAAGGCGTACGTTTGTATGGCGCCGTGGCGCTCTCCCGCCTGAGAACCTTATTCTGATAGCTCAGTCGCTGATCATGCATGGTGTTATCGGCCGGGCGAAGGTTCGTAAGTTGCAGAAGCACGAAAGCAAGGAAACGACACCGGAGTTTCATGCGACTGAATACATCATGGCGGCACGAAACCATTTTGGGATCAGCAGGGAAGAGGCTGAAAACCTTACCATGACCGAGTTCGCCATGATGCTTAACGCCAAATACCCTGACCAGAAGGGCTTCACCAGGGAAGAGTATGACGCTGTTATGGACGATGACGATCGCCGTTGGCAGGAAATGATTGAGCGCGAAAAATCAGCAAAGAAAGCGGCCTGAGTTAATAATGGATGTACCGTAATCGCCTGGCCGGGCGTAATATGGCTCGACAATAAAACTCAGGGGATAAGAGTGAAAAAAATACTGTTGGCTTTGGTGATTCCACTGGTTCTGGCTGGCTGCAAGCCGGGAGAGGAAAAGGCAATTTCGCTGGCACAATCTGAAGTTTCCGCCAATCTACTGGATCCTGGCAGCGCTCAGTTCCGTAACGTGAAAGTCGTGAAGATGACAGATGCCGATGACGGCCGTGTTAATGCTGTTGTTTGCGGGGAGATTAACGGAAAGAACGGTTTCGGTGCCTATGCAGGGTTCCATCCATTCTTTGTTGAGCTGAAAATGAAATCGAAGGGGATGTTCTCAAAAGGCGTCGACTACACCCTTGGTGATCACTTCCTCAGTTCGAAAGATACGCCTCCACCACCGGCCTACACAGAACGATGCCAATAAACGACACGAATAACTAACCCACCACTCGGTGGGTTTTTTTATGCCCGGAGAAAACTGATGTCTGAGAAAGCAGGCGAGATTTATTACGACATCGAGGCCGATGTATCTGGCTTGCTCAAGGCGCAGGGAAAGGCCAATAAGTCGCTCGACTCCATCGGCAACTCGGCGACCAATGCAGCCAAAAAGATGGATGAGTTGCAGACGAATATCAACCGCGTCGCCGGGGCAATTGCCGCCTCACTCGTTGTTGACTGGGGAAAGGCTTTCCTCGTTGCTGCTGACAATATGAGTCAGCTCAACGCGCGTATAGAGAGGCTCACTGGCAGCGCAGCTACAGCATCTCAGACTATGCAGAGTCTGATGCGCATCAGTTCGGCAACGGGTGGTTCGCTACAGGATACAGCGAAGCTGTGGGAGACTCTCAGCACGGCGTTGCGCGATACCGGAGCGACGAACGGTCAGATTATTCAGCTCACCGAGACACTTCAGAAAATAGGTCGCATTGGCGGATCCTCGACAGAAGAAATGGCGAATGCTCTTCGTCAGTTCGGCCAGTCGATTTCATCCGGTACGGTTCGAGCGGAGGAGTTCAACTCCATCCTTGAGCAAATGCCGGAACTGGCGCGCCAGATTGCCGCTGGGATGGGTGTAAGCATCGGAGAGCTTCGTCAGCTGATGCTGGACGGGAAACTGACGGCAGAAGATGCGCTTAATGCCATCCAGAAACAAACTGGCTCAGTAAATGCAGAGTTCGAAAAACTTCCTCGTACTCTGGCTCAAGCCAATACCGCGCTGACAAACTCATTCCTGTCAATGATCGACTCTGTTAACCAGGCTACTGGTGCAAGTTCTGGCATGGTCGCCGTGATTGACTCATTGACGGCTGCTCTCGACAGGCTGGCCGGGAAGGCAATATCTGCCGATGCGCAGATTTCTGATCTGAACAGCACAGCAGAAATGTTTACGCGCCGGGCCCGCACCTGGTCATGGCTTGGTCTCGACGGTTGGGAGGCACAAAACAAAGCACTGGCCGGGCTGAGCAATAAAGCCGCCATGCTGGTTGGCGACCTGGCCGCTGTTTCCAAAGCATCACAGACCGCCGCCAACACCAAGCCGATCGAGATAAAGGCCACTGCAACGACCACTGGTAGCAAGTCGAAAGGCGGGGCGTCGGCAGCCCAGAAAGAGGCGGAGCAGTACGCTAAAGCGCAGGAAAATGTTAACCAAAAACTGGATGAGTTGCGGCAGAAGGCCGAGCTGTCAGCCGGTAGTGTTGGCGAGTTATCGAGAGCGCAGGCCGTGCTTAATGCACAGCAGTCTCTCGGTAATACAGCCACGCAGGAGCAACTCATGCTTGCCGGGCAACTTGCCGGGAAAGCCTGGGACAATGCTAATGCACTGCGTGAGCAGGCAAAGGCTGAGAAAGAGCGTACTGACGCGGCTAATAAATTCAGCACCATCCAGGGCAAAACCAGCAAAACAGCCGGCCTGGATAGCCAGTACCAGAAAGACATCGCTGATATCCAACAATACGCCCAACTCTATCCGCAGAAGATCGGAGAGGCCGAGGCCGCGCGTGCGGCTATCGAGCAGCAGTATCGTGATCAGCGCAATGCGGCAATGTGGGAAGAATGGGCGCAGCAGAACGCGGCCACTCAGGCAGCAGCGGCGGCTTTCGACTCCCTTGGTTCTGTGGCCAGTAATGCGCTGACCGGCATTGTCACAGGCAGCATGTCTGCAAGCGACGCGATGCGCAGCATTGGAATGACGGTGCTTAACAGTGTGGTTAACTCATTCGTCCAGATGGGTATGGAGTGGGTAAAGGCAGCAGTCACAGGCAGTACAGCTCAGATTGCAGCAACGGCGGCCACAACCTCGGCAGCGGTCGCCGGTACAGCGACGACTACCGCGGCAAGCGTTTCCTCTGCGGCGGCCACAACCGCAGCTTGGACACCCGCTGCAATCGTCGCCTCCATCGGCTCGTTTGGTGGCGCTGCGGCGATCGGCATCGGTGCAGTAATTGCCGCCATGGCTATGTCCAGTTCACTGGCGGGTAAGCGCAAGAACGGAGGCCCGGTCTCAGCCGGTTCTATGTACCAGGTAGGCGAGGGCGGTATGCCCGAAATCTACCGCGCCAGTAATGGCAGCCAGTACATGATCCCAGGTGACAATGGAAAGGTGATCAGCAATAAGGAGCTGAACAGCGGTACCGGAGCAGTTCCCATTTACCTAAACATCCAGAACTACACTGGTGCGACTGTTGATGCCCAGGCCACCCAGGACGGTAATGGAGTGACCATCGATATGATTGTTGCAGACATCAATAACGGCGGTCGTGTTAGCCAGGCCATCCAGATTAATCACCAGGCGCCACGCAAAGCAAGGGGCTAAATATGCCAATTCCTTACCCTGACTGGCTGCCGCTGGCGCAGAAGGGGAAAACACCAACTACCGATACCGGATTTCGCGTCGACCAGCCGACGGTCGGCGCGCCGGTATTTCAGAAGTTAACCGACGACCTGAAGACGTCATTCTCTTTGACATGGATCTTCACTCGCGACCAGCACCGCGCATTTATGCAGTGGTTACGAAGCCCGAACTATCTCGATAACTGCAATCAGTGGTTCACGATGCCGCTAGGCACCGGGACAGGAGATACCGGCGTCGAGGTGCAGGAATTACACTTTCTCTCCTGGCCATCGTGGTCACAGTCCGGGTCAATTTTCACATGGAGCGGTGATGTTGTTGCGCGCGAGCTGGTTAACTCAGATGACGAGTTTGACGACATTATCGTTGAGTTGCCTCCGCCGTGGGGATCATGGCTGGACATCATTGTCACGGGCTATCCTGACGGGAGAGACCCGGAGAGTTTACCGAAGGTGCCATAATGCCGACGCTCAGAGAATTTCAGAGCCGAAGGCCTAACCGTATCCTGTACGAAACGATCACGTTCTACAGCCCGGTCTTTGGCTATATCAGGCTCGTTAACAACCAGATTTTCCCCAAAACGCTCGGCGGCCAGGTCTACGCACCATGCCGCATGGAGTTAACCGAAAGTCAGCAGAGCAACACGCCGATCCTCGACAGCACCGTCAAATTTGGGCGGCTGGCGCAGGACTTCAAGCAGCAACTCAAACAGTGGAAAGCCTACTCACGCATCACGCCTATCTCGGCGACTTACCAGCAATTTGACGCAGCCGATATGACCACGGCCATCAAGTCGTGGACGCTCTACGTCAGTGACTGCTCGATGGACGACAAGGACGTGACGTGCAGCCTGACGCGCGTAAACCCGCTCAATCGCAACGTCGGGCGGCTGTACACCGTCGAAGAATATCCGGGGCTTCAGAATGCTTAAAGACGAGTTCATATCGCGTGTTGAGGGTATCCCATGGAGTAACCGCGCCTGCAGTTTTGACGCGGCTGACTGCTGGGGCCTGGTGGTGCTCTATTACCGCCACGTTCTGGGGATCGAGATTCATCAGTCACCAGATTACGAATCCGGGCGCGACTTCATGACTTGCTATGACGCTGATGTCGTTTTCTGGCAGCCGGGCGGCACGTTCATTGAGAGCGGGATCTTCGTCGCCTGGGTTGGCAGCCAGCCTGTGCATGTCGGCCTGATTGTAGACGGTCGCGCGCTGCACAGCCGCGGGGAAAATGGACACGTCCGGTTCGACGCGATCAGGACCATTCAGAAGCTATTCACCAGAGTGGAGTTTTACACCTATGCCGGTAATCGAGATTCAGCGCGTTCCGGGGATGCCGAAGGACCGGGCGGTAGTTAAAGCCGGCACGGTATTTTCGGAATGGCTTGGACAGGAAAGTTTTCACCGCGATATCCGAATCAACCGTAACGGCAAAGAGTTGCAGCCAGACGATGAGCTTGCTTTCCAGCTTCAGGACAATGACCGGGTAATCATTTTCGACCAACCAAAAAGTGGCGGCCTGGTTGGGACTCTGCTTAACCCACTGGAGCACCTGAACCCGATCAAGTTCACCCAAAAAGTGCTGTCGTCTTTTATGCCGAAACCAAACGCCAGCGCGGCGTCTGGTAACAGCAAAACATCACCCAACAACAGCCTGAAAGGGCAGACCAACATCGCGCGAAATGGCGAAGCGAAGCCGGATAACTTCGGGCAAGTCAGATCGTTTCCGGACCTAACCCAGGAATCAGTATTCGAATACGTTCCCGGCGGATCGGATAACACCTGGCTTAAGTACGTAACGGAGATTATGTGCTTTGGGCTTGGGAAATATGACATATCGTCAGTTCGATTCTCCGAAACCAATCTCGGCTCCATGGCGGGGGCGAGCTACACCATCTATCAACCAGGTGAAGTGATCCCTCAGGTCATTGAGGGGTATCAGTTTGATGACGTCGACGGTCAGGAGTTGCTGGGGCCGAACGAAAAAGAAGGGACGCCGATTGAAAGCGCGACGGCCAATAATGTTGTTAGCGGCGTTTACGCTGGCGGCGAGATTGCGATTAAAATCGTGCAGCAGGCAGATTTCGACTATTTCCTTGGGTTAATTCTGCCGCACCCGGTGACGTTCACGATTAACGTTACCAGACCTGTACCGGGCGGTTCTGTCACAGAAGACGTCCAGCTTTCCGGGTCGATGATAAGTATTGTTGAAAGCGACGACGGAAGCGTCGTTGACCCGGTTGAGTATTACACCTTCACGTTCAATAAAATATCAGCACCAGGCTTTGATTTATCTGGTGTCACCATCAACACAACAAAATTCATCCTGGCCGATAACGGCACGCTTGTGGTTGGTCCGTTTATTTCGCCAGTTCAGTCAACTCAACTATGGATCCACGTGATTGCCGGTTATGCCGGACAGCACAACGACTCTTTCAAAATTAAATGGTGGAAGGTCGATGATGACAACAATCAGATCCCCGGCACAGAGGAGACGGTGACTTATGCGATTGTGGAAGGGATTAAGGGCGTTTCAAAGACCTACTACCGGACGTATAAGCAGACGCCTGCAGCCGGTTATGGCCGCTATGCCGTCTCGCTTGAGCGCATAACAAACAGTGCCAGTGACAGCAAAATACAGCTTGAAGAAATCCATGCTATCAACGTCAGGACCAATGTTGTCCATCCTGATGACACGCTGGTGAAAATAGTTGTCAGGGCAACGGAGAACGCCACCGGCAGCCGCGACAGGAAATACAACGCGCTGATCACCAGGCACGTCATCAGCTACAACATGGCGACGCAACAGGTCGATTACTCGCTGAGGCCATCACGTAAATTCGCTGATATCGCGCTGTTTAACTGGCTTGTCGTTGGTCAGCAGCCGGAGTCGAGCATTGATATTTACGGCCTGTACCAGATACAGGCGGAAATCGACGCAATCGACCCGCGCCTGGGGTATTTCGATTACACCTTTGACGATGAGGATGTATCGCTTGGGTCGCGCATGGAAAGCATCTGTGATGCCGCCAGCGTGCTGGTCTATGACGATAACGGCGTGCTGTCTTTCACCCGGGACAGCAAGAAAACGTCAGCGGCCACAATTTTCAACCGGTCGAATACAAAGCCTGATGGTTACTCGCTTTCGTACGATATGACGCTTCCAGGCGGCTATGACGGCGTCGAGGTTCAGTTCCGCAACCCGGACACCAATAAGCAGGACTTTATCAGGTATCGGATAACCGGAAGCGCTATCGTTGAAGGTGCACCGACAAAACCGAAGAAGTTCGAAATGCTATACATCAGGAACAGATTCCAGGCTGACGAGCGTGCGCTGCGCGAGTGTAAGCGTCTTATCTATTCCCGAATGACCATGTCTGTAACTGCAATGGCAGATGGTGAATGGGTGAACATCGGTGACATGGTTCAGGTTCCTGATACCTACGACACCAACCAGCAGGCTGGCTATATCGTTTCTCGCGTGGGTAATGACTTCGAAACCAGTGAGCGTATCAACTTCTCAGGAACGATGTATGTTCAGGTTACGGATTCGTCAGGTGCAACCACGGCGCGCTACCTGGCCACACCAAGGACAGATACTGCCTTCGGTTTTACAGCTGCTATTCCTGACATCAAGCTTAATCTGTTTGATGGGGTAGACGTCCAGTCACCGTCCCGGTACGCCATCGCGACATCAGAAGAACTCGATGCAGGCAGATGGACGATTACTGCAAAACAGCCAGATGGAAAGGGCAATACAGCTTTAACACTCGCTGAATATAGCGATCTGATTTACCAATAAGACCCATACCTATCACCACAACCCGGCCACCGCGCCGGGTTTTTTATGGAATCAATATGGCTACGCAACCTGCTAATTTACCTGTGCCAAGCGAATCGCCGCGTGATCTGAAATTTAACGCGGGGAAAATTGATGAGTTTGTGACATCAGATAATCATGAATATATTGACCGGTTTGGTGATAAACATCGTACAATTGCTGGAATAAATTACGATGCAAATCAGGCAATGCTGCAATATGGCTACATCACGAAGAAATCTTTTGAAATTGGCGCTGCCCTCGACACTCCTAACACTGTTCTTCAGTGGGAAAGCAACGGGGAGTTCTACCGCTGGGATGGGGACTGGTCACAACCCAAAGAAGTATCCGCCGGCTCTACCCCTGATAGCACTGGCGGCATTGGTGAAGGTAAATGGGTAGGGGTTGGCGATGCCTCGCTTCGCACAGAACTTGCTGAGGTAGGTAGTGACACACTTATTTCCGGTAAGCCGGCTGGCGAGCTGGTTAATGATGCTGAATCAGCACTGACACTCGCCCAGCTCAGTGACGTAGTAGACATTGGAACCCAGCAAATCCCTGGCAAGCAGTTGCATGCACTTCAGCGCCTGAATATGTCACGTTACGCAGAAAAGGTCGCTCGTGATTCAGCAGCAATTACTATTGTATGCCGTGGTGACTCACTGACGTATGGTGAAGATACCACTGTAGCACCAACGCCAGCAGATCCAAACCCAACCCCGGCAGGGCGGGTGCATACCAAAACCCGCGCTGCCACTCCTTACCCTCAGGCCTTGCAAGGGTATCTCCAGCAAGCTTTTTCATCCACGGTCACGGTGATTAACCAGGGTTACTCCGGAGACAATACTAAGCTAGGGTGGGGTGACTGGAGCACAAATGTAAATAGTGATTTAACAATCATTATGTATGGCACCAATGATGCAGCTGAAGGATTTACGCCGTATCAGTCAATTTCTGACTATGTGCTTTATTACAAGAAAATTATTGCCAGAGAGCTTGTCAAGGGCACGCCGGTAGTAATGATTACGCCACCACCTCAGAAACAGTATGGCGGCAACGTGCGGCTTTTAGACGCTTACAGGCAGGCAGCTTTCAATATAGCTGAGGAGTATGGAATTCCTGTTCTTGATGGGGTGGAGGTATTCTATGGGGTGGATTCTACAAGGTTCAGCGATAATGTGCATTTCAGAGAAGAGGGCTACAAATATCTTGCGGCAAGGGTATTCGCTTTCATTCTCTCAAAATTTAATAACCCAACAAAAGTTAAGGCTGGATCTAACGTCAACGTAAGGACTTTCGAAGCTTCGATGAAGCTAAAAGAGTCCACGTGGGGAACGCAACTAAACAAGGCTGGAATGTTTAGCCCCCCGCTAGCAAGCTTTACCGGTGGGTATGTCATTGAGACATCGCAGTTAGGTAATAAAGTGTTTGTCTGTTTCTATGCTGAGCATGATGACATTGTAATAACTCCAAGTGTTTCATTTAGCAATGCCACACTCAGCGTAGAACTAGATTTCGGCCTTCCCCAGTCGCAATATTCACTGGATGATAGGGTATGGGATGCAATTGGCTCTGATATCACTGCAAAGCCTGCCAGTTCCTTTAATTTGAGCGCCTTGAACACTACGATATCACTCAACAGGGAAACGGGTTACGACACTCAAAAAACTGGTCGTCTGCATATCGCATCTCGTGGCTGGCATGTAATAGCCTTCAATTTAATCAGTAATAGTTCATCTTCATCGCCACTGCTAACTATCGCAGGCATGAGCTTCCTTAGCTACGAGTCTCAGATTTTATGGGATGTTAATAAGTTTGTAAGGAAGCTTTCACAAAATCCTGTAAATAACGTTGTGCCGAGGTTCGTAGGTGAAGAATATCTCGACACTACGGCCGGGCAGTTTGAGTGGTATAAAGCAACTGGCACTACAGCTGCATCATGGAAGAAAATTACAAATACCTAATCAGCAATGCGCCTGCTTAGCAGGCGTATATGCAACACTCAGGCAGGTATTTGGTAAAAGTGTATCCATGAGAGCATTATCAGCCCACCAGTAACATTTTCATTACTGACTGATCTTTGTGCACATCCTGGGGCTTTAATCGCGCCAGTTGGTGCTCTTTAACATTTAGGCGATTATTTCACCTCTCATCGTCCAAATAATCCATGCGAAGACCAAGGATTTCAGCAGGCATCCTCGCGTGCTCCTGTCCAAACCCCGCGTGGCATGGCTAGCAGTGTAAGATGTAGATCTTCGGAATCTCTTCTCGTAACAGTCAAATATAAACCCGCTTAGGCGGGTTTTTCACAACTAAATTTCCCGCGCTTACCGCCACTTATAAATCAGCTCACTCGCTTCGCTTGATCTCACTCCTTCATTGATAATACTGTATACAAATACAGTAATTGTGGAGGGGGCATGGAGGCAAAAGCTCAGCGATACAGAATTGAACAGTTATGTGGCGTTAACCGCTACTCATGCCTGGTTGAAACGTCAAGTGGTTACGCGCTTTTTCAGCCTGATCTTGTGCCCGCCAACGGAACGCGCGTGCTGGTGCGTGCTTTCGGCCAACTACAGTTCGCGGTCGTTATGGGAGGAGTGCTCATCACTGAAGATGGTGAAAGCATAGAAGGTGATGCGCTAGATGAAGTTAATGTCATGGGAGTTGTAACCTTTTTTATCAATGGCGCTGCGGCGTTCACAGACGACAATCCGGTGATGTGATGTTTGCCCTGGTTGATGTGAACTCTTTTTATGCCAGCTGTGAAACAGTATTCAGGCCCGACCTGCGCGGGCGGCCGGTTGTCGTTCTGTCGAATAATGACGGCTGCGTAATCGCACGTAGCGCCGAAGCAAAGGCTGCCGGGATAGCGATGGGTGAGCCGTTCTTCAAACAGAAAGAGTTGTTCCGGCGCGCTGGTGTTGTTTGCTTCAGCAGCAACTACGAGCTCTATGCAGACATGTCCAGCCGGGTAATGACCACGCTGGAAGAAATGAGTCCTCGCGTGGAAATTTACAGCATAGATGAGGCATTCTGCGATCTGACTGGCGTAAGGAACTGCCGGGACCTGACTGAATTTGGGAAAGAGATCCGCGCGACTATTTTACAGCGGACGCATCTTACAGTTGGCGTCGGCATAGCGCAGACCAAGACGCTGGCTAAGCTGGCTAACCATGCTGCGAAAAAATGGCAGCGGCAGACCGGCGGGGTGGTTGACCTCTCAAACGTCGACCGGCAGAGGAGGCTACTGGCGCTTGTTCCTGTGGAGGATGTCTGGGGCGTTGGTCGTCGCATCAGCAAAAAGCTGAACGCCATGGGCATCAAAACAGCGCTGGAACTCTCAGAGCAGAGTACATGGATCATTCGCAAACACTTCAATGTTGTGCTGGAGCGTACCGTCCGGGAACTGCGTGGGGATCCTTGCCTCGATCTGGAGGAGTTCGCGCCGGTGAAGCAGGAAATCGTATGCAGCCGATCTTTTGGCGAACGCATTACTGACTATGAGCAAATGCGGCAGGCTATTTGCAGCTACGCGGCCCGTGGTGCTGAGAAGCTTCGCGGCGAGCACCAGTATTGCCGTTTTATCTCAGCTTTCGTTAAGACCTCTCCGTTTGCGCTCAATGAGCCGTATTACGGAAACAGCGCATCGGTAAGGCTGCTCACGCCAACGCAGGACAGCAGAGACATCATCAACGCCGCGGTAAAGTGTCTGGACAAAATCTGGAAGGATGGTCACCGGTACCAGAAAGCGGGAGTCATGCTGGGCGACTTCTTCAGCCAGGGCGTGGCCCAGCTAAACCTTTTCGACGACAGCGCTCCGCGTGCCGGAAGTGAAAAGCTGATGGAAGTGCTAGATCGACTGAATGCAAAGGACGGAAAGGGCACTCTCTATTTTGCCGGGCAGGGTATACAGCAGCAATGGCAGATGAAGCGTGAAATGCTTTCGCCTCGATACACTACGAGATTTTCAGATTTGCTTATTGTTCGATAAAAGAGGTACGCACCTGATAAGTCTTACAATCGGATCGGTGGTGATTATGGCGGGGAGGGCATAGCCAGTAAACAGGCTGATGAGGATTCTGGAATTGGCTGCGCAAAATTCTGCGTTTCTGGTGATTTGAGGGCGTGACATGTTTGTGCCATGGGTGTGACATATACCCATCGTTAAGTTACTGCATCTTTCAGTTTGTGCCATCAGCATTGTATGTGTGAATGCGGCCAATGCTAGTTAAAACAGTATGTTAAATGTAGTGCTTCTGATTCGTAATGCGAAGGTCGTAGGTTCGACTCCTATTATCGGCACCATCTTTATCAATGACTTACCGAACATTTAAATAAACCACGTTCTCCTCCTGTGCCGTATTTGTGACATTGCGACCAATAATCTCGTCAATTTTGCTCGCGTGCTCGGTTAGGTGTCCGGCTGAAAGGTGGGCATATCGCTGAACCATTTCCAGCGTCTCCCATCCACCCATTTCCTTCAGCGCCAGAAGTGAAACACCAGACTGTACCAGCCAACTTGCCCACGTATGCCTGAGGTCATGGAAGCGGAAATTGCTAATGCCTGCCCGCTTTAGTGCTCCCTTCCATGCCTTATTACTATCTGTCCGCATTTTTCTGACAGCTGCCGTTTTGGTTCCGTCGCTTCTGTACCCGGGAGTCGTGTGAACGAACACCCAGCGCTTATGCAGACCTTGCTGCTTCCTCAGTATCCCTAAAGCTGTTTCGTTCAGTGGAACGCCGATGGCGTTGCCGGCTTTAGTTTCGTCAGGGTGCATCCATGCCATCCGCTTATCGAGGTCGACCTGTGACCATTCCAGATCGGTAACGTTCGATCGACGAAGGCCGGTGGTGACCGCAAACATAACGACCGGGAAGAAGTGAGGGGCTATCTCTGCAAAAAGACGCTTCGACTCTTCTTCCGTCAGCCAGCGGATGCGGCCATTCTTCACCCGGGGCGTGGATATCTTCGGCGCTTTATCCAGCCACCCCCACTGCACCGCCATATTCAGAATGGCCCTGAGTATAGCCAGATGTCTCGTCCTTGTTCCCTTCGTTGCGAGCTTTGGAATATAATCTGGTACTGGTTTAGAGAGTCTCAAACACCTGTCTCTGGTCATTTCCCAGTTCAGGCGATGGCGGCGGTTTTCCATTCCGTCTACCGCCTCCATTATTTTGTCTGTTGTGATGTCAGCGAGAACAGTCTCTCTGAAATGCAGTAACCAGAACTTAATGATGCTTTTGTCATCATCCAGGCTCTTCTTATCCTCTTTCTCCCTGAGCCATCTTATGCAGGCCTCCTTGAATAACTTCTTAGGCGACTCCCCAAGTTGTTTTACCCGCCACGCTTCCGACTTCAGACGATCGTGAAGTTCCTGCGCTTCTCTCTTGTCTGAGGTTTCAAGAGAACGTCTAACTCGTGATCCATCTGGCGCGACGAAGTCGCAGTGCCACGTGCCACCGCGTAGTTTGATTGACATGCTTTTTCCTCCTGCATACCAACCGCATTCACAGCGCTATTGTGTCGGACAGACTTCAGCGCTGCAATGCAGTCAGACTTACAAATGCGATACGGGCTCTTGGGTTTTTCTGGATTTATCTTTGCGGCCGGAAGTCGACCGCTGCGGATCCACTGCGTGATGGTGCCTTTATCAACCTTCAGATACGACGCAGCCTCTTCACGTGTGAAGATTTCCTCTTCCATTGGTTTCCTCCAGGCAAAAAAGAAGCCGCCCTTAGGCGGCAATAACATCAAGGGATTTACGAGGTGGGCTTTCGCACCCAATAGCCAGCTCATAACTGGCTATCAGTTGCGCTACAGGGTGAGAAGGTCGATTTTTTCCAACAATGATGAGGTGTCTTCATCGCTAATTTCTCCTTGGGCATTTAATTCTTCAAGCGCCTTAGCGATCACATCTACCTGCTCACCTGTGAAGAAATCATCCCGGTAGTCGAACCACGACGCGGCAACGATCTGGCCGCCTGATACTTCCATTCCAGCGCCCACAGATGGTTCCTTACCATCTTCAAACTTAACGACGAATGTCATCATCCCCATAATCTCTCCTCATGCCGCACGCTGGGCACGCAGCGATTTAATATGCTCGCTCGTCTCCAGTTCGGCGCGTATCTGCGTCGCCTCACGGTGATCGAGGTGCTCAAAATCATTGTTAAAACGGTCTATTGACGCGGTGTTTATCCGGCCCTGTCGCCAGTAGCGGACTATCTGTGATGTGCAACTGTGGATGATGACGGGCCAACCGTGCTGGTCAGCGTAAATCTGACCCCGTTGAATTAGCTGGAACATTGGCTGACTCCTGCATCATTAGGAAGACGATCATCGCGGCACGGAGAGGATTTAACTGATGCTGAATTCCGAAATTTCGACACGATGATAATGCGTCGCACCACTCGTGATACTCACCTTCATACTCCGGAAGAGTGCCATCAAACATGATGCTGATTCGGTTATCAGCTATGATTGGCCATGCATCACTAGGCTTTTGGCATGGGTCGAAATCATCGTTTATATTTCCAAAGCCGCGTCTTATTGCAAATTCGTCACCGCCAAGGGAGTAGTAAACTGTTTCCCGCTCTTCTCCTACTCGGTAGCTATCCGTAACCTTTGCGCCCAAAGAAATGGCAACTAAGTTATTAATCTCAAAGTCGCTTAGTTCGGTGTAGTCCATCAAGACCCCCTTTGCTTGCGTAAAAGCTCTAGGTCAGCCTGGCAACTGGCGCACGTCTGGCAGCCGGGAACGGCAGCACGTCGCGGCTCGGGAATTGGTTCGTCGCATTCGGCGCAACGCTCAGCTGATACGGCGTTGCGGTTCACTCGGTGAGCGGAAAGGGCGGCGTTACGCTGAAGCTCTTCAATCTCTGCTGCGGTGTCGATGATGTCGGCCATGGTCAATTCTCCCGGAACTGTCGGTTAATTCGGCTGAAGGTGAACGCCAGCAATAAAAAAGGAGCCATAAGCTCCATGGTAATTCGTTGGGGCAGGGTCATGCTGCCTCCCGGCGGGCAAGAAGTTTCGCCCCGAAAGCCATAAGCTCGTCCCGTTCCACAGTTGCGAAGTGGCAGTGTGTACGTGGGTACGGTCGCCAGATGATAAGCATCGAACCTTTGTTATTTCCCGATACTGGCTTACCGGTGACCGGGTTGATAAATGCCAGCCGCCCGGCGGTGATGAAGCGAACCTCGCTGGCGGTCTGGATTGCCTCTTTGAACCAGCCAACCGAAGTGTCTGCCGGAACCAGCATGACCGTGCCGATCTGATTTGCGCTTTCGGTGGCGGCCTTCTTAACGAACGGCATGATGTCGCTGTATGGCGGGCTCAGCCAGACGTAGCCAGGAACATTCAGGTAATCAGCCCAGGGCGTTTGCAGCGTGTTCTGCTCGGCGGTGATGAACTTCCTGCACAGCGCGTTATGAGGCGCGGCGGCGGCATCCAGTTGAAAGCAAAACTCAGCATCAAGGGAAGCGAAGAGGGCTGGTGGAGTGCGCCATAGGTCGCGCTGGTCGAGCGGGGTTTTACTTCCACCATAATCACCGTTCAGCTTCTCTGTTGGCAGAGATGCGGCGATGCGCTCACCAATCCAACGCATAACCGGTACTGCCATGCTATTGCCGATAGCTTTATAACGTGGCCCGTCCGGGCATTCATCAGCGTCCTTCCCGCGCCAGCCGATCAGAGTGTGATTATCAGGAAAGCCCTGAAGGCGCTCGCACTCAATCGGTGTTAGGCGGCGAACCTCCATATTTTTTAGAACGAATGCACCGTTCTGTGTTTCGCCATTACCTTGGCCAGCTGATTTAGTTAACGTTGATGAGATATTGTCTGTCTTGAAATGACCAATGGCAGGGGCAGTATAAGTCATAGCTATAGCTGGAGGCTGGCCGCTGTTAGCATGGCTTTTATCGTGGTTTCCTGCGCTAATCGTTGGCGATAAATCCGACGTAGCATCAGCGCCATTATCTTTGTAGCTAAATGCGATGCAGGCGTTTTCTTGTCCGTTGTTGCGTCCGAGCGTGTGCGCAAGTTCTCGGTTGGTATCTGGATCCTGCGTGCCGTGCACTGCGAAAGTCTCAGTATGAAAATCCAGCCTGATTCCATGCGCGGTGCAGGCGGTCGCTACATCAATATGGCCGGCAGTATTGCCACCGCCAAAAGCAATCAGGTGTCCAGCTTGTGCCTGGTTGTCGTCTGCGCCACACGTTCCAACGCCTCGTGCAGCAAGGGCGGCAACAGCCTTTTGCGTTTCTCGGCGCGGCGCAGAATCCCGGCGCACGCTGTCGAACTCAAAAAGTACCGCTGCGGGATCGAATCCTTTTCGAGCACTTGCGACAACGAACACACGGCGGCGTCGTTGGGCCACTCCGAAAAATTGAGCATCAAGGACGCGCCAGGCGATAACCCTTTCTGGTCCAGACACACAACCTGCGTGCGTCCATTTTCCCCCTGCTGACTGCAACTCACTGCTTTCTCCGGCAAGTCCTGCCAGAAAGCACCCGAAGGCATTATCTTTGCTACTGAGTACGCCGGGGACGTTTTCCCAGACGATGATTGTTTCTGGTTCACCGCGTTCGCGGCGCTTTGCGTCAATTGCATTGGCTAATTCCACGTAAGAGAGGGTTAACTGGCCTCGGTCGTCAGACAGGCCTTCACGTAAGCCGGCGATGCTGAATGCCTGGCAAGGCGTACCACCGACCAGAACATCAGGCGCTTCGACATTACCAGTGCGCACCGCATCGGAGATTTGGGTCATGTCGCCGAGGTTGGTTACTTCCGGCCAGTGATGGGCGAGGACTGCGGATGGGAATGGTTCGATTTCAGAGAACCAGGCAGGTTTCCAGCCGAGAGGTTCCCACGCTTTACTGGCAGCTTCGATACCGCTGCACACGCTTCCGTATTTCATGCCGCCTCCTGCCTTTCCCGATATTCCTCAGCAAGCCGCTGCGCCTTTAATGGATTGCTGACCACTTCACCCCATGGCATTAGCCAGCCGTTACCAATGAAGGGAAGGCACAGTGTGCCAACCCTGATGTCGTCGTGAGCGTGAGTCATCATTCACTCCTTACCGCGCCGCCGCGGCCGAAATAATCAATTTGCCCATAGCGAGTGCGAGAGGGGAGTTTAGGTCCACAGGCTTCGTATTGAGGCTGGAAAGAGGCCATGAAGTTGTCGTGCCATAGCTTGGCCTCGTAGCGACGAAGAAGCTTCTCGGTCCAGTAATCATCCTCCGCCTGCTGAATCTCCGCTGGCGTCCGGTTCTCAACCCTCTTCTTACCTAGGCTCTCCTCAAGGTAAGCGCAGACCCGGGCGATGACTTGCTCCTTTGTTTCCAGTTTTTTGGGCGCACGAAAGTATCCCGCCCCTTGAGGAGGTTGTGACATTTGAGGATCCTTAGTGGAGAATTATTTGATTAATTTTTGCCAGATCGCAGAAACGTATTTGACCTGATGAATAGCGTCGTCCAGCGCGCTGTGACGAGTACCTTGAAATGGCATATCACGCTTAGGGTCAATGCCTATCGCTTTACCCATCTCGACGACGGTGCGAACATCACGGTCATTCCACCATTGCCATGGAGCTTCCAGTCCCGTGAGTGTGTAACTGTTACGGAGAATTACACAGTCGAACGACGCGCCGTTACCCCACACCTGAACGAATCGCGGTTTTGCATGTTTGGCGACGAACTCAGACAGCCAACTCAGAGCTAAGGAAAGTTCTTGCGTGTCATTGGTTAATGTCCTTCTGGCTGCTTCATCCTGTTCCATCCACCACAGAATGGTGGACGCGTCAGGCCGGGCGCGGAACCTCATTGATGACTCAAGCGATACGTTTACCTGGAAGTCATCGCCTGTAGCCCCGGTGTTCGGATCGAAGAATACAGCGCCAATGGAAACGATAGGCGCGTATGGACCTTTGCCCATCGTTTCCAGGTCAATCATTAAGTGGTTCATGTTCATCCTTAAATTGCGTGAATAGTGTGGCGAGGGAAGGGCAGGGTTACCGGAGCAAACGGAATATCGTCGTCGAAGTCCATTGGGGCATCTTGCTGTCCCTGCGCTTGCTGTGGGGTTCCCCACCCTCCTGGCTCACCACCATGTTGCGATCGCTGTTGCTGCTGACGCTGTCCACCACTTTGTTGCGACTGGTTGCTACTCTGTCGGTCACCACCTGCTGGTGCGCCACCACCCTGTCGCCCCCCGAGCATTTGCATGGTGCCGCCGACGTTGACCACCACCTCAGTGGTGTACTTCTCGGTGCCTGCCTGATCTGTCCATTTTCGGGTGCGCAGTTGGCCCTCGATATAAACCTGAGAGCCCTTGCGCAGGTATTCTCCAGCCACCTCGGCCAACTTTCCGAACAGAACGACGCGGTGCCATTCCGTTTGCTCTTTGAGCTCGCCGGTGGCTTTATCTCGCCATGACTCCGATGTCGCCAGCGTCAGGCTGCATACTGCGCCGCCGGATGGAAGATAGCGGACCTCTGGGTCTTGCCCGAGGTTGCCGACGAGGATCACTTTGTTAACGCCTTTGCTAGCCATTTACGCCACCTGTTCATTGCCGGTTAATTCTGCCTTTCTGGCCTCATATACTTCCTGAGCTTTCGCCTGCTCTGGCGTGTCTCGTAATGTTCTGAAGGCCTCGGCCCAGGCCGATTTCAGTTGTTCGAAAGAAGGTGCCGACTCTGCTGTAGTGATAAAGTGTGCAAGGTCTATTTCGGCTTTAGAACGACCATCGTTCAGTCACCCCATAAGCCGCTTGCCAACCGTCTCGTCCAGCACCGTGTAATCAGCATTTGAGAACAAACCGGTACGATCTTTTGACGCTGTAGCTGTGTGAGTTTCATGGTTGATGTCGAGGACGGTGGTAAATTCATATTCAACGCCGTCTCGTTGCTCAGTCTTCATCCCCAGCTTCACAACCTTTTTGCTTCCTTCCTGTTGTGCTGTTTCCGTTTTGCTACGCATGGTGGCCACTAAGTGGCAATTAACACGAAGAATGGCGTCAAGAAACTTGCGATGACGTGGGGTTAATGCGCTCCAGGCAGCGTGGGTGTTACCCTTAAATTTTGTTTTGGCAATGGTGTCCAGATCATCAAGGCAGCCACCAACGCCGCTCCATTCATGCGAGATTGAGTCGATGACGAGGTTGTCGTAACCCGCCGCTTCCGCAGCGCCAATGGCTTCAATAAATCTCTCAGGACTGAATGGGGGATCCAATTCCAGTACATCGAAATCAAATTCATTGGAGTAGAGTGATGCGCTTCCCTTTTCGGTATCAATAACCGCTGTTTTTCCACCCATGCTTTTGCATATCATCAGCGCGCTATAGGTTTTCCCTGAACCGCTTGGCCCGGTAAGTGCCAGCCGTAGCTTGGCTTTCTTCCTCATGGCTTTTTCGAATTTCATAGCAATCTCACTTAATTAAAATTACCGGCAAATTCATCCCAGCTAATCATCGGGTTCTGCCGCTCGGCTGCCAGATTTACTGGCTCGTCATCGCTCTCTGGCTTTTCTGGTATCACGTCGCGCATAAGGCGAAGGAACGACTCTTCATCCCACCGTTCTGCCGCTGTCATGCTGCACGCTCCTGATGAGTGATGATGTAACCCTGCTCAGCCAGCCACTCGATGACTTCTGCGCCGTCGAGCTGGGGGAGTACGTCACGGGTTTTAACGGTGCCGGCCAGGACAACGCCTTCCATCTCAACTTTGATGGTGTTGTGGGGGCCGACGGACGTGCGCATGTCTACGCACTCGCATGTAATATTCATGAATCACCTCAATATTTGATGTGCGCGTCCTGCACTTTGCCGCCAGCGATCGCCAACAGTGCTTTCTGCGCGAATTCTTCGGGTATGCCCTGAGCTATCAGGTCGGCGATAACGCGACGATTGACGGTGCGGCGGTGCTCTTTGTCTGCGGCGCGGCGCGCTTCTTCTTCGGCTTTACGCTGCTCTTCGGCCAGACGGGCCGCCTCTGCTTCTTCCTGACGGCGGCGCTCCGCGGCAACGGCTTCTTCTTTTTCGCGTCGTGCACGCTCTTCCGCTTCCTGCTTCTCGCGTGCCGCACGCTGTTCAACCTCAATGCGCTGGCGTTCCGCCAGCTCAGCGCGGGCTTTCTCTTCGACTTCACGGCGCGCTGCGGCTTCAATCTCCGCTTTGTGCTTCGCTTCGGCATCGCGGCGGGCTTGTTCTGCCGCTTCGCGCTTAATGCGCTCTTCGTGCTCACGCTGAGCCTGTTCCGCCAAGCGGCGCTGCTCTTCGCGGTCACGGTCAAACTTTTCATTCATCAGCAGAGCTATTTCGTGGTCTGCTTCGATCTGCGCGGCACGCTGGCGGTCAAACTCTTCGTTCATCACCAGCGCTTCGGCGTGCAGCGCGTTCATGGCTTCTTCAGCCTTAATGCGTTCCTGCTCGGCTTCCCATTCGGTGAGTGGGCGGCGGGTCGCATCGCGCAGCTCGTCGCAGGCATCAACGAATCTCTTAATTTCGGCCTCAGCCGGACGCACAGCCTCTTTCAGGCGCTTCAGGTACTCACGGCCCGGCTTTTCGATTGCCGTCTTGCTGCGGGACACCTGCGCCGCCAGAGAGGCGACCCTGTCACGACCTTTCTTCGTGGACAGGTCCGGCACTTCGTTTACTGCCTGGCGGATTTGATCGAGGTAAGCGTCAAGGCCGCCAGCCACGTAAAGCACTGGCGCCTGCTCCGGCATGATTTCGATGACAGTTAAGTCCGTTACTTCGCTCATGGTTTCTCCTGAAATTTGGATGTGCAGATCCCGCCCGCAAAAAGCCAGGCCGATCGGTTGAACAGGGTGGTTACTGCTGCGCGATGTCTTTCGCCGGGAACTCGCCGTTGCGGAGGATGCTTTCTACCGGCCAGCACTCAGCTGAAACTTTTTGCTCTGTAGCTGCCTGGCTGCATTCCTGCTGGCTGTCGTATACACCGAGAATGACATCCTGATAATCACCGTTGGTCATTGCCACGGTCAGGGCGAGTGCGAATAAAGTTTCCATCAGTGAAGGGTCCTCCCGATGGCGACGGCGTAAAGGCGCTTTGCTTCTTCCCACGCCGGAGCATTGCGATGGAGAACTGCGAACGACGCGAGCCGTTGGGCCTCTCTGATCTGCTGCTGGTTTACCATGATTTCCTCTTGGCCTTATCGCGGCGAACGGAACGGTTAATACAAGACTTCAACGCATTTATTCAGTGTTTCAATGGGCGGTGGATGGCCGCCGGTTGTCATAACTAAGCCGCCTCGGTGAAGCGACTGAGGTATGAAAAAACCCGCCGTGGCGGGTCTTCAGAAATAGTCTTTGTGGTCGTGCATCGCTCGCTCGAGGATCACCTTTGCATCTTCAAAGCTGGCAGATTCAAAAGCCTCTCTTATGGCTTTAGCCAGGCAAGTTGCATCGCTTTCATAGTCGTCAGCTCTGCTTTCCCAGTTTGATGCCTCTTCTTCAGCCTCATAAAGGCGATCGCCATACTCGCACTCGAGTTCCTGGCGCACTTCATCACGAAGCTTCTCCTTGATGATTTCGGAGGCTTCTTCAATCGGCATTGTTTCCAGAATCGTCTCTGGCTGATGAGTGCCGTATTTCAGTGAGATGTCAGTAGCAAACATGCAACCTCCAAAAAAATGCCCGCGCGCTGGCGGGCAAAGAAGACTTTTCCAATCCAACCAGAACAGGATCATCGTCTCCTGTGCGGTTGAGATGGCAGTATTACCATCACCAAGCATCGGCGCCCGGTGCTTGAGGCTGGCTCTGTCGTTACCCGCTGATGCGGGAGAAATGTTTTGGTCGGTGTGGTGGATTGGCACTGAGTCGCTACTCTCACTTATTTCCTGAACGCCCTATTGTCGTATTGGCCTTTACACAACTGGCCCAGCTGGTTCTCAGGTCTTATCGCTCTGCTAGCGTTGCACCTCGCTTGAGGACACCGCCACCACACCCCAAAACACTCCTGTGGTACTTCGCCACACTCTCGCAGTGGCCGCGCTCATGCCCTTGAGACCTTGTCGCTCATCGCCGCTCATAACCGGCGCGCGTCTGGCGTTCGCGCTGCTTTACCGGCATACCCTTTTCCTCGATTAACCCTGACCAGCGGTATGTCGCAGTTCGGACCTGCGTCTGGCTCTCTCGTGGAGACTCGGGGCCGCATCATTACTGCGGCTTGAAAGTGCGGTCTGTCCGCTTTAGTGCTTCATTGGAATCACTCCTCTAAGTTGAATCAGCGCCAGCTCCCTGCCAGTGTTGCCCGTTCTCACGCCGTTCTCGCTCTCGCGCGGGGATACTCTCTCACCGACCGGATCGCACCCGGTGATACAGCACGTTTTTCGTGTAAGGGTCTAAACAGGTCATTGACGCTGTAAATCTGCATGTTGTTAAAAAGCAGGCGACTTGCTGTCCGCCGCTGGCTAACTTCGCTCAGCTGTCGATGTTTCGTTTCGATGAGCTAACAATAGCTAAAGCGATTATTTGAGTCAATCGCCAAAACGATATTTATCATCGATAAGGTGATAATTGCATGATTGTTAAAGCGATTTTTATTGAAATTTATTTACGTGGTATGCTGATTTTTTTGGAGGGGGATACGTATGGACCATAAAGAATGGGTTGATAAGCTCCGCTGGCTAAGCCCAGAGCAGATCGTTCAGGTTCACTTTGGACTTCAGGAGGATATCAAGAAATTTTACAAGATGAGGGGGGGGCGATAACCTCGCAAGGGCAGAGCATTTATGCGAGCAGATGATTGCTCTATCTGAATTGGCGTTCCCAGCTTTGCGTCATGCTCATGACAAAAGGGTGGAAGAATACGAGTCGTTAACTGGAAATAAATATCCCAGCGAATTTTATCCGCCGTCACATTATGGCTTCTCACAGCTGTCAGTGATTTTGAAAAAAAGAAAGGACTACCAGCGCATTGAGGATATACGCGAGAAGCTGATTAAAGAGGGTTGGAGATGCTAGCCCGGGTGCCGGGCTATGCGAAGCGCTTATAGTCGATGGACTGTCTGAGCAACACCTTGGCCATCACGTAGAAAGCGTCCTCATCCTCAGGTTCGACGTACCATTTTTCGTAAATGGGGTTATCGGATATTACTGCCAGTCGGTCACGCTGCATCTGAAGCCGCTTTACATGGAGAGTTTTGCCAAAGACAAACACATAAACCCCATCACCGTCAAAATGCGTAACGCCGGTATCAACGAAGATCTGATCTCCAGGCGAAATCGTCCCATCCATGCTGTCGCCATTTACGGTAATGACCTTAACGTGCGTAGCTGGCCGGTTGCCAAACAAAGCGCGCGCCTGTTCAGTTGTGTATTCGATGGCCCGGATAGTTTCAATGAAATCGCTCGTGACCAGCGTGCCCGGACCAGCACTGGCTTTAACGTCGAGTACATCCACGCGATAAATCCCATTCAGTGACGGCTTAACCTGGTATAGCGCAGTTGACTCCCTGACGCCACCGGCAGCCATTTCCCCCTCACCAGTAGAAAGCCATTCAGGACGAACACCAAGTACAGAGGCAATCTCAACGGTTTTTCGAGAGCCTTTAGCATTCTTGAGTAACTTGTGTACGCTGGACTGAGCCATGTCGACCTCTTTAGCTAATCGACCCTGTGTATATCCAGCGCTTTCCATTGCCTGCGCTAAGCGCTCCGAGAATCCCATATTCACCTCTGTTAATGACTCCTTTAACTCTATCGCTCAAGCGATTATTTAGCAAAAAATCGCCTATGCGATTGACATTCGCTAAAGTGATAACCATAATCGCTTTAAACTGATAGCTGAGGTGATTATGAAAACCCCAACAGTAGAGAAGAACTCCGCAGTAGAGAAAGCGATCGCCATCGCTGGCAGCCAAAAAGAACTGGCAAAACGTTGCGGCAAAGCCCAGTCCACTATCTGTGACTGGCTTAACGGAAAGAAACGCATCTCCCCGGTTCACGTTCCTGAACTGGTGAAAGCGGTTGGTGGTGAAATCCAGGCTCATGAATTCCGCCCGGACCTGCCGTCCATCTTTCCACACCCTGACAACCATGCCGCTTAACGGCGGCCCTAACCACGAAAGGGAAAGCAATGCATTCACTTGCGTACCAACAAAATACCAAATTATCGGTGTCGCCGATGATTTACCAGAATCGCCGGGAACCTGATTCCAAGGCGTTAAACATCGATGGGATCCGCGCAGCTGTTCGCGCCTGGGCAGCTGACTGCCGCAGCCGTGAATTTGTCGCTGCGCTGATTGTTGAAGAGTGGCGGGCTACCGGCGGCACCGGGCTGGATATCCCGACCGACTCGCACCGTCAGATGCAGAAAGTGTTTCGCTGGATCGATGGCGACACCGAGTACGCCGCCAACAACATTCGCCAGCTGGCACCGGCAATTATGTCCGTGATGCCGCTGGAATACCGCAACCGCCTGGCGCCGCAGAACGACACGATGTCGCTGATCGCTACTGCGATGAAAGAGTGTGCCGAGGCTAAACAGGCTGTGCTGCTTGACGCTCCAGAGCATCAGAAGCTGAAAGAGGTTAGCGAGGGTATAGCGTCGCTGTTCCGCCTCATGCCGGAGCAGGTAGGGCCGCTGATGACGATGGTCACGTCGATGCTGGGGGTCATGTGAGAACTACAGAAATGGCGAAAGCCGGTCTGCGCGAACAGAACCGACTTTCTGGTGCAAAAACGACAGTAGTTGCAGGAGGAATAATGGCAAAAAATCCACGCTATTACCATACCGCTGTACATAAAAACATAACCCGCGACCGCTTCATCCGCTCGGTTAACCCGATTGTGGCAGAGAAGATGCGCGCCATCCTGGAAGAACTGAAACGTAAGGAGAGTGGCCGTGGGTAACGTATCCAATTTAGCCGAAGCCAGAGAGGCCAGAAGGCTCCAGAAACCGCGCACGAATGGCGGTAAGGGGTTTGCCTTGCTGCACCGTAAAATTATGGATGTGCCGTTCTACAAGGACGCTGAGGCGGCTCATTTATGGGTTCACCTGCTCCTGCGTGCTAATCACGAACAGACACTGGTATCGACTGATGTCGGTGATGTGATCTGCGAACGCGGAGAGTTCATTACCGGGCGAAACACGCTGGCAATGGAAACGGGTTTGACCGCTGATCGCGTTAAATCACTGCTCCGTAAATTCCAGAACCTGGGCATGATCACCACCAAATCGAACAACCGTTTTACTGTTCTAAAAGTGGTCAAATATGACGAATATCAGTCAAATTTTTGTCCAGCAGATGTCCAGCCAGTGTCCAGCGCAAACGCAGTTATATCAATGCCTGCGGAGGTGGAGTGTCCAGCCGATGTCCAGCCAGTGTCCACAGATAACAATATATTAAATAACTTACTACCTAACGGTAGTAAGTATGTCGCAAATGACCAGAAACCCGCTGAAGAGAAAAAGTCCCGTTTGTCATGCGATGAAGTATGGCAATGCCTGAAAGACGAACTGCCTGAAGCTCGGGGATGGAGATGCCTCACTGATGAGCGACGCAATCTGATCCGGACCTTCTGGGGTAAGGCTAACAAGATTGCCCGCAACCTGGACGGCAAGCCGATGGATATGGAAGGTTTCAGAAGCTATCTGCGCTACATCGCTCAAAACTGCCGCTGGATGCTTGAAGACCGACCAGACCAGAAATCCGGGAAGACCTGGCGCCGCATGAAATTCGATAAGTTCCTGACCGAAAAGCTCTACATCGAAGTGCGCGAGGGGGATCGTGATGACCGCTGAATTTATGGCTGTACCACAAAACCTCGAAGCAGAGCAGAGCGTTATCGGTGGCCTGCTGTTGGATGATGACAACAGCGAGCGAGTCCAGAAGGTTCTGGCGATGCTCAAGCCTGAGTCGTTCTACAGCCGACCTCACCAGCTGATCTTTGCCGAGATGCGCCAGATGTTCCGCGACAACAAGCCAGTCGATGGTCTGACACTGTTCGACGCGCTTGAAGGCAAAGGGCTCGCGGAGCAGGTAGGTGGCTTTGCTTACCTGGCGGAGATTGCCAAGAACACTCCCAGTGCTGCAAACATCGTGGCATACGCTGCATCAGTCCGGGAAGCCGCAATGGAGCGCTACGGTATCAACCGCCTGACCGAAGCTACTGAACTGCTGTATTCCCGCAACGGCATGAGCGCTACGCAGAAGTACGAGGCCATTCAGGGTATTTTCACCCAGCTCGCAGACCATTCAAAAACCGGCAGTCGCCGTGGGTTGAGGTCTTTCGGCGAGGTTATGGATGACTGGGTAGCGGATCTGGAGAAACGGTTTGACCCTTCAGGCGAACAGCGCGGTATGAGTACCGGTATCCCGTCACTCGACCGGCTGCTGGCGCCGAAAGGTCTGGTTAAAGGCTCTTTGTTCGTGATTGGCGCAAGGCCAAAGATGGGCAAGACAACCCTGTACGGGCAGATGGCGATCAACTGCGCGATTCGCGAGAAAAAGCCAGCGCTGATGTTCAGCCTAGAAATGCCAGGCGACCAGATCCTCGAAAAACTGGTTGGTCAGAAGTCCGGCGTAAACCCGAGCATTTTTTACATGCCCGCCACGGATGATGCCGATGACCAGTACCAGGGCGACTACGACGGCGATTTTAAGAAAGCGATCGCCACAGCCGGGCGGCTGAGTGAAATCGACATGCTGTACATCGACGACACACCGGGCCTGTCACTGGCGCACATCGTTAGCGAAAGCCGCCGAATCAAACGCGAGAAGGGCTGCGTAGGCATGATTCTGGTTGACTACCTGACGCTGATGACCGCCGAAAAGGCCGATCGTAATGACCTGGCCTACGGGATGATCACCAAAGGTCTGAAGAACCTCGCCAAAGAGCTTGGCTGCGTCGTCGTGCTGCTGACCCAGCTCAACCGCGAACTGGAGAAGCGAGTGAATAAACGCCCGTTACCGAGCGACTCCCGCGACACAGGGCAGATTGAGCAGGACTGCGACTACTGGGTTGGTATCCACCGTGAAGGTGCTTTCGATGACAGCGTGCCGCCGGGAGAAACCGAGTTAATCCTGCGACTAAACCGCCACGGCAGTACCGGAACGGTTTATTGCAATCAGATCAACGGGGCAATTTACGACACAGACCAGCAGGCCGCCGCCGCAGAACGCCGCGGGCGTGAGCAGCAGCCGAAAAAGAAAGGGGGATTCTGATGACTGGAAGAGAAGCAATCGAGTGGTATCTGGAAGGTTACGGCTCATTCACTGCGGAGCTGGTATGCGAAGCAACCGGAGTGTCCCGCTCTCAGGTGCTGGCGGCTTCGTACAAGATGCGGCAGAACGGCGAGATTGTCCTGCGCGAACGCAATTGGCGCACCAATGTTTACGTGGCCGCTGAAGACCATGAAGGTAAGCCGATCAACCGCGACGGCGAGAACACGATTTTCCAGGAGTGCCGCAATAGCGCGGCTATGAAGCGGGTATTGATGGTTTGGGGGAGGGTAGGGGTATGAGCGAATGGAGTGATTATCGCTGGATGGTTAGGACCATGGCGAAGGATAACGGTGTAACGCTCATCAGCATCGCCAAGCACTGCGGCGTATCGCACAGGAAGCTTAATCAAATTCTGCAAACCGGGCCATCCAAAGAACAGGAAGAGCTCATAGCCGAAGCTCTGGGGTGCGCAGGGTGTGACCTTGCGGAAATCCACAGGCAAATGGGCGAGTTATCAGACAAGTACGGGAGAGCATCAGCATGAAACCAACATACGAAGAGCTGGAAGCCAGATGCGCGGCGCTGGCTGCGGAGAATGCGGGGGTGAAGGCAGCGATTGACGCAACTATCGGATGGCAGCAATCAACCGATCCAGAGAATGTCGAAAGCGTCAGAATGCTGGTCGACATTAAAACCCCGGCCGCCGACGCTTTCCTGGCTGAAGTGCGGGCGCAGGGTGTGGAGATGGCGGCCCAAAGCGAACAGTTTTCCACATGGGTTCAGCAGGGGCTGCGTAGCTTCGCCATCGGCGTTCGCCAAGGGGATGAGCAATGAGCGACATCGACAAACAGGCTCTGCGTAAGCGCTACTCCGCAAAACCGACACCAAAATGCGATATCTGCGGCGCCAAAATGACAATACAGCGGATGTCTGGCAGTCGCGTAACTTACGGCTGCTCAGGTGCGATTTACGATGAAACCGGATGCCACTACGCCGAAGGCCGCAGCCTGGCTGATGAACATTACGAGCAATCCCGCGTGACAGTCACCGATGAAAGTGACCCTGATGTGCTGGCGCTGCTGGATGAGCTGGAAACCAAAGACAAGCAGATTGCAGATTTGAAGGAAGCGTTCCGAATCGCTTTGTCTGCTGCTGGCATCGACGCACCCGCCGCAGCAGCAGGCAAAGGAGAAGCATCATGATTACCCTTACCAAAGAATGGCTCCTGAAGACCATAACGGAGCTTGAAGAAGAGCGCGATTCTATGCCCGGCGTTGTAAACGTAGATGCGGCTATGGCTCTGGCGGCAATGAAGTTAGCGCTGGCCTCGCTCGAAGCGGAGCATGCGGGGTTCATTTTGAAACACAAGGTAACAGGCAAGTTTGGTAGCTGGCTGCACTCAAAGGCGGATTGGTTCCGGAGTGATGAGTACGAAGTCATGAGCGCTTACACCGCCCCGCCAGCGCCGGTATCTGTGCCGCTCGCTATTCACGATGAGGATTTTGAAAAAGCGCTTTCGGTGCTCAATGACACACTGGACGACTGCGGGGACAGCGAGCGAGGCTTATTGCTTGCGTTGGATAAGGCGGGAATCGAAGTTCGCACTGACGCCTGCCGCGCCACCATGCTTCAGGGTGCCGAAAACGCCGAGTCGCCCACCGGCAACTCTCCGGTGATTCCGGATGGTTGGGTGGCTGTCCCAGTCGAGCCCACAGAAGACATGATCGTTAATGGTTTCGAGTCAGAGCCAGATGAGAGCTTCAGCGACGAGAAGGAGTGGGAAGCATACGAAGCTATGAGTGGATGTCAGCAGGCGGCGCATCGGGCGAAGCTGTGCTGGGCAGCGATGTTATCGGCAGCCCCGAAGATTTGAAAAATACCATATCTTGTATAGTTGAAACTTATAGAGAACAAATGTTTAATAGAGTTATCCCCGCGAGTGATCCAGAAAGGAGGGCCTGATTTTGTCCGAGTTTTTGTATTCCCCCGCATGCAACTGTAGAGCATCACATCTGAGTGTCTGATCAGGGGATTAAAAGATTGGAGTAGTGACAGTAGAGTGGCGACAGAGGCAGTGCCAAAGTCTACCGGAAAGCACTGGGTGCTTTCAGCTCTCGCCCTGGCTGTGATGGGCTAGTGGTTAAGTCATGGAAAGCTGAGAGATCAGATAACCGCATCGCCAGAGGAGCATGCCCGGAGTGAGTCCGGCCAGCCAACCAAAAGCTATGTGAATACGCATAAACTCGGCCTGCCAGTCGACTAAACGAAACCGCCTACTGGCGGTTTTTTTACATTACAATGTTACAAATAATTTTTAAATGGTGAGCTAATGGATAACGGATTTATCACAAAAGAGTTGGGTGAGAATCATCCATATCCTGAAGAGCTATTTGAAATAGCTATGAAATTTACTATGGCTTTTTATTATAGCGAAAAGCATTTCTTTTCGAGATTTTGCAGCATTAAAAATAGCGACCAATACAGTCACAATATCCTTGATATAATCAAAGACGATTGCAACCCGGCAATCGCTGATGTTTTTGAGTATTTTAAGCGTAGATATGTCAGTGGGGATCGAGCCAGAGAGCGATTGCATGCCCTCACCATGCAGGAGGAAGGAGAGGATCTTTCTGGATGGGCTGAAAAGATTGATGCCTATTTAAACAAGGCTGAAGGGAATGTTGAGGCGATGTTGTCGGTGTGCTTGATGGTCGTTATTAGGCTTCGACACAATCTTTTACACGCTAACAAATATGAAGTAATGAGTGGAGAGCCTAAAGAGCAAGAAGAATTAATTGGTAAAGGATATAGCCTACTCTCGAGCCTTTTATCAGCAAGAAATAAAAGAGAAGCTGTTTGATTTTCCATAATCAACCAGCCATAATCATGTCATCGGAGTCTGAACAACTCCGGTGACTTCTGCGCATTTAAGGGGACTTAAATGCGACCACAATCTGAACTCCTCACCTTGTCACAGATGCAGAAATGCACCTGCGATTTTCTGCATTCTGCGGTTTCCATTAAGGAGGCCGTATGACTCTGCCAGTAGACGGCATCAAACTCCATCGCGGCAACTTCGCGGCCATAGGTCAGCAGATTCAGCCGTTGCTGGATTCCGGGCAATGTTTCCGCCTGCAAGTCAAACCTTGGCGCGAGAAGCGCAGCCTGTCGCAGAACGCGCTCAGCCACATGTGGTACACCGAAATCAGCGAATACCTCATCGCCCGCGGCAAGACCTTCGCTACGCCTGAGTGGGTCAAAGACGCGATGAAGCACACATATCTCGGCTACGAAAGCAAGGACCGGGTAGACGTCGTGTCGGGCGAGGTCACAACCGTCCAATCCCTCCGCCATACGTCCGAACTGGAAACCGGCGAGATGTACATCTTCCTGTGCAAAGTCGAAGCCTGGGCGATGAATATCGGCTGCCATCTGACCATCCCGCAGAGCTGCGAGTACCAGCAGCTGCGCGATAAGCAGGAGGCCTGATGTCTACTCCACTTTCCCGCGTCATCACAAACGAAATCTTCCGCGTTCCGGCGCGCCGCAAGCGTAAGCCCGAGGTTAAGCCGTCCGACATCCCGACTTTCAAGGACTACACAGCCCGCCTGGTGGATCAGAAATGGCTGCGTCTCGCAGCGAGGAGAAAATCCGCATGAGCATGTA
Source organism: Enterobacter cloacae (assembly GCF_013375935.1). Classification (GTDB taxonomy): domain Bacteria; phylum Pseudomonadota; class Gammaproteobacteria; order Enterobacterales; family Enterobacteriaceae; genus Enterobacter; species Enterobacter pasteurii. Next base: position 4,861,503 of record NZ_CP056117.1, on the reverse strand, counting down.
TCAACGCATTAATGGCGCTGACTGGCGCAATATCTTCGTCGTGGGCGATCTGCATGGGTGCTACACGCTGCTGATGAGTGAGCTCGAAAAAGCTTCGTTCGACCCGGCGCGTGATTTGCTGATCTCGGTTGGAGACCTTGTTGACCGCGGCGCGGAAAACGTCGAGTGCCTGGAGCTGATTACCATGCCGTGGTTCCGGGCTGTGCGCGGAAACCATGAGCAGATGATGATTGATGGCTTGTCGGAGTATGGAAACGTTAACCACTGGCTGGCAAACGGCGGCGGCTGGTTCTTCTATCTCGATTATGAAAAAGAAATTCTGGCTAAAGCACTCGTACGCAAGGCCGCTGAACTTCCGCTAATCATCGAACTGCTGACTGGCGACCGGAAGGTGGTTATCTGCCACGCTGACTACCCGCATAACGAATATGCGTTCGATAAGCCAATACCCGAAGAAATGGTGATCTGGAATCGTGAGCGGGTTAGCGACGCTCTGGACGGCATTGTATCGCCGATATCCGGTGCTGATCTGTTTATCTTCGGGCACACCCCAGCGCGCCAGCCCCTGAAGTATGCCAACCAGATGTACATCGATACCGGTGCCGTGTTCTGCGGAAACCTCACGCTGGTACAGGTTCAAGGTGGTGCCCATGCGTAAACCATCCCGCCGTAAGTGCAAAGTATGCGGTGAATACTTCGTGCCGAAATTCCACGATATCCGGATCCGCTGGTGCTGCCCGGAACACGGCGTAATCCTCGCAATGGAAGAGCGCGAGAAGGAGAAGGCGAAAGCAGCAGCTAAGCGTATCAAGGAGCAGAAAGAAGCCGAGAAGGCCGGGCGCAAGCGCCGCAAGGAACGCCTGGCAGAGCTACGGCCAGCAGGTTACTACAAAGCGCAGGCTCAGCAGGCATTCAACGCTTACATCCGCGCGCGTGATGCCGATTTGCCATGTATCAGCTGCGGAGAGACCAATCCCCCGGATCTGCACGGCGGCCAGTGGGACTGCGGCCACTTCAAGACGGTCGGTGCTAACCCTGAGCTGCGATTTGAAGAACGCAACGCGCATAAGCAGTGCAAATCCTGCAATGCCGGGGCCGGCAAATACACCGCCAAAGAGGCTACGGTCGCGCAGCAATACGAAGCTGGTTTGGTCGCTCGTTACGGCCAGGAATACGTCGACTGGCTCAATGGTCCCCACGAAATGACCAACTACCGCCGGGAAGACTTCATCCGGATCCGCGATGAGTACCGCGCCAAGCTCAAAGCACTGAAACAGCGGGAGGCAGCGTGAAGACATTCACTCCAGTTGAAGCGAGAAAGTTCGTTGCCAGCACCTGGTATGAAACGACACAGCTTTCGAAAAGAGAAAGGCTGTATGCGAAAGCTCGCGAGCTGATAAGCGGCGATCGAGCGGAAATTATCTGCCAGACAGAGAACCCTGAATACAGAAAGTCAGCACGGGAGTGGTGGAATCATGACCAGAGCTGATTTCGAAAAGTACCAGGCAGAAAGCGTTAAGCGCGCCAGTCTGCCACCAGTAGCAAAGCACAGCCAGCAAACCAACCAGCCACAGAAGGAAGCCGCATGAACAGTCAGCAACTGGAATACGTACGTCAGCAGCTCATTGCGGCTACCGCAGATCTGAGCGGGGCGACGAAAGGGCAGCTGGTAGCTTTCGCCGAAAACGCGCAGTTCACCGCGACGGCGCGCAGCCGGGGACGAAAGAAAATCACCGACCCGATCACTGGCCGGAAAGTTAACCCGGACTGCCCGGCGATGAGCGGCAGCCAGTCCCGCGCTAAAGGCTCATCTATCGCGCTGGTCAGTCCGGTAGAGTTCGTGACCGCATCGTGGCGCCGCGCCGTTCTGTCGCTTGAGGAACATCAAAAAGCGTGGCTGCTGTGGAACTATAGCGAGAACATCCGATTCGAACACCAGGTGGCTATTACTCAGTGGGCGTGGGCTGAGTTCCGGGAACAACTCGGCGCGAAGAAGGTTGCCGGCAAGACGATGGAGCGCCTGAAGAAGCTGATCTGGCTGGCGGCGCAGGACGTCAAAGCGGAGTTGGCTGGCCGTGATATGTACGAATACCAGGCACTGGCAGAACTGGCGGGCGTTGCGAAATCCACCTGGACAGAAACCTATCTGCCTCACTGGCTGGCAATGCGTAACAGCTTTAAGCGACTCGATAGCGGTGCGCTTATCTCCGTAACGCGATCACGTTCACAACAAAAGGCGACAAATTTAGATGTAAGTCTTGCAAAACCGAACTGAAACGCATATATTTCATGTAAATCTGATATCTTCGCCATAGCTTTGATTGTCGACACAAAGAATTCAAGCCCGAGGTTACCGCCTTGGGCTTTTTCGTATATGCACAACAGGTAAGAGCATTGGACATTTCAGGGCTGTTCCACCCTCTGATGTCGATCCAAGCCAGTGCTCTTTCCGTTGTGGTGTAACTCAATTCCCGCTTGCGGGTTAAATGGGTAGAGTAATGCATCAACTGGCATAGCCAGCAGGGCAGGCATGATGCTAATGCTGAACCTGAGTATCGGTTCGAGTCCGATCGCCACACACCAAACCCACTACCTGGGACCCTTCGGCCAGAGAGCCGACATTGCCTTACCCTCATCTTCCTGGCTTGTCGCCAGGTTTTTTATTCCAGGCCCCGGGAAACATCCTCGACATGCCTTGTTGTTAAATCGTCCCGAGGGCCTGACCTAATCAACCAGCACCAAGTAGGTGCGAACATGAAGAAAACCACTATGCAAGACAGACCAGATACCTGGGCGGTGATGCTTGCGTGGCTTGTAAACCACAAAAACGAAGCTGGCTATTCGGTACTGGCTTTTGTCATGTCGATACTCGCTACCTCGCGCGGCGCGAAATCAAAGTGGAAAGACCGGATCGCCGGCGCAACGATGTGCGGGATCCTTTGCTTCTTCGCTCAGCCGACACTCACGGCTATATGGGCAATCTTCAACTGGAATTTCCCTCCTGAGCTTTGCTGGCCGATCTCGGCTGGCGTCGGGTATGTGGGGGTGGATTCACTTTTCGCCTATGCGCGCCGTCGCCTTGGCCTGAATGAACCGGGAGACAAAGCAAATGCTGACCCTCAGTAAATTCCAGCAAGCAACAGGCGTAAGTTCTGCACTGGCCGGAAAGTGGTTTCCAGTCGTACTGGCTGCAATGCAGAAGTACGACATAAGCACACCGTTAAGGCAGGCGCACTTCCTCGCACAGGTGGGGCATGAATCATCTGGCTTCGTGCATGTGGAAGAAAGCCTGAATTACCGCTACGGCGCATTGCTGGCAATGTTCGGCAATAGAATCAGCCAGGAAGATGCTTTCAGATATGGTCGTGTTGATTCGGGCCAGAACGCGCACGCTGCAGACCAGAAGATGATCGGCAGCATCATCTACGCCAACCGGAACGGGAACGGCGATCGCAACAGCGGTGATGGATATCGTTACCGCGGGCGCGGCCTGATTCAGGTGACGGGGAAAGCGAATTACGCCGCGCTGGTCAAACAGCTTGGCGTTGATATCGTGAAGAGCCCGGAACTACTTACTCAGCCTCAATATGCTGCTGAATCCGCAGCTGCCTGGTGGAGCAATCACGGACTTAACGCTATCGCTGACTCAGATGATGTTAGCCGCATCACCAGAATCATCAACGGTGGTACCAACGGACTGGAGGACAGGAAAGCCCGCTTGACTAAAGCTAAGGGGGTTTTATGTTCGGGTTAATCAGTTTATTCCGCATTTTCAAAAATAATGCGCACATTCTCATTCCTTGCGCGTTCATCATCCTTGTCGCCATTTGCCTGTGGGGGCTTAATGCCCGCAACCAACAGTTGACGGCAACGAACGACAGGCTGACACAGCTTAACGACAGCAAGGATGTGCAGATCAACGACCTGAGGGCTAAAAATGACGATCTGGCGGGGAGCGTTAAGGAACTTGCTGGCGCCGTTAACAGGCAAAACGTGGTCATGTCTGAGGTCGCAGAACAAAGGGCTGAATCGGCAAAGCAGAACAGAATGCTACAGAGCGAGATTAAGCGCTACCTGGCGGCAGATAAGTGCGCTGCTGCTCCTGTTCCTGATGCCGCTGTTGAGCGGTTGCGCTCAGCAGCAGAGGCCGCCCGTGGAATATCGGGTGATAAAGCAGCCGGTCCTGAACCTTCCGGCGGACCTGACATCCCGCATTGATGTGCCGGATCTGCCCGATAACCCTTCCTACGGTGACAGCGTTTCGATGAACGCAATACTTTACGGGATCGTCGGGCAATGCAATTACGACCGGGCAGCCATTCGCAAAATAGAGAAAGGGCGAAATGATGAAAACCAACCAGTGCAGTGAAGGTTTCGAAAACCCATCCAAGTTCCGTGAGGAATGGGATAAGCAGACCCAGGGGAAATAGAGCCTAATCCCTGAGGTTCTGACACAGTCTCTCCTCTGGACTTTAACCGTAGCAGAATTACAGAGCCTCGTATTAGCGGGGCTTTTTTGTATCCGCATTTCATCGCGCACCGCAGCGCATTCAAACCACGTCGAACCAAACCCTTTGAAATGAGCCTTTGAGGAAGTCAGTTAGTGCTGGCGAGCCTCGACGGGCTGATTTCCTATGCGGCAAAGGTTCATCTCAAAGAAAGGTAAACGCTATGAATAATCCGTCAGTTATTCCGGCTTTCGATTTTCGTGAAATGGTCACAACCCTCGACAACAAGATAATCACCACATCACTCAAGGTGGCGGATTACTTTGGCAAGCGACACAAAGACGTTTTGCGTGCCATACGTAACCTGAAATGCTCCGATGACTTCACCCAGCGCAATTTTGCGCCCATTGATTTCATTGATAAAAATGGCGATGTTCAGCCTATGTATAACATCACCCGCGACGGATGCATGATGCTCGTGATGGGATTCACTGGTAAGACAGCTGCCGCAGTAAAGGAGTGCTATATCAATGCCTTTAACTGGATGGCCGAGCAGCTAAACCGACGCATGGCGATGGGTGAGGAAATGCAGCACCGCTACGCCATCAAAGAAACTCGCTCAAAGCTGAAAGGCACGATCGGTAGCCGGTTGATGAACGAGCGGAAGAAAGAGAAGCGCGTTCTGGAGCTCGAGCATGAGCATATCATGCAGGTAACGCAGCCAGAATTGCTGATTGGCTGATCGACATTACAGAAGCTCTTCATTGAGGGGCTTCGATAATGATCTGTGTAACCCCGCAAGGATGGTGATCACATCTTGCTGACGGGTAAGCCGTAAGTGGCTAAGCACTTCTGAGAAGCAGGGCAACAGCTGCGACAAGGCAAAGAGGTAATCATGTCAGACATCTACCAAATCACGCTAACCACCCAAACAGGCGAAACCTTCACAGGCAAGATGTCACGACGTCAGCCTGAGCGGTTAACGGCTTTGTGCCGCTGGCGACGGAGACGGGACAGTGGCTGTATTTCGCTCCGGCCGATGTGAAGCGAGTGGAGTTCACGCCAGTGCCGGCTGAGCAGGCCGAACAGCCATCAGACGAAGCAACGGAGTAACCCATGATTATCACTACCAAAGTTTCTCTTCGCCCTTACATGAAGCCGATACTTATTCTGTCGGCGTTGCTCCGCTGGGAATGGTTAACCGGGAAGTGTTTTAAAGTTGAGACGGTGAGTGGCAACACGGCGACCCTCGAATCAAAATAACGGAGTAAGTGATGGTTAACGATGACGAGCGCAGGCCATATCCGCCAGTTAACTTCATCGCCTCCGACAACTGGCAGCCATACACCAGGTTGATCCCCGCCAATGAAGTACATGAGTGGATAAGCCGACAAATTATAAGCGATACCGGCAGCATCCATAACCCTGACCACGAACACCTGGCTGAGGCTGACCTCTGCTTCATGTGGGCGTCTGACTCATTCGCGAAGAAAGGGCGCTATGTTCTCGGTCAGGCTGAACAGGTAATGCTCCGCGCCGGTGGCTGGCAAAAAGCCAGAATGGAACAGCAGATGTATGAATGGTTCGGGCGCATCCCGAAGTTCATCATCACGCTGGCAGCCGATTACTGCTCACAATGCAGTGACCTCGAGTTCTGTGCGCTGGTAGAGCATGAGCTTTACCACATTGCCCAAGCCACCGATGATTTCGGCGCGCCTAAGTTCAACAAAGAGACCGGGCAGCCAGTGCTTACACTGCGCGGCCACGACGTCGAAGAATTCACTGGTGTCGTGCGTCGATACGGTGCCAGCAAAGAAGTACAGGAGCTCGTTGATGCGGCCAATGCGCCAGCAGAAGTGGCTCACATCGATATAGCCAGGTCATGCGGGACGTGCATGTTAAAGCTGGCCTAACAATATGACTGATTATGACAGGCAGGTAATCCATGGCGACACTGAAAGGTGAGGTCAAAGCCTTCATCGTTCAGTCCCTTGCCTGCTTCGATACACCATCCCAGGTGGTTGAGTTGGTCAAAAAAGAATTTGGCCTGAGCATCACGCGTCAGCAGGTCGAATCACACGACCCGACGAAAGCAAACGGCAGGGGGCTGGCGCAGAAGTGGGTTGAGCTATTCCACGAAACCCGAAAGCGCTTCCAGACCGAATTAAGCGATATCCCGATCGCCAACAAAGCATATCGTCTCCGTGCACTTGACCGGATGATGACGAAGGCTGAGGGCATGCGAAACATGGCTCTGGCTGCTTCTCTGATGGAGCAGGCCGCCAAAGAGGTTGGCGACGCTTACAGCAACAAACAGAAGGTCGAGCACACCAGCCCGGACGGCAGCATGTCGCCGAGACCGACGACAATTCGCCTGGTAGGAGTTGACCCAGCCAATGGAAAGCCAAGTTGACCTCCAGATACCGGCCAAGTTAGTCCCCGTATTCGCGACAGAAGGCATCCGCTATCGTGGTGCTCATGGCGGGCGCGGTTCCGCAAAGACGCGCACGTTTGCACTAATGACCGCAGTCAAGGCTTACCAGGCGGCGGAGGCCAATATCAGCGGCGTGATCCTCTGCGCTCGCGAATACATGAATTCGCTGGAAGAATCCTCCATGGAGGAGGTGAAGCAGGCCATTCGCTCCGTTCCGTGGCTTGATGAATACTTCGACATCGGCGAGAAATACATCCGGACAAAGAACCGCAGAGTCAGCTACGTATTCTGTGGTCTTCGCCATAACCTCGATAGCATCAAATCCAAAGCGCGCATTCTTGTTGCCTGGGTTGATGAGGCCGAGTCTGTATCCGCTACTGCATGGAAAAAGCTTCGCCCGACAGTTCGAGAGGAAGGCTCAGAGATTTGGGTCACCTGGAACCCGGAGAAGGAAGGCAGCGCCACCGATAAGCTCTTCAGAAAGAACCCGCCAAAAAGCTCGATGATTGTCGAAATGAACTATGTGGACAATCCATGGTTCCCTGCGGTTCTTGAGGAGGAGCGTCAGGAAGATCTGGCAAACCTCGATTACGCCGATTATGCGTGGATCTGGGAAGGCGCTTACCTCGAAAACTCCGACAAGCAGGTGCTGGCGAACAAATACGTCGTGCAGAGCTTCGAAGACGATCTCTGGCAGAAATCAGAGCGCCTGTTGTTCGGCGCTGACTTCGGTTTCGCGAAGGACCCAAGCACGCTTATTCGCATGTTTATTCTGGATAACAACCTCTACATCGAATACGAGGCTTACGGAAACGGCGTTGAGCTCGACGACATGTGGAAGTTCTACGCCGGGAAAACAGACGCCACGCCGAAGCAAATTGCCGACTGGAAGGTTACAGACGAGGCTAAATTCCCAGGTATCCCTGAAGCGCGCAAATGGCCTATCAAAGCCGACAACTCTCGCCCTGAGACTATTAGCCACATCAAAGGGCAGGGGTTCAATATCTCCGCCGCCCAAAAATGGCAGGGCAGCGTAGAGGACGGCATCACCTGCCTGCGTGGGTTTAAGAAGATCATCATCCATCCTCGCTGCAAAGAAACAGCGAAAGAGGCGCGGCTTTACTCGTACAAAACAGACCGTATCACTGGCGAAGTCCTGCCGGTTATTGAAGACAAAAATAACCACTGCTGGGATGGAGTCCGGTACGGTCTCGATGGGTACATTAAGCACAAAGCGCAAGTCGGCGCAGTATTCTTCTAAGGAGCATCGCCAGTGAGCGAACAAGATAACGGCCTTCAGATGGCTGTGAACAACCTCGCCACTGAAATGAGGCGAGCGAATTACCTGAACGCCATCGGCATCGGTGGCGGGAACACCAAGCGCCCTACGCTTTACCAGGAATTTGGCTACCCGCGCACGATCACCTTCAACGACTTCTATAACATGTACCGCCGCAACGCCGCTGGCTTCGCTGTGGTGCATCGCCTGCTGGAAGGTTGCTGGCAGGATTACCCGGTCATTGTTGACGGTGATGAGGCGCAGGAGGCTGAGAAAACAAACGCCTGGGAAAAGAAAGTCACCAAGTTCATGAAGAAGCTGTGGCCGAAGGTGAAGGATGCCGACCGCCGCAATATGGTGGGGCGCTACTCTGCTCTGCTGCTTCAGGTGAAAGACAATAAGTCATGGAACGAGCCAGTAGACATCAAGCTGGTGAAATCCCTGGGCGAGTCAGCGCTGGTAAAACTTATCCCGGTATGGGAGCCGCAGTTAACTGTCGCCGAATGGGATAACGACCGTCAGTCAGAAACGTTCGGCCAGCCGAAGATGTTCAACTTCAACGAGCAGCCGGTAGGTGATGAGCCTTTTGTCGGGCCGATGCGCGGAGAGCCGGTACATCCGAGCCGCGTCATACTGTTTTGTGAGGGTTCTGAAGACGACAACGTCCTTTCTGGCATCCCGCTGCTGGAGGCTGGCTTCAACAAAGTACTCGATATTGAGAAAATTTCTGGCGGTGGTGCTGAAGGCTTCCTGAAGAACGCCAGTCGTCAGATGGTAGCAGAGTTCGATAAAGAGACCGATATCGCCACGCTGAATCAGCAGGCAAAAGACTCTGGTTATAAAGACCTCGGCGAAGCGTTTGAGGATAAATTCAAACGTATGAACAGAGGTACCGATGCAGCGGCTGTCATGCAGGCTGGTAGGCTTAACGTCCTCTCTGTTACGCCCGGCGACCCGGGGCCCACCTGGGAAGTCACCGCGAACGAACTGGCCGCCTCCGTGCAAATCCCTTTCACCATCCTGTTCGGTCAGCAGACAGGGCGATTGGCGAGCGATGAGGACAAAACTGACTGGGCTATCCGTCGCAACACGCGTCGTAATGGCTTCCTGACAGACCGAATCACTGCGCTGCTGGAACGCTTCTGGACGCTTGGGATTATCGACCCACCGACAAAAGGCGAGGTCACCATCTCGTGGAGCGACCTGCTGGCGCCAGGCGAGAAAGAGAAGATCGAGAACGCATCTAAGCTGGCCGATATCGTGCAGAAAACCACTGGCTTCTATGGTGGTGAGCCGCCGATTACAGCCAATGAGCTGCGTGAAGTTGTTGGTCTTGACCCGCTTCCGGAGCCGCAAGAACCGCCTAACCCGGACGATAAGGTGACAACAGATGATCCACTGGCCGACGACACTCGAACAGACGGCAAAGGTGGGGCTGCCGATAGTTCCGCGCAGCAAGGTTGACCCGACCCGGTCGAAAAAGCAGGTCACCGCGATGTACCGGGATATCGAGGAGCGGTATCTCGGCATCAAGCGCGCGCTGAAGGCTCTGTTCGACCAGCGCCTGACCGGGAGAGAGCGAGAGGTAAACAGCCATAACTGGCACTTCCTCTGCCACGATCACGGCGCGGATATGCGGCTCTATCAGGTCAACGCTGGTAAGTTCATCTACGGCATGTCGGCGCAGGAGCTGGCGGACCTGCTTGAGGCGGTGCAGGGCATTCTGGACGATTACCTCCTGGAAGGAGGCGAGCAAAACCTGTGGGCGATGGATTACGTCGTCGCTGAAGCGCAGCGCGGCACGCTGGAGGCCTTCAATAACCTCTCGCAGCAGTCTCAGGTTTACGCCAGCCAGACGACGCTACAGCAGCTTTTAAGCAGCCCCGGTCACCTTAATCAGGTTGCGGCTGCCAGGCTGACAACGTTCAGCGACTGGAAAGTCATCAGCGATACAGCACGCGGCGATTTAACCAACATCATCACCGATGCGGTAGCGCGCGGCGTGAATCCTCGCGAGACGGCCAGCGTCATCAGTAAGCGCCTCGATGTGTCTATGTCGAAGGCGAAGAACATCGCTCAGACCGAGCAGGTCGGCGCGCTGCGCGAAGCTCAATGGAATGAGACGGACTGGGCTTCCGAGAGGCTGGGGCTAAATACCGGACTTCTCCATCTTTCTGCGCTGAAGCCTACCACCAGGACAACGCACGCATTCTGGCATGGAAAGGTCAGAACCGTGCAAGAGGTGCGCGACTGGTATGCAATAGATGGTAACAAATACCACTGCTATTGCAGCCAGATTCCGGTGCTGCTCAACGACGACGGCAGCATCTTCAACAAGGGTCTGGCGGATAAGATAAAAAAAGAGAGGATAAGCTGGAAAGAAGGGGCATAATTACAGTTCATTCAGAGCGATAGAGGTAGTCATGCTTAATAAATATTTTGTAGCTTATCAAATCTTGAAAAATGGACAGGTCTACCTTACAGGATCGACAGTTGTAGCCGATCCAGAAGGATTGGAGCCGGATGTTTTCTTTATGAATACAGCAAAAGAAATAGCCAAACAAAGAATGGTAATGCCTGACGCAGTAATCATTACCGCATTCAATCGGGTAAATTAACTACAAGTAAGTTTCAGAGCAACCTAAATCATTAGCGACCCAGCCATAGCGCTGGGTTTTTATTGCCTGAAATCCACCAACGAGGACCCAGCATGAAACGCAACCGCGTTAACGTGCTGACCGTCGTCAACTCCGCTTCAAACATCACCACTGAAACCATCGACGGCAAGCCACATATCGTGGTTCGCGGCATCACGCCTGTCGTGGACGATATTGTGATGAACCGGAAGTTGTACCCGGCAGCAGAAATCGAAAAGGCCTACAACACGCTCGAGCGTAACCCGATGCCGCTGGGCCATCCAAAAGTGGACGGCAAGCATGTGTCGGCGCGTGATGTCCGGGCGGTGAACGAGTACCACGTCGGTGCCTGGTTGCAGAACGTCAGCCACAAAGATGGGAAGGTGACGGGGGACATGTACGTCAACCGCCAGTACGCCGAGTCGAGCGACAAGGGAAAGCGCCTGATTAACCGCCTGGACGAGATGCTGGCCGGCATCAATTCTGAGCCGATCCACATATCCACCGGCCTGCTGTATTCCGGCATTGCCGCCAACGGCGAGTCGAAGGGCAAGAAGTACAACGAGATCGCCACCAACATGATGTTTGACCATGTGGCAGTGCTGCTTGATGAGCCCGGTGCTGGCACGCCGGAGGAGGGCGTGGGTATCTTCGTCAACTCAGAAGGTGATGAGCAGCAGATCGAGGTTGCCCGCCTGGCTGATGGTATCGACTGCACCCGCGACGGCCTGATCAACAAGACCAAATTCTTCTTCACCAATGCCTCTAACTTCTCATTCGACGACATCTCCCGCGCCATCAGCGACAAGCTGCGCGAGGGCGACACCGAAGATAAGTGGCTTTGGCCTGAAACTGTGTGGCCGGATAGCTTCATCTACCGCAATGACACCAAATACCTAAAGCAGAAGTACCTCATCGATGATGACGGCAAGGCCGTGTTCGTCGGCGAACCTGTAGAAGTCGTGCGCAAACCCACTGAGTACGAGATTAAAACCAACGGAGAGAACGATCCGATGAAAGAACTGATTATCAATGCGCTGCAAGCCGCTGGTAAGCCGACTGAAGGCAAGTCCGACGCCGAGCTGATGGACGCATACAACCAGATGAAGGCCGAAGAAGTCACCGCCAAGAAAAAAGGCGATGAAGAAATCGACCCTGAAACCGGCAAGCCCAAGAAAAAAGAGCAGGCCACAAATAACGAAGAGATGCCATCGTGGGCGAAAACACTCGCCGATCGCGTGGACGTCGTTTTCAACAGCCTGAACGCGAACGCCGACAAAGAGAAAGGCGAAAAGCGCGCGGCTGTGAAGCTGGCGATGAACATGAGCGATGAAGAAGTCGCAGATCTGGACGGCAAGGCGCTCGACGCTATGTACGCCAAGTGCCAGACCTCTTTCGGCCTGAACGGTGCATTCCGCAACCAGGCTACCAACACCCAATCAGTCAGCGAAATGCCGGAGTAAAAAATGGCTAAAGACGGAAAACACGTAATTCACGCCGGTGGCGTATTCCCTAATCCGCTGCTTAACCGTGAAGGTGCCGCGGCTGCCGCCACCAAGCCAGGTGCTGTTGGCTTCTTCTCCGCCGCCAAGTTCACGGCCTCGGTTGATGGCAACGAAGAGGCGATCCTCTATGTCGCTGACTTTGACTATCTTCGCTGCCAGAAGGTTGACGACTCAATCCCTGTGAATGAGTTGGTGGTTGGCATCCATCCGATGCCGGGCATGTTCCTTAACGTGCGAGCGGCGGCAGGCACCTACAAAAAAGGGCAGCCATTATCCATCGCAAACGGCCAGGTTAAAGCCCACGCCACAGGCGAGTCCATCCGCGCATATGTCGAAGAAGACACGGCGTACACCGTTGCTGCAGGCGATCTGCTGCGCGTCGTTATCAAGTAAGGAGCACCTGAATGCTTGTATTTTCTCGCTCTATCGGTGAACGCACCGGTAACCTCGAAGTCAACCAGGCACAGTTCCGCGAGCTGGAGATGGCGCGCAACATGAGTGCGCAGTCTGTCGCTGACTTCATTGCCCGTGCTCGCTTCGGTGAAAACGGACATCTGGACGCGGTGAACGCTGTCGACGATATCCGCCGCATGTACCGCGCGTACGACCAGACGGTACTGGCACAGTTCGAGCCGAACACCGAATTCACCCTGTTCAACGACCTGATGCCATTGTCACGCTCTGTCCGCCTGGAAGAGTCAGTGTATGAATATGCACGTACCGGCGGTCGCGGCTGGGCGCACACTTCCATGTCCGGCCAGATCGGTGCGGCGCTGGATGCTCGCGCGTACAGCTTTGACGGCACCATGGTTCCGGTGCACGACAGCGGCTTCAAGTTCCACTGGCGTGATCCAATCTTCAACAAAGGGTCAGCACTGGCATCACTTGCCGATGCGCAGCGCGGCTCTGTTGATGATGTGCGCCGTAAAATCGTGGACTACATGTTCAACGGTTTCCGCGACTCGGAAGGCAACTTTGTTACCTTCGATGGAAAAACGTGGAAAGGCCTGAAGAACGATGAGCGCGTCGGCCAGGTTGATTTGGGCGCATCTGGACTGAACATCGACTTCTCCAGCCGCACTACAACCGCAGAACAGAACCGAAACGGTGCGATCGCGCTGCGTGACACCATGAAGATCACCAATAACCAGTACGCGCCGCAGACCTGGTACGTATCTAGCGAGATCATGTCCAACTGGGAGCGCTATTTCAGCGACAATTACCAGTCCGGCACCATCCTGCAGGAAATCCTGAAGCTGTCCGGCATTGCCGCAGTGAAAGAAGACGCCGAACTCACAGGTAACCAGATTTTGGTGGTTCCCCTGACTGCCGGCGTTATCGCTCCGATCACTGGTCAGGCTGTGGGCACTGTTGCTGACCCTCGTCAGTTCTATAACAGCGACTACATCTGGCGCACCTGGGGCGCTATGGGCCTGATGGTCAAGCAGGATATCAACCTCAAACATGGCGTGCTCTTCGCGAGCAGCTAAGGAGAAATTGAATGGCACTGGTAGAAATCACAGCAGGTAACGTCTTCGCCGGTGCCAACCTCCGAAAACTGGAGGTTGGTGCGATCGTAGAAGTGGACGATGCAACATCAGCGCGCTGGAAAGCGTCTGGCAAAGCAAAGGACACTGACAAGAAGAAAGGCGAAAAGCTTTCCTTCGAAGTGGCTACAGCGTCCGCGCAGACGGCAGACCTGTCTGATCTACAAAAGCAACTCGCCGACGCGCTGGAGCATAACCAAAAGCTAATCGCCGATGGTGAAGCAAAAGACAAGGCTCATGCCGACGCGCTGGCAGCAGAAACCAAACGCGCGGACGAGGCCGAAGCAGCACTGGCGGAAGCAATCAAGAAGGCGAAATAACCATGGCTGACCCAATCACAGCGGCAGACGTGCAGGCGTTCCTCGGTGAATTGGGTTACTCCATTCCGGGTGCGCTGCTGGATCCGATTCTCTGCGTGGTGAACAAGATTATCCCGTGCCTTGATGGCGCTGGGTATGACGAGTGCACCGCTAAGCTGATCCTGATGTACGCCGCCGCGCTTATGGCTACGTCGTCCGGTGCGCGCCGCATCAAATCGCAGGGTGCGCCGTCCGGCGCCTCTCGCTCGTTTGAATATGGCGACGACAGCATTACCTGGTTGCGCGACTCGCTGGCCCGGCTTGATACCAGCGGTTGCACCGGTGAGTTGCCGATCAGCGCCGGTAACAGTGTCGGCCTGTTCATGGTGGTCGGGGGCTGCTGATGAAGTACAAATCAGTAACGGAAGGCAAGCCTAAGCCGCTCACCCGCGTATGGGTGATGACCGACACAGGGCGGGAGACTACCGGCTACGTAAAATCGGACGGCGAGTGGCATATCAACTGTGACCGCATCCGGGCGACTGGCGCGAAGGTGCTGCGCTGGAAGGAGGGTTGATGTCGGCAACAGCAAACTGGAGTTACACAGCCACGGCGACCATCTGGCGAAAGCTGGAAGGCAATGACGAATACGGCGATCCGCTGGGTTATGCCGAACCTGAGCAAATCCTCTGTGATTACGAAGGTGGGCTCAGCAAGAAGTTAGCCAGCCTGGGCGCTGAAATCGTCGTGAAGAACACCGTCTGGACAGAGTTCGCGCTGGCGTCCGCCGGTGATTACCTGCTGATTGGCGTGTCAGCCGAAGCTGACCCGGTTGTGGCTGGTGCCGACGAGGTGCGACAGGTTATCCGTTACGCTGACACATTCGAGCGTGTCGCGGATGATTATGCGATACTGACCGGCATCTAAACAGAGGTCTTCATGAGCATTTCTTTCTTTGTCTTTTATTTATGGTTGATGGCAATCTGTTTTCTTTGCTGCGCCAAAGAACTGATAACTAATCACCGCAAAATAGCGTGGCTTGCCGCTCCACTTGTATTTGCTGCGCAGGTGGTATCTGTATATGCAGTTTACAGATTCATCTGGTCTTAAATGGGGGTATTTATGGGGCTCGACCTGCTCACAATGTCTATCTCAGCTCTGGCGGTGGCTATTTCTGCTTACGCCGCCGTTCCGGTGCGCGAGAAGCAATTCACGCCGTCTAAGCATACACCTCGCGATCAACTTCCCCCCCGAAGTGCGAAAGCTCATTGAGAACGTTGATGAGCTTGAGCGGATAGCAAAAAGTCTCTGAACAGGTCGCTCCGGCGGCCTTTTTTATTGCCTGGAGAAAACCATGGGCATCAAAGTTCGCGGCGTTAAGCAGTCGAAAGCCGGGCTCAACCGCATCATTAACGACGTGAAAGGGCGAAAAGTTGTCAGGGCGTTACAGTCAGCAATGATAATCGGCAGCTCACAGGCCGCGCTTTATACGCCGATCGATACCTCTACGTTGTTGAATAGCCAGTATCGGGAGTTGATAAATAACGGCGTTCGACTGACCGGGAGAGTGGGTTACACGGCGAACTACGCTGTTTTCGTACACGATCCGAACGTGCCGCAAACCTTCCGCCGCGCCACAGCGCAGAAAGAGTTCCTCACTAAAGGCTTTGACGACACCCGCAGCCAGATTGATGCCGTAATGCGCAAGGAGCTTTCAGTATGACACCTGCTATGTATGAGCGCGTGCGTAACTACTTCGTTGATGCCGGGCTT
This sequence comes from Enterobacter cloacae, assembly GCF_013375935.1. Lineage (GTDB taxonomy): Bacteria > Pseudomonadota > Gammaproteobacteria > Enterobacterales > Enterobacteriaceae > Enterobacter > Enterobacter pasteurii. Next base: position 4,845,582 of record NZ_CP056117.1, on the reverse strand, counting down.
ACCAATGGCTTCATTGTTCAGTTGCTGGCTTGGGACGACACAACTAAGTTAACCGACGCATTCATCGTGTTCCGGCCTAACGGCGGAACCGACATCCGGAATGAACTCGGATCTGGCCACTACGTGCTGGTGGATGTCATTTCCGCCAAAGATAAGCGCCGCGCAGCCGCTGAGAAGGCTCAGGAAATCATCAATTATGTCGAACAGAACGACATTAACGACAAATGCCTTGGCCTTATTCAAAACCTCGGCAATATGCCTGCACCCATCCTGACCGAAGAGGGGCGCCTGGTCTTCAGACTCCAGTTCATGTGCGTTTACGGCGAATAACCCAATCACCAACCCATCAGGCTGCCATCCGGCGGCCTTTTTTATTTGAGAGGTACACATGCAAGGCTGTGCTAATGATTTTGGCAAGCTGATCGGGAAAGTAGCTGTGCTACGCATGGCCTTTGGCTGCCCCGACGCAGTGCCAGCGCTTTCCGAGTGGAAGCGTCTCGGCGCTATGACGACCAAGGGCATCGACTATTCGATGAACACCATCAACTCCGAGGCAGATGATGCTAAAGGGCTGGTGGAGAACCTGGTCAACAACATGGATCTAACGATCTCTGGCGAAGGTGAGTTTCGCAAGTCTGATAAAGATAACGAGATCGGCGCGTGGCGTCTGTCGAAGTACATCTTTGACGAAGTTCAGGCAGGCCGTCAGCCTAACCTGTGGGTGCGTTTCGACTTCGCTGGTGAGAACGCCGGTACTTACATCCAGGGTTACATGAACACCACGTCATGGTCTGGTGATTTCGGTACAAACGATATCTCCACCTTCTCCGGCGAGTGGAAGGTTTACGACGCTGATACTGTTGTGTTTGAAGTTGCTGACTCTATCGATGTTACTGGTGTTGAGGTTACCCCTGCAACTGCATCTCTGGTCGTTGGCGCAACCCAACAACTCAGCGGCGCGGTTCAACCAACCGATGCAACTAACAAAGCGATCACCTGGACGACTTCGGCGCCATCCATCGCCACTGTCAGTTCAACCGGCCTGGTGACAGCAGTTGCCGAGGGCACCGCGACTATTACGGCTACTACTGCTGACGGTGATTTCACCGACACCTGCGCCGTTACCGTTACTGCCGCACCGTAATCACTACAAAGGGCGGCGTGCTGCCCTTGATACTGGTTATGGAGAGCGATATGACCCCTTTGAAAGAAATTGGAGAGTGCCTGATTGGTGCTGGCGGCCGTGAATACTTCTTCCGGCCATCGTTCCGTAACATGACGCGGATCGGCGAGCCAGAGCATATCGTCCGCACCTTCTATGCGCTATTCAATGATGACGTAGCGAAGATGCTTGAGGCGGCGCGAAAAATTCACAGCGCCATACCGGAGCATCAGCGTAAATTTTACGCCTACTACTTCGGTGACATTTCCCTGCCGCGGTGGGCTCTGGATGCGGCAGGTTCTGCCGCGTTTGTGCGTGAGGCATTACTCTCGGCTATTAATGTCATTCAGTCATGCTGTGACGAGGACGTTTCAGAGCTGACAGGCTGGCATGAGCCATCACGCACTGGAAGGCGTACGTTTGTATGGCGCCGTGGCGCTCTCCCGCCTGAGAACCTTATTCTGATAGCTCAGTCGCTGATCATGCATGGTGTTATCGGCCGGGCGAAGGTTCGTAAGTTGCAGAAGCACGAAAGCAAGGAAACGACACCGGAGTTTCATGCGACTGAATACATCATGGCGGCACGAAACCATTTTGGGATCAGCAGGGAAGAGGCTGAAAACCTTACCATGACCGAGTTCGCCATGATGCTTAACGCCAAATACCCTGACCAGAAGGGCTTCACCAGGGAAGAGTATGACGCTGTTATGGACGATGACGATCGCCGTTGGCAGGAAATGATTGAGCGCGAAAAATCAGCAAAGAAAGCGGCCTGAGTTAATAATGGATGTACCGTAATCGCCTGGCCGGGCGTAATATGGCTCGACAATAAAACTCAGGGGATAAGAGTGAAAAAAATACTGTTGGCTTTGGTGATTCCACTGGTTCTGGCTGGCTGCAAGCCGGGAGAGGAAAAGGCAATTTCGCTGGCACAATCTGAAGTTTCCGCCAATCTACTGGATCCTGGCAGCGCTCAGTTCCGTAACGTGAAAGTCGTGAAGATGACAGATGCCGATGACGGCCGTGTTAATGCTGTTGTTTGCGGGGAGATTAACGGAAAGAACGGTTTCGGTGCCTATGCAGGGTTCCATCCATTCTTTGTTGAGCTGAAAATGAAATCGAAGGGGATGTTCTCAAAAGGCGTCGACTACACCCTTGGTGATCACTTCCTCAGTTCGAAAGATACGCCTCCACCACCGGCCTACACAGAACGATGCCAATAAACGACACGAATAACTAACCCACCACTCGGTGGGTTTTTTTATGCCCGGAGAAAACTGATGTCTGAGAAAGCAGGCGAGATTTATTACGACATCGAGGCCGATGTATCTGGCTTGCTCAAGGCGCAGGGAAAGGCCAATAAGTCGCTCGACTCCATCGGCAACTCGGCGACCAATGCAGCCAAAAAGATGGATGAGTTGCAGACGAATATCAACCGCGTCGCCGGGGCAATTGCCGCCTCACTCGTTGTTGACTGGGGAAAGGCTTTCCTCGTTGCTGCTGACAATATGAGTCAGCTCAACGCGCGTATAGAGAGGCTCACTGGCAGCGCAGCTACAGCATCTCAGACTATGCAGAGTCTGATGCGCATCAGTTCGGCAACGGGTGGTTCGCTACAGGATACAGCGAAGCTGTGGGAGACTCTCAGCACGGCGTTGCGCGATACCGGAGCGACGAACGGTCAGATTATTCAGCTCACCGAGACACTTCAGAAAATAGGTCGCATTGGCGGATCCTCGACAGAAGAAATGGCGAATGCTCTTCGTCAGTTCGGCCAGTCGATTTCATCCGGTACGGTTCGAGCGGAGGAGTTCAACTCCATCCTTGAGCAAATGCCGGAACTGGCGCGCCAGATTGCCGCTGGGATGGGTGTAAGCATCGGAGAGCTTCGTCAGCTGATGCTGGACGGGAAACTGACGGCAGAAGATGCGCTTAATGCCATCCAGAAACAAACTGGCTCAGTAAATGCAGAGTTCGAAAAACTTCCTCGTACTCTGGCTCAAGCCAATACCGCGCTGACAAACTCATTCCTGTCAATGATCGACTCTGTTAACCAGGCTACTGGTGCAAGTTCTGGCATGGTCGCCGTGATTGACTCATTGACGGCTGCTCTCGACAGGCTGGCCGGGAAGGCAATATCTGCCGATGCGCAGATTTCTGATCTGAACAGCACAGCAGAAATGTTTACGCGCCGGGCCCGCACCTGGTCATGGCTTGGTCTCGACGGTTGGGAGGCACAAAACAAAGCACTGGCCGGGCTGAGCAATAAAGCCGCCATGCTGGTTGGCGACCTGGCCGCTGTTTCCAAAGCATCACAGACCGCCGCCAACACCAAGCCGATCGAGATAAAGGCCACTGCAACGACCACTGGTAGCAAGTCGAAAGGCGGGGCGTCGGCAGCCCAGAAAGAGGCGGAGCAGTACGCTAAAGCGCAGGAAAATGTTAACCAAAAACTGGATGAGTTGCGGCAGAAGGCCGAGCTGTCAGCCGGTAGTGTTGGCGAGTTATCGAGAGCGCAGGCCGTGCTTAATGCACAGCAGTCTCTCGGTAATACAGCCACGCAGGAGCAACTCATGCTTGCCGGGCAACTTGCCGGGAAAGCCTGGGACAATGCTAATGCACTGCGTGAGCAGGCAAAGGCTGAGAAAGAGCGTACTGACGCGGCTAATAAATTCAGCACCATCCAGGGCAAAACCAGCAAAACAGCCGGCCTGGATAGCCAGTACCAGAAAGACATCGCTGATATCCAACAATACGCCCAACTCTATCCGCAGAAGATCGGAGAGGCCGAGGCCGCGCGTGCGGCTATCGAGCAGCAGTATCGTGATCAGCGCAATGCGGCAATGTGGGAAGAATGGGCGCAGCAGAACGCGGCCACTCAGGCAGCAGCGGCGGCTTTCGACTCCCTTGGTTCTGTGGCCAGTAATGCGCTGACCGGCATTGTCACAGGCAGCATGTCTGCAAGCGACGCGATGCGCAGCATTGGAATGACGGTGCTTAACAGTGTGGTTAACTCATTCGTCCAGATGGGTATGGAGTGGGTAAAGGCAGCAGTCACAGGCAGTACAGCTCAGATTGCAGCAACGGCGGCCACAACCTCGGCAGCGGTCGCCGGTACAGCGACGACTACCGCGGCAAGCGTTTCCTCTGCGGCGGCCACAACCGCAGCTTGGACACCCGCTGCAATCGTCGCCTCCATCGGCTCGTTTGGTGGCGCTGCGGCGATCGGCATCGGTGCAGTAATTGCCGCCATGGCTATGTCCAGTTCACTGGCGGGTAAGCGCAAGAACGGAGGCCCGGTCTCAGCCGGTTCTATGTACCAGGTAGGCGAGGGCGGTATGCCCGAAATCTACCGCGCCAGTAATGGCAGCCAGTACATGATCCCAGGTGACAATGGAAAGGTGATCAGCAATAAGGAGCTGAACAGCGGTACCGGAGCAGTTCCCATTTACCTAAACATCCAGAACTACACTGGTGCGACTGTTGATGCCCAGGCCACCCAGGACGGTAATGGAGTGACCATCGATATGATTGTTGCAGACATCAATAACGGCGGTCGTGTTAGCCAGGCCATCCAGATTAATCACCAGGCGCCACGCAAAGCAAGGGGCTAAATATGCCAATTCCTTACCCTGACTGGCTGCCGCTGGCGCAGAAGGGGAAAACACCAACTACCGATACCGGATTTCGCGTCGACCAGCCGACGGTCGGCGCGCCGGTATTTCAGAAGTTAACCGACGACCTGAAGACGTCATTCTCTTTGACATGGATCTTCACTCGCGACCAGCACCGCGCATTTATGCAGTGGTTACGAAGCCCGAACTATCTCGATAACTGCAATCAGTGGTTCACGATGCCGCTAGGCACCGGGACAGGAGATACCGGCGTCGAGGTGCAGGAATTACACTTTCTCTCCTGGCCATCGTGGTCACAGTCCGGGTCAATTTTCACATGGAGCGGTGATGTTGTTGCGCGCGAGCTGGTTAACTCAGATGACGAGTTTGACGACATTATCGTTGAGTTGCCTCCGCCGTGGGGATCATGGCTGGACATCATTGTCACGGGCTATCCTGACGGGAGAGACCCGGAGAGTTTACCGAAGGTGCCATAATGCCGACGCTCAGAGAATTTCAGAGCCGAAGGCCTAACCGTATCCTGTACGAAACGATCACGTTCTACAGCCCGGTCTTTGGCTATATCAGGCTCGTTAACAACCAGATTTTCCCCAAAACGCTCGGCGGCCAGGTCTACGCACCATGCCGCATGGAGTTAACCGAAAGTCAGCAGAGCAACACGCCGATCCTCGACAGCACCGTCAAATTTGGGCGGCTGGCGCAGGACTTCAAGCAGCAACTCAAACAGTGGAAAGCCTACTCACGCATCACGCCTATCTCGGCGACTTACCAGCAATTTGACGCAGCCGATATGACCACGGCCATCAAGTCGTGGACGCTCTACGTCAGTGACTGCTCGATGGACGACAAGGACGTGACGTGCAGCCTGACGCGCGTAAACCCGCTCAATCGCAACGTCGGGCGGCTGTACACCGTCGAAGAATATCCGGGGCTTCAGAATGCTTAAAGACGAGTTCATATCGCGTGTTGAGGGTATCCCATGGAGTAACCGCGCCTGCAGTTTTGACGCGGCTGACTGCTGGGGCCTGGTGGTGCTCTATTACCGCCACGTTCTGGGGATCGAGATTCATCAGTCACCAGATTACGAATCCGGGCGCGACTTCATGACTTGCTATGACGCTGATGTCGTTTTCTGGCAGCCGGGCGGCACGTTCATTGAGAGCGGGATCTTCGTCGCCTGGGTTGGCAGCCAGCCTGTGCATGTCGGCCTGATTGTAGACGGTCGCGCGCTGCACAGCCGCGGGGAAAATGGACACGTCCGGTTCGACGCGATCAGGACCATTCAGAAGCTATTCACCAGAGTGGAGTTTTACACCTATGCCGGTAATCGAGATTCAGCGCGTTCCGGGGATGCCGAAGGACCGGGCGGTAGTTAAAGCCGGCACGGTATTTTCGGAATGGCTTGGACAGGAAAGTTTTCACCGCGATATCCGAATCAACCGTAACGGCAAAGAGTTGCAGCCAGACGATGAGCTTGCTTTCCAGCTTCAGGACAATGACCGGGTAATCATTTTCGACCAACCAAAAAGTGGCGGCCTGGTTGGGACTCTGCTTAACCCACTGGAGCACCTGAACCCGATCAAGTTCACCCAAAAAGTGCTGTCGTCTTTTATGCCGAAACCAAACGCCAGCGCGGCGTCTGGTAACAGCAAAACATCACCCAACAACAGCCTGAAAGGGCAGACCAACATCGCGCGAAATGGCGAAGCGAAGCCGGATAACTTCGGGCAAGTCAGATCGTTTCCGGACCTAACCCAGGAATCAGTATTCGAATACGTTCCCGGCGGATCGGATAACACCTGGCTTAAGTACGTAACGGAGATTATGTGCTTTGGGCTTGGGAAATATGACATATCGTCAGTTCGATTCTCCGAAACCAATCTCGGCTCCATGGCGGGGGCGAGCTACACCATCTATCAACCAGGTGAAGTGATCCCTCAGGTCATTGAGGGGTATCAGTTTGATGACGTCGACGGTCAGGAGTTGCTGGGGCCGAACGAAAAAGAAGGGACGCCGATTGAAAGCGCGACGGCCAATAATGTTGTTAGCGGCGTTTACGCTGGCGGCGAGATTGCGATTAAAATCGTGCAGCAGGCAGATTTCGACTATTTCCTTGGGTTAATTCTGCCGCACCCGGTGACGTTCACGATTAACGTTACCAGACCTGTACCGGGCGGTTCTGTCACAGAAGACGTCCAGCTTTCCGGGTCGATGATAAGTATTGTTGAAAGCGACGACGGAAGCGTCGTTGACCCGGTTGAGTATTACACCTTCACGTTCAATAAAATATCAGCACCAGGCTTTGATTTATCTGGTGTCACCATCAACACAACAAAATTCATCCTGGCCGATAACGGCACGCTTGTGGTTGGTCCGTTTATTTCGCCAGTTCAGTCAACTCAACTATGGATCCACGTGATTGCCGGTTATGCCGGACAGCACAACGACTCTTTCAAAATTAAATGGTGGAAGGTCGATGATGACAACAATCAGATCCCCGGCACAGAGGAGACGGTGACTTATGCGATTGTGGAAGGGATTAAGGGCGTTTCAAAGACCTACTACCGGACGTATAAGCAGACGCCTGCAGCCGGTTATGGCCGCTATGCCGTCTCGCTTGAGCGCATAACAAACAGTGCCAGTGACAGCAAAATACAGCTTGAAGAAATCCATGCTATCAACGTCAGGACCAATGTTGTCCATCCTGATGACACGCTGGTGAAAATAGTTGTCAGGGCAACGGAGAACGCCACCGGCAGCCGCGACAGGAAATACAACGCGCTGATCACCAGGCACGTCATCAGCTACAACATGGCGACGCAACAGGTCGATTACTCGCTGAGGCCATCACGTAAATTCGCTGATATCGCGCTGTTTAACTGGCTTGTCGTTGGTCAGCAGCCGGAGTCGAGCATTGATATTTACGGCCTGTACCAGATACAGGCGGAAATCGACGCAATCGACCCGCGCCTGGGGTATTTCGATTACACCTTTGACGATGAGGATGTATCGCTTGGGTCGCGCATGGAAAGCATCTGTGATGCCGCCAGCGTGCTGGTCTATGACGATAACGGCGTGCTGTCTTTCACCCGGGACAGCAAGAAAACGTCAGCGGCCACAATTTTCAACCGGTCGAATACAAAGCCTGATGGTTACTCGCTTTCGTACGATATGACGCTTCCAGGCGGCTATGACGGCGTCGAGGTTCAGTTCCGCAACCCGGACACCAATAAGCAGGACTTTATCAGGTATCGGATAACCGGAAGCGCTATCGTTGAAGGTGCACCGACAAAACCGAAGAAGTTCGAAATGCTATACATCAGGAACAGATTCCAGGCTGACGAGCGTGCGCTGCGCGAGTGTAAGCGTCTTATCTATTCCCGAATGACCATGTCTGTAACTGCAATGGCAGATGGTGAATGGGTGAACATCGGTGACATGGTTCAGGTTCCTGATACCTACGACACCAACCAGCAGGCTGGCTATATCGTTTCTCGCGTGGGTAATGACTTCGAAACCAGTGAGCGTATCAACTTCTCAGGAACGATGTATGTTCAGGTTACGGATTCGTCAGGTGCAACCACGGCGCGCTACCTGGCCACACCAAGGACAGATACTGCCTTCGGTTTTACAGCTGCTATTCCTGACATCAAGCTTAATCTGTTTGATGGGGTAGACGTCCAGTCACCGTCCCGGTACGCCATCGCGACATCAGAAGAACTCGATGCAGGCAGATGGACGATTACTGCAAAACAGCCAGATGGAAAGGGCAATACAGCTTTAACACTCGCTGAATATAGCGATCTGATTTACCAATAAGACCCATACCTATCACCACAACCCGGCCACCGCGCCGGGTTTTTTATGGAATCAATATGGCTACGCAACCTGCTAATTTACCTGTGCCAAGCGAATCGCCGCGTGATCTGAAATTTAACGCGGGGAAAATTGATGAGTTTGTGACATCAGATAATCATGAATATATTGACCGGTTTGGTGATAAACATCGTACAATTGCTGGAATAAATTACGATGCAAATCAGGCAATGCTGCAATATGGCTACATCACGAAGAAATCTTTTGAAATTGGCGCTGCCCTCGACACTCCTAACACTGTTCTTCAGTGGGAAAGCAACGGGGAGTTCTACCGCTGGGATGGGGACTGGTCACAACCCAAAGAAGTATCCGCCGGCTCTACCCCTGATAGCACTGGCGGCATTGGTGAAGGTAAATGGGTAGGGGTTGGCGATGCCTCGCTTCGCACAGAACTTGCTGAGGTAGGTAGTGACACACTTATTTCCGGTAAGCCGGCTGGCGAGCTGGTTAATGATGCTGAATCAGCACTGACACTCGCCCAGCTCAGTGACGTAGTAGACATTGGAACCCAGCAAATCCCTGGCAAGCAGTTGCATGCACTTCAGCGCCTGAATATGTCACGTTACGCAGAAAAGGTCGCTCGTGATTCAGCAGCAATTACTATTGTATGCCGTGGTGACTCACTGACGTATGGTGAAGATACCACTGTAGCACCAACGCCAGCAGATCCAAACCCAACCCCGGCAGGGCGGGTGCATACCAAAACCCGCGCTGCCACTCCTTACCCTCAGGCCTTGCAAGGGTATCTCCAGCAAGCTTTTTCATCCACGGTCACGGTGATTAACCAGGGTTACTCCGGAGACAATACTAAGCTAGGGTGGGGTGACTGGAGCACAAATGTAAATAGTGATTTAACAATCATTATGTATGGCACCAATGATGCAGCTGAAGGATTTACGCCGTATCAGTCAATTTCTGACTATGTGCTTTATTACAAGAAAATTATTGCCAGAGAGCTTGTCAAGGGCACGCCGGTAGTAATGATTACGCCACCACCTCAGAAACAGTATGGCGGCAACGTGCGGCTTTTAGACGCTTACAGGCAGGCAGCTTTCAATATAGCTGAGGAGTATGGAATTCCTGTTCTTGATGGGGTGGAGGTATTCTATGGGGTGGATTCTACAAGGTTCAGCGATAATGTGCATTTCAGAGAAGAGGGCTACAAATATCTTGCGGCAAGGGTATTCGCTTTCATTCTCTCAAAATTTAATAACCCAACAAAAGTTAAGGCTGGATCTAACGTCAACGTAAGGACTTTCGAAGCTTCGATGAAGCTAAAAGAGTCCACGTGGGGAACGCAACTAAACAAGGCTGGAATGTTTAGCCCCCCGCTAGCAAGCTTTACCGGTGGGTATGTCATTGAGACATCGCAGTTAGGTAATAAAGTGTTTGTCTGTTTCTATGCTGAGCATGATGACATTGTAATAACTCCAAGTGTTTCATTTAGCAATGCCACACTCAGCGTAGAACTAGATTTCGGCCTTCCCCAGTCGCAATATTCACTGGATGATAGGGTATGGGATGCAATTGGCTCTGATATCACTGCAAAGCCTGCCAGTTCCTTTAATTTGAGCGCCTTGAACACTACGATATCACTCAACAGGGAAACGGGTTACGACACTCAAAAAACTGGTCGTCTGCATATCGCATCTCGTGGCTGGCATGTAATAGCCTTCAATTTAATCAGTAATAGTTCATCTTCATCGCCACTGCTAACTATCGCAGGCATGAGCTTCCTTAGCTACGAGTCTCAGATTTTATGGGATGTTAATAAGTTTGTAAGGAAGCTTTCACAAAATCCTGTAAATAACGTTGTGCCGAGGTTCGTAGGTGAAGAATATCTCGACACTACGGCCGGGCAGTTTGAGTGGTATAAAGCAACTGGCACTACAGCTGCATCATGGAAGAAAATTACAAATACCTAATCAGCAATGCGCCTGCTTAGCAGGCGTATATGCAACACTCAGGCAGGTATTTGGTAAAAGTGTATCCATGAGAGCATTATCAGCCCACCAGTAACATTTTCATTACTGACTGATCTTTGTGCACATCCTGGGGCTTTAATCGCGCCAGTTGGTGCTCTTTAACATTTAGGCGATTATTTCACCTCTCATCGTCCAAATAATCCATGCGAAGACCAAGGATTTCAGCAGGCATCCTCGCGTGCTCCTGTCCAAACCCCGCGTGGCATGGCTAGCAGTGTAAGATGTAGATCTTCGGAATCTCTTCTCGTAACAGTCAAATATAAACCCGCTTAGGCGGGTTTTTCACAACTAAATTTCCCGCGCTTACCGCCACTTATAAATCAGCTCACTCGCTTCGCTTGATCTCACTCCTTCATTGATAATACTGTATACAAATACAGTAATTGTGGAGGGGGCATGGAGGCAAAAGCTCAGCGATACAGAATTGAACAGTTATGTGGCGTTAACCGCTACTCATGCCTGGTTGAAACGTCAAGTGGTTACGCGCTTTTTCAGCCTGATCTTGTGCCCGCCAACGGAACGCGCGTGCTGGTGCGTGCTTTCGGCCAACTACAGTTCGCGGTCGTTATGGGAGGAGTGCTCATCACTGAAGATGGTGAAAGCATAGAAGGTGATGCGCTAGATGAAGTTAATGTCATGGGAGTTGTAACCTTTTTTATCAATGGCGCTGCGGCGTTCACAGACGACAATCCGGTGATGTGATGTTTGCCCTGGTTGATGTGAACTCTTTTTATGCCAGCTGTGAAACAGTATTCAGGCCCGACCTGCGCGGGCGGCCGGTTGTCGTTCTGTCGAATAATGACGGCTGCGTAATCGCACGTAGCGCCGAAGCAAAGGCTGCCGGGATAGCGATGGGTGAGCCGTTCTTCAAACAGAAAGAGTTGTTCCGGCGCGCTGGTGTTGTTTGCTTCAGCAGCAACTACGAGCTCTATGCAGACATGTCCAGCCGGGTAATGACCACGCTGGAAGAAATGAGTCCTCGCGTGGAAATTTACAGCATAGATGAGGCATTCTGCGATCTGACTGGCGTAAGGAACTGCCGGGACCTGACTGAATTTGGGAAAGAGATCCGCGCGACTATTTTACAGCGGACGCATCTTACAGTTGGCGTCGGCATAGCGCAGACCAAGACGCTGGCTAAGCTGGCTAACCATGCTGCGAAAAAATGGCAGCGGCAGACCGGCGGGGTGGTTGACCTCTCAAACGTCGACCGGCAGAGGAGGCTACTGGCGCTTGTTCCTGTGGAGGATGTCTGGGGCGTTGGTCGTCGCATCAGCAAAAAGCTGAACGCCATGGGCATCAAAACAGCGCTGGAACTCTCAGAGCAGAGTACATGGATCATTCGCAAACACTTCAATGTTGTGCTGGAGCGTACCGTCCGGGAACTGCGTGGGGATCCTTGCCTCGATCTGGAGGAGTTCGCGCCGGTGAAGCAGGAAATCGTATGCAGCCGATCTTTTGGCGAACGCATTACTGACTATGAGCAAATGCGGCAGGCTATTTGCAGCTACGCGGCCCGTGGTGCTGAGAAGCTTCGCGGCGAGCACCAGTATTGCCGTTTTATCTCAGCTTTCGTTAAGACCTCTCCGTTTGCGCTCAATGAGCCGTATTACGGAAACAGCGCATCGGTAAGGCTGCTCACGCCAACGCAGGACAGCAGAGACATCATCAACGCCGCGGTAAAGTGTCTGGACAAAATCTGGAAGGATGGTCACCGGTACCAGAAAGCGGGAGTCATGCTGGGCGACTTCTTCAGCCAGGGCGTGGCCCAGCTAAACCTTTTCGACGACAGCGCTCCGCGTGCCGGAAGTGAAAAGCTGATGGAAGTGCTAGATCGACTGAATGCAAAGGACGGAAAGGGCACTCTCTATTTTGCCGGGCAGGGTATACAGCAGCAATGGCAGATGAAGCGTGAAATGCTTTCGCCTCGATACACTACGAGATTTTCAGATTTGCTTATTGTTCGATAAAAGAGGTACGCACCTGATAAGTCTTACAATCGGATCGGTGGTGATTATGGCGGGGAGGGCATAGCCAGTAAACAGGCTGATGAGGATTCTGGAATTGGCTGCGCAAAATTCTGCGTTTCTGGTGATTTGAGGGCGTGACATGTTTGTGCCATGGGTGTGACATATACCCATCGTTAAGTTACTGCATCTTTCAGTTTGTGCCATCAGCATTGTATGTGTGAATGCGGCCAATGCTAGTTAAAACAGTATGTTAAATGTAGTGCTTCTGATTCGTAATGCGAAGGTCGTAGGTTCGACTCCTATTATCGGCACCATTCATATCGAGTAGTTACGCATTATTTGTACCATCCTTATTTTCATCGTTAGACAGAACATATTAAAAATTAAGTCTGTTTATCTCGCCTTCTCCCGAATCGTATCAGAGAACGGGCAGGTAATTAGCGCGGTTGCCGATCTGGTCGGCGCGGTGAGGAAGGACGTCGCACAAATTACAGCTGTCCGAACCTGGTATAACAATCTCGTTTACGGGAAGAATGACGATCCGTCAGACGTACAGCCACGCATAACCGGTCTTGATCAGTTCAGCGAACATGTCAGCGCGATGCTCAAAGGCAGTCAGCGGCAGACACATTCAGAAGAGAAGCAGGCCGCCTGAGGGCGGCTTTTTTCTGCCTGGAGGGAAATACCAGGATGCTGTTAAGTAAATCAGCCTACGCCAGGCATATGGACGTCAGCCGGCAAACTGTTTACGGCTGGATAGCCCGCGGTGAAATTGTTATTTCAGGCGATAAAGTGGATGTTGACGCATCGCAGGCTAAACAAAATTCTGCTGGTGCTGGCGAACACCTGACTGAAATGACGTGGGCGCAGGCCGCCGCATGGGTATGAAAGCATGACGGCGGGAAAGAGCTGTCGGCTGATATTGATGCTGGCCAGCGGATAGAGGCAGCCGCCGCTGAGCTGGGTTTTGATGTTCAGCACGAGCCCGCAGAACAACTACTGATTCTCTTCCGGCCGGATGAAGAAACCCACAGCTTCTATGGCAAAGACCGTGCAGCAGGCGCTTTACGGTTTCTTCGTTCTGAGCTGGCTTACGTTGCCACAATGCACCCCGATACGCTGGATGACTGGAACAAAACTGCTTTAATGTCACTCTGCCTGCTGGACGGCGAAAAACTGTAAACCCCCCAGCCCCTCAAACTTGACACTTTTTCGCGAGATATTGGGAAAAGTGTCAACCCAACCTAACGGATCCTGACGCCTACGAACAGCAGCTACAGCAGAAGTGTAAAGGGCTGGCGTTGAGATTTGTTGAGCCTTAGCTGTTAGCTTTTGTTAATCCTGATGCGAAGCAGGGCAGGTGTCAGCCTGTTATGGTTTGTTATGCCTTACTAGGGAAAACTAGGGGGAAAGTGTCAACTGCTACCGCTTCAGAAAACTTCAGGTTCAGCTCGTTGGATGCATCTGCAAAACTTGTCACTCACCGGCACCGCCAGCGGGGATTTTTGGCTGTAGACGCTCTAAGTTACAGTTGCTTCCATCAGTATGATAGGATCATACTTCAAGCTTGTTTTAAAAGATGTTCTAAGATTATCTCCATAACAATGTTTTAACGAGAACGGATTAATTATGGATTGGAAAGATTTAGCACATACAGCCATCTACACTGGGGCCGAAAATTCAGAAGGTAGTATATGGAATCGGGTGGAAGGAGTGGATGTAGAATTCATCGGAGGATTTCTTACTGCCCATCTTAGTGTTGAAAAATATATTAGTGACTATCTTTCTTTAAAGTACCCTTCACTTTCTTGGAACGAAGCCAAGTTAACTTTCTCACAAAAAATTGCTTTATTGCAAAAAGAAAAAGCAGATCCTCCTTATAATGAGATTTACACAAGGTTGAAAGATTTTAATAGTATAAGGAATAAATTAAGCCACAATTTAAACTACAAGTTAACTGAAGCGGATAAAAGTAAGTTTATTGATTTTTTTAAGAAGGTATCAAAGGGGCATGAATATGCCTCATCTATTGATATAGATGATCCGGCGTATTTAATAAGTTTTTTTGTGAAAATATCCGAAGCCTACTTCGCCAGTGCGATAGCTTTTTATCATTCTAAAAACCAAGTTCTTTCAAAAAGATAGTGATTGATTATTTATGGTTTTTACTTCTTTAGATATAAGGTAGTTTCATGAGTAAAGAATCGATGTTGGCAGGATGGGAATTGATTTTTCAGGCAGCAGACGCAGGAGCAGTGCTATTTAGTCATGATAAGTTTACACAAGATTTTGATAAGGCTTGTGGTCATATCATGGTACTTATTGAAGATGCCTTTATGTGTTATGAGCGCCGGTCATTTGGAACCTCGGTATTTCTAAGCGTAACAGCAATAGAAGAGACTGCGAAAGCTGAGATTGGTATTTATCGTAGGGATAATAAAAACGAAAAACAAAATAGGAAGAAAGATCCACTTTATAATCATTTATCTAAACATAAAATGGCAGTTCTTCCAACGGTATTTATGGGTAAAAGATTGCTGGAGGCTTTAGGTGAAAAAAGATGTAAGGAGTTATACTCCGAAGTTATAAATGGTTCTTTGAGAACTTTGAGGGAGGGAGCACTTTATTTCTCTAACAAGGACGGCTCACTTATTACACCTAATGAACTGATTGACAGGGAGAAGTCTAAAGAAATGTTGCTCTTAGCTATTGAAACTATAGACGATAGATTAATTGGTTATAGCGATAAAACTTATGACATTGAAAAAAGATTATCTCAGTTATTCAAACATGTTTTAAAACAATCTTTAGATGATTAAAATTATAACTCTAAATATTGTTATGGCTTTGACTTTTCATGAGGATGTGAAGAGGTTTTATTAATGAATATTTAAATCAGATAGATATGATATTCATTAACTTTATTTTATACCCCCTTCACATCCTCTAGCAGTGTATAAATTTTCAATTTGCACTTAAGGGAATTATTTCAATCAATCCAGAGCGCGTAATTGTTGCACTTGAAACACTGACTAAAGGATATTTCTCTGATAGCTCATTTATAGCAGGTAATTTATCCATATCAAACATGGGGCCGAGTATGATTGTTTTAAGTTCGTGTATATTGAAGGTTAGGTCACTATAAAGACCTTCCTGAAGAGGTCTTTGGTGCGTTGATACTCTCCATTCTTTTTCATATTGCCAATCTAGGGTTTTGATGTAAGTTATATCTTCGTTTATATAGTTTTTAACGATTTCTTCATCCATGAAAAATAATTCAGCCATTCCTTCAGCAGTATAAGTTAAGGGTTTTTTATCTGTGTACTTCACAGGTTTAGCTAAAAGCCAAGCGCTATCAAATTCATCTAAGCAACTAAATTCTAAAACTATACCTTTATAGCTGTCAGCATAATGATTCCACATTGAGGTTATTACCGGACTTTCACTAAGACATAATAACCGTCTATCTCGTAGTGTATTATCCCAATAATTTCTAAACCCTGTTAAAGCATCCTTTGCTCCTTCTCCTACGGGAGGGTTTAAAATCAGCTCGGTTTGTTTTTTTATTAACTCTTCTGGAAGTCCAAATGGAAAGTAATTTTTATAGAATTCAAGAAGGTACCTTATGCCAGAGTTCAGTTGGGATGTGTCAGGTCGTGGGTTTTTTAATTCTAACAAAATTTTCTGGGCTAATGCTCTGCTAATATCGTGTTCATTCACATCTGGGATAACTTCTCGCGGAACATCAAAAGGGTCATTGAATATTAATGGTGAACTCCATCGCAATGACGCGTTTTGCAGGACAATTTCAGCTGTGGAAAGAGGCATGTATTTAAAAAAGGAGCTACGTTCATGTAAACGATACGGTGAGCGCATGTACAATCCTTAAGAGAATGAGTGCTATTACTTCTTACAATACTATTTATTAAAAAGATAGAGCAAGAAAATACGGATCTATTATTTACAAATTTTATGAAGATCTCATTTTAAACACATGTTTCATGTTCGTATGGATGACTAGTAGAGTAAGACATGAATGATAAATACTTACCTGAGGGAGGGTTCTGAGGCACTTGCCATATGGTTGTATGTTTATTGAGCAAAGAAAAACGCTGGGGGTACTTCTGGGGGTGTTTTTGTATCGCCATATAAAATAACCATTGAATTTCAATGGGTTGGATGTCTTGTGCTGTTCCTGTTATCGCATCATCTCCTGATTTTCTCTTTTCTACTCAACTCTATAAAACCATTAAAATATCATAAATCATCTGGTTAAGGTTTGATCATACGAATTGAAATCTGATATGCGGTTTTATGGATGGGTAAACCGTTTTCATAAAATGCTTTGTTTTCGCTAAAAACCATAGAAATGGCGGCATACCCCTAAGACTATACCGCCAGCTCCACATTATCGTGCCATTAACGCAAACACGCCCCAGCCAATGTATTCCCGCGTATAGGTCACATGGCGTTCAGGCGCTATTGCCAGCTCCGCCCGAATCTCCTCGGCAAAACCATCGTCGGGGTTTTCCTCCAGCCAGCGACGCATGGTCATCCATTTCGCGGCTTCGTATCTGTCCCAGCCTTCCTGATCTGCCAGCACCATTTCCACCAGGTCATAGCCCTGCTGAGCGAAAAATGCGACAAGGCCGGGCAGGGTGAGAAACTCTGCGACAGACGTGACGCCGCAGGCTTGAGCTATCTCTTCCGTCGCGGGAACCTGACGCCAGTACGGTTCGCCGATGAGAATCAGCCCGCCGGACTTAAGGCTCTTAGCCAGGAGATCCATCGTCCCGGCGACGCCGCCTGCAATCCATGTGGCCCCAACGCAGGCCGCCACGTCGCATTTTTCATCCGCCACGTAACCTGCCGCGTCGTTATGAATAAACTGGACGCGTTCGCTGACGCCGAGCTCTTCCGCGCGGCGCTTTGCCTGCGCGGTAAAGAGCGGGCTCATGTCGATGCCGGTGCCGGTCACGCCGTAGTCACGTGCCCAGGTACACAGCATCTCTCCCGAGCCGCTGCCGAGGTCAAGAACGTGCGTGCCCGGCTTCATGCGTAGCACGCGGCCCAGCGTGGCATATTTTTCTGGCGTGAAGGGGTTATGAATGCGGTGTTCACTTTCGCTGATAGTAAAAATACGTGGGATATCCATAAGCCTTTCCTTATCGATTATCAGGCTGGGCGCGAACGTTGTTCAGCCCGGTGGTATTAATGCGGTAGGGCTTACCGTTAACGGATTTGATCAGCTTTTTGGTTTTGAGCTTTTTGAAAACGGCGAGCGTGCAGTCGGCCAGCAATAGCCCTTCGCGGCTGTAGCATTCAACGGCGGTAACGCGGCCGGACGTATCGCGAATGTGCACGATACGGCCACCTTTGGCGAGAACGTGTAAGGTACGCTGTTCCTGACGGGATAAATTCATACTGGAAAACCTGTTTAATCATCATGTGCAAACGTGCAAACACACGGTGGTGTCCGCATACGATTTCAGCGCATTGATAATCAGTCCGGCCTGAAGGGGCAGGGAGCTGACTATCGGATGATTACATTCTCCAGCATCAAAGCCTCGGGGTGAGTTGAGAGGTATTTACGGCGTGAATAATAACACCTGGTTTTTGTAAGTGAATAACCGGAGCTGAAAAGTGTGATCCCGGTTGGCGCCTGTGGGCGATGCGTTATGCTTAGCCGGCTGAGCTGATGGAGTCATTGCAGGCCGCGCTTAATTTTACTGTCGACCTCAGGCAGTGGCTTACTGAAAAGGTATCCCTGCACCAGCTCGCAACCCAGCGCCTGTAGACGCTCAAGCTGCTCTTCGGTCTCAACGCCCTCGGCAATCACCCCCATGTTAAGGCTTTTGGCCATACCGGTAATAAGCTTCACAATATTAAGCACATCTTCCTGCGTGGAGATTGGATTGACAAAAGATTTGTCGATTTTGATTTTATCAAAATTCAGCTCGCTGAGCCGTGAGAGCGACGAATAACCCGTACCGAAATCATCGATTGAAATTCTTACGCCCAGTGAGCGTAGCTTTTTAAGAATGGTAATAGGGTTATTTCTGTCGCTGAAGAGTGAAGACTCTGTCACTTCAAGCTCAAGGCGATTGGCCGGTAGCCCGGTCTCCGTCAGAATAGACTGCACCATGGTAATAAACGATTTGCTGCCCAGCTGAACAGGCGAGACATTCACGGAGATCATTGCCGGAACGGCCCACGAAGCCGCTTCCCAGCAGGCAAGCTCAAGCACCGTTTTACCAATCTCGTTGATCATGCCTGTTTTTTCAGCGGCAAAAATAAAGCGATCCGGGGACAGCATCCCCTTTTCGGGGTGTCTCCAGCGAATGAGCGCTTCATAGCCATAGATCTCCTTGCTGAAGGCGTTGACGATAGGCTGATAATAAATAACAAACTCATTATTCTTTATTGCCTTTGCCATATCAATTTCAAGGTTTCTGCCTTCCTGCAATTTTTGCAACATCCGTTGCCGGAAGACTTTAATCTGCTGTGAGCCTGCCTTTTTGGCTTCATAGAGGGCCAGATCGGCGAACTTATACAGATAATCAGCGCGTCGTTCATTATCTGATAAAACAATGCCCACGCAGGTGGCAATTTTTATGAGCTGGTTATTAATCGTGTAGGGCTTGCTGATATTTTCGCTGATTTCTCTTGCGCGCGAAACGGCAGCGCTTTCGGTTAGCCCACTGGATAAAAAAGCAAACTCGTCTCCGCCTAAGCGGTAAAATCTGTCTGAAATGCTGCTCATGGCGGTCAGGCGTCTGGATACCTGGCGTAACAGTAAATCGCCAGCATCATGACCATAGGTATCGTTGACCTCTTTGAACCGGTCTAAGTCAAATAACATCACCGTAACGGGGGCGTGATTTTCTTCGGCCTCAAGATTGAGTTTGCTGAGGTCATCCCAGAAGTACAGACGGTTTTTCATGCCGGTGAGGGAGTCATGGTAAACGTCATACTCCAGCTTTGTATTCTGAATCTGCAGGGTCTCTTTTGATAACTGAAGCTCTTCTGCAAGACTTTCAACCTGTCTGTGCGCTTTAAGGATGTTTTTATTTTGATAGATTGTTAAAAATCCCAGAATAATACTCAAAATAACCAGCAGTAAAGAGAGCGCTGAATAGATATAATACAGGATCTGTATTTTATGGTTAGTGTTGTTAATCGTGCTTATATCTTTCGTTAACGCGCTTGATGACAGCTGGCTGAGTGGCGCATCCAGCAAATGCATGGTTTGCAGGTATGCTTTTACGTCCGAATGGCTCATCTTTTCGAGATTAGCATCCAGATAGGTAAGTATTTTATCAAGGCTTAACGCGAGGTCGCGATGCGCTTGATCGTTTTTAATATAATGACCTAAATCACCCTCCTTAAATAAATCATTCTGGCTTAGCATAATTTCCAGGCGCATGCGGACCTGGTCTATCGTAACGTCATCGGAATCGGTTGCGTACAGACCAAGCCATGATTCAAAGCGGTAATATTCGGATACCAGCTGGGCGACAGACCATGACTCCGTGTAATGAGTCAGTTTTTGAAGCTCCTGCTGTCGGTCATAGACAAGAAAAGCAATATAGCCAGTTGTAATAAAAAGAGAAAAAATGATACCAACCAGTATCCTGTTCATTATGTTCTCCTGAACTGCTATTCAATCTTCATCTTGCTGACCTGCCATGCCGATCGCGAGTAATAAATCTGATTGTTTAGTTCAGGAAGACTGTCATAGGGATATACGATGAATGCCGGACCTTTATCGCGGATGCGCATATATTCGCCATTAACCTTTAGAGCAAGTATGGCGTTGTATTTTTTAAAGTCGCTGAGCGGGATGACCGTCGCGTAATCATTAAGCGCAATAACATTAACCACGTTACCCTTTGCGCCGACATAATCCATGAGTTTGCTCATCGGAACACCCTCAAACTTAGTGCGGCCATTATACCAGGGAGACGATGTCTGGAAACTCACCACACCCAGCTTTTCAAGGCTGGCGATATCAAACACGGCTTTTCCATTTTCATTCGTGTTCTCGATATTACCGTAAATCGTTAAAATGGGTTTACCAGCAGGTTTTGGCAGCTCACCCGCCAGGGTGACGCTTTGTACTAAAAAGCAGCACAGCATTAGGATTAATCGCATTTCAGCCTCCACTTTTTAACTTAAGTATAAGAATTATAATTTAGTTATCCTACTAGTTTATATATTTTCTCTCTCCACTCGTTTATCCATCATCCTCAGGATGTAAAAACGCCACCCGTCGGGTGGCGCAGCGGTATTTAGCGATTATTTGTCCGGGCAGGAAAGTCGTTCAGCCGGGGTGAGCAGAGGCTTTAAGGCTGTTCGTTACCGGATCGGAACGGCTTTCTCCGGCGTCAAGGCCTTTGCCGGTAAACGCCATAGATCATAGCGTTCTTCTCCGGCCTTAACCGCTCCCGCGAAATGATCGTTCAGCCGGCTGGATGTGAAAATCAGATCGCCATCAGGGCGGATCGTCGGCGTGTCGGGCCAGTAGACGCCTTCGTTCGACGCGAGCGGTGACATCGCTTTGCTGACGGGATCGTACCTGACGATACCGTTACGGGTGACGTCTGTGATGTAGAGATTGCCCTTCGCATCGGTCACGATCCCGTCAGTGTTGCCCCCCACGTCACCCAGGTCCTCAATTCGGGACGCGATTTGCGCATCGGTCGAACCCGGCTGTCGCAGGATTGCCGTCGGCAGCGCATAGGCATGGGTTCCCGTCGTGACTGTCCAGTACAGCGTACCGGCATCCGGTGAGAGCGCAATGCCGTTGATGCCAATCAGCAACGGTTTACCCGGCCATACCTCGCGCCCGTGTGCGACAACCTTTACGCCCGGCACGTTCAGCAGGGCAGGGTGTCGGTCCAGTACGCGCCGGGCCTTGCCGGTGGTGAAATCAACGATGATAAGGCCAGCACGATTGACAGGCGCGCTGCGCGATCCGCTGTCGGAGATATAGGCGACGCGGCGACGCTCATCAACGGCTACGTCATTCAGGAAACTGGCCTTACGATCGGCCACGCCATCAAGAGCGATGCGTTTGATGGTGCGCCCTGAGTTCAGATCCAGCACCACCAGTTTTTGCGAGCCCGCCGGAGATTCCGCTTCTCCCGCGACGAAGCCCATATCCAGCGCCCATAGCCAGCCGTTACTGCGATCGATATAAAAACCGAGGACGTTGCGCAGGCTTTGCCCGTAAGGCCCGTCCACCGCATTTCCCTCGCGTGAGGGGAATGCGGTCAGGCGTGCCGGGCCCGACGAAACCGCAGTATCCAGAACGCTCAGCGTGGCGGGCGCGCCGGCGGATACCAGCCGGGGGGTACTGACGTAGGCTGTGCCTTTTGCATCAAAGTGGATCCCGGCGATGGGGGCATTCACCGACCCGGAAAACGCCGCTGGGGCTGCCGCGCGATCGGCCAGATCCCAGCTTACGCCAGCATAGCTGCGCCAGCGTTCAAGGGTTGCGCCACTGGCCGCGCTCGTGAAAGACAACAGCGCCACCACCGCGATGGCGGGCAAACTACGTTTAGACATGTCTATACTCCGGTGAACTCACTGTTACAGAATGGAGCGGAACGTGCCGCCCTCGACGCGCACCGCAGCTCCGTTAGAGGCCGCGCCAAGCGGGCTTGCCAGCAGCGCAACCATTGCGGCTATCTCGTCTGCTTCGATCATTCGCGCAATCAACGAGCTGGGACGGTAGGTCCTGAAGAAATGTTCTTCGATTGCCCGATCGGTCATCCCCGGTTCAGGTGCGGTCTGGCGAAGATACTCGATGATGCCGTCGGAGCGAGTCGCCGAAGGAAGAACGCTGTTCACCGTTACGCCAGTGCCTTTGGTCAGCTCTGCCATACCGCGCGAAACGGCGAGCTGTGCAGACTTGCTGACGCCGTAATGCACCATGTCTGGCGGCGTGAACGCGCCAACTTCACTGGACATAAAAATCACCCGGCCCCAGCTGCGTTCCAGCATGCGCGGGAAATAATGCCGGGACAGGCGAACCCCGGACATGACGTTAATATCGATCATGCGCAGCCAGTCTTCGTCCGTGATGTCGGCGAAAGGCTTAGCTTCGTAAAAACCCAGATTATTAATAAGAATGTCGGTATCCGGGCAAGCCGCAAACAGCGTTTCGGCACCCTCAGCGCTTCCCAGATCTGCGATAACGGCGCTTACCGGCACGCCAGGCGCGGCGCTGCTGATATCGGCGACGGCGTTTTGCAGCTTCGCCTTTTCACGTCCGGTGATGGTCACCGCAACGCCTTCTCGCGCCAGCGTGCGGGCGATGGCCAGGCCAATCCCTGCCGTTGCGCCTGTAACAAGGGCTGTCTTACCGCTGAGTTGAAGATCCATAATTTTTACCTTCTGATGATGTGTGAGGCCACTTTACTCATCGCTCAGCGGGGGATAAATTAGCGAAATTGAAAAACATTTGTTCGTGAAAGAGCAAAATGAGCCGGAAATTTGATTATCTTGGCGATGTCGAAGCCTTCATTACCGTTGTTGAGCACGGCTCATTTACTGCCGCCGCGGTTGTCCTCTCAACCACGCCCTCGGTACTGAGCCGTGCAGTTACCCGCCTTGAAGCGCGCCTTGGACGTCAGCTACTGCAGCGCACCACCCGTCGTGTAGGGCTAACGGAAGCAGGGCGCGTGTATCTGGAGCAGGCGCGCGCGGCGTTTTCTCTGCTGGATGAGGCTGAACGTGACGGACGGGGGCAGGAGGGCAACTTAACGGGCCGCGTGCGCATGAGCGTGCCAACCACCTACGGGCACTACCGTCTGCCCTCCCTGCTGGCACGCTTTGCCCGACAATATCCGCACGTTAAGGTCGAGCTGAACATTACCAACCGCAACGTCGACCTGATTGCCGAAGGATTCGACCTCGCGATACGTTTGGGCCAGATGCCAGATAGCGGCTTAGTCGCCCGTAAGCTGGAGGATGCCGCGCTGGTACTGGTCGCGTCACCGGATTACCTCCATCGAATGGGAAACTCTCAGACGCTGGAGGAACTACGGTTGCACATGTGTTTGCCGTTTATCCTGCCGCGTACCGGCCGCATTGCACCGTGGGTATTTCGTGAAGACGGGCGCGATATTGACTGGCTGCCCGTTTCTTCCGTCGAAACGTCAGAGGACGTGCTTGGCGTGGTTTCCCTCGCTGAACAGGGGATGGGGATTTGCCAGAGCTATGCGTTTATCGTCCAGGAGAGGATCCAGCGGGGCCAGCTCGTTGAAGTGCTTCCGACGCTGCGGGGGCGGTCGCGGCCTTTCTCGGTGATCTACGCGCCACACCGACGTCAGTCGGCGGCCGCCCGGGCAATGATTGAACTTCTGACAACACCCGCTAGCCCGCCTCCAACATCCCAAAGCTGACAATCCGCGAGCGCCCCAGCTCTTTCGCCCGGTATAGCGCGACGTCCGCCGCGCGCAGCAGATTATCGCCATGGGCGTGCTGGGGATAGCTGGCGATCCCGATCGAAACGTCCACCGGGCCAATTTCCGAAAGCCCGTAGCGCAGCGAAAGCGCGTGCACGCCGTTGTAGATCTCCGTTGCGGCGGCGTGCGCTGCCTCCTCATCCGCGCCGGTAAGAAGCGCCAGGAACTCCTCGCCACCGTAGCGGAAGGCCAGCCCGGTATCGTGTACCGCCCGTTGAATAATGGTTGCCACGCTTTTGATCACCAGATCGCCGGCCTCATGACCAAAGCGGTCATTAATGCTCTTGAAGTGATCGATATCGATCATCAGGCAGCTTACCGGCTCATCGTTACGCACGGCCTGCTTCATTTGGGTACGTAACGTATCCTCCAGATGGTGGCGATTACGCAGCCCCGTCAAGGGATCGAACAGGGCTTTTTCCAGAAGAGCATCCCGCAGCCGCTGGTTGGCCAGCGCCAGACCCAGCGCCTCGGCCATCAGTTCCAGATAGGCGCGGGACGGCGCGGTTTCAGGCGTGATGTTCTGGAATGAGAGCAACCCAATCGCCTCGCCCTGAGCAATTAAGGGAACGCACAGCGATTGCCGTGCCTGGGATTCAGGCAGATGATAACAGCCGATATCCGGCTCGCCGTTCACCGGCGGATGGCTTTGACCACGCCGGACGGCCCAGCATTCGTCAGGATGGAACGGCTTTTTATCCCCTTCGGGCGACAGCCATTCGGCCGCGCAGCGCATCTGCCACGGATCGCGCTCCAGAATATACAGACGCCCGGAAACCCCCGGCGCGATATTGGGCGCAAACAGCTCCGCCACATTCATCACGTCGGCAAAGTTTTCACAGCCCTGAAGCCGCTGGGTCATTCGCGCCAGCAGCTCGCGGATGGCCCAGTCAGCATCGCGCTCTTTTTCCAGCCGCTGCCTTGCCAGCCCGTTCTCGCGGAAGATGCGGATGGCCTGCGCCATATCGCCTATTTCATCAACCTGGGTGAAGTTCGGCGTTTCGACGGCGTAATCCTGGGATGCCAGACGATGAACCACGTCACTCAGACGCACCACCGGACGGAGCACGCGGCGCTTGAGGATAAAGCCCATCACAAACAAGAAGAGCAGGGCGGTCAGGCCGACCATCACCTCAGAGGCAGTGCGAAGCGTTTTCGACGTTTTGGTTGCAGCCTGCACGTCGGCAATAATGCGCTTGTCCAGCAGCATGCGAAAGCGTTCGATATTGTTCTGCGCCCGTTCGAGTTCCAGCTCATAGCTCTTACCAAAAAGCAGCGCAACGGCCTGCTGTTCTTCGCCCCGTGCGATGCCGTCAATGGCTGCCTGCTGTTCATCCTGGAGTTCGTCAACAATTTTCAGACCGTCATACAGCAGCGCCAGCTCTTCGCCCGATGCCCCCGTGTTTTTGAGCTGGCGCAGCGTGTGTTCAATATTCTTCAGCTCAGCTTCTTTCGCCTGGTATTTCTCCAGCACGTCGGGTTCTTTTTTGATGATGTAAAGGCGCGCCAGATCGGAGAGCATCCAGGTATCTATCTCGATCTCTTCCGTAAGCTGATCGAAGACCTGGCGTTGTTTAACGGCTTCACGTTCGATGTTGTCGGCGTGGGAAGCCATCAGCATGACGATGCCGGAGGCAATGGTCAGGCACACCGTGACGCCATAAGCCCAGTTTGTGATCGTGGCGATTCGCACCTGTTGGTTTCCTCTGCGACAAAAATGGAAGAGCGTTCTTTTAAGATTATAGAAAACCGCTGATTTATGGCGAAAAAAAAGGCGGCACGGGGCCGCCTTTCAGAACGTCTGCTTTCAGAGATCCCGAGGGTTTCTTCCCTCTTCGATAAAGTCTGCGTCCAGCTCCTCGGCATTGCCTTCGTGATCGCGCCCGGAGAAGAGGTTCCAGCAGGCGATAAACAGGGCGGCAATCAGCGGCCCAATCACGAAGCCGTTAATGCCGTACAGCTCCATGCCGCCGAGCGTGGTGATCAAAATCAGGTAGTCCGGCATTTTGGTGTCTTTGCCCACCAGCAGCGGACGTAATAAGTTATCGACCAGCCCGACGACGATCGCAAAGAAGCCAACGATGAACAGGCCCTGCCACAGCTGGTGGGTGGCGAACAGGAAGATGGCTGCGGGAACCCAGACGATGGCCGACCCGACGGCGGGCACCAGAGAGAGGAACGCCATCAGCGCGCCCCACAATACGCTGCCGTCAATACCGACAATGGCAAAGGCGATACCGCCAAGCGTGCCCTGAACCACGGCCACAACCGCCGTGCCTTTTACCGTGGCGCGCGACACGCCGACAAACTTGGCGAACAGGTGCTGCTTAACGAAGTCAGACAGCGGTAGCGAATCGAGGATCTGGCGCACCAGATACGGCCCGTCTTTCAGCAGGAAAAACAGCAGATACAGCATAATGCCGAAGCTGATGGCAAAGCCGAACGTGCCTTTACCAATCAGGAACGCGCTGCCCGCCAGATACTGTCCGCCCTGTAATGCGACATCGGAAAGTTTTTTCTGGATCTGCGCGGCGTTGGTCAGGTTGTGATCCGCCAGGAAACCGCTGGCCCAGTCCGGCAGGCGGTTGAAGATCCCCGCCACCACCTCAGGAAACTGCGTGTTGTTCTGTTGCAGCTTGGTGTAGACCACATTCAGCTCCAGCGCGAGCGATGAAAGGATCGCCATCAGCGGAATAAAAACAATCAGGCAGATAATGCCGAGCGTCAGGAGCGACGCCAGCCCGTTACGATCGCCCAGCGCGGTACGCAGTTTGTTTTTCACCGGGTTGAAAATAATCGTCAGGATCGCGGCCCACAGGATCGCCGAGAAATAGGGGGACAGCACGTCAAAGAAGGCCCAGGTAACGAGGGCGAGGATAAAGATGAAGAAACCTTTGGTCAGTCCGTTAAAGCGCATAGTGAGTCCTGGTGTAGAAGAAACTGTGTCGACTATAGAACCGATTTACGTATTTACCAATAATTGCGCCGATGCGGAGTCGGGTGGCTTTTTGTTAACAATCGCGGTATAACACCTTATCTTTGGATGTTTAGATGTCCATACGTTTAGAAGGTAATATGCAAACACAACAAGAAAACGGGCAGCTTAAGCGCACCATGAAAACCCGCCACCTGATTATGCTCTCGCTGGGCGGCGTGATTGGCACAGGGTTATTCTTCAACACCGGATACATTATTTCAACGACCGGCGCGGCGGGCACGCTGCTGGCGTACCTGATCGGGGCGCTGGTGGTCTGGCTGGTGATGCAGTGTCTGGGCGAGCTCTCCGTGGCGATGCCGGAAACCGGGGCGTTTCACGTCTACGCCGCTCGCTATCTTGGCCCGGCGACGGGGTATACCGTGGCCTGGCTCTACTGGCTGACCTGGACGGTGGCGCTCGGGTCGAGTTTTACCGCGGCCGGGTTCTGTATGCAGTACTGGTTTCCGCAGGTACCCGTCTGGACGTGGTGCGTTGTCTTTTGCGCGGTAATTTTTGGTCTTAACGTGATTTCCACGCGCTTCTTCGCGGAAGGGGAATTCTGGTTCTCGCTGGTCAAGGTTGTCACCATCGTCGCCTTTATTATTCTCGGCGGCGCGGCCATCTTTGGCTTCATCCCGATGGCGGACGGATCTGCCGCGCCGGGGCTGAGCAACATTACTGCCGAAGGCTGGTTCCCGCACGGCGGCCTGCCGATCCTGATGACCATGGTGGCGGTTAACTTTGCCTTCTCCGGAA
The DNA here is from genome assembly GCF_013375935.1 of Enterobacter cloacae. Taxonomy (GTDB): domain Bacteria; phylum Pseudomonadota; class Gammaproteobacteria; order Enterobacterales; family Enterobacteriaceae; genus Enterobacter; species Enterobacter pasteurii. The sequence goes on along the minus strand of NZ_CP056117.1, from coordinate 4,817,747 downwards.
CGGAGCTTATCGGCATCGCGGCGGGTGAAACGGAAAATCCGCACAAGGTTATCCCGGTGGCCATACGCACCACCATCGCGCGGCTTATCATCTTCTTTATCGGCACCGTGTTCGTGCTGGCGGCGCTGATCCCGATGCAGCAGGCTGGGGTCGAGAAAAGCCCGTTCGTGCTGGTGTTTGAAAAGGTCGGCCTTCCGTATGCAGCTGATATCTTTAACTTCGTGATCCTGACGGCGATCCTCTCGGCGGCGAATTCCGGCCTGTACGCGTCTGGGCGCATGCTCTGGTCGCTGTCTAACGAGAACACGCTGCCGCGCTGCTTTGCCCGCGTTAACAAAAACGGCGTGCCGCTGACGGCCCTTTCCGTTTCCATGCTCGGCGGGGTGCTGGCGCTGTTCTCCAGCGTGGTTGCGCCGGACACGGTGTTTGTGGCGCTGTCCGCTATCTCCGGCTTTGCGGTGGTGGCGGTGTGGATCAGCATCTGCGCGTCGCACTTCGTGTTTCGCCGCCGTCACGTGCAGTCCGGCCAGCCGCTATCCGCGTTGCAGTATCGCGCGCCATGGTATCCGCTGGTGCCCGTGCTCGGCTTTATCCTCTGCCTGGTGGCCTGCGTCGGCCTGTGGTTTGACCCCAGCCAGCGTATTGCCCTTTATTGCGGGCTTCCGTTTGTCGCCCTGTGTTATGGTGCGTACTACCTGACCCGAAACCTGACAACGCAGGAGCCTGAACATGTCGCAGAATAATCCGCTTACCGCCCTCCTTGAAAAGCAGCCGTTTGTGGTGCTGGATGGGGCAATGGCAACGGAGCTGGAAGCGCGCGGTTGTAACCTTGCCGACAGCCTCTGGTCGGCCAAAGTGCTGATGGAAAACCCTGAGCCGATCCGCGACGTGCACCTCGATTACTACCGCGCGGGTGCACAGGTGGCCATCACCGCCAGCTATCAGGCCACGCCCGCAGGCTTTGCCGCTCGCGGGCTGGATGAGGCGCAATCCCGGGCGCTGATTGGCAAAAGCGTGGAGCTGGCGCGTAAGGCGCGCGAAGCGTATCTGGCCGAGAACGCGCAGGCGGGCACGCTGCTGGTTGCGGGATCCGTCGGCCCTTACGGCGCGTACTTGGCCGATGGCTCTGAATATCGTGGCGACTACGTGCGTAGCGCTGAAGAATTTACCGCCTTCCACCGCCCCCGCGTGGAGGCGCTGCTGGATGCGGGGGCGGACCTGCTGGCCTGTGAAACGCTGCCCTCTTTCGTCGAAATCAACGCGCTGGCCGCGTTGCTGACCGCCTATCCCCGCGCCCGGGCATGGTTCTCGTTTACCCTGCGCGATAGCGAGCATCTGAGCGACGGTACGCCGCTGCGTGACGTGGTTTCTGCACTGGAAGGCCACCCGCAGGTTGTCGCGCTGGGCATTAACTGTATCGCGCTGGAGCACACTACGGCGGCGCTGACGCATCTGCACGGCCTGACATCGCTGCCGCTGGTGGTCTACCCGAACTCGGGTGAGCATTATGATGCGGTGAGCAAAACCTGGCATCATCACGGCGAAGCCTGCGAAACGCTGGCGGGGTATTTACCGCAGTGGCTGGAGGCGGGCGCGAGGCTGATTGGCGGCTGCTGTCGGACCACGCCGAAAGATATCGCTGAGCTGAACGCGCAGCGCTGATACCTCACCCAGACCCTCTCCCATCGGGAGAGGGAAAAAACCAACCGCACAAAATTCACTATCCTTTCCCGTTTTTTTTCTAAAAACGAATCGTCATTAGCGATGCTTTTTAATTCCTTTATCAAAATTCCCGCGCCGGAAATACTGCCCTCATAACAACAGGGGAGCAGACACTATGGCAATTTCATCGCGAATCACATTACTCGGCGCACTGGCGCTGTGGGCTTTTCAGGCGCAGGCGGTGGACGTGACCGTCGCGTATCAAACCTCTGCGGAACCGGCGAAAGTCGCGCAGGCGGATAATACCTTCGCCAAAGAGAGCGGTGCGAAAGTCGACTGGCGCAAGTTCGACAGCGGCGCGGCGATTGTGCGGGCGTTAGCCTCCGGCGACGTGCAGATTGGCAATCTCGGCTCCAGCCCGCTGGCGGTGGCCGCCAGCCAGCAGGTGCCGATTGAGGTTTTCCTGCTGGCGTCGCAGCTCGGGAATTCCGAAGCGCTGGTGGTGAAGAAAACCATCGCTAAACCTGAGGATCTGATCGGCAAACGCATCGCGGTGCCGTTTATCTCCACCACCCATTACAGCCTGCTGGCAGCCCTCAGACACTGGGGCATTAAGCCGGGCCAGGTGCAAATTCTGAATCTTCAGCCTCCGGCGATAATCGCGGCCTGGCAGCGTGGCGACATTGATGGTGCCTACGTCTGGGCCCCCGCCGTCAACGCGCTGGAAAAAGACGGCACCGTGCTGACCGACTCCGAAAAAGTGGGGCAGTGGGGCGCGCCAACCCTCGACGTCTGGGTGGTTCGTAAGGACTTTGCCGAAAAACACCCTGAGGTGGTGAAAGCCTTTGCCAGAAGCGCCATTGACGCCCAGCAGCCCTACATCCGCAACCCGGATGAGTGGCTTAAGCAGCCTGCGAACCTGGAAAAGCTCTCACGTCTGAGCGGCGTACCGGAAGCGGACGTGCCGGGGCTGGTGAAAGGCAATACCTATCTGACGCCTGCGCAGCAGGTCCAGCAGCTGAACGGGCCGGTGAGCAAAGCGATTGCAGATACCGCGGCTTTCCTGAAAGAGCAGGGCAAAGTGCCTGCGGTGGCGGCAGACTATAGCGCCTACGTGACCGATCGCTTCGTGAAATAAGGGGGCTGCAATGCTGAATATTACCAACCTGTCCGCCGATTACGACGGCAAGCCGGCCCTGAAGGAGATCAACCTGACGCTGGACAGCGGCGAACTGCTGGTCGTGCTGGGGCCGTCCGGCTGCGGGAAAACGACGCTGCTGAACCTGATCGCCGGGTTTATACCGTATCAGCACGGCACAATTCAGCTGGAAGGAAAAAAGGTGGAAGGCCCGGGCGCGGAGCGCGGCGTGGTCTTTCAAAATGAAGGGCTGCTCCCGTGGCGTAACGTGCAGGAGAACGTCGCGTTTGGTCTGCAGCTGGCCGGAGTCGAGCGTGAGCGGCGCCTGAATACCGCGCGCGACATGCTGAAAAAGGTTGGGCTGGAAGGTGCCGAAAAACGCTTTATCTGGCAGCTTTCGGGCGGGCAGCGCCAGCGCGTCGGCATCGCCCGCGCGCTGGCGGCCAACCCGCAGCTTCTGCTGCTGGACGAACCTTTCGGCGCGCTGGACGCCTTCACCCGCGAGCAGATGCAAACTCTGCTGCTGCGCCTGTGGCACGAGACCGGTAAGCAGGTGCTGTTGATTACCCACGATATCGAAGAAGCGGTATTTATGGCGACGGAACTGGTGCTGCTCTCGCCGGGGCCAGGGCGGGTGCTGGAGCGCCTGCCGCTAGCGTTTGCCCGGCGCTATGTGGCGGGAGAGCCGGTGCGCAGCATCAAATCCGATCCGCTGTTTATCGAGAAGCGGGAGTACATCTTAAGCCGCGTGTTCGAGCAGCGGGAGGCGTTCTCATGAGCATTATCTTCAGTGAAAAATCCCGCCGTACCGGGTTGCGCTGGCGCTGGCCTGTGCCGCGTCAACTCACGCTGAGCGTTGGCACGGTGGTGGTATTGCTGGCGTTGTGGTGGGCGGTGGCCGCGCAGCAGTGGATCAGCCCGCTGTTTCTACCACCGCCGGGTCAGGTTCTGGAAAAGCTGATCGCCATCGCCGGGCCGCAGGGCTTCATGGATGCCACGCTCTGGCAGCACGCGGGCGCCAGCCTGTCGCGTATTCTGGTGGCGCTGCTCGCGGCGGTCTTTATTGGCGTTCCGGTGGGGATCGCGATGGGGCTGAGTTCGACGCTGCGCGGCATTCTCGACCCGCTGATTGAGCTTTACCGTCCCGTGCCGCCGCTGGCTTATCTGCCTCTGATGGTGATCTGGTTTGGCATCGGCGAGACCTCAAAAATCCTGCTGATATATCTGGCGATTTTCGCGCCGGTAGCCATGTCGGCTCTGGCCGGCGTGAAAAGCGCTCAGCAGGTGCGCATTCGTGCGGCGCAGTCGCTCGGCGCCAGCCGCGCTCAGGTGCTGCTGTTCGTTATTTTACCGGGCGCGCTGCCGGAGATTTTAACCGGGCTGCGCATCGGCCTTGGCGTGGGCTGGTCAACGCTGGTCGCCGCAGAGCTGATTGCCGCCACGCGCGGCCTGGGATTTATGGTGCAGTCGGCGGGGGAGTTCCTGGCGACTGACGTGGTGCTGGCAGGGATCGCGGTAATCGCCGCAATCGCCTTTGGTTTAGAACTGGGACTGCGCGCGCTACAGCGTCGCCTGACGCCCTGGCATGGAGAAATACAATGAGTGAACGTCTGACCATTACCCCGCTGGGGCCGTACATTGGCGCGCAGGTGTCGGGCCTGGACGTGACCCGTCCGCTGAGCGATAACCAGTTTGAGCAGCTGTACCACGCGGTGCTGCGCCATCAGGTGGTGTTCCTGCGCGAGCAGGCCATCACCCCGCAGCAGCAGCGCGCGCTGGCGCTGCGCTTTGGCGACCTGCATATCCACCCGGTTTATCCGCATGCGGAGGGCGTGGAGGAAATTATCGTGCTGGATACCCACAACGATAATCCGCCGGATAACGACAACTGGCATACGGATGTGACCTTTATCGAGACGCCCCCGGCCGGAGCGATTCTGGCGGCAAAACGGCTGCCGGAGACCGGGGGAGATACGCTGTGGGCCAGCGGTATTGCGGCCTTTGAGGCACTCTCCGCGCCGTTTCAGACCCTGCTGAGTGGTTTGCGGGCGGAGCATGATTTTAAAAAATCGTTCCAGGAATATAAGTACCGTAAAACGCAAGAGGAGCACCAGCGCTGGCTGGAGGCGGTCGCGAAGCATCCGCCGCTGCTGCACCCGGTGGTGCGTACCCATCCGGTGACGGGCAGGCAGGCGCTGTTTGTGAACGAAGGGTTTACCACACGCATTGTGGATCTGACGGAAAAAGAGAGCGAGGCGCTGCTCGGCTTCCTGTTTGCCCATATCACCAAACCGGAGTTTCAGGTGCGCTGGCGCTGGCAGGAGAACGATCTGGCGATCTGGGATAACCGCGTGACGCAGCATTATGCCAATGCGGATTATCTGCCGCAGCGAAGGATTATGCAGCGGGCAACCATTCTGGGGGATAAGCCGTTCTACCGTGCGGTTTGAGCTCCTCACCCTAACCCTCTCCCCAAAGGGGCGAGGGGACTGACCGGTGCGGTTTTCACCCTCTCCCTTTTAGGGTGAGGGTATTAAATGCGCCTCAATATACCGCTGATAGCGGTTCGCCTTAAGGTAACACAGGTCTACCAGCACCAGCCCGTCGACGCAGTTGTTAAACGCCGGGTCGCTGCCAAAATCAATAAACTGCACGCCGCCCGGCTCGCATAGCTCGGAATACTGTTTATAGAGCGGGGGGATGCCGCAGCCCAGATTGCCGAGCAGGGATTTCAGCTTCGTCAGATCGTCCACGTAATCCACGCCGCCAAACTGGGCCAGCACGTCCGGAAGTGAGGCCGGGTAGGGCTGACGCGAGGCGGCTAACGGATGGCTGGCCGGAAACCAGAGGCGATAAAACGCCACCAGCAGATCCCGCGCGGCTGGCGGTAAACCGCCGGAGATCGAGACCGGACCAAACAGGTAGCGGTAGTGCGGATAGCGCGCCAGATAGGCACCAATGCCCGACCACAGATAGTCCAGGCCGCGACGCCCCCAGTAGCGCGGCTGTATAAAGCTTCGCCCCAGCTCAATACCGTGCTCCAGAATGTCCTGCATTTTTTCGTCGTAGTGGAACAGGCTGTAGCTGTACAACCCCTCGACGCCGCGTTTTTCCACCTGCATGGCCGTTGGCATAAAGCGGTACGCGCCGACAATCTCCAGATCGTCGTCATCCCAAAGAATGAGGTGCAGATAATCATCATCGTAGCTGTCGGTATCCCGACGCTTCCCGCTGCCTTCCTCCACGGCGCGAAAGGCAATCTCGCGCAGGCGTCCCAGCTCGCGCAGCAGCGGCGCGTCTTCCTGGCCGTTGCGCTGCCAGAGATAGATGGTTTTACCGTCGCTGGTTTTGCCCAGACACTCGGCCTGTGCCAGCTCGCGCTTCAGCGTGGCCCTGTCTTCAGGACGGGCAATGGCGCACCGGGTTTTAAAGACGCCAGGCAGTCCCTTGCCAAGACGTATCACGTGCTGACGGCACTGCTCGGCCATTTCACGCGATGAAAGGGTGGCGCTAAAGCCGGCATTCCAGGCAATCTGCTGGCCGATTTTAATCGGCAGCTGGCTGTGACGGCGGCGAAACATCTGTTGCATCAGCAGCAGCATGGACAGCGTCGGCGAGACCAGCGTGCTGGCATAAAAAAGCAGGCTGTTGTGCGCCTGAATATGCACCGGCAGCAGCGGCACCCGCAGCTTGCCGGCCAGCTTGATAAAGCCCGGATGCCATTTTTTATCGCGGATGCCTTTGCGCGTGGGACGGGAAACTTCTCCCGCCGGGAAGAAGATCAGCACGCCGGCGTTTTGCAGATGTTGCTCCATCTGCACCAGCGACGCTTTTGCGGTCCTGCCACCCATATTGTCCACGGGAATAAACAGCGAACTGAGCGGTTCCAGATGGGACAGCATCCGGTTGGTGACCACCTTGACGTCGCGGCGCACGCGGGAGACGGCATACAGCAGCGCGAGCCCGTCGAGGGTGCCCGTCGGGTGGTTAGCCATCACAATTAGCGGGCCGTGTTCGGGGATTTGTTCGAGATCGCGTGCGGATACGGTGCAGAGAATATCAAGGTGTTCCAGAACCTGCTCCACCATGTCCAGCCCTTTCAGGTGACGGTGGCTCGCGGCAAACTGCTGGAATTCGTCTTCGTGGAACAGTCTTTTTAACAGACTTTTTTGCCAGGGTGCGGGCCTCACCTGAGGCCAAAGGTCATCGAGAACGCTGTCGAGACTAAACATGATCACTCCTCCTGCCGTCTTGCCCAGACAGTAGAAGGAGGAGATGTCGGTTGTATTGCAGTTTGGTGAAGATTAGCGGAGGATTTTTTTCTCGGCCAGATCCAGCGCGAAGTAGCTGAAGATCAGATCCGCGCCCGCGCGTTTGATCGCCCCGAGGCTTTCGAGGATCACTTTCTCTTCGTCGATGGCGCCGGCCTGCGCGGCGAATTTGATCATCGCGTACTCGCCGCTCACCTGGTATGCGCCCAGCGGCAGCTCGGTGCGTTCGCGGATGTCGCGCAGGATATCCAGATACGCACCTGCCGGTTTCACCATCAGGCAGTCTGCGCCCTGAGCTTCATCCAGCAGCGATTCACGAATGGCTTCGCGGCGGTTCAGCGGGTTCATCTGGTAGGTTTTACGATCGCCTTTCAGCGCCGTGCCCGCTGCTTCGCGGAACGGGCCGTAGAAGGAGGAGGCGAATTTGGTGGAGTAGGACATGATGGCGGTGTCGGTGAAGCCAGCGGCATCCAGCGCATGGCGGATCGCCTGCACCTGGCCGTCCATCGCCGCGGAAGGCGCAATGAAATCTGCACCCGCAGCGGCGGCGACAACCGCCTGCTTGCCAAGATTCAGCAGGGTTGCGTCATTGTCCACGCCGTGATCGCACAGCACACCGCAGTGGCCGTGTGAGGTGTATTCGCAGAAGCAGGTATCGGACATGACGATCATCTCCGGTACGGTCTCTTTACAGATGCGAGACATACGGGCGACGAGGCCGTCCTCTTTCCAGGCATCGCTGCCGGTAGCGTCGGTGTGGTGGGAGATCCCGAACGTCATCACCGAGCGGATCCCCGCATTCGCAATGCGTTCGATCTCGCGGGCCAGATGCTTTTCTGGAATGCGCATCACGCCTGGCATCGCGTCGATGGCTTTGTAGTCATCGATCTCTTCTTCAACAAAAATCGGCAACACCAGATCGTTTAGGGTCAGTGTTGTCTCTTCAAACATGGCGCGCAGTGCGGGTGACTTGCGCAGGCGACGGGGACGTGCAATTAAATCGGTCATGGTATGCCTGATGTTTGTGGAACAAAGAGGGATAGTGTACCTGAAAGCCGGAGGCGGTGTTTTACTAAAGTGGGCTTTTTGATTTTGCAAAATGCGCCGAAACGCGCGGCAATGCATTTATTTATTCCATACGTAATCAGGTTTTTTTACTCGTTTTGAAATATTGGCGTTATTTCTGTATCGCAGGGAAAGTATCATTATAAATGATCTATTATTTTTTATTATATTTTCTTAGCCAATACAATAATCGTGCAATGTGCTGATTTTATGATTTTTATTTATAATGGCTGATATAAATCCTGGTGGTAAATCTTATTTGTCTGGATACGGACTTAATGGAATCATTCATTGAACCTTTTCGAAATGAAACTGCATAATTCCTTCCGCAATTAAAAATTGCTAAATGATTTGATGGACAAACTTGCTTACGTCCCTGAGGAGGGATGACCCAATGCAAACATGGAAAAAGAAACTGGTTGTATCTCAACTTGCATTAGCCTGCACCCTGGCTATCGCTTCTCAGGCCAATGCGAAAGATATATCAGGAACGACATATAATACTTTTGGATATGACAATACGGCGTCCGCACCGTGGTTTTATGGTTACGCTGACTGGAATTATTCAGACGCCACCCATGACGGTGATATTTATCCGGTCGTGAATAAATCAACCGTGAACGGGGTTATTTCGGCGTACTATCTGGATGATGGTGCCAATGGCCGCGCGCATGCGCTGAGCATTTCTAACAGTACCGTTAACGGCATGATCACGTCAAAATGCATGACCACGACGTGTGCTGATGGCCTGGATACCGACGGTACCCATCATACCCAGTACGATCGTTTCAGCCTGACGGTGGATCACTCCACCATCAACGATACGTACGAGCATTACGCGTATGATGTCGTCAACGGTGATACCACTGAAACGCATTATCAGGACACCTATGGTCTGGGTAACGCCATTACCCTGGACGTTGAGTCTGATATCGTCATTCAGAACAATTCCCACGTCGCGGGTATCACCCTGACCCAGGGTTATCAGGAACTGGATAACACCCCCTACGACGGCGTAGAAGGCGTGGCTAACAGCAGCAACGTCTTTACCGACACGCTGGTGGTGAAAGATTCTGTGCTGACCTCCGGCGCGTACAGCGATCTGGGCACCAGCGGGTTCTATGGTCAAACGGCGAAGCCGAGCGACTACGGTGAAACCAACGCCACCGGTGCGGATGACGCGGCACTGATCGTCGCCGCCGGCGCGTCGGATAACGCCATGCAAACCACGGCCACCTTCGATCGCTCCACCGTGACGGGTGACATTCTTTTCTCCAGCACCTTCGATAACAACTTCTACGAGAATGGCGATGCGGCAACGGACACCACAGACGATGGCGTCTACAACCCAACCACCAACGGCTGGGATGGCACCGATAAGCTGGATGTTACGCTGACAAACGGCAGTAAGTGGGTCGGTGCAGCGCAGTCCAGCGTGGAAGCTATCGGCACGTCGCAGATGTATGGCCAGGGCTACAGCAACGTTGACTGGCACGCGCTGTCTCCGAACAGCATCTGGCCTGACTCTACCTTCGACAGCAACGGCCACGTTGCCGGTGAAGAGGTTTATCAGAGCGGTCTGTTCAACGTGGCGCTGGATAATGGTTCCGAGTGGGATACCCGTAAGGTCTCTAACATTGACGCGCTGACGGTGAACAACCGCTCTCAGGTCAACGTCGAAAACTCTGGCCTGCTGGCGGATTCCATCACCCTGACCAATGCGTCTACCCTGAATATCGGCGACAGCGGAGCCGTGGCAACCGATAGCCTGTATCTGGACAGCGGCAGCCGCGCGGCACTGACTGAAGAGACCGCCGGTCTGTATGCCAACACCATTACCGTGGATAACGGTGCAGAGCTGGCGCTTGGACTGGGCCAGGCCGATACGCACAATATGGTGCTGACCGACGGCGGTGTGCTCAACGTTGCCAGCCGCGATTATGTGCTGAACAGCGACCTGAACAACGCACGCTATATCACCAACGATCGGTACAAAGCGGATTACGACTATGGTGTTGTCGCGCTGAACTCTGACGGCCATCTGGCGGTGAACGGTGATGTTGCGGGTAACTATAAGGTGCGCATCGACGATGCAACCGGCGCAGGTTCCGTTGCCGACTACAAAAACAAAGAGATCGTTCGCGTCTACGACAATAACGCGGATACCGCAGCCAGCTTTACTGCCGCAAACAAAGCCGATTTAGGTGCATACACTTATCAGGCGCAGCAGAAGGGCGACACGGTTGTTCTGGAGCAGAAAGCGCTGACCGACTACGCCAACATGGCGCTGAGCATTCCTTCAGCCAATACCAACATCTGGAATCTGCAGCAGGATACCGTAGGCACGCGTCTGACCAACAGCCGTCATGGCCTGGCCGACAGCGGCGGAGCATGGGTGAGCTACTTCGGCGGCAATTTTGACGCGGATAATGGCACCGTCAGCTACGATCAGGACGTAAGCGGCATTATGGTTGGCCTGGATACCCAGATCGACGGTAACAATGCGAAGTGGATTGTCGGCGGTGCGGCAGGCTTTGCGAAGGGCGATATCAGCGATCGTACGGGTCAGGTCGACCAGGACAGCCAGACGGCGATGATCTACGCGTCGGCGAAGTTCATGAACGACATCTTCCTCGACAGTTCCCTGAGCTACACCCGCTTCAACAACGAGCTCTCTGCCACAATGAGCAACGGCCAGTACGTTGATGGTGATACCACCACTGACGCCGTTGGCTTTGGGATGAAGCTGGGCTATGACTGGAAACCAAACCTGTCCGGCTACATCACCCCTTATGCGGCGATCTCCGGCCTGTTCCAGTCTGGTGATGACTACCAGTTAAGCAACGACATGCGTATTGATGGTCAGTCTTACGACAGCATGCGCTATGAACTCGGCGTGGATGCAGGTTATACCTTCAACTACGGCGGTGAACAGGCGCTGACGCCTTACTTCAAACTGGCTTACGTGTATGACGATGCTGACAACAATGCGGATATCAACACTGACAGTATTGATAACGGCGTTGAAGGCTCGGCAGTTCGCGTGGGGCTGGGCACCCAGTTCAGCTTCACGAAAAACTTCAGTGCTTACACTGACGCGACTTATCTGGGCGGCGGCGACGTTGACCAGAACTGGGGAGCAAACCTGGGTGTGAAATATACCTGGTAAAGAAAGCGCGGGGGATTTTGCCCCCGCTTTTTTATATGGTTTAAAAATAATAAAGAACCGACAGATACAGATGACTTGAGGTATGCATGAACGTTAATGCGAAACCACTTTCTGAATTAAGCCGGCTCGTAAAGTGTCTGGAAGTCGCCGGTACCCCCTTTAAGCACGAACCACAGCAATTAATAACAACCGGCAATAATGATGATGAGCCATCCACCTTTGTAATACAGTCCGGGCTAATCGCCGTTCACCGTAAATCAGATGAGCTTCTTGTAGGTATTGCGCGGGCACCTTTTATCTATGGGTTGAGCGCATGGGTAAATGACAGCTATCTGGAATATTCCCTGATGGCACAAACCCCCTGTTCTGGCTTTTATTTACCCGCCTCAACGACGTGCCAGCTTATTCAGCAGGAGGATCTCTGGCAGGATGCTTTCTGCTGGCTCTCCTGGATTAACCATATTATGGGTAAGCGCGATATGCAGCTGGTGGGAAATAGTTCCTACAGCCAGATACGGGCGATGCTGATCAATATGGCCGAGTGGGATGACACGCTACGCTCAAAAATTGGTGTTATGAATCATATTCAGCGTAGCACGCGTATTTCACGCTCGGTGGTTGCAGAAGTACTGGCGGCGCTGCGGCAGGGGAATTACATCAATATGAGCCGGGGCAAGCTGGTCAGTATTAACCGCTTGCCCACGGACTATTGAGGCTAGTTCGACGCGGTAAGAACCTGCGCTTTGTTGGCGCTCAGTTCGGCGACCAGGTTATTCACGCCATCACTCATATTCACGAAGCGCGTGTTCGGGGAGCGGGTGACCACCACAAACGCTCCCACGTTTGATTGCGGAATCATCGCCATGTAGGTGATGAATCCGCCGCCCCCACCGGTTTTCTGAATAATACCCGGACGGCCCTCTTTCGGCGCCATATACACCCAGCCCAGACCGAGGGCATCCGCCTTCCCGGGAACGTCCATGCCGGTGACGCGACGTAACTGCGCACGCTGGTAGATAAGCGTCTGCATACGGTCGGCCTGATTGCTGCGCGCGTAAAAATCTGAAGAAAGGAACTGCTGCATCCAGCGCATCATATCGCCGGGCGTGGAGTAAACGCCTCCGCTGCCAACGGCCGCCAGCGTGTTGTTACACGGGCTTGCCCCTTTCTCTGCCACCATCAGGCGTTTGCACTGGTCCGGGGATGGGGTAAAGGTGGTGTCCTTCATCCCGAGCGGACGCGTGATTTGTTCTTCAAACAGCTGCGGGTAGGGTTTACCCGAAGCCGTCGCCAGCGCATCGGCCAGCAGATCGAACGCCAGATTTGAATAGCCAGCCTGCGAGCCCGGGGCAGACTTCAGGGTCGCGGTGCTCAGGTAGTTCCAGCGCTGCTCGCGGGTTGGCCAGACAAATACAGGGCGATGCGCGGCGCCGCCGGGCTGTTCTCGCGGCAGGGCGCTGGTATGGGTCGCCAGGTTAACCAGCCGGATCGGCGTTCCCTGATATGTCGGAACGCGGGCGCCGGGCGGCGCGTATTTGCTGAGCGGATCGTCGAGTTTCACCACGCCCTGATCGAGCAGCTTCACCAGCATTTCACTGGTCATCAGCTTGGTTATGGAAGCCACACGGACAACGGAATCCAGCTGGGGGCGAACGTTATTTCCCGGGCGCGTTTCACCAAAGCTGCGAAACACCCGCTGGTTACCGTCGATCACCACCAGCGCCATACCTGTCGCACCACTGCCGTAATAGATAAGGTTTGCATAGCGATCGGCAATGTCAGAGGCCAGCACCGGGGCCGTCAGAGGCTGAGCTGCCTGGGCGGTAGACAGGCTCACCGCACACAGCGCGGCGAAAGAGAGCAGACAACGTTTCAACGAAAAACATCCATCAAGTGAATAAGGAAAGTTACGGGTATTTATACTACTAATCGGTACGGAGCAATGGCCCGATTTGCATAACGATAGCGAGAAAAACGTAACCATGGGTAAATAACAATAAATTACTTGCGACCCGGCTCCCATTTTGTGACATCGACCGTATGATAGTCGCTATGATGGCTGCTGCAGATGAAACGGACCGAAACAATTCCGGGAAACCGGAAAGCGAACTAATAATTAAGCCGCAGGTCTGACTTTTTTGCCTGAGCCGGGCTGCTGGCACAGGCAAGGTTTCGCGTGGTGATATGTTGAGCACAGCAACAGCCATAACAACAAGAAGGAAGCACAATGTTTAAGTCTTTTTTCCCAAAGCCGGGGCCATTTTTTCTGTCGGCATTTATTTGGGCACTGCTGGCTGTCATTTTCTGGCAGGCCGGTGGCGGCGCGTGGTTGACCCGTCTTACGGGCGCGACGGGCGATATTCCCATAAGCGCGGCGCGCTTCTGGTCCATGAGTTATCTGCTTTTCTACGCCTATTACATGCTCTGCGTGGGGCTGTTCGCCATCTTCTGGTTCCTCTATTCACCTCACCGGTGGCAGTACTGGTCGATTCTCGGCACGTCGTTAATTATCTTTGTTACCTGGTTCCTGGTGGAAGTGGGCGTGGCGGTCAACGCCTGGTATGCGCCGTTTTACGATCTGATCCAGACGGCACTGAGCTCGCCGCACAAGGTGACCATAAACCAGTTTTACCATGAGGTGGGCATTTTCCTTGGCATCGCCCTCATCGCCGTGGTGATCGGCGTGATGAATAACTTCTTCGTCAGCCACTACGTGTTCCGCTGGCGTACCGCGATGAACGAACACTATATGGCGCACTGGCAGCACCTGCGTCATATCGAAGGTGCGGCACAGCGTGTGCAGGAAGACACCATGCGCTTTGCCTCTACCCTTGAGAATATGGGCGTGAGCTTTATCAATGCCATCATGACGCTGATCGCCTTCCTGCCGGTGCTCGTGACGCTCTCGTCACATGTTCCGGAGCTGCCGATAGTCGGCCATCTGCCGTACGGCCTGGTGATTGCCGCGATTGTCTGGTCGCTGATGGGAACCGGGCTGCTGGCCGTGGTAGGGATCAAGCTGCCCGGGCTGGAGTTCAAAAATCAGCGCGTGGAGGCGGCCTACCGTAAAGAGCTGGTGTACGGCGAAGACGATCCTGACCGTGCGTCACCGCCTACCGTGCGTGAGCTGTTTGGCGCCGTACGTCGTAACTACTTCCGTCTCTACTTCCATTACATGTATTTTAATATCGCGCGCATTCTTTATTTGCAGGTTGATAACGTTTTCGGGTTGTTCCTGCTGTTCCCGTCTATCGTTGCGGGTACCATTACGCTCGGTCTGATGACCCAGATCACCAACGTCTTTGGTCAGGTTCGCGGTTCGTTCCAGTACCTGATTAGCTCCTGGACCACGCTGGTGGAGCTGATGTCCATCTATAAGCGCTTACGCAGCTTCGAACGTGAGCTGGACGATAAGGATCTGCAGGAAGTTACTCATACATTAGGATAAGACAGGGAACTGCTATGCCATTTGCCGTACCACGTGCGTTACCGCTGACGTTGCTCGCCGCCTTCGTGCTGGCGGGCTGTGCTGAAAAAGGGGCCGCACCGCTCAAGGAAGGTGAAAAGCCTGTGGATGTGGCGAGCGTCGTGCGGCAAAAAATGCCCGCCAGCGTGAAGGATCGCAATGCGTGGGCGCAGGCCCTGGCAACGACCTTCAAAAGCCAGAAGATAGCGCCTACCGAGGAGAATATCTGCTCGGTGCTGGCGGTGGCGCAGCAGGAGTCGATGTATCAGTCAGATCCTGTCGTGCCCGGCCTGAACAAAATCGCCTGGAAAGAGATCGACCGCCGGGCCGAATCGTTGCACATCCCGGTCTTCCTGGTGCATACCGCCCTTAAAATCTCCTCGCCAGACGGTAAAAGCTACAGCGAACGGCTGGATGCGGTGAAGACCGAGAAACAGCTCAGCGCCATTTTCGACGATCTTATCAATATGGTGCCGATGGGGCAGAGGCTGTTTGGCTCGCTGAACCCGGTACATACCGGCGGCCCGATGCAGGTCAGCATCGCCTTTGCGGAAAAACATACCGACGGCTATCCGTGGGAGATCGACGGTACGGTGCGTCAGGAGGTCTTCTCCCTGCGCGGTGGGCTGTGGTTTGGGACTTATCACCTGCTGAACTATCCGGCTAATTACGACAAACCGCTGTATCGCTTTGCTGACTTTAACGCGGGCTGGTACGCCAGCCGAAACGCGGCCTTCCAGAATGCGGTAAGCCGCGCCAGCGGCGTGAAGCTGGCCCTGGACGGCGATCTGATTGCTTACGGCAGCAGCGAGGCGGGTACCACCGAACGAGCGGTGCGTAAACTTTCGACGAAGCTTGGGATGAGCGACAGCGATATCCGCCGTCAGCTGGAGAAGGGCGACAGCCTGGCGTTCGAGAAAACGGATTTGTATAAGCAGGTGTTTACGCTGGCAGAGAAGAAGAGTGGTAAACCGTTACCGAGAGCCGTTCTGCCGGGTATTCAGCTGGAAAGCCCGAAGATCACGCGTAACCTGACGACCGCCTGGTTCGCGAAACGCGTGGACGATCGTCGGGCGCGCTGTATGGGACTGTAATCAGCGGCGGTGGCGCCAGCGCAGGACGAGTGCAATTACGCCCAGAACCATGCTGCCCGCGAGGAAGGGGATGAGCCCGAAGACGGTGCTAACGCCTAAACCGATTTCAACGCGCGGGCGGCCTGTATCCTGAACCTGCATCAGCTGCTCATACACGCCAGGGGCATGCACCAGCATGTTCAGCAGCTGGGTTCCCGCCCAGAAGCAAAACAGAACAAACAGGGCATAGGCAATATTCCCCGCCGTGGAGGTTTTTGGTTGTTTTCCGCCAAAAATCGGTTTCGACAATGTAAAGTCTGCCATAAGACCTCCCGAAATATCACTCTGTTTTAATACGCGTCGTACAGGGTGAGTGTGACAGGTCATAGCATTTGTCAATATCAGAATCGTGGGAAATACGGCTCAGGATTCCTCCTGGATTGTCGATTTCTGCATCACGTCACAAATTGATAACATAAGTGAAACTTTGCCACATTTCAGAATTTACGTATTCGCCACAGTTGCCAGCATTAAAATGTGAGAGGATAGCTTTTTTTCTGCCGGAGTTGTCATGAAGCTCACTTCCAAACTACGCCGTGACTGGCATTACTACGCCTTTGCTATCGGGCTGATCTTTATTCTTAACGGTGTTGTCGGGCTGCTGGGATTTGAAGCTAAGGGCTGGCAAACCTACGCGGTTGGGCTGGTGACCTGGATTATCAGTTTCTGGCTGGCGGGACTCATTATCCGCCGCCGTCCCGATGAGGCGACGGCGGATCGTACGGAAACGACGCAAAAAGTCGATTAACCGCTTACGGAACTCTTCAGGGCGCTGTCGGCAGCGTGACGCTCCAGCGCCAGTTCAATCAGGCGTGCGATCAGCTCCGGATAGCTTATCCCGCTGGCCTGCCACAGTTTCGGGTACATGCTGATGTTGGTAAAGCCCGGCAGGGTGTTAATTTCGTTAATCACCACCTCGTTATCCGGCGTCAGGAACACGTCGACGCGCGCCATCCCGTAGCATCCAAGGGCCTGATAGGCTTGAATGGCGATCGCCCGGATCTTATCGTTAACGTCAGGATCGAGCGCGGCCGGCACCACAACCTGGGCACCTTTGTCGTCAATGTATTTGGTGTCGTAGGAGTAGAAGTCGCTGTTCAATACCACCTCACCGCAGGTGCTCGCCTGTGGGAAATCGTTGCCCAGCACGGCGCACTCAATTTCGCGGCCTTTAATTCCCTGCTCAACCACCACCTTATGGTCAAACTCAAAGGCCAGGCGAACGGCGTCGGTAAACTGCGCTTCGCTGGTCACCTTGCTGACGCCAACGGAAGAGCCCTGATTCGCGGGTTTAACGAACAGCGGCAGGCCGAGCTGCGCCTCAATCTTCGCGAAGTTGTATCGATCGCGGTTGGCGCGGGTCAACGTCACGAAAGGCGCAATATTCAGACCGGCGTCGCGCAGCAGGCGTTTAGTGACGTCCTTATCCATGCAGGCGGCAGAGCCCAGCACGTCGGAGCCGACAAACGGCAGGTTGGCCATACGCAGCATGCCCTGCAGGGAGCCATCTTCACCCAGCGTGCCGTGCACGATAGGGAATACCACGTCAATCTGTGCCAGCGCCTGGGCGTTACCGGCATCAATAAGCTGCCCCTGCACCACGCCTGGCACAGTCGCGACGCTGATATCTGAAGGATTAAGGGCGATATGCGCCGGATTGTCAGCATTCAGCAGATACTGGCTGGCGTCGTTAACATGCCACTGGCCCTGTTTATCAATGCCCAGCAGCACGACGTCAAAACGGCTTTTATCAATCGCATCAACGATATTTTTGGCCGATTGCAATGACACCTCGTGCTCTGCCGATTTTCCCCCAAAGACAATACCTACGCGCTGCTTAGCCATCTCACTCTCTTCCAGTCTGACGAAAAGCCAATAACATACCACGATGCCCGGCGGGTTTCGCGGCCTTCTGCCATAATGTTTTGAGGGATGCTGAAGGAGGGCGCGTGAGGGGTAAAGGTCTGCTTATTCTTATCGTTATTGCCGGGATTGCCGCGGTGGGCTACCGCTGGCTGCCGCCGCATTACAACCCTTTCGTGCCGCTTACGCTTGACGATCCGCCCGGAAAAATAACCCAGCTTAAGCTTCGGCGCTTAACGCCTCAGGCGTGCGAAAGCCTGCTGGCGCAGGCCAATCAGCGCCAGCTCATCCGCACTCAGGCCGTCGCTGACAGCGCCGGTGAATGCCCGCTGAGTAACGTGGTGCGGGTGCGCGATTTTGGTCCGGTCAGCCTGAACAGCAGCTTTCTTGCCAGCTGTCCGCTGGCGTTAAGTTCTGCTCTGTTTGTCAGCCAGCAGGCGCGGCCGCTCACCCAGTCCTGGACGGGAAGCAAGCTCACGCGCATCGAACACCTCGGCAGCTTTGCCTGCCGCAACATCTACAGCCGTCCGGACGCGCGGCGCAGCGAACACGCCACGGCGGACGCGCTGGATATCAGCGCCTTCCGGCTGGCAAACGGAGAGCGCGTTACCATACTCAACGGCTGGAAGGCGGACAAGACCAGGCCCTGGCTACAGGCGCTGCTGTCGGCAAGCTGCGGCTATTACGGTAACGGCCTGGGGCCGGACTATAATGCCGCCCATGCCAACCATTTCCATCTCGGGATGCGCGGGTATGGGTTATGCCGCTAAAGCATAATCTTCCGCCAGAAATTGGATGTTTTGTGACTTATTTCACAAATATGATGACTGGGCAGATAAAACACTGAAGTCTGCAGGGTCGCATCTCTGGCGCTATCTCATTACGCGTAACTTGCTAATCTGTCGGCGAATTCGCCTAAAAATGAAGACTATTTCTGTTATGGAATCCTGGAAAGTTAACCTCATCTCAGTCTGGTTCGGCTGTTTCTTCACCGGACTGGCTATCAGCCAGATATTACCCTTCCTGCCGCTGTACGTGTCGCAGCTCGGGGTGACTTCCCATGAAGCGCTCTCCATGTGGTCCGGCCTGACGTTCAGCGTGACGTTTCTGGTATCCGCCATCGTGTCGCCGATGTGGGGCAGCCTGGCGGATCGCAAGGGGCGCAAGCTGATGCTGCTGCGCGCCTCGCTGGGGATGGCGATTGCCATCCTGCTTCAGGCCTTCGCGACCAACGTCTGGCAGCTGTTTATTCTGCGGGCAATCATGGGGCTGACTTCCGGGTATATCCCGAATGCGATGGCGCTGGTGGCCTCTCAGGTACCGCGTGAGCGAAGCGGCTGGGCGCTTAGCACGCTTTCCACCGCGCAGATTAGCGGGGTCATTGGCGGCCCGCTGCTCGGCGGTTTCCTGGCCGACCACGTTGGCCTGCGCGCGGTCTTTATCATCACCGCCATTCTGCTGACGATAAGCTTCCTGGTTACCCTTTTTCTGATCAAAGAGGGCGGGCGGCCAATGGTCAGCAAATCCGAACGCCTGAGCGGCAAGGCGGTATTCGCCTCGCTGCCTTATCCTGGCCTGATGATTAGCCTCTTCGTTACGACGATGGTGATCCAGCTTTGCAACGGCTCGGTGGGGCCTATCCTGGCGCTGTTTATTAAGTCAATGGAGCCGGACAGCAGCAACATCGCGTTTCTGAGCGGGATGATTGCCGCCGTGCCGGGCGTGTCGGCGCTGATGTCTGCGCCGCGTCTGGGGGAGCTGGGCGACAGGATCGGGACGGCGCGTATCCTGATGGCGACGCTTGTCATTGCGGTGATCCTCTTCTTTGCCATGTCGTTTGTCACGACGCCGCTTCAGCTCGGGGTGCTCCGTTTCCTGCTTGGCTTTGCGGATGGCGCCATGCTGCCTGCGGTTCAGACGCTGCTGGTGAAATATTCCAGTGACCAGGTGACCGGCCGCATTTTTGGCTATAACCAGTCTTTTATGTATTTAGGCAACGTAGCCGGCCCGCTCATTGGCGCATCGGTTTCGGCAATGGCGGGGTTCCGCTGGGTATTTGCCGCGACGGCGGTCGTGGTGCTTCTGAATATTATACAGCTGGCCTTCGCCTTGCGCCGTCGCAGGCAAATCGCCGCGGCAAAATCAGCCCGGTAAGCGCGATAAAATATTATTAATTCTTATGAAGGCCGCATTTTTATATAACGAAATGCGGCCCTTTTTTTAAAGAAAAACGTTTCGCTGTCAGGGCTGAATATCATTTTTGGCAGCGACGTCACTTTTGCATAAGATAAAACTAATCCATGCTTTTCATTATTCAGGGAGAGTGCTAATTTCAGGGAAAATCACATAAGGAAATAGCGCCATGAAAAATCTCATTGCTGAGTTGTTGGTTAAGCTTGCCCAAAAGGAAGAAGAGTCGAAAGAGCTGGTCGCCCAGGTTGAGGCGCTTGAAATTGTCGTCACGGCGCTGCTGCGACAGATGGCGCAGCCGGAACAACAGGCGCTGATCGATAACGTTGAAGGCGCGCTGGACAAGGCTCGCCCCGATTCACAGGTGCCCGCTGAAGATGCGGAGCTGCTTCAGCAATACGTAAAAAAGCTATTAAGGCATCCTCGCACCTAGCCTGCTGAATGCGAATAGGGCATGTCATAGAATTGTCATGCAGGATGCCTGTAGTCGCTCTGTTTTTATTTCAGGTAGTAATATTAACTGAAGCAGAGCGCGCTTTTACACCGCGTTATGTCCTCTGTTAAATATCTCTCTTTTGGCGAGTCCCGGTAATGATAACCACGCCGCGTGCGGGCTGAAATAACCGAGAAACCCGACGAAAAACATGGTTGCAGGGTGGTTTTTTTCCCGCAACGAATCAGACTTAACGTGGAACTTCACATAAAGGATGGTGCAATGAAAACAACATTACTGGTTACCCTGTTATCCGGCCTGTGTCTGATCGCCTCAGCGCACGCGGAAGAGAAAACCCTGACCCCGCAGCAGCAGCGCATGACAACCTGTAATCAACAGGCAACGTCGCAAAGCCTGAAAGGGGACGCCCGCAAAACCTATATGAGCGACTGTCTTAAAAACGGCGCGACTAAACCGGGCGAAAAAAGCCTGACTCCGCAGCAGCAAAAAATGCGCGAATGTAACGCCCAGGCAACGCAGCAGATGCTGAAAGGGGACGATCGCAGCAAGTTTATGAGCGCGTGTCTTAAGAAACAGGCGTAGTGCTAACGGGTGAGCCGCGGCGCTGGCTCACCCGAAATTTCATACTTTCCCCGACATGCCCCTCTCTATAATTTGGGAAAATGTTTCAGAATATTCCCAAAAATGATGAATGATGAAATTTATAACCATGACCAGAGCATTCGGGAAGCCTGGCACCAGCAGCTTTCTCAGGATGACGCCTGCCGTTCCGGCCTGCAGTTTGCCCGGCGTATACGGCTGGCCCGCATCGCTGGCCTGGGAGCCCTGTTTTTCCCGCTTGCCAGCGTTCTGGTCAGCCAGTTTTTCTCCGGCGGCTGGTGGTTATTTCTGCTTGGCTGGGCCTTCGTCTGGCCACACCTCGCCTGGCAGCTTGCCTTTCGTGCGGCCGATCCTTTCAGCAGCGAGATCGTTAATCTGAAAATTGACGCCATTATTGCCGGCGTGTGGGTTGGGCTGACGGGGCTCAACGCGCTGCCGGCGGCGGCGCTGATCGTGACGATCGGGATGAATATGATGGGATCGGGCGGCTGCCGGTTATTTTTGACGGGACTCGTGCTGCTTGCCCTGTCTGCCCTGCTTGCCGTGCACGTAGCGGCCATTCCGGTGAGATTAAGCGCTGAGCCGCTGGTGCTGTGGCTGACGCTGCCCGTTCTGGTGGTCTACCCCGTGCTGTTTGCCTGGCTCAGCCACCGCACGGCGATCCGGCTTGCAGAGCATAAGCGCCGGCTTGAGCTGATGAGTACCCGCGACGGTATGACCGGCGTGTTTAACCGCCGCCACTGGGAAACGCTGTTGCGTAACGAGTTTGAGGCCTGCCGTCGCGGCCATCGACAGGCGACGATACTGCTCATCGATATCGATCACTTTAAAAATATCAACGACACCTGGGGTCATGACGTGGGGGATGAAGCGATAGTGGCGATCACGCGCCAGCTTCAGCTGGCGCTGCGCGCCGGGGATTTTATTGGCCGCTTCGGGGGAGATGAATTTGCGGTGATCATGTCCGGCACGCCTGCCGACAGCGCGATTGCTGCTATGTCGCGCGTGCACGAGCGGCTGGTTAATATGCCGCTGCACGGTGCGCCAGCGGCGAGGCTGTGCATCAGCGTTGGGGTTGCCCCGTGGGGCGCGCAGTTCACGCACTATCGCGAATGGCTGAAGGCGGCGGACGTGGCCCTCTATAAAGCCAAGAATGCCGGACGTGGCCGCACCGAAGTGGCCGCCTGACGCCCGGCGCTGCTCGTCAGGACTTGCTCAGCTTCTCTGATTTTTCCATGCATTTTTGCATCGCCTCGATCACGGCGGAGCGGAACCCGCGATCTTCCAGCACGCGCACGGCTTCAATAGTTGTGCCGCCCGGTGAGCACACCATATCCTTCAGTTCGCCCGGATGTTTGCCCGTCTCCAGCACCATTTTGGCCGAGCCCATCACCGCCTGCGCGGCAAATTTATAGGCCTGCGCGCGTGGCATACCGCCGAGCACGGCAGCATCGGCCATGGCTTCGATAAACATAAACACGTAGGCTGGCGCAGAGCCGCTTACGCCGACAACCGGGTGGATCATCGGTTCGGCAATCACTTCCGCTTCGCCGAAGCAGCGGAAAATGTTCAGTACATCCGCCACGTCTTCAGAAGTGACCAGCGCGTTCGGGGTGACGGAGGTCATGCCGGCATTTACCAGCGACGGCGTGTTCGGCATGGCGCGGACGATCTTCCGATCGTGGCCCAGCGCGCGGGCGAGCTGGTCGAGGGTGACGCCTGCGGCAATCGACACCACCAGGGTCTCTTTATTCAGGCTGGAGGTAATTTCGCTCAGGACTTTTATCATGATGTTTGGCTTAACGGCGCCAAAGACAATATCCGCAACCTGGGCCACTTCCTGCGCGCTTTCAGCAGCGTTAACGCCGTACTCATCGCGCAGCGCCGCGACCTTATCCGGTGATGGGGTATAAACCCAAATCTGCCCCGGCAGAACCTGACCGCTGGCGATCAGCCCGCCGAGGATTGCTTTGCCCATGTTCCCGCAGCCGATAAACCCGATTTTCTTATCCATCACGTCTCTCCGTTATTATGCGTTGTTATCTCTGACTGATAGCTTAACAACGAAATGCAGGCGACAATAGTCGCCAGCAACATAATGGGGAGAGACTATGGCTATCTGGGTTGATGCGGACGCGTGTCCGAATGTGATTAAAGAGATTTTATTCCGCGCCGCCGAGCGGGTGCAGATGCCGATGACGCTGGTGGCGAACCAGAATATCCGCGTGCCGCCCTCCAGGTTCATTCGTTCTCTGCGCGTGCCGGCCGGGTTCGACGTGGCGGATAACGAGATTGTGCGCCTGTGCAGCGCCGGAGATTTGGTGATCACGGCGGATATCCCGCTGGCTGCCGACGTGCTGGCGAAGGGGGCCGCGGCGCTTAACCCGCGCGGCGAGCGCTACTCTCCGGCAACGATCCGGGAAAAGCTTACCATGCGAGATTTTATGGATACCCTGCGTTCCAGCGGCGTCCAGACCGGCGGGCCGGACAGCCTGTCTCAGCGCGACCGCCAGCAGTTTGCCGCCGAGCTGGATAAATGGCTGCTGGAAGTGAAGCGCCGCCCGGCGTAATCCTCAGCCGGGCTGTTTTGTGGTACAGTGTGGCCTCCACAGGCTTGTCATTCCGTACCGCTTTGCAGTAAAGTTAGCGCAACATCTTCTGCAATCATTTCTTTACAGCCTTCAGTTATCCGGCATCAAGGGGAACACCTGGTTATGAACCCACCCATCTTTTTAGTTGGCCCTCGCGGCTGTGGGAAAACCACCGTTGGTCTGGAACTGGCGCGTCTGTGCCAGAGTCAGTTTGTCGATACTGACCACTGGCTGCAGGAGAAGGCTGGTCGCACCATCGCCGATATTGTGGAAAAAGAGGGCTGGGAGAGCTTTCGTGCGCGTGAAACGGCAACGCTTGAGGCCGTCACCGCGCCATCTACCGTGATTGCGACCGGCGGAGGCATTATTCTGGCGCCGTACAACCGCCAGTTCATGCGTGAAAATGGGGAAGTCATCTATCTCTGCGCGCCGGTCTCTACGCTGGTGGGGCGGCTGGAAGCGTTTCCGGAAGAGGGGCAGCGTCCGGCACTAACCGCGAAACCGCTGAGCGAAGAAGTCAGCGAGGTGCTTGCCGAACGCGATGCGCTATACCGCGAGGCCGCGCACCACGTGGTGGATGCGTCTGCGTCACCCGAGAAAGTTGCGATTCAGATTATTACCGCCCTGCGTTTGGCTTGCGCCAGCTAACAGCCGTCTATACTCATAGCTCAGACATAAAAAAAGGATGAGCTATGCCAACCAGACCTCCCTATCCACGTGAAGCCCGCATTGTTACCGTTGAAAAAGGTAATGGCGATCGGACTGTAACCTGGTATCAGCTGCGTGCCGATCACCCAAAACCCGATTCGCTCATCAGCGAACATGATACCGAACAGGAAGCGCTGGATGCGAAACGGCGGTATGAGGATCCGGATAAGACCTGACAGGGTTCCTGATTCGCTACAACCGTGCCTGAATCACATTTTTAACTTATCGCTAATGTTAAGTAGCAGTTAATATTTAGTTATTACAGGTAGATTCGTTAAGGCCAGCCGATCTTTACATTACGGTGTAGAGATCCGCTGCTACGCTTGGTGCTGTTTTGTTCAAAAAACGAACCGTGCAGCGTAGTGAGCCTGTACCTGTGTTGTAGTTATGGCAGTAACGAAAGGCGATCAAAATGAAGGCGACGTTGGCGATCCTCACGATTGGTGTGGTCCCTGTAAGCGAAGTATTACCGCTCTTAACGGAGCATGTCTCTGAACAACAGATTACGCATCTTAGCCTGTTAGGGAAGTTGAGTCGGGAAGAGGTCATGGAAGACTACGCTGTCGAGGCGGGGGACGATCCCCTGGCGACGTTATTAAGCGACGGTAAACTGGCGCACGTGTCGCGCCAGAAAATTGAGCGCGCGCTTCAGGGCGTGATTGAAGTGCTCGATAATCAGGATTATGACGTTATTTTGCTGATGAGTACGGCCCCGGTTAAGGGACTCAGCGCGCGTAATGCGATTTTGCTGGAGCCGATGCGGATCATTCCACCGCTGGTGGCCTCCATTGTCGACGGCCATCAGGTTGGGGTTATTGTTCCCGTTGAGGAGCTGCTGGATAACCAGGCGGTGAAGTGGTCCGCGCTGGAGCACCCGCCGCTGTATGCGCTGGCAAATCCGTTCTGGGACAGCGAAGCGAAGCTGATTGCCGCGGGGCAAGAGCTGATCGACAGAGGGGCGGACGTGCTGATGCTGGACTGCCTGGGCTTCCACCAGCGGCATCGTGATTTACTGCAAAAAGCGCTGGACGTTCCGGTGCTGCTCTCTAACGTGCTGATGGCGCGTCTGGCGTCAGAATTACTGGTGTAATGATTTTGCGTGACAGGTCATGAGCATGGCCCCTATAGTGGATTTTTCTCTATAAATATAAGGGCCAGTTCATGCTTCAGAGTAACGAATACTTTTCCGGTAAAGTGAAATCCATTGGTTTTACCAGCAGCAGCACTGGCCGCGCCAGTGTGGGGGTGATGGCGGAAGGAGAATACACCTTTGGCACCGCAGAAGCGGAAGAGATGACGGTGGTCAGCGGCGCGCTGAACGTCCTGCTGCCGGGTGAAACAGAGTGGAAAGTATATAGCGCCGGGCAGGTATTCAACGTGCCGGGCCACAGCGAGTTCCATTTACAGGTGGCAGAGCCAACCTCTTACCTGTGCCGCTATCTGAAATAATCTTCTTTCTTCCCCCTCAGCCCTGACTGGCGAGGGGGAAGGACATTACCTCTGCGCTTCGCCGCCGAGACCTTCCACCAGATTCTGGATCAACGCCGCCAGCTCTCCGGTCATCAGGATAAAGTCCGCATCAAAGCGCTGCGCGTAATCTTCGCGGTCGATATCTTCGTTCTGATCGCGCAGTTCATCGCAGAATTTAAGACGCTTCACGGAGCCGTCATCACACATGACAAACTGAATACGCTGCTGCCAGTCGAGCGCCAGCTTGGTTACGACTTTGCCCGCTTCAATGTGCACGGCTATTTCGTCGCTCACCAGATCCTGTTTCTTCGCGCGGATCACGCCGCCATCTTCCAGCAGCGCTTTCAGCTCTGCCTCATCGAGGATCTGGAAGCCCTGAGCGGCGGTACCGCTGCGCACCCACTCCGTCAGGGTCAGCTCAATCGGCGTTTCCAGCGCCAGGGGAACGACCGGCAACGAGCCGAGGCTCTTACGCAGCAGCGCCAGCGTATCTTCCGCTTTTTTGGCGCTGGCGCAGTCCACCATGATCAGCCCGTTAACGGTGTCGATCCACATCATGGTCTGGCTAAAGCGGCTAAAGGCGCGAGGCAGCAGCGAGTGCAGCACTTCATCCTTCAGCGAATCTTTTTCGGTTTTTTTAAGCTTACGGCCCTGTTCTGCTTCCAGCTTGAAGATCTTCGCTTCGAGCGCCTGTTTAACCACCGGCGTTGGCAGGATCTTCTCTTCTTTACGGGCGCAAACGATGATTTGCCCCGTGCTGCTGGCGTGGGTCAGCGCATCGCTTTGAGAACCCATTGGCGGAACCCAGCCGGTTTTCGCCATGTCCTGGCTACCGCAAGGGGTAAAGGAGTAAGCGGCTAACTGTTTTTCCATCTCTTCTGCACGCAGCGAAATGTCGCGGCTGAGACGGTAAACCATCAAATTTTTGAACCACAGCATGATAATTTCCACGGCCTTGTCGTTAAATCAGCGGGCATGATAGCGAATTGTCGCATCGCTTGCATTGCTAATCGGGAAGCAGGCTTCTACTCTGTTGATAATCAAAATAATGAGGAGTGTCTTGTGCGTATTGGGATTGATTTGGGCGGCACCAAAACGGAAGTTATTGCGCTGAGCGAGCAGGGGCAGCAGCTGTTTCGCCACCGTCTGCCTACGCCGCGTGATGACTATCACCAGACCATCGAGACGATTGCCAGGCTGATCGATATGGCCGAGGAGGCCACGGGCGAGACGGGGACGGTGGGAATAGGTATCCCCGGCTCTATTTCGCCGTATACCGGCGTGGTGAAAAATGCCAACTCCACCTGGCTTAACGGCCAGCCGTTCGATAAAGACTTAAGCCAGCGCCTGAACCGGGAGGTGCGTCTGGCGAATGACGCTAACTGCCTGGCGGTGTCTGAGGCCGTCGATGGCGCAGCGGCAGGCGCGCAGACCGTGTTTGCGGTGATTATCGGTACCGGCTGCGGTGCCGGGTTGGCCTTCGGTGGACGTTCGCATATTGGCGGCAACGGCACCGCGGGCGAGTGGGGGCATAACCCGCTGCCGTGGATGGATGAAGATGAGCTTAAGTACCGCGTCGACGTGCCGTGCTACTGCGGCAAGCAGGGCTGTATCGAGACGTTTATCTCCGGCACCGGTTTTGCGACGGACTACCACCGCCTGAGCGGGCAACTGCTGAAGGGGAACGAGATTATGCGCCTGGTTGAGGAGCAGGATCCGGTGGCCGAACTGGCGCTCAGCCGCTACGAAATGCGGCTGGCAAAATCGCTGGCGCACGTGATCAATATCCTCGATCCCGACGTAATTGTGCTGGGTGGCGGCATGAGCAACGTCGACCGGCTGTACGCGACGGTGCCGACGCTGGTGAAACAGTGGGTATTTGGCGGCGAGTGTGAAACCCCGATCCGCAAAGCCGTCCACGGGGATTCCAGCGGCGTGCGCGGCGCGGCATGGCTATGGCCGGAATAAAAAACGCACGTTGCGGTCTTTAGCGTTTGTTCCCTCTCCCCGTGGGAGAGGGCCAGGGTGAGGTAAGGCGAAGGCAAAACGGCAACGCACGTTGCGGTTTTTAGTGTTTGTTCCCTCTCCCCGTGGGAGAGGGTCAGGGTGAGGGCACCAGACCGCACCGACCCACCATTTACCGCACCGCAAACTCCCGATCCAGCCTGCTATACCCCAGCCCGTTGATCTTCTTCACCTTAATCTGTACCGGAATGCGCTCTTTCATCGCCTCTACGTGGCTGATCACGCCGATGGTTTTCCCGGTGGCGTTCAGCGCGTCGAGCGCGTCCAGCGCGGTGTCCAGCGTTTCGCTATCAAGCGTGCCGAACCCTTCGTCCAGGAACAGCGAATCAATCCGCGTTTTGTGGCTGACCAGATCGGAAAGCGCCAGGGCCAGCGCCAGGCTGACGAGGAAACTTTCGCCGCCGGACAGGGTACGGGTATCGCGTACCGCGTCCGCCTGCCAGGTATCGACCACCTCCAGCTCCAGCGCGTCGCTCGCTTTACGCTGCAGCAGATAGCGGCCATGCAGGCGGTTGAGCTGCTGGTTGGCAAGCCACACCAGGTTATCCAGCGTCAGCCCCTGGGCGAACTTACGGAATTTGTCGCCGGTGCTGGAGCCTATCAGCGAGTTAAGGTAGCCCCAGTCGTCGGCCAGACGCGCCGCCTCTTCAATCTGCTGCATGAGCGCCTGCTGGTGCAGACGGTTATCTGCGTCCTGCTTGAGCTGCTGGCGGATCTCACCCTGATGGGTGGTATTGTCCCGAAGCTGCTGCCCCAGCTGCTGTAGCTGCGCCTGAAGGCTTGCGGCATCCGTGTCCAGCCCTTCCGGGCGCAGCGCCTGATGCGCCTGAAGCTGCTGACCTGCCTGCCCGGAAAGCGCCGTAGCCTGCTGGAGCTGATTTTCCAGCGTCTGCTTTTGCTGCTCAAGCCGGCGGATCGTCGCCTCATCCAGCAGGGCGGAGAGAAACGCCTCCCGATCGGCGAAGCAGCTCGCGGCCAGCGCGGCGCTGAACTGTTCCTGCGAATGCTGTAGCCGCTCGCGCTCGAGCGTCTCCTGCTGCTGAAGGGTGGCGAGCTGGCTTTGCAGCGACAGGCATTCGTCGTGGATCCCGCGCCAGTTCTCAGGAATGGCCGCCTCGGCTTCCGCGCCGTCGGAGACCGGCAGCGTATCCAGCAGCGGCGTCAGGGCGTTAATACGTTCCTGAATCACGCCGTGCTGGGTCTGCTTTTCCTGCCACCGGGTATATTCGGCTTCGCGCGCGCTGAGCCAGGCGCTTTCCTCACCTTCATCGGGCATGCTGAGCGACAGCGGCCGTAGCGAGGACGCCAGCGCCTCACGCGTCGCCGCCAGCTGCTGCTGGTACTGGCGCGCCTGACCGTCCTGTTCATTGAGCTGATTTTGCAGCGTCAGGCGCTGGCTGAGCTGATAAAGCTGGCGCTCGTACTGCTCCTGCTCGCTCATCCAGGGGGCGATATCATCCTGTATATTCAGCGCTATGTTCAGGGAAGTACAAACCTCAAGCCACTCTTTAGTGAGCGCTTGCTCTTCCTGAGAGAGCGTCGTGGCTTCCTCTGTTTCTCGCTGGATCTGTTGGGCCAGCGCATTTACCTGCCCAAGCACCAGCAATCCTTCGTCCTTAAGCGCGGCAACCTCTTTTTCCAGCGCGTCACGGCGGCGCTGATTGTCGGTCAGCTCAAGCGCCTGATACTCCACCACGGCCGGATGTTCGCTTGAGCCGCAGAGTGGACAAGGCTTACCCGCTTCCAGCCGTTCCCGATAGTGCTCAAGATCTTTGATTGTCGCTTCACGCTCGCAGAGCGTTTTAAGGTCGGCGAAGTGCTGGTTTTTCTCTTTATACTGCTGGCGGCGCAGGGTCAGCGTTTCGTTGAGTTTACCCTGCTCAGCCAGCGCCTTTTGCACGCTTTCCCCATTCTGGCGCAGCCGCTTTTGCAGCGGCTGGTAGCGAGCGTGAAGCGCGGTCAGGCGCTGACGGAGCGCCCGGGATTGCGCCTGTTGCTCCATGGCCGTCGCGAGCGCCTCAGCCGTCAGCGTAAGCGCGCTTTCCGGCATGGCAGCCAGCTTCTGGCGGAGTTCCGCAATGCGCGCCGACTGGGACGCGAGCTGATTTTTATCGCGGCTCAGCTGCGTAAAATTCGCCCGCCAGCCGGCCATCTCCTGGCCCCACAGACGAAAGCGATCGTGTTCGGTCAGCCACTGCGCCAGCGACGCGTGCTCTGCCTGCAGGCATTCGCGTATACCCAGCGCGCCGTTGCGGATACGCGAGCGCAGCGCCGCTCTGTCGAGTAAGCGAGTATTTACTTCGACAATCCGCTGCGTCGTTTGCGCCAGACGGGTGGTCTGCTCCTGCTGGCGCTCCCACAGCGGCCGCAGCTGGGCGGCGGGCTGAGCCAGCCGGAGCTTCGCCAGTTCAGGCGCGGCATCGGCCAACGCCCGTTGCGCCTGCTGCTGCGAAGCGGCCGCGCGCTGCTGTTCACCAACCAGCTCGTCGTTGCGGGTCAGCCACTGAAAATCTTTCTGTTGGCTCTGCTGTTGAGCCAGCAGGGTTTTCTCTTCGTCAGTAAGCGCCTGCAAACTTTGCTGCAACTGCTGCTGCCGTTCTTCGCTCAGAAGCACAACGCCAGCGGCCTGGGCTTCGCACCTCTCCAGCGCGCCGCGTGCCGCCTTGTGTTTTTCAAAGACCGTGGCGGAAATCAGGCCGTAAATTTCCGTGCCGGTCAGCTCTTCCAGCAGCTCGGCGCGATCCCCCGGCTTAGCGTTCAGGAAGGCGGCAAACTGTCCTTGGGAGAGCAGCATTGAGCGGGTAAAGCGGCCATAGTCCAGCCCGGTCAGTGCGGCGGTTTGTTCCAGCTTATCCGTGACTTTATCCGCCAGGATTTTGCCGTCTTCGCAGCGGGCCAGCTCAACGCGCGGTGCCTGCAGGTTCCCGTCCGGCTGGTTGCGCGCGCGGTTCTGGCTCCAGAAAGCGCGATAGGCGACGCCTTTAACCTCAAACTCCACCTCCGCCAGGCATTCGGCGGTATCGCGCGTCATCAGGTCGTTTTGCGCCTGGGAGACCTTATTCAGACGCGGCGTTTCGTGGTAGAGCGCCAGGCAGATGGCGTCCAGCAGCGTGGTTTTCCCCGCGCCCGTGGCACCGGTAATGGCAAACAGCCCGTTGCTGGCGAACGGCTCAGCGGTAAAGTCAATTTTCCACTCGCCCTTCAGCGAGTTCAGGTTTTTCAGACGCAGGCTCAGAATTTTCATGCGTTTTCTTCCTCGTCATGAAGGGTGTGCAGAGTCTGCGCAAACAGCTCGTTAAGCCTGGTGCGCCTGGCGTCGTCCATCTCTTCATGCGCCAGCCGCCGCTCGAAGACCTCCTCAACCCGAAGTTCGCTAAGCGTTTCGCGCCGGGCGCTTAGCAGCGTTTTCTCGCGCTGCTCGCGGCTGCGGCGCACCAGCAGCACTTCTACGGGCAGCGCTTCCGTCAGCGCCTGGATTTTGCGCTGCATATCGTGCAGATACTCGTCGGTGGTAATCTCGATATCGAGCCAGACGGGCGGGTTATGTTCGGCGCCGCGATACTGCTCAAGCTGAGCGGTAATGGCGGCCAGATCGCCCTTCAGCACCGCCAGCGGCTGGGTGACGGGAACCTCAAGGCTCTCCACGGCGCTGAGTTTGCCCTCGGTGAAGCTCACCAGATGCACGCATTTTGCTTTGCCCGTTTCGTCGAAGCTGAGCGAAATGGGCGATCCGCAGTAGCGAATGTGCTCGCAGCCGCCGATGACCTGCGCCCGGTGAATATGCCCGAGGGCTATATAGTCGGCGGGCGGGAAGTTCTGGGCCGGGAACGCGTCCAGCGTACCGATGTGGATCTCGCGCACCGCGTCACTTTTGCTGGCACCGACGGTCGTGAGGTGTCCGGTGGCGATGACCGGAATGGCCTGTTCACCGCGCAGGGCGCAGGCCTCCGCGTGCTGGCGATGGTAATAGTCGGTGATGGCCTGCAATAGGTGCTGCTGCTTTTCGCTGCCGGAAAGACCAGCCTGGCTTTGCACGATATCGCGCGGGCGTAAAAAGGGGATTGGACACAGCACCGCGCCCGGCGTGCCGTCGCGTTTTTTCAGGATCTGCGGCGCATGCCCGGCGCTGGCCACCACGGTGGTATTGAGAAACGCCAGAATATCGCGGGATTCATTCAGCGTCGCCACGGAGTCATGGTTACCGGCGACGATCACAAGGTGGCAGCCGGTTTGCTGGAGGTTAACCACGAAACGATTGTACAGCTCGCGCGCATAGCTCGGCGGCGACCCGGTATCAAAGATGTCGCCCGCCACAATAATCGCGTCCACCTCACGGCTCCGGGCCGTCTCCAGCAGCCAGTTCAGGAACGCTTCATGTTCAGCGGCGCGGCTTTTGCTGTAAAAATTTTGACCCAGGTGCCAGTCTGAGGTGTGAAGTATGCGCATAAGTGATCCGTGGCAAAAATAAGAAAGCAGGATTATAAACTTTCAGGGAACGGAAAATAACCGCTGTAATAAAACAACAGTTTGCTATTTACCGTGGTAATGTTTTTCATAAATCTGTCATAAATCTGACGCATAATGACGCCGCATTACAGACTTGTAACTTAAATACGATAAGACAGGGCAAAGTATGGCGAGACGTATTCTGGTCGTAGAAGATGAAGCTCCGATCCGTGAAATGGTGTGCTTCGTGCTTGAACAAAATGGCTTCCAGCCGGTTGAAGCGGAAGATTATGACAGCGCGGTGAACCAGCTCAATGAACCCTGGCCCGATCTCATCCTGCTGGACTGGATGTTGCCTGGCGGTTCCGGGTTGCAGTTTATCAAGCATATCAAACGCGAAGCGCTGACCCGCGATATCCCGGTGGTTATGCTGACGGCGCGCGGTGAAGAAGAGGATCGCGTGCGCGGTCTGGAAACCGGTGCGGACGATTACATTACCAAACCGTTTTCCCCGAAGGAGCTGGTCGCTCGCATTAAGGCCGTGATGCGCCGTATTTCACCGATGGCGGTGGAAGAGGTGATTGAGATGCAGGGGCTAAGCCTGGATCCTACCTCGCACCGCGTGATGACCGGCGAAAATCCCCTCGATATGGGGCCAACCGAATTTAAACTCCTGCACTTCTTTATGACACACCCGGAACGCGTTTACAGCCGCGAACAGTTGCTGAATAACGTCTGGGGAGCTAACGTCTATGTCGAAGACCGAACGGTTGACGTCCATATTCGCCGCCTGCGCAAAGCACTGGAGCTGAGCGGCCACGATCGCATGGTACAGACGGTCCGCGGCACGGGTTATCGTTTCTCGACCCGTTTCTGAACAATGACAGGAGTGTGACGCGTGCTGGAACGTCTGTCATGGAAAAGGCTCGTCTTTGAACTGATCTTATGCTGTATTCCGGCCTTCATTCTGGGGGCTATTTTTGGCTATCTGCCGTGGTTTTTACTGGTGGCCGTGACGGGACTGCTCGTCTGGCATTTCTGGAATTTACTGCGCCTCTCCTGGTGGCTGTGGGTCGACAGAAGTATGACGCCGCCGCCGGGAAGCGGAAGCTGGGAGCCGCTGCTCTACGGCCTGCACCAGATGCAGATGCGTAATAAAAAGCGCCGACGGGAGCTGGGAAGCCTGATCAAACGCTTTCGCAGCGGCGCGGAGTCGCTGCCGGACGCGGTGATCCTGACGACGGAAGAAGGGACGTTCTTCTGGTGTAATGGCCTCGCACAGCAGCTGCTTGGCCTGCGCTGGCCGGATGATAACGGCCAGAACATCCTCAACCTTCTGCGCTATCCCGAGTTCACGCTGTATCTGAAAGCGCGTGATTTTAGTCGTCCGCACAATCTGAAGCTCAATAACGGTCGCCATCTTGAAATTCGCGTGATGCCCTACAGCGATCGGCAGTGGCTGATGGTGGCGCGAGATGTCACCCAGATGCACCAGCTGGAAGGGGCGCGTCGCAACTTCTTTGCAAACGTCAGCCACGAGCTGCGCACGCCGCTGACGGTGTTGCAGGGCTATCTGGAGATGATGCAGGAGCAAACGCTTGAAGGTGCGCCGCGTGAGAAAGCGCTGCACACCATGCGCGAGCAGACGTACCGCATGGAAGGGCTGGTCAAACAGCTGCTGACGCTCTCGAAGATTGAGGCCGCGCCGTCGCTGGCGCTCAACGAGGTCATCGACGTGCCGATGATGCTGCGCGTAGTGGAGCGCGAGGCGCAAACCCTGAGCCATAAGAAACACACGCTGGCGTTTGAGGTTGATAACGACCTGAAGGTGCTCGGCAGTGAAGATGAACTGCGCAGCGCCATCTCGAACCTCGTGTACAACGCCGTAAACCATACCCCGGAAGGGACGCACATCGTGGTGCGCTGGCAGCATACCCCGGCGGGCGCTGAGTTTAGCGTCGAAGACAACGGGCCGGGAATAGGGTCTGAACACCTCCCGCGCCTCACCGAACGGTTCTACCGGGTGGACAAGGCGCGCTCGCGGCAGACCGGAGGCAGCGGTCTGGGGCTGGCAATCGTGAAGCATGCGGTGGGCCACCACGAGAGCCGTCTTGATATCGAAAGCACGCTGGGCAAGGGCACGCGCTTTAGCTTTGTTATCCCGGAACGATTAATTGCCAAAAAGAGCGCCTGACCGCGGGCGTGTCAGTCATGCTTTCCACGGGCCAGCCACTGCTGGCCCGTTTGCTTTGCAGTCAAGCGAAGCGCGGGTGAATATTATACGGTTGATGCTTTTTTGTTCGCATGATTAGCCATGGGTTTTTCTTATACATGGCATATTATGTTGGCCTGTATTTTCATGCTGGCATATTGTTCTGGTTTTACGATCCCTTCTTGCCTTTAAACGTTATAAGCGTTTAAATTGCCCCCCATATACTGTCAGACAGACTGTATTTGCGTGGTAAATCGAAAAACTATTCTTCTCCACGCCAGGACGGGAGCATTTCCCGCTGAAATTGAGCAAATTTTCCGCTGTATTGTCCCGTCAGGGATGGCGAAAAACTCAACGTTTTCAACACCACATCCACAGGCAGTAAGGTTTTATGACCCATCACTTGAAATCGCGTGACATTATCGCGCTGGGCTTTATGACATTTGCGCTGTTCGTTGGCGCAGGCAACATCATTTTCCCTCCAATGGTTGGCTTACAGGCGGGTGAACACGTCTGGACGGCCGCGTTTGGTTTTCTGCTTACTGCGGTGGGTCTGCCGGTATTGACCGTCATCGCGCTGGCGAAAGTCGGCGGCGGCGTGGACAGCCTCAGCACGCCGATTGGCAAGGTAGCTGGCGTTCTGCTGGCGACCGTATGCTATCTGGCCGTTGGCCCGCTGTTTGCGACCCCGCGCACGGCGACGGTTTCCTTTGAGGTGGGTATTGCCCCGCTGACCGGTGACGGTGCGATGCCGCTGTTTATCTACAGCCTGATCTACTTCGCGATCGTTATTCTGGTGTCGCTCTATCCGGGCAAACTGCTGGATACCGTAGGTAACTTCCTGGCGCCGCTGAAGATTGTTGCGCTGATCGTGCTGGCCGTTGCGGCCATCGTCTGGCCTGCGGGTCCTATCAGCTCTGCGATGGACGCGTACGAGAACGCGGCGTTCTCGAACGGTTTTGTTAACGGCTACCTGACGATGGATACGCTGGGCGCAATGGTGTTTGGCATTGTTATCGTTAACGCCGCGCGTTCCCGCGGCGTAACCGAAGCGCGTCTGCTGACCCGCTACACCATCTGGGCTGGCCTGATGGCCGGTGTTGGCCTTACGCTGCTGTATCTGGCGCTGTTCCGCCTGGGTTCAGACAGCGCAACGCTGGTCGATCAGAGTGCAAACGGCGCGGCGATCCTGCATGCCTACGTGCAGCACACCTTTGGCGGTGCGGGCAGCATGCTGCTGGCGGCGCTGATTTTCCTGGCGTGCCTGGTCACGGCGGTAGGGCTGACCTGCGCCTGTGCGGAGTTCTTTGCCCAGTATCTGCCGCTCTCGTACCGCTCGCTGGTGTTTATCCTCGGCATCTTCTCCATGGCGGTGTCAAACCTCGGTCTGAGCCATCTGATTCAGGTGTCGATTCCGGTGCTGACGGCAATCTATCCGCCGTGCATCGTGCTGGTGGTGCTGAGCTTCACCCGTCCGTGGTGGCATAACTCCACGCGAATTATTGCGCCAACCATGTTTATCAGCCTGATTTTTGGTATCCTTGACGGGATCAAAGCATCAGCGTTCGCCGACATCCTGCCAGCATGGACACAGCGTCTGCCGCTGTCCGAGCAGGGACTGGCCTGGCTGATGCCATCCGTTGTTGCGCTGGTGCTGGCTATCGTCTGGGACCGTGCGGCGGGGCGTCAGGTTACATCAAACGCCCATTAATCAACGGCAACAAATTGTTTAACCACGGGGCTTAAGGCCCCGTGGTTTTTTGTTTTTTTCGTGTTGAATGGCAAGATTTTAATGGAAAGCACTAACAAACTTAAACGTGGATTGAGCACCCGCCACATCCGCTTTATGGCGCTGGGCTCGGCTATCGGCACCGGTCTTTTTTATGGCTCGGCAGATGCCATCAAAATGGCCGGTCCAAGCGTACTGCTGGCCTACATCATTGGCGGCGCCGCGGCCTATATCATCATGCGTGCGCTGGGGGAGATGTCGGTTCACAACCCGTCAGCCAGCTCGTTCTCACGCTACGCGCAGGAAAACTTAGGTCCGCTGGCCGGGTTTATTACCGGCTGGACCTACTGCTTCGAAATCCTGATTGTGGCCATAGCCGACGTCACGGCGTTTGGCATCTATATGGGCGTCTGGTTCCCCGCCGTGCCGCACTGGATCTGGGTGCTGAGCGTGGTGCTGATCATCTGCGCCGTTAACCTGATGAGCGTGAAGGTATTTGGCGAGCTTGAGTTCTGGTTCTCCTTCTTCAAGGTCGCGACCATCATCATCATGATCCTCGCCGGTTTTGGCATCATCATCTGGGGTATTGGCAACGGCGGACAGCCGACGGGCATTCATAATTTATGGAGCAACGGCGGCTTCTTCAGCAACGGCTGGCTCGGAATGGTGATGTCGCTTCAGATGGTTATGTTCGCCTACGGCGGTATTGAGATTATCGGGATCACCGCCGGAGAAGCGAAAGATCCGGAGAAATCCATTCCGCGCGCCATCAACTCGGTGCCGATGCGTATTCTGGTGTTCTATGTGGGGACGCTGTTCGTGATTATGTCCATCTATCCGTGGAACCAGGTGGGCACCAACGGCAGCCCGTTTGTCCTGACCTTCCAGCACATGGGCATTGCGTTTGCTGCCAGCATTCTCAACTTTGTGGTGCTGACCGCATCGCTGTCGGCCATCAACAGCGACGTCTTCGGCGTTGGCCGTATGCTGCACGGCATGGCGGAGCAGGGCAGTGCGCCGAAGGTCTTTGCCAAAACGTCGCGCCGCGGCACGCCGTGGGTAACGGTGCTGGTGATGACCGTTGCGCTGCTGTTCTCGGTTTACCTGAACTACATCATGCCGGAGAACGTTTTCCTGGTGATTGCGTCGCTGGCGACCTTTGCGACCGTGTGGGTGTGGATCATGATCCTGCTGTCGCAGATTGCGTTCCGCCGCCGTCTGCCGCCGGAAGAGGTGAAGGCGCTGAAGTTTAAGGTACCGGGCGGCGTCGCAACGACCGTCGTCGGGCTGATCTTCCTGGTGTTTATCATCGGCCTGATTGGTTACCATCCGGACACCCGTATCTCGCTTTACGTGGGCTTTGCGTGGATCGTCCTGCTGCTGGTGGGCTGGATGTTTAAATGCCGCCGTGACCGTCAGCTGGCGCAAGCGCAGTAATATTTTAATCCCCCTCTCCCGCCGGGAGAGGCTCAGGATGAGGGCATCAGGCCGCACTGATGCCTCATCCCCCGTCCTCCTCCCCCAATAAACGTCCTCACGATGAGCTAACCTTAACCACCCTGTGGCATGGTGACGTCAATTTCATCAAAGGGGATTCGTGATGTTAAACGCCTGGCACCTTCCGGTTGCCCCATTTGTTAAGCAAAACAAAGACAACCTTGTGATTACGCTCTGGCTGGCGGGGGAAAATCAGCCTGAACGTGTGACCTTACGCGCCGAAGTGGATAACGAAGAGACGTCGCTGAAAATGCACAAGGCGCGCAGCCAGCCTCAGCCGGGTATCACGGCGTGGCGGGCGAATATCGACCTTCGCAGCGGGCAGCCGCGTCGCCGCTACAGCTTTAAGCTGCTGTGGAATAACCGTCAGCTGTGGTTTACCCCGCAGGGGTTTAGCCGTTTCCCTCCGGCCAGGCTTGAGCAGTTTGCGGTTGATTATCCGGATAACGGCCCGCAGTGGGTTAACGATCGGGTCTTTTACCAAATATTCCCGGACCGCTTTGCGCGCAGTGAAAAACGCACCGCCGGGCAGGACAAGGTCTACTACCACCATGCGGCCGGTCACGACATCATTATCAAAAAATGGGGCGAGCCGCTGACCGCGCAGGCGGGCGGCTCGACCTTTTACGGCGGCGATCTCGACGGTATCAGCGAAAAGCTGCCGTACCTGAAAAAGCTCGGCGTGACCGCGCTGTACCTGAACCCGGTGTTTAAGGCGCCAAGCGTACATAAGTACGATACTCAGGATTACCGGCACGTTGACGAGCAGTTTGGCGGTGACGAGGCGCTGCTGCGGCTGCGCCACAACACGCAAAAGGAAGGTATGCGCCTGATACTCGATGGCGTGTTCAACCACAGCGGTGATTCTCACGCGTGGTTCGACCGTCATAATCAGTCGATGGGCGGCGCATGCCATAACCCGGACTCACCGCAGCGTGACTGGTACAGTTTTGACGAAAACGGCCGCGCCCTGGACTGGCTTGGCTACCCGAGCCTGCCGAAGCTGGATTTTCAGTCGCCCTCTCTGGTGAATGAGATCTACGGCGGCGAAGACAGCATCGTGCGCCACTGGCTGAAGGCGCCGTGGAATATGGACGGCTGGCGGCTGGACGTCGTGCATATGCTCGGTGAGGCGGGCGGAGCGCGAAACAACCTTCACCACGTCCGGGAGATCTCTCGCTCGGCGAAAATCGCGCGTCCGGAG
Source organism: Enterobacter cloacae (assembly GCF_013375935.1). Taxonomy (GTDB): domain Bacteria; phylum Pseudomonadota; class Gammaproteobacteria; order Enterobacterales; family Enterobacteriaceae; genus Enterobacter; species Enterobacter pasteurii. The sequence goes on along the minus strand of NZ_CP056117.1, from coordinate 4,778,854 downwards.
GCGTTTGTCTTTGGCGAACACTTTGGCGACGCGCGCCAGTGGTTGCAGGCAGATGCCGAAGACGCGGCGATGAACTATCGCGGCTTCACCTTCCCGCTGTGGGGATTCCTCGCCAATACCGACATTTCTTACGACCCGAACCATATTGATGCCGAAACCTGCATGGCGTGGATGGAGAACTACCGCGCCAGCCTGTCGCATCAGCAGCAGCTGCGGATGTTCAACCAGCTCGACAGCCACGATACCGCCCGCTTCAAATCGCTGCTTGGTAAGGATGTAGCGCGACTGCCGCTGGCGGTAACCTGGCTCTTTACCTGGCCCGGCGTACCCTGCATCTACTATGGCGATGAAGTGGGGCTGGACGGCAACAACGATCCGTTCTGCCGTAAAACGTTCCCGTGGGAGCCTGAGAATCAGGATCGGGAGCTGTTCAGCCTGTACCAGCGCATGGCGACGCTGCGCAAGCAGAGCCAGGCCCTGCGCTATGGGGGCTGTCAGGTGATGTACGCTCACGATAACGTGGTGGTGTTTGTCCGCGTCTATAACCAGCAGCGCGTGCTGGTGGCTCTCAACCGGGGCGAGGCGTGCGAGGTGGTGCTGGAAGATTCACCGCTGCTGGCCGGTAAAACGTGGAAGAGCAAAGCGGGTAAAGCGACGTTCCAGGAAAGCGTGCTTACGCTTCCGGCCATTTCAGCGGCGGTCTGGTTCGGCAGCTAACTGCGGGCGGAGCGGTTTTCACCTTTTAGATGGCGCAAATGCAACTATTTGTGTCAATCTTAACGGATCGTTTACGGTGAAGGTGGAAACATGGACGAGCTTTACATCCTTGGCTGTTTGTTCCTGGTTTTTGCGCTGCTGGTGGCGCCCGTGCTTGCGGTTATAGGCTTTAACCGAAGCACGGCGGCGCAGCAGGAGATCGTCCGGCTACGCCAGCGCATTGAGGCGCTTGAGCAGCGCGGCGCGGCTGATAACGCGCCGGAACCGGTGCAGCCCGCCGCGCCGGTGGCGGAGCCTGCTCCGGCGGCAGCGGTCGAGTCTTCGCCCGTCGATCCCTGGCGCCCCGGGCCGCCTGTTACTGAGGCAAAACCTGCGCCGTCACCGGCCCCGAAACGGCCCCCCGCCTTTGGCGGTATCCTGTCTTCACTGACGCGCTGGTTTATGCAGGGCAATCCGCTGGCGAAGCTGGGGATTGTGCTGCTCTTCCTCGGCCTCTCTTTCCTGCTGCGCTATACCGTCGAACATTCACTGTTTCCGCTTGAGCTGCGCCTTGCAGTCACGGCGCTGTTTGCCATGGTCCTGCTGGCCGTCGGATGGCGGCTGCGGCACAGGCAGCGGATCTATGCCCTTATTCTTCAGGGCGGCGCAACCGGCGTGCTCTACCTGACCGTCTTTGGCGCGTTCCGGCTCTGGCAAATGTTGCCGATGACCCTGGCGTTTGCGCTGCTGGTGGTGATTTGCGCGGCGAGCGTCGGGCTGGCCGTGCTGCAAAGGGCGCTGAGCCTTGCCATGCTGGCGAGCCTCGGCGGGTACCTTGCACCGCTGCTGCTGTCGACGGGAGGAGGGAGCTTTGTGGCGCTGTTCTCCTTCTATCTCCTGCTCTCTATCGGCATTCTCGCCATCAGCATCTGGCAGCACTGGCGCGAGCTCAACCTGCTCGGGCTGCTCTTTACGTTTGGCGTGGGGGGATGGTGGGGGCTGAGCGACTATCAGCCTGATGACTACGTTATCTGCCAGCTGTTCCTGATTGCCAATACGCTAATTTTCGGCGTGTTTAGCGTAGCGCTGTCGCTGCGGGCGCAGGAAAAAGGTAAACAGATTATTGACGGCGTACTGCTGTTTGCGCCGCCGCTTGTTGGATTTGGAATGCAGTACGGCATGACGTCGCACTGGACATACGGCCCGGCGCTCGGCGCGCTGGGGTATGGGGCGTTTTACCTCTCGCTGGCGTTCCTTGCGCTGCGACGCTATCCGTCAGTCGGGCGGCCGCTGGTGATGGCGGCGCTGGCCATCGGCGGAGGTTTCGCGACGCTCGCCATCCCGCTGGCGCTGTCGGCGCGCTGGACGGCAATGGCCTGGGCGCTGGAAGGGCTGGGCATCCTCTGGCTGGGGATCCAGCAGCAGCAAAGGCGCATGAGCTATAGCGGGACGGCGCTGCTGGTGCTGGCGCTCGGCAGCGCGCTGTGGGCGCAGATGAACGGCGTTACGTCGCTGAGCCTGCTGCTGATCTTCGCCATTCTCAGCCTTAGCTGGCTGGCTGCGGCCTGGCTGTGGCGGCGTTATGTGCTGCCGGTCAGCTGGGCGCTGCTGGCCGGCGGGCTGCTGATCTGGTTAGTCGCGCTGCTGGGCGCATCGCAGCTGTTGATGAAGCAGGAGCTATCGATTCTGGCGGGCGTGCTGGCGCTGACGGCGGCGTCGGTCTGGGGCTGGCGGCAGGTGGCCGCTTGTCTGGCGTGGCGGGAGCTGGATGGAAGCAAATGGCTGCTGTGGCCGGTAATGCTGCTGATGTTGGGCTATCAGCTCTCGCACCAGCAGGTCTTTGCCGCCGGCTGGGCAAATCTGGCCTGGTGTGTTGCGCTGCCTTCCGCGCTGCTGCTGTTGCGGCGTGACGTGGAAGGTCTCCTGCCGCGTCTCTCAATGGGGCTGCATCTTTCGCTGCTGTGGATGATTTTACTGGCGCTGGCCGCTGAGCTTTACTGGTTTTCCCGAGCGTTGCCGTGGGGCATGCTGGCCTGGGGCTGGGGGCTGGCCATGTCCGCTGGCGGCGCGGTGATTATGGCGCTCTCTGCGGCGGTGCGGCGTCGCGGGTGGCCGTTCCGGGAGTGGCCTGCACTTTATGCGTGCGTGGCACCGATCCCCGTGGTCGTAGCGCTGCTGGTACTGCTGGTGGTGACCAATTTCCAGGACGGTGTGGTTTATGGTCAAGCCTGGCTGCCGCTGGTAAACCCGCTTGAGGAAGGGGCCGCGTTTGCTCTGCTGGGGCTGGTGGTGTTTTATCGGGCCGTGGATCGCTATTGCCCGGCATTGCTCGCGCAGTCCCGCCCGTGGCCCGCCGTCATGCTGATGGCGTTTGGCTTCTGGTGGCTTAACGGCGCGCTGCTGCGCGCGCTGGCGTGGTACGGCGAGGTGGCATGGAATATGGCGTCGCTGTGGGATTCGCGGCTTATCCAGACCACGTTTGCCCTGTTCTGGATGTTGTGCGCGCTGGTGGTCATGATCCGCGCTACCCGCCGGGCCGCCCGGCAGGAGTGGCTCTGCGGTGCGGCGCTGCTGGGCATGGTCATGCTCAAGCTGATGCTCGTAGACAGCGCGGGGGGCGGCGGCCTGTCGCGCGCCGTCGCGTTTATCGGCGTGGCGATCCTGGTGCTGATTGTGGGCTATTTCTCGCCGCTACCGCCTAAAGCAGGAGAAGAAAAATGAAATGGATGAAAGCGGTAGCGTGTACCGCGCTGCTGGCGCTTGCAGGCCCGGCGTTCTGCGACGAGGTACAGACGGAATCGCCGCGGGATTATGCCTTCGGTCTTTCGCTGGATACGTCTGTCCCTTCCCAGTGGTATCGGGTGATGCTGCCGCTCGCCGTGTATGCGCAGAGCACGTCGCCGGAACTGCATGACGTTCGCGTCTTTAATCAGTCGGGCGAGCCGGTTCCCCTCAGCCTGGTCGCCGCGACGCGTCCGCAGCCGTCGGTGCAAACCACGGCGCTGCGCCTCTTTCCTCTGGATGCCTCGCCGCTGGCGCCTGCGCGAGGGGACGAGGACCGCGATAAAATCCTGCTCCGTTCCCGAAACGGCGTGGAGATTGTGCTGGAAGGGCAAAAAGCCGCCGCAGCCGGGCAGCACTATCTGCTGACCCTGCCGGAGCAGGCTACGGGGGAGGTTGCCCTGTCCCAGCTTCAGCTGCTCTGGAATACCCCTCAGACGCCGTGGCAGGGAACGGCGTCGGTCTATTACAGTGAGGATCTTAAGCGATGGTATACCCTGCGCGAAGATATGCCCCTGCTGGACGTCGCTAGCGGCGAGGATCGTCTTAAGCTCGATCGGATCGATATTGATACGGTTTTATCTCCTGACGCGAATCGCTATCTCATGGTGGTGCTGAACGCGCAGAGCCCCGGAATAACCCTGACCGGCGTAAATGCGATCGGCGCTCCCGCGCAGGCGGCGCCGGAAACGATCGATCTGGAGGGGAAAGGGGAGCAGCTATCGACAAGCGAAGCGCAGTGGCATTGGGCGCGGCCGCAGCCGCTGCGTGCGGTCAGTATCTTACTGAATGGCGACGGCGTCCTTCCCGTAGAGATAGCGTGGCGGAGTACGGAGAAGGACAAATGGCACCCTCTGAAAAAAGAGGTGCTTTACCGTCTGGAGGGCAAAACCTCTCCACCCGTTTCGCTTAGCGGAGGCCTGGTGCAGGCGGTGAAAATCACGACGCTGAATGCGCGGCTGCCGGAATACCTGCCGGGCGTCATCGGGCATCGTGACCGCTATGACCTGGTGTTTAACGCGCAGGGAAAAGCGCCGTACCTCCTCGCATGGGGAAACGGGGCTGCAAAACCTGCCGGCGTGGAGCCTGACATGCTGATCCCTGCCGCGCTGCGTAAAACGTATGATATGGCGAACCTGCCGCAGGCCGATCTTAAGGATAATGTCGCCTTAGGCGGCGAGGCTCGTCTGAGCGCCACCTCTGCGGCCGAACGGGCGAGCAGGATGAACACGCTGCTGGTGTGGGGCGTGCTGATTGCGGGCGTGATCCTGCTGGCGGGCATGGCCTGGCGCATCTGGCGAGAGACGCAGCGTAAAGCATAAAAAAAGGCCCGCATAAGCGGGCCTCTTCCGTAAACCGTGCCGATTACAGGCTGGATACGTTCTCAGACAGGTATTTAGCCACGCCGTCCGGGGAAGCAGCCATACCTTCTTTACCTTTTTCCCACTGAGCCGGGCACACTTCACCGTGCTCTTCGTGGAACTGGAGCGCGTCAACCATGCGCAGCATTTCGTCAACGTTACGACCCAGCGGCAGGTCGTTCACAACCTGGTGACGAACGATGCCGTTGGCGTCGATCAGGAAAGAACCACGCAGCGCAACGCCAGCGTCCGGATGTTCGATACCGTAAGCCTGCTGAATTTCACGCTTGATGTCCGCAACCATCGCGTATTTCACCGCACCGATGCCGCCTTTGTCGACAGGGGTGTTACGCCATGCGTTGTGTACAAATTCAGAGTCGAAGGAGACGCCAACCACTTCCACGCCACGCTTCTGGAATTCTTCGTAACGTTTGTCGAACGCGATCAGCTCAGACGGGCAAACGAAGGTAAAGTCCATTGGCCAGAAGAACAGAACGGTCGCTTTACCGTTGGTGTGCTGTTTGAAGTTGAAGTTTTCAACGATTTCACCGTTGCCCAGAACTGCTGCAGCCGTAAAATCCGGAGCCGGACGAGTTACCAGAACCATATGATTCTCCTGTAGATACTAAGGTTATTTGGAACGCAACGCGGCCCAGTATAGAGAGTGTTCGCTCATAAGACAAAGAGGTGCTGACAATCGTTCCGCCAGCTTTTACCTATCAATGAAAACGCGCTCAGAGCTGCTTGTTTTTTGCCTGCGCCATCATGCGCGGGTAGAACTGCCAGAAGCGCGTTTCCAGCGCGTCATAATGTTCGTCCAGGTCGTGCCAGGAGTCGCGCAGCGCGTCAAGACGCGGGCGGCGGCTGGCCATGCCGTTAAGCACGTTCTGAATGAAATCCATCTCGCGGTAACGCTCCAGCCAGCGTTCCGACCACAGGTAATTATTGAGATTAACGAAGCGCGGCGGCGAGTCAGGCAGAATGATCGCCACCTGCTGACGGGCATAGCGCACAAATTCGGTTAACGGCATCTCCGGCGAAAGCCGTTCCCAGTGGCGCGAGAGGAAATGATCCCACATCACGTCAAGGGTAATCGGCGCAACGCGGCGCGTTTCGGGACGGAACCAGGCTTTGGCTTCGGTCACTTCCGGCAGGTTGTCGGTCAGCACGTCGATGCGGCGATGCATAAAAATCCCGTCGACAACCTCTGGGGAATACGCGTCAGCGGGGTTGCCGCGCACGAAGTCGGCCAGCAAATTGCCGGAAAGGGAGCTGTCCGCGAGGTGAGCGAGATGCAGGTGAGCGAGAAAATTCATGCGTTTTATTTGTCCGGTGGCGGCTAGTTGTTGCAGCAAATGGGTGTGAGCACTAGACTATGCCGCCTGTTTTTAAGTCACGAGTATACGTCATGCGCGTCGCCGATTTCTCCTTTGAACTACCTGAATCCCTGATTGCTCACTACCCCATGCCTGAGCGTAGCAGCTGTCGCTTGCTGTCACTTGACGGGCCAACGGGCGCGCTGACGCACGGTACTTTCACCGATCTGCTCGACAAGCTCAACCCTGGCGATCTGCTGGTCTTTAACAATACCCGCGTGATCCCGGCGCGTCTGTTTGGCCGTAAAGCCAGCGGCGGTAAGATTGAGGTGCTGGTCGAACGTATGCTCGATGATAAACGTATTCTGGCACATATTCGCGCCTCCAAAGCGCCGAAGCCGGGCGCTGAGCTGCTGCTGGGCGATGACGAGAGCATCAAAGCGACCATGACCGCGCGTCACGATGCGCTGTTCGAGGTGGAATTCAACGACGAGCGCACGGTGCTTGATATCCTCAACACCATCGGCCACATGCCGCTGCCGCCGTACATTGAGCGCCCGGACGAAGAGGCCGACCGCGAGCTGTACCAGACCGTCTACAGCCAGAAGCCTGGCGCGGTCGCGGCGCCGACGGCAGGCCTGCACTTTGATGAGCCGCTGCTGGAAAAACTGCGCGCCAAAGGCATCGAGATGGCCTTCGTGACGCTGCACGTCGGCGCGGGGACGTTCCAGCCGGTACGCGTGGATAGCATTGAAGACCACATCATGCACTCTGAATACGCCGAAGTGCCGCAGGAGGTGGTGGATGCGGTGCTGGCGGCGAAAGCGCGCGGCAGCCGCGTCGTGGCCGTCGGTACGACGTCGGTACGTTCCCTTGAGAGCGCCGCGCAGGCCGCGAAAAGCGGTTTGATCGAGCCGTTCTTTGGCGATACGCAGATCTTTATCTACCCGGGCTATCAGTACAAAGTGATTGATGCGCTGGTGACCAACTTCCATCTGCCTGAATCTACGCTGATTATGCTGGTCTCCGCATTTGCGGGTTATCAGCATACGATGAATGCCTACAAGTCTGCGGTAGAACAAAAATATCGCTTTTTTAGCTACGGTGACGCGATGTTTATCACGTACAATCCGCAGGCTTTGAATGAGCGTGTCGGGGAATAAGTCCGCGGCACCGTGTTACAACGTTGGACTGTTTTTTCTGACGTCGGAGAAAAAATGAAATTTGAACTCGATACCACCGATGGCCGCGCGCGTCGCGGTCGCCTGGTGTTTGATCGCGGCGTGGTTGAAACCCCCGCGTTTATGCCTGTGGGCACTTACGGCACCGTAAAAGGGATGACGCCGGAAGAGGTGGAAGCCACTGGCGCACAGATCATTCTCGGCAACACGTTCCACCTGTGGCTGCGTCCGGGCCAGGAGATCATGAAGCTCCACGGCGACCTGCACGACTTCATGCAGTGGAAAGGCCCGATCCTGACCGATTCCGGCGGTTTCCAGGTCTTCAGCCTGGGCGATATCCGCAAGATCACCGAGCAGGGCGTACACTTCCGTAACCCGATCAACGGCGATCCGATCTTCCTCGATCCGGAAAAATCAATGGAGATTCAGTACGATCTCGGCTCCGATATCGTGATGATCTTCGACGAATGCACGCCATACCCGGCGGACTGGGACTACGCGAAACGCTCAATGGAGATGTCCCTGCGCTGGGCGAAGCGTAGCCGCGACCGTTTTGACTCCCTACAGAACAAAAATGCGCTGTTCGGCATTATTCAGGGCAGCGTTTACGAAGATTTACGCGATATCTCCGTTAAAGGTCTGGTAGAGATAGGCTTTGATGGCTACGCTGTCGGCGGTTTGGCTGTGGGTGAGCCGAAGGAAGATATGCACCGCATTCTGGAGCATGTCTGCCCGCAAATCCCGGCGGATAAACCACGATACCTGATGGGTGTGGGCAAACCGGAAGATCTGGTTGAAGGCGTACGTCGCGGCATTGATATGTTCGACTGCGTCATGCCAACACGAAATGCACGTAACGGTCATCTGTTCGTTACCGATGGCGTGGTGAAAATCCGTAACGCGAAGCATAAGAGTGACACCAGCCCGCTCGATTCCGAGTGCGATTGCTATACCTGTCGCAATTATTCTCGCGCGTATCTGCATCATCTCGATCGTTGCAACGAGATTTTGGGCGCGCGACTCAATACCATTCATAATCTTCGTTATTATCAGCGCTTAATGGCTGGTTTACGTAAGGCTATCGAAGAGGGTAAATTAGAGAGCTTCGTGACCGATTTCTACCAACGTCAGGGGCGGGATGTTCCACCGTTGAACGTTGATTAATTTTAATAATGAGGGAATTTGAATGAGCTTTTTTATTTCTGATGCGGTAGCAGCAACGGGAGCACCAGCGCAGGGCAGCCCAATGTCACTGATTCTGATGCTGGTTGTGTTCGGTCTGATCTTCTACTTCATGATCCTGCGTCCACAGCAGAAGCGTACTAAAGAGCACAAAAACCTGATGAACTCCATCGCGAAAGGCGATGAAGTCCTGACCAATGGTGGCCTGGTAGGTCGCGTAACCAAAGTAGCGGAAAACGGCTACATTGCTATCGCCCTCAACGACACCACTGAAGTGGTTATCAAACGTGACTTCGTAGCTGCCGTTCTGCCGAAAGGCACCATGAAGGCGCTGTAATCCCAACTTTTCCCAAAGGGAACTGCCGTGTTAAACCGTTATCCTTTGTGGAAGTACATCATGCTGGTCGTCGTGATTATCGTCGGCCTGCTGTACGCGCTTCCCAACCTGTATGGTGAGGATCCGGCCGTTCAAATCACTGGCGCGCGCGGTGTCGCCGCCAGTGAGCAAACGCTGATCCAGGTCCAGAAAACGTTACAAGAAGAAAAAATTACCGCTAAGTCTGTGGCACTGGAAGAGGGCGCAATTCTTGCTCGCTTCGACACCACCGACACGCAGCTCCGCGCACGTGAAGCGCTGATGGGCGTGCTGGGTGATAAATACGTCGTGGCGCTTAACCTTGCTCCTGCAACCCCACGTTGGCTGGCTGCGCTTAACGCAGAGCCAATGAAACTCGGTCTTGACCTGCGTGGTGGCGTTCACTTCCTGATGGAAGTGGATATGGATACCGCCCTCGGCAAGCTGCAGGAACAAAATATCGACAGCCTGCGCAGCGACCTGCGCGATAAAGGCATTCCGTACACCACCGTCCGTAAAGAAGATAACTACGGCATGAGCATCACGTTCCGCGACAGCGCGGCGCGCGATCAGGCTGTAACTTATCTGACCCAGCGTCACCGCGATCTGGTCATCACCTCTCAGGGCAGCAACCAGCTGCGTGCGGTAATGACGGATGCGCGTCTGAGCGAAGCGCGTGAATACGCCGTTCAGCAGAACATCAACATTCTGCGTAACCGTGTAAACCAGCTGGGCGTGGCTGAACCGCTGGTACAGCGTCAGGGTGCTGACCGTATCGTGGTTGAACTGCCGGGTATCCAGGATACCGCGCGGGCGAAAGAGATTCTGGGCGCGACGGCGACCCTGGAGTTCCGCCTGGTTAACTCCAACGTCGATCAGGCTGCTGCGGCCTCAGGCCGTGTGCCGGGCGATTCCGAAGTGAAACAGACCCGTGAAGGCCAGCCTGTTGTGCTGTACAAGCGCGTGATCCTGACCGGTGACCATATCACCGACTCCACTTCAAGCCAGGATGAGTACAACCAGCCGCAGGTTAACATCTCGCTGGATAGCGCGGGTGGTAACATCATGTCTAACTTCACCAAGGACAATATCGGCAAGCCGATGGCGACCCTGTTCGTGGAGTACAAAGACAGCGGTAAAAAAGACGCTAATGGTCGCGCGGTGCTGGTGAAAGAGGAAGAGGTGATTAACATCGCCAACATCCAGTCTCGTCTGGGTAACAGCTTCCGCATTACCGGTATCAGCAACCCGAACGAAGCGCGTCAGCTTTCTCTGCTGCTGCGTGCCGGTGCGCTGATTGCGCCAATTCAGATTGTTGAAGAACGTACGATTGGTCCAACCCTGGGTATGCAGAACATCAAACAGGGTCTGGAAGCGTGTCTGGCTGGTCTGGCGGTGTCCATCATCTTCATGATCTTCTTCTACAAGAAGTTCGGCCTGATCGCGACGTCTGCGCTGATTGCCAACCTGGTGCTGATCATCGGTATCATGTCCCTGCTGCCAGGGGCGACGCTAACCATGCCGGGTATAGCGGGTATCGTGCTAACCCTTGCGGTGGCGGTCGACGCCAACGTACTGATAAACGAGCGTATCAAAGAAGAGCTGAGCAACGGTCGCTCTGTACAGCAGGCGATTGAAGAAGGCTACAAAGGGGCGTTCAGCTCCATCTTTGATGCGAACGTAACAACACTGATTAAGGTTCTTATCCTGTATGCAGTGGGTACTGGCGCGATCAAAGGCTTTGCGATTACAACCGGTATCGGTGTCGCAACGTCGATGTTTACCGCTATTGTCGGCACCCGTGCCATCGTGAACCTGCTGTACGGCGGCAAGCGCGTCAAAAAGCTGTCTATCTGAGGAGTGCGTTGTGGCACAGGAATATACTGTTGAACAATTGAACCATGGCCGTAAAGTCTGGGACTTTATGCGCTGGGACTACTGGGCCTTCGGCATTTCAGGTTTTCTGCTGATTTTGTCCATCGTCATTATGGGCGTGAAGGGCTTTAACTGGGGGCTTGATTTCACCGGTGGTACGGTGATTGAAATTACCCTGGAAAAACCGGTCGATATGGACCAGATGCGCGAGTCGCTGCAAAAAGCGGGCTTTGAAGAGCCGCTGTTGCAGAACTTCGGCAGCAGCCGCGACATCATGGTGCGTATGCCGCCGGTACACGATGCTAACGGCAGCCAGGAGCTGGGCAGCAAGGTCGTACAGGTTATTAACGAAACGACCAGCCAGGACGCGACGGTTAAGCGTATCGAGTTTGTCGGCCCGAGCGTCGGTGCAGACCTGGCGCAGACCGGCGCTATGGCGCTGCTGGTGGCGCTGATCTCGATCCTGATTTACGTCGGTTTCCGCTTTGAGTGGCGACTGGCGGCAGGCGTGGTTATCGCTCTGGCGCACGACGTGGTCATTACCATGGGCATACTGTCCCTGTTCCACATTGAGATTGACCTGACGATTGTGGCATCCTTGATGTCCGTTATCGGTTACTCACTGAACGACAGCATCGTGGTATCTGACCGTATTCGTGAAAACTTCCGTAAGATCCGTCGCGGTACGCCGTACGAAATCTTTAACGTGTCGTTGACCCAGACGCTGCACCGTACGTTGATCACCTCCGGCACCACGTTGATGGTGATCCTGATGCTGTTCCTGTTCGGTGGCCCGGTGCTGGAAGGCTTCTCGCTGACCATGCTGATCGGTGTTTCTATCGGTACGGCCTCATCTATCTACGTGGCGTCCGCGCTGGCGCTGAAGCTGGGCATGAAGCGCGAGCACCTGATCCAGCAGAAGGTCGAGAAAGAAGGGGCGGATCAGCCGTCAATTCTGCCGTAAGGCAACGTCTTATGCGGTATCGAAATCCCGGCCTGTTGGCCGGGATTTTTTTTACCTGAACCGGATAAATACTCCTGACAGTATGCTGTCAGGAGCCCTGGCGTAGACTCCCTCTGAACCCTAACAGCAGGCAGGAGGAAGTATGAAAAGTGTGATTAACTGGTTTGAAATTCCCGTCGTCGACATGGACCGCGCCATCAAATTCTACGGGCCGGTGATGCAGGTTGCGCTGCGCCGCGAGAAGATGGACGTGGCGGAACTGGCGATTTTCCCGCATGAGGATCCCGCCACCGGCGGCGCGCTGGCAAAATTTGACGGTATTACGCCGTCCTCTCAGGGCGCTATTATTTATCTGCACACTGACAGCCTGGCGGCCACGCTCGATCGTATCGCTTCCGCGGGCGGCGAGTGCGTGTTTGGCCCGCTGGAATTGCCAGACGGTATTGGCACTATCGCCCTGTTTACCGACAGCGAAGGCAATCGCGTCGGCCTTCATCAACCGGCCTGAGAGCAACAAACACGATGACCCGACGCGCTGACCGTTTATTTCAGATTGTGCAAATCCTGCGGGGCAGGCGTCTGACAACGGCGGCGCATCTGGCAGAAAGGCTGGGCGTATCTGAACGCACGATTTACCGCGATATCCGCGACCTGTCGCTGTCTGGCGTGCCGGTAGAAGGCGAGGCGGGAAGCGGATATCGCCTGATGTCGGGCTTTGATTTGCCGCCGCTAATGCTGACCAACAAAGAGTCCGAGGCGCTAATGGTGGCGATCCGCCTGCTCAAGACCTGGGGCGGGGAGTCACTGTCGCGAGAGCTTGAGTCGGCGCAGGAAAAAGTGCTGGCGATCCTGCCGGAGGAGTGTCGCCGCAGGGCCGAACAGACGCGGATTTATGCCCCGGAAATTGCGCTACAGCAGCACTCGCGCAGCGGCTTCGACCTGATTCACCAGGCCATCTCCGCTCAGCGCGTGCTGGCGCTGCACTATCGTGATGAGGCCGGGCAGTTAAGCCGGCGTGAGGTCCAGCCGCTTGGGCTGTTCTTTTGGGGCGAGCACTGGCTGCTGGCCGCGTGGTGCGAGCGGCGCAATGACTATCGCTGCTTCCGTCTCGACAGATGCCTCAATATTGCACAGACGGAAAGACGGTTTAGCGAAAGCGCGGACAGGTCGTTGGCGGATTTTTTGCGCAAGGTTAAGCAGTGAAAAGCCGGATGGCGAGGTAAAAGCAAAACGGCAACGATGTTGCCGTTTTTTGTGCTTGCGCCCTCTCCCGTGGAAGAGGCGAGGGCGCAATACTGCACGGGTTAGAAGTTGTAACCCACGACCAGGTAACCACCCCAGCCGGTAGAACGAACGCTGAAGTCGCCGTTGCCGAAGTTCAGGCTCGCATCGTCGTTCCACTGACCACCGTTGTGCCAGTAACGCGCAACAACAGAGTAGTGCCAGTGATCGTAGTTCAGCGCCAGGATGTGGCTGGAGGCGATGGAGTCGTTGGTACGCGCTTTCTTACCGTTCAGGTCACGGAAATCGTTGTCGCCCAGGTCTGAGCCCCAGTCAAAGTTGGTGAAGCCAATGTAGCTCAGGTTGCCGCCCCACAGCTGGGTGATTGGCACGAAATATTTCACCTTGAAACGGTAGCCATCCCACTCGTTTTCGTTCGCTGCGCCGTAGTTCTGCCACTGGTATTTTGCATACACGTTCAGGGACAGGCTCATTGGCAGGCCGGTATCAACGTCGGTGCCCAGACCCATATACCAGGTGCTCTGGCGACCGGACTTATTGCGGCCCATATCGTAGATATAGTTGTTCGCGAAATACCACTCTTTGAACGGACCAAACGCCAGGCTGGTACCGGTCAGTTTGTCGATGGAGAAGCGCGGTTCGATCTCCATGAACAGCGGAGAACCGTGGTTCCAGATACCTTTCGCGTCGGTGTTACCACCGAAGAATACCGGCGCATCCATGTAGCCATAGAAATCAAACCAGTCTTTCTTGGCGAAGGCTTCGTACTCCAGGTAGGTATCGTTACGGATCTGCGGTCCGAAACGGGTGTGATAGCTACCTACAACGTTAACGCTCTGATGCCACCAGTCGGATACGTATTCTGGCTTGTTATTCTCCGCTGCGTTAGCGGCGAAAGAGGAGGAGAGTGCCAGAACTGCACCGGCTGCGAGTAATGTTTTTTTCATAATCATGCCACTGATTGAAATTCCCTTCCGGGAGTGAAAAATGCGCGAATTGCGTTTCTAAATATTTCGTGTTTCTGCGGAGCCTATTATAGGAATCCCTGCTCACAAAAATATGTGTTGTTTCACATATCTCTCACATACGTAATCGATTGCGTTCACGTTTGCGTACTTTAGACGGGCGGGATTGTAGCGGCAATCATTTATGTTGCCAATCTTTGCGGAGTGTAAATGTTAGCGGAGTGACATTGCACTCCGCTACGGATCTGAGGTTACTGCGCGGCGGGCTGAATATCGTGAATGCGGATAAAGCCTAACTGTTCCGGAGTGAGGCCGCTCAGCTGAACGGGGATATCGACGTCGCTCGGCGCCAGGGTGCTTGCCGGGGCGGTGAAAAGCTGGTTCTTCACGTTCACTTCCTGGTAATCTTCGGTGGTGCCCTGGATCTGCCCCCACTCGACGGTGCCGCTAAAGGCCGGAAGCGGATCGTTAGACTCCCCCTGAATACGCAGCGTTGCGCGCGTACCATCCGCGTTGGCTGCAACGTTCACCAGAGACATTTTAAGCATGCCAATCTGGCTGTTGAGTCGGGCCGGCGTATTTGCGCCTGGCAATAAATAAACGCCGTTGCTGGATTTCGCGTTGAGCGCGTTCTGCTGGGTTATCTTCACCGTTTCCTTGTTGAGCTTGTCCATGGCCACGTTCAGCGTATTCACGCTCTGTTTCATCTCGCGGACTTCACTTTGCTGTGCGCAGGCGCTAAGCGTGAAGAGGCTCCCCAGCAGCACTATTTTCAGGTAACGTCTTGTCATTGCGTTTAATTCCTTGAAATCACAGATTGTTGCAATGGTAGACAGGATAGTGCGCTCAGGCATAGATCCTTTGTCTCAAAAAGCTCTTCCTTTGTTGTCGGGCCAGTTCAGGGTAAAATAGAAATCAGTTAACCAGATAACAGGGACATCGTATGCATTGCCCATTTTGCTCCGCTGTGGATACCAAAGTCATCGACTCACGTCTTGTAGGCGAAGGGTCTTCCGTGCGCCGTCGTCGGCAGTGTCTGGTGTGCAACGAGCGTTTTACCACCTTCGAGGTGGCAGAGCTGGTGATGCCGCGCGTGGTAAAAAGTAACGATGTGCGCGAGCCGTTCAACGAAGAGAAATTGCGCAGCGGAATGCTCAAGGCGCTGGAGAAGCGGCCCGTCAGTTCCGATGACGTCGAAATGGCGCTAAACCATATTAAATCTTATCTGCGGGGTCTGGGCGAGCGCGAAGTGCCGAGCAAAATGATCGGTAATCTGGTGATGGAGCAGCTGAAAAAGCTCGATAAAGTCGCCTATATCCGCTTCGCCTCGGTTTACCGTAGCTTTGAAGATATCAAAGAGTTTGGCGAAGAGATCGCCCGCTTACAGGATTAAGACCATGCAGGACGAGATGTACATGGCGCGAGCCATGAAGCTGGCGCAGCGCGGTCGGTTTACCACTCACCCTAACCCGAATGTTGGGTGCGTTATTGTGAACAATGGCGAGATCGTAGGGGAAGGTTTTCACTACCGCGCGGGCGAGCCGCATGCCGAAGTTCATGCCCTGCGCATGGCGGGAGAAAAAGCGCGTGGCGCAACGGCCTACGTTACGCTTGAGCCGTGCAGCCATCACGGGCGCACGCCGCCGTGCTGCGAAGCGCTGATTGCGGCAGGCGTCTCGCGCGTGGTTGCCGCCATGCAGGATCCTAACCCGCAGGTGGCGGGGCGCGGCCTGTATCGCCTGCAGCAGGAAGGGATCGACGTCAGTCACGGCCTGATGATGCAGGATGCGGAAGCGATCAACAAAGGCTTCCTGAAGCGTATGCGCACCGGCTTCCCGTTTATCCAGCTGAAGCTTGGCGCGTCGCTGGACGGCCGTACGGCGATGGCGAACGGTGAAAGCCAGTGGATCACGTCACCACAGGCAAGGCGCGATGTGCAACGTCTGCGCGCGCAAAGCCATGCTATTCTCACCACCAGTGAAACGGTGCTGGCTGACGATCCGGCCATGACCGTGCGCTGGGACGAGCTGAACGCCGATACTCAGGTGCTTTATCCGCAGGAGAACCTGCGCCAGCCGCTGCGCATTATCATCGATAGCCAGAACCGCGTGACGCCGGAGCACCGCATCGTGCAGCAGCCGGGGGAAACCTGGATTGCGCGCACTAAAGACGATACGCGCGCGTGGCCGGAAGGCGTGCGCAGCATAATGGTGCCGGAGCACAACGGGCATCTCGATTTGGTGGTGCTGATGATGCTGCTTGGCAAACAGCAGGTTAATAGCATCTGGGTCGAAGCGGGCCCGACGCTCGCCGGCGCGCTGCTCCAGGCGGGGCTGGTGGATGAGCTGATCGTCTACCTTGCACCTAAACTGTTAGGGAACGACGCGCGCGGCCTGTTTGTGCTGCCCGGCCTTGAAAAACTGGCCGACGCACCGCAACTCGCCTTCAGCGAGATACGTCCGGTGGGTCCGGATGTCTGCCTCCATTTAACGACAGCGTAATTGCTCCCGAAATAGGGAAGCAGCGCGCAAAGTATTATGATAAAATCCGCCCCCCTGCGGGGCCAAATGAACCCGTAAAGGAAGAGTATGAACATTATTGAAGCTGCTGTAGCTACCCCGGACGCTCGCGTCGCCATCACCATTGCGCGTTTCAACAACTTCATCAACGACAGCCTGCTGGAAGGTGCGGTTGACGCCCTGAAACGTATCGGCCAGGTTAAAGATGACAACATTACCGTTGTTTGGGTTCCAGGTGCATACGAACTGCCACTGGCAGCAGGCGCGCTGGCGAAAACCGGTAAATACGACGCCGTGATTGCGCTGGGTACCGTTATTCGTGGCGGCACTGCGCACTTCGAGTACGTTGCGGGCGGTGCAAGCAATGGTCTGGCACACGTTGCACAGGATGCTGAAATTCCTGTCGCGTTCGGCGTGCTGACTACCGAAAGTATTGAACAAGCCATCGAACGTGCTGGTACCAAAGCCGGTAACAAAGGTGCAGAAGCTGCACTGACCGCGCTTGAAATGATCAATGTATTGAAAGCCATTAAGGCCTGATTTTTTGTAAGGGGAATTCCGTGAAACCTGCTGCTCGTCGCCGCGCCCGTGAATGTGCCGTCCAGGCACTTTACTCCTGGCAGTTGTCCCAGAACGACATCGCTGATGTTGAATACCAGTTCCTGTCAGAACAGGACGTGAAAGACGTTGACGTTCTGTACTTCCGTGAACTGCTGTCGGGGGTGGCGACTAATAGCGCGTATCTCGATGGTCTGATGAAGCCATACCTGTCCCGCCTGCTGGAAGAGCTGGGTCAGGTGGAAAAGGCAGTGTTGCGTATCGCGCTGTTTGAGCTGTCAAAACGTGATGATGTGCCGTACAAGGTAGCCATCAACGAAGCGATCGAGCTGGCGAAAACCTTCGGCGCTGAAGACAGCCACAAATTTGTTAACGGCGTGCTGGATAAAGCCGCACCTGCGATCCGTCCCCACAAAAAGTGATCCGCAAACCGGAGTCCTGCATTGCCTGACGGGCAGTGCGGCTCCGGTTTTTTCTTTTATTTGCTGAGGCATAACGTATGGCATGCGGCGAATTCTCCCTGATTGCCCGTTATTTCGACCGTGTCAGAACCTCTCGTCTTGATGTTGAAACCGGCATTGGCGATGACTGTGCACTTCTCAATGTTCCCGAAAAACAGACGCTGGCAATCAGCACCGACACCTTAGTGTGCGGACGTCATTTTTTACCCGATATCGCTCCTGCCGATCTGGCGTATAAAGCGCTGGCGGTTAACGTCAGCGATCTGGCGGCAATGGGCGCCGATCCCGCCTGGCTGACGCTGGCCCTGACGCTGCCAGAGGTGGATGAAGCCTGGCTTGAAGCCTTTAGCGATGCGCTGTTTGAGCAGCTGAACTATTACGATATGCAGCTGATTGGCGGTGATACCACGGCCGGTCCGCTGTCGATGACCCTGGCGATCCACGGCTTCGTGCCGGTGGGACGTGCGCTGAAGCGCTCGGGTGCAAAACCGGGCGACTGGATCTACGTGACCGGTACGCCGGGGGACAGCGCGGCGGGGCTTGCGATCCTCCAGGACCGCCTGAAGGTTAACGACGCCGACGATGCGGCATACCTGGTGAAGCGCCACCTGCGGCCAACGCCGCGTATTCTGCACGGTCAGGCGCTGCGCGAGCGCGCCAGCTCGGCTATCGATCTGTCCGACGGGCTGATCTCCGATCTCGGCCACATCCTCAAGGCCAGCGGCGTGGGGGCGCGTATCGATCTGGACCTGTTCCCGCTGTCAGAGCAGCTGCTGCGCCATGCTGAGCCTGAACAGGCGCTGCGCTGGGCGCTATCCGGCGGGGAAGATTACGAGCTGTGCTTCACCGTGCCCGAACTGAACCGCGGGACGCTGGATGTGGCGTTAGCGCATCTGGGCGCGAAATTTACCTGCATCGGGCAGGTGATGCCGGAGAGTGAAGGTTTGCAGTTTGTCCGTGAGGGCGCGCCGGTTACGCTCGACTGGAAAGGGTACGACCACTTCGGCTGAATGTTTTGAGCGCCGGGTAAGCGCTGCGCTACCCGGCGTTTGCTTACTTAAACCCCACCACCGGATGCTGCTGGTACGGCGTCTCCAGCTCGGCAATCTGCTCCGGCGTCAGCGATAAATCCACCGCGCTCAGCAGCTCATCCAGCTGTTCTTCCCGCGATGTACCCACGATCGGCGCGGCGACGCCGCGCTTGCTCAGCAGCCACGCCAGCGCCACCTGGGCGCGGGTTGCTCCGGTATCGTCGGCGATCCCGGCCACGCGTTCGGCAATTAGCGCATCGCTGGCTTCGGTAGCGTCGTACAGATTTTTCCCCACTTCATCCGACACCAGGCGGGCCGTGGTCTCCCCCCACGGGCGGGTTAAACGCCCGCGCGCCAGCGGGCTCCACGGGATCACCGCCACGCCTTCCTGATAGCAGAGCGGCAGCATCTCGCGCTCTTCTTCGCGATAGAGTAGGTTGTAGTGATCCTGCATGGTGACAAAGCGTGCCCAGCCGTGCTGCGCCTGGAGATCGAGCGCCTGAGCGAACTGCGACGCGTGCATAGACGACGCGCCAATGTAGCGCGCTTTACCGGCCTTCACGACGTCGTTCAGCGCCTCAAGCGTCTCTTCAATCGGGGTGTTGTAGTCCCAGCGGTGGATTTGCAGCAGGTCAACGTAATCCATGTTCAGGCGTCTGAGGCTGTCATCAATGGAGCGCAGGATCTGCGCGCGCGAAAGTCCTTCGGCCAGGTCGCCCACCGGATAGTACACCTTGGTGGCGACCACTACCTCATCCCGACGGGCAAAATCCCGCAGGGCGCGGCCCACGATCTCTTCGCTGCTGCCGTCGGAGTAGCTGTTGGCGGTATCAAAGAAGTTAATGCCGCCGTCAATGGCGCGTTTGATGATGGGGCGGCTGCTCTCTTCCGGCAGCGTCCAGGCGTGGTTTCCCCGGTCAGGCTCGCCAAACGTCATGCAGCCCAGGCAAAGCCGGGACACCCTGAGGTCCGTTTTTCCTAATGTCGTGTATTGCATGGTTCCGCTCCTGCTGTTTAAACAATACGTTTAAGCATAGCAGGAGCAGAAAAGGGGAGGGATCAGGCCAGCCAGCTGCGGATTCTGGCTTCAATACCGGCGGCGTCCAGACCAATGTCCGCGCGCGCCTCGTCCTGAGTGCCTTGCGGGATGAAGTGGTCCGGCAGGCCGAGGTTCAGCACCGGAACCAGCTTACGGTTTGCCATCAGCACCTCGTTAACGCCGCTACCAGCGCCACCGATGATGGCGTTCTCTTCCAGCGTAACCAGCACGTCGTGGCTTTCCGCCATGCTCAGGATAAGCGATTCATCGAGCGGCTTCACAAAGCGCATATCGACCAGCGTCGCATTCAGGGCTTCAGCGGCTTTTGCCGCTTCAGGCATCAGCGTGCCAAAGTTCAAAATCGCCACTTTTTCGCCGCGTCGCTTCACCAGACCTTTACCGATGTCCAGCTTTTCCAGCGGCTTAAGCTCAACGCCCAGGGCATTGCCGCGCGGATAACGCACCGCGCAGGGGCCGTCCTGATAGTGGTAGCCGGTAAAGAGCATCTGACGACACTCGTTCTCGTCGCTTGGCGTCATGATAATCATGTCCGGGATGCAGCGCAGGAAGGAGAGGTCAAACGCCCCCTGGTGCGTCTGGCCGTCAGCCCCCACGATGCCCGCGCGATCGATAGCAAACAGCACCGGCAGCTTCTGAATGGCAACGTCATGGATAACCTGATCGTAGGCGCGCTGCAGGAACGTGGAGTAAATCGCCACCACCGGTTTGTATCCGCCAATCGCCAGGCCCGCCGCGAAGGTGACCGCATGCTGCTCGGCAATCGCAACGTCGAAGTACTGATCCGGGTATTTTTTGGAAAACTCCACCATGCCGGAGCCTTCGCGCATGGCGGGCGTGACCGCCATCAGCTTGTTGTCTTTCGCCGCCGTTTCGCACAGCCAGTCGCCGAAGATTTTTGAATAGCTCGGCATGCCGCCGCTGCTTTTCGGCAGACAGCCGCTGGTATGGTCGAATTTTGGTACCGCGTGGAACGTGATCGGATCTTTTTCCGCCGGCTCGTAGCCACGCCCCTTTTTGGTCATGATGTGCAGGAACTGCGGGCCTTTCAGGTCGCGCATGTTCTTAAGCGTCGTCACCAGACCCAGCACGTCGTGGCCGTCAATCGGGCCAATATAGTTAAAGCCCAGCTCTTCAAAAAGCGTACCCGGCACGACCATGCCTTTGATGTGTTCTTCGGTACGCTTGAGCAGCTCTTTAATCGGCGGGACGCCGGAGAAGACTTTTTTACCGCCTTCCCGCAGCGAGGAGTAAAGCTTGCCGGAAAGCAGCTGCGCCAGGTGGTTGTTCAGCGCGCCGACGTTCTCGGAGATCGACATTTCGTTATCGTTGAGGATAACCAGCATGTCCGGCTTGATATCGCCCGCGTGGTTCATGGCCTCGAAGGCCATCCCGGCGGTGATCGCCCCGTCGCCAATCACGCAGACCGTGCGGCGCTGCTTATTTTCCTTTTCGGCGGCAACGGCAATACCGATACCCGCCGAAATGGACGTGGAGGAGTGGCCGACGCTGAGCACGTCATATTCGCTCTCACCGCGCCACGGGAACGGGTGCAGGCCACCTTTCTGGCGAATGGTGCCAATTTTATCGCGACGACCGGTCAGAATTTTGTGCGGGTAGGCCTGGTGGCCCACATCCCAGATCAGCTGATCGAACGGCGTGTTGTAGACGTAATGTAACGCCACGGTCAGCTCAACCGTGCCAAGTCCGGAGGCGAAGTGGCCGCTGGAGCGGCTAACGCTGTCGAGCAGGTAGCGACGCAGCTCGTCACACAGCTTCGGCAGACTCTCTTTCGGCAACAGACGTAACTCCTGAGTGGAGTCAACTAACGCCAGTGTCGGGTATTTGGCAATATCAAAACTCATCAAAGGCTCATCGAGATATATAGTTTATTTATCACGCTGGATTATGTAGTCCGCTAGCGCTTCCAGTGCCGAGGTATCCAGCGATTGCGCGGCCAGCTTGTTCAGCGAGCGGCGGGCATCGTCTATCAGATCCCGGGCTTTACGTTGGGCATGCTCAAGGCCCAGCAGGGCGGGGTAGGTACTTTTGCCAAGCTGCTGATCTGCACCCTGACGTTTTCCCAATGTTGCAGTATCGCCCACCACATCCAGAATGTCATCCTGAACCTGGAATGCCAGACCGATACTTTCTGCGTATCTGTCCAGAATCGGCAGGGCTTTCCGCCCGCGTTCACCCGCACTCAGTGCGCCCAGGCGAACGGCTGCACGAATCAGTGCGCCCGTTTTATGACGGTGAATACGCTCCAGCTGTTCCAGATTAACCTGACGACCTTCAGCCTCTAAATCCAGCGCCTGACCGCCGCACATGCCGGCGACGCCGCTGGCCATGGCCAGTTCGGACACCATCGCCAGACGGTCACGGTCGCTTACCTCAACCATCGGCGCATCGCTCAGAATCGAGAAGGCCAGGGTTTGCAGGGCATCACCCGCCAGAATCGCATTCGCTTCGCCAAATTTGATATGGCAGGTCGGCTGACCGCGACGCAAATCGTCATCGTCCATGGCCGGCAAATCGTCATGGATCAGCGAGTAGGCATGGATGCACTCCACGGCGGCTGCCGGGGCGTCCAGCGTGTTATCGCTGATGCCGAACATATTTCCCGTGGCATAGACGAGGAACGGGCGCAGACGTTTACCACCCAAGAGTGCGCCATAGTGCATGGCTTCAACCAGTGGAGTGTTCTGAAAAGGCTGCGGCTCAATAAAACGGCGCAGGGCGTCGTTGGCGCGAGCGACGCGCGCCTGAAGCGCGTTGGCAAAATCCATTTACTCGGCGTCCGGTGTGAATGGCGTGGTTTTAGCGTCTTCGCTGTCGGAAAGCAGGATCTGCACGCGCTGCTCGGCCTGCTGGAGCTTTACCTGCCCCTGGCGCGCTAGCTGCACGCCGCGTTCAAATTCGTTCAGCGCCTCTTCCAGCGGTAAATCGCCGCTCTCAAGGCGGGTAACAATCTGCTCAAGCTCACTCAGCGCAGTTTCGAAACTGGCCGGTGCGTCGTTCTTCTTCGGCATAGTGAATTGACTCTTATCTTTTAGCCCCGCCATGGTAACGGACTCGGGGCAATTATCAAATAACGCGCAATGTGCACAGGAGCCGCGCGATGGTGGTATACTTGCGCGCCTGGAAGCAGTCTTCGGTTATAGGGGCTGCTGTACTTTTCCATTACAAGCCCAACCGCTTGCCTAAGAAACATTGCCGCCATGAAGTTTATCATTAAATTGTTCCCTGAAATCACCATCAAAAGCCAATCTGTGCGTTTGCGCTTTATTAAAATTCTCACCGGGAACATTCGTAACGTATTAAAACACTACGACGACACCCTCGCCGTGGTGCGCCACTGGGACCACGTTGAAGTCCGCGCGAAAGACGAAAACAAACGTCAGGATATCCGCGACGCGCTGACCCGTATCCCGGGCATTCACCATATCCTGGAAGTGGAAGATGTTCCGTTCACCGATATGCATGACATCTTCGAAAAAGCGCTGGTGCAGTACCGCGACCAAATCGAAGGCAAAACCTTCTGCGTGCGCGTGAAGCGTCGCGGTAAGCATGAGTTTAGCTCGATTGAAGTCGAGCGCTACGTCGGCGGCGGTCTGAACCAGCACGTTGAGACGGCGCGCGTGCGTCTGACGAATCCGGACGTGACCGTTAATCTTGAGATCGAAAACGATCGTCTGCTGCTGGTAAAAGGCCGCTACGAGGGTATTGGCGGTTTCCCAATCGGTACGCAGGAAGATGTGCTGTCGCTGATCTCCGGCGGGTTCGACTCCGGCGTCTCCAGCTATATGCTGATGCGTCGCGGCTGTCGCGTGCACTACTGCTTCTTCAACCTGGGCGGCGCGGCGCATGAAATCGGCGTTCGTCAGGTGGCGCATTACCTGTGGAACCGCTTCGGTAGCTCCCACCGCGTGCGTTTTGTGGCAATTAACTTTGAGCCGGTGGTGGGCGAAATCCTCGAAAAAGTGGATGACGGCCAGATGGGCGTCATCCTCAAGCGTATGATGGTGCGCGCGGCATCCAAAGTGGCCGAGCGCTACGGCGTGCAGGCGCTGGTCACCGGCGAAGCGCTGGGCCAGGTCTCCAGCCAGACGCTGACCAACCTGCGTCTTATCGACAACGTGTCCGATACCCTGATCCTGCGTCCGCTGATTTCTCACGATAAAGAGCACATCATCGATCTGGCCCGAGAAATCGGTACCGAAGATTTTGCCCGCACCATGCCGGAATACTGCGGCGTGATCTCAAAAAGCCCGACCGTGAAAGCGGTGAAGGCAAAGATCGAAGCGGAAGAAGAGAATTTCGATTTCAGCATCCTGGACAACGTGGTGGCGGAAGCGACCAACATCGACATCCGCGAGATTGCCCAGCAGACCGAGCAGGACGTGGTTGAGGTGGAAACCGTCAGCGGCTTCGGCGCTAACGATGCGATTCTGGATATTCGCTCTGTTGATGAGCAGGATGACAAACCGCTGCAGGTGGATGGCGTGGAGGTGGTTTCTCTGCCGTTCTACAAGCTGAGCACCAAATTTGGCGACCTCGACCAGGGCAAAACCTATCTGCTGTGGTGTGAGCGCGGTGTGATGAGCCGCTTACAGGCGCTGTACCTGCGCGAGCAGGGCTTTGCGAATGTGAAGGTGTATCGCCCGTAGTTCATTGTCGGGGAGTGCGGCCTGATGCCCTCACCCCGACCCTCTCCCACGGGGAGAGGGCGCAAACATTAAAAACGGCAACCTGTGCGGTTGCCGTTTTGCTTCATTCGTAATAATTATAAATTCCCGCAGCCATCACTAACGATGACGCCACCTCGTACGCTTTCTCGCGCCCGACCAGCAGGTCAATAATCTTCAAGCCAAAATCAATGGCGGTGCCCGGTCCCTGGCTGGTGAGCAGGTTAACGCGCGGATCCCAGACCACACGCTTATCTACCCACTGGTCTTCCGGGATCGTGTCCTTTAGCCCAGGGAAACCGGTCATATTGCCGATGGGGAAAATGTCGTGCGGAACCAGCACCGTACCTGCGGCAGCGCAAATGGCCGCGACGATGCGGCCGGAAAGGTGAAACTGGCGAACGGTTTCAACCAGCAGCGGGCTGTCGCGAAAACACTCTGCACCCTTCAGGCCACCCGGCAGAACGATAATGTCGTAATCACCGTCCGCTACCTGTACAAGCGGTGCATCCGCCAGGATCTTCACCCCGCGCGAGCAGGTAATCGCCAGACTTCCGTCGCTGGCGACGCTGGCGGTAGTCACCTTAATGCCGCCACGTACCATCAAATCAATGGCAGTAACCGCTTCCGTCTCTTCGCTACCAGGGGCGAGGCATACCAGTGCCGATGCGCTCATACTCACTCTCCTTTCGTTTTACTAACTCAAACAGACGGCTGTTTTCCGCAACGGTAATACCGTGTGCCCGGGCACGCTTTAACAGATAACCGGTGATGTAATCAATTTCGGTATGCCGCATAGCCCGGATATCCTGCAACATCGAGGAGATATTTTCTGCCGTACTCTCAATAACCTGGTCGACATAATAGCGTAAATCGTCCTCGGAGGTGTGGTGGCCTTCGCGTTCAATCACGGCGGCGACCTCCCGGCAAATCAGCGCAACCTCATCGGGATGATGGCGCAGCTCGCCGTTGGGGCAATCCCACAGTGCGGTAAGCGGGTTAATCACGCAGTTTACCGCCAGCTTGCGCCACAGTTCGGCGCGGATAGTATTGTGCCAGGCGACGTCTGGCAACGTGCCTTGAAGGGTATCCGCAAGGTAGCTGTAATCGCCGCGCTGTTCACGCGCCGGGCCGATATGGGTGACGCCGCTGGCAACATGAATGATGACGTTACCGTCACGACGCGCCGCGTGGGTCGTGGTGCCTATCAGCAGCGGCTGACGGACGGCTTTCAGCTCTTCAATGGTGCCCATTCCGTTGTGGATCAGCAGGATGGGCGTGCTCTCACGCAGCTGAGCGGCAAGGCTTTTCACCGCATCGGAAACCTGCCAGGCCTTCAGCGTAACCAGCAGCAGGTCGCTGCTGGCGAGAAATTCCGGATCGTTTGCCGTCAAAGACTCGTTAAAAATGGAACCGTCGGTTCCAATCACGTTCACGCTGCAATAGGGCTGGGGAATACGCAGCCAGCCCTGAACGCTATGTCCCTGTTTGCATAGCGCGCTAAGCCAGAGTTGACCAAGTGCGCCGCATCCAAGCACTGTTACTTTCATTGTTCCTCCTCACCCGGAACTGCGCCAGGTGCTATGACGCTAAGTATAGCGGCATCAGCTAAGCTTCTCGTTATGCCTCGTTGCAGGTATTATGCAACGCAACAAAAATGAAGGGAGAAGAAAAGATGCCATCTTTCGATATTGTTTCTGAAGTTGATTTGCAGGAAGCGCGTAACGGCGTAGATAATGCTATCCGTGAGGTTGAATCACGTTTCGATTTTCGTGGCGTAGAGGCGACCATTGAGCTGAACGACGCGAATAAGACCATCAAGGTGCTGAGCGAGTCAGATTTCCAGGTTAACCAGCTGCTGGATATCCTGCGCGCCAAGCTGCTGAAGCGCGGCATTGAAGGCACGTCGCTCGATGTGCCGGAAGATTTTGTCCACAGCGGCAAAACCTGGTTTGTAGAAGCGAAGCTGAAGCAGGGCATTGAGAGCGCGGTGCAGAAGAAAATCGTTAAGCTCATCAAAGACAGCAAGCTGAAGGTGCAGGCGCAGATTCAGGGGGAAGAGATCCGCGTGACGGGGAAATCCCGCGACGATCTCCAGTCGGTTATGGCGCTGGTGCGCGGCGGCGATCTGGGTCAGCCTTTCCAGTTCAAAAACTTCCGCGATTAAACAAAAAAAGCCCGGTTTTACCGGGCTTTTTCAGGCCTTCAGCGCCTGTTCCACCTCAAAGCGGTTAGTCACCTTGCTGTCAATTTTAACGTAAACGCTGCGCTCTTCCGGGACAACCAGCACCTCGCTCACCCCCGCCGTCGTTTCCAGACGCTGTATTAAGGCGTCGCTAACCTCTACGTCATCCGGAATTTCTACCCGCAGGCTACTCACGTAGCGTGGCTCTTTCATGGTGCTGGCCACAAACAGCCAGACCATCGCCAGCAGCGCGCCCGTCAGGAATACGGTTTGCGAATCAAACAGGCCGTCTACCCAGCCTCCCAGAGAGCCGCCTATCGCCACGCCGAGAAACTGGCTGGTGGAATAAATGCCCATCGCGGTGCCTTTGTATCCTGCCGGAGACTCTTTGCTGATAAGCGACGGCAGCAGGGCTTCCATCAGGTTAAACGCCAGGAAGAATAGCTGTACGCCTGCGATCAGCTCCCAGAAGTGCGGGCCGGAGCCCCACAAAACAATCTCGGCAATCAGCAGTAACGCGACGCAGCCCACGAAGACGCGCTTCATCCTGCGCTTCACTTCGGCGTAAATAATGAACGGCACGACGGAAACAAACGAGATGAGCATGGTCACCAGATAAATTTTCCAGTGCTCAGCCGCCGGAAATCCCGCAGCGGCAAGCTGGCCGGGCAGGGCGACAAAGGTCGACATCAGCAGAATGTGCAGGCACATGATGCCGAAGTTGAGCTTAAGCAGGCGCGGCTCGGCGATGACTTTGCTGAAGCAGCCTTTGACCATCCCGGACTCGCGGTTGAGGACGTGGTTTTTACTGTCCGGCACGACCCACAGCGTAAGCGCGATCCCGACGGTCGCCAGGACGGCAATCATCCAGAACAGGGCGTGCAGGCCGAGCGCATGGGTGATAATCGGACCAAGCACCATGGCGATGGCGAAGGTGACACCGAAGCTGACGCCAATAAACGCCATCGCTTTGGTGCGGTTTTGCTCGCGGGTCAGGTCTGACAGAAGCGCCATCACGGCGGCAGCAATGGCCCCGGAACCCTGCAGGGCGCGGCCAAGAATAATGCCCCAGATGGAGTGGGAGAGGGCGGCTATGACGCTGCCGAGCACAAATACCAGCAGCCCGCCGACGATCAGCGGCTTACGGCCCACGCGGTCAGAGAGCAGACCAAAGGGGATCTGGAAAATGGCC
Source organism: Enterobacter cloacae (assembly GCF_013375935.1). Lineage (GTDB taxonomy): Bacteria > Pseudomonadota > Gammaproteobacteria > Enterobacterales > Enterobacteriaceae > Enterobacter > Enterobacter pasteurii. The sequence continues at coordinate 4,751,245 of NZ_CP056117.1, read as the reverse complement.
TGCGCCAGGCCGTAGATACCGATCGCCAGGCCAATCAGCGCTTCGCTGGCACCCTGCAACGCCATACCGTACGTGGTCAGAACAGGCAGGACCATAAACATGCCAAGCATCCGCAGCGAGAAAACAGTCCCTAAACCCCATGTCGCGCGCAGCTCGACTGGCGTCATTTTATAATCGTTCATTACCACCTCAGTTCAAAAGCAGGCCATAGTGTAGTGCGGGGAAGGGGCGGGGTAAATAAAGGGTTATTTAACAAATATTACATGCGTAACTAATAGATTTCATGAATAAAAAAGGGTGCCGAAGCACCCCTTTATGTCCTTGCTATGGCTTACCAGACGTAAGTCAGCAGGTTTTGTGAATCCGGCACCATAAAGTCTACGGACATCATCACGGACAGCGAGGTGATGGCGACAATCGAGAACACAAACAGCTTACGTGCCCAGACTTTGTCATCCTCCACTTTGTAGCCGCGCAGGGCCATGCCGAGCCACCAGACGCTCACCGCAGCCGCTACTACCAGATATTTATATCCGGCGTAACCGCCCAGAGAGAGCATCAGGGTTGCCACGGCAAAAGCGATGATGTACAGCGTGATGTGGTTCTTGGCAACCGAGATACCTTTCACGACCGGCAGAACCGGAATGTTCGCCGCCTGATAATCCTTAAAGCGGAAAATCGCAATGGCGTAGGAGTGCGGCATCTGCCACAGGCTAAAGATAGCCAGCAGGATGAGCGCACCGCTGTCGAACTCGTTCGTGACGGCGCAGTAGCCAATCACCGGCGGCGCAGCGCCGGAGAGAGAACCAATCAGCGTGCCGTAGACGGAGTGTCGTTTCATATACAGGCTGTAGACGCCTACATACACCACGAACCCCATCACCCCCAGCCAGCAGGCCAGCGGATTAGCACCAAACCACAGCAGCATAAAGCCAGCAATACCCAGCAAGGTGGCGTACACCAGCGAGACGGAAGGGGCAATCAGGCCTTTAACCAGCACCCGATTTTTGGTCCTTTCCATCTTCTTGTCGATATCCATGTCGATGTAGTTGTTAAATACACAACCGGACGCAACCACCAGTGACACACCGACCAGCGTGTAAATAAAGAGGGTGTAATCAATGCTGCCTTTAGAGGCCAGCAGGAACCCTCCGATTACGGAGATCAGGTTGCCAAAGATGATGCCTGGTTTCGTGACTTGCAGGTATTGCTTAAACATACTCGCCGCTCTTAGTGAACCATCATGTTGTAGTTGAGGTTCCACATAATCCAGATGGAACCGACTACCAGGATAGCGATGATAATCACGGTAAAGATAAAGGCCGTCATGTTCCAGCCTTCATCGGACTTGGTGTTCATGTGCAGGAAGCAAACCAGATGCACCAGAATCTGAATCACCGCGGTTACCAGGATTACGCCCAGGATAACCGGCTTGGATGCAGAACCGCTCATCACCATCCAGAACGGGATCACCGTCAGGATGATCGACAGGATGAAACCTGTCATGTAGGTTTTTACGCTGCCGTGGGAAGCGCCATGATCGTTAGAATGACTCATTACATCGCCCCCATCAGATAGACAACAGAGAACACACAGATCCATACCACGTCAAGGAAGTGCCAGAACAGGCTCAGGCACATGATACGGGTACGGTTAGTACTGGTCAGGCCACGACGGGAGATCTGGAACATCAGCACTGCCATCCAGATCAGACCCGAGGTAACGTGCAGACCGTGGGTACCAACCAGCGCGAAGAACGCTGACAGGAAGCCGCTGCGATCCGGGCCGAAACCTTCCGCGATCAGGTGATGGAATTCATAGATTTCCATCCCGATAAATCCAGCACCAAACAGCCAGGTCAACGCCAGCCAGGAGACAACCTGGCTCTTGTTGTTTTTGTACATGGCGATAGCCGCCATGCCGTAGGTGATGGAGCTGAATAACAGCAGTGCGGTTTCAACCAGAACGAACGGCAGCTCAAAAATGTCCTTACCGGTCGGGCCGCCCGCTGTGCCGTTCACCAGAACGGCATAGGTCGCGAACAGACAGCAGAACAGGATGCAGTCGCTCATCAGGTAGATCCAGAAACCGAAGACTTTGTTCGGTCCTGCATCGTGGTGCGCATGTTCATGCGCGTGGGCAGTTGAGTGCGCCAGAGTATCAGTTGCCATTTTTCAGCCCCGCTTTAGAAATCTCGTCGAAATGCTGATTTTCCAGCTTTTCAACTTCACGGACTGGTACGTAGTAGTCCACGTCCTCGTCAAAGCTTTTCACAATCCAGCTGATTACGACGCCAGCGAAGCCAACAATCGCCATCCACCAGATGTGCCAGATCATTGCGAAACCAAATACCGTTGCGAAAGCGGCAATCACGATGCCCGCCGCGCTGTTTTTCGGCATGTGGATCTCTTCGTAATGCTCAGGTTGCTTGTACGCTTCACCTTTTTCCTTCATTTCCCAGAATGCGTCGCGTTCATGGATCTGCGGCACAACGGCGAAGTTATAGAAAGGAGGCGGAGAAGAGGTCGCCCACTCCAGCGTACGGCCACCCCATGGGTCACCGGTCAGGTCACGGTTCTGATCGCGGTCGCGAATAGAAACGTAGAACTGAATCAGCTGAGACGCGATACCGCACGCAATCAGAACCGCACCGCCCGCTGCAACCATCAGCATTGGGTGGAACTGCGGGTCAATCTGCTGGCTCAGACGACGGGTCATACCCATGAAGCCCAGCACGTACAGCGGCATAAACGCCACGAAGAAGCCGATAATCCAGAACCAGAAGGCGCGTTTACCCCAGGTTTCGTTCAGCGTGAAGCCAAACGCCTTAGGCCACCAGTAGGTCACACCCGCGAAGCAGCCGAAGACGACGCCACCGATGATAACGTTATGGAAGTGCGCAATCAGGAACAGACTGTTGTGCAGTACAAAGTCAGCGCCCGGTACCGCCAGCAGTACGCCGGTCATCCCACCTACGGAGAAGGTAACGATGAAGCCGATAGTCCACAGCATTGCTGAGTGGAACTGAATACGACCCTGGTACATGGTGAACAGCCAGTTGAAGATCTTCACCCCAGTTGGGATGGCGATGATCATCGTGGTGATACCGAAGAAGGCGTTTACGTTCGCGCCCGCACCCATGGTGAAGAAGTGGTGCAGCCAAACGATGAACGACAGAACGGTAATACACACGGTTGCCCACACCAGCGAGGTGTAACCAAACAGGCGTTTACGCGAGAAGGTTGCCGCGATTTCGGAGAATACACCGAAGACTGGCAGAACCAGGATGTACACTTCCGGGTGACCCCAGGCCCAAATCAGGTTGATGTACATCATCATGTTGCCACCCATATCATTCGTGAAGAAATGGGTGCCCAGATAACGATCCAGGGTCAGCAGCGCGATGGTGACGGTCAGAATTGGGAACGACGCGATAATCAGTACGTTGGCGCACAGAGATGCCCAGGTAAATACCGGCATCTTGAACATCGTCATACCAGGAGCACGCATCTTGAGGGTGGTCACGAAGAAGTTGATACCGGTCAGGGTGGTACCAACACCGGAGAGCTGAAGCGCCCAAATCCAGTAATCGACCCCTACGCCCGGACTGTACTCAATTCCCGAGAGCGGTGGATAAGCCAGCCAGCCAGTCTGAGCAAATTCGCCCACGCCCAGCGACAGGTTAACCAGGATAACGCCAACAACGGTGAACCAGAAGCTCAGGTTGTTCAGGAACGGGAAGGCAACGTCGCGTGCGCCAATTTGCAGCGGAACGACAACGTTCATCAGACCGATAACCAGCGGCATTGCTACGAAGAAGATCATGATAACGCCGTGGGCGGTAAAGATCTGATCGTAGTGGTGCGGCGGCAGGAAACCTGCTTCACCCGCAGAAGCGAGCGCCTGCTGGCTACGCATCATGATCGCATCCGCAAAGCCACGAATTAACATGACGATACCGACGATGCAGTACATGATGCCGAGTTTTTTGTGGTCAACCGAAGTCAGCCACTCATTCCACAGGTAGCTCCACTTACCGAAGTAAGTAATCAGGCCCAGTAGGGCTGCGCCACCAATGATAATTGCAGCAATCGTAACCATGATAATGGGTTCATGGTACGGCACCGCATCCAATGTCAATTTTCCGAACATTTTCTTCCTCGGCCCCTTAGTGAGCGGTTTCCGCGTGGCTCATGTCCATGCCTTCCATACCCTGGTGCGCGTTGTGCTCGCCTTCAGGCTGGGTCATGTCCATGCTCATACCGTGGTCCATAAATTTGCCAATAACGTCTTTAAACAAATTCGGTTTCACGTTAGAGAAGTACTCCACCTTGTTGTATTCGCTAGGTGCAGCCACTTTTTCGAACGCCGCCATGTCAGGCATGGTGTTGGTAGACTGCTTCGCTTTTGCAACCCACTGGTCGAAAGTCGCGCGGTCTGGCGTAGCGATAGCTTTAAACTTCATACCCGAGAAGCCCGGGCCACTATAGCTGGCGGAGATACCGTCGTAGGTGCCTGCTTCATTCGCGATCAGGTGCAGGTTAGTCTGCATACCGGCCATCGCGTAAATCTGGCTGCCCAGACGTGGGATGAAGAAGGAGTTCATTACGGAGTTGGAGGTCACTTTGAACTGAACCGGAGTGTTCGCCGGGAAGGCGATTTCATTCACGGTAGCAATGCCCTGCTCTGGGTAGATGAAGAACCATTTCCAGTCCATGGAGACCACTTCAATGGTAATCGGTTTTTCATCGTGAACCAGCGGTTTGCTCGGCTCAAGTGCGTGAGTGGTTTTCCAGGTCAGTACGGCAAGGAACAGGATGATCAGAATAGGTACCGTCCAGACCACAGCTTCCACTTTATTGGAGTGTGACCAGTTAGGGCTATACTTCGCATCTTTATTGCTCGCACGATACTTCCAGGCGAAACCAACAGCCATCAAGATGGCAGGAATAACCACAATCAACATCAGGCCAAAAGCCGTCAGTATCAATGAACGTTGTTCCAGTCCAATCTGTCCTTTGGGGTCTAGTAGTGCAGAATCGCAGCCACTGAGTAATACAGTGCCTGCGAATAATGACAACCATCCCAAACTTTTATTGTATTTCCTGAGTCTCATTTAACGACCTCAATTCCACGGGAGTCTGGTGGCGTTTAAAGTGTGGGGGCATTTTACGGGAAGGTTACATTACTGTAAACATCATTAGCCCTGTGTCAGGAAGGTGTTACTGGGTTCTGCCGCACATGTCACATGTGTTGCAAATTATGTCGCATTTTTGGAGGAAAGCCGCACAGCGTGGGCGTTATAACGAAAGGCCGCTTTAGCCTACCCCAAATGGGGCAATTGGTATAACCATTGCTAAAAATATACAAATAATTAACAATTAATTATCAATAAAAAGACAAATAAAAAACGAAAATACAATCTTTCGAAAGCTGAATCGTTTAACGGAAAATAGCGTAGCGAATTAAGCTCCAATAATTTCCGAATGCTATCCCGCACAAAACAACAAATATTTTTTTTATCCGATGGCGGTTATTTCACCGTTATAATTTCGCACGGTTATTACAACGGGAAATAACCTTTCGCTTTTTGCTTCAGGTCATCTGCGTTTTCCGCAAGGACATGAAATCCAGCGTTCCGCCTGTCAGGATACCTGCAACGGCGAGAAGCACGCCTGCATCAAGCAGCACGGTTTCATAGGGCAGCGATAGCCCGGTGGTGGCGTTAATAATGAGCACCACGAGCCACAGAACCAGCACAACGCAGCCCACCATCAGCAGGCGGAGGGCAAACCGATAGGCGGCATGGTATTCCGTGCGCGGCATGAAGTGTTCCGTGCGCTGGGTATATTCCAGCGTCTGGCGACAGACCAGCAGCAATAAAATCCCCGGCACGGCGGCCACCACCGAGAAGAGATAAAATGTCGGCCAGCCGTGGGCTTCAACAAACCAGCCCGCGACGGGACCTACGTACACGCGCCCGACGGCGGAGAGGGCAGAGAGCAGGGCAAACTGGGTGGCGGAAAATGACTTATTGCACAGCGTCATCAGCAGCGCAACAAATGCCGCCGTGCCCATACCCCCACACAGGTTCTCAAAGAATACGGCCGTCGCCATGCTGATCATATGCTTGTCGGTAATCGACAGCAGCCAGTAACCGGCATTCGATGCGCCCTGAAGAATGCCGAAGATCAGCAGCGCACGAAACAGCGTCAGGCGCTGCATCAACACGCCGCCGTACAGAGCGCCGACGATCGTGGCAAACAGCCCCAGCGTTTTGTTGACCACGCCGACTTCCCCCGCATCAAACCCGACACCGCGGATCAGGAAGGTTGTCGTCAGGCTCATGGCAAAGGCATCGCCGAGCTTATAAAGGACAATAAGCAGCAGGATCAGCCAGGCATTATTACGGCCAAAGAAATCGCGCAGCGGTTCTGCCACGGCCTGCTCCAGCGAGCGCGGAACCGGAATGACCTCGCTCGGTTCTGGTGCGAAGAGGGTGGCAATAATGCAGGGGATCAGCAGGGCCGCCATTAGCCAGTACATACCCTGCCAGCCGAGATAGCGGTCGGCGAGCCACAGCGCCAGCCCGCCGGAGACAAGCATACCGAGACGATAGCCGAGCACGCTGATCGCCGCGCCAGCACCGCGTTCCTCCGCAGGCAGGACGTCCGTTTTCCAGGCGTCAAAAACAATGTCCTGGGAGGCGGAACAAAAGGCGATAACTACCGCAAGCGCGGCCATCCAGCGGAGCTGCGTTGACGGCTCAAGGAAGCCCATGGCGGCAATCGCCAGCAGCAGCAGCACCTGCGTCATCACTAACCAGCCGCGACGCCGCCCGAGGAACGGCGGGGTATAGCGGTCCATGACCGGCGACCAGAGGAATTTAAAGACGTAGGCCTGGCCCACGAGCGAGAAGAAGCCGATGGTTTTCAGGTCGATGTTCTCGACCGTCATCCACGCCTGCAGCGTGCCGGAGGTGAGCGCAAGCGGTAAACCGGAGGCGAAACCAAGGATCAGCAGAATAGCTGATTTCGGTTGCTGGAAAATGCGTAAGTAGTGACTGGACATGTTCTTATGAACTGACCCGGTGAAGCACCGGGCCAGTCAGCAGGATTAACGGGCGTTCTGCTTGATAAATTCGTGAATGCTGGTGTCCTGTGCCATATCGGCAATGGTGTCAGTCAGCACGCTGTTAACCGCGTCAGCGATATTTTTGTTGGAGGCCTGGAACGCGCCCTCAACGGAATAGCTCGCACGGTAGTTTTTGTTCATCTTATTGCCGTTCTTCGCGGTCGCGATGATGGCGATATCGGCTTTGGTTGCGATGTTGTAGCGAACGTTGCCCTGGGACACGTCAGCGTACAGATTGTTCACGATGATTTGCAGGTCAACCGCGCCGCTTGGGCCAATCATGTAGCCGCGGGAGGTCATCTGCTTCTCGAGCACTTCCTGTAACAGGAAACGCAGGTCGCGGGATGCGGTCAGGGTGACCTGCTGGTTGTCGCGAGTGACTTTCGCCAGCGCCTGGTCCTGACGCTGATCGGCGCCGTTAATGCTGACCGTTACGCCCATCAGGCTTGGATCCTGCTGAGGCAGGGTAATTTTTGGGGAAACATCGATGGTCGTCGGCGGGGTTGCACAGCCGGCGAGCATAAAGAGCGCTACCAACGGAAAGAAGAGTTTTTTTAACATTTTCGGGTTCTCAACGAATCGTAAGCAAATAGAGAAAAATTGCCGCCATCATAACATCGCCAACGGCCAGGGGAAGTGGTCAACGCATGTAAATTCATCGCCTTGTCTGAAAACTGACCACCTTTCCGCTTTTCTCCACGCATGAGTGACAAAACGTATGAGTCTCATAGTGAACTTCATTCGTTTGAATGAGAAAATCAGACGAAAGCTAAATATTTGTTGTCTTGTTGTAATGGAACCGGTAAAAGCGGCTAATATTTAAAGGGATGGGTGACATCTTAGCGTTGTCGGAGGAGTGATTTCATGATGATACGTGAGCAGATAGAAGAAAAATTAAGGGCAGCGTTCAACCCTGTGTTTCTCGAAGTTGTCGACGAAAGCTATCGTCATAACGTGCCGGCAGGTTCTGAAAGCCACTTCAAAGTGGTTCTGGTCAGCGATCGCTTCATGGGAGAACGTTTCCTGAACCGACACCGCCTGATCTACAGCACCTTGACGGAAGAACTCTCCACAACCGTACATGCGCTTGCTCTGCATACCTACACCATTAAGGAATGGGAAGGGCTGCAGGATACGGTATTCGCATCACCGCCTTGTCGTGGTGCAGGCACCATCGCCTGATAAATCGGATTTGCAACCGCCGGAGTTTTTCCAGTATGTTGCTTACAGATTTCCTCAAAACGGCCTTCGGGCCGTTTTGTTTTGTCTGAGTTTTGAGCGGATGGCGCGATTTTAAGGCTAAAAATAGCCTTAAAGTGTGAAAAAAGCCGCAGCAACATGCCCCAACCGTTCTCGACTCACCTAAGTGATGCCGCTATAATGCCGCGTCTTAATGAATGTCTTCGGGATGATTCTGGCGACAGGGAATGTGAATCTGCACATAAGAGAGCATCCCGGTATAACAGACAGATTCAGAGTTGACCGAGCACTGTGATTTTTTTGAGGTAACAAGATGCAAGTTTCAGTTGAAACCACTCAAGGCCTTGGCCGCCGTGTAACGATTACTATCGCTGCTGACAGCATCGAAACTGCTGTGAAAAGCGAGCTGGTCAACGTAGCAAAGAAAGTACGTATTGACGGCTTCCGTAAGGGCAAAGTACCAATGAATGTTGTTGCTCAGCGTTATGGCGCTTCCGTGCGTCAGGATGTGCTGGGTGAACTGATGAGCCGCAACTTTATCGACGCGATCATCAAAGAAAAAATCAATCCAGCTGGCGCGCCAAACTACGTGCCGGGCGAATACAAAATGGGCGAAGACTTCACCTACTCCGTAGAGTTCGAAGTGTACCCGGAAGTTGAGCTGAAAGGTCTGGAATCTATCGAAGTTGAAAAACCGATCGTTTCCGTAACTGACGAAGACGTTGACGGCATGCTGGATACCCTGCGCAAGCAGCAGGCGAACTGGAAAGAGAAAGAAGGTGCAGTTGACGCAGAAGACCGCGTAACTATCGACTTTACCGGTTCCGTAGACGGCGAAGAGTTCGAAGGCGGTAAAGCGTCTGACTTCGTACTGGCGATGGGCCAGGGTCGTATGATCCCAGGCTTCGAAGACGGTATCAAAGGCCACAAAGCGGGTGAAGAGTTCACTATCGACGTGACCTTCCCAGAAGAATACCACGCTGAAAACCTGAAGGGTAAAGCAGCGAAGTTCGTGATTAACCTGAAGAAAGTGGAAGAGCGCGAACTGCCAGAACTGACGGAAGAATTCATCAAGCGTTTCGGCGTTGAGGATGGTTCTATCGCTGGCCTGCGTACCGAAGTGCGTAAAAACATGGAGCGCGAGCTGAACGGTGCTGTACGTAACCGTGTGAAGTCTCAGGCGATTGACGGTCTGGTGAAAGCGAACGACATCGACGTTCCAGCAGCCCTGATCGACAGCGAAATCGACGTTCTGCGCCGTCAGGCTGCACAGCGTTTCGGTGGCAACCAGCAGCAAGCGATGGAACTGCCACGCGAGCTGTTTGAAGAGCAAGCGAAACGCCGCGTTGTTGTTGGCCTGCTGTTGGGCGAAGTGATTCGTACCCACGAGCTGAAAGCTGACGAAGAGCGTGTGAAGGGCCTGATCGAAGAGATGGCGTCTGCATACGAAGATCCATCAGAAGTGATCGAGTTCTACGGTAAGAACAAAGAGCTGATGGACAACATGCGCAACGTCGCACTGGAAGAGCAGGCTGTTGAAGCGGTACTGGCGAAAGCGAAAGTGACCGAAAAAGCGACCTCTTTCAACGAGCTGATGAACCAGCAGGCGTAATTTCGCCCCAACGGTTTAAAGTTTGAACAAAAAACCCGTTGCCCTCCGGCGACGGGTTTTTTTTATCACAGCTTGAGTCCTGGAAGGGTGCTAAAACGCCTTTTCAGTGTTAGCGTTACAACAAAAGATTGTTATGCTTGAAATAGGGCGTGGCGAACCCCATAAGTATGTAATCGAGATGATTGAGACTGGCTGATAATCCGTCCATAAGGTTACAATCAGTACAGCAGGTGTTTTCAATTTTGAACCAGGAGACGGAAATGTCATACAGTGGCGAACGAGATAACTTTGCACCCCATATGGCGCTGGTGCCGATGGTTATTGAACAGACCTCACGTGGTGAGCGCTCTTTCGATATCTACTCCCGTCTGCTCAAGGAACGCGTTATCTTTCTGACCGGCCAGGTGGAAGACCATATGGCTAACCTGATCGTGGCGCAGATGCTGTTCCTGGAAGCGGAAAACCCGGAAAAAGACATTTACCTGTACATCAACTCGCCAGGCGGTGTTATTACGGCGGGTATGTCTATTTATGACACCATGCAATTCATCAAGCCGGATGTCAGCACTATCTGTATGGGACAGGCGGCATCCATGGGCGCCTTCCTGTTAACCGCAGGGGCGAAAGGTAAGCGCTTCTGCCTGCCAAACTCCCGCGTGATGATTCACCAGCCGCTGGGTGGTTACCAGGGCCAGGCGACGGATATCGAAATCCACGCCCGAGAAATTCTGAAAGTAAAAGCGCGCATGAATGAACTTATGGCGCAGCATACGGGTCAACCTCTTGAGCAGATCGAGCGCGATACCGAGCGCGATCGCTTCCTCTCTGCACCAGAGGCAGTTGAGTACGGCTTAGTCGACTCCATTTTGACCCATCGTAATTGATGCCCGCGACGCGAGTGTGCCGCTATACTAAGGTAGGGCGGCACGTTGCCAGTAAGCAGCTTGCGTCTGAAAATGGCATTTGCGTCGTCATGTGCGGCACATAGAACTTAAAAAGAGGTTTGGACTCATGACAGATAAACGCAAAGATGGTTCGGGCAAACTGCTGTACTGCTCTTTTTGCGGCAAAAGCCAGCATGAAGTGCGTAAACTGATTGCCGGGCCGTCCGTGTATATCTGCGACGAATGCGTCGATTTATGTAACGACATCATTCGCGAAGAGATTAAAGAAGTCGCGCCGCACCGCGAGCGCAGCGCGTTACCAACGCCACACGAAATCCGCCACCACCTGGATGACTACGTCATTGGTCAGGAACAGGCGAAAAAAGTGCTGGCGGTGGCGGTATACAACCACTACAAACGCCTGCGCAACGGCGATACCAGCAACGGCGTGGAGCTGGGTAAAAGTAACATTCTGCTGATCGGGCCAACCGGCTCCGGTAAAACGCTGCTGGCTGAAACCCTGGCGCGCCTGCTGGATGTGCCGTTTACCATGGCGGATGCCACCACCCTGACCGAAGCCGGTTACGTGGGTGAAGACGTTGAAAACATTATCCAGAAGCTGTTGCAGAAATGCGATTACGACGTGCAGAAGGCCCAGCGCGGGATTGTCTATATTGATGAGATCGACAAAATCTCCCGTAAATCTGACAACCCGTCCATTACCCGTGACGTGTCGGGCGAAGGCGTACAGCAGGCGCTGCTGAAGCTTATCGAAGGTACGGTCGCGGCTGTTCCACCTCAGGGCGGACGTAAGCATCCGCAGCAGGAGTTCCTGCAGGTTGATACCTCCAAGATCCTGTTTATCTGTGGCGGTGCGTTTGCAGGCCTGGACAAAGTGATTTCTCACCGCGTTGAAACCGGCTCCGGCATTGGTTTTGGCGCGACGGTAAAATCCACGTCTGAAAAACCAAACGAAGGCCAGCTGCTGGCTCAGGTGGAACCGGAAGACTTGATCAAGTTCGGTTTGATCCCAGAGTTTATTGGCCGTCTGCCGGTGGTGGCAACCCTGAACGAACTGAGCGAAGACGCGCTGATTCAGATCCTGAAAGAGCCGAAAAATGCGCTGACCAAACAGTATCAGGCGCTGTTCAATCTGGAAGGCGTTGAGCTGGAATTCCGTGACGAAGCGCTGGACGCTATTGCCAAGAAAGCGATGGCGCGTAAAACCGGTGCACGTGGCCTGCGTTCTATCGTCGAAGCAGCCCTGCTCGACACGATGTACGATCTGCCCTCTATGGAAGACGTCGAAAAAGTGGTTATCGACGAGTCCGTAATCGGTGGCCAGACCAAGCCGTTACTGATTTACGGTAAACCGGAAGCGCAACAGGCATCTGGCGAATAATTCACCAATTCATACAATCAGTTAATCAAAAAGGGGGGATTTTATCTCCCCTTTACTTTTTCCGTATTCGTGGCGTTGAATGTATGGGAAACATCCCCATATACTGGATTACATGTTAATGGTTGTGTGAAGCACAGTTACATGACCAGTTTACCTGGCGGACACTAAACTAAGAGAGAGCTCTATGAATCCTGAGCGTTCTGAACGCATTGAAATCCCCGTATTGCCGTTGCGCGATGTGGTGGTTTATCCGCACATGGTCATACCCTTATTTGTAGGGCGGGAAAAATCTATCCGTTGCCTCGAAGCCGCCATGGATCATGATAAAAAAATCATGTTGGTCGCGCAGAAGGAAGCATCTACGGATGAGCCGGGTGTAAACGATCTTTTCACCGTCGGGACCGTGGCCTCTATTTTGCAAATGCTGAAGCTGCCAGACGGCACCGTAAAGGTACTGGTGGAAGGCCTGCAGCGTGCGCGTATTACCACTCTGTCAGATGATGGCGAGCACTTCTCTGCGAAGGCAGAGTACCTTGATTCACCTGAGCTTGATGAGCGCGAGCAGGAAGTGCTGGTGCGCACCGCGATCAGCCAGTTCGAAGGCTATATCAAGCTGAACAAGAAAATCCCACCAGAAGTGCTAACGTCGCTGAACAGCATCGACGATCCGGCGCGTCTGGCTGACACCATCGCTGCACATATGCCGCTGAAGCTGGCTGACAAACAGTCCGTGCTGGAAATGTCCGACGTTAACGAACGTCTGGAATATCTGATGGCGATGATGGAGTCAGAAATCGATCTGCTGCAGGTTGAGAAGCGCATTCGCAACCGCGTTAAAAAGCAGATGGAAAAATCGCAGCGTGAGTACTATCTGAACGAGCAAATGAAAGCCATTCAGAAAGAGCTCGGCGAGATGGACGACGCTCCGGACGAAAACGAAGCGCTGAAGCGCAAGATCGACGCGGCGAAGATGCCGAAAGAGGCGAAAGAGAAAGCGGAAGCTGAATTGCAGAAGCTGAAAATGATGTCTCCGATGTCGGCAGAAGCAATCGTTGTGCGCGGCTACATTGAGTGGATGGTACAGGTTCCGTGGAACACCCGCAGCAAGGTCAAAAAAGACCTGCGTCAGGCCCAGGAGATCCTGGATACCGACCACTACGGTCTGGAACGCGTGAAAGACCGTATTCTTGAGTACCTCGCGGTACAGAGCCGCGTGAACAAAATTAAAGGCCCAATCCTGTGCCTGGTAGGGCCACCGGGGGTAGGTAAAACGTCTCTGGGCCAGTCCATCGCCAAAGCGACCGGACGTAAGTATATCCGTATGGCGCTGGGCGGCGTACGTGATGAAGCGGAAATCCGCGGCCACCGTCGTACCTATATTGGCTCGATGCCGGGCAAACTGATCCAGAAGATGGCGAAAGTGGGGGTCAAAAACCCGCTGTTCCTGCTCGATGAGATCGACAAAATGTCCTCGGACATGCGTGGCGATCCGGCGTCGGCGCTGCTGGAAGTGCTCGATCCAGAGCAGAACGTCGCGTTCAGCGATCACTATCTGGAAGTGGACTACGACCTCAGCGACGTGATGTTCGTGGCGACCTCGAACTCCATGAACATTCCAGCACCGCTGCTGGACCGTATGGAAGTGATCCGTCTGTCCGGATATACCGAAGACGAGAAGCTGAACATCGCTAAACAGCACCTGCTGCCGAAGCAGATTGAGCGCAACGCGCTGAAAGCTAACGAGCTGACCGTTGAGGACAGCGCTATTGTTGGCATCATTCGTTACTACACCCGTGAAGCGGGCGTGCGTAGCCTTGAGCGAGAAATCTCAAAACTGTGCCGTAAGGCGGTGAAACAGCTGCTGCTGGATAAGAGCCTGAAACACATTGTGATTAACGGCGACAATCTGCACGCTTATCTGGGCGTTCAGCGCTTCGACTATGGCCGTGCGGACAACGAAAACCGCGTGGGCCAGGTTACCGGCCTGGCATGGACGGAAGTGGGTGGCGATCTGCTGACCATCGAAACCGCCTGCGTACCGGGCAAAGGCAAGCTGACCTACACCGGCTCGCTCGGTGAAGTAATGCAGGAGTCTATTCAGGCTGCGCTGACCGTGGTGCGCGCGCGCGCGGAAAAACTGGGCATCAACCCGGATTTCTACGAGAAACGCGACATCCACGTTCACGTTCCGGAAGGGGCGACGCCTAAAGATGGTCCAAGCGCGGGTATTGCCATGTGTACGGCGCTGGTCTCCTGTCTGACAGGTAACCCGGTACGCGCTGATGTGGCAATGACCGGTGAAATAACCCTGCGTGGTCAGGTACTGCCAATCGGTGGGTTAAAAGAAAAACTGCTGGCGGCACACCGTGGTGGGATCAAAACCGTATTGATTCCTTACGAGAATAAACGCGATCTGGAAGAGATTCCGGACAACGTTATTGCCGATCTTCAGATCCATCCGGTGAAGCGCATTGAGGAAGTTCTGACTCTCGCACTGCAAAATGAGCCGTCCGGAATGCAGGTTGTAACCGCAAAATAGTGACCTCGCGCAAAGAGCGTCAATAAAAACAAGGCTGGTAAGTCATTTCGTACTTGCCAGCCTTTTTTTGTATAGCTAATTTAGATTGCTGATTGGGTAAGCCATCAACAACGGGTGTTGTAAGGTCATAGCAGGACTGATATAACTGCTGCGCGGTCGCGCTGTGAAGGATTCAGGTGCGATATAAATTATAAAGAGAGGAAGAGAACAGTGAATAAATCTCAACTGATTGACAAAATTGCTGCGGGTGCTGATATTTCTAAAGCTGCAGCTGGACGTGCTTTAGATGCTTTAATTGCTTCTGTTACTGAATCTCTGCAGGCTGGGGACGACGTTGCACTGGTAGGCTTCGGTACTTTCGCGGTTAAAGAGCGTGCTGCCCGTACTGGCCGCAACCCTCAGACCGGTAAAGAGATCACCATTGCTGCCGCTAAAGTGCCGGGTTTCCGTGCAGGTAAAGCGCTGAAAGACGCGGTAAACTGATTGCTTTCCCGCTTCAGGGAAGCTGAAAAGTACAAGGGCGCATCATTTGATGTGCCTTTTTTGTTTGTCCAGACCTGATTTGTGCGAGTTTATGCGAGTTGTGGGCTGACAATTGCCCTGTTTTCTTGTCACAATACGCCTTTACGCGCGACGGTCAGGATTTTCCGTCAGCGTCAGGTAACCAGTCACCTACAGCGGAGTGTTGTTACACCATGATGGACAGCTTACGCACGGCTGCTAACAGTCTCGTGCTCAAGATTATTTTCGGTATCATTATCGTGTCGTTCATATTGACCGGTGTGAGTAGTTACCTCATCGGCGGTGGCGCGAACTACGCCGCAAAAGTGAATGGCCAGGAAATCAGCCGTGGGCAGTTCGAGAACGCTTTTGCCGGGGAACGTAACCGCATGCAGCAACAGCTGGGCGACCAATACTCTGAACTGGCAGCCAACGAAGGCTATATGAAAAACCTGCGTCAGCAGACGCTGAACCGCCTTATCGACGAAGCGCTGCTGGACCAGTACGCGAAAAGTCTGGGGCTGAGCATCAGCGATGAGCAGGTTAAAAAAGCCATCTTCTCAACGCAGGCTTTCCAGTCTGAAGGCAAGTTCGACAACGCGCGTTATAACAGCATTGTTAACCAGATGGGCATGACGGCTGACCAGTACGCTCAGGCGCTGCGTAACCAGCTGACCACGCAGCAGCTGATCAATGCCGTCGTGGGCACCGATTTCATGCTGAAAGGCGAAACCGAAGAGCTGGCGGCGCTGGTGGCTCAGCAGCGCGTAGTGCGTGAAGCGACGATTGATGTTAACGCGCTGGCGGCGAAGCAGCAGGTCAGCGACGCTGAAGTTAATGCTTACTACGAGCAGAACAAGAACAACTTCGTCTCTCCTGAACAGTTCCGCGTAAGCTACATCAAGCTGGATGCGGCTGCAATGCAGGAAAACGCCACTGACGCGGATATCCAGTCTTACTACGACCAGCATCAGGATCAGTTTACTCAGCCGCAGCGTAACCGCTACAGCGTGATTCAGACCAAAACGGAAGCTGAAGCTAAAGCCGTGCTTGACGAGCTGAACAAGGGCGCGGATTTCGCAACCGTGGCGAAAGCAAAATCCACCGACATCATTTCTGCCAAAAATGGCGGTGATATGGGCTGGCTGGAAGACGCTACCACCCCGGACGAGCTGAAAAATGCGGGCCTGAAAGAAAAAGGCCAGCTGTCTGGCGTGATCAAATCCTCCGTCGGTTTCCTGGTGGCGCGCCTGGACGATATCACGCCTGCGAAAACCAAGCCGCTGGCTGAGGTTCGTGATGATATCGCTGCGAAAGTGAAGCAGGAGAAAGCGCTGGACGCCTTCTATGCCCTTCAGCAGAAAGTAAGCGATGCCGCGAGTAACGACAATGAATCTCTGGCGGGAGCTGAGCAGGCTGCTGGCGTGAAGGCGGTTGAGACTGGCTGGTTCAGCCACGAAAACCTGCCTGAAGAGCTGAACTTCAAGCCGGTTTCAGACGCCATCTTCAATGGTGGTCTGGTGGGCGAGAACGGTACGCCGGGTAGCAACTCAGATATCATCACCGTTGACGGTGACCGTGCGTTCGTTCTGCGCGTCAGCGAGCATAAAGCTGAAGCAGTGAAACCACTGGCGGAAGTGAAAGATCGGATTGTGGCGCTGGTGAAGCACAATAAAGCGGAACATCAGGCAAAACTGGATGCCGAGAAGATCGTAGCCGAGCTGAAAGCAGGCAAGAGTGATGCGCTGAAAGCGGCTGGCCTGAGCTTTGGCGAGCCGAAAACGCTGAGCCGTACCGGTCAGGATCCAGTCAGCCAGGCGGCGTTTGGTCTTAGCCTTCCGGCGAAGGACAAACCTGTCTTCGGCACCACGACCGATATGCAGGGTAATGTTGTTCTTCTGGCGCTGGACGAAGTTAAGGCCGGCACGCTGCCAGAAGCGCAGAAGAAGGCTATGGTTCAGGGAATCACCCAGAACAATGCCCAGATTGCTTTCGAAGCGATGATGAGCAACCTGCGTAAAGAAGCCAAAATCAAGCTGGGTGATGTGGTCACTCAGGAGCAATAATTACGCGTCTGCTCGCAGATTTTCGTAACGCTCTGCAACAACCAAAGGCCGCTTTCGCGGCCTTTTCCATTTCTGCAATCTGCTGTTTGTCCCGGCTTTTCCTTGCGGCTATCGTGGCGTGGCTGTCAACAAACAAGGAGAAAACAGCATGAAACGTGGAATCAAAGCACTCTTTATTACGCTGGCTATTGCCACCTGCGGGATGAGCGCGGGAGCGCTGGCGGCACCTGCGGCTAAGGCGCAGGCCGTCCAAAACCAGGCGGAGGCAGCGCCCCAGGGAAATGCTAAAGCTAATGTGACGACCAGCCCGAAAGCTGGCGAAGAGGAGGGTACGCGGGTCAGCATCAATACTGGCTCCGCAGAAGAGCTGGCCCGGGCGATGAATGGCGTAGGTCTCAAAAAAGCGCAGGCCATCGTCAGCTATCGCGAAGAGTATGGTCCTTTCAAAACCGTTGACGATCTCAAACAGGTGCCGGGTATGGGAAGCGCGCTGGTTGAGCGCAACCTCGCACACCTGACGTTGTAATCGCGCAATAACTTGCACTGCGGCAAAAATTTGCCAGGATAAAGAGGTCATACCAGTTATGACCTCTGAACCTATAACAACGAAAGGCTATTGCGCTATGCAGACACAAATCAAAGTCCGTGGTTATCACCTCGATGTTTACCAGCACGTTAATAACGCCCGTTACCTTGAATTTCTGGAAGAGGCGCGCTGGGACGGCCTGGAGAACAGCGAAAACTTTCAGTGGCTGACCGCTCACAACATCGCTTTTGTGGTCGCCAATATCAATATCAACTACCGCCGCCCGGCCGTGCTGGGGGATGTACTTACCGTGACCAGCCAGGTCCAGCAGCTGAATGGAAAAAGCGGTGTACTGAGCCAGGTCGTAACGCTGGAGCCAGAAGGGCAGGTGGTGGCCGATGCGCTAATCACCTTTGTCTGTATCGATCTCAAAACCCAGAAAGCATTGCCGCTGGAAGGGGAGCTGCGCGAAAAGCTGGAGCTGATGATCGCGTAAATTTTTGTCTTTTATAAAAGACAAAAAGGTTTTTCAGGGATAAAATAATGAACAGGGACTACGTTGTTGAACGCTACCGGACCCGTGACGGAAAAGTGCCGTTTGAGGAGTGGGTGGCGAGGATGCAAAGGAAGGATCCGGAGTTAGCGTTTCGGATCCTTTTACGAGTTGACCGGGCGGAAAAGGGGAATTTCGGTGATTATCGCTATCTCAGAGACGGCATCTGGGAGTTGAAAATGAATTGTGGTCCCGGTTATCGCATCTATTTTGCAGTACGGCATCGGGAGATCTTATTGTTGCTAATCGGGGGCGACAAAAAGAGTCAACGTACTGATGTGAAGCTGGCAATAGACTACTGGAAAGATTATCAAAAGGATAAACCGGATGAGTAAAAGCCAACGAAAATTTTCGAGTTCCGTTAGTCATGATGACGCCGTTGTGAAAATGCTTCGTGAAAACCCATCTTATGCTCAGCTATATCTGCAGGTTGCATTGGAAGAGATTTATGAAGACCAGGGGATCCCTGCATATTTAATCGCATTACGACGCGTCATCGAATCTCGCGGCGGTATTGGTGAAATTGCGGCCAAAGCCGGTTTATCACGTCAGCAGCTATACCGTACCTTGTCTGATAACGGCAATCCAACGCTAACAACGCTCATGAAAGTGACGCGTGCTGCCGGCGTTAAACTGTTCGACAGCACGGTGAAGTAACTTATTTCAGCCCGGTTTTTTTCTGCATTGCGGTCTTTACGCCCGCTTTATCCGCCAGATAGTGATTCAGCCCGTTTGCGCGCAGGTTGCAGGCGGCGCACTGACCGCAGCCATCCCCTTTAATACCGTTGTAGCAGGTGAGGGTGTCGTTGCGAACCACGTCCAGCTTGCCCCAGTAGTCGGCCAGCGCCCAGGTTTCTGCTTTATCCAGCCACATCAGCGGCGTTTCGAAGCGGGTCTCTTTTGCCATTCCCAGATCCACGGCATGGTTTAACGCTTTGACAAATTCGTCCCGGCAGTCCGGGTAGCCAGAGAAGTCGGTTTCGCACACGCCCGTAATGACCGCTTCGGCCTTCACCTGATAAGCGTATATTGCCGTCAGGGTCAGGAAGAGAATGTTGCGGCCCGGTACGAAGGTGTTCGGAATGCCGCTGGAGTCCGGTTCGTAATCTGGAACCGGAATACTGTCGCGGGTCAGGCTGCTAACGGCCAGTTCGTTCAGCAGCGTCACGTCCAGCACCTTGTGCGCGCGGGCCCCCAGTTTCAGGGCCAGTTCACGGGCAACGTCGATTTCAGCACGATGACGCTGACCATAATCAAAAGTGACGCAGTGAACTTCATCATACTGGTGAAGCGCCTGAATCAGGCAGGTTGTGGAATCTTGTCCTCCGCTGAACACGACGACGGCACGTTTCATAAATCATCTCGACAGTTACGGTAAAAGCGTCATGTTAACGCCTGGCTAAAGCGACGACCAGCTTCTTCACGCTTTGGGGGCCGGAAGCCAGGCTTCGGTGAAGTCAAACCAGCCACGGGTGTTAAGACGGATACCGTTCACGCCCGGCGGGGCGCTGATTTGATACTGGTAGTTAAACAGCGGCGTCAGGACGGCATTTTCCATCAACCGGCTGAAAATAGCCTGCAGGCCCGCGTGTCGGTCGCGATCGTTGGCCTGCGTTTGCACCGCGTCCAGCGTGGCCTGCAAGTGGGCGTATGCCGGTGCGCTCAGCAGATGCGGCCAGAGCGCATCGCAGCGGAGCCATTGCTCAAGCGTATATTCCGGCGCTTCGCCAATCAGCCTGTCTCCCATCATGATGTCTGCATCGGCAAGCTGCTGACATCCGTCCCACGTCTTGGCATCGTGGAAGATGACGGTCAGTTCACAGCCCTGTAGCGCAAGGTAGGCCTTAAGCTGGCTGGCCATCGTGTGAAGCTCAACCGGCAGGTGGTAGACCAGCGTCAATGACTCCGGCAGCGCAACGTCCGTTAAATCAGGCCATTGCGGGATCGCCCAGCCGGGAAGCAGTTCCCCGGTAGGGGTAATAAGCCCTTCGTTCAGCGGAAGCGTGTGCAGAAGCCTGGAGAGATGAATGATGTTGATAAGCCGCTTCGCCTGTAGCTCGCTCAGACGGGGGCTCTGCTTCAGCGTGAGGTAACAGAAGCCCAGACTGGTGCTGTTGCTGACCAGCCGCAGGCTTTCCAGCTCATCGGCTTCGCCTATGGCGATTTGCACCGGGTGGCGACAGCTGGTGCCCAGACTGTAGTCAAAAAGCTGGGGGGTGATCCAGTACTCGATAGCCTTGAGCAGCGGATGGCTCAGGTGATACTGCTCGTGACTTTCCAGGCGCACCAGTTCAGGCTCAAAAACGCTCAGACGGAAGGGACCGCTGCCGACACCGGGAATATCGGGATGCGCCAGACGGCTACAGTAGGTTGCCAGCCTGTGCGCCAGCCAGTAGTCCGGCTGATGCAGAATAAACGTCAGGCACTGGGGATGCGTGGTTTCGATACGCAAGACGCTCTGGAAAAGCGTGCGCATGACGGGCTGTGCCAGCAGCGCCGTCAGGCTTCGCTGGAGCTGCGCCGTCGCGATTTTATCGCCGTTATGCCAGTGCAGGGTGGAGCGAATGTAAAAATGCCAGCGCAGGCCGTCAGCAGAAACGTCCCAGTGATGCGCCAGATCGCCCGCGGGCTCGCTGCTGTTACCGTTAAAACGCGTTAAGCCCGAGAATACCTGTCCCGCCAGATGCTGCTCGGCACGGCCGGGTAAAAACCCCGGATGAAGCGGCTCCAGCGAGCGATAGTAGGGGATACGCAGCGTCGGCGTATCGTTTTGCCACTGCCCACCCAGATACGGGTGCAGCAGCGAGCGCAAATCTTCAGGCGCGAGCTGAGCCAGCTCCAGCACGTTGTGCTGCTGTCCGCTTTTAAGCGCGTCTTCCATCATGGTATTACGCAGCGAATCCGGGGTTACGTGAAAGGTTAGCTCTCCGCGCTTCCCTCGTCCGGACCGGGCGTGCCAGCTCAGCCAGCCCGCGTCCTGCGCCTGGCGCAGCAGGGTGCGAACGTGTCGCTCGCTGCAAAAGCAGCGGCTGGCAAGCTCGCTGATGGTCACCTGCTGCGGAGCGCCAGCGGAAGGTTGCCACAGGCGTTGATACTGGTTAAGACGGTTAAGCTGGCGCATGAAAAACCCGGAACAATAATTATCATCTATTCACTATTACTTCCGTATATCCCACGCAATACTGATGCACAAGTTAACCGCATCACATTTCGGGAGTATTCATGGCTCGGCTCGCTGCATTTGATATGGACGGCACGCTGTTAATGCCGGATCACCGTTTGGGGGAGAAAACCCTGAGCACGCTTAAGCGCCTGCGCGAGCGTGACGTTACCCTGACGTTTGCTACCGGTCGCCACGTGCTGGAGATGCGCCATCTGCTGGGAGCCTTTTCCCTGAACGCGTTTTTGATAACCGGTAACGGGACGAGGATCCACGCCGTCAACGGTGACGTGCTGCACCGTCAGGATCTTGATCCGGAAGTGGCGGATATTGTCCTGCATAGCTCATGGGATACGCGGGCCAGCGTGCACGTATTTAACGACGAGGGCTGGTTTACCGGACGCGACATTCCGGACCTGCTGCACGCTCATGTTTATAGCGGCTTTAAATATCAGCTTATCGATCTGCGCCGGATCCCGGCACATAAGGTGACCAAGATCTGCTTCTGCGGCGATCATGACGATCTCTGCCGCCTGCGCATTCAACTGAACGAGGCGCTGGGCGTCCGGGCGCATCTGACTTTCTCTGCGGTGGATTGTCTCGAAGTGCTGCCGGTGGGCTGTAACAAAGGTTCCGCGCTTGCGGTTCTGAGCGACCATCTCGGGCTGACGATGCAGGACTGTATGGCGTTTGGCGACGCCATGAACGACCACGAGATGCTGAGCAGCGTTGGCCGTGGTTTGATCATGGGGAACGCGATGCCGCAGCTTATTGCCGCGCTCCCCCATCTTCCGGTTATCGGACACTGCCGTAACGAAGCGGTGTCCCATTTTTTGACGCATTGGCTGGACAATAACAACCTCCCTTATTCCCCCGAATAGCGAGATCCTTCCAGCAAGCCAGGCTTCGGTCTGGCTTTTTTTATTTCACCAGCTGCGCAATCTGCGCTTTCCACGGTTCAACGTCGCCAATATTGGCCTGCACCCAGTCTGTATTGTAGTAGGTGTCGAGGTAGCGCTCCCCGCTGTCGCACAGTAGCGTAACGATGGAGCCAGTACGGCCTTCTTCGCGCATCCGCGCGGCCAGCTGTAGCGCGCCCCACATATTGGTGCCGGTAGAAGCCCCGACCTTGCGGCCAAGCTGTGTTTCCAGCCAGTGCGCCGTTGCGACGCTGGCAGCGTCCGGGACGCGGAGCATCTCATCCACCACGTCCGGAATGAACGAGGGTTCGACGCGAGGGCGACCAATCCCTTCGATCTTGCTGCCCACCGGGCTGCGCAGGCTGGCGTCGCGTGATTGCCAGTAGTCGAGGAATACCGAGTTCTGCGGATCAACGACCATCAGCTGCGTATCATAACCCTGGCAGCGGATATAACGCCCGATGGTGGCGGAGGTACCGCCCGTGCCCGCGCTCATGACGATGTAAGCGGGAACGGGGTGCGGCTCGTGGGTCATCTGGCGGAAAATGCTGTCCGCGATGTTGTTATTGCCGCGCCAGTCGGTGGCGCGCTCGGCGAAGGTGAACTGGTCCATATAGTGGCCGTTCAGCTCGCGGGCCAGCATTTCGGAGGCGGCATAGATTTCGCAGGCGCTTTCCACAAAGTGGCAGCGCCCGCCGTAAAATTCGATCTGTTCTACCTTACGCTTTGCCGTGCAGGAAGGCATGACGGCGATGAACGGCAGGCCCAGCAGGCGGGCAAAGTAGGCTTCGGAAACGGCCGTTGAACCGGACGAGGATTCAATAATCGTGGTGCCCTCTTTAATCCAGCCGTTACACAAGCCGTATAAAAAGAGTGAACGCGCCAGGCGATGCTTCAGGCTGCCGGTAGGATGGGTACTCTCATCCTTCAGGTAAAGCTGAATACCGGGAAATCCGGGCAGAGGCAGGCGGATTAAGTGGGTATCTGCCGAGCGCTGATAGTCGGCGTTAATTTCGCTGATGGCATGTTTGACCCAGGTGCTATTCATCGTGATTATCCGTTTGTCATTTTGTGCCCAGCATAGCGAAAAGCACAGAAAAAATTGTTGCTATCTGGCCTTTAAAATAGAATGAAGGGAGAAAAATTTTCTCTGCGAGGTGGACATGCTAGATAAAATTGACCGCAAGCTGCTTTCATTGCTGCAAAACGACTGCACCCTCTCTTTGCAGGCGCTGGCAGATGCCGTTAATCTGACCACCACCCCGTGCTGGAAGCGCCTCAAAAAGCTGGAAGATGATGGCATTCTGCTGGGGCGCGTGGCGCTGCTGGATCCCGAAAAACTGGGGCTTGGGCTGACCGCCTTCGTCCTGATAAAAACGCAGCATCACAGCAGCGAATGGTACTGTCGTTTTGTCACGCAGGTATCCGAAATGCCGGAAGTGCTCGGCTTCTGGCGCATGGCGGGGGAATATGACTATCTGATGCGCGTTCAGGTGGCGGACATGAAGCGCTACGATGATTTTTACAAGCGGCTGGTCAACAGCGTACCGGGCTTGTCCGATGTCACCTCCAGCTTCGCTATGGAACAGATTAAATACACCACAGCGTTACCCATTGAATAACTTCATAAAATACCTTCAGGAAAATACCGCGTGCGATTATTTGCCCAATTAAGCTGGTACTTTCGTCGGGAGTGGCAACGCTACCTCGGCGCGGTGGCCCTGCTTATTATCATTGCCGTCCTGCAGCTGATCCCGCCAAAAGTGGTGGGATACGTCGTCGATGGCGTTACGGAACAACATTACACCGCCGCACGGGTGATGATGTGGGTCGGTACGCTGGTGCTGACGGCCGTGGTGGTTTACCTGCTGCGCTACGTCTGGCGCGTGCTGCTGTTCGGCGCGTCCTACCAGCTCGCCGTTGAGCTGCGCGAAGATTTCTATCGTCAACTGAGCCGCCAGCATCCCGAATTTTATCTGCGTCACCGTACCGGAGACCTTATTGCCCGCGCCACGAACGACGTGGACCGCGTGGTGTTTGCCGCCGGAGAAGGGGTGTTAACGCTGGTGGATTCACTGGTGATGGGCTGTGCGGTACTGATTGTAATGTCTACCCAGATCAGCTGGGAGCTTACTCTGCTGGCGCTGCTGCCGATGCCGCTGATGGCGCTGGCGATTAACCGCTACGGCGAACAGCTTCATGAACGCTTTAAGCTGGCGCAGGCGGCGTTTTCATCGCTCAACGATCGCACCCAGGAGAGCATGACCAGCATCCGCATGATCAAGGCGTTTGGTCTGGAAGACCGGCAATCGGCGCTGTTTGCCGCAGACGCCGCCGACACCGGCGCGAAAAATATGCGCGTGGCGCGCATCGACGCCCGTTTCGATCCGACAATCTACGTAGCGATTGGCATGGCGAACCTGCTGGCGGTGGGCGGCGGCAGCTGGATGGTCGTGCGAGGCACCATGACCCTCGGGCAGTTAACCAGCTTTGCGATGTACCTCGGGCTGATGATCTGGCCGATGCTGGCGCTGGCCTGGATGTTTAACATCGTTGAGCGCGGGAGCGCCGCCTATAGCCGCATACGCGCCATGCTGGCAGAGGTGCCGGTGGTGAACGATGGCAGCGAGCCGGTGCCGGAAGGGCCGGGGGTGCTGAAGGCCAATATCCGCGCCTTTATCTATCCGCAAACGGAGCAGCCGGTGCTCGAAAACGTCAGCTTCACGCTGCAGCCCGGTCAGATGCTGGGCATCTGTGGCCCGACGGGGGCCGGTAAAAGCACGATCCTGTCGCTTATTCAGCGCCATTTTGACGTGAGCGAAGGCGATATTCGCTTCCACGCTGTCCCGCTGCCGCGGCTGCTGCTGGACGACTGGCGCAGCCGCCTGGCGGTCGTCAGCCAGACGCCGTTCCTGTTTTCCGACACGATTGCCAACAACATCGCGCTCGGGTGCCCAACGGCCACCCGGCAGGAGATCGAGCATGTTGCGCGCCTGGCCAGCGTCCACGAGGATATTTTGCGCCTGCCGCAGGGCTACGATACGGAGGTCGGAGAGCGGGGCGTGATGCTCTCCGGCGGACAAAAGCAGCGCATCTCCATTGCCCGCGCGCTGCTGCTGGACGCTGAGATCCTGATTCTGGATGACGCGCTGTCGGCGGTTGACGGGCGTACCGAGCATCAAATTCTTCATAACCTTCGCCAGTGGGGAGAGGGGCGCACGGTCATCATCAGCGCGCACCGTCTGTCGGCGCTTACCGAAGCCAGCGAAATTCTGGTGCTTCAGCACGGGCATATTGCCCAGCGCGGTCAGCATGACCAGCTCGCAGAGCAGGCCGGCTGGTATCGGGATATGTACCGCTATCAGCAGCTTGAGGCCGCGCTGGATGAGGAGGTCGTCGATGCGTAAGTTTGGAAAGATGTGGCCGACGCTAAAACGTCTGCTGGCCTACGGCTCACCGTGGCGTAAGCCGCTTTCCATCGCCGTGCTGCTGCTGTGGATCGCCGCGATTGCGGAGGTGACCGGCCCGCTGCTTATCAGCTATTTCATCGATAACATGGTGGCGAAGAGCTATCTGCCTCTCGGCCTGGTCGCCGGGCTGGGCGTGGCATACGTCGGGCTACAACTGACGGCGGCGGGGCTGCATTACGCGCAGTCACTGCTGTTTAACCGGGCCGCCGTGGGCGTGGTGCAGCAGCTGCGCACGGACGTGATGGATGCCGCGCTGCGCCAGCCGCTGAGCGAGTTTGATACCCAGCCGGTCGGGCAGGTGATTTCGCGCGTCACCAACGACACCGAAGTAATCCGCGACCTGTACGTCACCGTTGTCGCAACGGTTCTGCGCAGTGCCGCGCTGATTGGCGCGATGCTGGTGGCGATGTTCAGCCTGGACTGGCGGATGGCGCTGGTGGCAATCACCATTTTCCCGGCGGTGCTGATCGTGATGGTGATTTACCAGCGCTACAGCACGCCAATCGTGCGCCGCGTGCGCGCTTACCTTGCGGATATCAATGATGGCTTCAACGAAGTGATCAACGGCATGAGCGTTATTCAGCAGTTTCGCCAGCAGGCGCGTTTTGGCGAGCGAATGGGGGAAGCCAGCCGCTCGCACTATATGGCGCGGATGCAGACGTTACGCCTGGACGGTTTCCTTTTACGCCCGCTGCTGAGCCTCTTCTCGGCGCTGGTGCTGTGCGGGCTGCTGATGCTGTTCGGCCTGACGACGCGCGGAACCATTGAAGTTGGGGTGTTGTACGCGTTTATCAGCTACCTTGGCCGCCTTAATGAACCACTGATTGAACTCACCACGCAGCAATCGATGCTGCAACAGGCGGTGGTTGCGGGCGAGCGCGTGTTCGAACTGATGGACAGGCCGCGCCAGACCTACGGCAGTGACGAACGCCCGCTGGAAAGCGGATCCATCGCGTTTGATAATGTCTCGTTCGCCTACCGAGACGACCAGCTTGTTTTGCAGGATATCAACCTTAACGTGCCGTCGCGCGGGTTCGTCGCGCTGGTCGGGCACACCGGCAGCGGCAAAAGCACGCTCGCCAGCCTGCTGATGGGCTACTATCCGTTGACGCAGGGGGAGATCCGTCTGGATGGACGTCCGCTTTCGTCGCTTAGCCACGCCGCGTTGCGCAGGGGCGTCGCGATGGTGCAGCAGGATCCGGTGGTGCTTGCCGATACGTTCTACGCCAACGTTACGCTGGGGCGGCCCTTTACCCAGGAGCAGGTCTGGGAAGTGCTGGAAACCGTGCAGCTGGCGGATCTGGCGCGCGGGTTAAGCGAGGGAATCAATACCAGACTGGGTGAACAGGGCAACAACCTGTCCGTCGGGCAAAAGCAGCTTCTGGCGCTGGCGCGCGTGCTGATTGAAACGCCGCAGGTGTTGATTCTGGACGAAGCCACCGCCAGCATCGACTCCGGCACCGAGCAGGCGATCCAGCAGGCGCTGGCTGCCGTACGGGATCACACTACGCTTGTGGTGATCGCCCACCGCCTCTCAACGATCGTCGATGCGGATACTATTCTGGTGCTGCACCGCGGACAGGCCGTTGAGCGGGGAACGCACCGTCAGCTGCTGGAGGCAAAAGGACGCTACTGGCAGATGTATCAGTTGCAGCTGGCAGGCGACGAGCTGGCCGCCAGCGCGCGCGAGGAAGAGTCGCTCAGCGCCTGATGCACCATAACAAGGCAATGCGCTAACAGACTCAACTGTTGGTGCAAAACCGAAACGCGCCATGCACCGTCATGGTGCGTTTTTTTTCGCCTTTCTCCGGGCACCGGGCACCGCGCCGCTTTCCTGCTCGTATTTCATTTCTGGCACACCCTTTGCAATATCCCCTTCGTGTTAGCTGCGGCCATTACCGAATTCTGACAGGAGAGGATTTATGAAGCTGGTTACGGTGGTAATCAAACCATTCAAACTCGAAGACGTGCGTGAAGCGCTGTCTTCCATGGGTATTCAGGGACTGACTGTCACCGAAGTGAAAGGCTTTGGGCGTCAGAAAGGTCATGCCGAGCTTTATCGCGGGGCAGAATACAGCGTTAACTTCCTGCCAAAAGTGAAGATTGACGTGGCGATTGCGGACGATCAGCTCGATGAAGTGATTGATGTCGTAAGCAAAGCGGCCTACACCGGCAAAATTGGCGACGGCAAAATTTTCGTTGCCGAACTTCAGCGCGTCATTCGCATCCGTACCGGCGAATCCGACGAAGCGGCGTTGTAAGTAACTCCTGGCACACAGTGATAGGGATCGAGAAAATGAAGATAGCAACAATCAAAACGGGTCTGGGGTCGCTGGCGCTGCTGCCGGGCCTGGCAATGGCGGCACCTGCCGTGGCAGACAAAGCCGATAACGCCTTTATGATGATCTGCACCGCGCTGGTGCTGTTCATGACTATTCCGGGCATCGCGCTGTTTTACGGCGGCCTGATCCGCGGCAAAAACGTACTCTCCATGCTGACGCAGGTTGCCGTCACGTTCGCGCTGGTGTGCGTGCTGTGGGTGGTTTATGGCTACTCGCTGGCCTTCGGCGAGGGTAACGCCTTCTTCGGCAACGTTAACTGGGCGATGCTGAAAAACATCGAGCTGACCGCGGTGATGGGCAGCTTCTATCAGTATATCCATGTCGCGTTCCAGGGCTCGTTCGCCTGCATCACCGTGGGGCTGATTGTGGGGGCGCTGGCCGAGCGAATTCGCTTCTCTGCGGTACTGATTTTCGTGGTGGTCTGGCTGACCCTCTCCTACATCCCGATCGCGCACATGGTCTGGGGCGGTGGTCTGCTGGCTTCTCATGGCGCGCTGGACTTTGCGGGCGGTACCGTTGTGCATATTAACGCCGCGGTAGCAGGCCTGGTGGGCGCCTACCTCATTGGCAAACGCGTGGGCTTCGGGAAGGAAGCGTTCAAGCCGCACAACCTGCCGATGGTCTTCACCGGTACCGCTATCCTCTACTTTGGCTGGTTCGGCTTTAACGCCGGTTCCGCCAGTGCCGCCAACGAAATCGCCGCGCTGGCCTTCGTGAATACCGTTGTGGCAACGGCTGGCGCTATCCTCTCCTGGGTATTCGGCGAGTGGGCCGTTCGCGGCAAGCCCTCGCTGCTGGGAGCCTGCTCAGGGGCGATTGCCGGCCTTGTGGGTATCACCCCGGCGTGTGGCTACGTGGGCGTCGGCGGCGCGCTGCTGATTGGTATCGTCGCCGGACTGGCAGGGCTGTGGGGCGTTACCGCGCTGAAACGCGTTCTGCGCGTGGACGATCCGTGTGACGTATTCGGCGTGCACGGCGTGTGCGGCATCATCGGTTGCATAATGACAGGCATCTTTGCCGCGCAGTCCCTGGGCGGCGTCGGCTACGCGGAAGGCGTGACCATGATGCATCAGGTGCTGGTACAGCTGGAAAGCATCGCCATTACCGTTGTCTGGTCGGGGGTTGTGGCCTTTATCGGCTACAAGCTGGCGGATATGACCGTTGGGCTGCGCGTGCCGGAAGAGCAGGAGCGCGAAGGCCTGGACGTCAACAGCCACGGTGAGAATGCGTATAACGCATAATAAAAAGCGAAACGGCAACCTTTGGTTGCCGTTTTAGTCTCTATTCCCTTACCCGCGGGAGAGGTGAGGGCAACATCATCCCCTGTTACGCATGACCCCTTCCTGAACCGTCGACGCTACCAGCACGCCATCCTGGGTATAAAACTCCCCGCGAACAAACCCGCGGGCGCTGGACGCTGAGGTGCTTTCCACGCTGTAGAGCAACCACTCGTTCATGTCGAACGGGCGGTGGAACCACATGGAGTGGTCGATGGTGGCGACCTGCATCCCTTTTTCCAGGAAACCGACGCCGTGGGGCTGTAGCGCAACCGGCAGGAAGTTGAAATCTGACGCATAGCCCAGCAGGTACTGATGCACGCGCAAATCTGCCGGTACGCTGCCGTTGGCGCGGATCCACACCTGGCGAGCGGGCTCAGCGGTGTGCCCCTTCATGGGGTTATGAAATTCGACGGGGCGGATCTCCAGTGGCTTATCGCACAGAAACTTCTCCTTCACCTGCGGAGGCAGCAGGTGGGCCAGCGCGCGGGCGATGTCGGTTTCCGATTTCAGATCGTCCGGCGACGGGGCAGGGGGCATCGTTTTTTGATGCTCATAACCCGGCTCTGGCGCCTGGAACGAGGCGGTCATGTAAAAGATGGGTTTTCCATGCTGAACGGCGGCGACGCGGCGCGCGCTGAAGCTTTGGCCGTCACGCAGAACCTCCACGTCGTACACAATCGGCTTAGCGCTGTCACCGGGGCGTAAAAAATAGCTGTGGAACGAGTGCACCAGTCGGTCTGCCGGAACCGTCTCCTTTGCTGCATAAAGCGCCTGTCCTACGACCTGGCCGCCAAATACCTGGCGTAACCCCAGATCTTCGCTCTGCCCGCGAAAAAGCCCTTCTTCTATTTTTTCCAGGTTCAGTAATGTCAGCAGATTGTTCAGTGCCTGACTCATAGTCGTCCTCAATAAACGCCGTGGCGAAAGATAGGCTGAGTATAACGCAGAAACGATAGTGGTCCGATGGGTGGAATTATCTTAATACCTGGGCAAAATTAGGCATAAATCCGTGATTTGTGCCACACTTGTTTACGTTATGTGAATAAAACGACATCGGATGGGATCGATCCCGCCGGTGCATTGATGATAAGGAGACTTCAATGAAACTCGTGCCTATGTTAAGCGGTGTTGCAATGGCGGTGGCGTTGTCCGCCTGTGCGGATAAGAGTGCCGATGTAGCGGTACCAACGGCGACCCCAAACGGGATTAACACCCTTTCACAGCAAGCTATTCGACAGCCTAACGTGTCCGGTACCATCTGGATCAAACAGAAAGTTGCTCTGCCGCCGGACGCGGTTTTAACGGTCACGTTATCCGATGCGTCTCTGGCGGATGCACCGTCTAAAGTGCTTGCACAGCGTGCAGTTCGTACAGAGGGTAAACAGGCACCGTTCAGCTTCGTACTGCCGTACAACCCGTCTGACGTGCAGCCAAACGCGCGTATCCTCCTGAGCGCGGCGGTAACGATCAACGATAAGCTGGTCTTTATCACCGATACCGTGCAGGAAGCGGTCAACAAAGGCGGCACTAAAATCGACCTGACCCTGGTCCCGGTACAGCAAACTGAAGTGCCTGTTGCAACGCAGACCAATCAGCCGACGCTGCCAACGGCGCCAACGCAGCTGTAATTTCCTCTCGCCCTCTTCATCTTTCTGAAGAGGGCGTCAGTACTCCCAGCGATACCTCTGCATATCAATCCTGCCCGATGCGGTTACCTGCACCCCCTCAGACAGTAAAGCCTGACGCTGACGCTGCAAATCTGGCCCGGTGAGGGAGATTTCTCCATGTCGGTTGACCACCCGATGCCAGGGTAACGTGCTCCCCTCCGGCAGCCGTTTCAGCACACCGCCTACCTGACGCGCCGCGCGCGGAGAACCCGCCAGCCGGGCGACCTCGCCGTAGGTCGTCACGCAGCCTTCGGGGATAGAGGCCACAATCTGCCATACTCGCTGCGGAAAAGTGTCATGTTCGTCCATCGTTACTCCTGAGGAATAATCCGCGAAGGGCAATGGTAAACGAAGATAACGCGGATTGCTTCGCCAGTTTGCGCAATAATCCAGCATCCGGTTGCCGACGGCTTGCAATTGAGGTGCGCCACAGGGATAATGCGCCAGCGCGTTGGTTATCAACGCTCTCAATGGGGGCTCTGTTGGTTCTCCCGCAACGCTACTCTGTTCACCAGGTCAGGTCCGGAAGGAAGCAGCCAGGGCAGACGACGTGGGTGCCGGGATGTAGCTGGCAGGGCCCCCGCCCATTTATACTTCCCCAATCTTTTCTTCAGAATATCCCTGTTATTACTGTGCCTGTTACGGGCTGCGTAATATATCTTTCATTCAATTGAAATAATATTGTCATAAACCTGTAATAATAGACTGTCATTTTATTATCGGGCGTCTTTTTGTTGTTATAAGCAAAAAATATATATCTGGATAAGAATGTTATCTTCGTGTATTAAATAAAACACGTATTCCGAAGGGATGTGACAATCATGGTGACTGCGGTATTAAACGTTAAAATTGATGAAGCGCTAAAAGAAAGACTTCGCCACTATGCGGAAGTAAATAATGAGAATTTAAGCGTGACCACGGAGAAACTGCTGCTGCTGGCATTTGAAGCAGTAGAAGAGGCGGGAGTATCGGAAGAGGATATTGATAATCAGCATACGGAAGAAGAGAGCGTAACTCCATTTACTCCTAAAGAAATCAAAGCACTACGTAAACTTCTGAAGAAGAGAAAATGAAACAACAACTGTCGACTGCCAGTGACTACAACGAGGCCTGCAGCCTGTTGCGTTCCGGCTACGTGAAGCACGTCCGTCTCGGCTGGAATGTAGGAAGCGATGAGTTCTTTAGAATTGCATCTGACTGGTGTGATACCGGTGCAAAAATAAAGAAAGAAGGGGATAATTTTATTATTTCCCTGAAAGGCTTCCCGATCCCTCCTCAACATTAAGCTTGCCGTTATGAAAACTGCTGACTGCATGCGTTACAGTCAGCAGTTTTTATTGTTTCTGTCGAATAATTTACACCAGGCTCCGCTTTACCGGTGGCGTGCTGTTATTTAGGGCAAGCCACAGGGGTTTGATCCGCAGTAATGCCGCTTCAAGTTCGGGCGGGTTGAGCGAGAAGGGCATCCGCAGGTAGCGGTCAAACGCCCCTGAAAGCCCAAAGCGCGTGCCGGTACCCATGGTGATCCCGATTGATTCCGCACGCGCGGCCAGCTGGGTTGCCA
Organism: Enterobacter cloacae; assembly: GCF_013375935.1. Classification (GTDB taxonomy): domain Bacteria; phylum Pseudomonadota; class Gammaproteobacteria; order Enterobacterales; family Enterobacteriaceae; genus Enterobacter; species Enterobacter pasteurii. The sequence goes on along the minus strand of NZ_CP056117.1, from coordinate 4,718,425 downwards.
GCGGGCCGGGTAGCTCAATCCAGTATGAAAGCCCGCCTTCCGCCTCATGAAAGCGCCATTCGGGAAAATGTTCCCGCAGCATCTGTCCGCAGCGGTCGCGCCGTTCAGCCAGCATTTTTCGGCGAGCGGGCAGGAACGTCTCACCGTTTTCGATAAGCCAGAGCGTGGCCAGCTGTTCGAGCACAGGCGAGCCCAGATCCAGCGCGTCGCGCGTCTGGGCGAGCGTGGCGATAGTGCGGGACGAGGCGCGGATCCAGCCGAGGCGTAGCCCGCCCCAGAAGCTTTTTCCAGCGGAACCCAGCGTAATCACGTCGGCCTGCGGGTTAAACGCGGCCAACGGCGGCGGTGGGGGCGCGTCAAACCAGAGATCGACCATGGTTTCATCCACCACCAGCGTGGTGCGGGTTTGCGCGGCGATGTCGGCTAGCGTCTGGCGCGTTGCGGCGTCCATGCAGCGCCCCGTCGGATTATGAAAATCCGGCATCAGATAGGCCAGACGAGGAGAGGTCTGGGCAAGCGTTGCGGCAAAACCATCGGTATCCCAGCCCGTCTCAGGAAGCGAGACGCCCACGGGACGGCAGAGCGCGCCCTGAATAGCGGCTATCGCCAGCGGGTAGCCTGGATGATCTACCACCACGCGATCGCCGGGGCCGGTCAACATGCGTAAGACCAGGGCAAAGCCGCTGACGGCGCCGTTTACCACCATCACTTCGTCTGCCCGGGTTGGCAGTCCACGCGCGGTATAGCGGATGGCGATGGCCTCACGCAGCGCCGGCAGGCCAAGCCTTTCGTACCCCGTCAGCGCCAGATGCGGCGTGATGGCCGCAAGCGCGTGGGTGTAAGCCTGATGGATCTCGGGCCCCGCGTTGAGTGCGGCGGTAGAGAGATCGAGCGCGGCGCTTGGCGTAGAGAGGGTGGGCACGGCGCGGCTGTCTGGCAGGATCACCCGCGAACCGCTGCCGTGACGACTCTCCAGATACCCTTCGTCCCGCAGGTGGGCCAGCGCGCTGCTGATGGTGGTCCGGCTGACGTCAAGCGCGGCTGCCAGCTCCCGCTCGCCGGGCAGACGGGTATACAGCGTCAGCCTGCCGTCGAGAATTAACAGCCGTAGCGCATCGGCCAGCTGGCGCCACAGCGGAGTACGGGAAGCGGCATGCTGCCAGTGGCCTAACAGACGTGCCAGAGACTGGCTCCCAAAACGACGTGATGACATGTGCAGTCCACTATTTGAAAACTGGACATTAATCATAGTGCCATTTTCACCGAAGATGGAAGCCTGGTTCTTCGGAGAAGATAAAATGGTACGTCGTCTGGTACAACTTTATGTCGGCTTAGGCCTCTACGGGCTATCAACCGCCATGTTCATACGCTCGGATCTCGGGGTCGATCCCTGGGACGTGTTTCACCTTGGAGTGGCAATCCAGGCCGGGTTAAGCATCGGCACGGTGATTATTTTGACCGGGGCCGCGGTGCTGCTGCTGTGGATCCCGCTGCGCCAGCGTCCCGGTCTCGGAACCCTCAGTAACGTCATTTGTATCGGCCTGGCGGCAGACGCGTCGATGGCGCTTTTGCCGGAACTTACCTCGATGCCCGTCCGCATTACCCTGCTGGTATCCGGCATCGTGGTGAACGCCATTGCCACCGGGATGTATATCGGCGCGGGGTTTGGCGCAGGCCCGCGCGACGGCCTGATGACCGGCATTCACGCCCGGCTGGGCTGGTCGATTCGCAGCGTGCGCACCGCCATTGAGGTGAGCGTGTTACTCATCGGCTGCCTGCTCGGCGGAACGTTTGGCGTAGGAACCGTGCTGTATGCGTTAACCATCGGCCCGCTGATCCAGCTCTGTTTGCCGTGGTTTCGCCAGAAGCCACGGGGGCTGACCGCACCGCGGCCGGAGCGCATTGTTTGATTTTGCGAAGCGCTCACAGGCTTTAATGGCGTAACTGTGCCAGAATAGCGGCTTCTCTTTTTGCGATGTCAGAATGCATGAAAGCCATCACTCTTTATGACGTTGCCCGCGTGGCGGGCGTTTCTTATCAGACCGTTTCCCGCGTGATTAACGACGCGGAGCACGTTTCTCCCCGCACGCGGGAAAAGGTCCGGCAGGCCATGGCGGAGCTGCACTATGTGCCTAACCGCGGCGCGCAGCAGCTGGCCGGAAAGCGCACCCGCACGCTGGGGCTGATCACGGCCGATCTTGCGCTGCACGCGCCGTCGCAAATTGCCTCAGCCGTAAAATCCCGCGCGGTGGAGCAGGGGGCAAGCGTGCTTATCTCAATGGTGGATCGGCCTGCCCGGTGCGGGGCCGCCCTGCAGGAGCTGCTGGCCCAGTGCGTGGAGGCGCTGCTGGTGAACGTTCCGCTGGAGGATACGCAGGCAGAAGCGCTACAGGACATGGCTTCGCCGGTTCCGGTGCTTTTTCTCGACGTGTCCCCTTCCGCGCGGGTGAACAGCCTCGTGTTCGATGCGGGGCAGGGTGCCAGCCTGGGGGCGGAGCATCTGCTTTCGCTCGGGCACCGGCGAATCGCTCTGCTCGCCGGGCCGGAAAGTTCTGTCTCTGCCCGGGCACGTCTGGCGGGATGGAAAACCACGCTGGCTAAGGCAGGCGTGGACGCGCTGGCTTTGGCGCACGGTGACTGGAGCGCGGCCTCTGGCTATGAGAAAGGGCATCACCTGCTGGCGGGCCCGACGCTGCCGGAGGCGATACTCGTCGCAAACGATCAGATGGCGCTCGGCGTCATGCGCGCCTGTGCGGAAAAAGGCATAGCGATACCGGGTCAGATTTCGGTGGTCGGGTTTGATGATACCGCCGACAGCGCCTGGTTTTCACCCCCGCTTACCACCGTTCGGCAGGCGTTCCGTGAAGCCGGCGAGCGCAGCGTGGAATGGCTTCTGGCACCAGCCCGTAGCGAAGCGCGCTGGCAGAAACAACTTCCCGTTACGTTGATCGTTCGCCATTCCACTGCACCGCGCGCCGGGCTGCAGGCCGATCGTGAAGCGCTGGCGCAACAGCTCAGAGCGCTGGCGCTGCTGGCGGAGAAACTGGCCCGAGGCTGACGCTTTTGTGATCGGGCTCGCCTGGTGACGATCTCGGCCTTTACGGCGACCGTTTACCAGGGCATGTTGGCTGTAAATTGTGAGCGCTTCGCAAAGAGGTTAATATGTCTTCTATCCTCCCGCTGACCCTCAGCGCACTTCTCGCTCGTCGTGACTGGGAAAACCCAGGCGTGACGCAGTGGAACCGTCTGCCCGCACACGCGCCTTTTCACAGCTGGCGTGAAGAAACGTTCGCCCGGGAGGATAAGCCTTCGCTGAGTAAGCGCTCGCTTAACGGCCTCTGGCGATTTAATTTCTACGCCGCGCCAGAGCTGGTGCCCGAGGCGTGGGTGACGGACGATCTCGCTGACGCCGTCGGGATGCCCGTGCCGTCAAACTGGCAGATGCAGGGGTTCGATACCCCCATTTATACCAACGTCACCTACCCATTTCCGGTGAACCCGCCGTATGTTCCGGCTGAAAACCCAACCGGCTGTTACTCGCTCACATTTGACGTGGAGGAGGCCTGGCTGCACGGCGGGCAAACCCGCATCGTCTTTGACGGAGTTAATTCGGCTTTTCATCTGTGGTGTAACGGCACGTGGATTGGCTATTCACAGGACAGCCGCCTGCCTGCCGAGTTCGATCTCAGCGCCGTGCTGCGTCCGGGCCAGAACCGCCTGGCGGTGATGGTGCTGCGCTGGTGCGACGGCAGCTATCTGGAAGATCAGGATATGTGGCGGATGAGCGGCATATTCCGCGACGTCTCGCTGCTGCACAAGCCAGAAACGCGGATCGCCGATTACCGGATTGTGACCGACCTGAATGCCGAATGCGATCGGGTGGTACTCCGGGCAGACGTTGCGCTGGAAGGTTCACGCTACGCCGGGTGCGAGGTGGCGTTTACCCTGTGGCGTAATGGCGAAGCCTGCGCGCGCGCCGTTCAAAAGCCAGGCTCGGCCGTCGTGGACGAGCGCGGCAGCTGGGCGGAGCGGCTTACGGTTGCGATACCGGTAAACAACCCCGCGCTGTGGAGCGCCGAAACGCCGGCACTTTATCGCCTGACCATAACGCTCAGGGATGCGCAGGGCACCGTGCTGGAGACCGAGGCCTGCGATATCGGCTTCAGGCGCGTTGAAATCAGCAACGGCCTGCTGAAGCTCAACGGCAAACCGCTGCTGATCCGCGGCGTGAACCGCCACGAGCACCATCCTGAAAAGGGTCAGGTGATGGACGAAGCCACCATGCGCCGCGACATTGAGCTGATGAAGCAGCACAACTTCAACGCCGTGCGCTGTTCGCACTACCCGAACCATCCTCTGTGGTACACGCTGTGCGATCGCTATGGCCTGTACGTGGTCGACGAGGCGAATATCGAAACCCACGGCATGGTGCCGATGAGCCGCCTCGCGGACGATCCGCGCTGGCTGCCTGCCATGAGCGAGCGCGTTACCCGTATGGTCCAGCGTGACCGTAACCACCCGTCAATTATCATCTGGTCCCTGGGCAATGAGTCGGGTCATGGAGCGAACCACGACGCGCTGTACCGCTGGCTGAAAACCACCGATCCCACGCGTCCGGTGCAGTATGAAGGCGGAGGGGCCAATACGGCGGCAACCGATATCGTTTGCCCGATGTATGCCCGCGTCGACTGGGATCAGCCGTTCCCGGCGGTGCCGAAGTGGTCGATTAAAAAGTGGATCGGCATGCCGGACGAAGCGCGTCCGTTGATCCTGTGCGAGTATGCGCACGCGATGGGCAACAGCTTTGGCGGCTTCGCCAGCTACTGGCAGGCGTTCCGCAGCCATCCCCGGCTGCAGGGAGGCTTTGTCTGGGACTGGGTCGATCAGGCGCTGACGAAGGAAGACGAGAACGGCACGCCATTCTGGGCCTACGGCGGGGATTTTGGCGATAAGCCTAACGATCGTCAGTTCTGCCTCAACGGGCTGGTGTTCCCGGACCGCACTCCGCATCCAGCCCTTTACGAGGCGCAGCGTGCCCAGCAGTTTTTCACCTTTACGCTGGTGAGTACTTCTCCGCTGGTGGTTGAAGTACAAAGCGACTATCTGTTCCGTCATACCGACAACGAACAGCTGCACTGGTCCGTAGCGCGTGACGGGGCGGCGGTGGCCTCCGGCGAGATTGCGCTCTCTGTCGCACCGCAGGAAGTACAGCGCGTTGAGATCCCTTTGCCTGCGCTTGCCGCCGGACCGGGTGAGGTCTGGCTCGACGTTGAGATCGTTCAACCTAAGAGCACGCCATGGTCGCCGTCAGGCCACCGCTGTGCCTGGGATCAATGGCCGCTACCGGCTCCGCTGTACGTTGCGCCACCGGAAGCGGGCGGGACGGCCCCGCAGCTAACGGTGCAGGACGAGGTGCTGGATATCATCCATCAGCAGCAGCGCTGGCAGTTTTGCCGCATCACCGGGAACCTGATCCAGTGGTGGAATGCGGGCGCTGAAACGCTGCTTACTCCGGTCACGGATAACTTTACCCGCGCGCCGCTGGACAATGATATTGGCGTCAGCGAGGCGACCCGCATCGATCCGAACGCATGGGTGGAGCGCTGGAAGGCGGCGGGTATGTATGAGATGTCGCCACGCCTGCTCCGGTGTGAAGCGGAGCAGCACGAGCGTGAAGCCGTGGTGACCACGCAGCACGTCTGGGAATTCCGGGATAGAGCGCTGTTCGTGAGCCGCAAGATCTGGCGGGTTGATGACCACGGCGTGCTGCACGGTGATGTGCAGGTGACGGTGGCGTCCGATATTCCGGAGCCTGCCCGGGTGGGCCTGAGCGTTATGCTGGTGGATATTCCGGAAACGGTACGCTGGCTGGGGCTGGGTCCGCTGGAAAACTATCCGGACAGAAAGCTGGTGGCGCAGCAGGGACGCTGGGCGTTACCGCTGAAGGCCATGCATACGCCGTATATCTTTCCGTCGGAAAATGGCCTGCGCTGCGACGCCCGCGAGCTGTCGTTTGGCTCGCATCAGCTGCAGGGGCAGTTCCATTTCTCCCTGAGCCGCTACGGCCAGCGGCAGCTGACTGAGGCAACGCATCAGCATCTGCTGCGGGAAGAGGCGGGCTGCTGGCTGAACCTGGATGCCTTTCACATGGGCGTTGGGGGAGATGACTCCTGGAGCCCGAGCGTGGCGCCGGCCTTCATCCTGCAAAGCCGCCAGCTGCGCTACAGCTTTAGCTGGCAGCAGAACGGCTGAGACGTAACGCGCGGCCACGCCAGTGGCCGCGTCACTCCGCTCAGCAGGAAGGCTTGCTGATATTTTGCCCGGCCCAGAGGATGAAATCCTCTTTTGGCAGCGCCTTGCTGTAGTACCAGCCCTGTCCGTACTGCACGCCGTGGCGGTGCAGCCATGCCAGCTGCCCCTCCGTTTCAATCCCTTCCGCCACCATCGCCAGCTTTAGCGATTTTGCCATTTCGATGATATGCGGCGTGACGTTTTTATACTCCAGCGCATCCACGAAGGATTTATCGATCTTCAGAATATCCACGTCCAGATCCTGCAAATAGCTCAGGCTGGAGTAGCCCGTACCGAAATCATCAATATAGATGGCGTGCCCGGAACGGCGAAACGCGGCGATGGCAGGCGCGCTGACGGCGGGATCGGCAAACCCGCGCTCGGTTAATTCAAGGGCGATTTGCTGCGGATGAACTTCCCATTTGTTCAGAAGCTTGCTCAACTGACGGGGCAGCTCGGGAGAGGTTAAATCACCGGGCGCAAGGTTGATCGATATGTGCAGCTCCGGGTGAAGATGCAGCCAGTATCCCAGATCCTCAAATACCCTGCTGACCACCAGCTGCGTCAGCTGAGAGATGAGCCCCGTTTCCTCGGCCAGGGGCACAAAAAGATCCGGCGCCAGGTTGCTGCCATCCGGCTGCGGCCAGCGCATCAGGGCTTCAGCCCCCACCAGCCTGCCGCTGCAAAGCGCCACGATAGGCTGATAGTGAACCTGGATCTCGCGGTTGTTGATCGCGTCGATCAGGCGGTTGCGCGGGGACTGCAGGCGGCGGAGGATCCGCAGGACAATAAGGGCTGCGAGCAGACTTATCAGCATACCCACCGGTAGCCAGATGAACAGCTGCTGGTGCCAGGTTTCCGCCAGGGGTTTTAGCGACGCCCAGGCAATCACCGTAAAGCCCAGCTCGGGTACGGGCTTAAGAATGTACATTGAGCCGTTGTACTGGACGCTCGTCACATCCTGCCGATCCTTAACATACCTGAGAAGATGCGGATCGAGGCGGTTGCTGCTGGCGAAGATAAGATGGGTTGTGCTGCCCACCAGAGCCGCATCCGTCGTAATTTCGCCGAACGGGACGACGTCCACAAGCGACGCCGGATCGATCATTACCACGTAGTGTCCTTTCCCCATCACAACCATATAGCGGTGAATGCCCAGATCGTTTTGCGAGGTGAGCCACGCGCTGTAGCCATCCCCGGTGATGCGCAAAGGGGGCGGTAAGGTCGCGGTATTACTGGACTGTTCAAGCGAAGAGCAGAGCGGTTTCAGGCTGTCGATGTACATGACTTCCTGAACGTAGCGCCATGAAAAGGCGACCCGACGCATTTCATGTAAATGCAGGGGACTGCAGGGCGGGGCGTCAAAGGTTTGCAGGTGTGTAAGCGCCTGCTTTGCCTGAGCGACAACCCTGTCGGTACGTACCAGAACGCGTGAGGCATAGTTGTCCAGCGCATCCACAAATTTTTCCTCTGCCTGGCGATGAGCCAGCCAGATGCTGAGGCAAACCGGGACCAGCACAGAAAAGATCAGTACGCCTGTTACCAGACTGACCAGGTGTCGGGTTTTCATGCTGCTGTTTCCTTCTTATCTGCCCGCCGGAGGCTCTGAGTCTGCTCGCCAGTGAAGAAAGATTTTATCGCTAAATGATATAGTTATAGCATGCGAAATTCTCAGGCAGGTACTCGGATAAGCCTTTCATAAAAATACCGCGATCCGCTGCATTATCAGAAGGGTTGTTTTTGCATCAAGGCTCGGATAGTATTTTGTTATGTTATAACAATACATGAGAGCCTGAAATGAAACCCAATATCCATCCAACCTATCGTACCGTTGTGTTTCACGACACCACGGCCAATGAATTCTTTAAGGTCGGTTCGACGATTAAGACAGACCGCGAGATTGAGCTCGATGGCAACACGTATCCTTACGTCACCCTTGACGTCTCGTCAAAGTCACATCCGTTCTATACCGGGAAGCAGAAGACCTTTTCGACGGACGGTAGCGCGGCACGCTTCCGCAAGCGTTTTGGCGGTTTTCTTGACGCGAAGCGAGGCTAGCCATGCAGGTACTTAACTCGCTGCGCAGCGCAAAACAGCGCCATCCTGACTGTCAGATCGTGAAGCGCAAAGGGCGTCTGTACGTTATTTGCAAATCCAACCCGCGCTTTAAAGCGGTTCAGGGGGGTAAAAAAAGGCGCTAAACGAACGCTTAGCGCCTCTTCCAGGGAGGGTCCCGCTAGCCGTTGGCAGGGCGGGAGAGCGTGAAAACGTCATAAAACGAGAGTTCACCTTTGGTCGAAACCATTTTTTTCAGCTTTTCCTTAAGACCGGGTTCGACTGAAGGTGAGCGCATTATGGTGTCGATAAGTTCAGGCGGCACATAGCGCGTGTTATACCATTCCCCGTTGTAGCACACGCGGAAATCGAGTACGTCGATGTCTTCATACCGGTAACGCGGATTGACGTCGAAAAAGAAGAACGCGTTAAACACCACGAACAGCACAACCAGCAGCCAGACGGAATCTGCCAGCGTGTCGGACCTCAGCATCACGATAAGCGTTGCCAGCCAGGCTGCATACATGCCGACAAACAAACCGGGATGCTTACGAATAAAGCTGATGCTAAAGCGCGGGCGGTTGTCACGTTTTTCGCGAATATTAAGATCGTCGATGGTGGCGATGAGCAGGCGCTGTATCTCGGTCATTTTTTGCCTTTATGATTGTTGAAAATACAGGTGATCTGCCTATTTTATGAGAGGGATCTGCGCGAAGAAAGTAACAGTTATGCCGGGAAAATGCATAACAGTTACTCAGGGAACGTTTAGAGCATTTTTATGATTTTCGCCGGATTCCCGCCCACGACGGCATTGGCCGGCACGCTTTTGGTCACCACGGCCCCGGAGGCCACAACCGCATTATCACCAATCGTCACGCCCGGGTTAATAACCGCACGCCCGCCGATCCACACGTTATGCCCAATCGTGACCGGCTTACCGTACTCAAGCCCGCTGTTGCGTTCGGCCGCATCCAGAGGATGGGTGGCAGTATAAATATGGACACCCGGCGCGAGCATACAGTTATCACCAATATGAACAGGGCAGACGTCGAGAATGACGCAGTCGAAGTTGGCGTAAAAATTTTTACCCAGATAGATGTTATAGCCGTAATCGCAGCGGAAGCTCGGCTCGATGTAGGCACCTTCACTTTGCCCCAGCAGCTCGGCCAGCAGCGCGCTACGCTCGGCTTTCTGATCGGGCGCGGTATGATTATAGCGGTGAACAAGATGACGCGCGCGTAAACGGTCTGACCTCAGCGTGTTATCGCCAGGGCGGTAATATTGACCCGCAATCATCTTCTGTTTTTCTTCACTCATGGGAAACCTCTCTGGGATCGTTTTACGTAGCGTAATGAGGATTAACCAGAAAGGGAACGTTCCCTAAAAATGGCTGTGACGGAAGTCACAACATTATTGCGGGTACAGACGTTTTACACGGGAGCCTGGCTTTTGCACGTGAAGCGTAATTCGAAAGGTAAATTCAGCTTAACAATGGTCGTAATGCCTTTGCTGCCTCTTCAGGGATTAACGGACAAACTTCCATACCGAAGAGGGGATCTTGTCATACAGTTTATTCATCGTCAGTTCTGCAAGACGATGGTCGGCGGCTGAATAAAATACAGCCAGTTCATTATCAGACAGCTCATATTTATTTTTTTCTATAACGCGTTCGAGCGTGTCAATTGACTGACAGCGTCGCAGGCGCATCAAATAATCGACTTTAGTTAATGGTTTATCAGACATAAATTCACCTTAGTATTTGTAATAATTTTAACAGGAAAGACTAACCGGATTAGCTCTGCTGACATTCGTGAAGCAGCGAAATAGACGGTTTCCTGATTTACGCCATTTCTGCAAATCCTGTGCGTTAATGCCGTAGCTGCTGAACAACATAAAGGTGTCGTCCAGGTATTCATCAATTTGTTCTATCAACTTATTATCTTCATTGTACTTAATTTTATAATTAAGTGCGAAGGTCGCGATATGCTCAATCAGCTCGTTTAGCTGTAAGTTGATAGCAGACGTTGGATCGTTCACCCAGCCATGGTTACTTTCATCAAGGTTGGCGAGGCAGTCATGGTACAAGGATTCGCAGAGAAATTTCAACTGCGCGATATCATGCCTTTTTGGCGAGTACTCGTCCATAGCGCATCCCCTTTTGAGTGATTTCTTACTCACCGAACATCATGTCGGGATGGATACAACTTACTTAGCCACACGGGTGCTGTGTTCCTGATAACTCTAACTATAAGCCACTCTGATCAAGATTTCATCGCGCTATTACGAAAAATTACAATTAAAACGTTACCCTGCGAGCGCTTACGCAAATGTGGCCACTAACGCGAACAATTTTATCCTAGAAAACACTTTTTTTAATCCGTTCCTTAAGATTCATTGAGTTAGCGCAACGTTTCATTTGAAGTCCGGATTCAGATATCTTCGGTATTTACGATGGTTTAGGAATTGTCCGAATATTTTAGGCGATGAATTGATAATAAAACAACGCTGAATTCTACGATTAGCTTATCGGATTATTATGATAAGACTTATCAGGACGGGTGAAAATAAATAAAACCACAATAAGTCTATTTTATGAATTTTTCTGAAAATGAAAAAGGCCGCAAATGCGGCCTTTTTATCATGTGAAACCGGTATCAGTGATGTTCTACCGAATGATTGTGCTCCACATCTTCATTTTTGCGGCTAAAGCGGCGACGTACCACCACGAAGAACACCGGTACAAAGAAGATGGCGAGAACGGTCGCGGTGACCATACCACCCATTACGCCGGTACCTACCGCGTTCTGCGCGCCGGAACCTGCGCCTGAGCTGATAACCAGCGGCATAACGCCGAGGATAAACGCCAGGGACGTCATCAGGATTGGACGCAGACGCATACGAACCGCTTCCAGCGTTGCTTCAATCAGGCCTTTACCTTCTTTCTCCATCAGATCTTTGGCGAATTCAACGATAAGTATCGCGTTCTTCGCCGACAGGCCAGTGGTTGTGAGCAGGCCCACCTGGAAGTAAACGTCGTTGGTCAGCCCGCGGAAGGTTGCGGCAAGCAGCGCACCGATAACCCCCAACGGCACCACCAGCATAACGGAGAACGGTATCGACCAGCTCTCATACAGCGCTGCCAGACACAGGAACACCACGATCAGTGAAATGGCGTACAGGGCAGGGGCCTGGTTACCGGACAGACGTTCCTGATAGGACATGCCGGTCCAGTCATAGCCGATACCCGCTGGCAGCTTGCTGGCTAACTCTTCCATCAGGTTCATGGCTTCACCGGTGCTTCGGCCCGGAGCCGCCTGACCGAGAATTTCCATGGACGGCAAGCCGTTATAGCGCTCCAGACGCGGCGAACCGTATTCCCAGCGCGAGGTTGAGAAGGAGGAGAACGGCACCATCTGACCATTGCTGCCGCGAACGTACCAGTTGTTGATATCGTTCGGCAACATGCGGTATTGCGCTTCAGACATCACGTACACTTTCTTCACACGACCGCGGTCGATGAAGTCGTTGACGTAGCTACCGCCCCAGGCTGCGCCCAGCGTGGTATTGATGTCGCTGATGGAAACGCCCAGCGCCTGAGCTTTCTCCTGGTCGATGTCGATCTTGTACTGCGGCGTATCTTCCAGACCGTTAGGACGCACGCCCACCAGAAGGTCAGGGTGTTTTGCCACCTCGCCAAACAGCTGGTTACGCGCCTGGGTCAGTTTTTCGTGGCCCAGACCGCCCTGGTCGATCAGCTGGAAGTCGAAGCCGGTCGCCGTACCCAGCTCAACAATCGCTGGCAGGTTAAAGGCGAAGACCATCGCGTCTTTAATCTGCGAGAAGGTAGCCATTGCACGGCCGGTGATGGCTTCAACTTTGTTCTCATCGCCCGGACGTTCAGATCAGTCTTTCAGAGAAACGAAGGCAATACCGGTGTTCTGACCACGACCCGCGAAGCCAAAGCCGTTAACCGCAAACACGGATTCAACGTTGTCTTTCTCTTTCGTCAGGAAGTAGTCGGTCATCTCATCCAGCACTTTCTGCGTACGCTCCTGCGTCGCACCTGCCGGAAGCTGGGCCATACTCAGGAACACGCCCTGGTCTTCATCTGGCAGGAACGAGCTTGGCAGACGAACGAACAGGAAGGCCATTCCCACCACGATGATGATGTAGAGCAGCAGGTAACGACCGGTGCTGCGCAGGATATTACCCACGCTGTCGGTGTAGTGGTGCGTGCTCTTGTCAAACATGCGGTTAAACCAGCCGAAGAACCCTTTGTGCTCGCCGTGACCGCCTTTCTTAATCGGCTTCAGCATGGTTGCACACAGGGCTGGCGTCAGGATCAGCGCAACCAGCACCGACAGCGCCATCGCTGAAACGATGGTGATTGAGAACTGACGGTAAATCGCACCGGTTGACCCCCCGAAGAAGGCCATCGGGATAAATACCGCAGACAGTACCATCGCGATACCGACCAGCGCGCCCTGGATCTGGCCCATGGATTTACGGGTTGCTTCCTTCGGCGGCAGGCCTTCTTCCGCCATCACACGCTCGACGTTTTCAACCACCACGATGGCGTCATCCACCAGCAGGCCGATGGCGAGCACCATCCCGAACATCGTCAGGGTGTTTATCGAGTAGCCAAATATCGCCAGAACCGCGAAGGTCCCGAGCAGTACCACCGGCACGGCGATGGTTGGGATCAGCGTTGCACGGAAGTTTTGCAGGAACAGGTACATTACCAGGAAGACGAGGATAATCGCCTCAACCAGCGTTTTTACCACTTCGTGAATCGAAATTTTTACGAACGGCGTGGTGTCATACGGATAAACGATTTTCAGACCTGACGGGAAGAAAGGTTCCATCTTCTTCAGCTCTGCACGGATAGCCGTCGCGGTGTCCAGGGCGTTAGCGCCTGTCGCCAGTTTGATACCCAGACCAGAAGCCGGTTTGCCGTTGAACTTCGCGATAACGTCGTAGTTCTCGCCGCCCAGCTCCACTTTCGCCACGTCACGCAGGCGGACCTGAGAGCCGTCCTGATTCACCTTCAGCAGAATTTTGCTGAACTCATCCGCCGAGGTCAGACGCGTTTGCGCGATGATGGACGCGTTAAGCTGCTGGCCTTTCACCGGCGGCGTGCCGCCCAACTGACCGGCTGCCACCTGGGCGTTCTGCGCTTTGATGGCGTTAATCACGTCAACCGGCGTCAGCTGGAAGTTGTTCAGCTTATTCGGGTCCATCCAGATACGCATCGCGTACTGGGAACCGAACAGCTGAACGTCACCCACACCAGACGTACGGCTGATGGCGTCCTTCATGTTGGCGCCCACGTAGTCGGAAATATCCTCCTGCGTCATGGTGCCGTTGGTGTTGATTACGCCGACAACCATCAGGAAGCTGCTGGACGATTTCTCGACGCTCACACCCTGCTGTTGTACTTCCTGCGGCAGCAGCGGCATCGCCAGCTGCAGTTTGTTCTGCACCTGAACCTGCGCAATGTCCGCATCCGTACCGGATTCAAACGTCAGGGTGATTTGTACCGTACCGGTTGAGTCACTGTTTGAGGACATGTACATCAGGTTATCGATACCGTTCATGTTCTGTTCGATAACCTGCGTGACGGTATCCTGCACCGTTTTCGCATCAGCACCCGGGTGGGTTGCGGAGATCGTAACCGCCGGTGGCGCAATCGTTGGATATTGCGCAACAGGCAGCTTCAGGATCGCAAGTCCCCCGGCCAGCATGATGATAATGGCGATCACCCACGCAAATATGGGGCGATCGATAAAGAAATTAGGCATGTCTTAACGGCTCCTGTTTAAGTTAAGACTTGGTTTGTTCTGACTGGCCAGCGGCAGACGCTTGTTGTTTGTCGTCAGATTTCACTTCCTGCGCTTTTACCTGCGCGCCAGGACGAACTTTTTGCAAACCAGTAATAATCACGCGATCGCCATCTTTCAGACCTTTCGTCACCAGCCACTTGTCGCCAATCGCCTGCGTTGCAGTGATATTGCGCGTTTCGACTTTGTTATCGGCACCCACAACCAGCGCGCTCGCATCGCCGCGTGGCGTACGGGTCACACCCTGCTGAGGAACCAGCAGTGCGGTTGGGTTAGTCCCTTCTTCAAGGCGGGCGCGTACGAACATACCCGGCAGCAGCGTTTTATCCGGATTCGGGAAAATGGCCCGGATAGTGATTGAGCCGGTGGTCTGATCGACGGTCACATCAGAAAATTCCAGTGTGCCGGTCTGTGAGAACTTGATACCGTCGTTGGTAACCAGCTCAACTTTGGCTTTGCCGTTTTCCTGTTTCAGCTGGCCGCTGGCGAGTTCCTGTTTCAGACGCAGGAAATCGTTACTGGACTGCGTGACGTCAACGTAGATCGGGTCAAGCTGCTGCACGGTGGCCAGCGCGTTGGTTTGGCCGTTTTGTACCAGCGCACCTTCGGTGACGGCGGACTTACCAATGCGACCGCTGATAGGGGAGGTCACTTTGGTGTAGGCCAGGTTAATGCGCGCGGTTTCTACCGCCGCTTTCGCTGCCACAACGGCCGCATTGGTCTGCTGTGCATCGGCCAGTGCAGTATCGTAATCCTGCTGACTGATGTACTGCGTGCCGAGCAGTTTCTTGTAACGATTCAACGTCAGCTGCGAAATTTTGGCTGCCGCTTCTGCTTTCGCCAAATCGCCTTTAGCGCTCTCATAAGACGCCTGGTAGGTTGCTGGATCAATCTGATACAGAGACTCACCTGCTTTCACATCACCGCCTTCGGTGAAGTTACGTTTCAGGATGATGCCGCTCACCTGAGGACGCACTTCCGCAATGCGGTAAGCGCTGGTGCGGCCCGGTAGTTCTGTTGTGATCTGGAGAGGTTCGGATTTGAGCGTCACGACGCCAACTTCTGGCACCTGCTCCGCTCCTTGTTGAGCCTGTTTGTCGTCACATCCTGTAAGCGCTAAGCTGCCTGAGAGCATCAGAACGACCGCCAGAGGCGTTAACCCTCTGTTTTTGTTCATATGTAAACCTCGAGTGTCCGATTTCAAATTGATCAAGGGTCCTGAGTCTAAAAACCCATTGCTGCGTTTATATTATCGTCATGCTATGGTACATACATTCATAAATGTATGTAAATCTGACTCCTGTAAATTCATCAACGTATGGCACGAAAAACCAAACAACAAGCGCTGGAAACCCGACAACACATTCTGGATGTGGCAATGCGTTTGTTCTCACAGCAGGGTGTTTCGTCAACCTCGCTGGCACAGATTGCTCAGGCCGCGGGCGTCACGCGGGGAGCGATTTACTGGCATTTTAAAGACAAGTCAGATCTGTTCGGTGAAATCTGGGAGCTTTCAGAGTCCAGCATTAGCGATCTTGAGAGTGAGTATCGGGCAAAATTCCCTCATGATCCACTCTCAGTGCTAAGAGAAATTCTAGTATATATCCTTGAAGCGACAGTTGTTGAAGAGCGTCGCCGTCTGATGATGGAAATCATCTTTCATAAATGTGAGTTCGTTGGCGAAATGGCGGTGGTCCAGCAGGCGCAGCGCGACCTGTGTCTGGAAAGCTACGATCGCATCGAGCAGGTTCTCACGGAATGCATGCAGGCCGACATGCTTCCCGCCACGCTGCTGACCCGCAGGGCAGCGATCCTGATGCGCAGCTATATTTCCGGCCTGATGGAAAACTGGCTTTTCGCGCCGCAGTCGTTCGATCTGCACGCGGAGGCGCGCAGCTACGTCGAGATATTCCTGGAGATGTGCCGGCTCTGTCCGACCCTTCAGGGCAAGCATCCTCAGCATTCTGCCTGATCGCGCCTGAGAAAATTCGCAGACCCTTTCCGTCGTACTATTCTGCTTCAGTCGGGCGTGATATTCTTCACGCCCGACTATTTTCGGTCATTTCTCAGATCACATTCACGACTATGCTGCACACCAATCGCTCGAAACATCCTGTTCTGGCCGTTTTTTTGATCCTGCTGTTTTTCTTTGCAGCCGCACCGCATTCATACGCCCGTGCAGACAACGGCAGTGACGTTCCCACCCGTGCCGAGGTCCAGTCGCAACTCGACACCCTGAATAAGCAGAAAGATCTCACCGCCCAGGACAAACTCGTTCAGCAGGATCTGACGGAAACTCTGGATACGCTTGATAAGATCGAACGCATAAAAACCGAAACGGCCCAGCTGCGCCAGAAGGTTGCTCAGGCGCCGGAAAACATGCGCAAGGCCACCGAGGCCCTAAGCGCGCTCAGCGACGTCGATAATGACGAAGAGACCCGGAAAACGCTCGCCACGCTGTCATTGCGCCAGCTTGAGTCGCGCGTGGCGCAGCTGCTGGACGATCTGCAAACGGCCCAGTCCGATCTTTCAACCTACAACAGCCAGCTGGTTTCCCTGCAAACCCAGCCGGAGCGCGTGCAGAACGCGATGTATTCCGCGTCGCAGCAGCTACAGCAAATTCGTAACCGTCTGAACGGCACCACCGTTGGGGAAGGGTCGCTCCGCCCGACGCAGCAAACGTTGCTGACCATTCAGCAAACGCTGCTCAATGCTGAGATTGAACAGCAGCGTAAGAGCCTGGAAGGCAATACCGTATTGCAGGACGCGCTGCAAAAGCAGCGTGACTACGTGACCGCTAACATCAACCGGCTTGAGCATCAGCTCCAGCTGCTGCAGGAAGCGGTGAACAGCAAGCGCCTGACGCTCACAGAAAAAACGGCGCAGGAGGCGGTCTCGCCGGATGAAACGGCGCGCATTCAGGCCAACCCGCTGGTGAAGCAGGAGCTGGAGATTAACCATCAGCTCAGCGAGCGTCTGATTCAGGCGACGGAAAACGGCAGCACCCTGGTGCAGCAGAATATCAAAGTCAAAAACTGGCTGGATCGCGCCTTGCAGGCCGAGCGCAACGTTAAGGAGCAGATTGCCGTTCTGAAGGGCAGCCTGCTGCTGTCGCGTATTCTTTACCAGCAGCAGCAGACGCTGCCGTCCGCCGACGAGCTGGAAGACATGACCAACCGCATTGCGGATTTGCGCCTTGAACAGTTTGACATCAACCAGCAGCGCGATGCGCTTTTCCAGACCGACGCGTTCGTCGCCAAAGTGGAGGAGGGCCATTCAGGTGAAGTGAACGCAGAGGTTCACGACGCGCTGTTGCAGGTGGTGGATATGCGCCGCGAACTGCTGGATCAGCTCAACAAGCAGCTGGGCAACCAGCTGATGATGGCGATCAACCTGCAAATAAACCAGCAGCAGCTGGTGAGCGTCTCCAAAAGCTTGCAGGAGATCCTGACCCAGCAGATTTTCTGGGTGAACAGCAATAAACCGATGGACTGGGACTGGTTTAAATCTTTCCCTGAAACGCTGAAATCCCAGATCCAGGGCATGAAAATCACCGTGAACTGGGAGAAAGCCTGGCCTGCGGTGATGATTGCCTTCCTTGCTGGCCTGCCGCTATTGCTCATCGCCGGATTAATTCGCTGGCGTTTGAAGTGGCTGAAGCAGTACCAGGCGAAGCTGGCCTCGGAAGTGGGGCAGCTGCGTAACGACAGCCAGCTGCACACGCCGAAAGCGATCCTTATCGATCTCGTTCGAGCCCTGCCGGTCTGCCTGCTCATCCTTGCCGCCGGGCTGATCCTGCTGACCATGCAGCTTAATATCAGCGATCTATTGTGGGCGTTCAGCAAGAAGCTGGCGCTGTTCTGGCTGGTGTTTGGCGTGTGCTGGAAAGTGCTCGAAAAAGACGGGGTCGCCGTTCGCCACTTCAACATGCCGGAGAAACTCACCAGCCACTGGCGTCGCCAGATTGTGCGCATTAGCCTCGCGCTGCTGCCGCTGCACTTCTGGTCCGTGGTTGCGGAGCTTTCTCCGCTGCATTTAATGGACGACGTGCTGGGCCAGCTGGCGATCATGCTGAACCTGCTGCTGATTGCCGTCCTGATGTGGCCGATGTGCCGCGACAGCTGGCGCGATAAAGAGTCGCACAATATTCGCCTGCTCACCGTGACGGTGCTGGCGATCGTTCCGCTGGCACTGATGGTGCTCACCGCAACGGGCTACTTCTATACCACGCTGCGCCTGTCCGGCCGCTGGATTGAAACCGTCTATCTGGTCATTATCTGGAACCTGCTCTACCAGACCGTACTGCGCGGCCTGAGCGTGGCGGCGCGCCGTATCGCCTATCGCCGCGCCGTTGCGCGTCGTCAGAATCAGGTGAAAGAGGGGGCGGAAGGGGCCGAGCCGCAGGAGGAGCCGACCATTGCGCTGGAGCAGGTCAACCAGCAAACCCTGCGTATCACCATGCTGGTGATGATCGCGCTGTTTGCGGTGATGTTCTGGGCTATCTGGTCTGATCTAATTACCGTCTTCGCCTATCTCGACAGTATTACCCTCTGGCAGTACAACGGTACCGAAGCGGGCGCGGCGGTAATGAAAAGCGTAACCATGGGCAGCCTGCTTTTTGCGCTGGTGTCGTCGGTGGTTGCGTGGGCGTTGATTCGCAACCTGCCGGGTCTGCTGGAAGTGCTGGTGCTCTCAAGGCTGAACCTGCGCCAGGGGGCGTCGTATGCCATTACCACCATCCTTAATTACGTCATTATTATCGTTGGGGCGATGACGGTATTCGGCTCGCTCGGCGTCTCGTGGGATAAGCTCCAGTGGCTGGCGGCCGCGCTGTCGGTGGGCCTGGGCTTCGGCTTGCAGGAGATTTTCGGTAACTTTGTGTCTGGCCTGATAATCCTGTTCGAACGTCCGGTGCGTATTGGCGATACCGTCACCATCGGCACCTTCTCCGGGACCGTCAGCAAGATCCGTATTCGTGCGACCACCATCACCGACTTCGATCGCAAAGAGGTGATCATCCCGAACAAAGCCTTTGTGACCGAGCGTCTGATCAACTGGTCGCTCTCTGACACCACCACCCGCGTGGTGATCCGACTTGGGGTAGCCTACGGCTCAGATCTGGACAAGGTCAAAGAGGTACTGCTGAAAGCGGCGAATACGCACCCGAAAGTGATGCACGATCCTGCGCCAGACGTGTTCTTCACCACCTTCGGGCCAAGCACGCTGGATCATGAGCTGCGCCTATACGTGCGCGAGCTGCGCGACCGCAGCTATACCGTCGATGAGCTGAACCGCACCATTGACCGTCTGTGCCGTGAAAACAACATTAATATCGCCTTCAACCAGCTGGAGGTTCACCTGCGTAACGAAAAAGGTGACGAACATACGGAAGTGAAGCGCGAGATTAAGGGTGACGATCCGACTCCCGCCTGAACTATTTTCCCTCTCCCTGTGGGAGAGGGTTAGGGTGAGGGCAACCGGCCTTCACCTTTCCCTCAAAATCGCGCCGCACAATCTCCAGCGCTTTAAGCACCGTCTCCGCCGGGATCTCATGATTCTCCAGCAGCATAATTAAATCGACGGCCAGCTTGACCTCGTCGGGTGCATTTTCCAGTGACATCAGTGTGGCTCCTGTTAACGGGTCAGGCGTTCAATCACGCGTTCAATCTCATCCAGCGCCTGGCGGCAGCGGACGATGCGGCCTTCCAGCGCGCTGATTTCACGCATTAATAACTGCTGCTCTTCCAGCGTTTCGCTGTCGTTCAGTCGGGATTCGCGCTCGCGCTTCATCTCATACAAACGGCGCTCAAACTCCTGGTTTTCCAGCCGCCTGCGCTGCCATTTGCCGAGGCCCGGCGAGGCGCTGTCCCAGGCGCGTAGCGACCAGGCGGCGATTTCGCGATGCAGGGCAGCGATCTGCTCGGCCAGATGCTCCGCAAGCCACGCCACCTGTTCCCGCTGTTCACCCTCAACCGCATGGCGAAGCTCGTCAAGGCTCGTCTGCGCCTCAGCAAGGTAATCCTGAAGGACGGTGCTGCGGGTGCGGAAAAGCTGTCGGTCAAAGCGCGGTTTCAGCGTGGCATGTCCCATCAGCGGTGTGGCCTGCGCGCGCAGAGCGATCAGCTGATTTTGCAGCTTCTCAAGAAGCAGTGCTGTTTTCAATGCGCTCTCCAGTGGTAAAGTAGCCGTTCAGTTTGATAACGATTCGCATTATGCAGCGTACTATTTTAATCATCATTGGCTGGCTCGCGGTAGTGCTGGGTACGCTGGGCGTGGTTTTGCCCTTGCTGCCGACCACCCCGTTTATCCTGCTGGCGGCCTGGTGCTTCGCCCGCTCGTCGCCGCGTTTTCACCACTGGCTGCTGTACCGCTCGTGGTTTGGCGGCTACCTGCGCTACTGGCAAAAACACCGGGCAATGCCGCCCGGAGCCAAGCCGCGCGCCATTGTCTTCATACTTATCACCTTCGCCGTCTCGCTATGGCTGGTGAAAATGATGTGGGTACGCATTCTGCTGCTGGCGATCCTGGCATGTCTGCTGATCTTTATGTGGCGGATCCCGGTGGTTGATGAAAAGCAACAAAAGCACTGAAGCCTCATCATGGCTGTTGCAATTATGGCGCACAGCCAGTAAATTCGACCGTTTTCGAGCACAGGTGCGCCTGGTCAAAGGTTAAACAACTTTTACTTTGACCGACTCGTCGCGCGCCGTGAGTAACACTGTTTCATTTAGGCACAAACCGATGACCGCAACTGCACAGCAGCTTGAATATCTGAAAAACAGCATCAAAAGTATCCAGGACTATCCGAAACCTGGCATTCTTTTCCGCGATGTCACCAGCTTGCTGGAAGACCCGAAAGCGTACGCGCTCAGCATTGAACTGCTGGTCGAGCGTTATAAAAACGCCGGGATCACCAAAGTAGTAGGTACCGAAGCCCGTGGCTTCCTGTTTGGCGCTCCGGTTGCGCTGGCAATGGGTGTGGGCTTTGTGCCGGTGCGTAAGCCGCGCAAACTGCCGCGTGAAACCATCGCTGAGAGCTACGAGCTGGAGTACGGCACCGATCAGCTGGAAATCCACGTTGACGCTATCAAGCCAGGCGACAAAGTGCTGGTGGTGGACGATCTGCTGGCAACCGGCGGTACTATCGAAGCGACCGTGAAGCTGATCCGTCGTCTGGGTGGTGAAGTGACCGACGCGGCATTCATCATCAACCTGTTCGATCTTGGCGGCGAACAGCGCCTGGAAAAACAGGGCATTACCAGCTACAGCCTGGTGCCATTCCCGGGTCATTAATCCCGTTTCTCACAACCTCGCTCAATGGGTGAGGTTGTGATAGCATTCCCCTCCATTAATTCACCTTCCAGCGTTGCAGAGCCTGCCCATGAGTTATCAGGTGTTAGCCCGTAAATGGCGACCACAAACCTTTGCTGACGTTGTCGGTCAGGAACATGTGCTGACGGCCCTGGCGAACGGCTTGTCGCTAGGTCGCATCCATCACGCCTATCTTTTTTCCGGCACCCGCGGCGTCGGTAAAACCTCTATTGCCCGCCTGCTGGCAAAAGGTCTGAACTGCGAAACCGGGATCACCGCCACCCCGTGCGGCGTATGCGATAACTGCCGCGAGATCGAGCAGGGGCGTTTTGTCGATCTGATCGAGATTGACGCCGCCTCGCGCACCAAGGTGGAAGACACCCGCGATCTGCTCGACAACGTGCAGTACGCCCCGGCGCGCGGCCGCTTCAAGGTCTATCTGATCGATGAAGTGCACATGCTGTCGCGCCACAGCTTTAACGCCCTGCTGAAAACGCTGGAAGAGCCGCCTGCGCACGTGAAGTTCCTGCTGGCGACCACCGATCCGCAAAAGCTGCCGGTCACGATCCTGTCGCGCTGCCTGCAGTTCCACCTGAAGGCGCTGGACGTCGAGCAGATCCGCGCTCAGCTTGAGCACATTCTCGATGAAGAGAAGATTGTCCACGAGCCGCGCGCGCTTCAGCTGCTGGCCCGCGCGGCTGACGGCAGCCTGCGTGATGCGCTGAGCCTCACCGACCAGGCCATTTCCAGCGGTGACGGTAAACTTTCTACCGACGCGGTCAGCACCATGCTCGGCACGCTGGATGACGACCAGGCGCTCTCGCTTATCGAAGCGATGATTGCCGCCAACGGTGAGCGGGTGATGTCGCTCGTCAACGCCGCCGCTGCCCGTGGCGTTGAATGGGAAGCGCTGCTGGTCGAGATGCTCAGCCTGCTGCACCGCGTGGCGATGCTGCAGCTGTCTCCGTCGGCCATCGGCGCGGACATGGCGACCATTGAACAGCGGATGCGTGAACTTGCGCGAACCGTGCCGCCGGCTGACGTACAGCTTTATTATCAGACGCTGCTGATTGGCCGCAAAGAGCTGCCGTTTGCACCGGATCGCCGGATGGGCGTTGAAATGACGCTGCTGCGCGCGCTGGCCTTCCATCCGCGCATGCCGTTGCCGGAGCCGGAAGCTCCCAGGCAGTCTTTTGCGCCGGTCGCCCCGACCGCGGTGATGTCACCGCAGCAGGTGCCACCGCAGCCGACGCCGCCTCCGCCGCAAAACGTGCCGCTGTCGGATGCCACCAGTTCGGTGCTTGCCGCACGAAGCCAGCTGCAGCGTGCGCAGGGAGCAACCAAACCAAAAAAGAGTGAACCGGCAGCGCCAGGAAGAGCGCGGCCGGTGAACAACGCCGCGCTTGAACGACTGGCCTCGGTAACGGAGCGCGTGCAGTCGCGTCCGGCGCCGTCCGCGCTCGAGCAGAAAGCCCCGGCAAAAGAAGAGGCTTACCGCTGGAAGGCGACCACCGTTGTTGAAACGGTCAAGGAAGTGGTCGCCACGCCGAAGGCGCTGAAAAAGGCGCTGGAGCATGAAAAAACGCCGGAGCTGTCCGCGAAGCTGGCCGAAGAGTCCATCGAGCGCGACGCCTGGGCCGCTGAGGTCAGTAAACTTCAGCTGCCGAAGCTGGTGGAGCAGGTCGCGCTGAACGCCTGGAAAGAGCAGGACGGCAATCAGGTGCGTCTGCACCTGCGCCCGGGCCAGCGGCACCTCAATTCCCCCGGCGCACAAAAGGCGCTGGCCGAGGCGCTCGCCACATTGCAGGGCTCGCCGGTTGAATTGACTATCATTGAAGATGATAATCCGGCGGTGCGCACGCCGCTGGAGTGGCGACAGGCCATTTATGAAGAGAAGCTCGCGCAGGCGCGCGAGTCGATTATCGCGGATAACAACATCCAGACCCTGCGACGGTTCTTCGACGCGGACCTGGATGAAGAGAGTATTCGCCCCATTTGATCGTGAGTCTGACTTACGGTTGTAATCCTTAACGTGAAAGAAGAGAGAAGCCTATGTTTGGTGGAAAAGGCGGTCTGGGTGGCCTGATGAAGCAGGCTCAGCAGATGCAGGAAAAAATGCAGAAGATGCAGGAAGAGATCGCTCAGCTGGAAGTCACGGGCGAATCCGGTGCCGGTCTGGTCAAGGTGACCATCAACGGTGCGCACAACTGCCGTCGCGTTGAAATTGACCCAAGCCTGCTCGAAGACGACAAAGAGATGCTGGAAGATCTGGTTGCAGCCGCATTCAACGATGCCGCTCGCCGTATCGACGAAACCCAGAAAGAGAAAATGGCCTCTGTTTCCAGCGGTATGCAGCTGCCGCCGGGCTTTAAGATGCCATTCTGATGCAAACCAGTCCGCTGCTCACGCAGTTAATGGAAGCGCTGCGCTGCCTGCCGGGCGTTGGCCCGAAGTCGGCGCAGCGCATGGCGTTTACGCTATTGCAGCGCGACCGCAGCGGCGGGATGCGCCTGGCGCAGGCTCTGACCCGCGCCATGTCAGAAATTGGTCACTGTGCGGACTGCCGTACCTTTACCGAGCAGGACGTGTGTAACATCTGCACGAACCCGCGCCGTCAGGAAAACGGCCAGATTTGCGTGGTGGAGAGTCCGGCGGACATCTACGCCATTGAGCAAACCGGGCAGTTTTCCGGCCGCTATTTCGTGCTGATGGGGCATCTCTCCCCGCTGGACGGCATCGGCCCGGACGATATCGGTCTCGATCGCCTGGAACAGCGCCTTGAATCGGAAACGATCAAAGAGGTGATTCTCGCCACCAACCCAACGGTGGAAGGGGAAGCCACGGCCAACTATATCGCCGAGCTGTGCGCGCAGTACGGCGTTGACGCCAGCCGCATCGCCCACGGCGTGCCGGTTGGCGGTGAGCTGGAGATGGTCGACGGCACCACGCTGTCGCACTCTCTGGCCGGACGCCACAAGATTATTTTCTGACCAAACGGAGGCTGCG
Organism: Enterobacter cloacae; assembly: GCF_013375935.1. Lineage (GTDB taxonomy): Bacteria > Pseudomonadota > Gammaproteobacteria > Enterobacterales > Enterobacteriaceae > Enterobacter > Enterobacter pasteurii. The sequence goes on along the minus strand of NZ_CP056117.1, from coordinate 4,693,922 downwards.
CGCGCGGCCTCCGCTTGAAAATTTCCCCCCTTATCCCCATCTCTCACTCAACGTTTTACAACCCCATTAAATGGCATTGTTGAGGTCGACTTAGATGAAAGGACAAGAAACCCGTGGTTTCCAGTCAGAAGTAAAACAGCTTCTGCATCTGATGATCCATTCCCTGTATTCCAACAAAGAAATTTTCCTGCGCGAGCTGATTTCCAACGCCTCCGATGCGGCGGACAAGCTGCGCTTCCGCGCGCTGTCCAACCCGGATCTGTATGAAGGCGACGGCGAGCTGCGCGTGCGCGTCTCTTTCAATAAAGAGAACCGCACCCTGACCATTGCCGATAACGGTATTGGTATGAACCGCGACGAGGTGATCGACCATCTCGGGACCATCGCTAAATCCGGCACCAAAGCGTTCCTCGAGTCCATGGGCTCTGACCAGGCGAAAGACAGCCAGCTGATCGGCCAGTTCGGCGTTGGCTTCTACTCGGCGTTCATCGTGGCGGACAAAGTCACCGTGCGGACCCGTGCGGCGGGCGATAGCGCCGAGAACGGCGTGCTGTGGGAATCCAAAGGGGAAGGCGAATACACCGTTGATGACATCACCAAAGCGGATCGCGGCACCGAAATCACCCTGCACCTGCGTGAAGGCGAAGATGATTTCCTGAACGACTGGCGCGTGCGCTCCATCATCAGCAAATATTCCGACCACATTGCGCTGCCGGTAGAGATTGAAAAACAGGAAGAAAAAGACGGTGAAACCGTGGTTTCCTGGGAGAAAATCAACAAGGCCCAGGCGCTGTGGACGCGCAGCAAGTCTGAGATTAAAGACGAAGAATACAACGAGTTCTACAAGCACATCGCCCACGACTTTACCGATCCGCTGACCTGGAGCCACAACCGCGTGGAAGGCAAGCAGGAGTACACCAGCCTGCTGTATATCCCTGCGCAGGCGCCGTGGGACATGTGGAACCGCGATCACAAGCACGGCCTGAAGCTGTACGTGCAGCGCGTGTTCATTATGGACGATGCCGAGCAGTTCATGCCGAACTACCTGCGCTTTGTACGTGGCCTGATAGATTCCAACGATCTGCCGCTGAACGTCTCCCGTGAAATTTTGCAGGACAGCACCGTCACCCGTAACCTGCGTAACGCCCTGACCAAACGTGCGCTGCAGATGCTGGAAAAACTGGCGAAAGACGATGCGGAAAAATACCAGACCTTCTGGAAACAGTTCGGCCTGGTGCTGAAAGAAGGCCCGGCGGAAGACACCGCGAACGTGGAGGCTATCGCTAAGCTGCTGCGCTTCGCCTCTACGCACAACGACTCATCCGCGCAGACCGTGTCGCTGGAAGAGTACGTCTCCCGCATGAAGGAAGGGCAGGAGAAGATCTACTACATCACTGCCGACAGCTACGCGGCAGCGAAGAGCAGCCCGCATCTGGAGCTGCTGCGTAAGAAAGGCATCGAAGTGCTGCTGCTTTCTGACCGCATCGACGAATGGATGATGAACTACCTGACCGAGTTCGACGGTAAATCCTTCCAGTCCGTTGCCAAAGCCGACGAATCTATCGACAAGCTGGCGGACGAGGTGGATGAAAGCGCGAAAGAAGCCGAGAAGGCGCTGGAGCCGTTCGTTGAGCGCGTGAAAACCCTGCTGGGCGACCGCGTTAAAGAGGTGCGCTTCACGCACCGTCTGACCGATACCCCGGCCATCGTCACGACCGATGCGGATGAAATGAGCACCCAGATGGCGAAACTGTTCGCCGCGGCGGGCCAGGCGGTGCCGGAAGTGAAATATATCTTCGAGCTGAACCCGGATCATCCGCTGGTGAAACGCGCGGCGGATACCCAGGACGACGCGCGCTTAGCCGAGTGGGTTGAACTGCTGCTGGATCAGTCTCTGCTGGCCGAGCGCGGCACGCTGGAAGATCCTAACCTGTTCATTAAACGCGTGAATGCGCTGCTGCTGGCGTAATTCAACACCTGCCCCTCACCCTGGCCCTCTCCCCAAAGGGGAGAGGGTATAATCGTCCCCTCTCCCCTTTGGGGAGAGGGTTAGGGTGAGGGGGCATTCTCGCACTCCCCCAAATAATCTCCCCCCGTTAACCGTTTCAGCTTCCCCGCCTTCCTTGAGCGATACCCGTTCTGGTGGTATTGTTTAGCGCTTTTGAAAAATTGAATCGACATTTGAGGGGATTTTCGCAATGCGTATTATTCTGCTTGGCGCTCCGGGCGCGGGTAAGGGAACTCAGGCTCAGTTCATCATGGAGAAATACGGTATTCCGCAAATCTCTACCGGTGACATGCTGCGTGCCGCTGTTAAATCTGGCTCCGAGCTGGGCAAACAAGCTAAAGACATCATGGACGCAGGCAAGCTGGTAACCGATGAACTGGTTATCGCGCTGGTTAAAGAGCGCATTGCGCAGGAAGACTGCCGCAACGGTTTCCTGCTGGACGGCTTCCCGCGCACCATTCCTCAGGCTGACGCCATGAAAGAAGCGGGCATCAACGTGGACTACGTGCTGGAGTTCGACGTGCCGGACGAGCTGATCGTTGACCGTATCGTTGGCCGCCGCGTGCACGCTGCCTCTGGCCGCGTTTACCACATCAAATTCAACCCGCCTAAGGTTGAAGGCAAAGACGACGTGACCGGCGAAGAGCTGACCACCCGTAAAGACGATCAGGAAGAGACCGTGCGTAAGCGCCTGGTGGAATACCATCAGATGACCGCTCCGCTGATCGGCTACTACTCCAAAGAAGCGCAGGCGGGTAACACCAAATACGCAAAAGTTGACGGCACCAAAGCCGTGGCTGACGTACGTGCAGAGCTGGAAAAGATCCTCGGCTAACGGCATCCCTCTCACCCGGACTCCCGGGTGAGAAAAATTCTCATCTTACCTATTACAGCAATGGGTTTCGTTTAAACGCATTTCCGCTACAATTGACAACCTATCAAATGGTTAAGAGGCGTGAATGAGTCAGGCGAAAACCGGCATCCTGCTTGCCAATCTGGGTACCCCAGAAGCACCTACTCCAGCGGCGGTAAAACGCTACCTGCGACAATTTTTAAGCGACACGCGCGTCGTGGATACGCCAAGGCTGCTGTGGTGGCCACTGCTGCGCGGTGTCATTCTGCCGATTCGTTCGCCGCGCGTGGCAAAGCTCTACCAGTCCGTGTGGATGGAAGAGGGCTCGCCGCTGATGGTCTACAGCCGTCGTCAGGAGAAAGCGCTGGCCGCCCGCCTGCCGGACATGCCCGTAGCCCTCGGCATGAGCTACGGCAAGCCCTCCCTGGAGAGCGCCGTAGACACGCTGCTGGCCCAGGGCGTAGAGCATATTGTGGTGCTGGCCCTGTATCCGCAGTACTCCTGCTCCACGGTAGCGGCAGTCTGGGACGAACTGGCCCGCATTCTGGCGACCCGTCGCCGTATTCCGGGGGTTACCTTTATTCGCGACTACGCTGATAACGAGTTGTATATTAAAGCCCTTGCCAGCAGCGCGCGCGCGTCGTTTGAAAAACACGGCGAGCCGGATCTGCTGCTGCTCTCCTATCACGGCATTCCGCAGCGTTTCGCTAACGAAGGGGATGATTATCCCCAGCGCTGTCGCGATACCACCCGCGAGCTGGTGTCCGCCCTCGGCCTGCCGCCGGAGAAGGTGATGATGACCTTCCAGTCGCGCTTTGGGCGCGAGCCGTGGCTAACCCCGTACACCGATGAAACCCTCAAGATGCTGGGCGAGAAGGGCGTGAAGCATATTCAGGTGATGTCGCCGGGCTTCTCGGCGGACTGTCTGGAAACGCTGGAGGAGATTGCCGTCCAGAACAAAGAGTTCTTCATGGAGGCTGGCGGAACAAAATACGAGTATATTCCGGCGCTTAACGACTCCCCTGAACACATTGACATGATGGTGTCGCTGGTCACCACCAGCCGCTGATCGCGTTAACGGCCGGGTTTGTGCTACCATTCCCGGCCCGTATTCAATGCACAGTTCAGACCATGAAATTTCCCGGTAAACGCAAGTCCAAACACTATTTCCCTGTCGATGCCCGCGATCCGCTGCTTCAGCAAATTCAGCCAGAAAGCGAAACCAGCGCTGCCTGGGTGGTCGGTATCGATCAGACGCTGGTGGATATTGAAGCCAAAGTGGATGATGCGTTTGTCGCACGTTACGGTCTGAGCGCCGGGCACTCGCTGGTGATTGAGGACGACGTTGCCGAGGCGCTGTACCAGGAGCTGGTGCGCGAAAATCTCATTACCCACCAGTTTGCCGGCGGAACCATCGGCAACACCATGCACAACTATTCCGTACTGGCTGATGACCGCTCGGTCCTGCTCGGCGTGATGTGCAGCAATATCGAAATCGGTGGCTATGCCTACCGCTACCTGTGCAATACCTCCAGCCGTACCGATCTGAACTATCTGCAGGGCGTTGACGGGCCGATTGGCCGCTGCTTTACGCTGATTAGCGATTCTGGCGAACGTACGTTTGCCATCAGCCCGGGCCATATGAACCAGCTGTGCGCTGACAGCATTCCTGAAGAGGTGATTGCGGGCGCGTCTGCACTGGTGCTGACCTCCTATCTGGTGCGCTGCAAGCCGGGCGAGCCGATGCCGGAAGCGACCATGAAGGCGGTAGAGTATGCGAAGAAATACAACGTGCCGGTGGTGCTGACGCTGGGCACGAAATTTGTCATCGCCGACAACCCGGAGTGGTGGCAGGCCTTCCTGAAAGAGCACGTCTCCATTCTGGCGATGAACGAAGAAGAAGCCGAAGCGTTGACCGGCGAGAGCGATCCGCTGCTGGCGTCTGATAAGGCGCTGGACTGGGTGGATCTGGTGCTCTGCACTGCCGGCCCGGTCGGGCTGTACATGGCGGGCTTCACGGAAGAGGAGAGCAAACGCAAAACCCAGCATCCGCTGCTGCCGGGAGCGATTGCCGAATTTAACCAGTACGAGTTCAGCCGCGCCATGCGTCATAAAGACTGCATCAACCCGCTGCGCATTTTCTCCCACATCGCACCGTATATGGGCGGACCTGAGAAGATCATGAACACCAACGGCGCGGGCGATGGCGCGCTGGCCGCGCTGCTGCACGACATTACCGCTAACGCCTACCACAAAACTAACGTGCCAAACTCCAGCAAGCACCGGTTCAGCTGGCTGACCTACTCCTCGCTGGCGCAGGTGTGTAAGTACGCGAACCGCGTGAGTTATCAGGTGCTGAACCAGCATTCGCCGCGCTTAACGCGCGGATTGCCGGAGCGGGAAGACAGCCTCGAAGAGGCGTACTGGGACAGGTAAAAGTTGACCCCTCACCCTAACACTCCCCACAGGGGAGAGGGGATAGCACAGAGCCGTCTTTTCGCCCTCGCCCCTGTGGGGAGAGGGCGGGGTTAGGGGATCCGCCGCAAAACTTAACCCGTCACCGCCTCAGCAACCGGCGGTTTCGCCAGCAGCGTCAGCATCGTGTTCGCGATCTCACGCTCGCCCATCACCACCTGATTCGCGCCGCGCTCGGTAATGTACTCCACTTCGTCGTCATAATGGGCGCGGGCAATAATCTCAATATTCGGGCATTTCTCTCGCGCCGTGGCCACAATCTCGCCGGCCTCATAGCCGTTCGGAATGGTCAGCAGCAGCCAGCGGGCGCAGTCGAGGTGCGCGAGATTCATAATCTCTTCGTTCGCCGCATTGCCGAGCACCGCACGGATACCGCGCTCGCGCAGCTCGTCCACGCGGGTACGGGAGGTTTCAATGACCACCAGCGGAATACCCTGCTCGATTAGCTTCTCACCCAGCAGGCTGCCGACGCGGCCAAAACCGACCAGCAGCGCGTGGTTGCAGATATCCACGGGGATCTGCTTTTCCTCCTCGATCGCCTCTTCCAGGGTCTGCTCTTCGAGGGTTTCGGTCTTCTCGAGGTATTTCTCCAGCAGGGCAAACAGCACCGGGTTGAGCATGATGGAGAGGATCGCCCCCGCCAGCACCAGGTTTTGTCCCGCCTGCGGCAGCAGGTCTAACGCCATACCCAGACCGGCCAGAATAAAGGCAAACTCGCCAATCTGCGCCAGGCTGGCGGCAATGGTCAGCGCCGTACGCGGCGAGTGGCCGAACATCCGCACCAGGAAGAAGGCGGCAGCGGACTTACCAAAGATGATGATCGCCAGCGTGCCCAGCACGGCCAGCGGCTGCTGGATAAGCACCATCGGGTCAAACAGCATCCCGACGGAGACAAAGAACAGGACCGCAAACGCATCACGCAGCGGCAGGGTGTCATGCGCGGCGCGGTGGCTCAGCTCGGATTCGTTCAGCACCATCCCGGCAAAGAACGCGCCCAGCGCGAAGGAGACGTCAAACAGCTCTACGGCGCCAAAGGCAATACCCAGCGCCAGCGCAAGGACGGAGAGCGTAAATAGCTCACGCGAACCGGTGGCGGCGCTGCGGGGCATGATCCACGGCACCAGACGGCGGCCCACCAGCATCATGATGGCGATAAACGCGACAACCTTACCGATGGTAATGCTCATATCCAGCGCCAGCGAGGCGAAGCCGACGTTGTCTTTTTCCATCATTCCGGCGACGGCGGGCAGCAGCACCAGCGTCAGCACCATCACCAGATCTTCCACAATCAGCCAGCCTATCGCGATTTGTCCGCGCTGGCTGTCTATCAGCTGCCTCTCTTCAAGCGCGCGCAGCAGCACCACGGTACTGGCGGTTGAAAGACACAGCCCAAATACGATACCGGTCATCAGCGACCAGTCCAGCACCGCGGAAAGCGCCATCCCCAGCAGCGTCGCTACCCCTATCTGGGCGATGGCTCCCGGTATGGCGATCGACTTTACCGCCATCAGATCCTTGAGTGAAAAATGCAGACCTACGCCAAACATCAGCAGGATCACGCCTAATTCCGCCAGTTCAGGTGCCAGCTTGGTATCTGCCACGAAACCGGGCGTGAAGGGCCCCGCCAGTACACCCGCTAACAGATAGCCGACGAGAGGGGAGATACGCAGTTTGTTGGCAATCATGCCGAGAATAAAAGCGAGCACAAGTCCACCAACAATGGTGGTAATAAGCGGTGTGGCGTGGTGCATTCCGTCTCCTTTCGTGGTGAGTGATCCATTTTTGGCGTAAATACCAAAAAGCCGAGTAATAGTTTATGACAATTTTTACGCTTATGTTTATGAATAATTGTTGAAATCAGAATAAAAGAGCAATAAGCGTGAAAAAGGGCAGGTTTTGGTAAATTTGCCGAGGGGAGGGAGAGGAAAGCCTTATGGCATCAGGTTATCCGGCTGCCAAAGTTTAACTTTGGCAGCCGGGAAACTACGCTTTATGACGGTTGTCAGGCAGGAATATGGTCAACATCCCCAGAAGTGGCAGGAAAGCGCAGATTTTGTAAACCAGGAAGATGCTGGTATGGTCCGCCACCATCCCTAACACAGCGGCTCCAAGGCCACCCATGCCAAAGGCGAAGCCGAAAAACAGCCCGGAAACCATACCGATACGTCCCGGCAGCAGCTCCTGCGCGTAAACCAGAATGGCTGAGAAGGCCGATGCCAGTATAAATCCAATGATCACCGTTAAAATGCCGGTCCATTCCAGGCTGGCGTACGGTAAAACAAGCGTAAACGGCGCAACGCCGAGGATAGAGCCCCAAATCACATATTTACGCCCAATTTTATCTCCCACGGGCCCGCCAATCACCGTGCCTGCCGCCACCGCAAACAGGAAGGCAAACAGGTGAAACTGAGCGTTTTGTACCGATAATCCGAATTTTTGCATCAGATAGAAGGTGTAATAGCTGCTGATGCTCGCCATGTAGAAATATTTGGAGAAAATCAGCACCAGCAGCACGCTGACCGCGAGGATCACCTTATTGCGCGGGAGCGGATTGACGACCTTCGCCACCGGCTTACCCTTGTTAACGCGATGCTGTGCGGCATACCAGCGGCTGATTTGCGCCAGGACGACAATCGCCAGCAGCGCGGCCAGCACAAACCACGCGACGTTGCCTTTACCGTAAGGGGCAATAATCACCGCCGCCAGCAGGGGGCCTAAGGAGCTGCCAAAGTTGCCGCCCACCTGGAACAGCGACTGCGCCAGCCCGTGCCGCCCGCCGGAGGCCATCCGCGCCACGCGGGACGATTCCGGGTGGAATACCGATGAACCGGTTCCCACCAGCGCCGCGGCAACCAGCACCGCCTCAAAGCTGCCCGCCATGGCCAGCAGCACCAGCCCGCTCAGGGTGAAGCACATGCCGATGGGCAGCGACCACGGCATCGGGTATTTGTCCGTCCAGTAGCCCACCACCGGCTGCAGCAGCGAAGAGGCGAGCTGGAAGGTCAGGGTGATCATGCCGATCTGGACGAAGGTTAAGGAAAACTCGGACTGCAACAGCGGATAAATCGCCAGAATCAGCGACTGGATCATGTCGTTGAGCAGATGTGAGAGACTGATGGCGCCTAAGACCTTAAAGGAAGTGCGCGACGCCGGAGCGCCCTGGACGGGCTGGGTTGATTCACTGATTGCCATAAATACCACGTCGATTTGTTATTAGAGATGCAGGGTGTAATTATTATCCGACTAACATACCCGTCCGTGACATTTGAAGAAAGTCGCAATTCTGAAAACTTATTTGTCTATTCTTGTGAGTCACTGTAATTTTTGCGTTTGTCTATTGGTCAGGGAGAGAGAAGATGAAGTTAATGAAGCGTGGCGTCGCGCTGGCGCTCATCGCCGCATGGGGGCTGGCAAGCCTGCCCGCTCAGGCGTATGAAAAAGATAAAACCTATAAAATAACCATTCTGCATACTAACGATCATCACGGCCATTTCTGGCGCAGCGAATACGGTGAATATGGCCTGTCGGCGCAAAAAACGCTGGTGGACGGCATTCGCAAAGAGGTGGCGGCCCAGGGGGGCAGCGTGCTGCTGCTCTCGGGCGGGGATATCAATACCGGCGTACCGGAATCCGACTTACAGGATGCGGAGCCTGATTTCCGCGGCATGAATTTAATCGGTTACGACGCGATGGCCGTCGGAAACCACGAGTTTGATAATCCGCTGAGCGTATTGCGCCAGCAGGAGAAGTGGTCCAAATTCCCGTTCCTCTCCGCCAATATTTATCAGAAAAGCACCGGCGAACGCCTGTTTAAGCCCTGGGCGCTGTTCAAGCGTCAGGATCTGAAGATTGCGGTTATCGGATTAACGACTGACGACACGGCTAAAATTGGCAACCCTGAATATTTTACCGATATCGAATTCCGTAAACCGGCGGACGAGGCGAAGCTGGTTATTCAGGAATTGCAGCAGAATGAAAAACCGGACGTGATTATCGCCACCACCCACATGGGGCACTACGACAACGGTCAGCACGGCTCTAACGCGCCGGGCGACGTGGAGATGGCGCGCAGCCTCCCGGCTGGCTCGCTGGCGATGATTGTGGGCGGTCACTCTCAGGATCCGGTCTGTATGGCCTCTGAGAACAAAAAGCAGGTGGATTATGTGCCGGGCACGCCGTGCGCGCCGGATCGTCAGAACGGGATCTGGATTGTGCAGGCCCACGAGTGGGGCAAATACGTTGGCCGCGCGGATTTCGAGTTCCGTAACGGCAAGATGAAGCTGGTGCACTATCAGCTTATCCCGGTCAATCTGAAGAAAAAAGTGACCTACCCGGACGGCAAAAGCGAGCGCGTGCTTTATACCCCGGAAATCGCTGAAAACCAGCAGATGCTCTCCCTGCTGACGCCGTTCCAGAGCAAGGGTAAAGCGCAGCTGGATGTAAAGATCGGTACGCTTAACGGTCGGCTGGAGGGCGATCGCAGCAAAGTTCGCTTTGTGCAGACCAACATGGGGCATCTGGTGCTGGCCGCGCAAATGGCGCGCACGAATGCGGACTTCGCCGTGATGAGCGGCGGCGGTATCCGCGATTCCATCGAAGGCGGAAACATCACCTACAAAGACGTGCTTAAAGTGCAGCCGTTTGGCAACGTGGTGGTGTATGCGGATATGAGCGGGAAAGAGGTCATTGACTACCTCACCGCCGTGGCGCAGATGAAGCCGGACTCCGGGGCGTATCCGCAGTTCGCTAACGTCAGCTTCGTGGCGAAGGACGGCAAGCTCAACGATCTCAAAATCAAAGGCGAGCCGGTCGATCCGGCGAAAACCTACCGTCTGGCAACGCTAAGCTTTAACGCCACCGGCGGCGATGGTTATCCGCATATTGATAACAAACCGGGCTACGTGAATACCGGGTTTATCGATGCGGAGGTGCTGAAGCAGTATATCCAGCAAAATTCCCCGATTGACGTGAACGCGTACGAGCCGAAGGGCGAGGTGAGCTGGCAGTAGCGTTGTGCGGCCTGATGCCCTCACTCCAACCCTCAGCCCACCGGGCTGAGGGATCCCCACAAAATAATGCCTGCACGGAGGACTCCCTCTCCCTTGAGGGAGAGGGTTGGGGTGAGGGGGAACATATGGTTGTAGAGGTAATTCCGTTCACTTTAAATTCCTTGCTACTCTTTAACGGCATGACTTGTGAACGTGCCATGGCGGCTCAATCGCCGCCACCGGGCAACGTTCTCAATCCCGGCGCGCGATATCCGCAAATTGCGCGTCCAGCATTTTCGCCAGATCGCCGGCGGCCAGCTCAATATCCAGCCCGCGTTTGCCGCCAGAAATATAGATCGTCTCAAATTCCTGTGAAGGGGCATCGATCAGCGTCGGCAGGCGTTTTTTCTGCCCCAGAGGGCTGATGCCGCCCACGAGGTAGCCGGTGGTACGTTGCGCAACCGTCGGGTCCGCCATATCCACCTTTTTCGCACCCAGCGCCTTGGCGACTTTCTTCAGGTCAAGCTGTCCGGCGACGGGCGTTACCGCCACGGCGAGGTGCTTCATGTCCCCGTTCACCGCGACCAGCAGCGTTTTATAAACCCGGTCCGCGTTCAGCCCCAGCTTGCGCACCACTTCATCACCAAAGTTGGTTTCGTTCGGATCGTGATCGTAGGTGTGGATCCGGAAAGTAATGTTGTTTTTTTCGAGTAATTTAACGGCGGGAGTCATGGCTATCCTTCCTGCGACAGACGATTAATGCCAGCAGCATACGCCTGACGTTTGTCTAAAAAATAGCACCATCTTGCGCAATAGTATTGGCAGTGATGGTCACTTTGAGCGACAATCGGCTCAACCGAAGGTCACTTCGGCATAATAAAAACGATGAAATTCCTCTTTGACGGGCCAATAGCGATATTGGCCATTTTTTTATTTCAGCAGCGACGGCAGGTTCCCTTCTCCGTACAAATGCAGCGCGCCAACCGCGACAACATAGTGACCGGCAGGCAGGGCGTGCAGCGTTTCCCGCCATGCCCGGTTGCGCGCGTTCATCAGTACGTCATACAGCGATTCGCTGAACGTCGACGGTAGCGCAAGCCTGCTTCCCGTGGGCGGTGCATCCAGCCACCAGCCAATCATGGTTTGCAGCAGACGCGCGTTGGTGTGCCAGTGGGTCAGGGTGTCATCCAGCAGCATCAGGCCGTCATCGGGAAGCTGTTGCAGGAGAGCGATCTGGCTGTCCGTGCCTTCCAGTTCGATGACCGGGAGGTTGCGCGCCCTTGCCGCGTTAAGCAGCTGATAGTCTATTCCGTAATCGCCGCGTAGCCCAAGGCGCTGCGCCTGTGTCGCCTGCAACACCATGGCAATTTGCCACAGGGGCAGGGTGTCGAGCATGGAGAGCGAGACCCCGGTTTCGTCCGCGAGGCGCGTCAGTTCGCTAAGCTGCGCTTCGCTGAGGCGTTCCGCAAGAGGGCGGTCGCTCTCCAGCCCCGCAAACGGTGACTCATGACCCGATATATCGGCCTCAACGACCAGCGCGTCGGCATTCCTGAGCAGTTTTATCAGGCCGGCTGGCAGCGGGGACATGTCCTGCGTGCCCATATGGATGCTGCCAACGAGGTGCAGATGTTGCCCGCCGGGAAGAGAGACATCCATACCGGGCCAGGGATAGCGACGAGGGAAAAGGGCGCGAAACGATGCTTTTATACGATTAAACAGACCCATACGCGCTCCATGAACGGAAAGGTTCATGCTAGCGCGTAGGAGAACAAGGTTCAATCCTTCGGTTTAAAGCGCAGCAGACGGTTGGCGTTACTCACCACGGTAATTGACGAGAGCGCCATCGCCGCACCCGCAACCACCGGGTTCAGCAGGGTGCCGGTCAGCGGCCACAAAATGCCGGCAGCAATCGGAATGCCCAGCGAGTTATAGACGAACGCGCCGAGCAGGTTTTGCTTCATGTTGCGCAACGTGGCTTTCGATATCGCCAGCGCATCCGCCACGCCCATCAGGCTGTGGCGCATCAGGGTTATCGCGGCGGTTTCAATGGCGACGTCGCTCCCGCCACCCATGGCAATTCCCACGTCAGCCTGAGCCAGCGCCGGAGCGTCGTTAATGCCGTCACCCACCATCGCCACCTGACGACCTTCGTCCTGCAGCTTCCTGATGGCGTCCGCTTTCCCATCCGGGAGTACGCCAGCGATTACCTCGTCAATGCCTGCTTCTTTGGCGATGGCGTTAGCGGTGGTCGGATTATCGCCGGTCAGCATCACCAGGCGGTAGCCCACATGGTGCAGGCGCTGAAGGGCGTCCACGCTGTCCTGGCGTAGCGGGTCGCGCACGGCAAGCAGCGCCGCCGCCTGACCATCAATCGCCAGCAGAACCGGCGTCGCGCCCCGAGAAGCCTGCGCGTTCAGCTCATCTTCTAACGCGGACGTATCAACACCGTTTTCATTCAGCAGCGCCTGATTACCCAGCAGCAGCGCGTGCCCTTCGGCTTCACCGCTGATGCCTGAACCTCGCAGCGTGCGGAAGTTGCTTACCTGCGGCAGGCGGATAGTTCCGGCCTTCTCCGCGATGGCGCGGGCCAGCGGGTGGCTGGAACCTTGCTCCAGCGCGGCGGCAAGGCGTAGCGCGTCAGCCTCCGGGAAGCCAGCGGTTTTTACCGCCACCACCTGCGGCTTGCCTTCGGTCAGCGTACCGGTTTTATCAAAGACAATCGTATCCAGCGTGCTCGCCCGCTGCAGCGCATCGGCATCACGGACCAGCACGCCAAACTCGGCGGCGCGCCCGACGCCAGAGATAATCGACATCGGCGTTGCCAGGCCAAGCGCGCAGGGGCAGGCGATGATCAGCACCGTGGTGGCGATTACCAGGGTGTAGACAATCTGCGGTGCCGGGCCGAAGAAATACCAGATTGCCGCGCTCAGCAGGGCAATACCGACTACCACCGGCACAAAAATGGCGGAAATTTTATCGGCAAGCTGACCAATCTCCGGCTTGCTGCTCTGGGCCTGGCGGACCATGCGAATGATGCGCGACAGGGTAGTGTGGCTACCGACGGCGCTGGCGCGGAACAGCACGCTGCCGTCCTGCACCACCGTACCCGCATGCACCGCGTCGCCCTGCGATTTCTGCTGAGGAACGGGTTCCCCGGTCAGCATCGCTTCATCAAGCCACGCGTCGCCCTGGGTGATTTCACCGTCAACGGGCACGCGGTCGCCGGTGGTCAGGCGCAGCGTCATACCCGGCTGTACCTGGGCGAGCGGCACGCTTTGCTCCCCGTCGTCCGTCACCACGCGGGCCGTCGGCGGGGTTAAATCGAGCAATCTTTCCAGCGCCTTCGACGAGCGCTGACGAGCGCGCGCTTCCAGCATATGGCCCAGGTTAATCAGGCCGATAATCATCGCGCTGGCTTCATAATAGAGATGGCGGGCTTCCATCGGGAACCACTGGGGCCAGACGTTTACGCTCATCGAGTACAGCCAGGCGGCGCCCGTTCCGAGCGCGACCAGCGTATCCATCGTCGCCGTGCGGTTTTTCAGGCTTTTCCAGGCGCTGGTATAAAAATGGCCGCCTGCAAATACCATCACCGCAAGGGTAATGAGGCCAATCACCAGCCACAGCGTGCGGTTATTAGCGGTGACCATCATGTTGTCACCCATCATGCCCCACACCATCACCGGGATACCCACCAGCAGGGCGACAATCGCCTGCCAGCGGAAGCGCTTCATGGTAGCAATAGCCGTTTCCTGCTGGCGCTCGCGGCGCTCGGCATCGTCTTCGATGGCCTCAGCCCCGTAGCCCGCTTTTTCTACGGCCTGCACTAAATCTGCGGCGGAGGCACTGCCCATCACCAGCGCGGTGCGCTCCGCAAGGTTTACCCGTGCCTGTGCGACGCCCGGAACCGCCTGAAGGGCATTCTGTACGCGTGAAACGCAGCTGGCGCAGCTCATGCCGTTGATCAGCAGCTGTTGGCTGTCATCAATATCATCCGCTGCCGGAAGCTCAGGAGTGGCCGCTGTCAGTGCTTCCGACGGGGATGATGACTCTGCCAGCGGTTTAGCCTTTGGGTGGCTTAACTCCGCCCCGTAACCGGCCTGCTTAATGGTATCAATCAGCGCGTCGGCGCTGGCGCTGCCGGTTACGGCGGCACGATCGATAGTCACCTCTGCGCTTTCGACGTCAGGACGCTGTTCCAGGCTTTCTTTAACGCGTTTGACGCAGTGGCCGCAGGAGAGGCCATCCAGCGTCAGGTCAATAGTGTGAGACATAACAAAACTCCCGTATAATAGTCTGGTCAGTTGTTGACCGGAGTAACGCTTTTCGCTAACTGTTATGAAGGTTAAACCTTCCATCAAGGGGAAGGTCAAGGGGGGAAATGTGAATATCAGTGATGTTGCGAAAAAAACCGGCTTAACCAGCAAAGCGATTCGCTTTTATGAAGAAAAAGGGCTGGTGACGCCACCGTTGCGCAGTGAGAACGGCTACCGCAGCTATACGCAACTGCACCTTGATGAACTGACGTTACTGCGCCAGGCAAGACAGGTGGGGTTTAACCTCGAAGAGTGCGGCGAACTGGTTAACCTGTTTAACGATCCGAAGCGCCACAGTGCGGACGTGAAAAAACGCACGCTGGAAAAGGTCGCGGAGATTGAACGCCACATCATCGAGCTACAGGCGATGCGCGAACAGCTGCTGCAGCTGGCTGAATCCTGCCCGGGGGACGACAGCGCCGAATGCCCGATTATCGATAATCTTTCCGGCTGCTGCCATCGTAAAACGCATGCTTAACAGGCCTTAACCCGCAGGGTTATCCCTTCCACCGCAATGACCTCAACCCGCGTTCCGGCGCTGAGGTCATCGTCGGCCATCACCGGCCACGAGCTGTCGCCCACGCGCATATGGCCGCGTCCGTTGATCAGCGCGGTATCGAGCGTAAACCGTTTACCCACGATCTGCTGCCCGCGCTGGTTGAGATGCGCATCGACCGGTTTCTGCGCCTGTACCCGTTTGTTCAGCCAGCGCCACCACAGCCAGGCGGCCACCAGCGTCAGGCCGGCAAACAGGGCGCCCTGCCACTCCCAGCCGACAGGCAGCAGCCAGACGAGCAGCCCGGTAATCACCGCGGCAACGCCGCTCCAGAGCAGGTAACCGTTGCCGCCAAGCATCTCGGCGGCCAGCAGCAGGCCGCCAAGGCTTAGCCAGAACGCATGAGGATGTGCAACGATGAACTCAATCATTTTTTACGCTCGTTTCCGCTGTCTTTGATCAGTTCGGTAATCCCCGCGATAGAGCCCATCAGGCTGCTGGCGTCCAGCGGCATCATCACCACCTTGCTGTTGTTCGCGGAGCCAATCTCCTTCAGCGCATCGGTATATTTTTGCGCGACGAAGTAGTTCACCGCCTGAATGTCCCCGGCGGCGATCGCCTCTGACACCATCTGCGTGGCGCGCGCTTCTGCTTCTGCGGAACGTTCACGCGCTTCCGCCTGCAGGAAGGCGGACTGCCGCTCGCCCTCGGCTTTCAGGATCTGCGACTGTTTTTCCCCTTCCGCTTTGAGGATCTCGGCCTGACGCACCCCTTCGGCTTCCAGAATATAGGCACGCTTGGTACGCTCGGCCTTCATCTGGGCGTTCATGGAGGCGATCAGCTCTGCCGGTGGGCGCACGTCGCGGATCTCAATGCGGGTGACCTTAATCCCCCACGGATTGGTTGCCTGATCGACAATATGCAGCAGGCGGGTATTAATGCTGTCGCGCTGGGAGAGCATCTCATCCAGCTCCATCGAGCCAAGCACGGTACGGATGTTGGTCATCGTCAGGTTGACGATGGCCAGCTCCAGGTTGCTCACCTCATAGGCCGCTTTCGGCGCGTCAATGACCTGAATAAAACAGACCGCGTCGATGGTGACGTTGGCGTTATCCTTCGAAATGACTTCCTGCGAAGGGATATCCAGCACCTGCTCCATCATGTTGATCTTGCGGCCAATTCGGTCCATGAACGGGACGATCAGGCTTAACCCAGGCTGAAGGGTGGTGGTATAACGGCCAAAGCGCTCAACGGTCCACTGGTAACCCTGCGGAACAATCTTGACGCCTGCGCCAACGATAACCAGCGCAACGAAAATAAGTACGGGTATAACGATGAGCATAAAAACCTCCTGTTTTGCATGCTGTAACGAGAAAAACGGCGTAATTGTTGAACGTAAGTATATCGGCTAACGGGCTGGATTTCGCCCCTGTAAAGAGGTGGGAACCGGACTGGTAAAAATAAAACGCCCCGCCCGGAGAGCAGGGCGCAGAATATTAGTTTTCTGAGTGGGTGTAACTGAAGTCGGTGATAAACCCGTCACCGGCGTCAGCGATGGCTTTCGATAACCCCTGATAGTATTTTTCCAGCCCGATGGCCTCTATCTGCCGGATCTGCTCACGAATGGGGGTGCAAAACAGGATTGCATTACCCGCGCCGACGCGTTTGTTATTGGGCGGCAGATCCCCCGCGATCGCCTTAAACCAGGTTCTGATCCCCTGCTTTAAGCTGTGCGGTGCCCTGGCGAGATCCTCCCGGCCGGTCAGCACCTGTAGGGTCGGAAATTCGTTAGCGTTAACGGCCGCTTTCATACGCGCGAAGAACGCGGTGAAAAGCTCGAATGAGCCGAGATCCGTAACGCGAGGCTTGGTGGTTTTGCCGTTTTTATTCCCCATTTTTCCGGCAGGCGCCGCGGGTGCCGGCACCACGTTGACCTTATGCAGGTCCAGACCAAACAGCAGGTTGCAGTGCGCGCGGCGCTCTTTGAGCGGGTAGGACATCAGCACCTCGATAAACTCGGTCGCCTTTACCTCGGCCAGGTCATGGTTGATCAGCCACTGGGAGCGGGCAAATTCCGCAGGCGTGACGAACCAGTCCGGCACGTCGGTAAAACGCCTGGATTTACCCTTGCCGTCAAATTCCAGAAAGTAGGCCCCGTCATCGAAAGCAAAATAGCAGTTCTTAAAGCTGCCAATCGTGGTGTTGACGATGAGCGCCTTCTTAACAAAATCGACCACCTCTGCACCCATAACAAAACGCGTGAGTTCCGAAGAATTGATGACTTCCATTAATGTTTCGACATCAGGAACGCCTGGCTTCAGGGAAGAAAACTCGTAAAAGATATGTGTCATGCGGCTTACTACCTGTAGTGATAGAGGTGACAATTAGCAAACAAAAAGTTTAACACTAGCCATAGCTTAAGGCTATTCGCACTGTGAACCTGAAAGGATTATGCTACAGGCTGTTCATACAAAAGCGGTTAATGGAATCGGAATGGATAATAAAAAAAATCTTCTGGATATCAGGGACGTTGGGTTTCGCGTGGGGGACAATACGATCCTTCAGCACGTCGATTTTTGCCTTTCACCGGGTGAGTTCAAGCTTATTACCGGGCCATCCGGCTGCGGCAAAAGTACGCTCCTCAAAATTGTGGCGTCGTTACTGAGCCCAACGGAGGGAACGATCCTTTTTGAAGGCAAGGATATTGCTACGCTTTCACCGGAACGCTATCGCCAGCAGGTGTCCTACTGCGTGCAAACGCCGTCGCTGTTTGGCAATACGGTTTACGACAATCTGATTTTTCCCTGGCAAATCCGCAGCCAAACGCCTGAACCTGAGAAGTTTACCGCCGATCTGGCCCGGTTTGGGCTTTCGAAGGAGACGCTGACCAAATCGATCAATGACCTGTCGGGCGGGGAAAAGCAGCGCGTATCGCTGATCCGTAACCTGCAGTTCTTGCCGAAGGTGCTGTTGCTGGACGAGATCACCAGCGCGCTGGATGACGCCAACAAGCGCAACGTCAACGACATTATTCATCGCTACGCCCGGGAACAGCATATTGCCGTACTCTGGGTGACGCACGATTCTAACGAAATTACCCATGCGGATGACGTCATCACGCTCGTGCCGAAGGGCGGAAAAATGCAGGAGGCTGGCCGTGGGTGAGCATAATATAACGAACGAATCGCTGGCGCTGTCGATGGTGCTGGTGCTGGTGGCGATTGTAGTGAGCTACCGGGAAAAGCTGGGGCTGGAAAAAGACATCCTGTGGAGTATCGCCCGCGCGGTGATCCAGCTCATCATCGTTGGCTATGTGCTGAAATACATCTTCAACGTCAACCATGCGGTGTTGACCCTGCTGATGGTGCTGTTTATCTGCTTTAACGCGGCGTGGAACGCGCAAAAGCGCAGTAAATACATCGATAAAGCCTTTATCTCTTCGCTTATCGCCATTACTACCGGAACCGCATTAACGCTGGCCGTGCTGGTACTGTCCGGATCGATCGAGTTTACCCCGATGCAGGTGATCCCCATTACCGGGATGATTGCGGGTAATGCGATGGTGGCGGTGGGGCTGTGCTACAACAACCTGGGGCAGCGCTTCAGCAGCGAGCAGCAGCAGCTTCAGGAAAAGCTGAGCCTGGGGGCAACGCCGAAGGTGGCCTCGGCGCAATTGATGCGCGACAGCATTCGTTCATCGCTGATCCCAACCGTGGATTCCGCAAAAACGGTGGGGCTGGTGAGCTTACCGGGGATGATGTCAGGGCTGATTTTTGCCGGCATCGATCCGGTCAAAGCGATTAAGTATCAGATTATGGTGACGTTCATGCTGCTCGCAACGGCGAGCCTGTCGACGATCGTTGCCTGCTACTTAACCTATCGGAAATTCTACAACTCACGTCACCAGCTTGTGGCGTCATCGTTGAAAAACGAGCGGTGAGGGGGGCCCGGTAAGCGCGAGCGCTACCGGGCATCCGGCATCAGTACAGCAGCGCGTACAGCTGACGACGATACTTCGACGCCAGCGCGTCTCCGGTGCCGAGCGCGGCCAGGATATCCTGGAATACCTTACGCGCCTGCCCGTCTGCGGCGGCCAGATCCGTTTGCAGATGGCCGAACAGCAGGGCCAGCGCCTCTTCGTTGCGGCCGACCTGATGCAGCTGGAGCGCAAGCTGGCTTGCCAGCGCGGCATCCGCCGGGTTATCCGCCACCTGCTGCTGGAGCTGCTGAATTTCCGGGGTATCGGCCGCCTGCTTCAGCAGTTCAATCTGCGCCACCAGCCCCTGATAACGGGTGTCCTGATCCTGCATTGGCACCGTTTTCAGCACCGCTTCCGCGTCTTCCGGGCGGTGCAGCGCAATCTGGGTCTCAGCCAGCAGCAGACCAATCTGGCTGTTCTGATTCGACAGCTGCCACGCGTCTTTTAACAGCGGCAGCGCCTCGTCGTATTTACCTTCCTGCATCAGCGCCATGGCTTCCTGCGCCTTCAGCTCTTCTTCGCGCGGCAGGACTTTGTCCAGCAGGGCGCGGATCGCTTCTTCCGGCTGCGGCCCCTGGAAGCCGTCGACCGGCTGCCCGTTCTGGAACAGGTAGACGGTTGGGATCGCACGAAGGCCAAACTGGGAGGCCACCATCGGCTCGGCGTCGCAATCCAGCTTCGCCAGGATGAACTGACCACCGTATTGCGCTGCAAGGCTTTCCAGGACTGGCGTCAGCTGCAGGCAGTGTTGGCTGCGTTCAGACCAGAAGTAGAACAGCACCGGTGTAGTCATCGACTGTTCGAGCGTCTGTTGCAGGTTAGCTTCAGTGATGTTGACGATATTCTGTACGGACATGCGGCATTCTCTTTTGTCGGTTTACTCTTTACATGGGGGTAAGCGTCGTCGCTTCAACTCAACCCTGCAAAATTTTGTCCATCATCCGTCCCGGCAGCAGGCGTTTTAACCAGCCGACGGCATGGGTCACCAGCGTGACCGGATAGCGCATTTTTGGGTTGTCGCTCTCAAAAGCGTGGCGCACTTTGGCGACAACCGCTTCCGGCCCAAGCGTAAAACGCGCGGCAATACCGGGGTTTTCGACCGGTTTGTCCGCCTGCGTCTGGTTAACGTTTTCCGTAAAGCGGGTGCGGATGGGACCAGGCTCAATCAGGCTGACCTTGATCCCGCTGTGGCGCAGCTCCATGCGCAGCGCATCGGACCACGCTTCAAGGGCATACTTGCTGGCAGCGTAAGCACCGCGGCCCGGCGTGGAGATCAGGCCCATGACCGAGGAGGTCATCACGATGCGCCCTTCGCCGTGCGGCAGCATGGCGGGGAGAAGGCGCATGGTGAGCTGATGCGCGCCGAAGACGTTAGCGGAGAACTGCTGCTCCAGCTGTTCCCGTGAGAGGGCCTGTAGCGGACCGTACACGCCGTAGCCCGCGTTGTTGAACAGGCCGTAAAGACGATTGTTGGTCAGGGCGATGACCTCATCGGCGGCCTGGTCCACGCTCTCTGGCGAATCCAGATCCAGCAGGATGCCGGTAAGGCCTAGCCCTCTCATGCGTTCCACATCATCGGGTTTGCGGCAGGCTGCCAGCACCCAAAACCCCTGACGCTTCAGTTCAAGGGCGCTTTCAAGGCCAATTCCGCTGGAACATCCTGTTATTAAGACCGATTTTTGCATAACTTTACCTGTCAGGTTCTCAGCTGTTTGACGAGTCATGTTTTACTAAAGGTGCCAGCCGGGTTGCCATCCAGTCGGCAATAAACAGCTGGGCATCGCGATTGGGGTGAATACCATCGTCCTGCATCCACTGGGGCTTGAGGTAGACCTCCTCCATGAAAAATGGCAGCAGCGGAATATCAAACTCTTTGGCAAGCTTAGGATAGATAGCGCTAAACGCCTCATTATACCGACGACCGTAGTTAGCGGGCAGGCGAATTTGCATCAGCAGCGGCCGGGCGTTAGCGGCCTTAATCGTCTGCAGAATGGTACGCAGCGTTTGCTCCGTCTGCTGCGGCTGGAAGCCGCGCAGGCCGTCGTTGCCGCCCAGTTCAACCAGCACCCATCGCGGTTGATGCTGCTTAAGCAGGGCAGGCAGGCGCGATAAGCCCTGCTGCGACGTATCGCCGCTGATGCTGCCGTTAACGACAGACGTCCGGGACTGCCATTTGTCATTGAGCAGGGCGGGCCAGGCCGCACTGGCGGCCATGCGATAGCCCGCGCTCAGGCTATCGCCCAGAATCAATAACGTGTCCGCAGCCGCCGCGCGGAAGGTCATCAGCATCAAAAACAGGAAGGGCAAATGCCAGCGGAAAACATTGTTGAAGTTCATCGTCTTAAGAAGTCCGTCGGTCAGGGAGAACACGAGCTTTCCATCCTCACCGGAGTTGAACTCGTTGTCAAACGTGCCGAAACCATCGCCCTCATTGGTGAATCCGGTTCCGGCAAGTCCACGCTGCTGGCGATCCTGGCCGGTCTGGACGACGGCAGCAGTGGGGAAGTGAACCTTGTCGGCCAGCCCCTTCATGCGCTGGATGAAGAGGCGCGCGCCGCGCTGCGTGCCCGGCATATCGGGTTTGTGTTTCAGTCCTTCATGCTTATCCCAACCCTGAACGCGCTGGAAAACGTCGAGCTGCCGGGCCTGCTGCGCGGTGAAAATACCCGTGAAAGCCGCGACCACGCCAGAGCGTTGCTGGAACAGCTGGGGCTGGGGAAACGTCTCGACCACCTTCCGGCGCAGCTTTCCGGCGGTGAGCAGCAGCGCGTGGCGCTGGCCAGGGCGTTTAACGGACGCCCGGACGTGCTGTTTGCCGATGAGCCTACGGGCAACCTCGACCGCAAAACCGGCGACAGAATTGCCGACCTGCTGTTTTCGCTCAACCGCGAGCACGGCACCACGCTGATTCTGGTCACCCACGATCTGCAGCTGGCCGCCCGCTGCGACCGCCGCCTGCGGCTGGTGAACGGTATTCTTCAGGAGGAAGCATGATTGCCCGCTGGTTCTGGCGCGAATGGCGCTCGCCCTCGCTGCTGATTGTCTGGCTGGCGTTAAGCCTGGCGGTAGCCTGCGTGCTGGCGCTCGGCAGCGTCAGCGACCGCATGGAAAAAGGGCTCAGCCAGCAGAGCCGGGAGTTTATGGCCGGGGACAGGACGCTGCAAAGCTCTCGCCCCGTGCCGCCGGGCTGGATCGAGGCAGCGCGCAAGGAGGGGCTGAAGGTAGGGGAGCAGATCACCTTCCAGACCATGACCTTCGCCGGTGATACGCCGCAGCTTGCCAGCGTGAAGGCCGTGGACGACATCTATCCGATGTACGGTGAATTACAAACCAGCCCGCCGGGGCTAAAACCCACCTCCGGTACGGTGCTGCTGGCATCGCGCCTGATGGCGCTATTGAACCTCAAACCCGGCGACAGTATCGACGTTGGCGACGCAACCCTCAAAATTGCCGGGGAGGTAGTGCAGGAGCCCGACTCCGGGTTTAACCCGTTTCAGCTCGCGCCGCGTCTGCTGATGAACACCGCTGACGTGGCGAAAACCAGTGCCGTTCAGCCGGGAAGCCGCGTTACCTGGCGCTATAAGTTTGGCGGCACGCCTGCGCAGCTGGAGGCGTATGAAAAATGGCTCCAGCCGCAGCTCAAGCCGGAACACCGCTGGTACGGGCTGGAGCAGGATGAAGGGGCGCTCGGCAAATCCCTCGAACGTTCTCAGCAGTTCCTGCTGCTGTCGGCACTGCTGACCCTGCTGCTGGCCATAGCGGCCGTTGCGGTGGCGATGGGGCACTACTGCCGCAGCCGTTACGATCTGGTGGCGATCCTCAAAACCCTCGGCGCGGGACGTGCGCAGCTGCGCAGGCTGATCGTCGGCCAGTGGCTGATGGTGCTGGCGCTGTCGGCCGTTACCGGCGGGGCGATAGGGCTGCTGTTTGAAAAGCTGCTGATGGTGCTGCTCAAGCCGGTGCTGCCCGCCGCGCTGCCCCCGGCAAGCCTCTGGCCGTGGCTCTGGGCCATCGGCGCGATGACGGTGATCTCCCTGCTGGTGGGGTTACGCCCGTACCGGCTGCTGCTCGCAACGCAGCCGCTGCGCGTGCTGCGCCGCGATGTGGTGGCGAACGTCTGGCCGCTGAAGTTTTACCTGCCGGTGATAATTGCGGTGGCGGTCGGGCTGCTGGCCTGGCTGATGGGCGGCAGCACGCTGCTGTGGGCGGTGCTGGCGGGCGCGGTGGTGCTGGCGCTTCTGTGCGGCGCGCTGGGCTGGCTGCTGCTCAGCCTGCTCAAAAAGCTGACCGTGAAATCGCTGCCCGTGCGGCTGGCGGTGAACCGTCTGCTGCATCAGCCGTGGTCCACCCTCAGCCAGCTTTCGGCGTTTTCGCTGTCGTTTATGCTGCTGGCGCTTCTGCTGGTGCTGCGCGGGGATCTGCTGGACCGCTGGCAGCAGCAGCTTCCGCCGGAAAGCCCGAACTATTTCCTGATCAACATCGCTCCTGAGCAGGTGACGCCGCTGAAGGGCTTCCTGTCCGAGCACCACATTATCCCCGAGTCGTTCTACCCGATCGTGCGTGCCCGGCTGACGCAGATCAACGGCCAGTCGACGGAGGGAAATAAAGATGAGTCGCTCAACCGCGAGTTGAACCTGACCTGGCAGGCGAAGCGGCCGGACCACAACCCGATTGTCGCCGGCAGCTGGCCGCCTGAAGCGGGAGAAGTCTCAATGGAGGAGGGGCTGGCGACGCGCCTGAACGTGAAGCTGGGGGATACCGTGACCTTTACCGGCGACACGCAGGACTTCAGCGCCAGGGTTACCAGCCTGCGCAAGGTCGACTGGGAAAGCCTGCGGCCTAACTTCTTTTTCATCTTCCCGCCGGGCGCGCTGGACGGGCAGCCGCAGAGCTGGCTGACCAGCTTCCGCTGGGAAAATGGCAACGGCATGCTGACGCAGCTTAACCGGGAGTTTCCGACGGTGAGCCTGCTGGACATCGGCGCGATCCTCAGACAGGTCGGGCAGGTGCTGGAGCAGGTGAGCCGAGCGCTGGAGGTGATGGTGGTGCTGGTGACGATCTGCGGCGTGCTGTTGCTGCTGGCGCAGGTGCAGGTCGGCATGCGTCAGCGTCACCAGGAGCTGGTGGTCTACCGCACGCTGGGCGCAGGCAAGCGACTGCTGCGCGCCACGCTCTGGAGCGAGTTCGCCCTGCTTGGGCTGGTGGCGGGCCTGGTGGCGGCCATCGGCGCGGAAACCGCGCTGGCGGTGCTCCAGTCGAAAGTGTTCGATTTCCCATGGCAGCCTGACTGGCGGCTGTGGCTCACGCTGCCTGTCTGCGGCGCCGTTCTGCTGTCCCTGTGCGGCGGCTGGCTCGGTACGCGCCTGTTAAAAGGAAAAGCGCTGTTCCGCCAGTTTGTGAGCTAGTTTACCCTCGTGATGGTTACGCGCCGGCGTATGTGCTGGTGCGTAACCCTTTAACGGCACAAATCGTTAATCACCCTACGTTTAGTAGCACAAAACATTAAAAACCCGCCCACACAGTGCGAATATTTCCGGTTAATATTCACCAGCTAAATATTTAGCAGCGTGTCTATCAAGGAAAAATAATGACTATAAGAAAAACAGCGCTGGCGACAACGATCGGCGCAGCAGTGGCATTGGCTTCTTTCGCATCTCAGGCGGAAATCACCATTCTGAAACAGGATCCGCAGGCGGGTAACCCGCTGAGCCGACTGAACTTCACCGTTGGCGGCAGTATCCGTCCACAGTTCCAGAACATGACCGGCGATGACGGCAAAAACAGCTACAAGCGTAACGGCTTTGACGGCGGCACCCGCTTCCGTTTCGCAGCGGACTACTACCTGTTCGATGACATCAGCTGGATCACCTACTACGAGCTGGGTGTGAACATTCCGGCACAGTTTAACTGGGATAATCACTACGCCGACGGCGCGCACGACACCTCTCGCCGCATGCTCTATACCGGCCTGAAAAGCGACACCTGGGGTACGCTGACCTTCGGCCAGCAGAACAGCGTGTACTATGACGTGGTGGGCGCAAAAACCGATATCTGGGACTACGACATGATCGGTCAGGCACCGGGTAACGGGATCAACGGCGACTACGACGGCTCTTATCGTTCACGTCAGATGCTGAAATACAAGAAAACCGTCGGCGATGCAGATATCTATGCCTCTTACCTGTTTGAGGACAGCGAATACCTGCCGGGCAACGGCCTGCGCTACAAGCGTAAAGGCGGCGGTTCACTGGGTATCGATTACCACCTGACCACCGATCTGACCTGGGGCGCCGCGTGGAACTACACCCGTGCCGACATGCGTAACCCGGACAACGGCGACAGCAAAACCTACGACCAGAATATCCTCGGTACCGCGCTGAGCTGGACGCCGGATAACTGGACCTTCTCCGCGGGCGGCGGCTGGTATCAGAACTTTATGACCAGCAAAAAAGTGTCGGTTAACGACTACTTCGCCGGTGACGCATGGGGTATTGAATACTTTGCCGGCTATAAATTCCCGGTCGGTCAGTACGCGGTGAAATCCATCCAGCCGTACTTCATGGGCGACCGCATTGAGTACGTGAACGGCCGTAACTACCAGCGCACCGATAACGGCGTGGGCATCAGCTTCCAGCTGGACTACGGTTTCCGCGTGGATTACGAACACGTGTTCACGTCCAGCACCGACAACCTGGGCGATATGAACCTGGTGCGTCTGCGTTACGACTTCTAAGGTTGAACCACAGGGTGCGGCCTGATGTCCTCACCCTGGCCCTCTCCCACGGGGAGAGGGAACAAACGCTTAAAGCGGCAACGTGGTTGCCGTCTTTTAGCGATTAAGCCAGTCAGCGACCTCGCCATACGTCCCACGATAGACAATCTTCTCCGCCTTTTTCTCCAGCTGATAGCCGTACATCGGATCGTAATAGTCGTTCAGGAGCGGCACAAGCCAGCTGAAGTGCGCGTCAGTGCTGCCGGTACGCTGCTGCTCGGCTAGGGCTGCGTCCAGCAGCGCCGTAAACTCCGCGAAGCGCTGCAGCCCGAGCCGGCGGCGAATGGCGAACAGGCCGTGGTGGAGATACTCGCTGTACGCCTTCCATCCTGCTTCATCCCCGTAGGCGGCAGAAAAATCTGCCCACATGTGGTCGAAATACTCCTCGCGCAGGCGCTCAAGACGGATCTCAAACGAATCTTC
This sequence comes from Enterobacter cloacae, assembly GCF_013375935.1. Classification (GTDB taxonomy): domain Bacteria; phylum Pseudomonadota; class Gammaproteobacteria; order Enterobacterales; family Enterobacteriaceae; genus Enterobacter; species Enterobacter pasteurii. The sequence continues at coordinate 4,667,612 of NZ_CP056117.1, read as the reverse complement.
GACCACCACGATAGGGGCTTCAGCCATGCGGTCACGCAGGCATTCCGGCAGGTGGTTAGAGCCAATCATCCGGCCTTCATCCTCCAGCACCCAGCGCGCGGCGTCTTTTTTCAGCAGCGCGACGGCAAGGTGATTCTCGAAGCTCGCCTGTGAAAGCTGCGGCGTGAGCGTGCGGCCAAACGATGAGCCGCGGTGGTGCGCCAGCCCTTCCAGATCGATACCCTGCGCATGCTGCTTCACCAGCAGCGTTTTTCCGTTTCCGGTACAGCCGCCGATAAGCACCATCGGCTTTTGCGACTGCTCGGCGGTGACCTGAATCGCCGTCTGACGCAGGGCCTTATAGCCGCCGCGGATCAGCGGATAGTCGATACCCGCCTCCTTCAGCCAGGCCTGTGAAATATGTGAACGCTGGCCGCCGCGCGCGCAGCACAGGTAGCCCTCAGGGTGAGCAAGGCAGGCTTCGCGCCAGGCGCCGATCCGCGCCTCACGCGTTTCGCCGTTTACCAGGCTATGGCCGAGCGCCAGCGCGGCGTCGGGACCCTGACGCTTGTAGCAGGTGCCGACGGCGGCGCGCTCGTCGTCGTTCATTAAGGGCAGGTTGAGTGCGCCAGGCATCGCACCCTGGGCAAATTCGATCGGCGCGCGAACGTCGATTAATGGGGTATCAGACGCGAGGATCGCGCGATAGTCCGTTCCATCGTTCATGGTGATTCCAGAAGAAAACTGAGCAGCAATGGGCGGGAATTGTACGCCGGGGAAGGGGAAGGTCAACTCCCCGGCGCAGATAGGGCTTACCTGAGCTTTGATTGTGCCCAGACAATGCCGCTCGCGTACTCTGGCGGCAGCAGAGGGACAATCGCTTCCAGGGTGGCGCTCAGGCGATCGGTATCGGTGTCGTTCAGGTTGAGGTGGCCCACCTTACGGCCCGCGCGAACCTCTTTGTCGTACCAGTGCAGGTGCACCAGCGGCAGCTTCAGCCAGTCGTAGTTCAGATCGGTGCCGATCAGGTTGATCATCACCGACGGGCTGGTTACCACCGGCTGCGGCAGGGGCAGGTCGGTAATGGCGCGCAGGTGCAGCTCAAACTGGCTGATGGAGGCGCCGTTTTGCGTCCAGTGGCCGCTGTTGTGTACGCGCGGGGCCAGTTCGTTAATCAGCAGACCCGACGGCGTGACGAAACACTCCATCGCCATAACGCCCACGTAGCCCAGCTCGTGCATGATGGCTGAAAGCATCTCCTCCGCCTGCGCCTGCTGGTCAGCATTGGCCTGCGGGAAGACGACGCTGGTGCGCAGAATGCCGTCCTGATGCAGGTTGTGCGTGAGGGGATAAAAAACCGTACGGCCGTCGTGGCCGCGCGCGCCAACCAGCGACACTTCGCCGCTGAAGTTAATCCCCTGCTCAACGATGCACTCGCCGTAGCAGTCATCCGGCAGCTCTGCGGTCTCGTGCGCGCGCAGACGCCACTGCCCGCGACCGTCGTAGCCGCCGACGCGCCGCTTCACAATCGCCAGCTCGCCCAGCATCGCGAAGACGTCGCTCCACTCGCTTTTATCGGACAGCAGCTGCCACGGCGCGGTTGCCAGCCCGAGCTTGTCGAAAAGCTGCTTTTGCGTCAGGCGGTCGGCAACGATCGGGAACACGTCGCGGTTTACAAAGGCGTTATGGCGCGCCAGTTCACGCGTCAGGGCGGTTTCCGGCCAGCGTTCAATCTCGGCGGTGATCACGCTCTGATGGAACGGCACGGCTTCCGGTTCGGCATCCAGTCCGACCGGCCAGACGGAAATACCCAGCGGTTCACCGGCCTGGCGCAGCATACGGCCAAGCTGACCGTTACCGAGAACGCAAACCTGCTTCATGCCGCACCCCGCGGATCCGGGTTATCCAGCACCTCATCGGTCTGGGCTTTACGCCAGTCCGCCAGGCCCTGGTGGAGGTCTTTATCGTGGGTGGCAAGGATCTGCGCCGCCAGCAGCGCGGCGTTTGCCGCACCCGCTTTGCCAATTGCCAGCGTGCCGACGGGAATGCCGCGCGGCATCTGGACGATAGAATAGAGGCTGTCGACTCCGCTTAATGCGGCGCTCTGTACCGGCACACCCAGTACCGGCACCAGCGTTTTAGCGGCAATCATGCCCGGCAGATGTGCCGCGCCGCCCGCACCGGCAACGATCACCTCGTAACCGTTCTCTTCGGCGCTTTCGGCGAAGCTGAACAGTTTGTCCGGCGTGCGGTGTGCGGAAACCACTTCTACGTGGTGCGGAACATTCAGGATTTCAAAGATTTCGGCGGCGAACTGCATGGTAGCCCAGTCGCTTTTGGACCCCATCACGATGGCGACACGCGCCGGATTATTGCGGGAAGACATGCGTCTTAAAACTCCTGTGGTGCGGAACACACTGCTTTCGAGGGCACAGAGAATAGCATGTAATACCGGCAAGGAAAACGGTTGCGTGGTTGAGAAATGGGCGAAAAGACGAGAAGCCGTTAAAACGGGAAGGAGATCAGCTCCACACCTTCCGGCGTGACTTTTACCATTGATCCTTCGCTATGCCACGCGCCTAAAACCACGCGATGGGCGGGCTCGCCGTTGGCGACAAGGGAGTGCACGTCGGGGCGATGGGTATGACCGTGGATCAGCCACTGGACGCGATGCTTCTCCATCACGCTAACCACCGCCTGCGGGTTAACGTCCATGATGGTCATCAACTTACTGCTGTTGGCGGCTTTGCTGCCCGCGCGCATTCTGGCGGCGATGCGGCTGCGGATAAAGAGCGGCAGAGCGAGAAACAGTTTTTGGATCCACGGGGTGTGGACCCTGGCGCGAAACGCCAGATAGCCGGTATCGTCGGTGCAAAGCGTGTCGCCGTGCATGATCAACACCTTGCGGCCATAGAGGTCGAGCACCTGTTCTTCCGGCAGCAGCAGCATGCCGCTCTCGCGGGCATAGCGTTTGCCGATCAGAAAATCACGGTTGCCGTGAATGAAATAGCAGGGGACACCGTTATCAACCAGCGCTTTGATGGCGGCTGCCATTTCACGGTGCAGCGGGTTCGGATCGTCGTCGCCGATCCAGGCTTCAAACAGGTCGCCCAGAATGTACAGCGCGTCGGCGCTTTTCGCTTCACCGCGTAAAAAACGCAGAAAACCGGCGGTAATCGCCGGTTCTTCCGTTTGCAGATGCAGATCCGCAATAAAGAGTGTCGCCACGAATTACTCGCTGACGGTCACGCTTGTGATCACAACGTCTTCTTTAGGAACGTCCTGGTGCATGCCGCTGCGGCCAGTAGAAACGGCTTTGATCTTGTCGACCACGTCCATTCCTTCAACCACTTCGGCGAACACGCAGTAGCCCCAGCCCTGCAGGCTTTCGCCAGAGAAGTTCAGGAAGTCGTTGTCCGCCACGTTAATGAAGAACTGTGCGGTTGCAGAGTGCGGGGCCTGAGTACGGGCCATTGCCAGCGTACCACGGGTGTTTTTCAGGCCGTTGTTCGCTTCGTTTTTGATCGCTTCTTTGGTCTCTTTCTGGCGCATGCCAGGCTCGAAACCGCCGCCCTGGATCATAAAGCCGTTGATCACACGGTGGAAGATAGTGTTGTTGTAGAAACCTTCGCGGCAGTAGTCCAGGAAGTTTTTAACTGTTTCAGGCGCTTTGTCATCAAAGGTTTTGATTACGATATCGCCATGATTAGTGTGGAAAGTAACCATTTTTGCATCCTGTTCCGTTATTGTGGTGCGTCGACCCGTGCTCGGGTCACATATAGGGGCTTGTTATAGCATAACCACAGGACACGATCACCTTGCATTGTGTGCTGACCGTGCTCCCAATTATGGGTATTATAAGGAACAAACAATCCACACACGTGTTTACATGGAATCTTCGATGTTAAAAATCTTTAATACAATGACGCGCCAAAAAGAGGAATTTAAACCTATCCATGCCGGGGAAGTCGGCATGTACGTGTGTGGTATTACGGTTTACGATCTCTGTCATATCGGCCATGGCCGTACCTTTGTCGCGTTCGATGTGGTGTCACGCTACCTGCGCTTCCTGGGCTATAACCTGAAGTATGTGCGCAACATCACCGACATCGACGACAAGATCATTAAGCGCGCTAATGAAAATGGCGAAAGCTTTGTGGCGCTGGTGGATCGCATGATCGCTGAAATGCACAAGGACTTTGACGCCTTAAATATTCTGCGCCCGGACAGCGAGCCGCGCGCAACCCACCACATTCATGAAATTATCGAGATCACCGAAAAGCTGATCGCGCGCGGTCACGCCTATGTGGCGGACAACGGCGACGTCATGTTCTCGGTGCCGACGGATCCAACCTACGGTGCGCTTTCCCGTCAGGATCTGGAGCAGCTCCAGGCCGGTGCGCGCGTTGACGTGGTTGACGTGAAGCGTAACCCGATGGACTTCGTGCTGTGGAAGATGTCCAAAGAGGGCGAACCAAGCTGGCCATCCCCGTGGGGCGAAGGCCGTCCGGGCTGGCACATTGAGTGTTCAGCGATGAACTGCAAACAGCTGGGTAACCATTTCGACATTCACGGGGGCGGTTCGGATCTGATGTTCCCGCACCACGAAAACGAAATCGCGCAGTCTACCTGCGCGCACGGCGGCGAGTACGTGAACTACTGGATGCACTCCGGGATGGTGATGGTGGATCGCGAGAAGATGTCTAAATCGCTGGGCAACTTCTTCACCGTGCGTGACGTGCTGAAGTATTACGACGCGGAAACCGTGCGCTACTTCCTGATGTCCGGCCACTACCGCAGCCAGCTGAACTACAGCGAAGAGAACCTGAAGCAGGCGCGCTCTGCGCTCGAGCGTCTGTACACCGCCCTGCGCGGCACCGACCGGTCTGTTCCGGCCGCAGGCGGCGAGGCGTTCGAAGCCCGCTTCATTGAGGTTATGAACGACGACTTCAACACGCCGGAAGCCTACTCGGTGCTGTTCGACATGGCGCGTGAGGTGAACCGCCTGAAGTCAGAGGACATGGCAGCGGCCAATGCGCTGGCGTCTCATCTGCGTAAGCTCTCTTCCGTGCTCGGCCTGCTGGAGCAGGAGCCGGACGTGTTCCTGCAAAGCGGCGCGCAGGCGGACGACGGCGAAGTGGCGGAAATCGAAGCGCTGATTAAGGCGCGTTTCGAGGCGCGTCAGGCGAAAGACTGGGCGGCAGCGGATGCGGCGCGTAACCGACTGACCGAGATGGGTATTATTCTGGAAGACGGCCCGCAGGGTACCACCTGGCGTCGTAAGTAAGTCTGGTGCGCGCTGATGCCCTCACCCCAGCCCTCTCCCACAGGGAGAGGGTGCAAACACTAAAAACGGCAACGTGAGTTGCCGTTTTGCTTTTACCTCCGCTTCCACCACAGCAATCCCATCAGCACCGCCCCCGGCAGCCACACCCACAGCAGTTCCGAAATAATGACCTGATGCCCGTACGGCGTGGTATAGCGCGACAGCGCAAACGGCGCGACTTTTATGACCTGCCACGGCGCAAAGAAGCGTTCATCTGACCATGGCCACAGCCAGCCGACGCCTTTCCCGCCGGTGGTAACAGAATCCAGCAGGCTGTGCGACAGCAGCGACACGGTTAAAAACAGCCAGCAGCGCGTCAGGCTGGCCCTGAACCATCGTCGACCCGCCAGCACGCAGAGTATGGGCACCACAAAGGCAAACAGCAGCGAATGGGTAAAGCCCCGGTGGCCGAAAATATTGCCGTAGGCAACGCCGAATTTAAACGCCAGCACGTCGGCATCCGGCAGCATGGCGAGGACGATCCCGACAAACAACAGGCGGGGAGGGATGATTTTTGTTCCGAGCCCTAAGCCCAGACACAGGGGAACAGCGGCGTGGGTGATAACGGTAGGCATTGCATTTATCCATGGCAAATCATGGAAATATAGCAGCAGTTTCCTTCCGGCAAACCCGTGCTAAATTCTGATTTTACGCCGACTCGCGCGCGATAAGCTGCCCGGAGAGGGTAATGCGCTGGGTTTGCAGCTCAGGTGCTTTTAGCTTGCGGATCATCAACCCCGCGGCCTGGCGGCCCGTCTCTTCACTGGCAGACGAAACGTAGGTAAACGACGGTGACGTGAGGTTCACGTGGAGCATATCTTCAAAACCAATCAGCGCCACCTGCTGCGTCAAGAAGACATCTTTCCCCACCGTACGCCCCACCTGGTGAATGCCGGTTATCGAGCCGATCATTGCATCAGGCGAGTGGCAGAGCAGGGCGGTAATCGTATTGTTCTTCTCCAGCAGCTGGCGAGTCACCAGTGCAGCCGCCCGCGTGTCGTCGGTGCAGGCCGGGGAGTAGTCGTCACGCCAGACCAGCCCGTTTTGCGTCATCGCGCTGCGAAAACCGAGCAGACGTTCCTCGCGGATGCGGCAGCCGTCGCGCCCCCCGATGTAGGCGATGTTGCGGTGCCCGCGCCCGATTAGGTAACGAGCGGCCAGGCTCGCCGCCTGGCGGTTATCGCGCATGACCAGGTTGCATTTCTCGTCCAGCAAAGACTGCGACACCGCGACAAGCGGAAGCGGGCACTGGCGAATGTGTTCCGGCAGCGCTGCGGTGCGGGTATCCGACGCCAGGTAGATAACACCCGCCACGCCCTGCTGCTTAAAAGAGAGCAGGGTCCGCTCAAGGTGTTCACCGTCGTTCAGCGGCTGACCGAGAAAAACCATATAGCCCTGCTTCTCCAGCTCCTGGACGATGCTCGCCATCACCTTGATGGAAAAGCTGTCGCTAAAGTCTCGCAGGATCAGGCCGATTACGTTGGAGGTGTTGGCGCGGAGGTTGGCAGCGGCGACGTTATGAACATAGCCCAGCGTATCGATGGCAGCATTGACCTTCCCGATCGTCGCTTCTGAGATTTTTCCTTTCTGGCGCAGCACCAGCGAGACGGTGGAGACCGACACGCCCGCATGCTTTGCAACATCAATAATGCTGACTTTCTTCAAAACCGCTCCCTGAAATGTACCGAATATCAGCCGGATAAGACGCGTCCCCCAGCGTACAGGAGACGCCTCCTTCAGGCATCTTATTATTTGCCAATCATCGTGGACATGGTCTGGGCGATAAACTGTGCTCTGGCACCGAAAATCACCTGTATGCCGTTGTCGCCGACGAATACCACGCCGCGCGCGCCAAGCCCGTTCAGACCACCCTTATCCACCGCCTCGCTCTTCGCCACTTCAAGACGCAGGCGGGTGATACAGGCGCCGACGGAGTCGATGTTCTGCGCGCCGCCAAGCAGTGTGATGATTTCGGTGGCAAGTTCGGAATCGGACTTGTCATTCACGTTAGCGGTCACTTCGGTACGACCCGGTGTTTTTACGTCGAAACGGCGGATCACAAAGCGGAACGTGAAGTAGTAGATCAGCGCCATCGGAATGCCGATGATGATGGCGTTCAGGAAGTTGGTCTGATAGCCGTTAAACGACGGCAGGATCCCGAACGACAGGTAGTCGATAAAGCCCGCCGAGAAGGATTTGGCGATATGCGCGTGCATCAGGTACATGGTCATGTACGCCAGGCCCGCCATGACGGCGTTGAAGATGTACAGGATCGGGGCCACGAAAATAAAGGTGAACTCTACCGGCTCGGTGATCCCCGTCAGGAAGCAGGTCAGCGCCGCCGAGAACAGAATACCGGCCGCGATTTTTTTGTTTTTAGTGTGCGCTTCGTGGTACATCGCCAGGCACGCCGCAGGGAGCGCAAACAGCATGAGCGGGAACTCACCCTGCATGAACTTACCGGCGTTCTGGTAGGTGTCGCTGCTGAACGATTTCACCCCCTCTTCAAGCATCTTGAACCAGATGGTCTGGTCGCCGTGGATCACCTGTCCCGCCTGAGTGGTGTAATCGCCAAACGAGTACCAGAAGGACGGATACCAGATATGATGCAGGCCGAGCGGGATCAGCGCGCGCTCCACGAATCCGAAGATAAAGGTCGAGGCCGCCTGGTTATCACCATTCACCACTACGGACAGGGCGTCTATCCCGGACTGAATATGCTGCCAGACGTACGGCAGCAGCAGGCCAAGCAGGAACGACAGAAACGCCGTCGCAATTGCCACAAAACGCTTGCCGGAGAAGAAGCCGAGAAACTCCGGCAGCTGCATGGTATGAAAGCGGTTATAGCACCCTGCGGCGAGAATACCGCAGATCAGCCCGCCAAAGACGCCCATCTGCAAGGTCGGTATCCCGACCACCATGGCGTATTTCCCGCCCTGAGCGGCCATTTCCGGCGTAATGCTCAGCACCGTGCTAATGGTGATGTTGGTGACAAACACCGAGACCGCCGCAGAGAGGGCAGCGATGCCCGATTCCGATGCCAGGCCCACGGCAGAGCCGATAGCAAAGAGCATCGGCAGGTTATCAAAAATAACCCCGCCAGCGTTCATCATTAGCGGCAGGTGGAACTTGTCGCCGAAGGCCAGCAGCAGGCCAGCGGCGGGAAGCAGTGAAATTGGCAGCATTAAGGCGCGACCAATCATCGATAGCTTAGACAACGATTTAACAAACCCTGATATCAGACTCATGCTGACTTCCCCCGAGTAGCGCTTTTTTAGCGCCGTTATTGCAAGTAGAACGTTTTAGTAGAACGTTCTACTTATCGTGGGGAAAGTCTGAAAATCGTGCAACTTAATTTTCACATTTCGCCAGAGGGAAAAGTGATTATTTGAAGTTGATCGATAATTAACCGTGATGAGTGTGGGGGGATATTTATCCCCTCTCCCTGTGGGAGAGGGTTAGGGTTAGGGCATTAGACGGCTCAGGCCGTAACCGTCACGCTCTGACCTTCAAAGCTTACGGTCTGGCCCGCGACAATTTTGCAGCGCTTGCGGGTTTCCACCACGCCGTCGACCTTCACCAGACCGTCGGCAATCACGATTTTCGCCTGCGCGCCGCTTTCGCTCCAGCCTTCCAGCTTCAGCAGATCGCACAGCTCAACGTGCGGGTGTTTACCTAAAGAAAAAGTTGCCATGATTACGCGTCCTCTACGTCGTGATACTCCTCGCACGCCTGCAAGGTATTCTGAATGAGTGTTGCTACCGTCATCGGGCCTACGCCGCCCGGGACCGGGGTAATGTAGGACGCGCGCGCGGCGGCATCTTCGTATACTACGTCGCCGACCACCTTGCCGTTTTCGAGACGGTTAATGCCCACGTCCACGACGATTGCGCCCTCTTTGATCCACTCGCCCGGAATAAAGCCCGGCTTGCCGACCGCGACGATCAGCAGATCGGCGTTTTCAACGTGGTGGCGCAGGTTTTTGGTGAAGCGGTGGGTGACGGTGGTGGTGCAGCCCGCCAGCAGCAGCTCCATGCTCATCGGACGACCCACGATGTTGGAGGCGCCAATCACCACGGCGTTCAGGCCGTAGGTGTCGATGTTATAGCGCTCCAGTAGCGTTACGATGCCGCGCGGCGTGCACGGACGCAGGCGCGGCGCGCGCTGGCACAGGCGGCCGACGTTATACGGGTGAAAACCGTCAACGTCTTTGTCTGGGGCGATGCGCTCCAGCACCTTCACATTGTCGATGCCCGCAGGCAGCGGCAGCTGAACCAGGATGCCGTCGATTGCTTTATCGGCATTCAGGGTGTCAATAAGTTCCAGCAGTTCCGCTTCGCTGGTGGTTTCCGGCAGATCGTAAGAGCGGGAGACGAAGCCCACCTCTTCACACGCTTTGCGCTTGCTGCCGACATAAATTTGCGAAGCCGGGTTGCTGCCAACCAGCACAACGGCCAGCCCGGGCGCGCGAAATCCGGCCGCTTTACGCGCCTTCACTTTTTCCGCGACCTCAGAGCGCACCTGCTGCGCAATCGTTTTACCGTCAATAATCGTTGCTGCCATCAGAGAGAAGATTCCGTCTGTAACGTTAGAAAGGGGGGATTGCCCGTATTTTGTCAGAAGCGAGGGCCGCTGTCAGTCACCCTTTGCCAGATTTCATCAACGAACCGCAAAATCCCTTCCTGGGGCATGGTCAATTTCTTAGCCGGGATTAGGATGTGACCTGGCTAAATGGCAGCGTTTTGACATATTACAAAATACATTCCTGAGCTACTTTGTTTCCTCCGAAATAAGCCTTCAATTTTTTAATTGAACGTATTTCTTATTCCCGATCGTTTACGGGAAGGGTTATTTACATTTTAAAGGAATAGACATGAAACTCAGCAACATTGCTTCTACTGTTATTGCAACTTTGGCCCTGGTCGCGGGTGCCGCTCACGCAGAAGATCCTGTTACCCCTGTCACCGTTAACGGTGGTACCGTGCATTTTAAAGGTGAATTAGTGAATGCCGCGTGTTCAGTAAATACTGACTCTTCCGAGCAGACGGTTAAGCTCGGCCAGTACCGTACCGCGAAATTCACCAAAGTCGGTGATACCTCTTCCAACGTTCCGTTCACCATCGAGCTGAACGACTGCGATCCTGCGGTAGCGAAAACCGCTGCTGTTGCGTTCACCGGTCAGATCGACGCAACCGACAAAACCCTGCTAGCGGTAAGCTCCGGTAACAACGACAACTCCGCGAAAGGCGTGGGCATTGAGATCCTCGACAGCAAATCCACCACGCTGACTCCAGACGGCTCCTCCTTCTCTGCGGCGCAGAGCCTGATCGAAGGAACCAACATCCTGAACTTCACCGCGCGCTATAAAGCTACGGCTGCGACCACCGCGCCAGGCCAGGCAAACGCGGACGCTACTTTCGTAATGAAATACGAGTAATGCCAGTTTACAGGGACGTGGCTGGCCTCAGGGAGGAGGTCTTTTAATCGCTGATACCGGGAGCGAAGGATGACAAGGACTGGGATACTGCTGTTTGCCCTTGCGATTGCCCCAGCGGTAAACGCACATACCGTTGTGATTGACGGCGGCAAAGTGCACCTCAGAGGAGAACTGGTCAACGGCGGCTGCGCCGTGGCTCCGGACAGCCAGAACATGCGCGTGGATATGGGGCAATACCGCACAAACTCATTTTCCGGCGTCGGCAGTTTTTCCACGGTTAACGTGCCCTTCACCGTAAGACTGCTGGATTGCAGCGTGGATGTCTCCCACACCGTGGGGATCCAGTTCCAGGGGGTGACGCCCGCAGAAGATCCGCAGGTTTTCCTGGCGACATCGCGGCCGGGAGAAAACGCGGTCAGCAGCGGGGTCGGGCTGGCGCTTTTTGACGACCAACAGCGGCAGATCATCCCGAACGCGACGGCGGTCAGCTGGTTACCCGTTAACGCCCCGGAGCTGGCATTTCATTTTAGCGCCCGCTACCGCGTAATTTCCGAACACCTTGTGCCAGGCAATATTCAGTCGAATGTCTGGTTTACGCTGATTTATCCCTGACGCCTGCGAACCCATTATTAAAGGTACGGTTGTGATGAACACCCTGATTAAACCTGGACTGTTTTTAACTTTTATTTTGATGACGATCTCTGCCAGCGCGAATGCGTCCGGCGGAATTGCGCTGGGCGCGACGCGCGTTATTTATCCGGCCGATGCAAAACAAACGTCGCTGGCGATCACCAACAGCAATAAAAAAGAGCGCTATTTAATTAACGCGTGGATTGAAAATGCGAACGGGCAAAAAGAAAAAACCTTTGCCGTCACGCCGCCGCTGTTTGTCAGCGAGCCGGACAGCGAAAACACGCTGCGCATTATTTACGCCGGCCCGGCGCTGCCCGCCGATCGCGAATCGCTCTTTTACATGAACGTCAAAGCGATTCCGTCCGTCAGCAAAAAAAATCAGGACGGCAACAACGTACTGCAGCTGGCCATTCTGTCACGCATCAAGCTGTTTGTTCGCCCGGCTAACCTGGCGATGCCGCCAGAAGAGGCGCTCTCGCAGCTGCGTTTTGAGCGCGCCGGCAACCACCTTAAGGTGAGCAATGCCTCGCCGTATTACGTCACGCTGGTCAATCTGAAGCTTGGCGGTAAGACGCTGGACAACCTGATGGTCGCGCCGAAAAGCTCGGCCCAGCAGGTGCTGCCGTCCGCGGCCAGCGGCACGCTCTCCTGGCAGAGCGTGAACGACTATGGCGCCATTACGCCGGCGCGTAGCGTCAGCCTGTGAGCAGAGACAGGGCGATGAACACTCAATGGCGTTACTGCCCGGTTGCACTGGCACTGATGGCAACGCTCTGGCCGCATGCCGGCTGGGGCGAGAGCTACTTTAACCCGGCGTTTCTCTCCGATGACGCGGCGAGCGTGGCGGATTTGTCGCGCTTTGAAAAGGGCCACCAGCAGGCTCCGGGCGTCTATCGCGTCGATATCTGGCGTAACGATGAGTTTATCGGCACCCAGGACGTGCGTTTTGAGCAAGCCGACAACACGCCGCCGGTCGCGGGCGGCCTGGCGCCCTGTATTACGCGCGCGATGCTCGACCGCTTTGGCGTCAATATCGCCGCCTTCCCGGAGCTGAGCAACGTGCAGGGCGACACCTGCGTTCCGCTTGCCACGGCTATTCCCGGCAGCGAAACGGCGTTCAACTTCGCGTCGCAGCGTTTGAACGTCAGCCTGCCGCAGGTGGCGATGCAAAACAGCGCCCGGGGCTACATCCCGCCCGAGCAGTGGGATGAAGGCATTCCTGCCGCGCTGGTAAACTACAGCTTTACCGGCAACCGCGGCAGCGACGACGACAGCTATTATCTGAACCTGCAAAGCGGGTTGAACTACGGTGCGTGGCGTTTACGCAACAACGGCGCGTGGCGCTACACCGAAAGTAACGGCCAGCGGCACAGCAGCTGGCAAAATATCGGCACCTGGGCGCAGCGTACGGTTATTCCGCTGAAAAGCGAGCTGGTGCTCGGCGACAGCAACACCGGTAACGACGTCTTCGACAGCGTCGGTTTTCGCGGCGGGCGACTCTACTCGTCCGACAGCATGTACCCGGACAGCCTTCAGGGCTACGCGCCTACCGTGCGCGGGATCGCCCGCACCCCCGCCAAGGTCGTCATCCGCCAGAACGGATACGTTATCTACCAGAGCTACGTGCAGCCGGGGGCTTTTGCCATTACCGATCTTAACCCGACCTCCTCAAGCGGTGACCTGGAGGTGACGGTAGAAGAGAAGGGCGGCAGCCAGCAGCGCTACACCGTCCCGTACTCCACCGTTCCGCTGCTCCAGCGTGAAGGACGCTGGAAGTACGATCTGGTGGCGGGGGACTATCGCAGCGGTAACAGCGAGCAGGACACCCCGTTCTTCGCTCAGGGGGCAATGATTGCGGGCCTTGCCGACGGCTACACGCTGTACGGCGGGACGCAGCTGGCCTCGCGGTATACGGCGATTGCCATTGGTGCCGGGAAAAACCTCGGTGACTGGGGCGCGGTCTCGCTCGATCTTACCCACGCCCGCAGCCAGCTGGCAGACGACAGCCGCCATGAAGGGCAGTCCCTGCGTTTCCTGTACGCCAAATCCCTTAACGGATTCGGCACCAACTTCCAGCTGCTGGGGTACCGCTACTCCACCAAAGGTTTTTATACCCTCGACGACGTGGCCTGGCGCTCTATGGAAGGCTATCAGTATGGTGACGATCGGGATGATGACGGCGTGCCGGACGTGCAGAGCTACCATAACCTGACGCTGAATAAAAAAGGACGTTTCCAGCTCAACATTTCTCAGTCGCTCGGGGATTACGGCTCGGTTTACGTGTCAGGCAGCCAGCAAAGCTACTGGGGCACCAGCGAGTCAAACGTCTGGTACCAGCTCGGCTATGCGGGCGGGGTGAAGGGGGTCAACTACTCCCTGTCGTGGTCGTGGAACAAGGCCGTCGGGATTGACGGAACCGACCGTATCGCCTCGTTCAATGTCTCGGTACCGTTCAGCCTGTTCACCCGTCACGGCTACCGCCGCGATAGCGCGATCGACCGGGCCTATGCCACCGCCTCCGCCAGCCGTAGCAGCGACGGCGATACCAGCTGGCAGACCGGCGTGAGCGGCACCCTGCTCGACGATCGTAACCTGAACTACAGCGTCACGCAGGGCCACACCAGCAACAACGGCGCAAGCGGCAGCGCCAGCGCCAGCTGGCAGGCAACGTACGGCACGCTGGGCGCGGGCTACAACTACTCCCGCGACCGTCACGATTTCAACTGGCAGCTTTCCGGCGGCGTGGTGGGGCACGCAGACGGCGTGACGTTCAGCCAGCCGCTGGGGGATACCAACGTGCTGATCAAAGCGCCGGGCGCCTCAGGGGTAAGCGTTGAAAACCAGACCGGGGTCAAAACGGACTGGCGTGGCTATGCGGTGATGCCGTACGCCACGGTGTACCGCTACAACCGCGTGGCGCTCGACACCAACACCATGAGCAACAATACCGACATTGAAAATAACGTCTCCAGCGTCGTGCCGACGAACGGGGCGCTGGTGCGCGCCAGCTTCGATACCCGCATCGGCGTGCGCGCGCTGCTCACCGTGAAGCGCGATAACCAGCCCGTGCCGTTTGGCGCCGTGGTGCGCGAGACGCAAAGCGGCGTAACCAGCATGGTGGGAGATGACGGGCAGATTTACCTGAGCGGGCTGCCGCTGGAAGGGGAACTGCTGATTCAGTGGGGAGACGGAAAGCAGTCCCAGTGCCGTGCGCCCTACAGCTTGCCGGAACAGAGCCTGCAACAGGCGATCACACTTAAGGGGATCCGCTGTGATTAAAATCCGTTATCTGGGGTTATCCCTTCTGGCGTTAATGCCCGTAGCTAGCGCCTTCGCCACCGTCTGCGTCAATGAAAAAGGCGTGCCAACCGAGGTGCATTACGACCTGACGGACAAATTCAATAGCTCCAATAACCAGGTGGGGCAGGTCGTCACGCTTAGCGAGAAATCCCAGTGGGTGGGCGTCAACGCCGTCTGCCCCAAGGGAACGTCAGGCAACACCACCAAGCGCAGCTACGTTACCGATTACCCGATCACCAGCACCAGCGACGGCTACCAGTATCTGAAGCTTAACGACTATCTTGACGGGGCCATGAAAATCACCGACAGCTACGCTGGCGTCTTTTACCCCCCAAAAAAATATATTCAGATGGGTGGCCACCCGAATGTTTCCAAAAACAGACCATTTGGCGTACAGGATTCCAGCCTCGTCTTCCGTCTGAAGGTAACCCGGCGCTTTATCAATATGGTGGTTATTCCGCATGCGACCATGTTCCGGGTCTACGTCACCACGACGGCCTCGGATCCGCTCACCACGCCGGTTTATACCATCAGCTACAGCGGCATCATTCAGGTGCCGCAGAGCTGTGAAATTAATGCCGGGAACGTGGTGGAGTTCGACTTTGGCGATATTGGCGCGTCCCTGTTCAGCAAGGCGGGCATCGGGAACAAGCCGGAGGGGGTCTCGGCGCAGAGCAAAACCATCGCCATCAAATGCACCAACGTTGAGGCGAACGCCATGCTCACGATGCACGTCGAAGCGGAGAAGGTGTCGGGCAGTACGCTGGTCTCCGATAACGCGGACGTGGGATTTGTGATAGCCAATGAAAATGGCGTACCGCTGACGCCAAACAACCTGACCAGCAAAATCCCGTTCCGCCTGGACGACAGCGCTCAGGCAAAGGTGGGGATCCGCGCGTGGCCCGTCAGCGTCACGGGTAAAAAACCGGCCGAGGGACGCTTCACCTCTCGCGGCTATTTGCGCGTCGATTACGACTAAGGAGCAGGTATGCGAAACGGGATGCGGTATATCTCTCTGGCGCTCCTGACGCTTTGCGCGCAGGCGCAGGCAGAGACGGCGCTTGGGGAAATTAACATTCAGCTCTACGGCAATATTGTGGATTTTACCTGCGTGGCGGAGGGGGACGACAGCAATAAAACCGTCACGCTCGGCACCTGGCCGACGAAACAGCTCAGCACCACGGGCAGCCGAACGCAGCCCGTGCCGTTCACCCTTAAGCTAACCGGCTGTCCGCCCGGGGCGGCGTCGGTAACGTTTACGGGTAAGGTTGACGGGCGCGACAGCAGCCTGCTCGCGTTAAATGATGCCAGCGCGGCCAGCAACGTTGCGGTGGAGATCCGTGACAGGGATAAGACGCGCCTCGCGATGCAGAAGGCCAGCCAGCCGGTAGCGATCGATGCGCAGGGAAATGCTGAGCTGTCGTTTTATGCCAATTATATCGCCACGGCAGATAACCCGCAGCCGGGCCGCGCCGACGCGGATGCAACCTTTATGATTAATTATAATTAATCACGTCAGCTCTCCCTGTAACGGTTATTCGCTGCAGGGAGAGGATCCGGTTAGAGTAATTCGTGCGCTTTCGCGTAATCAATTAATTCAACGATACTTTGCACGCCCAGCTTGGAATAGATATTAGACTTATGGGCACTAATTGTTTTGTTGCTAAGTAATAATTGATCTGCAATCTCCTTATTTGATAATCCGTTCGCCAGGTATCGCAGCACCGTCACCTCACGGTTCGATAATGGCATATCCGCAGCGGCACCTGTTCGGGAGCCCAGATGATTTATAAAGCTCAACGTTTCTGACGGGAAAAAAGAATAGCCCATCAGGATCATTTCCACCGCGTTATAAATTTCTCCCAAATCTTTTCGCTTGCTGACAAAACCGTTGGCCCCGGCGCGAATGGCGCGGCCGGCATAGAAGGCTTCCGATTTTGAAGAGAGGAAAAGCACTTTAATATCTTTGTTTAAGTTCCTGATTCTTTTGAGTAAAACGAACCCGTCCGTGCCTGTCATTTCAATATCAAGAATGACCAGGTCGATAGGGTGGTTACGTATACAGTCAAGCACTTCGTGGCTGTCGCCTGACTTCAGCTTTACCTGGATATTTTTATTTTTCTGTAGCAGGACTTCTATCGACATTCTGACGATAGGATGTTCGTCCATAATGATAACGGATGCCGGTTTCATTTTTTATGCCTCAGATTGTTAAAAGCGTTATGCTGAGTTTTGTAAAAACTCTCGAAAAGCCGGAAGGATAATTGCGCAGATCCTTCTACGGTAAATGTCCCGGTGAAGAGCGAAAGCATCCTTGTTTACGTAGTGTGATATCAATGCCTCAGCGCAGTTATCTCATAAGGCTGGTCAGGGCAAAATGATTTTTCTTATTCGTGTGTCAAACACGTCTTATTATACCGCTTAAGTATTGTCCGAAAAGCCTGTAAATTAATATCGCTGTATTGCTGATTATTATCTTCTGGATCTGAAACGCTAATTTTTTAAAATTAGCAAAATTATCCTGATATTGCATTTACCACACGCTTTCGTCTTTATGTAATAACAAAAAATAAACGATCTTCCTGTGTGTTGCAAAAATGTTAACAGAAATGGCGCTTTGATAGCCTCCTCCTCGGACGTTTAACACCCTTCAGTGCCGCCGTCCCGCGTGCTTTTTCTCCCTTTTTTAGATCCGATCCCAACTGGACGCCTGAGGAACCTCAACAGCAGGATCTGCTGTTCTCTGACCGTCACATGGGCTTCTTTTACAGCTGAATCGATTGTTTTTACACCATTATCATCCTGTTAACGCAAGCGCCAAATCCTTAACGCATGGATTAAAGCCCTGGCGTTTTTTATAAATGCAGCATTTTACATGGTTCAAACGGAGAAATTAGGAATAGTTATAAAATCGAAACCTATGTTAAAAATAACATAAATTTAACATATATCCTAAGTAAATTCCTAAAGCCCTTTAGGAATTATAGGGTTACTGAATACGTTAATACGTGAAATCTGATAAGTTGTTGAGAAGATGTAGCAACTCGTGCCGATGATTCAGCCCTAGTTTCGCCAGAATGCAGCTGAGACGGTAAATAATGCGGCTGTAGGGGCGGTTTTGTAACTGTGCGATCTGCCGCAGGGAATTTCCCCGCGACAGCGCCTGGAGGATGGGCCACTCCTCACGCGAAAACCACTCTTTTCGCTGGCCGGGAGGCGCAGGCGTTTCGAGAAGCACTTGCTGCATGGCGGGGGCCGTGAGCTGCCGTTCAAGCACGTGGAAAGGGCCGGCCGCTTTGCAAAACAGGCGTGTGTCGTAGTCGTCAGCGCGGATAAGCAGGTAGGGCGTCAGGTAGGGCGGGAACAGGCTGTGGCGTCTTAATCGGTCCAGCAGATCGATTAGCGGAGAGGCGCGGCTCTCTATGTCGACCACCAGACGTGAAGAAGGCCAGTGATTTAAATCGCTGAGGGCGGCTTCCAGCGTGGGATAGTCACAGCAGTTGCTGAGAGGCGACTGTCCGCTCAGAAAACCGGAACGGAAAAAATTATCCTGCGTGACCAGAATGATAAAGGGAGCATCGGTTTTGCGGGTCTGGTTGATTGACTGGCTCAAATATTCGAGACGATCAAAAAATGGGAGAGCAAAAGGCGAGTGCGTAAAACCCAGTGAATCACTTCCTGTCCGACGCCGCCGGTAACGGCGTACTGTCATTCGCATAGCTTCCCTCTTGGCGATGACCGTTCAGTCCTCCTGCCATCTCCAGGATGGCCAATAATATCCCTGACCGAAGCGCGCGCCAGCCTGAAGCGCGCACGCACGATCCTTTTCCGTTTCAATGCCTTCGATAAGGACATCCGCAGCGATTTTCGAACAAAGAGTGACCAACTCCGTCAGCGCCGGCGTTGTACGTAAACGCCAGAAAGCAATTTTATCGATTTTTATCCCGCTTAACGGTAGACGGCAGGGTAAAAATGCGCGACCCGACGCCTCGTCAATATCGTCCAGCCAGATCCGGTGCCCCCGCGCGGTCAGCTGCTCAAGCGCACAAACCACCCTCAGACGCGTCGTTTCTGAGAGCGAAAAGAACGTGGCTGGCTCTGTGAGCTCAATGTTCAGCGGCGGGCTGTTAAGTTCCAGTAAACGCTGGAACATTTCCGGGATGATCAGAACTGTTATCGGCAAATTTATGAAAAGGTTGTCACAGGGAAAGGGGTTTTTTAACGCGGCGATCTGCGCTTCCAGCAGCATAAGCGCGCGGGCTGCGGACCAGTTGCGGAAAAATCCTTCACTTTGCTGATGCCCTGACAGCACGCTGAGCACTTCGGCCCCCACGGTGCGTGAAGAGGAGAGGGCGACAATGGGTTCAAGCTTGATGCTGGTAATGTCGCGTGAGATGTGCTGCACGCACGAGGGGAAACATGTCTGATTTGGCGCCGTCACTCCGTCGTCCTGTTTTATTCCGGCCTCCTGGCGGCCGGGATACCGCAGGACAGTGTGAAGGCGAAGCAAACAGGAAAACAGCAGGCGTTACTTAAAAGCGGCTAAGCCTTTTCGCAGCAGGAGAAAGGGGGGTAAATGTTGAAAAAACAGCCGTATTTACAATCAGCTAGTTATTATCGGCAGAGAAGACGGAAAAGGCATTGACTCACTACGCATTGACCGTATAATTCCAGGCGTTTCATCACCGCGAAGTACACGCTTCTCCGTGCGCCCTTAGCTCAGTTGGATAGAGCAACGGCCTTCTAAGCCGTAGGTCGTAGGTTCGAATCCTACAGGGCGTGCCATTAAATTTCATAGCATTTCGCCTGCTTTACTTCCTCCTCATTTCTCTTAAGTGACATATTTGGGACGCCCTACCCGAAAATAGAGTTACCGCGCATTTTTGACAGCACAATTGTCTGTTATAACAGTATTTTCCTTAGGCTATGGCAATTCTGCCGTTCCTCTACCATGCTCATACTACCTCGCTCTGAATAGCGGGGCTTTTCGTAATTGCTGCTTAATCTCAAGGAAAAATGTTATGAAAAAAACGACTGCTGTTTTGCTGGGAACCGCGTTTCTGTTCACCACTAACGCTTTTGCCGCTGAACTGATGACAAAAAATGACTTCGAGAAAGTAGAATCACAGTATGAAAAAATTGGCACGGTGAATACGTCTAATGAAGTCTCGGTTGATGACGCGAAAAAAGAGCTGATCGAGAAAGCCGATAAAGAAGGCGCAGACGTGCTGGTGCTGACTTCCGGTAACACGAACAACAAAATTCACGGCACCGCAGATATTTACAAGAAGAAATAATAACTTAGCAATCACCCCGCGCGCGGGGTGGTTGCGCGTCACGTTTACCCGTCTCCCCGGCCCCTCTCAACGCTTAAACTTTTTTCTCATCCATAAATGCGCAGCGACGCTTGATAACGCATAGATAATACGTATAGTTCTCATTTGCATTTCATCTATTAAATTCTAAGGCCCGACGACGGGCCATTTTTGCGCGCACTTTAAGAGCTCACTATGAACAACACCACAATGCACAAAACGCTGCTGGCGCTTGCCGTTGGCGCGGTGACACACTCCGCTTTCGCGGCGGAGGAGAAAAAAGAGGAGACCATTGTTGTTCAGTCGTCTCCGGCCAGTGACTTTACGCCCGGCGGCGACCAGCTGGTACCCGCCTTCCTCGACGGTCAGGTGGCCAACGGCGGCCGCATGGGGATGCTCGGTCAGCAGAACGCCATGGACGTGCCGTTCAGCATCATCAGCTACACCTCGAAGCTGGTGGAAGATCAGCAGGCAAAAACCATTGCCGACGTGGTCGCTAACGACGCGGGCGTGCAGTTCGTTCAGGGGTACGGCAACAGCGCCGAAACCTTCCGCATTCGCGGCCTGAAGTTTGACGGCGATGACATGACCTTTGGCGGCCTGTCCGGCGTGCTGCCGCGTCAGGTGGTGGATGCCCAGATGGTCGACCGCATCGAGATCTTCAAAGGGGCAAACTCCCTGATGAACGGCGCGGCAAGCTCCGGCGTGGGCGGAATGATTAACCTTGAGCCAAAACACGCGGGCGACGTCCCGCAGGCGAAAGTGGGCGTGGACTACACCTCGGATTCCCAGATTGGCACCACGCTGGATGCGGGCCGCCGCTTTGGCGATAACGACCAGTTTGGCGCGCGGGTGAACCTTGTGCATCGTGAAGGCGAAACCGGCGTGCCGAACGACCGCCGCCGCACCACGCTGCTTTCTACCGGTCTGGATTACAACGCCGACCGTTTCCGCACCTCCATGGATCTGGGCTATCAGAAAAAAACCTTCCACGGCAGCCCGACCAGCGTCAACATCTCGGCGGTGGACTTCGTGCCTGAACCACCGAAGAACGATCGCAACTTCTCGCAGAAGTGGGCCTACAGCGATATCGAAAACGAGTTCGGGATGTGGCGCAGCGAGTACGACATCACCGATAGCTGGACGGCCTATACCGGCCTCGGCGCGCAGCACGCGCACGAAGAAGGGATCTACAGCGCGCCGAAGCTGATGGATAAAAGCGGAAATGCGACGGTCAGCCGTCTTGATACCAACCGTATCAGCGATTCCGTCAGCGGCATGGCGGGCATTCGCGGTAACTTCACTACCGGCTTCGTATCGCACAAGGTTAACGTCGGGTACTCCGCGATGACCAAAAACGAAAAAATCGCCTGGAAAATGTCGGCGACGGCGGATAACCCGACCACCAACATTTACCACAACACCGGCGTCGCGATGCCGGACAGCTCTAACTTCAACGGCTCAGGCGGCAAATACAGCGATCCGCTGACCAGCGGGCGCACCCGCACGCAGGGCTGGCTGTTGAGCGATACCCTGGGCGTGCTGGACGACAAACTGCTGTTTACCGCAGGCGCACGCCATCAGAAAGTGGTGATTCGCGGGTACAACAAAATTACCGGTGCGGAAAACGACGCGGACGGTTTTGACGGCAGCCGCTGGATGCCAACCTATGGCGTGGTTTATAAACCGTGGGAGGAAATCTCGCTCTACGCCAACCATACCGAAGCGTTACAGCCCGGTGAAACCGCGCCTCGCTCAGCGAACAACTACGGCCAGAGCACCGGTATCGTTCACTCTAAGCAGAATGAAGTGGGCGTAAAGGCGGACTTTGGCCGCGTGGGCGGCTCCCTGGCGCTGTTTGAGATCAAAATGCCGTCGGCGATCCTCGACGACAGCGGCCACTACGGCCTGGACGCTGAACAGCGTAACCGTGGCGTGGAGCTGAACGTCTTCGGCGAGCCAACGCTCGGGATGCGTCTGAACGCCAGCGCCACCTGGCTTCAGGCCGAGCTGACCAAAACCAAAAACGGCGTGAACCAGGGCAACGACGCGATCGGTATCCCGAACTTCTATGCCGTGCTGGGCGCAGAGTACGACATCAGGCCGATTGAGGGCCTGACCGCTACCGCGCGCGTTAACCACTCCGGCGCGCAGTATGCCGACCTCGCGAACACCAAAAAGCTGGACAGCTACACCACGCTGGATCTGGGCATGCGCTATCGCTTCGCGGTGAACCACAATGAAAACCAGATGACGGTGCGCGCGGGCATCGACAACGTGACTAACGAAAACTACTGGTCAAGCGTGGACGATTCCGGCACCTACATCACTCAGGGCGAACCGCGTACCTTTAAGGTCTCGGTGGGCTACGAGTTCTAAGCGTTCCACCTCGTTATCCGGGGCAGGGATGCCCCCATCCTTCCGTATCGTGTTATAAAATTGTAATAAAAGCTTCTTACACTGTTCGCCAACTCCTTACCTCTTGGCCAATGACAGGAAGCCGCTATGGGCAGACCCCTCAAATCCGTATTTAAAAAAGAACATCAAGACGATATCGCTAACCGCAGCGCTAACCCGGTATTCTCCGAGGTGGCGGAGGTGTTCCTCTCCCGCCGCCGTTTTCTCCAGATGGGCGCCGTTGCGGGTGCCGCCGTTTCATTCCCCTTTCTGATCAAACCCGAAAATGCCGTTGCCGCGGTTTCAAAACCGTCCGCGCTGGCAAAAGCGGTTTCCCTTGGGTTCACCAGTATCGCTGTCTCAACGGAAGACACGGTCAGAGTGCCGGAAGGCTATATTGCCCGCCCGTTCTATCGCTGGGGTGACCCGACGGGGATCAAAAACAGCATGCCGGCGTTTAGGCCGGACGCCAGCAACACCACGGACGAGCAGGCCGTGCAGGCGGGCATGCACCACGACGGCATGGCGTGGTTTAGCCTGCCGCAGGGGGAGCAAAACCCGGATCATGGCCTGCTGGCGATGAACCATGAATACATCGACAACGGGATGCTGTTTACGGACGGTACGGCGAACTGGAGCCTCGACAAGGCCCGCAAGGGGCAGAACGCGATGGGCGTGTCGGTGGTGGAGGTGAAAAAAGCGGGCAGCGGCTGGGAGGTGGTTCGTCCGTCTTCGTTCGCGCGCCGTATTACCGTCAATACGCCAATGCAGCTCACCGGCCCGGCGCGGCATCAGGACCTAATGAAAACCGCCGCCGACCCGCAGGGGGAGCGCGTGCTGGGCACCATGCAAAACTGCGCCAACGGCCACACGCCGTGGGGCACCTATCTCACCTGCGAGGAGAACTGGTCGGACATTTTTGTGAAAAAAGCCGACCTCAACCCGCTGGAAAAACGCTACGGCATCAGCGACACCGATGAATCGTACCGCTGGAACGAGGTGGACGACCGCTTCAGCGTCGATAAAACCCCTAACGAGCCCAACCGTTTCGGCTGGGTGGTAGAGATTGATCCCTACGACCCAACCTCCACGCCGCGCAAGCACACCGCGCTCGGTCGCTTCAAGCATGAGGGCGCTGCCGTCACGCTCGCCGCCGATAACCGCGTGGTGGTCTACATGGGGGACGATCAGAAGTTTGAGTACATCTATAAATTCGTCTCGGACAAAAAATACGATCCCGCGAACCGTGAAGCCAATATGAACCTGCTGACGTCCGGCACGCTGTACGTTGCCCGGTTCAACGAGGAGGGGAGCGGCGACTGGCTGCCGCTGATCTTCGGGCAAAATGGGCTGGATAAAAGCAACGGTTTCGAAAGCCAGGGCGATCTGCTGATCAAAACCCGCCTCGCGGCCGACGTGGTGGGGGCGACGAAAATGGATCGCCCCGAGTGGATAGCGGTCGATCCGCACGCCAGCGGCAGCGTCTACTGTACGCTCACCAACAACAGCGATCGCGGGAAGGAGGGCAAGGCGCCGGTCGATGCCGCCAACCCACGCGCCAACAACGTGTTTGGTCATATTATGCACTGGCACGAAGAGGGAGCAGACCCTGCCGCTGCCCGCTTTAAGTGGGATATTCTTGTGATGGCCGGGCGCACCGACGGCGACGATCCTAAGTCTAAAGGCTCCATGCTGGGCGCGGCGTTCGGCAGCCCGGATGGGCTGTCCTTCGATCACCAGGGCGTCCTGTGGATCCAGACCGACGTCTCCTCCAGCACCATCAATAAGAAAGCGTACGAGGGGATGGGCAATAACCAGATGGTGGCAACCATTCCGGGCACCAATGAGTATCGCCGCTTCCTGACCGGCCCGCGCGGGTGCGAAATCACCGGCATTGCGTTTACGCCGGACAACCGCACGCTGTTTATTAATATTCAGCATCCGGGGGAGGGCGGGGATGATATTACCGATCCGGCCAATCCGCGCGCCGTCTCTAACTGGCCTGACGCCAGCCCGAACGGCCGACCGCGATCGTCAACGGTGGTGATTACCAAAGCGGACGGCGGGATCATCGGGTCGTGACGTTTATCCGCCGGGCGCAGGCGGTGGCCCGGCGTTAAGCTTGCTACCACCAGCATGAAGTGTTAAAACGTGCCCCTTCTAAAAAAGAGACAGGGGTAGGGCGTGAAAGACGCGTCATCCGCTTCAGGCCGTGGTAGCGCTGAAGCCTCGTCGGATCAGAATCCGACGCTGCAACGTGGTTTGCAAAATCGACATATTCAGTTAATTGCCCTTGGCGGCGCGATCGGTACCGGGCTGTTTCTCGGTATCGGCCCCGCCATTCAGATGGCCGGTCCGGCGGTTCTGCTGGGTTATGCTATCGCGGGAATTATCGCCTTCCTGATCATGCGCCAGCTCGGCGAGATGGTCGTCGAAGAGCCGGTGTCAGGCTCCTTCGCACACTTTGCCTATAAATACTGGGGCCCGTTCGCAGGCTTCCTTTCCGGCTGGAACTACTGGGTAATGTTTGTGCTGGTGGGAATGGCCGAGCTGACCGCCGCAGGCATCTATATGCAGTACTGGCTGCCGGACGTGCCGACGTGGATTTGGGCCGCGGCCTTCTTCATCATTATTAACGCCGTTAACCTCGTAAACGTGCGCCTGTACGGCGAAACCGAGTTCTGGTTCGCGCTGATCAAGGTGCTGGCGATTATCGGCATGATCGGCTTCGGCCTGTGGCTGCTGTTCTCCGGCCACGGCGGCGAGCGGGCGACCATCGACAACCTGTGGCAGCACGGCGGCTTCCTGGCGACCGGCTGGAAGGGGCTGATCCTCTCGCTGGCGGTGATCATGTTCTCCTTCGGCGGGCTGGAGCTGATTGGCATCACCGCGGCCGAAGCGCGCGACCCGCACAAAAGCATACCTAAAGCGGTCAACCAGGTGGTTTACCGTATTCTGCTGTTCTATATCGGCTCGCTGGTCGTTCTGCTGGCGCTTTATCCGTGGGTGGAGGTGAAATCCGACAGCAGCCCGTTCGTGATGATTTTCCACGATCTGAACAGCAACGTGGTGGCGTCGGCGCTGAACTTCGTTATCCTGGTGGCGTCACTGTCGGTGTATAACAGCGGGGTGTACTCCAACAGCCGCATGCTGTTTGGCCTTTCGGTGCAGGGGAATGCGCCGAAATTCCTCACCCGCGTCAGCCGTCGCGGCGTGCCGGTCAATTCGCTGTTCCTTTCCGGCGCTATCACCTCGCTGGTGGTGCTGATCAACTACCTGCTGCCGAAACAGGCCTTTGGTCTGCTGATGGCGCTGGTTGTCGCCACGCTGCTGCTGAACTGGATCATGATCTGCCTGGCGCACCTGCGCTTTCGCGCCGCCATGCGCCGCAAGGGCCGCGTGACGCAGTTTAAAGCACTGCTCTATCCGGCGGGGAACTATATCTGTATCGCGTTCCTGGCGCTGATTCTGGTGCTGATGTGCACCATGGATGAGATGCGCCTTTCAGCGATGCTGCTGCCGGTGTGGGTAGCGTTCCTGTTTGTCGCGTTTAAGCTCTCTCGAAGGTAAAAGCAAAACGGCAACCTGGTTGCCGTTTTTAATGTTTGCCCCCTCTCCCTGTGGGAGAGGGTCGGGGTGAGGGCACCAGACCGCACCCCGGCCGCACCCGTTTAAGCCCGGCGGCACTGCGCCTGCCGGGCCCTTAATGTACCGCTCCACCTTTATCGTGACCCCCCTCCCAAATCTTCGACGATCCGCAGGATCTTTATTTTGTAATCGATTACTTTTTACGTGAACCGTTTTGTAATCGATTACTTTTTGAGGGTGGGGCTCATCATGGTGTCAACTGAAAGGGGTGAAAAGGCGATAACGCAACACCGGCTGCTGGTGCCGCGTCTCTCGCTGATGATGTTTCTGCAATTCTTCATCTGGGGTAGCTGGTCGGTCACGCTCGGCCTGGTAATGACCCGGCACAACATGTCGTTGCTGATTGGCGATGCGTTCTCCGCCGGGCCAATCGCCTCCATTCTTTCGCCGTTCGTGCTCGGGATGCTGGTGGACCGCTTCTTCGCCTCGCAGAAGGTCATGGCGGTGATGCACCTGGCGGGCGCGGCAATCCTGTGGTTCGTGCCGGGAGCGCTGATTGCCGAAAACGGCGCCCTGCTGATTGGCCTGCTGTTTGGCTACACGCTCTGCTACATGCCGACGCTGGCGCTGACCAACAATATCGCCTTTCACAGCCTGGCGAACGTGGATAAAACCTTCCCGGTGGTGCGCGTATTCGGCACCATCGGCTGGATCGTGGCGGGCATTTTTATCGGCGTCACCGGCGTGGCGTCCAGCGTCACCATCTTCCAGGTGGCGGCGGCAAGCTCCGTGCTGCTGGCTCTCTACAGCCTGACGCTGCCGCACACGCCGGCTCCGGCGAAAGGCCTGCCGGTCAGGGTGCGGGATCTCTTCTGCGCGGATGCCTTCGCGCTGCTCAAAACCCGCCACTTTTTCGTCTTCTCCGTCTGCGCGATGCTTATCTCCGTCCCGCTGGGAACCTACTACGCCTACACCGCCTCGTATCTGGCGGATGCCGGCATTGCCGACGTTAGCACCGCCATGTCCTTCGGGCAGATGTCCGAAATCTTCTTTATGCTGGTTATCCCGCTGCTGTTCCGCCGCCTGGGCGTGAAGGTGATGCTGCTGATCGGCATGCTGGCGTGGTTCGTGCGTTATGCCATGTTCGCGCTGGGCGTCAGCGAGGAGGGGCGCATCCTGCTCTATCTCGGCATTCTGCTGCACGGCGTCTGCTACGATTTCTTCTTTGTCGTCGGCTTTATCTATACCGACCGGGTCGCCGGTGAAAAGGTAAAAGGTCAGGCCCAGAGCATGATCGTAATGTTTACCTACGGCATCGGCATGCTGCTCGGCTCGCAGATTTCCGGCGCGCTCTATAACCGCCTGGTGGCCGGGCAGGCCGTGCCGCAGGCGTGGGTGACATTCTGGTGGATCCCGGCGGTGGCTGCCGCGGCGATCGCGCTGATTTTCCTTCTCACGTTTAGGTATGACGATGACAAGGCGTAACGTTCTGGAGGTGGTATGAAAACGATTAAGGGACCGGGTATTTTTCTGTCGCAGTTTATTGGTGAGAAGGCGCCGTTCAACACGCTCGACGGGCTGGCCGGATGGGCCGCGGCGAAGGGCTACAGGGCGGTGCAGATCCCCTGCAATCATCCGCACATTTTTGATGTCGAGAAAGCCGCAGAGAGCCAGGCCTACTGCGACGAAGTTACCGCCAGGCTGGCCGCTCACGGGCTGGTCATCAGCGAGCTGTCGACCCATCTGGAAGGGCAGCTCGTGGCGGTGAACCCGGTTTACAGCGACGCGTTTGACCACTTCGCCCCCGCGTCCGTGCGCGGTGACGATGCGGCGCGCCGGGCGTGGGCAACGGAAAAGCTGATGCAGGCGGCGGTGGCGTCCGCCCGGCTAGGCCTGAAGGCCCATGCCACCTTCTCCGGCTCGCTGGCGTGGCCGTTTTTCTACCCCTGGCCGCCGCATAACGAGCAGCGTTTTCAGGAAGCGTTTCAGGAACTGGCTAACCGCTGGCGGCCGATTCTGGACACCTTCGACGAGCAGGGCGTTGACGTCTGCTTTGAGCTGCATCCGGGGAAGATCTGCACGACGGCGTGACCTTCGAGCGTTTTCTTGCCCTGGTGGATAACCATCCGCGCTGCAACATCCTCTACGATCCGAGCCATATGCTGCTGCAGCAGATGGATTATCTGACCTTCATCGACATCTACCATAAGCGTATTAAAGCGTTTCACGTTAAGGACGCCGAGTTTCGCCCCAGCGGGCGCAGCGGCGCTTACGGCGGCTATCAGCCGTGGATCGGACGCGCCGGGCGCTTCCGGTCGCTCGGCGACGGGCAGATCGACTTTCGGGGCATCTTCAGCAAGCTGACCCAGTACGACTACGACGGCTGGGCGGTGCTGGAGTGGGAGTGCTGCCTGAAGGATGGCGATACCGGCGCGAGGGAGGGCAGCGAGTTTATCCGCCGCCACATCATTCCCGTTTCCGGACGCGCGTTTGATGATTTTGCCGCAGGGGGCAACGATGATTAACGTCGGCATTATCGGCAGCGGGTTTATCGGCCCGGCGCATATCGAGGCGCTCAGGCGCCTCGGGTTTGTGCAGGTGGTGGCGCTCTGCGACGGATCGTTTGCCCGGGCGCAGGAGAAAGCGCGCCAGCTTAACGTGCCGCACGCCTGCGGCAGCGTGGAGGAGCTGCTCGCGTACCCCGATCTGCACGTGGTGCACAACTGCACGCCGAACCACCTGCACGCGGAGATCAACCGCAAGATCCTGCGCGCGGGCAAGCACGTATTTTCCGAAAAACCGCTGTGCATGACCCCGGAAGAGGCGCGCGAGCTGGTGGCCCTGGCGGAGCAGGCGGGCGTGGTGCACGGCGTGAGCTTCGTCTATCGCCAGTTTGCGATGGTGCGCCAGGCGGCGAGCATGATGCGCGCGGGCAGCGTCGGGCGGCTGTTTGCCTCGCACGGCAGCTATTTGCAGGACTGGATGCTGCTGGAAACCGACTACAACTGGCGGGTGGATGCTGCCCTCGGCGGCGCATCGCGGGCGGTGGCGGACATCGGCTCCCACTGGTGCGATACGGTGCAGTTCGTGACCGGCAGGCGTATTACAGAGGTAATGGCCGACTTATCCATCGTCTGGCCGACGCGTAAGGCCAGCGTGGGGGGAAACCAGACCTTCTCCCACGGCGAGCGGGCGGAGTATGAAGACAAACCGGTTACCACCGAAGATTTTGGTTCGGTGCTGTTCCGCTTTGACGACGGCAGCAAGGGCAGCTTTAGCGTCTCGCAGGTGAGCGCCGGGCGCAAAAACCGCCTGACGTTTGAGGTAAACGGCAGCGAGCGGTCCGTCGCGTGGGATCAGGAAATCCCTCAGCGGCTGTGGATCGGCCATCGCGCGCAGGCCAACCAGGCGCTGAGCGACGATCCGGGGCTGATGAACCGCGATGTGGCCGACAGCGCCCACTTCCCCGGCGGGCACATTGAAGGCTGGCCGGATGCCTTCAAAAATATGATGGCGCAGTTCTACCGGGCGGTACAGGCGGGCGCGATGCCGGAGGCGCCGCTGTTCGCAACCTTCCATGACGGCGCAAACGTGATGTATATCATTGATGCCATTGTGAAAAGCCATCAGCAGCAGCGCTGGGTGCGCGTTGAACAATGACGCGTTGCCCGGTTCGCCGGGCAACAAATTTATGATAGCCTGCACAAAACGCTAACCGCAGGATGTATCGTCGCTATGTCAATTCAGAAAATCGCTCAGCTGGCCGGGGTATCCGTGGCGACGGTCTCCCGCGTGCTGAATAACAGCGATACGGTGAAGGCGAAAAACCGCGAGCGCGTTATGCAGGCGATCAGGGAGAGTAACTACCAGCCCAATCTGCTGGCGCGTCAGCTGCGCACCGCCCGCAGCTATATGATCCTGGTGATGGTCTCGAACATTGCCAACCCGTTCTGCGCCGAGGTGGTTAAGGGGATCGAAGCCGAGGCGGAGAAGAACGGCTACCGGATCCTGCTCTGCAACTCCGGCTCGGATATTGAGCGCTCCCGCTCGGGCCTGAGCCTGCTGTCCGGCAAAATCGTCGACGGCATTATCACCATGGACGCCTTCTCGAAGCTGCCTGAACTGGCGGCCCTCATCGGCAGCGCGCCGTGGGTGCAGTGCGCGGAATACGCGGATGCGGGGGCAGTTTCCTGCGTGGGGATTAACGACGTCGATGCCTCCCAGCACGTCGTGAGCCAGCTTGCCGACGGCGGGCGCAAACGTATCGCCCTGATCAACCACGACCTCAGCTATAAGTATGCGCGCCTGCGCGAGCGCGGCTATAAAAGCGTCATTCACCTGCGGGATCTCGACTATCAGGCGGTGGAGTACGCCAGCGAGCTCAGCTCCGGCGCGGGCATGGCGGCAATGCAAAATCTGCTGAAGGAAAATCCGCCGGATGCGGTATTTGCCGTTTCCGATACGCTGGCGGCGGGCGCGCTGCGCGCCATTCAGCAGGCAGGGCTGCGGGTGCCGGAGGATATCGCGGTTGTTGGTTTTGACGGCACCGAGCTGGCGGAGATGATTTCACTCACCACCATCGAGCAGCCCTCGCGGGATATCGGGCGCAAGGCGGTCGATCTGCTCTTGAATAAGATCGACAACCCGGATGCGCCCACGGAAAGGGTGATGATGGGCTGGCGCTTTATTTCCCGCGCCAGCGCCTGATTATTTAGCGATAACGCCCGCCAGGGAGCGAATATCGTTCCCGGTTGGTGACTGGTGAATGCGCAGGCCAAATTCATCCACCACCGCGAATATATGGTCGAAAATATCGGCCTGAATATCTTCATATTCCGCCCAGATGACCGTGTTGGTGAAGGCATATATTTCAATCGGCAGGCCGTTGGCATCCGGCGCCAGCTGGCGCACCATCAGCGTCATATCTTTGCGAATGCGCGGATGGTTACGCAGATATTCGTTCAGGTAGGCGCGGAAGGTGCCGATATTGGTCATCTTGCGCAGGTTTAATACCGATTCCCCTTCGCCGTTCTGCTGATTCCACAGGTTAATTTCCTCATGGCGCGCGGCCAGATAGGGCTTCAGCAGCTTCGCCTGAATCAGCTTCTGCTGCTCCTGCTCGTCGAGGAAGTGAATGCTGGTGGTGTCGATATTCAGGCTGCGCTTGATGCGGCGGCCGCCGGAGGCGGACATGCCGCTCCAGTTGATGAACGCGTCGGAGACCAGCGCCCACGTCGGGATGGTGGTGATGGTGTTATCGAAGTTGCGCACCTTCACGGTGGTCAGGCCGATGTCCGTCACCGTGCCGTTGGCGCCGTATTTCGGCATCTCCAGCCAGTCGCCGAGCTTGAGCATGTCGTTGGCGGAGAGCTGGATCCCGGCAACCAGACCGAGAATCGGATCCTTAAAGACCAGCATCAGAACGGCTGCCATGGCGCCCAGGCCGCTTATCAGAATGGCGGGAGACTGGCCGATCAGCAGGGAGATAATTAAGATCCCCACCAGAATGGCGCTCACCAGCTTGATGCCCTGGAATATCCCCTTCAGCGGCAGCTGTGACGCGGTGGCCATTTTCTGCGACAGGTTAAAGATCACGTCCAGCAGCGAGAAGAAGGAGAGCAGGGCATATACCATCACCCACAGCTTCGCGCAGGTGGTGAGCATTTCCGCCGCTTCGCTGCCTTTTTGCAGCCACAGAACCGCCTGAACGTTGACGATTATCCCCTGAAGGGTAAACGCCAGACGGTGAAATAGCTTGTTCTGGGTAATGATCTGCAGCCATAAATGGCTGCTGGCCCGCGCGCGTTTCTCGAAGGCGCGGAGCACCACTTTGTGCAGAATAAAATGAACGATAAGGGCAGTAAGAAAAATAATACCAAAGATAATCACTAAAGAGGTGGTGTGATTAATTTCAATCCCTAACTCTTCAACCTGAGCAATTAATTCCTGCATAACGTCTCCTGTATTGATGCAGCCCCATAATGGCGGCTGCGGATCTATTATGCAAATTCGACGGCTTATTTGGCCGCCTGGCAGGCCTTCACTGCCGGCAGGCGCAGGCGATGGCGCATGCACAGCGTCACCAGCGCCAGGATCGCCATCAGGCCGGTCTCCACCATAAGGAAGACGTTAATGGCCTGGGTATAATCGCCGTGATCATTATGCAGCCCGTGCAGCAGAATCGCGCCGAAAATGGCCGGGCCAAGCCCCAGCGCGGCCTGCTGCAGCGTGCTTAAAATCGCGCTCGCGGCCCCCGCGTCGTCAGGTTGGATATCGCGCATCCCGATGCGGTAGAAGCTGTTCACGATCAGCGCCTGCCCGTAACCCACCAGCCCGGTGGCGGGGGCCAGCGTCAGCGCGGTATTTTGCATACCCCAGTAGCGGAACGTGGCCATCAGCGCCAGCAGGCCGACAATCTGAACGGCCAGCCCGCTCAGCAGGATGGCGCTGGTACTGTAGCGGGCAATCAGGCGTGGGGCGAACCAGGCGGAAATAAAATAGGTCACCCCCAGCGCAATAAAGCTGTTCCCGGACTGCCACGGCGCCATCTCCAGGCCGCTCTGCATGGTCAGCGCCATGCAGAACATAAACCCGGACCAGACGCTGAAAAAGAGCATCGCAATTAATACGCCAAAA
This sequence comes from Enterobacter cloacae, assembly GCF_013375935.1. Lineage (GTDB taxonomy): Bacteria > Pseudomonadota > Gammaproteobacteria > Enterobacterales > Enterobacteriaceae > Enterobacter > Enterobacter pasteurii. The sequence continues at coordinate 4,635,001 of NZ_CP056117.1, read as the reverse complement.
CGAATGCTGGGAAGCTGAAGCAGGCGCGGCGGGATCAGCGGATGTGCGTCATCGCGCTCTTTTTTACGCGCGTTCAGCACCATCAGGTATCCCAGCGGGATAATCGCTGTCAGCGCGGCCTTCAGCGGCCACGACCAGTGCTGCTGCGGGCCGAGCGCCATCGGGAACAGCAGGCAGCAGAGAATAAGCGCCAGCAGGACGGTGCCGGTCCAGTCGATGCGCGACGGCGTTTCGCGACGGGTTTCCGGCACGTAGCGACGGCTCAGCGCCAGCACTACCAGGCAGATCGGCACGTTGATGAAGAAGGCGTTACGCCAGCCCAGCCCGGCGATATCCGCCGACACCAGCCAGCCGCCGCCCATCTGGCCGACGATAAACGCAATCCCGCCGATGCCGCCGAAGAGGCTGATCGCTTTCGCATGCGCGGTGCCTTTGAGCGTCACGTGCAGCGTGGCCAGAATTTGCGGCATTATCAGCGCCGCGCCAGCGCCCTGAACGATTCGCGCGGCCAGCAGCTGTTCAATGTTGCCCGCCATGCCGCACAGCAGCGAGGCCAGGCCAAAGCTCGCCACGCCCCACATAAACAGGCGACGGCGGCCAAGGTTATCCCCCAGCCTGCTGCCGGGCGCCAGACAGACGGCAAAGGCCACCCCGTAAAGCGCGACAATCAGCTCCAGCTCGGTGGCGGTGGCGTGTAAGGAGCGCGTGATGGCGTCCAGCGCGACGTTCGTTATCGAGGTATCAATCAGCGGCAGCATCTGGCCGGTTAACAGCAATATCAGGCCTGCGCGACCCGGTGAAACAAGTGACGTATTCATGGTGACTCCATTGCTTCAAACAGCGTAGAGTCGTAGCATCAACCATCTGATAAACGGGTACCAGTTCTTGCTTATACTGGTATTGCCACTACCATGCAGGAGCATTTATGGCGCTGATGTCTGAACCCGTCGTCTCTCTCCAGGATGACACCCGCAAGCAGCTGGGCGCTTTTCTGCGCGCCCGGCGCGAGAGCCTCGATCCCCAGCGCCTCGGCCTGCCGCGCAGCGGACGCCGCCGCACGCCGGGGCTGCGCCGTGAGGAGGTGGCGATGCTCGCTGACGTCGGCGTGACCTGGTACACCTGGCTGGAGCAGGGCCGTGACGTCAACCCGTCGGGCGCGGTGATGGCCGCCGTGGCGAAAGCGCTGCAGTGCACTCCAACAGAAGCCCGACATCTTTTCGTGCTTGCCGGTTTGCCGCCGGGCGAGGCCCTGCAGGCGGTCTGCTGCGAGGGCATCAGCGAAGGCACGCGCCGCCTGCTCGATACCCTGATGCCGAAGCCTGCCAGCATCCAGAAACCGAATTTCGATATCGTGGCGTGGAATGCGAGCTTCGGGCACCTGATGGGCGTTGATTTCAATGACATCCCCCCGGAAGACCGCAACTGTATTTACCTGTTCCTCACCCATCCGGCATGGCGCGCGCGGCTCGGCAAGCGCGATGACGTGCTGCCGATTTTTGTCTCCTACTTCCGCGCGGCGATGGCCGAGCACCGTGGCGACCCGCTCTGGGAAGCGAAGCTGGCGCGCTTCTTTGCGGTGTCTGAGGAGTTTAAGGCCCTGTGGCACCAGCGCAACGACGTGCGCGGCGTGGAGAACCAGCTCAAGCTGTTTACCCATCCCGAGCTGGGAGATTTTACGCTGCAGCAGATGTACTGGTACTCCGCGCCGCGAAACGGCTCGCGGCTGCTGGTCTATTTACCGGTGGACGAGGCGGGGGAGAGGGCGATGGCGTGGCTCGAGGCGCAGGGGAAATAATTTTTTGCGAGACGCTTTCAGGGAAATGACGCGGATTCGGCCCAGACCGCTAAAAGCAGGTAAGGTAGGTCAGGAAAGGCAAAATTAGCCTTTAATGCAAATTGCCTTATATGCTAATATTATCAGGGATGATACGCCGTGTTCAGACTTGTGGTTCATGAGGCCGTCAGAGAAGAGATCCTCTCATTGCCTGCGGGGGTACAGGCGAAGCTGATTCGCCAGCTTGATAAATTACGCACTAACCCGACCGTACTACGGGAGCCTGACAGCAAGCCGTTACCCCATGGCTTGTTTGAAATAAGAACCGTCGGGCTGATCCACAGCCGTGGGATCTACGTATACCAGCGGGAAAGGACCATTTTTCTGCTGCGAGTGTTTATCAAGAAAACGCAAAAAACGCCCATCGCTGAACTTCGTCTGGCATTGAAACGACAACAGGAGATGTTGGATGAGCAAGAAGATTATTGACTGGGACGTATTAAGAGCAGAGCTGCTAAGCGATTCTGCGGTGCGGGATTCTTTTGATGCTGAAGCGCGCAAGGAACGCCTGCGAGAGATGCTGGCGCAGTGGCGCGACCATGCAGGCCTGACGCGCGCTCAGGTGGCGGAGCGTATGGGCGTCAGCGCACCGACGGTATCAAGAATGGAAGCGAATATTACCCGGGCGAGTCTTGATACGTTAACGCGTTATGCTCTGGTATGCGGGGTAAAGCATCCGCAGATAACGCTTTACTGAAAACAGGCACGCCGGTACCCGGCGTGCCTGAAGCGCTTAGCACTCCGTCACAATCGTGCTCAGCGGCAGGCGAGACTTCGGCAGCGTGGCGTTGAAATCCTCCACGCTGTGATGCCCAACCGGCACCACCACCAGGCTGGTGAAGCCTTTCTCTTTCAGGCCGAACTCTTCGTCGAGGATTGCGGCATCGAAGCCTTCAATCGGCACCGCGTCCAGGCCCATCGCGGCCACGCCCAGCAGGAAATTACCGACGTTCAGGTAAACCTGCTTCGCCATCCACTGGTCGTCATCTTTCAGATCGACGCGGTGCATGTCGGCAAAATAGCAGCGGCCTTTATGGTTCGCGGCTTTCGCTTCTGGGGTGTTAAAACGACCGTCGGCCTCTTCCTGATCGACCACGCGCTCAAGCCAGGCGTCGTCCATCGCAGTTTTCGCGCAGAACACCACCACGTGAGAGGCATCCATGATTTTGCGTTCGTTAAACACGTAGATTCCCGCCGCAGATTTTGCCACGCGCGCTTTACCTTCCTCAGTGCTGGCAACAATAAAGTGCCACGGCTGGGAGTTCGTGCTGGACGGGCTGTATTGCAGCAGCGTTTTGATGTTTGCCGCTTCTTCAGCGGTCAGTTTTTTAGCCGGATCGAACGCCTTGGTAGAGTGGCGTTTCAGGGCGACAGAAATGATATCCATAACAACTCCTGGTATTAACATTCGCCCGCTGGCGGGCGTGAAAGGCATGCAGATTACCGCGCGAAGCGGGAAAAGATAAGTGCGATTCGAGCGCTTAACCTGTTCGTTTCAGACGAACAATCAGGCCGGGCGTAGCCACTTCTGGTCTTTTTTTGGCAGTTTGTCGACGACCAGATTCCACGAGTCCGCAATCAGGTCGGTGACCAGTTCGGGGGTGATGTCGTCGGTGCCGAAAACGGAGATCCAGTGCTTTTTATTCAGATGGTAACCGGGCTCAACGCCGCGGTAGATCTGCTGATTTAACAGTGATTTTTCCGGATCCGATTTGAGGCTGACGTGAGGCCGTCCGCGGACGGTAGCCATCAGCATAAAAATCTTGCCGCCAACCTTAAACACGTCGTACTCGGGGCCAAACGGCCAGCAGTGTTCGGTAAAAGGCAGCTCCAGCGCCACGCGCTTTGCGTGCTCCTGCAGGGATTTACTGTCCATCGTTATCTTCCTGGGCAAGCCCGCGCCACATGGCCTCAAAGCCCAGCGCTTTAAAATCAAGGGCACGGGACGGATCGCGGGTGGCAAACTCCATGGTGGTTTCCGCCAGCGATAAGAAAATGGCATCACCGAAGGTGCGGAACTCGTCAGACATAAACACCGGGCGGACCGAACGACGACACAGCTCGTGTAGCTCCGGGAACATGTCTTTCACCGCCTGCTCCGTTTCGGCATTCAGCTTTTCACTGACGCCGATCTGGCGGATGGCCGCATGCGCCACGGGGTTACGAATGCCCCAGTCCACGTAGCTGTTCCAGATGTTACGGGTGTGCTCTTTCGGCAGGGTGATGGTGCGATCGAGGTTCGCCAGCATGGTCTGGCAAAGATCCTGCTTCAGGTGCAGGTAGAGGGCATTCAGCAGATCGTCTTTGGTAGCAAAGTAGCGAAACAGCGTACCTTCAGCGACGCCCGCGTTACGGGCGATTAACGCCGTTGAGGCGGCAATACCTGACTGCGCAAATGCAGCGGTTGCTGCTTCCAGTAAGGCCTGTTTTTTATCTTCACTCTTCGGACGTGCCACTAAATTTTTCCTCCCGTCAATTGTAAAAACCCTGATTGAAACACGTGCTTTGCCATGCTGCAACGCGGAATGTCAAAGATCGAAAACCTTCTTGACGACGTAAGCATCCTATCTATAATGAGTGCTTACTCACTCATAATCAAGAGTCACCTGCGCAATCCACCGGACGGGGCGCGTTGGCGGGTCAGGACATGAAAAAGCCTCTATTCATCTGCGTGGTGTTAGTCATGATTATTGCTTCAGCTGCCAGTTTACCGTTTGTTCTGAATGCCGGATTTGGCCAGCCACCGCAGGGTGCGCAGCTTACTGAAGTGGAAGCCTCCCCGCAGTATCGCGACGGGAAATTCCACAACACGCTCCCTACGCCGGGCTTTACCGGGCAACAAAATATGCTGGTGGCGTGGTGGCAGTTCCTGACCCGTAAAACCGAAAACGCCCGTCCCGCGCAGCCGCTGCCGCTGGTGAAAACCGATCTCGCGAGCCTGCCGCCTGAGCAGGACACGCTGGTGTGGCTCGGCCACTCGTCCTGGTATATGCAGCTGGCGGGGCAACGCATCCTGATCGATCCGGTTCTGGGTAACTACGCCGCGCCGTTTTCCTTCCTCAATAAAGCCTTTGCGGGGGAGTACCCGTGGAGCGCGCAGAGCATGCCCGAAATTGACCTGCTGATTATCTCTCACGATCACTACGACCATCTGGATTACGCCACCATCCGGGCGTTACTGCCGAAGGTAAAGCGCGCGGTAACGCCGCTGGGCGTGGGATCGCATCTGCGCTACTGGGGGATGGATCCGGCGATCGTCAGCGAGCGCGACTGGAACCAGTCGGTGCACATTACCGATGACCTGACGGTGCACGTGCTGCCGGCGCGCCACTTCTCCGGGCGCGGCATTAAGCGTGACCAGACCCTGTGGGGCAGCTTTATGTTTGTCACCCCGGCGCAGAAGAGCTACTACAGCGGTGACTCGGGCTATGGCCCGCACTTCAAAGCCATCGGCGAGCAGTTCGGCGGGGTGGACCTTGCCATCATGGAAAACGGCCAGTACGACCAGGACTGGAAGTACATCCACATGCATCCGGAAGAAACCGCACAGGCCTCGGCGGATCTGAATGCCAAAGCGGTCGTGCCGGGGCATAACGGACGTTTCGTGCTGGCGAAGCATACCTGGAACGATCCGCTGATCCAGCTGGCGAAAGCCAGTAAGGATAAAAACTACCGGCTGCTGACGCCGGAGCTGGGCGAGCCCGTTCGGGTGAGTGATACCACGCAAGAATTTCGCGAGTGGTGGGAATAATGTTCAAGCGAGAAGCAGAGGGGGAGAGCAGTATGACGATTTCCGCTCAGGTCATTGAAACCATTGTCGAATGGATCGATGACAATCTACACCAGCCGTTACGCATCGAGGAGATTGCCCGCCACGCGGGTTACTCAAAATGGCATTTGCAGCGGCTGTTTATGCAGTACAAAGGCGAAAGTCTGGGGCGCTACATCCGCGAACGCAAGCTGCTGCTGGCGGCGCGCGATCTGCGTGAATCAGACGAACGCGTCTACGACATCTGCCTGCGCTACGGCTTTGACTCGCAGCAGACGTTTACGCGCATCTTCACCCGCACCTTCCACCAGCCGCCCGGCGCGTACCGCAAAGAGAATCATAGTCGGGCGCACTGAAATACCTCTCTCGTCACCCTCTCCCCAAAGGGGTTAGGGTGACGGGACAAACCCTTCCTGGCAGCGATAATTCACCGTCTCTCTCCTAAACGTCCTCCGACCGCAATAATTTGATGATATTGCAAATCATTAACATTTGCATTAGCGTTAGTGCCAAATTTCGTTCTGGAACAAGCATTAATGAAAAGGGTATGGAGTGGGTTGCTGATGGGGATCGGCGCGCTGCCCGCCGTGGCGGCAACGTGCGAACAGTCGTCCCTGCTGGGAGACGTTCAGGGAAAGTTTGACGCCAGCGGAGAAGTCTGCTTTTTGCTGCCCGAGCTGGGTGAAAATTACGTTTCCGCCACGCTGAACGGCGTGACGGATGCACGCCTGCTGGACGAGCAAAACCGCCGCATCCGTACGCTGGTCGAAAGCGGTCCTGCGGATGGTGAACACACGCTGCTTTTTGCCCTGCCGGTGAAGCAGGGCACCTCCCTGCTGCTGCGCGGCGAAGCGGGCAAGCCGTGGCGTTTTCAGTGGCGGATGAAAGAGACCTCCGCGTTACCGCGCGTGCAGATGCTGGAGCCGGAAAGCCCGACGCTTAGGGCGCTGGCAAAAACGGTGGCTGCCGGTGGCAGTACCGACGCGTTCTGGCAGACGCAAGTCCGGGAGGGAACGCCGATGGTGGAGCCGGTGGACGCGCGCCACAGGCGTGTGACCTTCCTGTGGCGCGGCGCGCGGAATAACGTCTTTATTCTCGGCTCTCCGGCGGGGGATCACGATCCGCTGTTCAGACTGGGCAACAGCGACGTCTGGTTCCGCAGCTACGTGGTGCCCGCCGACACGGTAATGCAGTACAAGCTCGCGCCCGATGTGCCGATCGTTGAGGGCTCCCCTCGCGACCAGCGCCGCGCGATACTGGTGAGCGCGCAGGCCGATCCGCTTAATCCGAACGCTTTTGGGGAACAGAAGTCCGATCGCTGGAATCGCTCATCCCTGCTCGATCTCAGCCCGGCGCGCTATTGCTCCGTCCAGGCTACGGCACAGCCGCTGGTGAACGGGACGCTGAGCCGCCAGATGCTGAGCAGCACCATCCTCGGCAATGCTCGCGAAGTGACGATCTACAAACCGCGCGGCGCACAGCCCGCACGCTGGACGTTAATCCTCTTCGACGGGCAGATTTATCAGGACGAGCATCATTTTGCCAACGTGCTGGATGGTCTGATTGCCCGCCATCGCCTGCCGGCGATTAACGTGGTGTTTATCGACAGCCTCGATCATGCCCGACGCGGCAAGGAGCTGCCGCCGAACCCGGATTTCGCCGATTTTATGGCGCACGAGCTGCTGCCGTGGCTGCGCGGGCAGGGCATTGCGATGCAGCGGCAGAAAACGGTGCTGGCGGGGTCAAGCTACGGGGGCATTGCGTCGTCATGGGTGGCGCTGCGCTACCCGCGCCTGTTTGGCAACGTGCTGAGCCTTTCCGGCTCTTACTGGTGGGCGCCGAAGGGGGAAGCGCCCGGCTGGCTGACGCGTCAGTACCAGCAGTCGCCGCACTATCCGGTACGCTTCTGGCTTCAGGCCGGGAAGTTTGAAACCGCGGGGCCGGGCGGCGGCATTTATCGTACCACCCTGGATTTTGAACAGATTCTGCGGGAGAAAGGCTACCGCGTCAGCTTCCATCCGTGGTCCAGCGGGCACGACTATGCGGCCTGGTGTGAAGCGCTGATCCACGGGATGCGCGATTTCACCGGCTTACGACGCCAGTGAAAACCAGCGGCGCCAGACGAAACGCAGGATAAAGAACTCGATGGCGCCGAGCGCTAAAAACCACAGGCAGAACAGGATGGTGTAAAGCTGATTCAGATCGACCATGTGAAAGGTCTGAACCAGCTTTTGCGCCAGCACCAGCCCAAGCGACGGCGCGGGTAACAGCAGGCAGGAGAGCAGGGCCAGCAATAAGATGCCTCCCGCGGTAAGCAGCGATTCTAACGGGTGTTTCATCGTAATGTTAATCGTCAGTTAAAAATGTCATTGTCCGGCATCCTGAAACGTAAAGCAATATAATCCCGGCGGGCAAAATTGAGTCAAAGGCCACCGTTATTCTGCGAATAAATAACCAGAAAAGAATATTATTCCCGGGGCGATTAAATTAATATCGCGTTATGTAAATAAACGTCTTCCTTACGAAAATAATTTTACAAAGCTATAGGTGCTATAGCCAATTAACGTGGCAATAACAATGGCTGCGACAATGTATAACGCCAGGCGCCGTCCGCGATAAATACCAAACATGCTTCCTCCTCGTTTAATGTTGGTTTAGAAATATTTTGTAAAAATCACCGCGTAGAAATAATTTTAATCAGTTTTGAATAACCTGGTAGTCATTATATTGCGGTAGATCAATTTAACCCGCAAGACTTAAAAATGAATTAATTAAAGCCAGAAAGGAATTCCGGCTTCCGTCCACCGGATATTGAAGGAAAAATACCATGACCAAAAAAAATCTCTCACAGAATATGCCACCCGCAGGCGGGCAGGCGTACCAGCAGTCCGTCGAGCAGGTCCTTGCTCACACCCGTAGCCAGGCCAGCGGCCTGGACCGGGCAGACGCGCAGGCGCGTTTGCAAAAACATGGCCCTAACGCGCTGCCGGAGAAAAAAGGCAAGCCGGGCTGGCTGCGTTTTCTCGCGCATTTTAACGACGTGCTGATTTATGTTCTGCTGGCGGCTGCCGTTTTAACGGCGGTAATGGGGCACTGGGTCGATACGCTGGTCATTCTTGGCGTGGCGGTCATCAATGCCTTAATTGGCCACATTCAGGAAAGCAACGCGGAAAAATCACTGAAGAGTATTCGCAATATGCTCTCCAGCGAAGCGCGCGTTATTCGCAACGGTAACCATGAAACGATACCGACGACGGAAATCGTCCCGGGCGATATTATTGTTTTACGCGCGGGGGATCGTATTCCGGCGGATATGCGTTTAATTGAAGCGCATAATTTACGCGTTGAAGAGGCGATTCTGACCGGTGAATCCACGGTCGTGGACAAACACACCAATCCGCTGAGCGGCGAATTACCGCTGGGCGACCGCACGAACCTGGTTTTCTCCGGCACGACGGTAAGCGCGGGCGGTGGCGTCGGCGTGGTAATTGCCACCGGGCAGGAGACGGAACTCGGCCATATCAACCAGATGATGGCGGGCATTGAAAAACACCGCACGCCGTTGCTGGTGCAGATGGATAAGCTGGGCAAGGCGATCTTCGCCATTATTCTGGCGATGATGGCCGCGCTGTTTATCTTCAGCCTGGCGTTCCGCGAGATCCCGATGGGCGAGCTGCTGCTCTCTCTGATCAGCCTGGCGGTGGCCTCCGTACCGGAAGGTCTGCCAGCGATCATCTCCATCATCCTCTCCCTGGGCGTACAGGCGATGGCGCGCAAGCGGGCCATCATCCGCAAGCTGCCGACGGTTGAAACCCTGGGCGCGATGACCGTGGTCTGCTCGGACAAAACCGGCACCCTGACCATGAACGAGATGACGGTCAAAGCCATCATCACCGCTGACGCCTGCTACCGCGTGGACGGCAACAGCTACGAGCCGGTGGGCAATATCTACCTGGAAGGCAGCGACGAGCCGGTGCAGATCCAGCCGGGCACCGTGCTGGAGCAGTACCTGCGCACCGTTGACCTGTGTAACGACAGCCAGCTGATTCAGGACGAGCGCGGTCTGTGGGGCATCACTGGTGGGCCTACCGAGGGCGCGCTGAAGGTGCTGGCGGCGAAAGCCCGCCTCGCGCCGGTCATGACCACGCTGGTTAACAAGATCCCGTTCGACTCGCAGTGCAAGTACATGAGCACCCACTACCAGATTGGCGGTGAGGAGCAGATTTTAATCACCGGCGCGCCGGACGTGATTTTCGCCCTGTGCGCGCAGCAGCTGACCCGTAACGGTGCGGAAGCCTTCAGCCTGGGCTACTGGGAAGCCGAGATGGAGCGCTACGCGCGTCAGGGGCTGCGCATGGTGGCGGCAGCGTTCAGGCCGGCAAACGGCGAGCAGGCGCTGACGCACGACGACCTGAGCCACGGCCTGATCTTCCTCGGCATCGCCGGGATGATGGATCCGCCGCGCCCGGAAGCGATTGACGCAATCGGCGCCTGCCAGCAGGCGGGGATCCGCGTGAAGATGATCACCGGGGATCACCCGCAGACGGCGATGAGCATCGGCCAGATGCTGGGGATCACCAACAGCGAGCAGGCGGTGACCGGCTATCAGCTGGAAAAAATGGACGACGCCGAGCTGGCGGACGCGGCGGTGAAGTATGACATCTTCGCCCGAACCAGCCCGGAGCATAAGCTGCGCCTGGTGAAAGCGCTGCAGGAGAAAGGCGAAATCGTCGGCATGACCGGCGACGGCGTGAACGATGCCCCGGCGCTGCGTCAGGCCGACGTGGGCATCGCGATGGGCATTAAAGGCACCGAAGTGACCAAAGAGGCGGCGGACATGGTCCTGACGGACGATAACTTCGCCACCATCGCCAGCGCGGTGAAAGAGGGGCGTCGCGTTTACGACAACCTGAAGAAGACCATCCTGTTCATCATGCCGACCAACCTGGCGCAGGGGCTGCTGATTGTGATTGCGCTGCTGGCGGGGAACATCATTCCGCTGACGCCGGTGCTGATCCTGTGGATGAACATGGCGACCTCCGCCACGCTCTCCTTCGGCCTGGCGTTTGAAGCCGCCGAGCGCAACATTATGAAGCGCCCGCCGCGCCAGACCGGGCAGCACGTAATGGACGTTTACGCAGTCTGGCGCGTGGCCTTCGTCGGCACCATGATCGCCATCGCCGCCTTTGCGCTCGAAGCCTGGCTGGCCCCGCGCGGCCACAGCGCGGAGTTCATCCGCACCGTGCTGCTGCAGATGCTGGTCTGCGCCCAGTGGGTGTACATGATTAACTGCCGCAACACCGAAGGGTTCTCCCTGAACCGCGGCCTGCTGGCGAACAAAGGGATCTGGCTGGTAACGGGCGTCCTGTTCCTGCTCCAGGCGGCCATTATCTACCTGCCGTTTATGCAGATGCTGTTCGGCACCGAAGCGCTGCCGCTGCGCTACTGGTTCGTGACGCTTGCGGTAGCGGGCGTGATGTTCTTCGTCGTCGAAATCGAGAAGCGACTCACCCGCAGGTTCCGTAAGGCTGCATAACTAAAACCTTACCCCTCACCCTGCCCTCTCCCCAAAGGGGAGAGGGTGTTTACGTCCCCTCTCCCCTTTGGGGAGAGGGTTAGGGTGAGGGGACAATACTGAGGTACTCCCATGAAACTCCCGCTCCTGTTCGCACTCCTCGTCGCTACCCTGCAGCCCGCATTTGCCGCCGCCATCCCCGTTCGCGTTGCCACCGTGGAGCAGATCGACCACGCCGCCGGGCGCCAGATCCCGGGCCGCATCGAAGCCATCCACACCGTTGAGCTGCGCGCGCGCACGGAAGGCGTGATAACTAAAATCAACTTCCGCGACGGGCAGTACGTCAAAAAAGGTGACGTGCTGTTTGAGCTGGACGACGCCGAGCCGCGCGCCGCCGTGCGTCTGGCGCAGGCCGAGGTAAGAAGCGCCGAAGCCACGCTGCGTCAGGCGCAGCAGCAGCTTTCCCGCTTTGAAAGCCTGGGCAGCAGCAACGCCATCAGCCGCCACGACGTGGACAACGCCCGCATGCAGCGCGACGTTGCCAGCGCCGCGCTCGAGCAGGCGAAAGCCCGGCTGGAGACCCGCAACGTCACCCTTAACTACACGCGCATCACCTCACCGATTGACGGCCGCGTGGGGCACAGCAGCTTCCACGTCGGTAGCCTGGTCAACCCCGCAAGCGGCGTGCTGGTGGAGGTAGTTCAGCTCGATCCCATCCGCATCGCCTTTGCGCTGGAAGAGGGCGCGTTTGCCACCAAAGCCGGACAGCATGCGGATATCGGCGCCATGAAACAGGCCTGGCAGGCCGTTATTGACAGCAACGGCGAGCGCATCAGCGGCGAGCTGACGTCGGTGGATAACCGCATCGACCCGCGCACCGCCAGCGTGATGCTGCGCGCCGAGTTCGCCAACCCGCGCCATCAGCTGCTGCCCGGCGGCAATGCGAATGTGTTTCTGCGACCCGTCAGCAAACAGCCCGTGCTGACCCTGCCAGCCGCCGCGGTCCAGCAGAACGGCGACGGGTTCTTTGCCTGGGTGGTTAACGCCGACGGCAAAGCCGAAATGCGTCCGCTGAAAATTGCCGGGCAGATTGGCCAGCAGGTCCAGATCGCCTCCGGCGTGAAGCCCGGTGAGCGAGCGATTGCTGACGGCGCGCAGCGCGTACAGCCCGGCGCTGCCGTCCAGATACTGAATTAAGGAGCCATCATGCTGACGTTTTTCATCAAACGCCCGCGCTTCGCGATGGTGATTGCGCTGGTCATTACCCTGCTGGGGGCCATCGCGCTGAAAATTATTCCGGTGGAGCAGTATCCGCAGATCACGCCGCCGGTGGTCAACGTCTCTGCCAGCTGGCCGGGGGCCAGCTCGGCTGACGTGGCGGAAGCCATCGCCACGCCGCTGGAGACCCAGCTTAACGGCGTGGACCACATGCTTTACATGGAGTCCACCAGCGCTGATGAAGGCACTTACAGCCTGAACATCACCTTCGCGGCGGGTACCGACCCGGATCTCGCCGCCATCGACGTGCAAAACCGCGTGGCGCAGGCCCTGGCGCAGCTGCCCGCCGAGGCGCAGCAAAACGGCGTGCAGGTACGCAAGCGCGCCACCAACCTGATGATGGGGGTAAGTCTTTACTCACCGAACAACACCCACACGCCGCTGTTCGTCAGCAACTACGCCAGCACCCAGGTGCGCGAGGCGCTGTCTCGCCTGCCGGGCGTCGGGCAGGTACAGATGTTTGGCGCGCGCGACTACAGCATGCGCATCTGGCTGCGCCCGGACCGCATGAACGCCCTGAACGTCACGACCGACGACGTGGCGCAGGCGCTGCGCGAGCAGAACGTGCAGGGCGCGGCGGGCCAGGTCGGCACGCCGCCGGTGTTCAACGGCCAGCAGCAGACCCTGACCATCAACGGGCTGGGGCGACTGAACCAGGCCGAAGAGTTTGCCGACATTATTATCCGCGCGGGGGAGATGGGCCAGCTGGTGCGCCTGAAGGATATCGCCACCATCGAGCTCGGCTCGCGCAGCTACAGTTCCGGCGCGCAGCTGAACGGGCATGACTCCGCCTATCTTGGCATCTATCCGACCCCGTCCGCCAACGCCCTGCGCGTCGCCGACGCGGTGCGCGCGGAGCTGGAGCGCCTCTCGACGCGCTTCCCGGACGACCTGGCGTATGAGGTGAAGTTCGACACCACCACCTTTGTCGCCGCCACCATCAAAGAGATCGGCGTCTCCCTGGCGCTGACGATGCTGGCGGTGGTCGTCGTGGTTTCCCTGTTCCTGCAAAGCTGGCGGGCAACGCTGATTGTCGCCCTCGCCATTCCGGTGTCGCTGGTGGGCACCTTTGCGGTGCTCTACACGCTGGGCTACTCCGCCAACACCCTCAGCCTGTTTGCCATTATTCTGGCGCTGACCATGGTGGTGGATGACGCCATCGTGGTGGTGGAGAGTGTCGAAACGCTGATGGCGGAAGGGCAGAGCCGCACGGCGGCCACCGCCCTGGCGCTGCGCCAGATTGCCGGGCCGGTGATTGCGACGACGCTGGTGCTGCTGGCGGTGTTTGTGCCGGTGGCGCTGCTGCCGGGGATCGTCGGCGAGCTGTACCGCCAGTTTGCGGTAACGCTCTCCACCGCCGTGACGCTTTCAAGCCTCGTGGCGCTGACGTTAACGCCCGCGCTGTGCGCCATGCTGCTGCGCCCGCGCCCGGCGAAGCCTGCGGCGATTTTCCGCGGGTTCAACCGGGGGCTGGACGCCACGCGCGGCGCCTACACCCGCATCGTAACGATGTTCAACCAGCGCCCGTGGCTGGCGCTGCTGGCCACCGCGGGCGCGGCCGCCGTGGTGGCGTTCAGCTTTACGTCTATGCCAAAAGGCTTCCTGCCGCAGGAGGACCAGGGCTACTTCTTCGCCAGCGTCCAGCTGCCGGAAGCGGCGTCGCTGGAGCGTACCGAGGCGGTGATGACCACCGCGCGCGAGCTGATCGCCAAAAATCCGGCGGTTGAAGACGTGATTCAGGTGTCCGGGTTTAACATCCTCAACGGCACCAGCGCCTCCAACGGCGGGTTTATCTCCATCATGCTGAAGGACTGGAGCGAGCGTCCGCCGCTGGACGAGGTGATGGGCACCCTTCAGCGCCAGCTGCTGGCCCTGCCAGAAGCGACCATCATGACCTTCGCGCCGCCGACGCTGCCGGGGCTGGGCAACGCCTCCGGCTTCGACCTGCGCATGCAGGCGCAGGCGGGGCAGAGCCCGGCGGAGCTGGAGCGCGTGACGCGTGAAGTGCTGGCGAAAGCCAACCAGCACCCGCAGCTGAGCCGCGTCTTCACCACCTGGAGCAGCAACGTGCCGCAGCTGACGCTGACCGTTGACCGCGAGCGCGCGGCCCGCCTCGACGTGCCGGTGTCCCGCATCTTCAGCAGCCTGCAAACCGCCTTTGGCGGCACGCGCGCCGGGGATTTCAGCGTCAACAACCGCGTCTACCACGTGGTGATGCAAAACGAGATGCAGTGGCGCGAGCGCGCCGAGCAAATCAGCGAGCTGTTCGTGCGCGGCAACAGCGGCGAGCGGGTGCGCCTGAGCAACCTCGTCACCATCACGCCGACCGTTGGCGCGCCCTTTATCCAGCAGTACAACCAGTTCCCGTCGGTATCGGTGAGCGGCTCGGCAGCCCAAGGGGTGAGCAGCAGCACCGCGATGGCGGCGATGGGCGAGATTCTGGCGCAGAGCCTGCCCGCGGGTTATGACTATGCCTGGAGCGGCATGTCATATCAGGAGCAGCAGACCGGCAATCAGGCGATATGGATCGTGCTGGCGGCGGTGGTGATGGCGTGGCTGTTCCTCGTCGCCCAGTACGAGAGCTGGACGCTCCCGGCGAGCGTGATGCTCTCGGTGCTGTTCGCCATCGGCGGGGCGCTGGTCTGGCTGTGGATCGCCGGCTACGCCAATGACGTGTACGTGCAGATTGGCCTGGTGCTGCTGATAGCCCTTGCCGCCAAGAACGCGATCCTGATCGTGGAGTTTGCACGCGCGCAGCGAATGGACGGGATGGCGATCGTTGATGCCGCGCGGGAAGGGGCGTCGCGCCGCTTTCGCGCGGTGATGATGACCGCCGTGTCGTTCATTATCGGCGTCCTGCCGATGATGCTGGCAACCGGAGCCGGTGCCCAGAGCCGCCGCATCATCGGCACCACGGTGTTCAGCGGCATGCTGGTGGCGACCGTGGTGGGGATCCTCTTCATCCCCACGCTGTTCGTGCTGTTCCAGCGCCTGCGCGAGTGGGGGCACGCCCTTACGGACTCGTCGCCCACAGCTCGCTGTGCTTCTGAACCAGAGAAATAAGCGAGCCGCCGTCGGCGATAAAGTCGCGCATGCGCTGCGCCTCGCTCTTGCCCTGCTTTAACAGCAGGGCAATTTCCTTAATCGCGCTCGTTGCGCCGAGCTTCTCGGCCGACGGCGCAACCTGCTCCAGCAGCCACGCAATGTCTTCCGCGACGGTTTTATGCTCGCCCGTATGCACGTCCGTCAGGATCCCCTCCAGCCCGTAGCGGCACGCCTGAAAACGGTTAAAGCGGTACAGCAGAAAATCCCGCTCCTGATGCTTATACGGCCGCGCGGTCAGCAGCCAGTGCGAGGTGGCCTGGATCAGCCCGGCGATATTAATAGCGTGACCGAGCGTCAGCGGCGTATCCATCACCCGCACCTCCACGGTGCCGAAGTGCGGGCTGGGGCGGATGTCCCAGTGCAGATCCTTAATGCTGTCGATCATGCTGGTGGAACTCAGGCGGCGGAAAAGTCCTTCGAACTCCTGCCAGCCGTTGACCCACGGCATCTGGCCGTTGTCCGGGAACCCGGAGAAGATGTTAAGACGCGACGAGGAGAACTTCGTGTCCGTGCCCTGCATGTAGGGGGAGGACGCGGCGAGGGCGATAAAGTGCGGCACGAAGCGCGACAGGCCGTGCAGCAGATAAATGGCGTCGTCCCCGTTTCGGCACCCCACGTGCACGTGCTGGCCGAACACCGTCGCCTGTAAAATCAGATAGCCAAAGCGCTCCAGCGTGACGTTATAGCGCTCATCGTCACACACCTCCTGACGCTGCCACTTCTGGAACGGGTGGGTTCCGCCGCCGCAAATCTGAATATGCTGCTCGGACGCCGCGCGCAGGATGCTCTGCTGTATCCCCGAGAGCTGCGCCGCCGCCTGGTCGATGTTCTGGCACACGCCGGTGGCGATTTCGAGCATGCTTTCGGTGATGTCGTGTTTGACCTCGCCGCCTTTAATGTCGTCTTTAACGGCAGCGATCAGCGCGGAAGAGTCCTGACTCAGGTCGTAGCCCGGCGGGTTGACGACCTGAAGCTCAAGCTCGATGCCGAGCGTGTAGGGTTCAGAGGATTTGAAATCGGGTAAGGGCATGGCGCACTCCGTTGTCTGTTGTGTGTTGAGTATAGACAACGGACGCGGCTCTCTCTTTTCAGGGGGATAGTCAGTATCAAACACATATGAGAAACTTGCTGCTTCTGAAAAATGTGGTGGGACCCGCTCAATGTCAGAATCATCTCCGAAGTACCATATAAATGAAGGGCTTATCAGCCTCCCTGATGGCTATCAGGATCGTACCGTCAACGTTTTCGCTCTGCCTGCCGGGGATGCGCCCGCGTTCAACATCTCCCGCGATGCCCTCAACCCCGGCGAAGCGCTTGCCGCGTATATCGATCGCCAGCTCGCCCTGATGGCAAAACATCTTAAAGGCTGGAAGCAGGGTGAGCGCCGCGCCGCTACGCTTGGCGAAAGCCTTTCACAGGGCGAAATCGTCCACGCCAGCTACCTGCGCGACGCGAAGCGCATCTGGCAGCAGCAGGCCGTGTTTAATACCGGGGGCGATAACGTTCTGGTTTTCACCATGACCTGCGCACGTGCGCTGAGCGATGCTGACGGCGCGCTGCTGGGCGATCTTCTCAGGAGCTTTCGCCTCCACGATTAACATCAGGGATAGTCGTTATGTTTGAAGCTGCACGCGTTGATGATGATATCGGGCACTCCGGTGCGCTGGCCGGGATGATTGCCGGAACGATTGTCGGTGGCCTGATTGCCGCCGCCGGGGGCATTCTGGCGGGGGCCATGTTTATTGCGGGTCTCGGCGTCTCCTGTCTTGGCGTGGGCGTCCTGCTCGTTGGCGCGAGCCTCGCCGTGGGCTATTACACCGGGGAGCTGGCGACCGCCGCCCGGGACAGCATAGCCGACGCCGGGGCGTCCAGCATGACGAAGAAAGGCGTCATCACCTCCGGCTCGCCCAACGTGTTTATCAACGGTAAACCCGCCGCCCTTGCCACCGATAGCACCGTCGACTGTTCTGACGACGGCTCGCAGCAGATGGCCGAAGGCTCTAAGCGAGTCTCCATTAACAGCCAGCCTGCGTCCCGCATCGGGGATCGCACCACCTGCGACGCGAAGGTGATGACCGGTTCGGACAACGTTATTATCGGCGGCGATCCGCAGCAAACCCTGCCCATTCAGTCTGAAGTGCCCGAGTGGCTCTATAAGGTTTCCGATCTGACCCTGCTGTTCGCCGGGCTTCTCGGCGGCTGGGGCGGAGCGGCCGGCAAAGTCGGGGCACTCTCTAAGCTGCTGGGCAAAATCCCCGGCATCAATAAGCTGGCCCGCATCGCCTGCCGTGCCGGTACGCTGATGACCGGCGTGGCGGCCGCGGGGATCATCGCCCGCCCGGTGGATATCGTCAGCGGGCAGAAGTTTCTCAGCGGGGATGATGAGCTGGACTTCGTACTGCCTTCGCGCCTTCCGGTGCGCTGGCAGCGCTACTGGCGCAGCGGCAACCCCGGCGACAGCGTGCTGGGCCGCGGCTGGAGCCTGTTCTGGGAAAGCCGCCTGGAGCCCTATCAGGACGGCCTGGTGTGGCGCGCGCCGTCCGGCGATTACGTCGCCTTCCCGAAAGTGCCGAAAGGCATGCGCACCTACTGCGAGAGCGAAAAAAACTGGCTTGAACATCACCAGGACGACAGCTGGTCGGTGTATGACGTCAGCGGCGAGCGCTGGCACTATGCGCCGCTGCGGGATGATGCCCCGTCGCTGCTCCAGCGCATCTCCGAACCCTGCGGCAACGATATTCTCTTCGAGTGGAATGCGGATAATACCCTGCATGCCCTGACCGACAGCGCTGGCCAGCGCGTGGTCTGCCGCTACGACCGTGACAGGCTCCTCGGCGCCTGGCTGGATGACGAGATCTGCCTGGTCAGTTACGCTTATGATGAACAGCGCCAGCTGGTCTCCGTGACCGGCCGGGGCGGTAGCGTGCGCCGACGCTTCAGCTGGCAGGACGGGCTGATGAGCGCCCACGAGGACGCCAACGGCCTGCTGAGCGAATACCGCTGGCAGGAGATCGACGGCCTGCCGCGCGTGGTCGGCTTCCGCCACAGCGGCGGCGAACGGCTGACGTTCGAATACGATTTTGATAACGGCACCCGCCGCGCGACCCGGGAAGACGGCGCGCAGGCGCACTGGCTGGTGGACGACGACGATAACGTCGCGCGCTTCACGGATTACGACGGCCGCCAGACGACGTTTGTCTACCGCGACGGCGAGCTCTGCGACGTCATTCTGCCCGGCGGCGCGATGCGCCGCAGCACGTGGGACAAGTACGGCCGCATGACCAGCGAGACGGACCCGGCGGGCCGCCGCACGGAGTATCACTGGCATCGCCTGACCGACCGCATCACCCGCACGGTCTACCCGGACGGCACCTCATCGCAGGCCATGTACGACCTTCGCGGTCGCCTGCTGTCGGAAACGGATCCGGTCGGTAGCACCACCGCGTATGGCTATCCCGACGATGAAGAAAACCTGCCTGAGAGCATCACCGACGCCACCGGCGGCGTGGTGCGCCTGGTCTGGAACCACCAGGGGCTGCTGACGCAGCGCACCGACTGCTCCGGCAGCGTGACCCGCTTCACCTACGACCGCTTCGGGCAGCTGGTTGAAAGCGAAGATGCGGAAGGGAATATCACGCGCCGGGAGTGGAGCCGTGCCGGGCTGCTCAGCGCCGTGATCCACCCGGACGGCAGCCGCGAGTCGCTGGTGTGGAACGAACGCGGCCAGCTCACGGGCTGGCGCGACCCGCTGGAAAGCGAGGTGAGCTGGGCCTATAACGCGCTCGGCCTCCCTGTCAGCCTCACCGACCGTATCGGCCGCATGCGCCAGTGGCGCTACGACCCGCGCGGCAACCTGCTGCGGCTCGATAACGGCAACGGGGCGGAATACCGCTTCACCTATGACGCCGTGGGCCGCCCGCTCAGCGAAACGCGCCCGGACGAGACCGTGCGCCATATGCAGTGGGACGCGCGAGGGTTCCTCTGCGCGCTCGAAGAAAACGGCCGGCCTGCCGCCGACGGCGGCATTGCCCGTCGCGTCCAGCAGTTCCGCTATGACGACAGCGGGCTGCTGATTGGGCGTACCCAGCGCCACGCGGAGTACCATTATTTCCGCGACCCGAGCGGCCAGATTACCCGCATCCGCCGCACGCCAACCGCCGAAGGCGTTGCCCTGGGGATTGAAAGCGATGAGATCGCTTACCGCCACGACGACGCCGGACGCGTGCTGAGCGAGTCCGGCATTAACGGCGCGGTGGGCTATGAATGGGATGCCCTGAGCAACCTGACCGGCCTGACGCTGCCCGGCGGGCAAAAGCTGGCCTGGCTGCACTACGGCTCCGGCCACGTCAGCGCCATCCGCTTCGGGCAGCAGCTGGTGACCGAGTTCACCCGCGACCGCCTGCACCGCGAGGTGCGCCGCACCCAGGGCGCGCGCGAGCAGCTTCGTCAGTATGACAGCCTCGGCAGACGCACCCTGCAGCGCAGCGAACTGAGCACGGACGTGACCCTGCCGGAGCAGGCGCTACTGGAACGCCTGTACCGCTACACCGCGCGCGGCGAGCTTTCCGGCGTCAGCGACACCCTGCGCGGAGAGGTGGACTACGGCTACGACGCCGAAGGGCGTCTGCTGAAGCACTACGAGGCGCGACAGGGCTACAGCCGCGCGCAGTTCAGCTATGACGCGGCGGATAACCTCGCCGCCAGTGACGATGCCGCGCCAGTCACGGATAACCGCCTGCAGCACTGGCAGGCGCTGTTCATGAAATACGACTCCTGGGGCAACCTGGTCAGCCGCCGCATCGGGCTGTACGAGCAGCATTATGCGTATGACGCCGAGAACCGGCTGGTGTCCGCCCGGGGAACCGGGCCGGAAGGGCGGTTTGAGGCGCGCTACCACTACGACGCGCTGGGCCGCCGCACGCGCAAAACCGTCACCACCGCGCACGGCACCACCAACACCCGCTTCCTGTGGCAGGGCTATCGCCTGCTGCAGGAGCAGCAGGATACCGGGCCGTGCAGCACCTATATCTACGACCCGAATGAGGCCTGGAGCCCGCTGGCGCGTGTGGACCATCTTCATGACCAGAGCAGCGGTGAGATTTACTGGTTCAGTACCGACCTGAACGGCGCGCCGCTGGAGGTGACCGACGAGCGCGGCGCGGTGCGCTGGAGCGGCCAGTACGGCAGCTTTGGCGAGGTGCGCCATCAGAGCGAAGGGTTCTCAAGGCTTGTGAACCGCACGGCGATGGCACACCAGCCGCTTCGCTATGCCGGGCAGTACGCTGACGGTGAAACGGGACTGCACTATAACCTGTTCCGCTACTACGACCCGCAGGTCGGGCGGTTTATTGTGCAGGATCCGATTGGTCTGAATGGCGGGTGGAATCTTTATCAGTATGCGCCGAATCCGTTGGGGTGGATTGATCCGCTTGGATTGCTGACCTATAACACGATGCCGAGTATTACTGGTTTCCAAAAGCATCATATTATTCCACAACAGTTAAAAGGTCATGAATTAATAAAAGCGGCTGATTTTAATATCCATGATATTAAAAATGTTATTTATTTACCTAAGTCAGCTGATTACCATCCGACAAGAACAATCCATAGTGGGTCTCACCCTGTTTATACAAAAAATATAGGTGACCAGATGGATGCTATATATGAATACGGGAAGGAAAACGGCTGGAAACAATCAGAGTATAAACAGGCTGTTAGTGAAATCATAAAAAATGAACGTGCCGATTTACGCGGTGGTAAAACTATTCTTAACAAAAACTCGGTTAGAAAAGCGAGGTGCTAAGTATGTATGAGCTACGAATTGCTTCTGATTACCCCAATAGTTATTGGTTTGAATACCAGCACTCTGATATATCTGGAAGTGCTTTTTCCCAATGTAAATCAATTGAGACTAACGAGGGGTATTTATTTACATTAAAATCTAAGGTGAGTGAGAAGGCACTGCTTACATATGATTTCTATTATAGTGATGGGCCTATATTCATATCACCCAGACTAGCATCGCTAATTTCTTGTCACGATGTTTTTCGGACTGATGTTCAACTTATTGATGCAACTGTATCTGTAAATGAAAAAAAATATCAAGGGTATAAAATAATTAATATACTAAGAGAGGTTTCATGCATCGATATGGAAGCTTCTGAAAGCCAACCTATATTAAGTTATTTACCTAATGGTCCAAGGAAGTTTAGTAAAGTAGTCTTCAAAGAAAATGTTATTGAAGATTTTAGTATGGCAAGATGTAGTGAGTATAAATCTTGCATAATTATTTCAAATGAATTTAAAGAGTTCCTTTCTAAGAATGACGTAAAAGGAATAGACTTTGCTGATCCTATTTATTAATAGGAGTAAGATTTCAATTAGTCAAAATGGTCCGGGGAATAATTTCCCGGATTATAAAAATCATTTAAATTACAGTTCAGTGGAATATATGAACTTAACATTAACTACTTGCTTTGCAAAGTATGAAAGATAAGCCTCAAGGATTGTGCGTATGAGTCGGTTAGAATACAGAAAAGCGTATGGTTTAGATGACTTAATATATAAAATTATGGGTGGGAATACATTAGATAATTTTTGTGTGTATACAAAAGAATATGAGTTATCTGCAAAAGTAGATCTTGTTTGTTATTTGGAAAGCTATCCTGTCATTAGTGATGACGATGAGGAAGTATACCCTGATTTTGTTGTCGGAAATTCGCTAGAGCTTTTTTTCTATGGAGAACAATTTATAGATGTATTACATAATATCTCTATCCAAAGAGAAAAACCATCTGTAGAAGATTTCATATCAGGTTTAAATTTTTATCTTGAGAACGATAACTTCATAGAGCTTTGTTTTTAAGAGCGAGAGATTAATTAAAAATTGATTTACTTAGCTTGTCAGAAGATAATGCATTCTGGAAATATTATGCTAAGTTAATGGGTTATGACTGAAGGCTATTTTTATGGATGCGTATGAGACAATGGTGAATGAGATTGAAAAAGCATTAAAAAAACTCATTGCTATATGTAATAAATACTCGCTGCCCGGGAGTTTCAATGCAGTCAATGACTTGGATAAAACCTTCCCGTCCAACTTACCTCGTTCGACAGAGTTGGGATTTTTATATAAAAATTATAATCCTGAAAAGTTAAAGATTGAAACAGGCTTCACGCCAATTAAACTTCACTCAGTCAGTGAACTCTTGAAGGCTCAAAGTGGTTACGAATACTTACCAGATAATTATCTTGTTATTGGTAATGATTTAGGCGGAGGTAAACCTATAATTGCGGTTATCGTTGAAGGGAGTTCCTATGTTTATGCAAGTTATGATGTTATTGAGCCATTTAAGATAGCTGATAGTCTCTCTGAATTCATATTTTCTTTAGCGGAGCTTATTGATTTGGTATATGGTCACTACGATATCTTTGACATAGCAGATGATAATGACGAAGTAAAAGGTAATTTCATTGATGAGCTGCGGGAAAGGATTGTACCACTTATCGGTAATGAAAATTTCAATGCGTTTTATAATTATTTTTATGGGTAATTATTTTCTTTCAAAGTAAACCAGTACGGCGAAAATGTTATTTTTAGCTAGGTGATGTGCTCTGTGATTCTTACAGTTATTTTAAGCAAGATTTTAAAGAGTAATGCTGTATATTTATTCAAGTGGAATGAATCTAATACATGAAAGTAGAGAGGTTATATGCAGACTACGCGAGTAATGGGAGAAGGATATGAACCTTACGTCGAGCAATTAGGTGATAAACTAATTTATTCACTACCTGTCGAATCGGGATTTGTCAGCTTTCATTTCGAGTTTTATATTCGTCAGACAGATCTTGATGTCCTGCTGTCCGATCATTACCGACGAGCCATTCTGGAAGTGACCGCACACACTTTGCTCCAACGCTCGACGTTGAAGGGATATAAACGATTTTCTCAGAACGATTTTGATAACCTCATTGCCACTACCCTTTTTGCATCGCAAGAGCATCTTAGCGCATTCATTACTCAGATTAATCGGGAGCACAATATTTCGATTGAACATTATGTGAATGACATAGTGAATAGACGCATAAACAAAGCATGAATATACCGATCCCAGATAAGATCAATTTATCCTTAAAATGATGCTGCACAGAAAATTACATCCTAATAAATTCCCCACAAATGCACTCACCGACACGCCAAAACGCTTCGCCAGCGCGCGCATATGATCCAGCGTTAACGTGCGCTGTCCGTTGAGCATTCGACTCACCAGAGACTTCTTGCCTATCTCATTTTAGAAATCGCTCTGTGTGAGTTGGTACTGATCCATCAGCGTTCGCAATAACGCAACGCCTGACGGAATGCTGGCTACTCGCGCGTTAAATTCTGCAAACTCCGAAAACTCGTTTTCGTATTCATCGATTTTCGCAGTGAGCATCTCTACCAGCGGGTTATCTGGGTCATGCTCAATCAGATACGCCACCAACCCCAGAGCATCCTCGTAATCTTGACGCGACGGATGAGTTGACAGTATCGAAACATTGATAGAATGTAGTTTTCATATGATCGTGATGACGGTGCTCATTTAATGAGTGCGAACACTTTATTAGGTGACTGTGAAAGATATGTCCGCCTTGTGCCATGTGCGGACATAGCTATTAAGTGCCGTGCGTATAATAAAGAGAACGGGATTACTTCTATAATCCCCAGATCAGAGCCATGCCTTCGCTTTCAGGCCGAACGTTCTTAAAGCCAAATTTTTCATATAGCGCGGGAACATCGGCTATCAGGGTAATATAGGCACCAGCTGACACATGCTGTTTAAACCATAACATTAAGTTTTGCATTATTTCTCGTCCCAAGCCTTTTCCCTGATGCTCCGGGTCAACAGCAATATCAACGATCTCGAAGTTCAGGGCACCATCGCCAACAATGCGCCCCATCCCTACAACATTTCCGGCACACACAATGTGTACTCCGTAACAGCTTGCAGGAAGCGCGCGTTTTGCCGATTCAAGAGGTCGAGGAGTTAACCCGGCGATGATGCGTAAACGGCAAAAATCTTCTGGAAGAGGAACTGTGTTAATCACTTCATAGTTTGAATGCATATTTTAACCTAAGCAGTAGTAGAGACAATTGAAATTAACATAAATAATGCCCTAATAAAGTCTGCTGGCGGCATTAATGACAACATATCTCGGCTATAAAGAAATCGTTCTGGCGCCTTGGCTGCGCAAATATGCTCCGCTTTTCGCTTTTAGCAGCAACAGTCATTCAACAAACAACATTGCATTTTGCGTAAGGCCGAAATCCTGCTTTTTACCCAGCAGAACCCCGGCCTACCATCACCCGCCTCAGTGCGCCGGAATATAAGGCTCCTTCACAAACTCCGCTAACAGCCAGACCATATCATGCAGCAGTCCGGTGAGTTCTTTCGCCACGTTCGCAGGCAACGTCCCGCTCATCACCGCCAGCGTTAACGCCACGGCATAGTCCACCTGCAACGCCGTTTCCTGCCAGCAGTCCGGCACGCAGGAGGTAATCTTTTCCCCTGCAATCAACTGCTCAACAAGATACGACGGAAGCTCTGAGTCACAGCATTCACGCAGCCGCTTCAGCGCAGCCAGCAATCGCTCACAGAGCGTGGTAAACGTCACTGTGTCGTCAGTTTCCACCAGTACGTTGACATACGCGGCGCAGGTATCAGCCAGCTCGAAAAGATCCGCAAAATCGGAAATTGAAGTATTTATGAGGTGATGAACAGCGCTTTCTTCAGAGAGCGCATAAGAAAAGTTAGGTGTAGTAGCCATTTAGCATCCTCGTTGTGCAAAAAAATGTCATGTTATGCTAACGGGTTCCTACGCCCGGTTACGGATGTGCCGCAACGCAGGCACTGTACGACCGAGAAGAAGAGATGAAAAGGGATAACCCTGAATTACAGAAGGTTGCTTGCAGGTTTGCGAGGCGGCTTCCAGAAGGGCATTGCCGTGTGGCGACTACGCCTGACCCGGCCTACAAAACTACCGCGATACGACCCGTAGGCCCGCGCAGGCGCAGCGCCGCCGGACACAGTTGCACTGCGGTTACGTTTTACGCAGACCTTTTCATTTTTAGCAACCCTTCTAATAACGTCTGCGTCGCGCGGGAGGATTTTCCCGCCTGTGAACAAACCAGCCCAAACTCCCGGCACAATGAAAGCGTAGCCATTTTGTAGTACATGGTAGACCTCAAGCCAGAACGATGTCTGGCACCGCGACCAGCCATCCGGGCGTTTAAATGGTTAAAATAAATAATAATAATCATTGCGCAATAAATTTCGCTGTGTCTTAATAACGTCATCGGTTTGGAATACAGACCTTATGAAAGCAGTTTTAGTAAAGCAGTCCTCAGTTCAGGTGTTATCAGTAGATACTCCTTCTTCGTGAGCCTCCTCCTAAGTGCCAAATAAGTAACTCTCGAAATACAGGCTATCATCGCCGCGCTTATGTGGCTCATAAATTAAGGATTTATCTATGTCTAATAAAATGACTGGTTTAGTAAAATGGTTCAACGCAGATAAAGGTTTTGGCTTTATCACCCCTGACGACGGCAGCAAAGATGTATTCGTACATTTCTCTGCAATTCAGAGCGACAACTTCAAAACGCTTGATGAAGGTCAGAAAGTTTCCTTTACCATTGAGAATGGCGCAAAAGGTCCTGCAGCTGGAAACGTTTCTCCACTGTAACCTGCGCTAAATATCAGTGTGGCGTACGATAGCGATGAAGACAATAGTCCGAGCAGTTAAGCTGTACTGACAAAAAATAACCCGCACCTGTGTGGGTTATTTATTTTTAAAGGGTAATGGCACCTGAGTTGTATATAGCAGCCTGCCCATATTCCCTTCCAATTCAGCCTCAAAACCCGCTTCGCAATAATTTTAGTATCAATACAATCCGCAGTTTCTGAAATGGTTCATCCCTGCTCCCGTTCCCCCTCGCTCATCATCGCCAGAAACCGCTTCACCGTCCGCGAGCGTTCAAAGCGCCGCCAGCAGAGCGCGATATCGGTATAAAGCTCCGGTGAGCTCAGCGCGTGGTAGGTGACATTCGGCGGAGAAATGGCCGCCATCGACTGTGGCACCAGCGCGAAGCCGCCGCCGGCGGAAACCATGCTCAGGGAAGAGGAGAGCTGTGAGGATTGCAGCGTATGTTGCATATCAATTCCGGCCCGCTCGCAGCTGCCGTAGACGCGGTCGTACAGCCCCGGCGCGACCTCCTGCGGGAACAGCACTACCGGCGTATCCTTAAGCTCATCCAGCGCCAGATCGCCGCGCGCCGCCAGCGGATGGTCGCGATGCAGCGCCACCACCATCGGCTCCCGGTCGAGTATTTTTAGCTCGAACACCTTGCTGCTCTCGCACGGCAGGCGCACGAAGGCGATATCCAGCTCACCCTCCGCCAGCATCGTCGTCAGCGAGGACATATTGGCTTCCACCTGGTGAACCTGCACCGCCATGTTCTGCACCTGATACTGGCGGATCAGCGCGAAAATTTTGGGATGAAAGGCGTCGGAGCTGGTGATGCCAATCGACAGGCTGCCGTTCAGCCCGCGCGCGATACCGCGGGCTTTCTCCAGCGCGGCGTCGCTCAGCGCCAGGATCTTGCAGGCGTCCTCGTAGAAGGCTTCTCCCGCTTCTGTCAGCTCCACGCCCCGCGTCAGGCGTCTGAACAGCGGCGTGCCCACTTCCTCCTCAAGCCGTTTGATCTGCTGGCTCAGTGGAGGCTGTGAAATACCCAGCGCTTTGGCCGCCCTGGTGAAGTGTCGCTCGCGTGCAACCGCGACAAAATAGCGCAGATAACGAAGTTCCATATCTAAAACGTCTCAAACCAGCATGGATTCTATATTGGAACTCTCTGCTGAATCGGGTCAACATTTATTTAACCTTTATAAATAAAGTTGAAGAGGACGAGCATGATGATGCATTCATCCGCATGCGACTGTGAGGCGAGCTTATGCGAGACCCTGCGCGGGTTCTCCGCCCGTCATCCTGACAGCGTGATCTATCAGACATCGCTAATGAGCGCCCTGCTAAGCGGCGTGTACGAAGGGGAGACCACCATCGCCGATCTGCTGGCACACGGTGATTTTGGGCTCGGCACGTTTAACGAGCTGGACGGCGAAATGATTGCCTTCAGCAGCCAGGTGTACCAGCTGCGCGCCGACGGCAGCGCCCGGGCCGCGAAGCCGGAGCAGAAAACGCCGTTCGCGGTGATGACCTGGTTCCAGCCGCAGTATCGTATCACCTTCAGTACGCCGGTCAGCCGCCAGCAGATCCACGACGCGATCGACAAGCAGATCCCCTCCGATAACCTGTTCTGCGCGCTGCGCATTGACGGCAACTTCCGCCACGCCCATACCCGCACCGTACCGCGCCAGACGCCGCCGTACCGCGCGATGACCGACGTGCTGGACGACCAGCCGGTGTTCCGCTTTAACCAGCGCGAAGGGGTGCTGGTCGGGTTCCGCACCCCGCAGCATATGCAGGGCATTAACGTGGCGGGCTACCACGAACACTTCATTACCGACGACCGCCAGGGCGGGGGACATCTGCTCGACTACCAGCTGGAGAGCGGGGTGCTCACCTTCGGTGAAATACACAAGCTGATGATTGACCTGCCCGCCGACAGCGCGTTTTTACAGGCCAACCTTCACCCCAGCAATCTTGATGCAGCGATCCGTTCCGTCGAAAACTAACAGGAGAACTACCGTGAACAGTGATAAACAGTCACGTCAGTGGGCGCACGGCGCCGATATGGTTGTCGGCCAGCTGGAAGCGCAGGGCGTGAAGCAGGTGTTCGGGATCCCGGGTGCGAAAATCGACAAGGTATTCGACTCCCTGCTGGACTCGTCCATTGAAATCATCCCGGTGCGCCACGAGGCGAACGCGGCGTTTATGGCGGCAGCGGTAGGGCGGCTAACCGGCAAGGCCGGGGTCGCGCTGGTCACCTCCGGGCCGGGCTGTTCAAACCTGATCACCGGCATCGCCACCGCCAACAGCGAAGGCGACCCGGTGGTGGCCCTGGGCGGGGCGGTGAAGCGGGCGGATAAGGCGAAGCTGGTGCACCAGAGCATGGACACCGTCGCCATGTTCAGCCCGGTGACGAAGTATGCCGTGGAGGTTAACTCTCCGGACGCGATTGCCGAGGTGGTCTCCAACGCGTTTCGCGCCGCCGAGCAGGGCAGGCCGGGCGGGGCGTTCGTCAGCCTGCCGCAGGACATTGTCGACCAGCCCACCACGGGGGCGATTTTGCCCGCCAGCAGCGCGGCGCTGATGGGCCCGGCACCGGAGTCGGCCATTAACGACGTGGCGAAGCTTATCGAAAAGGCCAAAAATCCGGTTATTTTGCTTGGCCTGATGGCCAGCCAGCCCGCCAACAGCGCCGCGCTGCACAAGCTGCTGGAGAAAAGCCGTATTCCGGTCACCAGCACCTATCAGGCTGCCGGGGCGGTGAACCAGGAGCACTTCACCCGCTTCGCCGGGCGCGTCGGTCTCTTTAACAACCAGGCGGGCGACCGGCTGCTGCATCTGGCGGACCTGATTATCTGCATCGGCTACAGCCCGGTGGAGTACGAGCCGTCCATGTGGAACAGCGGCGATGCCACGCTGGTGCATATTGACGTGCTGCCCGCCTATGAGGAGCGCAACTATGTTCCTGACCTGGAGCTGGTAGGGGATATTGCCGCCACGCTGAACCTGCTCGCCAGCCGCATCGATCGCAAGCTTGAGCTGAGCCAGCGCGCCTCGGAAATTCTGGTCGATCGCCAGCATCAGCGGGATCTGCTCGACCGCCGCGGCGCGTCGCTCAACCAGTTTGCCCTGCATCCGCTGCGCATCGTGCGCGCCATGCAGGACATCGTAAATAACGACGTAACGCTCACCGTCGATATGGGCAGCTTCCACATCTGGATCGCCCGCTACCTCTACAGCTTCCGCGCGCGTCAGGTGATGATCTCCAACGGTCAGCAGACCATGGGCGTGGCGCTGCCGTGGGCCATTGGCGCGTGGCTGGTTAACCCGGGGCGCAAGGTGGTCTCAGTATCCGGGGACGGCGGCTTTTTACAGTCGAGCATGGAGCTGGAAACCGCCGTGCGCCTCAACGCCAATATCCTGCACATCATCTGGGTGGACAACGCCTATAACATGGTGGCAATTCAGGAAGAGAAAAAATACCAGCGTCTTTCCGGCGTGGAGTTTGGCCCGGTTGATTTCAAGGCCTATGCCGACGCGTTCGGCGCGAAGGGCTTTGCTGTGGAGAGCGCGGCTGCGCTCGAGCCGACGCTGCGCGCGGCAATGGATGTCGATGGCCCGGCCGTGGTGGCCATTCCCGTCGACTACAGCGATAACCCGCTGCTGATGGGCCAGCTCCATCTCAGCCAGATTTTGTGAATCAATATAAGGACAGAGAAATGCAAAAAGTGGCTCTCGTAACCGGCTCCGGCCAGGGGATTGGGAAAGCGATCGCGCTTCGTCTGGTGAAGGACGGCTTTGCCGTCGCCATCGCGGATTATAACGAAGAGACGGCGAAAGCGGTCGCGGATGAAATCACCCGCAACGGCGGCAGGGCCGTCGCCGTGAAGGTGGACGTGTCTGACCGCGACCAGGTGTTTGCGGCGGTCGAGAAAGCCCGCACCGCGCTGGGCGGCTTCAACGTTATCGTCAATAACGCCGGGGTGGCACCGTCCACGCCGATCGAATCCATCACCCCGGAGATTGTCGACAAGGTCTATAACATCAACGTGAAGGGGGTGATCTGGGGCATGCAGGCCGCGATCGACGCGTTCCGCAAAGAGGGGCACGGCGGCAAGATCATCAACGCCTGCTCCCAGGCGGGCCACACCGGTAACCCTGAGCTGGCGGTGTACAGCTCCAGCAAGTTCGCGGTGCGCGGCTTAACCCAGACCGCCGCGCGCGACCTCGCGCCGCTGGGGATCACCGTTAACGCCTACTGCCCCGGCATCGTTAAAACGCCGATGTGGGAAGAGATCGACCGTCAGGTCTCCGAAGCGGCGGGTAAACCGCTCGGCTACGGGACCGAAACCTTTGCCAAACGCATTACCCTTGGCCGCCTGTCCGAACCGGAAGACGTGGCTGCCTGCGTGTCTTACCTTGCCGGGCCAGACTCTGACTACATGACCGGCCAGTCTCTGCTGATTGACGGCGGGATGGTATTTAACTAAAAAATAACGATAAGCTCTGACATGAACTTTCCCCTGCCCCCGTGCAGGGGCTTTTTTTTGTCTCGTCAGCCATTGTGGATTACACTGCGCGCTGCAAAACTTTAGTCTTGAGATCTGACAGGCGGTAACAGCGATGAACGGTACAATCACAACGTGGTTTAAAGATAAAGGCTTTGGATTTATCAAAGATGAAAACGGCGACAACCGCTATTTTCATGTGATTAAGGTCGCCAACCCCGATCTGATTAAGAAAGATGCCGCGGTGACCTTCGAGCCCACCACCAACAGCAAAGGCCTTTCCGCCTATGCGGTGAAGGTGATCCCGGAGAGTAAGCACCTCTATATTGCGGGCGAGCGCGTGAAGCTCACCTCGATCAAATCCTTCGTGGTGTTCAGCGAAGAAGAGCCCGTGGATGCTAAAATCGACAAAGAGAACGCGGTGCTGTCGGTGGGGCTGCTGATGAACAGCATCAAGCCGAAAACCGAGAAAAAACCGGGCGAAATGCGCACGGTGAAGAAGCTGGCAATCACCACCTTCCAGAACACGACGATGATCTTTACCGAAGATGAAATCGACATCGACGCTACGGTAAAACTGCTGAAGTAACCTTGTGCCGGGTAGCGACGACGCCTTACCCGGCCCGCACGTTCTTCCTTTTCGTCCGCTTTTTAACCTGCTATAACTCACTCCTTACCTTTCAGGGATCAGGGAGTCTCCGCCGTGCCCGAAATCAATCAACATGGTCAAACCGTTAACGATATCGTCCCGGACTGGAAATGCGCCAGGGCCTTAACCCGCACCCCGCTCGCCGGTCAGTATTGCCGTCTGGAGCCGCTGGATGCGGATCGCCATTCGGCTGATTTATACGAAGCCTACGCGCTGGGGGACGACAGCGACTGGACGTGGCTTGCCAGCTCCCGGCCTGAAAGCGTAGAAGCCACCGCGCACTGGGTGCTTGGCAAGGTGATGGATGACGATCTGGTGCCCTTTGCAGTGATGGATTTACGTACCGAAAAGGCGGTAGGGCTGTTCTGCTATATGGCGATAGAGCGCTTTCAGGGCTCGGTGGAAATCGGCCACGTCACCTGGTCGCGCAGGATGAAAGGCTCCCGCATCGGCACCGAAGCGGTGTGGCTGCTGCTGAAAAATGCCTTTGAGCATAAATATCGTCGGCTGGAGTGGAAGTGCGATTCGATGAACGTTGCCTCGCGCAGGGCGGCGGAGCGGCTGGGGTTTGTCTGGGAAGGGCGCCTGCGCCAGAAGCTGGTGCGTAAAGGACGCAATCGCGACAGCGATATGCTCTCCATTATCGACGGCGAGTGGCCGCAAAGGGATGCGGAACTGCGTGCCTGGCTGGCGGCGGATAATTTCGACGGGGAAGGGCGGCAGGTCCGGCGGATTGAGGCATTTCGCCAGCGGAAAGAGGTATAGGGCAGAGGGCACTGTAGCCGCTCTGCCCCTGTACGTTATTTCTCGATCATCTGACTAATTTGATCGCGGTTGATGGCATGTTCATTGCCCGCGATATCTTCGTAAGTAATTAAGCCGTTGTCTTCATCCACTTCCGGTTTTCCGTGGGTGATAATCATTTCACCATTTTTCTTTTGTAAAACATAGTCGCTGGAGCACCCTGCAACCGTCAGGGTCATAAATGCGAGACTTATTACTGCTACTACTTTTTTCATCTTAATGCCTGTAATTAAAAAGACCACAATGGCCGAATAAGGTTACTGAAATTCACTTCACAACCAGGGAGATATCAGTAACGCTGCATATATCAAAAACATAAACAGGAGCGTCACGATAACAACGCGACGTTCGAGGGGCGTAACGCCCGCTTCAGAGACTTCATCTGGTTTCGTAGACATGATTTTCTCTCCATTAACCTGCGAGCGTACCCGACACCTTTACCGGCAGGCGATAGTGATGTGCAATCGATAAGAAGTTATCGACATTAGCTGTACCTGTGTTCCAGCCGTACTCCCTGTTGAGTAATTTATATTTTCCCGTACCGAAACGGTGATAGGGGAGTAATTCCACCCCCTGAAAGTTTTCTCTTCCCTTAGTTAGCGCGGAGATCAGCGACAGTAATTTATCGGCCCGATCCGGGGCATCGTTAAAATAGGGGATCACGGGAATACGGATAATAATCTGTTGCCCGCCCTGTAATAGCCGCGCAAGATTGCGCACAATCGTCTTATTGCTGACGCCGGTATAACGGACGTGCAGCGCATCCTCCGCGCTTTTTAAATCGTACAGGATCAGATCGCAGCCTGACGTTGCCTGATGAATAGCGTGCCAGGAAGCGTAGCCCGCGGTTTCAATTGCGGTATGAATGTCCTCCGCTTTGAGCCGCTCAACTAAAACGCGCGCAAATTCAGGCTGCATCGCCACCTCGCCGCCGCTGAGCGTGACGCCGCCTCCGGACTGGCGGAACCAGACTTCATCAGCCATGACCCTTTCAAAGGCGGTATCCGCGCTAACATGCTCTCCGACAATATTGAGCGCGGCGGCAGGACAGCGCGCTTCGCATAACCGACAGCCCGCGCATCTGCGGTCGCGTTCAAGAACATGCACGCTGTGGTCCATGCCGTGCAGCCTCGTCGGGCACAGGTCAGCACATTTGCCACAATGCAGGCAGCGGTCGGCATGGTAGAAAACATCCCGGCCGGTGGTTTGCCCTTCCGGGTTAGCGCACCAGGCACAGCGCATCCGGCAGCCTTTTAAGAAGATAATGCTGCGGATGCCCGGCCCGTCATGTAGCGAAAACCGCTGAATGTTTGAGATCCAGCCGTACGTCTGTTCAGAAGTGCCGCTGCGTGGTTCTGCTGATGATCTCATCCTGGACCTCTTTACTTAATTCAACGAAAAAGGCGCTGTAGCCCGCCACCCGGATCATCAGGTTGCGATAGTCTGCGGGGTGCTTTTGCGCCTTTCTCAACGTCTCGTCGTCCACGTAGCTGAACTGGAGCTGGGCATTGCCCAGAATGCTCGCCGTGCGCAGCAGGTGGATCAGGCTGTTCTGGCCTTCAGGCGTCTCCAGCATCCCGTACATAAGCTTGATGTTATGCACCATGCCAATATCC
Organism: Enterobacter cloacae; assembly: GCF_013375935.1. Classification (GTDB taxonomy): domain Bacteria; phylum Pseudomonadota; class Gammaproteobacteria; order Enterobacterales; family Enterobacteriaceae; genus Enterobacter; species Enterobacter pasteurii. The sequence continues at coordinate 4,601,198 of NZ_CP056117.1, read as the reverse complement.
ATCTCCTCGACGTTGATCCGGCTCACGGAGTTGATGATGGCAGTCGGGCCGAGGTAATCCGTTTGCTGGGCCGGGCTGATGCCATCGGCCAGCGGTTTACCCGCCAGCCGGCCAGAGGGCAGCGCGCCGGTGATAAGCCCGAACGGGGTGTTGTTTGAAATAGAGAGCGTGCCAAACGCAAACGGCGCATACAGCATCCGGTAGCGGCGGTGCTCCTGCTCGAGAAAACGCACCAGCTCGCGGGCGATTTCATCCACCTCACGAATATCGTTGCCATATTTCGGCGCTCGCTGACAGGCGGTCAGTATGTCGTCATAGCCGACAAAATTGTGGTCGAGCGCCTCCACGAGCTGCCGCAGCGTGAAGCGGGCGGTGTCGAAAACCAGCGTTTTGATGGCCATTAGCGAATTTACGCAGTCGGCAAGCCCGGTCCAGATGAGGCCTGGCCCTGCGTTGAGGCGTGCGCCTCCCTGAGTGACGTCTTTTGCTGTGGCGATACACCCTTCAATAAAGCATGACATCAGCGGTTTTCTGGCATGCTCTGCATGCAGCTTCTGGACGATAAGCGTCGCCTGCGCGGCGTTTCTGACGATAGCGGAGAGCTGGGCCCGGACCGCGGATTCAACGTCTTCATAACGACTGAACCGGGACACGTCGCCCGTGGCGGGGCCGCACGGCTTCCCGTTTTGGTTTTGGCCGTTATGCAGAGCCAGCTCGATAGCCGCGGTAAAGGTGGTATAGCCTACCGACGTCCACTGGTACATTTTTCCTGATTTTTGCGGCTCGACGCAGCCCATCAGGCAGTAGTCCCGGGCATCTTCATAGCTAAACCCTTTGTGCAGCATCATGCGGATATGCGCATCGTCGAAATGGCAGGCCGGAAAACCTATGCCGCTGCGTACCACGTCGACCACTTTGCGCAAAAACGGCTGAGGGGACTGGTTATGTATACGTACCGCTAAACCCGGCTGGTAGATTTTTAAACGCGCTGAACAATCCATGATCGCCAGCGTCAGCGGGTTGGTCGCATCGCCACCTTCGCGCTTCTGGCCGCCAACCACGAGATTGATAAACGGCTGGTAGCCAGCAAAATACATTGCCGTCGATTCGCTGCAAATCCACAGGGTTTCGGCCATTTTTATCAGCCAGCAGCAGAGGAGTTCCTCAGCCTGCTGAAGATTGAGCGTGCCGTCGTTCAGATCGCGCGCCAGCAGCGGCCAGAGGTACTGATCGACGCGGCCGAGGGATATGCCGGTCTGGTTCTCTTCCAGCATAAACAGGGAGTGTACGAACCAGATAGCCTGCAGCGCATCGTGGAAATGCTGCGGCGGCTGCTCCGGCACCCGGCGGCATATCCCGGCCAGATGCAGCAGCTCATCGCGACGCAGCGGATCGCCTTCCTTTTCCGCAAGCGCATTCAGATAGTGCGCATAACGCCGGGCATAGGTCACCACGCCGTCGCAGGTGTGCAGAATGGCGCTGTAAAAATTGAAGGCATCACAGCCCTCGGGCGTAGCGGGATCGAGCGCGAGAAGCCGCGATGCCGCCTCCTCGCGGATCCCCTTTATCCCTCTGGTCAGCAAGATAGTGTCATAACCCGGACAGGAATCGCCGCCGCCGTTTTGGGTTTTGATCGTGACGTCGCAGATGCCGTCGTCATGACACCACTCCCACAGCCCGTGGGTCTTGAGCCGCGTTTGCGCCATTTCATCAAGGGAGCGCCCCTGCCAGTAGGGGAATACCTCTTTGCGAAGCAGACGCTTTGTTTCCTCATCAATCTGATAGGGATCCTGCGCCCGCGTGGGAAGGGTCTCCAGCTCTTCCGCCAGCCAGCGCCAGCTGATTTCTGGCGAAACTTCTCCCCCGCGTGCGCCGCCAGCAGGATGGCTGACGATAAGTTCATTCTGCGCCACATGCAGCGGCGCAGTCTCACAGGCACGCTGAAAGGCCAGCGCCCTGAGCAGGCTGTTGTTCATTCCCGGATTGTCTTTATAGACCCGGGTTACGCTCACGGCCCGATGCGCCGAGACGAAAGGTTTTGCCTGAAGGTAGGCGTCACGAAGTTGAACCACGCGCAGTGAAAGCATCTCCGTCGTCATGCCGTTTCTCCTGTTAAAAGGCGACGATCGCCAGCCCGGTCACGATGCAGCCAATCCCGATCTTTTCCAGAATGCTGCTTTTTAAATGATAAAAAATGCCGCTCATCACGGTTATCATCACAATCCCCAGCCCCGCCCAGACGGAATAGGCGACGACAGGTGAAATATATCCCATAAGCATTGACAGAGAATAAAAAGAAATAGCGTAGCAAGCCATGCAGTGAATGGTTAATGGAATATTTTTAAAATGTCTGGTCTCCGGGAGTAATAGCGTGCCGGTGACTTCCATTGTGACGGAAATAATCAGCCAGAAAAGGCAGTTCAGAATAATATACATTTTTAATTACAGTGTTATTTGTTTTGCTTGATCGCCAGGTTCAGAATAATGGTTCCCGCGATGACCATCCCCAGGCCCACCCATGCCCTCTGGGACACCGTATAGTCAAAACAGCGGTATTGTATAGCGGTAATGCTGAATAAACCGACCGCTGACCAGATGGCATAGGCCACGCCGATATGAATCCGGCGTAATGCAATCGATAAAAAATAATAACTTACGCCGTAGCTTATTACCGCAGATAACCCCACTACGGGGCGCTGAAAACTGTTTGATAACGATAATAAGGTTGTGGCGATAACTTCAATGGATACTGCAGCCAGCAGGGCAGCAGCGCTTTTCGTTAACGTCATTAAATAAATCTCACACTGTTAAATAAAATATAAGCGTGTTTACTGGTGTAAAAATGCGGAACAGCCGCTCGACTGAACTGTTTCACCCGCGTTTAGGCTTCACATCCGTGTGCTTACAGAATAAAGGTTCCTTCAATCATCAGGCACGCTTTGCCCGAGAGTTCGATACGCCCGTTATCCTTAACGTGGCAAATCAGTTCGCCTTTACGGCTTCCGCCCTGTTGCGCGCGTAACCTCTTCTTCGAGAGTTTTTCACTCCACAGCGGTGCCAGAAAGGTGTGAGCCGAACCCGTCACCGGATCTTCATTTACCCCCACCTGAGGGCCGAACCAGCGTGAGCGAAAATCGAAGGTGCGTGAGGCGGCAGTGACCACCACACCGCGCGCGTTAAACTTTTCCAGCGCGGAAAAATCAGGCTTCAGGGCATCCAGCCTGTCCTCATCATCGATAACCACGATAAGATCGGACGCCAGCCAGGTTTCACCGGCGTTTTCCTCCAGCCCAAGCGCCTTAAACAACCCTTCCGGGGCGGCGATCCGGGACGGGATCGCCTGGGGGAAATCGAGCGTGTATTGCCCATCGTGTGAGGTCACGGTCAGCTCGCCGCTGCGGGTGAAGAAACGCACGCTGTTGCAGGCGTCGTCACGGCTAAAGAGAACGCTCGCGGCGGCAAGCGTCGCATGGCCGCAGAGATCCACCTCTACCGCGGGGGTGAACCAGCGAAGCGCGAAGCCGTCATCCTGTGGAACCACAAACGCGGTCTCGGAAAGGTTGTTTTCGGTAGCGATGCGCTGGAGAACAAGCTCCTCCGGCCAGGCGTCCAGCAGGCAGACGGCCGCGGGATTCCCCGTAAAGGGGCCGTCAGAGAAGGCGTCTACCTGGTAAAACGGAATGCGTCGGGGACTGTTATTTTTCACCCATCACCTCAAGATCGTTATAAACCGTATAGCGGGTCACGCCCAGGGCCTGCGCCGCGTGCTGGACGCCACCCCGCATTTTGAAAATGCCTTTAGCGTGCATTTCAGCGACTATTTTAAGCCGCTGCGCTTTCTGTACCTTTTTGCCCGGGACCGAATGTTTATCGATGATTTCCTGGATTGACTGCTCAATGATGCCCCCCAGGTTCATATCCTGCGGGTCTGAATCGGGAAGTGGGCCGCCCGTTATCGCGTCGAGGCACTTGCGCATTTGGTCGTAAGGCGAGGTATCGATATTGATGCAAAAGGCCATCAGCGGTACCCCTTCCTCACTATAGTAAATTGTCGAGGCGCTGTTGAGGGTCCGTCCGGACGCCGTGACGGTTTTATAATTTTTTACCGTTACCGGGGTGCTGTCCTCGCTTTTTTTAAGCAACAGGGCAAATCCTTTGTCTTTTTCAGGACCGGATAACAGATTGTCACCCGCTTTTCTGCCGCTGACGTGCCCGTTGACAATCTTTATTACGGACCGATCGGGCGTGGTGAGGTTGTGCAGGACTATCTCCTGGTTCGCCGACAGCGTACCTGCAAGAGCTTCCATTGCCGCTTCCAGCGGCCCGGAAATCAGTTCAATCTGTTTTGCGTAATCTGATTTCATCGTTGTTCCTGTATGTTCTGCATGGTCAGATGTCCTGTTTAAATCCTCGCTACTTTCCTTACCCGGCCTTTTTGCCGCAAGCGAGAGTCCTGGTAGCGTTAAAGTATATCGATAGTGTTTAATTATCAACAAAAAGTTGATAAAGGCGGCGTGTGCGGGTACATTTTATGCCGAACCAACCGGTTGAATTGACCGTAACTGCTTAATGCTTAAAGGATAAAATGAAATTTTTAACTGTGATTGTTGCCGTAACGCTCCTCACGGCATGCCAGCTGGTGCGTCCTTTTGGCGATGCGACCACCTATAAACCTTTTACCGTTTCATCGCATCCCGGTCTGGACGGACGATATCACTGTATGCGAAGCGCGCTCGGCGCCGAAGGCTATGAGGTGGAGTACATCTTCCCCGAGCGGGACACGCCTAACTTTTTTGATATCTCTGAGGGGAACCGGCTGATTGCCCAGGTTGATATGACGCATACCACAGGGGCCAGCTTTCTGGATATTACGCTTATCTCGGGGTCAAAGCAGACTAATGAAGAGCTTGGCCGGGTAATTGCACCCTGCGTAAGCAGATGAGCACTCCTGACGAATGACATTTGAGGCACCGGTTGCGGGTGCCTTAATCAGATCTGCAGCGGCATTAATTCAACAAAAAGTTGATTATCTGTTTTGGTGTTGATAGTGTTGCCCTACTGGCAGTCGTCAAGGGGGTTATATGAACACTGTTCGTCAAAAAAACACCAGATGGGTCAGGTGGACGGAACGAGGTCTGGTTTGCTCGGTCATTTTGCTTTGCATCAGTAACTACGTTTATCAACTCTTCCGCATCTTTTCTGCCTGAAGTCCGTCTGTTTTCGTTGTGTAAGATGCGACGAATATAAAAAATGCATCCTGACAAAAACATAATCACTATCCTTTATGTCGTTACGCTTTTGCGCTTCCGGTATAAACTTCTAAAAAAAATATTTTTTTAGACAAAAAAACTCACAAGTTGATCGCTTATTACAATTCAACATTATCATTTATAAACTGTGGAATTACTGGTGGGGGTGGTTTTTTTGTATGCGCCGAGTGCTTTAAGCAGCATGTATCACTGCTTTTTTGCGTGTTGTGCGGTTTAAGAGATTGATTTTTTCACTGATTGACACATTTATCGTTACTAAACACAATATAACCTCACATTGCGAGTGGTATTAATCCTAAAGGCAGCTCTGGGAGGTGTTGGTATAGAAAAGAATAAGGAACTTGTCGCCTTTCAGGCCGCGTGTAGCGGTTATATTGTGGAATTTAATAACGGATCCCGACTCTGGATTAACCGGGAAACATTGCTCGTTGGATGGTTCGATAATCCGCAGGTGCCCCAAAAGGGAAGGATGCGGTTTCAGAAAACAAAAATGAATCTTTTTACTTATCTTCTGGAACATGCTGTTCGTAAAGAGGTCAGCCGTGATGAATTATTGCATCAGGTATGGGAAAAGTATGGCCTTAAATCATCCAGCAGACAGCTGTGGCATGCAATAGGACAGCTTAAACTGAGCCTGTTTACGCTGGGGATCCCTTACGAATTTATTCAGTCGAATAAAGGCAAGACCTATTCGCTGGAAAAAGTGAAGGTTTTCTTTATTACGCAAGCCGATATTAATGATGATGCATATTAACTGTGTAAGCAGCTAAACTCTTATTTAATGAGATATACATATGTCTGAAAATGTTAAAGTCTTTCTGGCGTTATGCTCTTTTGTTTTTACTGGCACGCTCGCCCATGCCGCGAGTTCAGGCACGATCAGCTTTACCGGTTCGGTAAACAGTGAAACCTGCGCGGCTGTGGTAAATAACGGTACTGCCGATGCAACGGTAACCTTGCCCGCCGTACCAGCATCAGCGTTAAAAACGGCGGGGGCGACCGCGGGGGCAACCACATTCACGATTAATTTAACCGGCTGCGATCCTGCCAATACCAAAACCCGCGCTTTTTTTGAGGCGGGGGGACAGGTTAACAGCACCGGCCGCTTAAACAACTCGGATACAGCGGGGGCGACAAACGTGGAGCTAGAGCTGCTTGATGTGGATGACAACAGTTCCGTCATTATGGCGGGTGACTATGCTTCACAGTCCACGTCCGGCACCACTATAGATGCGTCTTCCGGTACCGGCACGCTGAATTATGCCGTCCGCTATTATGCTACCGGGGCGGCGACGTCCGGAGCCGTAGCCAGCTCAGTAACGTACAGCATTATTTATCTCTGATCTATTTGTAAGGTACGGATATAACAATAATTAAACAGGGAGTGTTCTTCTTGAGGTCTGTCGTCGGCCTGAGTAATCAGGCCGTTTTTTACCAAAATGGAAAGGTATGAAATTTAAATTACTCGGTACGTTTATTTTACTGTGGTTTTTTAGCTATATTGCAGCGGCAGCGGTCTCGCTTTCCGGAACGCGCGTTATCTATCCGCAGGGCAAAAAAGAGATAGCGCTGGAAGTTAAAAATCATGGTGCGCAGCCGGTGCTGACGCAAAACTGGATCGATGACGGCGATATTCATTCATCGCCCGATATACTCAATATACCTTTTATTATAACGCCGCCTATAGCCAGAATTAATTCGCAACAGGGGCAATCATTACGCATCTCTGCTCTGGAGAATACGCTACCTCAGGATCGGGAATCGGTTTTCTGGATAAACGTTCTGGAAATCCCGGCGGTTAATAAAGCGGCAGTAAATAAACTGCAAATGGCATTCCGGACACGCATTAAATTGTTTTATCGCCCTGAAGGGCTTGTCGGAAAACCCGAGGCCGCAGCTCAGCAGCTTAGCTGGCGAAAAATATCCTCCACTCAGCTGGAGGCAAAAAATAACACCCCATGGAACGTTTCCCTGGCAGGCGTGGCCTCCGGCAGGTGGAAGGCTACCGGAGATGTAGTGCCCGCCTGGGGCAAAAAAATCTTCACCATAAAAAGCGGACAGCTTCTCTCCAGTAGCGGGGACGTCAGCTGGACCTACATCAATGATTATGGCGCTGAACGTTCCGCAAGCGGCTTCCTGAAAAATTAATTCACAGGATTCGGATGTTATGAAGAGGAGATTATCGGTATGGCCTGCGCTTTCAACCGTGGCTTACGGGGTTATTTCTGCTCTGTTTTTCTCTTCCGGAGCTCAGGCTGATGATGACATACAGTTTGACAGTAATTTTTTGCGCATCGCACATCCGGAAAACGTCGATCTGTCGGCCTATATGAACAACGGCCTGCCGGCTGGCCGGTACCGGGCTGATATTTATCTGAACGATAAGCTCATCATGATCGATGACATTCGTATTAGCGGAAAAGGCGCCGCCTCTCAGCGTATTCTTTTGTCGCCCGCTACCGTGGCAGGGTTGCAGTTAAAAGAAAGCAAACTGTGTGCAAATAGCTCAGGGCAATGGTGCGATTTGCATGCGGTTATGCCTGAAAGTCATCTGGAATTTAACGGCGGCAGACAGCGGCTTGATATCAGTATTCCTCAGGCCATGCTGAGCCATGCCGCGCGCGACGCCGTAAACCCGGCACTCTGGGATGCCGGGATCCCCGCGCTGTTACTGGGCTATAACGTGAATGGCTACCGCAGTGAAAATAGCAGTGGAGAATATAACAACCTGTATGCGGCGCTGAATGGCGGGCTGAATATCGGATCCTGGTATTTTCGCCATAACGGGACGTTAAGCTGGCAGCAGCAAAATGGCATGCAGCAGAAAAAATATATGGTGCTCAACAGCTACGTTCAGCATCCGCTGGCGGGTATTGAGGGGAACCTGACGTTAGGTGAATCGAACACCTCCGGGCAGCTATTTGATTCTGTGGCGTTCACGGGGGCTTCGGTAGCGAGCGATGACAGGATGCTGCCCGCCTCCCGGCGGGGCTACGCGCCGGAAATCCGCGGCGTGGCGCAAACCAGTGCGAAGGTAATGGTTCATCAGAACGGAAAACTGATTTATGAAGCGTCAGTCTCGCCCGGAGCATTTGTTATCAACGATCTGTATCCGAGCGGATATGGCGGCGATCTGAACGTCACGGTACGTGAGGCGGATGGCTCGCTACATTTTTTTGACGTCCCCTATGCATCGGTTGCACAGCTTCTGCGCCCGGGAACCAACCGTTACAGCGCGACGGCGGGCAGGCTGAGGGGGGACTATCTTCGCGAACGACCGGCATTTGGTGAAGTGACGTATCAGCGGGGGCTGACAAACAGCCTTACCGGCTCGGGAGGGATCCAGGCTACCGCGTTTTATAAGGCCATGCAGGCAGGTCTTGCCGTGGGGACGCCTGTCGGGGCGATGTCAATCGACACCACCTGGTCACAAACCCGGTTAAGCGATAAGACGCTGCGGGGTGAAAGTATCAGGGTGAGCTACAGCAAATTTATACCGGCAAGCAGAACGCAGCTCTCACTGGCTACCTGGCGATACTCGACGGGAAATTATCTTTCGCTGACCGACGCCTCACTCCTGCGTCAGCGGCATCCGGGGGAGACGGCAAGCTGGCGGACAGGTAAAACACGCAACAGGGTGACGCTAACCCTCAACCAGGGGCTCCCCGATAACTGGGGGCAGCTGTATGTGACCGGTATTCTACAGGATTACTGGGGACGAAAAGGCCACGACCAGCAGTATCAGGCTGGCTATTCCCTGGCAACAGGCAAAATGAACTGGAGCCTTGGCGTTAACCGTAGCCGCACGGCGGGAGGCGTGTTTCAAAACACCTGGACGCTGAGCTTCAACATGCCGCTGGGAGGAACTTCCGCGCCGCTGCTTACCGGACAGATTTCACGAGACGGCCAGGGACATTTCAGCGAGCAGATTGCGCTTTCCGGCAGCGCAGGTGAGCGACAGCAGTTTAGCTGGAATGCCGGGGCATCACATCAGCATCAGGCAGGGGATTCGGGACAAATTGGTGGAGCCTGGACCGGGCCGGTTTCCACGCTTACGGCAAACTATGCCCAGGGCAACGCGTGGAAAAGCGGCTCGGTTGGGATGAGCGGTACCACGGTGGCGCATTCTGGCGGAATCACTTTCTCTCCATGGACAGGCAATACCTTCGCGCTGGTTGAGGCGAAGGGGGCGGAAGGCGCTGATATACCGGGCTATGCCGGTACGCGCGTTAACGGTTCGGGTTATGCGCTGGTGCCAAACCTGATGCCCTATCAGAAAAACAGCGTGTCGATAGATACCGCCTCGGTAGAGGATGACCTGGATCTCGACAGCACCAGCCAACAGGTGATCCCGTACGCGGGAGCCGTGGTGAAGGTCAAATATCGCGCCGCTGAGGGCGTGCCGGTGCTGGTGACGGTACGCCGGAACAACGGTGAAGGTGTGCCTTTTTCTGCCCGTGCCATCAATGCCAGTAATCAGACTGTGGGATACGTCGGGCAGGGGAGCCGCCTGTATGCCCGCCTTACGCAGCAAAGTGGCGTGCTGGAGCTTCGCTGGGCGGACAGCGCAGCGTCCCGCTGCAAAATGAATTATTCACTCCCGTCCACGGCGGGAAAAAAATTGCTGACCTTCGACGCAATCTGTAATTAAACGACGCAATAACGTCAGGAAGATAATGAAAGTTTTAGTCTGTGTATTTACCGATAATGAATTTTTCTTTTCAGCAATGGTGGAGATAATCGCCTCGCATCCCTTTTTAACAGAGAAATATATGCTGTGCAAAATCCGTTCCGATGAGATAGTTAAATGGATGCATACGGCTGATGAGCAAAATATGATTATGGCCGGGCCGGATATGGAGTCGTTGGTCAGGATTTTTTGCCTTGAAAAAAGGTGGGATTATTTAACGACCAGGTTAAATGCCAGTGAGATGCAAGATTTTCTGGTCCTGGGGATAAATCGGCATTATGAAAGAAAGACCAATCTTGTTCAAACCAGGAAAAGTATGAAGCTTTCAAAACAGGAGCTGAACGTGCTGTCGTGGTTTTTGCTTGGTTTAACTCCTTATAATATGTCAAGATATTATGGTTTGTCAGTGAAAACAATCAGCACCTATAAAAGACGCCTGATGGATAAGCTTAATATAAAGTCGGATGCTGAACTTTTTAAAGTGGGTTCGACCTATAAAATGTATCGAAAAACATTTGGCTAATATAAGGGCGAGGGATGAAGACATTTGGTTGGATTAGAATGACTGTTTTTTTGTGTCTGGTGACTATTTCAAAAACAGTCCTGGCGGTAACGTGTACGCTCGACAGCGCTTCTGTATTTAAAACAGCCAGTAGCGTGACGATGCCGCTTAATTTATCAACCATTTCGGTGAGCAATGATATACCTGACGGGACCATCATTTATCAACAGAAATATTTGCCAAGCTATGCAAGTGCTACGGTGAATTGTGATAATAATGCTACCTGGTTATATGTTATGTCTTTGCTAAACGTTCCGATGCCACTCTCTTCCTGGACCGGTAGCATTATTTCCCCTGAAGACTGGAGAGGGCCAGATTCCTGGGACGGGCATATATACGAAACAGGCGTAGCTGGTATTGGCGTGACAATAACAATGATGAGTTCTCGTATACCCGCTCCGGGCATTGTTGGTACCAACTGTGCTGCAAGTAATAAAAGTTGTACTGACCCCGGTGAATATGCCCGAGCATATATAGCACTGGTAAAAACGGGTCCGATTAGTGCAGGGGTTATCAACGCCGGTAACCTGCCTACGTTTACGGCAGCGCTGGGAAGACAAGAAAGCAATATTCTGCTCTATACCCTGAATTTTTCGGGGGCGATTAACGTAACCCTGCCAACCTGCACGACCCCTGATTTCAGCGTTTCATTAGGGCAATGGTCCACAAAGCGCTTTAATGTCAAAGGGAGTTCCTCGCCATGGATTGCGGCAAACATTACGTTGACTAACTGTGGAGTATTTAGTGGGAGTAATTTAAGTAGTTATTGGTCAGATGATAATAGTTCGGATTCCTCTACCATGCAGTGGAATACATGGGCAGTTTCATTGTCTCCCGTCAGTTCAGTGCTGGACTCAGCCAACGGCATTATGTCTGTTGATACCAGCGATCCCACTGCCGCCACGGGGATCGGCATTCAACTCAGTTCCGGTGATACAACATCGGCTGATTCACACGTTATTGATTTCAGCAGCAGTTTATCCGGAACTTTCACCGCTGATGGTGCCAGCAGTGTAACTATCCCTCTCTCGGCAAGGTATATTCAGACGGAAGATCGTGTGACGGCGGGCAAGGCGAACGGGAAATTAGTCTATACGGTAACTTATTTTTAAAACATTAGAATTAAATCAATTGGCATAATATGAATGCATTAGTCATAAACTGTTGTTTCACAATTCTGTGATTTTTAACGCTACAATACTTGTTCGCCCCTCAATCGCTACGCCTGTTGACGTAGCTGGGGGCGATTCAGCGCCTCAGAAAGAGCACTATTCAACTCTTTTATAACGATCGCCGTTATAGATTAGGCGATCGTCAAAGATGATGAAGTTATCGCCGTTGTAAGCTGACAAAAAATGTTCTTTGTTTGCCATGGCTTTTATTTTCTTCGTATTGTAATGAATTCCCGTTTCTTTATCCCATATCAGGTCAGTTATTTTCACTGCAAAGAGATGATTGTCTCCAGACTTATCCTCAGATATGGTTATTTTGGCGGGAGTTTTTGAATTTGAATCCTCAATCCAGTTGCCAATAAAGGCTTTTCCCTCTTCAGATTTACAGCCCGCTAATGAAGCGATAATAACTAACGCAACAGCGCATGATGCCAGACGCATTTCAGTTGCCTCTTTATCTATTTTAAAGTGATTTTTTGTATGACGAATTCTAAAATCAATTAATAAAGAGGGCAATGTGTGACGTGTTTTCCCGGATTATTGTATTTTGCAGGAGGTGGTTGGATGAAAATAAGGGGTTGATTTGTTCGGGTGGTGTTAAATGCTGAGTTTTTATATCTAAGTAGTGAGTTTAGTGGTAGAGAGTTACGTTAGTCGGAGAGAAAAGACTGAGTTTTTTTGTCTGAATATCAACGAATCTAAGCTTTTTATTCTGGTAATAGATTAACGTCTGAAAGCCTCTTAAGAAAGAGGCTCAGGTAATGCTGCTCTCAGCGATTTTGTACGTTCAGACGTGTTTTGCCGTGAGGGCAGGACTTGAAAATGCATCGGGTCGTCGACGAACAATATGGATTTTCAGGTTCTCTGTCACCAGGACAGCTGGACATATTGTGCATTACCCGCCAGAGGGTCGGACTATATTTATCAATCTGGATAATGTTCACCGAGCGCAATTGCCCGGAAACGACAAAACCGTTGTTACTAACCTTAATTTTATCACCCGGTTTGATAAGATAGTCGCCCTTATACCAGAGCAGGTATTTATGATTATGTTGTGTGACTATTTTAGTGAAAAACGTTCCAGTAATAGGGCTGACAATAGTGCCTAATGAAATCCATAATTTAGTTGTTTCCACTCATTTACCTTTTTAACAAATAATATACTCTAAATGCAGTTTAGCTACCTCCGTAAAGAGTACATAATAGTTATTGCCTATCCATCAGATTAACATTGACAAGCACCTAATTAATCAGCTGTCAAATATGAAGGCAATAATTTACATTAATCGAACATTGCATTGAATTTGAATAAAATTAGATATTTGAACATTTTGTAGAAAAAGAGCTGTTCATACAGTGTATATCAGTACGGTTAATGCTCTTCCCACAAGGACAAGACTTCCTCAACGTTTCTTACCCCATCACGAAAAAAATTAACATGACGCTTTTCGATATAAAGAATTTCAAGCGTTAGCAGGAGAACAAGAAACACAGCGAAACAGATTAAAAGATTTTTGATCATAAATTGTACCGGTGACTTGAAATCTGAAGCGATAGAGCAACTCTTCAGTGTCCTGCCGTTTTCGAAAAAAGATTTATCACCACCACGCCGGCAATAATAAGAGCCATTCCTGCCACGGCAGCTATATCCAGCTTTTGGCCATATATAATCCATCCCGCAAGGCTAATCAGCACGATTCCGGCTCCTGACCATATCGCATAGATAATTCCCGTGGGTATTGTTCTCATCGGTATGGTTAACGACCAGAAGGCCGCAATATAGAAAATCACGGTTATAAGGGAAGGCCATAAACGAGTAAAACTGTCGGATAATTTTAATGCAGTTGTCGCAATAACTTCACATGCTATTGATAATAAAAGAAAAACGTAGCTATTCATTCATCTGCCTGCTTCGTATTACTTCGGTTTACCCAATCGTGTAAGAAAATTCTATCAACATTAAGTTGTAATTTAAACTCAATGTTTAATTTTGTGTGAGCCAGCGCACCCTGTCAGGTGCGCAAAATGCCGATTCATTGCGTGGCGGTGGGGGGGAGGGAAGAAAATATGATGCGGAAAAGTTATCAGGCCTGCCGAAACACGGAGAATTTTTTTGTGACGGGCGCAATTGTTTCTGCATCCCCATAAAGCGCAATGGCCACAAACTCCAGCTCTTCCAGGGAGGCGGCTTTGGTTGCCTGGATCTGGGCTTCAGAGGACTTACCCAGCATCGTGGTGGTAAAGAAGTTAAGCATTATCCCCGTTTCCTGACACTTCAGCGCCGCTGTCTTAAGCTGATTGCTGTTTTTTGCCTGTAGGATGACAACCGGATAATGGCTAAGGTAAGCATTCAGATGACTTTCATCGTTTGGGTAATCATGAAAGAGCACGTCATCCGCCTTTCGCATGATCCCGGCGGCCAGATGGGCGGTGGCATTCAGAAGCAGTGCCGGATCCTGCGTGCGGTTAACAATGATATAGAGTTTTTTTTGATTATCTTCAAACATCTCGATTCCTCAATGTCCTGTTAACAGGCTTGTTGTTTATACCGTATATGGTCAATAACGAACGTTAACGAAAGTGTGCCTGCGGCAGGCAGCAGCCAGGCTAGCCCCTGACCGTGAAGCGGCATCCTGCTGCTCAGCGCGTTCAGCCACAATGGTCCCCCCACGGCGTTAAGCGCGTCTGCCAGACCAAAAAGAAAGGTGACAAATGCCGCAGGCACAATCACCAGCGTCGCAGAGCGGAATGATGACCGTAAGAAAAAGGTCAGAATAAGCACGATAAATACCGGATAAATCGCCGTCAAAATCGGTACAGATAAGGCGATTAGCTGAGTCAGCCCGATATTGGATATCAGCATGGAGGCGATGGAAAAAAACCAGATACAGGTTCGATAGCTGAAGCGGGTGCGATCGCTGAACCAGGCTCCACAGGCAGACGTCAGCCCGATAGCCGTGACCAGGCAGGCAAGGGTCATCAGCACGCCCAGAAACAGATCTCCGGCAGGTCCATAGCTGTAATGCACATAGGCGCTGAGCACCTGGGCTCCATTTGTTGCGCCTTCAGTCAGCCCGCTGCTGCTCAGCCCAAGGCGGAACAAGCCTGCATAGACCACCACCAGCCCCACGCCTGCAATCAGCCCGGAATACAAGGCGTATCGGGTGATAAGGCCGGGAGAGGTCACGCCTCTGGACTGGATGGCTCTGACAATTACCAAACCAAAGACCAAAGCTGCCAGCGTATCCATCGTCAGATAGCCATTGGTGATCCCCTGAGAAAAGGGCGAAGTAGCGTATAGCCCCTGTGGCGGCATCGGAACGCCTGCCGGGACGAGTATGGCCGTGAACGTCAGTACCAGCAGGGCGATGATTTTCAGGGGGGATAAAAACTTCCCTACGGTATCGAGAAGGCGTCCTGGATAAAGCGATACCAGAATCACCAGGCTGAAGAAGAGAACGCTCCACAGGGCCAACCCGCTTTTACTCAAATGATAATGCTGCAATGCCAGTTCGTATGAAACGGTGGCGGTACGTGGAATAGCGAAGATCGGCCCGATACAGAGATAACAGGTAACGGTCAGTGCCAGACTGCAGAGGCGCCCCGTTGGGCTGGTGATGGCCGAAAGCGATCCGCCTGCTTTCGCCATGGCAATCGCGGTAAGAACCGGCAATCCGACACCCGTAATCAAAAATCCCGTTGCGGCATACCAGATTGAGGTTCCCGCCTGTAAGCCGATTAAGGGGGGGAAAATGATGTTACCCGCCCCGACAAACAGCGCGAAGTTAAGAAAACCCAGGATAAAAATGTCCCTGACGCGAAAAGTTGTCATGCGGTTGTCTTCATTCTCATTACAGGACGAGCCACGTACGGGAGTCATTCATTATAAAACACCGCCTGAAACCGTACGTGCCTGCCGGGGGGGATTAATGGCGTCCGTGATGGCCATGATGGCCATGAAAATCATGCCAGCCGTGCGCGCGGGAGGATTCATGGTGCCAGGGATGATGATCCGAACGATGGTGCTCGGTTGAGTGATGTTCCCCGATTACGCAGCCGCTGAGTAGCAGGCTCAGGATAATAAGGGAGACGTTCAGACATAACTTACTGTTCAGCATAATGCGATCCTCTCAATAGCGCCTGGCGAGTAGGAGGCAATGATATTACTTAAACAAAAAGTTGTATTTTCAACATTTGTTGTTTGTTGAAATTAACGGTAACAAAATAATTCAGCCTGTAAGCGCTCATGAATATTACATTACAATTTAACTTCATGTTTTTAATATATTTTTATTGTGGCGGGTTAACGCGGCAGTAGAAATATCCGCCATTTATCGGCATTTTGTAAAAATCGTAATAATAAGTAATGGGGATTGTCACGCAGCGGGATAATCGGGATAGTGCGCTTCACAGGAACAAAACCACATAAGGAAAATGGTTTATGAAAAAGTTAGTCTCTCTTACTGTACTTCTCGGCCTTGCCTCGTCTTCTGCTGTTGCCGCGACCGCGCCCGACTGCGTAAAGGCTGATAATCAGCAAATTGAAGCGCTCTTTGATAAATGGAATGCCTCGCTTCAGACGGGAGATGCCCATAAGGTTGCGGAGAATTACCTGAGCGATGCGGTTCTGCTGCCGACAATTTCGAATCAGGTCCGGCTGACCGACCAGGAGCGCGTGGATTACTTCCAGGATTTTCTGAAGAAGAAGCCGTTCGGCAAAATAGATACCCGCACAATTCGTCTGGGCTGCAATAAAGCCATTGATACGGGTACGTATACCTTTACCTTCGCCGATAAATCGTCCGTGACGGCACGCTATACCTTCACCTATGCGTGGGACGGAAAAGCGTGGAAAATTTCCTCTCACCACTCCTCCGCAATGCCGGAAGGGTGATCGCCTTTCCCTCTCCCCACCGGGGAGAGGGATAATGCCTTAGCGGCGAACCGGCGCGCCGTTCGCCACATAATACGCCGCCGTACTCTTCGCCAGCGGCTCGCGCCCGCGGATCGCGTCGGCAATCTTCTCACCAATCATGATGGTAGTGGCGTTCAGGTTGCCGGTAATAATCTGCGGCATAATCGACGCATCCACCACGCGTAATCCCTCCAGCCCGTGAACGCGGCCTTCGCCGTCGACCACCGCCATCTCGTCGTAACCCATCCTGCAGGTGCCGCACGGGTGGAAAGCGGTTTCGGCGTGATTACGCACAAACTCGTCCAGCTGTTCATCCGTCTGGCAGTCGATGCCCGGGCTGATTTCGCGACCGCGGTACTTGTCCAGCGCGGGCTGGTGCATGATTTCGCGGGTGATGCGGATCGCGTCGCGGAACTCCTGCCAGTCCTGCTCGTGGGACATATAGTTGAACAGGATTGCCGGATGCTGGTGCGGATCGCGCGACGTGATGCGCACGTGCCCGCGGCTCGGCGAGCGCATGGAGCCGACGTGGCACTGGAAGCCGTGCTCCTTCACCGCGTTTGAGCCGTTGTAGTTAATCGCCACCGGCAGGAAGTGGTACTGAATGTTCGGCCACTCGAACTCCTCGCGGCTGCGGATAAACCCGCCCGCCTCGAAGTGGTTGCTCGCACCCACCCCGGTGCCGCCAAACAGCCACTCCGCGCCAATCTTCGGCTGGTTCCACCACTGCAGGGCAGGGTAGAGGGAGACCGGCTCTTTACATTCATACTGAAGGTACATCTCCAGGTGATCCTGCAGGTTTTCGCCCACGCCGGGTAAATCATGCACCAGCGGGATATCAAACTGCTTAAGCAGTTCGGCGTTGCCCACGCCGGAACGCTGGAGGATCTGCGGAGAGGCAATGGCGCCGGCGCACAGCAGCACCTCTTTTTTCGCCGTCGCGTTGGACGGGATGGTGCTTTCGCCCTCCAGCCACTCGACGCCCACCGCGCGCTTGCCGTCAAAAAGAATGCGATCGGTCATGGCGTGGGTGCGGATGGTCAGGTTCGGGCGCGGTTTCGCCTGGTCCAGATAGCCGCGCGCGGTGCTGGCGCGTCGGCCCTGCGGCGTGACCGTGCGGTCCATCGGGCCGAAGCCTTCCTGCTGGTAGCCGTTCAGATCGTCGGTGCGCGGATAACCCGCCTGCACGCCCGCTTCCACCATCGCTTCGAACAGCGGGTTTACGCCCGGTTTAGAGGTAGTGACGCTCACCGGACCGTCGCCGCCGTGGTAGTCGTTCGGGCCCACGTCGCGCGTCTCTGCCTTGCGGTAGTAGGGCAGGCAGTTGAGGTAGCTCCAGTGCTCCAGGCCCGGCTCTTTAGCCCAGCTGTCCAGATCCATCGCGTTGCCGCGCACGTAGCACATGCCGTTGATCAGCGAGGAGCCGCCCAGCCCTTTTCCGCGTCCGCACTCCATGCGGCGGTTGTTCATATGCGGCTCAGGCTGGGTTTCATAGGCCCAGTTGTAGCGCTTGCCCTGAAGCGGGAACGCCAGCGCGGCGGGCATCTGGGTGCGGAAGTCAAAGCGGTAATCCGGCCCGCCTGCCTCCAGCAGCAGCACGGTGGTGTTCGGATCTTCGGTCAGTCGTGTTGCCAGTACGTTGCCGGCGGAGCCGGCCCCGATAATGATGTAGTCAAATTGCAAATAAACCTCCCGGTTAAAATATGGACTGGAATTTACCCATCTCAACCTGGATGGACTTCACCTGGGTGTAGCTCTGAAGCGTCATGACGCCGTTCTCGCGACCAATGCCGGAGTGCTTGTAGCCGCCGACCGGCATCTCTGCGGCGGATTCGCCCCAGGTGTTGATCCAGCAGATGCCCGCTTCGAGCTGATGAATGGCGCCGTGCGCGCGGTTCAGATCGGCAGTGACGATGCCCGCCGCCAGGCCGTAGTCGGTGTCGTTGGCGCGGCGAATGGCTTCTTCATCGGACGCGTAGGTGAGGATGGACATCACCGGGCCGAAGATCTCTTCGCGCACGATGGTCATCTCGTCGGTGCAGTCGGTGAACACGGTCGGGGCGACCCACGCGCCGTTGTCAAAGCCGTCGCCCTTCAGCACGTCGCCGCCGCACAGCACGCGCGCGCCTTCCTCTTTGCCTTTGGCGATGTAGCGCATCACGCTGTCGCGGTGCGGGAAGCTCACCATCGGGCCAAAGTTGGTGTTTTCATCGAACAGATCGCCCGCGCGGATGCGGCCCACGCGCTCAGCGATTTTCTGCTCAAACGCGGCCTTATATTTCTCGGGCACGAACACGCGGGTGCCGTTGGTGCACACCTGGCCGGAGCTGAAGAAATTGGCCATCATGGCGATGTCCGCCGCGAGATCCAGATCCGCGTCGTCAAACACAATCAGCGGGGATTTGCCGCCGAGCTCCATCGTTACCTCTTTCAGGGACGAGGCCGCCGAGTTCGCCATCACCTTCTTGCCGCTGGCAACGCCGCCGGTGAAGGAAACTTTGGCAATCCCCGGATGTTCGGTCAGGAACTGGCCGGTTTCCGCGCCCACGCCCGGCAGGACGTTAAACACGCCGTCCGGCAGGCCCGCTTCGGTGTAGATCTCGGCAAGCTTAAGCGCGGTGAGCGGGGTGACCTCGCTCGGCTTGAAGATCATGGCGTTGCCCGCCGCCAGCGCCGGCGCGGATTTCCACAGTGCGATCTGGATCGGGTAGTTCCACGCGCCGATGCCCGCCACCACGCCCAGCGGCTCGCGGCGGGTGTACACGAACGAGGTGTCGCGCAGCGGGATCTGGCTGCCTTCCAGCGCCGGGATCAGCCCTGCGTAGTACTCGAGCACGTCCGCGCCGGTGACGATATCAACGGTTGAGGTTTCCGAATACGCTTTACCGGTGTCGAGGGTTTCAAGCTTTGCCAGCTCGTCGTTGCGCTCGCGCAGGATATCGACGGCGCGACGCAGGATGCGAGAGCGCTCCATGGCGGTCATCGCCGCCCAGATCTTCTGCCCGCGCGTCGCGCTTTCCACGGCGCGGTCGACGTCCTCTCGCCCGGCGGCCTGCACGCTCGCCAGGACTTCACCGTTAGCCGGGTTGATGGTCTCGAAGGTGCGACCGCTGGTGGCGGATACATAACCACCATTTATATAAAGCTGCTGTTCTGCCATTCGGGACATAATTTCTCCTCGGTTATTCGGTCGGTAAATGCTGGCTGATAAAGTGGCTGGTGAGCGATTGAGCCAGAGTTTTGTCCAGCGGTTTGCCGCTTAACGCCGCGCGCAGCCATAGCCCGTCGATGAGGGCGGCCAGCCCGTAGCCCGCCTCCTCAGCCTGTTCACGCGGCAGCTCCCGGCGGAATTCGTACACCAGATTTGAGAGCAGCCGGCGGCTGCTGACCTGCTGCAGGCGGTAGAGCATCGGCTGATGCATGCTGCTCGCCCAGAAGGCCAGCCAGGCCTTCATCGCCGCGCCGCTCACCTGGGTTTCATCAAAATTGCCGCCAACAATCGCCTGTAATCGCTGCTCTGCGCTGCCGTTGGGCAGGGCGCGTAAGCGGCTTAAAACCGCATCGCGCAGCTGGCCGGTGATGTCGCGCATGGTCGCTTCCAGCAGGCCGTTTTTATCTTTGAAGTAGTGACTGATGATCCCCGTGGAAACGCCCGCCCGACGGGCGATCTGCGCGATGGTTGCGTCATGCATTCCCACTTCATTAATTGCTTCCAGCGTGGCGTCGATTAGCTGCCTGCGCCGGATCGGCTGCATCCCCACTTTGGGCATTTTTGCCACTCCATTCATCAGCGTTGGTAATACATTAAAGCGGTTTTTGATTGGACGTTCAATATAAAATGTGTCTTAATTGTTGCGATTTTGAATTTTAATAGTTACAAAAACAGTGGGGATACTGGATGACAGACCTTTCACAAGACAGAGAAAAAGACAAAATCAATCCGGTTGTTTTTTACACTTCCGCCGGGCTGATTTTGTTGTTTTCCCTGACGACGATCTTCTTTAGCGATTTTTCTGCCGAGTGGATTGGCCGCACCCTGAACTGGGTGTCGAAGACCTTCGGCTGGTACTACCTTCTGGCGGCGACGCTCTATATTGTCTTCGTGGTCTGCATAGCCTGCTCGCGCTTCGGCTCGGTGAAGCTCGGGCCAGAGCAGTCCAAGCCCGAGTTCAGCCTGCTGAGCTGGGCGGCGATGCTGTTTGCCGCCGGTATCGGCATCGACCTGATGTTCTTCTCCGTGGCCGAACCGGTCACGCAGTATATGCAGCCGCCGGAAGGGGCAGGGCAGACGATGGAGGCCGCGCGCCAGGCGATGGTCTGGACGCTGTTCCACTACGGCCTGACCGGCTGGTCGATGTACGCCCTGATGGGGATGGCGCTCGGATACTTTAGCTATCGTTATAATTTACCCCTCACCATCCGCTCCGCGCTCTATCCGATTTTCGGTAAAAAGATTAATGGCCCGATTGGACACAGCGTTGATATTGCGGCGGTGATCGGTACCATCTTCGGTATCGCCACCACGCTTGGCATTGGCGTGGTGCAGCTCAACTACGGGCTGAGCGTGCTGTTTGATATCCCGGATTCGATGGCGGCCAAAGCGGCGCTGATTGCGCTCTCCGTCATTATCGCCACCATTTCAGTGACGTCGGGCGTGGATAAAGGCATTCGCGTGCTCTCCGAGCTGAACGTGGCGCTGGCGCTTGGTCTGATCCTGTTTGTGCTGTTTATGGGGGACACCTCGTTCCTGCTCAATGCCTTAGTGCTGAACGTGGGCGACTACGTGAACCGCTTTATGGGCATGACGCTGAACAGCTTCGCCTTTGACCGCCCGGTGGAGTGGATGAACAACTGGACGCTGTTCTTCTGGGCGTGGTGGGTGGCTTGGTCGCCGTTCGTTGGCCTGTTCCTGGCGCGTATTTCGCGCGGGCGCACCATTCGCCAGTTCGTGATGGGTACGCTGATCATTCCGTTCACCTTTACCCTGCTGTGGCTGTCCATTTTCGGCAACAGCGCGCTGCACGAGATTATTCACGGTAACGCGACCTTTGCTCAGGAAGCGATGGCGCACCCGGAGCGCGGTTTCTACAGCCTGCTGGCGCAGTATCCGGCGTTTACCTTTAGCGCCTCCGTGGCGACCATTACCGGGCTGCTGTTCTACGTCACCTCGGCGGATTCCGGCGCACTGGTGCTGGGCAACTTCACCTCGAAGCTGAAGGACATCAACAGCGACGCCCCGAACTGGCTGCGCATCTTCTGGTCCGTCGCCATCGGCCTGCTGACGCTCGGCATGCTGATGACCAACGGGATCTCGGCGCTGCAGAACACCACGGTGATCATGGGGCTGCCGTTCAGCTTCGTCATCTTCTTCGTGATGGCCGGGCTGTATAAATCGCTCAAGGTGGAAGATTACCGCCGCGAAAGCGCCAGCCGCGACACCGCGCCGCGTCCGATGGGCGCCCAGGACCGTCTGAGCTGGAAGAAACGCCTGTCGCGCCTGATGAATTATCCCGGCACGCGCTATACCAGCCAGATGATGGAGACGGTCTGCTTCCCGGCGATGGAGGAAGTAGCTCAGGAGCTGCGCCTGCGCGGTGCCTACGTCGAGCTAAAAAACCTGCCGCCGGAAGAGGGCGAGACCCTTGGGCACCTGGATCTGCTGGTGCACATGGGCGACGAGCAGAACTTTGTCTATCAGATCTGGCCGCAGCAGTACTCCGTGCCCGGGTTTACCTACCGTGCGCGCAGCGGCAAATCGACCTACTACCGGCTGGAGACCTTCCTGCTGGAAGGCAGCCAGGGGAATGATTTGATGGACTACAGCAAGGAGCAGGTGATTACGGACATTCTGGACCAGTATGAACGACACCTGAACTTTATCCATCTGCACCGGGAAGCGCCGGGGAATAGCGTGATGTTCCCGGATGTGTAAGCGAATCGCATTCTAAATTGATGCCGGGTGGCGGCTTCGCCTTACCCGGCCTACCGCGAGCCAATCTCGTAGGCCGGATAAGCGAAGCGCCATCAGGCGTTAAATGTGCAATCGATCTAAAGGCAATATTACATTTCTTAAGATTTACCTTTCTATTTTTCGTTACTTCCTCGAGCCGCCTCGCATTTCCCTCATATTCCACCCCTGTGCATTTATCCATAGCAGTATAATAGCCGCAGTTAACCAGGCACTAAGAACAGGTATGAATATGTAAAAAGGCAACAAAAAGGAATCGCGGTACAAAGGTGTGCGACCACCTTCATACCGCTAACCACAAACAACTAAACGGAGTTGATTATGGCTGCGAAGAATTCTATGCCAGAGCGGGCTATTGCCCAAACAGAAAATGCAGATTTAGAGATTCAGCAAGAAAATCGCGAGAAGCTACGCAAAAAACGCATCCGGGCGTTGCATGACGAGCCGGTTCACTCTGCGTATCTTCATGAAAGAGGAGAGGCGGGTGCCGCCTGTGTGGAACTTTATACTCGAATGGAGCGCAACTATCTGCCGTTAACCGGCACGTGGTTAACCCGCGCAGGGTTTAAAGCAGGAATAGCCGTGAAGATCCGCGTGATGCCGGATTGTATTGTGATTACGCCGCAAAATTCCCGTGAGCTGTGGGGCTGTCTGGAAGGCGTCAGTGCAACTTATACCAACAAACTGAAGATGATGAAGTGGCTGGAGACGTTTCCGGGAGCGTTAATTGATACGGGGGATTTGCCCGTGAACGAAAGTGGAAAAGGGTAGCGCTTAAGATTAACCAGGCGATCCAGGGAATGCCAGGATCGCCGTTTCTGAACGGCAGCATGCATTGATCTTTATGAGCCAGATAAATTATGCGTTACTCTTCTCTTTCTGAGCTGGATTCATCCATGAATCGGCATAAAGAATATTGCCTTTCACATAATTCCACTGAATGCCCCGGAATCGAAGCCCCACAACTTCATGCATATTCGGTGCTGAGCTGCCCGGGTAATAAACATGCGTGAAATCCAGAGATGAGATCACCACGCTATCAAGCGTAATGGTGTAGATCTCTCTTTCTGCTCCCGCTTCAACAATTTCATAATATTTGATGATGGCTTTTTGCAGCCGTCTGCCCTCGCAGGCGGCCACGGCAAGATAAGGGCTCACTTTATCTAATTGCTTATGCACGATAACCGGACTATGCTGCCGTGTTCCGGTCATATTCCCGGTATGGCTGTCCACTGCCTGCTTAATGCCATAACTGCTGTTCATGATTTCAATAGCACCTTCCCGGCCTGGCATTATACAGTCGCCCTGAACCTGCATTCCGTTCTCATCGAAGAGAAATAAGTAAGCGGGTAATGACATTATAATTCTCCTAAGTTGATTTGTTTTCCGTTATTATCGACATCAAATTGGTGTACATATTTTTTATTGTTTAATCCGTAATGAATAACGTAAGTACGTCCATTTTCCCATTTTATATTTAAACATGTGTCCGGGTAGGATATATTTAAATTTTTATATTCCGACCCTGTTATGATAGTAATTTTATGATCTTTGCTTGAATAAATAGTGTAAAAGTTCAGGACATCATTTTTATCGGTGCTAAAACATAAGTGGTTGCCATTAATAAACGTAAATCTGTTTTTGGGAGCGCGATTACCTCCTGGACATCCAGTTATTAAAATGCAGAGGATAAAGATGATAAATGTGTGTTTCATCCTGGAAATCCCTTTAAGACTTTTTTGTATTTCTGCAGAAGGAAATACAAGCTTTCCCTAAGCTTTAAGTCTCTGTATTGTAATAATTCTTCATTCCTCTCCAAACCAAAGTATTTCAATAGCCAGTAATCACTTACAATAGATGCCTGTTGTTCTAATCCATAATGCTGTAAATCTGATTTATCTAAACTATACGTATAGTCAGCAATGCCCGAGAATAAGCCTCTTGTTCTAACAAACATTCCTTTTTGAGTTTGCCAGACATGCATCATCTCATGCATGAATCGATGTTTTTTAACAATGTCATCTTCTAGCGAAAAATCCGGCGAATACGTTTCCTCTCTGTACCACATCTCCCCATCGGGACTCATCGCCACATCAACGGGTTGCAAATTAAAAGGAAGATAGCTTTCCCTGTGCACCCAAACCAGATGATAGCGAATGCTGTAACCGTAAAGCGTCTTCGCCAGGGCGATTTCACCAATTGTGAGCTGTCGGATCCCGCCCGGATTAATCGGGGTTCCTGAAGTGGGGTGAATTCTTTCATTAACCGGCATGCTAATTCCATGCTTTTAGTATGGGTATTAGCCGTAAATAATACTCCTGACCGTGAGAGAAAAAAGAAAGCACATTTCCTAAAAATTTCACCTGACAGTCCAGGTTGACACAACTTTAATGATAACCATTTTCATTTAAATATAGCCTGTGCTATATCTTATAGCACGGGCTAATTTTGCTTTGAATTTAACCATATCAGGAGACTTCTGCGATGCACCCACGGCAAGGATTGAAGCGTCTGTTACTCGGCGCGCTGCTCATGACGGCGACCACCACCGGCGCGCTGGCGGCCGAAAAGTTCCGTGTTATCACCACCTTTACCGTCATCGCGGATATGGCGAAAAACGTGGCGGGTGACGCCGCGGAAGTGACCTCTATCACCAAACCGGGCGCGGAAATTCACGAGTATCAGCCCACGCCGGGCGATATCAAACGCGCGCAGAAGGCGCAGCTGATCCTGGCGAACGGCATGAACCTGGAGCTGTGGTTCCAGCGTTTTTATCAGCACCTGAACGGCGTGCCGGAGGTGATTGTCACCAAGGGCATTACGCCGATGGGCATCAGCGAAGGGCCCTATAACGGCAAGCCCAACCCGCACGCGTGGATGTCTCCCGACAACGCGCTGATTTACGTCGATAACATCCGCGACGCGCTGGTGAAGTACGATCCGGCGAATGCGCAGACCTATCAGCGCAACGCTGAAGCCTACAAGCAGAAGATCGTCGCTACCCTTGAGCCGCTGCGCAAGCAGGTGGCCGAGATCCCGGAAGACAAGCGCTGGATGGTGACCAGCGAAGGCGCGTTTTCCTATCTGGCGCGGGATCTGGGCCTGAAGGAGCTTTACCTGTGGCCGATCAACGCCGATCGGCAGGGCACACCACAGCAGGTGCGCAAGGTTATCGATCTGGTGAAAAAACATCGCATCCCGGCGGTGTTCAGCGAAAGCACGGTATCGGATAAGCCCGCGCGTCAGGTGGCCCGTGAAACCGATACCCACTACGGCGGCGTGCTGTACGTCGACTCCCTGAGCGCGGAAAACGGCCCGGTGCCGACCTATATCGACCTGCTGAACGTCACCACCCGCACGCTGGTGCAGGGCATCCGTGACGGCATGAAGGAGTAACCATGCGCAAGGGGATTGTCGTCACGGACGTGACCGTGACCTACCGCAACGGGCACACGGCGCTGCGCGACGCGTCGTTCAGCGTGCCGGGCGGATCGATTGCCGCCCTGGTGGGGGTGAACGGCTCCGGCAAGTCCACGCTGTTTAAGGCGGTGATGGGCTTCGTGCGGGCGGCGAGCGGCTCCATCACCATTGAGGGGCTGCCGCCTCACCGGGCGCTGCGCCAGAACCTGGTCGCCTACGTCCCGCAGTCGGAAGAGGTTGACTGGTCGTTTCCGGTGCTGGTCGAAGACGTGGTGATGATGGGCCGCTACGGGCATATGGGGTTTCTGCGTCGGCCAAAGGAAAACGATCGGCGGATCGTGACCGAGGCGCTGAAGCGCGTGGATATGCTTGAGCTGCGCCATCGGCAGATTGGCGAACTGTCCGGCGGGCAGAAGAAGCGCGTGTTTCTGGCTCGCGCTATTGCTCAGGAGGGGGAGGTGATCCTGCTCGACGAGCCGTTTACCGGCGTGGACGTCAAAACCGAAGCCAGAATCATCAGCCTGCTGCGCGAGCTGCGCGACGAGGGCAAAACCATGCTGGTGTCGACCCATAACCTGGGCTCGGTCACGGCGTTTTGCGATTACACGGTGATGGTAAAAGGCACCGTGCTGGCGAGCGGCCCGACGGAAACCACCTTCACCGCCGGGAATCTTGAGCGCGCCTTTAGCGGCGTGCTGCGCCACGTGGTGCTCAGCGGCTCAGAAGACCGCATTATTACCGACGACGAGCGGCCCTTTATTACCCACCGGCAGGAGGCAAAATGAACGCGCTTCTTGAACCCTTCGACTATGAGTACATGCTCAACGCGATGTGGGTGTCGGCGATGGTGGGCGGGCTGTGCGCGTTTCTCTCCTGCTATCTGATGCTTAAGGGCTGGTCGCTGATTGGCGATGCGCTCTCGCACTCCATCGTGCCGGGCGTGGCGGGCGCCTACATGCTCGGGCTGCCGTTCTCGCTGGGGGCGTTCTTGTCCGGCGGGCTGGCGGCGGGCAGCATGCTATTTCTGAACCAGCGCAGCCGCCTGAAAGAAGACGCCATCATCGGGCTGATCTTCTCCTCGTTTTTCGGGCTGGGGCTGTTTATGGTCTCGCTCAACCCGACCTCGGTAAATATTCAGACTATCGTCCTCGGCAATATCCTCGCTATCGCCCCGGAAGATATCGTTCAGCTGGCGATCATCGGCGCGGCGTCGACGATTATC
Organism: Enterobacter cloacae; assembly: GCF_013375935.1. Classification (GTDB taxonomy): domain Bacteria; phylum Pseudomonadota; class Gammaproteobacteria; order Enterobacterales; family Enterobacteriaceae; genus Enterobacter; species Enterobacter pasteurii. The sequence continues at coordinate 4,573,979 of NZ_CP056117.1, read as the reverse complement.
CTGCTGTTCAAATGGAAAGATCTGATGGTGACCTTTTTTGATGAGAACCACGCCCGCGCCATCGGCCTGCGCCCGGCGCGCCTGAAGATCCTGTTCTTTACCCTGCTGGCGGTCTCCACCGTAGCGGCGCTGCAAACCGTCGGGGCATTTCTGGTGATCTGTCTGGTGGTCACGCCCGGCGCGACCGCGTGGCTGCTCACCGACCGCTTCCCGCGCCTGCTGATAATTGCCGTTGCCATTGGCAGCCTCACCAGCTTCCTCGGCGCGTGGGCCAGCTATTACCTGGACGGCGCGACCGGCGGCATTATCGTGGTCGCCCAGACGCTGCTGTTCCTGCTGGCGTTCGTCTTTGCGCCGAAGCACGGGCTGCTCGCCAGCCGCCGTCGGGCGCGTCACGTCCAGGAGGCGCAACTATGATGGCGCTGCTTCTCGAACCCTTCCAGTTTGCGTTCATGAACAACGCGCTGCTGATATCGCTGCTGGTGGCCGTGCCCTGCGCGCTGCTGTCGGTTTTCCTGGTGCTGAAAGGCTGGGCGCTGATGGGTGACGCCATGAGCCACGCGGTATTCCCCGGCGTGGTGCTGGCATGGATGATGGGCCTGCCGCTGGCGCTGGGGGCGTTTGTGGCCGGCCTGTTCTGCGCGGTCGCCACCGGATACCTGAAGGATAACAGCCGCATCAAGCAGGATACGGTGATGGGGATTGTCTTTTCCGGCATGTTTGGCGCCGGGCTGATCCTCTATATCGCCGTCAAACCCGAGGTGCATCTCGACCACATTCTGTTTGGCGATATGCTGGGCATAAACGGGATGGACATTCTGCAAAGCAGCCTCGTCGCGGGGCTGATTGCGCTGGTGATTGGCCTGAAGTGGCGCGACTTCCTGCTGTTCTGCTTTGACGCTCAGCAGGCGCAGGCAAGCGGGCTGCGCGCCCGCTGGCTGCACTACGGCTTACTGTGCATGGTCTCGCTGACCATCGTGGCGACGCTGAAAGCGGTGGGGATTATTCTGTCGATTTCGCTGCTGATTGCGCCCGGTGCGGTTGCGGTGCTGATCGCCCGGCGCTTTCACGCGGCGCTGCTGGTGGCGGTTGCCGTTTCAGCCCTCGTGTCGGTAAGCGGGGTGTATGCGTCGTACTATCTCGACAGCGCGCCCGCGCCGACCATTGTGGTGCTGTTCGCGGTCGTGTTTATCGTGACCTTTGTGGTGACCAGCCTGAAGGCTCGTCGGCAGGAGCGCGCGACAGCAGGGTGATCGCCTGTTCGCCGTGCTGTTGCCAGTGGAGGGTGAAGGCGGCACCTTCGTTAAAGCCCGCCAGCTGACGGGTCAACGCCAGCGTAAGCGTCTTATCGCCGAGCATGGTGACGCGGGCGCTGTCAAAACCCAGACAGGCCTGCACCCGGGGAAAGAGGGCCTTGAACAGGCTCTCTTTGGCGCTGAACGCCAGCGTCAGGGCGAGGGCAAACGGGTATCCCGAACGGGCCAGCACGATTTCTTCCTGCGCATCAATGATGCCGTCTTTTATCTCTCTGGCCTCGTTGTCGGGGAGGATCGTTTCACAATCGATGCCGATAAGGGCCGGGTGTAGCGCGACGACGGCCATGGCCCGCGTGCCGCTGTGGGTGATGCTGCCTGAAATCCCCTGCGGCCAGAGCGGTTCGCCGCTGGGGCCGATGCCGGGGATGGGGTGGCCCGGTAAGGCGTGCGCGGCGGCAATACGGCCCGCCAGGTGCTCGGCCTTGCGTTTGCGTCCGGCATCAGCGAGCCGCGCGTGATGCGGAAGCCAGAGGAGATCGGCGTCGGTGAAGGTGGTGGGGTCGAAGGTGACGTGGTGGAGGGTGAGGCTGGCGAGCGCGAAGGTGCGGTGGGTGGTGTGCATGAGATTTCCTCTGTCAACGAATAGTGCGGTCTGGTGCCCTCACCCCGGCCCTCTCCCACAGGGAGAGGGAGCAAACATTAAAAACGGCAACGAGGTTGCCGTTTTGCTTTTACCTCGACCTCACCCCGGCCCTCTCCCACGGGGAGAGGGAGCAAACATTAAATACGGCAAAGGGGTTGCCGTTTTGCTTTTACCTCGACCTCACCCCGGCCCTCTCCCACAGGGAGAGGGAGCAAACATTAAAAACGGCAACGTGGTTGCCGTTTTGCTTTTACCTAGAATCGGGTATTTACGCTCATATACCACGTGCGGCCTGGCTCATTATATGTATAAGCCCCCGCGCCGTACATATAGGCACCCGTCGCGGTATTCCCGGTGGTCTGGGCATTCCCCGCGCGCCACTGGCGCTTATCAAAGACGTTATCCACGCCGCCGGTCAGGCTGACGTTTTTGGTCACGTCCCAGGTCGCGCTCAGGCCAACGATGCTGTACGGGCTGACTTCATCTTTCTCAGACCCGGTCACCGGCTGACCTTTGTAGTTGTACTTCTTCGGCTGCTGCTTGCCGTACCAGGTGAAGGTCGACTGCAATGACACATCCTGATGCACCTGCCAGCTCAGGGTCGAGTTCAGCGTGTACTCCGGGATGATCGACAGACGGTCGCCGGTCTCCTTGTTCTTGCTTTGCAGCATGTAGGTGATGTTGTTGGTCCAGCTGATGGTGTCGCTGACCGGCACGTTCAGGGAACCTTCCAGACCTTCCACCACCGCCTTCGGCACGTTTTCCCACTGGTAGATGTCGGTAGTGACTTTGCTGGTGGACGTCTGGCCAATCGGCGCATAGCCCGCTTCGATCTTGTCGCGGTAGTCGTTGCGGAACCAGGTCACGCCCGCCAGCCAGCCGTCGCGTTTCCACTCCAGGCCAATCTCTTTGTTGATGCTGGTTTCCGCTTTCAGATCGTCGTTACCCATCATGTAGCAGCCCACGCCGTCGGAGCTTGCGTAGCAGCCCTGGCCCTTGCTGTATAACAGGTAGTTCGGGTTGGTCTGATACAGGCTCGGTGCCTTATAGGCGCGCGCGATGCCCATCTTCAGCGTGAAGTCATCCCCCAGGCCCTGCGACAGGTTCAGCGACGGGCTCCAGTTGTTACCCACGATGGTGTGATGGTCGAAGCGCAGGGCAGGGGTCAGCATGGTGCTGTCGGTCAGCTCCATGTTGTTTTCAGCGAACAGGGAGAAAATCTCCGCTGACGTGTACGGGCTACGGTCGTCGCTCATGCCCGGAACGGTGCCGCCCTGCTGGGTTTGCGTGAAGGAGGTGGAGTCCTTCATGCGCTGCTGGTTCCACTCGGTGCCCAGCGTCAGGTTCTGGTTAACGATGAAATCAATCGGCAGGTTGATTTCGCTGTGCAGCATCACGTCGGAGAGATCGGTGTCGGTGAAGTTATTGCTGTTGAACAGACCTTCAGTACCGCCCGCCAGCCCTTCGCCCAGACGGGAGTTGCGGGTGTGTTCGTACTGCGCCCAGTTGCTGGTGGTAATGCCGTTATCCCAGCCGCCGTTCCAGGTGACGGCAAAGTTCTGGCGATAGATACGGTTAGTCTCTTTGCCGTAGTTTTTCTTCACCAGCGCGTTGTCGTTGTTGGTGTTCTGCGTGTCGCCCGCATACAGGTTGTTCTGGCGGCTGTAGCCCGCCTCAAACTCCAGGGACTGCATTGGCGCGAAGTCCCAGCGCACCACGCCGTTGATGTCTTTGTTCTCTACGCCCTCACGGCCTGCGGGCAGGGTGTTGGCGTAAGCGCCGGTACGGTCAGACTGGTGACCCTGGTTGATGTCCCAGGCGTCGGCCTGGGTTTTGTCCAGGTTACCGAACATGCGGAAGCTGAAGTCGCCGCCCAGCGGGCCGCTCAGGCTGAAGTTGGTGCGTTTGGTGGAACCTTCGTCTTTGTGTTCCGGCGCGTTCAGGTAGGTGTTCCAGGAGCCGTGCCACTGGTCGTCGAACTTTTTGGTGATGATGTTCACCACGCCACCTGCCGCGCCGTTACCGTAGCGGGCGGCGGCCGGACCGCGAATGACCTCAATACGCTCGATCATCTCTGGCGGCACCCAGCCGGTGTCGCCGCGGGTATCACGCTCGCCGCGCCAGCCCAGACGGATGGAGTTACGGCTGGTTACCGGCTTGCCGTCGATCAGGATCAGGGTGTTTTCCGGCCCCATGCCGCGAATATCAATCTGACGGTTGTTACCGCGCTGGCCACTGGTGGAGTTCCCGGTCAGGTTAACGCCCGGCATGGTGCGGATGATTTCCGCCACGTCGCGCGCGGGCGGGTTTTTGCGGATCTCGTCGGCGGTAATGGTGGAAACCCCCGGCGCCTGCAAATTCTGCTCGGCGGCGGTGATTACCATGGTGTCTTCGTGCTGCGCGGAGGCGGTGCTGTCGTCTGCCATGGCGGGCAGCGCGACGCCGTAAATCCCTAAATTGACCAGCAAGGCCAGAGAGTGAATCTTCTTATTCATTAGATGTCCCGCTTTTATGGTTGCTTTTGAGCGCGCTTCCCACAGCGCGGGCACTACGCTATTGCAAATGCAAATAGTTATCAATAATATTATCAATAAAATTTGCTCTGAAACAAAAAAGACTGTTAAACATGGGGTTATAAGGGTGACGGCGTTAACGACGGGAAGTGAAGCGTGGTGGCAGTCAAAAAACGGGCCTGAGTGGGAGCGCCATAAGGAGAACTATCGCGTCACCTTCTGGTGGCGGGACCCGGCAGGAACGCAGGACACGTCTACGGTGAAACGCGTCTGGCTTTACATCACCGGCGTGACCGATCACCATCAAAATGCCCGCCCGCAGTCCCTTGAACGCATCCCGGATACAGACGTCTGGGGGTGGCAGGGCGAGTTCAGCCCCGAGTGGCGCGGCAGCTACTGTTTTATCCCCTCCGTAAATGAAAACGATTTTGCCGGTGCCGTGTTTGAAGGCGAGCAGCCGGACCGCATGGCGCTGCGTGAAGGCTGGCGCAAACTGCTGCCGCACGCGGTGTCCGATCCGCTCAACCCCATTAGCTGGCGCGGCGGGCGCGGCCATGCCGTCTCGGCGCTGGAGATGCCGGACGCGCCCCTTCAGCCCGGCTGGGATCGTCCCGATACGCCGTATCAGGCGCCGCTCTGCATTGAGTGGAACAGCGCGCGCCTGAAGAACCGCCGCCGCGTGTGGATCTTTACCACCGGAGACGTCAGCCCCGAGCGCCCGCTGGCGGTGCTGCTTGACGGGCAGTTCTGGGCGGAAAGCATGCCCGTCTGGCCTGCGCTGACGGCGCTGACCGTTGACGGCAGGCTGCCGCCCGCGGTCTACGTCCTGATCGACATGATTGATACCGCACACCGCAGCCGCGAGCTGCCGTGCAACGCCGATTTCTGGCTGGCGGTGCAGGAAGAGCTCCTCCCGCAGGTAAAAAGCATAACGCCCTTCAGCGACCGCGCCGACCGTACGGTAGTCGCAGGTCAGAGCTTCGGCGGTCTCTCCTCTCTCTATGCCGCACTCAACTGGCCGCAGCGCTTTGGCTGCGTGCTGAGCCAGTCCGGCTCTTACTGGTGGCCGCACCGCGGCGGGCAGCAGGAAGGGCTGCTTATCGCCCAACTCAAAGCGGGTGAGAAAGCCGCACGCGGCCTGCGCATCGTTCTTGAAGCCGGGCGCAACGAGCCGCTCATTTTGCGCGCGAATCAGGCCATTTACGCCGAACTACACCCACAGCAGCCGGTTGTCTGGCGTCAGGTTGACGGCGGACACGATGCGCTTTGCTGGCGCGGTGGGCTGACGCAGGGGCTGATGACCCTCTGGCAGCCGCTTATTCAATAACGGAGTCTGTATGGAATTCAGCAATCCTTTCGATAATCCGCAGGGGCAGTTCGCCATTTTGCAAAATGACCAGGGGCAGTACAGCCTGTGGCCGCAGCAGTGCGGCCTGCCCGCAGGCTGGCGCGTGGTATGCGAGCCGCAGTCCCAGGAGGCGTGCCGGCAGTGGCTGGCTGAGCGCTGGCAAACGCTTGTCCCGTCCCATTTTGCGGGGGAGAGCGCATGAACCGTCTTCCTCTCGTCGCCGCCCAGCCGGGCATCTGGATGGCGGAACAGCTTTCCACCCTGCCGAATGCCTGGAGCGTGGCGCACTATACCGAGCTTAAGGGCGACATTGACGCGCCATTGCTGGCAAAAGCGATTGCTGAAGGCATGATGCAGGCCGATACCCTGCGGATGCGTTTTGCCGAGGATAACGGCGAGGTGTGGCAGTGGGTTGATGAAGCCATAACGCTGCCCGAGCCGTCCATCGTTCGCGTTGACTCTCACGAGGCCGCCGTGGCGCTGATGGAAAGCGATCTTAATCAGAACCTGCGCGTGGACGGCGGTCAGCCGCTGGCGTTTCACCAGCTGATTCAGGTCGGCGAGCGCCAGTGGTACTGGTATCAGCGCTATCACCATCTGGTGGTGGATGGCTTCAGCTTCCCGGCCATTACCCGCCAGATTGCCGCGATTTACGCCGCCTGGAAACGGGGCGAACCCGCGCCTGCCTCGCCGTTTACGCCGTTCGCTGAGGTGGTTGACGAGTATCAGCGCTACCGCGACAGCGAGGCGTATCAGCGCGACGGTGCCTTCTGGGCCGGGCAGCGCAGGCAGCTTCCTCCTCCGGTCTCGCTCTCCTCCGCGCCGCTGCCGGGGCGTGCCGCCACCACCGACATCCTGCGCCTGAAAATTGCAATGGACGGCCGCGCCTTCAGCCAGCTTGCGCAGGCGGCAGGACAGGCGCAGCGCACCGACCTGGCGCTTGCGCTGGTGGCGCTGTGGCTGGGCCGCCTGACCGGACGGCCGGACTACGCCGCCGGGTTTATCTTTATGCGCCGCATGGGCTCCGCCGCGCTGACCGCGACCGGCCCGGTGCTCAACGTGCTGCCGCTGGCGGTCAATATCAATCCGCAGGAGAGCCTGCCGGAGCTGGCGCTTCGCCTGGCGAACCAGCTGAAAAAAATGCGCCGCCACCAGCGCTACGACGCCGAGCAGATCGTGCGCGACAGCGGGCGTGCCGCAGGCGATGAAGCCCTGTTTGGCCCGGTGCTGAACGTCAAGGTATTCGATTATCAGCTGGATATCGACGGCGTGGAGGCCACCACCCACACGCTGGCCACCGGCCCGGTGAACGATCTGGAGCTGGCATTATTCCCCGACGAGCAGGGCGGGCTGAGCATCGAGGTTCTCGCCAATAAAGAGCGTTACGACGAGGCGACGCTTGCCCGCCACGTTTCGCGCCTGAACGCGATGCTGACGCAGTTTGCCGCCAACCCGGACCTGCGCTGCGGTGAAGTGGAAACCGTTACAGAGCAGGAGTACGCCCAGCTTGCGCGCATCAATGATACCGGGCTGGCGCTACCGTCCACCACGCTTGCGGATCTGGTGGCGGAGCAGGCGAGCAAAACCCCGGACGCCCCCGCGCTGGCGGATGCAAACGTTGAGCTGAGCTACCGCCAGATGCGCGAGCAGGTCGTCGCGCTGGCGAACCTGCTGCGCGAACGCGGCGTGAAGCCCGGCGACAGCGTGGCGGTGGCCCTGCCGCGCTCGGTATTTCTGACCCTGGCGCTGCACGGCATCGTCGAGGCAGGCGCCGCGTGGCTGCCGCTGGATACCGGCTACCCGGACGATCGCCTGCGGATGATGCTGGAGGACGCGAAGCCCTCGCTGCTGATTACCACCGACGAGCAGCTACCGCGCTTTAGCGATCTCCCGATACCTTCGTTTAGTTACAACACCCTATTACCGACCGCGGGTGCTGAACCGCTGCGGCTGGCGAAGCCGGAGCAGACTGCGTACATCATCTTTACCTCCGGTTCGACGGGGCGTCCGAAAGGGGTGATGGTCGGCCATACCGCCATCGTTAACCGCCTGAAGTGGATGCAGGACAGCTACCCGCTGGCGGCGAATGACGTGGTGGCGCAGAAAACGCCGTGCAGCTTTGACGTGTCGGTCTGGGAGTTCTGGTGGCCGTTTATCGCCGGGGCGAAGCTGGTGATGGCCGAGCCGGACGCGCACCGCGATCCGCAGGCGATGCAGAGCTTCTTCGAACAGTACGGCGTGACGACGACCCACTTCGTGCCGTCGATGCTGGCGGCGTTTGTCGCCTCGCTGACGCCGGAAAACGTGGCGTGCTGCGCGTCGCTTAAGCAGGTGTTCTGCAGCGGCGAAGCGCTGCCTGCCGGGCTGTGCCGCGAGTGGGAGCTGCTCACCCATGTGCCGCTGCATAACCTCTACGGCCCGACCGAAGCGGCGGTGGACGTCAGCTGGTATCCGGCATTTGGACCAGAGCTGGCGGCCGTTAAGGGCAACAGCGTGCCGATCGGCTTCCCGGTGTGGAACACGGGGCTGCGCATTCTGGACGCGATGATGCGCCCGGTGCCGTTCGGGGTGGCGGGGGATCTGTATCTCACCGGCATTCAGCTGGCGCAGGGGTATCTGGGCCGTCCCGACCTCACCGCCAGCCGCTTTATCGCCGATCCGTTTGCCCCCGGCGAGCGCATGTACCGCACCGGTGACGTTGCCCGCTGGCTGGACAATGGCGCGGTGGAATACTTAGGCCGCAGCGACGATCAGCTGAAAATTCGCGGCCAGCGCATCGAGCTTGGCGAAATCGACCGGGCGATGCTGTCGCTGCCGGACGTGGCTCAGGCCGTGGCGCACGCCTGCGTGTTCAACCAGGCGGCGGCAACGGGTGGCGATGCGCGCCAGCTGGTGGGGTATGTGGTCTCTGAATCCGGTTTGCCGCTGGATCGCGACGCGCTGCTGGAATCGCTGAAGGCACAGCTGCCGCCGCACATGGTGCCGGTGGTGCTGCTGCAAATCAGCGCGCTGCCGTTAAGCGCAAACGGCAAGCTCGACCGCAAGGCGCTGCCGCTGCCGGAGCTGACCAGCAAAACCTCCGGCCGCGCGCCGGAAGGCGAAACCGAAGTTACCGTGGCGCAGGCGTTCTCGGCGCTGCTGGGCTGCGAGGTGAACGATATCGAAGCCGACTTCTTTGCCCTCGGCGGCCACTCGCTGCTGGCGATGCGCCTGGCGGCACAGCTCAGCCGCGCGTTTAGCCGTAAGGTCACGCCGGGGCAGGTTATGGTCGCCTCTACGGTCAGCAAGCTTAGCGTCCTGCTGGACTCGCAGATGAGCGACGAGCAGGCGCAGCGTCTGGGGTATGAAACCCTGCTCCCGCTGCGCGAGAGCGACGGCCCGACGCTGTTTTGCTTCCATCCGGCGTCCGGCTTCGCCTGGCAGTTCAGCGTGCTGGCGCGCTATCTCAGCCCGCGCTGGTCTGTTACCGGCATTCAGTCGCCGCGCCCGGACGGGCCGATGCAGCAGTGCGCGGATCTGGATGGGGTGATCGAACATCATCTGAGCACGTTGCGTAAGCAGCAGCCGCAGGGGCCGTACTACCTGTTCGGCTATTCCCTCGGCGGCACGCTGGCGCAGGGGATTGCGGCGCGTCTGCGCGAGCAGGGCGAAACCGTAGCGTTCCTCGGCCTGCTGGACACCTGGCCGCCGGAAACCCAGAACTGGGCGGAGAAAGAGGCCAACGGCCTCGACCCGGAGGTGCTGGCAGAGATCGAGCGCGAGCGTCAGGCGTTTATTGCCGCCCAGCAGGGGCAGGGCTCCAGCGCGCTGTTTAACGCCATTGAGGGCAACTACGCCGACGCGGTGCGGCTGCTCACCACGGCACGCAGCTCACGCTTTGACGGAAAAGCGACGCTGTTCGTTGCCGAACGCACGCGAACGATGGATCCGCAGGTCGCGTGGGCGCCGTGGGTGGGTGAACTGGAGGTGTACAGCCAGGACTGCGCCCACGTGGATATCATTTCACCGCAGGCGTTTGAGAAGATAGGACCGGTGTTGAAGGAGATTTTGGGATAATTGTTCCCCTCACCCCAGCCCTCTCCCCAAAGGGGAGAGGGTGTAATCGTCCCCTCGCCCCTTTGGGGAGAGGGTCAGGGTGAGGGGCCATCAGACCGCACGCTTTCCAAGCGGCACCACCAGCGGCGTGCCCGCCACCGGATCGTCAATAATCATGCAGCGCATGCCGTAGATCCGCTCGATCAGCTCTGGCGTCACAATCTCCTTCGGCGCGCCCTGCGCCACAATCTCGCCGTCGCGCAAGGCAATCAGATGCGTGGCGTAGCGGCACGCCTGATTCAAATCATGCAGCACCGCCGCCAGGGTATAGCCCTGCGTGCGGTTCAGCTCGCTCAGCAGCTCCAGCAGGTCAATCTGATGGCTGATGTCCAGCCAGGTCGTCGGCTCGTCCAGCAGCATGATGGAGGTTTCCTGCGCCAGCACCATCGCGATCCACGCCCGCTGCCGCTGTCCGCCGGAGAGGGTGTCCACGCTTTGCAGGGCGAGATCGGTAATCCCCGTCGCCCGCATCGCGCGGTTCACCGCCTCGTCATCTTCCCTGCGCCAGCGGGTAAACAGCGGCTGGTGCGGATAGCGTCCGCGCGAAACCAGCTCCTGCACCGTGATATCCCCCGGCGTGGTGGCGTTCTGCGCCAGCAGCCCGATGCGCCGCGCCACCTCTTTGTTGGCGAAGCGCTGGATCTGCTCGCCGTCGAGAAATACGCTGCCCTCAGCCGGGGCCATCAGGCGGCTGAGGGTGCGCAGCAGCGTCGATTTACCGCAGCCGTTCGGGCCGATGATCGCCGTAAAGTGGCCGTCAGGTACGGAGACGGTCAAATCACGGGCAATGATTTTTTTGCCGTAGGCGAGGGTGAGGTTTTCGCCGCGCAAGCGGGTGGTTGAGTCTGTCATTTCTTGCGTGACTCCTGAACGAGCAAAACGATAAGGTAAATTCCGCCGAGGCTGACGGTCACCACGCCTACCGGAAGTTGATAAGGCATAAACAGCCGCTGGGCGCAGAGATCGGCAGCCAGCAGTAACGTCGCCCCGCACAGCGCGGCCTGGGTTAACCCCCAGCGCGCCGTACCGCTAAGACGCCGCGCAATGTGCGGGGCGACCAGGGCGATAAACGAGATCGGTCCGGCAATCGCGGTGGAGGCCGCGGTGAGCAGCACGGCCACCAGCATCAGCATCAGGCGCGAACGCTCTACCCCCACGCCCAGCGCGCAGGCGGTGTCGTCGCCCATCTCCAGCAGCCGCATGCGCCGCACCAGCAGCAGCGCGGCTATAAACATCAGCAAAATCAGCGGCGCGGCGGGCCAGGTTTTGCCCCACGTCAGGCCGTTGAGGGAACCGGTATACCACAGCCCGGCCGAGAGCGCGGTTTCCAGCGAGGCCTGCAGTAAAAGCCAGGTGTTAAAGGCCATCAGCATCGCGCGCACGCCGATACCGATAATGATCAGGCGGAAGGTGTCGATGCCGTTGCGCCAGGCAAGCAGCCAGATAGCCAGCGACGTGACAATGCCGCCGGCCATCGCCGTAAAGGTGATGGCCGTCAGGTGCTGGCCAAACAGCACCATCGCCACCAGCACGCCGCTCCAGGCTCCGGTATTGAGGCCCATCACGTCCGGGCTGCCGAGCGGGTTGCGCATCAGCGACTGGAAAATCGCGCCGCTGACGCCGAGTGCCGCGCCCACCAGAATGGCCATCGCCACGCGCGGCAGTCGCCACTCCGTCACCACCAGGGTGATATTGCGCGGCGCGCTGCCGGTGAGGGCGTGAAGGACCTGCGCGAAATCGAGCGTGACGGCGCCGCTTTGCAGGCTCCAGACCGCCAGCAGCAGCAGGGCCATGACCAGCAGGGAGACGCTGGTGACCAGGCGACGGGACGGGGCCATCATGCGCCACCTCCGCGTCTGCGTCGTACCAGGAAGATCAGCACCGGCGCGCCGATAAAGGCGCTCACCACCGAGACGCGCAGCTCTCCGGGCACCAGCAGGCGGCCCAGCACGTCGGCAAACAGCAGCAGGGCCGGGGTGGCCAGCAGCGTCACCGGCAGCGACCAGCGGTGATCCGCCCCCACCAGCCAGCGCGCCACGTGCGGCATCATCAGGCCGATAAAGGCAATCGGACCGACCACGGCGGTCGCGCTGCCGCACAGCACGGTGATGGCGAGCAGGCCAGTCAGCTGCGTGCGCGCCACGCGGTTACCGAGCGCGGTAGCGGTGTCGCTGCCGAGGCTCAGGCTGTTCAGCGCCCGGCTTAAGCACAGCGCCACGGCGGCGGCAATCATCACCGGAATAACCACCACCTTTAGCGTATCCAGGGTGCGAATATCCAGCGAACCGGCCTGCCAGAAGCGCAGCTGGTCGTAGACGTCCGGGTTGAGCAGGGCGATGCCGTTCGATAAGCCTTCCAGCACCGCCGCGAGCGCTACGCCCGCCAGGGTTAAGCGCACCGGGCTCAGCTGCCCGCCGCCCTGGCTGCCGGTAAAGGCGACCACCAGCGAGGCGGCCAGCGCGCCGCAGAAGGCCATCACCAGCTGTTCAGAGGGTGACGTTAATCCGAACAGCGCCGCGCCGAGCACGATGGCAAAGCTGGCGCCGGAATTGACGCCGAGAATGCCGGGGTCCGCCAGCGGGTTTCGGGTAAGGGTTTGCATCAGGGCACCGGCAAGCCCGAGCGCGCCGCCGGCCAGCAGTCCCGCAAGGGTGCGGGGCAGGCGAGCGTCGAGCACGATGGTGCAGTCGGCGCTCTGGCAGGTACCGGAGAGCGCATCGACAATAACGGACGCGGGCAGCGGCCTGGCGCCGACCAGCAGGCTGAGTGCAATCGCAAGGATTAGCAGTAGCAATAACGCGGGCACGGCAACGGCGCGCACCGCAGAAGAGGAAAACGACATAGCAACATCCATGATTTGATAATGATAGTGATTATCGTTATCTATCTTATTTGGCTATGTTAGCATGTGCGCCCATGGAATTGGTAGAAATAGACTCAAGGCCTTGTCATGAATCAAAAATCCTGGCTGCTTAACCTCAGCCTGCTCAAGACGCACCCGGCATTTCGCGCCGTCTTTATCGCCCGCTTTATCTCCATTTTATCCCTCGGCCTGCTCGGCGTTGCCGTGCCCGTGCAGATCCAGGCCATGACCCACTCCAGCTGGCTGGTGGGGTTATCCGTGACCTTAACCGGCGGGGCGATGTTTATCGGCCTGATGGTCGGCGGCGTGCTGGCGGACCGCTACGAGCGTAAAAAGCTGATCCTGCTGGCGCGCGGCACCTGCGGCGTGGGCTTTATCGGGCTGTGCCTGAACGCCATGCTGCCGGAGCCGTCGCTGATTGCCATTTACGCGCTCGGCCTGTGGGACGGCTTTTTTGCTTCGCTGGGCGTAACGGCGCTGCTGGCGGCCACGCCCGCGCTGGTCGGGCGCGAGAATCTGATGCAGGCCGGAGCGATCACCATGCTCACCGTGCGCCTCGGCTCGGTGATTTCGCCGATGGTTGGCGGATTATTGCTGGCAACCGGCAGCGTGGCGTGGAACTACGGCCTGGCGGCGGCGGGAACGTTTATTACCACCCTGACGCTGCTGCGTCTGCCGCTGCTGCCCCCTCCGCCGCAGCCGCGCGAGCATCCGCTTAAATCCCTGATGGCGGCAATCCGCTTTCTGTTCAGCAGCCCACTCATCGGCGGCATTGCGCTGCTCGGCGGCCTGCTGACGATGGCGAGCGCCGTGCGCGTGCTATACCCGGCGCTGGCGGGCGAGTGGCGGATGAGCGCCTCGGAGATTGGCGTGCTGTACGCCGCCATTCCGCTCGGGGCAGCGTTCGGGGCGCTCACCAGCGGCAATCTGGCGCAGAGCGCGCGCCCGGGCTTGATTATGCTGGTCGCAACCCTGGCCTCGTTTATCGCCATCGGCTTCTTCAGCCTGATGCCGGTCTGGGCGCTGGGGGTTCTGTGTCTGGTCATTTTTGGCTGGCTGAGCGCTATCAGCTCTCTTCTACAGTACACCCTGATCCAGACCCAGACGCCGGAAGGGATGCTCGGGCGCATTAACGGCCTGTGGACCGCGCAGAACGTGACGGGCGATGCCATTGGCGCGGCGATCCTCGGCGGGCTGGGGGCGATAATGACCCCGGTAGCCTCGGCGAGCAGCAGCGGGTTTGTACTGGCGATTGTCGGCGTGATTTTGCTGGTGGTATTAGCGGAATTGCGGCGGTTCAGGCAGGAGGTTGTATTGAACGACGGTGCAGCCTGATGCCCTCACCCCGGCCCTCTCCCGCGGGGAGAGGGAGGGAAAAGGCCTATTTAAACAATGCGTTTAATCTCTCTAACACCAGCATCGCGCTGTAATAATCCAGGCGGAACGTCTCCGTTCCCAGCGCCCAGACGCGCTTGTTTTTCACCGAAGGCAGATGCGCCAGCAGCGGGTTGGCATAAATCGCGTCCACGTCTTTCTGGTCACCGGCAAACACAAACAGCCCTTCGCCGTTCAGCCCCGTTGCCAGGTTTTCACCGCCCAGCTGAATAATGTCGTGGCGCTTGCCCTGGCTTTTGGAGGTGTGCAGCCCGGCAGGCAGGTCCGCCAGCGTGAAGCCCAGCTGGTGCAAAAGCTTGCCCTGCGCCGATTCTGCGGTCCAGAGGTTAGCGCTGTGCGCGGCGGCGGTGTAGACGATGGCGTTTACCGGCTGCGGCGGCAGCGTCATCTGCTGCTTCACCTGCGCGAGCTGCTTATCGAAGGCGGCAACGCGTTCGGCGGCCTGCTTTTCGTGTCCGGTAAGGGTGCCGAGCTGCGTCAGCAGTTCCTGCCAGCTTTTGTCGTCGTAGTTGATGACGAGCGTCGGGGCGATGGCGGAGAGCTGATCGTAGAGCGCCAGCGCGGAATCCCCGCCGGTGGCGCTAATTAGAATCAGGTCCGGCATCTGGGCGGCCACCGCTTCCGCGCTCGGCTCGCCAATGTACAGACGGGCAACCTTGCGCTGCTTTGCAATCTCGCCCCACTGGCGCAGGAAGCCCTGCGCATCCGCGACGCGGTTGTTGGGCGTGGTGGCGCCGCTGGCGATAACCGGGGCGTCAATCGCCAGCAGGGAGCCGGTTAAGGTCACGCTGGTGGAGACAATGCGCGTCGGTTTGCTCTCAAGGATGTGCACGCCGCGGCTGTCGGTGACCTGACGCGGCCAGTCGGCGGCGGCCGCTGAGGTTAGTCCTAAAACAAAAAGTCCTGTCAAAAGAAGGGCATTACGGCAAACGGCAGCGATTTTCACAGAGCGGCATCCTGTTTTTACTGAAGATAATGCTTCTCATTTTCATGGTTGCGGATAAGGGATGCAAGCATTTGTCGCACAAGTTGTTTGCCCGGCGGTTGACAGCGGGGCGCTGTGGGATTAGGTTAGCCGACGAAAATATAAATGATAATCATTATTGCTTCTTTTATCATTTTGAGGAGGATGATATGGACACGTCCCTGGCTGAGGAAGTTCAGCACACCGCGACCGCGCTGCAATCAGACAGCTTTTTCTTTATGTCGCCTTACCGCAGTTTTACCACCTCAGGCTGTTTTGCCCGCTTCTCCGAATCCGCCGTCGGCGGAGACGACCCGTCGGGTCACTTCCAGCAGAAATTAGCTCAGGCTTTCCGTCACGCGAAAGACAGCGGCATTGCTCACCCGGTGATGGTAGGGGCAATTCCCTTCGATACCCGCAAACCGTCGTCGCTGTTTATTCCGCAGCGCTGGCAGACCTTTTCGCGCCCGGCGCGCCAGCAGTCGGCACGCTACGCCTCCGGCGCACAGACGCTGAACGTCCGGCAGCGCACCGAAATTCCGCCGCAGCCGGTTTTCGAAGAGATGGTATCCCGCGCCGCGTCGCTGACCGCCACGCCGCAGGTGAACAAGGTCGTGCTGTCGCGCCTGATTGATATCGCCACCGACAGGCGAATCGATAGCGGCGTGCTGATGGAGCGTCTTATCGCCCAGAACCCGGCCAGCTACAACTTCCACGTGCCGCTGGAAGACGGCGGCGTGCTGCTGGGCGCCAGCCCGGAGCTGCTGCTGCGCAAAGAGGGCGCCCGCTTTAGCTCGCTGCCGCTGGCGGGCTCCGCGCGCCGTCAGCCTGACGACGTGCTGGATCGCGAGGCGGGCACTAAGCTGCTGGCCTCCGAAAAGGACCGCCACGAGCACGACCTGGTGACGCAGGCGATGAAGGCCGTTCTGGAGCCGCGCAGCCATCATCTGAGCATGCCCGCTTCCCCGCAGCTCATCACCACGCCAACGCTGTGGCATCTGGCGACGCCGGTAGAGGGTGAAGCGCGTGAAAACGAGAACGCCCTGACGCTGGCCTGCCTGCTGCACCCGACGCCAGCCCTGAGCGGTTTCCCGCACCAGGCGGCAAAAGAGCTGATTGCCGAACTGGAGCCGTTCGACCGCGAGCTGTTCGGGGGCATCGTCGGCTGGTGCGATAGCGAAGGTAACGGCGAGTGGGTGGTGACTATCCGCTGCGCGCGTCTGCACCAGAACACCGTTCGCCTGTTTGCCGGGGCGGGTATCGTGCCGGCCTCCTCGCCGGTGGGCGAGTGGCGCGAAACCGGCGTGAAGCTCTCCACCATGCTCAACGTTTTTGGTTTGCACTAAGGAATACCCATGACCATCCCCTTTACCCGCTGGCCTGAGGATTTTGCCCGCCGCTACCGTGAGAAAGGCTACTGGCAGGATCTGCCGCTGACCCACATTCTGACGGATCGCGCGGACAGCGATGCGGTCGCGATTATCGACGGCGATCGTCACATTACCTACCGCGCGTTTCATCAGGCGGTGAACAACCTGGCGTCTGCCCTTCAGGCGCAGGGGCTGCACCGCGGCGAAACCGCGCTGGTGCAGCTCGGCAACGTGGCCGAGTTTTACGTTACCTTTTTCGCGCTGCTGCAGATTGGCGTCGCGCCGGTCAACGCGCTCTTTAGCCATCAGCGCAGCGAGCTGAACGCCTACGCGGCGCAGATCAGGCCCGCCGTACTGATTGCCGACCGCGGCCACGCGCTGTTCGCGGGCGATGAGTTCCTCAACGCTTTCGTGGATGAACACCGCTCGGTGCGCGTGGTGCTGCTGCGCGGTGACAGGGCCGAACATGCGCTGGAGGCGGCGATTGCCCGCCCGGCGGACAATTTTATCCCCAACCCCACGCCTGCCGACGAGGTGGCGTTCTTCCAGCTCTCCGGCGGCAGCACCGGCACGCCGAAGCTGATCCCGCGCACGCATAACGACTACGACTACAGCATTCGTCGCAGCAACGAGATCTGCGGCATTACCGCCGAAACCCGTTACCTGAACGCGCTCCCGGCAGCGCATAACTACGCCATGAGCTCGCCGGGATCGTTAGGCGTGTTCACCGCGGGCGGCTGCGTGGTGCTGGCGAACGATCCGAGCGCCACGCTCTGCTTCCCGCTGATCGAACAGCACCAGATTAACGTCACCTCGCTGGTGCCCCCGGCGGTAAGCCTGTGGCTGCAGGCGATTGCCGACGGCGCGGGAAACGCGCAGCTGAGATCTCTGAAGCTGCTCCAGGTGGGCGGGGCAAGGCTTTCCGCCACGCTCGCCGCGCGTATTCCGGCGGAAATAGGCTGCCAGCTGCAGCAGGTGTTCGGCATGGCGGAAGGGCTGGTGAACTACACCGCGCTCGACGACGCGCCGGAACGCATCATCAACACCCAGGGCCGCCCGATGTGCCCGGATGACGAAGTGTGGGTGGCGGACGAGCACGGCAACCCGCTGCCGCGCGGTGAGGTCGGGCGTCTGATGACGCGCGGCCCGTATACCTTCCGCGGCTATTTCAACAGCCCGGAACACAACGCCAGCGCCTTTGACGCCAACGGCTTTTACTGCTCCGGCGATCTGATCGCCATTGACGAGCAGGGGTACATCACCGTGCAGGGGCGCGAGAAGGATCAGATCAACCGCGGCGGGGAGAAGATCGCCGCCGAAGAGATCGAAAACCTGCTGCTGCGCCATGACGCGGTGATCCACGCCGCGCTGGTGAGCATGGAGGACAGCCTGCTGGGCGAGAAGAGCTGCGCGTATCTGGTGGTGAAACAGCCCCTGCGTGCGGTCGAGGTGCGCCGCTTCCTGCGCGAGCAGGGCGTTGCCGAATTTAAACTGCCGGACCGCGTGGAGAGCGTGGACGCGCTTCCGCTAACGCCGGTCGGCAAAGTCGATAAAAAACAGTTGCGCCTGTGGCTCGCTGAACGCGCCCGGGGCTGAGGAACAGAGAATGGCCATTCCAAAATTATCCGCATACGCGCTGCCAACCGCCGCAGACCTGCCGACTAACAAGGTGAACTGGGCGTTTGAGCCGGAGCGTGCCGCGCTGCTGATCCACGATATGCAGGAATATTTCCTGAACTTCTGGGGCGAAAACAGCGCGATGATGCAGCAGGTGGTGGCGAACATCGCCAGACTTCGCGCATTTTGCAAGGAACACCATATCCCGGTGTACTACACCGCGCAGCCGAAAGAGCAGAGCGATGAGGACCGCGCCCTGCTGAACGACATGTGGGGGCCGGGCCTGACCCGCTCGCCGGAGCAGCAGCGCATCGTAGCCGAACTGACCCCGGACGAAGCGGACACCGTGCTGGTGAAGTGGCGCTACAGCGCGTTTCACCGCTCGCTGCTGGAGCAGATGCTGAAAGAGACCGGCCGCAACCAGCTGCTGATCACCGGCGTTTATGCCCACATCGGCTGCATGACCACCGCCACCGACGCCTTTATGCGCGACATCAAGCCGTTCTTTATCGCCGACGCGCTGGCGGATTTCACCCGCGACGAGCACCTGATGTCGCTGAAATACGTCGCCGGGCGCTCGGGCCGCGTGGTGATGACCGACGAACTGCTGCCGTCCGTACCGGCGACCAAAGCGGCGCTGCGTGAGCTGATCCTGCCGCTGCTGGACGAGTCCGACGAGCCGATGGATGACGAAAACCTGATCGACTACGGTCTGGGCTCGGTGCGCATGATGGCGCTGGCCGCCCGCTGGCGCAAAGTGCACGGCGATATCGACTTCGTGATGCTGGCAAAAAATCCTACCCTCGATGCCTGGTGGGCGCTGCTCTCCCGCGAGGTGAAGTGATGAGCTTTGACTTCACGGGTAAAACCGTCTGGGTGACGGGCGCGGGCAAAGGCATTGGCTATGCGACCGCGCGGGCGTTTGCGGAGGCGCGCGCGCGGGTGACCGGGTTCGACCTGGCCTTCCCGCAGGGCGATTATCCGTTTGCCACCGAGACGCTGGACGTGGCGGATGCCGCGCAGGTAAGTGAGGTGTGCGGGCGCCTGCTGGCCTCGCTTGAACGTCTGGACGTGCTGGTCAACGCCGCCGGCATTCTGCGCATGGGGGCCACGGACCAACTCTCGCAGGAGGACTGGCAGCAGACGTTTGCGGTCAACGTTGGCGGCGCGTTTAACCTGTTCCAGCAGACGATGGGCCAGTTCCGCCGTCAGCAGGGCGGAGCGATAGTGACGATAGCCTCAGACGCCGCGCATACGCCGCGCATCGGCATGAGCGCGTATGGTGCCTCGAAAGCGGCGCTCAAAAGCCTGGCCCTGACCGTCGGGCTGGAGCTGGCAGACAGCGGCGTGCGCTGTAACCTGGTGTCGCCCGGCTCAACGGATACCGACATGCAGCGTACCCTGTGGAAAAGCGACGATGCGGAACAGCAGCGCATTCGCGGCTTCGGCGAGCAGTTTAAGCTCGGCATTCCGCTCGGCAAAATCGCCCGTCCGCAGGAGATTGCCGCCACCGTGCTGTTCCTTGCGTCCGACGCCGCCAGCCATATCACCCTGCAGGATATCGTGGTGGACGGCGGCTCCACGCTGGGGGCGTAATGATCTGGAAACGTCATTTATCGCTTGAGGCGCTGAACGCCACCAGCCAGAACACCATGGTGGCGCATCTGGGCATCGTCTATACCCGCCTCGGGGACGACACGCTGGAAGCCGAGATGCCGGTGGATGCGCGCACCCACCAGCCGTTTGGCCTGCTGCACGGCGGCGCGTCGGCGGCGCTGGCGGAAACGCTGGGATCGATGGCCGGTTTTCTGATGACCCGCGAGGGGCAGAACGTGGTGGGCACGGAGCTGAACGCCACGCATCACCGCGCGGTGTCGCAGGGAAAGGTGCGCGGCGTTTGTCAGCCGCTGCATCTGGGGCGTTCCAGCCAGAGCTGGGAGATCGTGGTGTTCGACGAGCAGGGACGGCGGTGCTGTACGTGCCGGTTGAGTACGATGGTGCTGGGTTAATTTTGTGCGGCCTGTTGCCCTCACCCCTCACCCCGGCCCTCTCCCCAAAGGGGCGAGGGAGAAAAGAGGGCGCTGAGCCGTCCCCTCTCCCCTTTGGGGGGAGGGTTAGGGTGAGGGGTAGGGAAAACCTTAGAGCATCGAAACGACCCGCTTCAGTAACCGAATTCGCGGCGCAATGGACGCTTTATCCAGCCATTCCGCGGTGCTGTGGAACCCGGCGCCAATCGGGCCGAAGCCGTCAAGCGTTGGGATGCCGAGCGCGGCGGTGTGGTTGGCATCGCTGCCACCGCCGACCGCCTGCCAGGTAATGGTGATACCTTCCTCCTTTCCGGCCGCTTCAACCAGACGCATCAGCGCCTGAGTGTCTTCACTCGCGGCCATCGCCGGTTTATGGTTAACCCGCGTCAGCGTGGTGGTCACGCCGTCTGAAAAGCCTTTTTCACATAACGCCTCCAGCGCCTGATTCACCCGGTTGTACTCGTCGTTTTCCCAGAAGCGCACGTCAAGTTCGGCTACGGCGTTATCCGCCACCACGTTGGCCGCGCTGCCGCCGTGAATCACCCCGATGTTGAGCGTGGTGCCGCGATCCCAGTCGGTTAGCGCATTAATGGCGATAACGCTGTTTGCCAGCGCGGTAATCGCCGAGCGGCCTTTCTCCGGATCGTTACCCGCGTGCGCCGCCACGCCGCTGAACGTCAGGTGATAGCCCGCCATCCCCTTACGCGCTTTCACCAGCGAGCCGTCCGCTCTGGCGGCTTCGCATACCAGCACGCAGCGGGAACGTTTAGCCAGCTCGCCGATCCATTCGTGGGAGTAGACCGAGCCGGTCTCTTCATCCGGGTTCATCGCCACGGCAATAGCCAGCCGATCTTTGTCTGCGGCATCAAGCTCGCGCATCGCCCACAGTATATTCAGAAGTCCGCTCTTCATATCCGAGACGCCGGGGCCGTACAGCCGGGTATCGTCTTCGCTCATCGGGCGCCCGGCGACGGTGCCGGGGGCAAACACGGTATCCAGATGCCCCACCAGCAGCACGTCAAACCGTTCAGCCTGAGGTTTGTTGCTGACAAACACGCCGGGACCAACCTTTTCGCCAAGATCTACCCGTTCGGTATGCCAGCCTTCGCGCTGCCACAGCTGCTGCATGATGTCCGCCACGGTTGCGACACCCGCAAGGGTCTGGGTACCGCAGTCCACGTTCACAAGGGTCTTCAGCTCTGTAATATAATCATCAAGTTTCATATTCACGTCCTGTTCAGAGAATAATGCGCATCAGCAGCATGGCTAAGAAAGCGTTGATCGCCGAGATGGCGATCATCAGCGGAATACGTTTGGCGCGCGTGCCGATCACGCCCAGAATGCGGCCCAGGTACTGCACCTGCGAGCCCATCAGGTAGATAGCGGGCGCCAGGATAGCCAGGTGCTCGCCGGTAAGAATGCCCTTATCAAACAGGCCGATGGCAACGCCGATCCCGCCGCCCATCGACATCCAGCCGCCAATCAGCACGGCGGCGGCCTCACCCGGCAGGCCAAACAGCCCCATCAGCGGGGCGAAGACCAGGCCCAGCCCTTTCAGGGCTCCGGTAATTTCCAGCGCCTTGATGATGATAAACGCCATCACCACGTTGGGCAGGGTGCTGCTGGTGGCGATGCCCCAGCCTTTGCGCGCGCCTTCGATAAACACATCGGTAATGACGGGATTAGACTGTGGGGCACTCATGCGGCGTCTCCTTTACCGGTGAAGGACAGGAACAGTCGGAGCAGATTTGCGCCCACGATTTTCATGATGAACATGACGGCAATGCAGGCGCCGATGGACGTGGGAACCGCTGCCGTGCCGTCTGCGGCCACCAGCGTAAAGAGGATTGCACCCGATGAGAAAAAGTTGGTGATCATCGCCCCGGCAGAGAACTGGAACATAGCGAAGACGTCTTTCTCTTTTTCGCTGATTTGCCCTTCATCAGACAGGTTTCGGGTGAGGGACGCGCCCACGTCGGTGCTTTGCAGGCTGCCAATCAGCGCCAGCCCGGCGGTACCGGGAATACCCAGCAGCGGGCGCAGCAGAGGGGTTAAGAGTCTGCGGGCGGCACGGAGCGCGCCGTAGTGCTCCAGCACGTTGATCGTCCCCAGCGCAAACATGACCGCCGGAATTAAACCAAGCGCGAAGAGAAATCCGTCCATCGCGCCGCTGCCGCCGACGCCGCGAAAGGCGCTGCTGGACGTCGTTAGCGTGCCGTCGTCCAGGCTGGCTTTACTGACCACTTTGCCAAACGCGCCGTTGAGGGTGGTGAAATCAAAGACGCCATACCACTCTTTGCCGCCCAGAAGGCCGGAGAAGAAAACGGCTGCAAACGCCAGCGCGAAGTACGCGCCGGGCCCGACCTTACTATCCTGAGGTACTGAACTGTTCATATCCTTTTACTTGTATGCACGCGATTGCGCAGGATCATTCTGGCGAGGTTATGACCAAAAAAAATGATACAAATCATTCCGTAAGACGGTGCCTGGACGAAAAAGGCAAAAGTGTGACCGAGGACGTCACGAAAGTGATCGGCTTAACACTGTGGTGTAAATCTCTGGTTTGACCACGCATTATTGCGTTTCAAAGTTGTTAAATCTTATCCGTTGTTCTAGAAACAAAATGTAACATCTCACCGTTTCACAACACCGGACAACAGCTATGAATAACTCAGGGAAATACCTTACATGGGCGGTGCTCTCCGTTGTGGGAGCCTTTGCCCTGGGCTATATCGCCCTCAACCGGGGGGAGCAGATCAATGCGCTCTGGATCGTCGTCGCCTCCGTCTGCATTTATCTGATTGCGTATCGTTTTTATGGCCGCTATATCGCCAACACCGTGCTGGCCGTTGACGGCACGCGCATGACCCCAGCCGTGCGCCATAACGACGGGCTGGACTACGTGCCGACCGATAAAAAGGTGCTGTTCGGTCACCACTTCGCGGCCATCGCCGGAGCGGGCCCGCTGGTGGGGCCGGTGCTGGCGGCGCAGATGGGCTACCTGCCGGGAATGATCTGGATCCTCGCGGGCGTGGTGCTGGCGGGCGCGGTGCAGGACTTTATGGTGCTGTTCGTCTCCACCCGCCGCGACGGCCGTTCTCTGGGTGAGCTGGTGAAAGAGGAGATGGGCGCAACCGCCGGGGTGATTGCGCTGGTGGCCACCTTTATGATCATGGTGATCATCCTTGCGGTGCTGGCGATGATCGTGGTGAAGGCGCTAACCCACAGCCCGTGGGGGACGTATACCGTAGCCTTCACCATTCCGCTGGCGTTGTTTATGGGGATCTACATCCGCTACCTGCGCCCGGGGCGCATTGGTGAAGTGTCGGTGATTGGCCTGGTGTTCCTCGTGTTCGCCATTATCTCCGGCGGCTGGGTAGCGGAAAGCCCGACCTGGGCACCGTTCTTCGACTTCACCGGCGTACAGCTGACATGGATGCTGGTGGGCTACGGCTTCGTGGCGGCGGTGCTGCCGGTGTGGCTGCTGCTGGCCCCGCGCGACTATCTCTCAACGTTCCTGAAAATCGGTACCATCGTCGGGCTGGCGATCGGCATTCTGATTATGCGCCCGACCCTGACCATGCCTGCGCTGACTAAGTTCATCGACGGCACCGGCCCGGTCTGGACCGGCAACCTGTTCCCGTTCCTGTTTATCACCATCGCCTGCGGCGCGGTCTCCGGCTTCCACGCGCTGATTGCCTCGGGCACTACGCCGAAGATGCTGGCGAATGAAAATCAGGCCTGCCTGATCGGCTACGGCGGCATGCTGATGGAGTCCTTCGTGGCGATCATGGCGCTGGTCTCCGCCTGCATTATCGATCCGGGCGTTTACTTCGCAATGAACAGCCCGATGGCGGTGCTGGCTCCGGCCGGAACCGTTGACGTGGTTGCCTCTGCCGCACAGGTGGTGAGCGGCTGGGGCTTTGCGATTACCCCTGAAACGCTGACGCATATCGCTAACGAGGTGGGCGAGCAGTCGATTATCTCCCGCGCAGGCGGGGCGCCTACGCTTGCGGTGGGCATGGCCTACATTCTCCACGGCGCGCTGGGCGGGCTGATGGACGTGTCGTTCTGGTATCACTTCGCCATTCTGTTTGAAGCGCTGTTTATCCTGACGGCGGTGGATGCGGGTACCCGAGCGGCGCGCTTTATGCTCCAGGACCTGCTGGGGGTGATCTCTCCGAACCTGAAGCGCACCGATTCGCTTCCGGCTAACCTGCTGGCGACGGCGCTGTGCGTGCTGGCGTGGGGCTACTTCCTGCATCAGGGGGTGGTGGATCCGCTGGGCGGGATTAACACCCTCTGGCCGCTGTTCGGTATCGCCAACCAGATGCTGGCGGGCATGGCGCTGATGCTCTGCGCGGTGGTGCTATTCAAGATGAAGCGCCAGCGTTACGCGTGGGTGGCGCTGGTGCCTACCGCGTGGCTGCTGATCTGTACCCTGACGGCGGGCTGGCAGAAAGCCTTCAGCCCGGACAACAAGGTGGGCTTCCTGGCGATTGCTAACAAGTTCCAGGCGATGATCGACAGCGGCGCGATCCCGCCGCAGTATACGGAGTCGCAGCTGTCGCAGCTGGTGTTTAACAACCGTCTGGATGCCGGGCTGACCATCTTCTTTATGGTGGTGGTTGTGGTGCTGGCATTGTATTCTCTCAAAACCGCGCTGGCGGCGCTGAAAGTCGACAAGCCGACGGCGAAAGAGACACCGTATGAGCCGATGCCTGAAAACCTGGACGAGATTGTGAGCCAGGCTAAAGGGGCGCATTAATTTACCAGATATACCCCTCACCCTAACCCTCTCCCCATAGGGGAGAGGGAACTTAGAACCCCCTCTCCCTTTGGGGTGTATGGGCCGGGGTGAGGGGAAAAAAAAAGAGAAATGACCTATGTTCGACACCCTTTCCAAAGCAGGTAAGTACCTGGGCCAGGCCGCCAAAATGATGATTGGCGTGCCGGACTACGATAACTACGTTGAGCATATGCGCGTCAACCATCCGGACCAGACGCCAATGACGTACGAAGCATTTTTCCGCGACCGTCAGGACGCCCGCTACGGCGGTAAGGGCGGGGCGAAGTGCTGTTAGCCCTCTTTCGGTAAATAGAGGCTGATCTGCTCCTGCTTACAGCCGTAAATCGCCGCCAGCTTTTCACGGGTGCGCTTTTGCGGACGGGAGTCCAGCGCTTCCAGCTGTGATACGGCGGACTGGCTGATGCCAAGTTTCTCCGCCACCTCCTGCTGCGACATGCCGCGCAGGATGCGCCATGCGGCCTGCAGGCTGACGTTCTGGCTGTGCATTACGTTGCAGACCTCTCCCGGTAGGCCTACGTTGTCGTAGATGTCTGACTCATAAGGAATATCCTCCCAGTCGTTTTCATCGTCGTCGTCGTACTCCAGCATGGCTAAGCGCATACGAAAGTATTCACCGTAAGGAATGACGACATACTGGTTTTTTCCTTCTTCATCCTTTATGAACTGAATAGCCATATTCCGTATGTTCCTCATGAAGGTAGGTGGTAGTTGTTCGGCGTTTTACTGCCACTACGTAGCAGGTATCGCCCGGCGGATCCCCAAAGGTGTAGATGACCCTGTAATCACCTAAACGCAGCCTGTAGTGGTTTTCGGGAAAAGATAATTTCTTGATATCCGATACAGGTGAAGCTTTATCGTCCATCTTCTCCAGCCTGAATTTAATGCGGTTTTGATACCGCTTATCGATTTTAGAAAATTGTTTCTCTGCCGTTTTTGACCAGACAATCTTCATCCGTACCTCCACTGTACGCCCACACAAAACATAAGGAAATAATAAGACTATTAGATAAATTCCGAATTTCTTATGGGGGACTGTAGACCGGACAAAAAGCGGAAAAAAGGGGCAAAACGCAAACCGTCGGGGCGGCTCGAAAATGCCTCTGCCGGGCGACAGAGGCTTACAGAAAATCTGCGATCAGGCGTTCAAACCGCCGTCCACGTCCAGCCCCGTACCGGAGATCTGTCCGGCGGCCGGGCTGGCGAGGAAGGTGACCGCCGCCGCGATGTCTTCCGGCTGGCCGTAGTGACCGACGGCAATCATCCGGCGCTGGGCTTCCGCCTGCTCCCCGTCCTCCGGGTTCATGTCGCTGTTTGTCGGTCCCGGATGAACAAGGTTAACGGTGATGCCGCGCGGGCCTAAATCGCGCGCCAGGCCGCGGGTGAGGGAGTTCAGAGCAGATTTGGTCATGGAGTAAACGGCAATGCCGGGCTGCGCCACGCGGTTTGCCAGACAGCTGCCGATATTGATGATGCGCCCGCCGTCGGACATGTGCACCAGCGCTTCCTGAATGGCAATCACCACGCCGCGAATGTTGACGTTGATAAGCGCGTCGATGTCCGCCAGCGTCATGGACTCCAGCGGGCCACCGCGCGCAATCCCGGCGTTATTGACCAGAATATCCAGCCCGCCGAGGGAGCGTGCCGCCTGGGTGACGGCGTCCTGAATCGCCTGCGCGCTGGCGCTGTCAGCCTGAATGGCCTCGCCGTGCCGCCCCAGCGCTTTTATCTCATCGGCGACCGCCTGGGCTTTATCGACGGACTTTTCATAGGTGATAACCACATCGGCACCGGCGCGCGCCAGCGACAGCGCGATAGCACGGCCCAATCCCCGGCTGGCGCCGGTAACCAGCGCTTTCTTACCTGATAAATCGATCTGCATGATGACCTCGTTACGAGAGTGGTGAGAATCATCATTAGGTATAGCCCGTCGGCGCGATTAACGGCTGAAGGATTCCACCTTTTCAAACGCGGCGCGCAGAACGTCTGGCGTGAGCGTAACCGGTAAATAGTGAATCGACTCCACCGGGCGCAGGGTGTGGGCAATGACCTTGTCCAGTTCGTCGCGGTTATGGATATCGACCTCCAGCGCGCGAAGCGTGGTCGGCAGGTTAAAGCGCTGATAGGCCGCTACCAGCTGGCCCAGCACGTCGTCCTGGCCGAGCAGGGCGCTCTGCACCAGAATGCCGTAGGCCACCTTCGTGCCGTGGAGGTATTTTTCCGTCTGCGGCAGCACGGTTAAGCCGTTGTGCACCGCATGTGCCGCCGCCACGCGGGTATAGCGTTCGCCCAGACCGCCGACCATACCGCCACCGGCGATAACGGCGTCCACCACGTCCCGAAACGCCTGCGTCTGGTCGCCGCGCTGCTGGTCGGCCAGCACCTCTTCGCTGCGCTCCAGCAGCACGTCGCGGATCGCCAGCGCGCCGTTGAGGCCAAGACGCACGGTCAGCGGCAGGTTTTCAGGCTGCGGCGCGAGTACGACCGCCTCATACCATTTCGCCAGCGTATCGCCGATCCCCGCCAGCAGGTACTCCGCCGGAGCGTTAAGGATGATCTGCGGCTCCACCAGCACCAGGAAGTTGGCGTCGTCAAAAATCTCGAACTGCAGCGCCTGACCGGCATCGTTGTACCAGACGGAGAGCGGCGTCCACGCCGCACAGGTAGCGGCAATCGTGGGAATGCCAACGAACGGCACCCCTAAACGACGCGCCACGGCCTTAACGGTATCCATTACCGCACCGCCGCCGATGCCGATCGCCACGCGGGTATCGCTGCCGGCGTCGTTCACCAGACGGGTGACGTCGCGCTCGCTGCAGTGGCCCTTAAACAGCAGGTGCTTTGCTCCCGGCGTGCTAAAGCTCTCCGGCAGAAAAGGGCGCGCGCCTTCGATGGCCCGCTCGCCGTAGATCCACACCGCGCGGGAAAGCTGCTCTGGGGTAAAAAAGTCATTCAGACGCGCAAGGCTTCCAGGGTGCGAGAAGTAGTTCGCCGGGCCGGGTACGACGCGGATATCGGTGTTGCTCATGGTGTTGTCCTTTTTTAGCAAGCGCTAACCCGATGTTATGTCTGGACATCCGGATGGCTAATAATATTTCGCTTTATCTTATGCCTTTTCCGTCGTTGTCAGTCAACCGGAGCTGTGAAAAATTCGATAAATCAGAAGAGTTCAGAAGAGTAATGAAGGATTTACGCGGATGGTTTCCAGTCGCCTTGAGATGCGCGGTATCAGCCTGGCCTTTTCCGGCTTTCAGGCGCTGTCGCGCGTGGACTTTACCCTGAACGGCGGATCGGTGCATGCGCTGACCGGCGCCAACGGCGCGGGGAAATCGACGCTGATGGCGGTGCTGTGCGGAACGCACGGTCATTACGAAGGCGAAATCTGCATCAACAACCAGCCGGTAAGCGTGCGTGAACCGCTTGACGCGAAGCGGCTGGGCATTCACCTCGTGCAGCAGGAGGTGGACGTGGCGCTGATCCCGGGGTTAAGCATCGCCGAGAATATTATGCTCGACCAACTGGCGCAGCCGGGGCACCGCTACAGCTGGCGCGCCGTTCGCCAGCAGGCGCGGCAGGCGCTGGCGCAGCTCGACGTGGCGCTGGACGTGCGCCGTTCCGTCGACGGCTGTTCGCTGACCGAAAAGCAGCAGATTTTGCTGGCGCGGGCGCTGTCGCACCACTGCCGTTTTTTAATTCTTGATGAGCCCACCGCGCCGCTGGACGCACACGAAAGCGAGCGCCTGTTTGCGGTGGTGAGGCGCTTAAAGCAGCAGGGCATCGGCGTGGTGTTTATTTCTCACCGCATCCACGAGCTGAAGGCCATCTGCGACACCCTGACGGTGCTGCGCGACGGCAGGCTGATTGAGTCTGGCCCGATGGCGGACCTCAGCGGCGAAGCGATCGTCGAGAAGATGCTCGGCCACGTGCTGAGCGATATCTATCCGCCCGCGCGCCCTGCGCACGGTGAAGAGACGCTGCTGCGGGTGGAGGGGCTGCATGACGACGCGCTGCTGAAAGATATCTCCCTGCACCTGCGCAAGGGCGAAATCCTCGGGATTGCCGGGCTGGCGGGCGCGGGGAAAACCGAACTCTGCAAGGCGCTGTTTGGCGCCACCAAAAGCCTCACGGCGCGCGGCGAGCTGAATCATCAGCCCTGGAAACCGCGCGATCCGGCCGACTCTGTGCAGCGCGGGCTGGCGCTGGTGCCGGAGGAGCGGCGCAAGGAAGGCATCTTTATTGACGAGCCGGTGAGCATGAACCTGGCCGTGACGGCAGATAACAGCTTCTCGCGCTGGAGTTTCTTCGGCCATCGTCAGGCGTGGCGCTGGGCGGAAGAGGTCATTGCCCGCGTCGGCGTGCGAACGCGCGGGCCGGGGCAGGTGCTGCGTCGGCTTTCCGGCGGCAACCAGCAGAAGGTCGCGATCGGCAAATGGCTGCGCAATGATGCCAGCGTGCTGATCTTCGACGAGCCGACCAAGGGCGTGGACGTAAAGGCCAAAACCGATCTGTTTCAGCTGATCGACGGCCTGGCGCGGGAAGGCAAAGGGGTGATTTACGCCTCCGGCGAGTTTGCCGAGCTGGTGGGGCTGTGCGATCGCATCTGCGTGCTATGGGACGGGCGCATCGTGGCGGAAATCGCCGGAGCCGAAGCCCGGGAAGAGACACTACTTTTTTATTCAACCGGAGGAACGGCGTCGTGAGCAAGGCCCTTTCAGTAACGGCGACGGTATCTGGCCGTCAGCAACTTTTCGACTTTCTCTACCGGTGGGGCATGCTGCTTACCGTCGTCGCGCTGGTGGCCATCTTTGGCCTGGCGTCGGACAGCTTCCTCGACCCGAACAACATCATCAACATTCTGCGCTCGATCGCCATCGTGACGGTGATCGCCGTCGGCGTGTCGATTTCGCTGACCGTTGGCGGGTTCGATCTCTCCGTTGGATCCACGGCGTCGCTGGCGAACGCGCTGGTGATTTCGCTGTTCGTCTGGCACGGCTTCGGCACCACCGAGTCGATCCTGATCACCCTCGCGCTTTGTATGCTGGTCGGCCTGTTTAACGCCTTTCTGATCGTCATCCTGCGCATCCCGGACATGCTCGCCACGCTTGCCAGCCTGTTCGTCATTCAGGGCGTGGCGATGACCTACAGCTACGGCGGCTCGATTACCGAAAACATGGTGCTG
The DNA here is from genome assembly GCF_013375935.1 of Enterobacter cloacae. GTDB lineage: Bacteria > Pseudomonadota > Gammaproteobacteria > Enterobacterales > Enterobacteriaceae > Enterobacter > Enterobacter pasteurii. The sequence goes on along the minus strand of NZ_CP056117.1, from coordinate 4,543,902 downwards.
CCGAGCGGCGACATGGCGGAAGGCACCATTCCGGCAGCGTTTGGCCTGCTGGGGCAGGTGCCAACCATCGTCATCATCATGCTGGCGGTGACGCTTCTGGCGCAGCTTGGGCTGTCGCTGACCACGCACGGCCGACGCATGTACGCCATTGGCGGCAACCCGGAGGCCGCGCGCCTCTCCGGCATTCGCACCACGCGCTACAGGGTGACGGCCTACGTGATTGCCTCGCTGCTGGCGGGGCTGGGCGGCATTCTGCTGGCCTCGCGCATCGGTTCGTCGCAGGTCAATGCGGGCGGTGGTTACCTTATGGATGCGGTAGCCGCGGCGTGGATCGGCTTTTCGCTGGCCGGGTCCGGCAAGCCGAACGCGCTGGGGACGCTGGTCGGGGCGGTTATTCTTGGCGTGCTGTCGAACGGGCTGGTAATGCTCTCCGTGCCGTATTACGCCATGGACATTATAAAAGGGCTGGTGCTCGCGGTAGCGCTGGCGATTACCTACATACAAAAACGCTGACAACGCAACGGGATAAAAAATGAAAAAGATTGCACGCTCTCTGGTAGCGCTTGGGTTACTCACTTCTCTGCCGGGCTTTGCGGCCGCGCCGGTGCCGGCGGCCATTGCTAACCACGACGGCCCGATCCGCATCGCGGTGATCCGCAACCTTGGCTCCGACGACAACACCACGCAGTTTGTCGCCGGTGCCATTCAGGAAGGGAAGAAGCTTGGCTTTAAGGTCAGCACCTTTTTAAGCAACGGCGATGACGCCAAATTCCAGGATTTTGTGAACCAGGCCATCAGCCAGAAGTATGACGGGATTATTCTCTCTCAGGGCCGCGACCCGTACTCGACCGCGCTGGTGAAGAAGGCGGTGGAGGCAGGGATCAAAGTCGCCGTGTTTGATACCGCGGTTAACGGCGACATCCCCGGCGTAACCGTCACCCGGCAGGACGATGCCTCCCTGACGACTCTCTCCTTCGGCCAGCTGGCAAAAGATTTCAACGGCAAGGCCAATATCGTCAGGCTGTGGGTGGCGGGCTTCCCGCCGATGGAGCGCCGTCAGGCGGCGTATAAGGAGCTGCAAAAACAGTACCCGGACATCAAAGAGCTGGAGTCCATCGGCGCGGTCTCCTCTGACGTGCAGGGCGATACCGCCAACAAGGTGGGTGCGATCCTGGCGAAATACCCGAAAGGCAAAATCGACGCTATCTGGGGCACCTGGGACGCCTTCAGCCAGGGGGCGTACAAGGCCCTCAAAGAGAACGGCCGCACCGAAATTAAGCTCTACAGCATCGACATCTCCAACCAGGATCTGCAGCTGATGCGCGAGCCGGGCAGCCCGTGGAAGGTGAGCGTGGCGGTGGATCCGAAGCTGATTGGGGCGACCAACGTGCGCCTGATTGCCAACAAGATTGCCGGGGAAGCGACGCCTGCGACCTACGACTTCAAGGCCGCCGCGATCCCGCAGGCGCTGCTGACCGCCCAGCCGGGCGCGGTGAACGTGGCGTCGCTGGGGAAAATCATTCCGGGCTGGGGCCAGACGGAAGATTTTATTGCGCCGTGGTTTGCGACGCTGGAAGCGAAAAATAAATAAACCAGGTCCGGTGGCGTCAGGTGCAGCCTGATGCCCTCATCCTGGCCCTCTCCGACAGGAAGAGGGGGAAAACCAACAGGAGCTAACGGTGACGACACTGCCACCCCCAGAGTACAGCCGCAATATGCGGCTGATTGGCCATAGCGACCAGGGCGGTCGACCGGACGGCGTGCAGCTGATGGTGCATCGCGGTTTCGCCTATATCGGCCATATGGTGTCGCAGGGCTTTTCGATTGTTGACGTGCGCGACCCAAAAAATCCAAAACCCGCGGGCTACGTGCCCGCGCCGCCGGGTACCTGGAACGTGCACCTCCAGGCGCACGACGATCTGCTGCTGGTCATCAACGCCCGGGATCTGTTTGCCGATGCCCGCTTCGCCGACGAGAAGGTCTACTACACCCGCCAGGTGGGGGAGACCGTCAGCGACGTGCAGGACAAAGGCTGGAGCGCGGGCCTGCGCGTATTTGACATCTCCGTGCCGGACGCGCCGCGTGAAATCGGCTTTCTGTCGCTGAGCGGCATTGGCATACACCGTATCTGGTACGTCGGCGGGCGCTGGGCGTACGTGTCGGCGCTGATCGACGGTTTTACCGATTACATCTTCCTGACCATCGACCTGGCGGATCCGCGCAGGCCCGAAGTGGCGGGGCGCTGGTGGCTGCCGGGGATGAACCAGGCCGCAGGTGAACGGCCGGACTGGCCGGAAGGCAAACGCTACGCGCTGCATCACGCCATCATCGCCGGGGATACCGCCTACGGCAGCTGGCGCGACGGCGGCCTGACGCTGCTGGACGTGAAAGACCGCGCGCAGCCGAAGCTGATTAGCCATCGCAGCTGGAGCCCGCCGTTTGGCGGCGGGACGCACACCGCGCTGCCGCTGCCGGACCGCTCCCTGCTGGTGGTGCTCGACGAAGCGGTGCTGGATAACCAGCAGGACGGCGAAAAGCTCATCTGGCTGTTTGATATCCGCGAGCCGGCGAACCCGGTGAGCATCTCCACCTTCCCGCAGCCGGATGAGCGTGACTATGTGGCAAAAGGCGCGCACTTCGGCCCGCATAACCTGCACGAAAACCGGCCGGGGAGCTTCGTCAGCTCAACGCTGATTTTCGCGACGTATCAGAACGCGGGCGTGCGCGCGTACGACATTTCGAACCCGTACCGGCCGGTAGAAACGGGGGCGCTGGTACCTGCTGCTCCTGAAAGGATGATGGATACGCGCCCGAACCGTCCGCAGGTGATCCAGTCGTGCGACGTGTTTGTGGATGCGCAGGGGATTATTTACAGCACGGATTATAATGCGGGTTTATCGGTGATTGAATATTTGGGATAAAAAGGAAGGAGGCTGAAATATATATTTGGTGAATGATTATATTTATGGATTCTTAAAATAAACGCACCGACTTTATCTTTAAGTCCTGATACGTACTATGGCTCTTTTTTATTCAAGGATGAATGTAATGAGCCTGAAAAAATGTGCAGCCTGGTTGCAAATAGCACTGCAGCTGCTTCCGCCGTCGTTATTTTCGCTGGGAGCGACGCCCGTCGCCGCTCAGGATAAGGTATCTGAGCCGCAAAGCACCGAGCGGGTGGTAGCGCAAACCGCCGTGCAGGCGGGGTCGCTGCTGGAGAGCGGCAGCGGCCGTTCTGTCGCAAGCGCAATTACGTCCCAGGCGACAAATACCGCCACGCAGGAAATTGAGTCCTGGTTAAATCAATTTGGTACCACGCGTCTGAATATTGGTACCGATGAGCATTTTTCCATTCAGGACGCGGATCTGGATCTGCTTATCCCTTTATATGAGCAACAGTCCTCGCTGGTGTTTACCCAACTGAGCGGGCGTCGTCACGATGACAGAAATATCGTTAATGCCGGATTGGGCTACCGCGAATTTAATTCCAGCTGGATGTGGGGCGTGAACGCCTTTTACGATCGTCAGGTGTCGGCGAACCAGCATCAGCGGCTGGGCGTGGGGGCTGAGGCAGGCTGGGACTATCTGCGGCTTTCTGCGAATGGCTATTATCGCCTGAGCGACTGGATGTCGTCTTCACGCTATCAGGATTATGACGAGCGCGTGGCGAACGGTTTTGACCTGCGTGCAACCGGCTATCTTCCAGCCTATCCGCAGCTTGGGGCGAACCTCATCTACGAACAATACTATGGCGAGCACGTCGGGCTTTTCGGAGACGATGAAGACGATCGTCAGAAAGATCCTTACGCGGTGACGGTTGGTCTGAACTACACGCCCGTTCCGCTGATTACCCTGGGCGTAAACCAAAAAATGGGCAAAGGCGAGGCGTCGGACACGCAAATAAGCTTTGCCCTGAACTGGGCGCCTGGCGTGCCGTTGGCTGCCCAGCTTGACGCAGATCGGGTAGGGGCTCAACGCAGGCTGATGGGGTCACGCAAGGCGCTGGTGGAGCGTAATAACAATATCGTTCTTGATTATCGCAAGCAGGAGCTGATTTCGCTCTCGCTGCCCGAAAACATTGCCGGTGAGGAGAACGCCCGGCAGACCGTCACGGCAAAAGTGACGTCAAAATACGGGCTCGAGCGCATCGAGTGGAGCGGCGACAGTCTGATCCGCCACGGGGGGAAAATTACCGTGGGTGCCGATCCGGCCCAGGCGGTAATTACGCTTCCAGCCTGGCAGAGCAGCGGCTCAAACGTCTATCCGCTAACCGCTACCGCCACCGACAAACACGGCAATACCTCTAATACCGCGCGAATGGAGGTGAGCGTTAACGGCATGGGCGTTAACGCCTTACAGTCCAGCCTGACGGCATCACCCGCCAGGCTTCCGGCGGATGGTACCAGCCAGTCTGCGCTAACGCTGACGCTGAAAACCGCCTCAGGAGAAGTTGCCACCGGCCTGGCGGAGCGCATCAGTACAGCGCTTACGCTAAAAAATAGCGTGGCGTCTGCTGCCGTGGCGGTAGCGCCAGAGGTAAGCCAGTTCCGCGAATCGGCGCGCGGCGTTTACACGGCGACGCTCACCAGCGGCACCACGCCGGCGACCATCACGGTGCAGGCGCTGATCGACGGAACGGTTAAACTCGCTACCGCGTCTGTTACTGAGGAGGCGATTTCCGTTAATCCTGAGATCGCTACCCTTGAGCCGTCGACGCTGAGTGCGCCAGCAGATGGGGTAACGTCGGTCTCGATTGTCGCAAGCGTAGTCGACCAGTATGGCGCTCCGCTGTCAGGGCAGGTCGTGATGTGGTCTGCGGATAATGCAGCGGCTCTGCTGTCAGATAAGCAGTCCACCACCAACGAACGCGGGGAGGCCAGCATCCGGCTGAACAGCCGCGATGTGATTTCAACCGTGGTAAGCGCGCAGCTGGAGGGGGGAAACACGCTCTCGACACCAGCTCTGAAATTTATTGCGGATGTTGCCAGCGCCCGGGTGGAAACGGTAACTGCCGATAAGCAGAAGGTCGTGGCGAATAATAGCGACAGCGTAACCTATACCGCACTGGTTGCTGACGGCAGCGATCATCCCCTTGGCAACGTTACGGTCAACTGGACCGTTAAGCGTGAGGATGGGACTCAGGTTGCGAGCAAAACCTCAGTGACGGACAGCGCGGGTAACGCCACATTATCTTTATCGTCGGCAAAGACGGGCGTTGTCTTGGTTTATGCAAACGTGAACCAGCAAAATGCTGTGAAAGCCGAGGCCGTGACGTTCGTGGCCGATACCAGCACCCAGCGCATTACCGCGGTAACAGCAGATAAACAAGAGGCTATAGCAAACGGCAGCGACGGTATTACCTGGACGGCACAGGTGCGCGATCTGCAGGGAAACGCGATTTCGGGTGTGGCGGTTAACTGGTCGGCAGATAACGATGACGTTAAGCTCGCCGACAACACCACGCTGACGGACGCGCGGGGAAATGCTTCGCTGGTGGTTACCTCGCTGAAATCAGGCAGCGTGGTTATAACGGCCCGGACCGCGGAAAGCGCACCCGTTCGTGCTGACAGCGCAACCTTTACAGCCGATCTCACGACCGCGAAACTGACGGAGATGGCCGCCGACAGCGTGACGGCGGTTGCCAACGGCACCGACGGTATTACGGTGAGCACGACCGTTGTGGATGCCAATAATAACCCGGTAGTCGGGGCGCAGGTTGACTGGAAGGTGAGCCCTTCCGGCGCGACGTTATCCGATACGGCCAGCGTTTCGGATGCATCCGGTAAGGCGAGCGTGACGTTACGCTCTGACACGGCCGGGAACTATGCTCTTCAGGCAACGCTAGGCAGCAGCAGATCAAGCGTGTTGAATCTGACCTTCACGGGTGACAACACGACGGCAAAGATAGCTACCGTAACTGCGGATAAAACGACCGGCATCGTGGCCGACAGCGATACCGTAGTATTAACCGCAACCGTGGTGGATAGCCATCAGAACCCTGTACCAGGCGCCGCCGTTAGCTGGAGCAGCACTCATGCCGCCGACGTGATCCTGACGCCAGCTTCAGCGATGACCAATGCGCAAGGGCAGGCTGAAACGCGCTTCTCATCGCGCAAGGCGGGAAACATCACCGTAACCGCGATGGTTAACGGTAACGGCCAGACCCTTGCTCTCTCTGTGATCGGTAATCCGGCTACCGCGCAATTTACGAGCCTCAGTGCGGATAAAAAAGAGGCGGTGGCTGACGGGAACGCGACCATACGCTGGACCGCCACCGTCGAGGACGTCAACCATAACCCGCTTAGCGGTGTGGATGTTGCGTGGCGTGTAGATAACAGCAGCGTGAAGCTTGCCAGCGCCAGCACAAAAACCAATGAAGCGGGTCAGGCGGCTGTAACGGCGTCAACGACAACGGCCGGAACGGCAACGGTTAGCGCAACAGTTGTCGGTTCAACGGCGGCGATAAACGCGGAGCCAGTAACATTCACTGGCGATGCGACCACCGCCAGGGTTGAGAGCCTCAAGGCCAGTTCTGACCACGCGGTGGTCAACACCGACCGCATTACCTACACCGCGGTGGTGAAAGACGTAAACGGTAATGCCGTTAAAAATGCGACGGTCAGCTGGAGCACCACGCTTAATACGCTTTCAGCGCAAACCAGCGTGACTAACGGCAGCGGCGCAGCGACCGTGAAGCTGAGCGGCCCGGATACCGGTACGGCAAAGGTGAGCGCTGCAATCAATAACGCCGCTAAAACCGATCAAACGGTGGTGTTTATTGCCAGCTATTCAGCCATGTGGAGCATCACCGGTTCGACAGGGGCATTCAGTACGGGCGCAATATTTGGCTTCCCTTCGCTGGGGTTCGTGGCAACGGGCAGCACAAAGGGGTCGACGTCTCTGGTGTGGACCGCAGAAGGTTACAGCACGCTTGTCGTGCCGATGAAGGACGAACAGGGCAATACCCGTGACGTGAAAATTCGCGCGCAGCGCGGCTCTGACTGTTCCACTCGTCCGTTCAACGTGGCGGTTTTGTGTAGCACCTGGGAAACCACGGGCTATTGCGCAAGCCTGAAGTATGTGCAGGCCGATAACCCGGATCTCCCGAGCGGGGTATACCGGGGGGATATCAAGTTTGCCGGTAAGGACTGGCACTCGTCGTGGTCACTTGATTACACCGTGTCCACCACGCTCACCCAAAAATGACGCCTAAACCTCCCGACAGGGAGGTTTTTTTAGCCGTACTGACGCACTCTCGCCACCAGCTCTTCCGCGCTGTCGATACGGTCGGCAACGACAATCAGCGCCTTGCCGAGCGTAATCGCGTGGCGCAGGCATTCGTGGCGCATGGCGTCATCCGCAATGGTGTCGATATCCGCAACGTGAGAAAGCCCCACGCTGCGGCGAATCAGCTCGGTGCCGCAGAAGCCGATGGCGTCGTGCCAGACCTTTTTCAGAAACGCGGAGGCATAGCCCGGCGCGCTGAGCGCGGCGTCGCGCGTTTTCTCACGTGCCAGCGCCTGGAAGCGTTCCGCGAAGGTATTCCACAATTCCTGAATATCGCTCAGGCGCTGCTCGCGCGCGGCGGCGGCATCGCGAATGCCCAGATGCCCCGGCAGGCCGCAGAAGTTCAGCAGCAGGTTGCCGATGGCGGTGCCCACGTCAAAGCCAATCGGGCCGACGTAGCCGAACTCGGCGTCGATGGCCTTCAGGCTACCCTCTGCCACGAAAATCGATCCGCTGTGAATATCGCCGTGCAGGAGCGCTTCGGCGTGCGAGAAGAAGCGGTGCTTCAAGGAGGCCACGGCAATTTTCAACTGGGCGTCGTCGCGCAGGGCGGCGACGTCATTTTCCAGCTCGGCAGGGTAGCTGTTGCGCTCGTGGATCAGGTACGGATCGTTGAAGAACAGATCTTCGGTGATCTCGCACATCTCCGGGTTAATGAATTTCGCCACCAGCGCCTTTTTGTCGTGCGGGTGCAGGTAAAAGTCGCTGGTGTGGAACAGCGCGTGCGCGAGGTATTCACCCAGCTGACGCGCTGCCTGCGGGTAGTAAGTGTTGTTAATCAGCTCGCCGCGCCAGATGCGGTAGCTGGAGAGATCTTCCATCACCATCACCGCCAGCGCCGGATCGTAGTGGTGGATTTTCACCGTATGCTGCGGGCTGTGCCGGTAATGCTCGACCAGGGTTTGCGCCTCAAGGCGGGCGCGGTCCAGCGTCAGCGGCCAGGACTCGCCGACGCAGCGCACGTAGGGCAGCGCCTGCTTAACGATGATGCGGCTTACACCCTGAGCATCGAAAATTTTGAAGACCAGATTGAGGTTGCCGTCGCCCACTTCCTGCGCCTCTACCAGCGATGACGGATCGTCAAGACCGCCAAACTGCCTGGCATACTCCACGGCGTCCTGAGCGGTAAAGGTACGGTATTGCGACATGGCCTGCTCCTCACGAGTTTTACTAATTAAGACATGTAGACGTCTATACATCTGGATTTCATCCTGACACAATGTGCTACAACAACGCAACAGGGAATTAACGACATGCAGACATTACAGACGACCAGCCTGCGGGTGGCGGATAACCGGCTATTTATTCTCGACCAGCAGGCCCTTCCGCAGGAGAAACGCTGGCTGGACGCCTCTACGGTAGAGGCGCTGGTCGGGCATATTCATGCCCTGCGGGTGCGCGGCGCGCCGCTGATTGGTCTCTCTGCAAGCCTGCTGCTGGCGGTGCTGGCGGAAAACGGTAAACCCCGTGACGAACTGGCGGTGGCGCTGGAAACGCTTCGCGCGTCCCGTCCGACCGCGGTGAACCTGATGAACAATCTCGACCGTATGAGGCTTGCGCTCCGGCAGGACGATTTTGTTTCAGCGCTCGCAACCGAGGCGTTACGCCTGATTGATGAGGACAAGCGGCTTTGTGACGCCATCGCACGGGCGGGCAGCGCGCTGGTGAAGCCCGGCAGCCGCCTGCTGACCCACTGCAATACCGGCGGGCTGGCTACGGCGGGCGTCGGTACGGCGCTGGGGGTGATTGCCCGGGCGCATCAGGAAGGTAACGTCAGCAACGTCTGGGTGGATGAGACGCGCCCGTTGTTACAGGGCGGGAGGCTGACCGCCTGGGAGCTTGGCGAACTGAGCGTGCCGTATCGGCTGATTACCGACTCCATGGCGGCCAGCCTGATGGCAAAAGGGGAGGTGGATGCCGTGTGGGTGGGGGCAGACCGTATTGCCGCCAACGGCGACGTGGCGAACAAAATTGGCACCTACTCGCTGGCGGTGCTGGCGAAATTTCACGGCATTCCGTTCTACGTCGCCGCGCCGCATACCTCGCTCGATCCGGACTGTCCGAACGGTGAGGCGATCCCGATTGAGCAGCGCGCTGCCAGCGAAGTGACCGGCGTGGCGGGAAGTTTCGGCGCGGTCCAGTGGGCGCCGGAAAACGCGCAGGTTTATAACCCGGCGTTTGACGTCACGCCAGCCTCGCTGATTAGCGGCTGGGTGCTGGATACGGGCGTTGTCACGCCGCAAGAGGTGGCGAAAGGGAAATTTGCCTGAGTCCGGCTATCCTTTAAGGGGTTCCCTTAAGAGGACGATATCGTGACGCTCGATCCTGAAACTGACTTAAAACTTGAACGCGTGGTGGACGCACCGCGCGACCTGCTATGGCTCTGCTGGACCACGCCAGAGCATATCAAGAACTTCTTTATTCCTGCCCCCCATAAGGTGATCGAATGCGATCTCGATCTGCGCGTGGGCGGACGGTTCAATACCGTTTTCGACGTGGACGGGCAGCGGATGGATAACCGGGGCGTGTTCCTTGAAATCGATCCCGGCAATAAGCTGGTTTTTACCGACGGCTATACCGAAGGGTGGAAGCCGGCCGAAAAGCCGTTTATGACGGCGATTTTATTGCTGGAAGATGTCGGAGAAGGCAAAACCCGCTATACGGCGATTGCGCGCCATCCAACCCGGGAAATTCGCGAGCAGCATGAGCAGATGGGCTTTCATGAAGGGTGGGGGATAGTGCTGGATCAGCTGGTGGGGTATGTGAAGGGATTGAAGGGGTAATGCGCGCTGATGCCCTCACCCCAGCCCTCTCCCACAGGGAGAGGGAGCAAACATTAAAAACCGCAGCTATAGCTGCGGTTTTGCTTTCACCTGGGCCAGGCGCGGATACGCATCCGCAATTGCATCACCGGTAAACTGGGCCACCCAGCCCTCCGGATTATCGAATATACGAATGGCCGTAAAGTTAGGCTCGGAACCCATATCAAACCAGTGCGGCGTGCCCGCCGGTACGGAGATCAGGTCGTTTTTCACGCACAGCACCTGGTACACCTCATCGCCAATGTGCAGGCAGAACAATCCCGCGCCTTCCACGAAAAAGCGCACTTCGTCTTCCCCGTGGGTGTGCTCGTTCAGGAACTTCGCGCGCAGCGCGTCTTTCTGCGGGTTGTCGGCGCGCAGGCTAATCACGTCCCAGCTCTGATAGCCTTTTTCCGCCACCAGCTTATCGATCGCATGCTGATAGGCTTCGATCACCGCCTCGGGTGCGGGATCCTGTCCTATATCACGATCCGCCGCCCAGCGCTCAAAACGCACGCCTTTGGCGTTGAGCCGTTGGGCGATTCCGGCAGCGTCGGTGCTGTGCCACAGGGGCTTACTCGCGTCTTTATCAGAATAAATGGTCAATGCGCTCATGAAGGGATCTGCTCCGGGTTAATCTCGTCAAACTGGTGAACCTGATGGTGATGGCTCGCGCCGTCATCTTCACCGCGAATCAGCTGCAGGGTGCGGAAACCAGCCTGTTCAGCCGCGTCCAGCTCCTGATGAATATCCGACAGGAACAGGATCTGCGACGGGGCGATACCCGTCTGCGCCGCTATGTTCTGATAAGACTGCACCTCGCGCTTGGCACCAATGTGCGTATCAAAATAGCCGCTGAACAGATGAGTAATATCACCTTCGTCGCTGTAGCCAAATAACAGTTTCTGCGCGGCCACGGAGCCAGAAGAATAAACATACAGATCAATACCCTGCGCTTTCCATTTTTCCAGCGCGGGCAGTACGTCCGGGTAGAGATGGCCGGTAAAGTCGCCGTTCACGTAGCCGTCCTGCCAGATAATTCCCTGTAGGGCCTTCAGCGTCGTGGATTTACGATCTTCATCCATAAAGGCGAACAGCGTATGGATAAGGTCACTGATGCTGGCGTGGGGAGCGTCGATTTCTTCGCGCAGGTTGTCCAGAATTGATTTGACCGGCTCGGCGTACTGCTGCGCGGTCACAAAGGCCGCCAGCCGCTCACGCGCGTAGGGGAACAAAACGTCATGGACAAAACGAATATCGCTGGTGGTCCCTTCAATATCCGTCACAATCGCGCGAATCATACTCTCTCCAGTTGTCGTAAACGCATTTCACATTCAAATAAGAATTCTAGTCCTTCCAGATGACGGCGGGCTTCGGCCACGTCGCGTCCCCAGCAGGTTAAGCCATGGCCGCGCAGAAGAAAACCATAATTAAGCGGGCGTTCCTGCGCGTATTGGGCGATTCGCGAGGCGAGGGCGTCGATGTCCTGGTCGTTATCAAACACCGGGATGGCGACCGTATCCAGATGCGTTGTCTGCCCGGTGAGGGATTTTTGCATCTCAAAACCGTAGATCTTGAGCTCGTCCTCGTTGACCAGACGCGACAGCACCGTGGCGTTCACCGTGTGAACGTGCAGCACGGCGTTGGCCTCCGGGAAAAGGCGATAAATCAGGGTGTGCAGCCCGGTCTCTGCCGACGGCTTACGGCCAGACGGCGCGCGGCTGGTGGCTATCTCCACCTGAAGAAAATCGTCGGTGGTGAGGCTACCCTTGTCTTTGCCGGATTCGCTGAGCCAGCACAGACGTTCGTCCTGACGCACCGACATGTTACCGCCGGTGGCGGGTGCCCAGCCTCTGGCGCCAATCCAGCGGCAGGCCTCGACCAGCTGTGTGAGTTGCAGGTTGTCTGTCATTTCCTTTCCCTCCCGGGCGGCCGGGAATATTGATATAGTTTAGACGTCTAAGCGTCTTGATTGCCAAAGACTAACATCGTGTTATAGTGTCAGCAACATAAGTATTACATGCAGGTACTGCACCGTGAGCGATAACGCATTGATTCCGAAGAGTAAACTACCCAGCCTCGGCACCACGATCTTTACGCAGATGAGCGCCCTGGCGCAGCAGCACAACGCCATTAATCTCTCGCAGGGGTTCCCGGACTTTGACGGCCCGACCTTTTTGCAGGAGCGTCTGGCGTACCACGTTGCGCAGGGATCGAATCAGTATGCGCCGATGACCGGCGTGCAGGCGCTGCGCGAAGCCATTGCCGATAAGACGGCTGAGCTGTACGGCCACAGGCCCGATGCGAACAGCGAGATCACGGTAACCGCAGGGGCGACCGAAGCGCTGTATGCGGCGATAACCGCCCTGGTGCGTACGGGCGATGAGGTTATCTGTTTTGACCCGAGCTACGATAGCTACGCCCCGGCTATCGCGCTTTCAGGGGGCGTGGTAAAACGCGTGGCGCTCCAGCCGCCGCATTTCCGCCCCGACTGGCAGGCGTTTGCCGCGCTGCTGAGCGACAAAACCCGGCTGGTGATCCTGAATACGCCGCACAACCCCTCGGCGACGGTGTGGCAAAAGCGCGACGTTGAAGCCCTGTGGCAGGCCATCGCCGAACGTGAAATCTATGTTCTGAGCGACGAGGTGTATGAGCATATCTGCTTTGCAGAGGAGGGTCACGCCAGCGTGCTGGCCCATCCGCAGCTTCGCGAGCGTGCAGTTGCGGTGTCGTCATTCGGTAAAACCTACCACATGACCGGCTGGAAGGTGGGGTACTGCGTGGCGCCCGCCGCCATCAGCGCTGAGCTGCGCAAAGTGCACCAGTACCTGACGTTTGCGGTGAACACGCCAGCCCAGCTGGCGCTGGCGGATATGCTGCGCAGCCAGCCCGGACACTACCGCGAGCTGCCGGATTTTTACCGCGCGCGTCGGGATCTGTTTGTAAATGCCCTGAGCCAAAGCCGTCTGGAGATCCTGCCGTGTGAAGGCACCTATTTCCTGCTGGCCGACTACAGCGCCATTTCCGATCTGGATGACGTCAGCTTCTGCCGGTGGCTGACGAAAGAGGTGGGCGTAGCGGCAATCCCGTTATCCGTTTTTTGCGCCGATCCCTTCCCGCACAGGCTGATTCGTCTCTGTTTCGCGAAACAGGAATCGACGCTGCTGGCGGCGGCTGAACGCCTTAGCGCGCTCTGATTATTTTACCGTCCAGGCTTCTGAGTAACGACGGTCTGCAAAGAGTTCCAGCAGGCCGTTGATTTGCTTGAGCCGCAGCACCTCGTCGCTGTCCATCCCCAGCTCCTGACTGATTTTCACGTTGTCCCAGCCAAGCTGCACCAGTTCACGCACGATGTCTGACATGGCGTGAATCTGATGCCGGCCGCGCGCGCGATTGTGGCGAATGGTGGCCGCCATTCGGTCGAACTTTTTCTGCCGCTCTTTGCGCAGGCAGGTGACCGGAAGATACCCTTTAAGCTGGCGTTTCAGCCCCGCCCGGGTGGTCCCAATTTCATGACGATGGAAGCCATCGACGATTTCATAGTGGCGGGCACCACTTTCCGTCACCACGATGGGCTGGGTGAAGCCGTCCATCTCCAGAGAACGACACAGCAGCCGCTTTTCAGGAGGCGCGACGTTATTGGGGTTGTAATCATTCGCGCCGATCTCCTCCTGTTTGATCCACAGCACGCAGTCGACAGGCTGTTCGCGAAAAGGGCTATTTTCATGGATGGCCTGACGAAAGGCGTTAATGGCTTCAATACGTTCATCTTCGGAAAGCGACTGAAGATAGTTATTCAGTTCGCTTATTAATCGCTGTTGCATAAGATCCCCCACTCCTTGCGTTTAGATTTGATCCGTTCGCTGTACCGCTGATAGTGCTTCGGTTTATTGGGACTAAATGAAAGGGCACGACACCAGTAGTCATTATTGAGCAATACTTTGCACACCCGTCGCCAGGACGGAATATCCCTGGCGCCGATATCGCCCTCCTGGGTGTCGGGAATATCGGCCATGCCTCTCTTCTGATACCAGTGCAGATAAACGGCGATTTTATTGCGGTAATGTTCCGCTGTGGGCTGCGGCATGCTGTCCAGGAGCAGCATGGCGTACGCTCGCCAGCTGAGCGCGTCGGGTTTCAGGATTTTGCGGTGGCCATAAAAGTGATTGTCCTGCCCGGCGTAGATGCCGCCGCTGCGCACGCCGCTTGCGCGTTCGCACATGGTTGCCCAGCGCTCCGGCTCGACAACGTGATACAGCCACAGGCCCTGACGCTGCTCGGGACCGAAGGGTTCGCAGATGCGCATATAGCGCGGGGGGACGCCGGCCTGAAACATCAGGTCATACAGTGGGTTATAGCAGCCGCCCGTTTTGGCAAACCATGTCCAGATATCGGCGGTTTTCCAGTCGTAAAGCGGATAGACGTACCAGGCGTGGCCGCCGGGAGCGACGGTCGTCCAGGGTTTGTCATCCGCAAAGCGCTGCTTGCGCGCGTTGGCGATAGTCAAAAAGCGATTGTAGGATTCGTCGGCGCGGATGCCCACCATCATGGCGGCAGGGCGTTTTTTGGCAAACCAGTCGGAAAAGGCGCGGACGAAGGCTTCAAACGTCATGCCCGGCTGATAGAAATCAAAGTAGTCCGGGCTGGTCACCGCACCAGCAGGCGGCTGGCGCACCCAGTTTTTACCCGGCTCCCAGCACTGCCATTCTGGCTGGAATTGTGAAAGCGAGTTCTGCGTGGTCAGCGGCAGGGCTACCCACCAGCTTTTCTCAATGATATCCGCGTACAGCGCGAGCATGTTATTCACATGATCAATAGTGGAGGTGAACTGCGCTTCCCAGTCAATAAAGAGCACGTGGATTTTCTTTCCCAATTTTCGGGCCTGCTGCGCCGTTAAATGGAGCATGACGGTGGAATCCTTGCCCCCTGAAAATGAAACGCAGACTCTGGGTAAATGCTCAAGTGCCCACGTAATGCGCTCTGTCGCGGCTTCAAGGACATTTTGATTGAGTGGATACTTATAAATTGACAAGGGCAAACTCCTCCTGGAAATAAATACCGGATGGTTGTGTCAATACAGGAGAGAGAATAATAATAGTGAAAATAAAGGCAGGTAAATCAAAAATAAAAATGTTTTCGATAACTATAAGTGGGAGTGATATTTAAGAGCAATGAACTGGCTGTGAGGGCCACAGCCATATCACGTCACTTCTCGGTGATTTCATCAATGAATTTCGAAAATACTGAACTGTTAAGCGCGGAACGGTTATAGATCATAAATACTTCGATAGGCGGCAGCGTGAAGGGCGTTTCAATTCTTTTAAGGCGTAATACGTCCTGATATTTGGTGAACAGCGCTTCTGGCACATATCCAATTAAATGGGACGCGCTTACCATAGCCATGATTGAAAACAGCGAGTCGGTGCGAAAACCGATCGTCCTGTCAGAATGGACCTCTTCCGTTTTTGACTGATAGTGTTTAACGCCCGCCGCATCGCTCATAAACATCGTAAATTTTTCGGCCTGAAGTTCTTCTAAGGTCGCAAAATCCTTTATACGCGGATGATCCTGGCTGCAAACGTGTATCACGTCGAAGCGAGCATAGGGAACGCAAACCATAGAGCGGTTGCTGACGGGGGCCATCGAGAAAATGAGGTCGGCTTTGCGGTACGCAAGCAGGTCTTCGGCAGAGTCAGCAGAGAGCAGCATATCGTGAAGTTCAATCTCGTAATTATGCTCCCTCATCAATAATTTCATGGGGTTAATAAGATTGTTGGTTGTCAGAACCTGAAGGCAATAGATTACAAAATTCTTCTTAAGCGCTGACCCATGCATAATATTGATGGTTTGCTCAAGCTGATTAAGGTTTTGCTCAAGATGATGATGAAGATTGACCCCTACGGTCGTGGGCGTGATCCCTTTGCCCGAGCGGATAAACAGCGGATCGTTGAGCTGGTTACGCAGCCGCTGTAGCGACTGGCTGACTGCTGATGGCGTAATGTAGAGCGTTTCCGCTGCCTTACTGATGCTGAGATGTTGGTATATGCATTCGAATATGACCAGCAGGTTAAGGTCGAATTTTTTGAGATCGTAGAGGTTTGCCATTTTTCATCCTGAGCGTGCTGCGTTGCGTTATCTCATCACTGATAACTATAGAACTTAGTTAACCATTTACCATCCTGGTGGTTAACTCGCTTAATTATCATTAAATATGGGCTTAATATATCACGATGATAGATTAATGAAATAGTTCTTCAAAGAGTATTAAGGTATTTTTATCTTTAAAAGAGAAAACAGAATTGAATAAAAATAGTGTCATTTATATATAGACAAGTATTTATCACTCATTCTTATTTTTCCCGCCGGTGCGTCTGTACGGCATCATATGCAGCGTTCGGTAAAACCTATCACAGCCATAGACACGAATGCCCCTCTGGCGGATTGCTCCGTGCCGTTGGCGGTGTTGTAATCAACGTGCTGTTACGGCCTTGATATAAAGGTATGTAGAGCGCAACGCAACGCCAGCTCCGGCTGGCACTGAAAGTTCCTGTGGGAAGTTCAGGTATCAGGGCCGCCCCAAGGGGCGGCCTTTTTACTTTTGCGCCTTTCCCGCATTTCGTTCACATGGTTGTCTTGTTCGGGTTGTTAGGTTTGGCTGATTGATTTGATAAAGCATACGCATTAGCCCCGATGAAGAAAGTTGGTTACCTTACATCTCAACGAAAACACGGAGGAAGTACAGATGTCCTTGATTAACACCAAAATTAAACCTTTCAAAAACCAGGCGTTCAAAAACGGTGAGTTCATTGAAGTAACCGAGAAAGATACCGAAGGCCGCTGGAGCGTGTTCTTCTTCTATCCGGCTGACTTCACCTTCGTTTGCCCGACCGAACTGGGCGACGTGGCAGACCACTACGAAGAACTGCAGAAGCTGGGCGTAGACGTTTACTCTGTGTCTACCGATACCCACTTCACCCACAAAGCGTGGCACAGCAGCTCTGAAACTATCGCGAAAATCAAATACGCGATGATCGGCGACCCGACTGGCGCCCTGACCCGTAACTTCGACAACATGCGTGAAGATGAAGGCCTGGCTGACCGTGCCACCTTCGTTGTTGACCCGCAGGGCATTATCCAGGCTATCGAAGTTACCGCTGAAGGTATCGGCCGTGATGCGTCTGACCTGCTGCGTAAGGTGAAAGCGGCTCAGTACGTTGCGTCTCACCCAGGCGAAGTATGCCCGGCGAAATGGAAAGAAGGCGAAGCAACGCTGGCTCCATCCCTGGACCTGGTCGGCAAGATTTAAGCCTGCAAAGCCCGGCGGCACAACGCCTGCACGGGCCTACACATGGGCGCACCTGCGCCCATTTCATTCCAGCACCATGATGCAAGTTGCATTCAGGCGGCCCTGTAAGGCGGCTTGCATGATGACGTTTTAAGAGAGGGAAGAATAATGCTCGACGCTAACATGAAAACCCAGCTCAAGGCCTACCTTGAGAAACTGACCAAACCAGTTGAGCTGATTGCCACGCTGGACGACAGCGCGAAATCGGCAGAAATCAAATCGCTGCTGACAGAGATCGCCGAGCTGTCGCCGAAGGTGACGTTCAGGGAAGATAACGCGCTTGCCGTCCGTAAGCCTTCTTTCCTGATCGCCAACCCGGGCTCCGACCAGGGGCCGCGTTTTGCCGGCTCTCCGCTGGGTCACGAATTTACCTCACTGGTTCTTGCGCTGCTGTGGACCGGTGGACACCCGTCTAAGGAAGCGCAGGCGCTGCTGGAGCAGATCCGCGATATTGACGGTGATTTTGAGTTTGAAACCTATTACTCGCTCTCCTGCCACAACTGCCCGGACGTGGTGCAGGCGCTGAACCTGATGTCGGTTCTGAACCCGCGCATTAAGCACACGGCGATTGACGGCGGTACGTTCCAGAACGAAATCACCGAACGCAACGTGATGGGCGTTCCGGCGGTTTATCTGAACGGCCAGGAGTTCGGCCAGGGCCGCATGACGCTGACCGAAATCGTTGCCAAAGTGGATACCGGCGCAGAAAAACGCGCGGCGGAAGAGCTGAGCCAGCGTGATGCATACGATGTGCTGATTGTCGGTTCCGGCCCGGCGGGCGCGGCGGCTGCGGTTTATTCTGCACGTAAAGGGATCCGTACCGGCCTGATGGGCGAACGTTTCGGCGGCCAGGTGCTGGATACCGTAGACATCGAGAACTACATCTCCGTACCGAAAACCGAAGGCCAGAAGCTGGCAGGCGCGCTGAAAGCGCACGTCAGCGATTACGATGTGGACGTTATCGACAGCCAGAGCGCCAGCAAACTGGTTCCGGCGGCGGTGGAGGGTGGCTTACACCAGATTGAAACCGCCTCTGGCGCGGTGCTGAAAGCGCGCAGCGTGATTATTGCCACCGGTGCGAAATGGCGCAACATGAACGTGCCGGGTGAAGATCAGTATCGTACTAAGGGTGTGACCTACTGCCCGCACTGCGACGGCCCGCTGTTCAAAGGCAAGCGCGTGGCGGTGATCGGCGGCGGTAACTCCGGCGTGGAAGCGGCTATTGACCTGGCCGGGATTGTCGAACACGTTACGCTGCTCGAGTTTGCGCCAGAGATGAAAGCGGACCAGGTCCTTCAGGACAAAGTCCGTAGCCTGAAGAACGTCGACATTGTGCTGAATGCCCAGACGACGGAAGTGAAGGGCGACGGCAGCAAGGTGACCGGCCTGGAATACCGTGACCGTATCAGCGGCGATGTGCATAGCGTCTCGCTTTCGGGGATTTTCGTACAGATTGGTCTGCTGCCTAACACCACCTGGCTGGACGGCGCGATTGAGCGCAACCGCATGGGCGAAATCATGATTGATGCTAAATGCGAAACCAGCGTGAAGGGCGTATTTGCGGCGGGCGACTGCACTACCGTACCGTACAAGCAGATTATCATCGCAACCGGCGAAGGTGCGAAAGCCTCTCTGAGCGCGTTTGATTATCTGATCCGCACCAAAACGGCATAATAAAAGAAAGTAAGACGACACCTGCAATACAGGAGGCCACCCAAAGGTGGCCTCTTTTTTATCTGACGACCATCACCGGAATGTGGGTGTGGCGGATCACGCTGGACGCGTTCGACCCCAGCAGGTGAGTCGTGATAGACGGGTTGCGCGAACCGATCACCACCACGTCCGCGTTCAGCTCCCCGGCAAGCTCGTTAACGGCGTCGCGTACGCTACCGAAGCGGACGTGCGTTTTAATGCGGGAAGGATCGATGCTGAAATGCCCGACCATGGTTTGCAGGCGCGTTTCGGCTTCGTGCTGCAAATGCTCTTCGAAGCGACGCACGTCGGCGGCAAAGCGGTGCAGGCTCAGGCTGGCCGAGCCCGGCAAAACGTGCAGAAGATGAATAATCCCGTCCTGCTGCGCGGGAAATTCCGCGTGACGTACAGCCTTATCACTCAGTTCCATTTCGAAAACATCAACCGGCATAATGATTGTTTGATACATAACCGTTTCTCCTTGTTTATGAACGCTGTAATCATTCAACCACAAAATATAAATGGTTTCTGTAATCCCGACAGCACTTTTTTATCTCGCCAGGATAAATCTCAAAACAGCCGGATTCCGGGGCAGATCCCGTGAGGTAGCTACCCTTTTATAAGCTTACCCACACCCTTTCGGAGGTTGCATGAAAGCTCTTACCTATCACGGTCCCCACCATGTTCGGGTCGATAATGTTCCCGATCCCGGCATTGAACAGCCAGACGATATCATCCTGCGCGTAACCGCCACGGCAATCTGTGGCTCCGATCTGCATCTGTATCGCGGAAAAATTCCTAAGGTTCAGCACGGCGATATCTTTGGTCATGAATTTATGGGCGAAGTGGTGGAGTGCGGGAGCGAGGTGAAAAACGTGCAGAAGGGGGACCGGGTGGTGATCCCGTTTGTGATTGCCTGCGGCGACTGCTTCTTTTGCCAGATGCAACAGTACGCAGCCTGCGAAAACACGAACCGCGGGCAGGGCGCGGCGCTGAACAAAAAGCAAATTCCCGCCCCTGCGGCGCTGTTTGGCTACAGCCATCTTTACGGTGGCGTACCGGGCGGACAAGCGGAGTATGTGCGCGTGCCGAAAGGCAACGTGGGGCCGTTTAAAGTGCCGCAGCTGCTGTCTGACGACAAAGCGCTGTTCCTGTCGGATATTCTGCCTACCGCCTGGCAGGCGGCGAAAAATGCCCAGATCCAGAAAGGCTCCAGCGTTGCCGTATTCGGTGCCGGGCCGGTGGGGCTATTGACCATTGCCTGCGCGCGTCTGCTTGGGGCCGAGCAGATTTTTGTGGTTGACCATCATCCCTATCGGCTGCGGTTTGCCCAGGAGCGCTACGGCGCCATTCCCATCAACTTCGATGACGATAACGACGCGGCGGAAAAAATTATCGAGCAGACGGCCGGGCAGCGCGGGGTGGATGCGGTTATTGATGCCGTCGGATTTGAGGCCAAGGGCAGCACGACGGAAACGATCCTCAGTAACCTGAAAATTGAAGGCAGCAGCGGCAAGGCGCTGCGTCAGTGTATCGCTGCGGTGCGCCGCGGCGGCGTGGTCAGCGTACCGGGCGTCTATGCCGGCTTCATTCACGGCTTCCTGTTTGGCGATGCCTTCGATAAGGGGCTGAGCTTTAAGATGGGGCAGACGCACGTGCATGCCTGGCTGGGGGAACTGCTGCCGCTTATCGAAAAAGGGCTGTTGACGCCGGAGGACATTGTGACCCATTACCTGCCGCTTGCGGATGCGGAGCGTGCCTATAAGATTTTCGAAAAGCGGGAGGAGGAGTGCCGCAAGGTCATTCTGGTGCCCGGGGCAGATACGCCGGAGGCAGCGCAGCAGCAGGTGAAGGGGCTGGTGAATGCCTTCCCCGGCGGCGTCGTGTGATGTCGCTCACCGGTGGCGTTTAAGCGACAGCACCGCCGCGACGAGGTTGCGGAAAGAGGATGCAGGTGCATCCTCTGTGCAAAGCGGGAGCGCTTGTTCAGAAGGGATTAACGCAGGTAATCGCCGGCAGCTTCGGGCTGGTAGAGCAGCTCGAGCACTTCGAGGTGGGCTGAGGCTCCGCCCGGCAGTTCCCAGTGGATGGTATCGCCCGTGCGTAACCCAAGCAGCGCCGCGCCCACGGGAGCCAGAACCGAAAGCTGCGTGCTGCTGTCGGTCATCTGCGCCGGATAAACCAGCGTGCGGGTCAGCTCTTCCCCGGTAGTCAGGTTACGGAACCTCACCCGGCTGTTCATGGTGACCACATCGTGCGGCATGGTCTCAGGCGTACACATCTGCGCCCGGTCTAACTCCTCGTTCAGCGCATCGGCGACCGGCAGCGCGGCAAATTGTGGTTTTTCCAACAGGCGGTCAATACGTTCTGCGTCGAGTTCGTTGATGATAATTGTGGGTCTGGACATTTTTACTCCATGTCGTTAATGCTGCGCGTAACGCAGAAACCAATCCAAAAGAAAACCCTCGCCGTCTGGCAGCGAGGGTTTAACGTGTCTGATGATACTGTCTGAACCGGTAAGTTTGAAGTGATGAGCGTCACATTCATGCGCCATATGAATTTTTGGCAATAATCCAGGCGTTCCGGTTCACGCTGCACTGAAATTTGGTTACGCTGGGGAAACCGAACCAGGACAACGCGCATAGCAGCCCCACCGCAGAGAGAGCAATATGTACTTTTACCAACCTTCTCAGGGACACGGCCTGCCGCACGACCCGCTGAACGCCATTATCGGCCCGCGTCCCATTGGCTGGATCTCGTCCTGCGACAAGGCCGGCCAGCTGAACCTTGCCCCGTACAGCTTCTTTAACTGCTTTAACTATCGTCCCCCGATAATTGGATTTTCCAGCAACGGCTGGAAGGACAGCGTGCGCAATATTACCGAAACGGGGGAGTTTGTCTGGAACCTCGCCACGCGCGATCTGGCCGGGGCGATGAATGAAACGTCCGCCACGCTTGCGCATGGTGAAGATGAATTTACCTTTGCAGGCCTGACGCCCGCAGCCAGCCAGCTTGTGGGCGCGCCGCGCGTGGCTGAAAGCCCGGTCAATTTTGAATGCCGTTTATCACAGTGTATTCAGCTTACCGGCGCCGATGGCACGCCGATTGATACCTGGCTGGTGCTTGGCGAAGTCGTTGGCGTTCATATTGCCGAAACGCTGCTGGAAGAGGGGATTTACCAGACCGCGAAAGCGCAGCCCATACTGCGTGCGGGCGGGCCGTCGGCCTACTACGGCATCAGCGACAGCCATCGTTTTGACCTGGTGCGCCCGGACGCGCGTCGGGGCTGAGATGCCGCACCATGCGGCATCTGCCCGCAGGTGCGTCAGTAACCGGCTTTATCAATCACAAACTGTTTGCCGCAGTTGCCCGGATGCGGCTGTGGTGCAAAAGAGCCGGCAGAGAGCGGATTGTTAATGGTGTCGGACTTAAGCGAGATCTGCATTTCGGTCAGATAGGCCGGATTGCCATGGCAGGTGAGCTTGAACGCTTTCACGTTCTGTTTGCCCCAGCTTTTAGCCACGGCGGCATCAAAGTCGCTGCGGCGTACGGTTTTGCCATAGTTTTCCGCCAGAAATTTCCCTGCCGCGCTGCTTTTCACTTCCTGATTCAGGCGCACCATGGTGCCGAAGTAGGCGTCTGGATCAAAACCGAAGCAGACGCCATGTTTCGCATATTCGTAACGTTCAAGGCAGGAATTGCCGCCCGCGCCGGGCATCACGCTGTTCAGCTTCGCCGCGCCCGACAGGGATAGACCGGTCTCTGCGGCGGCGCATTTGCGGCTGGCTTTTGCTTGCGGCATGTCGGGCACGGGGCGGGTTGCGCAGCCGAAGCGCATCCAGCGGCGCTCATCCACCCCGCGCGCGGCGATGGATTTAGGCAGGCCGGGCCACAGGCCGTGGACGGTCAGAAAATCGGTTTTATTGCTGCTCTCTTTTTGCAGCCGGCATTCGTCCGGCTCGTTGCGGTTACGTTCGACCATGCTCTGGCAAAATCCGGTTTGCCAGGAAAGGGCCAGAACGTAGCGATCGAAATCGGCATACTGCGTTGCCCTGAGCGGGTCTGCCTGCGTTGAGAATACGCAGAGTGCAAGCGCTACTGCGCCAGACGGGATAACGATATCCTTCCTGAACATTTTCTTTCCTGATTGGTTGGGCGCGATTAATTTCTGGGGGTTATTAAAGCACAAAAAGCGCCAACAGGCGCTTTTTGGAAATCAGGAATTTCGCTTAGGCAGCGCCGGGGACCAGCACTTCGGTAGCGATAATGACGATAATCAGGCCAACCAGCACCGGCACCGACGTGCGTTTTACCACTTCAAAAGGCGAGATTTTTGCCATTCCGGCAACCGCCACCACCACGCCCGATACCGGAGAGATGGTACGACCCAGGTTAGAGGCCTGAAGCATCGGAATGGAGAGATAAGCCGGGTTGATGCCGGAGGAGTGTGCCAGTTTAGGGATCATCTCGACGAAGGCGTAGAACGGGGCGTTACCGGAACCGGTTGTCATTGCCGCCAGCATGGTCAGCACGACCAGCACCAGCATCAGGATAATGCTGGCCGAGCCGAACGAGGTGGCGATGGAGATCAAACTCTGGATAAAGCCGATGGTGCTCAGCCCCTGGGCAAAGACGCCTGCGGCCACCAGCAGCATTACCACGCCCGCGAAGGCATCGGCCATTCCGCGGTAGGCGACTTCCAGACCGGAGAATACTTTCTGCGTATTGAAGCCACGCACAAATTCCAGCAGGGCCGCCAGCAGCATGCAGATCACCAGAATGGTGATGATGTGCAGCTGCGGGCCCCATTTGCCGTCAAAGATAAGCACGCCAATAATCGGGGTGAACGGCAGGATGGAGTAAAAGGCCGGGGCAGTGGTGGTGATTTCACTCACGTCCATCATCTCGTGACTGATGTTCTCTTTCTTGTCGAGATAGCGCTGCCAGAAGAAATGCGCCACGCCCATGCCGAGAATGGCCGTAATCGAGATCGGCAGCGTGGTCTTGAAGGCGAAGTCAATCAGCGACATTTCCGCCGCTTTCGCGGCCAGCACTACGTCACCGGAAGTAGGGGAGAGGATAATCGCCGCCGGAGAGGCGCAGATAGCCGCTGCCGCGCCGCGGCTGATCCCGACGTTGACCATCACCGGGAACAACGTCGCCATTAGCAGCACGCCGAGACCCGTGGCGGAGGAAACGGCTAACGACATCAGGCAGGCCAGGAAATAGGCCGCGACCATCAGCAGGTAGGGGGAATTAATATATTGCAGCGGCTTAGAGGCCAGCTTTACGACCATATCATTGGCGCCGATATGGGTCATATAGGCCGCAAAACCGCAGAGCATCATGATCATCATGCCCAGATCGCCGCCGCGGCTCATCAGCAGAATTTTAATATATTCCACAATATCGGTGGCGGTATATCCGGTGCTGGCTTCGCTGGCCGGTAAAACCTGATGGCCCATTAGCGCGCTGATAATCAGCAGCGTCAGGCCGCCAACGAAGAGCACGCCGGTGGCCGAGTACCCTTTGATGATGTAGCGCGCTACACCGACAATGACCACGACTCCGATGAGGAGTTCGAGAAAAGTAAGCATGATTTCCCCTGTATCCTTGCTGCCCGAGAGCACAAATAATCAATAGAAAAAGAAGCCTGAAATGTGCCGAATAAATGGCCTGTTCTTGCTGATTAAAATCAAGAAAGCGACTACTAAAGGCGATGATGACGATATTTTTGCTAACCCTGCATCATTTATATTAAGTCGTTATTGACCTGATTAATAGCGATTACATGTCATTAATTTGAGGGTGAAGTGTTAATCTTTTGATTATTACTTGCCGTTTGCCGTACCGCAAGCCAGAGCGCGTTTGGCAAAGCCGGTCGGGCAGACGCGGCAACCGCATCCGCGCCGTCGTTTTCGTCGGTGAGGCAACCCCGGGAAGTGGCAGCTTGGGCATCCTCGCGCTCGCCATGAGATTAAACGCGCAATGGCCACGCTCAAAATAGCCCTGCCTGTTGCGCTGATATTTATATTCTTCCTTTTATGGTTACCCTTTAAGCGGATAACGGGTGTCCTGATAATAATAGCGGCCTTAGCGGTCTGGTTTATTTGCTTTTCCAGAATGGTGGAAGAGTTTCACGTAATTATGGTTCTCTTTAAATCTTGCGAATAATAAATATTCCAGCGTTAAGCCTGAGGGGGAATACCGTGCCGCGCGAGTGTCCGAAGATAGCCTCCGCTATGGGAGGGGCCGTCGTGTAGGGCGGTGGGCGTGGTCCGGAGCCGAACCGGCGCGTCGCGGCGCAGTGTGAAATGTTACGCCAGCGTTAAATATGTCACCTGCTCGTGCTTATTCAGGCACGCTGGTCTTATCTTATAAGAGTGTTCTTAATAGTACGTGATTAATTAGGAATAACACCAATGCCGTTAAGCATTCATTCAAGTATTCTGTGCTAAGGTCTGTACCGAATACTAAATATGGTAATGGCATTGTGATTGTACGAATTAAATTCCCCCTGATTTTATTGTTTATTATTGGTCAGCTCTCTTTCGCATCCGTTGTTAATGCGCAAAGCAGCACTGCGGATAAAGGCTGGTTCTCCACGTTCACCGACAATGTTGCGCAAACGTGGAACGAACCCGAGCATTACGATCTCTACATTCCGGCCATTACCTGGCATGCACGTTTTGCCTACGACAAAGAAAAAACGGACCGCTATAACGAGCGTCCGTGGGGAGCCGGGTTTGGTCAGTCTCGCTGGGATGAAAAAGGCAACTGGCATGGCCTGTACCTGATGGCGTTTAAGGACTCCTACAACAAATGGGAGCCCATTGGCGGCTACGGCTGGGAAAAGACCTGGCGACCGTTATCAGACGATAACTTCCGTCTGGGGCTGGGCTATACGGCTGGGTTTACGGCACGCGATAACTGGAAATACATTCCTGTTCCGGTGCTTCTGCCGCTCGCCTCTATCGGTTATGGCCCGGCAACGTTCCAGATGACCTACATACCGGGCACCTACAACAACGGAAACGTTTACTTCGCCTGGATGCGTTTTCAGTTTTAACTGAATTTGCACGGTGAGCTGGACAAAAAATGCACTGGTAATGAATTGTAAAGGATAAAAATCGGACAGCGAAAATTAACGCGACTTTTGTCACTTTTTATCAAAGATCCGCTGGACAAAACGCCTCACAATTGTTGTACTGATACCCGACACAGCATTTGTGTCGTTTTTTAATGTAAAGGTAATTTTGATGTCTAAGATTAAAGGTAACGTTAAGTGGTTTAATGAGTCCAAAGGATTCGGTTTCATTACTCCTGAAGATGGCAGCAAAGACGTGTTCGTACACTTCTCTGCAATCCAGTCTAATGGTTTCAAAACTCTGGCTGAAGGTCAGCGCGTTGAGTTTGAAATCACTAACGGTGCCAAAGGCCCTTCTGCTGCTAACGTAATCGCTCTGTAATTCAGACGCGTCAGCAAGAATTTCAAAACCCGCTCACTGAGCGGGTTTTTTTCGTTCTGAATCAACCTGTAAGATAGATTTTCAGAAAGCTGGCGACGATTAACACGCTCAGCACTACCATTCCCGCGCTTAGCAGATTTTCCTTCATGCTATCACCCTCGTTCAGTTTTGCGCCAAGAGTGACAGAGAAAAATTAAGCCAACATTAAGGCTGGCGGGCTTAGTGCGCGCTGGCGGTAGAAAATAACCAAAACGCGATCGCGGTCATCGCAAACGATCCAAGCATGTTAACGGCAATGTTCGCCAGCGCCCAGCCCACGCGGCCTTCCTGAAACAGAAACACAACTTCCGCAGAGAAGGTCGAAAACGTCGTTAACCCGCCGCAGAACCCGGTCGTGATCAGCACTTTCCACATTGGGTCGATAGACGTCATGCGGTTAAACCAGGCCAGCCCCATTCCGATAATAAATGCGCCAATCAGGTTTGCTGCCAGTGTGCCCATCGGTATGGCCTGATGCAGAGGGTTAAAGCGCATGCTTAAGAGCCACCGTGCAACGCTACCCGTGCCCCCGCCAATAAAAACGGCTATAAGTAGTTGTAACACTGTCAATACCTGCTATTTGATGTGTGAGTGCGTCGAGTGTAACGCTGTTTTTAACCGGGAGACAATTATGTATGTTGCGGTAGGGCAGTTTGCGGTAACGCCGGACTGGAATGAAAACGCGCGTAAATGCGTCTCCCTGATGCGTCAGGCGAAGCAAATGGGGGCGTCGTTGCTGGTGCTGCCTGAGGCGTTACTGGCACGCGATGACAGCGACCCGGATCTGTCGGTAAAGTCTGCGCAAATGCTGGAAGGGGCGTTTTTAAAGCTACTTCTGGCCGAGAGCGTCGGCAACTCGCTCACCACCATATTAACCATCCACGTGCCCTCCACGCCCGGGCGGGCGGTCAACACGCTGGTGGCCATACGTGAAGGCGCAATTGTTGCGAGCTACGGCAAACTTCATCTGTACGATGCGTTCAGCATTCAGGAGTCGCGCCTGGTCGATCCGGGCAGCGTTATTCCGCCGCTGATTGAGGTGGCGGGTTTTAGCGTCGGGCTAATGACCTGCTACGATATTCGTTTTCCCGAGCTGGCGCTGAACCTGGCGTTGCAGGGAGCCGAGGTGCTGGTTCTGCCTGCTGCCTGGGTCAAAGGACCGCTTAAGGAGCACCACTGGGCGACGCTGCTTGCCGCACGCGCGCTGGATACCACCTGCTATGTGGTAGCCGCGGGGGAATGTGGTAACAGGAATATCGGGCAGAGCAGAGTAGTCGATCCGCTGGGGGTTACCGTTGCCGCGGCGGCGGAAGCGCCCGCGTTACTGATGACGGAGATAAGTTCAGCGCGAATAGCGCTTGCGCGTCAGCAATTACCCGTTCTGCGTAACCGCAGGTTTGCGCCACCGCAATTAATATGATGTTTTTTTCAACAATGCTTGATTCACCTTGTTACAGATTGCTATTGTGTGCGCGCGCCAAATGTCCGTTAATACGTTCAGGTTTTTGGCGCTGACTTGCAGCCTGTTTCATGTAAAGAAGGTATTTATGGGTGAGATTAGTATTACCAAACTGCTGGTGGTTGCCGCACTGGTCGTCCTGCTGTTCGGTACCAAGAAGTTACGCACGCTGGGTGGAGACCTGGGTGCTGCCATTAAGGGCTTTAAGAAAGCAATGAACGATGATGACGCGGCAGCGAAGAAAAGTGCCGAAGACGACATCACGGCACAGAAGCTGTCCCACAAAGAGTAATGGCAATGCTGCAAGGCTTGCATAAAAAAACCGGCTAACGAGGCCGGTTTTTTTTATAACTGTAAAAAAGTATGTCAGGGCTTATTTTACTTCTTCGCCTTTCGCCTGCATATCGGCGTGATATGACGAGCGAACGAAAGGACCACAGGCCGCGTGGGTAAAGCCCATCGCCATCGCTTCGGCTTTCATCTCGTCGAACTCGTCCGGGCTCACGTAGCGCTGCACGGGCAGATGGTGACGGCTTGGCTGCAAATACTGGCCCAGGGTCAGCATCGTGACGCCGTGGCGGCGCAGATCGCGCATCACTTCAATGATTTCGGCATTCGTTTCCCCCAGGCCAACCATCAGGCCAGACTTGGTAGGAATATGCGGATGTGCTTCTTTAAAGCGCTCCAGCAGCTTCAGGGACCAGTTATAGTCCGCACCAGGACGCACCTGACGATAAATACGCGGTACGTTCTCGAGGTTGTGGTTGAACACGTCTGGTGGCGTTGCGGTCAGGATATCGAGCGCGCGGTCCATACGGCCACGGAAGTCCGGAACCAGCGTCTCAATCTTAATGTTCGGGCTTTTTTCGCGGATCGCGGTAATGCAGTCAGCAAAGTGCTGAGCACCGCCATCGCGCAGGTCATCACGGTCGACGGAGGTGATAACAACGTAACGCAGCGCCATATCGGCAATCGTCTGCGCCAGCTTCTGCGGTTCATTCGCGTCAGGCGCAACGGGACGGCCATGGGCAACGTCACAGAACGGACAGCGGCGGGTACAGATGGCACCCAAAATCATAAACGTCGCGGTACCGTGATTGAAACATTCAGCAAGGTTAGGGCAGGAGGCTTCTTCACAGACGGAGTGAAGGCCATTTTTGCGCATCGCCGCTTTGATCCCCTGGATACGCGAAGAGTCAGCCGGAAGTTTAATTTTCATCCATTCCGGTTTTCTTAACAGCGCCTCGCGCTCTGTAGCCACGTTTTTAACCGGGATAAGGGCCATTTTATCGGCATCGCGGTATTTAACACCGCGTTCCATCACAATGGGTTTACTCATAGCGTGCGTGTTCCAGTTGCGAATATCGAAGGAAAGCGTTTCATTTCAAGGGAATGTTGTAATTATCAACTATTTTTGAACGAACGACAGGCAGTATATCATTTAAAGGGGCGATAAAGCAGCCTGCCAGGTCGCCAATTTGTAAAATAGTTGTTGTTTTGTGCCTTTTGCCCCGCGTGCGGCAGGGGCTTGTGCTGAAAGGCGGGATCAGAAAGCCTGGCGGATAACGTTAATGACGTTTTCCAGTACCGGATCGCGAAGGCTGAGCTTGTTGTAATGCAGTGAGATTTCAACAGATTCTGTATTGAGCTGACCCAGCGGAATGTTCTCGAGTGGCCAGCATTTCTGGAGCAGATCGAAGAGCCTTACGGGCATGATACAGAGCAGGTCGCTGCTGCCAATCAGGGCCGCAACGGTAAACATATTGTAACTGCTGAAGCTAACCAGACGGTCCGGGAACAGCTCCTCTATCCGCTGTCGCAGCGGATCCTGCCTTTGCCCCTCGGCCATAAATGACGCATGTTCATACTGGCGCAAATTTTCTGGCGTCAGCGGCGCGCCCAACGCCGGATGGTGTTGACGGCAAACGAGCGCCAGGCTGTCGGAATAAAGGACGTGCTGCCCCAGCGCCCTGGCCTGGAAGCTGTTGCTGTCGATGATCAGATCCGTCTGGAACTGCGCCAGCTGGGTTTCCGGATCGCTGACGGGCACGTTGCGGATCAGCAGCTGTGGCGCATGCTGCTTTATCGCCTGATAGATAGCCGGCATTACCAGAACGCCCACCGAGGGAGAGGTGCCAATGGTGATGGTTCTTTGCTTGTCATAGCTGCCGGTAAGATCCAGCGCGCCCAGAATCGATTCCAGACCCTGGCTGATATACTCATGGAGATGAGTGGCGTACGCGGTTGGCGTTACCCCCTGGTCTTTACGAATAAATAAAGGGTCGGGAAATATAGCGCGCAATTTTTGAATGGACTGGCTAATAGCGGAGGGCGTGAGATTAAGAATTTTCGCAGCATTAACGATACCTTTATGGACATATACCGCCTCAAAAATAGTCAATAAATTGAGATCAATATTACGTAAAGTCCGAAAAATTTGCGGCTTATCTTCGCCGCTGGTTTCATTCAGGCGTTTGGCTGGTAAATTAGTAGGCTCCACGCTCTTACTCCGTATCCATTCACAATATGAATGATAGTTGAATTTATTTAATATGCTTGCAGAGATTCGTAAAGTGTTCGGTATGTTTCCCTTAATTATCGAAAACAAGCAGTTGGGTGATTGTCACGCATGTTACAGGCTACCGTCGATGGTACTATTAAGGTTCTAATTAATATGTAGCGCTAATATATGGGCGACTCGAAAATATAGAATATGCGGTTTATTGTAAAGCGTAAATGCGGGAATTAAGCAGTGGCTCAGCAAATAAATGAGCCACTGTCGGAAGCAGGTTAAGCAGCAATATATTCGTGGGCAGGATTGTTAAGCAGCGCTAAAAAGTTCTTCAGAAGCACGGGCCAGACAACCTCAGGCGTGGCGCCTTCGACCCACTGGCACATTTGCGTCATCTCCATGCCGGCGTATCCGCAGGGGTTGATGCGCTGGAAGGGGGCGAGATCCATATTGATATTCAGCGCCAGGCCGTGGAACGAGCAGCCCTTTCGGATACGCAGGCCCAGCGAACAGATCTTCATTTCACCCACGTAGACGCCCGGCGCATCAGCGCGGGGGTGAGCGTCAATGCCGTACTCAGCGAGCGTGTTCACTACGGTTTGTTCCAGCAATGTCACCAGCTCGCGCACGCCCAGCTTTCTGCGTTTCAGGTTAAGCAAAACATACATAACCTGCTGTCCCGGACCGTGGTAGGTTACCTGTCCACCGCGATCGCTCTGGATCACCGGGATGTCGCCCGTCATCAGCAGATGTTCGGCTTTTCCTGCCTGGCCTTGCGTGAACACCGGCAGGTGTTCAACCAGCCAGATTTCATCAGGGGTGGCGTCATCGCGCGTATCGGTAAAGTCATGCATAGCCTGAGAGACAGGCTCGTAAGGCTGTAGCCCAAGATGGCGGACAAGAATTTTATCCTGGTACAAAAGGATGTCTCCGAAGACAGGGGAGAATAGGTAGCGGGGATTATATCACAGCGGGAAGAGGGGTTACCCGGCAAACCGGGCAACCGCAGAGGGACTACAGCACCATACGAACAATTTCGATGTTGCCAAGCTCTTCGTACAGCGTTTCAACCTGCTCAATGTGCGTGGCGGTGATGGTGATTGAGACCGAGTGGTAGTTACCTTTGCTGCTCGGTTTTACCGACGGAGAGTAGTCGCCCGGCGCATGGCGCTGTACCACTTCAACCACCTGATCAACCAGCTCAGGTTTCGCCAGACCCATCACTTTGTAAGTAAATGGAGTAGGGAATTCAAGCAGTTCGTTAAGTTTGGTTTTCATGTCAGCTCCGGCGTGTGTGTAAAAAATAATAACTCCCGCCACGGGGCGGGAGTTTTACTGATACGTAGTATATGGGGATCAAAATCACACTTTCAAGTGTTCAGTTTTTAACCAAACCAGTGGTGGAACATCAGCTTAATGTAATCAATGATTTTGCCGAAGAAATTGCCTTCCGGAATTTCATCCAGCACCACCAGTGGACGCTGATCGATGGTTTTGCCATCCAGCTGGAAGTTGATGGTGCCAACGACCTGGTTTTTATGCAGCGGCGCGTGCAGCTCTGTGGTGTTCAGCACGTAGCTGGCTTTCAGATCCTTCATGCGTCCGCGTGGGATAGTCAGATAAAGATCTTTATCGACGCCCAGGGAGGCGCGGTCATTGTCGCCAAACCAGACGGGTTCTGAGGCAAACTCTTTACCGGCCTTCAGCGGATTCACGGTTTCAAAGAAGCGGAAGCCCCAGGTCAGCAGCTTTTTGCTTTCCGTTTCGCGTCCTTTAAAGGTGCGGCCCCCCATCACGGCAGAAATCAGGCGCATCTGGCCTTCGGTCGCGGAAGCCACCAGGTTATAACCGGCTTTGTCGGTGTGGCCCGTTTTAATGCCGTCAACGTTCAGGCTGTTATCCCACAGCAGGCCGTTACGGTTAGTCTGACGGATGCCGTTAAAGGTGAACTCTTTCTCTTTGTAGATAGAGTACTCGTTCGGCACGTCACGGATCAGCGCCTGACCAATCAGCGCCATGTCACGCGCAGAGCTGTACTGGCCCTCTGCGTCCAGGCCGTGTACGGTCTGGAAGTGAGTATTTTTGAGGCCCAGCGCGGAGACGTAGCTGTTCATCAGACCGACAAACGCATCCTGGCTACCCGCCGCAAAATCGGCCATTGCCACGCAGGCGTCGTTACCGGATTGCAGGTTAATACCACGGATCAGCTGAGAGACCGGAACCTGCATGCCTGGCTTCAGGAACATCAGGGATGAACCTTTAAACACCGGGTTACCGGTTGCCCACGCGTCGTTACCAATAGTCACCAGGTCGGTTTCTTTGAATTTACCTGCCTTCATTGCCTGGCCGATAACGTAGCTGGTCATCATCTTGGTCAGGCTGGCCGGATCGCGTCGGACATCGGCATTCTGTTCTGCCAGAACTTTGCCAGAGTTGTAGTCAATCAGGATGTAGGATTCCGCGTCGATCTGCGGAACGCCAGGGATCATGGTCTTGATGTTCAGGTCATCCGCGTGTGCTGCGGAGAGTGCAGCAGCGCAAAGGGCCGTGGTCAGCGCGATGCGCTGCACAAAACGAGCAGAAAAAGTGGTCTTCATGGTCAGAACTACGACATCCGTGATGGAATTAAAAAAGTGCCTTACTATAGCAAAAGCTATACAGGCAGGCATCCGACTTTCATCATGAGAGTGTTAACGTCATTTACACAAACTGACATTTCGGATACCACCGATTAATTACTTCGCAACAGTGATAAACGACTGAAGTTGCGCCTCGCTCTGCAGGCGCTGCTGCAGTGACGCAGCCTGCGATTTACCGGCAAACGGACCCATCTGGATACGCCATACCGCACCGTTTTGCTCTACGCGGCCAGGCACGCCAAACTGCTGGCTTAAACGCTGCTGATACTGCTCTGCACGGGCTCGATCGCTGACGGCGCCCACCTGAACTACGTAGCTGCCGCTTGCCGCAGCGGGTGCAGCAGTTTGGGTGGCAGCAGGGGCGGTCACCGGAGCGGGTTGTGCTGCGGGGGCCGCAACGACAGGCGCGGGAGCGGGTTCATCTGATTCAATCACGCCAGAGGCTAACGTGGTGGGAGCGCCGAGAAAGCCGCTGCTTTTCACCGGAGCGCCTGTCGCATCGTCGCTTTGCAGCGTATCGTTGCTGATGGCGCGCACTTCGCCCTGCGGCTGAGCAGGTTCTGAAGGCGTTGACGCGCCTCCCATGCCGCCGCTCAGGTCCGGACGAGCGGGCAGGGCGTAGGTCTGTTTTGCAACGGTGGTACAGGCGGTACCCGGGCCGGACAGCGTACCGTCCTGCGCCACGATGATTGGGTCAATACGCACTTTGGTATTATTAGAGGTGTTGAGACGATCGGCCGCCGCGCGCGACAGGGAGATAACGCGGTCGTTACCGTAAGGGCCACGGTCGTTAATACGCACTACGATCATGCGACCATTCGCCAGGTTAGTGATGCGCGCGTAGCTTGGGATTGGCAGCGTCGGGTGTGCCGCCGTGATCTGCATCGGATCGAAGGTTTCACCTGACGCGGTCAGGTTGCTGCCTGGCTCAGCATCATAGATGGCGGCAAGACCGGCCTGGCTAAAACGGGCGGGATCCTGAACGATTTTGTAGCTTTTGCCGTCGCGCTGATAGTCCTGATTCACGCTGGGGTTCAGCGGTTCATAAACGGGATCGGCACCGCTAATTTCAACAATCGGGCCGTTACAGACCGCAGGCTGCGGCGGCGCGACGGTTGCCTGTTGCTGACCATCATCACTTGTGCAGGCTGCAAGTAAACTTGCAGCGATGCAGATCCCCAGCCACTGCTTACGCATTGCGATCCCCTTATTTTTATACGCTTTTGGACAACATTTTCCTGTGGGTATGGATCGACATTACGATACCAAACCCGGCCATCAACACGATCAGTGCCGAGCCCCCGTAACT
The DNA here is from genome assembly GCF_013375935.1 of Enterobacter cloacae. Classification (GTDB taxonomy): domain Bacteria; phylum Pseudomonadota; class Gammaproteobacteria; order Enterobacterales; family Enterobacteriaceae; genus Enterobacter; species Enterobacter pasteurii. The sequence goes on along the minus strand of NZ_CP056117.1, from coordinate 4,509,350 downwards.
CACCAGCGGCAGCGGCACGCCTACAACCGGCAGAATACCACTCACCATACCAATATTTACGAAGACATAAACGAATAAAATTAACATTAATCCACCCGCCATTACCCGGCCAAAGGTGGTCTGCGCCCGTGCGGCAATATAGAGCCCGCGCATGATCAGCAGCAGGTACAGCCCAAGCAGAACCAGGATGCCAACCAGCCCTAACTCCTCAGCCAGAACGGCAAAGATAAAGTCAGTGTGGCGTTCCGGTAAGAATTCAAGCTGTGACTGCGTACCGTGCAGCCAGCCTTTTCCGCGCAGGCCGCCGGAGCCAATCGCAATCTTCGACTGAATAATATGATAGCCTGCACCCAGCGGATCGGTCTCTGGATCGAGCAGCATCATCACGCGCTGGCGCTGATAGTCATGCATCAGGAAGAACCAGAGAATAGGGATAAAGGCAGCCAGCAGGACGACCGCGATGCCGATCAAACGCCAGCTCAGGCCGGACAGGAACAGCACGAAAAGACCGGAGAGGGCGATAAGAATCGAGGTGCCGAGGTCCGGCTGCGCGGCCACCAGCAGCGTTGGCAGGAAAATCAGCACCAGCGCAATGGCGGTATTTTTCAGCGACGGCGGACAGACGTCGCGGTTGATAAAGCGTGCAACCATCAACGGGACGGCGATTTTGGCAATTTCCGACGGCTGGAAGCGAACAATCCCCAGATCCAGCCAGCGTTGCGCGCCTTTGGATATGGCACCGAACGCATCGACTGCCACCAGCAAAATAATACAGAAAATATAGAGATAGGGCGCCCAGCCTTCATAGACGCGGGGCGGTATTTGCGCCATCACCACCATAATGACCAGGCCCATAGCGATCTGGCCGATTTTACGCTCCATCATGCCGATGTCCTGACCGCTGGCGCTCCAGATAACCAGAGCGCTGTAAACCAGCAGAGCCAGCAGGATCAGCAGCATGGCAGGGTCGATGTGGATCTTATCCCACAACGATTTTTTATTTGGATTATCCGTCATGATTATTGGTCCTCCGCCGCAGCGGCTGCCGGGTTTTCGGCTGGCAGTACGGTGTTGTTATCGCCCAGCATGATGTGGTCGAGGATTTGACGCATGATGGTCCCCACCGCCGGGCCTGCGCCGCCGTTTTCCAGAATCATCGCCACCGCAACCTGCGGGTTATCATAAGGGGCAAACGCTGTCATGAGCTTATGGTCACGCAGACGTTCGGCAATTTTGTGCGCGTTATAGGTTTCATTCGCTTTCAGACCAAAGACCTGTGCAGTACCCGATTTGGCCGCGATTTTATACGGTGCGCCAGCGAAGTATTTGTGCGCCGTCCCGTTAGGGCGGTTGGCTACGCCGTACATTCCGTCTTTCGCGATTTCCCAGAAGCCAGAGTGGATATCGCCCACCGGCGGCTCGTGCGGCTGTATCCACGGCACTTTTTTGCCGTTTTCAACGGTGCTTTGCAGCAGGTGCGGCACTTTCACCACGCCATCGTTAATAAGGATCATCATCGCCTTATTCATCTGCAACGGCGTTGCCGTCCAGTAGCCCTGGCCGATCCCTACCGGAATGGTGTCACCCTGATACCAGGGCTTTTTAAAGCGCTTCTGTTTCCATTCGCGGGTTGGCATATTGCCGGAGCGCTCTTCCGCGAGATCGATACCGGTGTAGTGCCCGTAGCCGAATTTGCTCATCCATTCAGAAAGACGGTCAATACCCATGTCGTAGGCGACCTGATAGAAGAAGGTATCCGCAGACTCTTCCAGCGATTTGGTTACGTTCAGATGGCCGTGGCCCCATTTTTTCCAGTCGCGGTAGCGTTTTTCAGAGCCAGGCAGCTGCCACCAGCCCGGGTCAAACAGGCTGGTATTGCGGTTAATGACGCCCGCGCTCAGGGCAGAAACGGCGACATACGGTTTAACCGTTGAGGCCGGAGGATAAACCCCCTGCGTCGCGCGGTTCACCAGCGGGGTGTTTGGATCGTTGAGCAGGCCGGAGTAGTCCTTGCTGGAGATGCCGTCCACGAAGAGGTTCGGATCATAGCTTGGCATAGAAACCATCGACAGGATGCCGCCCGTTCTCGGGTCGGTCACGATAACGGCAGCACGGCTACCCGCCAGCAGCGTTTCGATATACTGCTGAAGCTTCAGGTCGATCGTCAAATAGACGTCATGCCCCGCCTGCGGCGGCACCTCTTTTAGCTGACGGATCACGCGGCCACGGTTGTTTACCTCAACTTCTTCATAGCCGGTCTGGCCGTGCAGGACATCTTCGTAATAGCGTTCGATCCCCAGCTTGCCAATGTCGTGCGTGGCGGCATAGTTGGCCAGCTTGCCGTCTTTATCAAGGCGTTCGACGTCTTTATCGTTAATCTTGGAGACGTAGCCAATCACGTGCGTCAGCGCGGAGCCGTAAGGGTAGTATCGGCGCTTATAGCCTTTGACTTCCACGCCGGGGAAACGGTACTGGTTGACGGCAAAACGGGCGACCTGCACTTCCGTCAGGTTGGTTTTAACCGGAATCGAGGTGAAGCGGTGAGAACGTGCGCGCTCTTTTTTGAACGCGGCGATGTCATCGTCATTAAGGTCAACGACGCTTCTCAGCGCATTCAGCGTATCCTGCACGTTATCGACTTTCTCCGGCATCATCTCTATCTGGTAGATGGTGCGGTTTAGCGCCAGCGGGGTGCCGTTACGATCGTAGATAATGCCGCGGCTGGGCGCGATGGGCACCAGCTTGATACGGTTTTCGTTTGAGCGGGTCTGGTAATCGGTATAGCGGACAATTTGCAGATTATAGAGGTTGGCGATCAGCACGCCGGTAAGCAGCAAAATCCCCGTAAAGGCGACCAGTGCCCGGCGCACAAACAGCGCGGACTCAGCCGTATAGTCGCGAAAAGAATTCTGTAGTTTCATCCGCTGCTTAAATTACCCTGGTCAGTCATTACTCGCGGTGATAAGGGTGGTTGGTAGTAATGCTCCATGCGCGATACAGACTTTCTGCCACGAGAACCCGCACAAGCGGGTGGGGCAGCGTCAGCGCAGAGAGTGACCAACTTTGTTCTGCTGCCGCTTTGCAGGCGGGAGATAACCCTTCCGGTCCGCCAATCAACAGGCTGACGTCACGGCCATCCTGTTTCCAGCGCTCCAGTTCGTGCGCCAGCTGCGGCGTATCCCAGGGCTTGCCCGGGATGTCGAGAGTCACGATGCGGTTTTTGCCTGCGGCAGCCAGCATCAGCTCTCCCTCTTTATCGAGAATACGTTTGATATCCGCGTTCTTGCCGCGCTTTCCTGCTGGGATCTCCACCAGTTCGAACGGCATATCTTTAGGAAAACGACGCAGATATTCAGTAAAACCGGTTTGTACCCAGTCAGGCATTTTGGTGCCGACGGCGACCAGCTGCAACTTCACGCATTAACCCCAGAGTTTTTCCAGCTCATACAGGCGACGGCTCTCTTCCTGCATGACGTGGACAATAACATCGCCGAGATCGACAACCACCCAGTCAGCGGTCGTTTCACCTTCAACGCCCAGCGGAAGCAGCCCTGCCGCGCGCGATTCCTGAACAACATGGTCAGCAATCGAAACAACGTGACGAGTTGAGGTACCGGTGCAGATGATCATGCAGTCGGTGATGCTGGATTTACCCTTAACGTCGATAGCGATGATGTCCTGACCTTTCAGGTCATCAATTTTGTCGATAACAAAATCCTGGAGTGCTTTACCCTGCAAGTTTTCCCCCTGGGTGAATGAGATTGTACAACTGTGAATTCGTGGTCAGACAGTATACCTGAACTGACGTCAGCCGAGGGACAAATGTCACCGCCCGGCTTTTGAAGGCGGGTATCATCCCACCCTCCGCCTGAGATTGCATCGCCATTTTTGTAAAACAATTTCTGTAAAGCAACGACTGGCGGGAAAGTCTGGCAGCGGAGGATATCAGTATGGCTTAGCCTGTCAAGGCAGGATAATCAATAACAGACAATTTCGCCGACGATGTTCAGGCCTCTGTATTTTTCTGATACAGCCCCTGTGCGTGGATATACGCCAGCACGGGTGGGGGCAGCAGATCGCTACAGTCTAAACCCTGCTGGAGCCGCTCGCGGATGAGCGTTGCGGAAATATCAAACCATGGCGTTTCAGCGAGATAAATTTTACCGGCGGGCAGCCTGTGCAGGTCTTCGATATTGTCCGTCAGGTGCGCGTCCAGCCACTGCTGATGCTGCGCTTCACGCATGGTCAGCGGATAGCCCGGACGGCGGCAGACCAGCAGATGGCTGTTTTCCAGAATGGTGTCGTACTGATACCAGCTGGGAAAATTGAGCAGGGAATCCTGGCCGATAATAAACGCCAGCGGTTTCACTGGGCCCTGTTCAGCGCGCCATTCGCGCAGCGTCTGGGATGTCCAGGATGGCGTATCCCGGCGCAGCTCGCGCTCGTCAAGCGTAAAGAGGGGCTTATCGGCGATGGCCAGGGCGAGCATCGCTTTGCGCTGTGCGCTGGTCGCTTCTGGCTGAGGACGGTGCGGCGGAACGTTATTGGGCATGACGATTACCCGCTGCAAACCAATCAGATTCGCGAGGATTTCAACCGGCTTAAGATGCCCATAGTGCACCGGGTCGAAGGTTCCGCCATACATTGCCTGTAAAGATTGCATATCACCCTTCGATAAATACATCTGCCAGCGCCTTATGGCAGAGCAGCAAAGAAAGGCTTTCCAGCTCCGCCCAGACGGACTGGCCGTAATCCTGCTTCAGCGTCAGCTCGGCGCGCATCAGAAGCTGTACGGCCTGACGCAGCTGCTCGTGGCTCAGGCGGTTTATCGCTTCCGTCGTCATTGCCCGGCGGTTTTGCCAGACGCGATGCTTGTCGAACAGCGTGCGTAATGGCACATGGGCGGACTGGCGCTTGAGGTTGTTCAGCAGCAGTAACTCACGCTGGAGCGTGCGGAGCAGGATGACCGGCTCACTCCCTTCCAGGCGCAGCTGTTGCAGAATATGCAGCGCTCGCTTGCTTTTCGCCGACAGGAGCGCGTCAACCCAGTGGAAGGGAGTAAAGTGCGCGGCATCGTTCACCGCCTGTTCGACGCGCGGCAGCGTCAGCTTTCCGTCAGGCCACAGCAGGGAGAGCCTGTCCAGGGCCTGCGCCAGCGCCAGAAGGTTGCCTTCATAGCAGTAGCAAAGAAGCTGATTGGCTGCATCATCCAGCTGCAGATTATGCTGTTTCGCTCGCGCGGCAACCCATTTTGGCAGATGCGCCTGTTCTGGCGTCTGGCAGGTGACCAGCACCGCGTGAGTGGCGAGCTGGGTAAACCAGGCCGCATTCTCCTGCGCTTTGGTAAGCTTGTTGCCGCGCACGATCAGCAGCAGATCGCTGTGTAGCAAACTCACCAGCATGGCCAGCTGTTCATTGATGGCGGCGTTAGGGCCGTTCTCCGGCAGCAGGATCTGAATAGTCTGGCGCGAAGCAAAGAGGCTCATGGCCTGACAAAGCGAGAAGACAGCGTTCCAGTCGGTGCTGTTATCAATCTGGAAAGTGTGGTGCTCGTCAAAGCCCTGCGCTGCGGCCGCATGGCGAACAGCATCAAGGCTTTCCTGAAGCAAGAGCGGATCGTTACCGAGCAGCAGATAGGCCGCGCGCAGCCCTTCGTTGAGCTGCGCGCGGAGTTGTTCAGGATACAACCTGATCATCAGTTACCCAGCGACGTTGGCATATCCGGCGTGCGGGCATCCGGTGTTTCGATAACGTCAGGGCCTGCCTTCGTCGACGCTGTGATAGTAGGCAGTTTACGGATCAGCTGATCCGCCGCCCTATCGTACATCTCCTTGATGATAATCTGCTCTTCGGCATCTTTTGCCAGCGCCGTTTGCGGGTTATCAAAGAACGAGCGGTAGACTTTGGTACTGATAGGATAAATGTCTTTACCCGGGATCAGGACCGCTGCGTTAACGGTCAGCACCATCTGATATTCCGCCGTTCGCCCGTCCTGGAAGATCGACGCCGTGTCTTTCGCCAGGGACGATGACAGGACGCGAAGCGAAGGCACATCCTGGCGCAGGGTTCCTTTCTCAATTAGCTCAACGTCGTTCAAACGCAGCTGATTACGGATAGCCCGGCTCAGCGGTCCGTTTGGATCGGACGAGTCGAAGATCATCGTTTTCATCTGAGGTGGCACTGCCGTAGTGTTGCGCAGATGCCAGCCGCAGCCAGCGGTGACAAGCACCGCCAGAGATAAGAGTATTGTTGCCAGTTGTCGCACGTTTCCTCCCGCGCTTAGCCAACGACCAGATTCAGCAGTTTACCCGGTACGTAGATTGCTTTACGTACGGTAACGCCCTCAAGGTATTTCGCGACCAGATGCTCCTGGCCTGCGCGCTCGCGAACCTGTTCTTCGGTTGCGTCGACCGCGACGGTGATTTTACCGCGCACTTTACCGTTAACCTGCACCACAACCAGGGTGGTGTTTTCCACCATAGCGGATTCATCAGCCACCGGCCACGGCGCGTTGTCGATATCGCCTTCGCCCTTCAGCTCCTGCCACAGGGTGAAGCTGACGTGCGGAGTGAACGGGTTGAGCATGCGAACAACCGCCAGCAGCGCTTCACGCATTAATGCGCGATCCTGCTCGCCGTCCTGCGGGGCTTTCGCCAGCTTGTTCATCAGTTCCATAATAGCCGCAATTGCGGTATTGAAGGTCTGACGACGACCAATATCATCGGTCACTTTCGCAATTGTTTTATGAACATCACGACGCAGCGCCTGCTGATCTTCCGTCAGAGCAGCCACGTTCAGCGCTGGGGCCTCACCCTGAGAGGTGTGCTCGTATACCAGTTTCCAGACGCGTTTCAGGAAGCGGTTTGCCCCTTCCACGCCGGATTCCTGCCATTCCAGCGTCATATCCGCCGGGGAGGCGAACATCATAAACAGACGCACGGTGTCGGCACCGTAACGCTCAACCATCACCTGCGGGTCAATACCGTTGTTTTTAGACTTGGACATCTTGCTCATGCCGGTATAAACCAGTTCATGACCTTCAGCGTCCTTCGCCTTAACGATACGGCCTTTCTCGTCGCGCTCAACGATCGCATCAACCGGAGAAACCCAGTTGCGCTCGCCGTTTGCGCCAACATAGTAGAAGGCATCTGCCAGCACCATGCCCTGGCACAGCAGCTGTTTCGCTGGCTCGTCAGAGTTTACGAGGCCTGCATCACGCATCAGCTTGTGGAAGAAGCGGAAGTAGAGCAGGTGCATGATGGCGTGTTCAATACCACCGATGTAGATGTCTACCGGCAGCCAGTAGTTTGCCGCTTCGGAATCCAGCATGCCTTCCTTGTACTGCGGGCAGGTGTAGCGCGCGTAGTACCAGGAAGATTCCATAAAGGTGTCAAACGTGTCGGTTTCACGCAGCGCGGGCTGACCGTTAACGGTGGTTTTTGCCCATTCAGGATCGGCTTTGATCGGGCTGGTGATGCCGTCCATGACCACATCTTCCGGCAGGATCACCGGGAGCTGATCTTCTGGCGTTGGCATTACGGTGCCGTCTTCCAGGGTCACCATTGGAATTGGCGCACCCCAGTAACGCTGACGGGAAACGCCCCAGTCGCGCAGGCGATAGTTCACCTTACGCTCGCCGACGCCCAGCGAGGCCAGCTTATCGGCGATAGCGTTGAAGCCCTCTTCGAAGCTCAGACCGCTGAATTCGCCAGAGTTAAACAGGGTGCCTTTTTCGGTCAGCGCCTGCTCAGACAGATCGGGTTCGGAACCGTCTGCGGCCAGGATAACGGCTTTGATCGGCAGGTTGTATTTGGTGGCGAACTCGTAGTCGCGCTGATCGTGACCCGGAACCGCCATTACCGCACCGGTGCCGTACTCCATCAGAACGAAGTTTGCCGCCCAGACCGGGATCGCTTCGCCAGTCAGCGGGTGCTTAGCATAGAAGCCCGTCGCAACGCCTTTTTTCTCCATCGTCGCCATGTCCGCTTCGGCCACTTTGGTGTTGCGGCATTCGTCGATGAAGGCTGCCAGTTCCGGGTTGTTTTCGGCCGCTTTCTGCGCCAGCGGGTGACCGGCGGCAACTGCCAGATAGGTCGCGCCCATGAAGGTGTCCGGACGGGTGGTGTAGACGGTCAGGGTCTGGTCGTAATTCTCGACGTTGAAGGTAATTTCCACGCCCTCGGAACGGCCGATCCAGTTGCGCTGCATGGTCTTAACGGTGTCTGGCCAGTGATCCAGCGTGTCCAGATCGTTCAGTAGCTCGTCAGCGTAAGCGGTGATTTTAATAAACCACTGCGGGATCTCTTTACGTTCAACTTTGGTGTCGCAGCGCCAGCAGCAGCCGTCGATAACCTGCTCGTTCGCCAGAACGGTCTGGTCGTTCGGGCACCAGTTAACGGCTGAGGTTTTCTTGTATACCAGGCCTTTTTTGTACAGCTCGGTGAAGAACTTCTGCTCCCAGCGGTAATATTCCGGCGTACAGGTCGCCAGTTCACGGCTCCAGTCATAGCCAAAGCCCAGCATTTTCAGCTGGTTTTTCATGTACGCGATGTTGTCGTACGTCCACGGCGCCGGTGCGGTGTTGTTTTTAACCGCCGCGCCTTCAGCAGGCAGGCCGAACGCATCCCAGCCGATAGGCTGCAGCACGTTTTTGCCCAGCATGCGCTGGTAGCGTGCAATCACGTCGCCGATGGTGTAGTTACGCACGTGGCCCATGTGTAGTCGACCAGAAGGATAGGGAAGCATCGACAGGCAGTAATACTTCTCTTTGCTCTCGTCTTCGGTTACTTCAAAGGTGCGCTTCTCGTCCCAGTGTTGCTGGACTTTTGATTCTATCTCTTCCGGGCGGTATTGCTCTTGCATGGCAGCCAGTGGTCCTGTGTTCAATACAGCTACAAATGTAGCCAATGGATGTGGTGATTCAGATCCGCATAGCATAGCCCAAACGTCTTCGTCAAAACAGCCTTTCGCACAAATGCGCTTTGCAGGAATTTACCGGGTCTGTGCTTCACCTGACAAAGCGGCGGCGAAATAAGGTCTATTATTAGAAATAGTTACTTACCCGGGAGGCAAAATGATGAACAAGGTTGCTCAATTTTACCGCGAACTGGTGGCGACACTGACGGAACGGCTGCGTAACGGCGAGCGCGATATCGACGCGCTGGTTGAACAGGCCCGCGCGCGCGTGACGCAAACGGGTGAGTTAACGCGAACCGAAGTGGAAGAGGTGACGCGCGCCGTTCGCCGCGACCTGGAGGAGTTTGCGCGTAGCTACGAAGAGAGTCAGGACGAGATTGCCGACAGCGTCTTTATGCGGGTCATTAAGGAGAGCCTGTGGCAGGAGCTGGCGGATATTACCGATAAAACCCAGCTGGAGTGGCGCGAGGTGTTCCAGGATTTGAACCACCATGGCGTGTATCACAGCGGCGAAGTCGTGGGGCTGGGAAACCTGGTCTGTGAGAAGTGCCATCACCATATTGCCGTTTATACGCCGGAGGTGCTGTCCCTCTGTCCGAAGTGCGGGCACGATCAGTTCCAGCGTCGGCCGTTTGAGCCCTAGGTAAAAGCAAAACGGCAATCACGTTGCCGTTTTTAGTGTTTGCACCCTCTCCCTGTGGGAGAGGGCCGGGGTGAGGGCATCAGGCCGCAAAAGGTAAAAGCAAAACGGCAATTACGTTGCCGTTTTTAGTGTTTGCTCCCTCTCCCCGTGGGAGAGGGTTGGGGTGAGGGCATCAGGCCGCACTATAGTATGCGAGCCTCTCCGCCAGCAGATCCACAAACGCTTGCCTATCGATATCCACCATTACCGTCGTATTCGGCTGATTTCCCGTCAGCGAGTAATAGTCCACCACCGTCATGCCCTGGGTATATTTCCCCTGCGTCTCAACGCCCACCCACCTGTCCACCGTGGTAAACATCTCCGGTTTTAACAGCCAGGCAATCGTGCAGGGGTCATGCAGCGGCGCGCCCCGGAAGCCCCATTTTTCCGCTTTGTGATACTCCATAAAGAAATCCAGCAGCTCTGCGACCGTGGTGGCGACCGGGTTATCTATGGCACGGAAGCGCTCAATATCGTCCGCCATAATCTGTGCCCGATGCGTCACATCCAGCCCCGCCATCACAATCGGCAGGCCCGACTGGAAGACGATTTCCGCCGCTTCCGGGTCAACATAGATGTTGAACTCCGCCGCTGGCGTCCAGTTTCCCAGCCCCATCGCGCCGCCCATCATGACGATCCGGGCGATTTTGCCGTGCAGTTCAGGATGGCTGTTGAGCAGCAGGGCCACGTTCGTCTGCGGGCCGGTGGCGACCAGCGTTACGGGCTCGGCGCTTTCACGCAGCACCTTTGCCATCAGCTCCACGGCGGTGCAGCGTTGTGGCGTAAAGCCCGGCTCCGGCAGCGCCGGGCCATCCAGGCCACTCTCCCCGTGAACGTTGTCCGCAATGATGAGATCGCGCATCAGCGGCTTAACAGCGCCGCCGGCGACAGGGATATCGGTACGTTTCAACAGCGTCAGCATGCGCAGCACGTTGCGCAGGGTTTTATCCGGCGTCTGGTTCCCGGCGGACGAGGTGACGGCTTTGACTTCAAGTTCAGGGGAGGCAAGAGCGAGGACGAGTGCAATCGCGTCATCATGACCCGGATCGCAGTCGAGAATAATAGGCTGTGCCATGGCGTTCTCCGTACGTAGCGTTATTTTGTGACAAGGTTAACGCTGCCCCGTGACGCCGACGAGAACAAGAACGTGAAAGCGTGAGGCAGTGCGCAATCCGCGGATTGCGCACTGAGAGGATTAATGCAGGATTTTGGCGAGGAAGTCTTTTGCGCGTTCGGATTTCGGGTTTGCGAAGAACTCTTCTTTCGGTGAGTCTTCAACAATTTTACCCTCATCCATAAAGATGACGCGGTTAGCCACCTTCCGGGCGAAGCCCATTTCGTGCGTCACCACCATCATGGTCATCCCTTCGTGCGCCAGCTCCACCATCACGTCCAGCACTTCGTTGATCATCTCAGGATCGAGCGCGGAGGTAGGTTCATCGAACAGCATTGCGACCGGATCCATGCACAGCGCGCGCGCGATAGCCACGCGCTGCTGCTGGCCGCCGGAAAGCTGAGCGGGGAATTTATCCGAGTGCGCAGAAAGGCCAACGCGTTCCAGCAGCTTCAGCCCCTTTTCTCGCGCCGCTTTTTTATCGCGCTTCAGCACTTTTACCTGCGCCAGCGTCAGGTTCTCAATGATGGAAAGGTGCGGGAACAGCTCAAAATGCTGGAACACCATTCCAACGTGGGAGCGAAGCTGGGCAAGGTTGGTTTTCCTGTCATTAACTTTGGTGCCGTTAACGACAATTTCGCCCTGCTGCACGGGTTCCAGACCGTTAACGGTTTTGATCAGCGTGGACTTACCGGAACCGGACGGACCGCATACGACCACCACATCGCCTTTTTTTACTTCCGTTGAGCAGTCGGTCAGCACCTGAAAGTGCCCATACCATTTAGAAACATTTTTCAGGGAAATCATTATACCGTCCTTTTCTTCAGCCAGCTGACCAACAGCGATGCGCTTAAACTAATCACAAAATAGACCCCGCCCGCGAAGAGGATCATCTCAACCTGCGTTCCGTCACGTTCGCCAATGGTGGAGGCGGTACGGAAGAAGTCTGCCAGGCTCAGCACGTAAACCAGAGAGGTATCCTGGAACAGTACGATGCCCTGCGTCAGCAACAGCGGAACCATGGCGCGGAACGCCTGCGGCAGAATTATGAGCTTCATGGACTGCCAGTGCGTCATACCGAGCGCCAGCGCAGCGCTCGACTGCCCGCGCGAGATGCTCTGAATACCCGCACGAATGATCTCGGAGTAGTAGGCGGCTTCAAACATGGAAAATGCCACCATGGCGGAGATCAGGCGGATGTCGGTTTTAGGCGACAGCCCCAGCACGTTCTGTAAAAAGCCGGGAACAATCAGGTAAAACCACAGCAGCACCATCACCAGCGGGATAGAGCGGAACACGTTAACGTAAGCCGTGGCAAACCAGGCGAACGGCTTAAAGCTCGACAGGCGCATCACCGCCAGCAGGGTGCCCCAGACAATACCCACGATAACCGCAATGACGGTGATCTTTAAGGTGATTGCCAGCCCGTCCAGCAGATAGGGCATGGAGGGAACAATAGAACTCCAGTCAAATTCGTACATTATTTGCCCCCCAGGTTGCCCGGCAGGCGTACTTTGCGTTCAACCAGGTTCATCACCAGCATGATGAAAGCGTTAATCAGAACATACGCGAGCGTTATCGCCGTAAAGGATTCCCACGCGTGAGCGGAGTAGTCCAGCAGCTTGCCAGCCTGCGCCGCCATATCGACCAGACCAATGGTCGAGGCGATGGCCGAGTTTTTCACCAGGTTCATCATCTCAGAGGTCATTGGCGGAACGATGACGCGGTAGGCGTTAGGCAGGAGAACGTAACGGTAGGCTTGTGGCAGGGTCAGCCCCATCGCCAGCGCCGCATTCTTTTGTCCGCGAGGCAGCGACTGAATGGCGGCACGCACCTGCTCGCAGACGCGCGCGGCGGTGAACAGCCCCAGACACAGCATGGAGGAGACAAAGAATTGTACGTTAGGATCCAGTTCCGCCTTGAACCACATGCCGAGATCTTCCGGCAGCAGTTCTGGGATCACCAGATACCAGGTAAAGAACTGCACGATCAGCGGAACGTTACGGAACAGTTCCACATACAGCGTGCCAATCGAAGAGAGAAAACGGTTAGGTACGGTACGCAGAATGCCGAACAGCGAACCGACAAAAAACGCGATGATCCACGCCGTTATCGATAACGCAACGGTAACCTGAAAGCCGCTCCACAGCCAGCCAAGATAGGTGGTGTTGCCGAACGGGGCCTGTTGCAGGAAGATGCCCCAGTTCCAGTCAATTGACATAGTAAACTCCAGAAAAAAGAGGGTAGCAGCGCTACCCTCGAAGATTGGTGAGAAGCTCAATTTTTGCGCTGAGTGGGGAACGACCACTCAACGTATAGTCTGTCCATGCTTCCCGACAATCGAGAGGGCAGGAGATCCCGCCCCTGTCGTTCTAATTAGTTAAGAGCTTTGTCGTTTGGTGATTTGAACAGCGCCTTCATGTCGTCAGACAGTTCAAAGTTCATGTTCAGGTTTTTTGGTGGAATCGGGTTTTTGAACCACTTGTCGAACCATTTGGCTGCTTCGCCAGAGGTTTGCGCCTGAGCGATGGTGTCGTCGATCAGTTTCTTGAAGTCCGCGTCGCCTTTACGCAGCATACAGCCGTACGCTTCTTTCGACTGCGCGGTACCTACGATCTCCCAGTTGTCTGGTTTTTTCGCCTTCGCGCGCTCGCCCGCCAGCAGCGCGTCATCCATCATAAACGCGACGGCACGGCCGCTTTCCAGCGTACGGAAGGAGTCGCCATGGTCTTTCGCGCTGATGATGCGCATGTCCATTTTCTTCTCGTCGTTCAGCTTGTGCAGCAGCACTTCGGACGTGGTACCGGAGGTCACGACAACCGCTTTGCCTTTCAGGTCAGCGAAGTCTTTGATGTCGCCGCCTTTTTTGGTCAGCAGGCGGGTTCCCACAACGAAAATGGTGTCGGAGAAGGCAGCCTGCTTCTGGCGCTCAAGGTTGTTGGTGGTGGAGCCACACTCGAAATCAAATGTGCCGTTTTGCAGCAGGGGAATACGGTTCTGTGAAGTGATGGGGATCAGCTTCACCTGCAGGTCAGGTTTGTTCAGCTTTTTCTTCACAGCTTCAACGATGGCGTTGGAGTAGTCCTGTGAATAGCCCACGACTTTTTGCGTGTTGTCGTAGTAAGAGAACGGGACAGAAGATTCACGGTGGCCGACCACGATCACGCCATTTTTGGCAATCTTGTCGAGGGTGCTTCCTGCTGCCGGAGCGTCTTCAGCGTGAACGACGCCCGCGGACATTCCCATAACCAGCATTGCTGTGGCCAGTTTACGTAATTGCATACCCAACTCCTTTCTTATCAGCGCCAGTGACGCTTTGATACCCATTGTGATGTTGTTATATCTCGCGCAATGCGAGTGCAGTGTTATGCAAGCTTGTTAACATTTAGTCTGGCTTAATGTAAAGATTTTGCTGCGTTATTGTTTATTTTTGCGAAGCGCGCCGCACCATTCAGAGGCAATAATCTCTCGTTGCACCGTTTCGGTGCTACCGACGATCGTTGCTGGTGCAACAGGGTTGCACGTTAAGCCAAACTGCGTTTGCGCGAATAAACAAAGCAATAGGCGTGCCAGAATTGACCCTCAACCTGACCCTCACCCAGGAAGGGAGAGGGGAACAGGCGGAGCTGGATGGTGAAACTGTGCGTGGACTGTTCCCTCTCCCAGGGGGAGAGGGCTAGGGTGAGGGGTTATTTACGACGCTGACGCAGGCTCATCAGCACCGCGGCAAAACCGAACAGCGCGGTCAGGATCCACAGTGGCCAGTTGCCGGTACGGGCGTACGGCGTCAGGCCCGTGGCAGGCGTGACCTTAGTGGTCAGCACTTCACGGGTGAACTGCGGGATCATGGCCTGGATTTCGCCCTGCGGGCCAATCACGGCGGTGATGCCGTTATTGGTGCTGCGCAGCAGCGGACGCGCCAGCTCCAGGGAACGCATTCGCGCCATCTGGAAATGCTGCCACGGGCCAATCGACCTGCCGAACCACGCATCGTTCGAGATGGTCAGCAGGTAGTCGGTATCCGGGCGGAAGTTATCGCGCACCTGCTCGCCGAGGATAATCTCGTAGCAAATGGCGGCCGTCAGGGCAAAACCGTGCGCGTGCAGCTGCGGCTGAACGTAAGGGCCACGGCTGAACGAGGACATCGGCAAATCGAAGAGCGGTGCCAGCGGGCGCAGTATCGACTCCAGCGGAACAAACTCGCCAAACGGTACAAGGTGGTTCTTGTTGTAGCGATTGGTGGAGGTATAGCTGTATTCGCTGTCCTTACCGAGGGTGATGATGGTGTTGTAGGTGTCGTAGCGGTTCTGCTGGTTCAGACGCGCGTCCACGATGCCGGTAATCAGGGTGCTGCCACGTGCGCGCAGCAAATCGTCCATCATCTTCAGGAAGGGCTGCTGGTTGATCTCCAGGTCAGGGATCGCTGACTCGGGCCAGATGATGAGCTGCGATTTGCCCATCACCTGTTCGGTGGCGTTAGCGTAGATTTTCAGCGTGTTCAGCAGCTGATTCTCGTCCCATTTCATTGACTGCGGGATATCGCCCTGCACCAGAGAAACCTGCGTGGCGCGGGCGGGCTCCAGCGTGAACCACTGGATATAACGCAGCGGGAAGGGCAAGGCAAAGAGGATCAGCCCGGCTGCCAGCGGTTTCCAGCTGCGCGTAGCCAGCGCCAGCACCAGCAGGCCGCTGACCACCATCAGCAGAAAGTTAATCGCCTCCACGCCCATGACCGGGGCCAGGCCTTTCAGCGGGCCGTCTATCTGGCTGTAGCCGAACTGTAGCCACGGGAAGCCGGTGAGTACCCAGCCGCGCAGAAACTCGGTGATTTGCCAGACAACGGGAGCGGCTATCGCCACGCGCAGCCAGGTCGTTTTTGGCCACAGCCGGGACAGGATCCCCGCGAACAGGCCGGTGTAGAGCGAAAGATACGCGGCGAGCAGCACAACCAGGAAGACGTTAACCGGCCCCGGCATGCCGCCAAACTGCGCGATGCTGACGTAGACCCAGTTAATACCAGAGCCAAACAGCCCCAGGCCCCAGAAGTAGCCGATGGCGGCGGCCTGTACCGGACGACGGTTCAGGGTCAGACCCTGTAGCCCCATCAGCGAGAGAAGGGCGGCCGGCCAGATATCGTAAGGAGAAAAAGCCAGCGTACCGCTGGCTCCGAATAACAGCGCCTGCAGCAAACGGACGCGCTGGCGTTCAAATAATGGGGCAAATGCCATTTACATTAATCTTCCAGTTTTGGCACCGGTGAGTCGTCCGGCATTCTGACGTGGACCTGAATAATACGTCGGCTGTCGGCCATGGCGACCTTAAACTGGTAACCATCGATGTCAACGGTTTCACCGCGGGCCGGAAGATGGCCGAAGGCCTGCATCACCAGACCACCAATGGTGTCCACCTCTTCATCGCTGAAGCTGGTGCCAAAGGTGTCGTTGAAGTCCTCAATAGAGGCCAGCGCGCGCACGGTCCAGGTGTGGCGGCTCAGCTGACGGAAGTCGATATCCTCTTCTTCGTCATACTCGTCTTCGATCTCGCCAACGATCAGCTCAAGGATGTCTTCAATCGTGACCAGACCGGAAACGCCACCAAATTCATCAATCACAATCGCCATGTGGTAGCGCTGGGAGCGGAACTCCTTCAGCATCCGATCCACACGTTTACTTTCCGGCACAACCACCGCCGGGCGTAACACTTTTTCCATACTGAAGGCTTCGGCATCGCTGCGCATAAACGGCAGCAGATCTTTCGCCATCAAAACCCCTTCAATGTGATCTTTGTCTTCGCTGATGACCGGGAAGCGCGAGTGGGCCGATTCGATGATCACATCGAGGCACTCGTCCAGCGTCTGGTTGCGTTTCAGGGTAATCATCTGCGAGCGGGGGATCATAATGTCGCGGACGCGCTGGTCGGCGATGTCCATGACCCCTTCGAGCATTTCGCGCGTATCTTCGTCGATAAGGTCGTTTTGCCCGGAATCACGAATCAGCTCCAGCAGTTCATCACGGTTTTTCGGTTCGCCGTGGAAAAGCTGGTTCAGAATGAGGGAGAAAAATCCCTTTTTAGTGGTTGTCGTGTCGCTACTGTGTGAATTGTCGTCGCTCATGGCGTTTGTAAAGGGTTCTCTTGTTAGTTCAACGTTAACCGCCGCGCTCTATCCCTGCGCGGCGGCATGGTAGTCAGTGACTGACTATTCTTTCTCGGCAATGTACGGATCCTCATAGCCCAGAGCAAGCATTATCTCTGTCTCGAGGGATTCCATCTCTTCCGCTTCGTCATCTTCAATATGGTCGTAACCCAGAAGATGCAGGCTACCGTGCACGACCATGTGTGCCCAGTGCGCCTCCAGCGGCTTTTGCTGCTCTTTGGCTTCCTGCTCAACCACCTGACGGCAGATGATCAGATCTCCCAGCAATGGCATCTCGATGCCCGGAGGAGCTTCGAACGGGAAAGAGAGCACGTTGGTTGGTTTATCTTTCCCGCGATAGGTCAGGTTAAGCTCGTGGCTTTCCGCTTCATCCACCAGGCGAATCGTGACTTCTGATTCTTCCTGAAACTGGGGGATAACGGCATCCAGCCATTTCTGAAACTGTGCCTCTTCCGGCATGCCGGAATTATCTTCACAGGCCAGCTGTAAATCGAGGATCACCTGACTCATTTCTGTTCATGCTCCTGCGCTTCGCGCTTACGTTCTGCGGCCAGCTCGGCCCTGCGCTTCTGATCGGCCTCTTCCCAGGCCTCATAAGCGTTAACGATACGCGCGACCACCGGGTGGCGTACCACGTCTTCGCTGTGGAAGAAGTTAAAGCTGATTTCGTCCACCTCGGCCAGCACTTCGATGGCATGACGCAAACCCGATTTGGTGCTGCGCGGCAGGTCAATCTGGGTGACGTCACCGGTAATAACCGCTTTCGAGTTAAAGCCAATACGCGTCAGGAACATCTTCATCTGTTCGATGGTGGTGTTCTGGCTTTCATCCAGAATGATGAACGCATCGTTAAGCGTACGGCCACGCATGTAGGCCAGCGGGGCGACTTCAATCACGTTACGTTCGATGAGCTTCTCAACTTTCTCGAAGCCCAGCATTTCGAACAGCGCGTCGTACAGCGGGCGCAGGTAAGGATCCACCTTCTGGCTTAAGTCGCCCGGCAGGAAGCCGAGTTTCTCACCGGCTTCTACAGCAGGACGGGTCAGCAGGATACGGCGGATCTCCTGACGCTCCAGCGCATCTACCGCAGCGGCAACCGCCAGATAGGTTTTACCCGTACCCGCCGGGCCCACGCCGAAGGTGATGTCATGGTCGAGAATGTTGGCGATGTACTGCGCCTGGTTTGGGGTACGAGGCTTAATCACGCCGCGCTTGGTTTTGATATTGATGGCCTTACCGTAGTCCGGCACGCTTTCTGCGCTCTGCTCGAGCACGCGCGCCTCTTTGATGGCAAGGTGAATTTGTTCAGGTTCAATATCCTGAATTTCGCCACGCATCGGGGCGGTATCAACATACAGGCTGCGCAGAATATCCGCCGCGGCGTTGACGCAGATAGGGCGTCCGGTGAGTTTGAAATGGTTATCGCGACGATTGATTTCGATACCCAGACGTCGCTCAAGTTGCTTGATGTTGTCATCAAACGGCCCGCACAGGCTCAGCAGGCGAGCGTTGTCTGCGGGCGTTAGGGTAATTTCACGCGTATCTATGTTCAAACTGTTCCTCTTTGATTGGTTAACTGACCTGAGGCCACACGGCGTAATAAAATGGTCATTACCGAAATTATTCACGCCATAGAATAAAGGCGCAAGCGTTACGGTAGATATTGGGGGTGCTGAGAGGAAATACAAGGCCTGCCGGACAGGCAGGCCAGAAGGATTATGGCTGGTAAATGCCTACGCCAGAATCGTTGACTTTGCGGGTGCGAGAGATAACGGATTCCGGGGTCTCAGCAATGCGCAGACCCATTTCGTCTTCGGTACGCACCAGCTTCGCGCGCAGCGAGTTGGTGAGCACGTCGACAATCTCCACGTCCACAAATTTGCCGATCATGTCCGGGGTGCCTTCAAAGTTCACCACGCGGTTGTTCTCGGTACGACCGGATAGCTCCATAATGCTCTTACGGGAGGTACCTTCCACCAGAATACGCTGGACGGTCCCGAGCATGCGACGGCTCCAGGCGTTGGCCTGCTGGTTGATACGTTCCTGCAGAATATACAGACGCTGCTTTTTCTCTTCTTCCGGCACATCGTCAACCATATCGGCCGCCGGGGTTCCGGGACGCGGGGAGAAGATGAAGCTGTAGCTGACGTCAAAATTGACTTCGCCGATGAGCTTCATGGTGCGCTCGAAGTCTTCAGCGGTTTCGCCTGGGAAACCAACGATGAAGTCGGAGCTGATCTGGATATCCGGACGCGCTTCGCGCAGCTTACGGATGGTGGATTTGTATTCCAGCACCGTATGTGGACGCCCCATCAGGTTCAGCACGCGGTCAGAGCCGCACTGAATCGGCAGGTGCAGGAAGCTCACCAGCTCCGGCGTATCGCGGTAAACGTCGATGATGTCGTCGGTAAACTCCATCGGATGGCTGGTGGTAAAGCGAATACGGTCGATGCCGTCAATCGCGGCCACCAGGCGCAGCAGTTCTGCAAAGCTGCCCGTGGTACCGTCGTAGTTTTCACCGCGCCAGGCGTTCACGTTCTGGCCCAGCAGGTTTACTTCACGCACGCCCTGCGCGGCAAGCTGCGCGATTTCGAACAGAATATCGTCTGCCGGGCGGCTGACCTCTTCACCGCGGGTATAAGGCACCACGCAGTAAGTACAGTATTTATTGCAGCCTTCCATGATGGAGACGAATGCGGTCGGGCCGTCGGCGCGCGGCTCAGGCAGACGGTCAAACTTCTCGATCTCCGGGAAGCTTACGTCCACTACCGGGCTGCGATTGCCGCGAACCTGATTGATCATCTCTGGCAGGCGGTGCAGGGTCTGAGGGCCAAAGACGATATCCACATAGGGTGCTCGCTGGCGGATCAGCTTACCTTCCTGCGATGCAACGCAGCCCCCAACGCCAATGATCAGGTCCGGATTTTTCCGCTTAAGCAGTTTCCAGCGGCCTAACACATGAAAGACTTTCTCCTGCGCTTTTTCACGAATTGAACAGGTGTTCAGCAGCAGCACATCGGCTTCTTTCACATTTTCAGTCAGCTGGTATCCGTGGGTGGTATCCAGCAGATCGGCCATCTTGGATGAATCGTATTCGTTCATCTGACAGCCCCAGGTTTTTATATGGAGTTTTTTGGTCATCGACTTGCTCAGCTCAGGATTGCAAGCCGCGTATTGTAATGCTTTGGTGCGGTTGTGACCAGTATGAAGGTTGTCAACCTCAGGACCGCAAAAATCCGGTAAACTTAAGGCATTCTCCAATAAGGAATAGTGACCATGACACTCCAACACACCGAAGTTGCCGTCGTCGGCGGCGGTATGGTCGGCGGCGCGCTGGCGCTGGGGCTGGCGCAGCAGGGATTTGACGTAACCGTTATTGAACAGGCTGCTCCGCCGGCATTCGATCCCGCCAGCAAGCCGGACGTGCGCATATCCGCCATTAGCGCGGCGTCCGTTGATTTGCTTCGCGGGCTGGGCGTCTGGGAGGCGGTGCTGGCGATGCGCGCGCACCCCTATAGCCGTCTTGAAACCTGGGAGTGGGAAAATGCTCACGTGTCGTTTGATGCCGCCGAGCTGAAGCTGCCGCGCCTGGGCTATATGGTAGAAAACAACGTCTTGCAGCTCGCGCTCTGGCAGGCGCTGGAGGCGCACCCGAAGGTGACGCTTCGCGTTCCGGCCTCGCTGAAAGCCCTTCATCGTCATGACGGCGGCTATCTTCTTACGCTGGACAACGACGACGAACTCGCCGTGAAGCTGGTGGTGGGGGCGGATGGTGCAAATTCGCAGGTCAGGCAGATGGCGGGCATTGGCATCCATGCCTGGCAGTATCATCAGTCCTGCATGCTGATCACCGTCCAGTGCGAGACCGCGCCGGGCGAAAGCACCTGGCAGCATTTTACGCCGAACGGTCCTCATGCGTTCTTGCCGCTGTTTGATAACTGGGCGTCGCTGGTGTGGTACGACAAGCCGGCGCGTATTCGTCAGTTACAGGGGCTGAGCATGGAACAATTACAGCGCGAGATTATGCTGCACTTCCCGGAACGCCTTGGGCATGTCACGCCGGTTGCTGCGGGCGCATTCCCGCTGATGCGACGCCATGCGTTGCAGTATGCCCGTCAAGGGCTGGCCCTGGTGGGGGACGCGGCGCACACCATCCATCCGCTGGCAGGCCAGGGAGTCAACCTGGGATACCGTGACGTCGACGCGCTACTGGATGTGGCAGGTAACGCCCGCGCCTACGCGGAATCGTGGGCCAGCCATCAGGTGCTGAAGCGCTACCAGACGCGCCGTATGGCGGATAACTTCATTATGCAGTCAGGGATGGATCTGTTCTATGCCGGGTTCAGCAATGACGTTGGTCCGGTGCGTATATTGCGAAATATTGGATTGATGGCGGCGGAACGCGCCGGTGGCCTGAAGCGTCAGGCTCTGAAATACGCCCTCGGACTCTAATCTTTGCTCCGACTATTCCCTCGTCCCTCCGGGGAGAGGGTTAGGGTGAGGGCCCAGACCGCACCGACGACAAAAACAAAAAAGCCCGCAGAGCGGGCTTGTTTGTTTTAAGTGGCTGGGGTGCAGGGATTCGAACCCCGGAATGCTGGTATCAGAAACCAGAGCCTTACCGCTTGGCGACACCCCAATTGCGTTAAACGTACTGCTTAACGACTTTAAAATGGCTGGGGTACGAGGATTCGAACCTCGGAATGCCGGAATCAGAATCCGGCGCCTTACCGCTTGGCGATACCCCAACAATGTTCAGTTTACCGAATAGTATTCGATAACGTAAATATGGTGGCTACGACGGGATTCGAACCTGTGACCCCATCATTATGAGTGATGTGCTCTAACCAACTGAGCTACGTAGCCAGTACTGCAATCTTCGATGGCTGGGGTACCTGGATTCGAACCAGGGAATGCCGGTATCAAAAACCGGTGCCTTACCGCTTGGCGATACCCCAATACCGCGGAGAACCGCATAATCGAAGAAATATGGCTGGGGTACCTGGATTCGAACCAGGGAATGCCGGTATCAAAAACCGGTGCCTTACCGCTTGGCGATACCCCATCCGTGCAACGCTTACCTGGGAATGGTGCGGGAGGCGAGACTTGAACTCGCACACCTTGCGGCGCCAGAACCTAAATCTGGTGCGTCTACCAATTTCGCCACTCCCGCAAAAAAGATGGTGGCTACGACGGGATTCGAACCTGTGACCCCATCATTATGAGTGATGTGCTCTAACCAACTGAGCTACGTAGCCATCTTTTTTTCGCGTTACCTTATCGGCGTTGCGGGGCGCATTATGCGTATAGACCCTTGCAGCGTCAACACCTTTTTCAATGAAAATAGCCGGAATGTGACTGTTTGGTTAGGTTGCGAACAGCGAGGCCGAATATTCGACAATTATTGGTTATTAATCGATTTTATGCGGTGAAAAGTGAGGCAAAAAAAATCAGGCCCCGGAGGGCCTGATGACAATCTGAACGTTATTTATAGGCAGACTGGTGTACGCCTACCGCCCGTCCTGACGGATCGTTCATGGCCTTGAAAGATTCATCCCATTCAATGGCTTTGGCTGACGAGCAGGCGACAGATGGACCACCCGGAACGCACTCGGCTGCGCTTGGCACCGGGAACAGTTCTTCAAAGATTTCACGGTACAGATACGCCTCTTTCGAGCCCGGCGTGTTGTACGGGAAGCGGAAGCTCGCGGTTTCCAGCTGTTGGTCAGAAACCTGTTTCGCCGCCACCTCCTTCAGGGTGTCGATCCAGCTGTAGCCTACGCCATCGGAGAATTGCTCTTTCTGACGCCACGCCACGCTTGCCGGCAGGTAGGATTCAAAACATTCGCGCAGGATATGTTTTTCCATTTTGCCGTTGCCGCACATTTTGTCCTGCGGGTTGATGCGCATCGCCACGTCGAGGAAATTCTTATCCAGGAACGGCACGCGGGCTTCCACACCCCAGGCGGACATCGCTTTGTTGGCGCGAGCGCAGTCGAACATGTGCAGCGCCTGAAGCTTGCGCACGGTCTCTTCATGCAGCTCTTTGGCGTTCGGCGCTTTGTGGAAGTAGAGGTAGCCGCCGAACACCTCGTCTGAACCCTCGCCGGAGAGCACCATCTTGATGCCCATCGCTTTGATCTTACGCGACATCAAATACATCGGCGTGGAGGCGCGGATGGTGGTCACATCATACGTTTCAATGTGGTAGATCACATCGCGAATCGCATCCAGGCCTTCCTGCACGGTGAAGTGAATTTCATGGTGCACGGTGCCGAGGTGGTTCGCCACCTCCTGCGCGGCTTTCAGGTCAGGCGCACCTTCCAGGCCTACGGCAAAGGAGTGCAGCTGCGGCCACCAGGCTTCAGAGCGCTCCTGATCTTCCACGCGGCGCGCGGCGAATTTCTTGGTGATGGCGGAGATCACGGAGGAGTCCAGCCCGCCGGAGAGCAGCACGCCGTACGGCACGTCTGACATCAGGTGGCTCTTAACGGAATCTTCCAGCGCCTGGCGCAGTTCGGCTTTATCCGTAACGTTGTCTTTTACCGCGTCGTAGTCAAACCAGTCGCGCTGGTAGTACTGACGGATTTCGCCATCTTTGCTCCACAGGTAGCTGCCTGCCGGGAACTCTTTAATGGTGCGGCAAACCGGCACCAGCGCTTTCATCTCTGACGCGACGTAGAAGTTGCCGTGCTCGTCGTGGCCCATGTACAGCGGAATGATACCAATGTGGTCGCGGCCAATCAGGTAAGCGTCTTTTTCGCTGTCGTACAGGGCGAAGGCAAACATGCCCTGCAGGTCGTCGAGGAATTCCGGGCCTTTCTCCTGGTACAGCGCCAGGATCACTTCACAGTCAGAGCCTGTCTGGAAGGCGTAGCGGTCGCCGTACTCGGCGCGCAGCGCCTGATGGTTGTAGATTTCACCGTTCACAGCCAGCGCGTGCGTTTTTTTCTCGTTATACAGCGGCTGTGCACCGGCGTTGACGTCAACAATGGAGAGACGTTCATGAGCCAGAATCGCTTTATCGCTGGCATAAACGCCGGACCAGTCCGGACCGCGATGGCGCATCAGGCGGGACAGCTCAAGTGCTTTTTTACGCAGTTCGCCCGCGTCAGTTTTAATATCCAGTACGCCAAAAATAGAACACATAACCTTCTCCGTTAACCCTGTTGCGTTGTGATGTTGCTTGCTAATGAAAATGCCGCAAAAGGGGGAGAGGGCGCAAGCGTTTTACGGGTGAATACGCAAAAAGTGCAATGACGATTGCGGAATCTTAAAAAATGAGTATGTTTCGTGCGGTTTTATTGATGATTATTCAATGGAAGGTGCTTTTTGTTAGATTTGACTGTGTTTTTTGGCTACAGAAATAAAAAACCACGCCCTGAGGCGTGGCTCTTGATCAAATAACGTCGATTTCGTCGACGGAAGGGTATATCCAGCTTGGGCGGAAGGGCATGGTGTCGATATCGTCAATCGTCGAGACGCCGGAGAGCACCAGTATCGTTTCGAGCCCCGCCTGGAAGCCGGCCAGAATATCGGTGCGCAGGTTATCGCCGACAATCACGGTCTCTTCAGAGTGGGCCTGCATCGTATTCAGCGCTGCACGAACGATCCACGGGCTCGGTTTACCGACAACAAACGGCTTACGGCCGGAGATTTTTTCGATACCGGCGCACAGTGCGCCGCAGGCCGGATAGAAGCCGCGGCCGTGCGTATCCGGGTTGGTGGCGATAAAGCGCGCGCCGCTTGCGACAAAGTAGGCTGCTTTATGCATCATCTCCCAGTTAAAGGAACGCGTTTCGCCCACGATGACAAAGTCCGGGTTCACATCGGTAATGGTAAAGCCCGCTTTGTAGAGCTCATGGATCAGCGCACCTTCGCCGACCACGTAGGCTTTCTTGCCTTCCTGACGCTTCAGGAAGTCAGCCGTTGCCATGGCGGAGGTATAAAACACGCTGTCCGGTACGTTGACGCCCGCAGTCGCAAAGCGGTTTGCCAGATCCTGACCAGTCTGTGAAGGGTAGTTCGTGAGAAGAACCAGTGGCATTCCTTTGTCGATGATGCGATGAAGAAACTCCGCAGCACCCGGCACGGCAACGTTGTCGTGCATCAGCACGCCGTCGATATCACAAATTACATTCTTAATGGTCATGGTCAACCCGACATCAAAAAAAGAAGGCGTTACTATAAGGTCCGATCAGGATTCCAGCAAATGCTGGAGCAGGATCCCGTTGAGCATCGCACGTTTTACCAGCGCGAACGCGCCAATCGCTGAGCGGTGATCGAGCGTAGAACGCACCACCGGCAGGTTCTGGCGAAACGCTTTCAGCGCCTGGGTATTGATGCAGCCTTCAATAGCCGGCAGCAGTACTTTTTCTGCTTCAACGATCTCGCCGGCAATCACCACTTTCTGCGGATTAAACAGGTTGATGGCAATGGCGATGGTTTTACCCAGATGGCGACCAACCTGTTCGATCACTTCGCAGGCCAGCGCGTCGCCTTTGTTAGCGGCTTTGCAGATGGCGGCGATTTTACAATCGTCCAGCGTAACGCGGCTCTGGTAACCCTGTTCCAGCAGATGGCGAACGCGATGCTCAATGGCGGCATTGGCGGCCACGGTTTCGAGGCAGCCAAAGTTACCGCAGTGGCAGCGCTCGCCGAGCGGTTCAACCTGGATATGGCCAATCTCGCCCACGTTGCCGTTACGACCGATAAAAATGCGCCCGTTAGAGATGATGCCAGCGCCTGTACCACGATGCACGCGCACCAGAATGGAGTCTTCGCAGTCCTGGCTCGCACCAAAGTAGTGCTCCGCCAGCGCCAGTGAGCGGATATCGTGACCGACAAAACAGGTCAGCTTAAAGCGCTTTTCCAGCGCCTCAACCAGCCCCCAGTTCTCCACGTTTATATGCGGCATGTAGCGAATAACGCCGCTCTCCGGGTCGACCAGGCCGGGCAGAATGACCGAAATGGCAATCAGCTCGCGGATCTTGCGCTGACAGCTTTCGATAAAGTGCGCAATGGTATTCAGTAAGGCGTGTTCAAGCGTCTCCTGAGTGCGTTCAGGAAGCGGGTAGTGCTCTTCGGCAATGGCTTTGCTGCTCAGATCGTAGAGCGTAAGCGTGGTGTCATGACGGCCTAAACGGACGCCAATCGCCTGAAAGTTACGGGTTTCAGTAACGATGGAGATCGCGCGGCGGCCTCCGGTGGAGGCCTGCTGATCGACTTCTTTGATCAGGCCGCGCTCAATAAGCTGACGCGTAATTTTTGTTACGCTGGCGGGAGCAAGCTGGCTTTGTTCGGCTATCTGAATGCGTGAGATTGGCCCGTGCTGGTCAATCAGGCGATAAACTGCCGCGCTGTTAAGCTGTTTAACGAGATCGACATTACCGATTTGAGCTTGTCCGCCTGGTGTCATACTTTTACTTACTCAGTGACGACCTCGTTACCATTAACGATGGTCTTAATAATTTTATAATCGTGTGTGAACGCCGTCAGGTTTGCAACCATACCGGGTGCAATACCACCGAGCTGTTTATCCACGCCAATTGCGCGTGCCGGATAAAGCGTGGCCATACGCAGCACTTCATCAAGGGCAATTCCGCAATGCTCAACGAGGTTACGTACCCCTTCGATCATCGTCAGAGAAGAACCGCTCAGCGTGCCGTTCTCATCCACGCACAGTCCATTCCGGTAGTATATTGTTTTACCAGCAAAAATGAACTGGTCAATATTTGCCCCTGCCGGTGCGGTGGCATCGGTTACCAGGCACAGCTTGTCGCCCTTAAGGCGCTTGGCGTTGCGGATGTTAGCGTAATCGACATGCATACCGTCGGCGATAATGCCGCAGTAGACGTCCGGCTCATCCAGAATAGCCCCAACCAGGCCCGGTTCGCGGCCGGTGATGTACGGCATTGCGTTGTAAAGGTGCGTGGCAAACGTAATGCCTGCGCGGAAACCGGCTTTCGCCTCCTTCAGCGTGGCGTTCGAGTGACCCGCTGATACCACAATCCCGGCGGCAGCCAGTTTGCTGATAACGTCCGTGCCGGTCATTTCCGGTGCCAGCGTGACTTTAACGATCGCATCGGCGTTGGCGCACAGGTAATCAACCAGCTCGGCATCCGGCTTGCGCACATAGTTCGGGTTATGGGTGCCTTTCTTGACCATGTTCAGCCATGGTCCTTCCAGATGCAGGCCCAGCGCCTGATTCGGATATTTTGCCTGGTACTCACGCATGACGCTGATACCCTGCTTCATCAGGTCGTCGCTGCTGGTGATAAGCGTCGGCAGATAGCTGGTGCAGCCCGATTTCTCATTGGCTTTTTGCATGATTTCCAGCGTTTCAACCGTTACCGCCTCTGGGGTATCGTTAAACTGGACACCGCCGCAGCCGTTAAGCTGTACGTCGATGAAACCGGGGGAGATCGCAGCTCCATTGAGAGAACGCTGTTCGATCTCCGGCGGCAGTTCTGCCAGCGGGCAAACACGTTCAATCAGGCCATTGGCGATAACAATCGCATGGTCATCCAGAATTTCATGGCCGGTATAAATCCGACCGTGGGTTAAAGCGTACATATTGACCCCCGGTTAACAAAAGCGACCGCCCCTGAATAAAGAGGCGGTTATTCAATTACAGACCTTTGATGTTCTCTGCTTCTAACTCGTTGAAGTATTTCAGCGTTTTCACTTTCAGTTCCATGGTGGACGGTTCGTCACACACGATGACTGATTTTGGATGCAGCTGCAGGCAGCTGATGGTCCACATGTGGTTTACGTTACCTTCAACAGCGGCCTGAAGCGCCTGCGCTTTCACGGCTCCCAGCACCAGAATCATTACTTCTTCGGCATCCAGCAGGGTGCCTACGCCAACGGTCAGCGCGTATTTAGGCACCTGGTTCACGTCGCCGTCAAAGAAGCGGGAGTTAGCCACACGCGTGTCGTGGGTCAGCGTTTTGATACGGGTACGGGATGCCAGTGAAGAGGCCGGTTCGTTGAACGCGATGTGGCCATCGTTGCCCACGCCGCCCATAAACAGGTGGATTTTACCGTAAGAACGGATTTTTTCTTCATACTGACGGCATTCTGCGTCAATATCAGGCGCGTTTCCATTCAGCAGGTTAATATTTTCCGCCGGGATATCAACGTGATCGAAGAAGTTGCGGTGCATAAAGCTGTGGTAGCTTTCAGGATGTTCCTTTGGCAGGCCGACATATTCGTCCATGTTAAAGGTCACAACGTGTTTGAAGCTAACCTGGCCCGCTTTATGCATTTCCACCAGCGCTTTATACGCGGTCAGCGGCGTGCCGCCGGTTGGAAGGCCGAGAACGAAAGGACGATCGGCAGTTGGCTTGAAGGCGTTGATGCGGTTAACGATATGACGTGCAGCCCATTTTCCGACTTGTTCAGCTGTTGCCAGGGGAATCAGTCTCATTATTCACCTCTAAAGTTTAAGTAAAAGTGGGCGGATGATTAGTGCAACCTGAACTAAGCGTAACCTGGAACCTTTCAGGCCGGATCAATCCGTCTTGATTTTTTGAATGATAAAATAAGTTTTCGTCGTTAGCCAGTGAAAGGGAGGGTTGAATACGATATTTGGTGACAATAATCACAAAAAATAGGTGTTTAATTTGCGATACGAATTAATTTTTCACACACTCACACTGCCAGTGAATCATCAACTGTATCTATCGTTCGTGACACAATAAAAAACATAGTTTATGCGCGAGCCTTCACAACGGGTCTCGTAGGGGGAATAGGATGAATATTTTAGGTTTTTTCCAGCGCCTCGGTAGGGCTTTGCAGCTCCCTATCGCCGTGCTACCGGTTGCAGCGCTCCTGCTGCGATTCGGGCAACCCGATCTTCTCAACGTGCCGTTTATCGCCCAGGCAGGCGGCGCAATTTTTGACAACCTGGCGCTGATTTTCGCCATCGGTGTGGCATCTAGCTGGTCTAAAGACAGCGCCGGTGCTGCGGCACTGGCCGGAGCCGTAGGTTACTTCATCCTCACAAAAGCGATGGTGACCATCAACCCTGAAATCAACATGGGCGTACTGGCGGGTATCATTACCGGTCTCGTCGGTGGTGCCGTGTACAACCGTTGGGCGGGTATCAAGCTCCCTGACTTCCTGAGCTTCTTCGGTGGAAAACGCTTCGTGCCGATCGCGACGGGCTTTTTCTGTCTGATCCTTGCCGCCATCTTTGGCTACGTGTGGCCACCGGTGCAGCACGCTATCCATGCGGGTGGCGAGTGGATCGTTTCCGCGGGCGCAATGGGTGCGGGTATCTTCGGCTTCATCAACCGTCTGCTGATCCCAACGGGCCTGCATCAGGTGCTGAACACCATCGCCTGGTTCCAGATTGGTGAGTTCACCAACGCGGCGGGCGCCGTATTCCACGGTGATATCAACCGCTTCTACGCAGGCGACGGCACCGCGGGCATGTTCATGTCCGGCTTCTTCCCAATCATGATGTTTGGTCTGCCTGGCGCTGCGCTGGCGATGTACCTGGCCGCGCCGAAAGCGCGTCGCCCAATGGTTGGCGGTATGCTGCTGTCCGTGGCGGTAACGGCCTTCCTGACCGGCGTGACCGAGCCGCTGGAATTCCTGTTCATGTTCCTGGCTCCGCTGCTGTACCTCATGCACGCCATCCTGACCGGTATCAGCCTGTTTGTTGCCACTCTTCTGGGCATCCATGCTGGCTTCCCCTTCTCCGCAGGCGCTATCGACTACGTGCTGATGTACAACCTGCCGGCGGCAAGCAGCAACGTCTGGATGCTGGTGGTGATGGGTCTGATCTTCTTCGTTATCTACTTCGTTCTGTTCAGCGCGGTTATTCGCATGTTTAACCTGAAGACGCCGGGCCGTGAAGATACGAAAGACGACGTTGTTACCAGCGAAGCAAACAGCAATACCGAAGAAGGTTTAACCCAGCTGGCAACCAGCTACATTGCCGCGGTAGGCGGTACCGACAACCTGAAAGCCATTGATGCCTGTATTACCCGTCTGCGCCTGACCGTTGGCGACTCTGCGCGCGTAAGCGATGCAATGTGTAAACGCCTGGGCGCGTCTGGCGTGGTGAAGCTGAACAAGCAAACCATCCAGGTCATCGTGGGTGCGAAAGCCGAATCTATCGGCGACGAGATGAAAAAAGTGGTTGCCCGTGGGCCGGTTGCTGCCGCGTCAGCGGATAGCGCACCGGTGGCTGACGCTCCGGCTGCTAAACCGCAGGCGGTGCCAAATGCGGTGACCGTCGCGGCGCTGGTTTCTCCGGTGACAGGTGACGTCGTTGCGCTTGAGCAGGTGCCTGACGAAGCGTTCGCCAGCAAGGCGGTAGGTGACGGCGTGGCGGTGAAGCCTACGGACAAAACCGTGGTCTCTCCGGCAGCCGGTACTATCGTGAAAATCTTCAACACCAACCACGCGTTCTGCCTGGAAACGGAAAAAGGCGCGGAGATCGTTGTCCATATGGGTATCGACACCGTTGCGCTGAACGGTCAGGGCTTTACTCGCCTGGTGGAAGAGGGCGCTGAAGTCGTGGCAGGCCAGCCGATCCTGGAAATGGATCTGGATTACCTGAACGCCAATGCGCGCTCCATGATAAGCCCGGTGGTATGCAGCAACATCGACGACTTCAGCGGTCTGGTTATCCAGGCGCAGGGTCAGGTGGTTGCCGGTCAAACGCCACTGTATGAGATTAAAGGCAAGTAATCGCTCCTGAGTAGAGTTATGCCTTTAGCGGCGGGGGATATCCTCCGCCGCTTTTTT
The DNA here is from genome assembly GCF_013375935.1 of Enterobacter cloacae. Taxonomy (GTDB): domain Bacteria; phylum Pseudomonadota; class Gammaproteobacteria; order Enterobacterales; family Enterobacteriaceae; genus Enterobacter; species Enterobacter pasteurii. The sequence continues at coordinate 4,478,720 of NZ_CP056117.1, read as the reverse complement.
TTGCAGCATTTGCCCCCATTATTTTCTTCCGGGACGTTTTAAGGGTTGTCACTACGTCCGGCTTATAAGATCATATGCCGTTATACGTTGTTTACGCTTTGAGGAATCCACGATGAGTGAGGCAGAAGCCCGCCCGAGTAACTTTATTCGTCAGATCATCGATGAAGATCTGGCCAGTGGTAAGCACACCACGGTGCATACGCGTTTCCCGCCGGAGCCAAACGGCTACCTGCACATTGGTCACGCTAAATCGATCTGCCTGAACTTTGGCATCGCCCAGGATTACCAGGGACAGTGCAACCTGCGTTTCGATGACACCAACCCAGTAAAAGAAGACATCGAATACGTTGAGTCGATCAAAAACGACGTGCAGTGGCTGGGCTTCAACTGGTCTGGCGATATCTGCTACTCCTCTGACTATTTCGATCGGCTGTACGCCTATGCGGTTGAGTTAATCAACAAAGGTCTGGCCTACGTTGACGAGCTGTCTGCTGACGAAATCCGTGAGTATCGCGGTACGCTGACTCAGCCTGGCAAAAACAGCCCGTTCCGCGATCGCAGCGTGGAAGAGAACCTGGCGCTGTTTGAAAAAATGCGCGCCGGCGGCTTCGAAGAAGGTAAAGCGTGCCTGCGCGCCAAAATCGATATGGCGTCACCGTTCATCGTGATGCGCGACCCGGTGCTGTACCGCATTAAGTTCGCGGAACACCATCAGACCGGCAATAAGTGGTGCATCTACCCGATGTACGACTTCACCCACTGCATCAGCGATGCGCTGGAAGGCATTACGCACTCTCTGTGCACGCTGGAGTTCCAGGACAACCGTCGTCTGTACGACTGGGTGCTGGATAACATCACGATCCCCGTGCATCCGCGTCAGTACGAGTTCTCTCGTCTGAATCTGGAATACACCGTGATGTCCAAGCGTAAGCTGAACCTGCTGGTAACCGACAAGCACGTTGAAGGCTGGGACGATCCGCGCATGCCGACCATCTCGGGCCTGCGTCGTCGTGGTTATACTGCCGCGTCCATTCGCGAGTTCTGCAAACGTATCGGCGTCACCAAGCAGGACAACACCATTGAGATGGCCTCGCTGGAATCCTGCATTCGTGAAGATCTGAACGAAAACGCGCCGCGCGCGATGGCGGTTATCGATCCGGTGAAGCTTGTCATCGAAAACTATCACGGCGGCAGCGAAATGGTCTCTATGCCAAACCATCCGAACAAACCGGAAATGGGCACCCGTGACGTGCCGTTCAGCGGTGAAATCTGGATCGATCGCGCTGACTTCCGTGAAGAAGCGAACAAGCAGTACAAGCGTCTGGTGCTGGGCAAAGAGGTTCGCCTGCGCAACGCCTACGTGATCAAAGCCGAGCGCGTGGAGAAGGATGTAGAAGGTAACATCACGACTATCTTCTGTACCTATGATGCAGAGACGTTGAGCAAAGATCCGGCGGATGGACGTAAAGTGAAGGGCGTTATTCACTGGGTGAGCGCAATGCACGCGCTGCCGGTTGAGATCCGCCTGTACGATCGCCTGTTCAGCGTGCCGAACCCTGGCGCGGCGGAAGACTTCCTCGCCACCATCAACCTGGAATCGCTGGTCATCAAACAGGGCTACGCGGAACCGTCTCTGAAAGCCGCTGAAGCCGGTAAAGCGTTCCAGTTCGAACGTGAAGGTTACTTCTGCCTGGACAGCCGCTACAGCACGGCTGAAAAACCGGTATTTAATCGTACCGTGGGTCTGCGCGATACCTGGACTAAGATCGGCGAATAATAACGCTGCACTGGTCAATGAGAAACAAACGCCGCGTAATGCGGCGTTTTTTTATTTAACGATCATGTCGTTAAGCAAAGGGGGAAAAAGTATAAATAAAAAATGCAGGTCAACGTGGTGCTACTTATTTTTTTGAAAAAAGTTTCTCTGTTTATGAAAAACGGAATCCGCTTAAAATAAATTCTTCATTACCTTGTTACTTACTGAAAACGCGTCTGTTCCCCGCCAGCGCTCACTCCGCGGTAATTGTTACAAGCCGCTACGAAATATGTGCACTTCGTCATAATCCTGACTTTTGCCTCATTAAAAGCATTGATAATTCGCGTCGCGAAAAATAACCTAAAGACGGTAGTTAATTCGAGGGTATTTCTGACTACCCCTGACCGTTTGGTCTTTTTATTTTTCGCCGTTTAAGGCGTTTTAATTCGTCAAAGAGGAATAATCTATGCGTACGTTCAGTGGCAAACGTAGTGCGCTGGCGCTGGCTATCGCCGGTGTGACAGCAATGTCGGGACTGGTGGTTGCGCCAGAAGCAAAAGCAGCCGGTTTCATCGAAGATTCTACCCTCACGGGCGGTATTTATTACTGGCAGCGTGAGCGTGACCGTAAAGACGTCACTGAAGATAAATACAAAACCAACCTTTCTCACTCCACCTGGAACGCCAATCTGGATTTCCAGTCGGGATATGCCGCCGATATGTTCGGTCTGGATATTGCGGCATTTACGGCAATTGAAATGGCGGAAAATGGCGACAGCGGCCACCCGAATGAAATTGCTTTCTCCTCCAGCAACAAAGCTTATAAAGAAGACTGGTCCGGGGATAAAAGCGGCATCAGCCTGTATAAAGCGGCTGCGAAATTCAAATATGGCCCGGTCTGGGCGCGTGGTGGCTATATTCAGCCAACCGGCCAGACGCTGTTAGCCCCGCACTGGAGCTTTATGCCGGGTACCTATCAGGGGGCGGAAGCTGGCGCTAATTTTGACTACGGCGATGCGGGTGCGCTGAGCTTCTCCTATATGTGGACCAACGAGTACAAAGCGCCGTGGCACATTGAGATGGACAAGTTCTATCAAAACGATAAGAAAACAAAGGTCGACTATCTCCACTCGCTCGGCGCGAAGTATGACTTCAAAAACGATCTGGTGCTGGAAGCTGCCTTTGGTCAGGCTGAAGGTTATATCGATCAGTATTTTGCGAAAGCCAGCTACAAATTTGATATCGCAGGCAGCCCGCTGAGCACCAGCTACCAGTTCTACGGTACGCGCGATAAGGTCAGCGATGGCGGCGTAAATGATATCTATGACGGTACGGCCTGGCTGCAGGCGCTGACCTTCGGCTACAAGGTAGGCCAGGTCGATTTGCGTCTGGAAGGGACGTGGGTGAAGGCAGAAGGGCAGCAGGGCTACTTCCTGCAGCGTATGACGCCAACCTACGCCTCCTCCAACGGTCGCCTGGACATCTGGTGGGATAACCGCTCTGACTTCAACGCCGACGGTGAAAAAGCGGTCTTCTTCGGCGCGATGTATGACCTGAAGAACTGGAACCTGCCGGGCTGGGCGGTAGGGGCATCCTACGCGTACGCCTGGGACGCGAAGCCGGGGGATATGGCGACGCCGGACGCTTACTACGATCCGAACTACCGTCTGAAGGAGTCTTCATACAGTCTGGATGCGATTTACACCCTTCAGGAAGGCCGGGCGAAAGGCACGATGTTTAAGCTGCACTTCACCCAGTATGACAACCACTCCGATATCCCGAGCTACGCGGGCGGTTACGGCAACATCTTCCAGGATGAACGTGACGTGAAGTTCATGGTCATCGCGCCATTCACCATCTTCTGATGTAGAGTCCGGCGGGTTAGCTCCCGCCGAACCGGAGACTAAATATGATGAAAAAAATCGTAATCGTCGCGCTGCTGGCATCGGGGCTGGTGGCGTGCGCGCAGGAACCGGCGCCAAAGGAAGATTCTCGCCTGAAGGAGGCGTATAGCGCCTGCATCAATACCGCGCAAGGCTCGCCTGAGAAGATTGAAGCCTGCCAGAGCGTGCTGGACGTGCTGAAAAAAGACAAGGCGCACGAGCAGTTCGCCACGCAGGAAACCGTTCGCGTGATGGACTATCAGGCCTGCATTCAGGCGCGTAAAACGGGTAACGACCAAGAAGTGGCGAAGCGTTGCGATAAGATTTGGGAAGACATTCGAAGCAATAACGGTAAGTAACCTGCTGTTATCCTGCCCGGTGGCGCTGCGCCACCGGGCTTTTTTTGGGCAAAAAAAAGCCAACCTTTCGGCTGGCTCAGAGTATGAACGCTAACTTATTTTGCGTCGTGCGCGTGTTCATTTTCGCGGCAATCACCTTCAGCGCAGTGACCGTACAGGTACAGGCTGTGGTTAGTCAGGCGAATGCCGTGACGGGCGGCGATTTCACGCTGGCGTGATTCAATGGAATCATCGCTAAATTCAATGACCTTGCCGCAATCGAGGCAGATCAGGTGATCGTGGTGATGCTGCTGAGTCAGCTCGAACACGGATTTACCGCCTTCGAAATTATGACGAGTAACAATGCCCGCGTCATCAAACTGGTTCAGCACACGATAGACGGTTGCCAGCCCAATCTCTTCACCCATATCGATAAGACGCTTGTAAAGGTCTTCCGCACTGACATGGTGATTGTCTGGCCCCTGAAGCACTTCAAGGATTTTTAACCGAGGAAGCGTTACTTTCAGGCCAGCTTTCTTTAATGCGGTATTGTTGTCAGTCATGCGGAATCTGTCCTGTTGCTAAACGATTCACTTCTAAAGAAGAAGTGACAGAAAATGCACTTGGGATAATGCGTCTCATTATAGAACTGCCATGGCTAAATGAAAACTGCAAGTCTCAAGCAAAGTATGCTTATAAAAACGTGGTATCACCAACAAACTTGTTCGATGGCACCCACTTTTTACCAGGGGGATATTGTACAGGTCTGAACGAAAAAGTTAAAAGTTTGTAGCAATTAATTTAATCGGTATAACCTGGAAAACGGGCGCAACCGGAGCTGCGCCGCAGGGAAATCAGGCGTTAAGAATGTCGTCCAGGTTCAGCTCTTCGCGGATCTGCTTAACCCATTTTTCAACACGCTCAGCGGTCAGCTCTGGCTGACGATCCTCGTCAATCGCCAGGCCAACGAAGTGATCGTCATCTGCCAGGCCTTTAGAGGCTTCGAAGTGATAACCCGCCGTTGGCCAGTGGCCGACAATTGCCGCACCGCGTGGCTCAATGATGTCGCGAATGGTGCCCAGCGCATCACAGAAGTATTCAGCATAGTCTTCCTGATCGCCACAGCCGAACAGGGCAACCAGCTTGCCGTTGAAGTCGACTTCTTCCAGCGTCGGGAAGAAATCATCCCAGTCACACTGCGCTTCGCCGTAGTACCAGGTCGGGATGCCCAGCAGCAGGATGTCATAGCCCTCGAGATCTTCTTTGCTGCTCTTGGCGATGTCATGCACATCAGCAACGTCTTTACCGAGCTGTTTTTGAATGTTTTTTGCGATATTTTCAGTATTGCCGGTATCACTGCCAAAGAAAATGCCGATGATTGCCATGAGTAAAATAACCTCTTGAAACTTAATGGTATGGTGGCGCAAATTGTCCACGGATAAGGGCAATAATAGCAGAACTGGCAACCCTGCGGAAACAGCTATCACGCAGGACTGCACTCTGTGCTACATGAAAAGGGTAATATTGGGGATTTTCTGAGTTACGCCTTGCCGCGTAAGGCCTCAAGTTGGGCGATCAGCATCTCTTCGATCAGTTCGCTGCGGCTGATGTTGCGTGCTTCAGCCAGCTCGTTAAGCGCATCGACGGCATCGGCATTCAGCTTCAGTTCGACACGCTTAAGCCCACGATTTTTATCGCGTTTAAGCTGGTTGCGTTTATTAATACGCAGCTGTTCGTCACGCGAAAGCGGATTCGTTTTCGGTCGTCCCGGTCGACGCTCATTCGCGAACAGATCTAGTGTCGTACGGTCCGTTTGTTCTTTGGCCATGATTCTGAGACTTCGGGGGAAACACGCCGCCCTGCTAATGCCCGGGCGATAAGCGCGCCATCATACATCACCCAAATCCACACGCCAACGACTGGAAGCCCGTCGTCTTCCGGTCGCTGGCTTTTTAATCAATTCGCAGTATCAGTGAGATAGCGACGAATGGCGCGCAGTACGGCATCCGGTTTTTCCGCGTGCACCCAGTGCCCGGCACCGGCAATCACGTGGGCGCGAGCCTGCGGGAACTGCGCCAGCAGCGTGTCGCGGTACGCGTCAGTGACGTAGGGGGAGTTACCGCCACGGATAAAGAGGGTAGGGTGCGGCCAGGCGGGTACATTCTCCCAGCCCACGATGTGCGAATATTGGTCCCACAGCACCGGCACGTTAAAGCGCCATTGTCCGTCCACAAACGATTTCAACAGGAACTGCACCACGCCCTCTTCATCAAGATGGTCGCGCATAACGGCAGCCGCCTGCTGGCGGGTGGAAGCGCCTGACGCCGTCACGGCGCCGATCGCAGCAAAAATTTCATCGTGGCGACGAACGTCGTAATTGACGGGCGCAACGTCAATGACCACCAGCCCGGAAATGCGCTCGGGCGCGAGCGCGGTGAGCGCCATCACCGCCTTGCCGCCCATTGAGTGCCCGATGAGCGTCGCGGTCTGGATATCGTGCGCATCCAGCGTGTCCAGCAGATCCTGCGCCATGGCCGCGTAGGTCATCTCCTCTGAACGCCCGGAAAGACCGTGGTTTCGCATATCAACCTGAAGAATTTCATGATCGGTAACCAAATCGCGCGCCAGCACGCCCAGGTTATCCAGGCTGCCAAACAGGCCGTGAACCAGTACGATGGGAGAATTATTGTTCGGCGATTGTGCAGTTTGCGCTCGGGTATTCAATTTCATGGCAAAGTTCTTTTTTTAGGTTTGTCAGGTTAGGGTATCATGTTGACCATTCTGCCGCCCGGGGGCAAGGATCCAGTTTAATCCGACTTTTGCCGCCAACCTGGTTTGACGCTATCCGCTGTTGGGATTAGACCTTATAATCTCAATGACTTGTATTCAGATAAGATATCGCACTGGATTAAGATGAAAACAATCGAAGTTGATGACGAACTCTATCAGTATATTGCCAGCCAGACGCGGCATATTGGGGAGAGCGCGTCCGACATTTTACGGCGCATGCTTAAAATTTCCGCCGCCTCACAGCCCGCTTCTGTCTCTAAAGATGTCGTGTCTCAGCCGAGCGTTGTCGCACAAGTAGAACCTGCCGTCATGCCGGCTAAAGACAAAGTGCGCGCCATGCGCGAGCTGCTGCTGTCTGATGAATATGCAGAGCAGAAAAAGGCGGTTAACCGCTTTATGCTGGTGCTGTCTACACTTTACTCACTGGATAACAAAGCGTTTGCTGAGGCGACAGAGTCGCTCCACGGTCGTACTCGCGTTTACTTCGCCGGCGACGAGCAGACGCTGCTGCAAAATGGCAATCAAACCAAACCCAAACACGTTCCCGGTACACCATACTGGGTGATCACCAATACCAATACGGGCCGCAAGTGCAGCATGATCGAACATATCATGCAGTCCATGCAGTTCCCGGCGGAGTTGATCGAAAAGGTTTGCGGTACAATTTAACCCTTGCATCAGAAGGACCAGGCAATGGCAAATCACAGCCGTGCAGGCCAACCTGCACAACAACGCGATTTGATTAACGTCGCTCAGCTGACCGCGCAGTACTACGTGCTGAAACCGGTTCTGGGCAACGCAGAACACGCAGTGAAGTTTGGTACATCTGGCCACCGCGGCAGCGCGGCGCGCCACAGCTTTAACGAACCGCACATTCTGGCCATTGCTCAGGCCATCGCGGAAGAGCGCGCCAAAAATGGCGTCACCGGTCCGTGCTACGTTGGGAAAGATACCCACGCCCTGTCTGAACCCGCTTTTATCTCGGTGCTGGAAGTGCTGGCGGCGAACGGCGTGGACGTGATTGTTCAGGAGAACAACGGCTTTACGCCAACGCCTGCGGTTTCTAACGCCATTCTGGTACACAACAAAAAAGGCGGCGCGCTGGCTGACGGTATCGTCATCACCCCGTCCCACAACCCGCCGGAAGATGGCGGTATCAAATACAACCCGCCGAACGGTGGCCCGGCAGACACCAACGTCACGAAAGTGGTGGAAGATCGCGCGAACGCGCTGCTGGCTAATGGCCTGGACGGCGTGAAGCGTATCTCCCTGGATGAAGCCATGGCCTCCGGTCATGTGAAAGAGCAGGATCTGGTGCAGCCGTTTGTGGAAGGGCTGGCGGATATCGTTGATATGGCCGCCATCCAGAAAGCCGGCCTGAAGCTGGGCGTGGATCCGCTGGGCGGCTCCGGTATTGAATACTGGAAGCGTATTGCCGAGCATTACAAGCTGGATCTCACCATCGTGAACGATCACGTCGACCAGACCTTCCGCTTTATGCATCTGGATAAAGACGGCGCGATCCGTATGGACTGCTCCTCTGAATGCGCAATGGCTGGCCTGCTGGCGCTGCGCGACAAATTCGACCTGGCGTTTGCTAACGATCCGGATTACGACCGCCACGGTATCGTCACCCCTGCGGGTCTGATGAACCCTAACCACTACCTGGCTGTGGCAATCAACTACCTGTTCCAGCATCGTCCGCAGTGGGGCAAAGAGGTCGCCGTCGGTAAAACGCTGGTTTCCTCCGCGATGATCGACCGCGTGGTCGACGCGCTGGGCCGCAAGCTGGTGGAAGTGCCGGTGGGCTTTAAGTGGTTTGTTGACGGTCTGCACGACGGCAGCTTCGGCTTTGGCGGTGAAGAGAGCGCGGGAGCATCCTTCCTTCGCTTCGACGGCACCCCATGGTCAACCGATAAAGACGGCATCATCATGTGCCTGCTGGCCGCGGAAATCACCGCTGTCACCGGCAAGAACCCGCAGGAGCATTACAACGAGCTGGCGGAACGTTTTGGTGCGCCAAGCTACAACCGTATTCAGGCTGGCGCGACCTCTGCCCAGAAGGCGGCCCTGTCCAAACTCTCTCCGGAGATGGTCAGCGCAAGCACGCTGGCGGGTGACCCGATCACCGCGCGTCTGACGGCGGCACCGGGCAACGGCGCGTCCATCGGCGGCCTGAAGGTGATGACTGAAAACGGCTGGTTCGCGGCGCGTCCATCCGGTACGGAAGATGCGTACAAAATCTACTGCGAAAGCTTCCTCGGCGCTGAGCACCGCCAGCAGATTGAGAAAGAAGCGGTTGAGATTGTCAGTGAAGTGCTGAAAAACGCGTAAGTGGTGTTTGGTGCGGGCTGGTGCCCTCACCCCGGCCCTCTCCCACAGGGAGAGGGTGAAAACATGGAAAACGGCAACCTCAGGGTTGCCGTTTTGCTTTTACCTAGCCGTGCTTATTCTTGAGTTCAAATCTCGGCGACACCAGGCCGTACAGCGTCCAGCCCATAAATGTCACCATCGCGCCGTACAGCATCGCTTCCTGACCGGAAGAGTAGAGCGCGTAGAAGCTGTAAATCGCCCCCGTCAGCGCCACAATATTTGCCGCCCGGGCCTTTCGCGGATCCACTTTCGCCACCTTCTGAATAATCACCAGCGCCGCCATCGACAGAATGTAAGGAATGATGTTCGTTACTACCGCCAGGTTGACCAGCACGTTGAACTGGCTGTTCAGCGACGGGCTGATTGTCATTAACGACAGGCCGCTCTGGACGATCGCAATGGCCAGCATGCCCTGCACCGGCGCATCGGCTTTTGTCACCCGGGAGAAGATTTTCGGGAAGTAGCCTTCGTCAGCCGAAGATTTAAACACCTGTGCGATGGTGAACTGCCAGCCGAGGAGCGAGCCGCAGCAGGACATCACCATCAGCCCCATGATGACTTTCCCTACCTCCGGGTTGAACATCTTCGCGAAGGCCAGCCCGAACGGTGCCGTGGAGTTTGCCAGATCCGCGTTTGGCACAATCCCCGCAATCACGTTAGTGGAGATGATGTAGATCACCGCCGCGCCCAGCGTTCCGCCGAGCACCGCGATGGGGACATTTTTCTCCGGATTTTCCACCACTTCAGCGTTTGCGCAGGCCGACTCCAGGCCGAGGAAGGCCCACAGCGTCATGGCGATAGAAGATCCGACTGCGGAAAAGAACGGCACGTGGTGCGGGTTCCAGGAGTTCGCGTACAGCGTCGGGCTGAACCAGAACCAGCCGATAACGCACAGGCCGACCACAGGGATGATCACGCCCCAGACGGTGATGCTGCTGAGCTGTCCGGTGATGCGCGCGCCGCCGAAGTTGGCGACGGTGCAGATCCACAGCACGCCGATGGTGGCTAAACCAATCTGTACCGGACTGAGCGTCGCGCCAAACAGCTCCGTGCCGTAGCCGACGGCGGAAATAGCAATCGCCACGTTAGCGATCAGCAGCGATACGCCGTAGGTGTAGTTGGCCATAAAGTTACCGGACTTGCCGAACGCATATTCGGCGTAGCCGCCCATGCCGCCTGACTTGCGGCTGAACATTCCACACTTGGCAAACGCCCACGCCAGCGCCATCGATCCCACGGCGGTGACCAGCCAGGAGATAATCGAAATCGTCCCCACTTCGGCGAGCTTGGTGGGCAGCATGATGATCCCGGACCCCATCATGTTCACCATGGTGAGAATTGTCAGCTGCACCACGCCCATCTTGTTGGCCTTACTCATACTTTTTCTCCTTTCAGCAGCGCGGGCTGAGCGGCAGGTTGTTTAATGACGTAGCAGCGCACCTGTTTACGACCGTCACGCTCCTCGACGTACACGCCCTGTAGCTCCGGCGCAAAGCCCGGCAGCAGATTGATCCCGTCCTCCAGCGCGGCAAAGTAGCGCAGCACGGAACCGCCCCAGACTTCCCCCGGGACCACGCACAGCACCCCCGGTGGGTAAGGGAGCGCCCCCTCCGCGGCGATACGGCCTTCTGCATCGCGCAGGGAAACCAGCTCGACTTCCCCGCGCAGGTAGGCGTAGTTCGCCTCCTGCGGGTTCATCATCACGCGCGGGAAGTGGGACTTGCGGAACATCTCTTTTTGCAGCTGCTTGACGTTATGGCGGGCATAGAGGTCGTGCATCTCCTGGCAAATCTGGCGCAGGGTGTAATTCGCGTAACGTTCCGGATGCTGCTTATAAAGAGAGGGGAGAACCGCTTTCAGCGGCGCATCGCTCTGGAGCAGCTTTTCGAAGCGCACCAACTGGGCGACCAGCTGCTGCAGTTTGCCCATGTCCTCCGCCGGGGTGAGCAGGAAAAGAATGGAGTTGAGGTCGCATTTTTCCGGCACGATGCCGTTTTCACGCAGGAAGTTGGCAAGGATAGTGGCGGGCACGCCGAAATCGTCATACTCGCCGGTGCGGGCGTTTATTCCCGGCGTGGTCAGCAGCAGCTTGCACGGATCGATAAAATACTGGTGCTCGGCGTAGCCTTCAAAAGCGTGCCAGCGCTCACCCGGCACGAAGTGGAAGAAGCGTAAATCCGTCGCGATCTCCGCCGTGTCCCAGCTTTCCCACGCCTTGCCGTCAACCGTTTCAGGGACGAAAGGACGAATAAACTGGCAATTTTCCAGGATCAGCTTGCGTGCCTCAATGCCCGTCACCACGCAGTCCATCCACATATTACGGCCGCTTTGCCCCTCATGCATGCGGGCGTTGATGTCCAGCGCGGCAAACAGCGGGTAGAACGGGCTGGTGGAGGCGTGCATCATAAAGGCGTTGTTGAGGCGCTTGTGCGGGACATAGCGCGGCTGGCCTTTGATGTGGCTGTCCTTCTTGTGGATCTGCGAGGTTTGCGAGAATCCCGCCTGCTGCTTATGCACGGACTGGGTAACCAGGATCCCCGGATCGTTCTCGTTCAGCTCCAGCAGCAGCGGCGAGCAGTCGGCCATCATCGGGATAAACTGCTCGTAGCCGACCCACGCAGAGTCAAACAGAATGTAGTCACACAGGTGGCCAATGTTATCCACCACCTGACGGGCGTTATAAATGGTGCCGTCGTAGGTGCCCAGCTGGATCACCGCCAGACGGAACGGACGTGCGTCGCGCGCGCGGCCCGGCGCAACCTCCGACACCAGCTCACGCAGGTAGCTCTCCTCAAAGCAGCGTGCGTCAATGCCGCCGATAAAGCCGTACGGGTTGCGCGCCGTTTCCAGGTACACCGGCGTTGCACCCGCCTGCAACAGCGCGCCGTGGTGGTTAGACTTGTGGTTATTACGATCGAACAGCACCAGATCGCCAGGGGTAAGCAGGGCGTTCAGCACCACCTTATTGGAGGAGGAGGTGCCGTTCAGGACGAAGTAGGTTTTGTCAGCGTTAAAGACTTTTGCCGCATGCTGCTGGGCGATGCACGGCGCGCCTTCGTGGATCAGCAGGTCGCCCATTGCCACGTCGGCGTTGCACAGATCGGAGCGAAAAAGCGTTTCGCCAAAGAAATCAACAAACTGATTGCCGGCAGGATGGCGGCGGAAGAACTGGCCTCCCTGATGCCCGGGACAGTCAAACGCGCTGTTGCCCTGCTGGACGTAATCGACCAGCGCGCGGAAGAACGGGGGACGAAGCTGGGTTTCGTATTTCTGCGCGGCCGCTTCCAGCTGGCGTCCGTAGAACGCACTGCAGCTGTCGGCGTACTCAAAAACGCCGTGAATACGCGACAAAAATTCAGCCGGAACCATTTCTTCCTTATGCGTGGCAATAAACACCGGGATGCCAAATCCCGTGGCCTCTATCTCTTCAATTGCGCCAGTGAAAATATCGCTGACGGCCAGAACCACGGCCGCCACGTCAATATAATCCGAAGCGTTAACGTCCACCATTTCGCGCTGGGTAGTAAAACATTCAGGACAGGCACGGCTGACGGCAATTTTTAATTTTTTCATCTTTCTCTCTTTATTCAGGCAATATTGATCCCTCGACTTCTTATGAGAAAGAAATCGATTGTTTCCGGAAAAAAAGCAAAGCGTGACCGCTGATACGGAAATCAGTTATTTGCTTTTTGCTGAGTGAAATTCAGTCCGCCCGGATGCGGAGAATCTGAATTACAAGAAATGAGCGCAGGTGTTCACAGGCAACAGCCTGTAAAATAGCGTGTTTCAGGATGACCTGTAAGCAGATGCGCCAGAAGTCGAAGGACTACCGGGCGTTAAAGAGGTGAAAGTCAAAACAGTTTCGGTGGGCAAACATCATGATATGCGTTGTCCGCCTTATATGGGGCATTAAACGGTTATTGTTTTCCATGTTCAGTTTCCTTTCAGTAATTGAAAGCATGGTCATTTTATCCGGTAAAAAGCGATTAACTGTGAATTAGATCACCCTTAACCGATCATTACAGAAATAATTAGTCGTTTTTGATGAATAATGCAGATCAAAATGCTGTTTTGTTGATTTCATGTTAATTGAGTGTTTTCTTTGTGTTTTTAATAGCCGTGCGTAGCCATAAAAATAAACTTGTCGCTATTTTTATGGCTTATTAAGATGACGTGGAGGGATTATTGAAAATAAATCTGAATACTTATTCAGATCATAAAACGATAGCCGATACCGGTTTCTGTTAATAAATGACGAGGGCGCGCGGGGTCGGCTTCAAGCTTCTGGCGAAGGTGCCCCATATAAATGCGTAAATAGTGACTATGTTCGACAGCATTCGGTCCCCAGACCTGGCTTAACAGCTGTCGCTGGGTCAACACTTTTCCATGGTTATTGAGCAGCACGGCCAGAAGACGAAACTCTATAGGCGTAAGGTGTATCTCTTCGTCTCCCCGCAGGATGCGGCGGGCGGCAAGATCGACCCGGATATCGCCAAAGGTATATACCGGATCGGAAGGCGCGGTGGCGCTGTGGCGACGCAATGCGACGCGAAGCCGCGCCTGCAGCTCGCCAATGCCAAACGGCTTAATCAGGTAATCATCCGCGCCGGCATCCAGCGCGGCGATTTTATCCGTCTCTTCGGTGCGGGCAGAGAGCACCAGAATCGGCATCTGGCTCCACTGACGCACCTCGCGAATAAAATCAATGCCGTCGCCATCCGGTAGCCCCAGGTCCAGGATAACCAGGTCCGGCTTGCGGGTCGCGGCTTCGATTAACCCACGTTGAAGCGTACCGGCTTCGTGAACGCGCAAACCGTCGCCTTCCAGCGCGGTGCGCAGAAATCGACTGATAGCGAGCTCATCTTCAACAATCAGAACGTTAATCACAAATCCTCTGGCAATTCATCAAGTTCTGGTGGGGTTTCAAGAGGAAGTGTAACACAAAAGCGGGCACCACCTTCCGGACGGTTCTCGGCCGAAATGGTGCCGCCATGCACGTCGACGATGGCCTGGCAGATCGCCAGCCCCAGCCCAACGCCCGGAATAGCAGACTCCTTACTGCCGCGCGCGAATTTATCAAAAATGGCGTGTTCCTGGCCAGCGGGAATGCCCGGCCCGGTGTCCCAGACTTCAAGCCGCAGCGCCTGCGCGTCCATCGCGGCGGTAATGCCAATCTGCGCCCTTGCTCCGGCATATTTCGCGGCATTTTCCAGCAGGTTGATCAGCACCCGCTCAAACAGAGGGCCATCAACGTGAATTAACGTCAGGGGATCCGGCATGTTCAGTTCAATATGGCGTCCGCCCAGCCCCGGCTCCAGCATCTTCAGCGCACTTCCGACGACCTCCTCAAGCGTGAGCCACTCTTTTTTGAGGTTAAACCCGCCGGACTGAATGCGCGCCATGTCCAGCAGGTTATTCACCAGACGCGTGGTATTCAGCACGTGCTGGCGAATTTCACTGGCCTGCATCGCATGCTTTGACCCTTCCGCCGCGAGATCCAGCGTGAGAATTTCGGACTGACCAAACAGCACGGTGAGCGGGGTGCGTAAATCGTGGGACAGCGCCGCCAGCAGCGAATTTCGAATGCTTTCGCGCTCGCTTGCCAGACGCGCCTGCTCTTCGCTGGCCGTGAGCGCCAGCCGCTCAAGGGCGCTGGCAACCAGCAGCGTGAAGGTTTCCAGCAGACGCTGCTGCTCGGGGATCATCAGCTGGCGCAGGTTAGACGGCTCCACGATGACCAGCCCGTGATTTTTATCCGCGCTGCGCAGCGGCAGGATCTGGTAAGGCACGCCGGGCAGGGTGTCGGTCCCGGCACCGGCAGGTAACCCCTTATCGAAACTCCAGCGGGCAATGGCTTCATCCCACGGCGTCATGCCCGAGGAGGAGGTGAGGGGGCGAAGATGCCCCTGCTCGTCGGGAAGCAAAATCAGGTTACCGGCATGAAACGTCGAGCGGATAAACTGCTCGCTGGTCTGGACGATATCCAGCGGCGTGCGGCCCACCGCCAGCGATTTTGACATCTCGTACAGATGGCGCGTACGCTGCTCGCGGTAGCGGGCAATGCGGGCCTGGTAGCGTACCCCCGCCGTCAGATTCCCAATCACCAGCCCGACGGTAAGCATCACCGCAAAGGTCAGAATGTACTGCACGTCCGAGACGGCGAGCGTCCCGCGCGGGGCAATGAAGAACAGATCGAAGCTGACGACGTTGATCACCGTTGCCAGCACCGACGGCCAGCGACCGTAAAAGAGGGCCACCACCACTACGCCCAGGAGATAGATCATGACCAGGTTGGCGGCGTCGAAGGCGATCAGCCACTGGCTGGCGATTACCGTAATCAGGGCGCACAGCACCACGGCAACCAGGCAGCCGCGGATCTGGATCCGCCATTTATCGCCAAAGGTGCGCGCGTCCGGCGCACGGTTGGGCAGGGGGGCGGGCCTGTCGTCCAGCGCGACGATGACTAAATCAAGATCCGGCGCGCGGCGCGCCAGCCTGTCGGCAAAGGATTCACGGCTAAACCAGCGGCGGTGCTGGCGACGCCCGGTAACAATTTTGCCCAGATTGTGCTCACGTGCGTAGCGCACGATGGCTTTATCCTCCTGCGGATCGGAGAGGGTCGCCGTTTCCGCGCCCAGCTCCTGCGCCAGCCGCAGCGCGCTCAGGATGGCGCGGCGCTGATTTTCCGGCAGGGCGTGAAGCTGTGGCGTTTCGACATACACCGCATGCCAGACGCTGCCGAACTTCGCCGCGAGACGAGCGGCGGTGCGGACCAGCTTTTCATTGCCGCTGCCGTGGCCGATGCACAGCAGAATGGCGTCCCGCGTATGCCAGACGCGCTCCCGCCCCTGCAGATCGCGCCAGGCGCGCATCTGGTCATCAACGCGATCGGCAGTGCGGCGCAGGGCCAGCTCGCGCAGGGCAATCAGGTTGCCTTTGCGGAAAAAATGTTCAATGGCGCGTTCGGCCTGGCCGGCAATATATACCTTGCCCTCGTGCAGGCGCTGGCGCAGATCGTCCGGCGGCAGGTCAACCAGCACCACTTCATCGGCAGAATCGAAAAACGGATCGGGAACGGTCTCCCGCACCTGAATACCCGTTACGCCGCTCACCACGTCGTTCAGGCTTTCCAGATGTTGAACGTTCACCGTGGTAAAAACGTCAATCCCGGCTTCAAGTAATTCCTCAACGTCCTGCCAGCGCTTCGGGTGACGGGAGCCTGGCGCGTTGCTGTGCGCCAGCTCGTCCATCAGAATCAGGGCGGGACGGCGGGCGAGGGCCGCGTCCAGATCGAACTCCGTCACCAGCCGCCCGCGGTGGCTGATGCGCCGGGGCGGCTGCGTGGCAAGCCCCGTCAGCAGCGCCGCGGTCTCTTTGCGGCCGTGGGTTTCAACCACGCCGATGAGAATATCAAGCCCCTGCGCCCGCAGCCGCTGGGCTTCCGTCAGCATGGCGAAGGTTTTCCCGACGCCCGCGCAGGCGCCGAAGAAAATTTTCAGCTTGCCGCGATGGGCTTCAGCCGTCTGTTCAAGCAGCCTGTCCGGATCCGGGCGCATGGGCTCGTCGGTCATTTAGTTTTTCCTTAGCGCGTCCAGCGCCAGATTCAGCTCAACAATGTTCACTACCGGCATGCCGATGACGCTGACCAGCGGCTTTTGCGTGTGCTCTGCGACCAGCTGGCTCACCTGTTCGACGGGCAGCCGGCGGGCGGCGGCCACGCGCGGGATTTGCCAGGCCACCGCTTCCGGCGTCAGGCTGTAGTCCAGGCCGCTCGCGGAGGCGGTGACCAGCTCAACCGGCACCTCCCGGCTGGCCTGCGGGTTCGCGGCGCGCAGGGCGGCAACGCGTTCCGCTACCGCTTTATCCAGCGCGGGATTGCTGCCCGCCAGGTTACTGCCGCCGGACGCCATGGGATTATACGGGCTTTCCGCAGTGGCGGAAGGGCGTCCCTGGAAGTAGCGTGCCTCTGTGAAATTCTGTCCAATCAGGCGCGACCCCCGGTTTTCACCGTTCTGAATAATCAGCGAGCCGTTGGCCCGATCCTGAAACCACCACTGGCCCAGCGCGGTGGTCGCCAGCGGGTAAAGCCCGCCGGTAACCAGAGACAGCAGAATAAACAACAGTATAGCGGGACGTAACATCGTCATTTGATTCACCTTTTAAACCAGCCCGAACAGCGTTAACAGCACGTCGATAACCTTGATGCCGATAAAGGGCACCACCAGCCCGCCGAGACCGTAAACCCACAGGTTGCGGCGCAGCATGGCGGCGGCCGTTAGCGGCTTATAGCTCACCCCCTTCAGCGCCAGCGGGATCAGGAAGACAATAATCAGGGCGTTGAAGATCACCGCGCTCAGAATCGCCGAGGCCGGCGAGTGCAGGTGCATCACGTTCAGGGCATTCAGCTGCGGATAGGTGGCTGCAAAAGCCGCCGGGATGATGGCGAAATACTTCGCCACGTCGTTGGCGATACTGAACGTGGTCAGCGAGCCGCGCGTCATCAGCATCTGCTTCCCGATGTGCACCACCTCGATGAGCTTGGTCGGGTTCGAGTCAAGGTCGACCATGTTGCCCGCCTCTTTTGCCGCCTGGGTGCCGGAGTTCATCGCTACCGCCACGTCGGCCTGCGCCAGCGCCGGGGCATCGTTGGTGCCGTCGCCGGTCATCGCCACCAGACGGCCTTCCGCCTGATACTGGCGGATCAGGGCCAGCTTCGCTTCCGGCGTCGCCTCGGAGAGGAAATCATCCACCCCCGCTTCGGCGGCAATGGCGGCCGCGGTGAGACGGTTATCCCCGGTGATCATCACCGTTTTAATGCCCATCTTCCGCATCTGGGCAAAACGCTCTTTAATACCGCCCTTTACGATATCCTTCAGGGCGATCGCGCCGAGCACGCGAGAACCTTCCGCCACCACCAGCGGGGTTGCCCCCTGTCGCGCGATGCTTTCCACCAATTTGTCGACTTCCGGTGGGAAATGGCCGTTATTCGCCTCAACGTGGCGGCGAATGGCATCAACGGACCCTTTGCGGATCATCCTGTCCTGAATGTTGATCCCGCTCATCCGGGTTTGCGCCGTGAACGGGACGAACGTGGCCTGCAGGCTCTGGACGTCGCGCTGGCGCAGGTTGAAGCGCTGCTTGGCCAGAACCACGATGCTACGACCTTCCGGCGTTTCATCGGCCAGAGACGAGAGCTGCGCCGCGTCGGCCAGCGTTTTTTCATCCACGCCGGGAGCCGGTAAAAATTCGGATGCCTGACGGTTGCCAAGGGTGATGGTGCCGGTTTTATCCAGCAGCAGCACGTCAACGTCACCCGCCGCCTCAACGGCGCGTCCGCTGGTGGCAATCACGTTCGCGCCCAGCATACGGCTCATCCCCGCCACGCCAATCGCCGAAAGCAGGCCGCCGATGGTGGTGGGGATCAGGCACACCAGCAGGGCGACCAGCACGGTGATGCTGACCGCCGTGCCGCCGTAGGCGGAGAAGGGCCACAGGGTTGCCGTTGCCAGCAGGAAGACGATGGTGAGCGCCACCAGCAGGATGGTCAGGGCGATCTCGTTCGGCGTTTTACGGCGCTGTGCCCCTTCCACCATGGCGATCATCCTGTCGAGGAAGGTTTCGCCCGGGTTGACGCTGCACCGGATCACCAGCCAGTCGGAAAGGATGCGCGTTCCGCCGGTGACGGAAGCGAAATCTCCACCCGATTCACGTATAACCGGCGCGGATTCCCCGGTAATGGCGCTTTCGTCAACCGATGCCCCCCCTTCAATCACTTCCCCGTCGCAGGGGATGATGTCGCCCGCTTCCACCAGCACCACATCACCCTTGCGCAGCTCGTCTGCCGGGACGCGATCCATCTGCGCGCCGTATTTCGGTTCGCGTAATTTGCGCGCGAAAGCGGTTTTTTTAACCCCTTTCAGGCTGTTGGCCTGCGCTTTACTGCGGCCTTCCGCCAGCGCTTCGGCGAAGTTGGCGAACAGCACGGTAAACCACAGCCACAGGCTGATGGCGGCGGTGAAGGTGGCATTCCCCGACAGTTGACCCGTTCCCATGGCAATCGCCAGCGCGGTGGTGAGTAAACTTCCTATCCAGACGATAAACATCACCGGGTTGTGCCACTGCACGCGCGGGCTCAGTTTTTTCACCGCATCCATGAGGGCCTGACGAACTAACGTCGGTTCGAGCAGGGCCAGTTGTTTACGACTCATGACAAATTCTCCGCAAAATCAGCGTAAAGAGAGAGTTTCCGCGACCGGGCCTAACGCGAGGGCGGGGATAAAGGTCAGGGCACCCACCAGCAGAACGGTACCCACCAGCAGACCGACAAACAGCGCGCCGTGAGTCGGTAACGTACCGGTAGTGGTCGGCTGAATTTTTTTATTCACCAGCGCTCCGGCGATCGCCATGACGGGAACGATCACGCCGAAACGCCCCACGAACATGCAGAACGCCAGCAGACAGTTCCAGAATGGCGAGTTGGCGCTCAATCCTGCAAAGGCGCTGCCGTTGTTGTTGGCCGCAGACGATACGGCGTAAAGCACTTCGCTAAAGCCGTGGATGCCGGGGTTGAAGATGCCGCTGCGGCCTGCTTCGGTCATCAGCGCCAGCGCGGTGCCGAGCAGCACGAGGGCAGGGGTAACCAGGATCGCCAGCGCGGTTAATTTCATCTCGCGCACGTCGATTTTTTTACCGAGATACTCAGGCGTGCGGCCAATCATCAGCCCGGCGATAAATACCGCCAGCAGAACGAACAGCAGCATGCCGTACAGACCCGAGCCGACCCCACCGAAGACCACTTCGCCGATCTGCATCAGCCACATCGGGATCATGCCGCCGAGCGCGGTGAAAGAGTCGTGCATGGCGTTCACCGCCCCGCAGGAGGCCGCCGTGGTGACTACCGCATAGAGGCTGCTGGCAAGAATGCCGAAGCGGCTCTCTTTACCTTCCATGTTGATATTGCTGCTGGCCCCGAGCTGTATGAAGTGGCTGTTGCCGTGCCATTCGGCCCACATCACCAGCGCGACGCACACCACGAAGATCGACGACATGGCCCACAGCAGCGTGCGTCCCTGACGGCGATCGTTAACCACATCGCCAAAGGCGAAGCAGAGCGCGGCGGGGATCAGGAAGATCGCCAGCATCTGGACCAGGTTGGTGAGAGCCGTTGGGTTTTCAAACGGATGGGCTGAGTTGGCGTTGAAGAAGCCGCCGCCGTTGGTGCCCAGCATCTTTATCGCTTCCTGCGACGCCACCGGCCCCATCGGCAGGAGGCCACTGGCGCCTTCAAGCGAGGTGTAAGGGGTATAAGGCAGCAGGTTTTGCAGGCTGCCCTGCTGAATAAAGAACAGGGCAATAACCAGCGCCACGGGAACCAGGATCCAGAGGGTGATACGCGTTATATCAACCCAGGCGTTGCCCAGCGTGCCCACATTCTGACGGGCGAAGGCGCGCGTCAGGGCAAAAATAACCGCGATACCGCTGGCCGCAGAGAGAAAGTTTTGCACGGTTAATCCGGCCATCTGGCTGAAATAGCTGAGCGTGGTTTCACCGGCATAGGATTGCCAGTTGGTGTTAGTAACGAAGCTGACCGCGGTGTTTAGCGCCAGATGCCAGGATAAGCCGGGTAGCCGCTGCGGGTTAAGCGGCAGGCTGCCCTGAAGCATCAGCATGGCGAATAGGACGACCAGACCCACGATATTCAGAAGCACTATCGCCGTCAGGTACTGCCGCCAGTTCATTTCCCGGTCGCTGACGCCCAGCACGCGCCATAACCCGTTTTCGGCGTGGCCCGTGCCCGGCAGGGGCACGTTGTTGATCAGCCGCGCCAGCGCCGTTCCCAGCGGCCTGGCAAGGACAAACAGCACCAGTAAAAAGCCCGCAATAAGCAAAAACGCCTGAGCAGCCATCAGAACGCCTCCGCATTAATCAGGGCATAAACCAGATAACCCAATAACAGGAACACCAGCACAATGCCGGCAATCAGACCTGCACTCATAACCCACCTCCGGGTGACATTTGTATTGGTGCTAACGGTAGGGTTTACGGCGCAAAGATTTCGCAAAAATCCGCGGGGCGGGTGTAAAAAAAGTATAAAAACGAAAAGACCATGATTTAACTATTGATAAGTAAATCGTTAACTTTTTTGTAACTTAATTACGGCTTGAATGTAAATATTCACTAAATGGATGAAATTGAGTGGTCGGATGAGTAGTAAAATTACAAACAAAGCGGTATTATTTTATCCAGGTCACAGATTTCACATTTTCCGGAGAACGTTTCCGGCCAACTACAGGGGAGAAAAATATGGATCTTTATAAAGAGTTTCCGGCTCATATCATTTTCATGCGTCGCACTTTCGCCGTAGTGGCTGGCGTGCTGGCCCTGCCGGTGATGCTGTTCTGGAAAGATCGCGCACGTTTTTACAGCTATCTGCACCGCGTCTGGGCAAAAACCAGTGAGAAACCGGTATGGATGGATCAGGCCGAGAAGGCAACCTGCGACTTCTACTGATACGTAGCCATAAAAAATTGCAAAAAGTATTAACGCAGGACAAGTAGCGTTAAGGCCGCCTCGGGCGGCCTTTTTTATTTCATCCCGTCTACACTTCATGGCAAAGTAGTTCAATGCGTGCCTTTTTCCTTTTACGGCATGCCCTTACGGACATAATGGACAATTGCCAGGAGTTTTATGCCCACCCATCTGGTTTGGTTTCGCGCGGATTTACGCATTCACGACAACATCGCTCTCGCGGCCGCCTGCCGCGCCAGGGACGCTAAGGTGCTGGCCCTGTTTATCGCCACGCCTGAACAGTGGCGTCAGCACGATATGGCGCCCCGGCAGGCGGCTTTACTCAACGCGTACCTGAACGATGTGCAGCGTTCGCTGGCCGAAAAAGGCATTCCGCTGATCTACAAAGAGGTGAACGATTTTGCCGGGCAGCTTCAGACGCTGCAGGCCATCTGCAGGCAGCACGCGGTAACGCATCTTTTTTACAACTACCAGTACGAATTTAACGAGCAGCAGCGCGACCGACAGCTGGAGAAAACCCTTGCGGGCGTTGTCTGTGAAGGATTCGATGACAGCGTGATGCTCGCGCCGGGCAGCGTAATGAACGGCAATCACGAGATGTATAAAGTTTTCACGCCGTTTAAAAATGCCTTTATCAAACGCCTGAAGGAAGGGCTGCCCGAGTGCGTGCCCGCGCCTGCCGGGCGAGGAGAAACGATAGCGGATCCGGCGGAAATCAGCCTGAATTACCCCCGCCAGACGTTCGATGAAGCGTTATTTCCCGCCAGCGAAAAAGCGGCTATTGCCCAGCTGCGCGACTTCTGCAAACAGGGCGCGGCTGAATACGAGGTGCGCCGGGATTTTCCGGCGATTGAAGGCACCAGCCGCCTGTCGGCCTGTTTAGCGCTGGGCGCGCTCTCTCCGCGCCAGTGCTTGCACCGGCTGCTGGCGGAACAGCCTCGGGCGCTGGACGGTGGCGCGGGCGCAGTATGGCTGAACGAGCTGATCTGGCGCGAGTTTTATCGCCACCTGATGACGTATCATCCTGAGTTATGTAAACATCGTCCCTTCATTCGTTGGACCGATAACGTAAAGTGGCAGTCCAACGAAAAGCTGCTGAAGGCGTGGCAGAGCGGACGCACCGGCTATCCGATTGTTGATGCAGCTATGCGGCAGATGAATGAAACCGGGTGGATGCATAACCGTCTGCGCATGATAACCGCCAGCTTCCTGGTGAAGGATCTGCTTATCGACTGGCGAATCGGAGAGCGCTATTTTATTTCTCAGCTCATCGATGGCGATCTGGCGGCGAATAACGGCGGCTGGCAGTGGGCGGCCTCCACCGGAACGGACGCGGCTCCTTATTTCCGGATCTTTAACCCGACCACGCAGGGACAGCGATTTGACGCTGACGGCGCGTTTATCCGCCGCTGGCTGCCTGAGCTGAAGGATGTCCCCGCCAAAGCCATTCATGACCCCTGGGCATGGGCGGATAAACAGCGGGTTACCCTGGATTATCCCCGTCCCGTTGTCGACCATAAACAGGCGCGCGTCGCCACGCTGGCGGCGTACGAAGCCGCCCGAAAAGCTTGAGAGAGTGATGATGAAAAACAGTGAACTGGAACGCCTGATTAACGAAAAACTCAACGCCACCTCCTTTAGCGACTACGGCCCGAACGGGATGCAGGTGGAAGGTCGCGAAACGGTGCAGAAAATTATCACCGGCGTGACGGCAAGCCAGGCGCTGCTGGACGAGGCGGTGCGTCAGGAAGCCGACGCGGTGATAGTCCATCATGGCTATTTCTGGAAAAACGAATCGCCCGTAATTCGCGGCATGAAGCGCAACCGCCTCAAAACGCTGCTGGCGAACGACATCAACCTGTACGGTTACCATCTGCCGCTGGATGCGCACCCTGAACTGGGCAATAACGTCCAGCTGGCGCAGCTGCTGGGCATCACGGTCATGGGCGAAATCGAGCCGCTGGTTCCGTGGGGCGAGCTGTCAATGCCGGTACCGGGGCTGGAGCTGGCCTCATGGATCGAAGCGCGCCTGGGGCGTCGTCCGCTGTGGTGCGGCGATACCGGGCCGGATACCGTGAAGCGCGTGGCCTGGTGCACCGGCGGCGGTCAGGGCTTTATTGATAGCGCGGCGCGATTCGGCGTCGACGCCTTCATTACCGGCGAGGTTTCCGAGCAGACTATCCATTCTGCGCGTGAACAGGGCCTGCACTTTTACGCGGCAGGCCATCACGCCACCGAGCGCGGCGGCATCCGCGCCCTCAGCGAGTGGCTGACGGAAAATACCGATCTGGATGTGACCTTTATTGATATCCCTAATCCGGCCTGATGAGAGGTAGTTAAGTGCAGCGAGCGCGTTGTTATCTTCTGGGTGAAACCGCGGTAGTTCTGGAGCTTGAGCCTCCGGTAACGCTTGCCACGCAAAAGCGTATCTGGCGGCTGGCTCAGCGTCTGCCCGATCTGCCCGGCGTGGTTGAAGCTATTCCGGGCATGAATAATATCACCGTGGTGCTGCGTAATCCGCACGCGGGGGCGCTGGATGCGATTGAGCGTCTGCAGCGCTGGTGGGAGGAGAGCGAGGCGCTGGAGCCGGAGTCGAGGACGATTGAGATCCCGGTCGTCTATGGCGGCAAGGGCGGCCCCGACCTGGGCGTGGTGGCTGAACACTGTGGGCTTACGGAAAAGCAGGTTGTGGAGCTGCATAGCGCCGTCGATTATGTCGTCTGGTTTTTGGGTTTTCAGCCGGGCTTTCCGTATCTTGGCGGGCTGTCACCTCAGCTGCATACCCCGCGCCGCGCGGAGCCGCGCCTGAGCGTACCGGCGGGCACGGTGGCGATTGGCGGTGAACAGACGGGAATTTATCCGCTCGCCTCGCCGGGAGGCTGGCAGCTTATCGGGCACACGTCCACGCCGTTATTTGAGCCCGGCCAGGACGCGCCAATACTTCTGCGTCCGGGTGACACCCTGCGCTTTATCCCGCAGAAGGAGGGAGTATGTTAACGCTTATTCGCGCCGGGCTTTACACCTCCGTTCAGGATGCCGGGCGCTTTGGCCTGCGTCAGTCGGGCGTGAGCTACTGCGGTGCGCTTGACCGCCCGTCGCTGGAGATTGCCAACCTGCTGGTAGGCAACGCCGGCAGCACGGCGGCGTTAGAAATTACGCTGGGCCAGTGCGTGATTGAGTTTGGTCAGGAAACCTGGTTTGCCTTAACCGGTGCGGGCTGTGACGCGACGCTGGACGGCAAAGCGGTGTGGACCGGCTGGCGGCTGCGGGCGAAGGCCGGGCAGCGTCTGACGCTTAAACGCCCTCTGCACGGCGTGCGCAGCTACCTTGCGGTGGCGGGGGGCATCGACGTGCCTGAGGTGCTGGGCTCAGCTAGTACCGACCAGAAAGCAGGAATGGGCGGACATGAAGGACGGCTGCTGCGCGACGGCGATCGCCTGGCGATTAAGCCATCAGCGCGCCATTTCACCACCACGCAGGGCGTGAAGCAGCTGCTGTGGGGGAACCTGATCCGCGCCCTGCCGGGGCCGGAATATCATGAGTTCGATGAGGCCTCAAAAGAGTCTTTCTGGCGCTCGCCGTGGAAGATCAGCCCGCAGAGTAACCGCATGGGGTATCGCCTTCAGGGGCAGCCGTTAACCCGCACGACCGATCGGGAGCTGCTTTCCCACGGGCTGTTGCCGGGCGTGATCCAGGTGCCGGGTAACGGTCAGCCTATTGTGCTGATGAACGACGCGCAAACCACCGGCGGTTATCCGCGCATTGCCTGCATCATCGAAGCGGATCGCTACCATCTGGCGCAAATTCCCCTCGGCCAGCCGATTCATTTTGTGCAGTGTTCGCTGGAGGAGGCGCTGAAGGCGCGACAGGATCGGCAGCGTTATCTCGAACAGCTGGCGTGGAGGCTCGATGGTAAAGATTGACCTGAACGCCGACCTGGGGGAGGGCAGCAGCGCCGATGCGGCGCTGATGACGCTGGTCTCCTCGGTCAACATCGCCTGCGGTTTTCATGCGGGGGACGCGCAGACCATGCTGGAGAGCGTGCGTACCGCCGTTAAAAACGGCGTCGCGATTGGGGCTCACCCCAGCTTTCCCGACCGGGAAAACTTTGGCCGTACGGCGATGGATCTGCCGCCTGAGACGGTGTACGCGCAAATGCTCTATCAGACCGGTGCGCTGGACGCGATTGTGCGCGCGGAGAAGGGCGTGATGCGCCACGTGAAACCGCACGGCATGCTCTATAACCAGGCGGCGAAGGATCCGGCGCTGGCGGACGCCATCGCCCGCGCGGTGCGGGACTACAATCCGCAGCTGATTCTGGTGGGCCTGGCGGGCAGCGAACTGATCCGCGCCGGCGCGCGTCTGGGGTTAACCACCCGACAGGAAGTATTTGCTGACCGGGGATACCAGCCGGATGGCAGCCTGGTGCCGCGTACGCAGGCCGGCGCGCTGATTACCGACGAAGATAAGGCCCTGGCGCAGACCCTGGAGATGGTGCGCGCCGGGCGGGTCATCGCCGTAGATGGTACTGCGGCAAACGTTCAGGCCGATACGGTGTGTTTACACGGCGACGGCGAGCATGCGCTCCGGTTTGCGCGACGCCTGCGGGCGGCGTTCTCGGAAGAGGGCATTCTCGTCAGCGCAGAATAATCATGTAAGGACAATACTATGCCAGAAGGTCCGGAGATCCGCCGCGCGGCGGATAGCCTGGAGGCGGCGATAAAGGGCAAAATCCTGACAAAAGCCTGGTTTGCCTTTCCTCAACTGAAGCCGTACGAATCACAGCTGGTGGGGCAGACGGTGACCCATATTGAAACGCGCGGTAAAGCGTTGCTGACCCACTTTTCCCATAACCTGACGTTATACAGCCACAATCAGCTTTACGGCGTCTGGCGCGTGGTGGAGGCAGACGAGCAGCCGCAAACCACCCGCGTGCTGCGCGTCAGGCTGCAAACGGCGGATAAAGCAATCCTGCTTTACAGCGCGTCGGATATCGAAATGTTAACGCCGGAGCAGCTGCTGACGCACCCGTTCCTGCAGCGGGTCGGGCCGGACGTGCTGGACATGCGCCTGACGGCGAGCGACGTTAAAGCCCGGCTGTTATCCCCTAAGTTCCGCAACCGGCAATTTTCCGGGCTGCTGCTCGACCAGGCGTTCCTGGCCGGGTTAGGCAACTATCTGCGGGTGGAAATCCTCTGGAGCGTGGGGCTTGCGCCGCAGCGTAAAGCCTCTCAGCTGAGCGATGAACAGCTGGACGCGCTGTCCCACGCGCTGCTCGATATTCCGCGCTTATCCTACAGCACGCGCGGCGTGGTGGATGAGAACAGGCATCACGGGGCGCAGTTCCGCTTTAAGGTGTTTCATCGGGCGGGAAAAAAGTGTGAGCGATGCGGCGGGATTATCGACAGGATGATGCTCTCGTCGAGGCCCTTTTACTGGTGCCCGCACTGCCAGAGATAAAAGTAAAACGGTAACCCGTAAGTTACCGTTTTTAATGTTTTCACCCTCACCCTGTGGGAGAGGGCCTTACCCAGCTTCTGTTAGCGCTTAATATCAGACTTGAAGTCGCGCTGCTCGTAGCCGGTATACAGCTGACGAGGACGGGCGATTTTCATGCCTTCGCTGTGCATTTCGTTCCAGTGCGCAATCCAGCCTACGGTACGTGCCATAGCGAAGATCACGGTGAACATGGAGGACGGAATGCCCATCGCTTTCAGAATGATACCGGAGTAGAAATCGACGTTCGGGTAGAGTTTCTTCTCGATGAAGTACGGGTCGTTCAGCGCGATGTGCTCCAGCTCCATCGCCACTTCCAGCAGGTCATCTTTGGTGCCCAGCTCTTTCAGCACTTCGTGGCAGGTCTCGCGCATGACGGTTGCGCGTGGGTCGTAGTTTTTGTAAACGCGGTGACCAAAGCCCATCAGGCGGAAGGAGTCATTCTTGTCTTTCGCGCGACGCACGAATTCCGGAATGTGCTCAACGGAGCTGATCTCTTCCAGCATCTTCAGCGCCGCTTCGTTCGCGCCGCCGTGCGCCGGTCCCCACAGGGAGGCGATACCCGCCGCAATACAGGCGAACGGGTTCGCGCCTGAAGAGCCAGCGGTACGGACGGTAGAGGTGGACGCGTTCTGTTCGTGGTCAGCGTGCAGGATCAGAATACGGTCCATTGCGCGTTCCAGCACCGGATTCACTTCGTACTCTTCGCACGGCGTGGAGAACATCATGCGCAGGAAGTTACCGGCGTAGGAGAGGTCGTTACGCGGATAAACAAACGGCTGGCCGATGGAGTATTTGTAGCACATCGCCGCCATGGTAGGCATTTTGGACAGCAGACGGAACGCCGCGATATCACGATGACGCGGGTTATTCACGTCCAGAGAATCGTGGTAGAACGCCGCCAGCGCACCGGTAATACCGCACATGACCGCCATCGGGTGAGAGTCACGACGAAACGCATGGAACAGACGGGTAATCTGCTCATGGATCATGGTGTGACGGGTCACGGTGGTTTTGAATTCATCGTATTCAGCCTGGGTCGGTTTTTCGCCGTTCAGCAGGATGTAGCACACTTCCAGATAGTTGGATTCGGTGGCTAACTGATCGATGGGGAAGCCGCGATGGAGCAGGATACCTTCGTCACCGTCAATGTAGGTGATTTTGGATTCGCAAGATGCGGTGGAGGTGAATCCAGGGTCAAAGGTGAATACCCCTTTAGAACCCAGCGTACGGATATCAATAACATCCTGACCGAGCGTGCCTTTTAGCACATCCAGTTCAATAGCATCATCACCATTTAGGGTGAGTTTTGCCTTTGTATCAGCCATTTACGGTCTCCTTAGCGCCTTATGCTTAAGACTGCTTTTCACCGGATTTGCATTCAGCTGTTAATCACCGTTACCAGATTGTTATTTGGCTTACCGCTCAGCTCACGAGGAGAAACCAGGGTACAGAGCTATGGCGCCTTGCAGGTAAACGAATGAAATATCAGTGAAACAACAGCAAATCAGCGTTTTTGCAGTCCGAATTATTCAAACCTGTATATCACTAATAACTGTCCTGATAACTTCGGTCAATACCGTCACACTGTTACATAACTATTTGTCAGGTGAAAGTAAGACCTCATAACTTTTGCGCATTATATGCCTTTTCTAATGACGTTTGTAACAATATTGTTTAACATTTGTCAAATCAGATGATTAAAAATTAAAAAGATGTTGTTATCGTGACCCCGATCACTGTTCCAGAGAAAACCCAACAAACTGTATGTAGGTTAATTGTAATGATTTTGTGAACGGCCTATACTGCCGCCAGGTCTCCGGAACACCCTGCAATCCCGAGCCACCCAGCGTTGTAACGTGTCGTTTTAGCATTTGGAAGCAATGTTTTGCATGACGCGCAGTTATAGAAAAGGAACGCTGTCTGACCCGCATCGCAGTCCGGAGGAAGGAAACAATAAGAACAGCATGTGGGCGTTATTCATGATAAGAAATGTGAAAAAACAAAGACCTGTCAATCTGGATCTCAAAACGATCCGATTCCCTGTAACAGCAATAGCGTCCATTCTGCACCGTGTTTCAGGTGTGATTACGTTTGTGGCGGTCGGTATTTTGCTGTGGTTACTGGGAACCAGCCTCTCATCCCCTGAAGGATTCCTCCAGGCCTCAGCCATCATGAACAGCTTCTTCGTGAAATTCATCATGTGGGGCATTCTCACCGCGCTGGCCTATCACGTTGTTGGCGGCGTTCGCCATATGCTGATGGACTTTGGCTATCTGGAAGAGACGTTCGAGGCTGGAAAACGTACCGCTAACATTTCATTTGCGATCACTGTCGTGCTTTCACTTCTCGCAGGAGTTCTCGTATGGTAAGCAACGCCTCCGCATTAGGACGCAACGGCGTACATGACTTCATTCTGGTCCGCGCTACCGCGATCGTCCTCACGCTTTACATCATCTATATGATCGGTTTCTTCGCGACCAGCGGGACGCTGACGTGGGAAATCTGGAGTGGTTTCTTCGGATCGGCCTTCACCAAAGTGTTCACCCTGCTGGCGCTGTTCTCCATCCTTATTCATGCCTGGATTGGCATGTGGCAGGTGTTGACCGATTACGTTAAACCGCTGGCGATTCGCCTTCCGCTTCAGCTTGTTATTGTTGTTGCTTTGGTGGTTTACGTCATTTATGGATTTGTTGTGGTGTGGGGTGTGTAATGAAACTGCCAGTCAGAGAATTTGATGCTGTTGTGATTGGTGCGGGTGGCGCAGGTATGCGCGCCGCACTGCAAATTTCCCAGAGCGGCCAGACCTGTGCGCTGCTCTCAAAAGTCTTCCCGACCCGTTCCCACACTGTGTCCGCGCAGGGCGGTATCACCGTTGCGCTGGGTAACTCCCATGAAGATAACTGGGAATGGCACATGTACGATACGGTAAAAGGTTCCGATTACATCGGCGACCAGGATGCCATCGAATACATGTGTAAAACCGGCCCGGAAGCGATTCTGGAGCTGGACCACATGGGCCTGCCGTTCTCCCGTCTGGAAAACGGCACCATCTATCAGCGTCCGTTTGGCGGCCAGTCGAAAAACTTCGGCGGCGAGCAGGCGGCACGCACCGCGGCGGCGGCTGACCGTACCGGTCACGCGCTGCTGCACACGCTGTATCAGCAGAACCTGAAAAACCACACCACCATCTTCTCCGAGTGGTATGCGCTGGATCTGGTGAAAAACGCCGATGGCGCAGTGGTGGGCTGTACCGCACTGTGCATTGAAACCGGCGAGGTAGTCTACTTCAAAGCCCGCGCAACCGTACTGGCGACCGGCGGCGCGGGCCGTATTTACCAGTCCACCACCAACGCCCACATCAACACCGGTGACGGCGTGGGTATGGCAATCCGCGCCGGCGTGCCGGTGCAGGATATGGAGATGTGGCAGTTCCACCCAACCGGTATCGCCGGTGCGGGCGTGCTGGTCACGGAAGGCTGCCGCGGTGAAGGCGGCTACCTGCTGAACAAACACGGCGAGCGCTTCATGGAGCGTTATGCCCCGAACGCGAAAGACCTGGCGGGTCGCGACGTGGTGGCGCGTTCCATCATGATCGAAATCCGCGAAGGCCGCGGCTGCGATGGCCCATGGGGTCCGCACGCGAAGCTGAAGCTCGACCACTTGGGTAAAGAGGTGCTGGAATCCCGCCTGCCGGGCATTCTGGAGCTGTCCCGTACCTTCGCCCACGTCGACCCGGTAAAAGAGCCGATTCCGGTTATCCCAACCTGCCACTACATGATGGGCGGTATTCCGACCAAAGTGACCGGTCAGGCGCTGACCGTGAACGAGCAGGGCGAAGACGTGGTCATCCCTGGCCTGTTCGCGGTAGGTGAAATTGCCTGCGTATCCGTTCACGGTGCAAACCGTCTGGGCGGCAACTCCCTGCTGGACCTGGTGGTGTTTGGCCGTGCGGTGGGTCTGCATCTGCAGGAATCCATCGCCGAGCAGGGCGCGCTGCGTGACGCGACCGACGACGAAATTGATGCCTCTCTTGAGCGTCTCAACCGCTGGAATGGCAACCGTAACGGCGAAGATCCGGTGGAAATTCGTAAAGCGCTGCAGGAATGCATGCAGCACAACTTCTCGGTATTCCGTGAAGGTGACGCCATGGCTAAAGGCCTGGAGCAGCTGAAAGCGATCCGCGAGCGTCTGAAAAATGCCCGTCTGGACGACACCTCCAGCGAGTTCAACACCCAGCGCGTTGAGTGCCTTGAGCTGGATAACCTGATGGAAACCGCGTTCGCAACCGCGATGTCGGCTAACTTCCGTACCGAAAGCCGCGGCGCGCATAGCCGCTTCGACTTCCCGGATCGTGATGACGAAAACTGGCTGTGCCATTCCCTGTATCTGCCAGAGTCGGAATCCATGACGCGTCGTAGCGTCAACATGGAACCGAAACTGCGTCCGGCGTTCCCGCCGAAGATTCGTACTTACTAATGCGGAGACAGGATAATGAAACTCGAATTCTCAGTTTATCGTTATAACCCGGATGTTGATGACGCTCCGCGTATGCAGGACTACACCCTGGAAGCGGAAGAAGGTCGTGACATGATGCTGCTGGATGCCTTAATCCAGCTGAAAGAAAAAGATCCTACCCTGTCGTTCCGCCGCTCCTGCCGTGAAGGGGTGTGTGGCTCCGACGGTGTGAACATGAACGGCAAAAATGGCCTGGCCTGCATCACGCCAATTTCAGCGCTAAACCGCCCAGGCCAGAAAATTGTTATCCGTCCTCTGCCAGGCCTGCCTGTCGTGCGTGATTTGGTGGTGGACATGGGGCAATTCTATGCACAATATGAGAAGATTAAGCCTTACTTATTGAATAATGGGCAAAATCCACCCGCTCGCGAGCACTTACAGTCTCCCGAGCAGCGTGAAAAACTCGATGGGCTGTACGAGTGTATTCTCTGTGCATGTTGTTCAACGTCGTGTCCGTCATTCTGGTGGAACCCGGACAAGTTTATCGGCCCTGCGGGTCTGCTGGCTGCCTATCGCTTCCTGATCGACAGCCGCGATACCGAAACCGATAACCGCCTGGAAGGGCTAAGTGACGCTTTCAGCGTATTCCGCTGCCATAGCATCATGAACTGCGTCAGTGTGTGTCCTAAGGGGCTGAACCCGACGCGCGCCATCGGCCATATTAAGTCGATGCTGCTGCAGCGCAGTGCGTAAGTAGTGAGAGGGGAGCGGTGTTCCCCTCACCCTAACCCTCTCCCAAAGGGAGAGGGAACAGATTGCAGGAAATCTTCAAAAACTGCCGACGACCTTCCCCCTCTCCCTGTGGGAGAGGGTCGGGGTGAGGGGAAACCCTTAAGACAGTTTCTAAAGGTTCCTTCGCGGGCCAAAGTAAAAGAGCTCGCAGGTGAACCCCGGCACGTACACGTGTTGTGCGTGGTAGTTTCTACGGCGAAAGTAAGCATAAAAATGCTTAAGGGATCACGATGCAGAACGGCGCAATGAAAGCCTGGCTGGACTCTTCTTACCTCTCTGGTTCTAACCAGAGCTGGATAGAACAGCTCTATGAAGACTTCTTAACCGATCCTGACTCAGTGGACGCAAACTGGCGTTCCATGTTCCAGCAGTTGCCTGGTACAGGGGTCAAACCGGATCAATTCCATTCCAAAACACGTGATTATTTCCGTCGTCTGGCGAAGGATGCCTCACGTTACTCTTCTGCGATTTCCGACCCTGACACCAATGCGAAGCAGGTTAAAGTCCTGCAGCTTATCAACGCTTATCGCTTCCGCGGTCACCAGCATGCGAATCTCGATCCGCTGGGACTGTGGCAGCAGGAACGTGTGGCGGATCTCGATCCGGCCTATCACGATCTGACCGAGGCCGATTTCCAGGAAAGCTTTAACGTAGGTTCTTTTGCCATCGGCAAAGACACGATGAAGCTGGGCGATCTGATTGATGCGCTCAAGCAAACCTACTGCGGCTCCATCGGCGCGGAATATATGCACATTACCTCCACCGAAGAGAAACGCTGGATCCAACAGCGTATCGAATCCGTGGCGGGCCACGCGAATTTCTCAGCAGACGAGAAAAAACGTTTCCTGAGCGAACTGACCGCAGCCGAAGGCCTTGAGCGCTATCTGGGCGCAAAATTCCCGGGCGCGAAACGCTTCTCACTGGAAGGCGGCGATGCGTTAGTCCCGATGCTGAAAGAGCTGATTCGTCATGCCGGTAAGAGCGGCACGCGCGAAGTGGTGCTGGGCATGGCGCACCGTGGCCGTCTGAACGTGCTGGTTAACGTGCTGGGTAAAAAACCGCAGGATCTGTTTGACGAGTTTGCGGGTAAACATAAAGAGCACCTTGGCACCGGTGACGTGAAGCACCACATGGGCTTCTCGTCGGATATCGAAACCGAGGGCGGCCAGGTTCACCTGGCGCTGGCGTTTAACCCGTCACACCTCGAAATCGTCAGCCCGGTGGTAATCGGGTCCGTGCGCGCGCGTCTGGATCGTCTGGACGAGCCGAGCAGCAATAAAGTGCTGCCAATCACCATTCACGGCGATGCGGCGGTGACAGGGCAGGGCGTGGTTCAGGAAACCCTGAACATGTCGAAAGCGCGTGGTTATGAAGTGGGCGGTACCGTTCGCATCGTGATCAACAACCAGGTGGGTTTCACCACCTCGAACCCGCTGGATGCGCGCTCCACCCCGTACTGCACCGACATCGGTAAAATGGTTCAGGCGCCAATCTTCCACGTTAACGCGGATGACCCGGAAGCCGTTGCCTTTGTTACCCGTCTGGCGCTGGACTTCCGTAACACCTTTAAGCGTGATGTGTTCATTGACCTCTTCTGCTATCGCCGCCACGGCCACAACGAAGCGGATGAGCCAAGTGCAACCCAGCCTCTGATGTATCAGAAAATCAAAAAACACCCGACGCCGCGTAAAATCTATGCTGACAAGCTGGAAGGCGAAAACGTGGCGACGCTGGAAGATGCGACCGAGATGGTCAACCTCTACCGCGACGCGCTGGATGCGGGTGAATGCGTTGTGAAAGAGCTGCGCCCAATGAACATGCACTCCTTCACCTGGTCGCCGTACCTCAACCACGAGTGGGACGAGAGCTACCCGAACAAGGTAGAGATGAAGCGCCTGCAGGAGCTGGCTAAGCGCATCAGCACCGTGCCGGAAGCGATCGAGATGCAGTCTCGCGTGGCCAAAATCTATGGCGATCGCCAGGCGATGGCGGCGGGCGAGAAGCTGTTCGACTGGGGCGGCGCGGAAACGCTGGCTTATGCGACGCTGGTTGATGAAGGCATTCCGGTTCGTCTGTCCGGTGAAGATGCGGGCCGAGGCACCTTCTTCCACCGTCACGCGGTGGTTCACAACCAGTCTAACGGTTCAACCTATACTCCGCTTCAGCACGTGCATAACGGTCAGGGCCAGTTCAAGGTCTGGGACTCCGTGCTGTCTGAGGAAGCGGTACTGGCGTTCGAATACGGTTACGCCACCGCGGAGCCGCGCACCCTGACCATCTGGGAAGCGCAGTTCGGTGATTTCGCCAACGGTGCGCAGGTGGTTATCGACCAGTTCATCTCCTCCGGTGAGCAGAAGTGGGGCCGCATGTGTGGCCTGGTGATGCTGCTGCCGCACGGTTATGAAGGGCAGGGGCCGGAGCACTCCTCCGCGCGTCTGGAACGTTATCTGCAGCTCTGCGCCGAACAGAACATGCAGGTTTGCGTGCCGTCCACCCCGGCTCAGGTCTACCACATGCTGCGTCGTCAGGCGCTGCGCGGTATGCGCCGTCCGCTGGTGGTCATGTCGCCGAAATCGCTGCTGCGCCATCCGCTGGCGGTCTCCAGCCTGGAAGAGCTGGCAAACGGCACCTTCCTGCCGGCCATCGGTGAAGTTGACGAACTGGATCCGCAGGGCGTTAAGCGTGTCGTGATGTGTTCTGGTAAGGTTTATTACGACCTGCTGGAACAGCGCCGTAAGAACGATCAGAAAGATGTCGCCATCGTGCGTATCGAACAGCTTTATCCGTTCCCGCATCAGGCGATGCAGGAAGTGCTGAAACAGTACGCTCACGTACATGATTTTGTCTGGTGCCAGGAAGAGCCGCTCAACCAGGGCGCATGGTATTGCAGCCAGCATCATTTCCGTGAAGTGATTCCATTTGGGTCTGCTCTGCGTTATGCAGGTCGCCCGGCCTCCGCCTCTCCGGCGGTAGGGTATATGTCCGTTCACCAGAAGCAGCAACAAGATCTGGTCAATGACGCGCTGAACGTCGATTAATTAAAGGATACATAATGAGTAGCGTAGATATTCTTGTTCCCGACCTGCCTGAGTCCGTAGCAGATGCAACCGTCGCCACCTGGCACAAAAAACCAGGCGACGCGGTAACCCGCGACGAAGTGCTGGTAGAAATCGAAAC
This sequence comes from Enterobacter cloacae, assembly GCF_013375935.1. Taxonomy (GTDB): domain Bacteria; phylum Pseudomonadota; class Gammaproteobacteria; order Enterobacterales; family Enterobacteriaceae; genus Enterobacter; species Enterobacter pasteurii. The sequence goes on along the minus strand of NZ_CP056117.1, from coordinate 4,443,130 downwards.
TGACAAAGTGGTACTGGAAGTACCGGCTTCAGCGGATGGCATTCTGGATGCGGTCCTGGAAGATGAAGGTACGACCGTAACCTCTCGCCAGATCCTGGGTCGCCTGCGTGAAGGCAACAGCGCGGGCAAAGAGTCCAGCGCCAAATCTGAAGAGAAGGCGTCTACGCCGGCCCAGCGCCAGCAGGCTTCTCTGGAAGAGCAAAGCAACGACGCGCTCAGCCCGGCGATCCGTCGCCTGCTGGCCGAGCACAGCCTCGATCCGGCAGCCATTAAAGGCACCGGCGTAGGCGGCCGTCTGACGCGTGAAGATATCGACAAGCATCTGGCAAAAGCGCCTTCTGATGCGAAAGCAGAAGCGAAAGCGCCTGCTGCAGCACCAGCGGCACAGCCTCAGCTTGGCGCACGTAGCGAAAAACGCGTGCCGATGACCCGCCTGCGCAAGCGCGTGGCCGAGCGTCTGCTGGAAGCGAAAAATTCTACCGCGATGCTGACCACGTTTAACGAAGTCAACATGAAGCCAATCATGGACCTGCGCAAGCAGTACGGTGACGCGTTTGAAAAACGTCACGGTATCCGTCTGGGCTTTATGTCCTTCTACGTGAAAGCGGTGGTTGAAGCGTTGAAACGCTACCCGGAAGTGAACGCGTCTATCGATGGCGATGACGTGGTTTACCACAACTACTTCGACGTCAGCATGGCGGTTTCTACCCCACGCGGCCTGGTGACCCCGGTTCTGCGTGATGTGGATACCCTGGGCATGGCTGACATTGAGAAGAAAATCAAAGAGCTGGCCGTGAAAGGCCGCGACGGCAAGCTGACCGTAGACGACCTGACCGGCGGTAACTTCACCATTACCAACGGCGGCGTGTTCGGCTCGCTGATGTCTACCCCGATCATTAACCCGCCGCAGAGCGCGATCCTGGGTATGCACGCCATTAAAGATCGTCCTATGGCGGTAGACGGTAAAGTGGAGATCCTGCCAATGATGTATCTGGCGCTCTCTTACGATCACCGCCTGATTGACGGCCGCGAGTCCGTGGGCTTCCTGGTAGCGATTAAAGAGCTGCTGGAAGATCCAACGCGTCTGCTGCTGGACGTCTAGTCCCTTTTAGCGTCACCTGCCCTGTAGGCCGGATAAGCCTTGCGCCGGCCTGCAGGTTTGAAGATAACGATTACCCTGAAGGATGGATAGAACACATGAACTTACATGAATATCAGGCCAAACAGCTGTTTGCCCGGTATGGCTTACCGGCTCCGGTGGGTTATGCCTGTACTACCCCGCGTGAAGCAGAAGAAGCCGCATCTAAAATCGGTTCCGGCCCGTGGGTAGTTAAATGTCAGGTTCACGCTGGTGGCCGTGGTAAAGCGGGCGGTGTGAAGGTTGTTAAGAGCAAAGAAGAGATCCGTGCCTTTGCTGAACATTGGCTCGGCAAGCGTCTGGTAACTTACCAGACGGATGCGAACGGCCAGCCGGTTAACCAGATCCTGGTTGAAGCTGCGACCGACATCGCAAAAGAACTGTACCTCGGCGCCGTGGTGGACCGTAGCTCCCGTCGCGTGGTGTTCATGGCGTCTACCGAAGGCGGCGTGGAAATTGAAAAAGTAGCGGAAGAGACCCCGCACCTGATCCATAAAGTCGCTATCGATCCGCTGGCCGGCCCAATGCCTTACCAGGGTCGCGAGCTGGCGTTCAAGCTGGGTCTGGAAGGCAAGCTGGTTCAGCAGTTCACCAAGATCTTTATGGGTCTGGCGACCATCTTCCTGGAGCGCGACCTGGCGCTGATCGAGATCAACCCGCTGGTGATCACTACCCAGGGCGATCTGATCTGCCTGGACGGCAAGCTGGGCGCTGACGGCAACGCGCTGTTCCGCCAGTCCGATCTGCGTGAAATGCGCGATCAGTCTCAGGAAGATCCGCGTGAAGCGCAGGCTGCACAGTGGGAACTGAACTACGTGGCGCTGGACGGCAACATCGGCTGCATGGTTAACGGCGCGGGCCTGGCAATGGGTACCATGGACATCGTTAAGCTGCACGGCGGTGAGCCGGCGAACTTCCTCGACGTGGGCGGTGGCGCAACCAAAGAGCGCGTAACCGAAGCGTTCAAAATCATTCTCTCTGACAGCAACGTGAAAGCCGTTCTGGTTAACATCTTCGGCGGTATCGTGCGTTGCGACCTGATCGCCGACGGTATCATCGGCGCGGTAGAAGAAGTGGGCGTTAACGTTCCGGTAGTGGTTCGTCTGGAAGGGAACAACGCTGAACTCGGCGCGAAAAAACTGGCTGACAGCGGCCTGAATATTATTGCAGCGAAAAGTCTGACGGATGCAGCTCAGCAGGTTGTTGCCGCAGTGGAGGGGAAATAATGTCCGTTTTAATTAATAAAGATACCAAGGTTATCTGCCAGGGCTTCACCGGTAGCCAGGGGACTTTCCACTCTGAACAGGCGATTGCCTACGGTACGCAGATGGTTGGCGGCGTGACGCCAGGTAAAGGCGGCACCACGCACCTGGGCCTGCCGGTGTTCAACACCGTGCGTGAAGCCGTAGAAGCAACCGGCGCTACCGCGACCGTGATCTACGTTCCGGCTCCGTTCTGCAAAGACTCCATTCTGGAAGCGATCGACGCAGGCATTAAGCTTATCATCACCATCACCGAAGGTATCCCGACGCTGGATATGCTGACCGTGAAGGTGAAGCTGGATGAAGCGGGCGTGCGCATGATCGGCCCGAACTGCCCGGGCGTAATCACCCCAGGCGAATGCAAAATCGGCATCATGCCGGGCCACATTCACAAGCCGGGTAAAGTGGGCATCGTTTCCCGCTCCGGTACCCTGACCTATGAAGCGGTTAAGCAGACCACCGACTACGGCTTCGGCCAGTCCACCTGCGTGGGCATCGGCGGTGATCCGATCCCGGGCTCTAACTTCATCGACATCCTGAAGCTGTTCCAGGAAGATCCACAGACCGAAGCGATCGTGATGATCGGTGAGATCGGCGGTAGCGCGGAAGAAGAAGCGGCTGCTTACATCAAAGATCACGTGACCAAGCCGGTAGTGGGCTACATCGCGGGCGTGACCGCGCCGAAAGGCAAGCGTATGGGTCACGCGGGGGCGATTATCGCCGGCGGTAAAGGTACGGCTGATGAGAAATTCGCAGCACTGGAAGCCGCAGGCGTGAAAACCGTTCGCAGCCTGGCGGATATCGGTGAAGCGCTGAAATCCATCATTAAGTAAGTCCTCTCTGCTCCCCGGAAGGGGGGCGTTGAAGTATAAAAAAATGTCCGTTTCGACATGGTTGGCCGCTGTAAAGCGGCCTTTTTTATTGTCTGCGCCTGGCGACGAGGGTGAACCTGTAGTCGTCAGAGTTAAACACGTTGCGACTGTATTCAAATACCCGACCGTCTTTCAGGAACCCGCGAGAGACCTTTTCCAGAATCGGCTTCGCCGGATCGAGCGCCAGGGCGGCGATCGCCTCATCCGAGGGCATGATCGGAACCAGCTCCTGCTCGCTGCGATCGATAACCATCCTTTTGATCTGCTCAACGTAGTGGTATTTCGAATTTTCCATTACTTCCCAGGTAAGATCGGGGAACATCGCCAGCGGCATCCATGTCTCCTCCAGGTTTACCGGCTTTTCCCTGATGAAGCGTACGCGCTTGACGTGCCAGACCTTGTCATCCTGGTTAATTGCCAGCCTTGCAGCGAGCCTCTCATCGGCCTTGACCACTTCGAAGATTTTTACATCGCTGTGCGTATCGACGTTTCGATCCGCCAGCTTTTCGTAAAAGCCGGTGAGCTGATAAATGTCGTAATTCACCCGCTCCTCTTTTACATACGAGCCACTGCCCTGAATGCTTTCGATGATCTGCTCGTCGGCGAGCAGCTTCAGCGCCTGCCGCACGGTGACCCGGCTGACGCTAAACGCCTCCTGCAGGCTGGATTCCGTCGGCAGGGCGTCGCCTGGCTTTAACTCACCGGCATTGATTTTCTCGCGGAACGCATCGGCGATCTGCCGGTACCTCGGTTTATTGCCCATTCTTTCGCGCCTGTTTAATACCTTTTCAGGGAATTATGCCTTCAGTGGATGATTTGTAAATAATACAAATACCATACAAATATAGTTATAAGTGAAAATGATCACATAAATGTATTATCTCGTCTGCCACAATCCTCCCCAGACAATAACTCTGCATATGTGAGGATCTTTATGAACCTGACGACCCTGACCGATCCGCGTGCTGTCTGCGTACAGGCGCAGTTTACAGGCCGCGATGAGGCAATACGCCAGCTTGCGATGCGGCTGGTGGCCTTGGGCAAAATCGCCGACGCCGATACGTTTCTGGCAGAAGTGTTCCATCGGGAATCGCTTGGCCCGACAGCGCTGGGGGAGGGGCTGGCTGTCCCTCATGGCAAATCAGCGGTCGTGAAGGAAGCGGCTTTTGCCGTGGCAACGCTGCGCGAACCGCTGGCATGGGAGGGCGTGGACGGGCCTGAAGAGGTTGAGCTGATTTTTCTGCTCGCCATTCCTCCCGCACAGGCGGGATCGACGCATATTCAGGTGCTGACGGCGCTGACCTCTCGCCTGGCGGACGACGATCTCAGGGCCCGGGTGATGACGGCGACCAGCCCGGAAGCGGTGCTCGCTGCTCTGGAGACGAACCCGGAGACTGAAGAGGCCGACGTCGCCGTGAATGCCCCGACCATCGTCTGCGTGACCGCCTGTCCGGCCGGGATCGCCCATACCTATATGGCAGCGGAATATCTCGAAAAAGCGGGACGTCGGCTCGGCGTCAACGTGGTGGTAGAGAAGCAGGGGGCGAACGGCATTGAGGGGCGACTCACCGCGCAGCAGCTGCGTGAGGCGAAAGCCTGCATCTTTGCTGCGGACGTGGCGATCAAAGAGAGCGAACGCTTTCACGGGATCCCCGCCATTTCCGTTCCCGTCGCGGAACCGTTGCGCCACGCGGAAGCGCTCATTGAGCGCGCGCTGGCGCTACGGCCTTTATCCGATGCGCGTTTTGCGCATCCCGATACTGAAGCGAAAAAGAGCCTTAAAACGGAACTTAAGCAGGCGCTTCTCAGCGGCATCTCCTTTGCGGTACCGCTGATTGTCGCTGGCGGTACGGTGCTGGCCGTGTCGGTACTGCTGGCGCAGGTTCTGGGCTTACAGCATCTCTTCGATCAGGAAAACTCGTGGCTGTGGTTGTACCGTAAGCTGGGCGGCGGCATGCTCGGCATTCTGATGGTGCCGGTTCTGGCGGCCTATACCGCTTACTCGCTGGCGGATAAACCTGCTCTCACGCCGGGCTTCGCTGCCGGCTTAGCCGCCAATACGATCGGTGCCGGTTTTCTGGGCGCAATCGTCGGCGGGCTTATTGCAGGCTACCTGATGCGCTGGGTGAAAAATCATATTCGCCTGAGCAGCCGCTACAACGGCTTTCTGACCTTTTATCTCTATCCGGTGATCGGCGTGCTCGGCGCAGGCAGCCTGATGCTGTTTGCGATCGGCGAACCGGTGGCCTGGGTCAATACCGCGCTGACCGCCTGGCTTAACGGGCTGTCCGGCGCAAATGCGCTGCTTCTGGGCGCGATCCTCGGCTTTATGTGCTCATTTGACCTGGGCGGGCCGGTCAATAAGGCTTCTTACGCATTTTGCCTGGGAGCGATGGCTAACGGCGTCTACGGGCCTTATGCGATCTTTGCCTCCGTCAAAATGGTATCGGCCTTTACCGTCACGGCGTCAACGATGCTGGCGCCGAAACTGTTTAAGCAGTTCGAAATCGAAACCGGAAAATCCACCTGGCTACTGGGGCTGGCGGGCATTACGGAAGGGGCGATACCGATGGCTATCGAGGATCCGCTGCGTGTCATCGGCTCATTTGTTCTGGGGTCAATGGCGACCGGGGCGATTGTCGGGGCGATGGGCATTGGGCTCTCCACCCCGGGAGCCGGTATTTTCTCCCTCTTCTTACTGCACGATGCCGGGCTCGGCGGCGTGACGGCCGCTGCGGGCTGGTTTGGCGCCTCGCTGATCGGCTCCGCAATCTCCACGCTTATTTTACTGCTCTGGCGGCGTCAGGCCGTGGCGAGCGGCAAATACGTGGCCGAAGACATTCCATCCTAAACACGCACTGACAGGAAACGAAGATGAAAGCCGTATCTCGCGTTCATATCACGCCACATATGCACTGGGACCGTGAGTGGTACTTCACCACCGAAGCGTCACGTATTCTTCTGGTCAATAATATGGAAGAGATCCTCACCCGTCTTGAGCAGGACGCGGAGTATAAGTACTACGTCCTGGATGGCCAGACGGCGGTGCTGGAAGATTATTTTGCGGTGAAGCCGGAAAGCAGGCCGCGCGTGAAAGCGCTGGTAGAGGCCGGAAAGCTCATCATCGGGCCGTGGTATACCCAGACGGACACCACTATTGTCTCCGGTGAGTCGATTGTGCGAAATCTGATGTACGGCATTCGCGACTGCATGGCCTTTGGCGAGCCGATGAAGATTGGCTATCTGCCGGACTCCTTCGGGATGTCTTCCCAGCTGCCGCACATTTATAACGGTTTTGGCATCACGCGCACCCTGTTCTGGCGCGGCTGTTCCGAGCGTCACGGTACCGATAAAACCGAATTCCTCTGGCAGAGCCAGGACGGGAGTGAAGTTACGGCGCAGGTGCTGCCGCTGGGTTACGCGATTGGTAAGTACTTACCGGAGGATGAAGCCGGGCTGCGGAAACGACTCGACAGCTATTTTGAGATGCTCGAAAAAGCCTCGGTAACGAAGGAAATTTTGCTGCCGAACGGCCATGACCAGATGCCGCTACAGCAGAACATTTTTGCGGTGATGGATAAACTTCGGGAAATCTATCCCCAGCGTCAGTTTGTCATGAGCCGCTTTGAGGAGGTGTTTGACCGCATCGACGCGCGCCGCGACGAGCTGGCGACGCTGAAAGGGGAGTTTATTGACGGCAAATACATGCGCGTGCACCGCACGATTGGCTCTACGCGGATGGACATTAAGATCGCCCACGCCCGTATCGAGAATAAAATCGTCAACGTGCTTGAGCCGCTGGCCACGCTTGCCTGGACGCTGGGCTTTGAGTATCACCACGGTTTGCTGGAAAAAATGTGGAAGGAGATCCTCAAGAATCACGCCCACGACAGTATCGGCTGCTGCTGTAGCGACAAAGTGCACCGCGAGGTGATGTCCCGCTTCGAGCTGGCGGAAGACATGGCCGATAACCTGACGCGCTTCTATATGCGCAAGATTGTCGACAACATGCCGCAGAGCGATGAGGACAAGCTGGTGATGTTTAACCTGACGCCGTGGCCGCGCGAGGAAGTCATTAACACCACGCTGCGTCTGCGCGCCAGCCGGTTCCGCCTGCTTGACGACAGGGGCAATGAAATCCCTTATTACCTCTGCGGCGCGCGTGAGATCGACCCCGGTCTGATTGACCGGCAGATTGTGCATTACGGTAACTACGATCCCTTCATGGAATTTGACATCCAGATCGCTCAAATCCTGCCGTCAATGGGTTACCGCACGCTTTATATCGAGCCGCACGTGGCCGGCAGGGTGCTCGCACCGGCAGATTCCCCGGAAGCCCTGCTGGAAAATGCGTTCTGGGAGATTGCGCTGAATGGGGACGGAACCCTGCGCCTGCTCGACAAAGCGTCCGGACTTATCTATGACCGCGCGCTGGAAATTGAAGAGAGCTCGGACGATGGCGATGAGTACGATTATTCGCCTTCGCGCGAGGAGTGGAGACTCACTTCAGCGCAGGGCGAGCATCAGGTGGAGGTGTTCCACGAAGCCTGGCAGAGCAGGGCGGTGATTCGCCATCGTATGGCGGTGCCGGCCAATCTTGCCGAACGTTCTGCGCGTCAGCGGACGGGGACGCTTGAGGCTGAAATGACGATTACGCTCACCCATAACAGCCGGCGTATTGACGTTGAGGTGCGTCTGGAAAACCATGCGGACGACCATCGTGTTCGGGTGCTGATCCCAACGCCCTTCACCACAGAGGAGGTGTTAGCCGACACCCAGTTCGGTTCACTGACGCGTCCCGTACGGGATGAGGCGATGGCCAGCTGGCAGGAGGAGGGCTGGAAGGAAGCGCCGCTGCCGGTGTGGAATCTGCTTAATTACGCGGTGCTTCAGGAAAGACGCAACGGAATGGCGCTTTTCACCGAAGGGTTGCGCGAATTTGAGGTAACTGGCGAGCGTCAAAAAACCTTCGCCCTGACGCTGCTTCGCGGCGTGGGGGTGCTTGGGAAGGAGGATTTACTTCTGCGACCGGGCAGACCGTCCGGGATCAAAATGCCCGTGCCGGATTCGCAGGTGCGTGGTCAGCTAACCTGTCGCTTTAGCCTGTTCAGCTTTAACGGTACGCCTGTCAGTGCCGGCGTTGCGCAGCAGGCGAAATCATGGTTAACGCCCGTGCACTGCTATAACAAAATCCCGTGGGATGCGATGAAGCTTAACCGGGCCGCAGTCACCGCACCTACAAGTTACAGCCTGCTGACGCTGGCGCCAAACGGGTGTGTACTCAGCGCGCTTAAAAAGGCGGAAGATCGTGACGAGATGATTCTGCGCCTGTACAACCCTTCGGAGACCCGCTCCTGTGACGTGGCGATTACCGTGAATCGTGCGGTTAAGGCCTGCGGCGAAACGGACATGAATGAGAGGTTTGCCGCAGCAGGAGAGGGCGGGGCGGGCATTTCCGGGCCATTCCGTCCCGGGCAGTCGCGCACTTTTAGCCTGAAGATTGACCGGTAACGCTTGCCGCAATAAAAAGGCCGCAGAGGGGGCGGCCTTTTTTAATGAATAATCACGCAGGGGTGTTAATTTCAAGACCATTAAAAGTGAATAAAATGTAACCACGCACCCTGCCAGCACAGCAATAAAAAAATACTGTGAAGCGGATAACATAATATGTTTATCTTTATGCCAAATACGTTTTTCCTGCCGCGTTAATAAAAATCACATCTGTTTATATTATCTTCTGCCTTTTATAACCATTCACGACTTTCAATATACATATCGTTAACATGGTTTTTACTATCCATATCACAAAGAAACATCATTAACAGGGTGGGCCGTTTTTGATTTAAATCAATGCTTAATACTTGGAAAAAGGCTCCAAAAGGCGTTAAATTGTTCCCGATCAAAATGGCCTAAAAGTGGTAATTTTGCTATAAATTGATCGCCGTCGAAAAACGTAAATCTGTTCGAATAAAAACCTGTTTATTGTAAGGGTTTTGCAGTGTATTATATTTGCGGGATCAATTTGGTTTTTTCTTAACGTATTTGTAACCTTTCATCACTGCTTTTTTCTTGTCGGGAATAAGCAATGAAGAAGGGATGCAGATTACTTTGTATTGGGGCATGCGTGTGGATCCTTATCTAACGGGAACCACTCTCGGAGTCTTCATGCGATGAGCAAGGAGTCATAATGTTAGACGTAGTCGAACTGTCGCGCTTACAGTTTGCCTTGACCGCGATGTACCACTTCCTGTTTGTACCGCTGACGCTCGGTATGGCGTTCCTGCTGGCAATCATGGAAACGGTTTACGTCCTCTCCGGCAAACAGATTTATAAAGATATGACCAAGTTCTGGGGCAAGTTGTTTGGTATCAACTTTGCGCTGGGCGTGGCAACCGGTCTGACCATGGAGTTCCAGTTCGGGACTAACTGGTCTTATTATTCCCACTACGTTGGGGATATCTTCGGTGCGCCGCTGGCCATTGAAGGTCTGATGGCCTTCTTCCTCGAATCCACCTTTGTAGGTCTGTTCTTCTTCGGCTGGGACCGTCTGGGCAAAGTCCAGCATATGGCGGTAACCTGGCTGGTGGCATTAGGCTCCAACCTGTCCGCACTGTGGATCCTGGTGGCGAACGGCTGGATGCAAAACCCCATCGCGTCTGATTTCAACTTCGAAACCATGCGTATGGAGATGGTCAGCTTCGCTGAGCTGGTCCTGAACCCGGTTGCTCAGGTTAAATTCGTACACACCGTAGCGTCTGGCTATGTGTGCGGCGCCATGTTCGTACTGGGCATCAGCTCCTACTACATGCTGCGCGGTCGTGACTTCGCCTTCGCAAAACGCTCTTTTGCTATCGCAGCAAGCTTCGGTATGGCAGCAATTCTGTCTGTTATCGTTCTGGGTGATGAATCCGGTTACGAAATGGGCGACGTGCAGAAAACCAAGCTGGCCGCGATTGAAGCGGAATGGGAAACCCAGCCTGCGCCGGCAGCGTTTACCCTGTTCGGTATTCCCGATCAGGACGCGCAGGAAAACCGCTTCGCCATTCAAATTCCTTACGCGCTGGGCATCATCGCCACCCGTTCCGTCGATAAACAGGTCACAGGCCTGAAAGATCTGATGGTGCAGCACGAAGAGCGTATCCGTAACGGGATGAAAGCTTACTCGCTGCTGGAGCAGCTGCGCGCCGGCTCTACCGACCAGGCCGTTCGCGATCGGTTTAACGACGTGAAGAAAGACCTCGGTTACGGTCTGCTGCTGAAACGCTATACCCCGAACGTCTCCGACGCGACGGAAGCGCAGATCCAGATGGCAACCAAAGACTCTATTCCACGCGTTGCGCCGTTGTACTTCGCGTTCCGTATCATGGTGGGCTGCGGCATTATCATGCTGCTGATCATCGCGGCCTCGTTCTGGTCAGTGATTCGTAACCGTATCGGTGAGAAAAAATGGCTGCTGCGTACGGCGCTGTACGGTATCCCACTGCCATGGATTGCTATCGAATCCGGCTGGTTTGTCGCGGAATATGGCCGTCAGCCATGGGCGATTGGTGAGGTGCTGCCAACGGCGGTAGCGAACTCCTCCCTGACCGCAGGCGACCTGATCTTCTCCATGCTGCTGATTTGTGGTCTGTACACCCTGTTCCTGGTGGCTGAACTGTTCCTGATGTTCAAGTTCGCGCGCCTTGGCCCGAGCAGCCTGAAAACCGGTCGCTACCACTACGAGCAGTCTGCTGTGACTACTCAGCCGGCACGCTAAGACAGGAGTCATCAAATGATCGATTATGAAGTATTGCGTTTTGTCTGGTGGCTGCTGATCGGTGTTCTGCTGATCGGTTTTGCGGTCACCGATGGTTTCGACATGGGCGTGGGCATGCTCACCCGTTTCCTCGGTCGTAATGACACCGAGCGTCGAATCATGATCAACTCCATCGCCCCGCACTGGGACGGTAACCAGGTGTGGCTGATCACCGCAGGCGGCGCGCTGTTCGCGGCCTGGCCGATGGTCTACGCGGCTGCGTTCTCCGGCTTCTATGTGGCGATGATTCTGGTGCTGGCGTCTTTATTCTTCCGTCCGGTTGGTTTCGACTACCGTTCCAAGATTGAAGATACCCGCTGGCGCAACATGTGGGACTGGGGCATCTTTATTGGTAGCTTCGTTCCACCGCTGGTGATTGGTGTGGCATTCGGTAACCTGCTGCAGGGCGTACCGTTCCACGTCGACGAGTACATGCGTCTGTTCTACACCGGCAACTTCTTCCAGCTGCTGAATCCGTTTGGTCTGCTGGCAGGTGTTGTGAGCGTGGCGATGATCATCACGCAGGGCGCAACGTATCTGCAGATGCGTACCGTGGGTGAACTGCACCTGCGCTCCCGTGCTACCGCCCAGGTTGCGGCGCTGGTGACGCTGGTCTGCTTCGCGCTGGCCGGCGTGTGGGTGGTGTACGGTATTGATGGTTACGTGGTGACGTCCGCCATCAACCACACTGCACCGTCTAACCCGCTGACCAAAGAAGTGGCGCGTCAGGCAGGTGCATGGCTGGTGAACTTCAATAATACCCCTGCGCTGTGGGCTATCCCGGCTCTGGGTGTGCTGCTGCCGCTGCTGACCGTGCTGACGTCTCGTCTGGAGAAAGGCGCCCTGGCGTTCGTGTTCTCTTCACTGACGCTGGCGTGCATCATCCTGACGGCCGGTATTGCTATGTTCCCGTTCGTGATGCCATCCAGCACCATGATGAACGCTAGCCTGACCATGTGGGATGCAACGTCCAGCCAGCTGACGCTGAACCTGATGACGTATGTTGCTTGTGTATTCGTACCGATTATCCTGCTCTACACCTCCTGGTGTTACTGGAAAATGTTCGGTCGTATCACTAAAGAACATATCGAAAGTAACACCCACTCTATGTATTAAGTAAGGAGCTGAATATGTGGTATTTCGCATGGATTTTAGGGACGCTTCTTGCCTGTGCATTTGGTGTCATCACTGCCCTGGCGCTTGAGCATGTTGAAGCGTCTAAAGCAGGTGAAGAAAAACACTAATGAACATTATCGCAACGTTATATGCGGTAATGGATAAGCGCCCGTTACGGGCGCTTTCTTTAGTGATGGCATTACTGCTGGCAGGCTGTATCTTCTGGGACCCGTCGCGCTTCGCGGCGAAAACCAGCGAGCTTGAGATCTGGCACGGCTTCCTGATGATGTGGGCGGTGTGTGCAGGGGTCATTCACGGTGTCGGCTTTCGACCGAAAGCGATTCACTGGCAGGGCATCTTCTGTCCGCTGATTGCCGATCTGGTCCTCCTCGCCGGTTTGATTTTCTTCTTCTTCTGAATAAGAAATGTCCGTTAACGATATGGGCTTACCCGAGCCCATAAAAATTTACTCTCCGTTTACTTTCCCCCATTCCAAACCATCATTCCCGCGCGTATAGTAGCGAAGTTTGAAAGCCCCAACTTTTCATGTTTTACCGGGATGTAAAGTGAATACAACGCTGTTTCGATGGCCGGTACGTGTCTATTACGAAGATACCGATGCCGGTGGTGTGGTCTACCACGCCAGCTACGTTGCTTTTTATGAACGGGCACGCACAGAGATGCTGCGCCATCATCACTTTAGTCAACAGGTGCTGTTGGCTGAGCGAGTTGCCTTTGTGGTACGCAAGATGACGCTTGAGTATTTTGCGCCTGCCAGACTCGACGATATGCTCGAAGTCCAAACTGAAATTACATCAATGCGCGGAACTTCACTGGTTTTCACGCAGCGGATAGTCAATGCAGAGAACACGGTACTGAACTCAGCTGAAGTCCTGATTGTCTGTGTTGATCCAACCATAATGAAGCCTCGTGCGCTTCCTAAGTCTATTGTCGCGGAGTTTAAGCAGTGACTGACATGAATATCCTTGATTTGTTCCTGAAGGCAAGCCTTCTGGTTAAACTTATCATGTTGATTTTGATTGGTTTTTCAATCGCTTCCTGGGCCATCATCATCCAGAGAACGCGTATCCTCAATGCCGCTGGGCGCGAAGCCGAAGCGTTTGAAGATAAGTTCTGGTCGGGTATTGAGCTTTCTCGTCTGTATCAGGAAAGCCAGGGACGCCGTGATAACCTTTCTGGCTCCGAACAAATTTTCTACAGCGGTTTCAAAGAGTTTGCTCGCTTACACCGTGCTAACAGCCATGCGCCGGAAGCCGTGGTAGAAGGCGCGTCGCGTGCGATGCGCATCTCCATGAACCGCGAGCTGGAAAATCTTGAAACGCATATTCCATTCCTCGGCACCGTAGGCTCCATCAGCCCGTATATCGGCCTGTTTGGTACGGTATGGGGGATCATGCACGCCTTTATCGCCCTTGGCGCGGTGAAGCAGGCAACGTTGCAGATGGTAGCACCGGGTATCGCAGAAGCACTGATCGCAACCGCAATCGGTCTGTTCGCCGCAATTCCGGCGGTGATGGCGTACAACCGTCTGAACCAGCGCGTGAACAAACTGGAACTGAACTACGACAACTTTATGGAAGAGTTCACCGCGATTCTGCATCGTCAGGCGTTTACCAGCACCGAGAGCAACAAGGGGTAAACCATGGCCAGATCGCGTGGACGAGGTCGTCGCGAGCTCAAGTCCGAAATCAATATCGTTCCGTTACTGGACGTGCTGCTGGTGCTGCTGCTGATCTTTATGGCGACAGCCCCCATCATCACCCAGAGCGTGGAAGTTGATCTGCCGGATGCGACAGAATCACAGGCGGTAAGCACCAATGACGATCCTCCGGTCATCATTGAGGTTTCCGGCGTAGGGCAGTACAGCGTGGTGGTCGAGAAGGATCGTATGGATCAGCTCCCCCCAGAGCAGGTTATTGCTGAAGCGCAACGACGCCTGGAGTCAAATCCGAAGACGGTCTTCTTAATCGGTGGTGCGAAAGACGTACCATATGATGAAATTATCAAAGCGCTGAACTTGCTACATAGCGCGGGCGTTAAGTCAGTTGGCTTAATGACTCAGCCTATTTGATCATCTGCGTAGTTTTTGGGAACCGATAGTGTCAAAGGCAACCGAACAGAACGACAAGCTTAAGCGAGCGATAATCGTCTCCGCAGTGCTGCACGTGATTCTTTTTGCAGCGCTGATCTGGAGTTCGTTCGATGAGCACATTGATGCATCGGGCGGTGGTGGAGGCTCATCCATCGACGCCGTCATGGTAGATCCCGGTGCGGTAGTGCAGAACTATAATCGTCAGCAACAGCAGCAGGCGAGCGCAAAACGCGCTGAAGAGCAGCGTGAAAAACAGGCGCAACAGCAGGCGGAAGAGCTGCGTGAAAAGCAGGCCGCCGAGCAGGAACGTTTGAAGCAGCTTGAGAAAGAGCGTTTGCAGGCGCAGGAAGCCGCGAAAGAGCAGGCGGAGCAGCAGAAACAGGCTGAAGCCGCAGCGAAGAAAGCGCAGGAACAGCAGAAGCAGGCGGAGGAGGCGGCAGCCAAAGCCGCAGCAGACGCTAAGGCGCAGGCAGATGCTCAGGCGAAAGTAGCCGCAGAAGCAGCGAAAAAAGCCGCTGCTGACGCGCAGAAGAAGGCCGAAGCAGAAGCCGCGAAGAAGGCCGCTGCTGATGCGAAGAAGAAAGCGGAAGCCGAAGCCGTGAAAAAAGCCGCTGCTGACGCACAGAAGAAAGCCGAAGCAGAAGCCGCGAAGAAAGCCGCCCAGGAAGCAGAGAAAAAAGCGGCCGCCGAAGCGGCGAAGAAAGCGGCTGCCGCTGAGAAAGCTGCGGCAGAAAAAGCCGCCGCTGCGGAAAAAGCCGCTGCTGATAAAAAAGCTGCAGCTGAGAAAGCCGCTGCCGATAAGAAAGCAGCAGCCGAAAAAGCCGCTGCTAAAAAGGCCGCTGCCGCTGAGAAAGCTGCCGCAGCCGCAGGGGTTGACGATCTGCTGGGCGACCTGAGTTCCGGTAAGAATGCACCGAAAACGGGCGGTGGGGCGAAAGGAAATGGACAGCCGTCAAAAGACAGCGGTACCTCCGGAGCCAACGGTGGGGCAACAGGTGCAGATATCAGTGCTTATGCCAAGCAGATCCAGGTTGCGATTCAGAGCCGACTCTTTGATGCAGGCCTGTATCAGGGCAAGCAATGCGTACTGCACATCAATCTTGCGCCAGACGGCAGGTTGAAAAGCGTGACGTCTGAAGGGGGTGATCCTGCGCTCTGTCAGGCTGCGCTGGCCGCAGCCAGATCGGCGAACATTCCTAAACCGCCTAGTGAGGCTGTTTATGAAAGGATAAAAGATGCCAAACTGGACTTTAAGCTGTAATCAACTCTTCTAACGGAAGTATGAAAAACAGTCTATGGTCGTAAACAGGATAAGTAGTTTTGTCTATTTGGGTTTGTTAACATTCTGCTAAATTATCGTGGGTAAGGTTACCCAGATAAGGGAGATATGATGAAGCAGGCATTACGTGTAGCAGTTAGTTTTTTAATGCTGTGGGCAGCTGTACTGCACGCAGAAGTACGTATCGAGATCACCCAGGGGGTGGACTCGGCGCGTCCAATTGGTGTCGTTCCGTTCCAGTGGGCAGGCCCGGGCGCTGCGCCTGAAGATATTGGCGGCATTGTGGCAGCTGACCTGCGTAACAGCGGTAAATTTAACCCATTAGATCGTTCCCGCCTGCCTCAGCAGCCGGGTACTGCGCAGGACGTTCAGCCTGCTGCATGGTCTGCACTGGGTATTGATGCGGTAGTTGTCGGTCAGGTTACGCCTGCACCAGACGGCGGCTATAACGTTGCGTATCAGCTGGTTGATACCGGCGGTGCGCCGGGTACCGTTCTGGCTCAGAACACGTATAAAGTGAACAAGCAGTGGCTGCGCTACGCTGGCCATACGGCGAGTGACGAAGTGTTCGAGAAGCTGACCGGTATTAAAGGTGCGTTCCGTACCCGTATCGCGTACGTGGTTCAGACCAACGGCGGACAGTTCCCGTATGAGCTGCGCGTCTCTGACTACGATGGCTACAACCAGTTCACCGTTCACCGTTCTCCTCAGCCGCTGATGTCTCCGGCATGGTCTCCTGACGGCTCTAAGCTGGCGTACGTGACCTTCGAGAGCGGCCGTTCCGCGCTGGTTATTCAGACGCTGTCTAACGGTGCCGTGCGCCAGGTTGCTTCATTCCCGCGCCACAACGGTGCACCTGCGTTCTCTCCGGATGGGACTAAGCTGGCCTTTGCCCTGTCTAAAACCGGTAGCCTGAACCTGTATGTGATGGACATTGGATCTGGTCAGATCCGCCAGATTACGGACGGCCGTAGCAACAATACTGAACCAACCTGGTTCCCGGACAGCCAGAATCTCGCCTTTACGTCTGACCAGGCGGGTCGTCCACAAGTCTATAAAATGAATATCAACGGCGGAGCAGCGCAGCGTATTACCTGGGAAGGTTCTCAGAACCAGGATGCTGACGTCAGTGCCGATGGTAAAACAATGGTAATGGTCAGTACTGCGGGTGGTCAGCAGCACATTGCCAAACAAGATCTGGTAACGGGGGGCGTACAAATACTGTCGTCAACGTTCCTGGATGAAACGCCAAGTCTGGCACCTAACGGCACTATGGTAATCTACAGCTCTTCTCAGGGGATGGGATCCGTGCTGAATCTGGTTTCTACAGATGGGCGTTTCAAAGCGCGTCTTCCGGCAACTGATGGACAGGTTAAATCACCTGCCTGGTCGCCGTATCTGTAATAATAATTAATTGATTACTAAAGGAATCTTAGAAATGCAACTGAACAAAGTGCTGAAGGGGCTGATGATCGCTCTGCCTGTAATGGCAATCGCAGCGTGTTCTTCTAACAAGAACGCAAGCAATGACCAGAGCGGCGAAGGCATGATGGGTGCCGGCACCGGTATGGACGCTAACGGCAATGGCAACATGTCTTCTGAAGAGCAAGCGCGTCTTCAGATGCAGCAGCTGCAGCAGAACAACATCGTTTACTTCGATCTGGATAAATACGACATCCGTTCTGACTTCGCTGCAATGCTGGATGCGCACGCAAACTTCCTGCGTAGCAACCCGTCTTACAAAGTCACCGTAGAAGGTCACGCGGACGAACGTGGTACTCCAGAGTACAACATCTCCCTGGGTGAACGTCGTGCGAACGCTGTTAAAATGTACCTGCAGGGTAAAGGCGTTTCTGCTGACCAGATCTCCATCGTTTCTTACGGTAAAGAAAAACCAGCAGTACTGGGTCACGACGAAGCGGCTTACTCCAAAAACCGTCGTGCCGTACTCGTTTACTAAGAGAATTGCATGAGCAGTAACTTCAGACATCATCTGATGAGTCTGTCGTTACTGGTTGGAATAGCGGCCCCCTGGGCCGCTTTTGCTCAGGCACCAATCAGTAGTGTCGGCTCAGGCTCGGTAGAAGACCGGGTCACTCAACTCGAGCGTATCTCTAACGCTCACAGCCAGCTTTTAACTCAACTCCAGCAGCAACTTTCCGACAACCAGAACGATATCGATTCCCTTCGTGGCCAGATCCAGGAGAGTCAGTATCAGCTTAATCAGGTTGTGGAACGCCAGAAGCAAATCTTGTCGCAGATGGATAGCCTGAGCAGCGGCGGTGCGGCTGCACAGCCCGCAGCAGGCGATCAAAGCGGTGCGGCGACGCCTGCACCTGCGGCAGATCCCTCCGCGTCGTCTGGAGCGCCTGTACAGAGCGGTGACGCGAATACGGACTACAACGCGGCCATTGCCCTGGTTCAGGACAAGGCGCGTCAGGACGATGCTATCGTTGCGTTTCAGAACTTCGTGAAGAAGTACCCCGATTCCACTTACCAGCCAAATGCGAATTACTGGCTGGGTCAGTTGAATTACAACAAGGGGAAAAAGGATGATGCGGCGTTTTATTTTGCCTCTGTGGTGAAAAATTACCCGAAATCACCGAAAGCGCCTGATGCGATGTTTAAAGTCGGCGTGATCATGCAGGACAAAGGCGACACTGCAAAAGCCAAAGCGGTTTATCAGCAGGTGGTTGCGAAATTCCCGGGCACCGACGGCGCCAAACAGGCGCAAAAACGTTTGATTTCGATGGGTTGATTATCGCATGACCAGAAATCGCGTTATTTCTGGTCGTGCAGCATGATTCCTAAGCAGTTAAGTGATCTTCATCGAAATTTTTGTTGCGCTGAATTCTTAAATCAGTAATATATGCCGCCGTTGCCACGGGATATCAAACAACGTGAAAGCAGCATAAAAGTGGGTCGTTAGCTCAGTTGGTAGAGCAGTTGACTTTTAATCAATTGGTCGCAGGTTCGAATCCTGCACGACCCACCACTTAACGCAGTTCCGGCAGTACAGAGTGGGTGATTAGCTTAGTTGGTAGAGCATCTCCTTTACACGGAGGGGGTCGGCGGTTCGAGCCCGTCATCACCCACCACTCGGGTCGTTAGCTCAGTTGGTAGAGCAGTTGACTTTTAATCAATTGGTCGCAGGTTCGAATCCTGCACGACCCACCAATTTTAATGTCTTACTCGAGATATTAAACGTGAAGGATAACGTTGCTTCAGCAACGGCCCGTAGGGCGAGGCGAAGCCGAGTCATCCTGCACGACCCACCACTTTAAAAGTGGAACCGAGTAAATCTTCGAAGTCAGCACCCGAATGGGTCGTTAGCTCAGTTGGTAGAGCAGTTGACTTTTAATCAATTGGTCGCAGGTTCGAATCCTGCACGACCCACCACTTCGAAGAAAAATCCCGCAAGGGGTCGTTAGCTCAGTTGGTAGAGCAGTTGACTTTTAATCAATTGGTCGCAGGTTCGAATCCTGCACGACCCACCAATTTTAATGTCTTCCTCGAGATATTAAGCGTGAAGGATAACGTTGCTTCAGCAACGGCCCGTAGGGCGAGGCGAAGCCGAGTCATCCTGCACGACCCACCAGTGTAAAAAAGCGCCCTAAAGGCGCTTTTTTGCTATCTGTCGTTCCCCGGCCGTTGCCCGACAAATGCTGCAGGCATCAATTCCCGATGACATTTCGCCTCGAATTCGCTATCTTGTTTAGTATATAAAACACCGTTGCCATCATTTTTGCTATCTCCTGCAAAACAAAGGCAATATTGTTAAGCCAGTGAAACGAGAAGCCATAATGAGTGTGATGTTTGATCCCGAAGCCGCTATTTATCCCTTCCCGCCGAAGCCAGCGCCACTAAGCCGGGATGAAAAGCAGTTCTACCGTGAGAAAATCAAGCGCCTTCTGAAAGAGCGAGATGCGGTGATGGTGGCGCATTACTACACCGACCCGGAAATTCAGCAGCTGGCCGAAGAGACGGGCGGCTGCATTTCGGATTCCCTGGAGATGGCGCGCTTCGGTGCTAAACATCCCGCTTCCACGCTTCTGGTCGCTGGCGTGCGATTTATGGGCGAAACGGCAAAAATCCTGAGTCCTGAGAAAACGATTCTGATGCCGACGCTGAGTGCGGAATGTTCTCTCGATCTTGGCTGCCCGACAGATGCATTCACAGCCTTCTGCGATGCTCATCCGGACCGGACCGTCGTGGTCTATGCCAACACGTCCGCCGCGGTAAAGGCGCGTGCAGACTGGGTGGTTACGTCCAGCATCGCCGTTGAGCTGATTGAACATCTGGACAGCCTGGGGGAGAAAATCATCTGGGCACCCGATCGCCATCTCGGTAACTACGTGCAAAAACAGACCGGTGCTGACGTGCTGTGCTGGCAGGGGGCCTGTATCGTTCACGACGAGTTTAAGACCCAGGCACTCACCCGTATGAAAGGGCTATACCCGGACGCCGCTATCCTGGTGCATCCGGAATCCCCGCAGTCAATTGTCGATATGGCGGATGCCGTCGGCTCGACCAGCCAGCTTATCAGTGCCGCAAAAACCCTGCCGCACAAGCAGCTCATCGTGGCGACCGATCGCGGTATCTTCTACAAGATGCAGCAGGCCGTGCCGGAAAAAGAACTGCTTGAAGCCCCCACCGCCGGAGAAGGGGCGACGTGCCGCAGCTGCGCCCACTGCCCGTGGATGGCGATGAATGGCCTGAAAGCCATTGCGGAGGGGCTGGAAAACGGTGGGGCCGCGCATGAGATCCATGTGGATGCCGCTCTGCGTGAAGGTGCATTAATTCCGCTTAACCGTATGCTGGATTTTGCGGCTACACTACGTACTTAACCTGTTACGCCCCGGAGAAAAAATGGATTTTTTTAGCACACAGAACATCCTGGTTCACATCCCGATTGGTGCGGGCGGCTATGACCTGTCGTGGATTGAGGCGGTGGGTACGCTGGCCGGTTTACTCTGCATCTGGCTGGCCAGCCTTGAGAAGATCGGTAACTATGCTTTCGGGCTGATTAACGTCACGTTGTTTGCAATTATCTTCTTCCAGATCCAGCTCTATGCCAGCCTGCTTTTGCAGCTGTTCTTCTTTGCGGCCAATATCTATGGCTGGTATGCCTGGTCGCGGCAAAACAGTCAGCAGGAGGCGGAACTGCAAATCCGCTGGCTGCCGCTGCCCAAAGCCATCGCCTGGCTCGCTGTCTGCGTGGTGGCTATCGGCTTAATGACAGTCTATATCGATCCGGTATTTGCCTTCCTGACGCGCGTTGCGGTTTCGGTGATGTCCGGTATGGGGTTAAACGTCACCATGCCTGCGCTTCAGCCGGACGCCTTCCCGTTCTGGGATTCCTGCATGATGGTGCTGTCAATTGCCGCAATGATCCTGATGACCCGTAAATACGTTGAAAACTGGCTGCTGTGGGTGGTCATCAACGTGATTAGCGTGGTGATTTTTGCCCGTCAGGGCGTTTATGCCATGTCGCTGGAATACATGCTGCTGACCTTTATCGCCCTTAACGGTAGCCGCATGTGGATTAACAGCGCGCGTGAGCGAGGCTCTCGCGCGCTTTCCCGCTAATGGTGATGCGCGTGTGAATGGCCGGACTGCGCCTCGTTCAGGTGGCAGTCTGGCCCGCTACACGCCTGATACTCCATCTGTATGGTGGAGTGCGCAATCTCGTAGTGATGCTCAAGAAAGTGCTGAATACGTTCAAGCAGCGCGTCGTGATTGTGGGGCGGAACAACCTGAACGTGCAGCGTCATAAGCGGTTTCTCGCCTACCAGCCAGACGTGAACGTGATGAACGTTACGCACTTCAGGAATGGAGCGACACAGATTGCGCTTGAGCTCGCCGATGTCCAGGGACGTAGGCGCACCCTCCAGAAGCTCATTCACGCTCTCTTTTAACAGGCGCCAGGCGCTGCGTAACACCAGGCACGACACCAGCACCGACAGAATCGGGTCAACAGGTGTCCATCCCGTTCCCATAATAATCAGCGCGGCCACAATCGCACCAACCGAGCCCAGCAGGTCGCCCAGCACATGCAGCGCCGCAGCCCGCACGTTCAGATTTTTTTCACTGCTGCCGCGGTGCAAAATCCAGAATGCCAGAATATTGGCCAGTAACCCGGCGATGGCAATGACCATCATCGTCGTCCCGGCTACCGGCTGCGGATGCCTGAAGCGCTGAATAGCTTCCCAGACGATAAGAAGGGTAATCACCACCAGCGCAATCGCATTTACGAAGGCGGCAAGCGTTGTCAGCCTGAGCCAGCCAAACGTGTGGCGGGCATTGGGGGGACGGCGGGCAAACTGCACGGCAAGCAGGGCAAACAGCAGGGCGGCGGCGTCGGTAAGCATATGCCCCGCATCGGCCAGCAGGGCCAGCGATCCGGATATCAATCCACCGATAACCTCGATCACCATAAACGTGGCGGTGACGCCGAAAGCCAGCAGAAGCCGTTTGGCGTTTTCATCGCCGGAAGGGGAAGAATGAGAGTGGGAGTGCGCCATGGTATCGTTCCTGATTTATTATTATTTTTAGTGTAGCGTTTTTAAGAGCTTAAATAAAAAAGGAGAGCACGCGCTCTCCTTATTTCATCTTACCGATGATTACTGGGTGGTGCCGTCCGTTTTGGTATCGGCATTGCTACCTACTTTGTCATTCGGGTCCGGGCATTTCCCGTCTTTACACATTGAGTTTTTGTGAACCTCGTCGGTGGTCATGCCGTCATGGTTCATCGTGCCGGTATTTGTCCCGCCGGTGTTGGTGTGGCCGGTGTTGATGTCGTTATTATCAACCTTATTAGGGGCGATATTCTCTTTTGCATCCGGGGCGACCTGGCCCGCAGCAGCAGCGGCATTAGCATCGCCGTTGCTGGTAGAGCCTGAAGAGTTTGCATCGGCTGCCAGTACGCTGCCGCTTGCCAGGGTAAGGGTTGCCGTCAGGAAAAGCGTAGTCAGTTTCGTCATTTTCATCATGGTGCTCCTGTTCTTATCGTTACGCTGGATAACATTCTCCAACAGTGCATCTTGTTCAGTGGCGAAAGATCCCGTACTCCCGAGCAATGTCAGAATGGGATCGCGTATAAATATTTAAAATCAGTCGTTACAAGTAAAAAGCTTAGGCCAGATCTCATTTTTCGCTATTTTGTTGCGTATTTTTGGTAAATTCCAGGAATTATCTGCGCGAAGTGTAAAAGCCCGTTTACACTTCGTGGCCGACAAGTTAGATTGAAAGCATTGCTTTCATTACTAAAGATATGGCAGAGCCGGAAACAAGATGAATTATCAGAACGACGATTTACGCATTAAAGAGATCAATGAGTTATTACCTCCCGTAGCGCTCCTTGAAAAATTCCCCGCCACCGAAAATGCCGCCAACACGGTGTCCCATGCCCGCAAGGCGATCCACAAGATCCTGAAAGGTAGCGACGATCGTCTTCTGGTGGTGATTGGGCCATGCTCCATTCACGATCCTGCCGCGGCCAAAGAGTACGCGGCGCGCCTGCTCGCCCTGCGCGGAGAGCTGAAAGGCGAGCTGGAAATCGTGATGCGCGTCTATTTTGAAAAACCGCGTACCACCGTGGGCTGGAAAGGGCTGATCAACGATCCGCATATGGATAACAGCTTCCAGATCAACGACGGCCTGCGTATTGCGCGTAAGCTGCTGCTGGAGATCAACGACAGCGGGCTGCCTGCTGCCGGTGAGTTTCTTGATATGATCACGCCGCAGTATCTGGCTGACCTGATGAGCTGGGGCGCGATTGGCGCGCGTACCACGGAATCTCAGGTTCACCGCGAGCTGGCGTCTGGCCTGTCATGCCCGGTTGGTTTCAAAAACGGCACCGACGGCACCATCAAGGTCGCCATTGACGCGATCAACGCGGCTGGCGCGCCACACTGCTTCCTCTCGGTAACCAAGTGGGGCCATTCGGCCATCGTGAACACCAGCGGTAACGGTGACTGCCATATCATTCTGCGCGGCGGCAAAGAGCCAAACTACAGCGCAAGACATGTGGCGGAAGTGAAGGCCGGGCTGGAGAAAGCGGGCCTGGAGCCGCGGGTGATGATCGACTTCAGCCATGCGAACTCGAGCAAACAGTTCAAAAAGCAGATGGAAGTCGGTGCGGATGTTTGTCAGCAAATCGCCGGCGGTGAGCACGCGGTCATTGGGGTGATGATTGAGAGCCACCTGGTGGAAGGCAACCAGAATCTTGAGGGCAGCGAGCCGCTTGTCTACGGCAAGAGCGTGACCGATGCCTGCATTGGCTGGGATGATACCGACGCTATCCTGCGCCAGCTGGCCGGGGCGGTAAAAGCGCGTCGCGGCTAAATGTCCCCAGGCAATAAAAAAGCGTGGATTGCTCCACGCTTTTTTTATGTCCGCGAAAATTACTTCGCTTTACCCTGGTTGGCGACGGCCGCGGCTTTTGCAGCGATTTCGTCAGCGTTACCCAGATAGTAATGTTTAACTGGTTTGAAGTTTTCGTCGAACTCGTACACCAGCGGCACGCCGGTAGGGATGTTCAGTTCGAGGATTTCATCTTCACCCATGTTGTCCAGATATTTCACCAGCGCACGCAGGGAGTTGCCGTGAGCCGCGATAATGACGCGCTCGCCGCTCTTCAGGCGTGGCAGAATGGTTTCGTTCCAGTAAGGCACGACGCGATCGATGGTCAGCGCCAGGCTTTCGGTCTGCGGCAGCTCGGCTTCTGTCAGCTTCGCGTAACGCGGATCGTGACCCGGATAACGCTCGTCATCTTTGGTCAGCTCTGGTGGGGTTACCGCAAAACCACGACGCCACTGCTTAACCTGCTCGTCGCCATATTTTTCTGCGGTTTCCGCTTTGTTCAGACCCTGCAGCGCACCGTAGTGACGCTCGTTCAGTTTCCAGGATTTCTCAACCGGCAGCCAGGCCTGATCCAGCTCGTCCAGAATGTTCCACAGGGTATGGATGGCACGTTTCAGCACAGAGGTGTAAGCAAAGTCAAAGGTGAAGCCTTCTTCCTTCAGCAGCTTACCCGCCGCTTTCGCTTCGCTTACGCCTTTTTCGGACAGATCAACGTCATACCAGCCGGTGAAGCGGTTTTCGTTGTTCCACTGGCTTTCGCCGTGGCGCACCAGGACAAGCTTAGTATTAGCCATTTCTTACTCCTCAAGCATTTTGAATGATAACAATTCTCATTATATTGCCGTGACCGTGCCAGCAGCAACGCTTAACCCTAACCATAGCGAAAATAGTTCGAGAGTGTAAGATGCATGTGAATCCAGGGTTATGATTTTGTCTGCAATCGTCGCTATTTTCAGCAAAACGCGCATAAAAAAGCCCTCACGGAGAGGGCCTGACGCTTTTTACATGGCGGCGCTACGCTTGCGCCACCGGGCTTAAGCGCGCGGAACGAAATGGTATTCGGTGACGCTAACGTACTCTTCCCCCGGACGCAGCACGCAGTCCGGCTGCGGCCATTCCGAATGGTTAGGGCTGTCCGGCAGAAACTCGCTTTCCAGCGCCAGCCCCTGCCAGTCGCTGTAGGCGTTGTGCTCGCGCGCCGTGGTACCACCCAGATAGTTACCGGAATAGAACTGCAGGGCAGGGGCGGTGGTGTACACCGTCATCTGTAGCTTTTCATCAGCGGACCAGACCCGTGCGGCAGGCTGAGCAAGATCGCCTTTTGCCTGCAACAGGAAGGCGTGGTCGTAACCTTTCACCTTGCGCTGATCGTTATCGCTCAGGAAATCCTGCGCGATGGTTTTCGGCTGACGGAAATCGAAGCTACTGCCGCTTACCGGTTTCAGCCCCTGATAGGGGATGCCTGCTTCATCGACCGGCAGGTATTCCTCCGCCAGGATTTGCAGCTTATGGCTGCGGACATCGCTCTGGCTACCGTCGAGGTTGAAATAGGCGTGGTTCGTCAGGTTGACCGGGCACGGCTTATCGACCGTTGCGCGGTACTCAATGACGATGCGGTTATCCTCGGTCAGCGTGAAGCGAGCGGTCGCGGTGAGATTGCCCGGGTAGCCCTGGTCTCCGTCAAGGGAGTCCAGAGAGAACCAAACTTCGCCGTCATTTTGCTGCGCAATTTTCCAGCGGCGCTTATCAAAGCCTTCCGGTCCGCCGTGCAGCTGATTCTCGCCCTGGCTTGAAAGCAGCGAATATCCAGCGCCGTCCAGCTCAAAGCGGCTTTTGGCAATGCGGTTGGCGTAGCGGCCTATGGAGGCGCCAAGAAAGGCGGTCTGCTCGATATACTGCTCTGGCGACGCGCAGCCG
Organism: Enterobacter cloacae; assembly: GCF_013375935.1. GTDB lineage: Bacteria > Pseudomonadota > Gammaproteobacteria > Enterobacterales > Enterobacteriaceae > Enterobacter > Enterobacter pasteurii. The sequence goes on along the minus strand of NZ_CP056117.1, from coordinate 4,417,274 downwards.
AGCAGGGTTTCGCGCACGCTGCCGTCAGGCATCGGCACGCGGGCAGAAAGTAGCGTTGCGCCCCAGTCCATCAGCGTAACCACCATCCCGGCGCTGTTGCGCAGGGTTAACAGGCGATACGGCAGACCATCCGGTGCGAGTGTAGGTGTTTCGTTTAGCACTGTCCGGCTCCTTGTGATGCTTTACAGACGTAGAAAGTTTCTTTGATGCCCGTTCTGGCTTCGTACTGCTTAGCCACGGCGTCCTGGACGGCAGGGACCAGCTCTTCCGGCATCAGGGCGACGATACACCCGCCAAACCCGCCGCCGGTCATGCGTACCCCGCCTTTGTCGCCAATCGTGGCTTTTACAATCTCAACCAGCGTGTCGATTTGCGGCACGGTGATTTCGAAATCGTCGCGCATGGAGGCATGAGATTCTGCCATCAGCTCGCCCATCCGCTTCAGGTCACCTTTCGCCAGCGCGGAGGCGGCCTCTACGGTACGGGCATTTTCCGTCAGTATATGACGCACGCGCTTCGTGACCACGGGATCCAGCTCGTGGGCAACCTTGTTAAACTCCTCAAGCGAAACATCGCGCAGGGCCGGCTGCTGGAAGAACCGCGCGCCGGTTTCACACTGTTCGCGACGCGTGTTGTATTCGCTGCCCACCAGGGTACGCTTGAAGTTACTGTTGACGATCACCACAGCTGCCCCTTTCGGCAGCGGAACCGCTTTGGTTCCGAGGGAGCGGCAGTCAATCAGCAGCGCATGATCTTTCTTGCCCAGCGCGGAGATCAGCTGATCCATAATGCCGCAGTTGCAGCCCACGAACTGGTTTTCCGCTTCCTGACCGTTCAGGGCGATCTGCGCGCCGTCCAGCGGCAGATGATAAAGCTGCTGGAACACGGTGCCAACCGCGACCTCCAGCGATGCAGATGAACTCAATCCCGCACCCTGCGGCACGTTGCCGCCGATCGTCAGATCGGCCCCGCCGAAATTCTTGTCGCGCTTTTGCAGGTGCTTCACCACACCGCGAACATAGTTGGCCCACTGCTGGCTCTCGTGGGTGACGATCGGCGCATCGAGGGAAAATTCGTCAATTTCGTTGTCGTAATCCGCGGCGATTACCCGTACTTTACGATCGTCGCGTTTCGCGCAGCTGATGACCGTCTGGTAGTCGATGGCGCATGGCAGCACGAAACCGTCGTTGTAGTCGGTATGCTCACCGATCAGGTTAACGCGGCCGGGCGCCTGGATAACGTGGGTGGCAGGGTAGCCAAATTTTTCAGCAAACAGGGATTGTGTTTTATCTTTCAGACTCATTTTTAGACTCCTGATTCGCGGTAGTGGACGTCGCTAACGGCACGCAGACGCTCTGCCGCCTGTTCCGCCGTCAGGTCACGCTGGGTTTCCGCCAGCATTTCGTAGCCCACCATGAATTTACGTACCGTCGCGGAACGCAGCAGCGGCGGGTAAAAATGGGCATGCAGCTGCCAGTGTTGATTCTCTTCGCCGTTAAACGGCGCGCCGTGCCAGCCCATGGAGTACGGGAAGGAACTCTGGAAGAGGTTGTCGTAACGGCTGGTCAGCTTCTTCAGCGCCAGCGCAAGGTCGTCTCGCTGGGCGTCGCTGAGGTCGGTAATGCGCTGAACAGGCGCTTTTGGCAGCAGCAGGGTTTCAAACGGCCACGCCGCCCAGTATGGCACCACGGCAAGCCAGTGTTCCGTTTCCACCACGGTACGGCTGCCGTCCGCCAGCTCCCGCCGGGTATAATCCACCAGCATCGGTGAGCCGTTCTGGGTGAAATACGCTTTTTGCAGACGATCTTCGCGCTCGGCTTCATTTGGCAGGAAGCTGTTCGCCCAGATCTGCCCGTGCGGATGGGGGTTAGAACAGCCCATCGCCGCGCCTTTATTTTCAAAAACCTGCACCCACGGGTAGGTCTGGCCCAGCTCCGCCGTTTGCGCCTGCCAGGTGGACACCACCTCTTTCAGCGCCTCAACGCTCAGCTCCGGCAGCGTTTTGCTGTGATCGGGAGAGAAGCAGATCACGCGGCTGGTGCCACGGGCGCTTTCGCAGCGCATCAGCGGATCGTGGCTTTCCGGCGCGTCCGGCGTGTCGGTCATCAGCGCCGCAAAATCGTTAGTAAAAACGAAGGTACCTTTGTAGTCCGGGTTTTTATCGCCCGTCACGCGCGTATTGCCCGGACAGAGGAAGCAGTCCGGGTCATTCTGAGGCAGCGTCTGTTTTGCAGGCGTCTCCTGCGCGCCCTGCCAGGGGCGCTTGGCGCGATGCGGAGAAACTAAAATCCATTGCCCGCTGAGCGGGTTAAAACGACGATGCGGGTGATCGACGGGGTTGAATTGCGTCATGACAAATCCTTAGTCCGGATAGCCCTGCGGATGGCGTGACTGCCAGTGCCAGGTATCCTGTGCCATTTCATCAAGCGTGCGGGTGACACGCCAGTTAAGCTCTTTATCGGCTTTGGTGGCATCGGCCCAGTACGCAGGGAGATCGCCATCACGGCGGGGGGCGAAGTGATAGTTCACCGGCTTGCCGCAGGCTTTGCTGAAGGCATTTACCACATCCAGCACGCTGCTGCCGATCCCGGCGCCGAGGTTATAAATATGCACGCCAGGTTTATCTGCCAGCTGCTGCATCGCCGCCACGTGTCCGTCGGCCAAATCCATGACGTGAATGTAATCGCGCACGCCGGTGCCATCTTCGGTGGGGTAATCGTTGCCAAAAATAGCCAGGGAATCACGACGGCCCACGGCCACCTGCGCGATATACGGCATCAGGTTGTTAGGAATGCCCTGCGGATCCTCACCCATATCGCCTGACGGATGCGCGCCAACCGGATTGAAGTAGCGCAGCAGCGCAATGCTCCAGTCGGGCTGCGATTTTTGCAGGTCGGTCAGGATCTGCTCCACCATCAGCTTGCTTTTGCCATACGGGCTTTGTGGCGTGCCGGTCGGGAAGCTTTCAACGTAAGGAATTTTTGGCTGGTCGCCGTAGACGGTCGCGGAGGAGCTGAAGATAAAGTTTTTGACGTTTGCGGCACGCATGGCGGAAATCAGACGCAGGGTACCGTTAACGTTGTTGTCGTAGTACTCAAGCGGTTTAGCCACCGATTCGCCAACCGCCTTCAGGCCCGCGAAGTGGATCACGGTCTCAATCTCGCGATCGCGAAGGATTTCGGTCATTAACGCTTCGTTGCGGATATCGCCTTCCACGAAGGTCGGTCGTTTACCCGAAAGGCGTTCAATGACGGGCAGCACGCTGCGCTTGCTGTTGCACAGGTTATCAAGGATGACGACATCGTGGCCGCTTTGCAGCAGTTGAACACAGGTATGACTTCCGATGTAACCGCTACCACCTGTTACCAGAACTCGCATATTACGCTCCATTAGGCTTATGGTATGAATTAACCATAGCATATCAGAGACGCTAAAAGTGTGACATGGGATAAAATAGTGGTATCGTTTACACTGCTTTTCAAACTCGCTTTTTCACAGACTGGGTGCATTTTAGATCAAAGAGATAGAGATGTATTGTTGCAGGTTATCTGAAAAGCGGAGGGCAGCGCCCTCCGGCAGTTAATCGATTTTGCTGAGCAGATAGCGGTAGCGCTCGCCGTCAGGGACAAACTCCAGCCGGTGGGTAATGCAGGACGGGGCATCCTCTGCGTGGTGCGACACGAACAGCAGCTGGGTTTCCCCCTCGCTAATCAGTACGTCCACAAAGCGGCGGATCAGCTGGCGGTTCAGCGGATCCAGCCCCTGCAACGGTTCGTCCAGAATCAGCAGCGTAGGGTGTTTAACCAGCGCGCGGACGATTAACGCCAGCCGCTGCTGCCCCCACGACAGGCTGTGGAACGGGGCGTCGGCTACCCGGTTGTCCATGCCCAGAATATCCAGCCACTGCTGTACCAGCTTGTGCTGCTTATCCGATACCGCCTGATAAATGCCGATGGAATCAAAGTAGCCGGAGAGGATCGCGTTGCGCACCGTGGTGCTCACGCGGTAATCCAGATGCAGGCTGCTGCTGACATAGCCAATGTGCTTTTTGATGTCCCAGATGGTTTCCCCGCTGCCGCGACGGCGGCCGAAGAGGGTCAGATCGTTGCTGTACCCCTGCGGATGATCGCCGGTAATCAGGCTCAGCAGCGTGGATTTACCCGCCCCGTTGGGGCCGGTGATCTGCCAGTGTTCACCCGGATTAACCGTCCAGCTGAGGTGATTAAGAATGGGGCGATCGTCATAAGCCACCACGCCGTCGCGCAGTACGATGCGCGGCTGATCGGGATCCAGCCCGCGTCGTGCCGATGGCGCATCCGGCTCCGGCAGGGCGATGCCGTCCAGCTTTTCGCTGTGCGCCAGCTGCGCAACCAGCGCCTGGCGCAGCAGCGTCGCTTTTTCCCCGGTTTCGGTCAGGCTACAGTCTGCCAGCACGCCCGCGTGCTGTACGAAATCAGGAATTTCATCAAAGCGGTTAAGGACCAGCACAACGGTGTATCCCTGCTGGTTGAGCCTCGCCAGCAGCGCGGCCAGCTGTGCGCGGGACTGTACGTCCAGGCCGTCAAACGGCTCATCCAGAATGAGGAGTTCCGGCTCGCCCATCAGCGCCTGGCACAGCAGCGCTTTGCGCGTCTCGCCGGTAGAAAGGTATTTGAAGCGTCGGGTAAGCAGGGCGGTAATGCCAAACTGCTCCGCCAGCTGGCGGCAGCGGGCAGGATCTTTTATCTCATCCTGGATAATTTCCGCCGTCGTGCGGCCGGTATCTTCTTCGCCAGGGCTGAGCATATCGGTATTGTTACGCTGCCACTCATCGCTGACCAGCTTCTGCAGCTGCTCAAAGGAAAGGCGCGTCAGCCGGGTGAAGCCACACTCGCGCTCACCCTTCAACTGGGTTAGTTCCCCCGCCAGGGCGCGGGCCAGCGCTGATTTTCCGCTGCCGTTAGTGCCCACAAACGCCCAGCTTTCTCCGGCGCGTAAGGTTAACTCAGGCAGCGACAGGGTACGGGTATCGCTAAGACGAAACGTGCCTTGCGAAATATGCAATGATGACATGTGTTATCCCATTTTTTGCAGCAACAGATGTCAGGGATACCCAGAGTCGGATGGATTGTCAATGCGCTTAGCACAATGTGGCGATAATCACCCGGTCTGCATTGAAATATGCGGTCACGACAGCACCTTCTTCTAATTCAGCCGCGTCGTTTACCGGAACGGTGGCGCAAAGCGTCTGGCCGTCCGCAAGGGTCATCAGCACCTCGCACTGTTCTTCACCGCGTACAATATGGCTGATGCTTCCCCGCAACTGGTTATCCGCTTCTGCTGCATGTTCGGGATAGCGCGTGATGCCGATCCAGGGCGCCTTCAGTAATATCAGCACTTCGCTACCTTCGTTTAGCCCGAGGCGTTGGCTGCTTTGCGCGGTGACGGCGGCTTTCAGGCGCGTCGTGCCGTCTGCGAGCAGGATCTCAATGTGCTCCTGCACCCGGGAACGATCGCGTCCCGTTACCGTACCAAACCACTGGTTACGGGCGCTGGTCTGTAACGAGAAGCGGGAGATGGCGGCCAGCAGGCTGTCCAGCGGCAGGCTGTCGTCATCGCTTAACACATCAAATGCCTTTTGCTGGATCTGCGCCAGTAAATCGTAGAGCTGGATCAGCCGTTGCCCGTAGCGCGTTAACGCGGCGCCGCCGCCGCCTTTTCCGCCCGTGGCACGGTCAACCAGCGTCTGCTCGCTCAGGGTGTTCATCTCGTTGATCGCGTCCCAGGCGCTTTTATAGCTGATGCCGGCGTTTTTGGCTCCCTGGCTAATCGAGCCAGTTTGTTCTATTTGTTTTAACAGGGCGATGCGTCGCGGATCGGCGAAAAGCTTCTGCTGAAGTCGTAGGGTGAGGAGAATTTCGGCCTGCATAACGGTGTCCCGGCAAAAAGGCTATTGTGACCCAAATGCCCTGATGCGCAAAGCGCACCGCACAAAAGGGGATGTTTTTATTACTTTTCAGGGTAGAATAAGCCGTTCACAAGATCTGGAGAAAACCATGTTAGAGTTGTTGAAAAGTCTGGTATTCGCGGTAATCATGGTGCCAGTAGTGATGGCTATCATCCTCGGTGCCATCTACGGCCTGGGTGAAGTGTTCAACGTCTTTTCGAACATTGGTCATCGTCGGGACCAGCCTAAAAAGCAGCAATAATTTCCTCCAAAACGCCCGGCCAGCCCGGGCGTTTTGCTCTCAAGTTTCCCTCTTTTCCGCCGATATCATTTACAACGTTCCTTGAGCTTACTCATTAATCGGTACGATTTAGCGCTAGGAACGCCTGTGATATATCGTTATATTTATTTTTATATAACGATACGCACAGGAGCTTCAAATGGCACGTTCATGGGTACGCCTTTTCGCAGGGGCAACGCTGACGCTTTCACTCACCGGGCACGCGCTGGCAGATGAGGGAAAAATCACGGTCTTTGCGGCGGCGTCGCTGACTAACGCGATGCAGGATATTGCTGCGGTATACAAAAAAGAGAAAAACGTTGAGGTCGTTTCGTCGTTTGCCTCCTCTTCCACGCTGGCCCGCCAGATTGAAGCCGGGGCGCCTGCCGATCTGTTCATCTCTGCCGACCAGAAATGGATGGATTACGCGGTTGAGAAAAAGGCTGTTGAAACGGACACCCGTGAAACCCTGCTGGGAAATAGCCTGGTGGCGATCGCGCCTGCAAACAGCAGGCAGGGCGACATCGCCATTAACAAACAGACGGACTGGACCCGTCTGCTCAACGGCGGCCGTCTGGCGGTAGGCGATCCCGCGCATGTCCCGGCCGGGATTTATGCGAAGGAAGCGCTGCAAAAGCTGGGCGCCTGGGAGACGCTGTCGCCGAAGCTGGCACCTGCGGAAGACGTGCGCGGCGCGCTGGCGCTGGTAGAGCGTAACGAAGCCCCGCTCGGGATTGTGTATGGCTCTGATGCGGTTGCCGGTAAAGGCGTGAAGGTGGTGGGCACCTTCCCGGAAGACTCGCATAAGAAAGTGGAATATCCTGTTGCGATAGTTGATGGACATAAAAATGCGACCGTGACGGCCTTCGTTGATTACCTGAAGGGGCCGGAAGCGTCCGCGATCTTTAAACGTTACGGATTTACGACTCACGAATGATATTGACCGAACCTGAATGGCAGGCCGTGCTGCTGAGCCTGAAAGTCTCTTCCCTGGCGGTTGCGCTGAGCTTGCCCTTTGGGGTGTTCTTTGCCTGGTTACTGGTTCGCGTGAAGTTTCCAGGCAAAGCCCTGCTCGACAGCGTTCTTCATCTCCCGCTCGTGCTGCCGCCCGTGGTGGTCGGCTATCTGCTGCTGGTCTCAATGGGGAGGCGCGGTTTTATCGGTGAATGGCTGTACGACTGGTTTGGACTCACCTTTGCTTTCAGCTGGCGCGGCGCGGTGCTTGCCGCGGCGGTAATGTCCTTCCCGCTGATGGTGCGCGCCATCCGCCTGGCGCTGGAAGGGGTTGATATCCGCTTAGAACAGGCTGCCCGCACGCTGGGCGCAGGCCGCTGGCGGGTGTTTCTGACCATCACGATGCCGCTCACGTTACCGGGCATTATCGTCGGCACGGTGCTGGCGTTCGCCCGTTCGCTGGGCGAGTTTGGTGCAACTATCACGTTTGTATCTAACATTCCGGGCGAGACGCGTACCATCCCGTCGGCGATGTATACCCTGATTCAGACGCCGGGCGGCGAAGGAGCGGCGGCCCGGTTGTGCATTATTTCGATCGTGCTCGCCCTGGTCTCGCTGCTGGTGTCCGAGTGGCTGGCGCGCCTCAGCCGTGAACGGATGGGGAAACAGTGATGCTGGAACTCAATTTTACCCAGACTCTGGGCAACCACACGTTGACGCTGAACGAAACGCTGCCTGCCAGCGGCATCACCGCTATTTTTGGCGTTTCCGGGGCGGGCAAAACGTCGCTGATTAATGCGATTAGCGGCCTGACGCGTCCTCAGTCCGGCCGCATTGTGCTGAATAACCGCGTCCTGAATGACGCAGAAAAGAAGATCTGCCTTGCACCTGAGAAGCGCCGCATCGGCTATGTGTTTCAGGACGCGCGCCTGTTTCCCCACTACAGCGTGCGCGGCAACCTGCGCTACGGTATGGCGAAAAGCATGGCCGGACAGTTTGATAAGCTGGTGGCGCTGCTGGGCATCGAGCCGCTGCTGGATCGCCTGCCGTCTTCGCTGTCGGGCGGTGAAAAACAGCGCGTGGCGATTGGCCGCGCCTTGTTAACCGCGCCGGAACTGCTGCTGCTGGATGAACCGCTGGCCTCGCTGGATATTCCGCGCAAGCGCGAGCTGCTGCCGTATCTGCAACGTCTGGCGCGTGAAATCAACGTTCCAATGCTGTACGTCAGCCATTCGCTGGACGAGATCTTACATCTGGCCGACAAAGTGCTGGTGCTGGAAGCGGGCGGCGTGAAGGCCTTTGGCAACCTGGAAGAGGTGTGGGGCAGCAGCGTCATGCATCCGTGGCTGCCAAAGGAGCAGCAGAGCAGCATTCTGAAGGTGAGCGTGCTGGAACACCATCCGCACTATGCGATGACCGCGCTGGCGCTGGGCGATCAGCATCTGTGGGTCAATAAAATCGACACGCCGCTACAGTCGACCTTACGGATCCGCATTCAGGCGTCGGACGTCTCTCTGGTGCTGCAACCGCCGCTGCAAACCAGCATCCGCAATATACTGCGCGCCAGAGTGGCGCAGTGTTTTGACGATAACGGTCAGGTAGAAGTGCAGCTGGAGGTGGGCAGCAGAACGCTGTGGGCGCGCATCAGCCCGTGGGCCAGGGATGAGTTAGGCATCAGGCCTGGCCTGTGGCTCTACGCGCAAATCAAGAGCGTCTCCATCACCGCCTGATTACAGCAGGTGGGTATAGATATACTGCGCGATGCTGTCGGTGGTGTTCTCGCCAATCACCACGTCAGCCCGCGCTTTCACCGCGTCATCGGCGTTGCCCATCGCCACGCCCGTGCCGGCAGCTTCCAGCATGCTGATGTCGTTATAGTTATCGCCAAACGCAATCACGTCCCGCATTGACCAGCCCTGAGACTCAACGAACTGGGTCAGCCGTTTGCCTTTGCTGTTGCCTTTACGGGCAATATCTACCTGATCGTGCCACGACCATTCGCATTCCAGGCCCAGGGTGTGCTCGACATGTTTAGCGAAGGTATTAAGTTTGGTGGTGTCTTCATCGGTCAGGGCGAATTTCCAGATGGCGTCGACATCCTCCGCCGCCTGGCGCAGGGAAGATACCTGAGTGAACACCGGACGCTGCGCTTCCGGCAGGGACAGCGCCCAGTTGCTGGTGCGGATCACGTGGCCGGTCGGGCGCTCATACATCATGGCGTTATCCACGTACATCAGGCCATGAATGGCGTGCTCATCCAGTAAATCAATCAATTGCAGCGCCTGAGAAACGGGAAGCGGATCGGACGTTAAAACCTTTTTCGCCTGATAATCATACAAATAGGTGCCATTACAACAAATTGCAGGTGTATCTAAGCCCAGTGCCTGATAAAAAGGATGAATGGCAACGTGATGTCGACCCGTTACGATGAGAAGTTGATACCCCGCTTCCTGGGCTCTTTTAAGGGCTTCGAGAGAAGAGGGGAGCAGGGTTTTCTGAGGGGTAAGCAGTGTTCCGTCTAAATCCAGGGCAATCACTCGCGAGGTCATTTTTTCTTCCGGGTTAATGTTGAATTTAAGGCCTGTCGGGATGGTACACCGAGAGCGGATCCCTGCAAAATCCCGAACTACAATTCAGCATTCACCGTTAAAAATAATCAGGAGTATTCATGAAACAAACCGTTTATACCGCCAGTCCTGAAAGTCAGCAGATCCATGTCTGGCGTTTGAATACAGAAGGTTCGCTTACGCTGGTTCAGGTTGTTGATGTGCCAGGCCAGGTTCAGCCGATGGTCGTCAGCCCGGATAAACGTTTTCTTTATGTCGGCGTGCGCCCGGAATTTCGCGTTCTGGCCTACCGCATCTCCCCGGATGATGGCGCGCTGACCTATACCGCAGAAGCACCGCTGCCGGGCAGCCCGACCCATATTTCTACCGACCATAAGGGCAACTTTATCTTCAGCGGCTCCTACAATGCAGGCTGCGTGAGCGTCACCCGCCTGGAAGACGGTATTCCGGTTGAAACGGTCGACGTGGTGGAAGGGCTCGAAGGTTGCCACTCAGCTAACATCTCCCCGGATAACCGCACGCTGTGGGTGCCGGCGCTGAAGCAGGATCGCATCTGTCTGTTCACCCTGAGCGAAGACGGCCACCTGGTCGCGCAAAGCCCGGCGGAAGTGACCACCGTGGAAGGGGCAGGCCCGCGCCACATGGTCTTCCATCCGAATCAGCAGTATGCCTACGTGGTAAACGAGCTGAACAGCTCGGTAGACGTGTGGGAGCTGAAAGATCCTAACGGTCAGATTGAGTGCGTGCAGACGCTGGACATGATGCCGTCTGACTTCTCCGACACCCGCTGGGCGGCCGATATTCATATCACGCCGGATGGCCGTCACCTGTATGCCTGTGACCGTACCTCCAGCCTGATCACCGTATTTAGCGTCTCTGAAGACGGCAGCGTGCTGGCGATTGAGGGCTTCCAGCCGACAGAGACCCAGCCGCGCGGCTTTAATGTCGATCACAGCGGCAAATACCTGATTGCGGCGGGGCAGAAATCCCACCACATCGCGCTTTATGAGATCAAGGGTGTGCAGGGGCTACTGGAAGAGAAAGAGCGCTATGCGGTCGGCCAGGGGCCAATGTGGGTTGTGATTAACGCGCACTGATCCGCAGAAAGCAAAAAACCTCGCAAATGCGAGGTTTTTTTACGCCCGGTGGTAGCCGGGTGAGCACATCAAAACGTAACCAACGCGGCCATCATAATATTGGCTTAGGATGATGTAAATTCATCATCAGCCTAAAAAAGGAATTATGACGTGATGGTAACTCTATATTTGTAATAAAATCAGTTGATTATATGATTACCCTTTATAAATTCCTAAACTCGCCACAACTGTTTTTATGTACAGTGATGGTCTGATATTATTCTGCGCGTTGGTTTGATGTGTTGCAGTTCCGCAATTCAGGATCCTTTTTAAGTCCTGGCTGTCGGGTGGTGCCGACAGTGCCTAAACTGCGGAGCACATCAAAACATAACCAACACACCTCGGGCGACAGGCAGCGGAAAGGTAAGCCAGAGGAGAAGTGCTCTATACCAAAGGAGTGGCGTATGAGCGGTGTGGAATGGGCAATTCTGTTCCTGCAACTCATGGTTGCAATTATGCAACTATTGGATGCGTTTCTTAAGTTCGGTACCTGACGTATCCAGTCGCAGTAAAAAGGGGGATTAAAAATCCCCCTTTTACGCTTATTTTACTGCTTCGGCTCGGCAACCACCTTGCTACCCAGACCGCGGTTGTTGTATTCCCACATGCGGTTGAAGTTAGCGTCGTTCAGATTGCGCTGCACCTTCTCTTTATCATCCACCGTGCCGGTGTTGCCGGAGAACGGACGTTTGGAGATCGCCGCGTCTGCCCACGGTTTCGCCACGTTAAAGCCTTCGTTAATCACGCTGTCGCGGATCACCACCTGACCGTTCGTGGCGGAATCCACGTCCAGCGAGCGGCCAAGCTGCGCAACGCCGTCACCGGCAGCCGTAAAGCGGCTGTTAACGGCCAGGAAGCCATAGAAGAGGTTGGACTGCGTGGCCGGCGCGAACACGTAACCTTCCTGCTGAGTGCGCGAGTTCACCACGCGGAAATCGGTGTTCTCGAACACCACCGCACCGCGACCGGACACCATATCCACATCACCTTCAACGTAGCTGTTGGTAACCAGGGTGCGCGTGAGGCGGTTATTCTGGAGGGTATTCTGCACGCCGCTGTTGGTGACGAAGAAGGTGTTCTGACGGCCAAGAATATTGACGTTGTTGATTTGTACCTTGTCGCCATCGCTGCGCAGCGCCACGGCCTGGTGATTACCTGCGTCAACGCTGTCGCCCAGGGTGTTCTGAATGGTCAGATTCTGTAACTGCAGGCCGTTGTTCTGAGACCAGAATACCGCCGAGCACATCACGCCAACTGTGGCGGCACGCTTGCTCTGGCATTTATCAAACATATACCACGCCGGTTTGCCTGGCATGTATTTGCCGGCCGGGTTCACCAGATGGCGCCAGGCCGCGCCGTCGAGCTCTGAATCAATTGCCAGGCCAATTTTTACGTCGACCGCTTTTTCGCCCAGGCCGTAAATGGTAATGCTGCCAGGGGCCGCCGGAACGTACACGGTGCCTTCGTATTCACCCGGCAGGATCGCAATGTACTGACGAGATGCGCTGTGTTTGGTGATTGCCGCATCGACCGCTGCCTGAATAGAGGTGTGCGTGACGCCCTGCGCCCCGGCCGGGCCAACAACGAAGTCTGGCTGTTTCGGCAGGTTAATAGAAGAAGGCGTCCACGGGGCAGCGTTTGGATCCATCGACGAGAAATAGTGCGCACGGGTGAAATTCTTCGCTTCATCCGCAGACAGAACAGGGCGGGAAGCGGTGCCCGGAGCAACCTGCTCAGAGGGTTGCTGATCCGGTGGTGTTGAGCTGCACGCGGATAAAGTCACGCCAAAGGCAAGTGCCAACGCCAGACGGGAAATCCTGGAAATAGTCAAGGTAATGCTCCTGGGTATGCAAGTCTTATCTGGATAGACGAAATAGCCTGCTTTTTTATACTAAGTTGAGCGAAACGGGAAGATAAAAAGGGGAAAAGTTGCACTTTTGCCCGGAGGGGACGGGAAAGTCATCACAAATAAATAACATTTTGCCTCAGGGCGGTTGACAGCCGGCGGCAGATGAAAATAAATGTCTATACAACCCATGACAAGTGGAAGGCACATGCAGCAGATTCATCCCGACGATGTGATATGGCGAAATGCCCGACTGGCAACCCTGGTTGCAGGCGAACCGGAACCGTATGGCCTGAAAGAGCAGCATGCTCTCGTGGTGCGTGGCCAAACGATTCTGGCCGTTATTCCTGAATCAGAGGTCCCCTCCGGGCATCGCCAGTGTGTCGATCTCAACGGGCGTCTGGTCACTCCCGGCCTGATCGACTGCCATACCCACCTGGTGTTCGGCGGCGACCGCGCGGCGGAATGGGAGCAGCGGCTCAACGGCGTATCGTATCAGACCATTAGCGCTCAGGGGGGCGGGATTAACGCCACGGTCACGGCCACCCGCAACAGTTCACCGGAAACCCTGCTGGCTCTGGCGCAGCAGCGTCTCCGGCGCCTGATGAACGAAGGGGTAACCACCGTTGAAATCAAATCGGGATACGGGCTCAATGCCGATACCGAAGAGAAAATGCTGCTGGTTACGCGCCAGCTCGGCCTGAACAACCTGGTGGACATCAGCCCGACGCTGCTGGCGGCGCACGCCGTCCCTGCGGAGTACCGGCAGGATCCGGACGCGTATATGACGCTGGTCTGTGAGGAGATCGTCCCCGCGCTTTGGCAAAAAGAACTGTTTGAAGCGGTGGACGTGTTTTGTGAAAACGTGGGCTTTACCCCGGCACAAACCGAACGCCTGTTCCGGGCCGCCGCCGCGCTCGGTATCCCGGTAAAAGGGCACGTAGAGCAGCTCTCCAGCCTGGGCGGTGCGGCGCTGGTCAGCCGCTACAGGGGGCTTTCCGCGGATCATATTGAGTACCTTGATGAGGCGGGGATCCAGGCGATGGCGCACGGCGGCACGGTCGCCGTATTACTCCCGGGGGCGTTCTACTTTCTTCAGGAGCGTCAGCGTCCCCCGGTGGAGCAGCTCAGAAAACAGGGCGTGCCGATGGCCGTAGCCACCGATTACAATCCGGGCACCAGCCCGTTTGCCAGCCTGCATCTGGCGATGAATATGGCCTGCGTCCAGTTTGGCCTGACGCCGGAAGAAGCCTGGGCAGGCGTGACGCGCCATGCCGCGCAGGCGCTGGGGCGCGGCGCGACGCACGGGCAGTTGAAGGCGGGCTACGTGGCCGACTTTGTCGTCTGGGAGGCCAATCATCCGGTTGAGATGGTTTACGAGCCGGGGCGTAATCCCTTATATCATCGCGTATTTAGGGGGCAGATAGCATGAAGCTGTGGCATCCCGTTTCTCCGCAGGTCTGGCAGGGGCGTGACGACAGCGCCGAGTCCAGCACCGCAAAGCGCCTTTTCCAGACGATACGGCAGCGTGAACGCTTCTCCCCCGAGCCGTCAGGCATCGCCCTGATGGGCTTTGAGTGTGATGAAGGGGTAAAGCGTAACCAGGGCAGGCCCGGAGCCGCGCAGGCCCCAGACGTGCTGCGCGGCGCGCTGGCGAATATGGCAAGCCATCAGGGACACGCGCGGCTGGTGGATATGGGCTCTGTTTATGTTGAAGGCAACGCCCTGGAGGCGGCACAGCGGGCGCTGAGCGATGCGGTAACCGCGTGCCAGCAGTCCGGGATGCGAACCCTGATTTTCGGCGGCGGACATGAAACCGCCTGGGCGCACGGGCGCGGCGTGCTTGATGCCTTCGCCACTGAACGCGTTGCGACGATCAACCTTGATGCGCACCTGGATTTACGCAAGGCTGATCGGGCGACATCCGGCACGCCGTTCCGCCAGCTGGCGCACTATTGCGCGTCCCAATCGCGCGAGTTTCACTACGCCTGCCTGGGCGTAAGCCGTGCGGCGAATACGCAGGCGCTGTGGGATGAAGCCGAGCGGCTAAACGTAACGCTGGTGGAAGATCTGCATTTTCGCCGCGATGCGTTATCCTCCCTGGACCGCGTGCTCGCGGGGGCAGACCGGGTTTATCTCACTATCGATCTCGATGTGCTGCCCGGCGCAGAAATGCCCGCCGTGTCGGCCCCTGCGGCGCTGGGGGTTCCGGCCCTGGATCTCTTGCCGGTGATTGAGCGTATCTGCCGAAGCGGTAAACTACAGGCGGCAGATCTCGTGGAATTTAACCCGCACTACGATCGGGACGGTCAGGGCGCGAAGCTAGCCGCCCGACTGGCCTGGCAAATAGCTCACTGGTGGGCATAACAACATTACAGGAGTCAGCATGTTTTCACGCTCACCGCAGCAACCGGCCAGCCCGCCCGCACCTTTTTATGAAAAGGTGAAAAAGGCGATCAGTGAAAAAATCGCCGCGGGCGTCTGGCGTCCGCACGACCGCATTCCGTCAGAAGCCGAGCTGGTGGCGCAGTTTGGCTTTAGCCGCATGACCATCAACCGTGCGCTGCGCGAACTTACCGATGAAGGGCTGCTGGTGCGTTTGCAGGGTGTCGGAACCTTTGTTGCCGAGCCAAAAGGACAATCGGCGCTGTTTGAAATCCGCAGCATTGCCGATGAAATTACCTCCCGTCATCATCAGCACCATTGCGAAGTGCTGGTGCTTGAGGAGACGCAGGCCAGCGCCGGGCAGGCCGCTGAGCTGAACGTGAAGGAGGGCACGCGCATCTTCCATTCGGTGATGGTGCACTATGAGAACGACGTTCCGGTACAAATTGAAGATCGCTGCGTTAACGCCGGGCTGATCCCGGACTATCTTAACCAGGACTACACGCAAACGACGCCGCATGCGTATCTCTCCCTCGTCGCCCCGCTGACGGAAGGGGAGCATATTGTGGAGGCAGTGCGCGCCACGCCGCAGGAATGCGAGCTGTTGCGCATTAAAGAGCACGATCCCTGCCTGCTGATCCGCCGCCGTACCTGGTCATCCTCGCAAATTGTGTCGCACGCGAAGCTGCTGTTCCCGGGGAATCGCTACCGGCTGCAGGGCCACTTTATGTCATAAGATCGATAAGCGTGATCGCTAACGCAATATAGCAAAATTGTATCTTTTCTGTTAAATCCGGCCTTGTGTGTGCTTGTCTATACAAGTATATCTAAATGCATCACCTGTCCCTTATAAGGAACACACAATGTCGTCAGATAAATACCGCAAGCAGGATGTCCGCGCCGCGCGCGGCACCACCCTCACTGCAAAAAGCTGGCTCACCGAAGCGCCGCTGCGCATGTTGATGAACAACCTCGATCCTGAGGTGGCAGAAAACCCCCACGAGCTGGTGGTTTACGGCGGCATTGGCCGCGCCGCGCGCAACTGGGCGTGCTATGACGCCATTGTTGAGTCTTTAACGAATCTGGAAAACGACGAAACCCTGCTGGTGCAGTCCGGCAAGCCGGTCGGCGTATTCAAAACCCACAAAAATGCGCCCCGCGTGCTGATTGCCAACTCCAACCTGGTGCCGCACTGGGCGACGTGGGAGCACTTTAACGAGCTGGACGCTAAAGGGCTGGCAATGTACGGCCAGATGACCGCCGGCAGCTGGATCTACATTGGCAGCCAGGGCATCGTGCAGGGCACCTACGAAACCTTCGTGGAGGCAGGCCGCCAGCACTATAGCGGCTCGCTGAAGGGCCGCTGGGTGCTCACCGCCGGTCTGGGCGGCATGGGCGGCGCGCAGCCGCTGGCCGCAACGCTGGCGGGAGCCTGCTCGCTGAACATCGAATGCCAGCAGAGCCGCATCGACTTCCGTCTGCGCACACGCTACGTGGACGAGCAGGCCACCGACCTTGACGACGCCCTGGCGCGAATTAAGCGCTACACCGCCGAAGGCAAAGCGGTGTCGGTTGTCCTGTGCGGCAACGCGGCGGATATTCTGCCGGAGCTGGTGGCGCGCGGCGTGCGCCCGGATCTCGTTACCGACCAGACCAGCGCCCACGATCCGCTGCACGGCTATCTGCCTAAAGGCTGGAGCTGGGAAACGTACCAGCAAAAAGCGGATTCCGATCCGGAGGGCACGGTGCTGGCGGCCAAGCGTTCGATGGCGGAACACGTATCCGCGATGCTCGCCTTCAGCAGGATGGGCATTCCGGTCTTTGATTACGGCAACAACATCCGCCAGATGGCAAAAGAGATGGGCGTCAGCAATGCCTTTGACTTCCCCGGCTTCGTGCCTGCCTATATTCGTCCGCTGTTCTGCCGCGGCATAGGGCCGTTCCGCTGGGTTGCCCTGTCCGGCGATCCGGAGGATATCTATAAAACCGACGCTAAAGTGAAGGAGATTGTCGCCGACGACGAGCATCTGCACCGCTGGCTGGACATGGCCCGCGAACGCATCAGCTTCCAGGGCTTACCGGCGCGCATCTGCTGGGTAGGGCTGGAGTGGCGGCAAAAGCTCGGCCTGGCCTTTAACGAAATGGTGCGCAGCGGCGAAGTCTCCGCGCCGATCGTGATTGGTCGCGACCACCTGGACTCTGGCTCCGTCGCCAGCCCGAACCGTGAAACCGAAGCCATGCGCGACGGCTCCGATGCGGTCTCCGACTGGCCGCTGCTGAATGCCCTACTCAATACCGCTAGCGGCGCAACCTGGGTGTCTCTCCACCACGGCGGCGGCGTCGGGATGGGCTTCTCCCAGCACTCCGGGATGGTCATCGTCTGTGACGGAACGGATGAAGCCGCCGCGCGCATTGCCCGCGTGCTGCACAACGACCCGGCGACGGGCGTAATGCGCCATGCGGATGCGGGTTACGAGATTGCCATTGACTGTGCCAGAGAGCAGGGGCTGAACCTGCCGATGATTACCGCCACAGAAGGAAAGCCTGCATGAACGCCTTAACTGTTACTCCCGGCTCGCTGACGCTCAAACAGCTACGTCGCGTCTGGCGCCAGCCGGTCACGCTCACGCTTGATGAAAGCGCCCACCGTGCGATTAACGACAGCGTGGCGTGCGTCGAGGCCATCGTGGCTGAAGGGCGCACCGCTTACGGCATCAACACCGGTTTTGGCCTGCTGGCCCAGACCCGCATTGCCACGCACGATCTGGAGAATTTACAGCGTTCGCTGGTGCTGTCGCACGCGGCGGGCGTTGGCCAGCCGCTGGACGACGACATTGTCCGCCTGATGATGGTGTTGAAAATCAACAGCCTGGCGCGCGGTTTTTCCGGCATTCGTCTGAGCGTGATCCAGGCGCTGATGGCGCTGGTTAATGCAGAAGTTTATCCGTGGATCCCGGCAAAAGGCTCCGTCGGTGCATCGGGCGATCTGGCGCCGCTGGCGCATATGTCCCTGCTGCTGCTGGGCGAGGGCCAGGCCCGCTGGCAGGGGGAGTGGCTGCCTGCCAGAGAGGCGCTGAAGAAAGCCGGGCTGGCGCCAGTCACCCTCGCGGCAAAAGAGGGGCTGGCACTGCTCAACGGCACTCAGGCATCGACGGCTTTCGCGCTGCGCGGCCTGTTTGAAGCGGAAGATCTGTTTGCGTCGGCGGTGGTCTGCGGCGCGCTGACCACCGAGGCGGTGCTCGGCTCGCGTCGGCCGTTCGACGCGCGTATTCACGAGGTGCGCGGCCAGCGCGGCCAGATTGATGCCGCCGCGATGTACCGTCATCTGCTCACCGACACCAGCGCCATTGCCGATTCACACCACAACTGTGAGAAGGTGCAGGATCCGTATTCCCTGCGCTGTCAGCCGCAGGTGATGGGCGCGTGCCTGACGCAGCTTCGTCAGGCGGCAGAGGTGCTGCTGGTGGAAGCCAATGCGGTGTCCGATAACCCGCTGGTGTTTGCGCAGGAAAACGAGGTGGTGTCCGGGGGCAACTTCCACGCCGAACCCGTGGCGATGGCGGCGGATAATATTGCGCTGGCGGTTGCCGAAGTGGGCGCGCTGTCCGAGCGCCGCATTGCGCTGATGATGGATAAGCATATGTCCCAGCTGCCGCCGTTCCTGGTGCGCAACGGCGGCGTAAACTCGGGCTTCATGATCGCCCAGGTGACCGCCGCGGCGCTGGCGAGCGAGAACAAAGCGCTGTCGCATCCGCACAGCGTGGACAGCCTGCCCACCTCCGCAAACCAGGAGGATCACGTCTCGATGGCCCCGGCTGCCGGGCGTCGCCTGTGGGAGATGGCCGCCAACACCCGCGGCGTGCTGGCGGTAGAGTGGCTGGCGGCGTGTCAGGGCATCGATCTGCGCGAAGGGCTGACGTCCAGCCCGCTGCTGGAGCAGGCGCGTCACGCGCTGCGCGAGCACGTTACGCACTACGATGACGACCGCTTCTTTGCCCCGGATATTGATAAGGCGATGCAGCTTCTGGACGAAGGACGGCTGGTGGGGTTGCTGCCGCCGGTGCTGTGATGTTTCCCCTCACCCTAACCCTCTCCCCAAAGGGGCGAGGGGACTTGAACACCCTCTCCCCGTGGGTGTACGGTCCGGGGACATAGTGAACACTTGTTCGGGGACATGGTAGACACTTACAACTAAGGCATAAGAACCCGTTTATGGAGTCGCTTATGCCCTGGGATGCGAGAGATACCATGTCATTACGTACCGAGTTTGTTTTGTTCGCCTCGCAGGACGGGGCGAACATCCGTTCCCTCTGCCGTCACTTTGGCATTTCACCTGCGACCGGCTACAAGTGGCTTCGCCGCTGGGGAGAGGAAGGTGCCTCCGGCCTTCAGGACCGCCCGCGCATACCGCACCATTCCCCGAACCGCTCATCTGACGACATCACTGCCCTGCTGCGTATGGCCCATGGCCGCCATCAACGCTGGGGCGCACGCAAGATAAAGCGCTGGCTGGAAGACCAGGGGCACCATATGCCCGCCTTCAGCACCGTTCATAACCTGATGGCCCGTCACGGCCTGCTGCCGGGCACTTTACCGGGCATTCCCGCCACGGGGCGGTTCGAACATGACGCGCCGAACCGGCTCTGGCAGATGGATTTTAAGGGCCACTTTTCCTTTGGCGGGGGCCGCTGCCATCCGCTCACCCTGCTGGACGACCACTCCCGTTTTTCCCTGTGCCTGGCGCACTGTACCGATGAACGGCGCGAGACCGTGCAGCAGCAGCTGGTCAGCGTGTTTGAGCGTTACGGCCTGCCGGACCGGATGACGATGGATAACGGCTCACCGTGGGGAGACACCACCGGTACCTGGACGGCGCTGGAGCTGTGGCTGATGCGCCATGGTATCCGGGTGGGGCGCTCCCGGCCGTATCATCCGCAGACGCAGGGCAAGCTGGAGCGTTTTCACCGCAGCCTGAAGACGGAGGTGCTGCAGGGGAAGTGGTTCGCGAACGAGGGCGAACTGCAGCGCGCCTTCGACCACTGGCGGACGGTCTATAACCTTGAACGCCCGCATGAGGCGCTGGATATGGCGGTACCGGGCTCGCGATATAAGCCGTCTGCACGGCAGTACAGCGGCAACACACCGCCCCCGGAATACGACGAGGGCGTGATGGTCAGGAAAGTGGATATCAGCGGAAAGCTGAGCGTGAAAGGGGTAAGTCTGAGCGCAGGCAAGGCGTTCAGGGGAGAACGGGTCGGGCTGAAGGAGATGCAGGAAGACGGCCGCTACGAGGTGTGGTGGTACAGCACGAAAGTGGGGGTGATCGACCTGAAGAAAAAGTCGATCACCATGGGTAAAGGATGTTAAAAAGTGTTCACCATGTCCCCGAACACCTGTCTACCATGTCCCCGGACCGTACAGTGGGAGAGGGCTGGGGTGAGGGGCCATCAGACCGCAGGATTACGAATACATCGCCGTAATCGATGCGCTCCCGAGCGAATGGAAATGCACGTTAAAGCCCACCATCGCGCCGCTTGCCCCTTCGTCGACCTCAATCTTATCCACGTCCAGCGCGTGCACCGTGAAGATATAGCGGTGGGTTTCCCCTTTTGGCGGCGCCGCGCCGCCGTAGCCCGCTTTGCCAAAATCAGTGCGCGTCTGTATTGCACCTTCAGGGAGGGCAACCAGGTCGGAGCCGGAACCCTGCGGCAGCACGCGCGTATCCGCAGGCAGGTTTGCCACAATCCAGTGCCACCAGCCGGAGCCGGTCGGGGCGTCCGGATCGTAGCAGGTCACGACAAAGCTTTTGGTTCCGGCGGGCACATCGTCCCACGCCAGATGGGGAGAGATATTATCTCCCTGATAGCCCATCCCGTTAAAAACGTGTCGTTCCGGCAGCTTTTCGCCGTCGCGTAAGTCTTTGCTGATGATTTTCATACGGTTTACCCTCGTGAGTCACTCGTTCACAAAGTGTAACCCATAGGGTTAAATCGTGAAATGCGCCGGTATAGTCACGGCTTTAACCACCGCCGACGTGAGCTTGCGTAACTGCTCCTGCGATATGCTGTACGGGGGCATCAGGTAGATCAGCTTACCGAACGGCCGCACCCACACGCCCTGGTCAACGAAGAAGCGCTGCAACGCGGCCATGTTAACCGGATGCGTCGTTTCGACCACGCCGATGGCGCCCAGCACGCGGACGTCCGTCACGTATGGCGCATCCGCCGCCGCGCTCAGCGCCTGTTTCAGCTGCGCCTCAATCGCCGCCACCTGCGCCTGCCATTCGCCGCTCTCCAGAATGGCGAGGCTTTCGCTTGCCACCGCGCAGGCCAGCGGGTTGCCCATAAACGTTGGGCCGTGCATAAAACAGCCCGCTTCGCCGTCGCTGATGGTGTCGGCAACGTGGCGTGTGGTAAGCGTGGCGGAGAGCGTCATGGTGCCGCCGGTCAACGCTTTGCCCAGGCACAGAATATCCGGCGCAATACCCGCATGCTCGCAGGCGAAAAGCTTCCCGGTGCGGCCAAAGCCGGTGGCGATCTCATCGGCTATCAGCAGAATGCCCTCGCGGTCGCACATTTTTCGAATGCGCTTCAGCCATTCGGGATGGTACATCCGCATTCCGCCCGCGCCCTGCACAATCGGCTCGAGAATCACGGCAGCAATCTCATGGCGATGGGCCGCCATCAGCCGCGCAAAGCCCACTATGTCCATCTCGTCCCATTCGCCGTCGAAGCGGCTCTGCGGAGCCGGAGCAAACAGGTTTTCCGGCAGATAGCCTTTCCACAGGCTGTGCATGGAGTTGTCCGGATCGCACACCGACATCGCGCCAAAGGTGTCGCCGTGATAGCCGTTGCGGAAGGTGAGGAACCGCTGGCGCGTTTCGCCTTTCGCATGCCAGTACTGCAACGCCATTTTCATTGCCACCTCCACGGCCACCGAGCCGGAGTCGGCAAGAAACACGCACTCCAGCGCGTCGGGAGTCATCGCTACCAGACGGCGGCACAGATCGACCGCAGGCTGATGGGCGATCCCGCCAAACATCACGTGTGACATCCGGTCAATCTGGGACTTCATCGCCGCGTTCAGCCGCGGATGGTTATAGCCATGGATCGCTGCCCACCAGGAGGACATTCCGTCCACAAGCCGCTCGCCGCTGGCGAGATGCAGCTCGCATCCGTGTGCGGAGGCCACCGGATAGACGGGAAGGGGACGGGACGTGGAGGTGTAAGGGTGCCAGATATGCTGTCTGTCGAAGGCGAGATCGTCCTGGGTCATAATCGACTTGTAAACCATTTTGAAAAGTTTTAGGTTTACAAGTATAAACCGAACCGACAATTAACAAAACCCTTTGGAGAAGCCCGATGGCTCACCACGCACGCTGGACGATGTCGCAAGTCACTGAATTATTCAATAAACCTTTCCTGGAGCTGATGTTTGAAGCGCAGCAGGTGCACCGTCAGCACTTCGACCCTCGCCATGTTCAGGTCAGCACGCTGCTGTCGATCAAAACCGGTGCCTGCCCGGAAGACTGCAAATATTGCCCGCAAAGCGCGCGCTATAAAACCGGACTTGAATCCGAGCGCCTGATGGAGGTGGAGCAGGTGCTCGACTCCGCGCGTAAGGCAAAAAACGCCGGCTCGACCCGTTTCTGCATGGGGGCGGCGTGGAAAAACCCCAGCGATCGCGACATGCCGTATCTGGAGCAGATGGTAAAGGGCGTGAAGGAGATGGGGCTCGAAGCCTGCATGACGCTCGGCACGCTGAACGACGAGCAGGCGCAGCGTCTGTCGGCGGCGGGGCTGGATTATTACAACCACAACCTCGACACCTCGCCGGAGTTCTACGGCAACATCATCACCACGCGCACCTATCAGGAGCGTCTGGACACGCTGGATAAGGTGCGTGACGCGGGGATCAAGGTCTGTTCCGGCGGTATCGTGGGCCTGGGCGAGACGGTGAAGGATCGTGCCGGCCTGCTGTTACAGCTGGCGAACCTGCCGACCCCGCCGGAAAGCGTGCCAATCAACATGCTGGTGAAGGTGAAAGGCACGCCGCTGGCGGATAACGACGACGTGGATGCGTTTGATTTTATCCGCACCATCGCGGTGGCGCGCATCATGATGCCGACCTCTTACGTTCGCCTTTCTGCCGGTCGCGAGCAGATGAGCGAGCAGACCCAGGCGATGTGCTTTATGGCCGGGGCCAACTCCATTTTCTACGGCTGCAAGCTGCTGACCACGCCGAACCCGGAAGAGGACAAAGACGTTCAGCTGTTCCGCAAGCTGGGGCTGAACCCGCACCAGACCGGGGTGCAGGCGGGGGATAACGAGCAACAGCAGCAGCTGGAGCAGCAGATTTTCAATGCCGACACCGATCGGTTCTACAACGCGGCAGCCGTATGACCTGGCAGGCGCGCATCAGTACCGCGCTCGACGAGCGTCGGGCGGCGGATGCGTTTCGGGTACGCGGGGTGGTGGAACACGGCGCAGGCCGTTTTCTCACCCGGGAAGGCCAGCGGTTCTGCAATTTCTCCAGCAACGACTATCTTGGCCTGAGCCAGCACCCGCAGGTCGTTCGTGCCTGGCAGCAGGGCGCGGAAAGTTACGGCGTGGGCAGCGGCGGCTCCGGGCACGTCAGCGGCTACACCGCCGCGCATCAGGCGCTGGAGGAGGCGCTGGCCGACTGGCTGGGCTATCCGCGCGCGCTGCTGTTTATCTCCGGTTTTGCCGCCAATCAGGCGGTAATTTCTGCCCTGATGGGCAAAGAGGACCGCATTGTTGCAGACCGCCTGAGCCACGCCTCGCTGCTCGAAGCGGCACATCTCAGCCCGGCGCAGCTGCGGCGTTTTGCCCATAACGATGTCGCTCAGCTGAACGCCCTGCTGGAAAAAAACGGTACAGGTCTCCAGCTGGCGGTGACGGAAGGGATATTCAGCATGGATGGCGACAGCGCGCCGCTCGCCGCCCTGCACGAGGCCGCAAAACGGCATAATGCCTGGCTGATGGTTGACGATGCCCACGGCACTGGCGTCGTTGGCGAAGAGGGGCGCGGAAGCGCGTACCGGCAGCGCGTCAGGCCGGAGCTGCTGGTGGTTACCTTCGGAAAAGGGTTTGGCGTTAGCGGCGCCGCGGTGCTGTGCAGCGAGCCGGTGGCCGATTACCTGGTCCAGTTCGCCCGGCATCTGATCTACAGCACCAGCATGCCCCCGGCGCAGGCCGTGGCGCTTTGCGCGTCACTGTCCGTGATCCGCGGCGAAGAGGGGGCTGAACGCCGTGCGCGCCTGGCTGAACATATTCAGCGTTTTCGCCGGGGCATTAGCGAGCTCCCGTTCCGCCTGACCGATTCACAAAGCGCCATACAGCCTCTGATCGTGGGCGAAAACCACCGGGCGCTGGCGCTGGCACAGGCGCTGCGGGAAAGCGGAATGTGGGTGACGGCTATCCGTCCGCCTACCGTTCCGCCGGGCACCGCGCGTTTGCGTCTGACGCTCACGGCAGCGCACGAAGCCGGGGATATCGACGCCCTTCTGGAGGCCCTGCATGTCTCCCGTCAATAAGCAGGCCGTTGCCGCGGCGTTTGGCCGGGCTGCGCAAAGCTATTCACAGCACGATGAGCTGCAGCGCCTGAGCGCGCGCGGGCTGCTCTCCGCGCTCGGCGACAAACGGTTTGCGCAGGTGCTGGACGCGGGCTGCGGGCCGGGAAGCAACAGCCGCTACTGGCGCGAGAACGGCAGCCACGTTACGGCGCTGGATCTGTCCTCGCGAATGCTGGAAGAAGCCCGTCATCAGCAGTCGGCGGACCATTATCTGGTGGCAGATATCGAGTCCATTCCGCTGGCGGACGCCCGGTTCGACCTGGTCTGGAGCCATCTGGCGGTGCAGTGGTGCACCAGCCTGCCGCAGGCGCTGCGCGAGCTGTACCGCGTGGCGCGGCCCGGCGGGACGGTGGCGTTTACCACCCTGCTGAAAAGTTCGCTGCCGGAGCTGAATCAGGCGTGGAGGGCGGTGGATGCGCAGCCGCACGCCAACCGGTTTCTCTCCCACGGGCAGGTCATCCAGGCGCTGGACGGCTGGCGCTATCGCGGCGTGGCCCAGACCGTCACCCTCGAATTTAGCGATGCGCTAAGCGCCATGCGCTCTCTGAAGGGCATTGGCGCCACGCACCTGCACGCCGGGCGGGAGAAGAAGCCGCTCACCCGCGGTCAGCTACAGCGTCTGGAGCTGGCCTGGCCGCAGGCGCGGGGCCAGTTCCCGCTCTCCTATCATCTTTTTCATGGGATTATTGAACGTGACTGAACGTTATTTTGTTACCGGCACGGACACCGAAGTCGGTAAAACGGTTGCCAGCGCCGCGCTGCTGCAGGCGGCGAAACGGCTGGGGAAAAAGGCCGCCGGATATAAGCCCGTGGCCTCCGGCAGCGAGATGACCCCTGAGGGGTTACGCAATACCGACGCGCTGGCGCTACAGCGTAACGGCAGCCTCAGCCTTGCCTATTCTGCGGTAAATCCCTACACCTTTGCCGAGCCAACCTCGCCGCACATCGTGAGTGCTGATGAAGGCCGTCCGATTGAGTTCGCCGTGCTCTCATCCGGCCTGCGCGCGCTTGAAAGTCAGGCCGACTGGGTGCTGGTGGAAGGGGCCGGCGGCTGGTTTACCCCGCTTTCGGAACAGCAGACGTTTGCCGACTGGGTGCAGGCCGAACGGCTCCCGGTGATTCTGGTGGTTGGCGTGAAGCTTGGGTGTATTAACCACGCCGTGCTGACCGCTCAGGCCGTACGGCAGGCCGGGCTGCCGCTGGCAGGCTGGATAGCCAACGACGTGGTTGCGCCGGGTAAGCGCCATGCTGAGTATCTGGCGACGCTGAAGCGGATGCTGCCAGCGCCGTTCCTGGGGGAGATCCCGTGGCTTGCCGACGGTGCAGAGCAGGCGGAAACCGGGCAGTATCTCAATCTCAGCGCCTTACGTCCCGCGCCATCCAGTGTGCAATAAGCTCGTCATTCAGTTCGTTAACGTGGCCCTGCGCCACGTTACGCCCGCGATAGAGCATGCAGAAACGGTCCGCCACCCGGCGGATAAACGACAGCTGCTGCTCCGCTAACAGCACCGTCATTCCCAGCTCCCGATTCAGCCGCAACAGCAGCTGTCCCAGCCTGTGGGCGAAACTCTGCCCGGCGCCATGCATGGGCTCATCCAGGATCAGCACCCGCGGGCGGTTAACCAGCGCGCTGGCCAGGGCCAGCCGATACTGGTCGTCAGGCGAAAGCGTAGCGGCGCGGACCTGGCGCAGCGGATACAGCTCCGGAAACAGATCATACGCCTCGCTTTTTGCGGCAGGATCGGGTTTCCCCGTCGCCCGCATGGCGATATGCAGGTTTTCATCAATGGTCAGCTGGGAAAATATCCGCCGATCCTGCGGGACGTAGCCTATCGTTGGCGGCGCAGGGGGTTCTGCCGACGGGCTGAGCAAATTACGCGGCGGCGCACCGGCTTCATGCCAGATGATGGTGCCGCTCTCGACGGGCACTTTTCCGGTAATGCAGTTCATGAGCGTGGATTTGCCCATGCCGGGCAGGCCAACGATGCCTGTACAGATCCCTTGTGGAAAGTCGACATTCACGTTCCATAGCGTATGTTGGCTCCCGTAAAACTGATTTACAGCACGCAGACTCAACATCTTTCTCTCCTTAAAAATGTGTGGGTGTAAGGCTCAGGTTGATGTCTGCAAAACGCCTGCCAGAAGCTGAATAATGATTAAAAAAAGGCCGTTTTTAGGAATAACACACTGCTTAAAAGTAATACGGCTGCTTCAAATGCACGCTCCCGGTGCCGAACATGTTGAATTGTGGTGCAGGGGAAAATGACGGAAATGTGATTAAGATCTCACCGACGGCTTATGAAAAATTGAGCGCTTTCCAGGCAAAAAAGAGTGATAAAAATTTTTTACCGCCGCTTCGTGGGAAAAACCGGGAATTTGCTGAAGTACGCGCCATACGGGCTGGAGGCAGTTATCCACTATTCCTGTGGATAACCTTGTGCATTAGAGTTAGAAAACACGCGATAAGCGAGAGAATACGCGGGTTACGCCCAAATTGATGCGAAACGCGGCTTGATGAAATAGTCTTTGTTTATTAACGAATTAGATAAATGCAATTCCCGGCACCGCACCACGACGGGTTGCCACAAAACTTTCATATCGTCCCTTGACAAATGTTAAAAAAGTAATAGTTCTGGGGATAACCCCCAAAGCGTGGTGTTTTATTTTGTCTGATATAAAATTTTGGTCGGGATCGCGCTAAACCTCTCCCCGCTACGCTAAATATCCTGACACGCTACTGGTTTTTCATCCAGTGTTTTTTACTGGCAATCCTGGCCACAACGAGTAAAATTACTCACCTGCCGCTTATTACGTCATCAGGTCGTTGCCCATGAGTAAACCGTTCAAATTGAATTCTGCTTTCCGTCCATCCGGGGACCAGCCCGAGGCTATTCGTCGCCTGGAAGAGGGGCTGGAAGACGGGCTGGCGCACCAGACCCTGCTTGGAGTAACCGGTTCGGGTAAAACGTTTACCATTGCCAACGTCATTGCCGATCTTCAGCGGCCAACCATGGTCCTGGCGCCCAACAAAACGCTGGCGGCGCAGCTGTACGGTGAGATGAAAGAGTTCTTCCCGGAAAACGCCGTAGAGTATTTCGTCTCCTACTACGACTATTACCAGCCGGAAGCCTACGTTCCCAGCTCCGACACGTTCATCGAAAAAGATGCCTCGGTGAATGAACACATTGAGCAGATGCGTCTGTCGGCGACCAAAGCGCTGCTGGAGCGTCGCGACGTGGTGGTGGTGGCCTCGGTTTCGGCGATCTACGGCCTGGGCGATCCGGATCTCTATCTCAAGATGATGCTGCACCTGACGCAGGGGATGATCATCGATCAGCGCGCGATTTTGCGCCGTCTGGCGGAGCTGCAGTACACCCGTAACGACCAGGCGTTTCAGCGCGGGACCTTCCGCGTGCGCGGTGAGGTGATCGACATCTTCCCGGCGGAATCGGACGACATGGCGCTGCGCGTTGAGCTGTTCGACGAAGAGGTGGAACGGCTGTCGCTGTTCGATCCGCTGACCGGCCACGTCGAGTCCGTTATCCAGCGCTTCACCATCTACCCGAAAACGCACTACGTCACGCCACGCGAGCGTATCGTGCAGGCGATGGAAGAGATCAAGGTTGAGCTGGCGGACCGCCGCAAGGTGCTGCTGGCGAACAACAAGCTGCTGGAAGAGCAGCGCCTGAGCCAGCGTACCCAGTTCGATATCGAGATGATGAACGAGCTGGGATACTGCTCCGGCATTGAAAACTACTCACGCTATCTTTCCGGGCGCGGGCCGGGCGAAGCGCCGCCTACGCTGTTTGACTACCTTCCGGCGGACGGCCTGCTGGTGATCGACGAATCCCACGTCACCATCCCCCAGATCGGCGGGATGTACCGCGGTGACCGCGCGCGTAAAGAGACGCTGGTGGAGTACGGGTTCCGTCTGCCGTCAGCGCTGGATAACCGTCCGATGAAGTTTGAAGAGTTTGAGGCGCTTGCCCCGCAGACTATCTACGTATCGGCAACGCCGGGCAACTACGAGCTGGAAAAATCCGGTGATGACGTGGTGGACCAGGTGGTGCGCCCGACCGGGCTGCTGGATCCGATTATCGAAGTGCGTCCGGTGGCAACCCAGGTGGACGACCTGCTCTCGGAAATTCGCGCCCGTTCCGCCATCAACGAGCGCGTGCTGGTTACCACGCTCACCAAGCGCATGGCGGAAGATCTGACGGAGTATCTGGAAGAGCACGGCGAGAAGGTGCGTTATCTGCACTCGGATATCGATACCGTGGAGCGCATGGAGATTATCCGCGATCTGCGTCTTGGCGAGTTCGACGTGCTGGTGGGGATCAACCTTCTGCGAGAAGGTCTGGACATGCCGGAAGTTTCTCTGGTGGCCATTCTGGACGCCGACAAAGAGGGCTTCCTGCGCTCCGAGCGTTCGCTGATCCAGACCATTGGCCGCGCCGCGCGTAACGTCAACGGGAAGGCGATCCTGTACGGGGATAAAATTACCCCGTCGATGGCGAAAGCCATTGGCGAAACGGAACGTCGTCGCGAGAAGCAGCAGCGCTATAACGAAGAGCACGGCATTACACCGCAGGGGCTGAACAAGAAGGTGGTGGATATTCTGGCGCTGGGTCAGAACATTGCGAAGACCAAAGCGAAAGGCCGCGGCAAGGCCCGTTCAGTGGTTGAAGAGGATACCGTCGCGCTGACGCCGAAAGCGCTGCAGCAGAAGATCCACGAGCTGGAAGGGCAGATGATGCAGCACGCCCAGAACCTGGAGTTCGAAGAGGCGGCGCAAATCCGCGACCAGCTGCATCAGCTGCGGGATCTCTTCATCGCCGCATCTTAGGTAAAGCAGCGTGTTTTCGTCCTCTCCCTGTGGGAGAGGGCATCAGGCCGCACAAAACGATCCTACCCCAACTCCTGAATCGCCTTCTCCAGCGCCTCGCGCAGCAGATGGCGGTCGTGACGGTATTTAATGTCGCTCGCCTCCAGCGGCTCCTGCACCACCACGCGATCGCCAATTCCCGACACATCCACTTTCGGCCCGACCACGACACCGTCGATAATTTTTTTGCCGACGTACTGCTCCATCAGTTCAAGCTTGTCTGCCAGCGACAGGCTCGCCGCCGCCGGGCTGAGTTCGCGACCTAAATTACCGATATACACCATGGGCGCGGGCGTTCTGCGCAGCGCCTGCGCCAGCTCGTTTACCAGCAGGATCGGCATCAGGCTGGTATAAAAACTTCCCGGCCCAATCAGGATAAGATCGGCTTCGCCAATCGCTTCTACCGCTTCACGCGTTGCGTGTACGCTGGGGTAGGTCATCAACTCTTTTGGCGGCAGAATAAGCTGATCGATATTCACCTCGCCGTATACCTCGTGATCGTCGGCATCGATCGCCATCAAATCCACCGGCTGTTCCGACATCGGGATCAGAAACGCATCCACTTTGAGGAGGTTACGAATTAAGTTGATCGCCTCCAGAGGCCGCACGCTCAGGTGGTCCAGCGCCTTTAACATCAGATTTCCCAGGTTATGGCCTGAAAGTTCGCCATTCCCGCCAAAACGGTACTCAAACATCGCCGAGGCCACGCTTGGCTCCGTAATGAGCTGGTTAAGACAGTTGCGCATGTCACCCCAGGCAATCCCGCCTTCGGCGCGTCGGATCCGCCCGGTGGAGCCGCCGTTGTCGGTGGTGGTCACGATGCCCGTCAGGCGTGAGCCAAGTGACGATAACGACGACATAACCCGACCCAGGCCATGGCCTCCTCCAAGTGCGACCACGCGGTCCAGATCCGCAAAAGTGCGATTGCGCATACCCATTCCTTATCCTGTTTTATCTTGCGTCACAGTAACGCAACTACCCCTAAAAGACGATGCTTCTCACAATCCATAATGACGTATATCAATGCGAAAGCGCTGTTTTTGCGTATTCTGTAGTGAAAATGCACGATAACACCGTTATGTATAAATTTATATAGCGAAAAGCGAGAATGGCGCAGTGGAGATTTCCACGCTACTATCGCCATAACCACGTTTTCAAAACTGAAAACATACACTCTAGCCCTGGCGCCTGTGTCGAGAGATATGGCGCCCTGGCCGTGGCGGATTTGCCACCAGGGTACAGAAAGAAATGACTGTGCCTCCCGTATCTGGAAAGGTGTACATGGCTTCACAACTTACTGATGCTTTCGCGCGTAAGTTTTTCTACTTACGTTTGTCGATTACCGATGTGTGTAACTTCCGTTGCACCTACTGTCTGCCCGACGGCTATAAGCCTGGCAGCGTCACCAATAACGGCTTTCTCTCCGTGGATGAAGTGCGCCGCGTCACGCGTGCGTTCTCTGAACTCGGTACGGAAAAGGTCCGTCTGACCGGGGGAGAACCCTCCCTGCGTCGTGATTTCCCTGACATCATTGCCGCCGTGCGCGAAAACGAGCGTATCCGCCAGATTGCGGTGACCACCAATGGCTATCGCATGGCGCGCGACGTGGCGAACTGGCGCGAAGCGGGCCTGACGGCGATTAACGTCAGCGTCGATAGCCTTGACGCCCGTCAGTTCCACGCCATTACCGGCCAGGACAAGTTCCGTCAGGTGATGGACGGCATTGACGCGGCGTTTACGGCCGGTTTCGACAAGGTCAAAGTCAATACCGTTTTGATGCGTGATGTGAATCACCATCAGCTGGACACCTTCCTGGCGTGGATCAAACCGCGCCGCATTCAACTGCGTTTTATTGAGCTGATGGAAACCGGAGAGGGCAGCGAGCTGTTCCGCCGGCATCACATCTCCGGCATGGTGCTGCGCGATGAACTGCTGAAGCGCGGCTGGATCCATCAGATCCGCCAGCGTAGCGATGGCCCGGCGCAGGTCTTCTGTCACCCGGATTATGAAGGCGAAATCGGGCTTATCATGCCCTATGAGAAAGACTTCTGTGCCAGCTGCAACCGCCTGCGCGTCTCCTCCGTGGGCAAACTGCACCTCTGCCTGTTCGGAGATGGCGGCGTCGATCTGCGTGATTTGCTGGAAGACGATGCCCAGCAGGACGCGCTTGAAGCACGCATTTCCGAGGCGCTGACGCACAAAAAGCAGACCCATTTCCTGCATCAGGGCAATACCGGAATTACTCAGAACCTGTCTTATATCGGCGGGTAATCAGGCTTTAGAAGGAACCAGAAGATGAGTCAGGTAAGCGCAGAATTTATCCCGACACGCATTGCTATTCTTACCGTTTCCGATCGTCGCGGTGAAGAGGATGACACCTCCGGCCACTGGCTGCGCGAGGCGGCACACGAAGCCGGACACCAGGTTGTTGATAAAGCGATCGTCAAAGAGAACCGTTACGCCATTCGCGCGCAGGTCTCGCAGTGGATTGCGGGTGAGGACGTCCAGGTGGTGCTGATTACCGGCGGTACCGGCTTTACCGCAGGCGACCAGGCGCCAGAAGCGCTGCTCCCGCTGTTCGATCGCGAAGTGGAAGGCTTCGGTGAAGTGTTCCGCATGCTCTCCTTTGAAGAGATTGGCACCTCCACGCTTCAGTCGCGCGCCGTAGCGGGCGTGGCGAACAACACGCTGATCTTCGCCATGCCGGGTTCGACTAAGGCCTGCCGCACCGCGTGGGAGAATATTATTGCCCCGCAGCTGGATGCCCGTACCCGTCCGTGTAATTTTCATCCCCATTTAAAGAAATAAGCTATGTCACAACTGACCCACATTAACGCCGCCGGCGAAGCGCATATGGTGGATGTCTCCGCCAAGGCTGAAACGGTGCGCGAGGCGCGCGCTGAAGCGTTCGTCACTATGCTGCCGCAGACGCTGGCGATGATTATCGACGGCAGCCATCACAAGGGCGACGTGTTTGCCACCGCCCGCATCGCCGGTATTCAGGCTGCAAAACGTACCTGGGACTTAATCCCGCTTTGCCATCCGCTGATGCTCAGCAAGGTGGAGGTGAACCTGCAGGCGCAGCCGGAGCATAACCGCGTGCGTATTGAATCCCTCTGCCGCTTGACCGGGAAGACCGGCGTGGAGATGGAGGCGCTGACGGCAGCGTCCGTGGCGGCGCTGACCATCTACGATATGTGCAAAGCGGTGCAGAAGGATATGGTGATTGGCCCGGTGCGTCTGCTGGCGAAAAGCGGCGGCAAATCCGGTGATTTTAAGGTGGACAGCCATGATTAAGGTGCTCTTTTTTGCCCAGGTCCGCGAGCTGGTGGATACCGACAGCCTGACGCTGGACGCTACTTTTGAAAACGTCGCCGCCCTGCGCGCGCATCTGGCTGCGCAAAGCGACCGCTGGGCGCTGGCGCTGGACGAGGGCAAGCTGCTGGCCGCCGTTAACCAGACGCTGGTGGAAATGACCCACCCGCTGGCCGAAGGGGATGAAGTGGCATTCTTCCCGCCGGTTACGGGGGGTTAAAATGGTGGAAACCCGAATTCTGGTCGGCCCTGAACGCTTTAGCGTTGGTACCGAATACGGCTGGCTGGCAGAGCGCGATGAAGACGGCGCGGTCGTGACCTTCACCGGAAAAGTGCGTAACCACAACCTCGGCGACAGCGTAAAAGCGTTGACGCTCGAGCACTATCCGGGGATGACCGAAAAATCGCTGGCGGCGATCGTGGAAGAGGCGCGAGGCCGCTGGCCGCTGGGGCGCGTTACGGTTATTCATCGCATCGGTGAGATGTGGCCCGGCGAAGAGATTGTGTTTGTCGGCGTCACCAGCGCGCACCGCGGGAGCGCCTTTGCGGCAGGGGAGTTCATCATGGACTACCTTAAAACCAAAGCCCCGTTCTGGAAGCGTGAGGCGACGCCGGAAGGCGAGCGCTGGGTAGAATCGCGCGACAGCGACAAGCAGGCTGCCAGCCGCTGGTAACAGGTTTATGAGGATGTGTTAGTCTTAACGTGTGTGTTTACTTAATCAGGAGTGAATCATGGACCGATTTCCGCGTTCCGATTCGATAGTACAGCAGACCCGTAGCGGGTTGCAGACCTACATGGCTCAGGTATATGGCTGGATGACGGTTGGCCTGCTGCTTACCGCGTTTATCGCCTGGTATGCGGCAAAAACGCCTGAACTGATGATGTTCATCTTCTCCAGCAAAATCACCTTCTTTGGGCTGATTATCGCGCAGCTGGCGCTGGTGTTCGTCCTCTCCGGGCTGGTGCACAAGCTCAGCGCGGGGATGGCGACCACGCTGTTTATGCTCTACTCGGCGCTGACCGGGCTGACGCTTTCCAGCATCTTCATCGTCTACACCTACTCCTCAATCGCCAGCACGTTTGTGGTGACCGGTGGAATGTTTGGCGTGATGAGCCTGTACGGCTACACCACCAAACGCGATCTGAGCGGTTTCGGCAGCATGCTGTTTATGGGGCTGATTGGGATTGTGCTGGCGTCGCTGGTGAACCTGTGGCTGAAGAGTGAAGCGCTGATGTGGGCGGTAACCTATATCGGTGTCGTCATCTTTGTCGGCTTAACCGCCTATGACACCCAGAAGCTAAAAAATATCGGTGAACAGATTGACGTTCGCGACAGTGCTAACCTGCGCAAATATTCAATTCTGGGCGCGCTGACGCTTTATCTGGACTTTATCAATCTGTTCCTGATGCTGCTGCGTATTTTCGGCAACCGTCGTTAGTGAGGATGGCGCTGTCTGATGCCCTCACCCTGATCCTCTCCCACGGGAGAGGGAACAAACCCTAAAAACGGCAACGAAGTTGCCGTTTTGCTTTTATTTTGCCATCGCCTTCTCGTTCTTCGCCCGCAGCTTCTTCGCCCGACTTTCCAGCACCAGATAGCAGACCGTTGCCAGCGCCAGCGGCAGGAAGTAGTAGATCATGCGGTACGCAAGGAGGGCAGCGATGATCGTTCCCTGAGAGACATGCTCGCCGGCCAGCAGGGCAATAAATACCGCCTCCAGCACGCCAATGCCCGCCGGGATATGGACTATCACGCCGGCAATACTGCTCACCAGCAGCACGCCCAGCACGAAGAAGTAGTTCACATCTTCCCCGATCAACAGCCAGATAATTGCCCCCATCGCCATCCAGTTGGCGCTGGAAACCACCATTTGCAGAACGGCGAACTTCCACGACGGCAGCACCAGCTTCTGACCTTTAATGGTCATATGGCGACGTTTAGCAAAGGCGCACGCCCACAGATAGACCGCGATAATCAACAGCAGCACAATGCCCAGAATGCGCAACGTTGCTTCATCGATATACCAGTGCGCAGGCAGCTGCACGACGCCGATGGTGAAAATCACCCCGCCCAGCAGGATGTATCCCAGCCAGTTGGTGGTGATACTCAGCGAGAAAATGCGGGTGATGGTTCCGCCGGGTAATCCGAGGCGCGAGTACAGGCGATAGCGCATGCCGATGCCGCCCACCCAGGTGCTCAGCGTCAGGTTGAAGGCGTAGCAGATGAGCGACACCAGCATCACCTGCCGCTTTGCCAGCTTATGGCCGCAGTAGGCACGCCCGAGCAGGTCGTAGCAGCCGTACATCAGGTAGCTCACGATGACCAGCCCAACGGCCCCCAGCAGCACCATCCGGTTGTAGTTGCGGATAACTTTCCACACCTCTTCCCAGTCCACTTTCTGGGCGTACACCACCAGCAGTACCGCGACGGCAATAAAGAACAGCCAGGTGAGTATTTTTTTCGCCAGCCGCCAGCGAGGATGCGATTTTGACATCAGGTTTTCCCTCCATCTTCCGCTTCAACGCGGTCCTGGGTTTCCATTTCGGGTTGAACCGGAGGATCAACCAGCGCCAGCTTCGGCGTGTGCGCGGGCAGCCAGCCCACCATCGCCGGGAAGTGGCGCAGGAAGTGGAACACCACCACGCCGATGCCAACGTTCCACCAGCTGCGTTTCGGCACCATGGATTCATCCACCCGCACGCAGTCATTCTTGATAAGCCCCTGAAGGTTGTCGCGCAGGGTCTGGTTAAACTGGCGATCGTGAATAATCAGGTTCGCCTCCAGATTGAGCGACAGGCTCAGCGGATCGAGGTTGCTGGAGCCGACGGTTGCCCAGTGGTCATCCATAACGGCCACTTTGCCGTGCAGCGGGCGGCGGCGATATTCATAGATCTGCACGCCGCTTTTCACCAGGTAGCGGTAGAGCAGACGGGCACCGACCTTCACAATCGGCATATCCGGCTCGCCCTGCACGATGAGCTTCACGCTCACGCCGCGTCGGGCCGCGTTGCGCATGGCGTGCAAAATACGGTAGCCGGGGAAGAAGTAGGCGTTGGCGATAATTACCTCGCGTTTGGCGTTGGCCAGCATCTTCAGGTAGTGGCGCTCGATGTCGTCCCGATGCTCCTCGTTGTCCCGCCAGACAAACAGCGCCTGGGCTTCGCCCGGCTTGCGGTTCTCTTCCGGGCGATGGCGGCGTCGCCACCAGCGGCGAGCGGCCTCTTTGCCGGGCAGGTTTTCCAGCACGAACAGCTGAATGTCCTGCACCACCGGTCCTTCAATGCGGATGGCGTAGTCCTGCTTGGCCTCCGGACCGTAATCCGACATATGCTCAGCGGAGTAGTTAATGCCGCCCACGAACGCTACCGTTTCGTCCACCACCACGATTTTGCGGTGCATACGGCGGAACAGGTTGGTGCGCATGCCGAACAGGCGCGGGCCGGGGTCGTAATAGCGGAACACCACGCCCGCGGCGGTGAGCTCATTAACAAATTCATCGCTGAGATCCGGCGAGCCATACCCGTCGAGCAGAACCTCGATTTTTATACCGCGCCGGGCGGCCTGCAGCAGCGTGCCGTGCAGCTGTCGGCCAACGTCGTCTTCAAACCAGATAAACGTTTCCAGGAATACTTTCTGCTGTGCGTGGCTAATCGCCTCAAAGACCGCCGGATAAAAGTTATCGCCGTTTTCCAGCAGCGTAATGCGGTTACCTTCCTGCCATGTGCATTTCATAAGTGTATCTCCGCGCTGAGTGGGGCATGGTCGGAGAGATGTCGCCAGTTGAGTAAGGCCAGCGCCGTCGGGCTGCTGGCATGGGCATTTTTAACGTAGATGCGGTCCAGGCGCAGCAGGGGGAAGCGCACCGGAAACGTCCGTGCGGGACGCCCGCGCGCGCGGGTGAAAATCTCCTCCAGCCCCGCGTTCACCTTCAGCGGATGGTTGGCGCGCTGCCGCCAGTCGTTGAAATCACCGGCAACCACCACGGGCTCGCCCTCGGGCAGCGCATTCGTCCACTCTGCCAGCATCTGCAGCTGGGCCTGACGGTGGGCTTCACGCAGGCCCAGGTGCACGCAGCCCACGTGTATGGGGTAATCAAGGTCCGGCGGCGTGATGCGGCAGTATAGCAGCCCGCGCTTTTCGCTCTCCCCAACGGAGACGTCGCGATTCTCATAATGTTCAATTGGATAACGCGACAGCACGGCGTTACCGTGATGCCCCTCCGGATAGACCGCGTTGCGCCCGTAGGCGTAATCGCTCCACATGGTATCCGCCAGAAATTCGTAGTGGGGCGTGTCGGGCCAGTTTTCGAAATGCATCGGATGCACCTCGTGGGCGCCCATGACCTCCTGCAGGCAGACAATATCGGCGCTGACGGTGCGTACCGCGTCGCGCAGCTCCGGTAAAATGAAGCGGCGGTTAAATGCTGTGAAGCCCTTATGAATGTTTATCGTCAGCACCTTAAGCGAGAAATGCTGCGTTTTTTTGCTCATAAACACCTTCCTGGGTGACTATCCCGATGAAAATAAAGTGTAGTAGGCGTCACAAAAAGATGCGGCGTTACGGAATTTTCCGTAAAGTGCGGTAGTCTGAATTAGCAGAGAAAAATCCTTCAGGAGAGAAGCCATGAAGTGGCAACAACGCGTTCGTGTCGCAACCGGTTTGAGTTGCTGGCAGATAATGTTGCATTTACTGGTCGTGGCCGTACTGGTGATGGGCTGGATGAGCGGCACGCTGGTGCGTGTTGGCTTAGGCTTATGCGTGCTTTACGGCGTGACCGTGCTGTCGATGCTGTTTTTACAGCGTCATCACGACGCGCGCTGGCGTGAAGTGGGTGATGTGCTCGAAGAGCTCACCACCACCTGGTATTTCGGTGCGGCAATGATCGTCCTGTGGCTGCTGTCACGCGTGCTGCAAAACAACCTGCTGCTGGCCCTGGCGGGTCTGGCTATCCTCGCAGGGCCTGCGGTGGTGTCGTTGCTCACCAAAGAGAAAAAGCTACGCGATGTTTCGTCTAAACATCGCATAGGCCACTGAGCCCGTTGTGGCCGCGATGACCAGTAGCGGCCACAAGCTTCCCCACACAATATCCAGACTCGCATCCTTCAGATAGATTTGCTTGGTGATATCCGTAAAGTGACGAATCGGGTTTATCCACGTCAAATCCTGTAGCCATACCGGCATGTTCTCAACAGGCGAAACGTACCCTGAAAGCAAAATCGCCGGCATCATAAAGACAAACACCCCGATAAACGCCTGCTGCTGCGTGGAGCAGAGCGCGGAAATCAGCAGTCCAAACCCTACCAGCGACAGGCCGTAAATCACCATCGTGAAGTAAAACAGCGCCAGCGAACCGGCGAACGGGATCTGGTAGGCCCAAATCCCAATACCCAGCACGATGGTGGCCTGGAAGGTGGCGACAATCAGCGCCGGCACCGCCTTGCCGACGAAGATCTGCCAGGTGGCGAGCGGGGAGACCAGCAGCTGATCGAGCGTACCTTGTTCCCGCTCGCGGGCCACGGACAGCGAGGTGACGATCATCACACCGATGGTGGTGATCATGGCGATAAGCGACGGTACCACGAACCACTTGTAGTCCAGATTCGGGTTATACCAGTTGCGCACCACCAGCTCGCTGTTGTTGGGTTTAGGTTTGCCCGTCATCAGCTCCTGCTGGTAATCCTTCACCACCTGTTGCAGGTAGTTCGCCGCTATCTGGGCGCTGTTGGAGTTACGCCCGTCGAGGATCAGCTGCATCGGCGCGGTCTGGAAGGTGTCCAGGTTACGGGAGAAATCCGCCGGGAAGCGCACCAGCAGCAACGCTTTCTGCGTGTCGATGGTGGGCTGGATCTCCTGCGGGCTTTTCAGCAAAAGCACGTGGGTAAAGGCTTTGGCGCGGGCGAAGCGCTGGGTCAGCTCGACGGAATGCCTGCCGTTGTCCTCGTTGTAGACGGCGATGGTGGCGTTAGTCACCTCCAGCGTGGCGGCAAACGGAAACAGTAAAACCTGAAGCAGCACCGGCAGCACCAGAATGGCGCGGGTCTGCGGCTCGCGCAGCAGCGATTGCAGCTCTTTGCGGATCAGTGTCCATAAACGGTGAAACATACTTACTCCTCAGTCCAGTCGCCGTCTGGTTTTCAGCCACGTCAGGCCGATAAACATCACCGCCGACGCCATCAAGAACAGGGTGTTAATAATCAGCACCACCGGAATATTCCCCGCCAGGAACAGGCTTTGCAGCGTGCTGACAAAGTAGCGCGCCGGGATGACGTAGGTCACGGCGCGGATCACCGCGGGCATACTGTCTATCTGGAAGATAAACCCGGATAACATAATCGACGGCAGGAAGGCGGCGTTAAGCGCCACCTGCGCGGCGTTAAACTGGTTGCGGGTGATGGTGGAGATCAGCAGCCCCATTCCCAGCGTGCTCAGTAAAAACAGGCTGGTAATAAAGAACAGCACGATGAGTGAACCGCGGTACGGCACGCCGAGGATAAAGACCGCGACAAGCATGCAGAGCAGCATCGCCAGCATGCCGAGGAAGTAGTAGGGGATGAGCTTGCAGAGCAGCAGCTCGACGCGCGTCACTTCGGTGGAGAGCAGTGCCTCCATGGTGCCGCGCTCCCATTCGCGGGCGATGACCAGCGAGGTGAGGATCGCCCCTATCACCGTCATGATGATGGTCACCGCGCCCGGAATAATAAAGTGCTGGCTGATGGCGGCGGGGTTAAACCAGTAGCGCGTCTGCACGTCAATCAGCGGTTCAAACTTTTCCCCCCGGTCCTCGGCGCGCTGCAACTGCCATAGCTGCCAGATCCCCTCCGCGTAGCCCTGCACAAAGTTCGCGGTGTTCGGCTCGCTGCCGTCGGTAATCACCTGGATCGGCGCATCGGCGCCCGGGCGCGCCATGTTGGCCGCGAAATCCACCGGGATGACGATCAGGCCGCGAATTTTCCCGGCCTGCATTTTCTGGATCAATTCCTGTCGGCTGTCGCTGATGGTGGCATCGATGTAGGGCGAGCCGGTCATGGCGTGGGTGAAGTCCAGCGCCTCTTCGCTCTGCTGCTCCAGCAAAATCCCGATCCGCAGCTTGCTGGAGTCGAGGTTAATGCCGTAGCCGAAAATAAACAGCAGCAGCAGGGGGATCACCACCGCAATCAGCCAGCTGCTGGGATCGCGCACGATCTGGCGGGTCTCTTTGACGCACAGGGCGCGTACCCGGCGCCAGGAGAGGGCGTTACTGCGCATGGGCATTCTCCTTATCCCAGTCGTGGATGAGGGTGATAAACGCCTGCTCCATGGTCGGGTCCGGCTGTTCGTCGTCGGCGGCCTGCGCTTTCAGATCGTCCGGCGTGCCGTGAGCAATCAGCTTGCCGCGGTAAACCAGCCCGATGCGGTCACAGTACTCCGCCTCGTCCATAAAGTGGGTGGTGACCATCACCGTAACCCCTTTCTCCACCATGCTGTTGATATGCAGCCAGAACTCGCGGCGGGTGAGGGGATCCACGCCCGAGGTGGGTTCATCAAGAAACAGGATATCCGGCTCATGCATCAACGAGCAGGCCAGCGCCAGCCGCTGCTTGAAGCCGAGCGGCAGCGCGTCGGTCGCCTGGGAGGCGATGTCGGTCAGGCCGAAGGCGTCGCACATGCGGCCGATCTTCTCGTTCTGCGCCCGTCCCCGCAGGCCGTAGACGCCGGAGAAAAAGCGCAGGTTCTGCTCAACCGTCAGGTTGCCGTACAGGGAAAACTTCTGCGCCATATAGCCCAGGTGCTGGCGCGCCTTGCCGGAACTGACCTTGAGATCCATGTCCAGCACCAGCGCCTTGCCGGAGGTCGGCACCAGCAGGCCGCACATCATTTTAAAGGTGGTCGATTTTCCCGCGCCGTTCGGCCCCAGCAGGCCAAAAATCTCGCCGCGCTTCACGGCAAAGTTGACGTTGTCGGTGGCGGCGAAGTCGCCAAATTTCTTGGTGAGCGATTTCGCTTCAATCACCGTTTCGCCCGCCGTGCCTTCAACCGTGTGCAGAATGGCGCCAAGCGGCGACTCCGAGGTTCCCGCGCCCCCCAGCAGATCGATAAACGCGTCTTCAAAGCGCGGGGTAGTTTCCTGCATCTCAATTTCAGGCATACCCTGCGCCCGGCGGATATCGTCGGCGGTGGCCTCTTTTTTGAGGATCGCCCGCACCGAACGTCCCTGAATCATCCCGTCGCTGATCTGCGGGAGCTTCAGCACCCGCTGGAGCAGTCTGCGGTTCGACTCCTGCGGGCTGTGCAGCAGGAAGCTGCGTCCGGCCATGGTTTGCGTCAGCTTAGTGGGTTCGCCCTGATAGAGCAGTTCCCCTTCGTTCATCAGCAGCACGTCGCGGCACTGTTCTGCTTCATCAAGGTAGGAGGTGCTCCAGAGGATAAGCATGCCGTCGCCCGCCAGCTCGTGCACCATCTGCCACAGCTCGCGGCGGGAAATCGGGTCCACGCCCACGCCGGGTTCATCCAGCAGCAGCACTTTCGGCTCGCCCACCAGCGTACAGGCCAGCCCCAGCTTCTGCTTCATCCCGCCGGAGAGCTTGCCCGCCAGCCGGTCAGTGAACGGGCCGAGGGAGGTAAACTCCAGCAGGCGCGCAAAGGTGTTCTGCCGGGTTTCGCCGGTGACGCTGCGCAGGTCGGCGTACAGATTGAGGTTTTCCATCACCGTCAAATCTTCGTACA
Organism: Enterobacter cloacae; assembly: GCF_013375935.1. GTDB lineage: Bacteria > Pseudomonadota > Gammaproteobacteria > Enterobacterales > Enterobacteriaceae > Enterobacter > Enterobacter pasteurii. Next base: position 4,375,680 of record NZ_CP056117.1, on the reverse strand, counting down.
GGCCAAACTTCTGCGGCATATAGCCGAGCATGCCGTGGAGCGCCGCGTCGTCTTTAATCGGATCGAGGCCAAGCACGCTTGCCGCGCCTTCATCCGGCTTCAGCAGCCCGGCCAGCATCCGCATCAGCGTGGTTTTACCCGCGCCGTCCGGGCCGACCAGCCCGGTCACATAGCCTTTGTGAATGGTACAGTTCAGCGGCGCGACCGCCGGTTTGTCCATCCCCGCAAAGCGTTTGACCAGATTATTGAGCTGGATAACCGCATCATTCATGTCGTTCCCCGTCGTTTAAGGTCACGGTAACGGGCATACCCTGGCGCAGCGCGTCGTCCGCGTCGGTAACGATAATGCGCAGGCGATACACCAGGTCGGTACGCAGATCCGGGGTTTCAACCGTTTTCGGCGTAAATTCAGCCGTTGGGGAGACAAAGCCCACCTTGCCGTGATACGGCCTGTCCGGGCGACCGTCGGTGTAGAGCAGCAGCTCGCGGCCCGGCTGCATCTGGCCGAGATTGGGCTCATCAATGTAGGCGCGCACCCATACCGGACGCGTTAAGGAGAGCGTTAATACGGTGCTGCCCGCGCTGAGCATGCTGCCCGGCTCCACGGCGCGGGTCATCAGGGTGCCGTCAGACGGGGCGATGAGGGTGGTATCGCGCAGATCCAGCTCCGCCTGGGCCAGCTGCGCCTGGGCCTGTTCGAGGCTGGCTTTTGCCTGAGTAATGTCCTGCGCGCGGTTACCGGAGCGGTACTGGCTGAGCTTATCCTGCGCGGATTTCAGCGTCGCCTGGGCCTGGTCGCGGGATGAGCGCGCATTTTCCAGATCGTTGGCGGAAATGGTGCGGCTTTTCCACAGCCCCTGCTGGCGGTTGTAGAAATTCTGCGCGTAGTCATAGGCGGCTTTCGCCTGCTTAACGGCAGCGGCGGCCTGAGAAATTTCTTCATCGCGATAGCCCGCCAGCATCAGGTCATACTGCGCCTGCGCGACCGAAACGCCTGCTTTTGCCTGCATCAGGGCGTTCTCAAACGGGGCCTTGTCCAGCATCCCCAGCGTCTGCCCGGCTTTAATGGCATCGCCTTCGTCAACGTTCAGCGAGGCCAGCCGGCCGCCGACGCGGAAGCTCATATTCACGGTGCGGATATCAACGTTGCCGTAGAGCGTCAGGCCACGATCCTGCTGGCTCTGATACCACAGCCAGCCGCCAATGCCCGCAGCAAGCAAAATAACAACCACCAGAATGATGGCGACAGGTTTTTTCATGACTTCTCGCTCCTTTGCGTTAAGCCTTGCAGGATCAGATCAACGTGGCGGGTAATGACCTGGCTAATTTGCGCGGCTTTATCCTCATCGAATTGTGTCCAGCCCGTACGTAACAGGATGGTTTCGCGCCCCAGACGGAAGGCGAGTACTTCGCCCAACAGGGCGTGGGTATGCAAAATGGTGGCGGTATCGCTGGCGTCCCGTCCGGTATAGGCTGCGACAAGCCGGGTCAGATGGGTGTGCATCGGGGCGATCACCTGTTCGTGAACCAGCTGGTAGGCGGCAGTGGGGGAGAGCTGCTCGCGGGAGATAAACCTGCTCAGGTTCAGCGTATCGTCGTGCGTCAGCAGGCGGATCATGTTGTGACAGGCGTTAAGAATAAGCTGGCGGATGGCGGCACGGTCGGGTTCTGGCTGGCTGAACAGCGCGGTGGCCTCTTCAACGTGCGAACGAAAGTGGGTGCCAATAAAATCGGCGATCCACTGGGCGCAGGCGAGGTACAAATCCTCTTTTGAGCCAAAATAGTAGGTAATGGCCGCAATGTTCTGTCCGGCCTGGGCGGCGATATCCCGCGTGGTGGCATGCAGGCCATACTCACCAAACTGCGCCAGCGCGGCGGCGATAAGCTGGCTTTTTGCCTGTTCGCCTTTGGTTGTCGTTGGGGTCGTATTCATGGCGGTATTAAAAATTAATCAATCGATTGATTAAGATTATGCCGGAATCGCGCAAACGTCGAGGCATCGCCGGGGATATTTTATGCGCCACGTCACAAAAGCTGCTACACTCCGCACCTTCGTGACATTGTGGTTTTTGTCCTTCCCGTTTGTTATATCTCCCTGAAAACTACACCTGTGATGGTCGGGGCGGTTCGGAGTTTTTATGTCTTTTGATTCCCTTGGCCTGAACCCGGAAATTCTGCGCGCCATCGCAGAGCAGGGCTACGTTGAGCCAACCCCTATTCAGCAGCAGGCCATTCCGGCCGTGTTGCAGGGCCGTGACCTGATGGCCAGCGCCCAGACCGGCACCGGTAAAACCGCGGGCTTTACCCTGCCGCTGTTAGAGCTGCTGGTAAAAAATCAGCCGCACGCCAAAGGCCGTCGTCCGGTACGCGCCCTGATCCTTACCCCAACCCGCGAGCTGGCGGCACAGATCGGCGAGAACGTGCGTGAGTACAGCCGCTACCTCAACATCCGTTCGCTGGTGGTGTTCGGTGGGGTGAGCATTAACCCACAGATGATGAAGCTGCGCGGCGGCGTGGACGTGCTGGTGGCAACGCCGGGCCGTCTGCTGGATCTGGAACACCAGAACGCGGTGAAGCTGGACAGCATCGAAATTCTGGTGCTGGACGAAGCGGACCGCATGCTCGACATGGGCTTTATTCACGATATTCGCCGCGTGCTGGCGAAGCTGCCCGCGCGTCGTCAGAACCTGCTGTTCTCCGCGACCTTCTCCGACGAGATCAAGGCGCTGGCGGAAAAGCTGCTGCATAACCCGCTGGAAGTGGAAGTGGCGCGCCGCAATACCGCCTCCGAGCAGGTGACGCAGCACGTTCACTTCGTTGATAAAAAACGCAAGCGGGAGCTGCTCTCCCAGATGATCGGCCAGGGCAACTGGCAGCAGGTGCTGGTCTTTACCCGCACCAAGCACGGCGCGAACCACCTGGCGGAACAGCTGAACAAAGACGGCATCCGCAGCGCGGCGATCCACGGCAACAAGAGCCAGGGCGCGCGTACCCGGGCGCTGGCGGACTTTAAGTCTGGCGATATCCGCGTGCTGGTGGCGACCGACATCGCCGCCCGCGGTCTGGACATTGAAGAGCTGCCGCACGTGGTGAACTACGAGCTGCCAAACGTGCCGGAAGACTACGTTCACCGCATTGGCCGTACCGGCCGTGCTGCGGCAACCGGTGAAGCGCTCTCTCTGGTTTGCGTGGATGAACACAAGCTGCTGCGCGATATTGAACGTCTGCTGAAGAAAGAGATCCCGCGCATCGAAACCCCGGGCTATGAGGTTGATCCGTCAATCAAAGCCGAGCCGATTCAGAACGGCCGCCAGGGCGGCGGTCGCGGTCAGGGCGGCGGCGGCCGCGGCCAGCAGCCGCGTCGTTCAGAAGGCGGCGCCGCGAAATCCCCGGGCAAACCGCCGCGTCGTAATAACGACAGCAAACCGGCCGGTGAAAACCCGTGGCGCAGCGGCGAAGGGAAGCCGGCAGGGGAAGGGCAGCGCCGACGCCGCCCGCGCAAGCCTGCTAACCCGCAGTAATCTGGAAGCCCGGTCGTAATGCCGGGCTTTTCTTTTTGCGGCAGCGGGAAGAAAGTGCCACAATAGTGGCTGTTTATACAGTATTCCAGGTTTTCCGATGGCTTTAACCGCGGCGCTAAAAGCGCAAATTGGCGCATGGTATAAGGCGCTACAGCAGCAGATCCCCGATTTTATCCCCCGAGCGCCGCAGCGGCAGATGATTGCCGACGTGGCTAAAACGCTCGCCGGGGACGACGGGCGACATCTGGCGATAGAAGCCCCGACCGGGGTCGGGAAAACCCTGTCGTATCTCATTCCCGGCATCGCGATTGCCCGGGAAGAAGACAAAACGCTGGTGGTCAGCACCGCCAACGTGGCGCTGCAGGATCAGATCTTCAGCAAAGATTTACCGCTGCTGCGCAAAATCATCCCCGACCTGCGGTTCACCGCCGCCTTTGGGCGCGGGCGCTATGTTTGTCCGCGTAACCTCGCGGCGCTGGCCAGCAGTGAACCTTCCCAGCAGGATCTGCTCGCCTTTCTCGACGACGAGCTGACGCCAAACAATAAGGCGGAGCAGGAGCTGTGTGCAAAGCTGAAAACCGAGCTCGACGGCTATAGGTGGGACGGCCTGCGGGATCACACCAGCCAGGCGATTAGCGACGACCTGTGGCGCAGGCTCAGCACCGATAAAGCGAGCTGCCTGAACCGCAACTGTCACTACTACCGCGAGTGCCCGTTCTTTGTCGCCCGGCGCGAGATTCAGGAGGCGGAGGTGGTTGTGGCAAACCACGCGCTGGTGATGGCCGCGCTGGAGAGCGAAGCGGTGCTGCCGGAGCCGAAAAACCTGCTGCTGGTGCTCGACGAAGGTCACCATCTGCCCGACGTGGCGCGGGACGCGCTGGAGATGAGCGCGGAAATCACCGCGCCGTGGTTTCGTCTACAGCTGGATCTGTTCTGCAAGCTGGTGGCCACCTGCATGGAGCAGTTCCGCCCGAAAACCACGCCGCCGCTGGCGGTCCCGGAGCGGCTGAGCGAGCACTGCGACGAGGTTTACGGCCTTATCTCCTCGCTGAATAACATCCTCAACCTCTATCTTCCCGCCGCCCAGGAGGCGGAACACCGCTTTGCGATGGGGGAGCTGCCGGAAGAGGTAATGGAGATTTGCCAGCAGCTGGCGAAGCACCTCGAAAAGCTGCGCGGGCTGGCGGAGATGTTCTTAAACGATCTCAGCGAGAAAACCGGTACCCATGACGTGGTGCGCTTGCACCGCATTCTGCTGCAAATGAACCGCGTGCTGGGGATGTTTGAAGCGCAGAGCAAGCTCTGGCGGCTGGCCTCGATGGCGCAGGCCTCCGGCGCGCCGGTGACGAAATGGGCGACCCGCGAGGTGCGGGAAGGGCAGGTGCATCTGTTCTTCCACTGCGTGGGCATCCGCGTGGCGGATCAGCTGGAAAAGCTGATCTGGCGCAGCGTGCCGCACGTGGTGGTGACGTCCGCGACGCTGCGTTCCCTGAACAGCTTCTCAAGACTGCAGGAGATGAGCGGCCTGAAAGAGAAAGCGGGCGACCGCTTTGTGGCGCTGGACTCGCCGTTTAACCACTGCGAGCAGGGCAAGCTGGTCATCCCGCGCATGAACTTTGAGCCGCTTATCGACAACGAAGAGCAGCACATTGCGGAGATGGCGGCCTACTTCCGCGAACAGGTCGAGAGCAAAAAATACCCCGGCATGCTGGTGCTGTTTGCCAGCGGGCGCGCGATGCAGCGCTTTCTGGAGCACGTTACCGATCTGCGTTTACTCCTGCTGGTGCAGGGCGACCAGCCGCGCTACAGGCTGGTGGAAACCCACCGCAAGCGGATTGATAACGGCGAGCGCAGCGTGCTGGTGGGGCTTCAGTCTTTTGCTGAAGGTCTGGATCTCAAGGGTGATTATCTGACGCAGGTGCATATTCATAAAATCGCCTTCCCGCCCATCGACAGCCCGGTAGTCATCACCGAAGGCGAGTGGCTGAAAAGCCTCAACCGCTACCCGTTTGAGGTGCAAAGCCTGCCGGCGGCGTCGTTTAACTTGATTCAGCAGGTCGGTCGTCTTATTCGCAGCCACGGCTGCTGGGGCGAAGTGGTGATATACGACAAGCGTCTGCTCACCAAAAACTACGGGCAGCGGCTGCTGAACGCGCTGCCGGTGTTCCCGATTGAGCAGCCGGAGGTACCGGAAGTGAAAAAACGCCCGGCAAAACTGGCCGCCGGGCGTAAAAAAGGCATCCATGCCAGAGGGCGCGGTCCTACTGGTAAGTAAAGGTGGCCTGAACAACGCTGTTGAACGTGCCGGCAGTCACGGGCATGGCGGTTGCGTAATAGCGTGCGGCCATGGGGAAAGTGGCGGTGTGGGTGCCGGCATCGATCACCACGCTGAACCGGGCCTCGGGGGCAAGCACGATGTAGTCCAGGCGATCGGCCAGCTCTAGCGCCACCCCCGTTGCGGTGCCGCTATTGGCGAATTTGAAGGGATGGTCCCTGTCGCGCGGGCCGTCAACGGAAACGGTGGCGACCGTCAGCGTGGGCGGGCAGTTCGTCAGCGTTAAATCGAATTTTTTCCACGGACCGGTATCGCCGATGTCACGGAAGTCGCTGGCAACGCCCTGCCCCAGATCCACCACCATATTCTGGCTGCCACCGTCCACCTGACAGGTGGTGTCGTAAATATTTCCTTCGATATTGAGCGTAACGTCGGTCGCGACCGCCGGGAGGCTCGTCAGTGCGAGTAAAAGGGGTAACGTTTTCATCTTCGCTCCGTCACTGGTATTCAAGATCGATTGTGGCGATCGTATTAGCTTTCCCCGCGGTGACGGTGGCATCCGTCTGGTAATACTGCACGGCGAACGGGATCACATCCGGGACGCCTGGCTCTGCTCTACCACCGACCGGGATAGGGAAGTCGTATTTAAGATCGACACCGTCAAGCAGCATTCGCACCCCGACGCCCGTGGCGCTGTCGCTGCCGGGCGTAAGGTTCAGGACATCACCAAACTGGCCGTTAACGCCGTTAACGCCGTTCGCGCTGGTCACCGAGGCCGTAAGGTTGACCTCTTCCGTGCAGGTGGTGGTGATGCTGAAATACTTCCAGGCCGTATAGCTGCCCACGTGGGTAAACTGTGATACCGGGAAATCGCCGAGTGAGACCGTCAGATTGAGGGGATCGATAGAGCAGGTCGCCGTTCTTTCGCTAACCGTGGCGGAATAGTGGCTCGTATTTCGCGCGCCAGAGATTCCGACAGAACGAAAAACGCCGAATCCAAAGGGATCCATCGCCGCCGACAGGGTGCCGCTCCCGATGTGTGACGCCGTTTTGATTAAGCGCTGGGTATAGCTGAACGAGAACGTTTGTCCGCTGTCGCTGCTGACCGTCCCGACGGGCGTCGCGGAGGTATCACATGAGTAGCCCTTTCCGCGAACGATCTGCCCGTTACTGTTCAGAAGCTCAATGCCAATGCCGTCTACGTTGGTTGAGTACACGCCCGGCATGCCCGGCACTTCCGTTCCCGTTCCGTAATAGCAGGAAATAATGGTGTGATTAGTCATTGGCCCGACACAGCTGCCGTTAACGGTGTGCGTCTTTGCCGACCCCGGGATGATGCCGCCAATGTCGAGGGTCGTGGGGACGGAAAGCGTGCCTGCATCAAGGGTATAAGGCAGGTCGGTGCTGTCGCAGGTGGTTGCCGCCTGCGCATGCGGCATCAGGCACGCGCCTGAGAGCAAGACAACCATCGCAAAGGCAAATCTCAATATGTTCATTTTTACCTCGAAAAGTCTCACACGCACCGCGCCGTAACGTTAATAACAGCCCCGTCGTCTTTTGCGGGAAGGTGATAGGTTGCGGAGCAGCGGCTGTCGGCGGTTTTCCCCCAGCTGACCTCAACCCTGCCTTTTTTCTGCATGCCGGTCATATAAACCTGCCCGCCATCGCCCACGATAAATTCGCCCTCCTGATGGGGCTGCGATGCCGTTGCGCCGAACGGGATCGCGCGTCCGTCCGCGCGTTTCAGCGTAATTAATACCCGGCTGCCCACGTGCGTTTCGTAATGCGCGCGAACAATCGCCCCGCGCGTCGGCGTTACGGTTTTTGCGGCCTGAGCAACGTCCGCCTTTTCCGGCAGCGTTTCGGTGTTGAGCGCAAGGGTGTTATGGCGGTATGGCGACACGTACGGCACGATGGCATAGCCGCGGAAATCGGTGCTCACGCCGGTCTGATTGGTAATGTTCGTGTCGTCTGCGCCCGGCGCTTCGACCAGCGCGGCCGTCTCGCCCATCGGCTGGCCCAGCGTGACGCCATGCGCATGAGCGACCATGCTGCCCTGAAGGCCGACGTTAAGCTGCTGCTGCTGGCTATCCTGTGAATATCCGGCGCTGACCTCCCCGTAGGTGCCTTTGTAATCGGCGTTCAGGCTGGTGCTGTCGCCGCTGCTCTGACCGTGGCTCTGCTGGACGCCCCAGCTGAGGTTATCGCCGGCGAGCGCGGTGCCGTTCAGGCCCACGCTTTGGGTGGAGTCGTGTTTCGTGCTGTTCAGGTTGTAGTTGACCCAGGTGTTGCGAAGCCAGCGATCGAGCGGCACGGAGACGTTAAAGGCGATGGTCTGCTCGCTGGTTTTCTCGTTATTGTCGTCGCTGCCGTCACGGGTGTTTTTATTGAGTCCGTAGTTCAGGCCGTAGCTCACCCCGTGCCAGGAGTTGTTATAGCCGACGTTCACTGACGTCATGCTTTCGCTGGAATTCCAGTAGTTCTCCTTCACCAGGCTCAGGGTCAGGGATCCAAACCTTCCGCCCAGGGACTGATCGACGGTGGCCTCTTCCCGGCTGCGTCGGGTGTCCGGCATTTCCCGGTCGTCATTGCGGGTATGCGAATCCAGGGTGTCCTGTAGCGTATAAAACCCTTTGCTGTTGTAGCGGTAGCCGGCAATGGAAAAATGGGTGCCGGTGGTGGCGAAATCTTTGCTGTAGCGGATGCGCCAGGAGCGCCCGTGGGTCGGCGCCTTGTCCTGCATCTCTGATTTGGCACCGGTGACATCCACCGAAAACGCGCCGAGATCGCCGATATTCTTACCGACTCCCAGCGCAAGGGCATCGTAATACTGGCTGGCCTGCACGCCGCCGTAGGCAGTAAAGCCGTAAGGCAACCCGTAGATTGCCGTACCCTGCATGAAAGGCGTTTTTTCGACGTCGCTGTCGTAGCTGCGGTAGCGTCCTGCGGTGAGGCTGTACTTAAAGCGGCCCTCACGCTGCAATACCGGCACCGAAGCGTAGGGCACCACAAAATGCTGTTCGCTGCCGTCGGTCTCTTTCACGGTGACGTTTAAGTCCCCGCTACCGCCGGTGGGGTAGAGGTCGTTTATTTCAAACGGGCCCGGCGCAACGTAGTTTTGATAGATGACGTAGCCGTTCTGGCGGACGATAACCTGGGCGTTGCTGTGTGCCGTTCCGCGGATGACGGGGGCAAAACCTTTCATGCTGTCCGGCAGCATATCGTCGTCCGACGCGATCTGCGCCCCGGTGAATGAAATGCTGTCAAACACGTCCGAAGGCGACGAGCTTTGCCCGAATTTAACGCTGCTGCCAAGGGAAATAATATCCCGCTGGACGTAGGTGTACACGGAAGAAAACTGGCTCTCCGCGTCACCGTCTCCGCTGGTTTTGCTCCAGGTGGAGTAGTTTCGCAAACGCCACGCCCCGAGGTTAAGACCGGGACGCAGGTTAAGAAACTCGCTGCGCTGGTCTGTGCCGTTCTCGCCCTTGCCGCGGTTGTCCCCGGCGGTAAAGCTGTAGTTCAGCAGCAGGGCGTTGATCCCCTCGTCATACTCCTGCGGGTCGACATAGTCGCGCGGCACACGGGTAATAGCGGTCTGCGGGATGCTTAACAGCAGCTGCTGAGGGTTAACGTGAAACGTGGCGCTGGCGGAGGGGATAACGCTCAGGTCAATGCACTGCGCCTTATCATCCTGCACGAATTTATCAATTTTAATGCCGAAGCTTTTTAACTGGGCCGCGTTCAGGCACGGCTGCAGCGTCGATTTTCCGCTGGCGTCTTTCTTTAGCGTGAACTCAATCTCTTTACTGGCGACTTTATTATTATTGACGTAGACGTCGACGTGATATTTACCGGGAGCCTGACCGGGGCCGATCTCGTAAATACTGAGGTCGGTTTTTCCCTGTCCAGGGTTGTCAATATCCAGCAGCGCCGGGTTGAAATAATCATCGGCCAGAACTTTTTGCACGCAAACGCCCAGCAGGGTACAGCCCAGCGCAATTAGCATTGAGCGTCCGTGCTGTTTGGGTGGTTCGGTGCTATATTCCCAGCGCATAATGATGTTCAGATATTCCCGGCGAGTTAGTTAATCTTTGCGGTATAAGACGGGCTAATGCCGCCGTAGTCATTAATGATTTTCCAGCTCACCGAGCGCGCGGTGATATTCCCGGGGTAGCAAAACGCGTTTCACTGTCAGGGGCTGCATAGGTGACTTTGTCAACCTTTTTACCGTCCAGCTTTATTTCCTGGAAGTTCATATAAAATGGCGTAGGGTTGTTGACAATAAGCTGGTTACCCTGCATGTGCCAGGATAATTGCGCGGCAACATCTTCCGGTTTACCGGTAATACCCGCCGGGCGATAGATAAGCTTAATTCGGGTTTTAATGGCAATTTGCAGCGTGTTGCTGATTTCATTGCGCTTAGAAGACGGAATAGATTTAATATTTAGCCAGAAAAGCGATTCACGATCGGCAGGCAAATTTCCCCCGGTCCGGATGATGCGCAGAACGTTGTCCTGTTTACCGTCCAGGCGGAACAGCGGCGGTGTGATCAAAAACGGTGCTTTCTCCCGCGCGTTATCTTCCGTCTCTACCCATGACTGCACCAGATAATCAAGATTGTCCGGGTTGCTGATACCAATGGAAGATTCTTTTTTATTTTCCGGGTATACCACGCGCGTGCCGCCGATGGTAATTCCGGCGTGCGCGGCAGTGGTGATCAATAAAAAGGAGGAGAGCAGAAGATATTTGCGCATAGCGACACCGTAATAAAGAAGTAACAGATATTAGCCACTGGGGTAGCTAATATCTGTTTTATTAGTTGTAAACGATGGTGAAGGTTGATGCGGCGTTCGCCAGCCCGGCAGAAATGATGTCTCCGGTCTGGATATAGCGTGCGCCAAACTGTAAATCGTTCGTTGTGGCACCTGGCGTGAGCGCATATTCTGTGGAAGCAGTATATAAGCTCAGCGGGTTTTGGGTTTTATCCAGCAGCTGGACTCCCACTCCCGACGCCGCGCCTGTTCCTGACGTAACCGCAAGGATATCCTTATTGTTACCGTCAGGCGTCCCACCGAAAGTCACTGAGGCGCTGGTGACCGTTTCAGGACAATCTTTGAGTTGAATGCTAAAGCGGGTTGTCGACGTCGTCGAACCACTTCCCGAAAATGCAGATTTAGCCACCTTACCTAATGAAACATTAAGTGGATTGCTTAAACCATTTACAACAGTACATGCGGAATCAATAATTTCACCCGTGAAATTAATTTGTCCTTCACCACTTGATGCAAATGCAGAAACGGAAGCACACGCCATCCCGGCAGCGATGCCCGCAATAATCATTTTTTTCATTTTAATCCTCTGAATGAAAGTGTGGTACTTCTCGCATTAATCATCACCTGGCTGATTAATTCGGGGCGAACTATCGCTGAGATTTATTTTTCGTTCAATTTCTCTTCAGACCATTTTTATCCTCGAAGCGTCTGCTCCAGCACCTAAGGGCGGAAAATGATTACCCGCTCGACATTTATCAGGGCTATAGTATCTGCATAGAGCCGCAAGGAGAGATGTCGTGGATTATCGTAAAATTATCAAAGAGGTAGGGCGTGGAAAGAACCATGCCCGCGACCTGGATCGGGAAACGGCCCGGGCCCTGTACACCCATATGCTAAACGGTGATGTCCCCGATCTGGAGATGGGCGGTATCCTGATTGCGCTACGCATCAAAGGCGAAGGTGAAGCGGAGATGCGCGGCTTTTATGAAGCCATGCAGGCGCAAACGCTGCGCTTAACGCCGCCGGCGGCAAAACCGATGCCGATTGTGATCCCAAGCTATAACGGTGCCCGCAAGCAGGCAAACCTGACGCCACTGCTGGCAATATTGCTGCACAGGCTCGGATTCCCGGTTGTTGTGCATGGCGTAACGGAAGATCCAACCCGCGTCCTGACTGAGACAATCTTTGATCTGCTGGGCATAGCGCCAACCCTGCACGCCGGGCAGGTGCAGGCCAGGCTTGACGGACATCAGCCGGTCTACATTCCGGTCGGGGCGCTGTGTCCTCCGCTGGAAAAGCAGCTGGATATGCGCTGGCGTATGGGGGTCCGTAACAGCGCCCACACGCTGGCAAAGCTGGCGACACCGTTTGCTGAAGATGCGGCGCTGCGCCTTTCCAGCGTATCGCACCCGGAATACGTCACCCGCGTGGGTAAATTCTTTGAGGACATTGGCGGAAGGGCGCTGTTAATGCACGGGACGGAAGGGGAAGTGTACGCCAATCCCCAGCGTTGCCCTCAGCTTATGCTTATTGATTCCACCGGAACGCGCGCCATTCTGGAACGCGGCGAGGAAAATACCGGCGTGATATTGCCCGAGGCGAAAGATCCGCATACGACCGCTCGCTGGATTGAGCAATGCCTCGCCGGAAACGTGCCTGTTCCACACTCCATCAGGCTGCAAATGGCGTGCTGCCTGGTGGCGACAGGGGAAGCGGAGACGGTGGAAGCGGGAATGCAGCGCGTGGCGCAGTCGTTTTAAGCAAAAAAAAAGCCCGTCCAGTGGCGGACGGGCAAGCAAAGGGTAACAACAACAGGGTCAATGAGGGTTGGAGCATCTCACCAGAGGGATGGTGAGGGGGGAGCATAATTCATTCGATTATTTGTAGATAACCGCGGTACCGCTCAGTTTGTTATTACCGTTAGCGGAGGTAATGGTGTATCCACTTGCGCCGGCAGCCGCTGCTTTCTCAGCCAGTTTTGCTTCCAGACCGTCCAGCGTGGTCGCGCCTTCAGCACTCACCACACCTATTTTGTTCAGGCTCTGTGCCTGAGTGGAAGAGACCGGCTCTACGGCGAAAGCGCCGAAGGACAGAGCGGACAGGGCAACAGCGGCAACAGCATATTTGATAGTTTTCATTGTCAAATTCTCGCAGGTTATTCTGTTAAGGGGACGATGTTCCGTCGATGTGATAAGTATCACGCTTTTTTGCGGAAGATAAAATCGAAGAGAATTGACGTGGTTACTCAAAAAATTTGAATGACAAATAACTTATTGATTACTAATAAATTCGCAGGTGCGATTTACACTTCTTGCGGCTGCGCTTTACAGAAGCGCTGAGAAGGGCACGTTTTGCTACGCGGTTCGCTGAAAGTCGTGAGCGTAAAGCTAAGCGCTTGCGCGGTTAACTTAGGTAAAGGAAAGTCAACGTAACTGGCTGTCTTTCGATCCTCTGCGATTATATCCTGAATGTGATGCATTTTTTGAATCTTTCTCCTGCTGACAGGCAATGCAAAGCCGTACGCCGGGAATGGCCTTACGGCGCGCCTCGGGAATGGGTTCCCCGCACTCCTCGCATTCAGCCAGGCTTTCGCCGCGCGGAATTTCACCGCGTGCGCGCGCTACGGCATCTTCAATAGTACTGTTGATCTGTTCATTAACGGCGTCGTCATTCGCCCAACCGGAAGCCATGCTGTTCCCCTGAGTGGTTTAAGCCATATTATCAATATGGGGTTAAAAAACGCGCAGACAAGGCGCAAAGAAAGAGAACTGCATCCGTCGGGCAGATGCAGTTCGGGACTGGAAGGGGTTATTTATAGATGGTCGCCGTACCGTACATGTGGTTATCCCCGCCGGCGGCGTTCACCACAAACCCTTTAGCTCCTTCCTGACGGGCTTTTTCAGCCAGCTTGTCCTGAAGGTCATCAAGGTTGCTAGCCCGGCTGACGGAGACGGTCCCGGCCGCACGCAGCTGGCTGGTGTCGTTGCCGTTGGTCAGGGGTTGAACGGACCAGGCAGAGAACGAGGCGCCTGCCAGCGCACCCGCAATAATAAAGGTCAGATACTTTTTCATAATCACATCCTCAGGAGGGAAACAACAGGTGATTCCCCTTAAGTTTAGAAGCCTGACGAGTGTGATTTAGCGCAAAAATTTGATGATGATCTGCTTATTTTTTGAACGATATAATCTGACATTTTCTTGACAGATCATAGACATACAGGCCACTGATTTTGGTCGTTTTTTTGCGCCTCTCAGACAGATATTTACCCCTGCGCCTTCACAGGGTATCTTACGCGGCTGTTTAAAGGAGAATGCCATGACTTCCCAAAAGCCGGGATTGCACCCGCGAAACCGCCACCGTAGCCGCTACGACATGAATGCCCTGTGCCTGAGCTGCCCTCAGTTACGGGCGTTTATCGTTCAGACCCCTGCCGGTGAACCGTCGATCAACTTCGCCGATCCGCTGGCGGTTAAAGCGCTGAACAAGGCGCTGCTGGCCCACTTTTATGGCGTAGCGAACTGGGACATCCCTGAAGGCTTTCTCTGCCCACCGGTGCCGGGGCGTGCGGATTACGTCCATCACCTTGCCGATCTGCTGGCGGATGACAACGGCGGCGCGGTGCCAAACCAGGCCACCGTTCTTGATATCGGTACAGGCGCGAACCTAATCTATCCGCTGATAGGCGCGCATGAATACCAGTGGCGGTTTACCGGCAGCGAGATCGGTGCCGACGCGTTCGCCAGCGCGCAGGCCATTATCAACGCCAACCCGGGCTTAAGCCGTGCCGTTCGTCTGCGCCGTCAGAAGGACGCCGCGGCCATTTTCAACGGCATTATTCATAAGAACGAAAGCTACGATGCCACCATGTGTAACCCGCCGTTCCACGACTCGGCCGCTTCCGCACGCGCGGGAAGCGAGCGCAAGCGTCGTAATCTCGGCCAGGCTGAAGATGGTGCGCTGAACTTTGGCGGCCAGCAGCAGGAACTCTGGTGCGAGGGCGGGGAAGTGGCGTTCATTCTGCGCATGATTGCCGAAAGCAAAAGCTTTGGCCGTCAGGTGAAATGGTTTACGACGCTGGTCTCCCGTGGCGATAACCTGCCGCCGCTCTACCGCGCGCTGACCGAAGCCGGCGCCGTAAAAGTGGTGAAAAAAGAGATGGCGCAGGGACAGAAGCAGAGCCGCTTCATCGCCTGGTCGTTTATGGACGATAACAAACGCCGCAAATAGGGTTTCAGGCCCGGCAAGCGTAGCGCCGCCGGGCAGAACGATTACAGCGTCGGCGCCTGCGGCGGTGGCGGCGTAGCCGGCGATGGCAGTACCTGATAGGTCTGTACCGGCGCGCGCACCTCCGCCAGATCGAAGTGTTTTTTCACCATGCTGTCGAGCGCGAAGCGCACCGTCCACTGCTTTAGCGGCTGGGTGGTGAACGATACGCGCAGGGTAAAGGCGGTATTCGTCAGCCCGACGATGCCGGCGAACGACGGCTCGCCAATCACCAGCCCGCGAATATCCTCCATCTCCATCAGTTCGCTCACCGCGTCCCGCAGCGCCTGCTTCGCTTTCTCCGCGTCTTCATGGCGATCCACGTCGTAGTTCGCCACCACTGAACCAATGCCGCGCACAAAGTTGGCAAAGGTGGTGATCGATGACCACGGAATGATGTGGTACGCCCCGGTGTCCTGACGCACGCCGACGGAGCGAATGGACATCCGCTCCACCGTGCCGGTGAGCGGCCCGATGGTTACGAGATCTCCGGTGTTCATCCCGTTCTCAAACTGGATAAAGATGCCGGTGATAATATCTTTTACCAGCGTCTGCGAACCGAAGGAGATCGCCAGCCCCAGGGCACCGGCGCCTGCCAGCAGCGGGGCGATATTCACGCCGATCTCCGACAGCACAATCATGATGGTAATGGTGCTGATGATCACCGCCAGCGCGTTGCGAAACAGCGTGAGCAGCGTGCGGGCGCGGGCGCTGGGCAGCGGCCTGCCATGGACATCCGAGACCAGACGGTTCTCAATGAGGCTTGCCAGCAGCGTCCAGCCGACGGCGGAGAAGAACAGGATCAGCGCGATACGAATAAGTATATCGACGGTCTTTTCCCCCGCGCCGTTATGCAGCCAGTTCCAGAAATCAAACAGGCTCCACGCGTTCAGCAGCAGCATGATTGCCACGCAGACCGTCAGAATACGCGCCGCTTTCAGGGAGACCGACATCCAGCCGTTAACCCGTTTTTGCAGCTCCGGGTAATTCCGCTGAACCGGCGGCGACAGGGTAATGGTTTTCGAAAGCCAGCGGGAGAGCAGGCCGGAGACAAACGCCGCTATGCCGATAATCGCCAGGCTTTTAAACGTCGCCCCCATCATAAACTTCAGGCTGTTGCCCGGGTCGAACAGCGAGAAGAAGCACAGCACAATAAAATAGGCGCTGGCCAGCCAGTGCCACACCAGGGCAAAGGCGCGGATAAACAGGCTGAAAAAGGAGAGGGAGCGATCGGCCAGGTGCAGCAGGCTCTCGGTAATCGCTTTTTTATTATGGAAGATGAGGTACAGCGCCCAGACGGTTATACAGAGCATGATTAGCACGTTCGCCAGCGCCCCAAACTGCACGTTAACCTGGTTGGAAATAATCGGCACGGCAACCAGCAGGCCGTAACCAATTAACCCGCTCAGCACGCTGAGCCGCACCGCCCAGTATTTGGCGCTCCGATCCTGAATCGCGAAGGGGCGAAGATCCGGCACGCGCGGGCAGAAGATCAGCCGCAGAAGGGCCTTAAAGAATTCTATCAGCGCAAACGCGTTGAGGAACAGCGCCTGCTGAAAGGCGATGGTTTTGTTTCCGGTGTTAAGCCGGTCTGCCAGCAGCTGGCCGACAAACAGCGTCATCGCCAGCAGCAGCAAATCGATGATAAAGGCTCCGGTAATCATCGCCGGAAGATGTAACCAGCTGCTTTTTTGCTGATTCTTTTTACGTCCCCACTGGCCCATTTTTCGGTACAGCGGCCAGACGCACAGGCGCAGCAGCCAGTAAAAAATGAATACGGCACCCGCCAGAATAGCAAACTGCGTGGCTGCAGCGGAGAAGGTGTGGGGGTTAAAAGGCTTGTGGGATGTGCCAATCAGGTTTCGGTAGAGCTGGGCAAAACGCGACGACAGCGCTTCACCGTAGTGACGGCTGATGTCGGTGACGTTTTCCAGCACCGTTTTTTCTTCTTCGACCTGCGGCGGCGCTATGCTCGGTACCGGATCCTGAGGCGGCGTGGCGGCCACCTTCCTTAGCTGATCGATTAACTCCTGCCGGGACGTGTCGTTCTCAAGCACGTCGGCCAGGGCGCTGTAGGCGGCTTTTTTCTTTTCGGCGTCTGGCTCCGGCGGCGCATTCTGCTGGGTGGCGGTGGCTCCGGTGGTGACGCCAGGAATGGTTACAGCCAGCGATGGCGCGCTAAGCAGGCTAAACAAGAGCAACAGGATCCACGGCACGGCGTCCTCCGACAAAAATATCGTGCAAAATGATAAGTATAGAGGGCGAGAAGCGGAGGGGAGTTTTTGGGAACAATCCGGCGTAAAAAAGCCGGGCAAGCCCGGCTTAGCGTACTGCTGTCAGGAGACGTGCTGAAGGAATTCCTGGAGGCGCTGGCTTGGCGGGTTCGCGATCAGCGCCTGCGGATTTCCGTCTTCCGCGATACGGCCTTTATCAATGAAGATCAGACGGGACGCCACCTTTTCGGCAAAGCCGATTTCGTGGGTAACGATAACCATCGTCATGCCTTCTTCCGCCAGATCCTGCATGACCTTAAGCACCTCGTGACGCAGCTCCGGGTCGAGTGCGGAGGTTGGCTCATCAAACAGCATCATTTTTGGCTTCACCGCCAGCGCTCGGGCAATCGCCACGCGCTGCTGCTGGCCGCCGGACAGCTCGGAAGGATAGTGATGGGCACGCTCCGCCAGGCCCACTTTTGCCAGCAGATCTTTGGCCAGCGTTTCGGCCGCCGCTTTGCTGGCTCCGCGCACGCGCAGCGGACCGAACATCACGTTTTCCAGCGCCGTCAGGTGCGGGAACAGGTAGAACTGCTGGAACACCATGCCCGCTTCCTGGCGGATCAGGCGCTCGTCCACTTTCGGATCGTTAACCTTCAGACCATCGACGATTAAATCGCCGCTGGTGATCTCTTCGAGCTTGTTAATGCAGCGCAGCAGGGTGGATTTACCGGAGCCGGACGGCCCGATAATGACCACCACTTCACCCTGCCTGATGTTCAAATCAATATTGTGCAGCACCTGGGTTGGGCCAAAGTGCTTGGAAACGTTTTTAAATTCAATCACAGGATTTTCATCCTTCTTTCAAGACGACGCAGAACAAAGCTCAGGACAAGCGTGATAATCAGATAAACAACGGCGACCGCACTCCAGATTTCCAGGGCGCGGAAGTTACCCGCAATGATCTCCTGGCCCTGGCGGGTCAGCTCGGCAACGCCGATTACAATGAACAGCGAGGTGTCTTTGATACTGATGATCCACTGGTTGCCCAGCGGTGGCAGCATGCGGCGCAGCGCCAGCGGCAGGATCACGTGACGGATCGTTTCGCGACGTGAAAGGCCTAGCGCCAGGCCGGCTTCGCTGAAGCCTTTATGAATCGACAGCACCGCACCGCGGGTGATTTCCGCAATGTAGGCACCTGAGTTGATCATTATGGTCACAACGGCGGCGCTGAACGGGTCAATGCGCAGGTCGGTGAATGCCATTGGCAGGGCGAAGTAGATAAACATCACCTGCACCACAATCGGGGTGCCGCGGATCACTTCGATGAAAACCAGTGCGATGTGGTTTGCAATCCAGCCGCCGTAGGTGCGAGCGAAACCGGCCACCAGACCGATAATCAACCCGCCAACCAGACCAAGGACTGAGATCCATAGGGTCATTTTGGCGCCTTCAAGCAAGAGAGGAATGGCAGGCCAGATGGCGCTCCAGTCAAACTGCATGATGTATTCCTGTATACCGTGGTGAAAAACAAAAAACGTAGGCCCGGCAAGCGTGGGCGCCACCGGGCGTTACAAACCTGAGATCAGGTAAAATTATTTAGGCTCGGTACCGAACCATTTTTTGTAGATTTCGTTATAGGTGCTGTTCTCTTTCAGCGTTTTCAGCGCGCCGTTCACCTTGTTACGCAGGTCGTCGCTGCCTTTCGGGAACGCGATACCGTACTGCTGTGCTTCCAGAGAATCGCCTACCGCTTTGAACTTGCCGTTGCCTGCGGTTTTGATGAAGTACAGGATGTTCGGGGTATCGTGCAGCACCGCGTCAGCGCGGTTGGTGCCGAGTTCCATATAGGCGTTGTCGATGTTCGGGAACTGACGCAGGTCTTTGGTTTTGATGTTGGCTTTCGCGTAATCAACGGAACCGGTGCCGCTCTTCACAGCGACCACTTTACCGTCCAGATCTTTCACGCTTTTTACGTCGTTGTTGTCCGCTTTCACCATCACCAGCAGGCCGCTTTTGTAGTAGCCGTCAGAGAAATCGATCGCTTTTTTACGTTCTTCGGTAATGGTGATGCCGGCCAGCGCCAGGTCAACGTTTTTGGTTTGCAGCGCCGGGATGATGCCGCTGAAGTCCATTGGCTTCAGGGTGTAGTCCAGCTTGAGTTCTTTTGCGACAGCGGCCCACAGATCGACGTCAAAACCGACGTATTTATCACCCTGCTTAAATTCAAACGGTACGAACGCCGTGTCAGTCGCCACAACCAGCTTGTCGGCGGCCTGAGAGGACACCGCAAACGCCAGGGTAAGTGCAGCCAGTGAAACTTTTAATACAGACTTCATAGCATTTCCTTTTATATCCACGGGGCGATCCCCTGCGAGAACGTCAGGCACAATGAAAAAATCGTGCCAGTTTTACAACCTGTTGTTTTGCAAAGGAGATGATGTCACGCATTGCACAATAAGCGTGGCAATCCTGTTTTGTTGCACCAGAATGGAGCACCGTTTTGGTGCACTTCGTTAGGGGCTTCCGACAGGGAGGTATTTAGCGCAGAATCTGACGGAAAAACAATCTTCCGTTAACGGTTGTGTGAGGTGATTATTACATTTTATTCACTTTTGCGGCCGTTTCGCCCAAAAGTGCGCACCATAAATGTGCAAAACCCCCGCCAGGGGCGAGGGCTATTCAGATAATCCGCAGGGATTATTCGATGTTGGACTCAATGAACCACAGGAACTGATCCAGGTCGCGGGAGGCGGCGGTGAAGATATCAGCAGTATCTTCATCTTTTGCTTCACCGATGGCTTTACGAACGTCGTTGGCCACGATCGCGTAGCGGTCCGCCAGCTCTTTCAGGTGATCCTGAACGGTATGAATATCCAGCGGGTAGCTTTTCAGTGGCGTTTTGCTGTTGATCACCTGCGTGGTGCCCAGCGCCACGCCGCCCAGCTGTACGGCGCGTTCGGCCATGGTATCAAGGTGTGTAACCAGTGCTGTGCGGAAGCCATCCAGCATTTCATGAACGGCAATAAAGTTTGCACCGCGCATATTCCAGTGGGCCTGTTTGGTGATCAGCGAAAGATCGATGAACTGGACCACCTGGCGATTCAGCAGCTCAATGGTTGCCTTTTTATCGCTATCCGATACATCGTTACGGGTATAAAGCAGATTAGACGCTTTCGTTTTCACCAGTTTAGCGGTACTCATAATCTCATATCCTCTTGATGTTTGTGTCCCAGGTAATTACGGAACTAAGTATAGCACCGGATTTTTTCTCTGCGGTTTGGCGCTGCCTATCGGTTTAATAGCGAAAGGATGGTTGTATTATTAACTAGTTGAAATAAAAGGAATCTATAAAAATTGATGCAGATCAATCTTAATTTATCCTCTGGCAAGGCGGGCGGGTGACATATTTCAGCAATAAAGGCGACTTTGTAAGAAAGTATTTGGGCGAACGGATTCGGCGTATATTCTGCATGGCGGATGAACCATGCAGAATATAAGGGGTTAGCCGAGGTCGATTTTTTGAACCTTAGGTTCTGGACGCATGGTCAGCGTGGAGCCCATTGATGCCGCAATAATGGAGCAGAGCGCCAGCGTTTGCACCAGCGTCAGGGTTTCGCCGAGGAAAATCATTCCCGAAACGGCGGCCAGGGCGGGTTCCATGCTCATCAGGGTGCCGAAAATGCGCGTGGGCAGGCGCGTCAGGGCGATCATCTCCAGAGAGTAGGGCAGCGCCGTAGAGAGGATAGCGACCGCCAGCCCCACCGGCAGGATGGACCACTGCCATATTGAGTCCGTGGCCTGCGCCATGCCAAGCGGAACAAAAATGATGGCGGCAATCAGCGACCCTAACGCGACCGTCGCCGGACCGTGTTCTTCACCTGCACGCTGGCCGGTTAGTATGTAAACCGCCCAGCACGCCCCTGCGCCCAGCGCCAGAGCGGCACCCGTTAAATCGACTTGCGACACGCTTTGACCCAGCGGCAGCAGGAACCATAGCCCCAGCACGGCAAGGATCACCCAGATAAAGTCTACCGGACGACGGGAAGAGAAGAGGGCGACGGCCAGCGGGCCGGTAAATTCAAGCGCAACCGCGATCCCCAGCGGGATGGTCTGAATTGAGAGATAGAACATATAGTTCATCCCTCCCAGCGCCAGCCCATAAAAGAGCAGGGGCAGCCGCTGCTCCTTTTTAAAGCGTAACCGCCAGGGCTTAAAGATAACCACGAGGATCAGGGTGCCTAACGCGATGCGCAGCGCCGTGACGCCCGGCGCACCGACCAGCGGAAAGAGGGATTTCGCCAGCGACGCGCCACTCTGAATGGACATCATCGCGATAAGTATGACTACAACCGGCATCCAGACCGAAGACTTGCGGGGTAAACCAGGCATCCTTTCTCCTGTCAATTTATGTCAAATGAGGTAAAAGTGGCAGTGTAATGGAAATAAGCTGCAACGGTTGAGCTACTGTTGAAAAAAAACCAGGGAAAATCCGTAAAATGAGGAAAGGTTGATGATTTTATCGCCTGAAAGATTAGGAATAATCTGGATGAATGTAACGGCGATGGCGCGCACTATTAGCGTTAAAAGGTGAAAATCTGGAGTTATTTTAACAAGATAGAGCCTTCTGGAAATGTTCTGTTACAGGAAAGGTCTCATTAGACATCGTGAAGAACAAAGAGTTTCACAGAATTTTTTGATATATTTAAAACTTACGGACTTACTTGAAGCACATTTGAGGTGGTTATGAAAAAAATTGCATGTCTTTCAGCACTGGCAGCTGTTCTGGCTGTTTCCGCAGGTACCGCTGTAGCGGCAACTTCAACTGTAACTGGTGGTTACGCTCAGAGCGATATGCAGGGCGTGATGAACAAAACCAACGGTTTCAACCTGAAGTACCGTTACGAGCAAGACAACAACCCGCTGGGCGTGATCGGTTCTTTCACCTACACCGAGAAAGATCGTACTGAAAATGGCTCTTACAATAAAGGTCAGTACTACGGCATCACCGCGGGTCCTGCTTACCGCCTGAATGACTGGGCAAGCATCTACGGTGTTGTAGGTGTTGGCTACGGTAAATTCCAGCAGACCGAAAACCAGGGTCTGAACCGTACTGCTAGCAACAGCGACTACGGTTTCTCCTATGGCGCAGGTATGCAGTTCAACCCAATCGAAAACGTTGCTCTGGACTTCTCCTATGAGCAGAGCCGTATCCGCAACGTTGACGTTGGCACCTGGATCGCGGGCGTAGGTTACCGCTTCTAATCACTTCGGTGAGCCAGTAAAAAATCCGCCCCTTGTGGCGGATTTTTTTTGAGAAGCTTAAAGCAAAACGGCAATCCATGATTGCCGTTTTTTACGTTCGTTCCCCGCGGGTGAGGGCAACAGGCCGCCCGAGTCAGCGGAGATCACTTGCTCTTAATATCGAAAATATCCGTCCCCAGATGGTTATAGTCAACTTTCTGTAACCTGAAGTTGGTAATGTAAACTGGCGGACCCTTCTTCCCGGAGATAAACGGGTAATCATTTTTTATCTCCTTCGCCTTAATGCCCGTCCACTGTGAGAAGAATTTCAGGAAGTCGTTGGCGGAACGGCGTGCCTTAATGATGCGATGCGTTTTGTCATCGCTCGACAGCACCATGAACGGCACCTGGAAGTTCTGCTGGAATTTATCATCGTGCGCCAGATACTGCACCTCTTTGCCGCGCTCCTTAAACGCCAGGCCGCGGTCTGAGAAATAGACCATGGAGAAGCTGTCGCCGCTGTTGCGCAGCTGCGCGTACAGCTTGCTGAGCAGATCGTCGGTTTGCGTCATGGTGTAGAGGTAGCAGGAGGTCTCTTTCGACTGCACAAAGTCGGCGTACTTACCCTGCGTGCGGTCGCAGGCCTGCGGATGGGACCCCATCAGATGCAGGACAATCAGCTGCGGCTGGGTGCGCTGGGTGGCAAAAACCTGCGCCGTCATCTTCAGCAGCGCTTCATCTTTGGTATTTTTATCCGCTTCAAAGTCACCGCTCTTCAGGAACTGCACCTCGTCGGCACGCTTCGCGATGCTGGCAATAGCGGTATCGTATTCACCAATCTGTCCCTGATTTGAGAACCACCAGGTCTGGAAACTGGCGCGGTTAGCCAGCGTGACAAAATTATCCTGAAACTGCGGTTTGCCATCCACCACGCGGTTAAGCGTCAGGCCGAGGGATTTCTGCGTCGAGCCGCTGGCGGCAACGTAGTCGGTAAACAGCGTGCCGTTGACGGTGCTGGCAAACGGCGTGTTGTCCCAGTGGCCGCCAAACGCGCCAAGCGCATCGCGACGCGCGCTTTCGCCGATCACCACGACGTAGGTGTGGTACTTCGGCTTCACCGCCAGCACGTTCCAGGTATCTTTCATCGTGGAAAGCTCGGCCATGCGCGCCTGCTCGTCGAGCACTTCCTCGTTATTGACCACCACGTCCTTGACGAAGCGAAACACCGGATACCCGGTATCTTTAAGCTTAAACACGCCGCCCCAGGCCAGGTTTTGTACCGGCGCGACAAAAAACGTCACCACGCTGAAGGCCAGGCACAGGCTTTCAATTTTACCCCACGCCTTTCTCGCATCCGGCTTACGGCGAACCGCAATCACCCCAAGGGCAAAAATAAAAAGGCCAACGACGTAGCTGTACCACGGGAAGATCGTCAGGATCTCCGTGGACTCTTCCATATTGGTGGAGTGCAGCGCCAGCAGGGTATTAAAGTTTGGCGCGCCATACGCCTGGCCAAACGGGAAATAGGCCGCGGCGACCAGGGAGCAGAGACCCAGAAGCACTTTCTGCACGCGCGGTGCGCTTCGCCACAGCAGGTGCAGGATGCAGGTGAACGCGACGGCATAAAGCAGACTGAAGGGGTAGCCAAGCGCAAAGTTAATCAGCAGCGACTGCAAAAAATAGAATCCCGTCCACGGGCTTAAGGCCCGGCTGCGGGTAACAAGCGTATCAATCAGGGTTACGTTCATAGATCACTATCACGAAAACGCCATGTGCTCACCCTGGCGCCAAGGGTCAAAGCCTGCCGGACAGTGCGTGGAAAGGGAATGCGAGGTCCGCTTCAGCGAGCCGCAAATTGTGCAGGGCTGCAAGAAGATAGTGCGAGCGTGAATTAAGGTCAACAGTTGCTAAACAGATGTTTTGCGAAGGGGGCTGCAAATCCGCAAAAATAATCGGGAATTGGCCGTTTACAGGGAAAGCGTGAAGGGAAAATGAAGCGGCGTGCCGCGACGCCGCTTAGTGGGAGGATTTGTCGTCCTGGTGCGGTTTGTTGTTAAACATATCGCACAGCATGTTCAACAGCATTAAGCGCACTTTGAAGGGAGAGTGGGTAAACACGGTCATACACCTCTTGAATTCGTTCATAAGACCTCCTGATTTTTGATCCCTTCGATCCGTGAAGGGTGACTGCATTACATACAGATATAGCACAGGCTATATTGTATAGCTATGGCTAATTCGTTAATTTTTTGTGCTTGTAGAGCTATGGTTTACAATGTGCGCTCCGTTACAGGGCGCTGGAAGCGTCAACCCCATTGAGGAAGCACAATGAACCGTCGCGCAGGTAAGCCAACTAAAAAAACGACGCAACTGGTGAACGTTGAAGAGCATGTGGAAGGGTTTCGTCAGGTGCGTGAGGCGCACCGCCGGGAGCTGATTGATGATTATGTTGAGCTGATCTCCGACCTGATTCGTGAAGTCGGGGAAGCGCGTCAGGTGGATATGGCCGCACGTCTGGGCGTTTCACAGCCAACGGTTGCCAAAATGTTAAAACGTCTGGCGTCGGTAGGGCTGATCGAGATGATCCCGTGGCGCGGGGTGTTCCTCACCGCTGAAGGCGAAAAGCTGGCGCAGGAGAGCCGCGAGCGCCATCAGATCGTCGAGAATTTTTTACTGGTGCTGGGCGTGAGCCCGGAAATTGCCCGTCGGGATGCCGAAGGGATGGAGCACCACGTCAGCGAAGAGACGCTGGTACGGTTCCGCGAATTTACGCTCAAATACGGTCCCTCCGCTGAATGAACATCCCCGGCCTGCAGGCCCTGAAACGCGATCGCTTTTTCCATCTGCTGCTTATTATTGGCGTCGGGCTCAGCCTGTTTGTGCCCTTTGCGCCGCAGGCCTGGCCTGCGGCCATTGACTGGCGCACCATCATCACCCTGAGCGGGCTGATGATGCTCACCAAGGGCGTTGAGCTGAGCGGCTATTTCGACGTCCTGGGGCGCAAAATGGTGCGCCGCTTTGCCACCGAGCGCAGGCTGGCGCTGTTTATGGTCTTCTCGGCGGCGCTGCTGTCGACGTTTCTGACCAACGACGTGGCGCTGTTTATCGTGGTGCCGCTTACGCTCACGTTGCGTAAGCTGTGCGAAATTCCGGTGACCCGTCTGATCATTTTTGAAGCGCTGGCCGTTAACGCCGGCTCGCTGCTCACGCCGATTGGAAACCCGCAGAACATTTTGCTGTGGGGACGCTCCGGCCTGTCGTTTACCGCCTTTACCTGGCGGATGGCGCCGCTGGCGCTGGCGATCGTGCTGACGCTACTGGTGGTCTGCTGGTTTGCCTTCCCTAATAAATCGCTGCAGTACCACAGCGGTACGGCCGGCCCGCAGTGGCAGCCGCGCCTGGTCTGGAGCTGCCTCGGCCTGTATATCGTTTTCCTCACCGCGCTGGAGCTAAACCAGGCCCTGGCGGGCGCGCTGCTGGTGGCGTGCGGTTTCCTGTTCCTCGCCCGGCGGGTGCTGGTGAGCGTTGACTGGACGCTGCTGCTGGTCTTTATGGCGATGTTTATCGATGTGCATCTGCTGATCCAGCTCCCGGTATTGCAGAGCGTTCTTCACGGCGTCAGCGGCCTGTCCCAGGCGGGGCTGTGGCTGACGGCGATTGGTCTTTCGCAGGTCATCAGCAACGTGCCGTCCACCATTTTACTGCTTAACTATGTTCCCCCTACGGCGCTGCTGGCCTGGGCGGTTAACGTCGGTGGCTTTGGGCTGCTGCCCGGCTCGCTGGCGAACCTGATCGCCCTGCGTATGGCAAACGACCGCCGCATCTGGTGGCGCTTCCATCTCTGGTCAATCCCGATGCTGCTCTGGTCAGCGGCGGTCGGTTTCGGACTATTCCTTCTCATATAGTGCGCAATTTGTCAGTTTTTCCTGGCAAATGTATAGCAACGTCCTAGCTTTAGTGAACGGCATAGTGTGATGCCGCTCACTGACAGGACCGTTGCTGAACTATGGCAGAAGATCAAAACCCACCTGCTGACGAGCAGGAAAACAATAATAACGAGCGCAAGCGCCCGGGCAAAAAACCGTTAATTATCCTTGGCATCGTGGTCATCGTGATGGTGATTGTGGCGCTGGTGTGGTGGTTTTTGACCCGTAACGAAGAGACCACCGACGACGCCTTTACCGACGGTGACGTGGTGACGATTGCCCCTAAAACGGCGGGCTACGTTACCGAGCTTCGCGTGCGGGATAACCAGCGCGTGAAAAAAGGCGACGTGCTGGTGGTAATCGATCCTCGCGATAACATCGCCCAGCGCGATCGGGCTAAGGCCGAGCTCGGGCTGGCGCAGGCTCAGCTGCATCAGGCTCAGGCGCAGCTGGCGCTCTCGAAGGTGCAATATCCCGCCCAGCGCGACGAAGCCAGGGCTCAGGTGCTGAAAGCGCAGGCGGATATGGCGAACGCGCAGGCGGAGTATCGCCGCCAGCGCGGCGTTGACCCGCGCGCGACCACTCAGCAAAGTATCGATTCCGCGAATGCCCAGCTGCGCAGCGCGCAGGCGGGTCTTGCCAGCGCCCGGGCGCAGCTGGAGGTGGCGGAGCAGGTTCAGCTGCAAATTCGCCAGCAGGAGACCAACGTCGAAGCCCGCGAGCGGCAGGTCGACCAGGCCAGAGCGCAGCTGGAAACCGCCAACCTGAACCTCTCTTATACCGAAGTCCGCGCCCCGTTCGACGGCTTTGTGACCAAACGCAACGTGCAGCCCGGCACGCTGGTGCAGGCGGGCACGGCGCTGTTCTCGCTGGTGTCCCCGAACGTGTGGGTAGTGGCGAACTTCAAGGAGTCGCAGCTTGAGCGCATGAAGCCCGGAGATAGGGTCACCGTCTCCGTGGATGCCTGGCCGGATATGGCGCTGGAAGGCCACATCGACAGCATCCAGCAGGGCAGCGGCTCGCGCTTCTCCGCCTTCCCGTCGGAAAACGCTACCGGTAACTTTGTGAAGATCGTTCAGCGCGTGCCGGTGAAAATCGTCATTGATAAAGGGCTGGATCCGAACAGGCCGCTGCCGCTGGGGCTGTCGGTTGAACCGAAGGTCACCGTGGAATGACGGACAGCAGCCACGAAAACTGGAAGCCCGCCAGCAACCCGTGGGCGGTGGCGATTGTGGTCACCCTGGCGGTGTTTATGGAAATTCTGGACACCACCATCGTCAACGTGGCGCTGCCGCACGTGGCGGGGTCGCTTTCGGCCAGCTATGACGAATCCACCTGGGTGCTCACCAGCTACCTGGTGGCGAACGGCATCGTGCTGCCCATCTCGGCGTTCCTGAGCCGCCTGTTTGGCCGCAAGCAGTTCTTCCTGATCTGCATCGTCATGTTCACCATCTGCTCGTTCCTGTGCGGCATCGCCACCGAGCTGTGGCAAATTATCCTGTTCCGCGTGATGCAGGGCTTCTTCGGCGGCGGATTGCAGCCCACGCAGCAGTCGGTTTTGCTCGACTACTTCAAGCCGGAGGACAGGGGCAAAGCTTTCGGTCTTTCGTCGATTGCCATTATCGTTGCGCCGGTGCTTGGCCCGACGCTGGGCGGCTGGATCACCGATAACTACTCCTGGCGCTGGGTGTTCTTCATCAATATTCCGGTGGGGATCGTGACGGTGCTGGCGATCTACCAGCTGCTGGAAGATCCGCCGTGGGAGAAAAAATCGGAAGAGAAGCTCACCGTCGACTGGATGGGGATCGGCCTGATCGCCCTCGGTCTGGGCTGTTTGCAGGTGATGCTCGACCGGGGCGAGGACGACGACTGGTTCTACTCGAACTTTATCCGCACCTTTGCGGTGCTGACGCTGGTCGGCATTATCGGCGCGATCTACTGGCTGGTGTATGCCAAAAAGCCTGTGGTGGATCTGCACTGCATGAAGGACCGTAACTTCGCCGTCTCCAGCCTGCTGATGGCGGGGATGGCGATGATCCTGTACGGCAGCTCGGTTGTTATCCCGCAGCTGGCGCAGCAGGATTTAGGCTATACCGCCACCTGGTCCGGGCTGGTGCTGTCGCCCGGGGCGGTGCTGATCGTCTTAACTATTCCGCTGGTGCTGAAGCTGATGCCGGTGGTGCAGACGCGCTGGATCATCGCCTTTGGCTTTACCTGCCTGGCGGTGTCGTTCTTCTGGTCGCGCACGCTGACGCCGGATATTGACTTCGAAACCCTGGTGCTGTTCCGCAGCGCCCAGTCGATTGGGCTGGGGTTCCTGTTCGTGCCGCTGACCACCATCGCGTTTATCTCGATTCCGAGGCGGCTCAACGCCGATGCGGCTGCGCTATTCACCATGTTCCGCAACGTGGCAGGCTCGATTGGCATTTCGCTATCGACGGCCGCCATTACCGAGCGCTCGCAGGCGCACAGCGCGCACCTGGCGTACCACGCTACGCCGTTTAACGAACAGTTCCAGCTGGCGATACGCGAAAGCGCGCAGGCGATCCAGAACTTCACCACCCAGGTGGGCGATCCGACCGGCATTGCCACCGGGCGGATGTACCAGACGATGATCGAGCAGTCGCGCTTCCTGGCCTACATCGACGTCTTCACCCTGCTGAGCGCGGTGGCCTTTTTACTGATTCCGTTTTGTTTGTTGCTCTCGCCGGTTAAGAGCGAGGGGAGTGCAGGAGCACACTGATGATACACAGACGTTTACACCCCCTGATGATAATGATGCTGCTGGTGGGCTGCGCCGTCGGGCCGGACTACCAGCAGCCCGCACCGCCTGCGGCCGCGCGCTGGAACGATAAGGGCGACGGCGCGGTGAAATCGCAAACTACCTCCGCCGCGACCAATCCGCGCTGGTGGAAAACCTTCGGCTCGCCGCAGCTCGATAGCCTGGTTGAGCGCGCCATCGCCGGGAACCTGACGCTACAGCAGGCGGTACTGCGCATTGCCGGCGCGCGTGAACAGATAAACCAGGCGGGCGGGGCATTTTTCCCGTCGGTGAACGGCAGCGTGCAGGCCACGCGCCAGCAGCTCGGCCTGGAAGGGGAGCTGAAATCCCACGGCGTGTACGACCAGCTGGATAACGTCGATCCGCAGCTGCGGGGGGCGTTAGGACCGCTGACGCAGCCGATCAACCTTTATCAGGGCAGCTTTGACGCCCGGTGGGAAATCGACCTGTGGGGCAAGGTGCGCCGTCAGGTGGAGGCGGCGGAGGCGCAGCAGAGGGCGGCAGTCGAGCAGCGTAACGATGCGCTGGTGTCGCTGGAGGCGGAAGTGGCTCGCGCCTGGCTACAGCTGCATGGCGCGCAAAGCATCATCGCTACGCTCAATACCCAGATCGAGAGCGCCCGGCAGACGCTGGCGCTCACGGAGAGCCGCCAGCGCGGCGGGCTGTCGCCGCAGATGGACGTGGAAAACGCCCGGGCGCAGCTGGGCACTCTTGAAGCCCAGCTGCCGCAGTATGAGGCGCAGGCGCGTCAGGCGATGAACGGCCTGGCGATCCTCCTCGGCAAGCCGCCGGGCGCGCTGGATGCTGAACTCCAGTCTTCACAGCCCATGCCCGCGTTGCCAGATATTGTGCAAACGGGCATTCCGTCAACGCTGGCGCGGCGTCGCCCGGACGTGCGCGAAGCGGAGGCGAACCTCCATGCCGCCACGGCGCAAATCGGCGTCTCGGTGGCGGAGCTGTTCCCGAGCTTTACCCTCTCCGGTCAGTTTGGCATGCGCAACAGCGAATCCGGCTGGCTGACCGACTGGAGCAGCCACTTCTACAGCTTTGGCCCGCAGGTTTCCATTCCCATCTTCCAGGGCGGTCGGCTGGTCTCCAGCGTGAAGGTGGCGCGCGCGCAGCAGGGCGCGGCGGTACTGGACTACCGTCAGACGGTGCTGACGGCGCTCGGCGACGTCGAAAATGCCCTGGTGAGCTATCGCACCGACCAGCAGCGTGAGGCGGGCCTCGCGAAAACCATCGATGCGCTGCAAAACGCCTTTGACCTGGCGAGCGACAGCTACCGGCAGGGAATCGCCAGCTTTATCGACGTGCTGGACGCCCAGCGGCAGCTGGCGCAGGCGCAGCAGCAGCGCGCGCAGGCGCAGGTGCAGAGCGCGCTTGACCTGGTGGCGCTCTACAAAGCCCTCGGCGGCGGCTGGGAGCCGTATCAGCAGGTGCAGCTCCCGGATTACGCCGTCTTTGGCGACGCCCCGCGCGGATAGATTTGGAGGATTGGGCAAGAAACGGACAGGAACGCCACATTCGCGATGGCCGAGGGGCGGGTATAACTAACGGACACCCATCGACATGCGAGGAAAGCGTTATGCGTTATCAAAAACTGGGCAATACCGGACTGTTTGTTTCAGAACTCTGCCTCGGCACCATGACCTTCGGCGGCGAGGGCGGCATGTGGGGCAAGATTGGCCAGCTCAGGCAAAACGACGCCGAGCAGCTGGTGGGCCGCGCGCTGGACGCCGGCATCAACTTTATCGACACAGCCGACGTCTATTCGGAAGGACGCTCGGAGGAGATCCTCGGTCAGGCGCTGAAAAACCTGAACGTCCCGCGCGAAAACGTGGTGGTCGCCACCAAGGTGTTCGGCGAAACGGGTACCGCGGGAGTGAACTCACGCGGTGGCTCGCGCTATCACATTATCGGCAGCGTGAAGGAGAGCCTGCGCCGCCTGCAGCTGGATCATATCGATCTCTATCAGCTACACGGCTTCGATCCGGCAACCCCCATCGAAGAGACCCTCCACGCCCTGGATAACCTGGTGCAGCACGGCCACGTTCGCTATATCGGTGTCTCTAACTGGGCGGCCTGGCAGATTGCCAAAGCGCTGGGCATTTCCGAACGCCTGGGCCTGTCCCGTTTCGCCTCACTCCAGGCGTATTACACCATCGCCGGACGCGACCTGGAGCGCGAGCTGGTGCCGATGATGCAGAGCGAAGGCGTCGGGCTGATGGTCTGGAGCCCGCTGGCGGGCGGCCTGCTGAGCGGGAAATACGGTCGTGACGGGCAGAGCGAAACCGGAGGCCGCCGACTGGAGTTTGACTTCCCGCCGGTGAATAAAGATCGCGCCTTCGACTGCGTGGACGTGATGCGCGTCATTGCCGAGCGTAAGGGCGTTTCCGTGGCGCAAATCGCGCTGGCGTGGCTGCTGCATCAAAAAGCGGTGACCAGCGTGATTATCGGCGCGAAGCGCGTCGAGCAGCTGGAGGACAACATTGCCGCCACCGGGATCCGCCTGAGCGAAGACGAGCTTAGAGAGCTTGATGCCGTCAGCGCGCTGCCGCGCGAATATCCGGGCTGGATGCTGGAGCGGCAGGGCGAGCATCGCCGCAGCCAGCTCGCGCAGCAGTAACCTTCCTTCCCCCCCCGGCGGCGCGTCGCTTGCCGGGGGGGAAGGCCTTAAGAAGTTATGGTACTCATCATTTTTGTTCAAACAGAAAACTCCAGTAAATGAAATACCTGCAATTTTCATAGCCGCTACGACAGCGCGCTGATATTGGTTTTGTAATTCACCAGGGCTGCAGCCCGCTGATGTTCCCTTCATACTTCTCCAGGTAATCCGTAAGTGCAACCACGGGCTGGCAATAATCCAGCTGCGCATGAAGGAATAGACTGGAAAGAGTCTAACAGGCATAACCTGCTTTCCCAGAATCTGAAAGTAGCGGCGAAGATAAAGCCCATCATATACTTTTTTAATCCACGCAAATCAAAATTATTCAATAATTATTGCTTAATGTGTTTTATTTCTTTTTAATGCAAATGAAGGAGGGTAGTGGTAAATCCCCAATAATAAATGAGTTTGTATATTTTCGAATCGTAATTCTTTTGTTTTCAAAATCAAACAGATCGAACAATAACCCTGCTGATTCATTTTGGGTCATATTATCATCAGGGTGTTTAGAAACTAATATATCAGATAAATAAAAATCACTCTTGTTTCTGCCAAGCACCTTAAAGGTTATGTCGCGATTGACAAGATGTTTATTAATTGGAACGGGTTGCCTGGCTGATACAGATGTTCCAAAGATGCTGATCATGCCTGTTCCTGGGCGGATCTTAACGCTGATTGTACCATTAAAAGTATATTCATGATCCCCTGGAGAGTTCATTTCAACGGCGGCAGTACAATTTACATTATTACTATTCGAGATAAAGCATAAGGTAATAACGGTAAGGATTATTATAAGAGTGATAAAAATAAAACACGTCAAGATTTTATATTTTTTATTCATGAGTAAAAAGGCTCTTACAGGTAGAGATAACTTTAGATATATTATCCTGATAACCACATCGGCTAATAAATAACCGACCTGTTTTATCATAAAGCAGACTGTCTTCAAGTTGTGAGATATAGAAGTTATTAGCGACGCATGGTAATTTATCTTTAGCAATATGTTCAATGGTGACTAATTTAGAACCGATTAAATCCTTCGAGCTTTTATAAAGCGTGTAAACTGAGCAGGAGTCAATTTTTCCGGCCAGATAAAGTTTCGTAGTTTTAATCTCCCCTCTATATAAGTAAAATAAAAGCAGGACAGAGCAAAGTATGATGAATGAAAGCACATTAATATAATGAAAGTATTTAATATCATTTTCTTTCAATAAAGAACTGAGATTATCTTTTGTCATAATTAATGAATTATCGGTATGTTCGGTATGGAAAGAAGCTAACGACTCCGAATGTTCAAGAGGTGTCAAAGGGTTATCCAATGTAGACACAAAAGAAGACGCATCAGTTAAGCTTTCAACTAGCCTGACTTCGACTTTCGTTGTCAGCACAAATCCAGTCCGCGGTATAGTTATCAGAAATTCAGTATTGTCTCCAAGAAGTTGAAAGTTTTTACGGATAAGGGATATGTATTGTGAAAGAGTATTGTTCGAGGCCTTATATCCGTATTCATCCCAGACACTGTTTAAAATTTCGGTGCGAGTTAACGTAGTTCCTTGATATTTAATGAATAGTGATAACAACCGCGAGGCTGTAGCCGGGAGCAGTATTGTATCATTAGTATCAATGTTGGTTAAAGAACACTGAGTATCATCATAAACAACCTTATCATTAAAAATATATAACATAACCTTCTGACCTATATATAGTTGTTGTGCCTACAGTTTGTGTATTTATTGCCCGCCTGTTTAGTAGTGCTACTTTATCATAAGAATAATCTATGTCACTAAGTTAAATAAACAAAGATGATAATTGTTGATTATTTTTTATATTTTTGGGGAATTTGTGAGTCTTTTTTTATTAATATAGAGATGTTTCGTAAAATTATAATCTTATACTTTTATGTATTTTATATATTCATGGTTTAAATGTCTTTGTTTTTTTATATCACTAGATGTTAATCCCGTATTTTTGCTTTTGTTTAATATAATATTCTGAAAGGGGAGGGGTGATGTAAAATGTGTTACAGCAAGTAACCATTGGTTTAGATCAATCAACGCAGGCGTTGACAACATACACATACATGTTCAGGGCAACACAACCTGGTGGCCAGAAGGGAACGTACGATGCTGATAACGAACAATAGTGGGAAGTCTCGAATGGAGTTCAATGCTGTTTATAACTCAGCATCTATAATGGATGTAACTCCCTTCTTGCAACCGATTGTTAATGTTTTAGATGGCACGCTTGCAGGCGTAGAAATTCTTTGTCGGGTTGAGACAAATAAAGGTTACATCCTAAATCAATTTCAAATAGAAGAACTCGAAGCTCCGGGTCGAGCAGATTTCTACGCCAGGCAATTGTTACTTAAAACAGTTGAGCAACTGAGTCGATATAATGCTATAGGAAATATACCGCAAGGGTTTATTTTCACATTGAACATAACTGCATCACAGATTATGTCAGAAGCGATGAAGAAAGAGATCGTCAGATTTAAACATTGCTTCCCTTCAAATGTTGAAGTGTTGCTTGAGATCGTCGAAAGAAATGTTATGGATTTAACGGAAGGGTTAATCGAATCAATCGCTTTTTATGATTCAATTGGTGTAAAAATTGCTATTGATGATGCAGGGATAAACTCCGCAGCAATGCGATACTTTGGAATCACTAACGTTGCGATGCTGAAACTAGATCGTTCTGTAACTCGTATCACTGAAAAAAACGAATTAATACACAAGAAACTAGTTAACAGTATAGTAAGTCTATCGAGTTTTTGTGATGTAAAAGTTATTGCTGAAGGAGTCGAAAATTCTAACCAGCAACATGCACTTGAAGAGTGTGGCATTTCTTTAATGCAAGGTTTTTATTACTCAAAGCCAGTTCCGGTTAAAGAGTTTTGCATTTTGTTAAGTAAATTTGGAGGCCAGGGATAAGGGTGCGTCTATGCGAAAGAATGTTAAAATCATATCTGACGATTACTATTATATTAGAGGTTTACAGTCTCTATTTAATGGTAAACGATATTTGAATGTTACATGTTATTACCTGTACGATCTGACTCGTGGTGGGTTAATAGATATTTTCCTTACGTCAGCCAGGACTATGGATGATGTTGTTCTTTTAGCTGTGGATGATTTAAATATCATTAAGGAAATATCTTGCTTAGATAACACCAATGTAATCTACTCTATTCGAACCCTTAGTAAAAACGACATGGTTCTTTTTTACAAAGATTCTTTGGTTATCGATCGATATATTTCTCTGGATCGGCTGAACAGACTTTTTATCAAAACTCCTGCTATTTTATCCAGGACTGAAGCATCTTTGTCGAAAAAAGAGGAGATGGTTATTTTTAACTATTTTGGACTCACTTTTAAACGATTTAGCTATTTACAGAAGGATATTGAGCGAAAGAGAGTAAGTTATTATAAGCGCTCTGCTTATCAGAAATTTAGAGTGTCTGGAGATGGAGCTGCATACTCTATAGTCAAAGCTTTATGTCATATAAGGCCAATGGTTCGTCAGCGCGTTGATTTATAACCTGGACAATTTTTCATTCTAATTTGCTCTAACTATTGGGAGGCATTTCATCAACTATAGCTTTAAAAATATTATTTTATGAAAAATTAAGGGAAGAAAATGAATAAAATATATAGATTGATATGGGATGCAGATAGGGGAATGTTGATACCTGTCAGTGAACTCACCGTTTCAAAAGGTAAAAGTCACAGCGTTTGTGGGGCTGTGGTTTCCTGTGGGGTTTTTAAGCTTTTTCGATTATCTGCTATTTCATCTGCATTTCTAATGTTATCAGAGTTAGGTGGTATATCTCCCGCTTATGCAGCTTATACTGCAGACGGTGGTTTACTGTGTACTACAGCTGATGTTACTGCTGGCATCTGTGCTTATCCGAGCGCATCTGGTTCAATGGCAATTGGTTCAGGAAGTTTAGCTTCAGGCCAATCAACAATTATTGGTATAAACTCTAAAGGAACTAGTGGTGATATCACTGCTGTAGGCTGGAAAATTAATTCCAATAGCAATAATTCAACTATAATTGGTAATGATTTACAGGTAATTGATAGTCATGATGCAGTAACCGTCGGAGCTGGTTGGGCTGACTCTGGTAATATTGGAAGTATGGGTAAGAATGGCATATTTAACAGTGTCTTCGCTGCCTCTGTGGGTTCTGTAAATACAATTCAAAACTCTGAATATGCTGTTAACTTAGGAGCGCAGTCTCTTATTTATAATGCGCCAAAAGCGATTGCTATTGGTGGGAGTGTAAATGTAACGGCTGCTGGCGCAATTGCTATTGGTTACAATGCAGAAGCTTCTGACATTGATTCTATTGCTATAGGTGTTGGTTCTAAAACCGATGCGATTGTCAAAACCCCAGAAATAGTGATACGTGGGCAATCTTATACTATGGCAGGGGGTAACCCAACTTCGACTATGAGTATTGGTAATACCGATACCGGCGTGACGCGCACTATTACCAGTCTTGCAGCTGGTCGCGTTAATGCATCCAGTACGGATGCAATAAATGGTTCCCAGCTTTATGCTTTCCAGAATGCCATGGATCAGCTTGTATTAGATAATAGCTTCAATTTCCTCGATAACGATGGTGATGGAGTTTCTATTAAAAATGGTGGTTCTTTACAGTTCAAAACACCTAATAACAACATTCAAATCGATGAGAAAGGTGTTACGGATGCTGGGGTACTTGAGGTTGCGTTAAACAATAATCTCGATTTAACCGATAGTGGCAGTATTAAAACTGGCGATTCAATAGTTAACAATGACGGCCTGACCATCGCGAACGGCCCGAGCATCACCACCGGCGGGATTGACGCGGGCGGGAAGGTGATCGGCAACGTGGCGCCGGGCGTGGCGGGCACCGACGCGGTGAACGTCAGCCAGCTGACCGACCAGGGCCGCGACCTGACGGCGAAGGGGCTGAACCTGGCGGGTAATACCGGGGCCGGGCACCTGAACCTGGGCGATACCCTGAGCGTGCTGGGCGGGGGCAGCACCGCGGGGAGCTACAGCGGAGACAACCTGAAGACCGATGTCGATGCGGCGGGCAACCTGAACATTACCCTGGCGGACGCGCCGAAGTTCGGCAATATCACGGTGAACGACAGCGGTCGTATCAGCGGGGTTGAGGACGGCGTCGACGGCAAGGACGCGGTCAATATGGACCAGCTGGACGACGTGGCCACGGCGGCGAACGCGGGCTGGAACGTGACGGACGCGGCGGGTAACGCGGCGAACATCGGCCCGGCGGGCGAGGTGAAGTTCACCTCGGCGGACGGCAACCTGGACGTGGCCCAGACCGGGGCGGACGACGCGGGCGTGATCAATCTCACCCTGAACCGCGATCTGGATCTGGACTCGGTGACCGCGGGCAACAGCGTGCTGAACACCGACGGCCTGACCATCGCGAACGGCCCGTCCATCACCACCGGCGGCATCGACGCGGGCGGGAAGGTGATCGGCAACGTGGCGCCAGGCGTCGCGGGCACCGACGCGGTGAACGTCAGCCAGCTGACCGACCAGGGCCGCGACCTGACGGCGAAGGGGCTGAACCTGGCGGGTAATACCGGGACCGGACACCTGAACCTGGGCGACACCCTGAGCGTGCTCGGCGCGGGCAGCACCGCGGGGAGCTACAGCGGGGCAAACCTGAAGACCGAGGTGGATGCGGCGGGCAACCTGAACATCACCCTGGCGGACGCGCCGAAGTTCGGCAACGTCACCATCAACGACGGGGACACTGGCCGCATCAGCGGGGTTGAGGACGGCGTGGACGGCAAGGACGCGGTCAACATGAACCAGCTCGACGACGTGGCCACTGCGGCGAACGCGGGCTGGAACGTGACGGACGCGGCGGGTAACGCGGCGAACATCGGCCCGGCGGGCGAGGTGAAGTTCACCTCGGCGGACGGCAACCTGGACGTGGCGCAGACCGGGGCGGACGACGCGGGCGTGATCAGCCTCACCCTGAACCGCGATCTGGACCTTGACTCGGTGACCGCGGGCAACAGCGTGCTGAACACCGACGGCCTGACCATCGCGAACGGCCCGAGCATCACCACCGGCGGGATTGACGCGGGCGGGAAGGTGATCGGCAACGTGGCGCCGGGCGTGGCGGGCACCGACGCGGTGAACGTCAGCCAGCTGACCGACCAGGGCCGCGACCTGACGGCGAAGGGGCTGAACCTGGCGGGTAATACCGGGGCCGGGCACCTGAACCTGGGCGACACCCTGAGCGTGCTCGGCGGGGGCAGCACCGCGGGGAGCTACAGCGGGGCAAACCTGAAGACCGATGTCGATGCGGCGGGGAACCTGAACATCACCCTGGCGGACGCGCCGAAGTTCGGCAACGTCACTGTTAACGATAATGGCTCTGGAAAAATTACCGGACTTACAGCAGGTACTGCGGATACAGATGCAGTAAACGTTGGTCAGTTGAACAACGCGGTGATCTCAGCAAGCGCAGGCTGGTTCGTTACCGATGAAAACGGAAATAAAGCAAATATTAGTGGAAATGGAGAAGTTAAATTCTCTTCCACAGATAACAATTTGACGGTTGAACAGAATGGTTCCACAAATGCTGGTGACGTTGAGTTTACTCTGAACCGCGACCTGGCGCTGGACTCGGTGAACGCGGGCAACAGCGTGCTGAACACGGACGGGCTGACCATCGCGAACGGCCCGAGCATCACCACCGGCGGGATTGACGCGGGCGGGAAGGTGATCGGCAACGTGGCGGCGGGCGTGGCGGGCACCGATGCGGTGAACGTCAGCCAGCTGACCGACCAGGGCCGCGACCTGACGGCGAAGGGGCTGAACCTGGCGGGTAATACCGGGGCCGGGCACCTGAACCTGGGCGACACCCTGAGCGTGCTCGGCGGGGGCAGCACCCCGGGCAGCTACAGCGGGGCAAACCTGAAGACCGATGTCGATGCGGCGGGGAACCTGAACATCACCCTGGCGGACGCGCCGAAGTTCGGCAATATCACGGTGAACGACAGCGGTCGTATCAGCGGGGTTGAGGACGGCGTCGATGGCAAGGACGCGGTCAACATGAACCAGCTGGACGACGTGGCCACGGTGGCGAACGCGGGCTGGAACGTGACGGACGCGGCGGGTAACGCGGCGAACATCGGCCCGGCGGGCGAGGTGAAGTTCACCTCGGCGGACGGCAACCTGGACGTGGCGCAGACCGGGGCGGACGACGCGGGCGTGATTAACCTCACCCTGAACCGCGATCTGGATCTGGACTCGGTGACCGCGGGCAACAGCGTGCTGAACACCGACGGCCTGACCATTGCGAACGGCCCGTCCATCACCACCGGCGGCATCGACGCGGGCGGGAAGGTGATTGGCAACGTGGCGCCTGGCGTGGCGGGCACCGACGCGGTGAACGTCAGCCAGCTGGCCGACCAGGGCCGCGACCTGATAGCGAAGGGGCTGAACCTGGCGGGTAATACCGGAACCGGACACCTGAACCTGGGCGACACCCTGAGCGTGCTCGGCGGGGGCAGCACCCCGGGCAGCTACAGCGGGGCCAACGTGAAGACCGAGGTGGATGCGGCGGGGAATCTGAACATCACCCTGGCGGACGCGCCGAAGTTCGGCAACGTCACTGTTAACGATAATGGCTCTGGAAAAATTACCGGACTTACAGCAGGTACTGCGGATACAGATGCAGTAAACGTTGGTCAGTTAAACAACGCGGTGATCTCAGCAAGCGCAGGCTGGTTCGTTACCGATGAAAACGGAAATAAAGCAAATATTAGTGGAAATGGAGAAGTTAAATTCTCTTCCACAGATAACAATTTGACGGTTGAACAGAATGGTTCCACAAATGCTGGTGACGTTGAGTTTACTCTGAACCGCGACCTGGCGGTGGATTCGGTGACCGCGGGCAACAGCGTGCTGAACACCGACGGCC
This sequence comes from Enterobacter cloacae, assembly GCF_013375935.1. Classification (GTDB taxonomy): domain Bacteria; phylum Pseudomonadota; class Gammaproteobacteria; order Enterobacterales; family Enterobacteriaceae; genus Enterobacter; species Enterobacter pasteurii. Next base: position 4,336,055 of record NZ_CP056117.1, on the reverse strand, counting down.
TGACCATTGCGAACGGCCCGTCCATCACCACCGACGGCATCGACGCGGGCGGGAAAATAATTGGCAACGTGGCGCCAGGCGTCGCGGGCACCGACGCGGTGAACGTCAGCCAGCTGACCGACCAGGGCCGCGACCTGACGGCGAAGGGGCTGAACCTGGCGGGTAATACCGGGGCCGGACACCTGAACCTGGGCGACACCCTGAGCGTGCTCGGCGGGGGCAGCACTCCGGGCAGCTACAGCGGGGCAAACCTGAAGACCGAGGTGGATGCGGCGGGGAACCTGAACATCACCCTGGCGGACGCGCCGAAGTTCGGCAATATCACGGTGAACGACAGCGGTCGTATCAGCGGGGTTGAGGACGGCGTGGACGGCAAGGACGCGGTCAATATGGACCAGCTGGACGACGTGGCCACGGCGGCGAACGCGGGCTGGAACGTGACGGACGCGGCGGGTAACGCGGCGAACATCGGCCCGGCGGGCGAGGTGAAGTTCACCTCGGCGGACGGCAACCTGGCCGTGGCCCAGACCGGGGCGGACGACGCGGGCGTGATCAATCTCACCCTGAACCGCGATCTGGATCTGGACTCGGTGACCGCAGGTAACAGCGTGCTGAAAACCGACGGCCTGACCATTGCGAACGGCCCGAGCATCACCACCGGCGGGATTGACGCGGGCGGGAAGGTGATTGGCAACGTGGCGCCGGGCGTGGCGGGCACCGATGCGGTGAACGTCAGCCAGCTGGCCGACCAGGGCCGCGACCTGACGGCGAAGGGGCTGAACCTGGCGGGTAATACCGGGACCGGCCACCTGAACCTGGGCGACACCCTGAGCGTACTGGGCGGGGGCAGCACCGCGGGGAGCTACAGCGGAGATAACCTGAAGACCGAGGTGGATGCGGCGGGGAACCTGAACATCACCCTGGCGGACGCGCCGAAGTTCGGCAACGTCACCATCAACGACGGGGACACTGGCCGCATCAGCGGGGTGGCGGACGGCGTCGACGGCAAGGACGCGGTCAACATGGACCAGCTCGACGACGTGGCCACGGTGGCGAACGCGGGCTGGAACGTGACGGACGCGGCGGGTAACGCGGCGAACATCGGCCCGGCGGGCGAGGTGAAGTTCACCTCGGCGGACGGCAACCTGGACGTGGCCCAGACCGGGGCGGACGACGCGGGCGTGATCAGCCTCACCCTGAACCGCGATCTGGACCTTGACTCGGTGACCGCCGGCAACAGCGTGCTGAACACCGACGGCCTGACCATCGCGAATGGCCCGTCCATCACCACCGGCGGCATCGACGCGGGCGGGAAGGTGATCGGCAACGTGGCGGCGGGCGTGGCGGGCACCGACGCGGTCAACATGAACCAGCTGGACGACGTGGCCACGGTGGCGAACGCGGGCTGGAACGTGACGGACGCGGCGGGTAATGCGGCGAACATCGGCCCGGCGGGCGAGGTGAAGTTCACCTCGGCGGACGGCAACCTGGCTGTGGCGCAGACCGGGGCGGACGACGCGGGCGTGATCAGCCTCACCCTGAACCGCGATCTGGACCTTGACTCGGTGACCGCGGGCAACAGCGTGCTGAACACCGACGGGCTGACCATCGCGAACGGCCCGAGCATCACCACCGGCGGGATTGACGCGGGCGGGAAGGTGATTGGCAACGTGGCGGCGGGCGTGGCGGGCACCGACGCGGTGAACGTCAGCCAGCTGGCCGACCAGGGCCGCGACCTGACGGCGAAGGGGCTGAACCTGGCGGGTAATAGCGGGACCGGCCACCTGAACCTGGGCGACACCCTGAGCGTGCTGGGCGGGGGCAGCACCCCGGGCAGCTACAGCGGGGCCAACGTGAAGACCGAGGTGGATGCGGCGGGCAACCTGAACATCACCCTGGCGGACGCGCCGAAGTTCGGCAATATCACGGTGAACGACAGCGGTCGTATCAGCGGGGTTGAGGACGGCGTGGACGGCAAGGACGCGGTCAACATGAACCAGCTCGACGACGTGGCCACGGTGGCCAATGCGGGCTGGAACGTGACGGACGCGGCGGGTAATGCGGCGAACATCGGCCCGGCGGGCGAGGTGAAGTTCACCTCGGCGGACGGCAACCTGGCCGTGGACCAGACCGGGGCGGACGACGCGGGCGTGATTAACCTCACCCTGAACCGCGATCTGGATCTGGACTCGGTGACCGCGGGCAACAGCGTGCTGAACACCGACGGCCTGACCATCGCGAACGGCCCGTCCATCACCACTGGCGGCATCAACGCGGGCGGGAAGGTGATCGGCAACGTGGCGGCGGGCGTGGCGGGCACCGATGCGGTGAACGTCAGCCAGCTGACCGACCAGGGCCGCGACCTGACGGCGAAGGGGCTGAACCTGGCGGGTAATACCGGGGCCGGACACCTGAACCTGGGCGACACCCTGAACGTGCTGGGCGGGGGCAGCACCCCGGGCAGCTACAGCGGGGCAAACCTGAAGACCGAGGTGGATGCGGCGGGGAACCTGAACATCACCCTGGCGGACGCGCCGAAGTTCGGCAATATCACGGTGAACGACAGCGGTCGTATCAGCGGGGTTGAGGACGGCGTGGACGGCAAGGACGCGGTCAATATGGACCAGCTGGACGACGTGGCCACGGCGGCGAACGCGGGCTGGAACGTGACGGACGCGGCGGGTAACGCGGCGAACATCGGCCCGGCGGGCGAGGTGAAGTTCACCTCGGCGGACGGCAACCTGGCCGTGGACCAGACCGGGGCGGACGACGCGGGCGTGATTAACCTCACCCTGAACCGCGATCTGGATCTGGACTCGGTGACCGCGGGCAACAGCGTGCTGAACACCGACGGCCTGACCATTGCGAACGGCCCGTCCATCACCACCGGCGGGATTGACGCGGGCGGGAAAATAATTGGCAACGTGGCGCCGGGCGTGGCGGGCACCGATGCGGTCAACATGAACCAGCTCGACGACGTGGCCACGGTGGCCAATGCGGGCTGGAACGTGACGGACGCGGCGGGTAACGCGGCGAACATCGGCCCGGCGGGCGAGGTGAAGTTCACCTCGGCGGACGGCAACCTGGACGTGGCCCAGACCGGGGCGGACGACGCGGGCGTGATCAACCTCACCCTGAACCGCGATCTGGATCTGGACTCGGTGACCGCGGGCAACAGCGTGCTGAACACCGACGGCCTGACCATCGCGAACGGCCCGTCCATCACCACCGGCGGGATTGACGCGGGCGGGAAGGTGATCGGCAACGTGGCGCCGGGCGTCGCGGGCACCGACGCGGTGAATGTGGACCAGATGACCAGTCTGGGAAGCGACCTGACGACGAAGGGGCTGAACCTGGCAGGGAACGCCGGCAGCGGCCACCTGAACCTGGGCGACACTCTGAATGTGCTGGGTGAGGGCAGCACAGCAGGCAGTTACAGTGGTGGAAATATTCGGACAAACGTTGATAGCTTCGGTCATCTCAATATAGAAATTGCAGACTCGCCGAAATTTGGAAATATCACAATTAACGATGGCAACAGAATAACCGGACTGGCTGATGGGCAGAATTTAGATGATGCCGTTAACTTGGGTCAGCTAAATGAAGTCGCTGCAAGCGCAGGTGGTAGCTGGAATATCCGTGATGCAAATGACCTTGGTTATGCGGCATCTTATGAGGTTAATTCAGGTGATACTGTTACATTTGCTTCAGCAGATGAAAATCCAACAGATCTTTCCGGCAATTTAACAGTGCAACATGAGAACGGTACGGTTACATACGATCTCAATGAAGATCTTGTCCTGAGTTCAGTAACGACGGGACAAAGTGTTCTGACTAACGATGGATTGACGGTCGGTCGCAATGTAATGCTTGGAAATACCGGTCTCGTCATTAATGGCGGTCCAAGTATAACAGTGAACGGTATTGATGCGGGAGGTAAAAAAATTACTCATGTTGCAGCTGGTACTGATGCTACAGATGCTGTCAATGTCAGCCAGTTAAAGGATTATGGTGATGTCATTATCAACAACATCTATAACACAGGGATGAAGTATTTCCATACCAATTCGACATTAGCGGATTCTCAAGCTACTGGAACAGACTCTGTGGCTATTGGACCTAATGCCGTTGCGTCTGGTGATAATTCAATTGCAAGTGGCAATGGTGCTATTTCATCAGGCTCAGGCGCGTTAGCAAACGGACATAATGCCGAGGCCACAGGAAATGCTTCAGTATCTATAGGTGAAAATTCAACTTCTAAGGCTGAAAATTCCGTTGCACTGGGTTCTGGTGCTGTTGTGACTGAGAATGGTAAAAACTCAGTGGCGCTGGGGGCTGGCTCTGTTGCTGACCGTGAAAATACGGTTTCCGTTGGCAGTGAGGGGAATGAAAGACAGATTACGAACGTAGCCGCTGGGGAAAAAGAGACAGATGCTGTAAACGTTGGCCAGTTAAATGGCGTCCGTGATGAAATTACTAATATTGGCGGTACGATCACTAATATTAGTGAGGGTAAGGATGGAATGTTCCAGGTAAATAATACCAGTAATAATTCCAGACCTAATCCATCAGGAAAGGATTCACTCGCTGGCGGCGCAGGCGCAAAAGCGTCAGGTAATAACAGTATGTCAGTGGGGACTAATTCTTCTGCATCAGGCGAAAATAGCGTTGCATTAGGTAATGGCTCTTCCTCAAAATCGCAAAACTCAGTTTCATTGGGGGCAAATTCTATCGCCGACCGTGATAACTCTGTTTCTGTAGGTTCCATTGGGGCGGAACGTCAAATTACTAATGTTGCGGCAGGTGAGGCACCTACTGATGCAGTAAATGTATCCCAACTGAATGATGCTGTTGGCACGATTAATCAGAATACGAACAATAAGTTCGGACAGCTGAAAAATATGGTCGAGAAGCAGGGACGTAAAATGAGCGCTGGCGTAGCTGGAGCAATGGCTATGGCTGGTTTACCGCAACCTTATTCGCCGGGTGCAAGTATGGTGGCGATGGGAGGAGGAACATTCCAGGGAGAATCAGCTGTGGCATTAGGTGTTTCTGTTATTTCTGATAACGGAAAATGGGTTACCAAACTGTCGGGTAGCTCAAGCTCGCAGGGTGATTATGGTGTCAACGTAGGCGTCGGTTACCAGTGGTGATCTGATTGTTCTGACCAGGCCGGGTGTCTAACCCGGCTTGGTAAAACTGAGATAAATATATTATGACTAAGAAAAAAAACCTTTTTTCTCATTGGCCGCTTATGGCTGTTATTCTGGTGGCCGGCTGTACCAGAACATTGAGTGAAGTTAGTGATTCTGGAAAAACAGGATCACCAAAATTTCCTCAAATGATATCCGCTGTTAGGGAGGAAGGTTCCTATGTTTCATTAGAAAATCTGTCGCTTGTAAGAGATAATATGACGAAGGCGCAGATTTACGAACTGATGGGGGCGCCTCATTTTCATGAGGGAGTTTTATTTGTAAAAGAGTGGGATTATATACTCCATTTTAATGCTCCTGGTGGGGAAGTAATGACATGCCAATACAAAATCACTTTTGATGATAAAATGAAAGCTCGTGGTTTTTATTTTAAGCCGGAAGACTGTCTTGCAAAATTAACGCCATCAGCCAAGACAAACAAAGTAGTGCTACATAAGGATTTAAGTGCAGAGTCATTATTCGCATTTGGAAGTGCTAGTCTAAATATAGCTGGCTCGGGTAAAATAGAAGCACTTGCTAAGGAAATATTAGAACTTAATCCTGATTTTAAAAGGCAAAATGTTATTGTTACTGGTTATACAGATCGTTTTGGGGGGGCGGCTGAAAACGAAACATTATCTTATAAAAGAGCAATAGCTGTAAAATCACTACTGGTTAAAAATGGTATTCCTTCTAATGCTGTAAAAGCATATGGAATGGGAGAGAGCAATGCCATTAAATATTGCGCGGGTCCAAAAACACTAGCCGTTGTGGAGTGTCTGGCTCCAAACCGCCGAGTTACTGTTGAACTAAACTAATAAGGGATTATAAATGAGTGAATTCAATAAGATCATGATTGCAGCGGGATTGGGAATCCTCTGCTCATCAAATGTAGTGTTAGGTGCTCCGCAGGAGGCAGCAAAAACGCTATCGATTCCTTCATATAATATTATTGCAGAAACGCTTATTCGTATGACTCCGAGTGTAAATGGGAAGCGAAATGATGTGTTAATGCAGGAGATATGCGCTATTGCTCAGGGAGCAAAAAATAAAGATGACGTTGTTAATTCTTTAAAAGATGAGAAACTAGATCGCAGTACTGCCGTGCTTTTAAACAGTGATTTGAGAAGCCAGCAATCGATCTGTACTGCCTGGATGGCTTCAACGCTGTTCGATACAGTTAATACCTCAGCCTGGATGATGCCAGTAAAATCTGAGAGTGTTAAGAAACCGTCAGATTCTGAAAGCTGGAAATTCTGGAAGAAAAAAGAAGCAGCAGAAGAAACAAAGCAGGAACAACATCAACTGGATCAGCAACGATTTTTCCGTAGTGCACAGTCTCGTCTCAATATTGCACAAGCTGATGCTGAATTGTTCGGAGTGATTGCTGCAAATATGGAAGTATCGAAGGATATTAGCACTTTTTCTGGCTGGCAGCAAAAAGTCGTCCAAATTGTTACCGAGCACGCACCGTCTTATCTGAATAAAATTAAATTACTTACGTCTGCTTCGAATAATAACCATTTCGTTAGTTTTGTAGTAAAAGATAATTCTTTCGCTGTACTCGATTCTAACGGTTATGAACTATCCCAGGCAGGGAGTGTGCCGTTGTTAAGAGTTAGAGGTGTTGACTGGTTAGGTAATGGTAAGATTTTAGGTAAAGAATATTTTGTAAATGTGAATATTAAATAATAAAAAATGCGGCATCTCTTAACTTTAAGAGATGCCAGCAAACAGAAAGCTTTCTTATTTAGAGTTATAGTCTTTAAGTAAGGGGCTTTTATAATAAAAAATCTCAAAGGGTTTATTTTGTGTGTGAAATAGAAAAAGTTGCATGCGCAAGCAAAGATGAGTCTTTATACCATATTTTCTCTCAGGTTAGTCCAGAGATCTTCCGTGAATTTTTATTGGAAAGGGAGGCCAGTAAGGTATGTTTATCATGTGGGATAAACAAGTTATATATACCTACCAGAGAAATGGATGGTGGTAAGGGGCATTATGTATGGTATCAGTCAATTAATCATGCATTTGATATTACTCCAGACAATGCAGAATATCTCACTGTTTGCACGCATTGTGGTTACATCAGCCGATATCACAGTATGATTGTTTTTGACTGGATGGCAAAACTGCAGAAAAAGGAGAGTGGGGATGGCTAACGACATAATAATCCAGTGGCAAATGTTATTCCCAGATAATGAGGGCGAAGATTGCTTAAATAACCCTAAGGGTACAGAAAATATCAAACGTGACGAAGAATCTTCAGATAAATGTCTTGAGGCTTTCTCTCTGGTCACTGAAGAACTGTTTTACTTGCAACAACTAATTTCTGAGGTAGTGACTAAAAAGGATTTACATGAGTCACTTAAATGCCACAAAAAGAAAGGTACAAAAGTACTGGTTGTATTTTTTATCATTGTTGTGATTTTTGGTCTGGTAGTTAGCATTTTTTAGACTAATGATTAAATTATTGTGAGAGCGCTATGATTGATGCAGAATATGAACCAAAACAAGTTATCGATGCGGGCATTGCATTGCAAAGTGAAGGACGAAACGTTACAGGCTTTGCACTCCGTAATCGAATTGGAGGTGGAAACCCGGGAACATTGAAGCAAGTTTGGGATGAATACCAGACATCACATTCGAGTATAAATGTAAATAGTGGTGATGGTCTCCCTGTAGAAGTAGCTGAGGAAGTTAAAACCGTAGCAGCATCCCTTACTGAACGTATCGTTCATTTGGCAACTGAATTAAACAACAAAGCTGTACGAGCAGCAGAGCGACGAGTATCAGAAGTCACCCGAGCTGCCGGAGAACAAACGGCACAAGCAGAACGTGAGCTCGCTGATGCTGCGCAGACAGTTGAAGAGCTTGAAGAAAAACTTCGGGAAGCTTTTTCTGAAAATACCTGGCTAGCGCAATCTCTTGAATCTGAGAGACTTTTGTCCCGTCAACGCGGTATGGAAATTAATCAACTCAAAGAAAGAGTTCAGGCTCAGGATCAAACAATACGACAGCGCGAAGAAACTACAGAAAAATTAGTAAACGGCATTCAGGAGTCACTGCGTTCTGTTGAACAAACGCTGCAACAGGAAAGACAATCATATGAAAATAATTTGACTGGGATGCGACTTCGCCTGGACCAGGCTGCAGAGAAAGAGAGACAACTTACTTCAGAATTGAAACGAGCAAGAAATGAACAGGTTACTTTAGCTGCAAAGCTTGAATCGCATGAAAGCATAGCTAAAGAACAAATTCATAAGCTAAATCAAGAATTGGCTCGCTCTCAGGAAAAAGCAAACAAGCTGGAGCTTTCACGTGCTGAAGCTCGTAAAGAGGTTTCAGATGTTCGCGAGCAGTTGGCTTTTATACGACGTTCACAGATTGCAGATGATTCCCCTAAAGCCAAAGTCTCATATGAGCAAAAGGCAATGCTGTGGGAAGCTCAAACGAGTAATTAAAATTTTTGATATAAAAGCATGCGTTAATAAACAAATCCCTTTTTATTAATTCGAAAGAACAAGTGAATTTTTCACTTGTTCTTACCTGCTCGACCTTGCGGGCTTAAAGATCACACCTATTCTGAACAGAATTGCGCTCTATGTGGTTAACCGCTCGTTCCCGTTCTTGAATCCAGATAACAAGCTCCGCAAACTGGGTTTCGGAAAATACCGCAATACCATGATCGGAGAGCAGTGATGCCGCCACTCCCATACCCGATTTAAGCTGATTGCTGAAAGAACCGTTATAGATAAACTGACTTCCGCACGTTGGGCTACCATCAGTTAACAATGCTGCTGCACATCCTGATTCTCGTGCTGCTCGCAGAGCGAGCCAGGCTGCAAGCTGATAATGAGCAGTTACATCCGTTCCAGTATTTTCAATTATTCTGGCTTGTCCGCACATTACGTCTCTACCATCGGCCGACACAATCTCCGCAGGTGGTCTCGGAACGGGTAGCCCGGCAGCTAGCTCAGGGCAGTGAATCACCAGGCGCTGCTCCTGTTGCCAGAGAGCAAGTTGTTGACTCATCTGCGCTTTCTCTTTTCCGTTATAACGGACTTTAAGCCCCATCAGGCAGGCACTGACCAGAATTTTATTCATCATTGTATTTGAATGTTCAGAAGAGAACGCTAAGGATTGTAACACCTTGCCTTACGATTTTGTATTGCAGGGCTGATACGTGCCGGGTGCCGGTAACTCCACGCATCTTCGACCGGTAGCTTTCATGCTACTTGAGCCGACAAAATCTTTTGCCGGGTCAACGGTGGCGAACCGTTAAATAACTTCGACAATTACCGCAATAGCTTGACCCCGCCAATGCACTGGGCTGCTGGAACTGGCTCCAGTCCCATCATGCTGGCGTTAACGCCAGCCGATGCCCAGCTCTTAAGCCGTACCCGTGGGATAATGCCCGGCGCGCGTGCGGCGTTTTAGTACATCAGCACCAGTGAGCCGGTCCCGATCGCGGCGAACGCATTTTTATTGCGCCGCTCACAAAAAACGATCCTCCCCTTTGATCGACATTTCATCTTCACCTATATGACTAGTCATAATATTTTAAATGACTAGTCATATAGGGAGAGAGCATGAACAAATTGCTGCCGGCCAACTTTTTATGGGGCAACTCGGTATCCAGCATGCAGACGGAAGGGGCCTGGAATGAGGGCGGAAAGGGAATGTCGGTCTACGACATCCGCGAGGCGGGAGAAAACATCTCCGACTGGAAAGTTGCCACGGATTCCTACCACCGGTACCGGGAAGACTTCGACCTGATGCAGGATCTGGGTATGAACTGCTACCGTTTCCAGATTTCCTGGAGCCGGGTCTGTCCGCAGGGCGACGGCGAGTTCAACGAGGAAGGCATCGCCTTTTACGGCCGCTTCATCGACGATCTGATCGCCCGCGGTATAGAGCCGATGATCTGCCTGTACCATTTCGATATGCCGCTGTCGCTGGCGCAGGAGTACAACGGCTTTAACGATCGCCGCGTGGTGGAGGCCTTTATCCGCTACGGTAAAAAGATGATCGACTGCTTCGGCGACCGCGTGAAGTACTGGCTGACCTTCAACGAGCAGAACATTTTCCATATGCCGGAAGCCTTCCGCATCTCCGGCTATATGAAAGGGGAGCAAACCCTGCGCGAGCTGTATGAGCTCCAGCACCATGCGATGGTGGCGCACATGGCGTTAACCGAATACCTGCACCAGACAAAGCCGGGCCAGCTGATGGGCGGCATGCTGGCGCACCAGCTGGTTTACCCGGCCACCTGCAAACCGCGCGATGTCTTCTGCGCCCTGCAGTACGACGAATTTCTCAACCAGAACCTGCTGCGCGTCTTTGCCGGCCAGGGCTACAGCCCGGCGGTCATGGCGGTGGTGGAGCAGGAAGGGTTCGGCGATATCTACCGTGCTGAGGATCTTGCGCTGTTCGCGAGAACCAAAAACGACTTTATGGCCTTCAGCTACTATGCCAGCAAAACGCTCGACAGCGATGCGATCCCGGACGGCACGCCGGTGAACTATTACCTGCTGCACGGCGAGAAAAATAACCCGTACCTGAAAGCCACCGAGTGGAACTGGCAGATCGATCCGCTGGGCTTTCGCACCATCATCACCCGCTACGCCAACGACTGGCGGATGCCGGTGTTCCCGATTGAAAACGGCATCGGGGTGATTGAATCCTGGGACGGCGTAAACCCGATCGACGACACCTACCGCATCGACTATCACCGGGCGCATATCGAGGCCATGAAGGCCGCCATTTTTGAGGATGGTGCTGAAGTTATGGGCTATCTCGGCTGGGGGTTGATCGACATTCTCAGTTCGCAGGGGGACATGCGTAAGCGCTACGGCGTGGTCTACGTCAACCGCGAAAACCATGACCTGAAAGACCTGAAGCGCGTGCCGAAGAAAAGCTACGCGTGGTTAAAACAGGTCATCCATACCAACGGACGCGAGATGTAAGCCGTACGCTGCCGGGCCGTTTTTGTGACTGATTGATGGGAACTCTCCGCTATGTCTGAAACAAAAATCACACCGCACATGCAGTCTTTTGTCGATAAATTTGTAGCGTTCTCGGCGCGCCTGGCAAACCAGGTGCACCTTCGCTCCCTGCGCGACGCCTTCGCCACGGTAATGCCGATTTTCATCCTCGCCGGCCTGGCGGTGCTGGTGAACAACGTGGTCTTCCCGTGGCTTTTTGAAGGCGACACGCTGGTGAGATTTAAGGTGTGGGGCGAGGCGATCGTCAACGGCACGCTGAATATCGCCGCGCTGCTGCTGGCGCCGATGATTGCCTGGTCGCTGGCGCGCAACAAAGATTTCGACAATCCGGTCTCGGCAGTGGTTATCGCCGTCAGCAGCTTTATCATTATGATGCCGATGCGCGTCCCGCTTACGCCCGTCGGCAGCGACGCCGCGGTAAACGTTACGCAGGTGCTGACCTTCGCCAATATCGGCTCCACCGGCATTTTCGCCGGCGTGCTGATTGGGCTGCTTTCAACCGAGCTGTTTATCGCCATTTCGCGGCTCAGGGTGCTGCATATCTCGCTGGGAGAGAACGTGCCGCCGGCGGTCAGCCAGTCTTTCACCGCGCTGATCCCGACAATCCTTACGCTGTCGCTGTTTGCGGTGCTGGCGGCGCTGCTGGCAAACGTGCTGCACACGGATCTGATCCACCTCATTACCACGTTTATTCAGCAGCCGCTGCGGCTGATTAACACCAGCCTGCCGGGGACGATTTTTATCTACAGCTTCGGCAACTTCCTGTTCACGCTCGGTATTCACCAGTCGGTGGTGAACAGCGTGGTGCTGGAGCCGTTTCTGCTGATTAACACCAACGAAAACATGCTGGCCTTTGCCGGTGGTCAGCCGATCCCGCACATCATCAACAGTATCTTCGTTCCGACCTTTGGCATGGTGGGCGGAACGGGCAGCACCATCTCGCTGCTGATTGCTATCTTCATCTTCTCGCGGCAGCGGTCGGCGAAGCAGGTGGCGCGTCTGTCGCTGGCGCCGGGCCTGTTTAACATCAACGAGCCGGTGATTTTCGGCCTGCCGATTGTCTTTAACCTGCCGCTGATGATCCCGTTTGTGCTGCTGCCCGCCATCGGCATTTACTTCGCCTGGCTCTGTACCACGCTTGGGCTGATGTCGCGCTGCGTGGTGATGATCCCGTGGACAACCCCGCCGCTCCTCAGCGCCTGGCTGGCGACGGCGGGGGACTGGCGCGCCGTGGTGGTGCAGTTGGCAATCATCGTATTTGGTGTATTCTTCTACCTGCCTTTCCTCAACGTTGCCGAGCGAGTGGCCCTGAAAAACAGCGGGACAAAAAACTAATCATAAGGAAGGACGATGGCGGCGAAGTACATCACCATAGCGCGGGAAATTAAGAAACGGATTATCAGCCAGCAGTACGCCGCCAATGAACCGCTGCCGGACCAGTTTGCGCTGGCGGCGGAGTTCAGCACCAGCCGGATGACCATTCAGCAGGCGATGCGCCAGCTGATCGTTGAAGGGCTGGTGTATACCCGCCAGGGGCAGGGCACGTTTATCCGCAAAAACTTCCTTCAGCTGTCGCAGTGGGATCTCTCCGGCAGCGACTACTTCGGCGCCACGAAAACCTGGGAACATCTGGGCACGGTGAGCAGTCAGGTGGTGCACTTTGAGCTGCGCTTCCCGAACGAGAAAGAGCAGGCGTCGCTGATGATTAACCCGGATACGCCGGTTTACGATTTTATCCGTCTGCGCTTGCTGAACGGCGAGCCGATGTCGCTTGATTCCACCGTGATGCCGCTCAGCCTGGTGCCCGGCCTGAATAAAACCCATCTTGAGAGTTCGGTGTTCCGGTATGTTCAGGAGACGCTGGGGCTGAAGATCATGGGGTCGTATCGCGTGGTGCGGGCGCTGAAGCCCAGCGCGCTGGATATGCAGCATCTTGTCTGCGAGCAAACCGATCCGGTGCTGGAGGTGGAGCAGGTGATCTATCTGGAGGACGGTACGCCGCTGGAGTACGCGCACTGTCACTATCGTTACGACCACGGCGGCATCGTTATCGTCAATAACGGATAAAAAAAAGCGGGCATCAAAGCCCGCTTTTTTTACGCGTTTCGCGATTAGTTCAGGCGCACAGGCATACCGGAACGGTTCTGAATCGCCTGGTCAACGACCGTCGTTTCTACATCCGCCTGAGAGGTAACGGACTGCACCGCGCTGGTCAGCTTAATCGGTACGATTTCGTTGTTGTTGATCTGCTCTTCGCTGGTGGACAGCGGGTTGTGCACTTCAATGTAACGGCTGCCGTCAGGCTCTGACGTCGCCTTCACCGGTTCGTTGATGAACTGCACGCGCGTACCGACCGGCACGTTTTCGAACAGGAACTTAATGTCTTCGTTACGCAGACGCACGCAGCCGTGGCTTACGCGCAGGCCGATACCGAAGTTGGCGTTGGTCCCGTGAATCGCATACAGACGGCCAATGTACAGCGCGTACAGGCCCATCGGGTTATCCGGGCCGGCAGGCACAACTGCCGGGAGCGGCTCGCCCGCAGCGATGTACTCGGCGTGCATTTTGGCCGTTGGCGTCCAGGTCGGGCCCGCTTTCTTGCGCTCAACTTTGGTGGTCCAGTTCAGCGGGGTATCTTTGCCCAGCTGGCCGATACCGATTGGCAGCACGATCACGGTGTTGGTGCCTTTCGGGTAGTAATACAGACGCATTTCGGCGCTGTTAATCACGATACCTTCGTGCACGGTGTCCGGCAGGATCAGCTGCTGTGGAATGTTGAGCACGGTTCCCGCTTTCGGCAGATACGGGTCAACGCCCGGGTTAGCTTCCATCATGTTAGACAGGCCGAGCTGGTACTGCGCCGCAAAGTACTCCAGCGGCTGGGTGTTGCCTTCCGGTACCGTCACCACCTGGTTTTCACCCACCAGACGGCTACCGTCCGTAGGCAGGGGATACGTCACCGCAGAAGCGGTCTTACAAAAACCTACTACGGCTAACGCCGCCGCAAAAAGCGTTGTTAATTTCATGTTCATGTTATGCGAGGTATCTAAGCCATTCCGGCGATGAGTTGATAAGACTGAATCTGTAATGGGAGCGCATTATATGTGCATTCCCGCTAACAGTGAATTCAGATGTGTACGAAATCACATTTTTTTCGAATTTGTTAAAGTTTAGTGGATTGCCGCAACACGGGATCTCAATTCGGAATTGTGGCATAATGCCGCGTTTATCACACTTTTCGCAGGAATCTCTCCGTGTTAGTTACCAGCAACGTCACTATGCAGTTTGGCAGTAAGCCGCTGTTCGAAAATATTTCCGTCAAATTTGGCGGCGGCAACCGTTACGGCCTGATTGGTGCCAACGGTAGCGGAAAATCCACCTTTATGAAGATCCTCGGCGGCGATTTAGAGCCGACGCTGGGCAACGTGTCGCTCGATCCGAACGAGCGCATCGGTAAGCTGCGTCAGGATCAGTTCGCCTTCGAAGAGTTTACCGTGCTCGACACCGTGATCATGGGGCACGCGGAGCTGTGGGAAGTGAAGCAGGAGCGCGATCGTATCTACGGTCTCGCCGAAATGAGCGAAGAAGACGGCTATAAAGTGGCCGATCTGGAGACCCAGTACGGCGAGATGGACGGCTACTCCGCGGAAGCGCGTGCGGGCGAACTGCTGCTGGGCGTGGGCATTCCGGTCGAACAGCATTACGGCCCGATGAGCGAAGTCGCGCCAGGCTGGAAGCTGCGCGTGCTGCTGGCCCAGGCGCTGTTCTCTAACCCGGACATCCTGCTGCTTGACGAACCAACGAACAACCTGGACATCGACACCATCCGCTGGCTGGAGCAGACGCTGAACGATCGCGACAGCACCATGATCATCATCTCGCACGACCGTCACTTCCTGAACATGGTTTGTACCCACATGGCGGATCTGGACTACGGCGAGCTGCGCGTCTACCCGGGCAACTACGACGAATACATGACGGCGGCAACCCAGGCGCGTGAACGTCTGCTGGCCGACAACGCCAAGAAGAAAGCGCAGATTGCCGACCTGCAATCCTTCGTCAGCCGCTTTAGCGCCAACGCCTCTAAATCGCGTCAGGCCACCTCGCGCGCCCGTCAGATTGACAAAATCAAGCTGGAAGAAGTTAAAGCCTCCAGCCGTCAAAACCCGTTCATCCGCTTCGAGCAGGACAAGAAACTGTTCCGTAACGCGCTGGAAGTGGAAGCCCTTACCAAAGGCTTCGATGAGGGTCCGCTGTTTAAAAACTTCAACCTGTTGCTGGAAGTGGGCGAGAAGATTGCCATTCTGGGCGCTAACGGCGTGGGTAAATCCACCATGCTGAAAACCCTGGTCGGCGAACTGCAGCCGGACAACGGTACCGTGAAGTGGTCTGAAAACGCGCAGATTGGTTATTACGCGCAGGACCATGAATACGAATTCGAAAACGACCTCACCGTCTTCGACTGGATGAGCCAGTGGAAGCAGGAAGGCGACGACGAGCAGGCGGTGCGCAGCATTCTGGGGCGCCTGCTGTTCAGCCAGGATGACATCAAGAAGCCTGCTAAAGTGCTCTCCGGTGGAGAGAAGGGCCGTATGCTGTTCGGCAAGCTGATGATGGAAAAACCGAACATCCTGGTGATGGACGAACCGACCAACCACCTGGATATGGAATCTATCGAATCGCTGAACATGGCGCTGGAGATGTATCAGGGCACCCTGATCTTCGTTTCCCACGACCGTGAGTTCGTCAGCTCGCTGGCGACCCGCGTGATTGAAATTACGCCAGAGCGCGTGGTGGACTTCACCGGTAACTACGAAGATTATCTGTGCAGCAAAGGTATTGAGAGTTAAAAAAACCGGGTGGCGGCTTCGCCTTACCCGGCCTACGTTCTATCCCCTCTCCCCGTGGGAGAGGGTTAGGGTGAGGGCATCAGGCCGAACTACACCACCCATTCGCCCCCTTCAACCCCATTCACCAGCAGCTTGCGTTTTTCCCCCGCCGGCAACGACACCTTCAGCGCTTTCCACGCCGGGCGATAGTCGCCGCGCGCGTTGACCTTCAGGTTAATGGTTGTCGCGTCGCACACCATTTCCCACTCTACCCACAGCGCGTTGCCGTTCTGGTAGCCCCAGCTTTCACCGTCGTCTTCAAACAGCAGACCGGTGCTGGTGCCGACGCCTTTCACCGGGAACAGCTTCAGCTCGCGGGTATCGTCTTTATCGGCGCTCACGTGCCGGATGCGTTCGCTGAGCGGCAGGCCCGCTCCTGCACGCACCAGCAGCGGCAGCTGCTCCAGCGGCGCGTTGCGGACGATCCACTGTCCGCCGGAGAACCACTCGTGAGTGTAAAAATCGTACCAGCCGGTTTCGTTGTCCGGCAGCCAGAGGCGGCGCTCGCGCTGCCCGGCTTCCACAACGCTTGCCACCAGCAGGTCGCGGCCCAGCAGGAACTCGTCGCACTCTTCGAAGGTCTGCGCATCGTGCTCGTGATCGAGGAAGGTCGGGCGCAGCATCGGCTCGTCGTCGGCGTGCGCCTGCCAGAGCAGGGTGTAGAGATACGGCAGCAGGCGGTAGCGCAGCTCAATCGCGCTGCGGATGGCAGGCGTGACGCCCGGATACATCCACGGCTCGTTCACCGTGCGATCGTCATTCCAGGAATGGATGGTAAAGCGCGGATGCATCACGCCGTTCTGCACCCAGCGCACAAACAGCTCGGCATCGGGTTTATCCCCGGAGAAACCGCCGACGTCATGGCCGACGTTAAACAGCCCGGACAGGCTCATGCCCAGCCCCATGCGGATGTTATAGCGCAGGGTGTCCCAGCTGGTGCGGTTGTCGCCGCTCCAGGTCTGTACGTAGCGCTGCATCCCCGCGCAGCCAGAGCGGGAGATCAGATAAGGACGTTTCTCCGGCGCGAAGCGCTGCTGCGCTTCCAGCGAGGCGCGCATCATCAGCAGGGGCATCACCGGCCGAATGTGCTTGATGGCGATCTCCCTGCCGAAGCCATAGCAGCGCGCTTCTCCGTCCCACACCTCGTACTCGTTATTGTCGTTCCAGGTTGAGTCGATGCCCATCTCCAGCAGCTGCGTGGTCACGCCGTTCTGCCACCACTGCACCGTCTGCGGGTTGGTAAAGTCGAGGTGCGACCCTTCGTCGTCCCAGAAGCTTGAACGTTCCGGTGCATCGGTTTCTGAATCACGAATGAACAGGCCGCGTTCCGCCACTTCACCGTAGCGCGGGTGATCCTGCAGCAGGCACGGCTTGATGTTGGCCGCAAGCCGCAGCCCCGCGTCGTGGAACGCCTGGCTCATTGCCTTCGGCTGCGGCACCTTGTCGTAGTTCCAGTTAAAGACGTAGCGCTTGCCGTTGATGGAGGTATAGCCGGAGGAGAGCTGGAACGAGTCGCACGGAATGGCGTGCTCGTCGCACAGGCGGATGAAGTTCATCAGCTGGTTCTGCGCGTCCGGCGCGTCGGTGTAGTGCATGGTCGAGCCGCTGTAGCCCAGGCTCCATTTCGGCCCGAACAGCGTTTTCCCGGTCAGGCGAACGAAGGCCTTAGTGACGTCCAGCGCGCGGCTGCCGGTAAAGAGGTAGTAATCAATATCGCCCGCTTCCGCCTGCCAGCGGCGGTAGGCGGTGTGGTAGTTGTCGATCTCGTTGCCCAGATCCAGCCAGCAGCTGCTCAGGTTGTCGTAAAACAGGCCGTAGCTCACGTCGTCGCGGCGGGTAAGGGTAAACGGGATGTGCTTGTACAGCGGATCGGTGCTGGCCGCGTTGTAACCCATCGCGTCGAGGTTGCGCATCTCATAGCGTTTGCCGTTGCGCTGTAAATCACCCGCTTTCTCGCCGAGGCCATAGAAACGCTCGTCCTGGCGGCGGCTCAGATAGTGCGCCACGCCGTTGCCGTGGGCGTTCAGCAGGTAGGCGCTGGTCGGACGATCCTGGACCAGCGGCTGCCACTCGCCCGCGTCGTTACGGTAGTGCCACTCGAGCCACAGGGGCTGATGAACGGTTACGCGCAGCTGTTCTGTCGCTACGGTTAACGTGTCGCCCTCCTGCGCCAGCGTCCAGGCAGGGCAGGAGAACCCGCTAATATCGTCACGACGACGGCCTTCCCACGGCACGTCCTGCTCAGGGGCGATGCTCCAGGTACGGTCCAGCGCCAGCTCTCCTTTACGTTTGATCAGCACGCGGAACAGGTTCTCTTCCAGCACGTACAGGCACAGGCGATGCTGATTATCCACCAGCAGTTCCAGATGATTCGCCGACTGTTTATCGACGGTCCAGTTTTTCAGGGTTTTCATATGCAATACATCCACTATCAGGCGCGCTTGGCGCGACGTTCAGCAATAAATGCCACCAGGAAAACAGCGCCAATCAGGTCGAAGAAACCCATGGCGATAAAGAGCGGGTTGAAGCCGATTTTGTCGGCGGTCACGCCGATTAACAGAGAGAACAGGAAGCTGGCGATCCACGCCGCCGAGCCGCGCATGCCGTTGACGGTCGCCATCTGGCCCTTATCAAACGACTCCACGACCAGGGCGCTCAGCATGCAGGAGATGATCTGGTGCCCGAAGCCGCCGATGGAGATCAGCACGATGGTGATATACGGATCGCGGGTCACGGCCACGACCGCCAGGGAAATCATCAGAAATGCCCCGGTTACGGAGCTTGCCACGACCGAGTTAACGCGCGTGCAGCCAAACCAGCGGGTGTAGAGGCGGGTGAGGTAGCCGCTCGCCACGCTGCCGAGATCGGCGGCCATGAACGGCAGCCAGGCGAACATCGCGATCTGCTTCAGGTCCATGCCGTGCTCTTTGGCGAGGTAGAGCGGCACCCAGAAGCTCAGCACCGCCCAGGCCGGTTCCGCCATAAAGGCCGGAATGGCGATACCGTAAAAGCGTTTGTTCTTCGAGACGGTTTTCAGCGCGGTCAGGAACGGCAGTTTTACCGCAGGCGGTTCATTATCCTGCTTGATAAACGCCAGCTCATCGCTGCTGAGGTTCGGGTGCTGCTCCGGGTTGTGGTAGAACGCCCACCAGAGGATCACCCACACCAGCGCCAGCACGCCGGTAAACATAAACGCGCCCTGCCAGCCAAACGACGCGTGGGCAAAGTAGATGATAGGCGGGGCCAGCATCGCGCCGACGGAGAAGCCCACGCCCGCCCAGCCTGCGGCGACGGGGCGCTCTGATTTCGGGAACCATTCACCGATGGTTTTGGCGTTTGCCGGCGTCGCGGCGGCTTCGGAAGCCCCCATAAAGAAGCGCAGAATAGCGAGGTGCAGCCAGCTTCCGGCGCCCGCGTGGAAGATACACATCAGCGCCCAGATCCCGGCGCAGACCATAAAGCCAATCTTCAGGCCAATAACGTCAATCAGCCAGCCGCACAGGGGCTGGAAAATGGTATAGGCAATCTGGAACGCGCCGACGATCCAGGAGTATTGCTCGGTGGTGATCCCAAGGCTCTCCTTCAGCTCCGGAGCGAGAATGCCTAAAGAGTTTCGGGTGATGTAGTTGACGGTCACGCCAAGAAGGAACAGCACCAGCACGTACCAGCGCAGGTTCTTGATGACGCGACGCGTTTTGCTTGTCGCAAGGGTGTTATTGATGTCCTGACTCATTTTCTTCTCCACAAGACGGACGGTAAGGGGACAAAGGTTCAGGCGTCACGCAGCGTCAGGTTTTTGAAAGTTATCGGTTTTAGAGACTTAGGCTGCTATACAACTAGTATGGAAGTTGTGTGACAGGTTCACCTTATGAAAGAAAACGGGCAGGGAATAGTGGATTTTGTGCAAACTTTCTCATAAATGCGGGGCGTTTTTGGGCATTATGGCCTTCAGCTAAGCTATTACCTGATAAACACACTGTGAAAATTTTTTCATTTCACATATGGAGCCAGATCACAAAATGGACAAAAGGCTTAAAATCACCGAAATCGCTGCCCGTACCCAGCTCTCCATCAGCACCGTTTCCCGCGTGCTGGCGGGAAAGGCCAACACCAGCGAAAAAGCGCGCGCAAAGGTGCTGGCGTGCGCGCGGGAGCTTGGGGTGATGGAGGGCATGGCGGCGGGGCGCCTGCTGCTTAACAGCCTGGTGGTATTTGCTCCACAGCGGGCGTTTGACGAGCGGTCCGACATCTTTTACTACCGCGTGATCCAGAGCGTTAGCAAAGGGCTTGCCTCGCACGAGGTTCGGCTGCGCTACTGCGCGCTGGAAGAAAACGACAGCGACGCCCAGCTGTTTCTGGCGCGAATAAACGAGGCGGACACCCAGGCGGCGATCCTCCTCGGCATCGACGATCCGCATATCCACGATCTGGCGGTGGACGTGGGGAAGCCCTGCATGCTGATTAACTGCCGGGACCGGCACATGCGCCTGCCTGCCGTTGCGCCGGATCATCGCGCCATTGGCGAGCGGGCAGCGGATTACCTGTTCGAGATGGGGCACCGCGAGGTGATGAACGTGCTCTGCCTGCGGCGCTACACCATGGAGCAGCGCCTGTCGGGGATCCGCGACGCGTGGAGCGCCCATAACCTGACGTTTAGCGACCGTCGCGATCTGCTGGTGGTATCGAGCTTCAGCGCACGAGAAGCGGAGCAGCGGGTGACCGAGTGGCTTAACCAGCAGAAAGGCAACGATCTGCCCACGGCATTCCTGGTAGGCGGCGATTTTATGGCCGCGGGCACCATCAGCGCCCTGCAAAAGCAGGGCCTGCGCGTGCCGCAGGATGTCTCCGTGATGAGCATCGACGGTTTTAATCTGGCGGCCATTCAGGACGTGCCGCTGACCGCGGTACATGTCCCGCGTGACGAGCTGGGGACGGAAGCGGTATATATGCTTCAGCAGCGGCTGATGCGCCCGGACGCGCCGGTGGGAACGTTGCTGCTTAACGGCACGCTGACGGTGCGGGAGTCGGTACGGCGGATACGTCAGGGGAAACGACGCACCGCCGTTGAGCGGGAAGGGCTGTACGACAGTTAAGCCATGCCCAGCGCGCGCTTGCCGTGGATGTTCAGATCGCTCACGGTAAAGCGGCCCTGCCAGCTCTTTTCATAATCCTCGCGCGGGAAATCTCCCGGCGACGCGCCGGTTTCCAGCGCTTCCTTCACCTTTTTCGCGTAGGCGAGATTCTTCTCGCACATCGGCGCGGCGGGAATGTACATTACGTTGCCCCAGCCCTGCTGGTTCTCAACCGGCGCGACGGAGTGGATCACGTCGCAGTGCCACCAGACGGAATCGCCCGCCTCCAGCGCCGGAATGCTGGTCAGCGCTTCGATGAGCAGCGGATGCCACTTCTCGGATATCGGCAGCACGCGCCCCGGCGCCACGCCGCACAGCTCATCTTCCGGCACGTCGTCCAGCAGCGGTCGCAGCAGAATATAGGCCATCGCTTCCGGGATCGGCACCACGTGCAGCAGCCCCTGGCCGGGGATCATGTCCGACAGCGCCGTCCAGCCCTGGAAGGTGCGGAACACCGAGCATTTAGTGGTGTTATCCACCGTGTACTCTTCCACTTCGGTACGGTGCGCGGCGTTCCACGGATCGTATTTTTCCACGTTGCCGTCAAAGACGCGGGCAAAGACCTGCTGATAGGCCGGCAGCAGCCAGCGCTCCAGCGCGCCGGAATCGGTATGCGCGCCAAGCCCTTTCGATGTGGTTCCCGGCGGACGACGACGGATGCGGTCCGGGTAGATCACGCTCACGTCCGGGTTAAACCACTGCTTGCCGTTGCTCTCGAATGTCCATAAGCGGTTCAGGAACGACTGCACCTGCGCCATCTCTTCGCTCTGGCGCGCCTGCATTTGCGCCTGAGACCAGTAAATGGGGTAAATCTCCGGACGAGAGGCCGTTAAGGTGCCGAAGAAGTTATCTCCCGGACCGTTGTAAACCTCGTCAAACCTGTTGAGGTCGAGGTAATCGAGCATCGACCGATCCCACGCCAGCGCCTGCTCGCGCGGGAAGTGACCTTTGATCACCGCGCAGCCGCGGCGTTTAACGGCCTCGCGCTGAGCGTCGGTGAGGGTGCCGTTTTTCACATCCGCGAATGGGATCACTGGCCAGACGGTTTCGCCTTTGTTCTTAAGGGCGTTGATTTCCGCCACGCGGGTGGCAATTTTATCGCTGAGCTTATTAAACACCGCCTGCACGTCGCCGATCTGCGCGCGTAACTCACGTTTTAACTGACGGATTGCCGCTTTGTGATCCGCCGGCAACGTTTCACTGGTAAAGGTCATAACTGCCTCGCATCTTTCATTCGAAAGTAAAATTGTCTACAAGTGATACTTTAAGTTAAAATTAAGTTAATGCAAGTTTAAAAACTTGACGCAAGCCACAGGACGGAAAAAGAGTGAGAGGCCGGAGCAAGGCTCCGGCGAGGAGAGGATCAGGCGTCGAACGGGGAGTGGTTGTCGAGTACGGCCTGAATGACGTTCAGCGCGCCCTGGTGGTTGTTATTGTCGGTGCTGTAGCGGCTGATTTCTTTGATGCTTTCTGCCGCGTTGCCCATGGCAAAGGAATATTTCACCAGCTTTAGCATCTCGGCATCGTTGCCGCTGTCGCCGATGCCCACGCACTCCTGCGGGGAGACTTTCCAGCGTTTCAGCAGGCGGCTGATGCCGTTGGCTTTGTGCAGGCCGGGGATAATCAAATCGACAAAGCCGAAGCCGCTGGTAACAGGCTTCATGATGCCGTCCAGGGACTCGTGCAGTTTATCGACCAGATTCGGGATATCGCTGTCCGGCAGGTTAAGAGAGAACTTAAACAGCACGTCGTCAATGTCGCGGTAGTCGCCGATACGCTTTAAGCGGTGATAGTGCTTTGACATCAGCGCCACGAACGCGTCCGGCGCCTGGTCGCTGACGTAGGCGCTCTCCAGACCGCAGGCCACAAAATTCAGCCCTTTGTCTTTCAGCAGTTCGCCAAACACGATCTGCGACTCATGGCGGGTCAGCTCGCCGTGGAAAATTTGTTCACCATGATCGAAAACCAGCGCGCCGTTTTCCGCCACGAAGGAGATCTGGTTTTTCAGCTCCGGGAAAAAGGAGATGAGCTGGTAATACTGGTTGCCGCTGGCAACGACAAACTCAATGTTGCGGGCTTTAAGCTGTTCAAACTGTGCCTGGAAGCGGTCACGATCGTACTGCTTGGCATCATCAAGGAAAGTTCCGTCCATATCGGTGACGATAACTTTTACGGTCATACTGTGCTCCTGGGTCACTGCGTTTTGAAACATTCTAATAACAAGGTGACGGGGAGCACAAATTTAATTTCATTCGAAAGTAAAAGCAAAGCGGCAACCGACGTTGCCGCTTTAGTCTTTTTTCCCTTCTCCCTGTAGGAGAGGGGATGCTTCGTTACAGCGTATGCTCGGTACGGGCGATAATATCGTCCTGCGCATCCGGGGAAAGGGCGGTAAAGAACGCCGAGTAGCCCGCCACGCGCACCACCAGATCGCGGTACTGGTCAGGGTGTTTCTTCGCTTCCAGCAGCGTTTCACGCGAGACGATGTTGTACTGAATATGCCAGCCTTTGTGCACCTCAAAGAAGGTACGCAGCAGCACCATCAGCTTCTGGCGGTCGCTGTCGTTTTCCAGCGTCGACGGGTTCAGCTTCTGGTTAAGCAGCACGCCGCCCAGGATCGCCCCGGTAGGCAGCTTACCCACGGAGCCGATAACCGCCGTCGGGCCGAGATGGTCCGTACCGGAAGCCGGGCTTGCCCCTTCCGCCAGCGGGGTGTGCGCTTTACGTCCGTCCGGCGTCGCCATCGTCGCTGCGCCAAACGGCACGTTTGCGGAGATGGATGACGTGCCCGCGTAGTAGTTACCGCCGGTCGGACCACGGCCGTAGCGCGGGTTGTGATACTGCTTCAGCTCCTCAATGTAGGTCTGATAAGCGCGGGTCAGCAGCATGTCCACGCCGTCGTCATCGTTACCGTACTTCGGCGCGCCGTTAATCAGGCGCTGGCGCAGCTGCTCGTGGGTCAGCCCCTCGAAGTCGTCCGCCAGCGCCGCCGCCAGCTGCTGCTGGCCGATGACGCCCTGCTCAAATACCAGTTTCTTCACCGCCGCCAGGCTGTTGCCGAGGTTGGCGATCCCCACCTGCAGGCCGGACACCCAGTCATACTTCGCGCCGCCCTGCTTGATGCTTTTCGCGCGTTCGATGCAGTCATCCACCAGCGCCGAGCAGAGAATGTCGTGGACGTTCTCTTCCAGCATGGTGTCCACCACGTACTCAATCTCGATGGATTTGCGGGTGTAGTAGCGGATCTGGGTATCCCAGGCCGCCATGACTTCATCGAAGTTGACGAAGTTACCGGCAGAGAGGGCTTTCTCCTGCGGCAGGAATACCTTGCCGCTGGTGGCGTCGCGGCCGCCTTCCAGCGCCGCCAGCATGACGCGGGCGAAGTTGATAAAGCTCATGCCGGTGCAGCGGTAGCCCCACTTGCCGCCGACTGCGGTTTCGATGCAGCCGATGGCCGCGTAGTCGTAGGCGTCGTCTCGTTCAACGCCGAGCTTGATGAATTCCGGGATCACGATTTCATCGTTATTGAACGCCGGCATGCCGAAGCCGCAGCGGATCACCTGCACGCAGGCATCGAGGAAATCGCTGCTCATACCCGCGTGGTAACGCACGCTCAGGTTCGGCTGGGTGGAGCGCAGGCGACCGCAGGATTCCAGAATCGCGTAAGAGAGCGGGTTAACCGCGTCCATCGGCTCACCGTTGACCAGCTTCTGGCCGCCGATGGTGACGTTCTGATACAGCGGGCTGCCCGCCGAGGCTTTAGAGTGCGAGCCGGAGCGGATCTTGTTCACTTCCAGCAGCTTCAGCCAGCAGCTGTGCAGCAGCTCGATGGCGTGCTCGCGATCCAGGCTCTGGTCCAGCTCCACGTCGCGGCGGTAGTACGGATAAAGGTACTGATCCATGCGGGCAAACGACACGGAGTGGCCGTTGGATTCAATTTGCAGGATCAGCTGAATGAAGTAGCACAGCTGCAGCGCCTGCCAGAAGGTTTTTGGCGGCTGGTGGGCAATGATGTCGCAGTTTTCCGCAATGGCCAGCAGCTCGTCGCGGCGGCTTTCGCGGGTTTCGCCGGCGGCCATTTCGCGCGCCAGGGCCGCGAAACGTTCGATATGCAGGCTAACCGCGTCCAGCACGATATCAATCGCCTTCAGGAACTGATCACCGTGCAGGTCTTCCAGCACCGTCAGGTTGATGCGCGAGCGGCGCTCGGCCACCTTCGCGCGCAGGCCGTCGAGCCCTTTTTCCAGCAGCAGCGGGAAGTTCACCGCCAGGTGCGCGTCGCCGGAGGTCATGTTGCCTTCAGCCTTGATGATGCCGGTCTCCAGCAGGCTTTTCTGCTCGTCGGTGAACATGCCGTAGCAGCGATCCTGCACCGTCTGGCCGCGCCACCACGGGCAGATCTCATGCAGAACGCGCTTGTTCTCTTCGCTTACCGCAAAGCCCGCCCCCGGACGGTCCGCCAGATCGTCAATCTCTTTCTCAATCCAGGAAACGGTGTATTCCGGGAAGATCGGTGCGGCGCGGACTTCGCTTGCCTGGTTACCGACGATCAGCTCGTCGTGTTTGATCCAGATGGTACGCTCGGCCAGGTGGTGCGCCAGCGCCAGCGCGCGGCGTACCGGAATCGGCTTGTCCAGATGCTGCTGATACATTTCGGTGTAGTGCCGGGCGCGCTCGGTGCAGACCGGCGGCTTGACGATATGCACCAGCGCCATTTTGTGCGCCTTGATGCGCTCGCTGAGGGTGTTGAGATTCAGGGTTGTCATAGTGTTATCCTCGTAAGGTCGCGGTTAACCCTTTCTGGCAGGCGTACTGCTGTGCGAAGTCCAGCAGGGCAGGGTTATCCAGCGGTTTGTCAGGGGCAGAGTAGGGTTGGCCGAGCAGGGTGTATTTGTTCATGCCCAGCGTGTGATACGGCAGAAAGTGAATGTCGTGAACGCCGAGTTCGTCGGCGGCGAAGTTGGTAATGGCGGTAACAGAGGCTTCATCGGCGTTAAAGCCCTGGATCAGCGGCACGCGGATGGTGATTTTTTTCCCGGCAGCGGCCAGGCGTTTCAGGTTGTCCAGGATGCGTTTTGCCGAGCCGTCCGTCCACTGCTTGAAAACCTCACCGTCGACGTGCTTCAGGTCGGCGAGGAACAGATCGACGTACGGTAAAGAGGGCTCGATATAGCGCCACGGCACGTGAAGACAGGTTTCGACGGCGGTGTGGATACCCTGCTCGTGGCTGGCTTTGAACAGGGCACGCGCCATTTCGGGGTTCATAAACGGTTCGCCGCCGGAGAGGGTGATCCCGCCGCCGCTGCGGTCGTAGAAGGACTTATCGCGCAGGACCGTTGCCATAATCTCTTCAACCCGCTTCTCTTCACCGCAGACGGTGAGCGCCTGGGTCGGGCAGCAGTCGGTAAGGGCATCGAGCGTGGCGTCGTCAAGCTTCTCCCGATGGATGACCAGCCCGTTCAGCGTGCGGTCGATACAGCCTTGCGCCACCTGCTGGCACAGGTCACAGCCCTCCAGGCACAGACGCGCGTCAAACAGCACGTCCCGCGTGCGGGCGCGGCTTTCCGGGTTCTGGCACCAGCGACAGCCCAGCGAGCAGCCTTTCAGGAATACCACGGTACGAATACCCGGGCCGTCGTGGGTGGAGTAACGCTGTATATTGAAGATCATATTCTCGCCCTCTAATTACATATGAAGATTAAATTACTTTCGAATGAAAGTTATCTTGATATGGGTCAACTCCTGAGCAGGTTTTGTCGTGATAGGGTAAGTGCAGGCTAATTTTGAGGGTGACATCATGGAACTTTATCTCGACACATCTGACGTTGCGGCAGTCAAAAAGCTGGCGCGTATCTTCCCGCTGGCGGGCGTGACCACGAACCCGAGCATTGTGGCGGCGGGTAAAATTCCTCTGGAAGAGCTGCTGCCGGCGCTGCACGACGCGCTGGGCGGCAAAGGCCGCCTGTTCGCGCAGGTGATGGCGACCACCGCCGAAGGGATGGTAGAAGACGCCCGCAAGCTGCGCGCGATTATTAACGATCTGGTGGTAAAAGTGCCCGTGACCGCTGAAGGGCTGGCGGCGATCAAAATGCTGAAGGCAGAAGGGATCCCGACGCTGGGCACGGCGGTATACGGCGCTGCCCAGGGGATGCTGTCCGCGCTGGCGGGAGCAGACTATGTCGCGCCTTACGTTAACCGCGTGGACGCGCAGGGCGGAGACGGGATCCAGACCGTTGTGGAATTACAGCAGCTGCTGACGCTGCATGCCCCGCAGTCAAAGGTGCTGGCGGCGAGCTTCAAAACCCCGCGTCAGGCGCTGGACTGCCTGCTGGCAGGGTGCGAGTCCATCACGCTGCCGCTGGACGTGGCGCAGCAGTTTATTACCTCTCCGGCTGTGGATGCGGCGATTGTGAAGTTTGAGCAGGACTGGCAGGGGGCATTTGGACGGACGTCGATCTGACGGGGGCGGCCTGATGCCCTCACCCCAACCCTCTCCCACAGGGAGAGGGAGCAAACACTAAAACGGCAACCTGAAGGTTGCCGTTTGCTTTAACCTCCGCACACCTCGCACCCCGGATTACGCATCAGCTTCATCTCGCGGAACTGGCAGGTCATTGCGTCATACATCACGATTTTCCCCGCCGCAGGCGTGCCGTAGTGCGCCAGCACCTTAATCGCTTCCATCGCCTGCAGCGAACCAATCACGCCGACTAGCGGCGCCATCACGCCCGCCTCAACGCAGGTCAGCGCATTTTCACCAAACAGACGGCTCAGGCAGCGGTAGCACGGTTCGCCTTCAGCATAGGTGAAGACGCTAATCTGTCCTTCCATGCGGATTGCCGCGCCGGACACCAGCGGCGTTTTGTGGGTAAAACAGCCGGTGTTTAGCTGGTTGCGAACGGCGACGTTGTCGGTGCAATCCAGCACCAGATCGTGCTGCGCAATCTGCGCAAACAGCGCCTCGTCATCCAGCTGGGCATCAATCAGGGTGAGCTGAACGTCAGGGTTAATGCGCGCCAGCGACACCCCGGCGGACTCTACTTTCGGCTGGCCAACGGTCGCGTCGCTGTGCAGCGTCTGACGCTGCAGGTTAGACACCGACACGGTATCGAAATCCAGCAGCGTCATGCTGCCCACGCCCGCCGCGGCGAGGTATTGTGCGGCAGCGCAGCCCAGCCCGCCGAGACCAACAACCAGCACGCGGGCAGACTTGAGCGCTTCCTGGCCCTCGAAATCAAACCCGCGCAGCACAATCTGGCGGTTGTAACGCATCATCTCCTGGTCGCTCAGCTCCACCGCCATATCAGCCTCCGAACAGGTGGTTAAAGCATTCCACTTCGACCCATTCGCCCGCCTCTACGTGGCCGCGCTCGCGCTCCAGCACGATAAAACAGTTACCCTGGCTGAAGGAGCTGAAGATGTGCGAGCCCTGATGCCCGGTGGTGCTCACCTCCAGCTCGCCGTCGGCGTTGCGCGTCAGGATGCCGCGCTGGAAGTCGAGACGACCCGGGGATTTTTTCAGGCGCGTTGCCGCACGCGCGCGCTGGCGTACCGGCAGCGGGCTGGCCTTGTTGCCGGAAAGCCGCGTCAGCAGCGGAATGACCAGCTGGTAGAAGGTCAGCGCGGCAGAGACCGGGTTACCCGGCAGGCCGCAGAACCAGCTGTGCGGAAGCTTGCCAAACGCGAACGGTTTGCCCGGCTTAATCGCCAGCTTCCAGAAGGCGATTTCGCCCAGCTCTTCAAGCAGGGTTTTGGTGTAGTCCGCTTCGCCAACCGATACGCCGCCGGAGCTAATCACCACGTCGGCAGACGCGTCAGCCTCGATGAACGCCGCGCGCAGTTTTTCCGGATCGTCAGGAATGATGCCCAGGTTAATCACCTCGCAGCCCAGCTGCTCCAGCATCAGGTGAACCGCCAGACGGTTGGTGTCATAAATCTGCCCCTCGTTCAGCGGCTGGCCCGGCAGCTGTAGCTCGTCTCCCGTGGAGAACACCGCCACGCGCACTTTGCGAACCACGTCGATCTCCGCGATGCCAAGCGACGCCAGGACCGGCAGTTCGGCGACGGTCAATTTTTGCCCGGCGGCAAAGACCGTCGCGCCGAGGGTAATGTCCTCCCCGGTGCGGCGGATATTCTGTCCCGCTTTGACGCTGGCGGTAAAGCGCACGCAGTCGTCCGTTTGTTCGGTCTCTTCCTGCATCACCACCGCTTCGCAGCCCTTTGGCACCGGCGCGCCGGTCATGATGCGCACGCAGGTGCCCCCAGGCCATTCACCGCTGAACGGCTGCCCGGCAAACGATTTACCCGCCACGGGCAGCGGCGCACCCGGTTGCAGATCTGCCAGACGCACGGCGTAGCCGTCCATCGCCGCGTTATCGAACCCCGGCACGTTCATCGGCGAGACGATATCGCGCGCGGCAATACGGCCAAAACAGCGCACAAGGGGCAGCGTTTCAACGTCGTGCAGTGGAGTAATGCGGTCAAGCATCTGCGAGAGTGCCGTCTCAAGCGGCATCAGTCCGGCGGTAAAATCCATGGTGGGCTCCTGCGGAGTAACAACGAAAGCGCCCATTATGGCAGAAAAGTGCGGCTAACTGTATGACCCGATGGGTGTACGCTTTACATCACAGTTGCGTCTTTCTATATTCAAAAATCATCTGAAGTTTCATCGACGATAATGATATTTATAGAAAAAGCAGCCAGCCAGGCTGATGGGTGATGCGAAATGAGTAAAGCGGTTATCGCAATTCATGGCGGTGCCGGGGCAATCACCCGTGCACAGCTCAGTCCCGAGCAGGAAAAGCGTTATATAGATGCGCTGAACGCTATTGTGGAAACCGGCCAGCGGATGCTGGAAGCGGGCGAAAGCGCGCTGGACGTGGTGACCGAGGCGGTGCGGCTGCTGGAGGAGTGCCCGCTGTTTAATGCCGGGATTGGCTCGGTCTTTACGCGGGATGAAACGCACGAGCTGGATGCCTGCGTGATGGACGGCGTCACCCTGAAAGCGGGGGCGGTGGCAGGCGTCAGCCGCCTGCGTAACCCCGTACTTGCCGCGCGCCTGGTGATGGAGCAAAGCCCGCACGTGCTGCTGACGGGCGCGGGGGCGGAGCAATTTGCCGTCGAACGCGGAATGGACGCGGTCTCGCCCGATCTTTTTTCCACCGAGGAGCGTTACCGCCAGCTGCTGGAGGCCCGTACCGCGGGGATGACGCAGCTTGATCATTCCGCGCCGCTGGATGAACGCAGCAAAATGGGCACGGTAGGCGCGGTGGCGCTGGATAAAGCCGGTAACCTCGCTGCCGCAACGTCAACGGGCGGTATGACCAACAAGCTGCCGGGACGGGTGGGCGACAGCCCGCTGCCGGGCGCAGGATGCTACGCCAATAACGCCACGGCTGCAGTGTCGTGCACCGGCACCGGCGAGGTGTTTATTCGGGCGCTGGCGGCGTACGACATCACCGCGCTGATGGATTACGGCGGTTTAAGCCTGAGCGAGGCCTGCGAGCGGGTGGTGATGGAAAAGCTGCCGGCGCTGGGCGGCGAAGGTGGCCTGATTGCGGTGGATCGCGAAGGAAACGTAGCCCTGCCGTTCAACAGCGAAGGGATGTACCGGGCGTGGGGGTATGCCGGCGATGCGCCCAGCACAGGAATTTATCGTGAATAAGGGGGCGCCGCGTGCCGCACAGTGAAGAGCTGGACAGCCGGGAAGTGTTGGCTGTTCATCAGCTGAATATTGCCTTTCAGGAAGAGCGGCAGTTTATCCCGGCGGTTCAGGACCTGTCGTTTTCGCTCAACCGTGGCGAAACGCTGGCGATAGTCGGCGAGTCCGGTTCGGGTAAATCCGTGACCGCGCTGGCGCTGATGCGTCTGCTTGAGCAGACGGGCGGGCGGGTCACCAGCGAACAGATCCTGCTCCGCCGCAGGAACCGCCAGGTTATCGACCTCAACGAGCTCAGCGCGTCGCAGATGCAGGGCGTGCGCGGGGCGGATATCGCCATGATTTTCCAGGAGCCGATGACCTCCCTGAACCCGGTCTTTCCGGTGGGGGAGCAGATTGCCGAGTCTATTCGCCTGCACCAGGGGCTGAACGGCGATGAGGCCCTCAACGAAGCCAGGCGAATGCTGGAGCTGGTGCGTATTCCCGAGGCGCACGCGATTTTGTCCCGCTATCCGCATCAGCTGTCTGGCGGTATGCGCCAGCGGGTAATGATTGCGATGGCGCTGTCGTGCCGTCCGGCGGTACTGATTGCCGACGAACCGACGACGGCGCTGGACGTGACCATTCAGGCCCAGATCCTGCAGCTGATAAAGGTGCTGCAACAGGAGATGGAGATGGGGGTGATCTTTATCACCCACGACATGGGCGTGGTCGCGGATATTGCCGATCGGGTGCTGGTCATGCATCAGGGCCATGCCGTGGAAACCGGCACGGTTGAGCAGATATTTCATGCGCCTGTTCATCCTTATACCAAAGCGCTGCTGGCGGCGGTCCCGCGCCTGGGCGCCATGAACGGCAGCGATTTTCCGCGCCGCTTTCCGCTGATTTCCCCGAGCCAGCAGGCGCAGCAGGAAGATGAAACCGTGCAGGATACGGTGGTACCCGGCAGGCCGATTCTCGAAGTGCGCGACCTGGTGACCCGCTTCCCGCTGCGAAGCGGGATCCTGAATCGCGTGAAGCGCGAAGTGCACGCGGTCGAGAACGTCAGCTTTGATCTCTGGCCGGGCGAAACGCTGGCGCTGGTGGGGGAGTCCGGCTGCGGTAAATCCACCACCGGTCGGGCGCTGCTCAGGCTGGTGGAGTCGCAGGAGGGGAGCATCACCTTCAACGGCGAGCGTATCGATACGCTTCCCAACAGCAAGCTGCAGGCGGTGCGCCGGGATATTCAGTTTATTTTCCAGGATCCTTACGCGTCGCTCGATCCGCGCCATACGGTGGGGTACTCGATCATGGAGCCGCTGCGGGTGCATAACCTGCTCGACGGCGAGGCCGCCCAGCGCCGCGTCGCGTGGCTGCTGGAGCGCGTGGGCCTGAAGCCGGAGCATGCCTGGCGTTATCCGCACGAATTTTCTGGCGGGCAGCGGCAGCGCATCTGCATCGCGCGCGCGCTGGCGCTGAACCCGAAGGTGGTGATCGCCGACGAGTCCGTTTCGGCGCTGGACGTCTCTATCCGCGCGCAAATCATTAACCTGCTGCTCGACCTGCAGCGGGATATGGGCATTGCGTTTCTGTTCATCTCCCACGATATGGCGGTAGTGGAGCGTATCAGCCATCGCGTGGCGGTGATGTACATGGGCCAGATTGTTGAAATCGGCCCGCGTCGGGCGGTGTTTGAAAACCCGCAGCACCCGTACACCCGCAAGCTGATGTCCGCCGTACCGGTTGCCGATCCGGAGCATCGACACGCCCAGCGCGTGCTGCTGCAGGACGACATGCCGAGCAATATTCGTAAACGGGGCGAAACCCTGGAGCGCGTGGCGCTGCGTGAGGTCGGTCCCGGTCATTTTGTCGCACCACCGCGTCAGGACAATGCATTCTCGCGGTTATAACCTACAACAGGCAGGAGAACACAATGGTTCCTTTTGTTGCTCGTAAATGGCTGCTGGCCGCGAGCGTGACGGCCGCGCTGGCCGCCGCCCCCGCGTTCGCTGCTAAAGACGTGGTGGTGGCAGTGGGGTCAAACTTCACGACGCTGGATCCGTACGATGCGAACGACACCCTTTCACAGGCGGTGGCGAAATCGTTCTATCAGGGGCTGTTTGGCCTGGACAGAGAGATGAAGCTGAAAAACGTGCTGGCGGAAGGGTACACCGTTTCGGACGACGGGCTGGTTTATACCGTTAAGCTCCGTACCGGCGTGAAGTTCCAGGACGGCACCGACTTCAACGCCGGGGCGGTTAAGATTAACCTCGACCGTGCCAGCAATCCGGAAAACGGCCTTAAGCGCTACAACCTGTATAAAAATATTGCCCGTACCGAGGTGGTCGATCCGGCGACGGTGAAGATCGTTCTGAAAGAGCCGTTCTCGGCGTTTATCAATATTCTGGCGCATCCGGCGACGGCCATGATTTCGCCCGCCGCCCTGAAAAAATACGGCAAAGAGATTGGCTTCCACCCGGTGGGAACCGGGCCGTACGAGCTGCTCACCTGGAACCAGACCGATTTTGTGAAGGTGAAAAAGTTCGCCGGATACTGGCAGCAGGGGCTGCCGAAGCTGGATTCCATCACCTGGCGCCCGGTCGTGGACAACAATACCCGCGCGGCGATGCTGCAAACCGGCGAAGCGCAGTTTGCCTTCCCGATCCCGTACGAGCAGGCGGCGCTGCTGGCGAAAAACAGCAGGCTGGAGCTGGTGGCCAGTCCGTCGATTATGCAGCGCTACATCAGCATGAACGTTACGCAAAAACCGTTTGATAATCCGAAGGTGCGGGAAGCCATTAACTACGCCATTAACCGTCAGGCGCTGGTGAAGGTTGCCTTTGCGGGCTACGCCACTCCGGCGACGGGCGTGATGCCGCCGACCATCGAATACGCCCAGAGCTATCAGCCGTGGCCGTACGATCCGGCAAAAGCGCGGGAGCTGCTGAAAGAGGCGGGCTATCCAGACGGTTTCAGCACCACGCTGTGGTCGTCGCATAATCACAGTACCGCTCAGAAGGTGCTGCAGTTCACACAGCAGCAGCTGGCGCAGGTGGGCATCAAAGCGCGGGTCACGGCGATGGATGCCGGGCAGCGCGCGGCAGAGGTGGAAGGCAAAGGGCAGAAAGAGAGCAACGTGCGGATGTTCTATACCGGCTGGACCGCTTCAACCGGTGAAGCGGACTGGTCGCTGTCGCCGCTGTTTGCTTCCCAGAACTGGCCGCCAACGCTGTTCAACACCGCGTTCTACAGCAATCCGCAGGTGGATAAGGATCTGGCCGCGGCCCTGAAAACCACCAAACCGGAAGAGAAAGCGCGCCTGTACAAGGAGGCGCAGGACATCATCTGGAAAGAGTCGCCGTGGGTGCCGCTGGTGGTGGAAAAGCTGGTGTCGGCCCATAACAAAGCGCTGACCGGCTTTTACATCATGCCGGATACCGGCTTTAGCTTTGACGACGCGGATCTAAAATAAAACTCATGTTGAATTATGTGTGTAAACGCCTGCTGGGGCTAATCCCGACGCTGCTGATTGTGGCCGTGCTGGTGTTTTTGTTTGTCCACATGCTGCCCGGCGATCCGGCGCGGTTAATTGCCGGGCCGGAAGCGGACGCGACGGTTATCGAGCTGGTGCGTAAACAGCTGGGGCTTGACCAGCCGCTGTACCGGCAGTTTCTGCATTACATTGGTAACGTACTGCAAGGTGACTTTGGCATCTCGATGGTGTCGCGTCGGCCGGTGTCGGAGGAGATTGCCAGCCGCTTTATGCCGACCTTCTGGCTGACGCTTGCCAGCATGGGCTGGGCGGTGATATTTGGCCTGGGCGCAGGGATTGTGGCCGCCGTCTGGCGCAACCGCTGGCCGGATAAAATCGGCATGGCGCTGGCGGTCACCGGCATCTCTTTCCCGGCGTTTGCGCTGGGCATGCTGCTGATGCAGATTTTCTCCGTCGAGCTGGGCTGGTTGCCCACCGTCGGGGCCGACACCTGGAAGCACTACATTCTCCCCTCCATGACGCTTGGCGCAGCCGTTGCGGCAGTGATGGCCCGCTTCACCCGCGCCTCGTTTGTTGACGTGCTGAGCGAAGATTATATTCGCACCGCGCGGGCGAAAGGGGTTAGCGAGAAATGGGTCATCCTCAAGCACGGTTTTCGTAACGCGATGATCCCGGTGGTGACGATGATGGGGCTTCAGTTTGGCTTTCTGCTGGGCGGCTCTATCGTGGTAGAGAAGGTCTTCAACTGGCCGGGGCTGGGGCGTCTGCTGGTCGACTCGGTCGACATGCGCGACTACCCGGTGATTCAGGCGGAAGTCCTGCTTTTCTCGCTGGAATTTATTCTTATCAATCTCGTGGTGGACGTGCTCTACGCCGCCATTAACCCGGCTATCAGGTATAAATAAGATGCGATTATTGAACTGGCGTCGTCAGGCCATTTTGAACGCTATGCCGGGGATCAGGCCGGACCATATTCGCACCCCGTGGGTTGAGTTCTGGCGGCGATTCCGCCGTCAGCCGGTCGCGATGGTCGCCGGGCTGTTCGTGTTGCTGCTGATCCTGGTGGCGATGGTTGCACCGTGGATAGCCCCGTTTGATGCGGAAAACTACTTCGACTACGACCGTCTGAACGATGGCCCGTCGATGATGCACTGGTTTGGCGTGGACTCGCTCGGGCGCGATATTTTCAGCCGCGTGCTGGTAGGGGCGCAAATCTCGCTGGCGGCCGGGGTTTTTGCGGTGCTGATAGGCGCGGCGATTGGCACCGTGCTGGGGCTGGTGGCCGGGTACTACGAAGGCTGGTGGGATCGCATCATCATGCGCATCTGCGACGTGCTTTTTGCTTTTCCCGGCATTCTGCTGGCCATTGCCGTGGTGGCGGTGATGGGCAGCGGCATGGCGAACGTCATCATCGCCGTGGCGGTATTTTCCATACCCGCCTTCGCTCGCCTGGTGCGTGGCAACACGCTGGTGCTCAAGCAGCAGACCTTTATCGAGTCGGCACGCAGTATGGGGGCCAGCGATGCCACCATCCTGTTCAGCCATATTCTGCCGGGGACGGTGTCGTCCATCGTGGTCTACTTCACCATGCGCATTGGCGTGTCGATTATCTCGGCGGCGAGCCTGTCGTTTTTGGGGTTAGGGGCTCAGCCGCCGACGCCGGAGTGGGGTGCGATGCTGAACGAGGCGAGGGCGGATATGGTGATTGCGCCGCACGTGGCGATCTTCCCGAGCCTGGCGATTTTCCTCACCGTGCTGGCGTTTAATTTACTTGGTGACGGGCTGCGCGACGCGCTGGATCCGAGGATTAAAGGGTAGGTTTTGCGGGACCTTACGGTTTGCCCCTCACCCTAACCCTCTCCCCAAAAGGGAGAGGGGACTGATCGGTGCGGTCTTTTTCCTGGGGTGAGGGGGTAGAAATTAAACCCGGCTGCCCCACAGGTCATATTCGTCGGCGTTTTCAACCTTCACGCGAATGATGTCGCCCGGCTTGACGCTGGTTTCACCGTTCAGATAAACCGCGCCGTCGATTTCAGGGGCATCCGCCATGCTGCGGCCAATCGCGCCTTCTTCATCCACCTCGTCGATGATGACCAGAATCTCGCGGCCCACTTTCTCCTGCAGGCGTTCAGCAGAGATCTGCTGTTGCAGCTGCATAAAGCGGTTCCAGCGCTCCTCTTTCACCTCTTCCGGTACCTGATCCGCCAGCTCGTTGGCGGTTGCGCCTTCAACCGGGCTGTACTTGAAGCAGCCTACGCGGTCCAGGCGCGCTTCCTTCAGGAAGTCGAGCAGCATCTGGAAGTCTTTTTCGGTTTCCCCCGGGAAGCCGACGATAAAGGTGGAACGCAGGGTCAGGTCAGGGCAGATTTCGCGCCACTGTTTGATGCGCGCCAGCTGGCGGTCAACGGAGCCAGGACGCTTCATCAGCTTCAGAATACGCGGGCTGGCGTGCTGGAGCGGGATGTCGAGGTACGGCAGGATTTTGCCTTCCGCCATCAGCGGGATCACGTCATCAACGTGCGGGTACGGGTAGACGTAGTGCAGTCGCGTCCAGATCCCGAGCTTAGCGAGCTGCTCGCACAGGCCAACCATGCTGGTTTTCACCGGCTCGCCGTTGTGGAAGCCGGCGCGGTGCTTCACGTCCACGCCGTAGGCGGAGGTGTCCTGGGAGATGACCAGTAGCTCCTTGACGCCCGCATCGGCGAGGCGTTTGGCCTCTGCCAGCACTTCACCAATCGGACGGCTTACCAGATCGCCACGCATCGACGGGATGATGCAGAAGGTGCAGCGGTGGTTGCAGCCTTCGGAAATTTTTAAGTACGCGTAGTGGCGCGGCGTCAGCTTCACGCCCTGTTCCGGCACCAGGCTCAGGAACGGGTTGTGCTTTGGCTTTGGTACGTAGTGATGAACATGTTCCAGCACCTGCTCGTAGCTGTGCGGCCCGGTGATCTCCAGCACCTTCGGGTGCACCTCGCGGATCTGATCCACTTTTGCACCCAGGCAGCCGGTAACAATCACCTTGCCGTTTTCCGTCAGGGCTTCACCAATGGCTTCCAGCGACTCCTGGACCGCGCTGTCGATGAACCCGCAGGTGTTGACGATCACCATGTCGGCGTTGTCGTAGCTTGGCACCACGTCATAGCCTTCGGTGCGAAGTTCAGTCAGGATGCGTTCGGAATCCACCAGGTTTTTCGGGCAGCCCAGGGAGACAAAGCCGATTTTCGGCTGGTGCATAACATTGCTCATAGATTAAAAATTCATCAATTATGGAATTATCAGGGCGGGATTTTACAGCGTATCGCGGGGGATTTATACATTCTTTATGGCTCAGTTGAATGCGCCATTCGTTGTAACATTGTAAATAATGTTAATCAGTTAACGTTTATTGATCTCAGGCATTAAATTGTACAAAAATTAACCGTATTCTGAAGGTGGTACCATGGCTGACAGAGGAGGAAATAGCATGTCCGTTGACAGACTGAAACGCGATCTGCTTAACAAGCTGGTCAACGCCCGACTCGACCTGGCTGCTTATCTGCAACTCCGCAAGGCGAAAGGGTATATGTCAGTCAGCGAAAGCGAAAATCTGCGTGATAACCTGTTTGAACTTTGCAATTACATGCGTGAAAAAGCACCGGACCTGAAAGCGCAATACGCCGACAGCGAGCTGACGGCGCTGCGCCGTTCCGCCGAGGTGCTCTCCATAGCAGGGGTTTGTTTGATGAACGGACGTCACGACTGCCCAAATTTTATTGCGGTTAACGCAGAGAAGCTTGAAAACTGCCTGACAACGCTCTCTCTTTGCATCATGTGTCTGAACAAGCCTGAAACCCTTGTCCGGCAATGAACCCGGGGGAGGCAACTCCCCCTTTTGCTTAAGCTTTTGTAAAAGTATTAACGCGCCCGGTAACAGTGGCTAATCTTTAAGCCATATGCCGATAAAGGAGTGCGTTATGCCTCGTTCCTCACTGTTTTTCCTGCCCGTACTGCTTTTCCCCGTTTCGCTCCTTGCTGCGCCAGAACCGGTAAACGTCGAGGTGTTACAGACCAGGCTCGATCACCCCTGGTCGCTCGCTTTTCTTCCGGACAATAAGGGGCTGCTGGTCACGCTAAAGGACGGGCAGCTTAAGCACTGGCAGGCAGGGAAAGGGCTCTCCGATCCGATTGTTGGCGTGCCGAAGGTGTGGGCGAGCGGCCAGGGCGGCCTGCTGGACGTGGTGCTGGCCCCGGATTTTGAACGGTCGCGGCGGGTCTGGCTAAGCTTCTCCGAGGCAGATAATGACGGAAAAGCGGGGACCGCGGTAGGCTACGGGCGGCTGAGCGATGACCTGTCGCGCATTGAGGGATTCCAGGTGGTGTTCCGCCAGATGCCGAAGCTCTCCACCGGCAACCACTTTGGCGGACGGCTGGTGTTTGACGGCAAAGGCCACCTCTTTATTGGCCTTGGTGAAAACAACCAGCGCCCGACGGCGCAGGATCTGGATAAGCTTCAGGGCAAGGTGGTGCGCCTGACGGAAGACGGGAAAGTGCCGCCGGATAACCCGTTTGTGAATACCGCCGGGGCGCGCCCCGAAATCTGGTCTTACGGCATTCGTAATCCGCAGGGGATGGCGATGAACCCGTGGAGCGACACGCTGTGGCTCAACGAACACGGCCCGCGCGGCGGGGATGAGATCAACATTCCTGAGAAGGGGAAAAACTACGGCTGGCCGATGGCGACCCACGGCATCAACTACAGCGGCCTGAAAATCCCGGAAGCGAAAGGCGAGCACGTTGAGGGCACGGAAAAGCCGCTGTTTGTCTGGAAGGTCTCGCCGGCCGTCAGCGGTATGGCCTTCTACAATAGCGACGTTTTCCCGCAGTGGAAAAACAAGCTGTTTATTGGCGCGCTGAAGGAGAAAGACATCATCGTGCTGAGCGTGGATGGCAATAAGGTGACGGAGGACGGGCGCATTCTTGGTGATAAAAATCAGCGTATTCGCGACGTGCGCGTGGGGCCGGATGGCTATCTGTACGTGCTGACCGACGAGACGGACGGGCAGCTGCTGAAGGTCAGCCCGTCCGGCGCGTAATCAGCTCACCGGGATCATCACCACGTTACGGTAAGCCGGACGTTCGCTGAGCTGGCGGATCCAGCGCTCAAGGTGCGGGCGCGGAGCCCAGCTCAGCCCCATATTGGTCAGGTTCCAGACAAAAGGGGCGACGGCGATATCGCCCACGCCAAACGCGTCGCCGGAGAACCAGGCGTGCTTCGCCAGTTCGTCGTCCATCATGGCAAACAGCGATTCGCAGGCGTCCTGCGCGGCGTGAATGGCAGGATAGTCACGTTCGGCTTCCGGCGTGCGGATCAGCCCCATCAGGATCACGCGGTGGGTTGGGGAAAGCGTCTGGTTTGCCCAGTCCATCCATTTTTCACCCTGGGCGCGCCGGGCCGGGTTTTCTACCCACAGGCGGCCCTGGCCGTACTGAGCGGCAAGGTAACGCACGATGGTATTGGACTCCCACAGCGTGGCGTCCGTCTCATCATCACGCAGCGGCGGCACCAGCCCGTTTGGATTCATCGCCAGATAGTCAGCGTCCTTATTCACGCCGAACGACAATCCGGCCATGATTTGATTGAACGGTAAATCCAGCTCCTCCAGCGTCCAGAGCACTTTCTTCACGTTTGTCGAATTGTTCCTGCCCCACAGCGTAATCATATTTACTCCCGATGAGATGTGAATCCGAGTCAGCTTTTTGCCATGGTGAGATAAACCTAACAATTACGCAACAGATGCTAAAAAAAACGCCGTAATCAAAGCGTATCTGAATGTTATTGCATAAACTTTAAAAACTTT
Organism: Enterobacter cloacae; assembly: GCF_013375935.1. Taxonomy (GTDB): domain Bacteria; phylum Pseudomonadota; class Gammaproteobacteria; order Enterobacterales; family Enterobacteriaceae; genus Enterobacter; species Enterobacter pasteurii. The sequence continues at coordinate 4,295,870 of NZ_CP056117.1, read as the reverse complement.
ACCTGGAACAGGTTTCTTTGAACGCTGTAGTGCGCTATTACTCATCGCTTCTTGCGACACGGTGATTGTGACGTGATTTTTAGAATGGACACTCGGGTGGCATTTATGACGCAAAAAACTTCTTCTCTGCGCAGCCTGGCGGCAGGCTCGGCGCTGCTTTTCCTTTTTGCCCCAACGCTCTATGCGGCGGAACAGACGGCGCCCGAAGCGCCACCTGTCGATGCGCGCGCCTGGATCCTGATGGATTACGCCAGCGGAAAAGTGCTGGCAGAGGGTAACGCCGACGAAAAACTCGACCCGGCGAGCCTGACGAAAATAATGACCAGCTATGTGGTTGGCCAGGCGCTGAAAGCGGGCAAGATCAAGCTGGATGACATGGTCACCGTCGGGAAAGACGCCTGGGCGACCGGCAACCCGGCGCTGCGAGGCTCGTCCGTTATGTTCCTGAAGCCCGGCGACCAGGTGTCCGTTTCCGATCTGAATAAAGGGGTCATTATCCAGTCAGGAAATGATGCCTGTATCGCGCTGGCCGATTACGTGGCGGGCAGTCAGGATTCATTTATTGGCTTAATGAACGGCTACGCGCAAAAACTGGGCCTGACCAACACCACGTTTAAAACCGTTCACGGCCTGGACGCGCCGGGTCAGTTCAGTACCGCGCGTGATATGGCGCTGCTGGGCAAAGCGCTGATCCATGACGTTCCGGATGAATACGCCATCCATAAAGAGAAAGAGTTTACCTTCAACAATATTCGCCAGCCTAACCGTAACCGCCTGCTGTGGAGCAGCAACGTCAACGTGGACGGTATGAAAACGGGGACAACCGCCGGGGCGGGATATAACCTCGTGGCCTCCGCAACCCAGGGCGATATGCGCCTGATTTCGGTGGTGCTGGGCACTAAAACCGACCGCATTCGCTTTAACGAATCAGAAAAGCTGCTGACCTGGGGCTTCCGCTTCTTTGAAACCGTCACGCCGATTAAGCCGGACGCCACCTTTGTAAGCCAGCGCGTCTGGTTTGGCGACAAGCGCGAAGTGAGCCTGGGGGCGGGCGAAGCGGGTTCCGTGACCATTCCTCGCGGCCAGCTGAAAAACCTGAAAGCCAGCTATACCCTGACCGATCCGCAGCTCACCGCGCCGCTGAAAAAAGGCCAGGTGGTCGGGACGATTGATTTCCAGCTCAACGGTAAGTCGATTGAACAGCGTCCGCTGGTGGTGATGGAAGCGGTGGAAGAGGGCGGCTTCTTCAGCCGGATGTGGGATTTCGTCCTGATGAAATTCCACGGATGGTTCGGCAGCTGGTTTAGCTAAACCTTATGGGTTTTCTCCCTCTCCCTGCGGGAGAGGGCAGCAGGCCGCACCCCGCTTAATACATCAACTTCACCTGCTGCGCCTTCGCATGGGCCACAATCTCGTCGTCCGGTCGGCAATCGCTCACGATGGCGTCGAAGCGCGACAGTTCCCCCATCCTTGCCGGGCGCACCTTGCCAAACTTACTGTGGTCAACCACCAGCACGTGGTGCTGCGCGGCGTTAAGCGCCCAGTGTTTCACCGGCAGCTCTTCGAGGTTAAAACAGGTCGCCCCCTGCTGCACGTTCACGCCCGCCGCAGAGTAAAAGGCGATATCAGGGCAGAGGTTGCTGAGCGTGTCCTGAATGTTCAGCGGCTTGAAGATGGCATTGCTGGCGTGAAACTCACCGCCGCATAAAATCACCCGGCACGCCGGTTTCTCCTGTAGCGCCAGAAAGGTGTTCAGGGAATAACAGACGGCGGTAAAAGGAAGGGTGCTGTCGATGGCCTCGATGATCCACGGGGTAGTTGTTCCGCAGTCAAAAAACAGCGTCTGATGCGGCTGCACCAGCGAGGCGGCGAGCCGCGCGGCTTTGCGCTTCTCTTCCACCAGCCGCGTTTTTTGATCGCTTAACAGGTAGTGGCTGGCGCTACGCGGTTCAAGGACGATATACCCACCCAGCAGCACAACGGGAGCGCTGTCGCTGTTCAGATCGCGGCGAATGGTCATTTCAGACACGCCGAGCAGGCTGGCGGCTTCCTTGAGATGCAGCTTATCGCTGCGCTTCAGCGCCTGGAGCAGCTGAGCAATGCGGTCATCGCGGCGTGTTTCCATAGATCCTCGGGCTAAAAAAGTGAGCCCCCGCAGGGCGGGGGCTCAAGTGTAACCTGACGGACCGGGGTTAGTCACGTATCCAGCCTTTGCGGATCGGGAGGGCAAACAGAACGCGATAGGCCTGTGATAATCCACGATAAAGCGCCGGACCAAAGAGGCTCCACATGATGGCCGCGCTGACGCAGCCCATCAGACCGACCAGGAAACCGCCGACCATATCCAGCGGCCAGTGCACGCCCAGGTATACGCGGGACCAGGCGATGGCGAGCGCCACTCCCATCAGCACCGCCCCGGACCACAGGCGATGCCAGAACAGGAACGCCAGCGCGAAGGTGAAAATAACCGTGCCGTGATCGCTCGGGAACGAGTCATCCGGCGCATGGTGCAGGAAGTTGTAGCCGACGCGTTCGACAAACGGCCGGTCGTGCGGGAAGGCGTGGCCCAGCGCGTAGCTTGCCAGTACGCTGACGCCGATCGCCATCGCCATTTTGATCACCAGGTGGCGCTGCGCGGTAACCTGTGTGCGTGGCCCCCATAGCCAGAGGATCGCGGCGAGAGCCGGTACAATGCTGATCACATCCTTCGCAATGAAGGTGGCGAGGTCAATCATCCATTCCGGTGACGATGGCGTGGCGTTGAGCAGGTAAAACAGTTCGTAGTTCAGATTCTCTAACATAGTATCGTTACTCTTTAGCAAACCAGGTAGAAACCAGCCCGTAAACCAGCACCTGGGAAAACCAGACCCACCACCCGGCCCACAGGTTGTGAGAGAAAAAATGTGCCCCGCGCATCACCTGCCCGAAGCCCATCAAAAGGCCCATCGCCGCACCCAGCGCGACGAAGGCCCAGGCCAGGCGCGGACGTTCGCGCCAGAAGGCAAAAAACAGCCCCATAATCATAAAGCCGCTCGAGGCGTGGCCGCCGGGAAAGCAGCGCCCCGGCCCGCTGTCTGCCGGAACGGCGCTGAACAGGGGGTACGAAACGGCTTTGCCGCCATACTCCACCAGATCCCACGGGCAGCTGTGGTGGCTGAGGCTTTTCAGCGCGCCGACCACCAGCGCTCCCAGGCCCATCAGCAGCGCGGCCGTTACCAGCCCGGCATTGCGCCTGAATGCGCCGTAAACAAGCGCCACGGCGGCCAGCGCAATGGCCACGTATTTCGCCAGCCGATGGTTCAGCAGATCCAGCAGCGGGTTTTGCTGTAGCGGAAACTGGTGCGCCGCGGCGTCATACCAGAAGCCGGTTATCCACCGGTCGAGCGATTCATCGCGCGAAAGCCAGGTAAAAAGCAGGGCAAGAACGATCAGCACGAAAAGCTGATAACCATAAAAGCGGGTCGGCAAACGGTAAAGTCGTTTTGTCTTAGTTGTCGGTAACTTAGATAATTCTGAAGGGCTGGCGACGTGTGTCATGATTTCGATCGGTAGCGTGAAATGGCTCTATCATAGAGAGGCCAACTTAAGGAAACCTTAAACAACAACGATAAGTGCTTTATTTCTGTTATTTCACGCTAATGTGCTATCTCAGACAGCGGCAATTCATTACACTCATCGCGATTTTTTCATACTAAAGAGATTGCATGATAAACCGTTCTTCTTCCGGTAATCGTCTGGGTCGTCAGGCGTTACTTTTTCCTCTGTGTCTGGTGCTCTACGAATTTTCTACCTATATCGGCAACGACATGATCCAGCCTGGCATGCTGGCCGTTGTTGAGCAGTACAACGCAGGTATTGAGTGGGTGCCGACATCCATGACCGCCTATCTCGCGGGCGGCATGTTTTTACAGTGGCTGTTAGGGCCGCTGTCGGATCGTATTGGCCGCCGTCCGGTAATGCTGACGGGCGTGGTGTGGTTTATCGTTACCTGTCTCGCCACGCTGCTGGCACAAAACATTGAGCAGTTCACCCTGCTGCGCTTCCTTCAGGGCGTGAGCCTGTGCTTTATCGGCGCCGTGGGCTATGCCGCCATTCAGGAGTCGTTCGAGGAGGCGGTGTGCATCAAGATCACCGCGCTGATGGCGAACGTGGCGCTGATTGCACCGCTTCTGGGTCCGCTGGTGGGAGCCGCATGGGTGCACGTTGCGCCGTGGGAGGGGATGTTTGTGCTTTTTGCCGCGCTCGCGGCCGTCTCCTTCTTTGGTCTGCACCGCGCGATGCCGGAGACCGCCACCCGCCTGGGAGAAAAGCTCTCGCTTAAAGAGCTGGGGCGTGATTATAAAGCGGTGCTGAAGAACGGCCGTTTTGTGGCGGGCGCGCTGGCGACGGGCTTCGTCAGCCTGCCTCTGCTGGCGTGGATTGCCCAGTCGCCGGTCATCATCATCAGCGGCGAGCAGCTTAGCAGCTATGAGTATGGCCTGTTGCAGGTGCCGATTTTCGGCGCGCTGATTATCGGTAACCTGGTGCTGGCGCGTATGACGTCGCGTCGCACCGTGCGTTCGCTGATTATTATGGGCGGCTGGCCCATTGCGGCAGGGCTGATTATTGCGGCGGCGGCGACCGTAGCCTCGTCTCATGCCTACCTCTGGATGACCGCGGGGCTAAGTGTATACGCGTTTGGTATTGGCGTGGCGAATGCCGGCCTGGTGCGCCTGACGCTGTTCGCCAGTGAAATGAGTAAAGGCACGGTGTCTGCCGCGATGGGCATGCTGCAAATGCTGATTTTCACCGTCGGTATTGAGGTGAGCAAGCACGCTTACGCGCTTGGCGGCAACGGGCTGTTCAGCCTGTTCAACCTCGCCAACGGCCTGCTGTGGGTAGGGTTAATGGTGGTGTTCCTGAAAGACAAACGCGTAGGAAGCGCGCTGCAACCGTAATCCTTATTCCCTCTCCCGGTGGGAGAGGGTTCCCCACAAATTAATGCGAGCACTAAGCAATCCCCTCGCCCCTCCGGGGTGTACGGTCCGGGGACATGGTAGACAGGTGTTCGGGGACATGGTGAACACTTTTTAACATCCTTTACCCATGGTGATCGACTTTTTCTTCAGGTCGATCACCCCCACTTTCGTGCTGTACCACCACACCTCGTAGCGGCCGTCTTCCTGCATCTCCTTCAGCCCGACCCGTTCTCCCCTGAACGCCTTGCCTGCGCTCAGACTTACCCCTTTCACGCTCAGCTTTCCGCTGATATCCACTTTCCTGACCATCACGCCCTCGTCGTATTCCGGGGGCGGTGTGTTGCCGCTGTACTGCCGTACAGACGGCTTATACCGCGAGCCCGGCACCGCCATATCCAGCGCCTCATGCGGGCGTTCAAGGTTATATACCGTCCGCCAGTGGTCGAAGGCGCGCTGCAGCTCGCCCTCGTTCGCAAACCACTTCCCCTGCAGCACCTCCGTCTTCAGGCTGCGGTGAAAACGCTCCAGCTTGCCCTGCGTCTGCGGATGATACGGCCGGGAGTGCCCCACCCGGATACCCAGACGCATCAGCCACAGCTCCAGCCCCGTCCAGGTGCCGGTGGTGTCTCCCCACGGGGCGCCGTTGTCCATTGTCATCCGGTCCGGCAGGCCGTAACGCTCAAACACGCTGACCAGCTGCTGCTGCACGGTCTCGCGCCGTTCATCGGTACAGTGCGCCAGGCACAGGGAAAAACGGGAGTGGTCGTCCAGCAGGGTGAGCGGATGGCAGCGGCCCCCGCCAAAGGGAAAGTGGCCCTTAAAATCCATCTGCCAGAGGCGGTTCGGCGCGTCATGTTCGAACCGTCCCGTGACGGGAATGCCCGGTGAAGTGCCCGGCAGCAGACCATGGCGGGCCATAAGGTTATGGACGGTGCTGAAGGCGGGCATAGTGTGCCCCTGGTCTTCGAGCCAGTGCTTTATCTTGCGTGCGCCCCAGCGTTGATGGCGGCCATGGGCCATACGCAGCAGGGCAGTGATGTCGTCAGATGAGCGGTTCGGGGAATGGTGCGGTATGCGCGGGCGGTCCTGAAGGCCGGAGGCACCTTCCTCTCCCCAGCGGCGAAGCCACTTGTAGCCGGTCGCAGGTGAAATGCCAAAGTGACGGCAGAGGGAACGGATGTTCGCCCCGTCCTGCGAGGCGAACAAAACAAACTCGGTACGTAATGACATGGTATCTCTCGCATCCCAGGGCATAAGCGACTCCATAAACGGGTTCTTATGCCTTAGTTGTAAGTGTCTACCATGTCCCCGAACAAGTGTTCACTATGTCCCCGGACCGTACACGGGGAGAGGGTTAGGGTGAGGGGACCAGAGCGCACGAAATCAATTAAACGGCGCTTCCCCGTTCAGCACCTTATCAATCACGTCCAGCACGCCTTCGTCATTATTATTCGGCGCCTCAAAGCGGGCCACCGCTTTAATGTGCGGTTTGGCATTGGCCATCGCGAAGTCATACCCTGCCTGGCGCAACATCTCCACGTCGTTACCGCTGTCGCCAAAGGCCACCACCTCGCTGTTCTCAATGCCCCAGCGCGCCTGAAGGATCCGCAGGCCGTTAGCTTTATGCACGCCGGGGATAATCAGGTCGATACTGCCGTGTCCGGTGGTCACCGGCACCATGATGTCGCCAAGCTTTTCATGCAGCAGCGCCTGAATGCGCGGTATTTCGTCGTCCGAGACGTTAAGCCCGAACTTGAAGAAAATATCGTTGAGGTTGTCAAAACTGCTGACGCTTTCAAGACGGTGATAGTACTTCAGGGCAATCTCTTTAAAGAGGTCGTCATAGGTTTTCAGCGTGTAGGCGCTGTTTTTTCCGCAGGCGATAATCTCTATGCCGGGAACGTCGTTTAACAGGGTGGCGACGGTCAAAAAGTGCTCTTTCGACAGCTCGCCGTTAAATACATCTTCACCGGCATCAACGACCCAGCCGCCGTTTTCGGCGACAAAGGCGATCTCGTGGGCGATCTCCGGGAAAAATGAGATCAGCTGGTAATACTGGTTTCCGCTGGCCACCACAAAACGAATGCCTTGCGCCTTCATGCGCGCGTACTGCGCCAGAAAACGCGCCCGATTGTAGGTTTTCGCATCGCTCAGGAAGGAGCCATCCATGTCGACTGCAATCAGCTTAACGCTCATATCCCTTCTCCATTGTCGTTTGTTCAGCGTCCGGTTTTGCCACCGCGCGCGCCACCAGTGCGGCAATAATCACTAACCCTAATACCACCAGCATGGCGCTGCGCAACCCGTAGTGCTCGCCGAGGAACCCAAGCAGCGGCGGCCCCACCAGGAAGGCAAGGTAGCCGGTGGTCGCCACGACGCTTACGCGGGTTGGCGCATCCGGGCCGGTATCGCTGGCGGCAGAAATGGTCAGCGGGAAGCCGAGAGAGGCGCCCAGCCCCCACAGGATCACCGACACGCCGGCAATCCAGTCTACGTCCACAAAGATAATCATCGCGATGCCCAGCCCGCCCAGCAGGGCGCTGGCACGCACCACCGCGACGCGGCTGTAGCGGTCGATAAACCAGCCGCCGGTAAAGCGTCCGACGGTCATACCGAGCGTAAAGCCGGCGTATATCAGCGAGCCGGAGGTGGGGCTAAAGCCGTGCCCGTCCACCATCAGCAGCGGAAGCCAGTCGTTGGCGGAGCCTTCCGCAAACGCCATCGCCAGCACCACCACGCCAATCAGCATCAGCTGGAGATCGCGGTAGAAGGGCAACCCTTTTGCCGCAGACTTTTGTTCATCCGAGGCGTTTTGTCCCGTACCGGCGGGAATAGCCCGGATGCCGGTGAGGATGGGGATAATGCAGACCAGCGCCGCCAGTAATATGTGCACATTGGCGGCAATGCCCAGCGCCGTCAGCGCCATCCCCACGCCCGCGCCCGCCAGCGTGCCGAGGCTGTAAAAGCCATGCATCATCGGCAGCACCGTTTTGTTCATCTCCTGCTCGACGGCGGCCCCTTCAACGTTAATGGCCACTTCTGCTGCTCCAAAGCTGCCGCCGAACACCATCAGTCCGAGGGCGAACATCAGGGGGGAGGCAAACCACAGCGCCACGCTCAGCGCGAGCATACCGACTACGGCGAAGCACATGGTGGTGCGGATCACCGTGCGGGTGCCAAAGCGCTTCACCAGCCAGGCCGAGCACAGGATGCCGCTCATCGAGCCAATCGACAGGCCAAACAGCACAATCCCCATTTCCACCGTGGAGACGGAGAGCGTATCGCGGATTGCGGGCGTGCGCGTCGCCCATGAGGCCATCAGCAGCCCGGGGATAAAGAAGAACATAAACAGCGCCCACATGCGAAGTTGCAGGGCTTTGCGAGGAGAAGTCAGCGTCATTGGGGTCAGCACCAGAAGTACAACGATAGCGACAACACTAGCAACTTTGTGTACATTTGTACATAAACCGGATGAGGATTTTATGAGCAGACCACCGAACGACCCCAACCGTCGGGAGAAGATCCTCCAGGCGACGCTGGACACCATCGCCGAGTACGGTATACACGCCGTCACGCACCGCAAGATTGCAACCTGCGCAGGCGTGCCGCTGGGGTCGATGACCTACTATTTCGACGGTATGGAGCCGCTGCTGGAAGAGGCGTTCACCTGGTTTACGCAGCAGATGTCGCAGCAGTACCGGGATTTCTTTGCAGGCGTTACCGGGCGGGAGAGGGCGTGCGAGGCGATAACCACGCTGATCCACAGCTCAGCGGTGACCACCCCGCACAATATGGCGCTGATGTACCAGCTATATGCCTTTATGCACCGCAGCAACGCGCTGCGCACGGTCATGCAGGACTGGATGAAGATGAGTCAGACCACGCTTGAGCAGTGGTTTGATCCGGCCACCGCCCGCGCGCTGGACGCGTTTATCGAAGGGATGACCCTGCATTTTGTAACCGACCGCGCGCCCTTAACCCGGGAGGAAATCCGGGCGATGGTGGGCCGTATTGCGCGGGAGCAGGCGCCCTGCGATTAACGGCAGGGCGCCGTGACGTTAACGGCCCTTAATTTTTTGACCGGAAGCGTCCACGACCGCTTCGCCATCCTCTTTGGTAAACGCCCCTTTTTGGGCGTCGGGCAGAATATCCAGCACGCGCTCCGAGGGGCGACACAGCCTCGTTCCCAGTGGGGTAACGACAATCGGGCGATTAATCAGGATCGGATATTGCAGCATGTAGTCAACGAGCTGGCTGTCGCTAAACCTGTCTTCCGCCAGGCCCAGCTGGTCATAAGGCTCGACGTTTTTTCGCAGCAGGTCGCGGGGGGTAATACCCATGTCGGCAAGCAGCGTCACCAGCTCGTCGCGAGAGGGCGGAGACTCGAGATACAAAATAATTTCGGGTTCGGTGCCGCTGTTGCGGATCATCTCCAGCGTATTGCGCGACGTGCCGCAGGCCGGGTTGTGGTAGATGGTAATGTTGCTCATATCAGGTACTCACTACAGTGTGACGGAGAGACGTAACGCCAGCGCGGCGAGCGTTACAAACAGGACCGGCAGCGTCATTATAATGCCCGTCCGAAAATAGTAGCCCCAGCCGATCGTCATGTTTTTTTGCGCCAGCACATGGAGCCAGAGCAGGGTGGCAAGGCTGCCGACGGGCGTGATTTTCGGTCCCAGATCGCAGCCAATCACGTTAGCGTAAATCATCGCCTCTTTAATCAATCCCGTTGCCGAGCTGCCTTCAATGGAGAGGGCGCCAATCAGCACCGTTGGCATATTGTTCATTATGGACGACAGGAAGGCGGTGATAAATCCGGTTCCCAGCGTGGTGGCCCAGAGCCCGTATCCGGCTAAGCGATCCAGCACGCCGGAGAGAGACTCCGTCAGCCCGGCGTTGCGCAGGCCATACACCACCAGGTACATTCCCAGCGAGAAGATAACGATCTGCCACGGCGCGCCGCGCAGCACCTTACCGGTATCAATCGCGTGCCCGCGTTTTGCGACGGCAAACAAAATCAGCGCGCCCGCACTCGCGATGGCGCTGACGGGAATGCCGAGAGGCTCAAGCACAAAGAAGCCGATCAGGAGTAATACAAGGACGATCCAGCCCGTTCGGAAGGTTGGCAGATCGTTAATGGCCCGCGCCGGCTCCCGGAGTTTCGACAGATCGTACGTCGGAGGAATGTCCTTGCGAAAGAACAGGTGCAGCATGACCAGCGTTGCGGCAATCGCGGCGATATCAACCGGGATCATCACCGAGGCGTATTCGCTGAACCCCAGCGTAAAGAAGTCTGCCGACACAATGTTGACCAGGTTGGATACAATCAGCGGCAGGCTGGCGGTATCGGCGATAAAGCCTGCCGCCATCACAAACGCCAGCGTCGCCTGCTTGCTGAACCCGAGCGCCAGCAGCATGGCGATAACGATAGGCGTCAGGATCAGCGCCGCACCGTCATTGGCGAACAGCGCCGCAACGGCTGCCCCCAGCAGCACGATCCAGGTAAACAGCAACCGCCCCCGACCGTTTCCCCAGCGGGCAACGTGCAGCGCCGCCCACTCGAAAAAGCCGGACTCATCCAGCAGCAGGCTGATAACGATCACCGCGATAAACGTGGCCGTGGCGTTCCAGACAATATTCCAGACCACCGGTATATCGTTAACGTGGATAACGCCGCTCGCCAGCGCCAGCGCGGCGCCAAGGGTCGCGCTCCAGCCGATGCTGAGCCCTTTGGGTTGCCAGATGACCAGCACCAGTGTGAATAAAAAAATCGCCCCTGCCAGAAACATCGTCTACTCCATTATATCTGATTTTGTGAATGTATTCTTCTTAACACGCACCCGGAAGGTTGCTTTTCAGCTTCAGGCGGGTCTCTTCCCGCAGGCAGTTCCAGCTGTTATCGATAACGGACGCTGCCCACGCGGGCATGTTCGGAGATAACCGGTAATGGACCCATTTTCCCTCCCGGCGATCGATGACCAGCCCGGACTCCCGGAGCAATGCCATATGGCGGGAGACTTTCGGCTGCGGCTCGCCGGTGGCGGAGCAGAGATCGCAGACGCACAGCTCCCCCGCTTCACGCAGAAGCATGACGATGGAGAGCCGCGTTTCGTCGGAGAGGGTTTTGAAGAGCTGAACGGGGTGAAGCATCTGGCGATCCTGCGTGTTTTTCTGTCATATGCATTAAATCATATGTGTTTACGTGAGGAGGGGGAAGCGGAAATGGTAAGATGGGTGAATTTCAGGCAACAAAAAACCCATCAACCTTGAACCAAAACGGCGGGGTTGATGGGCTCCACAAATTGGGGACATCAAAGAAAAGCAGTGGCACTAGTTATGACTGCACCCTGCGTAAAAAGTTCTGCGCGTAACGAAAATTTTTTCCACTACGCGCAAACTTAAGAGTTATCCGAGTCCAGGCCATATAATGACGATCAGCGTACCCGCCAGCGTCAGCAGCACGTTTGCGATGGCGTAGGTGCCTGCATATCCCAGCGCCGGGATGTTGCTGCGCGCGGTGTCGCTGATGATTTCCATCGCCGGGGCGCAGGTGCGCGCGCCCATCATCGCCCCGAAGAGCAGGGCGCGGTTCATGCGCAGCACGTAGGCCCCGAACAGGAAGCAGAGCACCACCGGTACCAGGCTGACGATAAGTCCGGAAACCAACATTTGCCAGCCAACGGCGCCCAGGCCGTTACCAATGCCGCTACCGGCGCTTAAGCCTACTCCCGCCATAAAGACCATCAGGCCGAACTCCTTCACCATGTTCAGCGCACCCTGCGGGATATAGCCGAAGGTAGGATGGTTCGCTCGCAGGAAGCCCAGCATGATCCCGGCGAACAGCAGGCCGGCAGCGTTACCGATGCCGAAGCTAAAGTTGCTGAACTGGAAGGTGATCATCCCAATCATCAGGCCAACAATGAAGAACGCGCAGAAGGCTAACAGGTCCGTCACCTGGCTGTGAATCGAGATAAAGCCGATACGGTCGGCAACGGTTTTGACGCGCCGGGCATCGCCGCTGACCTGCAACACGTCGCCTTTGTTGAGAACCACGTTGTCGTCGATAGGCATTTCAATCTGGCTGCGGATCACGCGGTTGAGGAAACAGCCGTGGTCGGTCAGCTTCAGCTGCGCCAGGCGGCGGCCCACGGCGTTGTGGTTTTTCACCACAATCTCTTCGGTAACGATACGCATGTCCAGCAGGTCGCGGTCGAACACCTCTTTCCCGTTGCGGAAGCTGGGATCGAGGCGCGCGTGAGCGTCCGGGTAGCCGACGAGGGCAATATCATCGCCCATCTGGAGCACCGCATCACCGTCCGGGTTCGCCAGGATGCCGTTACGACGGATACGTTCGATATAGCAGCCGGTCTGACGGTAAATCCCCAGCTCGCGCAGGTTTTTCCCGTCGGTCCAGGCAACCAGCTCCGGCCCGACGCGGTAAGCGCGGATAACCGGCAGGTAGACCTTACGTTTGGAGTCCGTGTCCAGGCCGCGCTCGCGGGCGATGGTCTGGGCGCTGGTCTGGAGATCCTGATGCTGAAGTTTTGGCAAATAGCGCGCGCCAACAATCAGGCTCACCAGACCAATCAGATAGGTCAGGGCATAGCCCAGGCTCAGGTTGTCCAGCGCGGTGGAAAGCTGCGTCCCAGCCATGCCCGAATGGCGAAGCGTATCGCCGGCGCCGACCAGCACCGGCGTGGAAGTCATCGAGCCCGCCAGCATACCCGCCGTTAAGCCAATGTCCCAGCCAAACAGCTTGCCCAGCCCTAACGCAATCAGCAGTGCGCTGCCGACCATCACCAGCGCCAGCATCAGGTAATTTTTGCCGTCACGGAAGAAAATTGAAAAAAAGTTCGGACCGGCTTCCACGCCTACGCAAAAAATAAACAGCATGAAACCTAAGTTAAGCGCGTCCGTGTTAATGCTGAAATGCTGCTGACCTAATAATAAGGAGACGACTAAAACGCCAATGGAATTACCAAGTTGAACTGAACCCAGGCGTAATTTACCCAGACAAAGGCCCAGCGCCAGTACCACAAATAATAACAGGATGTAATTCCCATTTAACAAGTCTGCGACGTTTATATTCACGGAGGCTAACTTCTTGTTTACCAGTAAGTTGTTGAATGAAAGGACTATTTGGGCTACTGTTTTTACGGTCAGGGACAAACGCTAACGCGTCTCGCTCCCTGATAATTTCCCTAAACCAATAGCAAGCGGTTAGTTTAATCGTATTAGCTTTCGACAGCTACCTATTATCGCATCACTGCATGCGGCCTTTGGCAAGGATTGCCACTTTGCTTTATCTGACTGGGCGTCCGCTGGACGAGTGTGTATTTGATAGAGAGGAAGTCAGGAGGATAATTTGAACATTAAGCGAAACTGGGCGGGCGCAATCAGCTGTTTTTTGCTGTTTACGGTCGTTTGCATGTCGTTAGCTTTTAATGTGAAGGGAGCCTTCAGAGCTTCTGGTCATCCGGAGCTGGGCCTGCTCTTTTTCATCCTGCCGGGGGTCGTGGCCAGTTTTCTCTCGCGAAAAGGTGAGGTGATCATGCCGCTTATCGGGGCGATGCTTGCGGCCCCCCTCTGTCTGCTCCTGATGCGCGTACTGTTTCTTTCGTCGAGAAGCGTCTGGCAGGAAGTGGCGTGGTTAATGAGCGGCGTTTTCTGGTGCGCGCTGGGGGCGCTGTGCTTCTTATTTACGCGTAGCCTGCTGCAACAGCGCAAGCCACGTAAATAAAAACGCCCTCGGGGAGAGGGCGTCTTCGCATTACTGAGCGGCAAACAGGCCCAGATGCTCTTTGGCGTAGGCTTCAAAATCTGTGCAGCCGCCGATGTGTTTCTGATCGAGGAAGATCTGCGGCACGGTTTCAACCGGCTTGCCAACGGTTTTTTCCAGATCGGCTTTGCTGATGCCTTCCGCGTGGATGTCAACGTAACGGAAGTTGAAATCATCACGCTCTTCAGTCAGTTTCTCAGCCAGCTCTTTAGCGCGCACACAGTAAGGGCATCCTGGACGACCAAAAATTACTGCAAACATTTCTCTCTCCTCAAAAAACAAGCCTGACGGCGAATATCGCCTATAGTGCACGATAACCTGCCGTCATGGAAAGAAGGTTTCACCTGTCACTTTGATACAGTCAGGCTATGTTTCGCCAATTACATCGCGCAGATCATTGCCTATACTGGCTGCCATACGTTTTACGCAACACAAAGAGAGACAAGATGACGCCAACCATTGACCTGCTTCGTTCCCACCGTTCCATTCGCCATTTCACCGATGAGCCCATTACCCAGGCACAGCGGGAAGCGATCATCGACAGCGCAAGAGGCACCTCCAGCTCCAGCTTTTTGCAGTGCAGCTCGATTATCCGCATCACCGATCCGGCAATGCGTGAACAGCTGGTGACCCTGACGGGCGGGCAAAAGCACGTCGCTCAGGCGGCCGAGTTCTGGGTATTCTGCGCCGATTTTAACCGCCACCTGCAAATCTGCCCGGAGGCGGAGCTGGGGCTGGCGGAACAGCTGCTGCTGGGCGTGGTGGATACCGCGCTGATGGCGCAAAACGCCTTCACGGCGGCTGAGTCGTTGGGGCTTGGCGGGGTGTATATCGGCGGGCTGCGCAACAATATCGAAAGCGTGACGGAACTGCTGAAGCTTCCGAAGCACGTGCTGCCGCTGTTTGGCCTGTGCCTTGGCTGGCCGGCGGATAACCCGGATCTCAAGCCGCGTATTCCTGCAGCGATGCTGGTGCACGAGAATCATTACCAGCCGGTCGATCCGAACGTGCTGGACCAGTATGACGAAGAGCTGGCGAACTACTATTTAACGCGCGACAGCAATAACCGCCGCGACACCTGGAGTGACCATATCCGCCGCACCATCGTTAAGGAAAGCCGCCCGTTCATTCTTGAATATCTGCACAAGCAGGGCTGGGCGACGCGATAGTCCATTCCTCCTGCGCCTCGTGTATGATAGGCAGGCTTTCCCATGTCTTCAGAGAGGTGCAGGGTGAAAATTGCCATATTGTCCCGGGATGGAACGCTCTATTCATGCAAGCGCCTGCGAGAAGCGGCGGCGAAACGCGGGCATCAGGTTGAGATTCTCGATCCGATGTCCTGCTATATGAACATCGACCCAGCGGCGTCGTCGATTCATTACAAAGGCCGCAAGCTCCCGCATTTTGATGCGGTGATCCCCCGCATTGGCTCCCAGATAACCTATTACGGCACGGCCGCGCTGCGTCAGTTTGAAATGCTGGGCAGCTATCCGCTCAACGAGTCCGTGGCGATTTCCCGCGCCCGCGATAAGCTGCGATCGCTACAGCTGCTCGCGCGTCAGGGAATCGATCTGCCCGTTACCGGCATTGCCCATTCGCCGGACGACACCAGCGATCTGATCGACATGGTGGGTGGAGCACCTCTGGTAATTAAGCTGGTTGAAGGCACGCAGGGTATTGGGGTGGTACTGGCGGAGACGCGCCAGGCGGCCGAAAGCGTGATTGACGCCTTTCGTGGCCTGAATGCCCATATCCTGGTGCAGGAGTATATTAAAGAGGCCAGAGGGCGCGACATTCGCTGCTTTGTGGTCGGCGATGAGGTGGTAGCCGCCATTGAGCGGCAGGCTAAAGAGGGCGACTTCCGCTCCAACCTGCACCGTGGCGGCATCGCCCGGGTTGCCGTCATCAGCGAGCGCGAGCGCGAGATTGCGGTGAAAGCCGCGCAGACGCTGGGGCTGGACGTGGCGGGTGTCGATCTGCTGCGCGCCGAGCGCGGCCCGCTGGTGATGGAAGTGAACGCCTCTCCGGGGCTGGAAGGGGTGGAAAAAACCACAGGCGTCGATATTGCAGGTAAAATGATTGCATGGATTGAACGCCATGCTACGCCGGGATTCTGCCTGAAAACGGGCGGTTGAATGGATCGGCGCGCGCTTTTTGCGTAATCTGAACACCGTTTTTATTTAAGAGGCTGCACAGCGATGGATTTACAGGTCGTACCTACACTGGATACGTTACGTCAATGGCTCGATGATGCCGGTATTACTTTTTTCGAATGCGACTCCTGCCAGGCGCTGCATCTGCCTCACATGCAAAATTTCGACGGTATTTTCGATGCCAAAATCGATCTGATTAACGACGTGATTCTTTTCTCGGCCCTGGCCGAGGTGAAGCCTTCCGCGCTGCTGGCGCTGGCGTCCGACCTGTCAGCGATTAACGCCAGTTCTTTGACCGTGAAAGCGTTTCTCGACATACAGGATGATAATCTGCCGAAGCTGGTGGTTTGCCAGTCATTATTCTCCGGTGCCGGGCTCTCCTTTAAGCAGTTCGCCTGGTTTATGCGCCTGAGCGAAGAGCAAATTTCCATGGTGATGATGGAAGCCAACGCGCATCACCTGCTGTACAGCGCGGAAGATGATGCTGAGAATAAAGATGCAGCACCCAATTTTCTCCACTAGGGCTGTCTGACTTTTGCGCAGTCGCTGCCAGAGCGGCTGCATAACGCCATTTTTTCTGCTGCTTTTAACCTTTCTTTAAAGAATCTTTCACCTCCCCTCAGGCCATTTCGGCTTATCACGTAGACATAATCTGCATAAAAAATTGATAAAAGGCGTTTTTTCGTCTGGGCTATAGCCGGAGACACGGGCTACAGTTATTCTTGCGATGCTTAAAAAAGCGAGCGGACCTGCCGGATAAAGGGGGTTATTTTTATTTCAGGCAGAGCGACAAACTATGCATGATTATTGCATATCTTCAGGCTGCACAGTTTTGGTTCGTTTGTTAACGAGCTTTCAGAAGGAATAACAATATGATCGCCTTGAATAAAAAATGGTTATCGGGTCTGGTTGCGGGTGCTCTGATGGCCGTCTCTGCCGGCACGCTCGCTGCGGAACAAAAAACGCTGCACGTCTATAACTGGTCTGACTATATTGCGCCGGACACCGTCGCCAGTTTTGAAAAAGAGACCGGCATTAAGGTGGTCTACGACGTCTTCGACTCCAACGAGGTGCTGGAAGGCAAACTGATGGCGGGCAGCACCGGTTTTGACCTGGTGGTGCCCTCCGCCAGCTTCCTGGAGCGTCAGCTGACCGCCGGCGTCTTCCAGCCGCTGGACAAGAGCAAATTACCGAACTGGAAAAACCTCGACCCGGAGGTGCTGAAGCTGATTGCCAAACACGATCCGGAGAACAAATACGCGATGCCTTATCTGTGGGCGACCACCGGTATTGGCTACAACGTGGATAAGGTCAAAGCCGCTCTGGGCCCGGACGTTAAGCTGGACAGCTGGGACGTGGTGCTGAAGCCGGAAAACCTTGAAAAGCTGAAAAGCTGCGGCGTCTCTTTCCTCGATGCCCCGGAAGAAATTTTTGCCACCGTGCTTAACTATCTCGGCAAAGATCCGAACAGCAGCAAGGCCGACGACTACACCGGCCCGGCAACCGATCTGCTGCTGAAGCTGCGTCCGAATATTCGCTACTTCCACTCCTCTCAGTACATTAACGACCTGGCAAACGGCGACATCTGCGTGGCGATCGGCTGGGCAGGCGACGTCTGGCAGGCGGCGAACCGCGCGAAAGAGGCGAAAAACGGCGTGAATGTCTCCTACTTCATACCGAAAGAGGGGGCGCTGGCCTTCTTCGACGTCTTCGCCATGCCGGCTGATGCGAAAAACAAAGAAGAAGCGTATCAGTTCCTCAACTACCTGATGCGTCCGGAAGTGATTGCCCACATCAGCGATCACGTCTACTACGCCAACGGTAACAAGGCCTCCGTGCCGATGGTCAGCGAGGAGATCCGTAATAACCCGGCCATTTATCCGCCGGCCGACGTGTTTGCCAAGCTGTTCACCCTGAAGGTGCAGGAACCTAAAATTGACCGCGTGCGTACCCGCGCGTGGACGAAGGTGAAAAGCGGTAAGTAATTACCCGTGAGCTGTAGGCCGGGCACGCGTAGCGCTCCCGGCAACGGGCGCACCGTTCTGGTGCGCCTGCACCATGATTTGTTTTCTGCCGGAGAGCACCCCGTGAATGACGCGATCCCCCGCCCGCAGGCGAAAGTCCGTAAAGCGCTGACCCCGCTTCTTGAAATTCGTAACCTCACCAAGTCCTTCGACGGTCAGCATGCCGTGGACGACGTCAGCCTGACGATCTACAAGGGTGAGATTTTTGCTCTCCTCGGCGCGTCCGGCTGCGGTAAATCGACCCTGCTGCGCATGCTCGCCGGGTTTGAACAGCCGACCGCCGGGCAGATTGTGCTCGACGGTGTCGATCTTTCCAGCGTGCCGCCGTACCAGCGGCCCATTAACATGATGTTCCAGTCCTACGCGCTGTTTCCGCACATGACCGTTGAGCAGAACATCGCCTTCGGCCTGAAGCAGGACAAACTGCCGAAAGCCGAAATCACCGCGCGCGTGGCAGAGATGCTGAGCCTGGTGCACATGCAGGAGTTCGCGAAGCGTAAGCCGCACCAGCTTTCCGGCGGCCAGCGTCAGCGCGTGGCGCTGGCGAGAAGCCTTGCCAAGCGTCCGAAGCTCTTACTGCTCGACGAACCGATGGGTGCGCTGGATAAAAAGCTGCGCGACCGTATGCAGCTTGAGGTGGTGGATATTCTCGAGCGCGTGGGGGCAACCTGCGTGATGGTGACCCATGACCAGGAAGAGGCGATGACCATGGCCGGGCGCATTGCGATCATGAATCGCGGTAAGTTCGTGCAGATTGGCGAGCCGGAGGAGATCTACGAGCACCCGACCACCCGCTACAGCGCGGAGTTTATCGGCTCGGTGAACGTCTTCGAAGGGCTGCTGAAAGCGCGTGAGGAGGACGGCCTGGTGATCGAATCGCCGGGGCTGGTGCACCCGCTTAAGGTGGATCCGGATAACGCCGTGATGGACAACGTGCCGGTCTACGTTGCTCTGCGCCCGGAAAAAATCATGCTCTGCGATGAGCCGCCCGCCGATGGCTACAACTTTGCCGTGGGCGAAGTGGTGCACATTGCCTACCTGGGCGACCTTTCTATCTACCACGTGCGCCTGAAAAGCGGGCAGATGCTCAGCGCCCAGCTGCAGAACGAACACCGGTATCGCAAGGGACAGCCGACCTGGGGCGACGAGGTGAGCCTGTGCTGGGATGCGGACAGCTGCGTAGTCCTGACGGTATAAGGAGCGGTCATGAGTACACTTGAACCTCCAGCCCGCGTCAAAACGCCGGGCGGTTTCGCGCACTGGCTGGCGCGCACGCAGATGGCACACGGCCGCAAGCTGGTCATCGCCATGCCGTATATCTGGCTGATCCTGCTGTTTCTGCTGCCGTTCCTGATCGTCTTTAAGATCAGCCTGGCGGAGATGGTGCGGGCGATCCCGCCGTACACCGATCTGTGGGAGTGGGCGGACGGACAGTTTACGCTGACCTTAAACCTCGGTAATTTCCTGCAGCTGACCGAGGATCCGCTTTATTTTGAAGCCTACTTGCAGTCGTTACAGGTGGCGGCGGTCTCCACGATCTGCTGTCTGCTGATGGGCTACCCGCTGGCGTGGGCGGTGGCGCACAGCAAGCCGTCGACGCGAAACATTCTACTGCTGCTGGTGATCCTTCCGTCGTGGACCTCGTTCCTCATCCGCGTGTACGCCTGGATGGGGATCCTGAAAAATAACGGCATACTGAATAACGTCCTGCTGTGGCTTGGCGTTATCGACCAGCCGCTGACGATCCTGCACACCAACCTCGCGGTGTATATCGGGATTGTTTATGCCTACCTGCCGTTTATGGTGCTGCCGATTTACACGGCCCTGACGCGTATTGACTACTCGCTGGTGGAAGCCTCGCTCGATCTTGGCGCGCGTCCGCTGAAGACCTTCTTCAGCGTCATCGTGCCGCTGACCAGGGGCGGGATCATTGCCGGGTCGATGCTGGTCTTTATCCCGGCGGTGGGGGAGTTTGTGATCCCCGAACTGCTCGGCGGGCCGGACAGCATTATGATTGGCCGCGTGCTGTGGCAGGAGTTCTTTAATAACCGCGACTGGCCGGTGGCCTCGGCGGTGGCGATCGTCATGCTCCTGCTGCTGATCGTGCCGATCATGTGGTTCCATAAACACCAGCAGAAGCAGATGGGAGACCACGGATGAACAACCTGCCGGTAGTACGCTCTCCGTGGCGAATCCTGATCCTGGTGATTGGCTTTACCTTCCTGTACGCGCCAATGCTGATGCTGGTGATCTACTCGTTCAACAGCTCGAAGCTGGTCACCGTCTGGGCGGGCTGGTCCACGCGCTGGTACAGCGCGCTGTTCCATGACGATGCGATGATGAGCGCAGTCGGGCTAAGCCTGACCATTGCGGCGCTGGCGGCGACGATGGCCTGCGTGCTGGGCACGATTGCCGCGCTGGTGATGGTGCGCTTTGGCCGCTTCCGCGGGGCCAACGGCTTTGCGTTTATGATCACCGCGCCGCTGGTGATGCCGGACGTGATCACCGGCCTGTCGCTGCTGCTGCTGTTCGTGGCGCTGGCGCACGCCATCGGCTGGCCGGCGGATCGCGGTATGCTTACCATCTGGCTGGCGCACGTTACCTTCTGTACGGCGTACGTGGCGGTGGTGATCTCCTCGCGCCTGCGCGAGCTGGATCGCTCCATTGAAGAGGCGGCGATGGATCTTGGCGCAACGCCGCTGAAGGTTTTCTTCATCATCACGCTGCCGATGATTATGCCTGCGGTGATCTCCGGCTGGCTGCTGGCGTTCACGCTCTCGCTCGACGACCTGGTTATCGCCAGCTTTGTCTCGGGCCCGGGCGCGACGACGCTGCCGATGCTGGTCTTCTCCAGCGTGCGCATGGGGGTGAATCCGGAAATCAACGCCCTGGCGTCCATCATCCTCGGCGTGGTCGGAATTGTCGGATTTATCGCCTGGTATTTGATGGCGCGCGCGGAAAAGCAGCGCATGCGCGATATCCAGCGTGCAAGACGCGGCTGAAGGAATTATTATTTCCAGTGATGTGCCGCGTATGACGCGGCACTGTTTTTCAGGGAAGTAAAAACATTGGGATTCTTGCAAAAAACA
This sequence comes from Enterobacter cloacae, assembly GCF_013375935.1. Lineage (GTDB taxonomy): Bacteria > Pseudomonadota > Gammaproteobacteria > Enterobacterales > Enterobacteriaceae > Enterobacter > Enterobacter pasteurii. Next base: position 4,274,864 of record NZ_CP056117.1, on the reverse strand, counting down.
CGTCATTCGCACGCTCGTCCGAACGTTCCTGCGCTGGTGCAGGTGGCGGCGCTCGCCATTATTATGATCCGCTGCCTGGACGTGCTGATGATAATGAACACGCTGGGCCCGCGCGGGATGGGGGAATTTATTCACCGCAGCGCGCAGACGTGGAATCTGACGCTGGTGTTTCTCAGCAGCCTGATGCTGGTGTTTATTGAAATCTACTGCGCGTTCTCGCTGGTAAAAGGGCGCAACTGGGCGCGATGGGTCTATCTGCTGACGCAGATCGCCGCAGCCAGCTATCTGTGGGCCGCCTCGCTGGGCTATGGTTATCCTGAACTGTTCAGCATTCCCGGCAGCTCCCGCCGCGAAATTTTCCATTCACTGGTCATGCAGAAGCTGCCGGACATGCTGGTCTTGTGCCTGCTTTTTATCCCGGCCTCCAGTCGGCGGTTCTTCCGCCTGCAATAATGTGTATAATCGCAGCCCTCGTGATCCTTAAGGTTTTCCTATGCAGTGCGCACTCTATGACGCCGGCCGCTGCCGCTCCTGTCAGTGGATAGAACAGCCGGTCTCTCAACAACTCACCGCCAAAATGGCCGATCTCCAGCAGCTGCTTGCCGGCCACGCGGTGGGCGAGTGGTGCGCACCCGTCAGCGGGCCGGAGCAGGGCTTTCGTAATAAAGCCAAAATGGTGGTCAGCGGCAGCGTCGAAAAGCCGCTGCTGGGCATGCTGCACCGTGACGGCACCCCGGAAGACCTCACCGCCTGCCCGCTGTATCCCGCCTCGTTTGAGCCGGTGTTTGCCGCGCTTAAGCCGTTTATCGCCCGCGCGGGGTTAACGCCCTACAGCGTCGCCCGCAGGCGCGGCGAGCTGAAATACCTCCTGCTTACCGAAAGCCAGATCGACGGCGGCATGATGCTGCGCTTCGTGCTGCGTTCGGAAAGCAAACTGGAGCAGCTGCGCGCGGCGCTGCCGTGGCTCCAGGCGCGGCTGCCGCAGCTCAGGGTCATCACCGCCAATATTCAGCCGGTGCATATGGCTATCATGGAAGGGGAGAAAGAGATATTCTTCACCGAACAGCATGCGCTGGCGGAGCGTTTCAACGACGTGCCGCTGTGGATCCGTCCGCAAAGCTTCTTCCAGACTAACCCGGCCGTTGCCAGCGCGCTGTACGCCACCGCGCGCGACTGGGTGCGCGCGCTGCATGTTCATCACATGTGGGATCTGTTCTGCGGCGTCGGCGGCTTTGGCCTGCACTGCGCCACGCCGGACATGCAGCTCACCGGGATTGAAATTTCTGCCGAGGCGATTGCCTGCGCGAAGCAGTCCGCCGCGGAGCTGGGGTTAACGAACCTGCGCTTTCAGGCGCTCGACTCCACCCGGTTCGCCACCGGGCAGGGCAACGTGCCGGAGCTGGTGCTGGTCAACCCGCCGCGCCGGGGCATTGGCCAGGCGCTCTGCGACTACCTGAGCCAGATGGCGCCGGGCGTTATCGTCTACTCCAGCTGTAACGCACAAACCATGGCGAAAGATATCGCCAGCCTGCCGGGTTACCGCATTGAGCGCGTTCAGCTCTTTGATATGTTCCCGCACACCGCGCATTACGAAGTGCTGACGTTGCTCGTGAAATCTTAAACAAAATGTGAACTCTTCATCCCTGCGAAATCAGGTAAGCTTACGTCATAAAAATTGAATGAAGGCTTACCCATGAAGCAGATCCTGCTGGTGGAAGATGACCACGATATCGCGGCGCTTCTGCGACTCAACTTAGAAGACGAAGGCTATGCCATTACCCACGAGCCGGACGGGGGAAAGGCGTTACCGCTTCTGGAAAAACAGCCGTGGGACGCGGTGATCCTCGATCTGATGCTGCCTAACGTCGACGGCCTGGAGATTTGTCGCCGTATCCGCCAGATGACCCGCTACCTGCCGATAATCATCATTAGCGCCCGCAGCAGCGAAACCGATCGTATTACCGGCCTGGAAACCGGGGCGGATGACTACCTGGCAAAACCCTTCTCGGTGCAGGAGCTGATTGCCCGCATTAAGGCGCTGTTCCGCCGCCAGCAGGCGATGGGGCAGGCGCAGACGGACGGCATTATTCAGGCGCACGGCCTGACTATCGATCCGCTGGCGCGCACCGTGCGCCTGCACGGTCAGCTCGTCGACCTCACTCCGCGCGAGTTTGAACTGCTCTATTTCTTTGCCCGCCATCCTGGCGAGGTCTTCTCGCGTCTGGCCCTGCTGGAGCAGGTGTGGGGCTATCAGCACGAAGGCTACGAACACACCGTTAACACCCACATCAACCGCCTGCGCATCAAAATTGAAAAAGATGCCGCCGAACCGGAGATCGTTCGCACCGTGTGGGGCAAAGGCTACAAATTTGCGGAGCTGAACCATGATGCGTCGCTTTAGCCTGAGCCAGCGCCTGACGCTGCTGTTTACGGCGTTACTGCTGCTCTGCGCTACCGTGGCCTGCGCGGTGCAGCTCTACAGCAGCATGCAGTACGGTAACGCGATGGTGCAGCGGCTCTCCGGCGGACTGGCCCAGCAGATCGTCCAGCGGGAACCGATTCTGGATGCGCAGGGCAGGGTCGATCGGGGCGCCTTAAAGCCGCTGTTCGATAGGCTAATGACCTTTAACCCGAGCGTTGAGCTTTACGTCGTCTCGCCCGATGGCGACGTGCTGGCAGACGCCGCGCCGCCGGGCCACATCAAGCGGCAAAAAATTGACCTCGCTCCGATACAGAGCTTCCTGAGCGGGACGGTGATGCCGGTATTCGGCGACGATCCCCGCAGCCAGAACAGGAAGGTGTTCAGCGCCACGCCGCTGCGGCAGGACGGCGAGCTGAAGGGGTATCTGTACATTATTTTGCAGGGGGAGGAGTCCAACGCGCTGGCGGAGATGGCCTGGCATAAGGCGCTCTGGAGTACGGCGCTGTGGTCCATGCTGCTGGTGGCGCTGTTTGGCCTGCTGGCGGGGCTGCTGCTCTGGTACTGGGTAACGCGTCCGGTTAAACAGCTGACGAAGGACGTGGCCGGGCTTGAGCAGGACAGCATCAGCGCGATCGGGCGGCTGGCGGCCCAGCCGCTGGAGGCTGCCGGCCGGGATGAAGTGGCAATCCTGCGCAACAGCTTTATCGAGCTGGCGCGCAAAATCACCTCCCAGTGGGATCGGCTGGCGGACAGCGACCGCCAGCGCCGGGAGTTTATCGCCAATATTTCACACGATCTGCGCACGCCGCTGACCTCCCTGCTGGGCTATCTCGAAACTCTCTCGCTCAAATCCGCGACGCTGACGCCGCAGGAGCATCAGCAATATCTTGCCACCGCGCTGCGTCAGGGGCAAAAGGTGCGTCATCTCTCGCAGCAGCTGTTCGAACTGGCGCGTCTTGAGCACGGCGGCATCAGGCCCCAGCGCGAGCGTTTTGCGATGGCGGAGCTGATATCTGACGTCGCGCAGAAGTTTGAACTGGCCGCCCGCACGCGTGAGCTGAACCTGCATATTGATGTCCCCGGGCCGCTGCCGCTGGTGAACGCCGACGTGTCCATGATTGAACGGGTGGTCACCAACCTGCTGGATAACGCGATACGCCATACGCCAGCGGGGGGCGATATTCGGCTGGCGGTGTGGCAGGAGAACGATCGGCTGCAGGTTGAAGTGGCTGACAGCGGAACGGGCGTCGATGCGGCGCTGCGCGACGATCTGTTCCAGCGTCCTTCGGCGCTACAGCCGCAGGCGGCGCGGGAAAACCGGGGCGGGTTAGGGCTGTTAATCGTGAAAAGAATGCTGGAGCTGCACGGTGGAGGGGTTGGGCTGATGGAGTCGGCGAGCGGGGCGCGGTTCAGATTCTTCGTGCCGCTGTGAGAAATTGCCGGGTGGCGCTGCGCTTATCCGGCCTACAGACCACCCCCGCAGGCCGGACCACCCGACAAAAAGAGGTTACTGCGGGAACCACTGCTCGCTGATTTTCTGGTACGTGCCGTCAGCTTTGATCGCTTTCAGCGCGCCGTTCAGTTTTTCCAGCAGCGCCTTGTTATCCGGACGAACCGCAATGCCCAGACCGGTGCCGAAATACTGCGGATCGGTTACTTTCTCCGTTGCCGTTCCCAGCTGCGGGTTGGTTTTCAGCCACTCGTTCACCACGGCGGTGTCGCCGAATACCCCGTCGATACGGCCATTTTTCAGGTCGATGATCGCGTTCTGGTAGCTGTCATAGGCCACGGTTTTCACTTCAGGATGTTTGTCCTGCAGGTACTTCTGGTGCGTGGTGCCGTTTTCCATGCCGATGCGTTTGCCCTTCAGCTCGTCGAAGGATTTATAAGCCCCTTTCTTCGCAATCACCACCGCCGAGTTGGCGTAGTACGGGTCGGTGAAGGCCACCTGCTTGCTGCGCTCTGGCGTGATGTCCATACCGGAGATCACCGCGTCGTATTTTTTAAACTTCAGGGACGGGATCAGGCTGTCAAACGCGTGGTTAGTAAAGGTGCAGTCGGCCTGCATCTGCTTGCACAGCGCTTTCGCCAGGTCGATGTCGAAGCCGACGATCTGGTTGCTGGCATCCAGCGATTCAAACGGCGGATAGGTGGCAGAAACGCCGAAACTGATTTTATCTGCGGCTGATGCGCCAGCGGCGAAGGTAGCGAGTAGTGCGGCCAGAACTAACTTTTTCATTGTGAAGCTCCCGTCTGTCTTGTCATTATGCGCCGTGTCTGCGGCATGGAGGTACAATGCCACTTAATGAATTTATATGCAATAAATATGATTAAATATTAATTGCTGAATAAAAAAAAGCGGACAACCCATCAGGTTATCCGCCTTTGAATATATGGTTTATGCATCTGCCCGGTTAATTTCTGCGCTCAAACGCCAGCGCCTTACGCTCGATCAGGCGCATCATCAGCGTCAGCAGACCGTTGACCACCAGATACACCAGGCCAGCCGCACCGAACACCATCACGTCGTAGGTACGCCCGTACAGCAGCTGCCCGTGGCCCATCACCTCCATCAGGGTGATGGTGTAGGCCAGCGAGGTACTTTTGAACACCAGGACGACCTCGTTCGAATAAGAGGACAGCGCGCGCTTAAACGCGTAGGGCAGCAGGATCGCCAGCGTGTCCTTTTTGCTCATCCCCAGCGCACCGCAGGACTGCCACTGGCCTTCCGGGATGGCGCGGATCGCGCCGTAGAACAGCTGCGTGGTGTAGGCCGCGCTGTTCAGCGAGAGGGCAATCAGGGCGCACAGCCACGGCTCAGAGAGCAGGTGCCAGATAACCGGATAGTTCTGCAACGACGGGAACTGCCCCGGGCCGTAGTAAATCAGGAAGATCTGCACCAGCAGCGGCGTACCGGTAAACAGCGTAATGTAGCCGCGGACAATCCACACCAGTACTGGCGTTTTCAGCGTCAGGACGATGGTGAAGAACAGCGCCAGGATCAGCGCCACGATGATAGACGCCACGGTCAGCGTCAGGCTGGTGTGCAGCCCTTTCATCAGTTCGGGTAAATAATCCAGCATCAGCCTGGCCTCCGTTCAAAACGCGTTGCACGCAGGTCGATGCGCTTGAGGATGTACTGACTCAGCAACGTGATCGCCAGGTAGATAGCCGCCGCCACAATGTACCAGGTAAACGGCTCCTGGGTGCGGGTAGCGATGCTTTTGGTTTGCAGCATCAAATCATTTACGCTTATCAGGCTCACCAGCGCGGTGTCTTTCAGCAGCACAAGCCACTGGTTCCCTAAACCCGGCAGGGCATGACGCCACATCTGCGGCATCACCAGGCGGAAGAAGATCGCCGCCTTCGACATGCCCAGCGCCTGGCCGGATTCCCACTGTCCCTGCGGTACCGCTTTCAGCGCGCCGCGCAGGGTCTGTGAGGCATAGGCCGAATAGAGCAGGGAGAGCGCAATCACGCCGCACAGGAACGGGCTGACGTCAAAGTTCTCAATCTGCATCTGCACCGGGATCTGCGCAAAGCCGAGATTAATGGTGAAGCCGTCCGACAGCGTTAACAGCAGCTGCGAGGAGCCGAAATAGATAAACAGGACCACCAGAATTTCCGGCAGCCCGCGCAGCACGGTCACCAGCGCTGAGCCGAGCCATGCGACGGGGCGCCACTTAACGGACTCCCACACCGCAAAGAACATCGCCAGCGCGAGGCCGATAATCAGTGCACAAACGGCAAGGCCGACGGTCATCCCGGCGGCGCTTGCTAAAGGAAAAATTTCATTCATCAGGAATTACTTCTGGAACCATTTTTTGTAGATGGTTTCGTAGGTGCCGTCTTTCTTCACTTTTTCCAGCGCAGCGTTGAATTTCTGCTGCAGCTCGGTGTTGCCCTGACGCACGGCAATACCCAGACCTGTACCGAAGTAGTCTTTATCGGTCACTTTGTCACCCACGGCGGCCAGCTTGTCGTTCGCTTTCAGCCATTCGGTTACCACAGCGGTATCCCCAAAGACGGCATCGATACGACCGTTTTGCAGATCCAGCTTCGCATTCTGGTAGCTGTCATACGGCACGGTGGTGATTTCCGGATGCTTATCCATGATGAATTTCTGGTGCGTGGTGCCGTTCTGTACGCCCACTTTCTTGCCTTTCAGCAGATCGACCGAGGCGTATTTACCTTTCTGACCGATAAACAGGGCAGAGTTGTCATAGTAAGGGGTAGTGAACAGAACCTGCTTTTCACGCTCCGGGGTGATGTCCATACCGGCCATCACGGCATCGATACGACGGAACTTCAGGCTTGGGATCAGGCTGTCGAACGCCTGGTTGCTGAAGGTACAGGTCGCGTCGATCTCTTTACACAGGGCATTTGCCAGGTCCACGTCGAAGCCAACGATCTTGTTGTTCGCATCAATGGATTCAAACGGAGGGTAGGACGCTTCGGTGGCGAAACGGATGGTCTGGGCTGCGGTAGCGGAAAGGCTGACGCTAGCAAGCAGCGCGGCAATCAATACTTTTTTCATTATAATTTCCCTAACACATCAGTGTGATAAGTAGTTTTTGAAGGCATCGGTTTGCGGGTTTGTGAAGCAGCTCGCATCACCTTGTTCAACGATATACCCGTTTTCCATGTAAACCACTCGGCTGGCGGTTTTGCGCGCCACTTCCACCTCGTGGGTCACGATGACCTGAGTAATGTTGGTTTCCGCCAGCTCACGAATGATGCTAACGATCTGGGCAGTAATTTCCGGACCCAGCGCCGCGGTTGGCTCGTCAAACAGCAGCACCGCTGGCTCCATCATCAGCGCGCGGGCAATGGCCACGCGCTGTTGCTGGCCGCCGGAAAGGTGCAGAGGATAGCGGTCGCTGTAGGGCTTAAGGCGCAGGCGCTCCAGCAGCTTTTCGGCACGCGCCATCGCCTGGTCTTTGCTTAAACCGAGCACGCGGCATGGGGCTTCAATCAGGTTTTGCACCACCGTCAGGTGCGGCCAAAGGTTGTATTGCTGGAAAACCATGCCCACGTTTTGACGCAGTTCACGGATGGCTTTATCAGACGGCGTTTTCGCGAAGTCAAAATGGTTACCGGCGATGGCCAGCGTCCCCGAGCGGGGCATTTCAAGAAGATTAAGCACGCGCAGAAGGGAGCTTTTACCCGCGCCGCTAGGGCCGAGCAAAACCAGCGTTTCGCCCTCCGGGCAGCTCAGCGTAATGTCGAACAGCGCCTGGTGTGCGCCGTAGAAGCAGTTAATGCCGTTTAGTTTAATACTCATCGGGGCAGTCTTTACTCATCCAGGCAATCTATAGCAATTGAGGCCGCAGATAGTACCGTTGACAGAATAGTTATGCAATATTTCTGCGTTAAAAGTTAAATATAACCCGTGTTTACTCTTAAACATAGCACAAAATAGCGAAGGGGAAGGGGGGGCGAGAATAAATGTCGGCATTCCGCCTGAAATGCCGGACATTTTACGGGGTTAACGTTTATTTAACGATGAGTTAGCGGTTCTCAATCGACTGGCGAAGGGTGCCTGCCGGGGCGTGAACGCTGCCGCCAACGTAACGGACATCATCGACGGCCCAGCACTGGCCTTCGCGGATCATCAGCACTTCATCCTGCCAGGTCTGGGTGCCCTGCGTGAGCTTCACACGCAGCGGTATGTTGCGCGCGTCGGTATTTGGGATCGTGGACGCGCTGGCAACCTCAGCGCTGTCCGGCAGCGTGGCGCGGCTGGAGAACGGATCGGATGAGAGCAGCGCGTTATGCTGCGGATCGCGGGAAGCGTCGTTAAGCAGCTTCGCCAGGCTATCGCTCAGGTACGGGCGCAGGGCGGTGAGGTCATTGCCGCGGTGCTGAATGCGGTAATCATAGAATTGTTGCGCCACGGCGTCCGGGCCGCCCTCGATGCAGGGGCCGCTGCGGGTTCCGATATCCTTAAAGGCCGGCGTGACCGGAGTGGTGCAGGCGCTGAGCACCAGCGCGCATGGCACTAAAAGCGTTAAAGCAGAGTAGCGCATGTTGATTTCCTTATTTATTAACTATCCTTTCAATCATAGCGTAACGGACCGATAATGCTGTAGCTAACGCATTGAACGTTAAAGAAGGAGAGAAAGTATGCAGTTTTCAACAACCCCAACCCTGGAAGGACAGCAGATCGTCGAATACTGCGGCGTGGTCACCGGTGAGGCAATACTGGGTGCAAACATCTTCCGTGACTTCTTTGCCGGCATTCGCGACATCGTTGGCGGACGTTCCGGCGCGTACGAAAAAGAGCTGCGCAAAGCCCGAGACATCGCGTTTCAGGAGCTGGGCGAGCAGGCCAAAGCGCTGGGTGCGGATGCGGTGGTGGGTATTGATATTGACTACGAAACGGTCGGTAAAGATGCCAGCATGCTGATGGTGAGCGTAAGCGGCACGGCGGTAAAAACCCGCCGATGAAGCGTTCGCTCTTGCCCCTCCTGCTGGCCTTGCTGCTGGCAGGATGCGCCCAGGAAAAAGGCATCGTTGATAAAGGTGCTTACGAGCTGGATACGCGCCATCAGGCGCAGGCGGCATACCCGCGTATAAAGGTGCTGGTGATCCACTACACCGCGGACGATTTCGACACGTCGCTTGCGACCCTGACCGATAAAAACGTCAGCTCGCACTATCTTATCCCCGCCAGGCCCCCCGCCCCGGCGGGCAAACCGCGCATCTGGCAGCTGGTGCCGGAGAGCGAGCTGGCCTGGCATGCCGGCATCAGCTTCTGGCGCGGCACCAACCGTATAAATGATACGTCCGTCGGCATTGAGCTGGAAAACCGCGGCTGGCAGAAAAGCGACGGCGTCAAAACCTTCACGCCCTTTGAGCCGGCGCAAATCGCGGCGCTGATCCCTCTCGCCAGAGACATCATTGCCCGTTACGACATTAAGCCGCAGAACGTCGTGGCCCATGCCGACATTGCCCCGCAGCGTAAAGACGATCCTGGCCCGTTGTTCCCGTGGCGCGAGCTGGCGAGCCACGGCATCGGTGCCTGGCCCGATCCGGCGCGCGTGAATTTCTACCTCAACGGGCGGCCACGCTATCAGCCGGTGGATACCGCGGCGTTGCTCGATCTGCTGGCGCGCTACGGCTACGAGGTGCCTGAAAACAGCACGCCAGAGCAGCAGAAGCGCATCATTATGGTGTTCCAGATGCATTTCCGTCCCCAGCTATGGAACGGCACTGCAGATATGGAAACGATGGCCATTGCCGAAGCGCTTTTAGAGAAATACGGGCAGGGGTAATCCTCAGGATTACCCCTGAAGGAGTACGTTTTCATGATTAATCATCGGATTAACCTTAAGTAAATTCTCAATTCATTTTAAGTTAATTGATTTAAAATCGCCCTCATTTAAGATGGATTCATCGATTCACAGCATGAATCAAATTAAAAAAACAGCTCTCGTTTGGTTTTTTTGATTTTTAAAAGAATACAAAACTCATTTCGCGACAATATCTTTATTTGTCGAGCAATTACACATTCTAACATCTTAATTGGGTATAACAATGTTAAGTATTTTCGGTAAGAAAACACGTCCTTATGATGAAATGAACGCCATAGTTTTAGCAACGTCTGGACATGAAGAGAAAACGTTAAAAAAATGGCAAAAAATATCAACGGCTAATTCTGATAACATTCATATTATCATTAGCGGTGAAATTGAGTTCCGCCGCACCTCTGATGATTTATGCATGTTTACCCTGCAAGGGCAATGCATCTTCGGTCTCTCCGCTATTTTTTATAATTCAGCCCATATGCACGGCGTGGTACGCAGCAATACGGTTGTACGCACGATCAATAAAGAAGAATTTAACCGTTTAATGACCCAGCATGGGTTATGGCCTCAGTTAACCAAAGTATTGGCATGGTATATTTGCATGCTCAGCAAACGTGACGATGTTCTAGTGGCCCGCAGCGCTTATTCCGTCGTGCGTGAGTTCTTAATTGAAATTAATGAACTGATTGTCCAGCACCAGCGCGACATTAATATTTATGATTATATTCAGGAATACACCAACCTGGCGCGCAGCACCATCATTAAAATTCTCTCCGATCTCAAAAAGGTCAATATATCGTGGTAGAGAAAGGACGGCTGCTTAGCCTGACGACCTTACCCGAAAAATACTAATCCCCTCCTGCGTCTCCTTTCATGCCGGAAGGAGACGCACTCTGCGTTTCATCAACCGGTGGCGCAGGCACTTTTCCCTGCGAAATATCCTGCTGTTGTTCTTTCAGCGCCTGCATCAACATCGCTTTTAACGCACCGTCATGGTCAGGATCCGTAGCCCGCGCGTGGGCTTCGGTACCGGGTAAGGTATCGCGTGAGGTGTCGTGCGCGACGGAACTCTCCGGTAACGCCCCATCGGGAGCCTGCTGCCAGTCATTTTCTTCATTGTTTAGCGGCATAGTCTCTAACGGCGGTAAATCCTGCTGCACTTTCACCGGCTGCGGCTCGGGGTGCGGGAACGGCTTCGTCACATAGATATAATGCATATCCGACAGGCCCGTTTCTGGCTTCGCGACGCTGGCTTTTTTAATCTCCGGTGCAGGGTGACGCAGGTTCCAGTACACGTGCGCGTAAAGCCCGGCGACGATCAGCGCGCACGCTCCCAGACACCAGAGCGCGAAGACGCTGACGATCTTACTGAACGAGGGCAGTCGCCAGGAAAACCAGACCGGTTGCCCGGTGGTATAGCTGCGCTGGGCAGCGAGACAGATAGTAGACATTATGCGTGCTTCTCTTGCGTGGTCGGGGTGGCCTGCGAGGCCTGAATCAGGACGCTCGGCGCAATGTGGGTTTCGCGCATCAGCTGCATCAGCGTGTCTTCGCCCGGAATGCCGTCGACGTGAAGATGCATCTTCGCCTGGAAATCGCGGGTGCGCTTCATCAGCTCCGCCGTCCAGCGCCTGTCGTGCGTTTCGCTTTCGCCCAGCGCCAGGCTCAGCTGCCGATCAAGCCATTGCAGATCGTTACCGTCGCTGGCGGCGGTGATTTCATCTTTGCCGGACGGCGTCAGGCGGTGGAGGAGGGTGTACTCACCCGTGGCGTGCTGGTTATACCATGCACGGCTCACCTGCCAGGTCCGGTTGTTCATGAGCAGATCCAGCGACGTTTTTCCTGCCCGGGCGACCACCGCGTAGTTAATATGGTCGCCCGTTTTAAGTTCACTCACCCAGGGATACCCTACGGCTTCCAGCGCCGCCAGCGTGGCGGTGCCCTGCTTACACATCAGGTTCACTTTTGCCGCGTTCTGGCAAAGCGCATCCTCTGCGGAGGCGTCATATCCCCACATGGCGTACAGCTGATGCATGGCATCAGGCTGGTTAACCACCTCGTTCTCGATGACCGGCAGCGCCGGCGCCTCTGGCGTTTTGACCTGCTGTTTCCAGGCGGCGGGCACCGGGAGAGCAACCGGCAGTTTTGCCGTGATGGACGACGTCATCATCCAGCCGCAGGCGGCGAAGAGAACGGAGGCAAACAGCCCGACCGAGGCCAGCGTCTTGCCGCGCTTCGGTGCCGGAAGCACTTCACCGGTGGCCAGACGCAAATGACGCGGCCCGACGGTCGGTGCGCGCTCGGTCCACGCCGCCAGCATGGCCAGATGCGCCAGCTGGTTCAGCTTGCAGACGTTGCCCTTAGTCAGGGTGTGGATCTTTTTCACGCGGGCGGGCGTCAGCGGCGATGTCTCTGCGCCGTGCTCTTCGCACTGAGCCTGCACATAGCTCAGGTATTCACGACAGACCAGCCCGCGAAGGGTGTGGCAGGTCAGCACAAATTCCTGCAATGCGGAATTTTTTAGCGCCATATCCACATCGCCGCTGCCCATCAGGACGATGGACAGACGCACCTCCAGCTCCTGGGCGCGCGTGAGCAGCATGCCCAGCACGTCATACCCGCTGGCTTTCATCGCCTGCGCGTGGGTAATCACCAGCACCTTACGGGATGACTTTGCCTCTCGCCACTGGCGAATAATGGCGTCGACCGCCTGGCGTTTATGCTTCTCCTGTGCCGAAGGGTTGAGCTTGAACAGCAGGCTGCTGGCGCTCAGCTTTGGAAACGCATTAACGGAAATGACGGCGTTGCTGCTGGCCTTCAGCGCATCGCTGAACTGCCCCAGCAGCTCATTGTCGTGGTAAAAGAGCCCGGTGATCCCTGCCTGCTGGCTTTTTTCTTTCAGAAGATTGAACACGTCCTGATGATAAGGCACGAGAAAATCACCCGACCTGCGGGTAATTTTTCTGAACGGAGGGGTGGTGAATTTAAAATGGCTCTGATACATAGCGACTGACCGTCTCTTCTCTTTAATAGCAATGGACGGAAAGTAAGGTAATGTCTTCCCCTGGTCAATTTAACGCCAGAGTAAAAATAACCTGCTATCAGCCTCTAACACTCGTCTTTTTTCCGGTCAATCATTTTCTTCATTAAAGTTGATGGCGAAGCAACTGGTTGCTCGTTAGCAGGCTTACTATTATTTGCCCACTACGTCATGCAGCGCATCGCTGCTTATTTCTGCTTTGCTAAAGGCCAGATAAATAATGAGGAACGCATTCCTTTCCAGGCTAATGACGCCCTGCATCATGCTCGTTATGCTGATTTTTTGCAGCCAGCAGGGTTACGTCGTTTATAAAGAATATAAGAAGGTCACGAATAAGTTAGCGAAAGCTGAACAGTCTCCGCTCCAAAAACGTGACGTTCAGAAACCTTTCGGGCTTTTCACCGCAGCGGTGCGTCAAAGCGAGATGCCCGCCGCCGCAAAAGCCCCGCTTTCCGCCGAAATCGAGGGCATCATCAGCAGCGATGAGTCCTGGCTGTCCTTTGCCGTTATCAAGACGCCCGCAGGCCAGCAGAGCTATCGGGAAGGGGAGCCGCTGGTTGGCTATGATAACGCCTATGTCGATGAAATAAATAAAGATAACGTGGTGGTGAAGTATGAGGGGGTAGAGCAGAAGCTGGCCCTTAAGCAACCGCCATATTTTAAGGGTGGCGCAGAGAGCGGACCGGTAACGAAATCGAAAAAAGACGCGGGCGCGGACAGCCTGCATCTCGATGATTATCTGGTGTTAAAGCCGTTAGTCGATAAGGGCCAGCTGGAGGGCTTTAATATTAATCCACGGAATGCGTCTCCTTTTTACAGCAGTACAGGGCTGGAACGGGGCGACGTGGTGGTGAAAATCAATGACGTCGATATGACGAAAGAAGCGCAGGCGAAAAATATTATCGCCAACTGGTCGAAAATGAAAGAAGCGGAGGTCGTCGTCAGACGGCACGCTCACCTTGAAAATATTCGGGTTAATGTTCTAAACAATTAACAAGTGTAAATCATGAAGAAATTTCCTTGGGCGTGCGTGGCGCTGACCGCATTGTCGTTATATTCCAGTTCGCTGCTCGCAGCTAACTTTAGCGCCAGTTTTAAAAATACCGATATCCGCGAATTTATCGATACGGTAAGTCGCAATCTGAATAAAACGATTCTGGTCGACCCGTCCGTTCAGGGCACCGTCTCGGTCAGAACCTACAACGTGCTGACGGAAGAGGAATATTATCAGTTCTTCCTGAGCGTGCTGGATCTCTATGGCCTGTCGGTTATTCCGATGGATAACGGCATGGTCAAAGTGGTGCGTTCAAGCGTGGCGCGGACCGCGGGCGTTCCGGTGGCCGACAGTAAAAACCCGGGCAAAGGGGATGAGATCATCACCCGCGTGGTGCGCATGGAGAATGTCCCCGTGCGCGAGCTGGCACCGCTGCTGCGCCAGCTGAACGATGCCTCGGGGATCGGTAACGTGGTCCACTTTGAACCATCTAACGTGCTGCTGTTAACCGGTAAAGCCTCGGTGGTGAACCGGCTGGTAGATCTGGTTGAGCGCGTAGATCGTTCCGGCATGCAGCGTCGCGAAATTGTGCCTCTGCGCTATGCCTCCGCCAAAGAGCTTTCCGATATGCTGAACAACCTCAACAACGAGGAGCAGAAGGGGCAGAACGCGCCGCAGCTGGCGACCAAGGTGGTGGCCGATGATGAAACCAATAGCCTGGTGATCAGCGGTAGCGAAGACGCGCGCGCGCGTACCCGCTCGCTGATTGGCCAGCTCGATCGCGAGCAGAACAACGAGGGTAATACCCGCGTCTTCTACCTGAAGTACGCCAACGCCACGAAGGTGGTGCCGGTGCTGACCGGTATTGGCGAGCAGCTGAAGGACAAAGCCGGTACGCCGAAAAGCAAAACCGCAACCACCAGCAGCGAGCTGAACATCACCGCCGATGAGTCCACCAACTCCCTGGTGATCACCGCCCAGCCAAACGTCATGAACTCGCTGGAGAAGGTGATCGACAAGCTGGATATTCGCCGTCCGCAGGTGCTGGTGGAAGCCATCATCGCCGAAGTACAGGACGGTAACGGCATGGATTTAGGCGTGCAGTGGACCGGCAAGCACGGCGGCGTGCAGTTCGGATCTACCGGTCTGCCCATTAGCCAGATCAAAAACGGCACGATGAAAGGGGCTTCCTTTACCGGCCTGGCGACCGGCTTCTTTAACGGTGACTATGGCGCGCTGCTGACCGCGCTCTCCACCAGCGGCAAGAACGATATTCTCTCCACGCCAAGCGTGGTGACGCTGGATAACAAAGAGGCGTCGTTCAACGTGGGTCAGGACGTGCCGGTACTGTCGGGTTCCCAGACCACCAGCGGCGACAACGTCTTTAACTCGGTTGAGCGTAAAACCGTCGGTACCAAGCTGAAGATTGTTCCGCAGATCAACGACGGGGACATGATCCACCTTAAGATCGAGCAGGAAGTCTCCAGCGTTGACGCCAGCGCCACCGAAGACGCCAGCCTGGGCCCAACCTTCAATACCCGCACCATCAATAACGAAGTGATGGTCCACAGCGGCCAGACGGTGGTGCTGGGCGGTCTGATGGAAAACGTCAGCAAACAGAACGTGTCGAAAGTGCCGCTGCTGGGCGATCTGCCGCTGGTGGGACAGCTGTTCCGCTATACCTCGGAGGATACGTCGAAGCGCAATCTGATGGTGTTCATCCATACCACCGTGCTGCGCGATGACGACAACTACAGCGCGGCGACGAAGGAGAAATGCGACCAGATCCGCGCGCGCCAGCGGCAGCGCCTGGAGGAGAAAAAGCTCGGCATCGTTGAGAACACCGATAACGCCGTCCTGCCTGCCTATCCAAAGCAGGATCATTCTCAGCCGGTCGGCGTGAGCGCACCTGCCACCACCCGCAATCCCTTCAAAGAGTAGGGGGAGGTGACGCGTGGATGAACTGACGAAACAGCTCTGCACCAGCGGCTATGCGAAAGACAACGGTATCCTTTACTGGAACGACGCGGTCTATATTCGCGAGGACGTGCCCGCGTTTGCCCTGCTGGAGATGCGCCGGGTGCTGGGGCGCACGTTTGAGCCCCAGGCCCTGAGCGCGGAAGCGTTTGACGAGATGCTGGCCAAAATCTGGCAGCAGAACAGCGGCGTTTCGCAGCAGCTGGTGGACGATATGGATGCCGATATCGATCTGATGGCGTTAACCGAGGAGATCCCGGACAACGAAGATCTGCTGGATAACGACGAAAATTCGCCGGTGATCCGCCTGATCAACGCCATTCTCGGCGAAGCGGTAAAAGACGGGGCGTCGGATATACACATCGAAACCTTCGAGCGCACGCTCAGCATTCGCTTTCGCGTTGACGGCGTGCTGCGCCCGGTACTGCAGCCCGCGCGGAAGCTGGCGCCGCTGCTGGTGTCGCGTATCAAGGTTATGTCAAAGCTGGACATCGCGGAGAAACGTCTGCCGCAGGATGGCCGTATCTCGCTGCGCATCGGCCGCAAGGCCATCGACGTGCGCGTGTCGACCATTCCGTCTCAGTACGGCGAGCGCGTCGTTATGCGCCTGCTCGATAAGAGCAACCTGAAGCCGGACATCAACAAGCTCGGGCTTATCGATGAAGAGCTGGAAAAACTGAAAGGGCTGATCGGCCGCCCGCACGGCATTATCCTCGTCACCGGGCCGACAGGCTCCGGTAAAAGTACCACCCTGTACGCCATTCTGTCGGCGCTCAACGGGCATGAACGCAACATCCTGACCGTTGAAGATCCGATTGAATACGAGCTGGAAGGGGTGGGGCAGACGCAGGTCAACCCGCGCGTGGACATGACCTTTGCCCGCGGCCTGCGCGCCATTTTGCGTCAGGATCCGGACGTGGTGATGATCGGGGAAATTCGTGACGGCGAAACCGCGCAAATCGCGGTGCAGGCGTCGCTTACCGGTCACCTGGTCATGTCTACGCTGCACACCAACAGTGCGGCGGGGGCCATCACCCGCCTGCGGGATATGGGCCTCGAGTCCTTTTTGATCGGTTCGTCGCTACTCGGCGTCATTGCCCAGCGTCTGGTGCGTCGGCTGTGTCCGCACTGCCGTACCACCAGTCCGCTGGATGACAATGAAAAAGCGCTGTTTAGCTTTATGGATAAGCCGCCGAAGGCCATCTACCGCGCCGCTGGCTGCGAGCACTGCCGCCAGAGCGGGTATCAGGGGCGCGCGGGCATTCACGAGTTTCTGGTGGTCGACAGCGCCATGCGCCGCGCCATTCACGAAGACAAAGATGAAATGTCCATTGAGACCGAGCTTTTCAGGCAGGCCTACAGCCTGCGCGAAAACGGGCTGCTGAAGGTTATCAGCGGCATCACGTCGCTCGAAGAGGTGATGCGCGTGACCGCCGAGCGTGGGGGCGATGAATAATGGCTTTTTACGCGTGGACCGCCACCGATGCCGCGGGGAAAACCCGGCGCGGCACGCTGCAGGCGGAAGGGCCGAAGCAGGTGCGCCAGTCGCTGCGCGAGCAGAAGCTGATGCCGCTCACCATCACCGAAACCCGTGAAACGTCGACGGCCGGAAAAGCGAAAACCGGGGCTAAGCTCTCCACGCCGGTGCTGTCGATGTTTACCCGCCAGCTGTCGACGCTGGTTAACGCGTCGCTGCCGCTGGAAAGCGCCCTGAAGGCCATTTCAAAGCAGACGGAAGACAAAAAGCTGGCGGCGATGGTGACGGAGATCCGCGAGAAGGTGGTGGAGGGCCATACGCTCTTTGACGCCTTCAGCCAGTTCCCGCGCACCTTCGACAAGCTGTACTGCACGCTGGTGATGGCCGGGGAAAAAACCGGCCATCTCGGCGATGTGCTGGAGAAGCTGGCGGAATACAACGAGCAGCGTCAGAAGATGAAAAGCAAGCTGACGCAGGCGATGGTTTATCCGATCACCCTGACTGTGGTTGCCGTGGCGGTGATCTCCATCCTGCTGGTGGCCGTAGTGCCGCAGGTAATCGAGCAGTTTGTGCATATGAAACAGCAGCTGCCGATCACCACCCGCACGCTGATTGCGGTGAGTGATTTCCTGCAGGCGTACGGGATCTACATCGCGGGTGGCCTGTTTGGCGCAATCGTGGGCTTTAAGGCGTGGGTGAAGAAGGCGGCGAACCGCTTTCGCTGGCACAGCTGGCTGGTGAATGGCTCGCCGATCAAAAAGCTGGTCTGCGCCATCAACAGCGCGCGCTATATCCGCACGCTCAGCATCCTCCAGGCCAGCAGCGTGCCGCTGCTGGAGGGCATGTATATCGCAATGGACGGCATCGAGAACCTCCATGCCCGGCAGGTGCTGGAGCAGGCGGCGGATACCGTGCGCCAGGGGGCGTCGCTGTATAACGCTCTGGATCAGGCAAAGCTCTTTCCGCCGACCATGCTGTACATGATTGCCTCCGGCGAAGAGAGCGGGGAATTGGGTTCATTAATGGATCGCGCCGCGGAAAATCAGGAATCGGCATTACAGCATCGAATTACGTTAACGCTGTCGGTATTTGAACCGGCGCTGGTGGTGACAATGGCGACGGTAGTTTTATTTATCGTACTGTCAATATTACAGCCGCTTCTTCAGCTCAATAATATGGTGGGTTAAATATGGCTTTAAAACGAAACAGCCTGAAAGGTCAGGCCGGGTTTACGCTGCTCGAATTAATGGTGGTCATCGTTATTCTTGGGGTGCTCGCCAGTATGGTGGTGCCAAACTTGATGGGGAATAAAGAAAAGGCCGATGCCCAGAAAGCGACCAGCGATATTGTAGCGCTGGAAGGCTCTCTGGATATGTACAAGCTGGATAACCACCGCTACCCCACGACGGAGCAGGGCCTGCAGGCGCTGGTCACTAAACCCGACATCGCGCCCATCCCGAAAAACTACCGTGACGATGGCTATATTCGCCGCCTGCCGGAAGATCCGTGGGGGAATGATTATATTCTGGTTAGCCCTGGTGAACACGGTGCGGTGGATGTTTTCTCCGCAGGCCCGGATGCCGAAGCCAATACGGCTGATGATATTACCAACTGGTCTTTAGATAAAAAAGAGAAGTAATGAATAAGCAACGTGGGTTTACCTTACTGGAAATTATTCTGGCGCTGGTGATATTTGCCTCCTGCGCCATGATGGTGGTGTCAACTATTCCATCGCGCAGCGGCGCGGATATTTTCGGTCAGCAGCTTAAAGCCCTCGTTGAATATGGTTCAGACCGTGCGGTGATGGACGGCAATATCGTCGGGCTGGTGCTCACCACCTCAGAATATCAGCTGGTGACCTGGGCCGGAAAAGAGGGCGAGCGCCGCTGGGAGCCCTTAACCGCCGGGCGCATCATCACCCACGGCCAGTTCCCGGAAGAGATGCACGTCTCGCTGTCACCGCAGCGCATGGCCGCGACAACGGACGCGACGCCGCAGATTGTCTTTTTGCCGGACGGGGAGATTAGCCGCTTCACGCTTTCTCTGCAGAGCTTCGATAAAAAGCAGCGCTTTCGCGTGGTGTCGCAGGGGGCTTCTCCTGTTTCGGTAGAGAACGATGGCTAAACGCAAAGAACGGGGGATGACCCTGCTGGAGGTGATGGTCGCCCTGGTCATCTTCTCCACCGCCGCGCTGGCGCTGATGAATTCCGTCTCGCTGAACGTGCGCTTCACTCACGGCCTGGGCGATACGCTCCAGGCCAGCTGGGTGGCGGAAAACCAGCTGGCGGAAGCCCGGCTGAGCAATACGCCGTTCCCGGACGCGATGCAGTCCGGTACGGAGACGATGGGCGGCAGAAGCTGGACCTGGCGCAGGCAGCGGGTCAGGACTGCGGAAAATCGCTTTGCCGACGACGTGCAGGTGTATGCAGAGGGCGAGGAAGATAAGCCGGTAATTACCCTGCAGGTGACAGAACCCGGAGAGGTAAATGAGTAAGCACGTTCAGCGTCAGCAGGGCTTTACGCTGCTGGAGATCATGATTGCGCTGACCATCTTCGCGGTCATCAGCACCCTGGCGTGGCAGATCCTCGACGGGGCCATGCGCACGTCGAACGCAACCGACGTAGCGGCCACCCGGTTAAACCAGCTTCAGCGCGCCTATAACCTGCTGGAGCGTGATTTCTTTCAGCTTCAGGCGCGTGCCCCGCGCAACGAGCCTGAGGTTTTCGTGCAGCATGACGACGCGCTGGAGCTGACCACGCTGAACGGCGTGAGCGGCCAGGTCCAGCTTGAGCGCGTGCGCTGGCGGCTTAAGGACAAAAAGCTGTGGCGGGACATCTGGCCGGTCATCGATGCTCCTGAGGAGGCGAAGCCGGAAGAGGTGCCGATCCTCAGCGACGTCAAAGAGGCGTCGTGGCGCTTCTGGAAGGCGAGCTGGCTGGACAAATGGACCGATACGGCGCATCAGCCGGACGGCGTGGAGCTGCTGCTGACCATGGAGAATGGCGATACCTGGCGCTGGGTCTTTACCACGCCGGGTGACGTGCCGGACGCGCCAGCCGCGCCGGATGCGCCAAAAGAACCAGCGCCTGCGACGCCTGCCGATGCGGCGACGCCAGCACAGCCGCAGCCGGTAACCGCCCCGTCAGGAGAGAAAAAATGAGCGGAAAATCGGTTCGAAAACAGCGCGGCGTCGCGCTGCTGGTGGTGCTAATTTTGCTGGTCATGATGTCGGCGCTGGCCGCCAAAATCAGCCAGCAGTTCTGCCGCAACCTTCAGAAAACCCGTTATCAGGTAAGCCAGCAGCAGCTGCGCTGGTCCATTCAGAGCCAGCAAAAAGCGATTGAAGATCGGCTCCAGACCTACGCCAGCGGCGAGAGCAAGGGGCTGTCGCCGAAGGGCGAGTGGACAGAGCCGGTTGAAACCGAAGGCGAAAACTTCACCGTGGTGAGCCAGATTGCGGACGCCCAGACCTGCTTTAACGTGAACAATTTACTGGCCGCCGATCCGACGCCCGCCGCCCAGGCGGCGGGGGCGCTGCCGGAAAAGCCGGTGAAAGAGCGCATCGTCGAGCAGCTGCTGGCCGACAGCGGCATTTCCTCCGGGGACGCAGAGGAGATTTACCAGCAGTTGCTGGACTATCTCGATGGCGATACCACCACGGCCAAAGAGGGGCTGGAGGCGGACGCCTGGGCCGGCGTTGAGCCTGCCCGGCAGCCCGCGAACCAGATGATGCGCACCGCGGGAGAGCTAAAGCTGCTGCCCGCGTTTCCGGCGTCGGCATACGGCAGGGTCAGTAAGGTGCTGTGCGCGTTACCCGACAGCGCCAGCAAGGTGGATGTCAATACGCTCACGGAAGAACAGGCGCCGCTGCTGTCGGCGCTGTTTGTCGGCTCGCTCAGCGTTGATGAAGCCACGCGGCTACTTGCCTCCCGCCCGGAAGAGGGCTGGGAGTCGATGGAGGCGTTTCTGAAAGAGCTGGAGACGAATTATCCGCAGACCAAAGACGCCCTCAGGCAGGTGCAGGCGTTTCTGGCGGTGAACAGTAATTATTTCCGGGTCAACAGCACCGGCAATACCGATGATTTAACGCTGCGCGTCGTCAGCCAGCTTCATGTTGATAATGAAGCCGGGAAGGTGATTACCTGGCAACGTCGCTACCGAATGGTTGAATAACACAAGACGAACTCTATGAAACAGGTGCTTTTTATTCGTCCCGACACGCGCGAGGACGGGAACATAATGTGGTGCGAGTCCGGTAGCGAGCACGTGGAACAGCTGCGGGGGCTGGCGTCCCTGGCGGATCTCGCGGAAAACGCGCTGGCCGCCAGGGTGTGCCTGCTGCTGCCCGCCAGCGAGATGATCTTTCGTCACTTCACGCTGCCCAAAAAAGGCGGCGCCGAATTTTCCTGGCTGGCGGAAGAGACGCTGATCGGCGACGTGGACAACCTTCACTGGACGGTGCTGAACAGGAAAGGACGGGAAGTGGACGCCGTCGCGATTGATGCCGACCGCCTCCGTTACTGGCTTAACCGCTGCGCTGACGCCGGGCTGACGGTGGTGCAGGTACTGCCGGATGCGTTCCTGCTCCCGGTAAAGGACGGTGGCACTACGCTGGTCTCAACCGATGACGGTTACTGGATGCGTTACTCGCCGTCTGGCGCCTGTGAAACCGACGCCGGGCTGCTGCCGCTGCTGTTAAGCCAGCAGGGCGTGGGTGTGCGCGTCTGCTACGGCGATGCGCCTGCGGGCGTGCAGGTGGATGAAAAGCTGGCCTGGCAGCACCCGCTGGTGCTGATCCAGCCGCAGTGGAAAAGCTGCAGGGCGAACCTGCTGCACGGTGAATTCTTAGCCGGCGGAACGCATGGCGGTTTCCGTTATCCGAAATCGGCTGTCGCCGCCGTGGCGGTACTGAGCCTGGGGCTGCTGCTTGGCCCCCGCATCGGCATGGCCTGGATGCTGGCCCATCAGGAAAACCTGGCCCGCCAGCAGATGGTTGAACTGGCGCAGCACTATTTTCCAACCCTCCGGCAGAAGACCAACCTTAAGTACCACTTCGGACAGAACATTAAGAAAGAGAAAAAAGGCGTCTTTCTTCAGCTGGACGCGCTGGAGCAGATCAAAGCCTCTCTCCCTTCGGTTGAACTGAGTGAAGTCGGCTATGACGACACGCAGAATCAGCTGACGCTGAACATTAGCGCCACGGATCCCGCTGCGTTACAGGCGTTCGTCAATAAGGCCAGTGATACCTTCGACTTTACGCTGCAGCCGGTTTCCAGTGAGGCGCCCTATGCTGCCATCATCACAGGGAAATATAAATGAAAGAGAAAATAGGACAATTAAAGGCCCGCTACCGGAACTATAGCCCGCGCGAGCGAAAACTGTTTGCAGCGTGCGGGGCGGCGCTTTGCTGCGCCATTATCTGGTACGGGGTGATGACGCCTCTGGATAATATTATTAAAAATGAACGCAGCACGCTGCAGAAACAAAAGCAGACCCTGAACTGGATGCGTGCAGAAATTAATAAAAACCATCTTCAGGCCAAAGTAGTAAAAACCAGTAATCCCCGCAGCGTGGTGGAAGAAAGCGCGAAAGAGATCCACATTAGCCTGAGCAATATTCAGCAGGACGGCCAGTCTATGACGTTTAATATCGACAGAATTAACGTGTATGAACTGAAAAACTGGCTCAGGGAAGTGAATTTAACCTCCGGCGTACGTCTGGAAAAAATGGATCTTGTCCCGGTGGATCATCTCAGCGACGTGAAGGCACAGATTAAACTGTCCTGGGCGAAAGTGGCATGAACCCGCTGATGCTGCTTCAGACTGGCAATCTGCCCGCGCTGTGCCTGATGAGCGGCGCGCTGGGGAGCATTATCGGCAGCTTTTTAGGGGTAGTGGCAGAGCGTATTCCTCCGCTTGTAAAAGAAGAGGAGGGGGCGGGTAACCTGCTTTTTCCGGCGTCTCACTGCCCGGCGTGTTCGCATCGCCTCTCGTGGTGGGAGAATATTCCTGTTCTGAGCTGGTGCGCCCTGCGCGGCCGGTGCCGCTGCTGTAAAGCGGCGATACCGGTGCGGCTGTTGTTTCTTGAGCTGTCGAGCGCGCTCTTTTTTGCCCTGACGGCGGCGTTTGCGCCGTCGCTGGCGGGCCTGCTAGCGCTGTGGGTGCTGTGGTGCGGCCTGCTGCCGCTCGCCACCATCGATGCAAAACATCTGCTTCTGCCGGACTGTCTGACCCAGCCGCTGCTCTGGGCTGGCCTGCTGTATCACGCGTTTTGCCATACGCTGCCCCTGACGGATGCCGTGTCTGGCGCGGTGGCGGGTTACCTGTCCCTGTGGCTGCTCTACTGGGGATTTCGCCTGACGACGGGCCGCGAAGGATTAGGCTATGGCGACTTCAAGCTGCTGGCTGCGCTGGGCGCATGGTGCGGCTGGCAGGCATTGCCCTCACTGTTACTTGCCGCGGCGTTAAGCGGTATTGCGCTGTATTGTCTTTTTTATAAATCCGTTAATAAACAGAATATCCTCCCATTCGGCCCGATGCTGTCACTGGCGGGATTGGTTATTTTTATTCTACAGACGCTGCAATTCACATTCTGATTTAACTGGTCAAGTTTTTTTTAAAGTTTTTTCGGCAAGGGAATGAAAGGACTTATATGGATTCCCGGCGTATTGTTATAAGCACAAGCTGTAAGGATTATCGCTCATGTCTATTTTATGGAGGATATTATTAGAATAATTAAAAATGACTCTTGGTTTTAGTTAAATAATATATTCAGTACTCGCCCATGCGATATGGAAAGCATGGTTGTTTTAATTTTCGCAAATAATATTATCAGGAATTAATAATGAAATTTATGAAGCCTACTTATCTGGCGCTCTTTGTAGCAGCCGTTTCCGGCTCTGCATTCGCCGCAGCGCCGGGTACGCCTTCAATCAGCAGCGGTAACGACAAATTTGCTATCGTTGAAGTGGATCAGGCGGTAGTGGACTACGGTAACCTCGTTAAGGTGCATAACGACGGCGTCGACGTTAAGGTTGAGTGGAACGTCTGGAGCGGCGACGCGCCTACCTCCGGTAAAGTGCTGCTGGACGGCAAAACCGTATGGTCCGGTGCTGCCGGCGCATCCGGTTCCGCCACCTTCAAGGTGAAAAAAGGCGGTCGCTACCAGGAGCAGGTTGAGCTCTGTAACAACAGCGGCTGTACCAAAAGCGCAAGCAAGCTGATCGTCGTGGCCGATACCGACGGTAGCCACCTCCTGCCGCTGAATACCCCGCTGCAGGAAAACAACAAAACCTTCGCAAAACATACCGATAAAGTGGTTGCCGCTTACTTCCCTGAATGGGGCGTATATGGCCGTAACTTCCCGGTGGATAAAATCCCTGCGTCTAACCTGAACCACATCCTGTACGGCTTCATTCCAATCTGCGGCGGCGACGGCATTAACGACGGTCTGAAAACCGTTGAAAACGGCAACAGCTTCGCCAACCTGCAAAAAGCCTGCGCGGGCCGCCCTGACTTCACCGTGGCTATCCATGACCCGTGGGCTGCGCTGCAGAAACCACAGTCCGGCGTGTCTAACTGGGACGACCCGTACAAAGGCAACTTCGGCCAGCTGATGGCGCTGAAAAAAGCCCATCCTGACCTGAAGATCCTGCCATCCATCGGCGGCTGGACCATGTCCGATCCGTTCCACCACATGAACGATACCGCCATCCGCGCACGTTTCGTCTCCTCTGTTAAAGACTTCCTGAAAACCTGGAAATTCTTCGACGGCGTGGATATCGACTGGGAATTCCCGGGCGGCGGCGGCGTGAATGAATCGCTGGGCAACCCGCAGGTGGATAAAGCAACCTATACCGCGCTGATGCACGAGCTGCGCACCATGCTGAACGACCTGTCCGCTGAAACCGGCCGTACCTATGAGCTGACCAGCGCCATCGGCGCGGGTAAAGATAAGATCGAAGACGTGGACTACACCACGGCGCAGCAGTACCTCGATCACATCTTCCTGATGAGCTACGACTTCTACGGCGCGTGGAGCATGACCGATCTGGGTCACCAGGCCGCGCTGCATGCGCCAGCATGGCGTCCGGAGACCAACTACACCACCGAAAATGGCGTTAACGCGCTGCTGGAGCAGGGCGTACAGCCAGGCAAAATCGTCGTGGGTGCAGGCATGTACGGTCGCGGCTGGACTGGCGTTCACGGCTATACCGGTAACAACCCGTTCACCGGTACCGCGACTGGCGGCGTGAAAGGCACCTGGGAACCTGGCGTGGTTGACTATCGCCAGATTGTGAACGAGTACAAGGGCAAGCCAGGCTGGGAATACGGCTACGACGCAGACGCTGAAGCGCCATACGTATTCAACAAATCCACCGGCGAGCTGATCTCTTATGAAGATGCCCGTTCCACAACGGCTAAAGGCAAGTACGTTCTGGCGAAAAACCTGGGCGGCCTGTTCGCGTGGTCTATCGACTCCGATAACGGCGACATCCTGAACGCGATGAACGAAAGCCTGATGGGTAGCGTTACGCCAGAGCCGGTGGTGACCAACCATGCGCCTGTTGCTTCCGCGGCGGATCAAACCGTGACCGGTCCTGCTTCCGTAACCCTGGATGGCTCTGCGTCAACCGATCCTGATGGCGATGCGCTGACCTACAAGTGGACCCAGATCTCTGGCCCAAGCGTTACCCTGACCAACAGCACCAAAGCGAAAGCGACCTTCTCCGTAGGCGCTGTGACCAGCAACCAGACCCTGGCGTTCCGTCTGACCGTGACCGATGCGAAAGGCCTGAGCAGCACCGCTGACGTGCAGGTTCTGAACAAAGCGCCGAAGGCCAACCAGGCGCCGGTCGTTAACCAGATGCAGAACGTGACTCTGGAAGCCGGTCAGACGTTTGCCCTGAACGTGCAGGCGGCGGATCCGGACGGTGATGCACTGACCTACGCGTGGAGCGTTCCGTCTGATATGCACGCAACCGGTACTGATACCTCCAGCGTACAGATCACCGCGCCGGACGTAACGACTGACTCTACCTACACCCTGAGCGTTGTCGTAAGCGACGGCAAAACCAGCGTACAGTCTAACGTGCAGGTTACCGTAACGCCGAAAGCTACCCCGATTGTGCCTGATGAAGACAATACCCCGTCTGACGAAGGCAACACGCCATCCGATGAAGGTAACACGCCGTCTGATGAAGGGACTGCAACCGGCAGCTGCGATAGCCCGGCTGACGCCAATGCCAGCAAATACGCGGCATGGGAATCCAGCAAAATCTACAACAACGGCGACATGGTCAGCTCCGATAATCTGGTATGGAAAGCGAAGTACTGGACTCAGGGCAACAAGCCTGGCTTTAACGCCGACGCATGGGAGCTGGTCAGCCAGGTGAAAATGAACTGGCGCTCCGACATGGTCTACAACGGTGGTGACAAGACAACCTATGAAGGTTTCGAGTACCGCGCGAAATGGTGGACCAAGGGTGACAAACCAGGCAACAGCGATGTATGGGTGAAAGAAGGCGCGTCAGCAGACTGCAAATAATCTTCTGAGCCTGAAATTGTGGGTGTGATATCAGCCCACAATAACTGACCACACCCCGCTTCGGGTGTGGTCAGTAAATTCAAAAAACTTAACAGGACGTGTTTGAGGAGAATAAAAACCGACCACGCAGGTGAATAATGAAAAGGTTGCTGTTTCTGTTACTGCTATTAAGCCATAGCGCGTTTGCCAATTGCTGGAATAAAGCGTCGCAGTATTACCATATTGACCCGTTTTTGCTCTACGCCATCGCGAATGTGGAATCGGGAATGAACCCACGCGCCGTAGGCATCAATCATGACGGAACGCGCGATGTCGGATTAATGCAAATTAACAGCTCGCATTTTCCCGAGCTCGAGCGCCGGGGGATTAACGAGTATCGCCTGATGACGGAACCCTGCACCTCCATTATGGTTGGCGCCTCCATTCTGTCGGGTATGATCAAGGTTTATGGGTATAACTGGGAAGCCGTAGGCGCATATAACGCCGGGCTTAAAAAAGAAAATTACCCCAGGCGAATGGTATATGCCCATAAGGTCTGGCGTAAGTATCAGCAGTTAAAACTGGCGGCCCGTGACAAAACCAACTGGTGAGTTTTTTCTTTTTTGAAGAGTACCCGCACGTATTCTTCAGAAAATGAAAAACAGCTGTCTGGAGTTTATTTATTAACGGATTAATAAATAAGTTTGGATTTATTTAATTTTATCGAAATTAACAGGAAAAACCGAGATGAATAAAAGGACATTACTGAGCGTGCTTATTGCCGGTGCCTGCGTAGCACCGGTTATTGCTCAGGCCACCATGCTGAAGGCGGAAAGCAGCGAGCCTTACACCATGAAAGCCAGCGATCTGGCTAAAAAGGAAAAAGAGCTCACCGATTTCCCACTGATGAAATCCGTGAAGGATACCATCCGTACGCTGGACAACGCTCAGGTTGAGCAGATTGAGCCAGGCCGTGCAGCCAACCCGACAAACGTGAAGCGCGTTGAAGGGATCCTTAAAGAGAGCGACTGGGAATACCTGTTCCCGCTGCGCGCGAAGGATTACAGCTACAGCAACTTCCTGAAGGCCGTGGGTAAATTCCCGGCGCTGTGCGACACCTACAACGACGGCCGCGACAGCGAGGCGATCTGCCGTAAAGAGCTGGCAACCATGTTTGCTCACTTCGCACAGGAAACCGGCGGACACGAAAGCTGGCGTCCGGAAGCCGAATGGCGTCAGGCGCTGGTTTACGTGCGCGAGATGGGCTGGAGCGAAGGCCAGAAGGGCGGCTATAACGGGGAATGTAACCCGGACGTCTGGCAGGGTCAGACCTGGCCGTGCGGTAAAGACAAAGATGGCGACTTCCTGAGCTACTTCGGCCGCGGCGCCAAGCAGCTGTCCTACAACTATAACTACGGCCCGTTCTCTGAAGCGATGTACGGCGACGTTCGCGTCCTGCTCGACAAGCCTGAGCTGGTGGCGGATACCTGGCTGAACCTGGCAAGCGCGATCTTCTTCTTCGCCTATCCACAGCCGCCAAAACCAAGCATGCTCCAGGTTATCGACGGCACCTGGCAGCCGAACGATCACGATAAAGCCAACGGCCTTGCCCCTGGCTTCGGCGTGACCACCCAGATCATCAACGGCGGCGTAGAGTGCGGCGGTCCGACTGAAATTGCCCAGTCTCAGAACCGTATCAAATACTACAAAGAGTTCGCTAACTACCTGAAAGTCCCCGTACCGGCTGACGAAGTGCTTGGCTGTGCCAACATGAAGCAGTTCGATGAAGGTGGCGCAGGCGCGCTGAAGATCTACTGGGAGCAGGACTGGGGATGGAGCGCGGATACCCCTGACGGCAAGACCTACGCTTGCCAGCTGGTGGGTTACCAGACGCCGTTCAGCGCCTTTAAAGACGGTGACTACACCAAGTGTGTACAGAAGTTCTTCAACGTGAACATCGTTAACGACGACGGTTCAGCGGTCGTACCGGATGAAACCCCGGCTCCTGCTCCAGCCCCGTCTGAAGATGAGACGCCAGCGCCGACACCTACACCGGATGAAACCCCGGCACCCGTGCCGGATGACATCCCGGCGGTGGTAAACCACGCGCCTGTGGCGCAGATTGCCGGTCCAATCGGTGCGGTTGAAGCCGGTGCGCAGGTCTCCCTGAGCGCGGAAGGCTCTACCGACGAAGACGGCAACAAGCTGACCTATACCTGGCGTTCCCAGGACGGCCAGACCGTTACCGGCGATGATAAGGCGGTTGTGACCTTCAGCGCGCCAGAAGCGACAACGGCGCAGCAGTATGAAATCAGCCTGACCGTGAGCGACGGCGAGCTGAGCAGCACCACCTCTTACCTGCTGAACGTGAAAGCTAAAGCCGCCACCCCGTCTAATGACGAAGGCACTTCCGGCGATTATCCGGCGTGGAGCGCGAACAGCAAGTACGGCGCAGGCGATATCGTGAACAACCACGGTAAACTGTTCCAGTGCAAACCGTTCCCGTACAGCGGCTGGTGTAACAACGCACCGCTGTACTATGAACCAGGTGCAGGCCTGGCATGGGCAGAAGCCTGGACGGCATTATAAACAGCAAACGGCAACCGAAAGGTTGCCGTTTTCGTATTTACGCCCTCTCCCTGTGGGCTGAGAGATCCCCAGTAATTTTTTAATGCAGAAGCAATAATGTTGCTTCTGCATGACTGAGGGCTGTCAGCGACGCCCTGGTCCGGCTGTAAATCGCTGAGGCGTTTCCTGCAGGCCGGGGCGAGGCGCATGGATGCGCCGAGAGGGCGGCTTTACAGGGACGTTACATCCGCCCGTCCCCGATAAGCCGGAAGGAATAAGCCGAGGGCACCGCGAAGCGGCGATTTACCGCCGGGAGCCCGGGTCGCCAGGGCGGCGGCGACTGAGCCGCCATGGCACGTTCACAAGTGATGCCGTTACAGAGTAGCAAGGAACATAAAGTGAACGGAATTACCTCTACAGCCATATGTTCCCCCTCACCCCAACCCTCTCCCTCAAGGGAGAGGGGGTCATCCGTGCAGGCATTATTTTAGGGGGATCCCTCAACCCTGTGGGAGAGGGCCGGGGTGAGGGCACAAGGCCGCACCCAATTAACTACCGATGCAGCTTCCCATGATCCCGCAGCCACGCGGCGGTGCGCACAATTCCTTCATCCAGCGTCACAATCGGCTTATACCCCAGCTCGTTCTCCGCGCGCGAAATATCCAGCGTGAAGTCAAAATTCAGCTTAGATACGCCGTAGTGGGTCAGCGCAGGCTCCTTCGCCGATTTGCTGCCAAAGCGCTCCATGCTGCGGGCGATCATGTCCAGCATCGGGTATGGAACGGAACGAATGCGGCAGTCGATTTTTAGCTCGTCAATCAGCCTTTGCACAATGCTGCGCAGCGTGCAGGGTTCGCCGTTGGTGATGTTATACGCGCGGCCCGACGCCAGCTTATCGCAGTCCGGCTGGCTCGCCAGCCACATGGCGTGTACGGCGTTTTCGTAATAGGTCATGTCAACCAGCGCATCACCGCCGCGCGGCAGGAGAACGCTGCCGTAATGGTGCATCATCTGCGCCAGTCGCGGAATGAACACTTTATCGTGCGGCCCGAACAGGCTCTGTGGGCGCAGCACCGTAAAGCGGGTATGCGGGTTTGACTGCGCCAGCAGGTCGATCACCTCTTCACCGGCCGCCTTGCTGCGGGCAAATTCACAGGCAAAACGCGCCGGACGGAAATCTTCCTGGATATCCCGATGGTGGTGATAGTCGAAATAGAGCGACGGAGAGGAGATATGGATAAAGTTACGCACGCCCCAGGCGACGGCCCACTCGCCCAGACGACGCGTGGTGCGCACGTTAGCGAGATCGAAGGCTTCCTGCGTGCCCCACGGGGAGGTAAAGCTGGAGCAGTGCCACAGTGTATCAATTCCGGCGAGCATCACCTTAGCCTGAGAGGAGACCAGCTCCGTCAGATCGGCATGGACAAATTCAGCGCCCATTTTTTGCAGAAGCTTGCCCATCGCCTCATTGCGACCGGTGGCCCTCACGCTGATGCCCTTGTTGCGCAGAAACTCGACCGCATTTCGGCCTAAGCCGCTGGTCGCCCCGGTAACCAGTACCTTCATAACAATCCACTGTGTTGAAAAGAATTTCGTGCGCATTCTTTCGTGAATTACGATGTGTTGCAATGGGAAAGGTGAAAGATTAAGAGTTTTATTTAGTTATTTTCCCGCTTTTCTTCTGCCAGTTGCGCAATACGTTTCGCCATGCCGCGGAAGATAAACAGGTGTGCCGGGATCATGAGCAGCCAGTAAAACAGACCGGGCATTCCGTGCGGATGCCACCACGCCCGAACGTCCAGTTCACGATGGTCGCCTTTGTCACTGAGGGTAAAGCAGAGCCGCCCAAGCCCCGGCGCCTTCATGCCGAACAGCAGCGCCAGCCGCTTTTGTGGCTCGACGATAATCACCTTCCAGCTGTCGACGGTATCCCCTACCTGAAGATAAGGATGCGCAGGGCGGCCTTTTGCCAGCCGGTGACCGACCAGCAGATCCAGCGCGCCGCGCGTTTGCCAGAGAATATTGCCGAAGAAATAACGCTCTTTGCCGCCAATCTGGTTCACGACCTCCCACAGGGCCTCCAGGCTGGCCGTGGTTTTTACCGTACAGCCGGCCTGCTTCGGGTAGTAGCCGTACTCGGGCCGCCAGCGGGCAAGGGCCTGCGCGTCGTAGCCCCAGTCGCTGGAGTTCACCAGCTTCTCTTCTTCTTTCAGGGTACGGCGCACCGCGTCGTCAAAGCGGATCAGCTCCTGGGGGATTAATGCGCGCAGTTCGCGATCGTCCGCCAGCAGGTCGTGCTTCAGCCCCTGGATCAGCGCCTTTGCGGTGGTCGGGGGAACCGAGGTAATGACGTTTAAAAACCACACCGATATCCAGCGGGTAGGAAAGGGGACGGGTACCAGCCAGCGGCGGCGACCGCTGACGCGCATAAAATGCTCGAACTGCTCCTGATAGCTCAGCACCTGCGGGCCAGCCGCCTCCAGCACGCGGTGCTGCTCTGCCGGGTGATCCAGCAACGCCACCAGATAGTGGAGTAAATTCTCCAGCGCGATGGGCGTGGTGCGCGAGCGTACCCAGCGCGGCGGGGTCAGCACCGGCAGGTTGTAGACCATATCGCGCATCACTTCGAACGCGGCGGATCCCGCGCCGACGATGATCCCCGCCCGCAGTTCGGTAACGGGAATATTCGCGCTGCGCAACGTCTCCGCCGTCAGCTGGCGGGCGCGCAGGTGGTCGGACTGCTCGTCGGCGGGCGCCTGAAGCGAGCTTAAAAAGATCGCCTGCTTCACCGGGGTTTGCAGCAGGGCATCGCGGACGTTCATCGCCACCTGCCGCTCGTGGGCGATAAAATCGCCGCCTTCGCCCATGCTGTGGACCAGGTAGTAAAGCGTATCAACCCCTTCCAGCAGCGCGGGAAGCTCCTTCGGCCAGTTGAGATCGACGCTGTGACAGGTAACGCCCGGCAGGCTGAGCTTTTGCAGGCGTTCAGTGTTGCGTGCCGCTGCCAGCACCCGATGCCCCTGCTGGCTTAGCGCAGCGGTCAGATGCTGACCGATATACCCGCTGGCGCCGAGCACCAGAATTCGTTGCGGCACGGTATGCTCCTTAACGCTGTAAAAACGCCTGCCAGTGTTTTACCACCCCGGTTAGCTGTTCGCGGTTAACGTCGAGATGCATCACCAGGCGCACAACCGGGGAGGCGTTGATCAGCACCCCACGCGCCTTCATAAATTCGCCCAGCGCGGCGGCGTGCTCATCTCCGACGCGGACAAACAGCATGTTGGTGTCGTGACGCATGACGTCTGCGCCGATTTCGCGCAGCCGCGCCGCCATCCACGCGGCGTTATCGTGATCCTCTTTAAGGCGCGTCACGTTGTTTTTCAGCGCGTACAGCCCGGCGGCCGCCAGAATACCCGCCTGACGCATTCCGCCGCCGGTCATTTTACGCCAGCGGTTGGCGCGTTTGATGTAGTCCGCATCGCCCACCAGCAGCGAACCCACGGGGGTGCCCAGCCCTTTAGAGAGACAAATGGTGAACGAGTCGCAATATTGCGCGATCGCTTTCAGCTCGCAGCCGTACTCGACCACGGCGTTAAAGATGCGCGCCCCGTCAACGTGCAGGCCGAGCCCGCGCTCGCGGGTAAACTCCCACGCCGCTTTCAGGTACTCGCGCGGCAGAACCTTACCGTTGTGGGTGTTTTCCAGGCTGAGCAGCCTGGTGCGGGCGAAGTGAATATCGTCGGCTTTGATTTTCGCGGCGACCTTATCGAGCGGCAGGGAGCCGTCCGGTGCGGCATCGATCGGCTGCGGCTGAATGCTGCCGAGCACCGCCGCGCCGCCAGCTTCGTACAGGTAGTTATGCGCCCCCTGGCCGACGATATACTCTTCGCCGCGCTCGCAGTGGCTGAGCAGCGCCACCAGGTTAGCCTGCGTGCCGGTGGGCAGGAACAGGGCAGCCTCCTTGCCGCTGAGCTCTGCCGCATAGCGCTGCAGCTCGTTGACCGTCGGGTCATCGCCGTAGACGTCGTCGCCGACCGGGGCGGCCATCATCGCGTCGAGCATGGCGCGACCCGGGCGGGTAACGGTATCACTACGTAAATCAATCATGGCATGTCCTTATAGTTAAAAAGGCGATGCCAGATGTTTTACCTGAGCCAGTTGGTTTTTGCCAGTTCGATCACCTCGTCACCGCGTCCGCTGATGATGGCGCGCAGCATGTAGAGGCTAAAGCCTTTTGCCTGCTCCAGCTTGATCTGCGGCGGGATGGCCAGCTCTTCTTTGGCAACCACCACGTCCACCAGCACCGGACCGTCGATGGAGAAGGCGCGCTGCAGCGCCTCGTCCACCTCAGACGCTTTTTCGACCCGAATACCGGTAATACCGCAGGCTTCGGCGATGCGGGCGAAATTGGTGTCGTGCAGCTCGGTGCCGTCCGTGAGGTAGCCTCCGGCCTTCATCTCCATCGCCACGAAGCCCAGCACGCTGTTGTTGAAGACCACGATTTTCAGCGGCAGCTTCATCTGCGCCACCGACAGGAAATCCCCCATCAGCATGCTGAACCCGCCGTCGCCGCACATCGCCACGACCTGACGTTCCGGTGCCGTCGCTTTTGCGCCCAGCGCCTGCGGCATGGCGTTGGCCATCGAGCCGTGGTTGAAGGAACCGAGCAGGCGGCGTTTACCGTTCATCTTCAGGTAGCGCGCTGCCCAGACGGTTGGCGTGCCGACGTCGCAGGTGAAAACGGCATCGTCATCGGCAAAGCGACTTATCTGCTGCGCCAGATACTGCGGGTGGATGGCTTTGTCGCTCGGTTTGGCGAGATCGTCCAGCCCCTTACGCGCGTCGCGGTAATCGCTCAGGGCCTTATCGAGGAACTTGCGGTCCGTCTTTTCTTCCAGCAGCGGCAGCAGGGCGGCGAGGGTGGATTTAATATCGCCGATGAGCGCCATATCAACCTTGCTGTGCGCGCCGATACTGCCGGGGTTAATGTCAATCTGAATGATTTTGGCATCCGTCGGGTAAAACGCGCGGTACGGGAACTGGGTGCCGAGAAGGATCAGCGTATCGGCGTTCATCATCGTGTGGAAGCCGCTGGAAAAACCGATCAGCCCGGTCATCCCCACATCGTAAGGGTTATCGTACTCCACGTGCTCTTTACCGCGCAGGGCGTGAACGACTGGCGCTTTCAGCTTGCCGGCAAACGCCACCAGCTCGTCATGCGCGCCGGCGCAGCCGCTACCGCACATCAGGGCGATATTGCTGGAGTAACGCAGCAGCTGCGCCAGCTTCTTAAGCTCTTCAGCGGCGGGGGTGACGGTCGGCTGCGGGGCAGAGTACCAGTGGGTGGTGGCGGTTTCGGGAGCGGCCTTCAGCGCCACGTCACCCGGCAGGACGACCACAGAAACCCCGCGATTGAGGACGGCTTTGCGCATGGCGATGGCCAGCACCTGTGGGATCTGCTCCGGCGACGAGACCAGCTCGCAGTAGTGGCTGCATTCACGGAACAGCTCCTGCGGATGCGTCTCCTGAAAATAGCCGCTGCCGATTTCAGATGAGGGAATGTGGGCGGCAATCGCCAGCACCGGAACGTGGTTGCGGTGGCAGTCGAAAAGGCCATTGATGAGGTGCAGGTTGCCCGGTCCGCAGGAGCCGGCACAAACGGCAAGTTCGCCCGTGAGCTGCGCTTCGGCCCCCGCGGCGAAGGCGGCGACCTCTTCGTGGCGAGTCGGCATCCATTCGATGGTTTTCATTTTATTGAGGCTGTCGCTGAGTCCGTTCAGGGAATCGCCGGTGACGCCCCAGATACGTTTTACGCCCGCCTGTTCCAGGGTTTTCGCTATGTATGCAGCCACGGTCTGTTTCATGGGTGTCCATCTCCTTTTTGTGATATCGCCTACAAGCTTAGAAGAAAGTCACCGTATTGGCTGCTCCATGCCCCCGGCGGGCGGCATTTGCGGATAAAAAAAGCCCGGCAGACGCGATCGCCTGCCGGGCTTACCTTCGAGCGCTTACCGTTTATGCCAGTACCAGGTCACCCTGAGGATGGCAGGAACACGCCAGCACGTAGCCTTCCGCAATCTCTGCTTCGGTCAGCGTCATGGTGCTGGTCACGCTGTATTCCCCGGAAATGACCTTCGTTTTACAGCATCCGCACACGCCCGCGCGGCAGGCGGCCACTACCGGCACCTTGTTACTTTCCAGCGCTTCCAGCAGCGTGGTGCCCACGCGGCCAAAGAAGGTCTGCGCCGGCTGCAGTTTGGTGAACTTCACGCCGCTGGTCGCCGCTTCGGCTACCGGCGTGAAGAACTGCTCTTTGAAGAAGCGGGTTACGCCTAGGGCCTTCACTTCCTTCTCAGCAATGTCCATGTACGGCGCCGGGCCGCAGGTCATCACGGTGCGGTTTGCAATGTCCGGCACGCTTTGCAGCAGCTCGCGGCTCAGACGTCCCGCGACAAAGCCATGCGTGGCGTTGTTTTCCGCGACCAGCGTCACCGGGTAGTTGCGCCATTCTTCGGCAAAAATGACATCTTCCGGCGAGCGCACGCTGAAGATGGTCTGCACGTCGGCCTGCGGACGATATTTCGCCAGCCAGCGGCGCATCGACATAATCGGCGTGACGCCGCAGCCCGCTGCCAGCAGCAGGAATTTATCTTCCGTCTTATCGTCGCAGGTGAAGTCGCCCTGCGCGTCTGACAGCCAGATATAATCCCCGCGCTTCACGTCGCGGGTGAGCCACTGCGAGCCCGCGCCGTCATCTATGCGGCGGACGGTGAGCGTAATATATTCGCTCACGCCCGGCGTGGAGGAGATGGTGTAGGCGCGCAGGGTATCCGCCGAATTACGGACGCTGACCAGCGCAAACTGACCGGCACGGTACGGATAGTAGTCATGGCACAGCAGCGACAGCGTCCACACATCCGGAGTCTCCTGATGGATGTGATGAACCTGCATCCGCCATGGGCACTGAGAGGTTGGCATGGTCATGAATTACTCCTTACGCGCTCAGCAGCTGCTTCATATCGTCTTCAACGTTGGTCACGGAACGCAGGCCAAACTTCTCGTTCAGCACGGCCAGCAGGTCCGGCGTCAGGAAGCCTGGCGCGGTCGGTCCGGTGACGATGTTGGTCACGCCGAGAGAGAGCAGGGTCAGCAGAATTACGATCGCTTTCTGCTCGAACCAGGAGAGCACCAGCGACAGCGGCAGGTCGTTCACGCCGCAGCCCAGCTTCTCCGCCAGCGTGACCGCCAGAATAATTGCTGAGTACGCATCGTTACACTGGCCCGCGTCCACCAGGCGCGGCAGACCTTCGATGTTGCCGAAGTCCAGCTTGTTGAAACGGTATTTGCCGCAGGCCAGCGTCAGGATCAGGCAGTCTTCCGGCACGCTGGTGGCGAAATCGGTGAAGTAGTTACGCTCGCCGCGCGCGCCGTCGCAGCCGCCAATCAGGAAGATGTGGCGCAGCTTCTCACGGCTGACGAGGTCAATCAGAGAATCTGCGGCGCCCAGCAGGGTTTCGCGGCCAAAGCCGACGGTGATGAGGTGCGGAATTTCGCTGTACGGGAAGCCAGCCATCTGCTGTGCCTGAGCGATGACCGGACCAAAATCGTCGCCGTCGAGGTGGCTTACGCCCGGCCAGCCGACGATGCTGCGGGTCCAGATACGGTCATCGTACGCGCCCACGGTTGGGTCAATGATGCAGTTAGAGGTCATGACAATCGGGCCCGGGAAGCGGGCGAACTCAACCTGCTGGTTCTGCCAGCCGCTGCCGTAGTTACCCACCAGATGCTTAAACTTGCGCAGCTCCGGATAACCGTGCGCGGGCAGCATTTCACCGTGTGTATAAACGTTAACGCCGGTGCCTTCGGTCTGCTTCAGCAGGTTGTAGAGATCCTTCAGGTCATGGCCGGAAATCAGGATACATTTGCCCTCGGTCGCCTTCACGTTGACCTGCGTCGGGGTCGGGTGGCCGTAGGTGCTGGTTTCACCGGCATCCAGAATGCTCATCACCCTGAAGTTCATCTGGCCGATTTCCATTGAGCACTCAAGCAGCGCGTTCATATCGGAAGGCCAGGTGCCGAGCCATGCCATGATTTTGTGGTGCTGGGCGTAGATGTCGTTGTCGTACTGGCCGAGAACGTGCGCGTGTTCCATATAGGCCGCCGCACCTTTCAGGCCGTACAGGCAGAGCAGACGCAGGCCAAGGATGTTCTCGCCAATCTCTGCTTTGTCTTTATTCGGGGTAAATTCTGCCGCCTGACGCTGCAGTTCGCCCAGGTCGTCGCTTACCAGCTGCAGTTCCGCCATCGGGTTGTCGACGCGGGCAGCGGCGTCGGCGTTCAGGCACTGTGCTTTAAGGGCTTCACGCAGGGCAATCGCTTCGCGGGCATAGCCCACAATGCGCGGAGAATCGAAGTTAACGTTAGTCAGCGTGGAGAAAAATGCGCGCGGCGCAAAGCTGTCGACGTAGTGATCGACAATGCCATATTCGCGGGCCTTGCTGGCCCATGCGGACAAGCCTTGTAGCGTAGCAATCAGCAGATCCTGGAGATCTGACGTCTCTGCGGTTTTACCGCACATACCCTGCGCCCAGGAGCAGCCGTTGCCTGCCGGGGTACGGATGGTTTGTTCACATTGCACACAGAACATAATCACACCTGTTAAAGTTATATTTTAAATGCATGTTTAAGATTATGCCTGCGACAGAACGGTGAAAAGGGCTTTCTTGCATTAAATGGAGGGATATTGATTTAGCGCAATTTTGGCGGCAGGTTCACTGCCGCCAGCGCAGTATCAGGCGGAGAAGAATGCCATCAGAATCGGCACCAGAAGGCTCAGAATAAAGCCGTGCACGATGGCGGCAGGAACCATCTCCAGCCCACCCGATCGCTGTAATACCGGCAGGGTAAAGTCCATTGAGGTGGCACCACACAGGCCCAGCGCGGTCGAGCGGCTGCGGCGCACAAGGCCGGGAATGAGCATGATGGCGATCAGCTCGCGCGCCAGATCGTTAAAGAAGGCGGCGCTGCCAATCGCCGGACCGAACGACTCGGTGAGCAGAATGCCGGAGAGAGAATACCAGCCAAAACCGGACGCCATTGCCAGGCTGGTTTTCAGCGGCAGATCGAGAATAAAGGCATTAATCACCCCCGCGACCAGCGAGCTGGCCACAACAATAACGGCCACAATCATTCCGCGACGGTTGAGGACAATCTGCTTTAGCGTCATGCCGTTATTTCGAAGCTGAATACCAATCAGGAAGAGCAGGAATATAAGCGTATATTCGCTGGCTTCGGTGGCATGCTGCAAGAATGCCAGCCCTGTCAGCCCGAGCAAAAAACCGAGAACCACAACGCCGCACAGCTTTAATGATTCAAGCGCCATCGCAATACGGGAAGGGAGCTTTTCCTGTTGATGGTGATTTTTCCAGGGAATAGTGCGCTCCAGCCAGGACAGGGCCGCAATATTGCACAGCAAAATAACCACTACCGTGACCGCAGAATAATGCAGGATGGAAAGCAGGTTCGTCGCCAGATTATCCAGGAAGGCCAGGCTGATCCCCATAAAGAACAGAATGACGTAAACAATCCAGCTGAGAAAACGATTAATAAGCCTTAAGGCCGATTCATGACGCAGCGGAATAAGGTAGCCCAAAATAAGGGGCAAAAGAATGATGAGGAGTCCTGAGAACATGAACAGCCGTCCTTTTGAGTGTCGGTTAAGCGTCAAAGACACTACCCAATAAAGGCATCTCAGTAAAGCGACAAAAAAGCCGGGTGGCGGCTGCGCCTGACCCGGCTTGTATAAATGAGGTTGTGCGGCTTGCTGCACTCACTCAGGCCCTCTCCCAGGGGAGAGGGATAAAACCATTAATCGCGTTTTTCCAGCAGGGTACGGTACAGCACGCCGCCCAGAATACCGCCAACGATCGGCATCACCCAGAACAGCCACAGCTGTTCAAGCGCCCAGCCGCCCTGGAAGATAGCTACCGCGGTGCTGCGCGCCGGGTTAACGGAGGTGTTGGTCACCGGAATGGAAATCAGGTGGATCAGCGTCAGCGCCAGACCAATCGCGATGGGCGCGAAGCCGGCAGGAGCATACTTGTCCGTTGCGCCGTGGATCACCATCAGGAACCCTGCGGTCAGCACAATTTCAATCACGATAGCAGACAGCATAGAGTAGCCGCCCGGTGAGTGCTCGCCGAAACCGTTCGACGCAAAACCGCTGGCCGCGGCGTCGAAGCCTGCTTTACCGCTGGCAATGACGTACAGAACCGCCGCAGCAAAAATGCCGCCAATAACCTGAGCAATAATATAGCCAATAATATCTTTTGCCGGGAAACGGCCGCCCGCCCATAAGCCTAACGTTACGGCCGGATTAAAATGACCGCCTGAAATATGGCCTACCGCATAGGCCATAGTGAGAACCGTCAGACCAAATGCCAGTGCAACACCGACAAAACCAATACCTAATTCCGGGAATGCTGCTGCCAGTACTGCGCTACCGCAGCCGCCAAACACCAGCCAGAATGTACCAAAACATTCTGCCGCTAATTTTCTGAACATAACCACCTCAATAATAAACGTCCGCGCGCTTTCCCGCGCACGGGTTATATCGCCATAAAGGGATGACGACTCAAAGAGTCATTATTTTAAAAACCAATAACATCCCTTCGCCACTTAAATAAATTGAGTAAATTTGATTTAAGGCAATGTGATGTCATTCCTTGTTCAAACTGGAGGTAAAACGATCGTAGTCCAATTCTCGGGCGGAAGTATCTTGTCCGGAAGGGGCTTTTTCAAATGAAAGTTGATGGGTAAATTCTGAATTTTTTGTGCTCAGAACCAGCAACAGGGGGATATAGCAGTGTCCAGCCGGACCCCGTACCGCTATACTGCTGATAACCTGAAGGAAAAGTCGACGAATTGCGGGGGATTTATGCTACTCGAACGTGTGGAGATTGTCGGGTTTCGCGGCATTAACCGCCTGTCGCTGCAGCTGGAACAGAACAACGTTCTTATCGGCGAAAATGCCTGGGGGAAATCCAGCCTGCTGGATGCCCTGACGCTGCTGCTTTCGCCTGAGGAGAATCTGTACCACTTCGTCCACGATGACTTCTGGTTTCCGCCGGGCGATGTCAACGGACGCGAAAAGCATCTGCATATTATTTTGACCTTCCGCGAGGCCGAACCCGGCCGCCATCGCGTGCGCCGTTACCGGCCGATGTCCCCCTGCTGGGTGCCCTGTGAAGATGGCTTCCACCGTATTTTCTATCGCCTTGAAGGCGAAATGGCGCACAACGAAGGGGTGCTAACCCTGCGTGAATTCCTCGATGAGAAGGGGAATCCGATCCTGCTCGACAACATCGACGAGCTGGCCCGTCATCTGATCCGCCTGTCCCCCGTGCTGCGCTTACGCGACGCGCGCTTTATGCGCCGGATCCGAAACGGCACCGTGCCGGATATGCCGGAGGTGGAGGTCACCGCCCGCGAGCTCGATTTCCTCGCCCGCGAGCTGGTTTCGCGCCCGCAGAACCTTACCGACGGCCAGATCCGTCAGGGGCTTTCCGCCATGGTTCAGCTGCTGGAGCACTACTTTTCCGAGCAGGGAACGGGGCCGTCTCGTCACCGTCTGATGCGCCGCCGCTCGCACGATGAGCAGCGAAGCTGGCGCTATCTTGATATCATCAACCGCATGATCGACCGCCCCGGCGGGCGCTCGCACAGGGTGATCCTGCTGGGATTATTCTCCACGCTTTTACAGGCGAAAGGCACGGTGCGCCTCGACCGGGACGCGCGTCCGCTGCTGCTGGTGGAAGATCCGGAGACGCGTCTGCACCCGATCATGCTCTCCGTGGCATGGCATCTGCTGAACCTGCTCCCCCTGCAGCGCGTGACTACCACCAATTCCGGCGAGCTGCTATCCCTGACGCCGGTGGAATATGTCTGCCGTCTGGTGCGTGAATCGTCGCGCGTCACCGCCTACCGGCTTGGACCGGGCGGGCTGAACGCCGAGGATGGCCGACGGATTGCGTTCCATATCCGTTTTAACCGCGCGTCGTCGCTGTTTGCCCGCTGCTGGCTGCTGGTGGAAGGGGAAACCGAAACCTGGGTGATTAACGAGCTGGCGCGCCAGTGCGGGCACCACTTCGACGCCGAAGGGGTCAAGGTCATCGAGTTTGCGCAGTCTGGCCTGAAACCGCTGATCAAGTTCGCCCGCCGGATGGGGATTGAATGGCACGTGCTGGTGGATGGTGATGAGGCCGGGAAAAAATATGCGGCGACCGTGCGCGGCCTGCTCAATAACGATCGGGAAGCGGAGCGTGACCATCTGACCGCGCTGCCGGCGATGGACATGGAGCACTTTATGTACCGCCAGGGCTTTGACGACGTTTTCCACCGCGTGGCGATGATCCCGGTGGATGTGCCAATGAACATGCGCCGGGTGATCGCCAAAGCGATCCACCGGTCGTCAAAACCGGATTTAGCCATAGAGGTGGCGACGGAAGCGGGAAGGCGGGGCGTAGAATCCGTGCCCACGCTGCTGCGTAAAATGTTCTCCCGCGTCCTCTGGCTGGCGCGCGGGAGGGCCGATTAACGGCCGGTCGTCCGTGAAACCTGCTGGATAAGGCTATCAAGCAGCGCATAGCGACGGCGGTATTCGGATCGCTTTTTACTCGCGATCTCTTCCATCGGCTTGCGCGGCATGGCCAGCGGCAGGGCAAAGTTGCCGTTATCCAGACGTTCTCCGCCAAGAGAGCGCCAGAAGCTGTCGTAATCCGCCAGCAGTTTTCCCTCTTTTTTCCTGCGGTAACGCCAGCTGCGGTAGATATGGGTGGCGTTACTCACGGCGAGGATCTGTTCTACCGGGAAGGCGTCGGCGAGGATCATTACCGCTTCAACCAGCAGACGTTTCGGGAACAGGCCGTGGCAGGCTTTCGTGGCGAGCTGGATCTGCTCGTGCGGGACATGCGCTTTCGCTCCCTGCATTCCGCCGATAAACAGCGATGGTTTCCCTTCATAGTTGCAGAGCGTAAAGGTCAGCTCGGCCAGCACCGTGTTCTGACAATCGACAAAGGTCAGGGTGGCTTCGCCTTCTTTATCCAGAAACGCGTCTGCCCGCAGGCAAACGCTAAACTGCTGTTCGTCTTTGCCGGTTAACGTCACCAGCGTGATGCCCTCACCAGAGAGATAGCCGTTCAGAAGCGGCGCGGGAAGATGGCGGCTCATCATCTGATAGTGATAGTTCAGGGCTTCCAGCGTATGCTGACGGCCCATGTTGACGGTCAGCCACGGTCGATGCAGACGGCACGGCAGGCCGGGCTGCACCTCCAGGATCTGCATCAGGCGGGGCTGCTTTGCGAGGTTTGCCAGCAGGCGCGACGTGGTGAGCGGCGTCGCCAGCGAGCGCAGCATAAACTTTCGTCGATAGGCCGGATTTTGCCACGCCAGCC
The DNA here is from genome assembly GCF_013375935.1 of Enterobacter cloacae. Taxonomy (GTDB): domain Bacteria; phylum Pseudomonadota; class Gammaproteobacteria; order Enterobacterales; family Enterobacteriaceae; genus Enterobacter; species Enterobacter pasteurii. Next base: position 4,232,099 of record NZ_CP056117.1, on the reverse strand, counting down.
CCGGCGTGAGGGTTCCCGATGCCAGGCTTTTGAACAGTTGCCAGCCCGATTTTGGCTGAGACAGCGTTGAATAAGGTGTATCGACGATGGAAGACATGTTAGATCCTGCTTCTGGTGGAAGATCGCTATTTCAGCAGGGGCTTTATCAACGCTGGGTAAACAATTCCCGACGATTACGGCGATCGGGGGTTTCGTTGATGAGTGGTTTAGATAAAATCAACGTTGATGATAGCCAGAACAACTATTTGGAATATTTATGAACCTGAAGGGAAAACGCAGAAAGCTGTTTCTGCTGCTGGCGATAGTGGTGTTAGCGGGCGGATTCTGGGTATGGAAGGTGCTGAACGCGCCGGTACCGCAGTATCAAACGCTGATTGTTCGCCCGGGCGAGCTGCAACAAAACGTGCTGGCGACGGGGAAGCTGGACGCCCTGCGCAAGGTTGACGTGGGCGCGCAGGTTAGCGGCCAGCTTAAAACGCTGTCGGTTGAGATTGGCGATAAGGTTAAAAAAGGCCAGCTGCTGGGCGTGATCGATCCTGAACAGGCTGAAAACCAGATCCGCGAGGTGGAAGCCACGCTGATGGAGCTGCGCGCGCAGCGCGCTCAGGCTCAGGCGGAGCGGAATCTCGCTCAGGTCACCCTGAAGCGTCAGCAGGCGCTGGCGAAAACGCAGGCCATCTCAAAACAGGATCTGGATACCGCCGCCACGGAGCTGGCGGTGAAGCAGGCGCAGATTGGCACCATCGACGCGCAAATCAAGCGCAATCAGGCCTCGCTGGACACGGCGAAAACCAACCTCGACTACACGAAAATCGTGGCGCCAATGGCCGGGGAAGTGACGCAGATTACCACCCTGCAGGGCCAGACGGTTATCGCCGCGCAGCAGGCGCCAAACATTCTGACCCTGGCGGACATGAGCACCATGCTGGTGAAAGCCCAGGTATCCGAAGCGGACGTGATTCACCTTAAGCCTGGCCAGAAGGCCTGGTTTACGGTGCTGGGCGATCCGCAAACCCGCTATGAAGGGGCGCTGAAGGATATCCTGCCGACGCCGGAGAAGGTGAACGACGCCATCTTCTACTATGCGCGATTTGAGGTGCCGAACCCGCAGGGCGTGCTGCGTCTGGACATGACCGCACAGGTGCATATTCAGCTCACCGGCGTCAAAAACGTGCTGACGGTTCCGCTCTCCGCGCTGGGCGAATCCGCCGGGGACAATCGCTACAAGGTTAAAGTGCTGCGCAACGGCGAAACCCGCGAGCGGGAAGTGGTGATTGGCGCGCGTAACGACACCGACGTGGTGGTGGTGAAAGGGCTGGAAGAGGGTGAGGAAGTGGTCATCAGCGAAAGCCTGCCCGGAGCCGCGCAATGACGGCGCTGCTTGAGCTGAATGATATTCGCCGCAGCTACCCGTCCGGCGACGGGCCGGTGGAGGTGCTGAAAGGCATCTCCCTGCGCGTGGAAGCGGGTGAAATGGTGGCGATTGTCGGGGCTTCGGGGTCCGGTAAATCGACGCTGATGAACATTCTCGGCTGTCTGGATAAACCCACCAGCGGTACCTATCGCGTGGCGGGAACGGACGTCTCCACCCTGGACGGCGACGCGCTGGCGAAGCTGCGCCGCGAACACTTTGGCTTTATCTTCCAGCGTTACCATCTGCTTTCTCACCTCAGCGCGGCGCAGAACGTGGAGGTGCCCGCGGTGTATGCGGGCGTCGAGCGTAAAAAGCGCCTCGAGCGCGCGAAGGCGCTGTTAACGCGTCTCGGGCTGGCGGAGCGGGTGGATTATCAGCCCTCACAGCTTTCCGGCGGTCAGCAGCAGCGCGTAAGTATTGCCCGTGCGCTGATGAACGGTGGCCAGGTTATCCTGGCCGATGAACCGACCGGCGCGCTCGACAGCCGTTCCGGTGAAGAGGTCATGGCGATCCTTCACCAGCTTCGCGATCAGGGGCATACGGTGATTATCGTCACCCACGATCCGCAGGTGGCGGCGCAGGCTGAACGGATTATTGAGATCCACGACGGCGAGCTGGTCAGCAACCCGCCGCCGCGTGAGTCCAGAGCGGCCGCGCCGAAAGAAGCGCTGCCTGCCTCAACCGGCTGGGGGCAATTTTCGAGCGGCTTTCGCGAGGCGCTGACCATGGCCTGGCTGGCGATGGCGGCCAACAAGATGCGCACCCTGCTGACCATGCTCGGCATTATCATCGGTATCGCCTCGGTGGTGTCGATTGTGGTGGTGGGAGACGCGGCGAAACAGCTGGTGCTGGCGGATATTCGCGCCATCGGGACGAATACCATTGACGTCTACCCCGGGAAAGATTTTGGCGACGACGAGCCGCAGTATCAGCAGGCGCTGAAGTACGACGACCTGGCGGCTATTCAGAAGCAGCCGTGGGTGAACTCCGCCACGCCTGCCGTTTCGCAGAACCTGCGTCTGCGCTACGGCAACATCGACGTAGCGGCCAGCGCTAACGGCGTCAGCGGAGATTACTTCAACGTCTACGGCATGACCTTCAGCGAAGGGGCAACCTTCAACGCCGAACAGCTGGCGGGCAGGGCGCAGGTGGTGGTGCTGGACGCGAACTCGCGCAGGCAGCTTTTCCCGAATAAAACCCGCGTGGTCGGGGAAGTGATCCTGGTGGGCAACATGCCCGCTACGGTGATTGGCGTGGCGGAAGAGAAACAGTCGATGTTTGGCAGCAGCAAGATCCTGCGCGTCTGGCTACCGTACAGCACCATTTCCGGGCGCATTATGGGGCAGTCCTGGCTCAACTCCATCACCGTGCGGGTGAAGGAAGGCTACGACAGCGCGCTGGCGGAACAGCAGCTGGAGCGGCTGTTAACCCTGCGCCACGGAAAGAAAGACTTCTTTACCTGGAACATGGACGGCCTCTTGAAAACGGCGGAAAAGACCACACGTACTCTTCAGATGTTCCTGACGCTGGTGGCGGTGATTTCGCTGGTCGTCGGCGGGATCGGGGTGATGAACATCATGCTGGTGTCGGTGACCGAACGAACGCGGGAGATCGGCATCCGCATGGCGGTGGGGGCCAGAGCCAGCGACGTGCTTCAGCAGTTTTTGATTGAGGCGGTGCTGGTATGCCTGGTGGGCGGCGCGATGGGCATTGCGCTTTCAATGCTGATTGCCTTTGCGCTCCAGCTGTTTTTACCCGGCTGGGAAATTGGCTTTTCGCCAATGGCGATACTCACCGCGTTTTTATGTTCCACCTTTACCGGGATTTTGTTTGGCTGGCTGCCTGCGCGAAACGCGGCACGGCTGGATCCGGTGGATGCGCTGGCGCGGGAATAGCCCGAAAATAAAAATGCCAGCCGATCGGGCTGGCATTTTGCCTGCGGGGTGTACACAATGAAACAGAGAGCTATGCAACCGTTTCTGCTTCAACGGGCACGATAAGACTGGCGTGATTGCCTTTTGGCCCCTGGTGTACATCGAACCGGACGGACTGCCCGGCTTTGAGCGTCCTGTAACCATCCATCTGAATGGTGGAATAGTGAGCGAAGATATCCTCGCCGCCGCCTTCGGGGCAGATGAAGCCAAACCCCTTGGCGTTGTTGAACCACTTAACAGTACCCATTTCCATGCTTCGACATCCTTCGTAAATCTTATAAGTTAAGATGGAATGAACCGGTGGTGGAGTGGGGGCTGTTCAAAAGCTCGCCATCTCACGCTTGTACAATTTAGAGAAACGGAAGAAGCCGTCAAGCGTTTGGCGCTCGAGTTGGGACAATAATCAACCAAAATTTGAGGCAGTTAACGCTATTGCAACAGTTTGTGACAGACATCGCGGATGACAGTAATAGATGATTGTTATCTAACATCTGAGGTAGATTCAAAGTGGTTATGCATAATGGGTAAGACCAACGATTGGCTGGATTTTGACCAGCTGGCGGAAGATAAGGTGCGCGACGCGCTAAAACCGCCATCTATGTATAAAGTTATGTTAATGAACGATGATTACACGCCGATGGAATTTGTTATTGACGTGCTACAAAAGTTCTTTTCTTATGATGTAGAACGTGCAACGCAACTGATGCTTACCGTTCATTATCGTGGCAAAGCGATCTGCGGCATCTTTACTGCCGAGGTCGCGGAAACCAAAGTGGCGATGGTGAACGACTATGCAAGGGAGAACGAGCATCCGTTGCTGTGTACGCTGGAAAAGGCCTGATAAGGCATAAAATTGGGGGAGGTGCCTATGCTCAATCAAGAACTGGAACTCAGTTTAAACATGGCTTTCGCCAGAGCGCGTGAGCACCGACATGAGTTTATGACCGTCGAGCACCTGCTGCTCGCGTTGCTAAGCAACCCATCTGCCCGCGAAGCGCTGGAAGCCTGCTCCGTGGATCTGGTGGCGCTACGTCAGGAACTCGAAGCCTTCATCGAACAAACCACACCGGTGCTGCCAGCCAGTGAAGAAGAGCGCGACACGCAGCCGACGCTCAGCTTCCAGCGCGTGCTGCAGCGCGCGGTTTTCCACGTCCAGTCTTCCGGGCGTAGCGAAGTGACGGGCGCAAATGTGCTGGTCGCCATCTTCAGCGAGCAGGAGTCCCAGGCGGCCTACCTGCTGCGCAAACATGAAGTCAGCCGACTCGACGTGGTCAACTTTATTTCTCACGGAACGCGAAAAGACGAGCCTAACCAGGCATCCGACTCCAGCAACCCGATCAACAACAGCGAAGAGCAAGCAGGCGGGGAGGATCGTATGGAAAACTTCACCACCAACCTTAATCAGCTTGCTCGCGTGGGCGGAATCGACCCGCTGATTGGCCGCGACAAAGAGCTGGAGCGCGCCATACAGGTGCTGTGCCGCCGCCGTAAGAACAACCCGCTGCTGGTGGGTGAATCCGGCGTGGGCAAGACCGCGATTGCTGAAGGGCTGGCCTGGCGCATTGTGCAGGGCGACGTGCCGGAAGTGATTGCTGACTGCACCATCTACTCGCTGGATATTGGCTCGCTGCTGGCGGGCACCAAGTACCGTGGTGATTTTGAAAAACGCTTCAAGGCGCTGTTAAAACAGCTGGAGCAGGACACCAACAGCATCCTGTTTATCGATGAGATCCACACCATCATCGGCGCAGGGGCGGCCTCCGGTGGCCAGGTGGATGCGGCTAACCTGATCAAGCCGCTGCTCTCCAGCGGCAAGATCCGCGTAATGGGCTCCACAACGTACCAGGAGTTCAGCAACATCTTTGAAAAAGATCGTGCGCTGGCGCGTCGTTTCCAGAAAATCGACGTCACCGAGCCGTCCGTCGACGAAACGGTGCAGATCATCAACGGCCTGAAAACCAAGTACGAAGCGCACCACGACGTGCGTTACACCGCGAAAGCGGTACGTGCGGCGGTGGAGCTGGCGGTGAAATACATCAACGATCGTCATCTGCCGGATAAGGCGATTGACGTAATTGATGAGGCGGGAGCGCGTGCGCGCCTGATGCCGGCCAGCAAGCGTAAGAAAACCGTTAACGTGGCGGATATCGAGTCCGTGGTGGCCCGCATCGCGCGTATCCCTGAGAAGAGCGTTTCCCAGAGCGACCGCGACACGCTGCGCACTCTCGGCAATCGCCTGAAAATGCTGGTCTTTGGTCAGGATAAGGCCATTGAGGCCTTAACCGAAGCGATCAAGATGGCCCGTGCCGGACTGGGGCATGACCACAAGCCCGTTGGTTCCTTCCTGTTTGCCGGCCCGACCGGCGTCGGGAAAACCGAGGTGACGGTTCAGCTCTCCAAAGCGCTGGGCATCGAGCTGCTGCGCTTTGATATGTCCGAGTATATGGAGCGTCACACCGTCAGCCGCTTGATTGGTGCGCCTCCGGGCTATGTGGGCTTTGACCAGGGCGGCCTGCTCACCGACGCGGTGATCAAGCATCCGCACGCGGTACTGCTGCTCGATGAAATCGAGAAGGCGCACCCGGACGTGTTCAACATCCTGCTGCAGGTGATGGACAACGGGACGCTGACCGACAACAACGGGCGCAAGGCGGACTTCCGCAACGTGGTGCTGGTGATGACCACCAACGCCGGCGTGCGTGAAACCGAGCGTAAATCCATCGGCCTGATCCACCAGGATAACAGCACCGATGCGATGGAGGAGATCAAGAAGATCTTCACGCCGGAGTTCCGTAACCGTCTGGACAACATCATCTGGTTCGATCACCTGTCTACCGAGGTGATCCATCAGGTGGTGGATAAGTTCATCGTCGAACTGCAGGTTCAGCTGGATCAGAAAGGCGTGTCGCTGGAAGTCAGCCAGGAGGCCCGCAACTGGCTGGCCGAGAAAGGCTACGACCGGGCGATGGGTGCCCGTCCGATGGCGCGCGTGATTCAGGACAACCTGAAGAAGCCGCTGGCGAACGAGCTGCTGTTTGGCTCGCTGGTGGACGGCGGCCAGGTCACGGTGGGGCTGGATCAGGCGAAGAACGAACTGACGTACGATTTCCAGAGTGCGGCGAAGCACAAGCCGGAAGCGGCTCACTGATTTCTTACGTAGGTCTAAAAACCGGGCAAAAGCCCGGTTTTTTTATGCGTGCCAGGGTAAAAGCAAAACGACAACAGTGTTGTCGTTTTTAGTGTTTTCTCCCTCTCCTTGTGGGAGAGGGTTGGGGTGAGGGCAACAGACCGCAGAGGAATTTTGCGAGGCGCTTTCCATTTTCTTTCGAGGTTTGTTGCTGGATAAATTTACAGGCATAAAATGGCGGCGCACCTGCAAAATCAGGTGCCGGGATTGGCGTCCTGATTACACACGAGAAATGATGTTGATACGTTCAACTATCATCAGGTTCGTTCACACTTTTGAAAGCTAGCGATATAATCCGCAGACTCAATTATGGTGGGCTGAACCGGGGCTTCTGTTGAAGCGCCGATTTTCCGTGTGGGTCGGTACGCCAAACCGGTTCAGTCTGCCACCTGAGTTGGCGTTCGGGTGGAGATCTCATAATTTCACACGGAGTCATAATCAAATGGAAAATAATAATCTTCCCAGTTTTATAGCGAACTCTCCCTCAACCCCGATCTCCCAACCCTTGCCAAACGCTGCAACCTGCTCACCGAAATCCTGCTTGACTGCCATTCGCTCCCACAAACGCAGCCCGTTTGCCGTTGCCTCGGGGCTTATCTGGAAGAAGTTAAAACCGGCCTTGCAGAATCAATGCGTGATTTTCAGGTGGTTGAATTTGAGGACGACGCGGAGCAACCGCGACAAAAAGAGTGGCTGCTGGAGGATACCGAAACGAAATGCGACTACTGCCGGGCGTTAAACCATGTGCTGCTGGTGTCGCATTTTGACCGCGATATGTTGCCGCATTTGACGGGGTTGCTCCATGACATTACGCATTCAATGGCGGCAGATGTCTTTGCACCTCAACCTTCAGAAAAGATAATGCACATTATTTCCTGAGTGCGATCTGAGGCATCGGGGAAGCTCCTCTGACGCCAATGGTTTAACCCTTTTTTTGATGTAAACGTAAATCATTGATTTATAAGGTGTGGATTTACGTTTCAGAAAAAAGGGTTTTATGCGCAAAAGTTGATTATTTTCTTTTCTAACAATAAGATGGCGTGGTTTCCTTTCAGTTCACTGCCGTACAGGCAGCTTAGAAAGCTGAACCCATCTCTTGCAGCACGAGAAGCATGTTCACTGCCGTACAGGCAGCTTAGAAAAAGCGCCAACCGGGGCGACATACTTTGCATACGTTCACTGCCGTACAGGCAGCTTAGAAAGCGGGCGATGAGGTACTCGCTGATTTCCGTGTGTTCACTGCCGTACAGGCAGCTTAGAAAATGCGCCCTCCGTGCCGCTAGACGCAGCCATTGTTCACTGCCGTACAGGCAGCTTAGAAATGACCTGATCGCCACCATCGCATGCAGCAGTTGTTCACTGCCGTACAGGCAGCTTAGAAATTACGTTTCAGTTCTTCCAGGATGGCGCGCATGTTCACTGCCGTACAGGCAGCTTAGAAAATGCGGAAATTTTTACAGGAATTAAGGGAGGCGTTCACTGCCGTACAGGCAGCTTAGAAAAGTGAACCAATTCATGCAAGCCGGTGGCGTAAGTTCACTGCCGTACAGGCAGCTTAGAAATTATCCTGCCGCATCCGGTGACGTTTACGATTGTTCACTGCCGTACAGGCAGCTTAGAAATTTTGGCCCTTCAAACTTCAGCTCACCCGCGTGTTCACTGCCGTACAGGCAGCTTAGAAAGCTTACTGGCTGCATATATCCGAACTTATGAAGTTCACTGCCGTACTGGCAGCTTAGAAACACAGCGTCCCACTGCCACAGCGATAACCTTTGTTCACTGCCGTACAGGCAGCTTAGAAATAATCAACCAGCACCAAACAGGTGCGAACATGGTTCACTGCCGTACAGGCAGCTTAGAAAAGCCGCGCGGCCAGCACGCGATAACCCACTGAGTTCACTGCCGTACAGGCAGCTTAGAAAACAATCTGACCTCCTCATCTTGTCACAGCTGCGTTCACTGCCGCACAAGCAGCACAAACAAATCCCCTTACAAATATTCATTCTATTTATTTAAACATTAAATACCATCACACTTACACCCTCTATTTTTCAGATTAAATAAAAAATATATTCACTCGCAAATTATATCTCTACTTATATATTATTCGTAAAAATAACATCTCAAAGAGAAAGAGTGTTTTTCGCTTAATAATCACTGCAATTACTGTTCATTTGATACCCATCACATTTGTTTTCATCTTATTTTCGATAACATACCGCGCATTCAACACCTTGAAATAAAAGCCCTTGCCATGTCCGTAAACAGCATCACCCCTACAGACTTGAAAACCATTCTCCATTCAAAACGCGCCAACATCTATTACCTGGAGAAATGTCGTATTCAGGTCAATGGTGGGCGCGTTGAATATGTCACTCAGGAAGGCAAAGAATCGTTTTACTGGAATATTCCCATCGCCAATACCACGGCAGTGATGCTGGGTATGGGAACATCCGTTACGCAAATGGCAATGCGCGAGTTCGCGCGAGCAGGCGTGATGGTTGGTTTTTGTGGAACGGACGGCACGCCGCTTTATTCCGCGAACGAGGTGGATATTGACGTCTCATGGCTTTGCCCGCAAAGCGAATACCGCCCGACGGGATATTTACAAAACTGGGTCTCATTCTGGTTTGATGAAGAGAAACGTCTGCAGGCAGCAAAGCAGTTTCAGTTTATTCGTTTACAGCAAATCGAAAAACAGTGGGCAGGGCTGCGGATGCAGCGAGAAACGTCTTTTCAGCCCGATCGGGGTGCGCTGGAGACTATTCTGGAGCGTGCAAGGCAGGGTATGGAAAACGCGCAAGATCATACGTCGCTGATGCTTCAGGAAGCACAGCTCACAAAATCGCTCTACAAACTGGCCAGCCAGACGGTGGGCTATGGCTGTTTTACCCGAGCCAAACGGGGCGGTGGTGCAGATATGGCGAACCGTTTTCTCGATCAGGGCAATTATCTGGCATACGGACTGGCCGCAGTTGCGGCATGGGTGACGGGGATCCCTCATGGTCTGGCGGTTATGCACGGTAAAACCCGTCGTGGTGGGCTGGTGTTTGATATTGCCGATTTAATAAAAGATGCCCTCGTTATGCCGCAGGCATTTATTGCGGCTATGGAAGGTGAGGATAATCAACAGTTTCGTCAGCGCTGCATTAACGCGTTTCAGCAGTCCGATGCGCTGGATGTGATGATCGCCACCTTGCAGGAAACCTCGCACTCGCTGGCGGACGTCGCAAAATGAATGTGCTGATTATCTCTCGGTGTACCAAACGTGCGCGCGAGCAAAGCTGCCAGATTATCGATCAGTTCGCTGAGCGCACGGGGGACGCGGCGTGGCAGACGACGATGACGATGGAAGGCGCCATCACGCTGCGCAAGCTGCTGCGTAAAACGGCACGTCGTAACACCGCCGTGGCCTGCCACTGGTTGAAAAAAAACGGTCAAAGTGAACTGCTGTGGATTGTCGGGAATTTGCGTCGTTTTAACGCGCAAGGGCGCGTGCCAACGAATCGCACGACCCTGTAAATTATCCAGAACGACAGTGAACACCGCTGGCACAGCGCGGAAAGCATCGCCTTGCTGGCAGCGATTGCCGGGCTGTTTCATGATTTTGGTAAAGCGGGGATGTGCTTCCAGCAGACGCTTAAGGGTGAAAGTAAGCACATTTGCCAGCCGTATCGTCATGAGTGGATCTCGGTTCGTCTGTTCGAGGCGTTTGTAGGAAAACAAACCGATGAACAGTGGCTGGCATCCCTCACTCAGCTAAAAGCCGCTGACGAAAAGGCCATGTTGAAAGCGCTGAAGATGGACACAGACAAGAACTGCAGCCTTTGGGGGAGCTCCCGCCTGTGGCTAAAGTGGTGGTATGGCTGATTTTGTCGCATCACCGTTTACCGCAGTCATATTCGACACGTCCTCAGATGATCTACTGCGAAGGTTGGTTTGAGAAACAGCTGAACGCAGACTGGAACTCGCTTAATCATAAATCCACCGAAAACCATCAATGGAAAGAGCGTGATTTTAAAAATGTCTGGAAATTTCCCCACGGTACGCCGCTAAAAAGTAAAACCTGGCGCGAGAAGGCCCGACAGATTGGTAAACGCATCCGGAATCTGCCTGCGCTGCTTCACGCGGGAACGATGGATAATATCTTCACCCTCCATCTCGCCCGCCTGTCGCTAATGCTGGCCGATCGCGTTTACTCCTCTCAACCAGCTTATTCCGGATGGCAGGATGATGCCTTACAGGCGTGGGCTAACACTCACCACGGAACCGAGCTTAACCAAAAACTTGATGAGCACAATGTTGGTGTCGCCCATCATGCGCTGTTGATGGGGCGCTCTCTTCCGGCGTTGCGCCGTTCATTACCTGCCATCGCCCGGCATAAAACGTTCCGGGAACGAGCGAAAGAAGAGCGTTTTCACTGGCAAAACAAGGCGTGGGACGTTGCGTCTTCTCTGCGCGAGAAGAGTGCTGAGCAGGGCTTCTTCGGCATCAATATGGCCTCGACCGGATGCGGTAAAACCTTTGCCAATGCCCGAATTATGTACGCTCTGGCAGATGAGCAGGCAGGGTGTCGTTTCAGCGTGGCGCTGGGGTTACGCACGCTGACGCTGCAGACGGGTCAGGCTTTGCAGTCGCGCCTGATGCTGGATGACGATACGCTGGCCGTGGTGACCGGTGCCGCAGCAGTGAAGGAGCTCTATCAGGGGAATGACGCCGAAGATACCCGCAGTGCCAGCGACGAAACGTTCTTCGCCAGCCATCACTACGTGCATTACGAAGGGGCGACCAGTAGCGGTATCGCTCAGCAGTGGCTTGCGAAAGAACCAGCGCTTAATCGTCTTGTCAGTGCCCCGGTGCTGGTGACAACGATCGATCATCTGATGCCAGCAACGGAAAGCATACGCGGCGGCAGGCAGATCCCTGCCATGTTGCGTTTGCTGACCAGCGATCTGGTACTTGATGAGCCTGATGATTTCGACGTCGAGGATTTACATGCCCTGTGCCGGCTGGTGAACTGGGCGGGAATGCTCGGTTCTCGCGTGCTGCTTTCCTCCGCGACGCTTCCTCCTGCACTCACGGAAGCGCTGTTTGAGGTCTACCGTGAAGGTCGCAAAGCATGGCAGGTGGCTTGTGGTCTTTCAGGCAGACCTGTGAGTATCTGTTGTGCCTGGTTTGATGAGTACGGCGCGCAGTCGCAGGAATTGGCCGACGATGCTCAATTCCGTCAGGCGCATGGCGATTTTGTCAGGCAGCGGATTAAACGTCTGCCAAAGCAGCCTCAGCTTCGTCTGGGTAAATTGGCCGCCGTGGAGCCGCACGCTTCCTGTGCTACCGACGTTGTCTCTGCACTGGCGCAGACGTTGCACCAGCAAACAATCGCTCTGCACGGTCATCATCACAGCTCGCATAAAAGCGGCAAAACCGTGTCATTTGGTCTGGTGAGGATGGCGAACATCAATCCGCTGGTTGCCGTCGCGCAGGCGCTGATGGCATTACCTTCTCCGGACAATTACCGCATTCATTATTGCGTGTACCACAGCCAGCACCCGCTGGCGGTGCGTGCGGCGATTGAAAAACGACTCGATGCCGCGTTCACGCGACACAAACCGGATCAGGTCTGGCAGTTGCCTGAAGTTAGGCAGGCGCTGACGTCACCGGAACAGCATCATCTTTTTGTCGTGCTCGGAACATCCGTTCTCGAAGTCGGGCGCGATTTTGATGCCGACTGGGGGATTATCGAGCCGAGCTCGATGCGTTCACTTATACAGTTTGCGGGGCGTATTCAGCGCCATCGCCAGATCGTTCCGGATACTGAAAATCTGGTGATTCTGGAACGCAACGTGCGCGCGCTCCGTGGAGAAAAGGTGGCTTATTGTAAGCCAGGATTTGAAACCGAACACCATCTTCTGCCTCATCACGATCTCCATGAGCTGCTCAGTGAAGAGGGCTATCGCACGCTAAATGCAATACCGCGCATCGTTGAAAATCTGCCCGGCAATGTGCTGGCGACGCTGGAGCATGCCCGGTTGCGCGCCGTGCTGCTGGACGGTGGCGATAAATCAGATGTGGTGGCCGCGTCGTGGTGGCGGCTACCGCTGACGTGGAATAGTGAGTTGCAGCGGCGGACACCGTTTCGCGCTTCATCACCGCAGGAGTCATTTTATCTGACAATGAAAGAAGAAGATGACGAACCCGTATTTTGTTTGCTTCAGGAAAATAGTGAACCGAAATCTTCGGAACGGTTTTGCGAACAGCCGTTATCAATGGCTCACGGCGTAGAACCGTGGATTGCAATTGATTATGCCGGGGTATTACAGGCGCTGGCCGAGACGAAGCAAATGGAGTTGGCTGCGGTGTCGCGACGGTATGGTGAAATTACGTTAAGAGTCAGCAGGGAGGAGGAGACGGAACAATGGCTATATCACTCGATGTTAGGTGTGTTTCGCGCCCTCTAACGCGGGCGCGAGCTGCTTGTTCAGCAGTATAAAATAAATGATAAGAGCCTCATATACTTCTAAGCTGTCTAGGCGACAGTAGATAAGCATTATATTTATTTAAGGTTTTTTGGCAAGAGTATGTCGTTTAAAGGTAAAAGCCTAATATAGGTGTGGATGAACGTTTTGAAATGGAGTACTTTATTTTTACTCAGATAAAGGAATGTTTCACTGCGATGATTATTATCAGGTTTTTATTTTTCTTAGTTATGATTCTGTTTTGTTTTTATTCTGGCTATTTATATTAAATATAATTGCGCGATTTATATTTTTATTGATTATAGGTGCAAGAGTTAGGGTGATATATGAAAGAAGGAACACTATTCTCATTTATTACAGCTTTTATTGCCGAACGACGGCAAATAAAGCTGGAAGCATTTGATAAAGAGGCCGCAAAGCGCAGCGATATTGATAGCGCAACGCTTGCGGCAGAACGCCGGGAACTGGAGCTTCGCTATGAGCCGAAAGCATGGCTGACGGATGCCGCGAAGCGAGCCGGACAAATTAACCTCGTGACCCATGCGGCGAAGTTTACCCACGGGGATTCAAAAAGTAGCAGTATCTACAGCGAGGCAGTGGCTAAGGAAGGGTATCTCAGCACAGCGACGCTGTCAGGTCTGGAAACGGATGCGGTGGGTAACGCCGCTGCACTGGACGTCGCGAAACTGCTGCAAACGCGGGTAGAAGATGGTGATTCTCTACTAGCTAGTCTAAAACGTGGCGATCGCGCTGCGCTGGCTGCTTTTACCGATGACGCCAGTCAACTGAGCGAATGGATTGCCGGATTTTCCCGTGCATTGACGCCCGGCGAACCAGCTTCACACAAGCTGGCGAAACAGAATTATTTTCCGGTTGATGATGATTACCATCTCTTAAGCCCGCTGTTTGCCACCTCACTTATTCACGCCCTGCATCAGAAAATGATTGCCTTCCGTTTTGGAGGCGATGTTAAAGCCATCTGGAAAGCCAGGCGCGAGAAAACCTGGCATCCCACTCCGCTGACGTTATTCCCTGATTCAGCGGAAATACACTTCGGTGGTACGAAACCGCAAAACATTTCCTATCTCAACAGCGTGCGCGGTGGACGGAGCTGGCTACTTTCCTGCCAGCCGCCGCAGTGGAAAAGGGCAGAAAAGCCGCCAACGAGTTTACGTTCTGTTTTCGCCAGAGGTGGGCAATTTGACCGCCGTGCGAAGAGTCATATTCATTTGCTTGTGTCATTACTGACGAAAGCGGGCGATTACACCAGTTTTCGTATTCGCGAAGCCCGCGATGGCTATATCAATATAATTATCGATCTCTTGTTCGAGATCGCATCTGACTTTCAACGTGAAACCGCGCAGAACTGGACGCTTAACTGTCCCGATCTGAAACCCCATCAACAGCTCTGGCTCGATCCCTGGCGTACAAAAACAGACGAAGCCTTTCGTCTTGAGCGTGAAAAAGACGACTGGCAGGACGCTGTGGCAGAAGATTTTTCCCTTTGGCTGAACGCACGTCTGCGCAAGTCGATGCCGGATTTAGGTGCTGTGGAAAAACGTGAATGGGAAACCCGCGAGCGCTTACGGGCCAACCTCCGAGAGATGGAAAAAATTATCCAGGAGGCGCTGAAATGAGCTCACTGATTCTGCTTCGCCGTGTGAGAGTTGAAAACGCCAACGCGATTGCTGGCCTGACCTGGGGTTTCCCTGCGATCACCCATTTTGTGGGGTTTTCCCATGCTTTGTCGCGCAGGTTGACAGAAAAGCATGGGCTGCGCATTGATGGCTGTGCCGTCGTGAGCCACGAGCACCAGATCCACGCGCATACGTCTGGCCGCGATTATCAGTTCGCCCTGACCCGCAATCCCCTTACCCGTGAAGCGAAAACGGCCTCCTTTAATGAAGAGGGCCGCATGCATATGACGGTTTCATTGCTGCTGGAGTGTCATGGGGAAATCCCAAACGGTGAATACGGGCAGCGCGACCTCGCCGAGTTTCTGTCTCAGATATGCCCGACGCTTCGACTGGCGGGGGGGATCATCGTCGATATCCAGAATATTTCGGTTATGGCGATGCCTGCCAGCGCTCAGGAGATGAGCCGATTACAGTGGCAACTGATGCCGGGCTTTGCCCTGCGCGATCGCAGCCGCTGGCTGAGCGAACATCATCAAACGCTTCTTGAAAGCAATCCTGATGCCACGCTGCTTGATGCCTGGCTCGATTTCGCGGCGTTGAAAATGCAGGCCGAAACGCCGGACGAGGGCGATATCAGGGAAGGGGATCCGGCCAGTTGGCTCTACGTTCCCAAACCTAAACCCGGGTATCTGGTGCCATTAATGACCGGTTATCAGCGCATCTCAGAATTGTATGCTCCGGGTGTGGTCGCAAACGCGCGTGATGCAGAAACACCCTTTGCGTTTACCGAAGCGGTGTATGGCATAGGCGAGTGGTGCGGTCTGCACCGAGTTCGGTCATTAGAAGACATTTTCTGGCGTTATCGCACGACGGAAACAGGTTACTACTGTCAGGGCGCGGGCGCGCCGATGACATCTGAACATTTAAATTAAAAAGGACTTATCTATGGCAAAGGCACCCACTGCCGTTAAAACGGCATCTGTACTGGCATTTGAACGTAAACTGGCGACCTCGGATGCGGTGATGTATTCAGGAAGTTGGGAAGGAGAGATCTGGCAACCGATCAGGATTCAGGAAAAAGCGGTACGCGGTACGATCTCAAACCGTCTCAAAAACGCACTTACCAACGATACGGCAAAACTGGATGCTGAGATCCAGAAAGCCAATCTCCAGCGTGTAGATGTGGCGTCGCTGCCTGCGGACGCGGATACCTTACAGGTTAAATTTACCCTGCGCGTGTTGGGAAATCTCTCCACGCCTTCGGTGTGTAACGACCGTACTTATCAGGATGAACTTCAGCAGGTCATTGATGGGTATATTAGTGAACACGGTTTTACTGAACTGGCGCGTCGTTACGCAACCAATCTGGCAAACGGACGTTTTTTATGGCGTAACCGTGTCGGTGCTGAAAAGATTGTTGTAAAAATCACTGGCCGCCAGCTGTGGACCTTTGACGCGTACGGCTACGGATTACGTGATTTTACCGCCTGCGATAAACAACTCACCCAGCTGGCTCAGGAAATTGAGAAAGGACTGAGCGGTAACGGATTTGTTCTGCTTAACGTAGAAGCACAGGTGCTTCTCGGCGCAGGGCAGGAGATCTTCCCATCGCAGGAATTGGTGCTGGACAGCAATAGCAGCAAAAGCCGTCTGCTTTATCAGGTGGATGACGTCGCCGGTATGCACTCGCAAAAAATTGGCAATGCGATCCGTACTATCGATACCTGGCATCCAAAAGTTGATGAACTGGGCGCGATAGCCGTTGAACCTTATGGCTCAGTCACCAGCCGCGGTGTGGCGTGTCGCCAACCGAAAGAGAAAATGGATTTCTACACTCTCCTCGACAACTGGGTCACGAAAGGCCAGAAGCCGGATGTTGATCAGCAACATTACGTGATGGCCGTCCTGATCCGTGGCGGCGTATTTGGTGAAAAGGGCGAGTAAGGAGTGGTTATGGATCACTATCTTGAGATCCGCGTCCTACCCGACCCGGAGTTTAGCGAGGAGATGCTGATGGCCGCGCTGGTGGCTAAACTGCACCGCGCGCTTGGGCAGCGAGGGCAGGGGGATATTGGTATCAGCTTCCCTGAGTATGGCATTAAGTCCGGCCCGGTGTTACGACTGCACGGTACTCACCCGGCGTTAAGCGATCTCGAATCACTCATATGGCGAAAAGGATTAAGTGACTACTGCATGTCCTCGGGCATCCAGCCCGTGCCTGACGTCAGCCAGTGGCGCTGTGTAAGCCGCGTCCAGGTGAAAAGTAGCGCGCAGAGGCTCATGCGACGCTCGGTTAAAAAAGGATGGTTAACAGAGGAGGAGGCGCAACAGCGTCTTCTGACGATGCAGGAGGCGAGGACGGATTTACCCTGGCTTAACCTGCGCAGTCTCTCTACGGGCCAGTCTTTTAAACTCTTTATTCGCCATGGAGAGTTGCTCTCTGCACCTGTCTCCGGGCTGTTTACGAGCTACGGACTCAGCGCGACGGCAACGGTTCCCTGGTTCTGAGATGCATAACCGCATCAGCGTTCAGGGTGCGGTTTTTTCAGCCAGTCGGGTATCAAAAATAAAGGGCAGTTGCTGAACTGAATTGAGTGCCGTGTGGAATGCAGGGTGTAAGGGGTTAAGAATGGCATTGTTTTCATAAGGGATGATACAGGAAGGTAAGATAAGAGCTAGGGCCCTGTTAGCCTGCAACCACCCGGTTCCTAGATCCATTGTCGATACGGGGGCTGGATTTTCCTGCCAGTCCTCGGGTAGCCACGTTTTATCCAGATAATCGATCTGTTCATCCGGGATATCAATACTGAAAAGCTGGTACTGATTCAGCACGGTATCTTTTCTGACGTGTACCAAAATTTCCAGTGAGGCCAGTGAAATGGAGGTGGAAACATACACAGCTGGATGGCCTTTATGATTCCAGCGCCCGCCATACTGGTTTGCACCACTTCCACTCCACGCTTCACTGGCATAGCGTCCCGTCACCAGGCGATAAAAAATCATGCGAACACTCCGTGTTCGAGTCGACCAATCAAATCGGTGACTTCCAGCGCACCGGTTTCCGTGGCTATCAGGTCGACAGGCGCAACATTCCCAAGCCCGCGCACAGGTGCCTGCAGCCAGTTCCACGCATCTTCTTTACTGCCAAAATAATCGACGGCAGCATCCAGCACCCGAACAAAACGGGCCACGCGTTCGCTCTCATCTGGCGTCAGCGTCCGTCCCGCGCTTTTGCGTCGGGCAACGTTACGCTCATTAATCCCTGTAACGCGCAAAATATCTGCTTTCGACATGGCCGTCCACTCATGGATATTTTCGAGGACGCTGACGGGTAAACCCTGGTTAAGATATTGAATCAGCCGCATACCTCTGTTTGCAGGTAAACCAGCATAGCGCCACAGCGTGTTATCAGCAGGTTTTTGCGCGGGGACCCATGTTCTCATAGTACCTCCTTAGTAATGTCATTTGTCATGGGTAAGTATAGTCATTTGTCAGGTGTGATGGAATGGCTGTTTTTTATGCCGGGTAGTTTATGAGAAAAGGGCGTTTGACCCTAATTTTTAACTTATTTTAATTCATTGATTTTAAATGAGTATTTTACTGGCTGAAAAAGAGGGGCAGAGAAGGGTTTTTAGCTTTTTTTGTATGAAAATCATCAAGGTGTAGAGATATTATTTCAGTGCACTGCCGTACAGGCAGCTTAGAAAGTAAAATTATGGATGTGCCGTTCTACAAGGACGTGCACTGCCGTACAGGCAGCTTAGAAAACCCTCACATTGCCAGCCTGTCGCTGGCTTTTGTGCACTGCCGTACAGGCAGCTTAGAAAATCAGAAGGCGTGGCTGCTTTGGAACTACAGCGTGCACTGCCGTACAGGCAGCTTAGAAATTCACTGTCTGCCCCAGGGCGTCCGTAATGGTGTGCACTGCCGTACAGGCAGCTTAGAAATTTATCGTTCCGTTGACGTGCAATAGGTTGGCGTGCACTGCCGTACAGGCAGCTTAGAAAGTTAAAACGGACGTTCAAAACGTCCGTAAACGGTGCACTGCCGTACAGGCAGCTTAGAAACCGCCAACGGACGGGTTTTAGACCGGAGTTTTGTGCACTGCCGTACAGGCAGCTTAGAAAACGCAGCCGATATCTAAACAGCCCAGGTCAGAGTGCACTGCCGTACAGGCAGCTTAGAAATCAAACCGGGCAAGGGCGGGAAAGGTATACCGGTGCACTGCCGTACAGGCAGCTTAGAAAGTCACGCATGCGCTGGTCTGGTTTCGCTCAGGGTGCACTGCCGTACAGGCAGCTTAGAAAATCAGGATGACCACCAGCCTTTTCACGCCATCGTGCACTGCCGTACAGGCAGCTTAGAAAGCCACCGTGAACGCGACGATATCGACTACCCGGTGCACTGCCGTACAGGCAGCTAAGAAAGAACTGGACAGCACCCTGCGCATCCCGTCAATGTGCACTGCCGTACTGGCAGCTTAGCAAAATAGAAAATAAGGCCTTTACACCTCTTACTCTCTGCACTGTCGAACAGACAGCACCTTAGCTGAAACGAAACTCAAACAGTTGCTCAAATAATCGACTGCGCTAACAAAAAAATAAGGCCGGGATATTCCCGGCCTTATTTAATATTCATCTGCCATTACAGGCGAAAACAATTAGCGACTACGGAAGACAATGCGGCCTTTGCTCAGGTCGTACGGGGTCAGTTCAACAGTCACTTTGTCGCCCGTCAAAATGCGGATATAGTTTTTGCGCATTTTACCGGAGATGTGCGCAGTTACCACGTGACCGTTTTCCAGTTCTACGCGAAACATGGTATTAGGCAACGTATCAAGTACGGTACCCTGCATTTCAATATTGTCTTCTTTGGCCATCTAATCCTCTGGGGTATCACTACCAAGTTTTGAACCGGCAAGATAATGCCGAAATTCATCAATTAAGTAAAGAATTGCGCGTTTAAAACGCAGCAAAACAGTTTCAGCGCATTGCCCAAGCGTCACGGTACAACCGAACGGAAAGCGCATTCGTAAAGGGGAACAACAGGATAAACGTCAGGACGTTATCTGAAGCGGGGGTCCCAAACGGCGGCGGGGCAACAGGCAGAAGCTACTCTGCGGCATAATTATAACACCCTCATAAAAAATATGCGGAAAACATTTAGGCATCGGGCATAAAGAGCGCTCTGGGGATCCAAAAATCGCGCGGAAGGGTCTCAGCGCGGCACCGATCCAGATGTTCGATGTAGTGTCGACGGGAGATTTCAACGGCACCGAGCGAGGCGGTGTGCTCGTTCAGCACCTGACAATCCATCAGCTGTCCACCGCGCCGGGCAAATTCCTCGCAAAAAACCAGCAGCGCGGTTTTCGAGGCGTTGGTGGCGCGGGAGAACATCGATTCACCGCAGAACAGCGTGCCCTGCGCCACGCCGTACATGCCGCCAACGAGATCCTCGCCGTGCCACACTTCGACGGAATGCGCGTAGCCCAGCTCGTGTAGCTGATGGTAGGCAATAATGATATCGCGGGTTATCCAGGTGCCTTCGTGACGATCTTCAGCGCATCCTTCAATGACCTGCCCGAAGGCGTGATTAAGCGTGACGCGATAGGGTGATTTTGCGTGAAAGCGCTTCATGCTGCGGCTCAAGTGAAACTGCCCAGGCCACAGAACGGCTCGCGGGTCGGGAGACCACCATAAAATCGGGTCGCCGGGAGAAAACCACGGGAAAATACCGCGCTGGTAAGCCATTAAGAGCCGTGCCGGGCTGAGATCGCCGCCCAGCGCCAGCAGGCCGTTAGGTTCACGTAGCGCTCCCTCCGGGGAAGGGAACGCAATATTATGGCGAGAAAGCTGGACCAGGCGCATGACAACGTAACTCCAGTACGCGAGTGAGGACGCTACAAATATAGCCTACAGACGCTGTTTAAACTGGTAGTAGCGACCCTGTTTTGCCAGCAGCTCTGCGTGACTACCTTGCTCAATAATGTGTCCGTTGTCCATCACAATTATGCGATCGAAACTCGCGAGTCCACGCAGGCGGTGTGTGACCATCAGCACGGTTTTGCCTTTCATCACGTTTGCCAGTAAATCAAGAATTTGGCTCTCGGTTGTCGCGTCCAGACCTTCCGTTGGCTCATCGAGCAGCATCAGCGGCGCGTCGTGCAGCAGCGCCCGGGCAATCGCCAGACGGCGAAGCTCACCGCCGGAGAGCTGGCGACCCCCTTCACCGAGCCAGGCGTTGAGTCCGTCATCCTCAAGCAGCTTGTGCAGCCCGACCTGCTCAAGCATCCCCCGTAGCGCATCGTCAGAGGCCGCTGGCGCAGCGAGAAGGAGGTTGTCGCGTAGCGTGGCGCTGAACAGATGCACCCGCTGGGGCACGACGCTGACGGTTTTACGCAAGGCCGCTTCGCTAAAGTCAGCCAGCCGGGTATCGTTAAAGCGAATCTCACCCTGCTGCGGGTCCCACGCGCGCGTAAGAAGCTGCAGAAGCGTTGATTTTCCACATCCCGTGCGGCCAAGGATCGCGATGCGCTGCCCGGCGTTTACGGAAAGCGTGATGCCTTCCAGCGCGTTTTGCGCCTGCCTGTCATAGGCGAAAGTGACATCGCTGAGCGTTAGCGCCACCTGCTCCGGTACCGCGGTTTCTCCGCTGCTGAACTTCACTTCCGGCTCCTGCTCCGCAATATCCGTTATGCGTAGTGCAGAGGCAATAACCTGACCCAGATGCTGAAACGCACCCGTAACCGGGGCTAAAGCTTCAAAGGCGGCAAGGGCGCAGAAAACAAACAGCGCAATCAGCGGGCCCGGCTGGGCGTTACCGCCCACGCCGCCGGAGGCCATCCAGAGCATGGCGATGACGGCAATACCGCCGATTAACATCATCAGCGCCTGAGAGAACGCGGTCAGCTCAGACTGGCGGCGCTGGGCCTCGTGCCAGTTAAGCTCGGTGCTTTCCATCCGGGCGCGGTAGCGCTTGCTGGCACCAAAGATGCTCAGTTCGGCCTGACCCTGCAGCCAGGAGGTGAGCTGCTGGCGATACTCACCGCGCAGACGCGTCAGGTTTTCCCCAGTGGTTTTACCGGCGCGATAAAACAGCGGCGGTAAAATAATCAGCGTCATCAGCATGATGCCGCCCAGGGTCAGCGCGATGGGAACATCCAGAATACACAGCCCCAGCGTGACCACCACGATCACCACAAACGCGCCCACCATGGGTGAAATTACGCGCAGGTAGAGGTGATCCAGCGTATCCACATCCGCGACCACGCGGTTGAGCAACTCGCCCTGACGAAAACGCGCCAGCCCGGCAGGGGAGAGGGGCAGAAGCTTGCTGAAGGTGTAAATACGCAGGTGTTGCAGGACGCGGAAGGTCGCGTCGTGGCTGACAAGACGCTCGAAGTAACGCCCGGCGGTTCGGGTAATCGCGGTGCCGCGTACGCCTGCGGCAGGAAGCATGTAGTTGAAGCTGTACAGCCCGGCGAAGCCCACCGCCGCAGACGCGGAAAGGAACCAGCCGGAAAGCGTAAGCAGGCCGATGCTGGCAAGCAGGGTGACGATAGCCAGCACAATGCCGAGCGTCAGCATCCATTTGTGGCGTTTGTACAGTGCGAGATAGGGAAGCAGGGCGCGCATCAGATGTCCTCCTGACGATTCGCCAGCAGGGCGGCAAACGGGCCCTGCGCGGCAACAAGCGCGGCATAATCGCCTTGCTCAACGAGTTGACCGTTATCCATCACCCAAATCTGGTCCCAGTCGGCGATGCCTTCAAGCTGGTGGGTGACCATCAGCGTGGTTTGCTGCTGTGATGCGGCGTTAAGCGCATCCATTACGCGCTGCTCGCTGTGGGCATCCAGGCTGGCCGCGGGTTCGTCCAGCAGCATCAGCTGACAGGGGTTCAGCAACGCACGGGCCACCGCAACGCGCTGCGCCTGGCCGACCGACAGCCCGGCAGACTGATCGCCCACCACGGTATCAACACCCTGCGGCAGCAGCGGTAAAAATTCGCTGACCCAGGCGCGATCGAGAACCGACTGCAGTTCATCTTCACGCGCGTCCGGGCGCGCGAGGAGCACGTTTTCACGCAGCGTTGAGGCAGGCAGCTGTGGGTTTTGCCCCACCCAGCTCAGCTGCTTACGCCAGGCTTCGGGATCGAGCTCGCGCAGCTCCGTTTTATTCACGCGCAGGGATCCGGTGTAGGCCATAAAGCCTGACAACGCGTTCAGCAGCGAGCTTTTACCCGAGCCGCTGGTGCCCACCAGCACGACCCGTTGACCCGCAGGCAGGGTAAAGTTCAGTGGACCAGCCAGCACCTTGCCTTCAGGCGACAGGATGGAAAAATCCTGCGCTTCAAGGGTAACGGGATCGCTGGTATTCAGCGTGACTTCACCGCGCTCCGGATGCGCCAGCGGCGTTTCCATGAAGGTTTTCAGGCTATCGGCAGCGCCCACCGCCTGCGCTTTGGCGTGATAGAAGGTGCCGAGATCGCGCAATGGCTGGAAAAATTCCGGGGCCAGGATCAGTGCCAGGAATCCGGCAGAAAGCGTCACCGCCGTACCGTAGTGGCCGAAATCCAGCGCGCCGAGATAGGAGAAGCCAAAGTAGACCGCCACCAGGGCAATTGACAGGGAGGTGAAGAATTCGAGCACGCCGGAAGAGAGGAACGCCAGGCGCAGGACCTCCATGGTGCGCTGACGGAAGTCCTGGGACGCCAGGCGAATGTTTTCGGTTTCCGCCTCACCGCGACCAAAGATACGCAGCGTTTCCATACCGCGCAGGCGATCGAGGAAATGTCCGCTCAGCCGACCCAGCGCCAGGAAGTTGCGGCGGTTAGCATCTGCCGCGCCCATACCGACCATTGCCATAAACAGCGGGATCAGCGGGGCGGTGCCCAGCAGGATCAGTGCCGCCACCCAGTTGACCGGGAAAATGGCGATAACAATCGAAAGGGGCACAAAAACCGCCAGCGCCATCTGGGGAAGATAGCGCGCATAGTAATCGTGCATATCGTCGATTTGCTCAAGGATCAGCGTCGCCCAGCTGCCGGCCGGTTTACCCTGGATCCACGCAGGCCCGGCTTCAGAAAGCCGGTCAAGCACCTTGCGCCGGATTTCATAGCGGATGTGCTGTCCGGCATGGAACCCAACCCGCTCACGCAGCCAGACGACCCACGCACGCAGAACGAAAACCAGCACCAGAACGATAAAAGGCAACAGCAGCGCCTCGCGCGGGATGTTCTCCATAATCATATGGTTGAGAATGCGGGCCAGCAGCCATGCCTGGGCAACAATCAACAGACCGCTGATAAATCCCAGAATGCGGGAGATCATAAGCCAGCGGCGGGAAAGAACGCTTTGCTGTTTGAGCCAGCGTGTTAACTCTTGTTGACGGGTTTTTTCCATTGCGTATTTTGCAGGTGACGTTATAAGAAATTAGACATCTGCATGTTACACGTGGGGAAAAATAAAGGCGACCAGTGGCCGCCTTTATTTACGTTTGTTACTGACTTGTAAAGATTATTTACCCTGTTCAGCCAGCCCATCCAGATAGCGTTCAGCGTCCAGCGCGGCCATACAGCCGGTGCCCGCAGAGGTGATCGCCTGACGATAAATATGGTCCATCACGTCGCCTGCTGCGAAGACGCCCGGAACGCTGGTCTGCGTGGCGTTGCCGTGGATCCCGGACTGCACTTTAATGTAGCCGTTTTCCAGCTCCAGCTGGCCTTCGAAGATAGCCGTGTTCGGGCTGTGGCCGATCGCCACAAACAGGCCAGCCACTTCCAGCGTTTCGACGTTATCGGTATTCTGGGTATCGCGGATACGCAGACCCGCCACGCCCATCTGATCGCCGGTCACTTCTTCCAGAGTACGGTTGGTGTGCAGCACAATGTTGCCGCTCGCCACTTTGTCCATCAGTCGTTTGATCAGGATCTTTTCCGCGCGGAAGGTGTCGCGACGGTGGATCAGGTGTACTTCAGAGGCGATGTTCGCCAGATACAGCGCTTCTTCCACAGCGGTGTTGCCGCCGCCGATAACCGCGACTTTCTGGTTGCGATAGAAGAAACCGTCGCAGGTTGCGCAGGCAGAGACGCCGCGGCCTTTAAAGGCTTCTTCAGACGGCAGGCCGAGATAGCGGGCAGAGGCGCCCGTGGCGACGATCAGCGCATCGCAGGTGTATTCACCGTTGTCGCCCGTCAAACGGAACGGACGGTTCTGTAGATCCACTTTATTAATGTGATCGAACAGAATTTCGGTTTCGAATTTAGTGGCATGCTCGTGCATGCGCTCCATCAGCAGCGGCCCGGTCAGGTCGTTCGGGTTGCCCGGCCAGTTTTCCACTTCCGTGGTGGTGGTCAGCTGACCGCCTTTTTCCATACCGGTAATCAGTACCGGCTGCAGGTTAGCGCGTGCAGCATAGACCGCTGCGGTATATCCCGCAGGTCCAGAACCAAGGATTAGCAGCTTACTGTGTTTGGTCGTGCCCATGAGATCCCCATTGTTGTTGGCAGGCAATGGGCTGGATTGTAGGGAATTTGTTGCCGTAAAAAAAGAGCGCCGCAGTTTTGCTTCCGATATATGCAATAGCCGCGCCCGATGGATCTGCCGCGTTCACATTACGTCTGCTACTGAAAAGCGCTCGTTTATAAGGCAGAAAAATGAGGATTAATACCCCTCCGTAATGAATATCCGGCATCTTGTACTAAAAATCGATGTTTTGCTTTGACAATCCCCTGCGCTTTTGCGAAAACATTCAAGGAAGAAAAAAAGACGCGTGTACGGGATGTCGCATAGACATGCACGTAAATGCCATTTTTACCGGGTCAGTGAAATCTACGCATGGTGTGGACAGACGCCATACGTGATGTCTGTGACTGCCTTCAGGCAACGGTCTTCTTACCGCAGAACCCGAATCCACATCGCGTCTAATACATAACCATGCGATGTGATAAATAACGGGTACAGGCTCTGAACAGTGATGTGCACAGGGTCCAGGCAGGAGTAGGGAAGGAATACAGAGAGACAATAATAATGGTAGATAGCAAGAAGCGCCCTGGCAAAGATCTCGACCGTATCGATCGTAACATTCTTAATGAATTGCAAAAGGATGGGCGTATTTCCAACGTCGAGCTTTCAAAACGTGTGGGACTTTCCCCGACGCCGTGCCTTGAGCGTGTGCGTCGACTGGAAAGACAGGGTTTTATTCAGGGCTATACGGCTCTGTTGAACCCGCATTATCTGGATGCCTCACTTCTGGTATTTGTTGAGATTACTCTGAATCGTGGTGCACCGGATGTGTTTGAGCAATTTAACGCCGCTGTACAAAAACTTGAAGAAATTCAAGAGTGTCATCTGGTTTCCGGTGATTTCGACTACCTGTTGAAAACCCGCGTGCCTGATATGTCCGCCTACCGTAAGCTGCTGGGCGAAACCCTGCTGCGTCTGCCAGGCGTGAACGACACCCGTACTTATGTGGTGATGGAAGAGGTCAAACAGAGCAATCGTCTGGTTATTAAGACGCGCTAACACGGAACAGGTGCAAAATCAGTGTAGTTTGATTACACTCCTGTTAATCCATACAGCAACAGTGCCGGGGACACCCGGCGCTGTTGTCCGTTTTAGCAAACAGGCAGGACATGCCTGATACCTGGAGAGCCTTTCTTGAGCCAGGAATACACTGAAGACAAAGAAGTCACATTATCTAAGCTAAGCAGCGGACGTCGTCTCCTTGAGGCGTTACTGATCGTTATTGCCCTTTTTGCCGTCTGGCTGATGGCTGCCTTACTCAGTTTTAACCCCTCCGATCCCAGCTGGTCGCAAACCGCATGGCATGAGCCTATCCATAACTTAGGCGGCGTGCCCGGCGCCTGGCTTGCGGATACGCTGTTCTTTATTTTCGGTGTAATGGCGTACACCATTCCCGTCATCATTATTGGCGGATGCTGGTTTGCCTGGCGTCATCGGCAGAATGACGACTACATCGACTACTTTGCCGTTTCGCTACGCCTGATAGGCGCGCTGGCGCTCATCCTCACCTCCTGTGGGCTGGCGGCGATTAACGCTGATGATATCTGGTACTTCGCCTCCGGTGGGGTGATTGGCAGCCTGTTGAGCTCCGCCCTGCAGCCGATGCTTCACAGCAGCGGCGGCACGCTGGCGCTGCTCTGTATCTGGGCGGCAGGGCTGACGCTGTTTACCGGCTGGTCCTGGGTGAGCATCGCTGAAAAAATTGGCAGCTTTATCCTGACCTTTCTGACATTTGCCAGCAACCGCACGCGTCGTGACGATACGTGGGTCGATGAAGACGAATACGAAGATGAGTATGAAGAAGACGATGCGCCCGCCGAGCGTCGCGAGTCCCGTCGCGCGCGTATCCTGCGAGGTGCCCTGGCGCGCCGCCAGCGCGTTGCCGAAAAATTTGCTAACCCGTTAGGCCGTAAAACGGATGCCGCGCTTTTCTCCGGCAAGCGCATGGATGAAGAGGAGCAGATTGAGTATCGCGGTGCGGCCGTGGATCCTGATGACGTACTTTTCTCCGGCAATCGAGCTACCCCTGGCGAGTATGACGAGTACGATCCGCTGCTGAATGGCCATTCCGTTACTGAACCGGTAGCCGCTGCGGCCGCTGCAACCACGGCCGCGCAGGCCTATGCTGCGCCCG
The DNA here is from genome assembly GCF_013375935.1 of Enterobacter cloacae. Classification (GTDB taxonomy): domain Bacteria; phylum Pseudomonadota; class Gammaproteobacteria; order Enterobacterales; family Enterobacteriaceae; genus Enterobacter; species Enterobacter pasteurii. The sequence continues at coordinate 4,204,795 of NZ_CP056117.1, read as the reverse complement.
TTGAAGCCGTGATGCCGTCCTCGCCAGTTCCGGCGCCGGAGTCCGTGATTCAGCAGCCGCAGGTCGACTGGCAAACCGCGCCTGGCGTTCATACGCCGGAGCCAACCATTGCGCCAGAGCCTGAAAGCTACATCCCAGTCCAGCAGGAGCAGTGGCAACAAGCTTATCAGCCGCCCGAGCCTGTCAGCGAGCCGCAACAACCGTATCAGGCTTATGCACCTGAACACGTTGAGCCTGAACAGCCATACGTTGCGCCGCAGCCTGAGCCTGAAGTGGTTGAAGAAGCGAAGCCGTCTCGTCCGCCGCTGTACTATTTTGAAGAAGTGGAAGAGCGCCGTGCCCGCGAGCGCGAGCAGCTTGCCGCCTGGTATCAGCCCGTACCTGAGCCGGTACAGGAGCCTGCTGCAAAAGCCCCTTCCGCGGCCGTTCCTCCTGTTGAGCCAGCGCCAGCCGTTGCTTCCGCAACTGAAACCCTGAAGCAGGCAACCGCCGCCGCCGCCGCGTCCGCTCCGTTATTCAGCCCGGCGACTGACGGTACGCCGCGTCCTCAGGTGAAAGAGGGGATTGGTCCTCAACTGCCGCGCCCTAATCGCGTTCGCGTACCGACCCGCCGCGAGCTGGCGTCGTACGGCATCAAACTGCCTTCACAGCGTATGGCGGAAGTGAAAGCGCGTGAGAATGAATACGACGATGATGCTGACGAACAGCATCAGGACGAGCTGGCGCGTCAGTTCGCCGCCCAGCAGAATCAGCGCTATGGCGACGAGTATCAACACGATGTTCACCCCCGTCAGGATGAGGATGATGCAGCCGAAGCGGAATTAGCGCGTCAGTTCGCGGCAACGCAGCAGCAGCGTTATTCCGGCGAGCAGCCGTCGGGGGCAAACCCGTTCTCGCTGTCGGATTTTGAATTTTCACCGATGAAAGATCTGGTGGATGACGGGCCGAGCGAACCGCTGTTCACGCCGGGCGTGATGCCAGACGTTGAACCGGTGCGTCAGACGCCGCAGCCACAGGCTCATGTTCAGCCGCAGCAGCCGGCACCGCAGGCTCATGTTCAGCCGCAGCAGCCGGCCCAACCGCCGCAGTTCCAGCAGCCAGCCCCACAGCCGCAGGAGAGCCTGATTCACCCGCTGCTGATGCGTAATGGTGACAGCCGTCCGCTGCAGCGCCCAAGCACGCCGCTGCCGTCTCTGGATCTGTTAACGCCGCCGCCGGCAGAAGTCGAGCCGGTGGATACCTTTGCCCTTGAGCAGATGGCTCGTCTCGTTGAAGCGCGTCTGGCTGATTTCCGCATCAAGGCTGATGTAGTGAACTATTCGCCAGGCCCGGTAATCACCCGTTTCGAACTGAACCTGGCGCCGGGCGTAAAAGCAGCGCGTATTTCAAACCTGTCCCGTGACCTGGCGCGTTCCCTGTCGACCGTGGCGGTGCGCGTGGTGGAGGTCATTCCAGGCAAACCTTACGTTGGCCTTGAGCTGCCAAACAAGAAACGCCAGACCGTTTATCTGCGTGAGGTTCTGGATAACACCAAATTCCGCGATAACCCGTCTCCGCTGACCGTGGTGCTGGGTAAAGATATCGCTGGCGATCCGGTCGTTGCCGATCTCGCGAAGATGCCCCACCTGCTGGTTGCGGGTACTACCGGCTCCGGTAAATCGGTCGGCGTGAACGCCATGATCCTCAGTATGCTCTACAAGGCGCAGCCTGAAGATGTACGCTTCATCATGATCGACCCCAAAATGCTCGAGCTGTCCGTCTACGAAGGCATTCCGCACCTGTTAACGGAAGTGGTAACCGACATGAAGGACGCCGCCAACGCATTGCGCTGGAGCGTTAATGAAATGGAGCGTCGCTACAAGCTGATGTCGGCGCTGGGCGTGCGTAACCTGGCCGGCTATAACGAGAAAATCGCCGAGGCGGCGCGCATGGGCCGTCCGATTCCGGACCCATACTGGAAGCCGGGTGACAGCATGGATGCCCAGCATCCGGTTCTGGAAAAACTGCCTTACATCGTGGTGCTGGTGGATGAATTTGCCGGCCTGATGATGACCGTCGGTAAGAAAGTGGAAGAACTCATCGCGCGTCTGGCACAGAAAGCGCGTGCGGCGGGTATTCACCTGGTGCTGGCAACGCAGCGTCCGTCCGTGGACGTCATCACGGGTCTTATTAAGGCAAACATCCCAACCCGTATCGCGTTTACCGTGTCGAGCAAAATCGACTCGCGTACTATCCTTGACCAGGGCGGTGCTGAATCGCTGCTGGGGATGGGTGATATGCTCTATTCTGGCCCGAATTCCACCTCTCCGGTGCGTGTTCACGGCGCGTTTGTTCGCGATCAGGAAGTTCACGCCGTGGTGCAGGACTGGAAAGCGCGCGGACGTCCGCAGTACGTGGACGGCATTACCTCCGACAGCGAAAGCGAAGGCGGCGGCGGTGGCTTTGACGGCGGTGAAGAGCTGGATCCGTTATTTGACCAGGCGGTTAACTTCGTCACCGAAAAGCGTAAAGCCTCTATCTCTGGCGTACAGCGTCAGTTCCGTATCGGCTACAACCGCGCGGCGCGTATCATTGAGCAAATGGAAGCTCAGGGCATCGTCAGCGAGCAGGGACATAACGGCAACCGTGAAGTGCTGGCGCCGCCGCCGTTTGAATAACCTTCAGCGATTGCAAAGAAGGGTAAATCAGCAAAAATTAAGCATATTCTTCTGTCGCCTGCCTTCGGGCAGGTCCAGAATGGAAACGGAAACCCCATATCGGGAAGACGTATTTTAAGGAATAACAATGAAAAAAATCGCCATCGCCTGTGCATTACTCTCCAGTTTTGTTGCCAGCAGCGTCTGGGCTGATGCGGCCAGCGACCTTAAAAGCCGACTGGACAAAGTAAGCAGCTTCCACGCCAGCTTCACGCAAAAAGTGACTGACGGCAGCGGCAACGCGGTGCAGGAAGGTCAGGGGGATTTGTGGGTGAAACGCCCGAACCTGTTCAACTGGCATATGACCCAGCCGGACGAGAGCGTTCTGGTCTCTGACGGTAAAACTCTGTGGTTCTACAACCCGTTTGTTGAGCAGGCGACCGCTACCTGGCTGAAAGATGCCACCAGCAATACCCCGTTTATGCTGATCGCTCGTAACCAGACCAGCGACTGGCAGCAGTACAACATCAAACAAAACGGTGATGAGTTTGTCCTGACGCCTAAAGGCAGTAACGGCAACCTGAAGCAGTTCACCATCAACGTGAGCAGCAACGGTACCATCAACCAGTTCGGTGCGGTTGAGCAGGACGATCAGCGCAGTAGCTATCAGCTTAAGTCTCAGCAAAACGGCGCTGTAGACGCATCAAAATTCACCTTTACCCCGCCGCAGGGCGTAACGGTGGACGACCAACGCAATAAGTGAGAGGCGTGAGTGAGCAATCTGTCGCTCGATTTTTCAGATAATGCGTTTCAACCTCTGGCCGCCCGTATGCGGCCAGAAAATTTAGCGCAGTACATCGGCCAGCAACATCTGCTGGCTGCGGGGAAACCCTTGCCGCGCGCTATTGAAGCGGGGCATCTGCACTCCATGATCCTCTGGGGCCCTCCCGGAACCGGTAAAACCACTCTCGCTGAAGTTATCGCCCGTTATGCCAGTGCGGATGTCGAACGCATTTCGGCCGTCACGTCGGGCGTGAAAGAGATCCGCGAGGCGATCGAGCGGGCGCGACAAAACCGCAATGCCGGACGTCGCACCATTCTGTTTGTCGACGAAGTTCACCGCTTCAACAAGAGCCAGCAGGATGCCTTCCTGCCGCACATTGAAGACGGCACGATTTTCTTCATCGGCGCGACTACCGAAAACCCGTCGTTTGAGCTGAACTCCGCGCTGCTTTCCCGTGCTCGTGTTTATCTGCTTAAGTCGCTGACCACGGAAGATATCGAAAAGGTTCTGACGCAGGCGATGGAGGACAAGGCCCGCGGCTACGGCGGGCAGGATATCGTTCTTCCGGATGAAACGCGCCGTGCGATTGCTGAACTGGTGAACGGCGATGCCCGTCGGGCGCTGAACACGCTGGAAATGATGGCCGATATGGCCGAAGTGGACGATGCAGGCAAGCGCGTTTTGAAGCCTGAACTGCTCACCGAAATTGCCGGTGAGCGCAGCGCGCGTTTCGACAATAAAGGCGACCGTTTTTACGATCTGATCTCCGCGCTGCATAAATCCGTGCGCGGCAGCGCCCCGGATGCGGCGCTCTACTGGTACGCGCGTATTATCACCGCAGGTGGCGATCCGCTATACGTCGCGCGTCGCTGCCTGGCGATTGCGTCGGAGGATGTCGGCAATGCCGATCCGCGCGCCATGCAGGTCGCCATCTCCGCCTGGGACTGCTTTACCCGAGTTGGGCCTGCGGAAGGCGAACGCGCCATTGCCCAGGCTATTGTTTATCTGGCCTGCGCGCCGAAAAGTAACGCGGTATACACTGCCTTCAAAGCGGCGATGTCGGATGCGCGCGAGCGTCCGGATTATGATGTACCGGTTCATTTGCGCAATGCACCGACAAAACTGATGAAAGAGATGGGCTACGGGCAGGAGTATCGCTACGCCCATGATGAGCCAAATGCCTACGCCGCCGGAGAGGAATATTTCCCGCAGGAGATGGCACAAACCCGCTATTACCACCCTACAAACAGAGGTCTTGAAGGCAAGATTGGCGAAAAGCTCGCCTGGCTGGCTGGACAGGATCAAAATAGCCCTATAAAACGCTACCGTTAGCTCAGTCGTTGCGGTAATGTTGGCATAGTATCCCTGTGGCCGCAGGCTGTGGCCACTTTTTCCTATTTTAATTCGATAAGCACAGGATAAGCATGCTCGATCCCAATCTGCTGCGTAATGAGCCAGACGCAGTCGCTGAAAAACTGGCACGCCGGGGCTTTAAGCTGGATGTAGATAAGCTGCGCGCTCTTGAAGAGCGTCGTAAAGTTCTGCAGGTACAAACTGAAAATCTGCAGGCAGAGCGTAATTCTCGATCGAAATCCATCGGCCAGGCGAAAGCGCGCGGGGAAGATATTGAGCCATTACGCCTGGAAGTGAACAAGCTGGGTGAAGAGCTGGATCAGGCGAAAGCGGAACTGGACGTTCTTCAGGCCGAAATTCGTGATATCGCGCTGGCGATCCCGAACATTCCTGACGACAGCGTGCCTGTCGGCAAAGACGAGAACGACAACGTTGAGGTGAAACGCTGGGGTACGCCTCGCGAGTTCGACTTCGAGGTTCGCGATCACGTGACCCTGGGCGAAATGCACGCGGGCCTGGACTTTGCGGCTGCGGTTAAGCTGACCGGGTCTCGTTTCGTGGTGATGAAAGGTCAGATCGCTCACCTGCACCGCGCGCTGGCGCAGTTCATGCTGGATCTGCACACCGAACAGCACGGCTATAGCGAAACCTACGTTCCGTATCTGGTTAACCACGATACGCTGTACGGTACGGGCCAGCTGCCGAAATTTGCCGGCGATCTGTTCCATACCCGTCCGCTGGACGAGGAAGCAGACAGCAGCAACTACGCGCTGATCCCAACGGCGGAAGTGCCGCTGACTAACCTCGTGCGTGATGAAATCATTGACGAAGACGATCTGCCAATCAAGCTGACCGCGCACTCTCCGTGCTTCCGTTCTGAAGCGGGTTCTTACGGCCGTGATACCCGCGGTCTGATCCGTATGCACCAGTTCGATAAAGTTGAAATGGTGCAGATCGTTCGTCCGGAAACGTCCATGGACGCGCTGGAAGAGATGACCGGCCACGCGGAAAAAGTGCTGGAGCTGCTGGGCCTGCCGTACCGCCGTATGGCGCTGTGCACGGGTGATATGGGCTTCGGTGCCTGTAAAACCTTCGACCTGGAAGTCTGGGTGCCTGCGCAGAACACCTACCGTGAAATCTCCTCCTGCTCTAACGTCTGGGATTTCCAGGCGCGTCGCATGCAGGCTCGTTGCCGCAGCAAATCCGACAAGAAAACCCGTCTGGTGCATACCCTGAACGGCTCCGGTCTGGCTGTAGGGCGTACGCTGGTTGCGGTGATGGAAAACTACCAGCAGGCAGACGGCCGAATTGAGATCCCTGAAGTGCTGCGCCCTTATATGAAAGGCCAGCAGTACATCGGTTAATAACCTGCTTTAAAACAAAAAAGCGCCTCAGGGCGCTTTTTTTATGCCTGTGATTTGATACGACGCAATACCCCCTCCCTCTAAAGTAGTAATACTCCTTTGAATGAAAGACAGCATAAAAAACTGAAAACGAAAAGATTCGTTGTAAATAAATCTATATAGCGGTTTCCGCCGCCTCTCTTTTCTTTGTGAGCAACCAAAGTGAGTCTTTATGAAAATCAAAGCGCCTGAAGCGTTAATGGCTGCCGAGGTCACTCGCCGTGGGTTGATGAAAACCACGGCAATCGGTGGCCTGGCCGTAGCCAGCAGCGCCTTTACGCTCCCTTTTACCCGACTGGCGTCGGCGGCGGAGGCTCTGTCTCCAGCCTCAGGTCCGGAAAAAGTGGTGTGGAGTGCCTGTACCGTCAACTGCGGTAGCCGCTGTCCGCTGCGCATGCACGTCGTGGACGGTGAAATCAAATATGTCGAAACCGACAATACCGGTGACGATAGCTACGAAGGGTTACACCAGGTGCGGGCATGTCTGCGTGGCCGCTCAATGCGCCGACGTGTTTATAATCCGGATCGTCTGAAATATCCGATGAAGCGCGTCGGCAAGCGTGGGGAAGGAAAGTTCGAGCGCATCAGCTGGGACGAAGCCTACGATATCATCGCGACGAACATGCAGCGCCTGATTAAAGAGTACGGCAACGAGTCCATCTACCTGAACTACGGCACCGGGACGCTTGGCGGTACCATGACCCGCTCCTGGCCGCCGGGTAAGACGCTGGTGGCGCGCCTGATGAACTGCTGTGGCGGCTACCTTAACCACTATGGTGACTACTCTTCTGCGCAAATCGCTGCGGGCCTGAACTACACCTATGGCGGCTGGGCAGACGGTAACAGTCCGTCCGATATCGAAAACAGCAAGCTGGTGGTGCTGTTCGGTAACAACCCGGGTGAAACCCGCATGAGCGGCGGTGGGGTAACGTATTACCTGGAGCAGGCCCGGGCTAAATCCAATGCCCGCATGATCATCATCGATCCGCGTTATACCGATACCGGGGCAGGGCGAGAAGATGAGTGGATCCCAATCCGTCCGGGGACCGATGCGGCGCTGGTAAACGCGCTGGCGTATGTGATGATCACCGAAAACCTGGTCGATCAGCCCTTCCTGGATAAATACTGCGTCGGTTACGACGAGAAAACCCTCCCGGCCAGCGCGCCGGCTAACGGACATTACAAAGCCTATATTCTCGGTAAGGGCAGCGACGGCGTAGCGAAAACGCCGGAGTGGGCATCCACCATCACCGGTATTCCCGTCGAACGTATCGTTCAGTTGGGGCGTGAAATTGGATCGGCAAAACCGGCCTATATCAGCCAGGGCTGGGGACCACAGCGTCACGCGAACGGCGAAATCGCCACCCGCGCCATCTCCATGCTGTCAATTTTGACCGGTAACGTGGGTATTCACGGCGGTAACTCCGGCGCGCGTGAAGGCTCCTATTCTCTGCCGTTTGAACGGATGCCGACGCTGGATAACCCGGTTGAGACCAGCATCTCGATGTTTATGTGGACCGACGCGATCGAGCGCGGCCCTGAAATGACCGCGCTGCGCGACGGCGTGCGGGGGAAAGACAAGCTGGACGTGCCGATCAAGATGATCTGGAACTATGCCGGTAACTGTCTGATCAACCAGCACTCTGACATTAACCGCACCCATGACATCCTTCAGGACGACAAGAAGTGCGAAATGATTGTGGTGATTGACTGCCACATGACCTCGTCAGCGAAGTATGCCGATATTCTGCTGCCGGACTGCACCGCGTCTGAGCAGATGGACTTCGCGCTGGACGCCTCCTGCGGCAACATGTCCTACGTGATTTTCACTGATCAGGCCATCAAGCCGCGCTTCGAGTGCAAAACCATCTATGAGATGACCTCCGAACTGGCGAAACGTCTTGGCGTTGAACAGCAGTTCACCGAGGGGCGCACTCAGGAAGGGTGGATGCGCCATCTGCACGAGCTTTCCCGCAAAGCCATTCCTGACCTGCCGGACTTCGATACCTTCCGCAAGCAGGGCATGTACAAGCAGCGCGATCCGCAAGGGCATCATGTGGCGTATAAAGCCTTCCGCGACGATCCGCAGGCGAATCCGCTGACCACGCCGTCGGGCAAAATCGAGATCTACTCCGAAGCGCTGGCAAACATTGCCGCGTCCTGGGAATTGCCGGAAGGGGACGTTATCGATCCGCTGCCGATCTACACCCCCGGATTTGAAAACTACAACGATCCGCTGACGGAGAAATTCCCGCTACAGCTGACCGGTTTCCACTATAAGGCTCGCGTGCACTCCACCTACGGCAACGTTGACGTGCTGAAAGCCGCATGCCGGCAGGAAATGTGGATCAACCCGATGGATGCGAAAGCGCGCGGCATCAGTAATGGCGATCGCGTTCGCATCTTCAACGGGCGTGGAGAGGTGCATATCGAAGCGAAAGTGACTCCGCGCATGATGCCTGGCGTAGTCGCGCTGGGGGAAGGGGCCTGGTATAACCCGGATGCAAACCGTATTGACCAGGCGGGCTGCATCAACGTTCTGACCACGCAGCGCCCGTCGCCGCTGGCGAAGGGCAACCCGTCCCACACAAACCTCGTTCAGGTTGAAAAGGCGTAAGGAGTAACCGATGACAACCCAGTATGGATTTTTTATTGATTCCAGCCGGTGCACCGGGTGCAAAACCTGCGAGCTGGCCTGTAAGGACTACAAAGACTTAACCCCGGACGTCAGCTTCCGCCGTATTTACGAATACGCGGGCGGAGACTGGCAGGAGGATAACGGCGTCTGGCATCAGAACGTCTTTGCCTACTATCTGTCGATTGCCTGCAATCACTGCGAAGATCCGGCCTGCACCAAGGTCTGCCCGAGCGGCGCGATGCACAAGCGTGACGACGGTTTTGTGGTGGTGGACGAGGATGTCTGCATCGGCTGCCGCTACTGCCACATGGCCTGCCCGTACGGCGCGCCGCAGTACAACGCCGCCAAAGGCCACATGACCAAGTGCGACGGCTGCCACAGCCGCGTGGCGGACGGCAAAAAGCCGATCTGCGTCGAGTCCTGCCCGCTGCGCGCGCTGGACTTCGGCCCGATTGAGGAGCTGCGCAAGAAGCACGGCCAGCTTGCCGCCGTTGCGCCGCTGCCGTCTGCGCACTTTACGAAGCTGAGCATTGTGATCAAACCTAACGCCAACAGCCGTCCGACGGGTGACACCACCGGCTATCTGGCAAACCCGAAGGAGGTATGAGATGGGAAGTGGATGGCATGAATGGCCGCTGATGATCTTCACGGTGTTTGGGCAGTGCGTGGTCGGTGGTTTTATCGTACTCGCGCTGGCGCTAATGAAAGGTAATCTCAGTGCCGAACAGCAGCAGCGTCTGGTATTGAGTATGTTTGGGCTATGGGTTTTGATGGGCATTGGGTTTATCGCCTCCACGCTGCACCTGGGCTCGCCGATGCGTGCGTTCAACTCCCTGAATCGAGTTGGTGCCTCTTCGCTGAGTAACGAGATTGCCAGTGGCGCAATCTTCTTTGCCGTGGGCGGGCTGGGCTGGCTGCTGGCGGCGCTGAAAAAGCTGCCGTCAGGGTTACGCGCGCTGTGGCTCATCGTCACCATGGTTCTGGGCGTGGTATTCGTATGGATGATGGTTCGGGTGTACAACACCATTGATACCGTTCCTACCTGGTACAGCGTCTGGACGCCGATGAGCTTCTTCCTGACGATGTTTATCGGCGGTCCTCTGCTGGGCTATCTGCTGCTGCGCGTCGCTGGGGTGGACGGCTGGGGAATGCATCTGCTGCCAGCGGTCTCGCTGCTGGCGCTGGTCATCAGTGCTGTTGTGGCGTTGATGCAGGGGGCTGAGCTGGCCACCATCCACAGCTCTATCCAGCAGGCCTCTGCGCTGGTGCCGGACTACGGTGCGCTGATGGCCTGGCGCGTGGTGTTGCTGGCGGCTGCGCTGGTGTGCTGGATTGCACCTCAGCTCAAAGGTTACCAGCCTGCGCTGCCGTTGCTTTCACTGGCCTTTGTGCTGGTGCTGGCCGGGGAGCTGATTGGTCGCGGCGTGTTTTATGGTCTGCATATGACCGTCGGTATGGCTATCGCCAGCTAATTTCATTTTTTGTTATAAAAAGCCGGGACATAGCGCCCGGCTTTTCTTTTTTCATTCATGAAATTTTTCGACTGACGTTTCGTATTAAAAATTCCCTGAAATAAATAAAAACAAATAGATAATTAATATCTGTAGCAGGCTTTGCATTAGCAGGATGAGTTTTTTAAATCGACATGGCGCATATCGTGCGTGACGCCTGAATCGGTGGATTGACTTTGTTTTTGCCGGTGGCATGATGCGCACGAAATCTGAACTTCCTCACGGTTTTTAATCCATGACCACCTATACCCGCCCGGTGCTTTTGCTGCTCTGTGGCTTGCTTTTGCTGACCCTGGCGATCGCGGTGTTAAACACACTCGTCCCGCTATGGCTCGCCCATGAAAACTTACCGACCTGGCAGGTGGGTATGGTTAGCTCGTCCTTTTTTACCGGAAACCTGCTGGGTACCTTATTAACGGGCAGCCTTATTAAGCGTTTTGGTTTTAACCGCAGCTATTATCTGGCCTCGCTGATTTTTGCCGCCGGATGCGTCGGTTTAGGCCTGATGGTCGGCTTCTGGAGCTGGATGGTCTGGCGCTTTATTGCGGGCGTCGGCTGCGCGATGATCTGGGTAGTGGTTGAAAGCGCCCTGATGTGCAGCGGTACTTCCCGTAACCGTGGGCGCCTGCTGGCCGCCTATATGATGGTTTATTACGTGGGTACCGTCTTCGGCCAGCTAATGGTCAGTAAATTCCCAACCGACCTGATGAGCGTTCTGCCGTGGGTGACGGGGATGGTGCTGGCCGCGATCCTGCCGCTGCTCTTCACCCGTATCGTGAACCAGAACAGCGAGCATCAGGAGGCCACCCACGTCTGGCCAATGCTGAGGCTTCGCCAGGCACGTTTAGGCGTGAACGGCTGCATTATCTCCGGGATCGTGCTGGGCTCACTCTATGGCCTGATGCCGCTCTATCTTAACCATCAGGGCGTTAGCGATTCCGGGATTGGCTTCTGGATGGCGGTGATGGTCAGCGCAGGGATCGTCGGTCAATGGCCGATCGGTCGACTGGCCGATCGCTTTGGTCGCCTGCTGGTGCTGCGCGTTCAGGTTTTTGTGGTGATCATGGGATGTCTCGCCATGCTCAGCAACGCCGCGATGGCGCCTGCGCTGTTCATTCTGGGTGCTGCGGGCTTTACGCTCTATCCGGTTGCGATGGCCTGGGCCTGTGAGAAAGTTGAGCATCATCAGCTGGTGGCGATGAACCAGGCATTATTGCTGAGCTACACCATCGGCAGTTTGCTCGGTCCGACCTTTACCGCCATGCTCATGCAAAATTATTCCGATAACCTGCTGTTTATCATGATCGCCAGCGTATCGTTTATCTATCTGTTAATGCTGCTGCGCAAAGTCGGCGAACATCCAACGCCTGTGGCACACGCCTGATTAATTAAAAGCCTGTCGATGACGGGCTTTTTTGTCCCTGTCACATATAAGACTTTTACTTATTGTGAGTTTTACCCGCCTGGCGATAATTCAGATGAGTTCTCCCACTAAAAGGCAGCAATCATGTCTACTCGTCGTTTTTCCACTACCGCGCTTGCCGTAGTGTTGTCTTTAACGTTTGCAACGGCTCCGGTCATGGCCAATCCTGGAAACGGGAATGGCGGTGGGCACGGAAACGGTGGCGGGCAGGGTAATAGCGGCAATCATGGTAACGGCAACGCTGGTAACCATGGTAATAAGCAAAATAAAGGTCAGGATAACCCAGGAAAATCGGACAAGAGCTTTAAAAACAGCAAAGATGTCGGTAATGACGTCGACGCTCGCGTTAGCTTCGATCGTGCCCGCCATCTGGCACTGAATTACGGCTTAACGGGCTATGATTCTCTGCCTCCGGGGATCGCGAAAAACCTGGCGCGCGGAAAGCCGCTGCCTCCGGGCATAGCGAAGAAAGCCGTGCCGGCCTCAATGCTGGGCCAGCTTCCGTCCTACCCGGGATATGAATGGCGCGTGGTGGGTGACGACCTGGTGTTAATTGCCCTGAGTACGGCAATTGTGACTGCCGTTATTAACGGCGTCTTTGAATAGAATATTAAAAGGCCCGGTGAGAACCGGGCCTTTTATTTAATACATAACCTTGTGGCCGTACTGCTCAAGAATACCTTTGACGCGTTCCATCGTCTCTTTTTTCGGCGGCTTCACGCCATCCAGCTTGTACTCTTCGCCCATCGCCACCCATTTATGTTTACCCAGCTCGTGATAGGGCAGGAGTTCAATTTTCTCTACGTTGCCCATATCGCGGGTAAATTCGCCCAGACGATGCGCGGAATCGTCATCATCTGACCAGCCCGGCACCACCACGTAGCGGATCCAGGTTTTGACGCCTTTGTTGGCAATGTATTTGGCAAACTCCAGCGTGCGGTGGTTCGAAACGCCAACCAGATTCTGGTGGATTTCGTCGTTCATTTGTTTGAGATCGAGCATCACCAGATCGGTGACTTCAAGCAGCTCGTCGATAACCGGATCGTAGCGGCGCACGAAGCCGTTGGTGTCGAGACAGGTATGAATGCCCTCTTTGTGGCAGGCGCGGAACCAGTCGCGCACAAACTCAGCCTGAAGAATGGCTTCACCGCCGGATGCCGTCACACCGCCGCCGGACGCGTTCATAAAGTGGCGATAGGTCACCACCTCTTTCATCAGATCTTCCACGGTGACTTCTTTGCCGCCATGGGTATCCCAGGTATCGCGGTTATGGCAGTACAGGCAGCGCATCAGGCAGCCCTGGAAAAATGTAATAAAGCGGATCCCCGGGCCATCGACAGTGCCACAGGATTCAAAGGAGTGAATGCGACCAATAATTGACATTGCGGTGATATCTCCGAATTTGGCCCATCCAGGGGCCTGTGTAGGTGCACAGCTCAAAGGCTATGTCGAGTCTGTTTTGGCTGTTATCCATTCAGTATAGATAGCGGCCAAAAGAGACTGGGGTGGGGAAGAAAAAGGCCCCACTGACGTGGAGCCTTTATTGTACGCTTTTTAACGCGTGATTTCAGTCAATTCCAGTTACATGGACTGAGTGAAAGTACGGGTGATAACGTCCTGCTGCTGTTCTTTAGTCAGGGAGTTAAAACGTACTGCGTAGCCAGATACGCGGATGGTCAGCTGAGGATATTTCTCAGGATGTTCCATTGCGTCGAGCAGCATTTCACGGTTCATTACGTTCACGTTCAGGTGCTGACCACCTTCGATGGACGCTTCGTGGTGGAAGTAACCATCCATCAGACCCGCGAGGTTAGTTTTACGTACTTCGTCATCTTTACCCAGCGCGTTTGGCACGATAGAGAAGGTGTAAGAGATACCATCCTTCGCGTAAGCAAACGGCAGTTTAGCAACGGAGGTCAGAGAGGCAACAGCACCTTTCTGGTCACGACCGTGCATTGGGTTAGCACCTGGGCCAAATGGCGCGCCAGCACGACGACCGTCTGGGGTGTTACCGGTTTTCTTACCATACACAACGTTAGAGGTGATGGTCAGAACAGACTGAGTCGGGATAGCGTTACGGTAGGTAGTGAGTTTCTGAATTTTCTTCATGAAACGTTCTACCAGGTCAACCGCCATGTCATCAACGCGAGCGTCGTTGTTACCAAACTGCGGATATTCGCCTTCGATTTCGAAGTCGATAGCCAGACCATCTTCGTCACGAATTGGTTTAACTTTCGCATATTTGATTGCGGACAGGGAGTCAGCCGCAACGGACAGACCTGCGATACCGCATGCCATGGTGCGAACAACGTCACGGTCGTGCAGCGCCATCAGAGAAGCTTCGTAGCTGTACTTGTCGTGCATGTAGTGGATAACGTTCAGCGCAGTCACGTACTGCTTAGCCAGCCAGTCCATGAAGTGGTCCATGCGATCCATAACTTCGTCATAGTTCAGCACGTCGCCTTTGATTGGTTCAGACTTAGGACCAACCTGCATTTTCAGTTTTTCATCAACGCCGCCGTTGATTGCGTACAGCATGGTTTTCGCCAGGTTTGCACGCGCACCGAAGAACTGCATTTGTTTACCAACAACCATTGGGCTTACGCAGCAAGCGATAGCGTAGTCGTCGTTGTTGAAGTCAGGACGCATCAGGTCATCGTTCTCGTACTGCAGAGAAGAGGTGTCGATGGACACTTTAGCGGCGAATTTCTTGAAGTTCAGAGGCAGTTTTTCAGACCACAGAACGGTGATGTTCGGCTCCGGAGAAGGGCCCATGGTGTACAGGGTGTTCAGGAAGCGGAAGCTGTTTTTGGTTACCAGAGTACGGCCATCTACGCCCATACCACCGATAGATTCTGTTGCCCAGATTGGGTCACCAGAGAACAGCTCATCATATTCTGGGGTACGCAGGAAGCGAACCATACGCAGTTTCATGACCAGGTGGTCAATCATTTCCTGAGCGTCTTGCTCGGTGATTTTACCCGCTTTCAGGTCACGTTCGATGTACGCATCCAGGAAGGTGGATACGCGGCCGAAGGACATCGCAGCACCGTTCTGAGACTTAACCGCGGCCAGGTAGCCGAAGTAGGTCCACTGGATAGCTTCCTGAGCGTTGGTAGCAGGACCGGAGATATCGCAGCCGTATTTAGCCGCCATCTCTTTGATCTGACCCAGCGCGCGGTGCTGTTCAGCAATCTCTTCACGCAGACGGATAGTCGCTTCCAGGTTTACGCCGTTCTCCAGATCGGACTGCAGGGAGACGAACTGCGCGTATTTGTCTTTCATCAGGAAGTCGATACCGTACAGCGCAACGCGACGGTAGTCACCGATGATACGGCCACGGCCATATGCATCTGGCAGACCAGTCAGAACGCCAGATTTACGGCAGTTCAGAATGTCTTTGGTGTAAACATCGAATACACCCTGGTTGTGGGTTTTACGGTATTCGGTGAAGATTTTTTTCAGCATTGGGTCCAGCTCGCGGTTATACGCTTTGCAGGAACCTTCAACCATTTTGATACCACCGAACGGGATGATTGCGCGTTTCAGTGGTGCTTCAGTTTGCAGACCAACGATTTTCTCAAGGGCTTTGTTGATGTAGCCAGCATCGTGAGAAGTGATGGTGGAAGCAACGGAGGTGTCAAAATCAACTGGCGCGTGAGTGCGGTTTTCCAGTTTAACGCCTTCCATTACGCTGTCCCACAGCTTGGTGGTTGCGTCAGTTGCACCAGCCAGGAAGGATTCGTCACCTTCATACGGGGTATAGTTTTTCTGAATGAAGTCACGGACGTTTACTTCATTCTGCCAGTCACCTTTTGTAAAACCTTCCCAGGCTGTGGCTAACTTTTCATTAAGCTCGGACATGTAACACCTACCTTCTTAAGTGGATTTTTTATTTACTGCCTGAGACAACCATCAATGATGGTCGCCGCCACGCAGGTAAATGACCCAGTATGTCAACCCAACTAACAGACCCCCACCGATAATGTTCCCGATAGTGACGGGGATCAGGTTATCGGTAATGAAATTCATAATAGTCAGGTGAGAGAAACTTTCCGGGGTTGAACCAACAGCAGTCCAGAACTCCGGGCTTGCAAAGTTGCGGATAACAATCCCCATCGGGATCATGAACATATTCGCAATACTGTGCTCAAAGCCGCTGGCAACAAACATCGCAACCGGCAGAACCATAATCATGGCTTTATCCATCAGGCTACGACCAGAGTAGCTCATCCACACCGCCAGGCAGACCATCAGGTTAGCAAGGATGCCGAGAGCAACGGCTTCGATAAATGTATGGTGCATTTTGTGGTCAGCGGTTTGCAGGACGTTAAGCCCCCAGCCGCCGTTGGCGGTCATGTACTCGCCAGAAAGCCACATCAACAGAACAAAGAGCAGACAGCCAATCAGGTTACCAACGTAGACGTTAAGCCAGTTGCGCGCCAGTTGACCCCAGGTGATCCTTCCGCTGGCTTTCGCCACAACAATCAACACCGTTGAGGTGAAGAGATCGGCGCCGCAGATGACGCAAAGAATCAAACCCAGCGAGAAGCAGATGCCGCCAATCAGTTTGGCTATGCCGTAAGGCATCGCGGCAGTACCGGTGGTAGCGGTGATATAGAAGACGAAAGCGATAGAGATGAACACACCAGCCGTGATCGCCAGATAGAACGTCTTCATCGGATGTTTCGTTGCTTTATAGACACCCGCTTCTTCGGCAACTTTCGCCATCGCAGCGGGGAGTAATAGATCAAAAGGGTTGTCAGCTTTCACACTAACTCTCTCTTTATTAAGTCGGCGACGAGATACTAACAAAGCATTATAGAAGAGAAATTGATATAGATCATATCTCGCCTGGCTTATAGGCCCGCAGTGTGTATGGTTTTACAGCAAAAGCGGAGTAAGTATTTGATTATCCGTATAAAAATAAATTTTAAAAGTTATGAAAAGAGTTGAATTTTTTCAGTCCGCCTCCCTTAAAACAGTTAATTAAAATGGAGTATTTGCCATAATAAGTAACAGTAAAACGCAGGTAAGTATTATTATATTTACCCGTGGTTAACTTAATTATTACAATCAAACGTCATTGCGTGAAAAAATAAAAAAAGGGGCAATGAAATTGCCCCGTAATATAGCTCAGGCGAGTGAATACGCCTACTGCCATTAATGTTATATGCGCTTATTTTGACCAGTAAGCGGCTTTTGCCTTCTGTAATTTTTCATAGGCGTTGAGCAGAGACTGATGTGCCGGGAAGGCTTTCAGATCGCTGTCTACCGCCTGCAGGCCATAGAATGGCGCTTCACCGCTCAGCGCCGCGCTGGCGGCCTCAACGGCGTCTGCACCGTACATACGCACAAACGCATTCAGGTACTGCAGTGGTTCACGGCCGTCTTCCTGAGACAGCAGAAGCAACGTTTGCAGGCAACGGTAATAGTTAGTGCGCTCGGCAGAGAAGACTGACTGGTTAAATTCCATCGTCCATTCTGTCCAGGCCAGGGCCTGATCCAGATCGCCGCCCGCCAGCGCCAGCATCGCCTTCAGTTCGCCGATGCGCAGCGTGTACCAGCCGTTATCCTTACCGGTTGCCAGACCCAGCAGCTCGCGCACGCGGGTGAAATCATCGTGGCCTTCTTCGTCCAGTTGGGCGATCAGGTTCAGATAATCCTCTTTATCCCACTCGCTGCCCGGCAGGGCCAGCAGGGTTTCGCGCAGGTGCGCACCCATGCTGTTGTTTGCCAGCCACAGATCTTCTGCCGGATAGATGTCGGACATGCCCGGCACGATAATACGGCACGCGTAAACGCCCAGATGTTCATAGTCGGCAATGTAGACTTCGCGATCTTCGGCGTTGAAGATCGCCATCAGGGTGGCGAACTCTTCTTCCGTGGTACCGGCAAAGCTCCAGTCCACGAACGGATAGTCTGCATCCTGCTTGAACATATCCCAGGAGATCAAACCGCTGGAGTCGATGAAGTGCGTTTCGAGGTTGGTATGCTCGGCCACTTCTTCGTCATCAAAGGTTGGCGGTGTAAACACGTCGAGATCCTTCAGGCTACGACCCTGCAGCAGTTCGGTGACGGTACGCTCCAGCGCCACGCCAAAGTCCGGATGCGCGCCGAAGGAGGCAAAGCAGGTGCCGTTTGCCGGGTTGAACAGCACGACGCAGATAACCGGATATTTGCCGCCCAGTGAACCGTCATAGGCAAAGATAGGGAAACCTTCCGCTTCCAGTTTAGCGATGGATTCCACCACGCCCGGGTAGCGCGCAAGCACGTCAGCCGGGATCTCCGGCAGGCTGATGGGCTCAGCAATAATGCGATTTTTGATGTGGCGTTCGAAGACTTCAGATAATCCCTGCACGCGCGCTTCGTTGCGGGTGTTACCGGCGGACATGCCGTTGGACACATACAGGTTGCCGACGATGTTCATCGGAATATAAACGGTCTGCTCATCAGACTGGCGTGTGAACGGCAGGGCACAGATCCCGCGGTCTTCATTGCCGGACTGTAAATCGATCAGCATGCTGGCGGTCAGTTCGTTTTCCGGATCGTAGAACGCGCGCAGGCGGGCATCAAGAATGCCTTCCGGCAGTTCGTCGTCTTCAGTCAGCGGGAACCATTTTTCATTCGGATAGTGAACGAACGGGCCGTTGGCGATGGTATCGCCCAGCCAGAAGTCGGCGAAAAAGTAGTTGGTCGACAGACGTTCAAAATACTCGCCCAGCGCAGAGGCCAGCGCCGCTTTTTTGGTTGCGCCTTTACCGTTGGTAAAGCACAGCGCGCAGTCTTTGTCGCGAATGTGCACAGACCAGACGTGAGGCACCGGGTTCAGCCAGGAGGCTTCTTCGATATTAAAGCCCAGGTCGGTCAGTTTCTGCTGGAAGCGAGCGATGGAATCTTCCAGAGCGGCGTCTTTGCCGGGGATAAACGTTTGAGTCATGGCGTTCACTTTTATCGTACGTAAAGCGCGCAATGATACGGGTTTTGCGTGACGGGTGCTATCTCCGGCGAAAATAAATGGCTGGGCTATGCTTATAGACAGTAACCTACTGTTAAGGCATAGAAAAATGAAAGCATTTGATCTCCAGCGGATGGCGTTTGATAAAGTCCCACCAGAGTTTTTAGGCGAAGTGGCGCTGCGCAGCCTGTACACCTTTGTGCTCGTCTTCCTGTTTCTGAAAATCACCGGGCGTCGCGGCGTTCGCCAGATGTCGCTGTTTGAGGTGCTGATCATCCTGACGCTGGGGTCGGCGGCAGGGGATGTTGCCTTTTATGACGATGTGCCGATGGTGCCGGTCTTTATTGTCTTCGTAACGCTTGCGCTGCTGTACCGTCTGGTCATGTGGCTTATGTCGAAAAGCGAAAAGCTAGAGGATCTGTTCGAAGGGAAACCGGTGGTTATAGTCGAAGACGGACAGCTGGCCTGGGAGAATGTGCAACGCGCCAATATGACGGAGTTTGAGTTCTTTATGGAGCTTCGCATAAGCAGCGTTGAACAGCTGGGCCAGGTGCGTCTGGCAATTATGGAAACGAACGGTCAAATCAGCGTCTACTACTACCCCGACGAGGAAGTGAAGCCCGGACTGTGCATCCTGCCGGATATGCTCATTGAACGGTACAAGACCGTGCCTGACGCGGGGGAGTATGCCTGCATAAAATGCAGCCACGTGGTGGTCATGCAGGCCGGCGCTCATCAATTATGCCCCCGCTGTGCGAATCCAGAATGGACGAAGGTTAGCCGGGCTAAACGCATCATCTGACAGCGGTTTTGTCGGTTTTATAACAACGGTACGGCAGATTGTTTTGTGTGACGAGGGACACATTTCTCCGGTCAAAAGTTTTAGACATTGCGGCGCGTGTCACTGAATGATAAAACCGATATCCACAGTTATAACTTATGGCATTTAGCGTGGTGAGGGGAAATGGCTCAAGTCTTTAATTTCAGTTCAGGTCCGGCAATGTTACCGGCAGACGTACTCAAACAGGCTCAACAGGAACTTTGTGACTGGAACGGTCTGGGTACGTCGGTGATGGAAATCAGCCACCGTGGTAAAGCGTTTATCCAGGTGGCGGAAGAGGCAGAAAAGGATTTTCGCGATCTGCTGAACATTCCCTCGAACTACAAAGTATTGTTCTGTCACGGCGGTGGACGCGGCCAGTTTGCGGGCATCCCGCTCAACCTGCTGGGCGACAAAACCACCGCTGACTACGTTGATGCCGGCTACTGGGCCGCCAGTGCGGTAAAAGAAGCGCATAAATACTGCACGCCGAACGTCATCGATGCCAAAGTGACCGTTGACGGGCTGCGCGCCGTGAAGCCGATGAGCGAATGGCAGCTTTCTGACAACGCGGCGTATCTCCACTACTGCCCGAACGAAACCATTGACGGCATCGCCATTCACGAAGAGCCAGACTTTGGCGAAAACGTGGTTGTGACCGCGGACTTCTCCTCCACCATTCTCTCCACGCCGCTGGACGTCAGCCGCTACGGTGTGATCTACGCGGGTGCGCAGAAAAATATCGGCCCCGCGGGCCTGACCATCGTCATCGTGCGTGAAGACCTGCTGGGCAAAGCCCATAAGTCCTGCCCGTCGATTCTGGACTACACCGTCCTGAACGATAACGACTCTATGTTCAACACCCCGCCCACGTTTGCCTGGTATCTTTCCGGCCTGGTCTTCAAATGGCTGAAGCAAAAAGGCGGCGTGGCGGAGATGGACAAGATTAATCAGCAGAAAGCCGAACTGCTGTACGGCGCGATCGACAAGAGCGATTTCTACCGTAACGACGTGGCCAAAGCTAACCGTTCACGTATGAACGTGCCGTTCCAGCTGGCGGACAGTAACCTGGACAGCGTGTTCCTGGAAGAGTCGTTCGCCGCGGGCCTGCACGCGCTGAAAGGTCACCGTGTAGTGGGCGGTATGCGTGCCTCTATCTATAACGCCATGCCGCTGGAAGGCGTTAAGGCTCTGACTGATTTCATGATCGACTTCGAGCGTCGTCACGGTTAACTGGCTGTTTTTTTCACCCCCGCAGTTTTGCTGCGGGTTTTTTATTATGTTGAGTTGAGAGTTGAGTTTCATGGAATCCCTGACGTTACAACCTATCGCGCGGGTAGATGGCACCATTAATCTGCCTGGTTCAAAAAGTGTCTCGAACCGCGCTCTGCTGCTGGCAGCTCTGGCAAACGGCACCACTGTCCTCACCAACCTGCTGGACAGCGATGACGTGCGCCATATGCTCAATGCGCTGAAAGCGTTGGGAGTTCATTACACGCTGTCTGAGGATCGTACCCGTTGTGAAGTCACCGGTAACGGCGGTGCGTTACGTTCTGCTGAGGCGCTGGAGCTATTCCTGGGCAATGCCGGTACGGCAATGCGCCCGCTGGCGGCGGCGTTGTGCCTGGGAAGCAACGATATTGTGCTGACCGGCGAGCCGCGCATGAAAGAGCGCCCGATCGGCCATCTGGTGGATGCCCTGCGTCAGGGCGGCGCGCAAATTGATTATCTTGAGCAGGAAAACTACCCGCCACTGCGTCTGCGCGGTGGTTTCACTGGCGGTAATGTTGAGGTGGACGGTAGCGTCTCCAGCCAGTTCCTGACGGCACTGCTGATGACCGCACCGCTGGCACCACAGGATACCGTCATTAGCATTAAAGGCGACCTGGTCTCTAAGCCGTACATTGATATCACGCTGCACCTGATGAAAACCTTTGGTGTTGAGGTGGAAAACCAGTCTTATCAGCGCTTTGTGGTGCGCGGCGCGCAGCAGTATCTGTCTCCAGGCAACTATCTTGTAGAAGGCGACGCGTCGTCAGCTTCTTACTTCCTGGCTGCGGGCGCGATCAAAGGCGGCACCGTCAGGGTGACCGGCATTGGCCGCAACAGCGTGCAGGGCGATATTCGTTTTGCTGACGTGCTGGAAAAAATGGGCGCGGTTGTTACCTGGGGCGATGACTTCATCTCCTGTACGCGCGGCGAGCTGAACGCCATCGACATGGACATGAACCATATTCCTGATGCGGCAATGACCATCGCCACCGCAGCGCTGTTTGCGAAAGGCACCACGACGCTGCGTAACATCTATAACTGGCGCGTAAAAGAGACCGACCGCCTGTTCGCGATGGCCACCGAGCTGCGTAAAGTGGGTGCCGAAGTGGAAGAGGGCGAAGACTACATTCGCGTCACGCCGCCGGCGAAACTCCAGTTTGCGGAAATTGGCACCTACAACGATCACCGTATGGCGATGTGTTTCTCGCTGGTGGCGCTTTCAGATACGCCAGTCACTATTCTTGACCCGAAGTGCACGGCGAAAACCTTCCCGGACTACTTCGAGCAGCTGGCGCGCATTAGCACGCTTGCCTGATGAATACCTGCCGCATCGCCCGATGCGGCATTTCCTTACGCTTTCTGACGGTCATCTTCGCCCATTTCTTCTACACTCTGCTTCAATCATTCCGGAATTTACACGCAAAGGTAACAGTTGCGCACGTTGGCGCGTATAATGCGCGGCGTTCACGTTAACGGTATGCCTTAATTAAGGAGAAAAAGATGACGGCAGTTGCCCCGGTAATCACCATTGATGGGCCAAGTGGCGCAGGGAAAGGTACTCTGTGCAAAGCGATGGCGGAAGCATTGCAATGGCATCTTTTAGATTCGGGAGCAATCTATCGCGTGCTGGCTCTGGCTGCGCTGCATCATCATGTGGATGTTGCCTCTGAAGAAGCGCTGGTGCCGCTGGCCGCGCATCTGGATGTGCGCTTTGTCTCTACCGATGGCAACCTCGAAGTGATCCTGGAAGGGGAAGATGTCAGCGGTGAAATCCGTACGCAGGAAGTGGCTAACGCGGCCTCTCAGGTCGCGGCATTCCCACGCGTTCGCGAGGCGCTGTTACGTCGTCAGCGCGGTTTTCGTGAAGCCCCCGGGCTTATCGCCGACGGACGCGACATGGGAACCGTGGTATTCCCTGATGCGCCAGTGAAAATTTTCCTTGACGCCTCTTCGGAAGAACGTGCTCAACGCCGCATGCTTCAGTTGCAGGAAAAGGGGTTTAGTGTTAACTTTGATCGCCTTTTATCCGAGATAAAAGAGCGCGATGACCGCGATCGTAACCGCGCCGTCGCTCCACTTGTTCCTGCAGAAGATGCATTAGTGCTGGATTCAACCAGTTTAACTATTGAGCAAGTGATTGAAAAAGCGCTACAATATGCGCGCCAAAAACTGGCACTCGCGTAATTGCGACCGATTTAGCAGTACCCCCGCTGCAATGGATTGACGGCGGGTATGTGAAACAACCCCATCCGGCACGGAGCCAGGTGGACGTTAATATTAACCTGAAGATTAAACATGACTGAATCTTTTGCTCAACTGTTTGAAGAATCCTTAAAAGAAATCGAAACCCGTCCGGGTTCCATCGTTCGTGGTGTTGTTGTTGCTATCGACAAAGACGTAGTACTGGTTGACGCCGGTCTGAAATCTGAGTCTGCCATCCCGGCTGAGCAGTTCAAAAACGCCCAGGGCGAGCTGGAAATCCAGGTTGGTGACGAAGTTGACGTTGCTCTGGACGCAGTAGAAGACGGCTTCGGCGAAACCCTGCTGTCTCGTGAGAAAGCTAAACGTCACGAAGCATGGATCACGCTGGAGAAAGCTTACGAAGAAGCTGAAACTGTGGTCGGTGTTATCAACGGCAAAGTTAAAGGTGGCTTCACTGTTGAGCTGAATGGTATTCGTGCGTTCCTGCCAGGTTCACTGGTAGACGTTCGTCCAGTCCGTGACACCCTGCACCTCGAAGGCAAAGAGCTTGAGTTCAAAGTAATCAAGCTGGACCAGAAGCGTAACAACGTTGTTGTTTCCCGTCGTGCCGTTATCGAATCCGAAAACAGCGCAGAACGCGATCAGCTGCTGGAAAACCTGCAGGAAGGCATGGAAGTCAAAGGTATCGTTAAGAACCTCACTGACTACGGCGCATTCGTTGACCTGGGCGGCGTTGATGGCCTGCTGCACATCACCGACATGGCGTGGAAACGCGTTAAGCACCCAAGCGAAATCGTGAACGTGGGCGACGAAATCACTGTTAAAGTGCTGAAGTTCGACCGCGAGCGTACTCGTGTATCCCTCGGCCTGAAACAGCTGGGCGAAGATCCATGGGTAGCTATCGCTAAGCGTTACCCAGAAGGTACTAAACTGACTGGTCGCGTTACTAACCTGACTGACTACGGCTGCTTCGTTGAAATCGAAGAAGGCGTTGAAGGCCTGGTGCACGTTTCCGAAATGGACTGGACCAACAAAAACATCCACCCATCCAAAGTTGTTAACGTTGGTGATGTAGTGGAAGTGATGGTTCTGGATATCGACGAAGAACGTCGTCGTATCTCCCTGGGCCTGAAGCAGTGCAAAAACAACCCATGGCAGCAGTTCGCGGAAACCCACAACAAGGGCGACCGTGTTGAAGGTAAAATCAAGTCTATCACTGACTTCGGTATCTTCATCGGCCTGGACGGCGGCATCGATGGCCTGGTTCATCTGTCTGACATCTCCTGGAACGTTGCAGGCGAAGAAGCAGTACGTGAATACAAAAAAGGCGACGAAATCGCAGCAGTTGTTCTGCAGGTTGACGCAGAGCGTGAGCGTATCTCACTGGGCGTTAAACAGCTCGCAGAAGATCCGTTCAACAACTGGGTTGCACTGAACAAGAAAGGCGCAATCGTAAACGGTAAAGTGACTGCAGTTGACGCGAAAGGCGCAACCGTAGAACTGGCTGACGGCGTTGAAGGTTACCTGCGCGCTTCCGAAGCTTCACGTGACCGCGTTGAAGATGCAACTCTGGTTCTGAGCGTTGGCGACGACGTTGAAGCTAAGTTCACCGGCGTTGACCGTAAGAACCGTGCAATCAGCCTGTCTGTTCGTGCTAAAGACGAAGCTGATGAGAAAGATGCAATCGCAACTGTGAACAAACAGGAAGATGCAAACTTCTCTAACAACGCAATGGCTGAAGCTTTCAAAGCAGCTAAAGGCGAGTAAGTTCAGGTTTGTACCATCATTTGAGCTGTAACGCATTTACAGCGTGAAGGATGGAGAGCAGACTTGACAGATTGCAGGATTCGTCCTGTAATCAATAACAAAGGGCGGCTACGGCCGCCCTTGTTTAATGAGCTGTTCAGCTAATTGGTTTGAAAGGAACCGGAGGAATCATGACCAAGTCAGAATTGATTGAAAGACTTGCCAGTCAGCAACCGCATATCCCTGCTAAGGCTGTGGAAGATGCCGTTAAAGAGATGCTGGAGCATATGGCCACCACTCTTGCCCAGGGCGAGCGCATTGAAATCCGCGGTTTCGGTAGTTTTTCTCTGCACTATCGTGCACCACGCACCGGGCGTAACCCGAAGACTGGCGATAAAGTGGAGCTGGAAGGTAAGTATGTTCCGCACTTTAAGCCGGGTAAAGAACTGCGCGACCGCGCCAATATTTACGGTAACTGAGTTTAGCCCGCAGGGTTTAACTGAGTTTAAAGAAAGCACCTTAGGGTGCTTTTTTTGTACCCATCCCTTCATTTCTGAATCTCCGCCGCACTATCTTCCTTAGTTTTCTGCAAACGCCTAAAAGCGCTGCAGCGCCCGCCGTAAACCAAGCCTTTTCCGTCTGACGACGCGCCAGTTTCGCCGCATACTCGCCTTTAACAGGGAGGTGAAAATGGGGATCCACGTCATCAGTATTTGCGCCATTCTGGCCATAATTCCGCTCTACTGGCTACCCGCTTTGCCAGGTTTGCCCACTATCTGGATGATGATTGCCGCAGGCGTTGCGTTGGCCGTGCCGCAGAGAAAATGGCTAACGTTTTCAGGCTTAGGGTTGCTCTTTTTTTGCTGGGGTATGCTGGCGGCACACGAGAGCGTATGGCCGATGAACCATTTAACAAAAGGGCCGCAGCAGGCAGAGGTGGTGATAACGGCAACGGATGGCGCAACGATGCACCAGGGGAAAATTGTCAGCCTCAATGGTAGGCGTATCTGGGGTGCAACGGGAGTGGCGATGTATGGTAACTATCTGCCACAGCGCGTCTGCGTAGGGCAGCGCTGGGCGATGACCCTGCGGCTAAGGGCGGTACACGGTGAACTCAACGACGGCGGCTATGATTCGCAGAAAAATGCCTTTGCCCGGCACCAGACGCTGAGCGGACGATTTACCCATGCGGAGATCGTTGACGAGCGCTGTAGCCTGCGTGCGCGCTATCTGGGATCGCTACAGGCTACACTTTCGCCGTATCAGTGGGGGCCCGTGATCCTGGGGCTGGGAATGGGGGAGCGCCTGTCGGTATCACTGGAGATAAAAAATCTGATGCGTGAGACGGGGACGATGCACCTTATGGCAATCTCGGGACTGCATATTGCCCTGGCCGCCTCCGTGGTCTGGTTACTGGTGCGGGGCGTTCAGTTTTTCCTGCCGGGCCACTGGATCCGCTGGCCAGCCCCCTTGCTGGCAGGACTGTGCTTTGCCGCGTTTTACGCGTGGTTAACGGGCTTACAGCCGCCGGCGCTGCGCACGGTTGTGGCACTTACGGTTCTGGCTGCGTTACGAATGAGTGGTCGCCAGTGGTCACCCTGGCAGGTGTGGCTTGCCTGCGTGGCGGCAATCCTTATTTTCGATCCGCTGGCGGTGCTGTCGCAGAGCCTCGCGTTGTCGGCATTTGCGGTAGCCGCGCTGATTTTCTGGTATCAGTGGTTGCCACTCCCGCAACCGCTGCGTGACCGCCGCATGCGGCCGCTGGCTACGCTTTTGTATCTTCAGGTCGGGATGCTGCTGCTGTTGTTACCGCTTCAGGTACTCATTTTCCATGGCTTCAGCCTGTCCTCGCTGGTGGCGAATCTGTTTGCGGTTCCGCTGGTCACCTTTATCTCTGTTCCGCTAATCCTGCTCGGTATGCTGCTGCATCTCTTGCCGATGGCCGGGCTGGAAAATGTCGTGTGGCTGGCAGCGGATAAGTCTCTGGCAGGGCTTTTCTGGCTGCTGAAGCGCCTACCGGATGGCTGGCAGGACGTTGATGAACGCTGGCAGTACCTCACGTTGCTGCCATGGCTTGCGATAGTTGGCTGGCGATTCCGCGCCTGGCGAACAGCGCCTGCGCTATGTCTGGCAGGCGGTATCGTGCTTTCCTTTCCGCTCTGGCACAGGGCAAAAACCGACGGCTGGACGCTGCATATGCTCGACGTGGGGCAGGGGCTGGCAATGGTCGTTGAGCGTAACGGGAAGGCCATTCTGTATGATACCGGTCCGGCATGGCCCGGTGGCGACAGCGCGCAGCAGCTGATTATCCCCTGGCTACGCTGGCATCATCTGAGGCCGGAAGGGGTTATCCTGAGCCATGAGCACCTCGATCACGCGGGAGGGCTGGCATCGCTACGAACGGCCTGGCCTGCCATGTGGGTCAGGAGTCCCTTGCCCTGGGCCGGGCATCTTCCCTGTTTTCGCGGGCAGCGATGGCAGTGGCAGGGATTATCCTTCACCGTGCACTGGCCGCCGCAAAACACCGCCGCTAAAGGCAACAACCGCTCCTGCGTGGTAAAAATTGATGACGGGGAGCAGAGTGTTTTACTGACCGGCGATATTGAAGCGCAGGCGGAACTGGCGATGCTGAGCCACCGCTGGCGTCAGCTTGCGTCTACACTGATTCAGGTGCCGCATCACGGCAGCAACACCTCGTCCTCAGCGCCGCTGGTTCAGCGCGTGGAGGGGGCGATTTCGCTGGCCTCCATGGCCCGCTATAACGCGTGGCGTTTCCCGTCGGTGAAGGTGCTTCGGCGCTATCGAAAGGAGGGTTATCTCTGGCTGGATACCCCGCAGTCCGGGCAAATATCCGTGACGTTTTCGCACCACGGCAGGCAAATTCGCCGCTTACGCGAGCACAATTTACCGCGTTGGTATCATCAGTGGTTTGGCGCGCCCGTAGATAACGGGTAGAATATGCGGCTATTTCAACAAATGCTGGTTTTTTGAATGCATAACGACAAAGATCTCTCCACGTGGCAAACGTTCCGCCGGCTCTGGCCGATGATTGCTCCTTTCAAAGCAGGCTTGTTCGTGGCGGGCGTAGCGTTAGTCCTCAACGCGGCCAGCGATACGTTTATGTTATCGCTTCTCAAACCGTTACTGGATGACGGTTTTGGTAAAACGGATCGTTCAGTGCTGCTATGGATGCCGCTGGTGGTTATTGGGCTGATGATCTTACGCGGTATCTCCAGCTATGTATCAAGCTACTGCATCTCCTGGGTATCCGGTAAAGTGGTGATGACCATGCGCCGCCGGTTGTTCAGCCATATGATGGGGATGCCGGTCTCTTTCTTCGACAAACAGTCAACCGGTACGCTGCTGTCTCGTATTACCTACGATTCCGAGCAGGTAGCGTCGTCGTCGTCCAGCGCGCTGATTACCGTGGTGCGTGAAGGCGCATCCATCATCGGTCTGTTTGCGATGATGTTCTACTACAGCTGGCAGCTGTCGCTCATCCTTATTGTGCTGGCACCAATAGTCTCCATCGCGATCCGCGTGGTGTCCAAACGTTTTCGCAGCATCAGTAAAAATATGCAGAACACGATGGGGCAGGTTACCACCAGCGCCGAGCAGATGCTGAAAGGCCATAAAGAAGTGCTGATTTTCGGCGGTCAGGAAGTCGAAACCAAACGCTTTGACAAGGTCAGCAACAAAATGCGCCTGCAGGGGATGAAAATGGTATCGGCCTCGTCGATTTCCGATCCCATTATTCAGCTGATCGCCTCTCTGGCCCTGGCCTTTGTTCTGTATGCCGCGAGTTTCCCAAGCGTTATGGAGACCCTGACCGCGGGTACCATCACCGTTGTGTTCTCGTCCATGATTGCGCTGATGCGTCCGCTGAAATCGCTGACTAACGTCAACGCCCAGTTCCAGCGCGGGATGGCGGCCTGCCAGACGCTGTTCAGCATTCTCGATTCCGAGCAGGAAAAAGATGAAGGGACACGCGTGATTGAGCGCGCAAAAGGCGACGTTGAGTTCCGCAACGTGACCTTTACTTATCCAGGCCGCGAAGTGGCGGCGCTGCGCGATATTAGCCTGTCGATTCCGGCGGGTAAAACCGTTGCGCTGGTCGGCCGTTCCGGTTCGGGCAAATCGACGATTGCCAGCCTGATTACCCGTTTCTACGATATCGATCAGGGCGAGATCCTGCTCGATGGTCACGACCTGCGGGAATATACCCTACAGTCGCTGCGTAACCAGGTCGCGCTGGTATCGCAGAACGTGCATCTGTTTAACGATACGGTCGCGAATAATATTGCTTATGCCCGTACCGAAGAGTACAGCCGCGAAGAGATTGAGAATGCGGCGCGTATGGCCTATGCGATGGACTTCATCAACAAGATGGATAATGGTCTGGATACCATCATTGGTGAAAACGGGGTACTGCTTTCCGGTGGTCAGCGTCAGCGTATCGCGATTGCCCGTGCGCTACTGCGCAACAGCCCCATCCTGATCCTTGATGAAGCGACGTCCGCGCTGGATACCGAATCTGAACGCGCTATTCAGTCGGCGCTGGATGAACTTCAGAAAAACCGTACCTCGCTGGTTATCGCGCACCGTCTGTCTACCATTGAGCAGGCTGATGAAATCGTGGTGGTGGAAGACGGCGTCATCGTTGAACGCGGCAGCCATATGGATCTGCTGGAACAGCGCGGTGTTTACGCCCAGCTTCATAAAATGCAGTTCGGACAATGATTGCACGCATCTGGTCGGGTGAATCTCCTCTGTGGGTGCTGCTCCTCCCGCTCTCCTGGCTGTATGGCCTGGTGAGCGGTGGTATTCGCCTGCTTTACCGCCTCGGGATCAGGCGCGCCTGGCGCGCGCCGGTACCGGTGGTGGTGGTGGGTAACCTGACGGCAGGCGGAAACGGCAAAACCCCGGTTGCGATCTGGCTGGTGGAGCAACTCCAGAAGCGCGGTATTCGTCCGGGCGTTGTCTCCCGCGGTTACGGTGGCAAGGCGGCGCAGTATCCACTGCTGCTGACGCCTGGCACGACAACCGCCGAAGCCGGCGATGAGCCGGTGCTTATCTACCAGCGTACAGGCGTGCCGGTTGCGGTCTCGCCGGTGCGCAGCGATGCGGTTAAAGCACTGCTTGCGGAGCACAAAGTACAGATCGTAATCACCGATGATGGCTTACAGCATTACGCGCTGGCGCGTGATAAAGAGATCGTGGTCATTGACGGCGTTCGTCGTTTTGGCAACGGCTGGTGGCTGCCAGCCGGTCCTATGCGTGAGCGGGCGTCGCGCCTGAAAACCGTAGATGCCGTGATTGTTAACGGTGGCGAAGCCAGAGCGGGCGAAATCCCTATGCGTCTTCGCCCCGGACAGGCGGTGAACATGCTGACCGGCGAACGCAGAGACGTCGCGCAGCTGGATCATCTGGTAGCGATGGCCGGAATTGGCCATCCGCCGCGTTTCTTCGCGACGCTTGAGCAGTGCGGTGCCCGGCCTGAAAAGCGGGTTCCGCTGGCCGATCACCAGGCGTTAGTTGCCGAGGCGATCGAAGGGCTGACCGCGCACGGGCAGACGCTGATCATGACGGAAAAAGACGCGGTAAAATGCCGGGCCTTTGCGAAAGCAAACTGGTGGTACCTGCCGGTTGACGCCGAACTCAGCGGCGAGCAGCCGGAACAATTGCTCAAGGAACTGCTCGCGTTAGTGCAGTAACTTCAACGCGGTTCCGGTGGCGCTTTGACTGACAGGAAAACGCATGTCTCTACCGCAACTTTCACTTGCAGCCGCACGTAACCTGCATCTTGCCGCGCAGGGGCTTTTGCGAAAGCCCCGCCGCGCGCGTCCAGCGGATATCCTCTCTACCGTGCAGCGCATGTCGTTGCTGCAAATCGACACCATTAACATCGTGGCGCGCAGCCCGTATCTGGTTCTGTTCAGCCGCCTGGGAAACTACCCACCGCAATGGCTGGATAATGCGCTGAGCCAGGGCGAACTGATGGAATACTGGGCGCATGAAGCCTGCTTTCTGCCGCGCAGCGATTTTGCGCTGGTGCGCCACCGAATGCTCGCCCCGGACAGCATGGGCTGGAAATACCGACAGGAGTGGATGGCGGAACACGCGGCTGAAATTGAGCAGCTGATTGCCCATATTCAGGAAAACGGCCCGGTACGCTCCGCGGATTTTGAACACCCGCGAAAAGGAGCCGGTGGCTGGTGGGAGTGGAAGCCGCACAAGCGTCATCTGGAAGGGCTGTTTACGGCGGGAAAGGTGATGGTTGTCGAGCGCCGCAACTTTCAGCGCGTCTATGACCTCACGCACCGCGTTATGCCGCACTGGGACGATGCTCGCGACCTGCTTACTCAGGAAGCAGCCGAAGCCGTTATGCTTGAAAACAGCGCCCGCAGCCTGGGGATATTTCGCCCGCAATGGCTGGCGGATTACTATCGCCTGCGCCAGCCGGCGCTAAAACCGTTGCTGGAAAAGTGGCAACAGGAGCAGCGCGTCATCCCGGTGTCGGTAGATACGTTAGGTGAAATGTGGCTACACGCGGATGTCGTCCCGCTGCTGCCGCAGGCGCTTGAGGGCAAACTACAGGCGACCCACAGTGCCGTGCTGTCGCCGTTTGACCCGGTTGTCTGGGACAGAAAGCGCGCCGAGCAGCTGTTTGGTTTTAGCTACCGTCTCGAATGTTATACCCCGGCGCCCAGGCGGCAGTATGGCTATTTTGTTTTGCCGCTGCTGCACAAAGGGCAGCTTGTCGGGCGCATGGATGCCAAACTGCACCGTAAAGCCGGCATTCTGGAAATTATCGCGCTCTGGCTTGAAGAGGGCGTAAAGGTCACGGCTGGCCTGGAAAAAGGGTTAACGACCGCTCTCAGTGAATTTGCGCGCTGGCAGGGGGCAGGTGAAATTACGCTTGGCCGCGTGCCCGCAGGGCTGTTTACAACCTGCCTGGGCGGCTGGGAAACAGACACTCTCTGAAAAGGGAATGTGATAAGCTTTAGCGATTACCCATACGGAGGAACTATGGATCACCGTTTACTTGAAATTATTGCCTGCCCGGTGTGCAACGGCAAACTGTATTACAGCCAGGATAAACAAGAGCTGATTTGCAAACTGGACAGCCTGGCGTTCCCGCTGCGTGACGGTATTCCGGTCCTGCTGGAAAACGAAGCCCGTTCCCTGGTGGCAGAAGAGAGCAAGTCATGAGTTTTGTTGTCATTATTCCTGCGCGTTATGCCTCAACGCGCCTGCCAGGTAAACCGCTGGTGGATATTAACGGCAAACCGATGATCGTGCACGTCCTTGAACGGGCGCGTGAGTCAGGGGCCGGGCGCGTTATCGTTGCGACCGATCACCCGGACGTCGCGCGCGCGGTTGAGGCCGCGGGGGGGGAAGTATGCATGACCCGCGCCGACCATCAGTCGGGCACCGAGCGTCTGGCGGAAGTCGTCGAGAAGTGCGGCTTTAGCGACGAGACGGTGATTGTGAACGTGCAGGGTGATGAGCCGACGATCCCGGCGGCGATCATCCGTCAGGTGGCCGAAAACCTGGCTCAGCGTCAGGTCGGCATGGCTACCCTCGCGGTGCCGATCCACCACGCTGAAGAGGCTTTTAATCCAAATGCGGTGAAAGTGGTCATGGACGCAGAGGGCTACGCGCTCTATTTCTCCCGCGCCACCATTCCGTGGGATCGCGATCGTTTCGCGCAATCGAAAGAGACGATTGGCGACACCTTCCTGCGCCATATTGGCATTTACGGCTACCGCGCAGGGTTTATTCGTCGCTACGTTGCCTGGGCACCAAGCCCGCTTGAGCATATCGAAATGCTCGAACAGCTTCGCGTGCTGTGGTACGGCGAGAAAATTCACGTTGCGGTCGCCCGGGAAGTGCCCGGCACCGGCGTGGATACCCCTGAAGATCTCGAGCGCGTTCGCGTCGAAATGCGTTAAATCGCTACCATCCCCTCGCTTGAGGGGATGTTCTCCCGCCAGGCTATTTTCCTTTTCTTGTCCATTATTGATCTCTTCCGGGTGACATCCGGGTCGCGCACGCTCATTATAAAAGCAGTAGTCTTAATGGGGGTAATCTCATATGGAACAGCTGCGTGCAGAACTCAGCCATCTCCTTGGCGAAAAGCTAAGTCGGGTGGAATGCGTGAATGAAAAGGCCGATACCGCGCTCTGGTCATTGTATGACAGTCAGGGACACCCCATGCCGCTGATGGCCAGAAGCTTTACCTCACCGGGCGTCGCCAGACAGCTGGCGTGGAAAATGTCGATGCTGGCGCGGGAAGGAACGGTGCGTATGCCCACGGTTTACGGCGTGATGACGCATGAGGAGCATCCCGGGCCGGATGTCCTGCTTATCGAGCGTTTACGCGGAGTCTCTGTTGAAGCCCCGGCGCGTACGCCTGAGCGCTGGGAACAGCTGAAGGATCAGATTGTCGAGGCTCTCCTTGCCTGGCACCGGCAGGACAGCCGCGGCCTGGTTGGCGCGGTAGACAGCACCCAGGAAAACCTCTGGCCGCTGTGGTATCGCCAGCGCGTTGAAGTGCTGTGGGGAACGCTCAATCAATTCAACAACACCGGCTTAACGATGCAGGACAAACGCATTCTGTTTCGCACCCGGGAATGCCTGCCGACGCTGTTTGAGGGGTTTAACGACAACTGCGTGCTGGTGCACGGCAACTTCACGCTGCGCAGCATGTTAAAAGATCCCCGCAGCGACCAGCTTCTTGCGATGCTCGGGCCGGGGATCATGCTCTGGGCGCCGCGTGAGTACGAGCTGTTCAGGCTGAGCGAGGGCGGGGCGGCGGAAGATTTGCTCTGGCACTACCTTCAGCGCGCACCCGTTGCGGAAGCGTTCCTCTGGCGTCGCTGGCTCTATCTGCTGTGGGATGAGGTCGCGCAGCTGGTCAACACCGGGCGATTTAATCGCGCCGGCTTCGACCTTGCCGCAAAATCACTCTTGCCCTGGCTTGCCTGACGACCCTTTGAGCCACTGCCAGAGTCGGCCTAGCGACTCGTATCCAACGCGGTCGCTGTGCATCAGCCATACCGGAGACGGGATAATCCGTTCCCACGTATTAAGCGGCGCGTCGATAGCCAGCTGGTTTGCCGGGGCTGGCAGCGGATGCAGGCCTTGCTTCTCAAAGAAAATCATCGCGCGTGGAAGGTGTGAGGCAGAGGTCACCAGCAGGAACGGTACGTCGCCGATGGCCTGTTTTACCGCCGCTGCCTCCTCTTCGGTATCCTTCGGGCTATCCAGGGTAATGATGGCGGAACGCGGCACGCCAAGCGATTCAGCCACTCTTGCACCCGCTTCCGCGGTGCTGACCGGGTTAGTTTTTGCGGCAGCCCCCGTGAAGATCATCTTCGATCCCGGATTGGCAAGCCACAGGCGGATCCCCTCGTTCAGACGCGGCAGGCTGTTGTTGATCAGGTTAGAGCTGGGGGCCCAGTTCGGGTCCCAGGTATATCCACCGCCCAGCACCACGATGTAGCCCACTTTCTGGTTTCCCTGCCATGTCGGGTAGGTGTCTTCTATCGGGCGTAACAGACCGTCAGCGACGGGTTGCAGGCTGAGCAACAGCAGCGCCAGCCAGCCCGCGGTCACGATGGATTTACCGCTTTTCTGAAACCGGCTAAACCATAACAGTGCCAGCCCCAGCGCGATAATAATCAACAGCAGGGGAAGGGGAAGCATCATGCCTCCAATATATTTTTTTAGGGTAAAAAGCATCCTTTTTGGTTCCTTTTTTGACCATACAGCAGGCGATTTCCGGTGATATTACACCAGAGTGGTTCATTCTCCGCGCGGGTGTGACAAAATAGCGGTTTTGCAGTAAGTGAGTGGAACCCTCCCAATGCGGGATCGCAATTTTGATGACATCGCGGAAAAGTTTTCGCGCAACATTTATGGCACCACCAAAGGTCAGCTTCGCCAGACGATCCTCTGGCAGGATCTGGACAAGCTGCTGGCCGAATTCGGTGACCGACAGTTGCGCGTGCTGGACGCCGGTGGCGGGGAAGGTCAGACTGCGATCCTTATGGCGCAGCGGGGACATCACGTCACGCTGTGCGATCTTTCTGCCGAGATGGTGGCGCGCGCTGAGCGAGCGGCGCAAGAGAAAGGTGTGAGCGACAACATGCATTTTATACATTGCGCCGCTCAGGACATTCCGCAGCATTTGGAAACGCAGGTTGATCTGATATTGTTTCATGCTGTGCTCGAATGGGTCGCTGAACCGCAAGCGATGTTAAAAACGCTGTGGTCGATGCTGAGGCCGGGCGGTGCCTTATCGCTGATGTTTTACAATGCCAACGGCCTGCTGATGCGAAACGTGCTGGTGGGCAATTTTGGCTACGTACAGCAGGGCATGTATAAAAAGAAACGACGCACGCTTTCACCGGATTTCCCACGTGAACCGCAGCAGGTCTACGGCTGGCTGGAGGAGATCGGTTGGGAAATTACCGGTAAAACAGGCGTGAGGGTGTTTCATGATTATCTGCGTGATAAACAAAAACAGGACGACTGTTTAGACGCCTTAACAGAAATAGAGACGCGGTACTGCCGCCAGGAGCCTTATCTCAGCCTTGGCCGCTATATACACGTCACCGCGCGCAAGCCGCAGATGCAAGGATAATCTATGAGTGAATTTTCCCAGACAGTCCCCGAACTGGTTGCCTGGGCCAGGAAAAATGATTTCTCCATCTCGCTGCCGGTAGACAGACTCTCTTTCCTGCTGGCGGTCGCGACGCTAAACGGCGAACGCCTGGATGGCGAAATGAGTGAAGGCGAACTGGTGGATGCGTTCCGCCACGTCAGTGATGCGTTTGAGCAAACCAGCGAAACCATTAGCGTGCGCGCCAACAACGCCATCAATGATATGGTGCGTCAACGTCTGCTGAACCGCTTTACCAGCGAGCAGGCGGAAGGAAACGCTATCTATCGCCTCACGCCACTGGGCATCGGCATTACCGATTACTATATTCGCCAGCGTGAATTTTCCACGCTGCGCCTCTCCATGCAGCTCTCTATCGTTGCAGGAGAGCTGAAGCGTGCCGCCGACGCGGCCGATGAAAACGGTGACGAATTCCACTGGCATCGCAACGTGTACGCACCGCTGAAATACTCGGTCGCCGAGATTTTTGACAGTATCGATCTGACCCAGCGTCTGATGGACGAACAGCAGCAGCAGGTTAAGGATGATATTGCGCAGCTGCTGAATAAGGACTGGCGCGCGGCTATCTCCAGCTGTGAACTTTTACTGTCAGAAACCTCCGGTACGCTGCGCGAACTGCAGGATACGCTGGAGGCGGCAGGCGACAAGCTTCAGGCCAACCTGCTGCGCATCCAGGACGCGACGATGGCGCACGACGATCTGCATTTTATCGACCGTCTGGTGTTCGATCTGCAGAGCAAGCTTGACCGCATTATCAGCTGGGGCCAGCAGTCGATCGATCTGTGGATTGGTTATGACCGTCACGTGCATAAATTTATCCGTACCGCCATCGATATGGACAAAAACCGCGTCTTTGCCCAGCGTCTGCGCCAGTCGGTACAGACCTACTTCGATGCGCCATGGGCGCTGACCTACGCCAATGCCGATCGTCTGCTGGATATGCGCGACGAAGAGATGGCGCTGCGCGATGAAGAGGTCACCGGGGAACTGCCGCCGGATCTGGAATACGAAGAATTTAACGAAATTCGCGAGCAGCTTGCGGCGATGATCGAGGAACAGCTCGCTGTCTACAAAACCAGACAGGCGCCGCTGGATCTTGGCCTCGTGGTGCGCGACTATCTGGCGCAGTATCCGCGCGCGCGCCACTTCGACGTTGCCCGCATTGTTGTAGACCAGGCGGTGCGCCTGGGTATCGCACAAGCCGATTTCACCGGACTGCCGCCGAAGTGGCAGCCGATTAACGATTACGGAGCCAAGGTACAGGCGCATGTCATTGACAAATATTGAACAAGTGATGCCAGTTAAGCTGGCACAGGCGCTGGCGAATCCGTTGTTTCCGGCGCTGGACAGCCAGCTGCGTGCCGGTCGTCACATTGGCCTTGACGAGCTGGATAATCACGCCTTTTTGATGGACTTTCAGGAGTACCT
This sequence comes from Enterobacter cloacae, assembly GCF_013375935.1. Taxonomy (GTDB): domain Bacteria; phylum Pseudomonadota; class Gammaproteobacteria; order Enterobacterales; family Enterobacteriaceae; genus Enterobacter; species Enterobacter pasteurii. The sequence continues at coordinate 4,167,931 of NZ_CP056117.1, read as the reverse complement.
GGAAGAGTTTTACGCTCGCTATAACGTTGAGCTTATCCGCGCGCCGGAAGGGTTTTTCTACCTGCGTCCGCGCTCGACCACGCTTATTCCCCGTTCCGTGCTTTCCGAGCTGGATATGATGGTGGGTAAAATTCTCTGCTACCTCTACCTCAGCCCGGAACGTCTGGCGAATGAGGGGATCTTCACCCAGCAGGAGCTTTACGATGAGCTGCTGTCGCTGGCGGATGAAAGCAAGCTTCTCAAGCTGGTGAACAATCGTTCGACGGGGTCCGATCTGGACCGTCAGAAATTACAGGAAAAAGTACGCTCTTCCCTTAACCGTCTGCGCCGTCTGGGAATGGTCTGGTTCATGGGCCACGACAGCAGCAAGTTCCGCATTACCGAATCGGTCTTCCGCTTTGGCGCCGATGTGCGCGCGGGCGACGATGCGCGCGAAGCGCAGCTGCGTATGATCCGTGACGGTGAGGCGATGCCGGTGGAAAACCATTTGCAGCTCAATGACGAGCATGAAGAGAATCAGCCGGATAGCGGGGAGGAAGAGTAATGATTGAACGCGGTAAATTTCGCTCACTAACGCTGATTAACTGGAACGGCTTCTTTGCCCGAACCTTCGATCTGGATGAGCTGGTGACGACGCTCTCCGGCGGTAACGGGGCGGGTAAATCCACCACCATGGCGGCCTTCGTTACGGCGCTGATCCCTGACCTGACGCTGCTGCACTTCCGTAACACCACCGAAGCGGGGGCGACAAGCGGCTCCCGCGATAAAGGTCTGCACGGTAAGCTGAAAGCGGGCGTCTGTTATTCGGTGCTGGACGTGATCAACTCCCGTCACCAGCGCGTGGTCGTGGGGGTTCGTCTGCAACAGGTCGCCGGGCGCGATCGTAAAGTGGATATCAAGCCGTTTGCGATTCAGGGGCTGCCAACGTCCGTACAGCCGACCGCGCTGCTGACGGAAACCCTGAATGAACGCCAGGCGCGCGTCCTGACGCTTCAGGAGCTGAAAGACAAGCTCGAAGCCATTGAAGGCGTTCAGTTCAAGCAGTTCAACTCTATTACCGACTACCACTCCCTGATGTTCGATCTGGGCGTGGTTGCCCGCCGTCTGCGCAGCGCGTCCGATCGTAGTAAGTACTACCGCCTGATCGAAGCCTCCCTGTACGGCGGTATCTCCAGCGCCATTACCCGCTCCCTGCGCGACTACCTGCTGCCGGAAAACAGCGGCGTGCGTAAGGCCTTCCAGGATATGGAAGCCGCGCTGCGTGAAAACCGCATGACGCTGGAAGCGATTCGCGTTACGCAGTCTGACCGCGATCTGTTTAAACACCTGATCAGCGAAGCCACTAACTACGTGGCGGCAGACTATATGCGCCACGCCAACGAGCGCCGCATTCATCTCGATCAGGCGCTAGAGTATCGTCGCGAGCTGTTTACCTCCCGCAAACAGCTGGTGGCCGAGCAGTATAAGCACGTCGAAATGGCGCGTGAGCTGGGCGAGCACAACGGCGCCGAAGGGGATCTGGAAGCCGATTACCAGGCGGCCAGCGATCACCTTAACCTGGTGCAAACCGCGCTGCGTCAGCAGGAGAAAATCGAGCGCTACGAAGCGGATCTCGATGAGCTGCAAATTCGTCTCGAAGAGCAAAATGAAGTGGTGGCGGAAGCCGCCGATTTGCAGGAAGAGAACGAAGCCCGCGCCGAAGCCGCCGAGCTGGAAGTGGATGAGCTGAAAAGCCAGCTCGCTGACTACCAGCAGGCGCTGGACGTGCAGCAGACCCGCGCGATCCAGTACAACCAGGCGCTGCAGGCGTTGCAGCGTGCAAAAGCGCTCTGCCATCTGCCCGATCTTACCCCGGAAAGCGCCGACGAATGGCTGGATACCTTCCAGGCAAAAGAGCAGGAAGCCACGGAAAAACTGCTCTCTCTCGATCAGAAAATGAGCGTGGCCCAGACGGCGCACAGCCAGTTTGAGCAGGCGTACCAGCTGGTGGTGGCGATCAACGGCCCGCTGGCGCGTAACGAAGCGTGGGACGTTGCCCGTGAATTGCTGCGCGACGGCGTGAACCAGCGCCATCTGGCCGAGCAGGTGCAGCCGCTGCGCATGCGTCTGAACGAGCTGGAACAGCGCCTGCGCGAGCAGCAGGAAGCCGAACGTCTGCTGGCGGATTTCTGCAAGCGTCAGGGTAAAAATTACGATTTCGACGAGCTTGAAGCCCTGCATCAGGAGCTGGAGGCGCGTATTGCGGCCCTGTCCGATACCGTCTCGAATGCCAGCGAACAGCGCATGACGCTGCGTCAGGAGCTTGAGCAGCTCCAGTCCCGCTCGAAGACGCTATTACAACGTGCGCCAGTCTGGCTGGCCGCGCAAAGCAGCCTGAACCAGCTCAGCGAGCAGTGTGGCCAGGAGTTTACCTCCAGCCAGGACGTCACCGAATACATGCAACAGCTGCTGGAGCGCGAGCGTGAAGCGATTGTTGAGCGTGACGAAGTGGGCGCGCGCAAGCGTGACGTCGATGAAGAAATTGAGCGCCTAAGCCAGCCGGGCGGGTCAGAGGATCCGCGTCTGAATGCGTTAGCCGAGCGTTTCGGCGGCGTGCTGCTGTCTGAAATTTACGACGACGTCGGCCTGGACGATGCGCCGTACTTCTCCGCGCTGTACGGTCCGTCCCGTAACGCGATTGTGGTGCCGGATCTGTCGCTGATTTCTGAGCAGCTCGCAGGGCTTGAGGACTGCCCGGAAGATCTCTACCTCATCGAAGGGGATCCGCAGTCGTTTGATGACAGCGTATTCAGCGTAGACGAGCTGGAAAAAGCGGTGGTGGTGAAAATCGCCGATCGCCAGTGGCGCTACTCGCGCTTCCCGGAACTGCCGCTGTTTGGCCGCGCCGCGCGTGAAAACCGTATTGAAACCCTGCACGCCGAGCGTGAAACGCTTTCTGAACGTTTTGCGACGCTGTCGTTCGATGTGCAGAAAACGCAGCGTCTGCATCAGGCGTTCAGCCGCTTTATCGGTAGCCATCTGGGCGTGGCCTTTGAGCCCGATCCGGAAGCGGAAATTCGCAAGCTCAACACCCGCCGTGGTGAACTGGAGCGCGCGCTGGCCAGCCATGAAAATGACAACCAGCAGAGCCGCGTGCAGTTCGAACAGGCGAAAGAGGGGGTTGCTGCGCTTAACCGCATTCTGCCGCGCCTGAATCTGCTGGCAGACGATACCCTCGCCGATCGCGTGGATGAAATTCAGGAACGCCTGGACGAAGCGCAGGAAGCGGCGCGCTTTGTGCAGCAGCACGGCAACCAGCTGGCAAAACTGGAGCCGATGGTCTCCGTTCTCCAGAGCGATCCGGAACAGTTTGAGCAGTTAAAAGAAGATTACGCCTGGTCACAGCAGGTGCAGCGCGAAGCGCGTCAGCAGGCGTTTGCCCTGACGGAAGTGGTGCAACGTCGCGCGCACTTCGGCTACTCCGATTCAGCAGAAATGCTGAGCGGGAACAGCGATCTCAATGAAAAGCTGCGCCAGCGTCTTGAGCAGGCCGAAGCGGAACGTACCCGCGCGCGTGAGGCGATGCGTACTCACGCCGCACAGCTGAGCCAGTACAGCCAGGTGATGGCATCGTTGAAAAGCTCCTTCGACACCAAGAAAGAGCTGCTAAACGACCTGCATAAAGAGCTTCAGGACATCGGCGTGCGCGCCGACAGCGGTGCGGAAGAGCGCGCCCGTATCCGACGCGATGAACTGCATGCACAGCTCAGCAACAACCGCGCGCGTCGTAATCAGCTGGAAAAAGCGCTGACCTTCTGTGAAGCGGAGATGGACAACCTGACGCGTCGCCTGCGCAAGCTGGAGCGCGACTATCACGAAATGCGTGAACAGGTCGTGACCGCGAAGGCGGGCTGGTGCGCGGTGATGCGTATGGTGAAAGACAATAACGTGGAACGTCGTCTGCACCGTCGCGAGCTGGCGTATCTGTCAGCCGATGAGCTGCGTTCTATGTCGGATAAGGCGCTGGGCGCGCTGCGTCTGGCCGTGGCGGACAACGAACACCTGCGCGACGTGCTGCGCATGTCCGAAGATCCGAAGCGCCCCGAGCGCAAAATCCAGTTCTTCGTGGCGGTTTATCAGCACTTGCGCGAGCGTATTCGTCAGGACATCATCCGCACCGACGATCCGGTTGAAGCCATCGAGCAGATGGAGATCGAACTGGGGCGTCTGACGGAAGAGCTGACCTCCCGCGAGCAGAAGCTGGCTATCAGCTCCCGCAGCGTGGCGAATATTATTCGTAAAACCATTCAGCGCGAGCAGAACCGTATCCGCCAGCTGAATCAGGGCCTGCAAAGCGTGTCGTTTGGCCAGGTCAACAGCGTGCGGCTGAACGTGAACGTGCGTGAAGCGCACTCCACGCTGCTGGACGTGCTGTCTGAACAGCACGAGCAGCATCAGGATCTGTTTAACAGTAACCGCCTGACCTTCTCCGAAGCGCTGGCGAAACTGTATCAGCGCCTGAATCCGCAGATTGACATGGGCCAGCGTACCCCGCAAACCATCGGTGAAGAGCTGCTGGATTACCGCAACTATCTCGAGATGGAGGTTGAGGTTAACCGTGGCTCCGACGGCTGGCTGCGCGCTGAATCCGGTGCGCTTTCTACCGGTGAAGCGATCGGTACCGGTATGTCGATTCTGGTGATGGTGGTGCAGAGCTGGGAAGATGAGGCGCGTCGTCTGCGCGGTAAAGACATCTCTCCATGCCGTCTGCTGTTCCTCGATGAAGCCGCGCGTCTAGATGCCCGCTCCATCGCCACGCTGTTTGAGCTTTGCGATCGACTTGATATGCAGCTCATCATTGCGGCGCCGGAAAACATCAGCCCGGAAAAAGGCACGACCTATAAGCTGGTGCGTAAGGTGTTCCAGAACAGTGAACACGTACACGTCGTCGGCCTGCGCGGTTTCGCGCCGCAGCCTCCGGAATCATTACCCGGCACGGCTGACGCTTCTTAAGGCGGGTTATTACAAAGGGCGGCGCTGATGCGCCGCTTTTTTTATTCACTTAACTTGTGTTCAGGGCTGCGTTATCTTTAAACTTCTTTACATAAGGTAAGGCAACAGCGTATATGCCTTCCTATACTGAAGGAAAGCTCCAGTACACTGGGCATGTCGTAAAAACAGGGGGCAAGGGATGTTGCTTAAGAAAAATCGTGGTCGTCAGCTGTCTGCGCTGAGTTTGTGCCTGACAGTGATGTTTGCTCCACTGTTTACCGCTCAGGCCGACGAGCCTGAAATTGTGCCGACTGACAGCTCTGCGACGATGGGCGCGCAGCCGACGTCGCTGTCACAGCCGCTGGATCAGTCTCCGGCGACGGCCATTATGGCCGGCATTAAACCGCTGCCGGAAGGCATCGATACTGAATCACTACGCCAGCAGCTCATGACCGGGCTGCCTGCGGGCTATACTCCTGCCTATATCAACCAGCTTACGCTGCTGTACGCTGCGCGCGATATGAAACCGATGTGGGAAAACCGGGATGCGGTGCGCGCCTTCCAGCAGCAGCTGGCAGAAGTGGCGATTGCAGGTTTTCAGCCGCAGTTCACAACCTGGGTTGAACTCCTCACCGATCCCGCCGTCACCGGCCAGGCGCGTGACGTGGTGCTGTCTGATGCCATGATGGGCTACCTGCAGTTTGTGGCGGGCATTTCGGTGAACGGCAACCGCTGGCTCTACAGCAATAAGCCGTACAGGCTGGCGACTCCTGCGCTGTCTGTGATTAACCAGTGGCAGCTGGCGCTGGACAACGGTGACCTGCCGCGCTTTATCGCAAGCCTGGCGCCTGCCCATCCGCAGTATGCCACCATGCATCAGTCGCTGCTTGAGCTGGTAGCGGATTCCCGTCCGTGGCCTCAGGTACGTGGGACAACCACGCTTCGTCCGGGGCAGTGGAGCAGCGATGTCCCGGCGATCCGCGAAATTATGAAACGCTCAGGCATTCTCGAAAGCGGTCCTAAGATTGCGCTGCCTGGCGACGATACGCAAAACGCGGTCGTCAGCCCGTCGGCCCCGGTAAAAGAGAAAAAGGCCGTTGCGCTGAGCAACAAACCCGCCGCCTACGATCGCGAACTGGTCGCGGCGGTTAAGCAGTTCCAGGCCGCGCAGGGGCTGGGCGCAGACGGGGTAATCGGTCCATCCACCCGCGACTGGCTGAACGTCTCGCCGGCTCAGCGCGCTGGGGTGCTGGCGTTAAATATCCAGCGCCTGCGCTTGCTCCCGGGGACCTTATCCACCGGCATTATGGTTAACATTCCCGCTTATTCGCTGGTCTACTATCAGGACGGCAGCGAGGTGCTGGCCTCCCGGGTGATTGTGGGACGGCCTGACCGTAAAACGCCGATGATGAGCAGCGCCCTGAATAACGTGGTAGTGAACCCGCCGTGGAACGTGCCGCCAACGCTGGCGCGCAAGGATATTCTGCCTAAGGTCTGGAACGATCCTGGCTATCTTGAGCGTCATAACTATACGGTGATCCGCGGCTGGAACAGCAAAGAGACGATCGATCCGTGGATGGTAGACTGGTCAACGATTACGCCGTCGAACCTGCCGTTCCGTTTCCAGCAGGCGCCGGGTGCGCATAACTCGCTGGGGCGCTATAAATTCAACATGCCAAGTTCGGACGCTATCTATCTGCATGATACGCCGAACCATAACCTGTTTCAGAAAGATGCCCGCGCGCTCAGCTCAGGCTGCGTGCGTGTGAATAAGGCATCGGAGCTGGCGAATATGCTGTTGCAGGATGCGGGCTGGAACGACACGCGGATCTCCGATGCTCTCAAGCAGGGGGACACCCGTTACGTCAATATCCGCCACAATATTCCGGTCAACCTGTATTATCTCACCGCGTTTGTGGGCGCGGACGGGCGCACCCAGTACCGCACAGATATTTACAATTATGATCAGACAGCGCGATCCGGCGCACAAATTTTGCCAAAAGCGGAACAATTAATCAGGTAAATGAAGCAGTTCGGGGAAAATGATTGTCGTAAGTTATGGTGAATACGGGGCGATCTGGCTGCAGGCCGCGTATTTGCTGGGGTTGGGCGCCTTGACGTATCAGGCTTTGCCAGTTAAGGTGCCCTTCGTGCGCTAAGCATATTGACAATTTCTTTTACCTGTAGACCTGATTATCATGGACAAATTTGACGCTAATCGCCGCAAATTGCTGGCGTTAGGTGGCGTTGCGCTGGGCGCAGCGGCTATCCTTCCGACGCCAGCATTTGCCACCCTCTCGACACCTCGTCCGCGTATTTTAACGCTCAACAATCTGCATACTGGTGAGACGCTTAAGGCGGAGTTTTTCGATGGCAGAGGCTATATTCAGGATGAATTAGCAAGACTCAACCATTTTTTCCGTGATTTCCGCGCGAATAAAATCAAAGCCATCGACCCTGGACTGTTCGATCAGCTTTTCCGCCTGCAGGGCCTGCTGGGCACCAAAAGGCCGGTGCAGCTCATTTCTGGCTACCGCTCTCTGGACACCAACAATGAACTGCGCGCCCACAGCCGTGGGGTAGCGAAAAAAAGCTACCACACGAAAGGGCAGGCGATGGATTTCCATATTGAAGGCGTTTCGTTAGCCAATATTCGCAAAGCGGCGTTATCTATGCGCGCAGGTGGTGTAGGATACTACCCACGTAGCAACTTTGTGCATATTGATACCGGGCCGGTTCGGCACTGGTAATAACGAAATACAGGAGCAGTATGAACTATCGTATTATTCCGGTTACCGCGTTCTCACAGAACTGTTCATTGATCTGGTGTGAACAAACCAGGCTGGCCGCGCTTGTCGATCCCGGCGGTGACGCCGGGACAATCAGGCAGGAAGTCGCTGCCAGCGGCGTGACGCTGGTACAGATTTTACTGACCCACGGTCATCTCGACCATGTTGGGGCAGCGGCTGAACTGGCTGAACACTACGGTGTGCCGATTATCGGCCCGGAAAAAGAAGATGAGTTCTGGCTGCAGGGGTTACCCGCCCAAAGCCGCATGTTTGGCCTGGACGAGTGTCAGCCGTTGACGCCTGACCGCTGGCTGAACGAAGGTGAGCGCGTTAACGTAGGGAATGTGACTTTACAGGTGTTGCATTGTCCCGGGCATACGCCCGGCCATATCGTCTTCTTTGACGACCAGTCGCGGCTGCTGATTTCCGGTGACGTGATTTTCAAAGGCGGCGTAGGACGCAGCGATTTCCCGCGCGGCGATCACGGTCAGCTGATTCAGTCGATTAAGCAGAAGCTGTTGCCGCTGGGCGATGACGTGACGTTTATTCCGGGTCACGGTCCGATGTCGACGCTGGGCCATGAGCGGTTACATAACCCGTTCCTTCAGGATGAAATGCCTGTCTGGTAACCAGAAATAAAAAAGCCTGCTTATGCAGGCTTTTTTGTGGATGCAGATTACAGCACCGCGACAATGGCTTCGCACAGTGGTGCCATGTTGTCAGGCGTCATGCCTGCAACGTTTACGCGGCCAGAGGCAACGGCGTACACGCCAAACTCTTCACGCAGACGCAGCACCTGCTCTTTGGTCAGGCCGCTGAAGGAGAACATGCCGTTCTGCTTGATGATGAAGCTGAAATCACGATCGGCACCTTTCTCTGCCAGCGTGTTCACAAACAGCAGGCGCATGCGCTGAATGCGCTGACGCATATCGTTCAGCTCCTGTTCCCAGATAGCGCGCAGCGCATCGTTGCTCAGGATCGTCGCGACCACAGATGCACCGTGTGCCGGTGGGTTGGAGTAGTTAGCGCGGATCGCGGATTTCATCTGGCTGAAGGCGCGATCGACGATTTGCTCGTCAGCGGCCACCAGCGTACAGGCACCCACGCGCTCGTTATACAGGCCAAAGTTCTTGGAATAAGAACTGGCTACGATCAGCTCCTGATGCACCGCAGCGAACGCGCGCAGGCCTTCGGCGTCTTCTTCCAGACCACGGGCAAAGCCCTGGTAGGCGAAGTCGAACAGCGGCAGCCAGCCTTTTTCAACGGACAGCTTAGCCAGCTGTTCCCACTGCTCAAGGGTAGGGTCGATACCGGTTGGGTTATGGCAGCAGCCGTGGAACAGCACCACGTCGCCCGCCTGGGCTTCGTTCAGGCTTGCCAGCAGACCGTCAAAGTCCAGAGCGTGGTTTGCCGCGTCGTAGTAGGCGTATTCACGCACTTCCAGACCCGCGGAATTGAATACGCTCTTATGGTTAGGCCAGCTTGGGTTGCTCACCCACACGCGCTTCACGGAGGTGTTTTTCGCCAGGAAATCTGCCGCCACGCGCAGTGCGCCGGTACCGCCAGGGGTCTGGGCCGTGCGGGCGCGTTTTTCGCTCACAATGGTGCTGCCTTTGCCGAACAGCAGCTCCTGGGTGCAGCGACCAAATTCAGGAATACCATCAATACCGAGGTAGTTTTTGGTGGTTTCGTTTTCCAGCAGGTACTGCTCAGCTTTTTTAACGCTGGTCAGTACCGGAGTTTTGCCGGTTTCATCTTTATATACACCAATACCCAGGTTGATTTTGCCAGGGCGGTCGTCGGCACGAAACAGATCGGCCAGGCCCAGAATTGGGTCGGCAGGAGCGGCAGTAATGTTCTCAAACATGACGAAGTTCCATTGTGATTACAGAAGTGAAATCCGCTATCAGGTTAACGGTAGATTTACAAAATGCCAACCGTTTGCGACGAAAAGCGTGCGGCTTTTCAAAAGTCGCTAAGTTTTATCTGCACAAATAAAAAAAACAGGGCCGAAGCCCTGTTTATTAAGCATATAACAATGCGGTGTGCTGATTAGAACTGGTAAACCAGACCCACAGCGACAACGTCGTCGTTGTTGATGCCCAGCTTGTTGTCGTCTTTCAGCTGGTTGATCTGGTAGTCAACATAGGTGGACATGTTTTTGTTGAAGTAGTAGGTCGCGCCAATGTCGATGTAGTTGATGTAGTCTTCGTCACCGATACCTTCTACGTCTTTCGCCTTAGATTTGTAGTAGGCGATGGATGGACGCAGGCCGAAGTCGAACTGGTACTGAGCAACGACAGAGAAGTCCTGAGACTTGTTAGCGAAACCATTGTCCAGACGTGCTGCGTTACGCATTTCGCCGTACACTGCCGCCAGGTAGATGTTGTTCGCGTCATATTTCAGACCGGTTGCCCACTGCTCAGCTTTATCGCCTTCGCCCCAGGCCAGGCTGGTTTGCTGTGCATCAGTACGGTCAGCCGCACCATAAGCACCAACAATGCCGAAGCCTTCGTATTCATAGCTCAGAGAGGTCGCCCAGCCGTCACCGTTAGAACGTAATGCGTCATCACGCTCGTTTTTGCCCAGGTACTGAAGGCCAAAGTTCAGACCATCGACCAGGCCGAAGAAGTTGCTGTTGCGGTATGTTGCCAGACCACCGGTACGGCCTGCGAAGAAGTTATCGCTCGCGCCGGTATCACCACCGAACTCAGGCAGCATATCGGTGATGCCGATTGCGTCATAGACCAGGCCGTAGTTACGACCGTAGTCGAAGGAGCCTGCATCACCGAATTTCAGACCTGCAAATGCCAGACGGGTTTTGTTGCCGTCCTGTGCATCGCCGCCTTCAGAGTTGTTACCCTGGAAGTTGTATTCCCACTGACCGTAACCAGTCAGCTGGTCGTTGATCTGAGTTTCGCCTTTGAAGCCCAGACGCGCATAAGTTTTGTCGCCATCGTTGCCTGCGAAGTCAGAGAAGTAGTGCAGGCCAACTGCTTTACCGTAAAGATCTAATTTGTTGCCGTCTTTGTTATAGATTTCAGCAGCGTTTGCTGCACCGGCTACCAGCAGGGCAGGGACTACCACTGCCAGGATATTGCGCTTCATCATTATTTATTACCCTCATTGGTTTTTTTATGACACTCGCCACCGCCGTCAATAAATTCTGTCAATAAATATTTCCGGAACTATTGATGAGAGTTAGGTGTCTTTTTGTATCTGACAGGCATCTTTCCATTCATAGAAGCGTTTCGCTACACTGAAAGTGCTACAATCTTCAAGATTCGGTTACAAAAAGAAATTATGTGTAACTAAATGTGTATTTTAGGGAACTTTGTGAAGCACCTCAAATTTCAGCGGCATCTGGCGAAATAAACATCTCCTTTATTCCTATATATATGATTTGCTTATCTTTAATTTTGCTAAATGCATTACTTATAAACAGAAGCTAAACGGTGTGGATTTTCTTATGATCGTAATAAGACGTCCGGATGGCTCTGGATTTGGTTGTTTTTTGTGCTATAAGTTAAGAAATGTATTAAGCGCAATAAGATTGAGGTTGTTTTTTTGTTCACAGATATTTCGTGGAAACAAAACGTAACAGGTAGAGGTTATTGCGGGGTTGTGTTTTAAAGACGCTGACTTTCGACTGACGAAAACTGACATTGCAGGATAAAATAATGGCCAGCGTTTGCTGGCCATAGGTAAGAAGGTCGGTTAGAAGCTTGCGTTACGCGGCGTGCGCGGGAACGGAATCACGTCACGCACGTTCTGAACACCGGTAACGTAGGCAATCAGACGCTCAAAGCCCAGACCGAAACCGGAGTGCGGAACGGTACCGTAGCGGCGCAGGTCGCGATACCAGCTGTAGTCAGCCGGGTTCAGACCCATCTCCTGCATACGCGCATCCAGCACATCCAGACGCTCTTCACGCTGGGAACCACCGATGATTTCACCGATGCCCGGTGCCAGGACGTCCATCGCGGCAACGGTTTTACCGTCTTCGTTAAGGCGCATATAGAACGCCTTAATGTCTTTCGGATAGTTTTTCACAACAACCGGCGCTTTAAAGTGCTTCTCTGCCAGATAACGTTCGTGCTCGGAGGAGAGATCCACGCCCCAGTAAACCGGGTTCTCGAACTTCTCGCCGCATTTTTCCAGGATAGCAACCGCATCGGTGTAATCTACCTGCGCGAAGTCCGCGGAGACAAAGCGCTCAAGACGGGCGATAGCATCGTTATCCACACGCTCAGCGAAGAATTTCATGTCGTCTGCGCGCTCTTCAAGAACGGCTTTGAACACGTATTTCAGCATCGCTTCCGCCAGGCCCGCAACGTCGTTCAGGTCGGCAAAGGCCACTTCCGGCTCCAGCATCCAGAATTCCGCCAGGTGACGGCTGGTGTTGGAGTTTTCCGCACGGAAGGTTGGGCCGAAGGTATAGATCCTGGACAGCGCACAGGCATAGGTTTCACCGTTCAGCTGACCGGATACCGTCAGGAAGGCTTCTTTACCAAAGAAGTCTTTGTCGTAGTCGACTTTACCTTCCGGCGTACGCGGCAGGTTTTCCATATCCAGCGTTGAAACGCGGAACATTTCACCTGCACCTTCGGTGTCGGATGCGGTAATCAGCGGGGTAGAAACCCAGAAGTAACCCTGCTCGTTAAAGAAGCGATGCAGCGCCTGCGCCAGGGTGTGACGCACGCGGGCGACCGCACCAATCAGGTTGGTGCGCGGACGCAGGTGCGCGACTTCACGCAGATATTCGATGCTGTGGCGCTTTGCAGCCATCGGGTAGGTATCCGGATCTTCAACCCAGCCGGTTACTTCCACAGCTGTCGCCTGAATTTCGAAGCTCTGTCCCTGGCCCGGAGAAGCCACCACAACGCCGGTAACGATCACGGAACAGCCTGTTGTCAGGTGCAGAACGTCGTCATTGTAATTGGGCAGAGAATTATTAATGACGGCCTGTACAGGATCAAAGCAGGAACCGTCATAGACGGCGAGGAAGGAGATGCCAGCTTTAGAATCTCGACGAGTACGCACCCATCCGCGCACGGTGACCTCCTGGTCAACGGCGACACGGCCCTGGAGTACGTCGGCTACAGGCACAACGCTCATAATATTCTCTCTGTTAATAGTCGGAAAAAATAAACACTTGTCCGCCCTTATAGGGGGGATATCTATGTTACCTGCCATCCGCTATCAGACAAGTAAATTTCGCTGTCTTAAGAGAAGAAATAAGAAATAAATAAGAGAAGGGGAGCCATGAAGGCTCCCCGAAGCGGTCAGCTGGCTTTTTTCACCAGGGGCAGATCGAAGGCTTTACGTAATGCGCGAACGAACGCTTTGTCATGGCAGATGGTTTTGCCCGGGCTGTCGGAGAGCTTCGCCACCGGCTTGCCGTTACATTCCACCAGTTTTATGACAATGTTCAGCGGTTTCACCTGAGGGATATCGCAGGTCAGGCGCGTACCGATCCCGAAGCTAAGATTCACCCGAGAGGAGAAGTGGCGATAAAGGTCAACGGCTTTCGCGAGATCGAGATTATCGGAGAAGACCAGCACCTTACTCATCGGGTCGATACCCAATTTTTCGTAATGGGCAATGGCTTTCTCACCCCATTCTACCGGATCCCCGGAGTCATGGCGTAAGCCCTGATAGCGTTCAGCAAATTCAGGACCAAAGTCGCGCAGGAACGCGTCCATGGTAATACAGTCGGTGAGGGCAATGCCGAGCCGATCCGGGTATTCGTCAAGCCACGCGGCGAGGGCCGCGCGCTGGCTGTTAGCGAGGTCAGGGCTAATTTGCTGGTGTGCCTGGAACCATTCGTGCGCCTGGGTGCCCATCGGGGTTAAATCCAGGCGACGCGCCAGATCGTAGTTGCTGGTGCCAACAAACCACGGCTCCTGCTGAAGGCGTCTGACGATGGCTTCCTGAACGTCGCGTGAGAAGCGGCGGCGCGTGCCAAAGTCCATCAGCCGGAAGCGGGACATATCCAGCCCTTCAGTCAGCTGGTTAAACTCAACGAGTTTATTTTCCAGCGCGGCAACGGCCTGGGTAACGCCGGTTTCCGGGGAACGATAGCGGTGGGCCAGCTCGCTGATTACGGCCAGGAGCGGCACTTCCCACATGATCACTTCGCGCCACGGGCCGGTCAGGCGGATGTCCAGCTTGCCGTTATCATTCGAGACGGTGACCTGTTCCGGGTTATAGCGGAAGTCGCGCAGCCAGTTCAGATAGTCCGCTTTGAAGAACGGCAGGCCAGAAAGCCATTGATATTCGTCATCCTGCAGCGCCAGATGCTGCATGGCATCGACCTGTTCACGAATGGCGTCTGCGTAGATACCCAGCAAGTCGTCACCCCGGCAGCGAAATTCCGCCGCAACATGAACATCATGATAGTGGTGAAACACGGCTTGCTGCATATGCAGCTTGTACGCGTCGGTATCCAGCAACGTATGCAGAACCGGAGAAGCGAATTGAGTCATAGGTGCGCTGTAGCATCCTCTCACGGGAGCGTTTAGTACAATAAACAACTCCGGAGTATACCTTGTTTAATGATTTATTGAACCCCGATCACAACATAAGCACACTTTATGGTCGAGTGCATTTCGTGCCCCGTGTTATAAAAATGTAGCAATAAAGGTCGTTGTGCCTGAAAAGATGAACATTCTGCATAGCGCGTTTTACACAACAGGAATATATTGAATCGTTACTCGACAAACGATGCATAAGGTTTTCTATGACACAACAGCCACAAGCCAAATACCGCCACGACTACCGTGCGCCGGATTACCTGATTAGCGATATCGATCTGACGTTTGACCTGGATGCTACAAAAACCGTTGTGACGGCGGAAAGCCAGGTGACGCGCCAGAGCGCGACGGCCGTGCCGCTGCGTCTGGATGGTGAAGACCTGACGCTGGTCTCCCTGCATATTAATGATGAAGCCTGGTCAGACTATAAAGAAGAAGGCAACCAGCTGGTCATCGACAACCTGCCGGAACGCTTTACGCTGCGCATCGTGAATGAAATCAGCCCTGCCGCCAATACCGCGCTGGAAGGGCTTTACCAGTCAGGCGTAGCCCTGTGTACCCAGTGTGAAGCAGAAGGTTTCCGCCACATTACCTGGTATCTGGATCGCCCGGACGTGCTGGCGCGCTTTACCACGAAAATTATTGCCGATAAAGCGCTGTACCCGTTCCTGCTCTCCAACGGTAATCGTATTGGCGAAGGCGAGCTGGAGAATGGCCGTCACTGGGTGCAGTGGCAGGATCCGTTCCCGAAACCGTGCTACCTGTTTGCGCTGGTGGCAGGGGATTTCGACGTTCTGCGCGACACCTTCAAAACCCGCTCTGGCCGTGAAGTGGCGCTGGAGCTCTTCGTCGACCGTGGAAACCTTGACCGCGCGCCGTGGGCGATGACTTCCCTCATCAACTCCATGAAGTGGGACGAAGAGCGCTTTGGCCTCGAATACGACCTCGACATTTATATGATTGTCGCCGTCGACTTCTTCAATATGGGCGCGATGGAGAATAAGGGCCTTAACGTCTTTAACTCCAAATACGTGCTGGCGCGTACCGATACCGCCACCGATAAAGGCTATCTCGATATCGAGCGCGTCATCGGTCACGAATATTTCCACAACTGGACCGGGAACCGCGTCACCTGCCGCGACTGGTTCCAGCTGAGCCTGAAAGAGGGCCTGACCGTCTTCCGCGATCAGGAGTTCAGCTCCGATCTCGGCTCGCGGGCGGTGAACCGCATCAACAACGTGCGCACCATGCGCGGCCTGCAGTTTGCGGAAGACGCCAGCCCAATGGCGCACCCGATCCGCCCGGATAAAGTGATTGAGATGAACAACTTCTACACCCTGACGGTGTATGAGAAAGGCGCTGAAATTATCCGTATGATCCACACCCTGCTGGGGGAAGCGAACTTCCAGAAAGGGATGCAGCTCTACTTCGAGCGCCACGACGGCAGCGCGGCCACCTGCGACGACTTCGTGCAGGCAATGGAAGACGCGTCCAACGTCGATCTCTCTCATTTCCGCCGCTGGTACAGCCAGGCCGGAACGCCGATTGTCACCGTGAAAGACGATTACAATCCGGAAACCGAGCAGTACACGCTGACCATCAGCCAGCGCACGCCGCCAACGGCCGAGCAGGAGGAAAAACATCCGCTGCACATTCCGTTCAGCATTGAACTGTACGACAACGAAGGCAACGCGATCCCGTTGCAGAAGGGCGGGCATCCGGTACATAACGTGCTGAACGTAACCCAGGCGGAGCAGACCTTTATCTTCGATAACGTCTACTTCCAGCCGGTTCCTGCGCTGCTGTGTGAGTTCTCCGCGCCGGTTAAGCTGGAGTACAAGTGGAGCGATCAGCAGCTGACGTTCCTGATGCGTCACGCGCGCAATGATTTCTCTCGCTGGGACGCGGCGCAAAGCCTGCTGGCGACGTACATCAAGCTGAACGTCAACCGTTACCAGCAGGGCCAGCCGCTGACGCTGCCGGTGCATGTGGCTGATGCCTTCCGCGCCATTCTGCTGGATGAGAAGATTGACCCGGCGCTGGCGGCTGAAATTCTGACGCTGCCGTCCGCGACCGAAATCGCGGAGCTGTTCGACATCATTGACCCGATTGCGATTGTGGCCGTGCGTGAAGCGCTGACCCGCACGCTGGCGACCGAACTGGCGGATGAATTCCTCGCCATCTATAACGCCAACAGGCTGGACGCCTATCGCGTGGAGCATGCGGACATTGGCAAGCGTTCCCTGCGCAATACCTGCCTGCGCTACCTTGCGTTTGGTGAGGCTGAGCTGGCAAACGTGCTGGTAAGCAAGCAGTACCACGAAGCGGATAACATGACGGATGCGCTGGCCGCGCTGGCGGCGAGCGTTGCCGCCGAGCTGCCGTGCCGTGACGCGCTGATGCAGGAGTACGACGACAGGTGGCACGAGGATGGTCTGGTGATGGACAAATGGTTCATCCTGCAGGCCACCAGCCCGGCGGCCGATGCGCTGAGCAAGGTCCGCAGCCTGCTCAGGCACCGTTCGTTCACCATGAGCAACCCGAACCGCGTACGCTCGCTGATTGGCGCGTTTGCCAGCAGCAACCCGGCCGCGTTCCATGCCGAAGACGGCAGCGGCTATCAGTTCATGGTGGAAATGCTCACCGAGCTGAACAGCCGTAACCCGCAGGTGGCGTCTCGCCTGATTGAGCCGCTGATCCGCCTGAAGCGCTACGACGCGCAGCGTCAGGCGAAAATGCGAGCCGCGCTTGAGCAGCTGAAAGGGCTGGAAAACCTGTCTGGCGATCTGTACGAAAAGATTGCGAAGGCGCTGGCCTGATAGAAAGCTTAACCCTCCCTCTCCCTGTGGGAGAGGGCCGGGGTGAGGGCATCAGGCATTAGCTTTAATCAACGCGCGCTCATTCACCCCACGCTTCATTACCCTGTCCAGCACTTCCGCCTCCAGCTCCGCCAGTCTTGCCGCGCCCACGCGGCGAGGGCGTGGAATGTCCACCGTCAGATCCAGACCAATTTTTCCCTCTTCTATTAACAGCACCCGGTCGGCCATCGCCACGGCTTCACTGACGTCGTGCGTCACCAGCAGCACCGTAAAACCGTGCGTCTGCCAGAGAGACGCAATCAGATCCTGCATCTCGATTCGCGTCAGGGCATCGAGCGCACCGAGCGGTTCATCAAGCAGCAGCAGGCCGGGACGGTGAATTAACGCCCGCGCCAGGGCCACGCGCTGCTTCTGACCGCCCGACAGCGCCGCAGGCCATTCACCCGCGCGATCCTCCAGCCCGACCGCGGCGAGTGCCTGCCGGGCCTCCTCCCGCCAGCTGCCTTTCAGACCAAGCCCGACGTTATCCATCACCGTTTTCCACGGCAGCAGGCGCGCGTCCTGAAACATCATGCGCGTATCGTCCTGAATGTTGGCCAGCGGCGTGGTGCCCGCCAGAATGTCACCCCCGTTGGGGGCTTCCAGCCCGGCTAAAAGACGCAGCAGGGTGCTTTTTCCGCCGCCGCTGCGGCCGACAACGGCCACAAACTGTCCGGCGGGAATATGCAGATCCAGCGCGTTCAGAATGGTTTTTTCGCCGTAGCGTTTGGTTACGCCGCTTAACAGCAACGGCGTCCCCTGATTCAGTCGTGCAGTATTCATGCTTTCGCCTCCTGAGCGGTATAGGCCGGGTTCCAGCGCAGCCAGGTACGCTCCAGCCACTGGGCGCTGACGTCTGCGAGCTTGCCGAGCAGGGCATAAAGGATAATGGCAACCACCACCACGTCCGTTTGCAGAAACTCCCGGGCGTTCATCGCCAGATAGCCAATGCCGGAATTAGCCGAAATGGTTTCCGCCACGATCAGGGTCAGCCACATCAGGCCGAGCGCAAAACGCACGCCGACCATGATGGAGGGAAGGGCGCCCGGCAGAATGACATGCGTAAACAGGGCAAAACCCGACAGGCCATAGCTGCGGGCCATCTCCACCAGGCCGCGATCGATATTGCGGATCCCATGCCAGGTATTGATATAGATCGGGAACAGCGTCCCCAGCGCCACGAGAAAGATTTTTGCGCTCTCATCTATGCCAAACCACAGGATGACCAGCGGGATCAGCGCCAGGTGCGGCACGTTGCGCAGCATCTGCACGGAGGTGTCCAGCAGCCGCTCTCCCCAGCGGGAGAGACCGCTGATCAGCCCAAGCGTCAGGCCGATGCTGCCGCCAATCGAAAAACCGATTGCCGCACGCCAGGAGCTGATAGCCAGATGCTGCCACAGCTCGCCGCTGGCGCTTAGCGACCAGAATGCTTCGACAACGCCCTCCGGAGAGGGCAGGATGCGGCTCGACAGCCAGCCGGTTGAAGATGCCAGCTGCCACACGAGGATAATGCCGACGGGCAAGAACCACGGCGCGGCGCGCAGCAGCCATTTTTGTGCATTTGCGGACATAGAGGCTCCTTAGCTTTGCGCGACTTTTCCCGGAATAAACGCGTTCGCCACCGCTTCGCCCTGCAGCTGAAGCTGCCGCGGCTGCGGAATGTCCGGAACAGCGACATCCAGATGCGGGAACAGCAGTTCGCCCACCCTGTATGCTTCTTCCAGATGCGGATAGCCGGAGAGGATAACGCTGTCGATGCCCAGCTCCGCGTATTCATTGATGCGTGCCGCTACGGTTGGGCCGTCACCTACCAGCGCCGTACCGGCGCCGCCGCGCACCAGACCTACGCCGGCCCACAGGTTCGGGCTGATTTCCAGATTTTCTCGCCTGCCGTTGTGCAGCGACGCCATCCGGTGCTGACCCACGGAGTCGGTACTGGCAAACGCCGCCTGTGCCCTGGCGATGGTGTCGTCGTCCAGATGGGAAATTAACCGGTCGGCGGCCTGCCAGGCCTCTTCGCTGGTTTCGCGCACAATCACGTGCAGGCGAATACCGAAGCGCACCTTGCGGCCATGTTCAGCCGCTTTAGCGCGTACCTGGGCGATTTTTTCCTTCACCAGCGCAGGCGGCTCGCCCCAGGTCAGATAGAGATCGACCTGCTCAGCGGCCAGATCCTGCGCCACGTCCGATGAACCACCGAAATAGAGGGGAGGGCGCGGCTGCTGAACCGGCGGGAAGTAGAGTTTCGCATCCCGAACGTGGATATGTTTTCCTTCGAAGGTGACGGTTTCACCCTCCAGCAGCCGCCGCCAGACGCGTGTGAACTCGGCGGAGGCTTCATAACGTTCGGTGTGATCGAGGAACACGCCGTCTCCCGCCAGCTCCTGCGGATCGCTGCCGGTGACCAGATTGAACAGCGCGCGCCCGTTGGATAGCCTGTCCAGCGTTGCCGCCTGACGCGCCGCGACGGTTGGCGATACCACGCTCGGGCGCAGCGCCACCAGGAATTTCAGACGCTGGGTGACGGGGATCATTGAGGCGGCAACCAGCCAGGCATCCTCGCACGAGCGGCCCGTCGGGATCAGCACCCCGGTAAAACCGATGCGGTCTGCCGCCTGTGCTATCTGCTGAAGGTAGCCGTGGTCGACCGGGCGAGCACCTTCTTCTGTGCCAAGATAGCGTCCATCACCGTGGGTGGGTAAAAACCAGAAAAGATTCAGACTCATGATTTTTTTCCTTCAGTGCCTGCGGGTTGCCAGATGCGTTCGCGAATATTTACCTGCTTTGGAACCAGGCGGTTTTGATAAAAAAGATCTGCCGTTTGCTGCTGGAGGGCGGCAACGCGCGCGTCAACCGGGGCGATGGTGGTTGGTGGACGGTGGTCAAGGTAGGTGGCAATCACCGGCTCAGGCAAGCCCATGGTTTTTGCGAGCAGCGTTACGCTCTGCTGACGCTGGGTCTGGGTCAGCGCATCGGCCTGCGTGAAGGTATCGAGCACCTCCTGAATAAAAGCGCCGTTCTTTTCGGCGTACGGACGCGCTGCCAGGTAGAACGAACCCGTCTGTTTCAGGGACGTGCCGTCTTTCAGCACCCGCACGCCGCCCTGCAGCAGGGCGGCAGAGTAGTACGGATCCCAGATAGCCCAGGCATCAACGTTCTTTTGCTGGAACGCCGCGCGCGCATCGGCAGGCGTCAGGTAAACGGGCTGGATATCGGTGAACGACAGGCCAGCCTCCTGCAACGCGCGCAGCAGCAGGTTGTGCGAGCTGGAGCCTTTCTGGAAAGCAACCTTATGCCCTTTCAGATCGGCGACGCGTTTAATCCCGCTATTTTCCGGCACCAGGATCACCTCTGCCTTGGGCTTCGCGGGTTCAACGCCAACGTAAACCAGATCCGCCCCGGCTGCCTGCGCAAAGATCGGCGGAATGTCGCCGGTGCTGCCTAAATCAATACTCCCGACGTTCAGCGCCTCCAGCATTTGGGGGCCGGCAGGGAATTCGACCCAGGAGAATGTGGTGTCCGGGAAGCGTTTTTCCAAAAGCGCGTGGCTTTTCGCCAGCACCATGCTGACGCTGCCTTTCTGATAGCCAATGCGCAGGCTCTCCGGTGCGGCCTCCGCCGCGTGTGCCAGCGACGCGACTGCCAGCAGGCCCGCCAGCCCGATACGGGTAAGGATTTTAAACATGCGCTACTCCTTGTGGTTGACGACGTGCCTCTGCATGGCGTTCCCGGCGGTTCAGGGCGTGCCAGAAGGTATCAAGCGCGCTGTCGAGGCGGGTTTGCAGGTTCGGGGTGAAGTGTGGCTTGTGCTGGTAGTCAATAACCTGTGAGTCGTCTGCGAAGACGCCGTGCAGGATCTCCTGCGCCTTCAGCGCGTTCAGTACGGGCTTGAGGGCGTAATCCACCGCCAGCAAATGGGCCACGGTACCGCCGGTGGCCAGCGGCAGGACGACCTTGCCGTCCAGCGCGCGTTCGGGCAGCAGGTCGAGCAGGGTTTTCAGCGCACCCGAAAAAGAGGCTTTATAAATGGGCGTCGCGACGATCAGTCCATCCGCGCCTTTAAGCTGTTCTGTCAGGGTTTTCAGCGCCGGGCTGTCAAAGCGGGCGTAGAGCAGATCCTCAGGGTCGAAATTGTGCAGATTCCAGTGGCATACCTCCACATCCAGAGCATTAAGCTTATCGCGGGCGTATTCCAGCAGGGTGCTGGAGCGAGAGGGGAAGCGCGGGCTTCCGGCCAGAGTAATGACGCGCATGGTTGCTCCTTATAACTAATTGTTTGCTTTTATCTAACATTCATAACAATTTTCAGGAGTGTGACATTGCGCCGTTATTCCACTAAATGATTTATCCTCAGGTGAAATGCCAAAAAATGCATAAGAAGCCTTCCCGAAGGAAACGATTGCGTTTTACTCGGCTTTTTTTGCCACAGGTCAATTCCCTTTCCGTGCCGGATCGCACATAATCCCCTCCCGGTTTGCACACCGGGAATCCAGGAGAGTTCATGTACTACCCCTTCGTTCGTAAAGCCCTTTTCCAGCTCGATCCAGAGCGCGCTCATGAATTGACGTTTCAGCAGTTACGCCGCATTACCGGAACGCCTTTAGCGGCGCTGGTGCGCCAGAACGTGCCGGAAAAACCTGTGCAGTGCATGGGCCTGACCTTCAAGAATCCGCTGGGCCTCGCGGCCGGCCTGGATAAAAATGGCGAATGCATTGATGCACTCGGTGCGATGGGCTTTGGCTCGATCGAAATCGGGACGGTGACGCCGCGCCCGCAGCCGGGTAACGACAAGCCGCGCCTGTTCCGCCTGGTCGAAGCCGAAGGGCTGATCAACCGCATGGGCTTTAATAACCTCGGTGTCGATCATCTGGTAGAGAACGTAAAAAAAGCCCATTTTGATGGCGTGCTGGGTATTAATATCGGTAAAAATAAAGACACCCCAGTCGAGCAGGGTAAAGATGACTATCTGATTTGTATGGAAAAAGTCTACGCCTATGCCGGTTATATCGCGGTGAATATTTCATCACCAAACACCCCAGGGCTGCGTTCATTACAATATGGCGAAGCGCTCGACGATCTTCTCAGCGCCATTAAAAATAAACAAACGGAGCTGCAGGCGAGCCACCATAAATATGTTCCGGTCGCGGTTAAGATCGCCCCGGATCTTTCTCCTGAAGAATTGATCCAGGTTGCCGACAGTTTAGTTCGCCATAATATTGATGGTGTTATTGCGACCAATACGACGCTCGATCGATCCCTCGTTCAGGGAATGAAAAACTGTGACGAAGCGGGTGGTTTAAGCGGCCGTCCGGTACAATTAAAAAGCACCGAAATTATTCGCGCACTTTCTGCGGAATTAAAAGGCCAGCTGCCGATTATTGGGGTGGGCGGCATTGATTCCGTCATCGCTGCGCGTGAGAAGATGGCGGCGGGCGCATCGCTGGTGCAAATTTATTCCGGCTTTATTTTTAAAGGGCCGCCGTTGATTAAAGAAATTGTCACCCATATCTAATCTTTTCTCTTAATCAGACAACCAGGGCTTTATTTCCAGCCCTGGTTGTTTTATATTCCGTCATTGTTGCTTATTTAGACATTATAGTCTTTTATTACTAGTGTTATAAACGAAGCGGCAAACAGGACATTTTTAGTACAGGACGTTTGGGGACGGGAGAGAAACATGCGAATTAAACCTGACGATAACTGGCGCTGGTATTATTGCGAAGAGCATGACCGAATGATGCTCGACTTAGCCAATGGCATGTTGTTTCGCTCTCGTTTTGCGCGCCGGATGCTCACGCCAGACGCGTTTGCCCCCTCAGGCTTTTGCGTTGACGATGCCGCGCTCTATTTCTCTTTTGAAGAAAAATGCCGCGATCTCGATCTCTCCAAAGAACAGCGCGCCGAACTGGTATTAAACGCGCTGGTGGCAATCCGCTTTCTGAAACCCCAAATGCCGAAAAGCTGGCATTTCCTCGCGCACGGCATGAGCTGGACCCCGGCCACGGGCGATGCGGCCAGCGTGAGCCTGAGCGATACCGAAGAAGAGGTGAGTTTGCTGGTGGTTGAACCCGGCGAAAACGCCGCGCTCTGTTTGCTGGCACAGCCCGGCGTGACCATTGCCGGGCGAGTGATGCAGTTAGGTGATGCCATCAAGGTAATGAACGACAGGCTGAAGCCACAGCTGCGCGTAGATTCCTTCAGCCTCGAACAGGCGGTTTAAGCTTCCAGCTGTACGGACGTTTTCGGTACGCAGCTACAGCACAGGATCGTGCCGTCATTGCCAATCGCGGATTTCTTCAGAGCACTCACCTCACCGTCTACCAGCCTGATGCGGCAGCATCCACAAATTCCCGCCCGACAGGAATACGGTACGCGAATACCCGCCTGCTCCAGCTGCTCCAGTAGTACCTGCTGATTGTTACCCCGGATAACCTTGCCTTCCCAGTGAATATCCACCGCGGAAGCGACGTTGGTCACGGCGTCGACCATCTCTTCTTCCTGACCTGCGCCATACACGCGTGCCGGGCCGCGGGTGAGGATTTCGACCTCGTCGCCCACGCGGATCGCGCCGCTTGAGCGGGGGATCAGGTTCTGACCGAAATCGACGTCGCCGCTGTCCTGCGCGGTACGGAATGACTGCAACGTTTTCAGCGGTTCGCCGGAAGGATGCTTCTGGCCTTTTTCCGGGCTGACGGTGGTGAAAATACAGCGGCTGCACGGTTTCACCACGTCAAAAATCACGCTGCCGATGCGGATCGTTTTCCAGGTATCTTCATCCCAGGCATCCGCTCCGGTCACCACCAGATTCGGGCGAAACTGCTCCATCTGCACGCTGGCTTTACAGCGGTTTTGTAGGTCGCGAAGCGAGGCCTCGTTGGTCAGCAGGAACGGAAAACCGTCCGCGAAGGAGAGGGGGACCGCGTTGTGGCGCTTAACGCGACGGGTCAGGGCTGGCCCAACCCAGCGCAGCTGAACGTTACGGGAGAAAAAGCCGCTCAGCCACTGGTTTATAGCGTCCGGGGCGATACGCGCGGTAAAATGATTCCCCCACACTTCCGTTGGCGCATCCACCGGCGCAAAATCGGTAAAGCGAACCACCGCGCTCGATCCGTCCGGCGCGGTCAGGTGCAAACCGTCATGAAGCGGGGAAGGGGTAAAGCGAACCATCTGCGGGAACTGGCGTGCCGTAATGAACGTACCGTCAGGCTCGGTGACCATAAATATGCGATCGAAGGCAAATCCGCTTATATCGGCCAGCGCGTGCGTAACGCCGATACCGCGCATGGATTTCACCGGATGAATAAAAAGCCTGGATAACGTCGCCACTGCACACTCCCGCAAAAGAAAATAAGCCTTCAACTTTATGACATACACGCCATATTAGCTATAATGCGCGACAATTTTCTAAGAGTAAAAGTGACGATATGAATTCTCTGTTTGCCAGTACGGCC
The DNA here is from genome assembly GCF_013375935.1 of Enterobacter cloacae. GTDB lineage: Bacteria > Pseudomonadota > Gammaproteobacteria > Enterobacterales > Enterobacteriaceae > Enterobacter > Enterobacter pasteurii. The sequence continues at coordinate 4,143,326 of NZ_CP056117.1, read as the reverse complement.
CGTGGGCTGGAAGAGCTGTTAAAAACTGAACTGGAAGGCCTGGGCGCGAGAGAGTGCCGGGTGGTTCAGGGTGGTGTCCATTTTGAGGGCGACACGCGGCTTATTTACCAGAGCCTGATGTGGAGCCGTCTGGCGTCGCGCATCATGCTGCCGATGAAAGAGTGCAAGGTCTACAGCGATCTTGATCTCTACACCGGCGTACAGATGATCGACTGGACAGAGATCTTCACCCCGGACGCCACCTTTGCGGTGCATTTCAACGGCGTCAACGATGAGATCCGCAACAGCCAGTACGGTGCTCTGCGCGTCAAAGACGCCATTGTCGACTGCTTCACGCGTCGAAATAAGGAACGCCCGAACGTTGACCGCGAAAACCCGGATCTGCGTATCAACGTCTGGCTGAACGGCGACACCGCCAGCATATCCCTGGATCTGAGCGGCGCGGGCCTGCATCTGCGCGGCTATCGCGACCGCACCGGGATGGCGCCCATAAAAGAAACGCTGGCTGCGGCCATCGTCATGCGCTCCGGCTGGCAGCCGGGTACGCCGCTGCTCGATCCGATGTGCGGTTCCGGCACGCTGCTGATTGAAGCCGCGATGCTGGCTACCGACCGTGCGCCAGGCCTGCACCGTGGACAGTGGGGCTTTAAAGGCTGGGCACAGCACGATGAAGCCCTCTGGAAAGAGGTGAAGGACGACGCGCAGACCCGCGCGCGCAAGGGGCTGGCGGAGTACACGTCTCGCTTTTATGGTTCGGACAGCGATGCCCGCGTCATTGAACGCGCCCGCAGCAACGCCCGCCGCGCCGGGATTGGCGAGCTGATTCAATTTGACGTCAAGGACGTTGCGAACCTGACCAACCCGCTGCCTAAGGGCCCGTACGGTACGGTGATCAGCAACCCGCCTTACGGCGAACGTCTGGGCAGCGAGCCGGCGCTGATTGCGCTGCACAGCCTGCTGGGCCGCAACATGAAAGCGCATTTCGGCGGCTGGAATCTCTCCCTGTTTAGCGCCTCGCCGGAGCTGCTGAGCTGCCTGCAGCTGCGTGCGGATCGCCAGTACAAGGCGAAAAACGGCCCGCTGGACTGCGTGCAGAAAAACTACCATCTGGCCGAGACGGCGGCGGACAGCAAGCCCTCCGGCGTAGCGGAAGATTACGCCAACCGTCTGCGCAAAAACCTGAAGAAATTTGAGAAGTGGGCGAAGCAGGAAGGGATCGAATGCTATCGCCTGTACGACGCTGACCTGCCGGAATACAACGTGGCGGTTGACCGCTATGCGGACTGGGTGGTCGTTCAGGAGTATGCCCCGCCGAAAACCATTGATGCGCAAAAAGCGCGTCAGCGTATGCTGGACGTCATTGCGGCGACCATCGCCGTGCTCGGCATTTCGCCAAACAGGCTGGTGCTGAAAACCCGTGAACGTCAGAAAGGTAAAAATCAGTATCAGAAAATGGGCGAGAAGGGCGACTTCATCGAAGTGGGCGAATATAATGCTCGCCTGTGGGTTAACCTGACCGACTATCTTGATACCGGCCTGTTCCTCGATCACCGTATCGCCCGCCGCATGCTGGGCCAGATGAGCAAAGGCAAAGATTTCCTTAACCTCTTCTCATACACCGGCAGCGCCAGCGTGCATGCAGGGCTTGGCGGCGCGCGCAGTACCACCACGGTGGATATGTCCCGCACCTATCTGGAGTGGGCGGAGCGCAACCTGCGTCTCAACGGCTTAACCGGGCGTCAGCATCGTCTGTTGCAGGCCGACGTGCTGGGCTGGCTGCGCGATACGGATGAACAGTTCGATCTGATCTTTATCGATCCACCGACGTTCTCTAACTCCAAGCGCATGGAGGATAGCTTTGATGTTCAACGCGATCACCTGCGCCTGATGACCGACCTGAAGCGCCTGCTGCGTAAGGGCGGCACCATTATGTTCTCGAACAACAAGCGCGGATTCCGCATGGATCACGACGGCCTGGCCGAACTGGGACTGAAAGCACAAGAAATCAGCCAAAAAACGCTGTCTCAGGACTTTGCCCGTAACCGTCAAATCCACAACTGCTGGCTTATCTCCGCGGTCTGAAAGGAAAAATAAATGTCTTTAATTAGTATGCACGGCGCGTGGCTCTCCTTCAGCGACTTGCCGCTTCTCGATAATGCAGAGCTGCATATCGAAGATAACGAGCGCGTCTGCCTGGTTGGCCGTAACGGCGCGGGCAAATCGACGCTGATGAAAATCCTTAACCGCGAGCAGGGGCTGGACGATGGCCGCATTGTTTACGAACAGGATCTGATCGTCTCTCGTCTGCAACAGGATCCGCCGCGTAACGTCACCGGCAGCGTTTATGATTTCGTGGCGGAAGGTATTTCTGAGCAGGCGGAATACCTGAAGCGCTACCACGAGATTTCGCATCTGGTGATGACTGACCCGAGCGACAAGAATCTCAACGAGCTGGCTAAGGTGCAGGAGATGCTCGATCACCACGGCCTGTGGCAGCTGGAAAACCGCATTAACGAAGTGCTGGCGCAGCTTGGCCTCGAAGCGGATATGGAGCTGTCGGCGCTGTCCGGCGGCTGGCTGCGTAAAGCGGCGCTGGGCCGTGCGCTGGTGAGCGGGCCTAAGGTGCTGCTGCTGGACGAACCGACGAACCACCTGGATATCGAAGCGATTGACTGGCTGGAAGGTTTCCTGAAAACCTTTAACGGCACCATTATCTTTATCTCGCACGACCGTTCGTTTATTCGCAATATGGCGACACGCATCGTCGATCTCGACCGCGGCAAGCTGGTGACCTATCCGGGCGATTACGATACCTACCTGCTGGAGAAAGAAGAGAACCTGCGCGTGGAAGAGCTGCAAAATGCTGAGTTCGACCGCAAGCTGGCGCAGGAAGAGGTGTGGATCCGTCAGGGCATTAAAGCGCGTCGTACCCGTAACGAAGGCCGCGTTCGCGCCCTGAAGGCGATGCGTCGCGAACGCAGCGAACGCCGTGAGGTGATGGGCAGCGCCAAAATGCAGGTTGAAGAGGCGTCCCGCTCCGGCAAGATTGTCTTCGAAATGGAAAACGTTAACTATTCGGTCGACGGTAAAGTGCTGGTGAACGATTTCTCCGCGCGGGTACAGCGCGGCGACAAAATTGCGCTTATCGGCCCGAATGGCTGCGGTAAAACCACGCTGCTGAAGCTGATGCTGGGCCAGCTTCAGGCCGACAGCGGCCGTATTCACTGCGGCACCAAGCTGGAAGTGGCGTACTTCGACCAGCACCGCGCCGAGCTGGATCCAGACCGCACGGTGATGGATAACCTTGCCGAAGGTAAGCAGGAGGTGATGGTTAACGGCAAGCCGCGCCACGTGCTGGGCTACCTTCAGGACTTCCTGTTCCATCCAAAACGCGCCATGACCCCGGTGCGCGCGCTGTCCGGCGGGGAGCGTAACCGTCTTCTGCTGGCGCGTCTGTTCCTGAAACCAAGCAATTTACTGATCCTCGATGAACCGACGAACGACCTGGATGTCGAAACGCTGGAGCTGCTTGAAGAACTGATTGATGGCTATCAGGGCACGGTGATGCTGGTTAGCCACGACCGTCAGTTCGTGGATAACACCGTGACCGAGTGCTGGATCTTCGAAGGCGAAGGCCGGATTGGTCAGTATGTTGGCGGCTATCACGACGCGCGCGGGCAGCAATCCCAGTCCATGGCGCAAAAACAGGCCAGGACCAAAAGCGTAGCGGAACCCGTTGTTGCAAAAGCTGAAACGGCCAAAAAATCACCGGCTAAAATGAGCTATAACCTGCAGCGCGAACTGGAAGGCCTGCCGCAGCGTCTGGAAGAGCTGGAAGCCGCGCTGGAAGCGCTGCAGATTCAGGTTGCTGATGCGTCATTCTTTACGCAGCCTCACGACTATACTCAGAAAGTACTGGCTGAGCTCTCCCAGGCCGAGCAGGCGCTGGAGGAAGCGTTTGAGCGCTGGGAGTATCTTGAGTCTCTGAAAAACGGCGCATAAACAGGGATAAACTATGTGTGACCAGCACCATGCCGATCGGCATATTCTATGCTCGCAGTGCGATATGCTTGTGGCGTTGCCAGAGCTTGGTCACGGACACAAGGCTGCCTGCCCACGCTGTGGGGCGACGCTGACAACCGAGTGGGACGCGCCCAGGCAGCGTCCTACCGCTTATGCGCTGGCAGCGTTATTCATGCTGCTGCTCTCCAATCTCTTCCCTTTCATCTACATGAAGGTGGGGGGGATGACCAGCCAGGTAGATTTACTGGAAATCCCGAACGTCATGTTCTCGGAGGACTACGCCAGCCTCGGCACCTTCTTCCTGCTGTTCGTGCAGATAGTTCCGGCCTTTTGCCTGGTCGTCATCCTGCTGCTGGTTAACCGCGTCAGGATGCCGCTCTCCCTCAAAATCAAACTCGCGCGCGTTTTGTTCCAGCTGAAAAGCTGGGGGATGGCGGAGATCTTTCTGGCGGGGGTACTGGTCAGCTTCGTGAAGCTGATGGCCTACGGCGACGTGGGAATTGGCAGCAGCTTTATTCCCTGGTGCCTGTACTGCGTGCTGCAGCTGCGCGCCTTTCAGTGCGTAGACCGACGCTGGGCCTGGGACGATATCGCCCCGGCGCCGACGCTGTCGCAGACGGTTAAGGTGGGCGTGCCGGGCATTCGTCAGGGGCTTCGCTCCTGCTCCTGCTGCACCGCCATCCTGCCCGCAGAGGTCGAGGTGTGTCCGCGCTGTGAAACAAAGGGGTACGTGCGGCGTAAAAATAGCCTGCAATGGACGATGGCGCTGCTGGTGACCTCCATCATGCTTTATCTGCCCGCCAATATCCTGCCGATCATGATCACCGACCTGCTCGGCGACAAAATGCCTTCGACCATCCTGGCCGGGGTTATTTTGCTGTGGGGGGAAGGGTCGTACCCGGTTGCGGGGGTGATTTTCATCGCCAGCATTATGGTGCCGACCTTAAAGATGATTGCGATTGCCTGGCTTTGCTGGGATGCGAAAGGGCACGGAAAGCGCGACAGTGAACGTATGCACCTGATTTATGAGGTTGTGGAATTTGTTGGCCGCTGGTCGATGATTGACGTGTTTGTGATAGCGGTTCTCTCTGCGCTGGTGCGCATGGGCGGGCTGATGAGTATTTATCCCGCGATGGGAGCGCTGATGTTTGCGTTGGTCGTCATTATGACCATGTTTGCGGCCATGACCTTCGACCCTCGTTTATCGTGGGATCGTGAGCCCGAGACAAGCCATGAGGAAGAGTAAGAGCATGGAAAATAAGAGTGGAGAGGCTAAAGTGCAGAAGGTCAGAAACTGGTCGCCGGTGTGGATATTCCCCATCGTGACCGCGCTGATCGGCGCATGGATCCTGTTTTATCATTACAGCCATCAGGGCCCGGAAGTCACGCTAATCACCACCAATGCAGAAGGCATTGAGGGCGGTAAAACCACCATCAAAAGCCGCAGCGTGGATGTGGGCGTGGTCGAAAGTGCGACCCTGACGGATGACTTAACCCATGTAGAAATTAAGGCTCGCCTGAATGCCGGCATGGAAAAACTGCTGCATGAAGATTCCGTCTTTTGGGTGGTTAAACCTCAGGTCGGCCGTGAAGGGATCAGCGGGTTAGGAACGCTCCTGTCAGGGGCTTACATTGAGCTTCAGCCTGGCAACAAGGGTATCCAGCCCGCGAGCTATGAGCTGCTGGACTCTCCGCCGCTTGCGCCGCCGGACGCTAAGGGGATCCGCGTCATTCTGGACAGTAAAAAAGCGGGCCAGCTTTCGCCGGGCGATCCTGTGCTGTTCCGCGGCTACCGCGTCGGTTCGGTTGAGACCAGTACGTTCGATCCGCAAAAGCGGACCATCAGCTATCAGCTTTTCATCAATGCGCCGAACGACCGCCTGGTGACCAGCAACGTGCGCTTCTGGAAAGACAGCGGGATCGCGGTCGATCTGACTTCGGCGGGGATGCGCGTAGAGATGGGGTCACTCACCACCCTGTTTGGCGGGGGCGTCAGCTTTGACGTACCGGAAGGTTTGGATCTCGGACAGCCGGTGGCGGAGAAAACCGCCTTCAGGCTGTTTGACGATCAGAAAAGCATTCAGGATGCGCTCTATACCGATCACATCGACTATCTGATGTTCTTTAAGGATTCGGTGCGTGGCCTGCAGCCGGGAGCGCCGGTCGAGTTCCGCGGTATCCGTCTGGGGACAGTGGGACAGGTGCCTTACTTTGTTCCGGGTCTTAAGCAGATGCTTGATGATGATTACCGTATTCCGGTGCTGATCCGCATTGAGCCTGAGCGTTTGATTAACCAGATTGGTCAGGATCAGGATATCGGCGAGCACATCACCGACCTGATGAACCGCGGTCTGCGCGGCTCGCTGAAAACCGGTAACCTGGTGACGGGGGCGCTGTATGTCGATATGGACTTCTATCCAAAAGCGCCACCAATGACGGGGATCCGCGAATTTGGCGGTTATAAAATTATCCCTACGGTGAGCAGTGGCCTGGCGCAGATCCAGCAGCGCCTGATGGAAACGCTGGATAAGATTAACAATCTGCCGCTGAATCCAATGCTTGAGGCTGCAACGGGATCGCTGCAACAGAGCCAGGCGACGATGCGACGTCTGCAAACCACGCTGGATAATATCAACAAGCTCACCGCCAACCAGTCCATGCAGCAGCTGCCGCAGGATATGCAGAAAACGTTGCGCGAACTGAACCGCAGTATGCAGGGCTTCCAGCCTGGTTCAGCGGCCTACAACAAAATGGTGGCGGACATGCAGCGTCTTGACCAGGTCTTACGCGAGCTCCAGCCAGTGTTGAAAACGCTCAACGAGAAGAGCAACGCGCTGGTGTTTGAAGCGAAAGATAAAAAGGATCCTGAGCCTAAGAGGGCGAAACAATGAAAAAATGGCTAACTATCGTGGGCGCGCTGGTATTAACGGCCTGTAGCTCGGGAAGTGATAACAAAAGCTACTATCAGCTGCCCATGGGCGCGCAGCCGGGCGCTCAAAGCATCGCCTCGCAGGGCAGCCGGCTGCTGTGGGTCGAGCAGGTTGCGGTACCGGATTATCTGGCAGGCAACGGGGTGGTTTACCAGACCAGCGACGTGCAGTACGTGATCGCCAGCAATAACCTGTGGGCCAGCCCGCTGGATCAGCAGTTACGCAATACGCTGGTGGCAAATCTGAGCGGTCAGCTCCCCGGCTGGGTCGTGGCCTCACAGCCTTTGGGAAGCGATCAGGACACGCTGAATGTTAACGTAACGGGCTTCCACGGCCGCTATGACGGTGCCGTTGTCATCAGCGGGGAGTGGCTGCTGAACCATCAGGGACAGCTGATCAAGCGTCCTTTCCATCTTGAGCTGAAGCAGCAAAAAGATGGATATGACGAGATGGTGAAAGTGCTCGCACAGGGATGGGCGCAGGAGTCGGCCGCCATTGCCAGAGAGATTTCCCGGCTGCCATAAGTAAAATTCATAGTCGTAAGCCGCTCTCAGCTTGTCGCTGATTGCGGCTTTTTTTCGTTTTGGCTTCAGGCTGTTACTTGTGCCGCATCACATTTTTTGTACAAACGATCTTCCGCATAGCTCACAAATATGACACCCGTATGAATTTTGAACGTTGACGCTGAGGCTGATTCGGGGTATTCGTTAACTGTGCTTGCACATATTGCAACCACTGTTTTCTTTCCACCAGACAAAAGAATGAGGGAAACGAGGCATGAAGAGACAGAAACGAGATCGCCTGGAAAGGGCTCATCAACGTGGTTATCAGGCTGGCATCGCCGGACGTTCAAAAGAAATGTGTCCCTACCAGGCCTTAAATCAAAGGTCTCAATGGTTAGGGGGCTGGCGAGAAGCCATCGGAGACAGGGCAGTACTTGCCTGATACCGTCTCTTTAAAAAGAAACCTCCGCAATGCGGAGGTTTCGCCTTTCTGGAGGAGGCTAAAAGCCGCTATCAGAAAGCAGAGGTATCCTGGAACAGACCCACTTTCAGATCGTTCGCGGTATAGATCAGACGACCATCAACCAGCACTTCGCCATCCGCCAGGCCCATAATCAGACGACGGTTAACGATGCGTTTGAAATGGATGCGGTAGGTGACTTTCTTCGCGGTCGGGAGAACCTGACCGGTGAATTTCACTTCACCAACGCCCAGCGCGCGGCCTTTGCCTTCACCGCCAAGCCAGCCCAGATAGAAGCCAACCAGCTGCCACATTGCATCGAGGCCGAGGCAGCCAGGCATTACCGGATCGCCAATAAAGTGGCAACCGAAGAACCACAGGTCCGGGTTGATATCGAGTTCTGCTTCTACGTAACCCTTATCAAAGTTGCCGCCGGTTTCGGTCATTTTCACGACACGGTCCATCATCAGCATATTTGGGGCCGGTAACTGCGGGCCATTCGCGCCAAACAGTTCACCGCGACCAGAGGCAAGAAGGTCTTCTTTAGTATAGGATTCGCGTTTATCTACCATGTTCTCAGTAAGCCTTATTTTAGTGAAGGACGCAGGATAGCTAACACGTGTACGCTGAACAAGTCCGATCAGTTTGCACTAAACCAACTTAACCAGCGTAACGGCCACGGATAACGATGACGAGCATCCTGCTGTGTCGCCTGAGCAATACGTTCCTGAATGGTCTGCATCAGGGTGGTCTGTCCTTCGCCATCCCAGACCAGGTTTGTCAGTAAGGGTAGTGCATCATCAACGCCTTCGATGGCCCAGATGAAGAATTGTTCCTGCTCTACCGCGTCCAGAATCGCCTGGCTCAGGCTCAAATGACGGGCGTTAGGGGCTGGAATAATAACGCCCTGTTTGCCGTTTAAACCGCGCTGCTCGCAGATGGCAAAGAAACCCTCAATTTTTTCATTCAGTCCGCCGACCGGCTGGGCACGACCAAACTGATCCACGGAGCCGGTGATCGCGATGTTCTGATTGATTGGCACTTCTGCCAGGGCACTGATCAGCGCGCACAGCTCGGCCATGGAGGCGCTATCGCCGTCGACTTCACTGTAGGACTGCTCGAAGGTCAGAGAGGCAGAGAAGGGGATCTGTTGCTCAAGCTGGAGTTCAGACATAAGGAAGGCCTGCATAATCATCATGCCTTTGGCATGAATGTTTCCGCCCAGCTCGGCCTTGCGTTCGATATCGGTAAATTCGCCGTCACCAACGTGCACAACACAGCTGATGCGGGAAGGCTCGCCAAAGGCGCGCGGGTGCCCCGGGAACTCGATAACGGACAAGGCGTTGATCTGCCCGATACGTTCGCCTTCGGTTTCCACCAGAATTTGCTCCAGCAGAATTTCATCCTGCATACGGTCAGCAAGATAGCCTTCACGCCATTCGCGCTGGGCCAGCATCTGGGTAAACTGCTCGCCGCTAAACGCGCCGCTGCCGCTGATGACGCCTACTTCACGCAGCTGTTTGCCAATCCAGAGCGGGCAGAGCGGCAGGGTTTCCCGATCGCCGGTATAGCGCACGGCCTCGCGGATTAAGCCGGGCCACGCGTCGTCGGCCGGTGAGGGCAGGGCAAAACGTTCTGCCACGTCCATAACCCAGCTGCACCACTGCGCCATGTCATCGGCATCGGCAATCTGGATATTGTCTTCGTATTCACTGTATACGGCCTGTTCCGCGAGTTCTGGCTCCATTTCCTGGAAATCAGCCAGAGATTCGCGGTCACCCGTCAGCACAACGGTCAGCGAGAGCGGCATCGACGGGACGGATACAGGCAGCGGACGCGAATCGTCGTAGCCAATCCAGTCAAAACGCTGCTGCGTTACTACCATTTTCAGGCGCATCCACAGCAGAGGCTGTGCAAGTAGGGTGCGAAGGGAAATCAGCAGCACGCCGCCGTTCGCGCGGTGTACCAGCCCCGGCTGCAGCGACACTTCACCATTAAACTGACGAAGGCAGCCAAACAGCTGCTCGGCTTCCACCCAGCTGGCGGTAATCACCTCGCCTTTTGCGGCGAAAAGCCCGTCGGCCTGCGTTGACGGTTCGAACGTGACGTCGCGTCCGGCAACATGATAGCGACCGCCAAAAACGGCGTTCGTTTTCGGCTGCAACTGGCGCATGGCATCACCGAGAAGCGTCAGATACTCGGCTTCTTCCGGGGCTTTGAGCAGCATGAAAGGAGATGTCGCCCAGGGGGACGTCATCTGCTCCAGCGCGTAATGCAAACGCGGTTGTGTCTCGCTAAGTATGTATTCGTGTTCTTTTGTGAGGTCTGGCTGTGCAAACAGCTCCTGATAGCTCTCGGTATCCGGAACCAGGTCACGCCATGCAAGTTTCGTAATGGTCAAAGTTGATGTTTTTTAGTCAGATGTAAAACCGTGGAGTATACCGTAAGCGGTGCACTCTGCCCAATCAGGATTCGGGATTTCGTCATGCAGATAGCCTGTCGTGTTTCACAGGATATGATTTCTTTTCAGCAGATTGCCAAAAAACTGATATTCTGAACAGAGTTACACGGTAACACTGAGATCGCAATGAAATATCAACAACTGGAAAACCTCGAAAGCGGCTGGAAATGGAAGTACCTGGTCAAAAAGCACCGTGAAGGGGAGCTGATCACCTGCTACATCGAAGCCAGCGCGGCACAAGAAGCTGTGGATATGTTGCTGACCCTCGAAAACGAACCGGTACAGGTCAACGGCTGGATTGAGAAACACATTAATCCGGCCCTGTTGAACCGGATGAAGCAAACTATCCGTGCGCGACGTAAGCGGCACTTCAATGCTGAACATCAGCACACCCGTAAAAAATCCATCGACCTGGAGTTTATGGTCTGGCAGCGTCTGGCCGGGCTTGCGCAACGTCGCGGGAAAACTTTGTCTGAAACGGTGGTGCAGCTGATTGAAGATGCCGAACACAAAGAAAAATATGCCAGCCAGATGTCGACGCTGAAGAACGATTTGCAGGCACTGCTGGGTAAAAAATGACGTTTTTACGTTTGTTCAGATAATAAAAAACCCCGCATAGCGGGGTTTTTTTATAAGACGATAACTTATGCCGCAGGCTGAGTTACAACGTCTTTGATACCTTTAACTTCGATCTCTACGCGACGATCTGGTGCCAGGCAGTCGATCAGTGCAGCGCGTGGTTTCACGTTGTCACAGGTAGAACCGGTAACTGGGTTAGATTCGCCCATACCACGTGGGGAGATCTTGTTAGCTGGGATACCTTTAGATACCAGGTAATCAACTACAGACTGTGCACGTTTCTCAGACAGACCCTGGTTGTAAGCGTCAGAACCGATACGGTCGGTGAAGCCCAGAACCACTACAGAACCGTCTTTAGGATCCAGGTTGCTCAGCTGGGTGTACAGCTGATCCAGCGCCTGCTGACCTTCTGGTTTCAGGGACGCTTTGTTGAAGTTGAACAGAACGTCAGACTTCAGAGTGAAGTGCTTGGTCTGTACTTCTGGAGCTGGAGCCGGAGCTGGAGCTACGACTGGCGCATCTTCCTGCTGACCGAAACGGTAAGAAACACCAACGCTCAGCATGCCGTTGTCTGGACGAACGCCAACGGTAGCACCGTCACCGATGTTGTTAACCCACTGGTATTCCAGACGGGTAGCGATGTCACGGGTCATTGCCCACTCAACGCCGCCAGCGAATACTGGAGAAACACCAGTGTCGTGGTCGTCACCAGCGATGCTGTTGCTGGAGTCTGCACGCCATACCATGCCGCCCAGACGGGTGTACACGTCCAGATCGTCAGTTACTGGGTAACCCAGTTTAGCGGTCAGCTGTACGCCTTGAGCTTTGAAAGCGCCATTTACGTTGTCGCCTTTGTAAGGCATACGACCTAACCAGTCGTAACCCATTTCAAAGCCAACATACGGGTTAACCTGATAGCCACCGAACGCACCTGCACCCAGCTGGCTCTCGTGAGTAGGGCCATCGTTGTTCAGGTCGCTGTTGTACCAACCAGTGTCATGGAACTGAGACCAGCCCAGTTTACCACCTGCATACCAGGTATTATCTTTCGGAGCGGCCTGCGCTACGGTAGCGAAGCCAGCCAGTGCCACTGCAATCGCGATAGCTGTCTTTTTCATTTTTTGCGCCTCGTTATCATCCAAAATTTGCCATGAATATCTCCGTCAGAGAAATCACGGTTAAATCCTTCACCGGGGGGCGTGGTCAAATATAAACCTACCGATATCTTCGGCTTAGGCCGAGCACCCCTGGCGATGTAAAGTCTACAACGTAGCTGAAAACTTACAAGTGTGAAGTCCGTCAGGCATATGAAAAAAAAAGGTCCGTATACCCAATATTTAACATTTTTTGAACGAATTTTGTGCAGTAAAATTAACGAGAACCGCGTCAGACAAGCCTTGCCGCAGTTTTGGCGCGTTGAACTTTTTTTGCATCATGAGGTCGAAAAAAATTCCAGGAAAACTCTTAAAATGACTCAATGGTACAAATTTGAGTGAATTTTTAGCCCAGAAAGTTGTCCTCTGCGATAAGAATCTGCACGAACCGGCCGCATAATAAAGCCCATTGCGTTACCTTCTTCTGCTGCTTCAGTCAGACGCAAATGTTCCTCTTCCGTCAGTTCCTCAGGAAGCCAGCCAATCACGACGCTGTAGTTCCCGGTACGTAATGCCCGAACCATCGACTCGACCGTATCACACGGGGAAAGCTGATTAATCTGCATCACCTTCGCCAGCGGCAGGCCAGCGGACTGCACCCACTCGCGGCTCAGTTTTTGCTGAGGCGTCAGCCAGAGCTGCCAGCGAGACTGTTGGCCGAGCTGCTGTAACAGCGGCAAAAGTAAAAGTTGTGTTAACAGCGGCTGGTCTTCACGGTAAACCACTTCACTGATAAGCCCTGTCGATACACGTCCGCTAGAATTCTGCGCAGTAGTGCCGGCGGCAGAAGAGGAAGGTGTTGAGTGATTTGCATAGCCTGAAGTGTACATGTTCATTCCAGCCCTGTGGTTACTGTATGGATATACAGTAACCCCTGTATGCATAAAGATCAACCTCATTTTCGGAAAGCAACTCGCAAATTTCATCCATTCCCGGTGAACCTGAAAAAATCATCTTGCCCAACGACAATAAGTTGCCTATTTTCCTGCTAACGGATCCGTTAGTAAGAAATGTCGTGGTTAATGTTTGATTTTTAATGGAATTATCATGAAAAAGATATCTTATGAACGGATTTATCAATCCCAGGAATACCTCTCTCCGCTGGGTGAAATTCGTCATCGTGCCCTGTTTGGCGGTTATACCCTGGCCGTGGATGAAGCGGTATTTGCCATGGTGTCTGACGGCGAACTCTACCTTCGCGCCTGTGAGGAGAGTGCAAAGTACTGTGTAAAAAACGCCTCTTCTTTTCTGACGTTAATGAAACGCGGACGTCCGGTTCTGCTTAATTACTACCGCGTGGATGAAGGCCTGTGGCAAGACAGGGAAAAACTGCTTCAGCTCTCCTCTTTTGCGCTGGATGCCGCCAGGAGAGAGCGCTACCAGCGCCATCAGCGTAACCGGCTGAAGGATCTGCCGAACCTGACCTTTCAGATTGAGGTCCTGCTTATGGAGGCGGGCATTACTAATGAAGAGACGCTACGGCAGCTGGGGTCTAAGACAAGCTGGCTGAAAATGCGCTCTAAAAATAAGGGGCTGAGTATCCGGGTATTGTTTGCGCTTGAAGGTGCTATAGAGGGATTGCATGAGGCGGCACTCCCGGCGGAGATTCGCCGGGAGCTTACAGAGTGGTTTAATGCGCTGCCCGAGTCGCAGGGGCATCGTTCCGCCAGGTAGCGATCTGCTGACGCAGTCGACAAATTTCCGGCAGCAAAGCGATAAGCAGGCCAATTTGCTGTAGGACCAGCGGCGCTTTGTTGTCGGTCCCTGGGTCAAGATGGACGATACGCTGCGACAGTTCCTCCAGCGCCTGGTGTACCCGTGGCTCATCCGCGGGCTGATGATGAAGTGCGTCATCAACGTAGCAGACGGCGTCGTCCAGCAGCGCCAGGATACCCGGGTTCGTCAGCCTCTCGCGGTGTGCGCCGAGCGTGGAGATATAGCTGGTGAAGGTATGGTTCAGGCACAGCAGACGGAAGGCCGTTTCCCGCATCTCTGCCGTGGCGCGTGGCTCTGTGGACATATTCGAGACGACGGAAGCCAGTTCGGCATCGGTGTTGTGCGCGTCGCGGCGGGCAATGCGATAGGCCAGACGGTTATCGCGGCCCTGATGGTACTGCTCAAGGATGGCATCCAGGTAGCGGCAGTTGGCGTTCATGGCTCTGTCGGACACGCGCGGTAAGTTACGAAAACGCTAGTCAGGCCAGATAAAGCTCACCGCCGCCCAGGCGATGGCGCAGCCAATCAGGGTGTCGATCACGCGGGGGAGGGCAACTTCAAACCCTTCGCCCAGCAGATTGAAGCAGAGCAGAACCAGCAGCGTAATGAACATGGTGGCGTGGGCGTACTGCACGTTACGGAAGGCAAAGAACAGGACGCCGGTGATAACAATCAGGATCAGCTGCCCTTCTACTGATGGCACAAAATAGAGGACCGGCAGCCCGATGGCGACCCCGACTAATGTCCCGACAATACGCAGCGCGAGGCGATGGCGGGTCGCGTTGTAGTTCGGCTGGCAGACGAACAGGCTGGTCAGCAGGATCCAGTACCCGTGGTGCAGCCCCGTAATCTGAATAAAGGCATAGCCCACGCACAGCACCAGCGACATCCTCACCGCGTGGCGAAAGAGCGCCGATTCGGGCGTAAAGTGGCGGCTGAGGCGCAGCCACATATCGCTGAAGCCGTTCAGGCTGTCGTCGGCAAGCTGGTTTTCCGCGTCATTGCCCGGCAGCGCCAGGGCCTGCTCAGACTCAATGGTGGCCAGCTGCGCATCAATGGCCCGCAGGTTGTTGAGCAAAAAGCCCAGGGCTTTGAACTGTTCCGGCGACGTGCCGCTGGCCTGCACGCGATCGAGCGCCGCATCCAGATGACTGAACGCGCGCTCAAAGCGTGGGTCATGCTGATAGGGCGTACGCAGCAGTATCGATCGGGCAAGCTGCTGGCAGGCCTGTGACTGCATCGACAGCAGGCGCTGGAAGCGGAACATCACGTCGCTGTAGCGAAACTTTTCGCGCAGAGCCGCGTACTGCACATGCGAGGAGCTGGCACGCTCGTGAATATCCTGGGCGGCAAAGTAATAGTGCAGGGTGCGTCGGGTGCCGCGCTGACCGCGATCGCCGCGCAGGCGGGTGAGCAGAGAGGCTTTCGTCTGGTTTAGCGTGGCGACCAGTTGCCCATTTGCCAGCGCCAGATCGTACAGCGGCGCCTGGCTGTCCTCTTCGATATCCGGATCGAACAGCCGGGATTTCAGCTCCAGATAGTGGGCCAGCTGTTCGTAACTGCGGGCAAGGTTGTCCTGCAGGGCGCGAACCGGAAAAATAAGATGCCCGGTTAAGGTGAGCAGGTTATACCAGATTGCGCCCAACAGCAGCAGTACAGGCTGCTGATACCACTGATCGTAAAGGGAGACGCCCAGCATGGTGTAAATGGCAATCAGCAGGGCGCCGAACGCAATGGTGGCATAGCGTTGCCCGAGGCCGCCGAGCAAAATGAATCCGCTGGTGGATACCGTCAGCCCGAGGGCGAACAGCCAGGGCCAGGGAAAAAGCAGCTCCACGGACGCGGAAGCAATAAAGAAGCAGACCAGCGTGATAACCAGGTTACGCAAGCGTCCGGCCAGACGGTCATCGAGATCGGCAAGCGCGCCGGCCACCACCCCAAGCGTGAGAGGGATGGTGAGCTTCACATCGTTCAGCCACCACGGCAGAGCCACGGTGCCGCAGAGGGCGATAAAGATCCTGACGTTATAGAGCCAGTTACTGTTCCACGTATAGCGACGAAGCAGGGGGCTTAGCATGAGAGCGGCCTGTCCTTATTTACTGAAAACGACGACGGGCATTGGCTTCACGCGCGGCTTGCGCCACTTCTACCGGAACAACCCGGCGCCCTACCGGCCACAGGGCGATGGTGGCAATTTTAAAATTAGCGATGCCAACCGGAATGCCGATAATCGTAATGCACTGGGCAATACCGGCGAAGATATGCATCAGACACAGCCACCAGCCGAAGAAGATCAGCCACAGAATATTCAGCAGCGTGCCGCCGGTGTTCATCAGGGCACTTTTTCGTTCCGGCTCCAGCTCATCCACGTGTACGGCTTCATTGCCATACGGAACGAGGGACAGCTTAGTGATTTCCCAGCAGGAGCGCGTCAGCGGCAGGGTGAAGATGAGCACGATGCTCACCAGGGTGGCAAAAAGCCAGGAAAGGGTGGTGGCAAAACCGCCAAGGACAAAATTCAACACATTCAGAACGGTACGCATAAACCCTCATTTCCTTCGATATGATTAACGCCCGCTGATTGTAACGTTTTTTTGGGCTGGAGCACCTTAAAACTGGCGGTTAAACTGTCTGACAAATTATTACCTCGTGGATCCGGCAGGATATGGAACTGAAAGCAACTTCAATGGGCAAACGCCTGGCGCAGCACCCGTACGACAAGGTTGTCCTTCTCAATGCGGGCGTCAAAGTCTCCGGTGAACGCCACGAATACCTTATTCCGTTTAATCAGCTTCTGGCTATTCACTGCAAGCGTGGGCTGGTGTGGGGCGAGCTGGAGTTCGTTCTGCCTGCTGAAAAGGTGGTACGGCTGCACGGGACGGAGTGGGCTGAAACCCAACGCTTCCACCACCATCTGAACACGCGCTGGCAGCAGTGGAGCCAGGAGATGAGCGTGATTGCCGCGCAGGTACTGCAACAGGTGCTGGACGATATAGACCAGAGCCATACCCAGCAGAAGTGGCTGACACGTCAGCAAACCGCCGGGCTTCAGCAAAAGATCGCCGAGGCGCTGACGGCATTACCCTTACCCGTGGCCCGGCTTGAAGAGTTTGATAACTGCCGCGACGCCTGGCGTAAGTGTCAGGCCTGGCTGAGCGATATCGAGAAAAGCCGTCTGGCGCACAATCAGGCCTGGACCGATGCAATGCTCGCGCGCTATGCCGGGTTCTTCAGTACGGTCGAGACATCGCCCCTCAACCCCGCCCAGGCGCGTGCGGTGGTAAACGGCGAGCAGTCGCTGCAGGTGCTGGCAGGTGCCGGGAGCGGCAAAACGTCGGTGCTGGTGGCGCGTGCAGGCTGGCTTCTGACGACGGGCGAGGCGGTTGCCGACCAGATTTTGCTGCTTGCCTTTGGCCGCCAGGCCGCGCAGGAGATGGATGAACGCATCCAGGCGCGTTTGCATACTCAGGATATCTCGGCGCGCACCTTCCACTCCCTCGCCCTGCATATCATTCAGCAGGGCAGTAAAAAGGTGCCCGTAGTCAGCAAGCTGGAGAACGACGCGCAGGCCCGTCAGGCGCTGTTTATAAAAACCTGGCGCCAGCAGTGCAGTGAGAAGAAGGCGCAGGCGAAAGGCTGGCGTCAGTGG
Source organism: Enterobacter cloacae (assembly GCF_013375935.1). GTDB lineage: Bacteria > Pseudomonadota > Gammaproteobacteria > Enterobacterales > Enterobacteriaceae > Enterobacter > Enterobacter pasteurii. The sequence continues at coordinate 4,125,851 of NZ_CP056117.1, read as the reverse complement.
CTTGAAGAGGAGCTGAGCTGGGAGGTGCCGGAGGGCAGCTTCTGGCAGGATGAAAAGCTGGCGCGCCGTCTGGGCTCACGGCTCGACCGCTGGGTAAGCCTGATGCGTATGCACGGCGGCTCTCAGGCCGAAATGATTGAAAGCGCGCCGGAGCCAATCCGCGCCCTGTTTTCTAAGCGGGTCAAGCTGATGGCTCCGATGCTGAAAGCCTGGAAAAGCGCGCTGAAAGACGAAAACGCGGTCGATTTTTCAGGGCTGATCCATCAGGCCATCGTCATACTGGAGAAAGGACGCTTCGTCAGCCCGTGGAAACACATTCTGGTGGATGAGTTTCAGGATATCTCACCGCAGCGCGCGGCGCTGCTGTCGGCGCTGCGGGCGCAGAATAAACACACGTCGCTATTTGCCGTGGGGGATGACTGGCAGGCAATCTACCGCTTTAGCGGGGCACAGCTTTCCCTCACGACGGCATTCCACCACTATTTTGGCGAGGGCGATCGCAGCGATCTCGACACCACCTACCGCTTTAACTCGCGCATCGGCGAAATTGCCAACCGGTTTATTCAGCAGAATCCGCACCAGCTGACGAAACCGCTCAACAGCCTGACGCCGGGGGATAAGAAAGCCGTCACGCTGCTGGCGGACGATTGCCTGGAGGCGCTGCTGGATAAGCTGAGCGGCTATGCGAAGCCCGACGAACGCATTCTGGTGCTGGCGCGTTACCACCATCTCAGGCCGACGGCGCTGGATAAGGCGGCGACCCGCTGGCCAAAGCTTCAGCTCGATTTTATGACCATTCACGCCAGCAAAGGGCAGCAGGCCGACTATGCGATCGTTGTCGGGCTTAAGGGTGGGAGCGATGGTTTCCCGGCACCGGCTCGCGAGTCGGTCATGGAGCAGGCGCTGCTGCCTGTGCCAGAGGATTTTCCGGACGCAGAGGAGCGGCGTCTGCTGTACGTGGCGATAACCCGCGCGCGCCATCGCGTGTGGCTGCTGTTCGATAAAGAGGAGCCGTCCGCGTTTGTCGACGTGCTGAAAAGCATTGACGTGCCGGTGGCGAGAAAGCCGTAACGAGCCGCGCAGAACTTTTTGGCCCGGCACGCGCAGCGCTACCGGGCAAATAAGGCTACTTGAGCCTCTCGGCGAGATAACGCGGATAGTCCGGGATCAGGATCTCCACCGGCGCGTTAAACTGCGGCGACTCAATGATGAAATCTGCCGTTGAAAGATTGGTGGCTACCGGAATGTTCCACACCGTCGCCAGACGCAGCAGCGCCTTAACGTCCGGATCGTGCGGAACCGCGTTCAGCGGGTCCCAGAAGAAGATCAGCACGTCAATCTTTCCTTCCGAAATCTGTGCGCCCACCTGCTGATCGCCCCCCATCGGGCCGCTCAGCATGGCGTTCACTTCCAGACCGGTTTCGCGGTGGATCAGGTTGCCGGTTGTCCCCGTAGCCGAAAGGGCATGATTCTGTAACAGAGGCTGATGGCGACGAACCCAATTGAGCAGCATTTGTTTACAGTGATCGTGCGCAACCAGAGCAATGTGCTTGCGCGACGGCAGTGTGCGTGTTGTCAGTTCCATAATCATATCCGTGAGGTTACCTCGCCACACGATGACGGGAACTGACTGATGCTGCAAGAGAAAGGACAAAAAAATGTGGCTCATGACGACGGCTGTCGTTTCGCCCATTTCAGAAAACGGGCGCGCGTGTCCGGATCGGCATTCTGGAACCAGAACCTGAGCCGCTGCTCGGTAAGCGTCTGCGACTGAGGGGGAAGCTCATCCAGCTCTGAAACGCCCGAAAGCAGGGCGCTGTCATCCGCCATCACCGCGGCAAACTGGGGCAGGGAGGCGCGCCTGCTGGCTCTGTTGTAGATCCCTGTATCCGCTTCATAGTCTGTTCCCTTTGGCCTTTTTGTCAGCGCGAGAATATCCAACTGCACCGGGATCGGCACTGCGTTCCCATCCACCAGCTCAACGCGCGGCGAGGCATCGAATGCCAGAGACTCTTTTTTTGTCTCAAGGCGAGGAAGACGAAAATTAACCTGGCTGATGCGCCGGGTATTAAAGCTGACAACCAGCGGAGGCGAAATGTACACCTGCTGTTCACCGTCGGCGAGGCGGATTGTCTTTTCCACCCGCAATACCACCTGATGCGGCCCGTTATCCAGCTCGATACTGTCCGCGCCGCGCAGGAGCGAGCTGGAAACTTTTTTCCCGTCCAGAACCAGCAGGTCAATATCGGCTGAAAGTCTCAGGCTGGTCGCGAAAACGCAAACCGGCATGATTAACGCGATCGCGGTCCAGGCAATGCCGGTTTTCATAGCGGGCTCCCGTAGAAAACATCCTCTGCAAGAATGTATCAAACTTTTTCGATTATCACGTTTACTAACATATAGACATATTCTGCCCTTTTGCCCTCATGCTTCTGCATGGGGCGCGTGGTTGAGATGCCCGCTTTGGCGTACACTTTGAAAAAAACCAGGAGGAAGAGTATGAAAGAGAACGACATTGTCGAGATACTGACGTCCACGCGGACTATCGCGCTGGTCGGGGCGAGCGACAAACCCGATCGCCCAAGCTATCGTGTAATGAAATACCTTCTGGATCAGGGCTATCACGTGATCCCTGTCTCGCCGAAGGTGGCGGGTAAAACGCTGCTGGGACAGCAGGGCTACGCGACGCTCGCGGAAGTGCCGGAGAAAGTGGATATGGTGGACGTTTTCCGCAACTCGGAGGCCGCGTGGGGCGTAGCGCAGGAGGCGATTGCGATTGGGGCGAAAACGCTGTGGATGCAGCTGGGGGTAATCAACGAGCAGGCAGCAGTATTAGCCCGTGATGCCGGGCTGAAGGTAGTTATGGATCGCTGTCCGGCGATCGACATTCCCCGTCTCGGTCTCGCGAAATAAAAAAAGCCCGGTTACGGGCTTTTTTACACCTTTAATTTCGCAGTCTCGGCGCCTGAAGCTGTTTGCGGATGGTCTGAGCAAGCTCGTCCATAGTGGGTTGTTCCGGATGCTCATCCTGCAGTTCACCGCTCAGCTGCGCTTCGGCAAGATAGGTATGGACGGGCTGACCGTCGTCGCCCTCCATCACCACGTGATACCAGGGCGCGGCGCGAAGCTCTGCGTTCACCGCCAGCTCGTCCGCTGACGGTTCATCAAGGGAATATTCCGGGTCGATATCCACGACCACCCCCAAATATCCAAGCAAGGTGTGGCGGACCTGCTGGCCGATACCGAATTTGCTGGCAATCATAGTCACCTCCCGGGAAACATTACATACACACTATGTGCGGGCAATATTTCTCATTTCAAGTTACATGACGCGACAGGCAAACCCTTTCAGATACAGCCCTTCCGGGTAGGTAGCGATCACCGGGTGATCGGCGGCCTGACGGAACTGCTCTATAAATTGTACATCACGACCAGCATCTATAGCGGCATCGGCGATGATTTTTTGGAATAAATCGGTGGTCATCAGGCCAGAGCAGGAGAACGTCAGCAGCACGCCGCCCGGGTTCAGCAGCTGGATCGCCAGCATGTTGATGTCTTTATAGCCACGGCAGGCGCCCATCAGCTGACTTTTATTCTCCACGAACTTCGGCGGGTCCATCACGATGACGTCAAATTTTTCGCCCTGGTCGCGGTATTTACGCAGCAGTTTGAATACGTCGTCGCGAACAAATTCCGCTTTGCTCAGGTCCAGCCCGTTCAGCTCGACGTTCTGTTTCGCCACATCCAGCGCTTCCTGCGAGGTGTCGACGCTGACAACCTGGGCACAGCCGCCCATCAGTGCAGAGACCGCGAAGCCGCCGGTATAGGAGAAGCAGTTCAGCACGCGCTTATCGGCAACATACTGGCGGGTTGCCAGACGGCTATCGCGCTGATCGAGGTAATAGCCGGTCTTATGACCGCCCTGGATATCCACCAGCAGCTTCATGCCGTGTTCTTCGATAGGCAGCAGGGCAGGCGGTAGTTCACCGGTTACCGGGCCTTGCGTCAGCTCCATGCCCTCTTTTTTACGCACCGCCACGTCGCTGCGGTCGTAAATAGCACAGTCCGGGTACAGCGTTTGCAGCGCGCTAATCAGCGCGGCACGCTGATACTCCGCCCCGGCGCTTAACAGTTGCAGCACCAGGAAGTTGCCGAAGCGGTCAATGGTGACCCCCGGCAGGCCGTCGGACTCACCGGCGATCAGACGGTAGCTGTCCAGCCCGTCACGTTTTGCCAGCCACTCACGCCACTGCTGCGCCTGCTGCAGGCGGCGGACAAAGAAGTCGATGTCGATGGTTTCGTCTTTATCGAACGTCCAGACGCGGGCGCGGATCTGGGATGCAGGCGAGTATGCGCCGCGCGCTAACCACTTCCCCTGATGGTCAACGATATCGATGGTTTCACCGAGGCTGGCTTTACCTTCCATTCGGGCAACCGCGCCGGAAAAGACCCAGGGATGACGGCGCAGTAATGACTTCTCGCGCCCTTTGGCTAACACTAAACGTACGCTCATAATTTGCTATTCTGTCGATTCAAGAAAATGGCCGCCATTTTCCCGACTTCAGTGAGGAAATGCAACGCGCCAGTCGGATAAGGAGAAGGATGATGTCAAATGTTTGCACCATAGCCTGGGTCCACGGCCTCGTGCAGGGCGTTGGGTTCCGCTACAGCACCCAGCGTGAAGCCCTTCAGCTCGGGCTTACGGGGTATGCCCGTAACATGGATGACGGCAGCGTGGAAGTTGTCGCCTGCGGTGAGGCGGATAGGGTAGAGAAGCTTGTGGCGTGGCTGAAAGCGGGCGGGCCGCGAAGCGCGCGGGTTGATAAGGTCTTAACGGAACCGCATCAACCCGGCCGGGAATACGCTGACTTCAGTATTCGCTATTAAATGCATTTTACCGGTTTTGGCAGGCCGGCAATTTTGGTCGCCTGTTTTGCCGGGCCTTTCGGGAACAGGCGATACAGATAGCGGCTGTTGCCTTTCTCCTCGCCAAATTTGTTCGCCATGGCTTTGACCAGCATGCGGATGGCCGGAGAGGTGTTGAATTCAAGGTAAAACTCGCGCACAAAGCGCACCACTTCCCAGTGTTCCGGGGAGAGAGTAATCCCTTCGTTTTCCGCAATTTTCTCCGCCAGCGCTTCGCTCCACTGGCTGCTCTCTTTCAGATAACCATCGTTATCGGTTTCGATCTTTTTGCCTTCAAAACTCAACATAATCATTCACGCGTTAGTCAAATACCGCAGCAGTTTACCAAAAAAACAAAGCCCCGCATAAGCGGGGCTTTTTTCACAGCACGGTGAGTTAATCGCGGCTGGCGAAGCCCAGGATGCTCAGCAGGCTGACGAAAATGTTGTACAGCGACACGTACAGGCTCACGGTCGCGCGGATGTAGTTCGTCTCACCGCCGTGAATGATGTTGCTGGTTTCATACAGGATGGCGCCAGATGAAATCAGGATAAACACCGCGCTGATTGCCAGGTGCAGAGCAGGCAATTGCAGGAAGATGTTTGCCAGCATACCCACCAGCACAATCACGATACCCGCCATCAGCATGCCGCCGAGGAAGGACATGTCCTTACGGGTGGTCAGCACGTAGGCCGAGCAGCAGAAGAACACCAGCGCGGTACCGCCCAGCGCCATACCGATCACATCACCCATGCCGGCAGACAGATACGCGTTCAGGATTGGCCCCAGGATGTACCCCAGGAAGCCCGTAAAGGCGAACGCGGACAGAATACCCACCGGTTTGTCGGCGGTTTTGTAGGTCAGGAACATCAGACCATACATACCCACCAGCGTCAGGATCAGGCCCGGAGACGGCAGCATCAGCACGGTGCTGGCCGTGGCGGTAATGGCCGAAAACGCCAGCGTCAGGCTGAGCATAAAATAGGTATTGCGCAGCACCTTGTGGGTGCTGAGTAGCGATGTGCGGTCGCGTGAGGAAGTAATTATACGATCCATGAGTCACTCTCTTATGACAGATGTAATTAACGGAAAGAATAGGAAACGGCGCGGCAGTCTCAAAGTGGTTTTACCCATCTTTACTCAGCCCCTTAGGGTTTGTGCCGGTTTTTTCTTCTGATAAAGCCCATTTCTTCAGAAGGAAGCACGGTTTGCCTGGCGTATTCAGATCAACCTCTTATAGGTTACTGAAAAATATTGCGTTATTTCACTAAGGCCGCTAAGAGTTATTTCCGGATCGTCATAAAAACAGACAATAAGGCGAAGGAAATGAAACCACAAACGCGCACACACGCTGCACTCTCACTGATAACCGCGGGGATCCTGAGCGCCAGCACGGCCGCCTGGGCCGCTAGCGTACCGGCAGGAACCCAGCTGGCAGAGAAGCAGGAGCTGGTCAGGAATAACGGAAGTGAACCCGCTTCCCTCGACCCGCATAAAGTCGAAAGCGATGTCGAATTCAATATTATCAGCGATTTATTCGACGGGCTGGTCAGCGTCTCCCCGGCAGGGGAAATCCAGCCGCGCCTGGCGGAGAAATGGGAAAATAAAGATAACACCGTCTGGACCTTCCATCTTCGCCCGGGCATTACCTGGAGCGATGGAAGCGCCATCACCGCGGAAGATATCGTCTGGAGCTGGCAGCGGCTGGTGGACCCGAAAACCGCCTCACCGTATGCCAGCTATCCCGGCAGCATGCGTATCGTTAACGGCGCCGATATTGCCGAAGGCAAAAAAGCGCCCGCGTTGCTGGGGGTAAAAGCCATCAATGACAGCACGCTGGAAGTCACGCTCACGCAGCCGAATGCCGCCTTCCTGGCGATGCTGGCACACCCGTCTCTGGTGCCGATAGATAAGGTCCTGGTAGGTCGTTTCGACGATAAATGGACCAAACCGGAACACATCGTCAGCAGCGGTGCCTATAAGCTGTCGACGTGGGTGGTTAACGAACGCATTGTGGCGGAGCGTAACCCGCGCTACTGGGATAATGCTCATACCGTGATCAACAGGGTGACATATCTGCCTGTTTCCTCCGAGGCGGCTGATGTGAACCGCTATAAAGCGGGAGAAATCGATATTGTCTACACGGTGCCAGTAAACCAGTTCGCCCGGCTTAAGAAAACGCTGGGCAGCCAGCTGGACGTCTCCCCGCAGCTTGCCACCTACTATTATGAATTCAACACCAGCCGCGCGCCGTTCAACGATGCGCGCGTGCGAAAGGCGCTCAATATGGCGCTCGATAAAGACATCATTGCAGATAAAGTGATGGGGCAGGGGCAGCGCCCGGCGTGGCTTATCAGTCAGCCGGACATTGGTGGCGTTAAGTTACAGAACCCGGACTACGCCAGCTGGCCGCGGGACAAACGTATTGCCGAGGCGAAAAAACTGCTCGAAGAGGCCGGATATAGCGCCAGCCATCCACTGAGTTTTAATCTGCTGTATAACACCTCTGAAACACACCAGCGTATCGCCATTGCCGCCAGCTCGATGTGGAAAAAGAACCTCGGCGTGGAGGCGAAGCTGCAAAATCAGGAGTGGAAAACCATGCTTGATACCATGCACACCCATAATTTTGACGCGGTGCGCTACGCCTGGATTGCCGATTACGATGACGCCTCCACTTTCCTGAATAACTTCCGTACCGGGGATAGCCAAAACACCACGCAGTACAGCAATCCTGAGTACGACCAGGCGCTGGCGAATGCGGCGAAATCAAAAACGCCGCAAGAGCGCGGAAAGTTTTATCAGCAGGCAGAGGATCTGCTGGGGCGTGACGTGCCGGCGATCCCCGTCTATCACTACGTTCGCACGCACCTTGTGAAGCCGTGGGTAGGGGGATTCACCCCGGACAAGCTCGGGTATTACTACACGAAAGATATGTACATCAAAAAGCACTAAACCTCGGTGGTGGATTTTATGCTGGCAAAATCGCCAATATGTCGTCTATTCAACCGATTAAACGCAATTTGGCTATTTTTAAAGCGAACGAATGCGCGTGCTCTTTACAGCGCGCGGTGAGGTGTTTATAGTTCGCCTCACTTAGGAAGCGTGGCCGAGCGGTTGAAGGCACCGGTCTTGAAAACCGGCGACCCGAAAGGGTTCTAGAGTTCGAATCTCTACGCTTCCGCCAAATTCGAAAACCCTGCGATAGCAATATCGCAGGGTTTTTTGCTTCTGTTCTACGCCATCCCTCCCATGCTGTAGCCGATCGTGATCCCGGCGTCTGCCCTGTAGACGTTCGCCTTGACGCACCAGGTTTTCTCGATGTTCTCCGCGGTGAGCACCTCCGGGGGGCGCGCCGGTGGCCGATACGCGCCCGGCCTTCAGAAGGATCAGCCGCTGGCAGTAGTTGGCCGCCAGATTAAGATCGTGCAGGGCCACCACCACCGTGAGCGGCAGGTGCGAAATAAGCCGCATCAGCTCCAGCTGGTGCTGAATGTCCAGGTGGTTTGTCGGCTCATCGAGCAGCAATACCCGGGGCCGCTGCGCCAGCGCACGCGCAATCTGGCTTCGCTGACGTTCCCCGCCGGACAAATGCTGCCAGCGCCGCTGGCGTAATCCGCCTAGCTGCATCAGGCTTATCGCCTCTTCAACCGCCGCATCATCATCGCGCGTGCTTCTTTGAAACGCCTTCCGGTAAGGCGTTCGCCCCAGCCGTACGATATCCTCTACGGTCAGTTCTCCCTCGACGTCGGCATGTTGCGGGACGAATGCCAGGTGCCGCGCGCGCGTTTTTAACGGCATTACGCTAAGCGACGTGCCGTTAAGCGCAACGCGTTCACCGAGGTGCGGAAACAGCCCGGCAAGACAGCGTAGCAGCGTTGATTTGCCCGAGCCGTTTGGCCCTAGCAGGCCGACAATCTGTCCGGACGGCAGGTCGAGGTTGATATTCTCAAGCACCGTCAGTGCTTGTCGGGTTACGCTTAACCCGGAGACGGAAATATTCATAAATGCTCCTTCCGGTTTTGATAAAGCAGCGCCACAAAGACAGGCGCGCCCACCAGCGCAGTCACCACCCCGATGGGCAGAACCTGGTGCACGATCAGCGTGCGTGACACGATATCGGCCAGGATCATAAAGTGCGCGCCGATAAGAAACGTCAGCGGAATAGCGCGACGATGGCCCGGGCCGCTTAGCATGCGCGTCACGTGGGGAATGACCAGCCCCACAAACCCCACTGCGCCTATGGCGCTTACCAGGGTTGCAGTGACGAACGCGCAGGTCAGCAACAGGGCAATACGCACGGCGGCCACCGGGATCCCGAGGGTGGTGGAGACCTCATCTCCGAAGGTGAAGGTGTCCAGCGCCCGCGCAAAGAGGCAGACCACCAGCAGGCCCGTCACCGTCACGGCCAGCGCCAGCAGCGCGTCAGGCCAGCGGACGCCGCTCAGGCTGCCCATTAACCAGAACATAACGCTGCGCGACTGCTCGGCGTTGGCGGAGGTGCTGACGACGTACGCGGTCATCGCGTTGAAGAGCTGCGTGCCCGCGATGCCTGCCAGCAAAATGCGCGACGGGCTTTCGCTCATGCCGTTGGTAATCAGCATGATGAGCGCAAAAGCGGCACAGGCGCCGACAAACGCGCCGCTGCTCACGCCAATGACGCTCCCGCCGATGCCGAGAAGCATCACGCAGACGGCCCCCAGCGAGGCGCCTGCGGAAATGCCCAGCAGATAGGGTTCAGCCAGGGGGTTACGCAGTATCGACTGGAGCACCAGCCCGCACAGCGCCAGACCGCCGCCGCTGCAGGCGGCCATCAGCGCCCGGCTCATGCGGTACTGCCAGACGATGCCTTCCTCCGGCTGGGGCAGGTGATATGACGTCAGCCCCAGCCCGTTCAGAATCGCTTTTCCGGTAACGGCATACGATACCGGCATATCGCCGATACTCGCGGCAAAGACCAGCATCAGCGGCAGCGCCACGGCGCCTGCCGCAAGCGCCACCTGCTGGCGGCGGGAAGAGGAGAAATGGCGCATTATTCGCCCCGGAATGAAGCAAGCCGGTCGCTGATAAGCTCAACCGCATCGACGTTACGCAGCGACGGGTTTAACGACATGGCGGGCACCACGATAATCTGGTTATTCCTGACTGCGGGAATGTTCCGGGTTACCGGATCGCGTCGTAAAAAGGCCTCCTTTACCGCAACGTCATCGGCGGGGTAGAGCCTGCGCGACATCTGCGCGATGACGATAACGTCAGGCTGCATTTGGGCAATATGTTCCCAGGTGACGGCGGGCCATTCGTCGCGGGAGTCAATCACGTTCTTTAACCCCAGCGTGCGGCTTATCCAGCCGGGCGCGCCGTAGCTCCCCGCCACCCAGGGATCGCCGTTCAGGCGGCTGCTTGAAAACCAGAATACGACCTTGAGCGGCCTGGCCGAAACGCGCGCCTGCGCTTTCTCAATACGCGCCGTCAGCGCGCGGTTGAGCTGCTCGCCCCGCGCGGAAACGTCAAAGATGGCGGCCAGTTCCGTGACTTCGCGCGTTATTTCCGCCAGTGAAAACGGCGCGCTCCGCGCTCCGTCGGCGTTTGTGGTTTCCGTCACCGTTTTGTCCGTGCAGTCGGCGGGGGAGATCCACGTCTTAATTCCCAGCGACGCAAACTGCTCGCGTGTTCCCACCTCGCCCTGCGGGCCAATGTGCCAGTGGTACTGGGCGAGAACGAGCTCCGGTTTTTGCCCCACGACGGCTTCGAAGGAGGGCGAATTGTCGGCAAGCCGGGGGATTTTTTTTCCGGCATCGGCCAGCGAGTCCGGAAGCTGACCAAACCAGACCGACGTTGCGGCGACGGATTTTTCCAGCCCCAGCGCGAGCAGCAGTTCCGTTTCATGCTGGCCCACGGTAACGACGCGCTGCGGCGCCTGCGTAAAGGTCTGCTTTACCCCGCAATTTTCAATCGTCAGCGGGTAGGCGGTTGCGGCAAAAGCGGCAGGCGTCACGGTGAGTAATGCAGAAAGAAATAACCCTGTTTTTGATAACATAAAACCCAATCCCAAAATGTTATGTTATAACATAATACATGCGTTGTGATTGAGCGCAACACCCTGCGCAACTTTACTCAGGCTGACGTGCGTGAGCCTGTGGCATCCAGAGGCAGAGAAAGGTTCACAGTTTCTGATCGACAATCGCCGATTTCATGCGGGACATCGCCAGAATGTTTCTTGAGCGCATGTTTAATTTTTCCAGGATCTTCACGCGGTAGGTGCTGGTTGTTTTTTGGGAGAGTTTAAGCCTTTTGGCAATTTCATGATTTTCCAGATGGAAAAGCTTCAGCACGTCATATTCTCGCCGCGTAAATGCGTTTATTCTGAGCGCTCTGTAAAAACGCATCAGCTGCTGAAAAGGGCGAATATTAAAATGCATTGACGAATAGATAATATTATCTATTTTCACGGCCCTGTTCATTTCTATCTCATGCATCAGGACGATATAACTATTCTTAATTTTTTTGACCTGCCTGATGACCCCGTTACGTAGGTTATCTTGTTCTATCGCAATGATAAAATTCAGTTCAGGATCGACTCCGATAAGGTCGTGAATATCCTCGTCGTCGCGAATGAAATGGACGGTTGTCTGAGCGCTTAAAACCCCGCTACACAGATAATAGTTATCGCTGATAAATAAAATACTCATAATCGAGAATGCATAATATAAAGGGAAACCTCTTGTCGTACGATGTACCGTTAATGTATGTCGTATGAAAAAGAGTCTAAATGACAAATAGTGAATCTGATAAGCGTAATTAATGTAAAAATAAATGTTTACATTTTAGCCAGAGTGCGATGAAAAAGTATGCGAGGGGCAAGAAAATGACGAAGGAGGGGCAACTTTATGCCATTTCACGCTTTACATCATGCTCAGAGATGTTTATAGTGCGCCTCACTTTGGAAGCGTGGCCGAGCGGTTGAAGGCACCGGTCTTGAAAACCGGCGACCCGAAAGGGTTCTAGAGTTCGAATCTCTACGCTTCCGCCAAATTCGAAAACCCTGCGATAGCAATATCGCAGGGTTTTTTCGTTTTACAGCGCAATCACCAGCTCCCCTGAATGGCTTCGCGAACAGCAGAGAGCCACCTGCTGGCCAGGCGCGCTTTTTTCCGCCTCTGACTGCACGGTATCCCGGTGGTCTACCACCCCGTCGATCACCGGCGTCAGGCACGCTCCGCAGATCCCCATTTCGCATGACAGCGGTACGTCTACGCCGTTCGCCTGCAGCACCTGGGCGATGGTCTTGTCCGCGGGCACCGGCCAGCGCTCGCCGGTGGAGGCCAGTTTGACCGTGAAGATCTCGCCCGCCTCACCGCTTATAAGCGGTGCCGGGGGCTGAAACGCCTCGCTGTGCACCGCCTCGTCAGGCCAGCCTTTCGACCGCGCGACCTCGCGCACTTTCGCCATAAAGCCTGACGGTCCGCAACCCAGGCGTGTAACCCCGGCGCGGGCAGCGGCAGATGACCGGCCAGCGCGGAGCGAGGGCTGACGGTATGAATAGTGCACTCACCCAACCGCGAAAGTTCGCGCGCAAACGCCGCGCTTTCCCGGTTCCTGACGTAATAGTGCAGCGTAAACGGCGTTCCGGCAGCGTTAAGATGCAGGGCCATCGCATACAGCGGCGTAATGCCTATCCCCGCTGCCAGCAGCACAACCCGCTCTGCCTGAGTAAGCGGAAACAGATTGCGCGGGGCGGAGATCGCTAACGTCTGCCCCGGGCGCAGCGTCTCGTGTACATAGCGCGACCCGCCGCGCGAGGCGGTTTCCCGGCCCACGCAGATAAGATAGCTCGCGTTTTCACATGCTCCGGTCAGGGAGTACTGGCGAACCACGCCGCAGGGCAGATGCACATCAACGTGCGCGCCGGGCTGCCACGCTGGCAGCGCTTCGCCGTTTTCAGCCACCAGCCTGACGGCGAGGCTTTTATTCCCCTCGCGCCACAGCCCGTCAACGATAACGTTCAACATATCCGCCTCCGTCATGCCAGGAAAAACTCGCCAAAGCCCATCTTTTTTAGCCCACGACGGTAGGCAATTGAGCTTTTATCCGCCGGAATATGGGCTTCAAGGGTCAGATCCAGCGGCAGGCTTTCCGGACGCTGGGTTTCAACCATCAGACGATCCTCCTCGAAAATGCGCAGGTTAAAGGCATGCACCTCTTCTACAGGAATATGCAGGTCAAAGTTGCGCGCAATCGGCGCAAACATCCGCGTCACGCGCGATGATACCGGCGAGGCGGCGTTCATGATCGCCAGCCTTGCATCGCCGGGAAAATGGATGGTCAGCGTGGCGGTAAACGGCAGGTGCAGTTCAAAATGGCGCAGCCACTGGAAACCCTCCGGCGCCTGGACAGGTGAACCGGCGGGATAATTGCTGACGGAACTCCAGTAATCGGCAACAAAGCCGAAGGACGTCTCCTGCGGCTGATAGGCAGGGACCTGCTGATTAGCGGGATCGGCAAAGGTGTCGGTGTGGATCCACGCGAAGTGGGCGACGTCCAGGAAGCCCTCGACCTGACGGCCTGCGAAACCATTCACCTCAAACGCCGGGCAGTTGATCTGCTGAAAGCCCTCATCATCCCAGTGCGGCAGGGTGGGAAGCGGAACAGGATTGTCCGGATCAAAGTCCAGGCAGGTCCAGATCAGGCCGAAGCGCTCCTCCACCGCATAGTTAAGGAGGTTCAGCTTCGCCGGAACCGGCTGGTTGGGGCTGGAAGGGATGCGGTTGCAGCGACCCTCTTCTCCAAAGCGTAAGCCATGGTAGGGACAGATAATGCCGTACTCATCGTGAAAGCCCAGCGTCAGCGGTACGCCGCGATGTGGACATACGTCCCGGGCCACCACGACGCGATCGTTAATACGATAAATCACCAGCTGCTCATCCAGCAGCGTGGCTTTTACCGGTGCCGGGCCGATGTCGCACGCGCGGGCAACCGGATGCCAGCATTTCGCGAGGCGCAGCCAGTCTCCGGGCTCAAAGGTGCAGCGTGCGGGCGGTGCAGGTTCTTTTCTCATGGTTTCTCCTCTTACGCTCAGCCTAATGGCCCGCCCTGAATGGTGTCGCACAGACCGTTAATGATGCGCTCCCCGGTCTCCTCTTTGAGCTCCCGATACCAGGCCTCGGTCAGCGCCATATCTTTCCCGTGGGTGACGTCGCAGCGTTTGCGGGCCTTCAGCACCAGATCGCGAACCCTGTCGCAGCGCAGCGCTTCGTACTGCCGCAGGGCAAGCTCGATGCGGCGGTTTTCACGCAGGCACTCCCCCAGCACCACGGCATCCTCCATCGCGGCGCATCCCCCCTGGCCGATATCCGGCGTGGTGCTGTGTCCGGCATCACCCAAAAGGGCAACCCTGCCGCGCACCAGGCTGTCGAACGGCTCAATGTCGTGGATCTCAATACGGTTGGTGGTTTCGGGGTCGAGCGCGGCGATAAGCCTCTGCACCGGCGGTGCCCATCCCCGGAAGTAGCGAGCGAGATCGCCGCGCAGGGACGTGCGATCTTCCGCCAGCCCTGCCGGAAGCGGCACGTCAAAAAAGAAGTAGAAACGCCCGCCGGAAACGGGCATCAGCGAAACGCGTTTGCCTTCCCCGACATACGTGGTCCACTGGTGCGCCGGGGCAATGGCTTCATCAATCTTCACCAGCCCGTTCCAGTTCACGTACCCGGCGTAGCGGCGCTCCGGGGCGTATCCCAGCACGTACGGACGAACCGCAGAGTGGCTGCCGTCGGCGGCAATCAGAAAATCGCCTGTTGCCGTGGTGCCATCGGTAAAGGTGACGCTCACGCCAGCCTTATCTTCACATACGCCTTCGACGCGCCTGCCGAACTGCACCCTGTCGCGTCCCCAGAAGTCCAGCATTTCGCGCTGAAGCTCCGCGCGCGAAACGGGGCAGGGGCGCCCGCCGGTGCGCTCGACGAGCGGTGCAAGGCTAAACCGGGTCAGCGTGTCGCCGCGACGATAATCTTTATAGGCCATAAAGCGCATCGGCCCGCCGTACGTCTCGATGATGTCGCCCATACCCAGGTGCTGCATACATTTCACGCCGTTGGGCCAGATGGAGATGGCCGCTCCCACGGGGCGGATCTCCTTTACGGCTTCAAAGACGGTACAGTCTATTCCGGCGTTTTTTAACGCGACGGCCGCGCTTAACCCACCGATGCCCGCCCCAATCACAATCGCTTTCATGCTTCTCTCCTTTCGCAGGGTGTAAGAGGAGTGAGCAATTTGCGTACCAGGCTGCAGCGTGGCGAAAAGCGCGTTGTGGGGCGCGGGTTTGCACTGCTAAGGTGCGTTTTGGGGCGAGGTTTGCCTTAGGATGAATCAATAGTTTCCTG
Source organism: Enterobacter cloacae (assembly GCF_013375935.1). Taxonomy (GTDB): domain Bacteria; phylum Pseudomonadota; class Gammaproteobacteria; order Enterobacterales; family Enterobacteriaceae; genus Enterobacter; species Enterobacter pasteurii. Next base: position 4,110,570 of record NZ_CP056117.1, on the reverse strand, counting down.
CTGAGGATGGCGGAATCGACTGTTTCACGCCGTCGGCAAGAGTGGCGTAATTTGTGCAATGGCTGTAGACGAGGATTTCAACGGAGCCAACATGATCGCACTACAGGACTTTAATCATTTGCCTTACGAAGAGGCGCTGGCGCGGATCTCTGCGTGCGTGGCGTTGCCTGCCTGGGCCGACGCGCTGGTTCGCGGACGGCCCTATTCCAGCCAGCAAGCGTTGTTCAGCGCGGCGCAGGCGCTGGCGCAAAAGTGGGATGAAGCGGCCCTGGCTCAGGCCCTGAGCGCGCACCCGCGCATCGGCGAAACCCCATCGGGAACGGGGCCGGAGGCCGCGCTGTCGCGCCAGGAGCAGGGGGCGGTTGAGCAGCATCATGCCGACGCCCTGCGGGACGGAAATGCCCGCTACGAAGCCCGCTTCGGACGCGTCTTTCTGATCCGTGCGAAAGGGCGAACCAGCGGGGAAATAGTAGAAGCCCTGCGCGCGCGGCTTGAAAACAGCGAGGCGCAGGAACTGGAGATTGCGCTCGAACAGCTGCGGGAAATTACCTTACTACGACTGGAAGGAGCGATTGGCGAATGAGCACGCTCAGCACGCATATACTCGATATTTCAACAGGCAAGCCCGCAGAGGGCGTAGCGGTGCATCTTGAACGGGAAGGGGAGCGGCTGGCGACCGCGGTCACTAACGCCCAGGGACGCATTGCCGCATTTGTTGCCGATCTGCCTGCTGGCCGTTACCGACTGGTGGCCGACATCGGTGAATGGTTTACCGGCACCGGCCGCAGCACGCTCTATCCCTGCGCGCAAATTGATTTTGTGACGGGGGAGGCAGCAGACGAGCACTTCCATCTGCCGTTCGTGATTGCGCCCGGCGGATGGTCAACCTACCGGGGCAGCTGACCACACCCGTTCGCCGCTGACCCAGGTTTCGCTGATGTTGCGCTCGTCGCCGAGGGTCATCAGCACAAAAAGCTGCTCATAAATATCCCGGCAGCGGCGGTGGCGCAGGCGCTGTAGCGGCGTCACCGCCGGGTCAATAACGATGAAGTCTGCCTCTTTGCCGGGGCTGAAGCTGCCAATCTTCTCGTCCAGCCGCAGCGCGTGGGCCCCGCCCAGCGTGGCGTGATAAAACGCCTCGCAGGCGCGCAGGCGATAGCTCTGTAGCTGCCCGACCTTATAGGCCTCCCCCAGGGTGCGCAGCATGCTGAAGGTGGTTCCCGCCCCGACGTCGGTGCCGATGCCCATCCGCACCTTATGCTGCCAGCAGGCGGGCAGGCGAAACAGCCCGCTGCCAAGAAACAGGTTAGAGGTGGGGCAGAACGCGACGGCAGAGCCGGTGTCGTGCAGGCACTGCCATTCGCTGTGGTGCAGGTGAATACCGTGCGCGAACACGCTGCGCTCGCCCGTCAGGCCATAGTGGTGATAAACGTCCAGGTAGCGCTCGTGCTCGGGCCAGAGATCGCTCACCCAGGCGACTTCGTGCGGGTTTTCACTCAGGTGGGTCTGCATCCAGGTATCCGGAAACTCTTCCCTGAGCAGCCTGACCGCCGTGAGCAGTTCGGGAGAAGAGGTGGGGGCAAAGCGCGGCGTAATGGCATACCCCAGCCGCCCGCGGTTCTGCCAGCGCTGGATCAGCGTCCGCGTCTGCTGATAGCTCGCGTCAGCGGTCTCGGTCAGGTAGTCCGGCGCGTGCCTGTCCATCATCACCTTTCCGGCGATGAGGCGCATGTTCAGGCGCAGCGCCTCGGTAAACAGCGCGTCGACGGAGCCAGGGTGCAGGGTGCAGAACACCAGCGCGGTGGTGGTCCCGTTGCTCACCAGCTGGTTAATGAAAAATTCGGCAATCTCTTTTGCGTAGGCCTCATCGGCAAACTGGCTCTCCACCGGAAACGTGTAGGTGGTCAGCCACTCCAGCAGCTGTTCGCCGAATGCCCCGATCATCTCCGTTTGCGGATAGTGAACGTGGGTATCAACAAATCCGGGCAGCAGCAGCCTGCCGCGCAGGTCGGTATAGCCCTTGTGCGGATCAAGATGCTTCTCGCCCTCGTGCCAGTCCAGCAGCGCCACGATTTTTCCCTGCTGGATAAACAGCAGCCCGTCCTCCCGGTAGCGCGCGTGCTCGGCAATCAGGTCCGCGCTGTCGCAGACCTGAGGGATATCGAAAAATGCACCGCGTAGCGCAGTCTGGTAATCCATCACGGCTCCTGTCTGATAGCGCGCGCGGCCTCGCGTGCGGTGAAGTGCGCGGCGGACGCGCCCTCGCGATCCTTCCGGGCCAGCCAGCGATAGGTCACGCCGCCGAGAAAGACGCCGATAAACCAGCTAAAGTTCGCCACCTCGTGCAGGGCCGGGATAAAGCTTATCACCAGACCCACGCCCACGGAGGGGAGCAGCGCAGCGATGGCTTTCGGATTAAAGCCGTTACGGTACCAGTATTTGCCCTTTGGCGTGTCGTCGAACAGATCGTCTACCGACACCCTGCCGCGCTTAATCAGATAGAAATCGGCGATCAGAATACCGAACAGCGGGCCGATAAACGCGCCAAGCACGTCCAGCGTGTAGTGGATCAGCTCCGGAGAGTTGAACAGGTTCCACGGGGTGAGCAGGATAGAGCCGACGGCGGCGATCATGCCCCCGGTGCGGAAGCTGATCTTCTGCGGCGAGCAGTTAGAAAAGTCAAACGCTGGCGAAACGAAGTTCGCCACGATGTTAATCCCGATGGTGGCGACAATCATCGTCAGCAGGCCGATGGCCACCGCCAGGTCGTTCCCCACGCGGCTGACGGTTTCAATCGGGTCGGTGATCATGCGCCCGAACAGCGACTGGGTGCCGGAGACAATCACCACGGTGACCAGGGAGAACAGCAGGAAGTTAAACGGCAGGCCCCAGCGGTTGCCGCGGCGGATCTCCCCCATGCTTTTCCCGTAGCGGGAGAAATCACCGAAGTTGAGCAGCGGGCCGGAGAAGTAGGAGACCACCAGCGCGGTCGCGGCGATCATCTGCCAGGCCTGCTCGCCCGCGGACAGGGATTTGCTGGCGAGGGTAAAGGAGATCCCGTCAAAACCGGTCTTGTATACAATCCAGTCCGCCAGGGCCAGCATCACCACGTAGACCGCCGGACCGGCGATATCAATGAAGCGCTTAATGGCGTTCATACCGTGCCAGAAGACCAATGCCTGCAAAACCCACATGATGGCAAAGCAGATCCAGCCAAGATGCGTAAGCCCAAGGAAGGCGTCTGCCGTCAGCGCAGCGAGGGAGGGCCAGAATTTCAGCGCCACCAGCATCAGCGCGTTTGCGGCCAGGTAAGTCTGAATGCCGTACCACGCAAAAGCGATAAGCCCGCGGATCACCGCCGGAATGTTCGCCCCGAATACGCCAAACGCCTGGCGGCAGATCACCGCATACGGCACGCCCGCCATCTGGCTCGGTTTTGCCACCAGGTTGGCGCACAGCTGCACAATGCAGATCCCCACCAGCAGGCAGAGCAACACCTGCCAGCTTGCCAGCCCGAGCGTAAAGAAGCTCGCGGCCACGACGTAACCCCCCATGCTGTGAACGTCGGACATCCAGAAAGAAAAGATGTTGTACCAGCTCCAGTTCTGGTCACGCGTCGGTGCCAGATCCTCATTGCAAAGGCGTGGGCTGTATGCCGCACCGGAATCAGCTGCCGTAATCTGCTGCGCGTTTTGACTGTTTGGCATGGATCCTGCTCCTGTTAATGAAAACCCGTTAAGTGGTTGTGCAGACGGCGTTGCAGGATCCAGGCCAAAAATCATAAATCTTGTATTCAATACATTAATTTTATGTATACGAATTGATGTTAAAAAGTAAAAAACCGGAGTAGGTAATGAACCACGCGAACGGCCTGCAGGCCGCGCCAGAACTGCAGGACAAAGATGAATACATCTTTCAGGCGCTGATGACGGCCATTGTCGAACACCAGCTATTGCCGGGAAGTAAATTGCCGGAAGAGGCGCTGGCGGAGGTCTTTGGCGTGAGCCGCACGGGCATCCGCAAGGTGCTGCAGCGACTCGCCGCTGTGCAAATGGTCACCCTGACGCCCAGGCGTGGTGCACACGTGGCCAGCCCGACGGTGGAAGACGCGCGGCAGATCTTTCGTACCCGCGCGCTGCTTGAGGTCGCTAACCTGCCGGACGTGCTGGCGCGCTGCCGGGCGCCGCATCTGGCCGCGCTGGAGGGCGTTATTCGCCAGGAGCAGCAGGCGCACGAGGCCTATGACGGCCCGGCGGCGATCCGCCACTCCGCCAGCTTCCATATTCAGCTGCAGGCCATCTCCGGCAATCAGGTCATGACTGACATGGTGACCCGCCTGAGCCAGCGCACCTCGCTGGCGATTGCCGCCTGGGGCGCGCCGTGGCGTCAGGGCTGCCGCTGCAACGATCATGAACAGCTCGTGGAGCTGCTGCGTCAGAAAGCGCTGCAGCCCTTAAGCGATGCCTTAATGCACCATTTTGAACATATCGTCGCCAGCCTCTGCTTTGAGCGGGCAGGCGAGTGCCTTCCCGATTTTGCCCGGCTGTTTGCGGGCCACAAGGAGTCGTAATGTCATCCGTTCGTATTCAGGTGATTAACCCCAACACCAGCCCCGCAATGACCGAAACCATCGGCGCGGCGGCGCGTGCGGTAGCGGGACCGGGCACGGAAATCCTCGCGGTCTGCCCCAGTGCGGGCGTGCCGTCTATTGAGGGCCATTTTGATGAGGCCATCGCCGCCGTGGGCGTACTGGAGCAGATCAAAAGAGGCAGGGAGCAGGGCGTGGACGGTCACGTCATCGCCTGCTTTGGCGATCCGGGCCTGCTGGCGGCGCGCGAGCTGGCGCAGGGGCCGGTGATCGGGATTGCCGAAGCCGCCATGCACGCGGCGACGCTGGTCGCGACGCGCTTTTCGGTTGTCACCACGCTGCCGCGCACGCTGATTATTGCCCGCCATCTTCTGCACCAGTATGGCTTTTACGATCGCTGCGCGGGGCTGCACGCTATCGACCTCCCGGTGCTGGCCCTGGAAGACGGCAGCGGGCTGGCGCAGGAGAAGGTGCGCGCGCGCTGCATACAGGCGCTGAACGAGGACGGCTGCGGCGCCATTGTGCTGGGCTGCGGCGGCATGGCGACGCTTGCCCGGGAGCTGACGCGCGAGCTGCGCGTGCCGGTCATCGACGGCGTCAGCGCGGCGGTGAAGATGGTGGAATCGCTGGTGGCGCTGGGGCTGTCGACCAGCAAGCACGGGGACCTGGCGTTCCCGGAGAAAAAAGCGTTAAGCGGGCCCTTTCAGGGGCTGGATCCATTTTAAGTGTTGGGGGTGGCAATGGGGCTTTTTGAACAGGATTATCCGCGGGATCTGCGCGGCTATGCGGGTAAGCCGCCGCACGCGCGGTGGCCGGAACAGGCGCGGATCGCGGTGCAGTTTGTGCTCAACTATGAGGAAGGGGCGGAAAACCACGTTCTGCACGGCGATGCCGGGTCAGAGCAGTTTCTGTCGGACATTATCGGGGCGGCCAGCTACCCGGACAGGCACATGTCGATGGACTCCCTCTACGAATACGGCAGCCGCGCCGGGTTCTGGCGGATCCACACTGAATTTCAGAAGCGCGGCCTGCCGCTGACGGTCTTCGGCGTGGCGATGGCGCTGGCGCGCCATCCGGAGATCGTTGAGGCGATCGGGGCGGCGGATTACGACGTGGTCAGCCACGGCTGGCGCTGGATCCACTATCAGCACATGGATATCCACCAGGAGCGTGAGCACCTGCAGAAAGCGGTACACGTCCTGACCGACCTGTTCGGCAAGCCGCCCACGGGCTGGTACACCGGGCGCGACAGCCCCAATACGCGTCAGCTGGTGGTGGAGCACGGCGGCTTTGACTACGACAGCGACTACTATGGCGACGATCTCCCCTTCTGGACGGAAGTGGCGCGTCCCGACGGCACCCGTAAACCGCACCTGATTGTGCCCTACACGCTGGATGCGAACGACATGCGCTTTGCCACCGCGCAGGGGTTTAATACCGCCGAGCAGTTTTATACCTATCTGAAGGACAGCTTTGACGTGCTGTACGAAGAGGGGGAAAGCGCGCCGAAGATGATGTCCATCGGCATGCACTGCCGCCTGCTGGGGCGGCCGGGACGTTTTCGCGCCCTGCAGCGGTTTCTTGACTACGTGCAGCAGCACGATCGGGTGTGGATCTGTACCCGCCAGCAGATTGCCGACCACTGGCGGGAGGTGCATCCCTTTCAGAAATAATTGAGCCGTTTTTTGCCGGGTGGCGGCTGCGCCTTACCCGGCCTGCGACTATGCCATCAAACTCACCTGCGCCGCCACGATCCGCCATCCGCAGGCAAACCGTACCCACGTCTGCTGCTGGCGGCCAATCCGTTCCGTTCCCTCGCGGGTAAACTCGGTGCTGCATACGGCATAATCTTCCCCGAAGGTCGTAATCACGGTGTGACGCAGCGTTCGCTGCAGCCCGGCAGAGGAGCGCGCCGCGCGAAAGGCGCGGATCTCATCAATGCCGTACAGGTTTTCACCCGCCCCCAGACGCACCGTGCTTTTGTCGTGCCAGAACAATTCGTCCAGCACGGCAATGCTGTTGCTCACCAGCGCCTCTTCATAGCGGTAAAACGCGGCCGTCACCTCTGCGACCACCCACGGCAGGTTGACGTCTTCGTGATTGATCATGCCGCTATCTCCGCCGCACGGGCATCGGTGATGCCGCTCTCTTCCAGCACCCGCGCCACGCGCAGGCACGCCTGCTCGTTAAACGGTGCGGCAATCAGCTGCAGGCCAATCGGCGCGCCCTGCGCGGTACGCAGCGGTACGGTGGTGACGGGTAAGCCCAAAAACGAGATCGGCTGGGTCAGCATGCCCATACTGGCGCGGATCGGCAGCGGCTGGCCGTTAATCTCCATGGTCTGATCGCCAATGAACGTGGCGCTGCGCGGGGTTGCCGGGGCAATCAGCACGTCGGCACGGGCGAACAGCGTTTTAAACGCCTGGCGTGCCAGGGCGCGAAAGCGCTGGGCCTGAATATACCAGGCGGAGGGGATCATCGCCCCTGCCAGCAGCCTTTCGCGGGAGTGCGGCTCAAAGCGGTCTGGCTCGCGGCGAAGGGCGGGGAGGTACTGGTTTCCCCCTTCGGCGGCGCTGATGATAAACGCCGCGGCGCGCGCAAGCTCGGCCTCCGGGAACAGCAGCTCGTCCTGCACGTCGAGCGCCTTCGCCACCCGCGCCACGGCGTCGCGCGCATCATTGTCGCACCAGGTGGTGAAGTAGCCGCCGAGCACCGCGCAGCGCAGGCCGTCCAGGCCGCGCTCAAGCAGGGGGCGCGTCTGCTCGCGCGAGCTCTCTGCCTGAAAACCGTCGCTGCTGTCCCTCCCCTGCAGCGCGTCATACACGGACGCCAGGTCGCACACGCGGCGGGCAAAGGGACCGATATGATCCAGGCTCGCGACAAACGGATGGCTGCCGGTGCGCGACAGGCGGCCAAAGGTAGGCTTCAGGCCATAGATGCCGCACAGGGAGGCGGGAACGCGAATCGAGCCGTTGGTATCGGTGCCGAGCGAAAAGTGCACCAGCCCGGCGGCCACGGCGGCGGCTGAACCGCCGGAGGATCCGCCGGCGACGCGGGCCAGATCGTGCGGGTTGCGGGTCGCGCCGTAGTGGCTGTTTTCGGTCGTGAAGCCGTAGGCATAAGCGTCCATGTTCACCATGCCGGACAATAACGCCCCTGCGCCGCGCAGCTGGCGCACCGCAAAGCAGTCGTCAGCGGCGGCGGGGCGCTGGCTGAACAGTTCAGCCCCTGCGAGGGTGGTGTGTCCGGCAACGTCAAACAGGTTTTTTACCGCGTAAGGCACGCCGGCCAGCGGGGGCAGAGGGCGCTTTTCCCGACGCAGGGCGTCGATGCGGTCGGCTTCCGCGAGCATGCGGGCTTCCGTTACGGTGGTCCAGGCGTTGATCTGCGGGTTAAGTCGGGAAACCGACTCAAGCGTCTGGCGGGCAATCTCGCGCGCGCTCAGGCTGCCCGCGCTCAGCGCCTGCTGAACTTCATCGATGCTCATCTCGTGTAGCGTCATGCTTTATACACTCCTGCTATCTCCAGACGGTCATCGAGGGGCAGCGCCATCAGCGGGGCGGCCATGGCGGCAATGCGGCTGAACTGTTCCCGCAGCGCGGCGCGGCGGGCATCGTCCAGCTCAACGCCGAGCACGGACTCCATTTGGGCAAGATACGCCTGCCAGTCGGGTTGTGGTGTCGTCATTGCTCTCTCCTCAGAATCCGGCGGCGGTGCCGTTGCTGCGCGGGTCAAATGCGCCTTCGAACAGGCCGTCAGGGTGGCGCACAATCGCCCCGGCGTGGCCCATGGCTTCGCTAAAGTCCGGGAACATTTCCACTTCATGCCCCAGCGCCTGCAGGTGGGTGACCGTCTCGGGTGTGAATCGCCCTTCAAGCTTCAGGCTGTCGGAAGTTTGCCCCCAGGTGCGGCCCAGCAGCCAGCGAGGACGGTTTACCGACTCCTGCAGCGGCACGCCCTGTACGGCATAGCGGGTAAAAATTGTCGCCTGGGTTTGCGGCTGTCCGTCGCCGCCCATCGAGCCGTAAACCATCACGCGTCCGTCGCTAAGGCGCGCCGCTGCCGGGTTAAGGGTATGGAAGGGCTGTTTGCCCGGCGCGAGCGCCAGCAGGTGTTCCGGGTTGAGGCTGAAGGACGCCCCCCGGTTCTGCCAGACGATGCCGGTGTCGGGCAGCACCACGCCGCTGCCGAACTCGTGATAAATGCTCTGAATAAACGACACGGCAAGGCCGCTCTCGTCCATCACCCCCATCCACACGGTATCCCCTGGGCCTTTCCCGTTGCCCCACGGCGCCGCGCGGGCGTCGTCAACCCTGTCGGCAAGCTCCTGGAGGGCGGCGGGAGTCAGAAGGCTTTGAACGTCGGTTTGCATCTCGCGCGGGTCGGTGATGTGCGCATCGCGCAGGCCGAAGGCCAGCTTGGTCGCTTCCGCGATGCGGTGAATGGTCATCGCGTCGTCGGCATCGGCCATCGCTAACCGGTCCGTAATGCCGAGGATCGCCAGCGAGACCAGCCCCTGCGTCGGCGGGGCGAGATTAAATATCTCTCCCAGCCGGTGCTGCAGTTTCAGCGGCGCGGTTCGCCGGGCCACGTGCGCGGCCAGATCGTCCCGCGTGACGGGCATGCCGAGCGTTGCCATCCCGCGCGCCAGAATGTCCGCCAGCGGGCCGCGATAAAAGCTGTCGAGACCGTCCTCCACCAGGCGCTTCAGGGTTAAGGCCAGGGCGGGTTGGCAGAAGCGGCTTCCGGCCTGCGGCGGTTTGCCGTTTACCAGCCAGGTCTCCGCGAAGCCGGGGACGTCGTGAAGCTCGTCGTATTTACTGGCCGTGGCGTGGGCCTGCGACGCGGTGACCGGCGTACCGTTCTGCGCGTAGTCAATGGCGTCGGCCAGCAGGCCGGCCAGCGGCAGCGCCCTGCCGGTCATCTCCTGCGAGATCTTCAGCGCCTCGTCCCAGCCGCTCACCGTGCCGGCGACGGTCAGCGCCGCCCGCGGGCCGCGGTGGGGGATGTGTGGCAATCCGTCGTAGGCGGCAAGCGTTGCCAGCGACCCCGCCGCGCCGCTGGCGTCAACGGCGATCGGTTCGCCCTGCGGTGGAACGATAAGCCAGAAGCCATCGCCGCCCAGCCCGTTCATGTGCGGATACACCACGGCAACGGTCGCGGCGGCGGCCACCATTGCCTCTATTGCGCTGCCGCCCTCGCGCAGCACGCCCAGGGCGCTCTGGCTGGCAAGATGGTGGGGCGCGACGGCCATGCCGCGCGTGGAGACGTTACTTTGCATAGAGTGTCCTCATAACCCTGTAGGTTACAGGTTGCTGCAAAAGTTGTTCCAGTTCTGAACAAAAAGTTTCATGCCGTTCGCCGCAGAAGCTGGCATGCTAAATGAATAGTAAAGGTGGGATGAAACAAACGTTACAGAGGCGTTATGGAACAGCTTGATGAACGACTGAAAGCGCACTATGCGTCACTATCGCCGCAGGAGCAGCGGGTGGCGGATTTTATTTTTGACCATTTTGACGACCTGATTAGCTACAACAGCGCCGAGCTGGCGCAGCTGAGCGGCGTGTCGAAAGCGACGGTGAGCCGGCTGTTTAAGCGCCTGGGCTATGAGAAGTATAAAGAGATGCGCGACGAGCTGCGCACCCTGCGCCAGAGCGGGATGCCTCTCGCCGACAACCGCGATGCGGTGCAGGGAAACACGCTGCTGGCCCGTCACTATAAGCAGGAGATGGCGAACCTGACCCAGTGGGTCAATGCCCTGGACGCGCAGCAGTTTGCCGACGCCATGGCCTGCATGGTCAGGGCGCGCCGGATTGTCATTATCGGCATGCGTAACGCCTATCCCGCGGCGCTGCACCTGCGCCAGCAGCTGCTGCAGGCGCGCGGCCAGGTGCTGGTGCTGCCGCAGCCGGGGCAGAGCCTGAGCGAGGAGCTGGTGGATTTAACGCCCGACGATCTGGTGGTCATGATGGCCTTTCGCCGTCGTCCGCGCATTATTCGCCCGCTGATGCAGCAGCTTCAGCGCAGCGGCATTCCGGTGCTGCTGATGTGCGAGCCGCAGGCCCACAGCCTGTTTCCGCTGGCGAGCTGGCAGCTCTGCGCCCCGCTGGACAGCGTATCCGCCTACGACAGCTACTCGTCGGTCAACAGCCTGATCAGCCTGCTGGCGAACGCCTTCCTGCACGAGATCCTCGATAAAGGCCGCCCGCGCATTCACGAGATTGCCTCCCTCTACCAGCAGCTGGACGAACTCGAACAGCGATAATGGGGCATCGGGCTGGTGCTTTGCATTGAAATGGTGCAGCCGGGCGGGGCGAAAATGGAGAATATTTTCGCCCCGCCCGCGTTTTATCAGGCTTTAACAGAAAATTTCCCGCTTCGCCTTATCTGGCACATAAGTTGCAAAATCATATTCAAAGAATCTTTTGTTTCACGCTAACGTTACGGGGAAGCACCATGAAAAAACTGTTAATTGCACTGGCCGGGGCCGCATGCCTCTTCGCACAACTGCCCGCGAAGGCTGACCAGCTTCAGGATATCGAGAAGCGCGGCACGCTTCGCGTTGCCGTTCCGCAGGACTTCCCGCCGTTTGGCTCGGTCGGGACCGATCTTCAGCCGCAGGGCTACGATATCGACATGGCGCGCTATCTCGCCAGAGAGATGAAGCTCAGGCTTCAGCTCGTGCCGGTAACCAGCGCCAACCGCGTGCCGTATCTGCAAACCGACAAGGTGGATCTGGTCATTTCCAGCCTCGGGAAAAACCCGGAACGCGAAAAGGTGATCGATTTCAGCCGCGCCTACGCGCCGTTCTTCCTCGGGGTGTTTGGCCCGCAAGGGGCCGAGCTGAAGGATGCCGCCGCGCTGAGCGGAAAAAGCATCGGCGTGACGCGCGGGGCGGTGGAGGACATGGTGCTCACCAGCCTCGCGCCGAAGGACGCCAGCGTGAAGCGCTACGAAGACAACAACACCACGCTCTCCGCTTACCTCTCCGGCCAGGTGCAGTACGTGGCGACAGGCAACCTCGTGGTAGCGGCCATTTCGCGCCAGAACGCGGCTAAAGCCCCGGTGCCGAGCTTTATGCTGAAAGACTCGCCGTGCTTTATTGGCCTGAAGAAGAACGAAGCGGCGCTGAAAGCCAGAGTAGATGCGCTGATTGAGCAGGGCATTAAAAACGGCACCCTGAACGGCCTGTCTGAACAGTGGCTGAAGGCCCCGCTGCCGGCAAGCTTCGGCGTATAAGGCTATGGCTGAGCAACTCGACTTTTCGGCGCTCTGGCCCTACTGGCCGGAGCTGCTGGCGGGGCTGTGGATCACCATTCAGTTGACGGTGATGGCGACCATCGGCGGGCTGGCGACAGGGATTTTTGGCGCGGCGATCCGCAGCGGACGCCCGACGTGGTACAGCCGGATCTGGGGCGCGTACGTGGAAATCATCCGCAACACGCCGTTCGTGGTGCAGCTGTTTTTCATCGTCTTCGGCCTGCCGAATCTGGGTCTGAAGATGACGGCGGGGGAGGCGGCGCTGCTGGCAATGGTAGTAAACCTTGGCGCGTACAGCACCGAGATTATTCGCGCAGGCATTCAGGTGACGCCCAAAGGGCAGTGGGAAGCCGGACGCGTGCTGGGGCTGACCCGCCTGCAGACCTTTATTCGCGTGGTGCTGCCGCCCGCGCTGCAGCGCATTTACCCGGCGCTGGTGAGCCAGTGCATTATCGTGATGCTCGGCTCGTCGGTGGTGTCGCAGGTCTCGTATGAAGAGCTGACCTTTGCCGCCAACCTGATCCAGTCCAGAACGTTTTTGAGCTTTGAGGTCTATCTGGTGACAACCGGCATTTACCTGGCGCTGTCGATTACCCTGCGCCAGCTGATGATGGCAGCGGGACGCAAATGGCTGGGGGTGCAGGCATGATGACCACCTTTACCGACTGGGACATTATTCGCAACCTGCTGCTGGCCGGACGCTGGACGGTGCTGCTGTCGCTGGTGGCGTTTTTCGGCGGCGCGGCGGTGACGCTGCCGCTCCTGCTGCTGCGCCTGTCGGGCGGCAGCACGGTGAAGCGCATCATCCGCGGCTATATTGAGCTGTTTCAGGGCACGCCGCTGCTGATGCAGCTGTTCCTGGCCTTCTTCGGCGTGGCGCTGTTCGGCATTGACGTCTCGCCGTGGACGGCCGCCTCGCTGGCCCTCACGTTCTACACCAGCGCGTTTCTGCTCGATATCTGGTTTGGCAGCATTCGCGCCCTGCCGAAGGGGCAGTGGGAAGCCTCGCGCTGTCTGGGGCTGACCTTCGGCCAGACGCTGTTTCGCGTGGTGGCGCCGCAGGCGCTGCGCATCGCCATCGCGCCAACCGTGGGTTTCGCCGTGCAGGTGATCAAGGGCACCGCGCTGGCGTCGATTATCGGCTTTATCGAGCTGACCAAGGCCGGCACCATGCTGACCAACGTAACCTACCAGCCGTTCAAGGTCTTTGCGCTGGTGGCGCTGGGCTACTTTATTCTGTGCTATCCGCTGTCCCGCTACAGCCGCTATCTGGAGACGAAATTCAATGCCTCTCATCACCATTAATCAGGTGCAGAAGTACTACGGCGACAACCACGTGCTCAAGGGCGTCGATCTGGATATCGACATGGGCCAGGTGATCTCCATTATCGGGCGCAGCGGTTCCGGCAAAAGCACGCTGCTGCGCTGCATCAACGGCCTTGAAGGGTATCAGGACGGCAGCATCAAGCTGGGCGGCATGACCATTACCGACCGGGACTCCCAGGCGCGCGAAATCAGCCGCTCGGTCGGGATGGTGTTCCAGAGCTTCAACCTGTTCCCGCACATGACGGCGCTGGAGAACGTGATGCTCGCCCCGCGGCGTGTGCTGAAGAAAAGCGCCGCCGACTGCCGGGCGCTGGCGCAGCAGATGCTGGAGAAGGTCGGGCTGGGCGATCGCCTGGATTACTACCCGTCGAGCCTCTCCGGCGGCCAGCAGCAGCGGGTGGCGATTGCCCGCGCGCTGGCGATGTCGCCAAAAGTCTTACTCTGTGACGAGATCACCTCCGCGCTGGATCCGGAACTGGTGGGTGAAGTGCTTAAGGTGCTGGAGCAGCTGGCGGCCGAGGGGATGACTCTGATCCTCGTGACGCACGAAATGAATTTTGCCCGCGAAGTGGGCGACCGCGTGGTGTTTATGCACCAGGGGAAAGTGTGGGAGCAGGGCGACAGCAAAACGCTGTTCGCCAACCCGCAGACCACCGAACTGAAGCAGTTCATCTCCTCGGTTCGCGGCCTCAACTGATAAGGACTTAACCATGGATATCGCACGTTTTCCGCAAATCAACCCGCCGCAGCGCCTGCTGATGGGGCCGGGGCCGATCAACGCCGACCCGCGCGTGCTGCGCGCCATGTCGAGCCAGCTGATAGGCCAGTACGATCCGGCCATGACCCACTACATGAACGAGGTGATGGCGCTCTATCGCGGCGTGTTCCGCACCGACAACCGCTGGACGATGCTGGTGGACGGCACCTCCCGCGCGGGGATTGAAGCGATTCTGGTTTCCGCCATTCGCCCGGGCGATAAGGTGCTGGTGCCGGTGTTTGGCCGCTTCGGTCATCTGCTGTGCGAGATTGCCCGCCGCTGCCGGGCGGAGGTGCATACCATCGAGGTGCCGTGGGGGGAAGTGTTTACCCCGGACCAGGTGGAGGATGCCATTAAACGCATTCGTCCGCGCCTGCTGCTGACCGTGCAGGGCGACACCTCCACCACCATGCTGCAGCCGCTCGCGGAGCTTGGTGATATCTGCCGCCGCTACGACGTGCTGCTTTACACCGATGCCACCGCGTCGCTCGGCGGGAACGCGCTGGAGACCGACGCCTGGGGGCTGGATGCCGTCTCCGCTGGCATGCAGAAATGCCTTGGCGGTCCGTCCGGCACGTCGCCGATCACGCTGAGCCCGCGGATGGAGGAGGCGATCCGCCGGCGCAGGCGCGTCGAGGAGGGCATTCGTACCGACGCCCACCGCGACGGCGACGAGGAGATGATCTACTCCAACTACTTCGATCTCGGTATGGTGATGGACTACTGGGGGCCGGAGCGGCTGAACCACCACACGGAGGCTACCACCGCGCTGTTCGGCGCCCGGGAATGCGCGCGTCTGATCCTCCAGGAAGGGCTGGATAACGGCATCGCGCGCCATAAGCTGCACGGCGACGCGCTGCTGAAGGGCATTCAGGCGATGGGGCTGGAAACCTTCGGCGACCTGAAGCACAGGATGAACAACGTGCTGGGCGTGGTTATCCCGCAGGGGGTTAACGGCGACCAGGTGCGCAAGCTGATGCTGGAGGATTTCGGGATTGAAATCGGCACCTCCTTCGGGCCGCTGCACGGCAGGGTGTGGCGCATTGGCACCATGGGCTATAACGCGCGCAAGGACTGCGTGATGACCACCCTGAGCGCGCTGGAGTCGGTGCTGAACTACCTGAAGTTCACCACCACGCAGGGTGCCGCCATGCAGGCCGCGTGGGACCACTATCGCCGCGAGACGCCGCAATGAGCCCGGCGGCAGAACGGGTGATGGCCCGCGCCGACGCGCTGGCCGCCATCAGCGAAACCCCGGATGCGCTCACAAGGGTGTATCTTTCGGCGCAGCATCTGCAGGCCAACCAGCTGGTGGGGCAGTGGATGAGCCAGGCGGGCATGACCGTCTGGCAGGACAGCGTGGGCAATATCTGCGGTCGCTATGAAGGCCGGCAGGAAGGGGCGCAGGCGGTGCTGCTCGGCTCGCATCTGGACACGGTTCGCAACGCCGGGCGCTACGACGGCATGCTTGGGGTGCTTACCGCCATTGAGGTGGTGGACGGCCTGCACCAGCAGGGGATCCGCCTGGCACAGGCGATCGAGATCGTGGGTTTTTGCGACGAAGAGGGCACCCGCTTCGGCATCACGCTGCTGGGCAGCCGCGGCCTGACGGGCACCTGGCCGCCGGGCTGGCTGGAAGCGCGCGACGCCAGCGGGATCAGCGTGGCGCAGGCGATGGTGCAGGCGGGGCTGGATCCTGCCCGCGTATCGCATGCCGCGCGCGATCGGGAGGATTTCAGCGCCTGCCTGGAGCTGCATATCGAACAGGGCCCGTGCCTTGAACAGTAGGGGCTGGCGTTGGGGGTGGTGGAAGCCATTAACGGCGCGCGTCGTCTGAACTGCCGCTTTACCGGCGAGGCCGGACACGCCGGCACCGTGCCGATGACGCACCGTAAGGATGCGCTGGCCGCCGCCGCCGAGTGGACAGGGGTGATTGAAAAAACCACCCACAGCCACGGTGGCAATCTGGTGGCAACGGTCGGGACGCTGCGCTGCCTGCCGGGAGCGGTGAACGTGATCCCCGGTGAGGTTGAACTCTCGCTGGATATTCGCGGTCCGCAGGATGCGCCGCTTGACGCGCTGCTTACTGAACTGCTGGCGCAGGCGCGCGCGATAGCCGCACGTCGCGGTCTGGACTTCGGCGCCGAGGAGTTTTACCGCATCGCCGCCACGCCGTGCGACGCGGGGCTACAAACCGCGTTGGGGAGGGCCGTCGAATCGGTGCAGGGGCGCTCGTTATCCCTTCCCAGCGGCGCAGGGCATGACGCGATAGCGCTGGCGGAGCGCTGGCCGGTGGGCATGCTGTTCGTGCGCTGCAGGGGCGGCGTCAGCCACCATCCGGCAGAGTCGGTGATGGCTGAGGATGTCGCGCTGGCAATCGAGGCGTTTGCGCTGGCGGTGGGGCAACTGGCGAACCGCGTTACTCCAGCCCCAGCGTATACTGCGCGATCTTAAAGTAGATAATCAGCCCGGTGCCGTCGATCAGCGTTGCAATAAACGGCGCGGAGACTACCGCCGGGTCGATCTTGCAGCGTTTTAACACCATCGGGATCACCGACGACACAATCGCGCTCCAGAGCGTAATACACACCAGCGTCAGGCTGACGATCAGCGTGATTTCCATCCCGATGCCCATCATCCAGGCGCGGACGCAGCCCGCCAGGCCCAGCGTGGCGGCAATCATCAGCGAGGTGCTCATCTCTTTACGCAGCACGCGGCCAACGTCGCGCAGGTGGACTTCACCCAGCGCCATGGCGCGCACCAGCGTGGAGGTGATCTGGGTGCCGCTGTTCCCGCCGGTGCCAATCAGCAAGGGTATAAAGAACGCCAGCGCGATGGCGGATTCCAGCGCCTCTTCAAAATGCTGGATCACCGAGCTGGTGTACGCTTCCGCGACAAACAGCAGCAGCAGCCAGACGGAGCGTTTCTTCCACAGGCTGAAGGCGCTGGTCTCCAGATAGGGCTTCTCCAGCGGCAGCGTTGCCCCCTGAAGCTGAGCGTCTTCTGTGACGTCATCCTCCAGCAGATGGGCGATTTCGCGTTCCGTAAGACAGCCCACCAGCTTGCCGTGGGTTACCACCGGCACCACATCCGCACCCGCGTGCGCCAGCACCCCGGCGACGTCTGCCCGTTCGTCTTCCGGTTTGAGCTGAATAAACTCCGATATCATCAGCCCCTTAACCGGCTGCACGGTATCCGTGGCCTGCAATAATTTGCGTACGGCAATTAAACCGGCGAGGCGGCCATTATCTTCGATAAAAATATGCGACGGAATATCATCGTCCTTTAATTTTTCGAAAAACTGCTCGCGCGCTAACGCCACGCATAATGAAATATCGATAACAATAAAATCGGTATTCATATATTGCGCAATTGCGCTGTCGTTAAAAGCCAGGTTTTGGTTGTGAATAGCGTAAGACATAATACATTCCCTTTGAATAATAACATCTCTCAGGGGCGAGCAAGACAGGGCATGTCGAAGAGGAGATCCCCACGTCCTGGGTTCAGCACTGTACACCGTATCCCGTAAGGGAAGTTATACTGACAAAGCCTTGATTCGACAGTGCCTGTTTTACCCTGTGCCGGTTCTCTCGAACCCACCAGAGCGATAACGTGTATTTGTACAGGAGCCTCGCCATAACGAGATCGTTGTAAAACGTGACGAATAATACGCATATTTAAAATGGCTGCTGAAGAATTTTAATAATGTTTAAGAATCGTTTAAATGAATAATATCCAAAAGACGTTGAGGCTTTATTTAACTTTTTTCATTTCTAATGGGGAATTAAATGGTTGACGAGGAGAGTAAAATGGCATGGCTGGACACACTGCTTATTCATTTTGCGCACTATCCGGCGCAGCTGTTCGCGCTGCTCGTCGTGATGGCGTTGAGTAAATCAACGGTGCTGATCTCCTCGGTGCTGCCGCCCGCGTCGGTGATGCTGCTGGCGGGGATAGCCGTTAGCCAGTCGAGCCTGCCCCCCGGGCTGGCGTGGCTTGCCGTGGTGATGGGGGCCACCGCGGGATCGGTGCTGAATTACCATATCGGCCAGCTGATGGGGCATACGCCCTTGGTCGCGCGCTTTACCGCCAGGCATGCCGATAAATTTCTGCGCGTGCAGCACCGGTTACGGAAAAACGGCGTGCTGGTGCTCTTTACGTCGCGCTTTCTGGCGGTGCTGCGCTATATCGTACCGCTGGCGGCGGGCATGCTGAGAATGAGCGCGGTGAAGGTTTACACCGTCAGCCTGCTTTCTGCCTGCGTGTGGGCGGCGCTGTATGTCGGCGTGGTGACCGGCATCAGCGCCTTTTGACCTACAGACTTCCCATTCCGCCGTCCACCAGCAGTTCGGTGCCTACGGTGTAGCTTGACTCATCGGACGCCAGATAGAGCGCCGCCTTCGCCAGCTCCGTGGTGGTACCCATTCTGCCCAGCGGAACCAGTTTAATGATTTCCCCGACCATTGCGTTGAGCGTCTCTTCACTTAAGCCCGTCTTCGTAAACGCCGGGGTTTCCACCGGGCCAGGGCTCAGGCCGTTCACGCGGATCCCGCGCGGCAGCAGTTCCGCCGACAGCGTACGCGCCAGCGACAGCAGGGCGGCCTTGCTCGCGGCATAGACGCTGCTGGAAGGGAGGCCGATGCGCGCGCTTACGGAGCCGCACAAAATCACCGAAGACGGGTTACTGAGCAGCGGGAGCAGCGCCTGAATCAAAAAGAACGGTCCCTTCAGGTTAATGCCCATCAGCCGATCCCAGGCCTCCTCCTGCCAGGCTTCCAGCGGCGCGTGCGTCACGTCACCGGCGTTAATAAACACCGCATCCAGCCGCGGCCAGCGGGCGGCAATCGTCTCCGCCAGCGCTTTTTGCGCCGCAGCGTCACCCGCATCGGCCGGGATCACCCAGGCGTTATCGCCCAGGATGCGCTCTGCCTCGGCGAGGGTTTCCGGGTTGCGCCCGGTAACGGCAACCCGCGCCCCTTCGGCAATAAACGCCTGCGCGGTGGCGAGACCGATACCGCTGGTCCCGCCGGTAATCAGCGTATATTTATCTGCTAAACGACCCATTTTCTTCTCCTGAAATGTCTCTGGAGAAAGCACTATAGAAACGTTAGTATCGAAAGGAAACCAGGTACCAATTGGATACTAAAGAGGCAAAAGGTGTGATATGGCTGAAATGCTGAATGCGTGTTGTGAAAAAAAATCGGCGGTGCATGCCTGTCCGATGACGCAGTTTGTAAACCTGATTTCCGGTAAATGGGCAATCCCGATCCTCTACCGTCTGATTGTGATCAATTCCCCCGTACGTTTTGGCGATCTGCTGCGTGCGGCGGCCCCCATCACCCAAAAAGAGCTGACGAAACAGCTGCGCCTGTTTGAGCAGCGCGGGCTGGTAACGCGGACGGTCTACCCGGAAATCCCGCCGCGCGTGGAGTATCAAATCACCGGGCTGGGGCTAACCCTGCAAAATGCCCTCTCCCCGCTGGCCGACTGGGTGGAACAATACGGCGATCGTCTCGGCAGGTAATCATCAGTTTGAGAAATGCTTCCCGAAAAAACCGTCACGGATCTGTCACACTCCGCGTAACAATAAAAACGTGTGAGGAAATAGGGATGAGAAGAGCACTACTTGCTGTCGCCGTGGCGGGCACGCTTTCCATAACGACGGGCGCACAGGCCCAGGAGACGCCTGAGGGATATCAGCTACAGCAGGTGCTGATAATGAGCCGTCACAACCTGCGCGCGCCGCTCGCCAACAACGGCAGCGTGCTGGAACAGTCCACGCCGAAGCAGTGGCCGGAGTGGGACGTCCCTGGCGGCCAGCTGACCACCAAGGGTGGCGTGCTGGAAGTGTATATGGGCCACTACATGCGCGAGTGGCTGGCAGAGCAGGGGATGGTGAAGACGGGAGAATGTCCGCCAGCGGACACCGTTTATGCCTACGCCAACAGCCTGCAGCGCACCGTGGCGACCGCGCAGTTCTTTATCGCCGGCGCGTTCCCGGGGTGCGATGTTCCCGTACATCATCAGGAAAAGATGGGCACCATGGATCCTACCTTCAATCCGGTCATTACCGACGATTCCCCCGCGTTTCGCGAGAAGGCGCTGAAGGCGATGGAGACGGAGCGGCAGAAAATGCAGCTTGATGAAAGCTACAGGCTGCTGGAACAGCTGACGAACTACAGCGACTCGCCGTCCTGCAGGGAGAAAAAAGTCTGCTCCCTGACGGAGGCGAAAGATACCTTCAGCGCCGACTACCAAAAAGAGCCGGGCGTGTCCGGGCCGCTGAAGGTAGGTAACTCGCTGGTGGACGCCTTCACCCTGCAATATTACGAAGGTTTCCCGGCAGATCGGGTGGCCTGGGGCGAGATCAAAACCGATCAGCAGTGGCGCGTGCTGTCGAAGCTGAAAAATGGCTATCAGGACTCGCTCTTTACCTCGACGGACGTCGCGCAAAACGTCGCTAAACCACTGGTGAAGTACATCGATAATGCGCTGGTGACCGGACAGGCAAAAGCGCCAAAAATTACCCTGCTGGTGGGGCATGACTCCAATATCGCCTCGCTGCTGACGGCGCTGGATTTTAAACCGTATCAGCTGCACGACCAGCAGGAGCGGACGCCGATCGGCGGCAAAATTGTCTTCCAGCGCTGGCATGATAAAAACAGCAGTCGGGAGCTCATGAAAATTGAGTATGTCTACCAGAGTTCAGCCCAGCTGCGGAACGCCAGCGTGCTGTCGCTGCAATCCCCCGCGCAGCGCGTAACGCTGGAGCTTAAGGGTTGCCCGGTGGATGCGAACGGCTTCTGCCCGATCGATAAATTCAATGCGGTAATGAACAGCGCGGCGAAATAGAAGAAAACCCCCCGCCGGAGCGGGGGGGAACGTTCAGACGTTTTTACGTTCGATGGTTTGCTCACCCCAGAAGAGCGAGTCTTTGTCCGTTTTCTCGAAGGCGCGAACCAGCACTTCATCACTGCCTTCTTCCCAAATCTTCTCCGCCAGCTTTTCGTCATAGTTGGCGACTTCAAAGATAGCTTCGGCAATCTCCGGAGAGGTGTTGCGTAAACTTGCCCATTCACCCACGTGGTGAGCCTTGGATTCTTGCGTTGGCATACTTGTCCTCCTGTTGGGTTAGCCGTTCAGTTTTTTAGCGAGACCCGCGACGTATTCACCCTGATAGCGGGCGATCGTGAGTTCTTCATTGCTCGGCTGACGTGAACCGTCGCCGCCGGCAATCGTTGTGGCACCGTACGGCGTTCCGCCACGTACCTGTGAAATATCGAACAGTTCCTGCGCGCCGTAACCAATGGGCACAATCACCATCCCATGATGTGCAAGGGTAGTCCAGGTTGAGGTAATCGTCTGCTCCTGGCCGCCGCCGGTGCCGGTCGAGCTGAATACGCTGGCAAGCTTGCCGTATAGCGCGCCCGAGGCCCAGAGCCCGCCGGTTTGATCGAGGAAGGTGCGCATCTGGCCAGACATATTGCCGAAGCGGGTAGGGGTGCCAAAAATAATGGCATCGTATTCCGCCAGCTCCTGCGGGGTCGCCACCGGGGCATTTTGCGTCTTCCCGCCGGCCTTGGCGAAGGCTTCCGCCTGCATGGTTTCCGGTACGCGTTTTACCACAACCTCAACGCCGTCTACTCTGTTTGCGCCTTCTGCTACCGCGTGAGCCATGGTTTCAATGTGTCCATACATGGAATAATAGAGCACCAGAACTTTTGCCATTTTGCATCACTCCTCGTTGGTTTTTCTTACAGCGAATCGCTGCGTTACTTTAAAGATATGACATCACGGCGAGACTGCAAAAATGAACGGCATTTATTTGATATATAACAATATCTTTTCCTGAGGCTGGCTGTAGCAAAATGAAACAACTTTGGCTGGGGAGATTTTTCAAAAGATAAGAAAGGCTTATGAATAAGCGGCGCGATATCTCATACGAAAGGCTGAGATCATGTTGCAGAATATTACCTCTCGCTTGCCGGATGGCCGCATTACACTAAGCTTAACTTCACGCGGCACAGATAAAGGCACTGTCCTTGAGCCGCGAGGTGAAAGAATCCTCTTTTACTGAATGCAATATGATGTCTAATGTTTCACACTCTGGAGGTTCGAGATGGCAAACCATCGTGGTGGTTCAGGTAATTTCGCTGAAGACCGTGAAAGAGCATCAGAAGCAGGTCGTAAAGGTGGCCAGTCCAGCGGGGGTAACTTTAAAAATGACCCTCAGCGCGCGTCAGAGGCTGGTAAAAAAGGGGGTAAAAATAGCCACGGCAGCAGCAACAAGTAGTACGCCGGGTTGACTCCCTGCCGCCGGGTTTCCCGGCGGTTTTTTTATGCCTGCTACATTGAACTGTCGTCTGATGCATCGCACACTACAGGTTTGATTCTTAGCGTCGGTGCCCCATGTCCGCTTCTCGTTTTACCTTCTCCATTAAGCCTCAGGAAGCCATTCTTATTCTGATCACCATGTTCTGGGGCGGAACGTTTCTCGCTGTTCAGTGCGCGGTCACGATGAGCGATCCGTTTTTCTTTGTCGGGCTGCGCTTCGCAACGGCGGCGATTGCCGTGGCGCTTATATCCCTTAAAACCCTGCGCGGGCTGACCCTCCGTGAGCTTAAGGCGGGTGTCGCCATTGGTGTGGCAATCGCCATGGGCTACAGCCTGCAAACGTGGGGGCTCCAGTCTATCTCCAGCAGTAAATCGGCCTTCATCACCGCCATGTACGTGCCGCTGGTGCCGCTGCTGCAGTGGCTGTGCTTGGGCAGAATACCGGGCCTGATGTCGTGCATCGGCATCGTGCTGGCGTTTATCGGTCTGCTCCTGCTAGCCGGGCCGGAAAATAACCTGCTGGCGCTGGGGCCGGGCGAGATCA
Source organism: Enterobacter cloacae (assembly GCF_013375935.1). Lineage (GTDB taxonomy): Bacteria > Pseudomonadota > Gammaproteobacteria > Enterobacterales > Enterobacteriaceae > Enterobacter > Enterobacter pasteurii. The sequence goes on along the minus strand of NZ_CP056117.1, from coordinate 4,087,761 downwards.
TCACCCTGGTGGGCGCCGTTGCCATTGCGGCGGAAATCATTCTGATTAGCGCCTGGGCGGGAAAGGTGGACGTCAAGCGCGTCACGGTCGTGCAGCTTGCCACCGCATCGCTGGTGGCGTTCGCGACGATGGTGCCGGCAGGGGAGTCCGTCCCGCCGATGTCCACCGGGCTTATCGTGGTGGCGCTGGGGCTGGGCATTTTCAGCGCCATCATTCAGGTCACCATGAACTGGGCGCAGCGCAGCGTATCTCCGACCCGCGCGACGGTCATTTATACCGGAGAGCCGGTATGGGCCGGTATTTTCGGACGTATCGCCGGCGAGCGTCTGCCGCTGCTGGCGCTGTTAGGCGGGGCGTTTATTATTGCCGGGGTGCTGGTTAGCGAGCTCAAACTCAAAAAGCGTAGGACTGAAGCCAGCGATTTGACCGTGGAGTAAGGTTTTGATTGAAAAAAAGCGCGGCTTTACCTACGATATGTACGGATGAATACCGTACACGATGAAAGACATCATGCCAGCACTTAAAAAACAGCGTATCGATCTTCGCTTAACGGACGAAGACAAAACTATGATTGAAGAAGCGGCGGCGATGACCAATCAAACGATCACCCAGTTTATGGTGAACAGCGCGTCGGAGCGCGCTGCAGAAGTCATCGAACAGCATCGGCGTCTCGTATTAAACGAAGCATCATGGAATGCGGTGATGGATGCCATCGACAATCCGCCAGAGCCAAATGAACGGCTGAAGCGAGCGGCAGAACGTCTTCGTAACATGGAGTGAAGCGTGGTGGTCAATCTCACGATCGAAATGCTGTCAGAGGGAACCGATTATAATTTCGAGGATTTCGATTGTGGTGAACCCTCGCTCAACACCTTTCTTAAAGAACATCTGGTGCGTCAGCATAACGGACGTATTTTACGAGGCTACCTGCTTAAAGAACGCCACCGTCCACACGTCCTGGGCTATTACACGTTATCCGGAAGCTGCTTTGAAAAAACGATGCTTCCGTCCAGCACTCAGCAGCGTCGCATCCCTTACAGCAACGTACCTAGCGTGACGCTGGGACGTCTCGCCATACATAAAGCACTCCAGGGAAACGAGTGGGGAACAACCCTTGTTGCACACGCTATGCGAGTGGTGTATCTGGCATCGCAGGCCGTGGGTGTACACGGAATATTTGTGGATGCCCTGAATGAACAGGCGCAAAGGTTTTATCTGAAGCAGGGTTTTATCCCGCTGAAGGGAGAAAACAGCAACGCTCTGTTCTTTCCCACAAAATCTATCGAACGATTATTTGAGCAAGAATGATCGCGTTACCTTCTGCTGAACTTACGTAACGGACTGGTCGGGTAAGGCATAGCCGTTACCCGACACAGAATGTCACGGCTCCTGACGCACAACCTTACCCTGCGGCACGGCCACGTCGCGTCGGCTAAGCAGGGCGTTAAGCAGGATCGCGCCGAAGGTCGCCGTGCCGATCCCGCCAACCGTAAACCCGCCCAGCGTCAGGGCGAAATCACCCGCCCCCAGCACCAGCGTCACCGCCACCATGATGAGGTTACCGTTCTGACTCAGATCGACGTGGTTCTGCACCCAGATACGCGCCCCGGCGACGGCAATCAGGCCAAATACCACAATCGATGCGCCGCCAATCACCGGGGAGGGGATGGTATGGATAAGCGCGCCGAATTTTGGTGAAAAGCCGAGCAGCACCGCGATGGCTGCCGCCGCCACGAAGACCAGCGTGGAGTAGACTTTGGTCACTGCCATAACGCCGATATTTTCCGCGTAGGTGGTGACGCCGCTCCCGCCGACCGAGCCGGAAAGCATGGTCGCCAGCCCGTCACCGACGAACGCGCGCCCCATGTACGGATCCATATTGCGCCCGGTCATCCCCGCAACCGCCTTCAGGTGGCCCAGGTTCTCAGCGACCAGAATGACCGCCACGGGCGCGATCAGCATCATCGCCTGGGCGTTAAAGGTGGGGGACGTTATCTGCGGCAGGCCGAACCAGGCCGCCTGATGCAGCAGGGTAAAATCTACCGGTTTGCCCAGACCCAGACCATTCGCCAGCAGAGCATAAGCCAGGCAGGCAACAATCAGCCCGATCAGGATCAGCAGCCGCTGGATCATCCCGCGGGTAAAGACCGCGACCACGCCGATGCACAGCACGGTAATTACCGCCATCCAGCTCTCAAACGGCGAGCCGGAAACGCTTTTCACCGCAATCGGCGCGAGGTTAAGGCCAATCGCCATCACCACCGCGCCGGTCACGACGGGGGGCATCATCCGCTCTATCCAGCGCGTACCAATCTTCATCACCACCAGACCGATCAGGGTATAGACCAGCCCGCAGGCGATGATGCCGCCGAGGGCGACGCTCAGGTTGGGGTTGATCCCCTGGCCGTTAAACCCGGTGGTGGCGATCACCACGCCAACAAACGCCGCGCTGGATCCAAGGTAGCTGGGCACGCGCCCGCCGGTGACAAAAAAGAACAGCAGGGTACCGATACCCGACATCAAAATGGAGAGGTTAGGATCCAGCCCCATCAGCATGGGCATCAGCACCGTAGCGCCAAACATCGCAACCGCGTGCTGAACGCCCATCACCATCGTCTGCCCGAGCGGGAGCCTTTCATCCGGCGCGACCACGCCTGCTTCAGTGGAGGTCGATTTCAACTGCCAGTGGGGAAATCCGAACATGTTCTGCCTCCTTAAGGCGGGTTAACAGGCGGGGCGCATAAGGGCGTGGTAGCCGCGGTCAAACCACACCAGCCCCTGCGGGGCGGGGTGGCGAACGATTGATGCAATGTCGCAAAACAGAATGTCGTGGGTGCCCACGCTGACCACCTGGCTGATGCGGCAGTCAAACGAGGCGAGTGCATTCTCCAGACGCGGGCAGCCGGTATCTCCCGTCTGCCAGCGGGCGGCGGCAAACCGATCCTCCATCGGCGTTTTACCGCCAAACAGGTTGGAGAGCGGCTCCTGCCCTGCGCTCAGCGTGTTAACGCACAGGGTGCGGTTTTCGCTAAAGGTGGGCCAGACGGACGCGCCGCGGTTCAGGCACACCAGCAGGGTGGGCGGTGAATCGGTGACGCTGCACACCGCGCTGGCGGTAAAGCCCGCCCTGCCCGCCGGGCCGTCGGTGGTGATGATATTAACCGCGGCGCCCACGCAGGCCATCGCGTCGCGAAAGGTTTGCTTATCAGGTGTCATCATAGTTTTCCTTACGCCAGCCCGCAGGCGTCTTCGAAGGTCAGGCGCGGCAATCGTCCGTAAACGCTGCGCGAGTCGCCGTAGCCGATGTTGATCAGCAGGTTGCTTTTAAGCAGCGTGCCGGTAAAAAAGGCCTCGTCGACTTTCTGTCGGTCAAAGCCGGACATCGGTCCGGTGTCGAGCCCGAGCGCGCGGCAGGCAAAAATAAGGTAGGCGGCCTGCATTGAGCTATTGCGAAAGGCGGTCTCTTCGGCGTGCGCCGGGCTGGTGGTAAACCAGCTTCTGGCATCACCGTGCGGGAACAGCTCGGGCAGGCGCTCATAAAATTCGCCGTCCCAGGCGACAATCGCCGTGACGGGGGCGGTAAGCGTTTTCGTCAGGTTGCCGCTGGAGAGCGCCGGGCGCAGCTTCTCTTTGCCCTCCGGGCTGCGGACAAACACGATGCGCGCCGGCGAACAGTTGGCGGAGGTGGGCCCCCACTTCATCAGGTCGTAAATCTCGCGCAGCGTCTCGTCGCTGACCGGCATATCCAGCCAGCCGTTGTGGGTGCGGGCGCCGGTGAACAGCGTCTCCAGCGCGGTGGGGCTAATGGCTTCGCTCATCAAAGCTCCTTATAAAGCGGGTTCTGGGCTGTGCAGCAGGCTGGCAAGCCCGTTCATCAGCAGGGTGTTAAAGGCGTCCGGCTCGGTGACGTTGCAGGCGTGCCCGCCCTGACGCATGGCCGTTTTGTGGGCGTGCGGTAGGGCGGCGCGCAGTTCAGCTGAGCAGACGGACGGCACCAGCAGATCGTCGGTGGAGCAGATAATCTGCACCGGGCAGCGAACGCGTGCGGCGTGGCGGCTGAAGTCGGCCTGTTTCAGCGCGTTAAGCCTGCGCAACAGGTTGGCTTCGCCCTGAAAATGGGCCAGCGCCAGCGCCTCTTCGGCCTCCAGGCGCGGGGCGTGGGCGGCCATCCAGCCTGCGGGATAGAGAAACAGCGGCTGCGCCTCGACCCACGCCCGCGCGCCGCCCGCCTGCAGCAGACGTTCGCGAACGCTAAAGCAGCGGCGGGTATGGTCATGGAGGGCGAGCCAGCCGTTGACGCAAACCAGCGCGATGAGCGCATCAGGCCTGTCGAGCGCCAGCTGCATGCCGACCAGCGCCCCCAGCGCGTGGCCGACCGCGCAGTAGCGGGTGATACCGGCGGCGGCCAGCGCCTGCGCCAGCTCGTCAGCCATCTGCGCGAGGGTATACCCTTCCGGCAGGGTAGCCGGGTTATTCCCCGTGCCCCGCTGGTCGTAGCACACCACCTGATACTCCTGCTCCAGCGCGGCGAGCTGGGGCAGCCAGTAGCTTCCGCAGCCGCCGAGCCCGGCAATCAGCACCACCACGGGTGCGCCCTCAAAGGGCGGCGGTGAAAGGGTCAGCTTCATGACCGCCTCACTTCGCGATGTGCGCAACGGTGGCAATTTCAACCAGCGCCTCAGGCTTCACCAGCCCGCACTGGATGCAAAACCGCGCCGGCTTATCGCCCGGGAAAAACTCCGCATAGACCTCGTTAATCGCGGCGTAGTTTTTCCAGTCGGTGATAAAGATGCTGTTGAAGGTCACGTCCTCCATGGTGCCACCCGCCGTTTCGATCACGGATTTGATGGTCTCCAGAACGTGGCGGGTTTGCGCCTTTGGGTCGTTGATGAACACCACGCTGTTGTCTTTATCGAACGGCAGCGTGCCGGAAACGTACACCACGCCGTCGGCGAGCGTGCCGGGGACAAAGGGGGCAATCGGGGTACCGGTGCCCGGCGGAATAATCACGGATTTCGGCATAGCGGTTCTCCTCAGGCGATACGGGCCAGCGGCGGATCCAGCGCGTCGCAGAAGTCGGCGACGTTACTTACCCAGCCAAAAAAGGTTTCGATATTGAACAGGGCGGCTTTCTGCGCGAAATCCGGCCCGGCCTGATGGGTAGCGTCTTCCAGCACCACGCCGAAATACTCGAGGAAAAAGCCGTCGCGCAGGGTCGACTCCACGCAGACGTTGGTGGCAATGCCCGTGAAGACCAGGTGACGAATGCCCCGGCTGCGCAGCAGGCTGTCGAGCGGCGTGTTGAAAAAGCCGCTGTAGCGCGGTTTCGGCAGCACGATATCCCCCGCCTGTGGCACCAGCTCATCCACCAGCTGATAATCCCAGCCGCCTTTCGCCAGCAGCTTGCCCTGGAGTTCTGGCCGTTTGCGCATGGTTTTCAGGGCGTTCGACTTGTGGAAGTTGGGCGAGCCGGGGCCGCCGGCCTCCACGTACTGGTCGTCCCAGCCGTTCTGGAACCAGATAATCAGCATGCCTGCCGCGCGGGCAGCCGCGACGGCGGTTTTGATGTTCTCAATCACCGGCCGGGTGGAAGAAACGTCGAACCCCGCCAGATCCAGATAACCGCCCCGGCTGGCGTAGGCGTTTTGCATATCCACCACGATCAGCGCGCTCTGCGCTGGCGCAAAGGTGATGGCTTCCGGGCGAGCGTTAAGGGTCGTCATTACGCCACCTCCTTCGTCACGGCGGGAATGTGGGCGCGGCACTGCATCAGCGGCTGAATGCGCTCGCCGAAGGTTTCCACCCCGGTGAGAAAATCATCGAAGGTCAGCAGCACGCCTTCCGCACCGGGCACGGCGGCCACCTCGTCGAGCATTCTGGCGACGCTGGCATACGAGCCCACCAGGGTTCCCATGTTGATGTTGACGGCTGACGTCGGGTCGGCCATCTGGCGAACGTTGGTGTCCGAACCGGAGCGGGTATCCTTCTGGCTCTGCTCGGTAAGCCAGCTCAGCGCCTCCTCGTCCGCGCCGTCCTTATAGCGCTCCCATTTCGCGCGCGCGGCGTCGTCGGTTTCGTCGGCAATGACCATAAACAGCACGTAGGAGCCGACGTCGCGCCCGGTTTTGTCGGCGGCCTCTTTCATCCGCGCGGCGGTCGGGGCGAAGGCGGCAGGCGTATTCACGCCTTTACCGAAGCAGAAGTTGAAGTCGGCATATTTCGCCGAGAACTCCATCCCCGCGTCGCTCTGACCGGCGCAGATGACCTTCATCGGCACCGACGGCTTCGGGCTAACGCGGCAGTCGTTCATGGTGAAGAAGTCACCCTTGAAGTCGCTTTTGCCGGTGCCCCACAGGTCGCGCAGCACCTGCACGTATTCGGTCAGGTAGTCGTAGCGACGCGAGAAGTACTCGTCACCGGGCCACAGACCCATCTGCTCGTACTCCGGCTTTTGCCAGCCGGTGACCAGGTTGACGCCAAAGCGTCCGCCGGAGATGGAGTCGATGGTGGAGGCCATGCGCGCCACGATCGCCGGGGGCAGGGTGAGCGTGGCGGCGGTGGCGTAGATCTGGATGCGGGAGGTCACCGCGGCCAGCCCGGCCATCAGGGTGAAGGACTCCAGGTTGTGGTCCCAGAATTCGGTTTTGCCGCCGAAGCCGCGCAGCTTGATCATCGAGAGCGCAAAGTCGAAATGGTAGTGCTCCGCCTTCTGCACGATGGCTTTGTTCAGCTCAAAGCTCGGCATGTACTGCGGGGCAGTGGTCGAGATAAGCCAGCCGTTGTTGCCGATCGGTACAAATACGCCAATTTTCATCACGAACCTCTCTTCATTACGTCGCAGGTGTAGAGTGGGTTTTGCAAAGGGAGTGCCAGTTTTGAAAATGGCTATGTTATTAATGTGTTAATCACGGGTTGATGGTTTGATACGGTTAAATGTGGACTGAATGGTCAAAAACATTGCACACAAAACAGGCACTCATGCGCGATGGGGGTGCACAGGGTCGTGGCGAGACGGGGCTTTTGCTATGCTGAGCGCAGAAAAGAAAATGGAGAGCGGAAATGACGCAAGGCGCAGTGAAAACACCCGGTAAACGTTCGCAGGCGGTGAGCGCCAAGAAGCAGGCGATCCTCAGCGCCGCGCTGGAGACGTTTTCGCAGTTTGGCATTCACGGCACGCGCCTTGAGCAGGTGGCGGAGCAGGCCAGGGTGTCCAAAACCAATCTGCTCTACTACTACCCGTCGAAAGAGGCGCTGTACGTGGCCGTGATGCAGCAGATCCTGGATATCTGGCTTGCGCCGCTTAAGGCGTTTCGCGAAGAGCTGGCTCCTCTGGTGGCAATCGGGGAGTACATTCGCCTGAAGCTGGAGGTATCGCGCGATTATCCGCAGGCCTCGCGGCTGTTCTGTCTGGAGATGCTGCAGGGCGCGCCGCTGCTGCAGGCCGAGCTGACGGGGGATTTAAAGCAGCTGGTGGGCGATAAATCGGCGATTATTGCCGGATGGGTCGCCAGCGGCAAGCTGGCCCCCGTCGATCCGCAGCACCTGATCTTTATGATTTGGGCCTCAACCCAGCATTACGCTGACTTCGCGGCCCAGGTTGAGGCGGTAACCGGAAAAACGCTCCAGGACGAGGCGTTTTTCCAGAGCACCCTCGAAAACGTGCAGCGGATGATTATCGAAGGGATCCGCGTGCGCTAGTTCCCCTCACCCTAACCCTCTCCCACAGGGAGAGGGAATAGTTCCGTGCCTCGTCAGCCCGGCGGGAGAGGGCAGCTTAGGTCGCCCTCTTCACACTGCATCAGCGAGGCCAGAAACGCTTCGCGCTCTACGGTTTTCTCAGCCAGACACTGGCTCACGATCATTGGCTGAACGCTTCCGCCTTCCGTACCCGAGCCGATAAACGCGCAGTCCGCGTCGCGCAGGGTAATCCACGCCTGCTGCGCCTTTTTAAGCAGGTCGCGCTGGGGCGCTGCCGCGCGCTTGATGGCGGCCTGATACGTCTCGTTAAGCTTTTTATCCGCGACCTGGTACTGCTGCGCGCTACAGGCGTTCAGTTCAGCCTGGGTGGTCGCGTTGCCGCACTCGTCGGCCAGCGCGCTCGCGCTCAGCAGCAGGGCTACCCCTGCGATAAGAAATCGTTTCATACTCTCCCCAATAAAATAAGGCTCCGTCTCCGGAGCCTTATTAGCACAGCGTTAGCCGATTGTCATCAGGCTGGCGTTACCGCCTGCCGCCGCGGTGTTGACGCTGAGCGAACGTTCCACGTACAGGCGCTCCAGCAGCAGGTTGGTTTCCCCGCGCGCAAAGCCCTGCACCGAAACAATCGCCCCGCTGCGGGCCGCGACCTGCTCGCACAGTTCGCGCAGCTGGTCGGAGTCGCCGTGGTAGATCACCGCGTCAAACGGCTGGGCCAGCAGCGCGTCGGCCTTGGCAAAGCGAATGCGGGCCGAGACCGCTTTCGGCAGCTGCTTAGCGAGATCGCGATGCAGGGCATCTTCCGGCCACAGCACCTCACAGCCGGTAGCCGTCGCGGCAGCCAGCTGTACCAGGGCGTCCTGCTCGTTATCCGCCACGCACAGCACGCGCTCGCGCGGCATCAGCGTCCAGGTGTTGCGCTCGCCGGTTGGACCCGGCAGCAGACGCTGGGTTCCGGCCTGCGCCAGCTCGCCGTACTGCTGAGCAACGGCGCGCAGTTCAGGGCGGTTTTCTGCCCACTTAACGAGCGCCTCCAGCGGCTGGGTCAGCACGGCTTTCACCTGCGCATCCACCGGATAGTCAGCGTCCTGGCGCGCCAGCGTCACGCCCAGCGCGTTTTCCGGTCGGTTCGCCAGCAGACGATACAGGTAAAGCGGGCCGCCTGCCTTCGGACCGGTGCCGGAGAGGCCTTCACCGCCGAACGGCTGCACGCCCACGACCGCGCCGACCATGTTGCGGTTGATGTACAGGTTGCCGACTTTGGCGTTGCCGGTAACCTGCGCGATGGTTTCGTCGATACGCGTATGCACGCCGAGCGTCAGGCCGTAGCCGGAGGCGTTGATCTGGTCGATCAGCTCGTTGAGGCTGTTGCGGCTGTAGCGCACCACGTGCAGCACCGGACCAAAGACCTCTTTTTTCAGCTCGTCGAAGCTCGCCAGCTCAATCAGCGTAGGCGGCACGAAGGTGCCGGTCTGCCATTCGCGGGCATCTTCGCTGTTCTCGCGCACCGCCTGGAACACCGGACGGCCCTTGGCGCGCATGGTCTGAATATGGTTTTCAATATTGGCTTTGGCTTCCGCATCGATCACCGGCCCGATGTCGGTGGTGAGACGGCCCGGGTTGCCCATGCGGCATTCGGCCATTGCGCCGCGCAGCATCTTCAGCGTGTGGTCGGCCACGTCGTCCTGCAGGCACAGCACGCGCAGGGCGGAGCAGCGCTGACCGGCGCTGTCGAACGCGGAGGCCAGCACGTCAACCACCACCTGCTCGGTGAGGGCAGAGGAGTCAACGATCATGGCGTTCATGCCGCCGGTTTCGGCGATGAGCGGCGTTGGACGGCCCTGCGCATCCAGACGGGTAGCAATGTTGCGCTGCAGCAGGGAGGCCACCTCGGTGGAGCCGGTAAACATCACGCCGCGCACCCGGTTATCGGACGTCAGCCTGGCGCCGACGGTTTCACCGCGGCCCGGCAGCAGCTGGACCACGCCCGCCGGCACGCCCGCTTCCAGCAGGATATTGATGCCCTGCGCGGCAATCAGCGGCGTTTGCTCCGCCGGTTTTGCCAGCACGCTGTTGCCTGCGGCAAGCGCGGCGGCAATCTGGCCGGTGAAGATCGCCAGCGGGAAGTTCCACGGGCTGATACAGACCACCGGGCCGAGCGGGCGGTGCGTTTCGTTGTCGAAATCATCGCGCACCTGACCGGCGTAGTAGTGGAGGAAGTCGACCGCTTCGCGCACTTCGGCGATGGCGTTGCTGAAGGTTTTACCCGCCTCGCGCACCAGAATGCCGATGAGCGACTGCATCTGATCTTCCATCAGCACCGCGGCACGCTCCAGGATCGCGGCGCGCTCCTGCGGCGGGGTGGCAAACCAGATTGGCGCGTTGTTTACCGCGCTCTCCAGCGCCTGGTCCACTTCCGCTTCGGTCGCTTCACGCGCGTAGCCGACGATATCCTTAGGCTCGGCCGGGTTGATCACCGGCTGCATGTCGCCGTCCTCAACGGAGTGCTCAAGGATCGGTTTGGCCTGCCATTTCTGCAGCGCGCTGTTGAGCAGGGCAGAGGAGAGCGACGCCAGACGGTGTTCGTTCGCCAGGTCCAGGCCCGCCGAGTTGACGCGGCCTGCGCCATACAGCTCGCGCGGCAGGGCAATCTTCGGATGCGGCAGGCCAATCTGGCCTTCCTGCGCCGCCATTTTTTCCACGGCCTGCACCGGATCGGCCACCAGCTCGTCCAGCGGCAGGGTGGTGTCGGCGATGCGGTTAACGAAGGAGGTGTTCGCGCCGTTTTCCAGCAGGCGACGCACCAGGTACGCGAGCAGGGTTTCGTGAGTACCCACCGGAGCATAGATACGGCACGGGCGGTTCAGCTTGCCGTCGGCCACTTTACCGGTCACCTGCTCGTACAGCGGTTCACCCATGCCGTGCAGGCACTGGAACTCGTACTGTCCCGGATAGTAGTTTTGCCCCGCCAGGCTGTAGATCGCCGCCAGGGTGTGGGCGTTGTGGGTGGCAAACTGCGGGTAAATCAGGTTCGGCACGCCGAGCAGCTTTTTCGCACAGGCGAGATAGGAGACGTCGGTGTAGACCTTGCGGGTGTAAACCGGATAGCCTTCCAGGCCCTCCATCTGGGCGCGCTTGATTTCGCTGTCCCAGTACGCGCCTTTCACCAGACGGATCATTAGGCGGCGACGGCTGCGGCTGGCCAGGTCAATCAGGTAATCAATGACGAACGGGCAGCGCTTCTGGTAGGCCTGGATAACGAAGCCAATGCCGTTCCAGCCGGCCAGCTCCGGCTCGAAGCAGAGTTTTTCCAGCAGATCGAGGGAGATCTCCAGGCGGTCGGCCTCTTCGGCGTCGATGTTAATGCCAATGTCGTACTGGCGGGCCAGCAGGGTCAGGGACTTCAGGCGCGGGTACAGCTCTTCCATCACCCGGTCGTACTGCGCGCGGCTGTGGCGCGGGTGCAGGGCGGAAAGCTTAATGGAAATACCGGGGCCTTCATAAATACCGCGACCGTTGGACGCTTTGCCGATGGCGTGGATTGCCTGCTGATAGGAGACCATATAGGCCTGCGCGTCGGCGGCGGTCAGCGCTGCTTCGCCCAGCATGTCGTAGGAGTAGCGGAAGCCTTTGTCTTCCAGCCTGCGTGCGTTAGCCAGCGCTTCGGCGATGGTTTCTCCGGTAACGAACTGCTCGCCCATCAGGCGCATCGCCATGTCCACGCCCTTGCGGATCAGCGGCTCGCCGCTCTTGCCGATGATGCGGTTCAGGGAGCGTGACAGGTTGGCTTCGTTATGGGTGGAGACCAGCTTGCCGGTAAACAGCAGGCCCCAGGTGGCGGCGTTGACGAACAGCGACGGGCTGCGGCCAATGTGGGAGTGCCAGTTGCCGTTGCTGATTTTGTCGCGGATCAGCGCATCGCGGGTGGCCTTATCGGGGATACGCAGCAGCGCCTCGGCCAGGCACATCAGCGCCACGCCTTCCTGTGAGGAGAGGGAGAACTCCTGCAGCAGGCCCTGCACCATCCCGGCGCGGCCGCTAGCGCTTTTCTGATTACGCAGCTTGTCGGCCAGCTGGTACGCCAGGCTGTGCGCCCGGGCGGCAATGGCTTCCGGCAGGCGGGCCTGCTCCAGCAGCATCGGCACGGCATCGGTTTCGGCGCGACGGTAGGCCCCGGTAATGGCGGCGCGGCTGACGGACTGGGGCAGGATCTGCTCGGCAAATTCGAGGAACGGCTGATGGTTCTCTTCAACAGCCGTCGCGGCGTCTTCGCTTTCGTTCGCAGCGCCCGCCAGCAGGGCAGGCAGCTCCGGCAGACCGTCTTCGCTCTCCAGCCTTTCCAGATAGTTAAAAATCGCCTGCTTGATTAACCAGTGCGGCGTGCGGTCAATGCGGGTCGCCGCGTTTTTAATCCGTTCGCGGGTAGCGTCATCAAGCTTAACCCCCATGGTGGTCATCCCCATGCCAAAACTCCTGTTGTTCTGTAATAGCGTTCTGTAGATAGCGTGAAATATCCACCATGTTGCAACTTTGTGCAACCGTGTTAAATGTGACCTGGTCTGCAAGCTGGAAAATGAATGGATTGTTAACGATTAGTTAGCTGAGAAAACGCACCGGTCGTTGTTGTCGGGCCCAGTTTTTATGCGGTGCTTAACACTTTTTAAAGGTGCAACCTTTAAAAGCGTGAGCGAGTGCAACCTATAGGAAAGACGTATAAAACCAGGGATGAAATTCATGTAAATGCAGTGTTAAATCGTTTGTCAGTGGGAGGCGTATACGGCAGGATAGCGCGCCCAACGGAAACACATACACACATCACTACGTTCCGGTGATGACATAACAAGGCAGCCCGGACGGCTGTCGCTCGACATTTTGGAGAATTTGAATGGCTATTAGCACACCGATGCTGGTGACATTTCTCGTTTATATTTTTGGCATGATCCTGATAGGGTTTTTGGCGTGGCGTTCCACTAAAAACTTTGACGACTACATACTGGGCGGGCGCAGCCTGGGCCCGATGGTAACCGCGCTCTCTGCGGGCGCATCCGACATGAGCGGCTGGCTGCTGATGGGCCTGCCGGGCGCAATTTTCATCTCCGGCATCTCCGAAAGCTGGATCGCCATCGGCCTGACAGTTGGCGCGTGGATCAACTGGAAGCTGGTGGCGGGCCGTCTGCGCGTGCATACCGAAGCCAACAACAACGCCCTGACGCTGCCGGACTACTTCACCGGACGCTTTGAGGATAACAGCCGTATCCTGCGCATTATCTCCGCGGTAGTTATTCTGCTGTTCTTCACCATCTACTGTGCCTCGGGCATCGTGGCGGGCGCGCGCCTGTTTGAAAGCACCTTCGGCATGAGCTATGAAACGGCGCTGTGGGCCGGTGCGGCCGCGACTATCCTCTATACCTTCGTGGGCGGATTCCTGGCGGTAAGCTGGACCGATACCGTGCAGGCGAGCCTGATGATTTTCGCGCTGATCCTGACCCCGGTGATTGTGATTTTCACCGTTGGCGGCTTTGGCGAATCGCTCGAAGTCATCAAGCAGAAGAGCATCGAAAACGTCGACATGCTGAAAGGGCTGAACTTCGTGGCCATCGTCTCCCTGATGGGCTGGGGGCTGGGCTACTTCGGTCAGCCGCACATTCTGGCGCGCTTTATGGCGGCGGATTCCCACCACACCATCGTTCACGCGCGCCGCATCAGCATGACGTGGATGATCCTGTGCCTGGCGGGCGCGTGCGCGGTCGGCTTCTTCGGCATTGCCTACTTCAATAACAACCCGGCACAGGCGGGCGCGGTGAACCAGAACGCCGAGCGCGTGTTCATCGAGCTGGCGCAGATCCTGTTTAACCCGTGGATTGCCGGTATTCTGCTCTCCGCCATCCTGGCGGCGGTGATGTCCACCCTGAGCTGCCAGCTGCTGGTGTGCTCCAGCGCCATCACGGAAGATCTTTACAAGGCCTTCCTGCGCAAGGGCGCAAGCCAGAAAGAGCTGGTATGGGTAGGGCGCTTTATGGTGCTGCTGGTGGCGCTGATTGCCATCGCCCTGGCGGCGAACCCGGAGAACCGCGTGCTGGGCCTGGTAAGCTACGCCTGGGCGGGCTTTGGCGCCGCGTTTGGTCCGGTGGTGCTGTTCTCCGTGCTGTGGTCACGCATGACCCGCAACGGCGCGCTGGCGGGGATGATTATCGGTGCGGTGACCGTCATCGTCTGGAAACAGTTCGCGTGGCTGGGGCTGTATGAAATCATTCCGGGCTTCATCTTCGGCAGCATCGGGATTGTGGTGTTCAGCCTGCTGGGTAAAGCGCCGTCTGCCGCGATGCACTTTGCTGAAGCGGACGCGCACTATCACTCTGCGCCGCCAGCTAAGCTTCAGGCTGAGTAAAAACATATCCCCTCTCCCCACAGGGGAGAGGGGATAGACCGCTCACCAGTGCGAGATGATAAATGATGATTAAAACAGGGTTAATGGTGGCAGCATTAGTGACGCTGGCGGGCTGTAATGCACCCTCGCAGCGCGCGCCAGCTGAAACCTGCAAGGCGGAAAACCAGATGCAGCAGACCACGCTCTATTTCGGGCTAAATCGCCCGGCCGGGGAGCAAATCACCGCCAGCGAGTGGCAGCAGTTCGTTGACCGGGACGTGACGCCGCGCTTTCGCGACGGCTTAACGGTGATGGACGCGCGCGGGCAGTGGCTGGGGAACGACGGGAAGGTGGCCCGCGAGCCGAGCAAGGCGCTGATGCTGATCCACGCAAAAGATGCCCAGAGCGAGACGAATATTGAAGCGCTGCGCGGGATCTATAAATCCCGCTTCGCGCAGGAGTCGGTAATGCGGGTCGATTTGCCGGCGTGCGTGCAGTTCTGAATCAAAAACGGCGGCCTCAGCCGCCGTTTTCGCTTACAGCACCAGCCCCGCAAAGCTCGCCGACAGCAGGCTCACCAGCGTCGCGCCGTACACCAGGCGTAAACCAAACCGCGAGACCACGTTGCCCTGCTGCTCGTTCAGCCCCTTAATGGCCCCGGCAACAATGCCGATAGAGGCAAAGTTAGCAAACGACACCAGGAACACCGACAAAATACCCAGCCCGCGCGGCGACATCTGATGGGCAATTTTTTGCAGCTCAATCATCGCCACAAATTCATTCGCCACCAGCTTGGTTGCCATAATACTGCCCGCGCTTAAGGCATCGCTCAGCGGAATACCGACCAGCCACGCCAGCGGATAGAATACGTAGCCCAGAATCTGCTGGAAGCTCATGCCGAATACGCTGGAGAAGAGGGCGTTAACGGCGCTGATAAGGGCGATAAAGCCAATCAGCATCGCCAGAATAATCATCGCCACCTTAAAGCCTGCCAGAATATACTCGCCCAGCATTTCGAAGAAGCTCTGGGACTCATGCAGCTTTTCCAGTTTGATATCCGGCTCGGCTTCCGGGCGCGCCGGGTTAATAACCGAGAGAATAATAAAGGTGCTGAACATATTCAGTATCAGCGCCGCGACGACAAATTTGGCGTCGAGCATGGTCATATAGGCGCCGACGATCGACAGGGAGACCGTCGACATCGCCGTTGCCGCCATGGTAAAGAGGCGGCGGGAGGAGAGATCGCCCAGCACGCCCTTGTAGGCAATGAAGTTTTCCGACTGGCCGAGGATAAGCGAGCTCACCGCATTAAACGACTCCAGCTTGCCCATGCCGTTAAGTTTTGACAGCAGCGTCCCGATGATCCGAATAAAGATCGGCAGAATGCGCCAGTGCTGAAGAATACCAATCAGGGCCGAGATAAAAATAATGGGGCAGAGCACGCCAAGGAAAATGAACGCCAGCCCTTTATCGCCCATCCCGCCAAAGACAAAATTAGTCCCTTCGGCAGCGAATTTCAGCAGCGATTCAAAGAAGCCGGAGACGTATTTAATAATGAACAGGCCGCTTTCCGCGTGCAGAAAAAAGAATGCCAGCGCGATTTCAATGACGATCAGCTGTAAAACAAAGCGGATACGAATTTTTCGGCGGTCGAAACTCACCAGCCAGGCAAGCGCAAGAATAATCACCAGCGCCAGCAGGAAATGGACAATCTTAAACATGGTTTATTTTCAGTTGGTTTTCGAGGCGGACATTTAGCCATAGCGGCGGTTAACCGTAAACGAACATTTTCGTCAAACCTTCTGAACAAAACGGTTTCCCTGCGAATGATTATCCGGCAATGCGTTTACATCTGGTCATCAAAACGCCCTACATTTCGCTTGTTTTTCTTTTTTGCGTAATGATAATCACTATCACAAGAATTTACTTTTCTTTGCATGAGTTGACCGAGATAAACATTTAAAGGTGTCTGCATGTTTGTTCCTTTTCTCATTATGTTACGTGAAGGCCTTGAAGCGGCCCTGATCGTCAGCCTCATCGCCAGTTACCTGAAGCGTACCCAGCGTGGACGCTGGATTGGCGCGATGTGGGCTGGCGTTTTCCTCGCCGCGGCGCTCTGCCTGGGGCTCGGGATCCTCATCAACGAAACTACCGGCGAGTTTCCCCAGAAAGAGCAGGAGCTGTTTGAGGGCATCGTCGCCGTGATTGCGGTGCTCATCCTCACCTGGATGGTGTTCTGGATGCGCAAAGTCTCGCGCAACGTGAAGGTTCAGCTGGAGCAGGCGGTGGATAACGCGCTGCAAAAAAGCAGCAACCACGGCTGGGCGCTGATTCTGATGGTCTTTTTTGCCGTTGCGCGTGAAGGCCTGGAGTCCGTGTTCTTTCTGCTGGCGGCGTTCCAGCAGGACGTTGGCATCTGGCCGCCGCTGGGCGCCGTGCTGGGGCTTGCCACCGCCGTGGTGCTGGGCTTCCTGCTTTACTGGGGCGGCATTCGCCTGAACCTCGGCGCGTTCTTCAGGTGGACCAGCCTCTTTATCCTGCTGGTAGCAGCCGGGCTGGCGGCAGGCGCGATCCGCGCCTTCCACGAGGCGGGGCTGTGGAACCACTTCCAGGACGTGGCGTTCGATCTCAGCAACGTCCTCTCCACCCATTCACTGACCGGCACCCTGCTCGAAGGCATCTTCGGCTATCAGGAAACGCCGAGCGTCAGCGAAGTGGCGATGTACTTTATCTACCTCATTCCGGCGCTGGTGCTGTTTTTCATGCCAGCACGCCCCGGCGCTCAGACGTCGCGCACCGCATCCTGACGCGTACCGGTTAGTTACAACATACTTTAAAAGGGAAGGACCATGGCAATTCAATTTCGTCGTAGTACGTTACGGGCTGGTGTGGCGGCGCTGATTGCGTCCGCATTCGCGGCGCAGGCTGCGGATATTCCACAGGTTAAAGTGACCGTAACCGATAAGCAGTGCGAACCGATGACCATCACGGTTAACAGCGGCAAAACCCAGTTTATTATTCAGAACCACAGCCAGAAGGCGCTGGAGTGGGAGATCCTGAAGGGCGTGATGGTGGTGGAAGAGCGCGAGAATATCGCGCCGGGCTTCAGCCAGAAGATGACCGCCAGCCTACAGCCGGGTGAGTACGAGATGACCTGCGGCCTGCTGACTAACCCTAAGGGCAAGCTGATTGTCAAAGGTGCAGCGACGGCAGACGCCGCCAAAGGCACGGCCTTACTGAGCCTGGGCGACGCCATTACCGCCTATAAAGCCTACGTCACCAAAGAGACGGCGGATCTGGCGGCGGGCACCAAAGCCTTTACCGACGCGGTGAAGGCGGGGGATATCGACAAAGCAAAATCCCTGTATGCGCCAACCCGACAGCACTACGAGCGCATTGAGCCGATTGCCGAGCTGTTCTCTGACCTTGACGGCAGCATCGATGCCCGTGAAGACGACTACGAGCAGAAGGCCGCCGACCCGAAATTCACCGGCTTCCACCGTCTGGAAAAAGCCCTGTTTGGCGATAACTCCACCAAAGGGATGGAGAAATACGCCGAACAGCTGAACACCGACGTGCTGGAGCTGCAAAAACGCATCAGCGAGCTGGCCTTCCCGCCGTCGAAGGTGGTTGGCGGCGCGGCGGGGCTGATAGAAGAAGTGGCCGCGAGCAAAATCAGCGGGGAAGAAGATCGCTACAGCCACACCGACCTGTGGGATTTCCAGGCGAACGTTGACGGCGCGCAGAAAATTGTCGATCTGCTGCGTCCTCAGCTGCAAAAAGAGAACGGCGAGCTGCTGGCGAAGGTGGATGCCAACTTCAAAAAAGTGGACGCTATCCTGGCGAAATACCGCACCAGAGACGGGTTTGAAACGTACGATAAGCTGACCGATGCCGATCGTAACGCGCTGAAAGGCCCGATTACCACGCTGGCGGAAGATCTCTCCCTGCTGCGTGGCATGCTGGGTCTGGACTAAGCGCGATGAACAAGCATGACGAGTACGACGTAGCGGAGCCTTCCCGCCGTCGTTTACTGAAAGGGGCTGGGGCGCTGGGCGGCGCGCTTGCCCTGACGGGGGGCTGCCCGGTGGCGCATGCGGCCAAACCGCAAAGCGCGCCGGGCACGCTGTCGCCGGATGCGCGTATGGAAACGCAGCCGTTTTACGGCGAGCACCAGGCGGGGATCCTGACGCCGCAGCAGGCTTCCATGATGCTGGTGGCGTTTGATTCCCTGGCGAGCGATAGGGCCGACCTTGAGCGCCTGTTCAGGCTGCTGACCGCGCGCATCGCCTTTCTTACCGCGGGCGGCCCGGCGCCGGAAACGCCCAATCCGCGCCTGCCGCCGATGGATTCCGGTATCCTCGGCGCGTTTATTGCGCCCGATAACCTGACCATCACCGTCTCGGTAGGGGCATCGCTGTTTGATGACCGTTACGGGCTGGCGAAGCAGAAGCCGAAAGCGCTGCAAAAAATGACGCGTTTCCCGAATGATTCCCTTGACGCGGCGCTGTGCCACGGCGATCTGCTGTTGCAGATCTGCGCCAACACCCAGGACACGGTCATCCACGCCCTGCGCGATATCATCAAGCACGCTCCGGATCTGCTGAGCGTGCGCTGGAAGCGGGAAGGGTTTATCTCCGACCACGCGGCGCGCAGCAAAGGCAAAGAGACGCCGGTCAACCTGCTGGGCTTCAGGGACGGCACCGCTAACCCGGACAGCAGCAATGGCGCGCTGATGGACAGCGTGGTGTGGGTTACGGCGGACCAGGGCGAACCGGCCTGGGCGGTGGGCGGAAGCTATCAGGCTGTCCGTATCATTCAGTTCCACGTGGAGTTCTGGGACCGCACGCCGCTAAAGGAGCAGCAGACTATCTTTGGCCGCGACAAGCAGACCGGCGCACCGCTGGGCATGAAGAGTGAGCACGATGAGCCTGACTATGCCCGCGATCCGGATGGCGATGTCATCGCGCTGGACAGCCATATTCGCCTCGCCAATCCGCGCACCAGAGAGACGCAGTCCAGCCTGATGATGCGCAGGGGCTACAGCTATTCGCTGGGGGTGACCAACTCCGGGCAGCTTGATATGGGGCTGTTGTTTGTCTGCTATCAGCACGATCTTGAGAAAGGGTTTCTCACCGTGCAGAAGCGGCTGAACGGCGAAGCGCTGGAGGAGTATATTAAGCCCATCGGTGGCGGCTATTTCTTTGCCCTGCCTGGCCCGTGCGACGGGAACGCGTATCTCGCACAAGGGCTGATTGAAGCCTGATAATCGTCCCTGTGACCGTTCGCAGGGACATTATTTTTTCCATAGACTATCTTATTGTTATATTTCTGTAATATTTCTATATGAGACTGATTTTCCATGTAGGGACAGTCTGAAAAGTTGCATTCAGGTAAAATAAATGTTGCGTTTATGATAAAGCCTGATGTACTTAAGATAAGACAGCGGTAGTTCCCGGCAGTGATGTTACTCACTATGGAGATCGCGAATGGTTGCGTCCTGTACTGGACAAGGTAAACACATCAACCGCAGCACCCGGCGCGGAGGCTCAGACTCCGGCAGCGATTTCCTCACCACTACAATCTCCCCTTCACCTCAAAAACCTGTTTCTACCGACGTGCATAGCGGTGCGCGTAGCCGTTCTGTATCGTCATCCGGTAATGCAAGCAATGGCTTACAAGGAAGCCAACCCTCTGATGTTCGTGCGCATAATCGTGCCGACGCTGGCGCGTGTGATGAATACCAACAACTCAAGGTGCTATCCATGGGAAGACAAAAAGCAGTGATCAAAGCTCGTCGTGAAGCAAAACGTGTGCTGAGACGGGATTCACGTAGCCATAAGCAGCGTGAAGAAGAATCGGTCACCTCGCTTGTGCAGATGAGCGGCGTAGAATCCATTGGCATGGCGCGGGATAGCCGCGATGCATCGCCAATTGTGGCGCGAAATGAAGCTCAGGCGCACTACCTGAATGCTATCGAGAGTAAACAGCTCATCTTTGCAACCGGGGAAGCCGGATGCGGGAAAACGTGGATCAGCGCAGCCAAAGCGGCGGAGGCGCTGATTCATAAGGACGTGGAACGGATCATCGTGACCCGTCCGGTACTGCAGGCTGATGAAGATCTTGGCTTCCTGCCCGGCGACATTTCGGAGAAGTTTGCCCCGTACTTCAGGCCCGTCTATGACGTGCTGGTGAAGCGGCTGGGCGCTTCCTTTATGCAGTACTGCCTGCGGCCAGAGATTGGCAAGGTGGAAATCGCGCCGTTCGCCTATATGCGCGGACGTACATTTGAAAATGCGGTCGTTATTCTTGACGAGGCTCAGAACGTGACCGCTGCGCAAATGAAGATGTTTTTAACGCGCCTCGGGGAGAACGTGACGGTTATCGTCAATGGCGATATTACCCAGTGTGACCTGCCGTCGGGCGTTAAGTCCGGCCTCAGCGATGCCATGTCACGTTTTGAGGAAGATGAAATGATAGGCGTTGTTCGCTTTACCAAAGAGGACTGCGTCCGCTCGGCGCTGTGTCAGCGCACGCTGGAAGTTTATTCCGATTAAGGCAAAGCTTCATCATTCCACTTTCTGAGCCATTCCTTCCCGGCATAATGCCGGGAAGCTTCGCTTATTCCCTTTATAATATAATCCTCTGCTTAGCTCATATTAATTTCCTGTCGAACGGGGCGGGATTTACGTATTATTTTGCGGAGGTCGGTTTTATAAAAAGCGCAGAAGTGTGATGTGTATTTATAATAGCCACAAAATATCTGTGAATATAATGATCGTGCTAATTGTTGCGCTAAATTTAAACGTGAATGTTGTCACAGAACATTGCTAAGGCGTGAAAATTAAGTTGGTGTCTTCTGGTTAATTATCTATGTTTCGTACTTGTTCAAACACAATTCTAAGAAGAAATACACCAGGGAAGCATTTTCCCTGGCACATCACGCTGAGGGTCATACATGAACGAACTGGTTAGTGCAATTAATGGTGTTATCTGGAGCCCGGCGTTAATTTTTTTATGTCTGGGTGTTGGCCTCTATTTTTCACTGCGTAGTCGTTTCCTGCAGTTACGCCATATAAAACATATGATTACCCTTATGTTTCAGGGTGGGGCTACCGATGCCGGCGTATCGTCGTTTCAGGCGCTGACAATGACGCTGGCGGGTCGCGTGGGTACCGGGAACATCGCCGGTGTGGCCACCGCCATTACCTTTGGTGGGCCGGGCGCGCTTTTCTGGATGTGGGTGGTGGCGTTTTTGGGCGCCAGCTCTGCATTTGTAGAGTCCACGTTAGGGCAGGTATATAAAGAAAAAATTAACGGTGAATACCGTGGTGGCCCCGCCTTTTATATTGAGAAAGGGCTGGGGGTAAAGTGGTACGCATGGTTATTTGCTATCGTCACCATTTTCTCCTGCGGATTATTACTGCCGGGCGTTCAGGCAAACTCCATTGCCGCCAGCCTGGATATTGCCTTCGGCCTTAACCCAAACGTCACGGCAGCATTGCTGGCTGTGCTGTTAAGCTTCATTATTTTCGGCGGTGTGAAAAGGATCGCCAGCTTTAGCAGCATGGTGGTTCCGTTTATGGCGCTCGGCTATATTATTGTTGCCTGCGTTATTATCGCCATCAATATTGAAAAACTGCCTGCCGTTATTCTGCTGATCTGGAAAAGTGCTTTCGGCCTCGAAGCGGGCTTTGGTGCAATCCTCGGCCAGGCTATCATGTGGGGCGTTAAGCGCGGCGTATATTCCAACGAGGCGGCGCAGGGTACCGGACCGCATGCATCCTCGGCGGCGGCAGTGAGCCATCCGGTGAAGCAGGGGCTGGTTCAGGCATTCTCCGTTTATATCGATACGCTGTTTGTCTGCTCCGCGACGGGATTTATGCTGCTGATCACCGGGCTGTATAATGTCCAGGGCGTTGACGGCGCGGCGCTTTATACCGGTATTTCGGGCGTCGCGGCCGGTCCCGGCTATGTGCAGACGGCGATGGAAAGTATGATGCCGGGCTTTGGCAATTACTTTGTTGCTATCGCGCTGTTCTTCTTTGCCTTCACCACCATCATTGCCTATTACTATATCGCCGAAACCAATATCGCCTACATCAACCGTAAAATTCACCGCCCGTGGCTGACATTCCTGCTTAAATTATGTCTGATGGCGTCCACGGTATATGGCACAATCCGCACCGCGGATCTGGCATGGGGATTAGGGGATATCGGGGTAGGGCTGATGGCATGGCTCAACATTATTGCCATTGTCCTCCTGCATAAAAAAGCCTTTGCCAGCCTGAAGGATTACGAGACCCAGAACGCGCAGGGGATTGATCCACAGTTTGATCCGGTTCGGCTTGGCATCAAAAATGCGGATTACTGGCTGGGGGAGCGCAGGGATGAGGGGGGTGCTCAGCCTGGGCAGGTCGCATCTCCTGAAGGAAAGCAGCCGGCAGGGAAGTTGAATAGCTGAGGATTAAAATAAAAAAGCCCGTGCCAACGCACGGGCTTTTTTATAAGTGAGGCGGCTGAGTTCGTACCGGGGGGATTGACTCGCTTCGCTCGCCCTGCGGGCAGCCTGTTCGCTGCGCTCTCAGTCTGTCCAACTGGCTGTCGCCAGTTGTCGAACCCCGGTCGGGGGTTCTCATCCCCCCACAGGCGTGCAATATGCGAAAAAAAAGCCCGTACTTTCGTACGAGCTCTTCTTAAAATATGGCGGTGAGGGGGGGATTGACTCGCTTTGCTCGCCCTGCGGGCAGCCTGTTCGCTGCGCTCGCAGTCTGTCCAACTGGCTGCGCCAGTTGTCGAACCCCGGTCGGGGGTTCTCATCCCCCCACAGGCGTGCAATATGCGAAAAAAAAGCCCGTACTTTCGTACGAGCTCTTCTTAAAGTATGGCGGTGAGGGGGGGATTCGAACCCCCGATACGTTGCCGTATACACACTTTCCAGGCGTGCTCCTTCAGCCACTCGGACACCTCACCATATTGTTTTGCTGCCTGACCGCTTGGGGGGCAACGGGGCGCTACTATAGGGATTTGCGCCAAAACGGTCAAGCAGATTTTCTGCATTCGTGCCTGTTCGGTTAAGCCTTAATCAGCTTTTGCCGCACAGCGTAGGATTAACGCTGTGAATCGAGCACTTCGCTGTTTTTCACCACGTCCTGCGCTTTGCCGTAGCTTTCGATGAGCAGCTGGTAGGCCGGGAAGATATGCGTGTAAACCTCAGCCCATTCAGCCGCATCTTCACGATTCCATGTCCGCTGAATCTCAGAAGCAACGGCTGCCGTATCCATCGGCACCACGCCTGCCTGCACCACGCGGGCAAGAGTGATCTCCTGGGCCATCTTGCTGTAGGTGCCGGACGCATCTATTACCGCAAACACTTTGTAGCCATCCGCCACCGCGCTGATAGAGGGAAAAGCCATGCAGACGCTGGTGATAGTGCCCGCGATAATCAGCGTTTTACGCCCCGTGGCTTTTACCGCCGCCACAAACTCCGGGTTATCCCAGGCGTTGATCTCGCCCTTACGCGCAACGTACTGCGCGTGCGGCGCGTTGGCGTGGATCTCCGGGATAAGCGGGCCGTTTGGTCCCTGTGGCACCGACGCCGTGGTGATCACCGGGATCTTCGCCAGCGAGGCAATTTTTGCCAGCGCCGCCGCACGGGCGCGCAGCTCGGGCATTGGCATGTCGCCAACGGTCTGGAACAGCCCGCTCTGGTGATCGATAAGCAGCATGACTGCATCATTTACGTCAATAACGGGACGTGCACCGTTGAAGTTTGCAGGGGTAGACATAATGCGCTCCTTTATTACGTTCAGATCTGGCCAAAGCGGCCGGAGTTGAAATCGCGAATTGCCTCGGCGATTTCGGTTTTACTGTTCATCACAAACGGGCCATAGCCGACAATCGGTTCATTCAGCGGCTCCCCGGCCATCAGCAGTATCTTCGCGTCGCTGCTGGCTTCGAGATGCAGCTTGTCACCGCTCTGGCTTAGCACGACCAGCTGCGCTTCACCCGCCGGCGTGGCGCCATTTACCGTCACGCTGCCCTCAACGACAACCAGCGCCGCGCTCCAGCCCTCTGGCTGATGGAGCGTCAGATGGCTGCCCTGATTCAGCGAGAGATCCCACACGTTCAGCGGCGAGAAGGTATGAGCCGGGCCGGTTACATCTTCATAGCGGCCAGTGATGACGCGTAGCGTTCCGCTGTTATCCGGCAGGGTAACCGACGGGATATCCGCCCGAGTGATGCTCTGGTAGCCCGGCGTCGCCATCTTGTCTTTGGCGGGCAGGTTGACCCACAGCTGCATCATTTTCAGTTCGCCGCCTTTCTGCGCGAACGCGCCGGAGTGGAACTCCTCGTGCAGAATGCCTGCACCAGCCGTCATCCACTGCACGTCTCCCGGGCCAATCACGCCGCCTCTGCCGGTGGAGTCACGATGCTCTACCTCACCGGCGTAGACGATGGTGACCGTTTCAAAGCCGCGATGAGGATGCTCGCCCACGCCGCGTTTTACGCCATCCGCCGGGAAGGTGTGAGGCCCGGCGTAATCCAGCAGCAGAAACGGGCTTAGCGTTTCGCCATGCGTCTGGTAAGAAAACATCGAACGAACGGGAAAACCGTCGCCGACCCAGTGCGGACGAGGTGCGGTATAAACGCCGGTTACGTTTTTCATGAATAACTCCTGATGTTCTGTTGATGTAATTAGCTTATATTCAGGGTTAATATCCCGGTAGATAGCGAAAATGACATTCACTGTTCTTCAAATAGAACAATGGGGGCATATGCAGGATCTCAATGATTTTGTGTGGTTCGTGAAGGTGGTGGACCATGGTGGGTTTGCGGCGGCAGGGCGAGCGCTGGATCAGCCTAAATCCAAACTGAGTCGCCGGATCGCACAGCTGGAGGAGCGGCTCGGCGTTCGGTTGATACAGCGCACCACGCGGCAGTTCACGGTGACTGAGGTGGGGCAGACGTTTTATCAGCACTGTAAAGCGATGCTGGTAGAGGCCGAAGCGGCGGAGGAGGCCGTGGCTGCCTTACAGGCTGAACCGCGCGGTATGGTCAGGATCGCCTGTCCGGTGACGTTACTGCACGTTCACGTGGGGCCAATGCTGGCAACGTTTATGGCACGCTATCCGGGGATTAACCTCCAGCTGGAAGCGACCAACCGCCGGGTCGATCTGGTCGGTGAGGGAGTGGATGTGGCGATCCGCGTTCGCCCGCGTCCGTTTGACGACAGCGATTTAGTGTTAAGGGTGCTGGCTGACAGGGGACACTGCCTGGTTGCCGGACCGTCGCTGATAGAACGGATGGGTAGCCCGTCGATGCCCTCTGAACTCAGCAAATGGCCGGGTTTAAGTATGGGGGCCGGCAGGCACCTGCATAAGTGGGATCTGAGCGGGCCGGAGGGGGCGAAAGCAGAGGTTCACTTTACGCCGCGCCTGGTGACGACCGACATGCTGGCGCTGCGGGAAGCGGCGATGGCGGGCGTGGGCGTGGTGCAGCTGCCGATTTTGATGGTGAAAGATCAGCTTGCGTCAGGGGAACTGGTTAGGGTACTGGACGCGTGGGAGCCAAGACGGGAAGTGATTCACGCAGTATATCCTTCCCGGCGCGGTTTACTGCCGTCGGTCAGGACGCTGGTGGATTTTCTTACCGAAGAATATGCCCGAATGGTGGAGGAGTAACGTTTCCGGGGGACAACTGAATGCGAGCACCGAAATATCCCCTCTCCCCTCTGGGGAGAGGGTTAGGGTGAGGGGGGGACTGAATCGCTGCGCTCGCAGTCTGTCCAACTGGCTGCGCCAGTTGTCGAACCCCGGTCGGGGATTCTCATCCCCCCCGCAGGCGTGCAATATGCGAAAAAAAGCCCGTACTTTCGTACGAGCTCTTCTTTAAATATGGCGGTGAGGGGGGGGGATTGACTCGCTTCGCTCGCCCTGCGGGCAGCCTGTTCGCTGCGCTCTCAGTCTGTCCAACTGGCTGTCGCCAGTTGTCGATCCCCGGTCGGGGGGTCTCATCCCCCCGCAGGCGTGCAATATGCGAAAAAAAAGCCCGCATTTTCATGCGAGCTCTTCTTTAAATATGGCGGTGAGGGGGGGATTGACTCGCTTCGCTCGCCCTGCGGGGAGCCTGTTCGCTGCGCTCTCAGTCTGTCCAACTGGCTGCGCCAATTGTCGAACCCCGGTCGGGGATTCTCATCCCCCCACTGGCGTGCAATATGCGAAAAAAAAAGCCCGCATTTTCATGCGAGCTCTTCTTTAAATATGGCGGTGAGGGGGGGATTCGAACCCCCGATACGTTGCCGTATACACACTTTCCAGGCGTGCTCCTTCAGCCACTCGGACACCTCACCATATTGTCATCCCGTTGTTGTCGGGACGGGCGCTAATGTAAGGAAAAGCCGTACTGCCGTCAACTCACTTTTTCAGTAATTTAGCGCGTTTAGACAAACTTCAGGCAACCTGATTCCGAAATGTGCGAAAAGCGCCTCTTTTATCAGCAACGCGGTTTCCCGTTAAATTTGTTATGCTGGCAATCCAGTTGAAAATGAAAATAAAACCGCGCGAAAAAGGCAGGAATGACTATGGATATTATCTTCTATCACCCCACTTTTGATACGGCTTACTGGATTGACGCGATCGCGGCTGCACTGCCTGGCGCACGCGTTCGCGAGTGGAAGCGGGGCGATAATGAACATGCCGACTACGCCCTCGTCTGGCATCCGCCGGTTGAAATGCTTCAGGGGCGCAGGCTGAAGGCGGTGTTTGCCCTCGGCGCTGGCGTGGATTCCATTTTAAGTAAGCTGAAGGCACACCCGGAAATGCTGGCGGAGGATATTCCCCTGTTCCGGCTGGAAGATACCGGCATGGGCCAGCAGATGCAGGAATATGCCGTGAGCCAGGTGCTGCACTGGTTCCGCCGCTTTGACGATTATCAGGCGTTTAAGCAGAGGGCCCACTGGGAACCGCTCCCGGACTATCAGCGTGAAGATTTTACCATCGGCATTCTCGGGGCGGGGGTATTGGGCTCAAAAGTGGCAGAAGCGCTCGCGCCGTGGGGCTTCCCGCTGCGCTGCTGGAGCCGCAGCCGCAAGAATTACCTGGGCGTCGAGAGTTTTGCCGGCATGGACGAACTCCCCGCGTTCCTGAAACAGACGCGTGTCCTCATTAACCTGCTGCCGAATACGGCGGAGACGGTTGGCATTATTAACGGTGCGCTCCTCAGCCAGCTGGCTGACCAGAGCTACCTGATGAACCTGGCGCGCGGGGTGCACGTTGTAGAGGACGATCTGCTGAACGCGCTCGACAGCGGTAAGCTGAAAGGCGCCATGCTGGACGTGTATAGCCGCGAGCCGCTGCCGGCGGAAAGCCCGCTCTGGGCTCACCCCCGCGTGGCGATGACGCCACATGTTGCGGCCGTGACGCGTCCGGCAGAGGCCGTAGCGTATATCTCGCATACCATCAGCGAGATAGAGAAGGGCAACGCGGTGACCGGACAGGTCGACAGACAGCGAGGCTACTGAGAGAAACCCGGCGTTCGCCGGGTTTTTGCTAATATTCGCCGCTGATAACTGCTATCCTTTGGAAAAAACGCAGAGGAGAGAAAGATGTATCCCGTTGACCTGCATATGCATACCGTCGCCAGCACCCACGCTTACAGCAACCTCCATGATTATATCGCTCAGGCGAAGCTTAAGGGCATTAAGCTGTTTGCGATAACCGATCACGGCCCGGATATGGCGGATGCGCCGCACTACTGGCATTTTGTGAATATGCGTATCTGGCCTCGTCTGGTAGACGGCATCGGGATACTGCGCGGCATTGAAGCGAATATCAAAAATATCGACGGTGAAATTGACTGCACCGGCCCGATGCTGACCTCGTTAGATCTGATCCTCGCCGGTTTTCATGAGCCCGTTTTTGCGCCGCAGGATAAAGACACCAATACCGCGGCGATGATCGCCACCATAGCCAGCGGCAACGTGCACATTATCAGCCATCCGGGCAACCCTAAATACCCGATTGATATTGAGGCCGTGGCGCAGGCGGCGGCAAAACACCGCGTGGCGCTGGAAATTAATAACTCCTCGTTTGTTCACTCGCGCAAGGGCAGTGAAGCAAACTGTCGCGCCGTGGCGGCGGCCGTGCGTGACGCGGGCGGGATGGTGGCGCTGGGCTCTGATTCACACACCGCCTTCACGCTGGGTGACTTCAGCGAGTGCCTGAAAATTATGCAGGACGTGAACTTCCCGGAAGAACGGATCCTGAACGTCACGCCGCGGCGTATGCTCGACTTCCTTGAGTCGCGCGGCATGGCACCGATTGATGAATTTGCCGATCTTTAATTAATTACGGAACAGAAACATGAATGAGTTTTCCATCCTTTGTCGCGTGCTGGGCACCTTATATTACCGCCAGCCGCAGGACCCGCTGCTGGTTCCGCTGTTTACCCTAATCCGTGAAGGTAAACTGGCGCAGAATTGGCCGCTGGAGCAGGATGATTTGCTGGAACGTTTGCAAAAAAGCTGCGACATGCAGCAGATTTCAACCGATTACAACGCGCTGTTCGTGGGGGAAGAGTGTCGCGTTTCGCCGTATCGTTCTGCATGGCAGGAAGGTGCAACCGAGGCGGAGGTGCGGGCATTTCTTTCAGAACGCGGCATGCCGCTGACGGATATGCCAGCCGATCATATCGGTACGCTGCTGCTGGCGGCCTCGTGGATTGAGGATAATGCGGGGGACGATGAGAATGAGGCGATTGAAACCCTGTTCGATACGTACCTGCTGCCCTGGTGCGGCACTTTCCTCGGCAAAGTTGAGGCTCACGCCACCTCGCCATTCTGGAGAACGCTGGCACCCCTGACGCGCGATGCCATCGCTGCGATGTGGGATGAGCTGGAAGAAGAGAACGAAGAGTGATTTAAGTCACAAAAATCCTGCAACGATACATTTCAACTTGCACGTAATGTGCTTCCGATCTCATTTCCCCGGTGCGCATCTGCTAAGATGCGCACCATGAATATCTTACTTTGTATTGCACTCACGACAGGCATCCTCTCCGGCATCTGGGGATGGGTAGCGGTGTCTCTCGGTTTGTTGAGCTGGGCGGGTTTCCTGGGCTGCACGGCCTATTTCGCCTGCCCGCAGGGTGGCCTGAAGGGGCTGTTTATTTCGGGCTGTACCCTGCTGAGCGGGGTAGCCTGGGCGATGGTCATCATGAAGGGCAGCGCGCTGGCGCCGCATATCGAGATGCTGGGTTACGTCATGACCGGGGTTGTGGCCTTCCTGATGTGCATTCAGGCAAAACATCTGCTGCTCTCCTTCGTGCCCGGCACGTTTATGGGCGCCTGCGCCACCTTTGCCGGGCAGGGGGAGTGGAAGCTGGTGGTGCCTTCGGTAATGCTGGGATTACTGTTTGGCTATGCCATGAAGAACAGCGGTCTGTGGCTTGCAGCCCGACGAGAAAAGCACCAGAGCGTTACGGCGGTAAGTGAATAAAAAAAGGCGAGAGTGATATCTCGCCTTTTTTAGCGCTGCCGATCACGATTCCGGCGGCACCGACATCTCACGGTACTTCACCAGTACCGCATTTCTTACGTCACTCTTATTCTGTAGATCCCACAGGCCGCGATCGATACCGTCATTAATCAGGAAAATCACCCCGGTTTCGATAGCCGACATCAGGCACAGCATAACCGGCTCGTTGGCGGTGTAGCCAATTTCCCCCTCCAGCAAACGCTGGTAGTCAATAAAGCGGAATACCCCGGCCTGCACCTCATAAGAGAGTATCGTTTTGCTGGTGGTTACGGAGGACAAAATTTCGCCCGTACTCACGTTAACCACGCGCAGGCTGACGGCAATCTGATCCAGCTGATACTGCGTGTCGGCTCCAATGCCAAAGTAACGCGCACCTGCGCCGCCCGATTTCACGTTGCTTTCGTAGCCGATAATCGACCCTTCCACCATGATATTGGCTGCGGTGAGAGACTGAAGCGGCATGCGGTTATTGACGCCGACGGTCCCATTCTCCTGAGCGGCACGAATGATTTTTCGTTCGTTCAGCAGGTTTTGCAGTCCCTGACGCTCCAGCGGAATAAACCAGCGCGAATCTTTCAGGGCGGTAACCAGCATCGCGGTTGCGCTCTGCGGGACGGCCGTCGAGAAGTTGCTGGCCGGATACGGTTTGAACTGTCCCGTTTCGTCCTGAATGTTATACACCGAGACGAATATCTTCCCGGTTGGCACCGGCAGATGCGTCAGGTCGCGATAGCTCTGGGCGCGGGGCATTAACGTTGGCTTAGCCGCTTCTTTCGGCGGAGCAGTTAAACAACCGCTTAATAAGCACACCGCAACTAAAATAAAAAAGCGCTGCATGATGATTGTCCTTATTTCGGAGGTGTTCAGAAATCAGTTGAACTGGTCTGCAAGCCGGAAACCTGAATTGTCGACGTTCTTCCGGTTTTACGATCGGTCACATTTAACTGAAGCTGCCCATCTTTGTTGGCAATATCGACTATAAAGTCGTTAGTCACCATGCGGCCGGGTTTGCCGGTATTAATATTGGTTAACAAGCCTCCTAATATTTGCGACTGGATCGCCTGAGTGAAGTTATCCAGCGCGGACGGGGTCTCGATACCGAAATCATCGTCATAGCTGGGGTCCTTATACGAGTTTTGAGCCTGAGCCTGATTAAGCATAAATGCCCCGTTATTCGGGTTGCCGCCAAAATTGGGGTTGCGGAACTGAAAGGTCATATTTCCGGCCCAGCTTAATGGCGCAATGAGCATTAACGAAATCACCGTGTGTGCGAGACGCATAACAGCCTCCGAAATAGGTATCGTTGCTAGAACTCATCTTTTGCTAAATCGCCGGTGCTCAAAAGAGCTTTGTCTAACTGCAGGCGGTTAATAGCGTCTTCTGTTTGTGCCAGCGCGAAAGCGACGTTCCGATCGAAGTCTCTTTTCGTTGGAAATAAAAAGGTCTGGTAAATAACGTCCTGATTAGCGGTTATTGTGATCCAGCTTCCCCAGCGCGCGCTGGGCCTCTCGTTGATGGTTAAATTACCGGGATAGTCGCTTTCCCACTTGTCGCTGAAGGCGCGATAAAAATCGTGTCCGACAGAGGTAGCGGTGTGGTCGGTTAACAGCCCCGGAACTTCAACCTCAACAGCCTGAAGGCTTCCGACAGCAAACAGGAAGCCTGCGGCGGCAATCCAGTTCAGCGTGCTTTTCATGCTATTAGCGCCTGAGGTTATCGTTTGCCCACGACACCGCCTGCGTGCGATTTTTAACAGCTATCTTTTTGAAAAGATTATAAAGATGCGTCTTAACCGTATTTTCGCTGATAAATAACGAACGGGCGATTTCAATATTTGAAGCACCGATACGCAGTTTGTTCAGGATCTCTTTCTCACGGTGCGTCAAAAGTGCGGATTCTGAACTGTTATAGCGATAATTGCCGGAGTGGGTAATCAGGTAGCTGGCAAGCTTTTGCGAGAAATAACACTCTCCGCGCAATATGCTCTGCAACCCCTCTACGACACGGTTCTCTTCTTCAGTGACGTAAAATACGCCGTTGATATGTGGCCAGCTCTCTATTTCGCGGAAGGGATACTCATCAGGGGTATTCAATAATAGCAAACGGATATTATTGTTTTTCCTGCTTAAATTATCCTGCCAGTAATGGATCAGTTTTTTATCCGCTTCCATCATATCGAGTAGAATGATGCTGCCAGGCGCGATGTCATCAAAAGAACGTTGAATATTATGCAGTTTCCCGCTCAGTGAAAGACATTGCTTTAAGTGCTGCAACAACGCTGTAGCCTGTAAAGAAGGTTTGGTGATCAACAATAACGTATGACCGGGTAAGCTATGGACTTCATTAAACATGATGAAACCCCACTTTATTTATGACACCCGGCAGCTGCCCTCTCGTGTAATTGAAAGAGGAACCAGAAGTACTGACAGGTGTGGCACTGCTGTGTGTAGTTAAAAACCCCCTCCAGAGGAGGCGGTAAATTTAAAAACAAATAACGTGCTGCTGTTTTCAATCTAGCTATTGCAAACTTTAAAGCAAATGTTAATACTGTAACAGAATGTAACTCTGGATATTAAAATGTGTATTTTGCGCGAGATATTGATTTTACGTTAATGTGAAAGTTGTACAGGTGAATAATGATGCACAGATTTTATCCGTCATGCAAACTATTATAACCGGCTGATGTTTATTGCTTTGTATTATCGCAGGCCAGCCGGCAGAGGGTATGAGAAGCGTAAAAAAAGTAAGCCCTTTCTAAGCAGGACGTTTTTCTTAAGAAAACTTGCTTCGCGTCACGCGGATCGTAAAGGATGTGCTTTTTCATGCGCAGGAGGCCAGCCAAAGTTAGACGGTCCGCCTGTTCGTTGTACAACGGCAAAGCGAGTATCTTCTTTTTGCATTTGTCGTGCGGGGCAGCTTCCGGGGCGAAGTTTACGACTTTGAGGTGAAGCGGTATATAAAAATAATAAGCACGGGTGAGATATTAAATAACTTCCGGCAGACATAATGTTTTTCGTAACGCGGCGTTAACAAAACGAACCGCGTTAACGACGGAGTAAACGTTTCTTTTATAGCCAGGCCCAGGGTGACAGCATGAAAAACAAAACGTTGCTTATGATGTTTACATTACTGGGTGCGCCTGGATTTGTAATCGCAGGAGCTTCAGATTTAGCCGTTTCTGAATATAACTTCGCGATTAATGAATTAAGTAAAGCTTCATATAATCAGGCCGCCATTATTGGTCAACAGGGATCCGGGAATAATGCTGATGTTCGCCAGGGCGGTGCTAAATTACTGTCCGTAATTTCTCAGGATGGGGAAAATAACCGAGTGAACGTCGATCAGTCAGGGGCTTATAACCTTGCTTATATCGATCAGTCGGGTAACGGCAACGATGCGAGTATTAAGCAGGGGGCTTTCGGCAATACCGCCATGATTATCCAGAAAGGCTCGGGTAACAGGGCGAATATAACGCAGTACGGTACGCAGAAAACAGCAGTTGTAGTACAGAGACAGTCGCAAATGGCTATTCGCGTTATTCAACGCTAGCCATCCGCGACGGCTTAATCAATCCGATGGGGGTTTACCATGAAACTTTTCAAAGTGGCAGTTATTGCAGCAATCGTAGTTTCTGGCAGTGCTTTCGCAGGTGCGGTACCACAGTTTGGCGGCGGCCACGGCGGTGGATGGGGAGGCGGCAATAATGGCCCTGACTCAACCCTGAGCATTTACCAGTACGGTGGCGGTAACTCCGCGCTGGCCCTGCAGACGGATGCCAGAGACTCTGAACTGACCATTACCCAGCATGGTGGCGGTAACGGCGCAGATGTAGGGCAGGGCTCTGATGACAGCTCCATCGATCTGCTGCAAAAAGGCTTTGGTAACAGTGCAACCATTGACCAGTGGAACAGCAAAGACTCGGTTATCAGCGTGAAACAGTTCGGCGGCGGTAACGGCGCGGCTGTAGACCAGACCGCGTCCGGTTCAACGGTGACCGTGCAGCAGGTTGGCTTCGGCAACAACGCCACCGCGCATCAGTACTGATTCTGCTCCGTGCTAAAAACAGGGCGTGTGCCCTGTTTTTTTTCGTGAGGACATCATGAGCACACTCATTCTCCTGGCCGCGCTTTCAGGCCCGATAACGTTCAATACCTCACGGCAGGACGAAACGATCGCCATTATTCCGCGGGTCACGCTGGTGGACGCCTGCCGCTGCCGGGTCGACGTTTTATCCGTACGCCAGGGACCGGCTGGGAAAAGTATCTCCCGGCAGAAAAATACCCTTTTTATCCCCGCTAATCAGCCGATTGATTTAACCCGTATACGTTTAAATATGGGTTCAGGGGATGCGGTAAAAATAATTGTCACCGTTACCGATGGAAAATCGCTTCATTTATCCCAGCAGTGGACTGCGCCGATGAGTACGCTTTAATGATTCATGAAATCAATGATTTATAAAAGTGGCGGACCTGCAAAGGTGAGCTATGCTGATATCAAGAACCCCGCAATTTGGTTCCGTAACGTGATACTTCATAGGTCATAACGGAGCGTTTTTACCCCTCAAGGACGAATTTCATTGAGGAGTACAAATAATGATCAAATCCGCAGCGTGTATTATTTCCGGTATGGGACTGATCCTGTCCGCCTTTTTTTCTCCGGCGTATTCAGCCACGATTGAAAAGGGCGGGATTATTCATTTTCGCGGCGCGATTGTGGCCGATCCGTGCGACGTCACTCCTCAGCAGCATCGGCAGCTTTCCATTTCCTGCCCGGATAATAACCATATCAACACGCAAACCATCAGCTATGACGAGGCTTTAAGCGGCCATCAGTCTCGGTCAAATCTGGCCGCCGTCACCATGAAATACCTGAATGAACAGAAAACGCTCGCGGTCGTTCAGGTGGACTACCGTTAATCGCCGATTCTGGTACGACGGTTTTTCTCCTTCGCCCTCTGCGATACACTGATGAAAAAGGCGGGGTGTAGGGGGTGTTTATGAGACCGCAAATCGACGTAGTTCATGGCGATATCACGACGGTGCACGTAGACGTGATCGTCAACGCTGCCAATTCTTCCCTGCTGGGTGGGGGCGGCGTGGATGGTGCCATTCACCGGGCTGCCGGACCTCGGCTCCTTGAGGCGTGTAAGGTCGTAAGACAGCAGCAGGGAGAGTGCCCGCCGGGGCATGCTGTTATTACGCTGGCGGGCGATCTGCCGGCCAAAGCGGTGATCCATACCGTTGGCCCCGTCTGGCACGGGGGAGATCGCCATGAGGCTGAGATTCTGGAGCAGGCGTATCGCAACTGCCTGCGGCTTGCGGCAGATAACGGGTATAAGACGATGGCATTCCCGGCTATCAGCACGGGCGTTTACGGTTATCCAAAAGAGGCGGCTGCAGCCATCGCCGTGAATACCGTTTATCACTACCTTTCCCTCAAGCCCATGCCGGAAAAAGTCATTTTTGTCTGTTTCGATGAAGAGACCGCCGACCTGTATCAACGGCTGCTGACCGAGCGCAGCCAGGCGTTTTGATGTCTGGGAGGCAAAAACGGCGCCCTTGCGGCGCCGTTTTTTTATCCTGCTTTAACCTGTGGTTTTCCTGAGAACAGGAAACGCAATAGCGGGATCCGCAGGTGGATTTCATACAGCACAACGGCAATGCCAACCACAAAGACGAGGCCGGTGAAAAAGCCCAGCGCGTTTGACGCGATATGCGGCGTGATGTAAGCGCCGAAGAACAGCGTCAGCGGGTGGTGAACCAGGTAGATAAACAGCGAAGCATTAACGAAGTAGGTCACGCGGCTGGATTTAAAATTCAGCAGGCGATGGCCGAGCGCGAACACCACGTTCACCATCCACAGGCCCATCAGCATGGTTATCACGCTTTCCGTTTCGTACATCCACGCGTCCCCGCTGCCGTAGCGTTGATTGAGCAAATAGGCCGCGAAGGCCAGAGCAGCACCCACGGCACACCAGGGGGAGGGGGTAGTAAACAGCGCCTTAAGCCGCGGATGAATGAATGCCAGCGCCCCGATCAGGAAGAAGGGAATGTAGAACAGCGTTTGCATCACCACGAAATTAAACAGCCCGTCGCTCAGAATGGGCGGGTAGACAATGAAAAGGGTGCGCCTGAGGGCCGCATAAGCGATTCCCAGCGCAAAAAACAGCAGCGACAGCTTGCCCAGGGTGATGCTGGAGAAGAAGGTGCGGGATGCTGTGCTCGCCCGCTGGCGCAGCCAGCTGAAGATCGCGAGGCTTACCGTGGTCAGCACCACCAGCACCAGCAGGAACCAGAGATGAGATATCAGCTCCCAGGCCAGGGTGTTGTATTTTTCATACAGAGAGAGATTCGGCCAACTTTCCGTCTTCCCTTTGACGTACTGCAGCATAATAAACTGCGGCAGCGTCAACAGGGGGATCGCCGTCAACATCGGTATCCCAACGCGCTCCACGCGGACCTTCCACCATCGCTTCAGGGGATAGCGCAAAAAGAGCATGTAGGAGAAATAGCCGGAAATAACGAAAAACACCTGCATGCGGAAGGCGTGAATAAAATCGTTAAACAGCGTAAGCCACCACGAAGGCATCTGGCTGTTCACGTGCCAGGTATGGCTGGAATAAATCAGTGAAATGTGAAAAGGGATCCCCAACAGCATCAGCCATGCGCGGATCGAGTCGAGGAAATATTCACGTTCTACAGGGGGTGTGCTCATATCGCGTTGCGCATTCTCAGACTTTTCGCCTTATCCATAAGGCTCTTAATGGTTACATTCGGAGCCAACCCTACACCAAGACCGACACCCTGTCTCCAGGATAAGCACGCAAAGTGAAAAGCGGGTTCTTTCATTTGCTTATTCCATGAGCCAGCGAGCTGAACAAAGCAGTGATAATGTTGTCGGATTGCCTGAGTTTCCATTAAAATGGATCGGATCGATATAAGCACACAAAGGGGGAAGTGCTTACTTATTATGAAACATAAACCACAAGTAATGAAAATGCGTTGGTTGGGTGTTGCAGTGCTGTTGTCTCTGTATACCTCATCTGCACTGGCCTTTAACATCGATGATGTCGCAAAACAGGCAAAATCGATGGCTGGCAAGAGCTATGAAGCGCCAAAAAGTAACCTGCCCTCCGTTTTCCGCGACATGAAATACGCGGACTATCAGCAGATCCAGTTCAATCACGATAAAGCGTACTGGAACAATATTAAAACCCCGTTCAAGCTTGAATTTTATCATCAGGGTATGTACTTCGACACGCCTGTTGCCATCAATGAAGTGACGGCAACCGCGGTTCGCAAGATCAAGTACAGCCCGGATTATTTCAATTTTGGCAATGTGCAACACGATAAAGATACGGTGAAAGACCTCGGCTTCGCAGGCTTCAAGGTGCTTTACCCGATCAACAGCAAAGATAAAAACGACGAAATCGTCAGCATGCTTGGCGCCAGCTACTTCCGCGTAATCGGCGCGGGGCAGGTGTACGGGCTTTCTGCGCGCGGCCTGGCCATTGATACCGCGCTGCCATCAGGTGAAGAGTTTCCGCGTTTCCGCGAGTTCTGGATCGAACGTCCAAAACCAACCGACAAACGTCTCACCATCTATGCGCTCCTTGACTCCCCTCGCGCGACTGGCGCTTATCGCTTCGTGATTATGCCAGGGCGTGACACGGTGGTGGACGTGCAGTCTAAAGTTTACCTGCGCGATAAAGTGGGCAAGCTGGGCGTTGCGCCGTTGACCAGCATGTTCCTGTTCGGGCCGAACCAGCCGTCTCCGGCGACCAACTTCCGTCCCGAACTGCATGACTCCAATGGCCTGTCCATCCATGCCGGTAACGGCGAGTGGATCTGGCGTCCGCTGAACAACCCGAAACATCTGGCCGTCAGCAGCTTTGCGATGGAAAACCCGCAGGGCTTTGGTCTTCTGCAGCGTGGCCGTCAGTTCTCCCGCTTTGAAGATCTGGATGACCGCTACGATCTGCGCCCGAGCGCCTGGGTTACGCCGAAGGGCGACTGGGGTAAAGGCAAGGTCGAGCTGGTTGAAATTCCAACCAACGATGAAACGAACGACAACATCGTGGCTTACTGGACGCCGGATCGGCTGCCGGAAGCCGGTAAAGAGATGAACTTCAAATATGCGATCACCTTCAGCCGTGACGAAGACAAGCTCCACGCACCGGATAACGCGTACGTCATGCAGACGCGTCGTTCAACGGGTGATGTGAAGCAGTCCAACCTTATTCGTCAGCCGGACGGTACGCTGGCATTTATCGTGGACTTCACCGGCCAGGATATGAAAAAACTGGCGCCGGATACTGCCGTGACGGCACAGGCCAGCATTGGCGATAACGGTGAAATCGTTGAAAATGCCGTGCGCTACAACCCGGTAACCAAAGGGTGGCGTTTGACCCTGCGCGTGAAAGTGAAAGATCCGAAACAGACCACTGAAATGCGCGCCGCGCTGGTCAGTAACGATAAGCCGCTGAGTGAAACCTGGAGCTACCAGCTACCTGCCAATGAATAATACATCTGAATATATTGATGCCATGCCGCTGACGGACATTGAAAAAGCGGCACTCCCTGCGAGCGACATCCGCGCGGTTCACACCGCGCTGGATGGCGAACATCGTCCGTTTTCTCGTGATGATGACACGCCGCTGGGGTCAGTAAAGGCACGCCTGGAACAGGCGTGGCCGGACTCGCTGGCGGAAGGGCAGTTGATCAAGGATGACGAAGGGCGTGACCAGCTGCAGGCAATGCCGAAGGCCACGCGTTCCTCCATGTTCCCCGATCCGTGGCGCACCAACCCGGTGGGCCGCTTCTGGGATCGCCTGCGCGGGCGTGACGTTACGCCGCGCTATCTGTCACGTCTGACCAAAGAGCAGCAGGCGTCTGAGCAGAAGTGGCGTACCGTGGGAACCATTCGTCGCTACATTCTGCTGCTGCTGACGCTGGCGCAGACCGTCGTCGCCACCTGGTACATGAAATCTATTCTGCCGTACCAGGGCTGGGCGTTGATTAACCCTGCTGACATGATTGGCCAGGATATCTGGGTCTCCTTCATGCAGCTGCTGCCGTATATCTTACAGAGCGGCATCCTTCTGCTGTTCGCCGTGCTGTTCTGCTGGGTCTCTGCCGGGTTCTGGACCGCGCTGATGGGCTTCCTGCAGCTGCTGATGGGGCGTGACAAATACAGCATTTCCGCGTCGACGGTCGGGGATGAACCCCTCAATCCTGAGCACCGTACCGCGCTGATTATGCCTATCTGTAACGAAGACGTTGACCGCGTATTCGCGGGGCTTCGTGCGACCTGGGAGTCCGTAAAGGCTACCGGTAACGCGGCGCATTTCGACGTCTATATCCTGAGCGACAGCTACAACCCGGACATCTGCGTGGCAGAGCAAAAGGCCTGGATGGAGCTGATTGCCGAAGTGCAGGGTGAAGGGCAGATTTTCTACCGTCGCCGCCGCCGCCGCGTGAAGCGTAAGAGCGGGAACATCGATGACTTCTGCCGTCGCTGGGGTAACCAGTACAGCTACATGGTCGTGCTGGATGCGGACTCCGTGATGAGCGGCGACTGCCTGAGCGGGCTGGTCCGTCTGATGGAAGCCAACCCGAACGCGGGTATCATTCAGTCCTCGCCTAAGGCGTCCGGCATGGACACGCTGTATGCGCGCTGCCAGCAGTTTGCCACCCGCGTCTACGGACCGCTGTTTACCGCCGGTCTGCACTTCTGGCAGCTGGGTGAATCTCACTACTGGGGCCACAACGCCATTATCCGCGTGAAGCCGTTCATCGAGCACTGTGCGCTGGCGCCGCTGCCGGGTGAAGGGTCGTTTGCCGGGTCCATTCTGTCGCATGACTTTGTGGAAGCTGCGCTGATGCGTCGTGCAGGGTGGGGCGTCTGGATTGCCTACGATCTGCCGGGCTCCTATGAAGAGCTGCCGCCGAACCTGCTGGACGAACTCAAGCGTGACCGCCGCTGGTGTCACGGTAACCTGATGAACTTCCGCCTGTTCCTGGTGAAAGGGATGCACCCTGTTCACCGCGCGGTGTTCCTGACGGGCGTGATGTCCTATCTGTCCGCGCCGCTGTGGTTTATGTTCCTGGCGCTCTCTACCGCGCTGCAGGTCGTGCATGCCCTGACGGAACCGCAGTACTTCCTGCAACCGCGCCAGCTGTTCCCGGTGTGGCCGCAGTGGCGACCGGAACTGGCGATTGCGCTGTTTGCCTCAACCATGGTGCTGCTGTTCCTGCCTAAGCTGCTCAGCATCATTCTGATCTGGTGCAAAGGCTCGAAAGAGTACGGCGGTTTCTTACGCGTTACCCTCTCACTGCTGCTGGAAGTGCTGTTCTCGGTCCTGCTGGCACCGGTGCGCATGCTGTTCCATACGGTGTTCGTGGTGAGCGCGTTCCTGGGGTGGGAAGTGGTGTGGAATTCGCCGCAGCGTGACGATGACTCTACGCCGTGGAGCGAAGCGTTTATGCGCCATGGCTCCCAGCTGCTGCTGGGCCTGGTGTGGGCGGTCGGTATGGCATGGCTGGATCTGCGTTTCCTGTTCTGGCTTGCGCCAATCGTCTTCTCGCTGATCCTGTCGCCGTTTGTGTCGGTGATCTCCAGCCGTTCGACGGTGGGCCTGCGCACCAAGCGCTGGAAGCTGTTCCTGATCCCGGAAGAGTATTCTCCGCCGCAGGTGCTGGTTGATACCGATACCTATCTGGAGCAGAACCGCAAACGCTCGCTCGATGATGGCTTTATGCACGCCGTGTTTAACCCGTCATTTAACGCGCTGGCGACAGCAATGGCGACCGCGCGTCACCGTGCCAGCCAGGTGCTGGAGATCGCCCGCGATCGTCACGTTGAGCAGGCGCTGAACGAGACGCCAGAGAAGCTTAACCGCGACCGTCGTCTGGTACTGCTGAGCGATCCGGTGACGATGGCAAGGCTTCACTACCGCGTGTGGTCCGCACCGGAGAGATACTCTTCGTGGGTGAACTACTATAAGGACGTGAAGCTGAATCCGCTTGCGCTGAAGGCGAAGTGACGCTTCTTTACCCGCCACATAAAATACCGGCTTAAGCGCCGGTATTTTTTTAGAGGTTAAACAATGAAAATCTTCATCGTTATCATAACGGCATGCCTGCTCAGCGGCTGCGGCAGCATTATCAGCCGCACCATCCCCGGACAGGGCCACGGGAATCAGTATTATCCCGGCGTGCAGTGGGACGTTCGCGATTCCGCATGGCGCTATCTCACCGTGCTCGATCTGCCGTTTTCGCTGATTTTCGATACGCTATTGCTGCCCATCGATGCCAGCCACGGCCCGTACGAATAGCGGCAACTTATCGCTCGTCCCATTCGTCCGCTGCGGCCTGACCTTCTTCCGTATCCAGCGGCGGTTCGAGCTGAAACTCGCCTTCATCCCATTCATGTAACGTATTCTCTTCGAGCCACTCCTGACGTAATTCAATTTCGTCATAGTCGCCGTCGAACACGGCCTGCGCACCTTCACCACTCAATAACGGCAAACATTCTCCGTCTTCGCCCTCATCAGCAAAGAACTCGGCCTGCCACATAATATCGCCGTCCTGAAGGACGTATTTCTGAATATTAAGCTGTTGCACGTCAGCATCTTCTTCCTCAATGCCGGGGTTATCGGCGAGGAATTCTTCGCGAGCGGCATCGATAGCTTCTTCCAGCGTGGCGTACATGGTCATTGGTGTCTCCCTGTTTTTCGTGAAGGTATTCAGGGAAAGGATAGCTGATTATCTGCTTTTGCAAGTACGAATGCGAAAATTAGCCGTCACGATAGTGTCTTATTCCCGCGCCGGACGTAGCGCCCGGGATAAACTGAGCCACGAATAAACCGCGTTGAACATCACGACGCCAGCCGTAACGATGAAAACGGCCCGGAAGCCGAAGCTGGCCGAAATCCCCGCCCCGACCAGCGGCCCGGTGACGTTACCCAGATCGCGAAACGACTGGTTGTAGCTGAAAATACGTCCGGCAATCTGGTTGGTGGAGTTATAGACCAGCAGCGTCTGCACGGCCGGGAGCAACGCACCGTCCGCTGCTCCCAGCAGGAAGCGCAACACGCCGAGCTGCCACGGTGAGTTCACCATCGACATGGGGATCAGCAGCAGAACGGAGACGATCAGGGCGCAGATCAGGATTTTTTCCGGGCCAATGCGATCGCCCAGCCTGCCGAGCCGTGGCGCGCTCAGTAACGCGGCCACGCCGGGAACGGAGGCGATCAGTCCGCTGATAAACGCGATGCTGCTGACGTTTCCGGCCAGATCGCGCACGTAGAGCGTGAGGATAGGGGCGATCGAGCCGGTCGCCACCTGGATAATCATGGTGGTGACGAACAGGCTCAGCACCAGCTTCGGATTTTTTAGCGAGGCCAGCACGTCGCGGGCGCGCAGCATCTCTTTTTTGGTCACGGGCGTGAAGTTCTCGCGGATGCAGATAAGCGTCACGAGGAAACAGAGAAACAGCACGCTGGCGGTAATGAAGAAGACGGGCCGAAGACCGTAGTGGTCGGCCAGCAGCCCGCCTGCCAGCGGGCCAAGCAGCGCGCCGCTTACTCCCCCGGTGGAGAGCGTGCCGAGCGCCCAGCCGCTTTTGTGACGCGGGATCTGAGTGGCGATAAGGGCGTTGGCATTCGGGATAAACCCGCCGAGCAGGCCCAAGAGCGCGCGCAGTATCAGGAACTGCCAGACGTTCTGCGCCACCCCCATCAGCAGCATGATAATGGCCATTCCGAGCGCCGAGCGCAGCAGCATGATTTTTCGGCCTTTACGGTCAGCAAGCCCGCCCCAGAACGGCGATGCAATGGCGGAGAACAGGAACGTAATGCTGAATACCAGCCCCGACCACATGTTCAGCGCGCCGTGGCCGGTGACGCCCAGCTGTTCAACGTAGAGGGGGAGGAAGGGCATCACCAGGCTAAAGGCGGCGCCAGTAAGAAAACAACCCAGCCACGCAACCGTCAGGTTACGTTTCCAGTTTATGGGAGCATCTGAGGGGGACATAACTATCCGCATTAAGAGGTGCAGGGCACCGTGACCAGTGAGGTAATAAGCCTGCTAATTATGCGCCTGGGTTATGGTTGTCGCAATGCGGGAGAGCTTTTAAAGCTAAAACGCGATGCGGCCCCGGAAGGCCGCATGCAGTTTAATACCGGGAAGGGGCGCCCTCTGGGCGGGTTTTGAAGCGTCGATGCAGCCACATGTATTGCTCCGGCGCTAGCATGATGCATTGCTCGACGATGCCGTTCATCCACCGCGCGGTGGTTTCTGCGTCATCCAGGGGTGGCGCGAGTTCCGGCTCAAGCATAATGAGCTGATAGCCCGAACCGTCCGGCTTGCGGCGCGGCACAAACGGCACGATAGCCGCTTTGGACATCCGCGCCAGCATCCAGGTCCCGGTAGTGGTAGCCGCGTCCTCTACCGCGAAGAACGGAACAAACACGCTGGATTGCGGGCCGTAGTCATGATCGGGGGCATACCAGACCACTTCACCTGATTTAAGGGCGCGGATCATTCCCTTCAGGTCTTTACGGTCGATCATGCTTTTATTGGAGCGCATGCGGCCGTTGGTCTGGATCAAATCGATCACCGGGTTGTCGTTAGGACGATACACGCCAATGCCCGGCGCCTGCATGCCGAACATGCGGGCGCCAATTTCAAGCGTCAGGAAATGGACGCCAATCAGCAGAACGCCGGTCTGGTTAGCCTGGAGATTATGCACCGGATCCATACCGGTACCGGCCACCTCTGTCCAGCGCGCCATGCGTTTATCCGACCAGAACCAGGTCATACCTGTCTCCATCAGCCCCATGCCGACAGATTCGAAGTTTTTAACCACCATGTCGTGGCGCTCAGATTCGCTCATCTGAGGAAAGCAAAGCTCAAGGTTGCGATACGCGATCCTGGCGCGACGCTTCATAAACTGTTGAGCAATGCGACCCAGACCTTTACCCATCCGGAAGAGAACGGGATAAGGAAGTTGTACAATAAGCCACAACAAGCCAATGCCTGACCATGTTAACCAATAGCGGGGATGCAAAAGCGCGGCAGTAAATTTCGGTAACTGGGTCATGTCTGTCCTGTGTTCTAACGTCCTGAGGAGCTATTGTCTCATTTTTTAAGGCATAGCCAAAATGTCTGTCATCGAAACATGCAGGATGACCGTACCTGTTAAGTCTGTTTAATCAGGTTGACTGAAATGTAGCGTAAATTGTGTGGATGTAAATTGTCTTTGTTTGCTATATGATGCCGACCGATTTTTACTTCTCTCTGACGATTGCAGGACTTGTACACCATGCCAGTGTTACACAACCGCGTTTCGAATGAGATGCTGAAAGCGCGTATGTTAGCCGAAACCGAGCCGCGCACGACCATCTCTTTCTATAAATATTTCACCATCAACGATCCGCAGGCTACCCGCGATGCGCTTTACCAGGCTTTCACCAGCCTGAACGTGTTTGGCCGCGTCTATCTGGCGCGTGAGGGTATCAACGCCCAGATCAGCGTGCCGGAAAGCAAAGTCGGCGCGTTCCGTGACTGCCTTTACGGGTTTGATCCGGCGCTTGACGGGCTGCGCCTGAACGTCGCGCTGGACGATGACGGAAAATCCTTCTGGGTGCTGCGCATGAAAGTGCGCGAGCGTATTGTCGCAGACGGGATCGACGATCCGACCTTCAATGCCGGTGACGTGGGGGAATACCTCAAGGCCGCTGAAGTAAACGCCATGCTCGACGATCCGGATGCGGTATTCATCGATATGCGTAACCACTACGAGTATGAAGTGGGGCATTTCGAGAACGCGATGGAAATTCCGGCCGACACCTTCCGTGAACAGCTGCCGAAAGCCGTTGAGATGATGCAGGAACATAAAGACAAAAAGATCGTTATGTACTGCACCGGGGGGATACGCTGCGAAAAAGCCAGCGCCTGGATGAAGCA
Organism: Enterobacter cloacae; assembly: GCF_013375935.1. Lineage (GTDB taxonomy): Bacteria > Pseudomonadota > Gammaproteobacteria > Enterobacterales > Enterobacteriaceae > Enterobacter > Enterobacter pasteurii. The sequence goes on along the minus strand of NZ_CP056117.1, from coordinate 4,043,194 downwards.
CAACGGCTTTAATAAGGTCTGGCACATTGAAGGCGGGATCATCGAATACGCTCGCCGCGCCCGCGAACAGGGCTTACCGGTGCGTTTTATCGGTAAAAACTTTGTGTTTGATGAGCGTATGGGCGAGCGCATTTCAGAAGATGTGATTGCGCACTGCCACCAGTGCGGTACGCCGTGCGACACGCACACCAACTGCAAAAACGACGGGTGTCACCTGCTGTTTATTCAGTGCCCGGCCTGCGCCGAAAAGTTTAACGGCTGCTGTAGCGAGCTGTGCAGCGAAGAGAGCGTTTTGCCGGAAGAGGAGCAGCGCCGCCGTCGGGCAGGGCGCGAGAACGGGAATAAGATCTTTAATAAATCCCGCGGTCGACTGAATACGAAACTGGGTATTCCGGACCCGGAATAAATAACTGCCCGGCGGCGCGATTGCCGGCCGGGCCTGTTTTTACGACTTCTGCTGTACGCCTTCCACTGAAATAATCAGCTCAACGTCCTGCGACGCCGGACCTAAATCGGTGGTGATATTAAAGTCTTTCAGATGAATTTTACCTGCCGCTTCAAAGCCAGCACGTTTTCCGCCCCACGGATCGTCGCCCTGTCCCATTAATTTCGCTTCAAGAGTGACTGGTTTTGTCACGCCATTCAGCGTCAGATTACCGGTAATATTGAGCTTGTCCCCGTCTTTCTTCACGTCTGTCGAGGCGAAGGTAGCCTGCGGGAATTTCGCCACGTTCAGGAACTCGGCGCTGCGCAGATGCTTATCACGCTCGGCGTGGTTAGTATCAACGCTGTTGGTATTGATGGTGACATTCACCTTATCGGCAGCGGGATTTTTCTCGTCAAAACTAAAGGTGCCGTCGAAGTCATTGAACGTGCCATATAACCAGCTGTAGCCCAGATGCTGAATGCGGAAATTGACGAAGGCGTGCTGGCCCTCTTTATCAATTTTATAGTCAGCGGCAACGGCCGAACCGGCAGTAAATAACAGCGAACCTAATGCGATACCCAACAGGCGTTTTTTCATTTTATGCTCCAGAGTCAGCTGACGAACGGCCAAGCATGCGCTTAAGCGTATCGTCTTTATCAATAAAGTGGTGTTTCAGAGCCGCGAGGCCATGCAGAACTGAGAGGATCACAACGCTCCATGCCAGCCACAGATGAACCACACCGGCGGTGTCAGCCTGCGCGCCCGCATCGGCCAGCGTGGCGGGGACGTCGAAAAGCCCAAACACGCTAATCGGCTTGCCGTCTGCGGTCGAAATGAGATAGCCGCTGACAAGAATAGCCAACAGCAGGGCATAGAGTACGATATGTGCGCCAACAGCAGCGATGCGGGTGAATCGGCTGTGGCTTTTGGGCGCCGGCGGCGGGGGAGAGACATGCCGCCAGATGATACGGAAAACCAGCCCCATCATCAGCAGCACCCCAATGCTTTTGTGCAGCTCGGGTGCCTGGTGATACCAGCCGTCATAATAGCTCAGCGTCACCATCCACAGCCCGAGACCAAACATGGCATAGACGGCAAGGGCAAATAGCCAGTGTAAACACATGGATATTATTCCGTAGCGGCTGGAAGAGTTTCGCCATTGCATATGAATTTCCGTTTTCAGATGTTCGAGCAGTAAAAATGAACGTGATAAATAAATAATGCAACTGAAAAAAAAGGATAATGATTTTTATTTAATTTATTTCAGCGAATTTGAATGTTTTTCCGCAATGTATTTCAATTGCTTCGTTCAATAAATTTGAGGGGCTGATTTTTAAAAAAAAGGAAGTTAAATAAACTTAAGGGAGTGTCAGTAAACGTCAGCGAGGGTTTTCAGAAGAAGACAATATAAATGACATCGATAATCGCCAGCAGCGACCAGAGAAGAAGGTAGAGCATGAAATGCTCGCGGATGTTATTGATAAGGTAATTTACCAGTCTGCGCATAACGCCTCTGTAGCTAAACAGGCTCCGCTTATTCGGAGCCTGGGGAGGTATTATCGGTCAAAGCGCGAGAGCGCGAAGGGTTTCAGATCAAAATGAGGCGAAATACCCTGGGCGAACTGGGCGGCGATTTCCCCCAACACCGAGGCAAATTTAAACCCGTGACCGCTAAGCCCGGTTACGATCAGGGTGTTGTCGTGTCCGGGCAGGGTGTCGATGATAAAGTCTTCATCTGGCGTATTGTCATAGGTGCACGCCGCGCCATACAGCAGGCCGCCTACGCCCGGCAGGATGTTGCGCAGGAACATAAAGGCTTCGGAGCCATCCTGCGGATAAGCCCCGAACGGCTTGCGCTCTTCAGGAGAGGTGATGATTTGTCCGCCGTTGTGTTTGCCGATCTTGAGCGCGTCTTTTTCGGAAGGGAAACCGTAGAACTGATCGCCGTTGGGTAACTCGCCGGTGAACGCCGGGAATTTATTCTGGCTGCTGTAGCGTCCATCAGACTGGAACCAGGAGAAGACCTTGCGTACCGGCTGGACGGGCAGGTCCGGCAGCAGCTTCGTTACCCACGTTCCCGCACTCACCAGCAGGCGCGTCGCAGTATACTCGCCGTCAGGTGTGGTGACCGTAGCACCCCCGGCATGGTGACTGATGGCCGTAACCGGGCAATTAAACAGCTGCGCGCAGCCCGCCCTGGCGGCTAAATCAATCCAGGTTTTAATGGCCGTTTCGCAGTGCAGTACGCCAGAGTTGGCCTCAAACAAACCAATGTAATCGTCAGGAACGGAAATTTCCGGCCAGCGCGCCATTATGCCGTTCGCGTCCAGACGCTCGACGTCCAGGTGGAAAGCTTTTGCGCTCTCTTCGACGGTGGACAGAAACGCCGAGTCGGCTGGCCCGAGATTGATAATCCCGGTGCGCTCAAATATGCGCTCCTCGGTCTGCGCGGCAAGCTCGTCCCACAGCGTTTGCGCACGAAGCACAAGCGGTACGTAACGTTCACCCTCACCATAAGCGTGACGGATCAGGCGGGTATCGCCGTGATGGCTTCCTTCTGAATGCGGGGGAAGGTGCGCGTCGATCATCAGCACATTCAGGCCGGCCTGCGTGGCGTAATAGCCGGCGGCAGATCCTACGGAGCCGCTTCCAATAATGATTAAATCGTAAGTCATAGGCTTCTCTTCACTAACGCTTTGTTAGCAGAGTAATTAACTGTGCGGGCTTATACAAGAACGAAATAAATAAGGCACCGCGAGGGTGCCTGTGGAGTGAAAATGCGGGCATGAGATTAATGCCGTTTATACTCATTTTCCTGATAGTCGCCAGATTCTATTTTTGCAATGCCTGCTTCCAAAATAGAGATAAACTGACGGGCGACGTCTGTTGTAAGCCACAGCGTCTGTCCAACTTCCGCTTCGTCACGGTTTAGCTGATTCGGGGTCTGGTAGTGCAAACGCAGCATCAGCGCGTCGTAGCTGTCTACGGTGCTGATATCCCAGCCAACAAGCGGATGGGTCTGGATGACTTCACTATTCTTTTCCATTATAACCCCCTTAATGCGTGTTAGAAGACAACGACTTTGAGGTTCAATGCATGTTTTTCTGAAGCATTTTCAGTATACCAATTAATAAGGGTTCCGCAGGAAAAATTAAATGGGTAGCAACACATTTTTATGGTTTTTAGGATTGTTCGAACAATAAAACGCCATCTTGTTCACGATTTTCTAAGAAGATGCTGAAATATTTTGAACTTTCGGGAAGCGAAACGAAAAAAAGCCGGGGCGACCCGGCAAAAAAACACAATGAGGGAGCAAATTTTAATCCGTGATGAACCAGTCGTCGGCGCTTTCCCAGGTTTCCTGCAAAATTTCGCTGATGCGTTCTTTGTCTTCTTTCGCTCCGCCGATGACGGAGAGATGGTTTGCCGTTGCATAACGTACCGTTACGGCGCCACCGTTTTCAGGAAATGTGCTGTTAATACGTCGGGATAACTCACCCGCCAGGGCGTCAAGCGCGCCAGCAGGCAGAACGTTGGTTTTGGCAATCGTGACTTCAATACGCATAAATGCCCCCTGTGCAATGTACTGTGTATTTATACAGTTATCTAAGCGGTTTGACAACAGGGGGCGTGGTTTTTTTAGCGTTTGACCGACCAGCTTACGGTTTCACCTGCCAGGAATGGGATCAGCGTATCATCGGTGAGTGCGATAGATTCTTCGACCTGGCTTTCCTTACGCTCCAGTTCAATGAAGGTGTCATTGACCGGCAGCCCATAGAAGCGCGGGCCGTTGAGGGAGCAGAACGCTTCAAAATGCGCTAACGCATTCATCTCTTCAAACACGGTTGCGTAGCTTGCGAGCGCGGTTGGCGCGTTGAAGCAACCCGCACAGCCGCAGCTTGCCTCTTTACGATGGCGGGCGTGCGGGGCGGAGTCGGTGCCCAGGAAGGCGCGGGAGAAGCCGCTGGCGACCAGCTCACGCAGCGCCTGCTGGTGGATATTACGCTTGAGGATCGGCAGGCAGTACAGGTGTGGACGCACGCCGCCCACCAGCATGTGGTTACGGTTAAACATTAGGTGCTGAGGGGTTATGGTGGCAGCGATCAGCTCGTTACCGTCGCGGACGTACTCCGCGGCATCTTTCGTCGTGATGTGCTCAAACACCACCTTCAGTGCCGGAAGACGCTGGCGCAGAGGCTCCATCACCGTTTCGATAAAACGCGCTTCGCGATCGAAAATGTCAATTTCTGCGTGAGTCACTTCCCCGTGCACCAGCAGCGGCATTCCCAGCTTTTGCATACGCTCCAGCACGGGCATGATGGCGTCGATGCTGGTCACCCCGTGGCTGGAGTTGGTGGTGGCATTGGCGGGGTAGAGCTTAGCGGCGGTGAACACGCCTTCGTTAAAGCCGCGCTCGACCTCATTCGGATCCAGAGAGTCCGTCAGGTAGCAGGTCATCAGCGGGGTGAAATCGTGTCCGGCCGGAACGGCGTCAAGGATGCGCTGGCGGTAGGCGACAGCGGCATCGACGGTAGTGACTGGCGGAACCAGGTTGGGCATTACAATCGCGCGGCCATAGATTTCGCTGGTATAAGGCACAACGGTTTTCAGCATATCGCCATCGCGCAGATGGATATGCCAGTCGTCAGGGCGGCGGATTTTGAGAACCTGGGATTGTACAGTCATGGAAGCTCCGGCTTGAAAGGGATCAGTCATAAGATGGCTGTTTTTGCCGGACACAAATCATAAGCGTAAACGTTTTCGTTTGCACACTTTTCCGTAAAAAAAAGGGCGCCTGAGCGCCCTGTGCGGTTAGTCGGTGAACGGTATGATAATCTCTCCCGGTTTAACCTCTATCCCTTTGGCATATTTTTTCGCCAGCGATTCGCCTTTGCTCTTTTCTTCGCTCAGGACATAGGCAGGCTGCTGGTTAAAGTAGTTCTGCAACGACTGGTTAAGGTAAGGCATCAGCGTTTGCAGCACCGGTTTCATTTTCTCCGGCGTCACAACCGCATCGACGATTTCCATCTCCTGCAGGAAAATCGCCCCTTTCTCTTTATTGAAGACCGGCAGCGCCTTGAGCTTCAGTTTAATATCTGCTTTCTGATTGCCGAAGAGCGAGGTCATGTCCAGGCTGGCATCGCCGGAAAGGGTAACCTTGTTTGGCTCTTCGCGCCCGATCTGGCTGGCGAGATTCGTCAGGACGATATGCGCATCCGCAAGGCCGGGCACGCCGATATCTTTTGAAAAGTTATTATGTTTTTCCAGCGCCTGATTAATTTCCTGCTCACTGACGGTGTACTGCGTAAGCTGGTTACATCCCACCAGCAGCCCGCTGACAATTAACGCAGCGGCAATAACGATCTTTTTCATGGCGTTCCTCAACATAAAATCGGCGCATCTGTCCTGATACGCCAGTATGTCAGGGTGATCCCGCAGAAACCAGCAGAAAAAACCGATAGTGAAGGGCGCAGAATAGTCCCCGCGGAAGGTCAGGCGCCAGGCTCCAGCATGCCGCGCGTGCTGCGTTTATCGCTGAACTGCCACCAGAGGGCAACAAGCGTCATAAAGCCGACCATGCCGAGCATTACCCACGGCAGCTCCGGCTGGTGGAGCGCTTTTCCGGCATCGAACAGCCAGCCGCCACCGGTGTAGCCCAGCGCACCGCCAAGGGCCAGTCCGAGGCGGCTGAACCCCATGTAGCTGCCGCGGGCACGGGCGTCGGCAAGTGACGCGCTCAGCGTTTCACGCGCCGGCTCGGCAATGATGGAGCCGATGTAGAACGTGCAGATCAGCATAAACAGCTGCTGAAGCGAGCTCACCAGACCGATGGGCATCATGCTCAGCGTCATCAGTAAAAGCCCGGCCATCAGGCGGTGCTCGAGCCGGAAACGACGCTCGCTCCAGCGGGCAATCGGGTAAAGCAGGGTCAGAGACAGGCAGGCCTCAATGGCATACATCCATTTCACCGCCGCCGGCGTGCCTGCAATATCATTAACCATAATCGGCAGCATCAGCATGACCTGCACGGCGAGCATATAGTAGCCGGTGAGCGTCAGAACATACGTCACGAAGCGTTTATCGCTCAGCACGCGGTCAAGCCCTTCACGCACCGGCGCTTTGACCGTCGACAGCTTCCACGCCGGAAGATACAGGCCGTTAAACAGGGCGCAGAGCATAAATAAGACCGCTCCGGTGGCGCAGACTAGGCGGAAATCGTATTGCAGAAGCCAGCTTCCCAGCAGAGCGCCCACGACGGCGCCCGCGCTGTCCTGCATCATCAAAATTGAGAAAAACCTTCCCCGGTGCTGCGGACGGATGAGCTTGACCACCAGCGCGGTACGCGGTGGATCGAAAAGGGTGCCGCCAATCCCGGAAAGGAAGCAGGAGAACCACAGCAGCCACGGCTCATGGGCGATAGCCATGGTGGCAAAGCCCGCCGCGCGTAACAGCATGCCGGTGACGATCATCGGTTTTGCGCCAAAGCGATCGGCAATGGCGCCGCCGAACACGCCCAGTCCCTGCTGAACAAACTGGCGCAAGCCCAGGGCAATACCGACCATCAGCGCCGCCCAGCCCATTTGATCGACAAAGCGGATCGATATCAGCGGAAAAACGACAAAAAAGCCGAGCACGACCAGCATGTTATCGACGAGCAGGAAATATTTACCCAGGCTCCTGGCCTGTGATACGCGGGACATTTTCCCTCCAGGGAAAATAAAAGGTGAGCACGCTAACATTCTGCGTTGTCGCCGGGCTTTTTCCCATACCTCAAGGCGACAATATTTTTTTATCAAAAGGGTGCTTTGATAGAGAGTTCTCATCGAAAAATGCAAAAAGCGATAAAAATGGTATGTCACTGTTTTCACAGAAGGCACGGGCGCAGGTATAGTAAAGCTAACAGGCAGAGCAGAAGCGACGGGAAGGAGTGGTATCGATGTTTGGCTATCGCAGTAATGTGCCGAAAGTGCGTCTGACAACGGACAGGCTGGTCGTTCGTCTGGTGCATGAGCGTGATGCCTGGCGTCTGGCGGATTATTACGCCGAGAATCGCCAGTTTTTAAAACCCTGGGAACCCGTTCGGGACGAGAGCCACTGCTACCCCTCCGGCTGGCAGGCGCGCCTCAGCATGATTGCGGAATTTCATAAACAGGGAAGCGCGTTTTACTTCGCGCTTCTCGATCCGGAAGAGAAAGAGATCGTTGGTATCGCCAATTTTTCAAACGTGGTGCGCGGATCGTTTCATGCCTGCTACCTCGGATACTCCATTGGCCAGAAATGGCAGGGGCAGGGGCTTATGTTTGAGGCGCTGACGGCGGCGATTCGCTATATGCAGCGTACGCAACATATTCATCGCATCATGGCGAACTACATGCCGCACAACAAGCGCAGCGGCGATCTGCTGGCCCGCCTGGGGTTTGAAAAAGAGGGCTATGCCAAAGATTATCTGCTGATTGACGGCGAGTGGCGGGACCATGTTCTTACCGCGCTCACCACGCAGGACTGGACCGCGGGTCGTTAAGGAGAAAAAATGAAATATCGTTTAAATGGCACCGAAGCGCGCGTGATCGGCTGCCTGCTGGAAAAACAGGTCACGACGCCGGAACAGTATCCTCTTTCCGTCAATGCCGTTACGATGGCCTGCAATCAAAAGACGAACCGTGAGCCGGTCATGAACCTCGCCGAACACGAGGTGCAGGACACGCTCGACGAGCTGGTGAAACGCCATTATCTGCGCACCGTCAGCGGCTTCGGTAATCGCGTCACCAAGTACGAACAGCGCTTCTGCAATTCTGAATTTGGCGATCTAAAATTCAGCGCCGCAGAAGTGGCGGCGATCGCCACGCTGCTGCTGCGCGGGGCGCAGACGCCGGGCGAGCTGCGCACTCGCGCCTCCCGCATGCATGAGTTTCGTGACATGCAGGAGGTTGAACAGACGCTGGACGGGCTGGCTTCCCGTGACGACGGCCCTTACGTGGTGCGCCTGGCCCGCGAGCCGGGCAAGCGTGAAAGCCGCTATATGCATCTGTTCAGCGGCGACGTGGACACCTCCGCGCTGGCCGTTGGAGCCAGCACGCCTGCGGCAAACGACAGCCTGGCTGCCCGCGTGGAAGCGCTGGAGGACGAGGTTGCCGGGCTGAAACAGCGTCTGGATGCTTTACTCGCTCATCTGGGAGATTAATCGTGACGACATTACGCATTGGTGTTGTGGGCCTGGGCGGGATTGCGCAAAAAGCCTGGCTGCCGGTTTTAGGCGCAGCGTCGGACTGGACGCTGCAGGGGGCGTGGTCGCCCACTCGCGAAAAGGCAGAGCGTATCTGCGAAACCTGGCGCATCCCTTATGCGGGTTCGCTGCAGGATTTAGCCCGAGAATGCGATGCGGTATTTGTACATACTTCGACCGCGACGCATTACCAGGTCGTGAGCGAGCTGCTGAACGCGGGCGTTCACGTCTGCGTGGATAAGCCGCTGGCGGAAAACGTGCAGGATGCTGAAAGGCTGATAGATCTGGCCGCGCGTAAAAACCTGACGCTTATGGTCGGTTTCAACCGCCGCTTCGCGCCTCTCTACCAGCAGCTTAAGGCGCAGTCAGGGTCCTTTGCCTCGCTGCGAATGGACAAGCACCGTACCGACAGCGTTGGCCCGAACGATCTGCGCTTCACGCTGCTGGATGACTATCTGCACGTGGTGGATACGGCGCTGTGGCTGAGCAACGGCAATGCGCAACTGCAAAGCGGCACGTTGCTCACCAACGAGCAGGGAGAGATGGTTTACGCCGAACATCATTTTGCCGTTGAGCATTTGCAGGTGACGACCAGTATGCACCGCCGTGCGGGCAGCCAGCGCGAGTCCGTGCAGGCCGTAACGGATGGCGCGCTGTATGACGTAACCGATATGCGAGAGTGGCGGGAAGAGAAGGGCAAGGGCGTGGTCACGTTACCCGTTCCCGGCTGGCAGAGCACGCTGGAGCAGCGGGGCTTCGTCGGCTGCGCGCGTCACTTCATCACCTGCGTGCAAAATCAGACGGTTCCTGAAACGTCCGGAGAGCAGGCGATTCTGGCGCAACGCATCGTAGAACGACTCTGGCGCGAAGCGATGTCGGAATAACCCGCTGTAACATCTGCCGATAGTAATTCGTTTAAATCGCGGTAGACTAAGCGCTTCTTCAACGCCTGCTTTGCAGGCGTTTTGCCGTATGGTTGTGGAACTTCACGTTAATGAACTTATTAAAATCGCTGGCGGCCGTCAGCTCGATGACCATGTTTTCCCGCGTGCTTGGCTTTGCGCGCGACGCCATTGTGGCCAGGGTTTTTGGCGCAGGGATGGCGACTGACGCCTTTTTCGTCGCGTTTAAGCTGCCGAACCTGCTGCGCCGCATCTTTGCCGAAGGGGCGTTCTCGCAGGCATTTGTCCCGATCCTCGCGGAATATAAAAGCAAGCAGGGCGAAGATGCCACCCGCGTGTTTGTTGCCTACGTCTCCGGCCTGCTGACGCTGGCGCTGGCGATCGTTACCGTGCTGGGGATGCTGGCCGCCCCCTGGGTGATCATGGTGACGGCGCCGGGTTTTGCCGACACGGCGGATAAATTTGCCCTGACCACGCAGCTGCTGCGTATCACGTTTCCCTATATTCTGCTGATATCGCTGGCGTCGCTGGTGGGGGCGATCCTGAATACCTGGAACCGCTTCTCCGTTCCGGCGTTTGCCCCCACGTTCCTTAACGTCAGCATGATCGGCTTTGCCCTGTTTGCCGCGCCGCATTTTAACCCACCGGTGCTGGCGCTGGCCTGGGCCGTGACCGTTGGCGGCGTGCTGCAGCTTGCTTACCAGCTTCCGCACCTGAAAAAGATCGGCATGCTGGTCCTGCCGCGCATTAATTTCAAAGATGCTGGCGCAATGCGCGTAATCAAACAGATGGGGCCGGCGATACTCGGGGTGTCCGTCAGCCAGATCTCGCTCATCATCAATACCATCTTTGCCTCTTTCCTGGTGTCGGGCTCGGTCTCCTGGATGTACTACGCTGACCGTCTGATGGAGTTTCCGTCCGGCGTGCTGGGCGTGGCGCTGGGGACCATTCTGCTGCCGTCGCTGTCGAAAAGTTTTGCCAGCGGCAATCACGATGAATATTGCCGCCTGATGGACTGGGGTCTGCGTCTCTGTTTCCTGCTGGCCTTGCCCAGCGCGGTGGCGCTGGGGATCCTGGCGAAACCGCTGACGGTATCGCTGTTCCAGTACGGAAAGTTCACCGCTTTTGATGCGGCCATGACGCAGCGGGCGCTTATCGCCTACTCGGTGGGTTTGATGGGGCTGATTGTGGTTAAGGTGCTGGCACCGGGCTTTTACTCCCGTCAGGACATCAAAACGCCGGTTAAGATTGCCATTGTGACGCTGATTATGACGCAGCTGATGAACCTGGCGTTTATCGGTCCCCTGAAGCATGCGGGTTTGTCATTGTCGATTGGCCTGGCAGCCTGCCTGAACGCCGGGCTGCTGTACTGGCAGCTGCGCAAGCAGGATATCTTTACGCCGCAGCCTGGCTGGGCACGTTTTCTGCTGCGTCTGGTGATCGCGGTACTGGTGATGGCGGCAGCGCTGGCTGGCATGCTGTACGTGATGCCCGACTGGGCGCAGGGCACCATGCCTTACCGTCTGATGCGCCTGATGGCCGTGGTGGCCGTGGGCGTGGTGGCCTACTTTGCCACGCTGGCGGTGCTCGGCTTCAAGGTAAAAGAGTTTACCCGCCGCACGGTATAAACGACAAAAGGGGAGTTCACCGGACGGTGCTCCCCGCTTCATGACCTGCCGCTATCGCGTCAAATCGAAATCTTTTTCCCGCCCGTAATGCGTGCCGTGGCTGCCTGGCCATCCGCACCGTACAGCCCTGGCTCTTTATGGGGCTTTAACACCTCAAGCGCCTGCTGGTTCCGGATAATCTGACCTTCCAGCAGCCAGCCGTTGTGCTGGTTGAGATCGCGCAGATGCTGGGTTTTTTCTGTAATGGTCTGCCAGCGTTCATTCATCTCGTCATTGGCGCTGCGTTTCTGATCCTGCTCAGCGCGACGCTGTTTTTCGAGATAATCCAGCGTCGCCAGAAGCGAGCTTTTGTCTTCAGTAATGCGTTGCAACGCGCTGCCGTTGATTTGACCAGAAGAGAGATGCTGCTGTTCTGCGTCCATCACGGTTTTCAGATCGTTCAGGACCACCGTCATCTGATCCAGTATTTCTGACAGTCGACTCATACGATTAGTTACTCTGCAGGAAACTCTGGGCGTCCTGAATCAGCGCATCAGCAATTTTGCTGGTATCCATTTTCAGTTCACCGTTACGGATGGCCGTTTTCAGGGCTTCAACGCGTTCCATGTTGATATCGCTGCTGCCTGGCTGCATCAGCTTCGACTGGGCATCGCTCAGGGTGACGCTGGTGCTGTTAGCCGTCGAGGTTTTTTCCAGACGCGTTTTCTGCGCTGGCGTGTCATTCGTTTCGCGAGGTTGTACAGTGCTAACCGGCTTCAGGGCTGATGTACGATCAATGCTCATAGTGTTGTCCTCATCGAGGGTTCGCGGCGTTGGCGCCTGACATCATCATTTGTTGAATATTTATCGGCAGTCGCCGCGAAATCTTTAAAAAGATTACAGGTTAATCAGAATATTCCCATCAGGACCGACGGTGCCGCTGACCACCTGGCCTGAGGACATTCTGACCCGCGCGTTTTGCGCCACGGCGGCATTGTTCAGTGCCTTCCCCTCGCTGTTGATGCTAAAGCCCTCTCCGTTGGCAACCACCATCACCTGTTGACCGGCTTTTACCCGCCACGCCTGGCGCAGCATAGAGAGCTGTATCGCCTGTCCCGGCGCGACGTCGCGCAGGCTGACGGCCTCCTGCGCCTGGTTAATATCGAGCATGGTGCGTGGCGGAAGCTGATCCAGCCTGCCTCGCTTCAGCGTCACGCTCTCTGGCTGCAACAGGCTGCCTCTGGGAATGGGGACCGCGGCGACAACATAATTGCCCGTCGCCTGAACCGCAACCTGTAAATAGCGCTTTTCGTTGGCGCAGCGCGCCAGCACGTTCACGTTGCCCCACAGCTTTGTGCTGCCGGTAACGCTGAACGACGGTGCCTCACAGGTTGGATAAAGATTGGATGGAGTACGCACCGTCACGCGAACGTCATCGCTAAAACCGGCCAGCTTCTGTGCAAAGAAGGCGTTGAGCTGTTCTTCTACGCCCCCAGCCTGCACGAGGGGGCTTACAAGCAGCAGGGTTGCCGCCAGGCCACGTTTTAAAGTCTGCATCGCATGTCCCACCATTTCCAGAATTAACCAAATTCTACCCGCAGCGGTTTTGCATCAACGCAACAAATAGCGACGCATTTTGCGCTTATTCCGTCGATAAGGGAGACGCCCTGAGATTTAAGCTGTGAACTGAAATTTTGCCATCAGCGGAGGAGACATGCTCGATAAACTCGACGCCGCGTTACGTTTTCAGCAGGAAGCGCTCAACTTACGCGCCCAGCGGCAGGAGATTTTAGCCGCCAATATCGCTAACGCGGATACCCCCGGGTATCAGGCGCGCGATATTGATTTTTCCAGTGAACTCAAAAAAGTGATGGAGCGTGGACGTGCCGAAGGAACGGGTGTCGCACTTGCCCTGACGTCTTCACGTCATATTCCCGCTCAGGCGATGACCGCGCCACCAACCGACCTGCTTTACCGTATTCCCGATCAGCCCTCGCTTGACGGTAACACCGTCGACATGGACCGGGAGCGTACACAGTTTGCCGATAACAGCCTGCAATACCAGACAGGCCTGACGCTGCTCGGCGGACAAATCAAAGGCATGATGACCGTCCTGCAGGGGGGCAACTAGTAAATGGCCTTGCTGAATATTTTTGATATCGCCGGTTCGGCGCTAACGGCGCAGTCCCAGCGGCTGAACGTGGCCGCCAGTAACCTTGCCAACGCCGACAGCGTAACCGGGCCGGACGGACAGCCGTACCGCGCGAAGCAGGTGGTCTTTCAGGTCAATGCCGCACCGGGTGCGGCAACGGGCGGCGTGAAGGTGGCGGAGGTGGTTGAGAGCCAGGCGCCTGACAAGCTGGTTTACGAGCCGGGCAACCCGCTCGCGGATGCCAGCGGTTACGTGAAAATGCCGAACGTGGATGTGGTCGGGGAGATGGTGAACTCCATGTCCGCGTCCCGCAGCTACCAGGCAAACGTCGAAGTGCTTAATACCGTGAAGAGCATGATGCTCAAAACACTCACTCTCGGCCAGTAAAGGAGACACGCATGTCCATCGCCGTAAACGTGAATGACCCGACAAATACGGGCGTCAACAGCGCCAGAAGCGCCACCGGTTCCAGCTCCCTCACGGGAAGTAATGCCTCCGATTTACAGAGCAGCTTTTTGACCCTGCTGGTGGCGCAGCTGAAGAACCAGGACCCTACCAACCCGATGCAGAACAACGAACTGACCACGCAGCTTGCGCAGATCAGTACCGTCAGCGGCATCGAGAAGCTGAACACCACGCTCGGCTCTGTTTCCGGACAAATCGACAACAGCCAGTCCCTGCAGGCCGCCAACCTGATCGGCCACGGGGTGATGATCCCGGGCACCACTATTCTGGCTGGCACCAGCACCACCGATGGCACGTCCACCACCACCACCACGCCGTTTGGCGTTGAGTTGCAGCAGCCGGCAGACAAGGTCACCGCCACCATCAAAGACGCCAGCGGTAACGTGGTGCGCACGATTGAGATTGGCGAGCTGAAGGCGGGCGTCCATACCTTTACCTGGGACGGCAGCCTGACCGACGGTACCAAAGCGCCTAATGGATCGTATCAGGTGGCGATTAGCGCCAGCAGCGGTACCACCCAGCTGGTGGCTCAGCCGCTGCAGTTTGCGCTGGTTCAGGGCGTCATCCGGGGTAGCGACGGTAACAAACTGGATTTGGGTACCTCCGGTACCACCACGCTCGACGAAGTTCGGCAGATTATCTAAGCCTTAATACTTATCAGGAGTAAGTCATGGCCTTTTCTCAAGCGGTCAGCGGCCTGAATGCTGCGGCCACCAACCTGGACGTCATTGGCAACAACATCGCCAACTCCGCGACCTATGGTTTTAAATCCGGTACTGCGTCTTTCGCAGACATGTTTGCAGGCTCTAAGGTGGGCCTGGGCGTGAAGGTCGCGGGCATCACCCAGGACTTCACCGACGGCACGACCACCAACACCGGTCGCGGTCTGGACGTTGCCATCAGCCAGAACGGTTTCTTCCGCATGGTGGATGCTAACGGTTCCGTGTTCTACAGCCGTAACGGCCAGTTCAAGCTGGACGAAAACCGTAACCTGGTGAACATGCAGGGGCTTCAGTTAACCGGTTATCCGGTTGCGGGTACGCCGCCAACGGTGCAAACCGGTGCGAACCCGCAGGCGATTTCCATTCCAACGACGCTGATGGCGGCGAAATCCACCACCACGGCTTCTCAGCAGATCAACCTCAACTCCACCGATACCGCGCCAACCGTCGCCTTCGACCCGGCCAACCCTGACTCTTACAACAAGAAAGGCACCGTGACGGTGTTTGACAGCCAGGGTAATGCCCACAACATGAACCTGTTCTACGTTAAGAACGCAACGCCGGCCAACTCGTGGAAAGTCTTTTCCCGGGACGGCAGCGTGGCGGGCGGCGCGATAACGGAAGAGACCACGCTGACCTTTAACGAGAGCGGCGTGCTGACGGGCGGCGGAAACGTCAATATCACGACGGGTACCGTTCCGGGAGCAACGCCGGCCACGTTTGCCATGAGCTTCGCTAACTCCATGCAGCAAAACACCGGCGCGAACAACATCGTGGCGACTAACCAGAACGGCTACAAGCCGGGCGATCTGGTGAGCTACCAGATTAACGATGACGGCACCGTTGTGGGTAACTATTCAAACGAACAGACCCAGGTGCTGGGCCAGATCGTGCTGGCAAACTTCGCCAATAACGAAGGTCTGAAGTCTGAAGGGAATAACGTCTGGTCTGCCACCCAGTCCTCCGGCGTTGCCCTGCTGGGTACCGCGGGTTCCGGTAACTTCGGCACGCTGACCAACGGCGCGCTGGAAGCCTCCAACGTCGATCTGAGTAAAGAGCTGGTGAACATGATCGTCGCGCAACGTAACTACCAGTCCAATGCGCAGACCATCAAAACCCAGGATCAGATCCTCAACACGCTGGTTAACCTGCGTTAAGCAGCTGACGGGAAAGCGCAATGGATCACGCAATATATACAGCGATGGGCGCGGCAAGCCAGACGCTCAATCAGCAGGCTGTTACCGCCAGCAACCTGGCGAACGCCTCAACGCCTGGCTTTCGTGCCCAGCTTAACGCCCTGCGCGCGGTGCCGGTAGAAGGTCTGACGCTGCCGACGCGTACGCTGGTGACCGCCTCCACGCCGGGCGCCGACATGACGCCGGGTCAGATGGATTACACCGCGCGTCCGCTGGACGTTGCCCTTCAGCAGGACGGCTGGCTGGCGGTGCAGACGCCTGACGGCGGGGAAGGTTATACCCGTAACGGCAATATTCAGGTGAGCGCCACCGGACAGCTGACGATTCAGGGTCATCCGGTTATGGGCGAAGCGGGACCGCTGACGGTGCCCGAAGGGTCAGAGCTGACCATTGCGGCAGACGGGACGATCTCGGCGTTAAATCCGGGCGACCCGGCCAACACCGTTGCGCCCGTTGGTCGCCTCAAGCTGGTGAAAGCGGAAGGCAATGAAGTGCAGCGTGGCGATGACGGGATGTTCCGTCTGACCCAGGCGGCCCAGGCCGCCCGCGGTGCGACGTTACAGGCCGACCCGACCATCCGCGTGATGTCCGGCGTGCTGGAAGGTAGTAACGTCAAACCGGTAGAAGCCATGACCGACATGATCGCCAGCGCCCGCCGCTTTGAAATGCAGATGAAGATCATCAGCAGCGTCAATGAAAACGCGGGCAAGGCTAACCAACTTCTGGCTATCAGCTAACAGGACTCATTATGATCAGTTCTTTATGGATCGCGAAAACCGGTCTGGACGCCCAGCAAACCAACATGGATGTGATTGCCAACAACCTGGCAAACGTCAGCACCAACGGTTTCAAGCGCCAGCGTGCGGTTTTCGAAGATTTGCTTTACCAAACGATTCGTCAGCCGGGGGCGCAGTCATCCGAGCAAACCACGCTGCCGTCCGGTCTGCAAATCGGTACCGGCGTGCGCCCGGTTGCCACCGAGCGTCTGCACAGCCAGGGTAACCTGTCCCAGACCAACAACAGTAAAGACGTTGCTATTAAAGGCCAGGGCTTCTTCCAGGTCCAGCTGCCGGACGGCACCTCTGCCTACACGCGCGATGGCTCCTTCCAGGTGGATCAGAACGGTCAGCTGGTGACGGCGGGCGGTTTCCAGGTTCAGCCTGCAATCACCATTCCGGCGAACGCCCTGAGCATTACCATTGGTCGTGACGGCATCGTGAGCGTGACTCAGCAGGGCCAGGCGGCACCGGTTCAGGTTGGCCAGCTCAACCTGACGACCTTCATGAACGATACCGGCCTCGAAAGCATCGGCGAGAACCTCTACACCGAAACGCAATCCTCCGGTACGCCAAATGAAAGTACTCCGGGCCTGAACGGTGCGGGGCTGCTGTACCAGGGGTATGTAGAAACCTCGAACGTCAACGTGGCGGAAGAGCTGGTGAATATGATCCAGGTTCAGCGCGCGTATGAAATTAACAGTAAAGCAGTGTCGACGACCGACCAGATGCTGCAAAAACTGACGCAACTCTAAGGCGTAGCCCGGTGCGGTAAACGCCGCACCGGCTCCCTGTTTTCGAAGATGAAGGCAATGCAAAAAAACGCGGCGTTTCGTTATCCGATACTGACAGTTCTGGCCGTCACCCTCAGCGGGTGTGCCTGGATCCCGTCTAAACCATTGGTTCAGGGTGCGACTACCGCCCAACCCGTTCCCGGCCCCGCGCCGGTGGTGAACGGCTCCATTTTCCAGACCGCGCAGCCGATTAACTACGGCTATCAGCCGCTGTTTGAAGACCGTCGTCCGCGTAACGTTGGCGATACGCTGACCATTGTGCTGCAGGAAAACGTCAGCGCGAGCAAGAGCTCGTCGGCGAACGCCAGCCGCGACGGCAAAACCAATTTTGGCTTCGACACCGTACCGCGCTATCTGCAGGGTCTGTTCGGCAACGCCCGTGCGGACGTGGAAGCTTCTGGCGGCAACACCTTCAACGGTAAAGGCGGGGCGAACGCCAGCAATACCTTCAGCGGCACGCTGACGGTAACGGTTGACCAGGTTCTGGTGAACGGCAACCTGCACGTGGTGGGTGAGAAACAGATCGCCATTAACCAGGGCACGGAATTCATTCGCTTCTCCGGTGTGGTTAACCCTCGTACCATCAGCGGCACCAACACCGTACCGTCCACCCAGGTGGCGGATGCGCGCATTGAATACGTCGGCAACGGCTATATCAACGAGGCGCAAAATATGGGCTGGCTGCAGCGCTTCTTCCTTAACCTATCGCCGATGTAAGCGAGGTGACCTATGTATAAATTTCTCTTCGCCGTGGCGCTGTCGCTGGCTGCAGCCGTTGCCCAGGCCGACCGCATTCGCGATCTCACCAGCGTCCAGGGCGTGCGTGAAAACTCCCTGATTGGCTATGGCCTGGTGGTGGGGCTTGACGGTACCGGTGACCAGACGACCCAGACGCCGTTCACCACCCAGAGCCTGAACAACATGCTCTCCCAGCTCGGTATTACCGTACCGGCCGGGACCAATATGCAGTTGAAAAACGTGGCGGCGGTGATGGTGACCGCGTCTTATCCGGCCTTTGCGCGCCAGGGCCAGACCATTGACGTGGTGGTCTCGTCTATGGGTAACGCCAAAAGCCTGCGCGGCGGCACGCTGCTGATGACCCCGCTGAAGGGCGTCGACAGCCAGGTGTACGCCCTGGCGCAGGGCAATATTCTGGTTGGCGGGGCAGGCGCGTCGGCGGGCGGCAGCAGCGTGCAGGTGAACCAGCTGAACGGTGGACGCATTACCAACGGCGCGATCATTGAACGCGAACTGCCGACCCAGTTCGGCACCGGCAACACCATTAACCTGCAGCTCAATACGGAAGACTTCACGATGGCGCAGCAGATCGCTGACACCATCAACCGCAGCCGCGGCTACGGCAGCGCCACCGCGCTGGATGCCCGCACCGTGCAGATCCGTACCTCTACAGGCAGCAGTAACCAGGTGCGAATGCTGGCCGATATCCAGAATATGGAAGTGAACGTACCGCTTCAGGACGCGAAAGTGATCATCAACTCCCGTACCGGCTCGGTGGTCATGAACCGTGAAGTGACGCTGGACAGCTGTGCCGTCGCGCAGGGTAACCTCTCCGTGACGGTTAACCGTTCCGCCAACGTCAGCCAGCCCGATACGCCGTTCGGCGGCGGCCAGACCGTGGTGACGCCGCAAACGCAGATTGATTTACGTCAGAGCGGCGGTTCGCTGCAGAGCGTGCGCTCCAGCGCCAACCTGAACAGCGTGGTGCGTGCCCTGAACGCGCTGGGTGCAACGCCAATGGATCTGATGTCCATCCTGCAATCCATGCAAAGCGCAGGCTGCCTGCGCGCCAAACTGGAAATCATCTAAATGCTGACCGATAGCAAACTGTTGACCAGTGCCGCCTGGGATGCCCAGTCGCTCAACGAGCTGAAAACCAAAGCAGGCCAGGATCCGGCGGCGAATATCCGCCCGGTCGCCCGCCAGGTGGAAGGCATGTTCGTGCAGATGATGCTGAAAAGCATGCGTGAAACGCTGCCGAAAGACGGCATGTTCAGCAGCGACTCCACGCGGCTTTACACCAGCATGTACGATCAGCAGATTGCCCAGCAGATGACCGCCGGTAAGGGGCTCGGCCTGGCGGACATGATTGTTAAGCAGACCGCAGCGGCGCAGGGGCTTCCGCCAGAGGAGGCCCCACAGCAGGTGCCGCTGAAGTTCGATCTGGAAAAGGTGACCAGTTATCAGAATCAGGCGCTGACGCAGATGGTGCGTAAGGCGATGCCGAAGCCGGCAGAGGCGCGTGGCGAACCGCTCTCCGGAGACAGCAAAGATTTTCTGGCGCAGCTTTCGCTGCCCGCCCGTCTCGCCAGCGAGGAGAGCGGCGTGCCGCATCACCTGATCCTGGCGCAGGCGGCGCTGGAGTCCGGCTGGGGGCAGCGGCAAATCCGCAGGGAAAACGGCGAGCCGAGCTTTAACATCTTTGGCGTGAAGGCCTCCTCAAGCTGGAAGGGGCCGACCACGGAAATCACCACCACCGAATATGAAAACGGTACGGCAGTGAAGGTGAAGGCCAAATTCCGCGTCTACAGCTCGTATCTGGAAGCCTTGTCGGATTATGTCGGGCTGCTGAGCCGAAATCCGCGCTATACCGCCGTGACGCAAGCGGCCACGCCGGAGCAGGGCGCACAGGCGTTGCAGAATGCCGGATACGCCACCGATCCTAACTATGCCCGCAAGCTGACCAGCATGATCCAGCAGCTGAAATCCATGTCCGAAAAGGTCAGCAAAGCCTATAGCGCCGATCTCGAAAATCTGTTCTGAAAGTTCTCAAGTCCCGGTGGAGGTTGCCGATAACCTTCATCAGGACTCGTGTCTGAACGTATAAAAGGAACCCCCATGTCCAGTTTGATTAACAGCGCCATGAGTGGCCTCAGTGCTGCCCAGTCGGCACTCAATACCGTCAGTAATAATATTTCAAGCTATAACGTGGCAGGTTATACCCGCCAGACTACCATCCTGGGGGCATCAAACAGCACCCTGACCGGCGGTGGCTGGGTGGGTAACGGAGTGTATGTCTCCGGTGTTCAGCGTGAATATGACGCCTTTATCACCAACCAGCTGCGCGCGGCGCAGAACCAGAGCAGCGGGCTGACCACGCGCTACCAGCAGATGTCAAAGATTGACGACGTGCTCTCGGATACCACCAACTCCGTTTCCAGCACGCTGCAGGATTTCTTCAAAAGCCTGCAAACCCTGGTGAGCAACGCCGAAGATCCGGCTGCCCGTCAGACGGTGCTGGGCAAGGCGGACGGGCTGGTAAACCAGTTCAAGGTTAACGATCAGTACCTCCGCGATCAGGATTCGCAGGTGAATACCGCGATTGCGACCAGCGTCGATCAGATCAACAACTACGCGCAGCAGATCGCCAACCTCAACGATCAGATTTCCCGTCTGACGGGCGTGGGGGCTGGCGCATCGCCAAACAACCTGCTCGATCAGCGCGATCAGCTGGTCAGCGAACTGAACAAGATTGTCGGCGTTGAGGTCTCTGTCCAGGACAGCGGTACCTATAACGTTTCGTTCGGCAACGGCTATAGCCTGGTTCAGGGCAGCAAGGCGAGTCAGCTGGCAGCGGTAAGCTCCAGCGCAGACCCAACCCGCATCGCGGTGGCGTATGTTGATGAAGTCGCGGGCGCAATTGAAATTCCTGAAAAAGCGCTGAACACCGGATCGCTGGGCGGCCTGTTAACGTTCCGTTCGGAAGATCTGGATAAAGCGCGTAATACTCTCAACCAGCTGGCGCTGGCCTTTGCCGATGCGATGAATACCCAGCATGAAAAGGGTTTTGATGCCAACGGCGATCAGGGTAAAGCGCTGTTTAACATTGGCTCGCCTGCCGTGGTGAGCAACAGCAAAAACTCGTTGCCCGGCGCGAGCGTGACGGCGACCGTGGCGAAAAGCTCGGACGTGCAGGCGACCGATTACAGGCTCGAGTTTAACGGTACCGACTGGACGGTTACGCGTCTGGCTGACAAAACCTCCTTCAAGGCCACGCCGGATGCCAGCGGTAAGATGACCTTTGACGGCCTGACGGTGAACGTCTCCGGCACCGCCGCCCCTAAAGACAGCTTTATCGTCAAGCCGGTCGTTAACAGCATCGTCAACATGAGCGTGGCTATCTCTGATGAATCCCAGCTGGCGATGGCGGAAGCTGCTGACGGCGGCGAGAGCGATAACCGTAACGGCAAGGCGCTGGTGGATCTGCAAAACAGCAAAGTCGTTGGCGGCAACAAAACCTTCAACGACGCCTATGCCGCGCTGGTCAGTACCGTAGGCAGCACTACGGCATCGCTGAAAACCAGCAGCCAGACGAAAGCCAACGTGGTGACGCAGTTAAGCAACCAGCAGCAGTCTATCTCCGGGGTTAACCTCGACGAAGAGTACGGCAACCTGCAGCGCTACCAGCAGTATTACCTGGCGAATGCTCAGGTTCTGCAAACGGCCAATACGCTTTTTGACGCGTTAATCAATATTCGCTAAAGACGAGGTGAAAAATGCGTATTAGCACCCAAATGATGTACGAACAGAACATGCGTGGCATCACCGATTCCCAGAGCCGCTGGTTAGGCTTTGGCGAGCAGATGTCCACCGGTAAGCGCGTAAACCGTCCGTCTGACGACCCGATTGCGGCATCCCAGGCGGTGGTACTTTCTCAGGCGCAGTCCCAGAATAGCCAGTTTGCCCTGGCGCGCACCTTTGCCACGCAGAAAGTGTCCCTCGAAGAGAGCGTTCTCGGCCAGGTTAATAGCGCGATTCAGTCGGCGCAGGAGAAAATCGTGTACGCCGGCAACGGTTCATTAAGCGATAGCGACCGTGCATCGCTGGCGAACGATTTGCAGGGTATTCGCGATCAGCTGATGAACCTGGCAAACAGCACTGACGGTAACGGCCGCTATATCTTTGCCGGATACAAAACGGATAAAGCGCCGTTCGATCAGGCTAACGGCGATTACAGCGGTGGCGATATCGGGATTTCTCAGCAGGTTGATTCCGCTCGCACGATGCAGATCGGCCATACCGGCACTGAAGTCTTTGACACCTTTACCAGTAATGCCAAGCCGGAACCCGCAGGCAGCACGCAGGAAACGAACCTGTTCAAAATTCTCGATACGGCGATTGCCGCGCTGAAAGACCCAATCGAGGGTGATGCTGCAAAAGCCGAGGCCCTGACGCAAAGTATTGATAAAGCTAACCGCGGCCTCAGCAACTCGCTAGACAACATACTGACGGTGCGCGCTGACCTGGGTACCAAACTGAACGAGCTGGACAAGCTGGATGCGCTGGGTGACGAGCGCGCGCTGGGGCAGACTCAGCAGATGAGCGACCTGGTTGACGTGGACTGGAACGCTGCGATTTCCTCCTACACCATGCAGCAGGCGGCGCTGCAGGCCTCGTATAAGGCCTTTAGCGATATGCAGGGTATGTCTTTGTTCCAGCTTAACAGATAAGACTTTCGCCTTTTAGAACATGCCATGAAACTGGGCATGTTTTGACTGCCCAACCCGCAGGGGTTGGGCATTTTTTTTATACACCTTCAGCCTGCGCAGACGTCACCCGGGCGCTTTCTACCAGCCTGATGACCAGCGCAATCGCGCCGCACAGGGTTGCCAGCGCCACCACGCCAGACCAGCCTGCCAGGGTATAGATATTGCTGCCTAATGCCGAACCCAGCGCCATCCCGATAAAGACGACGGTAAACAGCAGGGCGTTAAGGCGTCCACGCGCCTGCGGCTCAAGGCTGTAAACCAGATTCTGGTGCGCCACGAGGCTGGACTGCAAGCCGAGATCGAAACCGACAGCGGAAAGGGCTATCAGGATCAGCTGGCCATGTACGCCCAGCGCCGGCATCAGGAACATCAGGGCAAACGAGACGGTCACCAGCGCGGCACCCAGCTGGGTTACTTTACCGGCACCCAGCTTATCGGCCAGGCCTCCTGCCAGCGGTGCGGCCAGCGCCCCGGCGGCTCCGGCAATACCAAACCCACCCGCCACGGCGCTGCCGAGGTGATAACGTTCCAGCAGCATCACCGCCAGCGTTGACCAGAACGCGCTAAAGGCAATCGACAGAAAACCCTGTGCCAGTGCGGCCCGACGCAGCGCCGGGTAGCGACGCCAGAGGTGCTCCATAGAGCGCAGAAGGGCCGGATAGCTCAGCGTGGAGTGAACGGCAAAGCGGGGAAGCACGGCCCACATCACCACACCGACAAACGCAATGCTTGCGGCAGCCAGCTGGTACATCACCCGCCAGCCAAAGGCTTCACCCACCACGCCGCTTACGGTCCGGGAGAGCAGAATGCCCAACAGCAGGCCGGTCATCACCGTGCCGACGGTTTTTCCCTGCTTCCCTTCGGGCGCCAGGATCGCCGCGGCGGGGGCGATGTCCTGCGCCATGGTGGCGGCCATGCCGATCAGCAGGCTGGCGAGCAGCAGGGAGTGCAGTTGTCCTGTCAGGCTACAGGCCAGCAGGAACAGCGCCAGGGCCGCGCTTTTTATCAGAATTAACGTCCTGCGGTCATGGCGATCGCCGAGCGGTAACAGGAACAGGATCCCTAAGGCGTAACCCGCCTGCGTAAGCGTCGGCACCATGCCCATTCCTTCGATGCTCAGGTGCAGGTCTGCGCCCATCAGCGGCAGCAGAGGCTGGGCATAATAGATGGATGCCACGCTGAAGCCAGCCCCGAGCGCCAGCATTAAGATTACCCAGCGGCTTACGGCCCGGGCGGCAGTTGTTGTGTTCATATGACGTTCCTCATTCATCGTGTGGGGCTATTTTTTCTTACTACGCCTTGCGGCGGTAGCGGGCACGGTGGTAAAACGCTTATACGTTAGACGTATGGCACGGTGGAATATGAAAAGAGCTGAGCGTATAGACAGGGTGGAGCTGATGCGGACGTTTGTACGTATCGTTGAGGCAGGATCGCTTTCCGCCGCGGCGCGCCAGCTGGCGACAACCCAGGCCACGGTAAGCCGGCGACTACAGTCGCTTGAGACAATGCTTGGGGTGCGCCTGATGCTGCGCACCACCCACACGATGCGGCCGACCGATGACGGCGAACGCTGCTATCAGCACGCGCGCCGGGTCATTGACAGCTGGCTGGCGCTGGAAGATGAGGTGGGGCAGTCGGAAGATGAACCGGTGGGGGTGCTGCGGGTGCGGGCACCGCACGCGTTTGGTCAGGATCAGCTTCTGAAACCATTAACCGAATTTTTGCAGCGCTACCCGCTACTTTCCATTGAGTGGCTTCTCAACGATCGGTCAGCTGATTTTCTCGGGGACAATCTCGACTGCGCTATCCGGGTGGGCGCTGAGGTCGATCCGGCAACCGTATCCGTACTGCTGGCCGAAGTGCCGCGCTCGGTGGTGGCTTCACCGGAGCTACTGGCCCGCTTTCCGGCGGTTAAAACGCCGGAAGATTTGCAGCAGCTTCCCTGGATTGCCATCAGCTCCTTTTACCAGCGCCATGTGGAGCTTTTCCATGATGCCTCCCCGGTACCGGTGCGGGTAGCCATTACGCCACGCCTGAGCACCGACAGCCTGTACGTGGCACGCAATACGGCGCTAACCGGGCTTGGCGTGGCGGTTGTATCCAGCTGGACGGTTCAGGATGATATTCGGGAAGGGCGTCTGGTGCATTTGTTGCCGGAGTGGCAACCGGCGGCGTTACCGGTGCATCTGGTTTATCCGTGGTCTCGTTATTATCCGGCGCGCCTGCGGCGCTTTCTTGAGATGATGCGCCAGATAATGCCGGAGGTGACCGGGATGAGAAAGCCCGTGCAGCAGCCATAAAAAAAGCCGACCCGGAGGTCGGCTTTCTGACTTAGCGTGCGTTATTCCACGGACTGCGGACGGGTAGCTGGGGCAGTAGCCTTATGCGTTGCGCTATGGCCACCGGCAGCACCTTTACCTTCGAAGTGGAATTCCGGGCGTACCCAGTCGCTATGGCGCGGCGCTTCAGGCACATACTCTGGTGCCGGCGCGCGGGTCATAGGTGCCGTTGCAACGTGCGCAGGCGCTGGTGCGGCGACAGCTTCCACCGGAGCTGGCTTCACTTCAGGCGCTTTCGCTTCTTCGACAACAGGCTCAACCTGAATCTCGACGTCCTGAACCACCTCTTCGGTAACCGTTTCGACAGCAGCGTCTGCGGTTTCTTCCACTGCTGGTGCAGGTTCAGCGTGCTCCGCTACCTCTTCAGCCACTACGGCATCTTCTTCGGCAATAATCTGCGGTGCGGCATCAACCGGCGCAGCAATAACTTCAGGATGGGTAGTTTCAACTTCCACAGCCTGAGGCTCTGTCGTTTCTACAGCCTGAGGTTCAACCACCTGAGGTTCAACCACGGTTGCCGCTTCAGTCACCACTTCTTCTGCCGCTGCTACCGGTGCAATTACCTCTTCGGTCACAGCCTGTTCTTCAACAGCCTGCTCCGGACGAGCAACCGGATAGCGGATCCAGACCTTACCGGAGGCCATTTCAGGCGACGCACACGCCACGGTCAGCGGCATCGGGGACTGGGACGGGTAACGTTCGTCACGATAGCGACGACGACGCTGGCCGCTAACGCGCAGATGACGCGGAGAACGGCGTGAGCGACGCGGCATACCCGCGTTGTCGCGGTTTTCACCGCTTTCGTCCTGCTCAACCTGATTTTCTACCACCGCTGGCAGATCGACTTTCGCCACCTGCGTACCGGTTGCGCTGTCTGCTGCTTCAACCGCGACAACGGCGGTTTCTTCAGCCTGTACCTCGCCCACGCGCACCTTCTGTGCGAGCTGGCGCTGCTTGCGACGCGGCATAACCTGCGTGCGCTCTTCCTGCTCGGCTTCCTGCTGTTCAACAGGCGCTTCGCGGTTCAGGCTTTTAACTTCCTGCTGCGCCTGGCGCTTCTCGTCGTTACGGCGACGGTTACGCTCGCGGCGCGGCTGCTGTTCGTCACGCGGTTTGCTCTTCTCGGACTCGTCGCCCGCCTGCTGGCGAATTTCACGATCTTCAACATTCTGCTGTTGCTTCTCGCGACGGTTGCGACGGTTGTCCTCGCGCTGCTCGCGGCCTTCGTTGTTGTCGGAACGATTGTCACGGCGTTCATTACGATCGCCACGCTCATTGCGCTCGCTGCGGTCGTTGCGGTCGCGACGATTGTTCTGACGCTTGCGGCGTTCCTGCTGACGCTCTGGCTTCGCTTCTTTCGGTGCCTCTTTCGGCTGCTCAGGTTGCGCTTCTTCGCCAGCGAACATCTTCTTCAGCGCGCCGAAGAGGCGGCTCAGGAGACCCGGCTGCTCAGGCTGCGCTTTTGGCGCGACAGGGGCAGCTTTTTGCTCGGCCGGTTTGGCTGCCGGTTTTTCCAGCGTCGCTTCCGGCGGGGCTTCAGGCATGATGAAGGTCGCTAAAGCAGGCTGCTCGGGCAGTTTACGCTCGGCAGGCTCCTCATCGGATGGCAGTGCCATCTCTTCTTCATGCAGCTTAGGCAGCAGGTAGCTGAGGGTGCTTGTCTCTTCACCTTTACGGACACGCAGCACGTGATAGTGCGGAGTCTGCATCTCGTCGTTTGGCACGATGATGCAGCGAACGCCGCCCTGGCGCGCTTCGATTGCGCTTACCGCCGCACGTTTTTCGTTCAGCAGGTAAGAGGCAATTGGCACCGGAACGATGGCGTGAACCTCTTTGGTGTTCTCCTTCAGCGCTTCTTCTTCAATCAGACGCAGAATGGAGAGGGAGAGAGATTCGTTGTCACGCACGGTACCCGTACCGGAACAGCGTGGGCAGACGTGATGGCTGGATTCGCCGAGTGACGGGCTGAGGCGCTGACGGGACATCTCCAGCAGGCCAAAGCGGGAAATATGGCTGATCTGAATGCGCGCACGATCCTGGCGAACGGCTTCACGCAGGCGGTTTTCAACCGCACGCTGGTGGCGAACCGGGGTCATGTCGATGAAGTCGATGACGATCAGACCGCCCAGGTCGCGCAGGCGAAGCTGGCGGGCAATTTCATCAGCGGCTTCAAGGTTGGTGTTGAAGGCCGTCTCTTCGATATCGCCGCCGCGGGTTGCACGCGCGGAGTTGATGTCGATGGCGGTCAGCGCTTCGGTTGTATCGATAACGATAGAGCCGCCGGATGGCAGACGCACTTCACGCTGGAAGGCCGACTCGATCTGGGATTCAATCTGATAGTGGCTGAACAGCGGGATTTCACCGGTGTACAGTTTTATTTTGCTGGTGAAATCCGGACGGCCCAGCGCGGCGATGTGCTGGCGAGCCAGCTCAAGCACTTTCGGGTTATCAATCAGGATTTCCCCGATGTCCTGACGCAGGTAATCGCGGAAGGCACGCACGATGACGTTGCTTTCCTGGTGGATCAGGAACGGAGCAGGGCGGCTTTCAGCCGCTTTCTTAATGGCTTCCCAGTGCTTCAGGCGGAAGCTCAGGTCCCACTGCAATGCTTCGGCAGATTTGCCGACGCCTGCGGTGCGCACGATAAGCCCCATGCCGTCCGGCAGCTCAAGGCTTGCCAGCGCTTCTTTCAGCTCGGTACGGTCATCACCCTCGATACGGCGTGAGATACCACCCGCACGCGGGTTGTTTGGCATCAGTACCAGATAGCTTCCTGCCAGACTGATAAAGGTGGTCAGTGCGGCACCTTTGTTGCCGCGCTCTTCTTTATCGATCTGAACGATAACTTCCTGACCTTCACGCAGAACATCTTTAATGTTCGGACGGCCATGGGAGCTGTAGTTTGCAGGAAAATATTCGCGGGCGATTTCTTTAAGAGGAAGGAAACCATGACGCTCAGCACCGTAATCGACAAATGCAGCCTCAAGGCTTGGTTCAATGCGGGTGATTTTACCTTTGTAAATGTTCGCTTTTTTCTGTTCGTGTCCAGGACTTTCGATATCCAGATCGTACAGGCGCTGCCCATCCACAAGGGCGACACGCAACTCTTCTTGCTGAGTTGCGTTGATTAACATTCTTTTCATCGTAACTTACTCGTTATTCTTACATTGACGACAAAGCTGCGGGCAAGGTGACGCTTTCCGGGGTATGAACCGATGGCCTCGTGTCTATTCACGTCGCCAACCTCACGGTTGTCGCTCGCTTAAGAGGCGCAGAGTGTCGGTTGCCCGTGTTTCATACGGAAACACAGCGCAATTATCAGGGGAATTGCCTGGGAAAACTCTCCAGAGAACAATCCTTATACCGGGAAGTACTGCAACCCGCAGCCCGCTAACTGCCTGAAAGATCAATACGTCTTACGCCATTGCTGCGTGGATGATCGGTCAGACAAAATTGGTCATTCCGTCGACATCCTTACAAAACCCGGATTTAACGCGGAAAACGGATTCATTATTCCACTGCTCGCCGGGTTATAGCAAGATGACTTTTACCAATTATCACCCGGTTACTCACAGTTTCTTCACTTCAACGAGGCGATTGGTTTAATAACCACCAAATCGATTGCGCGAAAGGGGAGCGTTCCGGATAAAAGTAAATATAAGCATAGAAAAATGAGTGGCGCTAATGCCAGACGATATTTAGAATCGCCAACCATGAAAACAGAGACTCCAGCCGTAAAAATGGTTGCCATTGCCGAAGACGAAGCGGGGCAACGTATCGATAACTTTTTGCGCACCCAGCTGAAAGGCGTGCCAAAAAGTATGATTTACCGCATCCTGCGCAAGGGCGAGGTGCGGGTGAACAAAAAGCGCGTGAAGCCCGAATATAAGCTCGAAGCGGGTGATGAAGTGCGCATTCCACCGGTCCGCGTTGCGGAGCGCGAAGAAGAGGCGGTTTCGCCGAAGCTGCAAAAAGTCGCGGCCCTGAGTGACGTTATCCTTTATGAGGACGACCACATCCTGGTGCTGAACAAACCTTCAGGAACCGCGGTGCACGGGGGAAGTGGACTGAGCTTTGGCGTAATTGAAGGGCTGCGGGCCCTGCGCCCGGAAGCGCGTTTCCTCGAGCTGGTTCACCGCCTTGACCGTGATACCTCTGGCGTACTGCTGGTGGCAAAAAAACGTTCCGCGCTGCGTTCGCTGCATGAACAGCTGCGTGAAAAAGGGATGCAGAAGGATTACCTGGCGCTGGTGCGCGGCCAGTGGCAGTCCCATGTGAAAGTGGTCCAGGCACCGCTGCTGAAAAATATTCTGCAAAGCGGCGAGCGCATTGTTCGCGTGAACCAGGAGGGGAAACCGTCCGAGACGCGCTTTAAAGTGGAAGAGCGCTACGAATTTGCCACGCTGGTTCGCTGTAGCCCGGTGACGGGGCGAACCCACCAGATCCGCGTACATACCCAGTTTGCAGGCCATCCGATTGCCTTTGACGATCGTTACGGCGACAGCGAGTTTGACAAGCAGCTGGCGGGCACGGGGCTGTCTCGTCTGTTCCTGCATGCGGCTGCGCTGAAGTTTACCCATCCCAATACCGGTGAAATCATCCGTATTGAAGCGCCGCTGGATGAGCAGCTGAAGCGCTGCCTGAAGGTTCTGCGCGGCTAAGGTAAACGTAAAACGGCAACGACGTTGCCGTTTTTAATGTTTGCACCTTCTCCCTGGGGAGAGGGCATCAGGCCGCAGCGGTTACGCCGTCAGCGGATTACACGCTTCTCGCCTTAACATCTGGCATAGTGCAATCAGCGGTAACCCCACCAGCGTATTCGGGTCTCGACCGTCCAGCTTATCGAATAGCGCAATCCCCAAACCTTCACTTTTAAAGCTCCCCGCGCAGTTCAGCGGGCGTTCCCGGCGCACGTAATCCATAATCTCCTGCTCGCTGAGATGGCGAAAATGGACGTCGAACGGCTCGCATTCGGTTTGCAGGTGGCCGGAGGCCGGGTTATAGAGCGCCAGGCCCGTATAAAAGGTCACAATACTGCCGCGTGCGCGCATCAACTGCTTGCAGGCGTTCTCTTCGGTATGCGGTTTACCGGTGATTTCACCGTCAAGCACACAAACCTGATCGGAGCCTATAATCAGATGTGCAGGGTAACGTTCGGCAAGCGACTGCGCTTTCTCCTGCGCAAGACGGGTCACCAGATGACGCGGCGACTCGCCGGGTTGTGGGGTCTCATCAACGTCCGGTGCCGCACATTCAAACGGGATCCCGAGCTTTTCCAACAGCATTCGGCGATAGGGTGAAGTGGAAGCAAGTACGAGATTTGGCATATTTTTATCACCAGATATAGCGTATCGATGCCAGCCATTTTAAACTACAGGCCGCAATGTGTGCGAATAATTGGCAAAAGGCAGCTCTGGTTGCCTTTTTCTTTGACTCTATGACGTTACAAAGTTAATATGCGCGCCCTATGCAAAAGGTAAAATTACCCCTGACTCTTGATCCGGTTCGTACGGCTCAAAAACGCCTCGATTACGAAGGAATCTATTCTTCCGATCAGGCGGAGCGTATTGCCGAATCCGTAGTCAGTGTGGACAGTGATGTAGAATGCTCCATGTCGTTCGCTATCGACAACCAGCGTCTCGCCGTTTTAACCGGTGATGCGAAGGTGACGGTAACGCTCGAGTGCCAGCGTTGCGGGAAACCGTTTGTACAGCATGTTCACACAACGTATTGTTTTAGTCCGGTTCGTTCTGACGAACAGGCTGAAGCACTCCCGGAAGCGTATGAGCCGATTGAGGTTAACGAATTCGGTGAAATCGATCTTCTGGCTCTGGTTGAAGATGAAATCATCCTCACCTTGCCAGTCGTTCCGGTGCATGATTCTGAACACTGTGAAGTGTCCGAGGCGGACATGGTCTTTGGGGAACTGCCTGATGAAGCGCAAAAACCAAACCCATTTGCCGTATTAGCCAGCTTAAAGCGTAAGTAATTGAGGAGTAAGGTCCATGGCCGTACAACAGAATAAACCAACCCGTTCCAAACGTGGCATGCGTCGTTCCCATGACGCACTGACTGCAGTTACCAGCCTGTCTGTAGACAAGACTTCTGGTGAGAAACACCTGCGTCACCACATCACCGCTGACGGTTTCTACCGCGGCCGCAAGGTTATCACTAAGTAATCACGCGTCAGCGTGATTAGGCTTAGTGAGGAACTTCCCCGTGCAAACGGGGAGTTTACCGAACCAGGCTGCGACGATACCTTGACACGTCTAACCCTGGCGTTAGATGTCATGGGGGGAGATTTTGGCCCTACCGTGACAGTGCCTGCAGCTTTGCAGGCACTGAACTCTAATTCGCAACTCACACTTCTTTTAGTCGGTAATCCCGACACAATCACGCCATTACTCGCAAAAGCTGACTTTGAACAACGTTCGCGTCTGCAGATTATCCCTGCGCAGTCAGTTATTGCCAGTGATGCCCGGCCATCGCAGGCTATTCGCAATAGCCGCGGCAGCTCTATGCGAATTGCGCTGGAGCTGGTGAAAGAAGGGCGAGCGCAGGCTTGCGTCAGCGCGGGAAATACCGGCGCGCTGATGGGCCTGTCGAAATTATTGCTCAAGCCGATTGAGGGCATTGAGCGTCCGGCGCTGGTGACGGTGTTACCGCATCAGCAGAAGGGCAAAACGGTGGTGCTCGATCTGGGCGCTAACGTGGATTGTGATAGTACAATGCTGGCTCAGTTTGCCGTCATGGGGTCGGTGCTGGCAGAAGACGTGGTCGGGATTACGCATCCCCGCGTTGCGTTGTTGAACATTGGTGAAGAAGAAACCAAAGGCCTGGACAGTATCCGCGACGCTGCGGAAATACTCAAACAGGTTCCGTCCATCAACTATATTGGTTATCTCGAAGCCAATGAGCTGCTGACGGGCAAAACGGATGTATTAGTGTGTGATGGCTTCACCGGAAACGTAACGTTGAAGACCATGGAAGGGGTCGTAAGAATGTTCCTTTCTCTGCTGAAATCGCAGGGAGAAGGTAAAAAAAGGTCCTGGTGGCTGATTTTATTAAAGCGTTGGTTACAAAAAAGCCTGACGCGGCGATTCAGTCACCTCAACCCCGACCAGTATAATGGCGCCTGTCTGTTAGGATTGCGCGGCATCGTGATTAAGAGTCATGGCGCCGCCAATCAGCGAGCATTTACCGTCGCGATTGAACAGGCAGTGCAGGCGGTGCAGCGACAAGTTCCTCAGAGAATTGCCGCTCGCCTGGGATCTGTATTAGCTAAAAGTGACTGAGCGTACATGTATACGAAGATTTTAGGTACCGGCAGCTACCTGCCAACACAAGTGCGTACCAACGCCGATCTTGAAAAAATGGTAGATACGTCTGACGAGTGGATTGTCACGCGCACAGGTATCCGTGAACGCCGTATCGCCGCGCCAGACGAAACTGTCTCCACCATGGGCTTCGAAGCTGCACAGCGTGCGCTTGAAATGGCCGGGATTGATAAAGATCAGATCGGGCTTATCGTGGTGGCGACAACCTCCGCCACGCATGCCTTCCCAAGCGCAGCGTGTCAGGTACAGAATATGCTCGGCATTAAAGGCTGCCCGGCATTTGATGTGGCAGCAGCGTGTGCGGGCTTCACCTATGCGCTGAGCATCGCCGATCAGTACGTAAAATCTGGTGCCGTAAAATATGCGCTGGTAATCGGTGCTGACGTGCTGGCGCGTACCTGCGATCCAGCCGATCGCGGCACGATCATTATTTTTGGCGACGGTGCGGGCGCGGTGCTGCTGGGGCAGTCCGACGAGCCGGGCATCATCTCCACGCATCTTCATGCTGACGGTCGCTACGGCGAGCTGTTAACGCTGCCTAACGCCGATCGCGTTAACCCGGACAGCTCGATTTACCTGACGATGGCGGGTAACGAGGTGTTCAGGGTTGCCGTGACTGAACTGGCCCATATCGTTGAAGAAACGCTGGAAGCGAATAACCTTGATCGCTCCGCCCTCGACTGGCTGGTGCCGCATCAGGCTAACCTGCGTATCATCAGCGCGACGGCGAAGAAGCTGGGCATGTCAATGGATAACGTTGTGGTGACGCTGGATCGCCACGGCAATACCTCTGCGGCATCGGTACCGTGCGCATTTGACGAAGCGGTACGCGATGGACGAATTAAACGGGGCCAACTGGTCTTGCTTGAAGCCTTTGGTGGCGGGTTCACCTGGGGTTCCGCGCTGGTTCGTTTCTAGGATAAGGATTAAAAAATGACGCAATTTGCTTTTGTGTTCCCGGGACAGGGCTCGCAAACCGTTGGGATGTTGTCTGAAATGGCAGCAAACTATCCGGTTATTGAAGAGACTTTCCGTGAAGCTTCTGATGCGCTGGGTTATGATCTGTGGGCGCTGACCCAACAGGGCCCCGCTGAAGAGTTAAACAAAACCTGGCAGACGCAGCCTGCGCTGCTGGCTGCATCCGTCGCGCTGTGGCGCGTATGGCAGCAGCAGGGCGGTAAAGCGCCTGCACTGATGGCGGGTCACAGCCTGGGCGAATACTCTGCGCTGGTTTGTGCAGGCGTGATTGCCTTCGCTGATGCGGTGCGCCTGGTTGAATTGCGTGGAAAATTCATGCAGGAAGCGGTGCCAGAAGGTACGGGCGGCATGTCTGCCATCATCGGTCTTGATGATGCTTCTATTGCAAAAGCGTGTGAAGAATCTGCTGAAGGTCAGGTGGTTTCTCCGGTAAACTTCAACTCGCCGGGCCAGGTGGTTATCGCCGGTCATAAAGAAGCGGTTGAGCGTGCGGGCGCTGCCTGTAAAGCCGCGGGCGCTAAACGCGCGCTGCCGCTGCCGGTGAGCGTGCCGTCACACTGCGCGCTGATGAAGCCAGCCGCCGATAAGCTGGCGGTTGAGCTGGAAAAAATGACCTTTAACGCGCCGACGATTTCCGTTGTGAATAACGTCGACGTGAAGTGCGAAACCGCGCCGGAGGCTATCCGTAACGCGCTAGTTCGCCAGCTCTACAGCCCGGTTCAGTGGACCAAAACCGTTGAATATATGGCGTCTCAGGGCGTTGAACATCTGTATGAAGTGGGGCCTGGTAAGGTGCTTACCGGTCTTACCAAACGTATTGTTGACACCCTGACTGCCTCGGCGATTAATGAGCCGGAAGCAATGAAAGCGGCACTCTCGCAATAAAAGAGGACTACCATGAGTTTTGAAGGAAAAATTGCCCTGGTGACCGGCGCGAGCCGCGGTATTGGGCGCGCTATTGCTGAAACACTGGTTGCGCGCGGCGCGACGGTGATCGGGACTGCGACCAGCGAGAACGGCGCGCAGGCCATCAGCGAGTATTTGGGTGCGAACGGTAAAGGTCTGGTGCTGAATGTGACTGAACCAGCATCTATCGAATCTGTTCTGGAAAATATTCGCGCAGAGTTTGGCGAAGTGGATATTCTGGTCAATAATGCCGGGATTACGCGCGACAACCTGCTGATGCGAATGAAAGATGATGAGTGGAACGATATTATCGAAACCAACCTGTCATCTGTATTCCGTCTGTCAAAAGCGGTAATGCGCGCTATGATGAAAAAGCGTCATGGTCGTATTATCACTGTAGGTTCTGTGGTTGGTACCATGGGAAATGCTGGTCAGGCTAACTACGCTGCGGCGAAAGCAGGTCTGATCGGTTTCAGTAAGTCGCTGGCGCGTGAAGTCGCGTCCCGCGGTATTACTGTAAACGTTGTTGCTCCGGGCTTTATTGAAACGGACATGACGCGTGCGCTGACGGATGAGCAGCGTGCGGGTACGCTGGCGGCAGTTCCGGCGGGTCGTCTTGGCGACCCTAAAGAAATCGCCAGCGCGGTTGCATTTTTAGCCTCTGACGAAGCGGGTTACATCACTGGTGAAACCCTCCACGTCAACGGCGGGATGTACATGGTTTAATCACGATCGAAAATATTTGCGTTATTTGGGCAAATGGCCTCAAAATAACGTAAAATCGTGGTAAGACCTGCCGGGATTTAGTTGCAAATTTTTCAACATTTTATACACTACGAAAACCATCGCGAAAGCGAGTTTTGATAGGAAATTTAAGAGTATGAGCACTATCGAAGAACGCGTTAAGAAAATTATCGGCGAACAGCTGGGCGTTAAGCAGGAAGAAGTTGTGAACTCCGCTTCCTTTGTTGAAGACCTGGGCGCAGATTCTCTTGACACCGTTGAGCTGGTAATGGCTCTGGAAGAAGAGTTTGATACTGAGATTCCGGACGAAGAAGCTGAGAAAATCACCACCGTTCAGGCTGCCATTGATTACATCAACGGTCACCAGGCGTAAGTGAACATCTCCAGGCGGTCATTCGACCGCCTGAGTTTTATCTTTTGTAGTCCCACGAATCTCTTTTTTTATCCCTCCCTGGAGGACAAACGTGTCTAAGCGTCGTGTAGTTGTGACCGGACTTGGCATGTTGTCTCCTGTCGGCAATACCGTAGAGTCCACCTGGAAAGCTCTCCTTGCCGGTCAGAGCGGCATCAGCCTAATCGACCATTTCGATACTAGCGCCTATGCAACGAAATTTGCTGGCTTAGTAAAGGATTTTAACTGTGAAGAGATCATCTCGCGCAAAGAACAGCGCAAGATGGATGCCTTCATTCAATATGGAATTGTCGCTGGCGTTCAGGCCATGCAGGATTCTGGCCTTGAGATTACGGAAGAGAACGCGTCCCGTATCGGTGCTGCTATTGGCTCCGGGATTGGCGGTCTTGGCCTGATTGAGGAAAACCACTCATCCCTGATGAACGGCGGCCCGCGTAAAATCAGCCCATTCTTCGTTCCGTCTACGATTGTAAACATGGTGGCAGGTCACCTGACCATTATGTTCGGCCTGCGTGGCCCAAGCATCTCAATCGCAACAGCCTGTACCTCTGGCGTGCATAACATCGGCCAG
Organism: Enterobacter cloacae; assembly: GCF_013375935.1. GTDB lineage: Bacteria > Pseudomonadota > Gammaproteobacteria > Enterobacterales > Enterobacteriaceae > Enterobacter > Enterobacter pasteurii. The sequence goes on along the minus strand of NZ_CP056117.1, from coordinate 4,007,135 downwards.
GCCGCGCGTATTATCGCGTACGGCGATGCAGATGCTATGGTTGCGGGCGGTGCTGAAAAAGCCAGTACCCCACTGGGCGTCGGTGGCTTCGGTGCAGCGCGTGCGCTCTCTACCTGTAACGAAAATCCTCAGGCGGCAAGCCGTCCGTGGGATAAAGACCGCGATGGTTTCGTGCTGGGCGACGGTGCAGGCATGATCGTACTTGAAGAGTACGAACATGCGAAAAAACGTGGCGCGAAAATTTATGCTGAAGTCGTTGGCTTTGGTATGAGCAGCGATGCTTACCACATGACGTCGCCACCAGAAAATGGTGCGGGTGCAGCGCTGGCAATGGCTAACGCGCTCCGTGATGCGGGCATTACGCCGGCACAGATTGGCTACGTTAACGCCCACGGTACGTCTACCCCTGCGGGCGATAAAGCAGAAGCTCAGGCTGTTAAGTCTATCTTCGGCGAATCTGCCAGCCGCGTAATGGTGAGCTCCACGAAATCCATGACCGGTCACCTGTTGGGTGCGGCGGGTGCAGTAGAGTCAATCTACTCTATCCTGGCGCTGCGCGATCAGGCTGTACCACCAACCATCAACCTGGATAACCCGGATGAAGGTTGCGATCTGGACTTCGTTCCTCACGAAGCGCGCCAGGTTAGCGGTATGGAGTACACCCTGTGTAACTCCTTCGGCTTCGGCGGGACAAACGGTTCTCTGATCTTCAAAAAGGTCTGAGCCTGTTTAGTCACTGACGATAAAAAAGGTCCGCTTGCCGGGCCTTTTTTATTAGGTGAAATCTCCTTGTCCGGCTATTAACATCCTGCCAGACTGAGCCTCCACGCATGAGGAGCCACCATGTTTTTAATCAATGGCCTTGAGCAAGAAACGCTGCCGGCAGGCGACAGGGCGATCCAGTTTGGCGACGGCTGTTTTACCACGGCGCGTATTCTCGACGGGGAAGTGTGCCTGCGTGATGCCCATATCCGCCGCTTACAAAAGGCCTGCGAGACATTACTGATCCCCTTCACGCAGTGGGACACCCTTGAAGGTGAAATGCGTCGGCTGGCGTCAGGTAAAAGATGCGGCGTAGTAAAAGTGATTATCAGCCGCGGCAGCGGTGGGCGGGGGTATAGCGGCGCTGCCTGTCAGCATCCAACGCGGATCCTTTCCGTTTCAGATTACCCTTCCCATTATGAACGCTGGCGCGAAGAGGGCGTTACCCTGACGCTTAGCCCGGTTCGGCTGGGGCGGAACCCGATGCTTGCCGGAATAAAACACCTTAACCGCCTTGAACAGGTGCTTATTCGTACTCATCTTGAACAGACGGATGCCGGCGAGGCGCTGGTTCTTGACAGCGAAGGGTACATTACGGAATGCTGTGCGGCTAATTTACTCTGGCGGAAGGGCGGTGACGTATTCACGCCTTCGCTGGAACAGGCCGGGGTCAACGGCATTATGCGTCAGTTTTGTTTGCAGCAGCTGGCACGTGCCGGTTTTAGCGTTGTCGAAGTAAGCGTAAAGGAAGACGCGCTGCAGTCCGCCGATGAAGTCGTTATCTGCAATGCGCTGATGCCCGTTGTCCCCGTTCGCGCTTATGGCCCGCTTTCATGGTCATCCCGCGAGCTGTTCCAGTTTCTGGCCCCGTTATGTGAGCAAACCAGGTAGTCATGAAGAAAATGTTACGCGTTGTTCTCCTTCTCATCGTTGCGTTCGGTATCGCTGGCGGAGCGGGAGTGTGGAAAGTCCGCCAGCTGGCGGACAGTAAGATCCTGATTAAAGACGAGACGATTTTTACCCTGAAAGCGGGGACCGGGCGTCAGGCGCTTGGCCAGCAGCTGTATGGCGATAAAATTATCAATCGTCCGCGTGTATTCCAGTGGCTGCTGCGCGTTGAGCCTGAACTTTCGAACTTTAAGGCGGGCACCTATCGCTTCACTCCGGGTATGACCGTGCGCGAAATGCTGCAACTGCTGGAAAGCGGCAAAGAGGCCCAGTTTCCGCTACGTTTTGTCGAGGGGATGCGCCTGAGCGATTACCTCAGACAACTGCGTGACGCGCCGTATATCAGGCACACGCTGAAAGACGATCGCTACGAAACCGTGGCAGACGCGCTAAAATTCGAGCACCCTGAATGGGTTGAAGGCTGGTTCTGGCCCGACACCTGGATGTACACGGCAGGCACGACGGACGTGGCGATTTTGAAGCGCGCGCATAATAAAATGGTCGCGGCGGTAGAGTCGGCCTGGGAAGGACGCGCTGAGGGCCTGCCGTATAAAGATCAAAACCAGTTCGTGACGATGGCCTCCATCATCGAGAAAGAGACCGCCGTTGCCGCCGAGCGCGACCAGGTCGCCTCGGTGTTTATAAACCGCCTGCGCATCGGTATGCGTTTGCAAACCGATCCTACCGTCATCTACGGCATGGGCGAAAACTACAACGGCAAGATTTCCAGAAAAGATCTGGAGACGCCAACGGCGTATAATACCTACGTCATTAGCGGCCTGCCGCCGGGACCAATCGCGACGCCGGGCGAAGCCTCACTGCGCGCCGCGGCGCACCCGGCAAAAACACCGTATCTCTATTTTGTGGCTGATGGAAAAGGGGGGCATACGTTCAATACCAACCTGGCCAGCCACAATCGCTCTGTTCAGGACTATCTGAAGGCACTTAAGGAAAAAAATGCGCAGTAAATACATTGTCATTGAGGGACTCGAAGGGGCGGGGAAAACCACCGCCCGTAACGTGGTGGTTGATACGCTTAAATCGCTTGGCGTCGCCGAGATGGTCTTCACCCGTGAGCCGGGCGGTACGCAGCTGGCGGAAAAACTGCGCAGCCTGGTGCTGGATATCAAATCCGTTGGCGACGAGGTTATCACTGACAAAGCGGAAGTGCTGATGTTTTATGCGGCGCGCGTTCAGCTGGTCGAGACGGTGATTAAACCCGCGCTGGCAGAGGGAAAATGGGTGATCGGCGATCGTCACGATCTCTCCACCCAGGCGTATCAGGGGGGAGGGCGCGGTATCGATCGTACCATGCTGGCTACGCTTCGCGACGCGGTGCTCGGCGATTTTCGTCCGGACCTGACGCTCTATCTGGACGTCACGCCTGAGGTGGGTCTGAAGCGCGCCAGGGCGCGCGGCGAGCTGGATCGCATTGAGCAGGAGTCTTACGACTTCTTTAACCGCACCCGCGCGCGTTACCTTGAGCTGGCCGGACAGGACAGCGCTATTCGCACCATCGATGCGACACAATCCCTCGACGACGTTACCCGTGCTATTCAGGAAACGGTCACACGCTGGGTGCAGGAGCAGCGGGCATGAAATGGTATCCATGGCTGCGCCCGCACTTTGAACAGCTGATCGGCAGCTATCAGGTTGGTCGGGGGCATCATGCGTTACTGATACAGGCGCTGCCGGGAATGGGCGATGATGCGTTGATTTACGCCATTACGCGCTTTCTGATGTGCCACCAGCCTGATGGGCATAAAAGCTGCGGTAAGTGCCGCGGCTGCCAGCTGATGCAGGCCGGCACGCATCCGGATTACTACATCCTCGAACCCGAAAAAGGCAAAAGTACGCTCGGGATAGACGCGGTGCGTGAGGTCGGCGAGAAGCTGTATGAACACGCGCGTCTGGGCGGGGCAAAGGTGGTGTGGCTGAAGGACGCCGAGCTGCTCACGGAGGTCGCTGCCAATGCGCTTTTAAAAACGCTGGAAGAGCCGCCTGAGAAAACGTGGTTCTTCCTCTCCTGCCGCGAGCCGGGCCGACTGCTGGCGACGCTGCGCAGCCGCTGTCGTCTTCATCATCTGGCTGTTCCCCAGGAGTCGTGGGCACTCGCCTGGCTTGAACGTGAAGTGACGGTGTCACAGGACGCCGCGCTGTCAGCGTTGCGCCTGTGCAGCGGCGCGCCTGCGGCTGCGCTGGCGCTTCTGCAGCCGGAAGTCTGGTCCCAGCGCGAAACCCTTTGTCGTGCGATTGAATCTGCCCTGGACAGCCATGACTGGCTGAGCGTGCTGCCTGCCCTGAACGGCGATCCGGCCCCGGAGCGCCTGCACTGGCTGGCCGCGCTGCTGCTTGATGCCCTTAAAATTCAGCAGGGGGCTACGCTTCTGACGAATCCCGACGTCTGGCCGCTGGTTAACACGCTGGCGAATCGTCTGTCAGGACAGTCGCTGCGCGCTATCCTCCACGATATCTGCCAGAGTCGTGAACAACTTTTGACGGTAACCGGTCTTAATCGCGAGCTTTTACTGACCGACCAGTTGCTGCGTATCGAACATTACCTGCAACCCGGCGTCATACCGCCGGTTTCCCATCTCTGAGAGAGACATTATGTTTTTAGTCGACTCACACTGCCATCTTGATGGCCTCGATTACCAATCCCTGCATAAAGACGTGGACGATGTGCTGGCGAAAGCCGCCGCGCGCGATGTGAAATTTTGCCTGGCCGTGGCGACCACGCTGCCGGGCTACCGCTCAATGCGTGAGCTGGTTGGCGAGCGCGAAAACGTCGTCTTCTCCTGCGGCGTCCATCCGCTCAATCAGGACGACGCGTATGACGTTGAAGATTTACGCCGCCTTGCCGCAGAAGAGGGCGTCGTGGCGATGGGCGAGACCGGTCTAGACTATTTCTACACGCCGGAAACTAAGCCCCGCCAGCAGGAATCTTTCCGTAACCATATCCGGATTGGCCGCGAGCTGAACAAGCCCGTTATCGTTCACACCCGCGACGCGCGTGCCGACACGCTTGAGATCCTGCGGGAAGAAAAGGTGACGGATTGCGGTGGCGTACTACACTGTTTCACAGAAGACAGAGAAACGGCGGGTAAACTGCTTGATTTGGGCTTTTATATCTCGTTTTCGGGGATCGTGACGTTCCGTAATGCTGAGCAGCTGCGTGATGCGGCGCGTTACGTACCGCTGGATCGTATTCTGGTGGAGACCGATTCCCCGTACCTGGCACCCGTGCCGCATCGGGGTAAAGAGAACCAGCCGGCGATGACCCGAGATGTCGCTGAGTACATGGCCGTACTGAAGGGTGTCAGTATTGACGAACTGGCTCGTGTAACGACGGAAAACTTCGCCAGCCTGTTCCATATCGACCCCGTCCGCCTGCAGTCTGTCTGATACACCTGTTTTTTTTAGGCTCGTAATTAATAGGTAAAACGAGTAAAGCTCACCGCCTCATTCGGGGCGGTGATGGCGTTTTTAGACACATCCAGACATGCTTTATGTAAATATCTGCAAGTTTTTTGGCCGTCTTGAACTGAAACGTGATAGCCGTCAAACAAACTCAGAGGGAATTATTTTACTCTGTGTAATAAATAAAGGGCGCTTAGATGTCCTGTCCACGGCGCGGTACTCCCCCCGGGCCAATGCGTGAAAGCGTAAAAAAAGCACAAATACTCAGGAGCACTCTCAATTATGTTTAAGAATGCATTTGCTAACCTGCAAAAGGTCGGTAAATCGCTGATGCTGCCAGTATCCGTACTGCCTATCGCAGGTATCCTGCTGGGCGTCGGTTCTGCTAACTTCAGCTGGCTGCCAGCCGTAGTTTCCCACGTGATGGCAGAAGCAGGCGGTTCTGTTTTTGCTAACATGCCGCTGATCTTCGCTATCGGTGTTGCTCTGGGCTTCACCAATAACGACGGTGTATCTGCTCTGGCGTCCGTGGTTGCCTACGGCATTATGGTGAAAACCATGGCTGTGGTTGCGCCGCTGGTTCTGCATTTACCTGCTGAAGAGATTGCCGCTAAACACCTGGCAGATACCGGTGTTCTCGGTGGTATCATCTCCGGTGCGATTGCAGCGTATATGTTTAACCGCTTCTATCGTATCAAGCTGCCTGAGTATCTGGGCTTCTTCGCGGGTAAACGTTTCGTTCCGATCATCTCTGGTCTGGCAGCGATTTTCACCGGTGTGGTTCTGTCCTTCATCTGGCCACCAATCGGTACGGCTATCCAGACCTTCTCTCAGTGGGCTGCCTATCAGAACCCGGTAGTGGCGTTTGGTATCTACGGCTTCATTGAGCGCTGCCTGGTACCATTTGGTCTGCACCACATCTGGAACGTTCCATTCCAGATGCAGATTGGTGAATACACCAACGCGGCAGGTCAGGTGTTCCACGGTGATATCCCTCGTTACATGGCGGGTGACCCGACCGCAGGCAAATTGTCTGGCGGCTTCCTGTTCAAAATGTACGGTCTGCCGGCTGCGGCAATTGCTATCTGGCACTCTGCTAAGCCAGAGAACCGTGCAAAAGTGGGCGGTATCATGATCTCCGCAGCGCTGACCTCGTTCCTGACCGGTATTACCGAGCCGATCGAGTTCTCCTTCATGTTCGTTGCGCCGATCCTGTACTTCATCCACGCGGTACTGGCAGGTCTGGCATTCCCAATCTGTATTCTGCTGGGTATGCGTGACGGTACGTCCTTCTCTCACGGCCTGATCGACTTCATCGTTCTGTCCGGTAACAGCAGCAAACTGTGGCTGTTCCCAATCGTGGGTGCAGGCTACGCGGTGGTGTACTACACCGTCTTCCGCGTGCTGATCAAAGCGCTGGATCTGAAAACGCCGGGTCGTGAAGATGCAACTGAGGACAGCAAAGCCGGTGTGACCAGCGAAATGGCACCTGCGCTGGTAGCTGCTTTCGGCGGTAAAGAAAACATCACTAACCTGGACGCGTGTATCACCCGTCTGCGTGTGAGCGTTGCCGACGTTGCGAAAGTAGACCAGCCGGGTCTGAAAAAGCTGGGCGCAGCGGGCGTGGTTGTTGCAGGTTCTGGTGTTCAGGCAATCTTCGGTACGAAATCCGATAACCTGAAAACCGAAATGGATGAGTACATCCGCAACAACTAAGCTGTGACCTGGGGAGACTAAGGCAGCCGAATGGCTGCCTTTTTTATTGGCGGAGATAGTGCCGGTAAGCAAATGCAGGCCGGGCAGGGCGTAGCCGCCGCCCGGCTTTACAATCAGAAGTCGTAGCTCGCGCTCACGGAGAAGTTAAGCGGCGCGCCATACACCACGTAAGAGCCTACGTAGTCGTAGTACTCTTTGTCGAACAGGTTGTTGACGTTAGCCTGAAGAGCGAAGTCTTTGGTGACCTGATAGCGGCTGAACAGGTTAACCAGACCATAGCTGCCTTGCTCTGCACGGGATTGTCCCGCCGGGCCGCCTTCGACATCCGTCCACACTTTGTTCTGCCAGTTTACGCCACCGCCCACGGTCAGCTCGGGCAGCATTGGTAGCTGATAGCGGGTGAACAGCTTCATGGTCGTGCGCGGCTGATCGGAGCTGACGGCGTTGCCATTCTTGTCTTCAGCGATGTAGCGGGTCGCCCCAAACGTCAACTGCCAGTTATCTGTCAGGGCGCCGTTCAGCTCGAACTCAACCCCTTTACTGATCACGCCGTCCAGCGATTCATAAATTGATTCACCGCTCGGCATGTAGGTATAGGTATTGCTTGCGACGTTATCCTGCTCAATGCGGAAAATCGCCAGCGAGGTGGTGAGACGAGTATTAAACCAGTCTGCCTTCACGCCGGCTTCGTAGCTTTTGCCCGTGGTCGGGTCGAGGTAACGTCCGCTGGCGTTGCGTTTATCCTGCGGCTGGAAGATGGAGGTATAGCTGACGTAGGTCGACCAGTCTTCGTTGATGTCATACACCAGGCCCGCGTACGGGGTAACATCATCTTCGGTGCTTTCCAGGCGGGTGTTCGGGGAACCCGCCGGATTATAGCGAATGTTGTAGCTGGTGTAGCGCGCGCCCAGAATCAGGTGCAGCGGATCGGCCAGCGAGAAACGGGCGGAGGTATACGCAGAGGACTGACGAATATCGTCCTTGCTGTAGAGCTTCCACGGCGTCCACTGCGGATCGGCGATGTTCCCGTTCCAGTTCTTAAAGTTGCCGACGTCAACCATGCCGTAAAGCGCATCCGGCATGGTATTGTCATAATGGTTACGCTGACGGCTGTAGCTGCCGCCAAACATCATTTCGTGCTGACGGCCAAAGAGATCGAAGCCGCCGCGCAGGAAGGCGTCAACCGCATCCTGTTTACGTTCACCGCGGTTCCAGCCGCCGTAACCCACCATGCCCGCACCGGTCTCTTTATCCGGATAACCGGACATATACATCAGTTTGGAGTCAAGTTGGTTTCAGCGTGCATGCCGTTAACGTGCGCTTCCCAGCCGTTATCGAAACGCTGAGTCAGGTTAGCGAAGATGCGGGTGCTGTCTTTATCCGAATAGGCCCAGTCAGGCGCAACGGTCTGGCTGCGATTGTAGTTGGTCTTACTTCCGTCGCTGTACCAGGTCGGCAGTCCGCCCCAGGTTGGGTCGGCGGTATGGCTCTCCTGATACTCATACCCCACCGAGAGGGTCGTGCTGTCGGTGACGTCCGCATCCATCACGCCGTAGAGGAATTTTTTACGGTAGTGATAATTATCCACGAAGCTGTCGTTGTCCTGATAGCCCGCGATCAGGCGTCCCCGTACCTTACCGGACTCCACCAGGGGAGACTGGAGATCCAGCACGTAGCGCTGCTTGTCCCAGCTACCGTAGCTGGCCGAGACGTTACCCTTAAATTCCGCGCTGTCCGCATGCTTACGCACCATGTTGACATACGCCGCCGGGTTGCCCGTACCGGACATCAGGCCGGTGGCGCCGCGGACCACTTCGATACGATCGTAAATCGCGGTATCGGCGGCGGTATCGCCAAAGTTCCACACCTCGCTGATGGAGGTCGGCAGGTCGTCATAGGCATAGTTGCTGACGAAGAATCCACGGGAGTAGAACACGGTGCGGTCGCTGTCCTGCACCTGCGCAGTCACGCCCGTGGTGTTACTCAGCACCTGCCCGATGGACTGCAGATTCTGGTCAGCCATACGCTGCTGGCTGATTACGCTGACGGACTGCGGGATATCGCGGGGGACCAGCAGCAGTTTGGTGCCGGTAGTGGTGGTTTTTACGCTGTAATCCCGGTCCTGACCTGCTGAAGGATCCTGTGTATTGTCAAAACCCCCGTCTACCACAACGGTGTCTTCAGCCGTTGAAGCAGAGAAAGCGGCGGTTGGCGTCAATGCCATAGCAATGCAGGCTGCCAGCAACGAAGGTGTTGCGGCAGGCTGACGTTGCCCATCCCTGGAGTGATTAATGAAAGACATTATCAAACCCTTAATGAATGGTGAAGGTGGTGCGCGACAGCTCCGCTGGCACGGGCTGACGTCGTTTTCTATGTTAAAAATGCGCATGAAAATGCAAATGCGAAATATACGCATTGTGATTAACGCTGTAAACAGATGTTTCGGGATGAACTGAAATAAGGTTTCAGAAGCGAAATGTCCTAAAGCGATGGCTCTTCAGCCAGATGGAGGACAATCAGGAAAGAAATCACGGGAGAAGGTTGAAAGGACAGGAGAAACTCGCTCATACTCTTGTGTTGTGTCACTCACTTAAACAGACAATGTGTGTTAACAACGGACGCACGACGCCAGATTAAACGTATAAGGAAAAGGTCATGGCTGAAGAAACGATTTTCAGTAAAATTATTCGCCGCGAAATTCCGTCGGATATTGTTTATCAGGACGAACTGGTAACGGCTTTCCGGGATATTTCACCCCAGGCGCCTACGCACATCCTTATTATTCCTAATATTCTGATTCCGACCGTCAATGACGTTAAAACCGAGCATGAAGTGGCGTTAGGCCGTATGCTTACGGTTGCCGCGAAAATTGCCGAGCAGGAAGGGATTGCTGAAGACGGATACCGTTTGATTATGAACTGCAATCGCCATGGCGGGCAGGAAGTCTATCATATTCATATGCATCTGCTGGGTGGACGTCCACTGGGACCGATGCTGGCACATAAAGGTCTTTAATATGTTAATTGGGCGTATTGCAGCGCTGATCGTGACGCTGGTAATAGTGGGGTGCAGCGCGCGTCCTGCTATTCCGGTCAGCGATGAACAGACGCTGGTGATGGAGTCCTCGGTGCTTGCAGCGGGGATTACGGCGGAGCAGCCTTCGCTGACCATAAGCGAAATCCAGTCTTCTGCTTCCTCTACGCTCTATAACGAAAGGCAGGAGCCAGTGACGGTGCATTATCGCTTCTACTGGTATGACGTGAGAGGTCTCGAGATGCACCCGCTTGAAGCGCCGCGCAGCGTGACGATCCCGGCTAGATCGTCGGTCACGCTCTACGGTAGCGCCAGCTATCTGGGTGCACATAAGGTGAGACTTTATCTTTATTTGTAAGGGGTGAACCTTGATTAAAACAATGAGCCGTTATGCGCTCCTGAGTGCGTTTGCACTCTTTCTGGCCGGTTGCGTGACGCGAACTGAAGAACCTGCACCTGTAGATCAGGCGAAACCGGGAACGGAACAGCCAACAACGCCAGCGGAACCTGTGCCAACCGTGCCGTCCGTACCAACCATTCCGGCGCAGCCTGGGCCGATTGAACATCCGGACGACACCGCACAGCCGACGCCGCGCGTGCGCCACTATGACTGGAACGGCGCCATGCAGCCAATGGTGGGCAAAATGCTGCAGGCGCAGGGCGTGACGCCCGGCAGCGTGCTGCTGGTGGACAGCGTGAATAACCGCACCAACGGTTCGCTGAACGCGAGCGAAGCGACGGATACCCTGCGTAACGCGCTGGCGAACAACGGTAAGTTCACGCTGGTTTCGGCTCAGCAGCTGGCGGTGGCGAAGCAGCAGCTTGGCCTGTCGCCGCAGGACAGCCTGGGGTCGCGCAGTAAAGCGATCGGCATCGCCCGCAACGTTGGCGCGCAGTATGTCCTTTATTCAAACGCGACCGGTAACGTGAATACCCCGTCGCTGCAGATGCAGCTAATGCTGGTTCAGACCGGCGAAATTATCTGGTCAGGTAAAGGTGCCGTTACGCAACAGTAAGCCCACGCGTGATGATGTCCTGACGCGTTATTTCCCTCAGTATCGTGTTATCGCGCCGCAGGCCCCCGTCGGGCTTGGCGGCGCGAGTTGCATTATTGCGCGCGGAGAGCATCGGCTGGTCTTACGCCAGCATCACGATGCCGCCGCGCCTGCCTTCCATTTTCGTCGCCAGTTCCGCGCCCTGAAGCGCCTGCCCGCAGACCTTGCGCCGCAGCCCCATTTCTTTATCAGGGGCTGGATGGCGGTGGCGTTTATTGCGGGTGAGATCAAAAGCGAGTTGCCCGACGCTCCCACGCTGGCAGCCATGCTGTATCATCTGCACCGGCAGCCGCGTCTGGGCTGGCGGGTAACGCTGCTTCCCTTGCTTGAACGCTACTGGCAGCAGGCCGCGCCAGAACGACGCACGCCATTGTGGCTGGCGCAGCTTAAGCGGCTGCGCAAAGCGGGAGAGCCGCAGCCGCTACGCCTGGCTCCGCTGCATATGGATATCCACGCCGGAAACATCGTTCATACCGCGGCAGGTGAAAAGCTGATTGACTGGGAATATGCCGGAGATGGTGACGTGGCGCTCGAACTTGCCGCAGTCTGGATGCCCGATGCGCCATCGCGCGAGCGGCTGGTAAGCGCCTATGCGCGCAACGCGAACATGAATGCGCTCACGCTTGCGCGACAGGTTGCGCGCTGGCGTCCGTGGGTGCTCATGCTGATGGCGGGCTGGTTTGAAATGCGCTTCCGGCAGACGAATGACAAACAATTTATGGCGCTGGCAGATGATGCCTGGCGTCAGTTACAAACGAAAGGATAAGAGAGGTTGGTGTGGGTCCAGTAATGTTGGATGTTGAAGGGTATGAGCTGGACGCGGAAGAGCGCGAAATTCTGGCGCACCCGCTGGTGGGGGGGGGCTGATTCTTTTCACCCGCAACTATCATGACCCGGAACAGCTGCGCGAGCTGGTTCGCCAGATCCGTGCGGCTTCGCGCAATCACCTTGTGGTGGCGGTAGATCAGGAAGGCGGCCGCGTGCAGCGCTTCCGCGACGGGTTTACCCGCTTACCCGCCGCGCAGTCTTTTGCTGCGCTGCTGGGCACCGAAGAGGGCGGTAAGCTGGCGCAGGACGCTGGCTGGCTGATGGCCAGCGAGATGATCGCCATGGATATCGATATCAGCTTCGCCCCGGTGCTGGACGTGGGGCATATCAGCGCGGCAATCGGCGAGCGTTCTTATCATGAAGATCCGCGTATCGCGCTGGCAATGGCGACGCGCTTCATTGACGGCATGCACGATGCGGGCATGAAAACCACCGGTAAACACTTCCCGGGTCACGGCGCGGTGACGGCGGATTCCCATAAAGAAACCCCGCGCGATCCGCGCCCGGAAGCGGAAATTCGCGCTAAGGATATGTCCGTTTTCCGCTCGCTGATCACCGATAACAGGCTGGACGCCATCATGCCTGCGCACGTTATCTACAGCGAGGTCGATCCGCGTCCGGCCAGCGGCTCTCCGCACTGGCTGAAAACCGTGCTGCGTCAGGAGCTGGGCTTCAACGGCGTGATTTTCTCTGACGATTTATCCATGGAAGGGGCCGCAATCATGGGCAGCTATGCCGAACGTGGGCAGGCCTCACTGGATGCGGGTTGCGATATGATTCTCGTCTGCAATAATCGTAAGGGTGCGGTAAGCGTGCTGGATAACCTGTCGCCGATCAATGCTGAACGTGTTACACAATTGTATCATAAAGGTTCATTTAGCCGTCAGGAGCTGATGGACTCGGCGCGCTGGAAAACGGTCCACGCCCAGCTTGAAGCCCTGAACGAACGCTGGCAGGCGCATAAAGCGGCCCTTTAATTCATCCCGGAAGGCGTAGCGTGGTGAGACGATGATCATCTATTTACACGGTTTTGACTCAAACAGTCCTGGTAATCATGAGAAAGTGCTGCAACTGCAGTTTATCGATCCGGATGTCCGGCTGATCGGTTACAGCACGCGTCATCCGAAGCATGACATGCAGCATCTGCTCAAGGAAGTGGACAAAATGTTGCAGCTCAATATCGACGAGCGGCCGCTGATCTGCGGCGTTGGGCTTGGTGGATACTGGGCAGAGCGCATCGGTTTTTTGTGCGATATCCGTCAGGTCATTTTTAACCCGAATCTGTTCCCGAACGAGAACATGGAAGGCAAGATCGATCGCCCGGAAGAGTACGCCGACATCGCGACTAAGTGCGTGAGCAATTTCCGTGAAAAGAACCGCGACCGTTGTCTGGTGATCCTCTCCCGCAACGATGAAGCGCTGGACAGCTCCCGCGCCGCCGACCTTCTGCATCATTACTATGAAATTGTCTGGGACGAAGAGCAGACCCACAAGTTCAAAAACATTTCGCCGCACCTGCAGCGTATCAAAGCCTTCAAAACGCTGAGCTGACCTCCCTGAACCTGACAAAGGCCCGGTACGTGAAAGCGTGCCGGGCCTCTTTTTTGTCAGAGTTGTCTACTTTTAAACCATCAAAACTTGATACATATCAATTTTGGTATGACCAATGCGCCTGACGTGCTATTCTCAATGAATCTGAATGGTTTCAGCGCAGTAACCTGTTGTTAATTAAGGGTTATTTCTATAACTTTTAATTAACAATTGGTTAATAATTTGAGGGGGTCACGTTGACTACGCCATTGAAAAAGATAGTGATTGTCGGCGGTGGTGCTGGCGGGCTTGAGCTGGCGACGCAGCTGGGTAAAAAGCTGGGCCGCGGCAAGAAAGCCAAAATTACGCTTGTGGATCGTAACCACAGCCACCTGTGGAAACCGCTGCTGCACGAAGTGGCGACCGGTTCGCTGGATGAGGGCGTTGATGCGCTGAGCTATCTGGCCCATGCGCGTAACCATCATTTCCAGTTCCAGCTGGGTTCTGTGGTAGACATCAACCGTGAAAACAAAACCATTACGCTGGCAGAGCTGCGCGACGATAAAGGCGAGCTGCTGGTTCCCGAGCGCAAGCTGGCTTATGACACGCTGGTAATGGCGCTGGGCAGCACCTCTAACGACTTCAATACCCCGGGCGTGAAGGAGCACTGCATCTTCCTGGATAACCCGCATCAGGCGCGTCGTTTCCATCAGGAGATGCTTAACCTGTTCCTGAAGTACACCAGCAACATGGGTGCCAACGGTAAGGTCAATATCGCCATCGTGGGCGGCGGCGCAACGGGCGTTGAACTGTCGGCCGAACTGCACAACGCGGTGAAGCAGCTTCACAGCTATGGCTACAAAGGGCTGACCAACGAAGCGCTGAACGTCACGCTGGTGGAAGCGGGTGAGCGCATTCTGCCTGCGCTGCCGCCGCGCATTTCCGGCGCTGCGCATAACGAGCTGACCAAACTGGGCGTGCGCGTACTGACCCAGACCATGGTAACCAGCGCGGACGAGGGCGGTCTGCACACCAAAGACGGGGAATACATCCAGGCCGACCTGATGGTATGGGCCGCAGGGATCAAAGCGCCTGATTTCATGAAGGACATCGGTGGGCTGGAGACGAACCGCATTAACCAGCTGGTGACGGAGCCGACGCTGCAAACCACGCGCGATCCGGACATCTTCGCCATCGGTGACTGCGCCTCCTGCGCGCGTCCGGAGGGCGGATTTGTGCCACCGCGCGCTCAGGCTGCACACCAGATGGCAAGCCTCGTGTTGCATAACATCCTGGCGCAGATAAAAGGCAAACCGATGAAAGCCTATGTCTACAAAGATCACGGCTCTCTGGTATCGCTCTCAAACTTCTCCACCGTGGGCAGCCTGATGGGCAACCTGATGCGCGGCTCAATGATGGTTGAAGGGCGTATCGCACGCTTCGTGTACATTTCTCTGTACCGTATGCACCAGATAGCGCTGCACGGCTACTTCAAAACCGGCTTGATGATGCTGGTCGGTCGAATCAACCGCGTGATCCGCCCGCGTCTGAAGCTGCACTAATTATTCTCTCCCTCCGGGCCCGCCGGAGGGAGTTTTTAGCATATCATGCTGCTCATTTCCCCCTGAGTGCCTAAGAGTTCTCTTAAAGACGATATATCCCTTATCAACCTCCCTGTTTTTGATCCTTTATCTTATTGGCGAAGCGCTTGCCGCGTTGCAAACTTGCTCTCAATAGCAACAAAGGAGGAAGTCCCGTGAATAAATCAATGTTGGCGGGTATAGGGATTGGCGTCGCTGCTGCGTTAGGTGTGGCTGCCGTTGCCAGTCTCAACGTTCTGGATCGTGGCCCGCAGTACGCTCAGGTTGTTTCCGCTACTCCCATTAAAGAGACGATCAAAACGCCTCGTCAGGAGTGCCGTAACGTTTCTGTTACCCATCGTCGTCCGGTTCAGGATGAAAACCGTATCGCCGGCTCCGTGCTGGGTGCGGTCGCGGGTGGGGTGATTGGCCATCAGTTCGGCGGTGGACGCGGTAAGGACGTGGCGACGGTTGTCGGCGCGCTGGGCGGTGGCTATGCCGGTAATCAGGTGCAGGGCGCCATGCAGGAAAATGACACCTACACCACGACGCAGCAGCGCTGCAAAACCGTTTATGACAAATCGGAAAAAATGCTGGGTTACGACGTGACTTACAAAATTGGCGATCAGCAGGGCAAAATCCGCATGGACAGAGACCCCGGCACGCAGATCCCACTGGACGGGAATGGTCAGCTGATACTGAATAACAAAGTGTAAAAAAGATGTTCTCTGAACTTAGCTCCTCATGCGCTCAGGCTGAGGAGCTTTTTTTTGCCTCAGAGTTTTAGCAGCTCAGGCCACAGGCGCAGCGTTGTCTGCGTAATGCTCTGTAACTTTTCAAGCGTCGCGCCTTCACGGGCGCTGATCGACATACCCTGCAAAATACAGCTCAGATACCGGGCAAGCTCCTGCGGACGGCAGTGCGCCGGTATTTCGCCGCGCTGCTGGCGCTGTGCCAGAAACGTGCTTAGGGTCTCCTCCTGCATCGCATGACGTGATTTAACCGTGTTGGCTATCTCTTTTGACGATGCCGCGAGGGTGGCGGAAGTGTTGATCATAAAACAGCCCGCCGGGGTGTCTTTACTGGTAAAGCAGGTGGCGACCGCGCAGAAATAATCCTGCAACGCCTGTTCTACCGTTTTCTCTTCACAGAACAGCTGCGCTTCGTGTTTTGCCGCGAAGCGCGAGATGTATCTGTCCAGAACGGCCCGGAACAGGCCCTCTTTGTTGGTGAACTCTGCATACAGGGTAGGGGCTTTTGCGCCGGTTGCTTCCACCAGGTCGGAAAGCGAGGTGGCTTCATACCCATGCTGCCAGAAGAGCGTCATGGCCTTATCGAGCGCCGCATCCCTGTCGAGCACTTTTGGTCGGCCACGGCTTTTTTTTGCGCAACTCGTGACGTCGGTTGTCATGTGCCGTTGGTCCTCAGTTGTTTTGTTGAATAATCATTATAAAAATAAACGTCAGCTATCACCAGCGGTGATTTCTGAAAAAAAATTTAATTTTATCTTCATGAAAAATAAGGGAAATGAAATTAATTTAATGGTCGTTATAAAAATGGGTTGACGTGTGACCTGGATCACACCTATCATTTACCTATCGATCGTTAAGTAAATAGCTAACGACCACTACATCATCTGCCCAAAGGTATAAATTATGAAAAACGTTAAAACCCTCATCGCTGCCGCCGTTCTGAGTTCACTCTCTTTCGCAAGCTTCGCTGCTGTTGAAGTGCAATCTACTCCAGCAGACCAGCAAAAAGTCGGTACCATCTCCGCCACTGCCGGGACTAACCTGGGCTCTCTGGAAGATCAGCTGGCGCAAAAAGCTGACGCAATGGGTGCAAAATCGTTCCGCATCACCTCCGTGACCGGTCCTAACACCCTGCACGGTACCGCAGTTATCTACAAATAAGCGTAACGCAACCCTCCGTTATGCCACTGCAATAAAAAACGCCCTGCACAAGCAGGGCGTTTTTCGTTATGGCTTGATTACAGCGACTGCTGAGCGATGTCGGGATGGCGCGTGACGTCAGTCGGCATACCCGAACGTGCCTCCATCGCCCGCTCCATTACCGTGCCATCGGTATTCGCATTCGTTTTAAAGCTCACCATCGCCGCATTCAGGTTAATAGGCAGCGTCTGCGGATCGTCGTTGATGTTTTTCGATAACGGCTGGTGGATCTCTACCAGACGGACGCCGCCCGGCTCTTCAGACACCTTAATCGGGGTATTGATAATATTCACTTTCGTCCCCGGTGAGATCACGCTGTACAGCGTTTTGATGTCGTTATCACGCAGGCGAATACAGCCGGAACTGACGCGCATCCCGATCCCGAAATCCGCATTTGTTCCGTGCAGCAGGTAAACTCCACCGTATGCCGCCAGGCGAATGGCATGGTGCCCCATCGGGTTATCCGGGCCCGCAGGTACCACGGCAGGGAGATCGATACCCTGCGCCTTATAGCGGGCGCGGATATTTGCCGTCGGAGTCCAGGTTGGATTAGCGCGCTTGTCGGAGACGGTGGTCACCATGGTCGGCGTGAGCGTATCGCCCCCCCAGCTGGCCGATGCCGATAGGGTAGACGGTTACTTCATTTTTCCCCGGCGGGTAATAGTAAAGACGCAGCTCGGCGAGGTTTATCACAATCCCCTGACGCGGCGCGTCCGGCAGTATGGTTTGCAGCGGAATAGTCAGCACGCTGCCGGCACGAGGAACGTAAGGGTCAACGCCCGGGTTGGCCTGCAGCAGCGCCAGGAACCCGACGTTATATTTTTTGGCAATGGCTTCAAGCGAACCGCCATCGTTTTCAACCACGTGAAAGCGGTTTTCCCCCACCACGTTGCTGCCGGGAGGAGGAAGTGGCCAGGTATTGGCTCCGGCGGGGAGCGCAACGGCAACCGCTGCGGCCAGCGCAAACACGGTTAGCCAGCGGGTAAAACGCGAAGAGGTCATCATTATCAAAATCCATATAAATGATAAGGTTATTGTTTTATAAGGGGTTAATGATAATTATGGCGAATGTATAGTCGGGAAGATCGGGCGAAGTGCAAAGAGTTTGTAAATTGTCCCCCACCAGCCGGGCGCTGGCGGGGGAGCGGCTTAGGCGATGGCGTTTTCTTCCAGCTGGCGCATAAAGTTACGCACCCAGTCCATGCGGGTTTTACGTTCCGTCAGATCCTGCGTAAATTTCAGGCGCGTCGGGCCATCTAGTCGGAAATGCTGCGGCTGTTTTTGCAGAAGGCCAATCAGCCACATCGGATCGACATGGTTCTTCTCGGCAAACTCAATCACGCCGCCTTTTTCGTTGCCTTCAAGCTTGCGGATCCCCAGCTTCTGCGCCTGCTGACGCAGTCGGGCAATATCAAGGAGGTTGCGCGCCGGGTCGGGCAGTATGCCGAAACGGTCGATCAGCTCGACTTTGATCTCTTCCAGCTCGCCTTCGCTTTTCGCGCTGGCAATGCGTTTGTAGAATGACAGGCGAGTGTTCACGTCAGGAATGAAATCATCTGGCAGCAGGGAAGGCATGCGCAGCTCCACTTCGGTCTGCTGGCTGGTGAGATCTTCCAGAGACGGTTCACGTCCGGCCTTAAGGGCGTCGACGGCATTTTCCAGCAGCTCCATGTACAGCGAGAAACCGATGGTTTCCATAGAGCCGCTCTGATCTTCACCCAGCAGCTCACCGGCGCCGCGGATCTCCAGGTCGTGCGTCGCCAGCGCAAAGCCAGCGCCCAGATCTTCCAGCGAGGCGATAGCTTCCAGACGCTTTTGCGCGTCGGTGGTCATCGCCTTCGGATGCGGCGTAAGCAGCCACGCATAGGCCTGATGGTGCGAACGCCCGACGCGCCCCCGCAGCTGGTGCAGCTGGGCCAGACCGAAGTGATCCGCGCGTTCGATAATAATCGTGTTCGCGGTTGGAATATCGATGCCGGTCTCAATAATGGTGGTACACACCAGCACGTTGAAGCGCTGGTGGTGGAAATCATTCATCACCCGCTCAAGCTCGCGCTCGCGCATCTGGCCGTGGCCAATGGCGATGCGCGCTTCCGGCACCAGCTCCGCCAGCCTGTCGGCGGCTTTCTGGATGTTTTCGACATCGTTATAGAGATAATAAACCTGGCCACCGCGCAGCACTTCACGCAGGATCGCCTCGCGTACCACCAGATTGTCGTACTCGCGTACGAAGGTTTTCACCGCCAGACGGCGCGCCGGTGGGGTGGCAATAATCGACAGATCGCGCATGCCGCTCATCGCCATGTTAAGCGTACGCGGGATCGGCGTTGCGGTCAGGGTCAGGATGTCGACGTCGGCGCGCATCGCTTTGATGCGCTCTTTATGGCGCACCCCGAAGCGGTGCTCTTCATCGACGATCAGAAGCCCTAAATCTTTCCACTTCACGTCGCTTTGCAGCAGCTTGTGGGTGCCAATGAGAATATCGATTTTGCCTTCGCTGGCCTGCTCCAGGATCTGCGTTTGCTCTTTGGCGCTGCGAAAACGGGACAGCATCTCAATACGTACCGGCCAGTTGGCGAAGCGGTCGCGGAAGTTGTCAAAGTGCTGCTGGGCAAGAAGGGTGGTGGGCACCAGCACGGCCACCTGCTTGTTGTTCTCAACGGCCAGGAAAGCGGCGCGCATCGCCACTTCCGTTTTACCGAAGCCCACGTCGCCGCACACCAGCCGGTCCATCGCCAGCGGCTGGCACATGTCGCTCAGCACGGCGTTGATGGCCTGAGCCTGGTCCGGCGTGGTTTCAAACGGGAAGCTGTCGCAGAACAGCTGGTACTGCTCTTTATCATGCTTAAACGCATAGCCCTCTTTGGCCGCACGCTGGGCGTAAATGTCCAGCAGCTCGGCGGCCACGTCGCGCACTTTTTCCGCCGCCTTCTGCCGCGCGCGGGCCCAGGCGTCGCCGCCCAGCTTGTGCAGCGGCGCGTTCTCTTCCGCGCCCCCGGCGTAGCGGCTAATGAGGTGCAGGGACGACACCGGCACGTACAGTTTGGCGTCGTTAGCGTAGGTCAGCATCAGGTATTCACCTTTGATGCCGCCTGCTTCAAGGGTGGTCATCCCCTGATAGCGGCCCACGCCGTGCTCCAGGTGAACGATCGGCTGCCCGGGGTGCAGCTCGGCCAGGTTGCGGATCAGCGTGTCCGGGTTGATGGTGCGACGGCTGTCCTGACGACGACGCGCCACGCGCTCGCCCAGCAGATCGCTTTCGCAAATCAGCGCCAGGTTATTGAGCGTATCAATGAATCCGTGCTCGGCGGCCCCGATCATCAGGTAACGGCCATTGCCTGTCGCTTCGCTCAGGCGAAGAATGCGCTTCGGCGCTATCTTAATCCGCCCCAGCAGTTCGCCCAGCGCTTCACGACGGCCTTCACTCTCTACGGAGAACACCACCGGTCCGGTAAAGGACTCAAGAAACTTGCGCAGATTATCCAGCGGCGCTTTCTGCTGCGCCTGCACGGAAAGATCGGGCAGCGTTCTGAACGCCAGATTGGTATTCGCCGCCTTGTCCGCAAGGGAATCGGTTTTGAGCTGCATGCGCGGCCAGCGTTTCAGCTCGGCGTTCAGCTCGTCGGTGCGCAGCCACAGCATTTCCGGCGGCAGCAGCGGACGCATCGGGTCTACGCCCCGGTTTTCAAAGCGCGCGCGGGTCTCGCTTTCAAAGCGACTGGCGCTGGCGTCGATATCACCGGTATTCACAATCAGCGTATTCGCCGGGAAATAGCTGAACAGCGCAGGCAAGGGTTCGTTAAAGAACAGCGGCTGCCAGTATTCAATCCCGGCAGGCAGAGTCCCTTTGCTGACCTGCTGATAGATATGTTCGGCATCGCGCTTCACGTCGAACCTGTCGCGCCACTGGCTGCGGAACAGTTCGATGGCGGTTTTATCCGTCGGGAACTCATGGGCGGGCAGCAGGTTAATGGATTCGACCTCTTCCAGCGTGCGCTGGGTGTCGGCGTCGAACACGCGAAGGCTGTCGATCTCATCATCGAAGAAATCCAGACGATACGGCTGGTCGCTGCCCATCGGATAGAGATCCAGCAGCGCGCCGCGCGTTGCGTATTCGCCGTGCTCCATTACCTGGTCGACATGACGATAACCGGCACCGTCCAGCTGCACGCGCAGGGCGTCGCGCGACAGGCGCTGGCCTTTTTTCATCACCAGCGCATGGCCGTGCAGATAGCTGTGCGGACAGACGCGCTGCATCAGCGTATTTACCGGCACAATCAGCACGCCGCGCTGCATGGTGGGAAGCTGATACAGGGTCGACAGGCGCGAGGAGATTATCTCCTGGTGCGGGGAGAAACTGTCATAGGGAAGCGTTTCCCGGTCGGCCAGGCTGAATACCAGACTGTCGGTGAACTGACGAATTTCGTCGTGCAGGCGCAGGGCGTTTTGCATGTCCGGGGCAACCAGCACCACCGGCCCTGGATGCCGTTCAGCAATTTCCGCCACCAGCGTGGCGCAGGCCGCGCCTGTAAGTTCGCCCAGCTGGCGTTGGTCACCTGCTTTAACAGGCAAGGAGTAACGATAGTGTTCAGGCATGGCTATGTCAGAGTCTCTTTGGGATATACCAACAGTATTGGGGCATATCACTGATACGCAATGTCTTTATTATCCTCGATCGTTTTGCATAAGCAAATCGTAACCGCACAAGAGGAAAAGTGCCCCCGGATGGGGGCAGGGAAGGTTAGCGGCTGGCGGGCTGCGGCGTAAGACGCGCGGGAGGGGAGAAGAAAAGATCGCCAAAGAGGGCGGTGGATAGCTTGCGAACCCCCAGCCCAGCCAGGGTGCAGACGAGGAGGCTGACAAACGGATAGACCAGAATCAGCGCCAGCTCAGCCCACACCGGCCAGTACGCCGCGTTCATTTCGCCAATCAGGAGCAGGCTAAACGCCTCGATTAAAATACGGTGAGTGGTATAAATGGCGATGGTGTTTGAGCCAATGACGTTCAGCAGGTTATTGGGGTGAACGGCATAACGCTGCTCGACGCTGTAGAAGAGCTTCATGATAACTACGATCGACAGCAAAGAGAGCGGCAGCGGGACGTTAGCGAACCAAAGCGCTACCGACACCGCCCCGGATGCAATAAGCACCAGCCAGCCGCGGCGCAGATTCAGCCCTTTCATCCACGCCATCAGCTGCGCGCCGTACCATGCGCCGATGCTGTAGTAGACCATATTGCGCACCACGCTGTTCATGCCCCACCACGGCAGCGGCAGGAAGTTGATCGCGACGCTTGCCAGCGCCAGAAGCCCTAACACCGGCAGTTTCCAGCGGCTCAGCAGCTTACAGAGGGTAAAGTAGACCACCAGAGCGTACAGATACCACAGGCTGGTGCTGGCCGTGAGCATGCCCAGCACAAACCCTGAGACAGAATCGGCGTAAGCCGCATTGGAGGATGTGGCCAGCTCACGCTCGGGCGCGAGCCAGGCATTCAGATGGGTTAGCGCCTGCCATTGCAGTACGCCCCACAGGGCCAGCACCCAGACAATGCTCCAGATCCGCTTGTCGAGGCTGTCCCGCCAGTTCACGTCGTCAATATAGCGACGGATTAAATAGCCGGAGATAAAGAAAAATACCGGCATACGGAACGGAGCAAGATAAAGGTTAAAGTAGACCCAGCATTTGGCGAGCAGGCCCGATAACGGGTGCTGAAGGCCGTCCAGGTGCGGATAAAAGGTGATCACCGAGTGGTAAATCACCACCAGACAGATGCACAGCCCCTTTATCTGGTTAATCCATAATGCTTTTTGTTTCATCGTGCGTGAAGACCTTTTGCCATAAACGAAAGGCCGATTGTTGTAAATTGAAAACCTGATGTAACGGGTAACAGTCTGTATCAGGACGATTTTCGGAAAAGGTGGAGGCTGGCTGGCGCAACTTCAGGCAGTAGCATGATGATTTATCTGAATTTTTCGGAAAAATGATTACCAAATCTTACGGTTTCAGTCATTTACGCTCAGCGGATTCGCTTATATACTCGTGGGTCTGCTACCAGCAAACAGACGGATTTCATGTATCAACCTGTCGCACTCTTCATAGGCTTACGTTACATGCGTGGGCGCGCCGCGGACCGCTTCGGTCGCTTTGTCTCCTGGCTTTCAACCATCGGCATTACGCTTGGCGTGATGGCGCTGGTGACGGTGCTTTCCGTCATGAATGGCTTCGAGCGCGAGCTGCAAAACAATATCCTGGGGCTGATGCCGCAGGCCGTACTCTCTTCGACTAACGGTTCCGTTAACCCACAGCAGCTGCCGGAAAGCGCGGCGAAGTTACAGGGCGTCACGCGCGTTGCGCCGCTCACGACGGGTGATGTGGTGCTGCAGAGCGCCCGCAGCGTGGCGGTGGGGGTGATGCTGGGTATCGATCCAGCACAAAAAGACCCGCTGACGCCGTTCCTGGTCAATGTGAAACAAACCGACCTGCAGGCAGGCAAATATAACGTGATCCTCGGCGAGCAGCTCGCCGGGCAGCTTGGCGTCAACCGTGGCGATCGGCTGCGCGTGATGGTGCCCTCGGCCAGCCAGTTTACGCCGATGGGGCGCCTGCCGAGCCAGCGCCTGTTCAACGTGATTGGCACCTTTGCGGCGAACAGCGAAGTCGACGGCTATCAGATGCTGGTCAACATTCAGGACGCCTCGCGTCTGATGCGTTATCCGGCGGGCAATATCACCGGCTGGCGCCTGTGGCTGGACGCGCCGCTGAAGGTGGATACCCTCAGCCAGCAGGCGCTGCCGGAAGGGGCAAAATGGCAGGACTGGCGCGAGCGTAAAGGTGAGCTGTTCCAGGCCGTGCGCATGGAGAAAAACATGATGGGGCTGCTGCTGAGCCTGATCGTGGCCGTTGCCGCCTTTAACATCATCACCTCGCTGGGTCTGATGGTGATGGAGAAGCAGGGCGAAGTCGCCATTCTGCAAACCCAGGGGCTGACGCCGCGCCAGATTATGGCGGTGTTTATGGTCCAGGGTGCCAGCGCCGGCATCATCGGCGCGCTGCTGGGCGCGGCGCTGGGCGCGCTGCTGGCCAGCCAGCTGAATAACCTCATGCCGATTATCGGCGCGCTGCTTGATGGCGCGGCGCTGCCGGTGGCTATCGAGCCGCTGCAGGTGGTCGGTATTGCGCTGGCCGTGATGGCCGTTGCGCTGCTTTCTACGCTTTATCCTTCCTGGCGCGCTGCCGCCACTCAACCCGCTGAGGCTTTACGTTATGAATAAGATCCTGTTGCAATGCGACAACCTGTCCAAACGCTATCAGGAAGGCACCGTGCAGACCGACGTGCTGCACAATGTGAGTTTTAGCGTGGGTGAAGGCGAAATGATGGCGATTGTCGGCAGCTCCGGCTCCGGCAAAAGTACGCTGCTGCACCTGCTGGGCGGGCTGGACACGCCAACCGAAGGCGATGTGATCTTCTCCGGCCAGCCGTTGAGCAAAATGTCCTCTACGGCGAAAGCCGAGTTGCGTAACCGCGAGCTGGGCTTTATCTACCAGTTCCACCATCTGCTGCCGGACTTCACCGCGCTGGAAAACGTGGCGATACCGCTGCTGATTGGTAAAAAGAAGCCGGCAGAGATCAACGCCCGCGCCAGCGACATGCTGAAAGCGGTAGGGCTCGGTCATCGCGGTAATCACCGCCCGTCCGAGCTCTCCGGCGGCGAGCGTCAGCGCGTGGCGATTGCCCGCGCGCTGGTCAATAATCCGCGGCTGGTGCTGGCGGATGAACCGACCGGTAACCTCGACGCGCGCAACGCGGACAGCATTTTCCAGCTTCTTGGCGAGCTGAACGCCTCGCAGGGCACCGCGTTTCTGGTGGTAACCCACGATCTGCAGCTGGCTAAACGGATGGGGCGTCAGCTGGAAATGCGCGATGGCCACCTGAATGCAGAACTGACCCTGATGGGAGCGGAGTAATGGCTTCACCGTTATCGTTACTCATCGGGTTACGCTTCAGCCGCGGTCGTCGCCGGAGCGGAATGGTGTCGCTTATCTCCGTAATCTCCACAATCGGTATTGCCCTTGGCGTGGCGGTGCTGATCGTCGGGCTGAGCGCCATGAACGGCTTTGAGCGTGAGCTGAATAACCGCATTCTGGCCGTTGTGCCCCATGGTGAAATCGAGCCGGTTAACCAGCCGTGGTCTGACTGGAGCAATGCCCTTAACAAAGTGGAAAACGTGCCCGGCATTGCCGCGGCTGCTCCTTATATTAACTTTACCGGGCTGGTGGAGAGCGGGGTGAACCTGCGCGCCATTCAGGTGAAAGGGGTAAATCCGCGTCAGGAAGCGCGCCTGAGCGCGCTGCCGCGCTACGTGCAAAATGGCGCATGGGCAAACTTTAAGGCCGGCGAGCAGCAGATCATCATGGGCAAAGGCGTTGCCGATGCGCTGAAGGTGAAGCAGGGCGACTGGGTATCGATCATGATCCCGAACGCCAGCGCTGACCACAAATTGCAGCAGCCTAAGCGCGTACGTCTGCACGTTACCGGCATTCTTCAGCTGAGCGGCCAGCTTGACCATAGCTTTGCGATGGTGCCGCTGGAAGATGCGCGGCAGTACCTCGATATGCCCGACAGCGTGACGGGTATTGCCATCAAGGTTAACGACGTCTTTAACGCCAACACGCTGGTGCGCGATGCCGGCAGCGTGACCAATAGCTACGTTTACATCAAAAGCTGGATCGGCACTTACGGCTATATGTACCGTGATATCCAGATGATCCGCGCGATTATGTATCTGGCGATGGTGCTGGTGATTGGTGTGGCGTGCTTTAACATCGTCTCAACGCTGGTCATGGCGGTTAAGGACAAGAGCGGCGACATTGCCGTGCTGCGTACCCTTGGGGCGAAAGACGGTCTTATCCGCGCCATCTTCGTCTGGTACGGTTTGCTGGCGGGGCTGTTTGGCAGCCTCTGCGGCGTGGCGATCGGCGTGGTGGTTTCCCTCCAGCTGACGCCGATTATCAACGGGATTGAAAAGCTCATTGGCCATCAGTTCCTGTCGGGCGATATCTATTTTATTGACTTCCTGCCGTCTGAACTGCACTGGCTGGACGTTATTTATGTGCTGGTTACGGCACTTTTACTGAGTCTGCTGGCAAGCTGGTATCCGGCGCGTCGCGCAAGCCGTATCGATCCGGCGAGGGTATTAAGTGGCCAGTAATTTCGTCATGGTTTAGCGGTCTTTTGGCCGCTGAATCAAGCAGAGGAATGCATCATGTATTACGGATTTGATATTGGCGGCACCAAGATTGCGCTGGGCGTTTTTGATAACGATCTCAAACTCCAGTGGGAAACCCGCGTGCCCACGCCGCGCGATAGCTACGATGAATTTTTAACCGCCATCGCCGCGCTGGTGGCGCAGGCGGATGAACGCTTTGGCGTCAAGGGCAGCGTCGGCATTGGTATTCCGGGTATGCCCGAAACCGACGACGGCACGCTGTATGCCGCCAACGTTCCCGCCGCCAGCGGCAAGCCGCTGCGCGCCGATCTTTCTGCCCTCCTTGAACGCGACGTGCGCTTAGACAACGATGCCAACTGCTTTGCCCTCTCCGAAGCCTGGGACGACGAGTTTCGTCGCTACCCGCTGGTGATGGGGCTGATCCTCGGCACGGGCGTCGGAGGGGGGGATTGTCATTAACGGCAAACCCATCACCGGGCGCAGCTACATCACCGGCGAATTTGGCCACATTCGTCTCCCGGTGGACGCGCTGGACGTAGTCGGGCGCGATTTCCCGCTTACCCGCTGCGGCTGCGGCCAGCACGGCTGCATTGAAAACTATCTGTCGGGACGGGGGTTTGCATGGCTGTATGAACACTTCTATCATCAGAAACGTGAGGCCCCCCAAATCATTACCTTGTGGGAACAAGGGGATGCGCAGGCGCGAGAGCACGTTGAACGCTATCTCGACCTGCTGGCGGTGTGTCTGGGAAATATCCTGACCATCGTTGACCCGGACCTGCTGGTGATCGGGGGAGGGCTGTCAAACTTTACCGCGATTACGGAACGGTTGTCCGGGCGTTTGCCCCGACATTTATTGCCGGTTGCCCGCGTGCCGCGCATTGAGCGTGCGCGACACGGGGACGCAGGAGGCATGCGCGGAGCCGCATTCCTTCATCTCACCGATTAGTTTACGAGGTTACTATGCTGTCGCGTCGCCAGGGTCGACTCAGCCGTTTTCGCAAAAATAAACGCCGCTTACGTGAACGCCTGCGTCAGCGGATCTTTTTCAGAGACAGGATGATGCCAGAAGCGATGGACAAACCCAGAGTGGTGGTGTTAACCGGGGCGGGGATCTCCGCTGAATCCGGTATTCAGACCTTCCGCGCAGCGGACGGGCTGTGGGAAGAGCATCGGGTTGAAGACGTGGCGACGCCGGAAGGCTTTGCCCGCGATCCGGCGCTGGTGCAGGCGTTTTACAACGCCCGTCGCCGCCAGCTTCAGCAGCCGGAGATTGCGCCAAACGCGGCGCACCTGGCGCTGGCCAGGCTGGAGGAAGCGCTGGGGGATCGTTTTCTGCTGGTCACGCAGAATATCGACAACCTTCATGAAAGAGCCGGTAACCACAATATCATCCATATGCATGGCGAACTGCTCAAGGTGCGCTGTGCCTGGAGCGGCCAGGTGCTGGACTGGAAAGAGGACGTGCTGGACGAGGACCGGTGCCACTGCTGCCAGTTCCCTTCGCGTCTGCGCCCGCACGTGGTCTGGTTTGGTGAAATGCCGCTGGGGATGGACGATATCTACAGTGCGCTGGCGATGGCGGACGTCTTTATCGCTATCGGCACCTCAGGGCATGTCTATCCGGCCGCGGGATTTGTGCACGAAGCGCGACTGCAGGGCGCCCACACGGTGGAGCTCAATCTGGAGCCAAGCCAGGTAGGAAGCGAGTTTGAAGAGAAGCATTACGGCCTGGCGAGTGAAGTGGTGCCGGCCTTTGTGGATAAACTTCTGAAGGGGCTGTAAGCGTAACGGGCGACTTTACATCGCCCGTTATAGTTTATCGACCCGCCTTTAGCTTCTGGTAATACTCTTCATAAAGGCGGCTCGCATCACCGACGTCGTTCTGCCATTCGCCTTTGCTGACGGTTTCCGCATCCGGATAGAGCGATTTATCGTTCGCAACGTCGGGGCTTAACAGCTTGCGTGCGGCCAGGTTTGGCGTCGGGTAACCGATGGTTTCCGCAACCTCTTTTGCCACGTCAGGGCGCAGCAGGAAGTTAATCAGCTTCAGCGCGCCATCGACGTTTTTCGCGTTGGCCGGAATCGAGAGGCTGTCCATCCAGAAGATCCCACCTTCTTTCGGCCAGACCACTTCCAGCGGCGTACCGGCCTGACGCGCTACAAACGCAGAGCCGTTCCAGACCATGCCCAGATTCACCTCACCTTCCATATACGGGTTGGCCGGGTTGTCCGAGTTGAACGCCGCCACGTTTGGCATCAGCTTTTTCAGCTCGTTATAAGCCGCCTCGATCTCTTTTGGATCGGTGGTGTTGCCGGAGTATCCAAGTTTACGCAGCGCGATCTGGAACACTTCGCGCGCATCGTCGGTTAACAGCAGGCTGCTTTTGTATTCCGGTTTCCACAGGTCGGCCCAGCCTGAAACCGTTTTGGGATCGATGGCGTCGCTGTTAACGCCAATTGCCGTCGCACCCCAGATATACGGGATGGAGTAGTCGTTATTCGGGTCAAACGGCTTGTTAAGCATCTCCGGATCGAGGTTTGAAAAATTGGTTAGCTTCGTTTTGTCGATCTTCTGGATCATGCCTTCCTTGCGCATTTTGTCGACGAAATAGGTCGACGGCACCACCAGGTCATACGCGCCATCTTTGTAGGTTTTAAGCTTGGCGTACATGGTTTCATTCGACTCATAGGTGGAATAGATCACCTTGATGCCTGTCTCTTTGGTGAACTGTTCCAGCAGGCCCGGCGGCACGTACTCGGTCCAGTTGTAGAAATAGAGCGTTTTGCTGTCATCAGCATGCGCGGCACCCATTCCGAGCACCAGTGCCGCGGCGGCTAGCATTTTTTTCATTTCTGTGTCCCCTGAGATTTTGTTTTATCACGAGCAATAACCTGGCTGGCGATGACCAGAACCAGCGATAACACCAGCAGAATCGTCGCCAGCGCGTTCACTTCGGGTGAAACACCGACCTTAACCATTGAGTAGATCTTTAACGGCAGAATTTCATAGCTCGGCCCGGTGACGAAGGAGGAGACCACCACATCGTCCATCGACAGGGTAAAGCTGAGCAGCCACCCGGCGGCCACGGCAGGCATCGCCAGCGGCAGGATGATTTTGCGCAGAATCGTCATCTCGCTGGCACCGAGATCTTTCGCTGCTTCCAGCATTCGCACATCGAACCCTTTCAGACGCGCATAGACCGTGACCACCACGAACGGCAGGCAGAAGGTGATATGCGAGAACAGCAGCGACCAGAAGCCGAGCTGGACGCCCAGCAGCATAAACAGCACCAGTAGTGAAATGGCCATCACGATATCCGGGGACATCATCACCACAAACAGCATGCCGCTGACGAACGGCTTCCCGCGGAAACGGTAGCGGTACAGCGCCACGGCGGTCAGCGAGCCAATCAGCGTGGCGAAGGTGGCAGAAAACACCGCCATCGTCAGCGAGTGCTGCGCGGCCTGGAGCAGGCTGTCATTGTTCATCAGCAGGCCATACCATTTGGTGGTAAAGCCTTGCCAGTTAATCCCGAAGCGGGAGCTGTTAAACGAGTTCACGATTAAAATGATAATCGGAATATAGAGATACGCATAAATGGCGGTCATAAAACCGCCGCGAAGCAGTCGACCGATCATTCCAGCTCCACCTTCTTGTTCAGCAGGCGCGAGGCACGCCAGTAGACCAGCAGCATCAGCCCCATCACCACCGTCAGCGTAATGCTGGTGGCCGAGCCGAACGGCCAGTCGCGGATGTTCAGGAACTGGCTCTTAATCACGTTGCCGATCAGCAGGTTTTTCGCGCCGCCCATCAGGTCCGACACGTAGAACAGACCCATCGCAGGTAACATCACCAGCAGGCAGCCGGCGATAATGCCCGGCATGGTCAGCGGAATAATGATGCGGATAAAGGTTTGCAGCCGGCTGGCGCCCAGGTCTTTTGCCGCTTCCAGCAGCGGCTTATCGAGCTTTTCAATGCTGGAGTAGAGCGGCATCACCATAAACGGCAGCAGGATATAAACCAGCCCGACGATCACCGCGCCCGGCGTGAACATGATGCGGATCGGCGTATCGATTACCCCCAGCCACAGCAGAAACTCGTTCAGATAGCCTTTCGTGCTGAGGAAGATTTTCAGCCCGTAGATGCGGATTAGCGAGTTGGTCCAGAACGGCACAATGAGTAAAAACAGCAGCAGCGGGCGCACTTTCTGCGGCAGGCGTGCCAGGAACCACGCGAACGGATACCCCAGCACCAGGCAGGCAACGGTGGCAATCAGCGCCATATTGAGCGAGTGCAGCAGCACGTCAAAATAGAGCGGATCGAGCAGGCGCGCGTAGTTGTCCAGCGTAAAGACCAGCGCAACGAAGTTTGCGTCGTCGCGGGTCAGGAAGCTGGTTACGATGATCATCAGGTTGGGAAGAAAGACAAACAACACAAGCCAACCGACGATCGTGGCAATCACCACATTCTGGAACTTACTCGTGTTCTTCATCAGCCAGTACAACCTCCCAGCTTTCTACCCAGTTGATGACCATTTTCTGATCCAGCGAATGGTCAAAGTCCGGATCGTCCTCGTTAAAGAACTCGCTGACCATTACCATTTTGCCGTTTTCCAGCTCCACTACGGATTCGAGGGTCATCCCTTTATAGTTACGTTCGCGAACGTAACCGATCAGACCTTCGACTTCAGCCGTATCGTGGATCTCATCAACGCGGAGATCTTCCGGGCGCAGCAGGACGTTAAGCTTTTGTCCCTTTTCGACGGCAAAGTTGACGGTAATATTGCATTCGCGGCCCTCGACGTTCGCGCGAACGCGCTGTTCGTCCAGGCGCTCAATCACCGTAGCGTTAAAGATATTGATTTCGCCTATGAAGCTGGCGACGAACAGGTTTTTCGGCTCTTCGTAAATTTCACGCGGCGTGCCGTCCTGTTCAATTTTACCGTCGCGCATCACCACGATACGGTCTGACATGGTCAGAGCCTCTTCCTGATCGTGGGTGACGAACACGAACGTAATGCCGAGCTTGCGCTGAAGCGCCTTCAGCTCGTTCTGCATCTGCTTGCGCAGCTTGTAGTCCAGCGCGGAGAGCGACTCATCCAGCAGGAGCAGGCGCGGCTTATTGACCACGGCGCGGGCGATGGCCACACGCTGCTGCTGGCCGCCGGAAAGCTGATGCGGCTTGCGCTGGGCGAACGCCTCCAGCTGCACCATCCGCAGGGCCTCAGTGACGCGCGGCGGGATCTCGCTGGCGGGCGTTTTTTGCATGCGCAGGCCAAACGCCACGTTTTCAAACACGGTCATGTGCGGGAACAGGGCATAGCTCTGAAAGACGGTGTTGACGTGGCGGTCTTCGGCAGGAACCTGGGTAATGTCCTGGTTCTCAAGATGGATATGGCCGTTATCGACGCTTTCCAGCCCGGCGATAAGGCGCAGTACGGTGGTTTTGCCGCAGCCGGAGGGGCCAAGCAGCGTGAGAAACTCACCGTCATTGATGGTCAGGTTGAGGTCGGAAATGACGTCTTTGCCATCAAAACTTTTACGAATTCGTTCCAGTTGCACCAGTGGTGAAAGGGAACGGGGTTGTGTATTCAATTTTCGCGCTGTCCCATATAGACGCCTCAGGCAGCAGACTGAAGCGGGGTTTGTGTGTAACCACCTTGGTGACTCGTAATGAGGGCGGACATTCTACGGCAAACCCATTGAATCGCCAATCCTTCTCCCTTATTCATAAGCTACATTTATTAACGCAGAACGATATAAACGTAAAAAGTTCTCGTTTGCGGGATAAAAGTGACCTGACGCAATATTTGCGTTTTGCTGCTTAATGATAATGTTGTCACAAAAAGTGAGGGTGACTGCATGGATAAACTACTTGAGCGTTTTTTACATTACGTTTCGCTGGATACCCAATCTAAACCGGGTGTCCGACAGGTGCCCAGCACTGAAGGCCAGTGGAAGCTGCTAAACCTTTTGAAAGAGCAGCTTGAGGCCATGGGGCTGGTGAACGTCACGCTGAGCGAAAAAGGGACCGTGATGGGAACGCTGCCGGCGAACGTGGACGGAGATATCCCGGCTATTGGCTTTATTTCTCATGTCGATACTTCACCCGATTTTAGCGGTAAACACGTTAACCCGCAGATTGTTGAAAACTACCGCGGCGGTGATATTGCGCTGGGGATTGGCGATGAAGTGCTGTCGCCGGTGATGTTCCCGGTCCTGCATCAGCTGCTTGGGCAGACGTTAATCACTACCGACGGCAAAACCTTGCTGGGCGCCGATGACAAAGCGGGCATCGCCGAGATCGTGACGGCGCTGGCGGTGCTGAAGGGCAAAAATATTCCCCATGGCGACATTCGCGTGGCCTTCACGCCGGATGAGGAAGTGGGGAAAGGGGCAAAACACTTTGACGTTGAGGCTTTCAACGCCCGGTGGGCCTACACCGTTGATGGCGGCGGCGTGGGTGAACTTGAGTATGAGAACTTCAACGCGGCATCGGTGACCATCAAAATCGTCGGTAATAACGTGCACCCGGGGTCGGCGAAAGGGGTGATGGTCAATGCGCTGTCGCTTGCCGCTCGCATTCATGCGGAAGTTCCGGCCGAAGAGAGCCCGGAGATGACGGAAGGGTATGAAGGTTTTTATCACCTGACCAGCATCAAGGGAACCGTAGACAGCGCGCAGATGCACTACATCGTCCGCGATTTTGACCGCAAAGCCTTTGAGGCGCGCAAGCGCAAGATGATGGAGATCGCGAAGAAGGTCGGCAAGGGGCTGCACCCGGACTGCTATATTGAGCTGAT
Organism: Enterobacter cloacae; assembly: GCF_013375935.1. Classification (GTDB taxonomy): domain Bacteria; phylum Pseudomonadota; class Gammaproteobacteria; order Enterobacterales; family Enterobacteriaceae; genus Enterobacter; species Enterobacter pasteurii. Next base: position 3,974,279 of record NZ_CP056117.1, on the reverse strand, counting down.
TATCGAAGACAGCTATTACAATATGCGCGAGAAGGTGATGGCGCATCCGCACATTCTTGATATCGCTCAGCAGGCGATGCGCGATTGCGACATCGAACCGGTGTTGAAACCGATCCGCGGCGGCACCGATGGTTCACAGCTGTCGTTTATGGGGCTGCCGTGCCCGAACCTGTTTACCGGCGGGTATAACTATCACGGCAAGCATGAGTTCGTGACGCTGGAAGGGATGGAGAAAGCGGTGCAGGTGATTGTGCGAATTGCAGAGTTAACCGCGAAGCGATGAGGCGTTGCCGGGTAAGCGAAGCGCTACCCGGCACAATCACGACTTAGTCTTCAAAAAACCAGTAGCCGCTGTTTACCAGCGCGGCCAGCATGGCGAGGAAAGAAGGGTCGTCCAGCGCGTCGCCAAAGGTATCCGCGGTCAACACCATGTGGCTGGCAATGGCTTCCAGCGCCGGGCGGTGCGGGGAGTCGAGCTTCTCGCCGTTCACGAAAACCTCTTCGCCAATGCGCAGGACGCGTAACCCGCCCAGACGCACCAGCTTATCGCCCTGCTGGAGCGCATCGTAAATTTCATCTGCCTGATACGGCGGCTCCGGCGGTGCGACGTCCAGCTCGTGACGCGACTGGCTGATAAACTCGCCAAACCACTGCCTGAAGTGCTCCGGCTCGTTGATCAGATCCAGCATCATGCCGCGCAGCTTATCCAGCTCCTCTGGCAGAATATCTGCCGGGTGCTCACGCGACGGTACGTCCGGATCGCTGTAACGGTGGCTGCCCAGCTCGCGCTGCAACACATAGTCAGCGAATCCGCTGATCATTTCGCGGCCGCTTGGCGCGCGGAAGCCGACAGAATAGTTAAGCGAGTTTTCCAGAGAATAACCCTCATGCGGGAATCCTGGCGGGATATATAGGATGTCGCCCGGCTCCAGCTCCTCGTCAATAATCCCTTCAAACGGATCAACCTGAAGCAGGTCCGGGTGCGGACAGTGCTGCTTCATCGGCACTTTCTCGCCCACGCGCCAGCGGCGGCGGCCGGTGCCCTGAATGATAAACACGTCGTACTGGTCCAGATGCGGGCCAACGCCGCCCCCCGGAACGGAGAAGGAGATCATCAGATCGTCCATTCGCCAGTCTGGCAGGGCGCGGAAAGGACGCATTAAGGCTGCGGTAGGTTCGTGCCAGTTGTTAACCGCCTGTACCAGTAAAGACCAGTTGCTCTCGCCCAGGTGATCGTAACTTTCAAATGGACCGTGGCTGACCTGCCATTTTCCGTCCTGGTGGCTTACCAGACGGCTGTCCACCTCGTTTTCCATCGCCAGACCGGCAAGCTCGTCAGGGGAGATAGGGTCGATAAAATTGCTGATCCCGCGCTTAAGAACGACCGGGCGCTTTTGCCAGTAACGTTCAATAAATTCGGGCCAGTTAAGCGTTAATTGATAATCCATATTTTTGTATTCCGCAGGCTCTTACTGAGACGGATTATAACGGAAGCACAGAACCCTGGGTGCGCGATCCGCGTATTTTTCACATAACGGGTTAACTATCGTTCGATACAGGCTGCTGGCGGCCAAAAATGGCCTCCATTCGGGCGCCGCCCAGCAAACTTTCGCCGGTTTCGATCCTGCCATCGTACTGATCGACAATTTCACGGGCGACGGACAATCCCACCCCTTGTCCCGGACGCAGGGTGTCGGCGCGTTGACCGCGATCGAATACCACCTCACGTTTGTTGCGGGGAATGCCGGGGCCGTCGTCCTCAACGATAATATGCAGTTCGTTATCCGTAACGCGCGCGGACACCTCGACAAACTCCAGGCAGTATTTACAGGCGTTATCAAGCAGGTTGCCCATCACCTCCATAAAGTCATTTTTCTCACCGACAAAGCTAATTTCCGGTGAAATATCGAGGCTGATATTGACCCCTTTACGCTGGTATACCTTGTTCAGCGCGGAGGTCAGGTTATCCAGCAGCGGGGCAACCGGGTGCAGCTCCCGGCTCAGCAGGGCGCTTCCGGAGCGCATACTTGCCCGGTGCAGGTAATAACCTATCTGCTGTGATATGCGGCTGATCTGTTCCAGCATTACCGGCTCGGCATCATCAACGCTCATCTTTGAACTGCGCATTGAGCGCAGGGTGCTTTGCATCACCGCCAGCGGCGTTTTCAGGCTGTGCGTAAGGTCGGTGAGGGTCGTACGATATTTGTCGTAGCGTTCTCGCTCGCTTTTCAGCAGGCGGTTGAGGTTGCGCACCAGGCTGGTCAGTTCGCGCGTGGTCTCCGGGTTAAGCTTCTCGCGGTGATGCTCCTCCAGCTCGCGCACCTCTTTGGCCAGGGATTCAATCGGGCGCAAGCTCCACCACGCAGCGACCCACAGCAGGGGGATCACCAGCAGCAGGTTGGCGGCCAGAACATAGACGAACCAGTTCCAGACCATATATGAGCGTTTCAGCTCCACCGGTATCGTGTCTACCACCACAATGGTCAACTGCGGCATGTGCACCGTGGCGGGATAAAGGTTGATGGCCACCGAGTGGGTCAGCTCCGTGTCGTCATCTTCTTCACGGATCTCGTTGAGCCTGTTCTGTAACGCGCGATCGTCATGCAGCAGGGTGCTGGTGGAGTTGAGATCGGCTTCTATCTCATGAAAACCGTTGGTTTTCAGCCATTCCGGCCGGATGCGTTTTTTCAGCCAGGGGACATTACGCTGCGCCCAGAGCAATTTTCCCTTTTCATCGTAGATCAGCGCCAGCGTCGGACTCTGCTGATTCAGGTTTTCCGGCATCTCGACGGTGATCCGGTTGTTTTCCCATTTCGCCAGGGTATAAAATAGGTTACTTTCCCCGCGTAACAGGCGGAAGGTGGTTTTATCGAAGCTTACGCTATACCCGACCAGAGCCACCATCCCGTAAGAAAGAGACAGCACCATCACTACGGCAGCGGTAGCCAGCAGAAAACGCACCCGCAGCGAAAGGGGCAAAATGTGGCGCAAAATTCCTTTCATCAGCGTAATTCGAACAGGTAGCCCTGACCGCGCACGGTGGTGATCACCTCATGCGGGTACTGCGCCTGAATTTTTTTACGTAAACGGCCCATCAGCACGTCAATAGTGTGGCTTTCGCGCAGCTCGGCATCCGGATAAAGCTGAAGCATCAGGGAATCTTTGCTCACCACCTTCCCGCTGTTTCGGATCAGCGTTTCCATAATGGTGTATTCAAATGCGGTCAGCTTAATGACCTCATCGTTAATCGAAAATTCGCGGCGGGAGAGATCCACCTGGAACGGCGGCAGTGAGATCACCTGCGACGCCAGCCCGCTGTTGCGGCGCAGCAGCGCCTGCATGCGCGCAGCCACCTCTTCTATATGGAACGGCTTGGTAACGTAATCGTCCGCGCCTGCGCTCAGCACTTCAACCTTGTCCTGCCAGCCTTCACGGGCAGTCAGCACCAGCACCGGGAGAGAAATATCATGGCTGCGCCAGCGGCGGATAAGGGACAGGCCGTCTTCGTCAGGCAACCCTAAATCGACAATGGCGATATCCGGCAGGTGTTCATTGAGATAATAATCGGCTTCTTTCGCATCTTCGGCATCGTCCACCTGATGGCCCATCTCCTGAAGCTGAACCTTCAGGTGATGGCGTAGCAATGCGTTATCTTCAACAACCAGTACGCGCATTATCGCTTCTCCATTAATAAATAATATGAATAGTTTAACGCTGATTACAGGGTTTGAAACCAGCGTCATGAAATTAAATGAGTGTTTTCATTCCCCCGAACGCATCGCTGCAGGCGTTTGATTATCCAGCATGTTAACTGGACATGGCCTTTACATGGATTCAATCTGCTGCAACGTTTGTGCCTTATCTGGGGCCGGTACCAGAAGAGGGTTAGCGCTGGCCGTCCGGGACAGGCTTCACCCTCAATACGCTCTTATACGGAGCGCGTAATATTAACCGAGTTGCGAGCGTAAGCTTCCGCGTTTCGGAGAAAACAGCCATCTGTTTATAGACTGTTGAAGGCGCGCAGCTTTTTCCACGGGCAGAGGGCAGGTATCCCTCCGGCATACGATGAAAATTTCACCTATACGTCTGCCCGATCCTGTAAGCGTGCTGCCGGGCGTCCCAAAAGCATTTCCTGTTAATGATTTTTATTCTCAATTGCCTTTACAGTGAAAATCATAAGGTGTATTTTAAATGCATCTTTATTGCAGGAGGTATGTATGAGCCATCAAAGAATTCCCAGCCACTGGACGATCAAACGTTCCACTCCCTTTTTTACAAAGGAAAATGTTCCAGCTGCTCTTCTCAGCCATCACAATACCGCTGCCGGAGTCTTTGGTCAGCTTTGCGTTATGGAAGGAACAGTGACCTACTATGGCTTTGCGAATGAAGAGGCGACAGAGCCGGAAGTGAAAGTGGTAATAAACGCTGGCAGCTTCGCAACCAGCCCACCACAGTACTGGCATCGCATTGAGATGACCGATGATGCTCAGTTTAATATCAACTTCTGGGCTGAACCTTCCTTCGCTGGTGAAGAAGTTTACAGCGCTAAAAAAGCATAGTCGTCTGGCTCCCTCAACCACAACCAGGGAGCCGCATCAGAGAACAGAAACGGTATGATGAAATTCTTCTTTCAGTTTTCAAAGCGGGTCGACTACGGCGAACAGGAACTTTGCGCAGAGCTGTCGCTGTTACAGAGGGGTGATTATCAGGAGTATCTGTCTCAGGAGGCACCGTTTTACCCGCTCCCGAATGAGGATGTAACGAGTGAACCCGCCCGTTGAACGGATAATTTTTCAAAGAGGCTGCTTAAGGCGGCCTTTTTATTTGCGTTGAGTTTGATAAGTACAGGTATCCTGGCGGCTCTGGCAACAAAGAACCATCCAGCGATTCCATACGCTAAGCGGGCTAAAGCTTAAAGCAGTTAATCGGGATTATTCGATGTGCTGATGCCGATTTTAACCAGGCTCAATATCATCAGCCCAAGAACCACTGCCACGGCAGTAGCGATCATAAATGCTGTCATAACGATCCTTCTTTGGTTGAGTATGTTTATTAGACTTTATGAGTTCATAAACGTTCAAACCCATCGGCGACACCCGGGCAATCTTTGCTCTGACCTTCATTCAGGTGCGTTTCAATTTGCCAGGCGAGAAGGCAGACCGTAAATCAAGCGCCCGGAAAACAGCCTTTCATTCTTCTTATCTTATGTTTCAAGCCGATTTCTTATCTGTGACACGCGTAAGCTGCACATGAGTTTTGTAAATATTGCCACTTTTTTTGTAAGGATGTTCTCATTCGATAAATCTGTGTCTACACTTATTTTATGGTGCGAAATTAGATTTTCATAACAGATACCATAAAAGCAGCATTTTCACACAACAAACCGGCGGAATATCGAGTAAAGAGGGGCTTATGGAATGGAAGGTTGTTGAGACTATTGCGAGTCCGGAAAGCGGCACTATCTTTTGCAAAGTTGAAACACACTATGGCCTGAATTACATTTTATGGCTTAAGGGCGATTATTACGTTCGTGCAGGTGAGATTATCACTACCTCAAACGAAGGGATCCTGATTAACGACAGACGCCGACGGGTCTGGATTGCGCAGGCAATGCCCTTTTCATCAATAGGCTGGATGGGGTTCAGGAAGAAAAATGAATGCCCAGGGAATCGGCAGGAGATGGATCGCCCGTGCTCGGTTGAGGCACCTTGCCAGTTCAAACTGTGCCCGTTCGGGCTGAAGCGGTATATTCCGCAAAGTTATTCCACGCCGAAAAATAACAATCAATCCAATACTATGCTTTAACCACTGCAAGGCGTGAGGGTGCCGGAATATTAAAAGCGTCCGCCATCCGGAAGAATGGCGCGATACCAAAAAGCAGCCCCCTTTCCGGCCGGAAAGGGGGAGAGTGATTACTTCAGCTCGTCAACCATGGTGACGGCGCGGCCAATGTAGTTCGCCGGGGTCATCTCTTTCAGGCGCGCTTTTTCTTCTTCTGGCAACGCCAGGCCGTCGATAAATTGCTTCATGCCTTCGGCGTCAACGCGTTTGCCGCGGGTCAGCTCCTTAAGCTTCTCGTACGGTTTTTCGATGCCGTAGCGGCGCATCACGGTCTGAATTGGCTCCGCCAGCACTTCCCAGTTGTGATCCAGCTCGTCCAGCAGGCGATCGCGGTTCACTTCCAGTTTGCTCACGCCTTTCAGGGTAGACTGATACGCGATCAGCGCGTAGCCAATGCCCACGCCCAGGTTACGCAGCACCGTAGAATCGGTCAGGTCGCGCTGCCAGCGGGAAACCGGCAGTTTGCTCGCCATATGCTGAAGCACGGCGTTCGCCAGGCCCAGGTTGCCTTCGGAGTTTTCGAAGTCGATTGGGTTCACTTTGTGCGGCATGGTGGACGAACCGATTTCGCCGGCGATGGTTTTCTGCTTAAAGTGGTTCAGCGCGATGTAGCCCCAGACGTCACGATCGAAGTCGATCAGGATGGTGTTAAAGCGCGCGATGCAGTCAAACAGCTCGGCAATATAGTCGTGCGGCTCAATCTGGGTGGTGTACGGGTTCCACTGGATGCCCAGCGAGGTCACGAACGCTTCGCTGAACTGGTGCCAGTCAACTTCAGGGTAGGCGGCGATGTGGGCGTTATAGTTACCGACCGCACCGTTGATTTTGCCGAGGATCTCAACCTGTTCCAGCTGACGATACTGCCGCTCCATGCGGTACGCCACGTTCGCCATCTCTTTACCCATGGTAGATGGCGTCGCCGGCTGGCCGTGAGTACGGGAGAGCAGCGGAATATCGCGGTACTCCACTGAAAGCGCTTTTACCGCGTCAATGATTTTACGCCAGTAAGGCAGCACCACTTCCTGGCGCGCGGTTGAGAGCATCAGCGCGTGAGACAGGTTGTTGATATCTTCAGACGTACAGGCGAAGTGGATAAATTCGGAAACCGCATGCAGGGCAGGGACGCTTTCCACTTTCTCTTTCAGGAAGTACTCAACCGCTTTTACGTCGTGGTTGGTGGTGCGTTCAATGGTTTTAATGCGCGCGGCATCTTCTTCGCTAAACCCGGCAACGATTTTATCAAGGTAATCGTTTGCCTCTGCGTCAAAAGCAGGAACTTCCTTGATTGCTGCCTGGGCGGCCAGCTTTTGCAGCCAGCGTACTTCAACCTGAACACGGAACTTCAGCAGGCCATATTCGCTGAAGATCCCGCGCAGCGCGCTGACTTTATCGCCGTAGCGTCCATCGACAGGGGATACGGCGGTCAGGGAGGATAATTCCATAATTCGCAACTCCGGGAGGTTAACAATGAGCAAGAATTTGTTTTGCCTGAGTCGTCAGGCGATTACGAGAAAACATTAATTGCAGGCGGCCGCCGCCAACCTGGTGCCAGAGCACGGCGGCACGAATGCCGGCCAGCAGCGAGGCGCGAACCTTCGCCTGCACCTGGGGGCTTTGCAGTACGGCGGGTGAACCGGTCACCTGAATACGCGGGCCGAGCGGGCTTATTACGTCGACGTAAATACCGGCCATTGCGCTCAGCAGGGTTTCCGACTGGAGGTCGAAATGGTCGAGCTGGCGCTGTAGCCCGGCGATGCGGTCGCCCAGGGTATTCATCGCGCCCTTTGCGGCGTTCAGCTTACGTTCCAGCACCATCAGGCTTAAGGTGTAGCGGGTTAGTTCCGCGTTGAGCCCCTGACGGCTGCTGGCGTTGAGCACGCCGAGCAGGGTTTCAAGACCGAGACGAAGATTGGCTTCACTGCCGCCGAACACACCCAGCGTTGAGCCCGGGTTGAGATCGATAACGCTGTTGAGCGAAACGTGCAGGGCATCGGCGTCGCAGTGACCCTGATGCGCCAGCTGTTGCACCAGACGAGCTGACTGGCAAATTCCCGCCAGCGCCAGGGTGATGTCGTAATAGTTCTTCGCCACACGGTCTCCTTTATGTGTGCTATCGGTTTAAACAGCAGGCAGCGGCAGGCGCTGTTCAATGATCCCACCGCCGAGGCAAATTTCGCCGCTGTAGAAGACGGCTGACTGGCCAGGGGTAACGGCGGAAACCGGTTCGTCGAAACGCACGTCAATGCGATCGTCATCCAGCGCGGTAACGGTGCAGGGAATATCCGTCTGACGGTAGCGCGTTTTCACGGTGCAGCGCAGCGTGCCTTTCAGCGGCTCGCGATCGACCCAGTGCAGCTGCTGCGCGACGAGGCCAACGGACATCAGACGCGGATGGTCATGACCCTGAGCCACAATCAGAATATTATTTTCGACGTCTTTGTCGACCACGTACCACGGGTCTTCGCTGCCGTCTTTGGTGCCGCCAATACCCAGACCTTTACGCTGGCCAAGGGTGTGGTACATCAGCCCCTGGTGCTGGCCAATTTCGTCGCCGTCAACGGTAACAATTTTACCCGGCTGTGCAGGCAGGTAGCGGCCGAGGAACTCGCGGAACTTGCGCTCGCCGATAAAGCAGATACCGGTGGAGTCTTTTTTCTTCGCGGTGATCAGATCCAGCTCTTCAGCGATTTTACGCACTTCCGGCTTTTCCAGCTCGCCGACCGGGAACAGGCTTTGGGCAATCTGTTCGTGGCTCAGCGTATAAAGGAAGTAGCTCTGATCTTTATTGCCGTCCAGACCGCGCAGCAGCTGGCTTTTGCCATTCACGTCTGCACGACGCACGTAATGGCCGGTCGCGATGTAATCCGCGCCCAGGTCTTCAGCGGCGAATTCCAGGAAGGCTTTAAATTTGATCTCTTTGTTGCACAGAATGTCCGGGTTAGGCGTGCGGCCAGCTTTGTACTCTTCGAGGAAGAGTTCAAAGACGTTGTCCCAGTATTCTGCGGCAAAGTTAACGGTGTGCAGTTCGATGCCGAGCTTGTCGCACACGGCCTGCGCATCGGCGAGATCCGCAGCGGCAGTGCAGTATTCCTCGCCATCGTCTTCCTCCCAGCTCTTCATGAACAGGCCCTCCACCTTATAGCCCTGCTGCTGCAACAGGTAGGCGGAAACGGAGGAGTCGACACCGCCGGACATGCCGACGATCACTTTTTTCTGGCTGTTATCTGACATGGAATACTCACGACATTGAACTTCAAGGCGGCGTATTCTATCACGCCCCCCCACCGTTGACACCCTCTGTAAACGGCCAGTTAAACGCGCCGATGACATCCAGCGGCAGGCGGCCAGCAGATTGCCAGCAGCGAATGCTTTCCGCAACCAGCGGCGAGCGCAGGTTTGGCGCGTTCAGTATCTCGTCTGCCGTGACCCACAGGCAGCGGTCGATATCGTCATCATGCGGTTCAGTGGCGCACGTTTCGTTAAGCTCAACGGCGAATAAAAAGCGCAGGAAAGGGGTTTGGTCAGGCGCAATCCACTGGTGCATGCGAATGAAGTGCTGCGGCTCGGCGCGGATGCCTGTTTCCTCCCACAGCTCGCGCTTTGCTGCCTGCAGTAAGGTTTCATTAGCTTCAAGATGCCCGGCAGGCTGATTCCACAGCGCCTTGCCGTTGATACTCTCTTCTACAACCAGAAATTTTCCCTGAGCGTGAACCACGCAGGCAACCGTAACATGAGGTTTGAACATTATTTCTCCTTAGGGGTAACGTCCCGCCATTCCCCGTTTGCCAGCGAGTCCAGCGTGTAGCTGCCCATGGCGTAGCGAATCAGGCGAAGGGTAGGGAAGCCCACGTGCGCGGTCATACGGCGAACCTGACGGTTGCGGCCTTCATAAAGGGTGATCTTAAGCCAGCTGGTGGGTATGGATTTGCGTTCACGGATGGGCGGATTGCGCGGCCACAGCCACTCCGGTTCATTCACGCGTTCAATACCAGCGGGCAGGGTGGGGCCGTCGTTTAACGTTACGCCGTTGCGCAGCTTTACCAGCGTCTCGTCGTCCGGCTCGCCTTCAACCTGCACAAAGTAAATTTTCCCGGTCCGTTTGCCCGGCTGGGTGAGCTTCGCCTGCAGGGCGCCATCGTTGGTTAAAACCAACAGTCCCTCGCTGTCGCGATCCAGTCGCCCGGCTGCATAGACGCCCTGAACCGGGATGTATTCTTTAAGCGTGCTGCGCCCGGCCTCGTCGGTGAACTGCGGCAATACATCGTAGGGTTTATTGAACAGAATCACCCGCGTCGGCTGGGTTTCTGGGGTTTTTCTGGGAGCTTGTCGTGAGCTGAATCGCTCAACCCGGTGTTTTCTAAAAGAAGTTTTCTTCATGGTATTTTCAGGCTTTATCAATTGCCGCATTATAGCCTAATAACGAAGACCTTTCATGGCGTCGGACAATCAGGTACTATCGGAAGGCTCATTACAATTTATTAACATAAGATCAGTAACAACCAGAAGCGCTCGAAGGAGAGGTTAATGGAAAGCAAAGTAGTTGTTCCGGCGGAAGGTAAAAAGATCACCCTGCAAAACGGCAAGATTAACGTTCCTCACAACCCGATTATCCCGTTCATCGAAGGTGATGGTATCGGCGTAGACGTTACCCCGGCAATGCTGAAAGTGGTTGATGCCGCTGTTGAGAAAGCCTACAAAGGCGAGCGTAAAATTTCCTGGATGGAAATTTACACCGGTGAAAAATCGACTCAAATTTATGGCCAGGACGTCTGGCTGCCAGCCGAAACGCTGGACCTGATCCGCGACTATCGCGTAGCTATCAAAGGCCCACTGACCACCCCCGTCGGCGGCGGCATTCGCTCCCTGAACGTGGCGCTGCGTCAGGAGCTGGATCTGTACGTGTGCCTGCGCCCGGTACGTTATTATCAGGGCACCCCAAGCCCGGTTAAGCACCCTGAGCTGACCGACATGGTTATCTTCCGTGAAAACTCAGAAGACATTTACGCCGGTATCGAATGGAAAGCGGACTCTGCTGATGCGGAAAAAGTGATTAAATTCCTGCGTGAAGAGATGGGCGTGAAGAAAATCCGCTTCCCTGAGCACTGCGGTATCGGTATCAAGCCGTGCTCCGAAGAAGGGACCAAGCGTCTGGTGCGTGCAGCCATCGAATACGCGATCACCAACGACCGTGACTCTGTGACCCTGGTTCACAAAGGCAACATCATGAAGTTTACCGAAGGCGCGTTCAAAGACTGGGGCTACCAGCTGGCGACCGAAGAGTTCGGCGGTGAACCGATCGACGGCGGCCCGTGGCAGAAGATCAAGAACCCGAACACCGGCAAAGAGATCGTCATTAAAGATGTGATTGCCGATGCGTTCCTGCAGCAGATCCTGCTGCGTCCTGCTGAATATGACGTCATCGCCTGTATGAACCTGAACGGTGACTACATCTCTGACGCCCTGGCGGCGCAGGTTGGCGGTATCGGTATCGCGCCTGGCGCGAACATCGGTGACGAGTGCGCGCTGTTCGAAGCGACCCACGGTACTGCACCTAAATACGCGGGGCAGGACAAAGTGAACCCGGGCTCTATCATCCTGTCCGCAGAGATGATGCTGCGTCATATGGAATGGTTCGAAGCCGCAGACCTGATCGTTAAAGGTATGGAAGGCGCGATCAACGCCAAAACCGTTACCTATGACTTCGAACGTCTGATGGAAGGCGCTAAGCTGCTGAAATGCTCAGAGTTTGGCGACGCGATCATCGCGAACATGTAATCCACTCGCTGGGTTAAACGTGAACGGGAGCCTGAGGGTTCCCGTTTTTTATTTTTAGCTTATAACGGTTATTGAAATAAACGCGCGCTGTTCAATTTTACTCAGAATGAAATAACCAATTCATGCATATTTTTAAAAATTTGCAAACTTTAAGCAATTGCCAGGAGTGAGTGAGCCTCAGGCCATAAACATAGAGAGACCTGAGAAGACTGAGTAAAATTCGATCACGATATTATATTTATATCTATACGAAACCTTAATTTGTTATATCTTTCAATTGTTCATCTATCATATTTAGTATAGGTCGAACATCGGCATCCATAACGCGGCGTTCTTTCAATCTAAGCTGTATTGCTGATTTATAATTTGGCCCCCAAACATCGGCGTTATCAGCAGATTCGCCGATAATCTTGAAGGGGTAGACGCATATAATTTTTTTGTTAAAAGCTCTTGAGACATGTACAAATGATGTATCTGGCGAAATGATAAGCTCGCTATCTTTAATTATCTGTGCAGCTGAAAAGAATGATGGAACTGTGTTTTTTGTAACATTCTCTGAATCAGGGATAGTGGCAATTTTGTGTTGTTCACCGATGATGATCGTGTGATATGAATGACTGTATTTTGAAATATGGTTCGTTATAGCTTCAATTTGTAAGTCGGAGAAAAAACGTTCACTAACGCTACCGTAAGGAATAAAGGAAATTATCTTTTTATCGGTGGTTTTTTGCATGAATTTCCGGGCGGCTGCAGCATCTTTTTCAGGAATGATTACAGAATAATCATAATCTGTTACCGAGATACCTAAGCGTTCAAGTAAATCTACATACCTGGTGCTTATGTGTGACTGAGGATGTTTAATATTGATGACTTCATCATAAATTCGATACTTTTCCGTAAAGCCGACTGTTCTAAAAGGCTTGGTAAGTCTAATTAAATTGAATGTATCAATATTTGAATGAGTAATCTCATGCGAGTCAATGAACGCGAAGGGCCCTATTTTCTTCAGTTCATTAAGCAAAGGTTTTTTATTATGAGGTTCATATAAATACAAACCTGCTAATGTCGTCCATTCCTTAAATAAAAAATGCGTTTTTTTATCAGCAATAACAGAGACCTGGAAATCGTTTTTCACCAGAGTATCAATCACTCCCCCGATAACAACCGCATCTCCGATACCCTTAGCGATGAAAGGGATTACTAAATGATCTGTGCCTAAATCATGACCGATATTTTTAGAGCGAGCGCGAGCAGTAATTTCACTTAAGAGGCTAAGCTTAAGCTTTAATTTCGTCCTTTTCAGATAATAATTTTTTGATCTGTTTGCTTTCCTAAGCCATTTGATCACGCTCTTCCCCTTATCTTGAAATATTGATAATTTATCCTAATGCTAACCGAGCTGCCTCGTCAGAAGCAATAGCTTCGGCTAAGCAGGAGATCATATGCAGCAACGTCCCCCGTTGCGTTTGAAAGAGCAAAATTACGGCTTTACTGCGACAAAGAAGGTTCTCATACCCACTCAGCGTTCGCCCGCATTATCAACGCTGCGGGAAGCTTATGCAAATGGCTGCAGCCAGAGAGCAAACTGAAAGTATAGGCCGTGGGAGAAAATAGGGATACGCCAATACCAGAAAGTGAATAATTACTTAATCCTCAAAAGTACCAAACAATCCCAAAGATGGTTACGCTAAATCATTGGTTGGTGAGGAGCCAGGGTTGCATTAAAATTATAATTTATCTGTTGTGTTTCTTTTTCTATCCATCAATAATCAAATTTCCGATGAAATACTCCTGCGTCACATGGAATGGTTCGAAGCCCCTGGCCGGATCGTTGAAGGTATTGAAGGCGCTAAGCTGCTGAAATGCTCAGAGTTTGGCGACGCGATCGTCGCGAACATGTAATCCATTCGCTGGGTTAAACGTGAACGGGAGCCTGAGGGTTCCCGTTTTTTATGCATAAAAGAGGGAAACAACGCTATGACCAACGATATCCCGCTCAGGTTTTACGACATTGTCGATGAATATGCCACAGAATCTGCGAAGCCGGTGGATGAGGCGGAACGCACGCCGCTGGCACGCTATTTCCAGATGCTGCTCACCCGTCTGTACAATAATGAAGAGATTGATGAAGAGGCGCAGCATGAGATGGCGGCCCAGGCGGCTATTGATGAAGAACGTATTGACGATATCGCCAGGTTCCTGAATCAGTGGGGTAATGAGTAACGCACTATCGCGCCGGGTTTGCCAGCAGGCGGGCCAGATCCTGCCGCGGCAGCGATTTTGAAAAATACCACCCTTGTATCAGGGCATCGGGATATCTCTGGACGATAAATTGATATTGCGTTTCGCTCTCAACCCCTTCAAAAACAAGGGTTTTTTGCAGTTTAGCGAGCGCATCGCTAAAGATCGCCAGGATATCCTGTTTGTAATCTTCGTTGATGCCATCCACTAGCGACTTATCGACCTTGATCTCGTCATACTTCAGGTTCGTCAGCCTGGCAAGATTAGAGTTTTGCACGCCAAAATCGTCGATAGAGATCTTCACCCCCGCTGACTTGAGTTCTTCACAAAATTCCTCAAGGATCGCCGACGTAGAGACCCCATTCTCGGATAACTCAACCTTTATCAGCGATAACGGCATGTTGTTCAGCAAACATTCGCGACGTAAAACAGCCAGGAATTTGCCGTCTTCAATTTCCGTTCTGCCAACGTTCACTGAAACCATCAGCTGATATTCATTGGCCAGCGGGGCAATTTCTGCCAGCGATTTTTTAATCATGTTGGTGTAGTAATAGGGATACAGCCCAATCTTTTTGATTAACGGAATAAATAGCTCAGGGGAGACGTCTTTATGATTGTTATCCCGCCATCTCGACAGAACCTCTACGCCGACAATTTTTTTATCGCTAACCCGGATAATGGGCTGAAAATGCACGCTTATCGTGTTCGCTTTCACCGCCTTGACCAGCGTGCGCTCCAGCGAAAGGCGGTCTTCGTAAATTCGAAACGAAAACAGCGTCAGGGCGACCCAGATAAAATATAAAAACAGGCAAAGCAGCACCATGACGATGCCCGACAGCGAGGCCAGCCCGGCGTCGTAGTGGGTGACGGTAACGCACAAATCCCATTGCCTGCTGCATTGCGTAACGGACTGCGTAAATAACGGGGACGTTATCTGGCTCTGTTCGTCACTGGACGGCGTGACGGTGAAAAAGGTTCTGTCGAAATCCCGGGTGGAAGTGCGAAGCGAGTAGTTCGCCGTAACGGGAGTAAATTTGTCGTAAGCCGAACGTGAGGTGAAAATAATAAGATGATTAAAAATGGTCGCGTTGCCCGTAAAGAACCCTTTCTGCGAAAATTGCGCGAGGCTGAATCCGTTTAAGGTGTTATGAAGCTCGGAGGGCAGGGCTACGGGGTTTGCCAGCCTGCCCCAGAACGCAGTGCAGACGATTTTACCTTTTTCGATAAACCCCACGTCGGCGATATGGGGGCTCTGGATTTTTAATTTTCGGTATATGTCCAGGCTTGCGTTATCGCATCCCTGGGCGGAGGTATTTTTGAGGGTGCTGGTAATATTTTGCGTCAGGTCTTCGGAATAGTGCAAAAGCGTCCGGGAAACGTCCAGCTGCCGGTTCTTTTGCTGCTCAACGATGATGGCGTTAACAGCATACAGGGACAGGATGACCAGTAATGTTGAGATGATAGCAACGGTAATGATCTTCTTCATTTTCCTGCTGTCCCGCCACGTCCTTAAGTGCTGGGATCTTAACACAGGCTATAAAAGCTACAAATCGCAGAATGAACCCCGCATGGGGTCAACGATAAAGCCCGCAGGCGTGCCGGGCTTTAACCTCTCAGAACCACGCATACCGGGCTGAAAGCAGTAACAGTAGCGTACTGGCAGAAACAAGGTTAAGGCAGATGACAAACTTGCTCGATACGTTCATGTTATCAAAGCCATTGTGCTGTTAAGAAGCCGTAGAGAATAGCGTCTCACGGATGCAGAAAAAACGCTGAATTCTGGTGGTTTAGCGCAAAAAAAAGCCCACTCAGAGGTGGGCAAAAAATACTGGAAGCAATGTGAGCAATGTCGTACTGAATACCTGAGTGTTTTGCTCAACTATTCAGTATTGAGAAAGATAATCTTTCTCAACAAAAGATGCAACCCCACGTTTTATGTGGAACGACGATTTTTTTCTGTTCAGATTTTGCTCAAACGAACCGTGTGATTCTTATCACAAATTTCCTTTCTCAGATCCTGTGCTATCCTTTTCTGTGTCGTTGATTTAATGACAAAAACCATACAGAGAGGAAAGCTATGGGAATTTTATCCTGGATTATCTTTGGGCTGATTGCGGGTATCCTGGCGAAGTGGATTATGCCGGGCAAAGATGGCGGCGGTTTCATCGTCACGATCATTCTGGGGATTGTGGGTGCAGTCGTCGGTGGCTGGATCAGTACCCTGTTCGGATTTGGCAGAGTTGATGGCTTCAACTTCGGCAGCTTTGTCGTCGCGGTGATTGGCGCGCTGGTTGTTCTGTTTATCTACAGAAAAATCAAAAGCTAAATCTGACCTGTGTTAAAAAAAGGCTGCCTGACGGCGGCCTTTTTACTTTGAGCGTTACCACCAGCCCATCTGCGTACCGGCGACGGCCACTGCGGCCACGATGAGCATGATAATGGTCGTTTTTCTCATTTATGCCCCCGGCGCGGCGTATCCGCCAATGAAAAACCAGCCCAAAAAGACGACTGCCGTGATAAATATCACAACCGGAAAGAGGATCCCTATTCTCATACCATCACCCGTTTTGTTTGCTTAAGGCCGTAGAGTGTACGGGCTTAATCCAGTGCGACAAAGCCTGTTTTGCTTTTTCCTTTTTTATCCTGATACATCGCGACGTCAGCGGTGCGCAGGGCGCTATCCTCATCGGTGCTGTGCGGATCGACAATAATCACGCCAATACTTGCCCCCGGATATCTGATAGTGACATTCCCCAACCCGTATTCGCCCGCGATACGATCGTTGAGGCTGGTCTTAATCGCGCTTATCTCTGAACCGGTATCGCCATCATCGCTTTTACTCAGGCAGGCAACCAGAAATTCATCCCCGCCGAGGCGGCCAATGATCTCGTCCTGGGTTTGTTGGTCCGTCAGCCGCGCACCGACCTGAATAAGGAACCGATCTCCCGCTTCATGCCCGTAATGGTCATTAATGCGCTTGAAATCATCAAGGTCGATAAAGGCGATCGTGACGTTGCGCTGAAGATGGCGCGCCAGCGAAAACAGGGTCGTCAGGTTTTCGAATATGGCGCGCCGGTTCGGCAGGCCGGTGAGGGCGTCGGTGTAGGAGTGGGCAATCAGCGCCGCGTTTGCTTCGCGAAGCTGGAGCACAAGCGACTCTTTCTGGATGTACTGGGCAATTAACCCGGCGAAGAGTCGGATCACCTGCTCGCCGCGATCGCTGAACAGTTTCTTTTCGGTGCTGGCTGCGCATAGCGTTCCGTACAGAGAACCATCGGCAAGATGAACGGGCACGCTCATATAGGTCGTGATACCCAGCGCTTTTGCGGCCACGCACTCCGGCCAGCGGTCGGGCACCTCGTTGCTGAACAACGTATCGCTGTCGATGGCGCGCTTGCACAGCGTCTCGTCCCAGGGCACGCTGAACCCTTCCGGGATCTGCATCTGCTTGCTGTTACGGGCATAGAGAATGTGCTGCAAACGCGCGTCGATATCGACTTTGGTCAGGTAGGTTGACTCCATATCCGTCACAATTTCCAGCATTTCCAGCAGCTGTCGCACCAGGCTGTCGAGAGATTGCTCAGTTGAGAGGGTTTCCGAAACGCGGGCAAGAATGATATCTGACATTAGGCTGGTCGACTCCCATGCAGAAGGCCTCTGTAACTGCATGTTATGCTGAAAATATAGACTCCAGTAATAGTAAAACATGAATATGAAAAATTTTATATATTCTTCAGGGCGCGGGGATGAGGTGCCAAAAAAAGCCCCGACGCGGAGATCGGGGCAAAACATCTTGATTATGGAATGTTGTTCTCTGGTCAGTGTGAGAACGAGTACCACTATAGGGGTGAATAGTGCAGGTTTAATGGAGAAATCATGGAGAAAACGGTGATGAGCCGTTACTCTGAGGTTTTTACAACACCTGAAGGATCGTAATGATGAAATATCTTCTTCTGGCGCTGGCGTTACCCCTTGCCGCATGTTCAACAAAGCCAACCCCGCCCGATGCGCCTAAGCCCCCGCACGCTATCGGTATGGCGAATCCGGCTTCAGTACATTGCCTGGAGAAAGGGGGAGAGCAAATCCCCGTACAAAGCCCTCAGGGCGTGCGCACCAAATGTAAGCTGCCTGGGGGAGAAGCGATCGATGAATGGGAGCTCTACCGTCGCGATCGCCCGCAACCGACCAGATGACAGCGGTATTAAAACTGCGATACACTTCTCTTTAGGATTATTCTTAGCCAGTTTCTGGCGGCACGATTGCGAGAAGAAGTATGTTTCAGTTAAAACCGGGCAGCATGGCGATGATCGTGGGTGCGCGTACGGCGGCAGGCCGTAGAAATATCGGTAAATCCGTTGAGCTGTTTGGCCTTTGTCAGCCTGGCCAGCGTTTCGTCAACCCGGTTAACGGCGTCATGACGCAGCTACCCGCCACGTCAGAGCGTGCGCTGTGGCTGGTTACCGGTGACGTATTCGCGTTTGATAACCAGCACGGCTTTGCCTTTGTCCGCCCGGAGCATCTAATACCGCTCACCCCGGACGCCATGCCTGAGGTTCACGATGAGCTGGCGATCGGTTAATTACAGGCTGCGCAGCCAGTCCGCCAGCACAAGGGCGTGATTCTGCTGCGTATCTTTTGCGCCATAGAGTAGCGTTACCGTCTGCTGGCGGGCGATGGCTGCGACGCGTTTTCCTTCGTCCACATGCTGCGCCAGCTCTTTCCGGTACGCTTCGCTGAACGCGGTGAAATCGATAGCTTCACCGTGGAGGGCTTTTCGCAGTTCGCCGGACGGCGTCAGGGATTTGCACCACTCATCATACGCGAGGTCGGTCTTTTTTATTCCCCTCGGCCAGAGCCTGTCTACCAGGATACGGTAACCATCTTCTGAATGCGGTTGCTCATACACGCGCTTACACTGAATCACGCTTCCTCCTCATACCGTAAGACGTTTAGCGAGAACACTATAGCACCAGCTTTTAACCCACCCAATTTAAGGTATTGTGATAACTGCAAAAGATCGGTAGTCTGAGGTTCCTTATGTTATCTGAAAATCCTCTGGCATAAGGAATCCCTCATGGAACTCTCCCCGGTTAAAACGACGCTGCGCATTGCGCTGGTTGGTGATTACAATTCCGATGTTATTGCGCACCAGGCGATTCCGCTGGCGATCGACGACGCCGCTGCGGTGCTGGAGCTCACCGCTGATTATGACTGGATCGCCACGCAAGAGCTCACCAGCCCCGAAGACCTGGTCGGTTACGACGCCATCTGGCTGGTGCCGGCAAGCCCGTATAAAAACGCCGAGGCGGCGTTTATCGCGGCGCGTTACGCGCGAGAAAACGGCATTCCGTTCCTAGGGACCTGCGGCGGGTTCCAGCATGCGCTGATTGAATACGCCCGCAACGTGCTGGGCTGGCACGACGCGGCCCACGCCGAAACCGACGCGGAAGGGACTATGGTGATTGCGCCCCTGGCCTGCTCGCTGGTGGAAAAGACCGATGCAATTGAGCTGCGTAATAACACGCTGATTGCTAAAGCGTACGGTAGGCCGGAAATTGAGGAAGGCTATCATTGCAGCTACGGCGTCTCGCCTGAGTTTGCCCTCGAACTTGAGCGGGGCGACATGCGCGTGACGGGCTGGGACGAGCAGGGCGAGATCCGCGCGGCAGAGCTGGTGACTCATCCCTTCTTTGTGATCACCCTGTTCCAGCACGAACGCGCCGCGCTGCAAGGGCGCCCGGTAGTGCTGGTGCAGGCCATGCTGCGGGCGGCGCAGGGTTAATAAAGCAGACCGGAAGGTCTGCTCTGGCTGTCAGCGGGGCGTGATTTCCCGGTCACGCCCGGCAAGCACGCCGCAGAGGGCCATCACCACCGCGGCCAGCGCGCAGGCGATCAGCGGAATGTGCCAGTCTCCGGCAGCGTCGTGAATTTTCCCCATCATCGGTGGACCGCAGGCCGCCAGCAGATAGCCAATCGACTGAGCCATACCGGAGAGCGCGGCGGCCTGATGGGCCGAGCTGGCCCGCAGCCCGATGAACGTCAGGCCGAGGATCATGGTGGCGCCAGATCCAAAGCCAAACACCAGCGTCCACACGACGGCCAGCGTCGGTGCAAACCAGAATCCGGCCGCGCTCACGGCGCACATCAGGGCGACAGCCCCGGCAATGCCGCGCTGATCGTTAAGACGATGCAGGATCAGCGGGATAGCGAGGCCGGGGACAGCGGTCGCCAGCTGGAGAAGCCCGTGCATGGAGCCAGCCTGCGTTTCGCTGTAGCCGTGGCTGAGCAGAATCGCGGGCAACCAGCCGATAATAACGTAGTAAATCAGCGAGTTGATACCCAGAAAAAGCGTCACCTGCCAGGCGAGGGCGGAGCGCCAGATGGCGCGATTGTGCAACGCGCCCGCGCCCGTCAGGGTGGCGGCAGGCCTGTGGCGCCACTGCGGTAACCACAGGAGCAGCGCCACCAGCGGGAAGAACATCAGCATCAGCAGCGCACCGTGCCAGCCTGCGCTTCCCAGCGACAGCGGAACGATCAGCGCCGATCCTGCGGCAGCGGCGGCCCCCATCGTCAGCGAGTAAGCCCCGGTGAGTTTCGCCACCTGGCCCGGAAAATCGCGTTTGATGAGTCCGGGCAACAGCACGTTGCCCAGCGCAATCCCGCAGCCGACGATAGCGGTACCGGTAAACAGCAGCGAGGCTGACGGCAGTGAACGCACCCCAATCCCGATGCAAATCAGCAGCAGGGCAACGAAGAGGCTGCGCTCCATGCCCATTTTTCGCGCGACGCCTGCGGCAAGGGGCGAGATAAAGGCGAAGGCCAGCAGAGGCAGCGTCGTGAGCAGGCCGGTTTGCGCAGTGCTTAAGCCATAGTCCTGGCGAATGGTGTCGAGCAGGGGGGCGACGCCGGTAAACGTGACGCGCAGCGTTGTGGCAATCATCAGGATGCCGGCAATCAGCAGCGCACCCTGTTTCCCGGAAGGTTGAATAGCAGTAGTCATCATTGTCTCTTACGTTCAGGCGAGCGCATACGATACCGATTTAAGTCGTGGTTGAAATCAGGCTAAAATGACAGTTTATCGCTAATATCGGACAAAATTATGCACGGACTGGGTCTCGATGGCTACGATCCCGACAGCCAGCACGATGCGGCGGTTGCCTTTCGCATTCGCGTCGTGGCGGAAGAACAGCATATACCGCTGCATCAGCACCGCAAGGGGCAGCTGATAATGGCGCTGGGTGGCGCGATCACCTGCGAGGTGCAGAACGCGATGCTGATGGTACCGCCACAGTATGCGGTGTGGATCCCCGGTCAAACGCCGCACAGCAACAAGGCGACGCCCGGCGCGCAGCTCTGCCTGCTGTTTATTGAGCCCGGAGCGCTCGAGCTGCCGACGCGCTCCTGCACCCTCAAAATATCGCCCCTGGTCCGGGAGCTGGTGCTGTCGCTGGCGGACAGATCCCGGGATGATCGGCATCTTCCCGCCACCGCCCGGCTGGTTGACGTCCTGTTTGATGAACTGCCCCTGCAGCCGCAGGAGCATTTACAGCTGCCGGTGTCTCCGCATCCGAAAATTCGCCTGATGAGTGAGACCATGGCAAACGAGCCTGCCGCCTGGCAGACGCTCGCCCAGTGGGCAAGCCGCTTTGCCATGAGCGAGCGCAATCTGGCGCGGCTGGTGGTGAAAGAGACCGGCTTAAGCTTTCGCCGCTGGCGGCACCAGCTCCAGCTGATCGTCGCGTTGCAGCTGCTTATCGGCGGCAGGTCGGTGCAGCAGGTGGCGCAGGCGCTGGGGTATGACTCCACCACCGCCTTCATCACCATGTTTAAGAAAGGGCTGGGCCAGACGCCTGCCCGCTATATTGCCAGCCTGACTACGACTTCCCGATAAACAGCGAAACCAGCCCGGCGGCAATCAGCGGGCCAACCGGCACACCGCGAAACAGCGCCACGCCCAGCACGGTTCCAACCAGCAGACCCGCTACCAGAGAAGGCTGGCTGCTCATCAGGGTCACGCCGCGTCCGCCAAGCCATGAGACAAAAATACCCACCGCAATTGCCACCAGCGACTTCCAGTTCATAAAGGAGTGGAGCAGCGTTGAGGCCGGAAGCGTACCGCTGGCAATCGGTGCCATCACGCCGATGGTTAAAATGATGATCCCGATGGTAAGCCCCTGTTTTTCTATCCACGGGAAGAAGGTGTTTAACGGCGTGACGCGAACAATGATAAGCACCAGTATGGAGATAGCCACCGTCGTGTTGTGGCTGACAAAGCCCAGCGCTGCCAGCGCCAGAAGGATGAGAAGAGTAGGGTCGAGCATGAGGTGATCCTTGCCAAAAATAGTAAGCCTGCTTACTTTACGCGCAAACGCGGCAGCAAACAGGCTTTACGAAAAAAATTGTCTATTTTTGGGCGCTTGCCTGAAATCAGTTCACCAGATCGTCCACCAGCGGGCTGCCCTCACGGATAAATACCGGGATGGTTTCGAGCGCGGCGGCGACGCGGATATGTTCACCGCCAGGGTAGCGCTCGCCGTTCAGGGCGATCCAGCCATTGCCTGGCGGAAGCCAAACCTCGCGCTCGCGCTGGCCGGCGTGCATTACCGGCGCCACGAGAAGGTCTTCGCCGAACAGGTACTGATCTTCGCACTCCCAGCTCTGCTTATCCTGCGGATAGTGCCAGAACAGCGGGCGCATAAGCGGGTCGCCGTGCTGATGCACCTGTTGATACAGCGCGTCAATATACGGACGCAGGGTTTCACGCACGGTAAGCCAGTGCTGCATGATGGCGTAATTCTCTTCACCGTAGCTCCACAGCTCGTTAGGCGAACCGCTGTTACACTGAGGAATGCCGTCCCGGTAGCGCTCCGGTGGCTGGATCTGCGGCTCGCGGTAGCCGTGCATGCGCAGAACCGGCGTGAATACCGCCCACTGGAACCAGCGAATCAGTAGTTCGTGGAACGCCGGATCGTTAACGTTACCTCCCTGGAAGCCGCCGATATCCGTGGTCCACCAGGGGATCCCCGCCAGCCCCATATTCAGCCCGGCGGCGAGCTGATTGCGGAAGGCATGAAACGAGGAGTGAACGTCCCCCGACCACGCCAGCACGCCGTAGCGCTGGCTGCCTGCCCAGGCGCAGCGTACGAGGTTAACAATGTCGGTTTCACCGTTTACCCGTAGCCCATCGTAAAAGCCCTGCGCAAAATCACGCGGATAGCGGTTGCCCACCTCCAGCACCGGGCCGGCGTGATAGCGGTAGTTGTCAAAATCATAGGCGCGGTATTCCGGCTCCGCCTCGTCGAGCCAGAACAGCTTTATCCCCACGTCGTAGTAATTCTTCTTCACCGTGTCCCAGACGAACCTGCGCGCCTCGGGGTGCGTGGCGTCAAAGAACGTGGTATTGCCCATAAAATCGAGGTTAACCTGCACGCCGCGTTCGCTGCTGACCAGCCAGCCCTTCGCCTTCATCAGCGGATAAAGCGGGCTGCGGGCTTCTACCGTTGGCCACACCGATACCATCAGGGCAATGCCCATTTCGCGCAGTTCGTTGACCATCGCTTCAGGATCGGGCCAGTCCACGGGATCGAAGCACCAGGTGCCCTGGTTCGGCCAGTGGAAAAAGTCGATGACCATAACCGACAGCGGCAGGTTGCGGCGGCGATACTCGCGGGCGACCTCCAGCACCTCCTGCTGCGTGCGGTAGCGCAATTTACACTGCCACAGGCCACTGATAAACGCCGGGGCTGGCGGTGGCGTACCGGTGGCTTTCGCGTACTGGCGGGTGATATCCGCCACCGCGTCGGCGGCTGTGATCCAGTAGTCCATTTCGCCGGTCACGCGGGCGCGCCATTCCGTCTGATTTTTCGCAAAACTGACTTCACCAATCGCCGGATTGTTCCACAGCAGGCCGTAGCCAAGGCTGGACTGCATAAAGGGCACGCTGGCCTGGGAATTGCGCTGCGCCAGCTCCAGCGTACAGCCTTTCAGATCCAGCCACGGCTGTTGATATTGACCCATGCCGTAGAGGTGTTCATCCGCTCGCGACTCAAAGCGAACGGTGAGCTGGTATTTCCCTCCCGTCAGCGGCTTAAACTCGCGGCCATCCAGCTTCAGGGCGCTGACATACTTATCCTGACTCTTCTCGCTGGCGCCGATCCCGACGGTTGAGCGCTGGCGCCACATCTCCTCCAGCAGCAGTTCACCGCGCTGGTTGTAGAAGGCCAGCTGGCCTTTCAGGTTCAGCGTCGCGGTAATATTGCCGTTACGCAGCGTCAGGCTTTCTGCTTCGGCGGTAATCTCTGCCTGGCAAGGTGATGCGGGCAGCAGCGCCTGCAGGGCGTCATCAAACGTGGGCGAGCAGGTGGCCCTGACGCGCAGGCTGTTTTCCCCCCAGGGTTCAATACGCAGGGTCTGGCGTTCAAATCGCCATTCAATACTGTTGGAATGCTGAATCAGCTCACTCATGGATAATGCGTCCTGTTAAATGGGGTGTTTGGCGAGATGGATGGATTTCATGGTGCTGTCGTCAAGCCTGTACCAGCGCAGCGTGGCGAACGCGCAGAGCGACAGTACGCCGGGCACGAGGGTGAAGAGGGCGATAATGCAGTACATGGCCGTGGTGGTCTGTTCCGGGGCATTCGCCACATAGCCGCTTAAGCCCAGCGTCCAGCCAACAATTGCGCCGCTGATGGCCATACCCAGCTTGAGCACGGCGAGGAAGGTGGAGAAGATCACGCCGTCCATGCGCTTGCCCTGTTTCCATTCCCCGTAGTCGGCGACGTCTGCCATCATTACCCACATCAGCGTGGTGGTGGCCTGGTAAAGGGTAGAGACGATGAACGTCATGGGCACCAGGATAAGCACCGACTTAGGCGCAAAGAACAGGGCGATGCTGAACACGCCCGCCAGCACGGAGCAGTAGCCAAACATCTGCACTTTGCTGACGTTTTGCGTCAGGCGTTTGGCCAGCGCGCTGCCCGCGGCTTTGCCAAGAATATGCGCGCCGAGCATCCACATAAAATAGCTGGCGCTGCCGAGATAGTAGGTGACGAAATACATCATTGCGCCAAGGCGAATAACGCCAAAGCCAATATTGGTTAATACCAGGACGGCGACCACGCGCCACTGGTCGTTACGCAATAAATCCCGCAGCTCCGCAAGATAATTATTGTGGGTCGCGGGGGCGTTAATACGTTCACGCGTGTTGGCGAAGCAGATCCAGAACATCACTACCGCGACGGTTGCCATTATGGCCATCGCCCAGCGATAGCCCAGTAATTTATCGTCGCCGCCCAAAAATTCCGCCAGCGGCATCATAAAGAATGTCGACAGCGCGCCGCCCAGCGTGGCCAGGAAAAAGCGCCAGGACTGCAGGGAAATTCGCGCATCGTTGTCGGGGGTAATGACCGCGCCCATGGAGCAGTAGGGAATATTAATAGCGGTATACATCAGCATCATCAGGGTGTAGCTGACGGTGGCGAAAATCATTTTACCGTGCAGGTCGAGCGACTCCGGTACGGCGTAGGTCAGCAGGCAGCTTGCGCCAAAGGGCAGCGCCAGCCACAGCATCCACGGACGAAATTTTCCCCAGCGGGTGCGCGTCCGGTCTGCGATATAGCCCATCGCCGGGTCAATAATGGCATCCGCCGTTCGTGCCAGTAAAAACATGGTTCCCACGAACGCCGCGGGTAATCCCACCACATCCGTATAGTAAAACGTCAGAAAAATAATAACGTTATCCAGCCCAATATGGCTTGCCATATCGCCTAACCCATAACTGATTTTTTCTTTACGGGTAATTTTCTCGGTCATTGTAATCACCTTGCCAGTGTAAGGTTTATTATTGAGGTGCTCCGTTAAACAGGTTTAACCACGGGGAAAAGGTTAACAATTGCGAGATCTGGCATCGGGGTTACGTAAATTTCTTTTCGTGATACCGGTAACAAATAAAGCGTTAAAAGAGTGACATTACGCGGCGGAGGATAATTATCCAGGAATCGTTTCAGCGAATAAAACGTCATTTAGCTGACGCATCACCGTCATCTAACCGTCACCGGGCGGGGGTAAAAAAGAGGTATTCAGGCAAAGCAGGGCGCATCATGAACGATCCCATGTTTGTAGAAACGCTGATTATCTCCTCATCGTTTTTCGTCATCGCCATTATTCTGATCGCATCCGTGCTGTTGCTGGAAAACGGCTGACCCTTAGCCAGCCGCATAAATTATCCTTTACGGAACGTCACCCGTTCAGGGCGGGCAATACGCAGATAGTCCCGGGTATCCATAACCACCGACTTTTCCAGCAGGCCGGCGTTAAAGGCGATCTCGTCGAAGCGTTCAAACAGCAGCGGGTCGGCGACCAGCGTCAGATCCGGGTGAAAGCTGAAGGGGGGAATGGCGCCGAAAACGCAGCCGGTCAGCGCATCCACTTCAGCCGGGCTGGCGAGTGAGGCTTTCAGCCCACCGAAATGGCTCGCCAGCCGGCTTAAATCGGCCTGCAGATCGGCGGCGAGGATCGCCAGCACGTGTTTTTTTACGCCGTTGCCTTTCACCTTACAGACCAGCGCTTTTGCACCCTGCCCGAGAGCGGTTCCACGAATTTCACTAACCGCTTCGCATTTCCCGACCGCCTCATGCTCGATCACGCGAAAGCGCGCGCCCTGCTCGGTTAATAAGCTGATTAGCTGCTGATGGGTAGTCATCCCAAAAACGTCATCAGACATAATGAATTTACCTGTGAGTTGCCACTATGCAGCTTGCTACCTTAGCACGGGAAGGAGAGGGTCGAAAGAAGACGGCCAGCGGGTTTTTGCTGGCCGTTGAGTCACGCATTGCTGGTGGATGACTGTTTCTGGAACAGTTCCCGGAAGACCGGATAGATGTCATCCTGGTCACGTATGTGCTGCATCGCGAAGTTATCGAACATCGACTGCAGATGCTCATATTCACGCCACAGCGTCTGGTGGGCGCGACGGGTAATTTCAATGTAGCTGTAGTAACGCACCACCGGCAGAATTTTCTTCGCCAGAATTTCATGACACAGCGGCGAGTCATCCGCCCAGTTATCGCCATCCGATGCCTGCGCGGCGTAGATGTTCCACTGCGCCGGATCGTAGCGCTCCTTCACCACCTCATCCATCAGCTTCAGGGCGCTCGACACGATGGTGCCGCCGGTCTCCTGCGAGTAAAAGAACTCATGCTCGTCCACCTCTTTCGCCTGAGTGTGATGGCGAATGTAGACCACCTCCACGTTCTTATAGGTTCTGCTCAGGAACAGATAGAGCAGGATATAAAAACGCTTCGCCATATCCTTGGTGGCCTGATCCATTGAGCCTGACACGTCCATCAGGCAGAACATCACCGCCTGGCTGGAAGGCTCCGGACGTTTTTCGTAGTTTTTGTATCGCAGGTCGAAGGTGTCGATGAACGGCACGCGGTCAATCTTCGCCCGCAGTTCGGCAATCTCTTTACGCAGGCGCTCCTCTTCCAGCAGCTGCGCCGGTTCCGTGTTTTCCACCACTTTCAGGCTGGTTTCCAGCTCGCGCAGTTCGCGCCGCTTACCTGCCGTCATTGCCGTGCGTCGCGCCAGCGAGTTTTGCAGCGAACGTACGACGCTGATGTTGGCGGGCACCCCGTTTGCGGTATACCCCGCGCGGTGCGTTTTATATTCGTTGAGCTGGCGATGCTGATTCTTTTTCAGATTCGGCAGGGCCAGATCTTCAAACAGCAGGTCAAGATATTCATCTTTAGAAATCTGGAAGACGAACTCGTCCTGGCCCTCACCGTCCTGGCTGGCCTGGCCCTGACCGCTCCCGGAACCGCCGCCTCCGCCTTGCGGACGCTCGATTCTGTCGTTCTGGACGAAGTGGTCGTTGCCTGGGTGGACGCGATGGCGCAGGCCGCCACGCCCCTGATGAAACATCGGTTCGCTGATGTCATCGTTGGGGATGGAGACGGATTCGCCGCTGTCGACGTCGGTCACCGAGCGTTTGTTGATGGCCTCGGAGATCGACTGTTTAATTTGCGATTTATAACGACGCAAGAAGCGCTGGCGGTTAACCGTGCTCTTGTTTTTGCCGTTAAGACGCCGGTCAATAAACCAGGTCATATACCCCCCGTACTGCATTTGCCAACTAGCATTTGTCGGCCCGGTATGCGCGAGCGCTACCGGGCACTTGTTTTAAGACGATTTACGCACGCGCAGATACCATTCGCAGAGCAGGCGTACCTGCTTGCGGGTGTAACCTTTCTCCATCATACGGTCGACAAAATCGTCGTGCTTTTTCTGCTCGTCAGTTGAGGTTTTGGCGTTAAACGAAATTACCGGCAACAGCTCTTCGGTATTGGAGAACATTTTCTTCTCAATGACCGTGCGCAGTTTTTCGTAGCTGGTCCAGTTCGGGTTGCGTCCGTTGTTATGCGCTCTGGCGCGCAGGACAAAGTTCACAATCTCGTTTCGGAAGTCTTTCGGGTTGCTGATCCCGGCCGGCTTCTCGATTTTTTCCAGCTCGGCGTTAAGAGATTCACGGTCAAACAGCTGGCCGGTGTCCGGGTCGCGATACTCCTGATCCTGGATCCAGAAGTCAGCATAGGTGACGTAGCGGTCGAAGATGTTCTGACCGTATTCTGAATAGGATTCCAGATAGGCGGTCTGGATCTCTTTACCGATGAACTCCGCATATTTCGGGATCAGGTAGCCTTTCAGGAACTCAAGGTAGCGTTCAGCCTGCTCCTGCGGGAACTGCTCGCGCTCGATTTGCTGTTCCAGCACGTAGAACAGATGAACCGGGTTGGCGGCCACCTCCGCATGGTCGAAGTTAAAGACGCGGGAGAGGATCTTAAACGCAAAACGCGTCGACAGGCCGTTCATCCCTTCATCGACCCCGGCGTAATCGCGGTACTCCTGGTACGATTTCGCTTTCGGGTCGGTATCCTTCAGGCTTTCACCGTCATATACGCGCATTTTGGAGTAGATGCTGGAGTTTTCCGGCTCTTTCAGACGCGACAGGATAGAGAAGCGCGACAGCGTTTCCAGCGTTCCCGGCGCGCAGGGGGCATGCATCAGCTCGCTGTGGTTCAGCAGTTTCTCGTAAATCTTGATCTCTTCCGAGATCCGCAGGCAATAAGGCACTTTGACGATGTACACGCGGTCAAGGAACGCCTCATTGTTTTTATTATTACGGAACGTAACCCATTCAGATTCGTTTGAGTGGGCAAGGATAATGCCGTTAAACGGCAGGGCGGAGATACCTTCCGTGCCGTTGTAGTTCCCTTCCTGGGTAGCGGTCAGCAGCGGATGCAGCACCTTGATCGGCGCTTTGAACATCTCGACAAATTCCATTATCCCCTGGTTGGCGCGGCACAGCGCGCCGGAATAACCGTAGGCGTCCGGGTCGTTTTGCGCGTGATGCTCCAGCTTACGGATATCGACTTTACCCACCAGCGCCGAGATATCCTGGTTGTTCTCGTCGCCGGGTTCGGTTTTGGCGATGGCGATCTGCTCAAGGATCGACGGCCAGACTTTGACGACGCGGAATTTGGTGATGTCCCCGCCAAACTCGTGCAGACGTTTCGCCGCCCACGGCGACATGATTGTGCCGAGATAGCGATGCGGAATGCCAAACTCTTTATCCAGAATCTGCGCATCTTCCTGCGGGTTAAACAGGCACAGCGGATGGTCATTCACCGGGCTGCGTTCGCCGTTGGCGCTCAGGACATAGATCGGCACGCGCTGCATCAGCGCCTTCAGCCGTTCGGCCAGCGAGGATTTACCGCCACCAACCGGGCTCAGCAGATAGAGGATCTGTTTCTTCTCTTCCAGCCCCTGAGCGGCATGCTTCAGGTAGGAGACGATCTGCTCTATGGCATCTTCCATACCATAGAACTCTTCGAACGCCGGATATCGGGCGACTACCCGATTCGAAAATAGACGGGAAAGCCGTGGCTCCAGGGCAGTATCAACCATGTTTGGCTCACCAATAGCCATCAATAGCCGTTCTGCCGCATTGGCATAGGCACTGCGATCTTGCCGACAAATGGTAAGAAACTCCTGCAGTGTGAACTCTTCGTCCTTGGCAGCTTCGTAGCGCTGGCGATAGTGATCGAATATATTCATGGCATGCCGTCCTTTCGTTTTTTAGCACAGGATAAGAGCCGTTCGTATGAGTAGTGGAGGCTCCCGGAAGAGAATTTCTCGCACCTCACTGCCAGAGCAGCAACCTGTGTGCCAGGTCGAAGGCTAAGAACCGCAGGGTGTTCAGCAAAACCTCTTCTTAAATTAAAGCGTAGATGGCAATTGCAAAACTTGCATACGCATAAAATCTACTTTCAATGACATATCAATAACTCATCCAAAAATTTCCACTGCGCGTATAAGGCGAAAGTGGGTTTTTCATTTATCGGTCACATAAATGAAAGCGGGTTGTCATCTGAAAAATGAAAAATAACGGGTTAATCAAACGGATTAGCGCGCAAAAAATTTTGGGATGTGCGGGATTGGCGGTTACACTTCCTCCGCTGATTATTTGACTACAGGAAAGAATGGATTGTGACCAAACTCAAACTTCTGGCATTGGGCATCCTTGCCGCTACCGCAGCGAGCACCGTACAGGCTGAAGGCCAGTGGACGGTTGGCGCGGGTGCTGGCGTGATTAACAGCCCGTACAAACAGTATGACCGCGACGTATATCCTGTCCCCGTTGTCACCTATGAAGGCGATAACTTCTGGTTCCGTGGACTGGGCGGCGGTTACTATCTGTGGAACGACACGGCAGATAAGCTCTCCATCATGGCGTACTACGATCCAACGCACTTTAAGCCGGGCGACAGCGACAGCAATGCGCTTCGCCAGCTGGACAAGCGCAGAAGCTCACTGATGGCGGGGCTTTCTTACGTGCATAACACCGAGTATGGCTTCCTGCGCACTGCGCTGGCGGGCGATACGCTGGATAACAGCAACGGCTTCATCTGGGATCTGGCATGGCTTTATCGCTACACCAACGGCGCGGTGACCCTGACGCCGGGTATTGGCGTGCAGTACAGCAGCGAGAATTACAACGACTACTACTATGGCGTCTCTAAAGATGAGTCTCGCCGCAGTGGCCTGAAGAGCTACAGCGCGGATGATGGCTGGGATCCGTACCTGGAACTCACCGCGTCCTATAACTTCCTGGGTGACTGGAACGTATACGGTACCGGTCGTTATATCCGTCTGAGCGATGAAGTGAAAGACAGCCCGATGGTCGATAAGTCCTGGGCGGGCATCTTCTCTGTGGGTGTAACCTACAAGTTCTGATCGGAATGCTATGCATTAAAACGGGGCGCTTGCGCCCCGTTTGTTTTTTCAAGCTTCAGAAAAATCAACGCTTCACAATCTTAATCGTCTGACCTAAGCGGGACGGTTTTTCTTCGCTGGTTTTCTGCGGGGCAGTCACGCATGCCGTTTCCACGCAGACAAAGGTCTTGTAACCGTCGTCCGGAATATCCGCCATGCTGACGGAAAGGGCCGGGCCCGGGTTCCAGCCCACAACGTTGCTGTGGTGGTGATGAACCACTTCGATTCCGCGGTTCAGGGCGCTGTCGTGGATCATGCTGCAGGCTTCAGGGTGCAGGTAAACGCGGTCGGTACGGTCCGGGAAGGTCTGCACGCCGTCGTCCAGTTTGCCTTCTTTCGCGTTATCCACTTTGTCGATAAAGGTATCGCCAAGGCCGCTAACCTTAACCGCCTGGATATCACCGACGTTGAAATAGGTGTGCAGCGCGGAGGTGGTTTCGAACTCGCCGTGCGCCTCCAGCTCAATCTCACAGGTTTTACCCAGCTTGAAGCGGGCATACAGGGTGAACTCGTGCGGCCACAGGGCGCGCGTTTCCTCATTCGCCTGTAGTTCAAAGGTCAGCACCGCGCCGTTGTCATCGTCGTTGTGCGCCTTCAGCGTCCACTGCTGGTTACGGGCGAAACCGTGAGAGGGTAGACCCTGCTGCGCGGACGGGCCAAACCATGGCCAGCAGATCGGTACGCCGCCGCGGATCGCCGCGCCTTTCTTAAACGATGTGGCCTCGCTCAGCCACAGGCCTTCTTCTTCGCCTTCTGGTTTCCAGGAGAGCAGGTGGGCGCCATTGAGCGCCACGGAGGCTTTCACGCGCGGATGGTCAACGACAATAACGTCGGCACCGTCAATCTGACGGCGGGAGAGCACAGGGGTAAGTTGTTCGACTACCGGAAGTGCAAATATTTTATTAATCATTACGCAATCCTCTGTCTAAAAACAATAAAAAAGGCGACCGAAGTCGCCTTTTAGGATCAAGAACTCATCTCAACTTATTTGGAGATGTGAGCGATCAGGTCCAGTACTTTGTTAGAGTAGCCAGTTTCGTTGTCGTACCAGGAAACCAGTTTCACGAAGTTGTCGTTCAGTGCGATACCTGCTTTAGCATCGAACACGGAAGTGCACACTTCGCCGTTGAAATCGGTAGATACAACGTCGTCTTCGGTGTAACCCAGAACGCCTTTCATTGGGCCTTCGGAAGCAGCTTTGATTGCTTTCTTAATTTCTTCATAAGAAGCAGCTTTTTCCAGACGAACGGTCAGGTCAACAACGGATACGTTAGGAGTTGGAACGCGGAACGCCATACCAGTCAGTTTGCCATTCAGTTCTGGCAGTACTTTACCTACTGCTTTAGCAGCACCGGTAGAGGATGGGATGATGTTCTGAGCCGCGCCACGGCCGCCGCGCCAGTCTTTGTGAGACGGGCCATCAACGGTTTTCTGAGTAGCGGTGGTAGCGTGAACGGTAGTCATCAGACCTTCGATGATGCCGAAGTTGTCGTTGATAACTTTAGCCAGCGGTGCCAGGCAGTTGGTGGTGCAGGATGCGTTGGAAACGATGTCCTGGCCAGCGTAAGTTTCGAAGTTTGCACCACGAACGAACATTGGGGTGTTGTCTTTGGAAGGACCAGTCAGAACAACTTTCTTCGCACCCGCAGTGATGTGTTTACGTGCAGTTTCGTCGGTCAGGAAGATACCGGTAGCTTCAGCTACAACATCAACACCGATTTCGTTCCATTTCAGGTTAGCTGGGTCTTTCTCAGCAGTAACGCGGATGGTTTTGCCGTTAACAACCAGGTGGCCGTCTTTCACTTCAACGGTGCCGTCGAAACGACCGTGAGTTGAGTCGTACTTCAGCATGTACGCCATGTATTCAGCGTCCAGGAGATCGTTGATACCAACGATTTCGATGTCAGAACGTTTCTGAGCAGCACGGAAAACAATACGGCCGATACGGCCAAAACCGTTGATACCTACTTTGATAGTCATATATTCCACCAGCTATTTGTTAGTGAATAAAAGGTTGCCTGTAAAATTACAAAAACCTTACGCAGCGTCAAGCGGAATCGTGTCAATCATTGCGACAAATCAATCCTGTGACTAACGTTTGTGCAACTGACTCGCCTCACTTTCCCTTTGAGCTAGCAACCACATGGGGGCTGCGCCCGGAATTTTAAAGGCCTCGCAGGATTAAAATGTGAAACAGATCACAATTGCCTGACCGCCTTTTCGCGACACATAAGTTTAGAACAAAAGTGCACGCGCGGGTGTTAATGTTTTGTTAGAATCTGGGTTAAAAGATGTCTGTTTCAACAGCGAGATGTAAGCATATGTCGAACCAACGTAACCCCGACGATTTGAAAAAAAACCTCACGGAAATGCAGTTTTACGTGACGCAGAATCACGGCACAGAGCCGCCGTTTACCGGGCGTTTACTGCACAATAAGCGGGAAGGCGTCTACCACTGCCTTGTGTGTGATGCACCGCTGTTTAACTCCCAGACCAAGTATGACTCTGGCTGCGGCTGGCCAAGCTTCTACGAGCCCGTCAGCGACGAGGCGATCCGCTACCTGACGGACTCTTCCCACGGGATGGTGCGCACTGAAATTCGCTGCGGGAACTGTGATGCGCATCTGGGCCACGTCTTCCCGGATGGTCCCCAGCCTACGGGCGAACGTTTCTGCGTAAATTCGGCCTCCATGAGCTTCACCGATGACGAAAACGGCGACCAGACCAAAGGTTGAAAAAACGATTCAGCAAATTATTCCTTTGTAAGGGAGAAATCGTGAATATTGATGACATGATTGCGGGAATGACCCCGGAGGTTTATCAGCGTCTGGTAACGGCCGTTGAGCTGGGAAAATGGCCGGACGGGGTAGCGCTGACGCCGGAGCAAAAAGAGAACAGCCTCCAGCTGGTGATGCTGTGGCAGGCGCGCAACAATACGGACGCGCAGCATATGACCATCGACACTAAAGGGCAGATGGTGATGAAGAGCAAGCGCGAGCTGAAAGAAGAGTTTGGCATCACGCCAAAGCCGATTGCGACGTTCAAATAACGCGCCTGAACAGGCCGGGTGAGCCCTCGCGCCACCCGGCACAATCCAGCTAGTGCTTAATCCCCAATGACGCTGCCAGCTGCTTCGCGAGCCGGTTTTCGTCGTCGGCCCCGTACTCCCAGAACATTGCGCCTGCCAGACCTTTCTCTTTGATGTAGTCCGCTTTGATGGCAACGGAACGCGGATTCTCATAAGAGATGGCAAACAGATCCTTCCCGTCTGCACCCTTCACGGAAAGCCACGGCACCTTCGCCTGGTCGTCCCAGCGTTCGGTAAAGCGCTTTTGCGGGTCGTTCAGCAGCTTCTTAACGATATCATTGTATTTCACGTAGGTGTCTTTGGTCAGGTCATAACCGAGTGAGCGGAACAAAGCGATCTCCCGAGGGCCAAAGTAAGGCTGCGTCACCGGGTTTTTTTGCGCATCGGGCTTGCTCCAGTCAATGCCCGGCTCAACGGACCGTTTTGGCACGCGCCCGTAGAAGCCAATCCCGAGGTTCATCTGCTGCGGCTTCAGGCCAGCGGCCAGATAATTGTTCACCACAAAATCGACGCTGTATTTATCTGCTGCCGCCACGGTCGGCCAGTCGCTGGAGTCATACAGGTTCGCGTTAAAATACTGCGTGCCGTACGCCATGTCGTAGGTCATCAGGTTGATGTAGTCGAGCAGCGGCGCAATGGCCTTAACGTCAATCCAGCTTTTCGGACTTTCCGCATTCGCGCCCACCGCAATGGTGACCAGCTTTTTCTTGCCGAACGCGTCACGCATCTCTTTTAGCAGCGCGGTGAAGTTATCCCGGTCGGCAGGTGAGCTTTCCACCAGGCCCCACGCGCCGTTGACCGGAAATTCCCAGTCGAGATCGATACCGTCCAGGCCGTACTTATCGACGATCTCCTGCGCGGAACGAATAAACACCGCGCGGGTCTCTTTCGTCGCCGCCGCGCCAGAAAAGCCGCGCGCCCCCCAGCCGCCCACGGAAAGCAGAATCTTAATGTCAGGGTTTTGTTTACGAAGCTGAGGGATCAGCGCCAGGTCGGACGCCACCTTCGGGGATAACCAGATTTGATGCAGCTTTGTCGGATCTTTCAGCGCGGCGTTGGTTTCGTCTTTCTCGCTGTTATAGACCAGACCAAACGAGTAGTTCAGGTGGGTTATCTGGCGGACATCGAGTTTATTAATATCGCCGCCTGGTCCTGCGGTGACGTCACCGCCGCCGTTGAAGTAGCCCACGGACATCAGAGGTGCGGCAGTAGCAACCGACGCGCAAAGCAGGGGTAGAGCTGCCAGCAAGGGCAAACGTTTCATAGGTGTTCCTCTTTGACTAAACAAAAATAACCACGCCACAGAAAAGGCGTGGCGAAAAAACAGCCTGAAAAGAATACCATTACCGTTTCGCTGGTGATGCGAGGGAGTTCACTTTATGGGAGATAGAGAGGGGAGAGCCGGGTAAGCGCAAGCACCACCCGGCAAAAAGCATCAGGCCTGCGTTTCCAGCCAGTCGGCCAGCGTATAAAGCGTTGCGCCTTCGGAAGCCATGTCCATAAACGCCTGGGCGCTGTCCTGCGGCTGAAGGTTCACCCCGCGACAGCCGTCGGTAATGACGTTAACCGTGTAGCCAAGCTGGAGCGCGTCGAGCACGGTGAACTTCACGCAGTAGTCCGTCGCCAGCCCCAGCACGATCAGCTCCGTGATTTCGTGATGGCGCAGCCAGGCGTCGAGCGCCGTTTTCTGACGATGTCCGTTATCAAAAAACGCGCTGTAGCTGTCGATAAGCGGATCTTCGCCTTTATGGAACACCGCGTCGATGGCCTTCTGGTTCAGCAGCGGATGCAGCTCTGCGCCTTCCGTTTGCTGAACGCAGTGATCCGGCCAGAAGGTTTGCGCCAGCCCGTCGAGTTCGCCCTGAGTGAAAGGCTCAACGCTATGCTGGCTGGCAAAGCTGCCGTGGTTTGCCGGATGCCAGTCCTGACTTGCGACCACCGCTTCGCCGCGGGTTTTGCACCAGTCAATCAGCGTGTTTGCCACGTCCGCGGTGCTGTCACCTTCGGCGACGGCCAGCGCGCCGCCCGCACAGAAATCATTTTGCAAATCGACCAGTAACAGGGCGCGTTGCTTCATGGGAACTCCTTATTCGTCCGGCGTCAGCTCACCGCGCAGGTTTTGCATCATCGCGCGGCGAATGGAATCTATATCCAGATCCTGACTCAGTAAATAGTGAAGTTTAGTCAGGGTTGCCTCAACGGTCATATCGAAACCGCTGATAACGCCCGCGTGCGCCAGGGCATTACCGGTGGCATAGCCGCCCATGTTGACCTTACCGGACATACACTGGGTGAGGTTGACCACCACAATTCCGCGATCGCTTGCCTCCTGTAGCTCCTTCAGGAACTCACCGTTTTGCGGCGCGTTACCCACGCCATAGGAGCGCAGGATCAGCGCCTTCACCGGCTGGCGCAGGAAGTTGCGCACCACGTCGGCGGAGATGCCCGGATAAATCGTCACCACGCCAATCGGCTGCGGGGTGATCGGGTGAACAATCAGCTCGCCCGCGGTGTTTGGCGCAGGCGGCGTGCCCAGACGACGGATATGGATACCCGCTTCCAGCAGCGGCTGCAGGTTCGGTGAGGCAAACGCGTCAAAGCCGTCGGCGTGCGCTTTGGTGGTGCGGTTGCCGCGGTAAAGGCGGTTGTTGAAGAACAGTGACACTTCGTTGATCGGGTAATTGGCCGCAACGTACAGGGAGTTAAGCAGGTTGATCTGCCCGTCTGAACGCAGTTCCGCCAGCGGGATCTGCGAGCCCGTCACGATGACCGGCTTGCTCAGGTTCTCCAGCATGAAGGAGAGCGCCGAGGCGGTAAACGCCATGGTGTCGGTGCCGTGCAGGATCACGAAGCCGTCGTACTGGTCGTAATGGGCTTTAATGTCATCCGCAATATGCTGCCAGTCTTCCGGCGTCATGTCGGAGGAGTCCATCAGCGGCTCGTATTCGTGGATGGTGAAGTCCGGCATTTCCGGGCGATGGAATTCGGGCATCAGCGCCAGCTGGCGCTGCAGGTGGCCGGAAACCGGGATATAGCCGTTTTCAGAGCGCTGCATACCGATGGTACCGCCGGTATAGGCGACATAAATTGATTTCTTCTGCATGGTAGTGAGTTCTTGTTCTTCAAAAGAAAAAATCCCCTCTTCGCGGGAAGAGGGGACGGGTTTTAACGGACGTTCGCGCAGGTCAGGCAGAACGCGTAACGACTCTGTGGATCGTTGAAGGCCGCGAGCTTGTCGCTTTCCGCCTTCATCGCTTTCGCTGCCGTGGCAACAGGCGCAGGCAGGTAAGCCTGAAGCGCTTCCGGCAGCATGGCGCGAACGGAGCCGGACATGCTGTCCACGATCATATCGAAGAACGTAGGTTCGTCCTGATAGTAGTCCACGTGCCACTGCTTCAGTTTGGCCAGCTCTGCCGCTTTCTTCACCGCATCATCAAAGTCGCCCAGGCTGTCTACCAGACCGTTGCTTTTTGCATCCTGGCCTGTCCAGACGTGGCCCTGAGCAATCTGGTCGATCTGATCTGGCGTCTTTTTACGGGAATCAGCAACCAGCGTGATAAAGCGCTTATAGCCGCTCTCAATGCTGAGCTGCATCATCTCAGACACCTCAGGCGGCAGCGATTTCGTCACGGACACGTCGGCCAGCGGTGAGGTGGAAACGCCATCGGTATGAACGCCAAGATAATCAAGGCTGTTTTCAACGGTGTTGATAACCCCGAAGATGCCAATCGAGCCGGTCAGGGTGCTCGGGTTAGCGACGATGTAGTTAGCAGGCGTTGAGATCCAGTATCCCCCGGACGCCGCCATGCCGCCCATGGAAACAACAACCGGTTTACCCGCGGCGCGGGCGGCGGCCAGCTCCGCACGGATCACCTCTGAGGCGCTGACGCTGCCGCCAGGGCTGTTTACGCGCAGGACAATCGCCTTCACTTTAGGATCGAGGCGGGCATCGCGGATCTGCGAGGCGGTGGTATCTCCGCCCACGTTCCCCGGCGTTTCCTGACCGTCCATGATGGCACCGTTAGCAAACACCACTGCAACGCTGTCGCCGCTGTCGTCCGGTTTTTTCGCCGCGTAGTCATACATGCTGATGGCGCTGTAGTTTTTGTCTTCTTTACTCCAGCCGAACTGTTTGGTGAGCGCTTTTTCAATCTCGGCGCTGGAGCCCAGACTATCGACCAGCTTGTTGTCGAGCGCGTATTTCGCCGTATCGCCATCCACCTTACGCAGACCGTCCAGCACGCCGCGCGCGCCCGGGAAGATCTGTTCAGGGGTCATCTGACGGTTAGCGGCAATGGTGCCGAGGTAGTTCTGCCACAGCTCGCCGATCCAGCGGCTGTCCGCTTCACGGGCCGCCGGGGACATATCATCGCGGATAAACGGCTCTACGGCAGACTTATAGGTCCCGACGCGGAAGACGTGGGTGGTGACCTTCAGCTTGTCGAGCAGCGATTTGTAGTACAGACCGTTCGTGGCAAAGCCATGCAGGTCGACCGTGCCCTGCGGAGAGAGCCAGATTTTGTTAGCAAAGCTCGCCAGATAATATTGCCCCTGGGTGTAGCTGTCGCCGACGGCAATCACCGGTTTTCCGCTGTCGCGGAATTCGCGCAGCGCTTTACCGATGTACTGCATCGAAGGCTGATCGGCACCGGCAAAATCTTTCAGATCCAGCACGATACCGGTAATGTTGCGATCGTCTTTGGCCTGACGGATCGTGTCGACGATATCAAACAGGGAGTTTTCCTGCAGGCGGTCAGACGTTGCGCCGAACAGCTGGCGGCCAATCACGCCCAGACGGTTGCTGGTGGAGGGCTTATCGACAATTACCCCGGTGATATCGAGGAGCAGCGCGCCGCGCGTCGAGTTCTGCGACTGGCTGGCGCTGCTGAGATGCATCCAGATACCTGCGCAGACCAGTACCAGGAAGATGAAGAAGATATTCATCACCAGGTTGCGGACGAAGTTGAGCAGTCGCCACGTCCATTTAAAGAAACCGGCAAAGATTCGCCAAAGGGTTCGCATGTATTCTCCCTAACCAGAAAATGACTGTTTCCGTCGCCACGGGACGGTAATGTGCGGTTATCGTAATGACCCAACCGCCACTTGTCAGCAGGAATCGCCTGCCACGCTGTAACAAATTCTGCTGTCGTGTTAATTTTGTGAGTAAATTTCAAGAAAGGAGTTAACCAATGGACGCACTAGAACTGCTTGTTAACCGTCGTAGCGCTTCCCGCCTGGCTGAACCGGCACCGGTCGGCGAGCAGCTGGAAAACATTCTGCGTGCCGGAATGCGTGCGCCGGACCATGGCACCTTACAGCCGTGGCACTTCTTTATCATTGAAGGCGAAGGACGCGATCGCTTCAGCCAGCTGCTGGAGCAGGGCGCTGTAGCCGCCGGTCAGGATGAAAAGGGCATTGATAAAGCCCGCAACGCGCCGTTCCGCGCGCCGATGATCGTTGCCGTGGTTGCGAAGTGCAGGGCCGATCATAAGGTGCCGGTCTGGGAGCAGGAAATGTCCGCCGGCTGCGCCGTGATGGCGATGCAGATGGCCGCCGTCGCGCAGGGCTTTAACGGCATCTGGCGTACCGGTCCGCTGACCGAAAGCGCCGCCGTGCGGGAAGGGTTCTCCTGCGGTGAGCACGATAAAATTGTCGGTTTCCTCTACCTCGGTACCCCGCAGCTTAAAGCGTCCAGCACCATTAGCGTGCCGGACACCACGCCTTTCGTCAGCCGTTTTTAATCCCACGCGCTAAACTGTCTGGATTCTGAGCATCCGCCGCAGAATTCAGACAGTCATACTTACCTCTTTATGGAATGAGCGCTACCATAGCGCGATTGCAATGACAGGAGATGTCCATGAGCGAGCAAACCATTCGTTTAACGCAATACAGCCACGGAGCCGGTTGCGGTTGTAAAATTTCCCCAAAAGTGCTGGAAACCATCCTGCACAGTGAACAGGCGAAGTTTGTCGACCCGAACCTGCTTGTCGGTAACGAAACGCGTGACGATGCAGCGGTTTATGACTTAGGTAACGGCACCAGCATTATCAGCACCACCGATTTCTTTATGCCGATCGTCGACAACCCGTTCGACTTCGGCCGAATTGCGGCCACCAACGCCATCAGCGATATCTTCGCGATGGGCGGTAAGCCCATCATGGCGATCGCTATTCTGGGCTGGCCGATCAACACCATCCCGCCGGAAATCGCCCGCGACGTGATCGAAGGCGGACGCTTTGCCTGCCAGCAGGCGGGGATCGCCCTGGCCGGCGGTCACTCTATCGATGCACCTGAGCCGATCTTCGGCCTGGCCGTTACCGGCGTGGTGCCGACCGAGCGCGTGAAGCGTAACAGCACCGCGCAGGCGGGCTGCAAGCTGTACCTGACCAAGCCGCTTGGCATTGGCGTGCTGACCACCGCCGAGAAAAAATCCCTGCTGAAGCCCGAGCACAAAGGTCTGGCTACAGAAGTCATGTGCCAGATGAACCTCGCGGGTGCGGCGTTCGCCTGTATCGACGGCGTGAAGGCCATGACCGACGTGACCGGTTTTGGTCTGCTCGGGCACCTGTCCGAAGTGTGTCAGGGGGCGGGCGTGCAGGCGCAGATCTGGTACCAGGACGTGCCGAAGCTGCCGGGCGTGGAGGAGTACATTGCCCAGGGCGCGGTGCCGGGCGGTACGCAGCGCAACTTCGCCAGCTACGGCCACCTGATGGGCGAGATGCCTGAAGAATGGCGCAACCTGCTGTGCGATCCGCAAACCTCCGGCGGCCTGCTGCTGGCGGTCACCCCGGAAGCGGAAGCTGACGTGCAGGCGACGGCCGCCGAGTTCGGCATCACCCTGACGGCCATCGGCGAGCTGGTAACCGCCCGCGGCGGCCGCCCGATGATTGAGATCCGTTAATTCGATGCGGTTGTTTATTGCCGAAAAGCCGAGCCTGGCGCGCGCCATCGCCGACGTGCTGCCTAAGCCGCATCGCAAAGGCGACGGCTTTATCGAATGCGGTAACGGGCAGGTGGTCACCTGGTGCATCGGCCACCTGCTTGAGCAGGCGCAGCCGGATGTCTACGACAGCCGCTATGCCCGCTGGAACCTCAGCGATCTGCCGATTGTCCCGGAAAAGTGGCGCCTGCAACCCCGACCTTCCGTCACCAAACAGCTCAACGTCATCAAGCGCTTTCTGCATGAGGCGACGGAGGTTGTCCACGCGGGTGACCCGGACAGGGAAGGGCAGCTGCTGGTGGACGAGGTGCTGGACTATCTTGAGCTGGCACCCGAAAAACGCCAGCAGGTGCAGCGCTGCCTGATCAACGACCTCAACCCGCAGGCGGTTGAGCGCGCGATTTCGCGCCTGCGCGCCAACAGCGAGTTTATTCCGCTGTGCGTCTCCGCGCTGGCGCGGGCGCGCGCCGACTGGCTGTACGGGATCAACATGACCCGCGCCTACACGATCCTGGGGCGCAATGCGGGCTATCAGGGCGTGCTCTCCGTGGGCCGCGTGCAGACCCCGGTGCTGGGCCTGGTGGTGCGTCGTGACGAAGAGATCGAGAATTTCGTCGCGAAGGACTTCTTTGAGGTTAAAGCGCATATCGTCACGCCAAAAGACGAGCGCTTTACCGCCGTCTGGCAGCCGAGCGATGCCTGTGAATCGTATCAGGACGAAGAGGGACGCCTGCTGCATCGCCCGCTGGCGGAGCACGTGGTCAACCGCATTACCGGCCAGCCCGCTATCGTCACCAGCTATAACGATAAACGGGAATCAGAACCCGCGCCGCTGCCGTTCTCCCTGTCGGCGTTACAGATTGAGGCCGCCAAAAAATTTGGCCTGAGCGCGCAGAACGTGCTCGATATCTGCCAGAAGCTCTACGAAACCCATAAGCTTATCACCTATCCGCGTTCGGACAGCCGCTATCTCCCGGAAGAACATTTTGCCGGACGCCATGCGGTGATGAACGCCATCGGCGTGCACGCGCCGGATCTGCTTCCTCAGCCGGTCGTTAACCCGGACACCCATAACCGCTGCTGGGACGATAAAAAAGTCGATGCCCACCACGCGATTATCCCGACGGCGCGCGCCAGCAGCGTCAACCTGACCGACAACGAAGCGAAGGTCTATAACCTGATTGCCCGTCAGTACCTGATGCAGTTCTGCCCGGACGCGGTGTTTCGCAAGTGCGTCATTGAGCTGGACATCGCCAAAGGCAAATTTATTGCCAAAGCGCGTTTTCTGGCGGAAGCGGGCTGGCGCACCCTGCTTGGCAACAAAGAGCGTGACGAGGAGAACGACGGCACGCCGCTGCCGGTGGTGGCTAAAGACGATGAGCTATTGTGCGAGAAGGGCGAAGTGATAGAGCGTCAGACCCAGCCGCCGCGTCACTTCACCGACGCGACGCTGCTGTCCGCCATGACCGGGATCGCCCGCTTTGTGCAGGATAAAGATCTGAAGAAGATCCTTCGCGCGACCGACGGGCTGGGTACGGAAGCGACGCGAGCAGGGATCATTGAACTGCTGTTCAAGCGCGGTTTCCTGGAGAAAAAGGGACGTTACATCCACTCAACGGAACCGGGCCGGGCGCTCATACATTCCCTTCCTGAGCTTGCGGCAAGGCCGGACATGACGGCGCACTGGGAGTCGGTGCTGACGCAAATCAGCGAAAAGCAGTGCCGTTACCAGGACTTTATGCAGCCGCTGGTCGGGACGCTTTACCAGCTGATTGACCAGGCGCGCAGCACGCCGGTGAAGCGGTTCAGGGGAATGGTGGCGCCGGGCGGCGGTGCGAAGAAACCGTTTAAAAAGAAAAAGAGCGCGGCCTGATACGCCCGTTTTTTCCCTCTCCCCGTGGGAGAGGGCCGGGGTGAGGGTCCCCGGCCGCACGATAAAACTTAAATCACACCCTGCCCAATCATTGCATCCGCCACCTTCACGAACCCGGCAATGTTCGCCCCGCGCACGTAGTTGGTCTGCGAGGCCTCGCCGCCGTACTCCACGCAGGCATGGTGAATATCAAGCATGATGTGATGCAGGCGGGCATCCACTTTCTCTGCCTTCCAGCCCATTCTTGCGGCGTTCTGCGCCATTTCCAGGCCGGACGTTGCCACGCCGCCCGCGTTCGCCGCCTTGCCCGGCGCAAACAGCACGCCCGCGTCGAGGAACAGATCGGTCGCTCCGATGGTGGTAGGCATGTTCGCCCCTTCCGCGATCGCTTTTACGCCATTGCTAATCAACGTACGGGCGGCCTCCACGTCCAGCTCGTTTTGCGTCGCGCACGGCAGGGCGATATCCACCGGCACGCCCCACGGCTGTTTACCTTCCAGATAGGTCAGGCCAAACTCGCGGGCATAATCTGCCACGCGGCCGTCGCGGCTGGCTTTAATGTCGCACAGGCGCGCCAGTTTTTCTGCCGTAAAGCCGGCTTCATCCACCACGGTACCGCTGGAGTCGGAGGCGGTAACCACGCGCGCGCCGAACGCCATCGCTTTCTCGATAGCGTACTGCGCCACGTTGCCGGAGCCGGAGACCGCCACGCGCATCCCCTCAAAGCTCAGCCCGTGACGCTTGAGCATCGCTTCGGTGAAATAGACCAGGCCGTAGCCCGTCGCTTCAGGGCGAATCAGGCTGCCGCCAAACGACAGGCCTTTGCCAGTAAAGACGCAGGCGCTGTTGTTGGAAAGCTTTTTCATCATCCCGGCCATAAAGCCCACTTCACGCCCGCCCACGCCGATATCTCCGGCAGGTACGTCGGTGTCCGGGCCAAGGTGGCGATAGAGTTCGGTAACCAGCGCCTGGCAGAAGCGCATCACTTCACCTTCGCTTTTACCTTTCGGATCAAAATCACTGCCGCCTTTTCCGCCGCCCATCGGCAGGGTAGTGAGCGCGTTTTTGAAGGTCTGCTCGAAGCCGAGGAATTTAAGGATCGACAGGTTCACCGAAGGGTGGAAGCGCATTCCGCCCTTAAACGGCCCAATGGCGGAGTTAAACTGCACGCGCCACGCGCGGTTCACCTGCACCTGATTGCGGTCGTCCACCCATGCCACGCGGAACTGGATCACGCGCTCGGGCTCCACCAGACGTTCGAGCAGCGCCATCTGGCGGTAACGCGGATTTTCTTCAAGGAAGGGCCACAGGGTGGTCATCACTTCACGAACGGCCTGGGCAAACTCGCTTTGATGCGGGTCGCGCTGCTGAACGTGGGCAAGGAAGCTTT
Source organism: Enterobacter cloacae (assembly GCF_013375935.1). Classification (GTDB taxonomy): domain Bacteria; phylum Pseudomonadota; class Gammaproteobacteria; order Enterobacterales; family Enterobacteriaceae; genus Enterobacter; species Enterobacter pasteurii. The sequence goes on along the minus strand of NZ_CP056117.1, from coordinate 3,929,800 downwards.
CCAGAGAGCGTGTCTGATCCATAGATATAAGAACCTCTTATAATATTTTATGCGCGTGGCGTAGATGTTTTGTGTCGTTTTTTTGACTATACCACCCGCACCGCTTTGAGAGGCAAGCAGAAATGCAGCCCGAAAGGGAAATTAATGACGAGGCGCGCGCCATAACCAAAAGCGATGATGCGATAAATTAAAGATCCCGTCCCGATCTACCGTTATAGATATAAACGATGCAAAGGAAATAAAGTCTATGAACCGTTACGCAATGGCCGCGCTATGTTTGACGTTATCCGCAGCCGCGCAGGCTGACCGCTTTCGACCGGATGTCGAGGTTAACGTGCCGCCGGAGGTCTTTAGCAGCGGCGGCCAGCGTGCCCAGCCGTGCAATCAGTGCTGCATCTATCAGGATCAAAACTACTCAGAAGGCGCGGTGGTCAGGGCGGAGGGCGTGCTGCTGCAGTGCCAGCGCGATGAGCGCACCATCAGTACGAACCCGCTGGTCTGGCGTCGCGTAAAAGAATAAACGCCTCAAGCAGCGGAATATCCGCCGGGGCTAAATCATAGGCGAAAGCCTCTTCCGGCGTGCACCACACTAGCGCCGAGTGGTAATGCGCCCTGAGCTCGCCGCTAAAGTCGGGCACGTGCCACGCGTGGAGATGGATCAGGCGCTGCGACACCTCCCGCTGGTGGCTTGCCACGTACCGCGCGGGTACGGCCTCAATGCCGAGTTCTTCACGCAGTTCGCGGATCAGCGCCTGTGGCTGGGTCTCACCGGCTTCAACCTTGCCCCCTGCAAACTCCCACATTCCGGGCTGATCGGCATGGGCTGGACGCTGCGCCAGTAAAATTTTGCCCTCTTTTTCGAGGATGGCCGCAACAACATCGAGTGTTTTCAGCATGTTCGTCAATAATTAATAGCGGAAAACGACATATTATCGTCCCCTTTCAAAGAGTCCAGTCATCAGGAGAATCAGGTGAAAGAGACACCCGCCTGGGTTGCCCCCATTGAATCCCTTCCCGTCAGCCTCAAACCCATTGCCGCCATGCAGAAAAAACATTTTGGCGCGGTGCTTAATCCCACCCGCTGGTGGGGGCGCATGCCGCGTCTTTTCTGGCTGGTGGCGCTGTTTGTCGGCTATCTGGAGCGGCGCCAGGCGCGTTTGTCCCCGGCGCTGCGATCGCTGCTGATGACCCGCGTCTCGCAGATTTGCCACTGCGCATTTTGTATCGATGCCAACAGCCTGCGTCTGGCCGAGCGGAGCGGGGCGCTGGATAAAGTGCAGGCCGTTAGCGACTGGCAAACGTCCACCCTGTTCAGCGAGGAGGAGCGCGCCGCGCTGGCCTTTGCGGAAGCGGTCACCGCCACGCCGCCTCGTGTCGATGACAGCATTAAAAGCCAGCTAAAGCGCCACTTTACGCAGGACGCTATCACCGAAATGACGGCCCTGATTGCGTTTCAGAACCTGTCCGCCCGCTTCAATGCGGTACTCGATATTCCGGCTCAGGGGCTGTGCGCCACGTTTAAAGGAAAACCGCATGCTGGATAAACATCTGCACCCCCGGCTGAGGCCCGGGCTTAACCAGCTGGCTGCCGCGCTGGATAAGCCGTTTATCACGCCCGACGGGCTAACGCTCGTCGGGTTTGCCGCAGGCGCGCTGGCGCTGCCCTTTCTGGCGCTCGGCTGGTACCCGGCGGCGCTGGTCGCCATTGTGCTGAACCGGCTGCTGGATGGGCTGGACGGTGCGCTGGCGCGTCGACGCGGCCTGACGGACGCGGGAGGATTTCTTGATATCGCCCTCGACTTCCTGTTTTACGCCCTGGTGCCGTTTGGCTTTGCGCTGGCTGCGCCGGCTGAAAATGCGCTGGCCGCCGCCTGGCTGCTGTTCGCGTTTATCGGCACGGGCAGCAGCTTCCTCGCCTTCGCCGCGCTGGCCGCGAAACACGATATTGATAATTCTGGCTATGCGCACAAGTCGTTTTATTACATCGGAGGTTTGACGGAAGGGACGGAGACCATCGCGCTGTTTGTGCTGTGCTGCCTGTTTCCGGCGCACTTCACGCTGTTTGCCTGGGCGTTTGGCGCGCTGTGCTGGCTGACCACCACAACGCGCGTCTGGAGCGGTTACGCGACGCTGAGATCGCTCAACCGCTAGCGTGAACTCTCGGGGCCGCGCTCGCCGCGGGAGACCGGGTTTTGCGGATGGCTACTCCATTCGTACCAGCCTCCGTCATAGACCGCGACGTTCTGCCAGCCCATGGCGCGGGCGTACATAAAGGCTTCAGAGGCGCGCCAGCCGGTACCACAGTAAAACGCAACGTGCTGCTCCGGCAGGATATTCCACGTTTTCCACATGGCGGCGATATCGTCGGCGCTGCGCATGGTGCCGTCCGGGTTGTGGAAGTCTTCCATGTGGGTCGCGTCGCTGCCCGCGTGGCCCCAGCGCGCGCCGGCAATTTCACCTTTCGGCTTGATATAGCTGTAGCCGCTGGTTTCGCCGGTGAATTCCGGCCAGGAGCGAATGCTCACCAGCGACGCATCCTGACGGTGCAGCATCCCGCGGGCCCGATCCATATCCACCATCAGCTGGGGCTGGCCCGGGATCGGCGCGCCAAAATCAGGGGCTGGCTTCACGCTTGCAGGCGTACCGCGTTCAACGGGCAGGTTTGCGTCGGACCACGCCCTCCAGCCGCCGTCCAGAATGCGCACATCCTTCACGCCCGCGTAGAGCATAATCTGCGCCACGCGCGCGGCGGCATAGACGTCACGACCGTACAGAATGACGGTGGTATCGTGACGGATCCCGTGCTTAGCCAGCATCGCTTTCAGCGCCTCGTCAGAGACTTTATTCCACAGCGGCTCGCTTTCCACTTCGTTGGTGTCGATGTAGCCCGCGCCGGGAATATGGCTCAGCAGATACAGCTTTGGCGCGCCCCATCCGGCCTCAATCACCTTCCAGTCGCCAGCCGGTGCGGCAGTAACCGGTTTGCCCTGCTGTAGCCGGTGGATCCACTGCGGATAGACCAGCTGCTCGAAGTGCGCCAGCCGCTGCAGGCGATCGGCCTGCTGCAGGGCATCGCTCAGGGTGGTGATGCGGCTAAAGCCCGCGTTTTCCAGCCGCGCTTTGACGGCCCGGTTGTCTTCATCGCTGCCATAGAGCGCAATTGGCGCGTCCGGCGAAAGACGATGCCGCGTTGCCCAGCCGCTGAGCTGGTCATCGCTCATCGCCCCAAGCCAGCTGGCGGAGAGATTAAGCGCGGCGGGCTCATGCCCGGACGTTCCGCTCAGGGTTTGCGGCCAGCCGTTATAGAACGCGCTGATACGCGTATCGATTACCGCGCCGTTCTGTGCCTGTAGCTGGGCCAGCGTGAGGGCGTGGGGCATATCAGCCGCCGTGGAGGAGAGTGAGGCGAGGCCGCAGAGCAGGGCCAGCGCGGTCAGTTGAGAAACACGTTTCATCGATAAACCTGACGTCATTAAAAGGGGATGGCATTGTCGTCTCTCCTGCCGCCAAAAACATTGCGTTAGCACATTATTGCCAGCGAGAAATTTCAATCACCTGCCCGCCGGGGGGAATATCGTCCTCATCGTGCGTGACCAGCACCACCGGAATAGCGCGCTGGCGAGCCACCTCAAATACCCATGCGCGAAATGACGCGCGCAGCGCTTTATCAAGGCGGCTGAACGGCTCGTCGAGCAGCAGCGCCTGCGGCTCGGCGAGCAGGGCGCGCAGCAGGCTGACCCGGGCGCGCTCGCCGCCGGACAGGGTGGCCGGATCGCTGGCGTAGTGGTTTGCCAGCCCGGCTGACGCCAGGGCCTGCTCTACCGCCTGGCGACGTGCGCGCCCGGCGACGCGCGCCGGCAGCGCCAGCATCAGGTTTTGCCCAACGCTGAAGGCGTCAAACAGCAGGGCATCCTGAAACAGGATGCCGATCCCGCGCGCTTCCACGGCGAGGGTATCGCAGCGACGATCGTTCAGCCACAGCTCGCCGTGCGCCTTAAAATCAGCGGACAATGCCCCCACCATCCAGGAAAAAAGGGTCGATTTGCCGCTGCCGGATGGTCCCATCAGTGTCACGATCTCACCCGCAGGGACGCTGAAGTTCACATCATGAAACAGGGGGGAGATGGTGAGATTTTTCACGTTCAGCATTAACGTAATCCTTGTCGGTAGCGGCCTGCGAGCCGCGAGAGCAGCGCGGCAAGGGCGAATACGCTGCTGGTCAACAGCAGCAGGCCCAGCGCCCGGGACGCCAGAACGGGAACGCTGCCGCCGCTGCTGAGGGCAACCGCCTCCGTCGTCAGCGTGGCGAAGCGTCCAGCCCCCAGCCAGAGGGTGGGCATGTACTGCGCCATGCTCACGGAAAATCCGGTGGCAAAGGCCAGCAGGGCCGGACGAACCATAAGGGGGCATTTCACTAACCAGAAAATTTTCGCCTGCCCCCATCCCAGCGTTCTGGCGGTCAGGATCAGGCGGGGATCGAGCCTGCGCCAGGCCGGCTGCAGCACCAGAAGCATCCACGGGATAACCCAGAGCAAATGGCTCCAGAGCACGGCGGCGTACTGACCGTCGATGCCCAGCCGCAGCGCAACGGCATACTGTCCGGACACAAGCGGCAGTGCGGGAAGCGCAAGCGGCAGCCAGATCCACCGCGCGCCGCGCGGCGGTCCCCACTCAAGCCAGAGAAAGAGGAGCGCCAGCGCAAGCAGGCTGGACAGCAGCCCCAGAGACAGGCTGTCGCTGACCGGGCCGACGTCGTCCCGACCCGCCAGCATCAGCAGGACAATGGCACAAAGCGCGCCGCACAGCGGCAGTAATCCGCCAAGGGTCCGCGCGGGCAACGCGCTGTGCGAAGCACGACGACGCCCCGAGACGTCAGGCTGCGAGCGCCGCCATGCGGCCCAGAGGCCGTATCCCGCCGCGGCCAGCGCGGCCAGCAGCAGGAGCAGCGCCAGGCACAGCAACGTTCCCTTTATCTGCTGCTGCGCATCGCCCTGGGTAAGCCACTGCCAGGCCAGCACCGCCAGCGTGGGCGGATTGCCCGGCCCGAGCACGATCGCCACGTCCACCACGGAAAGCGACCAGGCGAGCACCGCCAGCATCACGGCGCCCAGCGCGGGGGCGATTGCCGGGATTATCAGCCAGCAGAGTGCCTGCATCCGTCCGTAGCCCAGGGTATGCAGCACAATCTTCTGCTGAGCGAGACGCTTTTCAGGCAGCGCGGCGTACAGCGCCCACAGGACGAACGCGCTCTCTTTGACCGCGAGCGTAAGCCCAAGCCCGATACCGTAGCGGTCCAGCTGCGGCGAGCAGAGCGTGCACATCCGGTAAAACGCGCCCCCTTCGGCGAACAGCAGCAGCGCGCTGGTGGCGAAGGCGACGTGCGGCACGGCTAACAGCCACGGCAGGCGGGCGGTCAGGCGCTGCCAGCCTTCACCCGGCCAGAGAAGCGCAAGCAGGCTCAGGGCGATGAACAGAGAGCCCAGCGTCGCGATAAGCGATGAAACCAGCGTGGCAGCCAGCGCCTGCGGCAGCTGCGGGTCGGCAAACAGCGCCGCCCAGCCGGCGGGGGAAAACGCCGGTGCGAGCAGCATTCCGCTGGCGGGAAGCAGCGGCAGATAGATGGCTGCCATAGCAGCCCACGCCAGCCCGGCTAGCGGGTACCGTAGCGGCGAAGCCATTCCTGCTCCAGGGCGTTAACCCAGGCGGCGTGCGGTTCGGGAAGCACGTCAGGAGTGCCAGCGGGCGTAAATAGACGAAGCCGTTTTGCCTCATCCGCAGGCAGCCTGTCGGCATCCAGCACGCTCGGGTCACCCCAGACGGCAGGATCGGCTTTGCGGATCTGCGCCTGCGGTGAAAGCAGAAAGTTCGCCACGACTTTTGCGCCCGCGCTCGCGCCGGCATTTGCCGGGATAGCGACAAAATGGACGTTGCCGAGCATGCCCTGACGAAAGCCGAAGCTGTAGCTGTCGGCAGGCAGTTCACCGTTCGCCACCTTTTGCCGCGCGTGAGCGGGGTTGAAGGTCAGCGACAGGTTAAGGCTGCCGCTGGCGAGAAGGGTATCCATGCGCGCGGGCGAGGCGGGAAAATCGTTCCCTTCGCGCCAGAGCAGGGGGTGCAGGGTATCAAGATAGGCCCACAGCGGGGCGGTGACCTGGGCAAAGGTGCCGTCAGGCGCTTTTTTTAACGCGTCCGGGCGGGCGGTCAGCGTTAAAAGCAGCTGCTCAAGAAACGCGGTGCCGGTAAAATCCGGCGGGCGCGGATAGCTCACCTTGCCAGGGTGCTGCTGCGCGTAGGCCAGCAGCGCCTGCGGATCTGCCAAAGGTGTCGGCATGCTCGCTTTCCGGGCGATAAAGGTCAGCTGCGCGCCGCCCCACGGTGATTCCGCCCCGTCGGTCGGGACGGCAAAATCTTCCGTCACCGGCTTACGGGTATCGACGTAGCGCCAGTTGGGCAGGGTCTGCGCCCAGCCGCTGAGCAGCAGGTTTGCCTCTTTCAGCGTGCGAAAATTTTCGCCGTTCACCCAGAGCAGATCTACCGACCCGTTGCTGCCGCGTTCCGCGGCCCGTTCCGTCTGGATCCGTTTGACCGCGTCGGCGGCATCGGCCAGATGAACGATCTTAAGGTTAATGGCGTAGTGCGTTTTCATTTCGCCGCTTACCCAGTCGAGATAGCGGTTAACGGCCCCATCGCCGCCCCAGGCGTTAAACCAGACGGTCTGCCCTTTAGCCTGCTGTTGAATGGTCTGCCAGCCCTCTGCGGCAGCGGCAGACGTTGCCAGCAGCAGGCCAGTCAGAAACGCGCAAAAACGCACCCGGCGCATAATGCCTCACTTTTTATTCGAAGGGTTGTAACGGGAAAACAGCCAGCGAGTGACCAGCGGTAATAGCCCTAATAGTGTAAAGGCGAACAGCAATCCCGGCGACAGAATATCGCGCAGCGAGGCGAGTTTCCCCAGCTCGCGTCCCGCGTTCAGATAGATGACGGTGGCGGGCAGCATGGCAAGCTGGCTTACCCACCAGTAGCGACGCACCGTAATCCTGGTCAGCCCCATCAGCAGGTTGACCAGAAAAAAGGGGAACAGCGGCATCAGGCGCAGGGCAAAAAGGTAGCGCGCGCCGTCGCGCGCCATTCCCGCATCGATCGTTTGCATCTGGGCGGCAAAGCGCCGCTGAACCCCGTTGCGCAGCAGGTAGCGGCTGGCGAGCATGGCAAGCGTCCCGCCGAGCGTTGAGGCAAATGAAACCAGCAGCACCGCCTCCCACAGGCTGAACAGCGCCCCGCCGAGCAGCGTCAGAAGGGCCGCGCCGGGTATCGACAGCGCGGAGACCGCGACGTAAACCGCGAAATAGAACAGCGCACTCTGAACGGGCGCCTGCTCCACCCGATCGAGCAACGTTTGCTGGTGCATTTTTAACGCGTCGAGGGTGAGGGTGCCCGGAGGAAGCAAAACAACGATCGAAACAAATGCGCCCGTAAGGGCGCACAGGAGAATGGATTTTTTTACGTTCACCGGAAGTTACAGCTTGAACGTTGCCCATACGGGCGCATGGTCGGACGGCTTTTCCATGCTGCGGATGTCATAGTCGATTCCGGTTTCGATGCAGCGCTCGGCCAGCGGCGAACTGGCAAGAAGCAGATCGATGCGCAGGCCGCGGTTGTCATCGAAGCCTTTCGAGCGGTAGTCAAACCACGAGAAGCGGTCCTGCGTTTCCGGGTTGGCATTACGGAAGGTATCCACCAGACCCCAGCCGAGCAGGCGCTCCATCCACTCGCGCTCTTCCGGCAGGAAGGAGCATTTACCGGTGCGCAGCCAGCGCTTGCGGTTCTCTTCGCCAATGCCGATATCCAGATCCGTCGGGCTGATGTTCATGTCGCCCATGATCAGCACCGGATTCTCTTTTTTAAGCTCGGTTGCCAGGTAGTTTTGCAGGTCCTGGTAAAACTTCGCCTTGGCCGGGAATTTGGTTTCATGATCGCGGCTTTCACCCTGCGGGAAATAGCCGTTGATAACGGTAATGTTGCCCAGTGCGGAAGGAATTTCCGCCATGATGATGCGGCGCTGCGCCTCTTCCCCGTCGCCCGGGAAGCCACGACGCACCGAAACCGGCGTGTCTTTAGTCAGTAGCGCAACGCCGTAGTGGCCTTTCTGTCCGTGGTAAAAGACGTTATAGCCCAGCTTCGCTACCTCTTCGAGAGGGAACATATCGTCGTGAACTTTTGTCTCCTGCAGGCCGATCACATCTGGCTGATGTTGCTCAACAATCGCTTGAAGCTGGTGAGGGCGGGCACGCAGGCCGTTGATATTAAAAGAGACAAATTTCATAGTCGCTGCCAATGCAGGGTGAATAGTGCAAGGATGGTAGCAGAATTTGCGTCGTCTGTTATCCGCTTCGCCCAATTACTGCGACAGATAATCCCGGTGGTGCAATATTTGCACCATTTCAACGCGCTTTGCTCTCTGACAGGGCGTAAAGAACCAATAAATTTCGCGAGCGATCACAATTCCAGAATTATATTTGGCTTCTGCATACTCTTTCTAGTTTTCATGCCGCAAAGCGCCGCTTACCGTAAAAATATTCACTTTTTATGCATTAACAGTGAATAACTCCATATTCTAACCCGTTGATATTCTGTTACCTCCTCCCTTTTATGCATTTTTATCGCTGGCTGGCACGAACGCTGCAATCTACATTCACAGTGCAAACACTCAATTATTTAACATTTAAACAACCTTTTATTTACCGGATGAGGTCGCTATGTCTCTGTCAATTACGCGTGAAAATTTCGATGAATGGATGATGCCGGTATACGCTCCGGCGGCTTTTATTCCGGTACGTGGGGAAGGTTCGCGCCTGTGGGATCAGCAGGGCAAGGAGTACATCGACTTTGCGGGTGGCATTGCGGTAAATGCGCTGGGCCATGCGAACCCGGCGCTGCGTCAGGCGCTGAACGATCAGGCGGCGAAGTTCTGGCACACCGGCAACGGGTATACCAACGAGCCCGCGCTGCGTCTGGCGAAGAAGCTGATCGACGCCACGTTTGCAGAAAAAGTCTTTTTCTGTAACTCCGGGGCGGAAGCTAACGAAGCGGCGCTGAAGCTGGCGCGTAAGTATGCCCACGATAAATTTGGCGCGCACAAGAGCGGGATCGTCGCGTTCAGGAACGCATTCCATGGCCGCACGCTGTTTACCGTCAGCGCGGGCGGTCAGCCCTCGTATTCGCAGGATTTTGCACCGCTGCCGCCCGATATCCGTCACGCGGCATACAACGATTTGCAGTCCGCCAGCGAGCTGATTGACGACGCCACCTGCGCGGTGATCGTGGAGCCCATGCAGGGCGAGGGCGGCGTCATGCCCGCGCAGCAGGCGTTCCTTCAGGGGCTGCGCGAGCTGTGCGACCGTCATAACGCGGTACTGATTTTTGACGAAGTGCAGACGGGCGTGGGCCGCACCGGCGAGCTGTACGCCTACATGCACTATGGCGTAACCCCGGATGTGCTGTCGACGGCCAAAGCGCTGGGCGGCGGCTTCCCGATCGGCGCGATGCTGACCACGGAAAAATTCGCCAGCGTGATGACCGTGGGCACGCACGGCACCACCTATGGCGGCAACCCGCTGGCAACGGCCGTGGCCGGGCAGGTTCTGGATATCATCAATACCCCGGAAGTGCTGAAGGGTGTTAAACAACGTCACGACTGGTTTGTGGAGCGTCTGAATGCCATTAACAGTAAGACCGGCCTGTTTAAAGAGATCCGCGGCCTGGGGCTGCTGATTGGCTGCGAACTCGCCCCCGAGTTTGCCGGCAAGGCGAAGCTGATTTCGCAGGAGGCGGCAAAACAGGGCGTGATGGTGCTGATTGCCGGTGCCAGCGTGGTGCGCTTTGCTCCTGCGCTGATCGTCAGCGAAGAAGAGGTCAGAACCGGGCTGGACCGTTTTGCGCTGGCCTGCGAAGCGGTGAAGGCCGGGGTGTCATCATGATGGTTATCCGTCCCGTTGCGCACGGCGATCTCGCCGGGCTTATGCAGCTTGCCGGTAAGACAGGCGGCGGGCTGACCTCGCTGCCTGCCGATGAAAAAACGCTGTCGGCGCGCATTGAGCGCGCCCTGCAAACCTGGCAGGGGACGTTGCCAAAGAGTGAACAGGGCTATGTGTTCGTGCTGGAAGATACCGACACGGGAACCGTGGCGGGGATCTGCGCCATCGAAGTGGCCGTCGGGCTTAACGATCCCTGGTACAACTACCGCGTCGGCACGATGGTTCACGCCTCGAAAGAGCTGAACGTCTACAACGCGCTGCCGACGCTCTTTCTCTGCAATGACCATACCGGCGCCAGCGAGCTCTGCACGCTTTTCCTCGATCCGGACTGGCGCAAGGAGGGCAACGGCTATCTGCTTTCCAAATCACGCTTTATGTTCATGGCCGCCTTTCGCGACCGCTTCAACGAAAAGGTGGTTGCCGAGATGCGCGGCGTGATCGACGAGACGGGCTACTCGCCGTTCTGGGAGAGCCTGGGGGAACGCTTCTTTTCCATGGAGTTCAGCCGTGCGGACTACCTGTGCGGCACCGGCCAGAAGGCGTTTATCGCCGAGCTGATGCCGAAGCATCCTATTTATACCCATTTCTTAACGCCGGAGGCGCAGGCGGTGATTGGCGAGGTCCATCCGCAAACCGCTCCGGCCCGAGCGGTGCTGGAGAAAGAGGGGTTTCGCTACCGTAACTACGTCGACATCTTCGACGGCGGCCCCACGCTGGAATGCGACATCGACCGCGTGCGCGCCATCCGCAAGAGCCGTCTGGTTGAGGTCTCTGAAGGCCAGCCCGCGCCGGGCGAGTGGCCCGCCTGCCTGGTATCGAACGAGAATTACGCCAACTTCCGCGCCATGCTGGTGCGAACCAACCCGACCTGCGAGCGGCTGGTACTGACCGCCGCGCAGCTGGATGCCCTGAAATGTAACGCCGGCGACGCGGTTCGCCTGGTGCGACTCTGCCCTGAGGAGAAAACAGCATGACATTATGGATTAACGGCGACTGGATAACGGGCGAAGGCGAGGCGCGGATTAAAACCAATCCGGTGGGTCAGGAGGTGCTCTGGAAGGGAAACGACGCCAGCGCCGGACAGGTTGAGCAGGCCTGCCGTGCCGCACGCCGCGCGTTTCCGGCATGGGCGAAACGGCCTTTCACCGAGCGCCAGGCGCTGGTTGAGAAATTTGCGGCGCTGCTGGAGGCCAATAAAGCCGAGCTGACCCGCATTATCGCTGCCGAAACCAGCAAGCCGCGCTGGGAGGCGACAACCGAAGTCACGGCGATGATCAACAAAATCGCAATTTCGGTGAAGGCGTACCACGCCCGTACCGGCGAGCAGCATACCGACATGCCGGACGGCGCCGCCACGCTGCGCCACCGTCCGCACGGGGTGCTGGCGGTGTTTGGCCCGTATAACTTCCCCGGGCACCTGCCGAACGGGCATATCGTCCCCGCGCTGCTGGCGGGGAATACCGTTATCTTCAAGCCGAGCGAGCTCACGCCGTTAACCGGCGAAGCGGTGGTGAAACTCTGGGAGCAGGCCGGGCTGCCGCCGGGCGTGCTGAATCTGGTGCAGGGCGGGCGTGAAGCGGGTCAGGCGCTGAGCGCGCTGAGCGACGTTGACGGCCTGCTGTTCACCGGCAGTGCCGGAACGGGCTATCAGCTCCATCGCCAGCTGGCGGGGCAGCCGGAAAAAATTCTGGCGCTTGAGATGGGCGGCAATAACCCGCTGATCGTCGAGGATCCGGACGATATTGATGCCGCCGTGCACCTGACTATCCAGTCGGCCTTTATTACCGCCGGACAGCGCTGCACCTGCGCGCGTCGTCTGCTGGTCAGGCGCGGCGCGCAGGGGGATGCATTCCTGAAGCGTCTGGTTGAGGTGAGCGCGCGTCTGGTGCCCTCCCGGTGGGACGCCGAGCCGCAGCCGTTTATTGGCGGGCTGATCTCCGAACAGGCCGCGCAGAACGTGCTGAAGGCCTGGCAGGATCGCGTCAACGGCGGGGCCAAAACTTTGCTGGAGCCGAAACAGGTAGCCCCCGGCACGTCGTTACTGACGCCGGGGATTATTGAGATGAGCGGCGCCGACGGCGTGCCGGACGAGGAGGTCTTTGGCCCTCTGCTGTGCGTCTGGCGCTATGACGATTTTGATGCGGCAATCGGGATGGCCAATAATACCCGATACGGCCTGTCGAGCGGCCTGATATCGCCGCACCGCGAGAAGTTCGAACAGCTGCTGCTCGAAGCGCGCGCCGGGATCGTGAACTGGAACAAACCGCTGACCGGGGCGGCGAGCACCGCGCCGTTTGGCGGCGTAGGCGCCTCGGGCAACCATCGCGCCAGCGCGTGGTATGCCGCTGATTACTGCGCGTGGCCGATGGCAAGCCTCGAAACCCCGTCGCTGACGCTGCCGGAGACGCTCAATCCGGGGCTGGATTTCACCCAGGGAGACGCCCATGAAAGCGCGTGAGGTTAACTTCGACGGGCTGGTGGGGCTGACGCACCACTATGCCGGGCTCTCCTTCGGTAATGAAGCCTCGACAAAGCACCGGTTCCAGGTTTCGAACCCGAAGCTGGCGGCGAAGCAGGGGCTGCTGAAAATGAAGGCGCTGTCCGATGCCGGTTTCCCGCAGGCGGTGATCCCGCCGCAGGAGCGCCCGAACGTGGCGGTACTGCGCCAGCTGGGTTTTAGCGGCACGGATGAGCAGGTGGTGGAAAAAGCGGGCACGCAGACGCCACACCTGCTTTCCGCGGCCAGCTCTGCCTCCTCGATGTGGGTGGCGAATGCCGCCACCGTCGCCCCGTCGGCGGATACGCTGGACGGCAAAGTGCATCTCACCGTCGCTAACCTGAACAACAAATTCCACCGCGCCAGCGAAGCGGACACCACCTGGCGGGTGCTGCGCGCCATCTTTAATCATGACGCCCATTTTGAGGTGCATCAGGCTCTGCCGCAGGTCGCGATGTTTGGCGACGAAGGCGCAGCCAACCATAACCGTCTGGGCGGCGATTATGGCGATCCGGGGCTGCAGCTGTTTATCTACGGACGGGAGGAGGGCGGCCACCTTGCGCCGGTTCGCTATCCGGCGAGGCAAACCCTGGCCGCAAGCCAGGCGGTTGCCCGGCTGAACCAGGTTAATCCGTCCCAGGTCATTTTTGCTCAGCAAAATCCGCAGACGATCGACCAGGGCGTGTTCCATAACGACGTTATTGCCGTTTCCAACCGTCAGGTGCTGTTCTGCCACGAGCAGGCGTTCGTCCATCAGGAAAAGCTGCTGGCTACGCTGCGCGAGCGCGTGCCGGGATTTATGCCGATTCAGGTACCCACGCGGGCGGTTAGCGTGCAGGATGCCGTTGAAACCTACCTTTTCAACAGCCAGCTGCTGAGCCGGGATGACGGCAGCATGATGCTGGTGTTGCCCCAGGAGTCCCGCAATCATCAGGGCGTCTGGCGCTATCTCAGCGAGCTGGTGCAGGCGGATAATCCGATTGATGAACTCCGCGTGTTCGATCTGCGGGAAAGTATGGCCAACGGCGGGGGACCGGCCTGTCTGCGCCTGCGCGTGGTGTTAACGCCACACGAATTGCAGGCGGTGAATCCGGCGGTGATGATGAGCGACGCGCTGTTCAACACCCTCAACGACTGGGTGGACCGCTACTATCGCGATCGTCTGGTTCAGGCCGATCTGGTCGATCCGCAGCTGCTGCGTGAAGGCCGCGAGGCGCTGGATGCATTATCGACTATCCTGCGGCTGGGTTCGGTTTATCCGTTCCAGCGCTAAGGAGAGGGTATGGAGAATTTACTGGCGCTGACCCTGGCAGCAGAGACGCCGGAACTACAAGAGGGGGAAGGCCCCTCGTTCCACTGGCGATGGCTGGGGCCGGGCGTGCTTGAGCTGACGCCGACAGGGGAGTATGACCTGTCGCTGCTGCTTTCTGCCGGCATTCACGGAAACGAAACGGCACCCGTGGAGATTGTCGATATTGTGCTGCGCGCGCTGTTCGGCGGGGCGTTCGCGCTGCGCTGTCGTCTGCTGGTGGTGCTGGGGAATCCGCCCGCGCTGGCGCAAAACCAGCGCTATCTCGCAAGCGACCTCAACCGCATGTTTGGTGGCCGCTGGGCACAGTTCCCGGTGAGTGATGAAACGGCGCGCGCCCGGTGGCTGGAGGCTACCGTTGCCGCGTTTTTTGCCGACGCGGGGACAGCGCGCTGGCACCTCGATCTGCATACCGCCATCCGCGCCTCGTACCACGTACGTTTTGGCGTGTTGCCGCAGCGTCACCAGCCGTGGGATGAAGCGTTTCTGGCCTGGCTTGGCGACGCGGGGCTAGAGGCGCTGGTCTTTCACCAGGCGCCGGGCGGCACCTTCACCCACTTCACCTGCGAGAATTTCGGCGCGCTGTCCTGCACGCTGGAGCTGGGAAAAGCGCTGCCGTTCGGGCATAACGACCTGACGCGCTTTGCCCCTACGCAGCATGCGCTTTCGGCGTTGCTGGGAGGTGAGATGCAGACACGCGCGCAGGGGCACGTGGCGCGCTATCGGGTGGTGCAGCAGATCACGCGCCGCAGCGATGCTTTCCGTCTGCATATGGCGGCCCATACGCTGAACTTTACGCCGTTCCGGCAGGGCGTCCTGCTGGCGGAAGATGGAGATGAACGCTATGTGGTACAGCTATCCACGGAATATGTGTTATTCCCCAATCCGTCGGTCGCGTTTGGTCTGCGAGCCGGGCTGATGCTGGAAAAAATGGCCTGATCGTTTCCCCTCGCGTCGACCGGAGGGGAAACGGTTTATTAATTTCTTAGCGATAAAAGCGTTCTTGTTTTGTTTGCGGAATATTCCTGGATAATTGCTTTATTATTAAACGCCACTTCGCTATACTTCTCCATAATCTCTTTAAAATCATCTTGTTGAATATTTTACTTTCATCTCTCCATTATTTTTCCTTAATTTCTCCACAATTGGCGAAAAAGTGTTTTTTATACTTTCATTGTTTTACCGTTGCTCTGATTAATTGACGCTAAACCCCGTAAAGTTAATCTCGTCAACACGGCGTAGCGCCGAAGAATAACTGAAAGTAAGGAAAGACATTATGCGTAAATTAACTGCACTGTTTGTTGCCTCTACCCTGGCTCTGGGCGCTACCAGCACCGCGTTCGCCGCCGATACCGCGACCACCACCGCCGCGCCAGCTGAAGGCAAAATGATGATGCATCATAAAGGCAAGCCGGGTATGCACCATGAAATGATGATGTTTAAAGATCTGAATCTGACCGACGCGCAGAAACAGCAGATCCGCGACATCAGGAAAAGCCAGCGTGACCAGATGAAGCGTCCTCCGCTGGAAGAGCGCCGCGCGATGCACGACATCATTGCCAGCGACAGCTTCGATAAGGCCAAAGCCGAAGCGCAGATCGACAAGATGGCTGAGCAGCATAAGGCCCGCATGCTGGCCCATATGGAAACCCAGAACAAGATTTACAACATTCTGACGCCGGAACAGAAAAAACAGTTTAATGCCAATTTTGAGAAGTGTCTGACAGAACGTGCCGCGCCGGAAGGTAAAATGCCAGCACCAGCCGAATAATCGGCTCACACTCTTAAGACCGCCGGGCTCCTGTCTACAAAAGCGAAAACGCTGTGGACAGGACCGGCGGTTTTTCTTTTATTCCATGCCTAAGGTCTGGCCTTACCGCTGCCGATAATACCCCTGTGAAAATGCCCATACGCACGGTGCGTCCTTCAGGAGTGGTAATGGAATTCTTTGATATCCGTAAAATGCCGGTCAGCCTCTGGCGTAACGGCGCGGGTGAGACGCGTGAGATTTGCTGTTTCCCTCCCGCGACGCGGGAGTTTTTCTGGCGGGCCAGCATTGCCTCCATCGCCAGCAACGGCGAATTCTCCGCTTTCCGGGCGTTGACCGGGTGATTACGCTGCTGGAAGGCGGCGAAGTGACCCTGGATGCGGGCAGCGCGTTTTGCCATACCCTGAAGCACCATCAGCCTTACGGCTTTGCGGGGGATCTGGCGGTGAAGGCCGTGCTCACGGAGGGGAAGATGTCGATGGACTTTAACATCATGACCCGGCGGGACCGCTGTCAGGCTAAGGTGCGCGTCGCTAATCGTACGTTCACCACCTTCGCGTCACGCGGCGGCGTGGCGTTCGTGTTAAGCGGTGCCTGGCAGCTGGGAGATAAATTGCTGACCGCCGATCAGGGAGCCAGCTGGGAAGAGGGCACGCATACCCTTCGTTTACTGGCATCGAAAGGCACGCTGCTGTTCAGCGAAATCACCTGGCTGCCGGGTCATTAAGCACGATAATCTCATACTTTCCGGTTAACAGCGGCTTACACAGAATTTTATAGCCGTCCTGATCGAACCCCGCAGGGGTGCGCAGCAGAGCGGCTGCGTCATTCAGGTTTTCGACGGCGCCAAGCCAGAGCCAGTTGCGGATAATGTGATAGTGCGTCATGCCGTCGCGGGTTTCCTTCAACGCCACGGCGCCGTCCCACGGCCAGCAGTTGACGCTGATGGAGGCCAGGCCCGCCATAAAGCGGGCATGATGCTCTTCAACGCTCTCCTTTCCGCAGCACGCTCCGGCGCAGCGCTTCAGCGCGGAGCGGAAACAGGCGCGCCCGCGGGTGGTGGCTTCCAGCCCCAACAGGCCATAACAAAGCTGTAATTCATCTGCCAGCGTTTGCAGGGTTTGCAGCGCGGCACGCTTGTTGGCAAACAGGCCGTAGAGATTCGGTTCATGCGAAAAATCGACTTCACGCGCGTAGACGACCTGCGGTTTTCCGGCGTTGACCTGCAGGGAACAAAGCTGGCGGTTGCGGCGCAGGCGTTTATTAAACAGCGGTTGCTGCTCCTTGATAAGCCTGGCTTCGAGCAGAAGCGCGCCCAGCTCGCCTGCCGTCTCTATCCATGTGATGCGCCGCGACTGCCTGAGCATTGACGCTTCGTCCGGCGTTCGCAGGTGCGACATTACCCGGCTGCGGATATTGACGCTTTTGCCGATATAGAGCGGCATGGTGTCGCTGTCGCCGTGAAAGAAGTAGACGCCAGGCTGTTTAGGCAGTGCCTCAAGCCAGGGGCGAAGATGCTCGGGATATTCGTAGATAGCCGCCGCTTCAAACTCAAGACGCGGGGCGGATTGACGCCTGCTCACATACTGCTCCATATACTGTTCAGGCATACAGTGTAGCAGGAGTTGGGTGGTTAAAAAAGAGCCGGGCGGCGGTACCTCACCCGGCCTGCAAAACTGAGTTACCGTTCTGCTTTTACTTTTTCCAGAAATCGTCAAACACCGTAATCGGTGGACGGCGCTTGTGCTCGGTTTTCAGATACCAGCCTTCGATAATCTTAGCGGTAGCGTCGTCGAGCGTTTTGCCTTCCAGATAATCGTCAATGTTGTCATAAGTCACGCCCAGCGCCGCTTCATCCGGCAGGGAAGGGCGATCGTCTTCGAGATCGGCCGTTGGCGCTTTCTTGTAGAGATGCTCCGGGCAGCCCAGCGCAGCCAGCAGCTGCTTGCCCTGACGCTTGTTCAGGCGGAAGAGCGGGTTGATGTCCGTGCCGCCATCGCCGTATTTAGTGAAGAAACCGGTAATGGCTTCCGCCGCATGGTCGGTTCCTACGACAACCCCTTTGGTCATCCCGGCGATACTGTACTGCGCCTTCATGCGCTCGCGGGCTTTCTCATTGCCCCGGACAAAATCGCTCAGTTCAATACCGGCTTCGCGCAGCGCCTGCTCGCTTGCCAGCACCGAACCCTTAATGTTCACGGTGAGCACCCGGTCCGGCTGGATAAAGGCGATAGCATCCTGGCAGTCCTGCTCGTCGGCCTGAACGCCGTACGGCAGGCGTACGGCGATAAACTGCAGCGCGGCGTCACCGGTCTCTTCGCGCAGCTCGGAGATGGCCATCTGGCTAAGCTTACCGGCCAGAGTGGAGTCCTGCCCGCCGCTGATGCCCAGCACCAGCGTCTTCAGGAAGGGATGTGCTGACAGATAAGCTTTCAAAAAATCAACGCTACGACGGATCTCTTCATTTGCATCAATCGCAGGTTTCGTGCCCAGCGCCTGAATAATCTCTTGTTGCAGAGCCATTACGCCCTCCCTATGCAGAACCAAACAGAAAGTGATCTGTTAAAACTAACCCTTTGTCGGGAAAACGACAAGGATCACAGTTTTGAGTGTATCGTTTTACAGCGATTTAGCAGCTTATCGTTGTTTTATTAGAATTTTCCGAAATTCGCCTGGCGTAACTCGCAAAGTTGAACAATAGTAATTTTTATCCCATGCTTAGTTAACACGCTGATAAACAAGAGGACGGAATATGAACAAGAACGTAGCAGGAATTTTAAGCGCAGCGGCGGTACTGACTATGCTGGCAGGGTGTACGGCTTACGATCGCACCGCGGATCAGTTCACACAGCCAGTGGTTAAAGACGTCAAGAAAGGCATGACGCGTTCGCAGGTTGCGGCTATTGCCGGTAAACCTTCATCTGAGGTCACCATGATCCACGCGCGCGGTACCTGCCAGACCTATATTCTGGGTCAACGTGATGGTAAGGCAGAGACGTACTTTGTTGCTCTGGACGATACCGGTCACGTGATCAATTCTGGTTACCAGACCTGTGCTGAATACGACACCGACCCACAGGCACCTAAGGCGCAGTAACCGCGCTTGCCTGAGAGCGTTAAAAAACCGGCCTGAAGGCCGGTTTTTTTATACCTGCGTAAATCTTAATTCTTGCCGCGAATTATTTGCCTGAAATGTGAAGGTAGTCAACAAGCCAGGTCAATGAGAGACAATTTCAGCCTATCCAGAATTATCCCCTCCCTGTACCATTGCGTATACTCACTTCAACGACAAACAATGTTCAGCACACTGTCCGTCAGCCAGGAGAGCGAGTCGAGTGATAGCGCGACGGCGGTCAGACAAACAAGAGGGAAGTTATCATGGAAAAGAAACATATCTACCTGTTCTGCTCTGCGGGCATGTCAACCTCACTGCTGGTTTCAAAGATGCGCGCGCAGGCTGAAAAATATGAAGTCCCCGTGGTGATTGAAGCGTTTCCGGAAACGCTGGCGGGTGAAAAGGGCCGGACGGCAGACGTTATTTTGCTGGGTCCGCAAATTGCGTATATGTTGCCAGAAATTCAGCGTCTGCTGCCGAATAAGCCGGTCGAAGTGATCGATTCTGGCCTGTACGGCAAAATTGATGGTTTAGGTGTATTAAAAGCTGCTGTTGCGGCGATTAAAAAAGCTGCTAATTAATTTTTTATTTTTCCCGTCAAAGAGTAATTTCACACACAATACGCCGTAACCCGCGTTGCGGCATTTAAGGGTATTTTCCTATGAGTAAAGTTATCGCTTCACTTGAAAAGGTACTCCTTCCTTTTGCTGTTAAAATAGGAAAGCAGCCTCACGTTAACGCCATTAAAAACGGTTTTATTAAATTAATGCCGTTGACGTTAGCAGGGGCAATGTTCGTTTTAATTAACAACGTTTTTCTGAGCTTTGGTGAAGGTTCCTTTTTTTATTCATTAGGAATTAGGTTAGACGCATCCACTATTGAAACCCTTAACGGCCTGAAAGCCATTGGCGGCAACGTATACAACGGTACGTTGGGTATTATGTCGCTGATGGCGCCTTTCTTTATAGGAATGGCGCTGGCGGAAGAGCGTAAGGTGGATCCGCTGGCGGCGGGCTTACTGTCTATTGCCGCGTTTATGACCGTTACACCGTACAGCGTGGGCGATGCCTATGCGGTTGGCGCTAACTGGCTGGGCGGGGCAAATATCATTTCCGGTATTATCATCGGGCTGGTGGTGGCCGAAATGTTCACCTTTATCATTCGCCGCAACTGGGTTATCCGCCTGCCGGATAGCGTACCGGCCTCCGTTTCTCGTTCATTTTCCGCGCTGATTCCGGGCTTCATTATTCTCTCCATCATGGGGATTATTGCCTGGGCGCTCTCTCACTGGGGGACTAACTTCCACCAGATCATCATGGACTCTATCTCAACGCCGCTGGCGTCGATGGGTAGCGTGGTCGGTTGGGCGTATGTCATCTTTACCTCCCTGCTGTGGTTCTTCGGCGTGCATGGTTCACTGGCACTGGCGGCGCTGGACAGCGGCATTATGACCCCGTGGGCACTGGAAAACGTTGCGCTTTACCAGCAGTACGGCTCCGTTGACGCGGCGCTGGCAGCCGGTAAAACTTTCCATGTGTGGGCGAAGCCGATGCTTGACTCCTATATCTTCCTGGGGGGGACCGGGGCGACGCTGGGTCTTATCATCGCGGTCTTTATTGTCTCTCGCCGCGCTGACCATCGTCAGGTTGCGAAGCTGGCCCTGCCGTCAGGTATCTTCCAGATCAACGAGCCAATCCTGTTTGGTCTGCCAATTATCATGAACCCGGTGATGTTCATTCCCTTTATCCTGGTTCAACCGCTGCTGGCTGCGATTACGCTGACGGCGTACTACCTGGGCATTATCCCGCCGGTGACCAACATTGCACCGTGGACGATGCCGGCCGGTCTGGGCGCGTTCTTCAACACCAACGGTAGCGTAGCCGCCTTCCTGCTGGCGATATTCAACCTCGGAATTGCAACCCTGCTCTACATGCCGTTCGTGGCGATTGCCAACAAAGCCGCAACGGTTATCGATGAAGAAGAGAGCGAAGAGGATATCGCCCTCGCACTGAAATTCTAAAAATTGCACGGCGCGGGGCAACCCGCGCCGGCGAAAAGGAGCTAAAAGATGTTAGATTTGGATAGTATCGTTGCCGAAGAGGCCGCAGAGAACGATCTGGAAGAAGTGGTGATGGGCCTTATCATCAACTCCGGGCAGGCGCGCAGCCTGGCGTATGCCGCGCTCAAGCAGGCCAAGCAGGGCGATTTTGTCGCCGCGAAAACCATGATGGATCAGTCCCGCACTGCGTTAAACGAAGCGCACCTGGTGCAGACGAAGCTCATTGAAGGCGATCAGGGCGAAGGGAAGATGAAGGTGAGCCTGGTGCTGGTTCATGCGCAGGATCACCTGATGACCTCCATGCTGGCGCGCGAGCTGGTGGCAGAGCTCATTGAGCTTCACGAGAAGATGCAGTAAGTCCGAACAGGCATCAGGAGGTCAGCACGATGGAAATCAAAACCGCACATGAGCAGCAGCTGTTTAATGGCAAAAATTTTCACGTGGTTATTTACAACAAAACGGAGAGCGCCAGTGGTCTGCACCAGCATGACTACTACGAGTTCACGATTGTTCTGACCGGCCGATACTACCAGGAGATCAACGGTAAGCGCGTCCTGCTTGAGCGCGGCGATTTCGTCTTTCTGCCGATGGGCTCTTATCACCAGAGCTTTTATGAATTTGGTGCTACGCGGATCCTGAACGTGGGGGTGAGCCGGCGCTTCTTCGAAAAGCACTATCTGCCGCTGGTGCCGTTCTGCTTCGTGGCGTCACAGGTGTATCGCGTCAAAAACGAGTTTATGACCTGGATTGAAACGGTTATAGCCTCGCTGAACTTCCGCGACAGTGAATTTGATGAATTTATTGAAACCGTGACGTTCTACGTGATGAACCGTCTTCGCCATCACCGTGAAGAACAGCAGGTGGTTGATGATATTCCGCAGTGGCTGCGCAGTACCGTGGAGCTGATGCACGACAAAGGGCAGTTCAGCGATAACGCGCTTGAAAATATGGTGGCGCTGTCGGGTAAATCTCAGGAATATTTAACGCGCGCCACGCAGCGTTATTACCGCAAAACCCCGGTGCAAATTATTAATGAAATCCGCATTAATTTTGCCAAAAAACAGCTGGAAATTACTAACTACTCGGTCACCGATATCGCTTACGAATCCGGTTACAGTAGCCCCAGCCTGTTTATTAAAACCTTTAAAAAGTTTACTTCATTCACACCGAACAGTTACCGCAAAAATTTAACGGTAATAAATTAACCTTCCGCGGATTATCCGCGACGAACATTGACGTAATTGCTTGCCCAAATAGCTGGAAGAGAACGCTATACCTTGCAGGCGGTTAACCTGATACGCTAAGGGAGATATTATGCAACAGAAATTAAAAGTCGTGACCATCGGCGGCGGCAGCAGCTATACCCCGGAATTACTTGAAGGTTTCCTGAAACGTTATCATGAATTACCGGTCAGCGAGTTATGGCTGGTGGATGTGGAAGAAGGCCAGGAAAAGCTGAATATTATTTTCGACCTGTGCAAACGCATGGTTGAAAAAGCCGGTGTGCCGTTAACCGTGCATAAAACGCTGGATCGCCGCCTGGCGCTGAAGGATGCAGACTTCGTAACCACGCAGCTGCGCGTTGGTCAGTTGAAGGCGCGCGAGCTTGACGAGCGTATTCCGCTGAGCCACGGTTATCTGGGCCAGGAAACTAACGGCGCAGGCGGCCTGTTTAAGGGCCTGCGTACCATTCCGGTGATTTTTGACATCATTAAAGACGTGGAAGAGATTTGCCCGAACGCCTGGGTCATTAACTTCACCAATCCGGCCGGGATGGTGACCGAGGCAGTCTATCGCCACACCGGTTTTAAACGCTTTATCGGCGTCTGCAACATTCCGATCGGCATGAAAATGTTCATTCGCGACGTGCTGGAACTGACCGATAGCGATGAACTCTCCATTGACCTGTTCGGCCTCAACCACATGGTATTTATCAAGGACGTGATGGTGAACGGGCAGTCGCGCTTTGCGGAGCTGCTCGACGGCGTCGCCTCCGGTCGCCTGACCGCGGCCTCGGTGAAAAACATTTTCGATCTGCCGTTCAGCGAAGGGCTGATCCGCTCCCTGAATCTGCTGCCGTGCTCGTATCTGCTCTACTACTTCAAGCAGAAAGAGATGCTGGCGATTGAAATGGGCGAGTACTACAAAGGCGGCGCGCGTGCGCAGGTTGTGCAGAAAGTGGAGAAGCAGCTTTTTGATTTGTATAAAGATCCGAACCTCAACGTGAAGCCGAAAGAGCTGGAGCAGCGCGGCGGGGCGTACTATTCGGATGCAGCGTGTGAGGTGATCAACGCCATTTACAATGACAAGCAGGCCGAGCACTATGTGAACGTTCCGCATCATGGGCACATCGACAATATTCCGGCAGACTGGGCCGTTGAGATGACCTGTATTCTTGGGCGCGAGGGAGCGAAACCGCATCCGCGCATTACCCACTTCGACGATAAGGTGATGGGCCTCATTCATACCATCAAGGGCTTTGAAGTGGCCGCAAGCAACGCGGCGCTGAGCGGCGAGCTGAATGACGTGCTGCTGGCGCTGAACCTGAGCCCGCTGGTGCATTCTGACCGTGATGCCGAAAAACTCGCGAGCGAAATGATCCTGGCGCATGAAAAATGGCTGCCAAACTTTGCCGCCACGGTTGAGAAGCTCAAACACCGTTAAGAGGAGGCGCGATGGAAAACCTGCTGATCGTAAATGCCGATGATTTTGGCCTGTCGAAAGGGCAGAACTACGGCATTATTGAGGCCTGTCGCCGGGGCGTCGTGACCTCCACAACAGCGCTTATCAACGGCGAGGCGGCAGAACACGCGGCTCAGCTGAGCCGTGAGGTACCAGAGCTGGGCGTGGGTATGCACTTTGTGCTGACGCTTGGGTTACCGCTGTCGCCAATGCCGGGCCTGACGCGCGACGGGCAGCTGGGGAAATGGATTTGGGAACTGGCGGAGCAGAACGCGCTGCCGCTCGATGAGATTGCCCGCGAGCTGGACTGCCAGTTTAATCGCTTTGTCGACGCGTTTGGCCGTGAGCCAACGCATATTGACAGTCACCATCATGTGCATATGATCCCGGCGATTTTTCCGATAGTGGCAGAGTTTGCCCAGCGCAAAGGCGTGGCGATGCGCGTGGATCGTGACGTGCGCGGGTTGCCGGAGGTCGCCGTGACGGCAACGGACGGGTTCAGCAGCGCATTTTACGGCGACGCGATCGACGAAGCGCTGTTCCTCAGGGTGCTGGACGATTCTGCCGCAAAAGGGGAACGCTCGCTTGAGGTGATGGCGCACCCGGCGTTTATCGACCAGACCGTGCGTAAGAGCGCCTACTGCTGGCCGCGCCTGGATGAACTGTATGTTCTGACATCGGCGTCGCTGAAGCACGCGATTGCCGAACGTGGGTATCGTCTGGGGACGTTCAGGGATCTTTAAAACGTGCCGGTGTCGCGATAAAAGCAAAACGGTAACCCCTGGGTTACCGTTTTTACTATTGTTTCCCTCTCCCGTGGGAGAGGGGCGCGGGCATCAGGCCGCACAGCCGGGTATGGTTTGCTTACGCCGGGATCTGGTCGGTTTTACTGCTGCGCGACCACACGCGGTGCGCGGCGAGCAGATCAAACAGCCGGGTCATGAACGCATCGTCAACGTTATCCCCCTCAACAATGCCTTCTTCTCCCTGGTCCGGCACCTTCAGCAGGGTTTTAAACTTCCGCGCATCGCCTGCCAGGGCTATTGGCTTCAGGTGCTTATAGGCTTCCAGAAGATAATAGGCGGCATCACCGTTGCCGAGCAGGCTCTCTACGTCACCGCACGGCATAATCACCGCATCAACCGTCAGCGACGGTGCGCCCGCAAAGGTGGCGGCAATCGGCAGGACAGAGCCGTCATCGGCCGTTACTTCGCCCATGCGTGAGTAAAGCAGCTTGGCATGCACTCCCTGGGTTTTCAGCGCCTTCATGATCCCCAGCACGTCGCTGGCGCGGGTTTTATCGTTCAGCAGGATCGCCACCACGCGGCCCTTAATTGACCCGCCGGGTACCGCATACAGGCTCAGGGACGGATCCTTTTTCAGCCCGTTCACGTCTTTCGGCGGTGCGGCATGGCACTGCTCGTCGGTGAGCGTAATTCCGAGGTTGTTCGCCACGCCCTGGGCAAGCTGAATATCAATATGCGCCAGATGATCGACCACGCGCTCGCGAATGTACGTGCGCACCACCTTGCTCAGCTCAAAGCTGAAGCCGCCGATAATATGCTGCTGTTCAATCGGGGTCTGGCTGTTCCAGAACAGGCGAGGATGGGCGTAGTATTCGCCGAAGGACGGGCTGCGCTCGCGAATTTTCGTTCCATCAACGCGCTCCTGATACGACTCAAACCCGCCGCGCTTCGGTGCCGGCGGCGTTTCACGCGGCCAGTTATCGTTAATGGAGTTCGGTTCGTAGTTCGCCGGGTTGGTGTCAATATCCTGGCGGTGCATCCCGTCACGCTGGAAGTTGTGGTACGGGCAGGTTGGACGGTTGATCGGAATTTCGTGGAAGTTTGGCCCGCCGAGTCGGCTGATCTGCGTATCGGTGTAGGAGAAGAGGCGGCCCTGAAGCAGCGGATCGTTGGTGAAATCCAGCCCCGGCACGATGTGGCCCGGGTGGAACGCCGCCTGCTCATTCTCGGCAAAGAAATTGTCCGGGTTGCGGTTAAGCACCATTTTGCCCACCAGTTGAACCGGCACCAGCTCTTCGGGAATAAGCTTGGTCGGATCGAGCAGGTCGAAGTCGAATTTGAACTCGTCCTCTTCCGGGATCAGCTGTAACCCCAGCTCGTATTCCGGGAAATCTCCGGCTTCAATGGATTCCCACAGTTCGCGGCGGTGGAAGTCCGGATCGCGACCGGTGAGCTTCTGCGCTTCATCCCATACCAGGGACGCTTTCCCCGCGACCGGCTTCCAGTGGAACCGCACAAACGTTGCCTTACCTTCGGCATTGATCAGACGGAAGGTATGAATACCAAACCCTTCCATGGTGCGGTAGCTGCGCGGGATCCCGCGGTCAGACATCGCCCACATCACGTTGTGCAGGGTTTCCGGCTGCAGCGAGACATAGTCCCAGAAGGTGTCATGGGCGCTTTGTCCCTGCGGTATGGCCCAGTGAGGCTCTGGTTTTACCGCATGGACAAAGTCAGGAAACTTATGCGCATCCTGAATGAAGAAAACCGGGGTGTTATTGCCGACGAGGTCGAAAATACCCTCTTCGGTGTAGAATTTGGTGGCGAAGCCGCGAATATCACGCACCGTGTCGGCCGAGCCAGCGCCGCCCTGTACGGTGGAGAAGCGCACGAACACCGGGGTGATTTTATTCGGGTCGGATAAGAAATCCGCTTTGGTTACCTCTTTCAGGCTTTTATACGGCTGGAAATAGCCGTGCGCCGCGGAGCCACGCGCGTGAACGATACGCTCAGGAATACGCTCATGGTCGAAATGGGTGATCTTTTCCCGCAGAATGAAATCTTCCAGCAGCGTCGGGCCGCGCGTTCCGGCACGCAGGGAGTTCTGGTCATCGGCGATACGCACGCCCTGATTGGTGGTCAGCGCATAACCTTCGCCACCTTTGCGGTGCGGATCGAGGGATTTTAACTTCTCGTTTTCCGCATCGGGGGACTTCATGCTTCCCGGTGCGGTAGGCTGTTCCCCCGGTGCGGAAGGGCCCGGGGATGGTTTATGAGAGCCGTCAGCAGGGGCGAGTGAATCCATTCCCGGTTGAGATTCTTCGGTGCCATGAATGGGTGACTGATGTGGTTTATCATTGTTCGACATTGCACGCTTCTCCTTTGTTCATTCCTAAAAACCCTATTAAGGATAGAACAATGTTATGAATTAGCAGGCGAACTAAGTGTTTTCAGAGCGATTGATTAGCGAAAGGAGCCATCTGCCACACGCCGGGCGCGACGGGCGGGGTGAGGATCGGCTATGATAGAAATTTCCTGCTTTAAGAATTTGCTTTAGTGAACCAGTCGCTTATGAAACCTCTTCGTCAACAAAACCGCCAGGTTATTAGCTATGTGCCCCGCGTTGAACCCGCGCCGCCAGACCACGCCCAGAAAGTGGATGGTTTTCGCGATGTCTGGATGTTGCGGGGTAAATACGTGGCCTTTGTGCTGATCGGCGAGCACTTCCGTCGGTCTCCCGCATTTACGGTGCCGGAGTCGGCGCAGCGTTGGGCGGTGCAGGTTCGCCAGGATGAAGAGGTTGAAGAGTAGCAGACAAAAAAAAACCGCCATCAGGCGGTTTTTTTAACAGTCGTGAATTAACGGTGCGCCAGCTCGGCGTCGTCTTCGCTTTCCAGAACCGTTTTGTCGGTCTGCTTCAGCCACTGGCTGGTCAGCGTACCGGCGGTCATCGAGCCGCTGACGTTAAGCGCGGTACGACCCATATCGATTAACGGCTCTACGGAAATCAGCAGGGCAACCAGCGTCACCGGCAGGCCCAGCGCAGGCAGAACAATCAGCGCGGCGAACGTCGCCCCGCCACCCACGCCCGCCACACCTGCGGAACTAATGGTTACGATACCCACCAGCGTCGCAATCCAGACCGGATCCAGCGGGTTAATGCCCACCGTCGGCGCAACCATCACGGCCAGCATTGCCGGGTAGAGGCCCGCACAGCCGTTCTGTCCAATGGTGGCACCAAAGGAGGCAGAGAAGCTGGCGATAGACTCCGGCACGCCCAGTCGACGGGTCTGCGCTTCCACGTTCAGCGGGATAGAGGCCGCGCTGGAACGGCTGGTGAAGGCGAAGGTCAGCACCGGCCAGACCTTGCGGAAGTATTTCAGCGGGCTAACGCCGTTCACGCCAAGCAGGATGCCGTGCACAACAAACATAATGCCCAGACCCAGGTATGAGGCAATCACAAAGCTACCCAGCTTAATGATGTCCTGCAGGTTCGAGCCTGCCACCACCTTGGTCATCAGCGCCAGCACGCCGTACGGCGTCAGCTGCATCACCAGACGTACCAGCTTCATCACCCAGCTTTGCAGGGTATCGATGGCCGTCAGAACGCGCTCGCCCTTAGGCGCATCGTCCTTCAGCAGCTTCAGCGCAGCCACGCCCAGGAACGCGGCGAAGATAACCACGCTGATAATCGAGGTTGGGCTTGCACCGGTCAGATCGGCAAACGGGTTCTTCGGAATGAAGGAGAGCACCATCTGCGGAACGGTAAGATCGGCCACTTTACCCGCGTAGTTGGTCTGGATCGCCGTCAGACGCGCGGTTTCAGCGCTGCCCTGAACCAGGCCCTCTGCGGTCAGGCCGAACAGGTTGGTCACCAGCACACCCACCAGCGCCGCAATCAGCGTGGTGAAGAGCAAGGTGCCGATGGTCAGGAAGCTGATTTTACCCAGCTGCGTCGCGTTGTGCAGACGGGCAACGGCGCTCAGAATAGACGCGAACACCAGCGGCATGACGATCATTTGCAGCAGCTGCACATAGCCGTTGCCGACAATATTGAACCACTGGATGGACTCTTTCAGTACCGGGCTATCGGAGCCGTAGACGGCGTGCAGGGCCAGCCCAAACACGACACCCATCACCAGACCGACCAGCACCTTTTTCGCCAGGCTCCACTGTTTATGGCGCGCCTGGGCAAGAAGCAATAGCAATACGACGAACACAACGATGTTCGCTATGAGTGGAAAATTCATCCCCGTTCTCCTGATTTATTATACGGTCGATTTTTACCGAACCTGTTGGCGCAAGGTTAGCAGAAGTGTGATGTGGCGCTTATATCCATATGGAATGGTTTATGACAAATGTGATTGTTTTGTCGGTTTAATGTTCAATCTGGTGATTAATGAAACGATTGAACTGATATTGCAGCGAATTAATCATCTGCGACGACCAGCGCACTGCACCATTTTCGGGCAACGTCTGCGGCATCCAGACGGCATACGCAAACAGCGCCATGCACAGGACGCGCTCCAGCTGGTTGCCTTTTTGCGGAACGAGGATCGGCAGACGAAAGCGCCAGCGGCACGGCCAGAGCAGCGGAACGCCGGCTGGCGTCAGCATGTCGGCAAGAATATGGCTCAGGTAGCCGAGCACCATGCCCTGAATGGCATCCGCCGGAACTATCCAGCTGTCGGGCACTTTTAAGTAGAAGAGCGTCAGCAGGCCAAACACGGCCAGCAGGCTGTGGGTGAACCCGCGGTGGCCAAAGGCTCTGGCGATGGGCTTTGAGATCCACTTCAGCCGCTGGCCGAGGAATGATTTGGGATGATCGATGTCTGGCAGCAGGCAGGTCAGCACGGCAGAAGGGACAATATGCCACCAGTCCCCCTGTGCCAGCACAGGGGTTAGCTCAGCGTTTTTGGCAAACACTGCACAGGCAAGAGAAAAAAGCAGGTGGCCTTCCGCCGTCATGATAAAACCCGGTAAACTGTCGATTCATACAGTATAGGGTTTTTATACAGTGGGCGAAAGAGGTGACGGTGTAACTCTTTGTCACAAACGCCCGGCTAGCGCGCCAGCCAGCCCCCGTCGACGGCGAGGGTATGGCCGTTAACGTAATCAGACGCCTTCGAGGCGAGAAAGACCACCGGGCCCTGCAAATCTTCCGGTAGCCCCCAGCGGCCCGCAGGGATACGGTCGAGGATCGCCTGGCTTCGCTGCTCGTCATCGCGAAGCTGTTGGGTGTTATTTGTTGCCATATAGCCCGGCGCGATGGCGTTCACGTTGATGCCGAGCGGCGCCCATTCGTTTGCCAGCAGGCGGGTCAGCCCCAGCACGCCGCTTTTGGATGCCGTATAAGAGGGCACGCGGATGCCGCCCTGGAAGGAGAGCATGGAGGCGATATTTATGATTTTTCCGCCCTGACCCTGAGCAATAAACCGTTTCGCTACCGCCTGGGAAAGGAAAAAGACCGATTTAAGATTGAGGTCGATCACCTCGTCCCAGTCCTTCTCGCTGAATTCCAGGGCGTCGGCGCGGCGAATGGTTCCGGCATTGTTAACCAGAATATCGATACGTCCCATCCCGGCGACCGCGCTGTCCACCACGCTCTGAATATTTTCCTGCCTGCCGAGATCGGCACGGATCGCGATGAAGCGTCGCCCGAGCGCGGTGACACGCGCTGCCGTTTCATCAGGCGCCTTGCGGTTTACGCCCACGATGTCGCATCCCGCCCCGGCGAGTGCAACGGCCATGCCTTGCCCCAGACCCGTATCGCACCCGGTAACCATCGCCACTTTTCCCGCCAGAGTAAAAGCATCCATTATCATACGCGCCTCAGAAGTCAGGTTATTGTCATTCTGCACGTAAGAATAGGAGCCTGGAACGAGAAAAGCAAATAAACTAAAACGTTGTTTTAATTCTGTGATGCAGGCAGCCGAAGCTGCCTGAAAAGCGGATCACTCCCCGCGCAGATGGCGGGCAGTCAGTTCTTCAAGAGACGTCAGCCTGACGTCCGCGAGGGCAAAGCGGGGATCGTGTCGACCTTCTTCAGCCGGCACGACGATGGAGCGCATCCGTGCGGCTTTTGAGGCCACCATTCCATTAACGGAATCTTCCAGCGCCACGCAGGTGAGCGGGTCAAGCCCCAGCTTAGCGGCGCAGTCCAGATAGACCTGCGGATGCGGCTTGCTGTAGGGAAGCTTTTCGGCCGACGCCAGCGCGTCGAAGCTGTCGCGCAGCCCGAACATGATGAGCACTTTTTCCAGCATGTGCAGCGGCGAGGCGGAAGCCAGGCCCACCTTCAGCCCTTGCGCCTTGCACAGCGCGATAGCCTCGCGGACTCCCGGCAATAAAGGCTTATGCTCTTCAACCAGCGAGATGGCGCGGTTGATGATGCGCGCCGTGACCTCTTCGCGGTCGGGGCCAACCCACGGCTGGTGGGCATACCAAAGGTCAACCACCATATCGATGCGCAGCCCCAGGGTGTCGGGAAGCTCGCTACGACGACTGATATCGACGCCGAGGCTGGCCATCACGTCCAGTTCAGCCCGATCCCACAGCGGTTCGGAATCAATCAGTAATCCATCCATGTCAAAAATAGCGGCAAGTATCTGGCGCGGTGTCGACATTACAACATCTCCTTATCATAGGGGGTAAGACGAACGGTGCTAAGCACAGGCAATTTAGCATATTGCATTCAAAGATCGGGCGAAAATGACCGACAGCAGGTAGACTTAGGTACAAATAACGCGTCTTTATGAAGAGGAACTAATGACGTATCAACAGGCTGGACGCATCGCGGTCTTAAAACGTATCGCTGGTTGGGTTATTTTCATTCCCGCCCTGATTTCAACGCTGATTTCCGTACTCAAATTTATGTACGAACGCAGCGAAAAACAGCCGGGCATCAATGCCGTCATGCTTGATTTTGCCCACGTAATGATTGAGATGATGCGGTTCAACACGCCGTTCCTGAATTTCTTCTGGTATAACTCGCCCACGCCGAATTTTCACGAGCAGCTCAACGTGGGGTTCTGGATTATCTTTGCGCTGATTTTTATCGCGATGGCGCTTCAGGCTTCCGGCGCACGAATGAGTCGCCAGACCCGCTTTTTACGTGAAGGGGTGGAAGATCGGCTGATCCTTGAGAAGGCGAAAGGGCCGGAAGGGATGACCCGCGAGCAGATTGAATCGCGGATTGTTGTACCGCGCCACACCATTTTTGTGCAGTTTTTCCCGCTCTATATACTGCCGGTCATTATCATTGTGGCCGGGTATTTCTTCTTTACCCTGCTCGGCTTTCTGTAGGGCAAAGCGGGTGGCGCGTTGCCACCCGTTCAGCCGCTATGCCGCCAGAATGCGATCCAGCGCGCGCTGGGCATTCACAAGGTGGCCCCCTCCAAACAAAATGGCCCGGTTCAGCAGGGTGTAAAGCTGATAGACCGGCTGACGCTCAAGGAAATCCGGCGGCAGCGGTGAGACCGACTGATAGCCATCGTAAATTTGCGGCGGCTGTTCAGGATGCAGCGGCAGCATCGCAAGATCGCACTCTCTGTCGCCCCAGTAGCAGGCCGGGTCGTAAATATACGGACCATCAGGCCCAAGCGCGCAGTTATCCGACCACAAATCACCGTGCAAAAGGGAAGGCTGAGGCTGATGCGAGGCCAGTCGCTGCTGGACGTGTTCGACGATGGCGTCGATATTGCCGAACGCTAATCCTTTTTCAGCGGCCAGCTCCAGCTGCCAGCCGATACGCTGTTCGGCAAAGAATGTCGACCAGCGGCGCTGCCAGGCGTTTGGCTGCGGGGTTGTGGAGAGGTCGTTATCGAAATCCAGCCCGAACTGCGGCTGATCGCTCCACTGGTGCAGCCGGGCAATCTGCTGTCCGAGAATAAAGGCGTTGTGCGCATCCAGGGGGCGAGGGGGAAGATAGTTCATCACCAGAAAGCTGTAGTCGCGATCGCTGCCGACGGCTAATACCTGGGGAACGGTGACCGTTTTACTGCGCGACAGCAGCTCAAGCTGATCGGCCTCGGCCGTAAAAATGGGGAGCAGTTCGCGCTCGTCACATTTAACGAAAAGATCGCGCCCGGCGTATCGTAAATGCCACGCGGCGTGGATCTCTCCGCCTGGCAGTTCGTTACGCAGTTCAATTTCACCTTCACCCAGTTGCTCGCTTAAAAGATGACTGATAGCCTGCCACATGATGTCTCTCCCATGTTGTCTGCCAGATCATAAAGTTAGCGCAAAATCGCTGTAAAAAAACAGGAACTAACGCACAACTGAGCGGTTTAATTTTAAACAGGGCACTTATTGCTCTTTTTTATGCCAGTTGTCCCAGGTATCCACGTCAATTTCCGTGCTTTTATCGGTGACGCTTTCCACCAGGCTACTGGCCAGCGCCTGCACCTCTTCCTGGCTCAGCGGGCTTATCAGGCCAAACGCCAGCGAGCCGAGGTCGTGTATATTGCCTTCATCGTCCGTCAGCGTAAGCTGAAAATTGGCGCGCGTGAACGCATTGTTGAGTTCATTCAGTTCGGTCAGCGACGCCTCATGAATATTCACGGTTACGACGTAGCGGGTGA
Organism: Enterobacter cloacae; assembly: GCF_013375935.1. GTDB lineage: Bacteria > Pseudomonadota > Gammaproteobacteria > Enterobacterales > Enterobacteriaceae > Enterobacter > Enterobacter pasteurii. The sequence goes on along the minus strand of NZ_CP056117.1, from coordinate 3,897,008 downwards.
TATCACCACTGCTCATAATTCACCTCGTTGTTATTCTGAAAGTTTTCTTAGCATAGTCGATATGCCCTGTTTAGCGACTTCCCCCTCTGCCGGAAGGGGGAAGATCGTTCAGCTTCTTGACAGGTAATCGACGATTTTCTGGGTATCCGCGAGTGAACACAGCCGCGTGCCCTGATTGATGGTGGCTGCACTCCCCGCCGCGACGCCATAGCGCGTCATTTCAAGCAGCGACGCGCCCTGCGCCAGCTTCAGCGCCATCGCGCCGACCATGCTGTCACCTGCGCCTACGGTGCTCTGGCTCTTCATTGGCGGCGGAACGACCTGCACAAAACCCGTTTTATCGACGGCCAGCGCCCCCTGTGGACCGAGAGAGACCACAACGCGGTGCGCTTTGCCGGTGCGTACCAGCTCTTCTGCGGCGGTACGCACGTCATCAGGCTGGTTCAGTTCGCGATTAACAAGCGCGCTCAGCTCTTTCTGGTTGGGCTTAACGAGTTCCAGCTGTCCGGGTTCTAACGCGGCCCGCAGGGCGTCGCCTGAGCTATCGACAATGCAGCGGATGCCGCGCTGGAGTACCGCCTTAATCAGCGCCGTCAGCTTTTCAGTTTTCACGCCCGGCGGCAGGCTACCGCTGATGACCAGCAGCGAGCCGCTTTCAATAGTCAGCACTTTCTCTTCCAGTTGACGAAACTCATCGTCGCTCAGCTTTGCGCCCGGCATTACGAAACGATACTGCTCGCCGCTGGATTCAACGTGAACATGGAGGTTTTGCCGGGTCCAGTCGTGGGCGTCTACGGTGTCCACCGCAACCTGCTCATCCGCCAGCAGCGCCACCAGATGCTCGCCCGTCGCCCCGCCGGCGGGGAAGATGGCGGTCGCTTTCCCGCCGAGATGCGTAATGGCGCGCGCCACGTTAATGCCGCCGCCGCCCGGTTCAAACACCGGTGCGCTACAGCGGAGCTTACCTTCCGGGTATATTTGCGGCGTCATGGTCGCGGAGTCGAGGGAAGGGGAGAGTGTCAGCGTATAAATTGAAGCCATCATTACCTCCTTTTAGCATGGGTTCTTTTAAGCCTGGCACCGATCGCCAGGAAGGCAACGTAAATAACAGTATGATTTTAAATATGAATGCTGACAAAAACCCTGCGGCAGACATATAAAATAAAACGCGTTTTGAGATCGTTCTTATTCAAAAAATGAAATAAGAAAACATTGCTATGTTATTTGCGGCTTTTTATAATTTGTTACCTTTCTCTGGACGCCTTGTCATTGATCCTCAAGAAAGTTTCCGAGACCGTGATGGTCTCTTTTTTTGTTGTACGGACTCCTTAAATAAAATGAAGCTTTTGAAGACAGTACCCGCAGCACTGATGCTGGCGGGTGGCGTGTTTGCGTCACTGAATGCAGCCGCCGATGATACCGTTTTTACTGTCATGGACGATCCTTCCACCGCCAAAAAACCCTTTGAAGGTAACCTGAATGCGGGCTATCTGGCGCAATCCGGTAACACGAAAAGCTCCTCCCTTACCGCAGACAGCACCCTGACCTGGTACGGCAATACCACCGCCTGGTCGCTGTGGGGGAACGCCAGCAACACGTCCTCCAACGACGAGCGCTCATCTGAAAAATATGCGGTGGGCGGACGTAGCCGTTACAACATGACCGATTATGACTACCTGTTCGGACAGGCGAGCTGGCTGACTGACCGCTTCAACGGCTATCGCCAGCGTGATGTCGCGACCGCGGGTTATGGTCGTCAGTTCCTGAACGGGCCAGTGCACAGCTTCCGTTTTGAATTCGGTCCGGGCGTACGTTACGACGAGTACACCAATGGCGAAGATGAAACGCAGCCGCTGGGTTACGCATCGGGCACCTACGCGTGGCAGATGACCGACAACGCTAAATTCACTCAGGGCGTGTCGGTATTCGGTGCTGAAGATACTACGCTAAACTCTGAAAGTGCTTTGAACGTGGCCATTAACGAACACTTTGGCCTCAAGGTCGCGTACAACGTGACCTGGAACTCTGCACCGCCTGATTCTGCGCCGGAACATACCGATCGCAGAACCACGCTTTCTCTCGGCTATAAAATGTAATTCCGACGGGCCGGACTATCCCGGCCCGTTTTTTATTTTCAGTAACTGTGCTGTTTTATAATAAACGGCGTTTTAAATTAACTGGTCCTTTTTCATTTTTATTATTTCTCCATAGTGCGCTTCAGGCCTTATTCAGTTTATTTGACACGAATTGATAAATAATTTGACTAGGAAAAAGTGTGATCCAGATCTACACTGAAAGCACAGGCAAAAGCTCGCCTCAAGCCTTTCAGCATTAATTAGTATGAGAATTATCATTATGAAAAAAATCAAAACCGCTACAGCAGCGATGGTGCTTTCCGCACTTTCATTTGGCGTATTTGCTGCTGATAATATGACGCAACCTGCCAGCAGCCAAACCGGTATTGTCAAAGCTTCGGATGTTGAAGCAGGCTCAAACATGGCTCCAGGCTCTCAGTCTACCGGCCAGTCCATGAACGATGCGTTTGATGTACATAAGCTGGTGGCGGGTGAGTGGTCCTGATCCCTGTTAACTGCCAGACTGTTGTTGAATATTCATCAATATTACAGCCTGTGGAAAACCGGATGAAGACGTACCGGTTTTTACACGTGGTAATAGCGTAAAGATAGTTACTATATATACAGGAAATTTACCACCTGTTTACGTTTCGCGTTACGATAACCGTATACGCTTCTTCTCTGCTGGCTATATCAGCCCCAGATCATCGCGGCCCAGCGCAGCAGCAGCATCGCGCCGCAAATAGCAATTAATACCACGACCATTTTCCAGTGCTTAACGGCAAATCGTTTAGTTGGCATAACCTAATCCTTGTCAGTTGAGACCCTTAGTCTACCAAATTAAGCGCCAGAATGCGCTTTACCCTGGACAGCAGGCTATGCCAGAACACCGGTCTGATTCAGAACCAGTGGAATCTGTCGGCCAGGATCAATACCAGACCGGCAGCGGAAAGAAGATTTAATATCACAACGGTTCTGCTGGATACATTCATGTCATCACCCCTGGATGTTTAAGGACATGTTCAAGGATAGCTCAGCACTTTCGGAATGCGAGCATCTGGCAGCGAAAGTTCCCCCGCTCATACAGAAGGTTGAGAGGTTCAAAACGGTCGCAGAAGGTGCATTCGCCTTGTCAATAGTGTTACCATTACGCTGCGTGCCGTAAATCCGCATTATTCTGAAATCGGCAGGTGCAGGATGACGAACCAATTTGACGATTGTTGGTCAGATGGTTTCGTAATCTACTGTTTAATCACGATTATTTTCTTTGTATATGCTCTTATGTGTGGGGCATCACTGCAAATAAGGATATAAAATGCCTGTAATTACTCTTCCTGATGGCAGCCAACGCCATTTCGATCGCGCTGTAAGCCCAATGGATGTTGCCCTGGACATCGGTCCCGGTCTCGCGAAAGCGACCATTGCTGGCCGCGTGAATGGTGAGCTGGTTGACGCGTCCGATCTGATTGAAAGCGATGCGACGCTCGCAATCATCACTGCGAAAGACGAAGAAGGTCTGGAGATCATTCGTCACTCCTGCGCGCACCTGTTAGGTCATGCTATCAAGCAGCTGTGGCCAAACACCAAAATGGCGATCGGCCCGGTTATCGACAACGGTTTCTACTACGACGTTGACCTTGACCATACCCTGACCCAGGAAGACATCGACGCGCTCGAAAAACGTATGCACGAGCTCGCCGAAACGAACTATGACGTCATCAAGAAGAAAGTCAGCTGGCACGAAGCGCGTGAAACCTTCGTGAAGCGTGGCGAGAGCTATAAAGTCTCTATTCTCGATGAGAACATCGCTCATGATGACAAGCCTGGCTTGTACCATCATCAGGAATACGTCGACATGTGCCGTGGACCGCACGTGCCGAATATGCGCTTCTGCCATCACTTTAAGCTGATGAAGATCGCAGGCGCTTACTGGCGTGGCGACAGTAACAACAAAATGTTGCAGCGTATCTATGGTACCGCGTGGGCTGATAAGAAAGCCCTGAACGCGTACCTGCAGCGCCTGGAAGAGGCGGCTAAGCGTGACCACCGTAAAATCGGTAAGCAGCTTGACCTGTATCACATGCAGGAAGAAGCGCCGGGTATGGTGTTCTGGCATAACGACGGCTGGACTATCTTCCGTGAACTGGAAACCTTCGTGCGCTCTAAGCTGAAAGAGTACCAGTATCAGGAAGTAAAAGGGCCGTTCATGATGGACCGTGTGCTGTGGGAAAAAACCGGCCACTGGGACAACTACAAAGATGCGATGTTCACCACCTCGTCTGAGAACCGTGAATACTGCATCAAGCCAATGAACTGCCCGGGCCACGTTCAGATCTTTAACCAGGGTCTGAAATCCTACCGCGACCTGCCGCTGCGTATGGCGGAGTTCGGTAGCTGCCACCGTAACGAGCCATCAGGTGCGCTGCACGGTCTGATGCGCGTTCGTGGCTTTACTCAGGATGATGCGCATATCTTCTGTACTGAAGATCAGGTACGTGATGAAGTTAACGCCTGTATTCGTATGGTCTACGATATGTACAGCACCTTTGGCTTCGAGAAAATCGTCGTCAAACTCTCAACGCGCCCGGAAAAACGTATCGGTAGCGATGAGACATGGGATCGCGCAGAGGCGGATCTCGCCGTAGCGCTGGAAGAGAACGGAATTCCGTTTGAATACCAGCTGGGCGAGGGCGCATTCTACGGTCCGAAAATTGAATTTACCCTGTATGACTGCCTCGATCGCGCATGGCAGTGCGGAACGGTACAGCTGGACTTCTCTCTGCCGCAGCGTTTAAGCGCCTCTTATGTGGGCGAAGACAACGAGCGTCAGGTGCCGGTTATGATTCACCGTGCAATTCTCGGTTCACTGGAGCGCTTCATTGGCATCCTGACCGAAGAGTTCGCCGGCTTCTTCCCAACCTGGCTTGCGCCAGTGCAGGTAGTCGTGATGAACATTACCGATTCTCAGGCGGATTACGTTAAAGAATTGACGCAGAAACTACAAAATGCGGGCATTCGCGTAAAAGCAGACTTGAGAAATGAGAAGATTGGCTTTAAAATCCGCGAGCACACTTTACGTCGTGTCCCGTATATGTTGGTCTGTGGTGATAAAGAGGTGGAAGCAGGCAAAGTTGCCGTTCGCACCCGCCGTGGTAAAGACCTGGGGAGCCTGGACGTAAGTGAAGTGATTGAGAAGCTGCAACAAGAGATTCGCAGCCGCAGTCTTCAACAACTGGAGGAATAAGGTATTAAAGGCGGAAAACGAGTTCAAACGGCACGTCCGAATCGTATCAATGGCGAGATTCGCGCCCAGGAAGTTCGCTTAACAGGTCTGGAAGGCGAGCAGCTGGGGATTGTGAGTCTGAGAGAAGCGATCGAAAAGGCTGAAGAAGCTGGAGTAGATTTAGTTGAAATCAGCCCTAACGCCGAACCGCCAGTTTGTCGTATCATGGACTACGGCAAGTTCCTTTATGAAAAGAGTAAGTCTTCTAAGGAACAGAAGAAGAAGCAAAAAGTTATCCAGGTTAAGGAAATCAAATTCCGTCCTGGTACCGACGATGGCGATTATCAGGTAAAACTCCGCAGCCTGATTCGCTTTCTGGAAGATGGCGATAAGGCCAAGATCACGCTGCGTTTCCGCGGTCGTGAGATGGCCCACCAACAGATTGGTATGGAAGTGCTTAACCGCGTCCGTGACGATCTGAGTGAACTGGCAGTAGTCGAATCCTTCCCTACGAAGATCGAAGGCCGCCAGATGATCATGGTGCTCGCTCCTAAGAAGAAACAGTAAGGCCTTCAAGCAGCAAAATCTGTGGAGCCTTAGGGCCCCATAGGTTTTGTTCGCCTATGTTTCGTTTATTTAACAATGCGAAGTGGAAGTTATTAAAATGCCAAAAATTAAGACCGTACGCGGTGCTGCTAAGCGCTTCAAAAAAACCGGTAAAGGTGGTTTTAAGCACAAGCACGCTAACCTGCGTCACATTCTGACTAAGAAAGCTACCAAGCGTAAACGTCACCTGCGTCCAAAAGCCATGGTTTCTAAAGGCGATCTGGGCCTGGTCATCGCGTGCCTGCCGTACGCATAAGTCGTTAACGTTTAACTTTTTTAACTTAGAATAGATACAGGAGAGCACACATGGCTCGCGTAAAACGTGGTGTAATTGCACGTGCACGTCACAAGAAAATTTTGAAACAAGCTAAAGGCTACTACGGTGCGCGTTCACGCGTATACCGCGTTGCCTTCCAGGCTGTTATCAAAGCAGGTCAGTACGCTTACCGTGACCGTCGTCAGCGTAAGCGTCAGTTCCGTCAACTGTGGATTGCGCGTATCAACGCAGCAGCACGTCAGAACGGTATTTCTTACAGCAAATTCATCAACGGCCTGAAAAAAGCCTCTGTTGAAATCGACCGTAAGATCCTGGCTGACATCGCAGTATTCGACAAAGTAGCGTTCACCGCTCTGGTCGAAAAAGCGAAAGCAGCACTGGCATAAGCCAGTTGAAAGAGGGGGCTTTGCTCCCTCTTTTCATATACCCGATCAGAAGATTGACATTTACCCGTCCAGGCTTTTCAATAAGGTCTTTACGGTTTTTACCACACAAGGTAACGCAAGCATGAATGCTGCTATTTTCCGCTTCTTCTTTTACTTTAGCACCTGACTTCAGGAGGCTAGCGCGTGAAAGATGAAACGAAAAACAGCGCCAGATAAGCCTCCCGATGGAGGCTTTTTTTGTGCCTGAATTTGAGAGAATACGTCCAACAATTCGGTGTCTGCACCGACATAATGAGGAAAACCATGTCACATCTCGCAGAGCTGGTTGCCAGTGCAACGGCCGCCATTAACCAGGCCTCAGATGTTGCCGCGTTAGACAATGTCCGCGTCGAATATCTGGGCAAGAAAGGGCATCTGACCCTTCAGATGACAACCCTGCGTGAGCTGCCGGCAGAGGAGCGCCCGGCAGCAGGTGCAGTGATTAACGAAGCCAAAGAGCAGGTACAGCAGGCGCTGAACGCCCGTAAAGCCGAGCTGGAAAGCGCGGTACTCAATGCGCGCCTGGCGGCAGAAACGATCGACGTTTCTCTGCCGGGGCGTCGTATTGAAAACGGCGGTCTGCATCCGGTAACGCGTACTATCGATCGTATTGAAAGTTTCTTCGGTGAGCTCGGCTTTACCGTGGCGACCGGCCCGGAAATTGAAGATGATTACCACAACTTCGATGCCCTGAACATCCCTGGCCATCATCCGGCACGTGCTGACCACGACACTTTCTGGTTTGACGCTACCCGTCTGCTGCGCACCCAGACCTCCGGCGTTCAGATCCGTACCATGAAGGATCAGGAACCGCCAATTCGCATCATCGCGCCGGGCCGCGTGTACCGTAACGACTACGATCAGACCCACACCCCAATGTTCCACCAGATGGAAGGTCTGATTGTTGATAAAAACATCAGCTTCACCAACCTGAAGGGCACGCTGCACGATTTCCTGAACAACTTCTTTGAGGAAGATTTGCAGGTTCGCTTCCGTCCGTCCTACTTCCCGTTCACTGAGCCCTCTGCGGAAGTTGACGTCATGGGTAAAAACGGTAAGTGGCTGGAAGTGCTGGGCTGCGGCATGGTGCATCCAAACGTGCTGCGCAACGTGGGTATCGATCCGGAAGTTTACTCCGGCTTTGCGTTCGGTATGGGCATGGAGCGTCTGACCATGCTGCGCTACGGCGTGACCGATTTACGTGCATTCTTCGAAAACGATCTGCGTTTCCTCAAACAGTTTAAATAAGGGCAGGACAGAACAATGAAATTCAGTGAACTGTGGTTACGCGAATGGGTTAACACCACGCTGGACAGCGAAGCGCTCTCCAACCAGATCACCATGGCGGGTCTGGAAGTTGACGGTGTCGATCCGGTTTCTGGCGCCTTCACCGGCGTAGTCGTGGGTGAAGTGGTTGAGTGCGCTCAGCACCCTAACGCCGACAAGCTGCGCGTCACCAAAGTAAATGTGGGTGGCGATCGCCTGCTGGATATCGTCTGCGGCGCGCCAAACTGCCGTCAGGGCCTGAAGGTGGCCGTGGCGACCGTCGGCGCCGTGCTGCCTGGCGATTTCAAAATCAAAGCGGCGAAGCTGCGCGGCGAGCCGTCTGAGGGCATGCTGTGCTCCTTCTCCGAGCTGGGTATTTCCGACGATCACAACGGCATCATTGAGCTGCCGCTGGATGCGCCGATCGGCACCGATATTCGTGAGTACCTGAAGCTTGATGACAACACCATCGAAATCAGCGTCACGCCAAACCGTGCCGACTGCTTAGGCATTATCGGCGTGGCGCGCGACGTTGCCGTGCTGAACCAGACCGAGCTGAACGTGCCGGAGATCGCTTCGGTTGCGGCCACCATCAGCGACACGCTGCCAATTCAGGTTGACGCCGTTGATGCCTGCCCGCGCTATCTCGGTCGCGTGGTGAAAGGCATTAACGTTAAGGCACCAACCCCGCTGTGGATGAAAGAAAAGCTGCGTCGCTGCGGTATCCGCTCTATCGACGCCGTCGTTGACGTGACCAACTACGTTCTGCTGGAGCTGGGTCAGCCAATGCACGCGTTCGATAAGGATCGTATCGAAGGCGGTATTGTTGTTCGCATGGCGAAAGAGGGCGAAACCCTGGTGCTGCTGGACGGCAGCGAAGCGAAACTGAGCGCCGATACGCTGGTTATTGCGGACCACAACAAAGCGCTGGCGATGGGCGGTATCTTCGGTGGCGAGCACTCTGGCGTCAACGACGAGACGCAAAACGTCCTGCTGGAATGCGCGTTCTTCAGCCCGCTCTCCATCACCGGCCGCGCGCGTCGTCATGGCCTGCACACCGATGCCTCTCACCGCTACGAGCGTGGCGTTGACCCGGCGCTGCAATATAAAGCGATGGAGCGAGCGACTCGCCTGCTGATCGACATCTGCGGCGGTGAAGCCGGTCCGGTTATCGACGTCACTAACGAAGCGACGCTGCCGAAGCGTGCGACCATCACCCTGCGCCGCAGCAAGCTGGATCGCCTGATTGGCCATCACGTTGCCGATGCGCAGGTGACCGACATCCTGACGCGTCTGGGCTGCGACGTGACCGAAGGTCAGGACGAGTGGAAGGCCGTAGCGCCGTCCTGGCGTTTCGACATGGAGATCGAAGAAGACCTGGTGGAAGAGGTGGCCCGCGTATACGGCTACAACAACATTCCCGACGAGCCGGTGCAGGCAGGTCTGGTGATGGGCACCCATCGCGAAGCCGATCTGTCCCTGAAGCGTGTGAAAACCATGCTGAACGACAAAGGCTACCAGGAAGTGATCACCTACAGCTTCGTGGATCCTAAGCTTCAGCAGCTGATCCACCCGGGTCAGGAAGCCCTGATCCTGCCAAGCCCAATCTCCAGCGAGATGTCAGCGATGCGCCTCTCCCTGTGGACGGGCCTGCTGGGCACCATCGTTTACAACCAGAATCGTCAGCAAAACCGCGTACGCATTTTCGAAAGCGGCTTGCGCTTTGTACCGGATACTCAGGCTAATTTGGGCATCCGTCAGGATCTCATGCTGGCCGGCGCAATCAGCGGTAACCGCTACGAAGAGCACTGGGATCTGGCAAAAGGCACGGTCGATTTCTACGATATGAAGGGCGATCTGGAATCAATCCTCGATCTGACCGGTAAATTATCTGAAATTGAATTCCGCGCAGAAGCGATTCCGGCCCTGCATCCGGGCCAGAGCGCGGCGATTTATTTAGACGGCAAACGTGTTGGTTTCATTGGCGTTGTGCATCCTGAGCTGGAACGTAAGCTTGACCTCAACGGCCGTACCATCGTGTTCGAGCTGGAGTGGAGCCCGGTCGCAGACCGCGTTATTCCTCAGGCGCAGGACGTCTCGCGCTTCCCGGCAAACCGCCGTGATATCGCGGTTGTGGTCGCTGAAAACGTGCCCGCAGCAGATATTTTGGCCGAATGTAAGAAAGTTGGCGTAAATCAGGTAGTTGGCGTAAACTTATTTGACGTGTACCGCGGCAAGGGCGTAGCAGAAGGTTTCAAGAGCCTCGCTATTAGCCTTATCCTTCAGGATACCAGCCGTACACTCGAAGAAGAGGAGATTGCCGCTACCGTCGCCAAATGTGTAGAGGCATTAAAAGAGCGATTCCAGGCATCATTGAGGGATTGAACCTATGGCGCTTACAAAAGCTGAAATGTCAGAATATCTGTTTGATAAGCTTGGGCTTAGCAAACGGGATGCCAAAGAGCTGGTAGAGCTGTTTTTCGAAGAGATCCGTCGTGCTCTGGAAAATGGTGAGCAGGTAAAACTCTCCGGTTTTGGCAATTTTGATTTGCGAGACAAAAACCAACGTCCGGGCCGTAACCCGAAGACGGGGGAAGATATTCCCATTACAGCCCGCCGCGTGGTGACCTTCAGACCCGGCCAGAAGTTGAAAAGCCGTGTCGAAAACGCAACGCCCAAAGCAGAGTAATATGAACTAACTAAAAAGGCCGCTCACGCGGCCTTTTTTCTTTGCGCTATTTGCTAAACCCGCCGTAAAATCAATGATATCTCAACCTGATAACCTGTCGCCTATGCTTGATCTTGCCCGTCGCCAGCGCCGCTCCGATCTCTACCGCCTGTCTCTGCTCGGGATGCTGTTGATTATCGCCACCACGGTCAGCCTGTGCGCGGGCGATCGGTGGCTGGGGCCGGAAAGCTGGTTTACCCCAGACGGGCAGCTCTTTGTCTGGCAGATCCGCCTGCCGCGGACGCTGGCCGTCATTCTGGTCGGCGCGGCGCTGGCGCTGTGCGGCACGATCATGCAGGCGTTGTTCGAAAACCCGCTGGCGGAGCCCGGGCTACTCGGCGTCTCGAATGGGGCTGGCGTCGGGCTTATCGCCGCCGTAATGCTGGGGGGAGGCGAGCTATCCGCCTGGGGCATTAGCCTCAGCGCCATTCTCGGGGCGCTGCTGATCACCGTCATTCTCCTGCGCTTTGCCCGACGTCACTTATCAACCAGCCGGCTGCTGCTGGCCGGGGTCGCGCTGGGGATCATCTGTAGCGCGCTGATGACCTGGGCCGTCTACTTTTCCACCTCATTTGACCTGCGCCAGCTGATGTACTGGATGATGGGCGGCTTTGGTGGCGTTGACTGGCGTCAGGGGTGGCTGATGGCGCTTCTGATCCCGGTGATCCTGTGGACGGCGCTTCAGGCGCAGCCGCTTAATATTCTGGCGCTGGGCGAAACGTCTGCCCGCCAGCTCGGTATGCCGATTGGATTCTGGCGCAACGTGCTGGTTGTCGCCATCGGCTGGATGGTTGGGGTCAGCGTGGCGCTGGCGGGCGCGATTGGCTTTATCGGGCTGGTGATCCCGCATATGCTGCGCCTGTGTGGCATTACGGACCACCGAACCCTGCTCCCGTCCTCGGCGATTGCCGGAGCGGCAACGCTCCTGATTGCCGACATCATCGCCCGGCTCGCCCTGACGGCCGCTGAGCTGCCGATCGGCGTGGTGACCGCAACGCTGGGTGCGCCGGTCTTTATCTGGCTACTTTTAAAGGCTGGTCGCTGAACGGAATGATATTTACTCTAATTAGCTCCCCGATACGCCTGATTTATCGGCATCGACGCTTACGCTGACGTTAAGCCTTTTCGCTTCCATCGTTATTATTTTTTGAGCAAGATCCTTATTGCCACCGTGCACCCGGTCTATCAGTTTTTGTACGAGTGTCATCATTAAAAACGGCTGATTGGCAGGATAAAAATCAGCCATTTCAATGCCGCGATCCGACAGTTCCCGGTGTGCGTCTTTCTCTGTTTTTTCAATAATGTTAGTTACTTCCTCACTCATTTTATCGATATGGTCGAAGACAATACGATTGATAATGTCAATTTGCTCAGGCGTAAAGGTCTTTGTCATTCGGGCTCACCTTTTAAAGTTATAAGTATCCAGAATGATATCATAGCCTGACCAGGCGCGAATTTTGCCCTGTCTCGCGGGCCTTCTCCGACAGAAATGCAGCTAAACAACTGGTTTTCATGTAAAATTATGATTGATAAAAGAATCATGGAGTCAGGCTTTAATCTGACTACTATTAAAAGCTGGACGTTAAAACACACCCCGTAAGTCAACCTGAGGGCATGCTATGCAGTCTGATATTCTGAATACCGAAGTGACCACCATTGACGGTGAGAAAACCACGCTGGAAGGCTACAAAGGCAAGGTGTTGCTCATCGTTAACGTGGCGTCAAAATGTGGCCTCACGCCGCAGTATGAACAGCTGGAAAATATTCATAAAGCCTGGGAGAAAGACGGCTTTAGCGTGCTGGGTTTCCCGTGCAACCAGTTTCTGGGGCAGGAGCCCGGCAGCGAAGAGGAGATTAAGACCTTTTGCAGCACCACCTATGGCGTGACGTTCCCGATGTTCAGCAAGATTGACGTGAATGGCGACAATCGTCATCCCCTGTATGCCAAACTGGTGGCCGCTGCGCCAGCCGCCGTCGCGCCGGAAGAGAGTGGCTTCTATGAGCGTATGGCGAGTAAAGGCCGCGCGCCGCTCTATCCGGACGATATTCTGTGGAACTTCGAAAAATTCCTGATTGGTCGCGACGGGCAGGTGGTTCAGCGTTTTTCACCTGACATGCCCCCTGAAGATCCTATCGTGATGGAATCTATCAAGCTGGCGCTGGCGAAATAATGACGCTGCTGATGCAGCTCACAGACGTTGCCGACAAGGGACGTCTTGAGCCTGTTACCGCTACGGTCAACGCAGGTGAAATTCTTCACCTGGTTGGGCCAAACGGCGCAGGGAAAAGCACGCTGCTGGCGCGTATGGCGGGGTTAACCTCCGGGCAGGGGGAGATTACCTTTCTCGGGCAATCTCTCGTTGACTGGCAGCCCGCCTCACTCGCTACCCGCCGAAGCTACCTGGTACAGCAGCAGGTAGCGCCCTTTGCGATGCCCGTCTGGCACTACCTGACGCTGCATCTTCCCGATAAGCATCAGGTGGAATTGCTCAACGAGGTTGCTGCGGCGCTCGGGTTAGACGACAAGCTCACCCGTCAGGCCAGCCGGCTTTCCGGCGGTGAGTGGCAGCGCGTGCGGCTGGCCGCCGTCATCCTTCAGGTCCATCCGGCGGGGAATCCTCACGGGCGCTTGCTGCTGCTGGACGAGCCGATGAGCGGGCTGGATGTTGCCCAGCAGGCGGCGCTGGATACCCTGCTCGGCGCGCTCTGCCGCAAGGGCATGACCATTGTGATGAGCAGCCACGATTTAAACCATACCCTGCGCCACGCGCATCGGGTGTGGCTGCTGGCGCGCGGCAGGCTGATTGCCAGCGGGGCGCGGGACAGCGTGCTGACCCCGCCCAATCTGGCGAGCGCCTATCACATGTCGTTCCGGAGGCTGGATATTGAGGGACACAGGATGCTCATTTCCACGGCTCAGGAGTGACCCTCCTTGCACAGCGGCATAGATGCACGCTAAATTACCGAAAGAATAAAAAAAGCAGAGGATTCGTCTGAAATGCGATTCTGGTTTCTCCTTGTTGGCGCGCTATTTCTGGCGGGATGCAGTAGCCATCGTGCTCCTCCGCCTAACCCGCGGCTTTCCGATTCCATAACGGTCATTGCCAGCCTGAACGATCAGCTCAGCAACTGGCGCGGTACACCCTATCGTTACGGCGGCATGAGCCGGGGCGGGGTGGACTGCTCGGGCTTCGTGCTGATGACCTTCCGCGACAAATTTGATTTACAGCTGCCGCGTGAAACGCGGATGCAGGCGGAAATCGGCACCGAAATTGATAAAGACGAGCTCCTGCCCGGCGATCTGGTCTTCTTTAAAACAGGCTCCGGTGAAAATGGCCTGCATGTGGGCATTTATGATACCGACAACCAGTTCATTCACGCCTCAACCAGCCGCGGCGTGATACGCTCCTCTCTCGATAATGTTTACTGGCGAAAAAACTTCTGGCAGGCCAGACGTATTTAACCGGTGAAAGCGATGCAGCTGCTGCGAGCCTGGTGGTGAATAAAAGCGCCAGGCTTTTCTCGCAGTAAGATTAAAGTAAAATTTGTGCCAAATTATTTACCCTGGTAAGTGCCTGTTTTATCTAAAACTGGCTATTATTCACTTTCCAGGATAAAATTATTTTAGATTCAGGGAAAAATCTGAAAATTAATACGGAAAGAATGAAACTAATCTTATTAAAATCAAGACAGTGGAATTGTGCCTGCAATTGCTTCAGGATGTACTCTCTCATCTTTAATGCAGGGCGAGCGCGATGATAATTACGCTAGATAATGCTTACCAGTCTGAACTTTTACTGCTTCCGGCGCGTGATAGTGCAGGTTTGCTTAAAGGTTTAGAAATCGTGGTTAACTTTACTGGCGTAGGTACGGACGTGCGGATCCCTACTGAACTGGTTATCCCGCATCTTTCTAAGGAAGATGAATTAGCCCTGTTTCAGGAAAAACTACAATTACTCGATACCTGTAAGCTATTTTTTATTCAGCATCAGTTAATTGCATGGATCAATATTACACCTGCAACTGTTGAATTTTTATTAACTAATGGGAACGTTGTTTCAATTCTTGAACGTTATCCATTTCTTGAGTTTACTATTAATGAGAACTATCCAGGTTTAAATAACGGGAAAGACGATCCCGACCTGGCAAGAATGGCGATCCATTTCCCCTTAGTGCTGGCTAACTTTGGTGCCGGAGCTGCATCCCTGAAGCCGGTTTATGATGGTTTGTTCAGGCGGGTCATTCTGGATAAGAATTTTATCCAGCAGCGCGTGTCGGCGCTCTCTTTTGAACCGTTTATGCGCGCCATTCTCTGGCAAATCGCGCCGCATTGTCAGTCGGTAATGGTCGCGGGGATTGACGAGCACGGCATATTACAGCGCGTGCTGCCCTTCAATTTTGACGCCATGCAGGGAACCCTGTGGCCTGCCGTCCCGGCAGAGCGGGTTACCACCCTCGTACAGCAATAACCCCTTTCTTCGCCCGTGTTTACGTTCAGGGAAACCCTCTACACTTAAAGCAGGAGGACTTATGACCCTGTCTTTTACTGCTCACTGGCACGATGAACTACCCGGCTTCTACACCGCGCTTAAGCCAACGCCCTTACAGAACGCGCGCCTGATCTGGCATAACGATGCGTTAGCGGACTCGCTCGGTATCCCTTCGGCGCTTTTTCAGCCGGAAAAGGGCGCCGGCGTCTGGGGCGGCGAAACGCTGCTTCCGGGCATGAAGCCGCTGGCCCAGGTGTATAGCGGACATCAGTTTGGCGTCTGGGCAGGGCAACTCGGCGACGGCCGGGGGATCCTGCTGGGCGAACAGCTACTCCCGAACGGCGACACGCTTGACTGGCACCTGAAGGGCGCAGGTCTTACCCCGTATTCCCGCATGGGCGACGGCCGCGCGGTGCTGCGTTCCACCATCCGCGAAGGGCTGGCCTCCGAGGCGATGCACGCGCTGGGTATCCCCACCTCACGGGCGCTGTCGATTGTCACCAGCGATACCCCGGTTGCCCGCGAGACGATGGAGCAGGGGGCGATGCTGATCCGCGTTGCCGGGAGCCACCTGCGCTTCGGCCATTTTGAACACTTCTACTACCGCCGGGAGCCGGACAAGGTTCGCCAGCTTGCCGATTACGCCATTCGCCGCCACTGGCCGCAGCTGCAAAACGAACCGGACCGCTACGTTGCCTGGTTCCGCGATATCGTCGCGCGCACCGCCAGGATGATTGCCCGCTGGCAGGCCGTCGGCTTTGCGCACGGCGTAATGAATACGGACAATATGTCCCTGTTGGGGCTGACGTTTGACTACGGTCCGTACGGCTTCCTTGATGACTATCAGCCGGGCTACGTCTGTAACCACTCGGATTATCAGGGACGTTACCGTTTCGACAATCAGCCCGCGGTGGGGCTGTGGAACCTCCAGCGTCTTGCGCAAAGCCTGTCGCCTTTTATCGACGTCGATGCCCTGAACGATGCCCTCGACGGCTATCAGGAGGTTTTACTGCGGGAATACGGCGCGCTGATGCGCAGCAAGCTGGGGCTCGTGACCCAGGAAAAAGGCGATAACGAGTTACTGAACGGGCTGTTTGCGCTGATGGCGCGCGAGGGCAGCGACTATACCCGCACCTTCCGCATGCTCAGCCAGACCATGCAGCAGAGCGCCGCCTCGCCGCTGCGCGACGAGTTCATCGACAGGCAGGCGTTTGACGACTGGTTTGCCGCCTACCGCGCGCGTTTGCAGCAGGAACAGATTGAAGACGACGTCCGCCAGGCGCAGATGAAGGCGGCGAACCCGGCGATGGTGTTGCGTAACTGGCTGGCGCAGCGAGCAATCGAGCAGGCGGAGCGGGGGGATTATGCCGAGCTGCACCGGCTGCACATCGCGCTGCGCACGCCGTTTGCCGACCGGGACGATGACTACGTCAGCCGCCCGCCGGACTGGGGCAAGCGGCTGGAGGTGAGCTGCTCAAGCTAGGGCGCGAGGAAAACCTGCGGCGCGGCGTGCGTCGGATGTTTGCTGACGTGCACCTGCGCACCGTACCACCGGGCCAGCGCGTCGGCCTGCAAAACCGCCTCCGGCGTTCCCCGGGAGACGATCCGTCCGTCGTGCAACAGCAGGATCCGATCCGCCCATAGCGCGGCAAGATTAAGGTCGTGCAGCACCACGCAGGCGTGGAGGTTGCCCTGTCCGGTCAGCGATTTCAGCAGGCGCAGCAGGTGCTGCTGATGGTAGAGATCCAGCGCCGAGGTGGGTTCATCGAGAAACAGCCAGCCGCGGGGCGTGCCGTCACGCCACAGCTGCGCCAGCGCGCGGGCCAGCTGGACGCGCTGCTGCTCGCCGCCCGAGAGGGCATGATAGCGTCTGCCGGCCAGCGGCATACAGCCCGTCAGGAGCATCACCTCACGCACGATCTCTGGCTCAGGATAACGCGTCCAGGGCGCGCGGCCCATCCCGATTACCGCCTCCACATGCCAGTCAAAGCCAAGCTGCGTCTGCTGACGCATCACCGCCCGGTAGCGGGACAGCGTTTGCGGATCCCATTGGCCGAGGGCTTTCCCCGCCAGCGAGCAGCCCCCGCTGGTGGGCTTCAGGTAGCCGGTCAGCAGCCGCAGCAGCGTGGATTTCCCCGCGCCGTTAGGCCCAATCAGCGTAACCAGCTCTCCCTGCGACAGTGACAGCGAGACGTTCTCAACCAGCGTGCTTCCGGACAGGGAGAACGTCAGGTTTTCAGCCGCATAACGTTCAGCCATGCTGCCCTCCACGACGGAAAATCAACCACAGAAACCAGGGCGCACCGAGAATGCTGGTGAGCAGGCCGACGGGCATTTCAGCCGGGGCCACCAGGGTGCGCGCGACCGTATCGGCCACCAGCAGCAGAATAGCGCCGGCAAGCACCGCGCCGGGAACGGTAGCGCGGTGATCGGCACCCAGCCACATGCGCATCAGGTGCGGCACCACGAGCCCGACAAAGCCGATCACCCCGCTGACGGCGACAGCAGCGGCCACCAGCAGGGCGCTGCACAGCAGTAAGATCCGCTGCACCACCGCAACGTCCACGCCGAGGTAATGTGCTTCCTCTTCGCCAAGCTGGAGGAGGTTTAACGCGCCGGCACAGCGCCAGATCGCAAGAACGGCAGGCACCATCAGCGAGGTCACGGCCAGCAGCGTTGACCACTGCGCCTGGCCGAGGCTGCCCATACCCCAGAGTGAAAGCTGGCGAAGCTGAGCGTCATTACTGACCCACGAAAGCACGCCCACGGCCGCACCGCACAGGGCATTGATGGCAATACCCACCAGCAGCAGGCGAGACAGGGAGCTATGACGCTGCTGGCTGAGCAGGAAGATCGCCCCTGTGGCCGCCAGCGCCCCAATGAATGCCGCCAGCATGGGAGCGTAAAGCATGACCAGCGCGGGCAGCGAGAGCGGGAGAACCACCCACAGGGCGACGGCCAGCGCCGCGCCGCTGCTGATCCCGAGCAGGCCCGGGTCGGCCAGCGGATTGCGAAACAGCCCCTGCATCACGCACCCCGCCAGCGCCAGCGACCCGCCAATCACCAGCGCCAGCAGCACGCGGGGCAGGCGAATGGTCAGCCAGATCTGGCGCAGCGTCTCGTCGCTGCCGCTCCACAGCACGTTCGCCGGCAGGCGTAACGCGCCAAACCCCGTGGCCGTGAAGGTCATGACGGTGAGTAACGCCGCCAGCAGCCACAGGGATAGCGTAACGCGCCGCGACATCAGGGCAGTTGCTCCGCTCTGGCGCGCAGCTGCTGAATGGCCTGCGGCGTGCGCACGCTAAAGCCGAGCAGCGCCATGTCATCGATCGCCAGCACCTGCCGGTGACGTCCTGCCGGGGTTTGCGCCAGGCCGGGTAACTTCCACAGATTCTCTTCACCGCCCAGGGCGTTGACGCCGTCCTGCGAAATCACCACCAGATCCGGCCGGCTGGCGATTACGCCCTCCTGCGAAAGCGGCTGATAGCGGCTAAAGCCCTGCATGGCGTTCTGCAACCCGGCGGCACGTATTGCCGCATCCGCGCCGGTCTGTTGCCCGGCAGCCATCGCGGTCATCCCGCCGTGGTTGAGGATAAACAGCACGCGCTTGTTGAGCGGCGATGACGGCAGCGCCGCCATCGCCTGACGCAGCGAACCGCGCAGGGCTTCACCCTGCTGCTCCCGGTGCGTCGCCTGGGCAATGACCCGCACCTTCTCGTCAATCACGCTCAGGTCGGGACGGCCGGGTACGGTGACCACCCTGACGCGGCTCTGTTCCACCTGCTTCAGCGCCAGGGACGGCTGTGCCTGGTCGCTCGCCAGCACCAGCGTCGGGCGCACGGATAAAATGCCCTCCGCATTGAGCTGGCGCAGATAGCCCACGTCAGGTAGCGCGTCCGCCGCCTGCGGCCACCGGCTGGTGCTGTCGCGCGCAACCAGGGAAGACGCCGCGCCGAGGGCATAGACGATCTCCGTCACGTCGCCGCCAAGGGCGACGATTCGCTCCGGCGCGGCGACGGCGGCCAGCGGCAGGGCGAAGAGCAGGGCAAACCATTTTTTCATGCGGCCAGCCCTTCTGGCGCCAGGGCGTCGATCTGGCTGCGCCACTGGCTTTGCTCCGGCTCGCCTTCGGTACGCTGGCCGTACAGCTGTGCGATTTGCGTACCATCCGCAGCAAACAGCTCCAGGCTGGTGACGTGACCGTCCGCCGTGGGCTTGCGCGTCACCCAGGTCTCCGCGATAGTCTCTTCAAGCAGATGGAGGGTAAAGGTTGGGTTGAAGATGTTCAGCCAGCCCTTCATCGGGACCAGTTTCTCCACCGCGCCGGTGAAAATCTGCACGCAGCCGCGGTTGCCGACAAAGATCATGATCTCGTTACCGTCTCGCCGCGCCGCCTCCAGCAGCTGCGCCAGCGCGCCGTTCTCTACCTTACAGGCCAGGTCGTCGCTCACCAGGCGAAACGCCTGCTGGCGACTCAGGTTGTGGCGCCTGAGCAGGGTGAAGAACTGGTGCACGTCGGTCATGGCGCGCCACTCTTTCTCCACCGTGCCCGCATCAGCCCGTTCCGCGTGAGCGGGGGCGTCGGCCGCTTTCAGCTCCAGCGTGGGGTTATCGGCAAAGATAAAGCGGGTCAGCACGTCGCCCCAGGCGGACAGGTCAGTGTTATCGGTGGTGTAGACCTTCAGCAAAGCGTCGCCCTGACGATCGAAGAACTGAATGCTCTGACGTTCGCCGCGCGGGGTCGTTTCGCTGAGATGAAACGCGCTCGCCCACTGGTTGAGGAACAAACGCAGATCCAGCGCGCGCGGGTTCAGCACCAGCCCGGCATGGCCGCCAAGATGCTGGTTAGTAAACGCCCCGACCTGTTCGTGAACGGCGTATTCGTTACGGCAGATGCACTTTGTTTCGCCCACGGACTCCAGCGCAGCCAGAATGTCGCGCGCTTCACCGCGCAGCCGCCAGGCGTCGTGGCCGACGCGCGCCCGGGCCAGCTCCGCTTCGCGGATGTTCATCAAACCGGCGATGTCGCGCGCGTACTTACCCGGATGCGCTTCTTTTAGCTCAAGCCAGCGTGTGTAGTGACTCATTGTCTTATCCTTCTGAATCGTTGCCCCGAAGGGAATTACCATTGATAACTGACGAAGATCTTGCCGTTGCGGCCATCCTGCGGGATGCCCTGCGGTGACCAGTAGGCTTTGTCAAAGGCGTTCCCCAGCACGAGGGTAGTGGTGATACCTTTGAACTGCTGCTGGCCTTTATAGCTGACGTAGAAATCATTCACCGCATAGCCCGGCTGCTCGCTGTAGCTGCTGCTGACGTGCGTGGAGCGTTCGACGAAGGTGCCGATCCAGCCCACGGAGAAGCCGCTTTGCGCCACCGGAACGTCCAGCTTGCTGGTAACGGTGTCCGGGTTAATGCTGGAGATATACTCGCCCGTGCCGGTGTCCTTGCCGCGCGTGCGGTTGTAGGCCACGTCGAGGTTGAACAGGTCGGTCGAGTAGGTCGCCATCATGTCCCAGCCCCATATTTTGGCGTCAGGCACGTTATAGGACATGGTCGTGGCCGCCGCAAAATTGACGGTGGTGGAGATGTAATCTTTCGCTTTGGTGTCGAAGTAGCTGGCTTTGAACTCCAGCGCGTCGTTGGCGAGCATCAGGTCGTCGAAGCGCAGCCCAAAACCGAACTCCTGGGTTTCGTTGGTTTCAGGCCGCAGGTTCGGGTTTGGCACCCAGTAGTTGGTGTAGAAGCTGCCAATAGAGAAGTGCTTCGAGTCGTTATACATTTCGCCCATGGTCGGCGCGCGGAAGGCCTGCGCGTAAGAGCCGAACAGCATCAGCCAGTCGGCAGGGCTCACGGTTATCCCGGCGCGCGACGACCACTTATCCGCGTTCACGTCGGCGTAACCGTCGCTGCTGCCGCGGTAGTTGTCGTAACGCGTACCGCCGAGAAGCGTGACCGGCAGGTCGCGAAGGGTGATCTCATCCTGCAGCCAGCCGGAGCTAAAGTCGATCTTCGCGTCCGGGAAGCCGGTGGTCGCGCCGCCGGGACGTTGTTCCTGACGGTAGTATTCGCCCCCGTAGGTCAGAAGGTGCGAGGCGAAGGAGTCGCTGAACAGGCGGGTGCGGTTTTCCACTTTGCCGCCTTTGGTGGTCTGCTTGCGGAACTCGCCGCTGCTGTCGATGTTCTGGGCGTTAATTCGCGCTTCGGACCAGTAAATTTTCGCATCGGCGTTCAGCCAGTCGTTTCCGGCCGGGGCGATGCGGTAGCCAAGCTGGGCATCGCGCTGGATGGTAGAGCGATCGGTCATCGGGTTACTGCTGCTGGCGTCCGTGGTTTGCGGGTTTTTCGGCTCCCGCGCGTCGTTGTTGTAGTAGCGCAGCGAGCCGCTCAGCGTCTGGGCCGGATCGATTTTCCAGCTTCCCTTCGCCAGCATATTGTTAATGGACTCGTCGTTTGGCGCGGTTGCGCCGTCGCTCTGGCGAATGTCGCCGCGATCGCGGCTGGACCAGGAGACCAGCCCATCCAGCGTGTCGGTGCGGCCATAGGCGCTGGCCCCCATCCCGATGCTGCGATCGCCCGTCGCGCCGGTCCCGAATACGCGGTAGCCGCTGTTTTTGCCGGCCTCCAGCAGATCGCTGGCGTCGGCGGTGTCATAGGAAATCACGCCTCCCAGCGCGCCGCTGCCGTACAGCAGCGCGGAAGGGCCGCGCACCACCTCGATACGTTTGATCAGCGCCGGGTCAAGGAACGTGCTGTTCAGGTGTCCGGTGTCGGTGCCCTGGCGCACGCCGTCCACCAGCACCAGCACGCCGCGGCGGTCGTAGCCCCTGAGGTTGACGTCCTGGCCGTTGGTGCGTCCGGTGCCGTCCAGCGTCAGGCCGGGTACCCTGCGCAGCAGGTCGGCGGCAGAGCTGGTGGTCTGGTTTTCCGGCGCGGTGGCGTCGATGACGCTCACCATCATCGGGGCTTCAAAGGCGCTGCGGGCATTGCCGGTGGCGGTTACGGTGATATCGTCCGCGGCGGCAGACGCAACGCCCGGCAGGGTGCTGACAATCGCCAGCGCCAGAAGCGACGGGCGTAAAGACGCGGATTGCAGGTGTGGCATAGCAACTCTCCATAAGAATTGAAAAGCGCTGGCTGCCTGGGGATCACCTGGGTGGCTGGCGAAGGTTGTTCTGGTTTATTTAGTCAGGATCAGCTTTCCGGCATTGGTCTGGCGCAACAGGTAGTGTTGCCCGTCATGCTCGATAATCACCCGGCCCGCTTCACCGAGCAGGCTCTTACTGTCGATGCGGCGATCGCCGGGAGCAGGGGATGGCGCTGTGTGTGCTTTAGGTTGCGTTGCCGTGCTGTTATCTGTGGGTGACATAATGTTTATAAATAACAATCAATATAACAATGATAATCATTATCAATAAACTGTATTTTCACAGCAAGCATTTTTGTGAAAATTGTGTGACGGGATCAAATTTGGGGGAGGAGATGCGGCCTGATGCCCTCACCCCAACCCTCTCCCACGGGGAGAGGGAGAAGGGTGTTAAGCATAGCCGCCACCCGGCAAGGGTTTAAAATCGAGAATCAACCGCCGCAGCCAGCTTCTCCAGCAGCAGCTCGCTGTCTTCCCAGCTCAGGCACGGGTCGGTAATCGACTGGCCGTACACCATCTGCTGACCGGCCACGATCTTCTGGGTGCCTTCCTTGATAAAGCTCTCCGCCATAATCCCCGCAATGGCGGTCGAGCCGCTGCGGATCTGCTGGCAGATCTCATCGCAGACGTCCAGCTGGCGGCGGTGCTGTTTCTGGCAGTTGCCGTGGCTGAAGTCCACCACCAGGTGCTCCGGCAGGTCAAATTCCGCCAGCGTTTCGCAGGCGGCGGCGATATCCTGCGCGTGGTAATTCGGTTTTTTACCGCCGCGCATGATGATGTGCCCGTACGGGTTGCCGCTGGTCTGGTAGATGGTCATCTGACCGTTTTTATCCGGCGAGAGGAACATATGGCTGGCGCGCGCCGCGCGGATCGCATCCACCGCGATACGGGTATTGCCGTCGGTACCGTTCTTGAAGCCCACCGGGCAGGAGAGAGCCGATGCCATTTCACGGTGGATCTGGCTTTCGGTCGTGCGGGCGCCAATCGCCCCCCAGCTGATGAGGTCGGCGATAAACTGCCCGGTCACCATATCCAGAAATTCGGTGGCGGTCGGCACGCCCAGCTCGTTGACCTGCAGCAGCAGCCTGCGCGCCAGGGCAATCCCGTGGTTCACCCGATAGCTGCCGTTAAGATCGGGATCGGAAATTAACCCTTTCCAGCCCACGACGGTTCGCGGTTTTTCAAAGTAGGTGCGCATCACGATCTCAAGGCGATCCTGATACTTCTCACGCAGCGCCTGAAGGCGTTTGGCATAATCGACTGCCGCATCCAGATCGTGAATGGAGCAGGGGCCAATCACGACCAGGAGACGCTTGTCTTCACCATTGAGTATTTTTTCGATACGGCGACGGGAGGCCGTCACGTGTTCCGCAACCTCTGCGGAGACGGGGTGCAGCCGGGCCAGTTCAGCCGGTGTGACCAGGCTATCAATGCGCGCAGTGCGCAGTTCGTCGGTTTTGTTCATGGAATGTCTCAGAAATTTTTTGCTTCATCGGCAGACTACCGGGAAGTGATGGGCATCACCTTAAACCAATCCCTGCTGATTTCAAGTTCGGGGCGCGCCGCCCCGGGAATAAGCAGCATAATAACTGAAACTGGATTAATGTACTAGCATATTAGTACATGCGGCGGTTCAGACCCATAATATCGAGGATCTTGGTGGCAATTTCTTCTACCGAATAGTTGGTGCTGTTCAGCCACGGGATCTGATTTTTCCGGTACAGCGCTTCCACTTCGGAGACCTCCATTCGACACTGGCGCATCGACGCGTAGCGGCTGTTCTCCCGGCGCTCCTCGCGGATCGCCGCCAGCCGTTCCGGGTTGATGGTCAGGCCAAACAGCTTGTGCTGGAGCGGCTTGAGCGCGGCGGGCAGCACCAGGTTGTCCATGTCATCGGCAATAAAGGGATAGTTAGCGGCGCGAATGCCAAACTGCATCGCCAGGTAGAGGCTGGTAGGCGTTTTACCGCAGCGCGATACGCCGAGCAAAATGACCTGCGCCTGATCCAGATTACGCAGCGAGATCCCGTCGTCGTGCGCCAGGGTGTAGTCAATGGCGGCAATGCGGGCATCGTATTTAGTCAGGTTTCCGGGGTTCAGCCCGTGGGTACGGTGGGCAATCGGCGTCGGGTCGAGCTTCAGCTCGCTTTGCAGCGGCGCAACCAGCGCCTGCACGATATCCTGACAGAAGCCTTCGCTTTGCAGAATGATGTTGCGGATCTCGGGAATCACGATGGAGTAGAACACCAGCGGGCGAACGCCGGTCTGCTGGTAAATGGCGTCAATCTGGTCCTTCACCGCCCTGGCCCGGCTCTCGTTTTCCACAAACGGCAGCGTGATGCTGTTTATCGACACCGGGAATTGCGACATCACCGCGTGTCCCAGCACCTCGGCGGTGATCGCCGTCCCATCAGAAATATAAAAAACGTGGCGATCGACAGCATTATCCATTTTATCCACCCTGAATAGCGTACGTAATTGCCTGAAAGCATAAATTAAAAAAGTTAATTGCACAGCAAAGAACTTATCCGAATTTAAAATGAAATGGTATTTTTGATTTTCCTGAAAAGTGGATTTCATTTTATGAATAGCGGCTTTATTTCTATGGTTTTTGGCGGAATCTATAGGAATCATCGGGTTAGCGAGTGCAGGGAAAGTGTCCGAAAAGTTGAAAATTTAAATTGCTTACACGATTCACCGTTTTTTTAGCGGAAATAATTATGCCAGTATAAATACGTAGTCAGGTGTTTCTTACTCCGATCAAATATCACAAAAGGATTGTTTCGATGTCCAACAATGGCTCGTCACCGCTGGTGCTTTGGTATAACCAACTCGGCATGAATGATGTAGACAGAGTTGGGGGCAAAAATGCCTCCCTGGGTGAAATGATTGCAAATCTGTCCGGTATGGGTGTCTCCGTACCTAACGGGTTTGCCACAACCGCCGACGCGTTTAACCTGTTTTTAGACCAGAGCGGTGTAAACCAGCGCATTTACGACCTGCTGGATAAAACGGATATTGATGACGTAACCGAGCTTGCCAAAGCCGGTGCGCAAATCCGCCAGTGGATTATCGACACACCTTTCCAGCCGGAACTGGAAAAAGCCATTCACGACGCGTACAACCAGCTCTCCGCTGACGATGCGCAGGCCACCTTTGCCGTGCGCTCTTCCGCCACCGCGGAGGATATGCCGGATGCTTCATTCGCCGGGCAGCAGGAAACCTTCCTCAACGTCCAGGGCTATGATGCGGTGCTGGTGGCGGTGAAGCACGTCTTTGCCTCGCTGTTTAACGACCGCGCCATCTCCTATCGCGTGCATCAGGGCTATGACCATCGCGGCGTTGCGCTCTCTGCCGGCGTGCAGCGCATGGTGCGCTCCGACGTGGGCTCCTCCGGCGTGATGTTCTCCATCGATACGGAATCCGGCTTCGACCAGGTGGTGTTCATCACCTCCGCGTGGGGCCTGGGTGAAATGGTGGTGCAGGGGGCCGTGAACCCTGACGAATTTTACGTGCATAAACCAACGCTGGCGGCCAATCGTCCGGCGGTGGTGCGCCGTACCATGGGCTCGAAAAAAATCCGCATGATCTATGCCCCTACCCAGGAGCATGGCAAGCAGGTGAAAATTGAAGATGTGCCGCAGGAGCAGCGCGATCGCTTCTCCCTGACCGATGCCGAAGTGGAAGAGCTGGCGAAGCAGGCGGTGCAGATTGAAAAACACTACGGCCGTCCGATGGACATCGAGTGGGCGAAAGATGGTAACACCGGCAAGCTGTTTATCGTGCAGGCGCGCCCGGAAACCGTCCGTTCACGCGGTCAGGTAATGGAGCGCTACACGCTTCATTTGCAGGGTAAAATCGTCGCCGAAGGTCGCGCTATCGGACATCGCATTGGTGCCGGTCCGGTGAAGGTGATCCACGACATCAGCGAAATGAACCGTATCCAGCCCGGCGACGTGCTGGTCACCGACATGACCGACCCGGACTGGGAACCGATCATGAAGAAGGCGGCGGCTATCGTCACCAACCGCGGTGGCCGTACCTGCCACGCGGCTATCATCGCACGCGAGCTGGGGATCCCGGCGGTGGTCGGCTGTGGCGATGCCACCGAACGCATGAAGGATGACCAGAAGGTTACGGTGTCCTGCGCAGAAGGCGATACCGGCTACGTGTACGCCGATATTCTCGACTTTAGCGTGAAAAGCTCCAGCGTGGACACCATGCCGGATCTGCCGCTGAAGATCATGATGAACGTAGGTAACCCGGACCGCGCGTTTGACTTTGCCTGCCTGCCGAACGAAGGCGTAGGCCTGGCGCGTCTGGAATTTATCATCAACCGCATGATCGGGGTGCACCCGCGCGCGCTGCTGGAATTCGACGACCAGGACGCGAAGCTGCAAAACGAAATCCGCGAGATGATGAAGGGTTACGACTCGCCGAAAGAGTTTTATGTCGGTCGCCTGACGGAAGGGATTGCCACCCTCGGCGCGGCCTTCTATCCGAAACGCGTGATCGTGCGTCTGTCGGACTTTAAGTCCAACGAATACGCTAACCTGGTGGGCGGCGAGCGCTACGAGCCGGAAGAAGAGAACCCGATGCTCGGCTTCCGCGGGGCAGGCCGTTACGTGTCGGAAAGCTTCCGCGACTGCTTCGCGCTGGAGTGCGAGGCGGTGAAGCGCGTGCGCAACGACATGGGGCTGACCAACGTGGAGATCATGATCCCGTTCGTGCGTACCGTGGAACAGGCGAAAGCGGTGGTGGACGAGCTGGCGCGTCAGGGGCTGAAGCGCGGCGAGAACGGGCTGAAGATCATCATGATGTGTGAAATTCCGTCTAACGCCCTGCTGGCCGAGCAGTTCCTGGAGCACTTCGACGGCTTCTCCATTGGCTCGAACGACATGACGCAGCTGGCGCTCGGCCTGGACCGCGACTCCGGCGTGGTCTCTGAGCTGTTCGACGAGCGTAACGAGGCGGTGAAGGCGCTGCTCTCCATGGCGATTCGTGCGGCGAAGAAGCAGGGTAAATACGTGGGCATCTGCGGTCAGGGCCCATCCGACCATGAGGACTTTGCGGCCTGGCTGATGGAAGAGGGGATCGATAGCCTCTCCCTGAACCCGGATACCGTGGTGCAGACCTGGCTGAGCCTGGCAGAGCTGAACAAGTAAGGCCTTCTTAACCTGAATAAGGCGAGGATATATGTCCTCGCCTTTTTTATTTTCCTGCGAATATGCTCACCATCACAAATAATACAAAAAACCAAATATCATAATTTATCTGTTAATTTAGACAATTGTTAGCGAGCAATGCGTTGCTAATACTTGAGCCTTACCGCGTACCGCCTTCGGGACGATATGCAACTGGTTGAAATACGTTTTAACCTGATAAAAAGGCAAATAACAATGACAATCTCCTCTGTACTGCGTACCAAAGATAAAATAGGTTATGGCTTAGGTGATATGGCCAGCGCGCTGGTCTGGCAAACGGCAACGTTATTTCTCGCTTATTTCTATACGGACGTATTCGGTTTACCCGCGGCCATTATGGGCACCATGTTTTTAGTGGTGCGCGTGGTCGATGCCTTTGTCGATCCCTGTATTGGCGCGCTGGTGGATCGGACGCAGACCCGCCACGGCCGTTTTCGCCCCTGGCTGCTGTGGTTTGCCATTCCGTTTGGCGTAAGCTGCCTTATTACCTTCTATGTGCCGGATGCCGGGGATACGGCAAAAATTGTCTACGCCTGCGTAACGTACGCCATCCTGAGCCTGATCTACTCCGCGATTAACGTGCCCTATTGCGCTATGCCCGGCGCGCTGACGCTCGACCCGCGCGAGCGCCATTCGCTGCAATCCTGGCGCTTTGGCCTGTCGTTTATCGGCGGGCTGATTGTGACGGTTATCGCGCTGCCGCTGGTCTCTTTATTAGGTCAGGGCAACGTGCAGAAAGGCTATTTCTATGCCATGAGCCTGATGGGGCTGCTGGGCATTGTTTTATTCTTCTGCTGCTTCTTTATGACCCGGGAGCGTTACTCGCCGCGTAATGATACCTTCGGCTCGATGCTGACGGATTTAAAACTGCTGGCCGGTAACAGCCAGTGGCGAATTGTTTTTGTCTTTAATATTTTACTGTTAACCGCCGTCGTGACGCGCGGCTCCGCCACGATGTATTACGTTAACTATGTTCTGCTGCGCCCGGAGCTGGTCTTTGCCTTTATTGTTTCAGGCATGGTGGCCTCCCTGAGCGGGGCATTATTATCGGAACGCCTGCTGGGGAAATTTGACCGCGTTCGCGCCTACCAGTGGACCATTATTTCCTTCGTTATTTTTGGCGCACTGATTTTCTTCATTCCCCCTTCTCAGGTGTGGCTGATATTCGGACTGAATATTGTCTTTAGCTTTATTCAGAACCTGACCACGCCGCTGCAATGGACCATGTTCTCAGACGTGGTGGATTACGAAGAGCATCGTAGCGGCCGCCGTCTGGACGGGCTGGTCTTTTCTACCGCACTGTTTGCCATCAAGTTTGGCCTGGCGCTGGGCGGTGCCGTGGTCGGCTGGGTGCTCGGCATGGTGGACTACGCGCCGGGGCAGGCAAATCAGGCGCCCCACGTGCTCGCCACCATCAACGCGCTGTTCACCCTGATCCCCTGCGCGCTGTTCCTCTGCATGGTGGCGCTCCTTGCCGTCTACAAACTCAACAGCAGGCTGGTGGATTCCATTGCCCGTGAGCTGGCCAGCAGGCGCGACATTCGAAACGATGCGGGGCAGCCCAGCCCGGCAACCCAATCCGCACTACAGGAGTAAACCATGACTGTGATCTACAAGGACGCGGGACGTCCCGTACACGAGCGCGTCGCCGATTTGCTGGCGCGCATGACGCCGGAAGAGAAATTTGCCCAGATGCACGCGCACTGGCTGATCCTTGACGAAAGCGGCAACCACCGCGAGCGCAGCGACTTAAGCGACGAGTTTGCAGGCGTAAGCGAACAGGCGTCGCTTGGCGAAAGGCTGAAGCTGGGCGTGGGTCAGATCACCCGTCCGCTCGGGACGCACATTGTGGATGCGAAAACCGGCGTGCGTGCCGCCAATCGCCTGCAGCGAATGATGATGGAAGAGACGCGGCTCGGCATTCCGGCGCTGTTTCACGAGGAGTGCCTGGTGGGGCTGCTGTGCAAAGGGGCGACGCTGTTTCCGTCCTCGCTGAACTACGGTTCAACATGGGCTCCGGCGCTGGTGCAGCGCGCGGCGGAGCAGATTGGCAAAGAGGCCCGTTCCGTCGGCTGTCAGCAGGGGCTGGCCCCGGTGCTGGACGTCTCCCGCGACGTGCGCTGGGGGCGCACGGAGGAGACCTTCGGTGAAGATCCGTGGCTGGTCGGCGTAATGGCCACGGCGTACGTAAAAGGCCTGCAGGGCGATAAGCGCGATCTGCTCGCGACCCTGAAACACTACGTCGGCCACTCCTTCAGCGAAGGGGCGCGCAACCACGCGCCGGTCCATCTCGGCTTTAGCGAACTCAATGATACCTTCCTGCTGCCGTTTGAAATGGCGGTTAAGCTGGCAAACGCCGGTTCGGTGATGCCTGCCTATCACGATATTGATAATCAGCCCGGGCACAGCGACCATTTCCTGCTGACTACCGTGCTGCGCGAACGGTGGGGCTTCGACGGCATTATCGTGGCGGACTACGGCGGCGTGAGCCTGCTGCACCAGCACCACGGCATTTCTCACGATCCGGCGGAATCGGCGGCGCTGGCCTTCAACGCCGGGCTGGATGTGGAACTGCCGAAGGATGACTGCGCGCGCCATCTGGCGGAGGCGCTAGAGCGCGGGCTGATCTCAATGGACAAGGTGGACGAGATTGTGGCGCGGGTGCTGGGTGAAAAATTCCGCCTCGGGCTGTTTGAAAACCCGTACGCCGATGAAGACGGTATCGATTTGCAGAACGAGGCGACCCGACGGGTGGCGCGTGACGTTGCCACCGCATCAATAACGCTGCTGGAAAATAACGGCATTTTGCCGCTCAGCGGAAAACCGCGGGTAGCGGTGGTGGGGCCAACGGCAGACGATCCGCTGGCGCTGCTGAGCGGCTACAGCTTTCCGGTTCACCTGATCATCAGCGATATGGTTGAAGAGACCTCACAGGTAACGACGCCGCGCGCGGCGCTGGAGCAGTATCTTGGCGCATCGCAGGTTCGTTACGCGAAAGGGTGTCACATTATCGAAAAACGGATGGCGGGGGCGCCGGTATTTCCGGGCGACAGCGGCGGTAAACCGATGCAGCAATCGCCGGTTTCCCGACGCACGGACCTGATCCCCGAGGCCGTAAGCGCGGCAAAAGAGAGTGACGTGGTGATAGCCTGCGTCGGCGATCTCGCCGGGCTATTCCAGAGCGGCACCGTGGGGGAAGGCTCGGATACGGATTCGCTAAACCTGCCGGGCGTTCAGCAGCAGCTGCTTGACGCGCTGGTGGCAACCGGCAAACCGGTGATCGTCGCCATGACCGGCGGACGTCCCTATAACCTCCAGGGGCTGGAGGATAAGGTAGCCGCGCTGATGATGGCATGGGCGCCGGGGCAGGAAGGGGGCTGGGCGATTGCCGATGTGCTGACCGGGCGCGCCGAACCGCAGGGCAGGCTGGTGGTGAGCGTACCGAAAAGCGCCGGCGCGATGCCGTATTACTACAACCACAAGCTCAAAAGCGGCGGCACGCCGTTTGCGTTCCATTTCGGCGCGCGCTACCCGTTTGG
Source organism: Enterobacter cloacae (assembly GCF_013375935.1). GTDB lineage: Bacteria > Pseudomonadota > Gammaproteobacteria > Enterobacterales > Enterobacteriaceae > Enterobacter > Enterobacter pasteurii. Next base: position 3,866,029 of record NZ_CP056117.1, on the reverse strand, counting down.
CTTCGGCCTCGGCTGGACGCGGTTCCGCTGGGGAGCGGCGCGCCTGGCGGAAAGCCGCGTCCCCGTTAGCGCAGAGGTGACGTTAAGCGTGGATATCACCAATACCGGCGAGCGCAGCGGCAGCGAAGTGGTGCAGGTGTATGTGCGCGATAAGGTCGCCACGCAGGTTCGCCCGCTTCAGGAGCTAAAGGCCTTCCAGCGCGTCACCCTTTCCCCGGGAGAAACCGCCACGCTGACGTTTACCCTGCCCGTGGAGATGTTCAACTTCACGCGCCGTGACGGGAAGCGAATCGTCGAGCCCGGGGAGTTTGAGCTACAGGTTGGCGCATCCTCAGCGGATATTCGCGAGGTGGTGACGGTGCAGGTGACCGGGGAGACGCGGGAGCTGGCGGGAGAGTGGCAGATGCTCAGCCGCTGCGATATCACGCGCGCCTGAACGTAAAAAGGATAAAAAAAAGCCCATCGTGGGAGATGGGCAAAGACTACACACAGCAATTCGTTGTTTCACTCAGGGGATTTCCATGCTTATAAATCAAGGTGTTGATTTATAACCGTGTCCTAATAGTAGGCATGGCAACTTTTTGAGTCGATCGGATTCGTCTCAATAGTTAAAGAGAGGTAAAGATTTCTTGAGGATAACGGTGCTATCAGGCGCGAAAAGGCGGTTCTGACCAGTGAGCAGAGATTAAATAGTTTAGCGTTGTTTAAGTGTTGTGGGGGAATGTGTAGGCCGGGTGGCACAATACCGCCCGGCAAAACCCTTACTGCGCGTTCTTGTCTTCCAGCTCTTCAAGTTCGCTTAAGATGACGTCCGGATCGGTTCCCGGCGGCGGCACCTCATGCACCCAGGCGGAGAAGAGTCGCCACGTCACCGCGAGCAGAACCGGACCGATGAACAGGCCAATCATGCCGAAGGCAATTAACCCCCGATAACCCCGGACAGGATCAGGATCAGCGGCAGGTCGGCCCCCATGCGGATGAGGAGCGGACGGATGACGTTGTCCATGGTGCCCACCACGCAGCTCCAGACCAGCAGCACCGTGCCCCACGTGGTGTCACCCGACCAGTAAAGCCAGATGATGCTGGGAACCAGCACCAGCAGCGGGCCAAGCTGCGCGAGGCAGGTCATCAGCATGATGACGGTGAAAAGCGTGGCGTACGGCACGCCGGAAATCGCCAGACCTATACCGCCCAGCACGGCCTGCACCAGCGCCGTCACCACCACGCCCAGCGCAACCGCGCGCACGGCCTGCGCGGCCAGCAGCACCGCCGCGTCGCCGCGTTTACCCGCCAGTCGGGTGGCGAAATGACGCACGCCCAGCGCAACCTGCTCGCCGCGCCAGTAGAGCAGGGCGCTAAAGACCAGCATCAGCGCACAGTGCATCATAAAGCGGCCAACGTGGGCGGCCTGACCCACAAACCAGGTGGTGGTCGTGCCGATGTACGGACGCACTTTCGCCATCAGGGCGCTGCCGCCCATCTCCAGCAGGCCGTGCCAGCCGCTGTACAGCTTTGCGCCCACCACAGGAATGCTGTTCAGCCACGCGAGATCGGGCAGGGTCATGTCCCCGCTGGTGACCGCGCGAATGACCGGGCCGCTGGTATCCACCAGGCTGTTCACCAGCAGCGCAACGGGAATGATAAACAGCAGGAACAGCAGCAGCGTCATCACCAGCACGGCGAGGCCGCGACGACCAAACAGCAGCTTCTGCAAGCGTAAGAGTAAAGGCCAGGTGGCGACGACCACGGTAGCGGCCCACGCAAAGCCGAGCACGAAGGGCCGAACAATCCACAGACACGCAATAATCATGAGGGCCAGGAACAGCACCGACAGTAAAATTTGCGCAACATCCCTGGGCTGGCGAAGGTTGACCATAAATAAAACTTTCCTTAAAAGAACGCCAGCCTGGCTGGCGGGAACGTAAACCGCATCTCTTTAATCATTAATGATCTCAGCGATTTTTGACAGGCGAATTCTGCCTGTAATTCTGCTGAGCGTATAAGAAAAAAATGTGATAAAAAGTTGTGATACAACGCAAACGATTCCCACCACTCTAATTAGGGTCGACAGTAATGATCCCACAGATTTCTCAGGCACCTGGCGTCGTTCAGCTGGTGCTTAATTTTTTGCAGGCACTGGAGCAACAGGGTTTTACAGGTGATACCGCCACCAGCTACGCCGACAGGCTGACGATGGCGACCGATAACAGTATCTACCAGCTTCTTCCCGATGCCGTCGTTTTCCCGCGCTCTACCGCCGATGTGGCGCTCATCGCCCGCCTGGCGTCCCAGGAGCGCTTCGCGACTCTGGTCTTTACCCCTCGCGGCGGCGGTACGGGCACCAATGGGCAGGCGCTGAATCAGGGCATCATCATCGATATGTCCCGCTATATGAACCGCATCATTGAGATCAACCCTGAAGAGGGGTGGGTGCGCGTGGAGGCGGGGGTAATCAAAGATCGGCTGAATCAGTTCTTGAAACCGTATGGCTATTTTTTTGCCCCGGAGCTGTCCACCAGTAACCGCGCGACGATTGGCGGGATGATCAATACCGATGCCTCCGGGCAGGGCTCGCTGGTCTACGGTAAAACCTCCGATCACGTCATGGGCGTGCGGGCGGTGCTGCTGGGGGGCGATATTCTCGACACCCGGCCGATGCCGGTCGAGCTGGCCGAAACGCTGGCAAACGAGAGCACCACCAGCGGGCGCATTTATCGCACCGTGCTGGAGCGCTGCCGCGATAATCGCGAGCTGATCCTCGAAAAATTCCCTAAGCTCAACCGCTTCCTGACGGGCTACGACCTGCGTCACGTCTTTAATGACGATCTCAGCCAGTTCGATCTCACCCGCGTGCTGACCGGTTCAGAAGGCACGCTGGCCTTTATCACCGAAGCGCGGCTGGACATCACCCCGTTGCCGAAGGTGCGCCGCCTGGTAAACGTCAAATACAACTCCTTTGACTCGGCCCTGCGCAACGCGCCGTTTATGGTGGAGGCGCGGGCGCTGTCGGTGGAAACCGTCGATTCAAAAGTGCTGAATCTGGCGCGGGAAGATATCGTCTGGCATTCGGTGAGCGAACTGATTACCGACGTGCCGGATAAAGAGATGCTTGGCCTGAACATCGTCGAATTTGCCGGCGATGACGCAGAGCTCATCGAGAGCCAGGTAAATACCCTCTGCCAGCGTCTGGACGAGCTGATTGCTCAGGGCGAAGGCGGCGTCATTGGCTGGCAGCTGTGTAACGATCTCTCCGGCATTGAGCGTATCTACGCGATGCGTAAAAAGGCGGTGGGGCTGCTCGGCAACGCCAAAGGCGCGGCCAAGCCGATTCCGTTTGCGGAAGATACCTGCGTGCCGCCGGAGCACCTTGCGGATTACATCGTGGAGTTCCGGGCCCTGCTCGACGGCCATGGCCTGAGCTACGGCATGTTCGGACACGTTGACGCCGGCGTGCTGCACGTACGCCCGGCGCTGGACATGTGCGATCCGCAGCAGGAGATCCTGATGAAGGAGATCTCCGACGAGGTGGTTGCCCTCACCGCAAAATACGGCGGTTTGTTGTGGGGCGAGCACGGCAAGGGATTCCGCGCCGAGTACAGCCCGGCGTTCTTTGGCGAGCAGCTCTACGCCGAGCTGCGCAAGGTTAAAGCCGCGTTCGACCCGGATAACCGCCTCAATCCGGGTAAGATTTGCCCGCCGGAGGGCCTTGATGCGCCCATGCTGCAGGTAGACGCCGTTAAGCGCGGCACCTATGACCGCCAGATCCCGATTGCGGTCCGCTCCTCCTGGCGCGGCGCAATGGAGTGTAACGGCAACGGGCTGTGCTTCAACTTCGATGTGAAAAGCCCGATGTGTCCGTCAATGAAAATCACCAGCAACCGTATCCACTCCCCGAAAGGGCGTGCGACGCTGGTGCGCGAATGGCTGCGCCTGCTGGCCGATCGCGGCATCGATCCGCTCAGGCTGGAGCAGGAGCTGCCGGTAAAACGCGCCAGCCTGCGCGGGCTTATCGAACGCACCCGCAACAGCTGGCATGCGAATAAAGGCGAATACGATTTCTCGCACGAAGTGAAAGAGGCGATGTCCGGCTGCCTGGCATGCAAGGCGTGCTCGACCCAGTGTCCGATTAAAATTGACGTGCCGGAGTTCCGTTCGCGCTTCCTCCAGCTGTACCACACGCGCTATCTGCGCCCGATGCGCGATCATCTGGTGGCGACGGTGGAGAGCTACGCGCCGATAATGGCGCGCGCGCCGAAGACCTTTAACTTCTTTATCAATCAGCCGCTGGTGCGCAGGCTCTCTGAAAAACATATCGGCATGGTGGATCTGCCGCTGCTGTCAACGCCATCGTTGCAGCGCCGCCTGGTGGGACACCGCTCGGCGAACATGACCCTGGAACAGCTGGAAGCGTTAAGCCCGGAGCAGAGGGCGAAGGTAGTGCTGGTGGTGCAGGATCCGTTTACCAGCTATTACGACGCGCAGGTGGTGGCCGATTTTGTCCGCCTGGCCGAAAAAATCGGCTATCAGCCGGTCGTGCTGCCGTTCTCACCGAACGGCAAGGCGCAGCACATTAAGGGCTTCCTGACCCGCTTTGCGAAGACCGCGCGCAAGACCTCTGACTTCCTGAACCGCGTGGCGCAGCTCGGCATGCCGATGGTTGGGGTCGATCCGGCGCTGGTGCTCTGCTACCGGGATGAGTACAGGCAGACGCTCGGCGACAGGCGCGGTGATTTTCACGTCCTGCTGGTGCACGAATGGCTGCCTGGGGTGCTGGAACAAACGGCGCCTCAGGAAGCCAGCGGTGAACCCTGGTATCTGTTTGGGCACTGTACCGAAGTTACCGCGCTGCCGACGGCGCCTGCCCAGTGGGCGTCCATCTTTGCCCGCTTTGGCGCGAAGCTGGAAAGCGTCAGCGTGGGCTGCTGCGGTATGGCCGGAACCTACGGGCATGAAGTGAAAAACCACGCCAGCTCGCTCGGTATTTATGAGCTGTCCTGGCATCAGGCGATGCAGCGCCTGCCGCGCAACCGCTGTCTGGCCACGGGGTATTCCTGCCGCAGTCAGGTCAAACGCGTGGAGGGTAACGGCGTACGCCATCCGTTGCAGGCTTTACTGGAGATAATGGGATGATCTGGAAACGTGCGGTCACGCTGGAAGCCTTAAACGCCATGGGCGCGGAGAACATGGTCGGTTTGCTGGACATCCGCTTCACGCGCATTGGTGACGACGAGCTGGAAGCGACGATGCCGGTAGACGGCCGAACCCATCAACCGTTTGGCCTGTTGCACGGCGGCGCGTCCGTCGTGCTGGCCGAAACGCTGGGGTCGGTCGCGGGCTATCTGTGTACGGAAGGGGAGCAGAAGGTGGTGGGCCTGGAGGTTAATGCCAACCATATCCGCTCCGTTCGCAGTGGGCGCGTGCGCGGCGTCTGCCGCGCGCTGCACGCCGGAAGCCGTCATCAGGTGTGGCAGATTGATATTCTGGATGAGCAGGAGCGGCTGTGCTGTTCGTCCAGGCTAACGACGGCAGTTGTGTAAAGTTTCCAGATGTCTTGCTTTTGGTCAAAAATTAGCCACCCGGTTGTGATATACTGGTCGCGTTTTATACACAAGCGAGGACATCATGGATACTGAAATAACCCCAACACGACTGGCAATTGAATATTTACGTCGCGATAACAGCAACCTGTCTCCGGCACAGTACCTGAAAAAGCTGAAACAGCTTGAGCTGGAGTTTACGGACCTGCTGGCGCTCTCTTCAAACGAGCTGAAAGAAGAGATCTACTTTGCCTGGCGGTTGGGCGTTCACGTCCATTAAGCACTGAAGAAAAGGCCGCGAAGCGGCCTTTTTTGTCTCTGTAATTCAGTATCTGGCGGGAAGTTTGTTGATTTTAATGAGCCTGCCTTCTTCCATTTCGATGTATCCGCCCGTTTTCAGGTCGGCCAGAATGCGCATCACGCCGCTTCGGGACAGCTGGGTTTTATCTCTGATATACCTCTCTGCCGGCACGCTGCGCCGGTAGCTGTCGTCTTCCTCCATCAGCTTCATCAGCTGCTGGCGAATCATCTCGTAGGCCGTGGGCGCGCCTTTCGGCATAACGTTGTGGTAGAGGCGGTTATAGACGAACATCAGCTGGTTAGAGAGCAGCCCCCATAGCGCGTTCTCTTTGATGATTTCAGCTACCCGCTCTGTTGTGAGCACGCCGATCAGGCAGGGCGTCACCGTGCGAAGATAATCGTTGAAATAGACGTCATTGAGGTTTGCGAGGCCAAAAAGGGCGGGGCTGCGGGCCGTCGACAGCATCATATTGTCGCTTCTTCTGTATACCGCGACGGTTCCCTCAAGGATCAAATAACACATGCTCTGGCCGTTGACCTGGAGATCGAACTGCTCGCCGGGCCCGGATTTGTGCAGGGTGCAGTGCGGCCGTAAGTGAGAAATGAGCTCCTCTGCATAGGGAGATCCGCGATGCGATGGCTTATCAGACAACATAGCGTAAACCTGGAAAAAAACTGAACTCTCTATAGTGTCGCTCTTCTTTTACGCCTTCACCAGATCTAAATAGCGCGTCAGTACCTGCGGGGTAAGTGATGGATCGCTATCAGCACGCCACGCTCCATGGTGATGTATTTTCCCGTCCGCAGCTCCGCCAGGATCCGCATAATGCCGCTGCGCGACAGGTAGGTCCGGCTTTTGATATAGGCCGCAGCGGTAATACTCTGTCTTATTGCCTCCGGCTCCTGCATCAGCTCGACGAGCTGAAAGCGGATAATGTCGTAGGCCGACATCTGCGATATCTGGGCGCAATGCTCATAGACGCGCGATGCGGTATAGATCAGCAGGTTCGAGAAAGGCTCCCACAAATTTTGCTGCGCCACCACGCTGTTAAAGCGCTCCAGCGAAACGCTGGCCACTTCGGACGTTTCCAGCGCCCGGACGTACAGGTGTTCTGAAGAAAACTGGCTGCTCACGCCGAGAATAAATGGCGCTGATTCAGAATTTAACACGATGCCGTCACCGCGACGGTGCAGCGCAACGCTGCCGTGTAACAGCAAAAAGCACAGGCGGATCTCGCCGGAGTAATAATGAATAACGTCCCCTTTCGCCATAATGCGTCGTTCCGCATGGGGAAATACGCTGTCGATGATTTTTTCAATGTGCTTAACAGGTTTAGCGCCAGCCACCGTCGATATTTCCTTGACCGACTCAGGCGCGATTCGGGTGTTCATAAGAGACCTCACTCACTGGTGCGATCATTTTTTGATCGGTATAGAGAATTATCTTAAAAAACAGTGAGTCAGGGAACGTTTTCAGCGGGTCTAATTATAGACTCGGCCGTATTCAGGAATTAATTTATTGAATTATAGAATCTTTTAACTCAGGTCTAAAAGTAGACCGGGGAAAAGAATCTTACGTTATTTCTGCATGAATGTGTTTTGTTTTTGTTAAACGGAGGTCTACAGCTAGACCTTAAAATTGATTGTGCGCCGAAATAGAGTTGTATAAATTTTAACTCATCGACGGGCATTATTTTTTTTTGCCTGAATATAAGTGGTCAATAAAAGCGACACAGGACAGAGCACTATGAATAAAAATTTGATGATGGCAATGTTTGCGGCAGGTTCTTTACTGAGCATGACCAACGTTTTCGCCGCGGCCGGCACCGTTAATTTTAACGGTAATATTCTGGATTCCGCCTGCGACGTCGATGTGGCATCGCAGAATCAGGTAGTGGTATTGGGCGATTATAATAAAACGGAATTCTCGGCAGCGGGTGCCAGAACGGCGGCGACACAGTTCAATATTATTTTGAAAAACTGCCCGGTGACGGTCAACAGTGCAAAAGTACGTTTTGACGGTACGCCGGATCTAACCAATTCCAGCCTGCTGGCGGTGGATACCTCCCTGGCGGGCGCGGCAACAGGGGTGGCGATTAACCTGATGACGGCAGACAAAGCCGACCTGCCGTTACACGGCAGCAACGGCTATACCTACGCGCTCAGCAGCACGGCTGACAATACGCTGAACTTTTACGCGCAGTACGTTTCAACGGCGTCAGCGGTAACGGCTGGCCCCGCAAATTCTGTGGCTAATTTCTCCGTCGTCTATAACTGATTTTTCCTGACGGAAGCCTTGGGGGGCCGGTCTGGTCGGCCCCTTCGTTATTGAGGAATAAAATGCATTTTCTGAGTAAAACTGTCGTTGCCTGCGTATTTCTTTCTGTCGGTATTTCAGAGGTAAATGCTGGCGTGATAATTGGAGGGACGCGTGTCGTTTATGATGGCAATAAAAAGGAATCTTCTGTTAGCGTCACTAACCCGGACTCATCGCCTTATTTAATTCAGTCGTGGGTGGAATCGCAAAATGGGAGCGCTGAGAAAACGCCTTTTATTATTACGCCACCGCTGTATCGGCTTGATAAAGGGCAGCAAAACGTGGAGCGTATCGTATTAGCGGGTTCAGTTGCTCAGGATAAAGAGTCACTTTACTGGCTAAACATCAAATCTATTCCTGCTGCGTCGCGAAAAAATAACGCGCTGCAAATAGCGGTGAAAACACGCATTAAGCTGATTTACCGTCCAGCTGCGCTGAAAGGGGTCATTCCAGATGAGCTCGCAGATAATTTAACCTGGCGGCGTAGCGGGAGTCAGATTCAGGTAATTAACCCGACGAAGGTAGTCATGAATTTCAATGAAATCAGCATCAATGGTAAAAAGCTTGAGGACGTAACCTATGTGCTTCCAGGGGCTAGCGCGCGATTTGATTTGCCGAAAGGTATTACCGGTGAAACGGTAACCTTCAAAATTATAAACGATTACGGTGGTGTCGGAAAGGTACATAACGCCAGCCTTTGAAAGGCACTGTGACAGAACACCTATATTTCGTCCAGATGGAGCAACGTGGTGAATAAGCTTAATAAGCGGGCAGTTTTATTTAAACTGGCATCCCTTGCTTGTTTAATCGCTACTGCGCTTGCTTCAGCTACTTATGCAAATGAATATTTTAACCCAGAGTTGATAGAGCTTGATAATCCAGGCATGAAGGGTGCTGACCTCTCTGCGTTTGAGGCCGGCTCCCAGCTGCCCGGCACGTATCGGATTGATGTTCTTATCGGCGGGCAGATTGTCGATACGCGTGATATCAAATTCGACGCGGTAAAAAATGCAGAAGGCGAGACGATTTTGCAGCCCTGCCTGAGCGTGGCACTGCTCAACAGCTGGGGAATTAAAACCGGACTATTTCCCGATCTGGCTTCGGGGGGGGGAATGTGCAAAGCTATCGGCGATCCCTCAGGCTTCCACCGAGCTCGTTTTCAGTGCACAGCAGCTGGCGATCGGCATTCCACAGGCGGCGCTGTCAGCGCAGGCACGCGGATACGTGCCGCCAGAAATGTGGGATGAAGGGATCGCCGCTGCGCTGCTTAACTACAGCCTAAGCGGCTCGAATAACTGGGGACATGGCAGCAACGCTAACAGCCTGTACGCCAACCTGCGTTCCGGAATTAACGTCGGTCCATGGCGGATCCGCAATTATGCCACCTGGATCCGCGATAGCAACGGAAACCGAAAATGGGACAATGTCTACGTCTACGCTCAGCGGGCGATCGTTCCACTAAAAGCGCAGCTCACAACAGGGGACGGTGCCTCTCAGGCGGACGTTTACGACAGTATTCCCTTTCGCGGCGTGCAGCTTGCCTCTGACGACGACATGATGCCGGACTCATTGAAAGGCTATGCCCCAGTGGTGCGCGGTATTGCGCGTACCAATGCACAGGTGATCATTCACCAAAATGGCTATCAGATTTACCAGAGCGACGTGGCTCCCGGGGCCTTCGAAATTACTGACATCTATCCAACTGGAAGTGCGGGCGATCTCGATGTCACCGTGAAAGAGAGTGACGGCAGCGAGCAGCGCTTCAGCGTGGCCTTTGCTTCATTGCCGGTACTACAGCGAGAGGGGCGCTTCAAGTTTGCTATAACCGGAGGCCAGTACCGCTCCTCTAACAACGATGCAGATCAAACCCTGTTCAGCCAGTTGACGGGGATTTACGGCTTGCCGTATGGCCTGACCCTGTACGGCGGTTTCCAGGAGGCGAGTAAATATCATTCTCTGGCTGCCGGTATGGGTAAAAACCTGGGCGACTTTGGTGCCTTCTCAACGGATGTAACCCAGGCGTGGTCAACATTACAGAACATGCAGAGAAACAGCGGGCAGTCCTGGCGTATTCGCTACAGCAAGAACTTTGTCGGGACGGGAACCCATTTCGCCATTGCTGGCTACCGCTATTCAACCAGCGGCTACTACGGCATGCAGGAAGTCCTGGATAACTATAGTGACAATAGCGCATTACAGAATCGCCGTCGCAACCGCGCTGAGCTGACGATGAGCCAGAATATTGGTCAGAGCCTGGGGGGCGCTTACGCTTAGCGCCGTACGTGAAGATTACTGGAATTCAGATAAAACCATTGCGTCTTACGGCGCCGGGTATAACAACGCCTGGCAGAGCGTGAACTACGGAATCACCTATACCTTTAGTAAAAATGGCAGTACCGACAGCTACAGTCGTACAACCCGCTACGGCAAAGATCGGCAGATTGCATTGAGCGTAAGCATCCCATTAGAGGCTTTACTGCCGCGTACGTGGGTTAACTACAGCATAAACGCCAGCAAGAACAACGGCACTACGCACAGCGTTGGACTGAACGGCACTGCGCTTGAGAACAATGCTCTCAGCTGGAACGTGCAGCAAGGCCATGGAACCGATGCCGTGGGCTATACCGGAAACGCCAGCGTTGATTTCAAAGGCACCTATGGTGAGGCCTATGCTGGCTACGGTTATGACAAGGGTAGCGATCGTCTGAACTATGGATTACAGGGTGGAATAATTGCCCACGCCGACGGGGTTACCTTCTCGCAACCGCTGGGTGAGACCAGTGTGCTGGTAAAAGCACCCGGGGCGGTAGGGGTGAGTATCCAGAATCAGAGCGGGGCAAAAACCGACTGGCGGGGGTACACAGCAGTGAGCAACCTGACGCCGTACCGTAAGAACGACGTGGCGCTGAGGACCGATACGCTCCCGGATGACGTGGAGCTGGAGCTGACCAATAAGACAGTGATACCGACCCGTGGTGCGGTGGTAAGAGCGGATTATGTAGCAAAAGTGGGTATGCGGGTGTTAATGACGCTTCATCACCGCGGTGGAGAGCCTGTACCGTTTGGCGCTATCGCGACTGCCGCAAATAGCGAGAGCAGTTTTATCGTAGGGGATAAAGGGCAGGTTTATTTGACTGGATTGAGCCCAAACGGAACGTTGTTGGTTAAATGGGGTAATGAAGAGTCAGAGCAATGTCGGGTCAACTACAGAATCAATGAAAAAGATAAATTTACCGCTATTTCTGTCGTTGCTTTTAATTGTAGCTGAGGACGAATAATGTGTTATCAAAATAAACATAGGCTGCGTTGGCGATTTATTCCTTCATTCTTATGGTTATGTTCTGTGCCTGTTGAAGCAGACTGTAACTATCAGGGAGAGGGATTTGAACCAGCGCAACCGTTTAACATACAGCAGCCCGCGGTATACGTTCAACGTGACGCGCCAGCAGGAACCGTGATAAGTAGTTTTATTACCAATGGGACGGGTGATATCGATTATTGTACAGGCACGGGGACGATAACGTATGAGATGATTAAGTTTAGTAATCCTTCGGCAATACCTAACTATTATAATACGAATGTCCCCGGCGTTGGGATTAGCTTGAGGTTTACGTCTGCAGGTTGGTATTTTTCAAAAATCAGACAGTATTCAGTATTATCACCGACAATCACGGTTGTTGCTCCGCTGGAAGTCACTTTAATAAAGACGGGCGAAATCACCTCAGGCGCGATCGGTTCTGGATTACTGGCAAAGGCATATGGAGATGATGGAATTCAATCGTTAACGGTCAACTTTACAGGTAATCAGGTGACTCAACTAGCGTGTTCAATCACAACGCCTGATTTAAGTTTTCCTTTAGGCGATATTTCAGCAGCGAATTTTGGAAGTACGGTAGGTACAGTTCCATCTGGCGCGCAAAATACGCAGAATTTAGGCCTTGATTGCGACACCAACGCTAATATCAACGTCATGTTACAGGGCGCGCAAAACCCTGACGCAGGTGCCAGAAGCGTATTAGCCTTGACTGGACAGGGGAATGTGGATGTGGCGAAAGGTGTCGGCGTGCAATTATTATACAATGGGGCCCCGCTAGAGTTAAACAGCCGAATTGTTCTGAAACGATCTGCTGGTGGTCAGGAAACCTTTCCTGTAACCGCACGTTATTATCAGACTCAGCCTACTGTTACTACCGGTAAAGCTAACGCATCAGCAACCCTTGATTTAACGTACCAGTAATGGATAAAGCGATGAATATACTGCGCACGGTTGCGCACGCCGCCGTCTTAATTAGCTGTAGCGTATTTGCAGGGGAGAGCGTTAACGTCAGCGTTACCGGAAATATCGTTGCCTCCCCGTGTATCTTTAATGAAGGAAATAACAGTCTGGATATTAATCTGGGCAATATCCAGGCAACCAACCTGGCGATGCCGGGCTCAGCCTCGGATCCGGTGCCGTTCAGCCTCCGCTTCACCCGGTGCCCGCCGGGAACGCGCGGCGTGACGGTCTCGTTTACCGGCACCCCCGATCCCATGGCGGGCGCGGATTACTTCAGGAACAGCGGTTCGGCCACCGGCGTGGCGATTGCCATGCGTGACGCCGAAACCGGTACGCTGAAGGGAACAGGCTCCGCTATGAGCCAAACCGTTGCCGCAGACGGAACCGCGACCCTGCCCATGCAGGCCTCGGTGGTGTCCGTGGTCGGTGGCGTCACGCCGGGAAGCATCAGTGCAGTGGTTGTCATGACGATGCAGTACAACTGAGGCCGGTAAATAGCCTTCATAAAAGACGTGGGTATCAACGATGTTAACGATTCTGATTCAGGAAACCGATCTGTTTTTCCAGGCGGGGCTACGGTATTTTTTCGAAGATTTTTTTGCGCATAACTTTCATCATCGTATCCGCTTTAGCCTCGACCTGACTCATGACAACGTCAGCCAGGCCGATATCATCGTCCTTTCATTATGCCAGGGTGAGACGCTGACCTGTTTTCCAGAGCTGCTGTCCCGGCAAAAGGGGATTGTGATTGGGATGGTCGACGATGAGCTGCGATTTACCGCGTTGCCCTCCTGCTTTCAGGACATCATTTTCATTCCCCGCCGGGCATCGCTCGATCGTATTTGCGGCGCTCTGTTTATCGCCTGGTTCAGGACGCAGTTACCGGACTACGCCTGGAGTAAAAAATCCTGCTTTGAGTGCAGGCATAAGGATTTATCCCGGCAGCAGATTCGTATTATGGTGAATTTTTACCGGGGGCTTTCGGTTGTGCAAACCGCAAGCGCGCTAAAGATGAGCGACAAAACGGTCTTTACCCACAAATATATGATGATGCAGAAGTTTAACCTGCGAAGTGATTTCGGGCTGGTGGTATTGCTGAGACGGATGATGGAGAAAAAGAGCCGTCCGAACCTGCTTCGTGATTATCTGGAAAATAATCGGGCCTGATGGGGGGGCTGAAACGCCTGCGCTTTTGCTGAGCTATGCGGCTATGATGTGTGGTCAGAACAAGAGGCTCGCTGTGCGAGCCTTCAGAATGTGGTATCAGTAACCAGGCGGGATAATTACAGATCGTCCATGGTATAGCCGACAACGATTTCCAGCGTCTTACGGATCACGTCCGCCTTAACGACATCATCGGTAGTTTCCAGCGTCTGGATCAGCCAGAGGATGATCGCCTTGTTGGTCAGATGACCTTCGGAGGCGAGAACACAACGTACCGCAGTTGAAAAAATGGCAGATTCTTCAGCAAAGCGATCGCCGGCGTGGCGGAAATATTCCGACAACGCGCTATCTAAAAAGGCGGAATGGTATTCGGGTTGAAGCTGAATATTTTGTCTCATTTGTTCTCACCGTAGCTGTGAAGTAGAAGTCAATGTATCTTTTTGGAATCGGACGGTTTTCCATTACCAAATAAGGGCACTACATTGTCTTGTTTAGACTGGAGAGTTCCCTCTCTCTCTGTTCGTCCTTGCGCGGTTCTGCGACCTTTAAAAGCGACCGTGTCTGAGCTGATTTCAGCTATTACCGTCGCCAGCGTCTCCCGCCGCCGGGGATCCGTTTCATATGTCTGCATGTCGCGCAGCCGCTCAATCAACCCACCGGACGTCACGGATCCTCGCTCCTTCAGAAGTGAAAGAACGGCTTCTCCAATAAGCAGGTCGATAAGTTTGTCTGCGTCTGTGCTGTTCATAACATTAACGTTCGAACAGCAGACCGAGCAGCATGTGATAATGTTGTTCCTCTTCCGGGCCATCGGCCTTTTCGAGTCGGCTCAAAAGTTTGGTGCAGAGCGATTTGCGGTTGAGATTCCGCCCGTCGCTAAGAATTTCAACAACAACCTGACCCAGCGTTTCCTGCTGGGTTGGCAGCGCGGCTTTTTCGAAGTACTGCGCAATGGCTGCTGCTGAGTCTGCGACGTAACCATTCTGGTGCATGTTTCGCTCCTGTAAAAATCTGTAATCAGTAACGTTACATTTAAGGTATACATAATTTTCAAATCTGTACATTTAAAATGTACAATTTTTTAAACATTTTATAATATATTTTATAAACTCTTTATTTATCAATGTCTTGCTTCTAGATAATTTTAAGCGTCTACCCGAGAATATATTGTACAATCCGAAGCGGAGACCTGGAGTTGTACAAACTGCCAAATGTTACCTGGATGCTGTTTAACTCATTGAGATGTAAATTATTTGTTGGGCAATAAATATGCTATAACAGAGCGCTATCCACGAGCTTCGTGGTCACCCCCTCTATCTTCAGGATTAGCATGCTAACGACCATCATTTACCGCAGCCATATCTGCGAGGACGTTCCAGTGAAAGCGCTGGAGGACATGGTAGCTGCTGCAAATTGTAGAAATCGCCAGTTCGATGTGACGGGGATTTTGCTGTTTAACGGCACCCACTTTTTCCAGTTACTGGAAGGGCCCGCTGAAAACGTCAGGGAAATCTATCAGCTCATCTGCCAGGATCCGCGACACCACAACGTGGTCGAGCTGCTGAGCGATCACGGCCCCTTACGACGGTTTGGCAACGCCGGTATGGAGCTTTTTGACCTTCGTCAGTACGACACGGACGAAGTGCTGCAACAGGTGCTTGATAAAGGCACGACAAAGTATCAGCTGACCTACAACGACCGTGCCCTGCAGTTTTTCCGCACGTTCGTTGAGGCGACTGAAAAAGCGAACTATTTTGAGCTGCCTCCGGCAGACTCCTGGGATTTTGTCAGCGAAGAGACGGCGCTGTCGTCCCAGCCCGCGGTCGTGCCAAAGGGGGGCGGAGTGTAGCTTCGCGTTCCAGCCTATCGTCGATCCCTTTATGCAGCAGGTGGTGTCCTGGGAAGCGCTGATCCGCACGCCTGACGGTGATTCCCCTGAAGCTTACTTTGCTAACCAGTCGAGCGAGGCGCTGTACGACTCGGATCTGAAAAGCAAGCAGGTGGCGCTGTCGATGGCCAGCGCGCTGGGCTTGCAGGATCAAACGCTGTGCATCAACCTGCTGCCGATGACGCTGGTGAACGTTCCCGGTGCCGTGGATTTTTTACTTACGGCAATCGAGGCGAACGGATTTGTGCCGGAGCAGATTGTGGTCGAATTTACCGAGCGTGAGGCGATCTCGCGTTTCGAAGAGTTTACCAGTGCGGTCCGGCAGCTCAAAAGCGCCGGCATCAGCGTGGCCATCGATCACTTTGGGGCCGGATTTGCCGGGCTACAGCTGCTTGCCGAGTTCCAGCCGGACAGAATTAAGATTAATCGTGATTTAATCGCTAACGTACACAAGAGCGGCCCGCGTCAGGCCATCGTGCAGGCGATAATCAAGTGCTGCGCCTCGCTGGAGATCCAGTTCTGTGCCGTAGGCGTCGAGCTGGCGGAAGAGTGGATGTGGCTGGAGTCTGCCGGGATTTCTCAGTTCCAGGGACACCTGTTTGCCAGCCCGCGCATTGGCGGTATTCCGGCGATTGCGTGGCCTGAGAAAAAGTTCGATTTTTAAAAACTTGTACTGAACCCGCAAGAGTTACCTGTACGTACGGCAAAATTTATACAACAATATATTAACGAGTGAATGGCTCATTGAGCCATTCACTTGCTCAGAACGAGGAGTTAGTTATACAAATGGTTTGTACAATCTGATAAGGTTGGTTAGGTTAGGTATGGAAGTATTGAGCGTGAGGGAGTTAATGGCCTATTACAGTATCGGCGAAGTGGCCGAACGATGCGGTATCAACCCCGTTACGCTGCGTGCCTGGCAGCGCCGTTATGGATTGTTGAAGCCGCAGCGCAGCGAAGGGGGTCATCGTCAGTTTGACGATGAGGATATCCTGCGTATCGAAGAGATCAAACGCCTGATGAAAACGGGCATTTCGGTCGGCAAAGTAAAAGCCCTTCTTGAAAATAAAGAAGTGATGACGCAGGGGAACTGGGCATCCTTCCAGGAAGAGATGTTGACCGTTCTGCGCTATGCCAGCCCGGCAAAGCTGCGCGCCAAAATTGGCGAGTTCCGCCGCGACCATGCGATGGACGCCCTGATCGATAACATCATTACCCCGGTACGACAGCGAATGAACCAGGATCAGAATACGGTGCGCCATATGGCGAGCCTGCTCGACGGCGTCCTGATCGAATTTGCCGTCACAAGCCTGCTGGACGCGCGAAAAAAAGCGGGTAAAGACGCGCTGCTGGTAGGGTGGGAATGCGACGACCGTACGCACCTGTGGCTGGAAGCGGCGCGTCTTGCGGGTAAAGGCTGGCACATTGACGTACTGGCTGAACCGATTGATTCTCCGCGCCCGGAACTCTTCCCGGGGCAAAAAATCTTCGTCTGGACAGGTAAAGCGCCGACGCCTCGCCAGCAGGAACAGCTCGACCACTGGCGTGAACAGGGCTTTGCGGTATCGTTCCACCACTAAATTAAGGGGGTCCGTCAGGGCCTTTTTTGTTTAAGCATTTCCTTCTTCAGTCCTGAACAATATCTATCTCAAAAATAGGTATTTTCAATGCATTTTTTCTTTTTGCCTGCCACGCCACGATCTTTCTGATGAAATGCATTATTTATCAATGCATTGAACAAATATAACCATCCCATCCGCATCCCGTCACAGGGTCTATGCTTAATGAAAGTAGCCAAAAAGGGCGGTTTAGCCCAAAGCCCCTGCTCGCAGGGGGTTGAAGTGATAATCGTTATCACTAACATGGTGTTATGCCCTGGTGGCTTATCAGATGAGGTGGACCTATGGAACTGCATTCAGAAACCTTCAATCCGGCCGATTTCGCCTGGCGTGGCTTAACGCTCACGCCTGCGGCAGCGGCCCACATACACGAGCTGGTGGGGAAAAACCCCGATATCCTCGGCGTGCGCCTGGGCGTTAAGCAGACCGGCTGCGCGGGCTTTGGCTACGTGCTGGACACCGTTACCGAGCCCGAAAAAGATGACCTGGTCTTTGAAACCGACGGAGCAAAACTCTACGTCGCGCTTCAGGCCATGCCGTTTATCGACGGAACTGAAGTCGATTACGTTCGGGAAGGTTTAAACCAGTTATTCAAATTTCATAACCCGAAAGCCCAGAACGAATGCGGCTGCGGCGAAAGCTTTGGGGTATAGGCGGTACTATGTCTCGTAATACTGAAGCAACGAGTGATGTAAACACCTGGAGCGGCGGACACCTCAACTATAAAGAGGGTTTCTTCACGCAGCTGCAAACCGACGAGCTGGCGAAAGGCATCAATGAAGACGTCGTGCGCGCCATTTCGGCCAAGCGTAACGAGCCGGAGTGGATGCTGGAATTTCGCCTCAGCGCCTTCCGCGCCTGGCTGGAGATGGACGAACCACACTGGCTTAAGGCGCACTATGACAAGCTGAACTATCAGGATTACAGCTATTACTCCGCGCCATCCTGCGGCAGCTGTGATGACACCTGCGCGTCGCAGCCCGGTGCGGTACAGCAAACGGGCGCGGATAACAGCTTCCTGAGCAAAGAGGTGGAAGAGGCGTTTAACCAGCTCGGCGTGCCCGTGCGTGAGGGTAAAGAGGTGGCGGTGGATGCCATCTTTGACTCCGTATCGGTGGCAACGACCTACCGTGAAAAGCTGGCGGAGCAGGGGATCATTTTCTGCTCCTTCGGCGAAGCCATTCACGACCACCCGGAGCTGGTGAAAAAGTATATCGGCACCGTGGTACCGAGTAACGACAACTTCTTTGCGGCGCTCAACGCGGCGGTAGCCTCAGACGGCACCTTTATCTACGTGCCGAAAGGGGTGCGCTGCCCGATGGAGCTATCGACCTATTTCCGCATCAACGCGGAAAAAACCGGCCAGTTTGAACGCACCATTCTGGTGGCGGACGAAGGCAGCTACGTCAGCTACATTGAAGGCTGTTCCGCGCCGGTACGCGACAGCTACCAGCTGCACGCGGCGGTGGTGGAAGTCATCATCCATAAAGACGCGGAAGTGAAATACTCCACGGTGCAGAACTGGTTCCCGGGCGACGGCAATACCGGCGGGATCCTGAACTTCGTCACCAAGCGCGCGCTGTGCGAAGGCGAAAACAGCAAGATGTCCTGGACGCAGTCAGAAACCGGCTCCGCCATTACCTGGAAATACCCGAGCTGCATTCTGCGCGGGGATAACTCCATCGGTGAGTTTTACTCCGTGGCCCTGACCAGCGGACATCAGCAGGCCGATACCGGCACCAAGATGATCCACATTGGTAAAAACACCAAATCGACCATCATCTCCAAAGGTATCTCCGCCGGGCACAGCCAGAACAGCTATCGCGGGCTGGTGAAAATTATGCCGACGGCCACCAACGCGCGTAACTTCACCCAGTGCGACTCGATGCTGATTGGTGCCGACTGCGGGGCGCATACCTTCCCGTACGTCGAGTGCCGCAACAACAGCGCCCAGCTTGAGCACGAGGCCACCACGTCGCGCATAGGTGAAGACCAGCTTTTCTACTGCCTGCAGCGCGGGATAAGTGAAGAAGATGCGATTTCAATGATTGTTAACGGCTTCTGTAAGGACGTGTTCTCTGAACTGCCGCTGGAATTTGCCGTTGAAGCCCAGAAACTCCTCGCCATTAGTCTTGAACACAGCGTCGGTTAAGGAAAGCACATGTTAAGCATTAAAGATTTACAGGTTAGCGTGGAAGAAAAAGCCATCCTGCGTGGCCTTAATTTTGACGTTAAGCCGGGTGAAGTTCACGCCATTATGGGGCCAAACGGCTCCGGGAAAAGCACGCTTTCAGCGACGCTGGCGGGACGCGAAGATTATGAAGTCACCCACGGCTCCGTTGAGTTTAACGGTAAAGATCTGCTGGAGATGTCGCCGGAGGAGCGAGCCGGTGAGGGGATCTTCATGGCCTTCCAGTATCCGGTAGAAATTCCGGGCGTCAGTAACCAGTTCTTCCTGCAAACCGCGCTGAACGCGGTGCGCAAGTATCGCGGCCTGGAGGCGCTGGATCGCTTTGATTTCCAGGACCTGATGGAAGAGAAGATCGGGCTGCTGAAAATGCCGGAAGATCTGCTGACCCGCTCGGTGAACGTGGGTTTCTCCGGCGGTGAGAAAAAGCGCAACGATATACTCCAGATGGCGGTGCTTGAGCCGGAGCTGTGCATTCTCGACGAGACCGACTCCGGTCTGGATATCGATGCCCTGAAGATCGTCGCTGACGGGGTGAACTCCCTGCGCGACGGCAAACGGTCATTCATTATCGTCACCCACTATCAGCGCATTCTGGATTACATCAAGCCCGACTACGTCCACGTGCTTTACCAGGGGCGCATTGTGAAATCCGGCGACTTTACGCTGGTTAAACAACTGGAGGAGCAGGGTTATGGCTGGCTTACCGAACAGCAGTAATGCACTCCAGCAGTGGCACCGGCTGTTTGAAGCGCAGGGCGAATCGCGTTCTGAACAGGCTCAGCACCATCTTCAGCAGATGCTGCGTCTCGGCCTGCCTACGCGCAAGCATGAAAACTGGAAATATACTCCGCTGGACGGCCTGCTGAACGGCGAGTTTGTTACGCGTCTGGCGCAGGTTAGCCCTGACAGGCGCGACGCGCTGGCGGTAAGCGTGGATGCCGTGCGTCTGGTGTTTGTCGACGGCCAGTTCCGGGCCGAGCTGAGCGATAGCGTGCAGGACAGCGGGTTCGATATCGAGATTAACGACGAGCGCCAGAGCCTGAGCGCCCCGGTTCAGCCTGAGGTCTTTCTGCATCTGACCGAGAGCCTGTCCAGGAGCGTGACGCATATTCGGGTGAAGCGTAACCAGCGCCCGGCGAAGCCGCTGCTGCTGATGCACATCACGCAGGGCGTTGAGGGTGACGAGATCAACACCGCCCACTATCGCCATCATCTTGAGCTGGCAGAAGGGGCGGAGGCGACGGTAATCGAGCATTACGTCAGCCTTAACGATACCCGTCACTTCACCGGCTCGCGCCTGACGATGAACGTGGCCGCCAATGCTCAGCTTCACCATATCAAGCTGGCGTTTGAGAATCCGCTCAGCCACCACTTTGCCCACAACGATGTGCTGCTTGGCCAGGATGCCGCGGCGTACAGCCACAGCTTCCTGCTCGGCGGGGCGGTGTTGCGCCACAATACCAGCACCCGGCTGAACGGAGAAAACACCACGCTGCGCATTAACAGCCTGGCGATGCCGGTCAAATCGGAAGTGTGCGACACGCGTACCTGGCTTGAGCACAACAAAGGTTTCTGCAACAGCCGCCAGCTGCACAAAACCATCGTCAGCGACAAAGGACGTGCGGTGTTTAACGGTTTGATCAACGTGGCGCAGCACGCCATCAAAACCGACGGGCAGATGACCAACAATAACCTTCTGCTGGGGCGTCTGGCGGAAGTCGACACTAAGCCGCAGCTGGAGATCTACGCCGACGACGTGAAGTGCAGCCATGGCGCGACGGTCGGGCGCATTGACGATGAGCAGATGTTCTACCTGCGCTCGCGCGGAATAGACCAGCAGGCGGCGCAAAAGATGATTATTTACGCCTTTGCGGCCGAGCTGACGGAAGCGCTGCCCGATGGCGCACTTAAACAGCAGGTGCTGGCCCGCATCGGCCAGCGTCTGCCTGGAGGCGAAGCATGACGTTCCCCGTAGAGAAGATCCGGGCAGATTTTCCGGTGCTCACCCGTGAGGTAAACGGCCTGCCGCTGGCCTATCTCGACAGTGCGGCCAGCGCGCAAAAACCGAACCAGGTGGTGGATGCGGAAGCGGAATTTTACCGCCACGGTTATGCGGCGGTGCACCGCGGTATTCACACCCTGAGCGCCGAAGCGACGCAGCGCATGGAAAACGTGCGTACGCAGGCGGCGGCCTTCCTCAACGCGCGTTCGGCGGAAGAGCTGGTGTTCGTACGCGGGACCACCGAAGGGATCAACCTGGTGGCCAACAGCTGGGGCACTGCGCAGGTGCGTGCGGGTGACAACATCATCATCACCCAGATGGAGCACCACGCCAACATCGTGCCGTGGCAGATGCTCTGTGAGCGCGTGGGGGCACAGCTGCGGACGATCCCGCTGAACGAAGACGGCACGCTGCAGCTGGAGCAGCTGGATGCACTGCTGGACGACAGGACGCGGCTGGTGGCCGTAACCCACGTTTCAAACGTGCTGGGGACGGAAAACCCGGTGGCGCAGATCGTCGATAAGGCCCACCAGGCTGGCGCGAAGGTGCTGATTGACGGGGCGCAGGCGGTTATGCACCATGCGGTAGACGTTCAGGCGCTGGACTGCGATTTCTACGTCTTCTCGGGCCACAAGCTCTATGGCCCGACGGGCATCGGGGTGCTGTACGTAAAAGAGGACATTCTCCAGGCCATGCCGCCGTGGGAAGGGGGAGGGTCGATGATCGCCACCGTCAGCCTGACGGAAGGCACAACCTACGCCCGCGCGCCGTGGCGCTTTGAGGCAGGTACGCCAAACACGGGCGGGATTGTCGGGCTGGGAGCGGCCCTTAGCTACGTCTCTGAAGCGGGGCTGGAGGCTATTCAGGAGTACGAGCGGCAGCTGATGCAGTACGCCCTGCACGAGCTTGCCGGCGTCCCGGATTTAACCTTATACGGCCCGGCAGACCGTCTTGGCGTAATAGCGTTTAACCTCGGGAAGCATCACGCCTACGATGTGGGCAGTTTCCTCGATAATTACGGCGTCGCCGTGCGCACAGGGCACCACTGCGCAATGCCACTGATGGCCTTTTATCAGGTGCCCGCGATGTGCCGCGCGTCGCTGGTGATGTACAACACAATGGAAGAGGTCGACAGGCTGGTGGCGGGACTAAAACGTATTCACCAGCTGCTTGGCTAACGGAGAGGCGAGAGATGGCAGAATTGCCGGACAGAGATAAATTGCTGCGCAACTTTGGGCGTTGCGCAAACTGGGAAGAGAAATACCTTTATATCATCGAACTGGGTCAGCGCCTGCCGCCGCTCGGCGAAGAGGCGCATAACCCGGACAACATCATTCAGGGCTGCCAGAGCCAGGTGTGGATCCTGATGCGGCAGAATGACGACGGGGCGATAGAATTTCAGGGCGACAGCGACGCTGCCATCGTAAAGGGGCTGATTGCCGTCGTGTTTATTCTTTATCACCAGATGTCGGCGCAGGATATTGTCGCCTTTGACGTCCGCCCGTGGTTTGAAAAAATGGCCTTAACCCAGCACCTCACTCCGTCCCGCTCCCAGGGGCTGGAAGCGATGATCCGCGCTATCCGCGCCAAAGCCGCAATCCTTAGCTAAACTTACAGAACAGCATTCATTCTGTTTCGCGGGGTGGTTTCCACCTCGCTGGTTTTTCAGCTTTCTGGCGTTCTGCCAGTGAATAAGGAATCTCAGCATGAAGCGCGCGTCTCTAATAACTCTATTACTCCTCGGTTCGCTCGGTGCGCTTAATTCAGCCCGGGCGGTTGATTATCCTTTGCCGCCTGCGGGCAGCCGCCTGATTGGGCAAAATCAGACGTACACCATTCAGGAAGGGGACAATAAACTCCAGGCGATCGCCCGCCGGTTTAATACCGCGGCGCAGCTTATTCTTGAAGCGAATAATACCATTGCGCCGGTAAACCCTGCGCCAGGTACGGCGATCACCATCCCGTCCCAGATGCTGCTCCCGGACACCGAGCGAGAAGGCATCGTGGTGAACCTGGCGGAGCTGCGTCTTTACTTCTACCCGCCGGGTGAAAATATCGTGCAGGTCTATCCGCTGGGCATTGGTCAGCTTGGGCTGGAAACGCCGGTCAGCACCACTCGCGTGAGTCAGAAAATCCCTAACCCAACGTGGACGCCCACAGCGGGCATCAGAGCACGCTCTCTGGCGCAGGGTATTAAACTGCCGCCTGTGGTACCCGCAGGGCCAAATAACCCGCTGGGGCGCTATGCGCTGCGTTTAGGCATCGGGAAGGGGGAATATCTCATTCACGGTACCAGCGCGCCGGACAGCGTAGGGCTGCGCGTTAGCTCTGGCTGTATGCGAATGAACGCGCCGGATATTAAAGCGCTGTTTGAAAACGTGCGCGTCGGAACGCGGGTACAGATTATCAATGAGCCGGTTAAATTCTCCGTAGAGCCGGACGGTAAACGCTATATCGAAGTCCACAGGCCGCTGGCGCAGGTCGAAGGGGAAAACCCTCAGACGGCATCGTTCACGCACTCTGCGGCGTTCACCGCGTTTGCAGGGGAGGCGGGCAGCGATAAAACGCTTATTGATAAGGCGCTGTCTCGCAGGGCAGGTATCCCGGTAGCCGTATCAGCGGGCAATGCGCCATCTTCAGGCAGTGCGGTCCTGTCGGTGCAGAACAGTCGGGTATCAGCGGCGGTCGTGGAAGGCGAAGGTGAGAAGGTAACGCAGTAGGCGGTTTGACGCAGACAAAAAAAAATGGCGCACAATGTGCGCCATTTTATTAACAGGTACTATTACTTACGGTATTTAGTAGCCTGGTTGTCCAGACGCTGGTTAGCGCGAGCTGCGTCGTCTTTAGCAGCCTGAACGTCGGAACGCATTGCGTTCACGTCGTTGCTCAGCTGGTCAACTTTAGCGTTCAGAGTCTGAACGTCAGAAGACAGCTGATCGATTTTAGCGTTGCTGGAGCAACCTGCCAGCAGAGTAGAACCCAGGATTACCGCGCCCAGTACCAGTTTAGTACGATTCATTATTAATACCCTCTAGATTGAGTTAATCTCCATGTAGCGTTACAAGTATTACACAAACTTTTTTGGGTTGAGAATATTTTTTTGATGGGATTACGCCTATTTTTGATCGTTCGCTCAAAGAAGCAACGAAATCGGCAGTTTTGACGAAAAAGCTATGTTAAAAAAGGCATTTTTCATCGGATTCATCTTAGATAATTCGCGATTAAATAGAGAAACCCGATTTGCTTTTTGAATAGTTCTGGTTAAAGGTGGGAATAAAAAAAGCGTCCCGCAGGACGCTTTTTAACAAAAATATAATTTGTTCGGGAAATATTACAGCACGTGAACAGATGCGGTGTTAGTTGTGCCGGACGGAACCAGAGCACCAGAAACCATTACCACAACGTCGCCTTTCTGTGCCAGGCCGCGGTCAACCAGCTCCAGAGCCACTTCTTTACCCAGACGATAGAAATCATCGGTAGAGGCAATTTCTTTCACCAGGTGTGGGATCACGCCTTTGCTCAGCACCAGCTGACGCGCGGTGGTTTCGTTGGTGGTCAGCGCCAGAATGGTCGCGTCCGGGAAGTATTTACGCACCGCGCGAGCAGATTTACCACCCTGCGTCGCAACCACAATCAGTGGCGCTTCCAGTTTCTCAGCGGTTTCTACCGCGCCACGGCACACGGCTTCGGTGATGCGCAGTTTACGGCTGTCGTTGTTGTAATCCAGGCGGCTCTTCATCACGCGGTCGGTACGCTCACAGATGGTCGCCATGATGCTGACCGCTTCCAGAGGATATTTACCTTTAGCAGACTCGCCAGAAAGCATTACCGCATCGGTACCGTCGAGGATGGCGTTAGCCACGTCGCCGGCTTCTGCGCGGGTAGGGCGTGGGTTTTTGATCATGGAGTCCAGCATCTGCGTGGCGGTGATAACCACCTTACGCGCGCGAACACACTTCTCGATCATCATCTTCTGCGCGAATATCACTTCTTCAACCGGGATTTCAACGCCCAGGTCGCCACGCGCAACCATGATACCGTCAGAAGCTTCGAGGATTTCGTCGAAGTTGTTCAGGCCTTCCTGGTTTTCGATTTTGGAGATGATCTGGATCTTCTCGCCGCCGTGCGCTTTCAGGTGCTCGCGGATTTCAACTACGTCAGAACGCTTACGGATAAAGGACGCCGCAACGAAGTCAACGCCCTGTTCGCAACCGAAGATCAGGTCTTGCTTGTCTTTTTCAGCCAGCGCCGGCAGCGCAATAGAAACGCCCGGCAGGTTAACGCCTTTGTTTTCGCCCAGGTCGCCGTTGTTCAGCACTTTACAGATAACCTTGTTACCTTCGATGGCGGTAACTTCCATGCCGATCAGGCCGTCATCCACCAGAACGGTGTTGCCGACAGACAGATCGCTGGTAAAGCCTTCATAGGTTACTGCAACGATTTCGTTATTACCTACCACGGACTTGTCGGTGGTGAAGGTGAAGGTCTGGCCCGCTTTCAGCGAAACGTCGTTACCGCCTTCCAGCTTAATGGTACGGATTTCAGGACCTTTGGTGTCGAGCAGGATCGCGGCTTTTTTACCGGTTTTGCTCATGACGTTGCGCAAGTTCTGGATACACTGACCGTGTTCAGCATAGTCACCGTGGGAGAAGTTCAGACGCATCACGTTCATGCCGGCATCCAGCATTTTGCTCAGCATCTCTTCGGATTCGGTTTTCGGGCCGATAGTACAAACAATTTTCGTCTTTTTCATGACAGTCTTAGTCTTTAAGTTGGGAAGGATATGGAAATCTCGCTCCGGGGGCGCACCGCCGCGGAGTCAAACCTGTGTTGCGAAAGAGTCTATGACACGCACTAAGAATAGGTGACATCACATGAGCGTGCAGAAGAAAGTGTGCCTGAGTGCCAGCCCAACGAAGGAGAGGAGAAGTTGTACGTTGTTTTTTGTATTCCAAGCGCTGAAACCATTCACCAGGGATTTGGCGCGCATTATACGCTGATTCACAGCAAAAAGGAAAATGGAAACGGTGTTTCAAAAACAATCTGTGCAGATTCACATAAGTTTGTTATCAAGGCGTTAAGGCATAATGTCATCTTATGACGGCAGGCGGTACGCCCGCCGTCTTTTGCTCACTTTTCCAGCGCCTGCTGAAGGTCCGCGATCAGATCGTTTGCATCTTCAATTCCCACCGACAGGCGGATGAGCTGCGGCACAATGCCGTTCGCAAGCCGTTGCGCGAGGGGAATGGAGGCGTGGGTCATGCTGTAGGGCTGGCTCACCAGGCTCTCCACGCCTCCCAGGCTTTCTGCCAGGGTAAAAAGCCTCAGGCTGCGGATCGCGTCTGTTGCGCGTTGCGCATCTCCCTTTATTACTACGGAAATCATGCCGCCCGGTAGCGCCATCTGGCGGCGGGCAAGCGCGTGCTGCGGGTGTGACGCCAGCCCGGGATAGAACACGCTTTCAACCTGCGGATGCTGCTCCAGCCATTGCGCAATCGCCAGCGCGTTGGCGCTGTGCTTTTCCATACGCAGGGAAAGGGTGCGGATCCCCCGCAGGGTCAGGAAGCTGCTGAACGGATCCAGAACACCGCCAACCGCGTTTTGCAGATAGCCGAGGCGCTCCGCCAGCTCCTTATCGGCCCCGACCACCGCCAGCCCGGCGACCACGTCGGAATGGCCGTTGAGATATTTGGTGGCGGAGTGCACCACGATGTCAAAACCCGATGCCAGGGGGCGATGAATGACCGGGGAGGCGAAGGTATTATCCGCCACGCTGATGACGTTATGGCGCCGGGCGACGTCCGCAATGGCCGACAGATCGGCCAGCTTCAGCAGCGGGTTGGTCGGCGTTTCTACCCAGATCATCCGGGTGTCCGGGCGAATGGCGGCCTCAAGACCGGCCAGATCGTCCGGCTTAACCCAGCTCACCTGTAGCCCGGCGCTACGCTTGCGGACGTTTTCAATCAGGCGATACGTACCGCCATAAACGTCATCAATGGCGACAATATGGCTGTCTTTGTCCAGCAGCTCCAGCACGGTGGAGATGGCCGCCAGGCCGGAGGCAAACGCGTATCCGCGCGTGCCGCCTTCCAGTTCGGCGATGGCGGTTTCCAGCGCGTGGCGGGTCGGGTTGCCGCTGCGCGAGTATTCATAGCCGGTGTGCTCACCCGGCGACGGTTGCGCAAACGTCGAGGTGGCGTAAATCGGCGGCATGACGGCGCCGTGCCGATCGCGATACTCGCCGCTGTGTACGCTGAGGGTTGCCAGATTTTTCATCGTTTGTTCCTTTATTTTTGCAGACGGTTGCGCCACGCGGTGAGAACGTCGCTGCGCGTAATCAGACCCAGAAAGCGGTCCTGGTCATAGATAATGGCGACCAGGCCACGGTCAAAAATGGCGTGCAGCGCGCTCTCCGGCGCCTGCTTATCCAGAGACTCGACCTGCCGGGTCATGGCCGCCGTCACGGGGAGGGAGAAGCGTTCCCCGTCTCCGCCGATGTGCCGGAGCAGGTCCCATTCGTCAACGATGCCGATGACCTTATCGTTATCGAGCACCGGCAGCTGCGAGATGTCGTACAGGCGCATGCGGGCCAGCACGGTGGAAAGGGTGTCATCCGGCACGGCGGTGACCGTCGCGCCTTCATCATGCCGCAGGGCGATATAGTCGGAGAGATCGCCTGCCCGGGGGCGCGAGATAAGTCCCTGCTGGCGCATCCAGTCGTCGTTGAACATCTTTGAGAGATATTTATTGCCGCTGTCGCACGCGAAGGTGACCACGCGTTTCGGCGTAGTTTGTGCCTGACAGTATTTCAGCGCCGCCGCCAGCAGCGTGCCGCTGGAGGAGCCCGCCAGGATCCCCTCCGTTTTCAGTAGCTCACGCGCGGTGGCGAACGCTTCGCGATCGGTAATGCGCCAGGCGCGCTCCACCCCTTCGATATGCGCCAGCGGGGGGATAAAGTCCTCGCCAATCCCTTCAACCAGCCACGACCCGGCATCGTGATAGCGCCCGGTCTCGACCTGGTCCGCCAGCACCGACCCGGCCGGATCGGCAAGCACAAATTCCGTCTGCGGCGAGCGTTCAGCGAACCACGCCTGCAGGCCGCCCAGCGTACCGCCGGATCCGACGCCGACGACGATGGCGTCGATTTGCCCGTCAAGCTGTGCAAAGAGTTCAGGAGCGGTAGTGGTGCGGTGCGCCAGCGGGTTGGCCTCGTTATTGAACTGGTCAATATAAAACGCGCCAGGCACCTCGTTCGCCAGGCGCCGGGCGTAATCCTGGTAATAGGCCGGATGGCCCTTGTTCACATCTGAGCGGGTCAGCACAACCTGCGCGCCCAGCGCCCGCAGGTGGAAAATCTTCTCGCGGCTCATTTTGTCCGGCACGACCAGCATCAGCGCGTAGCCTTTCTGCGCGGCAATCAGCGCCAGTCCCAGCCCGGTATTCCCCGCCGTGGCTTCAATAATGGTGCCACCGGGCTGAAGCCGCCCCGTACGCTCGGCTTCATTAATCATCGACAGCGCGACGCGGTCTTTGATCGAGCCGCCGGGGTTCTGGTTTTCCAGCTTGAGGAACAGCGAGCAGGGGCCGGTATCAAGCTTGTGCAGCTGCATAACCGGCGTGCGGCCAATCATTTCGGTGACGGAGTGGTAGATCGTCATGGTTATTTCCTGTCAGGAGGTCATGACCGGATGATAGGACCATGAAAATTGCTCAATAAAGAACGTTTCACCAGGTTTTAGAACGGAAAGGAATATTCATTATGTTTTCAGACGCAAGGACAGCGAGACGTAAAGTTGTCTGGATGTGGGGATGGCTATACGCGCTAAAAATGCTGTAAAAATAGACGATTTTATCGGATGCCGCCGGGCTGCTATGCGTCTGGCAGATAACCATTTCTGATATTCATCTAAGCGTTTCCCGCCAGCCGCTCTGCTGCTTATTTCCTGACGTTATATGAAATTCCTTTTTGGTCATTTAAAAGCTGATAACGGCTGTTTACTATCTTTTGGACATCCATACTGCTAAACCGCTATATGCGAATCGGATAACCCATAAGAATGATCGTACTCAGCAATATTTCGAAGGTTTTTGAAAACGGAAAGGCGTCGCTCACCGCCGTTGATAACGTCAATCTGACGATAGAGCAGGGACAGATTTATGGAATTATCGGCTACAGCGGGGCCGGAAAAAGCACGCTGATCCGCCTGCTGAACGGGCTGGAAAAGCCGAGCGCCGGAAGCGTCACCATCAACGGACAGGATATCTCCGCCGCAAAAGGGGAAGCGCTGCGTCAGGCACGCCTGAAAATCAGCATGGTGTTCCAGCACTTTAACCTGCTCTGGTCGCGCACGGTGCGGGAAAACATCGCCTTTTCAATGCAAATTGCCGGTGTGCCAAAAGCGCAAATTCAGGCCCGCGTCGCCGAGCTGGTGGAGCTGGTCGGCCTGAAGGGGCGCGAGAATGCCTACCCGTCGCAGCTGAGCGGCGGGCAAAAACAGCGCGTAGGGATTGCCCGCGCGCTGGCCAACCATCCGGACGTGCTGCTGTGTGACGAAGCGACTTCCGCGCTGGATCCGCAGACCACCGATCAGATCCTCGATCTGCTTCTGGACATTAACCGCCGTTTTAACCTGACCATCGTGCTGATCACCCACGAGATGCACGTGGTGCGCAAAATCTGCGATCGCGTGGCGGTGATGGAGAACGGCAGGGTGGTGGAAGAGGGAGACGTGCTGAGCGTATTTACGCATCCGCAGCAGCCGATCACCCGTCAGTTCGTCCGTCAGGTAAGCCAGTACGCCGAAGACGAAACCTTTAATACGGAACTGGCAACCGGGCTGGAAGGCACGGTCATCAGGCTGACCTTTACGGGACACAGCACGCACAGGCCGATCGTGGGTGAACTGACCCTGCGCTACGGCCTGCCGTTTAACATCCTGCATGGAAAAATGACGCAAACCGCCCACGGCGTTTTCGGGCAGCTCTGGGTGCACGTGGTGGCCTCCGATGAACAACTGAACAATATCCTCGCCGACCTGAAGCAAAGCGATATTGAAGGCGAGGTAATTAAGCATGGCTGAACATCTTTTTCCGCACCTGAAGTGGGATCAGCTGTGGGCTGCAACGCAGGAGACGCTCTACATGACCGCGCTTTCGGGCGTGGCGACGTTTATTCTGGGGATCGCGCTTGGTCTGGCGCTGTTTTTAACCGCCCGCGGCGGGTTGTTCCACAACCGCACGGTCTACAGCGTGATTTCGATAGTGGTGAACGTGTTTCGTTCTATCCCGTTCATCATACTCATCGTCCTGCTGATCCCGTTCACCAAGACCATCGTGGGCACCATTCTTGGCGCCAACGCTGCGCTGCCCGCCCTGATTGTTGGCGCCGCGCCGTTTTACGCCCGCCTGGTCGAGATTGCCCTGCGTGAGGTGGATAAAGGGGTTATTGAAGCCACGCGCTCGATGGGCGCGCGGCTGAGCACGCTCGTGTTTCGGGTTTTACTTCCGGAATCTTCACCCGCCCTGGTGTCAGGGATGACGGTGACGCTGATTGCGCTGGTGAGCTACAGCGCAATGGCAGGAGTCATAGGTGCCGGCGGCTTGGGAAACCTGGCTTACCTGGAAGGATTCCAGCGCAACCATGGTGACGTCACGCTGGTGGCAACGGTGACCATTTTAATCATCGTTTTCATTATCCAGTTCTGCGGCGATGTCATCACATCACTGTTAGATAAACGCTAATAAATACACACAGGAACCATCATCATGAAAAAAACGCTGACGCTGATCGCCGCAGCCACCCTGAGCGCCCTGAGCTTCGCCTCCTGGGCTGACACCCTGACCGTGGGCGCGTCCAACACGCCGCACGCCGAAATTCTGGAGCAGGCAAAGCCGATTCTGGCGAAGCAGGGTATCGATCTGGAGATTAAACCGTTTCAGGACTACATTCTGCCCAACACCGCGCTGGCCGGACGCGACATCGACGCTAACTACTTCCAGCACGTTCCTTATCTGAACAGCGTGCTGAAAGATCACGCGGGCGATAAGGAGTATGATTTCGTGAGTGCGGGCGCGATCCACATCGAGCCAATCGGCATTTATTCCAAAAAATACAAATCGCTGAAGGATCTGCCGGAGGGCGGCAAAATCATCATGCGTGACGCGGTTTCCGAGGAAGGCCGAATTCTGTCTATCTTCGAAAAAGAGGGCGTGATCAAGCTCAAGCCAGGCATTGATAAAGTGACCGCGCGGATCAGCGATATCGTTGAAAACCCGAAAAAGCTGCAGTTTACCCCTAACGTTGAAGCCTCCCTGCTGCCGCAGATGTACAACAACGACGAAGGTGCGGCGGTGGTGATCAACGCCAACTACGCCATCGATGCAGGCCTGGATCCGGTACACGACCCGATTGCGGTTGAGAGCGGTGAAAACAACCCGTACGCTAACATCATTACCGTCCATCGCGGAGACGAGAAGAAGAAAGATATCGTCGCGCTGGTGAACGTGCTGCACTCCAAAGAGATCCAGGACTGGATCCGCACCAAATACAAAGGCGCAGTGATCCCGGTAAATAACTAATCACCTGATTTTTAAGATGAAGCCCGGCGGGAAATACGCCGGGCTTCTTTTTTGTATCCAGCCGACGAATCATTTAAGCTGACGCTTTAGGGCAACGGAGTGATGACAATGGGCAATGTGACCAAAGACGAAGCGCTGTATCAGGAGATGTGCCGGGTGGTAGGCAAGGTCGTTCTCGAAATGCGTGATTTAGGCCAGGAGCCGAAGCATATTGTCATTGCGGGCGTATTGCGTACCGCGCTGGCGAACCAGCGCGTTAAGCGCAGCGAGCTGACAACCAAAGCGATGGAAACGGTGGTAAAAGCGCTGTCCGGCCACGACGCCAGCGCGTCGTGAGTTACTCAGATCCCGCATATCAACAGCCATTATTGTTATTTCCCCTTCATGGCTAACGCGTGCTTAACTGAGTTCCGGTTAAGCGAGAAGGGTAATGACGATGAAAAAGTGGATAAGCACGTTACGGCGGTTTTTTGCGGCCCGACCAGCGAGTGCGGAGAACAGCGCGCAACGTGTTCTTGAGTCAGTATTGCCCGTCGCCAGCCTGTACGGCGTGGACGTAGCCAACATTGACCCGGAGTGGTTCAATGATAAAACGTCACGCTGAACTGCGCCGGACGCGCGAAACGTACTGGAATGAGCTGTGCGTGATGCGTGTAAAGCAGGGATGAGCGGAAAAATACGCGGGTAAATCCTCGGTAAACCGCAGCCGTTTTGCTACCACTATCTCCTCTCAACGATGGAGATAATAATGAAACGGACAGTATTAACCCCGGCACATTCTGCCACCGCTTTACTTATTGCCATGCAGGCGGCACACGCCGGGCCACAGGCGCACGTTGTCTGCGCTTACTCCCACACCCTCGGCGACGATGCCATTATGATGTACGGCATGCCCAACGAGGCCATGCTGCACGACTTCTTTGGCAACGAGCAGGCGGATGCTTACGCCAGCCGTGAATCGCTGCGCGCGCATGAAAAGACCACCTGCGATAACAAAGCAGACGGTTCGGCCTACTGGGCCCCATCGCTCAAGCTGCCTGACGGAACGGTGGTTAAACCCGCCTATCAAAAAACCTATTATCAGGCATCGAACGTTGACGCCTGGCCGCTGCACCCTTTCCCGGCGGGGCTGTCGCTGCTGGCAGGCGATCATCATGGTACCGCGCCGAACCCACATATCACCTTTCTGTGCGCCAACGGCAGGGGCTACACCACCAAAACGGGTGAGGTTTGCGGCCTGCGCAAGGCGAACGATGCCGTGCAGTTTAATATCGGCATTCAGTTCCCGAACTGCTGGGACGGGGTAAACCTGAAGCCCGCCCACGGCCTGGCCAACGCCACCTACGATACCAGAGGGCAGTGCCCGTCCGCCTTCCCGGTAAAAATCCCGACCGTTAACATGAATGTTGCGTACGTGCTACCGACGATCGACTCTCTGGATACCAGCAAAGTGCAGCTTTCCCTCGATCCAATCATGCACGGAGACGAGCGCGAAGAACGGTGGGGAAGCCTGTATACGGCTCATGCTGACTTTATGAACGGCTGGACGGAAGATGCCGCGCGCTTTATGACCGACCTGTGCATGAACCGCGGAATGGATTGCGGCACCACCGTTCCGTATGGTTATTCGAAACCGAAGGCCAACGTCTGGCTCAGCAGCCTGGAGCCAGCGCTTTCCCAGCCGGATCCGCAGGTTCTGCTGGTACAGGATAACTGGAAGAACGGCGGTCGCACGCGCAACAGCGAAACGCTGTCGCTGGTGAAGTTCCGCATTCCGCCGCTGCCTGCCGGGCAGGACCCCTCGCAGTTTAAATACCGCGTGCGTATCTATGGCGGGAAAGTAGAAACTAACGGCGCGGACCAAATCTTCTTCTATCCGGCGAGCAACGACTGGGATCCGGCCAGCGTGAGCTGGCATTCGCGACCGTCCTGTAACTACCGTTCGGATGCGATACTTTACCTGAACCACTCCCGGGAATACCGGATGGTGGATGTCGATAAAGCGGTGCGCAAGGCGCTGGCAGAAGGCAAAACCGAGATCTCATGGTACATCGGCGGCGATCGTCAGGGAAACCACTATCAGTTTGACGCGGCATCCTCCCCACGGGGCCCGATCCTCATGCTGACCGGTTTTAGCAGAACGCCGGAGATCTGATAACGTCCGCGTTTTTTTGTTCTCATCAGCGTTAACTGGTAATGTCGACAGCCTGAATGACTGCGCCCGTTAACGCTATGAGCTTAAAAAAGATGATAAAGCGCAGCATCGCTGCATGGGTGGCGGTCTGCCTGATAAGCGGTGTGCTGCTGTATGCGGAACAGATACGTCGCCAGTACTGGGAGCGCGATCGCGAGTTTACGGCACGCTATTCGGCGATCGGCGCGGTGCTGACGCAAAACGAATCGGTGCTTCCGCTTTTGAGCGGCGATGAAGATATCACCGCGTTACGCAAAAAGTTTCCTTCTGTCCTGGCCCTGGAAAAAACCGCGGGGCGTGCGCTGGACGCCCCGCGCGTGGAGCCGTTTAGCGGGGTGCGGTACTGGTTATACAATCCCTGGCGGCAGATACGCGTGCTGGTCGACCTAAGCGCGCTGGTTCCCGCGCGCCATAGCTTTGCGCAGCTGCATCTTAACGTCACGAACGGCGATGGTCCGCCATCCTCCGGCGCATTCTGGCGCTGGCAGCGCGCTTTCCCGCAGCATACCCAGCCCTTCGTTCTTACAGCCGAGGCAGAGCCTGACTGGTTCAGCGTTTCCCTGCTGCCTTACCTGCTGCTCTTTCTGACGTGGGGGGGGTAGCGATTGCGGGCGTGGGAAGCGTGCTCTGGCAGCGCAAACAGCGGCAGCAGGCCGAGCAGCGCGCCCGCTATTATCAGCATGCCAGGCTTAACACGCTGGGGGAGATCACCGCGGGCATTGTCCATGAAATTAACCAGCCGCTTACCGCCGTGCAAACCTGGATCCAGGGGGCGCAGCGACAGCTCGAGGCTAATCCGCAGGCTGTGCCGCAGGCGCTTGCGGCCGCGCTGCTGCAAACGCAGCGCATCAGCGCCCTGCTGACGCGTTTTCGCGAGCATGTGGTACAGGAGAAGGTGTCCCTGCGCGAAACCGATCTGGTGCAGTGCTGGCAGCAGGTTGAGAGCCTGCTGGAGCACGAGCGCAAATCGAACCGTATCGCGGTCATCCACGCGTTTGCAGCGGACGCCACGACCGTGCTGGCAGACAGGCTCTGGCTGGAGCAGGTACTGCATAACCTGCTCAGCAATGCGATTCAGGCTCAGCAGGAGAGCACGCACGGCTGGGTGCGGATCGACAGCCAGAAAAACGAGAAGGGCATTCTGGTCACGCTTACCGACGGCGGGCCGGGATTTAGCCCGGAGGCCCTGCAAAACGCCTTTATGCCCTTCTTTAGCGGACGCCCCGGCGGAACGGGGCTGGGGATGACGTTAACGGAAACGCTAATAACCCGCATGAACGGCTCGATCGCGCTGGGCAACGCCCCGCAGGGCGGGGCGCAGATCCGGCTGCAGCTGGCAAAAGGTAAGGAGACAAAGCATGAATAAGGTGGTCTGGCTCATCGATGACGATGAGTCCATCAGGGAATCATTGACGTTTTTACTCTCAGGAATGGGCTGGCAGGTTAATGCATTCGAGAGCGTAGATGCCTTTACGCTGGCGCACGGCGGCGAAACGGCGCTTGTCGGCTGTCTGCTGCTGGATATGCGCATGCCGGGCAAGGGCGGGCTTGCCTGGCTGGAAGAGGGGGAATGGCCCTGGCCGCTGCTGCCGGTCGTTATCATGACCGGGCACGGAACGGTCGACGCCTGCCGTCGCGCGTTTCGCAACGGCGTGTTTGAGTTCTTCACCAAACCCCTGGACGCCGACAGGCTTATCGAAACGGTTGGCATGGCTTTCGAAGAGAGCCTGCGGCGATCTGCCGCCTGGCAGGATATCTCGCGGATTAAAGCGCGATTTGAACAGCTAACCGCGCGGGAGCACGAGGTGCTGAGCGTGCTGATGGAAGGATGCAGCAACAAAGAGGCGGCTGCGCGTCTTAACCTCTCCCCGAGGACCGTGGAAGCGCACCGCGCGGCGGCGTTTGCCAAGCTTGGCGTCAGCAGCCTGGTTCAGGCGAGCCGGGAATATGACAAATTGCAATCCGTATAACTACCAGGTGGAGTGCGTAATCAACCGAATTACGCGTAGACGCGCGCTTCAGTAATCTCGGGTTGTCTCCCAACACTCGAGGAAGTGCAATGAAAAAAGTATTGATGGTGGCGGCACTGGTCGCGGGTAGCGTAAGCCTGGCTGCACGGGCGGATGCGCTGAATCAGAAAAGCCTCTCTCTGGCACAGGCTAACGCGCTGGCAACGTCTGCCGTTCAGGCCTGTATGGCAAAGCACTATCAGGTTACGGTGACCGTGGTTGACCGCGCAGGGGTTGTTAAGGCAGTGCAGCGCACGGATAACGCTGGCCCACATACGGTAAAAGCCAGCGAAATGAAGGCCTATACCGCGCTGAGTACGAAAAACGCGTCAGGTAAGGTAATGGAAGCTGCACAGACTAACGCGGGCGCGCAGAATATGCGTGATGTTCCCGGCTTCCTGCTGCTGGCGGGTGGTTTACCGATAAAAGAGGGCGATGAGGTGATTGGGGCGATTGGCATCGGCGGCGCGCCGGGCGGTCATCTTGATGAAGCCTGTGCCCAGGCGGCCATTGACGGGGCCGGACAGTAATTCATAAAAAAAGCACCGGCATGGCCGGTGCTCTGTATTCAGATCTTGCAGGCATCGCCGCAGTCGTCATCGGCGACGATCGCCTGGGCTTTTTTATCCGCGTCGTCAAGACGTTCCGCGTTACGCTCTTCTGCTTCATCCAGCCCGTTAAAGACTAAGTTATCGAGATCAATTTCCATGTGGCACCTGCGTTTTCAGTTTTTGATACCGGCAGAGTATAAGCCAAAAAAACCGGGCAGTGCACCTCGCAGCACATAAGGATAATCCCTGCCATACTCAGAGCTTTATTGCTGAGGAAAGCTGATGATTACGCTCTGTAAAACCTGCGGTACCGCTTACGATGAACAGCCCATTAACTGTCCAGTTTGCGACGATGAGCGTCAGTATGTCCCGGTAACGGGGCAGGCATGGATAGATTACAACAGCCTTATTACCACGCACGTAAACAAATGGCAGCAGCTGGAGCCCCATCTGTTCAGCATCAAAACCGTACCGTCCTTTGCCATCAACCAGCGGGCAATCCTGCTGCGCACGCCGCACGGCAATATCTTGTGGGACTGCATCGCCAACCTCGATCCGGCCACCAGAACGCTGGTTGAAGCGCTCGGCGGAATTAGCGCGATCGCGATTTCGCATCCGCATTACTACACCACCATGCAGGAGTGGGCCGGGGCGTTTAACGCACCGATCTACCTTCACGCCAGCGATCGGCAGTGGGTAATGCGCGACAGCCCGGCGATACGCTTCTGGGAAGACGACGCTCTTGAAATTATGCCGTCAGTGACCCTGCTGCGGCTTGGCGGCCATTTTGCCGGCGGCACGGTGCTGCACTGGCAGTCGGGGGAGGGCGTGTTGCTGGCGGGGGACATTTTGCAGGTTACGCCGGGTAAAGACGCCGTGTCGTTCATGTGGAGCTATCCGAATATGCTGCCGCTGCCTGCCAGCACCGTCGAGTCCGTGACCCGCAGGCTTACGGGGAAAAAGTTTGCGCGCCTGTACGGGGCGTTTGAGGGGCAAAACATAGCGGCGAACGCGGATGAGATAGTCCAGCGGTCGGGCCAGAAATATATTGCTTGTCTCCGCTAAGGCACGGTGGTTAAATTTTACGAGTGTGATCGCGATCATACCTAAACTAAAACAGATAAAAGAGAAATGGCTATGCAACATATCATTGAAGGTTTTCTCAGCTTTCAAAAAGAGATTTTCCCGCAACGTAAAGAGCTCTTTCGTAGTTTAGCGTCCAGTCAGAATCCCAAAGCGCTGTTCATCTCCTGCTCCGACAGCCGTCTGGTCCCGGAACTGGTTACCCAGCAAGAGCCAGGACAGCTCTTTGTCATTCGAAACGCCGGCAATATCGTGCCTCCGTTCGGGCCGGAGCCAGGCGGTGTCTCTGCGACAATCGAGTACGCGGTGGTGGCGCTGGGCGTAACCGACATCGTTATCTGCGGCCACTCAAACTGCGGTGCGATGAAGGCGATTGCTGATAACGCCGATCTGGAGCCAATGCCGGCCGTTTCCCACTGGCTGCGCTATTCCGATGCGGCAAAAGCGGTGGTAGAGAAGAAAGCCTGGGATAAGCCGATCGACAAAGTGAATGCGATGGTGCAGGAGAACGTTTTTGCGCAGCTGAGCAACATCAAGACCCATCCGTCCGTGGCGGTAGGCCTGCGCAACAACGCTATTCGCCTGCACGGCTGGGTGTATGATATTGAAAGCGGCAAAATTCTTGCCCTGGACAAGAACACCAAAACGTTCGTATCGCTGTCGGAAAACCCGGAAGTGTACTTCGAGTAATCCGACGCTCAGGGCAGGGATGCCTTGTTAATACTCCGCAAAAGGTAACCTGCGGCGCACTCCCGACGCGGGATTTACCGCCGCCTTCGCCATCGCCTGACCAATTTCAGCACACTCTGACAACCCCTGTACAAACGGACGATCGTGCATCAGCCACGGAATCGCCCCGAAGGCTATACGCCCGCGCAGAGACGCTGGTGCCAGCAGCGTGTAGTCTTCCCCAACGTCCGGTATCTCATCGCCGGTTTCCTCAAGCTGTTTGCGCAGCGTCGGGAAGGGAATATGCTTATTTTTGAGCGGCTTTTGCCCGCGCGCGTCGATAAACACGTCAAAGCGATAACTCTTTTCTTTCGTGGTGATGACGGTTTGATCGCTGCCGATATCCAGATCGTAATCATCCCCGAGCGTAACCACGCTAACAATCCCCGCTTCACGCAGCGCCAGCAGCCGGCGGATAGACTGCGGGGGTATAGCGGCATAGTTATCAATAAACACGCGTTCCAGCCCGGACTTAAACCGCGCTCTGTCCCGTTCGTTCAGTAAAGGGACAATCGCCTGAACCACCTCATGCAGGCGTAGCACGGTGTAGCGCCAGGCGACGGTACGTTTTTCGCGCTTATTTCGCTCCACTTCTTTAAGGTTCGCTTCGGCCCATGTGAACGGCCCGTGCTTTTTGCGATCCTCAAACCAGACATCGCGAAGCGTGTCGGCATTCAGCGTGCTTAGGGAGATTGCCCGGCACCACTGCGGATCGGCACGCTCAAGCTCTTTCACCATCAGCGCAAAAATGCGGTCAAGCAGTCCGTCCGGCCCTTTTGCTATTTCGCTCTCAGCCACGGCCTCGGTTAATACGGACAGCGGCTCGTAAGGGATGGGGCAGTAAAAGTCGGCCTCCGGCAGCACGCCGGTGCGGGACATCAGCACGATTTTTAACGCCTCGCTGCCCTTATTCAGAATGAACTGCTCCCCGGTAAACTGACCATGCTGCATCACGACCGCCATGGCCGCGTCCAGCCCGCTGAGGGACGTGCCCATGATCCCCACTTCGCAGGGGCGGATCTCCGCGTCCATCAGTCCTGACCATGGGCTTGGGAAAAAGGTGCGGGTGGCTTCCTCTTCATCCGGCCAGACGTGACCGGTGGCGACCACGGCAAGATCAAACCTCCTGGAGAACGGAGCATCGTTCACTGAAAGAGCCACGCCGTCTGCGTCAGCCTTGATATCCGTGACTTCAGCGTTGGGATGAACCTCGACGTGAAATCCCGCCTTTTTTGCCTCTGCGACAACGGCAAGAAACCGATCGTGAAAATATTCACCCAGCAAAACGCGCGGCAGGAACTGCCGGTCGTGCAGCGTCTCTTTGTCGACGCCATAGCGGGCAAGGTGAGCTGCATTTTGCTGCTTTAGCCAGTCGAGGTAGCTGATAAAAATGGGCGGGATTTCAATACTGGCGATATTCGCCAGCATCAGCCGGGAGTTATCCTCATCGCTGTAGGGCATACCGACGCCGGGCTGGTCTGCTTTCTCAAACACGGTGACGGACAGTGGCGCTGCGTTGCCAAGAAGAGAGTAGAAGGTGTAAATCCCTGTTGGGCCTGAGCCGATAATGGCAATTTTTTTCATCGAAAGCGTTCCTGCGTTTCTGAACCATATAACAAGCGTAGCAGGAGAAAGGCTAAGTCATTCAATGAAGGGAGAAATTAAGATATTCAGAAGAGGAAATTTGCACCATTTCAGAACTGAAATGGTGCGTCCGAGTGGACTCGAACCACCGACCCCCACCATGTCAAGGTGGTGCTCTAACCAACTGAGCTACGGACGCAGAATGGTGCGTTCAATTGGACTCGAACCAACGACCCCCACCATGTCAAGGTGGTGCTCTAACCAACTGAGCTATGAACGCAACGTGTTGTCGGTGACAACGGGGACGAATATTAGCGGCACAGCACCATGGTGGCAAGAGGGAAAACGCATTTTTCTCTCTGATTTCACGCGATTGCTTCATTACCGCGCAAAGTGAAGAGAAAGTAGCCGCCATCCGGCGGCTACCGCGTGTTTAACGTGCAGCGCGCTGCAAAATCACCGCGGACGGCTGACGTTGCAGGAAGCGCATGCGCAGCATCATCATAATGGCCGCCGAGGTTAAGCCGATGATAAAGCCCATCCAGAACCCAGCTGGCCCCATGCGGTCTACGACCAGATCCGTCAGCGCCAGAATGTACCCGCAGGGTAAACCGAGCACCCAGTACGCAATAAAGGTGATAAAGAAGATGGAGCGCGTATCTTTATAACCGCGCAGCACGCCGCTGCCGATGACCTGGATGGAGTCAGAGATCTGGTACAGGGCAGCCAGCAGCATCAGGTGCGATGCGAGCGTCACCACCTCCGGATTATCGTTGTAGAGCAGGGCGATTTGCTCTCTCAGCAGCACGGTGAAGAGCGCGGTACAGACCGCCATGCAGACGCCGACGCCCAGCCCGGTGCGGGCCGCCGTTTGTGCATCCAGCGTTGAGCCTTGTCCCAGACGGAAGCCCACGCGGATCGTCACCGAAGCGGCCAGCGACATCGGCAGAACGAACATCAGCGAGCTGAAGTTCAGGGCGATCTGGTGACCTGCCACGTCAATAATGCCCAGTGGCGAAACCAGCAGGGCGACGACGGCAAACAGCGTCACTTCAAAGAACAGCGCCAGCGCAATAGGCAGACCCAGCTGGGTAAGGCGGGTCATCATCGACCAGTCAGGCGTGCTGAAGGCGGTGTCGTTACGAATGTCGCGCATGGAGCGTGCATGTTTGATGTAGGTGAGCATGCAGCCAAACATCACCCAGTACACCGCTGCCGTCGCCACGCCACAGCCTACGCCGCCGAGTTCCGGCATGCCAAAATGGCCGTAGATGAAGATGTAGTTCACAGGAATGTTGACCAGCAGGCCGATAAAGCCCATCACCATGCCCGGTTTGGTTTTTGCCAGCCCTTCACACTGGTTGCGCGCCACCTGGAAGAACAGATAGCCGGGCGCGCCCCAGAGCAGGGCGCGCAGATAACCTACCGCCTTATCCGCCAGCGCCGGGTCGATATTATGCATAGCGCGGATGATATACCCGGCGTTCCACAGGACAATCATAATCAGAATGGAGGCAATCCCGGCCAGCCAGAAGCCCTGGCGAACCTGATGGGCCACGCGCTCGCGTCGGCCAGAGCCGTTGAGCTGCGCAATAACTGGCGTCAGCGCCAGCAGCAGGCCGTGGCCAAACAGAATGGCCGGAAGCCAGATTGAGGTTCCGATCGCCACGGCGGCCATATCGGTGGCGCTGTACCCACCGGCCATCACCGTATCCACAAATCCCATTGCGGTTTGGGCTACCTGCGCGACGATCACCGGTATTGCCAGTGCCAATAACTGACGCGCTTCGATCATATACTTCTGCACGTGAACACCTTTGTATTGTAGTTATTTGAGAGACTAAAAAGGCCGCCGTAACTGGCAGCAAGAAGAAAAAACAGAGGGATGCCAGCTATTGTAGCGGGGTTTAACTAATTATCTAGTGAAAAAAACGTCAGAAATTGCGCATCGCTGGCAACCTGTTTTTTCAACTGTTATTGTGGTGGGATTAAACGGCGTAATCGCCGTCCGGAATGAACAGGAGCTGTAAGCATGTTTACTGGTATTGTGCAGGGCACTGCCAAAGTGGTGTCCATTGATGAAAAACCAAATTTCCGTACTCACGTGGTTGAGCTGCCTGAATATATGCTCGACGGCATCGAAACCGGTGCGTCGATTGCGCATAACGGCTGCTGCCTGACGGTAACCGAAATTAACGGTAACCGGATCAGCTTTGATTTAATGAAAGAGACGCTGCGCATTACCAACCTCGGCGAGCTTGCGCCGGGCGATATCGTAAACGTCGAGCGTGCGGCTAAGTTTAGCGATGAGATTGGCGGGCATCTGATGTCGGGCCATATTATGACCACCGCAGAGGTGGCGAAAATTGTCACCTCGGAAAATAACCGTCAAATCTGGTTTAAGGTGCAGGATCCGTCATTAATGAAATACATCCTCTATAAAGGATTTATTGGCATCGATGGGATTAGCCTGACCGTAGGTGAAGTGACGCCAACGCGTTTTTGCGTGCATTTAATTCCTGAAACGCTGCAGCGCACAACGCTCGGAGCAAAAAAGCTGGGGCAGCGCGTGAATATCGAAATTGATCCCCAGACCCAGGCGGTCGTGGATACCGTTGAGCGCGTGCTGGCGGCGAAAGAGGCGGCGATAATAAAGGCCGTGGAAGAAGAATAAAAAATAACCCCGGGTAACCGGGGTTATTTTTTTAGCGGGCCACCCGCAGGCCGTGCTCAATGCCCCGGCTAAACACCACCTGCCATAGCTGTATATCCCGCGCGCGGAACGCGCCAGCGCAGGCATTCAGGTAATAGCTAAACATTCGTTTGAATCGTTCCGAATAGTTGTCGGCAATTTCAGGCCACGCGGCCTGGAAACGCTCGTGCCACGCCATCAGGGTTGTATCGTAATCTGCGCCAAAGTTATGCCAGTCTTCCACGATGAAATGCGGTTCGCTGGCGTTCGCTATCTGGCGTACGGAGGGTAAACAGCCGTTCGGGAAGATGTATTTATTGATCCAGGGATCCACATTGTTGTCGGTTCGCTTAGAGCCGATGGTATGTAACAGGAAAATACCGTCAGGCTTCAGGTTACGGTCGGCCACGTCAAAATAGGTTTTGTAGTTTTTCGGACCCACGTGCTCAAACATGCCAACGGAAACGATGCGGTCAAACTGCTCGTTCAGGTCACGGTAATCCTGAAGCCGAATATCAACATCCAGGCCCAGGCAGCGCTCCTGCGCCATTTTCTGCTGTTCGGCCGAAATCGTGACGCCCACCACGCTGACGCCGTAATGCGTCGCCATAAACCAGGCGAGGCCGCCCCAGCCGCAGCCAATGTCCAGCACCCGCATGCCGGGCTGCAGCTGCAGTTTGTCGCAGATCAGCTGTAGTTTATCCTGCTGCGCCTGTTCCAGCGACGTTGCTTTTTTCCAGTATCCGCAGGAGTACTGCATTAACGGGTCGAGCATCCGGCTGAACAGATCGTTACCCAGGTCGTAATGCTCTTTGCCGACGATCCACGCCCGCTTTTTACTTTGCAGATTGAACAGGCGAGCGGAGGCGATACGCAGCGTATCTTTGAAGTGACGAGGGAGCTGATTTTCAAGACCGGCGCGTAATACGCTGGAGAAGAACATATCCAGCCGTTCACACTCCCACCAGCCGTCCATATAGCTTTCGCCCAGCCCTAACGATCCCTCCTGTAAAACGCGTTTAAAAAAATCGGGATGTTTAACCTGGGGATCGGAGGGGGATGAGCCATTAATCGTAATGCCCGC
Source organism: Enterobacter cloacae (assembly GCF_013375935.1). Lineage (GTDB taxonomy): Bacteria > Pseudomonadota > Gammaproteobacteria > Enterobacterales > Enterobacteriaceae > Enterobacter > Enterobacter pasteurii. The sequence continues at coordinate 3,822,231 of NZ_CP056117.1, read as the reverse complement.
ACGTCCCAACAGTTCACTGACGATCCGGGACCAGTTATCGTCCGGAACGCTGACTTCTTCTATACACGATGAACTCATAGCTTCTCCATCACCTTGCTGTGATCAGAACCTTAAAACAGCGTAGACGCTTTTTTTGGTTTGTGAGAAATCTCACGGTAAATGCCCGCGAGGCTAATATCCGACGTAGAACAGAGGAAGGGAGATTTCCCTTGCCGAAAAGCCGTCCATGGTAAAACGGGAGCGCTCCGGCTCCCGTTAACACTTAATATTTATCGTATTTAATCGAACCAAATTTAGTATAGGCCTCTAAATTTGGTGATTCAACAGAAAATTGTTAGCAACCTAATCACTGGTTTTTAACATAATTTCCTGCGCAATCAGGCGTGCGACGTTTCTCTACGCGCGTCTTCATTCTGCTCACGATGCGCTGATGACTGCATGCGATAGCCCAAACCTGCCAGCGCAACGGTGGCCAGCATGACGCTGGTGGTCGTGAGCAGCGGTGTTGCAATCAGCGCGGAGACCACCAGGCTTGCCAGGAAGCACAGACCCAGCTGCAGGGTGTTTTGCAGCGCGGCAGCGCGGCCCGTCGCCTGCGGGAACGGGCGCAGTGCCTGAGCCACAACGATAGGGTAGATGGCACCGTTTGCGATCGCCATGACGCAGAACGGAATCAAAATTTCAGCAAGCCCGGCACCCGGAATAAAGCCAACGGCCCAGGTCGCGATCACGCTTAACGCGTAGAGCACCAGCAGCCAGGGCAGCATCTGCTGGCCTTCCCATTTTTGCAGCGCGGCGCGACAGCCGTAGCCGCCCACCAGGAAGGCGATGGTCTGCGGAACGTAGCTCAGGCCGATAGCCGCCGGGCTGTAGCCCATGTCATGCAGAATAAACGGCGAACCGGTCAGCCATGCGAAGAAGCTGGCGGAGCAGGCGGCGTAAATCAGCACGTTGCCGCGATAGGCCTTAGCCCGCAGTAAGGAGGTGAAGGTGACCGGCTTCGCGTCCGGATGCGCCTCTTTTTTATGCGCAGGCTTAAGCGCAAACGCGGGCAGCATCAGCACCAGCGTGATGGCGAACAGCGTGGCGAAAATGGCCTGCCAGTCGAAGTGTGCCAGGATCCAGCTGCCCAGCAGCGGGGCGAGCGCCGGCGACAGGCCAACCAGCGGCATAATGGTGGCGAAAATACGGTTAGTGCGCGAGGCCGGATAATAGTCGGTAACCAGCGCCTGCCACGTGACCGCTGCGGCGCAGACCCCGACTGCCTGAATGAAGCGCAGCGCCAGTAGCCAGGCGGCATCGCGAACCCACAGCATGCCCAGACAGCCAACGGCAAAAATCGCCAGCCCCAGCAACAGAACGGGCTTGCGGCCAAAACGATCCGACAGCGGTCCCCAGAGCAGCTGCGCAAAAGCAAAGCCTGCGAGGAACAGGCTCAGGCTGGCGCTGATGGCGGCGGCAGGGGTTTGCAAATCTTCCTGCATCGCGGCGAACGCGGGCAGATACATGTCGGTTGCCAGAAAGCCCAGCACGCTTAAGCCGCCGAGCCAGACTAAAAATCCTTTCCTGGGTTGCACTATTTATTCTCCTGAGGAGGCAGGTGTACGTTGCCGCAGAGTGTAGGGAGTGCAAAGCGGCTTGTGAAACGCTAATATTTGGCGAGTGCATTCAAAAATTTTGCAGGCAGAAAATGTGGTCAGATTATTCCCTTGAAGTGGTCGATGCCGTGGCCCGTAACGGCAGTTTTACCGGTGCCGCGCAGGAGTTGCACCGCGTTCCCTCGGCAATCAGCTATACGGTGCGTCAGCTGGAAGAGTGGCTCGCGGTCCCGCTGTTCGAGCGGCGCCATCGCGACGTGGAACTGACGCCCGCCGGGGCGTGGTTTTTGAAAGAAGGGCGGTCTGTTATCAAAAAAATGCAGATCACCCGCGAGCAGTGCCAGCAGATCGCTAACGGCTGGCGCGGACACCTTTCCATTGCGGTGGATAACATCGTTAAGCCGGAGCGTACCCGGCAGATGATCGTCGATTTTTATCGCCATTTTTCCGACGTTGAGCTGCGCGTTTCGCAGGAAGTGTTCAACGGGGTCTGGGATGCGCTGGCGGACGGCCGGGCAGAGATGGCGATTGGCGCCACGCAGGCCATCCCGGTTGGCGGACGCTACGCGTTTCGCGACATGGGCATGCTGAGCTGGACCTGCGTCGTGGCGCGGGATCACCCGCTGGCGGCGATGGAGGGGCCGCTGAGTGACGACACGTTACGCAACTGGCCGTCGCTGGTGCTGGAGGATACCTCCCGTTCGCTGCCCAAGCGCATTACCTGGCTGCTGGACAATCAGCGCCGGGTAGTCGCGCCGGACTGGGAGTCGTCAGCCACCTGCCTGAGCGCGGGGCTGTGCGTTGGGATGGTGCCGGTACACGTTGCGCGTCCGCGCATCGACACGGGGGAGTGGGTGGCCCTGACGCTGGAAAATCCCTTCCCGGACGCAGCCTGCTGTCTGACCTGGCAGCAAAGCGACGTATCGCCCGCGATGGCCTGGCTGCTGGACTATCTGGGAGACAGCGAAACGCTGAACCGGGAGTGGTTACGGGGACCAGCGTAGCTGGCCCCGTGAAATGATTAACGACGGTAGTCGCGGAACGGGCCGTCCGCAACGGAGCGGCGTTCAATCAGGCGCGGGTGGACTTCAATGGACTGGGACTGTTCACGCTTGTTGACGATCCTGTCCATCAGCATATTGAAGGCCGTTTCACCCAGCGAGTCTTTAGGCTGGTGAATGGTGGTCAGCGCCGGGGTGAAGAAGCGGGCGTTGCGCACGTTATCATAGCCGATCACCGAAATGTCCTGCGGCACGCGCAGGCCCAGCTCGTCCGCCGCACAGAGCGCGCCCATCGCCATGATGTCGCCGCCGCAGAACACCGCGGTAGGGCGATGCTGCTGGGAAACGATCTGCTGCATGGCGCGGTAGCCGGACTCCGGCTCGAAGTCGCCCTGCACGATCCAGTTTTCCGGCACGACGATCATCGCTTCTTCCATCGCCTTCATAAAACCGGCCAGGCGGCCAGCGCCGGTGTTGCGCTCCAGCGGGCCCGGGATCACGCCAATTTCGCGGTGACCGCGTTCCACCAGGTAACGACCCGCCATGTAACCGCCTTCGAAGGCGTTATCAATCACCGAATCGGTGAAATCGGCGCGCGCTTCGCCCCAGTCCATCACCACCATCGGAATGTGGCGATACTCTTCCAGCATGGAAAGGACCGACTCAGGGTATTCAGAACACATTACCAGCAGGCCGTCCACGCGCTTTTGCGCCATCATCGACAGGTAAGCGCGCTGTTTCTCAATGTTGTTCCACGCGTTGCCCAAAATCAGGGTGTAGCCTTTCTGGAAGCAGTTTTTCTCAACGGCTTCGATGATTTCAGCAAAGTAGGCCGCTTCACTGCTGGTCGCCAGCAGGCCAATCGATTTGGTGTGATTAACCTTCAGGCTGCGCGCAACGGCACTCGGCGAGTAGTGCAGTTCTTTGATCGCTGCCCACACGGCATTACGCGTCTCTTCTGCGACGAAACGCGTTTTGTTAATAACATGTGATACGGTTGTAGTGGAAACGTTTGCGCGTTTTGCTACGTCTTTAATTGTTGCCATTAAATGTCACTCCAGACCATATCCTAAGCTCCTGAAAAACTTGAAGGTAAACGTTTGCCTTCTCTCACCCTTATTACGCAATCTTGAGTTGCGACACGCCGGGAAAACGACACAGGACGTCAGGAGGGGGTCAATGGCCGGTACGCTAATAAATTTAGCGTGGAATTTTGTCCTATCTTGATGAAAAGGGGAAGAGGTAAAGTGGATATCCGCTTAAATCCTGGAAGATTTTTGACCTGAACTGTGTAAAAATGAGCAGGCTCACTTTTCGTAGGGTGAATAAAAGGAGAAAAATTGATGAGTACCGATCTTAAGTTTTCGCTGTTTACCACCATTGTTGTTCTTGCTCTTATCGTTGCGGGTGGTTTAACCGCTGCGCTGCACTGATTCAGACGGGGGAGAGCTTTCTCCCTCGCTTGCTGCAATTGTTACCCCTCCGGCAAAAATCTTTTGCCAAAATGTTAACTTCTCATTTTTTGTGATTGATGTCATGCTTTTGACTTCTTAATTCTGTGTCGCGTTATGGCACGGTTTCCGGAGTTCATTCATGAAAATCAATTTTCCACTGCTGGCCCTGGCGATTGGCGCTTTTGGGATTGGCACCACTGAGTTTTCCCCAATGGGGTTATTGCCTGTTATAGCCCGGGGCGTGGACGTCTCAATCCCTGCGGCCGGTATGTTAATCAGCGCCTACGCGGTTGGCGTGATGGTAGGGGCGCCGCTGATGACGCTGCTGCTTTCGCACCGCGCGCGCCGCAATGCGCTGATTTTCCTGATGGCGATTTTCACCCTGGGGAACGTGCTTTCCGCGATTTCACCGGATTACACCACCCTGATGCTCTCACGCATTTTGACCAGCCTTAACCACGGCGCGTTCTTCGGGCTGGGCTCGGTTGTGGCCGCCAGCGTGGTGCCAAAACATAAGCAGGCCAGCGCGGTGGCCACTATGTTTATGGGGCTGACCATCGCCAATATCGGCGGCGTGCCCGCAGCCACCTGGCTGGGTGAGACGATCGGCTGGCGTATGTCTTTCCTCGCAACCGCGGCGCTCGGCGTAATTGCGATGGTGGCGCTGTTCTTCTCTCTGCCGAAAGGGAGCGCCGGTGAGCGTCCGGAAGTGCGTAAAGAGCTGGCGGTGCTGATGCGTCCCCAGGTGCTTTCCGCGCTGCTCACCACGGTGCTGGGAGCAGGGGCGATGTTTACGCTCTACACCTATATCTCCCCGGTGCTGCACGATATCACCCACGCGACGCCGGTATTTATTACCGCGATGCTGGTGCTGATTGGCGTGGGCTTCTCCATCGGTAACTATCTTGGCGGGAAGCTGGCGGACCGCTCCGTCAGCGGGACGCTGAAGGGTTTCTTAACCCTGCTGATTGCGATCATGATTGCGATCCCGTGGCTGGCGCGTAACGAAGTGGGGGCAGCGATTGCCATGGTGGTGTGGGGCGCAGCGACTTTTGCCGTGGTACCGCCGCTGCAGATGCGCGTGATGCGCGTTGCGCACGAAGCGCCAGGGCTCTCTTCTTCGGTCAATATCGGTGCGTTTAACCTCGGCAATGCGCTGGGCGCGGCCGCCGGCGGGGCGGTCATTTCGGGGGGGGGCTGGGCTACAGCTTCGTTCCGGTGATGGGCGCAATCATTGCCGCACTCGGCCTGCTGCTGGTGCTGATGTCCGGTCGCAAACAGCCTGAAGCGGCGTGCACCGCTGAATAAACAAAAACGCAGAAGGGTCGCCCCTTCTGCGTGTCTCTTACGCGGCGAAGTTCTTCGCAACAAACTCCCAGTTAACCAGTGCCCAGAAGTGCTCCAGGTAGTTAGGACGCGCGTTACGGTAATCGATGTAGTAAGCGTGTTCCCACACGTCCACGGTCATCAGCGGCGTTGCGCTGGTGGTCAGCGGGGTGCCTGCATTTGAGGTGGAAACGATAGCCAGTTTTCCATCGGCCTCCTTCACCAGCCAGGTCCAGCCGGAGCCGAAGTTTTTAACCGCGGCGTCGGTAAACTTCGCCTTGAACTCGGCGAAGCTGCCGAATGCGGCGTTAATGGCTTCGGCCAGCTCGCCGGCAGGCTCTCCGCCAGCATTGGGTGCCAGGCAGTGCCAGTAGAACGTATGGTTCCACACCTGAGCGGCGTTGTTGAATACGCCACCGTCTGAGCTGCGCACGATCTCTTCCAGCGTTTTGCCTTCAAAATCGGTGCCCTTGATCAGGTTATTCAGGTTGGTGACATAGGTCTGGTGATGTTTGCCGTAATGATATTCCAGGGTTTCCGCAGAAATGTGCGGGGCCAGGGCGTCTTTTGCATACGGTAGTGCAGGTAATTCGAACGACATTGCTTCTCTCCTTATAGTTTTATACGTTGCCAATAACCCTACAGACAACATGGACAGAATAGCAAATTGAAAGGGTATGCAAAAGAGGAACTTACCCTGCCACGGATGCGGCAGGGCAGGGTTTAGCGGATGGTTTTCGGCGTCATGACGCGTCGCGCGCCCACGTAGTGGCGCACCCAGTAATCTTCGCTGAGAGAGGTGATCTGAATGTCCCGGCCGCTGCGCGGTGACTGAATGAACTTACCGTTACCCACGTACACGCCAACGTGGTCAGCCGTGCCGCGTCCCTGGGTGCGGAAGAACACCAGGTCGCCGTTTTGCAGTTCGCCACGGTTAACCGGGGCGGCGTCGCGCAGATGGTACATTTCGTTTGCGGTGCGCGGAATGCGGAATTTCACCAGATCCTTATAGGCATAATAAACCAGCCCGCTACAGTCAAAACCGGTGCGCGGGGAGCTGCCGCCCCAGCGGTGCGGTTTACCAATTTGCCCCATCAGCTTATTCATCGCCGTTTTTTGCGCCTTCTGCATGCGAACCTTATGCGCGTCGGCCAGCTTCGTCACTTTTGTGCATTTAGTTTTATGGCCTTTGCGCACGATGCATTTTTCGGCAGCGGATCTGGCGGCAGTGCGGGTGGTGTTGCGCGTGCTGGAGCGGAGCGTTTTTGATGTGGTGGAGGCGGTCTTCTTCGTTTTCGCGGTGGATTTCTTTTTAACGGTTTTGCCGGTGGTTTTTTTCTTTTTTTCTGCGTTTTTTGCCAGATGCGTTTTTTGTACGGCAGAGTGTCGCGCCTGTTCAGAGGCGTTCGCCGCTGGCGCAAATGAGAGTGTGGTAAACAGTAAAGCACAGAGCGTCATCGAGATTTTCGTTATCCGCGCCACTGGGCAGTCCCCTGATGAATGCAGGCTATCAATAATACCCGCGTATGATTTACAAAACGTGTCGATTCTAATCCAAAAAATCAGAATAAGTTAATAGCATTTTTCATTCTCAAAAGCTGTTTCGTTAGCAAGTGCAAAAAAATTCATCGTTCTGTAGCAGAATTGTTCGCTCCCTGAGCAAATCCGCGCTGCGGGCAGCGATAAACGACATTAGCAATGCATCTTTACGCGATAGCAGATAAAATAATGAGACGTGACAAAAATGTTATTTTCCGATGTCGGCCTGACCCGCTACAATGTCAGACTGATGCCGTAACAGAAGTTAAAGGAAGCAAGACATGAGCACCACTATTGAAAAAATTCAGCGCCAGATCGCTGAAAACCCAATTCTCCTGTACATGAAAGGTTCTCCGAAGCTGCCAAGCTGCGGCTTCTCCGCACAAGCGGTTCAGGCGCTGTCTGCCTGTGGTGAGCGTTTTGCTTACGTTGATATCCTGCAAAACCCGGACATTCGCGCTGAGCTGCCAAAATACGCAAACTGGCCGACCTTCCCACAGCTGTGGGTTGACGGTGAACTGGTTGGCGGATGCGACATCCTGATTGAAATGTATCAGCGCGGCGAACTGCAGCAGCTGATCAAAGAGACCGCGGCGAAGTATAAAACCGAAGAGCCGGACGCAGAATAAGTTTTCTGCGCGGACAAAAAAGCGACCTCAGTAGGTCGCTTTTTTTATGCCTGCTCTTCGCTGTCGCCCATCGGCAGGGGCCAGCCGCCCAGACGCTTCCAGCGGTTGACGATCTCGCAGAACAGCTCCGCCGTACGCTCGGTGTCGTATAACGCGGAATGCGCCTGGGTGCCGTCAAACGCAATACCCGCCGTGATGCAGGCTTTGGACAGCACGGTTTGGCCCAGCGCCAGGCCGCTCAGCGCGGCGGTGTCGAACGTGACGAACGGATGGAATGGGTTACGCTTCAGCGAGGCGCGTTCCGCAGCCGCCATCGTGAAGCTGTGATCGAACGTGGCGTTGTGGGCGACCATAATGGCGCGGCTACAGTCACTCTCTTTCATGCCCTTGCGCACCATTTTGAAAATGGCGTGAAGCGCCTCGTATTCACTTACCGCCCCGCGCAGCGGGTTTGTCGGATCGATACCGTTAAAGGCCAGCGCCTCCGGCTGTAGGTTTGCCCCTTCAAAGGGTTCAACGTGGAAGTGCAGCGTGGCGTCCGGTACAAGCCAGCCCTGTTCATCCATCTTCAGCGTGATGGCGGCAATCTCAAGCAGCGCATCGGTTTTAGCGTTAAATCCGGCTGTTTCAACATCAATGACAACGGGATAAAAACCACGAAAACGGTCGCACAGACCGGTAAATTGAGCATTATCGGACATCAGGGTCTCTTACAAGGGGAAAAAAGCAGTGCGTATTATGGCAAATTTTGAGAGGCGATGCAGCAAAACAACGGGCGCATAGTGCGCCCTGCGGGATCAGTTGCCCAGACCACGACCAGCGTCTTTGGCTTCGATCAGTTCGATTTTGTAACCGTCCGGATCTTCAACAAAGGCAATCACGGTGGTGCCGCCTTTAACCGGGCCCGCTTCACGGGTGACGTTACCGCCGCTGCTGCGGATGCGTTCGCAGGCTTCGGCCGCGTTATCCACTTCCAGCGCAATATGGCCGTAAGCCGTACCCAGCTCGTAGCTGTCTACGCCCCAGTTGTACGTCAGCTCAATGACGGCTTCATCAGACTCCGGACCGTAACCCACGAACGCCAGGGAGTATTTATATTCCGGGTTTTCGCTGGTGCGCAGCAGCTTCATGCCCAGAACGTTAGTGTAAAAATCGATGGAACGTTGCAGGTCGCCAACGCGCAGCATGGTGTGAAGTAGGCGCATAATTTCCTCAGTTTGGATTATCTTTTTGAACAGAAACGATGTTTTAGTATAGCGGCGAAATGTCGCCGCTATCAATGTGCAATGCGGGATTAGAGAGAAGGGTAGTCGGTGTAGCCTTCCGCGCCGCCGCCGTAGAAACTTTCAGGGCGCTGCGGGTTCAGCTCCGCTTTCTTCTGCAAACGGGCAACCAGATCCGGGTTAGCAATGTAATCGCGGCCAAAGGCTACGGCATCGATCAGACCCTTGCCGATCAGATCTTCAGCTTTCTCCGCCGTGTAGGCACCCGCGCCGATAATCACGCCGTGGAAGCGCTCGCGCACCTTCTGGCGGAAGGCTTCGCTGTAGGGCTTGCCGCCAGCCCAGTCCGGCTCGGACATGTGCAGGTAAGCAATGCCGCGTTTTGCCAGCTCTTCAATCAGGTAAAGCGCGTCCGCTTCTTCATTCGGGCCGTTGTCGACGTTCTGGAACGTGCCGATCGGCGAGACGCGAATACCAATGCGGTCTGCGCTCCACTCGTTGCAGACAGCATCCACCACTTCAAGCACCAGGCGCGCGCGGTTTTCTACGCTGCCGCCGTACTGGTCGGTACGCTGGTTAGACGATGGTGAGAGGAACTGGTGCAGCAGGTAACCGTGCGCGGAGTGCAGCTCAACCAGATCGAAACCGGCTTCACGGGCATTGGCCACGGCCTGACGGAAATCGTTCACGATGCCCGGGATCTCGTCCAGCTCCAGCGCGCGCGGGGTGGTGGTATCGACGCGGATCGCATTCCCGTTTTCATCGCGCAGGGAGGTACGGGTATTCGCGTTCAGGGCAGAGGCAGAAACCGGAGCCTGGCCGCCGGGCTGGATGCTGCTGTGCGAGATACGGCCAGTGTGCCACAGCTGTACCGCAATACGGCCCTCTTCAGCATGTACGCCCGCGGTGATCTTTTTCCACGCGGCAATTTGTTCCGGGCTGTGCAGGCCCGGCGCGCCGGCATAGCCTTTTGCCTGGGCAGAAATCTGCGTGGCTTCAGAGATGATCAGGCCTGAGCTGGCGCGCTGACGATAATATTCACCCATCAACGGTGTTGGGATATCGCCCGGCTCGATGCTGCGCAGGCGGGTGAGCGGGGCCATAAACACGCGGTTTGGGGCGGTAACGGCACCGACTTTCAGTGGGGTAAATAACTTTTCAGCGGACATAACGGCTCCTGAGTAGACCAGTCGACTAGTAAAAGGATAAATAAAAATGCCGGCTACGCGCCGGACGCGGTAATACAGCTTTTCACATGTGCCAGCGCGCTTTCGAGCGGCACGGCGCTGCGAGAAATCTTGGCCTGCAGGTTAGCGCCTAACCAGAGTGAGTAGAGCACCTGCGCCTGCGTTAACGGATCGCCGAGGAAGGCGAGGGTTTGTTCATCGCGCCCCTTCTCCAGCGCCTGCGCCAGCAGGGCGATAACGCCGCTGGCCCCTTTATCCATGGCCGTGCGCATATCTTCGGAAAGATCGCACACTTCGGCAGACAGTTTTACCGTCAGGCAGCCGCTGATGATGCCCTGCTGACAGAACTGCGTCAGCGTCTCCTGATAGTAGTTCAGAACCCGATCCCGGTAGTTACCTTCACCGCTGGCGAAGTGCGTTGCCAGGCGCTGATGGTAGCTGGCATAGTGCCGCTCCAGCATGGCCACGCCGAACGCCTCTTTGGATCGGAAGTAGTGATAAAACGATCCCTTAGGGACTTCCGCGGTTTTTAACAACTCGCTCAGCCCCATACCGGTAAATCCGCGATGCATGCAAAGGCGCTCGCCGGTAGCCAGTAAATGTTCGCGGGTATCGTGTTCTGTATGTCTGCTCATGACTTCACTCTAATAGACCGTTCGGTCTAATGCAAGGCAGCATCGCGACGGCACTGCGACAAAATATCCAGCTGCGGTTGATAAACCGTTGATTTAACATTCATCATCCCCAGAACGGTGGCGAACAAATTGTCCTGTGAAACCGCATCTTTTGCAGCATGGTCACGCAGGCAGTCCGTGTTGACACCGAAGTTTTTCACGTAATCCGCAGAGAGCCAGAACATAAACGGAATATGCGTTTGCTGCTCCGGCGCCAGCATATACGGCGTGCCGTGCAGATAAATTCCGCGTTCGCCCAGCGACTCACCGTGATCGGAAAGGTAAATCAGCGCCGTGTTCATGGTGGCCTGTCGGGCTTTCAGCGCGTCGATAGTCCTGCTGACCACGCTGTCGGTATACAGAATTGAGTTGTCGTAGGTGTTAATCAACGCCTGATGTTCGCAGTTCTGAATTTCATTGGTGTCGCAGGTCGGGGTAAACCTGCGGAAACTGTCCGGATAACGGTTGTAATAGGCCGGGCCGTGGCTTCCCATCAGGTGGATCACCAGTACCGTGTCCTGCTTCAGACCATCCAGCACCTTGTCCAGGCGGTAGAGGTTTACGTCGTCGATACAGACTTTGTCCTTGCAGTACGAGTCCAGATTCCACTGGGTCATGTCCGTATGCGGCACGCGGTCGCAGGCACCTTTACATCCGCCGTCGTTGTCGCGCCACAGCAGGTTGAACCCGGCGTGGTTAAGCACGTCAAGCAGGCCTTCCTGATGTTGCGCCAGGTCCGCATCGTATTTTTTCCGCGTCATACCGGAGAACATGCAGGGAACGGAAACGGCGGTTTCCGTGCCGCAGGAGGAGGCTTGCGGGAAGTTGATGACGTCCTGCTTTTTAAGCTCCGGGTTGGTTTCACGGTGGTAACCATTCAGCGAGTAGTTTTCGGCGCGGGAGGCTTCGCCCACCACGAGAACCAGCACGGTTTTCTTTTGCTGGCCTGAAATCAGCGCGCCCTTACGGGCATCCTGGCCAATGCGGACCAGCGTCCGATCGCCTGCGAACCAGCGCATTTTACCGTACTTGACCACGGCGCTTACGTAGTTCGCCGGGGTAACCATTTTGACGATGCTTTTATTATTGCGGAACAGCGAAGCGTAATCTTTATAAAATACCGCCGCGACCAGGATAATGGCCAGCAGCGCGCCGAGCAGGGTGGCAAGCCGCATCAGCAGGGCGTACCACCATTTTCCGCTTCGAATGCGCGTCAGGGCTAAGATGATGGACGGAACCAGGCCCGCCAGCACAAGCCACACGATCATCTGCGGCGTCACCAGGGCGGTGGCCTCCTGAGAGTTAGTTTCGAAGACGTTCACCATCATGTTCCGATCGATAACCGCGCCATAGGTATACATAAAATAGGTCGCGGCGGCGCATCCCATGGTCAGGACAATCATCAGCGGCTTGCGAATAAAGGGTATATTCAGCACGCTAAAGACGATTACCCAGCCGCAGAACAGCACCAGCGGTACGCTGGCGGCAAACAGCAGGTCGTGCAGGCGCGCTGGCGCAATTATTGCCCAGCTGCGCTGTATAAACAGCGCGTTAAACGCGGTGAAGAACAGCGCGCAGCCCAGGGTGAAAACCGTTTCGTTACAGCGTAACTTCTTAGTGAACCACATGATGAACAGACCATTCGTTATATCAGTGCGGCGAGTATAAGAGGGGAAGATTAGCGAAACCTTAACGTCATATTTGTGGCTGCCGCCCCTTGCGTGCGGGTCGTTTAGGGTCTTCACTGTAGGAAATAGTGACGCTGTGGAGGTAGAAGTGGCAGAGCAACTGGAATTTTTCCCCGTCCAGAGCCCGTGCCGGGGGATTTGCCAGGTTGATGAACGAGGTTACTGCCGCGGGTGCATGCGCACGCGGGATGAGCGTTTTAACTGGCAAAAATTCAGCGACGCGCAAAAGCAGGAGGTGATACGCCTCTGTCGGCAGCGACTGCTGCGCAAAATTCGCGCAAACAAAGCGGTTGAAACCGAAGAACCTCAGCAACCTTCACTGTTTTAGCAAGGTAATTGCGTATACTGGTGACATAATCTCCTTGAGGAAAATGTTATGGTTCAGCGTATTACCCTTGCCCCGCAGGGCCCGGAATTCTCCCGCTTTGTAATGGGCTACTGGCGCCTGATGGACTGGAATATGTCCCCTCTCCAGCTGGCGAACTTTATTGAAGAGCATCTTGATTTAGGGGTCACTACCGTCGATCACGCCGATATTTATGGCGGTTATCTGTGCGAGGCCGCCTTTGGCGAGGCGCTGAAGCTGGCGCCGGCGCTGCGCGATCGTATGGAAATTGTGACCAAATGCGGTATTGCCACAACGGCAAAACCGGAGAATGCCCTGGGACACTACATTACCGACAGCGTGCACATTGTGAAAAGCGCCGAGCAGTCGCTCATTAATCTGGCTACCGATCGTATCGACCTGCTGCTGATCCACCGTCCCGATCCGCTGATGGATGCGGACGAGGTCGCTGAAGCCTTCCTGACCCTGCACCAGAGCGGCAAGGTGCGCCACTTCGGCGTGTCTAACTTTACCCCGGCGCAGTTTGCGCTATTGCAGTCTCGTCTGCCGTTTACGCTGGCGACTAATCAGGTGGAAATCTCCCCGGTTCATCAGCCGCTGCTGCTCGACGGTACGCTCGATCAGCTGCAGCAGCTGCGCATCCGTCCGATGGCATGGTCTTGCCTGGGCGGCGGCCGCCTGTTTAACGACGAGGCATTCCAGCCGCTGCGTAACGAGCTCGAAACCGTGGCCCGCGAGCTCAATGCAGAAAGTATCGAACAGGTGGTTTACGCCTGGATCCTGCGCCTTCCGTCTAAGCCGCTGCCGATTATCGGCTCCGGCAAAATTGAGCGCGTACGCGCGGCGCTTGCCGCCGAAGAACTGGAGATGACGCGTCAGCAGTGGTTCCGCATCCGCAAGGCCGCGCTGGGCTACGACGTTCCCTGAGCAAGTAATTGACTGACTTTCCGGTGAAATCTGCGCCTCTGGTATAGACTTAAGGTGCAAAAAATAACCCGTGGAGGTCTTATGAAGCGTTTTGCTCTGGCTATTGTCACGCTGGCCGTATGCGCAGGGGCGCAGGCAGCCAGCGACGACGTTGAAATGAATCTCGTCACTTCTCAGGGGGTAGGTCAGTCCATCGGGACGGTGAAAATCACCGAAACGGATAAAGGGCTGGAGTTTGCCCCCAATCTTAAGGCGCTTCCCCCCGGCGAACACGGTTTCCACGTTCATGCTAAAGGCAGCTGCCAGCCCGCAATGAAAGAGGGTAAACCTTCCGCCGCGGAAGCCGCCGGGGGGCCATCTCGACCCGCACAACTCTGGTAAACACGAAGGCCCGGACGGGATGGGGCACCTCGGCGATCTGCCGGTGCTGGTGGTCAATAACGACGGTAAGGCTACCGATCCCGTCGTCGCGCCCCGACTGAAAAAGCTTGATGAGGTCAAGGGCAAGGCGCTGATGATCCACGTGGGCGGCGATAACATGTCAGATAAGCCTAAACCGCTTGGCGGCGGCGGGGCGCGCTATGCCTGTGGGGTGATCTGATCGCCTATCGTGCCGGGCGGCGGCGCCTGTTCAAGCTGTGACAGGGAACAGTGCAGCCGCCAGATGATGGACGCCAGATCGCGCGCCGCAGGCAGATGATGGCGCGCCAGAGCGTCGCAAATGCGCTGAAGCTCGGCGAGGGTGACGCTGAGCGGGCGCTGCTGAACGCCGCGCTCGCTCATGACGTCGCGCAGCAGGGCGATGCAGGTGTCGCGGACCCGCGACAGCGGATCGGACCGCGTCTCCCAGGCGCGCAGCTGCCACACCACGTGCGAACAGTTCAGCAGCACCACGCCCCAGCGCAATAGCCAGCGCCGGGAGAGTGAATCCTGGCTGTTATTAAGCTGGCTGACGTGATGATAAACCAGCGATTCATATTCACTTTCGCGAAGGTGCGGCCTGCGGCTCAGCTGGTCGACAAATCCTCTGCGTAACTCCCGGATATGCCTGCGGCTTTTACGCGCGTCCGAACCAGGGCGCAGCACGGCGAACGCCAGCCATGCCAGCCCCACGCCGAGAATTTTCGCCAGGTTGTCATTCAGGAAATCGGCGTAATCGTAAACCGGCGGATTCGTCACCGAGATGAACGATCCCATAAAAACAATCAGCTGCCCCCACAGGCCGGCCAGCTTAGGCATTTGCAGCTTGAGCAGCTGCATGGTGGTTAACAGCGGAAACAGAAACAGCAGGAATTGCCACAGATCGGTTATCTGCACCATCAGGCCAAACTTCACCACAAAGCTGAAGAGCGACAGTAGCACCAGCGTGCGCATGAGGAGCGTAAGCGAGTTGAAGGGGGACGCCGCCACCGAATAGAGCACGCAGCTGATGGCCGCAAGCGTCAGCGCCGCGCTGCCCGCGTCCCACTGCGTGGTAATGGCCCATGCGCCGACCAGCATCAGTGCACAAAAGGTACGAAAACCGCTCCACAGCGCCTCCATGGCGTCGGTATGCCGCGCCAGAGCGGGGCTGCCGGGTACGGAAAACACGGTAACGGGCGTGGCATTTTCGACGGCTTTCAGCCAGCGGCTGCTGCGCAGATACAGCCGGCAGAAATAGTTCAGACGCTGCCAGAAGGCGCGATGGCGGTAGTCATACTCATCCGCTGGGGCGAGCGGAGCAATTATCCGGGCCACGCTGTAGATATCCGCGTCCGGGCGCGCAAGGGCGGCGAGCAGGGTGTCAATCACCTCCCGGGTATGCGCGGGCGGTGCAGGCCAGTTCAGCAACATCCGGCGAAGGCTCGATATTGCGCTGGTCATGCGTAGCTGCTGGTGCAGCAGGTAGTTCAGCAGCGTGTTCTGGCGACGAAAGCGATAGTGGCTCCAGAAGGCCTGTATGCGCAGCAGATTCATGGTCAGGATCTGGCCGATGACTTTTTCATGCGCGAGACGGATCTCATCGTTTGTGTCGGGTTGCCAGAGCAGGCTGGCATGTTCCAGCAGGCGCGCGTGCATCGTTTTCAGGGCGGTGATGAGCGTGGTGCCGTCAGAGGTGCTGGGCAGGATCATCATCATCATGCCGCCGCAGAGGATACCGACCATCACCTCGCACACGCGTGCCTGCGCGATATCCCACAGTTCGGTGGTATCCAGCACGTTAACCACCGGGAAGGCGATAATGGCCGCGGTATAGCCCGCCAGCTGAAACGCGTAGGCAACGTTATTGGTAAAATGGGCGCAGGCCCAGGTGCACAGCCCCAGCCAGGCGGACATGCTGAGCAGAAACAGCCACGGATCGTTCAGGGTATGGCCAGCCAGAATCAGGGCGGCGGTGGCGCCGAGCAGGCTACCCGCCACGCGTCCGAGGCTTTTACTGATAACGCCGCCGACGGTGGGGAAGCTGACCACCGCCGCTGACGTCATCGCCCAGTAGGGTTCATCCAGGTTCAGGTAATAGGCAACCGTAAGCGCAAGGCACATGGCGATGCCGTTGCGCAGCGCGTAACGCCACTGCGGGCGCGTCGCTTTTATCCAGGGCGCATTGCGCCACGAGACAGCCCGCAGGTTCATCATCGTGTCCCGATGGAGACGGTACAGGTGGTCCCTGAAACGAGAGTAATCTCTTTCGGCAGGCTGTCGAACTCCACGCGAACCGGCACCCGCTGGGCCAGACGCACCCAGGGTACGTTGGGTTTAATATCAGGCACCAGGCCAGAATCGGTTTCGACGCTCTGGTCGTAGATTGCCCGACCGATACTGGATACGTGACCCTGTAACGTTTGCGCGCCGCTGTAGAGGTTGATTCGGGCTGGCGCGCCCTCGCGAATATGGCGCAGCTTCGTCTCCTCAAAATAGCCAACCACGTAAAACGAGCGGCTATCCACCAGGGCAAAAACCGGCTCTCCGGTCGTGGCGTAGTCTCCCACGCGCGTGGACAGGTTGGTAATCCACCCGTCTACCGGCGCTTTAACCACCGTCTGGGTCAGCTGCCACTCGGCTTCCTTCAGCGTGGCCTCCGCCACCTTCAGACCGGCCTGCATGGTTTTCACGTTGATGTTGGCGGTATCCAGATCTTCCGCAGAGATATAGTTTTTCGACAGATGACGGCGTCGGTCGGCTTCGTTGTTGGCCTTTGCGAGATCGGACTGAGCCTTAGCCAGCTGTGCCTGGGCGTTAAGCACGGCAATCTGAAAAGGGGTCTCGTCAATGCGGAACAGCACATCGCCCGCGTGGACGAACTGGTTGTCCTTTACCATGAGCGCGGTGATGCTGCCCGACACCTGTGGCGTGATGCTGACCTGTTCTGCGCGTATTTTGCCGTCGCGGGTCCAGGGGGACTGCATGTAATAGTTCCAGAGCCACCAGCCGGCAATCAGCGCCAGCGCCAAAACGAAAAGAGTGGAAAAATATTTAAGCGTTTTCAAGGGCATTCTCACCAGACGGTTAACACGGCAAGGCCAAGACAGACGGAAAGGGTAAACAGCGAGAGATCCATCAACATCGGGTGCCAGATTTCACCAGAATACATCCAGTCCCGCAGCAGTCGGTGCGCCACGAGCCAGATCACAAATCCAACCATAACGGCTTTAAAAAGAGGCGGAAAGTAGACCGATGCGCCGATAATCAGATCCTGAAGGGGCAACCCGGCAGAGAAAGAGAAAAACGTCACGAGCAGCGATCCTTTGCAGTGGAGTGAGTGCCGCAATGGCATGTATCAGTGCGATGGCGCATGAATATTCAGTGTAAATCATTCTTTCTGGAATGATGAATACCGTGATTGCATTTGTTTTGGCAATACAAATACTGCAAACTATTCTAAAATCACTATAATCACTTAGCAAGCTAATTATAAGGAGATGAAATTGGAATCGCCATTAGGTTCTGATCTGGCAAGGTTGGTACGCGTCTGGCGTGCTCTGATTGACCATCGCCTGAAACCTCTGGAACTGACGCAGACCCACTGGGTTACGCTGCATAACATTCATCAGCTCCCGCCAGAACAGTCGCAAATTCAGCTGGCAAAAGCGATCGGTATCGAGCAACCGTCCCTGGTGCGTACGCTTGACCAGCTGGAAGAGAAGGGACTCATCTCCCGTCAAACCTGCGCCAGCGATCGTCGCGCCAAGCGTATAAAACTGACGGAAAAAGCGGCGCCAATCATTACGGAGATGGAAGCCGTCATCAGTAAAACGCGGGGGGAGATCCTGTCCGGTATTTCACCTGCGGAGCTGGAGATGCTTATTGGACTTATCGCCCGTCTTGAGCAGAACATCCACGAGCTGCAAACCCGCGACTGACCGAACGTAAAGGCCCTGCTTATGCAGGGCCTTTCTCATTACCTGAACACCACGACCCGGTTGCGCCCCGTCTCCTTTGCCTCGTACATGGCTTTATCCGCGCTTTCCACGCAGGTTTCCGCGCTGGTTTCCGGCGAGGTTGCGGTGAATACGCCCATGCTGATGGTAATTGGCTCCGGCAGATGGCCGCCGCTGCTGGTTTTATCAAACCCGCTCAGCTTGAGACGGATGCGCTCGGCGACCTGCCGCGCGGCGTCTGATGGGGTATTGGTCAGCATCAGAACAAACTCTTCACCGCCGATTCGGGCCGCGATATCCTGGGGGCGCACGGAATCCGTCAGAAGATTAGAGACAAACTGCAGCACCTTATCTCCCTGCAAATGCCCGTAGCAGTCGTTGATGCGCTTGAAACGGTCAAGATCGCTTACCACCACCGATACCGGGTGAGCCTCCGTTGCCGAGCCGAGGGCGTAGTTTAATGAATCATAAAAATAGCTGCGGTTATAAAGACGGGTGAGCGGGTCGCGGATCGAGTTTTGATAAGACTGCTGGTATTTGACGTGCGAGTCGCGATACAAATTAAAGACGTCGGAAAGCAGAATGAATATTATCATTAACGTCGCGACGGTTTCGAATAACCGGGCGCGATACCACGAAACATCTTCCGCGTGTCCGCCTAAAAGCAGCATTAACAGCGTGACGACATAACAGACGCACAAAAAATTTCCGCCCACCCAGAACAAATTTCTTATCCGGGTCACGGCTATCAGGGTGATTAACGTAACGCCCCAGAGAACGATCAAAATGATATTGATCGTCTGGCTCCAGAGAACCATAAACTTCCGGGTTTCATTATCCACGAGATCCAGTGTTAGCATCGTGGAATGGCTGGAATAGAACCACGCCAGCCCAAGCATACCGCACGTGAAAAGAGCCGACCCGGCAACGGTGCCGATGTGGGTGCTTCGCGTGAGGGGGGAAGCGCGAAGCGTATACAGTAATACCGAGGCCATCATCAGCACCGCCATTAAAAGGTGGCGGAACATATAAAAGATCATCGCGTCATTATAGTTCGCCTCGTTGAACTGATAGAGATCCAGCCAGGCCGGAAAGCTGGACAGCGTACCCACCATCAGCAGTGCCGAACCGGCAAAGGCCGCGGCAATCGGAACGAGATATAAACGTTTTTTATCGCACCAGTATTTCATTGCCATAAAGCAGGCAATAAACAGATGGAATACCAGAAGAAAAATAGTGAGCGTAGGGAAAAATAGCGGAGAGAATGAAGGAACCCATTCAACAAGTTTTATAAATAATCCCTGTAATACGCTTATGACGATAATGCATCCAATGACGAACGCCATATAGCGGTTTTTTACAAATCGAGAGATCGCAAGCATATAAGTTCAAATAAATAAAAAAGAAAAAATGAATGCGAAGAGTCTAACGAAGAGAAGTAAAAAATACTTTGCGCAGGAACAAGAACAGAGGAGATGAATAATTCACCAAGTGAATTATTTTTGTAAATATATTTATTAAATTGATATGTTTTGTAAATGGAAGCGGTCTTATGACCGCTTCCATTATTATTTTAACGCGGGGAGACGGTAACCTGGCTGCCGTTGCTTGCCAGTACAACACGCTGGCCAGCGGAGAAGCGGGTATTACCCTGTTTCTGCACGACCATAATAGTGCTGCCATCGTCCTTGCGAATTTCCAGCTCAACGCCCTGGGTTTTGTTCATCGCGCCCTGAACGCCCTGACCAGCTACGCCGCCGGCAACTGCGCCCGCCGCGGTGGCCAGAGAACGTCCGGTACCGCCGCCAATGGTGTTACCCAGGAATCCACCCAGTACCGCACCACCGATTGCGCCCACAACGTTCGTGTCATCGCCACCCTGAATCTGAACAGGACGGGCATTAACGATAGTACCGTATGTCACGTTCTGTACCTGTTTAGCTTCAGAAGCACTATATACGTCGCCGGAGAGTGAATTGTCGTTCACACAACCCGCCAGTGTTAAACCAATCAGCGAAACGCCCATTACACGTAAAATCATTTGACTCTCCTGTTCACCAAAAAACGCCCGGTTGGGGCATCCGTTATGGCTAAATTATATGGCATTAACGACCACAGTTCATATCTTTGCATGCCGAATAAAAAAATTTTACTTGAATCTGGCTTAACGGGACATAAACAAAAGCCGCCTGTGCGGCAGGTCTGAGATTGTTAAAAATTATAATCACCGCATAGCAAAGCGGCGTCATTTATGATGGAGTGTTTGCACTTAGCCCACGTAACGTAAGGAAAGCGCATGAAATCGGGTCGCTATATCGGTGTGATGTCCGGGACCAGTCTTGACGGTGTGGATGTCGTCCTGGCCGCTATTGATGAAAACATGGTGGCGCAGCAGGCAAGCCTGAGCTGGCCTATTCCGGTCTCGCTAAAAGAAGAGATTCTGAGCATCTGCCAGGGACAGCAGCTGACGCTTTCTCAGCTTGGTCAGCTGGACGTGCGTCTGGGGGCGCTGTTTGCACAAGCGGTACTGGCCCTGATGCAGCAAGAGCGCCTTCATCCGCAGGATGTCGTGGCGATCGGGTGCCACGGGCAGACCGTCTGGCATGAGCCCGTCGGCGAGGCGCCGCACACGATGCAAATTGGCGATAACAACCAGATTGTGGCCAAAACCGGCGTGACGGTAGTGGGCGACTTCCGCCGTCGGGATATGGCGCTTGGCGGTCAGGGCGCGCCGCTGGTGCCGGCATTCCACCAGGCGCTGCTGGCCCATCCGGTTGAGCGCAGGATGGTGCTGAACATAGGCGGGATCGCCAACCTGTCGTTGCTCATCCCGGGTCAGCCGGTGCGCGGATACGATACCGGGCCCGGCAACATGCTAATGGATGCCTGGATATGGCGTCAGATCGGTAAACCTTACGACAAAGATGCCCGGTGGGCCAGCCAGGGGAAGGTGATCCTCCCTCTGCTGCAGTCTCTGTTAAGCGATCCGTTCTTTGCGCTGCCTGCGCCAAAAAGCACGGGGCGAGAATATTTTAACTACGGCTGGCTTGAACGCCAGCTGGCGCAGTTCCCCGCGCTCGCGCCGCAGGACGTGCAGGCTACGCTTACTGAGCTAACCGCCATGTCAATTTCTGAGCAGGTATTGCTGAGCGGCGGCTGCGAGCGCCTGCTGGTATGCGGGGGGGGGAAGCCGCAATCCGCTGATTATGGCGCGCCTGGCCGCACTGCTGCCGGGCACGGAAGTGACTACCACAGATGAAGCCGGCATCAGCGGAGACGATATGGAGGCGCTGGCCTTCGCCTGGCTTGCCTGGCGTACGGTTGCCGGGCTGCCGGGGAATTTACCTTCCGTGACCGGCGCGCGGGAAGCGAGCGTTCTCGGCGCTATTTTCCCCGCGAACCCGCGTCATAATCAGAGTTAACTGAAATTCAGCGGCGGGTGTAACCCTTAAAATGAGGAACAACAGGAGGGCGGCCATGCCCTCCGGGACCAGGATAGTCTTCGGGATATGCTCATGAAAAAATACCTTCTTATTGCTTTGCCTTTGCTTCTGACCGGATGCAGCGCCTATAACCAGCTTGTTGAGCGTATGCAAACCGACACGCTTGAATACCGCTGTGATGAAAAACCGCTGACGGTGAAGCTGAACAACCCTCGTCAGGAAGCCAGCTTTGTCTACGACAATAAATTGCTGACCCTGAAGCAGGGCATGTCGGCCTCCGGCGCGCGCTACACGGACGGGATCTACGTGTTCTGGTCGAAAGGGGACAGCGCTACCGTCTACAAGCGTGACCGCATTGTGCTGAACAACTGTCAGCTCGAAAATCCGAAGCGTTGAGATTTTTACAAGGGGGGCGCACAATAGCGCCACCCAATGTCAATTTCAGCTAACGCCATGTCAGATAACGACGAATTGCAGCAAATTGCGCATCTGCGCCGTGAATACACCAAAGGCGGGCTGCGCCGCCAGGATCTTCCCGCCGAACCGCTGGTGCTTTTTGAACGCTGGCTGAAGCAGGCCTGTGAAGCGAAGCTGGCCGATCCGACGGCCATGGTTGTCGCCACGGTTGATGAAAACGGTCAACCCTACCAGCGCATCGTCCTGCTCAAGCACTTCGACGACAAAGGGCTGGTGTTCTACACCAACCTCGGCAGCCGGAAAGCCCACCACCTGGAAAACAACCCGCGCATCAGCCTGCTGTTCCCGTGGCATATGCTGGAGCGTCAGGTGATGGTGACCGGCAAAGCGGAGCGCCTCTCCACGCTCGAGGTCGTGAAGTATTTCCACAGCCGCCCGCGCGACAGCCAGATTGGCGCGTGGGTGTCTAAGCAGTCCAGCCGCATCTCTGCCCGCGGCGTGCTGGAGAGCAAATTCCTCGAACTCAAGCAGAAGTTTCAGCAGGGTGAAGTGCCGCTGCCGAGCTTCTGGGGCGGATTCCGCATTCCCATCGAGCAGATGGAGTTCTGGCAGGGCGGTGAACACCGTCTCCATGACCGCTTTTTATACCAGCGCGACAACGGTGCCTGGAAAATAGACAGGCTGGCCCCGTAAACCCTGAAATTTGTTGTGTTAAGCGCTAGCGCACGCCGCGCTTGCGCTTTATTCTATGTACCTTTCGCACCAGGCGAAAAGTCGTGTACCGGCAAAGGTGCAGTCGTTTATACATGGAGAATTTGATGGCAAGCAGTAACTTGATTAAACAATTGCAAGAGCGGGGCCTCGTGGCCCAGGTGACGGACGAAGAAGCGTTAGCAGAGCGACTGGCGCAAGGCCCGATCGCGCTCTATTGCGGCTTCGATCCCACCGCTGACAGCTTGCATTTGGGGCATCTTGTTCCGTTGTTATGCCTGAAACGCTTCCAGATGGCCGGCCATAAGCCCGTCGCGCTGGTTGGCGGCGCGACCGGTCTGATTGGCGACCCGAGTTTTAAAGCCGCTGAGCGTAAGCTGAATACCGAAGACACCGTTCAGGAGTGGGTAGACAAGATCCGCAAACAGGTTGCACCCTTCCTCGATTTCGACTGCGGTGAAAACTCTGCAATTGCGGCGAACAACTACGACTGGTTTGGCGGCATGAACGTGCTGACCTTCCTGCGCGACATCGGCAAGCATTTCTCTGTTAACCAGATGATTAACAAAGAAGCGGTGAAGCAGCGTCTTAACCGTGACGATCAGGGCATCTCCTTTACCGAGTTCTCCTATAACCTGCTTCAGGGTTATGACTTCGCCTGCCTGAACAAGCTCCACGGCGTTTCTCTGCAAATTGGCGGCTCCGACCAGTGGGGCAACATCACCTCCGGTATCGATCTGACCCGTCGTCTGCACCAGAATCAGGTCTTTGGTCTGACCGTTCCGCTGATCACCAAAGCAGACGGTACCAAGTTCGGCAAAACCGAAGGCGGCGCGGTATGGCTGGATCCGAAGAAAACCAGCCCGTACAAATTCTACCAGTTCTGGATCAACACGGCGGATGCCGACGTTTATCGCTTCCTGAAATTCTTTACCTTTATGGATATTGAGGACATCAATGCCCTGGAAGAGGAAGACAAGAACAGCGGTAAAGCTCCGCGCGCCCAGTACGTGCTGGCGGACGAAGTTACAAAACTGGTGCACGGCGAGGAAGGCCTGGCGGCGGCGAAACGCATTACGGCGAGCCTGTTCAACGGTACCCTGAGCGACCTGAGCGAAGCGGACTTTGAGCAGCTGGCGCAGGATGGCGTGCCGATGGTCGAGATGGAGAAAGGCGCAGACCTGATGCAGGCGCTGGTGGACTCCGAGCTACAGCCGTCCCGCGGCCAGGCGCGTAAAACCATCGCCTCAAACGCTATCACCATCAACGGCGAGAAACAGGCCGATCCGGAATACACCTTCACCGAGAGCGATCGTCTGTATGGCCGCTACACGCTGCTGCGTCGTGGTAAGAAAAATTACTGTCTGGTCTGCTGGAAGTAATTAAAAGTATGCAGGGGCGTGGGAAACCACGCCCCTTTTGTTTTGACAGGGTTTGGTAAGTACAACATGAAGAACATCCTCGCCATTCAGTCCCACGTTGTTTTTGGGCATGCCGGCAACAGCGCTGCGGAGTTCCCGATGCGCCGCCTCGGCGCCAACGTCTGGCCTCTCAACACCGTCCAGTTTTCGAATCACACCCAGTACGGTAAATGGACCGGCTGCGTGATGCCGCCGTCGCATCTGACGGAGATCGTTCAGGGTATTGCGGAGATTGACCAGCTCCGGCGCTGCGACGCTGTGCTGAGCGGCTATCTCGGTTCGGCGGAGCAGGGGGAGCATATCCTTGGCATCGTGCGCCAGGTGAAAGCGGCAAACCCCGCAGCGAAATATTTCTGCGACCCGGTGATGGGCCATCCGGAAAAAGGCTGCATCGTGGCGCCGGGCGTGGCGGAGTTTCATGTCCGGCATGCCTTGCCGGCCAGCGATATTATTGCCCCCAACCTGATTGAGCTGGAGATCCTGTGCGAGCATCCGGTAAACAGCGTAGAAGAGGCTGTAAGCGCGTCTCGCGAGCTGATAGCCCAGGGGGCCGGAGATTGTACTGGTAAAACACCTGGCACGCGCAGGGATGAGCCAGGACCGTTTTGAGATGCTGCTGGTGACGAAGGACGACGCCTGGCATATCAGCCGGCCGCTGGTGGATTTCGGCATGCGTCAGCCCGTTGGCGTCGGTGATGTCACCAGCGGTTTGCTGCTGGTGAAGCTGTTGCAGGGGGCAGGCCTGCGCGATGCGCTGGAGCACGTGACCGCGGCCGTATATGAAATCATGATTGCGACGAAAACGATGCAGGAATATGAGCTGCAGGTGGTTGCGGCGCAGGATCGCATCGCGAAGCCGGAGCACTATTTCAGCGCCACAAGGCTATAAAGCCCCATATTGACGTTTGCCGGGTATGCGTCATCGCTACCCGGCAACACGCGCTCGCAGGTTAGTTTAAACCTTCCGCTTTCAGCGCCGCGGCAACCGCAGGACGCTCCGCCACGCGTGCCATGTACGACGCGATATGATCTAATCCGTCCATGTTCAGCTTAACCGCGCGCGCCCAGCGCAGAACGGTAAACAGATATGCATCGGCAATAGTGAAGCGTGAACCACAGATCCACTGGTCGTCCTTCAGGCTGTCGTTAATGTACTGAAGCTTTTTCTCCAGCAGCGTGCGCACGGTCGGTTTGTACTCTTCAGGGGTATCCGGGCGGAACAGGGGCGTAAAGCCCTTGTGCAGCTCGGTGGCGATGTAGTTCAGCCACTCCAGCGTTTTATACCGTGCAATGCTGCCGGTAGGGGCAAGGAGCTGACGATCCGGTACGTTATCCGCGAGATACTGCATAATCGCCACCCCTTCGGTCAGCAGGGTGCCATCATCCAGCAGCAGGGCCGGAACCTGCCCTTTTGGGTTAATCGCAAAAAAGTCATCCCCGTTTTCCAGGCGCTTTTTCATCAGGTCAACGCCGTCCAGCGTAAAATCCTTGCCGCTCTCGCGTAGGGTGATATGGGAAGCAAGAGAGCAGGCGCCCGGTTTATAGAACAGTTTCATCGGTAACTCCTTTTTGCTGAGGTTCCAGCTATGTTAGTGCGCGTTCGGATAAAAAAAAAGCCGCTAATACGTTAGCGGCTTCTGGTCAGTCGTTTCCCGATGACGTTACGCGGTGGCGGTTGAGCTCGCCTTAGCGGATTTGTCGTCGTCCTGAGTCATACGATTCAGTTTAGGGGCAGTCAGCAGCATCAGTACGGCAATCACGGCGGTCGCGATACCAATCTGCATGAACACGGTGCCGTAAACGTTCAGGGACACCAGCGGGTCGGTAACGTTTTCTGGTACCGCCATCAGGTTCGCAATCTTACCGGCGATGATCGCCGCGCCAGCGGTGGTCAGGAACCAGCTACCCATGATGAAGCCCATCAGACGCTGTGGTACCAGCTGTGCAACCATTGCCAGGCCCAGGCCGGAGATCATCAGCTCACCGATAGACTGCAGCGCATAGCTCAGGATCAGCCAGTTAACGGAGACGATACCCGCGTCAGTCGCGAATTTGGTACCCAGCGGCAGGACCAGGAACGCGCCAGAACACAGCACCATACCGATGGCGAACTTGTGCGGCATAGGCAGACGGTCGCCCATTTTGTTATAGATAGCGGCCAGAATCGGGCTACCAATCATGATCCAGAACGGGTTGAGCGCCTGATACTGCTCCGGCTCGAACGCGATACCCAGGATTGAGTGCTCAACGTTACGGATAGCGAAGAAGTTCAGAGACGTAGGCATCTGGCTGTACAGCACGAAGAAGATAATCGCTTCCAGCATCAGGATGAAGGCCACAATCATCTTGCGGCGGGCGGAACCCTGCATGGCGAAGGCTTCTTTGGCGAAGATGATAACGATACCCAGCGCAACCACGCCCAGTACCGCACGTGCAACGCCCTGGTTGTGCAGCAGCCAGGTGGCAACGGCGGCCAGGATCACAACACCAACGATGGTTGCCAGCAGTTTGCCCATGTGCACCGGTTCGAAGTCTGGTTTTGAACCATAATCTTTAACCCAGCTGCGGCAGAACAGGAAGTTCACTACCGTGATCAGCATGCCCACGAAGCTCAGCGCAAACGCCACGCTCCAGCCAAATTTCGCGGCCAGCCATGGGGTTGCCAGCATGGAGAAGAATGAACCGATGTTGATGGACATGTAGTACATGGTGAATGCACCGTCCAGACGGGGATCATCTTTGCTGTAGCAGGTAGAAAGCAGGGAAGACGGGTTAGCCTTGAAGAGGCCGTTACCGACCGCGATGGTGGCCATGCCCATGTATACCACGCCTGCATCGTGCCCGGACCACGCAACCAGTCCATAACCAATCGCCAGAACCACGGCGCCCAGCATAATGACGCGTTTAGTCCCGAGGACTTTATCGCCTAACCAGCCGCCAATTGCGACAAGGCCATACACCAGAGCGCTGAAGGATGAGAACAGCGTGATGGAATCCGCTTCGGACATACCCAGTTGCTTAACCAGGTAAACGGCCATAATCCCTTGCAGGCCGTAGTAGCCAAAACGCTCCCATAATTCGATAGAGAAAATGAGATAGAACGCTTTAGGCTGTTTGAAAGCGTTAAGACTTACGCTCTCATCTGTTGGTTTATTGTTTGCAGTTGACACATATACCTCTTTTTTTACATCCCATATTAACGGGGGTGTTCATAGCGTGATGACCGTAGTCCATCCGCTTTATAGTTATATTGGGAGGGGAAACGGCGGGTAATGTTCACTATCCAGCCCCGTCTGGCAATACGTTTGTAATACTCTGTTACATATAACTGACGCGGCATAATCCTCGGTTCATACAAATGTTATTCAGCGTTAAATTTCATTGGTTGAAAATTGCTGGTTTTTTTCACTGCAAAAGGCCCGGTCGAATGGCTGCTTGGCGATATGTTCTGCTATTTAAGGTTGTTGGCAGTGATATAGCCCATAATCTGAAAAATGACTGGTCTTATCTGCGGCGTGGGGCCGATTACATCTTGCGTGGCAAATGGAATGGGACGGTTTTATAAACAAAAATCCAACATGACGTTATCAGAGTGATCGGGATCACAGATGTATAGAAATTTTTGGTGATGAAAAAACTATTAACCTGTTTGAGTGTTAAATGGCCGACGAATCAGTGTGGCTTAAAGCCAAAGCGGAGGGCATTTTATGGTCAATCTAAGGGATAGCAGAGCCCTTATTGAAACTAAGGGCTTGAGAGGCGAGCGGAAAAAGCGCTGTCAGGGATAGACCTTTTCGCTGTACTCGCAAAGATCTTCGATAATGCAGGAGCCGCAGCGCGGCTTGCGGGCTATGCAGGTATAGCGACCGTGCAGGATCAGCCAGTGGTGGCAGTCCACCTTAAACTCGGCGGGAACCACCTTTAGCAGCTTCTCTTCAACCTGCTCCACGTTCTTTCCTGGCGCAAAATGGGTGCGGTTAGAGACGCGGAAGATATGGGTATCCACGGCAATTGTCGGCCAGCCAAAAGCCGTGTTCAGCACAACGTTTGCCGTCTTGCGCCCGACGCCCGGCAGCGCCTCCAGCGCAGCACGATCTTCCGGAACTTCACCGCCGTGCTGCTCAAGCAGGATCCGGCAGGTCTTAATAACGTTTTCAGCCTTGCTGTTAAACAGGCCGATGGTTTTGATATAGGATTTTACCCCCTCCACGCCCAGCTCCAGCATGGCCTGCGGCGTATTCGCGACGGGGTAGAGCAGGGCAGTCGCTTTGTTGACGCTTACGTCAGTGGCCTGCGCGGAGAGCAGCACCGCGATCAGCAGCTCAAACGGAGAGTTAAAGTTCAGCTCCGTCGTTGGATGAGGATTCTGATCGCGCAGGCGCGTCAGTATCGCAATGCGTTTCTCTTTATTCATGAGGCTTTTTCGGGGATCCCTTCCTGCACGCTGCGCTCGGCCGCGCGGCGCTTACGTTTTTCATCAATCAGGTATTTTACCGCCAGCATCATGCCAAGGCCAATAAATGCTCCCGGAGGCAGCATCGCCAGCAGGAACGGGGTGTCCGTGTGGAACACCTCGATGCGCAGCGCCTTAGCCCAGCCGCCGAGCAGCGCATCAGCGCCGTCAAAAAGCGTGCCGTTGCCCAGAATTTCACGCATAGATCCGAGGACGAACATCGCGGCGGTAGCGCCCATGCCGATGGAAAATCCGTCCAGCGCGGAGATGGCCGGGTTGTTTTTCACCGCGAAGGCTTCGGCGCGGCCAACGACGATACAGTTGGTCACAATCAGCGGAATGAAGATCCCCAGCGACTGGTACAGGCCAAAGGCGTAGGCATTAATCAGCATTTGCACCACGCTAACCACCGAGGCAATGATCATCACGTAAATCGGAATGCGGATTTCCGACGGCGTCCAGCGGCGAAGCACGGAAATAGAGAAGTTGGTCAACGTGAGCACCAGCGTGGTTGCCAGGCCCAGACCGAGCGCGTTGGTGGCGGTGGACGTCACCGCCAGCAGCGGGCACAACCCCAGCAGCTGCACCAGCGCCGAGTTGTTCTTCCAGAGTCCCTGAACGATGACTTCTTTAACCTGGCTCATGGTCACTCCTCACACGGGGAAAGATTGTTAAGCTGCCCGGGCAGCGTTTCGGCATACAGCCCGGCGCGCTTGACGGCGTTGACCACCGCGCGCGGCGTTATGGTGGCGCCCGTGAACTGGTCAAACTCGCCGCCATCTTTTTTCACCGCGAAAGCGGGATCGTCCTCGCCATGAATCACCTTCCCGGCAAAGTGTAAGATCCAGTCGCTTAAGCGCGTTTCGATTTTATCGCCGAGGCCCGGCGTTTCGTGATGCTCCGTGACGCGCGTGCCCAGCACGGTTCCGGAAAAATCACTGCCCACAAGCAGCTGAATAGCACCCGAGTAGCCGTCCTGCGCGGTGGCTTCCATGATGGCACCCACCGAGTTCTCGCCCTTACGGGCAATATACACGCGGTGCGGTCCGCTGCCGAGCTGCGGAGCCTGCACGACAAAGCAGCTCTTCTGCAGGTCGTTATCGTAGAAATCTGACGGGATCACCTGATCGAAAAGCGCTTTTTGCTGTTTTACAGCCTGTTCTTCAATGGTGGTTTTCGTCAGCTCATTCACCAGCGCCGTCAGCCCGGTGAGGGCGGCGGCGAAGATTGCCAGCGTAACGCCGTGTTTTTGCATTGTCTTAAGCATGGCGTAACCCTTAGCGATGACCGTACACGCGCGGACGAGTGTAGTAGTCGATGAGCGGAACGGTGATATTGGCCAGTAGCACGGCAAACGCCACGCCGTCGGGATAGCCGCCAAAGCTGCGAATAAGCCAGACCAGCAGTCCCGCCAGCGCGCCAAAGATGAGGCGGCCGCGGTTAGTGGTGGAGGCGGTTACCGGATCGGTCAGGATAAAGAATGCACCGAGCATGGTCGCGCCGGAGAGCAAATGAAGCTGCGGGGTTGCCAGTGAGTCCGGGGAAATAACCCAGCCGAGCGTCGAGCAGACGGCCAGCGTCGCCAGGAAGCTGACCGGAATATGCCAGCGGATGGCCTTCTGTTGCAGCAGGAACGCACCGCCCAGCAGGTAGGCCACATTGACCCACTGCCAGCCAGCACCTGCCAGAACGCCGCTGTAAATGGAGGACTGCATCACCTGCTCAA
Source organism: Enterobacter cloacae (assembly GCF_013375935.1). GTDB lineage: Bacteria > Pseudomonadota > Gammaproteobacteria > Enterobacterales > Enterobacteriaceae > Enterobacter > Enterobacter pasteurii. The sequence goes on along the minus strand of NZ_CP056117.1, from coordinate 3,792,110 downwards.
CGCTGTGTCCGGCGCGCAGGGAGGTTTTGAAGGTGTCGAGCGGCGTCGCCTGGCTGATACCATCCACGCCCATGCGGAGCGCGTTCATATCCGCGCCCTGCGCGGTGTGGCCGCTAAAGATTACATGCAGAGCGTCCATAAACCCGGGCACCGTGGCGGCAAGCTCATGCGGCGGCAGCCAGCTGGTCATCTGGACCGGGAAGGAGATGAGCAGAACAACGTAGCCGATCATCGCCGGGTTAAACGGGTTATGGCCCAGCCCGCCGTACAGCTGTTTAGCGATGACTACCGCAAATACGGTTCCTGAAACCACCATCCACCAGGGCGCAAACGGGGGAATGCTGATGGCCAGCAGCAGGCCGGTCAGCAGGGCGGAGTTATCGCTCAGGATGCGGGTAACGTCCATTTTGCGCAGCTTCAGGATCAGGGCTTCCGCTGCAACGGCGCTGGCGCAACCAAGAGCCAGCTGGAAAAGCGTGCCCCAGCCGAAAAACCAACACTGAACGGCAATGCCCGGCAGCGCGGCCAGGCACACCAGCATCATGATACGCGATGTCTGGCGCTGGTTATGGGTATAAGGGGAACTTGCAATTCTGAAAACCATTTAATCCTCGTTAACGGCTTGCTGCGCGGCTTTCTTTGCCTGAACACGCGCAATCGCGGCGGCGACTGCGGCTTTGCGTGGATCGTCGTTAGCGGCCGCAGGCAGCGTTTCCTGCTGTGCCGCCTTGCGCGCCTTAGCGCGGGCGATGGCCGCTTCCACGGCGGCTTTACGCGGATCGACGGGGGCTTCGCTCTCTTCGGCAGGCTGAGTCTGTGCCGCCTTGCGCGCTTTGGCGCGGGCGATAGCCGCTTCCACGGCGGCTTTACGCGGGTCGACGGGGGCTTCGCTCTCTTCGGCAGGCTGAATCTGTGCCGCCTTGCGCGCTTTAGCGCGGGCGATGGCCGCTTCCACGGCAGCCTTGCGCGGATCCGGCGCGTCCTGCTCCACCACCACTGCCTGCTGTCCGGCCTTGCGCGCTTTGGCACGGGCGATAGCCGCTTCCACCGCGGCTTTACGCGGATCGGCATCGGCTTCCGGTTTGGCGTTTTGCGCCTTCTGCGCCTGACGCGCGCGCTTCGGCTTTACGCGCCTCGCGGGCGGCAATCGCTTCGCTGTTGTCCGGTTTTTGTCCGGCCGCTATTTCCACCGCCTGGGCGGCGGTGGCTTTTTTCTCACGCACGCGGGCCAGTGCGGCGTTAATCGCATCCTGATCTTTTGCATCAGGCTGCACGGCGGCCTGCTTATGGCGTTCCTGACGGGCGAGCTTCTCGCGCTCCAGTCTTGCCTGGCGCGCTTCAAAGCGGGCTTTAGCTTCAGCGGCGCGTTTTTCCTCCATCGAGATCGCATAGATTTCGGCTTTCTCCTGACGGAAGTACTGCACCAGCGGAATATTGCTCGGGCAGACCCAGGCACAGGCACCGCATTCAATACAGTCTGCCAGGTTGTGCGCCTGCGCCTTATCGTGCAGCTGGCCTTTGCTGTACCAGTACAGCTGCTGCGGCAGCAAATCTGCCGGACATGCGTCTGCGCAGGCGCTACAGCGAATGCAGCTTTTCTCTTCCTGCGTTTCGCCCATTTCCGTCGGGGAAGGGGCGAGCAGGCAGTTAGTGATTTTCACCACCGGGACGTCGAGCCACGGCAGGGTAAAGCCCATCAGCGGGCCGCCCATGATGACCATCTGATCGCTGCCCGGACAGAACCCCGCCTGCTCCAGCAAATGACGCACCGGGGTGCCCAGGCGAGCCCAGACGTTGCCGGGACGCGAGACGGACTCGCCGGTCAGGGTGACCACGCGTTCGGTCAGCGGCTCCCCGTCGATGACCGCACGCTTCACCGCGTAGGCGGTACCGACGTTCTGCATCAGCACCTCGATATCGGACGAACGACCCCCGTGGGGAACCTGCTTGCCGGTCAGGATCTGCGTCAGCTGCTTTGCGCCACCGGACGGGTATTTCGTTGGGATCACGCGCAGGCCGATATCATGGCTATCCGCCAGCACCGCGCGCAGCATGGAAATGGCCTGCGGCTTATTGTCCTCAATACCGATGAGCACTTCGCGGGGCTGCAGGATATGCGCAAGGATGCGAATCCCTTCCACCACCTGCGCCGCGCAGTCCTGCATCAGGCGGTCATCCGCGGTGATGTACGGCTCGCACTCGGCGGCGTTGACGATCAGCGTTTCGATTTTATCGCCGCCGCCTTGAAGCTTGGCGCCGGTCGGGAAGCCTGCGCCGCCCAGACCCGCAACGCCGAACTGATGAATACGCGCTATCAGCTCTTCCCGGCTGCGGGAGCGGTAGTCGCTCCAGCCGTCGCGATCGATCCAGCGGTCCTCGCCATCAGCTTCAATGATGACGCTCAGCTCGGACAGCGCCGACGGATGGGCAACGGTATGTGGGGCAATAGACACCACTTTACCGGAGGTCGGGGCGTGAACCGGCAGCATGCGGCCGCGGCCAAAGGTCAGCGGCTGGCCGCGAAGGACGCTGTCGCCTTCCTTCACGCACAGTTCACCTTCCGCGCCGATATGCTGTTTCAGAGGCATAACGTAGCGGGTCGCCAGCGGGATCTGACGCAGCGGCGTGCCGTTAGACTGCGATTTCATCTCCGGCGGATGGATGCCGCCGTCGAAATCCCAGATCTTCTCTTTTCTGAAAGCAGAAAATAACTTAAACATGTTGTTCCACAGGAATATTGCGAACCGGAATGGCTTGAAGATCCCACTTCCAGTTTTCGGTAGTCGTTTCAACCGGGCGTAGCTCTATACACTGCGTCGGGCAGGGCGCCACGCAGAGATTACAGCCGGTGCACAGATCCGCCACAACGGTGTGCATAGCGCGCGTTGCGCCCACAATGGCGTCTACAGGACACGCCTGAATACATTTGGTACAGCCAATGCAGTTGGCTTCGTCAATAACGGCAAGGGCGCGCACGGGCTCCTGCGCCTGTTCATCGCCGTCGACGGGCTGCGGGTCGACGTTAAGCAGCGCGGCAATTTTGAGCATGACGGCTTCGCCACCCGGCGCGCAGCGGTTAATTTTCTCACCCTGCACGCCCACCGCCTCAGCATAAGGGCGGCAGCCGGGGTAGCCGCACTGCCCGCACTGGCTCTGCGGTAAAAGCTCATCGATTTTTTCAACAACCGGATCGTCCTCGACCGCAAAACGGCGGGAGGCATAGCCCAGAATGACGCCAAACACCAGTCCCAGCACGCTGATGGACGCGATGGCAATCCAGATAGCACTCATTACAACTTCACCAGACCACTAAAGCCCATAAAGGCCAGAGACATTAAACCAGCGGTCACCAGCGCGATGGCGTTGCCGCGAAACGGCGCGGGAATATCCGCCGCCGCCAGACGCTCGCGAATGGACGCGAACAGAACCATAACAAAGGAAAAACCGACCGCCGCGGAAAAACCGTACAGCGCCGACTGCATGAAATTATGCCCAAGGTTGATGTTGAGCAGCGCCACGCCCAGCACCGCACAGTTGGTGGTGATGAGAGGCAGAAAAATACCCAGCAGGCGATACAGGGCCGGACTGGTTTTACGCACCACCATTTCGGTGAACTGCACAACCACCGCAATGACCAGGATAAAGGACAGGGTGCGCAAATAAAGCATGTCCAACGGGATGAGGATCCAGGTATCAATCAGCCATGCGCAGATAGAGGCCATCGTCATCACGAAGGTGGTTGCCAGCCCCATGCCCATTGCCGTCTCCAGCTTTTTGGAGACGCCCATGAACGGGCACAGGCCAAGGAACTTCACCAGCACGAAGTTATTAACCAGCACAGTTCCGACAAAGAGCAGTAAGTAATCGGTCATTATTTAGCCTGAAATAAAATAGCCGCCTATTATCGGATAAACGACAACAGGCCACAACAGGTTAACTGTAAGGTTATTACGGGTTAACGAAGGTCTTTTTCACGCGCGTTGAGCGCTTGAAATAGGGCACCAGAAGCGCCGTTGCCAGCAGCGGAAACAGCAGCTGGCGCACCGCCAGCGCGTCAGACACGGGCGAAAAGGCGAAGGCTTTTACGGCCAGCAGCACGGAGACCAGCAGCCAGATAATGTAGTGCTTCGGCACGCTTTTGCGGCGCCTGAAGAATGCGATGGTCAGCCACAGCGTGTAGTACCACATCGCGATCGCGAAAACGAACGACACAAACCAGGTCGCAATATTGAGCGCGCTCTGAGACATCAGCGTCTGGATAGCATGAGGCGTAATCAGTGCAGTGGTATAAAGCAGCAGCGCCAGAGACGCGCTTAATAATGCAACCAGCAGCCATGCCAGCGGGGCGATTAACCAGCCACCAATTCTTTCTCCAGGCAATGCGGTCATAGGCTCTCCCATAGTCTGCGCGAAATGTTATACAGAAATTTGCAGGGCGCAGAGTATATAACATTTCACGCGGATGGCTACTTTCTTATACTACATAACGCCATACGGATTTAGGGACTTCACCTACGTTGAACAGACGACCGCCAGAGACCAGTTCGGCGCGACGGTGATCTGCGGCACGGTACATATTGATGATGTCCTGATTATCCGACAGGGTATAGTTCAGATGGTCAAACAGTTTTTCCAGGCTCTCAAGGGAATTGATTTTGCGAAATTTTAATAAATAGTCCTGAACTGTCATATTAATGAGTTTCCATATAAAAGGGGTAATACCCGTAAAGGTAACGCGTTCGAATAATAAACGGATTAATAAAGACGTAAACTGTCCACTCGGGTAGCGTGACGAAATTAGGAGTTTTCTTTGCGAAGAATCAGGCACCCGTCGATGCCTGGAAGTGAAGGGTAACCCCGTTCATAACGTCAGGCAATACGTGCCATAACGTAAATTGTCACGCTTTATGACGAAACCGGATTACTTATGTTGTGCGACGGTCACAGGCTCCGGCGGCTGGTAGTTATCGATATGGCTGGCAACGCCAAGCAACACGACCGACACCCCAAGGACAATCCATCCCGCTAATTCAATGATTCGATTAATTATTGACGCCATAATTTGTGTTTGTAATTTATCCATAAATACAGATTGCAAATGTTACAGCGCCATTTTCCTCAGGGCAAGCGCTTTGGGAACGATTCCCCGGGATAAAAGGCACACTTTTACGGGCCGTAACAAATACCTTTGCCGCAGGATGCTATTTTAAGTCTAAGGGCACATTATTAATCCGTGCGGCAAGCGCAAATGCGGTGGTAAATAAGCGCACGGCGAGGGGGCATATCATGAGTGAAAACATCCGCGTCGGTCTTATTGGCTACGGATACGCGAGCAAGACCTTTCATGCACCGCTGGTTGCCGGTACTCCGGGAATGGAGCTGGCGGCTATCTCAAGCAGCGATGAAACCAAAGTCCACGCCGACTGGCCGGCCGTGCCGGTGGTGACGGAGCCAAAGCATCTCTTTAACGATCCGAATATTGACCTTATTGTCATCCCCACCCCTAACGACACCCACTTCCCGCTGGCGAAGGCGGCGCTGGAAGCGGGTAAACACGTTGTCGTCGATAAGCCTTTTACCGTGACGCTGTCACAGGCGCGCGAGCTGGACGCGCTGGCGCGCAGCCTGGGGCGGCTACTGTCAGTATTTCATAACCGGCGCTGGGGCAGTGATTTTCTGACGGTTAAGGCGCTGCTGAACGAAGGCACGCTTGGAGAAATTGCTTATTTTGAGTCGCACTTCGATCGTTTTCGCCCGCAGGTGCGGGACCGCTGGCGCGAGCAGGCCGGACCGGGCAGCGGCATCTGGTATGACCTGGCGCCGCACCTTCTCGATCAGGCCGTTCATCTGTTTGGGCTTCCCGTGAGCATGACGGTCGATTTGGCTCAGCTCAGGCCGGGGGCGCAAACCACCGACTATTTCCACGCCATGTTAAGTTATCCGCAGCGCCGTATTGTGCTGCACGGAACGATGCTTGCGGCTGCGGAATCGGCCCGCTATATCGTTCACGGCGCGCGCGGCAGCTACGTGAAGTTCGGCCTGGATCCGCAGGAGGGGCGTCTAAAAAATGGCGAACGCCTGCCGCAGGAGGACTGGGGCTACGACATGCGTGACGGCGTGGTGACGCGTGCGGAGGGAGAGGTGCTGGTGGAGGAGACGGTGCTGACGCTACCGGGAAACTACCCGGCCTATTATGCCGCTATCCGCGACGCGCTGAACGGTTCCGGGGAAAATCCGGTTCCGGCGAGTCAGGCAATACAGATTATGGAGCTGATCGAGCTGGGAATTGAATCTGCCAGACATCGCGCAACGCTCTGTCTGGCATAAGGCCGTGCCGGGCAGGCCCCGTGCCGCCCGGCACTGGCGTTAACCGCGAGCCACTTTATCCTTAAGCGCCTGCTTTTCTTCAGGCGTAAGGAAGGCGATTTCCAGACCGTTGATCTGCGCCTGGCGGATCTGCTCCCGGCTCAGCCCGGCCTGCGGCGCGGCGATAGTGTATTCGTGAATGATATCCACGCCCTGGACCGCCGGATCGTCGGTGTTCAGTGAAGCCAGCACCCCGTGCTCGAGGAAGGTTTTCAGGGGATGGTGCGCCAGCGATGCCACTGTGCTGGTCTGAATGTTGGAGGTCAGGCAGGATTCGATCCCGATGCGCTGCTCGGCGAGAAAATCCATCAGGGCGCGATCTTCAACCGCTTTGACGCCGTGGCCGATACGTTCCGCACCCAGCTCACGAATGGCCTGCCAGATGCTTTCCGGCCCGGCGGCTTCACCCGCGTGAACGGTGATGTGCCAGCCTGCATCGCGCGCCCGGTTGAAATGGGACAGGAACAGGCTGCCCGGGAAGCCCAGCTCGTCACCGGCAAGATCGACGGCGGTAATCTGGTCGCGATGCGCCAGCAACGCTTCCAGCTCCTGGAGGCAGGCCGATTCACCGAAGGTACGGCTCATAATGCCGATCAGCCGCGCCTGAACGTCAAAGGTTTTACAGCCTTCACGCACGCCGTCAATTACCGCTTCAACGACGCCCGCCACGGGCAGGCCGTGGGTCATCGCCATATAGCCCGGCGAAAAACGCAGCTCGACATAGTGCAGGCCGTTACGTGCCGCATCTTCGATGTTTTCAAAGGCAACGCGGCGGCAGGCGTCCAGAGAGGCCAGCATCTTCACGCCCCAGTCGAGTTTGCTCAGGAAACTCACCAGATCCGGTTCGTTCGAGGTGACCTGAACGTGCGGGATCAGGGTATCAAGCGTTTCGGCAGGAAGCGTGAGATTGAACTGGCGGCCAAGATCGAGAATGGTTTGGGCACGAATGTTGCCGTCAAGGTGGCGGTGAATATCTGTTAAAGGCAGGCGGGTATCAATCATGGTCGCACTCTTTGCTGGTTAAAGTGCGCCATATTATAAAAACAAATCGAGGTAAAAAGCTATTTGCGCAAGGGAATATTCCGTTGCGCAAATAATTTACAGCAGGGTGTTGATGCCGGCGATCAGCCGCTGAACGCCCTGTTCGAGCTTGCTGCGCGGACAGCCGGCGTTCAGTCGGACGAAGCCTTTGCCCTCATCCCCGTAGGTATAACCCGGCATAATGGCCACTTTTTGCTGTTCGATCAGCACCTTTTGCAGTGCTTTATCATCGATACCTAGCGGGCGAAGATCGATCCAGGCCAGATAGGTTGCCTCGGGCGGCAGCCAGTTGAGCTGCGGGAAAGCGCGGTTTAGCTCGTGGGCAACGTAGCGCAGGTTTTCTTCAAGATAGGCCCGCAGCGCGTCCAGCCAGGGTTCGCCCTGCTGGTAAGCGGCGATGTGGGCGGTGAGGGCGAGCACGGAAGGGGAAGAGAGTCCGTCCCGGCCTTTTAGCGCACTCAGGTAGGCGTTACGGCTGTCGTTATCGGCAATCAGTCCGTAGGCTCCCGTCAGCGCCGGTATATTAAAGCTCTTTGAACCGGAGGTCAGCAGGGCCCATTTACCGCGCGCAACCGCGTTCCAGGGCGTATGGCGATGCGATCCCCAGACCATGTCCATATGAATTTCATCGCTGACTGCCGCCACGTTATAGCGTTCGCACAGCGCCGCGATCCTGGTCAGCTCATCCCGCGTCCAGACTTTGCCGGTCGGGTTTTGCGGGCTGCACAGGAGCAGGATGGTGTTTTCAGGTTTTGCCAGCGCGGCTTCGAGCGCGGCCATGTTCCCGTCCCAGTCGCCCGGCGTCTTCTGCATTGGCACCGAAACCACGGTACGCTGGTTGCCTTCGATGGCCTTATAAAACGCATCGTAAGCCGGGGTATGAACCACTACGCCGTCCCCCGGCGAGGACCAGACGCGGATAAGTTCCGAAACCATATAGATGACCGACGGCCCGTACACAACCGTTTCCGGGTCAATCTCGCTGTTAAAGCGCTGGCGGAACCAGTGCGCCACGGCGGCCAGGAATTCATCATTCTTCCAGCGGCTGTATCCTAACACGCCGTGGTTCACGCGCTGGTGCAGCGCATCGAGGATGCAGGGCGCGGTGGCAAAATCCATATCAGAGATGGTGAAGGGCAGCAGATCGGCAGCGCCGAAGCGGTCGGCGACATAATCCCACTGGGTACACCAGGTGCCGTGTCGGTCCACGACGGTAGAAAAATCAAACATCACGGTGCTCCGTAAAATAAAACCCCCTCACAGCGAGGGGGCGAGGCATCAGGCTTCGACGGTTCGCATCAGGGTTGCCAGTTCATCCTTCACTGACTGAACCTGCGGGCCTATGACCACCTGCAAATTGTGTTGATTTAACTGTACCACGCCGATTGCCCGGTTAGCCTTCAGCGCGTTAGCATCGACTTTAGACATATCCGCCACCGACAGGCGCAGGCGGGTGATGCAGTTATCCAGCGAGGTGATGTTATCCGCACCGCCCAGCGCCGCCAGAATCGCCGGCGTGTTATAGCCGGATTTGCCGACGGTACCGGCCACCGCCTGCTCAACGCTGGTGGCGGTATCGGTATCGCGTCCAGGCGTTTTCAGGTTAAAGCGGGTGATGGCGAAGCGGAAGATCCCGTAGTACACCGCGAACCAGATAGCAGCCACAACCGGCACCAGATACCACTTGGTGGACAGGCCGTGCAGGATACCGAATACCACGAAGTCGATCACGTTGCCGTCGGTGTTGCCGATGGTCACACCCAATACGGCCATTACGGTAAAGCCCAGGCCCGTCAGAACGGCGTGGATGAGGTACAGCACCGGCGCTACGAACAGGAACAGGAACTCGATAGGCTCTGTCGTGCCGCCCACCACGCAGGCGATTACGCCGGAGATCAGCAGGCCCTTAATTTTATGACGATTCTCCGGACGGGCGCAGTGGTACATTGCCAGCGCGGCTCCCGGCAGGCCGCCGAGGAATGCGGGCATTTTACCCTGCGACAGGAAGCGGGTCGCGCTTTCAGAGAAGCCGTGGGTGGTCGGGCAGCTCAGCTGTGCCTGGAAGATGGTCAGCGCGCCGCTTACCGAATGGCCGCAGACGTCCATGGTGCCGCCGGCTTCGGTAAAGCGAATCAGGGCCACCAGAATATGCTGTAAGCCAAACGGCAGCAGCAGACGCTCGCCCGTACCGAAAATCATCGGGCCGAAATCACCCGCACCGTTAATGACCCGGCCAATCCCGGCGATCCCCATAGCAAACACCGGCCAAATCAGCGGGATGATCAGGCCAAACAGGCCCATAACAACCAGCGTAATAATGGGCACAAAGCGGGTGCCGCCGAAGAAGGCCAGCGCGTCGGGCAGGCGGATATTGTGGAAGCGCTCGTGCAGCATCCAGATAATCACGCCGGCGATCACCGCCCCGAGGATCCCGGTATCGATGGACTGAATGCCAATCACGCTCTGAATGTTATTGGCTTTCAGCACCGCCGCGTCGGTCGTCGGCAGGATCCCCTTAGCGGTGAGCCAGAAGTTGACCGCGAGGTTCATCACCGCATAGCCAACGAAGCCCGCGAACGCCGCCACGCCTTTGTTCTCGCGCGCCAGCCCCAGAGGAATAGCAATACAGAACATCACCGGCAGGAAGCTGAAGGCGAAGGAGCCAACCTTGCTCATCCAGATGAAGATCGCCTGAAGCACCGGATTACCGAGGAACGGGATCAGGGTAATCACGTCGTGGCTGCTTAACGAACTGCCGATCCCCAGCATGATCCCGCAAAAAGAGAGAAGCGCCACGGGCAGCATAAAGGTTTTACCCAGTTGCTGGAAAAACTCCCACAGCGATATTTTTTGTGCTGCTTTCGCCGTCATAAAACGACTCCTTAAATAGTGGAACGTTATTTACCTGCCTCAATGGAGCGAGAAGATAAAACGTTTTATCAAACTTTAGTGCGCGCTGAATCACATTCCCGGGCTTTCACTGGTAGTATAAAGAGAACATATTGATAAAACGTTTTAGCGATCTCACTATCAGGGAGTCACGCCACCACATGGCTGTAGCGAAAAAGATCACCATTAACGATGTTGCGCTGGCGGCGGGGGTTTCCGTCAGCACCGTTTCGCTGGTGCTGAGCGGGAAGGGGCGCATCTCTCCCGCCACCGGCCAGCGCGTCAACGAGGCCGTTGAGCAACTGGGCTTTGTGCGTAATCGCCAGGCGTCGGCGCTGCGCGGCGGGCAGAGCGGGGTGATAGGGCTGATCGTTCGCGACCTGACGTCGCCGTTTTACGCCGAGCTGACCGCCGGGCTTACCGAAGCGCTCGAAGCGCAGGGGCGAATGGTCTTTCTCCTTCACGGTGGTCGGGAAGCGGAGCAGCTACTGTCCCGGCTGGACATGCTGCTGACGCAGGGGGTAGACGGCGTGATCGTCGCCGGGGCCTCCGGGGTGGGCAGCGAGCTGTGCGAGCGCGCCGCGCAGAAAGGCGTGCCGCTGGTGTTTGCCTCGAGAGCCAGCTATCTCGACGAAGCCGATACGCTTCGCCCGGATAATATGCAGGCCGCGCAAATGCTGACCGAGCATCTTATTCATCGCGGACATCAGCGCATCGCCTGGCTCGGCGGCAAAAGTTCGTCCCTGACGCGCGCCGAACGCGTAGGCGGATACTGCTCAACGCTTATCAAATACGGGCTTCCGTTCCACAGCGAATGGGTGGTGGAGTGCGAGTCCAGCCAGAAGAAGGCGGCGGAAGCGATCGCGACGTTGCTGCGCAGCAGCCCGACCATCAGCGCCGTCATTTGCTATAACGACGTGATTGCCATGGGGGCATGGTTTGGCTTAATTCGTGCCGGCCGCCAGAGCGGCGAGGGCGGGGTTGAAACGTTCTTTGGCCATCAGGTGGCGCTGGGGGCGTTTGCCGACGTCGGGGAAAATGCGCTGGACGATCTTCCCATCGTCTGGGCGACGACCCCGGCCCGGGAGATGGGTTACACCCTGGCGGACAGGATCATGCAGCGGATTGAAAAGTCGGACGTGCAGGCCGGGCACCAGATTGTGGCGGCGCGGTTAGTGACGGTGAAGTAATCCCTGCCGCTTACGTCAGTGGATCCTGCGCCAGCCGCGCCTCCAGGGCTTCCACAAACTTTCTTACCTTAGCGGGGATCAGCCGGGACGTCGGGTAGACTGCCCACACGGCCAGCGCTTCCGGCCGCGCGTCCTTAAGAACGATCCGCTCAAGCTGGCCCGCGGCAAACGCGGGTTCAACATACCAGCGGGACAAATTCGCAATCCCCATTCCCCCCAGACACGCTTCAAAGATGGCCTCTATAGAGTTAGCCGAAAAACGTCCCGACACTTTTTGCCGGTGGCGGATATCGCCCTGCTCGAATGACCAGTGCATTGTGTCTGAAGCGGTCAGGCAGCTGTGTTCAGCAAGATCGCCAAGCGTTTCAGGATAGCCGTTCGCCGCCAGGTACTCCGCGCTGGCGCACAGGTCGCGGGGGTTATCGCAGAGCCGGTGGGCCACCAGGCGGTTATCCCTCAGCGGCGCGATACGTAAGGCCACGTCCAGCCCATGGCTGACAATATCGATTTGTTCGTCAGTAGCCAGCAAATCGACCTGGAGGGCGGGGTGCTGTCGCATAAAGCCGGGGAGCATCGGGGCGATGATTTTGCGTCCAAACGCCGCAGAGGCGGTGATGCGAAGACGTCCGGCAAGGTGAGACCCATCGGGAAACAGATCCGCCAGCGCGTTGGTTTTATCCTCCAGCAGGGCATGCGCGTGGGGCAAAAACACCTCGCCATCGCCGGTGGGCGAGAGGGAGCGCGTGGTGCAGTGAACCAGACGCACCCCCAGCTCCGCTTCAAGGGCATTCAGCGCGCGGGAAGCCGCCATGGCGCTCATTGACAGCCGACGGGCGGCACCGGCCAGGCTGCCTGCCCTGACAGCTTCAACAAATACTTCAACGTCTTCCAGCTTCATTATATCGATTCTCGTTATACTGGCGTATCAAATCATACATCTACACTATTAATCGTTATAGCGCCATAGTCATTTCACGTCCTGATAAACGCTACATTCGGAGTGAAAATGAAAAAGATAACAACGTCGCTGGCGCTCAGCGGTTTGATTTTTGTTGGTTCAGCGTGGGCGGATGCGCCTGCACAGATTCGCCAGCAGGTTCCGGGCTATTACCGTCTGGCAGTGGGGCACTATGAGGTCACGGCGCTGTTCGATGGCTACAACGATCTTTCGCCATCACTGCTGAAGGGAGTATCCGAGAATAATATTCGCACGCTGCTGGCGCAGCGCCGCATCGATGCCGAACGTATGCCGACGTCATTTAACGCGTTTCTGATCAACACCGGTAAGCATCTGATCATGGTTGACAGCGGGGCGGGCCATTGCGTGCCGCAGACCGCAGGCCAGCTGATCCCGAATATGGAGGCTTCCGGCTATCGCCCCGGGCAGGTAGACGCCATTTTCCTCACCCACCTCCATCTCGATCACGTCTGCGGTCTGAGCGATGCCGCAGGGAAGGCGCTTTTCCCTAACGCTACGGTTTACGTCCCACAGGGTGAGGCTGACTACTGGCTCGATCCCGCTAAAGAGGCGAGCGCGCCTGCGAATGCAAAAGAATATTTCGCCATCGCGCAAAAAGCGTTGTCGTCTTATAGCGCCTCGGGGCGCCTTAAAACCTTCGTTCCGCCCGCGTCGCCGATCCCGGAGGTGCAAACCGCCTATGCGCCGGGCCATACGTCGGGCAGCACCGTTTATCGTTTTACGTCTGAAGGGCAGGCGATCGACGTTATTGGCGATCTCATCCACGCCCCGGCGATCCAGTTTCCCCACCCCGACGTCTCGATTCGCTTTGATGTTGACGCGAAGAAAGCCGTCGCGTCCCGCACGCAGGAATTTAACGCCCTGGCAAAAAGCGGCGAATGGGTCGCTGCTGCGCACCTGCCTTTTCCTGGCGTGGGCCATATTACTGACAGCGGTCAGGGCTTCAGCTGGAGCCCCGCCACCTATGGTCCCTATCAGCGCGCCGCGCACGTGCCGCTGCTGAAATAAGAGGTTAAACGCATGAAAAGTTACACCGTAACAGCTAACGGCATCCGCCAGTTCGTGGTTGAGGAAGGCGAAGGCGCGCCGGTGATCCTCCTGCACGGTTTTCCCGAAACGCATTACGCCTGGCGCTACCAGATGCCGGTGCTGTCCAGGCACTATCGCGTAATTGCACCCGATCTGCGCGGTTACGGGGAGACGGACAAACCCGCTTCGGGCTACGACAAACGCAATATGGCCCGGGATATCCGGGAGCTTATGCGCGCGCTGGGTCTGGAAAAAGTGGTGCTGGTGGGGCACGACCGGGGCGCCCGCGTCGCCACCCGGTTCGCTAAAGATTACCCTGAAAAGGTCGATCGTCTGGTGGTGATGGACAACGTGCCAACGCGTATCGTCGCACGCGATCTTAATGCCTCGGTTGCCCGGGCGTACTGGTTCTTCCTGTTCCATCTGGTGCCCGATCTGCCGGAGGCCTTAATTGCAGGGCGCGAGCATATCTGGCTTCGTCATTTTTTCTCAGACTGGACGTTCGATCCGTCGACAATTAGCGGTGAGGCCTTTGATACCTACGTCCGCGCGTATCAGGCACCGGGAGCGGTACGGGGTGCGATGGCGGATTACCGCGCCAATGCCGAAGACGTGGCGCAGGATCTGGACGATGCCGATGTGAAAATTGCCTGCCCGGTTATGTCCTTGTGGGGTAATGATTTTCACGCAGTGGGTAAACTGTTCGATATGCGAAGCGTTTGGGCAGAAATGGCGGATGACCTCAGAGCGCATGCCATAGAAGAGTGTGGGCATCTGCCGCAGGAGGAACAGCCGGAGAAAGTGAACGCGCTGCTGATGGATTTCCTGGAGGGCTGGAAGGGATAAGCGGCAAGAAAAAGCCCCTCAATGAGGGGCTTGGGTCGATTACTGCTGCGGTACCGCCGGCGGCACTGCCGGGGCAGCCGGTTCCGGCATGCCCAGGGTCGGCATACCAAACATGCCGACAAAGTCTTCCAGCGGCATTTTGTCGCCGTTAAGCGTTACCTGCCCGTTGGCGTATTGCAGGCTGGTGGAGATAGTGTTGTCTTCCACCTTCGTGATGCGGAACATCTGGCCCATCGCCGCCAGGCCTTTCACCTGCTGGTTCGCCAGCTTGCCTGCATCATCCTCACCGTAACCCTCAAGCTTCGCGATCTGCGTCATGAACTCGGTCGCCATATCCATCGGGATGGTGAGCTTGCTGTCGAGCGACTTCACGCTGCGGTCAACTTCCTGTGCCAGCGTCTGCGGCTCACCGGTGGCGGCCGCCGGATCCTTCAGGAACAGGGACAGGTTAAGGTTGGTTTCGCCCTTCGCGTTTTTCCAGCTCAGCGGCGCTACGGTGATAACCGGTTCGCCTTTCAGCAGAACAGGCAGGTTATTAAACAGCACCGCCATGGCCTGCTGCTGGTAAGCCTGCGGGTTCTGCTGCAGCGCGGCATCGGTCAGCAGGGCCTGGCTCTCTTTGCTGTATTTCTGGCTAAACTCGTGCCACGCCTTGCCGTCAATATTGCCGATTTTGAGCGACAGTTTGCCGGTACCCAGATCCTGGTTCTGCACCTTCAGGCTTTTCAGGCCGTAATCCAGCTGGGTGTTGATGCTTTTACCGTCTTTGGAGACGTCGGACTTGCCGTCCAGCTCCATGCCTTCCAGCACGGCCATCTCTTTGCCTTCAATCGCAATGGCGATTTTGTCGAGGCTCAGCTTCTGGTCACCAATACGCTCGGCAAAATCGGTCATACGGCTGTTGCCGCTCGCTTTAAGGTTGTTAAAGGTGAGCTGGACCTTCTGGTTGTACTCATTGACTGAGTTAACCAGGCCGCTTTCCGCCTCGCCGGTCAGCGAGACGTTTTTGCCGTCACGATCGGCGTCAAGCTGGAAATTACCGCCGCTGAAGGCGACCTTGTCGGTGCCTTGTTCGTAATTCAGCGCTTTCAGGTCGATATCAGAGCGCGTGTCGCCGGCATAGCTGATGCGGGTATTAATCTCAAACGGAGATTCATTTTTCGCCATGTCGAAAAGCGGCTTCGTCACGTCGTTATTCACCAGCACGGTTCGGGCCGACGCCATGGATGGGATCAGGTTAAACTTTTTCAACTGCGCCAGCGGGAACGGACCGTGGCTGACCACTTCATCCAGCACGACGCTCTGGCCCGGCTTCAGCCAGGCATTCTGATTCCCCGCCACCGGCTTCACCACCACCTGCATATGGCTGGTAAACACGCCACGCTGGTAGTTCTGGTAGCTCAGCTCCAGGCCTGCTTCAGGCGCGCTGCGCTTAATCTCGCTGTTTGCCTGCGCCATCATCTCTGCCAGACGGCTTTCCAGCTGTTTCCCGGTATACCAGGAAGCACCCGTCCAGATCGCGCCTAAAGCAACAATCACTCCTACCGCTACGACCGATTTTTTCATTGCGATTATCCCTAAAATGAAACCAGGCGGTGAAAACCGCCTGGTGTTACAACGCCTGTTACTAGCTTAGCAAGAGTTGTTAAAAAATTCAGTAAGTCCCTAAAGCTTATTAAAAACGCGGGCCAGGCGGCCGGTGCCGCTCACCAGGACAGGCGACTCGTTTGCCGGAACAAAGGCGGATTCGCCCGGCCTGAGCACCAGGCGCTGGTCGTCTTTGCGCAGCGTTGCTTCGCCATCCACGCAGAACAGGATCGCCGCGCTCTCCTGCGCAACGGTAGCTTCGGCTGCGCTGAGGTCATGCAGGGCGAAGGCAAAATCGTCTACCGGGATAGGGAAATCCAGCTCTGCGCCATTTTTTACCGGCTGAGTAAGCAGCTCACCGGCAGGTTTAGCCTCGAACTTCACGTTGGCAACCAGCTCAGGGATGTCGATGTATTTTGGCGTCAGGCCCGCGCGCAGCACGTTATCGGAGTTGGCCATCACCTCCAGCGCCACGCCGTTCAGGTAGGCGTGCGGCGTTTCGGCGAACAGGAACATCGCTTCGCCCGGATTGAGCTTCACCACGTTCAGCAGCAGCGGAGAAAACAGGCCGCTGTCGTCCGGGTAAAACTCGGAAATCACGCGAATGGTGTCCCACGGTTCTCCCTGCTGGCCTCTGAGTGCCGCTTTCAGCACCGCCAGCGCGCGGGATTTTTCCTCTCCCTGCATGCTGAGCAGGCTGGCAAATAGTTCGCTCAGCGCGTCTGCGTTCGGGTTTTCCAGGAAGTGGGCGATAGCCTTGCTGGCCCCGGCGACCGGCTGCAGAAGGGAGACGATCTCGGAAAACTCACGAAACGCGTTCATCGCCAGGAAAGGGGTAAGGGCAAACACCAGTTCCGGCTTGTGGTTGGGATCTTTGTAGTTACGCTCTGCGGCGTCCAGCGGAATACCGGCGGCATTTTCTTTGGCAAAGCCGATTTCGGATGCTTTCTTGTTCGGGTGAACCTGAATGGAGAGCGGCTGGTCGGCGCACAGCACCTTAAACAGGAACGGCAGCTCGCCAAAGCGGTTCGCCACCTTACTGCCGAGCAGCGCGGTTTTGTCGGCATCGATCACCTCGCGCAGGCTGCGGGCCTGTCCGCTGGCATCTTCAATTTTTGAGCTGCTCTTCGGGTGCGCGCCCATCCACAGTTCTGCCATCGGCAGGTTGTTTGGGTTCGCGATACCGTAGAGATCCGTTAACGCAGTTTTACTTCCCCAGGCATAGTTTTGCACCGAGTTGATGAGTTTTTGCATTATCAAGCCCTGATTCAAATGTGGAATTAACTGCGCGTATTAAAGCAATAAACCGAATGGAAGTAACCTGCGGATGTAAAAAGTCGTACTAGTCTCAGTTTTTGTTAAAAAATTGTGTAGGATAAGCTGACTCGCTTTTAAGCCGGGCAGCGGAACATCTGCCCTGAATAAACAGACCGAAGCAGTAAGTGAGAGAACAATGTCGAATAAACCCTTCCATTATCAGGATCCTTTCCCCCTCAGCGAGGATCGGACCGAGTATTATCTGTTAACCCGCGATTACGTTTCTGTCTCTGAGTTTGAAGGGCAGGAGATCCTCAAAGTTGACCCGCAGGCCCTGACGCTGATGGCGCAGCAGGCCTTCCACGATGCGTCCTTTATGCTTCGTCCGGCGCATCAGCAGCAGGTTGCCGATATCCTGAGCGATCCGCAGGCCAGCGAGAACGATAAATACGTCGCGCTGCAGTTCCTGCGTAACTCGGATATCGCGGCGAAGGGCATTTTGCCAACCTGCCAGGATACCGGCACGGCGATTATCACCGGCAAGAAGGGCCAGCGCGTCTGGACCGGCGGCGGTGACGAAGCGGCGCTGGCGCACGGCGTCTACAACACCTACACCGAGGACAACCTGCGCTATTCGCAAAACGCGGCGCTGGACATGTACAAAGAGGTCAACACCGGTACCAACCTGCCGGCGCAGATTGACCTCTACAGCGTCGACGGCGATGAGTATAAATTCCTCTGCATCGCCAAAGGCGGCGGTTCGGCCAACAAAACCTATCTTTACCAGGAAACCAAAGCGCTGCTCACCCCGGGCAAGCTGAAGAACTATCTGGTTGAGAAGATGCGCACTCTCGGCACGGCCGCCTGCCCGCCGTACCATATCGCGTTTGTGATTGGCGGCACGTCCGCGGAAAGCACCCTGAAAACCGTCAAGCTGGCCTCAACCAAATACTACGACGGCCTGCCAACCGAAGGTAATGAACACGGCCAGGCGTTCCGCGACGTGCAGCTTGAGCAGGAACTGCTGACCGAAGCGCAGAATCTGGGGCTTGGCGCGCAGTTTGGCGGCAAATACTTCGCGCACGACATTCGCGTGATCCGCCTGCCGCGCCACGGCGCGTCCTGTCCGGTCGGGATGGGCGTCTCGTGCTCTGCGGATCGTAACATCAAGGCCAAGATCAACCGCGACGGCATCTGGATCGAAAAGCTGGAAAACAACCCGGGCAAGTATATTCCGGAAGCGCTGCGCAAAGCGGGTGAGGGTGAAGCGGTACGCGTTGACCTGAACCGCCCGATGAAGGAGATCCTGGCGCAGCTGTCGCAGTACCCTGTTTCAACGCGCCTTTCGCTGAACGGGACGATCATCGTGGGCCGCGACATCGCCCATGCGAAGCTGAAAGAGCGCCTGGACAACGGTGAAGGGCTGCCGCAGTACATTAAAGATCACCCAATCTACTACGCGGGCCCGGCGAAAACGCCAGAAGGGTATGCCTCCGGCTCGTTGGGGCCAACCACGGCGGGCCGTATGGACTCGTACGTTGACCAGCTGCAGGCCAACGGCGGCAGCATGATCATGCTGGCGAAGGGCAACCGCAGCCAGCAGGTAACGGACGCGTGCCACAAGCACGGTGGTTTCTACCTCGGCAGCATCGGCGGCCCGGCAGCGGTGCTGGCGCAGGGCAGCATCAAGAGCCTGGAATGCGTGGAATACCCGGAACTGGGCATGGAGGCTATCTGGAAAATTGAAGTGGAAGATTTCCCGGCGTTTATCCTGGTGGATGACAAAGGAAACGACTTCTTCAAACAGATCCAGTCCTCCCAGTGTTCGGCGTGTGTGAAGTAACCTGAAAAAGCCGGGTGGCGGCTAAGCGTCAGCGCCACCCGACATACTAAAGAGCGCACAAAGCGCCATATCGTTTCTCAGAAGTCATCAATACTTATCCCTTAAGCATGTGAGCAATCCCGACAGCGTTATCAAGGAGAAAGTAATGACAACGGTACGCCATGAGAAAGACTCCATGGGCGCAATCGAGGTTCCGGCCGACAGGCTATGGGGCGCGCAAACCCAGCGTTCGCTGGAGCATTTCCGCATTTCAACCGAGAAGATGCCCGTCTCGCTAATTCAGGCGCTGGCGCTGACCAAACGCGCCGCTGCCAAAGTGAACCAGGATCTGGGCCTGCTGGACGCCGAAAAAGCCACGGCCATCATCCGCGCCGCCGACCAAGTGCTGGCGGGTAAACACCCCGACGAATTCCCGCTTGCCGTCTGGCAGACCGGTTCCGGCACCCAGAGCAACATGAACATGAACGAGGTGCTGGCGAACCGGGCAAGCGAGCTGCTGGGCGGCGTGCGCGGCATGGAGCGCAAGGTACACCCGAACGATGACGTCAACAAAAGTCAGAGCTCCAACGACGTGTTCCCGACGGCGATGCACGTGGCGGCGGTTATCGCCATCCGCGAACAGCTCATCCCGCAGCTCAACGTCCTGAAATCCACGCTTAATGAAAAAGCGCAGGCCTTCCGCGATATCGTTAAAATCGGCCGTACGCACCTGCAGGACGCCACCCCCCTGACGCTCGGCCAGGAGATTTCCGGCTGGGTGGCGATGCTGGAGCATAATCTTAAGCATATCGATAGTAGCCTGCCGCATCTGGCGGAGCTGGCGATCGGCGGGACGGCGGTCGGTGCCGGGTTAAACACCCATCCCGAATACGCGGCGCGCGTGGCGGACGAGCTGGCGAAGATCGCCGGGCAGCCGTTCGTAACCGCGCCTAACAAGTTTGAAGCGCTGGCAACCTGTGACGCGCTGGTCCACGCGCACGGCGCGCTGAAAGGGCTGGCCGCCTCGCTGATGAAAATTGCCAACGACGTGCGCTGGCTGGCCTCCGGCCCGCGCTGCGGCATCGGCGAAATCAGCATCCCGGAAAACGAGCCGGGCAGCTCCATCATGCCGGGGAAGGTTAACCCGACCCAGTGTGAAGCCATGACCATGCTCTGCTGTCAGGTGATGGGCAACGACGTGGCGGTTAACATGGGCGGCGCGTCCGGTAACTTCGAGCTTAACGTCTATCGTCCGATGGTGATCCACAACGTACTGCAATCGATCCGTCTGCTGGCAGACGGCATGGAAAGCTTTAACGAGCACTGTGCGGTGGGCATTGAGCCAAATCGCGAGCGGATCGGCCAGCTGCTGAATGAGTCCCTGATGCTGGTAACGGCGCTGAACACCCACATCGGCTACGACAAAGCGGCCGAAATTGCCAAAAAAGCGCACAAGGAGGGGCTGACGCTAAAAGCCTCGGCGCTGGCGCTGGGCTACCTGACGGACGCCGAGTTTGACGTCTGGGTCCGTCCGGAGGCGATGGTCGGCAGCCAGACGTAATCATCCCGCCACGTACAGGTGCAGCCGCGGAATAATCAGCTTAAGCGGCTGCGCCTGGGGCTTATAGCGATGCTGTACGTTTTCGGCATCGTAGTTTAGCAGCTCCCCGATGTCCGGCACCACCGCACCACGATCGGCGTCGTAAAGCGCTATCAGCGGCGTCGGGCAGGCATACTGCACCTGCTTTTGCTGCCCCGCATACCAGACGCGGGCGATAGGCTGTACCTTTACGGGACGCTTTATCTTCAGACGAGCATCCGCCGGCAGGGAGGCAATGCTGTGGTACTCCTGCTCCAGCCGCTCAATCCACTGTTCCCGCGACCACGGGGCGACCGTACGCGGCGCCTTCAGGCTTTTCTCCAGCTGCGCCAGGATCTCATCGTGCGTGAAATTTTTAATGATGTGCTTATTCGCCCAGCCGAAGCGCAGCGTGGCGGGGTGGTTCAGCACCGTCAGCGTGCGGTAGGCGTTCAGGGTTATCAGCCCGGGAAGCTGACGATGCACCCACTCAAAACGGGCAGCCGGTGCCAGCCCGGATTCAACGGTCACGATCTTCTCGAAGGCGGCCTTCAGCGCATTAATATGCGCAATTCTGGCCTCCAGCGCCTCACGCGACGCGGTATCCGTCTGCAGGCAGATAACGCCGGGCAGGCGCACGGCGGCCTTGCTGCTGCGGTTTTCGGACTGCTGCTGGATGAACAGGCGGCGATAGTGCTGCAACGTCAGCTCAAGCGCCGCGCTGCCGATATGCTGCGTCACCTCAATGGTGTCCAGAGGATCGTGTTCCGCCCCTTTCGCTACCTCGGGCAGGGAGAAGACGCGCGCGGCCAGCAGGCGACAGCCCTGTAATTCTGCCGTCAGGGTGAGTAGTTCCTCTTCTATTTCCCGAAACGTGGCGTTCAGCCTTTCGATGAGGTCGTAAGTTGCCATAGCAGCCCCTAATTAGTTACAACATACTGATGGTATAGCACAGCACGCCGGGTCAGGCCAGCGTGCGGTGAAGGTCAGGCAGAAACGGGAAGGGGAATGTTGTGGTAGATCGGCCAGCTAAAGACGAAGCGGGCGCCGCCCAGTTCGCTCTCTTCACAACGGACAGAGCCGCCCATCGCCTGGGCAATGGAACGGACAATGGCCAGCCCCAGACCGCAGCCGCCGGTGGCGCGGTCGCGGCTGGGATCGAGGCGCACAAACGGCTCGAAAACCTTTTCCCGTTCTGACGGCTCAATGCCGGGCCCGTCGTCTTCCACGGAGAGGTTCGCCTGGCTTCCCTGTAAATCTAAGCGGATACGCAGCGTGGTCTCGCTGTACCGCATAGCGTTATTCATCAGATTATCCAGCACGCGCTCCATCAGGCGCATGTCCAGCGCGCCGTAATCGCCGGGTTTAATGACCGTCAGCAGCCTGCGCTGTGGGTTTACGTTCTGCACATCGTTGATATGAGCCTGTAACCAGGCAGGGAGATCCGGGGTGCTGAGGTGCAGCTCGTTCTGCGGCCGGTCGAGGCGGGCATAGGTCAGCAGCTCTTCAATGAGCGCTTCAAGCTGGCCGATATCCCGGTTGAGCGCCTGCGATTCAGCACTGGTCAAGTTCTCGCTCATCTCCAGACGATAGCGCAGACGCACCAGCGGCGTACGTAGCTCGTGAGCGATGCCGTCGATCAGCTGCTTCTTGCTGGCTATCAGGGCGTTGATATTATCGGCCATCTGGTTAAAGGCGATGCCGAGACGCTCAAAGCCGGATCCGCTGTCAAAGTGAATACGTTCGGTAAGATGACCCTCCCCGAAACGCTGCGCGGCGGATTCCAGCTTCAGCATGTCCTGCCAGTGCGGCCGCATCCAGATGAAAACCGGGAGCGCGAGCGAGATGGCAATAAAGGCGAGCAGGGCGAGATCCAGCAGGCGCATCTGGTGCAGATAATAGAGATAGGGCACGGGGCCGACGGCCAGAACGTAATGGCTACGCGGGATTCGCTGTATAAAAGTATACTTCTCGTCCAGCGCCACGATGTCTCCGTCCCGCAGGCGCTGCATTGCTGGCGGCTCCAGATCAAAATCCTTGATGGGCTCAATGCGCAGATCAAACGACAGGTTAAGGTCCAGCTCTTTCATCGTGCGCGCCCAGTCGTGCGGGGGTATTTCACGCAGCTCGCTGCGCATCAGGTAGAGCGAGCTTTTCATCAGGTCGTCAAGGGACTGCCTGCCCGCGCGCTCGGCAGTGAACTTATAAACCAGCCCGACCAGCATGGTCATCACCAGGAAGCAGACAAACAGCAGAAGATAAAACTGTACAAACAGCTTTTTCATTAAAACCACCAGCACACTACGCGGAAAGTATTTCAGCGTTCACACCCCAACAGTATTGCTATGAAAGCAGGGTTTAACCGTGCTGACAACACCGTAACGGCTCATCGATGACTTCATTTACAGGATGACGCCATAAAGGAAAAGCCCTGACTCATTAGAATTTCTCATTGAATCAGAGCGTTGTAATCGCAGTGAGAAGTTACGGATTTAATGATTACGCCGTAATCCTATTATTAGAGGATTAGTGGTAAAACCGTGAGGGCATTTGCGTGCGTTACAGTGTATTGAATATGCACAGTCTTCATTTTCATTATCTTTATTAAAAGGGCAGGACATTTTATTTTTTATCTCGTTCCATAATGCCTCCCGGTACGGCGAAACGTTATAAAGTGATATCGGACTAAATTCCCCGTTAATGAAAATGCCATTTTTTGTTGGATGAATTCTGTCGCCCGGCACTAAATAAATATCACTTTCGTACCATATAATCAGCCTTATTAATTTCATACCAACTATGCATGAGTAAACAATGCCTGTGTTTGGGCAGATCACAGAACTTAACACTCGCCATGCCATTACGGGTTCCTCAGATTAGGATTATAAGCCTGTAATTTTGTTTAGCACGGGATTTCAATTTGATCAATCTTGTAACCTATTGATATTGATCGTTATTTTTATTATGTTTGGATAATTCCTTTTATTTCAAGGAGGTAATCCTTATCAGCCTAAGGGTTTTTTTTGAGTTTTTTTTATGAACGATGATTTATCGGTTAAATTTTGATCTGGATTGGGGTTTAACAATAGTGAAGAATGTTGAAGAACTATCCGTATGCATCATTGCCATTACGCCGGAGAACATACCGTAATGGCAAGGCTCAAAATATTTAAATTGCGTCTCCGGGACGTTTCAGTTTGGCTATCAGGTTTTCCGTAACGGACAGGCCTTCTGCGATATTCGCATCTATAACAGAAATACCAAATTCGTTGATTAATTCAAGGAGCGCTTCGTAGGTCTGGATCAGTTTCAGAAGATTAAAGATGGCTTTTTGGTCGTGCGGGGTGGGTAGCGGATGGTGAGTCGCTGACTGATGAGCAATCCATTCAAGATTGGTTTTGATGCTATCTACATCATCGTAGCTATACATATTTCATGGGCTTAAATCCTCATTTCAAGATTTTTTTGAGAAGAATGGCTTTCAACGTCACTGTTAGAAGCGTTGCACTACATTAGAAGCACTGATGATTGAGTAGAGATAGGGCGATCTGCAGTAGCGGCTCCTGGCCGATTACGCTACAGCTGGCATGACCCGTGAAGAATGGCGCGAGGCGTGTAGGTCAATTATGAGCCTTCTTGCCGCGATAGCAAGAAAACTCTTACATAAAATTCGCTTAGTCGGGAATAAGGCCGAGCGATACCCGGCTTTCGAACGAAACGGGAAGCCGGGGCAGCACAACGTGCTTTTTCATCAGCGGATGTAGATCAGGTTTCCCACGCGTGCGGAGCAAACAGGTAGCCCTTGTTACGCACGGTTTTAATGCGGTAGGGCTCGGTGGCGCTGTCCTGCAGCTTTTTTCGCAGGCGAGAAATCGCCACGTCCACGCTGCGATCCATGCCGTCGTAGCTTACGCCGCGCAGGTTTTTCAGCAGCGCATCACGATCCATGATTTGCCCGGCGTGGGTTGCCAGTTCCCACAGCAGGTCAAAATCTGCCGTCGAGAGCGAAATCTGCTCCCCGGCGAGCATAACCTGACGGTTGACGGGATCGATAGACAGCGTGCCGAACTGCATCGCTTTATGCGGCGTTAACGAGCCAGCGGGCGCGTCACGCTCGGCGCCGGCACGCTGGCGAAGGTGAAGGCGCAGGCGGGCCAGCAGAACCGCCGGAGGCGTGGTTTTGAGTATGTAGTCATTGGCGCCCATCTCAAGCGACAGAATATGGTTCATATCGCTGTCGAGTGAGGTCAGCAGCACGATTGGCCCGTCCCATTTCGCCCGCAGATCGCGGCAGAGCGTCATGCCATCTTTACCGGGCAGCATGATGTCCAGCAGCACCAGATCCGGGTTTTCGCGGGTGACGACGTCCTCTGCGCGGTCGCCGCGAGGCTCAACAATCACGTCCATATTATGTTTACCCAGGTAAGCGGCGATTAATTGCCCCACTTCTGGTTCATCTTCTACATAAACAATCTTATTCATACTGCGTCTGTTATCGCGAAAAATGCCAACATACACCGCACAACATTAACCTTCCATTAATCTTTCTCAATTAGCCAGAGTTCCGTTATTCTGGGTAACATTGTTATTTGATTGTTAAAGGGAAAAAGCATGGGGCTGGTGATAAAAGCCGCGCTTGGCGCGCTGGTGGTGCTGCTGATTGGTGTGCTGGCTAAAACCAAAAACTACTACATTGCCGGGCTGATTCCGCTTTTCCCGACCTTTGCGCTGATTGCCCACTATATTGTGGCCTCCGAGCGGGGTATTGAGGCGCTGCGCGCCACCATCGTCTTCGGGATGTGGTCAATCATTCCGTATTTTATCTATCTACTGTCGTTGTGGTACTTCACCGGCTTTCTGCGTCTGCCCCTGGCGCTGGGCGGAGCGGTGGTCTGCTGGAGCCTCAGCGCCTGGGTGCTGATCTTCTTCTGGGGCCGCTTTCACTAGCGCAGCGGACGGCCTCCGTCCACGGCAAAGGTTCGGCCGGTGACGTAACAGCTGGTCAGCAGATAGTCGATCAGGTCGATAATCTCTTTCTCGCCGGGCGCAATTTTCATTAACGACTTGTTGAGCGCCTGCTGACGATACTCCGCGTCGTCGCCCTCGTTGAACAAAATCATTGCCGGCGCAATTGCGTTGACCTTAACCTCGGGCGCCAGCCTGCGTGCAAACGATCGCGTCATGTTATCCAGGGCAGCTTTGCTGGCCGCGTAGGCGATGTGCTTGTCGCTTCCTCGCTCCACCACGTAATCGGTGAAGTGGATGATGTCGCCAGCGGCATGGCCGTGCCCGCGCAGCAGATCCTGCAAGGCATGGTTGAGCAAGTAGGGGGCATTAACGTGGATCTGCATCATGCAGGCGAGCGTTTCGCTGAGCGAGTGGCCTGCTTTTTCAGGAAGCCACGTGCTGGCGTTGTGAATAACCGCCCTCAGCCCGCTGGTGGTCGATTTCACTGCTTCCGCAAAGTCGAGGATGCCCTCATCCGTCGAAAAATCCGCCTGAATGCATACGGCTCCGGCGTTTCTAAGCCCTTCAATGGAGGGATATTCCGTGCGGTAACTGACAATGACCGGATGGCGAAGATTGAGGAAGTGATGGGCGAGGGCGAGGCCGATGCGGCGGCCTGCGCCAGTGATCAGTATTGGGCGTTGCTGCGTATGTCCCATCGTATTCTCCTTTTCAGTTCAACAATGGGACAGGCGGCGCTATCCCATTAACATCCACGTTGCCGGTACGGCAGCGACTAACAGCATACCTATCAACACCATTTCGCGACGCTGAAGGGCATTCTCCAGCTGATGCGTGCGGCGAGCATAGATGAACACCAGCAGGCCTGGCGCGTACAGCACGACGGACAGCAGCAGATGCATCGGCCCGGAAGCATACAACAACCATAGCCCGTAAATACAGGCGCCGACGCCCACCGCATAGTGTGCCGGACGGGTCGCAATTTTTAACAGATATGCGCCCACTAAGAAATAGGGTACCAGAATCATCTCGGAGGCGATGGTCAGCAGCGTGTTATAGTCTGAACCTGTGAGCCAGATCAGCACCAGACAGACCTGTACGCTGATGTTGGTGAGCCACAGCGAGGCGGAAGGCGCGCTGTTTTTGTTCTGACGCGCAAAGAGGCGCGGGAACGCCTTGTGGGTGGCGGCCAGGAACGGGACTTCCGCGGCCATAATGGTCCAGCTCAGGTACGCTCCGCAGACGGAGACAATCAGGCCCGCCGCGATAATTACGTCGCCCCACGGGCCCATCATTTTCACCATCAGCCCGGCCATCGACGGGTTGCGCATTTCAGCCAGCTCAGGGCGCGCCACCACGCCGAGCGACAGCAGCGTCACCAGCAGATAAACGCCCAGCGCCGCCAGCACGGCCAGCAGCGTGGCGCGTCCCACGTCGCGCTTGTTACGCGCTCGTGCGGAGACCACGACGGCACCTTCTACGCCGATGAACACCCACAGGGTGATCAGCATGGTATTTTTTACCTGCTCCCAGACGGGAACCCCCAGCGCAATCCCGCTGAAGTCGAGGTTAAACACGTCCAGGCGGAAGGCGAGAAAGGCCAGCACGACGAACAGGCCAAGCGGCACCAGCTTGGCCAGCGTCGCCACCAGGTTGATGCTGGCAGCGGTCTGGACGCCGCGTAAAATCAGCCAGTGAACGATCCACAGCAGTACCGAGGCGCCGACGATGGACTGCCACGTATTGCCGTCGCCAAACAGGCGCAGCTCGGGCGTATCGGTAAAGAAACTGAGCGCCGAGAAGACGATAACCAGATAGGAGACGTTGGCGATCACCGCGCACAGCCAGTAACCCCAGGCGGAGCAGAAGCCAATCAGCTCGCCGAAGCCTTCGCGCGCGTAGGTGAATATGCCGCCGTCCAGATCCGGTCGGATGCGGGTCAGCAGCAGCATGGCGAACGCCAGCAGCAAAATTCCGGCACCGGTTATGCCCCAGCCGATCAGCAGCGCGGCAGGGCTGGCTACGGCCGCCATATTCTGCGGCAAACTGAATACGCCCGCGCCCAGCATTGAGCTCAATACGAGTGCAGTTAAAGCACTCAGGCCAAGTTTCTTTTCCATTGGCTTCCTGTTATGAAACGTCCAAACCCAGAATAATTATTTCGCTAAGGCGCATAAAAATGGTGGATCACACTAAGGCGCGGGATTTTACGGAGTGTCACGGACGCATGCAATGACGTGTGGCAGAAATCAGAAAAAAAGTAACAAAAAAGGCGGCACGGTGCCGCCTTTGTGAAACCGTTTTGTTACTTATACAGATCGGCGCTGATGGTCATGTTGTTACCACGTTCCTGCCACTGGCGGGTAATGTGATAGTACTTCGCGCCTTTCTTCGCAGCGCGCTTCGCCACCTGATAGGAGATCTCGGTCATGTTGCCGTAGTTGCCGGTAAACTTGATGCTGTCGAACGGAACCATCTGCGCGGCAGTGGCTTTGTTCAGCTCTTCAATTTTAGTGCCGTCCGGTAACGTGACGGTGTAACGGCCACCCTTCGTGGATTGTGTCTCAAAGAAACGACCCACCTCAGCGCTTGGTGCAGCAGAGGTTGCTACGCCCGGAATTTCAACTTTCTTCGCTTCTTCACCGCCCTTCGCTAACGCCGCGCGTCCGGCTTCAGAATTCGCAGGAATGGCATCCGGGCTTTGTACTACGCGCTTTTTCGCATCCTGCTTATAGATGAACGCGGTAATGCGCTGGTTGCCGCCCTGGTTGGCATCAACCTGGCGCACGATATAGAAAGCGTAAGCGCCTTTTTCACGCGCGGCTTTAGTGATGACATCGTTAACTTCTGGCTGGCTGCGGTAGAAGCCCTGAACGGTGACGGTGTCGTACGGTTCCAGCTGAACGGCCTGATCTTTCGGCAGCTCAACGATGCCGTTAATCACGCGGTTTTTCTGCTCATCTGCTTTAGGGGCGTTATCTTTGTACAGCGCAACGGTCACGCGCTGGTTGCCGCTGTTGCCCTGATCGGATTGATCGAGCACGTAAAACGCAGCCGCGCCTTTTTTTTCGGCGGCTTTAGAAGCGGCGGCAACGCCGTCGCCGATGGAGTTAAAGCGGCCCACAATGACCGTCTGGTCAAAAGGTTTTAACGCTGCCGCTTGCTCCGGCGTTAACTCCGTCGCGGCATTCGCGGACAGGGCGGTCGCGGAAAGAAGTGCGGACGCCAGGAGTGTGTTCTTAAGCTTCATAAAAATAATCCTTCGCCTTGCGCAAACCATGTACTGGTATTGTTGTTAATTTGAGACGGTCCCGATTATGGCATTGAACACCCGTCGCTGTCTGCGCCATTTTTCACAGCCTGTGCTCACCGAAGCGCCTGATTCGATAACATTTAGTGATATGTGGAAAAAACAGGCGTTTGACAAGCAAAACTGATAAAGCATATGACTTTTACAAGTTAATTTAATGTTAATAAGTTGTTCTCTTATGGCGCTATATCATGTTTTTACCGCTCCGCTTGCGCGAATTATCGGTCATGAAGGTGAATTAAAGGTAAATATCTCTGTCAGTGACCCCGATCGCTTATTTTTCACAGATAAAGTAAGAAATAGTGTTTTCTGGCGGTAGATCGCGGGCGCTATTTTCAGTAGGTTATAGAAAGTTTGTTACTGTTTTATTTTCCGGGGTTAATCATGCTTCGCCGTTATGGTACTGGCGAAAAATGAAGCTAGCCGCGGGCAATTATCGACAAACCATCATCAAAAACCGATGGAAGGGAAAACTATGCGTATTGGGGTACCAAAAGAACGGTTAGCCAATGAAACCCGCGTAGCGGCAACACCGAAAACGGTGGAGCAACTGCTTAAGCTGGGGTTCACCGTCGCGATTGAAAGCGGCGCAGGCAAACTGGCAAGTTTCGACGACGAGGCCTTTATTCAGGCTGGCGCGGACGTTGTGGACGGTGCTGAGGTCTGGCAATCACCCATTATTCTGAAGGTAAACGCACCGGAAGAGAGTGAAATTGAACTGCTGAACGCCGGCACCACGCTGGTGAGCTTTGTCTGGCCAGCGCAAAACCCGGAGCTGATGGAGAAGCTTGCGGCACGCGGCGTCACCGTGATGGCGATGGACTCCGTGCCGCGTATTTCGCGCGCGCAGTCTCTGGATGCGCTGAGCTCTATGGCGAACATCGCCGGCTATCGCGCGATTGTCGAAGCTGCCCATGAGTTT
This sequence comes from Enterobacter cloacae, assembly GCF_013375935.1. GTDB lineage: Bacteria > Pseudomonadota > Gammaproteobacteria > Enterobacterales > Enterobacteriaceae > Enterobacter > Enterobacter pasteurii. Next base: position 3,762,325 of record NZ_CP056117.1, on the reverse strand, counting down.
GGTCGCTTCTTTACCGGTCAGATTACCGCGGCAGGTAAAGTGCCGCCTGCAAAAGTGATGGTGATTGGTGCCGGCGTGGCCGGTCTGGCGGCTATCGGTGCGGCAAACAGCCTGGGCGCTATCGTCCGCGCGTTTGACACCCGCCCGGAAGTGAAGGAGCAGGTGCAGAGTATGGGCGCCGAGTTCCTCGAGCTGGACTTCAAGGAAGAAGCAGGCAGCGGTGATGGTTACGCGAAGGTCATGTCTGAAGCGTTTATCAAAGCGGAAATGGCGCTTTTCGCCGCGCAGGCGAAAGAGGTGGGCATTATTGTCACCACCGCGCTGATTCCGGGTAAACCGGCACCGAAGCTGATCACCCGCGAAATGGTCGATTCCATGCAGCCGGGCAGCGTCATCGTCGATCTGGCGGCGCAAAACGGCGGTAACTGTGAATACACCGTGCCAAACCAGGTTACTACAACCGCTAACGGCGTGAAGGTGATCGGTTATACCGACCTGCCGAGGCGTCTGCCAACCCAGTCCTCTCAGCTGTACGGCACTAACCTCGTTAACCTGCTGAAGCTGCTTTGCAAAGAGAAAGACGGCAACATCACCGTTGATTTTGACGATGTGGTGGTGCGCGGCGTGACCGTAGTGCGTGAAGGGGAAATCACCTGGCCTGCACCGCCGATCCAGGTTTCCGCACAGCCGCAGGCGGCCCCGAAAGCGGCGCCCGAGCCAGTTGAGCCAGCGAAGCCGGCTTCACCGTGGCGTAAATACGCCATCATGGCGCTGGTCATCATCCTCTTCGGCTGGCTGGCGGACGTTGCGCCAAAAGAGTTCCTCGGCCACTTCACCGTCTTCGCGCTCTCCTGCGTGGTGGGCTACTACGTCGTGTGGAACGTCTCTCATGCGCTGCATACGCCGCTGATGTCGGTTACCAACGCCATCTCCGGGATTATCGTGGTGGGGGCATTGCTGCAAATTGGTCACGGCGGCTGGATCAGCTTCCTGAGCTTTATTGCGGTGCTGATCGCCAGTATCAATATTTTCGGTGGCTTCACCGTGACTCAGCGCATGCTGAAAATGTTTCGTAAAGGCTAAGGGGTAGCATATGTCTGGAGGATTAGTTACAGCCGCATACATTGTTGCTGCAATCCTGTTTATTTTCAGTCTGGCGGGACTTTCCAAGCACGAAACGTCTCAGCAGGGAAATAACTTTGGTATCGCCGGGATGGCGATTGCGCTGATTGCCACCATCTTCGGGCCGGACACCGGCAACGTGGCGTGGATCCTGGTGGCGATGATCATCGGCGGCGCGATTGGTATTCGCCTGGCGAAACGCGTAGAAATGACCGAGATGCCGGAGCTGGTTGCGATCCTGCACAGCTTCGTGGGGCTGGCGGCGGTGCTGGTGGGCTTTAACAGCTACCTGTACCACGAACCGGGCCTGGAGCCGATTCTGGTGAACATTCACCTCACCGAAGTGTTCCTTGGCATCTTCATCGGTGCGGTCACCTTCACCGGGTCGATCGTGGCGTTTGGCAAACTGCGCGGGAAGATTTCGTCTAAGCCGCTGATGCTGCCTAACCGCCACAAGCTGAACCTCGCGGCGCTGGTGGTGTCCTTTGTGCTGCTGGTAGTCTTCGTTCGTACCGAAAGCGTAGGCCTGCAGGTGCTGGCGCTCCTGGTGATGACCATCATCGCGCTGGCGTTCGGCTGGCATCTGGTGGCCTCTATCGGCGGGGCCGACATGCCGGTGGTGGTTTCCATGCTGAACTCCTACTCCGGTTGGGCAGCGGCGGCGGCTGGCTTCATGCTGAGCAACGACCTGCTGATTGTCACCGGTGCGCTGGTGGGCTCTTCCGGTGCGATCCTGTCTTACATCATGTGTAAGGCGATGAACCGTTCGTTTATCAGCGTCATCGCCGGTGGCTTCGGCACGGACGGCTCCTCTACCGGCTCTGATGAGGAAGTGGGCGAGCACCGTGAGATCGGCGCGGAAGAGACCGCCGAGATGCTGAAAAACTCGCATTCCGTCATCATCACCCCGGGCTACGGCATGGCGGTGGCGCAGGCGCAGTATCCGGTGGCGGAAATCACCGAGAAGCTGCGCGCGCGCGGGATCAAGGTTCGCTTTGGTATTCACCCGGTGGCGGGGCGTCTGCCGGGCCACATGAACGTGCTGCTGGCGGAGGCGAAAGTGCCTTACGACATCGTGCTGGAGATGGACGAGATCAACGATGATTTCGCCGATACCGACACCGTGCTGGTCATTGGCGCCAACGACACCGTTAACCCGGCGGCACAGGACGATCCGCGTAGCCCGATTGCGGGCATGCCCGTTCTGGAAGTGTGGAAAGCGCAGAACGTGATTGTCTTCAAGCGCTCGATGAACACCGGCTATGCTGGCGTTCAGAACCCGCTTTTCTTCAAGGAAAACACCCACATGCTGTTTGGCGACGCCAAGGCCAGCGTGGATGCGATTCTGAAAGCGCTGTAATTCAGCGTCATCCTGACAAACCGCTCTTCGGGGCGGTTTTCTTATTTCTGCGGTCAGCGTTTCTCCTCTGTCTATACTTTACCCTTTGTGTAATACGAGGAGGTGTAATGCAATTTTTGTCCCGCTTCGACATCATAGAGCTGATGATGACGCCAGCGTTCTGGATTGGTGTCGCCACGGTTGTCTTTGTGACGCTGCTGGTGTACTGGCTGCTGACGCGCCTGATCGCGTTCGTTAAGAAAGGCATCACCACCTGGGGCGACAAGCACCCAACCACTAACCGGATGCGCTTTATCCTGACGGATATGCTTAACCGCACCAGCCGCTTCCTGCTTTTTGTGGTGGCGCTGCTCTTCAGCCTGCGTTTCGTTGACTTACCCGATCGTCTTTTTGGCACCGTGAGCCACGCCTGGTTCCTGGTCTTCGCGATCCAGGTGGCGCTGTGGATGGATCAGGGGGTTGTGTCGTGGCTTCGTCACGTCATGCTGGCGCCGGGAAGCCATAAAAACCCGGTTACGCTGGTGATCACGGGGCTTATCCTCCGTGCCATCGTCTGGTCAGTGATGCTGCTGTCTATTCTTGCTAACGCGGGCGTCAACATCACTGCTCTGGTTGCCAGCCTTGGGGTAGGGGGAATCGCTATCGCCCTCGCGGTGCAAACGATCCTGAGCGATGTTTTTGCATCCCTTTCCATCGGCTTTGACAAGCCGTTCGAGATTGGCGATTTTGTGGTGTTCAACGACGTGGCGGGGACGGTAGAGCATATTGGCCTGAAAACCACCCGCATCCGCAGCCTGAGCGGGGAGCAGATTGTCTGCGGGAACGCCATTCTGCTGCAACAGACGCTGCATAACTATAAGCGAATGCAGACGCGGCGGATCGTCTTTACCTTTGGCGTGGCCAGCGACACGGCGCCGGACAAGCTGCGCTCCGTGGGCGAAATGGTGAAGCAGATCATCACGGACGTCGGTGAAACGAAGTTTGACCGCGCCCATTTCCTGGGCTTCGATCGCGATCGCCTGACCTTCGAGGTTGTCCATATCGTCAATACGGCGGATTACAACAAGTACATGGATATTCAGCAGGAGATCAATATCCGTATTCTGGAAGGGCTAAACCAGCAGGAGATCAGGCTGGCGCTGCCGAGCATGGTTCTGCACGCGCCGTGGATGAATGCTGGCGACGAGGCGCCATTGCAACGCGTGAGCGAAGCGCAATAAAAAAAGCCCGCCTTACCGGCGGGCTTTCTATTTCTGGATTAGTCGTCTTCCTCATCGTCCAGTTCAACCGGCGTCTGGTACTGGTCCGGTTTAATGACCAACAGGTCGCAGCGCAGATGGTCGATGACCTGCTCGGCGGTATTCCCCAGGAACGCGGCAGAAATACCGGTACGACCGATGGTGCCCAGCACCACAATCCCGGCCTGCAAATGTTCCGCCAGGTCCGGAATAACCTCTTCCGGTAACCCTTTTTCTACGTGGGTCATGTTCTCGTCAATGCTGAATTTCTGGCGCAGCGCCTTCATAGCCAGCAGATGCTGGCCGCGAATCGCGTCGTTATACACGCTCGGATCAAATTCAGGCAGTTCGATGGCGATATTGATTGGCGTAACCGGATACGCCCCCACCAGATGTACTTCGGTGTGGTTTACCTGGTCGGCAAGCTGAAGGGTCTCCTTCACCAGCTTCTCGTTCAGCGAATTGTGATAATCCTCTTCGCTGGCCAGATTTACCGCCACGACGGCTTTGCCGCCCTCGGGCCACGGCTGATCTTTCACCATCCATACCGGGCAAGGGCATTTGCGCAGCAGGTGCCAGTCGGTTGGGGTGAAGATAACGGATTCCAGCTTGTCGTGCTGGTGCGCCATTTTCAGCAGCAGGTCATGCCCGCCGGCCACCACTTCCTGGATAATGGCTTCGAAAGGCCTGTTGTGCCAGACCACTTTGATATCGATAGGTACGCCCGCTTCCAGGTAATATTTCGCCTGCTCGCGGATCCACGCGGTACGCTGGCCGATCACTCCCTGACGCATAGCGGTACGCTCGTCAGGAGACAGAAGGGTGGTCATCTCGTATGAGAAGTCATAAATCGGCAAAAACGCTTTAATTTTGCCACCAATCCGTTGATGTAAATACACAGCACGTCGTAATGCCGGCTGATCGTCCTGATTAGGATCGATAGCCACCAGCATGTTTTGATACTTTGCCATACAGGTCTCCTTACTACTGTCACCACAGTCTGTAAGTAAAAGAGTAACCTATATATCTTGAATGAAACAGGGGGGAAGTTTTTGCCAGATCAATAATTACGAAAATTTATCGACCTGGCATTCGTTATCCGGGAGGGTTATGCCACGTTGCGGGAGTGACCGGCCAGAACCGCCAGCGCTTCGCCGTTTTCGATGGTGATGTACTTGCCTTTCACCGCCAGCATGCCGCTCTTCTGGAAACGACCCAGCAGACGGCTGATAGTTTCCACGGTCAGGCCCAGATAGTTACCGATATCGCCACGCGTCATGGTCAGACGGAATTCGCGCGGCGAGAAGCCACGTTCCGCGAAACGGCGGGAGAGGTTATAGATAAAGGCGGCCAGACGCTCTTCTGCATTCTTCTTGGAAAGCAGCAGGATCATATCCTGATCGCCCTTGATCTCACCGCTCATCAGACGCATCATCTGCTGACGCAGGTTCGGCATCTTACCGGAGAGATCGTCCAGCGTCTCAAACGGGATTTCGCAGACCATAGAGGTTTCCAGCGCCTGAGCAAAGCTCGGGTGATGGCCTGTGCCGATGGCGTCAAAGCCTACCAGGTCGCCCGCTAGGTGGAAGTCGGTGATCTGCTCGTCGCCCTGTTCGGTGATGGTGTAGCTTTTGATGGTGCCAGAACGGATAGCATAGAGCGATTTCAGTTCGTCTCCCGCCTTAAACAGCGTCTGCCCTTTCTGAATAGGCTTTTTGCGCTCGATAATGTTGTCAAGCTGATCGAGTTCGTGCTCATTCAGGGTAAACGGGATACAGAGCTGGCTGATGCTGCAATCCTGGCAATGGATAGCACAACCGCCAGACTGAATGCGTCGTATAATTCGCTTTTCCGGGATCATAGGTTTGCTCAAGCCTTAATTGATATTGGTCAATTTTAACATCTTTTTGGTAAGTACGTAAGCCTGGCAAACCCCCAATAGCGACAAGAGACGGCAACGTGTTGCCATCTCATTGAAATTCCACAGAATGATTAAGGATTACTGGCCTAACCGGAAGAAAATTAAGCACTAAAAGCCTGGGATCTACAGCAGCAGATACCCTTCATGACGCAGCAGCCACTCCTTGCGCTGCACGCCCCCGGCATAGCCGGTCATGGTGCCGTTGCGTCCAATGACGCGGTGGCAAGGCACGACAATGCTGACCGGGTTAGAGCCATTTGCCGCGCCCACCGCGCGCGCCGCGCCGGCACGGCCAAGCTGCTCTGCCAGCTGACCATAGTGCATCACCTGGCCACAGGGGATATTACGCAGCGCCTGCCACACCTCGCGCTGAAAAGGGGTTCCCGCCGTAGCGGTTGGCAGGGTAGTAATGATGCCGAGATCGCCTTCGAAGTAGGCCGTCAGCTTATCGCTTAGCCCGCCCGGATTGCTGGCGGCGATGCGCTCGTAACCCTGGGCGCGATAATGGATGTTGAGCAGCTCAACCATCCGGTCGCTGTGTTCTTCCCATTCAACGGCGCGCAGATTGAACGCTTCATCCGCGATAACCCACAGCGGACCCAGCGGCGTCGCAATCTTGTCTTCGAGTAATCTCAGCATCAATATTCCTTCAGTTCAGCCTCGGGTAAATACCCGGCCCAATCGGCAGGCCGACAAGATACCACGCCACCAGCATCACCAGCCATACCCCTAAAAAGATAAGCGGATAGGGCAAGACCAGCGAATAGTAGGTACCCAGTCTGGCCTCCGGCCTGTAGCGTTGCAGGAAGCCCAAAAACAGCGGCACGAAGGGGGAGACGGGCGCCAGCGGGATCACCGACGAGTCGGCAACGCGGAACAGGATCTGGGCGAACGCCGGATGGAAGCCCAGCATCATAAACATCGGTACAAAGATGGGGGCCAGAATTGACCAGATGGCCGAACCGCTGGCAATAAACATGCACAGCAGGGATGACAGCAGCGCCAGGCCAACAAACGCCGGAACGCCGCTTAACCCCGCCGCCTCCAGCGCGTCCGTCAGGCTAACGGCCATAAACTTGCCCATGTTGCTCCAGTTAAACATGGCCACGAACTGCGCCAGCGGAAACACCATCACAATGAACCCGGCCATCTCTTTCATCGGCTCGATCATCAGATGCGGCAGATCCCCCTGTCGGCGTATTTTGCCGGTGGCGATGCCGTACGCGAGCGAAACGACAAAGAAGAAGAGGATAATCAGCGGCACAATGCCCTGAATGAAGGGCGAGGGCAGAACGGTGTGCTTAACCGGGTCGCGAAGCACGCCGTTTTCCGGTACCACCATCAGCGCCACCGCCGCGATAAACGCCAGCGAGACGATCCCCGCGACGCGCAGGCCAAACTGCTGCTCTTTGCTCAGCGTCTCCAGCTTTTCATCGCTACGGCCTTCCCATTTACCCAGGCGCGGCTCGATGATTTTATCGGTAATCAGCCCGCCGACGATCGTCAGGACAATCACCGAGCTGGCCATAAAGTACCAGTTGTCGATCACGCTGACGTGCACGGCGGCGTCGATGGTTTTGGCGGCCTCGGTGCTGATGCCGGAAAGCAGCACGTCGGTGGTAACGATCAGCAGGTTAGCGGTAAACCCGCAGCCCACGCCCGCTATCGCCGACAGCAGCCCTGCAACAGGGTGGCGGCCAACGGCGAGGAAAATCAGCGCCCCCATCGGCGGCATGATCACCAGCGCGGCGTCGGACGAGATATGGCTGAAAAAGGCGATAAACAGCACCATGTAGCTGGCGTAGCGCGCGCTGACGTGAGAGGCCATCTTCACCATCAGCGCGGGCAGCAGGCCCACGCGTTCGGCCAGTCCCGCTCCCAGCACCAGCGCCAGAATGGCGCCCAGGGGGGCAAATCCGCTGAAGTTTTTAATTACGTTCGGTAAAAACCAGTGCAGCCCTTCAACGCTGAGCAGGTTTTTTACCGCCACCATGCTGCCGTCGGCCGGGCTGCGCACGCTGACATCAAAGGCCGACAGCACGGCAGTCGCGACCATCAAAATTACAATCAGATAGATAAAAAGCAGGAAAGGGTGCGGCACTTTATTGCCGATCCTTTCAACCCAGCCATAGAGCTTACCGGATGGGGAATGCGAAGGTATGGATGACATACTCATGGGCGTTCCTCGGGACTGTTGTTGTGTTGTTGTGTTGTGTTTTTTTATTTTAAAGGTGACGGCGTCACGCCCGGTGGGATCGGACACGCGTACGGTTTTTCTTGTGTTTGTTGTTCGAACTCTTCACGGCATTTATTCAGCAGGTCGGCATCCTGTAGCAGGTTGAGCGCCGTGGCCCCCATCACTTTTCCGGCCAGCAGCATGCCTTTATGGGCAATGGAGGTACGCCCCTGCGCCACGAGTTGCCAGGTATGCAGCGGCGTGCCAACGGTAAAGCAGGGGCTGAAGCACTGGGCGACAGGCATTTTCCAGCTGACGTCGCCCACGTCGGTTGACCCTGCCAGCACGTTGTCGGTGATGGCGTAGGGGGCGACTTCATCCACCAGCAGCGTCTCCTGGTGACGGCGTGCAAAGGCTTTACCCAACTCCCCACCGGTGGCGGCAATATTTTTCAGGCTGTTTTGCAGGTCGTTCGAGGTCAGCGTAGCCCGAATTTCACGGGCGAAGTCCCGCTCCTCTTCCGTCCATGCCGGCGTGCCGTAATGCTGCAACGCGCGGTACATCGCCGCCTCGAGCGTGCGGTTTGGCAGATAGCTTGAGCAGGCTTTATCGAAACGACATTCGACGGTGGTTTCGGTCATCGCCGCCGCCCCCTGGGCGATTTTCTCGATGCGTTCGTAAATCTGCTGCGCATCGGCCATCTCCGGGGCGCGGATGAGGTACAGCACCTCCGCCTGCGCCTGCACCACGTTGGGCGAAATCCCGCCGGTATCGGTAATGGCGTAATGGACGCGCGCTTTCTCAATGATGTGTTCGTTGAGGAAGTTGGTGCCGGTGGTCATCAGCGTCACGGCGTCCAGCGCGCTGCGTCCCAGATGCGGAGAGTTTGCCGCATGGGCCGCGATCCCCTTAAACCGCCAGGCGGCCTGAATATTGGCCAGCGTGCTGACGTTAAACATCCCGGCGAAGGCTTCCGGGTGCCAGGTGACGGCGGCGTCCACATCGTCAAATAACCCTTCACGCACCATGAAGGTTTTACCTGAGCCGCCTTCCTCGCCCGGGCAGCCGTAAAAACGCACCGTTCCGCCGCCGCCGTGCTGCTCCAGCCAGCTTTTCACCGCCACCGCGGCGGCGACGGCAGCGGTACCTAACAGGTTATGCCCGCAGCCGTGGCCGTTCGCCCCCGGCGTGGCGGATTGCGCCGTCGCGCAATGTGCCTGCTGGCTTAATCCTGCCAGCGCGTCGTACTCGCCCAGCAGGGCAACAACGGGCCTGCCGCTGCCGTAGCTGGCAATAAAGGCGTTGGGAATGCCGCCGGCTTCCCGCGTCAGGGTAAAGCCCTCGGCCTCCAGCGCGCCGGCAAGCCGTTCGGCTGACCAGAACTCTTCAAAACGCGTTTCGGGATGATCCCAGATGTCGTCGGCAATATCGGTAAACGTCCGACATCGCGTGTCGATGGCATCAGCGATAAAAGCGTAGTTCTCCTGCATTACACACCTCGCGTCCACGGGAAATTAAGCGCAGCTCGCGCCAGCGTTTCGATGGCAACGTTCATCACCTGCTCATCGAAATCGAATTTTTCGTTGTGATGTCCGGCGCTCAGCCCGGTGCCGAACACCATGTAGGAGGCCATTCCGCCGTTCTGCTGCACGCGGGCCATCATCAGCGTCGCATCTTCGGATCCGGCAGGCGCGTTGACCCTGTCAATGGCGCGAGCAATGCCGGAAACCTGGCCTGCCTGTTCGCGAAGGTAGTCGACCCAGGCCGGAGAGGGGGCGCTGGAGGTCGCCGCCCCCATCAGGCTTATCTCAGCCGATACGCCGTAAAGCGCCGCTGCGCCGTGAATTACCGCCTGCGCGCGGTCAAAGACGTACTGGTTAATTGCGTCGCTTTCGCCGCGGGTTTCAACCTTAAGCAGCGCGCTGGCGGGCACCACGTTGCGTCCGCTGCCCGCCTGCATCACCCCCACGTTGACGCGGGACGCGCCTTCGCTGTGGGGCGCAATGCCGTGCAGCGCGATAGCGGCCTGGGCCGCCGCGAGCAGGGCGTTACGGCCATCCTCCGGCTTACCGCCCGCGTGTGCGGCGACGCCGGTAAAGCGCGCGTCAAATTTGGTGGTCGCCATAAAGTTATCGCTGCCGCAGATCGCCGTTCCGGCAGGCACGCCGGTCCCTATGTGGATGGCGGTAAAATAGTCCACGCCGTCCAGCGCGCCTGCGGCTACCATGGCGCGCGCGCCGCGCGTGCCCTCTTCGGCGGGCTGGAAGATCAGCCTGACGGTGCCGTTGAGCCGCGCTTCATTCTGCTTAAGCACCCGCGCCAGACCCAGGCCGATGGTGGTGTGCCCGTCGTGGCCGCAGGCGTGCATCATGCCGGGGTTGCAGGAGGCAAAACCCTCGCGGAACGGGCGATGACTATCGTCAAGCGCCTCGCTCAGATCAAGCGCGTCCATGTCCACGCGAAAGGCCAGGGTCGGGCCGGGACGGCCGGTATTCAGGGTAGCGACGATGCCGGTGAATCCCCCCTCGAACGGGGCGAGCCATTTCTCGGGCGCGCCCTGCGCGCGGGCCCGGTCAAACTCTCGCGAAAGGGTGGCATCGTCGGGCAACCCCATTCGGCTTTCGGCGTCCACCACGTCGCGGCCCATCGCCAGTTCGTAACCCAGCGAGTTGAGGATTTCCGCAACTTTCGCCGCGGTACGAAACTCTACCCAGCCGGATTCCGCAAAATGGTGAAAATCGCGACGCCACGCGCTCAACTGCGGGGTTAACGTCTGGATGTACTGCGCCAGTGTGTCCATATCTGTTCCTGTCATCATTAAAATATGTGAACTGCTTCACGCTGTGATAGTTTTTACTTATCACTAACCGATTTTTCACAGTTTTAACCGTTCAGGAATTACCCTCGCACATCCCTTTCCATTAAAGTAGATGACAGTTTCTTTACTCTGATAAACAACGGTTATCGGTCGCGATATGTCATTTCAGATTAAATTTCATCAAATCAGGGCGTTTGTTGAAGTGGCGCGCCAGGGCAGCATTCGCGGCGCCAGCAGGACGCTTAACCTCTCGCAGCCCGCGCTGACCAAATCCATCAAAGAGCTGGAGGAGGGGATGGCGGCGCAGCTGTTTGTGCGCCGGAGCAAAGGCGTCGCCCTGACCGAGTGCGGGGAAGGGTTTTACCACCGCGCCAGTTTGATTCTTGAAGAGCTGCGCGCCGCGCAGGATGACATACGTCAGCGTCAGGGCGAGCTTGCGGGGCAGATCAGCATAGGCATGGGGGCAAGCATTTCACGCAGCCTGATGCCGAGAGTGATTACGCGCTTTCACGCGCGGCATCCTCAGGTCAACGTGCGAATTATGGAAGGCCAGCTGGTATCGATGATAAATGAGTTACGCCAGGGTGAACTGGATTTTACCATCAACACCTATTATCAGGGGCCGTACGATCACGAATTTACGTTTGAAAAGCTGTTTGAAAAACCGTTTGCCGTTTTTTGTCGGGAAGGGCATCCGGCGACGGGAGCAACCTCCATTAATGAACTTCTGCAATATAGCTGGACAATGCCAACCCCTCGCGGAAGTTATTATAAGCAGCTGCAGGATACCTTTACCCACCGCGCGCAAATACCGCGAATTGGCGTAGTCTGTGAGACCTTTTCTTCCTGTATTAGCCTGGTGGCGCAAAGTGACTTTATCAGCATTTTGCCGCAGGAGCTGGGCTGTGACCCGCTGCTGGCGCACCGTCTGGTGATGCTGCCGGTTGCCGAATCCCTTCCCAAAGCGGCATATTATTTAATTCAGCGACGAGATTCGCGCCAGACCCCGCTTGCCGAATCGTTAATAACGCTATTCAGAAGGGAAGCCAGAAATATTATTTGCTGATAATATCGACAATAAAAAAATAGAGTCTGCCCGACATCAGACAGACCCTACAGTACATACGGCCGTGCATCCTTTCGGGGATCCTACATGTATTATTCCTTTGGCAGGTTTAATTAGTTATAACAGGTTTTGTTTAAAAGAGAAGGGCATTGGGTGACTGGTTTCACGAATTTTTAACGTAAATTATTTTATTCATTAAGGCTAAAATTTACGTTAAGTTTCGATTAAATATTTTTCGGGTTATATTTATATATATTCATCGGGTAAATATTTGCCCTTACCCGGGGTTGTTGAGACCCGTATCGGGCGCAGGTATAGTACAGGCTCAGATGCAGCCGGAGGATTTCCATGAACCCTGACGACAAATCACTTTTTCTTGACGCCATGGAGGATGTCCAGCCGCTCAAACGCTGCGCGGATATTCACTGGCAGCAGAGCCGCAACGCGCGGGCGCGTCAGGAGATCGATACTGAGCAGCTCGACAATTTTCTGACGCTGGGATTTCTGGAACTGCTGCCGCTTGAAGAACCGCTGATGTTCCAGCGTGAAGGGGTGCAGCAGGGAGTCTTTGAAAAATTGCGTTCCGGCAAATATTCCCGCCAGGCCAGCTTAACGCTGCTGCGCCAGCCTGTGGAGCAGTGCCGCCAGATGGTGTATTCCTTTATTCGCCAGGCCGGACGCGACGGTTTACGCAATCTGATCGTCGTGCATGGTAAAGGGCGAGAGCAGAAGTCTCACCCGAACGTGGTGCGCAGCTATCTTGCGCGCTGGCTGACCGAGTTTGACGAGGTGCAGGCATTTTGCGAAGCGCAGCCGCACCACGGCGGCAGTGGAGCATGCTACGTCTCGCTGCGTAAGTCAGATGACGCGAAGCGGGAGAACTGGGAGCGCCACGCCAAGCGCAGCCGCTGATCGGGCAGGCGAGCGATATGCCCGCCCGCCCGTGACTCAGAAGGTTTCCCAGTTAGCGTCTGACGCGTTCGCCCCTGCCGTTGACGGGCGCAGCAGAACGGGCGTTTTAACGTTTTTAGGGCGAGATGCAGTGGCTTCCTGGGCGTTCAGCCTGAATGCCGCCACCGCCTGGCGCAGCTGTTCAGACTGATCCTCCAGCGCCGCTGCCGCGGTTGCCGACTCCTGTACCAGCGCGGCGTTTTGCTGCGTTACGCTGTCCATCTGCGAGACCGCCAGGCTGACCTGCTCAATACCCCGGCTCTGCTCGTCAGACGCCGACGAGATTTCACCCATAATATCGGTGACGCGGGTTACGGCGGCGACGATCTCCTGCATGGTCGCACCCGCCTCGCTCACCTGTTCAGAGCCCGTATTTACCCGGCTGACGGAGTTCTCGATAAGCCCCTTGATCTCTTTTGCCGCCTGCGCGCTGCGGCTGGCCAGCGTGCGCACTTCGCCTGCCACGACCGCAAAGCCGCGGCCCTGTTCTCCCGCACGAGCGGCCTCAACCGCCGCGTTGAGCGCCAGAATGTTGGTCTGGAAGGCAATGCTGTCGATCACGCCGGTAATATGCGCGATTTGCCGCGAACTGTCGGCAATATCGTTCATGGTGCGCACCACGTTATCCACCACCTGGCCGCCGCGCGCGGCCGTTTCGGAGGCGTTCTTCGCCAGCAGCGTGGCCTGACGGGCGTTGTCGGAGTTCTGCCTGACCGTGGCTGTCAGCTCTTCCATGCTGGCGGCGGTCTCTTCCAGCGAGGCGGCCTGCTGTTCGGTTCGTGCAGACAGGTCGTTACTCCCGGCGGCTATTTCGCCTGCGCCCGTGTAGATGGAGTCCGTGCTGCCGCGCACGGCGCTGACGGTGCGCGCCAGCGACCGCTGCATCTCGTGCAGACCGGCGGCCAGCTGGCCCATTTCGTTGCGTCCGGAAATATCGACGTTTTGCGTCAGATCGCCGCTCGCGATGGTGCGAATATGGTTCATGATGGTCTTAAGCGGTTTTACCAGCAGGTGCTGCAAACCCTGCCAGATCACCACCAGCACGGCGATGACGGTCAGGAAGATCGTCGCCAGCGTCCACTGCATCTGGGTGAAGCTGCTCTGGTTCTCTTCAGCGGCGGCTTTCAGCAGGACGTTGTTTTCGGCGCGCCAGCGGGCGTACACCGCTTCCATATCGTCCTGCGCCTGCTGGGCATCCAGGTCGCCATAGGCCTGATAGTTATCGGCGCGCAGATACTCAATCGACAGGCGCATCACCTCGTGCATGTGATTCCACGCTTTCTGCATCTCTGCGGTGAGCGCGGCATTCTGGCCGTTAACCTGCGGTATGTCCTGCCAGTTTTTATAATAGGTTTCGGCCCTGGTCAGCGAGGCGTTCGCGGTGCCGAGCAAGGTATTAATTGCCGCAAGGGACGCGGGATCGCGCTGGTTTTTCAGGTAGCGGATCGCCACCCGGGTAACGGTGACGCGCGTTTTAACCAGCGTGTTTACGCTGTCGCTCAGGCTCTCCTGTTGGGCATTGAGCACCCCGGAGTTCTGGAAGTTATGTCGATCGTTATTCACGGCAGAGTAGAACAACCCTCCCGTGACAACTTGCATCAGACAGAATATGGTGAGTGCAAAGATAATACCGGTAATCACGTGCAGATTTTTCAGCATAGCGGTCGTCCGTAAGAGAAGGTGCAGGGTTACATCAATACTATCGTCGTAGCGAATTTAAACTTTAATTATACTATTGCTTAACTAATGGTTTCGTTGCGGAACCTGTTGTAAATCCGGATCATTTTCACGAGGAAGGTCAGCATGAGCAGCATTGATAAAAGCGGAACGTTCACGCTCGGAACGCGTACGGTTAAACGATTTGGCTATGGCGCAATGCAGCTTGCCGGGCCTGGCGTATTTGGTCCGCCAAAAGACAAACAGGCGGCGCTGGCGGTGCTGCGTGAGGCGGTGGAGTCGGGGGTAAATCACATTGATACCAGCGACTTTTACGGTCCACATGTGACCAACCAGCTCATCTGCGAGGCGCTTCACCCGTATCGGGATGACCTCACTATCGTGACCAAGATTGGAGCCCGGCGCGGGGATGACGCCTCCTGGCTACCGGCGTTTTCCGCCAAGGAGCTGACGCAGGCGGTGCATGACAACCTGCGAAACCTGAAGCTGGACGTGCTGGACGTGGTTAACCTGCGGATCATGTTCAGCGCCCACGGGCCGGCGGAGGGATCAATCGCCGCGCCGCTGAGCACCCTCGCGGAGCTGCAGCAGCAGGGGCTGGTTCGTCATATCGGGTTAAGTAACGTCACCGCTTCGCAGGTTGCCGAAGCGCAAAAGATGGTTTCCGTGGTGTGCGTACAAAACATGTACAACGTTGTGCATCGCGGCGACGACGCGTTAGTCGATTCGCTGGCGCAGCAGGGGATTGCATGGGTGCCGTTCTTCCCATTGGGAGGCTTTACCCCGCTGCAGTCTTCCGGGCTACAGGCGGTGGCGGATTCACTCGATGCAACGCCGATGCAGGTGGCGCTGGCGTGGCTGCTGCAACGTTCGCCAAATATCCTGCTGATCCCAGGTACCTCGTCGCTGGCGCATCTGCGGCAAAACCTGGCGGCAGCGGAACTGGTGCTTCCGCCTGAGGCGCTGGAGACGTTAAATACGCTGGTGGATTAGTCCCGGCATCAACTAAAGCCCGGCATCCTTCCGGGCTTTTTTATGAGCCCATCTGGCTTTTCTGACGGTGAAGCGCTAACGCTTCCGCCACGATCTCCTGCTTACTTTTACGTGTTTCATACGCCGTAATGCGGATGTACTCCATCAGCGCCGGATCGATACGGGCGCTTAACATCCTCAGCTCTGCCTCCTTTGCTAAACCGCGAGCTACGCGCTTATCGGGATAATCACGGGCTGGCATAGAAAACGTTCTCCAGAAATTGTCTTGTTAATTTGTGCTGTAAAATATGCGCTAGTCTTGTTTGAAAGTCAACGCATAGTGAGCGTGCAGTGATGTTGTTTTTATGGTTTTTACGTATTAAGTCTTAAGTAAGTGTTCAGATAGTGTTTCTGTTGTCGACGCCGTGAATTCGCTTTTATGCATAAAATAATATTTTCCGTTTTGATAATGAGCGAATTTGCAGCGCGCTGCATTCTATAAAATGATTAATAATTTCTTACTGAAACTTATTTCATCTCTATTCCCGTGCCGGGGTAAGGGTATTATCGAATTAAATCTGCTGGCTGAGCGCCAGGGTGTAAAAATCTGATGTGATGATGCCCGCTCCGCCGTGGATCCCTGATATTCTTCGAATAAGCAACTGTTGGCCGGTCAAATATTCCAGAGCAGGGGAGTTATTTAGCAATATTCAATTATTTCACCCCGATAAGCCCCTGCTATTTCGCTGGTTTTCTTTTCTTTCGACGTAATACATTTTGTCTGCGCGCTATTTTTAATTTATGCTTCGCATACGAACAATTTGTGTTGTGCAGGGCTAAAGCATCGTAGCTGTCAATTTAGCCTTGTTTTATAAAGAAATCAGGAGATTCATTTTTATGTCAGACAATAATCCCCGCACATCCGGCTGGCTGGGGCTGTGGTGCCTGCTGGTCGGTGTGATACTTCTTGTGACGGGGCTGTTTTTTGCCGTCGGCGGCTTTAAGCTCGTTACCCTTGGGGGCAGCTGGTACTTTCTCATTGCCGGTATTTTCATCCTGCTCTCGGCAATTCAGTTTTTCCGCCGGAAGTCCTCCGCCGTGCTGCTGTTCGCCCTGGTGTTTCTTGGCACCCTGATCTGGGCATTTTCCGATGCTGGCACAGACTTCTGGCCGCTGGTTTCCCGCTTAATGTTGCCCGCCGGGCTGATGCTGCTGGCTGCAGCAACCTGGCCTGCCTTGCGTAAACGTGAAGGTAAATCTTCCTGTGCAAAAGGGGCGTGGGGAGTCTGCGCGGTTATTATCATCGCCATGGGCGTCACTTTTGTTCAGATGTTTCAACCCCATCCGACCGTGGCCTTTAGCGGCGAAAAACGCCCGCTGGTGCCGGTCAAAGAAGATGCGAAACAGCAAAACTGGGATCACTACGGCTACACTGCCGGCGGCAGCCGCTTTGTCGCGCTGGACCAGATAACCCGCGACAACGTGAAAAACCTGAAGCCGGTCTGGACGTACCACACCGGCGACGTTCCGGAAAGCCCGGACGGCAATGGCGCAGAAGATCAGCAGACGCCGCTGCAGGTAGGCGACCGCGTTTTCCTGTGTACGCCGCATAACAACGTGATTGCCGTGGATGCCGATAGCGGCAAAGAGATCTGGAAAGCGGAAATCAACGCTAAGTCTGCAATCTGGATGCGCTGCCGTGGCTTGGCGTACTTTGATGCCACTAAACCGCTGGCGCAGCCGACCGTGGCTGGCTCCACGCCGGTTCTTCCGGCGCAGGTCGCGCCGGGCGCAGCGTGCCAGCGTCGCATCCTGATGAATACCATTGACGGTAAGCTGATGGCCTTAGACGCCGACAATGGGAAGTTCTGCCCTGATTTCGGCACTAACGGCAGCGTCAACCTGCATGAAGGGATGGGCGACGCGTCAGATCCAACCTATGTATTAACGTCGGCCCCAACCCTGGCCGGGACCACTATTGTGGTTGGCGGACGCGTTGCGGATAACGTTAGCACCGATATGCCGGGCGGGGTGGTGCGCGGTTATGACGTGATCACGGGCCAGCTGCGCTGGGCGTTCGATCCGCGTAACCCGGATCCGAACTACGTTCTGAAGCCGGGCGAACACTACAAACGTAGCTCCGCCAACTCCTGGGCCCCTATGTCCTGGGATGCGTCGATGAATACCGTGTTTATTCCGATGGGAAGTTCCTCCGTCGACCTGTGGGGCGCTGACCGTATTCCGGAAGATCACAAATACGCCACCTCAATCCTGGCGCTGGATGCGACTACCGGGAAAGAGAAGTGGGTATACCAGACCGTGCATAACGACCTCTGGGATTTCGATATTCCGATGCAGCCGAGCCTGGTTGATTTCCCGACCAAAGAGGGCAACAAGCCGGCGGTGGTGGTGGGTACCAAAGCGGGGCAAATTTACGTCCTCGATCGCCTGACGGGTAAACCGCTTACGGAAGTGAAAGAGGTTCCGGTAAAACCGGCCGATATTCCGCGCGAACAGTATCCGGCAACGCAGCCACGCTCCGTGGGTATGCCGCAGATTGGCGCGGAGACCCTGAAGGAATCTGATATGTGGGGGGCAACGCCGTTCGACCAGCTGGCCTGTCGTATCAGCTTCAAATCAATGCGTTATGACGGCCTGTACACGATGCCGGGAACCGATGTTTCCCTTAGCTTCCCGGGCTCTCTGGGTGGGATGAACTGGGGCAGTCTGTCCACGGATCCGAACAACCAGTATATCTTCGTCAACGACATGCGCCTGGGCCTGTGGGTTCAGCTGATTAAGCAGGATCCGCAAAGCGCGGTGGCCAACACAGGCGGTGAAGCCGTGAACGCCGGGATGGGCGCCGTTCCTATGAAGGGGACGCCGTACTCGGTTAACAAAAACCGTTTCATGTCACCGCTGGGCATTCCGTGCCAGAAACCACCGTTTGGCTCCCTGTCCGCCATCGATCTGAAAACGCAGAAAATCGTCTGGCAGGTGCCGGTCGGTACCGTCCAGGATACCGGGCCGTTTGGGATTAAAATGCGTATGCCGATGCCCGTCGGTATGCCGACGCTGGGCGGTACGCTGGCCACGCAGGGCGGTCTGGTGTTCATTGCCGGAACCCAGGATTACTACCTGCGCGCGTTCGATTCGTCTACGGGTGAAGAAGTGTGGAAAGCG
Organism: Enterobacter cloacae; assembly: GCF_013375935.1. Classification (GTDB taxonomy): domain Bacteria; phylum Pseudomonadota; class Gammaproteobacteria; order Enterobacterales; family Enterobacteriaceae; genus Enterobacter; species Enterobacter pasteurii. The sequence goes on along the minus strand of NZ_CP056117.1, from coordinate 3,743,841 downwards.
CGACTGCCTGTGGGTAGCCAGGGCGGCCCTATCAGCTATGTTTCACCGAAAACCGGCAAGCAGTACATCCTGATTTCCGCCGGCGGCGCGCGCCAGTCGCCGGATCGTGGAGACTACGTGATTGCCTACGCGCTGGATAACTAACCGCGAAAGCAGCCAGGCCCCGTCTCAGTACGGGGCTTTTTTTTGGCGTAAGCACCATGAAGATGAAGAAGGGAACGGTTCAGGTCAGCCAGTGAAAAGCACCCGCCAGCTGCGGCGACGGCGGGCCATCTCGCGGCCCAGCGCGATCGCCTCGTCGTGTTGCAGAGCGTCAATGGCCTGCGGGGTCAGTACCGGTAAACCATAGCGCTGGCGCAGGGCAGCCAGTGCCTTGGCGCTGGCATCCCCCGCCGACCGGGTCTCCGCCGCCAGCTTCTGGCGCAATGCGCCGAACGTCGCCTCATCACACTGCGTCAGCTCACGCAAAAAGCGTTTACAGCAGCCCAGCAGATTCAGGGGCGAGCGGTCAGGCGACTGTAACGCCAGCAGCAGGCCGTCCCGGTCGGCAACGCGCTGATAGCGACAGCTGACCACGTAGCCAATCTGCTCCTCCACGCGCAGGCGCTGGAAAAACTGCGGCTCGCACCACAGCGCCAGCAGCCGCAGCGCGGCGAGCGACGCGCCCGGCGGCAGGGGGATAAACACCAGCAGCGCCGAATCCGCGCTGGCATGCGGGATTCGTTCGATCCCGCGCGGAAAACCGCCAGGCGGCGTGCCGTCAGCGTTAACCGGCGCGTCAAGCAGGGCAAGCAGCCGGCCTGCCCGGCGTGCGTCCCCGGCGCTGCCGCCGGCTAACGCCGCCAGCCAGCCTTCCGGTGGCGAAGCCGGGGCCAGGCGTTCAGGTAGCTGCTGAAGGAGCTGACGGATCGCAATGCCTTCCGCCGCTGGCGTAATAGCCGGTGCGGGACGCGAGAGGCACTCTGCTATTTTTCTGATGATGCGTTCCGCCACAGCGAGGGAGTCAGGCAGCCGCAGGGTAAGCTGCCAGCTGCCGTCGACCGTTTGCCACTCGCCGCTGCCGCCGACATGGCGTAGCCCGGAAAGGTGAGGGCGTAACTGACTGCCGATCGCCACCCCTTCAGACCAGCCAACGCGAGAATAAAAAGGCCTGCGCAGGACAAGCGCTGGCGGCTGCGTCTGCGGGGACACATGCAGCAGCGGAACGGCTTCGGCGGGCAGCGGTGGCGCCGAGCCTGACGCTTTCTGCGGGTAAAACGTAAACGCGATGGGCTTATCCGAAGCCCGCTGACGCCGCCAGCGGCGAAGCGGCAGGGCAAAACCCTGGCTGACGATAGCTTCATCGACGTCCATTTTTTTGCAGGCCAGATAAGAGGCTGGCGCCGCCAGCAGATCGGCACAGAAGGCGGAAAAACCGGCGGGCGACGCGCCGGGCGCAAAGCCAAACGCCCGCTGGCGCAGCTGCTCCAGCGCCGACAGGGCGCTAAAACGCTGCTGCGCCAGCCGGTAGTAGTGCCGCTGCTGCTCCGCCGTCGTTTGCTGTAGCGCCCGCAGCCAGTGCGTAACCTGCTCGTTTATGGCTTCATGCTGCTCGCCGCCAAGCGTAATCGCCAGCCAGACGCACTCGTCATCCTGATAAAGCCAGTCTAACCCTACGTCCTCGGCCAGCCCGCGCGCCCGTAGTCCGGCTATCAGGCTGCCGGGGGCGTCGTCGAGTAAAAATTCCCGAAACAGAGCGACGTTGTCATTTAACCGGATCGCCGGGCAGCGCCACAGGGCGGGGCGCTCCGCCACCGCCAGCTCATACTCCGCTGGGGCGCTAAGGCGCAGCGGCGGCGCGGCTTCAGGCGCTTCACCTGAAGCAAAACCTGCCGCAAAGGTATGGGCAAGCCCGGCTAAATCATCCAGCGCCTGCGGCCCCTGTAGCCACAGCTGCAGCCGCCCGGCCCCATAGTAGCGGCGGTGAAAGTCGCGCAGGGCGGCCTGAAGCGCTTTCGCATCATGGCCCAGGGAGTCCTGGCTGCCCACCTGAAAGCGGCGAAACGCCGCCGGTGCATCCATCGCGTGGCGCGCCGCGGCTTCACGCCTTGCGCCATCGTGTTGCTGGATGAGCCGGTTTTCCGCATCAATGACCGCGACTTCACGCTGAACGTCATGGAGAGAAAGCAGCGGCGACTGCAGCATATCGCGCAGCCGCGCGACGCCGTCGGACAGGCTATCGGCGGCAACGTCGAAGAAAAAGGCGCAGTGGCGTGCCAGCGTGGTGGCATTAACGCTGCCGCCCTGGCGCTGGACCCAGGCCATTAGCCGCTCGTCGTCCTGATAGCCCTGACCGCCGCGGAACAGCAGGTGCTCAAGTAAATGCGCCAGCCCGGCGAAGCGCTGTGGCTCGTGATGGCTTCCGGCGCTCACTCGCGCCAGCGCCGCCGCGCGCGTCGCCTGCGGTTGATGAACCAGCGTCGCCCGGATGCCGCCTGCCAGCTCGACGATGCGGGTATCCATGGACCTCAGAGTTCCCGGGTTTTGTAGATGAGCTGGGAGCGGGTACGGTTGCGGAACTGTAGCTGGCCGATTTTCATGTCGCTACAGGCCGCTTCGCGCCGCGCCTCGAGGATTTTATGGTGATGCGGCGATTTGCTGCACACCGGATCGGCGTTGTCCGCGCTGCCGGTAAGCATAAAGGCCTGGCAGCGGCAGCCGCCGAAGTCCTTCTCCTTTTCATCGCAGGAACGACACGGCTCCGGCATCCAGTCAAAGCCGCGATAGCGGTTAAAGCCGAAGGAGTCATACCAGATGGATTCCAGGCTCTGCTCAAGCACCGAGGGGAACTCCACCGGCAGCTGGCGCGCGCTGTGGCAGGGCAGCGCCGTCCCTTCCGGGGTGACGCTGAGGAAAACCGAGCCCCAGCCGCCCATGCAGCCTTTCGGCCGTTCCTCATAATAATCGGGCGTGACGAACAGCAGGTTGGTCAGATTGCCCGCGGCAGCCATTTTCTGTCGGTATTCGGCAACCACACGTTCAGCGCGGGCAATCTGTTCCCGCGTCGGCAGGAGACCCTGGCGATTAAGGAACGCCCAGCCGTAGAACTGGCAGGTGGCAAGCTCAACGTCGTCGGCGTCCAGTTCGATGCACAGCTCGATGATTTTATCGATCTGATCGATGTTATGCCGGTGGAGGACGAAGTTGAGCACCATCGGGTAATCGCGCGCCTTAACCGCTTTGGCCATCGCCAGCTTCTGCTGAAAGGCTTTTTTATTCCCCGCCAGCGCGGCGTTGAGCACCTCATCGCTGGCCTGGAAGCTTATCTGGATATGATCGAGACCGGCCTCGCTGAACGCGTCAAGCTTGCTTTCCGTCAGGCCAATTCCCGAGGTAATCAGGTTGGTATAAAAACCCAGATCGCGGGCGGCGCGAATCAGCTCAGGCAGGTCTTTACGCGTGAGCGGTTCGCCGCCGGAGAAGCCCATCTGCACGCTGCCCATTGCCCGCGCCTGGCGGAAAACCTCGATCCACTGTTCGGTGGTGAGCTCCCGATCCTGCCGGGCAAAATCCAGCGGGTTAGAGCAGTAGGGGCACTGTAGCGGGCAGCGGTAGGTCAGCTCCGCCAGCAGCCAGAGCGGTGGATTGACGGCGGTTTTATTCTGGCTCACGGAAAATTATCCACTTCTGTTGGTAAGCAATTTGCAGGAATTCAACGACGTCGTCATCGACGCCGCCGGCTTCCGGGAACCGCTCGTTGAGTTCGGCAATAATCGCTGCCGCATCGCGCTGGCCGTCAACCAGCTCGAGGATCGCGGCCGCGGTTTCATTAAGTTTAGCCATCCCTTCCGGATAGAGGATCACATGGCTGTCCTGAGCGGCTTCCCACTGCAGGCGATAGCCACGACGAAAGGCGACGATTGCGTTCTTTTTCATGCTTATACCAATCGGGTTGTGTGCCAGGCCGCTTTGTCGGTGACCGTGTGATAGGGAGGGCGCTTCAGCGCGTAGGCCATGGTCATCGCGTCGAGCATCGTCCACAGGATATCGAGCTTGAACTGCAGGATCTCCAGCATCCGATTCTGCTTCTCTGCGCTATCGCAGTAGGTCTTCGCCAGTTCCAGACCATGCTCAACGTCGCGGCGGGCCTGGCTGAGGCGGCTGCGGAAATAAAAATAGCCTTCCTCTTTGATCCACGGATAGTGTTGCGGCCAGCTGTCGAGACGCGACTGGTGAATTTGCGGGGCAAACAGCTCGGTCAGCGAGCTGCAGGCCGCCTCCTGCCAGCAGGCGCGGCGGGCGAAGTTAACGTAAGCGTCAACGGCGAAACGGACGCCGGGCAGCACGTGGCGTTCGCTGATTAAGTCGTCGCGGCTGAGCCCTACGGCTTCGCCCAGCTGAAGCCAGGCTTCGATACCGCCGTCATGGCCGTTGCTGCCGTCATGGTCGAGGATCCGCTGCACCCACTTGCCACGCGTGTGCGGATCGGGGCAGTTTGCCATGATTGCCGCGTCTTTCAGCGGAATGGTAGTCTGGTAGTAAAAGCGGTTCGCCACCCAACCCTGGATCTGCTCGCGGCTGGCCTCGCCGTTGTGCATCGCGATATGGTAAGGATGGTGAATATGATAGTAGGCGCCTTTCGCCCGCAGGGCGTGTTCAAACTCTTGCGGCGACAGCGTTTCGCGAATGTGCATAGTTAGTCCTGAAGCGTAATGTTCATCCCGTCCCAGCTCACCTCTATTCCCTGCTCTGCAAGGGCGTGACGCTGCGGCGATTGCTCGTTAAGGATCGGGTTGGTGTTATTAATGTGAATCAGAATTTTGCGCCTGGCCGGCAGGGAGGCCAGCAGCGCCATCATGCCGTGTTCATCCCCGAGCGCCAGGTGGCCCATGTCGCGACCGGTATTGCGCCCGACGCCGGCGGCCTGAAGCTCATCGTCCTGCCAGACGGTACCGTCAATCAGCAGACAGTCCGCCTTGTTTAGCCACGGCAGGATGGCATCGTCGGGTTCGCCGAGTCCCGGGGCGTAGAACAGCGTCTGGCCGTTACGGCGGTTTTTGATAAACAGCGCCACGTTATGGCCCGGCAGCGGGCGGTCGCGCCACGGGGAATAGGGCGGCGCGTTACTGGCAATGGGGACAGCGGTAAACTCCAGGTCCGGGCAGGCTTCCACGCTAAACGGGCTGAGCGGGGCGATGGGATGATGAATCAGGCCGCCGTTCCAGTGCTTTAGCATGGTAAAAATCGGAAAACCGCTGGAAAGATCCTCATGCACCTCCGGCGTACACCATACGTGATGCGGGCATCCCTCGCGCAGGCTGAGCAGCCCGGTGGTGTGGTCAATCTGGCTATCGGTAAGGATAATGCTGCCGATATGCGTCCCGCGCAGAACGTCTTTCTTATTCAGTTCCGGCGTATGCGCGATCTGCTGGGCGATATCGGGGGAGGCGTTACACAGCACCCACTCTTTGCCGTTATCGCTGACGATGATGGACGACTGGGTGCGGGGGGGTAGCCTGGATGGTGCCGTTGCGTAAACCCTGACAGTTGGCGCAGTTACAGTTCCACTGGGGGAAACCGCCGCCGGCGGCGGAGCCGAGGACTTTAATAAACATGGAGATGGACCAGGTAGTCAAACGAAAATGCCCGCACGGATGGCGGGCAGAGCGATTAGCGGTTGGAAATGTACAGCGTCACTTCCAGGCCAAGACGTAAATCAATAAAAGCAGGTTTCTTCCACATCGTTTTTTCCTCTATAAAAATACGGCACTAACACCATCGTTTGTGCCGGTTTTGTGATAGCCATCAAATAATGCGCTACAGAGGGGTAAAGCTCAACCCGCAAAATGTAAGGAATTAACTTAATGTTTACAATACAACCTATTGTTGCCAAACATTTTTTAATACCTTTTGCCAGTTGCCCCACAGCAGCTTATCCAGCATTAATTGATCATAGCCGCTAGCGCGCAACGCGCTGATTAGCCGGGGTAAACCACTCACGTCGCCTAACTCATCAGGCAGCGTAATGCCGTCAAAGTCCGATCCCAGCGCGACGCAATCGTCACCCATGATGTTAATAAGATAGTCGATATGGCGGACAATAGCGCTCAGCGGGGTGTCGCTATCGCGTTTACCGTCGGCGCGCAGAAAGGCATTGCCGAAGTTCACGCCCACCACGCCGCCGCTGTTGCGGATAGCCAGCAGCTGCCGATCGGTTAAATTACGCGGCTGCGGGCACAGCGTGTGGGCGTTGGAGTGGGTGGCGACCAGCGGCGCCGATGAATGGCGGGCGGTATCCCAGAACGCCTTTTCATTCATATGCGAGACGTCAATCAGCATGTTCAGGGCGTTAGCCTGCCTGATGAAGGCGATACCTTCCGGGGTGAGTCCAGGACCGCTGTCCGGGCTGCCGGGAAAGGCGCCGTTTACGCCGGTGCCAAAGCGGTTAGCAATATTCCAGAATGGACCAATGCTGCGCACGCCGGCGGCATAAAAAGCCTGCAGGTCGTCTCCGTCACTGTCGAAACCGCCCGCGCCCTCAATATGCGCCACCATCGCCAGCACCTTGTCCTGACGGCAGCGTTCAATATCCGCCGCGCTCAGGCACAGTCGCGCGCGGCCAGCAGATTGCGCGACGATCTGCTTAAGGATCGCCAGCTGCTGCCAGAGAATGTCGACCGGCTGCCACGGCTCGTTGGCGTGCTGCGGTGCCATGCGGGCGATATACGCCTGCGGCGGCACAAAGAGGGCAAACAGCCCGCCGGAAAATCCGCCCTGCTGCATGCGCGGATAATCGAGATGTCCGTTCCCGATACCCGAAAAGAAGGCCGTGACCGGATCCTGGCGATGGTGAAGCCAAAGATTAAGCAACAGGTCGTTGTGACCATCAAAAATCGCCATAGCGCATCCCACTGTGTTGTTGCTAAGAAAGTTGCCCGGCACGATAACCGATTTGTCCCGTCCGGCAAGGAGAAATTTACAACCTGGCGGCAATTATTAATATCACTTAACAGTAAGGAGATCGGCACATCGCGTTGCGTGTCGGGGCAAAAGTATTTCCGATTCCATCCGCCATTGCAGCGCATACGTTCCCTGAGCTACCGGCCTACGCTATACTCCGCCACTTAGCATTATGCGTGGCAGGTAACGAAATATGCGGGAGAGCATTAACTTACTTTTCGTGGTGCTGTCTTTTGCGGCACTGATTATGCTGATGCGCTTTTTCGTCAGGCGTATTCGGCATCCAAAGCGTATCGTTGCCGACAGTCGGGGATTGAAAAAAATCTCTACCCATCCTTTCTGGTTTGGCGGATCGTCAGGTAAAACCTACTTTTATGATGAGCAGTATTTATACGAGGTTATAAAGGGAGATGCCCGTAAAATTGAGCTGGCGGCTATCGTAAAAATTAAGCCGGGCTCGATAGTGGTAAATAACAGGCGGCTCTGGTCTGTGAGCTATCTTGAGGGAGCCGGTGAAAAACAGGTACAGTTTTATAATAATCTGACGGTGTTTAATCAAAACTTCGCTGCTTTTTTAGAGACTGTAAAACGCGTGAATCCTGAAGCCGATATTAAGGCCGTCTCCTTGTTCAACCTGTGACTGGAATACATCAACTTTCTTTTTCTGACTGCCCATACGGCAGGTATGGGCAGTGAAGCCGTCGATATTATTTCTTCTTGTTCATCATCGCTTTTAAATCGGCGAAGGGGTTAAACGTGGCGACGCCCACGTCTTTTTGCGCATCCTCACCCGCGACAACGGTGGTGCCATACTGGTCCGCCTCGGTGTACTTCGAGTGCTCGTGATCGTGGCAAAACAGACACAGCAGTTCCCAGTTACTGCCGTCTTCTGGGTTGTTGGTGTGATCGTGGTCGATATGGTGAACCGTAAGTTCACGAAGATTCGAATAAACAAACTCGCGCGAGCAGCGTCCGCAAACCCATGGGTAGATTTTTAGCGCTTTTTCACGGTAGCCGCTTTCCAGCCGTGCGTAGTTTTTGGGGATAAGAGCCATTGCTGAAGTACCTGTTAACATGAGAATACGTCACACTATATCGCATTATGTTATGACGGGAGAATGCCATCCTCGCATGGAGGGATGGATACAAACGGCGTTTTTAGTCAGTTTATTTGAACCATTCCGTTAAATAATCACCATTTATTCTCATCCGTGAATGCGTAGAGTAGGGATTACGCAATGCTTCATCAGGATACGTCATTATGAAAAAGATCGGATTTTTGTCGTTTGGCCACTGGACGCCGTCCTCCCAGTCCGCCACGCGAAGCGCGGCAGACGCGCTGTTGCAGTCTATCGACCTGGCGGTTGCAGCCGAGGAGCTGGGGGCGGACGGGGCGTATTTCAGGGTGCATCACTTTGCCCGCCAGCTCGGCTCGCCGTTCCCGCTGCTGGCTGCGATAGGCGCAAAAACCAGGCGTATCGAAATCGGTACGGGCGTGATCGACATGCGCTATGAAAATCCGCTGTATATGGCGGAGGATGCCGGTGCGGCCGATCTGATCTCTGGCGGACGGCTACAGCTTGGCATCAGCCGCGGCTCTCCGGAGCAGGTCATTGACGGCTGGCGGCATTTTGGCTATGTGCCGCAGGAAGGTGAAAACGAATCCGATATGGCGCGCCGCCACACGGAGGTACTGCTTGACGTCCTGCGCGGTGAGGGGTTTGCAAAACCGAATCCACAGCCGATGTTTCCGAATCCGCCGGGGCTGCTGCGACTCGAGCCGCACTCGGACGGCCTGCGTGAACGTATCTGGTGGGGCGCGGGCTCAAATGCAACAGCAGTATGGGCGGCAAAGCTGGAGATGAATCTGCAAAGCTCAACGCTGAAAGACGATGAAACCGGCGAGCCGTTCCACATCCAGCAGGCAAAACAGATCCGCGCCTACCGGCAGGCCTGGGCTGATGCGGGGCACGCGCGACAGCCACGCGTTTCGGTCAGCCGCAGCATTTTTGCTCTGATGGACGATCGCGACCGGATGTATTTCGGTTCAGGCCGCAATGAGAGCGACAGCGTAGGCTATCTGGATGAAAAAACGCGGGCAATCTTTGGCCGCAGCTACGCCGCGGAGCCAGACAGGCTGATTGAACAGCTGAAGCAGGATGAAGCGATCGCGGAAGCGGATACGCTGTTGCTCACGGTGCCCAATCAGCTCGGCGTGGAGTACAACGCGCACGTTATTGAGTCCATCCTGAAGCACGTCGCTCCTGAAATGGGCTGGCGGGACGGCAATGCATAACCTGTCTCTCTGGTATCGCCGTTTTGGCGAGCCTGAATCGGTACTCCAGGCAGAATCCGCCGCGCTTTGTGCGCTAAAGCCGGGAGATCTCCGGGTGCGCATGCTTTTTGCTCCGGTCAACGCCTCCGACCTCATCCCCGTTACCGGAGCGTATCGCCACCGCACGCCGCTGCCTGCGGTCGCCGGCTATGAAGGCGTCGGCGTGGTAGCTGAAGCGCCCGCGGCTTACGCGGCGCTGCTCGGTAAGCGGGTGCTGCCGCTGCGCGGGCAGGGAACCTGGCAGCGCTACGTCGACTGCCCGGCAGAATATGCCGTTCCCGTTCCGGACGACGTCGACTCGCTGCTTGCCGCGCGCGCCTATATCAACCCGCTTGCCGCGCAGATGATGCTGGACCGCTATCCTGCGAGCGGGAAAACGGTGCTGCTCACCGCCGCCGGATCGGACTGCGCCATCCTCCTTGGCCAGTGGGCGCGCCGGGCGGGTGCAGAAGCCGTCTACGGCATCCATCGTTCAGCGGTGCACGCCGGGCGCCTGGCTGAGATGGGGATCGTCCCGATTGCACAGCACGACGGGGAGGCGGTCAACGCCGCCGCCTCCAAGGCGGACGTGGTGTACGACGCCACGGGCGGTAGCCTGGCGGAGACGATTCTGAGCGTGATGCCTGAAAGGGGGACGTTTGTCTGCTACGGGCTGCTCTCCGGGCAGACCTTCCGGCAGCAGCGGGCGTTGCCGCGCGTGGCCTGGTTTCATATCCGCAACTATCTGGACAGCCTCAGCGCAGAGGCGTGGCAGGCGGAGTTTCAGCGTATCTGGCCTGAACTGCGCGCCAGCCGGTGCAGCGATGTCGCCCTTTACCCTCTGCCAGAATGGCAGAGGGCACTGGGTTACTATCGCGAAGCGGGAAGAGCGGGCAAGCCCGTGCTGTCGATGGAGGATTAATCGGCCCTGTGGCTCATATCGCTCAGCAGAACCGCGATACTTTGCCCACCAGCCGTCTGCTCAAGGCCAATTTTGACGATAATGGTCAACGGAACGGAGAGCAGCATGCCGACAGGCCCGAGCAGCCAGCCCCAGAATATCAGGGACAGGAAAACAACGAGGGTGGAAAGCCCCAGCCCGCGTCCCATCATTCGTGGCTCAAGAATGTTCCCGAAGACGAGGTTAATCACCAGATAGCCCGCCAGCAGGATCAGCGCGTCGTATAATCCGCTAAAAACCAGAGTCTGAAGGATAGGGGGAATCGCCGCCAGCACGGAGCCGATGTTGGGGATGTAGTTAAGCGCAAAGGCCAGCAGCCCCCAGACGAAGGCAAAACGCACGTCCAGCGCGACGAGCATCCCCCAGACCACGATCCCCGTCACCAGGCTGATGGCCGTTTTCAGCACCAGATAGCGTGAGACGCTGTCGAGCGCGCGCTGAATGGCGCCCATTCCTTCAACCGGACGAACCATAAGGTGCTGAAGCTTTGCGGGCAGTTGCGGGACTTCCAGCAGCATAAATACTACCGTCAGGAACAGCAGGAAAATGGAGGTCATCGCGTTAGACAGCTGCGCCAGCAGGCTGGTCACAATCGTCATGGCGGCATTCGGATCGATGTACTTAAGCAGCTCCTCAACAGAAACTTCGATGCCTGCCCGCTGCAGCCAGGGCTCAATTTGCAGCAGCGGGATCGCCAGCGAGGAGCGATACTTCGGCAACGTTCGCGCCAGCTCGTTCAGGGACGTTCCCAGATAGGCCACCAGCAGCACCATCGCGACGATAATTATGCTGATAAGCAGGCTTATCGCCAGCACGCGAGGAATGCGCAGCCGCACCATCCGCTGCACCAGCGGGTTGAGGATCACCGCGATAAACAGCGCCAGGATAAAGGGCACGATGATATCGGCCGCGAAGCGGACCCCGGTTAAAACGATCGTCAGCATGCCCAGCATGATGACGATCTTAAGCCCGTTGAGGGTAATAATGGGTTTAGCCATGAACGTTCCCAAAAAGTTTTTATTAATAATAGAGGGTAAAGCGGTTGCAATAAACTAACCAAAATCAAACGGAGTGGGTAAAGAAGTGAAAAGACTTTGAGTAATTTCCTGGCTTATGATACAAATCAGGCGTGTTCAACTACTGAGGACAATTTTCATCCGCAAAGACGAGAAGCAAGACCGCGGATAATTGTAATTTTATGGACAATTTGTTCAGGACGTATTTTTCAAACAACTCTGCTCTGTTTTCTACCTCCCTCTGCCTTCTCTCCGGTGAGCAACACTGGCGTTCCGCGCTATAGTCACGTCTTCTGCCTGAGCTGGTGCTATGCGCTTAGCTATCTGATTTAATTCGCTATTTTTTTTGGTTTGCTGCCCGCAGCGAGCCTCGATGGATTATATTCTCAAGCAGGAGAAAAACATGTTTTACTGGATTTTATTAGCTCTGGCTATCGTCGCTGAAATTACCGGCACCTTGTCGATGAAATGGGCGAGCGTCAGTGACGGTAGCACCGGTTTTATTTTGATGCTGGTGATGATTACGCTTTCCTATATTTTCCTCTCTTTCGCGGTTAAAAAAATCGCGCTCGGCGTGGCCTACGCATTGTGGGAAGGTACCGGTATTTTGCTGATTACGCTGTTCAGCGTGCTGTTATTTGACGAAACCCTGACGACGATGAAAATTGCCGGTCTGACGACCCTGGTAGCAGGTATCGTGCTGATTAAATCGGGTACCCGCAAGCCGGCTAAACAGCAGAAGGAGCAGACCCATGCAGCAGTTTGAATGGATCCACGCGGCCTGGCTGGGGTTCGCGATCGTTCTGGAAATAATGGCTAACGTCTTTCTGAAGTTTTCTGACGGTTTCCGTCGTAAAGCCTACGGCCTGTTATCGATTGCCGCGGTGCTGGGGGCATTCAGCGCCCTGTCACAGGCGGTAAAAGGCATCGATCTTTCCGTCGCCTATGCGCTGTGGGGTGGTTTTGGTATTGCCGCCACCCTGGCAGCAGGCTGGATTATGTTTGGCCAGCGTTTAAACAATAAAGGCTGGATTGGGCTGGTACTGCTGCTCGCAGGCATGATCATGATTAAGCTCGCCTGAGCAATCTACTGCTGCGCCAGCGCCTCCAGCCTGTCGCGGAATCCGGTCACTGACAGCGCCCGGTTATCGGCCCGCCAGCGATCTTTCGCTGCCGGCGCCGAGCTTTGAACGCCAATCAGCTGCCAGCCCTTATCGGTTTTTAGCATCAGCGGCGATCCGCTGTCACCCGGCAGCGTATCGCACTGATGCGACAGCACGCTGCTTTGCGCCCAGCCCGTTACCACGCAGTCCGTATGGGTGTACAGCGAATCGAGGTGATCGACAGGATAGCCTGCCTGCGTCACTTTTCGATCGGCGGCCTTCAGGGCTTCAGTAAGTGCGGCTTTGTCGCCATCAAAAAGCGGCAGCGGGGCGATCCCGGACGGCGGATAGCGTAAGGCAATGAGGCCGAGATCCCAGGATGCCGCGCCCGGCGGCACAATCCAGCCGTCACCGTCCGCTTTTAACCGTTTACCGAGCGACGCATCCACCCGGCCCTCGATACCGTGAATTTCATAACGCCATATCCCTTTTTGCGACACAAAGCGCAGGGCGATCGCCTTGTCCGGCTTGCCCTCGGGCGGCATTAACAGGCAGTGTCCCGCCGTCAGCGCCAGGTGTGGCGTAATGAGCGTTGCTGTACATAAATTGCCGCTGGCGGTTTCCAGCTGCCCGATGGCATCCCAGGGGGAGTCGGTAGGATCGGTGACACGCGTGCGGTCGTCATGACCAAAAAACAGCGTCTTAACCTCTTTAGCGCTAATGGCGTCGCCATCATCCGCATGTGAAAAGCCCGCAAATAGGCTAAACGTTCCCAGTAACAGCACAACAGATTTACGCATATCACACTCTGGTGGGGTAATTATGATTATTAAAAGTGAACCCTATGAAAATACTATAGACGGGACAGCGGGAAAGTGGGAGTAAAATCAGCGTGCTACATTCAGGAAAGATAAAAACGGCTGGCAACGAGTGCGCATAAAATTAGCAGGATAAGAATGAACTCAAACCGATAGCGCCGCAGCATACGCCCTCCGGATAAAAAAACGGCGCTGACCTGTTTCCCGTTCAGCGCCGGTTTACCAGCGTGCCCAGAAGGGCACGGTTAAGCCTGTACCTTACGCTGCCGGCTGTGCAGCAGGTTTAGCCGCTTCGTGTTTTGCCGCTTTCTTGTGATGCTTTTTAGCGGCCTGGGCTTTCTGCTCTGCCGCAGGTTTAGTTGCCTTTTTGTGGTGCTTTTTCGCCGCCTGAGCCTTCTGTTCTGCCGCAGGTTTTGCTGCTTTGTGGTGTTTTTTATGGTGAACCGCTTTGGCCGGAGCGGCGGTGGCTGCCGCAGGTGCTGCGGTGGCGGTAGTTTCCGCCGCGAATGCAGCAGAAGACAGACCCATAGCAGCGGCAACAACCAGAGCTAATACTTTTTTCATTTTCATACCCTCGAATTTGGTTTTTCATTTAACCCCACTGCGGGGCCGTTGAAATAACTATATCCCTGTAAACCCGGGGTTTCCGTGAGTGATTGGTATCGGCGTGTAACCGTATGTACACGCCGGGGTTGCCCCCGGCGCGGGCGGTTACAGGTAGCGGGACGTCAGATGTTCGCGGAAGTATCGACTGTTCAGATCTTCGCCCGTCGCCTGGGTAATTAACTGCGAGGTGCTGAAGCGGCTGCCGTGCTGCCAGATGTTCTGACGCAGCCACTCAAAGAGCGCCGCGAAATCGCCGCCGGCAATGGAGTCCTGCAACCCTGGCAGCGCGGTTTTCGCGGCATGGAACAGCTGTGCCGCATACATTGCCCCCAGCGTATAGGACGGGAAGTAGCCGAAACCGCCGTCGGTCCAGTGGATATCCTGCATGCAGCCGTTGCGGTAGTTGTCTTTGGTGGACAGCCCAAGCCAGGCCTGCATTTTTTCATCCCACAGGGCGGGAATATCATCGACCTCAATTTCGCCGTTGATCAGCGCGCGCTCAATCTCGTAGCGCAGCACCACATGCGCCGGGTAGCTTACTTCATCCGCGTCAACGCGAATGTATCCCGGCTTCACGCGCTGGTTCCAGGCAATGAAGTTCTCTTCGCTGAATGCCGCCTGGCTGCCGAAGCGGGCATGTACCGCCGGAAGCAGATGCTTCAGGAACGCGTCGCTGCGGCCAAGCTGCATCTCGAAAAACAGGCTCTGGGATTCGTGTATCGCCGTAGAGCGCGCCAGCGCAACGGGCTGACCGGCCCATGCCCGGGGAAGGTTTTGCTCGTAGCGGGCATGTCCCGTTTCGTGGATCACCCCGAAAAGCGCGCTGAGCAGCTCATCTTCATCGTAACGCGTGGTGATTCGCACGTCCTCCGGCACGCCGCCGCAGAACGGATGGGCGCTGACGTCCAGACGACCGCCGTTAAAATCGAAGCCAAGCATTTTCATCGCTTCCAGACCCAGCTCGCGCTGGGTTGCGGTCGGGAAGGGGCCCTGTGGCGGAACGAACGAATGCTGGGCCTGCTTTTCCACCACCTTTGCCAGCAGATCCGGCAGCCACGACTTCATGTCGCCAAACAGCACGTCCAGGCGGGCGCTGGTCATGTCCGGCTCAAAAATATCCAGCAGCGCGTCGTAAGGCGTGCAGCCTTTGGCATCGGCACGCAGGCGGGCTTCTTCACGACTGAGTTTCACCACCTCCTTCAGGTTGGCAGAAAAGCCCTGCCAGTCGTTGGCCGGACGCTGGGTGCGCCAGGCGTGCTCGCACCTGCTGCCTGCCAGCGATTTGGCCTCCACCAGCGATTCCGGCAGCAGCGTCGCCTGCTGGTAGTGACGCGTCATTTCACGCAGGTTGGCCTGCTCAACGTCGTTCAGATCTTCTTCTGCCGCCGCGGCCAGCCATTCGCCCACTTTTTTATCGGTCAGGATCTGATGTTGCAGGACGCTCATCTCCGCCAGCGCTTCACCCCGCGCGGCGCTGCCGCCTGGCGGCATCATGGTGAACATGTCCCAGCTGGCGATAGAGGTGAGGTGAGAGAAGCGTGAGAGGCGCTGGAAGGTGCGGGTGAGCTGTTGATAGTTATTGTTTTTCATGAAGTCCTCGTGTCTGAATCAGCCGATGACAAAAATTAGCATCGGCTCGATTTAAACACGAAGAGGGAGGAATGTTAATGCAGACGTTTATGCAGGCTGGCGCCCACCAGCAGCGCAGCGCACAGCATCAGGGCAATAAACCCGCCTACGCCGTTCCAGCCGTAGTGATGCCAGAACACGCCGCCGAGCGTACCGGCAATGCTGGAACCGAGGTAATAGCTAAACAGATACAGCGACGACGCCTGGCCTTTGGCGCGGCGCGCGCGCGGGCCAATCCAGCTGCTGGCAACGGAGTGCGCGGCAAAGAATCCGGCGGAGAAGAGCAGCATGCCGGCAAAAATCAGCCAAAGGGAGGAGAAAAGCGTCATCAGCAGCCCGAACAGCATCACGGCAGTAGAAGCCAGCATCACCGGGCCGCGGCCGTAGCGAGCCGTCATGGCCCCGGCTTTTGGCGAACTCCAGGTTCCGGTGAGATACGCAACGGAGAGCAAACCCACCAGCGCCTGGCTGAGATGCCACGGAGAGAGCATCAGACGATAGCCAATATAGTTGAACAGCGTCACGAAAGAGCCCATCAGCAGGAAACCGGTCAGGAACAAACGCGGCAATCCCTTATCGCGCCAGTGCAGGCGGAAGTTGATAAACAGCGTTTTCGGGCGCAGGGAGGTAGGGCGGAAATGGCGCGATTCCGGCAGTATTTTCCAGAACATCAGCGCCGAGGCGAGCGCGAAGCAGCCGATAACCGCCAGGGCAATGCGCCAGTTAAAGAAATCCGTAAACACGCCGCTCAGCAGGCGTCCGCTCATCCCGCCGATAGAGTTCCCGCTGATGTACAGCCCCATGGAAAAGGCCACAAAACTCGGGTGGATCTCTTCGCTGAGGTAGGTCATCCCCACCGCCGCCACGCCGCTGAGGGAGAGGCCAATCAGCGCGCGCGCGATCAGAATGCCGTGCCAGCTGGTCATCATAGTGGACAGCAGGGTACAGACGGAGGCCAGCATTAACGCCGTTACCATGACCTGCTTGCGGCCGATAGCGTCCGACAGTGGCCCGGTAAACAGCAGGCCAATCGCCAGCATCCCGGTTGAGATGGAGAGAGAAATACTGCTGCTGGCCGGCGACACGCCAAACTCATGCGACAGGACCGGCAGAATAGGCTGTACGCAGTAGAGCAGGGCAAAGGTGGCGAGACCTGCGGAAAAGAGCGCCAGGGTGACGCGCATAAACTGCGGTGTTCCACGCTTAATAAACTGAACCGGCTGCGGTGCTGCGGGTAAGGCATCAATGTCGCTTGCCGGCGCGACATCAACAGCTGTTGTACGACTCACACGTAATCCTTGCTTAAACATCCCCGTGATTTCTGGTGACGGGTATGACCACAGGATCAGGGTAGGAAAATGTAAATATTCTGTCTAATATATTAATAATCTCAAATGATACTTTATAAATATGAATATCGAACTGCGCCATTTGCGTTATTTTGTTGCCGTCGCCGAAGAACTGCATTTTGGCCGCGCCGCGGCAAGGCTGAACATCTCCCAGCCGCCGCTAAGCCAGCAGATCCAGATCCTTGAGCAGCAGGTGGGGGCGCGCCTGCTGGCGCGAACCAACCGCAGCGTGAGCCTGACGGCGGCA
The DNA here is from genome assembly GCF_013375935.1 of Enterobacter cloacae. Lineage (GTDB taxonomy): Bacteria > Pseudomonadota > Gammaproteobacteria > Enterobacterales > Enterobacteriaceae > Enterobacter > Enterobacter pasteurii. Next base: position 3,726,859 of record NZ_CP056117.1, on the reverse strand, counting down.
GGGAAGCAGTTTCTCGCCGACAGCCGACAAATCCTGAGCATGGTGGATGACGCCGCGGCCAGAGCGGAGCGGCTCTATCTTGGCGAAACGGGGGAGTTGCGCATCGGGTTTACCTCGTCGGCTCCCTTTATCAGCGCCGTTTCACAAACGCTGTCATCGTTTCGCCGCAACTTTCCCGACGTGCATATTCAGACTCGCGAAATAAATACCCGGGAACAAATATCGCCGCTCAATGAAGGCTCGCTCGACCTGGGGCTGATGCGCAACACGCGGTTGCCTGATACCCTGGCGTGGCAGGTGATCCTGCGGGAACCGCTGATGGCGATGATCCCCCGCGACCATCCTCTTGCCGCTAAGCACAGCGTCACGCTGGCTGAGCTGGCGAAAGAGCCGTTTGTCTTTTTTGACCCGCAGGTGGGGACCGGGCTGTACGACGATATTCTCGGCCTGATGCGGCGCTATGGGCTTGTTCCGACCATCGCCCAGGAGGTAGGAGAAGCAATGACGATCATTGGTCTCGTTGCCGCAGGGCTTGGCGTTTCGATTCTTCCGGCCTCGTTCAAGCGGGTGCAGCTGCCGGAAATGCGCTGGGTAACTATTACCGAGCCGGATGCGGTGTCGGAGATGTGGCTGGTGTGGTCTAAACATCATGAACAAAGCCACGCGGCACAGCGTTTCAAAGCAGCGCTAATTACCGCCTCTCACGGGCGCTATTTATAGGGAAAAGTGGGCAAAAATGTGCAGTTAATCACATGGCTAAGTAAAAATTTGACGTCGGCCATTGAAGTGCTTCACCATAGCCCTCAGTTTATTTCGAAGCTCGAAAATAAGGGAGTACGAGGTGGTTGCTGATAGTCAGCCAGGGCATATCGATCAGATAAAGCAGACCAACGCGGGCGCCGTTTATCGCCTGATTGATCAGCTCGGTCCGGTTTCGCGTATCGATCTTTCGCGCCTGGCACAGCTGGCACCCGCCAGTATCACCAAGATCGTCCGCGAAATGCTGGAAGCCCATCTGGTTCAGGAGACGGAAATTCAGGAGCCGGGCAGCCGCGGCCGTCCGGCGGTAGGGCTGGTGGTCGAAACCGAGGCATGGCACTACCTGTCGCTGCGCATTAGCCGCGGGGAAATCTTTCTCGCCCTGCGAGATTTGAGCAGCAAGCTGGTGGTGGAAGACCGGCTGGAACTCCCGCTCGACGCAGAACAACCTCTTCTTGACGCCATTCTGATCCATATCGACCAGTTCTTTATTCGCCATCAGCAGCGCCTCGAACGCCTGACGGCAATTGCAATTACCCTGCCGGGAATTATTGATACCGAAAATGGCATTGTGCACCGCATGCCGTTTTATGAAAACGTCAAAGAGATGCCGCTGGGAGAAGTGCTGGAAAGCCATACCGGCGTGCCGGTCTACATTCAGCATGATATCAGCGCCTGGACGATGGCCGAGGCGCTGTTTGGTGCTTCCCGCGGCGCACGAGACGTGATTCAGGTTGTGATTGACCACAACGTCGGGGCGGGGGTGATCACCGACGGGCGTCTTTTACACGCCGGCAGCAGCAGTCTGGTGGAGATCGGCCATACGCAGGTCGATCCCTACGGCAAACGCTGCTACTGCGGCAACCACGGCTGCCTGGAGACGATCGCCAGCGTCGAAAGCGTGCTGGAGCTGGCGCAGGTGCGGCTCAGCCAGTCGATGAGCTCCACGCTGCATGGGCAGCCGCTGAGCGTAGACGCGCTGTGCGCGGCGGCAAGGCAGGGCGATCTGCTGGCGAAGGACATCATTACTGGCGTGGGCAATAACGTCGGGCGCATTCTGGCCATAATGGTGAACCTGTTCAATCCGCAAAAAATCCTGATTGGCTCGCCGCTCAGCCAGGCGGCAGAAATCCTCTTTCCGGCGATCTCCGCCTGTATCAGCCAGCAGGCGCTTCCCGCTTACAGCAAAAATATCGTGGTCGAAAGCACCCAGTTCTCCAACCAGGGAACGATGGCGGGCGCCGCGCTGGTTAAAGATGCGATGTACAACGGCTCGCTGCTGATTCGTTTACTGCAGGGCTAACTCTTTTCCACTGATGTACGAAAAATTGCGCTATCTCAAGCCGGGTAGCGCACGCATCCCGTAGACTTTCCCCCACTGAATTATTTACCTGGTTTATATTTTTGAAGCATACCCAAGAGGTGGAATGAGTCATGCTTAAGCGTTTCTTTATTACTGGTACTGATACTTCTGTCGGGAAGACAGTGGTATCCCGCGCGTTGTTGCAGGCCCTGGCGGCAAGGGGTGAACGCGTTGCAGGATACAAGCCGGTTGCAAAAGGCAGTAAAGAGACGCCAGAAGGGCTGCGTAATAAAGACGCCCTGGTTCTGCAAAGCGTCTCGTCTCTGGAGCTGCCCTATGACGCCGTTAATCCCATCGCCCTGAGCGAGGAGGAGAGCAGCGTCGCCCACAGCGGGCTGATTAACTACAGCCTGCTTTCTGATGGCCTGGCAAACCTGAGTGAGCAGGTTGACCACGTTGTCGTTGAAGGTACCGGCGGCTGGCGCAGCCTGATGAACGATTTGCGTCCGCTATCCGAGTGGGTGGTGCAGGAGCAACTGCCGGTGGTGATGGTGGTGGGTATTCAGGAAGGGTGCATCAATCACGCCTTGCTGACGGCGCAGGCTATTGCGAATGACGGCCTGCCGCTGATTGGATGGGTGGCGAACCGGATTAACCCGGGCCTTGCGCACTACGCTGAAATCATCGACGTGCTGAGCAAAAAACTGCCTGGTCCGCTGGTGGGTGAACTGCCTTATCTGCCCCGCGCCGAACAACGCGACCTAGCGCACTACGTCGATCTCTCTGCTTTCGGCGGTATGCTGCCCGTAGATCGAGTCGTGGCGTAACGTCCTCGACAGTACGGACGCCACCACGCAGGCAACCAGCAAGCCGGGGAGTAAGACATACTGCCCGGTCATTTCACATACCATCAGGGCCGACATGATCGGCGCGTGCGTAGTGGCGGCGAGCAACGTCGCCATCCCCGCCAGCCCGAGCAAAATCGCCGTCTCAGCGCCGGGAAACCACAGGGCAAATAGCTGCGCAAACAGCATGCCCGTCGCCATACCGACAAACAGCGTTGGCGTGAATACCCCACCGGGCGCACCGGAGCCGCTGCTCGCGAGCACCGCCAGCAGCTTGCAGATAAAGACGCCCGCAATTATCGACAACAGCGGTGGCGACTGCAAAAATGCCTGAACCACGCTGTAGCCATTACCCCAAACCTTAGGCGTTAGCAGCGACAGCAGCCCGACGATCAGCCCACCCAGCGCCAGCTGCCACGGCGGCGAAAGCTTCAGACGCAGAAACAGCGTATGGCTAAACCCCATCAGCCACATCAGCAGCGGGCCGCAAACCCCTGCCAGCAAGCCGACGCCAACCATCAGCGCATAATCTGCGGCCGTTAAGGCTTCGCTCAGGTGCACCGCATAGAGCGTGTTTGCGCCGGGGCTTAACAGGCGCGTGGTGAGCAGCGCCACCACGGCGGCAATCACTACCGGGCCGAGCGAGGCCAGCATGAGGGTGCCGAACAGGATCTCAGCGATAAACAGGCTCCCGGCCAGCGGCGCGTGATAGGCGCTGGCCATCCCGGCGGCGGCACCGCAGGCTATCCACAGTTTCCATTCAGATTTCGGCGTAAAACGCTGTGCAAAAAAGGAGGCTGCGAGGGCCGCGAGCAGGATCATGGCGCCCTCACGGCCGATGGCGCTCCCGCTGGAGACCACCAGCAGCGACGCGAGGGATTTCACCAGGCTGGCGCCGTAATCAAACTGGCCGTCACCCGTTTCCAGCGCTTCCATATAATCCGTTGGCGCGTGGGGGCGCTGTGCCGTCATGCGCTGCCATCCCCACAGCAGGATGCCTGCGGCCAGGCCGCCCAACGCGGGCGTCAGCGCCCGACGCCAGGGAGATAACGCGGCGGCGGCGTTCACCAGGCTACCGCTTACGTTGCTGAGAAACAGCCACTCCAGCAGATACATGCTGTGGCGAAATGCCGCTACGGCCAGCGCCGCCAGCACGCCGGTCACGGTGGCGATCAGGAGCCGGCGGAACATGGCGCGAATGTCGGGGTAAGCGTGAAGTCGTTGCATGGGGCAGAATTAAACGGAGACGATAGGATATTGTGATAGGAAAACGAGGGGTTAGCAAAAGGTATGCGTGCGAAAAGAGGCCGGGCATAGCCCGGCGTGGGTGTTTAACTGTCGCTATGAATATTCAGCGCCCGGCGCGTGCGCCCCGAACTCAAATACTCCGCAATATAATCCTGAGAAATTTCGCCATTGTAGCGTCCGTCTTCGTCCACGATCGGCATCCAGCTGGTGTTGCTCTCATACAGGCGAGAAAGCACCACGCGCAGGTTGTCCTCGGCCTTACCGGTCATGCGGAACGGATGGAGGATGTCGACGCAGGCGCCGTCGGCATTACGCGCTTCGCGGCGCTTCACAAAGCCCAGCGGTTTGCCCTGTTCGTCAACCACGGTAATGGCGCGAATATCGTTATCGTCCATGATGGCAAAGGCCTCCGGCAGCGGCGTGGATTCGCGCACCGTGAGGGTAGGCTGCCGATCGGTCACGTCACCCGCGGAAACCAGCAGCAGGCGTTTCAGCGTGCGATCCTGGCCCACGAAAGAGCCGACAAACTCGTTGGCCGGCTTCGCCAGCAGCTCGTCCGGGCTGGCGCACTGGACGATACGCCCCTGGCGGAAAACGGCGATGCGATCGCCCAGCTTGAGCGCTTCGTCAATATCGTGGCTCACCAGCATGACGGTCTTTTTCAGCTTGCGCTGCATTTCCAGAAACTGGTTCTGGATCACCTCACGGTTGATCGGGTCCACCGCGCCAAATGGCTCATCCATCAGCAGTACCGGCGGATCCGCCGCCAGCGCGCGGATCACGCCGATACGCTGCTGCTGGCCGCCGGACATCTCGCGCGGATAGCGGTTCAGGAACTTGTGCGGATCCATCGCCACCATATCCATCAGCTCTTCGGCACGGGATTTACAGCGGGCTTTGTCCCAGCCCAGCATGCGCGGCACAACGGTGATGTTCTCTTCGATGGTCATGTTCGGGAACAGGCCAATCTGCTGGATCACGTAGCCAATGTTGCGGCGCAGGGTAACGGTGTCCATTCCGCTGGTGTCTTCGCCGTTAATCAGGATCTTACCGCTGCTGGGGGCGATAAGCCGGTTAATCATCTTCAGGGTAGTGGTTTTCCCGCAGCCGGACGGGCCGAGCAGCACGCACATTTCCCCTTCGGGCACGTTCAGGTTAACGTTGTCGACGGCCTTAACGGTCTGGCCGTGCTTCTGTGAAAATTGTTTGGTGAGGTTTTCCAGTTTTATCATTATCGAATCCCCTTCGGAGTCAGTACTACCTGCAAACGGTGCAGCAGCCAGTCGAGCACAATCGCTAAAAGACAGATCATCAGCGCGCCCGCAATCAACATGCGAATATCGCTTCCGCCAATGCCGTTAAGCAGCAGCAGGCCGAGCCCGCCCGCGCCGATCACGGCGGCAATCGCCATAACGCCGATGTTCATCACCACGGCGGTGCGGATCCCGCCAAAGATCACCGGCAGCGCCATCGGGATTTCCACCCAGCGCAGGCGCTGCCAGAAGGTCATGCCGATACCGCGTCCCGCTTCGCGCAGCCCGGGAGGCAGGCTGTCGAGCGCGGTATGGGTATTACGCACTATCGGCAGCAGCGAGTAGAGGAACACCGCCGTAATGGCGGGCAGGGCGCCAATGCCCTGACCAATCAGCGAAAAGAGCGGGATCATCAGGCCGAAAAGCGCGATAGACGGGATGGTGAGCACGATGGTGGCAATCCCCAGCACCGGCGTAGCCAGCCATTTGTGGCGAACGATCAGAATGCCCAGCGGAACGCCAATAATAATCGCCAGCCCCACGGCCAGGGCCACCAGCCACAGATGCTGAAGCGTCAGGGTGAGCAGATAGTCCCAGTTGTCGAAAATGTAGTGAATGGTCTCCATAGCGCCTCCTACAGCAGCCGTTTGCTACGCAGGAAATCACGGGCGACCTGCTGCGGTGACTGATGGTCGATATCCACCTTCTTGTTCAGCTCGGTGATAACGTCGTTGTTAAGCTGGGCTGAGAGGGTGTTAAGCGCCTCTTCCAGCCCCGGGTTGGCCTCCAGCGTGTCTTTACGCACGACCGGCGTCACCGCGTAGCTCGGGAAGAAGCCTTTATCATCTTCCAGTACTTTGAGATCGAAACCTTTTACCCGCCCGTCGGTGGTGTAAATCAGCCCCGCATCGACAAAGCCGTCGCGCACCGCGTTATAGACCAGACCGGGATCCATCTGGCGGATCTGCGGGCGGTCGAGCTCCATGCCGTAGGCCGCCTGCAGCGGTTTCATCCCGTCGCTGCGTCCGGCAAACTCCAGGTCAAGACCCAGCATCCAGTTGTTATCCGGGTCGGTTTTACGGACGTGCTCAATCTTTGCCACCATCTCAGACATGGTGTTGATATGTTCCGCCTCGGCGCGCTTGCGCTGCATGGCGAAGGCGTAGGTGTTGTTCATATCGGCAGGTTTAAGCCACACCAGGCCGTGCTTTGCGTCCAGGCGTTTCACCGTCTCGTAAGACTCCTGCGGCGACATGCGCTTGTTGATGTGGTTAAAGATGATTAGCGACGTACCGGTATACTCCCACGTCATATCGATCTGCTTGTTGATCATCGCGTTACGGGAAATTACCGTTGCAATATTGGTTTGCGGCTGCACCTGAAAGCCTTTCTTTTGCAGGTACTGTACGGTCATGGCCGACAGGATGTGCTGCTCGGTAAAGCTCTTGGTCGCCAGGATCAGCGGGGCCGCCAGAGCGTGGCTGGAGAAGAGCGCGGCGGCACACAGCGCCGCCAGGCGGGAAAACGGTCTCATAGAAGCTCCTTGTTATTGTTATCGAGCGAGATGTGGGCTCATCACGCGGCCCAGCGCGGCCAGCAGGGTATCCAGGATCAGGGCGAACAGGGCGGTAGCCGCCGCGCCCAGGATCAGCGTCGGGAAGTCATTCAGATAAATGCCGGGGAATATCAGCTCGCCGTAGCTGCTGGCACCAATCAGGAACGCCAGCGGTGCGGTGCCGACGTTAATCGCGGTGGCTATGCGGATCCCGGAGAGCATCACCGGCCAGGCGTTGGGGATCTCCACCTGGCGCAGGCGCTGCCATTTGGTCATGCCAATACCGTTCGCCGCTTCCAGCAACGATGAGGGAACGGAGCACAGCCCGGCATAGGTATTACGCACAATCGGCAGCAGCGAGGCGAGGAACAGGGCGATAATGGCCGGCTTATCGCCAATGCCAATCACCACCATCGCCAGCGCCAGCACCGCCAGCGGAGGTAGGGTATTGCCCACGCTGAAGATTTGCATCACGTATTCAGCGATACCTCGCGCGGCCGGCCGGCTCAGCAGAATGCCGCTTGGAATACCGACCAGCAGGGCAAAGAACATCGATGAAAAGACCAGAATCAGGTGCTGCCGTCCGAGATAGAGCAGGTCAACCTGGCGCGCCTTAATCGTCTCAGGCCCAATTCCCCAGACGAGGAGGGCGAGAACCACGATAATGGCGCCGATAAAAAGCAGCGATCGTTTGAGTAATGGGTGCATTGCGGTGTGTCTCCCTGTGCGCATGCGTTATAGCAACCACCGGTTGCCTGTTGTTATGCCATGTTTCGGCAGGGGTACTTCACCTATAGCAAGCGAATGGGACGGGTTCCAGCGAAGGGGGTAAAACAGTAACCCTATGAAATTAGTGACAACCTGGACTAAGCCTTATGCGATAAGGGCTGTCAGCGGGAAGGCAGAATAGTCTTAAAGAAGAGCGCCTTAAGTGACAACGTCACCTAAGGCATAGCGACGGGCTATCGGCTCAGCGCGGAACGAACCTTTCGAACACGCCATGAGATGCGAACAATCGAGAAGCCAGCCATGAGTACCAGGATCAGCCCCAGCGCCAGCATCGCGTTAAATCCAAACCAGCGAAAGAGGATCAGCCCCGCAATACCGCCGGTGATAAACGAGAACAGGGTGGTTAAATGGGTTTTTAGCTGGCTTTTTTGCGCCGCCGTGTCTTTTGAGTAATCCCGGCGCAGCATGGCGACCATGACGGAGGCCAGCGAAATGCCCGCATCGGTTAGCGTGCCGGTAATATGGGTTGATCTCACCCGACCGCCAGAAAGCTGCGTGGAGGTGGAATTATGGATCCCCATCAGTCCACACAGGAAAAGAATAATTTCCTTGTTTGTAGCGAAGGAGTGGAAATAGAGTTCGTAGAGAGAGACCCCGGCCAGCAAAAAACCTTCCACCAGCAGAACCTGGCTAAATACCAGCCTGACGTTATGGATAATGCCCCAGATAACAATTATTCTGGCGACAATGGCGCCCGTCACAAACGACAGAATAATAGCGCCGAAGAAAAGGATATCGTTAAGATCGGTGGAGGAAACTTCGCTGGATAGCTGCGAGGTGTTACCCGTCATGTGGGAGGGAAAAAAGCCAAACGCGCCCAGCGCAATGGCATTCAGCAGACCCGCGGAGGTCGCCAGCCACAGAGCAAGACGGCGATCCTCCTGATGCGTTCGTTCTTTCTTTAATTTAATCAGCAAAGAATACCTCCCGTTTGAGCTTTGCCTGATTCTTCAAGCTAACAAAGCGATATCGCTGGCTGACCAGGATATTGCTTAATTATTATTTCATCGGGAGGTGTTCGTGGTTTTGTAATTAAATAAAATAACCCTGTTAATATAATGCCTTATCTTGCGTAGCGCGACGCCTTAAAGGTCAGCCCCACCGCGCTCAGCAGTAATATGCCGCTCAGCCCGAAGGTGCTCTGCCATCCAAGGGAGTCAAACATCAGGCCACCTGCCGTCGAGCCGAGCGCGATGGAGAGCTGGATCACCGCGACCATCAGCCCGCCGCCCGCCTCGGCATCTTCCGGGAGCGTCCGGGCGAGCCACGTCCACCAGCCCGTGGGCGCCGCCGTTGCCAGCATGCCCCAGAACCCAAACAGCAGGGCAACGATCCACAGGCTATGCCCGGCCAGGATCAGCACGCCGGCAATTATCGCCATCAGCAAAGGTATGGCCATTAATGTCCGGTAAAAGGCGGCATTCAGTACCAGGGCCACGATCGTCGTGCCGACAAAACCCGCTATTCCGATAGCCAGCAGGATCAGCGACAGGCCGGAGGCGCTCACCTGCGTGACGGTTTCGAGGAAGGGACGAACATAGGTAAATAACGCAAACTGGCCCATAAAGAACAGACCACACGCCATCAGACCAACGGAAACCGCGGGCTGGCGAATCAGGCGAAATACGCTTTTGCGTGACCCCTGGCCCTGGTTTGCGTTCATAGCGGGCAGGCTAAACCATTGCCAGACGAACGCCGCTATCGCTACGGGAACCAGGCAGAGAAACGCGCCTCGCCAGCCGATGGTCGATCCAAGATAGCTGCCCAGCGGCGCGGCGACAACCGTCGCCAGCGCGTTGCCGCCGTTGAAAATCGCCAGCGCTCGGGAGACCTGATGCTGCGGCACCAGACGGATGGCCGTTGCGGCAGACATCGACCAGAACCCGCCGATGGCAATGCCGATCAGCGCCCGGCCCGTCATATAGATCAGATAGTTCGGGGCGAAAGCGATGACGATCCCCGATAGCGCCATCAGCATGGTCATGCCCAGCAGAAGATATTTACGGTTCATATTCCCGGCAAGTTGGGAAAGAAAAAGGCTGGTCAGGACCGCCAGCGCACCGGAAATGGCGATGCCCTGGCCTGCCAGCCCCTCCGTCACGCCTAAATCCCGGGCAAGGGGCGTGAGCAGGCTGACGGGCATAAATTCCGAGGCAATCAGAACGAATACGCACAGGGTCATGGCAAAAATACCTCCCCAGCGCGCAGGTTCAGTATTACGTGATGTGATGGGGTTCAGCGTAGACATAGTCGTAATTCACAGCGGAGAGAAGAGAAGCCCCCTTGAGACTCGGGGGCTGTGCGTATTATTTCAGGCTGGTTTTGAAGAACTGCGCAAACTGCGCGAACGGGATTTTCCCCGCGACGTTGTCGTAGAGATCGACGTGGTTTGCGCCCGGGACAATCACCAGCTCTTTCTGTTTACTGCCGACGGCCTTAAACGCGTCTTCCGCAAAATAGCGAGAGTGCGCGTTTTCACCGGTCACAATCAGCGTAGGAATGGCGATCTCCCCGGCATAGCTCAGCAGCGGCATATTCATAAAGGATAACGGCATGGTCGCGGTCCACGCGCCGGTGGAGTTAACGGAACGGGCGTGGAAGCCGCGCGGCATTCGGTAGTAGTCATAAAATTCTTTCAGTACCGGATGCGGATCGGCGGGTAACGCTTCCGGCAGGATCCGTTCGGCCGCCGTCACCTTACCGTTTTCATCAACATAAATGTCATGGCCGCCGTGGGCGAAGGTGCCGCTTTCGGCATCTTTCCAGCGCTGTGCGTTCAGATACTGCAATACGGCCCGGCGATCGGCCGTCGTGTAACGATCTTTCCCGTCGCCCACGCCCTGACCCATCGCGCGGCTCATGTCATACATGACGCTGGTGGCAACCGCCTTCGCGCGGGTATCCATGGATGCCGCGTTCAGCGCCATGCCGCCCCAGCCGCAGATGCCGAGAATGCCAATACGGTTACGGTCAACTTCTTTCTGTAATCCCAGGAAATCTACCGCGGCGCTAAAGTCTTCGGTGTTGATATCAGGAGAGGCGACGTTGCGCGGCTGGCCGCCACTTTCACCGGTATAAGACGGGTCGAACGCCAGGGTAACGAAACCCTGTTCAGCCAGAGTCTGGGCGTACAGTCCGCTGGATTGTTCTTTGACCGCGCCAAAAGGCCCGCTGACGGCAATCGCTGCCAGCTTGTGGTCGCCGCGGTTTTTAGGAATGTAGAGATCCCCAACCAGGGCGATCCCGTACCGGTTCTGGAACGTCACCTTGCGATGGTCGACTTTATCGCTCTCGGCGAACGTTTTATCCCAGGTGGTCACCATCGAAACGGGCGCGTTTGGATTCGTTGTTTCTGCATAACTCATTGTCGTCACTCCACTTAATGATGCGCAAAGCAGCATCGCTACGGACAATTTTTGGGTGAATATTTTCATAAGAGGTACCGCGTGTTGTTGTGATGGGGGTCATTATAGTTAGCAGTAATAGTGATGATTAGAGGCCGAAAGATGCTAAAATTAATATCATATTGTTATAAATGGAGGGGCGATGGCGAAGCGGGAAAACTACAACGAGCTGTACCTTTTTATTCAGGTGGTGCGCGAGGGAAGCTTTACGGCAGCCGCACAGCGGCTCGGGCTTGCACAATCCGGGATCAGCCGCTCGGTCCGGGAGCTGGAAGAGCGGCTGGGCGTTCAGCTTCTGGTGCGGACCACGCGTAAACTGTCGCTGACCCACGCCGGGGAACAGCTTTATCAGACCGCGGGCGCGGCCTTTGACTCGCTCGATTCCGGCCTTACCCGGCTGGCGCATTACCGCCAGACGCCTGCCGGAACCGTGCGCATCAATGCCAGCCAGCACGCCATCGAAAAATGCCTGCTGCCAAAGCTTGCCGTATTCAAACAGCGCTACCCGGATATTCGGCTGGAGCTGATGAATGAAAGCCGCTTCGTGGACATTATCGCCGAACGGTTTGATGCGGGCGTCCGGCTGGGGCCGGAGGTGGGGCAGGGAATGATTGCCGTACGCATCACGCCCGATATGGAAATGGTCGTGGTGGCCGCCCCGGAACATTTTCGTCGCTACGGTTTTCCGCAGACGCCCGCAGATTTAGTTGCCCATCCGTGCATTGCCTATCAGTTTGCCGACGGTAGCCACTATCAGTGGGAACTGGTGCAGGACGAAAAGCGTTTTACGCATCGCCCCGAGGGCCAGTGGGCCTTTTCGGACAGCTATATGGAGGCCGAAGCGGCGCGCCTGGGGCTTGGGCTGGCCTACGTTCCGGTTGAGCTGGTGGCTGACGATCTGGAGCGCGGCACGCTGATACGCGTTTTGCAGCGCTACAGCCTGCGGATGGACGGGCTATATCTCTATTATCCGCACCGTAACGTGTCGCCGGCGCTGAGAGCCGTGATTGATACGCTGAAAATTTAAGGGCCATCTACGCTACGGCCTATACAGCCAGTATGGTTGTGATACGCTACTATTTTATATTGCGCTGCTCAACTAAGGCTAAGAAATGACAAAAATAACGGCAGAATATACGACTGTTGATCTATCCCGTTGGGCAAGAAAGGAGCACTTTTCGGTATTTCAGGGCTTTGCTCAATCCACGTTTAACCAAACGGTTCAGCTGGACATTACCGCGCTGCTAAAACATATTAAACAGGCAGGCTGGAAATTTTATCCTGCGATTATTGCCCTTATTTCTAAAGCCGTTAACCGGCATCCGGAATTCCGCATGGCCATGAAGGATGATGAGCTTATAATATGGAACGAGGTGCATCCAGGGTACACCCTTTTCCATAAAGAGACGGAGACGTTTTCATCATTATGGAGCCACTTTGACGGGAATATTAGTCACTTTCAGAATGTTTATGCAGAAGACGTTTCTCGCTATGGTGATAACCTTGCCTACTGGCCTAAGGAAGAGTCCCGGGAAAATGTTTTTTTCATATCGAATATTCCCTGGGTGAGTTTCACCACTTTTAATGTCAACGTCGCTAACATGCGGAACTTTTTTGCACCCATGTTCACCTTCGGGAAATATTACGCGCAGGACGGGAAAGTCTTGCTGCCTTTCGCCGTTCAGGTTCATCACTCGGTATGCGATGGTTTCCATGTGGCAAGACTGATCAATGAGCTGCAGGAAATGTGTGATGACGTAGCGTGCTATTCAGAAGAGCTGAAGGTTTAAGTTAGCGTAAATGTTGAGGCGGATGAATTGAGGGATCGTGTTCTGGATTGCCCGCGGTGCTATTCACTTCATCATGCATTGACGTAACAATAATCCGTTATAAATCCATACATATAAAAACGCCGCGAGCTGTTTCCAGCCTGCGGCGTAAGGATCGGTGATGAAGCGTTCTGGCGATCAGGCAGCCTTAACGGCTCTGATTTTCTTACCGCCATCCGCCTCTGCGTCTGTCTTATCGGCAACAGGAGCGGCATTAAGATCGGGAAGCCTGCTAGTACGCAGAATATGCTGCACGGCCTCTTTCTGCTCGGCGAGATAGAGCCCAAGGTTTTCCGCCTGCGTTTCATCCATCTGCATTCCGCTTTGCAGCAGCCAGTCGGTGAACGCTTCTGCCATGTCGAGCAGTTTGTCGTGAGCGTCAGCCTCTTTCTTACTGGCAAAAGTCATTTTCTCTTCACCTTTTCTTACGACAACGAATTTTGTTTCAACAGCCATTTTGCGCCTCCGGTACTGTAATTATATACAGTATAGCAGGTCCGGATCCGCGTTGCAGCAAAAATGTACATAGATGGCTTGCCCAAAGGATGCGCAAGCCAGAAGCGTCTACCGGTACAGCGTTTTTTCGGCAACGGGGATGAGCAGGGTGGATTGCCAGTCTGCCAGCGTCAGCTGAGCCAGTTTACCCAGCGCGACGTAGAAAGGATGCGCCGCGTTTTCAACAAATACGGAGAGAAAACGCGTGCTCCACGGCAGCAGATGCCAGGCCAGAAGCTGGTCGCGCTCTGCTACGCGTCCGTTTTCGGCGAGCCATGCCGCCAGCATCAGCAGCGTGCCGACGTGATCTTCCGGCTCATTCTGCTGCATCTCAAAAGCGATATTGTTTTCACGCATCCACTGGCGCAGCGCAAGGGTCGAATCGCCAAACAGCACGGACTCGCGATCCAGCCAGACGGAGCCCCACGGTGGAGCGGGTAAGGCATACGGGCCAATAAACAGACGCTGCCAGGCGTCCTTCAACGCTTCATCTGTTTGAGCCTTAAACATATCGGCGACGGGCAGCAGGCTTTCCTGCGCCAGCGGCCAGTCCTGAACCCAGTCACCTGCGGTAAGGGCGCTCACCAGCGGCGCGGTCTGTTCGCTGTCCGGGGCAAAATAAAATAGCGCACCCAGTACCCGGGCGCTGAACGCGAACGATTCGCGATGTAAGAGGTCATTCATTACAACATTCCTTACTTGCGCGCGGGCTGCCCCGCGCGCCTGTGTTAACCGGCAATCGCCAGTCCAGCGGTCATATGCAGACCATAGAATAGCCCACGGCCAATAAGTTCACCCAGCACCACCAGCACGAAGCCGGCGAACAGGCCGAGCGTTTTTGGTTCCTGCCGACGAATAAGAGGGCAGATCCAGCAGCCTAAACCCGCCGCCAGCAGCGCGATGCGCCACACCTGAAGCGAGCCATAATCAGGCAGCAGAGCGCTGGCCTGCTGGATGGCGCTGTGGATAGTCGCCAGCGCGTTGCTTTGCAGCACGATCGCACCCACGCTGACCAGCAGCGCCAGCGCCAGCGCGCTGACGGAGGCGGCAAAAGTCCCTCTGAACGCGACGTTTGCGGCGCGAAGCAGCAGCACGGCCAGCAGTGGACCAGCAAGAGCCAGCGTCAGGAAGAAGGCCAGCGTGGTATAGCCCGTGTACCAGGTCGGAACGGTATCAATCTGATAGACCCGGGTCATCGCCCAGACAAAGACGAGCCCCAGTATCTGACTGACGGCCAGCCACACTTTACCTAAAGCAGGGGGCATTTTACCGATAACCGACACCAGCCACCAGAAACCGCCCACGGCAAAGAAAAGCGAACCAGCCGCGATTTCATTACTCAGGGCAGAAGAGCCAACCCGGTTAAGCGAGTTAAAGGCGCGCAGCGGTGAGCCAAGGTGCAGTACCGAGGCCATAAACCCAACACCCATCACGACCCAGAGAAAAAACATGCTGCGCACGATACGTTTTTTAGCCGCATCGTCTTCTGCCCTGAGCCAGGCGAAACCCATCACGATTAACGCCCCGGCCACGCACTGCCCAAAGACCGTGAAGATTACCAGCGGCCATTCATGCCATCCACTTCCCATCTCACACCTCCTTCGGATTTGCCAGGTAGCCGGTGGTGTCACCCGTCGGACGGCTGTTGGCGTTAGGTTTGATCGCAATGCTCGGCTTCGTGAAGTGTGCAGACGGCAGCGGCGCGACCGCGGCAAGCTGGCCGTGCTTTTTGCGCAGCTCCTCAATCGGGCCGAAGTCCAGCGCGCGCAGCGGGCAGGACTCGACGCAGATCGGCTTTTTGCCGTCCGCCACGCGGCTGTGGCAGCCGTCGCACTTGGTCATGTGGCCTTTGGCGGCATTGTACTGCGGCGCGCCGTACGGGCAGGCCATGTGGCAGTAGCGGCAGCCGATGCAGACATCCTCGTCCACCACCACAAAACCGTCGTCGCGCTTGTGCATCGCCCCGCTCGGGCAGACCTTGGTGCAGGCCGGATCCTCGCAGTGGTTGCAGGCAATCGACAGATAGTAGGCAAAGACGTTCTGATGCCAGACGCCGTTATCCTCCTGCCAGTCGCCGCCCGCGTATTCGTAAATCCGGCGGAAGCTGACGTCCGGGGTTAAGTCTTTGTAGTCCTTACAGGCCAGCTCGCAGGTTTTGCACCCGGTGCACCGGCTGGAATCAATAAAAAATCCGTACTGGGTTGTCATCGGTTACTCCTTAGGCCTTCTCGATCTGCACCAGGTTAGTGTGCTGCGGGTTTCCTTTCGCCAGCGGTGACGGGCGGTGCGTGGTCAGCGTATTGATACAGGAACCGTGATCGACCCGATCGCCGTTCATGCTGGCGTCGTGCCAGGCGCCCTGGCCCATTGCGCTCACGCCGGGCATGATGCGCGGCGTGACTTTCGCGGCAATGCGCACTTCACCGCGGTCGTTAAACACGCGCACCATATCCCCGTTTTTAATGCCGCGTTTATCGGCATCCACGGGGTTTAGCCATACCTCCTGGCGACAGGCGGCCTGAAGCACATCCACGTTGCCGTAGCTGGAGTGGGTACGGGCTTTGAAGTGAAAACCGAACAGCTGCAGCGGGAATTTGCTGCGCTCGGGCGCATCCCAGCCTTCGAAGGTGGGGGTATAAACCGGCAGCGGGGTGATGGTTTCGTCTTTTTGCAGCTCCCAGGTTGCAGCGATATCCGCCAGCCTGCTGGAGTAGATCTCGATTTTTCCCGACGGCGTTTTCAGCGGGTTGGCGTGCGGATCGTCGCGGAATTTTTTATAGGCCACAAAGTGTCCATTCGGATCTTTGCGCTTATAGATGCCCATTTTTTTGAGCTCATCGTAGGAGGGCAGCTGAGGATCTTTAGCGACCATTTTGGCGTACAGATATTGCAGCCACTGTTCCTGCGTACGACCCTCGGTGAATTTCTGATAAATATCCGGCCCAAGGCGCTTCGCCACCTCGCTCATGATCCAGTAGATTGGCCTGCGCTCAAACTTCGGCGCGGTAACCGGCTGGAGGAAAATCAGGTAGCCCATGTTCCCGGCGTAATCGTTAGGAATGATATCTTCCTGTTCGACGGTCATCAGGTCCGGCAGGATGATATCGGCATACTTCGCCGATGAGGTCATGAAGTTATCGATAGCGACGATCGTTTCGCACTTGCTCTCATCCTGCAAAATGTCGTGGGTTTTGTTGATGTCAGAGTGCTGGTTGATGATGGTGTTACCGGCGTAGTTCCAGATGAACTTGATCGGCACATCTAGCTTGTCTTTACCGCGTACCCCGTCGCGCAGGGCGGTCATCTCCGGGCCACGGGCGATGGCGTCCGTCCAGCAGAAGCAGGAGATTTGCGTTTTCACCGGGTTTTCCGGCAGCGGCATACGCTCAATGGTGATGGTGTAGGTCGATTCGCGCGCGCCGCTGTTGCCGCCGTTAATGCCGACGTTGCCGGTGAGGATCGGCAGCATGGCGATGGCGCGGGAGGTTTGCTCGCCGTTCGCCTGGCGCTGCGGCCCCCAGCCCTGACAAATATAGGCCGGCTTTGCAGAGCCGATTTCGCGGGCAAGCTTGATAATCCGATCGGCAGGAATGCCGGTAATCCGCGACGCCCACTCCGGGGTTTTCGCCGTCCGATCGTCACCCTGGCCGAGGATATAGGCCTTGTAATGGCCGTTGGCGGGCGCGCCTTCCGGCAGCGTTTTTTCGTCATAGCCAACGCAGTAGTTATCGAGGAAGGGCTGGTCGACGAGATTTTCATCAATCAATACCCACGCAATACCCGCCACCAGCGCCGCATCGGTGCCCGGACGGATTGGGATCCACTCGTCCTCGCGCCCTGCGGCGGTGTCGGTGTAGCGCGGATCGATAACGATCATGCGCGCGTTGGAGCGTTCGCGAGCCTGCTCGAGGTAGTAGGTGATCCCGCCGCCGCTCATGCGCGTTTCCGCCGGGTTATTGCCGAACATCACCACCAGCTTGCTGTTTTCGATATCCGAAGTGCTGTTGCCGTCGTTGCTGCCGTAGGTGTAGGGCATTGCGCAGGAGATTTGTGCGGTGCTGTAGGTGCCGTAGTGGCTGAGGAAGCCGCCGTAGCAGTTCATCAGGCGTGCGACCAGCGAGGCGTAAGGGGAGGAGCGGGTAATATTGCCGCCAACGATCCCGGAGGAGTAGTTAATATAGACCGCTTCATTACCGTATTTTTCGACCACGCTTTTCAGGTTCGCGGCGATGGTGTCCAGCGCCTCTTCCCAGGTGATTCGCTCGAACTTGCCTTCACCGCGTTTTCCCACGCGTTTCATCGGGTAGTTCAGACGGTCAGGATGGTTAATGCGGCGGCGAATGGAGCGGCCTCGCAGACAGGCGCGAACCTGGTGGTTGCCGTAGATATCCTCACCGGTGTTATCCGTTTCGACCCAGTAAACTTCGTCGTCGCGGACGTGCAGACGCAGCGCGCAGCGGCTGCCGCAGTTCACCGAGCAGGCACCCCATACAACTCTATCTTGCGCGGGCTGGATGGCGGCCTGCACCGCAGCGGCGGCGCTTTTCAGACCAAAAGGTAACGCGATCCCACCGGCGGCAAGCGCCAGGGATCCTATGGCGGTAGATTTAACCAGAGCTCGGCGGCTAATCCCGCCGTGATGTTCAACTTCGGACATGACTCACCCCATCATTGTTAGTATTTATTTTCACCCGTGATTACAACCGGGCTAATGATGGGGGGAGTGTTACTTATTTGGAGGTATTAAATATTAATCCTCGTCAAATCAGGGGGATTGAGTGCATAAAAATCATTGCGGCTCAGCGGGCGCATTATCCTGCGTACCCGCGCCGCTTACCGGGTAGTTACCGCTGCTGGTGCGGGTGTACAAAATTTTGAAGGTATCGTTGGCACAATGCCCAACGACCTGCGCATCCGGCTGGTCGGCCTGATCGTTGGGGACGATATTAAGCGTAAATCCAGACTCCGGCACGCCGTTGTTGATAATCTTCTGCTGAATGTCGCTTTTCACGCGCTCGCAGGAATCCGGGGCGGCGAGGATCGCAGGTGAAGCACTCATTAACAGCAGGGCGGTAATCCAGGGTAACTGTTTCATCTGTTGCTCCTTTTCAGTGTGTATGAGTTAATTTTAGCAGGAACCGTGTAAATAACTGTATTTGCTAATATGATTGAGAATATTGTCTTTTGACGGGTAAATGATGTGAAGAATTACGCAGCGATAACGCTACTGGCAACGGTACTGGTGGGATGCGACAACAACAGCGCGCCGCTGTCCTTTACGCCGGAGATGGCGAGCTTTTCGAACGAGTTTGATTTCGATCCTCTGCGCGGCCCGGTGAAAGATTTCACCCAGACGCTCTTCAACGAAAAGGGTGAGGTCTCTAAACGCGTGACCGGTACGATGTCGACAGAAGGGTGTTTCGATACGCTTGAGCTGCACGACCTGGAGGCCAATACGGGCGTTGCGCTGGTGCTGGACGCTAACTTCTACCTCGACGCAGAGACCCAGCAGCAGAAGGTAAAGTTACAGGGTAAATGCCAGCTGGCGGAGCTGCCCTCTGCCGGCGTGAAGTGGGACACCGACGATAACGGGTTCGTGGTTGCCGCGCACAGCAAAGAGATGGAGGTGAAGTACCGGTATGACGCCGACGGCTATCCGCTGGGTAAAACCACCGTGTCCGGCGACCAAAAGCTGGCAGTTCAGTCGACGCCGTCAAACGATCTGCGCAAGCGCCTGGATTACACGGCGGTAAGCCTGTTGAACGATAAGCCAATGGGCAGCGTGAAGCAGACCTGCGACTACGATCGCCACGATAACCCGGTGAGCTGCGAGCTGGCGATCGTCGATGACAGCGTCAAACCTGCCGTTGAGCGCAAGTACACCATCAAAAACAGTATTGAATATTACTGAAATGAAAACCGCGCAGGTTACTGCGCGGTAGGTTTAAGCAGGCTGGCGGCGGAAGATTTGTGCCCGGCCAGATGCTGATGCTGGAAAATACACATGCGGATGGTGTTACGGTACTCGCCGTTGATAAAGAACTCATGGATCAGCTCGCCCTCCACCATAAAGCCCAGCTTACGGTAGATATGGATCGCTTTTTCGTTCTCTTTATCGACGATGAGATAAAGCTTATAGAGATTCAGAACGTTAAAGCCGTAATCCATCGCCAGCTTTGCCGCCCGCGACGCAAGGCCTTTCCCCTGATGTTCCGGTGAGATAATGATCTGAAACTCGGCCCGGCGGTGAACGTGGTTGATCTCAACCAGTTCAACCAGCCCGGCCTTCTCGCCTTCGCACTCCACCACAAACCGGCGCTCGCTCTGGTCGTGGATGTGCTTATCGTAAAGATCCGACAGCTCAACAAACGCCTCGTAAGGCTCTTCAAACCAGTAGCGCATCACGCTGGCGTTGTTGTCGAGCTGATGGACAAAGCGTAAATCTTCGCGCTCCAGCGGGCGGAGCTTAACGTCACACAGGTTCGTCATTACGGTGCAACCGTGCGTCCAGTGCGACGATCCAGACAGCGCAGGGTGTTAGGTTCCCAGTAAGCGTTGACGTTGGCACTTTGCTGACACTTATCGCGCGCATCAAACGCGACGTCTTCTTTATCCCACTCTTTTTCCGCGCGCTTGTTCACTTTCTGACGCAGGCTGCGGGTGTCATTCCATTGTTCTTTGTCCATGGCGGCGTTCTGACGGCTTTGCGCGCTGTCACCAGACTCAATGATGAGCTTGCTGGTTTCGGCAGTCGCCGTTGCGGCAAAGGTGAACGATGGCAGCGCCAGTACGGCTGTCAGACAAAGGCGTTTGCTTAATGTAGTCATAGCGTTTCCTTTAAACGGGTGCAGATAATCGGATTCCCCGCTGGATTCTACACCAATCCAGAAGGGTGTCATACCCGCGCCGCAGGTATGGGAACGTTGAGACCATTATCGCGTATCATGCCTAAATCAATCCTCACGAAATGAAAAAAATGTTGAAAACGACGCTGCTTTTTTTCGCGACCGCGCTGTGCGAAATCATCGGATGCTTTTTGCCGTGGCTTTGGCTAAAGCGGGGCGCGCCCGCGCTGCTGCTGATTCCGGCTGGGGTGGCGCTGGCCCTTTTTGTCTGGCTTCTCACCCTGCATCCGGCCGCCAGCGGGCGGGTTTATGCCGCCTACGGCGGGGTTTACGTCTGTACCGCGCTGCTGTGGCTGCGCGTTGTCGATGGCGTCAGGCTCAGCGTATATGACTGGGCCGGAGCAGCAGTTGCCCTGTGCGGCATGCTGATCATCGTCGCTGGCTGGGGGCGCGCCTAGGCGCCCCCCATAATGTGATCGCCCGCCAATTTTACGATCATTATACTTGTATGGTAGTAGTGTAGTTGCGTAAATTTCCTGCATCACAACGAGCGATGTAAGGAAATGGATTATGAAGATTGTCGGGGCTGAAGTATTTGTAACCTGCCCGGGGCGTAACTTTGTCACCCTTAAAATCACCACCGACGACGGTATTGTCGGCCTGGGGGATGCCACGCTGAACGGACGTGAACTCTCCGTTGCCTCCTACCTGAAAGACCACCTGTGCCCTCAGCTGATAGGCCGCGATGCGCATCGCATCGAAGATATCTGGCAGTTCTTCTACAAAGGGGCTTACTGGCGCCGTGGCCCGGTCACCATGTCGGCAATCTCCGCCGTGGATATGGCCCTTTGGGACATCAAAGCGAAAGCCGCTAACATGCCGCTGTATCAGCTGTTAGGCGGGGCATCCCGTGAAGGGGTGATGGTCTACTGTCATACCACCGGCCATACCATCGACGACGTGCTGGAAGACTATGCCCGCCATAAGGAGATGGGCTTCAGGGCGATCCGCGTTCAGTGCGGCGTGCCGGGGATGAAAACCACCTACGGCATGTCCAAGGGGAAAGGGCTGGCATATGAGCCAGCGACCAAAGGGGACTGGCCGGAAGAACAGCTGTGGTCTACTGAAAAATACCTCGACTTCACACCAAAACTGTTCGACGCGGTACGCAGTAAATTTGGATTTAACGAACATCTGCTGCACGACATGCACCACCGCCTGACGCCAATTGAAGCCGCGCGCTTCGGCAAGAGCATCGAAGAGTACCGCATGTTCTGGATGGAAGATCCTACCCCCGCAGAAAACCAGGCGTGCTTCCGCCTGATCCGCCAGCACACCGTCACCCCGATTGCCGTAGGCGAGGTGTTTAACAGCATCTGGGACTGCAAGCAGCTGATTGAAGAGCAGCTCATTGACTACATCCGCACCACTATTACCCATGCGGGCGGCATCACCGGGATGCGTCGAATTGCGGACTTTGCCTCACTCTACCAGGTGCGCACCGGCTCACACGGTCCTTCGGATCTGTCGCCAGTCTGCCATGCGGCGGCGCTGCATTTCGACCTGTGGGTGCCTAACTTTGGCGTGCAGGAGTACATGGGCTACTCGGAGCAGATGCTGGAAGTCTTCCCGCACAGCTGGCGTTTTGATAACGGCTATATGCATCCGGGCGATAAGCCAGGGCTGGGCATTGAGTTTGACGAAAAGCTGGCGGCGAAATATCCGTACGATCCGGCCTATCTGCCGGTGGCCCGTCTGGAAGATGGCACCCTCTGGAACTGGTAAACGAGGAGCGAATAATGAAAAGCGTAGTAATCCAACAGCCAAATGCGCTGGTGATTGAAGAACGTTCCCTCCCGCTGCCGGGCGCTGATGAAGTCCGCGTCAAAATTAAGCTCGCCGGGATCTGTGGTTCAGACAGCCATATCTATCGGGGGCATAACCCGTTTGCGAAATACCCGCGCGTGATCGGTCACGAGTTCTTTGGCGTGATAGACGCCGTAGGCGAGGGCGTGGAGAACAGCCGTCTGGGCCAGCGCGTTTCCGTTGATCCGGTGATCAGCTGCGGGCACTGCTACCCCTGTTCTGTGGGTAAACCGAACGTTTGCACCTCGCTGGTGGTGCTGGGCGTGCATCGCGACGGAGGCTTCAGCGAATACGCCGTCGTACCGGCTAAAAATGCGTGGCGCATTCCGGATGCGATATCTGACAAACATGCCGTTATGGTGGAGCCGTTCACCATTGCCGCCAACGTGACGGGGCAGGCAAAACCAACCGAACAGGACGTGGCTCTGATCTATGGCGCAGGTCCGATGGGGCTCGTCACCGTGCAGGCGCTGAAGGGCGTTTATAAGGTGAAGCAGGTCATCGTGGTCGATCGTATCGACGAGCGGCTGGCGATGGCGCAGCGCAGCGGTGCGGACTGGGTAATCAACAACGGCGAGCAGCCGTTACCGGCCGCGCTGGACGAAAAAGGTATCAAGCCGACGTTAATCATTGATGCCGCCTGTCATCCGACGATTTTGCAGGAGGCGATCGCGCTGGCTTCTCCGGCCGCGCGTATCGTGCTGATGGGCTTCTCCAGCGACCCGAGCCAGATCGTGCAGCAGGGGATCACCGGCAAAGAGCTGTCGATTTTCTCTTCGCGCCTGAACGCCAACAAGTTCCCGGTCGTCATTGACTGGCTGGAAAAGGGGCTGATCGACCCTGAAAAACTGGTCACCCATACCTTTGACTATCACCACGTTACGGACGCAATCGAGCTGTTTGAAAAAGACCAGCGGCGGTGCTGCAAGGTCTTGCTCACGTTCGACCAATAACAATTCATGCGGTTAAGAGCCTGCGAAGACAGGCTCTAAGTGGTACGCATCTTACCTTTCAGAGATAGCCATTATGACTCATGTACAACCTCAAAGAACGACGTCGGATCTGGTGAAAGCCGCCGTATCCGGCTGGCTGGGCACCGCCCTGGAGTTTATGGATTTTCAGCTCTACTCCCTTGGCGCCGCGCTGGTATTCCATGAAATTTTCTTCCCTGAACAGTCCGCCGCCATGGCGCTGATCCTGGCGATGGGCACCTATGGCGCTGGCTATATCGCGCGCATCGTCGGAGCGTTTATCTTCGGCAGAATGGGGGACAGGATTGGCCGTAAAAAGGTGCTGTTTATCACCATCACCATGATGGGGATCTGCACCACCCTGATTGGCGTATTGCCGACCTACGCGCAGATCGGGATTTTTGCGCCGGTGCTGCTGGTGACGCTGCGTATTATTCAGGGGCTGGGCGCGGGGGCGGAAATCTCCGGCGCGGGTACCATGCTGGCGGAGTACGCGCCGAAGGGTAAACGCGGCATCATCTCCTCGCTGGTGGCAATGGGCACCAACTGCGGGACGCTGAGCGCCACGGCTATCTGGGCCGTGATGTTCTTTGCCCTCGACCGCGAAGCGCTCGTCGCCTGGGGCTGGCGCGTGCCGTTCCTCGCCAGCGTGGTGGTGATGATTTTCGCCATCTGGCTGCGCATGAATCTGAAAGAGAGCCCGGTGTTTGAGAAGGTTAACGACGCCGAAACCGTTGCGCCGGTCGCCGTGCAGGATACCTCATTAGGCGCGATGTTTAAGAGCAAATCCTTCTGGCTGGCGACGGGGCTGCGCTTTGGTCAGGCGGGGAACTCAGGTCTGATCCAGACCTTCCTGGCCGGGTATCTGGTGCAGACGCTGTTATTTGATAAGGCGATCCCAACCGATGCGCTGATGATCAGCTCGATTCTCGGCTTCCTCTCCATCCCGCTGCTGGGCTGGCTGTCCGATAAGGTGGGGCGTCGCCTGCCTTATATCATCCTTAACATTTCAGCCATCATTCTGGCTTACCCGATGCTGTCGATTATCGTCGACAAGAGCTACGCGCCGGGCGTGATTATGCTCTCTATCATCGTTATCCATAACTTTGCGGTGCTCGGGCTGTTTGCGCTGGAAAACATCACCATGGCGGAGATGTTTGGTTCGCGAAACCGCTTTACCCGCATGGCGATTTCGAAAGAGGCGGGCGGCCTGGTAGCCGTAGGCTTTGGTCCGGTGCTGGCGGGGATCTTCTGCAACATGACCGGGTCCTGGTGGCCGATCGTTGTCATGCTGGTGGCGTACTCGCTGATTGGGTTAATTTCTGCGTTGATGATGCCTGAAGTTCGCGACCGCGATTTAAGCCTGGCGGAAGACGCGGCTGACCCCCTGCGTCAGAACGCTGCCGCCGCGGAGCAGCAGAAATATGGAGCCCTGTCATGAGCTTCATTAACGATAACTTTATGATTGGCAATGCCAGAGGCGTCGAGCTCTATCGTGACGTCGCAAAAGCGCTGCCCATTATTGACTATCACTGCCACCTGGACGCGAAAGATATCTTCGAAAATAAAAACCTCGAGAATATTACCGAACTCTGGCTGGCAGGCGATCACTATAAATGGCGCGCCATGCGCGCCAACGGTATTGACGAAAAATACATTACGGGCAATGCCCCGGCGGAGGAGAAGTTTGCGGCGTGGGCCGAAACGGTCGAAGCGAGCTATGGCAATCCGCTTTATCACTGGACGCATTTAGAGCTTCACCACTATTTTTCCTGTGACGAACCGCTGGGCAGCCATAACTGGCGTGAAATAATGGAACACTGTAATCGGCTATTACAACAGCCTGATTTTACGCCGCGGGAACTTATTAAGCGCTCAAGGGTAGAGGTTATTTGCACCACGGACGCGCCGCTTGATGATTTACGTTACCATCAGCTGTTGCGTGATGACGCGACGTTCAGCGTGAAGGTATTACCGACCTTCCGCCCGGACGATGCTTTTTCACCAGACGCACGTCAGTTTGCTGCCTTTGTCGATCGGTTAGGAGAGAAGACCGGGGCGGCAATTCAGACCTTCGACGATTTTGCCAGAGGGATGAGCCAGCGTATTGCCTGGTTCCACGACATGGGGTGCCGAATTTCCGATCATGGCCCCGTGGAGATCCCTTTTCAGGCAGCGGATGAAGGCCAGGTTGAATCCGTATTTGCCCGAAAACGCCGGGGCGAAAATCTGGACGCACGTGATAACGCGATTCTCGACAGCGCCATTTTTATTATGCTGGCGCGTTATTACAGGCAGCACGGCTGGGCAATGCAGATACACTTCGGTGCGATTCGCAACAATAATTCCCGCATGTACCATTCTCTTGGCAGTAATACCGGTTTTGACTCGCTGACCGACCAGTCGAATCTTGCGGCCAACCTCAACCAGCTTCTGGATGCCATGGCGCAGGCTGAGGCCTTGCCCAAAACCATCCTGTATAACCTCAACGCCAGCTATAACGATATCGTCGCGACGACTATCGCCAACTTTCAGTCTGCGGAGTTGGGCGTTAAATCCCCGATACAGTTTGGCTCCGGGTGGTGGTTTAACGACACCCGACGCGGAATGGAAAACCAGCTGAACAGCCTTGCGGATCAGGGGCTGCTAATGAATTTTGTCGGTATGCTGACCGATTCGCGCAGCCTGGTTTCGTATACCCGACACGATTATTTCCGCCGCATTTTGTGCAATCTCATCGGTGGCTGGGTGGAGCGCGGGGAGGTTCCGGATAATAACGCCATCCTCACGAAGATGGTTAAAAATATTTGCCACGATAATGCTGAAAACTATTTCAGATTTTAAATTCTACTCGCTGAGTGGGGATGAAACATGTCTCGGACTGTAAAAAAAATTACCATTCCGGTTAGTATCGGCTACGGGCTAACGGATATTATGGGCGGCGGTGCATTTACCGTTATCGGCGCCTGGCTATTATTTTTCTATACAACATTTGTCGGGCTATCTCCGGTTGAAGCGGCGTCTATTGTCGCCATCGCGCGTATTGTCGATGCTGTTGTAAGTTTGTTTATGGGGAGCTTCACGGACCATTTTTACAAAAACTATTTTGGTAAAAAATTTGGCCGTCGGCGCTTCTTTTTGCTCATCGGCGCACCGCTAATGCTGGTCTACGCGCTGCTGTGGCTTGACGGCATGACATACGGCTTTTATCTCGCGGTCTATCTGGCGTTTGAAATTATTGCTGCAATGGTGCTGATCCCCTGGGAAACGTTACCATCAGAAATGACGAAAGACTTTAACCAGCGGACCAAGCTTTCTACCTGCCGCATGTTTCTTTCGGCATCGGGGACGTTTCTGGCGACATTCATTCCCGGATTGCTGATTGGCTATTTCGGTGAAAACAGCGCCCATGCCTATCTCATTAACGGCGTTATTTTTGCCGTCCTGTTTATGGTGTGCGTATTTATCTCGTGGAAAGTGACCTGGGAGCGCGAGCTGACGCCGGAAATGCTCGCCGGGCTTGAAAAAAGCAGGCACCCGCAAACGGCACTGGAGAAGCTGGTCGCCTTTGGCCGACTTTTTAAGGAGTATGGCTCAACCCTGAAAATCCGGGCCTTCAGAAAACATCTCGCCATCTATCTGCTGTCGTTTACCGGCAAAGACGTTTACAACACCGTGTTTGTCTTTTTCTGCGTCTACTGTCTGCATGTCTCATCCTCGCTGGCCGGCACGCTGCTGTCGATGAGCATCGTGGGGCTGCCCGTCACGCTAATCGCAGGCGTAGGGATCATCAAATATGGGCCATCGAAGCTGTACGTATTTGCCTATTCACTGATGTTGCTTTGTCTGGGTGGCTTCTTTGCCGTGTACCAGATCCCCGCGCTGAATACCGTCGCGACGCTGGTCATTCTGGCCGGAGTGTATCAGGTGGGGCGCTGCGTGCTTGAATTTACGCCGTGGAACGTGTTTCCGTTCATTCCGGATATCGATGAGATGGTGAGCCGTCAGCGTCGTGAGGGGCTGTTTGCCGCGGTAATGACCTTCTCCCGGAAAACCACGGTCGCCATCGCCACCTTTATCGTGGGCCTTCTGCTACAAAGCGGCGGCTTTGTTAAAGGGAGCCAGACGCAGCCAGCGGAAGCCATCCACACCATCGCAATGCTTATGTTCATCGGTACCGCTGGCCTGCTTATTCTGGCCCTGTGGCAGGCCCTGACGTTCAACCTGAACAAGCGTACGCACAAAATCTTTGTAGATGAGCTCGATCGTCTGAAGGCAAACGGGTCTCCTCAGCGCGTGTCCGCCGAGGCTCGCCGGGTCGTGGAAGATTTAACCGGCTATCCCTACGACAGGTTGTGGCGCGAGCCGACGGTGCGGCCTGGCGAGGAGCCGGTGCGCACCTCGGTATGATTTTGGTTTATATCTTTTGCCGGATGTCACACAACTTGATTCTTATATCACACCAGTTAGCCGAAAGTTAATGTAAATCAATGTTCACGGCAGCGTAACCAGTATGGTGATCGGCAAGACACAATAATGACGCTGCCATTCTAGTTGGTGTAGTCAACAGGCGCTGTCGCTCTAACGGAGAGCGGCAGCGGTTCTCAGCTTCCTTTATCAAACGAGTCACAATCATGGAAAACCGGTTATTACAGGCTAAAGCCACGCTTCCTCAGTACAATCGCGACGCGCTTAAGGCCCGCATTGTTCACCTTGGATTCGGCGCGTTTCATCGCGCGCATCAGGCGGTGTATGCCGATATTCTTGCCGCCGATCGCGGCAGCGACTGGGGTTATTGTGAAATTAACCTGATTGGCGGCGAACAGCAGATAGCCGATCTTAAGGCGCAGGATAACCTCTATACCGTGGCAGAAATGTCTGCCGATGCGTGGACGGCGCGCGTGGTTGGCGTCGTCAAAAGCGCGCTGCATGCGCAGGTCGACGGGCTGGAAGCCGTGCTGGCGGCGCTGTGCGAGCCGCAGGTTGCCATCGTTTCACTGACCATCACCGAGAAAGGGTATTGCCACTCCCCGGCAACCGGAAAACTGATGCTCGATCATCCGTTAATCGTTGCAGACCTGCAAAACCCGCAGCAGCCCAAATCTGCACCTGGCGTCGTGGTTGAAGCGCTGGCGCGTCGTAAGGCGGCGGGATTACCGGCATTCAGCGTGATGTCGTGCGATAACATGCCGGAGAACGGCCACGTGATGCGCAATGTTACCTGCGCCTACGCGCGCGCTGTTGATGGCGAGCTGGCAGACTGGATTGAAGCTAACGTCACCTTCCCGTCCACCATGGTGGATCGCATCGTGCCCGCCGTCACGGCCGATACGCTGGATAAAATCGAGCAGCTGACCGGCGTACGCGACCCGGCAGGCGTGGCCTGCGAGCCGTTCCGCCAGTGGGTCATTGAAGATAATTTCGTTGCCGGACGTCCGCAGTGGGAAGAGGCGGGGGCGGAGCTGGTTTCTGACGTTATTCCGTTTGAAGAGATGAAGCTGCGTATGCTAAACGGCAGCCACTCGTTCCTGGCGTATCTCGGGTATCTGGCGGGCTATCAGCACATTAACGACTGCATGGAAGACGAAAACTACCGCGCCGCCGCCCGCGCGCTGATGCTAAACGAGCAGGCCCCGACGCTGAAGGTGAAGGGCGTTGATTTAGCTCACTATGCCGACCTGCTTATCGCGCGCTACAGCAATCCGGCGCTGCGTCACCGCACCTGGCAAATCGCCATGGACGGCAGCCAGAAACTGCCGCAGCGCATGCTGGATCCCGTGCGCTGGCACCTGGCTCACCAGACGCCTTTCCCGCTGCTGGCGCTGGGCGTGGCGGGCTGGATGCGTTATGTCGGCGGGGTGGATGAGCAGGGCAACGCCATCGAGGTGAGCGACCCGCAGCTGGCGGCGATTCAGGCGGCGGTAAACGGTAGCACCGAGGGCGAAAGCCGCGTTAACGCGCTGTTGGGCATTGAGTCTGTTTTTGGTAACGAACTGCCGCAGGACGCGGTTTTTGTGGGGGCTGTTATGCAGGCCTATCAAACGTTACTGCAAAAAGGGGCGAAAGCCACGGTTGCTGAATACGCCGCCCGGCTTTAATGCTATGACATGCCGCCGTTCGCGGCGGCATGTCGGGGCATAGCTTAGTGCATCCCCAGGCGAATCAGCTCAATCGGCTCGAACTTACCTTCGCATCCTTCCACTTCAACCGTTTTGCTACGACGCACCTGCTCGGCGTTAAGGCCGTCGCTGTGGATCGCTTTAATCACGCCGAACTGGCCTGTACCGCTAATCATGACGCGGCTGCCGGTGGTGATTGCATTTCGGTTACGGTCGTATGTCATCATGGTATTTTCTCCTCTCTCACTTATCCGTTACGGCGCTATTCCAGCGGCTGCCGTTCACGGGGCACTATTAATACGCCTCTCTTCGCCAAAATTATTTGTTTTTGATCAAGCTCACACTTTTTTCTTATTTGAGAGCGGCGTTGACGGTTCAGCACATCCCTTTACAAAGCGGACAGTTCTTTTACTAAACTGATAGTTTCGACGCGTAAGCGTTTAGGGTTCGTTTATATCCGTAATGCCATTCTTGAAGCAGGAAATAACCCTTCACCGGAAAAGGAGTCAGGCTTATGTACAAGAAAATTTTGATGCCTGTTGACGTGTTTGAAATGGATTTAAGCGACAAAGCGGTACGCCACGCGGTCAACCTCGCGAAGGCGGAAGGTGCGACAATTACGCTGGTCAACATTCTGCCCAACAGCAGCCGTTCGCTACTTCGGGGCTTCAACGCGGATATTAAGAAGTTCGAAGAGTATATGACCGCCGAGTCCGACAAGAAAATGAAGGCGTTGAAACGCCTGTTTGATATGGCCCCGGAGAATATTGATTGCGAGGTACGCTTCGGCAACGTACGCGACGAAATAATCAAGCTCAGCAAAGAGGGGGAATATGACGTCATCGTCATCGGGTCAAAAAATCCGAGCATCACGACGCATTTGCTTGGTTCAAATGCCGAAACTATCCTGCGCTACGCCACTATTCCGGTATTAGTGGTCCGTTAAACGCGTCGCCGCAACCGAAAGGGGGCGGCGAGGCTTTATTCTTCGCTAAACCACTCGCTGTTTTCCTGACGAATTAACTGTACCGACTCGCTAATTTCCTGGAGGTGCAGCGTCATCGCTTTTTCTACGGCCTCCGCGTCGCGTTTTTCCAGCGCGCTGAAAATATCGTGATGCTGGCGCAGCAGCATTTCTGGCGGAGACACGTGGTCGAGGCTCATATAGCGCACGCGGTCAATGGTGGCTTTAATATTCTCGACGGTATCCCAGGCTAACTGGCACTCGGCAATCTGCGCCAGCTTCTGATGAAATTCATCGTCCAGCTGGAAAAAGTCATTTAGCTGTTTGCGATCGATGGCAATACGTTGCTGATGCAGGTTTTGCTCCAGCAGGTAGCACTGGTTGTCGTTGATGAGCGTCGCGGCGCGGCGCACAACGGCGCACTCAATGGCCTGGCGTACGAAACAGCCGTTACGCACCTGCGAAAGCGAAATTTTATTGACGTAGCTGCCGCGCTGGGGGCGGATCTGAATCAGGCCGTTTTCCGCAAGCTTAATAAACGCCTCGCGCACGGGCTGACGGGAAACGTCAAAACGTACCGAAACCTCTTTTTCTGAGAGCGGCGTACCCGGCGGGATCAGGCAGCGAACAATATCGCGTCGTAATATGCGATAAATTTGCTGATTAACGGGCTGGGTAGGATTAAGTTGCGATTCAGCGGCCATGGATTGTGATTTCTCAGAGAGTTAACCTGAACATACTACCATTCTTTTGCACGCCGTCACATACCCGGCCCGCAGGCCGGGAAGGGCAGTTTAGCCGCGATGCACGTTCAGCCCGGCATAGCTTTGGCTAACCGGCATCATTTCAACGGTATTGATGTTGACGTGCTTCGGCAGGGTGGCAACCCACCACACGGTTTCGGTGATGTCTTCCGGCGTAAGCGCGTTGGCATTTTCATAGGTTTTATCCGCCTTCGCATCATCGCCCTTGAAGCGCACGTTGGAGAACTCGGTTCCGCCGACCAGGCCTGGCTCAACGTCGGTCACGCGGATGGCGGTGCCGTGCAGGTCGGTGCGCAGGTTCAGGCTGAACTGGCGGACGAAGGCTTTGGTTGCGCCATACACGTTGCCGCCCGCGTAAGGCCAGCTGCCGGCGGTGGAACCGATGTTAATGATGTGCCCACGGTTGCGCTCAACCATGCCCGGCAGCACGGCGCGGGTCATGTACACCAGCCCTTTGTTGTTGGTGTCGATCATGTTTTCCCAGTCTTCCACGCTGGCTTTATGAGCAGGCTCCATGCCCAGCGCCAGGCCGGCGTTATTGACCAGAACATCAATTTCGCGCCATTCGGCAGGCAGGTGAGCAATCATCTCTTCAATGGCGGCGCGGTTGCGCACGTCCAGCTGTGCGGTCAGGATGCTGTCGCCCAGTTCGTCCTTCAGCTCCTGAAGGCGCTCCTGACGACGGCCCGTTGCAATCACTTTGTGTCCGTTGGCGACGAAGCGACGCGTGATGCTTTCACCAAAACCCGCTGTCGCCCCGGTAACTAAAATAATCATCTCACTGTTCCTCAACGCTTTTTGTGTGGTACTAACATAGCACGCTCTCCGGCACGTCGTTAAGGCAACATTTGTATGACACCGTTGCAGGCCGGCGCAGGCTGGCCTACTCTGGGGAGAAATACCGTGCTCAGGAGTAAACGATGTCGGTCAACAATCCGTTTTTTGAAAGTAGCCTGTTGCCCTATCAGGCACCACGTTTTGATGCGATCAACGACAGCCACTATCGTCCGGCCTTTGATGAGGCAATGCGCCTTAAGCGCGCGAAAATTGATGCGATTATCGCGCAGAGCGCCGCGCCGGACTTCGATAACACCGTGCTCGCGCTGGAAAAAAGCGGGGCCATGCTGTCGCGCGTCAGCAGCGTGTTTTTCGCCATGACGTCCGCACACACCAACGATGACCTCCAGGCGCTGGACGAGCAGTTCTCGGCCGAACTGGCCAATCTGGCGAACGATATCTGGCTTAACGATACGCTTTTCGCCCGCGTGGAAGCCGTCTGGCAGGATCGCGACGCGCTGGACGCCGAATCCCGCCGCCTGGTAGAGGAGACGTATCAGCACTTTGTTCTCGCGGGCGCGCGCCTGAATGCCGATGAAAAAGCAGAGCTGAAAGCCCTGAATACCGAATCTGCCACCCTGACCAGCCAGTTCAACCAGCGCCTGCTGGCCGCGAACAGGGCGGGAGGGCTGGTGGTGGACGATGTTCGCCAGCTTGATGGACTCAGCGCGGAGGAGATTGCCACCGCGGCCCACGCTGCCGCGGAAAAAGGGCTGAAGGATCGCTGGCTGATCCCGCTTTTGAATACCACGCAACAGCCCGCGCTGGCGGCGCTGGCGCAGCGCGAGACGCGCAAAAAGTTATTTTATGCGGGCTGGGAACGCACTCAGCAAGGCGACGAAAACGATACGCGCGGCCTGATCAGTCGGCTGACCGCCTTACGGGCAAGGCAGGCGCAGCTGCTCGGTTTTGAAAACTATGCCAGCTGGAGCATTGCCGATCAGATGGCGAAAACGCCGGACGCCGCGCTCGGGTTTATGCGCGGGATTGTCCCCGCGGCGCGCAGCAGGGCCGCGCTGGAGCAGGCGGATATTCAGAAGGTGATTGACGACGAGCAGGGCGGCTTTGCGGTGCAGGCCTGGGACTGGGCATATTATGCCGAACGCGTGCGCTCGGCAAAATATGCGCTGGACGAGTCGCAAATCAAACCCTATTTCGCGCTCAATACGGTGCTGGAAGAGGGCGTGTTCTGGACCGCCACGCAGCTGTTCGGCATCCGTTTTGTCGAGCGTTTTGATATACCGGTTTACCACCCGGACGTTCGCGTATGGGAGATTTTCGATTGCACCGGTGAAGGCATGGCGCTGTTTTACGGCGACTTCTTCGCGCGTGATTCCAAAGCGGGCGGCGCGTGGATGGGGGATTTCGTTGAGCAGTCTTACGAATTTGCCGCGCGCCCGGTTATCTACAACGTCTGCAACTATCAAAAACCAGCGAGCGGGCAGACCGCGCTGCTCTCCTGGGATGATGTGATTACCCTGTTCCACGAGTTTGGCCACACGCTGCATGGCCTGTTTGCCAGCCAGCGGTATGCCACGCTTTCTGGTACCAATACGCCGCGTGATTTCGTTGAATTTCCGTCGCAGATCAATGAACACTGGGCCAGCCATCCGCAGGTGTTTGCGCACTTTGCCCGTCACTATCAAACCGGTGAGCCAATGCCGGATGCGCTGCGGGAAAAAATGCTCAACGCGACCCAGTTTAACAAGGGTTATGACATGACGGAGCTGCTGAGCGCCGCGCTGCTGGATATGAACTGGCACGGCATTCAGGAGCCGGTTGAGGACGTAGAGGCCTTCGAAGCCGCCGCGTTGAAAAAAGAGGGGCTGGATCTACCTGCCGTACCGCCGCGCTATCGCAGCAGCTACTTCGCCCATATCTTCGGCGGCGGCTATGCGGCGGGGTATTACGCTTACCTGTGGACGCAGATGCTGGCGGACGATGGCTACCAGTGGTTTGTCGAGCAGGGCGGCCTGACGCGTGAAAACGGGCAGAAATTCCGCGAGGCGATTTTGTCGCGCGGCAATAGTACTGATTTAGCTGAACTTTATCGCCAGTGGCGCGGGCACGATCCGAAGATCGAACCGATGCTGGATAACCGCGGGTTGAGTTCGTAAGGGCTTTTTCAGGCTGGAAGCAGAACCGGGCGCGGTGCCCGGTTTTTGCTCGATTTTTTCTTCCCCAAAACTCCTCCCCAAAATGAATTCTAAAATTCTGCGAAATTTGCAGGGGGATACGGTCCAATTATTCACGTAGCTACACCTTCACTTTCACCCATTCGAGACCGCGATCGTTATGATACTGCGCTGTCATCCTGTCTGATGAGTGACCTGGTAGCTGCTGGGTATTGATGCCTTGCCCCTTCATACAGACGCTCCGATAGAGAACGCTGCTCGTGAAAAGTCGGCATTGTTTTCCCATCCTCTACGGAAATGCCAGTACTATCGAACGCGAGTTTGAAGGAGACGCTAAGGCTGTTCTCGCCAACCTGATCGCCTGCTTTCACATTACCGCTAGAGATCACGTGATGGAGAAGCCAGGGGCTTACGACCCGATCCCTGCATCGCTTGATCAACTGCGCCAGTGTAATATCCAACATCTCACAGCGTAGCGAGAGCGGTATAGCCAGTTTCGCCCCGGTCTTTTGCTGCTCAACGTGGAGATGACCGTCCCAGACATCAGAGAACTTCATTTTGGCGATATCGCCGCGCCGTTGCCCGGTAACAACTGCCAGAAGCATGGAGTTCTGGACGTAGGGTGCCATTTTGCCCGCTGCTTCAAATATCGCCTTCCACATCTCAAGGTTCAGTCGGGAACGACTCACCCGAACAACGACTTTTCGTGTGGCCAGAGCCGGGTTATATCCGGGCTCAACTTCGCCAGCGTGTTGCGCCTCTCCTGGCTGAACACCTTGCGAATGGCGTCGGTATCCGAGCAGTGAGCAGTACCCGTGGCCGAAGCCGGTTTATTACCACATCTGCCTCGAGCTGCGTCGCCGCGGAACCGATGGCCAACTGAGCCACAAAGAGCTTGAGCGTGAAGCTAGCGATATTCTGGATATGTGGGAAAAGCGTGTGCTGGCCGAGAAACCGATCCCGCCTGTTTGTAGAGCGTTGGCCGCACCGGTATCGCCGAATGGGCCGACACCGGCAGAGCTTTTGAAAGCCAAATATGAGCGGATGAAAGCTGGTGGGAGGGTATAATGGTGCACTATAGCATTTATATGTCTTTCATGGACATGTCCAGGACGCGATTACATTGGCAGATTTGGTACCGGGCTGGGCTGATGTCATAACATATAAACCTATGGAAAACGGTGGCTTGAAAGATGTTGGACCGTAGACCTGCTTCTCGTTTACTGTAAGTGGGGCTGATATGTCATACGACGGGCTTAGACGTACATCTAAATTGTTTGTGTTAGTTGTATAGTCTATAAATATGCCTGCATTTTTGTTTTCACCTGCAGTCAGCGAGCCAATATCTATTTTATCTGGAATGGTTAATGAATCTTCTACGGTCAATTCACCAAACAAAACAGATTGGTTTCCTGTAACGGTCGTGCTTGGTACCTGAACATTGTTTGAGGTGATTGTTAATTCCGTTGACATTCTATTTAATCTCTCGGGTACAGTTACGTTACGATCAATTGAAGCAAGGGTGGCAGAGGAAGGGCTAGCAGAAACTATTGGGGCCCAGTTGTGTTTTAATATAGCGCAACCGTTTGAATCGGGTGATGTACATGGAATGCTTATTGTCTGGCCAGTTAAACCTGTAAGCCTTTCTCCGATAATTAGCGGTGCAGACTGTTTATCATCTATATTAGGATATATATGTACGTAGTTTCCAGCGAGGGCCAAACCAACATTGGCATCCGGGTAAGTAATAGTTATGTGGAAATTTTTGACCTTGGGGGTTCCCACCGCGATAGTCTTGACCTCAACATTTGTGAGGGCATTGACGGAGCTTGAAACAAAAGGGCTATTCATGCGGGAAGCTTTATAGTTTTCACATTGAAGCGTCGCTGCATTGGCATATTGAGTTACAATATAAATTAATAAAAAAAATTTTTTCATTTTCATAACCTATTTTTATTAGGCATTAACTATAAGTCATGGTGAAGATCACCATGGATTGAAAAGTTCCGCCACTGACGCGACCACTGCCTGTAGCCGCATATCCCGCGGTGAATGTATATTTATCGCTGGACCCTTGGTAATTAAATGTCACCTCTGTCTGTCCATCTGGTGTGAGAATGTTCCCATATTTATCTAATAGTCTAAGTCCAACGTTTTTCGCTGAGTTGGTGTTTAAGAATAATGTTTTGTCACCGTTTGAAACAGCAGAGCCATATGGTTTGATGCTTATCGATGTTACACCGCCGTTGCAATTAAATGATAATGGGAAAAATGTACTTCCTTGAATGGAATTACTGCTATTCAAACTGAGCGTATCCACTTCAGGAAGGGTAACCGAAGAAGATGTTTCATTAAATGCACATGTCTTCGCCTCCAGAACTCCAGTTATAGTAAATTGCGTCGATGTAATGTTAGCTGCATTTAAAGGGGAACTTAAAAAAGTGTATCCCATAACCATTCCGTAAATAATTCTTCGGAGAGTCTCATAACTTTGCATGTATATATGTCCTTTTGTTGGAGGGCGAATCAACGGCAGACTGAACTTATTCGCGCGATAGCAGCCTCTTGCTCTTTATCATTTATACGGTACTGAATCGTACATCGCTGATGTTGTTGTTCACCCCATTTTGCTGTTAAGGAACCTTTATTCTGAAGACCAGACAAATAAACTTGTCCACCGTCTCCTACAATTCCACTGATCTTATCGCTGCTTACCATGGCACCAAATGGAAGTGGTTTACCGTTGCGAGTAATGTTCATGATGGCGCGGTGACCACGCTGAACATCAAAACTTGCTCGAACGATTGCGCCTTTAGTCGGCACAACTCGAGCTACACCGCTGTCAATTTCAGTTTTGTCATCGAGCGTACTGGTATCCAAAGAAATGTTATTTTCACGATAGGCAGTGGCATAAGGCTTGATGGCATATCCGCGCCAATCAGTTGTGACACCAGTTGCACCTTTAACGTCTGCACCGCTGGCTCCCGGTGCAGCAACTAGCACTGCACTTTCCATCACTTGCTGTCCCTGAGTCAGACCATTTCGGTGCGCTATAAGGGCACCACTTAAGCCGTAGTTCACACGCTGGTAATCATCGCTGTAACTGTATCCTAGTGACGAGTTGCCATAACCGCCGCGATGATTTAATCCAGCGTTTCCGGTACCGCCGCGGCTGCCACCATTTCCGCTGTGACTATATCCTTGTGAAACATTCCAGTTAAGGGTATTGCCTTCCAGAGCCGTACCGCTCAATCCAGCTTGCTGACTCAGGTTGCCATGATTATCCCTGCTGCCATAAAACGTAGCGTGGACAGATCGTGATTCTTTTTTCCATGAAAATAGCTGGTCTAACGGGACCGACAGCGAAAAGTTGAAAATCTTATCCGTCCAGGACGGATTTCCTTCATTCTTCTGCTTATTAAAGCTATAAGAAAGCGAGTAGTTAACAGGCCCCAGGGTACTGCTATAGCCACTTTGTAGCGATGTGTTAGAGCTACCGGAATTCCAATAGGTCTGCTTAACACCAGTTATGTAGATAGAGCCCGCAGTACCAAGACTCTGCGAGATATTCGCTTCCAACCTGGCGCGTTTGGTGTTGTACAGATTGTAATAGTCGGAATATGTGTCCTGAACACGGTTACCATATTCATCATACTCTTCGTGATCGTATAAGCGCCCACTCATGGTTTTCAGCGCTGTTTCGTCAAGGGTATGGAATCCCTTCGTCGAATATCGATATCCTGTTAAACGGAGATTCGTACCAGTAGGATTAAATGAATGCGCATAGAGGAATCTGACCGATTGCCCTTTGTGGCTCGAACCATCCGCCAGAGTACTGTCCGCATGCGTTACGTCTGCAGATAATGCTCCGATTGCACCCATGTTGATGCCCAGCCCCAGTTGCTCCGCCAGGTATTTATCTGAATATTGTGCGCCACCATATAGGGTTACATTGTGTGGAAGTCCCCATAAGAGAGTTGCCTCACCAAAAGCAGGATCGTCGTAACGGTCGCTATTACCCGTAAAGCGTCCTGCAGTCATGCTGTATGTCATCCTGCCTTCACGCTGTAGTAACGGAACAGAGGAATAGGGCATAGTAAACACGTGTGTATTACCGCTGGCTTCTTTTACGCTCACTTCCAGATCGCCACTGCTATACATGGGGTAGAGATCTGTTATCTCGAATGCGCCAGGAGATACGTTAGTCTGGTAAATGCTATAACCATTCTGGCGAACCAGTACCTGCGCGTTGCTTTCAGCTACGCCGCGGATCACCGGGGCGAATCCCCTCATGGTGTCCGGATACATGTTGTCATTTGTCGACAGGCTGATGCCTTTGAAACCCAGTGAGTCAAAAATCTGATTTGATGTCGAACTCTCACCAATCACCAGATTGCTGCGCAGGGGGATGACAGAACGTTCGATATAAGTCTTTAAGCGTTGCCATGAATGCTGGGTTTGGTATTTGTTGCTGTAGTAACTCCAGGTTCGAAAATCACGCAACCGCCAGGCTCCAAGATTGATGCCGCTATTCAGGTTAAGGAAGTAATTATCACTGTCCGATTTGCCGGCAAAGGTGTTGCCACCGCTGAAGTTATAATTTAGTAAAACGGCATTAATACCTTCATCCCAGAGAGAAGGGTCAATATATCCGCGTGCCTGATTATGTAGTGAAGCCTGCGGGATGCTGATAAAAAGCTGCATTTTAGTGAAATCAAAGCGAGTAAATGCATCCGGTATGACTTTCTCCGGCGTTACACATTCTGCCTCTTCAAGAGAATTGAGCTTCGGAAAAAGAGCGACTTTCACGCCGAATGAAGCCAGCATTTCCCGTGTTAGGCATGCTGAGAGCCCTGTATTATCTCTACTGCGCTGCTGTTCAGTTTCTTCTTCTCGTTTTTTAAACGTTAGCGTTTGTTGACCCAGGCTTCTGTCATTCAAAAACACCTCAACCAGATATTCTCCAGGCCGCTGCGAGCCAGAAGCCTGGAAAATACTCAGATCGGCAGCAGCATCAGCATCCACCCCCAAAAATTCTGGCGGGAAATAGAGCCCTGAGGCATTAGCGGCGAAACCGGCTTGAATAAATAAACCTGTCAGGGCTATCGATAAAGTAGACTTCTTCATAATCTTAACCAGAGGCAGAACTATTAGAGGAACAAATGCGTTATGTGTTTTACAGACTTTGCTTTTGCTGAGCAGAAACCGCACCGTAGTCGTTTATTGTGCTGTAGGTCAGCATTCGAGGATTTCCTGATACTGACAGGGATTCAGTACTAAATGGCGCCACCATTATGTCAGCAACCTTGCGACCATCGAGTGCGACCTGAACCATAGTTATGTGATAGGGGGAAGGATTGCTGATTTGCACTTGGTTCCCGCTCCGTTTAAAGGTCAGCATCGATGGTGCCTTTTCGACAGGAACATCGAGACCAGAGGGGCGTACAAACATTTTGATGCGCGTAACAGCTGCGAGCATAAGTGTGTTTTTCCCTTCCATCTTTGATTTGTCAACTGACGGAATTGCCTTCGCGTTGAAGTAGTACAACGTTTCTCTGTCTTGTGGTAGGGAAGGACCACTGAAAATTACACGTAACATATTTTGGTCGCCAGGGTTACTTACATATAGCGGAGGAGTAATAATAAAGTCAGTGGATTTGTTACCCTGTGCATTCTCCGCCCAGGACTGAACAAGATAGCTGGTTTCTTTTGACGAATTACGAACAGACAACGTTGATTGTTTGGCTTCTAAGGGATAAACAAGTCGTGTTCCGCCCAGAACTATTCCTTCTGCTAAAGCGAGTTGCGAAAAAAGAATCGTAACGCTTAAGAATAAGCCCGGCAGTGCTTTGCCGAATAAATTATAAAACATTAGATACTCCTTTTGGATAGAACTAATAGTTAATTACCCCGAGCTTCATGTGCCCGGGGGCGATTTGATTACTCGTAATTCACTCTAAAATTAACAGTGCCGTTTGCTTCGCCAGCTGTTATGTTATTTTTAAACGCGATGTATCGAGCAGCAAAAAAGAATTCATCAGAACCACCTGTTCCGACGGTTTTAAGTGCTGTTGGAGATGAACCGTCAATTTTTAACGGAGTGGCATTGTTATCCATATCTAAAATCTGAATACCTACTCCATCAGCCACTGTGCCGGTACCAGTGACCCGAAGTACGTCAGCAGCCTCAGCAATTCCCTGGAAGGTGATGGAGGCGCTAGCTAGATTGCATTGATCTAGTATGATTCTGAATGTTTTGTGTTGCGATACAGAGCCCTGCGTTGACAACACGCTGGACTCAACCTCTCCTAGAGGTACCACTTGTCCGACGGATGAACTATTGAGTACGCAGGTGTTTTCTTTTATTGAACCGGTAAATTCTACTGTGCTACGTTGCCCTTCTGATGCTGCATACGCGGACGCAGAAACCATAACAATGGAAGCAATAGATGCTATAGAGAAAATATTTTTCATTGAGATATCCTTAGTTTCAAAAATATTAATTCTGCTTTCAGAATTAATAGGGTGGAATGCACTGCGGGTAGTGAATGATACATACTGCTCGCAATGACTATTATTTGCATAGTGAATGCGTGATCACAAAAATCACTATGAATAATTAATCTCGCTGGCAACAAACGTTCTTACTTCATTCAAATGCCTCAAGTTTAATTTTCTAGCTATGATTGCTATGCGAGTGTAAATTGTTTTGTTATTGACATTGGCTAGTTTCGCAACGCTCGATACATCTGAGTGTTGAGCTACTGACCAAGCGACTTCTTTATCTTGTCTGGATAGTACTGATAGTTCCGACATCATAATTAAGTGTTGCTTTAAATCTGACCAGTCAATAGGCTCTCCAGTTTTCAGCAAGTGTATAATGTCAATCAAGTTGTCATCACGTCCGAATGTAGCTAATGGACCTAACACTTTTGAATGAACATTAATTCCTTTTAATATATATATATACTGGTTGGCTTTGAGTTCGATACCATCTATTTCATCCAGTATTTCTGAAAGAGATGTATAGGAGTCAATGTCAACAATGCAAGCATGTGTTTTAGGAATGATTTCCCTGAGCAAATGAATGAATGCAATTTTGATATAGTTGTTCTTTGTAAAAATTCTGTGTCGCATTTAAAGACTTAAACCTATTGATGAGAATCTAATGCGAATAATGCATATTCTCAATTTTTTGTTAAAGATACTTAATGGCAAAGTGTTCAATACATACTGGGCGAGAGAATAAATATCCCTGAAAAGTGAGAACACCTTTCTCTTTAAGCAGTTGGTATTGTTCTTTGGTCTCTACTCCTTCAGCAATAAGTTGTATACCGAGACTCTTAGATAGCAATAAGATTGCATCGAGTACGTTTGAGTAAACCAGAGAGCCATTGCTGATGACTGTAAGACATCTGTCGATTTTTATTGTGGAAAACCCAGCATGCTCAATGTACTTGAGACATGAGCTTCCACTTCCAAAGTCATCAATAGCAAAACGCACACCTGACGCGGTCAATTGTTGCATAGATTCAAGAGCAAAATCATCGAAGTTCATGGTTCCGCGTTCAACAATTTCCAACACTACAGCTATACGGCCTTCAAATGTTTCATTAAACTCTGTGACCGCTTCAATTACTTTTGGCGCGTTCAGTTGCTTTGCACAAATATTGAAAGAAAGATAGAAGTCGTTTGGTAAAGCTCCGACATATCCTTCAAAAAAGCTTTTAACCCCCGAAAGCAGAGAACATGTGACATCATTAATGACCTCACAGGATTCCATGGCAGAAAGGTATTTTTCTGGGGTGTGAAGAACACCATCTTTTAGAACTCTCAGTAACACCTCTCCACCAACAATCACATCATCCTTGTACACCGGCTGAACATAAGGCACAAATTCAGCGCCACTAAGTTCCGCTGATAAGATCGTTTCTCTAATCAATGTGCGTGCTTTGATGAAGAAACGTTCTGCCTTCATGGCCTTCATGAGCACTTTGGTGCTTATCATTTTGTCGCTCCTTATCTACTGGATTCGCTACCCGGGATATCACTTCTTTCCCCGGACTGTGAATGGCGGTAGAACGGAAGACTGCTCCTGAAGATTAAGAACCTGCTCATTCACTTCTGCGAATAATCCTATCAACCAAAAACGCCATGTAGATAGATGTATTGTGGATTTGTTAAAATACAAATCAATATGCTGATAGTGTGTGAGTTTACAAGCAATGAGACTGGGAAAGCTTTTGTCGCGCCTAGCTGTGCTAGGATGAAACAAAGAAGCTGATGGGTTTCCGTAAGTTGGAGAAACGAGAGAAACCATTCAATTACCATCATGGATAAGGAGTCAGAGATGGTTTTCGTGATTGATAATAGGGTTTTCTATCGCTCGGAAGATGGTGCAATATGGCCATCCGGAGATGAAGGCTCTACTGTCATTCTTACCCTGACAATGAACAGACTTCTTGCATGTCTTCTGAAAAAGCATGGTCAGGTTCTGACGCGAAATGAACTTCTGGATAGCGTATGGGATGCTCATGGTCTCCGTTCTTCTAGTCACACGCTAAACAAATACATCTCCGAACTTAGAAAACATTTCGTACAGTTTGGGATTGTCGAGGAGTGTATTACTACGGTGCCTCGCGTTGGTTTTATGTTTAATAGTGATGTCGAGGTAAGGGTTCTGACTCAATCCACTATTGAGGATGAGTCTCGGTTAGAAGATGAAAAAAATGATGCGCAAGTAGTAAAAGAATGCTCGACCATGCGAGTTAAATATAGAAAATTACCGATCGCTCTGGCATTGATAGTCTTTTTAATAAGCGCGACCTTGATTGCGTTAGGGCTTAGGGTTCCATCAAAAGATTTGGCTCAGGTAAGAGAACTGAAGACTTATTTTCTCTTTAACTATGGATCGTGCCCTGTATACACTGTACAAAGAAATTCCGCATCGCTTTCTGAACAAAAAAAAGATTTGTTCATCGAGTTGGCAAAGGCCAATGGAATTGACTGTCTGGATGGAACCTCATTCTTGTATCAGGTTTCTGAGTCATATCTCTATGGCAACAAAGGACGAGCTTTCATCAGTCGATGTACGTCAAGAAACGATAAATACATTTCATGTCTGAATAACTATTGGAATGGTTATGAACGCACTCAATAAAAAAACAGGGTTGATTGCTATACTTCTACTCGTTGTGCTGGTGTTATCTGTTTGGTTCTATGTACACAAACGGCAGAATCAAAATTTTCTAAAAGTTAACTGCTCAACGATTCTACGCTATAACCATCAGGATCCTGATTTCGTTGCGACGTTGGACCTGGTCTTTCGTTTAGATGAAAACCATGACGGCCAAGCTGTCTTGTCTGGAAATATACACTCTGACAAAGGGTCTAATATTATCTCAAGAACAGTATTGTTCAGTTATGAAATGAATAGGCCTGGCGAGATCTCCATAATGGATACACGTTACGTGAAAACTCACCGCGACACGGCTGATGAAGAGAGCTTCAAAAGCAGTTTCTTTTATGTCCCGGATGGAACGGTTCGCCAGCTGAGAGTTGAGCCTTCCAATAATGGTTGGTTGATAGGAAACTTACAGTCGCCGTTTGCTCTGTGCGTGAACAGAGAAGGATAAAACAATTCATTTCTGCTGTGGGTAGATTCCCCGCCCGCAGCAGTGCCACAAACCATTCTGATTTCACCCTGATTTCCAATCCTCAAGAACCTTAAGCCTCCATTATGTCCACGGTAAGAAGCTGTCTGTAGTTTGTCAGGCGATTTCATCATCATGGTGTTTTGGGTTAGGTGCCCTTAAAGCGTTGCAAAATCAGTGAGATATGTTTATAAATATACTGTATGCACATACAGTAATTCATTGCGGAGGGATAAATGAAAATCGAGCTAACCATTGATCGCATGAAGAAACTTCCTGATGGAGCTATACCTGCGCTCGAGTCAGAACTGCTCAAAAGACT
The DNA here is from genome assembly GCF_013375935.1 of Enterobacter cloacae. Classification (GTDB taxonomy): domain Bacteria; phylum Pseudomonadota; class Gammaproteobacteria; order Enterobacterales; family Enterobacteriaceae; genus Enterobacter; species Enterobacter pasteurii. Next base: position 3,682,903 of record NZ_CP056117.1, on the reverse strand, counting down.
CAGCAAGCAGTTTGATGATTGCCTGCTAACAATCAAGCGTACCAGTAATGACGGTTTGACTGTTTTCGGGGGCGACAAGAATGAGGTCGAACATATCGTGCAGGAGACCTGGGAAAGCGCGGACGAGTGGTTTTATTAATCGCGTGAATTTCACTGGAGCAGTTTCAAAGAGTATCGCTGTTTGCGTTCCCCTGGCTGTTCCCGATTACTGTTTACCGCGTCTATAAGTCGCTCTGGGGGAAATAGTGTGTAGTGCAGATGCCTTTAATGCAGATGATAAATGGTACGACGTGGTCAGAAGGGCCGATAAAGCAGTTATCTATAGCTTCCTGGCGGAAGAGAAATATCTGGTTTATCGAGTAAATGGAATAGTTTCATTACGACCGTTACTCGAAGAGGAAGAAATCTTCACTCTCAACGGGTTCATGCAATTTGCAAAACGGCTTGGGTGCTGAGTTACACCACCGTCTGATATTATTCTTTCATAGACCTGAACACCCTATACCTGATGCGCCACGGAGAGAACCATGGCGCTAGAATTACAACTTATTAAACACCACTCAGGAATACTGATCCCGGCTACGCCCGAGACCAGCGATATCCTGCAATCCAAAACCCGGCTCGGCGATGTTCTTGTTGCCGAGTTCAGACGGGTACGAAACCCGGCATTTCATCGGCGCTTTTTCGCGCTTCTCAATCTCGGTTTTGAATATTGGGAACCAACCGGCGGGGCTATCTCTAGCAACGAGCGGAAGCTCATCACCGGCTACGCCAAGTTCCTGGCTTCTTATGGCGGAAATGAGGGGGGCGCTGATCGATGCTGCTGGGCAGTATCTTGAGCAGGTTGCACACCGGCGCGTCACGAATGGCATTAGCCTTTGCAAATCCTTCGATGCTTACCGCTCACGGGTGATAGTCGAGGCTGGGCACTTTGATGCCATTCAGTTACCCGACGGAACACTCAAAAAGCATCCTCGCAGCATTTCATTCGCCAACATGGACGAGCTCGAGTTTCAGCAACTCTATAAGGCCGCGCTCGATGTTCTTTGGCGCTGGGTCCTGTCCCGTTCATTCCGCAGTCGCGATGAGGCCGAAAATGTCGCCGCGCAGCTGCTTGGCTTCGTGGGGTGACGGGTATGAAATATTCTTGGTTCCACCACACCGATTGCAGCACCGAACAGGCCGACGAGCTGGTTAAGCGTTACAAAGCGCGCGGCGTCCGTGTTGAGCGTAGCCTTAACCCGGATTACGTGACCTGGACTGTAAGTGCATTCCTTCCGACATCTAACACTCCAGCGCGCCCGGACAGCCGCTGGCGAAACCGGATGTGGGGGTGAACGTGAAGACATATCAAATCACTTCTGGAGAATCGTGGATTGAGTGCGTAAAGGCATTACGGGCTGAAGACAGAACCGGGCGTAAAGCCCGGTTTTTTGCCTGAATTTGTTTTACCCAAGAACACAATAAGGATAGAAACGTCCGGCTTTGGAGATAAATCATGGAGATTGTCCAACCTGTCTGGCCTGCCGGGGTCTATTTTTGTTGTGTCTGTTGCGATTTTTTTACTGCTTTACCTGGGAAAGTTAAAAGTTAACAGGCTCCATAAATACCCGCTATTTATTGCTTATATGGTGTTCGTTATTGCTATGGCAGCCGTTCAGCTAAATATCTTTGCAAATGACTACGAATTTGTCAGAGGGTTTTTACATATTGATTTTGCCCCCTATCGATATGACTCGGTGTATTGGGGATGATCTGAATTTACAAGACTGCCATCTGGCCGTCTTTTTTTACCCCCTCGCGCTAAGTTAGCGCGCTGTAAAGATGCATTGACTGGGGAGGTGAATTCGGCATAATTTATTCTTGTGGTGAATGTTTTTGTGACAAGGGCATTCCGGTTAACTGCCCTCTGCGGGTATGCGCATGTCTTTGCTGACAGGGGCAACGTCACCGGGAGACACCACATTCTGTCTGCAAAGTTTGTCCCACTGGAAGGGGTTGAAGTGCTTAAGCTTAATTCATCTGTATTCGTTTTATTTCTTCTGTCAGGCTGTAGTGCCGATCTGGTTCTCAGCCCTCCTGAACAACCTGAATATAAATCAATGCCTGAAATAACCCAGTCTGTGACGCCATCACAACAGCGTGCCATTATGGCTGGTGAAAGGCCCGACTGGTCAGAAAGGGCACCAGTCAACACAATGAAGCGATATTAATAAATACCTGTCCCACCTTTATTTTACGTCGATGACAGGGAAACTCCGGCATACGCCATGGCGGGTTTCCCTGTCACTAAACGCCTGTTACTCATGCGTCAGCCACATGTCTGACTCTTCAAACATTTCCTCAAGCATACGGTTCAGCTTTTCCCGGTCGCTTTTGCTGGCATCGCTATTCAGGCCGTTCGCCTGCATCGGTTTAACCTTAACGCTGGCATCAGGAAAAATTCGGTGCACGCGTTTTGTCAGTTCAGCCAGAATTATCTCCCTGGCTCCCTCCAGCCCCTGTACGTTGCGCTTGTCATAAACCAGTTCAACAAACATCTTTTTTCCTTATGAATATTAATTATGCGAGTCAGTCTGAACGTAAAAATACTACTGTATATTAGTACAGTCAAACGACATTCCGGCTAAAGAAGTGCCATGCCGTCCTTCAGCTTGTCGCGTTGATGACAATCTATTCATTTAGTCTTTAAAACGAGCAGTCGAAGCGTTTAAGCGTAAAATTTACAAAAACCATAATTCGAAGCCAGAGAGAAACTTACAAGCGAAACGGTGAAGGTTTAAACAGTCGCTGCGGTTCAGCTGCCTTGCGCGTGCTTCAAAACAAAACTACTGTATATAAAAACAGTAGTAGAGGTATGCGTAATGGAATTTATCAGACCTGCAGAACTGCGTGAGATTATCGCGCTTCCACTTTTCAGCGATTTAGTTCAGTGCGGATTCCCAAGCCCGGCTGCCGACTATGTGGAACAGCGCATCGATCTGAATGAGCTTCTCGTTGCTCATCCCAGCTCGACGTATTTCGTGAAAGCCGCTGGTGATTCGATGATTGAGGGGGGAATAAGCGACGGCGATTTGCTGGTAGTGGATAGCTCCCGAACGGCCGAGCATGGAGATATCGTCATCGCCGCGGTGGAAGGGGAATTTACCGTTAAGCGCCTGCAGCTGCGGCCTACCGTTCAGCTCAATCCGATGAACAGCGCTTATTCGCCGATTATCGTTGGCAGCGAAGACACGCTGGACGTCTTCGGCGTGGTTACATTTATTGTTAAATCGGCCAGCTGATATGTTTGCGCTCTGTGATGTGAACTCATTCTACTCATCATGCGAGACGGTATTCAGGCCAGATTTGAGAGGCCGACCGGTGGTTGTCCTCTCAAATAACGACGGTTGTGTGATAGCGCGCAGCGCAGAGGCCAAAGCCGCTGGCGTGACGATGGGGGCGCCATACTTTAAGCAGAAGGAGCTGTTCCGGCGCGCCGGCGTGGTTTGCTTCAGCAGCAACTACGAACTTTACGCTGACATGTCCAACCGGGTAATGACCACGCTGGAAGAAATAAGCCCTCGCGTCGAAATATATTCCATTGACGAGGCCTTTTGTGACCTCACCGGGGTTCGAAACTGCCGGGATCTGACTGACTTTGGCAAGGAGATCCGCGACACGGTTTTGAAGCGTACGCACCTGAGGGTCGGCGTTGGCATCGCCCAGACGAAGACGCTGGCGAAGCTGGCAAATCACGCGGCGAAGAAATGGCAGCACCAGACGGGTGGGGTGGTGGATTTATCCAATATCGACCGCCAGCGCCGGCTGTTGGCTATCGTGCCGGTAGAGGACGTGTGGGGCGTGGGCAGGCGCATCAGCAAGAGGCTCAACGCGATGGGCATCAAAACGGCGCTGGATCTCTCAGAGCAGAGCACGTGGATTATCCGCAAGCACTTCAATGTGGTGCTGGAGCGAACGGTCCGGGAGCTTCGCGGCGAGCCATGCCTCGATCTGGAAGAGTTTGCACCGACAAAGCAGGAGATCGTCTGTAGCCGGTCATTCGGTGAACGCGCTACAGAATATGAGCAGGTGCGTCAGGCTATATGCAGCTATGCGGCCCGCGGCGCTGAGAAGTTACGCGGCGAGCACCAGTATTGCCGCTTTATCTCGGCGTTCGTTAAGACCTCCCCATTCGCGCTGAACGAGCCCTATTACGGCAAGAGTGCCTCAATGACGCTTCTCACGCCCACTCAGGATTCCCGCGACATTATCAACGCTGCGGTAAAGTGCCTCGATAAAATCTGGAAGGAGGGCCACCGCTACCAGAAAACCGGCATTATGCTCGGGGACTTCTTCAGCCAGGGCGTTGCCCAGCTCAATTTGTTTGACAACAGCGCGCCGCGTGCCGGAAGCGAAAAGCTGATGGAAGTGCTGGATCGTCTGAACGCGAAGGATGGAAAGGGTACGCTTTATTTTGCCGGGCAGGGCATACAGCAGCAATGGCAGATGAAGCGTGAAATGCTTTCGCCGCGATACACGACCCGCTATTCAGATTTACTGAGGATTCGATGAATGTTAATGGCTGTTTTGTGCCAGAAGCGGACATTACATACAAAGAGACAGGCAGTTCGGGTAGACGACGAACTGCCTGTTTCTTTTATTTTATAGGTGTTACCGCATTCACCCTACGGTTAACTCGTCCACTACCTCCGCTACGCTTTTAACGCTGCGAATATTGCCGATGCCCGTCCCGAGTGAGATATAACCTTCATCGGTGTTACCTTCCAGCATACCTATACGCAGGCCGCGCAGCCCTCCCATCGTTTTTCCTAACTCCTCATTACTTGCTCCGGCTTTATCCATTGATACCAGCGTTGTTGACAGCCTGCCCGGTAGCGAGCGGTAATAGTGAGGCAGAGTACGGAACAGCAACAGGTCCAGCCCGTTTGAATCAATGATTTTATCCTTGACAGATTTTGGTACGCGGCTTTCTTCGGTGCCGATAAAGACCGAACCGGCAAAGACCCCTTCGGCGCCGAGCGCATGCGCCGCTTTTGCGGTGCGGCTGTCGGTAATACCGCCAGCAGCCATTACGGGAATATTCACCACGGAATCGGCAATCAGTGGCACGATTGAAAAGGTACCCAGTGCAGTACCCGGAAGAGTCCCACCTTCGTCAAAACCTGTAGCAACGATGATATCGGCTCCGGCTTCTTCAGCAAGCCGGGTATTTTCAGGCGTTGGGTTGATATCCCTGTAAATTACGGCAATACCCGCCGCTTTTAATTCGTCGAATAATTCGGGTATCACCGCCCCTTCACCATACCCGGTGTATACCACAGCCCTGATGCCTTCTTCTTTTATCACCTGCAAAATAGGTTGAGTCCAGATGTCATTTTCAGGCGTGGGTATCAGGTTTACGCCGAATGGCTTTTCGGTGAGCTTTTTGGTTTTGCGAATTTCTGCACGCATTTTTTCTGCCGTTTCTTCAGGGGTGGAAACGGCGGTTTCCGCGGTTAAGCCAGCATTCGGACCCAGCACGCCCAGCCCGCCAGCGTTGCTTACGGCCGCAACTAAACGAGCATCGGTCAGCCATGATAAAGGTCCCTGGATGACAGGTTTTTCTATGCCAAGGATTTGGCAGACACGGTTATCTTTCATGATGAAATTTCCTTCATATTAGCTTGCCGCTCCGATCGGGCGGCCTGATATTTACTTTTTCGAAACGGCGTAACGAATGAAGGGAAGTGTAAGCAGGAATATTATTTAGAAAAATAGCTAAAATTATTCATCACTGTTATAAAATCAGTAACAATCTAACCCGCATGCCCTGACGGGTGGCAGAAGAACGATAACCTTATGCAAATAAATCTATTTGAATCTATTAGAATTTTTATAGAAATAGTTGAGTCTGGAAGCTTTACTCAGGCGGCAGAGAATTTGGGCATTCATCGTCCCGCCGTTACCAAAGCGCTACAGTTGCTTGAACGGCACAGCGGCACGCGTCTGATGCAGCGAACTACGCGCCGTATCAATCTTACGCCCGACGGGGAAGAGTTTTATCGTCGTAGTAAACCCCTGCTGGCACAGGCAGATGAATTGCTGGAGTCCTTCAGCAGCGACAAAGTGTTGCACGGCCAGCTACGTGTAGATATGCCTATCGCGCTTGCAGCGCTGCTGGTCATCCCCCGGTTGCCCGACTTTTATAAAACGTATCCGGGAATTGAAATCATTCTGAGTAGTTCAGACCGCCGTCGGGATATGTTGCGGGATGGTCTGGATTGCATACTCCGGGTGGGAGAACTGGAAGATGGTGATTACATTGCTCACAGGATGGGCGATATCAAAATGACGACCTGTGCCAGTCGTGGCTATATTGCGCTATATGGCAAGCCGGAAACGCTGGAGGATTTGAAAAATCACAAGGCCATCAACTGGGTTAACAGCAGCAGTAGGCAAATTATGCCGTGGACCTTTGCGACGCCAAAGGGGATCGAGGAAATAACCCTGCCAGGTAAACTTGTCGTAGATAACTCCGAGGCATACGTGTCTGCGGGCCTTGCTGGTCTGGGGTTACTTCAGGGAATGAACGTCTTTTTAAAGCCCTATCTTGATAGCGGGCAGCTTGTTGAGGTATTGCCCGACTATCCCTCTCCTGACCGCAACTTGTCACTTCTTTATCCACACCGCCACCTTTCACGCAGGGTACGTATATTTACTGAATGGTTAGAAAGCTTATTGTAAAAAATTTTTTGCGGCCAGACGCCACATAAACTGCCGGTAAACTGAATAATTTGAAAAGCGAGGAAACGTTCCAAATTAAAGGTGAGTCTTCTCAGTGATCCATGTCCGCTTCTCGCTCACATCAGACTTCCAAAACATGCACAATGAGCCTGCTATCGGCCTTTCATATGGTGGTATGGGTAACGGGCGGATGGTAACTGTATGCATCACGCCAGGAGGGAAAACTGCGTGTTATAAGCAAGCGTTACGCGCAACGAAGTGAATAGCATAACTTGAATCAGGGGTACCCTCTGGCAAAGCCAGGCAGAAAGTCGTTGTAGTTCTCAGTTTCGGTGAAACTCTATGACAAAATCACTGGGCATTATCCGAACATAAAACTCTATCCGTAAACTGGAATCATTACTCCAGCAGGCCAAAAATGATCAGACGCGCGAGAGGGCGATCATCAAAAAGGATTGCTGTGTACTGCTACTCCTTAAAGCGTCTATACAGCAAACGAAAACTCGTTTAATACCACACTTACGATGATGGGCTGGTCACTCAGCGCGCAGAACGACGATGCCCGGTTTCGCGCGCATATATTCCAGAAACGCCGAATCCACCACTTTTCTGTTTGCGGCCAGCGAGGAGGCATTTCTGAACCATACCCGACCGTCGTGGCGGACTACTATCCCCACATGCGAAACGTCCAGCCCCTCAAGCGGAGAATAGACGCCGACATAATCTCCGGTTTTCAAGCGGTCCAGTACCTGCTGAGTGATGGCGTTTCCAGGAATATAATTAATTTTACGGGGATGTATGCCCAGGCCGGAGATGTACTCACCCCCATCCGGTTTGCGGTTAAGCTGCTTGTCGACGACAGCATAGTCAGGGCTTATCTCCGGCGTAACGTCCCGGGCATTGCGTGGTTGCGTGGCGAACCAGTCAGAGAAGAAGTGCCGGCGGCTGAGATAGTCTACATTCCCCTGGGTGTAACGAACCTCCGCCAGATTATGCAGAAATGTTGTCTTGTCATGGCTGCGCGTCAGCGCCTCGACGTAATCTGCCAACGTAAAGCAGTCCACGCCGTTGAAATTCGCGACAAGCGCTTCGGGAGTGTCGGGCCCTCCGATGAGCGTGTCAGCCTGGTAAGGCGTACCGAGAAAAGCAGCCGACACGCGGCTGATAATTTCCCCGTGTTTTTGACCTGAAGAAGGGATGACGTCCGACCGGATTATCCGGCTGACTTTTTCCGCCGTCACGCTGTCCATGATGGTCTGATATTTCTCTGTACGGGGTGTGGCACAGGAAGTCAGACATACCGACATCAGTAAAACTGTCCATGCTTTTACGTTCACAATCATATTCCTTAAAGGTGCAGGTGAGATTTTTACCTTTAAGAAAGACGAACGTAATTGATATAAAAAACCGCTACTGGTTGATTCCCGATTGAAAAATCAGGAACTGGAAAGTGAAAAATGTGAAGGCCATCATACGACCTGACTCAGCAGGATTATCGTGTGGGGGCCGATCGCTCGGTGATGTCTGAATGCAAATGGTTGTCGGAAATTTTGTCGATTCCGGCGCAGAACTCCAATCTGGCGGCGGTTTACTGGCGGCTACGTAATTGATTGCGGGGTGGAGGAGCCCGATTACGCTATTTCGACAAATAGCGTAGCGTTTACCTCCGGTAAATACTGGCGATGTTACGATGATGCCTGATTCAATGTTTTATCGTTATGGAAAACCTGCGCCATGTTAATAAAATCCCCACCCCGTCGCGTATTGGCCTGTGCTGCGGCTCTGCTAATTGTTTTTAGCATCGCCTTGTTCTTCTTCCTGAAAAGCCCACAGGTTCCTGATTATGTTACCGCTCCAGTACGCCTCGGCGATATTGAAAACGCCGTACTTGCTACCGGTCGGATTGATGCGATTGAGCGGGTCAACGTTGGGGCACAGGTTTCTGGCCAGGTTAAGTCGCTGAAAGTGAAGTTAGGCGATCGCGTCACGAAAGGGCAGCTAATCGCTGAAATTGATGACGTACCGCAGCGTAATGATTTACGCAACGCCGAGGCCGCTCTCAACGTGGTCAAAGCAGAGCTTCAGGCTAAGCAGGCGCAGTTGAAGCAAGCCTCTTTGCGTTTTAAGCGCCAGCGCCAGATGCTAAACGAGGATGCCAGCTCGAGGGAAGATTTCGAAACGGCTGAAACCACGCTGGCGACTACTCGCGCTGAGCTATCGGCATTGAACGCCAAACTCGTCCAGTCGCAAATTGATGTCGATAAGAAAAAGGTCGATCTGGGTTATACAAAAGTTGTTGCTCCAATGGACGGCATTGTTATTGCCGTTGTCACCCAACAGGGCCAAACGGTTAACTCCAGCCAAAGTGCGCCGACCATTATCAAACTCGCTCGTCTGGACGTTATGACAATTAAAGCCCAGATCTCTGAGGCGGATATCACGCGAATTTCACCGGGACAGAAAGCCAGATTCACCATTTTTTCGGAGCCGGATAAGCATTATGACGCCACGTTACGTACCGTTGAACTGGCACCTGAGTCGGTTATGAAAGATGATACCCTGGCCAGCAGTAGCTCAGCCTCGGGGTCAGGCACGTCAAATGCTTCGGTGTACTACAACGCGCTGCTGGATGTTCCCAATCCAGAAAACCGTCTGCGAATTGCCATGACAGCACAGGTGTCCTTGCTGTCTGGAGAAGCTAAAAATACGTTGCTGGTGCCGATTCAGGCTGTTCACAAAGTTAATGGCAACAAGCAGCAGGTGCAGGTGTTAACCAGTGATAACCGGCTGGAAACCCGCGATGTCAAAACCGGCATTACTAACAGTGTGGATATTCAGGTCCTGGAAGGCTTAAACGTTGGGGAACATGTTGTGTTATCGCAGCCGGGTGAAAAAGCGCCCGGGGAAGGGTTTGTATCTTGAGTAATATCATAGAACTCAAGGGCATCAGCCGCACCTACAGGAACGGTGGACAGGATCTCACCGTGCTAAAAGGGATTGATTTGACTATCGCAGCAGGGGAGATGGTAGCGATCATCGGCGCCTCCGGTTCCGGTAAGTCAACCCTGATGAATATTATGGGCTGTCTCGATGTCCCTGATTGTGGCGACTACTATATCAGCGGTCAAAATGCCGCCCAGCTTTCACCTGACGATCTGGCAAGGATCCGCCGGGAGCACATCGGCTTTATCTTCCAGCGTTATCATTTAATGCCCGACCTGAGCGCGTTAAGTAACGTTGAAATTCCGGCGATTTATGCCAATAGTGAGCGCGAAAAGCGCCGTCTGCGCGCGGCTACCCTGCTTGGAAGACTCGGGCTGGAAGGGCGTGAACATCATAAGCCGGGAGAGCTTTCAGGCGGCCAGCAGCAGCGTGTCAGTATTGCCCGCTCGCTGATCAACGGCGGTGAAATCATTCTGGCGGATGAACCAACCGGCGCGCTGGATACGCAGTCCGGTCAGGAAGTGCTGTCAATACTCAGTGAACTGAATCAGCGTGGTCATACCGTGGTTATGGTGACGCATGATATGAAGGTAGCGCAGCATGCTAACCGTATTATTGAGCTGCGTGACGGTGAAATTATTTCTGATACCGGTAGTCGAGTTACTTCCGGGGTTGCCCTTACACCACCAGACAGCGTTCAGCAGAGCTGGTGGCAAAGTATTTTTGACCGTACCCGTGAATCTCTGCACATGGCGTTAAAAGCGATGAATGCGCATCGCCTGCGTACGACGTTAACCATGACGGGCATTATTTTTGGTATCGCCGCGGTTGTTACGGTGGTGGCGCTGGGTGAAGGCGCGAAACAGCGAACCCTTGAGAATATCAAGGAGCTTGGAACCAACGTGGTGAGCATCTACCCGGGAAGGGATTTCTTTGACGACAGCACCGAAGGCATTCGTACGCTGGTCCCGGCAGACGCCGAAGCATTAGCAAAGCAGGGGTTTGTTGACAGCGTCAGCCCCGAAGTTAACGCTTCAGACAACATTCGCTTTCTCGGTAAATCCGCTACCGCCACGATCAATGGCGTTGGGCGCGATCATTTTCGCGTAAACGGTATTGAACTGATGCAGGGATCAACTTTCCGGGACGATCGAAATGCCTTGCAGGAGGTCATCATTGATGAAAACGCCCGCAAGGCGTTATTTGACGATGCAGGACTAAAGGCACTTGGGCAAATCGTTTTTCTGGGTTCAGTGCCTGCACGGGTTGTCGGCATCGCCAAAGGGAACAGCCGAAGCTATGCGCCTAATCGCATAAACGTCTGGATGCCTTACAGCACGGTGATGTACCGAATGACAGGAAAACCTGTGTTGACCAGCATCAGCGTAAGGCTTAAGGATGATGTTGCCAACGAGGCAGCGGTTAGCGCTATTTCTCAGCTTCTGACCCAACGCCACGGCGTGAAAGACTTCCAGCTTTATAATTACGAGCAGATTCGACAATCAATCGAACGGACCTCAATGACCTTTAGCATCTTGATTCTGATGGTGGCCTGCATCTCGCTGATGATTGGCAGTATTGGGGTGATGAATATCATGCTGGTGTCGGTCACTGAACGGACCCATGAGATTGGTGTGCGAATGGCGGTCGGTGCGCGTCAGGGCGATATCATGCAGCAGTTTATGATTGAGGCTGTGCTGGTATGTCTAATAGGCGGAGCGTTAGGTATTGCCCTGTCGTATGCCGCCGGAGCGCTGTTCACCGCGCTGGCAGGCGGCATTTTCACCGCCATTTATTCGTGGCAGGCCGCTGCTGCCGCCTTCTTCTGCTCAACGTTAATCGGCATGATCTTTGGTTATCTCCCTGCCCGCAAGGCAGCAAGGATGGATCCGGTCGTTTCACTGGCCAGCGAGTAACCCATGAAAATAGTATTTCCTTTAACGGTATGCCTTGCTTTCCTGCTTAGCGCTGGCTGCGCAAACTCGCTGAAAAGCGATTATCAGCCTCCTGAGGTGAAATATCCTGCCAGCTGGTATCAGGCTGATGCTGTGGAAGAGAAGGTGCCGTTCGACTGGCAGGCCTTTAACGATCCAGACCTCAACGGCTGGCTGCGGCAGGTTATGGCGCGCAATAACGATGTCGCTGGAGCGGTACTGCGTGTTTATCGCGCCCGACTGGACGAAGAGCGGATTGGCATCGCAAACGATCCGGGACTCAAAGGTTCGCTCGGCCTTAACGGTGAAAAACAGCTGAACGGCTCAGCCAGCTGGAGCAGGAGCAGCTCTGCCAATATTAATACCAGCTATGAGCTGGATCTGTGGGGCAAAATAGCGCGGCAGCGCGACGCGAAGGCGTGGGCACGTTTTGCCTCGGAAGAGGATCTCCGCGCTGCCCGCCTGACGCTGCTTTCAAATGCCAGTAATAATTACTGGCGTTTAGGCTTTATTAACCAGCAGCTGTCTGTCCTGCAACAAAGTATCGACTATGCAAAAGAGACGCTGCGCCTGGCCAAGGCGCGTTATGCCGCGGGCGGCGCTTCCTCTCTGGATGTTGTGGATGCTCAGCAGGGCGTACTTTCGCAGGAAAACAGGCTGGCGGCATTGAAGAATGAACGTTTACAGGTGCTCAATCAGCAAGCCGTTTTGCTTGGTACCGCGCCGGGCAGCTCGATAGTCGAACCGAAAGCGTTACCCATGGGGCCGCTGCCGCAGGTCAGTGAAAAGATTCCGGTCAACGTGCTGCGGCATCGGCCAGATATCAGCGCTAAAGAGTGGCGGGTACGGGAAGCATTGGCCACCGTTGACGTCCAGCGTACTGAATTTTATCCAGCGTTTAGTCTGACCGGCTCGCTTGGCACCAGCAGCAACACCCTCATGGCCTTCCTGCAAAATCCTGTAGGCTCTGTTGGAGCAAACCTGACCCTGCCGTTCCTGGAATGGAGAGAAAGGGGCATGGACGTGAAGATTGCCCGCAACGACTACGAACAACGGGTTCTGGAGTTTAAGCAGGAACTTTACAAGGCGATGAGCAGCATAGAAGATGCGCTTGCTTTGCGTCATCAACTCCTGGAACAGGGGACGCTTCTCCGTGAAGGTCTGGAACTGGCGAAAAAATCAGAGAGGCTAAACGAAGTTCGCTACCGGCAGGGCGCGGTGCGAATTTCTTTCTGGCTTGATGCCCAGGAGAAACGCCGTCAGGCCGAACTGTTACTGAGCGAAAATCGCTTTAACCAGTTAAATAATCTGGCAAAAATTTATATGGAGTTCGGCGGTTCGGTATCCTTCATCTGAATTATGCAGACTCATTTACGTCCGGCAGCAAATGGACTTGCTGCTCACGGCGCATCAGTTTGGCTATTTCGCTGATTTTCCGTCATATAAATTCATAGTGATGGTGGTTAAGCGACTATTAACCGGATAACAGATGGTATAAAAGATTTATAGCGTCTGGGCATAAATATAAATGGTGTTCTTAAACGGAAGGTACGCCCGTTTGCCCGATGGTTTAATAAAAATTCTCCTGGCGTGTCTGCGCGAATGTACTACTTTCAGTAAAGCGACTTTTACAGGGAGGGTCAATGAAACCATTATCGCTTTTATTATTGTCGAGCCTGACTTTGGTGGGTTGCGGCGCGAATAATACCCCTTCAAATACGCCTGTTCCGGGTGCAAAAACCTCCGTCGGGACGAGCACGCTTGAAGCCGGCGCTCAGCTTATCCAGTCCCGTCCGCCCATTGATGCAATTAGCGCCTACCTTGACGGTTTCCATTTTTATAGCGGGGATAAAAATGGCCAGATGGAAGCCCATCATTATGTAACCGTCCTGAATGAGGACGTGATGCAGGCGGTGATCTACGACGGAAACACCAAAGATGCCCGTTTAATGGGCGTTGAGTACATCATTAGTGAGCGTTTGTTTAACACACTGCCGCAGGAAGAAAAAAAATTGTGGCACAGCCATCAATATGAAGTGAAATCCGGCAGCCTGATTGCGCCAGGTTTACCTGCAGTGGCTGACAAAGCATTGATGAGCAAAATTGTGAATACCTACGGCAAGACCTGGCATACCTGGCACACCGACCGCGATAAAAAGCTGCCGCTCGGCATTCCGGCACTGATGATGGGCTTTACCGGGGAAGGGCAGTTAGACCCTAAACTCCTGGCGGACAGAGATCGACGCTTTGACGTGAACACGCAAGCCATCAAAGAAGAACGTAAGGATATTGTTGCGCACCCGGTTGCTAAGGGAGCGGATGCCTGGCAACGTGGTGAAGAGATCCAGCTTAAGCGGGTTAAAGGTTCAGGTGAGCATGGCCAGGGAGACACAAGCCATTTCTGATATCAAAAACCTTCAGGAATACCCCGGCAACGCCGGGGATACGGTGAGTTAAATTACCAGCCCTGTTATTTTCTCGTCCTCAGACATCAGAAACGCCAGGTGGCTGAAAGATTACCTGCGATCGAGTCATAGCCAGAACGAAACATTTCGCTTTCAACCCCGATGCCCAGTTCGACATCAGCGTTGATTTTATAGCGCATACCTGCCTTAACGCCCAGAGCGTCACGGCCAGTCACCTGATTCCGGGAACTAAACCCTGTGCTTCGATAGCTGGCGAAAGAGGCTTGTTGCACTACGTTGCCATCAAGCAGTTCATGATCCCAGGTGAGCTGCAGCTCAGCTGCGATCGACGCCCCTGAAGCGAGCGGTACATTCCAGTTACCATTCACCCCGATACTTGATCTCAGAGAATCGAAGGTCTGCGAACCCAGCATCAGTCGGCTGCCGTCATTGCCGCTTTCCTTCACGCCGGGACGATGTAATGTGGTGTAATTCAATGACGTTACCGGTCCGGCGTTCACATTATTATTCAGCGCCCATCGATAGCCCCCGCCGGCCGACACAGAGCCTGACAATCCGGTCCAGGTGGCATGGTGGCTTGCTCCGTAAGTTTCGACATTAATGTTTCTGTCCAGCCAGCTGTCTTCAATACCCAATCGGCCAGTGCCGAATAAATACATTCCTGCGGATCTTTCTGCGCCGTAACGCGCATGAATACCCAGATCGAAAGCAGTGGTTTTCCCGGTCGCGGTTTCTGGTGATTTCACCGTCACCGACTGGCCGCTGACCGCACCATGAAAGCCATAAATCCAGTTGTGATTCTCATCGTTTTGTTTTTCAGCACCGAATACAATGCCATAACTGCTGGCGTCGTACCCTACACTGTCACCCTGACGCTGTTGCCAGAAGCCGCCGCCAAAGGGTATGGCAAAGCTGCGCCATTCGCCTTCCGCCAGCTGCTTCGGCATAACCACAGGATTTGGCCCGCCAACGATCCGCGCTATCTGCTGTTCACGGTGAAGGGAACTTGCGAACATGGCGCTGTAGGCGCCCGCAGAAAGTTGCGGCAAGGCATTGCTGATACTCCTGCCATCAGTGGCTGAGAAGTCCAGAGTACGGTACAGCGGTTGTATATCCGACTTAGCTTCTGCCACAATTTTATCCAGCGCTTGCCCTACCTGCCGCGCATTAGCGTCCTGCGCATACCGGCTGTATGCGTTTGAAGCGCGAAGCATTGAGAGCTGCCAGACATTCTTTCCCTGAGGCGTTGTTTGCAGCGTTAGCGTGGGTGAGCGGAGCACGCTATTCACCGCACTGAAATTGCCGCCGGAAGAGTCCGTTTTTAGTAAATCTTGCGTATTCAGACGCCAGTTTGTTGCGTACCAGTCAGGCTGCGGCGCAAACGTCAGCTGACCGTCAAATTGTGCGTGACCGTCCACTCGCAGAGTATCATGCCTGCCGCGCCCGTCGACTTCCAGCAACAACTGCCCGGTATCCCCCTGTTGATAAGCGCCGGATATATTGATTTGCCCAAGGGAATTACCCGGCGCAAGGATCCCGTTATTTACAAAGCGGCCTTCCTCATTAAGCGTGTAGCTGGCGTTGCCGGACAGGCTGGCACCTGGCGCAATAGTCATGCTGTAAATCTGAAAATCGCCGTTAAGCGAGGTTTTCCCTCCGTGCGCGTCCAGTGCCAGATTATTGATACCTTCAATGTTTCCGCGGTACGTAAAGCTGAAATCAGCATCGGCAGCTTCCGTCGCTTGCCCGTACGCATTGGCCTTCTTACCGAAGGTAAGCAGCGTTAACCGCTGTTGGCCATAATCATCCCGCTGGGCGTAGTCCGAATAAATATCACCCTCCAGCCGGGCACCCGTTAATATATTTATATTACCGACCAGCGCGTTCGGTGATATATAAATCGCCGCGCCTTTACCGGCAACCCGTCCGCTGATGTCGGCATTGTCTACCAGCGCTCCCTGCAGCTCGGGTAATAACGCATCGTAATATCCGTCCACGATATGAAGCCAGGATCCACGGTAGTCCACTTCGTTACCCAGGAGATTATTGCCAAAATCAAAACTGATACCGACGCCACTGGCGCCCAGTGCCTGAACGTCGCCACGCTGAATAAGGCTGTGCTGTTTGCCGTAGGCAAACATCACCCCACGGCCATTAACGCCATCGGCGTATACCCGAACTCCGGGTTCGATGCTCAGGGTGTTATTTTGCCCGTCTATACGGATGCCCGCGCCGCCAGCCCCTAACGTCAACAGGTCCGCTTGTTGAAAGATATGGTTATTACTGCCATACACATGCAGGCCAACCCCCAGACTAGCGGTATTGTATTGACCAGCCAGATAGCCATCCGCCTGCTGATTACGCTGAAAATAGCCGTTGCGGTTAACGAGAGTTTGCCCGTTGCCATACAGCGAAAAACCGAAAAAGTTACGTCGGTCAATCTGATACCCCATATCCTGCAGCAACGCCAGTTCCGCTTCCATAAACGTTGTGTAATTGCGGTAGTTCTGATGGCTCATCATGCTGTTTTTCAGCTCGATATGGCTCATGTAGTTATCATCGACCGAACCGTCGTCTGCTAACATTTTCACCGGCACGCCAGGCATGGCGCCTGCAAGGACTTCATCCACGTGCCTGCCGGTGAAATAGCCTTTATCGAGCCGTACATCAAAGCCTTGCGGATCCCATGTGTTATTGCATCCATTACACAATATTACCTGCCCTGGTCGGGCAGGATTACCACGATCGTCGCGCAGATGGCTGGTCCAGGAGCCAAAAGGCTCGGTATCAAAAGCGGGCGTGAATGTGCCACTTCCCTGCAGCTCGGTAACCATATTGGATATTCCCAGTCCATGGGCCAGCTCATGAATAGCGACGCTGACCAGATCGGCCTTTCCAGTGCGCGGCAACTGCGCGGGCACATAGGGAACATTATCAAAATCCAGTTTGCCCATGATGAACTGGGCGTGGGAGCCAAAGGTCAGCTCTCCGGTATCAATGCCGTTCAATGCGCCCTGCAGCTGCGTCAGGCTTATGATGCCGTCGGTCACTGATTCGCTGGAACCTGCGGCATTCTCGTCGTTGAACGTTCCCACATTGATAATGGCGGGCAGTTGCCCTGGGCTGGGGGTAATAACCTCAGCCCAGTAACGCATGGCATCGAGTATTTTTTCTTTTTGTTGCTGGCCAAGATCCCATGTTGACTCAGACGCGCTCGGCCAGTCCGGCATAAAGGGGCCGTCGCCAACGTTAAAGAAACGGACTTCAAATACCGCAATATTGTGTGGGTTATAGACCAGATAGCTTTCCCCTGCATATGGATTATTACTGACAAATAAACCAGTAAATGCAGCCGTCATAAAAACCCTTTTCATATTAACCATCCTTGTGTAAAAAAATTAGTGCCTATGTCCGTCAATATGAATTCACACCCGAGCTCAATAAAGCATAAACAAATATAATAATTATCGATGTGGCTTGATGATTTGTAATAACGAATGACCTTGCCCTGTAATTGCCTCGTTTTGCAGTATTTTATAAACGGTAAAGCGGGAGATCCCGGTTCTCAATGAACAGGGATGTACCGACATATGCAGGGGAAATAAAGGAGAGGGTAGGGTGTCGTGGCATAATCGACGTAAGCGTGAGGCGTTACCGTACTTCACGACACCAAAAACTATCAGACCGCTTATCAATCAAAGCCAGCGAGAGCGTTTGAGCCGAAGCCACAGTAATACACAGGCTCCCAGCGTGACGGCGACCGTAGCCGGATAGCCAAAGAGCGTCTTCAGTTCCGGCATATGTTCGAAGTTCATACCATACATGCTGAAGACTACCGTCGGGATCACGAGAATGGCCCCCCAGCCGGCCAGTTTCTTCACGACTTCATTTTGCTGCACTGAAACCAGAGCCAGGTTGACGTGCATCGCGCTGCTAAGCAGCTCACGCATGTCATTTACGTCCGTTACGACATGGCGAGCATGATCCTGAATATCTCTGAAATAGGCCCTGAGGGGTTTTGGGATGAGTTCTTCATGAATGCGGATAAGCTCTGTACAGATTTCTTCTACGGGCTGAGCGGCATTGCGAAGCCCGAGCAGATTGCGGCGGAGGGAATACACGTCCTGAATGGCTTCACGGTCAAATTCACTGTGAAAAAGCGTCGCTTCAATATCGCCAATCTTTGTGTTGAGGCGCGCGGTCAGCTCTGCATAGCTGTCGACAATGAAGTCCAGAATACAGTAAAGGGGATAAGCCGGACCATGCAAAAGCATGTCCGGGGCCTCGGCAGCGCGGGCGCGTATAGGCGCGTAGCTCTCTGAAGCCCCATGGCGCACCGTAACAAGGAAGTTTCGGCCCACGAACAAATGCGTTTCGCCAAACTCAATATTGTCGCCCTGACCACTGACGGTCTTCACAACGATAAATGCCGAGCTGCCATAACGCTCTATCTTAGGCCGCTGATGTGCGTTAAGCGCATCCTCTACTGCCAGATCGTGCAGACCGAACTCCTCCTGTACCTTGTACATAAACGCCGGTTCAGGCTGCCAAAGCCCCAGCCATATAAACGCATCGGGGTCCTGAATAACTTCGCTGATATCTTCAATATCTACGGTTTCGGCGGGGTGGCCTGAACGGTAGACCATACAGTTAACAATCATTTTCTGGCTATCCTTAAGCATGTTTATAAGAAGCTTAACCATTTCCGTTGAATTTCCAAATTTTTAAGCCGGTAGGTTTTTACATGTGGAATTGCGTTGTTTGCTCCTCGTTCAAAGCAGACATTAAATCTCGCCCGTGCGTTTTTCTCGGAGCACGCCGCCTTTTGAACGCAGCGTGGAGCAGGGCGCTCGCCGGATAAACGCCCCTTAAAAAAATCCTCTTCTATACTCTGTTACGTTTAGTGAAATATGCCGCCGTTTCTCACGCCGCGTTGTTTTTTTAGCGAGTGTCTGCGCGAACGGCAGCGGCATATATCCACGAAAACGCCTTATCGGTGGTTTATTTTGCATTTTTATAGGGGGCTTCCTGGTATGTATCATTCTCAATCCTCGCGCGTCGGCAGCATTTTGCTGCTGCTGGCCGCGTTAACCGGCTTCGCGGTGGCGCTGTACGCCTGGTGGACGCCGCTTACCGGCGTCACCGGCACCATTGGCGCACTGGGCGTAGCCATCGCCAGCGCGGTGCTGGCGATACTGGCCTTTATGCTACGCGCGGCGTCCGGTCGCGGAACGCGCATTTTCCTGATTATTATCACCCTGGTGGTGCTGGCGGGCGTGGGTTTTGCCGCCGCGCTGCTGCACCAGTACATCATCACTGCGGCCATGGTGGTCGGCCTGATCGGTCTGATTATGCTGAGCAGCACGTCAGCCCGTAACCATCAACGCGTCAAAGCCTGAGGAGCCGCCCGTGCATAACGATAAGTATTATCCCTTCCTGAAGGTCGGCATGACGGCGCTGGCGCTGCTGGTCGCCCCGTTCGCGCTACAGGCCCAGGATAAGGCCGCCGAGGCCTCTCAGGGCACCCAGGATTCGCTTGATATTGATGCGGCCGATCGGCAGGCGCCAGGGACGACAAAAACCACGGACGATGCCTCAACCGGCAACGGTAGTGGGCAAAAAGTCGCTTCGACCAGCCAGCCGGCAACGCCGCTGGTGCCTTCCACCGCCACCTGGGACAGCTTCCATGGGCAGCTTAACGCGCAAAAATACAGCCCGCTGACCCAAATCACGGCGGAAAACGTCGGCAAATTAACGAAAATCTGGGAGTTCCATACCGGCGACGTCTCGGATGGAAAAGGCGATACGCCCGCCACAGTCTGGTCCGCCACGCCCATTTTCGCCAACGACACCCTCTACATCGGCACACCTTTCGATCGCCTGATTGCGCTGGATCCGGGCACGGGTAAAGAGAAGTGGCACTATGACACCAAATCCTCGCGCAAGGCGCTGACCCAGCCGGTACTGAAGAACCGCGGCGTGTCCTACTGGCAGGCAAAAAACCCGGTGAACGGCCAGGCATGCCAGAAGATCGTCTATATGGGCACCGTTGACGGCAAGCTCTTCGCGCTGGACGCCGATTCAGGCAAGCCGTGCAGCGGCTTTGCGGACAACGGCGTGCTGGACGTGAACCAGTGGAACACCATTAACGCCAGGTATCCGCTCTCTATCCTGCAGCCGCCAACCGTGGTCGGCGACCATCTGCTGGTGGGCTGGGCCGGTAAAGACTGGGCCTATGCCGAAGCGCCTCCGGGTACCGTATTCTCCATCAATGCCCGGACCGGCGAGCGTGAATGGACCTTTGACGCGATCCCGGAAGCGATCCGCAAGCGTACCGGTACCGCCAACGTCTGGACGCACATGTCCGCGGATGAGGCCAATGGCCTGGTCTATCTGCCGGTCTCATCGCCGTCGCCCAACTACTGGGGCGGCAACCGCGTCGACGCGATTCCCCTCGGCACTTCGACCACCGCGCTGGACATCAACACGGGTAAGGTGGTCTGGTCCCGCCAGTGGGTACACCACGACGTCTGGGATTACGATATCAACTCCGCGCCGACGCTGATGGATATCACCGTAGACGGCAAAAAGATCCCGGCGCTGGTGCAGGCCACCAAGCAGGGCTTCCTGTTTGTGGTTAACCGCCTGACGGGGGAGGACGTATGGCCAATCGAAGAACGTCCGGTTCCGCAGGGCGACGGTTCGGTGCAGGGCGAAGTTCTCTCGCCCACGCAGCCGTTCCCAACCAGGCCCGCGCCGCTGCTCGACCAGTCGAAAAAGCCAAAAATCTGGAAGCTGGCGGATATCGTCGGTGCCGGCCAGTGCTCCCGCCTGTGGGACAACCTGACCTATGAGGGAATGTATACGCCGCCCACCACCAAAGGCGAGGGCGCGTTAACCTATCCCGATAGCGCCGGCGGCGTGCAGTGGGGCGGGGTTGCGTTCGATCCGCAAAAGCAGATCGCCATCGTCAACACCTCGCATATCGTCCAGTACGTGAAGCTCTACAGCCGCGAGGATTACGATAAGGCGGATAAAACCGCCGGAAACGAAAGCGGCTTTGCGCCGCAGGAAGGGGCCCCGTACGGTATGCGCCTGCTGGTGGCCGATAACTGGCTGGGCATGCCGTGCTGGCAGCCACCGTTTGGCGAAATCGTGGCGCTGGACATGCACACGGGCGATGTGAAATGGCGTCGTCCGGTTGGCGCATCCCAGCAGTATGGCTTCTTTATGCCGGAAGGCTGGGGTTCACCTACCATCGGTGGTCCGGCCGTGACGGCGGGCGGGGTGATCTTTATCGGCGCCTCAATGGATGCCAAAGTGCGTGCCTACTCGGTTGAGAGCGGAGAAGAGCTGTGGTCCGATCAGGTTGAAGCCCCGGCGGTCGCGAACCCGTCGGTCTATGAATATAAAGGCCGTCAGTACGTGGCGTTCGTGGCGGGCGGGAACACTATCCTGAAGGATCAGGTGGGAGACCAGGTGGTGGTCTACGCGCTGCCTGAATAACATTCACCCGGGAGAGTAGAAATGCGCGTGGGGCCTGCGGGCCCCACTTTTTTGGGTCAGCGCGCTCGGGGCGCGCCATGCTGCTGCGACACTTACTTTTTGTCCGCTGACGCGCCGGACGGCACCGACATTTGCTCGGCGGTCTTCAGATGCTGCTCAACGACCGGAGTATGCTCGTTAGCCAGGGCCTTCACGTCCGGATCGTCGATCTTGCTGGCATCCTTTTGCAGCTTCGACAGCACCATCTGGTGGTCTTTCACGCCGGCATATTCCATATACATCTTGTCAAAGGCGTCGCCGCTCTGGTTTTCCAGCTTACGGGTCAGGTCCTTATGCGCAACGTCCGGCTCGGTCGGCAGTTCTACACCCTTTTGCCGGGCAACGGCCTGGACTTTGGTGAGGGCGGCACCGTGATCGTCGACCATCTTCTGAGCGAATGTTTTCACTTCGCTGCTCTGGGCCTTGCTCAGGGCAAGTTTGGCGGCGGCCACTTCGTTAATGTTGGCCTGCGCCATGTCCTTCAACGCGTTTTCGTCGCCGGAGCTTAGCTTAGCGCCCGATTGAGCCTGGCCCGCAGCGCTGGTTTGCGCGGCGTTCGTCGTCTGGGCTTGTACGCCAACGGTGCTGAACATCGCTGCAGCTACTGATACGGCTAGCACCCTTTTCAGGGTTTTACTCGTGTGCATATTGTTCTCCTGATGGTCATGGTACAGGTGAGTTTTCGTTACTTTACGCGTAACCGCGCGGATAAATGACAACTGCATCGGTCAGTATAGTAGATGAAGCTGCTGAGCCCGCGTGGTGAGGAATAAAAGCCAGGAACTGAAGCATCGCGTAATCCCTTTGTGAAAATGACCCGGCTCGTTTACATATTTAGCGCTAATGTTAAACAGGAAGATACATCCACAGGAGGAATGATATGAAAAAGGCACTATTAGGGACTGTACTGGCTTTAACGGTAGCAAGCTTTGGCGCATCTGCGGCAGATATGATTTCCAAGGATGAAGCGCACCACTTCAAGCTGGAATACCTGGGTAATGTAACCGTAGGGGCTTCAGGTGGACAAATTTCTTCACCTTCCGATCTTCATGAAAAACTCTCAAAACTGGCAGACGAGAAGGGCGGGAAATACTACGTCATCATTGCCGCTCGTGAGCATGGCCCTAATTTCCAGGCCGTAGCTGAAGTGTTCAAATAATCTTCATGGCTACTACAAAAACCCGCTTCCGGCGGGTTTTTTGCTTATGCTCAGCCCAAAATGCCCCTCGTGCAAAAGAGAACCGGGCGTGCCGCCCGGTTTTATATGCATAATCATCGTCTTTATGAGCGAATAAATGCCAGGATATCGGCGTTTATGGTATCGGCATGCGTGGTATGCATCCCGTGCGGGAAGCCCGGATAAATTTTAAGCTCGCTGTTTGCGAGCAGCTTGTCCTGCAGAAGGGCGGCATTTTTATACGGCACGACCTGGTCGTCATCGCCCTGCAACACCAGGACAGGCACCGTAATGGCTTTGAGATCGTCCGTCTGGTCGGTCTCTGAAAACGCCTTAATGCCCTCATAGTGGGCTTTGGCGCTACCGATCATTCCCTGACGCCACCAGTTCTGTATCGTGCCCTGCGAAACGTCTGCCCCGGCCCGGTTAAAGCCATAGAAAGGGCCGCTGGCGACGTCGAGGTAAAACTGGGCGCGGTTAGCTGCCAGCGCCTGGCGGAAGCCGTCGAACACCTCAATGGGCGTTCCGCCGGGGTTAGCGTCCGTTTTTACCATCAGCGGAGGAACGGCGCTGACCAGGACCGCTTTGGCCACGCGGCCCTGAGGCTGGCCGTACTTCGCAACGTATCTGGCGACCTGGCCTCCGCCGGTGGAGTGGCCGACGTGCACGGCATTACGCAAATCCAGGCTTTCGACCACCGCCGATGCGTCGGCGGCATAATGATCCATATCGTGGCCTTCACTCACCTGATCGGAACGACCATGACCGCGACGGTCGATGGCGATGACGCGGAAGCCTTCTGCAAGGAAAAAGAGCATCTGGTTATCCCAGTCATCGGCGCTCAGCGGCCAGCCGTGATGGAAAACGATGGGCTGCGCATCCTTCGGGCCCCAGTCTTTGTAATAAATACTGACACCATCTTTCGTTGTTACGAATGCCATATTTCAGACTCCTCCGCTAATGGCAACAATGTGTGAAGGCTACGTAAATAGCCCGGCATTTAAGGACGTAATAAAATTGTCTTATATTAATCTTATTACCGATATATCCGCTTAAAGTGTAGAACGGCTTCCTGAAAACAGTTGTAGATTTGTTTTACGCGGTCGTTATTTATTTTTAAACGAAATATCCCCTCTGCCAGCCGGGGCACCGTTATTTTTCCGATGGGCTTATTATCGGCCGGGCAGAGGTAACCGCCACCCGGCCAGACTGGCTTAAACGATCGCGTTAGGACACGCTTCACCTTTTTCGAGCTGCTGCAAATTCCCCAGCGTGGTTTCCGAGATGCTGATCAGCGCTTCGGCGGTCAGGAACGCCTGATGACCGGTAAACAGCACGTTGTGGCAGGCCGACAGGCGACGGAACACGTCGTCCTGGATCACGTCGTTAGATTTATCCTCAAAGAACAGATCGCGTTCGTTCTCATACACGTCCATCCCCAGCGCGCCAATTTTCTGCGTTTTCAGCGCTTCAATAGCGGCCTGAGAATCAATCAGCCCGCCGCGGCTGGTGTTGATAATCATCACGCCGTCTTTCATCTGATCGAATGCCGACTGGTTAAGCAGATGGTAGTTTTCCGGCGTCAGCGGGCAGTGCAGGGAGATGACGTCAGACTGGGAGAAAAGCGTTTTCAGATCGACATACTCCACGCCCAGCTCCAGCGCAGCCGCGCTTGGGTACGGATCGAACGCCAGCAGGCGCATGCCGAAACCTTTCAGAATGCGAAGGGCGGCCACGCCGATTTTGCCGGTACCGATTACGCCTGCGGTTTTACCGTACATGGTAAAGCCGGTCAGCCCTTCCAGAGAGAAGTTGGCATCACGGGTGCGCTGATAGGCACGGTGAATACGACGGTTGAGCGACATCATCATGCCGACGGCATGCTCGGCAACCGCTTCCGGAGAGTAGGCCGGGACGCGAACCACCTTCAGGCCCAGCTCTTTGGCGGCATCAAGATCGACGTTGTTAAAGCCCGCGCAGCGCAGGGCAACGTACTTCACGCCCTGCTTTTTCAACTCCTCCAGCACCGGTCGGCTGCCGTCATCGTTTACGAAGATACAAACGCCTTCGCAGCCGTGGGCCGTTTTTGCCGTCTTTTCAGTCAGCAGAAAGTCGAAAAATTCAAGATCGAAACCGTACGTCTCGTTAACATGTTGCAGATACTTTTTGTCGTACTGCTTTGTGCTATATACCGCGAGTTTCATAAGACGTTCTCCAGTGATTTTGCAACCACGTTAGCATGATTAAAATTATCTTACAATTTTTCAAATTTCATTGAAATCAATAAGTTCTATGAATTATTGTAGAGCATCTACTCTTAAAAATGGCATTACCTTCAACTGACTGGCTAAACATGCGACAATGAGCGGCAGGAACGGCTTATTTATTTCGCTAAATCAGGATATTAACTGCCCATGAAGGGTAAATACAAAGCCGCAATCGCGCTATTACTGCTGCTCTTTATTGTGCCGCTGACGCTGCTGATGACGCTCGCCCAGTGGGTGCCCACGCTCGCCGGGATCTGGCTACCGGTTGGAACGCGCATCGCGTTCGAAGAAAGCCCGCGGCTCACGCGCCACGCCCTGATCGTTCCCGATCTCCGCTATCTGGTAGATGAGTGTGAAATTGCCCGCGTCGAAAACCTCACGCTGTCCCATCCGGGCCGCTGGGATCTGGATATTGGCGCGCTCGATCTCAACGCCGTCTGCCTGAGCAAATTACCGCAATCCGCGCCCTCTACGGTCGCGCCGAAAACGCTGGCCCAGTGGCAGGCCATTCTGCCCAACACATGGCTTACCGTTCACCGCTTTACGCTTTCCCCCTGGCAGCAGTGGGAGGGGGAGCTGCACGCTTCACTGACCCCGGCCCGCCAGGAAATCACCTATAAAGGAGAGCAGGTGAGCATCAGGGGGCAGCTGCGCGGCCAGACGCTTTCAATAAGCCAGTTCGATGTGCAGCTGCCGAACCAGCCGCAGCCCGTGAAGCTGGTCGGCGAATTTACGATGCCGCTGGTACCGGACGGCGTGCCGGTAAAAGGGCATACGGTCGCCACCTTCAACGTGCCACAGTTATCCTCGCTGGTCGATGCCGATCTTGACTGGGAGGGCAATCAGGGCCAGCTGCTGGTCATGGTGCGTGGCAATCCCGATCCGCTGCTCGATTTACCGTGGCAGATTACCGCCCAGCGGTTAAACGTCAGCGACGGCCGCTGGAGCTGGTCGGCCTCCGGTATGCCGATGAGCGGTCGCGTCGGCCTCAGGGTAGATAACTGGCAGCAGGGGCTGGAAAAAGCCACGTTCACGGGGCGTCTCAACGTCCTGACGCAGGGGGATGCGGGTAAGGGCAACGCGGTGCTGAATATCGGCCCCGGCTCGCTCAGTATGGAAAACAGCGATATGCCGCTGTACCTGAGCGGTGAAGCCAAGCAAAACGATCTGATCCTGTATGCCAGACTCCCGGCAAAGCTGACCGGCAGCCTTTACGATCCTCAGCTTACTTTTGCTCCCGGCGCGCTGCTGCGCTCGCGCGGTCGCCTCATCGATTCGCTCGATATCGATGAGATCCGCTGGCCGCTGGCGGGGGTGAAGCTTACGCAGAAGGGCGTGGACGGCCGCTTGCAGGCCATTCTGCGGGCGCATGAGAACGAGATGGGCAATTTTGAGCTGCACCTGGACGGCCAGGCGAACGATTTTTTACCCGATAACGGCCTGTGGCAGTGGCGCTACTGGGGTAAAGGGAACTTCACGCCAATGAACGCGCGCTGGGATGTGCGGGGCACGGGGGAGTGGCGCGACAGCCTGATAGAGCTGACGGACCTCTCTACCGGTTTCGACAAACTCCAGTACGGCACGATGCTTGTCAGCAAACCGCGCCTGGTGCTGGAAAAGCCGGTGCGCTGGTCGCGGGACCCGGATAAACCCACCTTCAGCGGCGCGCTCGTGCTTAATGCCGGACAAACCACCTTCTCTGGCGGAAGCGTGCTGCCGCCGTCCGTCCTGACCTTCAGCGTTGAGGGGACAGACCCGACGGTATTCCAGTTTAAGGGTGACCTCCATGCGGAAAAAATCGGCCCGGTACGGGTGAATGGCCGCTGGGACGGCGAACGCCTTCGCGGTCAGGCCTGGTGGCCAAAGCAGTCTCTCACCGTGTTTCAGCCGCTGATCCCACCGGACTGGAAAATGACGCTGCGCGACGGTGAGATGTATGCCCAGGTCGCTTTCTCGGCGGCAGCCGGGCAGGGCTTTGAGGCGGGGGGGCACGGGGTGCTGAAAGCAGGCAGCGCGTGGATGCCGGATAACGAGATAAACGGCGTCGATTTTGTACTGCCGTTCCGCTTGAGCCAGGGCACCTGGTCGCTGGGCACGCGCGGGCCGGTAACGTTACGCATCGGCGAGGTGAAAAACCTGGTGACGGCCCGAAATATCACCGCGGATCTCCAGGGCGATTATCCCTGGACCGAAGCGAACCCGCTCCTGCTCACCAACGTTAAGGTTGAGGTGCTGGGCGGAAAAATCACCATGCAGCAGCTGAGAATGCCGCAGCACGATCCGGCGCTCCTGCGCGTGGATAATATTTCCTCCAGCGAACTGATTAGCGCGGTAGATCCTAAGCAGTTTTCCATGTCCGGCCCGGTGAGCGGTGCGCTGCCGTTCTGGCTGGACAATGAGAAATGGATCATTAAAGATGGCTGGCTGACCAACCCGGGGCCGATGACGCTGCGTATCGACCAGGATACGGCTGACGCCATTGTGAAAGACAACATGGCTGCCGGGGCGGCAATTAACTGGCTCCGCTATATGGAAATTTCGCAGTCGTGGACAAAACTCAATGTGGATAATCTGGGCGTATTAACCATGCAGGCGTCCATTAAGGGCACCAGCCGCGTCGACGGCAAAAGCGGCTTCGTGAATCTGAACTATACCCATGAAGAGAACATTTTTACCCTCTGGCGCAGCCTGCGCTTTGGGGACAATTTGCAAACATGGTTTGAGCAACATGCGGCGATACCACTTCTCCGCGGTTCGACAGACAAGGAAAGTGAGGAACAACAATGAAAATGAGGGCTGGTGTGCTCGCCGTGGCCGTGGCCGCGCTGCTGTCAGGCTGTACGCCGCGCATTGAAGTGGCGGCGCCCAAAGAGCCGATCACCATCAACATGAACGTGAAAATCGAGCACGAAATCCATATCAAGGTGGATAAAGACGCTGAAGCCCTGCTGAAATCCCGCAGCGATCTGTTCTGAGGATGCCATGAAACGATTAGCACTGCTGTTACTGGCGCTGGGGATGAACGTTCACGCCGCCACGCTCACGCTCAACGACGCGCGCGCCCAGGGGCGCGTGGGGGAAACCCTGAGCGGCTACCTTGCCCCCGTCCAGCATGACGCGGAAACGCTGGCGCTGGTGAACCGTATCAACGCCGCGCGCACGGAAAGCTATCAAAAACTGGCCGACAGCAATAATCTGCCCGTGGACGACGTGGCAAAAATGGCGGGGCAAAAGCTGGTGGCCCGCGCGCAGCCGGGGGAGTACGTGAAGGGGATAAACGGCAGGTGGCTGAAAAAGTAGCTAGCGAAAACGCTTCCGGTATTCGCCCGGCGAGACCCCAAAACGCTGCTTAAACGCGGTGGAAAAATGGCTATGGTCGGTAAAGCCCCAGCTGTAGCCAATTCCCGCCAGCTTTTCGTCATCGCTAATACCGCGCAGCGCCTGAGCGCACAAATCGAGGCGACGGTTCTTGATATACTGCGCCACCACCAGCCCCTTCTCGGCGAACATGCGGTACAGGCTGCGTACTGACATGCCGCTCTCAGAGGCTATCCACTCCGGTCTTAACGCCTCTGACTGAATATGGTCGTCAATCAGTGACAGAACGTTGCGGAACTGGCGCTCCTTGCGCGGCAGCACCTCGTCACGCTGCTGGAACGCCGGGCGCAGCAGGCACACCATTGCCTCAAGGGCCGCTTCACTCTCTCTGGCGCTCAGATCGGCATTGCCCATGCTCTCCTGCAACAGGCGATAGCTAAGCTGAACGGTAGGAAGGCTGCGGGAGAGGGTAAGCGCGCAGCTCACTTCCTGAAAGCGCGCGTATTGCTCAACGATCTGCCGCGGCAGCAGCAGCGAAATCTGGCGGGATCGCTCCTGCCAGTATATGGAGCACGGGCGGGAGGCATCAATCAGCGTGATATCTCCGGTTTTTAGCACCGAGCGGCGGTCGTCCTGCTCAATCTCCGCGCTGCCTTCCAGCTGAAACACGGTATAGAACCAGGCGTCGTTGCCGTTTTTGATCTCCTGACGGGTGCGAAACAGGTTAACGCCAGCGGCGGTTACGGTGCTTAGCTTCAGGCTTTGGGTGTAGCTGGTTTCCAGCTCGCCGAGAAACGCGCCCCCTAGCGGACGCGCAGCAAAGCGCCCGCAAACCTGGTTAATCTGCGCCAGCCACTGCTGAAAATTGTCCTGTTCGCTTGCACATGTCATTGATTTTCTCGCTGCACCGTCACCGTTTTTGCATTGTTGCATTTATGTTGCATTTAGTCAGGGCTACGAGGCTGACTATAGGAAAGAACACTCAATGGTTACAGCGTTATAAGCGGGAATTATCACAATTTGCGGAGCCTGTCACAGGTGGCAAAGCGAATGTCACACAGACAAAAGCAGGAATGCGAAACCCCTCTTAGACTGCATACACACCCTGCGAAGCATAACGAAGGAGTACCCTATGTCGGAATCACATACCGCCGTTCTACCGGGCGTGCAGCAGTTTTTAGATCGCCAGCATGGCCTGTGGATTGAAGGGCGTCAGGCCGCGTCCGATAGCGAAAAGCGTCTGAACGTCTACAACCCGGCGACCGGAGAGGTGATTGCCTCCACCGCCGATGCCAGCGTTGATGACGTGGATCGTGCGGTGATGTCGGGCTGGCGCGCCTTTGTCGCCCGAAGCTGGGCAGGGCGTCTGCCGGCCGAGCGGGAACGCATCCTGCTGCGGTTTGCGGATCTGGTGGAGCAGCACGGCGAAGAGCTGGCTCAGCTCGAAACGCTGGAGCAGGGGAAATCCATTACTATTTCCCGCGCGTTCGAAGTGGGCTGCACCCTGAACTGGATGCGCTATACGGCGGGGCTGACCACGAAAATTGCCGGAAAAACTCTCGATCTCTCTATTCCTCTGCCGCAGGGGGCGCGCTATCAGGCGTGGACGCGCAAAGAGCCGGTTGGGGTCGTGGCGGGGATCGTGCCGTGGAACTTCCCGCTGATGATTGGCATGTGGAAGGTGATGCCCGCGCTGGCGGCAGGCTGTTCAATCGTGATCAAACCCTCCGAAACCACGCCGCTCACCCTGTTACGGGTGGCGGAGCTGGCGAGCGAGGCGGGGATCCCGGATGGCGTGTTCAACGTGGTTACCGGAAGCGGCGCCGTCTGCGGCGCGGCGCTGACCTCGCACCCGCGCGTTGCCAAGGTGAGTTTTACCGGTTCGACGGCGACGGGCAAGCAGATCGCCCGCGCGGCGGCGGACACGTTAACGGGCGTGACGCTGGAGCTGGGGGGCAAAAATCCGGCCATCGTCCTGAAGGACGCCGATCCGTCATGGGTGATTGAGGGGCTAATGACCGGCAGTTTTCTGAACCAGGGGCAGGTATGCGCCGCCAGCTCGCGCATTTATATTGAGGCTCCCCTGTTTGACACGCTGGTCAGCGAGTTTGAGCAGGCCGTGAAGTCCCTCAGCGTCGGGCCGGGCATGTCGCCCGAGGCGTTTATCAACCCGCTGGTGTCGCGCGCCCACTGCGATAAGGTTCAGGCGTTCCTTGACGACGCGAAAGCACACAACGCGGAACTGATTAGCGGTAACCGCGGGCCGGACGACAAAGGCTATTACGTTTCGCCGACGCTGGTGGTTAACCCGGATAATAACCTGCGCCTGACGCGTGAGGAGGTGTTCGGCCCGGTGGTAAACCTGGTGCGCGTGGCGGACGGGGAGGAGGCGCTGCAGCTGGCGAACGACACCGAGTACGGGCTCACCGCCAGCGTCTGGACGCAGAATATCGGTAAAGCGCTGGAATACACCGACAGGCTACAGGCCGGGACGGTATGGGTGAACAGCCATACGCTGATCGACGCTAACCTGCCGTTTGGTGGAATGAAGCAGTCCGGCACCGGGCGCGATTTCGGCCCGGACTGGCTGGACGGCTGGTGTGAAACCAAGTCAGTTTGCGTGCGGTATTAAAAACGCCGGGTAACCCTCTCCCTGTGGGCTGAGGGATCCCCATAAATTACTGCGGGCACTGAGCAATGCCCTCGGCTCTCAGGGGAGAGGGTTAGGGTGAGGGGACGCGGGCGCCAGCCTTACCGCGACCACCGATCCCGTCCTCCCTCTTTCGCCCGATACAGCGCCGCGTCGGCGCGGGCGATGATTTCGGGCCCGGCCAGACCTTCGGTGTGACCTGCGATGCCCATACTGGCCGTCACATAGTCATTGACCTTAGACGCGGCGTGCGGGATCGCCGCCGCCCGCAGGCCAGCCTGGATCCGTGCGGCGACCTTTTCAGCAACGTCTTCTGCGCAGTCAAAGAGGATCACCACAAACTCCTCGCCACCGTAGCGTGAGACCACATCCTCAGGCGTGCGCACCGACGTATTCAGCACCTCGGCCACCCGCGCCAGGCACTCATCTCCCGCCTGGTGACCATAGGTATCGTTATAAAGTTTGAAGTAATCCACGTCCAGCATCAGCACCGTGAAGGGCTTGCCTTGCTCCACCGCGTTTTCCAGCACCAGCTCCATCGCGCGGCGATTGGCCGTTTTCGTCAGCGGATCCTGATGGGCCAGCGCGTCCAGCCGCGAAATTAACCGCTGGTTCTGCTGGTTGCGACGCCAGGCTTCATCAAACCAGCGGAGCAGGATATAGCGTCCGCAAACGAGGATGAACGTGAAGATCACCCACAGCCCGGCAAAGCGAAGCGTCATTTCCTTATTCAGCAGCATGCTGGCAACGGGCATGGTGAGCCACAGCGGCACGATGAAGCATAACAGCCCCACCGGGTGAAAATAGAGTGCGGTCATGCCGGCCATCAGCAGGGTGACAAATATCGGCCAGGGGTGAGGAAGCTGGATAACGTTGATAAACCAGTAACAGCAAAGCGACCAGAGCACGCTGCATATGAACAGCACGGCGCTGACCCCGCGGATGCGTCGCCAGGCCATCATCACCAGCGCAACGGAGAGGATCACCACGCCAAGCATGGAGGCGTCAATCATCAGCCGCAGGTGCTGGCTGATGTGCAGAAGGGCATCAATATGGCCGAACAGGGAGTTGCGCAGCAGAACCATCAGCGCAAAGCTCGCATTCACGAAAGCAAGCCACGGCAGGTTTACGGCCAGCCCGTGGACGACCATCGAATTACGGGTTGGCCAGGTCGCTGGCTCAGGTGTAGCGTTGTGTCTTTTTTCCATTACAATTTTTGTTCCCGTCCGGTGGATAGCTCGCGAAAGCCAGGTATTACTAACTATAAGCAGGCTCGATTATTCCTCAAATGTATGGATAAAAAAACCGGGCAAATGCCCGGCGTGTGCTTATTTCTGCTCGGCTTTTTTCTTGCCGAGCGTTGGCGTCTCGTCAAAGAAGTTCCACGGCTTGAGCAGCGTGTGTACCCACTCCGTCGGCATGATCGGCCACTCTTCGGCGCGGGCAACGTGGGTGGTGCCGGTGGTCATCCAGATGACGTTATCCTGGTCGTTGAGCGACTCGTTATCTTTGCCGTACTGGCCGAGGCCCGTATCGCGCGTGGAGCGGTTCGGGAATTTCCCTTCCGGATACATTTCGTCAGGATGGTAACGCGTCACCCACAGCTGTTTATCCATAAAGCTCAGGCGGTGGTAAATCCACTCGTCCGGGGCGAATTTCGCGCCGGTCGCCACCGGGTGCGTACCGCCCGCGTAAGGGATTATCTGATACGAGACCGGGTTCCCCATGCGGTTCTCCTTGCTGGTGTTGCTCAGCAGGCGAATGGTGCCCGGATCAAACTTCTGCGCCGCCTGCTGTTCGGTATCAATGCTGTACTGATTAACCTGCATGGTGCTGGTGCGCGGGCCGCCTGCGGTGTTCGGCTTCACTTCCGGATCCATCGCCACCAGCCTGTTGCCGATCCCGTCCACGTCCATGTCCAGACGGAAGTTATAGATGTGCTGGTGCGTGGTGCCCACGATGTTATGGTCGATCAGCGTGCCGTAGCGGGTGTCATCCTTCGCGGTGGCGTCATGCATCGTTTTCGTCTGCACGCCCTTCACCGCTTCAATCCCCGTTGCGCCCGCATCAATGCCGATGGTGCCGTTTTCGTGGAACACCCAGTCGAAGATGTAATCGTAGTTGCCAACGGTGCTGACCCAGCGGACCACCAGCTCGCGGCGCTCGGTGCTGACGTTGGGCTTACCCAGCTCCTGATGCTTATATTCCGGTCCGGCGTAGCGCTCGAAAATCGCTATTGCGCGCGGGATTTCCAGCGGCGCCCCGGTGTAGTCCGGAATGGTTTCATCAAGCATAACGGCGTTAGACGGCACGTCCTTGCCGCGCACCAGCGGAGAGGTCAGGGTGCCCATGCCGTAATCGCCGGAATCCAGATAGGCTTTGAAGTACCAGCCGATATCCGGGTCGCCGTAAGGCACGATCATGCCGCCGAGCGAGCCCTGATACATCACCTGACGCCTTTTGCCGTTGTCGTTATAGGTGACGGTGGAGATAATCGGGCCGACGCGTGAATCCAGGCTCAGGTGGAAATCCCAGTTCTGCCAGCGCACCGTATCGCCGGTAATGGTGTAGTTTTTGCCTTCCGGCTCGATAATCTCCAGCGGTTTCTTCACCGTTTCAACGCGGTCGCGGCATCATAGGGGCGCGGGGTAAGCGGCACCGGCACCACCGGGCCTTCCTCAATCTTCTGAATTTTCTTCTGGTCGAGATCCACCACCGCGACCAGGTTTTCAATCGGGTGCGCCCAGTAGTTACCGTCGCCCACGTCCAGATAGGCGATCACTTTCAGCAGGCGGTCTTCCTGCTTCAGGCCGTCTTTGCCGTCAAAAAAGCCGACGGTAAGCGGCGTGGTGATGACTTTTGTCGGATCGGTAATGCCGCGCTTTTTCAGCACCGCGGCATACTCCGGGCTCTCGTTGATGATCTGCTGAACGGTGTTGAAATCATCCAGCAGCACCATGCCGTGCGCGTCTTTTACCGGCGCCCAGTGCAGGATTTTTTTGTCCTTCAGATCCACGCGACTTTCGACAATCTGCTTGCCAACGAGCATGGTGATATTTGCCTGCCGGGGCGCATCCACGGCGGTGCCGTTGAGCACGAAGTCCCACACTTTGGCTTTTTCCGGATCCGCCAGCGCGATCTGGGTAAAGCGGGTGTTGGGCTTGAAGTCCGCCGAGGCTTTCACAATCCCGACGGCCTGCTTAATTTCATCCGCCGTCAGCGCGTTTAGCGGGTGAGGGCGCTTCTCCACCTGGAAAGTCTGGTCAAGGCCGGACTGAAAAACGTCGTTGATAAAGGTCTCAGAGATAAACGCTTTTTTGTCCTTCATCACTACCGGCACCTGGAGCGTCAGGGGTTTACCGTTGACGATAGCGGTGGTCGCCCCTGGCTTGACCTTCACAAAAGCACCGTCCTTCGCGATGGTGAACATTTGGGCGTAATCATCCCACTGCACGTCAGCCCCAAACTCCTGAAGCGCGTTATCCATCGGGACCATATGCGCCTCGCTGCCGTGAGCGAAAACAGGGGACTGCCAGGCGCAGCAGAGCGTAACGGCCATGGCCAGCGCCGTTCTGCGGGCAGAAAAAGAAGGAGTGCTTCCCATCGTAGACCTCATCTTGTTGTGTTTATTGTGTTGTGTCAGCCTTATCCTGACAGGCGCCCACGAAAAACGTTTGCCTGCATCTGCCAGGTTGTTTGTCAGTCTTGCCAGGTTAAAAAAAGGGCAGGGATTAATCACACGCTCATGCAGATGCATCCCCCACAACATAATGTCGGCAGGGACTGTTCCCTCTCCCGTGGGGCTGAAGGATCCCCAGTAATTTTTTTACCGAAAGCGACGAATGTTGTTTCAGGAAAATAAATGAATTACAGCGACGCCCTGGTCCGGCTGTAAATCGCTGAGGTGTTTCCTGCAGGCCGGGGCGAGGCGCAGGGATGCGCCGAGAGGGCGGCTTTACAGGGACGTTACCTCCGCCCGTCCCCGATAAGCCGGAAGGAATAAGCCGAAGGCACCGCGAAGCGGCGATTTACCGCCGGGAGCCCGGGTCGCCAGGGCGGCGGCGACTGAGCCGCCATGGCACGTTCACAAGTCATGCCGTTAAAGAGTAGCAAGGAATTTAAAGTGAACGGAATTACCTCTACAACCATATGTTCCCCCTCACCCCAGCCCTCTCCCTCAAGGGAGAGGGGGTCCTCCGTGCAGGCATTATTTTGTGGGGATCCCTCAGCCCGTGGTGAGAGGGTTAGGGTGATGGGAAATCAGCCGTTGAAATCACCCTGCTGGCGCGCCACCAGCGTCAGGATGGAGTAGAGCGCCACGGCCTGCTGATGCTGGTTGAAAATCTCAACCGCCCATTCCACCACGCCGGTGGGCTTTTCATCGGCAGCGCGCTGCTTCTTCAGCGTTTTACGTTTGCAGGTCAGGCGTACCTGAATGGTGTCACCCGGCTTGACCGGCTCGATAAAGCGCAGGTTTTCCATCCCGTAGTTGGCAATAACCGGGCCGACGCCGGCGTCAACAAACAGCCCCGCTGCGGCAGAAATCAGGAAATAACCGTGCACCACGCGCTCGCCAAAAATCG
Organism: Enterobacter cloacae; assembly: GCF_013375935.1. GTDB lineage: Bacteria > Pseudomonadota > Gammaproteobacteria > Enterobacterales > Enterobacteriaceae > Enterobacter > Enterobacter pasteurii. Next base: position 3,647,334 of record NZ_CP056117.1, on the reverse strand, counting down.
ACTCCGCCGCGCCAATTTTGTCCATATGGGCGTAGAAGTGGTCGCCGCTCAGGCAGGCAAAATTGACGATATCGGCTTCCGTCAGGGTACGGCGCGGCGTAAGCAGGCTGTCACCCGGCTGCAGCTCCTCGAAGTATTTACGGAAGGGATGGATCCGATCTTCCCGTACCTCTGCGCCACGCACCCACTGCTTGCCAATGGCGGCCAGCATGGACGGACTGCCCTGAATGGCCGTGCGCTGGAGGTAGTGCTTCACCGCGCGCAGGCCGCCCAGCTCCTCGCCGCCGCCCGCACGTCCCGGACCGCCGTGCACCAGCTGCGGCAGCGGGGAACCGTGTCCGGTAGACTCTTTGGATGATTCCTCGTTGAGGATCTGAATACGCCCGTGGGCGCGTGCTGCTCCGGCAATAAACTGCCGCGCCACGTTTGAATCTGCCGTGACCAGCGTTCCCGCCAGGCTGCCGCCGCCCGCCCGCGCCAGCCGCATGGCGTGTTCGGTATCGCGGTACGGCATCAGGGTTGCGACCGGGCCAAAGGCTTCGGTGGAATGCACGGCCGGGGTTTCGTCAGGCTGCGGGCAGAACAGCAGGGTGGGCGGGAAGAAGGCGCCAGCCGCCTGCAAATCGGCTTTGCCGCCCAGGCGGACCTGACAGCCGGCGGCAAGCAGGCTATCGACTTTTTCCTGCACGTCGGCGCGCTGCTCGGCGTTTACCAGCGCGCCCATTTTCACCCCTTCCTGCGACGGATCGCCGACAACCACCTTCTCCAGCCGCGCAATCAGCGCCTGGCTGACCGCCTCAACCTGCGCTTCCGGCACGATGATGCGGCGGATGGCGGTGCATTTTTGCCCGGCCTTGGCGGTCATCTCGCGCACCACCTCCCGAATGAACAGCGCAAACTCCGGCTGCTCCTGGGTCACGTCCTCACCGAGCACGCAGCAGTTCAGGGAATCGGCTTCCATGGTGAACGGAATGGCGTTCGCGACGATATTCGGGTGCACGCGAAGGCTCTGGCCGGTGCTGGCCGAGCCGGTAAACGTCACCACGTCCTGGCTGTCGAGCTGGCCCAGCAGATCGCCCGCGCCGCCGCAGATCAGGCTGATGGCGCCGTCCGGCACCAGCCCGCTTTCGACAATCGATTTCACCATCGCCTGAGTAACCTGCGCGGTGGCGGTGGCCGGCTTGATGATGGCGGGCATCCCGGCAAGCCAGGTAGGCGCGAGCTTTTCCAGCATCCCCCAGCACGGGAAGTTAAAGGCGTTGATATGCACCGCCACGCCGGATTTTGAGGTTAAGACGTGGCGGGCCGCAAAACCGCCTTCCTTCGACAGCGGGATGAGCTCATCTTCCGGCCACAGGATATCGTCCGGCAGCTCACGGCTGCCGAGGCTCGCGTAGGTGAAGAGGGTGCCGATGCCGCCCTCAATATCCACCCAGCAGTCGGCCTTCGTCGCGCCGGTCTGGGCTGATAGCGCATAAAACCGATCCTTCTGGCCCAGCAGGTGTTTAGCCACCGCCTTCAGCATGGCGGCACGCTCGATAAAGCTCATTGCGCGAAGCGCTTCACCCCCGCGTTCAATGGCGTAACGGCGGGCGGCCGCCATGTCCAGCCCTTCGCTGGTCACTTCGTATAGCGTCTCGCCGCTGATGGCGTGGGTAATGGTGCGCGCGCGGCCCCGGCCTGACTGCCAGGTGCCGGACAAGAAGCTGGCTAACTGCTGCATTTCTTCTCTCCAGGTGTTTCGTGATTTACCTATAAATAGTTTGATCGTGAATCATAAAAATCAAGCTGAGTTTTAATGAATTGTTAACGATGTGATCTGCGTTGCCCGGAATCCTGATGCTAAACCCGCGCGTAGCAAGCCTTAAGCGAAAAGCCTTGCGAGCGTCGTCACAAAACAGGCAAACGCTTCTTGGGGTTATATTTAACCTTTGTGTAACTTTTAAGAAACCAAGTGATTCACCATTTTGCTACATATGGTGATATAACGAATCATAAAGGTGGTTATGTGACGCAAGAACAACGCTTTGAGCAACGCATCGCGCAGGAGACGGCCATCGAGCCGCAGGACTGGATGCCGGAAGCCTACCGCAAGACGCTAATCCGCCAGATTGGTCAGCACGCCCACTCCGAAATTGTCGGCATGCTGCCGGAAGGCAACTGGATCGCCCGCGCGCCGACGCTGCGCCGTAAAGCCATTCTGCTGGCGAAGGTGCAGGACGAAGCCGGACACGGCCTGTACCTCTACAGCGCGGCGGAAACGCTGGGCTGCGCCCGGGAAGACATCTACCAGAAGATGCTCGACGGCAGGATGAAGTACTCCTCCATCTTCAACTATCCGACCCTGAGCTGGGCGGATATCGGCGTCATCGGCTGGCTGGTGGACGGGGCTGCCATCGTCAATCAGGTGGCGCTGTGCCGCACGTCCTACGGCCCGTACGCCAGGGCGATGGTGAAAATCTGTAAAGAAGAGAGCTTTCACCAGCGTCAGGGCTTTGAAGCCTGCATGGCGCTGGCGCAGGGCAGTGAAGAACAGCGTCAGATGCTGCAGGACGCCATCAACCGCTTCTGGTGGCCGGCGCTGATGATGTTTGGGCCAAACGACGACAACTCTCCCAACAGCGCCCGCAGCCTGGCCTGGAAGATCAAGCGCTTTGGCAACGACGAGCTGCGTCAGCGTTTCGTGGATAACACCGTGCCTCAGGTGGAGATGCTGGGGATGACCGTGCCGGATCCCGACCTGCGCTTCGATGAGGAGAGCGGCCACTACCGCTTCGGCGAGATCGACTGGCAGGAATTTGACGAGGTCATTAGCGGGCGCGGGATCTGTAACCACGAACGTCTGGCCGCAAAACGTAAAGCCTGGGACGACGGCGCGTGGGTGCGCGAAGCCGCGCTGGCGCACGCCGAAAAACAGCGCGCTCGCCGGGCCGCATAAGAGGAAACCTACATGAGCAATGTTTACTGGCCGTTATACGAAGTTTTTGTCCGTTCTAAGCAGGGGCTGTCGCACCGTCATGTAGGCAGCCTCCACGCTGCCGACGACCGCATGGCGCTGGAAAACGCGCGCGACGCCTATACCCGCCGCAGCGAAGGCTGCTCCATCTGGGTGGTGAAGGCGAGTGAAATTGTCGCCTCCCAGCCGGAAGAGAGCGGCGAGTTCTTCGACCCGGCGGAAAGCAAGGTCTACCGCCATCCGACGTTTTACACGATCCCCGATGGCATCGAGCACATGTGAGGTTAGGGATGAACAACGTATCCGCATATGCCCTGCGCCTGGGCGACAACGGTCTGGTGCTTTCTCAGCGTCTGGGCGCCTGGTGCGGCCACGCGCCGGAGCTGGAAATTGACCTGGCGCTCGCCAACATTGGCCTCGATCTGCTCGGTCAGGCGCGCAACTTCCTGACGTACGCCGCCGGGCTGGAAGGCCAGGGCGATGAAGACGCGCTGGCGTTTGGGCGCGATGAGCGTCAGTTCCGCAACGTGCTGCTGGTGGAACAGCCAAACGGCAGCTTTGCCGACACCATCGCCCGCCAGTACCTGATGGACGCCTGGAACGTGGCGCTGTACGAGCGGCTGATCCGCAGCAGCGACGGCCAGCTTGCCGCCATCGCGGCTAAAGCCATTAAGGAGGCGCGCTATCACCTGCGCTTCAGCCGCGGCTGGCTGGTGCGCCTGGGCGACGGCACGGAAACCTCCGCGCAAAAAATGCAGCAGGCGGTGAACGGCCTGTGGCGCTTTACGGCCGAGCTGTTCGACGCCGACGACGTTGAGCTGGCGCTGATTGATTCCGGCGTGGCGGTTGACCCTCGCACCCTGCGTGAACCGTGGGAGAGCGAGGTGTTTTCCGGTCTGGCGGAAGCTCAGCTCAGCGTGCCAGAGGAAGTGGCGTATCGCACGGGAGGCAAGAAGGGCCTTCATACCGAACATCTGGGGCCGATGCTGGCAGAGATGCAGTATCTCCAGCGCGCCTACCCCGGGCAGCAGTGGTAGAGGAGCACGCTATGCAACGCCTCGTCGACGTCACCCCGGCGCAAATCCCGCAGATCTGGACGCTGTTAAGCCAGATCCCCGACCCGGAAGTGCCGGTTCTTACCATCACCGATTTAGGCATGGTGCGCAGCGTCAAGGCGCAGGGTGAGGGCTGGGTCATCGGCTTTACGCCAACCTATTCGGGCTGCCCGGCAACGGAGCACCTGCTGGGGGCGATCCGCGAGGCAATGACCGCAAGCGGCTTTACCCCGGTGCATATCGTGCTCCAGCTTGAACCGGCCTGGACCACCGACTGGATGACCGCCGACGCGCGCGAGCGCCTGCGGGCATACGGCATCAGCCCGCCCGTGGGCCACAGCTGTCACGCACACGCGCCGGCTGAGGTGAGCTGCCCGCGCTGCGCGAGCACCGATACCTCGCTTATCAGTGAATTTGGATCCACGGCCTGCAAGGCGCTCTACCGCTGCAATACCTGCCGTGAGCCGTTCGACTATTTCAAATGTATTTGAGGCCGCCATGACAACGTTTCATTCATTAACAGTGGCAAAAGTAGAACCCGAAACCCGCGACGCGGTAACCATTACCTTCGCGGTGCCGCAGGCGCTGCAGGAGGCGTACCGCTTCCGCCCCGGCCAGCATCTGACCCTGAAAGCCCGGCTCGGGGATGAAGAACTGCGCCGCTGCTACTCCATTTGCCGCAGCACCGCGCCGGGAGAAATTAGCGTGGCGGTGAAGGCCATCGAGGGCGGGCGCTTTTCCCGCTATGCCCGGGATGAGATCAAACAGGGCATGGCGCTGGAGGTGATGGTTCCCCAGGGGCATTTCGGCTACCAGCCGCAGGCCGAACGGGAAGGCCACTATCTGGCGATTGCCGCCGGATCCGGGATCACCCCGATGCTGGCCATTCTCTCCGCGACCCTTGCCACGGAACCGAACAGCCATTTCACCCTGATTTACGGCAACCGCAGCAGCCAGAGCATGATGTTCCGCCGGGCGCTGGCGGACCTGAAGGATAAGTACCCGCAGCGTTTGCAGCTGGTGTCCATCTTCAGCCAGGAGACCCTCGACAGCGATCTGCTGCATGGCCGCATTGACGGCGAAAAGCTCCAGGCGCTGGCAAAAACCCTGATTAACTTCCGCCAGTACGACGAAGCCTTCATCTGCGGCCCGTCGGCGATGATGGACGACGCCGAGGCGGCGCTGAAAGCGCTGGGGATGCCGGACAAAGCGATTCACCTGGAGCGCTTTAACACGCCGGGCATCGCCGCGAAGCGAACGCACGGCGTGCAGGCCGAGGGGCAGAAGGTGACCGTCCGCCAGGACGGGCGCGACCGGGAAATCACCCTGACTGCGGACGACGAGAGCATCCTGGACGCGGCCCTGCGTCAGGGGGCGGATCTGCCGTACGCCTGCAAGGGCGGCGTGTGCGCCACCTGCAAATGCAAAGTGCTGCGCGGGAAAGTCGATATGGCTACCAACTACAGCCTGGAGCCGGACGAGCTGGCGGCAGGCTACGTCCTGAGCTGTCAGGCGCTGCCGCTGACCGCCGACGTTATTGTCGATTTTGACGCGAAGGGGATGGCATGAACGAACTGATTGTCACCCGCCATGGCCGCGTGATGCAGCTAACGCTCAACCGTCCGGCGGCGCGCAACGCGCTCAACAATGCGCTGCTGACGCTGCTAGCCGGGCAGCTCGAGGCCGCCGCCGCGGACGCGGAAATTTCTGCCTGCGTGATTTACGGCAGCGAACGCTGCTTTGCGGCCGGGGCAGACCTCAACGAAATGGCTGAAAAAGACCTGCCCGCCACCCTGAACGATATCCGTCCCCAGCTGTGGGCGCGGATTAACGCCTTCAACAAGCCGCTGATCGCCGCCGTCAACGGCTTCGCGCTGGGCGCCGGCTGCGAGCTGGCGCTGCTGTGCGACGTGGTGATCGCCGGCGATAACGCCCGCTTTGGCCTGCCGGAGATTTCCCTGGGCATCATGCCGGGCGCGGGCGGCACCCAGCGGCTGATCCGCTGCGTGGGTAAATCGCTGGCCAGCAAAATGGTGCTGACGGGCGAAAGCATCACAGCGGTTCAGGCGCATAGTGCCGGGCTGGTCAGCGACGTCTTCCCGGCCTCGCTGACGCTGGAGTACGCCCTGAAGCAGGCGGCGCTGATGGCGCGACACTCGCCGCTGGCGCTGCAGGCGGCGAAGCAGGCGCTGCGCCAGTCGCAGGAGGTGCCGCTCCAGGCCGGGCTCGCGCAGGAGCGTCAGCTGTTCACGCTGCTCGCGGCCACCGACGATCGCCGTGAAGGTATCGCTGCCTTCTTACAAAAACGCACCCCAGACTTTAAAGGACGCTAACTGTGGAATTTATTCTGAGCCATGTAGAGCAGGGCGTAATGACCATTACGCTGAACCGCCCCGAGCGCCTGAACAGCTTTAACGACGCAATGCACCAGCAGCTATCCGAGTGCCTGAAGCAGGCTGAGCGCGATGACGCCATCCGCTGCCTGCTGATTACCGGCGCCGGGCGCGGCTTTTGCGCCGGGCAGGATCTTAACGACCGTAACGTTGACCCGAACGGCCCCGCGCCCGATCTGGGCATGTCCGTTGAAACCTTTTACAACCCGCTGGTGCGCCGCCTGGCAAAGCTGCCGAAGCCGGTGATATGTGCGGTGAACGGCGTGGCGGCAGGGGCCGGTGCGACGCTGGCGCTCGGCTGCGACATGGCGATCGCCGCCCGCTCGGCCACCTTTGTGATGGCCTTCAGCAGGCTCGGGCTGGTGCCGGACTGCGGCGGCACCTGGTTCCTGCCGCGCGTTGCCGGACGCGCCCGCGCCATGGGGCTGGCGCTGCTGGGGGATAAGCTCAGCGCCGAACAGGCGCAGGACTGGGGAATGATCTGGCAGGTGGTGGACGACGAGCAGCTCTCCGCTACCGCGCAGCAGATGGCGCTGCATTTCGCCTCTCAGCCCACGTTCGGGCTGGGGCTGATCAAGCGGGCGATTAACGCCGCGGAAACCAACACGCTGGACGCTCAGCTCGATCTTGAGCGGGATTACCAACGGCTTGCCGGACGCAGCGACGACTACCGGGAGGGCGTCGGCGCTTTCCTCGCGAAACGCGCTCCGCGCTTTACGGGGAAATAAGATGGCGACGAACATTCACACGGTCGCCGTGATCGGCAGCGGCACCATGGGTGCCGGGATTGCCGAGGTGGCGGCCAGCCACGGTCATCCGGTGCTGGTGTACGACATTGACGCTTCGGCCATCTCCCGCGCCATTGACGGCATTCGCCAGCGCCTGTCCTCTCGCGTTTCGCGCGGAAAACTCTCTGCCGAAGCCGGGGAACAAATCCTGGCCCGCCTGACCCCTGTGACGAAGATCAATGCCCTGGCGCAGGCCGATCTGGTGATCGAGGCGGCCTCTGAGCGTCTGGAGGTGAAAAAAGCGCTGTTTAACCAGCTGGCAGAGGTATGCCCGCCGCAGGCGCTGCTCGCCAGCAACACCTCATCCATCTCCGTTACCGCCATTGCGGCGGAGGTTAGCCATCCCGAGCGCGTCGCCGGGCTGCACTTCTTTAACCCCGCGCCGGTGATGAAGCTGGTGGAGGTGGTCAGCGGGCTGGCAACCTCGGCGGAAGTGGCCGATACCCTCTGCGAGCTGGCGCTGAACTGGGGAAAACAGCCGGTACGCTGCCAGTCCACGCCGGGTTTTATCGTCAACCGGGTGGCGCGTCCTTTCTATTCCGAAGCGTGGCGCGCGCTGGAAGAGCAGGTGGCGGCGCCGGAGGTGATTGACGCCGCCCTGCGGGACGGCGGTGGCTTCCCGATGGGGCCGCTCGAGCTGACGGACATGATTGGTCAGGACGTCAACTTTGCGGTGACCTGCTCCGTGTTTAACGCCTTCTGGCAGGAGCGCCGGTTTCTGCCGTCGCTGGTGCAGCAGGAGCTGGTGCTGGCGGGGCGTCTGGGCAAAAAAAGCGGGCAGGGTGTCTACCGCTGGCAGGAAGAAAAGCCTGCCGTCAGCTGGCTCGCGCCGGTTAGCGACAGCTTCAGCCCGATGCGCGCCCAGCGAAGAAGTGACGGTGTCACGGAAATCGACGAGCTGCTGCTGATTGAAACGCAGGGTGAAACCGCTCAGTCCCTGGCGCTGCGCCACGGTCGGCCGGTCGTGGTGGTTGACCGCATCGAGCGCGACGTGGCCGTGATTGCCGCAGCGTCTGGCAACCCGCACTCCGCCACGCAGAAGGCCATTCACTGGTTGCAGCACCAGGGGAAGCGGGTGGTGCAGATTGCCGATTACCCCGGCCTGCTGGTCTGGCGCACGGTGGCGATGATTGCCAACGAAGCGCTGGACGCGCTGCAAAAAGGGGTTGCCAGCGAAAAAGACATCGATACCGCCATGCGCTTAGGGGTGAACTACCCCTGCGGCCCGATTGCCTGGGGCGAGCGTCTTGGCTGGCAGCGTCTGTTAGCGCTGCTGGAGAACCTGCAACGTCACTACGGCGAAGAACGCTATCGCCCCTGTTCACTGCTGCGCCAGCGCGCGCTTCTGGAGAGTAGTCATGAGTCATAACGCCTGGCACAACGCCCGTGCCATGTATGAACGGGACGCCTGCGCCCGGGCGCTTGGTATCGACATTATCGAAATGGACGAAGGCTATGCGGTGGTCACGATGACCGTCACGCCGCAGATGCTCAACGGCCATCAGACCTGCCACGGCGGCCAGCTGTTCTCGCTGGCCGATACCGCCTTTGCCTACGCCTGCAACAGCCAGGGGCTGGCGGCGGTGGCCTCTGGCTGCTCCATCGACTTTCTGCGTCCGGGCTTCGCCGGGGATAAGCTCACCGCCACCGCGCGGGTAAAGCATCAGGGCAGGCTGACCGGCGTATACGACATTGAAATTCAAAACCAACAACAGAAAACCGTCGCTCTCTTTCGCGGGAAATCCCACCGCACCGGCGGCAGTGTGACAGGAGAAGCCTGATGCGTGACGCATTTATTTGTGATGGTGTTCGTACCCCAATCGGTCGATACGGCGGCAGCCTGTCCGGCGTGCGCGCTGATGATTTAGGCGCCGTGCCGCTGCGCGCGCTGCTGGCGCGGTACCCGCAGCTTGACCTCGAGCGGATAGATGACCTGATCTTCGGCTGCGCGAATCAGGCCGGGGAAGATAACCGCAACGTGGCGCGCATGTCGGCGCTGCTCGCCGGGCTCCCGCACGCGGTTTCTGCTACCACCATTAACCGTCTGTGCGGTTCAGGCCTGGACGCGCTTGGCTTTGCGGCGCGCGCCGTCAAGGCCGGAGAGGGCGATTTGCTGATCGCCGGCGGCGTGGAGTCCATGTCCCGCGCGCCTTTCGTGATGGGTAAGGCCACGGCGGCGTTCCAGCGTCAGGCGGAAATCTTCGACACCACCATCGGCTGGCGATTTGTGAATCCGCTCATGCATCAGCAATACGGAACTGACAGCATGCCGGAAACGGCAGAGAATGTAGCTGAATTGTTAAATATCAGCCGTGCCGATCAGGACGCGTTTGCCCTACGCAGCCAGCAGCGCACCGCGTGGGCGCAGCAGAACGGCGTTCTGGCGCAGGAGATTGTGCCGGTTCAGGTGCCCGGCAAAAAAGGGGCGGTGACGGAGGTGGCGGAGGATGAGCATCCGCGCGCGGAGACCACGCTTGAACAGCTGGCCGCGCTGAAAACCCCGTTTCGTAAGAACGGCGTGATTACGGCGGGGAACGCGTCCGGCGTGAACGACGGCGCTGCGGCGCTGATTGTCGCCAGCGAGCAGATGGCGCTGGCCCAGGGATTAACCCCGCGCACCCGCGTTGTGGCAATGGCAACCGCGGGGGTAGAGCCGCGTCTGATGGGGCTGGGCCCGGTTCCGGCCACCCGCAGGGTGCTGGAGCGCGCCGGGCTCAGTATCGCCGATATGGACGTCATTGAGCTTAACGAAGCCTTTGCCGCACAGGCGCTGGGCGTGCTGCGCCAGCTGGGCCTGCCGGATGACGCGGAGCACGTCAACCCGAACGGCGGGGCGATCGCGCTGGGCCACCCGCTGGGCATGAGCGGTGCCAGACTGGCGCTGGCCGCAGGCAATGAATTGCACCGACGCGGCGGGCGCTACGCGCTGTGTACGATGTGCATCGGTGTGGGTCAGGGCATTGCCATGATCCTTGAGCGTGTTTGAGCGAACAATAATGTGAGTACCCTGCGATGATAAATACAACAAAGCTTGACCCGATCGAAACCGCGTCCGTTGATGAATTACAGGCCCTGCAGACCGCGCGCCTGAAGTGGACGCTGAACCACGCCTACAGCAACGTTCCGATGTACAAATGCAAGTTTGACGCGGCGGGCGTTCACCCTGACGATTTTAACGAGCTGGCGGACCTGCAAAAATTCCCGTGCACCACCAAGCAGGATCTGCGCGACAACTACCCGTTCGATACCTTTGCGGTGCCGATGGAGCAGGTGGTGCGCATCCACGCCTCGTCCGGCACCACCGGGAAGCCGACCGTGGTGGGCTATACCCAAAATGACATCGACAACTGGGCCAATATCGTCGCCCGCTCCCTGCGCGCCGCCGGGGGCAGCGCGAAGGATAAAATTCACGTGGCCTACGGTTACGGGCTGTTTACCGGCGGTCTGGGCGCGCACTACGGTGCCGAGCGTCTGGGGGCGACGGTGATCCCGATGTCCGGCGGCCAGACGGAGAAGCAGGCGCAGCTGATCCGCGATTTCCAGCCGGACATGATCATGGTTACGCCGTCCTATTGCCTGAACCTGATCGAAGAGCTGGAGCGCCAGATGGGCGGTGACGCCAGCGCCTGCTCCCTGCGCGTCGGCGTGTTTGGCGCCGAGCCGTGGACGCAGGCGATGCGCCGTGAAATTGAAAAACGGCTGGGCATTACCGCGCTGGACATCTATGGTCTCTCCGAAGTGATGGGCCCGGGGGTAGCGATGGAGTGTCTCGAAACCGCTGACGGCCCGACCATCTGGGAAGATCACTTCTACCCGGAGATCGTCAACCCGAATGACGGCGCGCCACTGGCCGACGGCGAGCAGGGCGAACTGCTGTTCACTACACTCACCAAAGAGGCGCTGCCGGTGATCCGCTACCGCACCCGCGATCTGACGCGCCTGCTGCCGGGCACCGCGCGCACCATGCGCAGGATGGACCGCATCAGCGGGCGTAGCGACGACATGCTCATCATTCGCGGCGTTAACGTCTTCCCGTCACAGCTGGAAGAAGAGATCGTCAAGTTTGAACACCTTTCGCCGCACTATCAGCTGGAGGTGAACCGTCGCGGGCATCTTGATTCACTTTCGGTGAAGGTTGAGCTAAAGCAGAGTAGCTTAACGTTAACGCACGAGCAGCGCTGTCAGGTCTGCCACCAGCTGCGCCACCGTATTAAGTCTATGGTGGGGATCTCAACCGATGTGATGATTGTGAACTGCGGCAGCATTCCCCGCTCGGAGGGTAAAGCCTGCCGGGTGTTTGATTTGCGTAAAGTGGCCGCCAACGGTTGAATTTCCCTCACCCCAGCCCTCTCCCACAGGGAGAGGGTGTATTGAGTTCCCTCTCCCTTTGGGAGAGGGTTAGGGTGAGGGTCGATCCCAGATTCCTGTGCTATGATTCATCCAGGAAAAAAATCACAACAGAATGAATCATATGAATAAACTTGACGCCTTTATCCAGCACGCGGTCAGCTCCGTTCCCATCAGCGGGACCTCGCTTATCGCTTCCCTTTACGGCGATGCGCTTTCCCATCGCGGGGGCGAGATCTGGCTCGGCAGCCTGGCGGCCCTGCTGGAGGGGATGGGGTTCGGCGAACGATTTGTGCGCACCGCGCTGTTCCGCCTCAATAAAGAGGGCTGGCTGGACGTGTCGCGCATTGGACGACGCAGCTTTTACCGCCTCAGCGACAAGGGGTTACGCCTGACGCGGCGCGCGGAGAACAAAATTTATCGCGCGGAGCTGCCGGCGTGGGACGGCAAATGGCTGCTGCTGCTCTCCGAGGGGCTGGATAAAACCACCCTCGCGGACGTGAAAAAACAGCTCATCTGGCAGGGATTCGGCACGCTGGCACCAAGCCTGATGGCCTCGCCGTCGCAGAACCTGGCGGACGTGCAGTCCCTGCTGCACGACGCGGGCGTGGCGGAAAACGTCATCTTCTTTGAGGCCCATTCGCCGCTGGCCCTGTCGCGCGCGGCATTGCGATCCCGCGTGGAGGAGTGCTGGCAGCTTACCGAACAAAACGCGATGTACGAGACGTTTATCGACTCGTTTCGTCCGCTGCTGCCGCTGCTGAAGGAAGCGTCGCCGGGGGATATGACCCCGGAGCGCTGCTTCCAGATCCAGCTGCTGCTGATTCATTTTTATCGTCGCGTGGTGCTAAAGGATCCGCTGTTGCCCGAAGAGCTACTGCCCGCGCACTGGGCGGGGCAAAGCGCGCGGCAGCTGTGCATCAATATTTACCAGCGCGTGGCGGCGGGCGCTCTGGCGTTCGTCAGCGAGAAGGGGGAAACCTCGGTGGGCGAACTGCCCGCACCCGGCACGCTTTATCACCAGCGCTTTGGTGGTCTGAATATCACGTAAGGAGATGCTATGCCCGTTTATCAAATTGATGGCCTGACGCCGGTGGTGCCTGAAGAGAGCTACGTTCATCCGACGGCGGTGCTGATCGGCGACGTGATCCTCGGTAAAGGCGTTTACGTTGGCCCCAACGCCAGCCTGCGCGGTGATTTTGGCCGTATCGTGGTGAAGGATGGCGCCAACATTCAGGATAACTGCGTGATGCACGGGTTCCCGGAGCAGGACACCGTGGTGGAAGAGGACGGGCATATCGGCCATAGCGCCATTCTTCACGGCTGTATCATCCGCCGCAACGCGCTGGTGGGGATGAATGCGGTGGTCATGGACGGGGCGACAATTGGAGAAAACAGCATCGTCGGCGCAGCGGCGTTTGTGAAGGCCAGGGCGGAGATGCCCGCTAATCATCTGATTATCGGCAGTCCGGCGAAGGCCATCCGTGAGCTGTGCGCCCAGGAGATGGAGTGGAAAAAGCAGGGCACGCGGGAGTATCAGGTGCTGGTGGAACGCTGCAGGCGAACCCTGCACCAGGTTGAGCCGCTGCGAGAAGAGGAGCCCGGACGCCAGCGGCTGGTTTTCGATGAGAATTTACGGCCAAAGTCGTCAGGCCGGGATAATTAACCCTTTCTCGCGTACGTGATAATACACCGGCATGAGGAAGAGCTAACGCGCGATAAATAATCCCGCTGCGGGATAGTGTATATTTGAACGAATCTGACCTGCATTCACACAGGTATTTTGTTACCCTGACGCAGATCATGCCTCTCATTCAGAGCGGTCAATGCGTTTATGGAAGACACTATATGAGTGAAAACGACACTATCCCAAAGCAGTCCAAAAGCCAGATTAACAAAGCGGTATTTTACACATCTGCTTTGTTAATTTTCCTTCTTGTCGCCTTTGCCGCGATTTTCCCCGACGTTGCCGATAAAAACTTTAAAATACTGCAACAGCAAATATTCACCAACGCCAGCTGGTTTTACATTCTTGCCGTCGCGCTGATTTTGATGAGCGTGACGTTCCTCGGCCTGTCCCGCTACGGCGATATTAAACTCGGGCCCGACCACTCCCAGCCTGACTTCAGCTACCACTCCTGGTTCGCGATGCTGTTCTCGGCGGGGATGGGGATCGGCCTGATGTTCTTCGGCGTGGCGGAACCGGTGATGCACTATCTTTCTCCACCGGTGGGGACGCCTGAAACGGTTGCTGCGGCCAAAGAGGCCATGCGGCTAACATTCTTCCACTGGGGGCTGCACGCCTGGGCTATCTACGCCATCGTTGCGTTGATTCTGGCGTTCTTCAGCTACCGCCACGGCCTGCCCTTGACGCTTCGTTCGGCGCTGTATCCGATTATTGGCGACCGTATTTACGGCCCGATAGGCCATGCGGTGGATATCTTCGCGGTGATCGGCACCGTATTCGGCGTGGCGACCTCGTTAGGCTATGGCGTATTGCAGGTCAATGCCGGGCTGAACCACCTGTTTGGCGTGCCCATCAACGATACCGTGCAGGTGATCCTGATCGTCCTGATTACCGGGCTGGCGACCGTTTCCGTGGTGTCCGGCCTGGATAAAGGCATTCGTATCTTATCTGAGCTAAACCTGGGCCTGGCGGTGCTGCTGCTGGTGCTGGTGCTGTGCCTCGGGCCAACCGTGCTGCTGCTGAAATCGTTTGTGGAAAATACCGGCGGCTACCTGTCCGAGCTGGTGAGCAAAACGTTTAACCTGTACGCCTATGAACCGAAGTCCAGCAACTGGCTGGGGGGCTGGACGCTGCTGTACTGGGGCTGGTGGCTGTCGTGGTCGCCGTTTGTCGGGATGTTCATCGCCCGCGTGTCCCGCGGCAGAACCATCCGCGAGTTTGTCACCGGCGTGCTGTTCGTCCCGGCAGGCTTTACCCTGATGTGGATGACGGTGTTCGGCAACAGCGCCATTTACCTCATCATGAATAAGGGCGCGTCCGATCTGGCAAATACCGTCCAGCAGGACGTGGCGCTGGCGCTGTTTAATTTCCTTGAGCATTTCCCGTTCTCGTCGGTGCTGTCATTTATCGCCATGGCGATGGTCATCGTCTTCTTTGTGACCTCCGCTGACTCCGGGGCGATGGTGGTGGATACCCTCGCGTCCGGCGGCGAGGCCAATACCCCCGTCTGGCAGCGCATTTTCTGGGCCGCGCTGATGGGCGTTGTGGCAATCGCGCTGCTGCTCGCGGGTGGACTGAGCGCACTGCAAACCGTGACCATCGCCAGCGCGCTACCGTTCTCGATGATCCTGCTGGTGTCGATCTATGGCCTGCTGAAGGCGCTCCGACGCGATTTGACCAAGCGCGAGAGCCTGAGCATGGCCACTATCGCGCCGACGGCGGCCCGCAACCCCATTCCGTGGCAGCGACGTCTGCGCAACATCGCCTACCTGCCTAAGCGCTCTCTGGTGAAGCGCTTTATGGAAGAGGTGATCAGGCCGGCCATGGTGCTGGTTCAGGAGGAGCTGAATAAGCAGGGAACGCAAAGCCATATCAGCGACGCGTCTGACGAGCGTATTCGTCTTGAGGTGGATTTAGGCAACGAGCTGAACTTTATTTATGAAGTCAGGCTGCGCGGCTATAACTCCCCAACCTTCGCGCTGGCGGCGATGGACAACGATGAAAACCAGGCGGAGCAGCACCGGTACTACCGGGCAGAAATCTACCTCAAGGAAGGCGGGCAAAATTACGATGTCATGGGCTGGAACCAGGAGCAGTTAATTAACGATATCCTGGACCAGTACGAAAAACATCTGCACTTCCTGCACCTGGTGCGATAATCGGCCAGCATGAGCATGCCCTGAGGCATCTGCTTCAGGGTACGCTAATAGTCTTCCGGCAGCGGCCTGTCGATCGACACCAGCTTTCCGCGCTTCATGGTGATATAGCCCCCGGCTTTGAGATCCGCCAGCACGCGAAACACGTGGGTTCTCGACAGGTTAGTGCGCTTGATGATAAACAGCGCCAGGCCCTCATTCTCGCCCGTGTGGGTATTCTGCCGGTAGAGATAGCGATACAGCATCGGTTTGATGGTCTGGTAGCTGGTGACCTGCCTGCGTTCGTTATGCAGATCGATAGTAAAAATCGACATGAAGGTCAGAATGGTGGCCAGCTCCTGCACGCGCTTTGGCCCGCCGTGCAAAAATAGCCGATCGAAATCGGCACAGGGAATTTTTACCAGCTTAACCTTCGCGCTGCTGCGATATTCAAACTTCGCTAACGGGCAATACCGTTCCATAAGCCCTATCGGCATATATTCAATAGTATTGCCAATATTCAAACCATCTTCCGGCATTAATATCGTCAGTGAACCTTCGGTACAGAAATAAATATAGCCGGGTTCGACGGTTAGCTTTTTATTTGCGCCAACGGTTAACGCTTCTCCTGTAGAAAGGATTTGGGGAAAAAAGCCCCCAATATTGAGCTGCTGATAATAGGTATGTATATCCTGAAAATTCACGCCAGGCCTCGTTCCGCAACGTCTGTCTTCGTAGCGAGTATAGCAGCAGTAGCGACCGGATGACGAGATAACCTTATACCAGTCCCATATGGGACTATCATGGGAAAGTATTCTGATTAGAATGGTCTGCAATGAGTTCGCATTAAAATTATCCGCCAGCAGTAAATATCGCAGGCGGTGCTAATAATCTATGAGGCCATTTAATGAAATTAACGATAATCGCGAAGCAGCTGGCGCTGGCCGGTGTATTCACATCGCTTTCGCTTTCTGCCTGGGCTGAAGCGCAGCCGCAGAATGCCACGCCCGTCACCCGCGAGGCGAATAACGCCCTGTATAACAAGCTGCCGTTTGCCGATAAGACTGACTTTGAAAACGCGCATAAAGGATTTATCGCCCCGTTACCGCAGAACATGATCAAAGGGGAGAAAGGAAACGTTATCTGGGATCCCGCGAAATATGATTTCGTGAAGGAGGGTGAAAAAGCTCCGGACACGGTAAACCCGAGCCTGTGGCGTCAGTCGCAGCTGATTAACATCGGCGGCCTGTTTAAGGTGACCGACGGCGTGTATCAGATCCGCAACCTCGATCTCTCCAACATGACCATCATCGAAGGCGAGAAGGGGATCACCGTTATTGACCCGCTGCTAAGCGCCGAGCCGGCGAAGGAAGCGCTCGATCTCTACTACGCTAACCGTGGCAAAAAGCCGGTAGTGGCGGTGGTGATCACCCACAGCCACGTTGACCATTACGGCGGCCTGCGCGGCGTGGTTGACGAAGCCGACGTGAAGTCCGGTAAGGTGAAGATTTACGCGCCGGATGGCTTTATGAAAGAAGCCGTTTCCGAGAACATCATGGCCGGGAACGCGATGAGCCGCCGCGCGAGCTACATGTACGGCAACCTGCTTAAGCCGGACGCGAAGGGTCAGGTTGGTGCGGGGCTTGGGACGACCACCTCCGCAGGTACGGTAACCCTGATCCCACCAACCAACTATATTACCCATACCGGGCAGCAGGAAACGATCGACGGCCTGACCTATGACTTTATGATGGCCCCGGGCTCTGAGGCGCCGTCGGAGATGCTGTGGTACGTCAAAGAGAAGAAAATGATCGAAGCGGCAGAGGATGTGACCCACACCCTGCACAATACCTACTCCCTGCGCGGGGCGAAAATCCGCGATCCGCTGGCCTGGTCTAAGTACATTAACGCCGCCATTGAGCGCTGGGGCGCGGACGCGGAAGTGATTATTGCCCAGCACCACTGGCCGACCTGGGGCAACGAGAATATCGTCAGGCTGATGAAAGGCCAGCGCGATATGTACCGCTACATCAACGACCAGACCCTGCGTATGGCCAATAAGGGCCTGACCCGCGATGAGATTGCCGCCGAATTTAAGCTGCCGGAATCGCTGGAGAAACAGTGGGCCAGCCGGGGCTATTACGGCTCCGTCAGCCACGACGTTAAGGCCACCTACGTGTTTTATCTCGGCTGGTTCGACGGCAACCCGGCTACCCTCGACGAGCTGCCGCCTGAACAGGCTGCGAAGAAGTTCGTGCAGTACATGGGCGGCGCTGATGCCATCATGCAGAAGGCCAAAGCTGATTATCAGCAGGGCAATTACCGCTGGGTGGCGCAGGTGGTCAGCAAAGTGGTATTCGCCGACCCAAACAACCAGGCCGCGCGCAACCTCGAAGCCGACGCGCTGGAGCAGCTGGGCTACCAGGCCGAAGCGGGCACCTGGCGTAACTTCTATCTGACCGGCGCGCAGGAGCTGCGTAACGGCGTTAAAAAGCTGCCAACGCCAAACACCGCCAGCCCGGATACCGTGCGCGCGATGACGCCGGAGATGTTCTTCGACTATCTGGGCGTGCACATCAACGGCGTGCGGGCCGGTAACGCGAAAGCGGTCTTTAATGTCGATCTCGGCAAAGATGGCGGCAAATACAAGCTGGAGCTGGAAAACGGCGTGCTGAACCATACCGCCAATGCCCAGGCGAAGGATGCCGATGCCACCATCACGCTCGATCGCGCCACGCTGAACAAGATCATCCTGAAAGAAGCGTCGCTGAAGCAGGCGATGGACAGCGGTGAGGTGAAGGTGAGCGGGAACGGCGCGAAGCTAGAAGAGATGCTGAGCTACATGGACAAGTTTGACTTCTGGTTCAATATTGTGACGCCATAACCCGGCATTTCTCCCGTCCTGACGATGGCGCCTTATCTGCAATAAGGCGCCATTTTTTTTATTCACGCATCGCCAGCGCGCTGGCGCTCGCCGGATCGAATAACGAAATACTCTCAATCTGATCCAGCATGATCACCTTCCGAAAATCCATTGCGCTTTTTGGGTCTGAATCCAGCGTAACGTCATGCTCGGCGTACCACCTGCTGTAGTTGTGCTCAATGCACAGCTGCATATTTTTCCCGTCACGATAGCCGCTCAGCATGGGAATAAGCACGATGTTGGCCGTTTTTTCATATTCCAGGGTTGCGGTGTGGATCATGCCAATATAAATTCGCCGCGATTTCAGCGTGACGTGCGCCAGTTCACCTTCTTCCATGCACTGGTAGAGCAGCTGTTCAATCCCGCTCGACTGCGCGAGCCGCTTGTAGAGCTTTTTCCGGCCTTCGCCGTCCAGCCGCGCGCTGCCTGCCCAGTTCGAGCGGTAGAGGCAAAACAGGATCGCAAAGGTAAGCATCACCACCACCGGCGCCTGTATACCTAAAAAGCTCCAGTTCATGAAGTCAATTTGCCAGTCGGCGTATTTAGCGGACGTAAAATGGAACGTGTTGTCGGCGGCGGAGAGGGCGAACAGCAGCAGCCAGAGCAGGCCGGTGGCGATCACCCCCTGCAGGACGAAAATGCAGCCATACAGCGCAACCAGAAAATAGACATCCCATCCGAATGAACGCTTAATTTTGAACCGTGTAGAGAGATCGCGGCTGGTGTACCAGTAGCCGCACACCATCAGAACCATAAATATTGCCGTTCCCATTTCAGGCCCTCTTTAGCGCGTTGACATGGCGCAGAAAGTCCTGCCGTACCTCGTTGCTTTTGTGGTTAACCGAGGCGTTTCCATCCTGATCGATAATGATGCGGTCGCCATCCTCGACGGCTTCGATAATTTCCTGGTGACTCATGACCTGCAATAAAGATTCCGGGCTGGAAAAGAGCGCCATCAGTAAATTTTTCATCGCGTGACATCCTTATGAATTAAAAGGATAAGTCTGGAAGATAAAAGCAACATTTGCCTTAAGGTTATCCCTAAAAAAATAACGGCGCGGCGGCGTCAGTCCACTTTTGAGTCAAAAGAGCAATGCGGAGTGTCTCTTTAAGTTTATGAAATAAAACAGATATAAAAAATATATCTGCACAAACTTGGACAAATAACGTTAATTGTGTAAGTTTAATTTATGCGATATCGCTACGTTGTTTACAGCCAGGATGTGACCCATGAGCACGTTACCGTCCGTCATCAGTCGGTTTGTTGATTACTACGCCGCGCTGGACACCCAGCCACCTTCCGCGCTGGCAGAAATTTATCGTTCCGATGCCACCCTTATCGATCCCTTTGGCGAACACAGCGGGCTGTTCGCGCTTCAGCGTTACTTCACTCATTTGCTGGCTAACGTCCAGCAGTGCCGCTTTACCGTCGATGCGCCGCTGCAGCAGGGGGATCGCTTTGTTGTGACCTGGGTTATGCACTGGTCACACCCGCGTATCGCCCGGGGAGCCGTGCTGCAGCTGCCGGGCTGCTCCGTGGTGGACATGCTGGACGATCGCATTATTCGCCAGCGGGATTACTACGATGCCGGAGAGATGATCTATGAGCATCTTCCGGTGCTTGGCTGGGCCGTGCGCGGCGTTAAGCGGAGGGTGAGATCGTGAAAACGGTTCTGATTACCGGCGCAAGCTCGGGCATTGGGGCGGGGCTGGCCGCCTCCTTCGCCAGCGACGGCTACCGGGTGATTGCCTGCGGGCGCGATGCGCAACGTCTGGCCTCCCTGCACCAGCACAGTCCCAACGTCACGGTGCGCCAGTTCGATATGACGGACAGGGACGCCTGTCGCCAGGCGCTGGCGGACTGTGCCGCCGACGTGGTGATTCTGTGCGCCGGCACCTGCGAATATCTCGATCGTGGCGTGGTGGACGCGGAGCTGGTGGAGCGGGTGATGACCACCAATTTCATGGGGCCGGTAAACTGCCTCGCGGCGCTGCAGCCGCAGCTGGTGGCCGGAAACCGCGTGGTGCTGGTCAGTTCGATGGCGCACTGGCTGCACTTCCCGCGAGCCGAAGCCTATGGCGCTTCCAAGGCGGCGCTAACCTGGTTTGCCGACACGCTGCGTCTCGACTGGGAGCCAAAAGGGATTGCCGTCACGGTCGTTTCACCCGGTTTCGTTGACACGCCGCTGACCCGTAAAAACGATTTTCCGATGCCGGGTCGGGTAAGCGTGGAGGAGGCCGTCGCCGCCATCCGCCGCGGACTGGCGAAGGGAAAAGAGAGTATCGCGTTTCCCGCCGGGTTTAGCCTGGCGCTGCGGCTGCTCGCCGGGCTGCCTGACGTTGTTCAGCGCGCGCTGCTGCGCAGGATGGTGAGATCATGAAGATTGCGATTATCGGCAGCGGCATCGCCGGCCTCACCTGCGCCTGGCGCCTCGCCGGGCATCATCAGGTCACGCTGTTTGAAGCGCAGGCCACCCCGGGCGGCCATACCGCGACGGTGGACGTCGACACCCCGCAGGGCACGTACGCCATCGACACCGGATTTATTGTCTACAACGACCGCACCTATCCGCGCTTTATGGGCCTGCTCAGCGAGCTGGGCATCAGCGGGCAAAAAACGCAGATGAGCTTTTCGGTGCACAATCCGCAGAGCGGGCTGGAGTATAACGGCCACACCCTGACGTCGCTGTTCGCCCAGCGCCGTAACCTGGTGAACCCCGGCTTCTGGATGCTGCTGAAGGAGATTGTGCGCTTCAACCGGCTGGCGAAACGGGCGCTCCAGGCCGACGTGGATGCGTCCGCCACCCTGGAGACGTTCCTGAGCCAGCACCGCTTTACGCCGTTTTTCGCGCGCCACTACATTCTGCCGATGGGGGCGGCTATCTGGTCCTCGTCATTACAGGAGATGAAGCGCTTCCCGCTGCCGCTCTTTTTGCGCTTTTTCGAAAACCACGGTCTGCTGGACATTACCCATCGTCCGCAGTGGTACGTGGTGCCGGGCGGATCCAGAGAGTATATCCGCGCGATGATGGACAGGCTCGGCAACCGCCTGACGCTGCGCCTCAACGCCCCGGTCCAGCGGGTTGTTCGCCACGATCGGGGCGTCGACGTTGAGCTGGAGGGGGAAACATGCGCCTTTGACCAGGTGATTTTTGCCTGCCACTCCGCCCAGGCGCTGGCGATGCTTGCCAGCCCAACCCAGGCTGAACGCGAGGTGCTGGGGGATATCGGCTGGCAGCGCAACGAGGTAGTGCTTCACAGCGATCCGCGCTGGCTGCCGGTGCGCGAGCGCGCGTGGGCCAGCTGGAACTATCGCCTGAGCGAACAGGATCGGGCCAGCGCCTGCGTCACCTACAACATGAATATTTTGCAGGGGCTGCCCGCCGGTAGCCCGCTGTTTTGCGTCACCCTTAACCCGGAAACGCCGGTGGAAGAGCGCTTTGTGCTGCGCCGCTTCGTCTACGAACATCCGCTGTTTAACCCGAAAAGCTGGCATGCCCAGGCCCGGCGCGGCGAGATAAACGGCCGCCAGCGGAGCTGGTTCTGCGGCGCCTACTGGTACAACGGCTTCCACGAAGACGGCGTGCGCAGCGCGCTGGACGTGGTGAACGCCATCGCGGCCGGGGAGGGCGGGTGAGATGAACAGTTGCCTGTACCACGGCGCCCTGCGCCATCGCCGCCTTACGCCGAAAGCGCACCATTTTACCTACAGCGTGTTTATGGCCTGGCTCGATCTCGATGAGCTTGAGATGCTGCCCTCAGTCGGGGTGCGGCGAAACCGCTTTGCCCCGGCGGCGTTCTGTGATGCGGATTACCCGCTGGGCACGCCGCTGAAAGAGCGCGTCCTCGAGCGTCTGGAAAACCTGACCGGCGAGCGCCCGGCGGGGCGGGTCATGCTCCTGACGCAGCTGCGCTATTTCGGCCTGCATTTTAACCCGGTCAATTTTTACTACTGCTATGACGGCGAAGGCACCCTGCGCTGGGTGCTCGCCGAAGTGCGTAACACGCCGTGGAATGAACGGCATTACTACGCGGTGGAGGGGCAGGACGCCCGGCCGACGGAGAAAGCGTTTCACGTCTCGCCCTTTAACCCAATGGAGATGGTCTACCACTGGCGCTTTAACAGCCCGGACCACGCGCTGCGCATGCATATTGAAAATCATCAGGAGGCGAAGGTGTTTGACGCCACGCTGACGCTTCGCCGCGAGCCGCTCACGCGTCCGGCGCTGCGCGCGATGCTGGTGCGCATCCCGCTGATGACCCTCAAAACCGTTTTCGCTATTTACTGGCAGGCGCTAAGGCTGTGGCTGAAGCGCGTGCCGCTGCATAACCATCCCCTCAGCAGGAGTGAACGATCATGACCGATCCCGTCTTTGCGCTTGAACCCGATATCCCGCGCAACGCTCGCGTCGCGCGCTGGTTGCTTTTTCGCCTGCTGAGCGGCCTGCGCGGGGGCTCGCTGACCCTCCGTGAGGGCGCGCAGACCTTCCGCTTCGGCGACACCTCCGCCGCGCTCCACGCTGATGTTCAGGTGCTCTCTCCGGGCCTGTACTGGCGCATCTTAACGGGCGGCAGCCTCGCCGCGGCGGAAGCGTGGATGGACGGCGACTGGGAGACGGCTCACCTCACGCCGCTGCTGGAGCTGATTGCGCTCAACGGCCAGATCCTCGGGCAGCTGGAAAAAGGGTTCCGCCTGTTCGGGAAGCCGGTAGAGCGGCTGCGCCACTGGACGCGGCGCAACTCCCGTGCTCAGGCGCGGGACAATATTGCTGCCCATTACGATCTCGGCAATAGCTTTTACGCCCATTTCCTCGATGAACAGCTCCTGTACTCCAGCGCGCTGTTTACCGCTGAGGATCAGGATCTGACCGCGGCCCAGCAGGCGAAAATGGCGAGGCTGTGCGACCAGCTGGCGCTCGGCCCGAACGATCGTCTGCTGGAGATTGGCACCGGCTGGGGGGGCGATGGCGGAGTACGCCGCGCGTCATTACGGCTGCCGGGTCACCACCACCACGCTGTCGCAGGAGCAGTACCGCTGGGCCACGGCGCGGATCGCCCGGGCCGGCCTGCAGGATCGCGTTGAGGTGCTGCTCTGCGACTACCGCGATCTGACCGGCGTCTACGACAAGCTGGTGTCGATTGAGATGATTGAAGCCGTCGGGCAACGCTACCTGCCGACGTTTTTCCGCACCTGCCAGGCGCGCCTGCGTCCGGGCGGGCGTATGGCGATTCAGGCCATCACCATTCAGGATCAGCGCTACCGCGACTACAGCAAAAGCGTCGATTTTATCCAGCGCTACATCTTCCCCGGCGGCTTTTTGCCCAGCATTACCGCCATGAATGACCTGATGACCCGCCATACCGATTTTGTGGTGCGTAACCTCTTCGACATGGGGCCGGACTACGCCCGCACGCTGGCCCACTGGCGTCAGCGCTTCGTTCAGGCCTGGCACGAGATTGAAAAGCTCGGGTTTGATGACCGTTTCCGCCGGATGTGGCTGTACTACTTTGGCTACTGTGAGGCCGGGTTTAACGCCCGCACCATCAGCGTGGTGCAGCTGACCGCGGAACGCGTATGAAACGCTACGGGCAGGTCTTTCTGCTGGCCATCGGGTTTGATCTCTACTGGACCCTGGTGGTGCTGTTTCGCGAGCAGGGGCAGGTTATCTGGATCGCGCTGGCGGCGCTTGCCTGGCTGATGCTACCCCCTTCGCACCGGATTTATGCCCTCGGGCTGGCCGCGTCGGGGGCGCTGCTGGACGCCGTCTGGGCGCTGACCGGGCTGATTGCCTTTACCGGCGCGTCGATAATGCCGCTATGGATGGTGGCGCTGTGGCTAATGTTTGCCTGCGTCTGGACGCAGCTGACCCGCACGACCACGCTGCCGGGCTGGCTGCTGACGGCGCTGGCGACCGTGGGCGGGCCGGTGGCCTACCTGATCGGCGAGCGGCTGGGGGCCATTACGTTCCTGGAGCCAACCTTTATCGTCGTCAGCTGGACGATCCCGGGCTGGCTGGTGCTGATGCTGTTTTTCCACCTGCTGATGGGGAGGCAACAATGAGACATCTGTTACTCGCGCTCGCGCTAACCGTTATGGCCTGTAACGCGCAGGCAGCTGACTGGCTGAGCTGGCGCAAGGTGGGCGACGCCACGCTCACCTGGGGGCCGTTTACCGTGTATACCTCCCGGCTGCTGACGCCCGACGGGCGCTACGCGGGGGTAGACAGCGATAACGCGCTGATTATCACCTATGCCCGGGATATCGATCGCGACGAACTGGTCGACGCGACCCGCGACCAGTGGCAGGCGCAGGGCATCCTGCAGCGGGAGCCGCAGGGTGAAGCCTGGCTGCGCATGCTGTCCACGCTCTGGCCGGACGTCACTACCGGCGCGCAGATTGCGTTTGTGGTGAGCGGCGGCCAGGGACAGTTCTGGTATCGCAGCCCGACGTCGCAGACGGGTTTTACGCCGCTGGGGCCGCGACAGTCGGCAGCGTTCAGCTCGCGTTTTCTGGCGATCTGGCTCGATCCCCGCACCGAATATCCTGAACTGCGTCAGCGGTTAATCGGAGGTCCAAAATGAAACGTATTCTGTTAATGGCGCTTGCCCTGACGATGCTGGTGGGCGGATGCAGCACGGAGGTGAAAGAGTATCGTCAGCAGCAGCCGACGCTGGATATTTTTACCTACTTCCAGGGGAAAACCGAGGCGTGGGGGATGGTTCAGGACCGCAGCGGGAAGCAGATCCGCCGTTTTCACGTCGAGATCGCCGGGGATGTTATCGGCGATACGCTGACGCTGAACGAGCATTTTGTCTACGACGACGGGGAAAAGCAGCAGCGCGTGTGGCACATCCGCCGGGTCGGCAGCGATCGTTACGAGGGCACGGCAGGGGATATTGAGGGCGTCGCTACCGGCCAGACGGCGGGCAACGCCCTGAACTGGCGCTACAGCATGAACGTGAAGGCGGACGGCAAAACCTGGCTGCTGCACTTTGACGACTGGATGTACCTGCAGGACAGCACGCATCTGTTTAATAAAACCGAGATGAAGAAATTTGGCGTCACCGTCGCCACGGTGACGCTGTTCTTTACCCGCAAGGAGTAAGTTTAATCGCCTTCGGGCCGCGGCTTGCTGCTGGAGTAAATAAAGCACAGCGCAATACCCAGGCAGACGACGGCCCCCAGGCGGCTCATGGAAAACGGAATGGCCGCATTGTTAAGCCAGCCGAAGTTGTCGATCAGCATACTCATGGTCAGCTGTCCTAAAATCACCGCCACCGTCGCGACGGCGGTGCCGATACGCTGCACGGCGAGGACCATAATCACGATATAGGGCACGCCGCACAGCGCGCCCAGAAGCTGCCATTTGGGCACATCCATCAGGCCGACCGCCTGTTTCGGCTCAAAGAAGAAGATGAGCAGGGCGGTCACCAGTGCCCCGACGGAAAACGTCAGAAACGCGCTTTTGAAAACCCCCACGCTGCTGCCTAATTGCCCGTTGATGGCGGCCTGAACGCTCAGCGTCGCGCCGCCGATAACGGCCAGAATAATCATAATTACCGTCATAACCTTACCCCTGCGCCACGAGAATAAGCGCGGCGATAATAAACGCCAGCGCGATAATGCGTTTCGTATCGATCCTGCGGTGCGGCGTGCCCAGCAGGCCAAAGTGGTCGATTATCAGGCTCTTAAATACCTGACCGGCCAGAATGCCTATCATCGTCATGGCAATGCCGATTGCCGGCGTGGCAATGGTCAGAATGACGACGTAAACCGGGCCGAGCACCCCGCCGAGCAGATGCCAGGACGGCTGCGCAAAGAACGAGGGGCTGTTGCGCGGGCTGAAAAACAGCATCAGCATAAACGTCAGCCCGGCCCCCACGCTGAATATGCTGAATGTGGCCCACAGATCGCCGACTTCAGCACCCAGCGGCCCCAGCAGCCCGGCCTCCACGGATAGCCCCATACCGCCGGCAATCACCAGTAAAATCAAAATAACGTGCATAACGCCTCTTCTCCTTTTTTCAGGCGGAGAAGAGTACGTCTGATAATCATTGAGAAAAATGCCATAATGCAGGAAACACCTGTGCAGGATATGCATTAATGATTGATGCCGGAAATATCAGCATTCGCGCGCTGCTGATTTTTATCGACGTGTATGACGCGCAGAATTTTTCCGTGGTCGCGAGGCGGGAGGGGATCTCCGCGTCGCAGGTTTCACGCGTGATCCACCAGCTTGAGGATGCCCTCGGGCAGCAGCTTTTCTACCGCAACACGCGGGCGATTATCCCCACCGAGAGCGGGCATCTTTTTGTTCGCTATGCGCGGGCGATGGCGGGGAATCTGGAGGACGCGCGACGCGAGCTGGATGAACGCGCGCGCGAGCCGTCGGGCACGCTGCGCATCAATGGACCGGTCTTTTTCGGGCAAAGGCACATTGCGCCGGGGCTGCCCGCGCTTTCAGCACGTTATCCCCGCCTTTCCGTTGAGCTGACCCTCACCGACGATTTTATCGATCCTCACCGCGACGCCGCAGACGTTATCTTCCGCATCGGCGCGCTCACGGACTCCTCGTTTCACGCGCGGATATTCGGGCAGCAGTTCTATCACCTCGCGGCCTCGCCGGACTATCTGCGAAAGCACGGCGCGCCTGAAGGGCCGGACGATCTTAGCCGCCACCGCTGCCTGGTCTACCGCGGCTCGTCCGGGCCAAACCGCTGGCTGATCCGCAGGCCGGGCGAGGCGTGGGTTCACTATCCCATCGCACCGCTGATGGCCTCGAATAATGCGGAAACGCTGCTTATTGCCGCACTGGGCGGCATGGGGATTGTGCTTTTTCCGGACTGGATGGTGAGCGAAAGGCTGAAAAGCGGCGAGCTGGTGGCGCTGCTGCCGGAGATGGAGTGTTCCATTAATACGGAGCCACTGACGATTGCGGCGATTTACCCGAACGCGCGGCATCCGCCCCTGAACGTCAGGGCGGTTATCGATCACTATATTGAACGGTTCGGCACGCCGCTCTACTGGCAGGCCTAGCGGGCAAGCTCGCGGCGGACGATTTCTGCCCCGGCGCTCAGCGCGATGAGCTTACCGTTAGCGACCTGGCGGGAAAGGGGGGCCATGCCGCAGTTGGTTGACGGATAAAGCTTGTCCGCATCGACAAACTGCAGCGCCTTGCGCAGCGTATCGGCGACCTCTTCCGGCGTTTCGACGGTGGTCGTTGCCACATCGATTGCCCCCACCATCACTTTTTTACCGCGGATCAGCTCCAGCAGATCCATCGGCACGCGGGAGTTGTGGCACTCCAGCGAGATGATGTCGATTTTCGAGGTCTGCAACTTAGGAAACGCCTCTTCATACTGGCGCCACTCGGAGCCGAGCGTCTTTTTCCAGTCAGTATTGGCCTTGATGCCGTACCCGTAGCAGATATGCACCGCGGTTTCGCATTTCAGCCCTTCCACGGCGCGTTCCAGCGCGGCGATACCCCAGTCGTTCACCTCGT
The DNA here is from genome assembly GCF_013375935.1 of Enterobacter cloacae. Taxonomy (GTDB): domain Bacteria; phylum Pseudomonadota; class Gammaproteobacteria; order Enterobacterales; family Enterobacteriaceae; genus Enterobacter; species Enterobacter pasteurii. Next base: position 3,619,547 of record NZ_CP056117.1, on the reverse strand, counting down.
CGAAAAAGACGTTAAAGGCAGGTTCATCGAACTGAATAATGTCGACGCCGGCCGCTTCCAGCTCGCGGGCTTCCTGATTGAGAATTTTAGCGAACTCCCAGGCCAGCTTTTCGCGGCTTTTGTAGTGGGCGTCGTAGAGCGTGTCGATCATGGTCATCGGGCCGGGCAGCGCCCATTTGATCGGCCTGTCCGTGAGCTGGCGCAGGTATTTCGCGTCGTCAACGAACACCGGCTTCTGCCGCGCGACCGCATCGACCACCGTCGGCACGCTCGCATCGTAGCGGTTGCGGATCCGCACCGTCTGGCGATTTTCAAAATCCACGCCGCTCAGGTGCTCAATAAAGGTGGTAACGAAGTGCTGGCGGGTTTGCTCGCCGTCGCTGACGATATCGATTCCCGCGCGAAGCTGTTCATCCAGGGACAGGCGCAGCGCGTCCTGTTTGCCTGCCAGCAATTCCTCGTCCTGCAGTTTCCACGGTGACCAGAGCGTTTCCGGCTGCGCGAGCCAGGTGGGTTTCGGCAGGCTGCCAGCCGTTGAAGTCGGGAGCAATGTTTTCATAATAAGTAACCTTTTATCCGTAATATTAAAGCGAGAAGTTATGAGACCACTGCTCAAGAAGGGTTTTATAGGGTTTGATAAACCGCTCTTCGGTATATTTTCCCTGCTCAATGGCCAGCCGGCTGCGCTCTTCGCGGTCATAAACGATTTTCGTTAACGAGTGATCCTGCTGGTTCAAATCAGGCTGGTAACACTGTCCCGCGGCGGAATTGGCATTATAAATTTCCGGGCGATAGATCTTCTGGAACGTCTCCATGGTGCTGATGGTGCCGATTAGCTCGAGGTTGGTGTAATCGCGCAGCAAATCGCCGGTGAAGAAGAAGGCAAAGGGCGCGACGCTGTTTTCAGGCATGAAGTAGCGAACGCTGAGGCCCATTCTGGCGAAATACTGCTCCGTCAGCGATTCGCCGTCCGGCTGGTACTCAAAGCCCAGCACCGGGTGGTGGTTGCCGGTACGACGGTAGGTGTCTTTGCTGGAAACGCTCAGGCAGATTACCGGCGCTTTTTTAAAGTTCGTCCGATACGCCGCAGAGTGGATAAAGCTTTTAAAGATATTGCCGTGCAGCTCGCCAAAATTGTCGGGGAGGCTAAACCGGGATCGATCTTTATTATGCTCCAGCAGCAGGACGCTGAAGTCATAGTCGCGGACGTAGGAGGAGAAGTTATTTCCCACGATGCCTTCGATGCGCTCGCTGGTTTTTTTATCCACGATCGTCGTTTGCAGAATTTCGATGGCCGGGAAGGTAAAATCGCCGCCGATATTCATATCGACAGAAATAATCTCCAGCTCGACGGCGTAGCGGTCGGCTTTAGGGTTATCCCAGCGCGCCAGCGCGTTGAAGCGATTGTTGATCATCACCAGCGTATTGCGCAGGTTTTCCTGACGCTTCTCGCCGCGGGCCAGGTTGGCAAAGTTGGTGGTGGTACGCGTATTTTCAGACGGGTTATAATTTTCATCGAAGCAACTGCGCTTAAGGGTAAATGTGAAAGCCTGGCTCATTTTGGTTATGCATCCTAAGTTCATGTTGCCGGAACGTTATCAATGCATAATTTATGCCTGAGCCGCTGGCGCAGGGGAAGTGACTTAATTTCACCGCAACATGAGGGTTCTTCATGAACGGCTCAATTCAGGTATAATCCTCCGACATTTTCAACCGGTTTAAACGATCATGACAAAACTCACCCTGCAAGAGCAGATGCTGAAAGCGGGCTTAGTCAGCAGCAAAAAGATGGCGAAAGTTCAGCGCACGGCGAAAAAATCCCGCGTCCAGGCTCGCGAGGCGAGAGAGGCCGTAGAAGAGAATAAGAAAGCGCAGCTCGAGCGCGACAGGCAGCTGAGCGAGCAGCAGAAGCAGGCCGTGCTGGCGAAAGAGTTTAAAGCGCAGGTGAAGCAGCTGATTGAGATGAACCGCATCACCGTGGCGAAAGGCAACATCACCTTTAACTTTACCGACGGCAACCTGATTAAAAAAATCGACGTTGATAAGCAGACGCAGGCTCAGCTGATTAACGGCCGTCTGGCGATTGCCCGACTGGTGATTAACGCCAACGGCGACTGCGAATACGCGATTATTCCGGCCGTGGTGGCGGATAAAATTGCCCAGCGCGATGCCGACAGCATCGTGTTAAACAGCGCGCTGAGTCAGGAAGAGCAGGACGAAGACGATCCGTATGCGGATTTCAAAGTCCCTGACGATTTAATGTGGTAAACCCCGCTCAGAACGGCGCGGCGTGACGGGCGCGGATCGTCTCGCCGCTCGCCGGATGAATAAAATTCAGCTCGCTGGCGTGCAGCATCAGCCGTGGCGTCGCCCCGGTGCCCGGCAGCGTCAGCCCCCCATACAGATCGCAGCCTAAAATCGGATGGCCCAGCTGCTGGCAGTGTAGGCGCAGCTGGTGGGTTCGCCCGGTTTCAGGCGACAGTTCGACCCGCGTTACCGGCACCTCCCTATTCTGATACAGACGTTCCACCACCCGATAGCGCGAGCGGGCGGGTTTGCCGTTGACGGCACAGATCGACATCAGCGGAAACAGCGCCGGATCTTTGGCGATGGGCGCATCGACGATCCCGTCATCCTGCTCCACGTGTCCGCAAAGCAGGGCGCTGTAAACCTTGGTCACGGCGCGCTGGCTGAACTGGTGGCACAGGGCGGCGTTAACGGCTTTATTCAGGGCAATCACCATCAGGCCCGACGTGCCGAAATCGAGACGGTGTACCAGCGTGCAGCCGGGGAAGTCCTGTACCAGACGATAGTGCACGGAGTCGCGGTTCTGCGGATTTTTACCCGACAGGCTAAGCAGCCCGGAAGGTTTATTAATCAGCAAAAGATGGTCGTCCTGCCAGAGGATCTCAACCTCGTCGTGACACGGCGGAGCAATAAAAGTATCGATAATGACAGACATCAGGCTGTCCGGCTGGAAAGGGGGAGCGGATGATAACGAACTTTCAGGGAAAGAAAAACCCTCCCACCGGGCGGTGAGAGGGGAGGATCTTACGCTGCGACCAGGCTGTCGATAGCGGCTTTCGCGTCGGTTTGCGCTTTGGTTGCCACTTCCGGGCCGTAAGCGATACCTTCCGCGAACACAAAGTTCACGTCGGTAATGCCGATGAAGCCCAGGAACAGCGTCATGTACGGCGTGACCAGGTCAGTTGGGGTATCTTTATGAATACCGCCGCGGCTGGTCAGCACGATGGCACGTTTACCTTTCACCAGGCCTTCCGGGCCGTTCTCGGTGTAACGGAAGGTTACGCCAGCGCGCGCCACCAGGTCGAAGTAGTTCTTCAGCTGGGTAGGAATGTTGAAGTTGTACATTGGAGCGTTGAACACGATAACGTCGTGCGCCTTCAGCTCGGCAATCAGCTCGTCAGACAGGGCCAGGGCTTCCTGCTGACGCGGGGAGAGCGGCGCATCGCTCGGACGCAGCGCTCCAACCAGTTCGCCATCCAGCACGGGAATCGGGTTTGCCGCCAGGTCGCGGACGGTGATTTCATCACCGGTGTGCTGTTCACGCCATTGTTCAACGAAATAGTCGGACAGCTGACCAGACTGTGAGTACCCTGCCAGAATACTGGATTTCAACACTAATACTTTGCTCATGGGTGATTCCTGTTTTGTATTTGACTGAAGGGGGTTGCCCCGTTGCTTGTTGACACTTTATTCACAATCCTGCCACAGGGATAGCGCAATATATCGAAGTCTATGTTCGAATTTTTTGAATAAGGCGCGAAAAGCGCTGATGTGGTACGCTATAGCAATCATTAAAAAGAGATTTTACCCGGCAGAGCACTGCCCATTAACGCTATGACAGAACAACATAAGTTAACCTTCCCGATGCTGATGCAGCAGCTTGATTCGCTGATGCTGCGCGATAAACAGCGGTTTGCGCGCCGCCTGCACGGCGTTAAGAAGGTTAAAAATCCTGATGCACAACAGGCCATTTACCAGGAGATGGCGAAAGAGATTGAACAGGCGGCAGGGAAAGTTGTGCTGCGTGAAGCCGCGCGCCCGGAGATTACCTATCCGGAAAATCTGCCCGTCAGCCAGAAAAAGCAGGACATCCTCAACGCCGTGCGCGACCACCAGGTGGTGATCGTCGCGGGCGAAACCGGGTCGGGGAAAACGACCCAGCTGCCGAAAATCTGCATGGAGCTGGGCCGCGGGGTGAAGGGGCTGATTGGCCACACCCAGCCGCGTCGTCTGGCGGCGCGTACCGTGGCCAACCGTATTGCTGAAGAGCTGCAAACGGAGCCGGGCGGCTGCATCGGTTATAAGGTGCGCTTCAGCGACCATGTGAGCGATAACACCATGGTCAAGCTGATGACCGACGGTATCCTGCTGGCAGAAATCCAGCAGGATCGCCTGCTGATGCAGTATGACACCATCATCATCGATGAGGCGCACGAGCGCAGCCTGAACATCGACTTCCTGCTCGGCTACCTGAAGGAGCTGCTGCCGCGTCGTCCGGATCTGAAAATCATCATCACCTCCGCGACCATTGACCCGGAGCGTTTCTCAAAACACTTCAACAATGCGCCGATTATTGAAGTGTCGGGCCGTACCTATCCGGTGGAAGTGCGCTATCGCCCGATTGTGGAGGCGGCGGACGATACCGAACGCGACCAGCTGCAGGCGATTTTTGACGCCGTAGACGAGCTGGGGAACGAAAGCGCGGGCGACATTCTGATCTTCATGAGCGGCGAGCGCGAGATACGCGATACCGCCGACGCGCTCAGCAAGCGCGACCTGCGCCATACGGAGATCCTGCCGCTGTACGCGCGCCTGTCGAACAGCGAGCAGAACCGCGTGTTCCAGCCCCACGGCGGACGTCGCATCGTGCTGGCGACCAACGTGGCGGAAACCTCGCTGACCGTACCGGGCATTAAATATGTTATCGATCCGGGCACGGCGCGCATCAGCCGCTACAGCTACCGTACCAAGGTCCAGCGTCTGCCGATCGAGCCGGTTTCCCAGGCGTCGGCCAACCAGCGTAAGGGCCGCTGCGGCCGCGTGTCCGAGGGGATCTGCATTCGCCTCTACTCGGAAGACGATTTCCTGTCGCGCCCGGAATTTACCGACCCTGAGATCCTGCGCACCAACCTGGCGTCCGTTATCCTGCAGATGACCGCCCTGGGCCTCGGCGACATCGCCGCCTTCCCGTTTGTGGAAGCGCCGGACAAGCGCAACATTCAGGACGGGGTGCGCCTGCTGGAAGAGCTGGGCGCAATTACCACCAATGAACAGGCGAGCGCGTATAAGCTGACGCCGCTTGGTCGCCAGCTCAGCCAGCTGCCGGTGGATCCGCGCCTGGCGCGCATGGTGCTGGAAGCGCAGAAGCACGGCTGCGTGCGCGAGGCGATGATCGTTACGTCTGCGCTCTCCATTCAGGATCCGCGCGAGCGTCCGATGGACAAGCAGCAGGCGTCGGATGAAAAGCACCGGCGCTTCCACGACAAAGAGTCTGATTTCCTCGCCTTCGTCAACCTGTGGAACTACATCGGCGAGCAGCAGAAGGCGCTCTCGTCTAACCAGTTCCGCCGCCAGTGCCGGGTGGATTTCCTTAACTACCTGCGCGTGCGCGAGTGGCAGGATATCTACACCCAGCTGCGCCAGGTGGTGAAGGAGCTGGGGATTCCGGTTAACAGCGAGCCGGCAGAATACCGCGAAATTCATATCGCGCTGCTGACCGGCCTGCTGTCCCATATCGGGATGAAGGATGCGGATAAGCAGGAATATACCGGCGCACGCAACGCGCGCTTCTCCATCTTCCCCGGTTCCGGCCTGTTCAAAAAGCCGCCGAAATGGACCATGGTCGCGGAGCTGGTGGAAACCAGCCGCCTGTGGGGACGCATTGCCGCGCGTATCGATCCGGAGTGGGTTGAGCCGGTGGCGCAGCACCTGCTGAAGCGTTCGTACAGCGAACCGCACTGGGAGCGCGGGCAGGGCGCGGTCATGGCGACGGAAAAAGTGACCGTCTATGGTCTGCCTGTCGTCGCCGCGCGTAAGGTGAACTACAGCCAGATTGACCCGGCGCTGAGCCGCGAGCTGTTTATCCGCCACGCGCTGGTGGAGGGGGACTGGCAGACGCGTCACGCGTTCTTCCGTGAAAACCTGAAGCTGCGCGCCGAGGTGGAAGAGCTGGAGCACAAGTCCCGCCGCCGCGACATTCTGGTGGACGACGAAACGCTGTTTGAGTTTTACGACCAGCGCATCAGCCACGACGTGATTTCGGCGCGCCATTTTGACAGCTGGTGGAAAAAGGCCAGTAAAGAGACGCCGGACCTGCTCAACTTTGAAAAGAGCATGCTGATTAAAGAGGGCGCGGAGTCGGTCAGCAAGCTCGACTACCCGAACTTCTGGCATCAGGGCAACCTCAAGCTGCGCCTGACCTATCAGTTTGAGCCGGGCGCGGACGCGGACGGCGTCACGGTGCATATTCCGCTGCCGCTGCTTAACCAGGTGGAAGAGAGCGGGTTTGAGTGGCAGATCCCCGGCCTGCGCCGCGAGCTGGTGATTGCCCTGATTAAATCCCTGCCCAAGCCGGTGCGGCGCAACTTTGTGCCCGCGCCGAACTACGCTGAAGCGTTTTTAGGCCGCGTCACGCCGCTGGAGCTGCCGCTGCTGGACGCTCTCGAGCGCGAGTTCCGACGCATGACCGGCACCACCATTGACCGCGACGACTGGAACTGGGATCAGGTGCCCGATCATCTGAAAATCAGCTTCCGCGTGGTGGACGATAAAAACAAAAAGCTGCTGGAAGGCCGTTCTCTGACGGAGCTGAAGGAGGCGTTAAAAGGCAAGGTTCAGGAAACGCTATCCGCCGTGGCGGACGACGGCATCGAGCAGAGCGGGCTGCATATCTGGAGCTTCGGCCAATTGCCGGAAAGCTATGAGCAGAAGCGCGGCAACTACAGGGTGAAGGCCTGGCCTGCGCTGGTGGACGAGCGCGACAGCGTGGCGATTAAGCTTTTTGACAATCCGCAGGAGCAGCAGCAGATGATGTGGCGCGGGCTGCGTCGCCTGCTGCTGCTCAACATCCCGTCACCGATTAAGTATCTGCACGAGAAGCTGCCGAACAAAGCCAAGCTGGGGCTGTACTTTAACCCGTACGGCAAGGTGCTGGATCTGATCGACGACTGTATTTCCTGCGGCGTGGATAAGCTTATCCACGAGGCGGGCGGTCCGGTCTGGACGGAGGAGGGTTTTGCTCGGCTGCATGACAAGGTGCGCGCGGAGCTGAACGATACCGTGGTGGAGATAGCCAAACAGGTTGAGCAGATCCTCACCGCCGTGTTCAATATCAACAAGCGCCTTAAGGGGCGCGTGGATATGACCATGGCGCTGGGGCTGTCGGACGTGAAGGCGCAGATGGCGGGGCTGGTCTATCGCGGCTTTGTCACCGGCAACGGCTTTAAGCGTCTGGGCGACACGCTGCGTTATTTACAGGCGATTGAAAAACGTCTGGAGAAAATGGCGGTGGATCCGCACCGCGACCGCGCGCAAATGCTGAAGGTGGAAAGCGTGCAGCAGGCGTGGCAGCAGTGGCTCAACAAACTCCCTCCGGCGCGCCGCGATGACGAAGACGTGCAGGAGATCCGCTGGATGATCGAGGAGCTGCGCGTGAGCTTCTTTGCTCAACAGCTCGGTACGCCGTATCCGATTTCGGATAAGCGTATTTTGCAGGCAATGGAGCAGATTACCGCTTAAAACCCGGTTTTCTCCCTCTCCCCGTGGGAGGGGGCACTTTAACCTCCCTCTCCCTGTGGGAGAGGGCCGGGGTGAGGGCAACAGGCCGCACAATTTTCACCCGTTCACCATCGCCAGGGTAAACCCATCCCATCCTTTAACCCCGACCGTTTGTAGCGCGGTGGCGGTTAAGCGCGGATTATCCCCCATCATCTCGATAAATCGACGTACTCCCTGCACGCGCGCGTCGTCGCTTTGGCCGTTAATCACTTCACCCTCGCGCACCACGTTATCGCCGATAATCACCGTGCCGGGACGAGAGTAGTACAGCGCCCATTCGAGATAGCCGGGGTTGTTCGGCTTGTCGGCATCAATAAAGATCAGGTTAAACGGCGGGACATCGCCGAAATTTTCCAGAGAGGTCAGCGCAGGTCCTTCAATGAGCCTGATGCGATCGCTGAGACCGGCAAGCTGAATATTCCGGCGCGCCACGTCGGCATGCGTGGAATCGGCCTCAAGCGTAATCAGCTCTCCGTCCGGCGGCAGGGCTCTCGCCATCCAGATTGAGCTGTACGCACCCAGCGTGCCTATCTCAAGAATACGCCGCGCCTGAGTCATGCGTACGAACAGCGCCAGCAGTTGTCCCTGATTGGCGGCAACATCGTGCTCCGGTAGCCCGGCGCGCTTGTTATTTTCAAGAACCTGGTGGAGCACGTCGCCTTCCGGGATAAGAGACGAAATCATGTAATTATCTACTGCCGACCACGGTTGTTGCATAGATTGACTCCTGGTTTTTTCGTCATCTGTTTCTTTCAACTTTGAAACGACAGGATCTGCGAACGTGCCAGGGTGGCTCAGCGCAGTCGCCGTCAACTACGGGCAACCTGAAGTAAACGGCACATGGGGCTACGCACATAAAACTATAAATCGAAAAGGGACTCCGATGGAGTCCCTTTTGCGATTAATTAAATTTTTACAGATAAACCAGCGTCATGGTGGTCTGACCATCCAGAGCGGTATCGTCTGTAATAGCCAGCGTTGCGGTATCGCTAATTACCAGATTGGTCACGAAGTTAAATGAAGCTGTTGTGATAGGCATTGGAGTGGTAGTGCCTTTTTCCGCAAAGGTGAGGATACTGAAAGCATCACTACGCGGACCGGAAGCTGCTGTCCATTTGCCATCAGGCCAGTCCAGATTGTGTGCAATTCCGTCAACGGAATTTCCATCGACAGTAGGATCCATCGTCCACATCGCGTAAGAACCAATTTTCACGCCGTTAGTGGTCGTTCCCACACCATAGGTTTTATACTTAGCAGAGGTGCTACCCCCTGTAGTACCCACCGGCACCGTCAATCCGGCATTGCTGTCGCTACGGTTATCGGTAAGGGTGAATCCCACTTTGGTTGGCGCGGAGCAGTGAATGGTCGCAGGAAGTTGTTTTTCACCAATTACATTGCTTTCTGTTGCGGATAACTCACCCAGGTGAATAGCGCCATAATCAAACACGCCGCCGTTACCCAGTTCAACCGTACAAGACGCGTTGGTTAACGTGCCTGTAACTTTCAGAACAGCGGTTTCAGCTGCGAAAGCCGATGTAATACTTAATGATAAAATAGTGGTAAGAATGACTTTTTTCATCCCTGATAATTCCTTTACATAAATGTGATAATGAGGATGAGATGAATATGCGCGAATTATTTCATCTCTAATGCATAATAATAATATTGTGCCTGTGTGTATATTTAGGGTTTCTGAATTTATTTATTAAAATTAATAAATTGTTTTGTAGGTTGAAATATTTGGCGGGATTATTAGTTGAATATTTGCGTGCTGAAATAACAAAGATATTATAACGTTAACCCCATTGCCATAATAGGGCCTCGATAAAATGTCGCCGATCGCGATACACGATGCTGGCAGTTCCTGGATACGAGTAGTGCAGCACCCGTATCGCCGGGGGCGAAATGTTGGCCCGGCAAGCGTAGCGCCACCGGGCATGTCTTCAGGCATTGATCCAGCCGCCGCCCAGCGCTTTATACAAATCAATCTGCGCCAGCAGCAGGTTATTTTTCACCTGCACCACATTTGTTTGCACCGAGAACAGCGTGCGCTGCGCGTCCAGCACGTCCAGATAGGACGAGTACCCGTTGCGATAGCGGTGTTGCGCAATGCGCAGCGTCTCCTGTGCCACTTCCTGCTGGGCCAGCAGTTCGCTCAGCTGTTCCTGATAGCGTGTAATGGCGTCAAGGCTGTTGTTCACTTCGGCAAACGCGTTACGTACGGTTTTCTCATAGGCGTACAGCGCCTGGTTACGCTGCGACTGGGAAATATCCACCTGCGCGTTCAGCGCCTGGCGGTTCAGCAGCGGGGCGAGAACGCTGCCACCCACGCTCCAGAGCTGGAGCGGATTGTCCAGCAGCCCTGAAAGGGTGCGATCCTGAACCGATCCGGTTGCCGTCAGGTTGATCGACGGCAGCAGGCTGGCGCGTGACGCGGCAAGCGTCGCATCGGCCGTGACCAGCTGGCGCTCGGCCTGAACGATATCAGGACGTCGGTTAAGCAGCGACGACGGCAGCTGTGAAGGCAGGCTGAGCGGGGTGAGCGTGCTGAAGCTCTCGCTACGCGCCACCTCGCCCGGGTTGCTGCCCAGCAGCAGGCTAAGCGCGTTTTCCTGCTGCGCAATCTGGTGCTGGAGAAGCGGAACCTGCGCCCGGGTGGCGCGCAGCTCGGAGTCGGACTGCATCAGCTCCAGGCGCGAGCTGTAGCCCGTTTCGAACTGCCGCCTGGCAAGGTTAAAGGCTTCCTCCCGGGACTTCAGGGTGGAGCGGGTAACGCGCAGCTGTTCATCCAGCGACAGCAGGGTGACATACCCGGAGGCTACCGATGACGCAACGGTTAGGTCCGCAGCCGCGGCGGCCGCCTTTTGCGCTTCCAGCGAGGCCTGCGCGGCATTGGCCGTGCTGCGGTTTACGCCCCAGATATCAACGTCGTAGCTGGCGGTCAGGCTGCCTTTGTACAACGCGCCGTATACCGGAAGCCCCGTCGCGGCGGACTGCGACCGGGCGCGGGTGCCCGAGATGCCCGCATCCAGGGAGGGAAACAGGCTGCCGTCGGCGGCGTACACCCGCGCCTGGTATTCGTTAATCCGCTCGCGGGCAATGAGCACGTCGCTGTTGTTCCTGAGCGCCCGCTCCACGTAGCGGTTCAGATTGTTGTCGTGGAAATTCCGCCACCAGAGCTGCTCCGCCGGGCTGTTCGGCCCCGACGCGGCGCGCCACTGCTCAGGAATGTGCAGTGACGATGTGGCTGGCTCAACGTCTACCGACTGGCAACCCGCCAGCATCACCATCATCAGCAGGCCAGCTATCGGGCGAAGCGTCATGGTTTCGCCTCCCGCGTGTCAATGGTTACCTGCACCGACATGCCCGGACGCAGCAGCCGATAGTCCTCCGGTTCGCCGAGCACCTCAATGCGCACCGGAATACGCTGGGCGATTTTGACGAAATTCCCGGTAGCGTTATCCGGGGTGATGGCGCTGAACTCGACGCCCGTTGCCGGGGAAATGCTCTCCACGCGGCCCTGATAGGCTTTGTTGTTGAGCGCATCGACGGTGAATTTAACCGGCTGACCGACGCGCAGCTCCGCAAGCTGCGTCTCCTTAATATTGGCAATCACCCAGTGCTGCGGGGGAACCAGAGTGGTGAGATGGGTGCCGGCGGTCACGTACGCTCCCAGACGCACCGCGATCTGCCCAAGCTGGCCGTCCCGCGGCGCGACGATGCGGGTATTTTGCAGGTCAATCTGCGCCAGCTCCAGCGCGGCTTTGGCGTTTTCAACATCCGCTTCCAGCGCAGCGCGGTTCACGATTACCGTCTGCAAATCCTGACGCGACATCTCAAGCGTTGCTTTCGCCTGGTCGATGTTGGCGCTGCCCTGCGCGGCACTCGCCAGCGCCGCATCGCGCTCGCGAATGGAGAGGGAGCCGTCCGCGGTAAGTTCCTTAACGCGCTTTAAATCCGCCTGGTTTTTCAGGCTCTGCGCGCGGGCGTTTTTCAGCGCCGCCTCGTTACTGACGATCGCCGCTTCCGCGCTTTTACGCTGTTGCAGGTTGTTATTCAGCGCCGCAACCTTCATTGCCAGCTGCGCTTCGGCCTGATGCACGCGCTGGCGATAGATGCGGTCATCAATTTGCAGCAGCAGCTCGCCTTTTTTAACCTGCGCGAAATCCTGCACGCGTACCTCGGTGATATAGCCATTCACCTGCGGGCTGATAAACGTCGTCTGGCCGCGCACGTAGGCGTTATCGGTAAACTGCACGTGGCGGGTGAACGGCGGCAGCTGCCACGCGTACAGGATCGCCAGTACCCCGACTATACCGATGGCGGCGGCGGTGAAAACGGAAACCACGCGCACGTTTTTGCGGGTATTGGCCTGCTCTTTGGCGGCGTCCTGCTGACTCATAACTTCTCCTGAAAAATAATCATTGCTTATTGCCAGTGGCGTGCTTAAGGGCCATACGGGCGGTGATGCGCAGGCGCAGCAAGCGCCATAAAATCCAGACCAGCGTGGCAGTAGCAATGCTCGCCGTCAGTAGATAAGTATCGTTGTAAGCCAGAATATTTGCCTCAAGGGCGGTCACCGTCTGAAGCTGGGTGATGGCCTGGGTGCCCAGCAGAGCGCTGTCACCAATCAGGCTTTTGTACATCTGGGTGTAAAGCTGAATACGTTCGTTCACCAGCGGATTGAGGGTGGTGAGCTGGTCGGCCAGCAGGCTGGAGTGGTACTTTTCGCGCCAGGTCTGGAAGGTGCCGAGAATAGCGGAACCCAGCAGGCCTCCGAGGTTCTGGCTCATGCCGAACATTACCGAGAAGCTGACCAGGTTACGCGGATCGGCAATCACGCCGCCGATGGCGGCCAGCATGGCCGGGGCGAGGAAGAAGGCGCTGCCGAAGCCCAGCAGGAACTGGCTGAGGATCAGCTGGTCCGGGCGGGTCAGGTTGTTGGACTGGCTGTCCAGCAGCGAGGCGACAATCATCAGCGCCAGGGACGTTATAATCGGCCAGGCCAGCCTGGTGGGCTTAATCGTCAGGCAACTGGTGACGATACCGCAGACGATCCCGGCGAAGATAGCCCACGCCAGATGCGTCATCTGCTCGTTCTGCAGGCCCACGTACTGCAGCCAGCCGATGACGCCGGTGTTCTGTTCCGCCAGCACGATGCGGATCAGCAGCATAATCAGCCCCAGGCGCACGATGCTGCCGCTGGACAGCCAGCGGGTGTTCAGCAGCGGGTTACTGCGGTTATGCTCAAACGTGATGGCGGAGACGATCAGCACCAGCGAGAGCGCCAGCGCCCAGCCGATCCACGGCGCTTCAAACCACCAGTCGAGACGTCCCAAAGAGAGCACCGCGCAGAGCAGGGCCATTCCGGGGGCCATTAAGAAGAAGGTAATAAAATCTTTTTTCTCAAATACCTTACGGCGGTCGCGGGGGGCAGCTTCAGGGCTATCACGCAGGCCAGGGAGATCAGCGCCAGACCCAGTTCAAAGAAATAGAGCCCGCGCCACTCGTCCAGCTGTAGTAGCTCGGTCGAAAAAAGGCGCGCCAGAGGGATCGCGAGAGAAGAGCCGGTGATGCCGATGGTCAGCGCCTTGAGCCGGTGCTTCGCGGGCCAGGCCTGGATTTGGTAATAAATGCCGAGCGGACTCAGCGCGGCGGCCACCATCCCGTGCGCGGCGCGGACCATAAGCGCGGAGCTAAGGTCGTTCACGAACAGGTGGAAAAACGTCACCAGCACGTACAGCACCAGAAAACCTTCCGTGAAGGCGCGCAGACCGTACTGCTGGCGGAACTTCACCAGCAGCAGGTTAATGGAGATGTTGGTCATCACGTAGACTGCCGGCAGCCAGGCTATCTCCGTAGACCAGGCGCCAAACGTACCCTGCAAATTTTGCAGGTTGGCGGTGACCAGCGCATTGCCCAGGGCTCCGGTCAGGCATACCAGCAGGCCAACGACGCCATAGGCAATCCGTTTGGGCGTGCTGTGTTCCGGCGTGGAAGGCGAACCCAGCAGGGCGGGTTTCTCATGTGGCTGCCACTCGCGAGGAGCATAAGGGTCGCGTTCGGGCAGGCGCATAGCGGGGTTTACCTTTGAAAAATGAATGGTGAGCGGGCTAATGATTCTAAAGCTGACGCAAATAATAATTCAAGTGAATATGATTATGATGAATTTATCAAATTCTGCGGGCGGGGATAATGAAAAGCGGCCCTCAGACGGAGCCGCCGAACGTTTATTGCTTTTCAGGCTGCGCCTGAATGGAAGGGGTGCTCTTAAGGCGGCTGGCAAAGAAAATGGCGATCAGCGAAATCGCGACCGTCACGCCCAGATACCATGCCACCGGCACCCAGTCGCCGTCATATTTCGCCAGCAGGCCGGTGGCAATCAGCGGTGCGGTTCCCCCCGCGAGGGCTGCACCTAGCTGATAGCCCAGCGTGATGCCGGTGTAGCGGACGTTAGCGCTGAAAATCTCCGAACAGAGCGTGCCGAGAACTGCCGTTACCGGCGCCCACAGCACGCCGAAGGCGATAACGGTAGCGAGCACGATGCCCAAGGTGGTGCCGGTATTCAGCAGCATAAACCATGGAACGATAAACAGGCCGAGCACAAAAACGCTGACCGCGTACATGCGCTGGCGTCCGATTTTATCGGAGAGCAGGCCCATCAGGGGGATCATAATGGTCGCTACCAGCGCGCCGAGCGTCACGGCTTCCAGCGCCTGCGACTTCTGATAGGCGAGCGTGGTGGTGGCATAGCTCACGACGAAGGTGGAGAAAATATAAAACGGGGCCGTTTCCACCACCTTCAAACCGGCGGCAATCAGCACTTCCCGCCAGTGTTGTTTTACCGTGTCGCGCAGCGGTGTTTTTGCCACCTGACCGGATTTTTTCACCTTCTGAAAATCTGGCGTTTCGTCGATATCTTTGCGGATCCACAGTCCTAACAAGACCAGCACGGAGCTGAGCAGGAAGGGAATGCGCCAGCCCCAGGAGAGAAAATCTTCTTCGCTGAACAGCGTCATCAGCGAGACGATAAAGGTCGCCATCAGCATACCAATGGTTACGCTCGCCTGTGGAATACTGCCGAAGAAGCCTTTGCGTTTCTCCGGCGCATATTCGTATGCCAGCAGCAGCGCGCCGCCCCATTCACCACCAATACCCATTCCCTGGATAATGCGCATCAGGATGAGCAGGGCGGGCGCCCACATGCCGATCGTGTCGTAGGTAGGCAGCAGACCGATCGTAACGGTTGCACCTCCCATCAGTGAAAGGGTGAGCACCAGCGTTTTTTTACGCCCGATACGATCCCCGATGTGGGCAAAAAGGACACCCCCGACAGGGCGGATAAAGAAGGTCAACGAGAATGAGAGATATGAAAGGATCAGCCCAATAACCGGGTCGACCATCGGAAAGAAAATCTTGTTAAAGACCAGCGCGGCTGCCGTGCCGTAGAGAAAATAGTCAAACCATTCAATAGAGCTTCCCGTAAGACTGGCGATTAAAACCTTTTTATTTTTCCGTAAAACCGCAGCTGTACTCTCATGGTGTGTCATCATTCAACGCTCCGCCACATAGATGATAAGAGAGGTGTCACCCGGCGCGCTTCAGGTGCAACCTGTAGGGGTAAAAGGTTGTCAAATTGTTAAGCAACTTAGGGTTGGATGTTACTTTTGGCAAGCGGGATCGGGTTCATACTGGTCAGATCACGGTGAAACAAGCAGCGGCGGGTGCTTCTGCAGTGCAATAACGTGGCACGATCGTTGGTGTCGTCGATAATTAAAAGCATAAGGTAGAGGTGCAACCTGAATGTTTTTGGATGTTTCTGGTTATTTCAAAATAATGACAAAAATGCAGGCTGTAGGGCGTTTCGGCTTTCAGAGTGATCTCCTTTTCAGCCAGGATGCATTCGGTACTCTGGTTATTCATGCTGTAAGGAGGTAACGATGACACTGGCACTTTTTCCCTGTCTGCCCGGCTCGACGCTCAACGCCGTCAATACCGTCGGGAAGTGGCTGGCGCAGGATGACTATCAGGCCAGCCAGCCCGTTGATCTGGTGATTCTGGCGGGTAACGCGGTGATCCCCGCGATTGATGCTGCCTGTAAAATCGCGGCTGAACAGCGTGCTCCCCTGATAGTCAGCGGCGGCATCGGGCACTCAACCACTTTCCTGTACGCCGCGATTGCGAAACATCCTCGCTATAACCGGCTGCCCACCACCGGCCGCCCGGAAGCTGCCATCCTGGCCGATATCGCGCGTGAGTTCTGGAACATTCCGGCTGAAAACATTGTTATTGAAGATCAGTCTACCAACTGCGGCGAGAATGCCCGCTTTAGCCGGGAGCTTATCAGGCATCGCGGCCTTAACGACGCGCGGATACTGGTGGTACAGGACCCGACCATGCAGCGGCGCACGATGGCCACCTTTGCCCGCGTTTTCCGTGATGAACCGGTTTCGCCCGCGTGGTTAAGCCACCCTGGCCTCACGCCCGTCCTGCAAAACAGCGACGACGGTCTGGCGTTTGTTGGCTCGGGCGAAGGGCTGTGGCCGGTCGAGCGCTATCTGTCGCTGGTGCTGGGAGAGCTTCCGCGCCTGCGGGACGACGTTAACGGCTACGGCCCGGCGGGGCGCGACTTTATTAACCATGTCGACATCCCGGCAGAGGTGGAGGACGCGTGGCAAATTTTGCGCAATGACGCGATCCTCACCGACGCGCTGGTCAGCCGCTCGCTGCTGTAACGTTCTGCCCGTTTGCGCCATCTTTTACGCAAACGGGCACCTTATGTTGCTGGTTTGTGACTTTTCTTAACCGGCTGACCCGATTCTTTTATGAGATACCTCACAAAAACAGCCAGCCAGGGTAGGCAACTGCGCCGGTAATTATAGTTTTTAACAATGCATTTACTTGTTAAAAACAGCGTAATTACAGGAGCAGGTCATGACAGTACCCGTACAACATCCTATGTATATCGATGGACAGTTTGTTGCCTGGCAGGGTGACGCCTGGATTGACGTGATCAATCCCGCCACCGAGGAGGTCATTTCCCGCATTCCAGACGGCGGCGCGGAAGATGCCCGTAAAGCCATTGACGCGGCTGAGCGCGCGCAGGCCGGCTGGGAGGCGCTGCCGGCCATTGAGCGGGCAGGCTGGCTGCGTAAAATCTCCGCCGGGATCCGCGAACGGGCGGATGAAATTACGGCGCTGATTGTGGCAGAAGGTGGAAAAATCCAGCAGCTGGCGGCGGTGGAAGTTAACTTTACCGCTGACTATATCGATTATATGGCCGAGTGGGCGCGTCGCTATGAAGGCGAAATCATCCAGAGCGACCGCCCGGGCGAGAACATCCTGGTCTTTAAACGCGCGCTGGGCGTTACCACCGGTATCCTGCCGTGGAACTTCCCGTTCTTCCTGATTGCCCGCAAGCTTGCGCCCGCGCTGCTGACCGGCAACACCATCGTGATTAAGCCGAGCGAATTTACCCCGAATAACGCCATTGCGTTCGCCAAAATCGTCGATGAGATTGGCCTGCCGAAAGGCGTGTTTAACCTTGTGCTGGGCCGCGGCGAAACCGTCGGCCAGGAGCTGGCGGGCAATCCTAAAGTGGCGTTGGTCAGCATGACAGGAAGCGTCGGTGCGGGTGAGAAAATCATGGCGGCGGCTGCGAAAAACATCACCAAATTGGGGCTTGAGCTCGGCGGTAAAGCGCCGGCCATCGTGATGGATGATGCAGATCTGGAGCTGGCCGTTAAGGCCATTGTAGACTCGCGCGTCATAAACTCCGGGCAGGTGTGTAACTGTGCAGAGCGCGTTTACGTGCAGAAGGGAATTTACGACCGCTTTGTCAACCGCTTGGGGGAGGCGATGAAGGCCGTGCAGTTTGGCGATCCGGCTGAACGTACCGATATTGCGATGGGGCCGCTGATTAACGCCGCCGCGCTGGAGCGGGTCGAGCAGAAGGTGGCGCGCGCGGTGCAGGAGGGAGCAAGAGTCGTTCTCGGCGGTGAGGCTGTGCAGGGAAGAGGATGTTTTTATCCTCCAACCCTGCTGCTCGACGTGCGCCAGGAGATGGCAATTATGCACGAGGAAACCTTCGGTCCGGTGCTGCCCGTGGCGGTATTTGAAACGCTGGAGGAGGCGCTGAACATGGCTAATGACAGCGACTATGGGTTAACGTCTTCCATATATACCCGGGATCTGAACGTGGCGATGAAGGCCATCAGGGGGCTGAAGTTTGGCGAGACCTACATCAACCGCGAGAACTTTGAAGCGATGCAGGGATTCCACGCGGGCTGGCGCAAGTCCGGCATCGGTGGGGCGGACGGCAAGCACGGTCTGAATGAATACCTGCAAACACAGGTCGTCTACCTGCAGGCGTAAAAAAAGCCGGGCCAGCGCAACCCGCTGACCCGGCATGAATAACGCGTATTTGTTTACAGATAAACCAGCGTCATGGTGTTTTGGCCATCCAGTGCGGTATCGTCGGTGATGGCCAGCGTTGAGGTATCCCGAATCACCAGATTGGTGACGAAGTTAAAGTTCGCTGTCGTGAACGCCATTGGGGTAGTTGTGCCCGTTTCGGCAAACGCGAGGGTATTATACCCATCGCTGCGAGGAATGCCGTTTTTATTCCATTTGGTTGAAGGCCAGTCGTGGTTATTCGCGATACTGTCCGCGGACTTACCGTCTACGCTTACGCCCGTAATCCACATACCGTAATTACCGATTTTCACGTCCTGAGCCGTTTTACCTACGCCATAGGTATAATATTTGGCCGTCTGGTTCAAATTACCCGCGATATCAACCGGCAGTTGAG
This sequence comes from Enterobacter cloacae, assembly GCF_013375935.1. Classification (GTDB taxonomy): domain Bacteria; phylum Pseudomonadota; class Gammaproteobacteria; order Enterobacterales; family Enterobacteriaceae; genus Enterobacter; species Enterobacter pasteurii. Next base: position 3,600,934 of record NZ_CP056117.1, on the reverse strand, counting down.
CATTAGTGTCGCCGCGATTGTCGGTGATAGTGAAACCCATTTTAGTTGGCGCGGTACAGCTAATGGTCACCGGGATCTTTTTTTCACCGATTTTGTTATTCGCGCCTTCTGATAATTCACCCAGGCGAATATAACCGTAATCAATAACGCCGCCGTTGCCCAGTTCCGCCGTGCAGGACGCGTTGGTTAATGTGCCTGCAACTTTAATAATGGCAGTGTCTGCGGCGAAAGCTGATGAAGTGATAAGGGCGAGGGTTGTGGCCAGAATGACTTTTTTCATCCTTGATTTCCTTTGCTTGATTTTAAAACATGCGGGGCAGATAAGAGAACGCCGCGATGGCGTCCTTACCCATCGGCGGGAATAATATTTATTATTCGTTTTTTGGTATATTTATTAAAATTTAATCCACTTTGTAGAAAAAATTAAGTTATGAGAATCCCGAAATTTAAGAAATCTTTTTAATTGGTGGTGTGAATATAACTACGGTAAAAGTACCGGTTCAGGCACTCGCTGAACCGGTATAGGCAACGTCTGTGATTAGAGGTACACCAGCGTCATTGTGGTCTGACCATCCAGCGCGGTATCGTCGGTTATGGCCAGGGTGGCGGTATCACGAATTGCCAGGCTGGTGACGACGTTAAAGTTAGCCGTCGTGATGGCCATAGGAACGGTTGTGCCTGTTTCAGCAAAAGTAAGGGTCTGGATGCCATCGCTGCGAGAAATTCCGGCTTTTTCCCACTTGGTTGAAACCCAGCCTTGGTTTTGCCCAATATTATCCGCGGCTTGACCGTTTACGGTGGAGCCGCTAATCGACACGCCGTAGTTACCAATCTTAATCCCCTCAGGCGTCAACCCTACGCCGAAGGTGTAATATTTTGCAGTCACGTCCTTATTTTTCGCAATATCAACAGGGACCTGCGCATTGCTGTCGGCGCGGTTATCGGTCATGATGAAGCCGACCTTGGTTGGCGTGGTGCAGGTGATGCTCACAGGAATCTGTTTTTCACCAAGCTTATTATTGGCTGTATCTGATAGTTCGCCGAGGCGAATGTAACCGTAATCAATAACACCGCCGTTACCCAGTTCTGCCGTGCAGGCCGCGTTGGTTAACGTGCCTGTAACTTTAATAATGGCAGTGTCTGCTGCGAAAGCTGATGAAGCAATAAGGGCGATGGTTGTTGCCAGAATGACTTTTTTCATCCTTGATTTCCTTTGCGTGATTGTAATATTTGCGGAGCAGATAAGAGAACGCCGCGATGGCGTCCTTACCCATCGGCGGGAATAATATTTATCATTCGTTTTTTGGTATATTTATTAAAATTTAATCTACTTTTTAGAAAAAATAAAGTTATGCGGATACGGAAAATGAATGAAGCGTTTTTAATTGGTGGCGTGAATATAATTACGGTGAAAGTACCGGTTCAGCCACGCGCTGAACCAGTATAGTTCAATGTGTAGTTAAAGGTACACCAGCGTCATCGTCGCCTGACCGTCAAGAGGGGTATCGTCGGTAATAGCCAGCGCTGCGGTATCGCGGATCGTCAGGTTAGTAACAAAGTTAAAGTTAGCCGTGGTAATGGCAATCGGCGCCTCGGTTCCGGTTGCCGCAAAGGAGGTGGTCGTAAACGCATCGCTGCGCGGGATCCCGGTTTTATGCCACTTAGACGCTTCCCAGTCGTGGTTGTTGCTCACCGGATCTACCGTATTGCCATCCGCCGTAACATCCGTCATCCACATGCCGTAGTTACCAATTTTAACGCCTTCGGTCGTGGTGCCCACGCCGTAGGTATAATATTTAGCAGACTGGTTCTGGTTACCACCAATATCCAGCGGAAGCTGCGCATTGCTGTCGGCGCGGTTATCAAGAATGGTAAAGCCTACTTTGGTTGGCGCCGTACAGGTAATGGTTACCGGAACCTGCTTCATGCCAATTTTGTTATTTTCCGTTGCGGATAAATCACCGAGACGAATGAAACCGTAATCGATAACCCCCCCATTGCCAATGGAAGGCGAACAGGCAGCATTCGTCAGGGTGCCGTGTACTTTTAATACCGCGGTTGGTTCTGCGAAAGCTGAGGCGCTGGCCAGCGCGATTAATGAAGCTAAAATAACTTTTTTCATTGTTGTTCCTTAACAATATAAAGATGGGCGTTTAACGTGACAGGCGTAATTGCATGTCTTGCAATTATATTATTGGGATGGCTTATAAAATTAAAGCAACTATATTTAAAAGCTGATTTTAGAAGTTCTAATGATAATTAACGGTGAATACAAAACTTAAGTGAATAATATTACCCGAGAAAATTAATGACAGCGTAAAAGCCATTTCTGCGCGTCGCGTTGGACGGACAGGATCGCACTTAGTTACGGCAATGACCCTTCTATGCATATGTAACTGGCAGCCGAAGAGGCGCCATGCGAGGGGAGCGGCCGGGTAAACATACAGAAAAGTTAATGAATTTTTAAGGAAAGGAGATTATGTTGGCGCGGTAACTGTGTTTAATCGGGAAAGTACATGCGCACAAAATATACAAGCCTGCAAATCGGCATTCACTGGCTGGTGTTTCTGCTGGTCATCGTCGCCTACTGCGCCATGGAGTTCAGGGGGTTCTTCCCGCGCACCGCGCGTCCGACGATCAATATGATCCATGTCTCCTGCGGCATCAGTATCCTGGTGCTGATGGTGGCGCGTCTGCTGGTTCGCCTCAGGTTCCCCGCGCCACCGATTCAACCGAAGCCAAAAGCAATGGTCACGGGACTGTCTCACCTGGGGCATCTGGTGATTTATCTGCTGTTTATTGCGCTGCCGTTGATTGGCCTTATGATGATGTACAGCCGGGGAAATGACTGGTTTGCCTTCGGCATGGTGATGCCGCATGCGGCGGAGTCAAATTTTGACCTGGTGGATACGCTCAAGGCGTGGCACGTCACGCTGGCGAATCTGGGATATTTCGTGATTGGCCTGCACGCGTTTGCCGCGCTGCTGCATCACTATTTCTGGAAGGATAATACGCTTCTGCGCATGATGCCGAAAAAGCGCCAGTAAATGAAATGCCCTGCAACCGCAGGGCATTTTTTTGCGCTTTACTGAAGCTGCGCAATCTCCTGCGCGGTTAATTCCAGCGCCTGCGTTGAGCCGGTTTCGGAAGATTTAACCGCCGCTTCCAGCACCGCCATCACCGCCAGCGCCTCTACCGGGCGCACCGGATTTTCGATTTCACCGCTCAGCGCATCGCGCACGTTAATGTAGTACTGACGCTGATCGCCGTCGGGCGTGCGCAGGGTACTGGCTTCACCCTGAGCGTTAAACAGCACCATATCGTCGCTGTCCTTGCCCCAGCTTTCGCTTCCCGGGATAACGCCCGCCAGCAGCTGCGCTTCCTGCTGATCGATACGCGCCTTCACCACGCTGGCTTTGTCCCCGTGTACGGTAAAGCGCGAAACGCCGCCGGCCACCAGCATGCTGCAATGAAGCACCACCCTGTGTTCCGGGTAATTGAGCACCACGTGCGCCCAGTCGTTAATTTCCGCGCCGTCGCGCAGGGTGGCGATATTGCCCTGAACGGACAGCGGCAGACCAAACAGCTGCAGCGCCTGGTCAATCATGTGCGGGCCTAAATCGAACCACAGGCCGCTGCCGGGAACGTTTTGCTCTCTCCAGCGGACGCGAACCTCCGGGCGGAAGCGGTCAATGTGTGACTCAAAGTGTTTAACCCTGCCGATGCTGCCTTGCTCAATAACCTGCTTAATCCCGAGAAAGTCGGTGTCCCAGCGGCGGTTATGGAAAACGGAGAGCAGCAGCCGTTTTTCGTCCGCAAGCGCTATCAGGTCCCGCGCTTCCTGCATGTCGAGGGTGAAAGGCTTATCCACGACCACGTGTTTACCGGCGTTCAGGGCAAGCGTCGCCAGCGGGGCGTGGGTGGCGTTAGGGGAGGCAATCACCACCAGATCGACATCAGGATGCTGAATAGCCTCTTCTGGCGTGGCCACCACCTGCACGTCCGGAAGATCGCGTTTTACCTTCTCCTCATCGCGGGAAGAAACCACCGCCAGCTTAAGCCCGTCGACGGACTGGATCAGCGGGGCGTGAAAGGTTTTACCGACAAACCCATAGCCGATCAGCGCAATATTTACTGTCTTCACTTTACTCATGACCTTCTCCACGTTAATGCGCGCAAACGGTGACCTGCACTGCGCTATGGTCCCCAAGCTCGGCCCAGGGACGATCTAAAAACAGCTGATGTATGTTGGATAACCCTGACACCAGATACGGTTCGCACTGGTTGAGCTTCAGATGGTCCGCGACGATCCAGTGCCTCTGGCTTGCGGCCAGCATGGCGCGCTTCACCTCCGCATCCGCTTCCTGGCTGGCGCTCAGGCCCAGCTCCGCATCAATGGCGCATGCGCCAAGAATGGCAATATCTGCCCGATAGCGCGAGAGCAGGGAGAGGGTGGCGCTGCCGGCGAACAGGCGCTGCTTCCTGTCCCACCTGCCGCCGAGGAGGATCAGCTCGATATCCTCCCGGTCGCTGACGTGATGGGCGATATCCAGCGAGGTGGTAATGACGGTCAACGGTCCCTTAAGAAAAGAAGCAACGGCCAGCACCGTGCTTCCCGCATCCAGAAAAAGCGTTGAACCCGCCGGTACGCTTTCCGCGACGCGTTTACCGAGCCGCTGCTTGGTTTCAGGCAGCAGGGTATTTCTGCTCTGGCGGGTCATCGTTGAGAGATTCAGCGCGATGGCGCCGCCGTGATTTTTTTGCGCCAGCCCCTGGTTTTCCAGGTCAGTCAGGTCGCGGCGGATGGTGTCGGCAGAAACCTGCAACTTTTCGGCAAGCTCGGTAATGCTTGCCTGGCCTCGTTCACTAAGGAGATCAAGCACGTATTTTTGACGGGCGGTTTTATGCATAGCGCGGCGAATCCTGCAAAATGTCGCAATAAATCGCATAATACAGCATCTTGGCGGAAAAGGAATGGGCGAGAGGCAGATGTTAAGCAAAGCAGTTCAATGGCGTTATTATTGATAATGCATTAATAAGCCTTAAAAAACATGTTTTTAACCCTTACGCTTGTTGTTATCGACATGTTTTATCTGAAAATTTGGTTTAAGTAACCAGGGTGGGCGGTAAATATGGAGTATTGATTTGATTGCAAATGGATTTGTAGGCTAATTATCTAGCCAATCATGTATTTGTGGTTAAATAATCTAAATATATCCTCCTCATTACCTAAACTGACACTTCTTTGAAAATCTTTGTGTCTGAACCGGCATGAAATTAACCCAAAAATGTACAGGCGACACTTTAGGAATTTTCCTTAAATTACAGCATGTTTATATGTTTCATCTGAAAGGCGTCTTATAGCCATTTGTCCAGAAACCCCATCTTTTTTCTTACTTGTAACACCGCGTTAACATTGCGGGTGTGGTTGCTCATATCACATTTTGTTATGCTGCGAATCAATAAATAATTAAGTAAATTCTTAATTGTAATAAGACGCAGAACGGCTCTCATCTCAATTTGAAATGGGTGCGGGCCTCTATTACCTAAAAATTTTCGAGAAGGAGCGAGAAGATATTTGTCGAATTATCTGTACCTCTTCTTGGGTAATTATTTAGCCACCACCTGGATTCGGGGGAGATATTATGACGATGATGCGCAATAACAGGTTACTCAGATTATCCCTCTCCCTGGTCGTAATATCGCTGACCGCGACGGCGGCAAATGCAAATAGCGCTCAGGGAGGTATTGCTCCCGTTGCGGCAACCACGCTGAAGGAAAGTATTCTTTTCGCGCTCGATCGCGATCCGTCGGTTAGCCAGCAGGCTGCGCAGCTGGGAATTGGTCAGGCACAAATAGACGAAGCGCGCAGCGGCTGGATGCCACAAATATCCCTGAACGGAAGCACGGGCCATAGCCAGACTACCGATTCAAGCGGCTCGCTGCGCAATTCCGCCGCCTGGGGGCTGAGCCTGACGCAGCTGGTGTACGATTTTGGCAAGACCAACAACAGCATCAGCCGGTCTTCAGCGCAGCGTGACGGCTATCGCTACCAGCTGATGGGCACGCTCTCTGAGGTGGCGGAAAAAACGGCCCTCAGCTATGTGGAGGTCAAACGCTACAGCGATCTGCTGCAGGCGGCAAAAGAGAACGTGCAGGCGCTCAAAACCGTGGAACAGCTGGCGAAGCTGCGCGCCGACGCAGGCGTAAGCTCCACCTCTGACGAGCTTCAGACCCGCACGCGCATTGCCGGGATGCAGGCGACGGTAGAGCAGTACAACGCGTCCCTGAACAGCGCCCGCGCGAGGCTGGCGGTGTTAACCGGCATTGAGGCTGAACGCTATTCTCCGGTGCCGGGAAGCCTGGCGGTGGAGCCCGGCGCGCTCAATCGCATTGATTATTCACTGATTCCGGCGGTGATGGCCGCGCAGAACATGGAGCGTTCAGCCCAGTACGGCGTTGAAACCGCGAAGTCGCAGCACTGGCCAACCCTGAGCCTGAAGGGGGGGCCGAACCCGGTATGAGTCCGATAATCGCGCCTACTGGGACGACCAGATCCAGCTCAACATTGACGCACCGCTTTATCAGGGCGGCGCGGTCTCGGCACGCGTGCGCCAGGCTGAAGGGGCACGGGCAATGGCATCGTCGCAGGTCGATCAGGCCCGCTTCGATGTGCTGCAAAAAGCCTCCGTTGCGCAGGCCGACTGGACCGGCGCCCGGGGGCGAATGGAGGCCGGAAAACGGCAGCTGGAAAATGCGCTGCGCGCCCGGGATGTCTATAAAAATGAATATACCCTGAGCAAGCGCAGCATTAACGATTTGCTCAGCGTGGAGCAGGACGTGTGGCAGGCCACCTCCGCCAAAATAATCGCTGAATATGACGGCTGGAGCGCGGCAATTAATTACGCCGCAGCCGTTGATAACCTGATGCCGCTTATTGGAATAGAGAAGAACGCTGCCGCAAAATTACCCGATTTGAGTTAATAAAAAACGCGCCTTCCTGCGCAAATTAGGTCTGATAAAAAATGGGTGTTTTTTCCCAGGGATAGCTACATCCATCTGGTGGACATATCCACAGGAATCCGCACACCTGCAAGGAGAAGAATATGAGTAACGCAAAAGTTGTTGATGTCATCGTTCGCAAGACGGCAGAAAAAACGAGATTAACCGGCGAAGGAAATCTGTCGGTCTCCATTTCATCGCCGAGCGTAATTGAAATTCAGGGTTCTGCGCAGGACGTGGTGCGTTATGTCCGCCAGGGAAAAGACCTCCTTATTTATATGAAAGACGGCAGCGTCATTCGCTGCAATAACTATTTTGTCGACGATCCGGAAACCCATAATCAGTCCGAACTGGTATTTAACGATAGCCAGGAACTGACGCATATTTCATTTGCCGATGCCGGGGAAGCATCAGGCGCTGTCGCGACCGAATTAACCGCCCAGGCCGCGCCGATTAGCAGCATTGAGCCTTTCCTGGAGCAGGGAAGCGCGCTGAGCGATGCGCCGTGGGGATGGATTGCGGGCGCGGCGCTCGGCGGCGGGGCCATCGGCGCGCTGCTGGCCAGCGGGGGCGACGGTGAAACCAAAACGAAGGTGATTGATAATACGAAAGAGGTTGAGAGCGCCACGCCGACGTTCTTGCTTACGGACAACGCGGGTGACAGGCAGGGCGTGCTGAGCGCAAACGCCATCACGGATGACAACACCCCAACCTTTAGCGGCACCGGCCAGCCGGGCGCGACGATACAGGTCAAAGACAGCAGCGGAAGCACCATCGCCAGCGCCATGGTCGCCAAAGACGGCACCTGGTCGGTAACCTTACCCGCCCAGAAGGATGGGGAGCATACCTGGTCGGTCGTGCAGATCGACGGCAGCAAAACCACGGCGGCCGGCAGCATTACCGTCACCGTCACCACTGCCGACGCGAGCGTGACGCTGGCGACGACGGCGGGGGATAACGTGATTAACGCCAGCGAACAAGCCGCCGGCTTTACGCTCTCCGGCAGCGCTAAAAACCTGGCGCAGGGCACGGCGCTGACCGTTACGCTGAACGGCAAAACCTATACCGCTGAAGTGGGCGCCGACGGCGGCTGGCGCGTGAACGTGCCGGCCGCGGACGCGCAGGCGCTGGGGGACGGCACCTGGACGGTGAACGTCAGCGGTAAAGACGCGGCGGGCAACACCGTGACCGGCAGCCAGACGATTGGCGTGGATACCGCTGCGCCGACGATTTCCGTCGATACTCTCGCGCAGGACAACGTCATCAACGCGGCGGAGCATAATCAGCCGCTGACCCTGACCGGTAAAACCAGCGCCGAAGCCGGACAAATCGTGACGGTGACGCTGAACGGTAAAAACCATACCGCGACCGTGGGCAGCGATGGCGGCTGGTCCGTCACGCTGCCCGCCAGCGAGGTGCAGTCGCTGGCGAACGGTCAGCACACCCTGACGGTTAACGTCAGCGACAAGGCGGGGAACGGCGCATCCACCACCGCGGACGTTACCGTTGATACGACGGCCCCGGTAGTGACCATCAACACCGTCGCGGGCGACGATATTCTGAACACCAGCGAGCAGGGCCAGGCGCAGATTATCTCCGGTAAGGCAAACGGTGCGGCCGCTGGCGATATCGTGACCGTCACCGTTGGCGGACAGACCTTCACCGGAGCGGTGCAGGCGGACGGCAGCTGGAGCGTAGGCATTCCTGCCTCCGCCGTCGGTGCGCTGGGGGAAGGCAAACACGGCATTTCCGTTTCCGTGACCGACGCGGCGGGCAATACCGGCAGCGCCACGCGCGATATTACCCTGAGCGGCAACCCGCCGGAATTCACGATTGACGCCATCAGCCAGGATAACGTCCTGAACGCGCAGGAGGCCATGCAGCCGCTGAGCCTGACCGGCACCAGCAACCTGCCGGACGGCAGCGCCATCACCGTGACCCTCAACGGCGTTAGCTATGCGGCCACGGTGGCGGGCGGCGTCTGGTCCGTGCAGGTGCCGGTCTCCGACGTGCTGAGCCTGGCGAACACCCTTTACCCCGTCAGCGTGAGCGGCACCGACAGCGTGGGCAACAGCGGCTCCGCCGAGGCGAACCTGCTGGTTGACACCGCGCTGCCGCAGGTGATCGTCAATACCTTTGCGGGCAATAACCTGGTTAACAATGCCGAAACGGCTGTCGATCAGACCCTCAGCGGGCGCGTAACCGGCGCGGCGGCGGGCGATACGGTCTCCATTACCGTGGGCGGCAAGAGCTATACCGCCGAGGTCAGCAGCGATTTGACCTGGAGCGTGACGATCCCTTCAGCGGATCTTAAGGCGTTTGGCGATGGCGAACTGACCTTTACCGCCTCCGTCACCAACGCCCACGGCAACACCGGCACCGGCGAGCGCGATATCAGCATCAACGCCGAACTGCCGGGCCTGCGCGTCAACACCATCTCCGGTGATGACGTCATTAACGCCATAGAGCAGCAGCAGGATCTGACCGTATCCGGCTCCAGCACCCATCTGGCCGCCGGCGCGCAGATTACCGTCACCATTAATAACGTCGACTATCCTGCCGTGGTTAACGCCAGCGGCGGCTGGCAGATCGGCGTGCCGGCAGCCGATCTCCAGGCCTGGACGGCGGGCAACGTCGTCGTGCACGCCAGCGCGCAGGATGCCTGGGGCAACACCGTCTCTGCCGAGCATCCCGTCGAGCTGGACCTGAACGCCGTGGCGGTCACTATTGACGTTGTCTCAGGCGATGACCTGCTCAACGCGGCGGAAAAAGGCAGCGATCTGACCCTGTCCGGCCAGACGCAGGGCGTAGAAGCAGGCCAGACCGTGGTGGTCAAATTTGCTGACCAGACCTTTACCGCGCAGGTACAGCAGGACGGCACCTGGAGCCTGACCGTGCCCGCCAGCGCCATGGAAACCCTGATCGACGGCCGCGCGCAGATTAGCGCCAGCGTGACGAACGCCAGCGGCAACAGCGCCGATGCGGCCCGCGTGGTGACGGTGGATACGCAGCCGCCGACCATAACCATTAACAACCTGACCGACGATAACATCATCAATGCGGCAGAAGCGCAGCAGGACCTGATCGTCAGCGGCACCAGCAGCGCGCAGGCGGGCCAGACGGTCACCGTGACGCTGAACGGCAAGTCGTACCAGACCACCGTGCAGGCGGACGGCAGCTGGCAGCTGAGCGTTCCGGCCGCCGATGCTGGCGCGCTGAACGACGGTAACCTCACCGTGACGGCCACCGTGAGCGACGTGGCGGGCAACACCAGCAGCGCGGACCGCGTCGGCCTGGTGGATGCCACCGTGCCGCAGGTGACGATTAACGACTTTGTCACCGACACCAATACCGTTAACCAGCTCGCCCATTCACAGGCGCAGATCCTGAGCGGCTCCGTGACCGGCGCGGCAGCGGGCGATCGGGTGACCGTCACCATTAACAGCGTCGATTACACCACGGTGGTGGATGCGGCGGGGAACTGGAGCCTTGGCCTGCCCGCGTCTGTCGTGCAGGGGCTGACGGACGGCACCTGGACCATCGACGTCTCCGTGACCGACCGATCCGGCAATACCGGAAGCAGTTCACTGGATGTGGTGGTGAATACCGTGACGCCTGTTATCGCCATCAGCACGCTGGCGGCGGACGACGTGATTAACGCGACCGAGAAGGGTGAAGATCTGCTGCTCTCTGGCACCAGCAATCAGCCGGAAGGAACACGCGTCACCGTTAACCTGAACGGCATCAATTACACCGCCACTACTGACGCCAGCGGTAACTGGAGCGTGACCGTACCGGCCTCGGCCGTTAGCGCGCTGGGAGAAGCCCATTACACCGTGACGGCGAGCGTCACGGATAACGTAGGCAACAGCGCCTCAACCTCACACGATGTGCTGGTGGACACCTCGCTGCCGGTGGTGACGATCGACACGCTGGCGGGTGACAATATCGTTAACGCAGCGGAAGTGGCGGCAGGGCAAACCCTGACCGGTAAGGTGACGAACGCAGCGTCAGGTGACACTGTCACTATTATCCTTGGCGGCCAGACGTACACCGCTACCGTGCAGGACGATCTCACCTGGAGCCTGTCGTTAAGCGAGAGCCAGCTTACCGCGCTCGGCAACGGCGAGCTCACCGTATCGGCCAGCGTGACCAACGCGCACGGCAATACCGGCTCCTCTTCTCTCGACTTCAACATCGACGCCCAACTCCCGGGACTGCGGATTGATACCGTCGCAGGTGACGACGTGATTAACGTGATTGAACACGCGCAGAACCTGATTGTGTCTGGTACCAGTAGCGATCTGGCGGCGGGCAGCACCGTTACCGTGACCATCAACGGCAAAGATTATTCCGCAACGGTACTGGCGGACGGCACCTGGCAGGCGGCGGTACCGGCGGCCGATGTGTCCCAGTGGGCAGATGGTTCGCTCACCATCAGCGCCAGCGCGCAGGATGCCTCCGGCAACCCGGTGGCTATCGGGACCGTCGTGGATGTCGATCTCGCGCCTGTCGCCATCACCATCAGCAGCGTGACCGACGATAACGTGCTCAACGCGGCGGAAAAAGGCCAGGACCTGGTGCTTTCCGGCACCACGTCCAACGTTGAAGCGGGTCAGACCGTGACCATCACCTTCGCGGGTAAAACCTATACCACGACGGTGGATACCAACGGCGACTGGACCTACACCGTACCGTCAGCTGATTTGAGCGGCCTGAAAGACGGCGACGCCAGCGTGCAGGTCAGCGTCACCAACGTGAACGGCAACGCGGCGTCTTCGGCGCAGGAATTCAGCGTCGATACCACCGCGCCGACGGTGACCATCAACACCATCAGCAATGACAATATGCTGAACGCGGCAGAGGCGGCGCAGGATCTGACCCTGAGCGGCACCTCTACTGCCGAAGCAGGCCAGACGGTCACCGTGACCTTCAACGGCAATCAATACACCGCGCAGGTGCAGGCGGACGGCAGCTGGACGCTCGACGTTCCGGCGGCGGATATGGCAGGCATTACCGACGGCAGCGCGGCGGTAACGGCGACCGTGTCCGATAAGGCGGGCAACCCGGCTAGCGCGGGCTCCTCGGTGCTGGTCGACACCACCGTTCCGCAGATTACGTTCAACATCGTGGCGGGCGACGACATCGTTAATATTGCCGAGCACGGCCAGGCGCTGATCGTTTCCGGTAAGGTAACGGGCGCGCAGGCGGGCGACGTAATCACCGTTACCCTGAACGGCAAAGACTACACCGCGATGCTGGACGCGTCCGGCAGCTGGAGCGTGGGCGTGCCGGCGGCGGACGTGGGCGCGCTGGCGGACGGCGGCCAGACCATTACCGCCACGATTACGGATAAAGCGGGCAACAGCTCCACCGCAGCGCACAATGTTGACGTCTCCCTGACCGCGCCGACTATCGCCATCGATACCGTCGCGAACGACGACGTGATTAACGCGACGGAGAAAGGCCAGGATCTGCTCCTCACCGGCACCAGCAACCAGCCGGCCAATACCGCCGTTACGGTAACCCTGAACGGCGTAAGCTACGCCGCGACCACCGACGCCAGCGGCAGCTGGAGCGTTACCGTTCCGGCGGCCAACGTCTCGGCGCTGGGCGAAGCGGGCTATACCGTCTCGGCGAGCGTGACCGATGCCGCAGGCAACAGCGCGAGCGCCGACCACAGCGTGCGGGTTGACGGCGCGCTGCCGACGGTGACCATCAACGCGGTGGCGATTGACGATACGATCAACGCGGCGGAGGTCGCCTCCGGGCAGACCCTGAGCGGAAAGGTCAGCGGGGCGGCGAGCGGTGACACTGTCACGATTGTCGTGGGCGGCAACCGCTTTACCGCCACGGTTCAGGACGACTTAAGCTGGTCGGTCAACGTGCCGTCCGACGTGCTTACAGCGCTCGGTAACGGCGATTTGACCGTGTCCGCCAGCGTTACCAACGGCGTGGGCAACACCGGCTCCGGCGCGCGCGACATCACCATCGACGCCAGCCTGCCGGGCCTGCGCGTAAATACCATGGCGGGTGACGACGTCATCAACAGCATTGAACATGCGCAAAACCTGATTATCACCGGCTCCAGCGAGGGGCTGGCAAGCGGCACCGCGCTGTCGGTGAACGTAAACGGTAAAATCTATGCGGCGACGGTGCTGGCCGACGGCACCTGGACAGCGGCCATTCCGGCCTCGGACGTGAGCGCGCTTGGCGCGGGCACGGTCACCGTGACCGTCACAGGCCAGAGCACGGCGGGTAACCCGGTCTCCATCAGCCATGACGTGAAGGTCGATCTGGCGGCGGTGGCCATCAGCGTTGACGCGATTGCCGCGGACGACGTGATTAACGCCGCGGAAAAAGGCGCGGATCTGGTGCTGTCCGGCACCACCACCAACGTGGAAGAAAACCAGACCGTCCACATCACCTTTGGCGGCAGGTCATACACCGCCACCGTGGACGCGAGCGGCCACTGGACGGCGACCGTGCCGTCAGCCGACCTCGGCAGCCTGAAGGACGGGAATGCCAGCGTGCAGGTGAGCGTCACCAACGTGAACGGCAACAGCGCCTCGGCGGGGCGTGAATACAGCGTGGACGCCACCGCGCCAACGCTCTCCATTGAGATCGTCAGCGACAACAACATTATCAACGCCGCAGAAGCGCAGCAGGATCTGGTCGTTAACGGCGTCACTAACGCCGAAGCGGGCCAGACCGTCACCGTCACCCTGAACGGCGTGGACTACACCACCACCGTACAGGCGAACGGTAGCTGGAGCGTGACCGTGCCGTCTGCAGACGTAGGCGCGATTACCGAAGGCAACTACACCATCAGCGCCGCCGTGTCTGATAAGGCGGGCAACCCCGCCTCTGCGGATCGTGACGTGCTGGTCGATACCACCGTTCCGCAGCTGACCATTAACACCGTTTCCGACGACGACGTGATCAACAGCGCCGAGCATGCGCAGGCATTGATTGTCACGGGTTCCGTAACTGGCGCGGCGGCGGGCGACGTGGTCACCGTTACCCTCAACGGCAAATCGTACACCGCCACCCTGGATGCCTCCGGCAACTGGAGCGTGGGCGTGCCTGCGGCAGACGTTAGCGCTCTGGCCGCCGGGGATCACGCTATCACCGCGGCGCTGACCGATAAAGCCGGGAACAGCGGCAGCGCTACCCGCGACGTTGAGGTCAACCTCACCGCGCCGGTGCTGACCATCGACACCGTTTCCGACGATGACGTCATCAACAGCGCCGAAAAAGCGCAGGATCTGTCGGTCTCCGGCAGCGCAACCGGCCTGGCGGCGGGTGCAGCGGTGACCGTAATGCTGAACGGCAAAGCCTACAGCGCCACGGTTGATAACAGCGGAAAATGGACGACCACGGTTCCGGCGAGCGAAGTGGGCCAGCTGGGTGAAGCCCTTTACACCGTCACTGCGTCAGCCACGGACAGCGTGGGCAACAGCGCCAGCACCTCGCACGGGATTAGCGTGGAGTCGGTCCTGCCCGGCGTCACCATTAACGCCGTGGCGGGCGACGACGTGATTAACGCCGCCGAGCTGGCCGCAGGCCAGACCCTCAGCGGAACGGTGGTAAATGCCGAGGCGGGCAATACCGTGACGGTCACCGCTGGCGGCAACACCTGGACCACAACGGTGCAGAGCGACCTGACCTGGTCCGTCGACGTGCCGGAAGCGGTGCTGAAGGCGCTGGGCAACGGCGATTTAACGGTGTCAGCCAGCGTCACCAACGGCGTGGGCAACACCGGTTCCGGCGAGCGCGAAATCGTTATAGATGCAAATCTGCCGGGCCTGCGCGTGGACACCGTGGCGGGCGATGACGTGATCAACAGCATCGAGCACGGGCAGAACCTGATCGTGACGGGCTCCAGCGATGGCCTGGCCGCAGGCGCCGCGCTGACGGTCACCCTGAACGGTAAAACCTATGCGGCCACCGTGCTGGCAGACGGCACCTGGCGCGCGGCGATTCCGGCGGCGGACGTGGCCGACCTGGCAGCAGGCACGGTGACCGTGACCGTGGCGGGCCAGAGCAGCGCGGGCAACCCGGTTTCCATCGACCATAACGTGAAGGTGGATCTGGCGGCCGTGGCGATCGGCATCGACGCCGTCGCCACCGACGACGTGATTAACGCGGCGGAAAAAGGCGCGGATCTGGTGCTGTCCGGCACCACCAGCAGCGTGGAAGAAAATCAGACCGTCACGATACGCTTTGGCGGAAAAACCTATACCGCAACCGTTGACGCGCAGGGCAAATGGACCACCACCGTGCCGTCCGCCGATCTGGCAGGACTGAAGGACGGCGACGCCAGCGTGCAGGTGAGCGTCACCAACGTCAACGGCAACAGCGCCTCGGCGGGCCGCGAGTACAGCGTGGACGCTACCGCGCCGTCGGTGACCATCAGTACGATTGCGGCTGACGACATCCTGAACGCCACCGAAGCGCAGTCTGACCTGGCGATCTCCGGCACCAGCACCGCACAAGCGGGGCAGACGGTGACCGTGAGCCTGAACGGCAAGGACTACACCGCAGCGGTAGGCTCAGACGGCAGCTGGACGCTGAACGTTCCGGCGGCCGATCTTGCAGGCTTAACGGACGGCAGCGTGACCGTGACGGCCTCCGTGAGCGATAAAGCCGGTAACCCGGCCTCGGTTGACCATAACCTGACGGTGGACGTGACCGTTCCGGCGGTAACCATTAACGTTATTGCGGGCGATGACGTGATTAACGTGGCGGAACACGGCCAGGCGCAGATCGTCAGCGGCTCCGCCACCGGCGCGGCGGCGGGCGACAAGGTCACCGTCACCATTGGCGGCCAGACCTACACCACCGTGCTGGACGCGGCGGGTAACTGGAGCGTGGGCGTTCCGGCCAGCGTGATTTCGGGCCTCAGCGACGGCACCGTGACCGTCACGGCGTCCGTCACCGACGCGGCGGGCAACACCGGCACCGGCACGCATAACGTGACCGTCGATACCGGTCTGCCATCGGTCAACTTCAACGCCATCAGCGATGACAACGTCCTGAACGCCGTTGAAAAGGGTCAGGATCTGAGCGTCAGCGGCACCAGCGCCAACCTCGCGGAAGGCACCGTGGTGACCGTGACCCTCAACGGCAAAAACTACACGGCGACGACTGCGGCAGACGGCACCTGGAGCCTGACGGTTCCGGCAGCGGATCTGGCCGGTCTCGGTCAGGCTAATTACACCCTGAACGCGACCGCCACCAACGGCGTGGGCAACACCGTGAGCAATACCGCGAACCTGCTGGTGGACACCGCGCTGCCTACCGTAACCATCAATACCGTGGCGGGCGACAACGTCATCAACGCGGCGGAAGTGGCGGCAGGCCAGACCCTGAGCGGCACCGTGGCGAATGCCGAAGCGGGCAATACCGTTACCGTCACCATAGGCGGCAACAGCTACACCGCAACGGTGCAGAGCGATCTGACCTGGTCCGTGAACGTGCCGTCTGACGTGCTGACCGCGCTGGGCAACGGTAGCCTGAGCGTGACGGCGACCGTCACCAGCGGCCACGGCAATACCGGAACCGGCGAGCGCGATATTACTATCGACGCTAACCTGCCGGGACTGCGCGTGGATACCGTGGCGGGCGACAATGTCGTCAACAGCATCGAGCACGCGCAGAACCTGATTGTCACCGGCTCCAGCGACGGGCTGGCGTCGGGCACGACGCTGACCGTCACCGTCAACGGTAAAGACTATGCGGCGACGGTACTGGCGGACGGCACCTGGAGCGCGGCGATCCCGTCCACCGACGTGAGCGCCTGGCCGGAAGGCACCGTGAAAATCAGCGTTACCGGCGACAGCGCGGCGGGGAATCCGATTACCATCAGCCACGACGTCACCGTGGATCTGGCGGCCGTTGCTATCAGCATCAACGCCATTGCCGCCGACGACGTGATTAACGCGGCGGAGAAAGGGGCGGATCTTGTGCTCTCAGGCGCTACCACCAACGTGGAGGCCGGGCAGACCGTTACCCTGAGCCTGAACGGCAAAATCTACACCACCACCGTCGATGACAGCGGCAACTGGACCTATACCGTGCCGTCTGCGGATCTCGCGGGCCTGAAGGACGGCGACGCCAGCGTGCAGGTGAGCGTCACCAACGTCAACGGCAACAGCGCGTCCGCGGGGCGCGAGTACAGCGTGGACGCTACCGCGCCGTCGCTGACCATCAGTACGATTGCGGCAGACGACATTCTGAACGCCGCGGAAGCGCAGTCTGAACTGGCGATCTCCGGCACCAGCACCGCCGAAGCGGGCCAGACGGTGACCGTCTCTCTGAACGGCAAGGATTACACCGCAACGGTAGGTTCAGACGGCAGCTGGACGCTGAACGTTCCGGCGGCCGACCTTGCGGGTCTGAGCGACGGCAGCGTGACCGTGACGGCCTCCGTGAGCGATAAAGCCGGTAACCCGGCCTCCGTTGACCACAACCTGACGGTGGACGTGACCGTTCCGGCGGTGACCATCAACGCCGTTGCAGGCGATGACGTCATTAACGTCACCGAGCACGCTCAGGCGCAAATCATCAGCGGAACCGCTACCGGTGCGGCGGCGGGCGACAAGGTCACCGTCACCATTGGCGGCCAGACCTACACCACCGTGCTGGACGCGGCGGGTAACTGGAGCGTGGGCGTTCCGGCCAGCGTCATTTCCGGCCTCAGCGACGGCACCGCGACCGTCACGGCGTCCGTCACCGACGCGGCGGGCAACACCGGCACCGGCACCCACAGCGTGACCGTCGACACCGGCCTGCCGTCCGTTAACTTTGGCGCCATCAGCGGCGATAACGTGCTGAACGCGGTGGAGAAAGGTCAGGACCTGAGCGTGAGCGGCACCAGCGCTAACCTGGCGCAAGGCACCACGGTTACCGTGACCCTGAACGGTAAAAGCTATACGGCGACGACGGCGGCGGACGGCACATGGAGCCTGACGGTACCGGCGGCGGATCTGGCGGGCCTGGGCCAGGCGAATTACACCCTGAGCGCGACCGCGACTAACGGCGTGGGCAACAGCGTGAGCAATACCGCTAACCTGCTGGTGGACACCGCGCTGCCGACCGTCACCATCAACACCGTGGCGGGCGACAACGTCATCAACGCCGCGGAAGTGGCTACCGGCCAGACCATCAGCGGCACCGTGGCGAACGCTGAAGCGGGTAATACCGTGACGGTGACCATTGGCGGCAACAGCTATACCGCGACGGTACAGAGCGATCTCAACTGGTCGGTAAGCGTGCCGGAGTCCGTCCTGACGGCGCTCGGCAACGGCGATTTGACCGTGTCAGCCTCCGTCACCAACGGCCACGGCAACACCGGCACCGGCGAGCGCGAGATTACTATCGACGCTAACCTGCCGGGCCTGCGCGTGGACGTAGTGGCGGGCGATGACGTGATCAACAGCATTGAACATACTCAAAACCTGATCGTCACCGGCTCCAGCGACGGGCTGGCGGCGGGCGCTACGCTCACCGTGACCCTCAACGGCAAAACCTACGCGGCGTCCGTGCTGGCAGACGGCACCTGGAGCGCGGCAATCCCGGCGGCAGACGTAGGTGCCCTGGCCGCAGGTACGGTCACCGTCATCGTGGCGGGACAGAGCAGCGCGGGCAACCCGGTCACTATCAGCCACGACGTGACCGTCGATCTGGCGGCCGTGGCTATCAGCATTGATGCCATTGCCGCCGACGACGTGATTAACGCGGCGGAGAAAGGGGCGGATCTGGTGCTTTCTGGTGCCACGACTAACGTGGAAGAAAACCAGACCGTCACTATTACCTTCGGCGGCAAGACCTATACCGCGAAAGTGGATGCTGACGGTAACTGGACCGCAACCGTGCCTTCTGCGGATCTGGCGGGCCTGAAGGACGGCGACGCCAGCGTGCAGGTGAGCGTTACCAACGCGCACGGCAACAGCGCGTCCGCGGGGTGCGAGTACAGCGTGGATGCCACCGCGCCAGCCGTCACTATTGATACGGTTGCGGGCGATAACGTGATCAACGGCGCTGAAGCCGGGGCCGGTGTAACGGTTTCCGGTACGACAACGGCCGAAGTCGGCCAGACGGTGACCGTGACGCTCGGCGGCAACAGCTATACCGCCCAGGTGCAGCAGGGGGGCGTCTGGAGCGTCAATGTTCCTGGCACCGATCTGTCCGCCCTGGCAGACAACGGTTACACCGTGCAGGTCAGCGTCAGCGATGCCGCGGGGAACCCGGGCAGCGCGAGCAAGGCGATTACGCTGGACACCACGCCGCCGACCGTCAGCTTTAACGTCGTGGCGGGCGATAACGTTATTAACAGCGTGGAGCACGCGCAGGCGCAGATCGTCAGCGGCACGGCAACCGGCGCGAACGTCGGCGATAAGGTGTTCATCACCTTAGGTACGAACCAGTACACCACCACCGTTGACGCCAGCGGTAACTGGAGCGTGGGCGTTCCGGCCAGCGTGATTTCTGCGCTCAACGACGGCACCGTGACCCTTACCGCGACCATCACCGACAGCGCGGGCAACAGCAGCACCCGGACCCACGACGTCGTCGTGAACACGGCCTCCGTCGCGCTGACGGTGAACGCTATCGGCGGCGATGACGTTATTAACGCCGCGGAAGCGGGCAACGAGCTGGTGATTAGCGGGTCGAGCGCGCAGTTTGCCAGCGGTACGCAGGTTACCGTGACCCTCAACGGCAAGAGCTATACGGCCACCATCCAGAGCGACGGCTCGTGGACTACCACCGTTCCGGCTGCGGACGTCGGCGCGCTGGCGGACGGCGCGCGCTATCAGGTTTCTGTATCGGCGCACGACAGCGCGGGCAACGGCGCTTCGGCAGCGCATACTATCAGCGTGGATACCACCGCGCCGGTGGTGAGCATTGCGGCGCTGTCAGGGGATGACGTGCTGAATGCGGCGGAAGCGCAGCTGCCGCTGACCGTTCGCGGCTCCTCCAGCGCCGAGGCGGGCCAGACCGTCACCGTGACGCTGGGTGGGAAAACCTATACCGCCACTGTGGCAAACGACGGCACCTGGACGCTCGACGTTCCTGCCGCCGACCTGGCTGCCCTGAACGACGGCGCGCTGACGGTGACCGCCTCGGTTAACGACAAAGCCGGGAATAACGGCCAGACCACGCATACCTTAACGGTAGACACCACGGCGCCGACCGTGACCATCAGCACCGTCGCCGATGACGATATTGTGAACAACGCCGAGCAGCTGGCGGGCCAGACCATCAGCGGCACCACCACGGCGGAGCAGGGGCAGACGGTCACCGTCTCCTTCAACGGGCACAGCTACCAGGCGACCGTCGCGGCGGACGGGGCGTGGTCGGTCTTCGTGCCGGGCCGCGACTTCCTTGGCCTGACCGACGGGGAGTACACCATTACCGCCTCGGTGAGCGATAAGGCGGGGAACCCCGGCAGCGCATCGCACGACGTGACGCTGAACGGCGACGTGCCGACGATCGGCATCAACACGTTTGCGCAGGACGACATCGTTAACGCCGCCGAGCACGGCACGCCTCTGGTTATCAGCGGGACCACCGACGCGCCTGCGGGCCAGACGGTGACCATCACGCTGAACGGCAAAACCTATACCGCCACCGTGCAGGCGGACGGCAGCTGGAGCTATACGCTCGGTAGCGCGGACGTGACCGCGCTGGCGGACGGCGGCTCGTACGTCATCAACGCTCAGGTGAGCAATGCCATCGGCAACGCCGCCAGCGACAGCCACACCGTCACCGTGGATCTGACCGCGCCGTCAATGGGCATCAGCATTGATTCCCTGCAAAACGACACCGGCCTGAGCGCGAGTGATTTCATCACTAACGACGGACAGGTGTTGGTCAACGGCTCGCTGACGGCGGCGCTCGGCAATAACGAGAAGGCGCAGATCAGCCTCGACGGCGGCGCGACCTGGACTGACCTGGCCGTGACCGGCACCACATGGCGCTATACCGACGGCCGCACCCTGACCGACGGTACGTACGCGTACCAGGTGCGGGTGATTGATAACGCCGGGAACGTGGGGGCAACGGACAGCCAGGACGTGGTGATTGACCTGACGAAGCCTGCTGCAACGACCATAACCGTGGATGCCGTTTCGCAGGATACCGGCCTGTCCGGCAGCGACTTTATCACCAGCGACACCCAGATCAGCCTGAAGGGCACGCTCGGGGCGGCCCTCGGCAGCGGCGACCACGCGCAGATCAGCCTCGACGGCGGCGTGACCTGGACCGACGTGAGCGTGAGCGGGCTGAGCTGGACGTATATGGACGGCCGCACGCTTGCCGACGGCGACTACAACTACCAGCTGCGGGTGATTGACGACGCGGGGAACGTCAGCGCGACGACCAGCCAGGTTGTCACGATTGATACCGTAGCGCCGGACGCCAGCAAAACGATCGCTATCGACAGCATCAGCGACGATACCGGCCTGAGCAGCAGCGACTTTATCACCAACGATACCTCGCTGACGCTGCGCGGATCGCTGGGCGCGACGCTGGCCGACGGGGAGTATGCCCAGATCAGCATCGACGGCGGCGTAACCTGGCAGAACGTTATCGTCACCGGCAACAGCTGGTACTACGTGGACGGACGCACGCTGGGTAACCAGACCTATGACTACTACGTGCGCGTGGTCGATGCGGCGGGCAACGTGGGCGCCAGCGCGCATCAGCAGGTGACCGTCGATACGGTGGCGCCAGATGCCGCGATTACGGTGACCGTGGATAACATCACCGTGGATACCGGCTTCGATAACAACGATTTCCTGACCAGCTCGACCTCGTACACCCTCAACGGCACGCTCGGGGCGGAGCTGGGGGCGGGAGAGTACGTGCAGGTAAGCATGGACGGCGGCACCACCTGGGTATACGCCACCGTGAGCGGCACGCAGTGGCGCTATAGCGACACGCGCACGCTGACCGACGGTAGCTACAGTTACCAGGTGAGAGTCGTCGACCAGGCGGGGAACGTCGGCGCTACCGCGTCGCAGGCGGTAACGGTGGACACGCAGGCGCCGCAGTACGGCATCACCATCGACAGCATCAGCGACGATACCGGGCAGTCCGGC
Source organism: Enterobacter cloacae (assembly GCF_013375935.1). Taxonomy (GTDB): domain Bacteria; phylum Pseudomonadota; class Gammaproteobacteria; order Enterobacterales; family Enterobacteriaceae; genus Enterobacter; species Enterobacter pasteurii. The sequence continues at coordinate 3,578,825 of NZ_CP056117.1, read as the reverse complement.
AGTGATTTCATCACCATGGACACCACTCTGACCCTCAACGGCTCGCTCGGCAGCGCGCTTGCAGGCGACGAGCGGGTGCAGATCAGCCTCGACGGCGGCAATACGTGGGTTGACGCTTCGGTGACGAACCAGCGCTGGAGCTACACCGATACCCGCGATCTGCCTGACGGGGATTACGCTTATCAGGTGCGGATTGTTGACCAGGCGGGCAACGTTGGCTCGACCGCTTCTCAGATCGTGACGGTGGATACCACGCCGCCTGACACGGTGGGAACGGTGGTCAGCTACACCGACGGGGAAGGCGAACGTCAGGGCACCTACGGCGCGTCAGTCGCGACGGATGATACCTCGCCGCTGATTAACGGTACGCTCAACCGCGCCCCGGAGGACGGTGAAATTGTGCAGCTTTACCGTGACGGAATCCTGCTTGGTCAGGTGACCATGAACGGCAGCGCCAGCTGGTCCTTCCAGGACAACGGCCTGAGCGATGGCAACCACACCTACATTGTGCGCGTCACCGATAAAGCCGGTAACTACACGGAATCGGACGGGTTTGTGCTGAACGTCGATACCAGCGTACCGACCACCACGGCGGCAATTACCGCCCAGACCACCTCCGATACCACGCCGATTGTCAGCGGTACGGTATCCGCAGACCTGGTGAACGGTGAATATCTGGTGGTGACGGTGAACGGTAAAACCTATACCTCGCAGACCGGCGGTGCGGTCGTCGTCGATCCGGATCACAACACCTGGTATCTGCAGATCCCGGACGGCGATGCCCTTAGCGTGGCGAGCTACGACGTCACGGCGCAGGTCAAGAGCAGCGCGGGCAACGGCAATACCACCGGCACGGCGACCGGCAGCCTGGTGATTGATACCACCACGGTGAATACCGACTGGGCGACCACGACGGGGAACAGCAACAACTCGACCATGACCGTCGGCACGAACAGCAGCGGCCTGTGGAGCATCATTGCTAACAGCCAGTCTTACTCCAGCAGCGATAGCTCGACCTATGCCGGAAATACGCTGAGCAATACCCGCGGCTACTACGTGGTGAGCCAGACCGCCGCCGACTTCGACCGTAACGGCACGCAGGATATCTTCGCAACGGAGAACACCTACGCCGGCTCCACGCAGGTGATGTGGACCTACGATGGCAGCACCTATAACGCCAGCCAGCTGGCGATGGGGACCACCATCTGGTACGGCGGGGTGATGGCGTACGATAAAACCGGGGATGGCTATCTGGACCTGGCCTACGGTGATGCCGGTATGGACTCCCTGACCTACCTGGTGAACAACAACGGCGTTCTGTCGCCGGATGGCACCGGCGGTGAGGGTGGGTTCTACGGTCAGTTTGATTCCGGGCGCGAGATTTCCGGCGTCGACCTGAACAACGACGGCACGGTGGATATTGTGCAGCACACCAACCGCAGCGGCGCGTACTCGCTTACCGTGATTAACAACAACGGCAACGGTACGCTGTCCATCGGCCAGAACATGACCAACGTGTTTGTGGTGAACGCGGCGAATACCACCACGGCGGCGTCCATGACGTGGGCGGACTTCAACGGTGATGGCTACATGGATCTGTACCTGGGCAGCAGCTACAACAACACCGGTGGGGTGATTTACTACAACAACGGTGCAGGACAGTTGTCCACCACCAAGAGCGCGGTTGAGGCCTCTAACGCCTCCGCGGGCTATCTGTCGGTGGCGGTAGACTGGAACGGTGACGGGCAGATGGACATCGTTAAGCTCAGCACCTACGGCGGCTCGCAGACCGCGACGCTGTTCACCAACAACGGCTACGGCTCAAGCTGGACCTCCAGCCAGCTGGCGTCAGGGCTTGCTAACGTTACCGGCGTGGCCGCAGTGGACTACAACTGGGACGGTGCGAAGGACCTGCTGGTCTCGCAGCAAAACGGCAAGGTGGTGCTGGTGCAAAACAGCAAGACCATTGCGGACGGTACCGCGATGCATCTGCACATTGTCGACAGCGAAGGCATCAACGCCTACTACGGCAATACGGTCAACCTGTACAACGCCGCAGGCGTGCTGGTGGCCTCGCAGATCATCAACGCCCAGTCCGGTATTGGTTCGAACGATACCTCCGCGCTGGTGAGCTTCTACGGCCTGGATCCGAACGAGACCTACTCGGCAGAGATCGTGAAAATCACCAACGGCGTGTCGGATAACGTCACCTGGAGCGGCCTGGAGGCGGGCAACGGCAAGGAGGGCTACGTGCTCACCGCCGAAGCGGCCACCGGCGGCCACAGCGGAACGATTACCGGTACCGGGTATAACGACACCTTTATCGCGGAGGATGGCACCTATACCTACAACGGCTCCGGCGGCTGGAATACCCATTCCGACTATGACACCTGGAGCAACACCGGCGGAATGGACGCGGTGGATTACCGCAACGCCACGTCCGGCGTAACCGTCGATTTGCGCCTCTCAACCGCGCAGGACACCGGGTTCGGTACGTCACGACTGCTCAATATTGAAGGGATCAACGGCTCTGACTACGACGACGTCATTACCGGCAACAGCGGTGATAACCAGTTCGAAGGTCGCGGCGGTAACGACACCTTCAACATCGGCAGCGGCGGTCACGACACGTTGCTCTATAAGCTGATCAGCGCCTCGGACGCGACCGGCGGGAACGGCAGCGATGTGGTCAACGGCTTCACCGTCGGTACCTGGGAGGGGACGGCGGATACGGATCGCATTGACCTGCGCGACCTGCTGTCCGACAGCGGCTATACCGGCAGCGGCTCGGCGAGCTATGTCAACGGCGTCGCCACGCTGGACAGCAGCGCGGGCAACATCGCCGATTACATCCGCGTGGTGCAGAACGGCAGCAACACCGAGATCCAGGTTGACCTGGACGGGGCGGGCGGGCAGTTCACGCCGACCACCCTGGTGACGCTGAACGGCGTGCAGACTGATCTGGCCACGCTGCTGGCTAATCATCAGCTGTTAATTGCGTAAAAACCTGCCGCGGGGAGCGATCCTCGCGGCCTTTTGCGTTTCTTTACACGAATAGCCATAACCCTATATTTCACAAGATTATTTTGCGGGTTCGTTTAGGGATCGTTCCATTACTTATCGTCCCGCAAAGGTATCATTTCAGTGCGAAATTATCGCCCTGAACAGGACGTAGCATTATGAAGACACATCCACAGTACGAACCCTGGCTGCAGGGCATGCTCATCATCGCGAAGCACTATCGGCTGGACTTTTCGGCTGAGCATGTTCGGGTAACGATTAACCACGAAAGTCAGTCGCCGCGCCAGCTGGTGCTGGAGGAGATGGCGCGCCAGCTGGGGCTGGGGATGCGTATGGTGGCGGCGGAGGCGGTCTCGCTCGATCCGTGGCGTTTACCCCTGCTGGCGGAATTTACCGGCGGGCAGATTGCGGTGATTAACCGTATGGACAGCGACGGCAACGTCAGCCTGCAGTTTAGCGGCGACGGCGGCCTTGAGACGACGCTCACCCGCGAAGAGCTGGGGCCACGCCTGAAGGGGCTGATGGTGCTGCGCCCGCTGGAGTCCACGCCGGATGCCCGCGTAGACGAGTACATCAAACCGTACGAGAAGAACTGGTTCTGGCAGCTGGCGCTGAAGGACTGGCGGCGCTACGGCGACATCATGCTGGTGGCGCTGGTCGCTAACGTGCTGGCGCTCTCCGGGATGGTCTTTTCCATGCAGGTGTACGACAGGGTGGTGCCGTCGCAGTCGGAGGCCACGCTGTGGGTCCTGTTCGGCGGGGTAATGATTGCCATTGTGTTCGAGTTCATCATGCGCATGCTGCGGGTGCATATTTCGGACGTGGTGGGGAAACGCGCGGATCTGCGCATTTCTGAACGCGTGTTCGCCCACGCCCTGCGGATCAAAAACGGCGCTCGCTCAAGGTCGACCGGCTCGTTTATCGCCCAGATCCGCGAGCTGGAGTCGGTGCGCGAGCTAATCACCTCAACCACCATCGCGGCCATTTCCGATCTGCCGTTCTTCCTGCTGTTTGTCTTCATCCTGTGGATGATTGGCGGCCCGCTGGTGCTGGTGGTGCTGCTGGCCGTTCCGCTGCTGCTGATCCCCGGCCTGCTGGTACAGCGCCCGCTCGGGAAGCTGTCCAGCGAGGGGATGCGCGAATCGGCCATCCGTAACGCCACGCTGGTGGAGGCGGTGCAGGGCATCGAGGACATTAAGCTCATGCGCGCCGAACAGCGCTTTCAGAACCAGTGGAACAACACCAACGACGTGGCTGCAAGCGTCGGCATGAAGCAGCGCTGGCTGACCGGGCTGCTGCTGACGTGGACGCAGGAGGTACAGTCCATCGTTTACGCGGTAGTGTTGCTGGTGGGGTGCTATCTGGTTATCAGCGGCGATATGACCACCGGCGCGCTGGTGGGGACCTCGATTCTGGCCTCGCGCACTATCGCGCCGCTGTCGCAGATTTCCGGCGTGCTTTCCCGCTGGCAGTCGGCGAAGGTGGCGAGAAAGGGCCTGGACGATCTGATGCAGCGCCCGATTGACGATCCTCAGCAGGGCAAAAAGGTGCACAAAGCGCACCTGCGGGGCGACTACGTTCTCGACGACGTGGGTTTTTACTATGACGAAGAAGAGAAGCTTACCGTGCTGAGCATCAGCAAGCTGCGCATTCGCGCCGGGGAGCGCGTGGCGGTACTCGGGCGCAACGGCTCCGGGAAAAGCACCTTGCTACAGCTGCTGGCCGGCATGCAGGAGCCGCAGCAGGGCAGCATTCTGCTGGACGATATCGCGCTCAATCATCTGGATCCGGCCGACGTGCGCCGCGACATGCAGCTGCTGAGCCAGCAGGCGCGGCTGTTCTTTGGCTCCGTGCGGGACAACATCCTGATGGGTAACCCGCTGGCGACGGACGACGAGATCCACCAGGCGCTGGTCAACAGCGGCGCGCTGGAGTTTGTGCGTAAGCAGAAAATGGGGCTGAACTACATCATCAATGAAGGGGGCGCGGGGCTTTCAGGCGGCCAGCGTCAGGCGCTGCTGCTGGCCCGCGCGCTGATCACGTCGCCGAATATTCTGCTGCTGGACGAGCCTACCGCCTGGCTGGACGAGGTGAGCGAAAAGCAGTTTATTCAGCACCTCAGGCAGTGGCTGGGCAAGCGCCGGACGCTGGTGGTCGCTACCCATCGTCTGCCGATTCTGGAGCTGGTGGACCGCATCATCGTGCTGGAAAACGGTAAAGTGGTGATGGACGGCCCGCGGGATGCCATCCTGCGCCAGCACGGCATGGCGCCGCAGCAGGCGCCCCAGCGTACCGTCAAACTGAAAGCGGAGGGCGTGGCATGAATGATTTCTCCCGTTTTAACAGCCGGCTGAAGGAGCCGCGCCTGCCGCGCTCCACGCTGGTGGCCTGGTCTTTGTTTGCCCTGCTGGCGGTCTTTATCATCTGGGCCAGCCTTTTCCAGCTGGATGAGGTGACGACCGGCAGCGGCAAGGTGATCCCGTCGTCCCACGAACAGGTGATCCAGTCCCTGGAAGGGGGGGATTATTCACAGCCTGCTGGTGCGCGAAGGCGATATCGTCGAGCGGGGCCAGCAGCTGGCGCAGCTCGACCGCACCAAAACGGAATCCAGCGTGCTGGAGAGTGAATCCCGCCTTAATGCCGCGCTGGCAACCGCCGCGCGCCTGAAGGCCGAGGTAAACGATACGGCGCTGGCTTTCCCGGCGGAGCTGGACGATGACGTCGAGCTGGTTAAGCAGGAAACGGCACTTTATCAGTCACGCCGCGAGAGCCTGGAAAAAGGGCTGGCCGGGCTGCGTCAGGGAGCGGCGCTGGTGCAGCGCGAGCTGGCGCTAACCCGTCCGCTGGTTGTGCAGGGCGCGGCCAGCAAGGTTGAGGTGCTGCGTCTTGAGCGCCAGAAGAACGAGCTTGAGAATAAAATCACCGAGATGAAGAACCAGTACTACGTTCGCGCGCGTGAAGAGCTGGCGAAGGCCAACGCGGAGATCGAAGCGCAGCGTTCCGTCATGAAAGGGCGCGAAGATTCGCTGACTCGTCTGACCTTCAATGCGCCGGTGCGCGGCATCGTAAAGGATATTGACGTGACGACGGTAGGCGGGGTGATCCCGCCAAACGGCAAGCTGATGAGCCTGGTCCCGCTTGACGACCAGATGGTTATCGAGGCGAAAATCTCCCCGCGCGACGTGGCGTTTATCCATCCGGGGCAAAAAGCGCTGGTCAAAATTACCGCCTATGACTACTCCATCTACGGCGGGCTGAAGGGCGAGGTGACGATGATTTCCCCGGATACGCTCCAGGACGAGGTAAAAAGGGACGTCTATTACTATCGCGTTTATATCCGTACGGAGAGTAACCACCTGACGAACAGGCAGGGTAAAGCATTTCCGGTGTTTCCGGGCATGATAGCCACCGTCGATATCAAAACCGGCAGTAAATCGATTATTGATTATCTGCTGAAGCCGCTCAATAAAGCAAAAGAGGCGCTTCGCGAGCGATAAAAAAGGCGTTCAGCAAGCCGAACGCCGGTGAGATTAGTATGCGGACGTCATGCTGGGGGCATGGCGTCGTTCTTTTGGCACCACGTTGATGTAATGGGTGACATAGGCGAAATAGAGCCCGGCATAATTTTCGACAAGCTCAATAAATGCCGGGTAGACCGACATCCGGCCGTCGCCGCGATCTTTTAGATAACCCGCCTCCTGTGCCGACTTGATAATCCGGTTAACGTGAATACGCGAAACAAAAAATTCTTTTGCCAGCGTGCTGGCTGAATACGCAATGGTTGCGCCGTGTGCGGTTTTATTATCAATGGCCTGTAAGTAGAGATACAGCATAATCATGCGGCCGCCATCTTTATCGATAAATAACCCGACCTCAGGAAGTACTTTTCTGAACGTTAATCCCCGGAAAAGATATTCCGCAGCCCGCCGGAAAAAGTTGTGTCGTAAAATATCATTATCCAGCAGGTTAACGTTTATATTGAATGCCGGATAAAGAATGCTCACGGGCGTAAATGCCCCGGACATATAGCGCTTAAGCTCATCGAGTCCCTTATCCGTAGGGGCGATTTTTGTCTTTCGTCGATCTTCGGTGCAGCGCCAGGTCTTAATTCGCCCGGTGGTTTTCAGTATTGTGATGATCGCGATAACGCTGTTAGGGCTGGCGATATTATAGCGGGAGCACAATTCCTTAATTTCTGAAACTGACTCGGCCTGATTGCCAAAAACAAAACAACACATAGACAGTATTATATTGAAGCGTGATTCCTGAAGCATCGTCTTGTAGAACAGGGGCTGTTTTTTATAGATGGCGTCATTAATTCTGTAGTGCTCTTTTATGGCTTCGCTAAATCGCGGGTTGTGCTTAATGACATCCCGTCGATGTAACAAGGCCCTGGATGAGATATGATTATCCATAGCATTTTCTCTTTTTGTATGAGCCGATAAGATGAAGTGTCCGCTCTTCTTTTTCGGAATTTTCATTATACCTTGAGAAAGTCCCGGATACTTACGTTATATGAAAAGAAAGTTATATTTATACGGCTTATGGATGCGCCGGTTGATTAACCCAAAGATGTTCCGGTACTTAACATTGATAACGGTTTATTAACCTTAGGGGGTGCGGTAAAATAATGTTGTGCAACGCGAATTATTGATTTTCATCCCCAGCGGGAATGACATCTTCATTCTCAGGAGCAGGTTATGCCTCAACATTTATCTTCACTGAACGACGCGTGTTCTGAGCAACGATTTGTTATTTCATCCTGCGCCTTTACCTTCCAGGGGTACAGCCAGCTCCTTAAGGCCCGTGGCGTAAACGTCACGCGCCTCCGTTTTGAAGAGGATGAGGTGTGTTCGGCTGATGTGAGTAAAATGGCATATAATCAATCAGTTACCATTTCTGTTTTTCTTGGTCGCGACGTTGCCGCCTTTCTTGAAAGCCTGAAGCGGCTGGTATCCGTTCTTAATGCGCTGCCCGCTGTTTCCGGCGTCACGCTGTATGGCGCAGTGCCTGAAAGGTGGCTCTACGCCACGCTGAAAAGCCTCGTCAGTAATAAAAAAATGCTCTCCAGGATCCGCATAGCGAATATTTCAGAGGTCATAGATAAGTTAACGAATAATTCGAGCGGCCAGGCACGTTCGTCACGCCTTTTGCGTGACGTTCCCGATAATGGAGAAAAAGAAAATGTGCATGGCTTAACGAAGCGTGAGCTGGACGTATTGCTGAACTTTTATCGCGGGGTTTCAATTAAGGCGTTATGCGTGAAGCTGGGGGTGTCGGATAAAACCGTCTATAGCCATCGTAAGGTGGGTTTAACCAAGTTGCATCTTATTCGGCTGTGGTTTAACGATTCGCGCGTATTCAGGGATGAAGTCTATATTGCGCCTGATAATCAGCAGGCCTTTTCAGAAGCGGAAGTGGCGGTATTACAGGCGCTGCACAAGCGGGAAATCTTTGCGGCATATCAGATTATTACCGACGGCGATAAAAAAGGGGTAGGGTTTGAAATTTTGCTGCGCTGGAATAAAAACGGAGAAATTATTAAGCCGGGCCAGTTTCTTAGCGGTATAAAAAACGCTGAAATATGGCTAAAGCTGACGGCGCTGGCGATCCACGCTGCCGTATCCGGCATTAATAAATACAACGGTAAATATTATTTTTCAGTGAATATACCGCCCCAGCTGGCGTCCGGAAACGCGCTGCCGGGCATGGCGAAAAAGGCCGTTGAGATGTTACTTAAGACGCAATGGGCCGATAAGCTTGTCTTTGAATTAGCGGAAACCGTTGACGTCACGAAGGATAAAAATATACCCGAAACGCTTCAGCGCTTACGCAGCGCTGGCTGTCGTTTGTTTCTGGATGACTGTTTTTCACGAGATCACGCCATGTTTCCCGTCAGACAGGTTCACTTTGATGGTCTTAAGCTCGACCGGGATATCGTCGAGGCGTTTGTCGCTAACGATAATGAATATAATATTATTAAGGCAATACAGATTTATAGCGATCTGACGGGCGGGGAATGCGTTGCGGAAGGGGTGGACAGCGAGGAAAAATTTGAAAAGCTTGTCGCATTGGGCGTTAAGCGCTTCCAGGGATACTATTTTTCCCGGGCGGTAAAAGAAGAAGAGTTAGATCGTATGGTGCGATTATTTAGCTAGCGGTATGCTGGTGGAACAATAAAAGCAGGCTTTTGTTAACCACCAGCATTTAAAACGGAGACTCACCGTTGATACAGACCGTTCTCAGATATCATCACGAGTAAAACCGACCACAATTTCAAGCGTGTTGCGAATAACGTCACAGGCATCAGGCTCTGGCGTAATTTCAAGAGCGTGAATAAGTTGCAGGATGATCTCTTTATTAGAAAGATTATCGCCGGTCAGCATAATGCAGCGGATGGCAGAGCCTAATACTTCAACCTCACCGCTGAGATGCGTTCCCGCATTCAGGAAATGTTCTGCCAGTCCTTTATCGTGCAGTGCTTCAAAGTTGTACGTCTGCTGCCTAAGCGCTTTACTCATGGTGGTCACCGTGTCGGTTAATATTAGTGTTTCTTGTCTGGGGCCAGAAGCGTGGTTTTGCTGAAGAGAGAGCGCATGCGGCCGATGTCATAATCTCCTATGACCCTTCCTCGATCCTGCGATACGCCGGTTACGCGCTGGCGCACTTCATCTTCAGCAGCAACCAATGCATTTTTACGTTCGTCATTTGATTCAACGGTAGCCATTGCCCGGAGGCGACTGGCAAGAGACGCAAAGGTAATCGGCCCGTTCTCTTTCAGGATTGATAAAACGGCCTCACCAATCAGGTCATCTTTAAGTCGTTCAAATTTAGTTCTATGCATAGCTTCAATCTCACTCTGCTACACGCGGCAGGCTGTAGCATGGGGTTAGTCATCGCGTTCGATATAGCTATTCTCGCTCAGCGTGCCTAACTTAGTAAGTTAAAAAACAGTGTTCAGGTTAACGCTCGAAGAAAAGGGCGATCAGACCGTTATAGTGTGCTTTCTCAACGTCGGAATGTGACTCCTCAATCCGGCGTAAGAGCTTTGTACAAATTGTCATTCTGCTCAGTTGTACATTTTCTTTAATGATTTCACTGACAATGGCGCCGAGCGTTTCCTGCTGTGTTGGCACGTTATCTTTGTTGAAATACAACGTGATAGCGCTTTCTGCTGTAGAGGGAGCATGGTTGCGACGCATAATTTTCCACCGTTAACAAACAATTGTGTAACATCACTGGAATGGAATTTATACTATTTAGTCAAATCTGTACATAGAAATTGTACAAGTTTGTTGTACAGAGCGTACATTTGACCCCAGAACTATCAGAATTAGGGGGGAGGAAAGGAGAGGGAGAAAGAAAAAGGCCCCGGAGGGCCTGATGTTATTTACGTCCCAGCAAAAGCCCCAGGACGATACCAACCGCACCTGCGGCGATTAAGCCGGTTAGCGGGTTGTTTCTGACGGCTTCAGTGACGTCCGAAACGGCATCGCTGGCCTGGGCCGCGTATTTTTTCGCCGCCCCCTTCACCTGGTGCTTAGGGGAATCAACGAACTCGCCAAACTGCTGCTGCGCAGAGCCGGACAATTCATCGAGTTTGTTTTTGGCTTTATCGCCAGCGTATTGAGCGTTTTTATCAGCGTCGATATCAGACATTCCTGCCTCCTTTTGTTGGTAGATTAAGGATAGTCGCTGATGGCGGAAGTGAGAGATAAACCGCTGAAATCGGCAGCGGATTGCGCATTTTTAGGATATGTCTACCTTTCACTCTCTGACCTTCTACGAAATAAACACGTATCCTTAATTAACGAAAGTTAATGTCTTAAAGGGGCGCCGGGATATAGGCCGGCCGCGAGCGCGAAATAACGATCCCATACGCAGCGGGAAAGCGGATTATTTCCGACCCTCGCGTTGGCGAAAGGTAGCGTAATAGCCAAGGGAAGCGCCCAGGCACAGCATATAGCCGAACGTTTCGCTACCTTCCTCAACGGCGTTTTTCACCACGCGAATATAGCCATGCTCCAGGATGGCGTGCCATAGCTCCTGCATGCCGAACAGACGGGAGAAGACCAGCACGCACAGCAGGCCGCTCAGCAGAATGCCGTACCACGGCGATTGTGTATATTTTGCCAGCTGGTCCAGCGTTTCACGATAATGCATTAATGGGCGAATGAGGGACGCCAGCGCGGTAATAAGAGCGAACCACACCCAGCTGCCGTGAGAAATAAGATCGAAAAGGGCATCCAGCTCGCGAATTAACATGCTCAGGAAAAAACCTCCCACGAGAATATTGCAGTAGCGCATGGGAACATACAGCCTTGCGAGCCGAAAATGGAGAAATACGATGGCCGCTAATACCGTTTCCTGCATGATTTCGGTCATTGATAATTCAGGGATGTCATGACCAAAAAAGTGCATGTCCACCCAAAGGCAAAGTACGCCAAGTGCGCAGGCGGCCGCTGCGCCAGCGAAGAATAAAAAGCTTTTTAGTACAATCATTAACACCACCATTTTGTTTATCGCGACTATGTTAGGTGACGAAAATGTTATTTCTGTTCACATCGTGCGTTATAAGTGCAAATTTTTAACATTACGAGCTAAATAGCCTCAGCGGTGGAGAACATATGCCGTAAATATCGTCTGTACCGTTTGGAAGGGTTACGCTCAATTCAAATATCTTTCTTTTTGTTTACAGATGAGCAACATGCGAGGTAGTATACCCCCCTATAGTAGTGGGTATATCTTTAAGGTGTTGATATTATTGGTTTATTTTAGATAATTTTGTTTTCAGGGGCATGCTGGGGGCAAACCCTAACCGCTCGTTTAACAGCTCCACCTGCTCACCGTCAAACTCCTTGATCCAGGCCGAATACACCTGATACACCATTTCAGCGTCTTAGTGCCCGAGCTGGTTGGCGATGAACGAAGGGTTCGCTCCAGCCGCAAGTGACCAGCATGCGTAAGTGTGTCGTGACTGATAAGGCGTGCGTCGGCGAATACCGGCCTTTTTCACCGAGGCATCCCAGCGGTCGGTAATGGACTGCGTCGAAAAATACTTACCCGGATCTTTTGTCCCCAGGCGCGGCAGAAACACAAAACGCTTCTTCTGTACTTCAGTCTTCCCATAACCAAGTATGATTGACATGAGAGCACATCCAGCTGGCCAACCTACTTAGGGTGGTTTGTTGGGTAGTGTACTCCCATGTTCTTTGAAGATTTGTTGTATTGTGCAGCAAACATGCCGCTAGGTGCGCAAAAGTTAAAAAAAAAGCGTATCAAAACTCCTAAATAGAGAAAATCTAGAAGGATGGCCACTGCTATCAAAAGGCAGGGATCATGCTGGGGGACTTTTTTAGCCAGGGCGTAGCGCATTGAACTTGTTCGACGAGTACGCTCCACGGTTGGGCAGCGAAAGATTGATGGAGGTGCTCGATCATCTGAACGCGAAAGGCTGGAAAGGCACACTCTACTTTGCAGGACAGGGCATTCAGCAGCAGTGGCAGATGAAGCGTGAAATACTATCTCCACGTTACACGACGAGGTACTCTGATCTTCCTAGAATTCGTTGAGGCCGGGGAAGAATGTCCATTCACAACCAATAGCGGCTATGAACGATAGGGTGTATTCTGGAGTAAATATTGCATGGAATGAAAAATATAATCGGTTAGGATATGTGTATCGTGTTTAACTTTGACCATGGTGAGGGCCATAATGAGTATAATGGGTGATGCTAGTGCTTTTTTAAATAGTATACCAGAATGGTTGTCGTCCTTTATTACCGCTTTAATTGGAGCGGTTATTGGTGGCTTTTTTACGCTTCGAGGTGTTGATCGTGAAGCTAAAATCACTCGAGCAGAAGCCGAAAAAAATGCCCTTGATTTACAGTTATCTGTTTTGAAAGGTATCAAAGGGGAGGTTTCAACTTTAATCAATATTTATAATAAAAGAATGCAGTATCACATTGAAAGAATTGAGCCTGGTGGGATGTTGCTAATAAGTTTTCCTGTTGGGGAAGATAATTTCATATTTTATGAACAAAATGCACGAGAAATTGCGAAATTGAATGATACTGCAAGAGATTCAATAATTAACATTTATACCTACGCCCGTTCACTCATACAATCTTTTAAAGGTAATAATCAGCTTATCGCAGAATACGAAAAGATATTTTTTGACATGGCTGACAACAATAAAGACAAGGAAATGTACGAAAGGTTGCATGAGGCTAAAATAGCGGTTATGGTTGATTATGCTCAAGGGATTAAGCATATTGATGCTGAATTGAGGCAGGTTATTACTGAAGGGTTTAATGTTATTGATCAAGAAATAGCAGCGCTGAAAATAAAGCTAAAAAATTCGTAGCCGAAGTTATGCCTTTGTCTCTATTTTTATAGACTTCAATTTTATACGGTTTCATCCTTATGCGAGTAGCAAATGCTACTCACATAAGCTATTATATGAAAAGATTGTAAGCGTTGAGTAATTCCGCTCAATTAATTATTATTTTATTATTGGGTAGCTTACACAAGTGTGCCCATTACTCATGGCATACATTTGGTTTCCTTTAAGACTAACAAAGGGAAAAGTGGTAAATTCATAATTTATCGGTGTCATATTAAATGTGAGCGATTTATCTTTAAGGTTAAGTTTTGTTGAGTGTGCAGGATAAGTACCTTCATTCTTTTTAGTAATGATAAAACCTATTGGGAAAAAATGTAACGCACAGATGAAAGCAATGTGCCCATCATTCATAAATGCCACGCTTTGAGCTGAGATATGCATTCTATGTGGATAAAACCAATAATAAATATCATGGCTATCCTCAAAGCTTGAACTTTTTCCTAAGACATAATCCTTCAAAGGAGTATAAAAGGGGCTATCTACAGGCTCTTTTTTACAATCCTCAACGGAAGTGGCTGATAAAATATGGCCAATCATGGCCTTAGTAAAAGATACACTATCAAATGGGATATTAATGAATGGGGATGTAATTAATCCAGTCATGTGCTGGTTTAATTTTTCTTTGAAGGAATTTGTAACTTGTTCGATTGATTTATCATAACCGCCTAAAACATAATTATTACACTGGCTACATATTGTTCTAAAGTAAGAACCATTTTTGGCATTTAATGGTTTAACAGGTTCACGAGTGTTGAAAAATTCACTGACAGTTTTCTGAAGAACTGGACCTAAAGTTATAGCACATTTGGGAGGGACGTGATCTTTAGTGAGTGTGTCATATTTACCACAAATATTACAATAACCTTTTGTAATCCCATTATGTTTCCATCTTTCACTGATTTTGGTCATTGCTTACCTCAATAAGATGAACTAGTTTTGCAACATAAATCTAACTGAATACACTTCTAAAAGTGAATAAAGATATATGGCAAATATTTTAACGCATTTAGCAGAAAGGTGCATGCTAATATTGTGTAATTAATGGGCAGCCTCGATTAACTCGGCTCCCTGTTTTCTGGGATTTCCTACTGCATGCGTAACAGGATGCCATATGAACTTCTCTGCAGGCACCGCACCATTTATCGTAATTTCTTCAGCTTCATTCCCACCGACATCGTGACGCATCCATTTCCTGGCAGCTTTCGGTAACAAAACCAGTGGCCGGCGGTCATGAATATCGATCAGACCTTTATCAGCTGCAGATGTCACGATGAGGAAACCTTCAGCTTTGTCGCCGCGTTCGAACGGCCTACTGCCGATCGCAGCCATGAATATCGGTTGGCCGTCGGCCCGGTGAATAAAGTAGGGTTGTTTCTTGTCTCCTTCTTTCTTCCATTCGAACCATCCATCCGCAAAGCAGATCGCCCGGCCATGCTGCCAGAGAGGTTTTAACATTCTGCTTGTGGCTGTAGTTTCGACACGAGCGTTAATCAGTGGCGATTTATCCCACCACCTTGGTGCGTAACCCCAAAATACAGGATCGAGATGCAGCAGCTCGTCGCGTTCGCTCAAAAGCAGGACTTTAGTACCAGGCGCGACGTTGTACCGGCCAATAGGCTCGGGGTCATATGAAATGTCACGATCGGCTTCGTCGGCCAGATAAGCCAGATATTCTTCACGAGTTTGGGCTTGAGCAAGACGTCCACACATAGAAACCTCCGGTCGGATGTCAGACTGAAAGTATAGAGTAGGGAAAAAAGTAGCGCGCGCTGGTTAAGTCTTACAAACGGATTCGAGGCGATTATGCTGATCAACCTGAGATGCGCAAAGAGGTGTGTTTCGAAACAGGAAGGAGCTATGTAGAAGAGTGAGTTTTGGGGGCATATCTGAGGGCAAAATACCCTTTGGGGGCAATTTGGGGGCAGTAAAAAGACCTTTTATGTCCGATAGTGTCTTTTATGTATACCGCGTAAATGCCTGATAACCCTATAAAACTTAATGTTTACATAAAGTTACTTTAGAAGATACAATACCCCCCTATAGTATCTAAGGAGGGCATATGCCACATTCACCTGAAGACAAAAAACGTATCCTCACGCGAGTGCGCCGTATTCGGGGCCAGGTCGATGCCCTCGAACGCGCCCTGGAATCGGGCGAGCCCTGCCTGGCTATCCTCCAGCAGATTGCGGCCGTGCGCGGTGCGGCGAATGGCCTGATGGGGGAGATGGTCGAAATTCACCTCAAAGATGAGCTGGTAGCGGGAGAGACAACCCCGGATCAGCGGGCCGCGCGTATGGCAGAAGTCGGCCATTTGCTGCGCTCTTATCTAAAATAAACCCACACACCACACAACAGGGGAAAGACATTATGAAATCTCGCGCAGCTGTCGCGTTTGGCCCAGGCCAGCCGTTGAAGATTGTTGAAATTGATGTGGCGCCGCCTAAAAAAGGCGAAGTGCTGATCAAGATCACCCATACGGGCGTCTGCCATACCGATGCGTTTACCCTGTCCGGTGAGGATCCGGAAGGGGTGTTCCCGGCGGTGCTCGGGCACGAAGGGGGCGGCGTGGTGGTGGAAGTGGGTGAAGGCGTGACCAGCCTTAAGCCCGGCGACCACGTGATCCCGCTGTACACCGCGGAGTGCGGCGAGTGTAAGTTCTGTAAATCCGGCAAAACCAACCTCTGTCAGGCCGTACGCGCCACCCAGGGCAAAGGCCTGATGCCGGACGGCACTACCCGTTTCTCCTACAACGGTGAGCCAATCTATCACTACATGGGCACCAGCACCTTCAGCGAATATACGGTCTGCGCCGAGATCTCGCTGGCGAAAGTCAATCCGCAGGCGCCGCTGGATAAAGTCTGCCTGCTCGGCTGCGGAGTAACCACCGGTATCGGCGCGGTGCATAACACGGCGAAGGTAAAAGAGGGCGACACCGTGGCGGTGTTCGGCCTCGGCGGCATCGGCCTGGCGGTTATCCAGGGCGCGGTACAGGCGAAGGCGGGCCGTATCATTGCCGTTGATACCAACCCGGAGAAGTTCAGGCTGGCGGGGGAAATGGGCGCGACCGACTTTGTTAACCCGAAAGACTATGACAGGCCGGTTCAGGAGGTGATTGTTGAGCTGACCGACGGCGGCGTGGACTTCAGCTTTGAATGTATCGGCAACGTCAACGTAATGCGCTCGGCGCTGGAATGCTGCCATAAGGGCTGGGGCGAGAGCATTATCATCGGCGTGGCCGGGGCTGGTCAGGAGATCAAAACCCGTCCGTTCCAGCTGGTGACGGGGCGCGTCTGGCGCGGCTCGGCATTTGGCGGCGTGAAGGGCCGTACGCAGCTGCCGGGAATGGTTGAAGATGCCATGGCGGGCAAAATTCAGCTCGATCCGTTCATCACCCACCGCCTGCCGCTGGATCGGATCAACGAAGCGTTCGATCTGATGCACGAAGGTAAATCCATTCGTACCGTTATTCACTTCGGCGACAACTAATTATTCTGCCAGCGGTTTTTGCCGCTGGCCTTTCTTCCCTGAACTTCTCTAAAGTGTGACCTGTCTGGCGCTTTTAGGCGTAATCTAATCCCCGGCCGTGCCGATGACTATTTTACAGGCGTGTTTTTACGCATCTTACCTATAAGAGAGTCGACGGTCATGGACAACACAACATCAATGCAGGCGCAGCACGGGCTGAGCTTTCTGCATCACATCCGGCTGGTTCCGCTGTTTTCCTCCATTCTCGGTGGCATTATTCTCCTGTTTGCATTGAGCTCGGGCCTGGCGGGCTATTTCCTGCTTCAGGCCGACAACGATCAGCAGGACGTCACGGCAGAAATCCAGGTGCGTACCGGCCTATCGAACAGCTCTAACCATTTACGCACCGCCCGCATCAACATGATCCACGCCGGGGCGGCGAGCCGTATTGCGGAAATGGAGGCGATGAAGCAAAACATCGCCGAGGCCGAAACCCGCCTGAAGCAATCGCAGGATGGATTTGCCGCCTACATGAAGCGCACCGTTCGCACACCGGCGGACGAAGCGCTGGATGGCGATCTGAAAGCTCGCTACGACGCCTACATTGCCGGCATGCAGCCGATGCTTAAATACGCCAAAAACGGCATGTTTGAAGCCATCATCAACCATGAGAACGAAACCGCGCGCCCGCTCGACGATGCCTATAACGCGGTGTTGCTGAAGGCGATAAAAATTCGCACCGACCGCGCTAACGCCCTTACGGCGCAGGCACATAGCCGCACCCGGTTAGGTCTGATCTTCATGTTCGGCGCCTTTGGGCTGGCGCTGGCGCTGGCGGTGATTACCTTTGTGGTGCTGCGCCGCACGGTGATTAACCCGCTGCAGCGAGCCGCGACGCGCATCGGGAATATCGCGAAGGGCGATTTAACCCTGCCGGACGAACCGACCGGGC
The DNA here is from genome assembly GCF_013375935.1 of Enterobacter cloacae. Classification (GTDB taxonomy): domain Bacteria; phylum Pseudomonadota; class Gammaproteobacteria; order Enterobacterales; family Enterobacteriaceae; genus Enterobacter; species Enterobacter pasteurii. The sequence goes on along the minus strand of NZ_CP056117.1, from coordinate 3,560,983 downwards.
GCAGCGAAATCGGCCGCCTGACGCACGATCTGCAAACCATGCAGCACGCGCTGGTCAGCACCGTGAGCACCGTGCGGCAGGGGGCGGAGGAGATCTACCGGGGTACCAGCGAGATTTCTGCCGGAAATACCGATCTCTCTTCCCGCACCGAGCAGCAGGCGGCGGCCATCGAACAGACGGCCGCCAGCATGGAACAGCTCACCGCGACGGTGAAGCAGAACGCCGATAACGCGCACCATGCGAGCAAACTCGCGGAAGATGCCTCCGGTAAGGCCAGCCGCGGGGGACAGATGGTTTCCGGCGTGGTGAAAACCATGGGCAACATCTCCACCAGCTCGAAGAAGATCTCTGAAATTACCGCCGTGATTAACAGCATCGCTTTCCAGACCAATATTCTGGCGCTTAACGCGGCGGTAGAAGCGGCGCGTGCGGGCGAGCAGGGGCGCGGCTTTGCGGTGGTGGCGAGCGAAGTCCGTACGCTGGCCAGCCGCAGCGCGAACGCCGCGAAGGAGATTGAAAGCCTGATTAATGAATCGGTGTCGCTTATCGATCAGGGTTCCGGCGAGGTGGTTGCCGCGGGCAATACCATGAATGAGATCGTGGAGGCGGTTAAGCGCGTCACCGATATCATGCTGGAGATTGCGGCGGCGTCCGACGAGCAGAGCCGCGGCATCGTTCAGGTAAGCCAGGCGATTTCCGAGATGGATAAAGTGACGCAGCAGAACGCCTCGCTGGTGGAGGAAGCCTCCGCGGCGGCAGCATCGCTTGAAGAGCAGGGCGCACGTCTGACCGAAGCCGTCGGGGCGTTTCGGCTCGCCGGCTCGCGTGCAGGACGGCCCGCGACCGCTGCCCCGGCGGTAAAACCCGCGCCGCTGGCTCCGGCGGCTGCCGTTTCAGGGGATAACTGGGAAACGTTTTAGGTCAAAAAAACCCGCCTTCGCGGCGGGTTCTGAGCATCGCGTCAGAGAGGCATTGATTTTCGAATGGCGCTTAGCAGCGTTTGGGCGCCGTCGGAAAGCGGGGCGTCTACCCGCGTCAGGATCCCGATCGGTTCTCCCGCTCCGGGCGACGTGACCGGCAGCGCCGTGAGCACGCCGCGACGCAGATCGTCCTTCACCGCGCCGGACGGCACAAACCACACGTAGTCATAATCCACCGTGAGCTGGCGAGACAGCGACGCCGAAAGCGTTTCAATACACCCTGAAGGAAGCGTGCAGCCCTGCATTTGCAGCAGCGCTTCCGCATTCTGGCGCGGAACGGTTCCTTTTGGTGAGACCACCACCGGCCACTCCATTACGCGGCTCAGGGTCACGGTATCCTGCAGCAGCGGGTGATTTGGACGCACCACCAGCTTCAGTGATTCCAGGAACAGCAGCTCGTAGTTGAGGCCGCTCATCAGCTCCGGGTCGGACATCCGGCCGATACCCAGGTCAAGCTCGCCCGACTTCAGCCCAGCCAGCAGCATGGTGTTATTCATGGTCGCCACCTGGAGCGTGGCGTGCTTTTGCTGCCTGTGGAACTGGCCAATGGCGGCGGGAAGAATGCCCAGCGCCGCGGTGGGAAGTGCCCCCACTCGCACGATGTCGCTGGCTGGCTCTTCTTTGCGGTTCAGCGCCTGACCGGCGGTATTGAGGGCATCCAGAACCTTAACGGCATGCGTCAGAAACTGTTCGCCCATAAGCGTAAGCTGCGCGCCCAGGCGACCGCGATCGAACAGCCGGGTTCCGGTAAGCTGTTCCAGTTCGTTCAGCGTTTTTGAAAGCGCGGGCTGGCTGAGGTTAAGGGTTTCAGCCGCTCGCCCCAGCGCTCCCTGTTGAGCGACGGCTACAAAAGTATGCAAATGGCGCAAGCGTATGCGCTGACTGAAAAGAGCATTTTTTTCCATAGGCGATGTTAAAAACAGAGCGACGCGGGTGACAAGTTAAGATGTTTGAATTTGATAACCTGATAGCAAAATATTTTTAACATTTGATCTATTTGAGTTACAACCGTTTTTCGAAAATGCCCATGCTTTGACCACTCGTCTGTCTGGATCACAATTCGTAAATTCTTCCCGACGAAAGGAACGGGCTTCTCTACACTCCAGGTAGTATTCACTGGAGGCATGACATCATGGCGAACACCATCACGGCTGATGATATTCGGGAACACTTTTCGCAGGCTATGTCGGCGATGTACCAGCAGGAAGTTCCGCAGTACGGCACGCTGCTGGAACTGGTGGCGGACGTTAACCTGGCGGTTCTGGAAAATAACCCACTTTTACATGAACAACTGGCAAATGCGGACGAGCTGGCGCGCCTGAATGTTGAACGTCACGGTGCGATCCGCGTCGGCACCGCGCAGGAGCTTTCCACCCTGCGCCGGATCTTCGCCATTATGGGCATGTACCCGGTCAGCTATTACGATCTCTCCCAGGCGGGCGTTCCCGTCCACTCGACGGCGTTTCGTCCGGTTGAGGATGCCGCGCTGTGCCGCAATCCGTTTCGCATTTTCACCTCGCTGCTGCGCCTGGAGTTAATCGGGAACGCTGAGCTGCGCGAAAGGGCGGCGGCGATTCTCTCCCGCCGCAATATCTTTACGCCGCGCTGCCTTGAGCTGCTCGACCTGCATGACGCGCAGGGACACTTTACCGGGGCGCAGGCGCGGGAGTTTGTGCAGGAGGCGCTGGAAACCTTCCGCTGGCACCGCCACGCGACGGTCGACAGGGAAACCTACCTGGCGCTGAGCAACGAACACCGCCTGATCGCCGACGTGGTCTGCTTCCCGGGTTGCCATATTAACCATCTCACGCCGCGCACGCTGGATATCGACCGGGTGCAGGAGCTGATGCCGAAATATGGTATTGAGCCGAAAATCCTGATTGAAGGGCCGCCGCGTCGCGAGGTGCCAATCCTCCTGCGCCAGACCAGCTTTAAGGCGCTGGAAGAGCCGGTACTTTTTGCGGGTGAACATAAGGGAACCCATACCGCGCGTTTCGGTGAAATTGAGCAGCGCGGCGTGGCGCTAACGCCGAAAGGCCGCGAGCTGTACGATAGCCTGTTGAATCAGGCGGGGACCGGCAAAGACAACCTGACCCATCAGCTTCACCTGCGCGAGGTATTCAGCGCCTTCCCGGACAGCGAAATGTTCCTGCGCCGCCAGGGGCTGGCCTACTTCCGCTATCGTCTGACCCCGACAGGCGAGGCGCATCGCCACGCGTTTCGTGCAGGCGACGATCCGCAGCCGCTGATCGAGCGCGGCTGGGTCGTGGCGCAGCCTATCACCTATGAGGACTTTCTGCCGGTCAGCGCGGCGGGGATATTCCAGTCGAATCTCGGCAACGAAACGCAGGCGCGCAGCCACGGCAATGCCAGCCGCAACGCCTTCGAAGCGGCGCTGGGCTGTGCGGTGTATGACGAGTTTTCGCTTTACCAGGAGGCGGAACAGCGCAGTAAACAGCGTTGCGGTTTGCTCTGAAAACGTTACTCTGCTGGGGTGTGTTGGAAAAAGAAGGTTGATATGGAAAATCCCTCCGCCCCTGTAGTTGAAACGCGCCTGGGCGCACTGATTGGTTTTACTGAAGACGATACCCACGCGTGGTGCGGCATTCCGTATGCGGCACCGCCGGTTGGCCCGTGGCGCTGGCGCTCCCCGCGACCCGCTCCGCGCTGGGACGGCGTGCGCCAGGCGACGTCGTTCTCCTCCTCCAGCTGGCAGAGCAGCGAAGGGTGCCAGGAGCTGGGCGGCGGCGATCCCGGCCAGTTCTCTGAAGACTGCCTGTATCTCAACGTCTGGTCGCCCGCGTCGCGCACCGCTCCGCTGCCGGTGATGGTCTGGCTGCACGGCGGCGGGTTTACCCTCGGCGCGGGCGGGCTTCCTCCCTATAACGGCAGGGCGCTGGCGAGGCGCGGCGCGGTGGTTGTGACGATCAACTACCGACTCGGACACCTCGGCTTTTTTGCCCATCCGGCGCTGGAGGGTGAAGAGGCGCGCGTGGTGCATAATTTTGCCCTGCTCGATCAGATCGAAGCCCTGAGGTGGGTGCGGGATAACATCGCCGCGTTCGGCGGCGACCCCGACAACATCACCCTGTTCGGCGAGTCCGCCGGCGCGCGCAGCGTGCTGTCGCTGCTGGCTTCTCCGCTGGCGGAAGGGCTGTTCCATAAGGCAATAGTGCAAAGCGGGTATACCCTGCCGGACACGCCGCGTGAGCAGGCGATGCGAAAAGGCGAAGCCATTGCCGCCCATTTCGGCTTTGAAAACGCCACCGCAGAGCAGCTTCGCGCGATCCCTCCTGAGGCGTTCTGGCCGCTTACCGCGCCGCTAAATATCGCCCCCGCGCCCATCGTGGGTGACTGCGTGCTGCCGGAAGCCATGCTCGACGTCTTTTTCGCGGCCCGTCAGCATCCGGTCCCGGTGATGGTGGGGTCGAACAGCGACGAAGCCAGCGTAATGTCGGTGTTTGGCGTCGATCTGGCCGGGCAAATCCAGAAGCTCCGCCGCGAGCGGCGCTTTGGCCTCGGGCTGATAAAGCTGCTCTATCCGGGCGTCAGGGGCGACGAGGAGTTGGGCAGGCAGGTGTGCCGCGATATGGCCTTTACCACCATGGGATACGTGGTGATGCAGGCGCAGCAGCGGGCGGGGGGCCTGTGCTGGCGATACTGGTTTGATTATGTGGCCGAAGCGGAACACGCGACGTACGTTAACGGTGCCTGGCACGGCAACGAGGTGCCTTACGTGTTCGACACCCTCGGGCAGGTTGAGCCCTCGCGTCATTACGTGAACGAACGCGATCTGGCCTTCGCCGCTCAGGTGGCGGACTACTGGGTGAGCTTCGCGCGGGACGCGGGGAAACGTGACAGCCTGGCAGGACCGACGCGCTGGCCGGCCTGCCGCAAGGGGCGGGATGTGCTGTTACGCATCGGCGTGAATAAACATGCAGGGTTCAGGCTTGAAAACCGCTTTATGCGCGCCCGCATGAGCCTCTTCAGGCGGGTGATGAAACACCACGTCAGCCTCGACTGAGCAGACAGTCACGAAACGCATCCAGCCCGTTCTCCGGGCCGGGTGCTTCACGCAGTACCAGCCTGTAGCTCGCGCCGGTCCTGATGCTCGTATCGTAAGGCCGCATCAGCCGCCCGGCGCGCACGTCCTCTTCCACCAGCGTTTCATCCGCAATGGCGACGCCCAACCCCTGAATGGCGGCCGTAATCGCCAGATCCATGGTATCGAAGTGTTGATTTTTAAGCATGGCTTGCGCCGGGCGCGTCTGTTTCGCCAGCCACAGCGACCAGTCCGTTTTGTCCCGCGTCGGGTGAAGAAAGGTGAGCGTTTCCAGCGCCGAACCGGCCCGCAGCGGGCTCATTACCGGGGTCAACGCCTCCTCGAACAGCAGATCGCCCGCGCTCATGTGCGTGCCAAACACAATTGCCGCATCGTAGGATTCGGTTTTGAAGTTGACGTTATGATCGTTGGTGGTGGTAAGCGCAATTTGCAGGTCCGGCTGCTCGCGCTCCACCTTCAGCAGGCGAGGAACCAGCCAGCGCATGGCGCAGGTTGGGGCCTTCAGGCGAATGACGGTCTGGTGCGTCCGAGCCTGCTCGGCCACGTTCAGCAGCTGCTCAAACGCGGACTGTAGCTCCGGCAGCAGGGCGCTTCCCTGGGAGGAGAGGCGCAGGCCGCGCGCATGGCGTTCAAAAAGCGGGAACCCAAACCAGCCCTCCAGCGCGGCGATTTTACGGCTTACCGCCCCCTGCGTAAGGCAAAGCTCCTTCGCGGCGTGGGTCAGGTTCAGATGACGCGCGGTCACCAGGAAAGCCTCTACGGCATTGAGCGGAAACGAACGACGCGACATACCTCACCTTAGCTATGCGTTTTAGTCATGGCTATTATGACAACAATTCGGTTGTCCCGACAGCGCAGTTGTTGTTTGAATAGTTATGCATTAACCATGAGAAGGGACAGAGGATGAGTTTACAAACGCCGGTGCAGACACGTTCCAAACTGCCAGATGTGGGGACCACCATTTTTACCGTTATCGGCCAGCTTTCTGCCCAGCATAACGCCATCAACCTTTCTCAGGGCGCGCCGAATTTTTCCTGCGACCCTAAGCTCATTGCCGGCGTGACCCGCGCCATGGAGGCCGGGCATAACCAGTACGCCTCCATGACCGGTCTGCAACCGCTCAGGGAGCGTATTGCGGATAAAATTGCCGCGCTTTACGGCACGCGCTATGACCCCTCCAGTGAGGTGCTGGTGACCGCCAGCGCCAGCGAAGGGCTCTATTCGGCCATCAGCGGGCTGGTTCATCCGGGCGATGAGGTGATCTATTTCGAACCGTCCTTTGACAGCTACGCGCCGATTGTCCGGCTGCAGGGGGCGACGCCCGTCGCCATTAAGCTTACGGTGCCGGATTTTGCCGTGAACTGGGATGAGGTTCGCGCGGCGATCACCCCGCGGACGCGGATGATCGTCGTTAATACGCCGCATAACCCGAGCGGACAGGTGTTCTCTGCACAGGACCTGCACCAGCTCGCGGCGCTTACGCGCAATACCGACATCATCATTTTGTCTGACGAAGTGTATGAGCACGTCGTTTTTGACGACGTTCCGCACCACGGGATGGCTACGCACCCGCAGCTGGCGGAGCGCAGCGTCATTATTTCTTCTTTCGGAAAAACCTATCACGTGACCGGCTGGCGGGTGGGCTATTGTGTGGCACCCGCGGCGCTGATGGATGAGATATGCAAAGTCCATCAGTTTTTGATGTTCTCTGCCGATACGCCAATGCAGCACGCCTTTGCAGAGCACATGACCGATCCGCAAACCTGGCTGTCTCTGGCGGCATTTTATCAGCGCAAGCGCGATCTGCTGCAAAGTTTACTGGCCGACTCTCCCTTTACGCTGCTGCCCAGCAAAGGATCGTTCTTCCTGCTGGCGGATTACAGCGGCTTCAGCAGCGAGCGGGACAGCGACATGGTGCAACGGCTGATCGTCGACTGCGGCGTTGCCACGATTCCGCTGTCGGCGTTTTACGCCGACGGCACGGACAATAAGTTGATTCGTCTCTCTTTTGCGAAAGATGAGGCGACGTTACGGGCTGGTGCCAGGGCCCTGTGCCGGGTTACACCACGTTGAGCCTATCCCATCAGGATCTGAGGAGTTTGAGATGAAATTACGCGCGTTAGTTATCGGCATGGGACTGCTGTGTTCGTTTTCGTCCTTCGCGGCCACCGAGCTGCGTTACGGGCTGGAGGCGGAATATCCGCCGTTTGAAAGCCGCAATGCCTCAGGCGAGCTGGAAGGGTTTGACGTAGAGCTGGGAAACGCCATCTGTAAAGCCGCCGCGCTGAAGTGCAGTTGGGTGGAAACCTCGTTTGATGCGCTGATCCCGGGCCTGGTGGCGAAAAAGTTCGACGCCATCAACTCGGCGATGAACATCACCGAGCAGCGCCGCAAGAGTATTGATTTCACCCAGCCAATCTACCGCATTCCCTCCCAGCTGGTAGGCAAAGCCGGCTCGGCGGTAGAGGCCACGCCGGAAGGTCTGAAGGGCAAAACCATCGGCGTTCTCCAGGGTTCAATTCAGGAAACGTACGCCAAAGAGCACTGGGAAAAGCACGGTGTCACCGTGGTGTCTTATAAAGATCAGAACATGGCGTGGGGCGATCTGCTGAATGGCCGCATCGATGCCTCGCTGGTGATGTCCGCGGCCGGGCAGGCAGGTTTCCTCAGCAAGCCGCAGGGTAAAGGGTTTGGCTTTATCGGCAAACCGGTGTCGGACGACACCATCCTCGGCAGTGGTATCGGCTTTGGGCTGCGTAAGGGGGATGAGGCCACCAAAAAGCAGCTTGACGCCGCAATTGATAAAGTACGTGCCGACGGCACGATCGCTAAACTGGCTGATAAGTACTTTCCGGGTATCGATGTCAGCGTAAAATAACCGCCTCGTTTGTCCCGGCTGTCGATGTCCAGCCGGGACACTTTTAATACGCTTCATCCTTCATGCTGCCTCTGCGCTGCCTTCGTCTGCTCACCCCAGTCACTTTCTAAAGTAAGCTCCTGATGATCCACACACCTGTCGCCTTGATCCAGCATGAATGATTTTGCGTATTTACTGTTTTTTACACCACTTTCAGGCCGTTCTGGTCGACAGAAAATATTTCTCAGTTTGTTCAGATAATCACCCGCCAACAATTGGATTCTTAACCGTTTTTGTTTAGGCTGTGCGTTCTTTCTTGCCGTCATTTCGCCGCGCGCGAAACGCACTCACACGACCATAAGGACGTTTTCTCAGGCATGAATCGCAGACGTTTTCTCAAAGGTTCCCTGGCAATGGCTGCCCTGAGCGGCACTTCTGGCCTTGCTTCTCTGTTTTCCCAGGCGGCGTATGCTGCTGATTCCGACATTGCGGACGGTCAGAGCCATCGCTTTGACTTCAGCGTCCTGCAATCCATGGCGCACGATCTGGCGAAAACCCCGTGGGGCGGTGCGCCGCGTCCGCTGCCGGAAACGCTGGCGACCATGACGCCGCAGGCGTACAACGCCATCCGTTACGATGAGAAGCAGTCCCTGTGGAATAACATTGAAGGCCGTCAGCTGGACGCCCAGTTCTTCCATATGGGGATGGGGTTTCGTCGCCGCGTGCGCATGTTCTCGCTGGATCAAAGCACCTCACAGGCGCGTGAGATCCATTTCCGTCCCGAGCTGTTCAGCTACGGCGATACGGGCGTGGACACTAAACAGCTTGAAGGGCAGAGCGATCTCGGGTTTGCCGGATTCCGCGTCTTTAAAGCGCCCGAGCTGGCGCGGCGCGACATCGTTTCGTTCCTGGGCGCAAGCTACTTCCGCGCGGTAGATGATACCTACCAGTACGGCCTTTCCGCGCGCGGTCTGGCGGTAGATACCTTTACCGACACGCCGGAAGAGTTCCCGGACTTCACCTCCTTCTGGTTTGAAACCGTTAAGCCGGGGGATACGACCTTTACCGTTTACGCGCTGCTGGACAGCCCGAGCATTACCGGTGCCTATAAGTTCGTGATCCACTGCGAGAAGAGCCAGGTGATCATGGACGTGGAAAACCATCTTTACGCGCGCAAAGACATCAAGCAGCTCGGCATCGCGCCGATGACCAGCATGTTTAGCTGCGGCAACAACGAACGCCGCATGTGTGACACCATCCATCCGCAGATCCATGACTCGGATCGTCTGGCGATGTGGCGCGGCAACGGCGAGTGGATCTGCCGTCCGCTGAACAACCCGCAAAAACTGCAGTTCAACGCCTTCCAGGATAAAAACCCGAAAGGCTTTGGCCTGCTGCAGCTTGATCGCGACTTCTCCCACTATCAGGACGTGATGGGCTGGTACAACAAGCGTCCGAGCCTGTGGGTGGGGCCGCGCAATAGCTGGGGCAAAGGCTCCATCGCGCTGATGGAGATCCCGACCACCGGTGAAACGCTGGATAACGTGGTCTGCTTCTGGCAGCCGGAAAAAGCGGTAGAAGCGGGCGACGAGCTGAACTACAAATACCGTCTTACCTGGAGCGCGCAGCCTCCGGTGCGCTCGCCGCTGGCTAACGTCTACGCGACCCGCACCGGCATGGGCGGCTTCCCTGAAGGCTGGGCGCCGGGCGAGCACTACCCGAAAGTGTGGGCGCGTCGCTTTGCCATTGATTTCGTCGGTGGCGATCTGAAGGCCGCCGCGCCGAAGGGCATTGAGCCGGTGATTACCCTTTCCAGCGGTGAAGCGAAGCAGGTGGAGATCCTCTACGTCGAGCCGTTCGACGGGTATCGCATTCTGTTTGACTGGTATCCAACCTCTGACTCTACCGAGCCGGTAGATATGCGCCTGTTCCTGCGCTGTCAGGGCGACGCCATCAGCGAAACCTGGCTGTATCAGTACTTCCCGCCAGCGCCGGACAAGCGTAACTACGTTGACGACCGGATCATGCGCTAGCTTTATGAAACCGTGCCGGGTGGCGCCACGCTTACCCGGCAAGTGAGAGGCCTATGTCTTCAGAAATTATCCCCGTGAACCAGGATATCGAGCTTCGCGCCGTCGAAGAGCGGTATACCGCCGACCTGCACGGCCTCGTTGTCAAAAATAAAATCTGGCTGCAAACCGCCTTCGACTGGGCGCAGCACGTGGGCTCCGAAGAAGATACCCGCCGCAACGTGCAGAGCAACCAGATGCTGCACCAGCGCGGCTACGCCAAAATGTTCCTGATTTTCTTTAAAGACGAGCTGGCCGGCGTGCTGTCGTTCAATGCGATTGAGCCTGCGAACAAAGCCGGGTACATCGGCTACTGGCTCGACGAAGGGCAACAGGGGAAGGGCATTCTCTCTCAGGCGCTACGGGCGTTTATGCGCTATTACGTCGGGCGCGGCGAGATCCGCCGCTTTGTCATCAAGTGCCGGGTGGATAACCTGAGCAGTAACCGCGTGGCCCAGCGCAACGGTTTTGCGCTGGAAGGGTGCCTGCGGGAGGCCGAAATGCTGAACGGCCGCTACGATGACGTAAACCTCTACGCCAGAATTTTTCCCCTATAGCGCCCCCAGCAGGGGCGTTCGGGTGATCCGCGCGCTGCCGTTGATTGCCTTTACTCCCCGAACGTGAATGCTCTCGCCCTCAAACGCTTCGATAACCGCATCGTCTGTTATCTCCACCTGATGCTCAATCAGCACATCGCCGACGATGCGCGCGCGCCCCTGGATCACGACCCTGTCGTCAATCAGGATCGGGCCGCCCCGTAGCCGCGCCTCGCCGCCAATTAACACGTGGTGCTTAATGACGCAGTTGCCTTCTACGAGGGCGTTTTCCGCTATTTGTGAACTGTAGCGCACGGTGGGGATAGCATCGTCGTCCAGGCCAGCCAGCAGGCGGGCGTTGCCGTACACTTTGGCGCAGTCGCAGACCCAGACGTTATTTATCTCGTTGCCCTCAAGAATGGCGCGATCGAACACCTCCGCACGGTGCTCAACGAAGGCGTGCGTCACCATGGCATCGCCGTAAATTTGCGCCTGATGGACAATCCGCGACTGGCTGACCGTGGCCCTGTCGTAAATTTTGAGGATCTGATCATGGTCCGGGGTTAGCCCTTTGGCTGCGACGATCGTGCTGTTATGCAGTACCCGCGCGTCGCCAGCGATATGGCACTCGCCGCGGACCGTAGACTGCTGAATCGTGACGTTGTCACTTATCACCGCGCCGTGGCTCACCTCTGCGGCATCCAGCCAGCTGTTGCCGCCAACCTGCGCGCGGTGGCTGACGGTGCAGGGCCGGGTGAGGCGGGCGTTACCGGTTATTCGGGCGCCGGCGAACGCCACGCTGTTTTCATCGTAAATCCAGCACGCGCCGTCCTGTGCGAGCGCGCGCTCGTCTTCGACCCATCCGCCTTTTGTCCCGCTGACAACATCGCTAAAATCGCACAACGCAACGATCTGCCTGAGGGTGGTGGTGCGCGGCGTCGCACCGTCCAGCCAGTGCCAGAGCCGGGTGTCGTCGCTGAGCCGGTATTTTGTCATGGTAGTATCCCTGAGAAGCCCTTCACTAAACGTAGCAAACTTTTGGCTTTTCGAAATGCTGGCGTCTTTGAACGAAACCTCTTAAAATGGCATTTCAAATACATTTTAAACTTTAAAAAAAATGCATAATGAAAACCAACGCGTTCTTAACTTACCCGCGGGCTATTTTGGTATGGTGCTGGGCACCATTGGCATGGGGTTCGCCTGGCGTTACGCCAGTACCCTCTGGCCGGTTACGCGGTGGCCGGGGGAGATCCTGGTCGCGCTGGCGGTGACGATCTGGTTCCTCTTGAGCGTAGCGTTTATCACCCGCGCGGTACGGTTTCCGAAGAGCGTGCTGGCGGAGATGCGCCATCCGGTGATGAGCAGTTTTGTCAGCCTGTTTCCCGCCACAACGATGCTGGTGGCCATCGGCTTTGTACCCTGGTACCGCCCGGTGTCGCTGGGGCTGTTTGGCATGGGGGTGGCGATCCAGCTTTCGTATGCCGCCTGGCAAAGCGCCGGGCTGTGGCGCGGAAAGCATCCGCAGGAGGCCACTACGCCCGGATTATATCTGCCGACCGTGGCGAACAATTTTATCAGCGCGATGGCCTGCGGCGCGCTGGGTTTTCATGATGCGGGGCTGGTATTTCTCGGCGCCGGAGTGTTTTCGTGGCTGAGCCTGGAGCCGGTCATTCTGCAGCGCCTGCGCAGCGCAGGAGAACTGCCCGCTGCGCTTCGTACTTCCCTCGGGATCCAGCTTGCGCCCGCGCTGGTGGCCTGTAGCGCCTGGCTTAGCGTTAACGGCGGCGAAGCGGATACCTTTGCGAAAATGCTGTTCGGGTATGGCCTGCTGCAGCTGCTGTTTATGCTGCGTCTGATGCCGTGGTACCTGTCGCAGCCGTTTAACGCCTCGTTCTGGAGCTTCTCGTTCGGCGTGTCGGCGCTGGCGACCACCGGCTTACACCTGGGGCAGAGCAGCCCGTCGGGGTTCTTCCATGCCATTGCCGTTCCGCTGTTTATTTTCACCAACTGCATCATCGCGATGCTGCTGGTCCGTACATTTATCTTGCTGATGCAGGGCAAACTTCTGGTGCGCGCTGATAAAGCACTGCTTATGCAACCTGAGGAAAAATAATGACTGTCGATGAAAACTACTTTACCGAGAAGTATGGTCTGACCCGCACGCACTCGGAGGTGCTTTACAGCGCGGAAATCGTTAAGCCGGGTAAAACGCTCGATCTGGGTTGCGGTAATGGGCGTAACAGCCTGTACCTGGCCGCGAACGGTTATGACGTAACGGTGTGGGATAAAAACCCCATGAGCATCGATAACATCGAGCGCATCAGGGCGGCGGAGGGGATCGCGAACCTGCAAACGGCTATCAGGGATCTGAACAGCCTGAGCTTTGAGGGCGAGTACGATTTTATCCTTTCCACCGTTGTGCTGATGTTCCTTGAGGCGAAAACCATCCCAGGCCTGATCGCCAACATGCAGCGCTGCACTAAGCCGGGCGGCTACAACCTGATTGTTGCCGCGATGGATACGGAAGATTATCCCTGCACCGTTGGCTTCCCGTTTGCGTTCAAAACCGGTGAGCTGAGCCACTACTACGAAGGCTGGGAGTTGCTCAGGTACAACGAAGAGGTGGGTGAGCTTCACCGCACCGACGCCAACGGCAACCGTATCAAGCTGCGCTTCGCCACTATGCTGGCGCGCAAGCCCGCCTAACGCGCCGCCAGCAGGCAGAGTTGCAGGGCAGTGCGATAGGACGCCTCGAACGACGACAGCGGTAAAAACTCAAACTTCGAGTGGAAGTTATGGGCACCGGTGAAGAAGTTCGGGGTGAGCAAGCCTTTAGCCGACAGGGCTGCGCCATCGGTGCCGCCGCGCATGGGGATCGGCTTAGGCGCGATCCCGAGCGACGCCATCGCCTCGAACATCAAGTCGATGGCGCGGCGGTCTTCCCCAATGGCATTGCTGATATTGCTGTAGGTGTCCTCGATGCGATACTCCACGCCTGCCGTGGGGTATCGTGCGGCAATCTGCGCCGCCACGTCGGCGATCTGCTGCTTGCGGGCGGCAAAACCGTCTTTATCAAAATCGCGGATGTTGGCCTTCAGGATCGCCTCGTTTTGTCCGGCCTGAATGCCGTTAAACCAGACGTACCCCTCGCGGCCCTCGGTGCATTCCGGGGTTTGCTTGCGATCGAAATGGCTGATGTAATCCGTAGCCATCAGAAGCGGATTCACCAGCACCCCTTTGGCAGACATGGGGTGGGCCGTTACGCCGGTAAAGCGAATTTCAGCCGCCGCCGCGTTGAAGTTCTCGTAAACGATCTCCCCCAGCTCGCAGCAGTCGATGGTCCAGGCAAAATCCACGTCGAAGCGTTTCAGATCCAGCGCTTTGGCGCCGCACAGGCCAATCTCCTCGTCGGGCACAAACGCCACCACAATATCGCCATGCTTATGCTCTGCGGTCAGGTTTTCCAGCACCGTCATCACCACGGTCACCGCCGCTTTATTATCTGCGCCTAATACGCTGGTTCCGTCGCTGAAAATAATCTCCTCATTGGGGTAAGCCAGAATTTCCGGGTGTTCTTTTACGCGCAGCCAGATCCCTTTATCTTTATTCAGGCAGAGATTATCGCCCGTAAACGTTAATATTTGTGGATGAATATCCGGTGATAAACCGACGTCTACCGTGTCGATATGGGTAATAAAACCTATCCGCGGCGCGCCGGGGATATTCCCTTTTTTAACGGCGGTTACGGTGGCGAACTCATCAATTACAATATCGTTTAAGCCCAGCTTTTCCAGCTCGTTCGCCAGTTCCCGCGCCATCTCGTGCTGGCCCGGCGTGGAGGGCAGCGTTTTTACTTTCGGGTCGCTCTGGCTGGTAATGGCGAGATAGCGAAAAAAACGTTGGGTTAATTGTCTGGAGAGTTCGGAGGCCATAGTGATTCCTTCTGTATTTATTTTTCATGTGTTTGCGCCATCACTTTAATGTTATTTATGGAATGGCAAAAGAAGTAATTAGCCGTCGAATTAAAAAGACAGGAATAAATGATGAAAAGCACATTCACAATGATAGCGCTGGCGCTTGCTGCGCTGACGGCCAGTTCCACCGTCGCGGCAAAAACGCTGGTGTACTGCTCCGAAGGATCGCCGGAAAACTTCAATCCACAGCTGTATACCTCGGGAACCAGCGTGGATGCCAGCGCCGTGCCGGTGTATAACCGTCTGGTCGATTTTAAACCCGGCACCACCGAGCTGGTGCCGAGCCTGGCCGAAAGCTGGGAGGTGAGCGACGATGGCAAGGTGTACACCTTCCACCTGCGTAAAGGGGTGAAGTTCCACAGCAACAAAGCGTTCACGCCGACGCGCGACTTCAACGCCGACGACGTGATTTTCTCGTTTATGCGCCAGAAGGATGTAAATCATCCTTACCATAACGTCTCTAACGGCAGTTACTCCAACTTCGAAAGCCTGGAGTTTGGCAGCCTGATCGTCGCCATCGATAAAATTGACGATCGCACCGTGCGCTTTACCCTCGCGCACCCGGAAGCGCCGTTTGTCGCCGACCTGGCGTGGTATTTTGCCTCAATCCTTTCGGCGGAATATGCCGACGCCATGCTTAAGGCGGGCACGCCGGAAAAGGTCGATATGCAGCCCATTGGTACCGGTCCGTTTAAGCTTGCGCAATACCAGAAGGACTCACGCATACTCTTTACCGCCTTCCCGGACTACTGGCAGGGGAAATCGAAGCTGGATCGTCTGGTGTTTACCATTACCCCGGACGCCTCGGTGCGTTTTGCGAAGGTTGAGAAAAACGAATGTCAGGTTATGCCGTTCCCCAATCCGGCGGACCTGCCGCGCATGAAGGCCAACAAAGACATCAATCTGATGAGCAAGGCCGGGCTGAATACCGGCTTCCTGGCGTTCAATACGCAAAAGCCGCCGCTGGATAACGTAAAGGTGCGCCAGGCGCTGGCGATGGCAATTAACAAACCCGCGATAATTGACGCGGTTTTCCACGGCACCGGCACGGCGGCGAAGAACCTGCTGCCGCCGGGCGTCTGGAGCGCCGACGGCGAGCTGAAAGACTACGACTACGATCCAGAAAAAGCCAAAGCCCTGCTGAAGGACGCCGGTTTTGCTAACGGCGTGAGCGTTGACCTGTGGGCAATGCCGGTGCAAAGGCCGTATAACCCGAACGCGAAGCGGATGGCGGAGATGATACAGGCGGACTGGGCGAGCATTGGCGTGCAGACCAAAATCGTCACCTACGAATGGGGCGAATACCTGAAGCGCGTGAAGGGAGGGGAACATCAGGCCGCGCTGATGGGCTGGACAACCGCCACGGGCGATCCGGATAACTTCTTCGGGCCGCTCTTTACCTGCACCTCAGCCAACGGCGGATCGAATTCAGCAAAATGGTGTTACAAGCCCTTCGATGACCTGATTGCGAAAGCAAAATCGATAACCGATCGTGATGAACGGGTGGTGCTGTACAAACAGGCGCAGCAGATGATGCACGACCAGATGCCTGCGGTGATGATTGCCCACTCGACCATTTTTGAGCCAGTGCGTAAAGAGGTGAGCGGCTATGAAATCGACCCCTTCGGCAAGCACCTTTTCTGGCAGGTAGACATTAAAGAGTAACGGTCACGGCCCGGCTTCTGTCCGGGCTACTTTTTTACGATTTGTGCTGTCTTCGTCATTTTTTGCTACAACGGCTATCTCCCTTTTTTGCTATAACTTCAAGTGCATACTTGCAGATAACCTGGAATACTATCATGCGTACTCACACTCTTTTTAAAGTTGCAGTGCTTTCTGGTCTGTTAGCGCTGGCTGGCTGTTCATCTAAGGTCGCCGCTCCCGAACAGTACTCCGGCTTTTTAAAAGACTATTCAGGCTTGCAGCAGACAACGTCTGCAACGGGAAAACCGACGTTACGCTGGGTTGATCCTTCGTATAACGAAGCCAATTACGACAGCATAATCTGGACGCCGATTACGTATTACCCTACGCCTAAACCGACTACCCAGATTGGGGAAAGAACCCTTGATGAACTGCTAAATTATACCAACACGAAGCTGAAAACGGCGATTGGTACCCGTAAGCCTGTCGTCACAACGCCGGGTAAGCGTAGCCTGATTTTCCGCGGCGCCATCACCGGCGTGAGTTCGCAGAAGGAAGGCCTCCAGTTCTATGAAGTGGTGCCCGTCGCGCTGGTGGTAGCAGGTACGCAGATGGCAACCGGCCACCGCACCATGGATACCCACCTGTTCTTCGAGGGTGAACTGATTGACGCGGCGACCAATAAACCGGTGGTGAAGGTGGTTCGTAAAGGGGAAGGTAAAGAGCTGAATAACGAAAATTCACCTATGACCTTTGCCACGCTGAAGCAGGTTGTGGATGACATGGCGACGGACGCCACCATGTTTGACGTGCATCAGACAGCGAAATAACGAAAATGGCCTGCATCACGCAGGCCATTTTTTTATGCCGTTCGCAGGCGTCTGAACCAGGTTTCCGGCTTAGTAAACATCACCATATTCCCTCCCAGTATCAGCAGCAGGCCCACGATGCCGTTGAGGTGCCACTCGTAACCTTCGTACACCGTTGAAATCGACAGCGCCACCAGCGGGAAAAGCAGGGTGCTGTAGGCGGCTTTGCCGGGGCCAATGCGGCCAACCAGCGTGAAGTAGGCCCCGAAGGCAATCACCGATCCAAACAGGGCCAGGTAAAGCAGTGCGCCCATATAGCTCACCGTCCATTCCGGCATGAAGCTGTCGCCTCTGGCGAGGGCGATGACGCCCATGATCGCCGTCCCGTAGAGCATCGCCCAGGCGTTGGTGGTCATGGTTTCGAGCCCGTTTCGCTGATGGCGCATGCTGATCATGTTCCCCAGCGAGAAGCCGTAGGTGCCGAGGGCGGAAAGGCCGATGCCGGTGAGCAATGACGCGCTCCAGCCGCTGGCGAGCAGATCGTTCCAGAACAGGGTGACGATCCCGATAAGCCCCAGCGCGGCCGCCGTCCAGAAGCGAGCCGGAGGGCGCTGCCCGAAGAAAATAAGGCTGTTGATGGCGTTATAGAGCACCGCCATCGAGAAAATCACCGACTCCAGCCCGGTATTGATATGCGCCGCGGCGGCGTAAAAACACCAGAAGTTAAAGCAGAACACGCAGCAGCCCTGAAGCACACAGTAGAGGTGATCCCGCAGCGCCAGCCTGCGCAGGCGGCGAAGGGCGATTAAGACGATCATCATCGTGGCGCAGGCCACGGCGAAGCGCCAGAAAATGGATACCGGTGCCGCCACCGGCCCCTGCTGCAGGAATATGGCGATCCAGGTCGTCCCCCAAATCACGACGACCAGCCCGTAGAGTAATGCGTTCATGGTTTCTCTCTTCTCATACCGCGAAAATGCCAGTGTGGCGAAGAAGAGGGCGCGCGGCTTTCACCGGCTTGCGCCGGACTTGCAAATTCTTGCGCTTTTTTCTCGCCCGAACGCTGGTAACAGGCTGCAACACTTCTTAGACTGACGATCTGATTAATCACCTGTTTACGGCCATGTCTCTCGTTTACGACACCTTTGAAACGTTACGCCAGCAAAATGCGGTGCTGCGGGAAACCGTCGCGCTCAACTCTGGCATTCAACTGGCGGCCTGGTACAACAAGCACGATACGATCACCGTTAAAAGCAACCACCACACCCTCAGCCTGTACGTGGCGGACGGCTATGAAAGCTATCAAAAAACGCCGGGCGGCTGGAAAAACGGCGGCGGCCCGGATCGTTTTTGCCTGATGCCTGAAGAGAGTGAATCCACGTGGGATATTCGTGACGACCTGTCGTTCGTCCATCTCTACTGTACCGACGCGCATCTGCGGGACGTGGGAGAGAAAATCTGGGATAAACGCCCGCTGTCGCTGACGCTGGATGAAAAGATCTTTGGCAGCGATCCGAAAATCACCGCGCTGTATCGCCAGTTCCTGCTTGGCTGCGACTGGCAGCAGAACGCCAATCAGCTCACCCTGAGCACCGCCTCGACCTTATTGCTGACGCACCTGGTTCAGCATTACTCCAGCGTGCAGTGGAAGCTGCCGGCGGTTACCGGGGGGGCTGTCGCCGTTTGTGCTGCGCAACGTGCTGGCGTTTATCGAAGAAAATCTTGCGCAGCCCCTGACGCTGGCTGAGCTGGCCGGGCGGGCGGCGCTCAGCGAGTATCACTTTGCCAGGATGTTCCGCCAGTCGATGGGGCTGGCGCCGCATCAGTACGTCATGCAGCGGCGCATGGAGAAAGCCAAAGCGCTGGTGCAGCACACCACCACGCCGCTCACCGACATCGCGCTGGCCTGCGGGTTTAGCTCCGCCAGCCACTTCAGTAACCGCTTTCGCAGCATGACGGGGGTAACGCCCTCGCAGCTACGTGCGGCGAAGGCGTGAGAAGACCGCGTAACAGATCCCGCCCAGCACCAGCCCCCAGAAGGCGGAACCAATTCCCAGGATCGTCACCCCGCTGGCGGTCATCAGGAAGGTGACGATCGCCGCGTCGCGTTCCGCCTCGTGATTCAGCGCCTGATACAAACTGCCGCTGATGGTGCCGAGCAGGGCCAGCCCGGCCAGCGTCTGGATCCAGCCCGGCGGCAGGGCGGCCATCAGCCCGGAAATCGAACCGCCGAATACCCCCGCCAGCAGATAAAACCCGCCTGCGGCAGCCGCCGCCAGCCAGCGTTTACCGGCATCCGGATGGGCGTCCGGGCTCTGGCAGATGGCGGCAGTGATGGCGGCGATGCAGATGGAATAGACGCCGAAGGGGGATAGCAGCAGCGCCAGCCCGCCGGTCGCAATCATCAGCGGTGAGGCCGCCAGCGGATATCCCGACGCCTGCATGGTGGCGAAGCCGGGCGCGTTCTGCGACGCCATCGTCACCAGAAAGAAGGGCAGCCCGACGCCGATCAGGCTGGAGAGCGTGAACGACGGGGCAATAAATTCCGGCATCACCACGGACAGCGTCAGCCTGTTAGTGACAACGTCACCTCCCATCCATGCCGCGACGACGCCTGCCAGCAGCGTGGCGACGATGGCGTACCGGGGAGCCACTGCTTTGGCCACCAGCCAGGCCGCCAGCATAGTGCCGCAAAGAACCCAGTTATCCTCAAGGTTGCTGAAGGCCTTAAGGCCAAACTGCAGCAGCACCCCGGCCAGCATAGCGGCGGCAAGGGAGTGCGGGATCAGCTTCATCAGCCGGGCGAACAGGCCGGTTACGCCGCACAGCAGAATCAGCGCATTGGCAAAAATAAAGACGCCGATGGTTTCAGCCAGGGTGATGCCGTGCAGGCTGGTGGCGAGCAGCGCCGCGCCGGGCGTCGACCAGGCGGTAAGCACCGGGGCCTTGTACCACCAGGACAGCGCCAGGGTGCTGATCCCCATGCCCAGCCCCAGGGCGGTCATCCACCCGGCGATTTGCTGCGCGCTGGCGCCGGCCGCGGCGGCGGCCTGCCAGATAATGGCGGCCGAGCTGGCGTAGCCCACCAGGACGGCGACAAAACCGGCTAGGACGGCAGGAAAAAGATGAGTTGTCGATCGCATGGAAACCCCGTTGTGCGTTATAACGTCCGCAGTAAGGTATCACTGTGCGTTATAGCGTACAAGTGGTATGCTTTCCCGCAACGGGAGGAACCATGGATATTACTCAACACCTTGCCACCACGCTGAAAGCGCTGCGACAGGCGCGGGGCTGGAGCCTGTCTAAGCTGGCCGACGAGACCGGCGTGTCGAAAGCGATGCTCGGGCAAATCGAGCGCAACGAGTCCAGCCCGACGGTCTCCACACTGTGGAAAATCGCCACCGGGCTGAACGTGCCCTTTTCGGCGTTTATCACCCCCGAAAGCGATCCGCAGGCGGTGTTCGATCCGCAGCAGCAGGCGATGGTGGTGAAGCCGCTGTTCCCCTGGGATGACCAGCTCCGGTTCGGCCATTTCTCCATCACCCTGTCGCCGGGCGCGCTGAGCGAATCCGCCCCGCACGAGGCCGGGGTGATTGAGCACGTCGTGGTGATTAGCGGCGAGCTGGAGATGCAAATTGACGGTATCTGGCGCACGATTTACGCCGATTCCGGCGTGCGTTTTGCCGGCGATAAACCGCACGCGTACCGCAACAGCAGCGCCCGGACGGTCCATTTTCACTCTCTGATCCATTATCCCCGCTAAAGCGTCGCAAAACGGTTTCACTGACACAGACTTCTGACTACAATAGCCGCCATTTTGACCATAACGGATAACGACGACGTATGCGCCTGCACTCCCATCATCTTGAACTGTTAAGCCCGGCCCGCGACGCCGCCATTGCCCGTGAAGCCATTCTTCACGGTGCGGATGCCGTCTACATTGGCGGCCCGGGCTTCGGTGCCCGCCATAACGCCAGCAACAGCCTGCGCGATATTGCCGAGCTGGTACCGTTCGCCCACCGCTTTGGGGCGAAGGTGTTCGTAACCCTGAACACCATACTTCATGATGATGAGCTGGAGCCCGCGCAGCGTCTGATTGCCGATCTCTACCAGACCGGCGTCGACGCCCTGATCGTTCAGGATATGGGCGTTCTGGAGCTGGATATCCCGCCCATCGAGCTGCATGCCAGCACCCAGTGCGATATCCGCACCGTTGAGAAGGCGAAGTTTCTCGCGGACGTCGGGTTTACCCAGATCGTTCTGGCGCGCGAGCTGAATCTGAATCAGATCCGCGATATCCATCAGGCCACCGACGCCACCATCGAATTTTTCATCCACGGCGCGCTGTGCGTGGCCTATTCCGGGCAGTGCAATATCTCTCACGCCCAGACGGGCCGCAGCGCCAACCGCGGTGACTGCTCCCAGGCCTGCCGCCTGCCGTATACACTTAAAGACGATCGGGGCCGGGTGGTGGCGTTCGAAAAGCACCTGCTCTCCATGAAGGACAACGATCAGACGGCTAACCTCGGCGCGCTGATCGATGCCGGGGTGCGCTCCTTCAAGATTGAAGGGCGCTACAAGGACATGAGCTACGTGAAAAACATCACCGCGCACTATCGTCAGATGCTGGATGCCATCATTGAGGATCGCGGTGACCTGGCGCGGGCGTCCGCAGGACGTACCGAGCATTTCTTCGTTCCGTCTACGGATAAAACCTTCCACCGCGGCAGCACGGATTACTTCGTCAACGCGCGCAAGGGGGACATCGGCGCCTTTGATTCACCGAAATTTATCGGTCTGCCGGTAGGGGAAGTGCTGAAAGTCGCAAAAGATCATCTGGACGTTGAGGTCACGGAACCGCTGGCAAACGGCGATGGCCTGAACGTGATGATCAAGCGTGAAGTGGTCGGCTTCCGCGCCAACACGGTGGAGAAAACCGGCGAGAACCGCTACCGCGTATGGCCGAACGAAATGCCTGCCGATCTCTATAAGGCCCGCCCGAATGCGGCCCTTAACCGTAATCTGGATCACAACTGGCAGCAGGCGCTGCTGAAAACGTCCAGCGAGCGCCGCATTGCGGTAGATATTGCGCTGGGGGGCTGGGAAGAGCAGCTGATCCTGACCATGACCTGTGAAGACGGCATCAGCGTGACGCACACCCTGGACGGCATGTTCGAGGTGGCGAACAACGCGGAAAAGGCGATTAACAACCTGAAGGACGGCGTGGCGAAGCTCGGCCAGACCATCTACTACGCGCGTAACGTTGAGGTTAATCTGCCGGACGCGCTGTTTGTCCCGAACAGCCTGCTGAACCAGTTCCGCCGTGAAACCGCTGAGATGCTGGATGAAGCGCGCCTGGCAAACTATGCTCGCGGCACGCGTAAGGCCGAAGCGGTGCCCGCGCCGGTCTATCCGGATACGCATTTATCCTTCCTGGCGAACGTTTACAACCACAAGGCGCGCGCGTTTTATCACCGTCACGGCGTCCAGCTGATCGATGCCGCCTATGAGGCCCATGAAGAGAAGGGCGATGTGCCGGTGATGATCACCAAGCACTGCCTGCGTTTTGCCTTTAACCTCTGTCCGAAGCAGGCGAAAGGCAATATTAAAAGCTGGAAAGCAACGCCGATGCAGCTGGTTAACGGCGATGAGGTGCTGACGCTGAAGTTCGACTGCCGCCCGTGCGAAATGCACGTTATCGGTAAGATGAAGAACCACATCTTCAAAATGCCGCCGCCGGGCAGCATCGTGGCGTCCGTGAGCCCGGACGATTTGCTGAAAACCCTGCCGAAGCGTAAAGGCAGCTAGCCCGGAAAGTGGGTGTCCGGTTTGCGCGACTTCAGCCAGGAATGGCGTTCGCGCAAACCCTCCGCAGACTCTTCTGCCGCGCTGCGTAACTCGTCGCTGTCGGCTTCGTGACGAAGCTGATGGTCGGCGCTTTTCACGTACAAAAATTCATGCCCTTTATGCCCGGCCATCAGCTGCCCCGAGAACAGGGCGCAGATCACCATCGCCATGGCCAACCCTTTTTTGAACATCCCACATCTCCCGAAAATACGCTTCGGCCATCGTAAAGATAATTTCATCAAGTAATTATTCGGATTTTCAAATTTGAGAAAACGGGCTGTCAAAAAGTGTGGCTGTAATAAAATCGGTTTAAGATTAATCTTAAAAGCAATATTGCCGTTGTAAACTCCCATTTCTGGTATCAAAAGAGAAGCTAGATTTAATGAGAAATCATTTACAATAAGATTTTTCTGGCTAAGGATCGGATCTAATAAATGAAAAAAATAATTGTGCTATCACTTCTGGGCGTAGTGGTTGCAGTGGGTGCTGCCGCCAGCCTCTATTCAAACGATGAACCTGAATATATTCAGTCAGCAAAAAGCCGTGTAGGTTCGTATTTAACCAGCGATTACGGACGCGTCGAATGTAATAGCACGCAGGTTGGTGAAGGCCGCTGGGAGCTGGGCTGCATCAATAAGGCGAGGGGTAAGACCTTCCAGTTTGCGGTTTATCCATCCGAGCAGGCGCCGTACGGTGTCTCACGCGCGTTTTATCTCGAAGCCATTAATGACGATGCCCGGCAGAGCGCAGAGCAGGGGCTGATGCGTTATCTGCAAATTAATACCAAAGCGGGTTAATCGGTCCGTTTACGCTTTGTTGAAACTCAGCGTGGTAGATTACAGGCGATCCACATCCGGTATGGAATACCGGTGCGTAGATACCAAAATACAAATCTATCCATGCAAGCATTTACCGCCAGAATATGGCGGTTTTTTTTTGCCCTCTTATCGGGTCGGCTGTAAAAACTGCTTACGATATTGCGCCGGAGAAAGGGCGTATTGCTGGCGGAAATGGTGACGCAGCGTGGCGCCATGGCCAAAACCCGTTTGTTCAGCAATGGCGTCGATGCCGAGTCGGCTATTTTCCAGATAATCTCGCGCGCGCTGCAGCCGCGCGTTCAACAGCCAGCGCGCGGGCGTTGTGCCGGTCGCATCCTGAAAACGGCGCAAAAAGGTGCGCTGGCTCATGCCCACCCGCCGGGACAGGGACTCAACGGTATGCCCAACGGCCAGATGCTGATGCAGATAATCAAACAGCTGGCCCATCCGCTGGCTTTCGCGCAGCTGCGCCACCGGCCGGCTGAGCTGCTGGGTTTGCGAGCCGTCCCGATGGGGCGGGATCACCAGCCGACGCGCCACGCGGTTTGCCGCCTCGATGCCATAGTCCCGGCGCACCACGTGCAGGCACAGGTCGATTCCGGCTGCGCTGCCCGCGGAGGTCAGAATATCGCCCTCGTCCTGATACAGCACATCCTCCACCACGGTGATGGCGGGATAGCGTGTTTTAAGCGCCTCCGTGTAGCGCCAGTGCGTGGTGGCCTTCCGCCCGTTCAGCAGGCCCGAGGCCGCCAGAACAAACACGCCAGAGCAGATGGAGAGCAGCCGACAGCCGCGGCCGTGCGCCTCGCGCAACGCCTGGCTGAGCGCCTCGGGCACAGGCTCGTCCATGCCGCGCCAGCCGGGCACGACTATTAAATCTGCCGTCTCCAGCAAACGCAGATCGCCATCGGCAAGCATACGGATCCCGCCGGTTGCCCGAAGTTCACCTTCATCCACCCCCGCTACGGCGAACCGATACCACGCGTCGCCCATCTCCGGGCGCGGCAGGCCGAAGATTTCTACCGCCACGCCAAACTCGAAGGTACATAAACCGTCGTACGCCAGCACCACCGCGCGCGGGCGCGCGTGTCTTAAGTTTGTCATCTTTTTGCTGTTTTCTGGCATAGGCGGGCGCATTCACGGGCTGAATTTACGAATAGAGTAGTGTTAACACAAACGCCACAAATGAGGAAGATTCATGAGCTACGTTACTGAATTTCCGGCGGCAGAGCCGCAGGAAGCCGCAGGACATTTTCTGCGCCGTCTGAGCGTTGAGACGGACTGCGCCGACGTGCATCACGCCCTGTCCAGCGGTGAACAGGACTTTGTTCTGCTCCACGTCGTCGGAACGACCGGGCAGTTTGCCAGGCGCCATCTGCCCGGCGCGCTGCATTTGCCGTGGAGCCAGATTGACGCCGGGCGGATGAAGGCGTGGCCGGAGGGAACGCTGTTTGTCGTGTACTGTGCCGGGCCGCACTGCAACGGGGCGGACAGGGCGGCGCTGAAGCTTGCGCGCCTCGGCCTGCCGGTCAAGATTATGCTCGGGGGCATTACCGGCTGGGAGGACGAGCGGTTCGCGTTTGCAGGATCCTCATCGCCCGCGCAGCGATCGTGAATTTTTTTCAACACAGATGAAATTTTCTCGTTTGTCGGCAGGGAGCCGGTATGACATCTTTTTAGGACGTTTAGACATCCAGAAGTCTAAAGCTTCAAGAGATGAATTATCACTGTTGGCAATTAACGCCGGCAGACAGAGGAGATTTCCATGCAGCGACACCACGCCCCGTACCGCGCCGATGTAGTCGGCAGTTTTTTACGCCCGGACACCATCAAGCAGGCGCGCCTGAAGTTTGCCAGCGGTGAAATTGATGCCGGCCAGCTTCGCGCCGTCGAGGACGAGGCTATTCGCCAGGTCGTCGAGCAGCAGTGCGCCTGCGGCCTGCACGTGGTGACCGACGGGGAGTTCCGCCGCGCCTGGTGGCACTTTGACTTTTTTGACGGGCTGCAGGGCGTGGAGCGTTACGATTCGCAGCAGGGGATCCAGTTTAACGGGGTTCAGACTAAAGCTCACGGCGTGCGCGTCACGGGCAAGCTGGGCTTCGGCGATCACCCTATGCTGGAAGACTTCCGCTACCTGAAGAGCATCAGCGGTGACGCGCAGCCGAAGATGACCATTCCAAGCCCGAGCGTGCTGCACTTCCGCGGCGGCCGCAAGGACATCGATGCCACGGTCTACCCGGATCTGAACGTCTATTTTGACGATCTGGCAACCACCTGGCGCGACGCCATCCGCGCGTTTTACGACGCGGGCTGCCGCTACCTGCAGCTCGACGATACCGTCTGGGCCTACCTGTGCTCGGAAGAGCAGCGCCGTCAGATCCGCGAGCGGGGCGACGATGCGGACGAGCTGGCAAAAACCTACGCCCGCGTGCTGAACAAAGCGCTGGAAGGCAAGCCGGACGACCTCACCGTCGGGCTGCACGTCTGCCGCGGCAACTTCCGCTCCACCTGGATTTCTGAGGGCGGCTACGAGCCGGTGGCGGAAGTGCTGTTCGGCACGGTTAACGTCGATGCCTTCTTCCTGGAGTACGACAACGACCGAAGCGGAGATTTCGCGCCGCTGCGCTTTGTACGCCCGGGTAAACAGCAGGTGGTTCTGGGGCTGATCACCACCAAGCACGGCGAGCTGGAGAACCCGGAAGGGGTGAAGGCGCGCCTGGAAGAGGCCGCGCGGTACGTGGCGAAAGAGCAGATTTGCCTCAGCCCGCAGTGCGGTTTTGCCTCCACGGAGGAAGGTAACAGCCTGAGCGAAGCCCAGCAGTGGGATAAAGTTCGCCTGGTCACGCAAATCGCCAGCGACGTCTGGTAACGCCGTTCACGGCGCTGCATTATTCCGGTGCAGCGCTGTTCCATTCTGAGCCGTTCCCGACACATCTTCTCTGCACTCTCCGTAAAATCCGGCCTCTGCAACCTGGCACTCTTTTTGCTCT
Source organism: Enterobacter cloacae (assembly GCF_013375935.1). Taxonomy (GTDB): domain Bacteria; phylum Pseudomonadota; class Gammaproteobacteria; order Enterobacterales; family Enterobacteriaceae; genus Enterobacter; species Enterobacter pasteurii. The sequence continues at coordinate 3,534,396 of NZ_CP056117.1, read as the reverse complement.
CCTGAAGCTGACGTTACTTTTTTCTGCGTCCATGCGGTAACGGACGTCTTCGCACAGCTTTCTTTTCAGGAGTGAAAATATGCACCGTCGTACCTTTATAAAAGCTTTCGCCTTGTCCGCGTCCGTCGTCGCCATGGGAATGAGTTTTGGCGTACGGGCCGCAGAGACCATTAAAGTCGGGATTATGCACTCCCTGTCCGGCACGATGGCCATTTCAGAAACGCCCCTGAAGGATGTTGCCCTGATGACCATCGACGAAATCAACGCTAAGGGCGGCGTGCTCGGGAAAAAGCTGGAGCCGGTGGTGGTTGACCCGGCGTCTAACTGGCCGCTGTTTGCCGAGAAAGCCCGCCAGCTTCTGAGCCAGGATAAGGTCGCCGTGGTGCTTGGCTGCTGGACGTCCGTGTCGCGTAAGTCGGTTCTGCCGGTGTTTGAGGAGCTGAACGGGCTGCTGTTTTATCCGGTGCAGTACGAAGGTGAAGAGATGTCACCTAACGTCTTCTATACCGGCGCGGCGCCTAACCAGCAGGCGATCCCGGCGGTGGAGTACCTGATGAGCGAAGACGGCGGCGGCGCGAAACGCTTCTACCTGCTGGGGACGGACTACGTTTATCCGCGCACCACCAATAAGATCCTGCGCGCCTTCCTGCACTCGAAGGGCGTGGAGGATAAGGACATTGAAGAGGTCTACACCCCGTTCGGCCACAGCGACTACCAGACCATCGTTGCCAGCATCAAGAAATTCTCCGCGGGCGGGAAAACGGCGGTGGTTTCAACCATCAACGGCGATTCCAGCGTGCCGTTCTATAAGGAGCTGGCCAACCAGGGGCTGAAGGCGACGGACGTGCCGGTGGTGGCCTTCTCGGTGGGCGAGGAGGAGCTGCGCGGCATTGATACCAAACCGCTGGTGGGTAACCTGGCGGCGTGGAACTACTTTGAGTCCGTGGACAACCCGACCAACCAGACCTTCGTGGCGGCCTACAGGGCCTACGCGAAAGCCTATAAGCTGCCGAATGCCGATACCGTGGTCACTAACGATCCGATGGAAGCGACCTACGTAGGGCTTCACATGTGGGCGCAGGCGGTTGAGAAAGCGGGAACAACCGACGTGGACAAGGTGCGTGCTGCCATGGCGGGCCAGACGTTCAGCGCGCCGTCCGGCTTCACGCTGACCATGGATGCCACCAACCACCACCTGCACAAGCCGGTGATGATTGGCGAAATCGAAGGCAACGGCCAGTTTAACGTCGTCTGGCAGACCGAACAGCCGGTCCGCGCTCAGCCCTGGAGCCCCTTCATCGCCGGGAATGACAAAAAGCCAGACCAGCCGATGAAAACCGCCAGCAACTAAGCCGGTGCGCCAGGGAGAAATGCCATGAACGCGATGCGCATGATGATAGCGATAGTGTGGCTTGCCGGACTGCTGCCAGGGATGGCTGCGGCAACGGATGCCGATGATTTCGTTGCCGCAAACCGCAGCCAGCAGGCCGCAATGCTTACCCGGTGGGCAACCGCGCCGGAACCTGCCCGTTTGCCGCTGCTTGCGGCGCTGCAAAAAGAGAACCTGTTCACCGACAGCCGAAAGCATGCCTTTGCGCGCATCGACGGCGAGCTGACAGGGCTTGGTGCATCACAAACCGCCGAAGGGGCCACCAAAGCCGTGCGCCTGACCAACCGGCTGCGATTGTTAGCCGCTACGGCGCTGGCGACGCATCAGCTTGTAAGTGACAGCGTCACGGAGAGGCGCGTCGCCGCGAGGCAGCTCCAGCGTGGCGCGCAGCCGGACATGCTTGATTTTCTGCAGCGGCGGGCCAGCAGCGAAACGGACGAAATTACCCGGCAGTCGCTGGGGCTGGCGCTGGCGAATCTCCAGCTGGCGAGTCCGCAGGCTGAAACGCGGCTGAGGGCGGTTGAGCTGCTGGGCGAGTCCGACGATCCGGACGTGCAGGCCGCGCTGGCGCCGTTTACCCAGGCGCAAGCCGAGCCGGATGCGCGGGTGCGCGCCGCGGCTGCCGGGAGCCTGGAGCGAATTCAGCACCGCCTGATGTGGGGCGAGCTGCTGGGGCAGGCGTTTATGGGCCTGTCGCTGGGGTCGGTGCTGCTGCTGGCGGCGCTCGGGCTTGCCATTACCTATGGCCTGCTGGGCGTAATCAACATGGCGCACGGCGAGATGCTGATGCTCGGGGCGTATGCCACCTGGATGGTGCAGCAGGTGTTGGCGCAGTGGATGCCTCAGTATTTGCCGATTTATCCGCTGGTGGCGCTGCCGGTGGCGTTTTGCCTGACTGCCGGTATCGGGATGGTGCTGGAGCGCACGGTGATCCGCCACCTGTATGGCCGCCCGCTGGAAACCCTGCTCGCCACCTGGGGGATCAGCCTGATGCTCATCCAGCTGGTGCGCATGACCTTTGGCGCACAAAACCTCGAGGTGGCAAATCCGGCCTGGCTTTCCGGCGGCGTGCAGGTTTTTGCCAACCTGACGCTGCCGTGGAACCGCATTGTGGTGCTCGGCTTTGTGCTGCTGGTGCTGTTCTTCACCTGGCTGATTCTGAACAAAACGCGTCTTGGCCTGAACGTGCGGGCCGTGACGCAAAACCGCAGCATGGCGGCCTGCTGCGGCGTGCCGACCGGGCGTGTGGATATGCTGGCCTTTGGCCTTGGCTCCGGCATTGCCGGGCTGGGCGGCGTGGCGTTATCCCAGCTGGGGAACGTGGGGCCTGAGCTGGGCCAGGGGTACATCATCGATTCGTTCCTGGTGGTGGTGCTGGGCGGCGTCGGCCAGCTGGCCGGTAGCGTGGCGGCGGCCTTTGGCCTTGGGATCTTCAATAAAATTCTTGAGCCGCAGATGGGCGCGGTGCTGGGCAAAATCGTGATTCTGGTGGCGATTATTCTGTTTATCCAGAAACGTCCGCAGGGGTTATTCGCGCTTAAAGGGAGGGTGACAGACTGATGAGCCAGCCGCTGACCTTAACGCTGGCGCGCCGCGCGCCGCGTACCGCTCAAATCGTCGGCAGCCTGCTGGCTGCGGCGCTGCTGGTGCTGCCGTTTCTCGCGCTGCTGCCCGCCGCGCATCCGCTGGCGATCTCCACGTGGATGCTGACCCTTATCGGCAAGATCCTCTGCTACGCGGTGGTTGCCGTGGCACTCGACCTGGTGTGGGGCTATGCCGGGATGCTCTCGCTGGGGCACGGCTTATTTTTCGCGCTGGGCGGCTATGCGATGGGGATGTACCTGATGCGCCAGGCGGCAGGGGACGGCCTGCCCGCGTTTATGTCGTTTCTCTCCTGGAGCGAGCTGCCCTGGTTCTGGTGGGGAACGCAGCATTTTGCCTGGGCGCTGGTCCTGATCGTAACGGTCCCCGGCCTGCTGGCGCTGGTCTTCGGCTGGTTTGCCTTCCGCTCGAAGATCAAAGGGGTCTATTTCTCCATCATGACCCAGGCGCTGACCTATGCGGGCATGCTGCTGTTCTTTCGCAACGAAACCGGCTTTGGCGGCAACAACGGCTTTACCGGCTTTACCACGCTGCTCGGGTTTTCCGTTACGGCGACCACCACGCGGATCGCGCTGTTCCTCGCGACGGTATTGCTGCTGATGCTGGCGCTGGGCACAGGCTATGCGCTGGCGAAGAGCAAATTTGGCCGCATTTTGACCGCGGTGCGCGATGCGGAAAACCGTCTGACCTTTTGCGGCTACGATCCGCGCGGGTTCAGGCTGCTGGTATGGACGCTCTCTGCCGTGCTGTGCGGCCTGGCGGGGGCGCTGTACGTCCCGCAGGTGGGCATTATCAACCCGGGAGAAATGTCGCCAACGAACTCGATTGAAGCGGCCATCTGGGTGGCGCTGGGCGGGCGCGGCACGCTGGTGGGCCCGGTGATTGGCGTGGCGCTGGTTAACGGCGCGAAGAGCGTTTTCACCGTGGCGATGCCGGAGTACTGGCAGCTGTTTCTGGGGCTGATTTTCATCGCCGTCACGCTGTTCTTGCCGCGCGGCGTATACGGCCTGTTTCGTAAGGGGGAGAAATAATGCAGCCTTCTGAAGGGCTTTTTACCCGTCAGCTACCCGGGGATCGTTACCGCGAGCAGACCGATCCGGTATTGCAGCTTGAGGCCATCAACGTCAGCTTCGACGGCTTTCAGGCGCTGACCGACCTCTCGCTGAACATCGGCGTGGGCGAGTTACGCTGCGTGATTGGGCCTAACGGCGCGGGCAAAACCACGCTGATGGATGTGATTACCGGCAAAACGCGGCCAAAAAGCGGAAAAGCCATTTACGATCAGTCTGTTGACCTGACCGCGCTTGAGCCAGCGGCCATTGCCCGCCGCGGAATTGGCCGTAAGTTTCAAAAACCGACCGTCTTTGAGGCGCTGACGGTATGGGAAAATCTTGAAATCGCCATGAAGGCCGACAGGTCCGTCTGGGCGAGCCTGCGGGCCACCCTCAGCGGCGAGCAGCGCGACCGCATTGACGAGATGCTGGTGTTGCTGCGGCTTGGCAGCGAGCGCGACCGTCGCGCCGGGCTGCTTTCCCACGGGCAGAAGCAGTTTCTGGAGATCGGCATGCTGCTGGTGCAGGATCCGCATCTGCTGCTGCTGGACGAGCCCGCCGCGGGGATGACCGATGCGGAAACGGAATACACCGCCGAGCTGTTCCGTACCCTGGCAGGCAGGCATTCCCTGATGGTGGTTGAGCACGATATGGGGTTTGTCGAAACCATCGCCGATCGCGTCACGGTGCTGCATCAGGGACGCGTGCTGGCGGAAGGTTCGCTTCGCGAGGTGCAGGCCAACGAGCAGGTGATTGACGTCTATCTGGGACGCTAAGGAGAGGTCATGTTGCAGGTTAACGAACTGAATCAGTACTACGGCGGAAGCCATATTCTGCGCGGGGTGAGCTTTGAGGCCGTGACCGGGGAAATCACCTGTCTGCTGGGGCGCAACGGGGTGGGTAAAACCACGCTGCTGAAGTGTCTGATGGGGCTGATCCCGGTGAAAACCGGGGAGGTGGTCTGGCAGGGGAAAATCATCACCCACAGTAAGCCGCACCAGCGGGTGCAGTCCGGCGTGGCGTATGTTCCGCAGGGGCGCGAGATTTTCCCGCGTCTGACCGTTGAGGAAAACCTGCTGATGGGGCTGTCGCGCTTTTCCGCGCGTAGCGCGAAAGGCGTACCGGAGGAGATCTGGCAGCTTTTCCCGGTGCTGAAGGAGATGAAGCACCGTCGCGGCGGCGATCTTTCAGGCGGCCAGCAGCAGCAGCTGGCGATTGGGCGCGCGCTGGCAAGCCGCCCGCGGCTGCTGATTCTGGATGAACCCACCGAGGGCATTCAGCCATCGGTGATTAAGGAGATTGGGCAGGTGATCCGCAGCCTCGCCAGCCGGGGAGATATGGCGATCCTGCTGGTCGAGCAGTTTTACGATTTTGCCGCGGAGCTGGCCGACAGCTATCTGGTGATGTCGCGCGGCAGTATCGTCCAGCACGGGCGCGGGGAAAATATGGAACAGGAGGGCGTGCGCGGACTGGTTGCGATCTGAAATGTTATACTATAACATTCTCATTCTTATAACACGGAATGAGGGTTTTGCTTTGGCTGCACATGCTGGAAAAATTGCGCTGGCTCTGGGAACGCTGCTGGTCAGCGGCTCGCTTTTTGCCCACTCGCACGGTCATCAGATGACCGAGGCGGAACAGAAGGCGGCAAACGGCGTCTTTGAGGATAAAGACGTCAGGGACAGAAAGCTGTCTGACTGGGACGGGACCTGGCAGTTGGTTTATCCGTTCCTGCTCGACGGCTCGCTGGATCCGGTTCTCAAAAAGAAAGCCCGGAAGGGCGAGAAGTCCGCTGATGAGATAAAAGCCTACTACCGCACGGGCTACGCCACGGACGTGGACTCCATCGGCATTGAAAACAACGTGATGGAGTTTCATAGGGGCAGCACGGTGAGCAGCTGCCGCTACGACTACAGCGGCTACAAAATTCTGACCTACGCCTCCGGCAAAAAAGGCGTGCGCTACCTGTTTGAGTGCAAGGATAAGGCGAGCCAGGCCCCGAAGTTCGTGCAGTTCAGCGACCATACCATCGGGCCGAAACCCTCTTCACACTTCCATATCTTTATGGGCAATACCTCCCACGAGGCGCTGCTGAAAGAGATGGATAACTGGCCGACCTACTACCCGAACGAGATGTACAAAGAGCAGGTGGTGGAGGAGATGTTACACCACTAACCGCGAGTGCCGGGTAGCGGCTACGCCTTACCCGGCCTGCCGTGGCTACGCGGCCCTGGGCGCTTCGCACCACGCCCTGACGCGCATCCCGCGCAAAATCATCAGCCACGCCGCGATAATGGCGGCCATCATAATGACAAACAGCGACCAGTGCGGCAGACGGGTGAGGATAATCCCGGTGATCATCGGGTTCGCCGCCGCGCCCAGCCAGCCCAGCGCCTGCGCGGAGAAGTAGCTCGCCTTCATGCCCGGCGGGGCGATATTGTCGATCAGCATGTATTCGCCCGGCGCATAGATAACTTCACCCAGCGTAAAGATAGCCGCGGCGATCCCCCAGTAGATCAGGTTCTCCCCGGAGAGCATAAACCCGCCCAGCCCGAGGATAAAAAAGAGCGTTGCGACAGTCATTAACGGACGAATGTTGCTGGCGGTGATCCTGCGCCCAAGCGCGTATTGCAGGGTCACCACCACCGCTGCGTTGACGGGCAGCACCACCGCCACCACCTTTTCGGCAAAATCGCCGTCCGCGTGCGCGGCCAGAACATACTGCGAAATACAGCTGGCGAAGGAGCCGCCGACGTAGGAGGCCAGCAGGCCGGAGAGGGTATACCAGAGCAGCGCCCGGTCTTTCAGCAGCACCGACGGCTGCCACGGCGCCTTTTCCTCAACGCTGTCTGACGCCACGCTTTTCTGCACGAAGAAATGGATAAACCCGAGCGGCAGCGCAGCGCAAAACGCCGCCAGCCAGAACGGCAGCTGTAGGCTGTACATCACCAGCAGGGTGCCAATCGGCGGCCCGATGGTCCAGCCGATATTCAGGAAGCTGTAGTTGAGCGAGAATACGCGCGCCTTTTCGCTCGACGTCAGCACGTCTGCAAACCACGCCTTCAGCACCGTAGAGAACACGGAATAGGCGCAGTTAATCAGGGCAAAGAACAGCACCACCAGCGTGACGTTATTCACCAGCGGAATGGCCACAAATCCGGCGATAAAGGCCACGATGGCGATCAGCATGTAGCGCTTTTTGTCGAACCTGTCGGCCAGGATGCCAAATCCCAGGCTGAACACCACGCCAATGGTCAACGCCACGGTGAGGGCATAGCCAATATTCTCCACGCTCATGCCGTACACGCGCGTGAGGTAAATGGTCATAAAGGGCAACGTTGCCCCGCGGCCAATTGTTAATAACAATGACGATGCCAGCAGCGCTGCGGTTGAGCGCCTGATTGATGGTTTCATTTTCCTGCCCGACAAATGCTTATGCTTTTATTGTTGTGTTCTGACAGGATTATCACGGGATTGGGAGCTTGTATAGCACCCAATTTATCCGCAAGTGCTTCTTGCCGGTACCAGAATTAACGTCTTTTCGCTGCGCTATTTTTTCTGTTACCTTGAAGTGTTTACAAAAATTTAATATTTCAGGGGCGGATGATGACGCGCAAAGACGGGCTGTTGGCGTTGCTGGTTGTGGTGGTGTGGGGACTCAATTTTGTGGTCATCAAAATGGGGTTGCACAATATGCCGCCGCTGATGCTTGCCGGCCTGCGCTTTCTGCTGGTGGCGTTTCCGGCGCTGCTGTTCGTTGCCCGCCCGAAAATCCCGCTCAGGCTTCTGCTGGGTTATGGCCTTACCATCAGCTTCGGTCAGTTTGCGTTCCTTTTCTGCGCCATTAAATTCGGCATGCCTGCGGGCCTGGCCTCGCTGGTGCTCCAGGCGCAGGCGTTTTTTACCATCATCCTCGGCGCGTTTGTCTTTGGCGAACGCCTGCAGGGTAAGCAGCTGGCAGGCATAAGCCTGGCGGTGTTTGGCGTGCTGGTGCTGATTGAGGCCAGCCTTAACGGCCAGCACGTGGCCCTGCTGGGCTTTATGCTGACCCTGGCGGCGGGGCTGAGCTGGGCGTGCGGCAACATCTTCAACAAGCTGATCATGCAGCACGAGGCGCGCCCGGGGGTGATGTCGCTGGTGGTCTGGAGCGCGCTCATCCCGATTGTGCCGTTTATGGCCGCATCGTTTATCCTGGACGGGCCAGAGACGATGCTGAAAAGCCTGCGGGAAATAGACCTGACGACCATTTTATCGCTGGTCTATCTGGCGTTTGTCGCCTCCATCATCGGCTACGGCATCTGGGGGGCGCTGCTTGGCCGCTATGAAACCTGGCGCGTGGCGCCGTTATCGCTGCTGGTACCGGTAGTCGGGCTTGCCAGCGCCGCGCTTTTGCTGGATGAAACGCTCAGCGGGCTGCAGCTGGCGGGTGCGGGGCTGATTATGGCCGGGCTGTATATCAACGTTTTTGGTCTGCGGGTGCGTCGGGCTTCGCGGGTGCGGGGCTAAGGCAAAAAAAAGCCCCGCATCGGCGGGGCAAAAACGAATCACAGGTCGTGGTTGTAATACGGCACGCCTAGTTCGTCGGATTTGTCGCTGCCAGCGCCCATGTGGTTAAAGTCATAGGGTGACTGGCCTTGTGCGGACGGCATAATCAGCGTGTCTCGATTATTTTGCTGCGCCGCACTGGGGGTTTGCTCCGCGAAGCTCTGGCCGGAGACCAGCACCAGCAGGGTGAGGGCGGCGGAGGCGATGAATTTCATGATTTCCTCGGTTACGTCTTTACAGGCGAAAATTAACTGCAATGTTTTAGCGGATACAGATAACGGGACTCACCCGGCATGCTGGTAATACGGTACTTATGAGGCGGCACGTCGAAGTAGTTCTTGAACGTACGCGTCAGGGTTTGCTGCGATTCAAAGCCATAACGTTCCGCCAGATAAAGGATCGGCTCATTGCTTTCTTTCAGTTTCTGGGCAATTTCCGTCAGCTTGCGGCTGCGAATATATTGACCTAATGAATGACCGGTCTCTTTTTTGAACATCCGTTGCAGGTGCCATTTTGAGTAACCTGAACGCTCGGACACCTTTTCAAGGGAGAGCGGGGATTCCAGGTTATCTTCGATCCAGTCCAAAATGCTATGAATGGTGATAGCGTCAGTATTGCGTCTGGACATCGTCATACCTCTTTTTTTTGTTTACGGCAGTATTTTCTTGAGTAAAAGCTCAAGCGTTGCCACTTCATCTGCCGTTAAGTTTTTTGTCAGTTCCTGGTGCAGTGTTTGTCCTACTAGCTGATGACATTGCTCACACATGGCCGCGCCGTCGCTGGTCAGTTTCACCAGCACACCGCGTTTGTCATTCGGGTTAGGGCTTCGTTCGACCCATCCTTTGCAGACGAGCCGATCCAGCATGCGGGTTAACGCACCCAGATCCACAGAGAGCACCTTTTTCAGCTCAACCGGCGTGATACACACTTCGCAGCGAATGGAACACAGCACTTTGAACTGTGTTGCGGTGATATCCAGCGGTGACAGGTAGTCATTGAGCAGGCGATCTTTTTTCTGATTGACCATATGAATAAGACGACCCAGTGGGATTATGTCGTTAAAGAGATCACTGGTGCTTTTCACAATGGTTGCCCTGGCAAGTAGTTTAGTCACGGCAGATATTATTGCTCAGGCAAGTATAAGTCAACTGAATGGATTGCCCGATGCCACGAATTGCTAAAACGCTTCAGGAACTTTTTCAGTGCGCTTTTAAATCATACATATAGCCTGTGGTTATTGGTTGCGCGGGAAAACAATGGTTACGTCGTGCGAATAGCTCAGGACGAGGTTTTCCCCTATAATTGCGGAGTTGATTAAGGATAAGGGCAGCGATGCATTATGTTGGATTTGATTAAAGCAATTGGTCTTGGGCTGGTGGTATTGCTGCCGCTGGCAAACCCGTTAACCACGGTGGCGCTCTTTCTGGGCCTGGCGGGGAACATGAACAGCGCGGAGCGCAACCAGCAGTCGAGGATGGCGGCCGTGTACGTTTTTGCCATCATGATGGTGGCCTATTACGCCGGGCAGCTGGTCATGAATACCTTTGGTATTTCCATCCCCGGGTTGCGGATAGCGGGTGGGCTGATTGTGGCCTTTATCGGTTTCCGGATGCTGTTCCCGGCGCAAAAAGCGCATGAATCGCCGGAAGCTAAGAGTAAATCCGAGGAGCTTGAAAGCGAACCGAGCGCCAACATCGCCTTCGTGCCGTTAGCCATGCCGAGCACGGCTGGCCCGGGCACGATTGCGATGATCATCAGCTCCGCCTCAACGGTGCGCGACGGCTCAACCTTCCCGGACTGGGTTATCACCGTTGCACCGCCGATTATTTTCGCACTGATTGCGGTTATCGTCTGGGGGTCGCTGCGCAGTTCCGGAGCCATTATGCGCTGGGTAGGCAAGGGCGGTATTGAGGCCATCTCCCGCCTGATGGGCTTCCTGCTGGTGTGTATGGGCGTGCAGTTTATTATTAACGGCGTGCTGGAGATTATTAAGACCTATCACTGATGCTGTTGCCGGGTAAGGCGAAGCCGCCACCCGGCACGTCAAACTTAACCGTGGCTGGTCTGTTCTTCCATCGCGACCGGCCATTTACGGAAGATAAGCACCGACCAGATGAGCGCAATCAGCGCCGGGATGGCGCCAAGGTAGCCAATGGCCGACATCGACACGTGCAGGCTGATCTGATTCCCCACCAGCGCACCGGCACCAATTCCCAGATTAAAAATTCCCGAGAACAGCGACATCGCCACGTCCGTTGCGTCCGGCGCCAGCGCCAGCACCTTCACCTGCATCCCCAGCCCGATAATCATGATCGCCACGCCCCAGAACAGGCTGAGGATCGCCAGATGACTTTCGCTGCCCGCCGCAGGCATCAGCAGCAGCAGACACGCCAGCAGCAGGCCAATCGCGCTGCTCACCAGGGCAGAAGCGTGCTGGTTGCCGAGCTTGCCGAACAGGATGCTGCCGATAATGCCCGCGCCGCCCAGCAGCAGCAGGAGAACGGTGGCGAAATTTGCGCTAAAGCCCGCCACAACCTGTACGAACGGTTCGATATAGCTGTAAGCCGTGTAATGGGCGGTCACCACGATGACGGTCAGCAGATAGATGCTCATCAGGGCCGGGCGGCGAACCAGTAGCGGCAGGCTTTTCAGCGAGCCGGAGTGTTCGCTCGGCAGCGCGGGCAGCAGCTTAATGAGGCACACCAGCGTAACCAGCGCCCCCATGCCGATGGCAAAGAAGGTGGTGCGCCAGCCGAAATATTGCCCCACGATGCGTCCTATCGGCAGGCCCAGCACCATCGCCAGCGCCGTGCCGGTGGCGATCAGGCTCAGCGCCTGGGCGCGCTTCCCCGCGGGAGCCAGACGAATGGCGAGCGACGCGGTGATCGACCAGAAAATGGCATGGGCAAACGCAATGCCCACGCGGCTAATAACCAGCACCGTAAAGTTCCAGGCCATAAACGACAGCACGTGGCTGGCAATAAACACCACAAACAGCCCAATCAGCAGCCTGCGCCGTTCCATCTGGCTGGTCAGCAGCATAAACGGCAGAGACATCAGCGCCACTACCCAGGCGTAGATGGTTAACATAATGCCCACCTGCGCCGTTTCCATGTTGAAGCTGGCTGCAATGTCGGACAGCAGCCCAACCGGAACAAATTCCGTGGTGTTGAAAATGAACGCCGCGATGGCGAGCGTGACCACGCGCAGCCACGCGACCCTGCGGGAAACCGTGTGTGTTGTCATAGGGATATCTGGGATTCGTTGCCTGAAAGATGAGGAGACGATCTTAAGGCCTTAAACGGCGAAAACTCAACCGTTATGTGATGTAAATCACAAAATTTACCTTCATGCAGCGGTAGCGAAGGCGGGTGTTTTCCCTGAAGATAAAGGTTACACAGCAAAAACAGGCGGCAGGACAATGTAGGAGATTGATTTTTATCTGGTGGATGCCTTCAGCGCGTCCTCCTTCGGCGGCAACCCGGCGGCGGTTTGTCCGCTCGACGCGTGGCTCCCGGACGAGACCTTGCTGCAAATGGCGCAGCAGCATAACCAGTCGGAAACCGCGTTTTTCGTGTGCACGAAAGGGGGAATTGAGCTGCGCTGGTTTACCACGCTCGCCGAGGTCAGTCTCTGCGGACACGCGACGCTTGCCGCGGCGTACGTACTGTTTAACGAGCTGGATTACCCGGACACACGCATTCATTTTGATACCGCCTCCGGGCGCCTCACCGTCAGCCGTGAGGGCGACTGGATGACGCTGGATTTCCCGGCCTGCCCGACGCGGGCGCAGACGCCGCCGCCGGAGATGCTCTCCGCGCTCGGCATCAGCCGCTGCGTCGATGCCCGGAAAGGGCGGGCCTGGGTGCTGGTTCTGGAAAACCGCGAGCAGGTTGAAGCCGTTACGCCGGATTTCTCAGCCATGATCCCGGGCGAGCATAAGGTGGCCGTCACCGCGCGGGGCGAGGGGGAATATGACTTTGTCAGCCGCTTCTTCTCGCCGGGCGTTGCCGTACCGGAAGATCCTGTCACCGGCTCCGCGCACACCATGCTTATACCCTACTGGAGCGAGAGGCTCGGTAAAACGGAGCTGTTTGCGCGTCAGGTTTCCGCCCGTGGGGGAGACGTACGCTGCACGCTCAGAGGCGACCGGGTGCTGATGGGCGGACAGGCGTCGCTGTATCTGAAGGGCACCGTATTTCTGCGCTGAAAACGAATAAGAGAGGTAAGACGATGCAGGAAATTGACTTTTATCTGGTAGACGCCTTTAGCGACAGGGCGTTCGGCGGCAATGCGGCGGCTGTCTGCCCGCTGGAAGCGTGGCTTCCTGATGAGACGCTGCTGAAGATGGCAAAGCAGCACAATCAGTCGGAAACGGCGTTTTTCGTGCGCACGGATGAGGGCTTTGAGCTGCGCTGGTTTACCACGCAGGATGAGATAAACCTCTGCGGACATGCCACCCTGGCGGCCTCCCATGTGATATTCGAATACCTGGATTATCCGCACACGGAGATCGTGTTTACCACGCGCTTTGTCGGTGAGCTGACGGTAAAACGCAGCGGCGACTGGCTGACGCTAAATTTCCCGGCGTGGTCAGCCGACGTTGTTGATCGTCCACCGGCGGCGCTGTTCAGCGCGCTGGGCATTAGCGGGGCAAAAGAGGTGCGAGCAGGGCGAGATTACATGGTGGTGCTCGAAAGCCAGCAGCAGGTTGAGTCCCTTACGCCGGATATCCCGGCGATGCTTCCGCTGGGCAAAATGGTCTGCGTGACGGCCAAGGGAGACGACTATGATTTCGTCAGCCGCTTCTTCTGCCCGGGCGAAGGGGTGCCGGAAGATCCGGTAACGGGATCAACCCACAGCATGCTGATCCCGTACTGGAGCGAAAAGCTTGGCAAAACGCAGATGTTGGCCCGCCAGGTCTCCTTGCGTGGCGGGGATCTGCGCTGCGAGCTGAAGGGCGACCGCGTGCTGATTGGCGGCCAGGCCACGCTGTATATGAAGGGTAAAATTTTCCTTCGTCTCCAGGATTACGCTCAGTATGAAACGCTATGATGCGGGGATCGCGGCCTGACGTTCGTTCAGCAGCGCGATAAATGCCTCAAGCTGGCGGGTCATCGCCCCCCCGACGCCACACCAGCCAGGTGGTAAGCCAGCGCCAGTTTTCCGCCAGCGGCCACGCCGCCACCTGATGGTGCCCCGGCATGCTCTCCAGCATCGAGCGGGGCATCAGCGCAATGCCGGCTCCGGCAATCACGCAGGCGAGCATCCCGTGGTAGGACTCCATCTCGTGAATACGCCCCGGCGTTACGCGGTCGGCATGAAACCAGCTTTCGAGATGCCGACGGTAAGAGCAGTTGGCGCGAAAGGCGTAAACGTCGCAGCCGCTCACCTGCGTGGCTTTTGACACTTCCGAGTGTCCCGCAGGCGTAACCAGCATCATCTCTTCCCGGTAAACCGGCATGCCCTCCAGCTCCGGATGCGAGAGCGGCCCGTCGACAAACGCGGCGCTGAGCGTCCCCTCCAGCACGCCGTCAATCATCGTCCCGGATGGGCCGGTGGAGAGCGCAAACTGTATGCGCGGATAGCGCTGGTTAAACCGCGCCAGCGTTTCCGGAATGCGCACGGCGGCGGTACTTTCCAGCGCGCCGAGAGAAAACAGCCCCTGCGGTTCATCGCCGGCGACCACCATGCGCGCCTCGTCCACCAGGGCCAGGATCTGTTTGCTGTAGCGCAAGAAGTTGTGCCCGGCGGGCGAAAGCCGCAGCCGCTGATTCTCGCGGATGAACAGCGCCACGCCGAGGTCCGCTTCAAGCTGACGAATGCGGGTGGTCAGGTTTGACGGTACGCGATGCACCTTCTGCGCCGCCTGGGTAATGCTGCCCGTCAGCGCGACGGCGTTAAACATCTCAAGCTGTGTTAGGTCCATGCCATTCTCGATTCGTGAAAAAGGTGGTAAATATTATTCATTTTTAAGAAATAGCAGAGTGGGCCACAATGAATCAACCGTTATTACGTGGAGAACATCATGAACTATTCGCCTGCAACCCATGCCCTCTCTGTAAACCCGGCGACCGGCGAAACGCTGGCAGCCCGTCCGTGGGCAACGGCTCAGGAGGTTGATAACGCGATTGCCCAAGCGGATACCGCTTTTCGCGGGTGGCGACGCGAGAGCGTGGCGCACCGGGCGCAGAAGCTGCGCGACCTCGGTGCGGCGCTGCGTAACCGCGCGGAGGAGATGGCGCAGACTATCTCCCGGGAGATGGGCAAGCCGATTGCCCAGGCGCGTGCGGAGGTCGCCAAGTCCGCCAGCCTTTGTGACTGGTATGCAGAACACGGCCCGGCGATGCTGAGCCCTGAATCTACCCAAGTCGAAAACGCCGTTATTGAATATCGTCCGCTGGGGCCGATTCTGGCGGTGATGCCCTGGAACTTTCCGCTCTGGCAGGTGCTGCGCGGCGCGGTGCCGGTCCTGCTGGCGGGGAATAGCTATCTGCTTAAACATGCCCCAAACGTGCTCGGCTCGGCGGCGCTGATTGGGCAGCTGTTCGCGGATGCTGGTTTCCCGGCGGGTGTCTTTGGCTGGGTGAACGCCACCAATGACGGGGTAAGCCAGGCGATTAACGATCGCCGTATCGCCGCGGTGACGGTCACCGGCAGCGTGCGGGCAGGGGCGGCGATTGGCGCCCAGGCAGGCGCGGCGCTGAAGAAATGCGTGCTTGAGCTTGGCGGCTCCGATCCGTTTATCGTCCTCCACGATGCCGATCTGGATCTGGCCGTTAACGCTGCCGTGGCCGGACGTTATCAGAATACCGGGCAGGTTTGCGCCGCGGCGAAACGCTTTATTGTGGAAGCAGGTGTTGCGCAAGAGTTTACCCGTCGCTTCGTTGAGGCGGTAGCGGCGCTCAAAATGGGCGCGCCGGATGAGGAAGAGACCTACCTCGGCCCGATGGCGCGTTTCGACCTGCGCGACGAACTTCACCAGCAGGTGCAGGCGACGCTGGCGGAAGGGGCAACGCTGCTGCTTGGCGGGGAGAAGGTTGCCGGCGCAGGTAACTATTATGCGCCAACGGTGCTCGGCGACGTCACGCCGGAGATGACGGCCTTCCGCCAGGAGCTGTTTGGTCCGGTGGCCGCTATTATCGTGGCGAAGGACCCTGCCCACGCCCTGCATCTGGCAAACGACAGCGACTTTGGCTTATCCGCGACGGTCTTTACCGCGAACGAGGCGCTGGCCGAGACGTTCTCCCGCGAGCTGGAGTGCGGCGGGGTGTTTATCAACGGCTACAGCGCCAGCGATGCGCGCGTGGCGTTTGGCGGCGTGAAGAAGAGCGGCTTCGGGCGGGAGCTTTCTCATTTTGGCCTGCATGAGTTTTGTAACGTGCAGACGGTGTGGAAGGATCGCGTCTAGTTTTCAGGCCGGGTGTGGCAGGGCTGCCCCCCGGCGCTCAACAACCCCTGTCATTATTCTGCAATGGTTCTGTCATTTTCGTTTCGTAGACTCGCTCGCGTCTAACGCATTGTTATAGAAGAAAATGATGAACCTAACGCAAATTTTCCGCCGTGTTGCGCCGCGCATTATTCCCCGTCAGTTTGGCCTGCTGACCGGCATCTTTTGTATTATTGGCCTTTTCTCCGCCCTGCAGCTCTCGTCCTCCATTCTGCTTACCGCCTCCCTGAATCAGGCCCAGCGTAACGAACAGCGCAATCAGCTGGCCTTGCAGCAGCAGGGGAAGCTGGATCAGGCGCGCGTCACCCTGCTGGCGGCAAGCGACCTGCTTAACCGCTCCGGCGTGTACTTCATGCAGGATAAAGAGACCGGCTCGGAAGGGAGCTGGCATAGCCTGATGGACGAGGCGCAAAAATCGCTGGCGGCTTCTCAGCAGGCGTGGAAAGCCTGGCTCGCGCTTAATCCTCCCCGGGACGAGGCGCTGGTGAATAGCTACCAGCTGTTCTACGGCGCGATAAGCGAGCAGGCGGAAGGACTTGTAAAAACGAACAGCATCGATCTCTTTTTCGCCGTGCCAGCCCAGGCCTTTCAGACCGATTTTAACGACAATTATGCCCGCTACCAGCTTCAGAGCGAGACGCGGGCGGCAAAGGGCCGTCAGTCGCTGATGGACCAGCTTTCGGGTCTTCAACGGCTGTTCCTGTTTGCCCCGCTGGTGCTGCTGGGTATTGCCATCGCCGTCTGGTTCGGGATGGCGAAGTGGGTAATAACCCCGCTGCGCCGCCTGATTGCGCATATTAATCTGCTTGCGGCAGGGGACCTGTCAGGCACCCCGCCCGACGTGGTGCGTTTCAACCGGGAGATAGGCCAGCTCAGCGACAGTATTACCGCCATGCAGTACGGGCTTCAGCAGCTGGTGACGCAGGTCAGCGAGGCCACCACCGCCATGGTGGAAAATATCGGATCGCTTGCGCAGGGGAATCAGAAGCTTTATCAGCAGTCGGCGCGGCAGGCCAAAGAGCTGGAGGACGTCACCGCGCATATTGCCGATCTTGAAACCCACGTTGAGGGGAATACGGGCTATGCAAAACTCGCCAGCACGCGCGCCGATGATGCCCGCCAGGCCGCCGCCGGCGGAGAGCAAATGATGTCTGCCGTGAATGGGTCTATGCAGACGATCGTCGACCGATCCGCCGAGATGCGCGGGATCGTCGCGATGATCGACAGCGTGGCGTTTCAGACCAACATTCTGGCCCTCAACGCGGCCATTGAAGCCGCCCATGCGGGGGAGCAGGGGCGCGGGTTTGCGGTGGTGGCGCGGGAAGTAGGGCTGCTTGCCAGAAAAAGCAGCCATTCCACGCAAACCATCCAGGCGCTGATTAACCACTCGCTGCAGGGCATTGAGGAGGGCTCTAAGGTCGTAAATCGTCTGGAGGATAACCTGCACCAGGTTACCGGCCTGGTGGCGAACTTAAGCAGCCTGCTGAACGATATTTCTATGGCTACCCTGAATCAGGGGGAAAGCATTCATCAGATGACGCGTCAGCTCCAGGGGCTGAACCAGGTTTCGCGTCAGACGGATATGCTGGTGGCTGAAGCGTCAAGGGCATCGGAACGCCTGCATCAGGAGTCGGATCTTTTGCTGCAGGCCGTCTCGCGTTTTCGCCTCCCTGCCTGACGCGACATATAAGCCTCTGTTATACTCGCAGCCCGTTTTAGCCTGAGGGCAAGGAGCAAAGTGTGGCTGCGGTCATTCATAATGAGATGCTGGACGATATTCTGGCGCAGGTTCGTCCATTACTGGGGCAGGGTAAGGTTGCCGATTACATTCCCGCGCTGGCCTCGGTCAGCGGTAACAAGCTCGGCATCGCCATTTGTACGATAGACGGTCAGCGTTTCCAGGCGGGAGACGCGCTGGAGCGTTTTTCCATTCAGTCGATCTCAAAGGTGCTTAGCCTGGTTGCCGCCATGCGCCAGTATGACGAGCAGGAGATCTGGCAGCGGGTAGGCAAAGATCCCTCCGGCCAGCCGTTTAACTCCCTTCTTCAGCTCGAAATTGAGCAGGGCAAGCCGCGAAACCCCTTTATTAATGCCGGAGCGCTGGTGGTGTGCGATATGCTGCAAAGCCGGCTGAGCGCGCCGCGCCAGCGGATGCTTGAAATTGTGCGTCAGCTTTCCGGGGTGCAGGACATCGCCTACGATCCGGTGGTGGCGCGCTCTGAGTTTGAACACTCCGCGCGTAACGCCGCCATTGCCTGGCTGATGAAGTCTTTCGGCAATTTTCATAACGACGTCGCCACGGTTCTGCAAAACTATTTCCACTACTGCGCGCTGAAGATGAACTGCGTTGAGCTGGCGCAGACCTTCCTTTTCCTCGCGCATCAGGGCCACGCCCCGCACCTGGCCGAGGACGTTGTCTCCCCGATGCAGGCCCGTCAGATTAACGCCCTGATGGCGACCAGCGGGATGTATCAGAATGCCGGGGAATTTGCCTGGCGCGTGGGGCTTCCGGCTAAATCCGGCGTAGGCGGCGGGGTTGTGGCCATCGTTCCGCACGAGATGGCCATTGCCGTCTGGAGCCCGGAGCTGGATGAGACGGGAAATTCACTGGCAGGCGTGGCGGCGCTGGAGCAGCTCACAAAACGTCTGGGACGTTCCGTATACTGATGTCAACGTTAGATCCTTTATTCGCGCGCCTGGCCCGCTCCACGTTCCGCTCGCGCTTTCGTTTAGGTCCGAAAGAGCGGCAATACTGCTGGGATAAAGGCGTGGAAACTATCGATCGTCATGCCGCCGATTTTGTCGAAAAGCGGCTGGCGCCTGCGCACCCGTTGAATGACGGCAAGCAGACGCCGATGCGCGGCCATCCGGTCTTTATCGCCCAGCACGCCACGGCAACCTGCTGTCGGGGCTGTCTGGCCAAATGGCATGCCATCCCGCAGGGCGTGCCGCTGAATGCGCAGCAACAGCAGTATATCGTTAACGTTATTCATCACTGGCTGGTCATCGAGGTAAATCGTGCCGGATGAACTGACAATGTCTCTGTTTAAGCTACGCTTTTACTAATGCTCAGCGTCAGGAGACGTTATGAAAGCACCTGCAATACCTGTTAATGAAACCGAGCGTCTGAACGCTCTGCGCGAGTCCGGCCTGCTTGAACTCGAGGGTTATCCCGCGTTCGACAGGCTCACGCGGCTGGCGAAACGCTTTTTCAAGGTGCCGCTGGCGATGATCACCCTGGTGGACGATCGTTCCGTGGTCGTGAAATCGGCTGACGGCCAGGTATCCGGCAGCCAGCCACGGGAGCTCTCCTTTTGCGGCCATGCCATCCTGAGCGAAGCACCGCTGGTGGTTGAGGATGCGCGGCTTGACGAGCGCTTTGCGGATAACCCGCAGGTGACGGGAGAGCCAGGCGTGCGCTTTTATGCCGGTTTCCCGCTCCGCCTGCGTGACGGTTCGAGCGTCGGTTCGCTGTGCCTGATTGATTACGCGCCCCGCGAATTTACGGCAGGCGATTCCGCCGCGCTGGCCGATCTCAGCGCGCTGGCAGAAGACGAGTTTGCGGCAGTAAGCGCGTCCACAACCGATGAGCTGACGGGGCTGTTTAACCGTCGCGGGTTTAACCAGTTTGCGCGCTTTGCATTATCCGTGGCGCGGCGTCGGGCGGAACCCTTAACGCTGGGCTGGCTGGATCTGGACCAGTTCAAGGCGATCAACGATCGCTTCGGGCACCAGGAGGGCGACAAGGCGCTGAAAGCGATGGCCGCCCTGATGCGTTCCTCCTTCCGCGAGGCCGATCTGCTGGTGCGCTACGGCGGGGACGAGTTCGCGGTACTGTTCGCGGATACCGATGAGCCCGGGGCGTGGATTGCCATGCAGTATCTCGTTGAGCAAACGGAAAGCTATAACGCGCGCCAGCTGCATCCGTGGTCGCTGCAGTTCTCCTGGGGGCTGAGCGAGTTTGATCATACCCGGAACGATATGCAGGCGTGGTTAAAACAGGCCGATGAGGCGATGTACGCCATGAAGAAACAGCACCATGGTGAAGGATGACATAACAAAATCCTATGCCTGCGCAAGTTGCGTTGCAAAAATGTTAATAGCATAGTGGAGAGATTCACTCAGAGGAACAACGATGAACTCTCCCATGCTTATTAAACCTCTCTCCCGGCAGGACATTCTTTCCCACATTGATGCGCTAACCGATATCCTCGTCAACTGCGTTAACGGCGGCGCATCCGTCAGCTTTATGCTGCCTTTTACCTCCGATAAAGGCCACGTTTTCTGGCGTGGAATTGCCGACAGCGTGGGGCGCGGTGAACGTACCGTGCTGGGCTGTTTCGATGAGGCACTGGGCCTGATCGGAACGGTACAGCTCATCACCGATCAGCCTGAAAATCAGCCGCACCGCGCAGATGTGGCAAAACTTCTGGTTCATGAAAAGGCGCGTCGCAGAGGGGCTGCAATGGCGCTTATGGAAGCGCTGGAAGCCGCTGCGCGCGAGAAGGTGCTTTCGGTGCTGGTGCTTGATACGGCGACCGGCAGCGGCGCAGAGACGTTTTATCAGCGTGCAGGCTGGCAAAAGGTTGGGGAGATCCCGCGCTATGCGCTGATGCCGGGCGGGGAAATGGCTTCTACCTCGGTGTTTTATAAGTTTTTGTGATTAATTTTCACAATAGCGGTATGAGTTGATCCAGATAGGGGTTCTGGTTGTTAAGTTTTGATAAGTTATTACACCAATCTTATCAGGCTGTATGACTAATCATAAAGGACCCCCATTGTGAACACACTCAACCGTCGTGATTTCCCCGGTGCGCGCTATCCCGAACGTATCATCCAGTTTGGCGAAGGTAACTTCCTTCGCGCGTTCGTTGACTGGCAAATTGACCTGTTAAACGAGCATACGGATCTCAATTCCGGCGTGGTGATAGTTCGCCCGATCCAGAGCGATTTCCCGCCGTCGCTGAGCACCCAGGACGGGCTCTACACCACCATTATTCGCGGCCTGAACGAGCTGGGGGAAGCGGTAAGCGACGCGCGCCTTATTCGCTCCGTGAACCGCGAAATCAGCGTCTACAGCCAGTACGATGAATTTCTCAGGCTCGCCCATAACCCGGACATGCGGTTTGTTTTCTCCAACACGACGGAAGCGGGCATCAGCTATCACGCGGGCGACAGGTTTGAAGATGCGCCAGCCGTCAGCTATCCGGCAAAACTGACGCGACTCCTGTTTGAGCGCTTCAGCCACTTCGATGGCGCGGCGGATAAGGGCTGGATCGTCATTCCTTGCGAACTTATCGACTACAACGGCGAAGCGCTGCGCGAGCTGGTGCTGCGCTATGCGCAGGAGTGGGCGCTGCCGGCGGCATTTATTGCGTGGCTGGACGAAGCGAATACCTTCTGCTCGACGCTCGTTGATCGCATCGTTACCGGCTATCCCCGTGATGAGGTGGCGGAGCTGGAAGCCGGATTGGGCTATCGCGACAGCTTCCTGGACACGGCCGAGCATTTCTACCTGTTTGTTATTCAGGGGCCAAAATCCCTTTCAGCGGAGCTGCGCCTTGATAAATACCCGCTCAACGTGCGGATTGTGGACGATATCAGGCCGTATAAAGAGCGTAAGGTGGCGATCCTGAACGGCGCGCATACCGCGCTGGTGCCGGTCGCGTTTCAGGCCGGGCTGGATACGGTAGGGGAAGCGATGAACGACGCGGAGATTTGCGCGTTCGTTGAAAAGGCTATCTATGAGGAGATTATTCCGGTGCTGGATCTGCCGCGCGACGAGCTGCACTCCTTTGCCAGTGCCGTAACGGGGCGTTTCCGTAACCCGTACATCAAGCACCGGCTGCTGTCGATTGCGCTAAACGGGATGACCAAATACCGCACCCGTATTCTGCCGCAGCTGCTGGCAGGGCAGAAGGCGACCGGTAAACTGCCCGCTCGTCTGACCTTTGCGCTGGCGGCGCTGATTGCCTTTTACCGCGGCGAACGTAGCGGTGAAGCCTATCCGGTGCAGGATGACGCGCACTGGCTGGAACGTTATCAGCAGCTGTGGACGCAATACCATGACAAGCAGCTGAACACCCGCCAGCTGGTAGCCGCGGTGCTAAGCGTGCGCGAGCACTGGGAGCAGGATCTGACCCAGGTGAGCGGACTGGTAGAACAGGTTGCGCAGGATCTGGATGCGATTCTCCATAAAGGGATGCGCGAGGCGGTAAAACCGCTCTGCTGATATCATCGCCCGGCGCTTGCCGGGTTTTAAATGCGCTCTTATTAGTTACAACATACTATATGCCCCTTTTTTAAAAACGCTATGCGGCACCGTGCGCGTTAGGCTAAACAGGTCAGAAAATGCAATGAATAATTAACATGCTTGCAACTGTGAGGGCGATCACGTTTAATAGCCGCGCTCTTTACTTTTCTGAAGCTGATTATGATTGCTCGTCCTCAACAGCACTGGCTACAACTGATTTTCGTCTGGCACGGTTCGGTACTTCCTAAAATTTATACCCGACTGCTGCTGAACTTCCTGCTTTCTATCGCCGTCATCGTGATGCTGCCGTGGTACACCTCGCTGGGCATCCGCTTCACCGTTGCGCCGTTTAGCATTCTCGGCGTGGCTATCGCCATCTTCCTGGGTTTTCGCAACAACGCCTGCTATTCGCGCTACGTTGAGGCTCGCCTGCTGTGGGGGCAGTTGATGATAGCGGCGCGCTCGCTGTTTCGCGAGGTAAAAAATACCTTACCGGAAGATAAGCAGCTTGGAGAGTTTGTTCGCCTGCAAATTGCCTTTGCTAACTGTCTGCGCATGACCCTGCGCAAAGAAATCAACGCCGAGCAGCTGTCTCGCTATCTGGCTCCTGACGACCTGCGCAAAGTGATGGATGCCAATTCCCCGGCGAACCGTATCCTGCTGATAATGGGGGAGTGGCTCGCCGTCCGGCGGCGCAGCGGACACCTTTCGGACATCCTGTTTCACAGCCTGAACAACCGCCTGAACGATATGTCCATCGTGCTGGCTGGCTGCGAACGCATTGCCAACACGCCGGTGCCGTTTGCCTATACGCTGATCCTGCACCGGACGGTATATCTGTTCTGCATCATGCTGCCGTTTGCGCTGGTTGTTGACCTGCACTACATGACGCCGTTCGTCTCTGCGCTGATTTCTTACACCTTTATCTCTCTGGACACGCTGGCGGAAGAGCTTGAAGATCCGTTTGGTACGGAAGATAACGATCTGCCGCTGGACGCCATCTGCAACATGATGGAACGCGACCTGCTGCAGATGAACGACGAAGAGAACATCCCTGAAAGGCTAATGCCGGACAAGCATTATCAGCTGACCTGACGGGCGTTCCACTCCTCGCGGGTGATTTCCCACAGTTCGGAGTCCAGCACGCCGCTCACGTACGCTTTCTTTTCCGTCCTGATGAGCCGCATGCCGCTGCTGTCGGAAATACGGCGGGAGCGGCTGTTGGCGGCCGCTTTCGGCGCGCGCAATACCGGTTTGTTAAGAGTATTAAACCAGTAATCCGTTGCCGCAATGCTCGCTTCCCGCATATATCCCTGGCCCTGAAACTCCGGCGCCAGCCAGAAGCCACGGTTGTTATCCTCCACGTCATACAGGCAAATCAGCCCCATCAGTTGGTCAGGCGCTTCTCGGCGGCGAATGGTCCAGAACCACGCAATCCCTTTAGCCATATCGGGCAGCGCAACCTGGTTCACGTAGCTTTCAGCCCCGTCATCGGGATAGGGCCAGGGAACGGAGGCCACCATATAGCGAACGATTTCCCAGTGCGGATAACGCTTCTGTATCTGGACGGCATCTTCAGCGACAAGGGGTTTAAGCAGCAAGCGATCTGTCGTTAGCGTGGGTATCGTCATCCGGCAATCTCCATATTTAAGCGTTATGCTTTTGTCTGGCTTCTGGTATTTTCATCTTAATATAATTATTTCAAATCAGTAATTTTGGTGCTGTTTCTCCCTGGCGGTTTTGATGAAAATTTTGCCTTTGCTAACCGGACGCATTTCATACGATCTGCTGCAACATGGAAAAGAGATAGATGAAGCCATTGCCCATGGCAACGTTTTGTTAAACCATTCGACTCCCGCACTGGAGCGCTATTTTTCACGCCCGCTTAGCGAGTTGCCGGGGCAAAATCCTTATCCTGTAGCCATGTTATTACCGCTATTCCTCACGGTATTTGCGTTTAATATGCTGCCTTTTCTCAAGGCGATTTCCAGTATGTCGCCTGCGCTTCATGCACTGAGTTTTTTTGCCCCGTCGATAGCCATACTTATCTACCTGATATCCACCAGTACTCTGCTGGCCCGAGGTTACACATCAGGGCTGTCAGGATTGTTAGCGCTTTACATCTTCCTGCTGGCGGTGACGGTGCTGCAGTGGATTTATTACCTGTTCACTTCTGACGGCAGCAGCTGGCAACTGTTAATCGCCACGATCGCTATGGTAATCATTCGATGGGTGTTAAACAGTCAAGGCTTTGCACTCTTTACCCTTTACTGCCGGACGAAGCGTCTTGCTGCTCTGGCCCATAAAATGCGCTTAAAAAGCAGCAAGGATAATGCGAGGATCCCATGACGCTAACCGTACGTCCTTTACGCCCCGAAGATTACCCGCAGTGGCGACCGCTGTGGGACGGCTATACCCATTTCTATGAATGTAACCTTGAGGAATCCGTTACCGCAGCAACGTGGGAAAGGGCGCTTTCAGGCTCATCATCCCTGTTTTGCCGGGTCGCGGAGAAGGACGGCAAGGTCATCGGCTTCGCCATGTGTATCCTGCATGAAGGCACCTGGTCAACCGCGCCCATTTGCTATCTGGAGGATCTGTTTGTTGACGCAGCGGAACGTGGCGCAGGCGCGGGTAAGGCGCTTATCGACGCCCTGATCGATGAAGGCAGGCGGGAAGGCTGGTCAAAACTCTACTGGGTCACCCGCGAGAACAATCCGGCCCGTAAGCTGTATGACAAATACGCCGAAGCCGACGATTACGTTCGTTACCGCCTGTCGCTTTAGCCGATCGTCACGAGTTTGTATCACACTGTATCTGTGAGTGAGATACGTACACAGGTATGCAATAAAACGGCTTTCGCACACGTTCGCTATACAAACGCATGGTGTTATATCCCCGTCAACTGAACTTACCCGGAGATAACATCATGCTTAACAAACTCGCCTTTTCCGCCGTCGCGCTGAGCGTTTCGCTTGGTACCGTGATGTCCTGTCAGGCAGAAGCGACCGGCAACGATTATTCGTCTGCCTTTACGCAGGTAAAACAAATTAACGCCGGCGATCTTAACGTCGGTTATGTCGATATCGGGCCGAAAGACGGGCAACCGGTGATCCTGCTGCATGGCTGGCCGTACGACATTCACAGTTACGCCGAGGTTGCCCCGGCGCTGGCCGCGAAAGGGTACCGTGTCATTGTGCCGTCCCTGCGCGGTTACGGCACCACGCGGTTTATTTCTGATAAAACGCCGCGTAACGGTCAGCCTTCGGCAATGGCAAAAGACATTGTTAACCTGATGGATGCGCTCAACATCCGGCAGGCGGTGTTTGCCGGGTATGATTGGGGCGCGCGAACGGCGGATATCGTCGCCGCGCTGTGGCCGGAACGCGTGAAATCGCTGGTCTCGGTGAGCGGCTACCTGATTAGCAGCCAGGCGATTGGTAAGCAACCCTTACCGCCGAAGGCGGAGGTGCAGTGGTGGTATCAGTTCTACTTCGCCACGCCGCGCGGTGCGGAAGGCTATGCCAAAAACACGCACGATTTTGCTCGCCTGATCTGGTCTCAGGCCTCGCCAGACTGGAAATTCAGTGATGCCACCTTTGAAGCCAGCGCTAAATCCCTCGATAACCCTGACCACGTTGCCGTCACGCTCAGTAATTACCGCTGGCGTCTGGGGCTGGAAAGAGGAGAGAAAAAATATGACGCCTATGAGCAAAAGCTGGCGACGCTGCCGAATATCACGGTTCCGACGATAACCATCGAGGGCGGTAACAACGGGGCGCCTCATCCTGCGCCCGCTGCCTATGCCGGAAAATTTACCGGGAAATATGAGCACCGTACCTTCGGTGCTACCGTTGGCCACAACCCGCCTCAGGAAGATCCGCAGGACTTCGTAAAGGCGGTAGTAGACGCTGACAAGCTCTGAGATGTGCTATTTTCAATCCGTTACCCCTTATTCAGGAGCCTGCGGTGGAGCATATTGATCGCATCCTTGTCGTCGATGACGACAGGGATATTCGTGAACTGGTTGTCGATTATCTCGTGAAGTCGGGCTATCACGCCTCCGGCGCGGCGAACGGTAAAGAGATGCGCGCGGTGCTCGACAAACAGCATATCGACCTGGTGGTGCTGGACGTGATGATGCCCGGCGACGACGGCCTGACGCTGTGCCGACAGCTGCGCAGCAGCAGGCATAAAGATCTGCCGATCCTGATGCTCACCGCCCGGAACGAAGACACCGACCGGATCCTGGGGCTGGAGATGGGTGCAGACGATTACGTGGTGAAGCCGTTTGTGGCCCGCGAACTGCTGGCGCGTATCAAAGCCATCCTGCGTCGCTTTCGCGCCATGCCGCCCAATCTCCAGGTGACCGAAGCAGGGCGCCTGGTGGTATTCGGAGAGTGGCAGCTGGATACGGTGGCGCGTCACCTGATTGACAACGAGGGGATGATTGTGGCGCTAAGCGGGGCAGAATACCGTCTTCTGCGCGTGTTTCTCGATCATCCTCAACGGGTGCTGACGCGGGACCAGCTGCTGAACCTGACGCAGGGACGCGATGCCGAGCTGTTTGAACGCTCGATAGATCTTCTGGTAAGCCGCGTGCGTCAGCGCCTGAATGAAGATGCGCGCACGCCAGCCTATATCAAAACCGTGCGCAGCGAAGGCTACGTGTTTACCATGCCGGTGACCATCGTCGAGGCCAATGAATGACGCTGTGGCCCCGCACGCTACTGGGCCGCCTGCTGATCGTTGTGCTGCTTGGGCTCCTGCTGGCCAACTCGCTCAGCCTGACGCTGGTCATGGTTGAGCGAATGCGCAGCGCCCGCGCCGTGATGCTTGGAAACCTTGAGAACGACGTCGCGACCAGCGTGGCCATTCTCGACCGGCTTCCGGCCAGCGAGCGGCCCGGGTGGCTGGAACAACTCAACCGCGGCAATTACCGGTATATCCTTGGCCCCGGCGAGTCAGGCGCCGCGCCAGCGGATAAGCGCTCGCGGGACGCGGTTCGTACCCTCAAAGCGACGCTGGCTGACCGCTACCCGCTCACGTTTACGGCGGTTCCGGGGCCCGTATCCCATATCCAGGCCCATCTGACGCTTCGCGACGGCGCGCCGCTGACTATCGATCTGATCCCGCGCATGCCGCCCGTCGCCAGCTGGCTGCCCGCGGTGCTGATACTTCAGCTGTTACTGGTCGCGCTCTGCGCATGGATCGCAGTCCGCCAGGTCGTCCGGCCCTTCATGCAGTTCACGCGCGCGGTCGACTCGCTTGACCCGGCGGCACATTCCCCGATGGCGGAAAAAGGGCCGGTCGAAGTCCGCCAGGCGGCGCATGCCTTCAATGAGATGCAGTCCCGGATACAGGCGCACCTGCGCGAACGCGCCCAGATCCTGGCGTCCATTTCTCACGACCTTCAGACCCCCATCACGCGCATGAAGCTGCGGGTCGAAATGACGGAGCATCCGGCGCTCCGCGATAAGCTGCTGAGCGACCTCGACAATATGTCGCGTCTGGTACGGGAGGGGATTGCCTATGCCCGGTCATCAGAATCGCTTGAGGAGACGACGCTGAAGCTGGAGCTGAATGCGTGGATCAACAGCATCGCCAGCGATTACCAGGATATTGGTAAAAACGTGCAGTTTCATGCACGCGATATCCGCCTGCCGATCGTTACGCGCCCGCAGGCATTGCGTCGGGTAATGACCAACCTGCTGGATAACGCGCTGAAGTTTGGCGATAGCGCGGTAATAGAAATTGATGAAGATGAAAATCAGGTGGCGATCCGCATCATGGATAACGGACCGGGCATCCCGGATGCCGAACTGGACGCGGTTTTACAGCCGTTCTACCGGGTTGAAACGTCGCGCAACCGCGAAACTGGCGGCACGGGGTTAGGCCTTGCCATTGCAGCGCAGCTCACCGCCCGGCTCAGCGGCAAACTGCATCTTGCCAACCGTGAGGAGGGCGGGCTGATGGTGAGCGTGACGCTGCCGCGCGGCTAATTGTACGCGTCTGTATCCGGTTGCGGGGCCGATACGCTGGCAGACAAAATTACGCTTTTTGCACACGGCCCGAACACATTCTTACGGTGAAATGACCTCACTGCACCTTCGCAGCAACGGTATCGTGAGGTCCTTATGTTTCTGATAATCGCTTTTTTGGGCGGCATGATTAGCCTGCTCAGCCCGTGCACGCTTCCCGTCATTCCTCTGCTGTTCGCCGGATTTCAGGGGCAGCGCAAGCACATTCTGGCGCTTCTGGCGGGCATGATTGTAATGTTCACCCTGGTGGCGATGGTGGTGACGGCTGCCAGCGAGTGGATCGCTGACGCCACCGCTATCAGCCGCTGGATTGCGCTTCTGGTGCTGGGCATCGCCGCACTGGCCCTCATTTTCCCGCGGCTCGCCCAGCGCATTGCCAGCCCGGCGGTCAGCGCCGGGAACGTGCTGAACACCCGCAGCGCGCAGACGCGCGGCATGCTGTCGGCGTTTCTGGCAGGGCTTGCCGTAGGACTGCTGTGGTCTCCCTGTGCCGGGCCGATTCTCGGGGCGATCTTCAGCATCAATATTGCGGGACACTCGCCCGTCGCCACCGGCGCGCTGTTAGCCGCTTACGGCGCAGGATGCGCGCTGATGCTGGGGCTGCTGGCAGCAGGTGGCCGCAAGCTGATCGCGCCGTTACGATCCAAATCCGCGCTGATGGCGCGTCTGCGCCAGGGGGCGGGAGTGATGATGTTAGCCGCCGTTGCCTTCAATGCTTCCGGAATGACGTCGGCGCTGAAGGGGGCCAACGGCATTGCCGACCGTCTGGAAAACGCGCTCCTGAACCTGGCGAAACCGGCACCGTCGCAGGTGAAGCTGCAGCCGGCAGTGGAAACGGCCCCCAGCAGCCAGCTGCCGTCGCTGAGCGGCGGAACGGGCTGGATAAACGGTGACCCTGTCACGTCTGAATCCTTACGGGGTAAGGTTGTCCTCATCGACTTCTGGACCTGGGGCTGTATTAACTGCCAGCACGCGCTCCCGCACGTGCGCGACTGGGCCAGGAAGTATCAGTCTCAAGGTCTGGTGGTGATTGGCGTACATACGCCGGAATACCCGTGGGAAAAACCGCTATCGTCGGTGAAAAACGCGGTGAACAAGTGGCAGCTGCCGTATCGGGTGGTGACGGACAACGGCTATAAGATCTGGACCGCGTTCGGCAATCAGTACTGGCCCGCGCATTACTATTTCGATGCGAAAGGGCAGCTGCGCTACACCTCGTTTGGCGAAGGCAACTACGACAGGCAGGAGACCGTTATTCAGCAGCTTCTCAAGGAGGCGCGTTCCTGAATCGCCCTACGGACCCCGCTTAGCAACGATAAACAGGCGTGGAAAGGCCAGCAGTATCTGCCCGTTTTCCTGAAGCGGATACTGCCCCTGCAAAAGCTCATGGTAGCGTTCCAGGAATTTTTTTTGCTCGTTCTCGCTGAGATCCTGTATCCACGGACGTAATCCCGTCGCGCTTACCCAGTCTACGATGGCCTGATGCGAACTCATCTGATGGAAGTAGGTGGTGCGCCAGATATCCACGTCGCATCCCGCTTCCGTCAGAATATCGTAAAAGGCATGGATGCCCGGCAGCGGCTCGCGGCCCCGATCCGGGTAGCCCTGTTCCAGGGCGACTTCGCGCATTAAGGCGTGCGTTGGCTCAAGCCAGTTATCCGGCATTTGCACCGCCAGCACGCCGTTTAGCTGGAGCAGCGATACCAGATGCGGCAGAAGATGGTAATGGTCCGGGATCCACTGAAGGGAGGCGTTGGCGTACACCAGGTTCACCGGCTGCACCGGCTTGTAGTGGCGGATATCCGCTTCAACAAAGTGGCAGTCCGGCAGGGCGTTTCGGGCTTCCTCGAGCATCGCCGGAGAGTTATCCACTCCCGCAATCTGGGCTGAAGGCCAGCGCTGTCGCAGCAGCGCCGTGCTGTTGCCGGGCCCACAGCCCAGATCAACGGCAGACGTCACGTCAGCAAGCAGCACCCGGGCAAGCAGGTCGGCTGCAGGTCGCGTGCGCTCTGCGCTGTACTGTAGATAAAGAGAGGGATCCCAGTCTGCCATTTTCGCATCTCCGCGTTGAGGTGTTCAGCAAGAATAGCACAGGGAGATACCTGCACCGGGGCAGGTATCTGGTTTCCGCCGGATCACATAATCCCCTTCAGGGCCACGTGATAAAGCAGCATGATAGTTTTCCCGTCCACGATCTGGCCGTTCTCAATGCCCCGAAGCGCGTCGTCGAGCGTCATTTCAAGCACCTTGATATCTTCGCCCTCTGATTTGACGCCGCCGCCCGCGCCGGTCCGGTCCTGCGGGTGATATTCCGCAAGATAGAAGTAGAGCTTTTCGGTTACGGAGCCCGGGCTCATATACGCCTCAAAAATCTTCTCCACGCGGGACACCCTGAACCCGGTTTCTTCTTCCGCTTCGGCCCTGATGCGGCTTTCCGGATCGAGGTTGTCGAGCAGCCCCGCGGCTGCCTCAATGAGATCCTCTTCGTGACCGTTTACAAAGACCGGAAAGCGGAACTGGCGGGTAAGAATGACCGTCCTTTTGTCGCGATTGTAGAGCAGGATCGTCGCGCCATTGCCGCGGTCATACACTTCACGCTCCTGTCGCTGCCATTCGCCATCGCTGCGCTGAAGATCAAACGTGTATTTTTTCAGGATGTACCAGTTATCGGACAAGGTTTCACTGCTGATGATGCGTATATCTGCACGTTTTGATTGCACGTTTCATCCTCCTCTCGTAGAGTAAGCATCATAAACAGCAACTTCACGCACATACAAGAATTATCGTGCAATGTCAGGAAAGAAAATGCTTACCAGTCAGCGTAAACAGTTAATACTTGAAAAGCTGGAGGCGGAGGGCCAGGTTCAGTCCACGGCGCTCAGCCACTATTTTTCAGTGTCCGAAGACACTATCCGTCGTGATTTACGCGAGCTGGCGGCAGAAGGGCGTCTACAGCGCGTTCACGGCGGTGCGCTTCCGGCATCCTCCGCGATTGCCCCGTTCGCTGAACGTCAGTCCGTAAAGATGGATGCCAAAAAACGCGTGGCCCGCCGGGGCGCGCAGCTAATTTCACCGGGGCAGGTCGTTATCATCGATGGCGGGACGACAACCTCTGAACTCATTACCTTCCTGCCGCCAGATCTGCGCATTACCGTGGTGACGCACAGCCCCGGCATCGCGCTGGGTCTGGTCGACCATCCCTGTATTGAGGTGATCCTGATTGGCGGACGCCTGTATAAACACTCCATCGTCACGGTCGGCGCGGCCGCTATTGAAGGTATCAACGCTATTCATGCGGATCTGTTCTTCATGGGCGTAACCGGCGTTCATCCTGACGCAGGGCTAACCACCGGAGATTATGAAGAAGCGTGCATCAAACGCGTATTTTCCGGCAGGGCGGCGGAAACGGTGGTGCTGGCATCACCGGAAAAGATCAACGCCGCCTCTGCGTTTGCGATCGGCGATTTGTCGTTAGTGAATACCCTGGTCGTTGAGGACACGACGGATGAACGCTGGGTCAACGCCATGAAAGAAAAGGGCGTTGCGGTGATCGCCAGCCGGTAAATATCCGCTTTTTTGCCAGCAAGACCGCGCGGCTGTCAACGAGAGAAAGGTTATCCGCCATGCCGATCCTTAGACTGAAGCTTTTATCAGCTTAAGGATCGCCCATGACAGAGATCTCTGTTCTGGCGTATGGCGCGGACCCCGCCGCGCAACGCCCATCAACCTCCGCCATTCAGCAGGCGATAAATTCGGCTCACCGCGGCGACGTTATCATCATCCCGCAAGGCCGCTATCTGAGCGGAGCGCTGTTTCTTAGAAGCGGCGTTTCGCTTCGCCTGGACGCCGGTGCCTGCCTCGCGGGAAGCCAGGATCTGGCTGACTATCCGCTTATAACTACCCGCGTGGCCGGTATCGACATGCGCTGGCCGGCAGGCATCATTAATATTATCGATTGTGAAAACGTCAGCATTACCGGCACGGGCACGATAGACGGGCAGGGTGAGATATGGTGGCGACGCTTCTGGGGCGATGACGAGCGCGGTGGAATGGTCGGGGACTACGGTGCCAGAGGATTGCGCTGGGTCGTTGATTATGACTGCCAGCGTCCGCGCAACGTTCTGGTCTTTGAGAGCCAGAATGTTACGCTTCGCGAGTTCAGCAGCCGGGAATCCGGTTTCTGGAATCTGCATCTGTGCTATTCGCGCCATATTGCGGTTGAGGATGTGAAAATTACTAATTCCGCGGGGCCAAGCACCGACGGAATAGACATAGACTCCTGCGAACAGGTTCGGGTTGAGCGCTGCATCGTCTCCTGTAATGACGACAATATCTGCATCAAATCTGGACGAGGACGCGAGGCGGCGCAAAACGCCCGCGCCGCAAGGGATATCGTTATTCGCGGCTGCACGCTGAACAAGGGATCCGGCATCACACTGGGGAGCGAAACCTCAGGCGGCATCGAGCGCGTCCTGATCGAAAAGAATGCGTTTAACGGGACGGGCGTCGGGTTTCGTGTAAAGTCTGCCCGCAACCGGGGCGGGTTTATACGGGACATCACCGTTCAGAATTTGCAGCTAACTGACGTGCGTTTTCCGGTGCTGATCCAGCTAAACTGGTTCCCGCAGTACAGCTACGGCAGCCAGGATAATCTCTCTGATAAGCCAGAACACTGGCGCAAACTGGCCGATGGCGTCGAGGGAGAAGCCGGTCTTACCGAAGTCAGCGGCCTGACGATTAAAAACATCACGGCGAGGCGCTCGGACGACCTATGCTTCTCGCGGGCATTTTTCATCGAAGGGTATCCGGAACGTCCCGTGAGCGGGTTAACGCTGGACGGTATTACGATTGATGCCACCGAGTTCGGCAAGATTTCGGGCGTTGACGGGCTGCGCTTTAATGATGTCCTGGTCACGGCAAGGGCGTTGACGCGGGACAGCAATGACGTCTATGAGCGTTGAGGGCACGAGGCTTATCGCATTTTTTACAGTAATCTTATAAGTGCTACACTGTCCGCAACCATAATTTTCCTGAATCAAATGACTGATGGCTATGACTAATTTTGAACGTCCGAAACTACAGCTTCCAAACGGCGCAGATAAGCTGTTGCTGCACTCCTGTTGCGCCCCCTGTTCCGGTGAGGTCATGGAGGCCATTCAGGCGTCGGGCATTGATTACACCATCTTCTTTTACAATCCGAATATTCATCCCCAGAAAGAGTATCTCATCCGCAAGGAGGAGAATATTCGTTTCGCTGAGAAACATGGCGTGCCCTTCGTCGACGCAGATTACGACACCGATAACTGGTTTGAGCGCGCGAAAGGCATGGAGTGGGAGCCCGAGCGCGGCGTTCGCTGCACCATGTGCTTTGATATGCGCTTTGAGCGCACGGCGCTGTATGCCGCTGAAAATGGGTTCAGCGTGATCAGCAGCTCGCTCGGAATTTCCCGCTGGAAGAACATGCAGCAGATTAACGACTGCGGACAGCGGGCTGCCGCGCATTATCCGGGAATGGTGTACTGGGATTACAACTGGCGTAAGCAGGGAGGATCGTCGCGCATGATTGAGATAAGCAAGCGCGAACAGTTCTACCAGCAGGAGTATTGTGGCTGCGTTTATTCACTGCGCGATACGAATATGCACCGTAAATCGCAGGGCAGGCCGCTCATCAAACTCGGTAAACTTTACTACGGTAAGGAAGATGAAGGGCAATAATAAGCGCCTGTGCACAATGGATTGAGGAACAAAAAGTGGCATCGTCAGACACCGTTAAGAAATTCGTTATGCTGGCCGTTGTGGTCAGCCTGGCCGCGGGATGCGCGCCGTTACATCCTTCCGGCTGCCATAAGACCACGGCCACGGGCAGTTGCAGTTCAGGACGCTGGGACGATGCGGATGAATGGGGCGCCCAAGCGCGGGCAATCAGGGCGGCCATTAACGATAAGCTTGATGAGCCACAAAAATGGAAAGGGAAGAAATGCCGGCTGCACATGGAGTTTTCCCGGGACGGCACGGCGCTAAGCATATCAACCAGCAACGGCAATAAAGGCTATTGTGAAGCGATAAAATCAGCCGCACGGAAAGCCACATTCCCGGCCTTTAACAATCCGGAAGTCTACCGGGATTTTCAAAAATCCGGCTTCGACATGCAGGGTTAGCCACATAAGAAATATGTATTAGACATTGAGGGCGGCGCTTGTTTGTATGTTAACAAACTGTAGCCAACTATCTGGAATAATTCATGTTTACTATCAAAACGGACGATCTCTCGCATCCAGCCGTGCAGGCATTAGTTGCCTATCATATCTCCGGCATGCTGGAACAATCCCCGCCGGAAAGCAGCCATGCGCTGGATGTCCAAAAACTACGCGATCCGGCAGTCATATTTTGGTCAGCATGGGACGGGGAGCGGCTCGCGGGAATTGGCGCGCTGAAAGTGCTCAATGAGGACCATGGCGAGCTGAAATCAATGCGTACCGCACCTGATTATTTGCGCCGCGGTGTAGCAAATCTGTTTCTGCTGCATATCTTACAGGTTGCGCGAGCAAAAGGCCTGAAACGTCTGAGCTTAGAAACGGGGACGCAGCCAGGATTTACCGCATGTCATCAACTTTATAGCAAACACGGTTTTGTTGACTGCGAGCCGTTCGCTGATTATCAGCCTGATCCAAACAGTCGGTTTATGACGCTGGATTTATGCTGAAATAGCGTAAAGGAGTAGTGACATGATTGGGGAGATTAGACTGGAGGCGCATGTCATTATTTCGCTAGTATGTCAAAGCTAAGTTCAGATGTCCGAGGCAGGGCAAAGCTCAAATGTCCGCTCTGTGCCAGAAGCGGACGATGTGACAGGAAAAGTATCAGTAATGCCAATAGGTTATGTTAGAAGTCCGTATATCCTCAAGATGACGTGCTGACAAAATTAGATCTGGGCTCTTACTCGTTCATTATAGGAAGCTTTTTAAGAAACTCTTTAAGATTCCAGGCATCCCATGGCAGATGTTCGGTAATACCTATAATCACAATTTCTGTCTCGGCAGAGACATCACGGATAATCCTAAGCGTCTGCGTAAGGTTCAGTTTCCCTACCGGATACACCGCCTGCCAGTCAAACTCAGGTTCAGGCTCCGCGAACAGCAGCGAACGGAAGACGTCCGGATTGAGGACATCCAGGTCCAGATGCACGGCAAGTTTGCGGATATTCTGTTCTTTTATCCAGCGTGTGATCCTGTCACTGTTTTCATAAAGCTCTTCCGGTCGGGCGACCTGCAGACCAAGATCGCTGATAACGGCCGTTTCCTGCTCCGTCAGCCCTTCTTCAATCAGGCCGGCATACATGACGCGTGAGGGGGCGACCGGGGTCTTCACTTTTGAAGCAAACTCCGGATCGCCACCGCCTAAAAGATTGCCCAGTACCATGGTATGGCCGTTGGTAAAATCGCGAGGGGTCTTCACATCCGGGTGTGAATCGATCCACAGTACGCCCATTTCGCCATTGTGCCTCTCGTTCATCCAGGCAAAGGGGGCCTGGTCTACAAGGCAGTCACCTCCAAACACCACGATATGATCCGGTTCTTCTTTTTCCAGCACTGCCCAGGCCTCATCATGCTGGCTGAGTAACTGCCGGCGATAAAGCAGCCCCTGTTCAGGCTCAGGCGTGTCCGGGTTAAACTCCGGCACGCTGATAGTATGCAGAGGGGAGCGTGACTCCGGAGAGAGCCAGTGCAGCAGCCGGGCACCAAACCCGTAGAGCTCCTGGTTGCCACCCTGCCACTGTGGAAATAAGATCCTGATGGTTTTTTTCGACTTGTCAGTCATGTTAACTCCCTGGTTTCAGTACAGCTGGTGATAACAATTAAAAACGCTCTTTTTCCTTAATGTCCGCAACCGGCGAAAGAATATCGCCAGGCAGTTCGTGGATTGGCAGACCGCTGCTGACCTTTCGTGGCCAGTCAGGATTGGCAAGCGCAGCCTTGCCAATGGAAACAAAGTCTGCCCCCATACCCAGAAGCTTTTCTGCCGTTTCACCGTCATCCAGCCCGCCGTTAGCAATGATGACGGTCTCAGGAGCGGCTTCACGGGCAAGCTCAACAAGGCTCTTATCGCCATTCTCGAATGCAGGCAGCCAAGCTTTATATTCGGTCACATGGATATAGTCCACGCCGGCATCGGCGAGCAGGCCAAATATTGTCCTGGCCTCTGCCTCACCTTCTTTCCATTTATGATGAAAATCGTTTACTTTTCCCTGCGAAATCCTGACGCCCAGCACCTTTTCTGCGCCAATTTCGCTGCGTACAGCACGGATAACTTCCAACGTAATGGCCAGCCGGTTTTCCAGGGAACCACCCCATCCATCAGTACGCTGGTTGGTATAGTCTGTCAGGAACTGATCAAGCAGGTACCCGTTCGCCGCATGGATCTCAACCCCGTCAAATTTTGCATCACTGACGGCACGCTCAGCGCTGTCAGCAAAACTGGAGATGATGTCGTGGATCTGCTCTTCACTGAGTGCCTGGGGTGTACGGTATTCACCGGAACCATGATAGAACTCAAGCTGCTGACCTTTAGGTTTTACGGCAGAAGGACCGGCAGAGTCCGGACGGTAGATATTTTTCTGAGACAACGCACCGGCATGAATGAGCTGGGCTATAACGCGTGCACCGTTCTGATGCGCTTTTTCGACAATATTTTTCCAGCCGGAGAGCTGTTCTTCATTCACGATGCCTGGCTGAAACGCATAGGTCTGCGACCACGCCTGGTCAATATAGATACCTTCGGTGATGATGGCACCAAAACCTCCCCGGGCAAACCGGGAGTAATAATCCTGCATTTTTTTACCCGGTACGCCGGTTTCAGACGCGGAGATACGCGTCATAGGGGCAACCATAATGCGATTGCGGAACAGGGTGCGGTTAATGGATTTGGCTTCATATAAGGATGCGTAGTGCATGGTGACTCCCTGGTAACAATTATAATAAATATTATTATAATGCCGTTATCATAAACGTTATACTGGTAAAAAATGCATCACTGTATAACGGAAATAGATATAATGAATCTTCGGGACGTCGAACTGTTCACCGTACTTGCGGAAACCTGCAATCTTTCTCAGGCCGCACGCAGACTTGGCATGAGCGCGATGAGCGTGTCGCGACATCTCGCCCAGCTGGAAAAGGATTTAGGGGCGCGCCTGTTTCAGCGTACGACCCGCGCGGTCTCACTGACCAGCGAGGGCGAAGAATTTCTTCCCTATGCCAGAACCATGATGGAAGCAGAGCAGGGCGCGCGGATTATGTTCAGTGAGGACGCTGGCGGGGCAACAGGCCTCTTGAGGATCACGGCACCCTCCGGCATCGGCCGCCGTTGCATACTTCCCCTGCTGCCTGAACTCATGGAACGGAATCCGAAGATGAAAATCGACCTCAACCTTAGCGATGACGTAGTGGATATCGTGGGTCAGGGATACGATGTGGCCATCAGGGTTGCCCCGCTCAAGGATTCGAACCTGATTGCCCACAGACTCAGCAGCAACCCCCGGGTCCTCTGTGCCTCACCTGCTTATCTTTCCCGGCACGGGATTCCCACCACTCTGGCAGAACTGACCAATCATCTGTGTTTGAGAACGGCAATGGTGTCTCAGTGGACATTTGTGAAAGATGGGAACCTACTCAGTCATTTATTTGAGCCACGGTTCATTTGTAACAATGTAGAAGGTGTCCGAAGTATGTGTAAGGCCGGAGCGGGCCTGGCACAACTAACAAAAGCAGATATTCACTCTGAACTTGCAACCGGAGAACTCGTCGAAATAACACTTAGTGATGCGGAATGCCACATGCTGGCAATATGGGCGCTGTTTCCGACAAAGCGCTACCTGCCATGCCGCGTTACTGTCTTTCTAGATGCTTTAAAGTCTTCGCTGAAGAGACTTATGTCATGAATGATAAGTTCAACTTTTGCAGAGAGTGATAAGGTCATAATGTCCGCTCTTCGCTCAAAGCGGACATTAAGCTCTCTGGCATTTCAGTTCTATGAAGGGTGGGATTATGTTTGCCTTCAGAGATTTGTTATTTCCTTGTACCGAAAATTCCTTCAGAACGGGACTGTAATGTCTTCAATGCTTCCAGCATATCGTCACCATTCAGGGAACGCTGGGATTTCTTCTGCGTGGGCTTTCTGCGCCGCCGCGAGGGGCCATCTCCGGCAGGGAGAGCCTGAGACCGGTTATTGTCGCGTTTGTCCTGAACCAGCTTAATAAACTCAAGTGTCCGCCCGAGGCGCTTGTTGTCCACGATAGCACCCTGGTCAATTTCCTGAAGACGATCATAAGTGGAGAAGGGAAGGACGACTCCGTTTAGCCGGAGTTCTTTCCGGCCATCCGAGTAATGCCAGACCTCAATGTACTTCCCAATAGATCTGCGGCTTAACTCATTATCTTCAATCAGATAGAGTACTTTGTCATACTGCACCGTCAGGGATTTTGAAACACGGCGCTGTTCCCGCCATGTGAAAAATGCGGCCAGATCATCGTCATTCTCAAGTGGTCGATGCACATCAAAGTCATGCCGGGGCGCTTTCGCAAAACGCCGGTTGTAATCAGTCATAAACTCATCAGCAAAATGATTGGCTGCATCAACTGAAGAAATGCCCCTGAGCCTGAGTTCCTTTACGAGGCGATCCTGAAGCGTCAGATGGGCGCGCTCCACGCGGCCTTTGGCTGAGCTGGTATTGGCGCAGATAGTCTGGATGTTCAGTTCGTGCATCGCACGGCCAAACTGGGTATAACCATCGCCGCCGGTGGCATTTTTATTGTTGATTCTGAAGACGCTGGCTTTGTCGCTATACAATGCCAGTGGTTTGCCATGCTTTTCCAGATAGCCCCTGGTGGCTTCAAAATAGGTGGACAGGTGAATATCGTGCAGTTCTGCGAGTTTCTCGCACGCAAGCGTAGGCCCAAAGTCGGTATAGCGTTCGCGGATAATATTGAGTGCGTACTGGGCAAGACCATCAGGTAGTTGGTTATTGCTGGGTTTTCCACGACGACGGCTAGCCATACCCAGTGGGCCATATTCACGGTAACGCGACAGAAGGCGTCGGCACTGACGATCGGAAATACCAAGGCGCTGCGCAGCCATCAGTGTGGTCAGACGCCGGTCGACAACGTCCTGAATGATTTTGAGTCGGTTAACTTCGTCCAAAGTGAAAAACTCCGCTGCGTGTGCCGTCATCAGAATCCCTCGATGGTGAATCTACGTGACGGACATCTTAACTTAGCCCAGAACGGACATTACAACTTTGCCGTTACAACATTAGTACGCATAATGTATATTATGTTAAATATGGTGGGTTTGCTCTTAAGTTCATGAGTTCCTCTCTTTCAGGAACTTACTGATGAATCAGTCAGTTGCCAAAGTTTAGTTGTGGACTTACGATGACTTCATAACGCAAAAATTAGGGGGCATCCGCTAAGTTCATGGCATATTCCATCTTACATTTATCGAGGAACAACCAGAGAACTCATCTCATAGTTGATGATGTGACTACCCTACCAGTCATGTTCGCCACAATTTATGGAATGAATGAACTGAGCAAGAAACATCTGGGGACTCAAGAAAACATTCTGTGTTCGCTGCGCTTCTTTTACGTCTATTACTTTAAGAAGCACAAACGAACATTTGACTACGATTTCTATCGGTCTGTCTTCAATATCTCCCGTTTTATCAGGGAGCTTGATGGCTTCTTTACTTACCTGCTCGGGAAGCAGCACCTGAGTGACGAGACCGACATAATCTCTACCGGGTTTTTACATTCTGCACTCTCCAGAACCAACAAGTCCACCTATGGTAACCACGTCAGAAACGTTGGCCGATTCCTTAAGTATCTCAACTATAGATATATGAATCTGGCATACCAGGATATGTCTCCTGTTGAAGCTCACCAGATTAACCAGGCGAACCACAGAGATCTCGCTGACAGAATTAAGGTCTTCAACAGAGTTGAAGTATCCAGGAACGAACCCGCACACCGATACAAAAGTATCACCAGTCAGCAAAGTGTCGAACTAACGAACATGTTAATCCCCTCCACTCCTGAATTTTCAGATATCGAGACCGGCGAATTATTCACGGCCGTGGTTAATCCCCAAAACCCATTCGATTCAGGATTTCAACAATACCGTAACTACCTTATCCACCGGTTAATGTTTAACTATGGCTTACGTGTTGGTGAAGTTCAATTGTTGTTGAAGGATTGCGTGGGGCCAACCCTTCCAGATTCACGAGGTAACATTCGTTTCATCCTGATTGTACAAAATCTACCAGATGAGGTAGTTGATCCAAGGAAACAACAACCTTCACTCAAGACTGAGCATTCACAGCGACAAATCGAATTGACCGAAGATGACTTCATTATGTTTACCATCTATATGGAGCAATATCGGTCCCCATTATTTGAAGAGAAAAAAATTGATGACCATGAATTTGTTTTTATTAAAGGCTCAGGTAGGTTAACTCCATTAACTTACGATGCAATTCGAACATTTTATAAGGAAAAAATTGATCCAGCATTCATTGCCCTATTCCCACATTATCGTGCGAAAAATAATAAAACTATTAATAATATGGTTAATATAACACCACACGTTGGGCGGCATACTTGGGCTAATATCACTCTTGAATTTATTTACAATAGTCTCCTGAGTGAATCACTAATACTGGCGCAAGACTATGGTATTCGAGCAAGGATGAATGGAGTACTTGAACCAGCTATTGAGCAACTTCGTGCTTTAGGCGGCTGGTCACTGACCAGTAAAGTTCCATTAAGATATGCCAAGCGGTTTATAGAAGTGGTGAGTAACCAGAGCAACTATAAGCGTACGAAACATTCAGATATGCATTTAGCTTCCCCAGGAACAAACATTTCGCAAAGAAAAACCTACAACTTGCTAGAAGATAATGTTTATGACGAAGACTTCACATTCAAAGATCTATTCAACTGAGAGCGGTATCACCGGGGGTGGTTTATTTAAAACCCCACCGCTTCACTTTACAAAAGAACAGCTAGAATGGATTGGAAATATTCAGCTCCCTACACGATTGTTTCTAATAAGTGCAACAGAATTTGATGACCGATATTTATATCTACATGATGATTGGCGATACAGATTCTCAGGTAATAATGTGGCTATATTATTCTCTACTGGTAATTACTTTTGTGATTTATCACCAACTTCACTCAAGCTATTGAAATACTTAACGATCGAGTACATAAATGAGAACTCGGCAAGTGTTGCTGATAAATTTTCTCAGTTTGTCGCAACAACTTTCAAACA
Organism: Enterobacter cloacae; assembly: GCF_013375935.1. Lineage (GTDB taxonomy): Bacteria > Pseudomonadota > Gammaproteobacteria > Enterobacterales > Enterobacteriaceae > Enterobacter > Enterobacter pasteurii. Next base: position 3,492,736 of record NZ_CP056117.1, on the reverse strand, counting down.
AATTGAGGTTATCACTCGCGAAAGCCTTATTGAAAAAATGCAAATACTGGTTGCGAAGACTGAGCAAAATCACTCAGACAGCAGTCAGTTCTATTACACCCTCTATGCGTTACGAAAACTTGATCGTAGTGGATTCTTCGAAAGTAAGGATGACAGTACTGAGCTGGAAGATCTATTGCTGGAAGTGCCACGCCCTAGGAACAACAACTGGACTCGCTACCAAAACCTAGACCTCGTTATACCAGAAGAAGTATGCTTAATGATAGAAAATGGCATTCAACGTTGGGCATCTAAACTATGTCCAAAAATTGATGTTGAAGAAAATAAAAACATTCATCTGGAAACTGTAAAGAAAACCATTAAAATTGATACATTACGGGACTGCATTATTATTGGCATAGTTTATTACATTGGGGCCAGACCTGTACAGATCGGTAAACTTTCCGGAGGCGATTTTATCGTTGATACCGAGAATAAGTACGGGATGCGTTATTCAGTACTTGTGCCATATGCCAAAAAGTCAAAACTAACTATCGATCGAGTTCGAGTTGCAATTCCGGAAGAACTTGGAAAGTTAATCTTACTGTATAAGTATCTAGTTGGAATTGATGATACCGAACCAATGTTTTCCATCATAGTATCTTCAATGAAGATGGTGGAAGCGTCATTAAAGAAAATGCTATTCAGATTTTCACCACAGGAGATTCAGGAGGCAGTAAAAAACGATGATTATCAACTACCTGTATATACCGCAAGCCTCTTTCGTCACAACGTTGGTCACTCAATGGCAATGAGTGGTGCCAGTGCTCCTGAGATAGCTTATATATTGGGTCAATCCTCTTATGTTGTTGCAGATCGATACATTGCAGCCACCCCTGAGATGGCTGATATTCGTGAGGCAGCTTTGGGTCGCAACCCTGTGTTTAAGAATATGATGGCTCTCATGTTGACTGGGAATTTGGTTCACAGTAGCGAATGGAAAGGCCGCAATGTTGCAGGGTCAATTGGTGGGCAACTTCATTACCATCTCGGTGGATGTAATTATGATGAAGACATGTGCCCCTTTGCACAGGGTCGTGGATGTTACGGTTGCCTGTATTTCAAACCATTTATAGATGGAGACCACAAAAAAGTATTTCTTTCGCTGAATGATGAAATCAAAAATGTCCGTGATGTTGCCGATGATGCTGGCGTTTTAAATCATCCACTTCTCAAGGAATTAGTACGGCGGAAACAGCATGTAAATCAGGTTATGGCTCGCATTGAAATGGCAAACTTCCGGAGGGCTATCTAAACGATGACTACGCAAATAACAATACTTAATAAACAGGCGGATAATCTTCTTTTTTATATAGAGAAATATAAAGCAAAATTTGAAGAGCGTCTTGTTGCCTACAATGCCGTTGGACAACTGGAGTGGAATGCCGGTTCCTGGCATTTTGGTGAGAAAGGTGTTGCATGGCTTAAAGAAACAAAAGATCGCGGCTTTAAGTGGGACGAAGTTTCTAGTCGTGTTAAGGGGCTCTCACAAATGAATATTTCTTCGGAATTTCAGGATTTTATGCGAGCTTATCACATGCATCTGGTGTGTATCACTGGCGGATTACCAGCAGGTTCTACACTAGACAAACCATTACAGGTGATGAAGCGCTGGTATTGGGAAATGGTAAATAAAACAAGTCAAACGCACCCAATGTATCTGACTTCCGATATTATTCATGCAGCGATGGAGCGGCATCATGAGAACTCTGACAGTCCTGATAATGTCAGCGACTATTGCGATATTGCAGTAAAGGCCATTGCTTTACTACGTCAATATGATCTTTTCTTAGTTAATATTGAAGTAAAAAATAAGTTTCCTTATCGAAATGGTTCTAACAGCACTAAAGAAAGGAAGAAAGCGCAAGAAGCCACCCCTGATCAAACTGATGATGAAAGACTCATATCAATCCGTGCATTTATGTGTGTTATTGAGTTGATCGCTTTAGCTGAGAATAGTTATCAGCGTATCTTTTACAATATGTTGTTACTCACAATTATTTGCGGTTTCCGTTTCCAGGAAATAATGTTGCTGAAAATGACTTCTTTGGTTAAGCGAGAAATTACGGATAAAGAAAAACGTCAGCACGCAATAGATCAAGACTGGCCTACTTACAGGTTGGGTATTGAGTATCTTGGTGCAAAAAAGGCTGGATGGCGGATCCATTGGCTGGCGCCAAGCACTTATTCTGTCGTTGAGATGATTTATAAATCTGTTCAAAAATTGACCTCTGGGTTCCGTAAAACGATTCAGGGCTTCAGAGATTCTAATTTCACTAACATGCTCCCAGGTAAGATCGCTGATTTTCCTGATGAATGGATTGAGCAAAATTATCTTGAAGACATCATGTTTAGTGGTTCTGGTGGCTCCAGGAATGATCTTGGAAAGAGTATTCGGAATTCCATTGCGAACTTTAGCGGACATAAACCTAAGGTAATACCTGTTCATAAACAGAAGAACAGCTGGTACTTCACTAAAGAACAGTTGAATGATTATGTCTATCAGCGTTACGCTCAAGCAAAAAACTTTGAGCCTGGGCACCAGTGCATAATTTCAGCCAAAAACAATGGTGACTGGGAACACTTCAATTATGAAGACCTGATGCTCATCATGCCGGAAGGTGCATTTGGAATTGGTAAAGATTTTGTTTCATTGCAACATATTTTTCCACTTGATGAAAACTCAATAGAAGCATGGTTAGGCGGAACACAAAACCGAAAATCTATCTTTGATCACTTTAATCTTTTTGAAGATGATGGATCCCGTGTCATTATCAAAAAGCATGTACCAAGACATAACATAAATACATTCTTGGCAATCGCTGGAGTGACGGATCATATTCAGGCCATCCTAATGGGGCGTGTTGATATCACCCAGAATAAACACTATCAGCATCAGGCCGAATCACAGTCCTATCAGACCGCTTCTCTAGCAATCAATATGCTGGAAAAGGCTTATGATGAGAACAATCAAGCTCTCACGAAGAGTTTCCAGCTTTCACTCTTTACTACGCAGCAGAAACCCTGCATTCAGGTCAACCTACCCTCCTCCAGAACTGAGGTTAGCCGCAGAATGGCAGCTCTATCACGGTCTTCCAAGACGGTAAAAAATACAGGTGTTGCAAACGTTAAATTAACAACCTCACTAATGATAAATCCTGAGCTCAATACCGAGCATAATCTGAAGCAGAACATGCAGACTTTTGGTGAAACAACTGCTGAGGTTGTTGACTATATAACTGGCACAATGTCTGATAACTTTCTGCCTGAACTAAAACGTGCACATGACAAGTTAGTACAACAAAATTTGGCTGATAAGGCGAAATCACTGCTTCAACGCCATGCAAAACTGCATCCTCTTGGATTTGGAGCCTGTACGAGAGATGTAGCTCGGTGGGGTTGTCCTCATGCGCTTAAGTGTCAGTCTGGTCTACCTTGTGGCTACTTCACTCTTACAGGTCGTCTTGGCGAAGCGGAAGAAGCATCACGACGTTTATCAAACAAGCGAAAAGAAATCATTCAACTCCGTAAGTTGACTATAGTGAATCCAGGCTTCATGCTGGCTTTAAAAGAACAGGAAGAAGCTCTCATCGTGCTCGAGGCTCTTGAAGCTGATGCTGTAAAGGTTCAAGGCGAGAAAAAATTGGTTTCCCTGTTTTCTGATGATCTGAACAACCCATTATATAAAGTTATTGAGCGAATTAATAAACAAATGCTAATTGGCAAAACCCCAAAAACCCTAGCTGATCTTTTCTTTATTGAACAGAAACGTATAGAGAGAAATAATAATGGCTAAGACCCCGCGCAGTCGCAATGCAGACGATAAAGTCATTCAGGGTAAGGAACTTGATGCTTACATCAAAGCCGAGCTACAAGCCATGGTACAAGAGGGACTGGAAAAATCCCCAATTCAACCATCCACGTTACATGCCCGTCTTAAAGCCAAAGGAATAGTTAAAGGTGGCATTAGTACCCTCACCTCTCGAAAAACTATCATCAATAATTACAGGCTTCGCCAGCATAACAACTACGAAGATGGTAAACGAGAGTTGACTACAGATGAAAAGGCTAAATTGGCTATGGGGCGAACCGGCGCTGCTTATATAAGTAAGGCAAATCGTCTTGATGCTGAAATTATAGCATTGAAAGCTAAATATGAACGAAATGTACTGGCGCTCGCCGACATCATTGAGTATATCGACAACGCAACTCCTATCAAAGTAGAGGATATGCTTGCAGACGATCTCATTCGAGAACTTGCTGAGCGCAAAAGAAATTCAAGAATGGGCTAATGAGTAAACGCCCTACTCTATTCGTAAAATTAGCGCACTAATTATCAATACTCCCTCTTCTATGTCCTTTATGTCGAAGGGAGTCTTCCATTCTTAAGGCGATTTGGCTCTTTACACCAGTTTAATGCTGCACTTTCGTTACCTTCTAAAAGATCAATAGCCTTTTGTAGAACATCAGTTGTTACCACCATGTTTTACACCTGAAGACGTTTTGAGTGCTTCGATAAGATTACTTCGCTCTTCCTCTGTCATCCGGGATATGAGTAATGCAAGTTCTGCTGTGGTCTGATCATCACAAAAAAAGTAGTTTAACGGCACGTTTAACTCTGACGCCATCCGTCGAAGCGTATCAATATCGGGGACATGCCGCCCTTTCTCATAATGATTCATACGACTGCTAGCCGAAGCGGGATCAAACCCAACAAGGAGGCCCAGTGAGCGCTGTGATAAACCCGCCCTGCATCTCGCTTCCTTAAGTCGTTCTGGTATCGGATTTTTTTCAGACACTGATTCATCTTCATTGGCCTCGAATGCTTAGATTGTCTAAGTATCTGCCATTGTTGTATACTTAGCAATCCTAAGTTAACTGCATTGTTTTAGTCATATGAATAGTCGAGTATCCAACCCTGAGTCGTACATATTTTCTGCAATAATCCACATTGGCAAGGTTAACTTCACCAGTAATGATGTAGCAAAAATTCTTGTCGAGCGATTCTCACTCCCGAAAACTTATCGAAAGGCAAAAGCTTTTTCTTATAACCAAATACAATATCTAGTTAAAAAAGGATTATTAAATAAAGTAAGAAAATCAGGCGTGTATCAATATCTATACTCAATCACATCAGAATTCAATATAGCAAAAGAAAATGTGCAATTAATTGAGGTAAGCCAAAAAACCTCCCTTCAATTTTCAAGTGCTACCAGCCATGAACACAGTGATGTAAACATTCAAATAAGATCTCTCATTGAAAAATACAGCAGTGAATTGGAAAAAGTGTCAGGAGCAAAAGAAATTTATGAAGAATTGATAATTGCCGTGCCGAGCAGGGAAAATGAATTCAGGAAACTTTCTCTTGAGCAAGATAAAAGACATATTAAGATAAATGAAAAAATAAACACACTGATTGGGATTGTTAATAAAAATATCGCAATAGGGCAATGAGTTTTAAAAAGGATTTGAAGTTTAATACAGTCATGAAAAAGAGAGGGCAAAGCCTACCCTGCCCTCTCCCTTCATGCACTGATAAGCCTCACTAATATGAGTGTTAGCAGCGCGTACCACTATATGCTAGTCCTGAAAAATATAATCTTAGTCAGTCCCAGATGCAACCTTTAACACTTTAATGCAACAAATTAAACAACGAGTTCATCCTTACACCTTAAAAGCTGTAAAGTAAAAAAACACCCTGAAGGCTGTTATTTTTACGCAAAGTGAACTTATTTTAAATAATCGACATGGTCACCTACTTATGGATAATGTTTTCCCGGTCAGACTTCTTAGCCAGTTACGGCCACTTTTAATTGGTTTTCGTAAATCAAAAGGATTAACTCAAAGAGAATTATCCGCCAGGTTGGGTGTCACTCAGCAGACTTATGCTCGACTTGAGGCAAACCCTTCAAAAGCAAGTTTTCAGCGTCTATACAACGTGTTAAATATTTTAGGAGTGGAGATTTCGCTTAGTTCTGGACCTATTTCAACTTATACAAAAGCTTCAAATTTGGTTGAAAAGGAGTTTGATTCACCGGCAAGGCGTGAAGAATGGTGATAGAAGCCAGGCTATTTGATAGGACTGTACGTCAGGCACTGGCCCTAAGGAAGGTGCGATTTGCGAGCAAGGGCGCTTTGCATCGGAGTTAGCGGGCCGCCAATATGGGAGTTAGCGAGCACACAACCAGCCGCGAAGCTCCCCGCGTCATAGCGACATAGAGGTGTCGTGCATCCATCTCTTCCGGGGATGTGATGACTGCCACCTCCCCTTCCAGTCCCTTTAGCAACAATGTGCTGCCGATTACACGCCGGGTCAACGGTCGACTCTCGTGGCGATTGCGTTCGCGCTCGTTTATCGTGGCGTCTGCAAAAGTGCAGCCTCCGGCAGCAGCCGACTGCAAGGCGCGCAAACAACAGCGCAAAACCTCTGGCCGATAGACTCGCGCATTGTCCTGACGAGTCAGAAGGCGCAGCGCCTCTGCGGCCAGCGTAAAACCTGGTCTCTCTGCAAATGCCACTAACGCTGCTTCTGCGACCGTCGGCGGATTGCGGGCTCTTCCTCTTCGTAGCGTTTCCAGCCGGGGCAGCAATGCTGCGTGGCCAACCTGGGTCATGACGCCTGCGGCAAACTTTACCAGGCGCGTCAACGCATCCGCAGCCTCCAGGTTAAACCCTGCACCAAAGTCGGTAAGGTCAACCAAATCGACAGCTTCGACGGTCGTCGCACCCGGGGTCTGGCTGGCCATCTGCTGGCGCCCGCGAGTGTCGTAGCTGTTTCCAATCACCAGTACCTGCCCGGTAGCGGTAACCGCTCGGGTCTGGGCGGCAGTAAGACGCTGCTGAACAGCAGTTTCTGCCTGTAACGGTACCCAGGCTACCTCAGCAGGCACCTGGCGAAGGTCAATGGCATTGCCATTCAGCAACATCCTCCGGCAGTCCAGAAGCCAGCGACCAAGTTCCGGCGCCCCTGAGTTAGCCCAGCGCCATGGATGATTGAGCTCACCAATCAGTGGAAAGTGAGCGAGTACATGTGCGTCCCAGTCCACGAGCTGATTACCCCGAAAGCCAAAAATAGCCTGCATAGGGTCACCGAGTACACAGGCAGGCAGCACTGTTGATAACGCGGTTACCATTGCATGTTGCACCAGATTGCAGTCCTGGTATTCATCCACGATGAGGTGAACGTAACTGGCCGGCAGAACATCATTGAGATGTCCTGCCTGCAGCAACTGGCAGGCAGCCAGTCGTATAGCGGGATAGTCAGTTCCACGATTGCGCAGTTGAAGAACCTCAGCGTTAAGCCCACTACGCGCTGGAAACATCGCCACTAGACGCATGGCAAATCCATCAATAGTGGCGATACGGTAGGCCGCTGTAGAAACACCGGCGCGTTGCATACGCAGACGCAGTGTTGTAACACCCGCGTTGGTGTGCGTGAGGATAAGCACCGGCCTTCCTCCCGTATGCAGGGCCAGGGTATCTACGATGATTTGTGTTTTACCGCACCCGGCCGGGGCCGTAATCGTCCCCCGATGATATTCTAGCAGGTTGTAGTCAGGCGGCATGTGCCCACCCGTACAGCCGGTTAATCAGCGCCTGGAACCCGGCATCAGACGCGGGGAGATGAGGACCAAGGATATCGTGCGCCACATCTTCATACCGGGTCACCGATTTAAACCACCCGTTGCGTCGGTTACGCGCAGTGAGTCCCAATAGTTGTCGTATTTCAGGAGAATAAGCCCCCCCCCAATCAGTTGCCGCTGGTTCCGGATATGGGCAAGCGTAACCTGACCGTTGGACTGCGTCTGGATATGTGCCGCCACCAGTTCCTCCTCCATAAGATCAATACCCCGCTGAAGCAGCGCGTCGACGCCTGCATCAGGCAGGCTCATAAACAGTTCATCCTCCAGCGCATGACCGGCTCGCCAGGTGATATGTTCTCCACCCACGGCCTCGAAGGCCTCGACCGTCGCCGGGGTGGGCGGCTTATCTGCATCCACCAGAACCAGCACACGGTAACCAAGTCGACGCAGTGCTAGCCCACGCACAAAACATCGGTCAGGATCTCCTCCACCAACATTCACGAATGCGGTTCCTGCACTCAGCATGGAATTACCGTTGAGGGCGGTCCAGTAATGATCCAGCCCGCGAATCAGCCCCACCTCGCTCGCACCTTCACAAACGATAACGCTACGAGCTAGAAAGGCTTCGGGGTCGGCCCGAACCGTACTTTGAATATCATCGGCAATGCCCACCGGCAGCACCTGGTGGGGAGCTGTCGGGTGGCCCCGCACAACGAAGAGCTGATTGCCATTAAGCTCGCGCACTGCCACGGAAGAGTGTGTGGTCAGAAAAACCTGCAGTGGCGGCGGTGTTTCCCTGGCACCCAGGGAGTTCAGTAACCGGGTAAGCCGATGCGGTTCGAGTCCGTATTCCACTTCATCGACCAGCGCCACGGAGGCCCGTTGCGCGGCAGCACGCTGCATTCCTGCCACCAGAAGACGGGACGACCCGGTACCAAGAGAACGCAGCGGCACACCAGCGGCGTTGTGCAGCGCAATTGCACCATCGCCGATGGAAACCGCGTGAGCATCCAATAAGGCCTGAGTCCGACCACCGACCGGCACACCCAACTCATTGGCCTTCTGAGTAACTACGTCCAGCGTTGCCGCGAGTTGTACTGCAGCCTGACCACCGAAACTGGTTCGGGCCTGACGCGCAGCATTTGACAGTTCAGCCCCCAGATTAGGGCGCTCCTCCGTGAGCCGATTAAGCACCGATCCGCGTGCCCAGGATAAATTTGAGCTTGCATATGTGCCAAGTCTCGCCGGTGCGATGAGCAGCCGATCTTTCCAGGCCAGATTGCGTTCCTGACCTAGCGCTTCGGCACGCTGAGAAACCAGCGTCCAGTTAGGTTCCAGTTCACTGTCGACGCTAAGCCGCAGACACAAAACCGTTTCCAGCCCGAACTGGGGCTCTTCCTGAATCTGCCCAGTCGTGCTGTTGAACGCCTGCAAATAATTGCCGTAGGTTTCTATAGTCCTCAGTGCATCCGGCAATGACCCCAGGGCCAAGGTAATGCTGATGGGCTGAGTCACATCGAGACCAAAAAAATCGGTGTCGCTGAAACTGACATTACGTCGCGCCCCCAGGCACAAATCTATAGCGTCAAGAATTGTGGTCTTGCCACTGTCCCCAGGGCCAATGAGACAGTTGAGCCCTGGCGAAGGCAGCCAGGTCAGCAAACGAATAGATCGGAAGTTCTGGATTTCAACTTTACAAACTCTGACCACGGGACTCTCCCTCTTTTATTCTTTTTGTCCACTCGCCTGTCGTAAAGATAACTACAAATGCGCAGCCAGTGCACCGACACGTATAAAAGTAACGCTCCCGAATTTCTTAATCAATGATATATAGCCTGTTTTACTGACATATCTGACAGCGGGTGGACTTCCTTCAATTTATTGATTTAACACCATACGAACTACATCTGCCTCTCTCAAAATATGAGGTGAAATTGTTGCGTACCGATCAATCCGGGTGTTCTGGTCAAACTTTTAGTAGCCATACTTAAGTTCCATTGCGCACGCTGATAGGTAAATCTTGGATACTTCTGACAAGTAACTTGAGGAACAAAAATGAGGGGAAGCAAAGAAAAATCTATGCCGGATGTTCTGGACTCTGCCCAGTTGGTACGTATTGAAGCCGTACACCGGGGATTCCTTTATCAGCACTTGTATGCCGTTGGCTGCTTGCTGCTGGCACAGAAAGCAAGCGTGGAGACAGTAACCGTTGAGCTGGATGAGGATATTGAACTCAACTCCAGGCAGGAGCGCATTTACGTTCAGGTTAAAACCCGCCTGAAACCCATCATTCTCAGCGATGTGTCTGGCGCGCTCGCGCGGTTTGCGGAGCTGCGTAACGAGCACACTGATGGGCGCCGCCAGGGAAGCGCTTCTTTCGTTATCGTCGCCAACCAGGCGCCAGGTCCACATCTGCAGAAGATGATTGAGGATAAGACGCTTCCTGCGGATGTCCGTTTTATCTGGCCCCAGTCAACCGCTGAGCGCTATCCCGCACTTCCCCCTGCCTGGGACGCCGTGGCTGATGCGGCCGCGTGGTGCATCGCGCAAGCAGAGCAACTGAATTTTTCGTTATTGTCGCCAGAATCCCTGATCTGGAAGCTGGCCGGTCTGGTCCAGCTCGCCGCCACCGGAGGTGATGCCGACGGACAGCATGCGTTTTATACCCGGGATCTTCCTGCCCTGTTCGAACAGCTCATCGTTCAGTTACAGGACTTCCCTGCACCGCCGACACTCTACCGGCCACAAAGAGAGGAACCCTCTTTTGTTTCGGATGAGCGAATACGCATCATTTGCGGCTTGTCTGGTGCAGGTAAAACAGCATGGGCAGCACAGGCCGCCCAGCACAGTACACAGGTGTGTGCGTATTACGACGCTGGCGACCTTCCGGGTCCTGCACTTGCCAGTACGCTGGTTCGTGAGCTGGCAGCCCGGTTTGCGACTCAGGAGCAAGGTGGCCTGCGAAGAATACTGCTCCCTGGTGCCAGTGGCGTTGAAGCGCTGAGAACGTTCGACACCTTCTTGCAGCAACGGAACGACAATCTTCTGCTGGTTCTGGATAACGCGCATCGTATCCCTGTGGAGAACTTGCGGGATGTTCTACACGCCACAACCCGTATCCATTTTGTGCTGCTGTGCCAGCCCCATGACAATGTCCGTCAACTGGAGGCGATGACTGGACTTCAGCGTGAATCGTTACAGGGATGGGATATCGACACAGTGGCTGCCGCAGTGGCCGACCTCGGTGGGCACGCCAGTGCGCTGGGATATGAGCAGCTACGAAGCTACACCGGAGGGTTGCCGCTGTATGTCGAAAGCGCGGCGAGAGTTGCCGCAGAGGAATACAAAGGGGATATAGACACGCTGTGTGCTGAACTGCGGCAACAGGAAAACAGCACGGAAACTGCGCAGGACGTCATTCTCAGCCGGGTCTATCAGGGATTCGAGCCACCGGTCCAGAACGCACTGGCGTTGTTCAGTCTGTCCGATGTGGGACTGAGCCGTGACGAAGTTTCAGGGTACCTTGCCCGTTCATTGAATATCCCTTCAAGCGGAGCAGCCACATTAATTAAAAAAATGCGAGCCACCGGAACCATTGAAAACTATGGAAACCAGACGTTAAAGGTACACGACGCTGTCAGGGCGCTGGGGCTGCAGCACCTGACCATGATGGACGCGGATATCACAAACAACGCGTTACTGGCGTTAAAAGATCTTTTGATCGAGAGTCTTCACCAGACACGTGACACTTCGCGATTTTCTCTTCTGACACAGATATACATCAAGCTTAACGATGTCATGACGCTCATCGGTCTATCTGGTGAAGAGCTGTTTTATGAGATGGGCATTACTGTCGACATTATGGAAAGCCTGAAACAGGCGACAGCTTCAGACTCTCTGGCGCCCTTACAAAAATTCTGGGCACTCGATGGACTGGTTTTTTCCGAGCTTAAAGACGGTGTTTCTGAGCAAATTGCGCTATGGCTGGAAGCGATGGGAGCCTTGCTTACAGAACATGAGTTTGGCTACCGGGAACACACAGCCTACACCATGAAACGGATGCTTTTCTTATCCGAAAAGGGAGACCTCAGTGAAGTGCAAAGGCTGGCAGATGAAGCCCGCCCCAGTCTTCCGGACGAAGAGCATGCGCGTATTTTTAACTACACCTGTGCCATCGCGCTCTGGAGACTGAAAAGATACAAGCAAGCAGAAACGCTGTGCCTGAGCGTAGTAAATCGCTATTACGCGCTATTTGGTATTACCCCACAGGATGTCATGGGTAAGAACTCGGATGTGCTGTGGACAATCATCAACCAGCCTGAAAATGTTCACGAACACATCAAACATCTGGCCGATGCCCTGGAGTTACTCGCCAGGATTACTGACGCACAGGGAAAAGTGTCACCGCTTCTGCGTATTCACGCGATGAAATTTTACAACATGACCGCGGCCCCGGAATCTCTGGTCCGGGTCGGACAGGATCTGGCAGACGAGTTTGTCGCAAGAAAGGACTATGTCGGCGCCAGACAGGTGTTGGAGCAACACGTCCTGCCCGTGGTTAATGAAGCCGGCCTGGTACAGCGACTGGTTCAGGTCCGGAGCCAGTACGCCGTCATACTGGCACTTGCAGGCGAACATGGGCAGGCAGAAGCGGAGATGCGTCGGCTAGCCCCCTTTTTTGAAGGGTTAACAGGTGAGCAGCGACAGGAGGTTGAAAATCAATCGAACTACATCGCGCAGCTTGCTTACAAGGCGGCTAAATCCGAAGTAACGCGATTGTTCGGGGCGGTAGGCAGAAATGAACCTTGTCCCTGCGGGTCGGGAGTAAAGTATAAAAAATGTCATGGAGCCTGAGTGCTGGCTTCGCTATGTTGGACGCGGCCGGGGGCTAAGTCCACGGGAGCCATATCAGGATGCTGTCCACATCGTGCAACCGAGCGCTTTTTATTGGTATTGCCGTTGACTCTCTTAAAGCACATCGTCGTGCGTGGGGGGGCAGTATATGGCCTGCGAAAGCAGGCCAAATTCACCCAAGAGGGAGAAAATACGCGAGTGCGCACTAAAACACGCTATCGTAGTGCTGACCTTTAGTTGCAACGTCAAAAATGAACAACTCCCAGGCAGGGTTACTGGCTTCGGCTCAACGCATATGGTTAAAAACCCACCAGGAAAATTGTCTCTCTACTTCCATTCTTAGTTCTGGGTCAGTTTTCATCGATGCTGTATCAGGCATACCATCCGGGCAAAAATCAGCAAGCTGACTTTGAATAAACTTTAGCTTTTCTTCTTTTTCCCCTGCGTTCTCAAACACCATGAATGGCAGCTCGATAATCGGCGGTTTGGTCTGGGTGGTTAACGGCATGGTTATGCCTGAATTACGGCCAGGCAGTGAGTATAATTCTCTGATATGGCTCAACAGATTGTAGGGTAATGTGTTTTTTACGAAGTAAAAAACGTCTGCATAATAATCAGTTACGAATCCATCCCTTTTCCCTGGATAAGCCAGCGTATCCATCTCTGGAAAGGGAAACTGTAAACCCTCATTTCTGTAATGTACGATTGGCACTCGTTCAAGTACACGCCCACGGTATTTGAGGATGTATTCATAGTGACAAGGTTGCTCAATGCTAATCGTTGACCACCAGTGTTGTTCTCCTATATCTTTTTCTGTGTCGCCAATATGAATGGCATAATCCGGGTCCAACCGATAATAGGCCTCGCTGATACCGTCATATTCCCAATTGTCGTAATCCAGAAGCAGTCTGACTATGCGGTCAGCGGGTGCCAGGTCCAGGTTAAAGCGCTCTCTCCACATTGCCATGACATCTCCAGGGCTGGCACAGCTAGTTACGGGCGTATTGGCATCTTGTTGCCGGGTGTAAACGACACCGGCTCTGACAGTTTTTCCCTCTTTTATATAGTCCTGGGTCAGATAGTAGGGTTTAATTCTGACGTTACGAATTTGTAGAATAGCCAGCACCTTATGCTGGAGTGTGATGTGGTGCAGCTGAATATCCGGACAATGGTGCTCTGCAAAACTGACTTTTCTTAACAGATCGATTAAATTTGCCTGGTTAAGTTGCTTACCATCTTCCGGCACGCCGGTAATCACCCCTTCATCATTCACGCCAAAGATCAGATACCGGTCACCGTCATGCAGGACGTTTGCCATGCAGAGGATATCGTGAACAAGGGCTGCATTGTTTTGGTGGTAGGTTTGTTTAAAGTCCCACCATGGCCCTTCCTTACCACTGGCAATCAGTTTTTCGATGGTTTCGTTCATAGTCCCCTCTATCCGATATGGCGTGCGTTTGCTTGTACCAAGTATTCCTTCAGTCTACTTAAATTGGTAGTGCGAAATGGCTCTTCTGGCATTCGATGCCAAGGCAGCCAGTTGATTACTTAATAAGTATCGTTGTCAGCAGTTAAACGGCAGTTCCTCTTCTCGTAAAACTACCGGTGCCTTGTCTGCCCGGTACTGGATCCAAGTTTTAAGGTCTATTTGCGTGCTATTACGACCAGCTAAATCAAAATATCCTCTGTTAGCAAAACGGCGATGTATAAGCTCTTCACCTGTTATGGACAGATAGGCGTTCAATGCCGAACGATGGATGAAAAGTCCGCGTTGTTTTACACCTTTTTGATGGAAGGCGATAAGTTTGCCAGAATGATCAACCCAACCGCTTTGACAATCCCATAAAAGTTCGAGTTTTTGAATGATTCCCAGGCATGGCGCAATGAGGTTATCCTGGCGCTCGGGCATGGTATATGAGTAGTCGTATTCCCATTCGTTTCCGCGCAGTAAACTGACTTCTGTAAAATTAAATGCTTCACTATCTTCATCACTATTAAGAAGTTGTTTGTATACCGGGCTGTCAGGATATTCAGCAAGATAACCGCGATAACAACTACTTCCCTGATTATATTGAAAAATATCGCGTGCTCTTTTCTGTTTAAAGTTCTGGATGCTTTCATTTATGAGTGCGCTTGAGTAGGAAGCACGCACTCCCAAGTACGGGGAATCCCAGCTATTTTCATTCGGCGCTTTATCGTCATCCCAATAGCTATGTGAAAGCGCTACCCACTGCTCTCCTTCCTCGTCAGTTCGAATAAGACTAGCTTCATAAGGTGGAAAATCATCGGTCCGAACCCAACCTTTGATATCTGAATTGTGGTCAGGGAATGCATAATTTGTTTCCTCCATCAGTACTGGATAGACACCTTCTGCGGTGATATCGCGTACATCGGTCAGGTCAACTTTACGGACGTCGACTGACCATAGATGATCACTTGTAGGTTCGTAGTCGGAATATGGGTCTTCAAGTGCGGGAACATTACTGGCCAGAATGCCCAGTAGTCGATGTAAGGCGATCCAGTAATATTTTTTACCGAGTCGGTCAGCATACCCTTTTCTACCCCGTCCCGAACCATACTGACTCCCGATATGGCGATCATAATTGAGCGCGCAGTGGTTATAACCGGGATATCCTAAATTAAGTGCTTCTCGCATTAACCAACAGGCAATGTTTTCATGGCTGATATTGGCGCTCTCCAAGTCAAAGCCGGAAATCTTCGATTCCACCTGATAACGCCAGAAATCCGGGGCCATGGATTCTCCCCAGAGCACCATGTTTGATGGTAAATGTTCCAGATCTAGGAGGGGTTTGACATCCGCCAGTACAGGCCATCGTGATGGTAATGATACGTTTGTCTGGTAATGCTGTAATTGGCTTGTTACGGCTGTGGGAAATTCTCCTGTTTTCAACAAGTTTACTAATAGCTGAACCGTATCCCGGATCAGAATATTCTTGCTATCTGACGCAATGCTTAATAGACCAGGGAGCGCTGGCATAAACGCATTTCTGCGTTGGTGTGACAATAAGCATGCACTATAGATAGCAAGGCTAATACGCTCTAATACGTAATCATCATCACAATATGCAAATTCACTGATTACTGTTTGGCAGTTCTCCGGGTAGTTTGCCAAGATTCTGCTTAGCCCTTTTGAGGATAAATCCCTGATTCGGCGGTCAGCACACGAAGTAAGCCAGGCAAGTGTTAGACTGGCCAGCCTCCGGCTTTCAGCAGGCCAATGGGTTATGTCAGCAAATAGTGCTGCATGGATGAGTGAATAGACAGCAGTCTTGTTATCAAATGATCCCAGCGCAGCTAATGACAAGTAGGTGTCACGTTCAGCTAAGGATGACTGCCGTAAAAATGGCCCCAGCCAGTTAGTTGCGTTTAGACGATGGTCAGGAACCAGACTAAGTGAAAACAACGCTTCATAAACCGACTCCCATAATCCAGGTGTATGCAGTGCTGCATGGATGTGTTCATCAATTTCTTCCACTACACTTTGTCGGGAGCGCCAAACCAATGACTGGATGAACAGCTTATGGGCTTGTTCGGATGGTAATCCTACTTCTTCAGCAGTAATTTCAAGAGCAGTTTTCTCTGGCAGCACGGCGGCAAGAGCTTCCAGCAATCCAGCATCTTCTTCTGTTAACGCTGCAATTTTCTCCGCTAGTTTTGCTGTATCCGAATCAAGAGCTTCCACAAGGCTGATAGCACGGAGTATGTCACCGTAGCGTTGATAACCCAGACGGATCAGGAAGGTATCCTCATCTACAACAGAAAGGATAATGAGGCCTTCATGTGCCAATGCATTTAAAAAGGATTCAGGTGTGGTCTCAGTCCCCACTATTTTGCTCAGTGCTTCGCAACAGGTTTCCCAGGTTCGGTTCTGCGGCAACTCATGCGTCAGGGTATTCGCGAGTGCCATCATTGCAGCCCTTACCAGATTGCGAGGATTTGCGTAGTGGAGGCGTTCTCGAATTAAAACATCGCAATGTTTGAGATGTCCTTGAAACAGAGAGGTAAAACCCGGCAAAGAAATATCCAGACTGTCACGGCCTTCGCCCTTTAGCGTTTTACAGGCCAAGTGTAAAAATAAAGGATTACTGAGTTCGGGTGAAAAAAGTGGTGTAATCTCTGCATCCAGCCCATAGTAGGCTGCGAAAGCTTGTACCGCTTCGAATTGATGTCCTGAAAAGCCGATGTGTTCGAAAGCAAACCCTGGAAAGCGTGAATCGACCACAAGATTGCGATAGGTATCTCGGGTTGAAACGCAGATTTTGATGTCTGGATAAGACTTGCATTGAGCGAGCAATTCGGGAAGCTTGTCCTTCCAGCGCACTTCTCGCGGGCTTTCGTTCAAGGCATCGATATAAATGACAAAAGGTAAGCCAGTATGTTCGGCGCAGGCCTGTATGCATTCAAATAATGTCGAACGATCGATGGCGGCACCCAGCCCTATTTTACTGCGTAGCACTTCCCAAGGCTCTGCTTTGCCAAAGTCGTCTCCAAAGACGACCAGGGAAAAACCACCATGTTCCAGTCGACGCAATGCTGCGCTGACAATCGCGTGGGTTTTGCCGATACCCGCTGGCCCAACCAGCAGTAAGGAATGTGCTGTTGCGGCACCAATGACCTGAGAAGACAGCAAATTTTGCAGTTGCTGCGCCTGCTCTTCCCATTTTCTCGCCGCATCCATATCTCCGGCAGGAAATGCACACATATACTCTGCGTGGAACTGTCGGAACGATTCTGTATCACTATGCTTGCCATGCTTTTCATAAAATTTATCTTCTTGAGCATGGCGGGCATCAGCGAAAAGTGTCAATAGGGATGACAGAGCGACGCAAAGATCTGTAACCGATGTGGCCGTGACATTGTTATCTCTCATGCTCTCACAGTAGACAATTATTTCTTCAATCAATGCCGTGGCAGATGTAGCACGGGTTTCGCCAAGTATATCCAGCGATTTGCGTCCGTATCCATTCAGTGAATGGAACTCTCGAACGATTGGTGTTAATGATGTTTCGTACCACTCGCAAAAGTCACCAGTCCCACCAAAGAAATCCAGGCCGACATGAGCATTCGTCACCACATCCAGCATTGAAGTATATCTTGGCCCGGCAAAAGCAATGGCGTCCTCCAGACATTGTTGAATTTGAGCTGTTGTCAGCAACGTGTCATCAAACCAATACCTGCGCATCCCTCCGTAAGGGTCTATCTCAAGTAATTGATTGCAGACAACAGTAGCGGTACAAAGGACAATAGAAAGTGACTTCCCTTTCGCTGACGCTTCCGATTCGACTTTACTTTTCCATTCTTCAAAGCGTTCCGCCTGGCTTTTTCCTCGCTTTCCCGCAGCAACACGCCCGGTCAGGTCAAACGGTATATAAATCCAGTATTCGGTTAGTGTGGGATGGTTGCTTAGCGCGGCTTTAAGGGAACTATCAATCTGTGTAAGCTCTGCGGAAGCAAGCTGGAAAAAGTATTTTGCCTGAACACCGAATACGGCACCGTCCGGTGAGCGGAAATATGCCTCAACGCCACCGTCTCCACCATCTCCACGCAAACTAATAAATGTTGAATTTGTCGGTACTCGACAGGTTTTCCTAAATAACTGTACGGCGAGTGCTTCAAAGCTATCGTTACGGCTTTTGGGGGCGCTGCGAATTAAACTGAAATCAATATTCATCACCAGTCCTTGTTCCTGTCAATAATGCGGCAAAAGCAGTCACATATTATACCCATTAAAAATGTATTGGTATTGAAGTGACGTAAGGTTTAGCGAAACACTAAGAATGAGGGGGGAGAAAAAATTATCTTGATGGGTCTTTGACCATTTCTGTTGAACAAATGATTTTGGGTTATCAAGGGTACAATTTCAAGACAGTGCTGCATTTGATTTCAGCGATACATCTTGAGGAACACCCTCTGGGGTAAAATCGGCAAGCTGTTGCTGCATAAGTTTCAACTTAGCTTCCTTTTCCTTAATGCTATCAAACAAAAGGAATGGTACGTCCGGCTTCGATAGACTTCATATCTGTAATGATCTGCTTTTGGCTGAGTCGGGCTTTACGCATGGCGATCTCCTCAGGGGACATAATCAGTATTTCGGAAGATCTCTAAAGGTGAATGGTTTGTTTCACCGGGATACTTAAAATCAACCGGAGCTTTCAGAAAATGCGTGGAACTAAAGCGGGCGTGTCTATATTCGCATCGCCAAAACAATTTACAACAGCTTAATTACCGTTACTTTGACGCTCTAATAACTTACGGATGTTCTTTGTGAAACCGCTCCTATAAACCTTCGTATACAATTCTCTTGCTTCAAAGTTAAGCAATTCAAGATTATCAAAATTGATATTTTTGATTGATTCGCTTGATTCACCAAAATTAACATGTGGAATTGCAGGAACATCTATTCTCGGCGAGTTAACAAACAACGGACCAAGTAGTTTAGATGTCTTGACAACATCATCAACATTCCCCTTTAAAAAGCGGTTAACAGCAGATACAACTAAGTCAGCTATTTGTAGCCCGTCAGATTTATTTGAGTCCAGGAAAACACTATAATTATTAAGTATTTTCCCAAATAGGATTGGCATAGAACAACCAGCTACAGTGGAATGGTCTACGTTAAATAGCCTTTTACGACGTTCTATTTCCTCGAGTGGCATTCCTAATCCAACTTCCTCTGCTCCGTAGTTTCTATAAAAATATTTTATTGCTTCTGGTATATATGGTATACCTCTTGGTTCGCTGTAATAATGTGACTCAACGGTCTCAGGCATAAATTTAGAATATAGAAATTCAAATCTAGCAGGTGCGGAGTTTTTTAGGTCAAAAACCCATTCAAAGCGAGATAATTCCCTAGGGTTATTACGTAAATAATAGGTAATGGTTTTATCAAGCATGAACGATATCAGGTAAGACTGAATTACAACTTGGTTGTATTCCTGTATGCTTGATGAATTAATGAGTTCCTTGGTCACCTCAAACTCATTAACATACTCCTCAAACTCTTCTTGATTTAACTCACTTTCAATTTTTTTAATGTAATTAGCTCTGCCGTCGATCTGCGCTTTCATATGCATGCGCGTAGCATCATCATTTAGTGATGTACGGTTTACAGTCATAGCATGGAACGTACAATCCAACTTCAACAATTCAGTCAGGAATTCTGCAAAATACTCAGATGAAGGTTCCGGTCTGAATTCGTTTTTTATTTCAAGGGAAACAGGGATCTTCAGTTTCGATTTTAGAACACATAGTGCAGCACTAGCTTTTTTTATATTTTTATGCGGTATTGTGATCGCCCCAACTGTACCCCATGCTTTATCAATCCGGGTTAAATTATTATTTGCGCTAAAGATCCCCGATTCATCAATGTAAATTTTCAATCCATACCTCTTTATAAAGTCAAATACTTAAAGTAATCAACGTATCAGTAATTCATCCGCCCGCATTGGTTGTGGTGCGTGCAGGCTATCAGAGCCATTCGCATCACCAGAATGCACAACGAGATAATCCATTTCAACCAACCGTTGTAAAGTCATAAGATTCAGTGAAAGCTGCGAAAAAAAATGCAAGCGATGTATCCCTCTTTCAAAATGGCTATTCACTTTCGAGCCGTTAATAATAATGTTGTTAATATTCATTAGGCGACATCTGATTGCAACAATCAAATTTCTTTTAATCTATAGCGACTCCTCAATAAAGTTTTTAGTAACGAAATGGCTTATTCAGAAGTCGTTAATTACTTTATCCATTGTCAATATTTTACTAATGAATTCGTTATCAAAACTATCAGAACTTGATAAACAATTTATTACCTTGAGCATGTAAGAGTCGTCTGGCACAAGTATATATTTGATATCATCCAGTGTAAAGTTGATGCTGAAATCAAAAAATCCTTCACTAAACTTTTTCTTATCTTCGTATGATATGACTCTCTCGAGATTTAAACTCGGCCACATATCACCGACAAAAGGTTCCGGTACATATCTCCATTCTTTTTCATCAGCAAAAATATAGTTATCGTCATCCTTTTCCCCTGGCCTTACTAGTTTTCCTTTGTAGTTTTTCATGTAACGAAGTAAATTGTAAAGGTCTGAATATTCATCTTTAAGTGCGTTAAATAACTTTGATTCTGTAGGGTTTAATTTTTTTCTTTTATTCCAAAGTGGCAACAATTCATTTTTTATTATTCTGACCCTTTTGTTGTAATTGGAAAACAACCCCCCTCCTTGCTCCATATACAAAACAGGATGCAATTTCTTTTTTACCGCCCAAGTTTTTGTGAGACCAAAACCAAATTCACCATATTTGAATGTATGATCATCAATTTGCGATAATCTTATATCACAAAAAGAAACCATAGGAACAGCAAATTGTCTCCTTGAACCAATTCCTGTAATACGTTCTCGAGCTAAAAAGGGTTTGAAGCGCCGCTCTGTAAGTATACTATAAAATGCTTCTTCATTGTTTGTGAAATGAAAAATAGTGGAAGGGTGCAGACTCTTAGACCTTTTCTGCTTGGTTTTCTTTGCTACTTTTTCCATTATAACGTGTCCAATACAGGTAAACATTTTGCAATGTAGTATTAGTTTACTAAAATCATATAACTAAGATTTTATCTTTTAATTTTAATCACAAAAACCATAAAATAAATTACAGACTCATATAAAAATAAATTACATTCGCAACTACGGAATTAAACCATAAATCCTTATTTTGTTTAATATTCATGCCCCGCCCCCCTTAATCTACATAAGTGCCATAGTCATTATGTGGGCATAGCTATTAGGTAAACGACATAGTTAACATTCCAAAAAGCATCCCACTCGAGCTTGTGTAAACACTGCCGAATGATTCGAAATGCTTCACCAAACCACTACTTTTAAACATTTTACTGAATTCAATTTTATCCGCTTCGGTTACTAGACGACATTCTAAGCGTGTCTCGGAATGCTCAGCTACAAATCTATAATCAATTATATCGTCGAAATTTTGCCATAACGCGAGTTTTAAAAGGTCCGCTTTCATACCAACATAGTAAATTGTTTGGTCATTAACACTCCCCCAAATCCCTGCATCACTGGAGTCATTTATGTATGTTTTATTATAAAAAAATTGTCTTATTACTTTTTCTGCGTCATCATCATCCCTAACCCATTCAATTAGTGGAATACCATCAAATTGCGTGATATTTTCATTCTCTATAAGAACAGCGATCCTTTTATCTAATGCTTTAGTTAATCTAGAAGATGGAGATATGACTTTCATTAAAAAATAAATGTCATATAGTCTAGAAAGGATTCTCTCTCTTCTATAATCAAATTCTATATCTTCAATGTTTGGGTCAACCAACCAACATTTTATTTTTCTTGAGAACTCTTTGTCAATGGCTGTAATTGTTCCAAAAAGATAATCACCTGGGTAATCTGAAATTGGATTATTTTTAGTTTGTTCTTTTTTATCAACAATACTTTTCTTATGAGTTCTTAACTTCTGTATCGTGCTGTTGTTTTCAACATAAGATCCTTTCGTCTCAATTTGCAATGCACCATGAGGGGAAATCGCCACGAAATAGTCAAAAGCTTTGACCTGTAATACGGGGATCGGTATCCAATCGGCCGAAGTCATGTTATTCACATGTGCAATAACGAGCATTCCAATTGATTCGCCTATCCTTTCCGTTATAGAAGTAGTTAAAGAATCGACACTATTACAAACATGTAAACTATCGGAAATATATTCAATGTATCCATCAATTTCATAAACAGCTCTGCTTATATGCTGAGAAATCATGTTTCTGTCAGGGAAATCAAGAGGTCTAGATGTTTTTAAATGAAAAAGATAGTAAATAAAAAACTCCTCGATATCGATTTCAATTCCACTCATCACAGATAATCTAATGTTATTTCTTACAATCTTCGGATAAGGGTTACCTCGTCTTCTGTTAAATAATTTTTTCTGTTCATTATTGTAATAATTAATGTCAATTTTTATTTTTTTTGTTGGATGATTAAACGGGTTATTCGGCTGCAGTGATATGTTCATCACATTCCTTTATTTGGATGATTTTAAACTGGCGCCTACCATCAATTCCCGAGCAAGCCAGCGCCCCATCTTGTAACCTTTGGGTGATGTCATTCGCGCATCAACTGAACTGTGACTGACGTTGTGGGATTTTTGAACAAGGCTGCGGAGTTGTACATGCCTGATATTGGTTCAACAGGGCAATTATTCCAGTACTTATAACTACTGCGTCGAACTCCGAACACGTGGCAAGGCGTTTTCATGGAATAACGCGCCCTGAGTTTCTCGATTAACGAGAACTGTTCAGGAAGTCTGACATCAAGATCATGGTTGTAGTTTTAGTCTGTCAACTTAACATCATTTTTAAAATTTCATACTATATTTCAATGCGTTGCAATTTCCCTTAAATTCACGTATTTCAATCTGCTCAGGTGTTATGGGAGAAGCTTTTGGCGATCAACTTTGCCGTTTTTCTCGCAACTGTCCCACCCTGCCAGTCATTGTAGAAATGCCGACAGCGCCGTCCAAGAGGGTATGGTTTTGGTCGAGAATTAACTGAGCAGATTCCTGTTTAAACTCGGGGCTAAAAATTCTTCGCATTGTGTCATCTGCATTTATGAGGTAAGAATATCAACCTCTTAACAGGTGTCCAAGTTCATTAAACCACGATACCTTAGCAACGCTACCGCCATCAGAGACGTCAGTCCTGATTAAGCATTGATGTGTCCAAATGTTACCAAGATTCTTAAGTTATTCAAGAAAACAATCAGATAGCTCTTGAAGATTTATATGCTTGGTTATGCGATTGCGATGTGACATGGTTTATGAACTCTACTAGACCAAGCTGTCAGAAAATACACATAAGAAGCGCATTCTTAGTAAGTTCATGAAGCACTTTGAATGTGGTTATAAATCTTTCTATTAAAAATAGAAAGTTAAAACAATTAGATGTTGCGAATTTTTCTTATGAACTAGATTTCCACACAACATAAGTTAAATATGGTAGGTTTGTTCTTAAGTTCATAAGACAC
Organism: Enterobacter cloacae; assembly: GCF_013375935.1. Taxonomy (GTDB): domain Bacteria; phylum Pseudomonadota; class Gammaproteobacteria; order Enterobacterales; family Enterobacteriaceae; genus Enterobacter; species Enterobacter pasteurii. Next base: position 3,469,188 of record NZ_CP056117.1, on the reverse strand, counting down.
TCACACTAACTGATAAATCAATACGTTATGATTTAGGATAGCCATCTCGTTTCCTGGGTCGGGACATTTGTGATAGGCCTGGGTATAGCCATTGCTAACGTTCTTGTCGTTCCGCTCGTTAAAAGAGATTTCCCGTCACATACTGCACGCTGTGTCGGGCTCTATGCGGCAACGATGGCGCTTACAGCAGCATTTTCCAGCGGCGTTGCTGCCCCACTTTCCGCGCTCAGCAATGCCGGATGGCGACTGTCTACGGGTATTTGGGTTATCACCGCCCTTCTGGGCTTAGTTGTATGGCTCAGAGTTTGTGCCGGTGCGACTCAGGAGTCTGTCACTGTCGTTCAGGCACAGACTCCCGTTAAGCGGTCAGTATGGCGTAGCTCTGTTGCATGGCAGGTTTCGATGTTTATGGCTCTGCACACCATGGTGTTCTATACGCTCATTGACTGGTATCCATCAATGGCAGTTGAGCATGGGGTCAGCGCGTCGACAGCAGGCTATCACCTGTTTCTGTATCAGGCCATTGCCGTCATTGCTAATTTGACAACTGCCGCGTTTATTTCACGCCTTAAGGATCAACGCCTCCTTGGCCTCATTTGTTCACTGTTCATTACAATCGGAGTGGCAGGGATTCTTTTCAAACCGGCTTTTTCTGCTGTGTGGCTGCTGTTCGCAGGTGTAGGTGCGGGAATGTCTATGGTCACCTGCCTCACGCTCTTTGGGCTGCGGACTCGTGAACACAGCCAGGCAGGTCAGCTATCCGGCAAAGCGCAATGTATCGGCTATTTGATTGGTGCTCTCGGCCCCTACCTTGCGGGCATTATTCGCGGCCACTCACTTAACTGGAACTCTGTGTTGCTCTGCATACTTGTCGTTACGCTGGTACAAGCCTATTTTGCATGGCACGCCGGTAAGGACAGATTCATTTGAATATAATCGGTAAAGTTTAGTCCTCCGGGTACCCAAGCCGCGTTTTACGCTGGCTGGCCAAACGCATTTACCGCTGCTCCGGTTGTCGGAGAGGTGCTAAACAATCGCTCATCGAGTAAAAGGTAATATTTCTGAACACTAAAACCTGACGCACATCACAAAAATAGAAAGAACAGTTCATGAACCAACAAGCGTAACATCGAGTGATTTATGGACAGCGTTTAACACAGTTATGAACCAAAACTGAGTTCATAACTGTGAGTTTGAATCGCCATTTGATTAATATCCATTTAAAACAGTTTGTTATACTTTTTTCGGTGCTGAAGTAAATTATGTATATTCCTCAAACCCAGAATAGTTAAATTTAGTCCGTCGTTCATTTAGTTCATAACCGCCCACAGAATGCGATTAATCATACACTTACCTATCCCCCTATCTATCGGCTACTTCTAGTTTTTTTCTTGTCTTCATCTTGACGAGGAATAGATTGTCGACTGTGATTTTCATCTTCAGGAACAAGAAGTGATAATCTTAGTAAATCAGCTAAAACTGCTCCGGTCACTGGTGATTTATTAGAGGCATGGACATCACCGTTAAGCCCTGCTTGTCCGCGCATAAATTTACACTCTAACCAAGAATGATGGCGCCAACCATATTGACTAAGCCTCTTGTTTGCCACATATAGGCGACTAAAATCAGCAAATAAGTCAGCACGTAAATATCTAGGCGAACTGACTGGTTTATAAAGCCCATTACTACGAAATAATTTTTCACTTTGTAAGCATCCTATTGGATTAGGAACATTACGACCATTTAATACTTGAAGTAATGATAAAGTGAAAGCTGTCATCAATCCTGATTCATAATTTTGAGTTTGATAACCAGAACCGTGAATCATTTCCGGCAATGAATGATACGGTAAATACCAGTACGCCTAACTTTGTCCGGGAGGCGACTGATTATTACCTGACTCCCAGAGGTGCGCATCCGAATGCACGTAACCGTTATGTCGTCACCAGTCCAGGGCTCCATATGGCCTACTATCCACTTGAGCATATGGATTTGATTTCGCCCCGCCCCGTGCTGCTCATTGCCGGTGAAAAAGCTGAAACAAGAAAATTCAGCCAGCAGGCTTATGACAAAGCGAAAGAACCGAAGGAGCTGGTTATTATTCCTGGTGCATCACATTTTGATTTATATGACAAACCACAGTTTGTTAACCCTGCCCTGAATAAGCTGGCAGAGTTCTTTAGCAAAAACCTTTAATCATAACCAATCATAACCGTACGCAGGTGTATGTGAATAAGCAGCAGAAAGTCCAGAAGTACGCTGAGGGATCTTCTGCTGATGAAATATTAAGAGGAAATAATTATGAATCTATCATTGAAAAATAAAGTTGCGCTGGTCACCGGTGCCGCGTCCGGTATTGGCTTTGCAACTGCACGTGCTTATGCCGAAGCGGGCGCTGCCGTCGTGTTAGCGGATATTAATTCTGAACGGGTAGAAAAGGCCGCAAACGATCTGATTTCCCGTGGTTTCGAAGCTAAATCGTTCACCTGCAATGCGGCAAATCTTGATGAAGTTGAAGCGATGGTTAAATTCACTGTTTCTACTTACGGCCGTCTGGATATCGCATTTAATAATGCAGGTGTACAGAACAAACTCGTCGAAATCGCGGACGCTACCGTGGAGGACTTCGATCACGTTAATGCCGTGAACCTCCGGGGCGTCTGGGGATGTATGAAGTATGAACTTCAGCAGATGCGCAAGCAGGAAAGCGGTGTCATCGTTAACTGTTCTTCTATCGGCGGAATTGTGGGCGGTGCAGAACGTGCGAACTACCACGCCGCGAAGCACGGTGTGCTGGGCCTGACCAAGAGTGCAGCTCTTGAATATGCAGGCCGGAACATCCGGGTGAATGCCGTTTGTCCGGGGCTTATCTGGACGCCAATGGTCGATGCTATGGTCGCAGCAGGCCAGAAAGAAGCACTGGAAGCCATGGTGAAAGCCGTTCCGTTGCAGCGACATGGTAATCCGGAAGAAATCGCCGATGCCGTCCTCTGGTTATCGAGTGATGCATCATCCTATATTACAGGTCAGTCAATTTCGATTGATGGCGGCCTGACCATGCGCTAAGCATGGCTGCCCTTATTATTACCCTTTGTTTTCGCTCATTGAAACATCGCCCTGTTTAACAGGGCTTTTTTTAACTTGCGTGTACGGCCATCCTTCACCGTTCAAGTCATTATCCTTCGGGGTTAAGGCCGTGACAGGTATTCTGGTGGTCACGAAACACATGAAGCTGGACAATACCATCATTCTGCAAAAGCTGTGTCTGGATGATAACCATGCGTAGAACATAACGAGCCTAAACCGGACTCTGACATGGACATTCAAGGAAAACGTTTGTGTTTTGATCGCTGAGTTAACGCTGCTATTAACTAAGTCTCAAAGTTGGAATCATTAATTTTTCAATAAATTACCCTGCTAATCAACAATCTTCACGGAATGAAGGAGCTCTCAGATGAATTTACCCGGTCAGCAGTCGCCTGACAGCACCCTTCCCTCTAACGATCTCTCGCGCAGGATTAGCACTGGTATCGAACTTAAAAAACTGGGCGCGCAGCTTGACTGCACATAGCAGCGTGCGCGCCGTGCGGTTACATCTTACGCTGGCGGTGCTAAGCCTGGTATTAACGGCAGCCTATCTGCTGGCCGCGCTGAGCGGTAGTTCTTCTCCGGGCGTCAGCCTGACCGCGGCGCTGGTGAGTATTGTCATGCTGGGGCTTAGCGGCAGCTGCATCCTCTCTACCGCTTTCTATAAGATACTGCTATTTACTTTGCATAACAGAGTCTGGCGCAAGCTTATCAGCCAGACGCGCTAAACATTCATGCCATAAAAATCCCGCCTCTACCGGCGGGATTTATTTTCTTCTATAAGCTTTATTGTCTGCACGCCACATATCGCAAGTATTTTCTCTCTCAGCCAGCGGTGGCCCGGGTCGCGCTCCATCCTTGGGTGCCACATCTGCGACACCGTAATGCGCCGGCTTTTGAACGGCAGCTCAAAAATGTGAACCTGTTCCGTAACCTGCTGATTAGCTAAATAGAGTGCGGGTATCATGGCGATAAGGTCGGACGCCAGCGCCACGGACAGTGCCGTCGGAAATCCCGGCACTACGCTCGCGATTTTTCGCGACATTCCCTGCTCTGCCAGCACATCATCGACGAAGCCGTGCAGCGTGCCTTCGGGGGACGCCACCACGTGGCCCCAGGAGACATAGTCTTCCAGACTTTTTTCTGCCAGGGAAGCCAGCGGATGCCCTTTACGCACCACGCCCACAAACCGATCCTCAAACAGTCTTTGCAGACGTATTTCAGGCCCCATATTGCTCTGCACGCCAATCTCCAGATCGACCAGACCTTCCCGCAGGTAGCGCGACGTTTTTTCAGGCTTTGGCGCAAAGCGTATGCAGACGTCCGGTGCGGCATCGGCCACAGCCGCAATAAGCGCCGGGCCAAACGCCACCACAAAACCGTCGTTCGCCCGAATGGTAAAAAGGCGCGAAAGATGTTCAACGTTGAACGTTTCGGTGGATGGCTGCAAAACCGCCTTCGCCTCGTGCACCGCGCGCCGGGCGCGCTCCCTGGTAGCCTCTGCCCAGGGCGTCAGTACCATATTGCGTCCGGCGCGCACCAGGATTGGATCTCCCGTTACGTCGCGCAACCTGCTCAGGGTGCGGCTCATGGCCGAGGTGCTCAGGCGTAAACGGCGGGCCGCGCCCGCAACGCTGGCTTCGCTCAGCAATACGTCAAGGGCAACCAGCAGATTGAAATCGGGATCGGACATGACTACTCTCCCAGGATTCAGATAAGGCGTTTCATGCAACGATAAAGTGCAAATGGTGCGCCTTCCGCCACGTAAAAGCCATCTTTATAGTTCCGTCATCCACCATCCTTTTCAGGAGACAGCAAGATGACGCTCTTTTCCAGCCAACCCGGCGATGACGGCCTGCCGGGACCGGCGCGCGCCCGGGTGTTGGCCGCGGTAATGACCACCACGCTAATGGGCGTGTTTGACGGCACCATGATTAACGTCGCCCTGCCGTCCATGGCGCAGGCGATGCAGGTCCCCGCCAGTACCGCCGTCTGGTTTGCCAACGGGTATCTGCTGGCGGCGGCCATGACGCTGGCGCTATTCGCGGCGCTGGCGGCACGTCTGGGTTACCGCCCCGTATTTCTGGCAGGCCTTATGACCTTTACCCTGACATCGCTGGGCTGCGCGCTGGCAACGGGGCCCGGAATGCTTATCGTGATGCGCATCCTGCAGGGGATCGGCGGCGCGGCGACGCTGAGCATCGCGCCCGCGATATTGCGGTCCGTGTTTCCCGGCCGATTGCTTGGCCGCGTTCTGGGTTTACACGCCCTGCTCATCGCCTCCAGCTCGGCGCTTGGGCCGGTATTGGGCGGCGTCCTTCTACACACCCTGAGCTGGCAATGGCTGTTTGCCGTAAACGTTATTCCCGGTGCGGTGGCCCTGCTGCTGGCAACCGGAGCGCTGCCGCGCCAGGCTGTAAGCGTTCGGGTGCCCTTCGATTCGCTCGGGGCCATTTTATCGGCGCTGATGTTGGGCTCAACGATCGTGGCGACGAACAGTTTCCAGAGCGCAGCACATCACACAATCAGCCTTTGCTGGGCGGCGATCGCTGCGACGAGCGGCATCGCCTTTATCTGGCAGATCCGCCGTACGGAAAACCCGCTGCTGCCGCCAGCAATGTTTAAAAATGCGCGTTTTACCCTCGCGGCCCTTACGTCGATGACTGCGTTCGTCAGCCAGGGGATCGCCTTCATTGCCCTGCCGTTCCTGTTTCAGAGCGTCTATGGCTATAGCCCGCTCGTCTCTGCCCTGCTGTTTACGCCGTGGCCGTTGGGGATCGTGCTCATTGCTCCCCATGCCGGCCGGTGGGCGGACACGATTTCGGCTCCGCCGATCTCAACTCTCGGGCTGATGATTTTCGCTCTGGGGCTGGGGCTGCTGGCGACGCTGCCTGCCAGCCCAGCCATGTGGGATATCTGCCTGCGGTGCCTGGTGTGCGGTATTGGGTTTGGCTGCTTCCAGAGCCCCAATAACCGGGAGATGCTCTCAAACGTTGCCCGTGACCATGCGAGCTTCGCTTCAGGCGTTTTGTCCATCATGCGGACGTTCGGGCAGTGTCTCGGTGCAGCGGTTGTGGGGGTTATGCTGACGGCAGATGGAAGACCGGTTCATGCTGCGCTGTGGATCGCCACGGCAGCCTCAGCGGGATCCGTATTCGTTAGCGTAAGCCGGTTACGGTCGCTGAGGCTGATAAAATAAGCGCTAGCCTGGGCTACTCCAGCGCCAGCAGCGCAAAGCTCGCCAGCCAGTGCCCGCCGCTGTAGTGGCTGCCGACAACATGCTCCACGCTTGCCGCCAGATGGCGCGCGGCGGCATCGCGCAGTGCCTGCTGCGCCGGATGGCTTTCCGGCAGGGCGCGCGCAATGTGCTTCATGCACCAGGCGCGGCTTAGGTTGAGCCCGTCCAGGTGCGCAATCTTCGGATCGGTGCGATCGCTCACCTCTGCCGGATACATCAGCGCCGAAACGGCGCCCGCGTCCGGCAGAAACGCATCGAACCAGGCCGGGAAATTGTCCGTCACCTTGCTCATCAGCAGGGCTTCGGTAAGCGCCCCGGAAATATACTCGTCGCCGCCCGGCTCATAGTGCGCGGGATAACGGGTGTCCGCGAGATAAAACCGCGTTGCCGCGTCCAGGATAGCCTGCTCAAGCACGTTATCGTTCACCGCCCGGGCGTAATCCAGCCCCAGCGCGAGCGCAAACGCGGTGTTGTAATGCGTCCCGACGCGGATTGGGTAGGTTAACTTGCTGAGGTAATCCACCAGCCGCTGACGAATATCCAGCGTGAGCGGTTGCAGCGTCTGGTACCAGCGCGCCGCCTGCGGCAGCGAGGACTGTTGCAGCTCCTGCGCCAGCGCCAGCAGCCAGCCGTAGCCGTAAGGTCGCTCAAACGACGCGCGGAACGGCGCGTTGAAATAGGCCAGCTCTTTCGCCACCTTCTCGTCGGTCAGGTGTTCCTCAAACAGGGCGACGATCTCTTCCCGGCACGGCAGCCCGGGATACAGGCGCAGGCAGCGCAGCAGGAGCCAGTAGCCGTGCACCGCCGAGTGCCAGTCAAAGCAGCCGTAAAAAATCGGGTGCAGCTCGCGGGGCGGCAGAACGTCGCCGTCATCGTTCAGCAGATGCATGATGTGGTTCGGGTATTCCTGACGTAAATAGGTCAACGGCATTCTGGCGAACGCGTCGGCCTGTTGTTGCGTTAATTCCATAGCGGCTCCTTAGCGAAACACGAGGAAATACATTAAGAACACGTTTACCACCAGCAGGGTTAACGCGGTCGGGATCTGGATCTTGATGACCTGATATTTGTCCTTCAGCTCCAGCAGCGCGGCGGGCACGATGTTGAAGTTGGCGGCCATGGGCGTCATCAGCGTGCCGCAATAGCCCGCGTACATCCCGATAGCCAGCAGCGGCGCCGGGTTGCCGTGATGAACGTTAATCAGGAACGGCAGGGCGATACCGGCACTCAGCACCGGGAACGCGGCGAAGGCGTTGCCCATGATCATGGTAAACAGCGCCATCCCCACGCAGTAAATCACCACCAGCATAAAGCGGCTGTCCGGGTTGACGAACAGGCTGACCACCTTCTGGACCGATTCGCCGGTATTGGCCACCACAAATACACCGCCGAGCATGGCGAGCATCTGCGGCAGGATCACCGCCCAGCCGATGGTATCCACCAGCCGACGAGACTGACGGACCGCATGCAGCGGCGTGCCTTTCGTCAGCCACCAGCCGGTGAGGATTGCCGCCACGCAGGCCACGCACAGCGCCGCCAGGGTAAGCTGCTTCTGGTCGAGCAGATAAACGCCGCCAATCGACACGCCCTTCAGGAACAGCGTCCCGATGACCGTCACCACGGGGATCATCAGCGCTGGCAGGAACAGCCAGTTTTTCAGCCGGTTCGACGAGGCGACGCGCTCCTCCTCGGTGGACATTTTATAATGCCCCTTCCCGACCAGCCCGAAACCCGCCAGCAGCGCAATCACGATAACGGCGCCGCCAATGATGCGATACGCCAGCGACTTGCCCAGCTCCTGCACCATCAGATCGCCAAACAGGAAGATCCCGCCAAACAGGAACCAGAACAGCGCGGTGGTAAAACGTTTCGGGTTGGCGCGGTCGCGAAGGGTCATAACGACCAGCAGCATCACAACAAAGCCAATCAGGTAGTACACGCGGTTAATGGTGATGAGCGTCATCATGATGCGATCTCCTGCGTGCCCTGCTCTGCTTTCCAGGCCATCACGTCGCGACGAATGCTGGCGTCGAGGCGCAGCAGGCGCGTCATGTGAATAATCAGGGCAGCGATGGCGGTCGGAATGGCCCACAGGCCGATGTGCAGCGGCTCGATCCCCTCGATCCCGTTCTCTTTAAGAAACGCGTCAATCAGCAGCACCGCGCCGAAGGCGATAAAGATATCTTCCCCAAAGAACACCGCGATATTGTCGCAGGCGGCGGCGTGCGCCTTAATTTTGTCGCGGATAGTCTGCGGCAGCTCGCCGTATTCGTTCAGCGCCGCCCCTTCCGCCATCGGCGCCAGCAGCGGGCGCACCGTCTGCGCGTGGCCGCCCAGCGACATCAGCCCCAGCGCCGCCGTTCCCTCACGGGCGACAAAGTAGAGCATCAGGATACGCGCCGAGGTCGCGCTGGCGATCTTCGCCACCCAGGCCTGCGCCCGCTCCTTCAGCCCGTAATACTCCAGCAGGCCGATGACCGGCAGGATCAGAATGAAGGTGGCAAGCGATCGGCTATTCACGAACTTTTCGCCAAAGGTTTCCAGCAGCATACCGAAATCCATGCCAACCAGCAGGCCCGTCGCCAGCCCCGCCACCACGACAACCAGCAGCGGGTTGAAGCGCAGTGCAAAACCAATAACCACTACCGGTATCCCGATAAGCGGCAACAGTGTAGAACTGTCCATAAACGTTACCCTATCCAAAGTGAGCGTTGCGCGCCGACGGCTATTTTTTATACTTCGCAGCAGAGCGAAGCCGGTGCATTACGGCGCGCGATGTTGTGTTTTGCGTGAGGCTCCGCAGAACCTGCACTAAAAAGCTATACCTGAACGTCAAAAACATGTAAACAATTTATCAATAAAATGTTCTTATTTTATCGACGGGTTTACATTTCGGGAGAAGGAGCGGTATGACAAAAGACAAAACGAAGACGGCGCCAGGCCACGACGATATTGCAGACGGGCGTATCGTCTCCTCCCGTCATCTGGTCTCAGAGCGGTGTGCCGAACTTTCGGAGCTGGAATACGCGCTGATCATGACCAGCAATGCGTTCAACAAGTGGATGGTGCGCTGCATGACGGCGGCGGGCGAGCCGGATATGGGCGCCTTTGACGTCTCGCTTCTGCACCACGTAAACCACCGCAACCGCAAGAAAAAGCTGGCGGACATCTGCTTTGTGCTGAACGTGGAAGATACCCACGTGGTGACGTATGCGCTGAAAAAGCTGGTAAAGGCGGGTTACGTCACCAGTGAAAAAGCGGGGAAAGAGCTCTTTTTCTCGACGACGGAGGAAGGCAAAGCGCTGTGCATGAAGTACCGGGACGTGCGGGAGGCCTGCCTGATCGCCATTCATGCGGAGAGCGGCATTCCGGGAACGTCGATTGGCGAGACCGCGCAGCTGCTTCGCGCGATCTCGTCCCTGTATGATACCGCCGCACGCGCGGCGGCCTCGCTTTAAGGACGGCGGAACAGGGTGATACTCCGCCCGGCCAGCTCATAATCGACGGATTCCGTGATGATCTCCCCGGTGGGGGTATCATCCGCCGTTGACAGCTCCAGCACCCAGCCGCCTTCCCCGAACTGCGGGATCTGGAACGGGACCGTGCCTTCAAACGGGTTAAACAGCATCAGCACGTCGTGCCAGACGCCCTCTTCCTTTTCGAGATCCGGCCGGCTGATGGCAAGGCCAAGGGTGGAGCCTTCGTCCCACTGTTCCGACTGCTGCAGCCCCCCCCGCCGGCGTTAAACCAGCGGATCTCCAGCCCGTCGCGCCAGTTTTCACGCCGCAGCAGCGGCTGCTCCACGCGCAGGGCAATCAGGCCACGGGTAAATTCGCGCAGCTTCTCGTCGTTTTCAGAGAGCCCTTCCCAGTTTATCCAGGAGATCTCGCTGTCCTGACAGTATCCGTTATTATTGCCCTTCTGCGAGCGGCCAAACTCATCTCCCGCCAGCAGCATCGGCGTGCCGTGGGAGAACAAGAGCGTGGTGAGGAAGTTGCGCTTTTGCCGCTCGCGGGTCGCGATGATGTCCGGGTTTTCCGTCGGGCCTTCTTCACCGTAGTTATATGACCGGTTATCGTTATGGCCGTCGTTATTATCCTCCCCGTTATCGGCATTGTGCTTCTCGTTGTACGACACCAGGTCGTTGAGCGTGAAGCCGTCATGCGCGGTGATGAAGTTGACGCTGGCCCACGGGCGACGCCCGCGCAGATCGTACAAATCACCGGAGCCAAGCAGGCGTGCGGCAAAATCGGTGGAGACGTTATCGCCCTTCCAGTATTCCCGGACCGTATCGCGGTATTTGTCGTTCCACTCCCCCCAGCCCGGCGGGAAGCCGCCCACCTGATACCCGCCGGGGCCAATATCCCACGGCTCACCGATGAGCTTCAGCTTCGACAGCACCGGATCCTGGGTGACTGCATCGAAAAATCCGCCGCGCGGATCGAACCCTTCCGGCTCGCGCCCGAGAATCGTGCCGAGATCGAAGCGGAAGCCGTCAATCTGCATCGATTCCGCCCAGTAGCGCAGCGAGTCCATGACCATCTGCAACACGCGCGGATGCGAGGTATTGACGGTATTGCCGGTGCCGGTGTCGTTGATGTAGTACCGGTGCTGATCCGGCATGGTGCGGTAATAGCAGAAGTTATCAATCCCCTTAAACGACAGGGTTGGCCCCAGCTCGTTACCCTCCGCCGTGTGGTTATAGACCACGTCGAGGATCACCTCGATGCCCGCGTCGTGGTACGCGCGCACCATATCGCGAAAGCCCTGGATCCCCGCCGGGCCGTAATAGCGGGACGCTGGCGCAAAGAAGGCGAGCGAGTTATAGCCCCAGAAGTTTTTAAGACCGCGATCGAGCAGGTGCCGATCGTCCGGGAACCAGTGGACCGGCAGCAGCTCCACCGAGGTGATGCCCAGGCTTTTGATGTAGTCCACGGAGGCTTTATGACCCATCCCCTCAAACGTACCGCGCAGCTCGGGCGGAATGGCCGGGTTAAGCTGGGTAAAGCCCTTGACGTGGCTTTCGTAGACGACGGTACGCGGCCACGGAACGTCAGGCCGGCGCGAGTCCTGCCAGTCGACGGCGTTCGGGTCGATGACCTTGCATTTCGGCGTAAACGGCGCGCTGTCTCGCGTATCGAAGCTGAGATCGAGCTCGTCGTGCCCCAGCTCATAGCCGAAGTGGGCGTCGTTCCACTCGATATCCCCTACCAGCTCGCGGGCATACGGGTCGATGAGCAGCTTATGCGGGTTAAAGCGGTGACCGTTCTCCGGATCGTATGGCCCGTAAACGCGGTAACCGTACAGCGTCCCCGGCTTCAGGTCGGGCACATAGCCGTGCCACACCTCATGGGTATATTCCGGCAGCTCCAGGCGGGCGATTTCTGTTTTCCCGGAAGGGTCAAACAGGCACAGCTCCACCCGCTCCGCGTGCGCGGAAAACAGCGCAAAGTTGACCCCCTTGCCGTCATAGTTTGCGCCCAGCTGCTGGCCGTGACCGGCCCGAATTTCAAACGTTGTATCCTTTGGCATTTTTGTTCTCCTCGATTATTCGCAGGTAAGCAGAACCAACAAACATCCCTTTTCAGACGTTAAATCCAGCGTCTCGTGCAGTACGCGACTCTCACCGGTAAACAGATCCCGGTAGCGCTTTCCGGCCAGCTCCTGAGGTATGGCCAATGTGGTATTAACCCACAGCTTCTCGTTGTCGTTAACGCCAAACGCCAGGCGCGGAACGGCGACGATGAGCGCCTCGCCGTCTTTCAGGCGGGCATAAGCGATCATATTCTCCTCGCGCTCGCCGGTTACCTTCAGCGGCAGCCAGTCGCCGTAGCGGAAAAGCTCGGGGTAATGCGGGCGAAGCCGTAACAGCGTGGCGGTGACGTACTGCTTCACGCTGCCGTCTCGCCAGCGCTGCTCGTCGTTAAAGATGTGTCCATCCGCCGCGCTGAGGTTCTCCGCCAGCGCGGTGAAATCCGGTTCCCGGCGGTTGTCCGGGTCAACCAGGCTAAAGTTCAGCGCTTCGCTGCCCTGGTAAATATCCGGCACGCCGGGCGCGGTCAGCTTGATGACCGTCTGACTCAGGCTGTTCATCAGTCCGGCGCGAATAAACGGCTGGAGCGCCTGGCTGAAATCGTGCAGGAACAGGGTGTTATCCGGGGAGAGCAGATGGCGCGCATAGTCCAGCACCACGCTCTCGTAGCTTTCGTTACTGTCGATCCAGTCGGTGCGCTGCTTGGCCTCGCGCAGCGCTTTCTCAAGAAAGCCGAGGAAGCGCGTCTCCAGCGACTGAAGCCCGTCGCGATCGTCAGGCGACAGCGATGCCGGCCAGACGCCCGCCAGCGCCTGGAAGATCATCCAGGTATCGGCGGCGTTCGGCGCGGTGCCGTCATTCAGGAACCGAACCTGGGTCTGGTTCATCTGCCGCCAGCGCGCCAGGCTCTCCCCCCACAGATCCGGCGCTTCCGTCAGCGTGTACAGCCGCGCCCGCGCATCCTCGCCGCGTTTGGTGTCGTGGGTCGAGGTGCCCAGCAGCGCGTCGGGCTGACGGGCGAGCCGAATGCGCATCTCCTGATGAAAGCGGGAGAGTGAAAACGCGCGCGGCGCGGGGTCAGCCCCGACCTCGTTCAGGGCCAGCTCCAGGTTGTGGCGGAAGAACAGCGTATCCTCTACCGATTTCGCCATCAGCGGCCCGGTCAGCTGCTGAAAACGGGTGCGGAAAAGCGAGGCCAGCGCGCGATACTGCTCCGGCAGGTCGCCGGTGAGAATACGCACGATCAGGCTCAGGGCGGGCTCCGACGCGTTAACGCTGGCGACCACGCGGCCGAGCAGCGCCACGTCCGCAGGCGTCAGCCCCTCGCCGGTGCCGTAGGTGCGGTACACCGGAAAGGCGATAAGCAGCTCGCGCAGGGCATGCCGGATATCGTCGCGCTGCACCTCGACGCCGTTGTGCCGGGCCAGCTCGCAGGCAATAGCAAGCAGCGTGGTAAATTCGCCTTCGAAATTACGATCGGTCATCAGGCCTTTGGCCTTGCGCAGCTCTTCATGCGTGTCCACGGGCGCGCCCAGCGTTTCGGCGTGGATGGCCTCCAGCCGCGAGAGGTTGTTATCGTCCACCAGCACTTCGGCAAGGGAGGCGATAAACTCATAGCCCGTCGTGCCCGACACGGGCCACTCGGGGGGAAGCTGCTCCCCTTTGGCGAGGATCTTCTCGACCGTGATATAGCAGTCCGGCCCGGTCGCCGCGCGCAGGCGCTGCAGATACGCCAGCGGATCGGCAAGCCCGTCCACGTGGTCGATGCGCAGGCCGTCCACCACCCCGGCGTGAACAAGCTCCAGGATCAGGCGGTGGGTATCCGCGAAGACCGCTTCATCCTCAACCCGCACGCCCACCAGCCCGGTGATTTCAAAAAAGCGTCGCCACGACAGCTGCTTCGGCGCTTCACGCCAGGACATCAGGCGCCAGCTTTGCGCCTCGTGGATCTCAGCGATGCTCTTATCCTCACTATACGTGCCGGGATTGAGCGGATAGGCGGTGTCGTAATACACCAGCGCCGCCTTTTCGGTGACACTGTCACGTTTTAGTGTGATAGCGCCCCGCTCCAGCTCCGCTTCAAAGGTGTCGCCAAGAAAAGGCAGCGTTAGCGGTCGGGACCAGTCGATGTCAAAGAAGGCGGCGTAGCGGCTCTGTTTGCCGTTTTCAATAACGTCGCGCCACCAGCGGTTTTCCAGCGAGGTGGACATATGGTTAGGAACGATATCCAGAATCAGCCCCATGCCCGCCTGCCGGAGGGCTGCCGCCATGCGGTCGAACCCTGCGCGCCCGCCAATTGCCGGGTCGATTTCATTAGGGTCGGTCACGTCATAGCCGTGAGTGGAGTCCGTGGTGGCCGTGAAAACCGGCGACGCATAGAGATGGCTGATACCGAGATCTTTCATGTACGGTATCAGGTCCACTACGCGATCGAAGGTCATGCCGTTGCGAAACTGAATGCGATAGGTTGAGGACGGGATCATAGCGCTGCTTCTCCATCAGCAAAGCGAACAACAATGCTGTTCGGCGGCAGGCTTTCCTCTGCCTCCGGCCAGCTAAAGATCGTTTTTCCCGGCAGGTCCGGTAAGGCGAGCGGCTTTTTACCGATATTCAGCGCCAGCGACAGCGTCCCGGCTGGAAAACGCCAGCTCACCGCGACCATGCCGAGCGCCGTTTGCAGGACGTTACCCTCTGCGGCGCCCGGCTGTTTCAGTAACGGGACGACATGGCGCTGACGCAGCGCTATCAGCTCGCGCGTTAGCTGCAGCCACGCTCTGCCTTCCCCGGTTTGCGCCTTATCCCAGCCGGGCTTCGAGCGGATAAACGTATCGACGTCGTTGGGATCCGGAACGGCTTCATCGTGGCCGGTATGGCCCGTAAACTCCTTCGCGCGCCCTTCCCGCACGGCCTTCGCAAGGTCCCCGTGGAAGTCGGTGAAAAAGAGGAACGGACGGGTTTCGCCATACTCTTCGCCCATAAACAGCAGCGGAATATGCGGGGAGAGCAGCAGCGCGGCGAACAGGACGCGCGTTTTATCCTCTCCCGCCAGGGTAATGAGCCTTTCTCCCTGAGCACGGTTGCCGATCTGATCGTGATTTTGAATAAAATCGACAAAAAACTGCGGAGGCTGCTCGCGACACTCAACCCCGCGCGACCTGCCGGTCTGAAGCGAAATCTCCCCCTGATAGACAAACCCCTCGGCCAGCGCCCGCGCCAGCTTTTTCTCCGGCTCAAAGGCAAAGTCCTGGTAATAGGCGTGCGATTCCCCGGTCGCGAAAACGTGCGCGGCATTGTGAAAATCATCATTCCATTCGGCGGTAAACAGCGGCGTATTGCCCTTTGCATCGCGCGGATGAAGGAAAATCACGTTGCGGCTGTCCTCGGTGGTGAGATGGATATGGCGATCCGGGAACGCGTCGCGGATCCGCTGCGCAATGTAGGGAAGAATATGGGGTTCAGCGTCGTCGTTAATCTGGTCGATGGCGTCAAAGCGCAGGCCGTCAAGATGGTACTCCGACAGCCAGTACAGCGGCGCCTCGGTAATGTATTGCCGGACGGCGTCAACCTCGTAGGCAATCCCGTTGCCCCACGGAGTCATACGATCCTGATGGAAAAACGCCGGCGAGAGTAGCGGCAGATAGTTGCCCTCGGGGCCGAAGTGGTTGAGCACAATATCCAGCACCACCGAAAGCCCGAGCGCGTGGGCGGCATCGATGAAGGCGTGAAAGTCATCCGGCGTGCCGTAGGCGGAGTGCGGGGCATACAGCAGCACCCCGTCATAGCCCCAGCCGCGCGATCCGCCGAACTGGGACACGGGCATCACCTCCAGCTGCGTAATGCCGAGTTCAGCCAGATACGGCAGTTTTTCGATGGCCGCCCTGAACGTCCCTTCCTCCGTAAAGGTGCCGATATGCAGCTCGTAGATCACCGTCTCTTCCCACGGGCGCCCTTTCCATTCGCCCTGAGCGGGGGTGTAGCGACGCGGGTCGATCACGACCGACGGGCCGTTGACATCGCCCTGCTGCGCGCGTGAGGCGGGATCCGGCACCGCCATACCGTCCTGTAAAACAAACTGATACGTCGTACCGTGCGTGACGCCGGGCACGTCAACCTGAAACCAGCCGTCGCCCACCGCCGCCATCGGAATGTCGGTGTCGGTTAAACGCAACGTGAGATCTCTTTGCCCTTCAGCCCAGACGCGAAAACGTACAACGTCATCGGAAATATATTCAGCACCCCAGTGCCTGCGACATGTTCTGAATTCCATTCACTGTCCTCGAATGACCACATTTTACGCGGAACGAGATACAAGCTTAGACCAGGATGAACAGAGTGTTATGCCAGCAGGTTATGCCGCTTCGTCTATTATCTGTTTATAACTCTTACTTAAGGAATACCATGCAGATTCGAAAAGGATTAAGTACGGACCTCCCCCGTCTTGAATGTTGTGATTTTTCCTTCACGGTCGATCGCATTGCCAGAGAGCCGTTTATCCATGGCGATTTGCATATCGAAGCGCTTGCCGAGCCTTATCTTAAAATCTATGAGCTCGATCTCCAGACGCTGGAAAATCATTGCGTTAATCCCGATGCCATATTTCTGATTGCCGAAACGGATGACGGAGAAATAGCCGGATTTATTACCGCATCCTGCAACTGGAATAAATTTATTTCCGTGGATTACGTTGCGGTAGAACGTTCAAAGCGCAGAACGGGCGCGGCGCACAAGCTGATGGCCGCCACGCACGTGTGGGCACGCAGCATCAACGCGCCCGGGTTACGGCTGGAGACGCAGAACGTCAACGTTTCAGCCTGCCTGTTTTACCGGCAATACGGTTTTATTCTGGGCGGTTACGATCGCTATCTTTACAACGCGCTGCCGGAAAAAGATGAGGTCGCGCTTTTCTGGTATTACATGCTGGCCTGAAGAATTATTTACCGCAGGTAATGGAATATAGATTTGTCTGAATTTGTCAGTTTTGCCCGCTTGCGCTTAATTAGCGACTAATCTTGGAATTCACTATTTAAGGAGGCCGGTATGTCTACAGGAAATAATCACACGCTGCATTACCCTCGTCCGCCGTTTGCAGAACAACCGCAAATGGCCCCCGGGCTGGCATCGGAAATGAAGCCATTACCGGATCATGGTGAAACAAGCTATATCGGGTCGGGAAAGCTGGCAGGAAAAAAAGCGCTTATTACCGGCGGTGATTCCGGTATTGGCCGCGCGGTGGCCATCGCCTACGCCCGCGAAGGTGCGGATGTTGCCATCGGCTATCTGCCGGAAGAAGAGTCCGATGCCGCATCGGTTATCGCGCTGATTCAGGCCGAAGGCCGTAAAGCGGTCGCCATTCCCGGCGACATTCGCGTGGAATCGTTCTGCGATACGCTGGTGGAAAAAGCCGTTGCCGAACTGGGCGGCCTGGATATCCTGGTGAATAACGCCGGTCGCCAGCAGTACTGCGAGTCGATCGATAACCTCACCACGGCCGATTTTGACGCGACGTTTAAAACCAACGTGTATGCGCCTTTCTGGATCACCAAAGCGGCGCTGCGCCACCCGCAGGAAGGGGCGGTAATCATCAATACCTCTTCCGTTCAGGCGTACAAACCGAGCGGGATCCTCGTGGACTACGCCCAGACCAAAGCCTGTAACGTGGCCTTTACCAAGTCTCTGGCCAAGCAGCTGGGGCCGCGCGGCATTCGGGTGAACGCTGTCGCACCGGGGCCGTACTGGACACCGCTACAGTCCAGCGGCGGTCAGCCTCAGTCCAAGGTTCAGCAGTTCGGCGGAGATACGCCGCTGGGCAGACCGGGCCAGCCGGTTGAAATCGCACCGCTGTACGTGCTCTTTGCCTCCGATACCTGCTCATACGCTTCCGGTCAGGTATGGTGTTCCGACGGCGGTACGGGCGTGCTGTAATTCCCTTCCCCAGACCTATCCATTCCATGGATAGGTCACATTCACTTCCCGACCGTTCTCAAAAATCGCAGTTGAACTATGATGAACTTACTATTGAGGAGCCCATCATGTTTACTGTGAAAAAACTTGCTTTATCAACCCTGTTGACCGGTTCTGCGCTTTTCTTTCCGGCGTTCCACGCGGCGGCGGCGAATGTCCCGCAGCATGTGGTTAAACAGCAGGCTGGCGGCTACAGCGTGCAGGTTGGCGACACGATCGTCACCGCCTTTACGGACGGCAGCGTTCCGCAGGATCTGCATACCCTGCTGCGCCGGACGACGGCGGAAAATACCGATGCGCTACTGGCGAAAAACTTCCAGGCCAATCCGGTTGAAGCGTCCATCAACGCGTTCTATATCGCCCTGCCCGGCCACCGGATCCTGGTGGACACCGGCTCAGGCCAGCTCTTTGGCCCCGGGAACGGCGGACGGCTGATTGAGAGCCTGGCGACGCAGGGCATCAGGCCGCAGGATATTACCGACATCCTGATCACGCATGCGCACTCCGACCATGCCGGCGGCCTGGTGAAGGACGGCCAGCGCGTATTTGCCAATGCGCAGGTGTACGTCGGTAAGCCGGACATCGATTTTTTCTTTAACGACGAGAATCAGAAAAAATCAGGCTATGACCAGAACTACTTTGATATTGCACAGAAGACCCTGAAGCCCTATCTGGACGCCGGAAAGGTGACGCCATTCTCCGGAACGGAGCAGCTTCTGCCGGGCATCAGCGGCACGGTTCACCCGGGCCACACTCCCGGCTCCGCGTTCTATACGCTTGAGCGCCAGGGCGAAAAAATAACCTTTGTCGGCGATATCATTCACGTCGCCGCGGTTCAGTTTCCTCAGCCTGATGTCACCATCGCCTACGATGAAGATCAGGACGGCGCCTCCCGGGTTCGCAACGCTGCGTTCGCGGAGTTTGTCAAAAATCGCGCGCTGATTGCGGCTCCGCATCTGCCTTTCCCGGGCATCGGTTACGTCACCAGGGGCGAGCGTGAAGGCTACGCGTGGGTTCCCGTTACCTATACCAACCGTGATGCAAAGTAAGCTGACCTCCTCCGATATGGATATGGACCTGATCCTGGCGCTGGATGCCTTACTCCGGGACAGGAACATTACCCATGCGGCCGCGCGGCTGGGCATCAGCCAGCCGGCGTTATCGGCCCGGCTTGCGCGGCTGCGCGCCCTCTTCGGTGAGCCGCTGTTTGTCCCTTCCCCGCACGGACGCGGGGTGCTGCCTACGCCGCGCGCCGAGGCGTTAAGGCCGCAGGTTGCAGCGGTGCTGCAGGGCATTTCGGCGATGCTTGAGCCCACGACCTTCGATGCGCAAAACAGCAGCCGCACCTTCGTTATCGCCCTGCACGAAAACCCGGCGCTGATGCTTGGGGCTGAGCTACAGAATCAGATCGGCACGCTGGCGCCGGGCATTCGCCTGCGTTTTGCGCTGCCTGAAATCCAGAAACTGCCCGCGCAAATGGAAAGCGGAGAGGTGGATATTTACGTTGGCGTTGACGCGGGGGCGCACGATGCGTGGGTCAGGCGCAGGCTGTTTGACGATGAGTACGCCACGGCACAGCGCAAGGGCCATCCGCGCGGAACGGGGGAGCTGGATCTGGATAGCTATTGCGCCCTTTCCCACCTGGTGGTGTCATCCGAAGGCGATCCTTTCGCAGGCTTTGTCGACCAGAATCTGGCCGGGCTTGGACGCCAGCGAAGCGTGGTAATGTCCACGCAAAGCTACGCCGTGGCGCCTGCGATTGTGGCCGGGACTGATTTGCTCTGTACCCTGCCAAAGCGCATGCTGCAACGCTTCACGCAAACGCTCGATCTGTTTCCGCCGCCGCTGCCTCTCCAGCCGATCGTCATAGGCATGTACTGGCACCCGAAAAACGGCCAGGATACGGCTAACGTCTGGCTGCGCGAACAGATCCTTCAGGCTGCCGGACGGCCGGTGTGATCGAGGAGGCTGAGAAACTTTTTCAGCACCTCGGAGCGTATGATCCGGTGGCATACCAGCGTCAACTCGCTCTCCCGGAGCCGGTCGAGGATCTCCACACAGACCACGTTCTCGATGCGGATAGCCTTTGCCGAGGCGGGCAGCATGGCAATGCCAAACCCCGCGGAGACAAGGCTTATCACCGTGGGAACGTCAGTGGCGCTTTGCACGACGCTGGGCCGGATGCCCGCGCCGCGGCAGGCGTCATAGAAGTACTGCTCCAGCCCCATGCCTTCCGGATCGCGCAGGGCAATCCATTTTTCCTCCTTCAGCGACGAAAGCGTAAGCGCTGCCGAACCCGCCAGCGGGTGCTGGCCCGGCAGCGCCAGCACCGTTTTCTCTGTGGTAAACGGACGGCTTTGCAGATCCTCAGGCAGCGGCGGAAGCGGCGAGCGGATGATGGCGATATCCAGCTGGTTGCTTTGTACGGCGCCGTAGAGGGTTTGCACATTCCCGGTCATGACCGACAGCGTGATGTCCGGCCATTTCGCGTGAAGCTGGCGAAGGGCCGCGGGCAGTTTGCTGTCGAACATCGCGCTCGAAACGCAGCCAAGGTGTAATACCCCCTGCTCGCCTCTGGCGGTTTGCCTGGCGTCCAGGATGGCCTGCTCGGTCATCATTATCGCGACCCGGGCTTTGTTAAGAAAAGCCTCACCGGCGGGCGTCAGGGTCAGACGACGGTTTGCCCGGCTGAAGAGCGTCACGCCCAGACGTTCTTCCAGGGTTTTGATCTGCTGGCTCAGCGCAGGCTGCGCCATATTCAGACGCTCCGCCGCCCGGTGCATGTGAAGCTCCTCGGCCACCACAATAAAATTGCGCATCAGGCGAAACTGCATAACGTGCCCCAATAATTGATATGAAAATACGTATCAAAATAGCATGAATGATGCAATTGATGGTGAATTTGCTTCCACCGACAATGGACGCATTCATCCGAGGGAGGAAAATATGGAAAACCCAATCAACGATCTCAGAAGCGCCATCGAACTGCTCCAGCGCCACGACGGCCAGTACATCGAAACTAACCATCCGGTCGATCCCAACGCGGAGCTGGCGGGGGTATACCGGCATATCGGCGCCGGCGGCACGGTCAAACGCCCAACCCGCACCGGGCCCGCCATGATGTTTAATAGCGTGAAAGGCTATCCCGGCTCCCGGATCCTGGTGGGGATGCACGCCAGCCGTGAACGTGCGGCGCTGCTGCTGGGCTGCGAACCTTCTGAGCTGGCGAAGCACGTCGGTCATGCGGTAAAAAATCCGGTAGCGCCGGTTGTCGTTCCGGCGGCGCAGGCCCCGTGTCAGGAGCAGGTGTTTTATGCCGACGACCCTGACTTCGATCTGCGCAGGCTGCTGCCGGCACCGACGAACACCCCGATAGACGCGGGCCCGTTCTTCTGCCTGGGCCTGGTGCTGGCAAGCGATCCGGAAGACGCGTCGCTCACCGACGTCACCATTCACCGCCTCTGCGTTCAGGAGCGCGACGAACTCTCCATGTTCCTTGCCGCGGGCCGCCATATCGAAGTGTTCCGCAAAAAAGCTGAAGAGGCCGGGAAACCGCTGCCGGTCACCATCAATATGGGTCTGGATCCGGCTATCTACATTGGCGCGTGCTTTGAGGCCCCTACCACGCCCTTCGGCTATAACGAGCTGGGCGTCGCCGGCGCGCTGCGTCAGTCCCCGGTTGAGCTGGTTCAGGGCGTGGCCGTGCGGGAAAAAGCGATTGCCCGCGCGGAGATCGTTATTGAAGGCGAGCTACTGCCGGGCGTGCGCGTAAAAGAGGACCAGCACACCCATACCGGCCATGCGATGCCGGAGTTCCCCGGCTACTGCGGCGAGGCCAACCCTTCCTTACCGGTGATTAAGGTTAAAGCCGTGACCATGCGCCATCGGGCGATCCTGCAAACGCTGGTCGGGCCGGGCGAAGAGCATACCACGCTCGCGGGTTTACCGACCGAAGCCAGCATCCGCAACGCGGTGGAGGAAGCCATCCCCGGTTTTCTGCAAAACGTCTATGCGCATACCGCAGGCGGCGGCAAATTCCTTGGCGTGCTGCAGGTGAAAAAACGTCAGCCCTCAGACGAAGGACGCCAGGGCCAGGCGGCACTGATCGCGTTAGCCACCTACTCCGAGCTTAAGAACATTATTCTCGTAGACGAGGATGTGGATATTTTCGACAGCGATGACATCCTGTGGGCCATGACCACCCGCATGCAGGGAGATGTCAGCATCACCAACCTGCCGGGGATCCGCGGCCACCAGCTGGATCCGTCTCAGGCCCCGGACTACAGCACCTCCATTCGTGGAAACGGCATCACCTGCAAAACCATCTTTGACTGTACGGTGCCCTGGGCGCTGAAGTCCCGCTTCGAACGCGCGCCATTTATGGAGGTAGATCCTACGCCATGGGCCCCAGAGCTATTTAAAAAATAAGGTTATCCCTGCAATCTCCTCTCTTCACCCCCTGCGGGGCTGAGGGTTCCCCAGTTATTTTTAAGCAGTAGCAATAATGTTGCTTTCTGAATGACTGAGGGCTGTCAGCGATGCCCTGGTCCGGCTGTAAATCGCTGAGGCGTTTCCTGCAGGCCGGGGCGAGGCGCAGGGATGCGCCGAGAGGGCGGCTTTACAGGGACGTTACATCCGCCCGTACCCGATAAGCCGGAAGGAATAAGCCGAGGGCACCGCGAAGCGGCGATTTACCGCCGGGAGCCCGGGTCGCCAGGGTGGTGGCGACTGAGCCACCCTGGCACGTTCACCGGTCATGTCGTTACAGAGTAGCAAGGAACATAACGTGAACGGAATGACCACCACCGCCGTATGTTCCCCTCACCCTAACCCTCTCCCCGGAGGGGCGAGGGGATTGCTTAGTGCTCGCATTAATTTGTGGGGAACCC
Source organism: Enterobacter cloacae (assembly GCF_013375935.1). Taxonomy (GTDB): domain Bacteria; phylum Pseudomonadota; class Gammaproteobacteria; order Enterobacterales; family Enterobacteriaceae; genus Enterobacter; species Enterobacter pasteurii. The sequence goes on along the minus strand of NZ_CP056117.1, from coordinate 3,446,480 downwards.
TCAGCCCTGCGGGGTGAAGAACCTTACGCTTAAATTGCCGCTTCCCCTGCTTTCTTGTAACCTTTCATCGTTTATTCCATTCCCCATAATAAATGAGACTACCGGACGCCTATGACTGCACCTGTTTCCAACGATCCTTTGCATGGCGTAACGCTCGAGATGCAGGTTAACGCGCTTGTTGCGCGCTACGGCTGGAACGAGCTGGGCAACCGCATCAAAATTAACTGTTTTCGAAAAGACCCGAGCGTTAAGTCGAGCCTGAAGTTCCTGCGCCGCACCCCGTGGGCGCGCGCGGAAGTTGAAGCCCTCTATCTTGACTCCCTTCATGATGACGGTCCCGCAGAACAGGACGAACCGGCCTTTAATCCCTGGACGGAAAGCCGGACACCCAGGAGCTGATACGCCAATGATGCGACCTGTAAAACGGACCGGCGCGCTGCTTGGCTGCGCGCTTTTACTTGTAAGCTGCACCTCCACGCCGCCGAAGTCGCTCGTTACGCCACTGCCGCAGGCAAATAAACCTCTACCGCAGGCAAACCAGCCCATGCGCGGGATCTGGCTGGCGACCGTCTCCCGCCTCGACTGGCCGCCGGTGTCGTCGGTAAATGGCCGCAGCGCGGAGCAGCGTATCGCCCAACAGCAGCGTGCGCTGACGGACAAACTGGACAAGCTAAAAAGCCTGGGGATCAACACCGTCTTCTTCCAGGTTAAACCGGACAGTACGGCGCTGTGGTCCTCCGACATACTGCCGTGGTCAGATACCCTGACGGGGACTATCGGGGAATACCCGGGCTACGATCCGCTCCAGTTTATGCTGGATGAGGCCCACCGGCGTGGCATGAAGGTTCACGCCTGGTTTAACCCGTATCGCGTTTCCACTAACACTAAGCCCTCGACCATCGCCGCGCTTAACCGGACCTCGTCGCTTCGCCCTTCCAGCGTCTACGTGCAGCATCCCGAATGGATACGCACCTCAGGGGATCGCTTTGTCCTCGATCCGGGCATTCCGGAAGTGCGGGACTGGATAACCCGTGTAGTGATGGAGGTAGTGGATCGCTACGCCATTGAAGGCGTACAGTTCGATGATTATTTCTACACGGAGACGCCCGGCTCCACCCTGAACGATGCTTACACCTTCAGGCGCTACGGCGAGGGGTTTGCGTCAAAAGCGGACTGGCGGCGGCACAACACGCAGGAGCTGATTGTGCAGGTTTCGCGGGCGATTAAGCAGGCTAAACCTGAGGTTGAATTTGGCGTCAGCCCGGCAGGCGTCTGGCGCAACCGCTCGTTCGACCCGGCGGGCTCGGACACGCGCGGCGCGGCAGCCTATGATGAATCCTACGCGGACACCCGCAAGTGGGTACAGCAGGGCTTACTGGACTACATCGCGCCGCAGATCTACTGGCCGTTCGCCCGGGATGCCGCGCGCTACGATGTGCTGACAAAATGGTGGGCCGACGTGGTGAAGCCGACCCATACCCGCCTCTATATCGGGATCGCATTTTATAAAGTCGGCGCGCCTTCCCGAAATGAACCGGACTGGACGGTGAACGGCGGCGTGCCGGAGCTGAAAAAACAGCTGGATCTGAATGATTCACTGCCGGACGTAAAGGGCACGATCCTGTTCCGCGAAGACTATCTTAATCAGCCCCAGACCCAGGAGGCGGTGAATTACCTTCGCGGGCGCTGGGGAAGCTGAAGGAGAACAGGCAGAAACGCCCCGTTTCTGCCTCTCTTTTGCGCGCCTACGGCTTCGGCCCGAACATCGCCTCAAGCTGTTTTGCGTCCGGCATCCCCACGACCTGCTGCAGTTCGTTTTGCTCGTTCAGGTAATAAATTGCCGGCGTCGCGTTCGCACCGAGGCTGTCCATTAGCGTCTGGTGGTTTTGCAGGATCTCAACGGTTTCCCGGGATGCCGCCCCGTCAGGTTTAGGCAATTTTTTGCCGCCGGACAGTTCGTACTCTTTCCATGCCGATACCGGATCTTTGGCATTCAGGATCGCAGAGGCGTTACGCCCGCTTTTCGGGTTAAGGAACGCGACCAGGAGCGTGTTGAGCTGGACCTTGCCGGCCTTCACCCACGGCTGCGCTTCAGCCCAGAACTGCTTGCAGTACGGGCAGAACGGGTCGGCAAAGACAAAGACCTTACGCGGCGCCGTATCTGCGCCCTCTTTCAGCGGGTGCGCCGCGTTAAGCTTTTTCCACATTTCGCGGCCCAACGGCGCGTAGATTTCTTTCTGGAACAGGGCCTCGCTAAGGTTTGTTCCCTTCTCATCATACAGATAGCCCGACACCACATGCTTCCCGTCAGGGGTCAAAAAGAGGGTGACGCCCATATCCTGATATTGCCCCAGCCACGCTGGCGCGCCGCCGGGGGCGTCAATTTTCTTGATGATTTTGATGTCCTGCTGCTCGCTGAATGTCTTCACCACGTCAGGAAGCGACTCTTCTGCCCTGACCAGCCCGGAAACCAGCAGAGCAGAAAGTAACAGCGCCTTTTTCTTTGCAAACCGTTGAAGCATAACGACCTCTCTAAGATATTGTTTTTAGAGTGGTCGAAGTTTATTGCCCTGTCAACGCCTGTCCGTCATGCCGTCCTGGGCAGGCTGAAACTCGAAATACTCTGCGACAGCTGCTGCGCCTGCTCCTCCAGCGAGGCCGCGGCGGCGGCGGACTGCTGCACCAGCGCCGCGTTCTGCTGAGTTACGCCATCCATCTCGGTCACGGCCTGCCCGACCTGACCAATCCCGCGGCTCTGCTCCTCGGAGGCAACCGAGATCTGCTCCATCAGGCTATTAACCTTATTCACCGATGTAATAATAGAATCGATCACCTCTCCCGAGCGGTTAACCAGCTCCGCGCCGTTCTTCACGCTGGAAACGGACTGGGCGATGAGATTTTCGATATCCTTCGCTGCCACCGCGCTTTTCTGCGCCAGGGTGCGGACTTCGCTTGCCACCACCGCGAAGCCACGCCCCTGCGTGCCGGCACGCGCTGCTTCAACTGCCGCGTTCAGCGCCAGAATGTTGGTCTGGAACGCAATGCTGTTAATCACGCTGGTGATATCCTCAATGCGCTTCGAGTTAGAGGCGATGGTATTCATCGTTTCGATAACGTCGCGGGTTACCGCTTCTCCGGTACGGGCATTTTTCACCGCGTCCTGCACCAGCTTACCCGCCTGGAATACGTTTTCAGTATTGTTCGCCACCGTCGCGCTCAGCTCTTCCATGCTGGCGGCCGTCTGGGTTAAGGCGGAAGCCTGCTGTTCAGTGCGCGAGGCCAGGTCGATATTGCCGGAGGCAATTTCCTGCGCCGCGTGCGTTACGGTATGGCTGGCATCGCGCACCTGAGAAATGGTCGCGAGCAGCGCCTGGCGCATCTGCTCCATCGATCCCATCAGGCGATCGATTTCATTGCCTGAGTGAGGCTTAACGGGTACCGGAACGTCCAGCTTCCCGGCTGCAATCTGGCTACAGTGCTCGCGCGCCAGGTTGACCGGCGCGAAGACGACCCGTTTCATCAGGACGCTGACGGCGATAATCACCACCACAAACAGCAGGGCAATGCTGGCGATGATAACCAGCCCTGACACGAAATTGCTGCTCGCATCCTCGTTCAGGCTTTTGGCGTACGTCTGGTGAACGGAGAGGATCTGGTCGAGCACAATCTCATACTGGCGATCGAGCTGAGACACCACCGGAATAAGCGCGTTGAATCGCGCCACGTCCTGGGAAGCGGCTGCGGCGATCAGCGGCTCCAGCCCCTGGTTACGGTAGTTTTGCCACGCGTCCCGGTAGGCGGTAATCAGTGAGGCTTCATCCTGCAAACGCGGCGCGGCCATAAATGCCGAAAAGGCGCCGTCGGCTTTGGTCAGCGCCTCTTTCACCGATGCCAGCTTCGCAGACCGATCCGAGGTATCCCCTGCCTCCACCATTTTCACATACTCCATAACCCTGACGCGCAGGGTCCGGCTGTGGTTGATGGGGTCGATGATGGACAGCACGACCTGAATTTCTTTGTTCACGTTATCCAGCGAATTATTACTTTTTATGATGAGCCCAACGCTGGTAATGGTGCTGGCCACAAAGAAGAAAAGCAGGGAAAACAGGACAATCAGTGATGATTTTTTCAACGACATAACACACCTCAGAGATATAATTTCCCTTTGGTTATCGGCTGAATCAGATCTTTAATTAATTAAAGTTATTGATGTATCCGTAAGTCGTTTTTATTTCGTGCCGCTGTATCGCCGCCGCAGCGTGGCGTCCAGCTTCCGCTGGATCGGCTCCGGCGTTTCTCCTTCAATCAGTTTGCCAATCAGATCGAAGCAGTGCCAGGCGAGCTGGCGATTGTCCTGACGGATGGTATCAACGGGAAGGGTTAAAGAATCATACAGATAGTGGTCGTCAAAGCTGGCCAGGCGTATTTCGCTTTGCAGCAGGTTATGCTGGCCCATGTAGCGTAACACCCCTTCCAGCAGACCGCAGGCGGCGGTAAAGAGGGCTTCAGGCGGGCGGCCAAGGCGCGCGCACAGTTCAGCAAACATTTCGTAGCCGGAGCTTGGGTGGTAATTGCCATGAACGATCCACTCCGGGCGTAGCTCAACGCCGGCGTCGCGCAGCCCCTGCTTAAACCCTTCCAGGCGGTCTCGCGTCGGGGATAACCGCGGCTGTCCGCCGAGGAAATAGAACTCATCTGGATGCTGGCGAGCAATTTCGGCCACCAGTTCAGCGGTAGGGGTAATCGAATCGGTGATGACCGGCGGCAGAGAGCTGTCGTTCATATGGCGGTCAAAGAGCACCACCGGCAGCTGTTCGCTCAGCTTCTGATAGTCCGCGTCGTTAAGCATGCTGGAGGCGACGATCAGCCCGTCCACCTGGCGCGCCACCATGTTATTGACCACCACCGTCTCCTGGCCCGGATTTTCATCGCTACACGAGATCAGCAGCTGAACGCCCGCCTCGCGGCACAGGGTCTCCAGTTCGTGAGAAAAGACGGCAAAACCGTAGTTGGTGATCTCCGGCACCACCAGACCAATGGTGTGGCTGCGGTTATCCCGCAGCGAACGGGCGTGAATGCTGGGCTGGTAATGGTGCTCTTTGGCAATCGCCAGCACGCGCTCGCGCGTCTCCTCCGCCACCCGAAGCTCTTTGCTGCGGCCGTTCAGCACCAGGCTGGCGGTGGCTTTTGACACCCCCGCCAGCTCCGCAATGTCTTTAATGGTAACGCGTTTTGTTTTTCTCACAACGACCTGGTTCCGGCTGCCAAAACCGCTATTCTATCATGCAGCTGCGCAGCGACCAGTAGCGTAATGTGATGTCGGACGCACCTTCGACGCGCACCCGTGCCGGATGGTCGGGAAAATAGCGGCTGCTCATGACCCCTTCACCGTGATTGATGAAAATTTCAACGCTGGAACGGTCGCACAGCACGCGCAGATGGTGCACCTCTCCCCGCCAGTAGCGGGTTAACGTTTCTCCGGTTTTCAGGCTGGCCCGCTCCAGGCGTATACCCTCGTCATCGACAGCGAGCCGCAACGTCCCGGCAAAATCCACGTTCACGCGCGAGGCGCTCAGCTCGAACTCCAGGCGCGTTCCGTCCAGTTCCGGCGCATCGTCGGCGCGACCCTGCCAGTAATTTTCCTCCTCGCGCAGCGTTTCCAGCTCGCGCACCGGAGTTTGCAGGAGCTTACCGTCGCGAAAGCGTAGCTCTCGTGGACAGCTCATCTGATGGATCCAGCCGTGCGCGCGGGTCGGCTGGAGCATCTCCTCCCCGTCCGGCACGCCCATCCAGCCGATAAGAATACGTCGGCCGTCCTCTGCCACCGCGGTTTGCGGCGCGTAAAATTCGAAACCGGCATCAAGCTCGTGCAGCTCGCCGTGCGCAAAGGCAGCCGTTTCCTCATCAAACGCCCCGCTCATCCAGACGGCCAGATAGGTGTTGAGATAGCGGTGCGGCTCGCGCGCCAGCCCCTGCGGGCAGCAGATCAGGACGTGCGTGCCGTCGAGCGCAAACAGATCCGGGCACTCCCACATATACCCGGCATCCGTAAGCCCGTTCACCCCGTGTCCGGCAATTTCACCGCAGGGCTGCCAGCAGCGTAAATCCCCGGATCTGTACAGCAGCACCTTGCCCCGCTTCTGTAGATCCTGCGCGCCGAGCACCATGTACCACAGCCCGTTCTGGCGCCACACCTTCGGATCCCGGACGTGTCCGGTATACCCTTCCGGCAGCGGCAGCACCGGCCCCAGCTTGCTAAAAGTGCCATCGTCATTTTGCACCGCCAGACACTGCCAGGCGGTGCGGCCGCCATCGTCAAACTTGACGTTGCCGGTATAGCACAGGGTCAGCGCGCCGTTATCATCCACGGCGCTGCCGGAGTAACAGCCGTTACGGTCATAGTCTTCGTCGGGCATCAGCGCCATGGGCTCATGCCGCCAGTGCACCATATCCGCTGAACTCCAGTGGCCCCAGCACTTGTAGCGATGATCGCTTTCCAGCGGGTTCCACTGATAGAACAGGTGGTAACGTCCGGCAAACCAGATAAAGCCGTTCGGATCGTTCATCAGCCCCGTCACCGGCGCAGGATGCCACTGGGGATAGTGGCTGTCCGCCAGCGCGCGCGGCTGGCCTTTCATTACGGCCTGCAGCACGGCAGGCCAGCGGGAAGCAGAGGTCATTATTCAGAGTCCGTTTTATACTTCAGCAGCAGGGAGACGGTAAACGCCACGCCAAAGGCTATCACCATGCCGATAATATAGTTGAGCAGCGAGCTGCCCTGTACGATCGCCATGCCGGGAATGGCGGTGAGCCCGACGGCGGTCATGTAAACGTGCACCGACACCACCCAGGCGCCGCCCGCCGCGCCGCCGATCAGCGCCGCGATAAACGGCTTCACGAAGCGCAGGTTGATACCGAAAATCGCCGCCTCGGTAATGCCCAGCATCGCCGAGAACGCCGACGGTAGCGTGATGGCTTTGATTTTGGCATCGCGGGTTTTGAACCACACCGCCAGACACGCCCCGCCCTGCGCCACGTTCGCCATCGCCCAGATCGGCAGCAGGAAGTTAACGCCTATCGACGGGTTACCCAGCAGCCCGGCCTCGATGGCGTGGAAGCTGTGGTGAATACCGGTGATGACGATGACCGAATACAGGCCGCCAAACAGCAGTCCCGCCAGCCAGCCCGCGTGCGCAATCAGGGTGCTGAGGATGAAGGAGATGCCGTCGCCCAGCGCGCGTCCCGCCGGGCCGATAATCAACAGCGCGATAAAGCCGGAGATAATGACGGTCAGGAACGGCGTCAGGATCAGATCTAACGCGTCCGGGATCGCCCGGCGCAGCTGCTTTTCCACGATGCTCATAAACCACACCGCCAGCAGCACCGGGAACACGGTACCCTGATAGCCAATCATGGCAATTTCAAGGCCGAAAAAGTTCATGGTCTGGAAGCCGGACGCCACGCCCCAGGCGTTGGTCAGCGCCGGGTGCGTCAGAATGCCCCCCAGCGTTGCCCCCAGATACGGGTTGCCGCCAAACTCGCGCGCGGCGGTGAAGCCAATCAGGATCGGCAGAATGATAAACGCCGCCGAGCTGCACATGTCCAGCATGATATAAAGCGCGTTGTCCGGATCCACCCAGCCGTAGGTTTTCACCATCCCGAGCAGGCCCATCAGCAGGCCGGAGGCCACAATCGCCGGAATAATCGGCACGAAGATATTGGAGAGCAAACGGGCGATGCGCTGGAACGGATTCAGCTTGCGTGCCGCTATATCCGCCGCCTCCGACTTGCTGGATTCGCTAATCCCTGCCGCCTGAATAAACGCCGCGTAAACTTTATTCACCACCCCCGTACCGAAGATCACCTGCATCTGTCCGGCGTTACGAAAACAGCCCTTTACGCCTTCAACCTTGCCGATGGCCTGCTGGTCGGCAAGCGCATCATCGACCAGGACCAGACGAAGACGCGTCGCGCAGTGCGCCGCGCTGGCGATGTTCTCTTTGCCGCCGAGCAGCGGAATAAGCTCGCGGGCAATTTGATAAAAATCCATAGATACCTCTTCCTGACGTCTTTTTATGATGTTCAAAACGCCCCCGCGGTGCGGGAGCGTACAGGGTTAAAACCAGGTTTCCATCTGTACCCCAAAGTTCCATTCCCCGCCTGCGTTGAAGCCGCTGCTGCCAAAGGCGTCATCGCTGGCATAGTTATCCAGCCTGCTGCTCCAGTCCATCCACGTGGCGAACAGGCGCAGCTCCGGACGGCTGAAGAAATCGCCAATCTTGCCCGCCTTGAGCGTCGGGGCAAAGGTTAGCTTGTAGAAGCTGCCGTTTACCGCGTTGCGATCCTTGTAGCCTTCCGGGGCTAAATCCATGTACTGATAGCTGCCCTCAAACGCGAGGGCGAAATTCTGGGTAACCTCCTTGATGAGGCGGGCGTTAAGCGTGACCCACTCGTAGCTGTCGCCCTTCACGTAGCGGTCCTTGCTGCTCTGCGCCAGCACGGCGGGCGCAACGTGCCAGCCACCGCCCAGCGGCGTGACACCGTAACTTGCAAAGCGCCACGTATCGGCTTCCGACAGCAGCGCACCGTCAGCGCCGATGCTCTTCACCTCTGCACCCAGACCGTGGCCGTAGAGCAGCGCCGTTTTGGCGGAACCTTCGCGAAGGCCGTAGAAACTGTCGTTATGCAGACCGACCAGGGCATGCACACCGTTATTCGCCGCGTCGGTTTTAATCGGATCGCCGTTGCTGTCCTTACGGTCGTCATTATCTTTTGCCCGCAGGCCGCTGACCATCACCTGCAACGGCCCGGCGAAGTGATTCATGCTGAGGATGTAGTTCTGTACGTTGTTGTCGATCTCCTCCTCGCTGCCAAAGTTGCGGCCATAGAGAGAGAAGTTGCTGCGCAGCGTGTCGTTCCACTTCACGTCGTACACGCCGCCGCCGGTTCCGGCGAGAAACACCACGTCGGAATCCAGCCAGTGAATGTCGAAATTATCGCGATCGAAGCGTTTACCCGCCCAGAAGGTGCTGCCCTTCAGCGCGCCGGTGAAGTCCGGCAAATTGCCCAGTTCGGCAAAGGCCTGACGAATATTCAGGTCGCTGCTGTCGGCCGACCAGTCATTATAGGTTTTCTGACCGTCGGCCAGCATCGCCTTAAAGCGCGTCGTGGCGCCATTCTCCAGCGTCTGGTTGTGCTCAACGTTCAGCTCAACGTAGGTGTCCGCTTCGTTCCCCAGGCGGCCGATGGCCCCGCCCGTTTCTCCGGCGGGAGTCAGGTACGGTCCGCTTTTGCTGCCGGAGGCCGCGTCGTTCATCAGCAGACCGGAGCGGGCGTAGCCGTGAAACTCAAAGCCGCTGCTGCGGTCGGCTTTTTTCTCCAGTGCCGCGGTACGTTGCGCCACCTCCCGGGTGGTGGTTTGCGTTTTCTGCTGGGCCGCCACCAGCTGCTGCGTTTTTTGTTCCGCCGCCGTGGCGCGCTTTTCAGCAACCTGCGCGCGGGTTTCCGCCTCCTGCAAACGCTGCTCCAGCGCTGCAAGGCGGGCTTCGATACTGTTCATATTCGTCTGGGCAAAGACAGAGGTACTGCCGGCCAGCATGCCTATCATCACGGCAAGCGTGCGTTTTTTATACATTTTGTCGCATTCCTGGAAAAGTCGGTGAAAGTGCTAAATTGCTAAACCGGTTTAGGCTGATGATACTAAACCGCGCAATTTTGGATCGGCAATGTTTTTTGCTAAACCGATTTAGTAAGTGTGATCGAGGCGACAGTTCAGGCCGCCGGGCGGCGGCCAGGTGAGAAAATTACAGCTCGTGACGGTACGGCAGCGCGGTCATTGCCCCCTTTGCGGTGGTCGCCAGCGCGCCGCAGCGCTGCGCGATCGCGATAACGGCCGGGAGGTCGGCGTCTCCCTCGCGCGCCAGCCCGAACAGCAGCCCGGCCACGAAGGCATCCCCCGCGCCGGTGGCATCAACGCATTCAACGGAGGTGGCGGGATAGTGCCTCAACGCGCCTTTCTGCCAGGCGGTAACCCCCTCTTTCCCCTGCGTCACCAGCACCAGCCGGGCCCGACAGCCGCGCATCAGCGCCGCCAGCCCCTCGTCCACCTGCGCGTTTCCGGTTAAAAACGCCAGTTCTTCAACCGAGAGCTTCACCACGTCGGCACAGGCCAGTGCCCGCTCAAGACACGCGCGCAGGTCTACTTCATCGTGCCACAGATCGGCGCGAATATTGGGATCGAAGCTGACAAACCCGCCGGCCTGTCTGATGGCCGCCATCGCCTGAAACGCGGCAGAACGGCTGGGTTCCGCGCTGAGCGCGATGGAGCAGACGTGTAGCCACTCCCCGGCGCGAAAGGCCGGGAGATCGGCGGGTTCAAGGAATAAATCAGCGCTCGGGCGAACCATAAAGGTAAAGGAGCGCTCGCCGCGGTCGTCGAGGTCAACCACCACCGTGGAGGTGCGATGCTGCGGATCGAGACGCATCCAATGCGTATTAACCTTCTCGTCCGCCAGCGTCTTCTGCATAAAGCGTCCGAAGGGATCGTCGCCCACCCGGCCGATAAATGCGCTCCTCCCGCCCAGACGGGCGACGCCCACCGCGACGTTGGCCGGTGCCCCGCCCGGACACTGCAGCAGTTTACCCTCGCCGTCCGGCAGAAGATCCACTACCGCATCGCCAAGTACCCAGATTGTATCCATATCACCTTCTTAGCTAAATTTTGTTAAACCGGTTTAGCTATTTAAGCACAGGTGACAGGTCCGGGAAATAAGCGTGGGGAAATTTTGCTTATCGCTTCAGGTGAGGCCAGTAAATGTCGCCCACGCCATTCAGCTGCGGACGTGAGAACAAAAAGCCCTGAAAGCGGCGAATGCCGGCGGATTCAAGCCAGCACCACTCTTCAATCTTCTCGATGCCTTCCGCCACCAGGGTAATTTCCAGATCGGTACAGCAGCTGACTATCGACTTAACAATCGCCTGCTTTGGCCCGCTCAGGTGGATATCGCTGACGATCTCCCTGTCGATTTTGAGCTTGTCCGGCTGGAACCGGGTAAGCAGCGACAGCCCGGCATAGCCGGAACCGAAATCATCTATGGCCAGCCCGACCCCCTCCGCACGGAGCTGCTTAATGGCGCTGTTAAACTGGTTGAACCCGGAAATCATTTCGCTTTCGGTCACTTCGATGACCACCTGCTCGGGCTGAAGGCCGTGCTTTTTGATCTGCGCCACCAGAAACGCTACCGCACCGGGGACGTTAACCAGCGACATCGGCAGCAGGTTGACGGCCAGCTTGTGGCTGCCAATGCCCAGCTTTTCTGCCAGCGCGAAGGTCCAGGCCTTGGTTTGCAGGTCGGTTTCGTAGATCCGCGAGGGGTCGAGCGTACGAAAGAACTGCTCCGGGCTGCCGCCGTCGTTGCCGCGAATGAGGGCCTCAAGAGAGCTAATTTTGCCCTCGGACGGCTCGATAATCGGCTGCAGCGCAAACTGGCAGGTCTGACCCGCCAACAGGCCTAACCCGTTGCCGAACGGCGTACCTTCCCGCGAGAGCGTCCATTTTTCGGGTTCATACTGTGCCGTCGGTTGAGGAGAGGATTTGCCGACGATAAACGTCTGGATGAATTTAAACACCCGATCGTCAGACGTGAGATAGCTTTCCAGCTTGCTGTAGTGCAGTACCGACTCCAGAACCGCCTTCCGGGTTCGGGCCTGAATGTCAAACAGCAGCATTCCGACATTGTCGAAACGCCTGCGCGGACCGTAATCGCGCATCAGCTCGACCACGCCGTGATGGCGGCTGTCTTCGCGAATGGTCTTAAAAAGCGCGACCACGTTCTCTTCTGTCCCTTCGAGAATTTGCAAAACGTCCCGGCCGCTGGAGAGAAGAATGCCGGAGATGCCCTGCTCCGTGTTGCGGATCCTGGCCCGTTCAACCAGCGCGCTTAACTCTGCAACGGTGCAGGTTAAGCTCAGCTGGCTTCGATAAATGAGAGTTGTCAGCACAGAAACGGGGTCCGATATGAGGTATACGCCTGGACCGTACTGTTTAACACAGTTCCACGGCGTGACCTAATCTATTCCGCGCCGGTACTACTAATCCCCGATACGGCTGTCGATACGCGCCTGCATATAGTCGTAGAACGGGTTTGACGTCACGCGCATCAGCGCATCTTTGCCGACGCTCAGCACCGAGGTCTCCCCCCCGCAGGGCAATGGTCCCGAGGCTAATACCATAGTGATTTTTTATCGCAGGCTGGCGGCCATAAAGATCGTCATCGGGAGGGAACGGAATGGCAACGTGCGACAGAGAGTAGACCTCGCGCGGATAGGTAACCGGCAGCGGGATTGCCGTCTCCCGCGTGCTTCCCGCGGGCGTCGTTTTCGCGACCGTCTGGTAACTGTCGGCGCTGGCGTTGGTAATAATCGTGACACTGTAACGCCTTTGAGCCTCGGGCAGCAGGTCGGCCAGCGCGGCCCAGGAAGCGGGCTTAAACAGCGGGCGAAAGCTCCCGGCCTGGTTGATGTCAATAACCACCAGCTCGCTGCCGTTAGCCGGGAGCTGGTCAAACAGCCCGGTGACCACCGCGCGGGTACTGACCGTTGAATCCATGATCGACTGGAACGCGAGAACCGGTGGCAGCTGCGCCAGCCGGTGTTCCCGGGCGGCGCGGCCGATCTGCTCATGCAGCGCCTGGGTCAACAGCCACGACTGGCGCGCCGCGTTCACCGGGAACGAGTTGTATTTGTAAGGATTGTATTCGGGCGAAACGTTGAGCCACGCGGCTTTGGCAAACGCCGGCAGCATGGCCGGCAGCCCGGCGAACCCGGCAAAGCGGGCAAATGCCGTGACGCCAATCATTGGCGACAGCAAAACGATCTGCTGAGGCTTGCGCAGTTCAGGCGCATCAAGCGAGTCGAGGGCATATTTCATCGCCAGCGCCCCGCCGTTGGAGTAGCCCACCAGGTGCAGGGGAACATCGTTACCCGCCAGGCGCGTCGCCTCGCGCACCGCCAGACGCGTTGCCGCCAGCCACGCCTCCCAGTCAACGTCCGTCAGCGCGCCGGGCGCGGTGCCGTGACCGGGCAAGCGAGGGACCACGGCCACGAAGCCGCGCGTTTGATAATGCAGGGCCAGATGCCTGACGCTGTAGGGCGAATCCGTCAGCCCGTGCAGCAGCACCACCGCCCCGCGCGGTTTTCCGTCAGGCTTCAGGACAAAGGATCGGTTGGCATCCGGGGAAAACTGGCCGGGCCACACCAGGCTCTGGCGGTAGTAGCGGTTAAGCGGCGTGCGCTCCTCCGCCGTTGCTTTCGCCGTCACCTCGCTATCGAGATCGCTGAAGATGGCATTTTCACGCGTGAGGTACTGCGCAAAGCTCGCGTTGTCCATCTCGCGCATAGACATCTCGTCTGCCCGCCAGGTGTGCCACGAATGCAGCGCCGGCCCCTGCTGTGAAAGATATACGCGCACCGAAAGCAGCACGATCAGAACGATCCCGACGACGATCGCCAGTTTTTTTGCGAGAGCCATCAGGCGCACGCTGACCCGCCAGGGCAAATTCGCCATGTGAGGCTCCCTCTCTTGTGCATAGTGCCGCCATCTTACCAAAAAATGTGAAGAGACTGACGTATTCACTAAATAGATAGCCGTCAGATCCTGCGCTGCACCAAAAGTGAACTACGCTGCACAAATGTTGTTCATTCGTTAATTAAATATTGCATTAACTTTGCAGCACAGCGCGCTTTCGCCGCAGTGTGAGTATGGCACGCATCCTGCATTGTTAATCAGGTAACAAACATCGGGACTTTGACAGCCGGTTAACAGCGAGGCGGTATGACGACAAAACCTGAGGTGCTGAGCCGTATCGAGGGAACCTTCAGCCAGCTCACCCCGAGCGAAAAGCGGGTGGCGAGCTGGATGCTGGCGCACGTCGAGCAGATCCCGTTTGAAACGGCAGAGAGCGTGGCGCTGGCAACCGCTACCAGCGGCATCACCGTCGGACGCTTTCTGCGCAAGCTGGGCTACCGCAACCTGGACGATGCCAAAAAAAGCCTGCGCGATCCCCGCCAGCCCTGGGGCATTAACGAGCGCCTCGACTCCTGGAAGCAGCAGCAGCCGCTGTCGGATCGCGTTCAGCGCTCCCTCTCGCTGGAGGTGGATGCTATTGCCCACGTCTATCAGCTGGCGCAAAGCGAGACGTTCAGACAGGTCGTTCAGCGGCTTACCCATGCTGACGCCGTCTTCGTGCTGGGGATCCAGTCCACGCGCGGGATCGCCAACGCGTTCTTCAGCCATCTTGAATATCTGCGCCCGCGCGTGAGCTATTCCGAAGGGCTCTCCGGCAGCTGGGTGGAGTCGCTTAACTCCGGCTTTGCGCACCCGTATATCGTGCTGACGGATACCCGCGCCTACTCCGCCATTGCCCGTCAGTACTGCCGCGTGGCGAGTGAAAAAGGGCTGCCGATGGCGCTGATCACCGATATCTGGTGCCCGTGGGCGCGGGATTACCCGATTGATTTACTCCAGGTGAAGACCGATACCGGCCATTTCTGGGATTCGCTGGCGCCCGTGAGCTGCCTGTTCAACCTGCTGCTGTCGGGCGTGGTGGAGGCGCTGGGGGATGCGCTGCCGGAGCGTCTGGCAATCAACCGACAGTTACAACAAGAGTTTGGTCAATTCGAACGCTAAAGGAGCGGAGCTATGCCCGAAGAGAATCAGCTGATTGACGTGGCGAAAACCTTTCCCACGCTGCATATCGATCTGAAATACGCGACCGCCGACAACATCACCGGCCGCCCGATCTACCAGCAGGCTACGTGTCTGCTGCATACGGATGCCGCCACCGCGCTGGCAAAGGCCATCAGCATCGCCGCGCTGGCCGGACTGAAGCTGGTGGTCTACGACGCCTACCGCCCCCAGCAGGCGCAGGCGCAGCTCTGGGATGCCTGCCCGAATCCGGAATACGTCGTGGACGTGGCGGTTGGATCTAACCACAGCCGGGGCACCGCCGTTGACGTCACGCTCATGGACGAACACGACAACGTGCTGGATATGGGGGCCGGCTTTGACGACATGCACGAGCGTTCCCACGCCTGGCACCCTTCCGTACCGCCCGAGGCGCAGCGCAACCGGCTGCTTCTTAACGCCGTGATGTCCGGCGGCGGTTTTGTGGGCATCAGCAGCGAGTGGTGGCATTTCGAACTGCCGAACGCCGCAGGCTATCCGCTGCTGGATGACCAGTTCGCCTGTTTTACGACCACACACTCACTCTAATTCTGGAGCCCGGCCATGAAAACAACGCTGCTTACGACCCTGATTGCCGCTACGCTCGCCCTGAGCGCCCCGCTCGCGCTGGCGGCTGTGCCAAAAGATATGCTGGTGATTGGCAAGGCCGCCGACCCGCAAACGCTCGATCCGGCGGTAACTATCGACAATAACGACTGGACGGTGACCTATCCCTCCTACCAGAGGCTGGTGAAATACAAGCCGGGCACCACGGAGGTGGAAGGCGATCTGGCGACGGGCTGGAACGCCTCGGAGGATCGGAAGGCGTGGACGTTCACCCTGGCGGATAACGCAAGGTTTTCCGACGGCACGCCGGTAACCGCCGAAGCGGTCAAGCTGTCGTTTGAGCGCCTACTGAAAATCGGCCAGGGGCCGTCCGAGGCGTTTCCGAAAGATTTAAAGGTGGAAGCGGTGGATGAGCACACCGTGAAGTTCACCCTCAGCCAGCCGTTTGCCCCGTTCCTGTATACGCTGGCCAACGACGGCGCGTCGATCGTCAACCCGGCGGTGCTGAAGGCCAATGCCGCCGACGATGCTCGCGGTTTCCTGGCGCAAAACACCGCCGGTTCCGGCCCGTTTATGCTGAAAAGCTGGCGCAAGGGTCAGCAGCTGGTAATGGTGCCTAACCCGCACTGGCCGGGCGAAAAGCCGCACTTTAAGCGCGTAGCGGTGAAAATTATTGGCGAAAGCGCGTCGCGTCGCCTTCAGCTTTCCCGTGGCGATCTGGACATAGCCGACGCGCTGCCGGTGGATCAGCTTGCCGCCCTGAAGCAGGAAGGCAAAGTGGCCGTGGCGGAGTATCCGTCCCTGCGCGTGACCTATCTCTATCTTAACAACGGTAAGGCCCCGATGAATCAGGTGGAATTGCGCCGCGCGGTCTCCTGGGCGACCGATTATCAGGGGATGGTGAAAGGCATTCTCAGCGGGAACGGCAAGCAGATGCGCGGCCCGATCCCGGACGGCATGTGGGGCTTCGATGCGAACGCCATGCAGTACAGCTTTGACGAAGCCAAAGCCAGGGCGGCGCTGGAAAAGGTGAAAGACAAACCGGCCAGCCTGACGTTCCTTTACTCGGATAACGACCCGAACTGGGAGCCCATCGCCCTCTCCACCCAGGCGAGCCTCGGCAAGCTGGGCATTAACGTCAGGCTGGAGAAACTGGCCAACGCCACCATGCGCGACCGCGTGGGCAAAGGCGACTATGACATTGCCATCGGCAACTGGAGCCCGGACTTCGCCGACCCGTACATGTTTATGAACTACTGGTTCGAGTCGGACAAAAAGGGGCTGCCGGGCAACCGCTCGTTCTATGAGAACAGGGAAGTTGACGCGCTACTGCAGGCGGCGCTGAAAACCACGGACCAGGCGGAGCGCGCCCGCAGCTACCAGCAGGCGCAAAAGGTGGTCATTGACGAGGCGGCTTACGTTTATCTGTTCCAGAAGAACTACCAGCTGGCGATGAACAAAGAGGTCAAAGGCTTCACCTTTAATCCGATGCTTGAGCAGGTCTTTAACATCGCCACCATGAGTAAGTAACGGCCCACGCCGGGGGGAAGCGTATGACGTTCTGGAGCATCGTGCGCCAGCGCTGCTGGGGATTAATCCTGGTGGTGGCTGGTGTCTGCATTATTACCTTTATTATTTCACACCTGATCCCCGGCGATCCGGCCCGCCTGCTGGCCGGCGATCGCGCCAGCGACGACATCGTGCAGGGCATCCGCCAGCAGCTGGGGCTGGACAGGCCGCTCTATATCCAGTTCGGCCGCTATGTTGAGGCGCTGGCGCACGGCGATTTAGGCACGTCCATACGCACCGGACGCCCCGTTGCGGAAGATTTGAAGGCCTTCTTTCCCGCCACGCTGGAGCTGGCCTTCTGCTCCCTCCTGCTGGCGCTGATGGCCGGCGTGCCGCTGGGCATTTTATCGGCGGTATACCGTAACCGCTGGCTGGATCATCTGGTGCGGCTGATGGCGATGACCGGCATCTCGACCCCCGCCTTCTGGCTGGGGCTGGGGGTTATCGTACTGTTCTACGGTCAGCTGCAGATCCTGCCCGGCGGCGGCAGGCTGGACGACTGGCTCGATCCGCCCGCCCACGTTACCGGCTTTTATCTGCTGGACGCCCTGCTGGAAGGCAACGGCGAGGTGTTTTTCGACGCCCTTCAGCACCTGATTTTACCCTCCCTGACCCTGGCTTTCGTGCACCTGGGGATTGTGGCGCGTCAGGTGCGCTCCGCGATGCTGGAGCAGCTGAGCGAGGATTACATTCGTACCGCCCGCGCCAGCGGGCTGCCGGGCTGGTACATCGTGCTGCGCTATGCCTTACCCAACGCCATGATCCCCTCCATAACCGTGCTTGGCCTGGCGCTGGGCGATCTGCTGTACGGGGCGGTGCTTACCGAAACCGTGTTTGCCTGGCCGGGAATGGGTGCCTGGGTAGTGACCTCCATTCAGGCGCTGGACTTCCCCGCCGTCATGGGCTTCGCGGTCGTGGTATCGCTGGCGTATGTCTTCGTTAATCTGGTGGTGGATCTGCTGTACCTGTGGATCGACCCGCGAATCGGGCGCGGAGGTGCCGAATGATGTTAACTCAGGAAACGCCCGCGCCCGTCAGCACCGCAAAACGGCGCGTCAGCTGGGCAAAGCTGTTCTGGACATTGCGAAAAAGCCCGCTCACGCTGGCCGGCGGCGTAATTATGATCCTGATGCTGCTGCTGATGGTCGTCTCGCCCTGGATTGTGCCGCACGATCCGAACGCGCTGGATCTGACCGCGCGCCTGCAGGCCCCGTCGGCACAGCACTGGTTTGGCACCGATGAGGTGGGCCGGGATCTGTTCAGCCGCGTGCTGGTGGGCAGCCAGCAGTCCATCACGGCGGGTCTGGCGGTGGTGGCGATAGCGGGCGGTATTGGCTCCCTGCTCGGCTGCCTGTCCGGCGTGCTCGGCGGGCGCGGCGACGCCGTTATTATGCGCATAATGGACGTTATGCTCTCGATCCCCTCGCTGGTGCTGACGATGGCGCTGGCCGCCGCGCTCGGCCCAAGCCTGTTTAACACCATGCTGGCGATTGCGATCGTGCGCATTCCGTTTTACGTGCGGCTGGCGCGCGGGCAGACGCTGGTGGTGCGCCAGTTTACCTACGTGCAGGCCGCACGCACCTTTGGCGCATCGCGCTGGCACCTGATCGCCTGGCATATCCTGCGTAACGCCCTGCCGCCGCTGATCGTGCAGGCCTCGCTGGATATCGGCAGCGCGATCCTGATGGCCGCCACGCTGGGCTTTATTGGACTGGGCGCGCAGCAACCTACCGCCGAATGGGGGGCGATGGTGGCCGTGGGCCGCAACTACGTGCTCGACCAGTGGTGGTACTGCGCGTTTCCGGGAGCGGCAATCCTGATCACGGCGGTCGGGTTTAATCTGTTCGGCGACGGTCTGCGCGACCTGCTGGATCCTAAATCAGGAGGGAGGCAGTCATGAGTGATGCCGTATTATCGATTGAAGATTTGCACCTGAGCTTCCCCATTTTTCGCGGTGAGGTTCACGCGCTTAACCACGTCTCGCTGGAGATTGGCCGGGGCGAAATTGTCGGCGTGGTGGGCGAATCCGGCTCGGGGAAATCGGTCACCGCGATGCTGGCGATGCGTCTGCTGCCGGAAGGCAGCTATCGCGTACACCACGGACGCATCACGCTTCTCGGTGAAGACGTGCTGAACGCGTCGGAAAAACAGCTCCGCCAGTGGCGCGGCGCAAAGGTGGCGATGATATTCCAGGAGCCGATGACGGCGCTCAATCCCACGCGGCGAATCGGGAAGCAGATGGTGGAGGTTATCAGCCAGCATCAGCCGCTTTCCCGCCGCGAGGCGCAGCAGAAGGCAATCTCCCTGCTGGGCGAGATGCAAATCCCGGATGCGGCGCAGGTGATGGAGCGCTATCCGTTTGAGCTATCCGGCGGCATGCGCCAGCGGGTGATGATCGCCCTCGCCTTTTCCTGCGAGCCGGAGCTTATCATCGCCGATGAACCGACCACCGCGCTGGACGTGACCGTGCAGCTCCAGGTGCTGCGCCTGCTGAAGCATAAGGCCCGCGCCAGCGGGACGTCGGTGCTGTTTATCAGCCACGACATGGCGGTGGTGTCTCAGCTTTGCGATCGTATGTACGTCATGTACGCGGGCAGCGTTATCGAAAGCGGCAGCACCCGGGCCCTGATTCAGCGTCCGGTTCACCCTTACTCGATTGGCCTGCTGCGCTGCGCCCCGGAAAACGGCGAGCCGCGTGAAATACTTCCGGCCATTCCCGGCACGGTGCCGAACCTCAGCCACCTGCCGCGCGGATGTGCCTTCCGCGAGCGCTGCTTTGCGGCCGGTGCGAAGTGTGGCGAAACGCCGCCCCTGCTGACGACGGGCGCGGAGGGTCAGCAGGCCGCCTGCTGGTATCCACAACAGGAGTCGCGCCATGTCTGAAATACTGCTTGAACTGGATGACGTGCACGTGAACTTTCCGGCGCGTAAAAACTGGCTGGGGCGCGTGACGGAACGTGTGCACGCCCTGAACGGCCTCGATTTGCAGATCCATCGCGGCGAAACGCTGGGCATTGTGGGGGAATCTGGCTGCGGCAAGAGCACCCTGGCACAGCTGCTGATGGGCATGCTCAAACCGAGCGCCGGGGCCTGCCAGCGCGCGAACGGGGCGGGCGGCATGCAGATGGTATTTCAGGATCCCCTTTCGTCTCTCGATCCGCGGCTTCCCGTCTGGCGCATCATCACCGAACCGGTGTGGATCCAGCAGCGGCGCAGCGAGCGGGAACGTCGCCAGCTGGCCGCGGAGCTGGCGCAGCAGGTGGGGATCCGCCCGGAATACCTTGACCGCCTCCCGCACGCCTTTTCCGGCGGACAGCGCCAGCGCATCGCCATTGCCCGAGCCCTCTCTTCGAACCCGGACATTATCGTGCTGGATGAACCCACCAGCGCGCTGGATATCTCCGTTCAGGCGCAGATCCTCAACTTGCTGGTCACCCTGCAACGGCAGCGAAACCTGACGTTTGTGCTGATCTCGCATAACGTTTCGGTGGTCCGGCACATGAGCGACCGCGTGGCGGTGATGTATCTGGGGCAAATCGTGGAGCTGGGTACGGCGGATCGGGTGCTGAACCATCCCCGTCATCCCTATACGCAACTGCTGCTTGACTCCGTTCCCCGCACCGGTGAACCGCTCGATGAAGCGCTGGCGCTCAGAAAGACCGATCTGCCCGGCAATCGTCATCTGCCCGTCGGGTGCTATTTCCGGGACCGCTGCCCGCTGGCGGCGAAGGGATGTGAGCAGCCGCAGGCGCTGCTGGCCTCATCGGGGAGCACGCGCGTGCGCTGCTGGCGTAACGGTTAAAATGAGCCGGGCGGATGCCCGGCTGCGAGTCAGTTGAGCTTATAGTCCAGGGTGATTTCAGCCTTGAGCAGCTGCGAAACCGGACAGCCCGTCTTCGCTTTCTGGATGATGCCGTCAAACTGCTGCGGATCGATACCCGGTACCGTCACCTTGCTCTGTAGCGCGACCTTGCTGATGGCAAAACCGCCGTCGGTTTTATCCAGGGAGACATCCGCCGTGGTATCAATGGAGTCTGCGGTATAGCCCGCTTCGCCCAGCATCAGCGATAGCGCCATTGAGAAACAGGCCGCGTGCGCCGCGCCAATCAGCTCTTCCGGGTTTGTCCCTTTTTCGCCCTCAAAACGGGTGTTAAAGCCGTAAGGTTGCTGGTTAAGGACGCCGCTTTCCGTCGATACCGTGCCTTTCCCGCGCTTAATGTCGCCAGACCAGTGTGCTGAACCGTGCTTATGAATCGTCATTATTGCTCTCCTTTTGGCTTACAAAGGGTTAAGTATAGGACGCCTAATCCGTTTTGCAGGGAAGACAGACTAGTCCGATCGCGACGCAAGGCCGTTCGCCAGCGCGTCAAGAAACACCCGCTGCGCCGCAGGCTGGTAGTCACGCGACTGATAAATGCCAAAAATAGCGATCGGTTTTGGCGTATAGGCGCTAAGCACCGGCACCAGGCTACCCTGCCGTAGCGCCGCGTCGGCCTCACGTTCGGGCAGCATGGCGATGCCGCAGTGGTTTATCGCCGCCTCCATCAGCAGGGACGAGATGCTGGCGCTGAGGTTGCCGCTGACGGCCGTCGAAATCGTCTCGCCTTCAGGCGAAATAAAACGCCACGACTGCCCGGCAAAAAAGCTGTAGTGCAGGCAGTTGTGCTGCGCCAGATCCTCCAGCCGCCCGGGGACGCCCCGGGCTGCAAGGTAGCGCGGCGAGGCGCACAGCACGGACCGACACTCCCCCAGCCTGCGGGCAATCATGCCCGGCTCGGGGCTATCGGTGATGCGGATCGCCACGTCGATCCGCTCCCCCACCAGGCTCACGGGATGATTATTCACGTCCAGCTCAACGCGCAGCTGCGGATAGCGCTGCAGCAGGTCAGGCAGAATCGGGGCGATCAGCTGGATGGCGGTGAAGTGCGCGCAGGCGACACGCAGCGTGCCGGAAGGCGAATCCTTCACCGACTGACCTTCAATTTCCTGGGAAATTTGCGAGAGCGTGCGCGTTTTCTGGAGCACCTTTTCCCCCGCCGCCGTCAGCGTCAGCTTGCGGGTGGAGCGGTTTACCAGCCGCGCGCCGGCCCACTTTTCCATCTGTTCAAGGTAGCGGCTAACCATCGGGCGGGAGATCCCCAAAGCCCGTGCCGCCGCGCTCAAACTTCCCAGCTCGCAGATGCGGTTGTACACCTGGGCGGCAATGACGCGATCCATTCTGACCTCCATTTGCTCGATTTATGAAACTAAGCATCTCCTGTTTCAGGAATTCTGGCAAATGCAGAGATCCGTACAATAGAGACTTTCCTGAAGAACAGAGATAAGACTATGAAGATCGCCCGCCTTGCTATGCTGTGTACCCTTTTCGCTCCGGCTGCGTTTGCCGCGCCGTTAACCATCGATACCTATAACCCGCAGGAAAAGGGCATTTTTGCCGTCTCCTCCACGCTCGTTTCCGGCCCGAAAGAGGCGGTACTGTTTGACGCGCAGTTCAGCGTAAAGGACGGCGAGGCGCTGGTGGAGAAAATTCGCCGCAGCGGAAAAACGCTGAACAAAATCGTTATCACTTCCGGCGATCCGGATTTCTACTTCGGCCTGCAGCCGCTGGTGAAAGCCTTCCCGAACGCCAAAGTGGTGGCCACGCAGCAGGTGGTGGACCACATCAGGGCCACTAAGGACGCCAAGCTCGCCTTCTGGGGACCGCAGATGAAAGACGGCGCGCCGACCCGGCTTGTCGTGCCGCAGGTGATTGCGTCCACCACCTTCATGATTGACGGTGAGCGGGTCAACATTGAAGAGCCTGAAAGCTACGCGGCGTACGTCTGGATCCCGTCCGCGAAAACTATCCTTGGCGGTACCGGCGTTTCGTGGGGCATTCACGTCTGGACGGCAGACACCCAGACCAAAGCGAGCCGCCAGCAGTGGCAGCAGACGCTGGATAACATGGCGGCGCTTAAGCCAGAGCGCGTGATCCCGGGCCACTACCTGGGGACACCGCCTGCGGGAACGGGCGCTATCGACTTTACCCGCCGCTATCTTCAGCAGTTTGAACAGGCCCTCACCTCACATAAGGATTCAGCTGGCGTAATCAGCACGATGAAAAAACAGTGGCCGGAGCTGGCTGAAGCGAGCTCGCTGGAGCTGAGCGCCAAAGTAAACACCGGCGAAATGAAGTGGTAATAACCTGATTATCTCCTGCTATATTTACTTTTTTATAGCAGGAGATATATATGCATTCGTCAGTAAGGGGCATCGACCATATTGGTATTACGGTGCCCGACATTGAAAAAGCCACCTTATTTTTTGAACAAGCTTTCGGCGCGCGGGTTTTATATCACTCTGTCGATGCTGAAACCGATAATATTGACCAGTCTGCCCAGCAACACACCTTAAGGCTCTTCCCCGGCACAAAAATCCGCGCCATCCGCATGCTCGCCATGCCCCACGGGCCCGGTATAGAACTCTTTGAAATGCACGGCCCAGAACAGGGCATGCCCGCCCGCGCCAGCGACTTCGGCTTGCAGCATTTTGCTGTTTATGTTGATGATTTTGAACACGCCATAGCGGCATTTACCGCTGCCGGTGGTGAGATGTTTACTAAGCCGAAGCCGCTCTCTTTTCCGGATGAACAGGGTGAAGGGAATGCTTTCTGCTATGGTCAAACGCCATGGGGCAGCATTGTGGAATTGATCTCATGGCCTTCCCCAATGCCTTATGAAAAAACAACTAATTTACGCCGCTGGAAACCCTAAATTTTATTTCTGTGCTACGGGATGTGATATTTTTATTTCCAGGACGAATCTGAGCCACAACGGCAAAAATATTTGTCACTCTGAATGTGAATTAAGATTTTGCACGCCGTAACATTAAACAGAGAACGACACGGAGGCAGCATGTTTACTTATTACCCGGCACATACCACAGCAGCACAACCTGAACTCGTTAACGCGATTGCACAGGGTCTTCACGCCGAGCACGGTGTTGTAACTGAAGATGACATTTTGATGGAACTGACCAGGTGGGTGGAAGCCACGGACAATGACATCCTCAGTGACATCTACCAGCAAACCATTAACTACGTTGTCAGCGGGCAAAGGGCACCTTTGTAAAAACCTGCTAAGCTGGATCTGCAACCTAAGGGGTTACATTTCGTTTGCGGAAGCAAACTTGTCCTTAAAACTATCAACAGGATTGAGGAGTTAACATGAAATCGAACCGTCAGGCACGCCATCTTCTGGGACTGAACTACAAACTCTCTAACCAGCGCAAGGTGGTTATTGAAGGGGGTAGCGAAACGCAGGTGACCCACACCACCGGCAGGAAACGCCAGACCGGCAAGTAAGTTCCGGCACGACATTCACGACACCATCGGTAATCCCGGTGGTGTTTTTGTTTATGTGTTGCGGTAATTAACATTTAGCTCCTTTATAATACCCCCCGACCGCAGCCCGCAGCGCACGCCAGAAAGATGACAAACAGCAGTGTCAGGGACGGTTCTTCTTAAAAAGAGTGAGTGACATGGACAACAAACTGAAAAAACATCGTTCCCTTTATATTCCTTACGCCGGTCCGGTTTTACTGGAGTTTCCGCTTCTGAACAAAGGCAGCGCCTTCAGCATGGAAGAGCGCAGCAGCTTTAACCTGCTGGGCCTGCTGCCAGAAGTGGTTGAAACCATCGAAGAACAGGCAGAACGTGCCTGGATCCAGTATCAGGGCTTCAAAACCGAAATTGATAAGCACATCTACCTGCGAAATATCCAGGACACCAACGAAACCCTCTTCTACCGCCTGGTGCAGAACCATCTCGAAGAGATGATGCCCGTCATTTACACCCCAACGGTCGGCGCGGCGTGTGAACGTTTCTCTGAAATCTACCGCCGCTCCCGCGGCGTGTTCATCTCTTACCAGAACCGTCACAACATGGACGACATCCTGCAAAACGTGCCTAACCACAACATCAAGGTGATCGTGGTGACCGACGGCGAACGTATTCTGGGCCTCGGCGACCAGGGCATTGGCGGGATGGGTATTCCTATCGGTAAGCTCTCCCTGTACACCGCCTGCGGCGGCATCAGCCCGGCATACACCCTGCCGGTGGTGCTGGACGTGGGAACCAACAACCAGCAGCTGCTGAACGATCCGCTGTACATGGGCTGGCGCCATCCGCGCGTTACCGACGACGAGTACTATCAGTTTGTTGATGATTTTATTCAGGCCGTGAAGCACCGCTGGCCGGACGTGCTGCTCCAGTTTGAAGACTTCGCGCAGAAAAACGCCATGCCGCTGTTGAACCGCTACCGCGATGAGATTTGCTCGTTCAACGACGATATTCAGGGCACTGCGGCGGTAACCGTCGGTACGCTGATCGCCGCGAGCCGCGCGGCAGGCAGCCAGCTCAGCTATCAGAAAATTGTCTTCCTTGGCGCCGGCTCCGCCGGGTGCGGCATCGCCGAACAAATTATTGCCCAGACCCAGCGCGAAGGGCTGAGTGAAGAGCTGGCCCGCTCCCGCGTCTTTATGGTTGACCGTTTCGGCCTGCTGACCGACGGTATGCCGAACCTGCTGCCGTTCCAGACCAAGCTGGTGCAGAAGCGCGAGAACCTGAAGAACTGGGATACCGATAACGAAGTGCTCTCACTGCTGGACGTGGTGCGCAACGTGAAGCCGGATATTTTGATCGGCGTATCCGGGCAGACCGGTCTCTTCACGGAAGAGATCATTCGCGAGATGCACAAGCACTGCGAGCGACCAATCGTGATGCCGCTGTCGAACCCGACGTCACGCGTGGAAGCCACGCCGCAGGACATCATCGCCTGGACCGAAGGCAACGCGCTGGTCGCCACCGGCAGTCCGTTTGATCCGGTAGTGTGGAAGGACAAGCTGTACCCTATCGCCCAGTGCAACAACTCCTACATCTTCCCGGGAATTGGTCTGGGGGTTATCGCTTCCGGCGCGTCCCGCATCACCGACGAAATGCTGATGTCAGCAAGCGAAACGCTGGCTGGCCACTCTCCGCTGGTGAACAACGGTGAAGGACTGGTGCTGCCTGAGCTTAAGGACATTCACAAGGTGTCCCGCGCCATCGCGTTCGCGGTGGGCAAAATGGCGCAGCAGCAGGGAGTTGCGGTGAAAACCTCGGCCGACGCGCTGCAGCAGGCCATCGACGATAACTTCTGGATGCCGGAATACCGCAGCTATCGTCGTACTTCGATTTAACTCTGCGTTCCGACCGTTCCCTCTCCTCAAAAGGGAGAGGGAAAGCGAACACCGTCTACCCTTAATTCTCTTCCCGCTACTTCGGCATTTCCCCTC
This sequence comes from Enterobacter cloacae, assembly GCF_013375935.1. Lineage (GTDB taxonomy): Bacteria > Pseudomonadota > Gammaproteobacteria > Enterobacterales > Enterobacteriaceae > Enterobacter > Enterobacter pasteurii. The sequence continues at coordinate 3,420,310 of NZ_CP056117.1, read as the reverse complement.
CCCCTTTATTTAAAAAATTAATACTCCAGCAATAATTCATACCCCAGTGAAATATAAAAATTACGCATAACACTTTTTGCCTAATAAACTGTTTTTTTTAAGCGTTTAGTAACGTTTTGCAATACGCATAAAAGGCGTTTTGAAATGACAATCAAGGGATACTGTTGGCTGAAAGGTGAAGGAAGCGCAGACATAAAAAGCACTCTTTATGTGCAAAATCGCGAGGGAAGCAAGGAGTTGTTATGTACTACAGCAATGAAGTAATACGTTATTTGCAGGCGAATAACATCCTTGCATTAAAACTCGACCATGCATTTACAGGCGTAGGAAAAGCCTTAACAAATCAGATTGAAACGATCGGCGCCGGTGCAACGCGCGCACTCTATTATACGTCATGCTTTACAGATGAATATCAGGACGTATGCCAGAAACAAAAGTCCGAAGACATCCGATTTACCAAAGGGGTTTATCATATTATATGGCATACAGATGTTGTGTATGAAATGCTCAAAATCTATTTTGAAGAAGTATTCCGGCACAAAACTTCCGATCAGCTAGAGCATATCAAACATTTGCTAATGGCAGTAAATATTCATATTGCCGCAAGTTCACTTACAAACGCAGGATTTGCTTTAGCAACAGCTTCATTTGTTGCCGCGGGCATGAGTTTAAGTCTTGAACTTAGTGTACTGACAGGACGAAGTGCAGGCGGATTTGTTGGGATTATTGGCATAAATGGCGTTGTGCAGAAAGCGGCAGATAGCGCCAGTCGCCTTCATATAACCTACCCAGACTACTACTCGGCGTTATATGCACAAGAATTGGAAATGATGTACTTCCTGATAGAACCATTGTTTGAACGAGCTGGGGCGTTTAAAGCACAATGGGGGTCGGAAGATGAAATTGCAGATATCATCAGAAGGCTGATTTGATGAACATGATGATTCTTATTAAACGGGTTTTCAGGCGGATATTCAGGTCATTGATATCGATGTACGGCCCTGCCTTATTGACACTTGCATTTGCAGTTGTATTTTTCCAATTTTTCCCAGATGGACCGATATGGCCTGTTCCCATATTCTGCATTTTCGTGATCGTTGTCTTTTATCGATATGTCAAATGGTAGCCATCAAAGGCTATCTTATTTATAAGGAAATATTATGTCTACACCCGCACACTTATGGCTTGAAGATGAAAATGGTTCGCCGATTGTTGGCAGTTGCCTTATGCCACTTCGACTGGGGTCTATCGAGTTAAAATCGTTCTCTCACGGCGTCACTATCCCAGTAGATCCAAGCTGGGGAAAACTGACAGGCACGCGTGTCCATCGCCCTATCACAATAGTGAAGGAGTTTGATCAAACAACACCACTTTTGTACCGCGCTGTCTGTGAAGGCCGAACCATGAAGAAGGCGACGATTAAAATGTACCGTATTCTGGAATCAGGCATTGAGGCAGAGTATTTCAATATCATTCTGGAAAACGTCAAGTTCACAACAGTTGCACCGTACCTGTCTCCAAAAGGTATAAGCAGTACTCACCTTGAAACGCTCGAACTGCGTTATGAAGCGATTACCTGGAAGTATACGGAAGGTAATATTATTTATCGTGACTCATGGAACGATCGTTGTTGTGCATGATGACGAAGGGGCGAAAATGAAAATGTATGATTGCCCATTAATGAAAGTGGTACTCCTTGTATTGAGTCAGATCCCACACTAGCCCTGTATTTTCTTATACGGAAAAGATAATCCTGGGCAGCAATGCTGCCCCTCTGCTTGGTATACACTTAAAAAAGTTGTATAGTGAAAGTTACCAACAAACTCATAACATATAAGGAGGCCAATTATGCTGTATTGTGAAATTTTTAATTTTTCACATACTCTTGGCGATCGCATCAGCTCAAGCGTTATCGGTATCGTGCTGCGATAACTTCTGCTTGAGCGAAGCCACCACCCCCTTAAATCCCTTCTCTCGGGCTTACTGAGTTATCGTCAGCGATGTTTGACGAGGCATAACCATGCCTGTAACTCTTGGGTAAGCAACAATGAGCACTTTACTCACTGCACATTCACTACGCGTTGATACAGCGTTTGGCACGCTCTTCGACTCTCTCTCCTTTACGCTGAAAAAAGGCGACCGCCTTGGTCTGCTGGGCGATAACGGCTGCGGCAAAAGCACGCTGCTCAAAGTTATCGACGGAACGCAACTTCCTGCGGCCGGAACGGTTTCTCTTGCGGGTCATTGTCTGATGGCGCGCGTGGAACAGCACCTGCCGGAGGCTGTTTATCCCCTGACCATGCTGGATGCTGTGCTGGCTCAGCTGCCGGCCGGCGAGCGCGACAGCCTGCGCTGGAAAGCGGAAACGCTGCTGGCAGGCATGGGCTTCACGCCGCAGGAAACGGCGCTGCAATCCGCTACGCTGAGCGGCGGCCAGCACACGCGTTTACTGCTGGCGCGAGCGCTGATTGGCGATCCGGATCTGCTGCTGCTGGACGAACCGAGCAACCACCTTGACCTGCCAACCCTGCTCTGGCTGGAGCAGTTTTTACAGAACTGGTCCGGCAGCTTTGTTCTTGTCTCACACGACCGGCAGCTGCTGGACGCGGTGACCAACGGCAGCTGGATCCTGCGCGATAAGACGCTGCACTACTTTGCCCTTCCCTGCACGGCGGCACGCAAGGCGCTGGATGCGAAGGATGAAAGCGACGCGCAGCGCCATAAGGCGGAGCAAAAGGAGATCGACCGCGTAACGGCCAGCGCGAAGCGGCTGGCGACCTGGGGCAAGGTCTACGACAACGAAGATCTCGCCCGTAAGGCGAAGCAGATGGAAAAACAGGTCGAACGGCTGAAGGATAATCAGACGGAACTGACGGAGGGCAGCCAGTGGACCTTAACCCTGCGCGGGGACGCGCTGCGGGCCGACCGCCTGCTTGAAATCACCAACCTCGGCGTGCCCCCTGCGCCGGGCCTGCCGGATCTGTTTACGATTGACAGCGCGCGGCTAAAAAGCGGCGACCGCGTTGCAGTTGTGGGTCGTAACGGCTGCGGTAAATCGTCGCTGATGAAGCTTATCTGGCGACATTTTCGTGACGATATCTCAGATGACGGGCTTAAGCGTCATCCGCGCGTCTCGCCCGGCTACTACGACCAGACGCTGCACCAGCTGCCGGACGATGCGGCGCTGCTTGATGCGCTGGAACCTTTCTCGCCCGATCCGCAGACCCGCAAAATGGCGCTTATCAGCGCCGGTTTCCCGTGGGCGCGTCACGGGCAGAAAGTCAGTACGCTGAGCGGTGGCGAGCGTTCGCGCCTGCTGTTTGTCGGCCTGACGCTTGCCCGCTATAGCCTGCTGATGCTGGATGAGCCAACAAACCATCTGGATATGGAAGGCAAAGACGCTCTGGCCGAAACCCTGCAACGGTTTGAAGGCGGCATTCTGCTGGTAAGCCACGACCGTCATCTGATTAGCCGAAGCTGTAACCGTTTCTGGCTGATTGAGGACGGCAGGCTGAGCGAATGGCACGACGCGGAGGCGGTGTTCGACCGGCTGCGTGAAGGCACTGAGCCGGTTGCACAAGCGGCGTCGACGGCCGCGTCCAGGGCGCAACCTTTTCAGCCTGACGATCTGCTCGAACGCCTGGTCGCGCTTGAAGCGCTGCTGGAAGAGGACCTGGCGCGAAAGCCAAAACATCAGAAGCCGCAGCTGCAGGCGCAGTGGCGAAAAGAGATTGAGGAGATAGAAGCCCGGCTGTAACTCAGTACCCGGCGGTCGTTACGCCGGGTCATTTTTACCCTTTTCCAGACGGCGTTTTCCCCTACCGATTATTAGAGGATCGCCGTATTCTTAATCTGAAATTGCACTAAATAATGACATTATGTTGCGGATGCCTTGCATTACAGCGCCAACGTATTAATCCTTAGGAGGTATTACACCTGCTATGCAGATACTCATCATGAAAAGGAGAAACACATGAAGGCTGCTGTTGTCACTCAGGATCATCAGGTTAACGTCACGGATAAAACCTTACGCTCGCTCAGGCACGGTGAAGCGCTGCTGAAAATGGAGTGCTGCGGGGTTTGTCACACCGATCTTCATGTTAAGAACGGCGATTTTGGCGACAAAACCGGGGTGATCCTCGGCCACGAAGGGATTGGTATCGTCAAAGAGATCGGCCCGGGCGTAACGTCGTTAAAAGTGGGCGACCGTGCGAGCGTGGCGTGGTTCTTCGAAGGCTGCGGTCACTGTGAATATTGTAATACCGGCAACGAAACCCTGTGCCGCGACGTGAAAAACGCGGGTTATTCCGTTGACGGCGGCATGGCTGAAGAGTGTATCGTTACCGCTGATTACGCCGTAAAAGTCCCGGACGGGCTGGACTCCGCGGCGGCGAGCAGCATTACCTGCGCCGGCGTGACCACCTACAAGGCGGTGAAGGTCTCTGAGATCAAACCCGGACAGTGGATTGCGATTTACGGACTGGGTGGCCTGGGCAACCTCGCGCTGCAGTACGCTAAAAACGTCTTTAATGCAAAAGTCATCGCAATCGATGTGAACGACGAACAGCTGAAGCTCGCCGCCAGCATGGGCGCAGATTTAACCGTGAACTCCCGCAGCGAAGATGCGGCAAAAGTGATTCAGGAGAAAACGGGCGGCGCACACGCAGCCGTGGTGACGGCAGTGGCGAAAGCGGCCTTCAACTCCGCCGTTGAGGCGGTGCGTGCAGGGGGCCGCGTGGTGGCCGTTGGCCTGCCGCCGGAAGCGATGAGCCTGAATATTCCCCGTCTGGTACTGGACGGCATTCAGGTGGTGGGATCATTGGTGGGTACCCGTCAGGATCTGCTCGAAGCCTTCCAGTTTGCGGCGGAAGGCAAGGTCGTGCCGAAGGTCACGATGCGTCCGCTTGAAGATATCAACGCCATCTTCAAAGAGATGGAACAGGGCCAAATCCGTGGCCGCATGGTAATTGATTTACGCTCGTAAATCAGGGTTGGTCTCCCCACCCTAGGGTGAGGGGATCTCAACTGAGTAAAATCAGGCCAGCGCCCGGGCGTTGGCCTGGCGCTTTTTGGCACATAAATGTCCATACAATAGCAGCGAGGTCATCGCCGAGAAAGACAAGATCGCGGCCGGAAGCGTGACGTAGCTCCAGCTGAAGCCGAGAACGATCGTCATTCCGCCAAAATATGCGCCAATTGCACTGCCGAGATTAAACGCCATCTGCCCGCCTGCCGCCCCCAGCATCTCGCCACCTTTCGCATTTTGCAGCAGCAGAATTTGCAGCGGCGCAGAGAGCGCAAACAGCCCGGCGCAGCAGACGAATCCCATCACCAGCGAAGCGGTTTTCAGTTCGCCAAAAGCGAACAGCGCTAGCAGCGACGCCACAATCACCAGGTCGGTGGTGGCCGCAATGCGCAAGGGGCTAAAGCGCGCGGATAATTTTCCGCTGAGCATATTACCCAGCACCATGCCCAGCCCCATCAGCATCATGATCGCGGTCATTACCCCCTCAGAGAAGCCTGACACGTTGACCATAAACGGCTTTACGAAGCTAAACCAGGCAAACACGCCGGCGTTGCCGAACATCGTGGCGGCAAAAATGAGCCACGGCTCCGGTTTCTTCAGGAAGCGAAATTGTTCCGTCAGCCGGGTGGCTGATGTGTCGCGTATATCTGGCACCCACAGCAGGACCGACAGGATCACCAGCGCGTCAAACACCGCAATTAAAAAGAAGGTGTAACGCCAGCTAAACTCGTGCCCAAGCCAGGTTCCCAGCGGTACGCCCAGCAGATTGGCTACGGTCATCCCGGCAATCATCCCGGCGACGGCAACCGTCACCTTTCCCGGCGGTGCGATCTTCGACAGGACGATCGCCCCCACGCCGAAAATCGCGCCATGAGGGAAGCCAGAGATTAACCGCCCCGCCGCCAGCCCGACATAGGACGTTGAGAAAGTAAACAGAGCATTACCGACGACGCACATCGCCATCAGAAACAGCAGCGTTGTTTTAAGGGAGAATTTGCCGGAGAACAGCGCCACAATCGGCGCGCCGATGACTACGCCAAAGGCGTAAAACGAAATCATATTCCCGGCGGAGGGAATAGAAATTCCCGTGTCATGCGCAAGCTCTGTCAGCACGCCCATGATGCCAAATTCAGCCATCCCCAGGCCAAAGGTGCCAAGCGCCAACGAAAAAATTGTCTTTTTCATACTACAGCCACGTTTGAAAAATATGCAGGGTGCATTATTGATTAAACTTGTATGGTGAGCCAGCTCAAACCAGCTTTCTGACACATTAATCCATTTATTCAGGTCGATTACACCCAGGCCACGGCCTCGATTCCGCGACCGGATACGGGCCGTTCCGCAGAGGGTAGCTCCGCTTTCTCGAACGATTTCACAGAGTACATATAAAGGACGGCATGCAGATAAGGTTGAATTATCGAAACGCAGAGCTGACAAAATAAATCGAAAATCTTCCTTCAGGCATCTTGCAGATCGAGGCTAATTATACTGGAAGGCGGCTCGCATAATTTATATTACCAGGGGAAACGGTATTGTTTTTTATTGCCTTCGGCCGATAATGGCCGCACCAACCAATGGGGAATAAAATGAAACAAACACCAGAGTACGGTTCATCAAGAAGTATGACACCAACTAAGCCCCTGAGACATTCGGCGCCAGACAGGACGGCAAAACGCCAGGTATCGGAAGCGGATCGTGCATTTATTCGAATAATGAATGAGCTTGTAGAAAAGTGCGGAACAATAACTGATGATGAGTTTTTCAGGGTGCTTTAATGCTGGGACAATTCAATGTTCAGGCCCGCGCAAGCGCAGCGCCGCCGGACAAAGCCGACGGCGCAAGGCTTACTTCAACCCTTCCGAACTCTCTTTTTGCGCTTCAAGACGCTCAACGTCCCGATACCAGCGAGGATGGTGTTTCTGCGCCCAGCGGCGGCTCACCTTCCCTTCAATCATGCCCTTAATCGACCCTTTCACCCAGAATGCCATATACATATGGATCAGGATGGCGTGGATCAGAATAATGGCCGACGTTGCGTGGATCAGCAGCGCGTAGCGCACTACCTGAATCGGGAAGTAGTGGGCGAAATACGGTCGCCAGATGATGACCCCGGTTACCAGCAGCACAAAAATCATGCTCATGATGGTCCAGAACATCATTTTCTGCCCGGCGTTATATTTGCCTACCTTCGCGACTTTATGCTCGTTGCCTTTCAGAACTTCAACGATGCCTTTCACCCACGGAATATCCTGCTTATCCGGGATATTGTGATGGACGAAACGCACGAACATAAACATCAGCACCACGAAAATCAGCACGCCGAAGAACGGGTGAAGAATACGCCCCATCTGCGGTGTCCCGAAGGTTTCCGTCAGCCACTGCAGCGTCGGGAAGAAGAACGAGATGCCGGAGACCGCCACCAGGAAGAAGCAGATGACCACCGTCCAGTGACAGGCGCGATCGACAAATTTGGTGCGCACTATCATTTTCGACTTACTCATGATGCTCCTCCTCGTCGTCATCCACCTCTTTATTCGGCCCAATACCGATATAGTGATAAATCAGCCCGGCAAAGGTGGCGATAAAGCCCGCCGCCGAGAGCGGCTTAAGCGCCCCTTTCCACAGGTTGATGGAGGTATCGATGGCCGGGTCCTTCGGCAGGTTGTGATACAGCTCCGGCTGGTCATTGTGATGCAGGACATACATCACGTGGGTTCCGCCCACGCCCTGCGGGTTGTAAATACCCGCCTTGTCATAGCCGCGCGCTTTCAGCTTGTCCACCCGCTGCTGCGCCACCTCGAGCATCTCTTTTTTGGTGCCGAAGTGGATCGCGCCGGTTGGACAGGTCTTGACACAGGCAGGCTCCTGACCCACGCTAACGCGGTCCACGCACAGCGTGCATTTGTATACCCGGTTATCCTCTTTATTGAGGCGCGGGATATTAAACGGACAGCCCGCAATGCAGTACCCGCAGCCGATGCAGTTATCCTGCTGGAAGTCGACGATCCCGTTAGCATACTGAATAATTGCACCCGCCGACGGACATGCCTTCAGGCAGCCCGGATCTTCACAGTGCATGCAGCCGTCTTTACGGATGAGCCACTCCAGCTTGCCGTTCTGTTCGGTTTCGCTAAAGCGCATCACCGTCCAGGATTTGGCGCTCAGATCCGCCGGGTTATCGTAAACCCCAACGCAGTGCCCCACCTCGTCGCGAATATCGTTCCACTCCGAGCAGGCCACCTGACAGGCCTTACAGCCCACGCAGGATGAGACATCGATAAGCTTGGCGACTTCAGCCTTGTAATCCCGCGCGCGAGGCGCGGGGGTTATCGGGTTGGTCGCGGAGCGTTTAATAATGTCTTGTGTTTCCATCGCCATTTAATCGCTCCTTACGCTTTCTCGATGTTGACCAGAAACGCTTTGTACTCCGGCGTTTGCGAGTTGGAATCGCCGACGTTTGGCGTCAGGGTATTGGCGATATAGCCTTTCTGCGCCACGCCCTCAAAGCCCCAGTGCAGCGGAATACCGACCGTTTCCACCTGCTGACCGTGAACGCTCAGGGACTGCAAACGACGGGTAACCACCGCGACGGCACGAATAAAGCCGCGCTTGCTGCTCACCTTCACGCGATCGCCATTGGCGATCCCTTTCGCTTTCGCCAGCGTTTCGCTGATCTCCACGAACTGTTCCGGCTGCGCGATGGCGTTGAGCCGCGCGTGCTTGGTCCAGGTGTGGAAATGCTCGGTCAGGCGGTAGGTCGTTCCGACATACGGGAACTTGTCCTTTTTGCCCAGGCGCAGCACGTCGTCTTCATAGATGCGCACCACCGGACTCGACACCACGTTCGGGTGCAGCGGGTTGGTGCCGAGCGGCGTTTCCATCGGCTCGTAGTGTTCCGGGAACGGCCCTTCCGCCAGCTTGTCGATGGCGAACAGGCGTCCCAGCCCTTCCGGCTGCATGATAAACGGCCCGGTGTTGCTGCCCGGTGCGGCGGTGTTGAAGTCCGGGATATCGTTCCCCGTCCACTTCGTGCCGTTCCACTCGATCAGCATGCGCTTCGGATCCCACGGCTTGCCGTTCACGTCTGCGGATGCACGGTTGTACAGAACGCGACGGTTCAGCGGCCACGCCCATGCCCAGCCCAGCGTGTTGCCCAGGCCTGACGGATCGGCGTTATCGCGATTCGCCATCTGGTTACCCTGCTCCGTCCAGCTGCCGGTGTAGATCCAGCAGGAAGAGGCGGTGGTACCGTCGTCACGCAGCAGCGCAAAGCTGTTCAGCAGTTGGCCTTTCTTCGCCACCAGGTTGCCGCTGGCGTCGTACAGATCCGCCAGCGCCACGCCGTTATTCTCTTTGGCCACCTCTTCGGACTCGGGACGATCCGGCTGCTTATAGTTCCAGCTCATCTTCAGCAGCGGTTCAGCGCCTTTACCGCCTTCGGTGCGGTACAGCTCGCGCAGGCGATGGTAAATGCCGGCCAGAATTTCACCGTCATTACGCGCCTCGCCCGGCGCATCCTGGCCTTTCCAGTGCCACTGAAGCCAGCGGCCAGAGTTAGCGATGGAGCCATCTTCTTCCGCAAAGCAGGTGGACGGCAGGCGGAACACTTCGGTCTGAATCGCTGCCGGATCGACATCGTTTGATTCACCGTGGTTCTGCCAGAAGGTTGACGTTTCGGTGACCAGCGGATCGATAACCACCATGTACTTCAGCTTGCTCAGGCTGCGGACGACTTTGTTTTTATCCGGGAATGAGGCAACCGGGTTAAAGCCCTGGCAGATATAGCCGGTGACGTCGCCCTTATCCATCATGTTGAAATACTTGATGACGTCGTATGCCTGGTCCCATTTTGGCAACCAGTCGAAGCCCCAGTCATTCTCTTTCTGCGCCGCGTCGCCGTAGAAAGATTTCATCAGGCTCACGGCAAACTTCGGATAGTTGCTCCAGTAGTTCACCTGGTCCGGTCGCGTTGCTTTTGGCGTGTTGGCGTCAAGCCAGCTTTGCCAGTCGCTCTGCTTTTCGGACGGCAGCGTCAGGTAGCCTGGCAGGCTGGTGGACAGCAGGCCGAGGTCGGTTAAGCCCTGAATGTTGGAGTGGCCGCGCAACGCGTTCACGCCGCCGCCGGCCATCCCCATGTTGCCGAGCAGCAGCTGGATCATTGCCATGGTGCGGATGTTCTGCGCGCCGACGGTGTGCTGCGTCCAGCCCAGCGCGTACAGGAACGTGGTGGTTCTGTCGGCGGCACTGGTGGAGGCCAGAACTTCACACACTTTCAGGAAGTCCGCTTTTGGCGTACCGCAGATATTCTCTACCACGTCCGGCGTATAGCGGGAAACGTGCTGTTTCAGCAGATTCCACACGCAGCGCGGATCGGTCAGGGTATCGTCCCGTTTCGCGTAGCCGTTTTCGTCGAACTGATAGTTCCAGGAAGATTTATCGTACTGACGCTTCTCTGCGTCATAGCCGCTGAACAGGCCATCTTCAAAGGCAAAATCTTCCCGCACCAGCAGGCCGGCGTTGGTGTAATGCTTAACGTATTCCGCGTTAATTTTGTTGTTTTCGATCAGGTACAACAGCACGCCGGAGAGGAACGTAATGTCCGTACCGGAGCGGATCGGCGCATAAATATCGGCCACCGATGCCGTACGCGTAAAGCGCGGATCGACGACGATCAGCGTCGCATCGTTGTTGTTTTTCGCTTCCATCGCCCAGCGGAATCCCACCGGATGGGCTTCTGCGGCGTTACCGCCCATCACCACCACGACGTTTGCGTTTTTGATATCAACCCAGTGGTTGGTCATCGCACCGCGACCAAATGTTGGAGCAAGACTTGCTACCGTTGGTCCGTGTCAGACGCGCGCCTGGTTATCAACCGCCAGCATGCCGAGGGAGCGCACAAATTTTTGCGTCAGCATGCCGGTTTCATTACTCGCCGCAGACGCGCACAGCATCCCGGTGGAGGTCCAGCGGTTAACCGTGACGCCCTGCTCGTTCTTTTCAATAAAGTTGGCGTCCCGGTCCGCTTTCATCAGTTTTGCGATACGGGAGAATGCGTCGTCCCAGGAGATGCGCTGCCACTTGTCGGAACCCGGCGCACGATACTCGGGATAGCGCAGGCGGTTTTCACTGTGAACGTAGTCCAGCAGCCCCGCCCCTTTCGGGCAAAGCGCCCCGCGGCTCACCGGATGATCCGGATCCCCTTCAATATGATAAATCGCTTCTTTGGCGTTCTTCGCGCCATCACCCAGGCTATACATCAATAGCCCACAACCCACGGAGCAGTATGTGCAGGTGTTACGGATCTCTTTCGCACGCAGCAGTTTATAGTTGCGTGCCTGAGCCAGCGCCATTTTGGGAGCGAATCCCAGCATAGCGGCTGTTGTTCCGGCCATACCGCCCGCGCAGATTTTAAAAAATTGTCTGCGGCTGACGTCCATTGCTGTCCTCGTTATCTGATAAGACTTCGCGCCGCAAACTAACAGCAAAGCCCCTGTTTTTTTTGCGTCAAATCAAGGTCGTCAAAGTTCGCCCCCTTAATAGTCACCGCCGGTACGTTTTTTTAACCCTTATGGGTTAACCGGGTCTGAGAAAATTCGCCAGAAGAAGCGGATAGATGCTATAAGTTTTCCCTTTGATTTTTATGGGACTGGCTGGGTAATGGACAGAAAAAGAGCAACGCTGATTGGTCTGGCGGCCATACTGCTGTGGAGCACGATGGTAGGACTTATCCGCAGCGTAAGTGAGGGGCTCGGCCCGGTGGGCGGCGCGGCGATGATCTACACCGTCAGCGGATTACTGTGCCTGGTGACGATGGGCTTTCCGGATCTGCGGCGTTTTTCCACGCGCTATCTCATTGCGGGCAGCGTCCTGTTTGTCAGCTATGAGATGTGCCTTGCCCTGTCGCTGGGCTATGCCGCGACGCGCTCGCAGGCCATTGAGGTGGGCATGGTCAACTACCTCTGGCCGAGCCTGACGATCGTGTTCGCCATTCTGTTCAACGGGCAAAAATCCAGCCTGTGGGTGGTGCCTGGGCTTCTCGTCTCGCTGTTGGGCGTGTGCTGGGTTTTAGGCGGCGAAAGCGGCCTGCACGTGGATGACATTATGCGCAACGTCGTCTCCAGCCCGCTAAGCTACGGGCTGGCGTTTGCAGGCGCCTTTATCTGGGCCGCCTACTGCACCGTCACCAGCAAGTACGCGAAGGGGCAAAACGGCATCACCCTTTTCGTCCTGCTGACCGCCTTAAGCCTGTGGGTCAAATATGCCTTAAGCGATCAGCCTGACATGGCATTCAGCGTACCGGTGGTGGTGAAGCTGTTAATGTGCGGCGTTGCGCTCGGCTTCGGCTATGCGGCCTGGAATATAGGCATTCTTCACGGGAACGTGACGATGCTTGCGGCAGTATCTTATTTTACGCCGGTACTTTCCGCCGCGCTCGCGGCTATTTTGCTCAGCTCTCCCCTTTCATTCGCGTTCTGGCAGGGCGCACTGCTGGTTTGCGCCGGTTCACTGCTGTGCTGGTACGCCACACGTAAATAACCCTGCACGCTTTTGCCGGGTACGCGCGTTGCCCGGCAGAAAATTAACAATAATTTAAAATGTGATCACACATCGGAATATTATTCATAACATTAGAGCGCACAGGACATTCTGTTTATAGTGCTAAAACTTAACCGTATTCTGGCACTAAATTGACATAAACTGACAACGCGAGAAATTAATGCAGCCTTAATATTTGCACCCTAAATAGCACAAGGTGCAATAGTTTATTTCTGGGTGTTTTTGATAAAAATTAAGCAACCACATAAGCAAATCCTCATAACCATCTGTTTCTACGTTAGAAAAGCTTCAGAGATATTTATTTCCGCTCGCCTATTGAACTCGCTGACGTAAAAAACATAAACGCTCAAAAACTATTTGGGTGCATATTATCCTGATTGGTTAATAATCGCTTTATGTATATTTATTCATCGAATCAGGCGGTTCGACGGCAATTTTTCAGATCATGATCACACTAATTGAAATTATCTTTAATATTTTGAAACTTATTATTGAAACCAGACTACGGAATTTCAAAAATAGTCTGCCATTGACGATCTGCCTCGTTTAAAAATCGTCCAGTTGGCTTAGGAAACACCTAAATAAAATTATAAGGATTATTTAAGATGAAACTTAAATTAGTTGCAGTGGCAGTCACTTCCATGTTGGCAGCAGGCGTTGTTAACGCAGCTGAAGTTTTTAACAAAGACGGTAACAAACTGGACCTGTACGGCAAAGTTACGGGTCTGCACTATTTCTCTGATGATACGGATAACGACGGCGACAAAACTTACGTTCGTCTGGGTTTCAAAGGTGAAACGCAGATTAACGACCAGATGACCGGTTACGGCCAGTGGGAATATGAGTTCAAGGGCAACCGCTCTGAAGATCAGGGTTCCGACGGCAACAAAACCCGTCTGGCATTTGCTGGCCTGAAATTCAATGAATTTGGTTCTTTCGACTACGGTCGTAACTACGGCGTTGCTTACGACATCGGCGCATGGACTGACGTTCTGCCAGAATTCGGTGGCGATACCTGGACTCAGGCCGATGGCTTCATGACCAGCCGTACTACCGGCGTTGCCACCTACCGTAACACCGACTTCTTCGGTCTGGTTGACGGCCTGAACGTTGCTGCCCAGTACCAGGGTAAAAACGACCGTAAAGACATCACCGAATCTAACGGTGACGGCTGGGGTCTGTCCTCTACCTATGAGTTCGACGGTTTCGCGGCGGGCGCAACTTACGCAAAATCTGACCGTACCGACCGTCAGGTTAATGCTGCAAGCGACCTGAACGCAGGCGGTGAAAATGCGGAAGTCTGGGCTGCCGGCCTGAAGTACGATGCGAACAACATCTACCTGGCAACCACCTACTCTGAAACCCGCAACATGACCGCGTTCGGTAACGGCCACATCGCCAACAAAGCGCAGAACTTCGAAGTTGTTGCTCAGTATCAGTTCGACTTCGGCCTGCGTCCGTCCATCGCTTACCTGAAATCCAAAGGTAAAGACATCGGCTCCTACGGCGACCAGGACCTGGTTGAATACGTTGACGTTGGCGCGAGCTACTACTTCAACAAAAACATGTCTACCTACGTTGATTACAAAATCAACCTGCTCGACGACAGCAAGTTCACCAGTGATGCAAAAATTGCAACCGACAACGTCGTGGCTGTAGGTCTGACCTACCAGTTCTAAGATGCGTTAGTGCAGAAAGGCCAGCCCTCGCGGCTGGCCTTTTATATTACTGCTGCGGCGCTTTCGCCAGGCTAAACCAGATCCCCACCGCCAGAACCAGCAGCATGCCTCCCGCACTGCCTAACGCCACGCTGTGCGAGGTGATAAACGCGGATTTCGCCGCCGACATCACCGACTCGGCCAGTGCAGGCGTCAGTTCCTGCGCGACGCTCATCGCTTCACCGATCGACGACGACGCTTTCTCGCTAAGGGACGCGTTCAGCCCCTGCGGCAGCGCAATCGACGCCGAGAAGCTGCGGGTCAGCAGCAGTCCGAAAATGGCAATTCCCAGCCCCGCGCCCAGCTCATAGGACATGGTTTCGATCGCCCCTGCGGCAGCGGCCTTCTCTTTCGGCGCCGCGGCCATGATCGCAGAGGTGGATGCCAGCAGCGCGCTGGCGGCACTGAAGCCCAGCAGCACCATCAGGCTCCACGCCTGCCACTGCTGCGTGCTGAAGTCGAGCATCGACAGGCCGATAAAGCTGACCGCACTGAGCCCCATGCCCCCGGCCGCGACGATGCGCAGCCCCAGGCGACCGACCAGCACCCCGGCGATAGGCCCGCTAAATCCACTCGCCACCATCACCGGCAGCATAAACATCCCCGCTTCGAACGGCGTAAACCCATGAACGAACTGCAGCTCCTGCGCCATCAGCAGCTCAAAGCCCACCAGCGCGATCATGGCGGTCATCGCCATCACCACGCCGCTTAAAATAATGCGGTGGCAAAACAGGCGCATGTCGATCATCGGCACGCGCGCCCGCAGCTGAATGCGGACGAAGATAAACAGCATCACCGCCCCGGTGAGTAAGGTACCGAGCACCAGCCACGGAGACAGCACGCCTTTAAGCGCGGTTTTGGCGCTATACACCAGCAGCAAAATGGCCACAATCAGCATGATGGCGTGGCTGATATTGAGCGGCTGTTCAGGCCGTCCCTGCTGAGCTGGCACGAACCGCGCAGCGAGCGAGACCACGACCAGCACGATCGGCACGTTGATCAGGAATACCGATCCCCAGTAAAAATGCTCCAGCAGTATCCCGCCAATCAGCGGGCCAAACGCCGCCCCGCCCGAGCCGACGGCGGCCCAGACGCCAAGAGCGATATTACGGTGCCGCGCGTCGATAAACAGCGTGCGGATCCCGGCAAGCGTGGCCGGAATGATCATCGCCGCGCCAATAGCCAGCGACGCGCGGGCAGCAATCAGCCAGCCTGCAGACGGTGCAAAGGCCGCCGCCAGAGACGACAGGCCAAACAGCGTGCTGCCGATCATCAGCAGGCGCTTGAAGCCTATGCGATCCCCCAGCGCGCCCATCGGCAGCACCATTCCCGCCATGACCAGCGAATAAATATCAATAATCCACAGCAATTCATTGCCGCTGGCCCCCAGCGTCATGCTCAATGTCGGTGCGGCCACGTGCAGCACCGTCGCGTCAATCGCCACCGGGATATACACCAGCACGATAATCACCAACGCTAACCACTGACGAAACATAAATTTCCTTATCAGATAAAAACTGGACACATGTCCAGATTGCGATCCTACGTAAAGTTGAACACTTGTCCAGCTTTTTGTTACACTCGTTTCGTTCCCATTGAGAGTGAGAAATTATGCGTTATCTGAGCAAGGACGAGCGTCGGGAAGAGATCTTACAGGCCGCGATGCGCGTGGCGCTGACCGAAGGGCTGGCCGCGATGACCGTTCGCCGCATCGCCACCGAAGCGGGCGTAGCCACCGGGCAGGTTCATCACCATTTTGCTTCGGCTGGCGAGCTAAAATCGCTGGCGTTTGTCCGCCTGATCCGCGATTTACTGGATGCTGAAGTGGTGGGTGAAAATGCCAGCTGGCGGGAGCGGCTGCATGCCATGCTCGGCAGCGATGATGGCGGTTTTGAGCCCTACATTCGCCTGTGGCGTGAGGCGCAAATTCTTGCCAGTCGGGATGATGACGTCAAAGGCGCTTACGTGCTGACCATGGAAATGTGGCATCAGGAGACGGTCGCGATTATTCGTGCCGGCGCGCAGGCTAATGCCTTTATCCTTAATGACCTGCCTGAAAATATTGCATGGCGATTAATCGGCCTGGTATGCGGGCTGGACGGAATTTACGTCTTAAATATGCCCGAGATAGACGACGCGGCATTTAATAAGCATCTGGATAAACTGATCTCCCTCGAATTGTTTTAATACTCCCATTGGGGTATTAATCCCCTCCAAAAGTTACAATTAGTAACACATAATGCGAACCCTGATTCCCTTTCCAAACTCAGGGATTCGCTTTTTTATCTATCCTTTCAGATGTATCCCATAACATCCAATAATTTTCACAAGCAGCCAACAGGCATCCTTCTGTTTTTACTTGTTTTTTCTCTCCATTTGGTTAAGCAAGAGGGCGATATGTCACATCAAAGTGAGAAGAGTAATCAACATTTGTTGAGTAACTGGAAACCGGAAAACGCGCAATTTTGGGAGAATAAAGGGAAACATATCGCTCGAAGAAATCTTTGGATTTCTGTGGCTTGTTTGCTGCTGGCGTTTTGCGTGTGGATGTTATTTAGCGCCATTGCGGTAAATCTTAATAAAGTCGGATTTAATTTCAGCACCGACCAGCTTTTTATGCTAACGGCGCTACCTTCTCTCTCCGGCGCAATATTGCGTGTCCCCTACTCTTTTATGGTGCCGATATTTGGCGGGCGGTACTGGACCGTGTTAAGTACCGTTATCCTCGTCGTGCCCTGCGTCTGGCTGGGGATCGCCATTCAAAACACCGCTACCCCATACTGGGTCTTTATCATCATTGCGCTGCTGTGCGGTTTTGCCGGTGCTAACTTCGCTTCCAGCATGGGTAATATCAGCTTCTTCTTCCCGAAGGCCAGGCAGGGCAGCGCGCTGGGCATTAACGGCGGGCTGGGCAATCTGGGCGTCAGCGTGATGCAGCTGGTCGCGCCGCTGGTGATTTTCCTGCCGATGTTCACCTTCCTCGGCGTGCACGGCGTACCGCAGGAGGACGGCTCGACAATGTGGCTGGCTAACGCGGCCTGGATCTGGGCGCCGCTGCTGATTCTGGCCACGCTTGCCGCCTTCTTCGGCATGAACGATATCGCCAGCTCGAAAGCGTCTATTGCCAGCCAGCTTCCGGTGCTTAAGCGTTTTCACCTCTGGCTGCTGAGCCTGCTTTATCTCGCCACCTTCGGCTCGTTCATCGGTTTCTCGGCGGGCTTTGCCATGCTGTCGAAGACCCAGTTCCCGGACGTAAATATCCTGCACCTCGCCTTCTTCGGCCCGCTGATTGGTGCCCTGGCGCGTTCTGCGGGTGGGATGATCTCGGACAAACTGGGCGGCGTACGGGTGACGCTTTTCAACTTTGTCTTTATGGCCGTCTTTAGCGCCCTGATTTTCCTGACGCTTCCCGGCTCGGGTTCAGGCAGCTTTATCGCGTTCTATCTGGTCTTTATGGGTCTGTTCCTTACCGCCGGTCTCGGCAGCGGGTCGACCTTCCAGATGATCGCGATTATTTTCCGCCAAATCACCATCGACCGGGTGAAAAAGCAGGGCGGCACCGACGAGCAGGCGCAGCATGAGGCGGTGACCGAAACCGCCGCCGCGCTGGGCTTTATCTCTGCCATCGGTGCGGTCGGCGGCTTCTTTATTCCTAAAGCCTTTGGCACGTCGCTGGCGATGACCGGCTCGCCGGTGGGCGCCATGAAGGTATTCCTCGTGTTTTACATCGTCTGCGTGTTCGTCACCTGGCTGGTGTATGGCCGAAAATCCTCACAAAAATAATAACTATATCTTCGCCGGAGCGTGCGCCACGCCCTCCGGCAATGCTATCGAAGCAGGAGAAATGTCATGAGCAAACTGTTGGACCGCTTCCGTTACTTCAAAACAAAAGGCGACAGTTTCGCCGATGGGCACGGGCAGGTGTATCACACCAACCGCGACTGGGAGGACAGCTACCGTCAGCGCTGGCAGTTCGACAAAATTGTGCGCTCCACCCACGGCGTTAACTGTACCGGCTCCTGTAGCTGGAAAATCTACGTTAAAAACGGCCTGGTGACCTGGGAAACCCAGCAGACCGACTATCCGCGTACCCGCCCTGACCTGCCTAACCATGAGCCGCGCGGCTGCCCGCGTGGCGCGAGCTACTCGTGGTATCTGTACAGCGCCAACCGTCTTAAATACCCGCTGGTGCGCCGCAGGCTGATTGAACTCTGGCGCGAGGCGCTGGCACAGCATAGCGATCCGGTGCTGGCCTGGGATGCCATCCAGAACGATCCGCAAAAGGCGCAGAGCTACAGGCAGGCGCGTGGACGCGGGGGGTTTATCCGCTCGAACTGGAAAGAGCTGAACCAGCTGATCGCCGCCGCCAACGTCTGGACCATCAAGCACTATGGCCCGGACCGCGTGGCCGGCTTCTCGCCTATCCCGGCGATGTCGATGGTCTCTTACGCCGCCGGCACGCGCTACCTCTCCCTGATCGGCGGCACCTGCCTCAGCTTCTACGACTGGTACTGTGACCTGCCGCCCGCGTCGCCGATGACCTGGGGCGAACAGACCGACGTGCCGGAATCCGCCGACTGGTATAACTCAAGCTACATCATCGCCTGGGGCTCAAATGTGCCGCAGACGCGTACCCCGGATGCCCACTTCTTCACCGAGGTGCGTTACAAAGGCACCAAGACCGTCGCCATCACCCCGGACTTCTCGGAGGTGGCAAAGCTGAGCGACCAGTGGCTGGCACCAAAACAGGGTACCGACAGCGCGCTCGCCATGGCGATGGGCCATGTGATCCTCAAAGAGTTCCACCTCGATAACCCAAGCGACTACTTTCTCAACTACTGCCGCCGCTATACCGATATGCCAATGCTGGTGCTGCTCGACGAGCAGGCAGACGGTCGCGTGGTGCCGGGCCGCATGCTGCGCGCGTCGGATCTGGCCGAGGGGCTGGGAGAAGCCAACAATCCGGAGTGGAAAACCGTTGCCTTTGACGTCGCCGGGAATCTGGTGGTGCCGAACGGCTCCATTGGCTTCCGCTGGGGCGAAAAAGGCAAATGGAACCTGGAATCGCTTGCCGCGGGTCAGGAAACCGAACTGACCCTTTCGCTGCTCATCACCCACGACAGCGTGGCCGACGTCGCCTTCCCGTACTTTGGCGGCAACGAGAACCCGCATTTCCGCAGCGTGAAGCAGGAACCGGTGCTGACGCGCCGCGTGCCGAGTAAAACCCTCACGCTCGCCGACGGCAGCGAGAAACGCGTGGTCAGCGTTTACGATCTGGTGCTGGCGAACTACGGCCTCGATCGCGGTCTCGAAGACGGCAACGCGGCAACGAGCTACGCCGAGGTTAAAGCCTACACTCCAGCCTGGGGCGAGCAAATCACCGGCGTACCCGCGTACCTCATCGAAAAAATCGCCCGCGAGTTTGCCGACACCGCGCATAAAACCCACGGCCGTTCGATGATCATCCTCGGTGCCGGTGTGAACCACTGGTACCACATGGACATGAACTACCGCGGGATGATCAACATGCTGGTCTTCTGCGGCTGCGTCGGGCAGAGCGGCGGCGGCTGGTCGCACTATGTCGGGCAGGAAAAGCTGCGCCCGCAAACCGGCTGGCTGCCGCTGGCCTTCGCGCTGGACTGGAACCGCCCGCCGCGCCAGATGAACAGCACCTCGTACTTTTATAATCACGCCAGCCAGTGGCGCTATGAGAAGCTGACCGCCCAGGAGCTGCTCTCACCGCTGGCGGACGCGTCGAAATTTACCGGCCACCTGATTGATTTTAACGTTCGCGCCGAGCGCATGGGCTGGCTGCCGTCCGCGCCTCAGCTCAACCTTAACCCGCTGCACGTGAAGGCGCGCGCCGACGCCGCCGGGATGTCGCCGCAGGATTACACCGTTCAGGCGTTAAAATCGGGCGATATCCGCTTCGCCTGCGAACAGCCCGACAACGGCAAGAACCACCCGCGCAACCTGTTCGTCTGGCGCTCTAACCTGCTCGGCTCGTCCGGTAAAGGCCATGAGTACATGCTGAAATATCTGCTCGGCACCGAAAGCGGTATTCAGGGTGAAGATTTAGGCTCAACGGACGACGTGAAGCCTGAGGAAGTGGAGTGGCAGACCGCCGCCATCGAGGGCAAGCTCGACCTGCTGGTGACGCTCGATTTCCGCATGTCCAGCACCTGCCTGTTCTCCGACATCGTGCTGCCGACCGCCACCTGGTATGAAAAAGACGACATGAACACCTCGGACATGCATCCGTTTATTCATCCGCTTTCCGCCGCCGTTGATCCGGCGTGGGAGTCCCGCAGCGACTGGGAGATCTACAAGGGCATCGCCAAAGTCTTCTCCGAGGTCTGCGTCGGCCACCTGGGGACCGAAACCGACGTGGTGCTACAGCCGCTACAGCACGACTCGCCGGGGGAACTGTCGCAGCCGTTCGATATTCTCGACTGGCGCAAAGGCGAATGCGATTTGATCCCCGGCAAAACCGCGCCAACCATTGCGGTCGTCGAGCGCAACTACCCGGAAACCTACGAGCGCTTTACGGCGCTTGGGCCGCTGCTGGACAAGCTCGGCAACGGCGGGAAAGGCATTTCCTGGAACACCCAGAAGGAGGTCGATTTCCTCGGCAAGCTCAATTACGTCAAGCTCGACGGCCCGGCGAAAGGCCGTCCGCGCATTGAAACCGCCATTGACGCTTCTGAGGTGATCCTCGCCCTCGCGCCGGAAACCAACGGTCAGGTAGCGGTAAAAGCGTGGGAAGCGCTGGGCGAAATGACCGGGCGCGATCACACCCATCTTGCGCTGAACAAGGAAGACGAGAAAATTCGCTTCCGCGACATCCAGGCGCAGCCGCGTAAAATTATCTCCAGCCCGACGTGGTCCGGCCTTGAGAGCGAGCACGTGTCGTATAACGCGGGCTATACCAACGTTCACGAGCTGATCCCGTGGCGCACGATTTCGGGCCGCCAGCAGCTGTATCAGGATCACGCCTGGATGCGCGCCTTCGGGGAGAGCCTGGTGGCCTATCGTCCGCCGATTGACACCCGCAGCGTCACCCATATGCGCGAGATCCCGCCGAACGGCTTCCCGGAAAAAGCGCTGAACTTCCTTACGCCGCACCAGAAATGGGGCATTCACTCCACCTACAGCGAAAACCTGCTGATGCAGACCCTGTCGCGCGGAGGGCCAATCGTCTGGATCAGCGAAACCGATGCCCGCGAGCTGGGCATTGAAGACAACGACTGGATCGAAGCCTTCAACGCCAACGGCGCCCTCACCGCCCGCGCGGTGGTCAGCCAGCGCGTGCCGCCGGGTATGACCATGATGTACCACGCCCAGGAGCGCATTCTGAACATTCCGGGCTCGGAAGTGACCGGACGGCGCGGCGGGATCCACAACTCGGTAACCCGCGTCTGCCCGAAACCGACCCACATGATTGGCGGCTACGCGCAGCTGGCGTACGGCTTCAACTATTACGGCACCGTCGGCTCGAACCGCGACGAGTTCATCATGATCCGCAAAATGAAAAACATTAACTGGCTGGACGGCGAAGGTCGGGATCAGGTACAGGAGGCGAAAAAATGAAAATACGCTCACAGGTTGGCATGGTACTGAATCTCGATAAATGCATCGGCTGCCACACCTGCTCGGTCACCTGCAAGAACGTCTGGACCGGGCGCGAAGGGATGGAATATGCGTGGTTTAACAACGTGGAGACCAAACCGGGCATCGGTTATCCCAAAAACTGGGAAGATCAGGAGGAGTGGCAAGGCGGCTGGATCCGCGGCATTCACGGCAAGCTGACGCCGCGCCTCGGCGGCAAAATGGGGGTGCTGTCGAAAATATTTTCTAACCCGGTCCTGCCGCAGATTGATGATTATTATGAACCTTTTACCTTTGATTATCAGGATCTGCACCGCGCGCCGGAGGGGGATCACCTCCCTACCGCCCGCCCCCGCTCGCTGATTGACGGCAAGCGGATGGACAAGATCGTCTGGGGACCAAACTGGGAGGAGCTGCTGGGCGGCGAGTTCGAAAAACGCGCCCGCGACCGCAACTTCCAGAAGATCCAGAAAGAGATGTACGGCCAGTTCGAAAACACCTTCATGATGTACCTGCCGCGCCTGTGCGAGCACTGCCTGAACCCAAGCTGCGTCGCCACCTGCCCGAGCGGTGCGATATACAAGCGCGAAGAGGACGGCATTGTGCTGATTGACCAGGACAAATGCCGCGGCTGGCGTCTGTGCATCAGCGGCTGCCCGTACAAGAAAATCTACTTCAACTGGAAAAGCGGCAAGTCAGAAAAATGCATCTTCTGCTATCCGCGCATCGAGTCCGGCCAGCCGACCGTCTGCTCGGAAACCTGCGTCGGGCGCATCCGCTATCTCGGCGTGCTTTTGTATGACGCTGACCGTATAGAAGAAGCGGCCAGCACCGAGCATGAAACCGATCTGTACGAGCGCCAGTGCGACGTGTTCCTCAACCCGAACGATCCGGCGGTGATTGAAGAAGCGCTGAAGCAGGGCATTCCGCAAAACGTAATCGACGCCGCCCAGCGATCTCCGGTCTACAAGATGGCGATGGACTGGAAGCTCGCCCTGCCGCTGCACCCGGAATACCGCACCCTGCCGATGGTCTGGTACGTGCCGCCGCTGTCGGCGATTCAGTCTTACGCGGACGCGGGCGGCCTGCCGCAGAGTGACGGCGTCCTGCCTGCGGTTGAAAGCCTGCGCATTCCGGTGCAGTACCTGGCGAACATGCTCAGCGCCGGCGATACCGGCCCGGTGCTGCGCGCCCTGAAGCGCATGATGGCGATGCGCCACTACAAGCGCTCCCAGACCGTGGAAGGCGTGACCGATACCCGCGCCATCGAAGAGGTGGGCCTGACCGAAGCGCAGGTCGAGGAGATGTACCGCTATCTGGCCATTGCCAATTACGAAGACCGCTTCGTGATCCCGACCAGCCACCGTGAGATGGCGCGCGACGCCTTCCCGGAGAAAAACGGCTGCGGCTTCACCTTTGGCGACGGCTGCCACGGCTCCGACACCAAATTTAACCTCTTCAACAGCAGCCGCATCGACGCGATCAACATCACCGAGGTGCGCGAACATGGGGAGGGAGAGTAATGCAGATCCTCAAAATCATCGCGCTGCTGATTGAGTATCCCGATGAGCTGCTGTGGGAAAACCGCGAAGAAGCGCTATCCCTGATAGCGCAGGACGCGCCCATGCTGCTGCCGTTTGCGCAGCAGCACCTGAGCGCCCCGCTGCTGGATAAGCAGGCCGAGTGGTGTGAAGTGTTTGAACGCGGCCGCGCGACCTCGCTGCTGCTGTTCGAGCATGTTCACGCCGAATCCCGCGATCGCGGTCAGGCAATGGTCGATCTCATGGGGCAGTATGAGAAAGCCGGGCTGGAGCTGGACTGCCGTGAGCTGCCGGACTACCTGCCCCTCTACCTGGAGTATCTCAGCCTGGTCAGCGACGACGAGGCGCGTGAAGGGCTGCAAAACGTCGCGCCGATCCTGGCGCTGATTGGTGGGCGCCTCAAGCAGCGCGACGTCGCGCATTACCAGCTGTTTGACGCCCTGCTGGCGCTGGCGGGAACGCGACTTTCCAGCGACAGCGTGGCAAAACAGGTGTCCGGTGAAAAACGGGATGATACCCGTCAGGCGCTGGACGCCGTGTGGGAAGAGGAACAGGTGAAGTTTATCGAAGACAACGCGACATCGTGCGACAGCTCGCCGATGCAGCAATATCAACGACGCTTTAGCCAAGACGTTGCGCCGCAGTACGTAGACGTCAGCGCCGGAGGCCCAAAATGACACATTACCTGAACGTGTTTTTCTACGACATTTATCCGTACATCTGCGCCACCGTGTTTTTCCTCGGCAGTTGGCTGCGCTACGACTACGGGCAATACACATGGCGCGCCTCATCGAGCCAGATGCTCAGCAAGCGCGGAATGAACTGGGCCTCAAACCTGTTTCACGTCGGGATTCTGGGGATCTTTTTCGGGCACCTGTTCGGCATGTTAACCCCGCACTGGATGTACGCCTGGTTTTTACCGATCGCCGTTAAGCAGCAGCTGGCGATGGTGCTCGGTGGCGTTTGCGGAATATTGACGCTGGTAGGCGGCGCGATGCTGCTCTATCGACGACTGTTTAACCAGCGGGTGCGCGCCACCTCGACCACGCCGGATATCATTATTATGAGCATCCTGCTGTTCCAGTGCATCCTTGGCCTGAGCACGATCCCCTTCTCTGCCCGCTACCCGGACGGCAGCGAGATGATGAAGCTGGTTGGCTGGGCGCAGGGTATCGTCACCTTCCGCGGCGGCTCTTCGGAGATGCTGAACGGGGTGGACTTTATCTTCCGCGTTCACCTGGTGCTGGGAATGACGATCTTCCTGCTCTTCCCGTTCACCCGTCTGGTACACGTGTGGAGCGCGCCGTTTGAGTATTTTACCCGCCGGTATCAGGTGGTGAGATCGCGCCGCTGAGTGCTTCGGCTGGCGAGATAAAAGCAGAACGGCAACCCTGGTTGCCGTTTTTTATGCTTTCGCCCTCAGCGCGCGGTACGCTAATCCCTATTTCCCGGCCTGCGGATGCGTATCAAACCCTGCCATCACCGCCGTCAACTCTGCCAGGGAAAAACCGTGCTTCGGATCGTCAACGCCCAGCCCAAAGCGCTCCTGCATAAGCTGATACAGCGCTTGTGCCTCCGGCAGCGCAATCTGCTCCTCCACGCGGCCGTTCTGCCAGTGGGTAAAGTTAAAGTTGGTCAGCGTGAGCTTGCCCCCGTCCGGCAGGTGGCGGCACATGAGCAAATGATGGCGGAAATGGGACTGCGGCCAGTGCGCGGACCAGAAGTTTCCCATCACGTAATCACTGAAATACTGGGTCGTCAGGTCAAAGTGGTACATCGACTGCCAGTGCTCGTGATGGCGGAACTGCAGCACCCAGTCGTTGCCCTCGCTCAGCAGACGATACAGCCCGTGCGGCGTCTCCTGCTCCTCGTTGGCGAGTAACCGAATCGGCGCCGTCAGCGTTTGTCCGCCAAACCCCACGTCGGCGATCCAGCGCTCGCCGTTCAGCTCCACCAGCAGCAGCCGGTGCGTGCGCGGCGGCATCTGGGACGGATTTGCCAGCACGACCCGGCCCAGCACGCTGCGTACCGTAAATCCGACTTCACGTAATACTCGCTCGAACAGGCCGTTTTGCTCGAAGCAGTATCCCCCGCGCCGGGCGGTAACCAATTTGTCCACCAGACACCCGTCGTCCAGATGGATCTCCCGCGGCAAAACGACGTCGATATTCTCGAAAGGGATCGCGCAGTTGTGGTGTAAATGCAGCGCGCGCAGGGTGTCGATATCAACAGACGTCGGCAGGGTCCAGCCGATGCGGGCGAAGTAGGCAGTCAGAAATGGGGACATGCTTCAGTTTCCTTTGAGAGTGATGTTGAGTTTATAAACTAATTTCGCGCACCCACTTTGATTTCCGTGCTTTTTCGCCATACTCATCACTAAAAACAAGGAGCCACCATGAGCCACTTTCGCCCTGTTGAACTACGTCATGCCAGCCGCCTTTTGAATCACGGTCCGACCGTGCTCATCACCAGCCGGGATGACGTCATCGATCGTCGCAACGTCATGGCCGCCGCGTGGTCTATGCCGGTAGAGTTTGAACCCCCGCGTATCGCGATAGTGGTGGACAAAAGCGCGTGGTCACGGGAGCTGATCGAGCGCAGCGGAAAATTCGGCATTGTGATACCCGGCGTGGCGGCAGCGAACTGGACCTACGCCGTCGGCAGCGTCAGCGGGCGCGATGAGGATAAGTTTAACTGCTACGGGATCCCGGTTATTCATGGCCCCGAGCTTGGCCTGCCGGTAATTGAAGAGAAATGTCTGGCGTGGATGGAATGCCGGCTATTGCCCGCGACCTCTGCGGCAGAGAAATATGACACCCTGTTTGGTGAGGTCGTTTCCGCCGCCGCGGACGAACGCGCGTTCGTTGCCGGACGCTGGCAGTTTGACGGGGATAGGCTGAATACGCTGCATCATCTTGGCGCCGGAACGTTTGTCGCCAGCGGGAAAATGGTTAAGGCGCTGGAGTAGCGCAACCACGAAAGAGAAAAAGCCCCCTTCCTGAGGAAGAGGGCTTTTTTGTTACCTCACACGCTTCGCAATGATCTCATCCGCTACGTTCCGCGGTGCTTCTGCGAAATGATGGAACTCCATCGTATACGTCGCGCGCCCCTGGGACATCGAGCGCAGCGTGGTGGCGTAGCCAAACATTTCGGCCAGCGGCACGTCAGCACGGATAATCTGGCTGCCGTACTGCTCTGCCATCCCCTGCACCATGCCGCGACGGGAGGAGAGATCGCCCATAATATTACCGGCATACTCTTCCGGCGTTTCTACCTCGACGTGCATGACCGGCTCAAGAATAACCGGGTCCGCGCGCCGTGCGCCCTCCTTAAAGCCGAGGATCGCCGCCATGCGGAAGGCCATTTCCGACGAGTCGACGTCATGGTACGAACCGAACGTCAGGGTCGCCTTCACGTCGACCACCGGATAACCCGCCAGCACCCCGGTATTCATGGCCTCGCGCAGCCCTTTTTCCACGGAGGGAATATACTCGCGCGGCACCACGCCGCCTTTGGTGGCATCTTCAAAAACAAAACCGCTTCCGGGGTCCAGCGGCTCCAGGCTCAGGACTACGTGGCCGTATTGCCCTTTACCGCCGGACTGCCGGACAAATTTGCCTTCGATATCCTTCACCGCCTTACGCAGGGTTTCACGGTACGTTACCTGTGGACGACCAATATTTGCCTCCACGCCAAACTCCCGCTTCATGCGGTCGACGATGATTTCCAGGTGCAGTTCGCCCATGCCGGAGATAATCGTCTGGCCGGACTCCTCGTCCGTGTGCAGGCGGAACGACGGATCCTCCGCCGCCAGGCGCTGCAGCGCGATCCCCATTTTCTCCTGGTCGGCCTTGGTTTTTGGCTCGATCGCCAGCGAAATAACCGGATCCGGGAACTCCATGCGTTCAAGCGTGATTACCGCATTCGGATCGGTGAGCGTATCGCCGGTGGTAACGTCTTTCAGCCCGACGCAGGCCGCGATATCGCCCGCACGCAGCTCGTCCACCTCGTGGCGATCGTTGGCATGCATCAGCACGATGCGCCCGATACGCTCTTTCTTGCCCTTCACCGGGTTATAGACCGCGTCGCCTTTGCGCAGTATGCCGGAATAGACGCGGATAAAGGTCAGCTGCCCGACGTACGGATCGCTCATCAACTTGAAGGCCAGCGCCGAGAACGGTTCATCATCGCTGGGGTGACGCTCAGCGTGCTGACCGTTTTCATCAACGCCATCAATGGCGGGCACGTCCAGCGGGGACGGCATCAGCTCGATAACCGCGTCGAGCATGCGCTGCACGCCCTTGTTCTTAAAGGCGCTGCCGCACAGCATCGGCTGAATTTCACCGGAGATGGTACGGCTACGCAGCCCCTGGATGATTTCAGCCTCGTCCAGATCGCCCTTCTCAAGGTACTTGTCCATCAGCGCGTCGCTCGCTTCCGCTGCGGCAGAAACCATCTTTTCACGCCACTCCTGAGCGGTACTCAGCAGGTCGTCAGGTACCGGCGCGTAGCTAAACGCCATCCCCTGCGTCGCATCGTCCCAGAGGATGGTGCGCATCTTGATGAGATCCACCACGCCGGTGAAATGCTCTTCTGCGCCAACCGGGATCACTATCGGGACCGGGTTAGCCTTCAGACGCTCCTGCATCATCCGCACCACGCGGAAGAAATCCGCGCCCGGGCGGTCCATTTTATTGACGAACGCCAGCCGCGGGACGTGGTATTTGTTCGCCTGGCGCCAGACGGTTTCCGACTGCGGCTGTACGCCGCCGACGGAGTCATACACCATTACGGCACCGTCGAGCACGCGCATGGAACGTTCCACCTCAATGGTGAAATCCACGTGGCCCGGGGTGTCGATGATGTTGATCCGGTGCGGCTCAAAGCTCCGGTCCATGCCGGGCCAGAAACAGCTCACCGCTGCCGACGTAATGGTGATCCCGCGCTCCTGCTCCTGCGCCATCCAGTCGGTAGTTGCCGCGCCATCGTGTACTTCACCCAGCTTGTGGCTCATCCCGGTATAAAACAGGATGCGCTCGGTGGTGGTTGTTTTACCGGCATCGATATGCGCGGAGATACCGATGTTGCGATAACGTTCGAGGGGGATGGGTCGGGGCATGATATTTCCTTAAGTCATAATGACTGATGTGTGACGACCGGGATGGTCGCGTGTTCGTTCGTTTGTTATAATAGTCCTATTGTACGAGTATTATCGAACTATTTTTTAACGGTTGACCTATTGTTGATATAGCTCAATCTGACGTGAGACGCAGGAAAACGATGATTCCAAACCACCCCGAACCTGAACAAATACTGCTGGAAAATGTGCTGTTTGCCCTCGGCAATCCGCTGCGGCTGGCGATTATCCGTCGGCTGGCCGACGGCCGCGAACTGAGCTGCAACGCCCTGCGGCCGGAAGATGTGGTGAAATCCACCATGACCCACCACTGGCGCGTGCTGCGCGACAGCGGCGTGATCTGGCAGCGCCCGCAGGGGCGCGAAAATATGATTTCACTGCGAAGAGAAGATCTGGATGCCCGCTTTCCGGGGCTGATGGCAATCCTGTTACAGTCGGAATCATCAGCGCGCTGACCGAAGCCCTTCGCCCAGCGCGCGCAGCGTGGCTTTTAGCCAGTTCGTGACGCCTCGCTTACCGCTGCGCTTGTGCGAATAAATCTTCACTTCAAACGGGCTGATGTGGAACGGCAAAGGAAAAATCTTGATGTTTGTCGCTGGCAGCAGCTTTTCAGCGGCGAATCGAGGCAATGCCATCAGCAGATCGCTTTCTGCAATCACAAACGGGGCGCTGAGCATGGACGGGGTTTTGATCGCAATGTGTCGGGTATAGCCCATGCGTTCAAGCTGCAAATCCAGCACCCCCTGCTTCTCGTTCCACGGCGTGACCACAAGATGCCGTGCGGCGAGATAATCCTCCAGCGTCAGCGCGCTCCGGCTCGCGTTGCTAATCACGACATACTCATCCGCGAACCAGCTAATCTCTTCCAGCTCCGGATACCGGAGATCTCCGGTGGTGCTGAATCCCAGGGCCAGATCCACCTCTCCTGCCAGTAATTCCGTCAACGCCGGGCTGTGCGGCAGATAACGTAATTCCAGACGCAGGCCAGGCGCCGCATGCTGAAGCGTATTCATAAGCGCAGGGAAGATGCAGAACGCGGTAAAGTCCGTTATCGCGATCTGTAAACACGCCGTACTCACGGCAGGATCAAACTCCGGCTGCGGCGACAGCTCCTGGTCGAGATATTTCAGGGCCGATGCAATAACGGGCGCAAGCTGCGTGGCATAGACGCTGGGACACATCCGATGCCCCTCCCGGTAGAACAGCGGATCGTTGAGCGAAACGCGCAGCCGTGACAGGGCATGGCTGA
Source organism: Enterobacter cloacae (assembly GCF_013375935.1). GTDB lineage: Bacteria > Pseudomonadota > Gammaproteobacteria > Enterobacterales > Enterobacteriaceae > Enterobacter > Enterobacter pasteurii. The sequence continues at coordinate 3,390,474 of NZ_CP056117.1, read as the reverse complement.
GCGCCGAGGTGCTCATCGCCAGCTCGTCTGCCGCCAGACGAACGGAGCTGTGGCGATAAATTGCGTCAAAAACCGGCAGGAGGTTTAAATCAAGGCGACGTAAGGCCGGATGCATAATATTCATCATTCGTTGATTTCATTGCACTTAATTCTTCTGACATTACCCTTTATGCTTAGCCTCATCAACCACATACAAAGATAAAGGGACACCAATGAGCATCACGATCCGTCAGGCGCGGCCTGAAGATGCAGCGGCAATTTACGATATGATTTACGAACTCGCGGTCTATGAAAAAGCGCCGGAAGAAGTGGTCACCACGCCGGACGAGATCCGCAAAACGCTGTTTGGCGCGGACGGTAAAACCGAAGCGCTGATCGCCGAATACGCAGGCCACGCCGTCGGGTATGCCGTTTTCTTCACCAGCTATTCCACCTGGCTTGGCCGTAACGGCATCTATATGGAAGATTTGTACGTCTCTCCGGAATACCGCAGCAGGGGCGCGGGGAAAGCACTGCTGAAAAAGATCGCGCAATGCGCGGTGGAACGTCACTGCGGCCGCCTGGAGTGGAGCGTGCTTGACTGGAACCAGTCTGCCATTGATTTTTATCTGAGCATCGGCGCTGTACCGCAGTCCGAATGGGTACGCTATCGTCTTGATGGCGACGCGTTGCGGGCATTTGCTGAATAGCGTCGTCGCATGAAAACGCCCCTCTTTTTAGGGGCTTAATGTCACTGAAAGCGTTACTGAAGCACGGTATATCTGAGAAAAAGATTGCCGCTATTTTTGCCTTCTCATAGGACCGCGACAGGTCATAGACTGAGGCTCATTCCGCAGGACTCAGACTATAGACCGGGATCCGCCGGGTTGTCATCGTCAGCGTATCAAACACCTCCGTCTCCGACGTCACTATCCTCACGCCCGTTTTCCTTAGCCTCTGCACGTCGGCCGCGATGCGCTGAATGCCAAACCAGAAAAGCCCGTCGAGCGCCGTTACGGATAGCCCATTTTCGAGTGCCAGCCTGAGTCGTTCCCTGGGGGCTTTCACCTGCTGGGCGATTTGCCGGTAAGGTACTTCACTTCCGCCTGCGCTATCGCTTCGCTGGATCCGCGTTTTCAGGTGATAGGTAAATTCGTCAGGAACGCCTTCAAGGTCTTTTTTAAGGCTGTAGACGCAGCCAAACCGCCTGCCGTTGAACAGGACATTTTTTTGGCTGAGCTGAAACTCATTTCTTATCCCGTCAATCAGCTGCGGGGCGCGGGTGAGGAGTAACCGGAAGGGAAGCTCAAAGCTGGTTACATAATCCACATTCAGCAGCGCGAGACGCAAACGCTCTTCCGCACCGGACTTCTGCTCGCGACACTCGCGCATCACTTCCGCCCACTGGCGGGTCAGACGCTCCGGCTCTGCCGCTTCGGTGAGGAGATATTTTTCAAGGTGATAGTCGACTCTTCCGGTCATATTTTGCATCCCGACAAGGTGGATGCGGTAATTCTATCCAGCGCCGCCGGTTTTATAAAGGGCGGAGCGCGACGGCATCCGCCCCCTTTGCTACTGCTGGATACTCGACCGATCCGACATATCGCTGGCAGAGAAGGTTCTGGCTGAGGATTGGACCTGTTTTTTTCGCGCATACCGGTCCGGTTGCCCCTCTGGACGCGTTTTGAAGCGACGGTGCAGCCACATATATTGCTCGGGCGCCATCATTACCGCACGCTCAATCGCCCTGTTCATCTGCGTAGCCACTGATGCTTTATCGCCTCCCTGTAGGTCATCGCTGATATCGTCCAGAATAATCAGCTCGTACCCTTTGCCGTCTGCTTTTCTGCGCGGTACGAACGGGATCACGGCCGGTCTCGCGCTTTTGACCAGCATATAGCTACCGGCGGTGGTCGCGGCATCCGGGACGGCAAAAAACGGCACGAACACGCTGTTGGTTTTGCCGTAGTCGTGATCCGGGGCATACCACAGGATCTCATTTTGCTTAAGCGCGCGGATCATGCCCTTCAGATCGTAGCGGTCGAGCATGGTTTTATTGGAGCGCAGACGACCGCGCGTCTGTAGCCAGTCGAGCAGCGCATTATTGTTGGGACGATATACACCAATTCCCGCATTAAGCATGCCAAAGATGCGCGCGCCCAGCTCAAGCGTCAGAAAATGCATGCCAATAAGCACCACGCCCCTGCCTTGCGCCCTCGCCTGTTCCATGTGCTCGTAGCCGGTCACGCTAAAGTATTTGCGCACGCGCCGGTCTGGCCAGAACCAGGCGATACCCGTTTCGATGACGCCCATCCCGACCGATTCAAAATTACGCTCAAGTAAACGCGCGCGCCTCGTCGTTCATGTCCGGAAAGCAAAGCTCCAGATTACGTCTGGCTATCTCCACGCGGCGTGGAAGCAGGCGCATGGCCAGCCGGCCAAGTCCGTGACCCGTTTTTAACAGTAGCGGATACGGTAGCTGTACCGTGCACCAGAGCGCTGCAATGCCGGCCCAGCTGAGCCAGTAACGAGGATGCAAAAAGGCGAGTGAAAACTCAGGTAATTTTGTCATGAGAAAATTATCCTTTTACTAATGTACTTATCGTAGTGCTGTTGCAGTGCTTACCTGCTGATTTAACGGATATTGTTCGGGTGGGGGATTGTAGCGGAATCGTTATGGTTTTTATTATCGATTTTTGCGATAGGAAATTAAGGCGGGTATCGCCGGGTGATATTGCACCGCCCGGCAAGCAAGTTACATAGAATAGCCGGGCTTCTTAATCAGTTGATCCAGTTTCGGGCCGATCTCGGTATCCCAGACCTGCGCCTTCCAGTCAGCTTCCTGAACCTCCTGAAGCGCCACGGAGATTGAGCGATCTTTACTGTTCAGATGACGGGCGATCGCTTCGGCGATATCCGCCGCCAGCGCCGTTTTTTGTTCGTCATTCAGATCGCGTGGAAAACATTTGATATCAACGTGTGGCATGTGCAGGCTTCCTTATATGATGTGAGCTTTCAACGTTATCAGATAATGTCGTTAGCTTTTAGCACCTTGTGCAGTTGAGGTAACGCACAGACCGCATCCGCAACTGACGTGATAGCGGGCGTGTTGGCAGCGAACCACTCATGACGCGGCCCCCAGGTGCGCGCGACGGCAATATACGCGTCAAGCAGCGTCAACCGTTCGCCAAGGGCAAAGGGCGAGGCGCTGAGCTGAGCGTCGAACCACAGATAGAGAGATTTGCGGTACTCGATGCAGTTTTTCTTCAGCTGTTCCGGCGCGTCAGGCACCCAGCGCTCCGGATAATCTGCGTAGGTAAACGTGGGATAGACGTTGGCAACAAACCAGATAAGCAGGCGCTGAAACTGCTGGCGCTCGGCCTGCCCCACGGGCGGCGCCAGGTCGGGGCATCGATCGAGCACCATCAGAGCGATCGCCGCGGTTTCCGTCACGATCGTACCGTTTTCCAGCTCCAGCGTCGGCACCTGGCACAGCGGGTTGAGTTTTATCAGCAGCTCGCGCTGCGGGCCTGGCCGGTCAAACCCGTCCACGTTGATAAACTGATAAGGGATGTCTGCCAGGGTCAGCATCACTTCACTGATTGCCGAGCCCCAGCCGGGTACGCCATAGAGTTTAATCATGTTGCCTCCTCAGGGATGAAAACCCTAAGTGTATACCCGTCATACTTCAAGTTGCAGGTGCGTTGGCTGCATTCACTCACCCCAGTCACGTACTTATGTACGCTCCCGGGGATTGGTTCCCTTGCCGCCTTCCTGCAACTCGAATTATTTAGGGTATAGAGCACCATTAGTAGGTTATCCCGTGCGGGTTAACCTCCGAGCTGGTCACCGCTTCGCCCGCCTCCCCCCAGCGCGCCAGCGCGTTTTGATAGTCCCCGCGCTTAATCGCACCGTCCAGCGCAGCCTGCAGCGCGTACACCAGCCCGGTCCCTTTTTTGGTGGTGGTGGCGACGTAGGCTTTCTTCGGCCCTAATCCCACGACGCGGGTTTTGCCGGTTAACGCCGCCTTGTAGGCCGATACGGATTGCGGTCCAAAGAACACGTCCGCCCTGCCGGACTGAATATAGAGATTGCCTGAGGCATCGTCGGTCAGATAAACCGGTAATGCAGGCTCGCGTCCGGCCTTTTTATTCTCCTCGTTCCAGCCGAGCAGAATACGTTCCTGATTGGTGCCCGATCCGACAATCACCTTTTTACCGGCCAGATCTTTCGCACTGGAAATCGACCGTACGTTACTGGTGGATTTCACCGAAAAAGCCAGCGAATCGACGCGATAGGTCGCAAAATCGAACTTCTCCTTGCGCTGTTCGGTGACGGCGATATTCACCAACGCCACGTCATAGCGCCCGGAGGCGATCCCCAGCGGCCAGTCTTCCCACGCCGTTGGCACCAGCTTCAGTTTCAGCCCCAGGCTGCCCGCCAGCAACCGGGCGATATCCGGGTCGCTGCCAATCCGGGTGCGGTTATCGCTGGCCAACAGCGCCAGCGGCGGTGAATTCAGGGCGGAAATTGCCACCGTGAGGGTACCTGGCTCAACAAATTTATAGTTCGCCGGAATTTTCGCCACCGCCTGCGGATCAACCGCCACCGGCAGCGGTTGTTCATTGGCTTTTACATCAATGCTGGCATGGCTCGCCGTCGTAAAGATCAGCCCCGCCAGAAGTCTATATTTCATCTGCGCTCCTTACAGCACTTTTGAGAGAAACTGGCGCGTTCGCGGATGCGACGGTCGGTTTAGGACGTCGTCGCTGCTGCCCTGCTCCACAATTTTTCCGTCGACCATAAATACCACCTGGTCCGCCACTTCCCGGGCGAAGCCGATCTCATGGGTGACCACCACCAGCGTAGTGCCGGAACGGGCCAGCTTTTTAATCACGTCCAGCACTTCGCCAACCAGTTCCGGGTCAAGCGCCGAGGTGGGCTCATCAAACAGCATCACGCGGGGGCGTAACGCCAGCGCGCGGGCAATGGCAATGCGCTGCTGCTGTCCGCCGGAGAGGTGACGCGACCAGGCATCGGCCTTATCGCGCAGCCCTACTACATCCAGCAGGCCGTATGCGCGCGCTATAGCCGCCTTTCTGGTGAGCTTCTTGTGCGCGATGGGCGCCTCAATCAGGTTTTCCAGCACCGTGAGATGCGGAAAAAGGTTGAAGTTCTGAAACACGTAGCCCACGTTAACGCGCTGTTTGATGATCTCTTTCTCCTTTAGTTCGTAAAGTTTGTCGCCCTGGCGGCGGTAGCCAATATACTCTCCGTCAATCTGAATAAAGCCTTCATCCACGCGTTCCAGATGGTTAATGGTGCGCAGCAGCGTCGATTTTCCCGAGCCGGATGGGCCGAGGATCACCGTGACGGAACCCGGCGGGATCTCAAGCGTAACGTTATCGAGCGCTTTATGACGGCCAAAAAACTTGCTGACGCCGGTAATAGCAATGTGTCCTTCAGGAGAGGCTTGCATGAACAGGCTCCTGTGCTGGCGAGGTGGTAACGGAACGCGTCCGGCTGGCAGTCCGGTTGTGGTTTACGGCGGAGCGGCGCTCGCTGCGGGCGAGCCCACGCTCAACGACGTGCTGGATGGCAGACAGGACGGTGGTAATCACCAGGTACCAGACGGCACCCACCATCAACAGCGGAATGACCTCCTGCGTGCGGTTGTAGATCATCTGAATCGTGTAGAAAAGCTCCGGCATCGCCAGCACGTAAACCATCGCCGTACCTTTGGCGAGACTGATGATTTCATTGAACCCGGACGGCAAAATGGTGCGCAGCGCCTGCGGAAGAATAATCCGCACGGTGCGGCGCCACGCCGGCAGACCCAGCGCAGCCGCCGCCTCATACTGACCATGATCGACCCCAAGGAAGCCCCCGCGGATAATTTCTGCCGTATAGGCGCTCTGCACCAGCGTCAGTCCCACAACGGCGGTAGAAAATTGCCCGAGAACGTTGATGGTTTCAAAGCTACCCCAGGTAATGCCGGTAAAAGGCACGCCGAGAGAGAGCGTGTCGTAGAGATAGGAAAAGTTATAAAGAACGATCAGCACCACGATCAGCGGCAGAGAGCGGAAAAGCCAGATATATCCCCACGCCAGGCTGCTCAACAGCCAGGATGACGAGAGCCGCGCCAGCGCCAGCATGCCGCCAATCACCATGCTCAGCACGGTGCCTATCAGCGTGAGCAGCAGCGTCTGACCGACACCTTCAAGGATCACCGGATCAAAGAACCAGCGGGCAAATACCGCCCACTCCCAGCGTGGATTAAAGGCCACGGACTGAATCACGACCGCCAGCACAAACAGCGCCACCGCAGCGCCGACCGTGCGCAGCGGATAACGTGCCGGGACCACTTTTATGGTTTCAACGTTGCTCATCGTCGCTCCTTATGCGGTTTTGCTGAGCGCTTCGCGGATCAGCGTCTTGGTGAAGCGCAGCCGACCATCGAACGGCGGCTGGCTGTACTCTTCCGGATCGCGGTTGAGATCGAACTGCGGCTGATACCCCTGACTCAGATAAAGCCGTACCGCCTCCGGCTGACGAAACCCGGTAGTCAGGTAAATGTGGCTGTAGCCCGCCAGTATCGCCCTGCGCTCCAGCTCCTGTACCACGCGCGCGGCCAGCCCCTGCTGGCGCAGCGTTTTATTCGTCCAGATACGCTTGATTTCTGCCGTGCGTTCGTCGAAGGGTTTATAAGCGCCGGTAGCGATGATTTCGCCATCGCGCTCCAGCACGATAAACAGCCCCTGCGGCGCCAGGTACCACTCCGTCAGCTCGACTTCTGCATCTTTTGAAAAGTAGTCGCCGTAACGAGCGGCGTACTCACCGAAGAGCCCGACGATAATGGGCTGAAGATCGGCGTCTTCCGGCGAAACGTCACGAAATCGTTCCCGCATAGCGCCTCCTTAATCACCCAGACCAGCCGGGTTAACTTCGGAATGGGGTATACGCTCAACGCCTTCCCCCCAGCGGTTCAGCACGTTGTCGTAATCTCCGTTCTTAATTACGCCGTTAAGCGCCGTTTGAACCGGTTCGACCAGGCCGCTCCCTTTTTTCAGCGTCACCGCGATATGTGCCGCCTTCGGCCAGCCGCCGTCGACGCTGCCGACCAGCCTGGTTTTACCGTTCAGCGCCGCTTTCCAGGCGCCGATCACGTTCGGGCCAAAATAGGCGTCAGCGCGGCCTGACTGTAGCGCGAGGGTTTGCGCCGCATCGTCTTTGGTGTAGACCGGGATAAACGGCTTAAGCCCTTTTTTCAGGTTCGCTTCGTTCCACGCCAGCAGGATCGCCTCCTGGTTGGTGCCGGAGCCGACGATGATGCGCAGCCCGGCGATATCTTCCGCCTTCTGCAGCGACGCGATCGGGCTGGTGGATTTCACGTAAAAGCCAAGGGAATCCTTGCGGTAGGTGGCGAAGTCGAACTTCTCCTTGCGCGCTTTGGTGACGGTGATATTGCTGATCGCCGCGTCGTATTTCCCGGATGCAACCCCCAGCGGCCAGTCCTCCCAGGAGGTGGGCACGACGTTGAGCTCGAGCCCGAGGCTGTCCGCCACCAGTCGCGCAATATCGACCTCACTCCCAAGCAGAGTTTTGTTGTCTTCGGAAAAGACCGTCAGCGGCGGCTGATTCAGTCCCGCCACCGCCACGGTAAATTTCCCCGGCACGGCAAAGCGGTAGTCTTTCGGCAACTGCGCGATCGCATCGCTGTTTTTAGCGGTATGGATCGGCGTTTTATTCACCTCAATGCTCACGCCGGTGCCGTTAATATTGACGTTCTCTGCCCAGACGGCAGGGGTAAAGGCCAGCGCAAGCGCCAGAATAAGCGATGATTTCTGCATAGCGTTTTTCTCTTTTATTGTTGTGTGAACTGATTTTTGGGTTCGTCTAAGCCCAGACTTTCGCGCAGCGTGGTGCCGGGATACTCGCTGCGGAAAAGGCCGCGCGCCTGTAAAACGGGCACCACCTGGTCGACAAAGCGCAGAAAGGTGTCCGGCGTGCCGCCCTGAATAATGAAGCCGTCAGCCGCCTTCTCCTCGAACCAGGCCTGTAATCCATCCGCCACCTGCTCCGGCGTGCCGGAAAAACGCGGGCGCGGCGATGCGGCTTCCAGCGCAACCTGACGCAGAGTTAAGTTGCGCTCACGGGCGTTACGCTTGATTTCATCGGTGGTGCTGCGGAAGCTGTTATTGCCTAAATCGCCAATATCCGGGAACGGCGCATCGAGGGGATACTGGCTGAAGTCGTGATGCTCGAAATAACGTCCGAGATAGTTCAGCGCATCATGAACGGAGACCAGTGCCGCCGAGGTTTGATACTGGTTTTCAACGTCATCGGCGTCGTTTCCGACAATCACGCTGACGCCCTGGAATATATGTAAATCCCCTGCGCGGCGACCGTGACTTTCCAGTTGCTGTTTGACGTCGCGGTAAAAGGCCCGGGCGTCTTCCAGCGTTTCATGGTGGGTAAAGATGGCGTCGGCGTGTTTCGCCGCCAGCTTTTTACCGTCATCCGACGCGCCGGCCTGAAAGACAATCGGACGCCCCTGCGGCGTGCGGCCAATGTTCAGCGGGCCGGAAACCCGGAAGAAATCACCGTGGTGATCCAGGGTATGCAATTTTGACGCGTCGAAAAACTGTCCGCTCTCCTTATTGCGGATAAAGGCATCCCCTTCCCAGGAATCCCATAACCCTTTGACCACGTCGAGATACTCATCGGCAATGCGGTAGCGCAGCGCATGCTCAGGATGTTTGTCGCGGGAGAAGTTTTTCGCTGAACCTTCCAGCGGTGAGGTCACAACGTTCCAGCCCGCGCGGCCGTTGCTCAGGTGATCGAGGCTGGCAAACTGGCGCGCCACGGTGAAAGGCTCGCTGTAGGAGGTGGACAACGTGCCGACCAGCCCCAGGCGCGAGGTAACGCTTGCCAGCGCGGACAAAACCGTCAGCGGCTCAAAGCGGTTTAAAAAATGCGGAATGGATTTCTCGTTAATATAAAGACCGTCGGCCACAAAAATAAAGTCGAGCTTGCCCTCTTCCGCTTTTAATGCCGTTTCTTTAACGAAATCAAAATTAATGCTGGCATCCGCGACCGCCGCCGGATGACGCCAGGCGGACATATTTCCGGATGCACCATGCAAAATGGTACCCAGCCGCAATTGACGATTTGCAGACATATTCACCTCAAATAAATTAAACGTGTTGCAGAGCTTTTTCCGCGAGCTGTGCAAAATAGCGGGCAGCGGGTTCGATTAGTGCTTCGTCCGGGTTAAATGCCGGATGATGTAAACCAAACGGGCTGTTGCTGCCAATGCTGACAAACGCGCCGGGAATGTTTTGCAGATAGACCGCAAAATCTTCTCCACCCATGTGCAGTTCAGCATGCCGGGTCTCATACCCCGCCTCGCGCGCGACCGAGGCGGCAAACGCGGCCCAGCGCTCGTCATTAACCAGCGCGGCTGGCCCGGCGTACCAGGTGATGTTGATCTGCGCGCTAAAGGCGCTGGCAAATCCGGCGGCGATTTCACCGACGCGCGCCTTCACGTTCTGCTGCACTTCCGTGCGGTGCGTGCGCAACGTGCCCTCGAGCTCAACGCTTTCCGGCAGCACGTTCCAGGTATTCCCCCCGGCGATGCGCGTCACGCTTAGTACGACCGAATCCAGCGTGTTGACGTTACGGCTGGCCACGCTTTGCAGCGCGGTCACCAGCTGGCTTGCCAGCACGATGGCGTCGTTGCCTTCATGGGGGCGTGCGGCGTGCGCGCCTTTACCGGTAATATGAATAACGAAGCGATCGACGTTGGCATAAAACGGACCGCCGCGCGTGGCAAATTCACCAACCGGCAATGAAGGCTCGTTATGCATCCCGAAAATTGCGCGCACGTCGCGTAATGCCCCGGCACGCACCATGCTTTTCGCTCCGCCGAAATTTTCTTCCGCAGGCTGGAACAGGATCCGCACGCGTCCGTTGAGCGAGTCTTCCCGCTCCTTCAGCTTTAACGCGGCGCCGAGGATCACGCTGGTGTGAACGTCGTGACCGCAGGCGTGCATCACTCCCGCACGTCTGGAGGTAAACGGCACCCCGCTGCGCTCATCGATGGGTAACGCGTCGATATCGGCGCGCAGCGCAACCAGTGCATTGCCCGTGCCGATCTCCGCAACCAGCCCGGTCTGAAGATCGTAATCCAGCGGGGCAATCCCGGCCGCCGTCAGCCACTCGCGCAGACGAGCCGTTGTTTCGACCTCCTGACCGGACAGTTCAGGGTTCTGGTGCAGCTCACGGCGCCAGGCAATCAGCTGTTCGCAAAAGCTCATACGGTAACCTCCCTGTTAAGACGCGCCTCGGCCAGCAGCCGCAGGGACTGCACGCGCGTTGCGCCATCAGCTACCGGCGTGTCGATGATAAATTCGTCAATCCCCCACTGCTGGTGCAGCGCGTTGAGCCGTTCAAGCACCGACGCCGCCGTTCCGGCCAGCAGAGACTGCGCCCGACGCGCGATGCGCACCGGTTCGCTGCCCGCCTGCCGCGCAAAGGCGTAGGCCTGTTCTTCGCTGGCCACGGTGACGCGTTGCCCGTTTGCCAGCTCCACGCCCCATACTTCAACCTTCTGCGCCAAAGCGTCGGCCTCTGACTGGGTTGGGGCAACAATGACCTGCACGGCCACCATCACCTCCCGGACGCTGTGTTGACGCCAGGCCGTGACGACCTCGCGCAGCAGTTCCGGATCACCGTTCAGGTGGGCGGCAAAGACAAAATGCCAGTCGAGCGAGGCCGCCAGCAGCGCGCTTTCGGTGCTGGCGCCCAGCAGAAAGCCTTGCGCAGGCACCGGAGGCAGAGGCGTGGCGCGAACCGTCTCCTCCGCTGCCTGATTTTCAGGGCGGATCCACCGTTCGAGCTGCGTCAGTTGTTCCGCGAAGCTGCCTTTCTCCTGCGGATTAAGGCCGTGCTGCAAGGCGCGGGTTGAGAGCGGCAGACCGCCGGGCGCTTTACCAACCCCCAGATCAACCCGGCCCGGCGCAAGGGCGGCCAGTACGTTAAAATTTTCGGCGACTTTATAGGGGCTGTAATGTTGCAGCATGACGCCGCCTGAGCCCACGCGAATACGCTTTGTTTGCCCGAGGATCCAGGCAATCAGCAGCTCCGGCGAGGGGCTGGCAAGCGCCGGGGTATTGTGGTGTTCGGCAATCCAGAAGCGGTGGTAGCCCAGAGTCTCCGCCAGCTGCGCCAGCGTTAAGGTACGCGCCAGCGCATCGGCGGCGGTTTCGTGTTCTGCGACGGGGCTTTTATCCAGAATGCTGATTCGCCATGACATGTTGCGTTCTCGTTTGACTTAACATGTCGTCATTATTAAAGGCGGATTTCACCTCTGAGAAACAATTAATTTACATTTGAATTGCCGGAAAACGGGAATAGCGGATCCGTCATCGGCCTGACAGGAGCGAAGTAATGAGTGCTTCCGCTTCCTGCCGTCGGGTAATGCGGAGAAAGCGAATGTGCGCGTACTGCGGGTTTTGCATATCCGCTTCATAGCGTTTGCGGTTGCTGCGCCAGGTTTTGATCGTCCAGATGATAATCGAGTCCTTACTAAAGAACGATCGACGAAAGCTTTCACGGTTCCCCGTGCCGGGCCAGAGCTCCTGTTTGTGCCAGGCGCGTCTGAAGGCGCGCGTCACCGCCTGCCAGAGCGTGCGGCTAAACCCACGATCTATCCACACCACCAGATCAACGTCGCACCACTTTACGTCGCGCGTGCGGTTGTAATTCCCGTCCAGGACCCAGTCAGGCGAGGCGGCGAGCGCCTTTTCCAGCGCTGCGAGAAACTCATCATCCGGGGTTCCCTGCCAGTTCGCTCGCCAGTAAAGCCTGTCCATCTCAATGTAAGGGATGGCCAGCGCCTCAGCGATTCGCCTGCCAAGCGTACTTTTCCCACTTCCGCTGGTGCCTATGATATTGATTTTCACCGTTCCACCTGCAAATGCTGAAGTAAACGGATCGAATCATAGCGTTAAAAATTTGTTTACGAAACGCCAGCCTACGCATGCGGATACTGCTCGTCGGTAACCTTCTCCAGCTACGCCGCCAGCACACTACCGCGCTTGCCTTACTGATTGCAGCCCTGCGGCATTCATAATCTCTACCTGGCGGTAATTATCAAGTAAACCTGATGTATAAACTGGCATTTGGCGGCCTTTTTGCCTAAAAAAACGCCACGATTCAGCGCATTGCGATCCCCGTCTGCTCTGACCACACGATTTCCTTCGACGCGCATCACTTTCGGCACGGTTATATTTTGCGTCGCTTATCAATTGCGGGTAGGATGCCTCGCCATGTTTTGCCTTATCCATACACAGAATGACTGGAAAGGCAGCATGTGTCTGCGCAGAAGCAATCGTTTGTTCGGGCTGCTGGCAGGCAGGACTATCACGTTAATGGTTCAGACAGGCAAACAGGTAACTCAATGAAAACAAGCAATAAAAGCGCAGCCGATCATCATGCTGCGAAACGTCGCTGGTTGAACTCTCACGAAGAGGGCTATCACAAGGCGATGGGCAACCGTCAGGTGCAGATGATCGCCATCGGCGGCGCTATCGGTACTGGTCTGTTTTTAGGTGCAGGCGCGCGTCTGCAGATGGCAGGCCCCGCCCTCGCCCTGGTCTATCTGGTGTGCGGGATCTTCTCTTTCTTCATCCTTCGTGCCCTGGGCGAGCTGGTTCTCCATCGTCCCTCCAGCGGCAGCTTTGTCTCTTACGCCCGTGAATTTCTCGGTGAAAAAGCCGCTTACGTCGCCGGCTGGATGTACTTCGTTAACTGGGCAATGACCGGTATCGTTGATATCACCGCCGTCGCGCTGTACATGCACTACTGGGGCGCGTTTGGCGATGTGCCACAGTGGGTGTTTGCCCTTGGCGCGCTGGCGATCGTCGGCACCATGAACATGATCGGCGTGAAATGGTTCGCCGAGATGGAGTTCTGGTTCGCGCTGGTAAAAGTGCTGGCCATTGTCATCTTCCTGGTCGTCGGTACCGTCTTCCTCGGCAGCGGTAAACCGCTGGACGGCAATGCGACGGGCTTCCATCTGATTACCGATAACGGCGGCTTCTTCCCGCACGGCCTGCTGCCAGCGCTGGTGCTGGTTCAGGGGGTAGTGTTTGCCTTTGCCTCCATCGAACTGGTGGGTACGGCGGCGGGTGAATGTAAAGATCCGCAGACCATGGTGCCTAAAGCCATTAACAGCGTGATCTGGCGTATCGGCCTGTTCTACGTGGGCTCCGTAGTGCTCCTGGTGCTGCTGCTGCCGTGGAACGCCTATCAGGCGGGTCAAAGCCCGTTTGTCACCTTCTTCTCTAAGCTGGGCGTGCCGTACGTGGGCAGCATCATGAACATCGTGGTATTGACCGCCGCGCTCTCCAGCCTGAACTCTGGCCTGTACTCGACGGGCCGTATTCTGCGCTCCATGTCCATGGGCGGCTCGGCACCGAAGTTTATGTCGAAGATGAGCAAGCAGCAGGTACCTTACGCGGGTATTCTGGCCACGCTGGTGGTGTACGTCTTCGGGGTATTCCTGAACTATCTGGTGCCGTCTCAGGTGTTTGAGATTGTACTGAACGTAGCGGCGCTGGGCATCATCGCCTCCTGGGCTTTCATCGTGGTGTGCCAGATGCGTCTGCGCAAAGCGATCAAAGAAGGTAAGGCGGCTGACGTCAGCTTTAAGCTTCCGGGCGCGCCGGTGACCTCCTGGCTCACCCTGCTGTTCCTGCTGAGCGTGCTGGTGCTGATGGCGTTCGACTACCCGAACGGTACCTACACCATCGCGACTATTCCGCTGCTGGCGGTGTTGCTGATTGCCGGCTGGTTTGGCGTACGTAAACGCGTGTATGAAATTCACAGCACCGCGCCGGTTCATCCTGACGATGAAACAAAGGACGCTCCGCTGGTTGAAGAGACGTCGCGCTAATACGGCGTCAAAAAAAGGGAAGGCATTTAGCCTTCCCTTTTTATTTTGTATCGTAGGACGGCAGCCTGCCGCTCACGCTACGACATTACAGCGCGATACGAATGACGTCGTCAGGCTGGGTCGCTTCCTGCTGACGGGTAGATTTCTGCTTCACCGTCACGTACAGCGTCTTGCCATCCGCTGACAGCGCCAGGCTGTTCGGGTAAACCGGCGTATCGTAGGTTTTGGTCACTTTGTAGGTTTTGGCGTCAATCACGCTCACCTTACCCGCCTCGCGGTGCGTCACGTAGGCTTCATTGCGTGCCGGGTTAAACAGCACCGCCAGCGATTCCGGCGCAGAAACTTTCCCGATTACGCTGCCGTCTTTCAGGCTCACCACCAGCACCTCTGGCTGTTTAGAATCCGTCAGGAACGCGCGCTGACCGGCAGTGTCCAGACTCAGGTTCAGGTAGAAGTGCTCTTTTCCGTCGTCCTGCACCTTCTTACGGCTGAGGATTTTGTTGGTTGCGGTATCAATGGTTACCAGCTCGCCGTCCGCATTGGTGGTGTACAGGCGTTTTGCCTGCGCATCCAGCGCCAGGCCGGTGCTGAACGTGCCGGTGTTCGTGATGGTGTCTTTCAGCTTCAGCGTTGCGCCGTCAACCACCCAAATCACGCTCTCTTTTCCGATGCCGGTAATGTAGACGGTATTGGTGGCGTCATCGGCCACCAGCTGGCGCGGCTGGAGGGGCTTCACCGTGTCGCTACGCTTGCGATCGTCCAGCACCAGGCGCCCTTTCACCTCGCCCGTTTTGGCGTCAATGGCCGTTACCGCGCTGTTGACGGTGTTTCCAAACCACAGCGTCTGGGTGGCATTATCGATCGTTGCGCCAAACGGCTTGAGATCGTTATGAATCGCCTGCGTCACGTCCAGCGTGACCGGATCCAGGCGATATACCACGCCGCCTTTATCGGTTTTGCGGCTTTGAGTCGTCGCAACCCACAGCGCGTTTTCCTGCTGGCTGACGGCCATTTCATACGCGCCCTTGCCTACCGCTTTGCGCAGCATCTCTTCAGCAGCATGAGCCTGGAACGTACCGGCAATCAGTAAAGAACCCAACAGCAGAGACCCACGCAGGCGCGGCGAGCACAGATGACGTAAAGACATAACAATTCCTTTTTAAATGAGGAGATTTACCGCTGACATCGCTTCCGGCGGGCAAAGTCATCGCTTTGCCGTTATTTTAATGAGAATAGTAATCATTAATGAGTTGAATGTGGAGTTTTTCTTTCCTTCCGACCCTTACATTCACGAAATGTGCGGTTATAGTTTTCATAACATTTACAAAGGATTTAACATATATACACAGGTTCCAGTTGATTTGGTTCGAATCTTTTCTTAATCGGTTACTTCATGAAAATCATTTCTGCCCGCAGGGCATCGCTACCGCTGCTGTTCGTTCCCGTCGTATTTGGCCCGCTGAGCGCGATGGCCGCAGAAGAACAAACCCTGATCGTCAGCGCTACGCCGCAGGCCGTCTCCGAGCTGGATACGCCAGCCGCGGTCAGCGTGGTAAGGGGCGAGGATATGCGCCATGCCGCCCCGCGCATCAATCTCTCTGAATCTCTCGGCAGCGTGCCTGGCCTGCAAATCCAGAACCGCCAGAACTATGCCCAGGATTTGCAGCTGTCGGTGCGCGGCTTTGGCGCGCGCTCGACCTTTGGCGTACGCGGGATCCGCATGTACGTGGACGGCATTCCGGCGACCATGCCCGACGGCCAGGGGCAGACGTCAAACATCGATCTCAGCAGCGTAGAGAGCATCGACGTGCTGCGTGGTCCCTTCTCCGCCCTGTACGGCAATGCCTCCGGCGGCGTCATTAACATCAATACCCAGACCGGCCAACAGCCGCCCGTCGTCGAAGCCAGCAGCTATTACGGCAGCTACGGCACCTGGCGTTACGGCATGAAGGCCACCGGCGCGGTCGGCGACGGTACGCAGGCGGGAGATGTTGACTATGCGGTATCCACCACCCGCTTCACCACCCATGGCTATCGCGACCACAGCGGCGCGAGAAAAAACCTCGCCAACGCGAAGTTAGGCGTGCGCATTGATGATGCCAGCAAACTGACGCTGATTTTTAACAGCGTGGACATGAAAGCCAACGATCCGGGCGGGCTGAGCTATCAGGAGTGGCAGAACAACCCGCGCCAGTCCCCGCGCGGGGATCAGTACAACACGCGTAAAACCATTAAGCAGACCCAGGCCGGTATCCGCTACGACCGTCAGCTGAGTGCGCAGGACGACCTTAGCGTGATGATGTACGCCGGCGAGCGTGAAATGACCCAGTACCAGTCTATTCCGGCGTCCACTCAGCGTGACAATCCGGCCCACTCTGGGGGCGTCATTGACATGCAGCGCCACTATCAGGGCATCGATACGCGCTGGACCCACCGCGGCGAGCTGCTGGTGCCGGTGACGTTCACCACCGGCCTGAACTACGAAAACATGAGTGAAAATCGCCGCGGGTATGAAAACTTTGTAATGAACAACGGCGCTCCGGACTACGGCGTCAAGGGCAACAAACGCCGTGACGAGCGTAACCTGATGTGGAACTTCGATCCTTACCTGCAAACCCAGTGGCAGCTTACGCAAAAGCTGTCCGTGGAGGCAGGCGTGCGTTACAGCTCCGTCTGGTTCGATTCTAACGATCGCTACATTACCCCGCAGAATGGCGATGACAGCGGCGACGCCAGCTACCATAAGTGGCTTCCGGCGGGTGCGGTGAAATACGCCGTGACCGATGCATGGAATCTGTACGCTGCGGCGGGACGCGGGTTCGAGACCCCGACGATCAATGAACTTTCCTACCGCCCTGACGGCAAAGGCGGGCTCAACATTAACCTGCAACCGTCAACCAACAATACGTACGAGATTGGCAGTAAAACCCGCATCGGCAACGGTCTTCTGACGGCGGCGCTGTTCCGCACGGATACCGATAACGAGATTGTGGTGGACACCAACAATGATGGCCGTACCAGCTATAAAAACGCCGGTAAAACGCGCCGTCAGGGCGTGGAGATCGCGCTCGACCAGCAGTTTGCAGAGAACTGGAAGCTAAAGATGGCGTGGACCTACCTTGACGCGACCTACCGTACCAACGTCTGTAACAATGCAGACTGTAGCGGCAACCGGATGCCGGGCATTGCCCGAAACATGGGATACGCGTCGCTTGGCTGGGAGCCGGAGGAAGGCTGGTATGCCGGTGCGGATGCACGCTACATGAGCGATGTGATGGCGAACGATGCCAATACCGCGAAAGCGCCCTCCTATACCGTGGTCGGCCTCAACACCGGGTATAAGCTTAACTATGGCAAATGGGGAATGGATATCTTTGGCCGCGTCGATAACCTGTTCGATAAAGCGTACGCGGGGTCCGAAATCGTTAATGCCAGCCGCGACCGCTATTACGAGCCCGCGCCAGGCCGTAATTACGGCGTAGGGCTGTCAGTTTCTTATCGCTTTGAGTAAAACTTTATCCGGCAACGGGCGTTGCCGGTAATAAACGCGCTCAATAACGCTATTCCCGGTTGCCTGATGCGCCGGGAATTTATTTGTCATATTACTGCTCGAATAAAGAAATAAGTGCGCGCGGGGATCCTTAACTAAAGTATTGCCGTTGCAGCAGGACGTTGGCTTCATCAATTGCCCGGTCAATGGCTTCCCGGCTGGCCTCCACGTCCCTGTTCTCAAGCGCCAAAAGCAGATCGGCATAATGATAGGTCTCAGCCGGCATCTCCTTCATCTCTCCATGCAGATAGTTTATGCACGGGCCAATCCGCACCCAGAGCTGCTCGATCAGCGAATTTAAGGTCGGCATCTCGGCATACTGATAGAGCGTAAAGCGGAAGATGCGGTTAGCATGGAGCGCCTTCTGGACGTTACCCTGATGCATCGCGGTGCTGAAGTTCTCCGACAGCGCGCGCAGCGTGTCCAGCTTAGCCTCGGTCATATTCTGGCACGCCGCCGCAACCGCCATCGGTTCAAGCTGTTTTCGAATGGCATTAATTTCGTTATAGCGTTCCAGCGTGACTTCCGGCACCAGAAAAGCCTGCGCGGGGGTGGCCTGCAACGCTCCTGCAGAAACCAGTCGCAGCAGCGCTTCACGTACCGGTGTGATGCTGGTACCTAATTTATCCGCAATCTCTTTGGTGATCAGCCGAGCCCCGGGCTTTAAAGACCCCGTGATTAACGCTCCTTTTAAACTGATCTCAACTTGCATAGTCAGACTGATTCTTTGTGCTTTTTCTAAATAATCCAAATCAAGCATGTTTAATTCCCGTAGCCAAAACAAAATGCCATTCTCAGTACCTGTTTAAAAAAACAGCACCGGTTCGATATATCCTGTATCGTCATGCCTGGTATTAGGGGCGCGCGTTAAAATATAAATAGGACAATTAAAATTGCGTTTATCACTTCTGGCTCAGCTGGGCCGATGGCGCGCAAAGCTTATGGGTTAATTAAAGACAATATATCGTATCTTCACAAATAATTATGGCGGGCCACGCCCGCCATAACCGACGCACCGTTTAGTCTGCCGCTACGCGTATCACGACCTTGCCGAAGTTTTTCCCTTCAAGCAGGCCGATCAGCGCGTCCGGAGCCGCTTCCAGCCCTTCGATGACCTGTTCGCGATAGTGAATTTTGCCTTCCTTCACCCAGCGCCCCATCTCCTGCTGGAACTCGTCAATACGATGCCCGTAGTCCTGCGCGATGATAAAGCCCTGCATGCGGATGCGTTTTTTCAAAATGGTGCCCATCAACAGCGGCAGCCGATCCGGGCCGTCCGGCAGGTTGGTTGCGTTGTAGCCGCTCACCAGACCGCATACCGGCACGCGTGCGGAGGTATTCAGCAGCGGCAGCACGGCGTCAAAAACCTTGCCGCCGACGTTTTCATAATAAACGTCAATGCCCTGCGGGCAGGCGCTTGCCAGCTGTTCAGCAAAATCATCCGCATGGTGATCGATACAGGCGTCGAAACCCAGTACCTCGACCGCATGTCGGCATTTCTCTTCACCACCGGCCACGCCAACGACCCGGCAGCCTTTGATTTTACCGATTTGCCCGACCGTTGCGCCGACCGGCCCGGTAGCGGCGGCCACCACCAGCGTTTCCCCCTCACGTGGCTGGCCGATATCGAGCAGCCCCATGTAGGCGGTAAAGCCAGGCATACCCAGAACGCCCAGCGCCCAGGACGGATGCGACGAGCTATCGCCCAGCTTCACCAGTCCTTGTCCGTCGGACAGCGCATACTCCTGCCAGCCGCTGTAGCCCAGTACCCATTCACCCTCTTTATAGTCAGGATGACGGGACGTCTCAACGCGGCTTACCGTACCGCCTACCATCACCGCGCCAATCTCAACCGGTGGAGAGTAGGACGGCGCATCGCTCATACGCCCCCGCATGTACGGATCCAGCGAAAGCCATACCGTGCGTAACAATACCTGCCCGTCTGCGGGCGTCGGGATCGGCTGTTCTTCCAGGCGGAAATTATCGGCGACCGGCGCGCCGTGCGGGCGGGAAGCCAGAACCCAGCGTCGGTTTTGCGTGGTAGATTGACTCATTAATCGCTCCTTACTGCTGAAAATGTCATTCAAGCCTGGCACTTTATCCTGCGGATCGCCTTACCATTATGAGGCAGACTGATTCAGCCGTACGACCAGATAAAGGCACGGCCGATCCGTTTCGTTGATAAAGCGGCAGTCATTCGGTGGCCCCAGCTCCAGGCAATCTCCGGCCTTCATTTCATGGCGGGTATCCCCTTCCTGAAACACCAGCTCGCCGGACTGTAGCCAGATAAGCTGGCGCGCCAGGGCATAAGAGGAGGCGGGCATTGGCACATCGCTGCCCGCGGGCAGCTCCACCTGAACGAGATCGATGGGCAGGTCGGTGCGCGGCGATACGTGCCGGCGCAGATAGTGCGTTTGCGGATCGCGCCAGACGGGCTGGTTAGCCAGGCGCAGCAGTTTCCCCTCCTGCATTTCCGCACGCGCAATCAGCGTCGACATGCTGATACCAAAGGCACCCGAAAAGCGCGCAAGCAGTGTTGCGGTTGGGCTGCTGTCGCCCCGTTCAATCTTGTGGATCATGGCGCGCGAAATACCTGCCCGCTCGGCCAGCTCGCTCAAAGACCAGCCTCGCGATTCACGCTCAATGCGAAGCCGGGCGCTAATCCGTTGATTCATAGTGTCTGTCATCGTGTTCATGACGTCATACTATAGTGTATGAATGGTTTTCCGGTGCAGTTTTAATGACAAAAAAATAGGGACTTAGCCATGGCGATGCAACCCGGTAAATGTGTAATATTGTAATTAATGCATACTACTATAGTGAACAACACAGCCAGAGGACCCGCCATGATCGTTCGTCATGCCCTAAAAGAAGATTGCGCCGCTATCGGAGAGATTTACAACCATGCGGTGCTGCATACTGCCGCCATCTGGAACGATACGACCGTCGATACCGATAACCGTATCGCCTGGTTCGAAGCGCGCAAGCTGATGGGCTATCCGGTGCTGGTCAGTGAAGAAGACGGCGTGGTGACGGGTTATGCCTCTTTCGGCGACTGGCGGGCGTTCGACGGTTTTCGCCATACGGTTGAGCACTCGGTGTACGTTCACCCCGACCATCAGGGCAAAGGCATTGGGCGGCTGCTGATGAAGGCCCTGATCGACGAAGCCCGTCAGATCGGCAAGCATGTGATGGTGGCCGGTATTGAGGCGCAAAATCAGGCGTCGATTCATCTGCATGAAACCCTGGGCTTCGTCACCACCGGAAGGATGCCGCAGGTAGGCACCAAATTTGGCCGCTGGCTGGATTTAACCTTTATGCAGCTTCAGCTCGACGAGCGCAGCGATCCGGATGTGCTCCCATGAACCAGTCGCTGACCCTGGCGTTCCTGGTGGCTGCCGGCATCGGGCTGGTCGTGCAAAACACCTTAATGGTGCGCATTACGCAGTCCTCCTCCACCATTCTTATCGCCATGCTGCTTAACTCGCTGGTGGGGATTGTGCTGTTTGTCAGCATTCTGCTGATTAAGAATGGCATGGCGGGGTTTAGCGAACTGGCTTCGACGGTGCGCTGGTGGACGCTGATTCCCGGCCTGCTCGGGTCATTCTTTGTCTTTGCCAGCATTAGCGGCTACCAGAACGTGGGCGCGGCGACGACAATCGCCGTTCTGGTGGCAAGCCAGCTGATAGGCGGCCTGGTGCTGGACGTCCTCAGAAGCAGCGGCGTACCGCTGCGGACGCTGGTTGGCCCGGCGTGCGGCGCGGTGATGCTGGTGGTCGGCGCCTGGCTGGTGGCGCGGCGCCAGTTTTAACCCTACAGAATGGTACCGCCCTGCGTGAGATGGGCAAGGCGCGCTTCCGCCTCTTCTTTATGCTGCCTGCCATGATGCGCAATTGCGGTGCGCAGGCGCTGCTGCTGGGTGTAACGTTCTTCACGGCTAAGCGCGGTATCGTCGCTGAGTTCAATCAGCAGTTCATTCATGTGCGCGATAACGCTCTCTTCGATGGCAGCATCAACGCGGGCCATCACGTCGCTTAAATGTGACATTGTCACTCCTCCGTTAATGCCCGGCAAGCGTAGCGCCACCGGGCAAGACCTCAGTTTATCTTCGCCTTTGAGAAATCACTGCCCATCAGGCTCACGCTGTAGCCCGTGACGTTGCTGCGGGTCGCATAGAAGGTTTTGCCGTTAGCTAACGCGATCCACGGCGCCTGCTGGTAGAAAATTTCCTGGGCCTGACCGTACAGCTTCGCGCGCTCGTCCGCGGAGCTCGTCAGTTTGGCCTTTTGCACCAGATCATCATAACCCTTATCACACCAGCGTGCGGCGTTGGATCCGGTTTTTATGCTGTTGCAGCCCAGCAGCACGTCGGCGAAGTTGTCCGGGTCGCCGTTGTCAGACATCCAGCCGAACAGCGCGGAGTCATGCTCGCCTTTACGCATGCCGGAGAGGTATTCCCCCCACTCGTATGACACAATTTTTGCCTTCACCCCCACCTTCGCCCAGTCGGCCTGGATCATCTCCGCAATGCGTCGGGAATTTGGGTTATACGGGCGCTGAACCGGCATGGACCACAGGGTCACTTCTGCGCCCTTTTCAAGCCCAGCCTGCTTCAGCAGCGCTTTTGCTTTCTCGGGATCGTAGCCGTAATCCTGAAGGTCTTTATTGAAGCCGAGCATGTTCGGCGGGATCGGCGATTTGGCTACCGTGCCAGACCCCATAAAGACAGCATTGACGATGGCTTTTTTATCGGTCGCGTAGTTCAGCGCCTGGCGCACCAGCATGTTATCAAACGGCTTTTTCTCTGTATTAAACGCCAGGTATCCCACGTTCAGCGCCTCCACCGAGTGCAGCGCCAGGTCTTTATTTTTCTTAATCACATCAAACTGCACCGGCGACGGCGCGGGGATAATCTGACATTCGTTAGTCTGCAGCTTCGCCAGGCGCGTTTCGACGTTAGGGGTAATGGAGAAGATAAGGTGTTTAGTCGGCACCTCACCGTCCCAGTAGTTCGGGTTGGCAACGTAGCGGATCAGCGAGTCCACCTTGTATTGCTGAAGCACGTACGGCCCGGTGCCGATTGGCCAGGTGTCTACGTTTTCAGGCGTGCCCTTTTTCAGCATGGCGTCCGCGTATTCGGCGGAGAGGATCGAGGCGAAGTCCATCCCCCAGTCGGCCAGGAAAGCCGCATTGGGTTCGCTCGGCGTGAACTGGACGTGATAATCATCGAGCTTTTTCACATCCTGAATCAGCTTGTCGAGGCCCACGTCGTTAAAGTATTCGTAATTGCCCTGCGAAACATTGTGATACGGATGCTTAGGGTCTTTCTGACGCATAACGGAGAAAATAACGTCATCAGCATTAAAATCACGCGTAGGATTAAAGTACTTATTGCTGTTGAACTTCACCCCTTTACGCAGCGTAAAGGTATAGGTTTTGCCGTCAGGTGAAATAGTCCATGATTCTGCCAGCGAGGGAACCGGCGTATTTTTCACCGGATCGAAGTTTATCAGGCGGTTATACAGCGTTTGCGAGCTGGCGACAAACGACGGGCCAGAGCTGGCGATCTGCGGGTTAAACGACTCCGGCGACGCCTCGGAGCAGTAGATAATAGTGTCATTATTTGCAGCCCATGCGGCGCTTGCCGGCAGCAGCGCGCTCAGCGCCAGCGCGAGCAATGTTTTCCCTGTAGACATAGTTATTACCCTTTCGGTTTTATTATAGTGAACCGTAATAACAGCACAGCCGTTTTAACCTGACAAATAACGAATCACTATCAGGTTATTCTAAAGGCGCACATTTCGCCGGTTTTAGCACCAGCATGACGAAAGCGATTTGCCTTAAGGTTCGTTATTCGTCAAGCACAACCGCCACGATCAATGCCGCAAGAAATCGTCCCTTTTGCCGTCTCCTCAGCCGTTTGTTTGCTTTCTCGTTTAGCTAAAGTAACGGCGTGAAGAAGTCTACAGGACCAAATCGTGGCAAAAACACTTTTACGCAGCGGTAATCTGGATGATTTTCAGGCCGTTGGCGGCGGCGGACAGGCCGTTTTTGAATCAGCGCTGCAAATCCGCGAAGCGCTCCGGTTACGCAAACAGCAGGCCATCGTTGACTGCCTGGCTATCCCGCAGGTCAATGACGGCGGCGACCGCGTTGACTGGTACTCGCCGATAGAGGGAACCGTTTCAGGCTGGAAGGCCGCGAACGAAGATGACCGCTATCGCGCCCTGCGCTACCTTGAAAATACGCTCGCCAGCGTGGAATCGCTGAGTAAAAAATGCCTCCAGTCGCCTAAAACCGCCCAGCAGCTGTTTGGCTCTCTGCTTTCAAAAGCCTTCCAGTTCCCCGGTGAAAACTTCGTGTTTCTGGTGAACGGCAGGCCGGTGATCTGCTTCTGGGGCTTTGTGAACCTCAACGAGAGCGCGCGGGACGACGTGCTTGGCTGCCTGCGCGAATCGCTTATCCCTGAACCTGCACCGGTGATAATCGAGGAGCCGGAGCCAGAACCCGAGCCTGCGCCGGTAGTCACCTTTGAGCAGGCCGATGCGCCGCTTATCGCGCAAGCCACCGCTGTACGTATCACCGAAGATGATCTGTATACGCCAGAGCCTGCCCGCGTGAACGTTGAGCCACCAGAGCCGGCCCCTGCTCTCACGCAAAAAAAACGTCGCTCCCCCCTCTGGCTGCTGCCGGTTGCTGCCGTCGCTATCGCGGCCATTGCCGCCCCGCTGCTCTGGCCGAAACAGGCCCCGACCGCAGCGCCCGCGCCAGCCCCGGTCGCCATTGCGCCAGCGCCCGTGAAAACGGTGAAGCCGCTTGAGCTGACGCTCCCGCTGCACCAGGCCGAGGTGGTGGAGCCAAAGGTTAAAACCCCGGCTCCCGCTGCGGAGCCGGTGGTGATTACCGCTATCCCGAAAGATGCCATGGTAATGGAGGCAAACCAGGTCAAGGCCGGGTTAACGCGCTTCCTGAACGGCACCTGGCGCGCGTTCCTGGATGTGCAGGATCCGCTCACCGGTAAGCCGCCGTCGCTGCGCTACCAGATCCAGAACAACAAAGGGTTTGCCCGGGTGGTGCATGGCGACAACATCGTGTGCCGCGTAGAGGTCTTCTCCGGTTTACACAGCAACGGCGAGCTGCTGATCAAAACGCGCGGTAACGCACGCTGCACCGACGGCTCGCGTTATCCGATGCCGGAAGTGGCCTGCAAGGCGGGAACCAGCGACGTGGCGGAATGCACGGCACGTTATGATGCCAACACCGTCGTTCCTTTGACGTTTAAGAAAGCAGGTGCCTGATCCTATGCTGGTTAATCTTTGCGACTACAAACAGAGCGTTACGCTTATCGCTAACAGCGGCGTGCAGTTTCTTGATTTTGGCCTGACCCCGCAGGACACCGCCAGCAACGGGCGGTTCGT
Source organism: Enterobacter cloacae (assembly GCF_013375935.1). GTDB lineage: Bacteria > Pseudomonadota > Gammaproteobacteria > Enterobacterales > Enterobacteriaceae > Enterobacter > Enterobacter pasteurii. The sequence continues at coordinate 3,365,567 of NZ_CP056117.1, read as the reverse complement.
GCGTAAAACGGCAAATGGCCCGCTGCTGCGCCTGAATTTTGATCTGGTAAATGGCCGTTACACCCTGCCCGCCGCCGATGGCGGACAGCCGGAAGTGGTTAAGCCTGAAAGCACGATTTCGCTGCATGATTCCCTGACCGTGCTGGACGGCATCTGGCTGCCGCTCCCTTTCCTGCGCTTTAACCCGCCAAGAACGTTTGTAGATGGCCCGGATAACTGGGCCCGCGTGCAGGTGCGCAAACTGTCCGCGCCCGACGCCGCAGGCAATACGCACCGCGTCACCGTCGCGCTCGACAGCCAGATCGCGGAACATGCAACCTCCGCCCTGTCGCCGGTTGAAAACGATATCCTGAACGGCACGCGTTTCGCCCTCGCCTGGCGCGATAGTGAAGTTGAGAGTTTCCTGGACCAGACCTGGATTGACGGCTGGCTGCGTGAAGCCTTCACACAGTATGCTGACGGGGTTGAAAAACGCGCCGAGCGCGAGCTGCATCAGGCCATGCGCAGCTTCGAGTATCAGGCGCACTGGCTCAACCTGCTCTCCATGCTCGGTGAACAGCTCACCGTGCCGGAGGTGAAGTTTGTCACGCACACCCTGAGCACCCCGGCCATTCCTGTCGATCTGATCCTCGACGTGGGGAACACCCATACCTGCGGCGTGATTATTGAAGATCACGGAGACGCTAACGACGGCCTGCGTCAGACGGCTGAACTCCAGGTACGTTCCCTGAGCGAGCCGCAGTTCCTGAACGAGCCGCTGTTTACCAGCCGCCTCGAATTTTCGGAGGCGCGTTTTGGCAAGCAGCACTTCTCCGTGGAAAGCGGCCGGGAGGATGCGTTCGTCTGGCCGTCGATTGTCCGCGTGGGTGATGAGGCGCGTAAGCTGGCAATGCAGCGTCTGGGCACCGAAGGCAACAGCGGAATTTCCAGCCCGCGTCGTTATCTGTGGGATGAGACCCCGGTGGTGCAGGACTGGCGCTTCAGCCAGATGAACGGCAAAACCCAGCGCGAACCGCTGGCCACCGCGTTCCCGCTGATGAACCTGATGAACGATGACGGGGAACCGCTTTTTACCCTGCCGCCGGATGAGCGCCTGCCGGTCTTCTCGCCGCAGTACAGCCGCAGCACCCTGATGACGCACATGCTCTGCGAGCTGCTGGCTCAGGCGCTGGGGCAGATTAACAGCGTGGCTACGCGTTTGCGGCTCGGTTTTCCGGCGTCACCCCGCCAGCTGCGCACGCTGATCCTGACCCTGCCTTCGGCGATGCCGAAACAGGAGCGCGAGATCTTCCGCCGCCGCATGTTCGAAGCCATCGCCATCGTCTGGAAAGCGATGGGCTGGCATCCGCAGGATGAAGATTTTGCCAGCCGCAGGCAGCAGGAAAAAAGCGTGGTTCCGGTACCTGAGATCCAGATGGAGTGGGACGAGGCCAGCTGCGGCCAGCTGGTGTGGCTGTACAACGAAGCCATTTCCCGCTTCGGCGGCCAGACCGAGGCGTTTTTTGCCTCCCTCGCCCGTCCGGACCGCGCGCCAGAGCCGGGGGTCCAGCCGGGACGCGCGCTGCGCGTAGCCTCGATTGATATCGGCGGCGGCACGACGGATATGGCCATCACGCACTATCAGCTGGACGATGGTTCCGGGAATAACGTCAAAATTACCCCGCAGCTGTTGTTCCGCGAAGGGTTTAAGGTTGCCGGTGACGATACCCTGCTCGACGTGATCCAGCGCTACGTGCTGCCCGCGCTGCAAACCCAGCTTCAGAAATCCGGCTTAGCCGACGCCTCTCTGCTGATGGCATCCCTGTTCGGTGACTCCGGTCGGATCGATACTCAGGCGGTACTGCGTCAGCAAACCGCGCTTCAGCTCTTTATGCCGATCGGCCACGCGATCCTTGCGGCGTGGGAAACGAGCGACGTTGACGATCCGCTGGCCGGGCTGCACGCCACCTTTGGCGATCTGCTTACGCAAAAACCAACGCGTAACGTGATGAATTATCTCCAGCAGGCCATCGACCACGCGTTGCCGGCTGGCTCGGAAACGTTCGACCTGTTCAGCGTGCCGGTGCACGTCAACTTCCGTGAGATGCAGGACGCCATGCTGGCGGGCCAGTTCACGCTTGCCGCCCCGCTTCATGCGGTATGTGAGGCCATCTCGCATTACGGTTGCGATATTTTGCTGATCACCGGACGCCCGGGCTGCCTGCCGGGCGTTCAGGCACTGATTCGCCACCTGCAGCCGGTGCCGGTCAACCGCATCGTCTGGCTGGATAAGTATCAGGTTCATGAATGGTATCCGTTCAGCCAGCAGGGACGGATCGGCAATCCGAAATCGACTGCCGCCGTCGGCGCGATGCTCTGTAGCCTTGCGCTGGATCTGCGCCTGCCGCGCTTTAACTTTAAGGCGGCGGATATCGGCGCGTACTCCACGGTACGCTATCTGGGGGTGCTGGATAACACCGTTAATACCCTGCGGGAAGAGAATGTCTGGTATCACGATATCGACCTCGATAAGCCCGGCGCGAAACTGGATGCCCGCCTGCACTTCCCGCTGCGCGGCAACGTCACGCTCGGCTTCCGGCAGCTGGCAAACGCCCGCTGGCCCGCGACGCCGCTCTATACCCTGAGCATTAACTCGGCCGAGCTGGCGAAAACCATTGCGGGTGACGGCGTGCTGAACGTGCGCCTGAAGCTGCGGGGCGGTAACAGGCAGGAAGGTCCGGAATCCTTCGAGCTGAGCGAAGCCTGGCTACAGGACGGTACGCCGGTGCCGCCGGATGCTCTGACCTTTAAACTGAATACTCTGGCCGATCGCCGACACAGCGGCAGCCACTACTGGATCGACAGCGGGAGCGTATACCTGAAATGACTGCGACGACTGCCACCACTCAGGCCTTAATCGGGTGGATCAACGAGACGCGACAGCACGCCCCGATGCTGGATAACGAAGCCGATGCCCTGCTTGCGCGTCTCAACGCAGCGCGCGCGCGTGAGGAGGCGCTCGATCGCGCGCTTATCAGCCAGAGCACCGTGGGCTTATACGGTCACTCTCAGGCGGCGAAAGCGCACCTGCTCGCGTCCCTGTGCGGCAACGGCAACGAACGGCTGAACGTTATGCCGGGTCAACGCACGTTTGACTACTTCTCGCATATCAATCCCGGAAACGCGCCGACCAATATGGCCGTTCGTTTCAGCAGAACGGCCAGTGAGATCGTCGATGATGCGTTTCCGCTGCGGATCGCACTGGTGACGGAAGCCGAGCTGGTACAGCTTTTCATTGCGCGAACCACCCTGCACCCGCAGATCCGCCCGGTTGAAAAATCCGTTATCGAAGCCCGCCTTGAACAGTGGCGTGCCCTGCGCCAGCCGCAGAGCGTGCCGGGAATGACGGCGCAGGACGTCGCGGCCGTCGCCCGTTTCTGGCAGAGCATGGTACCGGGTGCAAAACAGCACGTTGACGATGCCCTGTGGTATCAGTTTGCGCTGCTCGTGCCGTCGCTCGATCTCAGCACCCGCGCCAGCGTCTGGTCTCTGCTGTGGGGTGAGCAGCAGGAGCTAACCCAGCAGTGGCTTAAGCTCGCCCATGTGCTTCATCAAACCAGCCATGCCGGCACGCTTGCTGCGCCGTTGAGTCTGCTGATGGACAGCTTCGGTCTGCCGTGTGAAGGATTCCTGACCCCTGGGGCGTTAAGCGCACCGGAAGCGCAGGAAACGCTCCTTCACCCTCTGGAAAATGGCGAGATGCTCAATGCCATCAGCCTTCCTGTCGACGTGCTGGCGTTTCTCACCCGCGAACTGGTGCTGCCCGTTGAGGGTGCCGTACTGGACAGCGTGGATATTATTGATATTCCAGCCATTTCTGACGACAACACGCCGCTGATGCACCAGGCTAAATCCCTGTGGCTGCTGGAGCATTATCGCCAGCAGCTCCAGCCGGACGTGCTGGTTATCTGCAACGCGACGGCGCGCCACCAGCAGACGGCGAAGACGGCCAGGATCCTGCAAAACTGGGTAAAAGAGACGCAGCCTGGCGAGGAGTCCGCGCTGCCGGGCCTGGTGTGGGCCATTACCCCTCACGATGCGCGATTCACCACAAAGCAGAATCTTGACGAAGCCGTTCAGCAGCTGCTGGGTCAGCCGGGACTGCGCTGGGGGACGCTGCAGGCGCTGGATAACCACAGCATGCAAAGAGTGATTGAATGGCTATCGCAGGCTACCCTGCCGGCGCAGCGGCAGAAGCGACTCCACGCGCTGAAATCGCTGCTGCGACAGGAGCTGTCTGCGCTGATGCAGCCGTACCTCGCGCCGCTTACGCAGACGCCGGATCAAAGACGCTCTCAGGCCGAAAAAATGGTGCGAACGCTGCAAGGCAGCGCTGCCCGCCACGGTGAGCTGCTTGACGGTCTTCTTCCGCCGTTAAAGGCATTTGAAACGCTGCTGACGGTTCACCAGCCTCGCGAGGAGCAGGTCAACGGCCTGTTTAATGATGTTATCGACCTGTTCGCAGAAGAGACGCACGAAAGCACAGGTGCGACTCAGACCAAAGACAGGGCGCGGCTGGCGCATAGCGTCTGGGTTAACCATCTGCGTCAGTGGAGCCGCAACGACGCGGCAGCGGCCCGTCTGGGCCTGGATCCTGCGATTTTACAGCATATTGCCGATGTGCTTATCGTCACCAGCTACCGCCTGAACCTGCCGCTGCAGCTGCAACGTATTGTGGAAACGGATAAAAGCAGCGCTGCGCAGCTGCACGCCGCCACAGGCAATTTCATCGGCTGGCTGGGATACGATCTGACCGCGGTCTCTGAGCGTCCGGCAAGCCGGATCCGTAAAGGACAGCCAATTTTTGTGACCCCGGTGGTCAGCAGCGCCTCTCCACGCCTCACCCGACTGGGCGAGCAGCCCGTTCATGCGGCGACAGCCTATGTATATGACTGGCTGGTTGCGCTCTACACCCGCGCCATTGAGAACGTGGATTACCAGTGTCCTCACGACGTGCAGCCTGCTGCGCGCAGGAAATTATTAACCCTGCTGCCTTAATCACCTCAGCCCGCAGAAGTGCGGGCTAACGCTCACTTACCATCAAAGAAGTTGGCTAAAGCCTGAGCTAACGCAGAAGGATTTTCCCAGGACATTGAATGGCCCGCATTGGGTATAATCTTTGTCGCCACGCCTTTTTGTTGCAGGCGATTAAAATCTTCATCGGGAAGTGACCATTCACCGAAAACTAACGTTATCGGGCAGGTTAACGACAAGAACTTGTCTTCCCAGTCAGGTTTTACCCCCTCTACCAGGCTCGTTGCGCCGCGCCAAACGGCCCAGGGGGCATTGCTTTGAAGGCTTCCAGCCCATGGCGACGTTTCTGCGCGAAGCATTTCATTATATCCCTGCTCCAGAAACCGTTGTTCTGCTTGGGCCGCAATAGATCGGCTGAATATTCCACCGCCCGCATGAAAATTGGGTTCAGAAACGATTAATCCCTTAACGCGCGGCTGTAATAGCACTGCCGTTTCAATAGCAATGCTTCCTCCCATGCTATGGCCATAGAGCCAGAAATGGTCCAGGCCGAGATGGTTTAACAGTTCAACTACCACCTGCGCCTGCTCGCTTGTGCGATAACGGTACTTTTCAGGTTTCTCACTGTAACCGCTGCCGGGAAGATCGATCAGAATGGCTCTGCGATCTCCAAACCGGGTGTCACAGACAATGCGTGGATACTCATACGAAGAGGCGCAGCCTAATCCGTGGATAAATACAACAGGCTCACCTGAACCGGGAAGATCGAGCCAGCGCACAGTACAACCGGCATGCTGCGAATAAAAACTGTTCATAAGCACTCCCTTTACAACGAACTGTTTATTTATACAGTCTCTATGTTTGAAATGCTATGTTCTGATTTAGAATCTGGAAACGTGCTTCAGAAAAGTGAGATCAACAGCGCAACAGGAAAGCTCATCGGCCAGGTGGAACCCACCAGGAAGGCGCTCAGCAGGCGAATGCGCTTACGATCTTTTGACAGGAACCAGGTGATTAATGCGCAGATGAAGGCCATGATTGCGTAAAACACCAACATCTTTTGATACAACGTCATTCTGTTTACCTGAGCCGAAAAAATAACCGCACGCAATATGCGGCATATGTTGACGCAGATCAAGTTTTTTCGTTACATCATAACCACTTAAATATTATGGATAATAACAACTGAGTACCTTGTGTAACAACGCGGGGGGAAGCAAAACGGCTATTGGTAATAACATGCATTAAAAATGCACTTTTTGATAAATTTACTCCGGCGGAACGCGTTCTAATTAGCACAGGCTATTAAGGGAGGAAACATGCTACGCATTCCGCAGAGTTGTATTCACACCCGTTCCACACCTTTCTGGAACAAAGAGACGGCACCCGCCGGTATTTTTAAGCGTCACCTCGATACGGGCACGCGCCCGGGCGTTTACCCTCGCCTTTCGGTGATGCGTGGCGCGGTGCGTTATCTTGGCTATGCCGATCAGTTCACGCCCGAGCCTGACAGCGAACTCGTCATTGAAGCCGGTCATTTCGGCGTTTTCCCCCCTGAGAGATGGCACCATATTGAAGTGATGACCGACGACACGTTGTTCAATATTGAATTCTTTGTTGAACCAGAGGTGCTTAAGTCCCTTTAGGTGCCTGACGACATGAAGGAAACTATTATGTTACGTATTCCTGAAAACTTTGTTCACACCCGCTCGACGCCGTTCTGGAATAAAGAGACCGCCCCAAAAGCGCTCTTCACCCATCACAACACGAAAGCTGGCGTCTTCGGTCGTCTGTCCGTCATGCAGGGCGCGGTGCGTTACTATGGCTTCGCCGATAGCGATGCTGCCGAACCGGACCTGGAAGTGGTGATTGAAGCCGGTTCCTTCGGGATTTCCCCGCCGCAAAAATGGCACCGCATTGAGCTGTTGACCGACGATACCTATTTTAATATCGACTTTTTCGCCGATCCTGCCGTCACGCTCAGCGGTGCGGGCATTGGTAAAGTGGTTAATACGCATAAGGAGTAAGTGATGGGTAAGGCAACCTATACCGTGACCGTTACAAACAACAGTAACGGCGTGTCGGTAGATTATGAGACAGAAGCGCCGATGGAGCTGTTAATCCCCGACGTCGCGGCTGACGTGGTGAAGGACCTGGTGAATACCGTTCGCGCCTACGATACGGAGAATGAGCACGAGGTGTGTGGCTGGTAGGCAGATCTGCCCGGCGTTTGCGCCGGGCAAGACGGCTTAGTGCTTTATCATGACATGTCGCACAACCGTATAGTCCTCAAGCCCGTAGACCGACATATCCTTGCCGTAGCCTGATAACTTCATACCGCCGTGCGGCATTTCGCTCACCAGCATAAAATGGGTATTGACCCAGGTGCAGCCATACTGCAACCGCGCGCTGAGCCGATGCGCACGCCCTGTGTCTTTCGTCCAGACGGAGGATGCCAGGCCGTACCGGGAATCGTTAGCCCATTCCAGCACCTGCGCTTCATCCTCAAACTCCGTCACGCTGACCACCGGCCCGAACACCTCCCGCTGGACGATAGCGTCATCCTGCCTCGCCCCGGCCAGCAGCGTTGGCTGGAAGTAATATCCCGCGCCCTCTCTCTTGCCGCCCCCGGTGACCACGCGAATATGACTCAGCGCTTTGGCGTCGTCCACCGCTGCACACACGCGAGCAAGATGCGCTGCTGAGCTGAGCGGGCCAAGCTCCGTAGACGTATCCTCCGGCGCACCCATCTTCAGCGTGGCGACGGCGGCGCCCAGCTTTTCGACCAGCGCGGGGTAAATCCCCTTCTGGGCGTATATACGACAGGCAGCGGTACAATCCTGACCAGCATTGTAGAAGCCAAACGTGCGCACGCCCTCAACCACCGCATCCAGATCCGCATCGTCAAAGACGATGACCGGCGCTTTGCCGCCCAGCTCCATATGGGTCCGTTTGATAGAGGAAGCGGTATGGCCGATGATATGTTCCCCGGTGGCGATAGAGCCGGTAAGCGAAACCATGCGCACTTTTTCGTGACCGGTCAGCGGATCTCCCACGGTTTTACCGCGACCAAACAGCACGTTCAGCACCCCTGCCGGGAAGATGTCCTTCGCCAGTTCCGCCAGCTTCAGCGCCGTCAGCGGCGTGATTTCCGAAGGTTTGATCACCACGCAGTTTCCGGCGGCCAGCGCGGGCGCCAGCTTCCACGCCGCCATCATCAGCGGATAGTTCCACGGGGCAATGGAGGCGACAACGCCTACCGGATCGCGACGGATCATTGAGGTATGTCCCTCAAGGTATTCACCCGCGGCCAGACCATTCAGGCAGCGGGCGGCCCCGGCAAAGAAGCGAAACACATCGACGACGGCCGGAATTTCATCCCCCAGGGCACAATGCAGCGGTTTCCCGCAGTTAAGTGATTCCAGCTGCGCGAACGCGTCGGCATTGGCTTCGATTACATCCGCCAGCTTCAGCAGGCATTCGGCGCGCGTTTTCGGCGTCGTCTGGCCCCACTCAGCGAAAGCACGATCGGCAGCCTGGACGGCAGCATCCACCTGAGCGGCCGACGCCTCAGCAATCTCCAGCAACACCTCACCCGTGGCAGGATTGTAAACCGCCTGCGCCTCGCCTTCGCCGGCCACCAGTTCACCATTAATCAGCAGTAGATTTTGCATAGCATTGTCCTGTTGAAGTCGACATTATTTTCGCTGTCAGCACGCGTATTGCCGGGCTAATGCGTGACAACGTCACGCATCAAGTCGGCGCTCCCTAACTAAAGGTAGACCGCGTACCCTGTCGCTTCAGGAATTTTCATCAGGGTGTGACTGGAGCCAGCATCATTTCGCGAATGACTTCACCCAGCCGGGCGACAGCCTGTTCCTCCCGCTCCCCCCAGCCCCATGAGGTGTTAAAGCGGAAAAACGGCGCCCAGGTATCGGAGGTGGAAAACATTTTGCCGGGGGCAATGCTGATTTGATGGGCTAACGCCTTTTCGCTGAGCCGTCCTGCGTCGAGCCGTTCCGGCAGCTCCAGCCATAAAAAGTAGCCGCTGTCGTTATGATGGATTTTGACACCGGCAGGCATATGGCGCAGAAGCGTCTGCCAGGCATGCTGCTTGCGCTCGGCGAGCGTGCGCCGCAGGCGGCGGAGGTGGGCGTCGTAACGTTTGGTGGACAGATAATCCACCAGCGCCAGCTGCATAGGGGAGCTGGTGGATAAGGTACTCATCAGCTGTAACTGCTGAATACGCCGGGCATGTTTTCCTGCCGCCACCCAGCCGATGCGAAAACCGGCCACCAGGCACTTGGAGAAGGATGAACAGTGCAGCGTCATGTCCTGCTTGTCCCAGGCCTTCGCAGGCAAAGGTTTTTCACGGCCAAAGTAGAGTTCGCTGTAAACATCGTCTTCAATCAGCGTGACGTTATGCCGCGTTAACAAGGCCACCAGCCGGGCCTTCTTCTCTGCGCTCAGGGTGAATCCCAGCGGATTCTGGCTGTTAGTCATCAGCCAGCAGGCTTTAACCGGATAATCGCTTAACGCCTGCTCTAACGCGTTAAGATCGATGCCTTCACGCACGTCAGTGGCGATGGACAAGGCTTTCAGCTTCAGGCGTTCAAGGGCCTGAAGCGCGCCATAAAAACAGGGGTTTTCAACGATGACCCAGTCTCCCGGCTCGGTGACGGCCTGCAGGCTGAGGTTGAGCGCCTCGAGCGCCCCGGCGGTGATCACGATCTCATCCGGGGAGATGTTCATCCCCTGCTGGGCGTAGCGGCGGGCGATAGCATGGCGTAAGTCAACGTTACCCGGCGGCAGGTTTTCAATCACGCTCATGGCGGTGGCCGTTTTACTGACGCTGGCCAGCGATCGGTTGAGCTGCTGAAGCGGGAAAAGACGCGGATCGGGAAACGCAGAGGCAAACGGGACTACCGAGGGATCGCGGCTGGCCTGTAACACGTCGAAGATGTAGGTATTAATGTCTACCACTTCGTCGCGCATCACCTGAGCGGGCGGTGCAGGCTGGTGGGAGGTCGGGCGCGCGGCAACGTAGTAGCCCGACTGCGGTCTGGCGACAATGCGCCCCTGACTTTCCAGCATCTGATACGCGTGGCCAACGGTCATAAAGCTCATGCCGCTGCTTGCCACCTGCTCTCGCAGTGAAGGCAGCTTATCGCCCGGCAACCATACGCCAAGTTCAATCTGCGAGATAATTTGTTGCGCCAGACGCTGGTATTTTTTCATCAGATTCTCCTTATTGCTGACAGTGTATATCAGCAGGAGAAAAAGAGAAGATTTTGCTAACTGTTATGGGAAATGCGGATAATTACTTGCGGTACTCGGTAACGTGATTCTGCGCGGAACGCGCTGCGGCCAGATGGTCGAGCGTGATCATCGACGATTTGCAGAAAATGCACTTCGCGCCGAAAGGATTTTTGTCAGACACGTCAAAAGCTGAGGTGCAGTACTGCGAGCCATGACAGCAAGGGCAGCGAAAATGGATATAAGAAGTCATAGGATTCTCCTGTAAACGTAAAAACGTAAATTACTCATGAGCCGAACGGGCAATAGTGGTTCGATACAAAACGAATCGGAAAGTAGATAAAGACCCAAGAGAGGCTGCGGAGAGGCACAACGTGATGAGAACTGCTTTATAAAACTACGTCAGATATTTATTTGGATGCAAAACCAGAAGGCCATTAACGCATGTTGCTGACGACAAAGCAAGCGGTTTAATGCGTAAAAATCATAAAAAGAAATTTTTTATTCACTCCAGTTAACTATAACAGGTAACTAAAGCCTGGGTTTTTACTCAACTGTTATAGTTAAATTTTAATTTTCTGCTTCTGATACCTTACTCATTGCCCCTTTACCATAACATCACACCATTTAAATTTGAGGCTGTGCATGTTTGGTTTAGATGCGTTTCATCTTGCGCGAATACAGTTCGCCTTTACCGTATCCTTTCATATTATTTTTCCGGCCATCACCATCGGCCTGGCGAGCTATCTTGCCGTGCTGGAAGGGCTGTGGCTGAAGACAAAAAATCCCGTCTGGCGTTCGCTGTACCATTTTTGGTCGAAGATCTTCGCCGTTAACTTCGGCATGGGTGTGGTCTCCGGCCTGGTGATGGCTTATCAGTTCGGCACCAACTGGAGCGGATTTTCCCAGTTCGCGGGCAGTATTACCGGCCCCCTGCTGACCTATGAAGTACTTACCGCCTTCTTCCTCGAAGCCGGGTTCCTCGGCGTGATGCTGTTTGGCTGGAATAAGGTAGGGCCAGGTCTGCACTTTTTCTCAACCTGCATGGTTGCGCTGGGAACTATCATTTCGACCTTCTGGATCCTCGCCTCTAACAGCTGGATGCAGACGCCCCAGGGATACGAAATTATTAACGGTCAGGTCGTTCCGGTGGACTGGTTTGCCGTTGTCTTTAACCCCTCCTTCCCCTACCGCCTGCTGCACATGTCGATTGCTGCCTTCCTCAGCAGCGCGCTGTTTGTCGGCGCGTCTGCGGCCTGGCATCTGCTGCGTGGAAACAACACCCCCGCCATTCGTGCCATGTTCTCCATGGCATTGTGGATGACGCTGATTGTGGCGCCCGTACAGGCACTGGTGGGCGATATGCACGGTTTGAATACCTTAAAGCATCAGCCTGCAAAAATAGCCGCCATCGAGGGACACTGGGAGAATCCCCCGGGTGAACCCACTCCGCTGCTGCTGTTTGGCTGGCCGGATATGGAGCAGGAGCGTACCCGCTTTGGACTGGAGATCCCCGCTCTCGGCAGCCTGATCCTGACCCACAGCCTCGATAAACAGGTACCGGCCTTAAAAGATTTTGCGAAAGAGGATCGACCCAACTCCACTATCGTTTTCTGGTCATTTCGCATTATGGCCGGCTTGGGCATGTTGATGCTGCTCCTGGGCGTGATGGCGGTCTGGCTACGCTATAAGCAACGCCTGTATACCTCTCGCCCTTTCCTGAGGTTTGCACTGCTGATGGGGCCGTCGGGGCTGATCGCAATCCTCGCCGGATGGGTGACAACGGAGGTTGGCCGTCAGCCGTGGGTCGTCTACGGGCTACAGCGCACGCAGGATGCGGTCTCCGCGCATGGAGATCTGCATATGAGCGTCAGTTTATTGGCCTTCTTCGTGGTTTATACCTCGGTGTTCGGCGTGGGCTACAGCTATATGGTGCGTCTGATTAAAAAAGGGCCGCAGCCCCACGAATCTTTTGCCACCGAGTCCGATGGCCGCCCTGCCCGTCCGCTTTCCGCCGTCACCACTGAATTTAAGGAGTAACCGTAATGGGTATCGATCTTTCCATTATCTGGTTCGTTATCATCGTTTTCGCCACGCTGATGTATATCGTGATGGATGGCTTTGACCTGGGGATAGGCATCCTGTTTCCCGCTACGCAAAATGCCGACGATCGCGACGTGATGGTCAACAGCGTCGCTCCGGTCTGGGACGGAAACGAAACCTGGCTGGTGCTTGGCGGTGCGGCGCTGTTTGGCGCATTTCCCCTCGCCTATGCGGTTATCATCGACGCGCTGACCATTCCGCTGACGTTAATGCTGATCGGACTAATATTTCGCGGTGTCGCCTTTGAATTTCGCTTCAAGGCAACCCCGGCACATCGCCCGTTCTGGGATAAGGCCTTTATCGGCGGCTCCATTCTCGCGACCTTCACCCAGGGCATCACCGTTGGCGCTGTTATCCAGGGGTTCAGCGTAACCGGTCGCGCTTACGGTGGCGGCCCGTTTGACTGGTTAACGCCGTTTAATCTCTTCTGCGGCGCGGGTCTTGTGGTGGCTTATGCGCTGTTAGGATCCACCTGGCTGGTGATGAAAAGCGAGCATGCCCTGCAACGGCGGATGCGCCGGATATCAAAAGGGCTTTTGCTCCTCCTTCTGGTATTTATTGTAGCGATCAGCCTCTGGACGCCTCTGGCGCAGCCGGCCATTGCCGCGCGCTGGTTCACGCTGCCAAACCTGTTTTACCTCATGCCGGTCCCCGCGCTGGTTGCGATCCTGAGCCTGTTACAGTGGCGCTGCCTGAATAATCCTGCCAGCCATAATCTGCCGTTTATCACGACGTTAGGTCTGGTTTTTCTCGGGTTCAGCGGGCTTGGGATCAGCATCTGGCCACATATCATTCCGCCGTCCATCACCCTGTGGGAAGCCGCCGCGCCACCTCAAAGCCAGGGCTTTATGCTGGTGGGCGCACTGTTGATCATTCCCGTTATTCTGGTCTACACCTTCTGGAGCTATTACGTTTTTCGCGGAAAAGTACAGCATGGGGAGGGTTATCACTGATGCAACAACCTGTATGGAAACGTTTGATGTGGCTTGCCATCATCTGGGGAGGCAGCGTGCTGGCGCTGGCCTGCGTAAGTATGCTCTTCAAAATGCTGATGGCAGCGGCAGGATTTAAATCTCACTAATTGACTGACCGGGCGCGCCGCCGCCCGGTCCCTTCTCGCACTTTCAGATAAAACCCATTAACGCCGCAGGGGGTATCGTTACACTCGAATAATATTTACAGCATTGATAGTTCGAGAAGAAAAATGAAAAAGCTCGCGGCAATAAGTTTACTCAGCCTTGCACTGGCTGGATGCGTTAATCCCGGCAAAGCCTCCGTTCAGGCCGATCGGTTAGAGAATCACCGTTTCGTGCTGGAAAACGTCGATGGCAAAGCGGTAAACGTCGGGAAAATGCAGCCTGAAATCCGCTTCAGCGCGCAGCCCAACATCAGCCTCATTAACAACATTGTCGTCTCCGGCACCATGTGCAACGGCTTCAACGGACAGGGGAAATTGTCCGAAGGCGAGCTGAAGGTCAAAACGCTGGCGATGACCCGTAAACTCTGCACCGAGCCGCAGCTTAATGAGCTGGATCAGACTCTCGCCGATATGCTGCGCAAAGGCGCGCAGGTAGACCTAACCGAAGATCAGCTAACGCTGGCGACAGCCGATAAATCACTGATGTTTAAGCGAGTAGAATAACTCAGTAGCTTCCGCACGAACCAACGGCAAGCGACTGTTCGCTACAGCGTTTGCCGTTAGGCAACGCGCACATCCCGATGGCGGAACCGTCGAGCTGGCGGGCGACGGATAGCGAACCGCCGATCATGGCGCAGTTGGCCTGCCCGGAGCTGGACATGGCCGCTCTCATACCCGGCGTAACGTGTGCCGCTGTCGCCTGCTGTACAGGTTCACTGCTGCATGCCGATAACAGTAACGCGGCACACCCTACCCAAAATGCTGAACGCATATCTTCCTCCCCATCATTTAAGCGAAACCTATGCATAATAGGCATCAGGCGCCGCATCGTCGAGAGCGGATGTGCGTATTTATGCGCCTCTGAAACAATTTCTCGCAATTTTTTAGCCCAAATCTTGATCTACTCATTGGTACGGCGAATAACCAGGACACAAAAGCGAAAATCGTAAAACCCCGGGTTTGCTAAAATACACAGATAATATTCAGGGTCTGTTGTCGTTTTACGGGCCCCTCTTTTTTTGCGCAATGTAAGGGTGTTGTCCTATGCAAACTATTGACGGCAATGGTGCAGTCGCGTCTGTTGCGTTTCGTACCAGCGAAGTTATCGCCATCTATCCCATCACGCCAAGCTCCACGATGGCTGAACAGGCGGACGCCTGGGCTGGCAATGGATTAAAAAACGTCTGGGGCGATGTCCCGCGCGTCGTGGAGATGCAGTCTGAAGCCGGCGCGATTGCCACCGTGCACGGCGCGCTGCAGACCGGTGCGCTGTCGACCTCCTTTACGTCATCGCAGGGGCTGCTGCTGATGATCCCCACGCTTTACAAGCTGGCAGGACAATTAACGCCGTTTGTCCTGCACGTGGCCGCACGCACCGTAGCCACTCACGCCCTCTCAATTTTTGGCGATCACTCGGACGTGATGGCCGTACGTCAAACCGGCTGCGCCATGCTCTGCGCCAGCAGCGTGCAGGAAGCCCAGGACTTTGCGCTGATTTCCCATATCGCTACGCTGAAAAGCCGCGTGCCGTTCATTCATTTCTTTGACGGTTTCCGCACCTCCCACGAAATCAATAAAATCGTTCCGCTGCCGGATGACACCATCCTCAACCTGCTGCCGCAGGCGGACATTGATGCCCATCGCGCCCGTGCCCTCAACCCTGAACATCCGGTGATCCGTGGCACCTCTGCGAACCCTGATACCTATTTCCAGTCCCGCGAGGCGACAAACCCGTGGTACAACGCGGTGTATGACCACGTTGAACGTGCGATGGACGATTTTGCCGCTGCGACGGGGCGCGAATATAAGCCGTTTGAATATTACGGACATCCGCAGGCTGAACGCGTAGTCGTTCTGATGGGCTCGGCCATCGGCACCTGCGAAGAGGTGGTCGATGAGCTGCTGACGCGTGGTGAAAAGGTTGGCGTGCTAAAAGTTCGCCTTTATCGTCCGTTCTCGGCAAAACACCTGCTCTCCGCTCTGCCGGACAGCGCGCGCGCCGTGGCGGTACTCGATCGCACCAAAGAGCCTGGCGCACAGGCTGAGCCGCTCTATCTTGATGTGATGACCGCCCTTGCAGAGGCGTTTAACAGCGGCGAGCGTGAAACGTTGCCCCGCGTAATCGGCGGCCGATACGGTTTGTCTTCCAAAGAGTTCGGGCCTGAATGCGTGCTGGCCGTGTTTGCTGAACTGAACGAAGCAAAACCGAAGCCGCGTTTTACGGTCGGCATTTATGATGACGTGACCAACCTCTCCCTTGCGTTGCCGGAAAACACCCTGCCCTCGACTGCAAAGCTGGAAGCGCTGTTTTACGGCCTGGGCAGTGACGGCAGCGTCTCGGCCACCAAGAACAACATTAAGATTATCGGTAACGCCACGCCGTGGTATGCGCAGGGGTATTTCGTCTACGACTCCAAAAAAGCGGGCGGTCTCACCGTATCCCACCTGCGCGTCAGCGAGCATCCGATTCGCTCGGCCTACCTTATCTCTCAGGCGGATTTTGTTGGCTGCCACCAGCTTCAGTTCATCGATAAATACCAGATGGCCGAGCGCCTGAAGCCCGGCGGTATTTTCCTGATTAACACCCCGTACAGCGCCGATGAGGTCTGGGGACGTCTGCCGCAGGAGGTTCAGGCGGTGCTGAACCAGAAACAGGCGCGTCTGTACGTGATTAACGCGGCAAAAATTGCCCGCGAGTGTGGCCTGGCCGCGCGTATTAATACCGTAATGCAGATGGCCTTCTTCCACCTGACCAATATTTTGCCGGGCGACAGCGCGCTTACGGCGCTGCAGGGGGCGATTGCTAAAAGCTACAGCAGTAAAGGCCAGGAGCTGGTTGAGCGCAACTGGCAGGCGCTGGCGCTGGCCCGCGAGTCGCTGTTCGAGGTGCCGTTGCAGCCGGTCAACGCCAGCAGCCCGAACCGGCCGCCGGTGGTGTCAGACGCCGCGCCGGACTTCGTCAAAACCGTTACCGCGGCGATGCTCGCGGGGCTGGGCGATGCCCTCCCCGTATCCGCGCTGCCGCCGGACGGCACCTGGCCGATGGGCACGACCCGCTGGGAGAAACGCAACATCGCCGAAGCGATTCCCATCTGGAAAGAAGAGCTGTGCACGCAATGCAACCACTGCGTGGCCGCCTGCCCGCACTCGGCCATTCGCGCCAAGGTGGTATCACCAGAAGCGATGTCCGCCGCACCGGAAAGCCTGCACTCGCTGGATGTAAAATCTCGCGACATGCGTGGTCAGAAATATGTTCTTCAGGTTGCGCCGGAAGACTGCACCGGCTGTAACCTGTGCGTGGAAGTGTGTCCGGCGAAAGATCGTCAGAACCCGGAAATCAAAGCCATCAATATGATGTCGCGCCTGGAGCACGTTGAGGAGGAGAAAGTGAACTATGACTTCTTCCTCAACCTGCCTGAGATCGATCGCAGCAAGCTGGAGCGCATTGATATTCGTACCTCTCAGCTCATTACGCCGCTCTTTGAGTACTCCGGAGCGTGTTCCGGCTGCGGTGAAACACCGTATATCAAACTGCTCACGCAGCTTTACGGCGACCGTATGCTGATAGCCAACGCGACCGGCTGTTCGTCAATCTACGGGGGGAACCTGCCGTCCACCCCTTATACGACGGACGCTAACGGCCGCGGTCCGGCGTGGGCAAACTCCCTTTTCGAGGATAACGCCGAATTTGGGCTGGGGTTCCGCCTGACGGTCGATCAGCACCGTGCCCGCGTGATGCGTCTGCTGGCGCAGTTTGCCGATAACATACCGGCTGAACTAAACGACGCGCTGCATGCGGAGGCCACGCCTGAGGTTCGGCGCGAACAGGTTGCTGAACTGCGCAAGGCGCTTCAGGGCGTTGAGGGGGCCGAACAGCTGCTGAACGATGCCGACGCGCTGGTGGAAAAATCGATCTGGCTGATTGGCGGCGACGGGTGGGCCTACGATATTGGCTTCGGCGGCCTGGATCATGTACTGAGCCTGACCGAAAACGTCAATATTCTGGTGCTCGACACCCAGTGCTATTCAAACACGGGCGGACAGGCCTCAAAAGCGACGCCGCTGGGTGCCGTCACGAAATTCGGCGAGCACGGCAAGCGCAAGGCGCGTAAGGATCTGGGCGTCAGCATGATGATGTATGGCCATGTTTACGTCGCGCAGATTTCGCTAGGCGCACAGCTTAACCAGACGGTAAAAGCCATTCAGGAAGCGGAAGCTTATCCTGGCCCGTCGCTGATTATCGCTTACAGCCCATGCGAAGAGCACGGCTACGATTTGGCACTCAGCCATGACCAGATGCGCCAGCTCACCGCAACGGGATTCTGGCCGCTGTACCGCTTTGATCCACGCCGTGCAGATGAAGGTAAATTGCCGCTGGCGCTGGATTCACGTCCGCCGTCAGACGCCCTTGCTGAGACGTTGCTCCAGGAGCAGCGCTTCCGCAGGCTGAACGCTCAACAGCCAGAGGTGGCTGAACAGCTGTGGAAGGATGCGGCAGCAGATCTCCAGAAGCGTTATGACTTCCTGGCGCAGATGGCGGGGAAAGCGGAAAAATCAACCAGCGAATAATAAACTTGCCCGGCCTGTCCGGGCATTTTTTTGCCTAAAAAAAAGCCCGATGCAGGTACATCGGGCTCATCCAGACAATCGGTGAAAATTGCGTATACGATTTAAACAATATTCACGTGAATTATGGAAAAGAAATCTTAAAGGCATATAACGGCGTGGAGATTACCCTGTTTACTCAGCAATTAATAATTTTTATTTTGTATTATTCAACTAAAAACATTCATAGAATGAATCGCTATTTCAATAGCATCATTTAGTTTAGATTTTACTTACCCAGTAACAATTATATTTTATTATTCACTATCGGAGTGATTTAGCATGGGACATCTTTCCAGCCCGGAAAGTTCACTAAGCAATTAAAAAAATAACGACACAGGAATAATCAAAATGCAAAGAAAAGTACTGGCACTGATGATCCCCGCTCTGTTAATGGCTGGCGCAACTCATGCGGCTGAAATTTATAATAAAGATGGTAATAAACTTGATCTGTATGGAAAAGTAGATGGCCTGCACTATTTCTCCGACGATACGTCTAAAGACGGTGATCAAACCTACATGCGTCTGGGCTTCAAAGGTGAAACCCAAATCAACGACATGATGACCGGCTATGCGCAGTGGGAATACAATATTCAGGCGAACAACACCGAAGGCTCTGATAACCAGTCCTGGACGCGTCTGGCCTTCGCCGGCGTGAAGGTGGGCGACTATGGCTCGTTCGATTACGGCCGTAACTATGGCGTACTGTACGATGTGGAAGGCTGGACCGACATGCTGCCGGAATTTGGTGGCGACTCATATACCTACGCCGACAACTTTATGACCGGTCGTGCAAACGGCGTGGCGACCTACCGCAACACCGACTTCTACGGTCTGGTGCAGGGTCTGAACTTTGCGGTTCAGTATCAGGGTAATAACGAAGACGCCAGCAATAATCAGGAAGGCACCAACAACGGCCGCGATATTCGCCATGAGAACGGCGACGGTTACGGTATTTCTGCGACCTATGATTTTGGCATGGGCTTCAGCGCGGGTGCGGCATATGCGTCATCTGACCGTACCAACGATCAGGTTAGTGCTGGGACTGGCGCAGCATCTCAGTATGCAGGTGGCGATAAGGCGGATGCATGGACTGCTGGCCTGAAATATGACGCTAATAATATTTACCTGGCGGCAATGTATTCCGAAACCCGCAATATGACCCCTTATGGTTCGACCGATAGCCAAGATGGCGGCGGTATTGCAAACAAAACCCAGAACGTTGAAGTGACCGCACAATATCAGTTCGATTTCGGTCTGCGTCCGGCTATTTCCTATTTACAGTCCAAAGGTAAAGACCTGGGCAATGGCCAGGACGACAAAGACCTGGTGAAATACGCTGACGTCGGTGCTACCTACTATTTCAACAAAAACATGTCCACCTATGTTGATTATAAAATCAACCTGCTGGATGAAGATGACGCATTCTACAAAAACAACGGCATCGGTACTGATGACGTCGTAGCGTTAGGCCTGGTTTACCAGTTCTAATGACATTAGCCCGCAGAAATCTGCGGGCTAACGTTTATTTATGTTGAGTTTCTTCTTTGCGAAAAGAGAGATAGCCAAATACCCCGCTATCACCGTCCATCGGATGATTTACCCCATCCATCACCACCACTTCCGGGAAATCAAATGGCGTGACGTTTTCAAGACATGCAACGTTTACCCCATACTCGTTAGGGTTGGAACGTCTTTGATGGAACGTATAAATTCCGCACACCGCACAGAAGAAATGGCGCGCCGTGCCGGTGTTGAAGCGGTATTCCGTGAGCCTGTCTTCGCCCTGAGTCACCGTAATACCCGTTAACGGTGCAGAGACCACCACCGCACCCCGCATCCGGCAAAAAGAGCAGCTACAGCGACGCGCGGTTTTCAGGCCGTCCGTCAGCTCAACCGTAAACTGCACCGCACCACAATGGCACCGTGCATGACGAATTTCAGCCATCGCTTATACCCCTTTTCTCACTAATTCAGCAGCTTTCAAAAAGACTTCATCCTCAACGCCATCTCCCTTCTGCCTGCCGAGCCTTACCAGCTCATCGACAATACTTTCCCGGTTGATGATCTTCTGGGATGAAACCAGACCAATAACGGCGGCGCCAATAGCCAGCCCAACCAACCCTGTTTGTTCGTCTTTATTCTTCATTGAAGCGCTCCCTTGTACCCTTCAAAAGAGTAGCAGGAGTAAAATAAAGCGTGCTGGCTATCGTTAATGGGATCCATGCCATAACTGTCAGAGATTTTCGACTTGCCTGAAGAAGATAGGGTTGCCTTTGGGGCTTGCCAGTCAGTCATCCTCAAGATGAACGGCAAGTCCAGACATACCCGGTGCAATATGTTCCGCCAGTACATGCCGGTCCGGGTACACCCCTGAATTTTGTGAACGAAAAGGGATCGGCGCATCATTAAAGAGATTTTCCAGACGACTTCGCCAGCTGGTCTCCAGTTCACGTATAGCGTCAGCGTTAAGCTGGCCACTACCGTAAACAGCAAACGTGGGTAATACCTCCATTCCGGTATAAAAGAGCGTGCCATGGGTGATCGGAAATAATAATTGCTCTAAATCACCATTGATGCCTCTGGGTGAATAATCACGTTCTGGCCCGCCAATCGAAACAGCAAGCAATGCCCGTTTGCCTTTAAAACCGCCTTCACCATAACGATACGCGTTGCCCTTATTCTGATAGCCATATGCAAGACCGTAGGCCCACACCCGCTCTATCCAGCCTTTCATAATGGCAGGCATACTGAACCACCATAATGGGAAAAGGAAGATAACCGCATCTGAGGCCAAAACTTTACGCTGCTCTTGTTCAACATCTGACGTCTGGCGTCCATGAGCAAAAGCATGCGCAGACTCCTGAATATAGGAAAAACGTTCAGGATTAATTCGTTCAGGGAAGTCCTGGGAATCAAATACAGCTTTCCACCCCATCTTGTGGAGATCCGAATGCACGACACAGTGGCCCTGCGCGGTTAATACCTGCGTCGCTATGTGGACAAGATGACGTGTTAAAGAGGTGGTTTCGGGCTGGGCGTAGACAAGAAGTACATTCATTTTTTCGCTCCCAATCAGTTGGAAGCAACACATTAATTCCGCGTCTGATATAGTTAAAATGAATTTATAAAATGGCTGGCATTATGATGGTTAATACCTTAAGGAATCTTGATTTAAACCTGCTGGTTACGCTTAACGCGCTTCTGACCGAACATAATGTCACCCGTGCTGCCGAGCGTTTGCATCTTTCTCAACCCACCGTGAGCGTGCAACTCGCCCGACTTCGGAAGGTATTCGAGGATCCGTTACTCATACCGGGTCCACGGGGGATGCGCCCAACCCTTCGGGCTGATGAGCTTCGTGAACCACTGCGACATGCATTAGCAGCACTCGAAGAGGTCATCTCCCCAACGGGTGTCTTCAACCCAGCGCAGGCAACTCACCACTGGCACGTCGCCGCCTTTGATTACGGTGTCTTAACTATCCTGCGTCCAGCCCTGAAAGCATTACGCGCTGCTGCGCCAGCTACACGTATTGAAGTAGTACATATGCTTCCCTCGCAAGCGTCCAGGAAAGCCGATCGGGGAGAAATTGACCTGGCCTTTATGACCAGGGACGAAGCTCCGCATAATTTATATAGTCGAACACTGTTCACTGAGCGCTATGTACTTGTTGGTCGTGCGGGAAACCCCGACCTGCAAAAACCCCTGTCGCTTGAGAAATTCTGTCAGCTTGAACACGTCATTGTCTCACCAGAAGGTGGAGGCTTTCATGGTGCGACAGATACCGTATTGGCCGAACGAGGTATGACGCGTCGTGTCTCAATGTCTGTGCCAGGTTTTCTGCTTCTCTGTGCGGTGCTGGAGAGTTCAGATATGGTCGCCATGGCCCCATGGCGGCTGGTGTGTGAAAACAATGCGCTGCAAACTGTTGAACCACCAGTTGAGGTGCCCGGATTTGAAATGGTTATGCTCTGGCCTGAGCGGGTCCATCGCGATCGCGCCCATATGTGGTTTCGTGAGAAAATCGCCTCATCGGTATAAGCATCAATCGGTACAGACATCTTAAAAGCTTGTCAGTTTATGCTGGAAAGAACGACCAACGCTTTAGACTCCTCCGCGTCTGTACCCATGAGATCGCAGCCCCTGGACGATGCAAAGAAAAACCGCCCGAAGGCGGCTTCTTATCACTCTGGTTCTTTATCGCCCGATTCAGGCGCTGAGCCAGGGTCATCTTTTGGCTTGCTTCCATCCTTATCGTGGCTATCCGGGACGGGGCTAAAATCAGGATGGTCGCCATTTACTGGCCGGTCAGTCATGTTCACCTCCATTTCTACCGCGTAAACCTTAAGTGTAGACATTCCATACGTTATCCCCAAACTTCACGTGGCGTAAGGGGATGCTGCTTTCATCCTGACATAAGGTAATGACGTGTCTGCGGTCAGTTTAGCGCTTAGCAGTGCCATTTAAACGGAAGGTAAACAGGCAGCTCTAACGCGATGTAAATGCAATATTTCAGAAGCGTGTAGCAATGCTGGAGGTTGGTATTACGCCTGGCTGAAGATAGAATGGTTTGACAAAAGTTAACGTCAGGACGACCTGCTCATGATTTTTCTTTATTCCGCTATTGCACTCTCCTCCCTGGCAGCCTTCGTCTTACTTTGCTTTTATGCAATTTATCAATTCTCAGTAAAGGGAGACGTCAGTTTCTACGTAATGCTCTTCGCTTTAATATTCCTTTGCATCTCTTTTTACGGAGCCGTAGGTTTTACTTACACAAAGTTAAAAGAAGCCGGAACCGTCATCAAAATTATCTGAACCAGCCACTTTTAGTCACGACCGGTAACCGCGTTTCTTTGATAGCCTCGGCCGCTTTCTCGGTGACTCCCGGTGCTGGAAACCTGTTACGCTTTAACGAGCATCGGCGCCGGATCTAACGCCGCTGTAAAACGTGCTGGCATTCGCCGCCGGAATCCGTACCATACGCGGCATACTTTTGCCTGCTGGCTTTTATCTGCCGGCGCTAACCCGTCTTTCATAGCCAGCCAGATGGGGCATGAAAACGCGCAAATGGTTTATGAAGTCTACGGTGCGTGGATTGAAGAAATGAATGGCGAACAGGTGCCGATGCTTAACGATAAGCTGGCACGCTTAAATTTTTTGCCCCTACTGGCTCCGAAGGTAGTAATAAATGCAAGAAAATCAAGAGATTAACAAAAAAGAGCAATACAACCTGAATAAGCTACGCTGATTTTGCCAACCCATTGATGTCATTTGATTTATCATTTAATTCAATTAATTATAGCATAATAACTTCTCCCTAAAGCTACCCAGAACTACATTTTTTGTGCCCTTTTTTTGCCCCTATTTCGCATTTTTGCCCCTAAATTTGCCCCTAACTTTAGCCAGTGCGCCCCCCTTCTTCTCCCTGTCCTATACTTTAAGTCTGACATCTGGCTGGAGGTTTCTATGTGTGGGCGTTTTGCACAAGCTCAAACGCGTGAAAAATACCTGGCTTACCTATCCGATGAAGCTGATCGCGACATCGCATACGACCCTGAACCTATTGGCCGATACAACGTCGCGCCCGGCACCAAAGTGCTGCTGTTGAGCGAACGCGACGAGCAGCTGCATCTTGATCCGGTTTTCTGGGGTTACGCGCCCGGGTGGTGGGATAAACCGCCACTGATCAACGCGCGTGTCGAGACTGCGGCCACGAGTCGAATGTTTAAACCTCTCTGGCAGCATGGTCGCGCTATCTGCTTTGCAGATGGATGGTTCGAATGGAAGAAAGAAGGCGACAAAAAACAGCCTTACTTCATTCACCGCGCTGACGGGCAGCCCATATTCATGGCGGCGATCGGAAGCACGCCGTTCGAACGCGGTGATGAAGCAGAAGGTTTTCTCATCGTGACATCGGCAGCGGACAAAGGTCTGGTCGACATTCACGACCGCCGGCCGCTAGTTTTGTCGCCGGAAGCTGCAATAGAGTGGATGCGGCTGGACGTTGGAGGGAATAAAGCGTTAGAGATAGCTTCAGACGGTGCAGTGCCCGCCGATAAGTTCAACTGGCATGCGGTAACGCGTACAGTCGGAAATGTAAAAAACCAAGGGAGGAATTTGATAGAGCATATAACAATCAAATCTAATATCAGTTAGACCTGCACTTTTTAGCTAGTCTCACAATAGCGTATTTTTAAGAAAGAAATATATTTGCCGCCATTGGACCACTGAGTCCATTTATACGATAGAACTCAACACGAACACCAAGACTTAACGTTTGGTTTTCGCTATTTTTTAATGCAGAGATGTGTAAGAAAACATCTTTACGCCCATCCGATGGTATAATGAATCCCTTCCCACTCTTGAAGTCAAAACTTTTGACAACTCCTGTCATTTTACGAGTCAAATAATTTCCTTTTGGTAAATCCAATTTGACTATACAGGAAAAATTTGGATTAGCTAATCTAATTTCCATAGCCTCCCAGATGGCTAAAATAAAATTTGCTAAATAGTTTAACACGTGCCTTAATGATCTGGTTAGTTCGATGCAATGTGAATCTGACTTTTTCTAAGTAGTCCTCATAACCAGGTGCTATCTCTGATATCCCTCCTCTTGAGTCCATACGTATGCCATTATGCGTTTCTTTTCATGAAGTTGTAACTTCTTAAGTGTTCAAGTGGAGTTTTTATGTCTTCAAAAATGATAGGTCTTGTTAAGTGGTTTAACGAAGATAAAGGTTTTGGTTTTATCTCCCCACTCGATGGAAGTAAAGATATCCTTGTTCACTCTTCTTCACTACAGGGAGAGACATTCAAAACTCTTTTTGAAGGACAAAAAGTTAAATTTGTTATCATTGCCGGTACTAAGGGTCCGACAGCTGCAAATGTTACGCTCTGCGATAAATAACCCTCTTAATGGCCGTTTAAGCTTATACGAATTAAGAAATCAGAAGGGCCATTTATCGTTTGCGAATATCATTACAACAGGCCAGCATATTTTCAGCACCGTCAAGTTTGCTGACCGATGTGATGAAATGCAGGACTGCTGCATGAATAGTCTCAAAGCAGAAGCTAACTGCTTATAAAATATTAAAGTGCGTAAGAGGTTAGGCAGCCTCCAAAAGCATCACTTCTTATTTAATGTATGAGTTTTTTTAGTAACGTTCAGGGGCTTTGAACAAAGCATTACAGTAAGGGCATACTAATTGAGATCCCTTTTGTACACGATTGTAACTATGCTCCGAATCTTTTGAGCAGTTTGGACAAGGGCATTTGACTAAATAATTTCGGCGGAATTGATTGTTTTTACGTGCAGACACAGGCTTCTCCAGTTCAAATGGGCTACTACAGTACACGCTAAGACAGACTATTGCTTGTTTTAATTTCGAAAAACAAACAATACATGAAAAAAAAGCACCCCTTACCGAACAGCCATGACCGCTAAAAATTGTTTGAATACATGGTGATATATGAAAAAAGTAATCATTTTCTTTAATGGTAAACCAAGTAAGGTTGTCACTGTGCTTAAAGGCGTAACATCAATACGCGAACAGTACCCTAGTGGAGAACAGATCAATCTTCAGATAATGTCAGCCGGTTTCCCCTCTTTAACAGGGGACCATGAAGTTGTCTATGTTGCATCAGATCGAGAGCTTACTACTCAGGAAATATTAGATGCAGCCAAGAAGTATCTATAAGTTTCGTTACTTTCTACCAACATTGCGGGTAACCTTGAGTAACAAGCATTATTAAAACAATTAGAAATCTTCAGCATTGCCTACCTGGCGTAGGCTTTTTTTTCATTAAGCAGACGATAGATTCCTATCTTATGTCATATATTTTTTAGGGCTCGGAACCTTTTTTGATTCAAACAGTCCAAAAGGTATACTCACAAAGAGGTCATTTATGACAACACTCATACTCTCTACTATCGTTGCAATAGTTCTGGCATTGATTATATTCAGTCTGGTTAAGATTGGGATCGGCACATCTAATAATCCTGATGAACTATAATTATTTATGTTTCGCTGATCCCTTTGAGGGCTGGGAATTTCTTATACAAAGTACATACGGCCACATCATAGATAATCGCTACCTGCTTCCTGTCCACGCCGTTTGCAATCAGACGCCCCGCCTGCGCCCATTGCTCTGGGGTTAACTTCGAGCGCCTACCACCTATGCGCCCCTTCTCACGTGCTGCCGCCAATCCTGCCCGGGTGCGTTCCACTATTAACTCCCTCTCCATTTCGGCTAGGGCTGACATAATGTGGAATATGAAACGCCCCATTGGGCTGGAAGTGTCGATGCTGTCCGTAAGGCTTTTGAAGTGGATGCCGCGCTGCCGGAGTTCGTCCACCAGCAGTACCAGGTTCCGCATACTTCGACCGAGGCGATCCAGCTTCCATACCACTAGCGTATCGCCCTCATTCAACGTACGCAGAAGCTTTTTTAGCGCTGGCCGGTTCGCTACCGTTCCGCTCATCTTTTCTTCGAAAATCTGTTCACATCCTGCGCGTTCCAGGGCTTGACGCTGAAGATCCGTATTTTGGTCATTTGTTGACACCCTTACGTAGCCAATTTGCATATTTTTCACCCAATATTTTCTGCAAAAAAAATCAGGTGAAGTTATCGGTATGGCTGTAGCAGGGCAATCTAAAAAACGTCGGTTTAGGAAGTAGCGCCACGAAGGATACTGGGACCTCAAATGGCAATGTTATCCAGGTAGGTGGATTTGGCATCGGCGCTGATTCGTCTTTGGCTTCTCAGCTGGCAAGCCTGGCCGATGGTTATCGTGCTGGCCTTTATCGTATGCGCGGTGATGGAGCTCCACCGTCAACCATCGGCGCGCCGGTTGGAAGTGGAAACTCTATTATCGGTTTGGTCTCCGTTCCTGTTTATTCGACGGCTGGTTTTGGTCTCGCCTTTAACCGGGATAATTTATGGACGGGTGTATTTGATCCAGCAAATCCAGGCGGGGCTACGTGGAAAAAATGGTGGGGGGAAGCAAACACCACGGTTGATACCAATGGTTTTATCAAGCGAGCCTCTCCTGTGGTTAAGCTTTTCGGAACCGGTGAAATTGAATGTAACGATGAAGCGGAAGGGGTTACTGCGTCGAGAGAGGCGGTTGGGGTGTATCGAGTCACTGGCAGCTGTGGCCTGAATTCTGAAGGATGGACAGTCGAGATCCCCCAGGATATCAACGGCAACTTCCTGTGTTTCGTTGATATCTCGACCGAGGATGATGGCGTGCTGACTGTTTCAGTTTTTCGTCGACGCTTTGATGTGGAAAAAGCAATGATTATTGCCGGTGATCCGATGGATATCCCGGATGACCGATGGATAGACCTACGCCTGCAAATGTCTGCCGATTCTATATACAACCAGAAGCTCAGAACAGCAGAGCTGGCCATGACTGCCGATGCAAGCGAATAAAGGTCGGTTTAGGAAGTAGCGATAATGTTGCTTTCAGCAATTTGAGTCTGGAGCGCGGTAATGACTCTTCGGCATCAGGGATTTTAACAACCACATCGAGGGACGGCAGTGGCTTGGTGAAGAACTATGCTCGCCTCTACGCTGAACGACGTTCTGACGGCATCGACTATCTGACGTTACACATCAACGGTGCCAATAACACCCTAAATCGCTATCTCTCTCTTCGTTCTACTGACGGGGCCATCATCGCCTCAAGTGCAGCGCTAGGGACTGGTTTTGATTCTCAGATCGGGAATGTAGCGCAATGCATGAATGAGAGAAAACAAAATGGCGGCACAGCAGCATTTCGCACTTTAAATTCAGGCCTTGTTATTGGTGGGCAGAGTTTTCAGTATGGTGCTTCGCTCTACTTCCGCGCGGGTGATACAGCTTCAACGTTGTGGGTAGATTACAGAACCGGTAATGCAATGATCTCCGCTGGTAATGACTCCAACATTTCTACAGGCACTGCGCAATACAACAATCTTTGGGGAACAAAAAACACGACTGTCGATGCCAGCGGCTTTATTAAGCGTTCATCCCCCATTGTGAAGGTCTTTTCGGATGGCGCATACCGGACGAACGACGAATCAGAAGGCTGCACTGTAACCCGTCTGTCCACAGGGCAATATCTGATTGAAGGATGTCAGGGAATGAACGCTGACGCTGCCTGGGGCGGTATCGATGGCGGTTTTGACATTCCAACCGACCGCAATAAGCAACCGCTTATCTGGCTTGATTATGAAGTTAATGCCGATGGCTCTGTACTCGTGAAAACATATCACCGTACACACCCGGAAGCGCCAGCGTTCGCCAGGAACGAAATGAAGGGTATCAACGATGGCGATCCGGTCGACATTCCCCGCGACCAGTTTGTGTCTATTCGTGTCGAAATGTCTGCCGATTCTTTGTTCAACCAGCGGATGAGCAAAGACCCGCAACTTTAACCTCTTCCTCTAATTCGCTGACGCGGATAGCCAGGGCTTTAATTGCAGCCAGCGCATCGAGCAACATTGGAGTCTGATCGAGGTGCAGCAGGCCGCCTATTTCTTTAACGTACTCGGGATCAATCGTTTCCATCTGCTGCGATATTACCCCGCGCCGTGGGGTCTGCGTTTCATCATCCTTAAAAGTGAAGTGCTTGAACTCCATCCGGCAGATATTCAGCAGGGCTACCTCTGGATCAAGATCATCACCGATGTTTTTCATGGTCCCATCAGACACGGCTGAAGTCATGATCTCCTTCCATGGGCACCATGCATCAGTATTGTACCCCCTGAAAAAAAACCTACCTGCATCGGTTTTACTGGCATACGGCAAGCAGAACTGCGTTAAGGCTGCATCAGCAATTCGAACATAATTTTGAACATACCCATACCAACTGGTGAGAGGCCCTGAGGTTGATTTCGCCATATCTAAAAGCAAACGGTAAGTACCTGGCTCAGTGAGACTGTTGAAGTTCGTCCCGTCAGGTGCAACCGCCATATCTGTTTTAAAGGCTCTTGCATCGCCAGAAGGTAATCCGAACGCGCCTACCTGCATGACGTTACCGGAAGCAGTTCCGACGTCCTTTGTCGCGCTACTTCCCAAACCGAGGTTTGTGCGACTGCCTTCTGCCGTTGTTGCCCCGGTCCCACCCTGCGCGATCGGGATAGCTCCATTGCTACCTTTCTTCGCCAGTTTACCAATGCCCGGGATAGTTACGGCGGTGCCGTTGATGGTAACGGTGATGCTCTGGTTTGCTGAGGTGGTGGCGAACGACTCCCACGCGCCGATGTTCTCGTCATACTCTTTGATGAGCTGAGATATGGCCTGCGCAAGCCCGTCGACCGAGATATTGTCTGATACCAGAATGCCGTACTTCTGGCCGCTGAGCGCCGGGGATGCAGCAGGCGTTACCGTCATCGACGTGGTGCTGTTCACGGCTGAAATCTGGAACATCTGGACCGGGTTAGACATGACGATAATCGTCTGGCCAGCGCGGACCTGGCTGGCGGGTGCCGTCCAATTTGTACCCGTCCCGGTGGCGGTATTTCCGTTAATAGAGATGGTGCCAGTGTTATAAAGCATATTTTCTCCGGTCAATAAAAAACCCGCCAAATAGCGGGTTTGAGAACAGTAAATTCATTATCGTAATTACAACTGTGTAAACGAGCCGGTGCCTCACATAATTAACATCGCAGGCGATTTAATTGATATGCCACCACCTTCAGACCTCGCAACAATAGAGCAATCAACTACTCTGGCTGATGTTCTTGCAGAAAATATAATGGCTGAGCAATCTGTTGAGCTGTATGCAGAAACCCCTTGATTACTTAACTGAACGACAAACTGTTTAGATGCACCTGCGATAGTGACCGTTACTCTCGCAGTACCTGCTGTAGCTGGGCGGTATGAATCAATCATACACATAACGAGTACTTGTTTGTCCAGGGAGCCTGTAGTGCTGTCAGTATATCTGAACGACCTTTTTGTATCGGTGTTTCCCGCAGTCATTTCCGTATCTGCAAACACATAACCGTTAGCTACATCGCCAATGAAACTTGTTGCCTCAACCGTGCCTTTAAATTTTCCACTCGTTGCATTTATCTCTCCGGTAAAACTCCCATTAGTGGCATACACGGTTCCACGGATGGTCACATTATTGAATGTTGCATAACCGGATTTGTTGATGTGCCAGCCAATGTTCCCGGTACCGTCCCATGTTGTCGACTGGATGTAGCTGCCGATTTTGAGGTTGCTGATGGTTCCGTTACCAATGACCGTGTCCCGAATTATGGTCTGCCCATTCTGGATAACGAAAGGAAGCGTAACGGTCGCTCCGGCCTGGTGAGTAACAGCGAAGCGGTCAGCCAGGAAGATAACCTGCGACTGCATGCCGGACGGCGTATTCTCCACGCCTATCCCCATCCCTGCGGCGTAATACTGGCCGTTGCTGGAGACACCAACCTTAATGTTGTACATCGCCTTCAGGTCGCCGTTGATGTTCGCAATGGCCTGCGCGTTGGTGGTGATCGCTGAAGTGTGCCCGTTGACGGTCGCCGTAATGCCGTTTATCTGCGTGGCCGTAGCCTGCTGATAGTCGGAGAACGTCTGATTCAGGCTGTTGATGGATGCCTTGTTGCCGTTAACGTCCGTCTGCAGGCTCAGCAGCGAGCGCGCCGTTGCCTCCTTCTCGTAAACGATTACCTCATCAATACGATCCAGCTGCGCACTGTTACCGGCGACCGTTGCGGATAGCCTTTTGCGTGTGGCAACCTGCGCCAGACCGTTCTGGATAATGGCGATAGCTGAGTTCTTCACCCCGCCCGTCATGCCGTCCATAGAGACAGAAATTTCATCAATCTTCACTTCGGCCTGGGCCAGCCCGTCAGCATTTTCTTTGATGGCCAGCGCCTGCTGCTCAAGTTCATCGTTGGCCTGTTTGATGTCGTCAGCCATGCCAGCAATTTTTTCATTGCTGTCCACCGTGTTCTCGATCAGGTCCTTGAAGGTATCCGAGTCTTTAATTTCCTCCAGGATCACATCGGTGATGTCGGAAACATCGATACTGGCCTGACCGCGCACCCATTCTGTGTAACCTGATTCGTTACCGCTGCGGTCCACCAGCTGCGCGCGGTACCAGAAAATCTGCCCAGCCTTAAGGCCCATCTGCTGATATTTGCGCTGCGGGTAAGGTACATCGGCCAGCAGCATCGCATCGTCTTCGGTACCGCTCAGGCTGTACTGAATTTCCGTCTTCAGCGTGTCGTCCGTATTCGCGGGGAATCCCCAGTTCAGCTCGATACCGAATACCACGTTTTCAGAAGCGATGAAGCCGACCGGCTTCGGTGGATTGCCCACTTTCCCCGTCAGCGTTTTCTCTTCTGAATAGCCCCATCCGGACGAGATTTCTGCGGCATTGATTGCGCGCACGCGCACCAGGTAGCGCCCGGCATAAATCCCCGGGACGTCGAATGACGTGGTGGAGCCGCGCGGCACGTTAACCCAGTTCCCGTCGTTGCGGCGCCATTGTGCTTCATAGGCGATAGCGTTCTGCGCCTGGTCCCAGCTCACGCGCATCGTTTCGACGCTGATATTTTGCTGCACCACGGAAAACGAGCTGATCACGATGTTGGCAGGCGGCGCCTGGTTACCCGGCGGGATCACACTAACAGGCCGCTGGTCAATGATGGCTCCAGTATCAATGCGATCGAATTTATCCGGATCGTGATTTGCACCGACGATTGTGAATGTGCCGTCATTATTATCAGTTACCGTAATAACGCGATACTGCTGTGCGTAGAGCTCATCAGACTCAATGACCCATACGGCCTCAGCCACAGGCGTTTCGCTGTAAGCGGTCGTAACGGTCACTTTATTGCCCGTTATCGACTGAATGGTGCGTGACTGTGAAACCCCCGATGGAAGATTGACAATCATCCTGTCGGCTGCCGAAGCATCCGGCGCCCTGTCCAGCGTCAGCACGCGACCATTCACCGCAGAGATACGGCCGCCCAGGTCGCGCCCGGAGAGATTTCGGTCCGCTACAGCGATTACATAGCCAGGCTGCGGAATGTTGCCATCTTCCCCTACATTGAAAGTAACAACGCGATCCTTGTTGTTGGTGAGGATCCCCCATCGCCCTTTCCGATTCGCTTCTGACTGACGGGTACAGCCGATCGCAGTTATCTCAAGTTGATTAAACCCATAACGCGCAACCAGCGCCTGCTCAAAAACAGGCTCCATCGCATCAGAATAAGCGTTATCAGGATCAGACCAGGACACCAGCGCATTGGTGTAACGGTTCTTTGTGGTGCTGCTGGAATAGGTAAAGCGCCCATCAATAACGTTTGCATGCGTATATGTAAAATCTACATCTCTCGGCATGTCCGCCAGCGCCACAATCTGGTCGTCGCCCCAGTAGGTCATCCCACGGAAGATGGCAGCAAAATCACGCAGGACCGTATAAGCGTCGTTGCGTTCCTGAATGTAGACGTTGCAGGTATAACGTGGTTCGGTGCCACTTCCGCCTTTGCCATCCGGCACCATCTGATCGCAATACTGTGCAACCTGGTAAAGTGTCCATTTGTCTATGTTTGCTGTTGTGAGACGATCCCCAAGCCCGAAACGGTCGCTAACCACCAGATCGTAGAAAATCCATGCAGGGTTATCGGTCCAGGCCCATTTAAATGTCCCAGCCCATGTACCGCTATAAGTGCGGGTTTCGGGGTCGTAAGTATCCGGTACGCGGATAACGCGGCCGCGGGGCTCGCAGGAGATCTGCGGGATAGAGCCGTTAAACTGGCTGGAATCGAATTCGATATAAAGCAGCGCTGTGTTTGGATAGCGTAATTTGGCGTCAATTACCTCGGTGAAGCTCTGCAGCATCATCGTGTCGCCGATCTTCGCGCTGTTGGCATCAGACGTAATCTTACGGAGTCGGATTGTCCAGGTGCTGCCAGCCTGAGGTAAATCAATACGGTGGCTGCGCTCGTAACCTGACGTCGTTTTGCCGGTCACGCTAGTATTGAGTACCGTCTGCCATGTGCCGCCGTCCGTCTGCAGGTCAATCGCATAATTAACCGAGTAACCGACCAGATCACCGTCGTTCTCCTGCTTGAAAAGCGAAGGCCATTTCAGGCGCAGGCGAACAGCTGAAAGCTGCGTATTGGTAAACGTGCGCGTCCACGCTGTAGTGCTCGATACCTCAGTTCCCACGTTGATTTCGTTTTCGGTACCGGGTATGCCCTGAATATATTTTTGCGCCTGAGTTCCCGCGCGAAATTCCCACGTAACGCCGCTGAAGTTTTGAGAGCCGTCAGCATTCTCCAGAGCCGTTCCGTCCAGGTAGATATCTTTCGCCGTCAGCTGCCCTGCAAATTCCCCCTCTCCCAGTGCAACTAGGATTTTTGCCTTTGCTACAGATTGCAGATCGTCAGGCTGTTCGGTAGGGGTGCGGGAACTTGAGCTGCCGCCCTTGCTGCCTTTTATAGCGATTGTAGTTGCCATATTGCGCCCATAAAAAAAGCCACCCGAAGGTGGCCTGAAAGAAGGTATTTATTTATTGCTGATCTTCGACATAAATCCCGGCAGAAATAATCGCGCCGCCGATTCGCCGGCGGCCATAAAGAAGTGGTACCGGATTCCCCTGGGCTGTTGTGTTTGTTACTCCACCAAAGGCGTAGCTGGCTTGGTTATCCGCAGATTGCTTACTGGCGAGCCCGGTTGTCTGTGGAGAAAGCATTTGGACTACGCCGCCGATCGCCATTGATGCCCCAATCCCCGCCATAGCGCCCCATCCACCAGCGAAAGCGGTACCACCAATCCCGATCGCGGCCCCTCCCGTGACGAACGCAGCAACAGCGACAAGGGCAACCCCGAGGATTGTCTGAAACACCCCGGCTCGCTTACTGCCGATGATCACCGGCGCGATGCGGATTTCCTCTGTGCTCCTGTCCATACTGAGCTCATCGTTTAAGAGGTTACGCTTACCGCTGAAAACAGCGTAGGTTAGGCCGCGCTGCTTGCTGGTATTCAAAAAACGCTCAAAGCCTGGCACGATAACGCACAATGCGCGGATGGCCTCTTTTGGTGAAGAAACGGAAAGTTTGAACTCCCTGCCAAAAGTAGCTCCCAGAACACCATAAAGACGAATAGTTCTGAAGCCCTCAGAAACAACATTCATGAGTAATGGACTCCAATGAAAAGCCCACCAATAATAGTGGGCTGAGAATGCATTGCGGAACATGTTCCATTTGTATTAATTTTAGAATTAAAAAAGTCTTCCTATCCAACCACGTATCATTCCCCAAAGAGATGAGCACTGTTTGAAGTATTCAGGTGAGGTTAATTCGGGATGGTCAATCTTCAATTGAACAAATGCATCGGGACACTGTGAAGATAATTTATAATAATTAACTAAACAAGGATCTACCTTTACACCATCTGTTGAATGGTAAACACCATCAACAATCGAAGTTGTGGGATTCAAATAACGAGCTTTGGCTAGCTGGTAATTCAAATCCATAATATCTAATATGGGGGCAACACCACAAGAACGTGCGGCATTAATGTAGGGTTGGCTGCCCCCCTTACAAGTTAGCGAGGCTTCCACAAACACGCTGTATATGTCTACTCTCAGCTTGTTGTATGCCGGGTCGAGTGCTTTTGAACCTGTAAACACACTTATTATCCCTAAAGCAAACCCAACTGTTAACATCACTCCGCCAGAAGTAAAATCCAAGTCCCCCCATAACAGCCATCTTACAAAAAAAATGGTCAGACCGAGACCTGTAAATAGATAACCACTCCCGGCCCATAAATTCATAGAACAACTGAATAAGCTATTAACAAAAAGGAAGCCACCAATTGTAAGAGGTAGAAAAACAGCTATTTTTTTGAGATTGTGACAATATTTAAATTTATTTCCCACAAGGAAGCCCACTGTATTGACATTGAAAATTCATTATCAATGAAAAAGTGTATTATGACGAACAATTTTCATAGTTCTTTCCATCCAGTACCCTCCATAAGGTACTCGCTGGCTGAGGTGTCCATATAAGTGGTGCAGCAGTATATTGCCCTCCAGAAGGATCCCGGCGTGATTCCACTTATCGGCCTGAACCTGCATAATCACCATATCGCCTGTTTTCGGCGGTCCGTCGAATTCACGGAAACCACACTCGTACCAGCAATCCTGATAGAAGTTGTCCGGGTAGTCGTTCTCCCACCAGGGATAATCTACACGGTAATCCTTAAGCTCGATCCCGTGCCCCTGCCGGAAATAGCTCATCACTAGGCCCCAACAGTCATAGTGTCCGAGCACAAACGGGCGCCCGAGTAGCGGCAATTCACCGCGAGGAGTAATGGTTCGAAAGTCTCCTTCCGGCCAACTGACAATATGCCAGGGCAGCAACGTTGCATCGCATTGAGCCTTGTCCAGTTCGCTTGGCTGTGTCGTCGCGTCGGGGTGACTATGTACGATTCCCGTTATCGTCCCCCAGTCTTCAGCAGCGGCGTAATCTTCTGGTGAAAGGTGAAACTGTTCCGTTGGTTCGGCAGCCAGATTACGGCATGGGAAATAGCGTTCCACTCGACTTTTCTGCGCCACCACGCCGCAACACTCGCGAGGATACTCAGCTGCAGCATGGGCCATAATCGCATCGATGGTTTTCTGACGCATATCAGCTCCTGATCAAAGACGTGCCCGGGAACCCACCGAACGGCAGTTCGTTGCCGTCTCCATGCCGGAGCTTACAGGCCGTGAGCGTGCCGTTGCATTCGTCCAGAGAGGGGTCACTCACCGGGTTGTTGTTTCTATCGAAATAGCGGGTTCCGGCATAGTCGCAGCCGTCGCCGGTACGATATTTATTCCGGATACACCAGGTACACAGAGAATGAAGTTGACGTGTAGGGATCATCTTTCCCTGTAACGACATCGGGCTATCGAGTACGAATTCGATACTTTCGCCCGGAATTTCGCTGCTTTTGCTATCAATGTAAAAAACTCGTTTTCTGACCTGTTGCGGATCAGCTGTTGCGTTACCTGCAGGGAAGTTTTTCGCATCGAGATAGTGCGAATAGGTGTCATGGGTAGTGACTTTCGCCTGTAGCATATCGTCATAGGCAAGGCACAGCGCTGTAATCTTGCTTTCGATATCTGCAACCGTCAGCGTTGGCTGGGCGCTGTTGCCTTCTGTGGATGCTTCAAGCCCTTCAATTTGATACGGCCAGGCGGCATATTCTTCCCCCTGCCACCAGATGCTTTTCGCCTTCAGCTTTGATTCATCACCACCAGCGGCGGCGATTTCTTCTTCCGTGTGCGGGAGGTTGTACGCGTGAAATCGCAGTACATCATCCACGCCGAACGTAGAGCCATCAACTTCGATAAGCCGGACTTTGTTGCCGGGTTCAAGGCTTTGATAGTCTGCTGTGATCATGGTGCGTACGCCTGTTTGAATGTTGCGGAAATGGTCAGAACGTTGCTGGATAAGGGCTGTGACTTGATTGATTCGGCCTCAATCCGGTAGAGCCCAGTTTCGCCAACTGGCGATGTCCAGATGAATGATTTGGTGACGTGAGAACGAAAGAACTTCAGGGCCTGAAGCATGTCCGCCTTTTTCCCCGTGAGTGTGACAGGCCATGACTGTTTTTCAGGGTTAATGCCTTCCCCGGCGATCTGCTCATAGCCATCGCCAAAGCTTGCAGAGCGCGTTTTAAGGCTGAACGACCCTTCCATTCCCGCCTGTATCTGTGTTCGCCAAGCGAATGTTTCGATTGCCATGCTTTCTCCGGGCATAAAAAAACCCGCCGAAGCGGGTCAAGGAAGCTAAAGATAATTTATGATTAATTTCACCATTTTTTAATTCTTCCAGAATGTCTACCAAATGGCTATCCGTACATAATTACCTACTTGTTTTCCCAATATATTTGCTCAGACAAATAATAAAATTATAGTTTTATATTACTTAAGAATGTGGATAATTAGTTCGAAAATATCATAACTTCGTTAAAGAACTTCTAACCGATTTTCGCACCCGGATGGATTAGAGTGTCTCCGCTCTCCTCATGTAACCCTCCGGTAACTGAACCATAAATTTCAATTATGCCTCCACGGTTTGTTAAGCCACCTGTAGACATACCATAAATAACGATTTTACCACCTGGCTCAACGTAAATATGACCAGTAACCATCCCATGGATCTTTGCAAAATGGCCATTGGTTACATATAAATCTCCGGTAATCATCCCGTGTAATAGTAGATCAGTATCCATAACCAGGTCTTGCTCGTACTTCTTATAAATTTCAAGCATCACTTACACCTCATTATTTAAAGCCACAATGACTGAAAGGTTTCTTTCATGATACCACGACTGAAACCTCTGAGGTGCTTTATCTTGATTTCGTTGCATTCCAGATGAGACCTCCAGGCTGAAGTTGTTTGGCAATACCTGCGCGTACTGACTGATCAATGGTCTGCTTGTAAGCCCGGGAAATAGTGTCGTTGTCACCAGAAGTCTGCTGCTTAGAGTTCTGGTGTTGAACGACCACGGACGTTTGAACGATTACACCGCCAGTTGCCAAAGATTGCAGCCCATACATCGAAGCATGACCAACATAGCCGCCGTTTGCATACCCCTGAGCTCCACGCATAAGCGCATAGAGATTGCCCACACCCAATGCACTAGTCGCTTCCTTCGTAAATACAAACTCACCGCCGTGTACAACGCCTTTCGGTTGGTATTTACCGCCATCACCGGTGTAGCCGCCACTATCAAAACCGGGAACCAAGCCACCGCCGGCAAAACCAAAGAACGCCCCGATACCCGTTCCACCAAAGGCTGACTTCATTCCATTAACCAGAGCCAGTTGAGTCAGCATCTGGGCGATGCCCTTCAGAAAGGTAGTCAGGAAGTCTGAGAAGTTGGATTTACCAGTAGTAAAAAAGTCGGTGAGCGTGCTGGCCATCCCGGTGAAAGCATTACTGGTAATCGTCTGAACCTGCGAGTAAACATCGGTCGCGCTGTCCTCAAATTCAACCCAGCCCTTTTTCGCACCGGTCAGCCAGTCGCCACGTAACCTGTCCTCTGCCTCATAGTAATCATTCGCCGCTTTAAGCTGTTTCTGGTATCCCTCATCATCAAGCGAACCTCCAGCATTCTTCCAGCCAGCGGCAAGCTGACTTTTCGCGAGTTCACGTTGTGCCTGACGGTCACTCATCCCGGAACCGTTCACTAATGCAGCCTGCTTCTCTGCAATCTGAGTGACGTATTTCTGCGAGGTATCCATGCGCTTGTTCAGCTGTTCCTGTGCGGTAATCTGATCACCTAACAGTGCTTTCTGCCGTGCCAACTGAAGCACCTGGTCTTTACTGGCCAGCAGGGATTGCTCCTGCTTTGTCAGTGAACGTGAACGCGAGGCCTCTTCCAGCACCTGAAATTTCGCTTCAGTCGTCCACAGATCTTTGCGCTGCTGGCTGATAGTGTCGTTCAGCCCTTTATGCTGCTGCAGCGCGCGTAATTGTGCCTGAAGCGCCAGCAGCTCGGCCTGGGCAGCATCCGTGCTGCGATCGCCAGCCGATAATGTGCCCTGCTTTCCGGTTTTGGTCTTTTTACCAAAAGAAGCGACTCCTTCCCGATCCTTCTGGGTGGTTGCGGTACTTATCTTTCTGGTCGTATCGAGGTATTTACCTGCACTTATATCAGCCGCATCCCAGTCTTTTTTCAGCTGAGAAATGCTGTCGCCATAAGCGCCGGCCATTTGTTCGTTATAGTCCTGCCATCCCTGCAAGGTATCTGTTTTCGCCCAGTCGGGAACGAGGTTAATCGCGGCAGCGATAGAGGAAGAAATGATCTGGTTCAGCTTCTGGAAAACGATCGCAACGCTGTAATAAATTGCGTTGAATTCCTTCAGTGTGTTTGATGCCAGCTCAGCTACCCACTGACCGATACTCTGCATGGCCTCTGACGCCCAGCCCTTGATATCCAGCCACAGGCGACCAAACGGCGTCAGCGAGTCGTAAGCCTGTTCTCCACGTTTTGCCATCGTATCGCCAAACAGGTCCATAGCCTGCGTAACGGCCGCGGTCTGGTCCTTTTGCTTAACCAGATCGTCAACATGCTTAAGTTGTGAAACGGTCAGGAAATTATATTGTTCGTTGAGACTTTGCAGCGCTTTAACAGGGTCTTTTTCGATGTCCTTATAGGCTTTGGTGATGTCCTGCGCCGAGACTATACCGGTCTGAACCGCCAGAGCCGTGGAGCCCGCTGCTTTTTCAAGTTGCTGCTGTGTCAGCGATCCCATGCCAACCAGCTCAGTCATCAAGCTCTGAACGGTACCTACAGTAGCGCCAGTAGAGGCAGCAATAGACTGGGAGGAAGCCATGATCTGGAGCGCTGACGTGCCGGCAATGTTGCCAGTCCTGATAATGGCCTTGTTGATTTCGTCGTAGGCGGTGAAGTAGTCCGATCCCGCTTTGGCCGCAATCAGTACAGCACCGGCCAGGCCGCCAATTGCCACTCGGGCAGGGGTCACCATCGACAACATCGCATTCAGCGCATTGCCTACACCGCCAAACGAGTCACGTAGCTGACCGCCCTGCTGAATAGCAACCATATAAACCGGCATACCGGAAGCCAGTGAGGTCACAATGTCGGTCATTTGCATCGGGAGATAACGCATAGCATTGCGATATTGGCCCGCGCTGATAGCCCCAGACTTCCATGCTTCTTCCTGCTCTTTCAGCTTTGCGATCATTGGGGCAGCACGATCGGATACGCCGAGTTGGGCAGCTTTTAGCTCTAACAGTTCTGCGCGCGTTTTTCCGATTGCTGTGACCTGCTCCTCCAGCGAATCGATAAAGGTTTTGCCCGCTGCAGTTGCCCGCTGCGCTGCCTGAACCTGCTCAATGCGAGCCCGCCCCTCTGCGGTCTCAGACTCCATTACCTGTGCCAGTTTTGCCCGCGTCGTCTCAAGCACGCTGTTGTAACGAGTAAAGTCCTCGTCTCCCACCAGCCCTTTACCGCGAAATTTCGCCAGGCTCTCCTGGATAGTGTCCAGTTCATCCAGCGCCTTGTTTACCGGACTAATTTTATTCAGCAGGTTCTGCAGTTCCTGACGCTGCTGCTTCAGGCTTTCGCTGTTCTTCTTCTGGTTATCGATGCCGGTGCGGAACGTACTGTTCAGGTCATCCGCTTTACCTGCAGCGGCGGTCGCGGTCTCCTGAAAGCGCTCCAGTGCCTGGTTACCACGCTCCAGCTCAGTGGTATTTACGCGCAGGGAAATCGTGGCGATGTCGTTACTCATTCCGCCCTCTCTTTATGCATAACTTTTAGTGCGGCGCTCTCCATGATTCGGATGTCCGACAGCGCGGTTGCCTCGTCGTCGACGTGGTGCAGGCGCATCACCCAGGGCAGCACGTTGTAATCAAGCCCTGATGCGCCTCCCATGCCCGTGCGCCACTGCGTGCTGACAGCCTGAAACACCAGGAATGAAGGCCATACATCTGGCCAGACGTCGATGTATTGATCGTCGTAGTCATCCGGCGTAAGCCCATAGGGTGCCAGGTCTGCCGCTGTGGGTTCAGGGGTATAGAATGCAGAGGCAACCGCTATCAGTTTTTTTCGCGCTGCCCCATCAGTTCGCGATAGTAGGTTTCAGGGATAGCCTTCATTGCAGCCGGATAGTTTTCCAGCAGCACCGACAGGTTTTCCGCGTTGAATGCATCGGGAAGTGCCCAGCCAGCAATGATTTCCATCAGAAAATCAGTGGCGGTTTTGCCTTCCATTTTCTCCAGATCCGCCAGTTCTTTGAGTGGCTTGTGATTGAATGTGAACGTCAGCACGCCATCCTCATCGCCGGCTCGGGGGATCGAGACATTGGCCTTAAATGTTGGTTTGGGCTGAAGAGTGAATTTGGTCGCCATCGATACCTCTTAACGAAAAAAAGCCTCCGTGATGGGAGGCATGGAATGGTGAAAGCTCTGACGGGTCAGGCGGCAGCGTCAGTCACCTTGTAGAACGTCATCGCCGGTGACTGCAGGTTCAGCACCACACTCACTGTCTCTACCTCGTTAACCGCAGTAGTCGGCGTGTCGTCAAAAGATGCCGTGGCCGCCCAGTAACGGTTCTCCTTCGCCTTCGGCACGTACATATAAGCCGCCACGGTCTCTTCGTCTTCGTCCAGCTGGCGCAGCAATGGATATACCGGGAGCGTGGAGTCATGCGCGATCGAGTAGGTCTGCGAGACTGCGGATTTATAGGTGTTCAGGTTGCGCTGGCGATCATCGCTGAGGAACTGAATCTGCGTGGTGTTCTGATCGCCACCAGATTTCGATACCTCAGTGATTTGTGGCAGTTCGGTCCATTCTTCAATTTTACGAATAGAGCCGGAACCACCGCCCGCAGCGTATTTGTTTTTGTTGGTGGTATTGATGTGGCGAAGAGTGACAGCATTCTCCGCAATCGCGTCGATTTTCGCGATAACGTTATCAATACCCGACCAGTTGCAGTTCACGTGAACGATATCGCCGACCGCGATATCGTCTGCGGCGCTAACGGTGATCACCGCGTGCTCAGCATTCGTCGCGCCGGTGAAAGTAATGGCCGGGCCGTAGCCCGACGCCAGATAAACATGAGCGCCGTTAGGCAGTGCAAAGCCCATAATGGTTTCTCCTTCAGAAACGGGAAAACCGGCTCAAGGCCGGTCAGTTGTGGGACATCAGAGGGGAATCAGCTGCTAATGTCTGCCCGGTAATTCAGGCTGACAGGAACGGTGTAGGACACAGGTGTAGGGACGCCGCGGAATATGCCAGGCACGCTGCTAATCCAGCAGGTAAAATCTTTGCCTGCAATTTCCAGCCCCTCGGGGAACAATTCCGCTACTCTGCCAGCCAGGGCAACGACGGATGTACGGCCGGAGCCGGCTGGCGCCACGACATTAATCTGGTACACGCCTGAATAAGTCCGGCAGAGCAAGCCGAGATCGATTGTTCGCGGCGTAACGGGCATATCGTGAACGGCCAGGTACATCTCGTTAGCAGGAGGTATAAACGGCACGTTCTCCCATGCAACCGAAATGCCCTCAGCATCGGCCCAGATACCCAGTCTGGCGGCCAGTGCAGATGCAATATCAGGAATCACTTAGTCACCTCCCTGACAGCTTCCTCAAAGAAGCGTTGAAACTCAGCTGCAGTTATGCGGACCATGCCACCCGGAGCCTGTGTGGAATGCCCCATTTCAAGCGGGTAGGCATAGGGCACGTTGTTGCAGAAATAAATGGCCTTCATCCCGACTTTGAAGAGCGACAGCGTGTAGTTCCCGGCCGCTTTTGTCAGGTCGCCGGTCTTGTCTATTCGCCCTGTTTCATCAGTTGTCGGAGCATCAAACGATATCTGCCAGTTACCGCGAAAGCGTCCGCCCGTATATCCCGGCTGTGCTTTGATATCCATCCCATCCACCACCCGGGCTTTTTTCTTAAGTCGCCCGGTTTTGGTCAGGTTGTCGGGATTGGCCCGCTGCGCCTCATTGTGGTCGTAAACAGCGCGATTATAGGACACGGCTGTCTGGTTTACTTCCCACAACTCCGGGTTGCCCACTGGGGACATCACCACCAGCTGGTTAAGGATTTTGATTCCGACGGCGCGTACCACTGCCTCCTGATTTGTTTTCGCCTTATTAACGAAAGCCGTAATTTCAGCCAGGAAAGCCGCGTTCTCGCCCATGTTAAGCCCTCAGTTGCGCTTTGTAGCAGAGCACCAGCACGCCAGGTTTTGCCGGGTTCGGTTTGACAACACGGTAGGCTGTGCCGTCAATATCAACCACATCGCCGATTTTAATTTCCTGCTCTGCCGTAAAAACGATCTGCATATCGCCGTTAACGATGACCGTTCCATCAATTTCGCCTGCCGCGTATTCAGTCTTCACGCCCACAGCAGTAAAACGGACCGCTTCAGTTTTATGCTCAACGCCACCAATAACCGTTACCGAACCTTTACGGGTGACGTTGTACGCCACGCCGTTCTGCCTGAGCATGCGCGTCGTTCTGGCCTGCATACGTTGATAATCAATCGCCATATCAGACCCTCTCTGCAAATGCATTAATGGCGTAACCACGACCACCAGCAAGGTCGCCCAGCAGCGCCATAACGGCAGGATAAGACGGCGTGAAGACTTCGCCATCTGCGACCGCGTAGGTCATGGTTACAGCACCTTCCACACGTTCAGTTTTCACAGCGGCTTCGCGCACGCTGGAGAGTAAATCGCCGTCGATTGCCTCTACCGCCAGCATGCACTGCGCGGTTATAACCTGCCGTGGAACTTCATCCGGCGGGAAATCATGTTCATCCAGAACGACATTCACGCGTGGCCAGGCCAGCGGCTGTCGAGGGTCGGCTTTTGAGCCAACCCAGTCCAGCCCCTCCAGGTAATCCATTGCCTTAATCAGCAAAGGTGTGAGCTTGTCAGGCAGTTCAATGCCGCGTATTTCCGCAAATGAGGCAAGATCCTCTTCACTGGCGTAGCTGTTGGCATCAGGAGAGGTGATATCGGTATTGATCATCGAATCATCCTGTTTATGGGGCTTTCGCCCCATTCGTTATTCTCCGGAAGGCGCAGTGAAGGTGATCTCATCAGTGGTTTTCGCCACTCCTTCAACCGTGCCGGTTACCGTGAAGGTGCCAGCAACGTCTGATGTGAGTTTCACCGTTGCACCACCAGCAGAGCCGGTTTGAGAACTGGCCGTGCTGAGCGTACCACCTGTAGACGTCCACGCGACGGTTTTACCGGATACACCGGAGCCATTTAGCGTGTACTTCAGAGAAACAGTTACCGCGTCTGTGCTGTCAGCAGTTGCGGAGGTTTTATCCGCTGACAGCGTTACTCCCCCACAGCGGATTCCAGTTTAATCAGCACGCCTGCCGTAGATTTGTTGCTGGTGAAGTGTTTCTTCCAGTTGCCCGCAGTGCCGATGGCGGTCAGGTCAGGGTTATCACCTTTGGCGGTATCCCAGCTATAGCCCAGCAGATCAACGTTCACCACACCTTCAGCACGATAGCCAACCGCAAGGTTTTCCTGATCGTTGATATCGTAGGAACGGAAGCCCGGCGCCTGAGACTCGGTGACGGTAACCGCTCCAGATACCAGCCCAAGGATCGCATCAGCGTCCATGGTGTCGGTAACCAGGACAGGTTTACCCAGGGTGCCCGGCTGCCCGCCGTAAACCACCACCCCCGCTTCTTCATAGATTTTGTTGGCGATCGCCTCATCCACGATGTCGAAGTAAGTGGCGGAGTGCATAACGAAGAGCACCACACGGTTGAACTTGTCGCCGTACTTACGCAGGCCGCGCGTCAGGGTCTTCTTGCCGTCTGTTTCGATATCGGCGGTAACCACCATGTCCGCGTTGGCGCCAATAGCAGTCGTCAGCGCCTTCAAGCCGTATTTCACGTAGCCTTCCAGCGTCGCGTCAGCCACATCAGTGCCGATCACTTCGGAGAACTCGTCAACCGAGCGGCCGCGGCGTTTGAACGCTTCTTCAGTCGTTTCGTATGGACCGTATTTCCACGGTGCTTTAACGGATACCGCTT
Organism: Enterobacter cloacae; assembly: GCF_013375935.1. Classification (GTDB taxonomy): domain Bacteria; phylum Pseudomonadota; class Gammaproteobacteria; order Enterobacterales; family Enterobacteriaceae; genus Enterobacter; species Enterobacter pasteurii. The sequence continues at coordinate 3,320,909 of NZ_CP056117.1, read as the reverse complement.
CACCGGCGCCGATTTTTTTACCTGTGACTTTATCGACAGAGTTCACATTGCGCGATTCAATGGAACCACCAACTTTGTAGAAAGCACGCTTACGAAAATCGCCTTCGATCAGTTCGTTATCCAGCAAAATCGCACCGTTGGAGGAAGCGTTGAACACTTCCAGATTATCCTGGCGGCGCTCAAGAAAAGCGGTCTGCGCCAGGTCGTCATAAATAACCAGGTCGGTATTAACAGTCGTTGCCATGGTTTAAATCCCTTATTTCGGAAGTTTGAGGAAGGCCTGCTGGCCATGCTTGCGGATGTAGTCCGCTTTGTCGCTGGCGCTCATTTCGGAACGTTTCAGGCTGCCACCGCCGTTTTGCTTGTGTCCGCCCGCGCCAGTGCCTTCTGCTCGGGGGAACAGGTGCGGAGCCGTCTCCTTGAGTGACTCCGCCCACTCAAGCGGGCTAAGTGGGGTTTTGCCGTCTTTGCCGAACAGAACATCGCCATTTGCATCAACTGCTACGGCCTCGCCTTCGTCGTTGAGCTGGAATGTGCCTTTGGCACGCAGGATCAGATCGTCAGATGCTTCCGGCAGCGCGCCTGTCTTCGCGGCTGCAGCTCGGATTGCATCACCCAGGACGCGGTCCCGGAATTTGTTGGAGAACGCTTCAGCTTTGTCCGCGCGTTCATTTGCGGCTTTAATCTGCTTATCCACATCAGCACGCATGCGCTCGGTGCGCTTATCGAGCACCTCATCAATTTTTCCGGCGGCGATAAGCTTTGCCTCTTCATCGTCAGAAAAACGCTGGAGAATGCCGCGTACAGCGTCTGGATCGATACCTTCAAAGCGGGACAGGTTTTCTTTCTGCTGTTTAATGGTGCCCAGCAGTTCGCTATTTTTCGTTTTGAGGCCAGTGACTTCGCTGGTCACGCGCTCATCAATCAGCTTCTGGATTTCAGGAGTGATTTCGATACCACCGCCACCGCCGCCCTCACCGCCGCTTTCAGGTGCGTAATATTTCAGAAGCATGTTTCGAATTAACATAATTTCCCCTCGGGATTTTGCCGGGCCTCGCCCATAAAAAAGCCCCGGCGGATGCCAGGGCGTGGAGTAAGATGTGATTGTTAGTTGTCTGTGCCTGAGAGTTGCTTCAGACGTTCCAGGCTGATCCATTCGCCTTTGTCAGTGAACATATCAGCCAGGTCGATTTCACCCGCGCGGAACAGACGTCCACGCTCGGCACCCAGAACCTGATCCTGGCGTTGTGCCGGCTGTCGCGCGAGCCATTCCAGATATGATGTTTTCCCCGGTACCTGTCCATCCATGCTGGCACGGGTCCCCTCGTCCATCTCGTCGATATCGATGCCGAGTTCGCGCCACGACTTGAGGATCAGGGTTTCGGTAGAACGACAGCAAAAATGAATTTTCCCGGGTCCCTGCAGGTAAGGCACCTTATGCCCGACCGGTTTGTTATCCAGGGTGTAGCGCAGCAGGTCACGAATAATGCAGTCGTGGCTGGTTTTATTGTCCAGCGTGGACAGCCACTGTTTACCTTTCACGATGTCGCTGTTGGCACTGGTGAAGCTGTTGCGTGCTGTGGCAGCCAGATGATTCACGGCTGTTTTAGCGATGCTGGCGGCGTTTGCCCTGCTCATCTGAAGCGCGCCGTCGCGATAGTCTTTGTTGGCGTGGCCGCGAACACTGCGTGCGATTGTTTCTACCGTGTCGCCGGCAAGATAACCCCTGCGGACGGCGTTCACGATACGCGCCAGCCTGTCCGATTCCAGATTCTCCGCCCATTCACTCAAAAGTCGTCCCTGAAAGGGTTGCGCCATTGCTGCTGCATACACCATGTCGGCTGTAATGCCCTGCAGCGGATATCGCGCTAGCACCTGAGATGGAAGAAGGGAATCGAACAGGCTCATCTGATAACTGGCCTCGTTCTTTGCCAGCGCCACCAGCTCACTCTCGAGCCCTGCCTGCATGGTAGCTATGGCCTGATGGTTAAGATCGCGTACGCTGCCCAGTAAACTCTGTAGGCGATTAACGGTGAAGCTCTCCGGCGGCAATCTATCCAGCGCATCCAGTAACCGCGCCGAAAGATCAGCGTCCGTCTCATTAAGCAACTTCACCATCCGGTTTGCCACGCCGGTGGCGTAGCGGCTTAACCAGACGGAATGTGCGATCGACTCATCGCGCAGGCTTTCGTTTACGGTTGCCATATCAGCCCCCGGTCAGCGTGGGGGTCTGATTGCGGAGCGCATCAATTACCTCGTCCGGACTGTCGGCAGGGTCAATGAGATCGAGCTTCTGTAGTGCTCGAATCATATCGCTATCGCGCAGCGCACCGGACTGCCAGGCATTGACGATTGCCGTCACCATGCCCGACTCGGCAACCTTCGCAATGAATTCCTGGTTGATCGTGTAGCTCGTCGATTCGCCCTTGATGCCGAGATATTTCGCACACCAGGCAAGCGCCAGCGTGTAGGCCTCAGAAACGTTTGAAACGCAGATACCGAGCACGGATGTTGAGGATGTTTGCTCACCGCTAGCCTGCGTCGCAGTCTTCGCCGTGGCGTTCTGCTCAATCAGTCGGGCGCCCAGTTGCACCATGTAATCGCGCTTACTGTCCATGGCCTCTTTAGCCAGCATGTTCGGCTGCGCCTGGGCATAGCCAAACGAGCCTTCTTTGGGAAGCAAAAGCGGTGATCGGGAACCAATTTTCACGCCCTTCTTCTCGAGGTGGTCGCGCCAGTTAGTATCGAGCCCGGTCATATACGGCTGCACCTGGCCACAGAACCACACGCTGTCCTCATAGTCAGCACTGTTACGGTAATGGCCGTGGTTTATCTCCACCAGCGCGGCCAGCGGTGAATCATCAATAGTGGGATCGTTGTTCTGGGCGCCGACAAAGGTGAATGGGATTTCGTCCCAGTAGTCCTTTCCTTTCGGCTTAGGGTGGTACTCACTGTCAACGGTGTAGGTTCCGCTTGCAGTGCCACCAGCCCGGCGCCATACGCGGCATATGAAGCGCCCTTCTTCCAGCGCCAGCTCGCGGTACTGGATTTCATCCTTGTAAGCGAATCCATCCGGCTCTTCTACGCATTCGCGCAGGACCACCAGCACCAGTTGATCGCGCCCGTTGATACGCTTCGTCCGCCAGTTAATGATGTTCTCTGCCGGGTAGCGGAGGATGATTGATTCGTCGGATTCTTCAGCGTAATCGACATAAAGCCCCTCTCGCGCCACCTCCAGCACGTTCTCGGCCACCAGCTGCGACTGCTGGTAAATACTTGTACCGGCCCCGTCAGCATTGTCCAGCAGGTACTTCAGCTTCTCCGGTCCGTTGAAAGTAGGATCCTTTCGATACGCCATTCCAAGCATGCCGATTTTCGTGTTGCCGGCAATGGCATAGAACACCGCGCGACTCAGATAGTCTTCGTTGCGTTTGCGGTTACGCGTGGATTTATCGGTTGGGTCGAGATACGGCAGATATTTATTACCCGCCGCTTTTACGGCCTCAGCGCCTTTGCAAAAGTCCCTGTATTTCCGCCAGGCAGCAGAAGCCGCCCGGTGTTCTGGTCGAACCCAGGTGATGTCGTCGTTTGCCATATCAGAAAGTGGTGTCCATGGTGATTGAGTATGCCGGCTTCACAATGGGGTAATCCTTCACGATGAAGTACCCACCAGCATCATTGGGGTGATCGTTATCCGCTGATTTATCCGGTTCGCCATTGGCCGCCCAGATTTGCTGCTCGAGGCTCTCGGTGTAAACCGGGCAGTTTTGCACGTTAACCAAATAGCGGCGCTCGCCGTTTGCGTTGCAGAACATGGCGTTCATCGAGTTGATGCGGTCTTTAACCGGCGGGTTGGCATCATCAACAATGACGCTGAATCCGGCATCGTTGAGCTGAGCAATATCGGTCCTGCTGGCGTTCTGCGATTTGCGTGAGTCGCCAGAGGCATCCGGATAGATGTAAATCTCCCGGTTTTTAACGTAGCGACCATCCTCGTAGCGCCAGAACTCTTCCTGAATGCGCTTAATCATCGCCGGCGTGTCGTAGACCTTCACCAGCTCACGAACCGCACGCGGCAGCCCGTTACGCTTAACGTGAACAATCGCAGCCATTTTTCCAACGTTGAAGTCCATACCAATGAACAGCGGTTCTCCATCCTGAATCTCGTCAGAACAGTTATTCAGCTTGCGGTTAAAGGTGTGGTAAATGGTTCCGCTATTGAGGTTCGTGAACTTCCCGCGCAGATAGGCCTGAATCAGTTCATCAGGGTAAGAACTCAGCAGCGATGGGATGTAATCAGGCGGCAGGTTCTTCGCATTGTCGAACGTGCTGGCCTGAATCAGTCCATACAGGGCCGCGAGCTCCGGCTTTTCACGAACCGCCTTAACGAACTGCTGGTAGACGAACTTGAAGCCTTCCGGCGTTGTCGTTACATCGATGCCGTTACGCAGCCCATCAACTTTGTAGCGCATACGGGCTATGATTTTTCGCCACGCCTGCTGCGCTTTGGCAGCCGCCATAACGCCCAGCTCATCCACCATCGCGTTACCGATTTTGAAACCGACTATCGAGCCGGGCTTCTCCATCGAGCGGCAGATTGTGGTCCCGCGGAACCGTCGCCCCTCGTAGAAGTGAACCTCTTTGTTCCCCTCGTTGATTTTGACGTTCAAGCCCCAGTCAAAGGCCACCTCTTCAATCGTCGGGTAGAAAATGTCACGAATTTGCGGGTACGTCGGCGCGAAATAGCCCTGGTTAATCTTCGGGTGCTCCCACATCCCTTTGCAGATGCCGCCACAACCCACCCACGTTTTACCACTATTATGGTGAATCGCCCCATCAGCAGTTACGTAGCAGTTATTGTCCAATACCTGGAGGTCGTAATATGGCTCAGCATTCTGCAACCGTGTTACACTCAGTATGTTGCAGGTTTCGATTAAGGAGTTTAGATTTGACACCTCTCGACCGTATAATTTGTGATTTGGCAAATCCAGAACGCACCGTTTCAGAAGTTGCTTCTCTGGCCAGCTGTGATCGCAGCCATGTTTATCGTTGCATATCTCGCTACGGGTTGACACTGAAGCAACGTCAGAAACCAGCCCCTCGGGAAAGCGCGAAAGATAAAATCCTCGCTCTTGCTGATGGACACCGCACGTCGGCAGAGATTGCGGAGGAAGTTGGTTGCACAGAAAAGCACGTTCAAAACATTCTCCGGATTCACAACGCCAACCGGCTACCTCGTGGTGCCAGAAATGGTGAGTTGAACCCCAGCTTTCGTGGTGGTCGAATAGTTGATCTGGATGGATATGCCATTGTTCCAGCGCCTGCTGATCATCCGCATATGCGCAGAACGGGCATGATTTTTGAGCATCGCCTGATCGCTGAAAAGAAGCTTGGACGTTATCTGCTGCCACCAGAAGTTGTTGACCATATTGACGGGCTTCATCTGCATAACAACCCAAGTAATCTGCGAGTTTTTGATTCAAACGCGGATCACCTGCGTGCAACGATTTCGGGACAGCGGCCAAACTGGTCAGAAGAAGGTTTTGCGAAGATGCAAATACCTTCACCGATTCGTCCAAACTATCCACAGATCGATAGCTACCGTCAGCGCAGAGAACGCGGTGATGTCCGCTTGCTACAAATTCTCCTCGCTGCGTCACGACTCGGTATAGATTCGCCACACCTTTTGGGTACGCACCACCACTTAGAGAAAGCTCAAATCGATTATTCTCATCCGACCAAGATAAAACGCGCATTGGCCGAGTTATTTCCTGAATGGGTAGAATCCCATTCTCTGTAACCACAGGCGTGCTTCCTCGCAGACAACCGAACCCGGCAACATAGGCTTTGAATTTGTGCTGCATCGCGAGGAACCGCGCCTGAGGAATGTTAAGTGTCGGGCTGATCCCCATCTTCCGCCCTCGCGTCCACTACGTTGATATTGATCTGCACTGGAGTCGGTTCGTCATCATCACCATCACCGGCCAGCTCTTTGCGGAGTTTTTCCACCTCCAGCTGCCGGCGGTCGATTTCGATTTGCTGGAGACGCTGCGCGAATTCGCTATCCGCCAGGCCAAGCCGCTTCATTACCGCTTCGAACATTCGCTCACGGCTGATAGTGGTTATCTCGACGCCATTCTTGCCGATCTTTACGCCGGAGTAAGCGAGCCGAGAAGTTGCCGGGAGCTTGCGTGTATCCGGGAAATAAGGCTGGCCGATGCCGTCACCGTTACAGCGCGGACAGCCAGGGTTAGGCTCTCTGGTGTGATCGTAGCCATAGCCGCCTGTATCTTGCGGCAGCCTTGCCCCTTCCCTTCCCTCCGCCTTTGCTGTTTCCTCTTCGAACTCTACAGCGTCACGCCACTGATAGTGGTGGCCGAAGCCCCAGCAGTAACGACACGCACCGCGGCGATACTGCGAAAGTTGGTTTGCATCGAAGGTGGCAAGCTGCCACATCTGTGCGAGGACTTCATCGGCACTGCCAAGCGTGCGCTCAATGGAGGCTTTTTGCTGCTGCGCAATTGCCTGCGCAACGTTAGGATTCGCTATTAGCTGACGACCATAGTTTGGGTCACTATAACCAGCACGTGCAGCGGCTGCCGTGGCGTTATTATCCTTCAGGTATTCAGCAATAAATTGCTTTACCTTCGCGCTTAGCTTTATAGCCACCAGCTCATCTGCGCTTTTATCTTTCTGCGCAGTGCGCACTTTTTTATGCGCAGATTTTTGCGCAGAATGTTTTTTGATATATCGACGGGCGGTAGCGTAATTCAGTCCCTGCGCTTCACACCATTCCTTTGGTGTTACGCCGGTTGCGGCATGTTCGGACAGGAACCGTTGCTGAAGCTCACCCCAGTCCGGTTTTGCCATTTTGATTCCTATATTTACTTGTTATGCTGATGAAAAATTGTGGAGGTTTACTATGATGGATGTACTACTTTCTACCATCGTCAGAATGGCGACGTTGAGCGTTCCTGGAGTCGAAGAACCGGCACTTAAAAATCCGGATATTAAAGGAACCTCTGGCGCTCTGGAGGGAGACGAGATAACCGCTGAGTCTCTTCATGCTTATGCAAAGATTGAACAAGAATTAGCGATCGCCAGAAGAACCCTGATTTCTGAAACTGTAGAAATTGAAGAGTATTACGGAAACTCCCTCAAGGGCGGATTGGGTGCAAAGGTTAGTGCCGCTGATTTCGGCTTGGATGCCAGTGCCGAAAAAGGAAAAGTAACAAAACGCGTGATTAAATTCACTGGGTTCAATGCACAAACCGAGTCCATGTTAAATGCAATTGAAGCGTCATTGCTTTCTAAGTTGAAAGCAGAGCTATCTGCAAAGCAGTTGGATAAAGTTGCTCCAAAGAGCAACTCATAATTGCCCCGCACCAGGGGCATTTTTTATGGGAGAACGCAGTTTGACACATTCCTTTTAATACATGTAATTTCAAGTGAAATGCAATCTGCTTAAAGAGGATGTCAGGTAATGCATATGCAACAAGTAAAAACTATCGAATACCGTTAACCTAAGGAAATTCCTAATGCTTTACGCTTACGCTTGTTGATTACTGGCTGACTGCCAAGCTCTTCAAGACTCTGATGAGGAGATTGCCATCTCCAGGGAACCATCTATAAAAAGAGCAAGTAGAACTGAGACTCCTTTTGCCCTCCTAGTTGGGGGCATTTTTTATCACTTATTCGCGATAAGTATTATCCAGCCTACCAGTTGATGATCTGCGGTTCGTATAGATGTGGTGCCGGGTGCCTCCCGGTGAGCCTTTAGGTTAACCAACCATGACCCGCTTGCTTCAGAAATTCACGATGCCCTCATGAAGAAGAGTCGTCAGGTTAATTAGCCCCGCCGCTGAGGGGGATTCACCACGGTCTAACTGTAACACATGAATGCCGATCGAGTGCGGAGTTGTGAGACTTTGCTACGGTTAAAGTCCAGAGGAGAGACGGTGTCAGAGCCTCATGGATGAGGTTCTATTTTACATCGGTCTGCTTATCCCAGTCCTCCTGGAATTCGGTCGGGTTGCCGCCCCCTGCGAACAATGATTATTTTACGTGCTGCCTTTCCTTTTCAATTTTACGTATTGCTGCTTTATCAAGATTGCATTGCCCTAGCGCCGTTATGAGCTGAGCGTTTAACTCCAGACTCGCCTGCCACGTGAACGGAACCACCATTCCGGGGATTGGGGTATCTGCGGTCAGGTCAGCGCTTATCGGTACCAGCGGCGCCGGTACGTACACTGTCTGCGTATTCCCGCAGGCTGTTAGCTGCGGCAGAAGGAACAAGCTGCTTAGCGCACAGATCACCTTCAAGCTCCTGCCTGATGTAGACAATTTGCGTCTCGCCCTTTTGGGCCAAGTCGTTCTTTGCATTCTGAGTTGCCTGTGAAATGTCACGGATGAGGTTCATTGCGATGATCACGTTGTTGGTGATCGCTTCTGATGTATCTGCCCTGACCGTCGCTTTATCGCGCTGGTCTCTATAGGTAATCGCATTGCCACGGTAGTGGTTAATAGCCCAGGCCATGAAAACCAGCAGACAGATAACGACAGCGCAAATGATTGCTGTAAATCGGCTCATTTCTGGCCCCACTCGCAAACTTCACGTTCAATCTCACGCCGGGTTACCAGGCCCTTCCACTGCTTGCCGCCTGCATACGTCCATCGTTGCAGTTCTTTGCATGCTCCCAACACGTCACCGGCGTTCAGCTTCTTCAGCAGCGTGGAGCTGGCGAAAGCACCAGAGCCAACGTTGTAGGTGAAGGTGTAAAGCGCGGCGCGGGTAGGTTCAGGAATGCGAACTTTGATCAGCGGGTCGATAGCATTTGCCACCTTACGCAGGTCGGATTGAAGCAAAGCGTCACATTCTTTATCGGTGTAGCGATGACCGCGGCGAACGTCAGCGCCGGTGTGACCATCGCAAACAGTCCAGACGCCGACGATATCCTGATAGGCGTAATATCGTCGCCCTTCCAGGCCATCTGCATTGCCCAGCATGACAGCTGCAATAGAGATTGCTCCGGATCCGCCAACAATGGCACCCACCAGCTTATTTCTGAGTGTCGGGTTCATCTCGGCTCCTGCTTCGGCGGTTTTCTTCACGGATCTTGAAATACAAATTCGTAACATACGTAAGTACAGCGATAACTATGCCCACCAGCACGCCTATGGCGTTCCACTGCTCAGGGCTGTATGCGTTCAGAATGCCGTTTAACACGCTCCCCGCAGAAGCCCCGTAAGCGGCGCCGGTAGTTATTTTATCCATTCGTAACATCTCTCACCTCCGATAGTCCCGAGGTGTTATTGATAGGGACGATCAGGCTCTCGGGCTTGTACTAACAACAAGAATGGTCGAGTGTGATGGCCAAGAGCCTGAAATAAAAAAGCCGCAGCATCAGCGCATCAAAGTCCACATAGCTACGACTCAGATACAAAAAAGCCCCGGCTTTATGCCGGGGCTAGAGGGATTTGGACTGACCTCGCGGATAATTCCAACTTACCGCCGTCCATTGGCGACGAGGCCAGTGGCGCGGAATATTATAGATGTCAGTGCTTTTGGAATTAGCAATCAGTGCTTAAAGGGGCATGCAGCGGCCCGCTGATTATTTCTGCCTCACCATTGTGACAAATATCATCACCTCGAGTCAGATGCCAGACACCAGTTATTGTCTGGCCCGTTTCAAGGTCCTCGGTAACACCGGCGGTGTAGTAAGCAACCTGCATTATGCCGTTGTGCTGTATCCAGTAGAAACCTTCTTTCATTGCCATCTCCTCGGTGTGAGGATTTGATTATATGGCAGCGGTGTGAGTGTTGGTGTTAGAAATACTAAATCGTTAATTAAGTAATGCCTTGGACCGCCATCGAGGTGTCAAGCAATAAGCACAGCTCCGTGTTCTTTCCAGTTGAGCTGATGGCGAAAAAAAAGACCAGCAATAAGCTGCTGGTCATGGGTCATGCAGTTGTCTCTGCGAAGCGGGTGTATCCCCACCCAGTGTTTTCAGTATCGAGAGCATTATCAAATGCCTATTAAAAGATAGTTCCTTTGATGAAACATATGCCAAATGGTTTGTGCTTCCCAAATTTTTTAAGAAAGTTCTTAGCCCAACCGTAAACACAGGCTCATTCTAGGTTGAGCTGGTTGTGCAAGAGGTAGGTCATAAAGCAAAAAAGCTGCCTTTGGGCAGCCTAAAAATAAAGAAATTAAAGTTGTGGTGCCGGGTGCCTCCCGGTGACTCTGCGCTAGACCACAGAACCGCGTTCCATAAACCCGACTGGTTTTGCCTAGCCGCCCCACCGCTTAGGGGGATTCACCACCCGAGCACTCTACGTGGCATAGTGCTTAAAAGATACATTTAATTTACTATTTACAAAATAATAAAAACCCCGCCGAGGCGAGGTTCAGAATTTTTAACTATGGATATATAAAGCCCATCGTTAGACCAAAATTACCACAGTTTAGGGAAAAGTAAATAGCTCACGATAAATTCACGCCCTATTTTGTTATCTGCTTCAGCTGCGCATCAGCCCACGCCTCTTCGATATCAAACTTGGTGATGAGCTGGTCGTAGAATGGCTTAACAGACTTCTTCCAGGTATCGAGGCTGATTGCATCCGTTATCTGGCACACCGCGGCGTATGCCTCGGTAGAGGGGATCCGCTCGTACCCGCGCCCGCAGCAGCGCTTACAGTCAGCCAGAACCGGCACACCCTGCTGTTCAGTAAGAACCTGATTAACGGCTTTCCCGCGTCCATGGCAATCTCTACAGGCACAACTTACAACCTTCTTGCCCTTACACTGAGGGCACAGAACGCGCGCCACCTCCTTGACCTTCCTGCGTACTTCATACTCAGAAGGAAAAATGCCTTTGACGTCCATATTCAGAGACATCTTCACAAACCTCTTCTCTCTTGCCGGAGTGTGAGACTTCATGCTGAAAACCTCAGCGTCAATAAACCCTTCCCCTTTGCAGCCATCGCACTGCTTCACGCTGGCAGCGCTGCGGGAATAGTCTTCAAACGCGAAGGCAGCCAGCTGATGCATCACCAGTGGTTTAACCCCTTGATCCAGTTTGCGCAGCGCAGGCACCCGATCGCACTTAGTCAACGCGTACTGGGCCAGCAGTTCGATCGCCCTCTTCCGGTCATTGTTGCTGATCCCCATCTTCCCGAGAAAAGCGCTGTAACCCATGGCGGCCCGTTCCTGTGTCATGCCCATAGCGGCCATGATATCCGTTCCGCTTAATGAATTTGACGCCGTAGCGCGCGGAGAGTCGCTAATCATTGTTGATTTGGCGAAGTGATATTTGAGGGTGCTTTCAAGATTCATGCGGTCTCCAGCTCGGTGATGGTGAGTTCTAATTTTCCGCCCTTAACGACAGGCATTTTCACAACGCGATAATCCACAACCTGGCGGTCATCCAGCCAGAACCCCGCCTTGGTTAAAGCGTCGAATGCAGCTTTCTGCAGGTTATCCAGATCGCGGCGTCGGCGGTCGGGCATGTGACATTCAATTCGGATTTTGAGTGGTGCAGCTGTCCGAATATTAAGCCGGGCGCTTCGAATGACGCTGGCGACTGCATAGCGGTACGCGACACCATCGGCGCTAATGTGCGTGCGCCCGCGGTTGTGCCGGTAATACCGGTTGTTACTCGGCGGCCAAGGCAAAGTGATTTGATATGTCTTCACGTTCACCCCCACATCCGGTTTCGCCAGCGACTGTCCGGGCGCGCTGGTGTATTTGAGGTCGGCAGGAATGCACTGACAGTCCAGGTCACGTAATCCTGGTTTAGGCTGCGCTCAACGCGCACGCCGCGCGCAGTGTAACGCTTAACTAGTTCGTCGGCCTGTTCGGTGCTGCAGTCGGTATGATGGAACCAGCTCTTCTTCATTCCATCACCCCGCAAAGTCAAGCAGCTGCGCGGCGACATTTTCGGCTTCATCGCGACTGCGGAATGAACGAGAAAGGACCCAGCGCCAAAGAACATCGAGCGCAGCTTTATAGAGCTGCTGAAACTCGAGCTCGTCCATGTTGGCGAATGAGATGCTACGAGGGTGCTTTTTAAGTGTTCCGTCAGGTAGCTGAATAGCATCAAAGTGCCCTGCCTCGACGATTACCCATGAGCGGTAAGCATCGAAGGATTTGCACAAGCTAATGCCATTTGTGACGCGCCGGTAAGCAACTTGCTCAAGATACTGCTCGGCTGCATCGATCAGCGCGCCCTCATTCCCGCCATACGAAGCCAGGAACTTGGCGTAGCCGGTTATCAGCTTCCGCTCGTTACTCGAGATAGCCCCGCCGGTTGGTTCCCAATATTTAAAACCGAGGCTGAGAAGCGCGAAAAAGCGACGGTGAAATGCCGGGTTTCGTACCCGCCTGAACTCGGCAACAAGAACATCGCCGAGCCGGGTTTTCGATTGCAGGATATCGCTGGTCTCGGGCGTTGCCGGGATCAGTATTCCTGAGTGTTGTTTGATAAGTTGTAATTCTAGCGCCATGGTTATCTCCGTGGCGCATCAGGTATAGGTTGTTCAGGCCTATGAAAGAATAATATCAGACGGTGGTGTAACTCGGTACCCCAGTCGTTTTGCAAATTGCATAAACCCGTTGAGAGTGAAGATTTTTTCCTCGTCGAGTAACGGTCGTAATGAAACTATTCCATTTACTCGATAAACCAGATATCTCCCGTCCGCGGGGAAGCTATAGATAACTGCTTTATCGGCCCTTCTGACCACGTCGTACCATTGATCATCTGCATTAAAGGCATCTGCACTACACACTATTTCCCCCAGAGCGACTTATTGACGCGGTAAACAGTAATCGGGAACAGCCAGGGGAACGCAAACAGCGATACTCTTTGAAACTGCTCCAGTCAAATTCACGCGATTAATAAAAACACTCGTCCGCGCTTTCCCAGGTCTCCTGCATGATATGTTCGACCTCTTTCTTGTCACCCCCGAAAATAGTCAGCCCATCATGGCTGGCACGCTTAATCGTAAACTGGCAATCATCAAACTGCTTGCTGAGCCTTTTCAGCAGTTCTGACTCGAGCGCAGGTATAGCTCCATCAGAAATTTTCTTCATGCGATCAATGGTTAGCTCGATTTTCATTTTTCCCTCCGCAATTAATTACTGTATACATATACAGTACGCAGTTATAAGCGTATCACCCGAATTTTGCAATGTTTTGTCAGCACAAAAAGCAAAAGAGAGTGTATTTTCAATCCCTTGGTATCCCAGGAAACATTTTGTAGGGCGGAGAGAAGAACTCGCAGAAGGGTTAACTCATTAGTAAAAACACATACTGATTGTTAACTCATGGAAAAATTACCCTGTGAGAGAGGGCTCCCACAGGGTAAAGTATTAAGGCGTAACAATATTGAACCAGAAATCAAATTTATCCATATAACCAAGCATGGCATCAAGTTTTGCGGCATCGCCGGTCACTTTGATATCGCCATTATCCTGCGCCTGTTTAAGCGTCACTTCTTTCAGGATGATTTTATTCAGCGTATCGCGGTTGAGGGTCACGGTCGCGTCAGCGTCTTTCGCTTCGGCGTTCGCCGTGTGGTTCAGCACGCCATTTTCCAGTTCCAGCTTGTATTTACCGCCGTCGCTGCCGAGGTCGATGTTAAACACCGATTTTGCATCCGCCGCTTTTTCACCGTTAATGTGCACCGCCAGATAGTCAAAGAACATTTCTGGCGTCATCGCGCGCACGGTATCCGGGCTGGCGGTGTTCGGGGTCGGTCCTTTCACCACGCCGTTACGCAGCTCCTGGGCGCCGGTCAGGTAGAAGTTACGCCACGGGCCTGATTCAGCCTGATAACCCAGCTGCTCCAGCGCATCCGCTTCCAGGTTTCGCGCGGCCTGATTATTTGGATCGGCAAAGACCACTTTGCTGACCACCTGAGCCACCCAGCGGTAGTTCCCCTGGTCAAAGTCGGTTTTCGCTTTGCTCAGGATGGCATCCGCGCCTCCCATATACTCCACAAATTTCTTCGCGGCTTCTTCAGGCGGCAGTTCATCCAGGGTCGCGGGGTTGCCGTCAAACCAGCCTAAATAGAGCACGTAGGTGGCTTTGACGTCATGGCTGACTGAACCGTAATAGCCTCGGTTGGCCCAGGTATTGGCCAGGGAGTTCGGCAGCTTGAAGTTGGCGGCGATCTCGTCACGCGTCAGCCCTTCATTCGCCATGCGCAGGGTCTGGTCGTTAATGTAGCGATACAGGTCGCGCTGGCTTTTCAGCAGGTTAACCACATTTTCATTGCCCCAGGTCGGCCAGTGGTGCTGCGCCATAATGACGTCGGCCTTATCACCCCAGCGTACAATGGCCTGGTTGATGTATTTCGACCATGGCAGCGGTTCACGAATTTTCGCACCGCGCAGGGAGTAGGTGTTATGCAGCGTATGGGTGACGTCTTCGGCAGACTCGATCAGCTTTTTCTCTTCGATGTACCAGAGCATTTCTGACGGCGCTTCAGAGCCCGGGGCGAGCATGAAATCGTAGGTCAGGCCGTCAATGACCTCTTTCTGACCATCTTTCTCAATGATATTGGTCGGGGCAATCAGCGTAACCGTGCCGGCTGAGGTGGTGGTTCCCAGACCCGCGCCAACCTGGCCTTTCGCATCGGGCTTCAGCAGGTTGCCGTACATATAGCTTGCGCGGCGGCTCATGACGTTACCTGCCATTATATTCTCCGCCACGGCGACTTCCATAAACCCGGCAGGCGCATAAACCTTCACCTTGCCGGACTTCACGTCGCCTTCGTCCACTACGCCGCGCACGCCGCCGTAGTGGTCAACGTGGCTATGGGTATAGATGATAGCGACGACGGGTTTCTTGCCGCGATTTTTATAGTAAAGATCCATCCCGACTTTGGCCGTTTCCGCCGAAACCAGCGGGTCGACAACTGTAATGCCTTCTTTACCTTCAATAATGGTCATGTTTGACAGGTCGAGGTTGCGGATCTGATAGACGCCCTCGGTCACCTCAAACAGGCCGCTAATGTTAATCAGTTGTGATTGACGCCAAAGACTTGGATTAACTGTATCAGGGGCTTTATCCCCTTCTTTGATAAAAGAATATTGCTGAGGATTCCAGATTACATTCCCTTGTTCTCCCTTGATGACTTCCTGAGGTAGTGGAGCGATGAATCCTTTGTGGGCATTGGTGAAATCAGTGTTATCAGAGAAAGGAAGTTGATTGTACAAGGCATTGTTAGCTTGTTGCGTAGGTGCTGTTGCGTCTTTAGATGCCTCAGCAGCCCAAAGGGGCATACTAACTGAGCCCAGAATACCTGCAAAGGCAAGGCTCCTCACTATCATGTTAAATTTCATCAAGACCTCTCGACGTTCTGGTGCATATGCGGTTTTGTTAGAGATGAATTACTGTAAGAGTCACGAGTAAATATAACCCCGGTAACATAATCAGCAAGTTTGAAACCGCATAATAAAATATTGATAAATCACCGAAATAGACTACACAAAATAATAAACTTACTGAATATCTCACAAGCAATTGTTATTACAAGGCTTCCATTCGAGTAAACTGCGCAATAAACAAAAAAAACATGTTTCTCAGCGTCGATTTTAACAATTATTGTAAGTTGTTTAATGTTTTCTATAACCAGAACTGTGACTTAACACACATTTGCGTGTCAAAACAAAATATAGATAGCAAGTAATACTACATTTCGGATTTTTCACATAAATGTGCTTTAAGTAGTGTATGCAGTGGCCAACCTTAATTATAAGTTCTTAAGCCTTCATGCCCTTCCCCCTTGCAAGGTTAATTTTATCGACACATTCCCTCAATGCTTTCACTTGCTCCGGAGAGAGAGCAGATTCATCGATGTTGGTCAGAAGAGCGTTAAGGGAGCGCTCAATCTCATTTTTTGTTAGCCGTAAACAGATAACCTTAACCCAACGTGGCGAATACTTGTTGAGGCCGATAGCTCTTGTGATTCGTAATTTCATGCCATGTCTCTTTACCGCCATTTTGGCGTTTTTGCAACCTCGTTTATAGCACGCAATGGATAATATTATGTGAATATTTCGCCTTAGAATTTTCTAAGGGTCGTTTAGCCAGGGTAACCGGGCTTTCAGTGAACATCTAAGTTGGTTTTCTAGCATGACGCATAAGCGCCACGTCATACAGAGAGCTACTAGCTCGACTTATAGTAGTTTTAACGATCTGACGCAGGAATGGACGTCAGCTTTGTGCCAGAAGCGGATGTTACTAACGCCTCAGTTTGTAAGGCTTTGGGGACAGTTCTTACAACAAAACCCACCGGAACTGGAAAAATGTTAATGCCGAAGCTGGAGCGGGCTTAAAACCGTTCATCCTGCCGCGGATCGCATAAAGCTAAAATTTGCTTCATTAATTGGCTGAGTGGACCGCTGCGTCCGGAAGGGGTGTCCTAAATCTGCTGTGCAGTATCCGTGAAGATTCAATTACCAATTCGCTGTCATACCCGGTCATTTTGTCGGTCTACCAGATCAGGTCCCCGGAATGCGCGGCGCCATTCGCTGGGACTCACGCTAAATTTTGACTTAAAGCTTTGACGAAATGAAACGGGTGACTGAAATCCGGCCATCTCAGCGACCTTTTCAATACTGTGGCTGGTAGTCTCCAGCAATTCCTGGCTTCGCTGAAGCCGTTCCGCGTTGATCCAGTCTGCCAGAGTTGTACCGGTGGCCTTCAGAAAGTGACGGGTCAGCGTTCGCCGGCTCATGCTGACAAATCCGGCAAGCGAATCCAGGCCATGAGGTTTGTCAAGATTGCGGCGCAGATAATCCATTAATTCATTCATTTTGTTGTCCCGTGTAGTCTCCGGGACAGGACGTTCAATAAACTGAGCCTGACCGCCTTCCCGATAAGGCGGAACAACCATCCTCCGGGCCACCCGGTTGGCAACGGCCGAACCGTAATGGTCCCGGATAATACTCAGACAGCAGTCGATACCCGCAGCAGTGCCGGCAGAGGTAATCAGCCGTTCGTCACTGGTATACAGCGAATTGCTGTCCAGGTGAACTTCAGGAAAGCGTGCTGTGAAATCCTGTTCATACTCCCAATGTGTTGCAGCACGGTGTCCGTCGAGCAGACCCGTATAAGCCAGCACATAGGTGCCCAAGCAAAGGCCCACCACCTGTGCGCCACGCTGCCACGCACTGATCAGCTTATCCAGCAGTGCCTGGTCTGGTTTTTTATCAGGATTATGCCAGTAAGGGACGATGATAATATCGGCAATATCAAGGCTTTCCAGCCCATGTTCCACATTGATGGCTAGTCCGATATCAGAATGCACCATACCCGGCTCCCGAGCACAGATTTCGACACGGAACAGCTCCGGTTCCGGCATTGAGGCACCGAAAATAATGCAGGGTACAGAAAAGTGAAACGGGCTAAAACCGTCAGTGACAATGACAGCAACTGTCAGAGCAGACATCATATTTACCTTTTCGTCAGTTGCAGCGACCGGAATTCCGGTCGCTGCTACGTTTATACGGACCGACTTTATGACAGCCGTGGCCGGTTCCAAAGTATCTTCCGGAACGGAAGTATCCTGACCATCAGAATGAGAGGGTCTCTCCGTCAGCCGGGATCCGTACCTGGTTGTCAATGCCGTGCTCAAGGGTAAATTCACGCAGCTCGGCGCGGGTGAGCAGACAGTGGTTAATCGCCTCCATGTGCGAAGCAACGATGGTTGTTTCAGGCAGCATCGCCAGGGTACGCAGCGTGTCCTCTTTACCCATGATGATTGGTCCGTAAAGATCGTTAACCGCATAGCCGGTATTCAACACTACAACGTCCGGGCGAAAACGCTTTAGGCTTTTTACATAAGGTTTTACCCAGACGGTATCCCCTGCGATATAAAGCGTTTTTTCATCGTGGTGAGTAAATACCAGCCCACAGGCATCGCCGAGTAACTCCCCCCAGACGGTATCTGCGTAGAGATCATTGCTGCCATGCTGACCATCAGTTTTGTAGATCGTCAGACCACTCACGAAATGGTTTTCATCTTTCATTACTCGGATATTAACAAATCCCTGAGAACGAATCAGTGCAGCATCATTTTCGTCCTGAGTATAGATAAGCATGTCTTTGGGCACCGCCTTCTGTGCAGCTTCGTCCCAGTGGTCAGTATGCGTGTGCGTCAGGATCACCGCATCAACGTTAAGCAGCGTCTCAACCGCCATAGGCAGCGGTACCATGGGGTTGCGAAGGTGCGGACGCGCATTTCCGGCAAAACCATCCCATGCGTCTTTTTCTGCCAGCATTGGGTCGATGAGGAATTTCTTACCGGCGTATTCCAGCATGAGGGTGGCATTACGGACTTGCGTTAACTTCATTTCTCTCTCCAGTGATTCATCAGATTTTAAGCCATATCCCGCCCATGATGATCAGACCACGGATGGAAGATGGATTTACTATAAACAGTGATCGCGGCGGGCGTGACACGCTCACAGGTCATTAGGCGATGAAATCAGGTCAACCTGTATCTGACAGCAGCGCCTGCGGGATTTCAGCAGTCGCGCAGTAATTTCATTTACGCGGAATGACTTGTAAGGTGCTAGCGGGACAACAGACTTATTTAAGAGCCGATCTGACCACACGCCTCTTATGCCAGATCAAACACAGCACCGGTGCAATCAGGCTGATGATCCAGGGAACCAGGATGAGGTGCATGGTTTTCCAGCCAAATGTGTTGAGCAGTGGGCCAGCCCCCAGGGAACAAATCAGACTAAAGATAAAGACACTCATGTCATTTGCCGCCTGAGCCACACCTTTTTCTGCTGCCGAGTAGGTCGTTGCCAGCAGGCTGGTCCCTCCGACGTAAAGAAAATTCCAGCCTATCCCCATCAGGATCAGCGCACCGGCAAAATAACCCCACGTGACGCCGGACAGCACAAGCGCAATATAAGCAAGGAGAAGCAGGATCCCCACCAGCATAATGGTAGTAACACCGAACCGGTCGATGAGTCTTCCGGTGAAAAAGGAAGGAACGAAACGCCCCAGGATGTGAAGCTGGATAACCAAAGCGATCTGCGGGAGTTCAAACCCATAGTGTTTCATGGCAATGGGAGTGGCGGTCAGTCCAAGTACCATAATGCCAAACCCTGAAGCACCGGAAAAAAGCGCCACAAGATAAGACGGCTGGGAAATGACCCTGCACCACGGACGGGTGCCGGTCTGTGCTGACGGGTCATCGATTTGTGCGGAAATCTGTAAACGCGACAGCAGGAGTAACCCCAGCGAAGCCAGCACTGCCATAAAGAGGAATGACCCCATATAGGTCACGCTGAAAAGTGTGCTTCCGTAGCTGGCCAGGAACGGGCCTAACAGGGCAGCAACTACACCCCCAGCCAGAACCAGCGAAATGGCCCGGGTACGGAATGCCGGCAGCGCAACTTCACCCGCAGCAAAACGGAAAAACTGCGCAAAGGCCTGGTATATTCCCAGAAAAAACATCCCCAGGCACAGCAGGATGAATGAATGCTGGATCATGGCCACCATGGAAATGACGGCGGCCATAATCCCGCTCAGGGTACCGGTAATGAATCCTGTTTTTCTGCCTGCCCGCTCCATCCATAAAGAGGCGGGAAACATCACCAGTACGGTGCCCAGGCTTGCCATTGAAATGGGGACCGTCACCAGTGAAGGATCAGGCGTCAGGAGGGCCCCCGCCAGTCCGCCTATTGTCATTATCAGTACCGATATCGACTGAAAGATAGCCTGTGATCCCGCAAGTATCAGGACCTGCTGACGCATATTTCTCATGTTAGTGAAACTCCGGAATGAAATTAAGCAGACGGGAAGCCTCAGCCCGGCATTTACCCGCCTGAAGAAAACCAGATGACACAGTATCCGACCGGGTCCCGGGCAGAGGGAAATAACGACAACGTTAAGCAGCCGCTCATCCGCCCACTCATGGTGAAAGGAGTATACGGAGCACCACAGGACACACGTGAGAGGGCTCACAGCCAATTAGCAATGAAAACGGGTCAATTCAGCAGCGAGGCCCGGAGGTACACCTGCAAACGCCTGTCGTGCCAGTGCTGAAAATTCCCTGCGAAGCAGGAAAGAAATTGTGAAGCCAGGGGGACATATGCCCTACAGGCAGGTGGTCCGGTCAGTGCCAGGTTCTTTCATACTCTTCGTCTGCGAAATAAAGAATGACCCGATACCATCGAAAGTTGTCTCTGTGGGCACAGGCATATCAGTAGGGTATCCCCTATTATTGACGAGAAATAAAAGCCAGTCGGGAACTAATCAGGCATCAGATACAGGCATAATTATTTCCCATATTATTTTTAAATGTCTGCTGATGGCAGACTGTATCGTAGTATCAATATCTCATCTGGAGTCAGAATGAACATGAATAAATTATTCGCTGCCGTGGTGCTGAGTGCGACATTAATGTCCTCTGCTTTTGCCGCCGATCATTATCAGCAAATCCGCAATGCAACCGGCAGAATAGAAATTGCGGGTAAAACATTTCTTATCGATCCGATGCTGGGTAAAAAAGACGCCTATCCCGGTTTTGAGAATACACACAACAGCCAGCTGCGATTCCCTCTCGTTGAACTGCCGGTAAGCATTGAAGATACCTATAAGGGTGTGGAAGGGATCATTGTCACCCATACGCACCTTGACCACTGGGATCCGGAAGCCCAGAAAAAGTTGCCTAAAGATATTCTCATCATCGCCCAGCATGAAGATGATGCAAAATTAATCCGGAGTCAGGGTTTTAAAAACGTCAAAGTCCTGAATGGTACAATGCAATTCGGCGATGTGACGGTGGTTAAAACGCACGGTGCTCACGGTACTGACGAAATGTTTGCCTCGTCACTCAGCGAGATCCTCGGCGAAGCCATGGGCGTCGTTTTCACGGCAAAAGGTCATAAAACCGTCTATGTTGCCGGCGATACCCTTTGGAATGCCGAAGTGAACAAGGCAATCGTGAAATACAAACCAGATGTGTTAGTGCTGAATACCGGTGATGCCCGCAACCTGAATTTCCCTGACGCAGGCATTATTATGGGCACAAAAGATGTCCGTCACGCCTACGAAATGTTGCCGCAGGCAAAAATCATTACGGTGCATATGGATGCCGTAAACCACACAACCGTCAGCCGCGCAGATATGCGTGCCTATATCAAAGAAAACAAGATTGATGACCGTGTAGTTGTTCCGAATGATGGCGAGACCGTAAACCTTTAATTATTAATAACAGCATGAACTTTATAGAGCCAGCCTGCTCAAGCTGGCTCTTTATACTGTTGTTTTAAAATTCTGGGATTATGGCTTATATTCGTCATATTAACGAAAAAAACAACACAATGAAGAACAATATAATTGCCCGCCCTTTTTTGTGACAATGAAAATCTATCAGATCTTCCCTAAGAGCGGTAGCTAAGGTTTAGCACATTCCTGAAAGATACATAGCGTCCACTGCTCGCTCTTAACAGACCATTTCATCCCTATGCCCTGCCATCGGCTTTTATCCGCTCATATTTAGCTTTCAATAGCTCTGCCGGTGTCGGCCCCTTCGAAGAAACTGGAGCTGCCAACGCACGACGAACAGGCGGAATCGGCCTCCCTGCAAGCACTCGCTTTTCCCATGTATCCAGAATGTCGCTGGCTTCACGCTCGAGCTCTTTAAGGCTCAACTGACCATCAGTTCCGCGGCGACGCAGTTCAAGGCAGATATGGTAAAAAACCGGCTTAGGCCACGGATATTGCTCGCTGCTCGGGTACCGGAACACCAGCTTACGCCACTTCCAGTATTCAGCCATGACGTCAGCGGTGGTGATCCCCAGCACGCAGCGCCCTTCCCTGCACCATTTGATGAACTGGCCAGGCGAAGGCAGGAACGGACGCTCCTGGCGGCGTACCATGCGCATACCGGCTTCAACCTGCTCCATGGTGGTTATCCCATTTTCTTTGAACGCCAGCACCCATTGTCGGCGGATCTCGTTCACATCCTCCTGACTGCGATTAACCAAGCTTGCGGGGAACGCGGCGGCCAGCTGTACGAACAGCCCGTTGATAATCTGCGCCACCTGCTGCGTTTGTTCGCGTTCGGTGTACTGCTCAGACAGGTTATGGGCCAAGCGGCGAGCCTGTTCCCTGTCAAAATTGCCAATGCTCTCGGCTAGGTTTTTCATTCCAGCACCCCGTCAATCCAGTCGGTGTTATGCAGGTCAATGCCGCCCCGGGATGGCTTTGCCGTTCCGGTTGCGCGCAGCCGCTTGGTGGTGAGCTGATCCCACTGTTTGCGCAGACTCGAAGGGCTCAGGATGTTGTCTTTCCAGAACTCATCCCGGTTGGCCCACTGGAACAGGTCACAGATTTCGTAGTGAGTACGCTTGTCCTGGACACGCATCAGCCTGATGGTATTTGCCCATTCAGCCCAGTTGGGTTCGGATAGCGATGCGTTGACGGTGAGAAGCCTGTCGTAAATCCAGCGAGCAGCCTTGAGGTCGTCAGCGGATCCCCATGATTTACCTGCCGGGGTGTATATCCCGGCGGCAGCTTCTGGATGGCGTGAGAGAAACTTTTGAGTTTTCTGGTTTCGGGATTCGTCAGAATTCCGAGACGAGGATATTTTATTATTGTTCTTGTTATAGTCTTGGGTGTCTACCGTTTCCGGGAAGGTTTTTCCCGTTTTCGGTAACACTTTTCCCGATTTCGGGAAGACTTTTCCCGTTTTCGGCTTGTCTAAAATCCAGGCAGAAAGGTCAGTATTTATACCGACCGTTTTCATCACACCCTGCTTCTGACTGAAGATAATTTTTCGTTCTGCGAGAGATTTGAGCGCATCAGAAACATGCGAATCACTCAACCCTGTAAGCTCAGCGATCACCGTGTTCGTAACGCGATCCTGTTTCTTGTTCCAGCCGTAGGTAAGCCAGATCACCGCTTCAAAACACTGCCACTCCCGGCCTGACATTCTCAGACGAGGCTTAAGCTGTTGGATCTCATTAGCGATCTTGGTATACCCGTTCGACAGGTCGGCCATACGACCTCCCGGTTGTTCGGTTCTGTGGGGGAAATTGATAATTTCAGCTGTGTTTGACATACTTATTTCCGCAATCGTTAGCCACTTTTGCACCTGAAAGTCGGTTCTGTTAGCGCAGACCGGCTTTCACCTTTTCTGAAGTCTTCATATCGCCCCCAGCATGGTTGTGACCATCGCCAGCAGCGGCGCTGTGAGATCCGGATCGACACGGAACATTTCAAAAATCCCCTCTCCTAACTCCTTCAGCTTTTCCTTCTTCGGTGCATCGAGCATCAGAGCTTGCTTCGCCTCACTTACCTCTTTTTCTAATCTGGCCATGCGATACGCAAACGAGTCGTTCTTTACAACACGGTCGCGATATCGAAGCGGTAATACGGTCATGATCGCTGGCACCAACTGTTCGACGTTCTTTCGGTACGATGCGGAGTCTTCTTTGTTGTCGAGCCAGCGGAACAGCTTCACGTTCCACACATCGGCCTGGCCAGAGAAATCCACGCCATCAAGTTGAAGTTCTTCCGCCGCTTCTTGGATTTGAAGCGCAACAGCTACGCGCCCTTCTGCCGCAGCCCAAGCTCGGACCGCTGAGCAAATATCGCGATGATCAATATCCTTCACTGCCGACTCGCTTTGATGACACCGGAATATCAGAGGATTAGAGGAAGCTCTGCTACTCTGTTGATGTGAAACAGTCTGCATGGTTAAGGCTCCTGTTTGGGTAAACCGTCTGTGGGATTTGGATACAGATCTGGGCGCAGTTCATGGGGCGTTACACCGGTAACCCCGTAAATTGACAACACTCGTTCAGCAGGAATCCCCTTGCGGCGCCAAAGTGAAACAGCCATTTTTGAAACACCGATCAGAGCACCTAGCCCGCTTGCCGAGCCGGATCGAAGAATTGCAAGTTCAATTCCAGTCATAGGACCTCCTTAAGTGCAAGCGAGTAAAGCATCAATTTACTAATCAGTCAAGAATCACCTGCCTATCAAGTGGTAAAGCTATTGTTTACAATCCATATATGAATAGAAAAGAACCTAACCAGAGCCTGATTTCTAGGCTGACTGAATTGAATAACAAAGGCTTCTCAAAAACAGAGATGGCCAAAGTAGCTAATGTCAGCAAGCAAGCGGTGACCGGATGGTTTCGAACCGGTAAGATGAGCAAAGAATCGGCACTTGCCTTAGCTGATGCAGCTGGAGTGTCGGTCCCCTGGCTCCTTGGTGAGGACGTTGGTGAGAAAGACGGTCTCAAGGCAGACGAACAACGTCTGCTGGAGCTATATCGCCAACTGCCCGAAGAAGAACAACGGAACATGCTCCGCATCTTCTCGCTTCGCCTGAAGGAGTTAGATGAGCTTTATGAGAAGTACATGAAGGGCCGGATAAAGGGTCGAGAAGATTAGGGTAAATTGCTTCATTACATTCTCTAAAATTCGCATAGGATATTAGTAAATTACAATCAATTCTTGGTGATTAAGGTCGCAGGCACGCGGCCTTTTTTCTTGCAAAAAATAATTTGCACGTTGCTACTTGCATGTGATTAAATCGCTAGTAAATCACAACACGAGAAACGCTCATGCAAGAAAATAATGAACCAAAAGGAAAGGCCAAAGGTGGTAAAGCTCGCGCAGCCAAAATGACAGCCGAGGAAAAGAAAGCTCAATCACTAAAAATGGTGCAAGCAAAAGCTGAATTAGCAAGCATGCCAAAAGTGATTGCTGGTTCTAACGATGAGCCATTAAAGATCGGTGAAATAGAATTAGAGTGTTACGTCTTAGATGATGAAAATAAGACAAGGGTTTTCTCTCAGCGTGGCTTAGCATCAGCCCTTGGCTGGGACCCTAGCCAAGCTGCCGCGCGACTTGCAAACTTTACTGAGGGCGGTTTCTTAAACCCATTTGTAAACAATGAGATACCAGATTTACTTCGTGGCGCGCTTAAATTCAAAAACCCTCATACTCCAGGCTACATGATCGGCTATCCTGCCACAATTCTTGCTGATTTATGCGATGCGATTTTGGCCGCTGATGCAAAAGGAGTATTAAAGAAAGGGCAAGAAGAGCTAGCTCGCAGGGCACTACTCCTGGTTCGTGGTTTTGCAAGAGTAGGTATTGTAGCCCTTGTTGACGAAGCTACTGGTTATCAAAGAATTAGAGAAAGGGACTCCTTAGCTAAGATTCTTGAAGCTTTTGTTGCTAAAGAGTTACAACCGTGGGTGCATACTTTTAGTCCTGATTATTACGAGCAATTATGTCGCCTCAGAGGGATCCCATACCCTCCTCAAAAAAGGAATTTTCCAGCATACTTTGGTACCTTAACAAACAAAATTGTTTATGACCGACTTGCACCAGGATTGAGGGAAGAGCTTAAACTAGCTGCTTCTAAAAGCAAAAAAAGTGGAAGACTTCACCAGCATTTAACTCAAGAAATCGGGCATCCAAAGCTTAGAGAACATCTTTCGTCAGTAGTTACGGTAATGAAACTAAGCAACAATTACGAGGATTTCGAAACTAAGTTCGAGGTTGTTCACCCTGAATTGCCGAAACCTTCCACACGAAAGTAAATTTTAACCTCAACACCACGACGGTTTTTAGTCCTCAAACAAGTCTGCCTCAAATCCCTGCCCTTTACTTAAAGATCCCGACCTTAGCGTCGGGATTTTTTTGCGCACGATAACTCATTTTCGTACACCAGATGGTCAAGGTAAAGAATTGCTGTACTTTCAAGTAATCTAACACTTGACCCATAGGTAAAGTAATGATTTACTAACATCACCAAGACGCACTACTAACCACCAAGGCAGGACGCCCACGAAGTAGCCGCCGACGGCATACGAATAGTCGGATGAGGTGGAGAGACTAACGCGCATCAGGTGTAAACGTTCCGCTGGCCGGCGATAAGGCAAACGAGGGTGAGAATGATTGATTTCGCACGCAAACCAGGACGGATACAGGCCGTAAAACTGAACTTCTTCGAGGTGATTCTTCGCCGCCTGTGCTACCTGCTGGCGCAAAAGGGGGATCCAGATGTGTAACTCAACGAAATGCGGGTACTGCGGCAAGCCGGTTAAACCGGGGGAAGTAGTCAAAAGTACCCTTCTCTATCGCAATGGCTCACAGCTGGCGCGCAAAGAAAAAGAATACTGCTCTGAACGTTGTGCTTCGTACGACCAGATGGCCCACGAGGCATAACGTAAAAGCCGCGCAAGGCGGCCCGTACGTCCGGTGCTCCCGACCAAAGTTACACCGGAAAACTACTTAAAAAACCAAAGTTCACCCAATGGGCGCTTTCTCTGGCCCGGGGATCTTACATCCAAAAAAGAGGATCTCACATGGAATTTTTCTATGTAGTTAAGGCTACGCAGAAATCCGGCAAAGAAGACGCAGTGATTTGGTTCACTGCTAAATCAGAAGCCCGTGCAAACCTTCAGCTTGATGTTGGGCTGGAAGATGCAGGTATTGAAACCGGCCGCGGTAAGGATTATGCCAAACCGGTTCGCACCGATTTCCCTGTTTACAATGATCTGCCTGAAGAAAGCACAGTGGATTATACCTGGTGCAAACGCTACGAACTGCAGGCTGATGGACGCACCTGGCTGCCAAAGGCTGTTGCTGAGTCTACTGGAGCCATGGACAACACAGCGGCACCGGAAACGTCCGTTAATGTTGAAACTACCGTCGAAAGTATCCCGCTTGAAAACCGCACTCCAGCGGTCCGTTTTGCCGTCCATCTGACCAGCGACAAATATCAGTCACTCATCACTAAAGAGCAGCAACTGGCTGCCAGCGAAATGTCACTGGATGAAGGCAACACCTATCTCCAGAACCTGCTGCTGGCGGCAGAAAACTGCGAAGAGGTTAAGGGTTACGATACCAAAGACCTTTGGCACTATACCGACGCAATTCGTAAGGTTTTCAGCCAGGAGAAGCGCCACGAGCTCGCTTTGGTTCTCCGGTTCACCAGAATCTGGGCAGCGACTGATTATATTGACCAAGGCCCCTTGGTGCGCGAATGGGCAAATGGTAATCGCATTTCTAAAGTAGGCTCTCCTGCACCTTTAGAACCAGCAAAGCCAGAAACTACAGAATCCTATAAACGAGCTGTTGCCCAGAACATGGCGAACCTGAGCATTGAGATTGCGATCGCTCTGCTCTACCCAGATGCAGTACCGGGTCAAATCAACCGTACGCAACTCCTGGCCGCCAAAGAACTCGCTGACAAAAAAGATGAGTCGCACGCCAAGGCGCTCAAGGTTCTTGGTAAGACCACCGACATCCTCGACTACGACGCCAACAGTATTTTTGGAGTTACCCGCGCTATTTCATGGTCTGGAGAAGAAAGCACAACCGAACTGCGTAGCCAGGTGCGTGAGTGGTTCACGGCGAACGGCATCTATGAAAGCGGTGAGCGCTCTAAAGGCTATCCAGAATGGAGCGAAGACTCCCGCTCGGTTCGTCATTCCACAGTTGAAGAACCAAGTACTCCAAGCCAGCCAAAGGTCGCAAGCCTTGGCAGCGGCGTGTACTCCATCGATGGCCTGCTGGGTGGAAATAATAACCCGGTCATCAATAATCCCTCAAATGAAGTAGAAAAACCGGAACCCGTAGCGGAGACCACCAGCGATGTGCAGATGGAAGCGACTCAGCCAGAGAAAGACAAAACTGTTGATGCGGTACCAACAGGCGAAAGCGTTGATGCAGCTGATCCGCAAACAAATACCCTGAACCCGGCTGAGGTGCTGGCCGCCGCGGCGCCGGAGCTGGCGAACACCACCACGGAGGAATCGACCGCCGAAGCGTCAGAGGAGAAAGCGAGCGCGCCGGAAGAGCAACCATCACAACCGGTCCCGGAATATCCGGCGTACTTTGAACCTGGCCGTTATGAAGGCCTGCCGAATAACGTTTATCACGCAGCAAACGGTATCAGCTCTACTCAGGTGAAAGATGCCCGGGTCAGCCTGATGTACTTCAACGCCCGCCACGTCGCCAAAACCATCCCGCGCGCCCCTTCCAAGGTGCTGGACATGGGTAATCTTGTTCACGCCCTGGCGCTGCAGCCTGAAAACCTCGAGGCCGAGTTCAGCGTGGAGCCGGAGATCCCTGAAGGTGCTTTCACCACCACCGCCAACCTGCGCGAATTCATCGACGCGCACAACACCAGCCTGCCGGCGCTACTGAGTGCAGACGATATCAAGGCGCTGCTGGAAGAGTACAACGCCACCCTGCCCGCGCAGCTGCCGCTGGGCGCCAGCCTGGAGGAAACGGCCCAGAGCTATATGGCTTTGCCGGCAGAGTACCAGCGCATCGAGCCAGACCAGAAGCAGACCGCAGCAGCCATGAAGGCCTGCATCAAAGAGTACAACGCCACCCTGCCCGCGCCGGTTAAAACCAGCGGCAGCCGCGATACGCTGCTTGAACAGCTGGCAATCATCAACCCTGACCTGGTGGCACAGGAAGCACAGAAGCCACAACCGCTGAAAGTCTCAGGCACGAAGACCGATCTGATTCAGGCCGTGAAAATAGTCAAACCAGATGCTGTGTTTGCCGACGAACTGCTGGATGCCTGGCGCGAGAATCCGGAAGGGAAAGTGCTGGTCACCCGCCAGCAGCTGAGCACCGCGCTGAATATTCAAAAAGCACTTCTGGCTCACCCGACTGCCGGCATGCTGCTGACCCACCCAAGCCGCGCCGTTGAGGTTAGCTATTTCGGTTTTGACGACGAGACCGGGCTGGAAGTGCGGGTGCGCCCTGACCTTGAACTGGATCTTGATGGCGTACGCATCGGCGCCGATCTCAAAACCATCAGCATGTGGAACGTTAAGCAGGAGAGCCTGCGCGCCCGACTGCACCGGGAAATCATTGACCGCGACTATCACCTGAGCGCGGCCATGTATTGCGAGACCGCGGCGCTGGACCAGTTCTTCTGGATTTTCGTCAACAAAGACGAGAACTACCACTGGATCGCCATCATTGAGGCGCCCACCGAACTGCTGGAACTGGGCATGCTCGAGTACCGCAAAACGATGCGCGCCATCGCAACCGGATTCGACACGGGCGAATGGCCAGCGCCGATCACTACCGATTACACCGATGAACTGAACGACTTCGACCTGCGCCGCCTCGAAGCGCTGCGCGCTCAGGCTTAAGGGGGATTTATGCATAACACAAACGTTACCGTTGCTGACCAGAACACTGTTATTAACTCCAACGTGGCTATGTTCGATTCCCAGTATCTGAACGCCATCAGCTCGTTCGCGCAGATTATGGCGCAGGGCACTGCCACTGTTCCTAAACACCTGCAGGGCAACCAGGCCGACTGCATGGCAGTTGCGATGCAAGCGGCACAGTGGCAGATGAATCCCTTTGCCGTGGCGCAGAAGACGCACCTGATTAACGGTGTGCTCGGGTATGAAGCACAGCTGATTAATGCCGTCATTTCACGCAGCGGCGTGCTGGCCAGCCGCTTTGAATATGAGTGGTACGGGCCATGGGAAAAGGTCGTTGGAAAATTCCATATCCGTAAAGGCGACAAAGGCGAGTACCGCGTCCCGGGCTGGACCCTGGCTGACGAAGCCGGGATCGGCATTATTATCCGCGCAACCCTGAAAGGCGAAGATCAGCCGAGGGATCTTGATTTACTGCTGGCTCAGGCCCGCACCAGAAACTCTACCCTGTGGGCTGACGATCCCCGCCAGCAGCTGGCATACCTGGCCGTCAAACGTTGGGCGAGACTGTTCTGTCCGGATGTGATTCTGGGCGTTTACACCCCTGATGAGCTCGATGATCGACGAGAAGAACGAGAGGTAAACCCTGCACCGGCGCAGCACGTTAGCCTTGCAGACATTTCAGGTGACAACGTCACTACCACTCAAACGGCTCAGGAATCAGCTCAAAACATCGATGCACTTGCTGATGATTTTCGTGACCGCATCGAGGCGGCTCAGGATGTGGATAGCGCTAAAGCTCTGCGCGCAGATATTGAAACCGTGAAAGCAACGCTGGGTTCAGCCCTGTTCACTGAGCTGAAAAACAAGGCCGTGAAGCGCTACTACCTGATTGATGCACGGAACAAAGTCGAAGCAGCTATCAATTCCTTGCCACCTTCAGATGAACCCGATGCAGCTGCGCGGTTCGCAGAGGTAGAGCGCGTTCTTGCATCGTCGAAACGCCATCTGGGCGACGAACTGCATGGTCAGTTCAGCATCACCCTGGCGGATATGAAACCGGAATACGTGGACTAACGAGATCGGGAGGGGAAACCTTCCCTCAAGGAGAAGAAATGCGACTGATTAATCGAGGCAGTAAGCAATCCCCTTTGGCTCGCCAGGCATGTGAAATCGCACTCGCAGCCCATCAGCAAAGATACAGTGACTATGGGCGCAGCAAGATGAAAGAGACTTATACGGTGAGAGTGGAAGGCGTGAAGGTCTGGGTTGAAGTTGTCAACTGCAAGGCAAGCTACGTGGCCACAGCAATGACCGGCATGCGCCGACTGCGTTCCCTGCCCGGCCAAGCAAACTGAAACTGAAATATCAACGACTACAGACCGGCATATCTATACTCATGCCGGTTACCTGAGGTGAACCATGTCGCAGGTAATTTTTAACGAAGAATGGGTTGTTGGCGCAAGGCTCACAGAAAAAACAGGCCTGACCGAACGACAGATTGAGAAGTATCGACAGGGCTGTTGGGTGGAAGGTGTCCATTTTAAACGGGTTTCTCCTTCCGGAGAAAAAACCTTGCGTGGCACAACCTGGTACAACTATCCGAGAATTAATCAGTTAATAAGGGATGCGTAAGATGGCAGCTTTGCCTACAGGTGTCGAAATCAGAAACAATAAGATTTGTATCTGGTTTATGTACCGGGGAAAGCGTTGCCGCGAAATTCTCAAAGGTTGGATTAACACCCCGGCGAACATCAAAAAAGCCGGGAATCTTCGGGCTGTGATCGTTAGTGAGATCAACCTTGGAGAGTTTGATTACCACCAGCGCTTTCCTTCATCGTCCAGAGCAAAAAAAACCGTAACCACTGTTTCAGTTCAGACCTTTTCAGAGCTGTGTGAACTGTGGACGAGCATTAAAGAAACCGAAATTAGCGCGAATACCATGCGTAAGACTCGCTCACAACTCGGTACGTTAATGCACATCATTAACGGAGATACGCCTGTTTCAACTATACGCCACAGCGACATTCTGAAATACAGAAAGGAGCTGTTGAACGGTGAGACACTTTACCTGGCAAATCCCAGAAGCAACAAACAGGGACGCACTGTGCGTACCGTGAACAACTATATATCGCTACTGTGTTCCCTGCTTCGGTTTGCACACAAATCTGGCTTTATCAGTGGCAAGCCCTTTGAAGGGGTCAAGAAACTACACAAAGGGAAAGTAAAACCGGATCCTTTAACGAAGCAGGAGTTTAGTTTGCTTGCGGAATCCGAGCGTGGCCAAAGCCTCAATATGTGGACGTTCGCAGTGTATACTGGTGTCCGTCATGGAGAGCTCGCAGCTCTTGCCTGGGAAGATATCGACTGGGAGAAAGGGACGGTTCATATACAGCGCAATCTTAATGCACTAGGAATGTTCGTCCCACCAAAAACCGATGCAGGTGATCGAGTTATCACGCTATTAGAGCCAGCACTAGAGGCCTTGAAGGCACAGCGTACACTGACTTCGTTACAGCCCAAAACCGAGATTGTTTTTCATCACCGCGAGTATGGTGCGATGGAATATCAAAACCTGCGATTTGTTTTCATGCCAAGGATGCGCAAGGGCATACAGAAAGCCTACTACTCTCTATCGAGTATCGGCTCCAGATTTAACGCAGCTGTAAAACGTGCTGGTATTCGCCGCCGGAATCCGTACCATACGCGGCATACTTTTGCCTGCTGGCTTTTATCTGCCGGCGCTAACCCGTCTTTCATAGCCAGCCAGATGGGGCATGAAAACGCGCAAATGGTTTATGAAGTCTACGGTGCGTGGATTGAAGAAATGAATGGCGAACAGGTGCTGATGCTTAACGATAAGCTCGCACGCTGAAAAATTTTTGCCCCTATTATGCCCCTACTGGCTCCGAAGGTAGTAATAAATGCAAGAAAATCAAGAGATTAACAAAAAAGAGCAATACAACCTGAACAAGCTGCAAAAGCGACTGCGCCGTAACGTGGGCGAAGCCATTGCAGACTTCAACATGATTGAAGAAGGCGACCGTATTATGGTGTGCCTGTCAGGGGGTAAAGATAGCTATACCATGCTGGAGATCCTGCGTAATCTTCAGCAAAGCGCACCTGTGAACTTTTCCCTGGTGGCGGTCAATCTCGACCAGAAACAGCCGGGCTTTCCGGAGCATATCCTGCCGGAGTATCTGGAGAAACTGGGCGTTGAATACAAAATCGTAGAAGAGAATACCTACGGTATTGTTAAAGAGAAGATCCCTGAAGGCAAAACGACCTGCTCGCTCTGCTCCCGTCTGCGCCGCGGCATTCTGTACCGTACCGCGACGGAGCTGGGCGCAACCAAAATCGCGCTGGGCCACCATCGTGACGACATTCTGCAAACGCTGTTCCTGAACATGTTCTACGGCGGCAAAATGAAGGGCATGCCGCCGAAGCTGATGAGTGATGACGGCAAACACATCGTCATCCGCCCGCTCGCCTACTGTCGCGAGAAAGACATCGAGCGTTTCTCACAGGCCAAAGCCTTCCCTATCATTCCATGCAACCTGTGCGGATCTCAGCCTAACCTGCAGCGTCAGGTGATTGGCGACATGCTGCGTGACTGGGATAAACGCTATCCGGGTCGTATCGAGACGATGTTCAGCGCCATGCAGAACGTGGTTCCTTCGCACCTGGCCGACGTCGAGCTGTTCGATTTTAAAGGCATCAACCATGGTTCAGAAGTGATAAACGGTGGCGACCTGGCGTTTGACCGCGAAGAGATCCCGATGCAGCCTGCCGGCTGGCAGCCGGAAGAAGATGATGCGCAATTCGATGAACTGCGCCTGAACGTGGTGGAAGTAAAATAACCTTACAGCGTCTCAGAAACCGCTTCTGAGACGCTTCTTTAGCTTACTTCAGCAGACGAACGCGACAGGTTTTCCCTTTAATTTTCCCGTTCTGCAATTGTTTCCAGGCTTTGTGAGCAACCGGCTGGCGAACCGCCACGTAGACATGTGCCGGATGGACCGTAATTTTACCAATATCTGCCCCATCCAGACCGATATCCCCTGTTAACGCCCCCAGTACGTCACCCGGACGCATTTTGGCTTTCTTGCCGCCGTCGATACAAAGGGTAACCATCTCCACCACAAGCGGAACAACGCTGGTGTGGCCTGGTGCGCTCACCCAGTTGAGTTTCATTTGCAGCATTTCTGCAAGAATGTTGGCGCGCTGAGCCTCTTCAGGCGCGCAGAAGCTGATAGCAAGACCGCTGTTGCCGGCACGCGCCGTGCGTCCGATACGGTGTACATGCACCTCTGGATCCCATGCCAGCTCAAAATTGACCACCAACTCAAGAGATTTAATGTCCAGCCCACGGGCCGCCACGTCCGTGGCAACCAGCACGCGAGCACTGCCGTTAGCGAAACGCACCAGGGTCTGATCGCGATCGCGCTGCTCCAGATCGCCGTGCAGCGGTAACGCACTCTGCCCGGCTTCATTCAGGGCATCACACACCGCCTGACAATCTTTTTTGGTGTTACAGAACACCACGCAGGACGCGGGCTGGTGCTGGCTCAGTAATTTTTGCAGCAGCGGAATTTTGCCCTGCTGCGACGTTTCATAGAACTGCTGTTCAATTGCTGGCAATGCATCAACGGTATCAATTTCGATGGTAATCGGATCTTTCTGCACGCGCCCGCTGATCGCCGCAATGGACTCGGGCCAGGTGGCAGAAAAGAGCAGCGTTTGACGAGAGGCAGGCGCAAAGCGGATCACGTCGTCAATCGCGTCGCTGAATCCCATATCCAGCATGCGGTCTGCTTCATCCATCACCAGCGTTTGCAGCGCATCAAGTGAAACGGTGCCTTTTTGCAGATGATCGAGCAGACGACCCGGCGTCGCCACAATGATATGCGGCGCGTGCTGAAGAGAATCGCGCTGCGCACCAAAAGGTTGTCCACCGCATAGCGTTAAAATTTTGGTGTTCGGTAAAAAGCGCGCCAGGCGACGCAGCTCGCCCGCCACCTGATCGGCCAGCTCGCGCGTTGGGCAGAGAATAAGAGACTGGGTCTGAAACAGGGTTACATCGATGTGCTGTAACAGGCCAAGACCGAATGCAGCCGTTTTACCACTGCCGGTTTTAGCCTGCACGCGCACGTCACGGCCTTCGAGGATGGCTGGCAGGGCAGCGGCCTGGACAGGTGTCATAGTCAGGTAGCCCAACTCATTCAGATTAGTGAGTTGGGCAGCAGGCAGAACATTCAGCGTGGAAAAAGCGGTCACAATATACTCTCGTGGTAAAGATTACGGTCAGATGGCGCGTATCCTCGCAGATCTCCGCTAACGATGCGACAATTTAATCGGCTCTTCATCCGGTGGCGGGTCCGGCATCGGCTGCGGACGGGGGATGGGGTCAGGCATTGGGGTCGGATCGGTTGGCACCGGATCGGACTGACGCGTGTTCACCAGGTGCAGGGTAAGTAGCATACTCATCTTTTCCTCCAGGTTTTGGTGTTGTCCCCTAAAGGGTAGACGCTGAGAAACAGGAGGCAAAAAAAAGCCGACTATGAAGTCGGCGTCGTACGAATCAATTGTGCTATGCAGTAATTCAAAAAAAGGAAGTAAGACAATATGGAGCGCAACGCCCATCGCTTGACGTTGCATTCACCTGCGGGAGTAATATTGCACCTTAGAGGGTCGGAGTTTATTGACTTCGCTCAATTAAAATGTCGTTTTGAAGCAGACATTGCATCATAAAAGTGTAAATTTACAGCCATTTACTGCGATGCAACCACCACGCAACACCGCCAATCAAAACCACTAACATGACGCAAAACGTGGTGAAGCCGTAATGGTATTCCCCGCCGGGGATCCCCCCGAGATTGACGCCAAATAGCCCGGTTAAGAACGTGCTCGGTAAAAAGACCATCGCCATTAGCGACATGGTGTACGTTCTTCTTGCTAAAGACTCCTGCATCACCTGGGCTATTTCGTCCGCCATGACCGCCGTTCTGGCGATACAGGCGTCGATCTCATCCAGACCTCTGCCGAGCCGGTCAGCGATATCCTGCATTCTGCGACGCTGATCGTCATTCATCCAGCTCAGGCGTTCGCTGGCCAGACGCGCGTAAACGTCGCGCTGCGGAGTCATGTAGCGGCGCATAACGATAAGTTGCTTACGCAACAGCGCCAGAAAGCCTCGTGGGGGGATTTGCTGATCGAGAAGATTATCTTCCAGATCGATGATTTTATCGTGGAGTTCTTCAATAAACTCGCTGGCGTGATCGGTCAACGCATCGCATACATCAACCAGCCAGCTGCCGCAATCCGTTGGTCCCGTGCCCTCTTTCAGATCGTTAATAACGTCATCCAGCGCCAGCACCTTTCGCTGGCGGGTGGAGACAATCAGGCGTTCATCCATATATACACGCATTGCCACAAGCTGATCCGGACGTTCATCCGTGCTGCCATTAATACACCGCAACGTAATTAACGTGCCCTCACCCATCCGGCTGACGCGCGGCCTGAGGCTTTCTCCCGCAAGCGCATCCCGGACGTTATTAGGCAACAGCGGCGTGGATGCGAGCCAGTCTGCGCTGTCTGGATGGGTGTAGTTGAGATGCAGCCAGCATGGATGTTCACTGTCGATTTCATCCGTATCTTCCAGCGGTCTTGCGCCACCACGTCCATCAAACACCCACGCAAAAACTGCGTCAGGAACGTTAACCTCAGACCCTTTTATGCTTTCCACAGCGCCTCCACCGTTTTAACTCTTCCGGAGTCAGTCTAGCTTTCGCCGAGGGTTAAGCAATAATTATGTGAGGCATGGTCCTGAATATGCTCAGGAATTCACCGCCCACTTGCGGCGCTTTAGCGCATCGTCAGGCTGGTATTCATTATTCAGGCGGAAGTTACGCGTTCGCGTTTGTAGTTCAATCACCTGATTGCGCAGCACGTCTGATGAACCATTAAGTTCTTCTACCATCGAGACGTTGCTCTGCGTGACGCGCTCAAGCTCTGATAGTGCCTGAGTTATTTGTGAAATGCCTTTTTCCTGTTCCGACGTAGAGGCGGAAATATCATCCATCAGTCTGCTGACATTGCCCGAGCCGGCTACGATGTCGTGCATATTTTTTTCCGCCTCCGATACTACCGTGACGCCCTGGGTCACGTTATGGCTGGTGACTTCAATTAATGATTTAATATTTTTTGCCGCTTCGGCGCTGCGATGTGCCAGGCTTCGGACCTCACCGGCCACGACGGAAAACCCTTTACCATGGTCACCGGCTCTTGCCGCTTCCACAGCGGCATTAAGCGCCAGAATATTGGTCTGGAAAGCGATACCGTCAATCAGCGAGATAATTTCCGTCATCTGCTGGGCACATTCGGTTATCGATTGCATATTGTTTGCAACCTGCCCCATTAACTCCCCGCCCTTACGCGCCCGCATAGTCGCAGCATTCGCCTGCTCGCTGGCTAAACGGGTATTGTCTGCATTATTTTTGGTACTCGCCGCCATCTGTTCCATGCTGGCGGCCGTTTGGACCAGAGAGGCTGACTGCTGTTCTGTTTTGACGGAAAGCTCCGCGCTGCGGGAAGAGAGCTGTTCAGAAAGCGTCATGGCAGTATGCGACGACGCGCGGATCTCACGCACCAGCGTTGCGATATTGCTGGAGAGACTATTAATTCCCGGGATCAGCCGCCCCGCACAGTTGTTACCGAACTCGGGAATCGACACCCCAAGGTTACCCGACGTGACTTCTTCAATACTTTTTTTCACCGTATTGATCGGCGTCACAAGGTATTTTGTCATGTACGCCCAGAGTAAAAATAAGGCGACAGATTGAACAATAATAACAGCAATAAAAAGCGACAAGCTGCCTGAGAATATTGTTATCACTCCATCACTTACCAAAAATACACATAAAAGAAAATAGGTAATAAACGTCCTGACACTAATATTTCTTAGCATACATTTTCCTGCGGCTTTATATTTGGGTTGGCAATAAGGGTTATAGCATTGCCGGGTAATTTTGTCCTCAGGTTCGTTACTAGATTACTTTTTTGCTGTTTAAATTCATTTATTTAATTTTAACAGCCGCAACATGCTGCCTTAAGGCAAACTAAAAGATATCAGTTTTGTTATAATGCATCCGTAAAAAACGTTAGCGGTATATTTAAGAAGTAATACCTTTAAGTCATATTGTTTAGTGACGCTTAATAAGTTAGCGCTGGTAATATATACATGCTGCATGGGATAGCGTACATACCTTTTAAAGTTTTAGTTCACTATTGTTAAACGATTGCAGGATTGCTTCGGGCGCTAATGCGATTACAGCTATCGTAATCGCACCGCGCCCTACTCTTTCGATTCTAGTGCTTTTCAATGTACATAGTACGACTGTACGCCACGTCCTCTGGGTTATTTATTGGATATCCTTTGACCCAGGGCTTAATGAGGCGGCCATTGGTGTATTGATAAATCGGAGCAATAGGTGCCTTTTCTGTCAGGATCTTCTCCGCCATATTGTAGTCGGCATTACGCGCTTTTTCAGTGGTTTCAAGCGTCGCCTGATTAATAATCTTGTCGTACGCCGGATCGTTGAAGCGCGAGATATTCCCGCTATGGGAGGAGGTGAGCAGCGACAGGAAAGTCGACGGCTCGTTGTAGTCCCCTACCCATGACGCACGGATGACGTCAAAATTCCCGGTGTTACGGCTGTCGATGTAGGTTTTCCACTCCTGATTCTGCAACTTGACGTCAACGCCCAGGTTTTTTTTCCACATAGATGCAACCGCAATCGCAATTTTTTGATGATTTTCGGACGTGTTGTAGAGCAGCGTTAATTTTAACGGGCGCTGCGGGCCATAGCCTGCTGCCTGCAATAACGTTTTCGCCTGAGCATTCAGCTCCTGTTGCGACATCTGCTCAAATGGCGAGGTTTCCGGCGTGAAACCGGCAGTCACATCGGGAGTGAAGTGCCAGGCCGGCTTCTCGCCAGTTCCCAGCACTTTTTCCGCCATGATCCGCCGGTCGATAGTCATGCTGAGCGCCAGACGCACGCGGGCATCAGCGGTTGGGCCTTTTTGCGTGTTAAACGCGTAGTAGTAGGTACCCAGCTGCGGCGGCGTGTATACCTGCCCAGGGATATCCTTAAGCAGCTTCTGATACATGTTTTTTGGGAACGATTCGGTTATATCAATATCGCCCGCCAGATAACGTTTCGTTGCTGATGACTCCTGATTGATCGGCACGAAAGTCACTTTCTGAAGCACCGTTTTGGCGTTATCCCAGTAATGAGGATTCGGCTCAACCACCAGTTTTTCATTAACCACACGATCTTTCAGCACATACGCACCATTACCGACGAGCGCGCCTGGACGTGTCCACTCTTTACCGCTTTCGACGTTGGCCTTTTGGACAGGATAGAACGCAAAATTAGCCGTAAGATTGCTGAACCACGGCAGGGGCTTGTCGAGCTGAACGCGCAGCGTTTTCGCATCGACCGCCGTTACGCCAAGGGTGTCTGGTGCAGCTTTGCCATCGATTATGGCCTGAGCGTTGTTAATTCCAGCCAGCGCCGCAAACCAGGCGAAAGGTGAGGTCGTTTTCGGGTCAACCAGACGACGCCAGCTGTAAACAAAATCCTGCGCCGTCACCGGGCTACCGTCAGACCACTTCGCGTTGTCTCGCAGGGTAAACGTCCAGATCCGGTTATCATTGCTTTGCCAGCGCGTCGCTACTCCCGGCACCAGCTCCCCTTTTTCATTTTGATTCACCAGCCCTTCATAAAGGTCGCGGATCACCTGAATTTCCGGTAATCCCACCGCTTTTGCCGGATCGAGGGAAGCGGGTTCATCTTTGATATGTCGAACCAGCTCCTGTTTTTGCGCCAGAACCGTTCCCTGGGGAACATCCGCGGCATATGAAAGTGATGAGAGCCCGCACAGCCACAGCGCAGTACAAAGAAGCGAAACAGGATGCTTCATACGATCCCCTTAATGATTTCAGGTAACAGGCAGATGCGTAATTATTTGTTTCGAAACGGAGAAATGCAAATGCTTCCTCCTGAAAGTTGATGTCAGGCAAATTTCTACACGAAAGGAAACTATTTGATTAAGCGCGGGTTTTGCACAACACTGCCAGAAGCGATTTCATCATCAGGGTTTACTATGGCAACCACCCGACCACGAACGGAACGCGGCGCCTTTCCGCCCGGTACTCAACATTATGGCCGCTCCTTTTTAGGCGCTCCATTAATCTGGTTTCCCGCTCCCGAGGCCGATCGCAACAGCGGCTTGATTATTGCGGGGACGCATGGCGACGAAAATTCGTCCATCGTGACGCTCTCCTGCGCGCTGCGTACGCTGGCTCCCGACTTGCGGCGTCATCATGTGATTTTGACCGTTAATCCGGACGGCTGTCAGCTTGGGCTACGGGCGAATGCGCGGGGGGTTGACCTTAACAGGAACTTCCCGGCGGCAAACTGGCGCGCCGGTGAAACGGTGTACCGCTGGAACAGTTCGGCGCAGGAGCGGGATGTGGTCCTGCTTACGGGCGACAAGCCCGGCTCCGAACCCGAGACTCAGGCGTTATGCCAGCTTATTCATAAGATCCACCCGGCCTGGGTTGTCTCTTTCCACGATCCGCTCGCCTGTATTGAAGATCCTCGCCATACGGCGCTCGGACAGTGGCTCGCAGATGCGTTTGCCCTTCCTCTGGTGACCAGCGTCGGCTATGAAACTCCCGGATCGTTTGGCAGCTGGTGCGCCGACCTCGGCCTGCACTGTATCACCGCAGAGTTTCCGCCCATCTCCTCGGACGAAGCGAGCGAAAAATACCTGCGGGCAATGACGGATCTCCTGCGCTGGCAGCCTCAGAGGTGAAGCACGCCGGAGGTGAAATTCAGGGCGGGCGATACATCAACCGCGAGCCAGGTTGGGCCATCCAGATCGGCAAAACGCACGCTGTTCGCCAGCGGGAGCGCTGCGCCAATCGCCCTGGACGTGCAGAGCATACAGCCCAGCATTAAGGTAAATCCTTGCGCCTGCGCGTCCTTTGCCAGAGCAAGGGCTTCGGTTAATCCACCGGTTTTATCGAGCTTAATGTTCACCATCTCGTAGCGGCCCTTCAGGGCCGACAGGCTTTCGCGAGTATGGCAACTCTCATCAGCACATACCGGAAGTGGATGAATGAAATTTGCCAGCGCGGCATCATCTTCCGCGGGTAAAGGCTGCTCAAGCATCGCAACGCCCAGGTCGGCCAGCAGCTGACAGCGCGCTGCCAGCCCTTCGCTATGCCATGATTCGTTCGCGTCGACGATCAGGGTTGCCTCAGGCACCGCGGCGCGAATGGCGACCATGCGTTCGCTTATCATACGGTCGTCGAGCTTTACTTTTAACAACGTCGCGCCCGTGGCATACAGCGCCTGGGCGCTGGCCGCCATCTGCTCCGGTTCACCAATAACTACCGTTTGCGCGGTGACGACCGACGCCGGTAGCGTAATTTCCAGCAGCGAAGGGAGCGTTTTGCGCTGTTTCGCCGCCTCAAGGCTCCAGAGAGCACAGTCGATAGCATTGCGGGCTGCGCCAGCCGGTAAGCGCTGCTGGAGCGCTTCACGCGTAAGGCCGGTCTGAAGATCGGGCACAACCGTCATTATCTGCGCCATCACCGACGCCAGGCTTTCACCGTAGCGTGGATAGGGCGTACATTCCCCGACGCCCTTCACGCCGTCCTCTTCACATTCAACCACCACCACGCGGGCCTCATTACGGCTGCCGCGCGAGATCACAAATGGGGTATGCAATGGCCAGGCTTCTTCATAGACCTTAACACTTCTCATCACTGACTCCTTGCAGGCCGGTAAGGCGTAAAATTGGTTTGCCGTGCTAACTGCGGATGACATACACTAGCCACGACGTTAACTATTTGTAAACAGGAAGATATCCATGTCACAACTCGTTCATTTCCAGGGCAACCCGGTTGCTGTTGCAGGTTCCATTCCACAGTCCGGCAGCAAAGCACAGCCTTTCACTCTGGTTGCTAAAGATCTGTCTGACGTCACGTTGAGCCAGTTTGCCGGCAAACGCAAAGTCCTGAACATTTTCCCAAGCATCGACACCGGCGTCTGCGCCGCGTCCGTGCGTAAATTCAACCAGCTGGCGACCGAAATGGACAACACCGTGGTGCTGTGCATTTCTGCTGACCTGCCGTTTGCCCAGTCCCGCTTCTGCGGCGCTGAAGGCCTGAGCAACGTCATCACCCTTTCCACCCTGCGCAGCCCGGATTTCCTTGAGAAGTACGGTGTTGGCATTTCCGAAGGTGCGCTGAAAGGCCTGGCCGCGCGCGCGGTGCTGGTCATTGATGAAAACGACAACGTTGTTTTCAGCCAGCTGGTAAATGAAATCACCACCGAACCGGATTACACCGCGGCACTCGACGCCCTGAAAGCGTAATCGTAAAAAAGCCTCTGCAAAGAGGCTTTTTTATTTATTCTTCACCCTTCTTCTGACTCAATCCGTACTCGCGCAGCTTATTGGCAATCGCGGTATGCGACACCCCAAGGCGCTTAGCCAGCTTGCGGGTACTCGGATAGCTACGATAGAGCTGCGTCAATACCGAGCGCTCGAAACGGCTGGTGATATCGTCCAGCGAGCCTTCCATTGCCTCTTCGCCCACCGAAACCGTTCCGGCATCGTAATCCGGCAATAAAATATCCTGCGGTCGCAGTTCATATCCTTCCAGCTGGGTCAACGCACGGTAGACCGCGTTTTTCAGCTGACGAATATTGCCCGGCCAGCCGTAGCGGGTCAGTACGGTGCCCAAATCGGCGGAGAGCTTCGGACGCGGAACGCCCTGCTCATCGGCAAAGCGGGCCACGAACAGCTCCGTCAACGGCATGATGTCCTGCGGGCAATCGCGCAGCGGCGGAATATTAAGGGTCAGAACGTTCAGGCGATAGTATAGGTCTTCCCGGAAGACGCCCTTCTGAACCAGCTCCACCAGGTTTTTCTGGGTGGCGCATATCACGCGCACGTCAACGTGCACTTCATGATCTTCCCCTACGCGGCGGAAAGTGCCGTCATTCAGAAAACGCAGCAGCTTCGCCTGCATGCGTGGCGACATTTCGCCAATCTCGTCCAGCAGCACCGAGCCGCCGTTAGCCTGTTCAAAAAAGCCTTTTTTACCTTCCGGCGCATGGCCGAACAGTTCGCTTTCAACCGCGTCTTCCGGGATAGAAGCGCAGTTAAGCGCCAGATAGGGTTTCGCCGCACGCGGGCTGGCCAGATGCACGGCATGCGCCAGCAGATCTTTTCCGGTACCGGTATCGCCGGTGATAAGCAGCGGCGCGGTCAGATTTGCCAGCTTGCGCGCCTGCTCAACCACGTGACGCATCTTCGGGCTTACCGCAATGATCTGGCTGAAGGCACCGACATCCTGGCTTGAAAGATTCTGCAACTGGCGGCCCATGCGCACGGTGGAGCGCAGCATGATCACGGCTCCGGTCAGCACGCGCGCGTCGTTTTCCCCTTTCAGGTAGACCGGCGTGATCTCCATCAGGAAATTCTGTCCGTTGATCGCCACGTGTTCGCTGTGGGTGTTTTGCGGGCTACTCTCCAGCCAGCGCTGGAAATTAAAGCCAGGGATCAGCTGCGTGGCGTGGTGGCCGATGATTTTTTCCTGGCTCTGCGCAAACAGCTGGCAGCTGGCCTGATTGACGCGCTCGACTTTATTTTTCAGATCGAGGGACAGGAACGGCTCCGGCATCGCTTCCAGCAGCGCGCTCAGGGCCAGGTGTTCACGCTCGGACGGCATCCATGGAATGGTGCGTACATCCGTAACGCCAGCGATACGGCGGATTTCCGCCATCAGGCTGCTGAAGGTATTAAATTCAATTTCGGCAAAATTGAGGTAAATTCGCCCGACAGGGTCGATCTCAATGCCACGTAAATCAATGCTACGTAAAACAAGAAGATCGAGTAACTCGCGGGTCAGACCGAGACGGTCCTCACAAAAGACTTCCAGACGCATGGGAAATTCACCGTTTAAGCCATTAACAGTAAAATGATATGTCAGATCGCGGTGTTCGGGAAGGTGGCTGTCAACAAATATTGACAGCCAGCACGATTAGTAAACAAAACCTCACTGAGCAGGTTTTTTGTTAAGCGTATCCTTGAGCTGGCCAATCAGCTCGCGCCGGAAATCGCCTAAACGCGGCTTGTCGCCGTCAATCCAGGGTAAAGGACGACAAACCTCCATCGCTTTGATTCCCAGGCGTGCCGTCAGCAGACCGGCACCGATCCCCTGCGCCGCTCGCGCGGACAGACGTGCCGCGAGATCCTGCGACATCCAGTCCATTCCTACCTCGCGCACCAGTTCGCTGGCCCCGGCGAAGGCGATATTCAGCAATACCAGCTTGAACAGGCGCAGCCGGCTGTAATAGCCGAGCTCAATGCCATACAGTCTGGCGATGCGGTTGATCAGGCGCAGGTTGCGCCAGGCAATAAAGGCCATATCCACCATCGCCAGCGGGCTGACGGCAATCATCAGCGTGGATTCTGCGGCTGACCGGCTTATTTCACGCCGTGCCTGCGCATCCAGCACCGGCTGAACAATATGGGCATAGAGCGTGACCACTTCCCGATCGTTCTGCGTTTCGTGGATCGCCGCGTACCAGCGCTGAAGCGCCGGATGAGAATGATCTATCCCGGCCTGAGCCGCCAGCTTTTCACAAAAAGCACGCCCTTTGCCCGTGCCGTGGCTGTGAAGAAGATCCCG
The DNA here is from genome assembly GCF_013375935.1 of Enterobacter cloacae. Taxonomy (GTDB): domain Bacteria; phylum Pseudomonadota; class Gammaproteobacteria; order Enterobacterales; family Enterobacteriaceae; genus Enterobacter; species Enterobacter pasteurii. The sequence continues at coordinate 3,276,942 of NZ_CP056117.1, read as the reverse complement.
CGCCTCATCACGTTCGTGGGCACGCTGTCGCAAACGCCAGAGCCGTCGCCACTCGGTGACCACTGACCCAACGCCCGCACCAACGATCAGTGCCCCGGCTGCACAGCCGCCCAGCGCCACCCAGTCCTGCGTCTGCCAGGCATTGATGCCCCACTGTACGCCCTGCCCGATTACGCTCGCACCGAAAAGGACCAGCCCGGCGCTGACCATCCTGCGCCACAGGCTGCGTTTCGGGCGCAGCGCCGCGTCAACGACCGCTTCCGCCTGCCCCTCTTCAACCAGCGGCTCTTCTGCCAGCACCGGCGCAAAATTGTCGGCCTGCGGGCCGCTAAAGGTGTGCGCCGTTTTGAACACCTCCTCCGGTGTCTGCTCAAGCTGGCCAGTAAAATCAATGCGTGGCTTTAACGGTTCCGTCATCGCAATTTATCTCCAATCAAAAACTCCAGCGCTGCATCCAGGCGGATGTGCGGCAATGGCTGGTCAACGTTCATCACCTGCGGACGGAAGGCTTCAAACTGAAACCCCTGATTTTGCCAGAAGGCCTGGCCCGGCAGACGCGCCGGGACTTCCCCCGGATAGACCGTGAGCGGTTCACCATCGCTGAGGCGATTACCGCGTAATGCCGGGATTTTCTCGCCATTCACGTCGATCAGCCCACTCTGGGTGGCCTGTACGGACGCCAGCCCCAGGCAATCCATACCGATCCCTTCGAAAGCCGCATTCTGCCATGCATCCTGCACCAGCTGTTGCAGCAGGGAAACCATATTGGCGTGCTGATCGACCGTCACGTGATCGGCCTTTGTCGCGGCAAACAGCAGCTTGTCGATTACCGGAGAGAACAAGCGGCGAAACAGCGTTCGCTGGCCGTAATGAAAACTCTGCATCAGCTGCGTCAGTGCCAGTCGCATATCGTTGAACGCCTGCGGCCCGCTGTTGAGCGGTTGCAGGCAGTCCACCAGCACTATCTGACGGTCAAAACGTAAAAAGTGATTTTTATAAAAACCTTTAACGACTTTTTCACAGTAGTAATTGTACCTGTCCCGGAGCATGCCGGCGTTGGTGGTTTTGTCCGCCTGCGCCAGTTTCACTTCACCAATGCCGTCAACGTCCGGCCACGGGAAAAACTGCAGCGCGGGGGCACCGGCTAAATCTCCCGGCAAAACAAACCGACCCGGCTGGATAAAATGCAGCCCCTCCTGCTTGCACTGGTGCAGGTAGTCCGTCCAGGCCTCGGCTATTGCTGCCAGACGGTTTTCATCCGCTGGCGCCAGCGGATCCAGCCCTTCGCAAAGTTGCCGCCATTTTGTTGACCAGTCCGCACGCTGCCCCTGCAACAGGCCGGTCATCTGTCGGGACCAGCTCAGGTAGTCCTGCGCCAGCATGGGTAAATCGAGCAGCCATTCGCCAGGATAATCCACAATTTCAAGATAGAGCGTGGACGTCTCTTTAAAATGGCGCATCAGCGATTCGTTAGAGCGAAAACGAAGCGCAAGACGAATCTCGCTCACGCCACGCGTTGGCGTAGGCCAGGCGGGTGGCTGTCCGTACAGCTGCGCCAGCCCTTCATCATAGGTGAAGCGGGGGATGCCAAAATCACGCTGCGGCACACGTTTCACGCCCAACAGCCGCTCCTCGCGCACCGCGCTAAGCAGCGGCAGCCGTGCCCCGGCATGCAGGTTCAAAAGCTGATTGACCATTGCCGTAATAAATGCGGTCTTACCGCTGCGGCTCAGCCCCGTCACGGCCAGACGCAAATGCCTATCAACGCCACGGTTCACCAGAGAATTGAATTCGTTTTTAAGTCGCTTCATCGCCATCCTTCATTGCCTGGAAGCCGGAAAAGAGTCACTTCAGAATACAATAAATTGGGGCAGATCGTTGATTATCAATTCTTAATTATTGCTATTGCCGTTTTCTCTCCAGTAAGATGGGCGCCATTGCTGTCCGTCTGGAGTGAGTAAGGTGTATGTCACCCACGATCTATGATATTGCACGCGTTGCTGGCGTTTCGAAATCAACCGTGTCGCGCGTTCTGAATAAACAAACGAATATATCTCCCGAGGCGCGTGAAAAAGTGTTGAAGGCGATAGAAGAATTAAATTATCAACCTAATAAACTTGCCCGCGCGCTTACCTCTTCTGGCTTTGACGCCATTATGGTTATTTCGACCCGCTCAACCAAAACTACCGCAGGCAATCCTTTTTTCTCTGACGTACTGCATGCCATCACGGCAAAAGCGGAAGAAGAAGGTTTTGACGTCATTTTACAAACCTCAAGAAGCAGTGAAGACGATCTGCAAAAGTGCGTGGGTAAAATAAAGCAGAAGATGATCAAAGGGATCGTCATGCTGAGCTCACCGGCTAACGAATCTTTTTTCGCCACGCTGGATGAATACGGTGTGCCGGTAGTCGTTATTGGTAAAGTGGAAGGTGATTATCAGAATATATACTCTGTCGATACGGACAATTTCCACGACAGCGCCATACTGACAGATTCTTTTATCAGGCATGGGCGAACGAAAATTGCCTGCCTGCATGCCCCGCTTGATTATCACGTTTCAATCGATCGTCTCGCGGGTTATAAATCCAGCCTTGAACAACAGGGATTTGCTATTAACCCGGATTGGGTTATTGATGGCGGATATACCCATGAAAGTGCACTTCAGGCGGCGTGTAAATTGCTCTCTTCTGGTAACCCGCCTGACGCGGTTTTTGCCACGGACAGCATGAAATTGCTGAGCCTCTATCGTGCCGCGGATGAGCTGAATCTGACGATCCCTGAACAGGTCGCCATAGCGGGATACAGCGACCCGATGCTGTCTCTCATTTTGACCCCTGCGCCCGGCGGTTTTGATATTCCGACGAGAAAGCTGGGTGAAGAGAGCTGCGACCTGCTGTTCAGGTGCATTGCGGGTAAAGCTGCGCCACATAAGGTACTGGTCGAAACGCATTTTTCAGATGCGGCTTCGCTGCGCTAAAAACCAGGGGCATTCGCCCCTGGTAACCGGTTATCAGAACGCGTAATTCACGCCGACACCCGCATAGTGGAAGCGATCGCTATCTCCTTCGTCGTGATTTTCCCATTCGTAGGCATATTCCAGCGTCATGGATACGCCATTTGCGAAGTCATAAGCATAGAGCAGCCCCAGGCGATTGAAGTCATGCCCTTCACGGGTTGGATCGTCCTGCCAGTCCCAGTTTGACCAGCGGTCAAGCCCAAGACGGGTATAAGGCGTCAGTGTCGTCTGACCTAATGAAACAGGCAGGTACGCGCGAATTTCCTGCGTGGAAAATTCACCGTTATTACGTGAACTGTCCATATTAAAACCACGCTCTAAATAGTAATTAACCTTTGCAGAGACGGTTTCATTTATTGTCCAGGTAAAGCCGGTTTCCGTTTCGACACGGCTGTCAGAATAGCCGGTTTTTCCCAGGTCATTTGCAAACTGATACATGGCAAACCAACCGCCAAAACGCCAGTCATCGGTTAATTTCAGGTCCCAGTCCGGCTGAATTTTGTAGCGCTGCATATTGGCACTACCGTCTTTTGCCCCGTGCTCATCTTTAAAATGATATCCATAATTGCGGAAACCACCCGTAAGACCCAGCGTAAAATCATCGGTGCCAATGAAGCGATACCGTAATTCAAATTCCGGACGGTCAAAATAGGTACCGCGCGTCATGCTGCTGTAATCAACCGGACCTTCCTGATACATGGCAAGTGAAATGGTCCACGCATCGTACGTGGCGTTAAACCACACGGAAGGTTCATATAATCCATCTTTATCGTCGCCCTGTCCTTCGACGTTTTCAATTTCATACATGGCCCCAATATTAAACTCCCAGCGTTTTGCTGTTTCTGTTGCTTGCGCGCAGCTAACCCCTGCGCACAGAACGAGCGCAGCACTTCTTAGTAGAGTACTCATTAAAATATTCCTTTATAATTAACTAACAAAAAAACCGGAAACTTTCATTTCCGGCGAACACCTTTCTTATCTAATAGCTAATTCAGTATCAGCATCGAAGAAATGGCATTTATTCATATCGAACTGGATGCCGATATTATCTCCCGCTATGTAGTCATTTGCCGCCCCTGCTCGGACAACCAGTTCATGCCCGCCCACTGTGGCATACAGCATAAACTCCGCCCCGGTCAGTTCGGCGACGCTGACTTTTGCCGTGATCTCTCCCCCGCTGCTCTGCGGGGTGAGAATGTCTTCCGGACGGATGCCAAAGACGACCGCCTTACGCTGGTAGCCCTGCGCATTCAGCTCAGCCAGCTTGTCTTCAGGGATCTCCAGACGCAGCGTTTCCGTCACGAAATAGCGATCGTCGATTGCACCGCGAATAAAATTCATCGCCGGTGAGCCGATGAACCCTGCCACAAACATATTTGCCGGCTCGTTGTACACCTGCTTCGGCGCACCTACCTGCTGAATGATGCCGTCTTTTAAGATCACGATACGGGTTGCCATCGTCATGGCTTCCGTCTGGTCGTGCGTCACGTAAATCATGGTGGTGTTAAGCTTCTGGTGCAGCTTGCTGATTTCGGCACGCATCTGCACACGAAGCTTGGCATCAAGGTTAGACAGCGGTTCGTCCATCAGGAATACCCCGGCTTCGCGTACGATAGCCCTGCCCAGCGCCACGCGCTGGCGCTGACCGCCGGACAAGGCGCCTGGTTTACGCTGGAGGTAGTCACGTAACCCGAGGATTTGTGCCGCCCAGCTGACGCGTTCTTCAATGACGGATGGCGCGATTTTTTGCATTTTCAGGCCAAACGCCATGTTGTCGTAGACCGTCATATGCGGATAAAGCGCGTAGTTCTGAAAAACCATGGCGATATCGCGGGACTTGGCAGGCACATCGTTCATGCATACCCCGTCAACGATCAGTTCACCCGCGCTGATCTCCTCAAGTCCGGCAATCATGCGCAACGTCGTGGATTTACCGCAGCCCGATGGACCGACAAAAACTATAAATTCTTTGTCTTCAATTTCGAGGTTGAAATCCTTTACCACGTGAACCTGGTTATCATAGATTTTCTGAATGTGTTTCAGAGACAGTTGAGCCATCATTAATTCCTTATCAATGCGCCCGGGATGCCCAGAACGCCGTCAGGCATTTCCAGGTCAGTTCCCGCGTTGAATGAAGTTGTAATCCCGCATGGTTCAGGCCAGGCCCAATCCCGACCGACAGCATTCCTGCGGCGTTGATTGCCTCAACGCCTGCTGCGGCATCTTCGATACCGATAGCCTCTTCAGGACGTACGTTCAGCCCTGCACAGGCCGCGAGGAATATCTCCGGATCCGGCTTTGAGCGGCGGATCCGCGAGGCATCCGCGCAAAAATCGAAGGCCTGATGAATGCCCAGCGCATGTAAGATCCCCGGGGCGTTGAGCGATACTGACGCCAGCCCAATTTTGACCTTCGCCGCACGGATATCCGCCAGCACGTCGCGAATGCCCGGCAGCAGCGAATCCTGCGTCAGCGATGACAGCGACTGGACATAGAGCGCGTTTTTCTTTGCCGCAAGAGCCTCACGCTGCTCATTGCTGAACATCCCCGCTTTCCCCCCATGCTTCAGGATGCGCTGGAGGGAATCCATACGGCTAATCCCCTTCAGCTGTTCGTTAAACACCTCGTCGAAGGTGATGCCGATCTCCTGCGCTACGGCACGCCAGGCGAGAAAGTGAAGATGTGCGGTATCGGTAATCACACCGTCCAAATCAAATACAACAGCGTTAAGCGTCATGGCGCCCCTCCGTGGTAGCGGTCCCATTAACGGATGCAAGAAAGTCCTTATAAGCGCAGACCTTCCGCCCCGTTATATCCAGCGTTTTGCCCCACAGCGTCAACCTGACAGGTGCAGTAGTTTCGATGGTTAACCGGCCATCTTCACAGGTCACATGCACTGTGGCGTCCCGCCACCGCAGCGGGAAGGCAAGCCTGCTCCAGCGAGCGGGCAGCGTCGGCGCAAGGTGCAACTCCCCTTCGATGATTTGCAGGCCAGCAAACCCCTGAATGGCACCGGACCAGATCGCACCCGTAGCCGCGGCATGAATACCGTCATCGCTGCTGTGCGGATCGTCACCCAAATCAATAGCGATACCGTCTCGCCAGAAGGCATAGGCTCCTTCGGTGTCACCGCAGCGCGCGAGAACAATCCCGTGGATGGCTTTACTCAGCGACGAGTCATGGATGGTGCGTGGCTCATAGAAGGCCAGATTGGCGGCACATTGTTCCGGCGTAAACCGCTCCGGCAGCAGGTAGTTAAGCATCACAACATCGGCCTGCTTTAGGATCTGCATTTCATTGACTTCCGCGCGGGAGTAATCGAGCAGGATGGTCTGTTTACCCGCATTCGCTTTATAGCGGGTCAGGTCAATCGCCGGTTTTGCCATAAAGGTGTCATCCTGTGGGATAACCCCGTCTGCATTAGCATCAGGCAGCCACAGGCGCGCCAGGAACCGTGCGGCATTATCCGTGAATCGCGCATCTTCCCGCCCAAACATCGACATAAACTGGCGCGCGCAGGCTACGTTGTGCCAGGCCAGATAGTTGGTGTAGGCGTTGTTGTTGACATGCTCGGTATATTCGTCAGGGCCGATCACGTCATGGATCTCAAGGCGACCATTCGTTTCCGTCGCGCGCCCCATCCAGAAGGAAGCGGTTTCCATCAGCAGCGTCAGGCCTTCATTACGCATAAAGGCATCATCGTGCGTCGCCTGCCAGTAAGCGACGACGGCCCAGGCAATATCCGCCACGATGTGGTGTTCAGCGAGCGCGGAAGCGACCTTCTGGCGTACCCCGGTGCGGATGTTGATTGCGGCAAACTCAGGCGTCTCCTCTTGTCCGCTGGCGGCGCTCTCCCACGGGAACAACGCCCCCGGCCAACCGTTACGGCGGGCTTTTTCACGGGCGCCTGAAAGGTTAAGCCAGCGATAGCGCAGCAGGGTGCGGGCAATCTGCGGGCGCGTAAACAGATGAAAAGGCAGCAGGAAAATTTCGGTATCCCAGAATACGTGCCCTTTGTACCCCTCGCCCGTCAGCCCTTTTGCGCCGATGCTGCTTCGCTCGCTGTGGGCTGGCGTCATTGTCGTCAGATGCCAGACGGCGTAATCCAGGGCCATCTCATCCTGATGTTCAGACGACTCAACCTCTACGCGACAGTCGCGCCAGACCTTTTCCCAGGCGCTGACGGAACGCTTGAGCAACGCTGCGTAACCCCTTTCTGCACACGCTTTTAACTCAGCCAGCGAATGGCGGGCAAACGAGTCTTGCGAAAGGGCTTTATCACTGCGGTGGGTAACCCAGACCAGCTTTTCAAAAGTTACGGTGTCACCTTTATTAACGGTCAGCGCATGGTGCGCCATTACGCGTCGATTTTTGGCGGTAAAGCAGCTGTCGCTTTTTTTAGACAGTCGGCAGCAGGCCGAAATCACCACGTCAGAAACGCGATTCTGCGTTTCATACACGCCCTGCATATAGTGCTCATCAAAAACTCTGACGGATATCTCATCCAGATGCTGCTTCCCGCTGTTGGTTTGGGTCGCGTCGATTCCGGTTTTCAGAACAACGCGGGAATCCGCATCAACTGGCGTGATGGAAAGCTGCATGGCGACCAGCGGCAGCTGGTCCAGCGAGACAAAGCGACGGCTTTCCAGGCGATAGCGTTTTCCCTCCGGCGAGCACCAGAGAACGCTGCGGCGCAGTTCCCCGCTGGCGAAGGCCAGTTCACGGTGCCAGTCAAGAATTTCGCCGGAAAGCAGCGTAAAATTGATGCCGTCCAGTTCAATATCGATGCCTGTAATATCGGGCAGATTGACCAGCTCGTTCGTTTCATTGCGCCCCGCACGATGGTACAGGCCCGCCAGATACATGCCTCTGGTCTGCTGGGTGTAATCTTCTTCATGCGTGGCGCGAACGCCCATATAGCCGTTACCGCAGGCCATTATGGACGCGTACTTATTCAGGCTATGCGGGCAAAAGCCCGGGTCGGTTAATACAGACTGGATCAGCATAACGTCACGCTTTCCCCTGTTTCCGCCGCTTTATATAACGCTGCGACTAACTGCTGGATCACCAGCCCCTGTTCCGCATCGGCGATCATAACCGGCTCGCCCATCACGTGGCGCACAAAAGCATCCATACTGCGCAGATGACGCCGATCGTCTGCTTCTTCACGCTGCGTTAGCGTCTGCAAAACACCGGCTTCGTCGTTGTAAATGTGTGCCGGGAACAGCGTTGCGCCTGCCTTATCACCACAGAATGAGATATTCATGATGGACTGCTCGCGAATATTAAGCGCGAAGGAGGTATCCAGACGCAGAACGCTGCCATTGCTGAACTCAATTGTCCCGAAAAGCGCATCTTCGACGGTGAACTGTGCGGGATCCCACTCACCGAACTGGCCGCTGTGTTTCTGGTTCCCAAGCCTCTGAAAGCTGTGCGCGGTTACCCGCTTCACGCTCGGGAACCCCAGCACGTACATTGCGGCATCCAGCATATGAATGCCGATATCGATCAGTGGCCCACCGCCCTGCAACGCTTTATTCGTAAACACGCCCCATCCCGGTACGCCGCAGCGACGCAACGCCTGCGCGGAGGTGAAATAAACTTCGCCCAGCGTGCCGTTAATGACCGCATTACGCAGCAGTTGGGTATCCAGGGCAAAGCGATGGTGAAAATCATATGCCAGCACTTTGCCCGCCTTGCGCGCGGCGATGCGCATCTGGTCGGCCTGCTGCGGCGTCATCGCCGGGGGCTTTTCACACATCACATGGCAGCCAGCCTCGAGAGCCGCCATCGCATGTTCGAAATGAAATCGGTTAGGCGAACAGACGCTCACCACATCCGGTTTTACAACCTGCAGCATCTCGTGCGCGTCCTGCCATGCCGATGGAATAGCATAACGGTCCGCGAACGCCTGTGCCTGCTCGAGGCGGCTGTCCATGACAGCCACCATCTGAACATCACTGCGCGAGGCGTAATACGAGGCATGCACTTTGTCCGCGACCTGGCCTGCACCAATAATGGCGACGCGCAGAGGCGAAGGTGTAGAAGCACTCATCACGCTTGTCATCCTTAGCATTCACGCAAATAGGTGAGTGAATCCTGATAAGCCTGAGCCGGATCGTCGGCACGAACGCGGCACTCATACACCACATATCCCTGATAGTTATCGGCACGCAGCCGATCGAACAGGCTGGCAAAATCGAGGCTGCCGCTGCCCGGCTGATAGCGATGATTATCCGCAATGTGTACATGACCCAGCAGATCGCGGTTGTTGTGCAGGGCATCGGTCAGCGAGTCTTCTTCAATGTTCATATGATAGAAATCGCCGATGATCTGCACGTGCTTCAGGTCGTTTTCTTCAATATAACGACGCGCGTCTGCCAGGGTGTTGATCATATGGTCCTGATAGCGGTTCAGCGGTTCAAGGTAGACGGTGGTACCGGTGCGCGCGGCTACTTCATCCAGCCAGCGCAGGGAGGCACTTACGGCTTTCCGGTCACCGTCGAGGCTGCGCGGAGAGGTCATCGGCGGCAGGCGGAAGGTAAACATCCCCCAGGCAGCAGGCACGATAATGCCCTTCCCGCCCACTTCGGCCAGTGCTTCCAGAATGCGTTCAATCTGCTGTAGCCCGTTGAGACGGCGTTCTTCGATAAAATCACCAATCCAGCCATCGTATCCGCCGCATGCCGTCGTAACCGGCAGGCCAGTGGCTTTGATAGCCGCTTTCACCTCATCGAGGTTTTCAACCAGCAGGCGGCCATCAATTTCGTAGCCATCAAAACCCATCGCTTTGATGTACTCGAACTTTTCCAGGATATTGGTTGGGAAAAAGGCCTGGTTTTGTGTTGCGATTTTCATGGTTTGCTTTCCTTAGCTTAAAAAGTGACGCCCATTTTGATACTGAGTTCAGGATGCCGATCGACATACTTCATATAGCTTTCCGGGCTGGTGGTGAAGGTCACGACCGGATCGATCAGATCTTCACAATTGAGATAGCCGTTCATCAGCAGTTCCCAGCAGGTCTCTTCAATACGCTTGCGGCTCCAGCGTGGGTAATCCGGGTTGGGTTCGCTGCACGCGCGGGAAAACACAATTTTCGCGTTATTAAAGTGCGCCTCGCGTCCAAGGTTGAAGCCAGCCGCAAACGGCTTGGCGAAAGCCACGTAGGAGATGGTTCCGCCGTAGGCGAGTCCGCGCAGCGCAGACTGTAACGCGTCCGCAAAACCGCTGGTTTCAACGATCACGTCCGCGCCCTGCTTGCCGGTCAGTTTCTTAATTTCCAGACCGACATCGGTACCGATTGGGTTCAGGCAATGGTCCGCACCGTGACGACGAGCGATCTCACAGCGGTGTTCGATAGGATCAACGCCGATGACCACTGACGCACCGGCTTTTTTTGCCAGTTGAATCGCGATCTGGCCAATCGCGCCCAGGCCGACCACCACAACAAAATCCCCTACGCGCACGTTAGCATCACGCACGCCGCTCATGGCGAACTGCGCCGGATCGTAGCAAACGGCGTTTTTCCAGGAGGCGCCCTGCGGCATTTTGCGCAGCTTATAGTTATTGACCGCATTGACGATGACCGTTTCCTGCAGCGGACCGTAGCAGCAGACGCTGTCGCCGATCTGGTATTCCGTGACCTCAGCACCACATTCGATAATGTCGCCGACGATCATGTTTCCCAGCTGGAACTTACCAAATTCGATACCGCGGGCCGTGCCCTCTTCACGTGGCGTAAACATCTGCCACTCGGCGTTGAACTCTTCATCGATAAACGGGCTTGCCGCGCGGAAATCCACCACTTCGGTACCGTGTTTCGGCGCGCCAAAACGGGCACGAATTTTTACTTCATGCGCTGCAACGGGACGATCTTCGTATTCCACCAGCGCCGCTACACGAGGCGCTGTCGCAACTAACTTTTTCATGACTGACTCCTTGTTAAAATCGGCCGCCTCAGCCCTTCACGCCGCCGGCGGTCAAACCACTTTTAATGAAACGTTCAGACAGGGCATACATAATGACGACCGGAAGTGCCGTCACCAGCGATGCCGCCATCATCCGACCCCAGATGTAATCTGGCGTACTGAAGAGCGTGTTCAGCCCTACCGGCAGCGTGAAGTTGCTGGCGCTGGACAGGAAAATAGAGGCGAACAGATAGTCATTCCACGCCACCATAAAGCAGTAGACAAAGACCGACACGAGACCGGAGATCGCCAGCGGCACGGTGATGCGGAAGATGATTTGCAGGCGGTTCAGGCCATCCATCATCGCGGCTTCTTCAATTTCGTCCGGGATGGTGTCGAAATAGCTGCGCAGCATAAATACCGCCGTCGGCAGCGTCTGGGTCACCATGGTGATGATTAGCGCCAGCTCGGTATCATAAATGCCGAGCGCGGTGATGATTTTGAACAGCGGCACCACCAGCAGGATCCCGGAGAACATATAAACGGTGTAAAAGCTGGCATTGATCGTCGTGCGCCCTTTAAAGCGCAGTTTGGACAACGCATAAGCGCCAAGCGTGCCGAGAAACACCGCAATGACCGATGAGGTCAGCGACACCACCATGCTGTTACGGAAGTAATCCACAAACGGGAATATAAGTGGGTTAAAAATGTCGACGTAATGCTGTAGCGTCCACTCCTGCGGCAGAATGGTCGGATGCAGCGATATCGCCTCTTTCGCGCTCTTGAACGATGTCATCAGCATGACGAAAAACGGAAACAGCGTAATAATCAGAAATACCGCCAGCCCCAGATAAAATCCGATACGGCCCAGAACGCGTTTATTTGTTGCCATTGAGGTTTACCCTTTTTCTGGTCAGCAGAATGACAGCGAAGATGATCACAAACAGCACAACGGAAATGGCGGCTGCTTTACCCAGGTCATTGAAGGCAAATGCTGTTTTGTAGAGATACACGCCCAGAATATCGACCTTGGTCGTCAGCAGATAAACATCCGCAAACATGTAAAACATCCAGATGGTTCTCAGCGTGACCACCGTTGCCAGCACCGGCATGATGGCGGGCAGCGTAACGATACGAAAACGCTGCCAGGCGTTGGCTCCGTCCATCTCTGCCGCTTCGTACAACGATTTATCAATCGTCTGCAGAATCGCCAGGAATGAGATAAAGGCATACGGGAAGTAGCGCCAGATGGCGAACAGCACGACCAGCACAAAGCTGCTGCCCGGGTTGTCAAACCACAGCGGCGCCTGCTCATAAAGATGCAGCAGGTCAACGCCCAGATAGTTCACTATCCCGTAGCCGTTGTTGAACATGTATTTCCAGGCAAATACGAGTGATATAGACGGCGTCACGTAGGATAAAATCACCAGCGAACGCGCCGTTTTCCGCATACGGAATTCCCGGTTAAAGAAGATCGCCACGGCCAGCCCCAGCCCGGTGCTGCCGATTACCACCAGCGCCGTGTACCAGAACGTCATCCACAGGGAGTGCCAGAAGGCAGCGTCGCCGAGAATGCGGATATAGTTATCCAGGCCGACGAACGCCGCATCAATACGCGGGTTCAACGGCAAACGTAAAAAACTGATTTCAATGTTGGAAATCATTGGCCAGGCCACCAGGCCCCCCAGCAGAATCAGGCTGGGGGCCAACAGCAGCATGGCGAAAGGCATATCTGAACGACCAGAAAACAACGTCTTCATAATTCCCTTCGCAAAGCGCTCCTATCGTTGTGATATCAGGTCAGTCAGTTTTTTCTGGCTGTTGCTTAAGGTCTCATCGAGATCTTTTTGCCCCACCGTCACGTTATGCACCATGGAGCTGATAATGCCGGAGCCGGTAACGTCGCCCATGCGGGTAAAGTTTTTGTCGCCCACGGCACCAAACACCTGCACGTTCGGGAACTGCGCAATCAGTTCGTAAGGCAACTGGCCAAAGGCTTTTATCACGTCGTTGTTCTTCCAGCTCTCCGAGCCGACAACCAGCTTATTCACCGGCAGCGCCGCGCCCGGTGACATCATCACCCAGTCAGAGGCGTTCTGCGCCTGCTCCATCCAGGTGACGAATTTCTCGGCTGCCTGCGTTTCCTCTTCGGTCTGGCCGGTGGTGATGGTCAACGATGTGACCATCCCGTAAACGGCGGAAGATTTTTCCGTCGGGACGACAAATCCCAGGTTGGCCGGGGTGCCATCTTTGTAAACGGCAGGCAGGATATAGGTGGAATAAACGGCCATAGGCGCGGAACCATTCATGAAGGCATCTTTGATCTCCATGACATCGTTCGAACCTGGCATGGTGGTTGCCGCCAGTGCCTTATAGAACGCCAGGGCTTTCGACATTTCAGGGGTATCGATGTCAACGTTGCCGTTTGCATCAAAGACGTTGCCGCCGCCTGACAGGGCAAACTGGGAGAAAGCCTGCTCGGTCATAACGCTTTCGGCGGTAGGAAGCGCGATACCGTAATGTTTTTTGGCCGGATCATTCAGCGCCTGGCTGGCCTTCAGCAGCTGTTCCCAGTTGTGCGGCTCCTCGATACCCGCCGCCGCGAGGGCGTCTTTGTGATACCAGACGCCGGACAGCCACGCGCTAACAGGCACCCCCGTCCATGCGCTGCCATCTTCGGTGCGAACAACGCGCAGGATACCGTCGTAGAAGGTCTCCTCACCCACGGCTTTGATGGCCTGGCCAATCGCTTTACGATCCAGCAGTTGCTCTTTATCCATCACTTTGGCGTAGTCATGGCTGACCTCAATCACTTCCGGCAATGCACCGGTACGGGCCAACGTAATGACCTTGGTGTTATAGGCATCTTCCTCAACGGGTACCTGCTTCACCGTAATAGAAGGGTTCTCTTTCTCGAATTTTTCGATCAGCTTCGTGATGACCGCCTGACGCTCCTGTTCTACCGACGAGTGCATGAACTCGATGGTGACCTGAGATGATTTGTCGTCCTTACAGCCCGATAACAGGGCGCACGAAACCAGTGCTGATAACAGCACAATTTTGGGCATTTTCATTTTAGGGTCCTTTTTAGTTTTCTTTAATCCACATTACCTGCCATGGATTGAGGGTCAGATCCGTACCGCTAATCTTATATTTAGATAATAATTCCATACCGGACAGCGCGGGTGCATTAACGGTCTGCATTTTATTACTAAAATTAAATAATGCTGTAATCCGCTCCCCGTTTTTAGCAACGCGAACAATTTTAAGAATTTGTTCACCCACCGCTTCAAAAATTGCCTTACTAGCAGGATGGAACGCGCGCTCTCCGCGGCGAATCGCGATTAGGCTGGTTAAACGAGAATAGATTTGATGTCGAATACTATTCTTATTATTAAGCTCCCGATCAACCTCACCAGCGGCGTATTTCTTCCTGTTTATCGCGCGGTTATATCCGAGACGTTCAACGCCTTCGTAATCATTACGCGATCCAAGTATGCTTTGAATATAAACAGCCGGTACGCCAGGGAAACTTAACAACACCGCATGCGCCAGAATAAATCGTGCAATTCGCTCCTCATCGGAGCTGTCTTGCGCGCTTAGCGCATCAAGATAGGTGACATTGATTTCATAAGGGCTTCGCGTTCCGTCAGGGTTATTTTTCCAGTTGACCAGCGCCCCTTCCTGCTGAAGATTTTCGACCAGCGAGAGGATCTCTGATTCCGGCAAAATGCCGCGTAACGGATTCAGCCCGATACCATCATGAGAGGCCAGAAAGTTGAACCACGTGGTATGTGCTGAAGGCAGCGCCAGCGAACCCGCCCACTGGCAGAGGGCTTTTACATCCTGACGATGAACGGCATGCAGCACCAGCGGTGGTAATGAGAATTGGTAAACCATCTGGGCTTCATTTTCACCATCACCAAAGTACGAAATATTGTCTTTGTGCGGAACATTCGTCTCGGTGATAATCACCGTTCCCGGCGCCACCGCGTCCGTAATGGCGCGGAACAGCTGGATAAGGCAATGGGTTTGTTCCAGATGAATGCAGCTCGTTCCAGGGATTTTCCACATAAACCCGACCGCGTCCAGACGGATATAGCGCGCCCCTTCCTCCAGATAATGGAGCAGGACATCGACCATCGCAATCAGCACCTGCGGTGAGGCGAAATTGAGATCGATTTGGTCATCGCTGAAGGTCGTCCACAGATGACGTACGCTTCCGTCATGAAGGGTAAACGGCGTCAGCAGCGGTAACGCGCGCGGACGGGTCACGGCAGATAAATCGGTATCGGGGTCGACAGAAATAAAGAAATCTTCAAAGCCTGGCTTCTGCGCCAGATAATTAGCAAACCATTCGCTTTTAGCTGACATATGGTTGCAAACGAAGTCAAACATTAAGCTGGCTGACTGTTTTAGCTCCGCAACATCTCGCCAGGTCCCGGTTTCAGGCGCGACGCTGTGATAATCAATGACGGAAAATCCGTCATCTGAGGACCACGGATAAAAAGGCAAGAGATGGACATGGGAAAAAGTACGAGAAAGCCATTCATTATAGAAACGGGTAAATACCGGCAGCGCTTTTTCCCCTTGCGCGGAGAACTGATCGGCATAGGTAATCAGGACGACATCTTTTTCATCCCAGCCGGATTTACGCTTTTCCGTAATATTAACAGCCGCTTGTTCAAGCTTAGTTAATAGCACGTCAAGGTGTGCATCAGAAAATGATTCACCGTAAATATGATTGATAAGATTTTTAATTTTTGCGTTCACATTATTTTCCATGGTAGCGGTCCCACGGAGTGGCAATCTACTCCCATGAAAAATATCTGTCAACGGACCTGGGGACGGAAAAAGAGATTCTTAAAGCAACTCAACGCAGTAATGTGAGCTGCCGCAAAGAAAGAAAAAAAGCCGAGGGGAGTTTCGCGCCCTCTCTCTGCGAGAAAGGGCTTATTCGGAAGGATAATTAGCGTGAGAGGTAGCGGCGGGAAACGCGTTTAGCGAGTTTCTTTAACAGGGGTTCCAGCGCGACCGCCAGCACCATTCTGACCGGTTTACGGGCAACAGACTTGATCGCCCAGCCCGCCACGCCTGCCGGGCCATAACGTAGCGCCGTCATCAGAACCAGTTTACCTGCGATTTTCAGGCCGGGTTTTACCTTCTGACCGGCCTGCTGCCAGTGTTGTTTCATGTTGAGTCTCTCTTAAAGCTGACGAAAACGGCTTCTCAGCGTAAAGGTGTCGGAGGTGACATAACGTTCCATCTCGCGCAACCGCTTCTCCCCTGCACTCAGCTGTTCATCCACCGCATTGAGGAGATCGCTGCTGGTTGGCATGCCCTCAGCATCCAATTCGCCTTCCGGCATTGGGTCGAGCACAAACGACAGAATGATATATGCCACCAGGGTGATAAACGCCAGGCCGAAGAAAATCGACAGCACGGTGACCACGCGCACCAGCTTTACCGGGACGTCCAGATAGTGGGCCAGCCCGGCGCATACGCCCCGCACCATGCCCTTTTGCGGGATACGCCACAGTTTTTTATTCAGATTCAGTCCAGCCATTAACGGTCCCTCCAGTTCGGGTGTTCCGCATCCAGGATAGCTTCCAGCGCCTGAATACGTTCGCGCATTTTATTCGCCTCCGCAGAAAGCTGCGCCAGCCGCTGTTGTTCACTTTGCGACAGCTCCCCGCGTGCAGAGCGGTTGCTGTAGTGCAGCCAAAGCCAGATGGGCAGAACAAACAGCACGAAAATTGTCAGGGGTATAGCCAGAAAAAGCGCGCTCATGTGTACTCCTTGTCTTACGATGCGGCACGCTCAGGTGCCGCAGAAATTATTACTGGTTGTCTTGCTTCATTTTGGCCTTCAGCGCAGCCAGCTGCTCGCTAATTTCATCGTCGGCTTTCAGGTCAGCAAACTGCTGATCCAGGGTTTTCTGCTTACCGATGCTGTGGCTTTCCGCTTCCGCTTCCATGTGGTCGATACGGCGTTCAAACGATTCAAAACGCGCCATCGCTTCGTCCAGCTTACCGCTGTCCAGCTGACGACGCACGTCGCGGGACGAGCTGGCCGCCTGATGGCGCAGCGCCAGCGCCTGTTGACGCGCGCGGGTCTCGCTCAGCTTGTTTTCAAGCTCGCCAATCTCTTTCTTCATACGCGCCAGCGTATCATCCACCAGCGTCACTTCATGTTCCAGCGTGGCAACCATGTCGGTCAGCTTCTGCTTCTCAATCAGCGCAGCGCGCGCCAGATCTTCTTTATCTTTACGCAGCGCCAGTTCGGCTTTTTCCTGCCACTCGCTGAGCTGAGCGGTCGCCTGCTCGATACGACGCGTTAACTGCTTTTTCTCAGCCAGCGCGCGAGCGGAGGTGGAACGCACTTCAACCAGCGTGTCCTCCATCTCCTGAATCATCAGGCGCACCAGCTTTTGCGGATCTTCCGCTTTTTCCAGCAGCGAGTTAATGTTGGCGTTCACGATGTCGGCAAAACGAGAAAAAATACCCATAATTCAATCCTCATAGTTCTGTTATCGGGCGATGCCCTGCTGAATAGTTAATACAAATCCCATGCCAACTTTTTATCTTATTGATTTTATTCAATGTGATTGATATTTATCCATCCAGCGACTATCCTCACCTGGTGAATATCGCTAAGGAGTGGTTAATTTCATCATGGCAGAATACAAAGACAATCTGCTTGGCGAAGCCAACAGCTTTCTGGAAGTACTTGAGCAGGTTTCCCGCCTTGCGCCCCTCAACAAACCGGTGCTGATTATCGGCGAGCGCGGAACGGGGAAGGAACTCATCGCCAATCGCCTGCACTATTTGTCAGGGCGCTGGGACGGCCCCTTTATTTCGCTGAACTGCGCGGCGCTGAACGAGAATCTGCTCGATACGGAGCTGTTTGGGCACGAAGCCGGCGCCTTTACCGGCGCGCAAAAACGCCATCCGGGCCGTTTTGAGCGTGCCGACGGCGGCACCCTCTTCCTTGACGAACTGGCAACCGCGCCGATGCTGGTGCAGGAAAAGCTGCTGCGCGTCATCGAGTACGGCGAGCTTGAGCGCGTTGGCGGCAGTCAGCCGCTCCAGGTCAACGTTCGCCTGGTGTGCGCCACCAACGCCGATCTTCCCGCAATGGTGGCAGAGGACAAATTCCGCGCCGACCTGCTGGACAGGCTGGCTTTTGACGTCGTGCAGCTGCCGCCGCTGCGCGAGCGACGTAGCGATATTATGCTGCTGGCCGATCAGTTCGCGATTCAGATGTGCCGGGAGCTGGGGCTGCCGCTGTTCCCCGGCTTCAGTGAACAGGCCACCGAGACCCTGCTCGGCTACCGCTGGCCGGGCAACATTCGGGAACTGAAAAACGTCGTGGAGCGCTCCGTTTACCGTCACGGGAGCAGCGACACCGAGCTGGACAACATTATTCTCGATCCCTTCAAGCGCAGCGTTAAACCGCCCCCGGCACCGGCTGCGCTGCATGAAGGCCCGACGTTACCGCTCGATTTGCGTCAGTATCAGCACCATCAGGAACAGCAGCTGCTTGAGCAAAGCCTGACAGAGGCGAAATATAACCAGAAACGGGCGGCTGAACTTCTGGGGCTGACCTACCATCAGCTAAGGGCATTGCTCAAAAAGCATCAAATGCGCTGACATTATCAGCACTTATCCCCAGACATTTTTACGAAGCAGGCGTAAGTGCGATACACTTTGCAGATCGAATCTAAAAACCTTAAAAAATATGCGCCTGGTTTTATCGTCCCTGTTTGCACTCGGTCTGTTCAGCAATCTGGCCTTTGCTGCGCCCGAACGTCCTGTGCCCCCTGATATCCGCGATAGCGGTTTCGTCTATTGCGTCAGCGGGCAAGTTGATACCTTTAATCCGCAAAAAGCGGGCAGCGGCCTGATTGTCGATACGCTGGCCGCGCAGCTTTACGATCGCCTGCTCGATGTGGATCCCTATACCTATCGGCTGGTGCCTGAGCTTGCCGAAAGCTGGGAAGTGATGGATAACGGTGCGACCTACCGCTTCCGCCTGCGCGATGATGTCGCCTTTCAGCACACCCCCTGGTTTACTCCAACCCGCAAGCTCAACGCGGATGACGTGGTTTTTACCTTCCAGCGCATTTTCAACCGCAATCATCCGTGGCATAACGTCAATGGCGACAACTTCCCCTATTTCGACAGCCTGCAGTTCGCCGATACGGTTAAAAGCGTGCGCAAGCTGGATAACCACACGGTTGAGTTTCGCCTGACGCGCCCGGACGCCTCATTTCTCTGGCACCTGGCGACGCACTATGCCTCCATCATGTCTGCCGAATATGCGGATCGGTTGACGAAGACGGGGCGTCAGGAACGCCTCGACCGAGAGCCTGTGGGTACAGGTCCGTTCCAGCTGGGCGAGTACCGCGCAGGACAATACATTCGCCTTCAGCGTCACGAGCGCTTCTGGCGCGGCAAGCCGCTTATGCCGCAGGTCATAGTCGATCTGGGTTCAGGCGGCACCGGCCGGCTCTCCAAGCTGCTGACCGGCGAGTGTGACGTCCTTGCCTGGCCTGCGGCCAGCCAACTGACCATTCTGCGTGACGATCCTCGCCTGCGCCTGACCCTGCGTCCCGGGATGAATATTGCCTATCTGGCGTTTAACACCGATAAGCCGCCGCTCAATAATCCGGCCGTGCGCCATGCGCTGGCGCTGGCGATCAATAACCAGCGTCTGATGCAGTCGATTTATTACGGTACCGCGGAAACCGCCGCCTCTATTCTGCCGCGCGCCTCGTGGGCCTACGACGGCGAGGCGAAGATCACGGAATATAATCCGGCGAAAGCGCGCGAACAGCTTAAGGCGCTGGGGGCGGAAAACCTGACGCTGCAACTGTGGGTGCCTACCAGCTCCCAGGCCTGGAACCCCAGCCCGCTGAAAACCGCCGAGCTGTTGCAGGCTGATATGGCGCAGGTGGGCGTGAAGGTGATCATCGTTCCTGTTGAAGGCCGCTTCCAGGAGGCGCGCCTGATGGACATGAATCACGACTTAACCCTGGCTGGCTGGTCTACGGACAGTAACGACCCGGACAGCTTCTTCCGTCCGCTGCTGAGCTGTGCGGCGATAAACTCCCAGACCAACTACGCCCACTGGTGTAACCGGGAATTTGATGCCGTACTGCAAAAAGCGCTGGCCTCTCAGCAGCTTGCCTCGCGCATAGAAGCCTACGACGAAGCGCAAGATATTCTGGCCAGAGAACTCCCCGTGCTGCCGCTTGCCTCTTCCCTGCGCCTTCAGGCCTACCGTTACGATATTAAAGGGCTGGTATTGAGTCCGTTTGGTAATGCCTCCTTCGCGGGCGTAACCCGTGAGAAAGAACAAGAGGTGAAGAAACCATGATTATATTTACCCTGCGTCGGCTGCTGTTGCTGCTGGTCACGCTGTTCTTGCTAACCTTTGTCGGCTTCAGCCTTAGCTACTTTACCCCTCACGCCCCGCTTCAGGGCTCTTCGCTCCTGGACGCCTGGCTGTTCTGGTTTAACGGCCTGCTACACTGGGATTTCGGCGTGTCCAGCATCAACGGACAGCTCATATCCGAGCAGCTGAAGGTCGTTTTTCCGGCCACCATGGAGCTCTGTATTCTGGCCTTCGGCTTTGCCCTTATCGTAGGCATTCCGGTGGGGATGCTGGCAGGAATATATCGCAATAAATGGCAGGATAAGTTTATCAGCGCCCTTGCCCTGATTGGCTTCTCCATCCCCATTTTCTGGCTGGCGCTGCTGCTCACCCTCTTCTTCTCGCTGACGCTAGGCTGGCTGCCGGTGGCCGGCCGTTTCGATCTGCTCTATAACGTGCAAACGGTGAGCGGGTTCGCCATCGTTGACGCCTGGCTTTCAGATTCAGTCTGGCGCGATGAGATGATCGTGAGCGCCCTGCGCCACATGGTGCTGCCGGTCCTGACGCTGGCCGTCGCGCCGACGACCGAAGTGATCCGCCTGATGCGTATCAGCACCATTGACGTCTTTGACCAAAACTATGTAAAAGCCGCCGCCACGCGCGGCCTGTCTCGCCTGACGATTTTACGCCGCCACGTGCTGCACAACGCGCTGCCGCCGGTTATTCCGCGTCTCGGGCTGCAATTCTCAACCATGCTGACGCTGGCAATGATCACCGAGATGGTCTTCAGCTGGTCGGGCCTTGGGCGCTGGATGATTAATGCGATCCGCCAGCAGGACTATGCGGCTATCTCCGCCGGGGTGATGGTGATTGGCTCCCTGGTCATCATTGTTAACGTTGTTTCCGATATTTTGGGTGCCATGGCCAACCCGTTGAAGCATAAGGAATGGTATGCCTTACGATAACGTCTACAGCGAAAAGCGCACGCCCGGTGCGCTACGCACCGTGTGGCGTAATTTTTACGGTGACACCACGGCAATGATCGGCTTTTACGGCTGCATTGGCCTCGTGCTGCTGTGTCTCTTCGGTTCATGGTTTGCCCCGTATGGCATCGATCAGCAGTTCCTCGGCTACCAGCTTTTGCCGCCGTCGTGGTCGCGCTACGGAGAGGTCTCTTTCTTCCTCGGAACTGACGATCTCGGACGCGACGTGCTCAGCCGTCTGCTGAGCGGTGCCGCACCGACCGTAGGTGGCGCATTCGTGGTGACGCTCGCCGCCGCCGTCTGCGGCCTGGCGCTGGGCATTTTTGCCGGTGCAACCCACGGCCTGCGCTCAGCCGTACTTAACCATATTCTTGATACCCTGCTCTCTATTCCCTCGCTGCTGCTGGCGATCATCGTCGTGGCCTTCGCAGGCCCGCACCTTTCTCACGCGATGTTCGCCGTCTGGCTGGCTATCCTGCCGCGCATGGTGCGTTCGGTTTACAGCCTGGTGCATGACGAGCTGGAGAAAGAGTACGTTGTCGCCGCCCGTCTGGATGGCGCCACCACCTTCAATATTTTGTGGTTTGCCGTGCTGCCTAACATTGCCGCCGGGCTGGTTACGGAGATCACCCGCGCCCTGTCGATGGCGATACTGGATATCGCCGCGCTGGGCTTCCTGGACCTGGGCGCACAGCTGCCCTCCCCGGAATGGGGCGCCATGCTCGGCGATGCGCTGGAGCTGATTTACGTCGCGCCGTGGACCGTGATGCTGCCGGGCGCGGCTATTATGGTGAGCGTTCTGCTCGTCAACCTGCTGGGCGACGGCATCCGCCGCGCAATCAACGCGGGGGTGCAATAATGCCGTTACTTGATATTCGCAACCTCACCATCGAAATCAAAACGGGTGAAGGCTGGGTAAAAGCCGTGGATCGCATCAGCATTACCCTTGCAGAAGGCGAAATCCGCGGGCTGGTGGGCGAATCTGGTTCGGGTAAAAGCCTGATCGCCAAAGCCATTTGCGGCGTGGCGAAAGACAACTGGCGCGTCACCGCCGACCGCATGCGCTTCGACGACATCGACCTGCTGCGTCTCTCACCGCGCGAACGCCGCAAGCTGGTGGGCCATAACGTTTCGATGATTTTCCAGGAGCCGCAATCCTGTCTCGACCCGTCCGAGCGCGTGGGCAAACAGCTGATGCAGAACATTCCCGGCTGGACTTATAAAGGCCGCTGGTGGCAACGTTTCGGCTGGCGTAAGCGCCGCGCCATTGAGCTGCTGCACCGCGTCGGGATCAAAGACCATAAAGACGCGATGCGCAGTTTTCCGTATGAACTGACCGACGGCGAATGCCAGAAGGTGATGATTGCCATCGCCCTTGCTAACCAGCCGCGCCTGCTGATTGCCGATGAACCGACGAACGCGATGGAGCCGACGACGCAGGCGCAGATTTTCCGCCTGCTCACGCGTCTGAACCAGAACAATAACACCACCATTTTGCTCATCAGCCATGATCTGCAAATGCTGAGCAAGTGGGCGGACAAGATTGACGTAATGTACTGCGGACAGACGGTGGAAACCGCACCGAGTGAAGATCTGGTGAATACCCCGCATCATCCGTACACCCAGGCGCTGATCCGTGCGATCCCTGACTTCGGCAGCGCGATGCCGCACAAGAGCCGTCTGAATACCCTGCCCGGGGCGATCCCGCTGCTGGAGTCGCTGCCGATTGGCTGCCGTTTGGGTCCGCGTTGCCCGTATGCTCAGCGTAAATGCATTGAAACGCCACGGCTGACGGGGCCGAAGAATCATCTGTTTGCCTGTCATTTCCCGCTGAACATGGAGAGAGAGTGAAATGGTCGAAACCTTACTGGAAGTGCATAACCTGAGTAAGACCTTTCGCTATCGCACTGGCCTTTTTCACCGTCAGACCGTCGAGGCGGTTAAGCCGCTGAGCTTTACGCTGCGCGAAAAGCAAACGCTGGCCATCATCGGCGAAAACGGCTCGGGTAAATCAACGCTGGCAAAAATGCTCGCCGGCATGGTAGAGCCGAGCGGCGGAGAAATACTGATTGACGATCATCCTCTGGTTTTTGGGGACTATTCGTTTCGCAGCCAGCGCATCCGCATGATTTTCCAGGATCCGTCGACGTCCCTTAATCCACGCCAGCGAATTTCGCAGATTCTGGATTTCCCGCTGCGGTTAAATACCGATCTGGAGCCGGAAGCGCGACGGAAACGCATTGTTGAAACCCTGCGCCTGGTGGGGCTGCTGCCCGATCACGTTAGCTACTACCCGCACATGCTGGCACCGGGTCAAAAACAGCGTCTCGGCCTGGCCCGCGCGCTTATCCTGCGCCCAAAGGTCATTATCGCCGACGAAGCGCTGGCCTCGCTGGATATGTCGATGCGTTCGCAGCTCATCAACCTGATGCTGGAATTACAGGAAAAACAGGGAATTTCGTATATCTACGTGACCCAGCACCTGGGCATGATGAAGCATATCAGCGACCAGGTGCTGGTCATGCATCAGGGAGACGTCGTCGAGCGCGGCAGTACGGCTGACGTGCTGGCCTCCCCGCTCCACGACCTGACAAAACGCCTGATTGCAGGACACTTTGGTGAAGCGTTAACGGCCGACGCGTGGCGTAAAGACCGTTAGCTGTTGCGTAACCCGCTTGCCAGCAGGCTAAACACCTCGATGGCATGCGGCAGCGTCTTCTGCGGCTCGTCACTTGCGGCAATCAACAGGGCAGCATTCAGCGCAGCGCCATTCAACAGATGGGCTGCGACTTTTGCATCCATTTTTTTAAGCACCTTGCAGTCGATCATTTTTTCGATAGTCTGGCGGGTCGACTCAAGGCAGCTATTCTGGCTGGGCCATTGCGCGGGATCGCCCAGAACGGCCGGGCCATCAAGAAGCACGATACGCTGCACTTCCGGAACGAGCGCCATGTTGATGTAGGCGATGCCTTCCGCGAGCAGTCGGTCCCAGTCGTTCTCCGCGGTTGCGGCAATGGCTTTCGCTTTTGCCGCCATTTCGCTATCAATCTGCGCGACCACCGCTGCCAGCAACCCCTTCTTGTCGCTAAAGTTATGGTACAGCGCACCGCGCGTTAACCCCACGCTGGCCGTGAGTTCGTCCATCGACGCTGCGGCATAGCCTTTTTCAGCAAAGGCCTTCCGCGCCGCCTGAATCATTTTTTCGCGATTTTCCTGAGCCGTTTCAGCACGACGTTTTACAGCCATAGGGCTCCCTTAGTTAACCGATCTTTTAATTTGACATACACTGCGTATGTGAATTACATTTTTGACATACACTGCGTATGTTACTTCTGATGCGCAATCACGACAACATCTCTGACAAAAAAGGAAAAACCATGCATTCACGCGATCCTGTATTCCCGGCCAACCGTCATGCCCTGTATGAAGAGCACGGCTATTCAGCGGCAATCCGCTCAGGCGACCTGTTATTTGTTTCCGGCCAGGTTGGCAGCCGCAGCGATGGCACACCTGAACCCGACTTCCCCGCTCAGGTGCGGCTGGCGTTCGATAATTTACGGGCGACCCTGGCAGCCGCCGGGTGTACTTTTGACGATTTAATTGATGTCACCACGTTTCATACCGATCCTGAGAACCAGTTCCCCGTCATTATGGAGGCGAAAAAACTGGCATTTCCGCATCCTCCTTACCCAAACTGGACGGCTATCGGAGTTAACTGGCTGGCCGGTTTTGATTTTGAAATTAAAGTTATTGCCAGGATCCCTTCGCCTGCTAATTAACTTACGGCATAATCTGTCCGGCACTAAACTTATTTACCGTTAAGTACTCACTGACAGACAAATGAAAGACAGCATCAGAAAGTATATTCTCTCCTGGGTGGAGCAGAATAACTTCACTATTTTGCATATTGATGATCTTGTTGCAGATATCGGATATAGCAGAAGAACCATCGAAACATGGTTTAAGGAGCATTATCAGCTCTCACTCGGAGAATATATTCTCCGAAGGAGGCTGAGCCGTGCTGCCATTATGCTAAGAATGACGTCTATTCCGGTGACGGATATTGCCTATTTATTCCATTACCAGAGCAGCCAGAGTTTTTCGAGAGCCTTTAAAAAAATGACGGGTCTGACGCCCTCTGAGTACAGACATGCCAGAGTGTGGGATTTTGATATCTTACAGCCCTCATTTTTATTAAGCGAACAACAAACGCCTGAGCTCGAAATATGTGAGCTGAATGAGACGCTTATCTTTAACCATCAAATTATAGAGCACGATCATCTTTTTGATACCTCGGTGCATGATATTACTAAAAAAATCAAAAAGCTCCTGACAGAAAACCGTCATGAGATCGAGAAAATTACCCTGCTGCCCCGCCGACCCGAACTCGGCAAAAGCCGATCGTATCTGGTGGAGGTGTTAATATCTTACGCTTTACAAAGCGACACTAAGGATAATAAACAAACGTGCGTAGTGCGTGGTAAATACGCAAGAATGCCCTTTAGCGGTAGCTGGGAAAGCTACAGCGCCTTTAACAAGATTGCCTTCGTTAAGGCGATGGTTAAAAATCGCCTGACGCTGCGCGACGATATTTACCTCATGAAATTTAATTCGTACAGCGAGGAACATGTCGATTTTGATGTTTACATCCCTGTCCTGTAGCCTCAGCTGCATTCAGCCTGTCTGGTGACGGTTCTGTTTTTACCGTTGTGCTTCGCCTCATAGAGCGCATCATCCACGTTACGAATGACATCGTTACTGTTGAGGCTGTTCTGAATGGCAGAGCACACGCCAATACTTAACGTTACCTCTGCGGGAATCGCATAGTGGTTACCCTGTCCGGTGCGACGCTGGACGTTCTGGCGAATGCGCTCTGCAACGGATAGCGCCAGATTTGCGTCCGTATCCGGCAGCAGAAGGCCGAACTCCTCACCTCCCAGTCGGGCAAAGATATCCTTATCCCGGATGCTGTCTTTGATGATATCCACGACCGCGAGTAGGACGCGATCGCCTGCCGGGTGGCCCCAGGTATCATTAATAGACTTGAAGTTATCGATATCCAGCATCATTATGCTGGCCCCCTTTTCTGTTCTGAGCGTGCGGATCCGCTGAAGCGCCTCATAAAAATATTTACGGTTGAAGATTTGCGTAAGCGGATCGCGATTAACCCGGTCGCCAAAAATTTTTAACATGCTAAAGACATGAAACAGTAAGGTGCAAATAACAAACAATTTACTAAATACTTCTACCGTCCGGCTGATATACCAGAGTGACATATTGTACGTATCAAGCAGCAGCAGGAAAAAGTTATAAATGATGGCCGAGAGACACACCACAATAATACTGTTCCAGATCCCGGATGACAGTCGCGTCACATAGGTCATATAGCAGAGCAAAAACGACCAGAGCGCGATCAGAACGTTAACGTAACTGACGTTCCAGACCGGATCGTGGCGGTCACGACCGTCTGACGCTATCGTTAACGACAATGCGGGATGGTAGCTGCTCAGATAATGGGCCAGCACCGGAAATACGACCAGCGGAATAAATAATGCCAGAGCCAGTTTAGCCTTATTACGACGCCCGAGTACCGATCGGGTTGAGAGCTTCTCCACCCAAACGGCGAGCGCCAGCAAAAAGATCAGGCTGAGCTGTCGGAAAAAATAAAACACCGCCGTATCGTTAGTTTTTACCGCATAGGAAAACCCGGCGTTTTCCGGAAGCTGAATAATCACGATGGTTTCAATGAAGTAGACCAGCCCGCTTAAAAACGCCAGGCTCAGTATTAATAATGAAGGGTGCGACCTGTCAGACGCATACTGCATCTGGATAAAAATAAAGATGATGGTATCCAGAAAAAACAGCGCAATCATGACAATTAGGTACGTTGTCATGGGAACCCTGAAACCTGGACTGTCATTCACGCAAAAGGAGTTCACCGCGATCATGAGTGCAAAAAGGAATGCACCGCACAGCACGATCATCTTCTCGGCCAACGTAACGTTATTCATCTTACTTCTTACCGCAAATCTCTATACACGCAAATCGACTCCCCTGACCGGCGAGGTCAGGGGATCGTACTACTGCTCTGAGGTGACATTCACCACATCGCCATGGCTGTCAAAATCAACGTACAGCTTTTTATTGGCCTGGAACTGCTGATAAACCGGCTGCGCAAGCGAAAAGCTCGTCGCCAGCTCCGCCTCACTCGCGACGCGGGCGGGCTGAACCGCTACGTTATGGTGTTTATAGCGGTTATAAAGCGCCCAGAGAACCAGCACCAGCGCGTTGAGTATCGCCAGGATGAAATAGAGGAATAGCCGCGAATACGCGTCATCCCCTTGCGTAAATCCCTTAAGAAAAAAAGAGATAAATCCCGTGGCGAAGTAGGTGAACACGGCCCATAAAAGACAGGTTACCGCC
Organism: Enterobacter cloacae; assembly: GCF_013375935.1. Taxonomy (GTDB): domain Bacteria; phylum Pseudomonadota; class Gammaproteobacteria; order Enterobacterales; family Enterobacteriaceae; genus Enterobacter; species Enterobacter pasteurii. Next base: position 3,249,235 of record NZ_CP056117.1, on the reverse strand, counting down.
AGTTCCACGCCCTTGCGCAGGCCATTCCTGCGCGAATACATGATCCAGTTTTTCATATTATCCCCTTGCGATCCCGCGGTCCGGACTGACCCAACGCGCGCGCGCGTTACGGGGATTTAGCATCACAGCCGTAAATGCAACAAGCGTGGTGAATAAGCTGATAAGCCAGAAGATGATTGGGTACCAGATGATCCAGAACAGCGTGGAGATGACGTTATGCTCATACCGGTATTCAATCATAATACTTACCAGGAACTGCACGAGGCACAGGCTACAGAGCAGCACTCCGGCATTCTCCGATACCGAAGAAATTGACAGCCCGCCCGCCGTACCGTTCTGGATGACGTCCGCCAGGATAACCAGCCCGCTCACCAGGCAGGTGAATGCCCAGGCCGTGGAAGCACAATATTCCACAAACAGCGGCCACATATGGCGGTGTTTCCAGCGCCAGAGCGACCCCATATTTTTCAGGAATACCTCTGCGCCTCCCTTCGCCCAGCGCAAGCGCTGCTTCCACAGCCCCCGCAGCGTTTCTGGCATCAAAATCCAGCACAGCGCACGCGGCTCATAAAACACAGACCAGCGGCGAAGCTGCAATTTCCAGCTGATATCAATGTCTTCCGTAATCATGTCATCGCTCCAGTAACCGACGTCCGCCAGCGCGCTACGGCGAAACGCGGCAATGACGCCAGAGACGGTAAACACCTGGCCATATACCCGTTGCGTACGCTTGATTAGACCGATGATGGAAGAAAACTCGCCGACCTGAACTTTACCGATTAACGTTGAGCGAGTTCGGATCCGCGGATTGCCGGTGACCGCCCCCACGCGCGGGTTATCAATCATAGGCGCAACAAGCCAGGCTGCGGCGTCACGATCCAGACAGGCGTCGCCGTCCACGCAAACCAGAAATTCACCTTTTGCGGCGGCTGCACCGCTTTTCAGCGCAATCGCTTTTCCCTGGTTTTCCATCAGATGCAGAACGCGCAGGCGGGGATAACGCTCAGCCAGCATATTAAGCTGAAAGCCCGTATCGTCCGAAGACCCGTCGTTCACCGCGATAACTTCAAAATTGTCATACCGCTGGGACATGGCCGCCGCAATGGTCTCATGAATATTTTTCGATTCATTAAAACAAGGAATGACGATCGAAATTAAAGGATTGCCCCGGAGCCCGGGCGCCGGCGCATTCTTTCCCCACGCCCAGTGGCGTTCGCGATAAAACCAGAAAAATACGCTGCCGGCTATCCAGAATATCGACATAAAGAACGGCCAGAAAAAGACGTAACGCAGCATAACCTCTGCGGAAAACAGTAGAGTCAAACCGACTGGGATGCACAACACCAGAATTAAAATAACGATAGAGAAATAGCGATTATTCATCTTCAGGGTACCAGCTAGTTGAGAATTCTGGCCGAATAACATTTATCTTCGGCTGATTATTCAAAAAATCATCCGGGTAATAACCATAATGTTTTATTCCGGAGAACTGCATAATACGCATCCAGTGCGCAATCTTGCTGGATGCAATATGTTGATGCTGGCCGTCGGGACGCCAGTCACGAGCCTGAAGCTCAATAATCATTTTATTTTTCCCGTCGGGTAACGCTGCTACACGAGCAATAAGCGCTTTAAACCATTTATCGCCCTCCCGACCGTTCACTCCCTCCATGTAGGGCATCGCCATCACGGCCGTCCAGTCATAGTGGGCGAGAAAGTCGCTGGTGTTTTGCGCAAACCAGGCTTCGCTTTGCGGTTCAATCAACGGCAACGCATACAGGTTACGCGCCGTTTTGATTTCCGGGCCGCGGATCGCTTTTACTTTATCCGCCAGCTCAAGCGTGAAGCGGGTGAGCGTTTCGGTTTTAAAGCGGGTCCATGCCTCAAATCGCTCTGGGTCGTCACGAATGGCCCGAATATCACGTCCAAAGCCCGCTTTTTCGTAAGCATCCAGCGCAGCGGGACTGGCATCCTCCGTATCGGACAGCACGGCGTCATCGTGAAAAAGAATGCCGTCAAAAGAGGCGTGCGCAGCCAGATCTTCATACACCTCACCGATTCGCTGCCTTGCCCGATCGTCGAAGGGCGACAGGCGACGATATTGTGAAGGATTGACCTGAGGGCCGTCCTCATCCCCTGTCTCCAGGCTATGCACGCGGGTTAAGGTTTCCGCCATTTCCCAGCTCAGAACGGGCATCCAGGCATAAACGGCCACGCTCGCCCGGGTACGCAGCTGCCACGCAACGCGGCTGAAAATATCGGCCTTTACCGGCATCCATCGATTCGGGAAGTAGACCGCTTTAACCAGACCGTCACCCGCCGGATCCGCGAAGGCCTGGAGGTATACGGTGGTGATCCCCATGTCTTTCACTCTCTGAATAAGGGCATCGATATTTTTTTCCATCTGCCCGGCATCAGGATCAAATACGTAGTCCAGGTCGACATGCATCACGCGCTGAAGCTGCTGCTCCTGTACCCCCGTCACCTGAAGCGCAAACTCTTCCAGCGTCGGGTTGCCGTTAATCAGGATACGGGGAATTGCATCCAGCTGCGTGGCCGTTGACAGCCCGTCCTCAAGGGTGAAAAACATGTCAAACCCGAGTGCCTTTAGCTCCTGAATCGCCGTACCGTTCGCCGCGCCATAGGGCCACACCCAGGCCGTAGGTGCTTTGCCGGTATGCGCTTTTACATGGCTTATCAGCGTCTGCGCGTCTCGCCGTATCCGCGCCCGGTATTCCGTTTCGGTTTCATAGCGACGGCCGTCCTGAATAAACCGACGATTCGCAAAGGCAGGAAGCATGCTGCCGCTCGGGTTAGCAAGCGTCCCAAAGTGGCTGTTCCAGGTATGCCCGCCAATCTCTACCAGCGGCGAACGGGAGAGCTCCTGCACCTGTTGCCAGGTCGCAAAGCGTTCACGCTCGATCTTCTCATCACCGTATTGCACCGGTTGTCCGGCGGGGGTGTTGATCCAGCTCCCAACCGGCGCCCACAGAGCAGGCCACTGATAGGCGACGAGCAGCGGATAGACGCGCGTGTAGAAGCTGCTGAATCCGTCGTCAAAGGACAGCAGCACCGCTTTTTCCGGGAGCGGTTTTCCCCCACGGTGTGCCTCACGGATCTGCGCCACGCTGACAGGGCTATAGCCGTTAGCGCGCAGCCAGGCAAACTGCTCTTTCAGCGCAGAGGTCCGCACGGACATAAAGCGCTGATCCGCTTCGCCATCTTCGACCTCATGATACGCAATCGTCACGAAGCCATTCGCCGGCCATGGCGTCTCGGCGCGTAATTTTTCGCGCAGGGCCGGGCTGGTATAGGCCGGCCCGCGCCCGTCGACGCACGCTGCCACGAGCATAATGCCGAGCAGTACGAGTAATGTTTGAAATCCTTTCCGTAACATACGTTGCCTCAGAATCGAAGGGTCACGTTAAAATCAACTGACAGATTGTGTTCCTGCTTTCCGTCATAGGGGCGTTTATCCCAGCGTATCGCCACACCGGCTTCACCACCGTCGCGCCAGGACACGCGTTGCCCGTAGCCAAGATGGGTGATAAGGCCGCTGCCATAGCCGTGCTGCCACGCATTACCTGCACCGGCGCTGAAGGTCTGCGTCCAGCTGTTTTCATACCGACGCCACAGCCGATGATCCAGCGTCACGCCTGCCATCACGTCGAGACGTTTTTCCGGGCTGAAGTAAGGCGTGTCAGACTGGCTGTTGGTGCCGTAATACACGCCGGGCTGGATACTCAGGTTCATATCAGGCGAAGCCCAGACCTGTTCCTGACCATTGAGGAAATATTCATTCCTGCGGTTACCGTCAGAGAAAGCGGTTTTCAGGTAGCGGGCACTGTACTGACGGCTTTCATGCTGATACCAGCGTACCTCCGCCCCACCGCTGTTCGCGGTAATATCGTTTTTCATGGCGCGCATCGGCGCGTTACGCGATAAGCGTTCACCTTCCAGGCCCAGCTGCCAGCTATCGTTGACATCAACCCGGGCTGCAAGGCGTGCTCCGACTTTCCTGTCGCCGTTGAAATGTCGCTCCGAGACTTCAGCCTCTGCCCACAGGTCTCGCGAACGCCATTCCAGCCCCATGAGCCCGTCGCGAACCACGCCTTTCCCCTCCTGGAAACGGCCGTCAAAGAAGCCGTAGCCGACGAATCCACGCCAGTTATAGTTAAGCGGCGGGCTATAAAGGGTGGTATTGACGTTAACATCATGGCGCCCTGAATCAGGCGAATCAGAGTCCAGGCTGACCGTCCCCCCCATCCTTAATTCTGCGCGCTCATGGGTGGCAAACGCCTTGCTGAGCTGCTTTACCGCCGCGTTGTCGGGCGCGCGTTGCGCTACATCCTTTGTCAGCTCCTCCGCCTGTCGCCATTCCTGAAGATCCAGCGCGGCATAGGCCTGTTCGGTTTCCAGGGCAACGCTGGAAGGCTCAAGCAGTTCGGCCTGCTTTAAGCGCGCTTCTGCGGCCCTCGGCAGACCACGCGCAAGCAGCACGCGCGCATGATCTATAAGGAGCCCCTGATTACCCGGCGCCGCCTGCGATAGGCTACGCGTCAGCGCTTCCGCCCGGGCAAGATCCTGTTCATACATCGCAAGCGAGGAGCGGTACTGCTGCCCCTCAAGCCACTTATCATTCGGCACGGGCACTGACGATCCGCGCGGATACCAGGTGGCGGGCGTGGTATCAACGACGCGTTTCGTCAGCAGCTTTGCCGGGCGATAGTTTTCACTTTCCAGATGGCTGTAAAAAAGGTCGGCACGCTCTTCCTCCGAAATATCATCAACCTTCTGAGGATTCTGATAAAACAGCCTGGAGAGCATCGCCTGAGCCCGGTCGGGCTGGCCCGTTTTGAGGAACGCTGACGCGACCCAGTACTGGGCATACTCCGGCAGCACCAGACCTTCCTGTTTCATCTGTTGGTATTGCCCGATAACCTCCTGATGGCGGCTGCGGGCCAGCAGCGCCCCCAGCCTGTCGAAGCGAATACGGCGATACACCGCCTCATGCTCCGGCTTCTCTTTCCACTCGGCGATCATCCCGTCGTAAAGGGACAACGCCCGATCGGCGATGACGTAACGCTCTTTTTCACCGCGGGTCGGCATAAACGCGAGCCTGACTAACTCCGCCGCTGCGTCCGCACGTTCGCGGGCATCAGGCTCTTTCCCCTGCGCCTGAACGTGCTTTAACCCGGCTGACGGCAGCTGGTTATCCGCCAGCGCCTGGCGATAGGCATCAGCCAGCGTTTCAGGATGCTGTGACAGGCGCATCGCCTTCGTAATAGCGAGTAACTCATCAGGATAATTTCCGGCAAGCCTGTGCACATAGGCTTCAGTCAGGTAGTTTTTGCTGTCCGGCGTTCTCTTCTGCAGCCGACGGATCTCACGGAGCGCACCGGCATACTCGCCGCTGTCGGCCAGCGTTAACACCCTTCCCCGGCAAAACTCCGCCGTGTACGGGCTGTCATCGCAAATGCGGTCCCAGGCATTGAGCGCTTTTTTCCACTCCTGTTTATTACGCCACGCTACCGCCAGCGCGGCCCAGGCTCTCGCCGGCAGCGCGTAATGCTGGTGCCTGGAATAAACGTCGATAACCTCGCTGTCTTTACCGGCCCACAGGGCAATCTGCATCCAGTCGGCAATCTGGGATTCATCAAGCCGTTGATGGCCGGAAAACCAGGTTAATGCAGGCTGAGTATTTCCCTTTCTCGCTTCAATAATCAGCACGTCGTACTGGTTATCATCCGCTGGCAGCATGGCCGACACCGGCGCGCAAGGCAGGTAAAACGTGCCGACAACTAACGTTTTAGCTATTAACTGTGCAATCCTCATGCATATAATCCCTATATCCGTATAAGGTAAAATTAGCGCTGCGCTTTATTTTGTATTAGATACCGCGAAAAATATTCTTCTCCTGACGCGTACTGCAGGAAATGGCGGAACTCGGCTAACTTACTTTCATATTTCTCTCTTTCCTTCTCTGATATTCTGGTTAAAACACAATCCTGTAATGTGTCCATTCCCAGCCATTCGCTAAATGCGACGGACCAGGCGATTGAGTCGATATCATCTTCATCGTACTCGTACATTTCTTCTTTCTTCATTAACAACTCCCTTTGAAAAATATCCACATCAAACGAGGTGCAGAATATTTCCTGACTTCAGTCGGTCACCGCAGACGCGTATACAGGGATGAAATTCCTGACGCGTGCCGACCCGCGGTAAATTTTAGGGAGTTGAGACAGCTGAACGGATCATTTTGCGCAAAAGCGCCCCGGGCGCGTTGAGAAGGCGACGGCGCCGTTCCCCTCTCTGGTTGGATGAGGCGAACCCGACGCGCGGTGGTATACTGCTGAGATGCATACGAAACAGCGTGAATAAGCGCCGGCTCAAGGCCTTCCGGCGCCCCGGTCACGGCAGATGAGCGAGAAATATCGTGACACAAGGGGCTGTGAGTGGGCTATAATTTCGAGCTAATTTCGAATGATTTTGAAATACTGCCTGTAACGCTATGAATTACAAGGCAAAATAAGCAATGAATATAAGGATTAAAGCTATGGGTTTTCTTTCCGGTAAGCGCATTCTGGTAACTGGCGTTGCCAGCAAACTGTCCATCGCATACGGCATCGCACAGGCTATGCATCGCGAAGGCGCTGAGCTGGCGTTCACCTACCAGAACGACAAGCTGAAAGGCCGTGTTGAAGAATTTGCCGCGCAGCTGGGTTCCAGCATTGTTCTGGAATGTGACGTTGCACAAGACGAAAGCATTGACGGCATGTTTGCTGAACTGGCAAAAGCATGGCCGAAATTCGACGGCTTCGTTCACTCCATCGGCTTCGCACCTGGCGACCAGCTGGACGGCGACTACGTTAACGCGGTTACCCGTGATGGCTTCAAAATCGCACACGACATCAGCTCCTACAGCTTCGTGGCGATGGCAAAATCCTGCCGCGCGATGCTGAACCCGGGCGCAGCACTGCTGACCCTGTCCTACCTGGGCGCTGAACGTGCTATCCCTAACTACAACGTCATGGGTCTGGCGAAAGCGTCTCTGGAAGCCAACGTACGCTATATGGCGAACGCCATGGGTCCTGAAGGCGTGCGTGTTAACGCCATCTCTGCGGGTCCAATCCGTACCCTGGCGGCCTCCGGTATCAAAGATTTCCGTAAAATGCTGGCACACTGCGAAGCGGTTACCCCGATTCGTCGTACCGTTACCATCGAAGACGTGGGTAACTCTGCTGCCTTCCTCTGCTCTGACCTTTCCGCGGGTATCTCCGGCGAAGTGGTTCACGTTGACGGCGGTTTCAACATCGCTGCCATGAACGAGCTGGAAATCAAATAAGCCTGCCACTCTCTTCCCGCCAGGGAAGAGAGTTCTCCCCCGCCCCTCGTTATTCCGTTCTGCTATTTGTTATCACCTAACAATATTTTTCCCCTCATCCGCCTTACGCCAGGATATTGATCGCCATTTTGAGATCAAGGAACGCCCATGGAACAACGCCGTTTTTCCGGCAAAGGCCACTGGTATCATGAAACCCAGTCGAATCATTCGCAGACGGACGTTCTGCCTCTGGTGCCCGAAGCCGCTAACGTCGACGATCGTTTTTTGCTCGATTTAGCCCTGCCTGACGACATTGCCGCAAGCTGTTGTGGGTGGCTTACGCCAGCCCGAACCTTGTGCCACCACCTATTCCCGCTCGATACTCCCGTGAACCGTCTGCACACGCTTAGCGCCTACGACAGGCTGAGCACGGCGTTGACGGTTGCCCAGGCGTGCGGCGTACAGCGGCTCTGTAACCACTATGCTGCCCTGCTCGCGCCGCTTCCAGGCCCGGACTCCTCCCGCGAAAGCAATCGACGCCTGGCAGAGATCACCCAGTATGCCCGCCAGCTGGCGAGCTCCCCGGATGTCATTGACGACAAAGCGCAAACCCAGCTTGATGAGGTGGGGCTGACAACGTATGACATTGTGCTTATCAACCAGATCATCGGCTTTACCGGATTCCAGGCGCGGGCGGTCGCGGTGTTTCAGGCGCTGCTTGGCCACCCGGTACGCTGGCTGCCGGGACACCACATCCAGCCCCATACGCTACCGCTGAGCTTTACCCGATGGACCGCCACCCAGCCCGTAGTCGAACTAAAATATGCCAGTGCGGTTCAGCTTGAGGCGCTCTCGCGCTGGCAGGCCGAACCGGCGCTTGCAGCGCTCACGCCGGTTCTGTGCCACGAGCCGATGCTGCTAAATCTGACGGGTGAGATACTGGTTAACCATCCACAAAGCGAAGCCCAGCCGTCTGCATCGCTCTCGGCCGCCCATGCGCTGCTGCTTACGTCTCCCGATCGTTTTAGCGCCGCCCAGCTAACGCCTCTCACGGAGGCCGGAATCCCGCCGGGCAAGGCAATTAATCTGTTAACCCGCGGCGCATTTAATGGCTGGCTGGACCGTCTGCGCGTGGCGCTTGGCAAAGAGGAATAACCACACGCTTTACCTAAAGAGCGCTTGCTGTAGCAGTGAGAATCGCGTAAAACTGTCAGCCGCTCAATGGCTACGAAAATAGAACATTATGTTTCAGGACAACCCGCTGCTAGCGCAGCTTAAACAGCAACTGCATTCCCAGACGCCGCGTGCAGAAGGGGTCGTAAAAGCCACGGAAAAGGGCTTTGGCTTTCTTGAAGTTGACGGACAGAAGAGCTACTTCATTCCGCCTCCTCAGATGAAGAAAGTGATGCATGGCGACCGCATTTCGGCCGTTATTCATACCGAAAAGGAGCGTGAGTCTGCCGAGCCGGAAGCACTGATCGAACCTTTCCTGACGCGTTTTGTCGGGAAAGTGCATAAAAAAGACGATCGTCTTTCTATCGTACCGGATCATCCTCTCCTGAAAGATGCCATCCCTTGCCGCGCCGCGCGTGGCGTTGAGCATGACTTTGTCGAGGGTGACTGGGCGGTTGCCGAAATGCGCCGTCATCCTTTAAAAGGCGATCGCGGTTTCTACGCCGAGCTGACCCAGTTCATCACCTTTGGCGACGACCATTTCGTTCCATGGTGGGTGACGCTGGCGCGCCACAACCTCGAAAAAGAAGCGCCGGATGGCGTAGCGACCGAAATGCAGGACGAAGGTCTTGAGCGTCGCGATTTGACGGCCCTGGACTTTGTCACCATCGACAGCGCCAGCACCGAGGATATGGACGACGCGCTGTACGCCGAAGAGGCAGCGGATGGCAAACTGCATCTCACCGTCGCCATTGCCGACCCTACCGCGTGGATCGTTGAAGGCAGCAAGCTGGACGAGATGGCCAAAGTGCGTTCGTTCACTAACTACCTGCCGGGCTTCAACATTCCAATGCTGCCGCGCGAACTCTCTGACGATCTCTGCTCGCTGCGCCCGCATGAAGTGCGTCCGGTGCTGGCCTGCCGCATGACAATCGCGGCGGATGGAACAATTGAAGATGATATCGAATTCTTCGCCGCCACCATCGAATCCAAAGCCAAACTGGCTTATGACAGCGTGTCCGACTGGCTGGAAAATACCGGCAGCTGGAAGCCTGAATCCGAAAATATTGCTGCGCAAATTCGTCTGCTGCATCGCGTCTGCCAGAGCCGCAGTGAGTGGCGCCAGACCCACGCGCTGGTATTTAAGGATCGCCCTGACTACCGCTTTGTGCTGGGTGAAAAAGGCGAAGTGCTGAACATCGTCGCCGAGCCACGCCGTATTGCCAACCGTATCGTTGAAGAAGCGATGATCTCCGCCAACATTTGCGCCGCACGCGTGCTGCGCGACAGGTTAGGCTTTGGCATTTACAACGTGCACACCGGGTTTGACCCGGCGAACACCGAAGCGCTGGCCGCCCTGCTCAAAACCCACGACGTACACGTCGACCCGGAAGAGGTGCTGACCCTGCCAGGCTTCTGCAAGCTGCGCCGCGAGCTGGACGCACAGCCGTCAGGTTTCCTCGACAGCCGCATTCGCCGCTTCCAGTCCTTTGCGGAAATCAGCACGGAGCCAGGCCCGCACTTCGGTCTCGGCCTTGAGGCGTACGCGACCTGGACTTCACCTATCCGTAAGTACGGCGACATGGTTAACCACCGTCTGCTTAAAGCAATCATTAAAGGTGAAGCTATTGCCCGTCCACAGGACGACACCACGCTTCAGATGGCAGAGCGCCGCCGTCTGAACCGCATGGCGGAGCGCGACGTCGGCGACTGGCTGTACGCGCGTTTCCTGAATGATAAAGCAGGAACAGACGCTCGCTTCCCGGCTGAAATCATCGACGTTAGCCGCGGCGGTATGCGCGTGCGTCTGGTGGATAACGGCGCCGTTGCCTTTATTCCTGCCCCGTTCCTGCATGCCGTTCGGGACGAGCTGGTTTGCAGCCAGGAAAACGGTACCGTGCAAATTAAAGGCGAAACGGTTTATAAGGTCACAGACGTGATTGATGTAAACATCGCTGAAGTCCGCATGGAAACCCGCAGCATTATCGCGCGCCCGGTTGCCTGATAATCGCTTAACATATCGGCCATTTTATTGGTAAATGGCCGATATTTTTCTCCCACTTTATTTCCCGCAAAACCATCGTTTTATTTCACAATTTTCCGTATCCCGTCGCCACATTTCGCCAGAGTTATCTACAGTAAAAAGAGCCGTCATAGTCGACTGCAAATGAATAATTTGTGCGCTACTCAGCTGCCGCGGGAGAAAACGGGATGGACGATCTGGAGCAGAACCTGCTGTTTCGTTACATGGGTACCCATAGCCCCTGGTGGCGATTAACAGCAGACAGCAATGCTCTGCATCTTGCCGCAAGTGAAAACACCGACATTATCCAGGTTGTTGCGCTGGATGATGAACAGGCCGATCTGATTCGCCAGCTAACCGTGATCACCTCCAGCATTGCCATGACCCTGCCGCTGTACGGTGTTGAAGTCCCCGTTCATCTGGTGGGCCGTAAAATTAACAAAAGCGAGTGGGCGGGAACGGCATCAGCATGGAACGACACGCCTTCCGTGGCGCGCGATCTGGCGCAGGGACTCTCCTTCGCCGAACAGGTGGTGTCCGAGGCTAACTCCGTCATTGTCATCCTCGACCAGAACGGGAATATCCAGCGCTTCAATCGCTTAAGCGAAGAGTATACGGGCCTGAAGGAGCAGGAAGTTATCGGGCAAAACGTGTTTAAGCTGTTTATGAGCCGCAGCGAGGCCGCCGCATCGAAACGCAATATTGCCGGTTTTTTTCGTAACGGCAGTTCGTACGAAGTCGAACGCTGGATCAAGACCCGCAAGGGCCAGCGCTTGTTTCTGTTCAGAAATAAGTTTGTTCACAGCGGCAGCGGGAAAAATGAAATCTTCCTTATCTGTTCGGGCACCGACATCACGGAAGAGCGTCGTGCCCAGGAGCGGCTGCGCGTTCTCGCCAATACGGATACCATAACCGGATTGCCAAACCGTAACGCCATTCATGAGCTGATCTCCGATGCCATCAGCGCCCGTGGTGACGGACAGGTGGGTGTGGTCTATCTCGATCTGGATAACTTCAAAAAGGTAAACGACGCTTACGGCCACATGTTTGGCGACCAGCTGCTTCAGGCCGTTGCGCTGGCGATCCTGAGCTGCCTGGATGAAGGGCAAACGCTGGCGCGCCTCGGCGGGGATGAATTTATCGTGATGGCCACCGATACGTCACAGGGCGCGCTGGAAGCCATGGCGTCGCGGATCCTGACCCGCCTGCGCCAGCCTTTCCGCATTGGCTTGATTGAGGTGTATACGGGCTGCTCGCTTGGTATCGCGCTTGCGCCCCAGCACGGTAACGATCGCGAAAGCGTCATTCGCAATGCCGACACCGCCATGTATACCGCCAAAGAAAATGGCCGGGGTAAATTCTGCGTATTTTCGCCAGAGATGAACCAGCGCGTATTTGAATATCACTGGCTGGATACCAACCTGCGTAAGGCGCTGGATAACGATCAGCTGCTGATCCACTACCAGCCCAAGATGACATGGCGCGGCGAAGTCAGGAGCCTCGAGGCGCTGGTGCGCTGGCAGTCGCCAGAGCGTGGCCTGATCCCGCCGATGGAGTTCATCTCCTACGCTGAAGAGTCAGGACTGATTGTGCCCCTTGGCCGCTGGGTGATGCTCGACGTGGTGCGGCAGGTGGCAAAGTGGCGCGACAAGGGTATTAACCTGCGCGTCGCGGTCAATGTCTCTGCCCGTCAGCTGGCGGACCAGACCATATTCAGCGACCTAAAACAGGCGCTGAAGGATCTGAATTTTGAATACTGCCCGATTGACGTGGAGCTAACCGAAAGCTGCCTTATCGAAAATGAAGAGCTGGCGCTCTCGCTCATCCAGCAGTTTAGCCGCCTGGGGGCGCAAATCCATCTGGATGACTTCGGGACGGGATACTCTTCCCTGTCGCAGTTGGCGCGATTCCCTATCGATGCGATTAAGCTCGATCAGTCGTTCGTCCGGGATATTCACAAGCAATCCATTTCACAGTCTCTGGTGCGGGCGATTGTCGCCGTGGCGCAGGCGTTAAACTTACAGGTTATTGCCGAAGGCGTGGAGAGCGCAAAAGAAGACGCCTTTCTGACGAAGAACGGCGTCAACGAACGGCAGGGTTATCTTTTTGCTAAGCCCATGCCCGCTGCCGCGTTCGAGCGATGGCTAAAGCGCTATCAGGCGCGGCACGTCCGCTAGCTGGCCTGCGTAACCCCGTCGCCTGATGGCGGTTTTGCAGCATAACCAGCCGTTCCATTTAGGGGTTGTTGCCGGCACGACGGGCTACCAGTGAAAATTAATCACTTTCATTTATGTGCTTTGGTAATTGCATTTTTTACCTTCTCTTTTGAAGCAATTTTCTGCATCATTGATAATATTCACATTTCGCTTCAGGGTAAGATTATGTCTAACATTGATGCAGCAGCCGTAGCACAGCGTATTGATACCGTGCTGGATATTCTCGTCGCGGGCGATTATCACTCTGCTATCCGTAATCTTGAGATCCTCAAGTCTGAACTCCTGGCTCAGAACGGCGCTGACGACGCACCAAAATCTGCGCAACCAAAAGCACCGTGGGAAGTGTAACCACGCCGTTTCCGCCCTTGTCTTTTAAATGGATGCTATGAATTCCCGACAACAAATTATTTTGCAGATGGTCATCGACCAGGGACGCGTAAGCGTGGTCGATCTCGCTAAAGCCACCGGCGTTTCTGAAGTCACCATCCGTCAGGATCTTAATCTTCTGGAAAAACAGAGCTACCTGCGGCGCGCGCACGGTTATGCCGTGCCGCTGGACAGCGAAGATGTCGAAACCCGCATGATGAACAACTACGCGCTTAAGCGAGAGCTGGCGGAATTTGCCGCGTCCTTAGTGAACAACGGTGAAACCGTCTTCATTGAGAATGGCAGCAGCAACGCCCTTCTGGCGCGCACGCTTGCTGAGCAGAAAGACGTTACCATCATCACCGTGAGCAGCTATATCGCCCATCTGCTGAAGGAAACCCGCTGCGAGGTGATTCTGCTGGGCGGCATTTATCAGAAGAAAAGCGAAAGCATGGTGGGCCCCTTAACGCGCCAGTATGTTCAGCAGGTTCACTTCAGTAAGGCATTTATCGGTATTGATGGCTGGCAGCCCGACACCGGTTTTACCGGCCGGGATATGATGCGTTCCGACGTGGTTAACGCCGTGCTCGCCAAAGAGTGCGAGGCGATTGTCCTTACCGACAGCTCTAAATTCGGTGCCGTGCATCCCTATACGATGGGCCCTGTCTCGCGCTTTAGCCGGGTGATTACGGATGAGCGCTTGCGCGATGAATATCGCCAGCAGTTACAGCACGACGGCCTGACGGTTGATATTGTCAAAAAAACGGCCTGATTATCCTGCTGCGTCCGGATTATGGACGCAGTTCAACCTTTGTCTGAGATTATTCCGACCCCTCCTTTAAGAGTTTTTACCTGTTGAAACGCCTTTAAACACGTAAAATTATTATTAGCGATATAACAGGAAGTGACTATCACCTGCGTGATGATGAAACGCCTGCGCGACCAGCTTTCACGGGAACGGAATTTAAGTATAAATATTGTCTATACTTAAATAGCACTTCTTTCCGTGAATCGATAATTCAGGAGAAAGTATTATGACCTTTACCAGCAAAAAATTAGCCGCCGCAGTTCTGGCAATCACTGTAGCAATGTCCCTGAGCGCTTGCTCTAACTGGTCTAAACGTGACCGTAACACCGCGATTGGCGCCGGTGCTGGTGCTCTTGGTGGTGCAGTATTAACGGATGGTAGTACGCTGGGTACATTAGGTGGTGCTGCCGTAGGTGGTATTATCGGTCACCAGGTGGGCAAATAATCACCATAACGGCTCTCACCGGTAAAATAATATATTTTGTATTTTCAGGTCTGACTTACGCACGTAAAAAAAGAGCCACGGCATTGTCCGTGGCTCATTTATTTTAACCGCCCGCCAGCTTGACCTTCATCCCTTTGGCTTCCAGAAGCGATTTAATTACGTCGCGCTTATCGCCCTGAATCTCGATAATGCCATCCTTGACCGCCCCACCGCATCCGCATTTCTTTTTAAGCTCTGCGGCGAGTTTTGCCAGTTCCACATCGTCCAGATCGACGCCGGTAATCAGGCATACGCCTTTACCCTTTCTGCCGCTGGTCTGGCGCTGTATACGGACAATACCGTCGCCCCTGGGGCGTTCAGCTTTTTCTTTTGGCTCCTCGATGCGTCCGGTATCAGTTGAATAGACCAGACGACTGTTGGCGTCACCCATTATGCCCCCTTTTTCAGCGATGCATTAATCGCTTTCAGCGTTTCAGCCGGGTTAGCAGATTGCGTTACCGGACGACCAATCACCATATAGTCTACACCCGCGCTCAGGGCCTGCTCCGGCGTCATGATGCGACGCTGATCCCCTGACTCGCTGCCCGCAGGACGAATACCCGGCGTAACCAGCTTAAATTCGTGGCCTAAGGCGGATTTAAAACGCTCCGCTTCCTGTGCAGAACAGACCACTCCATCAAGACCGCAGCTTTGCGTCAGACGCGCAAGACGCTCCGCATGCTCTGCCGGTGACAACGTCACTCCCAGATCTCGGAGGTCGCTTTCATCCATGCTGGTAAGCACGGTGACGGCAATCAGAAGTGGCGCATCTTTGCCAAACGGCAGCAGCGCTTCGCGCGCGGCCGTCATCATGCGTGCCCCACCGGAAGCGTGCACGTTTACCATCCACACGCCCAGGTCAGCCGCCGCGGCAACGGCGTGCGCGGTGGTATTGGGAATATCGTGGAATTTCAGGTCGAGGAAAACGTCAAAACCGCGCTGGTGCAAATCGCGGACGAGTTGCGGCCCGAACAGCGTGAACATCTCTTTGCCGACTTTAAGACGGCAATCGCGAGGATCAATTCCGTCAACAAAGGCCAGCGCGGCGTCACGGTTATTGTAATCCAGAGCAACGACAACAGGAGAATCGGTAACTACGCGGGAAGTGGAGGAAGTAACAGACGTCATGACCAGCCCTTTTCGTCTATGGGCGCGCAGCGGCGCGGAACAGATAAACGGCGTGCATTCTACCTGCCATCGGCGGAAATGAACAGAATCGAATGTCTTTCCTGCTGAACGGCAGACCGCACGGTGCTGGCTGGTTTACCCAAAAACATTAGTATGTTGTAACTAAGGTGTGGTGTTTTAAAAAATTACTGCCCGTCCAGACCACGAATTGGCTTAATGGTGGACCACGCGCGGCACGACGGACAGTGCCAGTAGAGCGAGTAAGCGGTGAAACCGCATTTCTGGCAGCGGTAGCGAGGTTTGCTCCGCACCTGCTCGCCCACCATGTCTCGCAGCACCATCAGGCTCTCTTTGGCGCGCCCTTCCTCAGCCTCATTGAGGTGGTAGTCCATCAACTTGTGGAACACGCGCATTGTAGGATGGCGCTGCAGCTGGCGCGTAATGTAGACCTGAGCGGTTTCACTGCCTTCGTGCTGCTCAACGACATCGGAGAGCATCAGCTCGGCCGTGGCCCCTGTATTCTCCTCTACGCAGCGGCGCAGAAACGCGACCCACTCGTCCTGCTTGCCCAGCTGCTGATAACAGGTTTGCAGCATCTCCAGCGTTTCGCTGACCAGCTCTTTATCCTGATCGATAACGCGAAGCAGGCTTTCCACGGCTTTGGCGTAATCCCCGTTTGCCATAAAGACCCGCCCCATCATGATTGAGATGCGAGCGCTGTTGCGATCGGCTGCCGCGCCTTTTTTAAGCAACGCCATGGCTTTGTCCATGTCATCGCTGCCCATTTGCTGGAGGGCCAGCTCACAGTAAAAGTGGGCAATCTCGACGCGCTGTTTGTCTTTGCCGAGCTTCACAAGACGTTCTGCCGTATCAATCGCTTTTTGCCAGTCGCTGGTGGCCTGGTAGATTTGCAGAAGCTGCTGAAGCGCACCGATACGGAAGTCCGTCTCATCCACCAGCTGGGTGAACATATCTTCGGCGCGATCGTAAAGCCCCGCGGCCATGTAGTCCCGCCCCAGCTGCTGCACGGCCAGCAATCGTTGCTCATAGGTCAACGAGGCGCTTTCCATCAGGGTCTGGTGTATGCGAATGGCGCGGTCAACCTCTCCGCGCGAGCGGAAAAGGTTTCCCAGGGTGAGGTGTGCCTCTACGGTGCCGGTATCCTCTTTAAGCATGTCGAGGAACAGATCTACCGCTTTGTCCTGCTGGTTGCTCAGCAGGAAGTTCACCCCCGCAACGTAGTCGCGGGAGAGTCGGTTTGCTTCATCCTGTTTTGTTTGTTGCGCGCTTCTGCGGCCCATATACCAGCCATAGGCTGCGGCGACAGGCAAAAGCAGAAACAACAACTCCAGCATATTCGATTATTCCTTGACTACCGGCACACCAGAGCTCGCCGGAATGTCAGACGCAGGCGCAAGTTGATGTTCAAGTCGTTTAATTTTACGTTCAGCGCGAACAAGAGAAACACGAACCTTAAGCCAGAACAGGCCACATACGAGCCAACCTATGACAAATCCCGCCGCAAATAATACTGCCAGCAGGCTCGACACCCGGTACTCGCCCTGCGCCAGCAGATAGTTGAAGCTTACCTGTTGATCGTTTTGCGCGCCCAATGTGACTGAAATGACAAAAATCGCCAACACCAGTAAGAAAATGAGTAAATATTTCACATGACTTCCCGTTATGTGGTTCGAGCGTATAAAGCGTGTTCAACTCACTGCAATCAGCCTTATAAGCTACCATTTTAGTGGCGGGCGCGAAACGGAAAAAGTAACGCGCCCTTCATGGATTTAGGGTCTAAATGCGGAAAATCAAGCTTCAGGTTCCGCCTGACTCCCTTTCGGCTATTTCTTCCTTCTCTTCCGGCGGCGGCGTCAGTGGCCCACAAAAACGTTGAGCAAGCCACGTCGCCAGCGTCACCAGTACCCACGAGATCAGCGTTGCGACCACCAAATCACGCGGCCAGTGCATTCCCAGCAGCATCCGGCTACCCATTACGCCCGTGGCCCAGACCAGCAACAACGCAATGGTTAAGGTGCGTCGGCGCGGCCATAAAAGCCCTACGCCAAGCAATGCCCAGCTGGCGGCAAACATCGTGTGCCCGGAAGGAAACGCAAAACCGGTCTCTTTTTGCCAGTGTTTGCGTAAAAAGGTCGGAATATCCTGCTGTTCCGCAAGCTGTTCTTTCACCAGCGCCCCGCGATCTTTACGCTTTAAATTGTAGAACTCATCCACGGGAACATGGTGTGTTTTTTCCAGCCAGACGACGAAGGGACGGGGTTCCTGCACGCGATCTTTTACCCACGACTTCACCCCCTGCCCGACAAGAATAGCGCCGGCGAGAATGGCAAACAGCACCAGCGCCGCGCGCAGGCGAAAGCGCAGGCACCACAGAAACCAGCCACAGAGCAGCACGTGCGTAATAATCCCCCACGGCTGGGTGACCGTCTCGGTTATCCAGTATAAGGTTTTCAGCCACGTCTCGTTTTGTCCGGGCTGCCATGTCCAGCCGGAAAACCACACAACCAGGGGTATAACAAGCAATACGGCGGCGCCGGCGGCCGTGCGTCTGGCGATTGAAAGCATGTCCTCTCCTTTTTCACTAAGCACCACAATCATAACTGAATTTCATCTTTCTGGTGGATATGTCGGATCGTGCGTTTAACGTTCATATAGGGTGGTGGTGATTAGGTGAAGTTGCCGGGCTTGTGGCAAAATAGTCGAATACAGAAAGCAAAACGGGGCAAGGACACGAAACGTGTCAGCCTGGTCTGGAGAATCACATGCAGCTTAAACGTGTGGCAGAAGCCAAACTGCCAACCCCATGGGGCGATTTCCTGATGGTGGGTTTTGAAGAACTGGCAACCGGGCAGGATCACGTCGCCCTGGTGTTCGGCGACATTTCAGGGCAGACGCCGGTGCTGTCCCGCGTTCATTCAGAGTGTCTTACCGGTGACGCGCTGTTCAGCCTGCGCTGCGACTGCGGCTTCCAGCTTGAAGCTGCCCTTTCTCATATCGCAGAGGAAGGCCGCGGCGTGCTGCTGTATCACCGCCAGGAAGGGCGTAACATTGGCCTGCTGAATAAAATCCGCGCCTATGCGTTGCAGGATCAGGGCTACGATACGGTTGAAGCCAATCATCAGTTAGGCTTTGCGGCTGACGAGCGCGATTTCACCCTGTGTGCAGATATGTTCAAGCTGCTGGGCGTGGACGAAGTGCGTCTGTTGACCAATAACCCAAAGAAGGTTGAGATCCTTACTGAAGCGGGCATCAATATCGTTGAGCGCGTGCCGCTGATTGTAGGTCGCAACCCGAAAAATGCACACTACCTCGATACCAAAGCCGCCAAGATGGGCCATCTGCTGAGCGAGTAATCGCAAAATGCCCGGCACGCGTGCCGGGCGTCTTTTATCAGTCCAGCATCTTACGAATCACATAATGCAAAATGCCGTCGTTCTGGTAATAGGTCAGCTCTGTTGCCGTATCAATACGACAACGACAGTCCAGCACTTCCGTTTGACCGTCTGCGCGCGTTAACTTCACCGGCACCGTTTTACCCGGTTGCAGCTGTTGCAGACCGCTGATATCGATCTGCTCTTCCCCGGTCAGACCCAGCGTTTTACGCGTCACGCCCTGCGGAAACTCCAGCGGCAGGATCCCCATCCCGATCAGGTTTGAACGGTGAATACGTTCAAACGATTCGGCAATGACCACGCGAACCCCGAGCAGGCGCGGCCCCTTCGCAGCCCAGTCGCGGCTGGAGCCGGAGCCGTACTCTTTCCCGGCAATGACCGCCAGCGGCGTTCCCTCCTGCTGATATTTCACGGCAGCATCATAAATCGAGATGACCTCCGTATCCGGCAGATGGCGCGTCATGCCCCCTTCCACGCCCGGCACCATTTCGTTTCGAATGCGGATGTTGGCAAACGTGCCGCGCATCATGACTTCGTGATTTCCGCGACGCGAGCCGTAGGAGTTAAAATCGCGGCGTTCCACCCCACGGCTTTGCAGATAACGCCCCGCAGGGCTGTCCGCCTTGATGCTCCCGGCCGGTGAGATATGGTCGGTCGTGACGGAATCCCCCAGCATCGCCAGAATGCGCGCACCGTGAATGTCCTTCAGCGGCGCGGGCTCTGCCAGCATCTCGTCGAAGAACGGCGACAGGCGGATATAGGTGGAATCGTCCTGCCAGCCATAGGTGTCAGAGCCAACGACGTCGATCGATTTCCATTCCGGCGTACCTTCAAAGACTTCGGCATATTCCTTGCGGAACATCTCGGTGGATACTTTCTCTACCGCGCGCGCAATTTCACGCGACGAAGGCCAGATGTCCTTCAGGTATACCGGTTCATTCATGCGATCGTGCCCAATCGGATCGGTCGCCAGGTTAATATTCATGTTACCTGCCAGGGCATACGCCACCACCAGCGGCGGCGAGGCCAGCCAGTTGGTCTTCACCAGCGGATGAATACGGCCTTCGAAGTTACGGTTACCGGAAAGCACCGCGCCAACGGTCAGATCGCCCTGCCTGATCGCCACTTCAATGGGTTCAGGCAGCGGGCCGGAGTTACCGATGCAGGTCGTGCAGCCGTAGCCCACAAGGTTAAAGCCCAGCTCGTCCAGGTAAGGCGTGAGTCGTGCCTGGGCCAGATAATCAGAAACCACTTTCGAACCCGGCGCCAGAGAGGCCTTGACCCACGGCTGCGGCTTGAGCCCCAGCTCTACCGCTTTTTTAGCCAGCAGCCCGGCTGCCATGAGCACGCTCGGGTTGGAGGTATTGGTGCAGGACGTGATGGCGGCGATCACCACCGCGCCGTCAGGAAGCTGATACTGATGACCGTTCAGAACATAGTCGACCGGACGGCGATCTTTTTGCGCCGTATTCACCTCCAGCTCGTTGCTGGCGGCAAAGGCAGCCGGAACGTTGCTTAAGGCGACGCGGTCCTGAGGACGTTTTGGTCCTGCGAGGCTTGCCTCAACGGTGCCCATATCCAGTTCAAGCGTGCTGGTAAATACCGGTTCGTCACCCGGGTTACGCCACATGCCCTGCGCTTTGGTATAGGCCTCGACCAGGGCAACCTGCTCCTCGCTGCGGCCGCTGAGTCGCATATACTCCAGCGTAACGCTATCAATCGGGAAGAAGCCACAGGTCGCGCCGTATTCGGGCGCCATGTTAGCGATAGTGGCACGGTCCGCCAGCGGTAACGAGTCCAGACCATCGCCGTAAAATTCAACGAATTTGCCCACCACGCCGTGCCTGCGCAGCATTTGCGTGACCGTAAGCACCAGGTCCGTGGCGGTAATGCCTTCGGATAATTTACCGGTCAGCTTAAAGCCCACCACATCCGGAATGAGCATAGATACCGGCTGGCCAAGCATGGCCGCCTCCGCTTCAATCCCGCCGACGCCCCAGCCCAGAACGCCGAGGCCGTTGATCATGGTGGTGTGTGAATCGGTGCCGACCAGCGTATCCGGGTAGGCCACCCACGCTTTATCCTGCAGCTCACTCCAGACGGCTTTGCCGAGATATTCGAGGTTAACCTGGTGGCAAATGCCGGTTCCCGGCGGCACCACGCTGAAGCGGCTGAACGCCTGCTGACCCCATTTCAGGAATACGTAGCGTTCATGGTTACGCTCCATCTCCAGACGGACGTTTTCGCCGAACGCATCGTCGTCGCCGAAGCGATCCACGGCCACCGAGTGGTCGATGACAAGATCGACCGGAGAGAGCGGGTTAACCTTCGCGGTGTCGCCCCCGAGACGCTTAACGGCTTCACGCATGGCGGCCAGATCAACGACCGCCGGCACGCCGGTGAAATCCTGCATTAACACCCTGGCCGGGCGATAGGCTATCTCTCTGTCTGCGTGAGCATTCTTTAGCCACCCTGCCAGAGCATGGATATCCTCCTCGGTAACCGAGTCGCCATCCTGCCAGCGTAAAAGGTTTTCCAGTAAGACTTTCAACGACTTGGGTAACCGCGAAATGTCCCCAAGCGTTCTGGCTGCCAGCGGTAAGCTGTAGTAGTGCCAGGTTTTATTTTCCGCCTGTAATGTGTCCTTACTGGCTTCGCGTAGGGTAAACGACATAAGCTCCTCCATAAAAACAGGGATGTCCTGACAATCATCAGGGCTGTAATTAAAGATAACACAAAGATGTCGTAACGTTTTGATAACAACCCGAATTGATAAATTTCGGAATGCTCCAGGGCGCGGGATAAAACAAAAAACCCCGCCGTGGCGAGGTTTTACGATTTAGTGGAGAGCCAGCCAGATGAGCTGACACCAGAAGAGGATCGACGCCGAGAATACGCCGAGCCACGACCAGTATTTTAAGGTTGTCATGTTATTCATCATAGGGACACCAGACTTTATTTATTAAACATGGCGAGGTCTGCCCTCGGTCTATATTGCTGATGTGTATTTATTAAAGAGTACAAAAGTGCAGAGTCTTTATTCAGACTATTTGCATCGTTACGCAAAATACTAAATTATTGTTTTTTGGGTTCGTCTTCCGCGAACACATCAATAAAGGCCTGCTGTTGCGGCGTTAGTTTCCACGAGGCCGGCACGCTGGTTGCTGGCGCCTTGCGCGCTTTGTGAGCATTGTCACGAAGCTGACACATCTCTTTTATCGCTTCTGTACGCACCGTTATGGCCATATTCAACCCCAGTATTTCCAGATAAGAAGCGCAACCACCACCCAAAACAGGGCAGAGCCAAGAAAGACCGCCAGCCAGGCTTTACGCTTAAGCGCGGGATCCCTTTGCGGTTCTTCACTTCCTGACGGCATTGCTAACCTCATACAATCGATATCGCTTATCATTTAGAGACCAAACAATTGACACAAGTAATCATCTGATGAGATAAATCCTAAAGAAACTTTAGCCGAAAAGCCAGTGAATTTACGCATCTGCGTCCAGGAATATTCAATCTTTTGACCAGAAATAAATAATTGAAAAGAATAATTTGCACACCTGTAAATTACTTTCTACTTTTGTCGCAAATTTGCGACAGTAAAACCTTAGTCATTAAATGGATTATGACGATATATGACGGTGACGCAGATGATGATAATTCTAATTCAGGTTTGCGGGGTAAATTCGGTATCTTTCCGCAGGAGAAAGATACCGGATGTGATTATTTGGCGGGGAGCTTAATGTCTTTAAACATCTCTTCGATGTCTTCGTTGGAGCGCAGGGCCACTGCCGTATCCACCACGTCGCGCGTAAGATGCGGCGCGAAGCGTTGAATAAAGTCATACATATAGCTGCGCAGGAAGGTGCTGCGACGAAAACCTATCTTGGTGGTGCTGTGGCTGAAAATATCATGCGCGTCCAGGCGCACCAGGTCCGGATCGGAGACCGGATCCACCGCCATGCTCGCAATTACCCCAACGCCAAGCCCGAGTCGAACGTAGGTTTTAATTACGTCCGCATCCGTCGCGGTAAAGACAATGCGCGGTGTTAAACCCGCGCGGTTGAAGGCGGTATCAAGCTCCGAACGGCCCGTAAAGCCAAACGTATAGGTCACCAGCGGATATTGCGCCAGCTCTTCTATAGTCACTTCCCCCTTCCCCGCCAGCGGATGGTCGGGCGTTACGACAATTGAGCGGTTCCAGTGATAGCACGGCAGCATCACCAGGTCGTCGTACAGGTGAAGGGCTTCCGTTGCGATGGCAAAATCCGCATTGCCTTTTGAGACGGCTTCGGCGATTTGCGTCGGCGAGCCCTGATGCATATGCAGCGAAACGCGGGGATAGCGTTCGATAAAGCCTTTAATTACGCCGGGAAGCGCGTATCGCGCCTGCGTATGCGTGGTGGCAATATACAGGGAGCCTTTATCGGGCCAGGTATGCTCCCCCGCGACGGATTTAATAGCGTCCACTTTGGAAAGCACTTCCCGTGCAATACGGATGATTTCCTGTCCCGCCGGCGTGACCTGCGTCAGATGTTTACCGCTGCGGGCAAAAATCTGAATACCTAACTCATCCTCCAGCATACGCACCTGCTTACTGATGCCGGGCTGGGAGGTATAAAGACCTTCTGCGGTGGAAGAGACATTGAGGTTGTGATTGACGACCTCAACGATATAGCGAAGCTGCTGTAATTTCATGCCTGACCATCCGATTTAGCGCATGCGTCCATCGCTTAAGACGATTTGATAATAAAAAACGGGTTAACTATAACCACTATATCATTTATAGCCAGGCTGTATAGTACGGAACAAAAAATAATAACGTGGTAATAAAAAAGGGCCGGAAGTCCGGCCCTTTCACAGGTAAGTTACGGTAAGGGAAGATTATTTCTTGCCTTCAACCCATTTGCCGTCAACAAAGAAGGCTGACCAGCCGGTCGCTTTACCCTCTTTCTCCGCCGCCACGTACTGCTGCTTCGTTTTACGGCTAAAACGCACCACGGTTTTATTGCCTTCCGGATCCTGCTGCGGCGCATCGGCCAGGTAGCGCAGTTTTTCCGGCAGGCGGTCGCGGAAGCGATAAAGCTCTTCTACCAGCGGCGCGCGCGTTTCACGTGATTTCGGGAAGGTATTGGCCGCGAGGAATACCCCGGCAGCGCCGTCACGCAGCACGAAATAAGCGTCCGACTTCTCACACGGCAGCTCCGGAAGCGGAACCGGATCTTCCTTCGGCGGTGCAACTTCACCGTTACGCAGGATCTTGCGCGTGTTTTTACAGTCGTCGTTGGTGCACGCCATGTACTTACCGAAGCGTCCCATTTTCAGGTGCATTTCGGAACCACATTTCTCACACTCGACGATTGGGCCATCGTAGCCTTTAATGCGGAACTCGCCCTCTTCAATCTCGTAACCGTCGCAGGTCGGGTTGTTACCGCAGACGTGAAGCTTACGTTTCGGATCGATCAGGTAGCTGTCCATCGCCGTGCCGCATTTCTTGCAGCGGCGCTTAGCGCGAAGCGCGTTGGTTTCCGCATCATCCCCTTCCAGCACGTTGAGAACTTCGTTCTCCGGCACGAGGTTGATAGTGGTTTTGCAACGCTCTTTCGGGGACAGCGCGTACCCGGAACAGCCGAGGAACACGCCCGTGGTGGCGGTGCGAATGCCCATCTTACGGCCACAGGTCGGGCAGTCGATGCTGGTCAGAACCATCTGGTTAGGCAGCATGCCGCCCTCTTCAGGATCTTTCTCGGCTTTCTCAAGCTGGTTGGTAAAATCGCTGAAGAAGCTGTCGAGAACCTTTTTCCACTCGGCCTTGTGGCTGGCAACCTCGTCAAGGCTGTCCTCCATCTGCGCGGTGAAATCGTAGTTCATCAGTTCACGGAAGTTGGCTTCCAGCCGGTCAGTGACGATCTCGCCCATTTTTTCGGCATAGAAACGACGGTTCTCAACGCGAACGTAACCGCGATCCTGAATGGTCGAGATGATTGACGCGTAGGTGGACGGACGGCCAATACCGCGTTTTTCCAGCTCTTTCACCAGCGACGCTTCGCTGAAGCGCGCAGGCGGCTTGGTGAAGTGCTGAGCCGGAACGAGATCGACCAGCGACAGCTCGTCACCTTTATTGACGGACGGCAGCGTTCGGTCTTCATCCCCTTTACGCAGCGCGGGCATTACTTTTGTCCAGCCGTCGAAACGCAGAATACGGCCGCGAGCCTTCAGGCGGAAATCACCGGCACCGACGGTCAGGGTGGTGGAGTCGTATTTCGCAGGCGTCATCTGGCAGGCCACGAACTGGCGCCAGATCAGCTGATAGAGCTTCTGCGCATCCGCTTCCATATCTTTCAGGGATTCAGCCAGCACGGAAACGTCAGAAGGACGAATCGCCTCGTGCGCTTCCTGAGAATTCTCCTTGCTGGCGTACTGATTAGGGCTTTCCGGCAGGTATTTTTTTCCGAAGTTGTCGCCAATGTAGCCGCGCACCATGTTGACAGCATCCTGGCTCAGGTTGGTTGAGTCAGTACGCATGTAGGTGATGTAACCCGCTTCATACAGACGCTGGGCCATCATCATGGTCTTCTTCACGCCATAGCCCAGACGCGTGCTTGCAGCCTGCTGAAGGGTAGACGTAATAAACGGCGCGCCAGGCTTGCTGCTGGTCGGTTTATCTTCACGATCCAGAACCTGATAACGCGCTTTTTCCAGCTGCGCCACGGCGGCCATTGTCTGGTCGCGGTTTTCAGGACGGAACGGCTTGTCGTTGTGGTGGCTCACCTGCAGGGGCAGCGCATCGCCGCCCGGCGTGGTGACATTCGCATCCACTTCCCAGAACTCTTCCGGAACGAACGCTTTGATTTCGCGTTCGCGCTCCACGACAAGGCGCACGGCAACGGACTGTACGCGCCCTGCTGAAAGACCGCGAGCGACCTTTTTCCACAGCAGCGGCGAGACCATGTAGCCCACAACGCGGTCCATAAAGCGACGCGCCTGCTGAGCGTTTACACGGTCGATATTCAGTTCACCCGGCTTTTCAAACGCCTGACGAATCGCATTCTTTGTAATTTCGTTAAACACTACACGGCTGTAGCGTTTGTCGTCTCCGCCGATCACTTCCCGCAGGTGCCATGCGATGGCTTCCCCTTCGCGGTCAAGGTCGGTTGCGAGATAGATGTGGTCGGCTTTTTCAGCCAGCTGCTTCAGCTCGTTAACGACTTTCTCTTTGCCTGGCAGCACTTCATATTGTGCATCCCAGTTGTGCCATGGGTTAACACCCATGCGGTTGACAAGCGCGCTACGTTCATCCTTTTTAGGCTTTTTAGCCCCTTTGGTGGAGGTAGAGTCTGCGCTCTTTTTGCTGGCTGAGCCACTGGTCGGCAAATCGCGGATGTGACCAACGCTGGACTTAACCACGTAGTCATTGCCCAGATATTTATTGATCGTTTTGGCTTTTGCCGGGGACTCAACGATGACGAGAGCTTTACCCATATTCACCTTTACCTAATTTAATTCTTCCAGGAATACGCCGCACGTTGATTTCCCTTCCGCTGACGGCGAGCCATTGATATTGCGACGGCGTCAGGGGATATCAACCCCTATGTCTTACCGAACGTCAGAATGGCGACATCCAGGTCATTGAGTTATCGGGTATTTTTCTCACATCACTATTCATTCGTGACGAATTCCCGGTCGAATGTCAAGCAATTCTGTTGCCAGAATGACGAAAGCGCACACTGTACCTGATAAAATTCGTTACGCAACTTTATTAGCATGCAAAAGCAAATCCCGCCAGCAAGCCGCCGGTTCCTTATCCCCTCTGATAACAGGGAAAATTTGCCCCTGAAGCGCCCCAGGCGTAGACTATTGTCACTGTTTAAGGAGTGGAATATGCAGAATACAACCCAACCCATTGACCGAGCTTCTCTGCTTATCGAAGCAAACAAACTCATTCGCGACCATGAGGATACCCTGGCAGGGATCGAAGCGACTGGCGTAGAACAACGTAATGGCGTGCTGGTGTTCAGCGGTGAATACTTCCTTGATGAACAAGGGCTGCCCACCCCGAAAAGCACCGCCGTATTTAACATGTTTAAGTACCTGGCGCATGCGCTCTCAGAGAAGTATCACCTGGTCGATTAAGACAAAAACGCGAGGCAAATGCCTCGCGTTTTTCTTTACAGCAGCGGCTTTTGGCCCCGCTGGAGCCAGCGCAGCAGCAGGCGATCCGCGCTTTCTGCCGCGCTATTGGTAAAGCGATCCAGAAGGCGCTTGCGCTGGGTAAAACGTACCCCTACCAGCTCGCGGCCCTCCATCAGGTTGAGCAGCAGATCGTCACTGGTGCCAACGTCATCCACCAGCCCCTTCTCCTGCGCCTGGGTGCCGTACCAGTGTTCACCCGTTGCCACCTGCTCAATATCAAGCGTAGGGCGCATACGGTGCACGAAGTCTTTGAACAGATGATGGGTTTCGTTCAGATCCTCACGGAATTTCTGCCGCCCCTCTTCTGTGTTTTCACCAAGCAGCGTCAGCGTGCGTTTGTACTGACCCGCGGTGTGCAGCTCAATATCAATCTCTTTATTTTTCAGGAAACGATTGAAGTTAGGGATCTGCGCGACCACGCCAATCGAGCCGATAATGGAGAAAGGCGCTGCAACGATTTTGTCCGCGACGCAGGCCATCATATAGCCACCGCTCGCCGCGACTTTATCCACGGCTACAGTAAGCGGGATCTGCTTATCCCGCAGGCGCTGTAGCTGTGAAGCCGCCAGCCCATACCCATGGACGACACCACCCGGGCTTTCAAGACGAACCACGACCTGATCCTGCGCAGTGGCTACGGCAAGCACCGCCGTCACCTCTTCGCGCAGTGAAGAGACTTCGTGCGCGTCCATGCTGCCTTTAAAATCGAGCACATAGACCCGCGGCTTTGCGTCAGCCTGCGGGGCACCACGCTTTGCTTTCGCCTTCGCGGCCCTGGCTTCCTGCTTCTGTTTTTTCTTGCGCGCTTTCAGCCACAGCTTCTGCTGATGATCGTCCAGCAGCGCCAGCGACATCTCTTCCTGCATCTCTTGATACTGCTCACTCAGGCGGGTAATGCGTAATTCACCGCGCTGACGCTTGCGCTGCGTCAGGTTGGCAATCAGAACGGCAATCACCGCAATAGCAATAACCACCGTCGCGATTTTGGCCAAAAACAACCCATATTGAGAAAGTAACTCCACGCGTTCCACCTTGATTTAACCACGAATCTTTCACGCCAGTGTACAACAGCCCGGCCTGGGCGTCTCGCTCGGGACATTACCTCTGCGAGGCGGCTTCAGGAATACCCCGATTCTGGTTTAAATCTTTGCAAATTGTTAATTTCCAAGCGTTCTGTCCGGTAGACTGATTGAATTCTGACGCTGTTTCGGGCATAAAGCCGAAAAGTCATAAATAAAGGTGCAGGTCCCGCCCGTTGCACCTGAGGAGTCACCGTGCATTATCAGCCACAAAAAAACCTTCTAGAGAACCGTATCATTCTGGTTACCGGTGCCAGCGACGGGATTGGTCGCGAAGCTGCCCTGACCTACTCCGAATACGGTGCCAGCCTTATTCTGCTCGGACGCAATGAAGAAAAGCTCAAGTCCGTCGCGCGGGAAATTGAAGACGCCAGCGGGACGCCCACGCCCTGGTATACCCTGGATCTGCTGACCTGTACGCCAGCGTCATGCCAGGCGCTTGCCCGGCGCATCGGCGCCCACTACCCGCGCCTGGACGGCGTCCTGCATAACGCGGGATTACTCGGTGAAGTGCGTCCGATGGATGAGCAGGATCCCGAGGTGTGGCAGCAGGTGATGCAGGTTAACGTCAACGGAACGTTTTTCCTGACTCAGGCATTGCTTCCTTTAT
The DNA here is from genome assembly GCF_013375935.1 of Enterobacter cloacae. GTDB lineage: Bacteria > Pseudomonadota > Gammaproteobacteria > Enterobacterales > Enterobacteriaceae > Enterobacter > Enterobacter pasteurii. Next base: position 3,220,414 of record NZ_CP056117.1, on the reverse strand, counting down.
TACTTAACTCAGATTCCGGCTCGCTGGTCTTCACCTCCTCCAGCGTGGGTCGTCAGGGCCGCGCGAACTGGGGGGCATACGCTGTCTCTAAATTTGCTACTGAAGGGATGATGCAGGTGCTGGCGGAGGAGTATCAAAGCCGCCACCTGCGGGTGAACTGTATCAACCCAGGCGGTACGCGCACTAAAATGCGCGCCAGCGCGTTCCCGACCGAAGATCCGCAGAAGCTCAAAACCCCGGCCGATATCATGCCGCTCTATCTTTGGCTGATGGGCGACGACAGCCGTCGCAAAACCGGAATGACCTTTGATGCCCAGCCGGGCCGTAAGCCGGGGATTTCGCAATGAGTAAAGAACGTCACCAGCAGCGCCAGCAGCGCCTGAAAGAACAGGTCGACGCGCGCGTGGCGGCCGCACAGGATGAGCGCGGGATCGTCATCGTCTTTACCGGTAACGGCAAAGGAAAAACCACCGCCGCATTTGGCACCGCTGCCCGCGCGGTCGGGCACGGCCAGAAGGTAGGCGTGATCCAGTTTATCAAGGGCGAATGGCCCAACGGTGAACGTAATCTGCTCGAACCGCACGGCGTCGAGTTCCAGGTCATGGCGACCGGCTTTACCTGGGACACCCAGAACCAGGAAACGGATACCGCCGCCTGCCTCGCCGTCTGGGAGCACGCCAAAAGAATGCTTTCCGACCCGACGCTGAATATGGTGCTGCTGGATGAGATCACCTATATGGTGGCCTATGACTACCTGCCGCTACAGGACGTGCTGGAGGCGCTCAAGAATCGCCCGGCGCATCAGACGGCGATCGTTACGGGGCGCGGGTGCCATCGGGATATTCTGGAGCTTGCAGATACCGTCAGCGAGCTGCGTCCGGTTAAACATGCGTTCGATGCGGGTATCAAAGCGCAAATCGGGATTGATTATTAAAGAAAAAAGCCCGGTATGTTCACCGGGCTTTTCGATTAACCGTTGTTATTATTACGGCTGCCAGAGCGGCGATTGCTGCTTACCTGGCTGTGACGCTTCACCGCACGGCGAATCTGATTTGCCTTCATGCGACGACGATCTTTTTCAACCGCCACCTTAGACGTGGTTTCTGGCGTCAGTCCAACCAGATCGCGCAGGTAGTTAGTTTGCGTCAGATCCAGCTCGGTATAGCCGCCGCGAGGCAAGCCTTTAGGCAGCAGAATGTCGCCATAGCGAACGCGGATCAGGCGGCTTACCTGCACACCTACCGCTTCCCACAGGCGACGAACCTCGCGGTTACGCCCCTCGGTCAGTGTAACGTTGTACCACTGGTTAATGCCTTCACCACCGGTAAATTTGATGGTCTTGAACGCCGCTGGGCCATCTTCAAGCTGCACGCCGCGCGACAGGTCGCGCAGTTTGTTCTCGTCAACCTGGCCGAATACGCGTACTGCGTATTCACGCTCCACCTCACGGCTTGGATGCATCAGACGGTTTGCCAGTTCACCATCGGTAGTGAACAGCAGCAGGCCGCAGGTGTTAACGTCCAGACGCCCTACGGCAATCCAGCGAGCGCCGCGCAGCTTAGGCAGACGGTCAAAGACCGTCGGGCGACCTTCCGGGTCGTTGCGGGTACACAGCTCGCCTTCCGGCTTGTAGTAAGCCAGCACGCGGCAGATCTGCTCAGCGGATTCTTTAACGGAGATAAGATGGCCGTCGATGCGGATCTTGAGCCCCGGTACGATTTCAACGCGGTCACCCAGCGTGGCAATTTTGCCGTCCACGCTCACGCGACCGGCTTCAATAATGGCTTCGATTTCACGGCGTGAACCGTGGCCGGCGCGCGCCAGCACTTTCTGTAACTTCTCGCTCATTGAGCTTCCTCAGGTGTCGCCTTCACAGGCGTCGAATCAGGTCAAAAACAGAGCAGCGCCCTGCTTTGATGGCCGCGTAGTATATCTGCTTACACCCTTACAAGAAAGGCTTAACGTCACCTGCGCCTTCACGAATCACCTCTGGCGCATCTTCGGTGAGATCCACCACGGTGGTCGGCTGCTGGCCGAGATAACCGCCGTGAATAATCAGCTCTACCACCTTTTCCAGACGATCTTTAATCTCTTCCGGGTCGGATTCGGTGAACTCACTTCCCGGCAGCATCAGCGAGGTGGAGAGCATCGGCTCGCCGAGGGTTTCCAGCAGCGCCTGGGCAATCGGGTTAGACGGCACGCGCATCCCGATGGTCTTGCGCTTTTCCTGCAGCAGACGCCGCGGCACCTCCTTCGTCCCCTTCAGGATAAAGGTGTAGTTACCTGGCGTGTTGTTTTTGATCAGACGAAACGCCACGTTGTCGACGTAGGCGTAGGTCGACAGCTCGGAGAGATCGCGACACATCAGGGTAAAGTTGTGCCCGTCCGGCAGCTGACGAATGCGGCAGATACGCTCCATCGCCCCTTTATCTTCAATTTTACAGCCCAGCGCGTAGCCAGAATCGGTTGGATAGACAATCACGCCGCCCTTGCGGACGATCTCCACGGCCTGATTAATCAGACGCGGCTGGGGTTATCCGGATGAATATAGAAAAACTGACTCATACTTCCCTCTCTTCAATTTGCTGCGGCTGTTCCCAGAGCTGCCAGACCGGCTCAACGCCGGCGGGCAACCAGAGCTTACGCCCCAGTTCGATCCACGCGCAGGGCTGATGAAAATCTGAACCCTGTGATCCAAGCAAGCCAAACTGGCGGGCGTAGGTCGCGAGCTGTGAGCGCTCATTGGGTGCCTGCTGACACTGGGCAACTTCCATCGCCTCACCACCGCATTCGGCAAAGTGCGCCAGCAGCCTTTTCAGCCATTTAGCAGAAAGATTATACCGCCCCGGATGGGCCAGCACCGCCTTACCGCCAGAATGATGAATCACATCAATAGCTTGTTTTATTGTACACCACTGTGGTGGAACGTATCCGGTTTTCCCGCGCGCCAGATATTTTTTAAAGACATCCGCCATGGTTGTTGCTTTCCCCGCCTCAACCAGGAAACGGGCAAAGTGGCCGCGCGTTACCGCTCCGCCGTTCGCCAGCTTTTGCGCACCCTCCAGCGCACCGGGAATATGCGCCTTCTCCAGCCGCTCGCCAATCAATTCCGCGCGATGATTGCGGCGCGCTTTTTGTTCCTGCAAAAGCGTCCGCATAGCCGGATGGTCTGGATCGATGTTAAGGCCAACGATGTGAATCTCGTGGTTTTCCCAGACGGTCGAAATCTCTACGCCGGACACCAGATTGAGCGCCAGCCCGCTGCGGGCAATCTCGGCGCGCGCCGCAGGAATGGCGTCTGTCGTGTCGTGATCGGTTATCGCCAGCGTGCCGACGCGCATTTCTACGGCGCGATGAACCAGATCTTCGGGTGTCAGCAGGCCGTCAGAGGCCTGAGTATGGCTGTGTAAATCATAAATAATGGCGTAGGTGGTATCGCTCAAAGCACTTCCCATAACAGGTTGGAGACATCCGAAGCCCCTATGATACCGACTAACGGAAAAATACTGAAATCAGTGGTTGACAACACGTCATCGAACTAGTTAACTAGTACGCAAGTTCACACGAGAAAGGTATCTGAAAATGACCGCACAATTCACTCTTCACGGTTGGTGGCGCACTTCCTGACTATCGGGCAGTGTCACGCGTCTGCGAAATGCAAACAGATACCCAGCCCGCTACCCAGCGGGCTTTTTTTTGAACAGAAAATGAGAACAACACCATGCAAACAGCCAAACCACACCTCGAATTGCTGACCTGCGAGGCGGCCTATCGCCACAACCCGACCGCCCTGTTTCACCAGGTCTGCGGTGCGCGCCCAGCGACGCTGCTGCTGGAGTCTGCCGATATCGACAGCAAGGACGATCTGAAAAGCCTGCTGCTGGTGGACAGCGCGTTGCGCATTACCGCGTTTGGTGACACTGTCACCGTTAAGGCCCTTTCCGATAACGGCGCGTCGCTGCTGCCGCTGCTGGATGCGGCTCTGCCGTCGGGCATTGAAAATGAGCATCACCCGGAAATGCGTATTCTCCATTTCCCACCGGTCAGCCAGCTGCTGGATGAAGATGCCCGCCTCTGCTCGCTGTCCGTTTTCGATGCCTTCCGCCTGCTGCAAAATCTGGTCACCGTGCCGGAAGATGAGCGCGAAGCCATGTTCTTCGGCGGGCTGTTTGCTTACGACCTGGTTGCCGGCTTTGAAGCGTTGCCGGAAACCGAGCAGGGCAACCGCTGCCCGGACTACTGCTTCTATTTGGCTGAAACCCTGCTGGTAATCGACCATCAGAAAAAATATACCCGCATCCAGGCCAGCCTGTTCACGCCGTCAGCGTCTGAGAAAAGCCGCCTTCAACAGCGCATCGCCCAACTGCAACAGCAGATGACGGAGGCCCCGCCCGCGCTGCCGGTACAGCGTATTGAACAGATGACCTGCGAGGTAAACCAGACTGACGACCAGTACGGCGCCGTGGTTCGCCAGATGCAGAAGGCGATTCGCGCCGGGGAGATTTTCCAGGTGGTGCCTTCCCGCCGCTTCTCTCTGCCCTGCCCGTCGCCGCTGGCCGCCTACGACGTGCTGAAAAAGAGCAACCCAAGCCCGTACATGTTCTTTATGCAGGACAACGATTTCACCCTGTTTGGCGCCTCACCGGAAAGCTCGCTGAAGTACGACGCCACCAGCCGCCAGATTGAGATCTACCCGATCGCGGGAACCCGTCCACGCGGCCGTCGCGCCGATGGCTCGCTGGATCGCGATCTCGACAGCCGCATTGAGCTGGAAATGCGTACCGACCATAAAGAGCTGTCCGAGCACCTGATGCTGGTCGACCTGGCGCGTAACGACCTGGCGCGTATCTGCACTCCGGGCACCCGCTACGTGGCGGACCTGACCAAAGTCGACCGCTACTCCTTCGTGATGCACCTGGTATCCCGCGTGGTGGGCGAACTGCGCAGCGACCTCGACGTGCTGCACGCCTACCGCGCCTGCATGAACATGGGCACCCTGAGCGGTGCGCCGAAAGTTCGCGCGATGCAGCTTATCGCCGAAGCAGAGGGCCGCCGTCGCGGCAGCTACGGCGGCGCCGTAGGCTACTTCACCGCACACGGCGACCTGGATACCTGCATCGTGATCCGCTCCGCCTACGTTGAGGACGGCGTTGCCACCGTTCAGGCCGGTGCCGGGATTGTGCTTGATTCTGTCCCGCAGTCTGAGGCTGACGAAACCCGCAGTAAGGCTCGCGCGGTACTGCGCGCCATCGCTACCGCACACCATGCACAGGAGATTTTCTGATGGCTGACATTCTGCTGCTCGATAATATCGACTCTTTTACCTATAACCTGGCAGATCAGCTGCGTGCGAATGGTCACAACGTCGTTATCTATCGCAACCACGTTCCGGCCCAGACGCTGATTGACCGGCTGGCGACCATGCAAAACCCGGTGCTGATGCTCTCTCCCGGGCCAGGCGCGCCGAGCGAAGCGGGCTGTATGCCAGAGCTGTTAACCCGCATGCGCGGCAAGCTGCCGATTATCGGTATCTGTCTCGGCCACCAGGCGATTGTGGAAGCCTACGGCGGCTACGTAGGTCAGGCTGGCGAGATCCTGCACGGTAAAGCTTCCAGCATAGAACATGACGGCCAGGCGATGTTTGCCGGGCTGCCGAACCCGCTTCCGGTGGCGCGTTACCACTCGCTTGTCGGCAGCAACATTCCAGCCGGGCTGACCATCAACGCCTCGTTTGAAGGAATGGTAATGGCGGTACGTCACGACGCGGACCGCGTCTGCGGAATGCAGTTCCACCCGGAATCAATTTTGACCTCCGGCGGTGCGCGCCTGCTGGAGCAAACGCTCGACTGGGCGTTGCAGAAGCTGGAACAGACCAACACCCTGCAGCCGATTCTGGAAAAACTGTATCAGGCCCAGACCCTGAGCCAGCAGGAAAGCCACCAGCTTTTCTCTGCCGTGGTGCGCGGCGAGCTGAAGCCTGAACAGCTGGCCGCCGCGCTGGTGAGCATGAAGGTGCGCGGCGAAAGCCCGCAGGAGATTGCCGGTGCTGCAACGGCCCTGCTGGAAAATGCGGCCCCGTTCCCGCGCCCGGACTATCAGTTTGCCGACATCGTCGGTACCGGTGGCGACGGCAGCAACAGCATTAATATTTCGACCGCCAGCGCCTTTGTAGCCGCGGCCTGTGGTCTGAAGGTGGCGAAACACGGTAACCGCAGCGTGTCCAGCCGTTCCGGATCGTCCGATCTGCTGGCCGCGTTCGGCATCAACCTGGACATGAACGCCGAACGTTCACGCGAAGCGCTGGATGACCTGGGCGTCTGTTTCCTGTTTGCGCCGAAGTATCACACCGGTTTCCGCCACGCGATGCCGGTTCGCCAGCAGCTTAAGACCCGCACGCTGTTCAACGTGCTCGGCCCACTCATTAACCCGGCGCACCCGCCGCTGGCGCTGATTGGCGTTTACAGCCCGGAACTGGTGCTGCCCATTGCCGAGACCCTGCGCGTGCTGGGTTACAAACGTGCCGCCGTGGTTCACAGCGGCGGAATGGATGAAGTTTCGCTGCACGCGCCAACGCTGGTAGCCGAACTGAACAACGGCGAAGTGCTGAACTATCAGCTTGAGGCTTCTGATTTTGGCTTAACGCCATACCGTCAGGAGGCGCTGGCTGGCGGTACTCCTGAAGAAAACCGTGACATTCTCACACGCTTATTACAAGGTAAAGGTGAGGCCGCCCACGAGGCCGCCGTGGCTGCCAACGTTGCCATGCTGATGCGTTTACATGGTGAGGAAGATCTGAAAGCCAACGCCCAAAAAGTTCTGGACGTACTGCGCTCCGGTGCAGCTTACGATCGCGTTACCGCACTTGCGGCAAGAGGGTAAATAATGCAGACCGTTTTAGCGAAAATCGTCGCCGATAAGGCCATCTGGGTGGAAGCACGCAAGCAGCAGCAGCCGCTGGCCGGTTTCCAGAATGACGTCGTTCCGAGCAGCCGTCGTTTCTATGATGCCCTCCAGGGCGCACGCACCGCGTTCATTCTGGAGTGTAAAAAAGCGTCTCCGTCTAAGGGCGTAATCCGTGACGATTTCGACCCGGCGCGTATTGCCGGTATCTACAAGCATCATGCGTCCGCCATCTCCGTGCTGACGGATGAGAAATATTTTCAGGGCAGCTTTGATTTTCTGCCCGTCGTCAGCGGCATCGCGCCGCAGCCGATTCTGTGCAAAGACTTTATTATCGACTCGTACCAGATCTGGCTGGCGCGCTTCTACCAGGCCGATGCCTGCCTGCTGATGCTGTCCGTGCTTGATGACGAACAGTATCGCCAGCTCGCCGCCGTCGCGCACAGCCTGAATATGGGCGTGCTGACCGAAGTAAGCAACGAGGAGGAGCTGGAGCGCGCCATCGCGCTGGAGGCCAAAGTGGTGGGCATTAACAACCGCGACCTGCGCGATCTCTCGATTGACCTTAACCGCACGCGTGAGCTTGCACCGCGCCTCGGCGCGGGAGTAACGGTGATCAGCGAGTCCGGCATAAACAGCTACGCTCAGGTGCGCGAGCTCAGCCATTTTGCTAACGGCTTCCTGATCGGCTCCGCAATGATGGAACACGACGATCTGAATGCGGCCGTGCGCCGCGTGCTGTTGGGCGAAAACAAAGTGTGCGGCTTAACCCGTGAACAGGATGCCCTGGCCGCGTATGAAGCGGGCGCCATCTACGGCGGTCTGATCTTTGTTGATTCCTCCCCGCGGGCTGTCAGTGACGAACAAGCGCGTAAGGTCATCGCGGCGGCCCCGCTCAGCTATGTGGGCGTGTTCCGCAATGCGGACATCAACGACGTTGCGGCGAAAGCGGAAGCGCTAAAACTGAGCGCGGTTCAGCTTCACGGCGATGAAGACCAGGCGTATATCGATGCGCTTCGAGCCGTTCTCGCGCCTCAGATTCAAATCTGGAAAGCACAACGCGTCGAAGCCACGCTGCCCGCACGTAACCTGAACCAGGTGGATAAATACGTGCTTGATAACGGCCAGGGCGGTACCGGACAGCGTTTCGACTGGTCACTGCTGCGTGGCGAAGCGCTGGACAACGTTCTGCTGGCAGGTGGATTAAGCCCCGATAACTGCGTGGAAGCGGCTAAAACCGGCTGCGCAGGCCTCGATTTCAATTCAGGCGTAGAGAGCCAGCCGGGTATAAAAGATGCCAGCAAGCTGGCCTCGGTATTTAAAACTCTGCGCGCATATTAAGGAAGAGAAGATGACGACATTACTTAACCCGTATTTCGGTGAATTCGGTGGGATGTACGTCCCGCAGATCCTGATGCCCGCCCTGCGCCAGCTGGAAGAAGCCTTCGTAAGCGCGCAGAAAGATCCGGCGTTTCAGGCTGAATTTACCGACCTGCTGAAAAACTACGCCGGTCGCCCGACGGCGCTGACCAAATGCCGTAACCTGACCGAAGGTACGCGGACGACGCTGTACCTCAAGCGCGAAGATCTGCTGCACGGCGGGGCGCACAAAACTAACCAGGTGCTGGGCCAGGCGCTGCTCGCGAAGCGCATGGGCAAAACCGAAATCATCGCCGAAACCGGTGCGGGCCAGCACGGCGTAGCCTCGGCGCTCGCCAGCGCCCTGCTCGGCCTGAAATGCCGCATCTATATGGGGGCAAAGGACGTTGAGCGTCAGTCTCCAAACGTGTTCCGCATGCGTCTGATGGGCGCGGAAGTGATCCCGGTGCACAGCGGTTCCGCCACGCTGAAAGATGCCTGCAACGAAGCGCTGCGCGACTGGTCCGGCAGCTACGAAACCGCGCACTACATGCTCGGCACGGCGGCGGGTCCGCATCCGTTCCCAACCATCGTTCGAGAGTTTCAGCGCATGATCGGCGAAGAGACCAAAGCGCAGATCCTCGAGAAGGAGGGACGCCTGCCGGATGCGGTGATCGCCTGCGTTGGCGGTGGATCTAACGCCATCGGCATGTTTGCCGATTTTATCGACGAGACCAGCGTTGGGCTGATTGGCGCAGAGCCAGCCGGTCACGGGATCGAAACCGGCGAGCACGGCGCGCCGCTGAAGCACGGTCGCGTGGGGATCTACTTCGGCATGAAGGCCCCGATGATGCAGACCGACGAAGGGCAGATTGAAGAGTCTTACTCAATTTCTGCCGGGCTTGATTTCCCGTCCGTTGGGCCGCAGCACGCGTTCCTCAACAGCACCGGCCGCGCGGATTACGTCTCTATCACCGATGATGAAGCGCTGGAAGCCTTTAAAACGCTGTGCCGAAATGAAGGGATTATCCCGGCGCTGGAGTCCTCACACGCGCTTGCACACGCGCTGAAAATGATGAAAGCGGACCCGGAGAAAGAGCAGCTATTGGTGGTTAACCTTTCCGGTCGCGGGGATAAAGATATCTTTACCGTTCACGATATTCTGAAAGCACGAGGGGAAATTTGATGGAACGCTACGACAACGCATTTGCACAGCTGAAAGCCCGCCAGGAAGGCGCGTTCGTTCCCTTCGTTACGCTGGGCGACCCCGGTCCGGAGCAGTCGCTGAAAATCATCGACACCCTGATTGAAGCCGGTGCCGACGCTCTTGAACTGGGCATCCCGTTCTCGGATCCGCTGGCGGATGGCCCGACCATCCAGAACGCCACCCTGCGCGCCTTTGCTGCGGGCGTCACGCCGACCCAGTGCTTCGAGATGCTGGCGGCAGTTCGACAGAAGCATCCGACCATTCCGATCGGCCTGCTGATGTACGCTAACCTGGTCTTCAGCCGCGGTATTGACGAGTTTTACGCCGAGTGCGCCCGCGTTGGCGTTGATTCCGTGCTGGTCGCAGACGTGCCGGTGGAGGAATCTGCGCCGTTCCGCCAGGCGGCGATGCGCCACAACGTCGCGCCAATCTTCATCTGCCCGCCGAACGCCGATGACGCACTGCTGCGCCAGATTGCCTCGTACGGACGCGGCTATACCTACCTGCTCTCCCGTGCGGGCGTTACCGGCGCGGAGAACAAAGCCGCGCTGCCGCTGCACCATCTGGTGGAAAAGCTGGCGGAATACCACGCTGCGCCGCCGCTTCAGGGCTTCGGGATCTCCTCCCCGGACCAGGTTACCGCAGCGATTGAGGCGAAGGCGGCTGGCGCGATTTCCGGTTCGGCTATCGTGAAAATCATCGAGAAAAACGTAGATAAGCCCGCGCAGATGCTGGCTGAGCTGAAAGCGTTCGTCACCGCCATGAAAGCGGCAACGCGCAGCGCCTGACCGTCCTGACCGTCTGGCCTCGCTGCCGGGCGGTCTTCTTTCCGAAATGGCCTTCAGCGTGTCGGGTCAAAATTGATCGCGTCGATATTTTCGGCGTGAATAGCTTTTCAAACGTTTACGTAAGCGTATGATCTGGGCTCTTTTTAGCGTTATCCTTCTGAGTTCAGAGGTTATTCATGTCATGGCATTACTTCAAACAGACTTACCTGGTTAAGTTCTGGTCACCTGTTCCGGCCGTCATCGCGGCAGGCATTCTCTCTACTTATTATTTCGGTATTACCGGCACCTTCTGGGCCGTCACGGGCGAATTTACCCGCTGGGGCGGACAGCTCCTTCAGCTGGCAGGCGTACACGCCGAAGAGTGGGGCTACTTTAAACTCATTCATCTGGAAGGCACACCGCTGACCCGTATCGACGGAATGATGATCGTCGGTATGTTCGGCGGCTGTTTTGCCGCCGCGCTGTGGGCGAACAACGTTAAGCTGCGGATGCCAAAAAGCCGCATTCGCATCATGCAGGCGGTGGTCGGCGGCATTATTGCCGGCTTTGGCGCGCGCCTGGCAATGGGCTGTAACCTTGCCGCGTTCTTCACCGGTATCCCGCAGTTTTCGCTGCATGCCTGGTTCTTTGCCGTTGCCACCGCCATCGGCTCTTACTTTGGTGCAAAATTCACCCTGCTGCCGCTGTTCCGCATTCCGGTGAAAATGACCAAAGTCAGCGCGGCCTCGCCGTTAACGCAGAAGCCTGACCAGGCGCGGCGCCGCTTCCGTCTCGGTATGCTGGTCTTTTTCGCCATGATTGCCTGGGCGTTTTGCACTGCGATGAATCAGCCTAAGCTCGGCCTGGCGATGCTGTTCGGCGTTGGGTTTGGTCTGCTGATTGAACGCGCGCAGATCTGCTTTACGTCCGCGTTTCGCGATATGTGGATCACCGGGCGCACGATGATGGCGAAGGCGATCGTAGCCGGTATGGCAGTCAGCGCTATCGGCATCTTTAGCTACGTGCAGCTCGGCGTCGAGCCGAAAATCATGTGGGCGGGCCCGAATGCCGTCATTGGCGGCCTGCTGTTTGGTTTTGGCATCGTGCTGGCAGGCGGATGTGAGACCGGCTGGATGTACCGCGCCGTGGAAGGCCAGGTACACTACTGGTGGGTAGGTCTGGGTAACGTGATTGGCTCAACCATTCTGGCGTACTGCTGGGATGACGTTTCTCCGGTGCTTGCAACGAACTGGGATAAGGTCAACCTGCTGAACGCCTTTGGCCCGCTCGGCGGACTGCTGGTAACGTACGGCCTGCTGTTAATCGCCTTCTTGCTGGTTATCGCGCAGGAGAAGCGCTTCTTCCGCCGCGCCTCAGCTACAACGAAAACTCGGGAGAATGCAGCATGAAAGAGATCGTTCCGGACTATCGCCTCGATATGGTAGGTGAACCCTGCCCTTATCCCGCCGTCGCCACGCTTGAAGCCCTGCCACAGTTAAACAAAGGAGAAATCCTGGAGGTCGTGAGCGACTGCCCGCAGTCCATCAACTCTATTCCGCTTGATGCCAAAAACCACGGCTACACGGTGCTGGATATCCAGCAGGATGGGCCAACGATACGGTATTTAATTCAGAAGTAATATTCCGATCTAAAAAGGCCTCCAGGAGGCCTTTTTTTAGCTTACTGGCTTTGGCCACCGCCGCCTTTTAAGCTTTGGGAGGCATGAATGTGTGGTGAGTCGTGTTCCGCAAGCTGAACAAAGCGCACCGTGAGGTTGGTTGTGTGCTGCACTAAAGGTGGTAAAGTAAAACTGTTTACCTGCACAAACCGGACACTCAAATTTGATGTTGGGGATATCCCCTCCAGCCAGGTGTATGGAATAACCACCATACAGTAATTATCCCCCTTGCAGGGATATATCGTCTTACGGTCCGAACCTATGGGCGTGATGAAACGACAGGTTGTTGAAAGTTAACTCTTATTGATCCATGGCAACAGGAAAAATCTTTACTTAAGTAAAATCTTAAGCCTGGTTGAATAAGGTTTTGATGGATTGATGTTGGTAAGATTTTCTGGATTGTTGCTCTTTTTTATCTCTTTTCACGCGTTATCTTTAAATTTTTCGTCAACGGTTTTGCGGCTAAATTGTCCAGAAAGAGGGCCGGTAGAAATCATCCTGCACGTTTATGACCACACGCAGGAAAAATGGTCAGGGAATTTTGAAACCGGCGCGGGTCATAAGCGATCCGGCGATACTGAAATTGTTCCCTTTGCGAACGGCGATATTCTGTTCCACTCCATCTCACGCGATACGTTCAGCTACCTGTATGATGGCGAATCGAGGCTCAGGTATTGCGCAAAGCTGGATGAACGGCCTGTTTACCCTTCTTTTTAAGCCGGTATGACTGGCCGCCGTGCGGCCAGTTTTTTGAACGATCAGAAACGATATCCCGCAGAGAACATAAACACCCACGGATCCAGACGGGTGCTGATACTCTGCTGCTCCCCCCCTGCTTTGAAACGCACGTCGGTATCAATATCCATGTACCAGACGGAGGCGTTGATTAGCCAGTCGCGGTTGATGAGGTAATCCAGCCCCACCTGCCCCGCCACGCCCCAGGAGTCCTTCAGGCTAAGATCGGTCAGCCCGGCCGCTTTCCCGGTATCGTTAAATTTCTCGTCAAAGAAGGTCGTATAGTTCACACCGGCGCCAATATACGGACGCACCTTGCTGCTGGAGTCACCGAAGTACCACTGCGCCATCAGCGTTGGCGGTAAATGATGCACCGTGGCAATGTCTCCGGTCGGTCCTAAACCGACGCGGTGACGGAATGGCGTTGCGGCCAACAGCTCGACGCCAACGTTATCCGTTGCCATATAGGTGAACGTTAAGCCTAACTGGGTATTGTTGCTGACGTTAAAACCGCCCATTCCCAGTACGCTGTCTGAACCTTCCGTTGGACGAACCGTTGCCGAGCCGGCACGGATAAAGAATTCACCCGCTTCATGCGCGTACGCGCCACCAGAGAGACTGCTTAATACAAGGGCTGCCACCGCTACTTTTTTCATATCCGCTCCATCGTTGTGGTTTTAATAGCGATGGAGAATATACCTACAAATAAGTAATAAGTGATCTAACACAGATCACATTAAAACCAGTAACTTAACATTTATTGATCCAGATTAATTTTTACCAACATCATGTTAGCGCCTGTCTTGATATAGCCCGGCAAGACGGGATTACCGCTGCTTTACAAAGATATGCTTTTCCATACAAGCCTTGAGGCTGCCACCCGCGTGATATCCGGTGTACAATTGCCGGCTAATTAACACCTGCAATACTCAAGGAGAGTGCATGTCTATCACGGCGAAGTCTGTCTACCGTGACACGGGAAATTTTTTCCGCAATCAGTTCGTTACGTTTTTACTGATCGCGCTGTTGTGCGCCTTTATTACGGTGGTTCTGGGTCATGCGTTCTCACCCAGTGAAGAACAGATTGCTACGCTGAGCCAGGGGGATCATCTTGCAGGCAGCGCAGGCTTGTTTGACCTTGTGCAGAATATGACGCCGGAGCAACAGCAAATCCTGCTGCGCGCCTCCGCGGCATCGACGTTCTCCGGGTTAATTGGGAATGCGATTTTGGCAGGTGGCGTGCTGCTGATGATCCAGCTCGTTTCGGCCGGACACCGCGTTAGCGCGTTGCGCGCCATCGGTGCCAGCGCACCCGTGCTGCCGAAGCTGCTTATCCTGATCTTCCTGACCACGCTCCTGGTGCAGATGGGGATCATGCTGGTTGTCGTACCGGGCGTCCTGCTGGCGATTGTGCTTTCATTCGCGCCGGTTATGGTTGTGCAGGACAAAATGGGGATCTTCACGGCGATGCGCAGCAGCATTAAGCTCGCGTGGGCGAACATGCGTCTGGTCGCCCCGGCCGTTATCAGCTGGCTGCTTGCCAAAACGCTGTTATTGCTGTTTGCGCCGAACTTTGCGGTATTAACGCCCAACGTCGGTGCGGTTGTCGCCAATACGCTGAGCAACCTGATTTCAGCCGTGCTGCTGGTCTATTTGTTCCGCCTGTATATGTTAATTCGTCAGTAACCGGGATCGCAGAATGAAGCAGTTTCTAGATTTTTTACCGCTGATCGTTTTTTTTCGCGTTTTATAAGCTCTACGACATTTACGCCGGGACGCTGGCCCTGATTGTAGCAACGGCTGTAGTGCTGATTTACAGCTGGGTACGCTATCGCAAAGTTGAAAAGATGGCGCTCATCACCTTCCTGATGGTGGCGGTGTTTGGTGGCCTGACGCTGTTCTTCCATAACGATGAATTTATCAAATGGAAGGTGACGGTGATTTACGGGCTTTTTGCTGGCGCACTGCTCATCAGCCAGTGGGTAATGAAAAAACCCCTGATTCAGCGCATGCTGGGCAAAGAGCTGACGCTACCGCAGGAGGTGTGGTCTCGTCTGAACATCGCCTGGGCGCTGTTCTTTATTCTCTGTGGCCTGGCCAACATCTACATCGCCTTCTGGCTGCCGCAAAATATCTGGGTCAACTTTAAAGTCTTCGGGCTTACGGCCCTGACGCTGATCTTCACTCTGCTGAGCGGGGTTTATATCTACCGCCACATGCCGCAGGACGATAAGCAGTAATCAGATGGCCAGATCGCCTCGCGGTCTGGCCCCTCTCTTTTTCCTTCCCTATTCTCATCACGCTTTCTGCAAAGATGTCCGAATCATGAAGATTTTATGGAGATTGCCGTCATTTCATTGTAATGAGAATCACTATCATTAATATTCGTCATCGCATTTTAACAAATGGAAATGAGTTGATGAATAAAACAATAAGATTTGCCCCCGCGTCACTGACGCTGGCCATGCTTTCCGCGCTCAGCCAGAGCGCGCACGCAGCAGACGAACTCCTCGCCGATGGTGAAACCATGGTGGTTCAGGCCACCGCAGAGGAAGCACTCAAGCAGCAGCCGGGGGTTTCTGTCATCACCGCAAAAGACATTGAAAAAGATCCACCGGTTAACGATCTTTCGGAAATTATTCGCAAAATGCCGGGGGTTAATCTCACCGGAAACAGCGCTACGGGCAGCCGCGGCAACAATCGCCAGATCGACATTCGCGGCATGGGGCCAGAGAACACCCTGATCCTGATTGACGGTGTTCCGGTAACTTCCCGCAACTCGGTGCGCTACAGCTGGCGCGGCGAGCGCGACACCCGCGGTGACACTAACTGGGTTCCGCCAGAGATGGTCGAGCGCATTGAAGTGCTTCGTGGTCCTGCTGCAGCCCGCTACGGTTCGGGTGCCGCCGGTGGCGTCGTCAACATCATTACCAAACGCCCAACCAACGACTGGCACGGCTCGCTCTCCCTGTTCACCAACCAGCCTGAAAATGATAAAGAGGGGGCGACCAAACGCGCTAACTTTGACCTGAGCGGCCCGCTCGCGGGCGACGCGTTGACGATGCGCCTGTACGGGAATATCAACAAAACCGACGCGGATGCGCAGGACATCAATACCGCACAAAATGGCTCCTGGGCCGCCGGACGCGAAGGCGTACGTAATAAAGACATTAATGCCCTGCTCTCCTGGAAGCTCACGCCGCAGCAGATAATCGATTTCGATTACAGCTACAGCCGCCAGGGCAATATTTACGCTGGGGATACGCAGTACAGCAACGGCAACGTCAGCCCCAACGGGCTGGTATCGTCCCTTTATGGGCACGAAACTAACCGCATGTACCGTCAGTCATACGGTATTACCCACAACGGCATCTGGGACTGGGGCCAGTCAAAATTCGGTGTCTATTACGAGAAGACCAATAATACCAGGCTGGGCGAAGGCTCCACGGGTAAAGTGGAGGGGATGATTAATAGCGATAAATATGACACCAGCCGTCTCGAGTCATACCGCTCCACCGGTGAGCTGAATATTCCCTTCTTCTGGCTGGTCGATCAAACCCTCACCGTTGGCGCAGAGTGGAACCGTGATGAACTGAACGACCCGGCGTCGATGCAGGCGACTAACGTGTCGGGAGAGGTGATTAACGGCGTTTCCGGTACGGCCTCCGAGCGTAACAGCAAAAACAGCGCCGACCTGACCGGTATCTATCTTGAGGACAATATTGAAGCGCGTCCGGGCACCAGCCTGATCCCCGGCATCCGTTTTGATTACCACAATCAGTTCGGCAGTAACTGGAGCCCAAGCCTCAACCTCTCTCAGGATCTCGGCGACATGTTTAAGGTCAAAGCGGGTATCGCACGGGTATTTAAAGCGCCAAACCTGTATCAGTCCAGCGAGGGCTATCTGCTTTCCACCCGCGGTAATGGCTGCCCGAATAACGTTTCCGAAGGAAGCTGCTACCTGCTGGGCAACCCGGATTTGGATCCTGAAATCAGCGTGAACAAGGAAATCGGCCTCGCCTTCGCGCTGGAAGGCTACGAAGCCGGCATTACCTGGTTCCGAAACGATTATAAAAACAAGATCGTTTCGGGAACGGACGTTCTGGGGCAGACCAGCAGCGGTGTGAACATCCTTCAGTGGGAAAATGGTGGTAAGGCCGTCGTTGAGGGGGTGGAAGGTAACCTTACCGTGCCGGTGATCCGCGACACGCTCACCTGGCGCACCAACGCCACGTATATGATTCAGTCTGAAAGCAAAGATACCGGCAACCCGCTGTCGATTATTCCTGAATATACGATCAACACCATGCTCGACTGGGAAGTAAACAGCAAACTCTCGGCAAACGTTACCTGGACCATGTACGGCCGCCAGAAGCCTCGGGAAAATGCGGAAATCCGTAAAGAGGAAGGCGTAATGTCAGACCGGGAGATCGGCGCGTATTCCATCGTCGGGATCGGCGGAAATTATCAGCTGACAAAAAACCTGCGCCTTAATGCCGGCATCAGTAACCTCTTTGATAAGCAGATTTATCGTGAAAATGAGGGTGCGTCGACCTATAACGAACCGGGCCGCGCGTATTACGCAGGCGTAACCATGTCCTTCTGACCCTCAGGCGCCTGCTCTGCGGGCGCTATCCCCTATTCTCTCCAGCCAGAAATCATAGTAGCATCCCGCCTGAAGTCTTCAGTTATGAGTTAAAAAACAATGACAACAAATAGCGCCCCTCAGGGCGAACTGGTTTTACGCACACTGGCAATGCCTGCGGATACGAATGCCAATGGCGATATTTTTGGCGGCTGGTTGATGTCGCAAATGGATATGGGCGGTGCAATCCTTGCAAAAGAGATTGCTCACGGGCGCGTGGTGACGGTCCGGGTTGACGGAATGACCTTCCTGCGGCCCGTAGCGGTGGGCGACGTCGTTTGCTGCTACGCGCGCTGCGTTAAGCGCGGCAACACGTCCATCTCTGTCAACATTGAGGTATGGGTGAAGAAAGTCTCTTCTGAACCGATTGGCCAGCGCTACAAGGCGACTGAAGCGCTGTTTATCTATGTGGCGGTGGATAACGACGGAAAACCCCGTCCGCTACCCCAGAACTGATCCTCAGACGTAAAAAAAGCCTCACTCGAGGCTTTTTTTATTGCTGTTATTCCATTTGGGCCCCGCCGTTCAGGCGGAAGACAATGTTCACAATCAGCCCGTTGCCTGGCTTACCGGCTTCATAGCGCCACTTGCGCATGGCCGATTTAACTTCACGTTCAAACATATTGGATGGCTGCGCGGACAGGATCTGCACGTTATCCACGCGTCCGTCTGCCGTAACGTCAAATTTCACCCGTACTCGCCCTTCAATACGTAATGCCTGAGCGCGAGCCGGATACTGCGGCTGGTTACGGCTCAGCGCGCGCGGCCCCGCAGGCGCTGTTACCGCTGGTTTGGCCGCGGTCGCGGTGTTATTCATCAGCGGACGCGAAGGTGCGGTATTTTCAACCGGCTGCGTGGCGCGCGGCTCTACCGGACGCACTTCACGTTTAGGGCGCTCCTCCACCTTTTTGACCGGTTTCGGTTTTGGTTTTGGCTTCGGTTTTGGCTCTGGCTTATGGATGACCACCGGCGCTTCTTTCGGCGGCTCCGGAACGGGCTCAGGCTCTGGCTCCGGCTCAGCAACGGGCTGTGGCGGCGGAGGCGCAACCTGTGGCGGTTCAAGATCCGCAGGCGAGACCATGGTCACCGAAATTGGCTGCGCAGGGGCCGGCATTTCAATAACCTGATGAACCGAGGTATAGAGCAGACCCGCCACGACAGCACCGTGAATAACGACGGAAAGCAGCGTCGGCCATGGAAAGCGGCGAGGTAAATCAAGGGTCATCGAAGTCATAATCATCAACGTTAAAAAACCGAACTCCGATTTTAAATGCAAATAGCAATCATATTCAATAAGACACTTTGTCCTGGCGCAATTTAAGCGTACAAGAGGACAAAAAAGGGGCATCCAGATCAGGGTTTTAACATTGTTATTATCTTTGCATTGCAGACATTTGTGCTTTCACATAACGTAAATGACACTTTTACCGGTTAAGGAGCTTTGCCGTGCTTTACGTGATTTACGCTGAAGATGTATCTGATTCTCTGGAAAAACGTCTTTCCGTTCGCCCTGCCCATCTGGCGCGCTTACAGCTGTTGCAGGATGAAGGCCGGTTACTGACCGCGGGCCCGATGCCTGCCGTCGACAGCAACGATCCTGGTGCAGCGGGTTTTACCGGCTCAACGGTGATTGCCGAGTTTGAGTCTCTCGAAGCCGCGCAGGCATGGGCAGAAGCAGACCCGTACGTCGCGGCCGGCGTGTATGAGAACGTCACGGTTCGCCCGTATAAGAAAGTGTTCTGAAAGAAAGGCTCCAGCAGGAGCCTTTTTTCATTCCGGTAAAGAGCCGTTAAGGCGGGTAAACTGCTGTTCGGTAATCAGGCTTCCCCACTGCTTGCCCTCCCACTCACTGGCAAGCTGAAAGCCAAAGGATTCGTAGAGACGTCTGGCGGCCGTAAGCTTATTAAACGTCCAGAGGTGTACCGCGGAGAAACCCATGCTGTCGCAAAAATTCATCGCTTCCTTCAGCAGCCTTTTGCCCGCCCCATGTCTACGGCATCCATCGTCAAGAATAAACCATCGCAGATGGGCTTCTCCCTGCTCAAGATCTTCACCGTCAATGGCTACGGAGCCAACAATTCTGCCCTGGATAAGCGCCAGCCAGATTCGGTTACAGGGATTAGTAAGACGTCCGCTGAACTCAGCCAGCCCCGAAGCGACTTTGGCTTCAAAGAAGCTGCCGAACTGGTGTTCGCGGGCGTAGAAAGTCCCGTGCATCTCCGTGATGCGGCCTATCATACCGGGCAGATAGCCCTCAACAATCTCCAGCTCATCTGAGAATTTATCCGCAGGATTTTCGCGGCACGACAGCAGCGCACCGGCATAAAGCGATAACCCCCGGGCAATGGCCTGCTGTTGATCGGGAGTCAGCGACCGTATTGCCGAAATCACCCGCTCGCTACCGTAAGCGTTGATTTGCTGGACGGTCGCATGCCCTTTTGCGGTAAGCCGGAGACATTTTGCCCTGGCGTCTTCCGGTGATGCGAACTCCTCCAGTTCACCAGCGGCTATCAGACGAGCCAGCATTCGGCTGACGCTTGATTTTTCCAGCCCCAGCAGCTGGACTAGCTGTCCGGCCGTCATCTCTTTACGCAACCCAATTTCGACCAGAGTATGGACGGCGGAAGGGGAATAATTCGTTGAGGCCAGCGTCGAGGCCATAAATCCAAGCTCTCGCACCATCAGACGTGAGGCGCTGCGGATGTCACTGACTATAGGGGTTTCGATGTGCATTGTTGTTCTCCGTTATTTAGTTGTACTATACAACCATATAACGGCACGCTGTCAACAGGATCAAAAAAGGCTCCCTCAGGAGCTTTTTTTTAACGCTTTAACACAATGAACCAAAAGGGTTTGTTTCATATAGTATTTACATGTTGACCACAACAATACTTGAAGCCCAGCTTTTGCGGGCTTCTAACAACTATCGGTTGCGCGCAGCGATGGTTTCAACAATAACGCCGAGCGTGGTATCGTGCCATGACTGTTCCCGGCAGGAGTTTAGCGACCCGCGAAAATCAGCGCTGCACCCCTGGATGGTGACCGTATCAGGCGCGCCCCGGCGCTCGATTTCATCGACCGTAAAACTCCCTTTATTCAATGACCTCAACGCCGTGTTGATAGTCGCTCATCCGTAAAACTCCTTTGTGAAGTGGAGCGTCTATTTTCTTGCTTTCAGGAGTTAGGAACTATTCGACTCAGCTCTTCTGCAGATTACACAGCAAGCCTTCTGCGGGGCACGTTGTCAGTTTTGGGTTGAGCAGCTTTATCATTACAGTTACTATGCCTATCGTTTGTATGACTTTTATAATTCACAGATATATTTACTGATTTTTCATCAGTACACTCAGCAAATTACTATTCAATAAAACGGAATGTTGTTTTACAAGGGAGCACGATGAAAACCTTCGTTATCAACCTTAAAACTGAAATAAAAAAAAGAAACAATATTGATGCACAATGCAAAGCCAATGGTTTCGACTATGAAATCATTGAGGCTGTTAACGGCCGTGAACTGCAGGATGAAGCAACGCACCTTCTGGCTCATAACCCTTCACAGGCCAGACTAACAAAAGGCGTGATTGGCTGTACATTGAGCCATCTGTATATATATACCAGAATGGTAGCAGACAGCATCCCTTATGCCCTGGTGCTTGAGGATGACATTACAATCACTGAGTCTGCAAAAGAAGTTATTAGTACTGTAGAAAACGCACTTCAGCCGCGCAGCCGTGAAATTTACCTGCTCAATACGCCTGAGGCTATCACTCCGTTAATCAAGAAGAAACTGACTGAGAATGTCACGTTCCACAGAATGGCGCGGGCAAGCCAGTCACCTGCATACATTCTCAGCCTTGAAACGGCAAAAGCCTTGCTCGATTTTAACTACCCAATTAAATATGAAGTAGACCGCTGGGTTGCATTCCGAGATTACTGCAATATTAAAATATGGTGTCTCCCGGAAGGAGTCATCGATAGCTATGACCAGGATAAGAAAGAATCAACCCTTGAAGCTGAGCGCTGCAAAATTGAGCATGAGCGGCTGAGATTCCTGGCCACCCTAAGAAAAAAAGAGAAAGGATATCAAAGAAAGAGATTGGCTAATTTAATTCTAAAAAAAATCAGTCATCAGGTTATTTGAAATATGCCCCCAAAACGGGGCTTTTTTTAAGGCTTTTCAGGCCAGACGCATGGCGGAACAACTGAAGGGATACTGGCCAAACCAGCTGAACTTCTCAGAGTCATGCGGAATGCTAATGCGAATGTTGATGACCCTTCAGGGCGCTTCAACAGGACGTATTCTTGAGCTTATGCGGGATCTTGAAAGCATGGGACAACTGGCAACGTTGCCGATAAGAAGGGAAAGGCCCTGAAGATACCCCACAGCCCCGAAAATGGGCCAGTCAGTTGCTTAACTGACTGGCATTACTCCCTCAGAAACCTTTTTTCATTCAGTGCAGCGACGCCAGCCGCGCCGCGAACCCGACGAACAGCAGCCCTATCAGACCGTTGCCCAGCCTGGCGAGTTTCTTTTTCGTTTTCAGGTAACGCGTAACAAACGCCCCTGAGAAAATCAGGAAGCTCATGTACATGAAGCTGATCAGCTCCAGGGTTGTGGCGAGGATCAGGAACGACGTGCCGGTATTCGTCGCGTTCACATCAATGAACTGAACGAAGAACGACACGTAAAAAAGAATGGCCTTCGGGTTCGTCAGGCTCAGCACCAGCGAACGCTTGAGGATCGCGCTTGCCGGTTCGGCGCTATTATCGTGCGCGTTATTCTGACGGTTAATAACAGACCAGAGCATTTTGCCGCCGAGCCACAGAAGGTAAAACGCGCCCAGATAGCGGACGATATTAAATAACACCGGCGTGGTCTGGATTAACGCGGCGACCCCCGCCCAGGCCAGAAACATGAGTACAGCATCACCAATAAATACGCCGGTAGCGGCCAGATATCCTTTTTTAACGCCGTGGCCAATCCCTGTTTTAAGCACAAACAAGGTGTTCGGTCCTGGAACCAGCACGATAAAAAATGCGCCGACAACATAGGTCCAGAAATTCAGTACACCAAACTCCGCAAACACGTCTCACTCCTTTTGCACTACAACTGCGTGATTACCGCAAATAACGGTATCCCCAAATCAGGGCGCTATTGTACGCCGTTATAGCCGTCAAGATAAGTCGCTGCCAGTTCGTTGCCAAATAAAGCAGCATCCTTTTCATCCATTGCCGACGTCCACTTATCCTTCGAATTGCCTGCGAAGGACTCCTGCGACTTCGCATTTTCCTTCAGCTGATCGCGTATGCTTTCGGCGTATTGATGCGCCTCTTCCTGCGTCCGGCCTTCCGTGCGGTCGGCCCTGCCGCGCGCGTAAAGCTCGCGGAACTGCACCACGTTAAGGCGATAGTTCTTCTGCACGTCAGAGGCGTAATTGCCGCCGGTGAAGCCGGACTGATGCGAGACAAAATAAAACGCGTGCCGATCAGGGGAAGGTTTACTGCTGGTACATCCGCTTAATATCGCAATCCCGAGGATCGCTGCCACCGCTTTTCCGTTCATCCTTTTTCCTTTTAATAAAGCCAGCTTACTCCCCAGGCATAAACATAATCTGTCAGCGAGGAGAATGACGATAACCCTAAATCTTCCCTGAGCGCATCCAGCGCCAAAAGCACAATAAAAACCCAGAGATATGGATTCATCTTTTTATTTCATGACGTTAGGGGGGCGTAGTATATCGCTGAAACCGAAGAGGAGAGACTGCGAAAAATGATAGTCCGGAGGTTTAACGGGCACCTTAACGGTGCCCCTCATGCTTTTCAGATGTCCTGGACCGCGAACAGCAGCGCGTTACGGTGTCTGT
This sequence comes from Enterobacter cloacae, assembly GCF_013375935.1. Classification (GTDB taxonomy): domain Bacteria; phylum Pseudomonadota; class Gammaproteobacteria; order Enterobacterales; family Enterobacteriaceae; genus Enterobacter; species Enterobacter pasteurii. Next base: position 3,197,259 of record NZ_CP056117.1, on the reverse strand, counting down.
TCAGTCCACATTTTCTGATGGCGTGGATACGCATATTGCGGCGGGATTGTGCTTCCAGCCAACGAGCCTTACGACGACTCACCTGTCGCAACATGCGCCAGCGCCCTACTTCAGTTCTACTGCGCTTCATGTCTACAACTCTTTCTCTAACAGAAACGTCATTATAAGCCTAAGCTGTCGGCAAACCAGCGCTTTTATCTGCCGTTTTTATTTGCCAGATGATTCCTGATGCGTAAACTCATAACAATACGCTTTCAAAAGGATTTTTTATTTATGACAACCTTCTACACCGTGGTGAGTTGGCTGGTCATTTTAGGATACTGGCTGTTAATTGCCGGGGTGACGCTGCGCATTCTGATGAAACGCAGAGCGGTACCTTCAGCCATGGCCTGGCTTCTGATTATCTATATTCTGCCGCTGGTGGGCATTATCGCCTATCTCTCTTTCGGTGAACTTCATCTTGGGAAACGCCGCGCCGAACGCGCCCGCGCCATGTGGCCCTCCACGGCAAAATGGCTGGCCGATCTCAAAGCCTGCAAGCATATCTTCGCCGAAGAGAACAGCAGCGTGGCCGCGTCCCTGTTCAAACTGTGCGAACGCCGCCAGGGCATTGGCGGCGTAAAGGGCAATCAGCTGCAGCTGATGACCACCTCCGATGATGTGATGCAGGCCCTGATCCGCGACATTCAGCTCGCCCGGCATAATATCGAGATGGTGTTTTATATCTGGCAGCCCGGCGGAATGGCGGATCAGGTAGCCGAATCGCTGATGGCCGCCGCGCGCCGCGGAATCCACTGCCGCCTGATGCTGGATTCCGCCGGCAGCGTCGCCTTTTTCCGCAGCCCGTGGGCCGGTATGATGCGCAATGCGGGCATCGAAGTGGTCGAGGCGCTGAAGGTAAATCTTTTCCGCGTCTTCCTGCGCCGCATGGATCTCCGCCAGCACCGTAAAATGGTCCTGATCGATAACTATATTGCCTACACCGGCAGCATGAACATGGTCGATCCCCGCTTCTTCAAGCAGGATTCCGGCGTGGGGCAATGGATCGATTTGATGGCGCGTATGGAAGGCCCGGTGGCGACCTCTATGGGTATCGTCTATTCCTGCGACTGGGAAATTGAAACCGGTAAACGTATTCTTCCGCCGCCGCCGGATGGCAACATCATGCCGTTTGAAGAAGCCAGCGGCCACACCATTCATACCATTGCCTCCGGCCCCGGCTTTCCGGAAGATCTCATCCATCAGGCGCTGCTGACCGCCGCTTACTCAGCGCGTGAGTATCTGATAATGACCACGCCCTACTTCGTACCCAGCGACGATCTCCTGCATGCCATCTGCACGGCGGCGCAGCGCGGGGTGGACGTGAGCATTATTCTGCCGCGCAAAAATGACTCGCTGCTGGTCGGATGGGCAAGCCGCGCGTTCTTCAGCGAGCTGCTGGCCGCCGGGGTGAAAATTTACCAGTTCGAAGGCGGGTTGTTACACACCAAGAGCGTGCTGGTGGACGGCGAGCTGAGCCTGGTGGGCACCGTCAACCTCGACATGCGTAGCCTGTGGTTGAATTTTGAAATTACGCTGGTGATTGACGACGTCGGATTCGGCGGCGATCTGGCGGCAGTTCAGGACGATTATATCTCCCGCTCCCGCCTGCTGGACGCCAGGCTGTGGGCCAAACGGCCGCTCTGGCAGCGAATTGCCGAACGACTGTTTTACTTCTTTAGTCCGTTGCTGTAAAACGTGCCCAACGATGTTAAACAGGTAGTCATCATGGAAATGGATCTGAACAATCGCCTGACCGAAGACGAAACGCTCGAGCAGGCTTACGATATTTTTCTCGAACTGGCGGTTGATAACCTCGACCCTGCGGACGTCATTCTTTTCAACCTTCAGTTTGAAGAGCGTGGCGGCGCCGAGCTGTTCGATCCGTCTGAAGACTGGGCCGAGCACGTTGATTTTGACCTCAACCCGGACTTCTTCGCCGAGGTTGTGATTGGACTGGCAGATGAAGACGGTGGCGAAATTAACGACATCTTCGCGCGCGTGCTGCTGTGCCGCGAGAAAGACCACAAGCTGTGCCACATTCTCTGGCGCGAATAAATAAAGGCTGCGACGGCAGCCTTTTTTATTTACTCCGGTAATGCCTTTCCGCAGCGGTGACAAAACCGCGCGTCGGGTTCATGATTCCCCTGCTGACAATTCGAACATTTGCGTTGCCGTTTGCTGCTCTGAAACGCGGTGCTCATGTGGGTAGTAATTAGCCCCGTCGGGATCGCTATCACGGAATAACCGATCAGAATCAGGACAGAGGCCACAATACGTCCGAGCGGCGTATGCGGCGTAATATCCCCATAGCCTACCGTCGTCACCGTCACGATGGCCCAGTAAACCGACGCATTAAGGGTGGTAAAGCCGTATTTTGGCCCTTCGATTAAATACATCAGGGATCCAAAAACGATCATCACGATAGCAATAAACGAATAGAAGAGAATGAGCTGGTGGCGGGCGCTGACAATAGCCACCCAAAAAACCCGCAGCGACGGCATAAAGCGCAGCAGCTTCAGAATACGTAATACGCGAATCGCCCGCATTGCGCGCCAGGCAAAGACATAGTTCAGGCTAATTTCAGGCCACAGCCACATGACGTACAGCGGCAGAATGGTGGCTAAATCAATAATTCCCCAGAAGCTGAAGACATATTTAGCCGGATTCGGCCAGCTGATGACCCTCAGTAGATATTCGACGGTAAAGACCAGCGTAACGATCAGTTCCAGCCAGACGAAGACATGCCACTCCTCAAACGTCATGTGGTACTGCGTTCCGGCTCCGGATTCAATAAAGATAATGATGACGCTAATCAGCGCAAATAAGCCGCACAGTCCCTCGACGCGTCGACCGGAAACCGTTTCAGGATCGAATAAAAAATGATACAGCCGCTGGCGGGCCGACGTGAATAATCGCGACACAATAACCTCGAAAAATAAGGGCTGACATCTTGTCAGCCCTTGCGATTATAGCGGGTCTACTTTCAGGCAGGAAACCGCGTGTCGGAAACTGCCCTCCAGCACCGGCCGCGTCTTCGCGCATTCCGGCCCGGCTAATGGGCACCGCGTACGGAATACGCAGCCCGAAGGCGGGTTAATCGGCGAAGGCAGTTCGCCTTCCAGCAGCTGAATGGTTTTATTTTTCTCCAGATCGGGGTCCGGTACGGGTACCGCGGACATCAGCGCTTTGGTGTAGGGGTGCAGCGGGTTGTGATACACCTCGTCGTAGGTGCCCAGCTCCACGGCGTGACCCAGATACATCACCAGCACGCGATCGGAAATGTGTTTTACCACCGCCAGGTCATGAGCGATGAAAATCAGCGACAGCCCCATCTCCCCCTGGAGTTTCTGCAACAGGTTAACCACCTGCGCCTGGATAGAAACGTCCAGCGCCGAAACCGGCTCATCACAAATGATCAGCTTTGGCTCGAGGATCAGCGCACGCGCAATACCGATACGCTGACACTGCCCGCCGGAAAACTCGTGCGGATAGCGGTTGATGAGGTTAGGCAGCAGACCCACCTTCAGCATCATCGCCTTCACGCGGTCGCGCACTTCCTGGCGCGGCATCTTTGGATGATAGGTGCGCAGCGGCTCGGCAATGATTTCACCAATGGTCATGCGCGGGTTCAGCGATGCCAGCGGATCCTGGAATATCATCTGGATATCGCTGCGCACGTCGCGCCATTCATCCGGCTTCATTCCCAGCAGATCTTTGCCAAGCCAGGCCACTTTGCCGTCGGTGGCTTTTACCAGGCCGATAATCGCCCGCGCAAACGTCGATTTGCCGCAGCCGGATTCGCCCACCACGCCCAGGGTCTCCCCTTCGTACAGGCGCAGCGTAACGCCATCCACCGCTTTCAGGGTTTTAGCAGGCTGCCAGAACCACTGCTTGCCGTCTTTGATATCGAAATGAACCTTCAGGTCAGCGATTTCGAGCAGTACATTTCTTTTTTCATCAATGGCGTTCATACCAGCTCCTCCTGCGGCTTAAAGCAGGCGCGCAGACGGCCCGGGGCAAACGCCTCCAGCGGCGGTGCGCTGTTGCAGATTTCCATCGCGTGCGGACAGCGCGGCTGGAACGGACAGCCTTTCGGCAGACGCAGCAGGTTTGGCGGGTTACCGGGAATCGTCAGCAGCGACTCCCCTTCCGCATCAAGGCGCGGTACGGCATTCAGCAGGCCTATAGAGTACGGATGGGCTGGCTGGTAAAACACGTCACGTGCGTTACCGTATTCCATCGTGCGGCCGGCATACATGACCAGTACTTTGTCACAAATCCCGGCGACAACGCCCAGATCGTGGGTAATCATGATAATCGCGGTGTTGAACTCGCGCTTAAGCTCGTTCAGGAGCGTCATGATCTGCGCCTGTACGGTCACGTCCAGCGCCGTGGTCGGTTCGTCGGCAATCAGCAGCTTTGGCCTGCAAAGCAGCGCCATTGCGATCATAACGCGCTGACGCATCCCGCCGGAGAACTCGTGCGGATACATGCGCATGCGCTTGCGCGCTTCCGGCATTTTCACCGCATCCAGCATTTTGACCGACTCTTCAAACGCTTCGGCTTTGCCCAGGCCCTTGTGCAGCATCAGCACTTCCATCAGCTGTTCCCCCACACGCATGTACGGGTTCAGCGACGTCATCGGATCCTGGAAAATCATTAAGATCTGCTCGGCGCGCAGTTTGTTCAGCTCATGTTCCGGCAAATTCAGGATCTCTCTGCCGTTGAATGTCGCCGAACCGCCAATCACGCCGTTAGACGCCAGCAGGCCCATCAGCGCGAAGGCGGTTTGGGATTTTCCGGAGCCGGACTCCCCCACGATACCCAGCGTTTCACCCGCACGCAGGTCGAAGTTGAGATCGTTTACGGCGGTAACATCCCCGTCCGGCGTTTTAAAGGTCACGCGGAGATCTTTTACGTCCAGCAGTGCGCTGGTTCGCTGCTGCGCCTGAGGCGCGGTTGCCGTTTCAATAATGGTCATGGCGGCGCTCCTTAACGGTCTTTCGGGTCGAGGGCATCACGCAGGCCATCGCCGATAAAGTTGAAACAGAACAGGGTGACTACCAGGAAGCCCGCCGGATAAAGCAGTAGCCACGGCGACACTTCCATGGAGTTTGCGCCATCGCTTAACAGAGCGCCCCAGCTGCTCAGCGGCTCTTGCGTACCTAATCCCAGGAAGCTCAGGAAAGATTCAAACAGGATCATGCTCGGTACCAGCAGGGAGGCGTATACCACCACCACGCCCAGCACGTTAGGAACGATATGACGCACCACGATATTGGCGGTAGAGACACCCCCAACCTGCGCGGCCTCAATAAACTCCTTGCGTTTGAGGCTCAGCGTCTGGCCACGCACGATACGCGCCATGTCCAGCCAGGAGACCATCCCGATTGCCACAAAGATCAGCAGGATGTTCTGACCAAAGAAGGTTACCAGCAGAATGACGAAGAACATAAACGGGAAGGAGTTAAGGATCTCAAGCATACGCATCATTACGGAGTCCACTTTGCCGCCGAGATAACCGGAAAGCGAGCCGTAAAGCGTACCGACCAGAACCGCCACCAGCGCCGCGGCAATACCGACCATCAGCGAGATACGGCCGCCGATCGCCACGCGCACCAGCAAATCACGGCCGGAAGAGTCGGTACCGAAATAGTGCCCGGACTCCATGTCCGGCGCGCTGGACATCATGCCCCAGTCCGTATCGAAATAGGTAAACTGCGACAGCATCGGTGCCAGGGTAACGAACAGCGCGATAAGCACCAGCACAACCAGGCTGGCGACGGCGGCACGGTTATGCATAAAGCGACGGCGCGCGTCCTGCCAGAGGCTGCGCCCTTCGACCTCCAGCTTTTCACTGAAGTTTTCCAGCGCCTCGCTGTTTTTCTTACTCAACATCATGGCGTGCTCCAGTTAGTAACGGATTTTCGGGTCGATAACGGCATACAGCACATCGACAACGGCATTAAACAGAATGGTCAGCGCACCCACGAGGATCGTGAGGCTCAGCACCAGCGAATAGTCACGGTTAAGCGCCCCATTAACAAACAGCTGCCCAATGCCCGGCAGACCATAAATGGTTTCAATGACCATGGAACCCGTAATGATGCCGACGAAAGCAGGCCCCATATAGGAGAGCACCGGCAGCAGCGCTGGCTTGAGCGCATGACGCAAAATAATCCGGCGCATCGGCAGCCCCTTCGCGCGGGCGGTACGGATGAAGTTAGAGTGCAGGACTTCAATCATCGATCCACGGGTGATACGGGCGATGCTGGCGATGTACGCCAGTGATAACGCCACCATCGGCAGTATCATGAACTTCAGCGCCCCGCCGTTCCAGCCGCCCCCGGGCAGCCACTGCAGCGTGATAGCAAATATCATGACCAGCAACGGCGCGACAACGAAGCTGGGGATAACCACCCCGGTCATTGCGACCCCCATCACGGCGTAATCCCATCGGGTATTTTGTTTTAGCGCGGCGATAACGCCCGCAGTGACGCCGAGAACCACGGCCAGGATAAATGCAGCAGCACCTAATTTAGCCGATACCGGGAAGCTCGACGCGACCAGGTCGTTAACGGAATAGTCTTTATATTTGAATGACGGTCCAAAATCACCGTGAGCAAGCTGCTTCAGATAGTTGAAGTACTGCGTGGTAATGGGATCGTTTAAATGGTATTTCGCTTCGATATTGGCCATGACTTCTGGCGGAAGCGTACGTTCGCCGGTAAATGGACTGCCCGGCGCAAGGCGCATCATGAAGAATGAAATAGTAATTAGAATAAATAACGTTGGGATCGCTTCAAGACAGCGACGCAGGATAAATTTCAACATTGCCCGTACCTTCTGGCGTGTGCCTGATGAATGTTACAAAGTAGACGCAGTGGGGCAAGCTGGCTCGCCCCACGTATTGCCATTAATGCTTGATAATATAAAGATTCTTAACGGAAATATTATCCAACGGGTCTTTACCGGTATAACCCCCTACCCACGGCTTCACCAGACGGGCGTTGACGTAGTAGTACACCGGAACGATCGCAGAGTCTTTATCGAGCTGTTGCTCAGATTTAGCGTACAGATCGGCGCGCTGAGCGTCATCTGCTACCTTCAGCGTTTCACCAATCAGCTTATCAAACGCCGGGCTCTTATAGTGTGCAGTGTTGTTCGAGCTGTCGCTGAGCATGGTGTTCAGGAAGGAGGTTGGTTCGTTATAGTCCGCACACCAGCCTGCACGTGCCACGTCGAACGTTCCCTGATGGCGCGTATCGAGGAAGGTCTTCCACTCCTGGTTTTCCAGCTTCACGTTTACGCCCAGGTTCTTCTTCCAGATTGACGCGACGGCGATAGCCAGCTTTTTATGCAGATCGGACGTGTTGTACAGCAGGCTAAACGTCAGCGGCTTATCGGCGGTATACCCGGCTTCGGCCAGCAGTTTTTTCGCTTCTTCGTTACGTTTTTCCTGAGACCACTTGAACCACTCAGGCTCAACCAGCTTCATTCCGTCAGTGTAAGGCGGGGTATAACTGTAGGCAGGCAGGTCGCCCTGATTCTTCACTTTGTGGACGATGATATCGCGATCCAGCGCCAGCTTCAGTGCGGTACGTACGCGAACGTCGGTAAACGGTGCTTTCTGGTTGTTGATTTCGTAGTAATAGGTGCACAGATACGGATCGACGTGAACTTCTTTCGGGATCTCTTTTTTTAGCTTCTGGAACAGTTCAATCGGCATGTTGTTGTAGGTCATGTCGATTTCACCGCTGCGGTAGCGGTTAACGTCCGTTACTTCTGAAGCAATTGGCAGGTAGGTTACCTGATTAATAACGGTCTTCGCGTTGTCCCAGTACTGCGGGTTACGCTCCAGCACCATACGTTCGTTTACTACCCAGCTTTTCAGCTTGTACGCACCGTTGGTCACGATATTCGCAGGCTGGGTCCATTTTTCACCGAATTTTTCAACAGCGGATTTTGGCACGGGAGAGACGGACGGGTGTACCAGCAGCTTATAGAAATACGGAACAGGTTCGCTCAACGTGACTTCAAAGGTGTTGGCATCGATGGCTTTTACGCCCAGCTCGGTAACCGGCTTTTTACCCGTGATGATGTCATCGATATTGGCAATATGACCATACTGCAGGTAGCTCGCATACGGAGAGGCGGTATTGGGATCCGCCAGGCGCTGCCAGCTATACACGAAATCTTCGGCGGTTACCGGCGTGCCGTCGGACCATTTGGCATCTTTACGCAGGTGGAAGGTCCAGACTTTAAAATCTTTGTTGTCCCACTTTTCCGCCACACCCGGCGCCGGATGGCCGTCCACGTCAGTCACCAGCAGACCTTCGAACAGGTCACGGTTAACGTTAGATTCTGGCACCCCTTCAATTTTGTGCGGATCGAGAGACTGTACTTCCGCGCCGTTGTTACGGACCAGCGTTTGCTTCTCGGCTAGCTGAACACCCGCAGGAACATCCGCGGCCATTGCAGCATTACCCGCGATTAGCGCAGTTAAAATCCCCGCCGCTACCAGACTTTTTTTTGTGATGATGGACATTGTGTTGATACTCCACTCATTATAATGACCGGCCTTCGCCAGTTGTGTAATCCCCTGTTGGGGCCTGTACAGCGCAGGAGTTTTTTTTGCTGCTGTCAGGTTCTTTTTTTACTTCTTGCTATCACCGACTTCATTATTACTGACCGCTCGTACGGCGGCCTTGCGTCGATTCTTTAACCCTCTCCCCTGTCAGAGAGAGCGTGGATTTTATTGGCGAGAGCTATCTGAAAATAATTCTCATCAACTTGTTTAATTCAGCAAAATATAAGGCCGGAAAGTACCAAATGGTACCACTCGCCAATACATTTTGCAAATTTGTTAAGCATTTCTCTTTTATAGCGCCTGAACACTCGTTGATGGCAGACACCAACCCTGAAGGAAATGCTAAAAATGCTTGTTTATTATGACATTACAGAAAAAGTGCTCGTAACCGCGATGACATTGCCTGACAGCTCAATTTTTTCACGAAAATTTAACAAATGGTTATTATTTAGCACATTCGTCTGAGCCATCTCAGAATTTACTAATATCATTTCGGTTATCCGTCAGCAAGCCCCAGAGTATCATGTGAGTAAAATAACAAAGGGTTCGAAGGATTTATGAGCAGGATGGGAAGGGTGAAATTAACAACCTCTTGAAAAATAACAAAACAGAGTTATTAGCAGAACTTATTATGACGGGAGCGCATTTCAACTTTATTTATATGATTTGCTGATAATCACGTAAAAAAAACGGAGCCATCGGCTCCGTCGTTTCAAATGAAGGTCAGTGTAATAATCCGGGGAATATGCTTTTTATACCGGTGACGATAAATTCAATGCCCAATGCCATTAACAGCAGCCCCATGATACGGGTAATGACGTTGATGCCCGTTTGTCCCAGCAGGCGAACCAGCCATGGCGCCATGCGGAACACGCCCCAGCAGCAGAGCGCGAACAGAGCAATGGCAACGGAAAAACCAATCAGATGCATCAGGCTGTGGTAGCGCGTACCCCACACAATGGTTGAGCTGATCGCACCCGGTCCTGCCATGAGCGGTAAGGCCAGCGGTACCACGCCAATGCTTTCGCGGATCGCCGTCTCTGATTTTTCCTGCTTGTTCTGCTTATCCTCCCCCAGCTTGCCGCTGATCATCGACATCGCAATGGTCACCACGAGGATCCCACCCGCAATACGGAACGAATCAATCGAGATCCCGAACACCTGCAGAATGGCGTCACCAAGATAAAGGGAGGTCAGCAAGATGATCGCCACCGACAGGTTTGCCGTCAGGTTGGTTTTATTTCTTGCAGCTGCCGTTTGATAGCTGGTCATACTAATAAAGACAGGGATGATCCCGACCGGGTTGACCAGGGCAAACAAGCCGATAAAAAACTTAAAATATGTAGGAAAATCAAAGAGCGTTTGAATCACATTAAGCTCCGCAAATGAGCATGGCCTGGAAGAGATAGCGTGTCATGATAAATCCGCGCTGAAGATACGCTTTTTAGCCGCATACTTCACCAGAAATCTGTGCCTAAACGTTATCAATTCATGATGTTAAACGTTTGTATAATCAATGATAGCGGCACTTCCAATAGTTACTTAATTATTTAACAGTGGAATAATTAGCACAAATTAACCCTGCTGAAAGGTATCAGCTTAGTGGAAAATTGACCCAGATCATAATTTTCGTACTCAGAAGTGAGTAATCTTGATTACGCCGCCAGGGAGATCACCTATCAAAAAGGTATGATGCTAAGGTAAGGCTCTTTTAGTAAATTAGTGAGCTGGAGCAGAGAGTAATCCTTTGTTTTACTGTGTGTTACGCAAGTGGAATCGGCTCTGACTATACTGTCTGACGTATCGAGCGCTGGTTTACTAAAAGAGTTTAAACATTATCAGGAGAGCATTATGGCTGTTACCAATATCGCTGAACTGAACGCCCTCGTCGAGCGCGTAAAAAAAGCCCAGCGTGAATATGCCAATTTCACCCAAGAACAGGTTGATAAAATCTTCCGCGCGGCCGCTCTGGCTGCTGCAGATGCTCGAATCCCTCTCGCTAAAATGGCCGTTGCCGAATCCGGTATGGGTATCGTTGAAGATAAAGTGATCAAAAACCACTTTGCTTCAGAGTATATCTACAACGCCTATAAAGATGAGAAAACCTGCGGCGTGCTGTCAGAAGACGATACTTTCGGCACCATCACTATTGCAGAACCGATCGGCATCATTTGCGGTATCGTTCCAACCACTAACCCAACCTCTACCGCAATCTTCAAATCTCTGATCAGCCTGAAGACCCGTAACGCAATTATCTTCTCCCCGCATCCACGTGCGAAAGACGCCACCAACAAAGCAGCAGACATCGTCCTGCAGGCTGCCATTGCTGCGGGCGCACCAAAAGATTTAATCGGCTGGATCGACCAACCTTCCGTTGAGCTGTCCAACGCCCTTATGCATCACCCAGACATTAATCTGATTCTGGCGACCGGTGGTCCTGGTATGGTTAAAGCAGCATACAGCTCCGGTAAACCGGCAATCGGCGTAGGCGCGGGCAACACACCTGTTGTTATCGACGAAACGGCTGATATTAAGCGTGCTGTTGCCTCTGTTCTGATGTCCAAAACCTTCGATAACGGCGTTATCTGTGCGTCTGAACAGTCTGTCGTCGTCGTTGATTCTGTGTACGACGCCGTTCGTGAACGTTTCGCCAGCCACGGCGGCTACCTGCTGCAGGGTAAAGAGCTGAAAGCCGTTCAGGACGTAATTCTGAAAAATGGTGCGCTGAACGCCGCCATCGTTGGTCAGCCAGCTTATAAAATCGCTGAACTCGCTGGCTTTACCGTTCCTGCTACCACCAAGATTCTGATCGGTGAAGTTAAGGTTGTAGATGAAAGCGAGCCGTTTGCTCACGAAAAACTGTCCCCAACGCTGGCAATGTACCGTGCCAAAGATTTCGATGATGCGGTAGAAAAAGCCGAGAAACTGGTCGCTATGGGCGGTATCGGTCACACCTCCTGCCTGTACACCGACCAGGATAACCAGCCAGAACGCGTTGCTCACTTCGGTCAGAAGATGAAAACGGCGCGTATTCTGATCAACACCCCTGCTTCTCAGGGTGGTATCGGTGACCTGTACAACTTCAAACTCGCACCTTCCCTGACTCTGGGTTGTGGTTCCTGGGGTGGTAACTCCATCTCTGAAAACGTTGGTCCAAAACACCTGATCAACAAGAAAACCGTTGCTAAGCGAGCTGAAAACATGTTGTGGCACAAACTTCCGAAATCTATCTACTTCCGCCGTGGCTCCCTGCCAATCGCGCTGGATGAAGTGATTACTGATGGCCACAAACGTGCGCTCATCGTGACCGACCGTTTCCTGTTCAACAATGGCTATGCAGACCAGATCACCTCTGTTCTGAAAGCGGCTGGCGTCGAAACTGAAGTCTTCTTTGAAGTTGAAGCTGACCCAACCCTGAGCGTTGTACGTAAAGGTGCCGAACTGGCAAACTCCTTCAAACCAGATGTGATCATCGCACTGGGTGGCGGTTCCCCAATGGACGCCGCGAAAATTATGTGGGTCATGTACGAGCATCCTGAAACGCACTTCGAAGAACTGGCGCTGCGCTTTATGGATATCCGTAAACGTATCTACAAGTTCCCGAAAATGGGCGTGAAAGCGAAAATGATTGCCGTCACCACCACTTCCGGTACCGGTTCAGAAGTAACGCCGTTTGCGGTTGTGACTGATGACGCAACGGGTCAGAAATATCCGCTGGCTGACTACGCGCTGACGCCAGATATGGCTATCGTCGATGCCAACCTGGTTATGGAAATGCCAAAATCACTGTGTGCGTTCGGTGGTCTGGATGCTGTGACTCACGCTCTGGAAGCTTACGTTTCCGTACTGGCCTCTGAGTTCTCTGACGGTCAGGCTCTGCAGGCGCTGAAGCTGCTGAAAGAAAACCTGCCGGCATCCTATAACGAAGGATCGAAAAACCCTGTAGCACGTGAGCGTGTACACAGTGCAGCAACCATCGCGGGTATCGCGTTTGCTAACGCCTTCCTCGGTGTTTGCCACTCTATGGCTCACAAACTGGGTTCACAGTTCCACATTCCACACGGTCTGGCGAACGCCCTGTTGATCAGCAACGTTATCCGTTATAACGCCAACGACAACCCAACCAAACAGACTGCATTCAGCCAGTACGACCGCCCACAGGCTCGTCGTCGTTACGCTGAAATCGCTGACCACCTGGGTCTGAGCGCACCGGGCGACCGTACTGCTGCGAAGATTGAGAAGCTGCTGGCGTGGCTGGAAAGCCTGAAGGCGGAGCTGGGTATTCCTAAGTCTATCCGTGAAGCAGGTGTTCAGGAAGCTGACTTCCTCGCACACGTAGACAAGCTGTCTGAAGATGCGTTCGATGACCAGTGTACCGGTGCTAACCCACGCTACCCGCTGATTTCCGAGCTGAAACAGATCCTGCTGGATACCTACTACGGCCGTGAATTCACTGAAAGCGATGTTGCTGCTGTGAAAGTGGAACTTCCATTAGTAAAAGCTGACAAGAAAGCGAAGAAAAACGCGTAATTGACAGCGTGACAAAAAACCCGCCAGCGGCGGGTTTTTTTATATCTGAATAACAGCAGCTCTGTTATTTCCGGCTGTCGCCCTGTAGTGCCGTCAGCGAGCCTACGACCAGCGCCTCTTTATAATGCTTGCGGCACACCGAGACATAGCGCTCATTGCCCCCTATCACCACCTGCTCGCCATCAGCGTAGGGTTTGCCCGACTGGTCAAGGCGAAGCACCATGCTGGCCTTACGACCGCAGAAACAAATCGTTTTCAGCTCAACCAGCTTATCTGACCAGGCGAGCAGATACTGACTTCCGGCAAATAACTCTCCACGAAAATCGGTACGTAATCCGTAGCACAGCACGGGAATATCCAGTTCATCCACAACGTCTGAAAGCGCATGGACCTGCTCTCGGGTCAAAAACTGGCTTTCATCGACCAGCACGCAGTGTACAGGCTTAGCGGCATGCTCGGTACGAATATCCTCAAGCAGATCCGTTGCAGGGTTAAACAGCCTTGCAGGCGACGATAGCCCTATTCGTGAACTCACTTTCCCGGCACCGAAGCGATCGTCGATTTCAGCGGTGTACACAACGGTACGCATGCCACGTTCCTGATAATTGTATGAGGATTGCAGTAACGCCGTCGATTTCCCTGCGTTCATTGCCGAATAGTAGAAATAAAGTTGTGCCATTGGCCGAAAAATCCTAATCAATGTGTAATATTCCCGATGATTCATTGTACCATATTTCGTACCTGCATCTGCGCCAGACCGCACGTTCGGGGCCTTTGAGCAGCGGTTAATCCCTCAGCATTCTGCGTAAAATAATGCGTTAAAACAGGCAGTAAAGGCATATAGCAATGACAATATGACAAGCGCAACGTAAGTGATAACACTTCTTTTTATACTGGATTGTTCGTGCTTTAAAATTCACTATTTATTAACTATTTTCGTTCTGGCTGCGCTTTCCCGGAGTAATACAAAAGGCTGATATTTATCAACCGCAACTATAATTCCTGCGGGAAAAGTCACAAAACAAACATGCAAATGACGAGTTTTTGCCGTTTGCATCGATATCTGACAGGTCAGACAAGCAATGAAATTTAAGATAGCGTAATTAATAATAGCGTCGTTTATTTTGTATTTTTTGAATTCCTTACATTCCGGCCTATTGCACAAGTCAAATTAACGCTCTATTATTAGGACAACAAACCCACCCCCATTATAAGTTTGAGATTACTACAATGAGCGAAGCACTTAAAATTCTGAACAACATCCGTACTCTTCGTGCGCAGGCAAGAGAATGTACCCTTGAGACGCTTGAAGAAATGCTGGAAAAATTAGAAGTTGTAGTTAACGAACGTCGTGAAGAAGAAAGCGCAGCCGCTGCTGAAATCGAAGAACGTACGCGTAAACTGCAACAGTATCGCGAAATGCTGATTGCTGACGGTATCGATCCAAATGAATTGCTGAACAGCATGGCAGCAGCGAAAACGGGCACCAAAGCAAAACGCGCTGCACGCCCTGCTAAATATAGCTACATTGATGAGAACGGCGAAGAGAAAACCTGGACCGGCCAGGGTCGTACTCCTGCTGTTATCAAGAAAGCAATGGACGAGCAAGGCAAACAACTGGATGACTTCCTTATCAAGGATTAATCTGGAAAGATTCTGAAAATCCCGCCCTGAGCGGGATTTTTTATGCCTGCCATATTTCCCGTACATCTCCTTACACTCTGTCATATTGCGATGCGCACTATTTAACGTCCTTGACAATCACGGTGACAAATACCGCACGGCAGGCATAAAAAAACCGGTGAGCATCGCCGCACCGGTCTTGTTTAGCAGGCTGGAGGATTATTACTTAATACCCACGCTACCTTTGAGCCAGGCTTTAAATTCTTCACCCAGGCTGTTGTGGCGAATGCCATATTCAACGAACGCCTGCATATAACCGAGTTTATTCCCGCAGTCATGGCTCTTACCTTTCATATGGTAGGCTTCTACGGTCTCTTTCTCGATCAGCATATCAATGGCATCCGTCAGCTGGATTTCATCACCAGCACCCGGAGGGGTTTTCGCCAGCAGCGCCCAAATCTCTGCGCTGAGCACATAGCGGCCTACGACAGCGAGGTTAGACGGCGCAACGTCAGCCTTAGGTTTTTCTACAACGCCAACCATCGGCACGCTTTCGCCCGGTTGCAGGTTTACGCCCTTGCAGTCAACCACGCCGTAAGCGGTAACGTCGTCGACTGGCTCAACCATGATCTGGCCGCTGCCGGTTTCGTCGAAGCGTTTGATCATCTCTGCCAGGTTTTCCTGGGAAAGATCGGATTCGTATTCGTCCAGAATGACGTCTGGCAGGATTACCGCAACGGGCTCATCACCCACTACCGGATGCGCGCACAGTACCGCATGGCCCAGACCTTTCGCCAGGCCCTGGCGAACCTGCATAATGGTCACGTGTGGAGGGCAAATAGACTGAACTTCTTCCAGCAGCTGACGCTTAACGCGTTTTTCCAGCATCGCTTCAAGTTCGAAACTGGTATCGAAGTGGTTTTCGATAGAGTTTTTAGATGAATGCGTCACCAGAACAATTTCGGTGATACCTGCAGCAATACACTCATTCACGACATACTGGATTAATGGCTTATCAACCAGAGGCAGCATCTCTTTTGGGATTGCCTTCGTCGCTGGCAACATCCTGGTACCCAATCCCGCCACCGGGATAACGGCCTTTCTGACTTTCGAATTTAGGGCAGCCATTGAAATTCTCCTGAATTGTTCAAGTTTTGAACTTTTATGCATTGAATAACGCGTTGAGTATACAGTCTCAGCCACTAATACGGGTCTGAAAAGGACGCGTTGCCGATCAATTAAGACAAATACGCATGAAACTTGCAGCGATAGTAGCACCGCCGGCAAAAACACAGGTAAAGCAATCTGAAAAATAAAAACCGATTGCTTACTCCGTGGACAACATTAAGCGTAACCGTCCACCCGCACCCCAAATTTGACACTGCCAGGAGGTGCAGCGATGACTAATTTGATTAAGGTAAGTATTTCCCAGCGTCCCCAACGGTACGCCATTACTCACCTGAATATGATGTTCTCCGGTATTCAGCGTGGCATTTAACCCTGCCGATACCAGAATAAGGTTATTCAACCCGCTGTGATAATAGCCAACCAGAAGCGGGAACTGACCCGGTAAATTCACCTGGCGGAAAAGCTGGTTAACCTGTTTGAGTAAACTGCCTAGCTCAGGAAGCCGTTGCCCCTGATGGGATAATTGTTCCTGTAACAAACCATTAAACAGCGCGCGCAGCAATAAGGCAGCCAAAACGCCGTTATCTCCTGCCCGAGTGACGTCCAGACAATAAAAGGCGAGATCGGAATCTGATAACGGAGCAATATCCAGCACCAGTCCCGGCTGGTCAGCCGCTACCAGCTGGCGATAATTTACCCGGCAATGAGAAATATTTTGCTGCACGGGCGGCTGAAGCTCCTGAAGCAACTTTGCGGCCGCAAGGGGATTACTGACTAACGCATCCCAGTCCTGGAATAAACGTTCTTCTTCCTCAACCCGTGAATTAAACATATTAGGGTACAGGCACGCGAGCACCGTTTCACGCAGACGGTTTAAATCCTTGACGGGCTTGAGCAGGATATCCTGCACCCCCAGACGCAGCGCTTTGGCGATATCCGACATATTCTCGGTGGCGGAGATAACCAGAATGGGGGTCTGATCCCCTTCGTTACGCAGGTTCTCCACCAGCATCAGGCCGTTCATGCGAGGCATCTCGATATCACAGATCATCAGGTCAGGCGTAATGCTGGCCATTTTTTCCAGCGCCTCGACGCCATCTTCGGCAAGGGACGTGGTTGCACCCAGTGAGGATAACCACGAATCCAGTAGCGATCGGAAAACGGGCTCGCCTTCAACTATCAAAATGTGTTTTCCGGCCAATGGCTGTGTCATGGTTCCTCCCCTGGCTGACAGTTACTCAATAGTGGCATGCTATTGGTACTATCGCCTGTCAGATTTTGCTGAAGTAATCAAAAAAGTGCTTAACGTGCTGTACGCACAAAAGGCAACAGTTCATCTATTTTCTTTTCGACGGCTAACGAGCCCGCTGCAATGGCGGCTTCAGCCCGGTGGAAATCTAAGGTTGAGATTTGTGGGCAATAGGGTTGAATAAGAATATCCGGAGGATCGCCCGCCATACGGTTTCGCTTCAGGCGATTCTCAAGGATTTGAATGGAGGTCGTCATGATTTCGACGGCGTTAGGCGCGGCTACCGCACGACGGGAGGCCAGACGCCCTATTCTGCCGCGCAGACGCGCATGCCACGCCAGTTTCTCTGTTTCTGCCTCATCGCTCTGAAGATTAACCGACATCAGATCCTGCTGCATAAGATGGGCGTCGTGCTGTAAATCTACGGCGATGACGATATCTGCCCCCATAGCACGCGTCAGCGAGATGGGCACGGGATTCACTACCCCGCCATCAACGAGCCAGTAGCCGTTGTGCGGCACGGGGGCCATTAAGCCCGGTATGCTACAGGAGGCGCGTACGGCACGGTGAATATCCCCTTCGGTGAGCCATATTTCCCGGCCCGTACTGAGGTTGGTGGCAACGGCACCAAATGGCATATGGCAGTAGCTGAAGTCAGCGTGCGGCATAATCTTGCGGAACTGGTTGAACACGCGTTCCCCGCGCAGCAGCCCGCCGCGCTGCCAGGAGAGATCCATCAGGCGCAGCACATCCCAGTAGCGAAAAGAGCGCACCCAGCTTTCGAGCTCCGGGAGCTTGCCGCAGGCGTAAGCGGACCCGACGAGCGACCCGATAGAACAACCTGCAACGATATCAACGTCAATCCCCATCTGGTTTAAGGCGTTGATAACGCCAATATGTGACCAACCCCGGGCGGCACCTGAGCCCAACGCCAGTCCAATTTTTACCTTTCTCATTAGCCCTGTTTTACTTCCCCTGGATTCCCGACATAGCGTCAACGCAACTGCTCAGTTAACATGGTGCTACCTTAAGCGTTTAACGCCTTATTTTTTGTTCCAGGAAGAGAATCGTGTCTCAACTCTGCCCCTGTGGTAGCGCTCTGGAGTATAGCCTATGTTGCCAGCGATATCTTTCTGGCGAGCAGGTTGCACCAGACCCGTCACACCTTATGCGCTCGCGGTATGCTGCTTTTGTGATCAAAAACGCAGACTACCTGATTAACACCTGGCACCCGTCCTGCCAGGCGGCCGATTTCCGCCAGGAGATTGAAGCCGGGTTCGCCAACACGACCTGGCTTGGCCTCACCGTCTTTGACGCCGCTCCCGGCCGTGATGATAACGAAGGCTATGTCAGCTTTGTCGCCCGCTTCAGCGAGCAAAACAAACCGGGAGCCATCATTGAACGTTCCCGGTTCTTAAAGGAAAGCGGGCAATGGTATTATATTGACGGTACACGCCCGCAATTCGGTCGTAACGATCCCTGCCCCTGCGGTTCAGGTAAAAAATTTAAAAAGTGTTGCGGCAGCAATGCCTGACAACTCAGACTTCGCAAATACTTAAACAGGATTTCCCGGCGATGCAATCATTACAACGTAAAGTTCTGCGCACTATTTGTCCCGATCAAAAAGGGCTTATCGCACGAATTACTAACATTTGTTACAAACATGAACTGAATATCGTGCAGAACAACGAGTTCGTTGACCACCGTACCGGTCGCTTCTTTATGCGCACCGAGCTGGAAGGCATTTTCAACGACATCACCCTGCTTGCCGATCTGGATAGCGCCCTGCCGGAAGGCTCGGTACGCGAGCTGAATCCGGCCGGCCGTCGCCGCATTGTGATTCTGGTCACCAAAGAGGCGCACTGCCTGGGCGATTTGCTGATGAAGGCCAACTATGGCGGACTGGACGTTGAAATCGCCGCCGTTATTGGCAACCACGAGACGCTGCGTACCCTGGTTGAACGTTTTGACATTCCGTTCGAGCTGGTGAGCCATGAAGGCCATACCCGTGAAGAACACGACAACCTGATGGCTCAGGCCATTGAGGCGCATAACCCGGACTACGTCGTGCTGGCAAAATACATGCGCGTACTGACGCCGTCCTTCGTGGCACGCTTCCCGAACAAGATCATCAACATTCACCATTCATTCCTGCCAGCCTTTATTGGTGCACGCCCGTATCACCAGGCGTACGAGCGCGGGGTGAAGATCATCGGTGCGACCGCCCACTACGTGAACGATAATCTGGACGAAGGCCCAATCATCATGCAGGACGTCATTCACGTGGACCACACCTACACGGCGGAAGATATGATGCGCGCAGGGCGCGACGTCGAGAAGAACGTCCTGAGCCGTGCGCTGTATCAGGTGCTTGCCCAGCGCGTCTTCGTGTACGGTAACAGAACGATTATTCTTTAATCCTTCGGAAAATGAATTGATTAGCTTTCCGCCTTTACGGATAAAAAGCAGGCAAACAACTTCATTTCCCTAAAGGAATACTTTACAGGGGCGCCTCATTTGATATGATGCGCCCCGCTTCCAACAGGAAGCAGGCCAGTAAAAAGCATTACCCCGTGGTGGGGTTCCCGAGCGGCCAAAGGGAGCAGACTGTAAATCTGCCGTCATCGACTTCGAAGGTTCGAATCCTTCCCCCACCACCATCTTCAAGCTGTACCTCAAAATATGAATTACCCCTGGTGGGGTTCCCGAGCGGCCAAAGGGAGCAGACTGTAAATCTGCCGTCATCGACTTCGAAGGTTCGAATCCTTCCCCCACCACCATCACTTCCAAATATCCCAATACTACCCTAAAGCACAATGCCTTATGTTCTTCCATTGCGGGGAAGGATGAGAAGCTTCGACTAAGGTTCGATTCGAGCGTAGCGAGAAAGCTTTGCCGCACGCAACGACCCGAAGGGCGAGGCGCAACGCGCCGGGTAATCCTTCCCCCACCACCATCACTTCCAAAGATTCCAATACTACCCTAAAGCACAATGCCTTATTTTCTTCCATTGCGGGGAAGGATGAGTCGTGCCAGACCTGCATCACTCAGCGATAAGCGCCCTGAAAGGCCAGGCCGGAACAAAAAAAAGCCCCGCCAGGGCGGGGCTTGTATCAGAAAAGTGAATCAGCGACGTGCGCGCACAATCTGGTACTTGCGCGTCATGTACTCCACCGGCGCGCTCCAGATGTGGACCAGACGAGAGAACGGGAACAGCACAAACAGGGTCATACCCAGCACCAGGTGAACGCGGAAGATAAACGCCACGCCGTCGAGATGCTCAGATGCACCGCCGTGGAAGGTCACCACTGACTGCGCCCATCCCACCAGCTTCATCATTTCACTGCCGTCCATATGCTGCGCGGAGAACGGTATGGTCAGCAGACCCAGCGCACACTGCACCATCAGCAGGGAGAGGATCAGGATGTCCGCTCCCGTGGTGGTAGCACGCACGCGCGGGCTGAACAGACGGCGCTTCAGCAGCAGCAGGCCACCCACAAGGGTCAACACGCCGCAGGCACCGCCGGCGATCATCGCCATCTTCTGCTTCACTTCAATCGGCAGCCACGCTTCGTACATCCAGTGCGGCGTCAGCATCCCCAGGAAGTGCCCTGCGAAAATCCCCAGAATCCCGATATGGAACAGGTTAGACGCCAGGTTCATCCCTTTGCGATCCAGCATCTAGCTGGAGGCAGCACGCCAGGTGTACTGGCCGTAGTCATAACGCAGCCAGCTTCCCACCAGGAATACGGTGCCCGCGATATACGGGTAAATGTCAAAGAAGAACATATTCAGGAAGTGCATTAGTGCCGTCCTCCGTTAGAGATATTCAGATATTGCGGAGCAACCGCTCCGGCAAAACGACGCTGGTGGGCTGAGATTTCAGATTCCCCGCAGTTCTGGTCCGCGAAGAATTTCACCTGCTCCTCTTCCCAGACCGCATCCAGCGCTTGCGGGGTATCGTCGCGGGCTTCATCCGCGATTTTTTCCGCCACTTTTTCACCGTCGACCGAGGCGTTAGCCAGCTTCACCAGCAGATCGAACAGGACCGCATAGCGGCTCTCACGCTGCTGCAGGCGCGCGCCGAGCAACGCCAGAATCGGCGCGATGTCCTGCAGGCCACCCAGCGCCTCCTCTTTCGGCAGCTGCGCCAGATACTCCAGGTACAGCGGCAGATGATCCGGCAATTCGCGGCTGTCGAGCTGCAGGCCGTGCTGCTCGTACTGGGCCATCAGATCCACCATTGCCTGACCACGGTCGCGGGATTCACCGTGAACGTGTTCAAACAGCAGCAGCGACGTCGCACGCCCACGGTCAAACAGCTGGCTGTAGTCCGCCTGCGCATCGAGAAGATCGCGCGCTAACAGGTCGCGGAGGAAAACGCCAAGGCGCTGGGCATCCTCTTTATCCAGGTTTTCAGATGACGCGAGTGCATCAAAGAGTTCCTGCTGATGCTGCGCAAGCGCAGCATCAGGGTACTCGAGCAGACGCGAAACAATGACGAGTTCAATCATTGGTGCGGCTCCGTTTTGCTGGTCACATCAAGGGCGTCGATGCGGCGGCTGTTAAACAGGTTGAACTTGCTGTCTGACCCGTGGCAACCGTCGCCAAAGGTAAAGCCACATCCGCTTTTTTCCGGGAAGGCTTCACGCGCCAGCTCACGATGGCTGCTCGGCACCACGAAACGGTCTTCGTAGTTGGCAATCGCCAGGTAACGGTACATTTCCTGCGCCTGCGCTTCGGTCAGGCCGACCTCTTCGAGCGCGCGGGTATCGTTGACGCCGTCAACGGTTTCCGCACGTTTGAAGTGGCGCATCGCCAGCATGCGCTTCAGCGCCAGCAGCACCGGCTGGGTATCCCCTGCGGTCAGCAGGTTTGCCAGGTACTGAACCGGGATACGCAGGCTTTCCACGTCCGGCAGAATGCCGTTGCTGCCCAGTTCACCCGCATCAGCCGCAGACTGAATCGGAGACAGAGGCGGCACGTACCAGACCATCGGCAGCGTGCGGTATTCCGGGTGCAGCGGCAGGGCCAGCTTCCAGTCCATCGCCATTTTGTACACCGGAGACTGCTGCGCGGCGTCGATCACGCTCTGCGGAATGCCGTCTTTCAGCGCCTGTTCGATAACCTTCGGATCGTTCGGATCGAGGAAGACGTCCAGCTGACGCTGATACAGATCTTTCTCGTTCTCGGTGCTCGCGGCATTTTCAATCGCGTCCGCGTCATACAGCAGCACGCCGAGGTAGCGAATTCGGCCTACGCAGCTCTCAGAGCAGACGGTCGGCATACCGGCTTCGATACGCGGGTAGCAGAAGATGCACTTCTCAGACTTACCGCTCTTC
Organism: Enterobacter cloacae; assembly: GCF_013375935.1. GTDB lineage: Bacteria > Pseudomonadota > Gammaproteobacteria > Enterobacterales > Enterobacteriaceae > Enterobacter > Enterobacter pasteurii. Next base: position 3,174,755 of record NZ_CP056117.1, on the reverse strand, counting down.
CAGTTGAAGTAGATTTTTTTGTACGGGCAGCCGGTGATGCACATACGCCAGCCGCGGCACTTGTCCTGGTCGATCAGCACGATACCGTCTTCTTCACGCTTGTAGATGGCACCGCTCGGGCAGGTCGCCACGCACGCCGGGTTCAGGCAGTGCTCGCACAGGCGCGGCAGATACATCATGAAGGTGTTTTCGAACTGGCCGTACATCGCCTTCTGCATGTTCTCGAAGTTCTGGTCTTTGGCGCGTTTTTCGAACTCGCCGCCCAGAATCTCTTCCCAGTTTGGACCGCTGGTAATTTTGTCCATGCGCTGGCCGGTGATCAGCGAGCGAGGACGGGCGATCGGCTGGTGCTTGCTCTCCGGCGCGTTGTGCAGGTTCTGATAGTCGTAATCAAACGGCTCATAGTAATCGTCGATGCCCGGCAGATGCGGGTTGGCGAAGATTTTACCCAGCAGCATCGCACGGTTACCCATGCGTGGCTGAAGCTTGCCGTTGATTTTACGGATCCAGCCGCCCTTCCACTTCTCCTGGTTTTCCCAGTCGGTCGGGAAGCCGGTGCCCGGCTTGCTTTCCACGTTGTTGAACCAGGCGTACTCCATACCTTCACGGCTGGTCCAGACGTTTTTACAGGTGACCGAGCAGGTATGACAGCCGATGCATTTATCCAGATTCAGCACCATGCCGACTTGTGAACGAATTTTCATTTTACGCTCTCCTGTACCTGGTCATTACCTTCACCGTCTAACCAGTTAATATTCTTCATCTTACGTACCACCACGAACTCATCGCGGTTCGATCCTACGGTGCCGTAGTAGTTAAAGCCGTAGGCCAGCTGCGCGTAGCCACCGATCATGTGGGTTGGCTTAGGCGTAATACGCGTCACGGAGTTGTGAATACCGCCGCGCTGCTCGGTGATCTCTGAACCCGGCAGGTTCACGATACGTTCCTGCGCGTGGTACATCATGGTCATCCCGGCCGGTACGCGCTGGCTCACCACTGCACGTGCCGTCAGGGCACCGTTGCTGTTGAACACTTCGATCCAGTCGTTATCTTCAATACCCAGATCCTTGGCGTCCGTCTCGCTCATCCAGACGATTGGGCCCCCGCGCGACAGCGTCAGCATCAGCAGGTTGTCGCTGTAGGTTGAGTGGATACCCCACTTCTGGTGCGGCGTCAGGAAGTTCAGCGCCTTCTCAGGGTTACCGTTGGATTTCGCCCCCATCACGGCCTTCACGGAGCGGGTGTCGATAGGCGGACGGTAAACCAGCAGGCTTTCACCGAAGTCGCGCATCCACTGGTGATCCTGATACAGCGACTGACGGCCGGTCAGGGTGCGCCATGGGATCAGCTCGTGAACGTTGGTGTAGCCGGCGTTATAGGACACGTGCTCATCTTCCAGGCCAGACCAGGTCGGGCTGGAGATGATTTTGCGCGGCTGCGCCTGAATATCGCGGAAGCGGATTTTTTCGTCTTCTTTGTTCAGCGCCAGATGCGTGTGGTCGCGGCCGGTGAATTCACTCAGCGCTTCCCACGCCTTCACGGCAACCTGGCCGTTGGTTTCCGGTGCCAGGGTCAGGATCATTTCTGCCGCATCAATCGCCGTATTCAGCATCGGCTGGCCTTTGGCCGGACCGTCCGCTTTGGTGTAATTGAGCTTGCGCAGCAGATCCATTTCGCTCTGGGTGTTCCAGGCGATCCCTTTCCCGCCGTTACCGATTTTCTCCATCAGCGGGCCGATAGAGGTAAAGCGCTCGTAGGTCGCCGGGTAGTCACGTTCTACCGGAATAATGTGCGGCGCGGTTACGCCCGGAATCAGGTCGCATTCGCCTTTTTTCCAGTCCTTCACGTCCAGCGGCTGCGCCAGTTCGGCAGCGGAGTCGTGCTGGATTGGCAGCGTGACCACGTCGGTCTCTTTGCCCAGGTGCCCCACGCAGACTTCGGAGAACTTCTTCGCGATGTCCTTGTAGATATCCCAGTCGCTTTTTGATTCCCACGCCGGGTCAACGGCCGCAGACAGCGGATGAATAAACGGATGCATATCCGAGGTATTCATGTCGTCTTTTTCGTACCAGGTCGCGGTTGGCAGCACGATGTCGGAGTACAGGCAGGTGCTGGACAGACGGAAGTCGAGGGTCACCACCAGATCCAGCTTGCCGTCGAGACCGTTGTCTTTCCACTCCACCTCTTCCGGCTTCACGCCGCCCTGCTTGCCGAGATCTTTACCCTGGATACCGTTTTCGGTACCAAGCAGGTATTTCAGCATGTACTCATGGCCCTTACCGGAAGAGCCCAGCAGGTTAGAACGCCAGATGAACAGGTTACGCGGATGGTTTTTACCGTTTTCCGGCTGTTCAGCCGCAAAACGAATTGAGCCTTCTTTCAGTGACTTAACGGTGTAATCCACCGGCGACATCCCCGCCTTCTTCGCCTCTTCTGCAATGCGCAGCGGGTTAGTCCCCAGCTGAGGCGCGGACGGCAGCCAGCCCATGCGTTCAGCGCGGACGTTGAAGTCAATCAGGTGGCCGCTGTAGCGGGATTTATCCGCCATCGGCGACAGCAGCTCCTGGGCGGTAACCGTCTCGTAGCGCCACTGGCTGGAGTGGTTATAGAAGTAGGAGGTGCTGTTCATGTGGCGTGCCGGACGCTGCCAGTCAAGGGCAAACGCCAGCGGCTGCCAGCCGGTCTGCGGACGCAGCTTTTCCTGGCCCACGTAGTGTGCCCAGCCGCCGCCGCTCTGACCGACACAGCCGCAGAAGATCAGCATATTGATCAGACCGCGATAGTTCATATCGAGGTGATACCAGTGGTTCAGACCGGCCCCGACGATGATCATTGAACGGCCGTGGGTCTTATCGGCGTTTTCCGCAAACTCGCGGGCGATGCGAACGATCTGCGCGCGCGGCACGCCGGTGATCTGCTCTGCCCAGGCAGGGGTGTAAGCCTTCACGTCGTCATAGCCGGTCGCGCAGTTTTCGTCGTTCAGACCGCGTTCCAGGCCGTAGTTGGCCATGGTCAGGTCATAGACGGTGGTGACCAGCGCGGTAGAACCGTCGGCCAGCTGCAGGCGCTTAACCGGCAGCTTGTGCATCAGGACGTTTTGCAGCTCAACCTTGTTGAAGTGCTCGGAGCCTTCGCCGCCAAAGTACGGGAAGCCAACATCGGCGATCTCATCCTGGCTGCCCAGCATGCTGAGGCGCAGTTCAGTCTCTTCGCCGGTAGTGCCGTTACGCTGCTCCAGGTTCCATTTGCCCTTCTCGCCCCAGCGGAAGCCGATAGAGCCGTTTGGCGCCACCAGCTCGCCGTTGCTGTTGCAGGCGACAGTTTTCCACTCCGGGTTGTTTTCCTGGCCCAGGGCGTCCACCAGATCCGCCGCGCGCAGCATACGGCCCGCCGCGTAATAGCCGTCACGCTCTTCGAGCATGACCAGCATCGGCATATCGGTGTAGCGACGCACGTAGTCGGTGAAGTACTGGCTTGGCTTATCGAGGTGGAATTCGCGCAGCATAACGTGGCCCATCGCCAGCGCCATTGCCGCATCGGTACCCTGCTTCGGTGCCAGCCACAGGTCGCACAGCTTCGCGATCTCCGCGTAGTCCGGGGTCACCGCAACGGTTTTCGTCCCTTTGTAACGCACTTCGGTAAAGAAGTGCGCGTCCGGGGTACGGGTCTGCGGAACGTTAGAGCCCCAGGCGATGATGTAGCTTGAGTTGTACCAGTCGGCAGATTCCGGCACGTCGGTCTGCTCGCCCCAGGTCTGTGGAGACGCAGGCGGCAGGTCGCAGTACCAGTCGTAGAAGCTCAGGCAGGTACCGCCGATAAGCGAAAGATAGCGCGCACCGGAGGCGTAGGAGACCATCGACATCGCCGGGATCGGCGAGAAGCCTGCTACGCGGTCGGGACCGTAGGTTTTCACGGTGTAGACGTTGGAAGCCGCAATCAGCTCGTTCACCTCTTTCCAGGAGGAACGAACGAAGCCGCCGCGACCGCGAGCCTGCTTGAAGCTTTTCGCTTTGTCGGCGTCTTCGATGATGGATGCCCACGCATCAACCGGATCGCTGTGCTGAACCTTCGCTTCACGCCACATTTTCATCAGGCGTTTACGCATCAGCGGGTATTTCAGACGGTTGGCGCTGTAGAGATACCAGGAGTAGCTGGCGCCACGCGGGCAGCCGCGCGGTTCGTGGTTCGGCATATCCGGGCGGGTGCGCGGATAGTCGGTCTGCTGCATTTCCCAGGTCACCAGACCGTTTTTAACGAAAATCTTCCAGCTACATGAGCCAGTGCAGTTTACGCCATGGGTAGAGCGGACAACTTTGTCATGCTGCCAGCGTTGACGGTAACCGTCTTCCCAGTCCCGGTTGGTATCCAGAACCTGGCCGTGCCCATCGGCAAAAGTTTCACCCTTCTGTTTGAAGTAGCGAAACCGGTCCAAAAATTTGCTCATCGGGTATCTCCTGTGTGGAGCCTGTGGCTCTCTAAATCGACATTGCTGATTTGCAGCGAAGGTAACGCTATGAAAGATGGTGAGAATTGATAACGATCAAGGCGAAGGGGGACTCTCACAGGGGGTATTAGATGAAATACCACCAAAGCGGTAGGTTTTTAAATTTATTATCACTTTGAAATATATAGATATTTTTTATTTATCGTACAAAAAGCAGGGAAAAATTTAACATCTTAGGTATTAAGGGGTAGGCTCCCCTGAAAAGCGATGGCCATCACAGCGTTACCCGCGCGATACCCCTGGCGAAGTCATCAGTATGTTGTAACTATTTGTGCCATAAAAAAAGCGCGGCACACAGGCCGCGCAAACGGATAATCAAGTTTACTTGTTTTTCTTGGTATTACGGCCGTATACCAGCCACGTGATAGCCACGCAGGCGATATAGAAGACGAGGAAGACCTTCATTGCTCCCGCCGGGGAGCCGGTCAGATCCAGCGAGATGCCGAACGCTTTTGGAATAAAGAAGCCACCGATGGCGCCGATAGCAGAGATAAAGCCAAGCGCCGCCGCGGTGTCGGTAGCGGCTTCACGCATCGCCTGCTCGTCGCTCCCGCCCTGCGCCTTCACGCGATCCATGGTCAGCTTTCGGAAGATAACTGAGATCATCTGGAACGTAGACGCGCTGCCCAGCCCGGCCGTCAGGAACAGCACCATAAAGACGCCGAAGAAGGCAAAGAAGTTACCCCCCTGACCATCCGCCGGCAGCGTCAGGAACAGCAGCGCACAGAAGATAGCCATCACCACAAAGTTCACCAGCGTGACGCGGGCACCGCCAAGGCGGTCAGAAATCATGCCGCCCAGCGAGCGCGCCAGGGCGCCAATAAATGGACCGAAGAAGGCGAACTGCAGGATCTGCACGTCCGGGAACTGGGTTTTAGACAGCATCGCAAAGCCCGCGGAGAAGCCGATGAACGAGCCGAAGGTTGCCAGATACAGCAGCGCCATCACCCACAGGTGGCCACGCTTCAGCACCGGCAGCTGCTCGCTCAGGGAAGCTTTTGACGCAGACAGATCGTTCATAAAGAACCACGCCGCCAGCGTAAAGACCACCAGGAACGGCACCCAGATCCAGGCGGCGTTTTGCAGGAACAGCATCGAACCGTCAGGCTGCGTCACGCCGCCGCCGAAGGCAGCAAAGATAGAAACAGAGATTGCCAGCGGAGCAAGCAGCTGCATCACGCTCACGCCCATGTTACCCAGACCGCCGTTAATGCCGAGCGCCCCGCCCTGCTTCGCTTTCGGGAAGAAGAAGCTGATGTTTGCCATGCTGGACGCAAAGTTCGCACCCGCAAAACCGCACAGCAGGGAGATAATCACGAACACGCTAAACGGCGTGGAGGTATCCTGCACCGCAAAACCGAGCCACACGCACGGGACGATCATGATGCCGGTGCTGAAGGCCGTCCAGCGACGGCCGCCGAAGACCGGCACCATAAACGCGTAAGGCACGCGCAGCAGCGCGCCCGAAAGTGACGGCAGCGCGGTCAGCATAAAGAGCTGATCGGTGGTAAAGGTAAAGCCCACCTTTGGCAGATTAACCGCAACCGCGCTGAACAGCATCCAGACGCAAAACGCTAACAGCAGGCATGGAACGGAAATCCACAGATTACGACTTGCTACACGATGGCCGCGCTGTTGCCAGAACGCCGGATCCTCTGGACGCCAGTCAGTAATAACGGCACCATTTTCCCTTTCGGGAGCGGATGAGTGACTCATAGACACCTCTGATTCTCGAATGATGCTGCAAACATTAGGGCTTTAGGGCGGCGGTAAGTTGATATAAATCAAAGGAAAAGTGGGACGTTTTGCGGCGAAAAAAAAGTCATCCCCCTTAGTGAGTAGACGCAAAACGTAAAAAAGGTGTGGTTTTTCACGGTTCTGACCCGTTCCTGCTGCGCCCACCCCCTAACCGTTACCCCTGCGGCAATTTAGAGGTAATCCTTTATTGGTATGGGTATACTCCAGGGTATGCACCAGAATAGCGCCATTCCTGCAATCATGTCACGTCAGGAGCCCGGCAACTCTATGTTAAAAAGATGTTTATCTCCGCTGACGCTGGTTAACCAACTGGCGCTTATTGTTTTGCTGTCCACCGCCATCGGTGTGACCGGCATGGCTATTTCTGGCTGGCTGGTGCAGGGCGTACAGGGTAACGCGCATGCCATTAATGAGGCAGGCTCCCTGCGTATGCAGAGTTACCGGCTGCTGGCGTCGGTCCCGCTGACCCAGGCCGATAAGCCGCTTATTGATGAAATGGAGCGTACCGCGTTCAGCCCTGAGCTGGAAAAAGCCGCCATTCGTGACGGTCAGGAATCGCAGCTTAAGGCGCTTCAGGGCTACTGGCACACCCAGCTGGCGCCGGGGTTAAAGCGGGCGGAAAGCCGCGATACCGTCGCTCAGGATGTCGCCGGGTTCGTATCGCGCATCGATCGCCTTGTCAGCTCATTCGATCGCACCACGGAGCTACGCATTGACCGCGTGGTGATGGTTCACCGCGCGATGGCGCTGTTTATGGGCCTGCTGCTGATTTTCACGGTGATCTGGCTGCGCGCGCGCTTGCTGAACCCCTGGAAGCAGCTGCTGGCGATGGCTCGCGCCGTTACGCAGCGCGATTTTACCCAGCGCACGCACATCATCGGACGCAACGAAATGGCGATGCTCGGCGAGGCGCTGAATACCATGTCGGCAGAGCTGTCGGAAAGTTACGCGGTGCTGGAGAAACGCGTTCAGGAGAAGACCGCGGGGCTTGAGCAGAAAAACGAGATCCTCTCTTTCCTGTGGCAGGCGAACCGTCGCCTGCATATGCAGGTACCGCTTTGTGAACGTCTCTCGCCGGTACTGAACGGCCTGCAAAACCTGACCCTGCTCCACGACCTGGAGCTGCGGGTTTACGACGTTGAAGATGAAGAAAATCATCAGGAATTTACCTGTCAGTCGGACATGTCCTGCGACGATAAAGGGTGTCATCTGTGCCCGCGCGGGCTACCTCCGCTCACCACCAGCGGCACAACGCTGAAGTGGCGGCTGATGGACAGCCATACCCAGTACGGTATTTTGCTGGCTACCCTGCCAGCCGGGCGTCACCTGAGCCACGACCAGCAGCAGCTGGTGGATACGCTGGTTGAACAGCTCACGGCTACGCTGGCGCTCGATCGCCATCAGGAGAAACAGCAGCAGCTGATCGTCATGGAGGAGCGAGCCACCATCGCCCGCGAGCTGCACGACTCCATCGCCCAGTCCCTCTCCTGCATGAAGATGCAGGTGAGCTGCCTGCAAATGCAGGATGAAGGTATGCCGGAGAGCAGCAAACAGCTGCTCAGCCAGATCCGCAACGAGCTTAACACCTCGTGGATCCAGCTTCGCGAACTGCTGACCACCTTCCGCCTGCAGCTCACCGAGCCGGGGCTGCGCCCCGCGCTGGAGTCGAGCTGTCAGGAATTCAGCGCCCGGCTGGGCTTCCCGGTGAAGCTGGATTACCAGCTGCCGCCGCGATTTGTCCCCTCCCATCAGGCGATTCATTTACTGCAAATTGCCCGTGAAGCCCTGAGCAACGTGCTTAAGCATGCCGATGCGACGGCCGTCACGGTGACCGTGAGCTGCCAGGATAACCAGGTGAAGCTCAGGATCCTGGATAACGGCCGCGGCGTGCCGGAAAATGCCGAACGAACGAACCACTATGGTTTAATTATCATGCGAGACCGCGCGCAAAGCCTGCGCGGTGATTGCCAGGTTCGCCGGGGAGAGTCAGGTGGCACCGAAGTCGTGGTCACCTTTATACCCGAAAAGCCCCTCATAACTGCTCAAGGAGAAAACCATGACTAATCAGGAACCGGCATCCATCCTGTTGATTGACGATCATCCGATGCTGCGAACTGGCGTTAAGCAGCTTGTCAGCATGGCGCCCGACATCACCGTCGTCGGTGAGGCCAGCAACGGCGAACAGGGCATTGAACTTGCCGAATCGCTCGATCCTGATTTGATCCTGCTCGATCTCAACATGCCGGGCATGAACGGCCTGGAAACCCTCGACAAGCTGCGGGAGAAATCTCTCTCCGGCCGGGTGGTGGTCTTTAGCGTATCTAACCATGAGGAAGACGTGGTCACCGCGCTCAAGCGGGGTGCAGACGGCTATCTGCTGAAGGATATGGAGCCGGAAGATCTGCTCAAGGCGCTGCAGCAGGCTGCCGCAGGCGAGATGGTACTGAGTGAAGCGTTAACGCCAGTGCTGGCCGCCAGCCTGCGCGCGAACCGCGCCACGTCCGACCGCGACGTCAGCCAGCTGACCCCGCGCGAGCGCGACATTCTGAAGCTGATTGCCCAGGGCCTGCCGAACAAGATGATCGCCCGCCGTCTGGACATCACCGAAAGCACGGTCAAGGTACACGTTAAACACATGCTGAAGAAAATGAAGTTAAAATCCCGCGTTGAGGCCGCCGTCTGGGTGCATCAGGAACGCATTTTTTAACTTACTCGTCCGGCAGCAACTTCCACCGTGGATCGTCGTCAGGCACTGCGACGAGCGGTTGCACCACGGAAAGCGTGATCTCATTGGAGGAGACACGCTGCCCATTCTTATCTTCCACAACGGCCGAGAGCCGCCATTCGTTTTTCACCCCTTCCGCGTCGTTCCAGGCAGGCATGATCACGCTCCAGTCGTCGCTGCTGTTGCTGTTTTCCGGTGAGGTCAGGCTGAGCGCCTGGGTATCACCCAGCCAGTGGATCTGACGAACACCGTGCGTGCTGCGAATTTGCAGCTTCAGCATCACGGTTTCGCCCGGCTTCAGATCCCACGGCGGCGTGGCCAGATAAACCGACAGCGTTTTGCGCTGGCGGAACTCCATCACGGGCAGATTATCGCGCTCGGGTGAATCATAGCGGCTCCCGCGAAGCGAGCGCGTCGCCGCCACTTCCCCGGCGGAAAGCTGCTTCGCCAGCGGCACGCCAAAACGGTAGTTGAGCTTTAGCCCGAGGTTATTCTGGCTTACGCCGCTCTCCCCCTGCTTGTGGGCAGCCGTCAGGGTGACCAGCGGAACGGGGGTATAGTTCAGCCCCAGATTGACCGCCACCGGGTTGTGATACCCCGTGCCGCTGTTGAACAGATCCACGTTATCGCCAAAATACTGCTCAAAGCTGACGCTGGTGTTCAGGTGGTGAAACCAGGGCAGCCAGGCTTTCGCCGTCACGTCGTACCCGCGCGCCATGCGCTGCTCCCGAATATCGGAGCGCGGCTGCCATCCCGCAAACGGCTGGTAGTAGTTGGCCGACAGGCGCAGGTTTTCGCCCCACGCCTCTGCCCCCAGCCCGGCACGTTGCAGGTTGTCATCAAGCAGGTTGTCGTAAAAGGTGTTGTAGCCCAGCAGCCACTTTCCGGCAACCCAGCGCTGGCCGATCCCCGCGTTGCTCACCAGCCCGTCGGCCTGCTGCGTCAGCCCAAGCTGGCTCCAGCTCAGGTAGCGGTTGTTATCGTTCCAGGGGATAAACCAGCTTCCGCTGCTGCCGTTGAAGTTACCCTCATCATCCACCAGCACGTTAACGCTGGCGTTACCCCAGGGAGAAAGCCAGGATTCAATCTGCTCGTTGACTTCTCCGCTCACCGCATCGCGCACCTGACCAAACGCGAACTGCCGCGCCTGCTGCCCGGCGGTAAGGCCGTTATCGTTCATACTCGCCTCACCGAAGGCTTTCGCCATTTCGGCAAGGTGCTTTTCGCCCTCGCTGGTGGGCTGGGCCATGCCCAGGTCCGGCAGGCTATCGCCGTTGTTATCAAAGGGATTTTGCGCCTGCTGCACGAAGGATTTCGGCGCACCGTGAACGGCTCCGGCCGAAAGAAGGGGGAGTAATAACAGAAAACCGATGCGGGACGATACAGCCTTCAACGTCGTCAATAAGAACCTGTAGATATAAACAAACTCCTATTATGTTAACGCTATAAAACCTGAAATACAGTCTTAACAGCAATTTCAGGAATATCCTGAAAGCGTTTGTCCGCTTTACAACCTCATCCCAGCAGCCCCTTCAGTTCAGGCACGCAGGAGCCGCAGCCGGTGCCGCACCGTAGCGACGCCCCGAGCGATGCCACGGAACCGCAGCCTCCGGCAATCGCCTCGCGTATCGTGTTTTCCCCCACGCAAAAGCAGCTACAGATAATTCGCCCGGGATCTGAACCTTCATCCGGTCTTTGCCCGTTCAGCAGCGCGTGGCGTTCAGCTACCTCTACAGGCGCAGCGGCGAAGGCTTCTTCTATATATGCATGCGCGAGTGCCGGCAGCGTATGGCCTTCCCAGAAGCCAAGCATCAGCTCGCCGTGATGCCAGGCCAGCACGCTGCTGCGTTCGCCCGCCTGAGCAACCTGCAGCTGCCAGCCGCGGCCGCTGGCGTAATTCATCACCCACGACAGCAGCGGCTTATCGCCCGCCACCGTCAGCCGCGAGGCTTTACGCCACCAGCATACCGGGGGCGGCAGCTCGGGCAGTTCCCGGGCATACAGCTCCCCCTGCCAGACCGGCTGCCAGGGCGCGATCCTGACGGCGGTTTGTTTACTCTCCGGCTGGCCAGAAGCCGGATCGCAGCGCCCTTCCACCAGCGCATTCACCTTCCCCTGGCGGGCAAACTGCGCGTTCCAGTGCATCGGCGCAAACAGCTCCCCCGCACGCTGGCCGGGGTTGATACGGACTCTGGCAACCATGACCCCGCGCGGAGAGCTGATCCGCGCCAGCTGGCCGTCGGTAAGGGCAGCGCGCGCGGCGTCGGTGGTGCTTATTTCCACCACAGGCTCGTCGACGTGCTGCATCAGGCGCGGGACATACCCCGTGCGCGTCATGGTGTGCCACTGGTCGCGTATCCGCCCGGTGTTGAGCATCAGCGGATACAGCGCCCCGACGCGTGCCCCATGCGATTGCGGCTCAACCGGAACCATCGTACGCTGCGGGAAATCACCGGCATGCCACTGGTACGGCTCCAGCCCATCCCACTCTTCCCGCGTCAGCCTCGCCAGCTCGCGCAGGTTGAGCGCCCGCTCCCCGCCGTTTTCAAACGCCGTCAGCGCCGCGTGCTCACAAAATATCTCCTGAGGATGTTCCCAGGCGAAGGCCTCGCCATAGCCAAGCTGCCCGGCGACCCGGGCGACGATCCACCAGTCCGGCTTCGCCTCGCCGGGCGCTGGCAAAAACGCGCGCTGGCGGGAAATACGCCGCTCGGAGTTCGTCACCGTGCCGTTTTTCTCGCCCCACCCCAGCGCCGGAAAACGGATATGGGCAAACCGGCTGGTGTCCGTCTCCTGCATCACCTCAGAGACGATCACCAGCGGGCAGCCCGCCAGCGCCTGGCATACCGCGTGGCTGTCCGGCAGCGAGACGGCAGGGTTAGTCCCCATGATCCACACCGCCTTCACCTCGCCGCGGGCAATGGCATCGAAAAGCTCCACCGCCATCAGCCCCGGAGTCTGCGCCAGCCGCCCGGTGCCCCAGAAGCGCGCCACCCTTGCGAGATCGTCCGGCTCGAAGCCCATATGCGCCGCCAGCTGGTTTGCCAGCCCGCCCACCTCCCGCCCGCCCATGGCGTTTGGCTGTCCGGTCAGCGAAAACGGGCCGCAGCCCGGACGATTAAATTTTCCGCTGGCAAGATGCACGTTAATGATGGCGCTGCACTTGTCGCTGCCGCTGGAAGACTGGTTGATCCCCATGGCGTAAAGGGTGATCGCGCGAGGCGCGGTGATAAACCAGTCGTAAAAGGTTCCTATTTTCCCGGCAGGGAGATCGCAAAACGCCGCCACGCGGGCAATGGGCCACTCACCGGTGCCCTGGATCAGATTGAGCAATCCCACAAACAGCCCGGCGTCGCTGCCGGGCTTCAGCGCCAGGTGCAGGTCGGCGATATCGCAGGTGGCGGTGGTACGCGGATCGATCGCCACGACCTTCATCTGCGGATTATTGAGTTTTGCCTGGACCAGCCGCTGGTACAGCACCGGATGCGTCCAGGCCGCGTTCGAGCCAACGAGCACCACCAGGTCGCTGTTTTCCACATCCTCGTAGCTGCACGGCACCACGTCTTCGCCAAAGGCGCGTTTGTAGCCCACCACCGCCGACGACATGCAAAGCCGCGAGTTGGTATCAATGTTTGCCGCCCCGATAAACCCCTTCATCAGCTTGTTGGCGGCATAGTAATCCTCGGTTAACAGCTGGCCGGAGGCGTAAAACGCCACCGCCTGCGGCCCCCATTGTTCAATAATTGCTCTGAGCCGCTCGCCTGCTGCGCCCAGCGCCTGCGGCCATTCCACCTCGGCGCCGTCAACGACCGGGTGCAGCAGCCTTCCCTGCAATCCCGTCGTCTCTCCCAGGGCAGCCCCTTTTACGCACAGGCGACCAAAGTTTGCGGGGTGCGTTTCATCTCCCCGAACGATCACCTTTTCGCCGTCTACGCTGGCAATTACGCCGCAGCCCACGCCGCAGTAGGGGCACGTTGTCCGGGTTTCCGTCATGAGGCCTCCGCGCGCATCACCAGCTCTTCGTTGCCAACCCACACCTTGCCGTTTTCAATTTTTACCGGCCAGGCGCGCACCGCAGGCTCGCCGCTCTCGGCCTGACGCCCGTCGCGCAGGCGAATACGCTGCTTGTAGAGCGGAGAGATAACGACCGGTTCGCCCGCCGCATCGCCGAGAATGCCGCGCGAAAGCACGTTCGCGCTGCTGCCCGGCTCCAGATCGTCGAGGGCGTAAACGAATGCTCCAAAGCGGAACAGCGCAATCGGATTGCGGCCAAGCCGGGCGCCGATACCCGCCTGCTCCGGGATATCGTCAATGCCGCAGATCTCCTGCCAGCGCTTGCTTTCATCCGCTGCGGTACCGTTCACCGACGTGCGGAACAGCGCCAGACGATCGGGATCGTTCAGCGTGGTCTGCCACTCACACCGATACGTCTCTACCACCCGGGCCATCTCCTGCTCCAGCTCGTGGCCGATCCCCAGGCTGTCGTGCAGGATCACCTCCCGCAGATAGTCGAGGCCGCCTTCAAGGTTGTCCATCCAGGTGCTGGTGCGCTGCAGGCGATCCGCCGTGCGGATATAAAACATCAGGAAACGGTCGACGGTGCGGATCAGCGTTTCGTCGTCCAGGTCGCTGGCAAAGAGATCCGCATGGCGCGGCTTCATCCCGCCGTTGCCGCACAGATAGAGGTTCCAGCCCTTGTCCGTGGCAATCACCCCCACGTCTTTGCTCTGCGCCTCGGCGCACTCGCGGGTACAGCCGGAAACCGCCATTTTGATTTTGTGCGGCGCCCGCAGCCCCTTGTAGCGGTGCTCCAGCCTGACCGCGAGGCCGGTAGAATCCTGCACGCCGTAGCGGCACCACGTCGACCCGACGCAGGACTTCACCGTGCGCAGGGATTTCCCGTACGCGTGCCCGGTTTCAAACCCGGCCTCCACCAGCGCCTGCCAGATCTCCGGCAGCCGATCGAGGGTGGCGCCGAAGAGGTCGATACGCTGGCCGCCGGTGATTTTGCTGTACAGGCCGTAGCGCTTCGCAATCTGTCCGATGGCGATCAGGCCGTCGGCGGTCACTTCCCCCGCGGGCATGCGCGGCACGACGGAGTAGGTTCCGTCCTTCTGGATATTGGCGAAGTAGCGGTCGTTGGTGTCCTGCAGCGGCAGGTGCGCCGGCTTCAGCAGATACTCGTTCCAGCAGGAGGCGAGCACCGACCCGACCACCGGCTTACAGATTTCACATCCGTGCCCGTGGCCGTAGCGGCTGATGAGCTGGTCAAAGGTGCGGATATGGTTGACGCGCACCAGGTGGTAAATCTCCTGACGCGAGTACGGGAAGTGTTCGCAGATATCCTTTTTCACCTCCACGCCCTGTTCGGCAAGCTGGAACTCCATCACCTGCTTCACCAGCGCGCTACAGCCCCCGCAGCCGGTGGCCGCTTTCGTACACCGTTTAATGGCCCCCATCTCCGTCGCACCGCCGCTCACCGCCCGGCAGATATCGCCTTTGCTGACGTTATGACAGGAGCAGATCTGCGCGCTATCCGGCAGCGCCGCCACGCCGAGCGCTTTCGGCGCGCTGCCCGTGGAGACGGGTAATATCAGCGTTTCCGGCTCTTTCGGCAGGCCGATACCGTTGAGCATCATCTGCACCAGGGTGGCGTATTCGCCGGCATCGCCCACCAGCACGCCGCCCAACAGCGTTTTGCCGTCGTGGCTGACCACGATTTTCTTATAGATTTGCCGTGGGCCGTGCGTCCACTGGTAGCTCAGCGCGCCCGGCGTACGTGCGTGAGCGTCGCCGAACGAGGCGACATCCACGCCGAGCAGCTTGAGTTTGGTGCTCATATCCGCCCCGGTGAAGGTCTTCTCCTTACCCGCCAGCGCGGCGGCAGCCACCCGCGCCATCTGGTAGCCCGGGGCGACCAGGCCGTAAATTTTGCCCTCCCACAGCGCGCACTCGCCGATGGCAAACACGTCCTGGTCAGAGGTATGACAGCCGTCGTCAATGCAGATCCCGCCGCGCTCGCCGACAGCCAGCCCGCAGCCGCGCGCCAGCGCGTCCTGGGGACGAATGCCCGCAGAAAAGACCACCATGTCCGTTTCCAGCCGTTCGCCATCGGCGAAGCGCAGGACTAATCCGTCGTCCGTCGGGATAATGTCGGTCGTGGCTTTAGAGGTATGAACGCCGACGCCAAGCGCCTCAATTTTCTTACGCAGCATTGCCGCGCCGTCGTTATCGAGCTGCACCGCCATCAGGTTCGGCGCAAACTCCACCACGTGGGTTTCCAGCCCGAGCTGCGTGAGGGCATTTGCCGCCTCCAGCCCCAGCAGGCCGCCGCCAATCACCACGCCGCGTCGTGACCCCGCGGCATGGGCCGCAATGTTGTCCAGGTCGTCAAGGGTGCGGTAGACAAAGCAGCCCGGCAGATCGTTGCCCGGCACGGGCGGGACGAACGGGTATGAACCGGTCGCCAGCACCAGCTTGTCCCAGTGGATCTCATGCCCGCTGGCGGTGCGCACCACGCGCGCATCGCGATCGATAGCGACGATCTGCTGCGACAGGCGCAGCTCGATGCCGCTGTCGGCAAAGAAATCCCCTTCCACCAGCGAGAGCGACGCCGCGCTGCGCCCGCCAAAGTACTCGGACAGATGTACCCTGTCATAGGCGGCATGGCGCTCTTCACCAAAGACAACGATCTGGTACTGCTGATGCAGATTGCGGTTAACGCAGTCTTCAAGGAAATGATGGCCGACCATACCGTGTCCAACCACCACCAGAGTAGGTTTTGTCATAGCGTTCTGTCCTGCAACCCGCGGTTGCGTAGTGAAACGATCGAACAGCCAGTCCGCGTGGGCGGGCGCAGCCGTTGCCAGTAAATCGGTAAATGTCGCCGCGCTGCGGCAGTCTCCCATCAGCAGCACGCCAGCCAGCGCCCCCCGGTGGATCAGCAGGCGACGATAGTGGCGGGTTAGCGGATCCCACGAGCTCCAGACCACGTCGTTCTCCTGAGCCGCCGCGCGACCGAGGCTGAACAGCTCCACGCCGGTTACCTTGAGGCGCACGCCGCTGTCGGTCAGGGCAAACGGCGCGGCGACCTCACCGGCCAGCCGCGCGGCGAGGATATCCGCCTGCGCCATGCAGGGGGCGACCAGGCCAAACGTCTGGCCGTCAACTTCGCAGCACTCGCCAATGGCGAAGACAGCCGGCACCGAGGTCTGCATCTGGCTATCCACCACAATGCCGCGCGCACAGCGAATGCCGCTGGCCTGCGCCAGCGCGACGTTGGGCTGCACCCCGGTCGCCAGCACCACGCGGGCGGCCGCGACGCGGCGTCCGTTGCGCAGCGTCACGGCGTGCGCATCAATCGCCGCGATGCCCGAGTCGAGCTCGCAGCGCACGCCCCGCTCCGCCAGCGCTTCTTCCAGCAGCACGCCCGCCTGCTGGTCCAGCTGCTGCTCCATCAGCCACGGGCCGCGGTGGACCAGCGTGACGTTGTCACCAGACCGCGCCAGCGCCGCAGCCGCCTCCACGCCGAGCACCCCGCCGCCCAGCACTACCGCCGGACCGGAAATGCGCTGAACGGCGCGGGTATCGTCCAGGGTACGAAAGGTAAACACGTGCGGCGCGGCGCTGCCGGGGATCGGCGGCACAAAGGGCGTTGACCCGGTTGCAAAGACCAGCGCATCCCAGCCCAGCCTGCGGGCGGCGGTATGCACTTCACGCGCGTTCACGTCCACGGCAATGACCTTTTCACCCCGAAGCACCGTCACGCCTCGCGCCCGGTACCACTCCTCATCGTGCAGGTAAATGTTCGCCGCCTGCTTTTCCCCGCCCAGAACCGGCGAAAGCTGGATACGGTTATAGGCATGCTGAGGCTCGTCACCGATGACGGTGACGCAAAAACGACCGGGAGCACGCCCGGTCAGCGTGTCAATCAGCCGGGTTGCCGCCATCCCATTACCGATAATGACCAGTCGCATGGTTGCCCCTCGCTACGCCGCTTTCGGCTGTTTTTCATAGAGGAAATGGAGGATCTGCTGGCGGATGTGGTGATAGCAACCGTCGTCCGCCAGCTGCACCCGGTTGCGCGGGCGCGGAAGATCGACGCGCAGGATCTCGCCCACGGTGGCCGCCGGGCCGTTGGTCATCATCAGCACGCGATCGGAGAGCAGCACCGCCTCGTCGACGTCGTGGGTAATGAGCACGATGGTGGTATTCAGCGCCTGCTGGATCTGCATCACCGAGTCCTGAAGGTGCGCGCGCGTCAGCGCGTCCAGCGCCCCGAACGGCTCATCCATCAGCAGCACCTTCGGCTTCATCGCCAGCGCGCGGGCAATACCGACGCGCTGCTTCATGCCGCCGGAGATCTCCTCCGGACGCTTATGCAGCGCGTGGCCCATCTGCACGCGGTCGAGGTTGTGTTCAATCCACTCCTTACGCTCGGCTTTGCTCATGGCGTGGCGAAACACCCTGTCCACCGCCAGCGCCACGTTGTCGAAGCAGGTTAGCCAGGGCAGCAGCGAATGGTTCTGAAACACCACCGCCCGCTCGGGTCCCGGCCCGGCGATTTCGCGGTTGTCGCAGATCAGCCCGCCTTCCGTCGGCAGCGTAATGCCGGCGATAAGGTTTAACAGCGTCGACTTGCCGCAGCCGGAGTGGCCAATCAGGCTGACGGTTTCGCCCTCGTGAATATCAAAAGAGACGTTCTGCAGCGCCAGGAACTCGCCGCTGGCGGTGGAAAAGCGCTGGCTCACGGCCTGGACCTGAATTAACGGTTTCATCTTCGCTCCTTATTTTTCCTGCCAGCTAAAGCGACGGGCGATCAGCATCAGCCCCTGCTCCAGCAGCAACCCGACCACGCCAATGATGACGATAGCGATGAGAATGTTTTCGACGTTGAGGTTGTTCCACTCGTTCCAGATCCAGAAGCCGATGCCCAGGCCTCCGGTGAGCATCTCGGCGGCGACAATCACCAGCCAGGCAATGCCGATGGAGAGGCGTACCCCGGTCAGCACCGCAGGCAGCACCGCCGGGAAGAGAATGCGGCGCATGATGTCCCATTCAGAGAGCTGCAGCACCCGGGCGACGTTGAGGTAGTCCTGGGGGATACGGCGCACCCCTTCGGCGGTGTTGATGACCATCGGCCAGATGGAGCAGATAAAAATGGTCCAGCTGGACGCCGGCTCCGCTTTCTGGAACAGCAGCAGGCCGATGGGCAGCCAGGCCAGCGGGCTGACCGGACGCAGGAGCGCGATCAGCGGGTTAAACATGCGTGAGAAAAAGGTGAAGCGGCCAATCAAAAAGCCCAGCGGAATGCCAGCCAGCGCGGCCAGCCCGAAGCCGATGGCGACGCGCTGCAGTGACGCAAGCACGTTCCAGCCGATGCCCATATCGTTTGGCCCGTCGCGGTAGAACGGGTCGGCGAACAGGGTGATGGCCGAATCCAGGGTGCTGAGCGGCGTCGGGAAGCCTTTGCTGTTGATCGCCGCCAGCTGCCAGAGCACCACCAGCAGCCCGAGACCGAGCAGCGCCGGAATAACGCGCTGTAAAACATCGTTCATCCGACGCGTAAACGCCGGCGCGCGGCGGCGTACCCGTCGCGGAGGCAGGACAATCACCTCCCCGCTCTCCGGCGTCTCTTGTGGTTTCGTACTTTGCAAATGCTGCATAATCAGGCCCCTTTACGGTGAATGGCGAAGCGGTTGGCGTACCCTTCCGGATCGGTGCCGTTCCAGACGGTGCCGTCCATCAGGGTGCTGCTGCGATAGGGTGATGACGGGGTGGACATGCCGCCGACGGCGGTCGCCGCATCCTGCCAGACCGCCGTCTGGTTGATGCGCCGTGCGATGCCCGCGTAGTCCGGCGCGGCGTGGAGCAAGCCCCAGCGGCGGAACTGGGTTAAAAACCACATGCCGTCGGAGAGATACGGGTAGCTCACCGCACCCTCGTTGAAGAAGCGGATCGGGTGTGCGTCCTGCCAGCGCTGCCCCAGGCCGTTGTCGTATTCGCCCAGCATTCGCCCGGTGAGGTACTGCTCCTTGCAGTTCAGCCACGCGCGGCGGGAGAGGATCCGCGCGGTTTCGCGTTTGTTTTCCGGTGAGGCCTCGATCCAGCGCGCGGCTTCCATCACCGCGCACACCAGCGCCCGCGCGGTGTGCGGGTTTCTATCTACCCAGCCGCGGCGCGTGCCGAGGATTTTTTCCGGGTGATCGGCCCAGATGGACTGCGATGTGGCGGCGGTAAACCCGATGCGGTCGTTAATCGCCCGCGCGTTCCACGGCTCGCCGACGCAAAAGCCGACCATGTTGCCGATGCGCATGTTCATCACCATCTGCGGCGGCGGCACCACCACCGTGCGCACGTCGTCGAACGGATTGATGCCCGCGCTGGCCAGCCAGTAGTAGAGCCACATGGCGTGCGTGCCCGTCGGGAAGGTATGCGCGAAGGTATACGTCCCAGGAGCCTGCTGGCCAACCAGCGTCTTCAACCCGTCGAGATCGCGAACGCCCTTCTCCGCCAGATCGCCCGAGAGCGTAATGGCCTGACCGTTCTGGTTGAGGGTCATCAGGTTCGCCATCTGCTGCGGCTTGCCGGCGATGCCCAGTTCAAGCCCGTACAGCAGGCCGTAAAGAACGTGCGCCGCGTCCAGCTCGCCCGCCACCAGCTTGTCGCGCACCGCTGCCCAGCTCGCCTCTTTGGTGGGGACAATGGTGATGCCATATTTTTTATCGAACCCCTTCAGGGCCGCGATAACCACCGGCGCGCAGTCGGTGAGCGGGATAAACCCGATGCGTACCGCCTCCTGTTCGGGCTTATCCGACCCCGCCGCCCACGCGGCCTGCATGACGCCCGGTAACAGCATTGCGCCACTTGCCAGCATGCTGGCCTGCAAAAACCGCCGTCTCGACAATTCCGCCATAACCGCTCCTGAAAAAAAGCCAAAAAAAAGCGCCGCCGTGCCGAAGCACCGCTGGACGCCTTTATCCCGAAGACGCATGCACCGCCGTTGGCGCATCGTCGAAAATGGTTAATCTGTTAATGCAAAGGTAATGCCAGCTTTTAACACCCTGTTTTACTGGCTTTACCCCCGACAGCCGCGATTTCACGCACCGCTATCAGGCAGAAAATGCCCGCCGATTGTGCAGCTACTCCTTAGGGGTTAGCGGCCAGAGGTTCCTGACGGTGAGCAGCGCACGGGCGATATCAACCATGCGCTGATTTTTATCCATCGCCATTTTGCGCAGGGCCGTCCACGCCTGCTCCTCGCTCATGTTCTGGTGGGTAATCAGTATGCTTTTGGCCTTATCGATGAGCTTACGCTCCTCCAGCGTGTCCCGCAGGGAGGCCAGCTGGCGGGATAACTGTTCTATCTCGCGCGCCTGCTGGCGCACCAGCGTCAGCAGGGGTTTATCCGGGTAAGGCGCAATCGGGTCGTCGCGTTCATCGCCTCCCATCGCGGCCGCACCGGAGGCCTGAATTGCCTCATCCACCGCCACCATCAGGTCGGCAATCACGATCTCCTCAAGCGTGCGCAGATGCTCAAGCCGCGACGTTTGCAGTGAAAACCAGTTCAGCGCGGTATTGCCGTTGTCAGCGGAGGGCTGCCGCGTGCAGGCGACGCGCCGGAGCTGCTCCGTCTCACGGTCGGGCTGGCAGTGACGGGCGAACGTGTTCTGCACGTCCGCGTGGCTATGGGATAAAAAGATCTCAAAACAGGCCTGCTGTCCGTCAATGCGGTCAACCAGCTTCTGACGGGTGTCTTCATTGAAAAAACCCTGCGTAAAGCCAATGGCCCCAAGCGCGCGCTCTTGCCCCACCAGCTCTTTGCCCTGCATCAGGCTATAGAGGGCAACAAAACGGCCCGCGATTTGCGGATCGTCAATGCTGTCATTCAGCTGCGGTACGATACTGAGCAGCTGACGGAGCATCCGGCTGTAGCGATCCATGGCCTGGGGAGCCGTGACGATTTGCGCATCTATCCCGTTACGCAGGAGTGGAAGCGTATCCAGGCTGAGCAACGCGCAGGCGATGCGCTCGCAGACGCCGCTCCCCGTGACCGGGAAGTGCGCGCTGAGCTCGGCATGCAGCGCGGTGAGATTTTCATCCACCAGCCCGCGACTGGCTTTGCATTCGGGGACATACAGCTTACCCTGAGAGCAGAGCCAGACGTTGGATGCCCCGCGCTCGCACTGGAGCATATGTGCCAGACGGCTGATGCCATTCACCAGCACGCCAAGCGCGGCCAGCCTGCCGAGCTGCTCCCGGCGCAGCAACGTCGCGCGCTGGAACCACTCGGCTGCCGCAGGTGAACTGCCCGCCATTAATGTCATGCTTACTCTCCCGGATAGCGAATCTCCGGGGTATTAAGCAATTTTCGTGCCTTTTAAAGAACAGGAGTTAACATGCAGAAGATTGTGATCGTCGCCAACGGAGCGGCCTACGGCAGCGAATCCCTTTTTAACAGCCTGCGTCTGGCGATAGCGCTGCGCGAGAAAGAGAGCGCACTTGAGCTGCGTCTTTTTTTGATGTCGGACGCCGTCACGGCCGGACTGAAGGGGCAGAAACCCGCCGAGGGGTACAACATCCAGCAGATGCTGGAGATCCTGACCGCGCAGGACGTGCCGGTCAAACTGTGTAAAACCTGCACCGACGGACGCGGCATCACCGGGCTGCCTTTGATTGAGGGCGTCGAGATCGGCACGCTGGTGGAGCTGGCCGAATGGACGCTGAACGCGGATAAAGTATTAACTTTTTAATAATTTCGCCGTAAAAATAGTATTTTCTTATGGACGCGGTTTCAGCATCAAGTTTACCTGCGAGCCTGCCGATGGAGATGGAAACAACACAGCAGGTATTACACTTATGTTCAGATCCATTCGCGCCCGCATCATTGCCGCGACGACAGGCTGTCTTGTCGTCGCCCTTCTTCTTAATACCGTTATCAACTTTCAGGTTACGCGCCACGATAACCAGCAGTCACAGCGCGATATTCTGAGCAGCACCAGCGCCAGCCACACGATGGCGATTGCCGACTGGGTGAAGGGCAAAATGGCCGTCATCGCCTCGGCGCAAAGCGTGGCGTTAAGTGATGATCCGGTGCCCGTATTTAAGCAGCTCGCGCAGGCGGGCGGGTTTACCAACGTGTATGTCGGGTACGCCAGCAAAACGGCCAAATTCTCCGACCCGGCCGGCGTACCTGCCGATTACGATCCAACCATTCGCCCCTGGTACCAGCAGGTCGTCAGCGCGGATGGCCCGGTGGTGACTGCCCCCTACGTGGACGCGGGTACCGGAAAACTGGTGGTCACCTTCGCGATACCGGTAAAGGAGAACGGCGCGCTGAAGGCGGTTGTGGCGGGCGATGTGGCCCTGGACAGCGTGGTGGCTAACGTGCGCGGCATTCACCCGACCCCGGCCAGCAGCGGATTGCTTCTGGGCAGCGACGGCACCGTGATTGCCGCCAACGACCCGGCCCTGACGCTGAAGCCGTTGAATGAGGTCCTCAAAGGGATCGATTTTGCGGCCCTGAAAAGCGGTAACCTGGTTGACGGGACGTTTGACGGTAGCGATAAAACGTTCGTCGCGACCGCCGTACCGGGCACCCGCTGGCTGCTTGTTGTCGCGCTCGATAACGCGGATGCCACCTCCGGAATGCGCTCCCTGCTTAAAGCCTCAGCGCTGTCGCTGGCGATCCTCGCCCTGCTGAGCGGCGCCATCGTGCATGTCCTGATCGCCCGCCTGCTCAAACGACTGTCTGATATCCGCGATGCGATGAACAACATCGCCAACGGTACTAACGATCTGTCACAGCGCCTGCCGGATAAGGGAGACGACGAGGTGGCGCAAATCGCTCAGGCCTTTAACGCCTTCAGCGATAAGCTCTCCGTGGTGATGGTCCAGCTGCGTGAGGCCAGCGCCTCGGTGAAAAACGCCGCGCGGGAGATTGCGGCGGGCAATCAGGATCTTTCCGGACGAACCGAGCAGGCCGCCTCCAGCCTGCGGGAAACGGCCAGCGCCGTAGAGGAGATTACCGCCTCCGTCACGCAGTCAAACGAGTCGGCAGCAGAGGCGAACGAGCAGGCGAGCAAGGCCTCGGCCGCGGCGGCGCGCGGGGGCGACGTCGTCGCTCAGGCCATCAGCACCATGCAGTCCATCGAGGTCGCTTCCGCAAAAATCGGTGATATCACCAGCGTCATTGACGGCATTGCCTTCCAGACCAATATCCTGGCGCTGAACGCCTCGGTGGAAGCCGCACGTGCCGGAGAGCAAGGCCGCGGGTTCGCGGTCGTCGCGGGCGAAGTGCGTAATCTGGCCAGCCGCAGCGCTCAGGCGGCGAAAGAGATCAAATCCCTCATCGACTCTACCACCGAAAGCGTCGCGACCGGCCCCCGATACGTGCACCTTGCGGGAGACAGCATGGATGAGATCCGCTCCAGCGTCGGGAGCGTGTCGGGCATCATGCGCGAAATATCGATTGCCACCCGCGAGCAGATGAAAGGGATCCACGAGATTAACCACGCGGTTAGCCATCTGGATCGGATGGTGCAGCAGAACGCCGAACTCGTTGTGCAGTCTGCCGCTGCGGCCAGCGCGCTGCAAAGCCAGGCGGGCGACCTTGCTGAGACCGCCGGACATTTCCGCATATAATTTTCTCCAGGCGCGCGCAGGACAGGGAAAACGCGCGCCGGCTGAATGGTTTCAGGGATTTTGTCATTTTTGTTTAATCGTTACGCCCTTTTTTGATCAAAATCAGCATCCCGCCCCTCCCCCTTTGGTGTTATGCAGTGAGTAAATTGTGAACAACATCACGCTCGGGATGGGCAAAAAAACGGGGTAATAAAATGGCACTGGTTAAAACAAGCTTGAAGCTGTTTGGCGGGGATACGGTAGTGGTTCGTTGCTCAGAGCGTTGCCGCATCCACCTGATGAGTTCGAAAGCGCACGCGCAGTCTGGGGCGGATATCCTCACCGTGCAGGATGATAAGGCATGGCTGACGGTGCCCTATACCGGCACCTGGGATGTTCTGATCGACAGCCACAGCCAGTCGCTCGAGCACTCCGTGAGCTACGTGGCGGCATAATGCAAAACGCCCGGTTAACCGGGCGTTAATTCATGCAAAACCTGGCCTCAGCGTCGCGCCGGGCGGGTTGCCTTCCAGCAGCGCTTTCACCTTCACCACCAGCTCGTTCAGACAGTCGTCCTTCATGCCGAGCCGCGTCAGCTCCTGATCGAGCGAGAACAGGTACTGCGCGTTGGTGCCCAGCGGTCCGCTGGCGGCGGCAATCAGCGGAGCAATCACCTGGGTTCGGGTATCGGCTTCATACAGCGGATGGCGCGGATCCATAATGAACACCAGCGCGCTTACGCTGCGCCCGTCGTCCAGCTCCAGCCTGCACCAGCTGGGCATATAGCAGCCGGTAATCATTTCGCGCTTCCACAGCAGCGTCAGCTCCTCTTCCAGCGTGGCGTCCGGAAGACGGTATGCTACGCCCGTGGTGCGCCCGCCCTCTTTTAGTGCAAGCATGCGGCCCGGCCGGCAGGCGCTGCCGCGCCCGGCGGTGAGGCGCAGGCAGAATGCGCGGTGCCAGCCGGGCAGCGTTCCGGTTGCCGATTCGACGTACTCGAGCGCCGGGTTCCACATCAGCGAGCCGTAACCAAAAATCCACACCGGGCCATCATCCGGGCGGCAGGCAAGCGTTGCCGCAAGCGACGCCGCACGCTGTTCAGCCGACCAGAGAAGCGATTCCTCAATAGCGCCAAATGCCGTCTTACAATCTGCCTTCATCAGGAAATCACGCGTTAACACATTCCACCTCCGCCACTGCATGCTTCCCTGCGACATCTGTAATTCGCCTTCCCGGCCTTGTATGCTGTTCATTTTAACAGCAGGTGAGCAACGATAAGCAATTCGCGGGCCAGATGCAACACAGCGGTAGCTCAACCGCCTGAAATGTCAAAATGAAGGTGGCGTATTATTCAGCGGCTATTTCTTTTTATGCCATTTGTCATCGTCCCCTTTCTCGTAGTCATTTTTTACGGCGGCCCAGGCGACCTTGTGCGCCGTCTCTTCACGGCTGGCATCGTCCCGGCGATCTTCTTTATCTTTGTACTGATCCCAGGCGCTGTTAAACGCTTCTTTGTAGATATCCTGCGCGTGAGCAGGCAACACGTTTTGCACGTTATCAGGTAATTCGCTTTTCGATTTGTATGGCATCGTTAACCTCTCTTTTGGCTAAAGAGATAAGTGTGGACGACGATACGTCAGGGTGCCACCCGGCGATGAAAAATGAACATCGTTGAATCATAGTTTATTGTTATTTAATGACTATTTATCACAGATAGAACATTATAAGCTTCAACCATAAAAATCTTCATAAAGGGTAAAATTAAGTAAAAATTAAAGGGTAGTTAACCAATTTCTGTTAATTTAATGGCCTCAAAATCTATCTATAATTACAAGCACCTGCACTGATGGAGAAACACATGACAGCAACACACGAGGCGGTAAAAACCCGCCACAAGGAGACGTCTCTCATTTTCCCGGTTCTGGCACTGGCTGTGCTGCTCTTCTGGGGAAGCAGTCAGTCACTGCCAGTGGTTGTGGGGATCAATATTCTGGCTCTCGTGGGAATTCTGACCAGTGCATTTAGCGTGGTGCGCCATGCGGATGTTTTAGCCCACCGTCTTGGGGAGCCGTACGGCTCATTAATTTTAAGCCTTTCGGTTGTTATTCTTGAAGTCAGCCTAATTTCCGCATTAATGGCCACCGGCGACGCCGCGCCAACGCTGATGCGCGATACGCTTTACTCCATCATTATGATTGTGACCGGCGGTCTGGTCGGTTTCTCTCTTTTATTAGGTGGCCGTAAATTTGCCACCCAGTACATGAATCTGTTTGGCATTAAGCAGTATCTGATCGCCCTGTTCCCGCTGGCGATTATCGTGCTTGTCTTCCCGATGGCGCTGCCGGGCGCAAACTTCACGACCGGCCAGGCGCTGCTGGTGGCGCTGATTTCCGCGGCAATGTACGGCGTGTTCCTGCTGATTCAGACCAAAACGCACCAGAGCCTGTTTGTCTACGAGCATGAGGACGATGGCGATGACGATGACCCGCATCACGGTAAGCCTTCGGCCCACAGCAGCGCGTGGCACACGGTTTGGCTGATCGTGCATCTGATTGCCGTTATTGCGGTTACCAAGATGAATGCGAATCCGCTTGAGGCGCTGTTAACTGAACTGAATGCGCCTGTTGCCTTTACCGGTTTCCTGGTCGCGCTGCTGATCCTGTCTCCGGAAGGCCTGGGTGCGCTGAAGGCGGTGCTCAATAATCAGGTGCAGCGTGCGATGAATTTGTTCTTCGGCTCCGTGCTGGCGACCATCTCCCTCACCGTTCCGGTGGTGACGCTGATTGCCTTTATGACCGGGAATGAATTGCAGTTTGCGCTGGGCGCGCCGGAGATGATTGTGATGATGGCGTCGCTGCTGCTGTGCCAGATCTCCTTCTCAACCGGGCGCACCAACGTGCTGAACGGCGCGGCGCATATGGCGCTGTTTATTGCGTATCTGATGACGATCTTTGCATAGTTTTATCTGGTGCGAGCTGATGCCCTCACCCCAACCCTCTCCCACGGGGAGAGGGAGAACAAAAAACCCGCCGAAGCGGGTTTTTTTATTAGTTGCTGGTATCCAGCTCGTCGAAGCTCTTCACCAGATCGTCAATTGCCTTGATCTGCTTCAGGAACGGCTCCAGCTTGTCCAGCGGCAGCGCGGATGGACCGTCGCATTTCGCGTTAGCCGGATCCGGGTGCGCTTCAATGAACAGGCCCGCCAGGCCCGTTGCCATCCCGGCACGCGCCAGCTCGGTAACCTGAGCGCGACGGCCGCCAGACGCTGCGCCAAACGGATCGCGGCACTGGAGGGAGTGCGTAACGTCAAAAATCACCGGAGACTGGTTAGAGACGTTCTTCATCACGCTGAAGCCCAGCATATCCACAACCAGGTTGTCATAACCGAAGTTTGAACCACGGTCGCACAGGATCACCTGGTCATTACCGCCTTCGATAAACTTATCGACGATGTTACCCATCTGGCCAGGGCTCACGAACTGCGGTTTTTTCACGTTAATCACGGCACCGGTTTTCGCCATGGCTTCAACCAGATCGGTCTGGCGAGCCAGGAACGCCGGAAGCTGGATCACGTCTACTACGTCAGCCACAGGCTGCGCCTGAGACACTTCGTGCACGTCGGTGATCACCTTCACGCCAAACGTCTGTTTCAGCTCCTGGAAAATCTTCATCCCCTCTTCGAGGCCCGGGCCACGGTAGGAGTGAATGGAGGAGCGGTTGGCTTTGTCAAAAGAGGCTTTAAACACGTACGGGATGCCCAGCTTTTGGGTCACGGTCACGTAGTGTTCGCAGATGCGCATAGCGAGATCGCGGGACTCCAGCACGTTCATACCGCCAAACAGCACGAACGGCAGGTCGTTTGCCACGTTGATATCACCAATGCTAACCACTTTTTGTTTCATAGGATCGCCTTATTCAGGTGTGAATCGGAATTAAATTTAATGCAGTGTAATGTGTTTATGCGCGATCGCGTTGATCTGCGCGCGAATCATTTCGCTAATCGGATCTTCCGGACATTGCTCGACGAAATAATTCAAATCGTTCAGCGCCACGTGCTCGCAGTCGAGCTGCGCGTAAATCAGGCCGCGGTCGCGGATTTCGTACGGATCTTCCGGATTAAACTGCAGCAGCACTTCGCTTGCGCGCAGCGCCAGCTCCATCTGTCGCTCTTCCATCAGCGCAGACTTCAGCGTATCCAGCAGCTTGCGGATAACCTCAGCGTTATCGGCTTCATCAAGATCTTCATTGAACAGTTCGGCTATCGGGCTGATGTTGCCCTTCAGCCAGACGTCAAGCGTGTGTTCATCCAGCGTGTCGCCGTTAAACGGATTGATTAACCACATCTCACCGTCCAGCCACTCCGCGCGCAGGATCATCTGCGTCGGGAAGATGACCGGCACCAGCGGAATATCCAGCCGGTGCGCAACCCACAGTAAAATGGCGCCCAACGCGACGGCGCTGCCCTGACGATTTTTCAACACCTGGTCCAGCCACAGTGCGTCAGACAGGCGGTACACGCCGCGCGTGTCGCAGAAACCCCATTCGCCGTAGAAAAGCTCAATCAGCTTTTCCAGTTGCCAGTCCTGCGGACGTGCCTGACTGATCTCCTCGCGCGCCAGGCTAACCAGATTTTCCAGTTCAGCGTAAACGTACTGTGACGTAAAATCGTCGCGGATCATCTCTGAAATCAGGATCATACCATCGCAAAGCGGCGCTTTATTAAATTCGAAATCGGCTAAGGACCTCATGACTTACCCCAGTAACGGTATTCTTGTGGTGGCGAGTTTAATGATGATGTACAGCACCACCAGACCCAGCAGAAAGGCGATAAAACCCGTCTGCTGGCTGCGCGGACGATGACGCCCAAGCGCGATAAAACCCAAAACGATGTAGATGATAACGCCAAACAGCTTTTCAGTCAGCCATGCGCCTTTATCAGTAAATGGCAGATAGCCGGTCTTCCACATTAAGCCGGCGCCGGAAAGAAACAGCACCGTGTCGATACAGTGCGGAGCGATGCGCACCCAGCGGGCGTTAATCAGCGGATTATTACTGTAGCGCCACCAGTAGCGGACAATGAAAAAGCCGATGGTCAGGGCAACGGCAATCAGGTGAACGGAGATCAGCAGCGTAAACAGGCTCATGACCGCTGCCCCAGCGTAAGACGCTCGTTGCCGCCGTAATCCCGACAGGTTTCCACCATGCGATAGCCGGCACGCGTAAACAGCGCCCGCACCGCCTCCCCCTGCGTCCAGCCATGTTCCACCAGCAGCCAGCCATCGGGAAGCAGATGTTGCCGTGACGTTGTCACAATATGATCGAGATCCGCAAGCCCCTGATTAGCGGCTACCAGCGCCGTCAGCGGTTCAAAGCGTACGTCGCCCTGCGCCAGATGCGGGTCATTTTCGTCAATGTAGGGAGGATTGCTGACAATCATGTCGAACAGGCGGTCTTCAAGGGCGGTAAACCAGCTGCTTTGCAGAACGGAAACATTGCTAAGCCCCAGACGCTCAACGTTGCGCAGCGCGAGAGTGACCGCATCAGGCATCACGTCCACTGCCGTCACGGTGCAGTCCGGCCGCTCGCTGGCAAGCGCCAGCGCAATGGCGCCGGTGCCCGTTCCGAGATCGAGGATCCGGCACGGCTGCGCCGGTAATCGCGCCAGCGCCTGCTCCACCAGACACTCGGTGTCCGGGCGCGGGATCAGCGTGGCCGCTGAGACGTACAGCGGAAGTGACCAGAACTCGCGTTCGCCTACCAGATGCGCCACCGGCTCGCCGGCTTTGCGGCGGGCAAGCAGCGACTCCAGCTGCGAAAGCTGTTCAGCGGTCAGGATGGTTTCACCGAACGCCAGCAGGTACGTCCGGGC
Source organism: Enterobacter cloacae (assembly GCF_013375935.1). GTDB lineage: Bacteria > Pseudomonadota > Gammaproteobacteria > Enterobacterales > Enterobacteriaceae > Enterobacter > Enterobacter pasteurii. The sequence goes on along the minus strand of NZ_CP056117.1, from coordinate 3,145,277 downwards.
TTTGCCCGTGACGTATTCCAGCAGTATTTCGGCGTCGCGCTTCGGGCTTTCACCCGCAGAAAGCGCGCTGGCGGCATGGCGTAGCCAGCGTTGAAAATCCATTAATCCTGCTCGGACAGCGCCGCCAGCTGGTCGGCCTGGTATTCCTGCACGATAGGCTCAATCAGCATATCGAGCTTGCCTTCCATCGCCTCATCCAGACGGTAGAGCGTCAGGTTGATACGGTGGTCGGTCACGCGGCCCTGAGGGAAGTTATAGGTGCGGTTACGATCGCTGCGGTCGCCGCTGCCCAGCAGGTTGCGGCGGGTAGAGGCTTCCGCCTGCTGGCGTTTAGCCATTTCCGCCGCGTGAATGCGCGCACCCAGCACCGACAGCGCCTTGGCTTTGTTTTTGTGCTGGGAACGTTCGTCCTGACACTCCACTACAATGCCGGTTGGCAGGTGGGTAATACGGATGGCGGAATCGGTGGTGTTAACGTGCTGACCACCCGCCCCGGAGGAGCGGAAGGTGTCGATACGCAGGTCCGCCGGGTTGATATCCGGCAGTTCCGCTTCCGGCAGCTCAGGCATCACCGCCACCGTACAGGCAGAGGTGTGGATGCGTCCCTGCGACTCGGTGGCCGGCACGCGCTGCACGCGATGGCCGCCGGATTCAAACTTCAGTCGGCCATAGACGCCGTCACCGCTGATCTTGGCGATCACCTCTTTATAGCCGCCGTGCTCGCCTTCATTGGCGCTCATGATCTCCACGCGCCAGCGGCGGGACTCTGCATAACGGCTGTACATACGGAACAGATCCCCGGCAAACAGCGCGGCTTCGTCGCCGCCGGTACCGGCGCGCACTTCCACGAAGGCGTTACGTTCGTCATCCGGATCTTTCGGCAGCAGAAGCACCTGAAGCTGCTGCTCCATCTCCTCTGAACGCGCTTTGGCATCCTGCAGCTCTTCCTGCGCCATCTCGCGCATTTCAGGATCGTCGAGCATCATCTGCGCGGTTTCGATATCTTCCTGAACCTGTTGCCAGTCGGTAAAGCATTTTGAAACATCACTTAACTGCGCGTATTCACGCGACAGCGCGCGAAAACGTTCCTGGTCGGCAATGGTCCCGGCATCGCCGAGCAGCGCCTGTACTTCTTCATGGCGCTCGTGCAGAGCTTCCAGTTTAGCGACGATAGAAGGCTTCATAGGCGTAAATGCACCTTGTCATAGAAAATGGGTATAGGGCGCTATTCCAGCCCGAGGCTGTTGCGCAGAATAGTCAGGCGTTCATCATCCCCGTCACGGGCAGCCTGCTGAAGAGATTTGGTTGGAGCATGGATCAGTCGGTTGGTCAGCTTCCAGGCCAGATCCTGCATAATTGCCTGCGCGTCGCCGCCCTGTTCAAGCGCCGCGAGCGCTTTGGCCGTCAGGTCATCACGCACCTGCTCCGCCTGACCGCGGTACTCGCGGATGGTCTCGCTGACGCTTTGCGCGCGCAGCCAGGCCATAAATTCGCTGGTTTCCTGCTCAACGATGGTTTCCGCCTGCACCGCCGCCGCTTTACGCTGGGCAAGGTTGTGCGAAATGATGCTTTGCAGATCGTCAACGCTGTAAAGGTAGGCGTTCGCGAGCTTGCCCACTTCCGGTTCAACATCGCGCGGAACGGCGATATCCACCAGCAGCATCGGCTGATTTCGGCGAGACTTCAGCGCACGTTCGACCATCCCTTTGCCGATAATCGGCAGCGGGCTCGCGGTAGAGCTGATAATAATGTCGGCCTCTTTCAGGCGTTCATCGATGTCGCTCAGGGCAATCACCTCAGCGCCCACTTCATCTGCCAGCGCCTGCGCACGCTCGCGGGTACGGTTGGCGATAATCATCTTCTTCACTTTGTGTTCGCGAAGATGGCGCGCCACCAGCTCGATGGTTTCACCAGCCCCCACCAGCAGCACCGTGACGGTCGACAGCGACTCAAAGATTTGACGGGCGAGCGTACAGGCCGCGAAGGCAACCGAAACCGCACTGGCACCAATGTCGGTTTCGGTTCGCACACGCTTGGCCACGGAGAACGACTTCTGGAACATACGCTCCAGTTCGCTGGCTTTCAGATGCCCTTTCTGGGAATCCGCAAAGGCTTTTTTCACCTGGCCGAGGATCTGCGGCTCGCCGAGCACCAGCGAATCCAGACCGCTCGCGACGCGCATAAGATGGCTGACCGCATCGTTATCCTGATGCCAGTACAGGCTGTTGCGCAGCTCTTCCTCGTTGAGGTTGTGGTAATCGCAGAGCCAGCGGATCAGCGCGTCGTGCAGGTTGTCCTGCTCCTCTACGCTCAAGTAAAGCTCGGTACGGTTGCACGTCGACAGCACCACGCCACCCTGCACCATCGGCTGTGCGAGCAGGCTGTCCAGCGCCAGGTCGAGCGTATCCGGCGAAAACGTAACGCGTTCTCGCAGCGAAACCGGGGCCGTTTTGTGGTTAATGCCGAGTGCTAATAGGGTCATGTTGAGCGGGAGTAGTACCAGCGTTAATAAGGTTAGCAGGACGCATCATACAGGATGCGCGAGATCAATAAAAGAGACTGCACCCTTTCGGAGTAATAGGTTATATAGCGCTTTGAGATAATTTGAACGTAGACGATGCCCCCCCTTCAACGCTAGCATTAACACTAATAACTGCAACGTATCTCAAGGATTTGTCATCATTATGACCCGAATGATTCGCCTGCTGCCTCTGGCGGCCCTCGTTCTGACCGCCTGTTCCGTTCATCAGCCGAAAGGCCCGGGCAAAAGCCCTGACTCACCGCAGTGGCGTCAGCACCAGCAGGACGTGCTGAAATTAAGCCAGTACCAGACCCGCGGCGCGTTTGCCTATCTCTCTGACGAGCAAAAGGTTTATGCACGCTTTTTCTGGCAGCAGACGGGCCAGGACAACTATCGCCTGCTGCTGCTGAACCCGCTGGGCAGCACCGAGCTGGAGCTTATCGCGAAACCGGGCGAAGCGCAGATCACCGATAACAAAGGCCAGCACTATACCGCGACCGATGCCGAAGAGATGATTGGCAAGCTAACCGGGATGCCGATCCCGCTCAACAGCCTGCGCCAGTGGATCCTCGGCCTGCCGGGTGATGCAACCGACTATAAGCTTGACGAACAATACCGTCTGAGCCAGGTGAACTACACCCAGAACGGTAAAACCTGGAAAGTGGTTTACAGCGCCTATGACAGCAAGACTCAGCCGTCGCTGCCGTCCAATATGGAGCTGACGCAGGGTAGCCAGCGCATCAAGCTGAAGATGGACAACTGGATCGTTAAATGATGACCCGCTGGCCCTCTCCCGCAAAACTGAACCTGTTTCTCTATATCACCGGGCAGCGCGCTGACGGCTATCACACGCTGCAAACGCTGTTTCAGTTTGTCGATTACGGCGACACGATCTTTATCGAGCCACGTCATGACGGTCAGATTTGCCTGCTGACTCCCGTCGACGGCGTGGAGCATGACGATAACCTCATCGTACGCGCCGCGCGCCTGCTGATGAAAGCAGCGTCGGCGTCCGGTCGTCTGCCCGCGGGAAGCGGGGCGGGTATCCGTATCGAGAAACGCCTGCCGATGGGGGGTGGTCTCGGCGGCGGTTCGTCAAATGCCGCGACCGTGCTGGTGGCCCTTAATCACCTGTGGGGCTGCGATCTTTCCACAGACGAGCTGGCAGCATTAGGGTTGACGCTGGGCGCGGATGTACCGGTGTTTGTGCGCGGCCACGCGGCGTTTGCCGAAGGCGTGGGTGAAATTCTGACGCCGGTCGACCCGCCGGAAAAATGGTATCTGATTGTGCATCCCGGAGTGAGTATTCCTACCCCGGTCATCTTTAAAGATCCTGACCTGAAAAGAAATACCCCGGTACGGTCAATAGAAACGTTATTAAATTGTGAATTCAGCAACGATTGCGAGGATATCGCAAGAAAACGTTTTCGCGAGGTTGATGCGGTGCTTTCCTGGCTGTTAGAATACGCGCCGTCGCGCCTGACCGGTACAGGGGCCTGTGTCTTTGCTGAATTTGACACCGAGTCCGCCGCCCGTCAGGTGCTTGAGCAAGCGCCGGTTTGGCTGCATGGTTTTGTAGCGCGCGGGATGAACACCTCCCCCCTACAGCAGGCCATTCTGGCGCAGACTGAGTTTCGGTGACAACGTCACCCTGTTCCAGACGTTGCATCGCGCTCTTTAATACACCGCCTGGATAGCATTCGCTTAGGCCCCGCAGTTTGCGGCGGACGCTATCCACCACTGGACGCATGCCTGAGGTTCTTCTCGTGCCTGATATGAAGCTTTTTGCTGGTAACGCCACCCCGGAACTAGCACAACGTATTGCCAACCGCCTGTACACTTCCCTCGGCGACGCCGCTGTAGGTCGCTTTAGCGACGGCGAAGTCAGCGTACAAATTAACGAAAATGTACGCGGTGGTGATATTTTCATCATCCAGTCCACCTGTGCTCCAACGAATGACAACCTGATGGAACTGGTTGTTATGGTCGACGCCCTGCGTCGTGCTTCTGCAGGCCGTATCACTGCTGTTATTCCTTACTTTGGTTATGCCCGCCAGGACCGTCGCGTCCGTTCCGCGCGTGTGCCAATCACCGCTAAAGTTGTCGCTGACTTCCTGTCCAGCGTCGGCGTTGACCGCGTACTGACGGTTGACCTGCACGCAGAGCAGATTCAGGGCTTCTTCGACGTTCCGGTTGATAACGTATTCGGCAGCCCAATCCTGCTGGAAGACATGCTTCAACTGAACCTGGACAACCCAATTGTGGTTTCTCCGGATATCGGCGGCGTGGTTCGTGCTCGTGCTATCGCGAAGCTGCTGAACGATACCGACATGGCGATCATCGACAAACGCCGTCCGCGCGCTAACGTTTCCCAGGTGATGCACATCATCGGTGACGTGGCTGGCCGCGACTGCGTGCTGGTTGACGACATGATCGACACCGGCGGTACGCTGTGTAAAGCAGCAGAAGCGCTGAAAGAGCGTGGTGCAAAACGCGTATTCGCTTACGCAACTCACCCGATCTTCTCCGGTAATGCGGTGAATAATCTCCGCAACTCCGTTATCGACGAAGTTGTGGTTTGCGATACCATCCCTCTGAGCGACGAGATCAAGGCACTGCCAAACGTGCGTACCCTGACCCTGTCCGGGATGCTGGCCGAAGCGATTCGTCGTATCAGCAACGAAGAATCCATCTCAGCAATGTTCGAACACTAATCGAACACGGCCAAAAAACCCGCTGCGGCGGGTTTTTTTGTTTCTGTTATGTATTAATGCTCTAAATAATTCGTTTTGCAGGAAGGCGGCAAGTGAATGAATCCCAGGAGCTTACTTAAAGTAAGTGACTGGGGTGAATGAGCGCAGCCAACGCATCTGCAGCGCGAAGTATGACGAGCAATGATTAATGCCTCCTTCACCTGCCATTTATATGACAGATGATGCGCACACGGATGATAGATAATTGTGAAAAACGTAACCTCCTCACATGTTCTGCCCTTTCGCGCCCTCATCGACGCCTGCTGGAAAGAGAAATACACCTCGTCACGCTTTGTCCGTGACCTGATTGCCGGTATCACCGTCGGGATCATTGCCATCCCGCTGGCGATGGCGCTGGCGATTGGCAGCGGCGTCGCGCCGCAGTACGGCCTTTACACGTCGGCGGTTGCCGGGATTGTGATTGCGCTGACGGGCGGGTCCCGCTTCAGCGTTTCCGGCCCGACCGCCGCCTTTGTTGTGATCCTCTATCCGGTTTCCCAACAGTTTGGTCTGGCAGGCCTGCTGGTTGCCACCCCGATGTCCGGCGTCTTTTTAATTCTGTTCGGTCTGGCCCGCTTTGGACGGCTGATTGAATATATTCCCCTTTCCGTGACGCTGGGGTTCACCTCGGGTATTGGTATTACCATCGGGACCATGCAGATCAAGGACTTCCTCGGCCTGGAGATGGCGCACGTTCCGGAGCACTATTTGCAGAAAGTGAGCGCGCTGTTTATGGCGCTGCCGACGGCCAACCTGGGCGACGCGGCTATCGGCATCGTTACCCTCGGCACGCTGATCGTCTGGCCTCGCCTGGGCATTCGCCTTCCGGGGCACCTGCCCGCCCTGCTGCTGGGCTGCGCGGTGATGGGCATCGTCAACCTGCTCGGCGGACAGGTCGCCACCATTGGTTCCCAGTTCCACTACGTTCTGGCGGACGGCTCACAGGGCAACGGGATCCCGCAGCTGCTGCCGCAGCTGGTGCTGCCGTGGAATATACCCGGCTCCAGCTTCACCTTAAGCTGGGATTCCCTTCGCGCCCTGCTGCCCGCCGCGTTCTCCATGGCGATGCTGGGAGCCATTGAATCCCTGCTCTGCGCCGTGGTGCTGGACGGCATGACCGGCACCAAACATAAAGCCAACGGTGAGCTGGTCGGCCAGGGCTTAGGCAATATCGTCGCGCCCTTCTTCGGCGGAATAACGGCTACGGCGGCGATTGCCCGCTCCGCCGCGAACGTGCGCGCGGGGGCAACGTCCCCGGTATCTGCGGTCATTCACTCCCTGCTGGTGATTATGGCACTGCTGATCCTTGCCCCGCTGCTTTCGTGGCTTCCGCTCTCCGCCATGGCCGCCCTGCTGCTGATGGTGGCCTGGAACATGAGCGAGGCGCATAAGGTGGTTAACCTGCTGCGTCGCGCGCCGAAAGACGACATCATCGTGATGCTAATCTGCATGTCGCTGACCGTGCTGTTCGATATGGTTATCGCCATCAGCGTCGGCATTGTGCTGGCCTCGCTGCTGTTTATGCGCCGTATTGCGCAGATGACACGTCTCTCGCCGGTTAACGCTGAGGTGCCTGACGATGTGCTGGTGTTGCGCGTGATCGGCCCCCTGTTCTTTGCTGCCGCGGAAGGGTTGTTCAGCGACCTGGAATCCCGCATCGCGGGTAAACGGATTGTGGTGCTGAAGTGGGATGCCGTCCCGGTGCTGGATGCGGGCGGTCTGGATGCCTTCCAGCGCTTTGTTGCGCGTCTGCCGGCAGGCTGCGAGCTGCGGATAAGCAATCTTGAATTTCAGCCGCTGCGCACCATGGCGCGCGCGGGCATCCAGCCTATCCCTGGCCGGTTGTCCTTCTACCCTAACCGGGAAGCCGCATTAGCGGATCTGTGAGTCACGTGATGCAGAGAAGCGTCTCTGCATCATCACCCCTATCGCCTGCTGGAGCCATTCAAGCACGGCAGGCGTCATCCACGTACCTTTCATCAGATGCGGCTCCTGCTGCATGGCGATACGAAACTTTTGCTGCGTCTCCGGGTTTGTTCCTGCGTATGACTGGAACAGCGCCAGCCAGGTTTCTGCCAGCTGTTGCGCACCGTCCGATGCGGGGTCGAGCCGTTCGCGCTGCGCCCTGTGCAGCTTCGCCACCAGCGGCGGCCACTCCATCATGCGGTCAAAGTAATGCGCCCGGGTAAAAGCCATCTCCTCAGCAGAGAGATACTTCTCCCAGATGCTGAGCTTTGATTCGGCAAACGCCCGCGTGATGTAATCAGTCATCTCCGGCGTGATGCCGGTTTGCTCCTGCATCTGCGGCTCAACGCTGTGCATCTCGTTGAGCCGGGTCAGGAATTCCGGCCTGCCTGCGGTATCCTTCTCCAGGCGCTCCATCCAGCGCGACGCCAAATCAATCGCCTGCGGATCCCTGACGTCGACGTGTTGTTCCAGCATTTTTTTGGCCTCATTGACCAGACCGGACCAGATATCCGCCAGCGCCTCTTTCTCCACCGCAAACGGCAGCTGCTGTAATTCTTCTTTGCTAAACCAGCGATCGTACATATTCATTAACTCCAGAGTCTGTAGCCAGGATTCCAGATCCGGCGTCGCATCGTCGTTAAGCCCGGTACGCAATTCCACCAGCCGGTCGCGCAGCGTATGGATGCTGCGTAGCTGCTTGTCCAGCAGAGTGATTTGTCCATCGAGTAGCTCGGTTAACGACAGCGATCCCTGTTCCAGAAACTCCCTTATTTCGGCAAGCTCCAGACCCGCTTTCGCCAGCGTCTGGATCATATGCAGACGCTGCACGTCCGCCAGGTTATAAAGCCGGTAGCCTGCCGCGCTTCTGGCAGAAGGCAACAGCAACCCTGTTTGCTCATAGTGATGCAATGTCCGCACGGTGATCCCGGCGCGCTTCGCCAGTTCACCCACCTGAATTAACATAACGGCTCCTTTTGTTCTGCCAGTGTCGCTACTCTGAAGCCTTACGTTACGTGAGGGTCAATGCGTCATGCAAAAAAAACGACCCCAGATGGAGTCGTTTCGGTGTTCTTTATTGGGCACTAGCCGTGCTTATGCTGGTCGCGGCGGCATCGTTTATCGTAATGGCGCACCCACCAGTATTTATCGCATACTTCCTCATGTCCGCTCACGCGCGCCCCGGCGAGCCACAATACCGCACCGAGGAAGATGCTCAGCACCGCGCCATGCGCAAAGTATTGTGGAAGGTCAAGCTGCGGTAGTTGGTTTAAAATTGAATAACCGACACCGGCGACCATCACGAACAGTCCCAACCCCATTAGCACGTTACCGAGCATTGAAGCGTTTTTGCGTTTCATATGTCACCTCCGGAACTTTGGGTTGTCAGGGGAAAAGCCCCTTCTCCTTGTGTGTAAAGTATAGACAACAGCTCTTATATGAGTTGCGTGAATGATCACATTTACAGATAACTGCCCGACAAAAATTTACAAATAAGGTATTGAACAGCTTGAAATTCTAATTGTTCAGGTAAGTAATTATTCGCATTTCAAGATGCGGCAGCCAGAATTTTGTCAAGCGGCGCGCCAGACAGTAAACTACGCGCCAGATCTGGAACCCATTAGGAAGTAAAACGTGACGATTAAACTGATTGTCGGCCTCGCCAACCCGGGCGCAGAGTACGCGGCAACCCGCCATAATGCCGGTGCCTGGTATGTCGATCTGCTGGCAGAGCGTTTGCGCGCTCCCCTGCGTGAAGAACCGAAGTTTTACGGGTATACCTCGCGCATCAACCTTGCGGGGGCTGACGTGCGGCTGCTGGTGCCAACCACCTTTATGAATCTGAGCGGCAAAGCCGTGGCGGCCATGGCAACGTTCTATCGCATCAATCCGGATGAGATTCTGGTAGCCCACGACGAACTGGATCTCCCACCAGGCGTGGCAAAGTTTAAGCTGGGTGGTGGCCACGGTGGCCACAATGGGCTGAAAGACATTATCAGCAAGCTGGGTAATAACCCCAATTTCCACCGTTTGCGCGTCGGAATTGGCCATCCGGGCGATAAAAACAAAGTTGTCGGCTTTGTGTTGGGTAAGCCCCCGGTTTCTGAGCAGAAGCTCATTGACGAAGCGGTGGACGAAGCGGCGCGTTGCACCGAGATTTGGCTACAGGACGGCTTAACGAAAGCCACAAACCGACTACACGCTTTTAAAGCGCAATAGTCGGCCTCCTGCGGCTTTTTTACCGCGCGCTGTGCGGGTTACGTGTATAATAGGCGTAGTTATTTACTTTTCTTCAATCGGTTATCACTAACGGATTGATTATCAAGATATTAAGGTGATTTAGAAATGGGATTCAAATGCGGTATCGTCGGTCTGCCAAACGTGGGCAAATCCACCCTGTTTAACGCGCTTACCAAAGCGGGTATCGAAGCGGCGAACTTCCCGTTCTGTACCATTGAACCGAACACCGGCGTTGTACCAATGCCCGACCCGCGTCTGGACCAGCTCGCGGAAATCGTGAAGCCGCAGCGCATTCTGCCGACCACCATGGAGTTCGTGGACATCGCGGGCCTGGTAAAAGGCGCATCCAAAGGTGAAGGCCTGGGCAACCAGTTCCTGACCAACATTCGTGAAACCGAAGCGATCGGTCACGTGGTGCGCTGCTTCGAAAACGACAACATCATCCACGTTAACAACAAAGTGGATCCGGCCGACGACATCGACGTTATCAATACCGAGCTGGCGCTTTCTGACCTCGATACCTGCGAACGCGCCATTCACCGCGTGCAGAAGAAAGCCAAAGGCGGCGATAAAGACGCGAAAGCGGAGCTGGCTGCGCTGGAAAAATGTCTGCCACAGCTGGAAAACGCGGGCATGCTGCGCGCGCTGAAAAACCTGACTGAAGAAGACAAAGCGGCGATCAAATACCTGAGCTTCCTGACCCTGAAGCCAACCATGTACATCGCCAACGTTAACGAAGACGGTTTCGAGAACAACCCGTACCTCGACAAAGTGCGTGAAATCGCGGCGGCTGAAGGTTCTGTGGTTGTTGCCGTGTGCGCTGCCGTTGAATCCGATATCGCCGAGCTGGACGATGCCGACCGTGAAGAGTTCATGGCCGAGCTGGGTCTGGAAGAGCCGGGCCTGAACCGCGTGATCCGCGCGGGCTATGAGCTGCTGAACCTGCAGACCTACTTCACCGCTGGCGTGAAGGAAGTGCGTGCATGGACCATCCCTGTGGGTGCAACTGCGCCTCAGGCGGCCGGTAAGATCCACACCGACTTCGAGAAAGGCTTTATTCGTGCGCAGACTATCGCGTTTGAAGACTTCATCACCTACAAGGGTGAACAAGGCGCGAAGGAAGCGGGCAAGATGCGTGCGGAAGGGAAAGATTATATCGTTAAAGATGGCGATGTAATGAACTTCTTGTTTAACGTCTAAAAGATAAAACGGCGCTTTGTGGGGATCTTCGCTGCCTCATATAGAAGCCAAAATATAAAATCCACGCCACTGCGTGGATTTTTTTTACAAGTTAGCTACTCTAGCCACCACGTTTACAGGCCTGTATCGGGAAGGCTCCCCATCCCGCGGGCTCTCCGGGCAAAGGGCGGGCCAATTATCCTTCCACACCCGCAGCAGCGAATAAAGCGTGAGCGCATTACTGATGCCAAGCTTACCAAGAGCCTTTACCTTATGCGAGCTATAGGTTTTTCGGTTCATACGGCGCAACCTGGCCTTGTCATCAGCATCGGTTTCTTCGCACATCACCCTAATCGCCCATTTCTCTCTCTCGGTTAAGTGCGGTCTCCCCAGAGTATTAACCCGATGGCCAGACAGATAAAAGGCATATGTCTCCAGAGAAACATCACGCTTAAAATAAAAACTGCGGCAGTGCAGCAACGCGCTGTAAGGATCGAATATTTTGTTCCTTTGCAGTTCGCCAGAATCAAAAATATATGCCGAGCGCAACCCGGTATCAAAAATGACGAGATGGCGGGTATTCACAGCCGGCATCTCTTCTGCGATAACCTTCAGCCCCCCGATAAAATAGTTATCATTAGAAATAATTTGCACCTGTCCGCCCGTTTCAAATTGCTGAATCATAAAAAGGCGCACGCAGCGGCGCCTTGTGTTATTAAATCAAAGACTATCTGGAGCAATGCTCCATCAGGACAAACAAAGCGTCATTGCATTTCGCTGGATCACGCATATAGGCTTCATGCGAAAAGATCTGCAGCGGCAATCCCGCGTTCGTTAGTACGGTGAGATTATAGGGCGACTTATTATCTACCCCTTCTGCATAGCAAATCTCTTTATATCGCTGAGGAACGGAAAGTAATGAGCAGAAGACATCGTAACGCTGTGCATCAGCGCCAAACCGGCTGGAGACCAGCGTTTGCACGGCCTGCGGATCATCTTTGAATTTATTAAGACTCTCGATTTCTACCGCCGTGAGCTTATTTTCACCGACCGTTTCACCCAGCCAGCGCTTGACGCAAACCGCCGCGTTTGTGCCCGAAATATCACCGCTACGGATAGCATCCGCCATCTTTCCCGGCTGCTTCAGCGCGGCGTTGATCGTCCGAATTTTATCCAGCTCGAGGCTTTCTCTGAACATACCCACCATATAATCAGGATTTTTATCCATGCGTTCCGTCATGGCCAAACGTAGCTCTTCAGCCGCAGCCGGTTGGATATTATTCAGTTTCGGGTTACCTGCGGTCTTACTCTTATTCGGCACAAGCGAGCTTATCGCCGAGGCAACATGCCGCAGTCCGGACTGAACGGACCTGCCCATCGTTTCCAGCGAATTTGCAACACATTCCAGACAGGAAAGAAAGCCTCGCTTAATCGTTCTCAGACCATCACTCACGGCGGTCGTCACGGAATGTAAAATGCTATGATCTATTTTTCTCGGCTCAAAGCCGGAGTTAATTGACATGGTAGCCATAAATATACCTTTAGTTAATGTGAAACGTCGCCACCAGGAGAAAGTGGCGACTGTGAAAAAAGAAATCAGTGAATTGACGCCACGTGCGTGACAATATCCCCCACAGTCAGCTCGCTCGTTATTTCAGACTCATGAATCGCGACGCCAATTTCCTCAAGGCGCATAAGCAGATCGATCAGCTCAATCGAATCCATAAGCAGGTCATTCACAAGGCTATGGTGTAATGAAATATCCTTAGGCAGCACGCCGTTCACCTGGTAAATAAGGTTAGCGACCAACGATTCTGCATGGTTATCCACCACCATATTACTCATCGCCGTACTCTCCAGTCGGGTTCGTGTCCGTCACGCTGCCTTTTGTCGCGTCGCCACGGCGCACGGTGCCGGATGTCGACGCCTCGGTATTCCTTGGAACGAAGGATTTTGGTTCAGGAACGTCAAAATTCCACTGGCTGCGCGTTCTAATCGTGGAGTACACATGGCCCGGGGCGGTGCTGCTGGTCGGTCGGGATACTCTGGCAGACGCTGGCTGTGCCCCGATCTTCTGGGCCTCTTCGAAATACCTGATCCGATCAGCGATGCTAAATGGATTTGCGGCACTCACCTGCGGCGACGGAATGCCTGACGCATCCGCTGCGGCAGTCTGATGCCCGCTGCCCGGCTCTTCCGGCCTTGCTTCACGCACATCTCCAGCCTCGCGTGCACCACGGCGAGCGGCATTCTGTATGCGACCATCCGCTTCGTCCACGGACGAGGAGACTGGCGGCTCCTCTTGACCCAAATCGTTCAGGGTGACAAGTTCGGCAACGCTGGGCTCAGGCAAGTATGAAGACGTGACCTGTAGCGTCTGGCGAACCGTCGTTCCGGAGCGCAATACGTCACTGGTCGATCTCATTGATTCGTCCACGGGCGGCTGCGCCGCAGTTTGTCCGGGCGTCGGCGATGCTGTCGGACGAAGACCATTCACCGGCTTCAGGGTGGGGAACGCCTCCACTGGCTTATTCATCGGCACAAAGTGATTTACCTTCACAGGGTCACGTCTGCTCCACTGGTTCAGCGTTCGCTCAGTGGTGTAGATCTGGGACGTTTTATTTTCACCGGCAGGAATGGTTACTGCCGTTTGATTTGCTACGCTGCGCGTGGCAGCTGCCGACCGCTGCTCATCCTGTGGGCGAGTACGGGTCCCTTCCACTGGCGGCGCTGTTTCCGGCGCAGTGGTAGAGACGTTCCGGGTTGAATCCGGGCTCCGCTCATCCGGATCCTGCGCGCGTGCTCCTGTCCTCCGGGAATCAACGTCGTCAGCGCGCGTGTTCACGCTATCATCGACGGGCCGATCCTCGCTCTGCTGAGCGAAAGGCGGAATGACCTGAGGCTGTTCGGTTACGTTTTCTTGATTCCCTACCCTTACGCTTTCGATATGATCTATTACGCGTGAACCATAACAACCGTCGATGATGCGCCTGGCTAACTCATACTTTTCCTTCGGGCTAATGTTTAGCTTCTCGACGATTTCGAGCCTTCTGGTGTGGGGATCGACGACAGCAGGATTTCCACCCGGATACACCGGGGCATTCGAAATGTCGCCGTTGCGGTTCGAGTTAGAATTATTAATGTGAAGCGTTACGCCGCCCTTATCTGCTCCACCGTGAATATCGTATCTCCGGCCATCCGGCGTGGCTTTTACCGCTTCCGGCGTTGTCGCAGGCTTTTCGGAATGAGCATCAGCGGGCGGTGCATCGAAGTCATGCCTGATCAGCGCCTTTGAGACGGCCGCGCATTCGTCTATCAGCATGCTCATGTTCTGAGTCAGCAATTCCCATGGCTTACCCGGCTCGCTCATCACATCCAGACGCCTGTTTAAAACGGTGCTGCAGGCATTTAGCTGTTCGTTAAACGTCTCTTTATCCTTTACGTCAATGCCCTGGCTTTCGTGATACTTGAGCCATGCCGGATAGCAGTACGTTTCCATAAAGTTATTAATGAACTTTTCACCTGAGCGCCGGGCAAATTTAGACACCAGGTCATCAAGCTGACCGGCGATTTTTTTCTCATCCTTCTCGCGCCCGGCCAGATTCGCCAGCTTGTTGCTTACGCTGTCCAGCTTTTCTTTATCCGCCGGCGTGCCGTGCTCCTTCACCTGTTCAGATATGAATCCGATAAGATCCCTTGCTCGCGTCCCGTTATAGGTCAGGCTGGCATTATGCAGTTTGACCGGAACGCCTAATTGAATTTCAGAGCGCAGGGCGTCACGAGCAAGCGTTTCGTCATGAGGTTGAGTAATAAAATTCTCGCGCGCCGTGTTATTTACGTGCTTAAGCTTCGCAAGCACCTCGTGCTGCTGCATTGCATTCTTTGCCACCCCTTTGCTTTGCACGTTTGGGCGTATTAATTCTATTTGTGAGAAACTTCGGGTAATTCCGCGCATTCAGTTATTCTCCCAGAGAGTTATTTTTGAAATTTGACGCAGGGTAAAATACTTTGCAGTAACCCTTGCCAGAAACGCTGAAAGGATGATTTAGGTTTTGAGCCACATTCCTGGACTTTATAATGATGAACTTCAGGGGGCGCGATAGATTCGCGCCACGTTTGTTCCGGCTGGGCATGTGCCGAAAATAACTGCGCGGGGAAACGCTGCTGCGGAAACATCACCACGTTATGGGACTCACGCTCTGCTGGCGGCAGTTTCGCACCGATGCAATAGCTAAGAACGCGTACCTCATTCCTCATCGTGTCTTCATTATCAGACCATGCGAGCGTTTCGGTGCTGATTGCAGCGCTAAATTTAAGACCGCCAATGCGGGCATAATATGCAGATGCGGTTTCACAAACACCCTGCCCCGGCAGGCATGAAAAAGTAGCATTAGAATAGACATTATTAACTGGCATGGCTGTTCACCTGTTAAATCACCCCAGTGCTTTAAGCACGTCTTTTGCACTGTCGGCCATTGAACTTATCGCACCACTCAGCACTTTATTTAGGTTATCGAATGTGCTGTTGGCCTGCGTATATCGCTGGGCGAACGACTGCATATTACTTTGCAGCCCGGTGCCGATGGCATTAAAGGAAGCCAGCCATGCCTGGTAGCTGGAGGTCGATACTTTTCCGCCGCCATCGCTTGGATAATAAGGACGGCCGTTATATTGATCGAGATTGAAGCTTATTTTGCCGCTGCCCTGGTCAACCTTAAAGGCAGGCTCAAGCGTGGCCGTCATGCTGGCCTTTTGCTCATCGGTCATTTTATCCCAGTTGGCGACGCTGCCGAGATCCATACCGTTAACGGCATTATTAAATTTATCGTATCCCCCCTTCATCGTATTGTTATTGAAATCAACGTTATTACCATCCTCACCGGCCTTTACAGCATCAGCGCTGGCTTTCTGTACATACTCGTTGTAGGCCTCATACATCTCCGTATATTTCTGCATCAGGCCAGCATAGAAATCGACGTAGTTCGTTCTGATATTTTTAATGGCCTCGGCCATCACCGCCCAGAGCTTGCTGTAGCTGGTATGAACGGAAATCTCGTTGTCACCAGTTCTGGCTTTTGCGGCCTCTTCAGCTTCGGCAATTTCCTGAAGTGAGGTTTGCATGGTCGCTTTGAGCTGGTTCTCAGAAAAGTTGGCCTTGATTCGGTTCTGCGCTATTTCATCTTTAATCGTACCCAGTGCGGCTGCCGTTTTATCAACCTGCTGGTACCTGACGGAGATCATCTCCTCCACGGTGGCTGTCGTGCCAGCCTTGTCATTTGCCGCCTTTATCTCTGCCAGCGCTGCGCGCAGCTTGCTTTTGAGGAAAGCCTCATCACTGGTCTCGAGACCGTGCTGCTGCAAAACTTTTCGAATATCCTCTAGCTGGTTATCACTTTCCGTCGACGTTAAGGCGGAAATGAGCTGTTTTAATAACACCGTATTCAGTTCAGACGTTGATCCCATGCCGACTTCCGCGACCTGTGAAGCAGAAATCATGGGTGTTTCAACTACTAAAGGGCGAACGGGCGCAGTCGCGCTGCCGCTAACTGGAAGCATATCTTTGTATCCTTTACAAAAATGGCGGGATAGCTCCCGCCGGGAAAGTAAGCCGATAATTAACGCATGCGCTCGGCGATGGTTGACGCCGCGCTGTTGTTCGCATTGAGCACATTTTCAGCAGCCTGGCTAAGCGCCGCGCGAGTATCCGCCGCTTTTTCGCCACTTCTTTATGCGTATTGGCCAGTTCGCTGTTCTGGTTGCCGTCGGCGCGGGCTAAATCTGCTTCACCCTGCATTTCGGCGGCGTTAACGTTATATGCCCCTTCGGTAATATTGCGGGTGGTATTCGCCAGCTGGTTGCCCAGCTCGGTGACCACGCGAACTTTCTGCGTGTTGTTCTGAATTTCATTGTGTTTGAGATGCTTCTGCGACGCAGAAAGCTGCTCTTCGCCCTGGGTTTTGCTCATGGTTTCTTTGACCTTGCCGTCCATGCGCTGTCCTTTCATGACCATGTTGTCGCCAGCGCTACCAATGGCATTTTTCTGCTGGGTAACACCAAATTCCTGATTTTTCGCCACGGCAACGTTGTTTTTCAGCGATGCATTTTCTTTACGCAGCGCATTAGTGGACGCCACCGCCATGCCGCCCTGTGCAACCGCAGCGGTTACGCCGCCCACGATGGCGCCATCACGACGCTCCTCGGCGGCTTCAATCCCTTTCTGCGCGCTGCGCGCCGTCGATTCGATAAAGCGGTTCGAGGCTTTCGCCGCCGACATATTCTGCGTATTTTCACTTTCCAGCAGCGCAACGGTCAGCTTATTGCTCAGGACGATCTGACTCATCGGGCCGACGACGTTGATGAAGGTCGGCTTGACCGAATCGGCACCGGTAATATCCGTTCCGCCGGCAACCGTTGGCTGGGAGCGAGTCTGCCCCACCGCGTTGGTGGTGGTATTACCGGAGGTGTCAACAGCGCTTTTGCTTTCTGCCGCTTTATTATTGGGCTGGGTAATATTGGTCTGCGCCGCCATAATGCTCGGCATAGCGGACGCCATACGTTCAGACTTATTCGCATCACCTTCCCCTGCGGCAGAAAGCGTTACGGTTGACATCGCGCTTTGGCTGTTAACATCATTGCCACCGTTTCGCTGCGCCACGGCGGCGGCCTGAGCCTCATCGCGTCGGGCGCTTTGCATATCCATGACGGATGACAGCATGCCCTTTTCGCTGGCCCACTCGGACACGTTCTGCGGGCTGCGAGTTTCCGGCTTCGCATTTTCCGTCTTTTGACTTTCGGTGAAGTTAATTTGAACGGGACGTGCGGATACATTAGAAATAGATGTGGTCATTGAATTAATTACTCCTGTTATGAATCGTTCTGTAAAAATGCACGTTGCTTATCCAGCAACGGAACTCATCTGTTTAGTGATATATCTACCGGCCTTCAGCTGGGTGTCGGCCACGGCGGAAATGTTTTTCACAATTTGGTTAACCGTCTCCATGCGGTGCGTGAAGGTATCGATGCCACGATTCATCATCTCGTTGAGCAGCTCCTGCAGCGCGGCGTCTTTCATCATCTGAGCCTTCGTCTTTGAGGCTTCGACCATCATGTCGGCCACCACGATGCTGCCAGCAACCTGAATAGAGGTGTTCACCACCGCTGCGCCGGTAACCGCCATCTGCGTACGGTTGTAAATTGTTCCCATTTTGACTTCGTCCATGCCAGCCGCCCGGCCAAAGCCCTGGAACACGCGCTTGAACGCCTGTGCAAAGGCGCTGTCCATCAGCCGCTGCATGGTGGTTTTCGTCGCCTGTTCGGTCACCTCTTTCGCCACCTCCTCAGACACTTCTTTCGCGGCGGTGCGCAGGGTGGTTTTCGCCAGATCCTGAGTTACCTCTTTCTGCACTTCGGCGGCCACGCTTTTGCCCATGGTCTTGCTGGCTTCTTCACCCACTTCGAGGCCGATCTTCTTCATGACGACACCAAACACCTTGCTCAGCGCGCTGCCCGCGACGATCACCCCAGCGACCAGCACCGCGGCGGCGGCGATTGCGCCCAGGATCTTGCCGACCATTTCGGCCGTCTCTTTATCGACGCCCATCGCCTCGAGGATCCCGGCAAACATCTTGCCCATCAGCTCCATCAGCGGCTTGACGATCGCATCCATCAGCGGCTTCATCGCGTCGGCCATAAAAGAGTTGCCCGTGATCGCCTGATTAATCTCGTCACCGATCGCCAGTGCCAGACCGACGGCGGCCAGCGCCAGCGAAGCCCCGCCAGTGAACGCGGCGGCAACAAAGCTCACGGCGGTAATAAGCCATCCGAGTACCTTTCCGATGCAGCCCATCGTTTTTTGCATTTCCTCGGCCTTACGCACCTCTTCTTCGTACTCTTTGGCCTTTTTTTCAGCGTCCTTGGCCGACGCTTCCGCAAGCTTCTGCTTCAGCTCAGCGGTGGCCTGCAGATCGTCACTGGAGCTTTTGGCAATCAGCTGCGACATAAGCGCCATCAGGAAATTAAGGCTCTTTGACTGGTCATCGTTGTTTTTGCGCTGAAACTCTACGGCGCTTTGCTGCTGCGGCGTGAGCGTGTTAATGAGCGCCTGGGATTTGGTTTGCGTCGCTTCCAGCGCCATGCGCGAGTTCGATTCAGCGGTTTTGGCAGGGTTCAGCGTCTTTTCGACAAATCCGTTATACAGTCCGGTAGCCGTCGTAAGCGCGAGCTGCGCGCTGGTGACTGCCGTCTGGGCCCGATCGATTTGCTTTTGCAGATCGTCCGACACCGGATCCTGCCCAGCGGCCTGATTCTTAAGCGCGTCCAGTTCTGCCTGCGCGCTGTCGAGCGCCTTTTGCGCGACGTCAACGCCGCTGGAAAGCCCGTCGGCCTGCTGCTGCGCCGCTTTCAGGGCATCGGAATCGGCGGCCCACTGGGTTCCCTGCTGCTCCAGCATCGCGGCCATTTCAGACCATGCGCTGGTTGCTCCCGACATCATCGCGTTGAAGCTGTTCAGCTGAGATAGCATTTTCTCAAGCGACGTATTGGCCGTGAGCTGCGTAATTTTCCCCAGCAGTTCGGTCAGCTCAGCCGCGCTGGAGCGCTGGCCGCCTCCGCTTGCCGCGGCCTTTGCATTACCGCCCTGCGGCAACTGGAGCACGGGCATCTCCTGAGCGTTAATGGCCGACTTGCCGCCATTTCCCACCAGTGCCTGCTGGGTATTTTTCAGCACGGCCAGCAGCTGCTCCGGCTGTAAAGATTGCACGGCGCTTTTGACGCTTCCCGCCTGCGCGTGGTTTTTGTAACCGTCATTGCCCAGACGCCTGGCCTGTTCAGACTGCTTTTTAAGTTCGTCTTTTCCTATTTCCAGACTAACCTGGTGATAACTCCCGGCATCCTGGCTATCGACACGCATATTCATTACGATTCCTCATACTCATTTTTCTGCTCCATCTCATTAGGCTGATCGCGCTTTAATTTATTTATCGCGGAAACATAAGCTGCAGCTTTCTCAACTAATAACGGATCGCGACAGCGTTCCATTACTATTTCAAAACATTTTCGAGCCTGCGCCGCCTGACGCTGCATTAAATTACACTGCCCGGCGTAAAACATCGGTCGATAATCTTCCTTCGACAAGGAATAGGCGAGAGCGTAGAAATCAATGGCTTTCGCATAATTTTTTTTCAGCTGATAAACCGCTGCCAGCCCCATCGCGTATTCAGGGTTGTAAAAGTCATAAATACAGAGAAAACGGAACAATGACTCTGCGTCATTCAGCTTGCCCTGGTGATAAAAATCATATGCGAGTTTATAAACATCCTGCATAGTATCGCTCGATACATCGTGGATATCCTTCATCGTCGCGCCATTCTGAAGGGCATCCAGCAAACGGTCAGAATAAACATCTAACTCTTCATCCGTTTTATAACCCTCATCCTCGGTGAGAAATTCAAGCATATTTTTATCAACCATCTGTGTCTCTTCCCTTATTAATAAGCAACGTATAAGTCACGCATTTGACGTATGGACAGACAGCCAAGAAGATATAAACATCTTACTGTTGTCCATTGGTCGTTAATACAAAAAAACCGCACAGCCCCAGGGCGGAACTACTGACGGGGGCTGTTCTCAGAGTCGGGCTCTGGTGGGGCGGGATCCGCATCGAGAGGTACTATGCCTGCTGCTTCGACCTGGCGTAGCCAGATGAGCACGTCCATCACGTCCATCAGTACCTCATCTTCCAGCGAAATGAAGCTGTACTGGCTGTAGGTATGATACAGCCGACGCGTCAGCGGAATATTACGTACCACCGGCACGCCAATTTTCTCCGCATAGGCGATCGCGGCCTTCGCCTTCAGGTTGGTGCAGCGCAGGGCAATAAAGGGCAGCGACGCAACTTCGGGCTTAAAATAGACCGCCATGGCAATGTGGGTCGGGTTCGCCAGCACCACTTCTGAATTGCGTACCGCCGCCATCTCCTCCCCGGAAAGCAGATCCTGATGCGCACGGCGCCGCGCGCTTTTGATTTGCGGGTTGCCGTCGCTCTCCTTGTGCTCCTGCTTCACCTCGTGTTTATCCATTTTCATATCTTTAAAATGGAGGAAGTACTCCACTAAGAGATCGGCCAGCAGCACAAATATGGACCAGGCGATAAATACCATCACCGCCTTCACCGCCAGGGCCACCCACACGGCAACCATCCCCGGCATGTCGGCGCGATACAGCGTCAACGCCTGGCGGAGATCCTGCTGAATCAGGCTATTACAGGTGGCGGCGAACACCACCAGATAGCACAGCGACTTCACCAGCTCCTTAACGGTGCGCATGCTGAATATTTTCTTAATCCCCTCCACGGGGTTCAGCGCTTTAAAATTCAGCTTGATGGCTTCGGTCGCCAGCGTAACTCCTGTTTGCAGCAAGGTGGCGGCAAAACCGACAAGGGTACATACCGTAATAAAGGGCAATGCCAGCGTGAAAAAAATCCTGGCGAGCTCCAGGAGGAACACGCCCATGCCGGGCCGGGTCGGATACTGCAATAAATGCGTATAAAATGAGATGAAGGGGCCGAAGCTCACGGCATGCGCCAGAAAATAAATCCCCACCAGCAAAATAACGGTGGTAATGACGTCTTTACTTTTGAACGTCTGCCCTTTTTTTGCCGAATCTTTGCGTTTTTTACTGGTCGGTTGTTCTGTTTTTTCAGCCATTGCGTTCTCTCAGGAAATAAACTGACGGAAGTCGGCAATGGAAAACAGCTGCAGCGGTTTCTCGGTTAATGCCTGGAAACCGTAAAACAGAAAAACGACAAAGGCAATCGTGCTTTTCACCGTTAGCGACAGCGAAAAGGGGTTAAGCTGCGGGCAATAGCGAGCAAATACGCCCAGCAGTATTTCCGCCGTCATCATCACCAGCATGATCGGTGCTGCCAGCATGATGCTGTTTTGCATTAACACCTGAAGCAGCACTCCCGTATACTCCCAGCGTATGCCGTCCAGCGAGCTGCCTCTCGGCAGCATCTCGTAGCTCTGGACCATCACCTCCATTAATTTCAGCATGCCGCCGCTGACGAAGAAAATCGCACCAAAAGCAAAGCTGAGAAAGCCGGACAATATTGAACTTTGTACGCCGTTCACGGGGTCGATACTGTCGCTGATGGTGGCCCCGCGCTGGTTATCAAGGATTTCACCCAGACCAGTGACAATCCAAAAAGGAATACACAGCGTGACCGCCAGAATTAATCCAACGACAATCTCTTTTATCAGAATAATAAACCAGCCCTGCTCCGGCGTGACTACCGTTGTGAAACTTGGCCACAGCCCGATAATCGTCAGCGCAATAATCGTATTCTTAATAACCAGATTGGATAAGACCCGTTCGCCTAGCGCTGGCAGCATATAAAAAACGATAGCCAGCCGCGCGTACACCATAACAAACGTCAGCACGCTGTGCTGAAAATTAAGATACAACGCAACAAACAGCATAGAGATTCCGTTTTAGCGAAAAGCCATATAAAAAGCCTGGTTAGCAAAGTTCATCATTTCTGCCGAGAACCATTCAATCAGCATAAAAATACTGGCGAAGACCGCCAGCATTTTCAGACCAAACGGCAGCGTCTGCTCCTGAATTTGCATAATGGTCTGGAATAAGCCAACAATAATGCCGACCACGGTTGCAAAGGCAATCGGTACCGCGGTCAGCTTCAGCACCACGATTAGCGCCGTATTTCCGATAAATAAAACGTTATTCATGATGTCATCAGATCGGCATATTGAGCGATCAGTCCTTTCGTTAATAAGGCCCAGCCATTCATCGACACAAACAGGATGAGTTTTATCGGAATTGAGATCGTCACCGGGCTCATCATCATCATTCCGAGCGCCAGCAGTATGCTGGAGACCACCATGTCAATCACGACAAACGGCACGTACAGATAAAATGCAATTTTGAACGCGCTCTGAATTTCGCTTAATGCATACGCGGGCATCAGCGTCATTAGCGAAAGCGTGCTCAGCTCATGATCCTCCACTTCGGGCGCCGGCTCGCCGCTGCGCTGCTGCTGGACCTTATTGAAGAAACGGATCAGGTCGTGGTCGGAGTAGCGCACCAGATAGTCACGGTAGCTTCCCAGCCCCTGCTCCATCAGCTGCGTAACCGATCCGCTGTTGTTAAAGTCAATATGATTCGATTCGATATAGTCGGAGATGCGCTGGCATACCGGCATCATCACAAAGGCGCTTAAAATCAGCGCCACGCCGTTTAACGTCAGGGTTGAGGGAACCTGCTGGATCCCCAGCGCATTACGCACCATGATCAGGACTATGGAAAACTTAATAAAACAGGTGCCCCCCGCAATAATAAAAGGCAGCAGGGTAAAGAACGACAGTAAAGCAATGAGGGAAATATCGTTACTCAACATCGGATGCGCCCATATTACCGATAAGCCCAGCGTTTACATGGTTCACTTCAACGGCAAGCGCGCCATTTTCCAGCGCCACCAGCTCACCGCGCGCAAAAAGCTTCTTATTCAGGTAAATCTTCATGTTTTTTTCCGCATCCTGCGGGAGAGCCAGCGCGGCACCGGGTCGGATATCCTCAAGTTCGGCCAGCGTCACTCTGCTGCCGTCCAGAACAAACTCAATCTCTATCGGCAGGCTGGCCCACTCGTACAGCGTTTCATCCTCATCGCGGTACTCTTCTTCATATTCAACATACTGTTCTTCCACAATAACCTCCTGATTCAGGGTAAAGCTCACTCGATAAATGCGGCGCGCGCCAACGGTCAGATACGCCTCGGGGCGCTTGATTAACAACAGGTCGCCTGGGGCTACGTCCATCAGCTGCGACAGGCTGAGCCGGCTGCATCCCAGGCTGAACTGAAGCGGGTACGGAACAAGCCAGGCCGGAATACCCGGGGTGCGGTATCGCTCAAGTGGATCTTCCGGCCAGTCCAGGCACCACAGTGGACAGGGATCCGCGTGCAGCAGCAACGCAGCGTGAGGTAGCTCTGCCACCGCTGGCGTAATCGACTCAACGGACCAGACCGTTTCGGCGAAATAAAAATTCAGCCCGAGCCTGGCCAACCAGCTCGCCAGATAGTCCACCGGCACCTCCTTCCAAGGAATGGCGGGGAGATGGAGGTTCATTTGCCTAAGCCAGGCGTCGACGTCAAACCAGGCCTGCGCCTGGTCGTCGTTCTCATTACGCAGCCTCAGCGGCAGATAGCGCGCATCCGGTGCCGGGTGCGAAATTTCACTGCCGGGAAGCCGGTTATGCAGATTCAGCAGCTTCTGCTGTTCTTCACAACGCTTGCGTAAATGGTGGCGTAAACTCATTCTTGCTCCTCATCCTGCTGGGGCTGCTGCTCGCGCTTTTGCTGTTCGTGCCGCTCCTGCCTCGGCTGCAAAAGCTCCGGCGAATGCCCTGCCAGCGCGCCGAGATTGCGCGACAGCGCATCCGCCGCGCGCGCATCCGACGGCAGTAGCGTCATGTTGCCCTCCCGCAGGGCCTGAGCGGGAATGGTCACCTTTACCGAGTGGTCTCCCGACCAGCGCTGGAACGAATAATCCACTTCGAGCGTTTGCGCCTCTTTAGCTGACGGCGCTGCCGTCGCGGCGTTCACCTGGCTCTTTAGCTGCTGCAGGGTCGCCGGCACGGCCTTGGTTTGCCCCTGCCGTTCACTCTGTACGTTTGTTCTGAAATCTACCGCTTTGCCCGGCGCCAAAATAGGTCTCTCCTCGTTCAGCTCATCCTTGCACTGGAGGCTGCTCTCAGAGTGACGGCTCGCGTCCTCACTCTTTGTCACGCGTGCGGTTAGCGGCTGAGAAATGACGGTCGTCTCTCCCCCCGCTGCCTCGACAGCAACCGGCTGTGAGATTGCCCTGGCATCCGCCTGCCTGACCGGAGCGATCGATGCGCGAGGTGGAGATACGCTCTCTTTCATCGAGTCAGCTGCGGCTACCGGCCTGTCAGCGGTGGATAGGGGCCTGTCGCCGGTGGCTAGCGGCTTAATCAGCGTCGCTTCAGTCCGGGCGGAAGCCGCCAGCATGACCTTATGGCGCTGACCCTCATCGCTGCGGCTCACCTGCCGTACAGGCTCGGGCACTGCCGCGGGGTTGGCCGCTTTATTCTCCTTTTGCTGCCACCCGCCGCCGGTGAGCGCCCCGTTGAGCACCTGTACCAGCATCTGCGCGGTAAGCGCCGCGGAAGACGGCTGTTCATCGAGCCGATTTTGCTTTTTCTTCTTATCCACCCATTCAAGCAAAACGCTGTCATCCGAAACGGAGCCGCTAGCGAGCGCGGTATTAACATTAACCTTAGAAACTTTTTCGACCATATCCCGCCATCTCCTGGATTTCATTTTCAGCAGCGTTATCACGGCGGCGAATATAATCGCGGCGCAGTGGCTGCAAATAATAATTCAGTTTGTAATGCTTCTTATCCAGCCGGGTCATTGAGGCGCGCAGCTGTTCTTTATTTTGCTCAAGCTTATGCTGTTCACTTTCCAGCTGATTTATCTTATGGAAGACATACTGCTGGTGCGTGAGTAACGCGCCCTGCTGCCTTATACCTTTATAAATATCCGCCCTGCTCATAATCCCCGCGGGGGTAAGCATTTTTATTTGTTGATTGATATCCGAAAACTCCTGCTGATATTGCTGTATCTGCAAAATTACCTGGGCTAAGTTATTGTCGGTTTTAACGATATCCTGCTGTAACACCTGCTTCTTGCGCTCGAGCATGCCGACAAATTCGCGCCCTTTACGCCACGCTTCCATATAACGTCTCCAGACAAGCCTGCATGTCCGTTTTTTCAGTCATCCGTTGTTGCAGAAAAGCCTCCATCTGGTCTTTGCGATCGAAGGCGGCATCATTCTCCGTATTCTCACCGCGGCGATATTCCCCAAGGTCGAGATAGAGCTGCATATCCTTCTGACGCACGAGGTACTCGCGAAAACGCGTCGCCAGAATCTGATGATCCTCACTGGTCACCTGGGTAAAGACGCGGCTGACGCTTTGCATGACGTCGATGGCCGGATAATGCCCCTTGGCCGCCAGCTTTTTGCTGAGGTAAATATGGCCATCAAGAATTGACCTAACCTCATCGCCGATGACGTCTGACTCTTCCTCATTTTCAATCAGAACGGTATAAAACGCGGTTATCGAGCCTCTCAGAAAACGGCCTGGACGCTCCAGAAGCTTTGGCAGCGCCTCAAACACCGAGGCCGGGTACCCTCTTCGCGCCGGCAGCTCGCCCATACTCAGCGCGACGTCGCGCAAGGCGCGCGCGTAGCGGGTAATTGAATCCACGAACAGCAGAACGTTTTTGCCCTGTTCACTGAAAAATTCAGCTATCGTAGTGGCGATCTGCGCCGCGTTGCAGCGCTCCACGCAGGATCGATCGGACGTGGCATAAACCAGGATAACCTGCGAACGCCGGGAGGAGCGCTTAAGCTCCTCAACAAACTCCGTCACCTCGCGGCCACGCTCGCCGATCAGGCCGATAACGTAAATATCCGCTTCTGAATGTTCGATGATCATGCTCATCAGCGAGGTTTTGCCGCAGCCCGCGGCGGCGAAAATCCCCATACGCTGGCCCTGGCCGCAGGTCAGCAAACCGTCAATCGCGCGGACGCCGGTCGCCAGCGCGTCGGCGATCGGTTTACGCTGTGTGAAGTCTCGCGGCGCGCCGCAGGCATCAAGGCTTACGCCGCCCGTTAAGGGCGGCTGGACAATCTCATCCAGCCGCCCACGGATGGTTCCGGTTGCGTCAATGATGGCCCCGGCAATGTTTTCATGAACCTCGATACGAAACGGCTTACCGGTAGGTAAGAGCACATTGCTGCGGGAAAATCCTTGATTGTCATTAAGCAGGCTTAATAACGTATGTTCTTTGTTAAACCCAATAACCTGGGCAAAGCCCATAACCTGCGGTTCGAGCAGGGATTTCTGAATCTCACAGACCTCCCCAATACGCGTTCCCGGTAAATGTGCTTCAATAACATTCCCCTGAATACGCAGCGGGTGTGCGAGATGAACCAGACATTGCGCAACCATCGAATTAGCCTCCGGAGTTAAACGAGCACGGACCGGTAGTCCTGCAGGATGGTCAGGAAGTGGTCGAGCATCGGCAGAAACGCGTCAGGACTGGACATATGCTTCTCTTTTACCTGCGCACGAAGCTCCAGGTGGCCGTCGACCGGATACAGGCAAGGCTGGCCAATATGGAAGAAATCTTCCTGATGATTCATCATCAGCGGCAGCAGACTGGCACTGCAGTAAGCCAGACTGGTGGGCGCATTTTCCATTACTTTCGCCCATACCCAAACTTCATCATTTTCCTCGCGGATATGAATAGTTGGGATGTCGTCTTTCATGGTCAGCGAAATTGTCGAATGGTTATTTAAATCACTGTCCAGAATATCGCTAATGCCTGCATCGTTTAGCAATCTGGACAGTAATTCGACGATATCGTATTTCATTCTTACCTCTGTTATTTATCTAATGTACCAATTACATCAACATCCACACCGGAAGCGACGTCTCCATAAGAAAGCACTTCCATTTCTGGATAACTGCCTTCAATTATTTTCTTCACAAAACGACGTATATCTAATGACACCATTAAAATTATGTCGCGCGCGTTTACGCCATTACTGCGAATACAGTTTTCAAGACTCTGAATAATACTTTCTGTTTCTGGCGGAGCCAGATTAATAAAGGTACCGCCGGAAGTCTGACGAATACCGCCGCGAACCAGCCCTTCCATATCATGCGACATTACCAGCGTGCGAATCTGTCCATTAGCGGAAAAACGGTTGGAAATATAGCGCGATAAAACGCCGCGAACATGCTCAACCAGCATAATGGGGTCTTTTTCCTTCGGTGCCCATTGCACCAGCGCTTCAAGGATCAGTCGCATATTGCGAATTGAAATGCGCTCCTGCAGCAGCCGCTGGAATACTTCGGTGATGCGCTGAACGGTATTGTTGCGATAGCACTCCTTTAAAAGTTCAGGATATTTCTTTTCCAGGTCGTCCAGCAGCGTTTTGGCTTCCTGAATACCGAAGAACTCCGAAATATTGTGCACCAGCAGGGTAGATATGCAGGCATAACATTCATCCACCGCCGAGCGGGAATAGAATCCAAGCTCCAGCGCAGTCTGGCTATGTGATTCAGGGATCCAGTAGGCGACGCCCTGGGCGGTTTCCACGGCCTGCACGCTGTCGTCCATAACCTGCAACTCTTCTCCGCGCAGCAGCACCTTGCACATTCCCGGCAGAATATCGTAGGCGGCAACTCGAATTTCGTTAATTGCCACGGTCAGCTTGCCGCGCTCGATGTGCTCGTCATAGTTCATGACTACTTCAGGCAGGCGGACACCGTACTCAATAAAGAAATTACGCTTCAGCAAAGAGCAAAGATTGTGTTCTTTAAAATACTCTTCATAGCCTTTCCACGCGGAAATAATCAGTGGAATGGTTTCAGGAATATATTCACCATCAATCATCACCGGCTTGCTTTTCAATACCGGCTGTTCATCCTCTTCTTCTGCCGGTGCAGCCGGTTTTTTGCCTCTTTTCTCGTCAATTTTATCCTTGATATAAATGCCTAACAAAATCGCCGCAAGCAGCAAAAATACGGGTAGCGGGAATCCCGGCAGCAGACCAAGCGCAATGGCCAGTACGGCGGTAACCAGCAGAATAAATTTATTGGAGAACATATCCTGGAGGATCCTTGCCCCCAGGTTGCTGTTTTCACTGTTATTCACGCGGGTCACGATCAGCCCGCCGCTTATCGAGATTAACAGCGCCGGGATCTGCGCCACCAGCGCATCGCCGATGGTCAACAGCGTAAAGACCGACATGGCGTGGGAGAGATCCATCCCGTGCTGCAGCACCCCGACGGAAATACCGCCGATAAGGTTAACGAAGATAATAATGATCCCGGCAATGGCGTCACCTTTAATGAACTTCATTGCCCCGTCGAGCGCACCGTACAGTTGGCTTTCTGCCTCAAGGTCGCTCCGGCGTCGCTTCACCTCTTTCTCATCGATAACACCGGCCTTCAGATCGGCATCAATGCTCATCTGCTTGCCCGGCATCGCGTCAAGCGAGAATCGCGCCGCTACCTCGGCAATACGCTCCGACCCCTTGGTGATCACGATAAACTGCACGATCGTCACGATGAAGAAGATCACGAAGCCAACCACCAGGTTATCGGCAATAACGAACTCACCAAAGCTGGCAATAATCTCACCGGCATCGGCATCGGTCAGCACCAGACGGCTGGTACTGATCGATATGGCCAGTCGGAAAATGGTCGTAATCAGCAGTATGGACGGGAATGTTGAAAACTCCAGCACCCGCGTAATATAGAACGAGCCAATGAAAATCAATAATGCCATGGTCAGGTTAAGACCGATAAGAAAGTCCACCAGGTACGTTGGCAATGGAATAATCAACATCACCACCACCATGACCATTATCGACAGAATAATGAGCTCTGGTCGGCTGCGAAGCTGCAGAATAAATTTTTCAATCATTTTATTTACGCATTAAGTTGAAGGCGATGGATAAACATCGGCAATTATTTATAGTGTTCGTTCCAGATACCCGTATTTTTCTCTTTTTCAGCCATTTTGCGCAATATCATGGACAAATGGTCCATTACAATTTCGCGATACATTAAGTCTGCAAAGAGAAATTCAGGCGTCAGGTTAAAAACATTGCGTAATGCCTGCATCACCGTCGCCCGCTGTTTGAGCAACAGCATGGACATAAACTCTTTACTGAATCGCTTAAGTACACTCTTAAATTCATCTGTATCTACCAGGCCCGTAATATACAGCGCGACAATATCGGCCTCTCCCGCCAGGATATGCTGATTTCGCATTTGCTCGCGAAACGCAAACTTCGCAAAGTTTTCATTCAGTAGCTTATCGAGCGTGTTTAATACGCGCGCGTCTGATAGCTTAGCGCTCAGCGGGCCGAACTCCGAAGAGTGCACCCCCGGCTCATTCGCCTTCATATCCGCGACCAGCGCCGCCAGGGTAAAGGCGAGCAGCCGGGTGCGGTTTTCATAGCCATATACATCAACCCAGTCTTTGTAGATAAAGCCCGCCGGCATATCCAGCTCCAGAAAGTTGAGGTAGCTGTTGCGCAGATCTTTAGCCGACAGCGGCCTGCCTTCGCTTTCCTGACTAAAACGCCTGGCCAGACGGCCAACGTTTATCCCGGACTGCATCTTTTTGCTGTCGCCGAACTTCTCCAGATCGGCAATCGCCTCTTTGATTTTCTTTTTCTGAAGCTCTGACAGCTGACGGCTCAGCAGCATTTCCCGCAGTGCCAGCATCAAATCACTGTCGTTAGGGAAAAGCTGGCGGGCAAAATTAATCAGCGTATTGATGTCGCGCAGTTTTGCCACCTGACGAATGAGCGTATCCAGCTTCTCATCAGCCTGGTCCTCAAGCATAGCGGAGACAAAATCATTATCCGTGCTGTCGTTTTTTCGCCCCATCTTGCTAAAACGTCCAAACGCGCTGAGGATGTCCGCCATCTCCTCAGCGGCATTGCTCAGCTCCTGCTGCAGGTTCAGGGGCTGTACTTCCTCTCCCCCATCCGCCATCAGCGTCCCAGAGTGACTCTGCGGCATCGGGGTATCGATGCGTTTAAAATCTATGCCGGGGACAGAACGAATATTAATCACGAGAGCAGCCCTTAATTATCTTTCATCGTTTCGCGCAACATGGAGACCGTCGATTTCAGAGTCACTTCGTTGCCCGTCCAGGTACGTCCCAGAACCGGGTTATTTTCCGTGCGTCCCTGCCAGGTTTCGCCGCTGGTCAGGAGGCCCGGCTGGATCAGGAACAGGCGCACCATCTTTTTGTGGCTGGTATAGCTGTAGTCAAACAACTTGCCCACAAACGGGATATCGCGCAGCAGCGGGATCCCGAGGCTATGATACTCATCCTGATCGCGGCTATAGCCGCCGACCAGCAGGCTATAGCCGACCGGAACGCGCGCCTCGGTACTGATCTGGGTATTGTTAACCATCGGCAGGCTGTCGATGTTTTCCGTGGAGCCATCGGCGTTCAGCGGTAGTCCGCCGTCCTGAATATTGAGGATCATCTCAATTTCCTGCTGACGTTGAGCCAGACGCGGCAGCACGCTTATCATCGTGCCGTAGGTGATCTTCTCCAGCGACGAAGTGCGTTCGCCAATCAGCTTCGCGTAAAAGCTGCTGTTGTTATCAAATAGTGCCGGAACGTTTTCCTGGGTGAGGATCTCTGGGCGAGACACCACCTGCGCGCTTCCTTTTTTCGCCAGCGCAGAGACGTCCGCCAGGAAATGAAGGCTGTTTTCCGGCGTCAGGGAGCTGGTATTGAACGTCACCCCGGTATTGCCCAGCTTCGCCGCGCCCTGCCAGCGAATGCCCAGCTCGTTGATATCGTCTTTTGAGATATCAATAATCCACAGAGAGAGCTGGATCTGCTGTTTAGGAATGTCGATAGCGTTCACCAAATCCTCAACGAAGCTTACCTGCCGCTCGGAGCCCTGAATCAGCAGGCTATTCGTGTCGGAATACCCCACGATATTGATCGTCTGCTGGCTGGGGATATCCCTGTCAACCGCCCCGCTCCTTGCCGCAGGTGGCGCGTTAAATGACGGCAGCGGCGGAAAGTTGCCTTTTTGCGTCGCAGACGCGGCTTCCAGCGCGCTACGCGTATCGTTATCAACGGTAATATTCGCGCCCGCCGGCGCTGAACGCCCTCCCTCGCGGCTGCTGGTATTGTTTAACAGCTGATTCAGCACCGTCGCTACGCCTGGCACGGTAATAGGAACATCCCGCTGGGTATAGTTACGGTCGTTCACGAAGGTATTTTTCAGCTTGATTACGCGGATTGTGGTCTCTCCGGTTCCCGGCCGCGCATAGGTGGCATCAATGTATTTTGCCGCGGCGGAGACAAGCTCGACGTAAACTGGCGGGCCCGAAACATAAAACGAGCCCGAGCGTCCGTCTGAACGCAGCGGGAATCGCGGATCGTACAGGCCCGACGACTGCAGGTAGGCGACCAGCCTGTCATAAGGTGCGTAGGCCAGGCGCACGACACTGCTTTGTATTTCGCTGGTGTCGTAAATGCAGACCGAGCTGCCGTCGTCATACCAGATAAGACCGGTACGGGCGGCCACGGTATCAAGCACCGATTTAGGGTCATTGAGGTCAAAATTGCCGGATACCCGTTTTTTCGCCGCCTCGACGCTAACGATAAAAGGCTTATGGAGCGCGCCCCCAACGACAAAAAAGAGCTGCTGAACGCTGTTGTTGCTCGCCACATAGGTATTTTCAGCCGTCGAATGAATGGACGTCGCGGGCGCTGAGGTAGTATTCAGCATATTTGCGCCTGCTGGCACACAGGATATTACCGTCAGCAGGAGATAGGGCACTCTGCTATTCAGCGTTTTGCGAACAAACTTATTCATGAAGCAAACCTTCCAATTTTTTAAACTCCCTGGGGGTGATGCCAAATAGCGACTTTATTTCGCTGGAAAAATGCGAAGACGATGCGTAGCCATTGTCACCCGCAATGGTGGCAATGGACTGGTCATTCTCAATCAGCTGCAATGCGCTATTCGCCGCACGCCATAAGCGCAGCTGTTTTTTGGGGCCTCGTGTAAAGGCGTGGTGGCAAAGCTTTCTGAAATAGGACTCTGAAACACCATAAATTCGACTGGCATTATAAATTTTGTGCGTCTCGCTCTCTTTATCTTCATTCATGACCTGCGACAGCAAAAAATGCGCAATCCAGTAACTCTCCACGTTACGCGCAAAGGCAAAAAGGCTTTCCAGGCGTCGGTCTTGCGGATCTAATAACGATGAAATAAGCAACGCCATCAGCGATTTATTTTCATGTTCAACTCTTAATACCAGATGAGATGCGGTAAGCAGCATAACGTTTTCCTGCCCCTCGATACCCTCACCGCTGGCTTCCGGGCATTTCGTCTGATAGTCGAGGAAAGAAAATAACGTCGTCGCCTGAGACATAGACTTAACCTCGACAATCCATTCCCCAGAAAAACGTAAGTGTATTTCACTCAGGGTGGCGATCATTACAGCATGACGGATAGTATCGAATGCCACTGCGCTCTCTTCCTCCGTTTGGTCGATGCCCAGTGACATAATAGAATGCTGATTAACCGGCCGCGCATATAAAATCGCTGAGTGACACTTGATATCTTTACAATCAATTTTGTGCGTTTTCCCTCTGAGAATATCATCAGACAGGAGCTGCTGAGATTTCTGCTCCAGATGGCGTTGTTTATGATTATTCATCATCGTTGCACCCTACATGAGTAAGTATGTCTATCAATACTAATGAATCAGATAAAAACAGTTGAACGAGCACGGGTTTTAAGAATTTCCGTAAACTTATCAGAAAATTCCGCACGGTCAATGGCGTAAAATAATATTAAATTTTTAATAAATTTTATTATAAAAACTTCAAAAAAAGATCAAGACTAATTGTTGCGGATTATTCCTGGCTTCCGTATATTCATTTTCCCGTAAGCATCTGTTGTAATGCAATGCAGTCGGGATACCAGTATGGATTCAAGAATTATTTATATTTTGATTTATCCAATAAGCTATTGACAGCAACTGGCCCTTATATTGAAACCGGTAGCAAAACAATTTAACGGTAGCAGATTAAATATACAATCTTAAGGATGCCAGCATCTGTTTGATTGTTTTTTTATATTGAATGGCTCTTTTCTATGAACAGCGACATGAATGAAATAACTGAAGCGATGCCTGTTGTGCCAGAGACAAAGAAAAGCTACACATTGAAGGTGCTGTTTGGCCCTATGTTTGGCTGTGAACTTAATCTGCCAGCAGATGACTATTTTATTATTATTAATCAGAGCATTGCTATCGATGACGCTGGCAGCGCAGCGATATCAAGCGGCGAGCATGCCGCAGCGTATACCCATAATACGCTCTATATACCTTGCGACCGCCCGTCGCCGAACCTCATTTTACGCCTCTCGGCCCCAGCAGAAGACGGAGAAGGCCCGGGCAGCTTTCGGGTAGAGGTTCAGGATGAGAATAACAGTTTCCCGACCATCGTTAATGAAAACGAAATATTTACCCGTGAACATATTCGTTTCGCCCTAAAGCGCACTGAAGATGAGTGGCCGGAAAGTATCCGTAATTTTGCGCTCCCCCCCCCAATGTTGATGCAGAATTCAACGGACAGGAGACCATTGCTGAGTTTAATGCTAAAAAGCACCATACGCTGATCGTTGGTGCTGCCATTCTGCTGATTTTAATCATTACTGCCGCCGTTATCTGGTATAAAAAACTGGAGAACGATCGTCAGGTATTAAATCTGAATGCGGCGCTCGCCGGCGCGCCCGCGGCTATCGATATTTATCGAGGCCGTGAGAATAGTACAATATATGTTCTGGCAAGCAAATATCAGGCCCTGGAGTGGGTAAAAGAAGCCTTATTCAAGCTAGGTGAAAATAATAACGTCGTTCCTGTATGGTTAGTTCAGCACCAGAAAGCCACAACCGAAGTGCTGATCAAGTCAGGCTATCCGGTAGTGCAGATCGATTACACCAAGCCTCAGCACCCTGTGATTATCCTCTGGCAGGATCTTTCTCCCATTCAGCAGGAGAAGTTAACGTCATTGGCACTGCAGAAAATTCCGTTTGCGCTTGATATCCAGGTATTTATAAAAAACAAACAGCAGCTCCTGCAGGATGCACGCCAGGGCTTAGACCGCATGCACATTAATTATCGTCAAATAAACTCGTCAAGCGGCTACGCCTTAGTGATTCGCGATGCGCTTAGCGATAATGCTCTTTCGGCGTTGCAGCGATTTATAAATGATTTTAATCGTCAATGGGGAACACACATCATTAATTTTTCGATAAACCTCAATGAGAACTGGTTAGAGAATAAATCTTACCTTGACTCATCGAATGGTTATTTGTTTTTAAACCCTCGTCACTGGTACTTTCCATTAAAGCAAGGAGATATAAATGGCTGATACAAATCCTAGCACGACCCCCACGAGCAACGGTTATTTTCTTGATGACGTCTCGGTCGCATTCGAGAACGGTGCGGCAGACATGATGAAGCAGCTTCAGGATGCCCAAACGGCTCTTGAAGCCGACCCATCCGATCCCGCCGTGCTGGCTAACTATCAGGCGAAGCTGCAGGAATATACGCTGTTCCGTAACGCCCAAACCAGTACGGTTAAAGCCTATAAGGATATTGGCGCAGCCATTATTCAGAACTTCCGTTAATTATAAGTGGTACGAATATTTTCGTACCCTTTCCTTTTATTGGAGATTTTATGAGTCAGCCAATCGAAGCATTATCCGCATTAACTCGCCTGAGCCCACACGGTATCAATCCGGAGGACAATACCTCAGTCACGGTACATGACCAGTATTTTAACAATCTGGTTGCCAGTACGTTTAATAAGATCAGCGACACCGACATGCAGTTCAAGAATGTGATTAATACGCTCAGCCAGTCGCCCCAGTTCACCAGCGACCCGCAAAAATTATTGATGCTGCAGAGCTATATTGGCGAGTACAGCAACTATGTCTCTCTGGTGAGTACGCTGGCTCGTAAGGGGGTTAGCACAATTGAAACCCTGGGAAAATCGCAATAATGAGCACTACATTTTTCCGCACCCTGGCGGTTGTCTTTTTTGCTTTTATGTTGAGCGCCTGTAATGACGAAAAGCTGCTATTCAATCTGACCCAGGAACAGGCCAATCAGGTGCTGGCCGTCCTGCAACAGCACAATATCTCTGCCAGTAAGGAAGGCACGCTCAAGGCGGGCTATACCGTTGCGGTAAACAAGTCCGAAAGTACCGCCGCGCTGTCAATCATCAACCAGTACCAGCTACCGTGGTCCGCTGATGTGCAGATAGCCCAGGCCTTTCCCGAAGGCGCGCTGGTCTCCTCCCCTAATGCCGAGCAGGCGCGCGTTCTCTCTCTTCAGGAGCAGAGGCTTGAGCAATCTTTGCGCATGATAGCGCAGGTCGTTAACGCGCGCGTTCACGTGAGCTATCCGGCGTTCAACAATGACAGCAGCAGAACGCCAACAGGCCACGTTGGGGTGATAATCACCTATAAAGGTGAAATTGACGATAACCTCTTCATCTCGCAGATTAAATCGCTAATTAAAAACAGTTTTGATGACGTGCGTTATGAAAATATCTCGGTTGTGCTGTTCCCGGCACCGCTGATCCAGTACGTCACGCCAACCAAAGTCCCTGACGCTCTGCCTGCCACCTGGATACTCATTCTCGTTGCGCTAGCGCTGTGCGGAGCGGTCACTTCTGGCTACATGCTTTACCGCGTCAGCCGCCGTCCTCCGGTTGAAAAAGAGCATAGCGCAGAGCCGCTCGCACCGGAGAACGCAGAACCATGAGAGCCGACGATCAGCACATGATGTCTATCCTGTATGCGCCGGCCGGGTATGCCCACATGAGCCATCTTCCGCAAGCGCTAGCCTATGGCGATATCGACTGCCCGACGCTGCGTAACCTGTGGCTTCTCCGTCAGGGTAAACTCAGCCATCTTCCGCCAGCGTGGCGGTCTGATAATAAAACGCTGTCGCAGATGCTGTCGTGCTGGCATCTGATTCCCGAAACGGCGCACCTGATCGGCGGCTATCTCATGCGAAATCATCTGCTTAAGCGCGGCGCGCTGATAATGTCCGATCCGCGGCTTCTGGCCTTTATTTCATTGCCAATGCCCCACGGCATTGCGCTCGATCCCGGCGGCCGGACCTCAATGGCAACTACCTCCTGCGGGCTGGCGTTTATTCTGAGCCAGTTCCCAGAATTACCTCAGGCGCTACGACAGCGCCTGCTGCTGCACTTCCCCGCGGGGATGTCTATTGAACCGCTGCCGGCGGGAAAAACGCTTAACCATATCAATCTACTCCGAATGGCCCTGACCTATGCGAACCATTACTACTGATACCTTACCTGAAGATATCGATAATCAGGTTGTGGTTAAGTCCGGTGAACGGACTCGCCATCAGCGAATGACCGTAGCGCTGGAACGAACCCTCAGCCGCTGCAGTGAAATTCACGCGGAATATGAACTACAGACCATCAGGCTACGAGAGAGCTGTGAAAAACAGGGCTTTGAAGCCGGTTTTCGCCTGTTCTTCGACCAGCTTGTGGCACTGATTGATGATTATCAGCGCCTGCAACGCCAGCACCAGATGCAGTTCCGCGAGCAGGTCGGTGATGCGCTTAAAGGCGCGCTGCACGACACGATGATCGTGAATCGAATTATTCATCATTTACAGGAAAAGTGCGGTCATCAGAAGGCGCTGCGGATCATCATCCCCACTGCCGTGAAGCTGCCGGAAGGCGCCGACGCCTCAAACTATCAGTTCACCGATGACAACCATATCACCGTGCAAAATGATATGGATGCCATCCGCTTTCCCAGTGAATCACTCTGTCGCCAATGGCTACATCATGCCGATGAAAAGGTTGCTCCCACCGAAGCGGTGATGTCCCATCTGGCCCCTGACGTGCTGCGAGATATCGCCAGTCAACTTATTGGCCTCAGTAACCAAATCCCCCTCACCTCCACTTATTCAGAACATCAACAGGAAGAGCACGATGAGTCAGATTAACCCGGTCTCCGCTGCGGCGCTTGCCGCATACTCCAGCGCATCAGATGAAGAAAACGCTACGGGCAGCAATTTTAACACTAAGGTGCTGGATTTTTTTAAACAAAACCAGCCTGAAGGTTCACTCAATGAGGTGCTCGCACAGCTTAAAAATCTGGCCGCCCCGGGTGAAAAGATTTCAATGCAGCAGCTAAACTCGGCGATCCTCATTGCTGATGGCACCCTGCGCAAAGACCCGGAATATAAGACATATACCGACAGCACCCTCGACAGGATGACGACCCAGATGCTTGGCGTGAATATGTTTTACAACAACATGCTGTACAAAAGCTTCACCAAAACCGACGACGATACTTCCCTCTAATTCATTCAGCCCAGACCCGGCGTAGCGCCGGGTATTTACATTATGCAGATTAAAACCGTTATTGCTCTCGCCAGCCCTTTCTTCCTCTCTTTTCATGCTTTCGCTCAAAACGGCGACTGTATTACTCAGGCAGCACAATGTTTCCAGGTCAACCCACTGCTTATCAAAGCGATAATCTGGCACGAATCCAGGAATCAGCCGCAGGCGCTGAATTTCAATAAAAATAAAACCGTGGACGTCGGCATCATGCAGATTAACACGGTGCATTTTAGCAGTCTCAAAAGCCGGGGGATTGATGAGCAGCGCCTGCGCAAGGACAGCTGCGCCAATGTGTTCTCGGGAACCTGGATACTAAAGCAGAAAATTGAGCGTTATGGTTATACCTGGGACGGCATTGGCAGCTACCATTCACGAACGGCAGCTCAGCGTGAAAAGTATGTGCGAAACATCGTCTCACTTATTGCCCATCAGACGGCCACCCTCGACAAAATTGCCGTTCCCCCCTCGCACAGCGTCCCAACGCTTTTCTCATGCCGGTAAGTTAAAGCAATAACGCAGGCGCTGGCCTGCGTTATTGTTTTAGTCAGCATGATCTGGAATAGAGAGGTAAATAACGCCGTCACTTATCTTAAATTAAGGCTAATTTAACGAGTAAAAGATTCAGAGCCTGAGATTAGTCTGCTTTGATAGCTTCGGTATGCAGCGTGCATTTTCCCATAAGCATGGACGCCCTGGGGCTACAAACCAGTCCGTGATCCGTTTTGCAACAGTATAAATAATTATCCATAAGCCTGGTCTTACTGTACTGCGCCAGCAGTCCGCCAGAAAAGAAGACCTTCTTTTCTTCAAAAAGATCCTGTGCATATCCCCTTGCCCCCATGGCCACCCCCGCCAAAAAGATGCTTAACGTTGCGACGGCGAAAATAAACCACTTCCTTGACGTCAGCTTTCGCCCCACCGGCTTGTGCTGTGGCACATAGGATACAACCGTCATTGACGTTGTGGGGGGAGCGGGCTGATAGCTGGTAATGGGTTTAGCTGAATAAGAGATGTTGTCCAGTTCAATCGTTCCTGCCGCCGGGGAACGTTCGTTTAGCGTGTCAGGCTCCAGTTCGGGCTCTGATAGCGACGCCTCCCAGGTGGGTTCGGCGGTAAGCTGATAGCCTAACTTTGGAATAGTGACGATAATGTTCTTAGATTCATCTTTAAGGCTAATGCGTAATGAACGTATCATTTGCGCAATACTCTGGGAGGTAACATAGCTGCCATCCCAAACTTCCGAAAGAAACTCGTCCTGAGAAACCGGGGATGGATATTTGGCGCAAAGCAGGGCCAGAACGTCTGACTGTTTTTTTCTCAACTGCAGGATTGTATCTTCGCGTTGTAAGGTTCTTAATGCCGGATTAAAAGTGTAATCAAGAAAGAAAATCTTGCCTTGCTTCGTTGAGCTATTTTTCAATTTAGATCCCTCAGTCATTTCATTTGATGAGTGAACATACCATCAAGAAAATGCATGGCCGAAAGCCTCAACCCACGCCTCTAGACATTTAATCGACAACTGATTAGTTCATTTCACATTTATTTAATTAAACGATACCTAAACGGACAATTACATTATCAGCTCACCAATATAATTACCTGCGGTATTAATATGTGTCAGATGGAATATTATGGATAATGCTTTACTCTGTAAAAATATCATCTTAACACAGTAAATCCATAGTTTTATAATTGATTTAAACGATCGATGCCCATACGTTAATCGTCAAAACAAATCACACTATTTATTTACATTCAATTAAAATCAACTTCATATACTCCTTCAGCAAGCTGAAAAATAGCATATGATTCACATCTTTAAATTAAGCTAAATCTGACCCTGATAGACATATTATCGTATGCCGTTTAAAAAAAATGCGGAACATCCTTGTCCGCTAATAAAGCAATGTCCTCACGCTACATGAATAGTCACTGCATTCTGGAGTCGAATCTGTCGCTAACCTTGACTCCTTTTCCCGACCCAATCAATGGTCAAAAATTTAACATATATCCAGGAAACCACTCTATCAAAAAACGCCACTTAGCCTGTCAGTACTGCGTCAGAATCATCGTCGCCGATGCGGAAAATGCCCCTGTTGCAATATTCTCATAGCTGACCGAAGCCGGTTTCACCGGAGTAAAGCTCAACGGCACGGTGAAACTGCCATTCGTGACGCTGAGTTTCTGGCTATCTCCGTTGGCGATCGCATTCCCATTCCATCGCATTTCCACAGCCAGATTATCATTATTGGTTTTAATCGCCTTATTATTCCAGGCCGGAGATAACAGGCTCATTTTAACATCAAAATCCACAGTGTGCGCCGCGTCACAAACTATATTGAAATCTTTTCTTACAGTTTGCGATGACGTCCCGCCTGAGACAATATCACCGCGTTCAATCTGCCCTAAATCCACGTTAAAGGTCGATCCAGACATAACGCTACAGGTCGAGGTATTAATATCCACATCGTTCGACGCGTAGAGGGTCCAGGTATAGTTATGACGCTCGCCTTTATTATTGGTCTGCACGAATCGCAGACTCCCCAGCTTATCGCCGGTCTTGATGTGAATCTCCTCCCCGAGCGACGTCAGTTCAAAATAAAGCACCACCGGTAATTGTCTGGATTCACCATTGTTTAGATCGAAGATTTTCGTTTCTGATACCGGCGCAGGATGTTCGGTCCCCGAAATCGTGACGCCATATTTAAGGTTTTTAAATATACCGCTTTCAAGCTTTACCCCATCGGCCCCCAGCCACATGGTGTCGATCCAGCCGCCCTGTCCCGCCGTATTCTTGCAGGTAATTTGGGGCGCCAGATCGACGATACTGTTTTTACCGGTATTAACATCTGAGCTGACGTTAATATGGATATCGGCGTCGCCGCCGTGCCAGCCAATCTTGTCACACTCATAGGCCGACGCCGCCACGCTTTGCAGCAGCAGAATTGCCAGCAACGGCAATTTTATCTTCATAAGATTTTCCCTAGGGGTAATTAAGCTCAAACGTCGCCAGCGCGCTAAATTCGCCGCGGCGCAGTGTGCGGTTGGCGAGCGCGCCTGGTTCACCTATTACGTAACCTTCCAGCGCCAGCTCGCTGGTGCCGTTCTGAAGTGAAAACGCCTTTACCGTCTTGTTGAAAGGTAAAGGCGTGCCGTCCGGCAGCGACATGCCGATGGCCAGACCGCTATCGACAGGAGACGTCACGGCCAACATGCCGGAGAGCTCCGCGCTCTCAGCGCCCTTAAAGGTCACTTCAACCTGATTGCCAAGCGTCAGGTCGCACTCCCTGAGCTTGATGACGAACGGCTGCGCGTGGGTGCGTGTATGTAGATAGAGATACGTATCGATTACCGTGCCAAAATCGAGGGTTATGGCCGCGGAGGCGGGATCGAGCTCACAGGGATCGGCCACCAGCTGGCCGTCAAACCGCAGATTATTACTTACTTCTTTTACGCCGCCCTCCGCCGCACACGCGGCGTGGGTGGTGATGAGCAACAGTAATCCCAGCGCCCCGCGCCGCGTGTAGAATATGTCCATGCTATTTCCTTACAGGTATTCCGCCAGCAGCGTCGCGGTTGCGCTAAACGCCCCTTCACTCAGCTCGCTGACGCTCGGATCTTTTACCGGTACCGCTTCAAGGGTTGGCGGATTTTGATAGGTAATATCCAGCGCCTTGTTGATCTCAAACGGCTGCCCGTTCTGAAGGATCTGGATCCCCAGCCCAGCCGCATTGGTGCTCAGCGCGCTGGCGTCAAAGGAGGCGGCGCTACCCTTAACAATCATGGTCAAACGCCAGGTTGGATCGATATCATCGCAAACCAGCTGGTAGCTGATGGTCTGCCTGTAGCGCTGCCCGTCGACCTTGTGGATACCAACATTGTCGAAATGAATGCTCAGGTCACGGTCGTTATTGATGTGGCAGGGATGAATTTTCAGCGTCCCGTGAAACGCGATGTCGCTACTGTCGCCGGTCGCGACGGCGAAAGCATGCCCGGAGGCAGAAAGCACCAGGGTAAAAATAGCGCCGCGCAGACGCGCCCGGCTGCGATTAAGGAGGGTGTGAATCATCGTTCTTGCCTCAGTTATAGGCCACTTTCAGGGTTGCCGTGGCGTTAAATGCCTGGCCGTCCTGAAACCGGGCGCCGCTCTCCTTTTCAAGCACCGCATACAGCGAAGGCGGACTGCTGCTATCAAAATCGATCCAGTGATTAAGCGGCAGGGTCGCGCTGCCGTTTTGCAGCTTTATCGTCAGCCCATTGGCATCGGTTTGCAGCCTGCTGGTATCGCCACCCGCGGGCGTGCCGGATACCTGCAGCTGCACCGTTTTGCCATCCGGGTCGCCCTGGCAGCTCACCTGATACGGGATCGCCTGGCGATACGCCGTCCCCACGATCTCATTGATGTACACATCGCCAAATTCGACCTTTATCGGCTCGTTGCTGGAAAAGGTACAGGACGCTGTAGCAATCACCTCGCCGGAAATGGCGATGTCAACGTTGCTGGATCCCGGTCCGGCGGTCGCGCCGGCGGCGGCCACCATCATCAGCGCGCTAGCGCCGCGGCTCAGACATTTCATGACGCGCTCCTTAGTCATAGTCCAGTTCAAATCCTACCGTCGCGCGCCACTCGCCGGACAACAGGTCCTGGGCCGTGCGTTCCGGCTGCACGCGGTACAGCATCGCACCGTTTCCCGGCACGATAAAATGCGGCACGCCGCGCTGACCAAGACTAATGTCCCGGCCCGCGCTGTCGGTGATACGCAGGCCCATCCCGCTTACGCCGTTGACCTTAACCAGCTCGGGCGTGTCCGGATCGGCGGGGGCGGTGAACGTCACGCTAACCATTGGCTGTGCGCTATCCCAGTAGCGATTGCCCGTGCGCAAATCAAGCATATTGCCGCCGACATGGACGCAGTCGCGCAGCCGCAGGATAAACGCCTGCGCTTCCCCGCGTGACCCCGTCTTTTGCAGAAGCGACGTCGTGATGCGCCCCAGATCGATCTCCTGATTTTGCGAGACCATATCGAGGCGACAAGCACCCTCTACAAACTCTCCGTAAACGTGCAGTTCGCCGTGCTCGCCTTCCACACCCCAGCTATCCGCGTCGGCGAAGGCCGGCATTGCCGGCCCGAGCGCGCTTGCGATAAGCAGCACCGCGGCGCGTTTTGTCGTTTCATTCATCGTGCTTATCCAGCCCTGCTGTCAACAACCCGGCAAACATCGTGCGCGCAGCTGAACATCAGCTTTGGCCGGCCGCCATAGTCATTAATCCAGGTCATAATGGGCTTATTGCCGAGCGCCCCCGCCTTCACGGTGAGCGGCGATTCAGAGAAAGGGGCAATCATCACCGGGTCAAACCCGGCAATGGGCGCGCCGCCCGGCTGATTGTACGCAGCAGCCAGCGTCACGTAATAAGGGCTGGGGTTACTGACGCGGTAGCCTTCGCCGTGGCGGGTTAAGACCAGCTTTTTCTGCCAGAGATCCGGGGCCTGATTGCGGTCAAGCTGCAGCGAGGCCGGACGGTAGAAAAGCTTGATGCGCGTTTGCAACGCAATCTGCAGGGTGTTCGCCTTGCTGCTTTTGGGCGGAATTTCACGCAGGTTAAAGTAGAAAATTGATTCTCTGTCCTGCGGCAGCGACTGGGCATCATCGGTAAGCTGCAGCTTTACCTGCTCTTT
Organism: Enterobacter cloacae; assembly: GCF_013375935.1. Classification (GTDB taxonomy): domain Bacteria; phylum Pseudomonadota; class Gammaproteobacteria; order Enterobacterales; family Enterobacteriaceae; genus Enterobacter; species Enterobacter pasteurii. The sequence goes on along the minus strand of NZ_CP056117.1, from coordinate 3,101,867 downwards.
AGCCACGGGCTCTACCCGCTGAAGCGGCGGCAGCGCCGCCAGCGGCCCGCTGATTTTGTTCCCCTTTTCATCCTCAATCCACGCCTGCGCCAGGTAGGGCAACGCCTTGTTCTGGTTGGAGATGTTCAAGCTCATCGACCTGTTCGCGCCGTTAAACACTGCCCGCGTGCGGTCAAGCGTAACGGCAGCCTGCACGCTCTGGCAAAGCAGCCCGGAGATCAGCACTGCTCCGATCCCCGTGAACGATAAATGATGTTTCATACGGATATACTCGCTGTTGTTGGGCCACCGCAGAATACGGTTGCCCGGTTGTTTTCCCCGCGGTCGCGGATGGCTGAAAGGCTATATCTGCTGTGGCCGGCAGGTTAACGGCAGAACGCGGACGCCGGTCGGCAGGGGGTTAGGCAGCGTTACTACGCACTGCGTTTGCCCATCCCACATCACCCGCATCGACTCCCCGCTGACCATCCCCGTTAGCCATACCATGCCGTCATCGTCGACGATCCCGGCCTGGCTCTCACGATGGCTGAACACCGTCGCTCCGAACGGTGGAACGCTGCCGTTGGTAAGACGCAGCTGCACCATCGCCTTTTCCCCGGCAATCATTCCAAAACGGCGGTAGCCGATGGCCCCTTCCGTCAGCGTTCCCTGAACCACCGACCGCGTTGCCTCGACGTTGTCGGCCAGGTTGTTCACGTCCACGCTGACGCTGCTGCGATAGCCATTGCTGATATCCGCAACCACGGCCTTGCCAAAGCGGTTCGTCTGGGTTCCCGTGCCGTATCCGCGGACGGGTACCCCGGCAATGCCCGCCGTATCAACCATCATTCGCGTTCCACCCATGCTGCTCACCCGATGCATCGCCACGCCCTCTGGCGTCGCAGTAAGGCCCCCCCCTGAATCGCTCCGCCCCAGGAGCGATAGCGCCCCTCTTCATAGGTGGTATTAGCGGTCAGCTCGGCAACGTCGCCCTTGTGCGTAAAGTACCCGCTGCTGGCTGCCCGGCCCTGCCGGGCAACCCCGGCTTTAATCCGGTAGGTATTGTTTGCGTCAATGTTGTCGAAATAGCCGATCATCGCCCCGTTGCCTGAACTTCCCGCCTGGCCATCGACATTGAGCGTGCCCCCATTACCCCACGGCACCGAGAGGCTCAGGTAAGCGCCATCGTCGCGTGTATGGTTAAAAAGAGAGCGATAGGCCGACAGGGTCAGACCAAGATTTTTAAGCTGTCCGGCATCGAAAAAGCGGGATAGCGAGAGGTTGTAGGTATCGTTATCCGGGCGGTCCCAGTAGGTCTGGTGGCTATAGTTCACATACGCACTAAGCCCCAGCTGCCGAAACTGTTTATTGAAAGCAATGGTGTAGAGCTCTTTATTGTTATTTCCCGCTATACCGTGATAGCGCGCGCTTAAAAACTCCGACATATTCATAAAGTTACGCTGCGAGAAGCGATAGCCTGCGAAGGTGACCTGGCTGTCGTATTCGTCAAAGCGTTTGGAGTAGCTAAGGCGCCAGGAGCCACCGGACCGGCTGCCCGTCTGCGGCAACACGGCACGCGACTCGGTGAAGTCAAACGAGACCGCCCCCAAGGCCAGCAGGTCACGACCGACGCCCGTCGCCACCGCGTTATAGTCACCCGCCAGCAGGCTGCCGCCGTAAAGCGACCAGCCGTTATTGATCCCCCACGAAAATTCCCCCGTGGCAAATCCCGGTCCCACGCTGTTGTGGCGGTAATCCGACGGCTTGCCCAGCGCCAGCTTGTAACGCACCATGCCAGGCCGCGTCAGATAGGGAATATTGGCAGTATCCATCCGGAAATGGCGAACGGTGCCGTCCTGTTCCTGTATCTCCACGTCCAGCGTTCCAGAAACCGCCGTGTTCAAATCCTGAATACGAAACGGGCCCGCCGCCACGGTGGTTTCGTGCAGCACGCGTCCCTGCTGGCTAATAGTAACCTTCGCGTTGGTCCTCGCGACGCCGACCACCTCCGGCGCATAGCCGCGCAGGTTGGGCGGCAGCATATTGTCGTCCGATTCGAGGCTGCTTCCCGTGTAGCGGAAACTGTCAAACAGCCCCGAGTTGAGATAGTTTTCCCCCATCATCAGCTTCGACTTCAAGGACGGCAGCGCCCGCCACGCGTAGTAACGACTCCACGCCCACTCGCGCTGATTGTCCTGATACGACCCAGCGCTGTGGCTGTAGCGCGCCTGCCAGTCCGCACGCACCCGCCAGCCGCCGACGTTAAAACCGGTAGTGCCGTTACCCGTCAGTGATTTCATTTCGCGGCGGCTCCCCGTTGCATACCGCGAAGACTGACCGTTAAGGTTATAGTCAAAAATGGCCCCGCCAATCCCCTCATCCCAGCTGCCGGGGGGATCCCAATTCTCAGCGGTATATTCGAGATAGGCCTGAGGGATGCTCAGGTACAGCGTATTAGAACCAAGGTCGGCACGCTGGCTGGCGCCCGGCAGGCTCGCCAGCTGCAGGCAGGTACCGTGATGCCACCACGTCAGCGTGCTTTGCAGCGCTGATTTAAGTCCAAGCAGCGCCACAAGGTCGTGCGTCAGACATACCTCACTGCCCTTTGGATCATCATCCGGCGCCAGAAAACTGAGCGGCTGTTCGGGCAACTCGGTCTTGTTCAGGCGAACCACCATCTGGTAATTCCCCGGCATAATAAAACCGGCGCGAGAGAACTGACTCAGGTCGATATGCGCCCGATCGCTGACGTCCAGCACGTCGGTATTAAATTGAATGGTTTGTGCTGCATACCCACTGGCCATCCCTCCCTGTAAGACCAGGGTGACCAGCACGGCAATGCCCGAAAAATTAAAAACGTGCCTCATCAAAAATAATCCAGTTTGAAACGCACCGTAGTCTGGTACGCCCCCGCGCGCAGCTTCTGGTGGTTACCCACCAGCCGCAGGCTGTAATCAAGGCGCATGGCGCCAGGCTGTAGCTGCCCCGAAGAGGAGGCGATTCCCGGCCGCATGCGGTTGCCTGCGGCATCCATAATTTCCAGACCGACCCCGCGGGCCTCGCCGCGAAGCGCGAAGAGCGAGCCATCGGTGATGGCCCCGTCGAAGGTGACGCGAAAATGTGACCAGTCAGGATGGTTTGGCAGCATCGGTTCCAGCGCGCAGTTCTCGAGGTGAATGCTGAACGGCTTTGATGGCCCGACGCCGGCATTGATGATCTGATCCAACGGCAGCGTGATGAGGTCGATCGCCTGATCGCGGCTATCGACCTTGATCGCGCAGGGCGTATCGATAATCGCCCCCTGCATGCTGACCTTGCCATGCCCCTGGCCGGTAATGTTAGCCGCCGGTACGCCCGCACAGACGAAGGGCAATGTCAGCCACAGCAGCCGCACAGGCGTGACAAATGAAGCACTATGTTTCATAGATTTCCCGCAAAAAAACCGAACCAGACGGCCGCAAGGCCAACGTCGTCTTACTGGTAAGCCAGGGTGAAGTTGGCAACCGAGGTAAACTCACCCGGCACAACGGAGGACGTGGCGCCGTTCCCCTGCAGATAAGCGGCATAGGTAAGGGTGTTATCACCCTGCTGGGTTTTGGTGACCGAGCTCGGCGTACCAAGCGGGATGTTGGTGCCATTGTCATTGGTAATGCCAATAGCCGCGCCGCTGGCCGTGCCAACCAGCGCCAGATAGCCTGGCTGGGCGCTTGATTCCGATCCCGTGAAGGTGATGGTGACCGTTTTATCCGTCAGGCCAGCGAGATCGCAGCTTTCCAGCTTGATATCAAACGGTCGCGGACGCGATTTCCCGCCGTTCGCCAGCGCTTTGTTGGAAATTTCACCCAGGTCAACGGTTTGTTCAATGGTATCGGGGGTAATTGAACAAGGGGCGTCGATAATTGCGCCGGTAAATGTGACCTTGCCGTGCCCCTGATCGGCCGCCTGTACCTGACCGACGAGTACGGTAGTCGTCATGCCAAGCGCCCAGGCCCATTTGGTTAATTGCATCGTTATTCTTTCCTGTAAAAGTTAATAGATAACACCAACACACACTTTATCCGCATAGAGTTAGTGGCTTTAATCTACTTAATTTTTACTGGCACAACTTTCAAAAAACGACACCGCAAAAATATCCTCTTTTCAGTAAAAAGCGTTTTTTGCAAGAAGCACACGATGGCGCATGACACTATACATCCCGACAGCTAAACCGGTCCTGTGAACGGTTTTATATTGTAATTTAATGCCAAGCGAGGAAATTATGTCGTTAACTGTACGTGAACAAAATCGATTTATTGCTGCCCTTGATAACCTAAGAACCTCCGAGCGGGTGCACAAAAGCGATCTCAAAACCGTTAATAAAACGCTGGATAAAATGGGCAGCGTGGCTAATAGTAAAGAATTACTCGCAAGTCTCAGCGATCGAATGCGTCAAAACTTTGACATTAAAGATTCCAAAAAAGTGGAGTCGTTTATTGAAAATGTCAAGGACAAGCTTGAAAAGCAGGAATCAAAGATCCACGATAAGAAACTCACGCAGCTGAACAATATTGGCAACCGTATCTTTCAGGCAAGCCAAAAAATTGAGGTTGATCATCTCAGCAAAGAGATCGCGCTCAAGACGAGTGCGGCAAATCGTCAACTGGAATGCGCCAGGTCTGATAAAAACCTGGTTCACGAAATGATTGACAAACGAAATGAAGCAAAAGAGTTTGTCTCTATCGAGAAGCATAAATTAGAACAGATCACTCCGCAGAAAATTAGCGAAGATCAAGAAAAACGCATTAATAGATTGACCCAGAAAACAAATAGTGAGATTGACAAACTGAAGGTTGACATTCGTAGAATTAATAAACGTGAGCCTGAGCTCTTTAAATTCCTTAATAACCTGGGGAAGACCGACGTTATTAATGATTTGGCCAAAGCGCAAAATAATAAATTCCTCAAGAGAACAATGGCTACGCCTGAGTATGCTGAAAAGATGTTTGGTACCAAGACCATTGTGGTTGAGGGTCGACGCTCCTATTCTGCTACGACAACAAAAGAAGTGCTGAGCGACAACGGAGCAGCGTTCCTCACTCGCATTAAGAAATATCAAAACGCTAAAAATGAGGTTGCAGCCATTAAACATGAAATTAGCCGTATGGAATCTGCCAGAGACGCGCGGATCGCGGCCATTAAGTCTGAAGAACGTTCGCCGCTGCAGTCAAAATATGACTCTAGAATTGCGCAATATCAGGACGGTGTCAAAGAGATGTGTGAAACCGAAAACCGCGCCCTGAATACGTTAGCGAAGAGAATTAACTTCATCGATAGCACAATTGAGCATACAACCGCGCTTAAGAAAGGTATTGAAGAAAAAGCCGGGCTTATGGCTGACCCTGAAGTTAAACAGTCAGCGGCTCGTCATGAAGATAGCATTAACAGGCTCGTCGTCAGGAAAGAGAAGCTGGAAAACAGTTACCAGCGACTTGTTGAGGCGTCAAACACCGGTAAAAACTACGTCAGCGACGTTGAATCCGACATCGGAAGCGATTTCGAAAGTCACGTGTAACCACGCCTGGCCCCCTTCACGAGAGTGACGTTTAAAATCCACGCCCCGGCGTGGATTTTTTCTGTTAACTAGCCCTCGCGTTTTGATAGTGTGCTTCTAAGGATGCCAGGTCCTGTTCACACCCCCGCTTTTTCACTTCGGGATAAACGGTGACCTCGATAGGTTTTCACCAGAACAGGCGCGCCCATTCGCTTTAGCCGATGACGACGAACCCGCGATTACACGACCGTTGCGCCTCACGGTTTTGCTCGTATACCGTGCTGAACCCGTACCAGAGATCGCCGGAGAAAACTGATGGGGTTATTGATGATGCCACAACGCTTCCAGCTGCGGTAAAGCAGTACGTAAAGCCCGGAGCGATACTCACCCTGAATCCGGAGCAGTACGCAGAGCTCAACATTAATGTCTCAGCTGGGGATGGTTTGGGAGTATGCAACATGGAGGGAACGGCAAAGTAGATAGCTGCTGGATAAAAACCAGAAGCGTCACTGGGTCTGGAACGACAATTCCAGCCAGTGTACTGCAGTAATTGGTGAACTGGATACTGTGGAGTTTATGCGGGAGGCGCAATGGATGGCAAAAGTATCGTTAATTAACGAAGGAATATGAGATGAAAAGTAAAGGCTTGGGTATAAATAGCAGGTAGTTTGCTGGCTATGGCGAGTAAATGCCAGGTGTAGTAGTGATGACGCAAAAAATCTGGTCATGGATATTGCCATTAAGACAGTCGGGAAAGGTATGATGCTGGATAAGGATGTGCGGATTTCAGTAGAATATGTCAGTACAATTAGCGATGAATCAGGACTTGATGTCTATCAGTGTGCGGCTGATTTAATGTTCATAAAACCAGAACTGAAAGATTCGCTTCCAGTAGCTCATTATGTTTGATTTGTTTTGAAAAAAATCCACGATTTGGCGAGATTTTCCATTATTCTGAACTATATCTTTGATAAGTAAAGATTTATAGCATAAATATACTATTACTTTCTTTATCCATGTCCAGACTTCCTAACGCTCCAAGATCTAAAGAATAAATCTCATCAGTACCTTTGCGCAAATTCAAAAAGTATCCCAGATCAGCATCTTGACCAATCAATAAAACGTCAGGCTCAACCGCTTGAATAGTATATGTATCATTTCTTTCTAGTAAGTCAAAACAATTGAAAACATATAGCTGGTAACCATTTGCTCGTTGAATTTCATAAGAGTCACTATCCTTAACGTTCTCAATCATAAAGCGCTTATACTCAGAGGGTAAAGAGGAGCGCATGAGCTTTTCAATATTCTTTAACTGATCAATTAAATATTGTTTTTTCATATAACTTCATCTATAAATGAATAAATTACATACCCAAATAAATATTATCTCCATTTGGTTCGCATTCGTTAATTAATCAGTGAAATTATTAATAATTACAATTACTGTAACTTTCCTGCAACTAATAAGTCGTTAATTGTACACCATTAGAGCTGGGCTAAACAATAGCGCCCAGTTTTTCTCAATGCCGTTATTTAAGTAATAAAAAGTCGCGCCTTCAGGAGGTGCAGACCAAAATAGTTTTTCGCCCTGAGCATTGAAGATGGTCAAAACGGTTGGTTATGGCTTTGGCTCGCTTAACGCAAAGACTAACTGGCGTGTTGAGTCGACCATTGCGAGGTCTAAGCAAGGTATACTTAAGCGTCCGCTTCTTGTGCAGCATATCCACTCGAGCACGTCTTTTTCTTTAAAAAATTGAAGTAAGCGATCATCTTCGCTCTTAATACATATTTTTATTACGTTAATAAGAAATTTTCAGATGATCTCGATATGTTATAGTTTAAATCCCGATATATATTATATAAAGCATCAATTATCAAATCGTTCTGAAGATTCCAAAGAGGTTTAGTGTGTTTATTTTTGAAAATAACATCGCAATTTGATTTAGGGCATGAGTGTTTTATCTGAATACTCATGAAAATCATCTTTTTTTCGTCATAGATGATGTGTCTAGGTCTATAAATATATCCTTATAGAAGAATGGCATCATATTTCTAATCACGGACCATAAAAATGCATCAATGTGTTAAGATCCTCTAAATCTTGTTTGGTTGGTTTATTTTTCTCCATTTTATCATATTCATAAATTATTCCTTTCATAGGAATGCCGAAATCATGATTAATTGCCAGCCCCATTAGCTTATCAATATCAGCCTGATTTTTTAAAGTATTCTTTAAAAATTTATGGAGAAGTTTTTCAGCATCTTTTCTTTCTAAGAAATACATCATATTTATCCGGTGATATTTCAATAAAGTAAAGGATTACGATTACCATCTTCATACACTTGCAAAATGCAGTTTTACAATGCTGTGAATATTTTAAAGCTTCATATCATATTAAGGATAGCAAGATGAGTGAGCAGATCAAGTTTTAGAACCAGCTAAAGACCATGCTTGCAGCAATGGCTCTTAGCAGACAGTTTTAGAGCCTAATCGCACTTAAGAAAAATAAGTCCAACAAATCCTCAAAAGAACAGTGTCTATCATCATGGTTTAGTGTACAAAATTGTAACAGACTGGGGCAAGACTGCTTCGAAGGCTAATTTCGTCCGCACGCAGATGAATTGATTGATGCTAGCTTTAATTTTAATACATCAGCCGGTTAATAGTGATTATTTTTGCGCTCTTTTATTAAAAATTGTCTGTTTCTGTGGTTGGAGTGAGAATTTCAAAAAAAGACAACCACTTAATTATAACCTCGCAAAAAATCATTCCTTCCCTTTGCTTAATATCAGGGCATCTTTTTTTTAATATCAAGTGCGTAATTAACAACATCATCTAAAAGTTTTTCTTCCCTGAGGGAAAAGTTTGCGTATTGAGCCATAGCTCTGCATGTTGACAGACTTTCAACTATTTCCAATGCAATTTCGTCTTCAAAAATTATTATCTGATCATAACGAATTTTAAAAAATTTGCCGATTCATGTTTACCATTGGCATTAAGTTCAAAAATTATTTTTTCAAGTGCATTTTTTAAGTTATTCAAATTCATTACCAGGGAACCCTTAAAGTTTTAACCACCCATGCTCTTGGAAGATTTGACACCACAGCCTGGTATCCCATCCCAGGATATCCTGCCCCTTGAGCTGCAGCAGGACCTTCACTCACCCAAGTTCCCTTAGGAACTCTAAACTCTGATACATTAGTAATATTTACACCCCAATCATGGCGAATAGCTAGTTTTTCTCGCAACACCTCCTCGGAATTGTATTTTTCATTTGTCAGCCAAGAGATTTTTCTTCCTGTTCTATTATTTACACCATGATATTTATAAAAAGTCTCGTCTCTTTTTAGCTGCCTGTTTTTATAAATACTTTTATCTAATGTTTCAGCAATTCCTCCAGGAAGTTGCGGCCCTGGTTTTTTCCCTGTATTGCATCTACTCAACCCCCACGGATCCACCCACCCCAGCGCATTCGGCGCATACTGGTAAAGGTTTATCCCTCCCGCCAGCCCTATCGGGTCCTGCTGCGTAAACCGTCCGCAGTCCGGGTCGTAATACCGGAACAGATTGTAGTGCAGCCCTGTCTCACGGTCCAGGTATTGCCCCTGCATGCGCAGGTTCTGGGGATATCCTGATAGCTGCGTATCACTTTCCCGCAGCAGCTTGCCCCAGGCGCTGTTAACGCCTTCCCAGCGCACCTGCCCTTCGATATCCGTCATTCGCTCCGGCGTGCCGTTCGGCTGGCAGTGGAACCAGAAGATCTCCGGGGCATCAACGCCGTCAATACGCGCCAGCGGGTCGTAGCTGTCCTGGCCGCTGTAGACATAGGTCAGCGGCACGTCTCCGTGCAGCTCCTGGAGCAGGCGGAACCCTTCCCAGACAAACCGGGTGGTGACCGGCTTACCGGCTGGCTGACCGCCCAGCATCTGCTGGCGCGTTTTGCTGATGCGGCGTCCGAGCGGATCGTAGCGGAAGCTGACCCGCGTTTGCGGCCTGTTGCGATCCCGCGGCTGGCTAATCACCTCCGTCAGGCGGTGCTCGCCGTCGTAGCGATAGTGCCAGCGGGTCTGACCGTTATCCTTCTCCACGATGTCATAACGCCAGCGGCGGGACCAGCGGCGCGGCGACGGGCGCTGGGCGTTACCGGTGAAGACGTCCCGGCGATGCAGGCGACCAAGACGGTCGTAGTCGCTGCGGGTGGTCAGCAGCCCCTGCGTGCGGCTTGTTTCACGGTGAAGTTCGTCGCGGGTATACTGACAGCTTATTGAGGGTAAGATTCAGCAAGGAGCGTAAGAGGAAGCCCGAATGCGTACTGAAGGTAAATATTACATCGTTAATGATGGCGATGTGATGAACTTCTTATTTAACGTTTGATTAGTTTTGAATGAAAAAATCCACGCCAAGGCGTGGATTTAATTCAGAGATAAACTCCCTCTTCTAATGAATTTTCAGTAAACGTTGCTTTTGTAAAAGAAATTAGAACATCTGAACCTTGCTTTTTGTATTTAACTTCGTAACTACCAGGTTCTAAAGTAATAAACTCACCTGATATAACATCTGAATCATCAGGCTCAAGATCTCCGCCCGTAACATCCTCTCCTGCTCCAATGAAAACCTTTCCAGAAGGTACTTTTAAAAATAGCGCCCCGGCATATTCATCAACATCATTTTTAATAAGGACTTTATAAACACCATCATCTCCAAGATTGAGAAATAATACATTCCCTTTATTTATTTCTTCAATTTCATCTTCTGGAAGACTCCACCAATCTGCATCATCATCAATCCTATGTTTTAATGACATCAAATCATAAATAACTAATGTGGCAGTATCTGTCTGTATATTAATTAATTTATTCACTTTACCCCCTATTGAAATATTATTTCGCTGATGGCATCCCCAGGCTGAAGCCCCGCCTTTCTGCCTGCATTTTTTAAAGAACTACCGACACTTTTATTAATTGTTTCATTCAGCATTTGTAATCTTTGTGTAGGCGAACCTCCCACAATTAAATCAACAGGATGATCAGCGTTTAACTTACTTAGATCAGGAGTTGAGCCAAACATCCTTTCAAATCGTGCAGAAACAGCTTGCCTGTAAGAACTTTGCAAAGATGAAATCCTAACTTCATGGGTGCCTGGAGACCAAACTAACTCTCCTCTTTGAGCCGCTCGGTTTAATGCATTCATTTTTTTCATGAACTGCCTTTCGAGGAATTTTCTCTCAGTTGACGACAGCTTTGTGCTGCTTAAAATCTTCGGTTTATTGACAGTTAACCGGGTGCCTCCAGAACACCTACTCAATCCCCACGGATCCACCCAACCCAGCGCATTCGGCGCATACTGGTAAAGGTTTATCCCTCCCGCCAGCCCTATCGGGTCCTGCTGCGTAAACCGTCCGCAGTCCGGGTCGTAATACCGGAACAGATTGTAGTGCAGCCCTGTCTCACGGTCCAGGTATTGCCCCTGCATGCGCAGGTTCTGGGGATATCCTGATAGCTGCGTCTCACTTTCCCGCAGAAGCTTGCCCCAGGCGCTGTTAACGCCTTCCCAGCGCACCTGCCCTTCGATATCCGTCATTCGCTCCGGCGTGCCGTTGGGCTGGCAGTGGAACCAGAAGATCTCCGGGGCATCAACACCGTCAATGCGCGCCAGCGGGTCGTAGCTGTCCTGGTCGCTGTAGACATAGGTCAGCGGCACGTCTCCGTGCAGCTCCTGCAGCAGGCGGAACCCTTCCCAGACAAACCGGGTGGTGACCGGCTTGCCGACTGGCTGTCCGCCCAGCATCTGCTGGCGCGTTTTGCTGATGCGGCGTCCGAGCGGGTCGTAGCGGAAGCTGACCCGCGTCTGCGGCCTGTTGCGATCCCGCGGCTGGCTAATCACCTCCGTCAGGCGATGTTCGCCGTCATAGCGGTAGTGCCAGCGATTCTGACCGTTATCCTTCTCCACGGTGCGCCCGTGGATGTCATAATGCCAGCGAATACCGTTCAGCTGCGTCAGGCGGTTGTGCGTGACCTTCTCAGCAGATCCGTCGAGCGGGTTACCGGCCGCATCCCAGCGCCACTGCTCCTGCCCGGGCAGCGTGCCGTCCTGAACGAGCAGTCGCCCGGCGCTGTCGTACTGCCAGCGGTACCAGCTGAACGGGTTATCGTCCCGCTCTTCCCGCACCAGGTTATTGCGGTAGTCGTAATCCCAGCGGCGGGACCAGCGGCGCGGCGACGGGCGCTGGGCGTTACCGGTGAAGACGTCCCGGCGATGCAGGCGGCCGAGACGGTCGTATTCGCTGCGGGTGGTCAGCAGCCCCTGCGTGCGGCTTGTTTCACGGTGGAGTTCGTCGCGGGTAAAGTCGGAGACCGACAGCTTATCGAGAGCAATGCCGAGCAGATGTCCGCTGCCGTAGTAGAACTGTTTTAGCTCGCGGCCATCCGGCAGCGTAACGGAGGTTCGGTTGCCCAGGACGTCGTACTGCCACGCCAGCTCGCCGTGCTCGCCCGCTTCGCGCGTGACGCGACCGAGCGCGTCATACTCAAAGGCAAGCTCCTGCTCTGCCTCGGTGCTCCAGGCGTCTGCTGAAAGCGCAGGGTGCAGCCCAATCCGGCTCAGCAGCCCTGACGGGGTGTAGTGGTAGCGGGTCTGTCCTTCCGGCGTGGTGCGGGCTACCAGCTGGCCGCTCGCGCTCCAGGCAAAAGTATGGGTGATGGCTTCCGGGTGCCCGGCGGCAAAGGTACGCGTTATGGTGCGCCCACAGGCGTCGTAGCGATACTGCGAGGTAACACCGTCCAGCCCCACCTCTTCGAGCAGCAGCGAGTCAGGCCCCCAGCGGAACTGATACGCTTCGCCGTTTTCGTTTTCAAGGGCAATCAGACGCCCTCTGCTGTCCCAGCGGCGGCGGACCTCTTCACCCTGAGTATTACGCGTGGCGGTTAAGCGTCCGACCTCATCGTATCTGAACTCACTTTCTTTACCGTCAGCGCCAGCATGCTTCACCGGCAGGCCGCGTTCGTTCCATTTGAGCGACTCCGTCCAGCCTTCCGGGCGATCGAGCTGCACCGGGCGCCCTGCCGCGTCGTAGCGATAGCGCGTCTCTTCACCGTCGGCGCCCGTCTCGGTCATCAGCCAGCCCAGCGGATGATAGCTATAGCGGGTGGTGCGGCCAGAGCAGTCCGTCGCCCGCACCACCTGTCCCGCCTCGTTGTACTCCTGATGGCGGCTGTTTCCGGCGGCATCCACCTCTTCAACAACCTGACCAAACTCGTCCCGGCGCAGCAGCGTGGTCTGCCCCATCGGGTCCACCACGCGCTTCAGGCCGTGATGTTCGTCGTACCAGAAACGGGTAGCGCTGCCGTCGGCTTCGATAATCGCAGACGGCAGCGCGCGGTGCTCAAGCCAGGTGGTGGTGCGGGCATTGCCGTCGGGGTCGATCTCCTGCACCCGGTTGCCCATCTCGTCATAAACGAAGGTAACGGCGTTCCCGAGCGGATCGATGCGGCGGGTCAGGAGCTCGTTGTCATCCCACTCGTAGCGCCAGTTTTCACCGCGCTCGTCGACGTAGCGGACAATCAGATTTTGCGCGTTCCAGTAGTGCTGACGTTTCTGACCATCATAGTGATCGACGGTGGTCAATCCGGCGTCCAGATCGTAGGTGAAGCGACAGCCGTCGCCCGTGCTGGTACGGTTCTCCACCACGCGCCAGTGGTCAAATTTTTTCCAGCGGTATTCGCTCTCAAGACCGCCCGGCAGGCGGTGCCAGACCATCAGGCCGTGGTCGTTATAGCGGTATTCGCGGGTGACAACGCCAGAGCCATCGGTCGCGCTCGCCAGCTGGCCGCGCGCATCGTAACCCCACTGCATCAGCGGCCAGCTACGGCTGCCGTCAAAATGGCTGGCAGCGGTCACGCGCTGCGGGAACCGTTCGTCCTCATAGCGAAGGGTGACGTCTATCGCCCGCGGCTCATCGTGAAGACCAACCAGCCTGCCGTGCTCGTCCCACTCCGTCAGCAGCGCGTTGCCGTATTCGTCGCTAAGGGAGGCCAGACGCAGAACGGATGGATTCATGCGTGTCGGTTTATACAGACGCCACACCGCGCCGTCATCGTCGGCAATCGCCACGTCGCCGCTCTCGTTGCGACGGATAATGATGCCTTCGCTGATGCTGTAAAACGCGCGGTCCACTGGCGGCAGTTCAAAGCTCAGCTCACGTCCGGTTTCGTCGAACCAGGTCGCGCTGTTCTCTTCAAGCGTCAGATAGCTGTCAAAAGCGGTAGCCCAACCCAGGCCAAACAGCCCTTCGCGGGTGGTCAGGCTGTTGTAGCTGCGCTGCCAGCGAAGCGGGAAGCGGCCCGGAAGCGAGAAATCAAGCTCATCGTCGTCATTCAGCACCTTTACGCCTGTGGCCGCGTGAACCGGGTGCGAGGAGCCAAACACGGCGTTAACGGCCATATCGGCCAGCATCCCGCCGCCAGCTGCCGCCAGCGCGCAGGGCATGTTTTTTAAAATCTTGCCCGGACGCCCGCGCAGCAGGGAGAGCGCAATCATCCCCAGCGCCAGCCCCGGCGTTTTGCCGCTTTTGATATCGCGGACCGTCAGCGTCTCGCCGCCGATGATCACGTTCGGGGAGACGTCATCGGAAACGGTACCCTCGCAGGTGGTGCGATCTTTCGCACGCACCGCGGGCTGGCTGTTAATGAAGACGCTTTTCGAGCCTTCCGCCAGATACTGCGGGCCGGAGTGCTTTTCACACGCCACCTTGTCTTCTTCCAGCGGCGAGGTCCCCGCGGCGGCAGACGCCACGCTCGGCTGCCACATTTCGCTGCCAAACTGTCCGGCAGCGGAGAGCAGCATGCCCGCGTAATCGGCAAAGCTGCCCGGCGACTGCGGTTCAGGTGAAGGCGTATCTGCTGGCGTGAGCGTTCCGGCCGCGCGCGCGGCGGGGATGGCATTCGTCAGAACGTTGTCGGAGCCGGTAGTGATTTTACCCGCAGGCGACGGAGGGAAAATCGCATTGCCCAACCCCTCGGCGGCGCTGCTGATATCGTCTGTGATCCCCGCCACGTTTGCCAGCACGCCGCCAATGATGCCGCTTAACAGACAGCTGGAACCAATCGCCGCCACGCCTGCGGCTGCCGCCCCTGCCCCCAGCAATGGTGCCGCCACGGTAGCGGCTGCCCCCACCGCCGCGCCGATCACCGCATAAGCGGCACCTTCCGCCACCATGCTGGTGATATCCGCGAAGATGCTGGAATGAATAATCTCGTCACCCTTACGGGCCGCGTTATTATCGCTCATGCCTTACACATTCCGGTTGTCGTTCAGCGTCAGGCTCTGCTTAAGCGCGCTCCAGCGCCCCTCGTCCTCTTCAGTGAATGCTCTGAGCGCTGAGAGGGTAAAAATCATCAACACCGGTTTGCCCGGCGTCTGCACGGCCAGCTGTTTTTGCCACAGGCGCTGGCCGTTATGGTCAAAGTTGGTTTCAACTTCCAGCCCGTTGATTTTGCCGTCAGGCCCGGCTTTCACGCGCTGGAATTCGCTCTGGACGATCTCGCCCATCTGAGGGCGCATCACGTCCCACTGGCGGTGGAACTCTTTCTCATAATCGCAGCCATCCGGGATAACGCCGCGGCTGACCACGACCGACAGCCCGCTTTCGTCATCGCGAATAATGTTCATGCTGTTATCCTGCCAGGCCGCAGGAAAAAGGGAAAACGAACCTTCCTGGAGGGTATATTTCATCGGTGAACCCGTTTCTAAGATTGCTGAAGAATTTTAAGGGCCGTTATGGACAACATGGCGGCAGACAGGAAGCGATTATTCTTTCGGTGGCGTGAATTTCGCCTGGACCGCCGCATCGATATCCCCTTTATGCCCAGAACCAGGTGCCGTTGTGCCCGGCTTGGTACCAGAGGTATTCAGGTGCAGCTTACCGCCCGTGGTGATATGACCATCCCCTTCAACGAAGAAGTTAAACTCTTTGCCGATCAGGCTAATTTTACCGTTCGCGTTGAGTTCAATCGCGCTCTCGCCGGATACCAGCCTCAGCTTCGTCCCGGAAGCGATAACGTACTGTTCCACTGCCGCATCCAGCTTGCCTTTGCCCGTCAGGATCTCGGTGCCGCCTTTCACCGCCTGGATCTGATTAGCCTCCACGCGATGCAGCTCGTTTTTCTTCACGTAGTGGCTGCGCTCGCCGCCGACGCTGTGCGTTTCATCATTCTTAACGCTGGTGTCCATATTTCGCTCGGCCTGGATCCATACCTGCTCCGCGCCCGCCTTGTCTTCAAAGCGCAGGGCGTTGGCGTTATCGACCGAGCCATCCTTCGAGCGGCTCATGAAGCCCATCTGCGTCGCCGCTGCCGGCAGCGCCCACGGCGGCATGCTCGCGTCGTTGTACACGCGCCCGGTGATAATCGGCCGGTCCGGATCGCCGTTGATAAAGTCCACCACCACCTCATCGCCCACGCGCGGGATCTGCACCCCGCCGTAGCCCTGGCCCGCCCAGGCGCTCGACACGCGCACCCAGCAGGAGCTGGTGTCGTCCCCCTTCGCCAGGCGGTCCCAGTGGAACTTCACCTTCACGCGACCGTATTTGTCCGTCCAGATGCTCTCCCCCTGTGGCCCGACAACCTTCGCCGTCTGCGGGCCGTAGGTTCGCGGCCACGCCGTGCTCTGCGCCGGGCGATAAGAGACCGACGCCGGGATGACGGTGAAATCGGTGCGGTGAATAGTTTCACCTTCGCCGCTGGCGTAGCGGTTCTCCTCGAAGTGATACCCCGCCGCCGTCACCAGATACTCGCCGTTATCGCTGAAGAACGGCGCGTTAGTCAGGGTGAAGGTGTGGCCCGGCGCGATGCCCGCCGCCGTGGCCGTGGCCTGAATCTGCTGATGCTCCACCTGCCAGCGCTCCTGACGGATGCGGGCGTAGAACTCCGCATGCCCGGTCTCCACAAAGCGACCCGGCCAGTCGTACACGTCAATGCTGCCCGGCTTCGGCGACGCCGGGTTCTGCTGCGCCTGGAACAGCCACGCGTTCGGCTTGCGGAAGTCGTAGTCGTCGAGGCTGTAAATGCCCGGCGTCACGCTGTCCTCCAGCGCCCACTGGCTGATGCCCTCTTCGTCCGTGCTGCCGCCGGACGGCGTCTGGTGGTAAGGGATGACCTCGTAGCCGCTGAACGGCTGGTGCTGGGTGGCGGCGTCGGTCAGGACCAGGGTGTGTTTGTCGGCCTTGTGGCTGAAGTGATAGGCAATCCCCTCCAGCTCCATCAGGCGGCTGATAAAGTCCAGGCTCGACTCCTGATACTGCACGCAGTAGTCCCACACCCGGTAGCTGCCGGTGAGTTTATCCTCAACGTTGACCTGATGTTCGCCCAGCAGGGTTTTCACAATCTGCGGCACCGTCTGCCCCTGGAAGATGCGCAGGTTACGGTCGCGCTTCATCGGCCACAGGTCCGGCTCCACCGTCAGCTGGTAGACCGCATAACGCGTGCCCGTCAGCTCAACGGCGCTCACCGCCACGCGGGTCACCTTGCCGTTGATATAGCGGGAGGTAAGCAGGCGCTGCGTCGGGATGGTCACCGTGACCGGCTGGCCCAGCAATTTGCTGCGGTCAATGCGCGCGTCCGTGCCGAGCAGGGTCAGCGTCAGGGCGAACGACTCGGACATCGCCTCGCGGCCGGAAAGTTTCCAGAAAAGAAGTCCCTCGACGGGGAGCTGAACGGTAATTCGGTTGAGCATAATCTTTATTCCGTAAATGCAACGTCTTAGTTTCAGCAGCCGCAATGCAGCGTCAATTACAACGCTTACTTAAGCCACAAACCTGAAAACATAAGGACACACCCCAACGAAAGAAGGAGCCTGGCGAAGATAAACAGGGGCGACGCTACGGTGTATGTGACCCGGGAGCTCTTTTCATAATTCGGAGCGTTGTATTTTTTATGCCCCGCCATAACACCAGAAAATATTGTGCATAGCAAAACGACGGTAAATTTCATACCCCAGACGCACAGGAGAGACATTGATAAGATGATGGAGTAGTGTTTAGCCACCGCGACCGGAAATATTGAAAATGTCAGCGCCAGCCATTTTAAAAGAAAACCAATGCCGGCTGTAGAAAGCAGGACAAGCCCCAGCATCAGACCCATGCTGATCCATTGTTTCTTATTAAAAAGGTTATTGTCATTCCAGATAAGTGCAAGCGTGAGGATCAAAAAGGAAAAAAAGAATAACCAGTTCATTTCAGGGTGCCTCTTTTGCCCCTCAATGCCTGGCTTTCCCGTCGCCTATGGTGACGGGAAAGCCGGTTATGTGGCAGGCTGAATATAATTATTTATTAGCATTGAACACAAAAAAGCCATCCACTTCCTGCTGGATCGCTGACTGGTGGGATGCCCCTGGTGCATCAATGGCATTGGTTCCTTCAGCAGGATTTAAATGCAGCTGCCCGGAAAGCGTATTTATTTGCGCATTCTGTTTTGCAGTAAAGTTGAAGTTATTGCCGATGATATTCACGCTGCCGTCTTTTGTTAATTCGATAGCGCTTTCACCACACTCCAGCCTCAGGGTATTACCCGCTGAGAGAATGTAGTTATTAACAACTTTGTCGCTGCGGCTGCTACCCGTCAGGCAAACCACCTCACCTTTCACCCCTGCTTTCTGATTTTTTGCCACCCGTAAGGTTTCATCTTCGCCCACATACTGAGTTCGATTTTTTTCAGTCGCATGGGACTCATCATTCTTAACGTTGATATCCAGGTTGCGCTCGGCCTGGATCCACACCTGCTCCGCGCCCGCCTTGTCTTCAAAGCGCAGGGCGTTGGCGTTATCGACCGAGCCATCCTTCGAGCGGCTCATAAAGCCCATCTGCGTCGCCGCTGCCGGCAGCGCCCACGGCGGCATGCTCGCGTCGTTGTACACGCGCCCGGTGATAATCGGCCGGTCCGGATCGCCGTTGATAAAGTCCACCACCACCTCATCGCCCACGCGCGGGATCTGCACCCCGCCGTAACCCTGGCCCGCCCAGGCGCTCGACACGCGCACCCAGCAGGAGCTGGTGTCGTCCCCCTTCGCCAGGCGGTCCCAGTGAAACTTCACCTTCACGCGACCGTATTTGTCCGTCCAGATGCTCTCCCCCTGCGGCCCGACAACCTTCGCCGTCTGCGGGCCGTAGGTGCGCGGCCACGCGGTGCTCTGCGCCGGACGATAGGAGACCGATGCCGGGATAACGCTGAAGTCGGTGCGGTGAACGGTTTCACCCTCCCCGCTGGCGTAGCGGTTCTCCTCGAAGTGATAACCCGCAGCAGTGACCAGATACTCGCCGTTATCGCTGAAGAACGGCGCGTTAGTCAGGGTGAAGGTGTGGCCCGGCGCGATGCCCGCCGCCGTGGCGGTGGCCTGAATCTGCTGATGCTCCACCTGCCAGCGCTCCTGACGGATGCGGGCGTAGAACTCCGCATGCCCGGTCTCCACAAAGCGCCCCGGCCAGTCGTACACGTCAATGCTGCCCGGCTTCGGCGACGCCGGGTTCTGCTGCACCTGGAACAGCCACGCGTTCGGCTTGCGGAAGTCGTAGTCGTCGAGGCTGTAAATCCCCGGCGTCACGCTGTCCTCCAGCGCCCACTGACTGATGCCCTCTTCGTCCGTGCTGCCGCCGGACGGCGTCTGGTGGTACGGAATCACCTCGTAGCCGCTGAACGGCTGGTGCTGGGTGGCGGCGTCGGTCAGGACCAGGGTGTGCCTGTCGGCCTCGTGGCTGAAGTAATACGCAATGCCTTCCAGCTCCATCAGGCGGCTGATGAAGTCCAGGCTCGACTCCTGATACTGCACGCAGTAGTCCCACACCCGGTAGCTGCCGGTGAGTTTGTCCTCGACGTTGACCTGATGTTCGCCCAGCAGGGTTTTCACAATCTGCGGCACCGTCTGCCCCTGGAAGATGCGCAGGTTGCGGTCGCGCTTCATCGGCCACAGGTCCGGCTCCACCGTCAGCTGGTAGACCGCATAACGCGTGCCCGTCAGCTCAACGGCGCTCACCGCCACGCGGGTCACCTTGCCGTTGATGTAGCGGGAGGTGAGCAGGTTCTGCGTCGGGATGGTCACCGTGACCGGCTGACCGAGCAGTTTGCTGCGGTCGATGCGCGCGTCCGTGCCGAGCAGGGTCAACGTCAGGGCGAACGACTCGGACATCGCCTCGCGGCCGGAAAGTTTCCAGAAAAGAAGTCCCTCGACGGGGAGCTGAACGGTAATTCGGTTGAGCATAATCGTTAATCCATATGGCTTATGCGATGAAAAGTATTACGGCAACAGACAAGCATGAACAGGCGCTGTTCCGGTCAATGCTCTGCAGGGTCGGCGGGCTGTTTTTTTATGATAAAGATGAGCGTTCCGGTTTTTAGTAATTCAGAAAATACAAACAGCACAATATTTAGGGGAAGAATGCTTAACCCAGTACCGACAATAACAACAGGGAATAACGTCACTGAACAACTTACAGTGAGAACGCGCAATGCTTCCTGCGAGAGGGCAAAACGGACAGCATATCGGTGGTTTGTGAAAAAAAACCAGGCGGAGAAAAACATCGAAATGGGCAACAAAAAATATGCGAGATAGAAGATTCCTGTCAGAATGCCATTTACCCCTCCAGCAATGACCATAAAGACGATCATCCCCAGATTTCCTCCGGTGGCGTCCCACCAGGACTCAAGCAAACGTAAAGGCCCCATCGAATAAAACACAATCCCGATGATATCCATCACGCCCCAAAAATAGAAAACCTTTTCTTTTGAGATCATCAACGCCAGCCTTACTTCACGGGTGCAGGAGGCCATTTACCGCCATGCTGAATAAGCACATCTTTGATTTCAGTCAGTTTTTGATATTCGTCACTGCCCTCTTTCGCCCGGTTCAGATAACGCTGCAGCTGGTTGGCCATTGTCCAGCCATTATCCGCCTTGATCTCAGCGTTTGCGCCACGCTCCAGCAAAAGCAGGACATGGTCGTAAGAGTGAAAGTCCAGGGCGGCGATCAGCAACGTATTACCCAGTGAATTGGTAATATTGATGTCTGCTCCACCGTCAAGCATCGCTTGCAGAGTATCGGTGTTTTTTGCTTCGAGGGTTTCGAAGATAATCGGTTCCCCAAACGTTTTATCCTTCGCATCCGGCGATAATCCGCCTTCCAGCATCGCCTTTATCCAGACCCCACTATCTGCTTTCAGCACATATTCGGCCGGACTACTCTCCCCCGAAGGCCTTGGCTGGAGCGGATCCGCTCCCGATTTAACCAGAGCGGTAATAATTTTTAGCTGATCCGGTGTTTTTTTATCGTTAATTGCGTTCATCACCGCCCAAAACAAAAGCGTCATGTCCTCTTTACCGGGTTTATTAAGGTCTGTTTCCGACGCTAATTTAACAACCTCATCCCTCTCACCGGCTTCAATTGCACGCGCTACGGTGAGCTGCTGACCGCTGAAATAATTGTCTGGTTTTAAATCCATATTTTGCTTGCACCCCTGAACCATTAACATTAAACAAAGCGCTATCCAGCCTGTAATCAATGATTTCACGCGCGACTCCCGATAATAGCGATGTCTTCATCCTTCTGTTGTTCAATACATTTTATCGCCTGATCGATTCCATGACGATCGAGCGCGCCCCCCGTGCCACCCGGAAGATCGTGAGCAATTCCGGCAGCGTTAGGCATGACGGCAGAAAGCTCCTCTTTGGCTATCAGTGTCGGTATATGTCCTTTTACCGTTTTGAGATCTTCCCAAAGATTAACTTCCTGGATCTTTGTAAGCAGTTCGCCTTCAACACGGTAGGCCTGAATATTTTCGGTACTGCCTAACAAACTTCCGCCGTATTTCTCTACGGTGCCTGAATTCAGACCGGCCGCGTTGAAGGTCCATCCTGGCATACCGCTGGCCATCGCGGTAGCAGACGCTAATCCGCCTCCCAGAGAGTGGCCCGCAATGTCCACCTGTTGGCCAGATTTAGAGAGTTGTTCGCCAAGACCCACCGCTCTTTTATAATAATCTGACGCCATTCCGAGCCCTTGCGCACCATTATTTTTCCAGTCAGCCATGTTCTTCATGGGGAAAAATTCGGGTTGCCGTGACCCTCTGAAAACTAACGTTGGGTTCATCTCGCGACCAAAAACCTCAGGGTCGGGTTGATAAACGCGGGCCAGAAAATCCGGAGAGCCTGAGTTGTCGAACAGTGATTTGCTGTTTAGCCCAAGCTTCTTCAGCGCGGCCGCATCATTACTGATATCCGTCCACCCCTCCGGCACGCCCGGCGTCGTTTCCAGCGGATTTACCGTCTTGTAGACGTTCTCAGCAAGCTTCGCTTTCTCAACCGCAATATTATTCGCCGCTAACCGCTTAGCCGCTATCTGCGCATCCGGGTAGAGACTGTTGCTGCCCTTTGCAATCAGCTCCTTACGCGCCTGCCAGCGTTCGGCTTTGGTCATATTTTCCAGCTGTGCCGCATAGGTTTTACCGTCTTTGCCCGGCGTTGGCGCATCCGGCACCTGCGCCGCTTTAGACTTCACCACCTGCTTCGGCAACACCGTTGGCGCAGGGCGAGACCCATACGCTCTCACCATGGTTTCGTAACGATCGACAATCGTACTCACCGGGTACCAGCCCAGACCAACAAGGGAGGCAGCCTGCAGCTGCCCTTTGGCATTGATATAAAAAATCTCCGTTACCGATGACCAGTCGCGGAAGCTTTCGTCGATGGCCACTACCCTGCCGATATCCAAATCCTGAGCGATCGGCTTGCGGGTATCGCGCCCGGACTGATAAGGATTCGCGCCGGTGATGTTGCGCAGCAAATCGTAGCGCGTGAAGAGCGAGCGCAGCGAATGGTCAGGAACCGACATAATCCACTGCCCGGCAACGGACGGGCGGATAATTTTCGCAAACAGCGCCGGTGAAACGTTCTCATGAAAAAGATAGACAAACTTGATGTTGTACATGCGCTCCGTCCTGTTACCCGCTGGCCTACGGGTTCACCAGCCAGGTGCCTGGCTTCGCAATATCCAGCGTCTGGGTACGCGTTCTTCCATTCCCTTCCAGCTCGATACGGGCCTCGCCCGCCGGCAATTTCAGCGATGCGTAACCGTTATTTCCCGGACGCAGCGCTTTCGGCTCACCGTTAACCTTCAGCGTCTCGCCGTCAAGCATGCGGATATAGACAAGCGCGACGGGGCTGGCGGCAACGGGCGGCGTACCCTGCTGTGCGGCAGCAGGTGGCGCAGCCGGCTCGTCGGCCTCTGTCGTTTCCGGTGTGGTATTCGCTGCGGCAGTGGTCCGTGCAGGGGGAGTCGCGGCAGGCGCTTGCGCCGTCTGCTCTGGCGCGCTCTGACCGCCGCCGAACAGCATCGCGCCGGCAACAACCCCAACCAGCACGCCCGCGGCGACCAGTCCCGGCAGCTTGTAGCGCCGCCAGTCCAGCGCGGAAGCAGACGTCTCCTCTTCAACCGGCACCAGCATCGTGCCCGTCTTTTTCGCGGTCAGCACGTCGTCGATACCGGCGACGGGCATTTCGATCAGGGCCGCAAACTCCTCGATGGATTGCGGGCGATCTTCCATATGCAGCGCCAGCGCCCGGTCAATCGCCTGCAGCAGCGGAATGGAATAGCCCTGCGGCATCAGCTCCACCAGCGGTTTACAGGTGTCCTGAATGGAGCGCACCACGCTGACCGGCGGCGGAGAGCCTACGATCAGGGTACGCAGCACGGCGCCGAGAGCGTAGATATCCGTCCACGGCCCCTGCTCGCTTTCATTGTCGTCGGTATACTGCTCGATTGGCGCGAACCCCGGACGCAGCATGGTTTCCGTCTCGTCCGAGAGATTTCCGATGGTGCGGCGCGCCGAACCGAAATCAAGCAGCACCGGCAGGCCGTTATCCTGAATCTGAATGTTGTCCAGCGAGATATCGCGGTGCAGATAGCCTTCATCGTGGATCGTTTTGATGGCGCCAAACAGCATCGGCAGCATGCGACGGATCCACGTCTCGTTAATCAGCTCGGGCTTCTCTTCGCGCAGGCGAGACAGCGTGGTGCCGCTGTAGAACAGCGTTCCCATGTAGGCCGTGTCGTTTTGTACCCAGAAACGCAGCACGTGCAGCAGGTTCGGGTGGTTGAACCGCGCCAGCAGGCGGGCTTCCTGAATGAAGCTGTTCAGGCCCGCGGAAAAGGCTTTGCCAAAGCGCTCGCTGCGCAGCACCAGCGTCATGTCCTCGCCGCGCACGGCGAGGGAGGAAGGCATAAACTCTTTGATAGCGATAGTGCGTTCGAGCTGGTGATCCCAGGCGCGATAGACGATGCCGAATCCGCCGCCGCCAATTACCTCTTTAATCTCAAACTCATTGAAACGGTACCCGACCGGGAGCGCGTTTGGGACAGTCCGATTGTTATCATTATCCGTCATCTTTTACAGTTCTCTTGATGATTATTACGCGGCAAACTGACAGTGGAACTCGCCCTGCTCGCAGGTAACGTGCAAACGACGATACTGCTCGTCGCTGCGGCTGGCGGTAAGTAAAATCTGGCTCATCTGCGGCAGCAGCGTATTGGTCAGAATTGCATCTACCATACGCCCGCCCGACTCTACCTCGGTACAGCGCTGAACGATCTGTTCAACCACGCTGTCGTCAAATTCAGAAATTATGTTGTGATTCTCTTCCAGACGACGCTGAATGCGCCTGAGCTGCAGGCGCACAATCTGCCCCAGCATCGCGTCGCTCAGCGGATAATACGGCACCACCAGCAGACGGCCCAGCAGCGCAGGCGGGAATACCTCCAGCAGCGGCTGCCGCAGGGCGCCGCTTAACGCGTCCGGCTCAGGCATCAGTTCCGGGTCGGCGCACATGGCGCCGATAAGCTCGGTGCCAACGTTGGACGTCAGAATAATAATGGTGTTACGGAAATCAATATGACGCCCCTCGCCGTCCTCCATCCAGCCTTTGTCAAAGACCTGGAAGAAGATCTCATGAACGTCCGGGTGCGCTTTTTCAATTTCGTCCAGCAGCACCACGCTGTAGGGGCGGCGGCGCACGGCCTCGGTTAAGACGCCGCCTTCACCATAGCCCACGTAGCCCGGAGGCGCACCTTTTAACGTCGACACGGTGTGCGCTTCCTGGAATTCGCTCATGTTGATGGTAATGACATTCTGCTCGCCGCCGTACAGGGACTCCGCCAGCGCCAGCGCGGTTTCGGTTTTGCCGACGCCGGACGGCCCGCACAGCATAAATACGCCGATCGGTTTGTTCGGATCGTCGAGCTTCGCCCGCGAGGTTTTCACCCGACGGGCGATAAGCTCCAGACCGTGGCGCTGGCCGATAACCCGCTGGTTCAGCGTGTCGGCCAGGTTCAGCACCGCGTCAATTTCATTTTTCACCATCCGGCCCAGCGGGATCCCGGTCCAGTCAGAAACCACCGCGGCCACCACGTTTTCGTCCACCGCGGCAAACAGCAGCGGTTCGTCACCCTGTAAGGCCGCCAGCGCCTGCTGCTGCTCTGCGAGCTGGCCGCGCAGTTCAGCCGTGTCCTCGTCGCCCGCCGCAAACAGCGCGGCGCGCAGGCGGATAATCTCCTGCACCAGATTGCGCTCTTCTTCCCAGCGCCGGGCCAGGGCTTCGCGCCTGGCTTCAAACGCGTCCCGCTCGGCGGTTAGGGTCGCCACGCGCGCCGGATCGCCTGCCCCGACCCGCGCCTCACGTTCAGCAATCTCCAGCTCCACGTCCAGGGCGGCCAGGTGACGCAGACAGTCTTCCAGCTGGGCAGGCGGCGCGCTCTGGCTGACGGCCACGCGCGCGCAGGCGGTATCCAGCAGCGCCACCGCTTTATCGGGCAGCTGGCGCGCGGGGATATAGCGATGAGAAAGCTTCACCGCCGCGCTGACCGCTTCGTCGAGAAGTAAAACCTGGTGATGGGTTTCCAGCGGCGAAACGGTGCTGCGCAGCATCAGAACGGCTTTCGCTTCGTCCGGCTCGTGGACCTGTACCGTCTGGAAACGGCGGGTGAGCGCCGGATCCTTCTCGATGTATTTTTTGTATTCCGCCCAGGTGGTCGCGCCCACGGTGCGCAGCTGCCCGCGCGCCAGGGCGGGCTTCAGCAGGTTAGCGGCGTCGCCGGTGCCCTGCTGACCGCCCGCGCCGATAAGGGTATGGATTTCATCAATGAACAGAATAATCGGCGTGGCGCTGGACTGCACTTCGTTAATCAAGGCCTGGAGGCGCGCCTCAAACTCTCCCTTCATGCCCGCCCCGGCCTGGAGCATGCCGATATCCAGCAGCCACAGCTGAACGTTTTGCAGCGGTTCCGGCACGTCACCGCAGGCGATGCGCAGCGCCAGCCCTTCCACCACCGCCGTTTTCCCTACGCCGGCTTCCCCGGTCAGCAGGGGGTTGTTCTGGCGGCGGCGCATCAGAATATCGACCATCTGGCGGATCTCTTCATCGCGCCCTACCACCGGGTCAATTTTGCCTTCCCGGGCGCGCGCCGTCAGATCCTGACCATACTGCGCCAGCGTCCCCTGCGCGGCAGGTACCGCACCGGCGGGCGCCTCTACCGCGGCGGCCTGCTGGCTCTCTTTGCTGCTGGCACAAATGGCGTCGAACTGCTCGATCAGCACCTCAACGTTAATCCGGGTAAACTGTGCCGAGATGCCTTTCAGCACGTTGGCCAGATTCCATGTTTTCAGTATTCCGATCAGCAAATGGCCGCCGCGGATCCGGCTGACGCCGAACTTCAGCGAGCCGTAAACCCACGCGCGCTCGACGGCGCTGTCGATATGTTCGGACAGATCGGAAACGGAGCTTGCGCCGCGCGGCAGGGCATCCAGCGCCGCCACGATATCGCGGGTTAGCTGCTGTTCATCAAGCGCAAAGTGACGGATGACCTGCTGTAGATCGCCATCCTGCTGCTGCATAAGCTGATGCAGCCAGTGCACCAGCTCAACGTACGGGTTGCCGCGCAGCTTGCAGAAGGCAGTCGCGCTTTCCAGAGAGGTAAATAACAGCGTATCCAGTTTGCCGAAAAGCACGGCACGGCTAATTTCTGACATGTTAGTTTCCATTAACAATGATTCGGTATACGAAGGATTATCGCTCTGCGCGATACACCAGATCGCCACGCGGAACAGGCTGTGGCTGAATGCCCAGCCAGGTGTTGTACCCTAATCGCCCGGTGCTGCCGAGCGTGGCGCCCTGCACCGCATCGGCGCGCAGGATCGCCCGTGTTTCCCATTCAAATTCTACCCCGACGTACTGCCGCACCCAGTCGCGCAGCTCGGTCACCCACGGTTCGCCGGGCAGAAAACGGTTGTACTCGTCGGCGCTCAGCGGGCCTATTTCCAGACGAAACTTGTGCTGCACGTCGCGTACCGCAATGCCGAGAAAGGCGGATTCGCCCATGCGCGGCAGGCGACGCCCCTCGCCCAGCTGCGCCTGCTCACGGGGGGAGAGCGGCATCCACTGCGGCACGTTGGCCACCAGCCTGACCGGGACGTTGAAATAGTTACGCAGGATCTTCTCCAGCCCTTCCGGGTCCCGCCCGTGGCGGGTCAGGTGCCCGGCGTGGGTAAAGCGGGCATGCGCGCTCAGGCTGCCTTTGGTCATCTGGCCCGGCTGGCCCATGCCGATCAGCGACGCCAGATAGCCTTCGAAGCGCTTGTTGTCATCGCGATCGAGGGAAACGGCTGGCTGCGCGTCCGCCCAGGCGCGGTAAAACAGCAGCGTCAGGCGGTGGTGAAAGAGGTCGGCAAACGCGCTGAGGCTATGGTCCTGATGATGATGGATACGCTCGCGGGCATACTCGGTCATATGCACCGGCAGCGGGCCGTTCGGACCAAACAGCCCGAAGCTGAGAATCGAAACCTCGTGCAGCCCGTTCTCTTTGCGCTGCCGGACGTCGGCAACCGTGGATGGCGCAAACCCCATCGAAGGCTGCTGGCCAATGCGCAGCGGCTCAAATTTCGGCAGCGGCGCACGTCCAAGCGGATAGCGTTCACCGCCCTGGGCATCAATGCGCCTTAACAGCTGAAACAGATCGTAGCGCCACGGCGTCTCGCGCACGCCGCGCCAGAAGGCATCGGGCAGCGGCGTCAGGCGATGCACGCGAAGCGTTGCAGGGGCAACCTCACTCATACCAGCGCCCTTTTACCCATGCGCGGCGCCCAGTAGCCGATCTCGCCGCGCTGCTGGCTCTTGAGCGTGAACTCCGTAAAGCTGTTGATGGAGACCAGGCGGGCAAAGAGACGCTCCAGCACGCTGCCGAAAAGCCACGGGCTGGCACCTGAGAAGGCGCGTTCGTCCACCGTCAGGGTAATGCCGATCCCGCGGGCGAACACCACGGGGCCGGGTTCCGGCACGCGGCGGTGCACCGGCTCCAGCACGCAGTGGCGAACGCCGTCCACCTGACGGGCAACCGGCGTCTCTGCCAGGTTGGCATACAACCCTAACAGCTGGCGCAGCGCGGCGGCGCCCTCTTCGTTTTCACTGTCCATCAGGCTGAGGTAATTCATTTGCAGCTGGCTGATAAGCCGCCAGGTGCTGAACCCTTCCGCCAGCGCCGGACGCGGCGGCGTCGGGCCTTTACGCAGGTTGAGGGTCTTCACCGGCATGGAGTCGGCCATAATGAACTGCCCGAGCTCCTGCTGGAGCATCAGCGGCAGGTCGCGGCTGGTGCACAGCACCTCGGCGGAAATGTAGCGCAGGTTGTCCTGCCACGGCGCGTGCTGCGCATCCACCAGCGAGACAAACACCTCCGAGCCGATATAGCCGGTGCGGGTACCGTAGCGAAGCGCATGCTCCGAGAGGACGCGCTGCTCGCGGCGCAGGGAAAAATAGGCGCCGTAGTTGCCCGCGTCGCCGCTCCAGGTGCTCCAGAACGGGCGAAACGTCTGGTCGTCCCGTTGCCCGTCCGCGCTGGCATAGATTTTTTTCACCGCATAAATCTCATAATCCAGCGGCCGGATGTTATCCACCACCAGATGGTATTCATGCTGGCCTTCGCTCAGCTTCTGCCGCGCAGCCACTTTCGGGAACAGGTTGATCACCGGCGTGCAGTGCAGGGCCAGATGGCTGGCGTCCACCACGCGCTCCAGCTGATCGTCGCTCTTGTCGAGCAGAATGAAGATATCAAACGCTTTTTCGTCTTCGCAGCGCTGGATCAGCTTGCCCAGCCCGCTCAGGCTAATAAAGCGAAAACGTGCCGGGAACGCAAAGTACTCCTGCAACAGGCGATAGCCGTCAAAGTTACGCAGATCGTCCGGGAGCAGCGCCTGATCCGCCTCAAAGCCCTCCTGACGCAGGGCGTCGGACGACAGCAGCTGGCGCCAGGGCTGGCTGTTAACCGTCTGGCAGACGATACCCGCATGGTGCTCCATCACCAGCTCCAGCAGCTTCAGCGCCTCTATGTCCGGGCCGCTTAAGAAGAACTCCAGACGGTCAAAATCCAGATGCCCGAGATGCTGCGGGCCATCGCAGGCAATGCGGATCCGTAGCGCGCTGCTGATCCCCCTCTGGCTCAGGCCCAGCTGCGCCAGCGGCAGGTCGGCAGGCACGCCGCCCAGCTCGATGCGGTCGATTTTCAACGGCAGCAGGTTGACCTCGTGCGCCGTGGTGTAGCTACAGGTGACGCCGGTTTTTTTCAGCGCCAGGCTGTCCATCATGGTGCCGCGCGGCACGATAAAGCCTTTGCTCAGGTCGCCGCGGCTGCTGTCGGGCTGAATTTCAGCGATCGCCATCGACGGCGTGGGCGCCAGATAGTTCGGCGCAATCATCTCCAGCATGCGCTGCGAGAAGCGCGGAAATTCCGCGTCCATTTTCATCTGCACGCGGGAGGTCAGGAAGGCAAAGCCTTCCATCAGGCGCTCGATGTACGGATCCGCCACTTCGATGCCGCGCATGCCGAGCCGTCCCGCCACCTTAGGGTAGCGCTCGGCGAACTCCGCGCCCATCTCGCGCAGGTAGGCCAGTTCACGGTTGTAATATTCGAGCAGCTTGCTTTCCATAATTACCCCGCATCCTTCAGTTCAAAATGCCCGTTTTCCAGATCGACGTCCGTGCGAAAGAGAAACTCAAGCGGATACGGCACGCACCACAGGCGGCCCTTGATTTCGATAGACAGAACGTTGTGCAGATCCAGCGACGAGGTATCGGACACGCAGCGAACCTGAAGCCCCTGCGGGAGGATCCGCGGTTCAAAGTTAATAATCGCCTCGGTAAGCTTGCGCTGAATGTCATGCCATTCGATATCGGACATTCTTTTCCCGGCCAGCGGCGCAACGCCGAAGTTAACGACGGAACGGCTCACCTGCGTCAGCCCGCTTAAGTCGCTAGAGGCATCGTGGTTGATGGTATTAAACAACCACTGTAAATCCCGCAGCACGTTGCGGCGCAGCGCGGCGTGGGTGATCAGGTTGCTGTTAGCGGACTCGCGTTTCTTTTCCGGATCGTTATCGGTCAGGCGATCCAGCAGCGAGGGCTGCATTTTGTCGCGCGCCCCCACTTTCTCCTGCCTGCTGCGGGCCTGCCAGCCGCTGCGCAGCAGATCGCCTTCGCCAGCAGGATTACTCATCAGCACCATCCGCGGCAAACGTCACCAGGCTCAGGGTGAGCAGCGGGCTTTCGCTTTGCTCGCTGAGCCAGGCCTTCTGTCCCATGCCTTCATACAGCGTGCCGTCATCGTCGAGGGGCAGCCATTCGGTGGTACGTCCAAGCCTGACGCTGTCGGGTGCCCCGTCAGTAAACGGATAGCGCGCCGGGATCTGACAAACCTGCTCGGTTCCGTCCGTCAGACGAACCAGCGCATGACGCCATACCAGATCGGTCACGCTGGCCGGAGCCTGAAAGCGGATGGTGTCGATGGCGCAGAACGGCACCCAGAAGTAGCGGCCATTGACCAGGGTTTCACACACCGGCCCCAGGCGGGCATCGCCGTCCATCAGCCACTCGAAGGTGTGCTGTTCGTCATTCTCAAGCGTAAGCTGGCCTGCGCCTGCCGGCGCCTGCTCCAGCGCGGCAAGGCGCAGGGCTTGCGCGCGCTCGCCGCCTTCCGTCAGCGCCTGGGCTAAGATCGCCATCCACGGCCACTGCGCCTCGGGCATCGCCGGGCGCGCCTCTCCCGCAAACACGCGCGCGCGCTGCTGTTCGCCCTGAATGGCCTGCTCCAGCAGCGTGACGGTCGGTTTTGCCTGCGGCTTCAGCGCCAGCCAGCTTTTCAGCTGGGTCAGCGCGCGCGCCCAGTTGCCGCTGAGGATCAAAAACTGCACAAACGCGGCGCGCAGATCGGCATCCGCCGGGCGGGCTTTGATATCGGCTTCCAGGCGAAGCAGCGCGTCGCTAATCGACTCGCCCGCCAGATGTTGATAAAGCGTATTCATAGCCACTCCTTAATTAGCCGCGCGCCATGCGCCTACTGCCGGATCGCGAAGCTGCGGGCGCAGCGTATCAATCAGAACAATGTTCAGCTCCGCGCCTGGTGCAACCCATGCGCTCCAGGTTTTCTTCACCGCCGCAATGCGCGCCTGGAGCCTGGCGTCGTCGCTGGCGATCTCACGGGAGATCTCCACCGCCACCGTGCCGTTGCTCTTCCAGCCGTTCAGGCTGCTGTCGTACGGCAGGATCATCCAGCTCTGGTCGCTGTTCTGGGTGCTGAAGACCATGCGCTCCTTGTTGACGGAGGTGATCAGCGCGTTTTCAGGATCGACATTGTTGTTCAGGCCCATCACCGGGAAGCCGTGAATATAGGTCACCGGGATCGCTTTCTGCGTCCCGTTGCGGTTCTGGGTGACGACCGTGTGGCCGCTGAGCCAGCTGCCGTTGCCGCAGCGGGTGGTGTCGGAGTCCGGGATAAACAGCGCAGGCGCGGAGGCACCGCCCTCCCAGAAGGTGCGCAGGTGGCAACCGTCCTGAAGGGTGAACTCCTGCCACGGGGAGCGATCTGCCGCCACGGTGCGCGTTTCCGGGTTCTGGTCAGGCGGCAGCAGCGCGCCGGAGGTCGCGGGCGCCGTGGCCGCCGTTTCCTGCTGCTTCACCACCAGCGCCCAGTCCTGCGCTTTGGCCGCCGTACCCCGGGCGAGCGTCGCCCCTTCGGGATCGTTTAGCGTCCAGTTCAGGGTGTTGAGCCTGCTGCACTGGTGCTCCAGCAGCGAGCCCAGGCGCGGCACGAAGTTTTCCAGCACCGAAACCTCTTTCCTGCCGTTGGCCACGATACGCAGCGCAACGTCCGACTTACACCAGCTTTGCGGCGTATTGTCTTTAATGTTGTCGATCCAGATATCCAGCTTCTGCGCAGGAGACTGCACGATGCGGAAGTTTTCAGCCTGTGCGGTGGTCGCCACCGTCAGAAGAGCCAAACCCGATAGCCAAAGTTTCATATCAATCCTTGTGTGTCTAATCAGTTCCGCAGGGAAGAAATTGCGCTGCGTCAGAGAGCGTATGCAGCAAAGTGGTGTCCTGAGGGTTGCCCATCCACACCGCGACGGCGGTATAGTTATCCTGAGCATTGCCCTCCTGTTCGCCATTCTTTTGAATGATTTGGTTCATTAAGGTCAGCCACTCCTGTGGCGTATTGACCATGTGCAGCGACTGCTTCATCTGCTCTTCGCTGACGCCGTGCCAGAAACCGTCGGTGCAGAGTAAAAAGGCATCGCCGTCTTCAACCTGAACAACATCGCTGTAGCTCGCCTCCGGTCCGCCGTTCTCAATACCCAGCGCCAGATACAGCAGGTTGCTGTTGAGATCGTCGGCCTGGTGCCCGGCGTCCTTCATCTGCTGAACGAGGCTGTGATCGGTCGTAACGTGCCACAGCCAGCCGCGGCGAAACAGGTACAGGCGGCTGTCCCCGGCGTGCGCCCAGTAGGCCAGGCGGTAATCCCTGTCGATAAACAGGCTGACCAGCGTGGTGCCCATCCGGCGGTAGTCCTGTACGGCCTGCTGTTCGCTGAGGATGGTGCGGTTTGCCGTTTGCACGTAGTCACGAATATGCTGCGCGTTCAGGTGCTTATCGCCGTCGAAACGGGAAATGATGCTGTTGCGGGCTAGTTCAGCGGCCACCTCGCCGCCCGGCAGGCCCGCGATGCCGTCACAGACGACAAAGCAGGCTGAACGTTCCCCAATGGTTTCTCCCGTCTGATCCTGGTTGCTGGCGCGCGTCCCCTGGCGGGAGAGAGAAGCCGTTGCGATATTCATTTGTCTTCGGATCCGCTCTGTGAGTCTTTGTACTGATTGACCTCCATGTCATAGGCATGGAGGAAGGCTTCGCCAAACAGGGTATGGAAGTCGTCTTCGATCTCCCCTGCCGTCTCGCCATAGCTGCGTACAAAATAATCCCACAGCGCGGCTTTACGGCTGCCCGGCAGCGCCAGGCGCGACGTCATCCCGTTCTGCTTCGCCTGCTCTTCGAGCTGCTCCGGGTTAAAGGATTGCAGCATGGCGGCAATGATGGCGCGGATACCGGAGATCATCCCCAGCTGGTGCGCCTGTAAATCGATCAGCGCATCGCGCACCGATTTGGTCGGCGGCATAAAGCCAGGCATCGGCGTGCCGAACATCTGAATCAGCACCGTTTTCCCGGTCGGCAGCAGCTTGAACGGGTTGTTGGCATCGTCGAGCACCATGGTCATATCGGCCTTCACGCCGCGCTTGAGGATAGAGCGCGACGAGAGCAGCGCCACAGTTCCCTGGGAGAACATGCCCAGGATCTGGCCCAGCTGACGCATATTTTCCCGATCGAACTGCGGCACCGGCTGCATTTCGCTCAGCCCCATCCCTTCCAGAAGCGCCTCCAGCAGCTCGCCCTGCAGCACCTCGCCCTTCTCGCCGTTCTGCACGGTGGAGGCAGGTGATGCAGCGTTTTTAACCGGGTCGATACGCAGGCGGCCTTTAGGCGCCTGAGCGTTGCTGCGCGCCACGGCCTGCGGCGTTGGCATGGTGAAGCCGGCGTAGTCGGTACGCGCGGGCTCTTCTTCTTCC
This sequence comes from Enterobacter cloacae, assembly GCF_013375935.1. Classification (GTDB taxonomy): domain Bacteria; phylum Pseudomonadota; class Gammaproteobacteria; order Enterobacterales; family Enterobacteriaceae; genus Enterobacter; species Enterobacter pasteurii. The sequence continues at coordinate 3,068,386 of NZ_CP056117.1, read as the reverse complement.
GCGCGCGGCGCCTCCTGCGGTTCCGGGGCGAAGAGCGGAGAATCGGCAAGGGGATCCGCTTCCGGCTCGGGCTCGGATACCGGCTCTGGCTTCGGCTTCTCGGCCGCGATCTCATCCGGATGCGTTAACGGCGCGCCGCCCATCAGGCCGAGCGGGTCATCATGGCGTGCGGCAGGCGCGCTGGCCGTCCCGCCAAACAGGGCCAGCGGATCGAGTTCATCCGCCGCCTCCTCCTTTGGCTGGGCAGGTTTGCTTTCGTCCGGCTGCACCAGCGCTGAAGGGGTGACATCGTCAAAGATGCTCTCTTTTTTAAACAACGCTTCATCGCTGAACAGCGTGTCCGGGTCAACGTTCTTACGCTCGAGCCTGGGATCGCTGTCGTTGAACATTGCCAGCGGATCTTCGGCGTTGCGCTCCGGGGCCGCAGGCTGGGAAAACGGGTCGTGAGAAGCTGCGGGCTGTGGTTTTGCGCGGTTGCTGGAGATGCTGTCGGAGATGGAGAACTCCTGCATCAGGCTGTCCCAGATTTCCGTCGGCACGGCCGTCGGCTCGGCTTTGCCGCGCGGCGCGGCGCTTGCAGGTTTCGGCTGCGGTGCCGGAGCAGGTGTCGCCGCCGGACGCGCCTGCTGCATGCTGGCCGCCATACGGCTTACGGGCTGGGTATCGTGAATCAGTTCGCTGACTTCGATGCGATACTCATCAATACCGAGAATATCCCCATCCTGAAGCTCAACCTGACGCCCACGCTCAAGAGGAATGTCATTTAATACCACGCGGGTAACGCTGCCGCGGTTCGTGACGCGGCATTCGCCGCTGGCGTCGACGTGAACGATGGCCTGCAAACGCGAGATAGTGCGGTCATTGTCCGGCAGCACCAGATTGTTATCCGTACCGCGCCCAATGGTGCCGCCCGGGGCATAAAAATCACAGCTGCTTTGCGGCGGCTGATGACCGGGTTTCGTAGAAATAATCGTGAATCGCATGGCGTATTCCTGCTGGTATGATTAGCGCTCAAACGCTGCCGCTCTCGGGGCGAGAACGGCAGCGTTTGAGAAAGTGAATATTAAAACTATTTAATGAAGGTTATAAAATATAATCCAACAATGAGCCATAAAGTGAATATTAACGCCTGTAATTTATAACGACGATGTAATTTTAGTATCCAGCCAATTCTTTCATCCGGTAACGACTGCACGTATTTATAAGCTTCTTCCTGCACCGACCTTTCATGAGTAAACTTCATTTTGACGCCTTTATAAAGGCGTACAAACCAGATTATTTTTTGGTAATTAGCCAGTGAACCAAAAAAAGAAGCGTAATTTGTCACAAGATCAAGGTCATACCCTTTGCGCCGGTAGTCTGAAAGTAATTGATTATAATCAGCTTCGTGTTTTTTGAAGTAACGAGAACTGAACAGATCCATAACTACCACAATCAGGAATAAAGCCACGATAAGGATTAATAGTAAATTCTCAATATTCACCATATTTTATCCATCATATACTCAGTCGCTCCGCCCGCTATCTCACCACCAACGTATCCACCTGCCGCCGCACCGACAATAGAGCAGGCGAGCAATCCGACGCCCCCCGTCGCAACGCCAAGCGCAACGCATACACCAGCACCTGCCATAGCTCCGTATTTACCACCGTAAATACCCCCTGCCAGGCTTGCACCAAAGCTGCTGTATTTTTTCACAGCGACTTTAGCGCAACTCTGCTCACGTCCTACGGTGCATGCATTGTAAACTTCATTAGTGGTATTTGCACCTGCAAAACCTATTGCAAGCCAGCCGCCCGCTTTAAGAAAGCGAGCCGCCTTAGAGGCATTATCGATATAAGTTGAATAACCACGAATAGAAGCGACTCCAGCCGTGCTCCATTCATGTACAATTGATCTGCTTGACAACCCTAATGCATGCTTCAATTCGTCATAGGGTTTCATCTTCAACGTCAACCTGGACAATTTATTTAATAAGCCATCTAACTCAGAAAAGAGGCGCTGACGCTCAACAAAAAATTGCTGGCTTATTAATGTTCCTTGTGTCCTGTACTGATTTTGGTAAGCCAACTCAATGGATATAAGTTTTCTTTCTATATCACTGAAATATTTTTCGCCTGCATCAGCAACGACACCAAGGGACTTATCCATAAAATTAGTAACTGCGGCTATTGTGCTAAAATGTTGATTAAAGAAATTCGCCTCTCCAGAGTTAAGATCGGCCAGAGCACCATTAACTTTCTTTTTTGCAATTTGTAATTGCTTAAGCTGCACAGAATTTTTACTTCCCGGTGCATCAAGAATCAACATCTGTCCCGGTTTTGACCACTGCGCATCGCTATTAATCTGCATGAAATAACGAGCAGCATCGCTATTTGGATTGTTGAATAAAAGTCTTGCCTGGAAATCCAGGGTTCCGGGTTGCTGAACAATACAATATCCCGGATTAACTAATGATTGACTAGCCATATTCATTCCCTTTGCTTTTCACAAATAAGCACTCACATTCAAGTAAAATGGAGTTGAACTAGTACCCAAACGTTGACATTTTCTTAAAAATCGGCAACGTTTGAAAACTCACCTATTCTGTTTTAGCTAGCGATAATTCGCCTTTAGCATTTACACTGATAATAAATCCAGCCGCATATCGAAGATCCGTATTATAAGTTCTCGACTTTAATACTACATCATACTCTCCTGACTGCCAGTCCTCTTTATCCCAGAGCAGGCACTCTTCAGATTTTAAAATGTGGCTGGGAGGAAATGCCCCTGGCGAGAAAATTGTTTCCCATTCGTTACCTACAAGGCACATAAACTAACACAGGCTCACTGCTCCTGGTGTTATTCGGAATTCCAAAACAGGGACAATTTTTTTCTACCTTAACAGTTAAACTCTGAAACTGTGCAGGATGGGATATGCAAGTGCTACATGATAATACAATGGGTATAACCGTTAACGCTCTTTCCATTGCACACACCGGATAGTGAACCAATCATCATGACCGGGGCAAAACCCCGGTCAAGGATGAACAATTACGCTTCTTTGTTCTCTTTGATGTTCCAGCCAGCGCTGCTTTCAGCACCTTTACCACCGGCAGTGGTCTGCTCCCAGTACTGCTGTTTCACTTTCGCAGCCTGGAATGCATAGGTCACGCCAACGGTATCGCCGTTGTCGGCACCGGTGTACTGAACGGAAGTCACGAGAACGTCTTCCAGGGTGATGCGGGTATATTCAACCTGCTGACCACCCGCTTTGCAGACGGACAGTTCAACTTTGGTCAGGTGCTTACCGCTTGCGCAGTGTTTCAGGATTGCTGTAGTGGATTTGTCGATCAGAGCGTTAACGTGCAGATCGTTAAAGTTAACTTTACCGGCACCGCCGCCGCCACCAACGCTCATATTACCCGGCTGGGACGCGCCCCAGGAGAAGGAGGTAATATCAGTCCAGCCGGTGTGGTTAGAATCTTTAGATTCGCCCGTAACACCCTCGACCTTCAGAAACATATCAATAGCCATAATATCTACTCTTCGTGGATGAACAATATTGCTTTCGAAAAAGCCCTTATATGGCAAACAGGAAAGCATGGGGCTGAATAAAACCGTCCATATTTTACCTCTGCCTCATATCAAACGACCCGTGTCATTTGACAGTCTTACATTCCCCCTAAATGAACGGAAAGAATGTGAAGTCTTTTACTACTGCGGATTATCCTGAATCCAGGTACGATCAGGATCGCCAATGATGAGCTGCGGAACCAGTTTATTCAGTTCGTCGCTATGATAAAGACGTAGACAATTTAAGGTTACGCCTTTTACATCAGGTTTGCGCTCCGAGTGGAAACCATTAATTTGGTTTTTATACTTCCCAATGATGGCGTTAACTTTGTCAGTACCGTTTTCAGCATCAAACGGTATCCACTCAATAAATGCACTCGCACTGCGGGCCGCATCAGCAGAAAATTGACTGCCTTTATCTGCCACCTGCGCAAGGCAGCGCGCCAGGACCAAATCTTTTACCACCTGCCGGTATGTTTGCTGCTGATAAAAATCAGGGTAGTTATTTGCGGCACACACGTAAAAAGACATAAATACGAGGAAAGAACAGAAACATTTCACCTTATATCCTTTGCCGTAAGACCTGCAGCGCATCAGCTATCCAATAGCAGATAGTTCTACAGAGGAGCTTCTATAAGCCAGTCCGATGCTTGCAGGGGCTTAATTCTCCCATTCCATCAGTAATGATTTCTGAAGCCCGTCGCTTACCCTCCTGCTCAGATAAATAGGCAAAGCGAGAATAAAGAAATTCATGAACCGTATTGGGCAAAATAGGACGTCCTTTACACCATGCTTTCCCCCCTGATGCATCGACCACGCCTAACATGTACATATCCGCTTTAATGCGCTCGCGTTCATTCGTTTTTGAAAGCCAGGCACTGGCGAAGCGCGCTGCGCTGAGATTCATATCGTACCCCGTCAATAACCCCGGGTCGCGAAGTAAATTTGACGTATCATCCTGCGGTAATGCTGTGGCGTCAGGATAAGAATGATTTTCCGTGTGTGCATTAGCCAGAGAGGTGATAAACAACATAGCGATAGCCATCAGGTTTATTTTATTCATAGTATGATCGCGTTAGAGGACGACCTGTATTAAATATACGCCAGCGTGCGGTACTAACGTTTCTCTCTCCATTTCTCTGCGACAGCGTACACACCTATCGCTAATGCATTAAGTCCAGCACACAAGAATCCATGCATTGCGATTCGCGGGACATCTTCCGGCCAGTCAAAGATAAACAGATAGTAGCCAGATACCGTCAGGAACAGCGTGAATGAAATAATGAGCAACGTATAAATGGTTAAATAGCTGATGAATGTTCTTATTATCGGTTTCACAGGTAAATTCATAAGCTATCTCGAATTCACAGTAATGCTGCCGGCCCCTTCGGGCCGGCAATCGTCATTACGCGTCTTTCGTCTTCAGCGACGGCAGCTTAGATACCAGGCGCAGAGAAACGGTCAGACCTTCCAGCTGGTAGTGTGGACGCAGGAAGAACTTCGCGGCGTAGTAGCCCGGGTTGTCTTCGATCTCCTGCACCTGCACTTCCGCAGCCGCCAGCGGTTTACGGGACTTGGTCTCCTGCGAGGAGCTCGCCGGGTCGCCGTCCACGTAGTTCATTACCCAGTCGTTCAGCCAGCGCTCCATCTCTTCGCGCTCGCGGAAGGAGCCGATTTTGTCGCGCACGATGCACTTCAGGTAGTGGGCAAAGCGGCAGCAGGCGAACAGGTACGGCAGGCGAGAGGCCAGACGCGCGTTCGCGGTGGCATCCGGATCGTGGTACTCGGCCGGCTTTTGCAGCGACTGCGCGCCGATGAAGGCGGCAAAGTCGGAGTTTTTACGGTGAACCAGCGGCATAAAGCCGTTTTTCGCCAGCTCGGCTTCGCGACGGTCGCTGATGGCAATTTCGGTCGGGCACTTCATGTCCACGCCGCCGTCATCGCTCGGGAAGGTGTGGCACGGCAGGTTTTCAACCGCCCCGCCGGACTCCACGCCGCGAATCGAGGTGCACCAGCCGTACTCTTTGAAGGAGCGGTTGATGTTGGCCGCCATCGCATAGGCAGCGTTCGCCCAGGAGTAGCTGTTGTGGTTCGCGCCGTCGGTCTGCTCTTCAAAGTCGAAGCTGTCGACCGGGTTGGTGCGAATGCCGTACGGCAGACGCGACAGGAAGCGCGGCATCACCAGCCCCAGATAGCGGGCATCTTCAGATTCACGCAGTGAACGCCAGGCGGCGTACTCGGTGTTCTGGAAGATTTTCGTCAGATCGCGCGGGTTGGCCAGCTCCTGCCAGGACTCCATCTGCATCACGCCCGGCGCGGTGCCGGTGATGAACGGACAGTGGGCCGCGGAGCCAATGCGCGCCATCTCGCCCAGCAGCTCAACGTCCTGCGGGCTGTGGTCGAAGTAGTAGTCGCCCACGATGCAGCCAAACGGCTCGCCGCCAAACTGACCGTACTCCTGCTCGTAAATTTTCTTGAAGATCGGGCTCTGGTCCCAGCCCACGCCCTTGTAGCGCTTCAGGGTACGGCCCAGCTCCTGCTTGGAGATGCTCATGAAACGGATCTTCAGCATCTCGTCAGTTTCGGTGTTGTTCACCAGGTAGCTCAGCCCGCGCCAGGCGCTCTCCAGCTTCTGGAACTCGTCGTGGTGAATGATCTGATTCACCTGCTGCGACAGCTGCTCGTCAATACCGGCAATCAGGTTCTGAATGGTGCGGTAGGTGTCGTTGGAGAAGGTCACGGTGTTTTCCAGCGCCTGCTGCGCCAGCGTTTTTACCGCGCTCTCAACGGCAGAGCGCGCCTGATCGGTTTTCGGGCGGAACTCTTTATTCAGCAGCGCGCTGAACTCGTCCTGGCTGAACGCCTGGCCCGCCTGCTGATCGTGTTGTTGAGTCTGGTTGCTCATCGATTATTCCTCGCTACCTTTCGCACTTTCGTCATTTTTTGGCATCTGGCTCAGGGATTTGAGCAGCGTCGGATCCTGGAGAATCTTGGCGATCAGCTCTTCCGCACCGTTTTTGCCGTCCATGTAGGTCAGCAGGTTAGAAAGCTGGGTGCGCGCTTCCAGCAGCTTGTTCAGCGGCTCTACCTTGCGCGCCACCGCGTCCGGCAGGAAGTCGTCCATGCTGTCAAAGGTTAGATCGACGTTGAGCTTCCCTTCGCCGGTCAGGGTGTTATCCACCTGGAACGCCACGCGCGGCTTCAGCGCCTTCATGCGTTCGTCGAAGTTGTCGATGTCGATTTCCAGGAACTTACGCTCGTCAACGGCTGGCAGGTTTTCCACCGGTTTGCCAACCAGATCGGCCATAACGCCCATCACAAACGGCAGCTGAATTTTACGTTCTGCACCGTAGATCTCTACGTCGTACTCGATCTGCACGCGGGGAGCACGGTTGCGTGCGATGAATTTCTGTCCACTGTTACTCATTGCCATGATGTTCTCCATCAAAGATGCGCGGTGAAGGTGAAACGGCAGACTCCATGCCTGTCGTCATAATGCCAGGACGCGTCATTCGCGGCGTCCAAAGATGTTTTCCAGTTGGTTAACGCCGTCTGGCGCCAGGTCGCGAATAATGTCCATAAAGTTGAGTTCAGACAGCCGCTGCACCCGTTCAATCATGAGCGGTGCGGGATGGCTCGGTTCGTACTGCGCAAAATACTGCTTCGCTTTTTCCAGCATCAGCTGGGCGTCGGCGCGGCTGGTCACCTGCACGCTGCGCCAGTCCGTTACCTGCTGGACAGGCTGCGCGGCAGCCGGCTGCGGCTCCGCGTGCTGTTCAGCCTGCGCCTCGCGGTTCGGCAGCAGCTTGCTGATGTCGGTCACCTGGCAGGCGCTGGCCACCAGCCCGACGGTTTTCAGCAGCTGTTCCATCTCCGGTACGCCGCTTTCTCCGAGATAGCCGGTAAGCAGCTCGCGGATGGCCAGCAGACGCGCGTTGATCTCGATAACCGCCGCGGTGCCGGGCTGGTCGCCGCGGGCCAGCTCGTCAATCAGTCTTGGACGTCCGCCGGGATAGTCCGGGCATTCGGTTTTACTGCCGTCGAGCAGCGCCTGAGCGTCACGCAGCGAAATTTCATCGCCGTTTGAGCGCAGCAGCGAGGCGTTGCGTACCGCGACGGTCAGCTCGGACTTATCGCTCAGCCCGGCGAGGGCGTTAATGCGGTAGAACGGATCGGTCTCGCCATACTCTTCCAGCAGGGGGTAGAGCTGCTCCCAGTATCGGGACAAAGCTTCCTGCACCAGCAGCAGCCCGTCGGCGTAACCAGCGAGCCCGCGACGGCGCGTCCAGGCGTGGGTTAACGCCAGCATGACGCGAAGATCTTTGGTGCGCCCCAGCAGGCTGGTAGCGAGTTTTTCTACCGTGTTCCAGTCGGCGGGCTCCGCCGGAATAATCGTGTCGCCAAACTGCTGCTCGGCTTTGCCCTGGCTTGCCTGCCCCATGGCCTGGAAATCGGCGTCGTACTCCAGGTTTTCCCCGCAGGGGTTTTCAGGGCTTATCGGCGCGAGAAATTCATCGATATTCATAAAGTCCCTGCTTATTCAAACATGGGCGGATAAAGACCGTGGCGGCCCGGTCGGGCGCCGCCTGCCGGATCGAACAGCAGCGTAAACAGCTGCCCGGTGAAGTTCCCGCTGTGTACGTGAGTATAAAGCGGGTAGCCGTCGCAGCGGTTCGTCCACCAGTAGCTGGTCTGACGCAGCGGATCGAAACACTCCGCCGCCTGCGGCCAGCCCAGCGTGTTCTGACCATCGTCCTCATAGCCAATCACGTCCAGAATGTCGGATCGCTTCTGCGGCTCAACCGGCTGCGGCGCCGGGATCGTCATTAACATTTCATCAAGCTGCGAAGCTGAATAGCCGTTACGCACCGCGTGCAGCCCCAGGCGGCCAAGCTGCTGGTACCAGCCTTCAGCCTGCCCGAGCAGACGGGATGACCATTCGGCCGGGGTAAAGCTCAGCTGAATGCAGACCGGATAGTGGCGACCTACGCTGTCGCGGCCCGGAAGCAGGCAACCCATCTGAATCATCTGGCTGCCGAGCATCGGCGGAACGACAAAGTTCCACACCGGCGCTTTGGTAAACTGGCGCTCGCCGCTGCGCTGCTCTTCCTGTTGCCAGGCCAGCAGGCCGACCTGAAACCAGTGCGACCACTGGCGTTGCAGGGTGTCCGGAAAGCGACGCTGCAAAAAATCTCCGGCGCTGGGCAATTTGCCATACCAGCTGTAGCGGTTCATCGCAGGGGTATTCGTCATACGGCTGTCCTTGCGGTTATGGGCATGAGAAACGGGGAAGCTGGAACGGGTTGCGGATGCTGTTCGGCGCAAACTCCAGCGTGACCTGATGTCCGTCGACGCTGAAGGTAGCCTGACGGCTCAGGCTACCTGCGCCAGGGCTGGTGCGCGCCTTGTCGAAAAAGCGGTTGAGCGCCCAGGCGCCGTTGGTTACCAGCGTCGCGGTACTGCCGTTTGCCAGGCCGAGCTGCATACGCACCTGGTTGGTGCCGCCCGGCCCCGGCCAGTTCATGATCTGCACCGCCTGCGGGCCGTGGCTATAGCGCAACAGCTGCCCGTCCACGTCTAGGGTGAGGTTCAGAATGGTGTTATCCATCCGCACGGTGCGCACCGTGACCTTAAAGGATGGCGTCGTGGCTCCGTTGGCAAAGAAGGCATCGCGGATGGACTGCGCCTGCTGGAACGGACGCAGCAGCCCTTCGCTGCCCGGGAGCGTTTTGCCGTCGATGCCCGGCATAAAGCGCCAGTTTGCCTGAGTGGTGTCCACTTTATTGGTCAGGTTATCGCGGAAAAAGGTGTCCATCAGCCCGGTTCCCGGGGCAAACATGCGGGCGAGATCGTCCGGCGTCACCTCGGTGCTGGCGCTGCGCACCAGCGGGTAGCGCCCGGCAATCGCCTGACGGCAGAACCCGCCCACCTCCACGTTGATTCGCTTACGCACGTTCTCCAGATCCCGGCGCTGGGTATCGCTGCTGGCGCCCACGGCCATATTGCTGAACATGGTTTGTAGCCCGCCCGGAAGACGGCCCGCGCTGGCCTGCAGGCGGCTAATTGCATCGCCGCCCGGGGCAGGCATACCGCTGTTAGCCGCGTCCTGAACGGCGGTCAGGTAGCGATAAAGCTCGTCAACCTGCTTGAGAAAATCATCAAAGACAATGGTCTTGCCGCCCTTTTCCAGCGGCTGAGCCAGCTCAATCATTGGGGCAAAGTGGTCGGTCACCAGCTGCTCGGGCGCCTGGTTTACCACCGCGCCCTGGGTTGGGGCATTGTCGTCGTTGCTGAAGAGCGCCTCCAGCGTTCGGGTGGCGCGGTTGCTTTGCGCTTCCGCTTTCTGCGCATCTTCAGGTGCCGGAGCCGTGCGCGACAGCGTCAGCACTTTGCTCAGGTTGAGCACCAGACGGCGCAGCGGCGAGTTGGTGCCTGAAAGCAGGCGCGCGGTATTGATGCGCTGGGAGAGATCGGCGCTGTTATTGAGCTGAATGTCCGCGAGGAAGCGATCCCAGTTGACGATAAAGTCGCGCATATAGAGCTGACGCACGGCGTTGTCGATCTGCTGTTTATCTTCCTCAGCGCTGGTGGCGCCCAGCACCCAGGCATCGTCTTCGTGCAGGGCGGTGGTAACGCTGTCGATCTGGTCGTTAAAGCTTTTCCAGTAGCCGTCCGGGGTAAAGAGCCCCGGCACGCCTTCGCTCACCGGCTTGCCGCTTTTCCGGGAAAAGACCAGCTCGCTCTGCGGGCCGCCGAGGTCAGAAAGCGAAACCGGCTTCAGGCTCTCGTCACGCTCCAGCAGACGCTTCAGGCGGCCGTAGACGCGGGTAGAGAGCGGCTGCTGGTTGATGAGCGCCCTTTCCCGGGCCACCAGGTCTTCGTCCTGCGCATACGGTGAGGCCTGAATTTTCGGCTCCAGCAGCTGCGTCAGGTGCCACTCCAGCTCCTGGAGTTGCGCCTGCGTAACGTTCTGCGGCAGGTTGCGCTGCAGGTTAAGCATCACCCACGAGTGCAGGAATTTGCCGTCGTAGTGCTTCGGCTGGTAGAGCATCTGGTAGGCCTTCAGCGCCTCATAGCTGTACTCCACGTCGCTGCCGTTGTCGTTACGCAGCCAGGTGGTGATGTGCATCGCGACGGCAGGCAGCAGCAGCTGGTCCAGTGCTTTCTGATAAAGCGACTGGGACGCATCGCTGACGTCATCCCCGCGATAAAGCCCCATCCGGCGGGACACAGGCGGGTCGTTAACGTCAAACGCATCGCTTTTTGGCAGATCCACCAGCCCGTTAAGCAGCGGCAGAAGCGCAAACAGGTCGCGCTGGGGCTGATTTTGCAGCGCCTTGCTCTGCTGCTCCAGCATCGGCACCTTCGCGTCAACCTCTTCCAGATACGCTTTATTTTTGGCGTAGCTGGTCAGCCACAGGCCAGCCAGGATCGCCAGCAGGGCCAGCAGCGCCGCATAGCCGGACCACATTACGGCGCGGTTACGCAGTTCCCACCAGCGGTTTTCGCCGGCGATGCCCGCTTCCTGGAAAATCACGTTTTGCAGCAGGTTCTTGATGAAGAAGCTCTGCCCCTTCGCCCCGGGGATCGGCGCGTCTTTGCTCACCGAATCCCAGCTGTCGCTTTCGCCTCCTTCCGGCAGCGAAAGCGCGCGGTTCAGCTCGCCCATCACCCGATCGAACGGCATGCCTTCCTGCGTGCCGCTGGCGAAATAGATGCCGCGCGGAGAAAATTCAGTTTCAAAGTTTGAACGGGCAAAGACCGTGCTCAGGTAGTCTGCCAGCAGCGGGCGCAGCGCGGCGAACTCCTGGGGGAAGAGATACGCTTCGGCGCGCGTTTTTGCGTCGTGCTCCTTAAGCATGGTTTCCGGCAGGCCAGCGTCCAGACGCTGTTGCAGCAGGGAGAACTCCTGCTGGAAGTTCCCCATCAGGTCGTAATCGGCGTGTCGGGTTTGCTCCCACGGCAGCGTAAAGCCCCAGATCTGGTCGCGCTGGGCTTTGTCGTAATCGGCAAACCAGGCGCGGAAGCCTTTGAGCAGGTCAGCCTTGGTGACCATGACGTACACCGGGAAGCGGATACCCAGCTGTTCGTGCAGCTCGGAGAGACGCTGGCGAATGTTCACCGCCTGCTGGCGGGAGGCCTCCGCGGACTGAGACAGCAAATCGGAAATGCTGATGGTGATAATTACGCCGTTGATCGGCTGGCGGCGGCGGTATTTGCGCAGCAGGTTGATGAATTCCAGCCACTCGCCGGCGTCCTGAACCTGCTCGCTCTCCTGGGTGGTGTAGCGGCCAGCGGTATCCAGCAGCACCGCCTCGTTGGTGAACCACCAGTCGCAGTTACGCGTGCCGCCAATGCCGCGCAGCGCGGTTTTACCGAAGCGGTCCGCCAGCGGGAACTGCAACCCGGAGTTGGCCAGCGCGGTGGTTTTACCGGAACCCGGCGCACCAATGATTACGTACCACGGCAGCTGATAGAGATACTGCGTGCTGAAGCGCTGCGTCCACTGCGCGCCGTGCCCCGCCTTGCTGAAGTGGGCTTTTTTCAGCATCTGGGCGGCTTCGTCGAAGCGCCCGGCCAGGATCTGCTCCTCGCTGTTCAGTCGCTTCTGCGGATCGGCCGCTTCCGGGCTGGTGGTGTTTTCGTTGAGCTTGTCCATCAGCTTGCGGTTCAGCCACGCGTTATACAGCCGCGGCAGAATGTGGCTCTGGGCCCAAATCAGGTAGACCACCGCAATGCTGATGACGCGGTTTTGTTCAGATTCGAGGGGGCGGGTATCGACGATGGACAACAGCGGGCCAATCATCCAGATCACCGCCGCGAGCGCCGTTACGCCGAGGAAGCTCCACAGAATGCGATTGGTCAGTATGGAAAGAAGAGTAGTCAGCATCCTTAGTTTCCTTGCGGCAATCCGTTCAGCTCGGCCTGCGTATTTTCAGGCGACACCAGCAGAGTGATCTCTACGCGGCGGTTACGGGCGCGATTTTCAGGCGTAGTGTTTGGCGCTACCGGGTTGATCTCGCCTCGCCCTTCGGCTTTCACGCGTTCTGGCTGCGAGAGGCTGCCCTGCAGCTGTTTTTGCACCGAGCGGGCGCGCTCAAGCGAGAGTTCATAGTTGGAGGCGAAGCGAGCGCTGCGGATCGGCACGTTGTCGCTGTAGCCCACCACCAGAATCTTGCCGCTGACGTTATTCATCGCCTGGGCGATGCGGTCAATCACCGGCTCATAGCGATCGCGTACCACCGTTGAGGCAGAGGCAAACAGTCCGTCTCCTTTGAGGATCACCACGCTGCGGTCCGCCTCATCCTTAACGGCCACCAGGCCGGCTTCAATTTCCGGCTTCAGGAAACCACGCAGGTTCAGCACCGCCGGAAGCTGGCGCGCGGGCTGCTGGATGGTGGTTTCAGGCAGCTGAGACTGGTAAATCTTCGCCAGCACCGGGCTGGTGTTATCACCCAGACGCCAGTTGAGAACGATATAGAACAGGCAGGCGATAAAGCCGACCAGCGCCACGCACGCCCACAGGGGGATCATCGGACGCCAGAGCTTACGCAGCACCGGACGATCTTCCGGGTGGGGCGAAAGCGGCGGCGGGTAGCTGCCGCGCACGCCACGGATCATCTGCCACAGGCGCTGTTTGATGGTTTCTAGCTGGGTGCGGCCATTGTCCAGCACGCGGTAGCGCCCTTCAAAGCCAAGCAGCAGACAGTAGTTGATCATCTCCAGCAGCAGAATGTGCTCGCGCGGGTTTTGCGACAGGCGCGCCAGCAGCTGGAAGAACTTCTCGCCGCCCCAGGTTTCGTTATGAAACGTTACCAGCAGGCCATTGCTTGACCAGACGCCGCTGCTGCCCCATGGCGTCAGGGCGGCCGCTTCATCCAGCGCCGTACAGAGGCAATAGCGCGCGCCGACGATCACCTCATAGGGCAACCCCGCCTGCTGGCACCGCACTTCGAAACGGCGAATCTCATCAATCAGGCGCTGGCGTAGCCCAACCTGGTCGTCGTGGGAAACCGAATGACGGATTTGCGGAATCGCGTTGAGCAGCGGATTGGCGGCCGCCACCAGCTGATTATTGCCACTGGCTCCGGTAAACACGGCATCACTGCCGGTATCCTGTCGTTCCTGCATATTAAGCGCTCGCTTTATTATTCTGTCGGGCTACGGATGGCCCAGAACTCCATATCGAGACCCGGGAATTCCCCTGCAAGATGCAGAGCGAATGCGCCGGACTTGTCCATCTCGTGCCACAGCTCGCTGCCCCTCTCCAGCTCAAAATAGCTGTAGCCCGCATGCCACGGGATCTGCGGCGGGGCAACGGGCATTGCGCGGAGCATAATGCCCGGCAGCTGGAGCTGTACCAGATCGCGAATTTTCGAGACCGGCGCTACCTTCATCTGGGCAGGGAAATGGGTTTGCAGGTGTTCGCCAGGCACGTTGGCTTTGACCGCCAGCACGAAGCCAAACTCCCGTACCATGCTGGTTTCCGGCACGGTGGCGATATTCAGCCCGTGGGAACGCTCGTGCAGCGGCAGCTGAATGGCGTGGTCTTCCATCACCAGCGACAGTCCCTGGCGCAGCATCAGCATCAGCTTGCTGAAGCAGACGGCAAGATCGTCATGATCGTATACCGGCAGAACGCTTTCGGCGGTGCGCTGCGGTGTCCAGGTGGCGAGCTCCGTCGCAAATGGCAGCCAGCTGCGCCAGAGTGCTTCCGGATGAAGCAGCGGCAGCGTTTTAAGATGCGACACGTCTCCCAGATGACGGTTGATCAGCGAAAGCAGCGTAAATTCTATCATCTCAGAGGTGTTAAAACGGCCCGGCTGGCGCAGGCGCCCCCCAATCTGCTGGCTACGCTGGACCAGCAAACCGTGCAGATCGTTGATCATGCCGTACAGCTGGGGGCTGTTATTGGCGTTCAGCATCGGCGGGATGTAGCTGTTATCGAGCCGCACGAGGTTGTCGTTGCGTTTTTCGGTCACGAACGCCACGCCGATGGCGGTCCACTCTGCCGTCAGATCTTTCTCCAGCATCAGCGTCAGGCGCAGACGGCCAAACTGGACCGTCGCCTCCCCCACCGCCATGGCGTTATCGTCTTCCACCTCTTGTTCAAAGGTAATAAAACGCGCCAGTGAAGCCTGCTCCTCGCTGAAGATCACCTCTTCGCGGCCGCCGCGACGAACCGGCAGCGCAAGCACCACCTTTTCATTGGTAAGATTATCCGGGATCCTGAGCGGAGCCGGACCGTTACGATCGCTGCGAACCTGGAAAAACGTGCCGTCAGGCAGCAGGCCGCTGCAGTAGCTCAGGGCGATGCAGCCCTGACGCAGCATCGCCTCGTCCAGCTCAAGGTCGAGAAAGCCCCAGAGATACGATCGCTGCAATGCCCCCCATTCACGAACGTGGTTGAGCAGGTAACTTTCTGCCCGCTGAAAATGGTGCGGACGCAGGAACATACCTTCGGTCCAGACGACCTTTTCTGCTTTCGTCATGATGATCTCTTTCCTGTTATGTAGGCCGTTACTGGCTGATGACCCGGATTCCATTTACGTCAAGAAAGACGCTGGCCTGAAGTTCATCTGCGGACCATTTCCAGAACTGGTAAATCGCGTTTTCGCCGGGAACAGGCAAAGGGAGTGAGACGCGCCATTTTTTTCCGTCCAGCGCCTGATATTCCGCCATCACGCCGATATAGCGCGCTTCCGGTGAGCTTTGTCCGCTCAGGGTTTTCGAAAGCTGGCCCGGCATCAGGAAGAATACATCGCTGTTCAGCAGATTCGCGCCAAGTGTGGCTGACGCGTTGTTCTGCAGGGAATAGAAGTCGCTGGACATGAAATCCGCATCGGATTTCAGCAGCAACACTCTGACCTTAAGCGGCGCAGAATCATTGATTTGAGGATGAGCCTGAAACTGCAGATTGTAGCGGGAGGGGTCGCTGTGTGAAGACGACGTACAACCACCGATCTGAGCGAAAATCACCGCCAGAAAAGCGAACCACATCAGATGTAATTTTTTATTATTCATAAAAATACGCTCTTGAAACCCGTTTAGTTCAGGATCCACGTACCGTTCGCGCTGTCTTTGCAGGCTTTGCTGTTGCCATCGACGTCAACACAGGTGGCTTTTTTCCGCGCTTTAGGACGCAGTGCCTGTTTACGCACGGTGGCCTCGTACTGGTCAGCCTTGATTACGGCACGCATCGGCACGTAACCAATCAGCTGTTCATTCCCTTCATCGGCCAGCGCCATCCAGAAATGTTCAACCTGACCCAGCACAACATAGGTTTTGCCGGTTTCCAGGGTACGGATCACTTTTCCGCCGTAATCAGGGCGGCTCATCAGGGACGCCGGATACATGGCACGGTACGGTTCATTCACCTGGGTGAACTCCGCCGGAGGGGTAACGGCATGACGGTGCGTCAGCGTGACGCCGTTAACCTGGCTGGTGACGATCGTATCGTCGGTGATCGCTGGTTTCTGCGGCGCCTTACAGCCCGCCACCGCCATAACAAACAGAAGTGATAACAATACGCGCAGTTTCATATGCTTTTCCGTAGCGATATTTAGAGGATGAAGAGAGGGGATAAAATTTAACTTAGGTGCTACCGTTAAAAATAGTCAGGATATTTTCGGGGCGTTACTATTATTCGGGCATAGCTACCGCACGAGCCCTCGAGAATAAGGCCCAGCGTATTCCTGACATATTTTGACAAACGGTAAACAAGTTTACATGAGCTTGTCACCTTTTCAATATTTCCTTTTTCGCTACT
Organism: Enterobacter cloacae; assembly: GCF_013375935.1. Classification (GTDB taxonomy): domain Bacteria; phylum Pseudomonadota; class Gammaproteobacteria; order Enterobacterales; family Enterobacteriaceae; genus Enterobacter; species Enterobacter pasteurii. The sequence goes on along the minus strand of NZ_CP056117.1, from coordinate 3,052,062 downwards.
ACTGCTTAGTGAAGCCCCCACCCGACCCTGAGATTAATCTGAAAAATACAGAAATTACGCAATTAACTGATTTAGAAACCAAAAAAGACAAAAGAGAACCATTATCACTAACGTAACACCACTATTTTCGCCACTACCATAATTAGTAGAACGGAGAATTTTTCAGTAGCACATGAATATATCTCACAGGAATTATTTGCTGTGCTGATAGCACATCGACAAAACTCACTAAGGATGAAAAAAATTAATTTCACGACGCAAATTAACTTTATGTTTTACTCCTTCTGAGCGTAATTTCGTCCCTTCAAGGCTATATATACAATTAAGCCTGGCTACAACTTTATTTGCCAAAGCGTTGTTTGAAATATTGCCTACCCGCCCAGGTAGCGAATAAAGACGCTACTTTCTCCTGGCAACCTTCATTTGGTATTTTACCGTCACTACACTATTGCTTCCCGTCCGCCACTGCGACGACTTATTACTAACCTGATGAAAATTTGTTATGAGTTCTTTGCTTTCTCCGGCCATAAATCTCAGGACGGGCGGTAGAACAGGGTAATTAAGCATCACCAGATGCACCGTTGCCCGCATCGGACGGTTGGCATAACCGTGATCTGTGCCGGTCAACGTCCCTCTTCTTGACTTATATCGTAATAAAGGTACTTTTCAGGACATGAAGAAGATCCTGATTATCGTCCCTGACGGCGGCATGCTGTTCGAAGCCGCCGGTATCGCAGACATTCTGATGCAGGCCAACCGGCTGCACCCGGACGGCCTTGCGCAGCCCCGCTATCGCATCATTATTGCCACCACGCAGCCGCATCAGGTGATCCACGGCCAGTCCGGATTAAACCTGCTGGCGGACTACCGCCTGCCGGAGCTGGATCCGCGCGAGCCGCTGGACACCATCATCATTACCGGACGCGGCATGAATGAGCAGGAGAGCACCGCCGTCGTGGACTGGCTGCACCTTGCCGCACCGCATGCGCGACGCGTTGCCTCCATATGCGGCGGCGCCCTGCTGCTGGCACAGGCGGGGCTGCTCGACGGGCGGCGGGCAACCACCCACTGGCGTCTTCTGGAGACGCTGCAAACCCTCTATCCTGCGGTTAACGTCGTGGGCGGCCCGCTCTATATTCAGGATGGTTCCGTCTGGACCTCCGGCGGCGTCAGCTCCGGTTTTGACCTTACCCTGGCGCTGGTGGAGGACGATTACGGCTTTACCCTGGCACGCAACGTGGCGCAGGACATGGTGATGTACCTGAGACGTCCCGGCGGTCAGCTCCAGTTCAGCCGCTATAGCCTGGAGCAGTCCGCCGCAGCCGGCCCCGTCAGCGAGCTGCAAAGCTGGATCCTGCAGCACCTCACCGCCGATTTGTGCGTCGAAAAGCTGGCAGAACGGGTGGCGATGAGTCCACGCAATTTCACCCGCGTGTTTACCCGTGACGCCGGCGTGCCTCCCGCCCGCTACGTCACGGAGGCTCGCCTGGCCGCCGCCCGACAGCTTCTTGAACAGACCCACGATTCACTTGAAGCCATTGCCGAAAAAAGCGGATTTGGTACCAGCATTAACCTGCGCCGCGTTTTTGAAAAGCAGCTCCACCTGACGCCGGGAGAATACCGCCAGCGCTTCCACTGTCGCAAAATGGCGTAATGTGATCCTTTTTTGTCATTTACGCCATCCTGACCGACGCCTACAGTGACTCCAGACAACACAGATAAGGAGTGCATCATGGTTAAGGTCGGTATTAACGGTTTCGGCCGTATCGGACGTAACGTCCTGCGCGCGGCGCTGGGCAACCCTGACCTTCAGATTGTGGCCATTAACGATCTGACGGACAGTAAAACCCTCGCCCATCTGCTGAAATATGACTCACTGCTGGGCACGCTTCCGGTGCCGGTTGAAGCGGCGGACGGCGCGCTCCAGGTGGACGGCCAGCGCATCACCGTATTTAGCGAACGCGATCCGGCCAACATCCGCTGGAAAGACGCGGGCGTCGAAGTAGTAATCGAAGCCACCGGATTCTTTACCGAGCGAGAAAAAGCGGCGGTGCATATCTCGAGCGGCGGCGCGAAACGCGTCATCATTTCCGCGCCGGGCAAAAACGATGACCTGACGGTAGTGATGGGCGTGAACGACGGGCTGTACGATCCGGCACAGCACTTCGTGGTCAGCAACGGGAGTTGCACCACTAACGGACTGGCGCCGGCCGCGCAGGTGCTGCACCAGCAGTTTGGTATTGAGCACGGGCTGATGAACACCACCCATGCGTACACCAACAGCCAGGCACTGCACGACCAGCCCGAGAAAGATCTGCGCGGCGCACGCGCGGCGGCGCTGTCGATTGTGCCTTACTCCAGCGGCGCGGCGAAAGCGCTGGGGAAAGTGATCCCCTCCCTCGACGGTAAGCTGACCGGGTACTCCCTGCGCGTGCCGGTTCCGGTGGTATCGATTGTCGACCTGACCGTAACGCTGAGCCGCGATGTGACCGCCGAAGAGGTCAATGACGCGTTCCGTCAGGCAGCCGCCAGCGGACCGCTGAAGGGCATTCTGGGCTACAGCGATGAACCGCTGGTCTCCAGCGACTATCAGGGCGACCCGCGCTCTTCCATCATCGACGGGCTTTCCACGCTGGTTATTGGCGGGAACATGGTGAAAATCCTTTCCTGGTATGACAACGAGTGGGGATTCTCAAATCGCCTGGTGGATCTGGCGGTACTGATGGATAAGGAAGGGTTATAAGATCTAAGCCGGGGGGCTCTTGCGTCCACCCGGCCAGCGTATTACTCCGCTTTAACCTTCACACCCATAAGCACAATGACCATCGCCGTGACCAGCAGGAAACCGCTTCCGGCAAAGACCCCGCTGGCACCGTTAAGGTCAAACACCGCCCCGCCACCTGCCGCGCCCGCGCCGATGGCAAACTGGATTGATGCCACCAGCAGGCCCCCTGCACTTTCCGCTTCATCCGGAACGGTGGTAGCAAGCCACGTTGACCAGCCCACCGGCACCAGACCAAAGGCAAAGCCCCACATCGCCACCAGCAGTCCGTCCAGCATTGCCAGATGGCCAAACGCCACCATAGCGAGTGCCAGCATCCCCATGGCGAACGGGACCAGCGCCAGCGTCAGGCGCAGATTGCGCGCCAGCAGGTGTCCGGCAACCGAGGTGCCGATAAAGTTGGCAATACCAAAGCCCAGCAGGATCAGCGAGATGCTTTCCACGCTCGCCTGCCCCACCGTTTCGAGGAACGGACGCAGGTAGGTGAAGAAGGCGAAATGGCCGCTGAAGATAAGGATCGTCGCCAGCATTCCGCCAATCATCCCCGGACGACGCAGCACGCGGAACAGCGTACTCAGGCTCCCGCTGCTCTCCGGCTTCATGGACGGCAGGACCCAGAGCTGCCACAGCAGCGCCAGCACGCTCGGCAGAATGCACAGGATAAACACGTTACGCCAGCCGATCAGGCTGCCGAGATAGCTCCCCAGCGGCGCCGCAACCACCGTAGCAATCGAAACGCTGGAGAAGATCACCGCCAGCGCTTTTGGCACTTTATCGGCAGGGACCAGACGCATCGCCGTCGCGGTCGACATCGCCCAGAATCCCCCGATGGCAATGCCCAGCAGCAGGCGCCCCATCAACAAAACGTGAAGCCCGGGCGCAAAGGCCACCAGCAGGCTGGAGACGATTTGCAGCACCGAGAAAAACATCAGCACCCAGCGCCGGTCGATACTTTTGGTCGCGGGGGTAATCAGCAGCCCGGTCACCAGCGCCACGAGGGCGGTGGCGGTAACGGCCTGTCCCGCCATTCCCTCACTCACCTCCAGGCTCGCGGCCATCGGCGTTAACAAACTGGCGGGCAGAAACTCTGCCGTTATCAATCCAAATACCCCCAGCCCCAGGGAATAAACGGCCCGCCAGGCAGGTTTTGCCGGCGCTACGGCCTCTCTCGCCGCGACACATGAGTTCATCTGTTGTACTCCCGTTATAGAAATGTGACTAATGTCGCAAAAGCATAGAGAGTTCAGCATGGACGATCTATGACATATAATCTCCACTTATTGATTATTCGTCCGGAGTTATGCCATGACCGTTACGTCACCCGATTTGATCAGCGAACTGCTGCGCGGCATGCGCCTGTCGGGCGTGAAGTATCGACGGATTGAAGCCAGCGCGCCGTTTGGCGTGGCCTTCCATCAGGCCGCGGGGAAGGCGCAATTTCATTTTGTCAGCCACGGCACTGCCCTGCTGCGTATGGAGAGCGGCGCGACGTTCCCGCTTAACGGCGGCGACGCGCTGTTCATCCCAAACGGCAACGCCCACGCCCTGCTCTCGGATGAACACGCCGATATCACCCCGGTCAGCGCCTTTCCGGGAGAACCCCTTTGCAGTTCGGTCTGCGCTATCACCTGCGATCCGTGTCCGGACAAGGAGAAAACCATCATCTTCAGCGGATGTATGGATTTTGAGCTGGGGGGTATGCAGCCTCTGATCAAAGCCATGCCGGAAGTCATGATGGTGAGCCGGCTGATGTCAACCTGGCCGGAGATCCACCCGCTGCTTGCGGCGATGGAGCGCGAATCGATGACGCGCCAGGCCGGATTCGCGGGGATCCTGGCTCGCCTTGCGGACGTGGTCGCCGCGCTGATTGTTCGCGGCTGGGTGGAGGCGGGATGCGGCAACGCCACCGGATGGGTGCAGGTGCTGCGTGACCCGCGCCTGAGTCGGGCCATTTACGCAATGCACCAGCAGCCGGGCCTGAACTGGAGCGTGGCGGACCTCGCGAAGGAAGCCGGCACCTCCCGGTCCGTATTTGCCGAGCGCTTTCTCGCCGCGACGGGCACCACGCCGGCCAGATACCTCAGCGAGCTGAGGATGCGGCTGGCCATTCAGTATATTCGTCATGAAAATCAGCCGATTGAAGCGGTCGCGCTGCGGCTGGGTTACGGCTCTCTGGCGGCGTTCAGCCGGGCGTTTAAGCGGATTATCGGGCATGCGCCGGGCACGCTGCGGGAAGCCAGCCAGGCCCCGGAGGAGGCCTGACTGGCGAACGGCATCAGAAGTAGTATTTAAAGCGCACGCGTCCGCCGTAGCGATCGTCATTCCGGTCATCGCCCTCGTTCGGATGCGCTTCCACCCAGGAGGCGTAGGCGCCAAGATAAATATTGAAGTTTTTCATCTTCATGACGTTCGGGATCAGGTATGAAGCATGCAGGGTGTGAATATCATAATCCCCAGGATCGGTGATCCAGCAGTCGCCGTCGCAGTCACCGTCAAAGTTAGCGGCGTTGAAGCTATCGATCTGGTTATGCGCGTAGATATAGCCCAGCTCAAAATTACGCCATAAGGCATTCACGCCCGCGGTGAAATCCTTCTCGTCCGTGGCATCCATGTATGCGGTGTTCAGGTTCGCCACGATGCCGTTATCCGGGTCGGTTTTCTGCCCGTTCCACGTCATGGTGAAGCCGTAGCCAGTGCGGTCAGACTGATCCACCCAGTTCCCCGATCCGTCGCGGTAGCCGTAGGCGTTGTTGACAAGGTTGCTCTCCATCGCGAGGGCCGTCGAGAAGTTGCCCTCCTGCCAGGCAATAACCGGGCGAAGGTAAGCGACGTTTTTATCGTTATCCAGATCCACGCAGTGATACTGCTGGTCTACAAACAGCGCGCTGCCATCTTCCAGCAGGGTGTTAACCTCGAAATACCAGTTACCGAGGGTTTTGCTCAGCAGGAAGTTACCGCCGCTGTCGCTACGCCCTCGCCCCTCTTTCATCATGTAGATGTAGCCATAGCCGTCGCTGTAAAGATCGTTGGCCGTGTTGCCGGAATATTCAACGAAGGTGTCCTGATTCAGCGGGAACATGTCGTAGGCTTCGAAGCGGCCGACCTTCACCTGCCAGTCGTTTTCCGTGCCGAAGAAGAAAACGGCATCATCCAGATTCATTTTGCCCGTCAGGTCCGCCAGCGGCTGCACGGAGAAACCGGCAAAGTTGCCGTTCTCCATGCGCCTGTAGCCGTCAAAGCCCAGCAGAAGGCGTCCGTTAATATCCCAGCGTTCGTGGCTGCCGGGTGCCCAGTCCTTATTGGCCGACGTTTTTACAGAGGTTAAGCTGCCGGTCCTGCTGGCCGCGTCCATATTAAATTCGACGTCACCATAAAACTTAATATCCCCGTAGCCGGATAACGTCAGCTTCGGCGCCGCTTGCCCTGCGGCAGGCTCGGTGGATTCAACGACCACCGGATAAGAGGTAACGCCAATCCGCTGTTGTTCCAGAGCCTGAATTTGTGCTTCCGCCTTTGCCGCCCTTGATTCGGCCTTTTCGAGACGCGCCTCCAGCTGCGCCAGTTTATTTTCCAGCTGCCCGGTCTCTTTTGCTGCCATTGCTCCGGTAGTACAAAACGCACTGATAATAAGTGCAAGACATTTCACTTTCATCGACTCCATCCTCGTGAGTTAATCATTATTTCCTGACGGACACAGAGAACCTCACCGATAATTCGCATTAATTATCGGCTTACTGCTTCACCCCTTAAGAATGCGCAAACTCGCCTTTATTTAAATCACGCACCACGCCGTTCATGACGCTTTCGGTTAATTTATAAAACCTAATCGAGAAGGCGGTAAGTAAATAAAAGAATGACGGGATCAGCGTAAACAGCAGAATGACGCCCTGAACGGCAGTTTCCGATTGTACGGTGCTGTTCGACTCATAGTTGAACCAGGCCAGCACCCATCCCAGAATGGCACCGCCGACGGCGACACCTAATTTAATCACGAATATATTGGCCGCCACATTCATCCCAGTAATACGACGCTGGGTTTTCCATTCGCCATAATTATTTGCATCGGTAATCATGGTCCACTGGAGCGCGCCGTTGCCGCCCTGCACAATTTGAATAAGAATGTGGGCGATCAGCGGAATCGCCCAGAACTCCAGCGGCAGCCAGAAGCAGGCCACGCCCAGTGCCGCGTTCAGAATATTGATCCAGAACGAGAGTTTGACCTTGCAGTAGCGGGTGCCGAACGGCTGGGCCAGCACGGAGCCAAGCATGGAGGCCAGCATCCCGCCGAGCATAAAGAACGAGATGACGTCCGCCCCCTTGTTGAGCACGGTATTGACGTAATAAACCACCGCGCCGCCGCGGATCACCACCGCCACCAGCATCATAAAGTTGTAGAGGGAAAGTACGCGCCACTGATCGTTACGAAAAAGAATCTTAACGTCTCGGGCGATGTTCAGATTCTCCTCTTTGATGGGCTGCACGCGCTCTCTGGTGGTTGCAAAGCAGACGATAAACATCAGGCACCCAATCGCGCCAAAAATCGCCATCGCCACCTGTATGCCGGTGGCTCTGTCACCGGGGCAGAGATAGTCCGCCAGGGGCAAAATGAGGGCTGTTCCAAGCGCACCGCCAATGGGGGTGATGGCAAATCGCCATGACTGTAGCGAGAGGTTTTCACGCGGGTCGGAGGTCAGCGCGGCGCCCAGGGAACAATATGGAATATTAATGGCGGTATACATCAGGGTCATAAATATATATGCCCCGACGGCGTAATAAATTTTGCCGGTTTCGGTGAAATTCGGAATGGAATAAACCAGTACACAGCTCACCGCAAAAGGAACGCATATCGCCAGTAGCCAGGGACGAAAACGCCCCCAGCGCGTTGAGGTTGCGTCGGCAATAGCCCCCATCACGGGATCGGTAATGGCGTCTAATAAACGCACCAGCAGAAACATGGTGCCCATTACGGCCGGCGGCAATCCATATATATCCGTATAGTAATACGCCAGAATGGCCACCGATGAGTCAAATACAATATGACTCGCTGCATCTCCCAGGCTATAGCCTATTTTTTCTTTGACCGGAATTTTTTCAGCCACCGACATCGCGTTACTCCTCGTTAATGAAACCGCTTTCTTTTATCGCGGTAATGTCGCCCGAGAGTGGCGCCACGTTCCATTATGTTTTTTCATCCCTTAATTATGTTTTTTGCTTTATGTGATCGTGACAATTAAAAGAAACCATTTGCCGACCACATTATGCGTAACGGATCGCACTTTATTTTTATATTCATCTGAACATTCACAATATCAATATTTCTCCGCATCGTCGGGACTTTAAGCGCAGCGGTAAATAATCTGTATTTGTGCAAAATGCGACGTTCGACACGCGAAGCGCGGAATATTCGACTAAGGTTTTCAGGTGATTGACGACAGCGTGACCGCTGCTCAGCGAAATAAGGAGAAGTAACGATGATAACACCTCAAAAGCTGCGCCCTCGCCTCTTACCTCTGATCCTGGGCAGCGCGTTGCTCACGGTTGGCGCAGCAGGCAATGCGGAAGAGAAAATCTCTGGCCAGATCGCTTCACCTGATATCCTGCTCGGCCCCTTTTCAGCGATGTTCAGAGCGCTAAACTGTTCCCGGATCAAAAAACCTTCGCGGATGCCGTTCCGAAAAGCGACCCGCTGACGATCCTGGCGGATTACCGGATGCAGCATACCCAGTCCGGTTTCGACCTGCGCCACTTCGTGGAGATGAACTTTATTCTGCCAAAGGAGGGTGAAAAATACGTTCCTCCCGAGGGCCAGAGCCTGCGCGAACACATTGACGATCTCTGGCCGGTTCTGACCCGCACAACCGATAAAGCCAACAAGTGGGATTCGCTCCTGCCCCTGCCGAAGCCGTACGTGGTGCCCGGAGGACGCTTCCGCGAGGTCTATTACTGGGACAGCTATTTCACCATGCTGGGGCTGGCCGAGAGCGGGCACTGGGACAAGATTAGCGACATGGTGGACAACTTCGCTTACGAGCTCGACAGCTGGGGCCATATCCCCAACGGCAACCGTAGCTACTACCTGAGCCGCTCGCAGCCGCCGTTCTTCTCGCTGATGGTGGAGCTGCTGGCCACGCACGACAGCGAGGCGTTAAAGAAATACCGTCCGCAGATGGAGAAAGAGTATGCCTACTGGATGGAGGGGGCGGATGGGCTTCAGCCCGGCCAGGCGAACAAGCGCGTGGTGAAGCTGGACGACGGCTCCCTTCTCAACCGCTACTGGGACGATCGGGACACCCCGCGCCCCGAGTCGTGGCTGGATGACGTTACCACCGCCAAAAATAACCCCGACCGTCCGGCCACGGAGATTTATCGCGATCTGCGCGCCGCCGCCGCGTCGGGCTGGGATTTCAGCTCCCGCTGGATGGACGATCCGCAAAAGCTGGGCACCATTCGCACCACCAGCATCGTGCCGGTAGATCTGAATGCCCTGATGTTTAAGATGGAAAAACTGCTGGCCCGCGCCAGCCGGGAAGACGGCGATGCCGCCAGCGCAGGTAAATATGACGCGCTGGCCTCGGCGCGCCAGAAGGCCATGGAGAGCCACCTGTGGAACGATAAAGAGGGCTGGTACGCGGATTACGATCTGAAAAGCAGGAAGGTGCGCAACCAGCTAACGGCCGCGGCCCTCTTCCCGCTGTACGTGAAGGCGGCATCACAGGATCGCGCGGATAAGGTGGCGGCCGCCTCATCAGCGCGCCTGCTGAAGCCGGGCGGTATTTCTACCACGACCGTCAACAGCGGACAGCAGTGGGATGCGCCGAACGGCTGGGCGCCGCTACAGTGGGTGGCCGTGGAAGGGTTACAAAACTATGGCCAGCAGAAAGTGGCGATGGACGTGACCTGGCGTTTCCTGAAAAACGTTCAGCATACCTACGATCGCGAGAAGAAGCTGGTTGAGAAGTACGACGTCTCCTCGACCGGAACCGGCGGTGGCGGCGGTGAGTATCCGCTGCAGGACGGTTTCGGCTGGAGCAACGGCGTGACGCTCAGGATGCTGGACATGGTCTGCCCGCAAGAGAAGCCGTGCGACAGCGTGCCGGAGAATCAGCCTGCGGCAAACGACGATGTGGCGTCCGAGAAGCAGGCGGCGCAGTAGCGCCCCCCTGACCCTCTCCCCGGCGGGGCGAGGGTCAGGATCCGTTCCGGCTAGTGGCCCGGTAGCGTAACCGGGCTTTTTTCAGAAGCTATAGCTTGCCCCGACCTGGAACGTCCGGTCACGGCCTATCCAGCAGTTGGCGGCGTCGTAGCAGGTGAGCGTCTCTTTGTTGGTCACGTTCTGCGCGCTGGCCTTCAGCGTCAGCCCCTCCAATGAGGGAGTCATTTCGCCCATGCGGTACGATGCCGCCAGGTCGTACTGCGTGGTGCCCCCCAGCCTGCCCGCGTCGTTGGCGGGCGAGATCTCCATCGGCCCGGTGTAGCGAGCGCCGACTCCCAGCGTTACTCCCCTCAGCGGCGTGCCCTCAAAGGCGTAATCGCTCCAGAGATTAAAGGCGTTCTCAGGCACCTGCGTCGGTCGTTTGCCCCGGTATTTGTCATCTTCGGTGTTGATGGCATGGGTGTAGGCGTAGTTGGCAATCAGCGTCAGGTTATCCGTCGGACGACTGATGGCGGACAGCTCCGCGCCTTCAGATTCCACTTCCCCGGTCTGGCGATAGTTGAGGAAGTCCGGATCGCTGGTGACCACGTTTTTCTGACGAATTTTAAACACCGAGGCGGTAAAGGTGGTTGCGTATTCCGCCAGCAGGTATTTCACCCCGCCCTCAACCTGCCTGCTGGTGGTGGGCTTAACCGCCTTCGCGGTCAGCGTGCCCTGCGGCGATACCGGAGCGAATCCTTCCGAATAGCTGATGAACGGCGACAGGCCGTTGTCAAAGGCATAAAGCGCGCCCAGTCGTTTGGTGAGGCGATCCTGCGATACCCACGCTTTGTCACCGTTTTGCAGATAGCTGGAGGTGACCGAACGGTAGTCGTCATAGCGCAGGCTTGCCAGCACGTTCAGCCCGCCGAACTCCACCTGATCCTGCACGTAATATCCGTTCTGCTGATAGCTCAGACGGTTTTTCTGCGCGGTAAACAGCCCCAGCGCGCCGCTGTCGATCTGCGAATAGTCCGGATGGCGCATATCAATGCCCGGCGTGGCCGAGGCGTAGCGGTAGCGGAAGTGACCGTTCAGCTTCTGATAGTCAAAGCCCGCCAGCAGATGGTGTTTCCAGTCTCCCAGCGCGACGGTTCGGGTGACCTGGCTGTCTACGTTGACGCTCTGCAAATCTTCATCCGTGGTATAGGCGAAGCGGTTGAGCCGGTATACCTCGCTGCCCGTGCCGGTGGAGTAGGCGCTGCGCTGATGGGTGTCCACGTCAAAGTAGCGCGCCTTCTGGCTAAAGCCCCAGCCGCCGTCAAACGCATGTTCAAAGCTGTAGCCCAGCATCCACTGGCGCTGCTTAAAGCCGCTCCACTCGTCGCCGGCATAGTCACGGCGATCGGCGTAGGTTGACCGCAGGTAGCTCAGCGGCAGCGGGTCTGACGGCGTCAGGCTCGGCGTGTTTTGCGCCAGCGCGTCAACGGTCAGGCGCGTGCGGGGGTCCGGCTCCCAGGTGACGGAAGGGGCCACCAGATAGTTTTCATAGCGCGCGGTGCGCGCCTGTTCGTCACTCTCCGTCGCTTTGCCCAGCAGGCGATAGCGCCAGTCGCTGCTGGCTATCTGCCCGGTGGCGTCCATATAGCCCTCTTTCAGGCCGCGGTTACCGGTGTTCAGGCCCAGCTCCGTTTTCGCCTCCTTCTGCGGCTTTTTGCTCTGGATATTGACCAGCCCGCCCGGCGAACCGCCGCCGTAGAGTACGGATGATGGCCCTTTCAGAATATCAACGCTCTCAATCAGCAGCGGATCGATTCGCGCCTTGGTGTTCCCGGTGACGTTGTAGGGAAGCTGCAGGCCGTTGTAGAACTCCTGTTCAACGTTAAACCCGCGGATCTTGTATTCGCTCATGTAGGAGGTGCTGCCGCGCGCCTCCGTCGAGACGCCGGGCGCATAGCGCAGGATCTCGTTTACCGAGCGGGCCTGCCGCTGCTCAATCTCTTTCGCCGCAATGGTGTTGATCACCTGCGGGGTTTTGCTTTCCGCTACGGCTGACTTCGTGGCGCTGTTGGTCCAGGCGGGAAGCGCGCTGCCCTGCTCTGTTCCGGTCACCAGGATGGTGGATTCCTCTGCGAAAGCCTGCGTCTGCCCTGCCAGCGTGACGGCGCCCGCCAGCGCACATACCGCAAAACGAGAAGTACTCATGGTGTTGTCTTGTTATTAGATGATATTGGGAACGGCAATTATTATCATTCCCATTAACAAAGCAATATGGGCGGAGAAAAACAGGCGTTTGTATTAAGTTTCGCCATGGCGTGCCGATAACCCTGAGATAGTCTGTCATTTATCGAGGAGCCTTCTGGCGTGAGTAACTACAGTGCGCAGTTCCTGAAACAAAATCCGCTGGCGGTATTAGGGGTGTTACGCGACCTGAAAAAAGGTGAGGTGCCGCTGCGCATCAGCGCGTCAGCCAGTCAGTTTATCAGCAAGATCCTGGACGTGACGGCGGAGCACCTGATCGTCGATCTCGGCAGCCAGGATTATGAGAACCGTGTCGCGCTGGAGGCCGAGAATCTCTCGGTAATGGCCGAAACGCACGGTGCAAAAGTCGAGTTTGTGCTGCCTCGCCTGACCGCGACGGCGTATCAGGGCCTGCCTGCCTTTATGGCCCCGCTGCCCGCTAACCTCTGGTTCGTGCAGCGCCGGGAGTATTTTCGCATCAGCGCCCCGCTTCACCCCGCCTATTTCTGTAAGGCAAAAATGCCGGACAAAAAAGAGATCCGCTTTCGCCTCTTCGATCTGTCGCTGGGCGGTATGGGAGCGTTGATGGATACGCCGAAGCCGGAAGGCCTGGTGGAAGGCATGCGTTTTAGCCAGATTGAGCTGGACATGGGCGGATGGGGACGCTTCTGGTTTGACGCCCAGCTGATTGCCATCAGCGAGCGCAGGGTGGTGGACGGCAAAAACGAAACCGTTACCACGCCGCGCCTGAGCTTTCGCTTCCTGAACGTCGGGCCCGGTGCCGAGCGCGAGCTCCAGCGCATCATCTTTTCACTGGAGCGTGAAGCGCGGGAGCGCGCGAATAAAGTGCGCTAAAGGACGTCGGGCAGCGTGCTGCCGCCCGACAGCGGCGTTACATGGCATCCATCGCTTTCTGTACTTTCCAGATATAGCGCGGAGCCTGTGCCGACGGATGATTCTTCACAACGTGGTCGAAAAATTCGTCTTTATCCATATCGTTAATCTCTTCAATCGCCTCTTTGCGATCGGACGAGAAGGTCCTGAGCAGCGCTCCGGCACCGTTAACGTACGACACCACCAGCGCATACTGCATGACCTCCGGATCTTCAATGCCCTTCAGAATGCCATGTTCCAGAATGCTCAGGTAAGCCGTTCCCATAGAGATATTACGCTCCGGGTTTTTCAGCTCGCTGGTGGACGGCTGCCCCTTCCAGCCCATGTAGCGATAAACCTCTCTCCCTGCCGTCGAGGCTTTTAACTGCATCAGCCCCACCGCGTTCGATTTACTCACCAGCGTCGGGTTACCGCCGGATTCCACCGCAATGATCGCCGTGACCAGACGCGGGCTGACGCCCCAGGCCTTTCCGGCTTGTTCGCTGATCGGCATCCACTGCATGGCCCGCTTCACCGGGACTTCAGGGTTCCAGGGGGGATTCTGATAATCATGTTTTGAACTACAGCCAGCGAGCAGCACAATCAAAAAAGCAAACCATCTCAATTTCACGTCATCTATCCTTATAGCCGGTCATCGCGGTACGTCGCCTCTTGTCGCAGGCGACGGATAAGCGGCATGATATAGACAATTAGATTCTCATTCAGCAAGGAATTGCCATGTCTCAGTTTCATCTCATCGCCCCGTCGGGCTATTGCATCAACCAGGAGGCGGCGCAGCGGGGCGTTCAGCGCCTGCTGGACATGGGTCATCAGGTAGAAAATCAGACGATTATCCCCCGCCGCATGCAGCGTTTTGCCGGTACGGAAGCGCAGAGGCTGAGCGATATCAACGGCCTGGCGAAGCTGGAAGGCGCAAACAACATCGTGCTGGCCGTGCGCGGCGGCTACGGAGCGAGCCGGCTGCTGGAGAGCATTGACTGGGCCGGGCTGGCGGCACGCCAGCAGCAGGATCCGCTGCTGATCTGCGGGCACAGCGATTTCACCGCGATCCAGCTCGGCCTGCTGGCGCTGCATAACGTCATCACCTTTAGCGGCCCGATGCTGGCCGGCAACTTTGGCGCGCCGATGCTGGATGCGTTTACTGAGGAACATTTCTGGCGCGCCCTGCGAAACCCGAACTTTACCGTCGAGTGGCAGGGCAACGGACCGCACTGGGAGTGTGAAGGCCAGCTGTGGGGCGGAAACCTGGCAATGCTGGTGTCGCTGATTGGCACGCCGTGGCTGCCGCAGATTGAAGGCGGGATCCTGGTGCTGGAAGATATCAACGAGCACCCGTTCCGCGTCGAGCGCATGCTGCTGCAGCTGTACCACGCCGGGATCCTCGATCGCCAGTCGGCCATCGTGCTGGGCAGCTTCAGCGGCTCAGCCCCGAACGATTACGATGCGGGCTACACGCTGGAGACGATGGTTGATTTCATTCGCTCCCGGCTGGATATTCCGGTGATTGCCGGGCTGGATTTCGGCCATGAGCAGCAAACCGTCACGCTGCCGCTGGGCGCGCAGGCGATTCTGAGGCACGACAGGTCGGGCAGCCGCTTAACCATGCACGGTCATCCGGTCTTAAAGGCATAAAAAAGCCGTTATTCCCCCTCAATAAAACGCAGATGTCGTTGTTAATATGTTAGGGTTTTAATAACAGCGTTCACATTGAGGTGGGAGTAAGACGACATTGGGTGCCACAGCGATAATCAGTCTTTTCATTCTGGGTTCCATCCTGGTAACCTTCAGCATTTTATTAAGTTCATTTTCATCGCGTCTTGGCATACCTATTCTTGTCATTTTCCTTGCTATCGGCATGCTGGCAGGAATCGACGGTATCGGCGGTATCCCCTTCGATAATTACCCTTTCGCCTACATGGTGAGTAACCTCGCGCTGGCGGTCATTTTGCTCGACGGCGGCATGCGCACCCAGGCAAGCTCGTTTCGCGTTGCCTTAGGCCCGGCGCTGTCCCTGGCGACCGTCGGCGTGCTGATCACCTCCGGCCTGACCGGCATGATGGCCGCCTGGCTGTTTAACCTCGATATGATGGAGGGCCTGCTGATTGGCGCGATTGTTGGCTCTACCGATGCGGCGGCGGTCTTCTCCCTGCTCGGCGGCAAAGGGCTAAACGAACGCGTTGGCTCAACGCTTGAGATTGAATCCGGCAGTAACGATCCGATGGCGGTATTCCTGACCATCACCCTGATTGAGATGATCCAGCAGCACGAAACCGGCCTGAGCTGGATGTTTGCCTGGCACATCCTGCAGCAGTTTGGTCTGGGGATTATCATTGGCCTGGGCGGCGGTTACCTGCTCCAGCATACGATCAACCGTATCTCTCTCCCTTCCGGTCTCTATCCACTGCTGGCCCTGAGCGGCGGCATTCTGATTTTTGCCGTCACCACCGCGCTGGACGGCAGCGGTATCCTGGCGGTTTACCTCTGCGGGTTCCTGCTGGGCAACCGGCCGATTCGTAACCGCTATGCGATCCTGCAAAACTTTGACGGGCTGGCCTGGCTGGCGCAGATCGCCATGTTCCTGGTGCTGGGCCTGCTGGTGACGCCTTCCGACCTGCTGCCCATCGTCGTGCCGGCGCTGCTTTTATCGGCGTGGATGATCTTCATCGCGCGCCCGCTGTCGGTGTTTGCCGGCCTGCTGCCGTTCCGCGGGTTTAACCTGCGCGAGCGGGTGTTTATCAGCTGGGTGGGGCTGCGCGGCGCGGTGCCGATTATCCTGGCGGTGTTCCCGATGATGGCCGGGCTGGACAATGCCCGTCTGTTCTTCAATGTCGCCTTCTTCGTGGTGCTGGTGTCGCTGCTGTTTCAGGGGACCTCGCTGGGCTGGGCGGCGAAAAAAGCCAGGGTGGTGGTGCCCCCCGTCGGCTGGCCGGTTTCCCGCGTGGGGCTGGATATTCACCCCGAGAATCCGTGGGAGCAGTTTGTCTATCAGCTGAGCGCCGACAAATGGTGCGTGGGCGCCTCCCTGCGCGATCTGCATATGCCCGCTGAGACGCGCATTGCCGCGCTGTTCCGGGATAACGCCCTGCTTCACCCGACCGGCAGCACGCGGCTGCGCGAGAACGATATCCTCTGCGTGATAGGCCGCGAGCGCGACCTCCCTGCCCTCGGCAAGCTGTTCAGCCAGTCGCCGCCGGTGGCGCTGGATCAGCGTTTCTTTGGTGATTTTATTCTCGAAGCCAGCGCCAGCTTTGCCGACGTCGCGCTGATTTACGGGCTGGAAGAGGGCCTGGCGGACGGCAACGGTCAGCAAACGCTGGGCGAAATTATCCAGCGGCTGCTCGGCGCGGCGCCGGTTGTGGGTGACCAGGTGGAGTTCGCCGGGATGATCTGGACGGTAGCCGAAAAAGAGGACAACGCGGTGCGTAAGGTCGGTATGCGCCCAATGGATGAGGAACCGGAGTAGCGGATTCTTCCGGGTAAGCGCAGGCGCTTACCCGGAACAGGAGTGCGTTACACCGTCACAACCGGCACGCGCGGCGCCAGCGCGCACATCAGCTCATAGCCGACGGTGCCCGCCGCGGCGGCCACATCATCAATTTTGACCTCGTTGCCCCACAGCTCAACCGGTGAACCAATGCCCGCCTGCGGGCACGGCGTTAAATCTACGGCCAGCATGTCCATTGAAACGGTGCCCACGGTGCCCGTGCGAACGCCGTCGATCCATACCGGCGTGCCGCTCGGGGCGATACGCGGATACCCGTCAGCGTAGCCTCCCGCCACAATACCGATACGCTGTTCGCCCGAGGCCCGGTAGCGGCTGCCATAGCCCACCGAATCCCCCGTTTTTAGCGTCTGCACGCCAATGATTTCGCTGCGCAGGGTCATGACCGGCCTGAGGCCGCTGTTGGCGATATCCTGCCACTGCCCGGAGGGTGACGCCCCGTACAGAACGATCCCCGGACGCACCCAGTCGAAGTGTGCCTCAGGATGCCAGAGGGTGGCCGCCGAGTTCGACAGCGAGCGCGGACAGTCCAGCCCTTCTGCCGCCTGCTCGATGCGCACCATGGCATCGGCGATCCCGTCTGGCTTTTCCGCATCGGCGAAGTGCGCCATCAGGGTCATCTCACCGACGTTTTTCAGCGCGCGAAGCTGCTGCCATACCGTATGCACCCGCTCGGGCTGGAAGCCAAGGCGGTTCATACCGCTGTTCACCTTAAGATAGATATCCAGCGGGGCATGCAGCTTAGCGTCCTGAATGGCCTTGATCTGCCAGTTACTGTGGACGCTGGTGGTCAGGCGGTACTTATCCAGCAGGGGCAGATCGTCCGCGTGGAAAAAACCTTCGAGCAGCAGAATCGGCCCCTTCCAGCCGCGCTCGCGCAGCAGGATGGCCTCTTCAAGATTGAGTAAAGCAAATCCATCGGTTGCGCCCAGCGCGCTCCAGACACGGTCGATACCATGTCCGTAGGCGTTGGCTTTCACCACCGACCAGACGCGGGAACCTGGCGCAGCACGGCGAACAATTTGCAGGTTGTCCTTCAGCGCCTGCAAATCCAGCTGAGCCAGAATTGGACGGGACATGACGACTCCTTAATTATGCGCGCCGTGCAGGTGCTGGTGGCGCGATGGGGTAAACCCTGATTGATAGCGTGCGGCGCTCAGATCGTCAAACGGAATTGCCGGCGTGCGCCCGGAGATCAGATCGCTCAGCAGCTGACCGGAGCCGCAGGCCATGGTCCAGCCGAGCGTGCCGTGGCCGGTGTTGGTCCACAGGTTTTTGTACGGCGTACGGCCCACAATCGGCGTGCCGTCTGGCGTCATCGGACGCAGTCCGGTCCAGAACGTCGCCTGTTCAATGAAGCCGCCGCGCGGGAAGAGATCGCCCACCACCATCTCCAGCGTTTCACGACGCGGCTTAAGCAGTTCGGTATTGAAGCCGACAATTTCCGCCATGCCGCCGACGCGGATGCGGTTGTCAAAGCGGGTGATCGCAATTTTGTAGGTTTCATCCAGGATGGTAGAGACCGGCGCGCCGCTGTCCTCTTTTACCGGAATGGTCAGGGAATAGCCCTTAAGCGGGTAGACCGGAATATCCAGAATGCCCTTCAGCATCGCGGTGGAGTATGAACCAAACGCCATCACGTAGGCGTCGGCCTTGATCACCTCGTCGCCACACTTCACGCCGTAAATCTTTTCCCCTTCCGACAGGAGCTTGTCGACCGAAGTGTTGAAGCGGAACGTCACTCCGGCCTGCTCGCACATCTGCGCCAGACGCTGGGTGAAAAGCTGGCAGTCGCCGGTTTCATCATTGGGTAAGCGCAGGCCGCCCGTCAGCTTGTGGGCCACCTCTGCCAGCGCCGGCTCCACCTGCGCCAGCTGGCTGGCTTCGAGCAGCTGGTAAGGGACGCCCGCGTCTTCAAGCACGGCGATGTCGCGGGTGGCGTTTTCATACTGTTGCGCGGTGCGGAACAGCTGGAGCGTGCCGCCCTGGCGCCCCTCGTACTCGATACCCGTTGCGGTGCGCAGCGCCTTCAGGCAATCGCGGCTGTACTCCGCCAGGCGCACCATGCGCCCCTTGTTTTCCATGTAGTGGCGCGTGTCGCAGTTGCGCAGCATCTGCCACATCCACTTAAGCTGGAACTGCGTGCCGTCCAGGCCGATCGCCAGCGGCGCATGGCGCTGGAACATCCACTTAATTGCCTTCAGCGGTACGCCCGGTGCCGCCCACGGCGCAGCATAGCCCGGGGAGATTTGCCCGGCATTCGCCGCGCTGGTTTCCATCGCCGGACCGGATTCGCGATCGATAACGGTAACCTCATGTCCCGCCTGACTTAAATACCAGGCGCTGGTTACGCCAACGACGCCACTTCCCAGTATGACAACACGCATAGCCACTCCATTATGTGCAAAAGAACAATCATCTAATTACAGATTGATAACCTAGTTGAAAATATTATTCAACATATGACTTTTTTATGGTGACTTAACTCACATATCCCTCTGTATCAGGGGATAGCGGTTATTTGGCATCTCCTGCTGCGCGTTATTTTTAACCAGTAGAAAATTCTGTGAGCACCGCTTTTTTTGCCGTATTGAAAACGCGAAATCGCAAAGAAAAAATTTTCTGCGTCCCGCGTATTTGAATGGGGTGATCTATGCTTGAAAGGAGGCTCTCCAGACAGAGAGAGCTACCAACAACGAGGGCGCGCTAATGGCTACAATAGATTCCATGTCCAGGGACAGCACCCGTCTGAGCGATGGACCCGACTGGACCTTCGAGTTGCTGGATGTCTACCTGGCGGAGATCGACCGGGTGGCAAAACTCTATCGTCTGGATACCTATCCCCATCAAATTGAGGTCATCACCTCCGAACAGATGATGGACGCCTACTCCAGCGTCGGGATGCCGATTAACTATCCCCACTGGTCGTTCGGGAAAAAATTCATTGAGACAGAGCGGCTCTATAAGCACGGGCAGCAGGGGCTGGCGTATGAAATCGTCATTAACTCCAACCCGTGTATCGCCTACCTGATGGAGGAGAACACCATTACCATGCAGGCGCTGGTGATGGCGCATGCCTGCTACGGGCATAACTCGTTCTTCAAAAACAACTATCTGTTCCGCAGCTGGACGGACGCCAGCTCCATCGTCGATTACCTGATCTTTGCCCGTAAATACATTACCGACTGCGAAGAGCGCTACGGCGTGGACGAGGTGGAGAAGCTGCTGGACTCCTGCCACGCGCTGATGAACTACGGCGTTGACCGCTATAAGCGCCCGCAGAAGATTTCGTTGCAGGAAGAGAAAGCCCGGCAGAAGAGCCGCGAGGAGTACCTGCAAAGCCAGGTGAACATGCTGTGGCGCACCCTGCCGAAACGCGAGGAGGAGAAAACCGTCGCCGAGGCGCGCCGCTACCCTTCCGAGCCGCAGGAAAACCTGCTCTACTTTATGGAGAAGAACGCCCCGCTGCTGGAGCCATGGCAGCGCGAGATCCTGCGCATCGTGCGCAAGGTGAGCCAGTATTTCTATCCCCAGAAGCAGACCCAGGTCATGAACGAAGGCTGGGCAACCTTCTGGCACTACACCATTCTTAACCACCTGTATGACGAAGGAAAAGTCACCGAGCGGTTTATGATGGAGTTTCTGCACAGCCACACCAACGTGGTGTTCCAGCCGGCCTATAACAGCCCGTGGTACAGCGGCATCAACCCGTACGCGCTCGGCTTTGCCATGTTTCAGGACATCAAGCGCATCTGCCAGTCACCAACGGAAGAGGACAAATACTGGTTCCCGGATATTGCGGGCTCCGACTGGCTGGAAACGCTGCACTTCGCGATGCGTGATTTCAAGGATGAGAGCTTCATCAGCCAGTTTATGTCGCCGAAGATCATGCGTGATTTCCGCTTCTTCACCGTGCTGGACGATGACCGCAACAACTTCCTTGAAATCTCCGCGATCCATAACGAAGAGGGCTATCGCGAGATCCGCTCGCGCCTGTCGTCTCAGTACAACCTGAGCAACCTGGAGCCGAATATTCAGGTCTGGAACGTGGATCTGCGCGGGGACCGCTCTCTGACGCTGCGCTATATCCCGCACAACCGCGCGCCGCTGGATAAAGGGCGTAAGGAAGTGCTGAAGCACGTGCATCGCCTGTGGGGATTTGACGTATTGCTGGAACAGCAGAACGAAGACGGCAGCGTGGAGCTGCTGGAGCGGTGTCCGGCGCGCCTGAATACGCTGTAGCGCCAGCGGGCGAAAAAAAACCTCTCAGCCGAGAGGTTTTTTTATTTCAGCGGCCCTGAATGGCCAAATCGCCCGGCAGGGTTTTCTGCATCCGGTGCCAGATTTCGCCGGAGTCGTGACCGTAGCGACGTACCGTTTCATAGACCTGATCGTGCAGCCCTTCGGTGCAGAGCTTGCTCAGCTTATGGTAGAAGCCGAGCGCCAGGCTGCGGGCTTCAGGGTTGGCAAAGTAGTGACGGCCAATGCGCGTATACAGCCCCTTCATGCCGTTCAGGATCAGACCATAAATCGGATTGCCGGACGCAAACGCCAGACCGCGGAACACGTTGTAGTCGAGGGTCGCAAAAGCGTCCGCGTGGTCTTCCACCTCGTTGGCGGTGGCGAGCACCTTCAGGGCATCTTCAGGATGCTGGCGAAACGCGGTGCGGATAAAAATGGTGGCGATGTTGGTACGCACCGAAAGCAGATTATCAATTAGCTGCGGTACGCTTTCGTGGTCGAGACGCGCCAGCGTTTCCAGAATATTCAGCCCGGACGTTTCCCAGAAGTTGTTCACTTTAGTGGGTTTGCCATGCTGTATCGTCAACCAGCCATCGCGCGCCAGACGCTGGAGCACTTCTCGCAGCGTGGTACGGGTGACGCCAATCAGTTCAGAGAGTTCGCGTTCAGCAGGTAGAATTGATCCCGCAGGGAAACGATTATTCCAGATGCTTTCAATGATGTACTCTTCCGCGAAACCCGCCGGGCTCTGCGCCTTAATGACCATAGTGAGATTTCCATTACACAGCTTTTAGCAAATTGCACTCATCATACCAGAGGCGGACAGAGGCAGATAGCGCAGCAGAGGCAGAAAAGAGGGATCGACGTTTCATTTTTATGAAATTTACAAACGGGCTTTATCCCCCTCTCCGCCGCCATTTTGCGTATACTGATGTCTTGTCTTACTTGACGGGGAAAGGACGTCTGTCGTGGAAATTTCATTTGGCCGCGCGCTGTGGCGCAACTTTTTAGGCCAGTCACCTGACTGGTACAAACTCACTCTACTGGTATTCCTGATCGTCAATCCCGCAGTCTTTTTAATGAACCCCTTTGTTGCCGGGTGGCTGCTGGTTGCCGAGTTTATCTTTACACTGGCGATGGCGCTGAAGTGCTATCCGCTGCTGCCCGGCGGCCTGCTGGCGCTGGAAGCCGTGGCCATCGGCATGACCAGCGCGGAGCACGTTAAAAACGAGATTGCGTCGAACCTTGAGGTCCTGCTGCTGCTGATCTTTATGGTGGCCGGGATCTACTTTATGAAGCAGCTGCTGCTGTTTATCTTCACGCGCCTGTTGCTGAGCATTCCGTCAAAAACGCTGCTCTCGCTGGCCTTTTGTCTCGCCGCGGCCTTCCTTTCGGCCTTCCTGGATGCCCTGACGGTGGTGGCGGTTGTAATCAGCGTCGCCGTCGGTTTCTACGGTATTTACCACCGGGTGGCTTCGTCTCGCCCCGGCGAAAGCCTACAGGACGACAGCCACGTTGAGGCCCATAACCGCGAGGTGCTGGAACAGTTCCGCGCGTTTCTGCGCAGCCTGATGATGCATGCGGGCGTAGGTACGACGCTCGGCGGCGTGATGACCATGGTCGGGGAGCCGCAAAACCTGATCATCGCTAAAGCGGCCGAGTGGCATTTTGGCGAGTTTTTCCTGCGCATGGCGCCGGTCAGCGTGCCGGTGCTGATCTGCGGCTTAGCGACCTGCGTGCTGGTCGAAAAATTCAACCTCTTTGGCTATGGCGCTCGGCTGCCTGAGCCGGTCCGCACGGAGCTGCACAAGTTTGACGAGCAGAGCCGCAAGCAGCGCACGCGCCAGGAGACGCTGCGCCTGATTGCGCAGGGCATCATCGGCGTGTGGCTTATCGCGGCGCTGGCCTTCCACATTGCGGAAGTCGGGTTAATTGGTTTGTCGGTGATTATTCTCGCGACCAGCTTCGGCGGCGTAACGGATGAACATGCCATCGGCAAAGCGTTTACCGAGGCGCTGCCGTTTACCGCCCTGCTGGCGGTGTTTTTCGCCGTCGTGGCGGTGATTATCGACCAGCATCTGTTCGCGCCGATTATCGCGTTTGTGCTTCAGGCCTCGCCGGACTCGCAGCTTACGCTGTTCTATCTCTTCAACGGCCTGCTGTCCTCGATATCCGATAACGTCTTCGTCGGAACGGTGTATATCAACGAAGCCAAAGCGGCGATGGAGCAAGGGATCGTCAGCACCGGGCAGTTTGAGCTGCTGGCGGTAGCCATCAACACCGGGACCAACCTGCCCTCCGTTGCGACACCGAACGGCCAGGCGGCATTCCTGTTCCTGCTGACCTCGGCGCTGGCGCCACTCATACGTCTTTCTTATGGAAGAATGGTCTGGATGGCGCTGCCGTATACGCTGGTGCTCACCCTTGTTGGTTTGCTGTGCATCAAAATTACTCTCGTTCCCTGTACGCAATGGCTGTTACAAGCGGGTATACTTGCGGCGCATTAAAATTCGTTTACACTGCGCTTTCTAAGCATGTTCCAGGGAAATGATTATGTTGCGATTTTTGAACCAGTGCTCACGCGGTCGCGGAGCCTGGTTGTTGATGGCCCTGACCGCCTTCGCGCTGGAAATGGTCGCGCTGTGGTTTCAGCATGTGATGGGGCTGAAACCATGCGTGCTGTGTATATATGAGCGCTGCGCGCTGTTCGGCATTATGGGCGCGGGTCTGGTCGGTGCGATTGCCCCCAACACGCCGTTACGCTATGGGGCGATTGCCATCTGGCTGTACAGCGCCTGGAAAGGGATTGCGCTTGCCTGGGAGCATACCCAGATGCAGCTTCACCCTTCACCGTTTATGACCTGCGATTTTGCTGCCCGCTTCCCGAGCTGGCTGCCGCTGGATAAATGGCTGCCGCAGGTGTTTGTCGCATCCGGAGACTGCTCCGTTCGCCAGTGGGAATTTCTGACGCTGGAGATGCCGCAGTGGCTGGTAGGCATTTTTGTGGCCTACTTCGTGGTGGCGCTGCTGGTGCTGATTGCCCAGCCGTTCAGGCCGAAGAAACGCGATTTGTTCGGAAGGTAAAAGCAAAACGGCAACGATAGTTGCCGTTTTTAGTTTTTGCGCCCTCTCCCGTGGAAGAGGGTTGGGGTGAGGGCATCAGGCCGCATCCCAATAAAAAACCGCCTCGGCGGTTTTTTTTATTATCAACGGTTGGGATGATTCAGAATGTGGTCTTCCCAGTCCCGCACCTCAGACTCTTTCACCGCAATGTGGCGCACGGAAATGCGTTCGCCGTGCATCGCCGCTTTGGATCCCGTCAGCAGCGGGTGCCACGCCGGCAGCCCCTTTCCTTCCGCCAGCAGGCGATAGGCGCAGGTGTGCGGCAGCCACTCGAAGGTCGGCAGGTTTTCACGGGTTAGTTTGATGCAGTCCGGTTCGTATTCGAAACGGCGATCGTAGTTGCGGCACTGGCAGGTTTTGATGTTTAGCTGCCTGCAGGCTACGTTGGTGAAATAGATTTCGTCCGAATCTTCATCCATCAGCTTATGCAGGCAGCACTGCCCGCAGCCGTCACACAACGATTCCCACTCCGCGTCGGTCATGTCGTCGAGAGTTTTGCTTTGCCAGAAAGGAATATCGTTCATCAGGATGTCCACACGTCAAAATAGAGCGCACCTTATAACGAGTCTGGCACGTTGATGCAAGTTTTGCCGCCCTTTTCGGGCGGCAAGGCGCTTTTACAGCACGCGGGTTTTCAGCGACAGGCCGTTAAAGCTGACGTCCAGTTCGTCGCCGCTGTGCAGGGGACCCACGCCTTCCGGGGTGCCGGTGAGGATCACATCGCCGGGCTTCAGGGTGAAGAAGCGGCTCATGTAGGCAATCAACGGGACGATCTTGTGGATCATGTCAGCGGTGGTGCCCTGCTGGCGGACCGCGCCGTTTACCGTCAGGCTGAGCGTCGTGTTCTGCGGATCGTCGGTAAATTCGCTTACCGGAACGAAACCGGAGATGGGGCAGGAATTATCAAAACCCTTGGCTTTTTCCCACGGCTGCCCCGCCTTCTTCATTTTACCCTGCACGTCGCGCAGGGTCAGATCCAGCGCAACACCGTAACCCGCAATCGCTTTCTGCACGTGATCTTCGGTGGCCTGGCGCAGCGTCGCGCCTATCAGCACCGCCAGCTCCACTTCATGATGCACCGAGCCAAGCCCCTGCGGGAGCACCAGCGGCTGGCGAATATCGCACAGCGCGGTTTCTGGCTTGATAAACAGAACCGGCTCCTCCGGCACGGCGCTGCCCATCTCCTGAATATGTTTCGCATAGTTGCTGCCCACGCAGACCACTTTGCTGACGGGATAATCCAGTAATGCACCTTGCCAGTTATGATGTTGATACATGGTCGACCCCTAATCGGTTGAGAAGTTGATCCCGGAAAGAGCGGGAGTTATTTCTTTCCGCTCGCCTCAAGATGCTGTTTTAATAAATTCTCCGGCGGTGGCGGAAGCTGTAAATAATAGCCTTGATCCGCTAATGCCTTTTTCACTTTTTCCAGATCGGCATTGACCAGCTTCTTGCGGCCATCCAGCGGCAGCAGCATCGCCAGCTGCGGTCGGCCAAAGCTTTTCATTAATTCTTCCGGCACGCGGGAAAAATCGTCTTTCTTTTCGACATAAAGATAGGTCTGGTCGCGGCTGGTACTTCTGTAGATCACACAAAACATGTTTTTACTCTGAATTAACGGGTGGTTGCTTGCCTCAATATACTCCTGACTATAACATGCCTGATACTCTTCGGAATATCGCGGCGATGTGTTGCGGTTAATAGCAAATTGAGTAAGGCCAGGATGTCAAATACGCCCATCGAGCTTAAAGGCAGTAGCTTCACCTTATCAGTGGTTCATTTGCATGATGCAAAACCCGAGGTTATTCGTCAGGCGTTAGAAGACAAAATCGCGCAGGCTCCCGCTTTTCTTAAGCATGCGCCCGTCGTCATTAATGTAAGCGACCTTGAGGGTCCGGTGAACTGGAAGCGACTCCAGCAGGCCGTCGCCTCTACGGGGTTGCGCATCGTGGGCATCAGCGGCTGCAAAGACGCTGAGCTGAAAGCCGAAATTGACCGGGCAGGTTTGCCGCTGCTGAGCGAAGGCAAAGAAAAAGCCCCCCGCGCAGCGCCTGCAATCGTTCCCGTTCCCCCGCCTCCGGCGCAAAACGTAACCGCTGTCACAAAAACGCGATTGATTGATCTGCCGGTTCGTTCCGGTCAGCGCATTTATGCGCCAAACTGTGATCTGATCGTTACAAGCCACGTCAGCGCGGGCGCTGAACTGATTGCAGATGGCAATATTCACGTTTACGGTATGATGCGTGGACGTGCGCTTGCGGGTGCCAGCGGCGATCGAGAAGCACAAATATTTTGTACTCACCTGACGGCAGAACTGGTGTCTATCGCAGGTGAATATTGGCTGAGCGATAAAATCCCAGCCGAATTTTATGGCAAAGCGGCCCGTCTGCAGCTGGCAGACAACGCTTTGACCGTTCAACCGTTAAATTGATCCCTTTTAACAAGGAATTTCTATGGCACGCATTATTGTTGTGACTTCGGGTAAAGGAGGCGTTGGCAAGACCACCTCCAGCGCGGCCATCGCTACTGGTTTGGCCCAGAAGGGAAAGAAAACCGTCGTAATCGACTTCGATATCGGTCTGCGTAACCTGGACCTGATTATGGGCTGCGAGCGTCGCGTGGTGTATGACTTCGTGAACGTCATTCAGGGCGATGCCACCCTTAACCAGGCGTTAATTAAAGACAAGCGCACCGAGAACCTCTACATTCTCCCGGCGTCCCAGACCCGCGATAAAGATGCCCTGACCCGCGAAGGCGTGGAGAAGGTGCTCGACGATCTGAAAAAAATGGAGTTCGACTTCGTGGTCTGCGACTCCCCTGCCGGTATCGAAACCGGCGCGCTGATGGCGCTTTACTTCGCGGATGAAGCCATCATCACCACCAACCCGGAAGTCTCGTCGGTACGTGACTCCGACCGTATTCTCGGCATTCTGGCCTCGAAATCCCGCCGCGCGGAAAATGGCCAGGAGCCGATCAAAGAGCACCTTCTGCTGACCCGCTACAACCCGGGCCGCGTGAATAAAGGTGACATGCTGAGCATGGAAGACGTGCTGGAGATCCTGCGCATCAAGCTGGTTGGCGTCATCCCGGAAGATCAGTCCGTGCTGCGCGCATCAAACCAGGGCGAGCCGGTGATTCTGGATACACAGGCAGACGCGGGTAAAGCGTATGCGGATACCGTTGACCGTCTGCTGGGAGAAGAACGTCCTTTCCGCTTCATTGAAGAAGAGAAGAAAGGTTTCCTCAAACGCCTGTTCGGAGGATAAGTTATGGCATTACTGGACTTTTTTCTCTCGCGGAAAAAAAGCACCGCCAACATCGCAAAAGAACGTCTGCAAATCATCGTTGCGGAGCGCCGTCGTAGCGACGCCGAGCCGCACTACCTGCCGCAGCTGCGTAAAGACATTCTGGAAGTGATCTGCAAATACGTGCAGATTGACCCGGAAATGGTCACCGTTCAGCTGGAGCAAAAAGACGGGGATATTTCAATTCTGGAGCTGAACGTGACGCTTCCGGAAGCGGAAGAGTCACGTTAAATCGTTGGTAGTTCGTAACCCCGGCAGGCGCAGCGCCACCGGGGAAATATGCCGGGTATATGCCCGGCATATTTGTTAGCGCGGATAACCTTCCAGCAGGGTATTCAGGCGTTCGGCCATCAGTTCACCCCGCCATCCCGCGACAAGCTCCGGCAGGCCGTTCTGCGGCTTTAACTTCCAGTGCCAGTTCAGCAGCTGGTTAATCTGCCGACGTGAAGCCAGCAGCTCCGCGCTCAGCCTGCTTTCGCTCGCCACCGCCTGCACCAGCGCTTTGATATCCTTAAACGCCTTGCGGTAGCCCGGCATATCCATCAGGTTTAGCAGCGGCTCCGGCAGCGCCTCTTCCGGCAGCTGCCGGGCTTTCTCAACCAGCGCGAGCAGGGTTTTGCCGTGGAAGCGGATCTCGCTCCCGGAAAGGCCGATGCTGTCCAGCTCGCCAAGACTGCCCGGCATGTAGCGCGCTACGGCCCACAGATGCTCTTCGCGCACCACGAAATTAACCGCCAGGTCACGCTCGCGCGCTTTACGCAGGCGCCAGTCGGCCAGCAGCTGCAGGCAGGCCAGCTGGCGCGTGCGCAGCTGCCAGGCGTTGGTGATATCACGCCAGGCCTCTTTCGGGTCAACGACTTCCTGACGACGCTGTTGGGTCATGCGGCACTCGTCCAGCGCGGCGTCCAGCCAGCCGGAGGCTTCCGCCTCCTTCATTAGCTGGCCGGCGATCGGCAGCAGGTAGAACACGTCTGCCGCGGCATATTCAAGCTGGCGCGCCGTCAGCGGACGCGCCAGCCAGTCGGTGCGGGACTCGCTCTTATCGAGCGTCAGGCCGGTGTACTCTTCCACCATCGCCGCAAAGCCCCAGGAGAGCGGACGACCGCTGAACGCCGCGAGGATCTGGGTGTCAATCAGCGGCTGCGGCATGATGCCAAAGGTGTTGAGGAATACTTCCAGATCTTCACTGCCCGCGTGCAGATATTTCGTTACGGCGGTATCAAGCAACAGCTCGCGCATTGGCGCCCAGTCGGTGATGCCAAGGGGGTCAATCAACGACACGTGTTTGCCGTCATACATCTGAATCAGACCCAGCTGGGGGTAGTATGTTCGGGTGCGGACAAATTCCGTATCCAGGGCGATAGCGGGGAAATCACGCGTCACCTCGCACAGCGAAGCCAGCTCGTCGTTGGTAGTGATCATCTGGTAATTCAAATCGGACTCTCTTTTGTTTGCGCCCATAAAAAACGCCGGCTTAACCGGCGTCTGGGCGATTAACGTGAAGCTCAGGCCTTATTGTCCACGTTGGCGCGGGCTTCGTCACGTAATTCTCGTCGTAATATCTTCCCGACGTTGGATTTCGGCAGCTCGTCGCGGAATTCCACCAGCTTCGGCACTTTATATCCCGTCAGGTGACGGCGACAGAAGGTTATCAGCTCCTCTTCCGTCAGCGAACCCTGTTTCCTGACCACAAATATCTTCACCGCTTCGCCGCTGCTGCCGGACGGGACGCCCACTGCCGCCACTTCCAGCACGCCGCTGTGCTGCATGACCACATCTTCAATTTCGTTCGGATAGACGTTGAAGCCGGAAACGAGGATCATGTCTTTTTTGCGATCGACGATGCGCAGGAAACCTTCGTCATCCATCACCGCAATGTCGCCGGTGTAGAGCCAGCCGTCTTTGATGATGTCGTCCGTGGCATCCGGGCGCTGCCAGTAGCCCAGCATCACCTGCGGCCCTCTTACGCACAGCTCGCCGGGCTCGCCATGAGGCACTTCATTGCCCTCATCGTCCACCAGCTTTGCTTCCGTCGACGGCACCGGCAGGCCGATGCTGCCGCTGTGGTAGTCAATATCGTGCGGGTTCACGCTGACCAGCGGCGCGCACTCCGTCAGGCCGTAGCCTTCCAGCAGATACTGCCCGGTGAGCTTCACCCAGCGCTCGGCAACCGCCTGCTGGACGGGCATACCGCCGCCCGCCGAAAGGTGCAGCGTGGAAAAATCGAGCTGCTGGAACTCTTTGTTGTTAAGCAGCGCGTTAAACAGGGTGTTCACGCCGGTCATGGCGGTGAACGGGTATTTCGCCAGCTCCTTAACCAGGCCGGGGATGTCGCGCGGGTTTGTGATCAGCACGTTCTGGCCGCCCAGCTCGATAAACAGCAGGCAGTTCATGGTCAGGGCGAAAATGTGATACAGCGGAAGCGCGGTGATCACAAGCTCTTTGCCCGGGTGCAGCAGCGGGCCGTAGGTGGCGTTAACCTGCTCAAGGTTCGCCAGCATGTTGCGATGGGTCAGCATCGCCCCTTTAGCCACGCCGGTTGTGCCACCGGTGTATTGCAGAAACGCCAGATCTTCCGCCACGATTTCCGGCTTCACGTACTGCATCCGGTAGCCCGCATGCAGCGCGCGGCGGAAAGAGATGGCGTCCGGCAGATGGTATTTTGGTACCAGGCGCTTAACGTATTTGACGACAAAGTTGACCAGCGTACCTTTCGCGGTAGAGAGCTGGTCGCCCATGCGCGTCAGGATAACGTGTTTGACCTGGGTTCTTTCAACCACCTTTTCCAGCGTGTGGGCAAAGTTGGAGACGATCACAATCGCCGCCGCACCGCTGTCATTCAGCTGATGCTCCAGCTCGCGCGGGGTGTAAAGCGGGTTGACGTTCACAACGATCATCCCGGCCCTGAGGATCCCGAACAGCGCCACCGGATACTGCAGCAGGTTCGGCATCATCAGCGCGACGCGATCCCCTTTCTGCAACCCCAACCCTTCCTGTAAATAGGCCGCAAACGCCCGGCTGCGCTCTTCCAGCTTTCGGAAGGTCATCACTTCGCCCATGTTCACAAATGCGGGCTGGTCAGCATAACGCCGTACCGAGTGTTCAAATAATTCAATCAGGGATTGATAACGGTCAGGATTGATCTCCGCAGGGACATCCGCGGGATAACGGTTAAGCCAAACCTTTTTCAATGCATCACCTCTGAAATGAGTGTTCGTCGTCATCACAGCCCCGATAATAAACAGTTTGTTAACATTATATTAACTCAGCGTACCAGTTTATTAATTGTTCAGATTGCAGGTTGCGAAGCGCGTCACTCTTTTTTTTCGTTTTATCCGTAAAAAAACAGAGACAGCGGCTAAGCCGCTGTCTCTTTTCTATCAATAACAGTAACTTACTCGGTTACGATGGTTTGTACCTGTGCAGGGCCTGGGGTGTACCAGCCCCAGCCACCGTAGCCGTAACGGTACGGATGAGGGCCCCACATCCAGGGGTCGATCGGCTGCGGCGGCATGACGACCTGCTGGGCAATACGCCAGCGCTTGTAGCCGTTAACCTGCATGGTCATAAATTTGTACGGCGTATTGCCGATTTTACCCGCCACCGAACCGGTGATCGGGCCGACAACGGTCACCAGCTGTCCACGGAAATCAACCGGGTCGAGGAAGCCGCTAACGTCCGCGTAGATCCGCCCGCGCGAGGCTTCACCCAGAACAGGCCGCGCGCCGCCGTCCAGCGGGACGGTGGCAATTTCCAGGCGGGTTTTCCCCTGCTGGTTAACGACGTCAACCACCTTGCCGCCAAACCGCGCTTCCTGGCCAACGTACAGCTCCGGGGCGTTCATCACGCGTACCAGATCCTGCTGTGGCGTCGGGCTGGTGCCCTTAATCGCATCAGGAACGGTAACGCACCCGCTCAGCGCTATGGCAAACGCGCCTGCCATAAAAAAGCGTACAACTTTAGTCTGAACCGCCATGATGCGACTCCTTTTTCTCAGTTCCTGTTACTGAGATTCACTCGCGGCCCGGAAGTTTCTTCCACGCGACGGTGTTTCGTAAATAAACCGGTTCAGCGTGTTCAACCGCCACGGTTTTACCTGCGGCAAGCAGCTGACCGGCGATCGGGAGCATATCTTCAGCGGCAGGCAGGAGCATGTTGCCGTCCACCAGCGTGATGCCGGTATCCTTCGCCATCTCAGGCCATGCTGGCCAGCCGGTTCCGACCGTTGCCCACTCGCCGGTGAGCTGCTTCAGGCGTTCCGTAACGGCTTCAGGCTTAAGCACCGCTTCCGTCTCTTCGCCGTGCCAGACGCCGTTTTCATCGCGGGTATATTCCGCCCAGTACACTTCACCCATGCGGGCATCAATCGCGGCCAGCACGCGGGTGGCCCCGGTCATGCGCCAGGCGCCCTGAGCCATCGTTGCAAGCGTAGAGACGCCGATCATCGGCAGCTCGGCGCCCAGCGCCAGCCCCTGCGCAATGCCAATCCCGATACGTACGCCCGTGAAGCTGCCCGGCCCACGGCCATAGGCCAGCGCGTCGAGATCGGTCAGGGCGGCGTTGCCCTCGGTTAAAATGGTTTTCACCAGGGGCAGAATACGCTGGGTGTGTTCCCGTGGGCACTCTTCGAAATGAGCAAAGATCGTACCGTCGTTCCACAGGGCAACGGAACAGGCCTCTGTCGCGGTATCAATAGCCAGAATTCGCATCAGTCGTCGCGCTCTCGCAATGGTCAGTCACAAAATGGCGCGCATCTTAACACACTCCGGCGAGAATTACTCCGCCGTTGGGTTCGCCAGGAAGCGAACCGCGCGTTTAATATCCCGCGTGCGCGGCGCGGGCGGCAGGCTGGCAAGGAAGGTGGCACCGTAGGGGCGCATCACCAGGCGGTTGTCGCAGATAACCAGCACGCCACGATCGGTAACGTCGCGGATCAGGCGCCCTACCCCCTGTTTAAGGGTAATTACCGCGTCCGGCAGCTGAACGTCGTCGAACGGATCGCCCCCGCGCAGGCGGCAATCCTCCATGCGCGCTTTCAGCAGCGGGTCGTCCGGCGAGGTGAACGGCAGTTTATCGATAATCACCAGCGAGAGCGTATCGCCGCGCACGTCCACCCCTTCCCAGAAGCTGCTGGTCGCCACCAGCAGGGCGTTACCGGCGCTGACGAACTGCTGGAGCAGCTGGCCTTTGCTGGTTTCACCCTGCAATAGCACCGGCAGGGTCATGGTGGCGCGGAACTGCTCGGCCAGATCGCGCATCATGGCGTGAGAGGTACAGAGCATAAAGCAGCGGCCGTTGTTGGCCTCAATCATCGGCTTGAGCATTGCTGCCAGATGACGCGCCGCCCCCGGCTGATTCGGCAGCGGCAGATTGCGCGGCACGCACAGCAGCGCCTGTTTTTCATAGTCAAAAGGGCTCGGCAGAAGCAGGGATTCTGCCTGCTCGATGCCGAGGCGCTCGGTAAAGTGGTGCAGATCGTCATTGACGGACAGCGTGGCGGAAGTAAAGACCCAGGTGCCGGGCTTTTGCGCCATCACCTCTTTGAACTTATCGGCAACGGTCAGCGGCGTCAGCGCCAGGGTGAAGTGGCGCGAGGTGCATTCATACCAGTAGCTGTACCCCGGCTGGTTAATCTCCTTCAGCCGCTTCAGCCGCCCGCGATAGAGCGTGGCGCGCTCAAAGGCGGCGTCCAGCAGGGCGGAGCGTCCAAGAGACAGCTTCGCCACGTCGTAGCAGAGCTCAAGAGCGTCATCGAGCAGCAGCAGCGCGCGCTGAATGTTTTTGTCTGCGAGCAGTTCGCGCAGGTTGCCGCGATAGCCCGGCTCGCCGAGCTGTAAACGGAAGTCCTGCGCGCACTGCGCCAGGCGATCGGCGCACTTTTGCAGCTGCTGGGTGTCTTTTAATTCGGTGCGATAGGCAATGGTGAAATCTTTCGCCAGGTCCTGAAGCTGGCGGCTTGAGAGCGACTGGCCGAAATACTGGCTGGCGATGTCCGGCAGCTGGTGGGCTTCATCGAAGATCATCACCTCCGCTTCGGGAATGAGTTCCCCAAAGCCGCTGTCTTTCACTACCATATCCGCGAGGAACAGGTGGTGGTTGACCACCACCACATCCGCATCCATGGCGGTTTTGCGCGCTTTTACCACAAAGCAGTCTTTATACAGCGGACAGTCGCTGCCGAGGCAGTTATCGTTGGTGCTGGTCACCAGCGGCCAGGCGGGGGAGTCTTCCGGCACGCTCGCGCAGGTGCTGATATCCCCCTCCTCCGTCTGGTTGGCCCAGGCGCGCAGGACAATCACATCGCTCAGGGTTTGCACCGGCAAATCGCCTCCCGCCAGCGCCTGCTGTTCGAGCCGCTCCAGGCAGAGGTAGTTAGAACGCCCTTTCAGCAGCGCCAGACGGCCTTTGTATTTCAGCGCTTTCGCCACCGTCGGCAGGTCACGGCTGTAGAGCTGGTCCTGTAGGGCTTTTGATCCCGTAGAGATGATCACCTTCTTTTTCGCCCGCAGCGCAGGCGCGAGGTAAGCGTAGGTTTTCCCCGTGCCGGTTCCGGCCTCCACCACCAGCGGCTGCGCCTTGTCGATGGCGTGCGCGACGGCATGCGCCATCTGACGCTGGGGTTCACGCGGCTTAAAGCCGGGAATAGCCTGTGCTAACTGACCTTCTGGGGAAAAATCGTCTGCCACGGTGTTCTCTCACTGTATTTTTGCACAGGGATTATGTCAGCCCATCCTCTCCTGTGCCACCCCAAATAGTGACGACGGCGGAACAATATGGCAGTCTTGCCGGCTGACGACGAAAAATAACGAGGATACGTTTATGACTATTGTGCGCATTGATGCCGAAGCCCGCTGGTCTGATGTGGTGATCCACAACCAGACGCTCTACTACACCGGCGTGCCCGCTAACCTGGACGCCGACGCCTTCGAGCAGACCGCGAACACCCTGGCGCAGATCGACGCCGTGCTGGAAAAACAGGGCAGTGACAAATCCCGCATTCTGGATGCGACGATTTTCCTGGCAAATAAGGACGATTTCGCGGCAATGAACAAAGCCTGGGATGCGTGGGTGGTGGCAGGTCATGCGCCTGTACGCTGTACCGTACAGGCCGCACTGATGAAACCGGAATATAAGGTAGAGATCAAGATTATCGCGGCGATGTAAGCCCGTTACTCTTCATCTTCATCCTCAAAACGCGCCACGATCCGCTCGCCGGTATGGTTGGCGCGAAGTTCTTCCGCGACCTGGGAAATCGCCTGTCCGCTGCTCATCCCCTGGGACATCAGCTCCTGGATACGCTCAACAGCTTTCTGCTGCTGGTCATGGCTGAGAGAAGGTAAACCTGCAAACATCGTCAACTCCTGCTAAATTATTCGCGCTAATTATTTCACGCTGCCCGGTAGTATGCCATACATGAACATGCGCTTCCCCACTGTTATTGCCTTGCCCTGGCGTGAAGACGCCGCCGAGTTCTGGTTTTCTCGTCTGAGCCATCTTCCCTTCGCCATGCTGCTGCACTCGGGCCATGCGGATCACCCCTACAGCCGATTCGATATTCTGGTGGCCGACCCGGTCAGGACGCTGACCACCGAAAGCCTTTTACCGACGGACGATCCGCTGATGCGGCTTCAGGAGGAGATCGGCGCGCTGGGATTATCAGCCGCCCCAAGCCCGGATCTCCCGTTCCAGGGTGGCGCCCTGGGCCTGTTTGGCTACGATCTGGGCCGCCGCTTTGAAACGCTGCCCGGACGGGCGCTGGCGGATATTTCCCTGCCCGATATGGCGGTGGGGCTGTATGACTGGGCGCTGATCGTGGATCATCGTAAACAGACGGTTTCCCTGGTATGCCATGGTGACGTGCAGGGCCGTCTGGCCTGGCTTGAGGCGCAACGTCCCGCTCCGGTGGAACCCTTCAGGCTTGCCTCCGGCTGGCGCTCGAACATGACCGCCGCGGACTACGCGGAAAAATTCTCCCGCGTACAGGCCTATCTGCAAAGCGGTGACTGCTATCAGGTTAACCTTGCCCAGCGTTTCCAGGCCGCGTACCGCGGGGACGAGTGGCAGGCGTTCACCCGCCTTAATGCCAGCAATAAGGCCCCGTTCAGCGCGTTTTTACGCCTTGAACGCGGCACGATCCTCAGCCTGTCGCCCGAGCGCTTTATTCATCTGGCGGAAGGTATAATTCAGACCCGCCCGATTAAGGGCACCCTGCCGCGCCTTGCCGATCCGGATGCCGACCGCCAGCAGGCGGAAAAGCTGGCGGCCTCGCCGAAAGACCGGGCTGAAAACCTGATGATTGTCGACCTGATGCGCAATGATATCGGCCGCGTCGCCGAGCCGGGCAGCGTGCGCGTGCCGGAGCTGTTCGTCGTGGAGCCTTTCCCGGCGGTGCACCATCTGGTCAGCACCGTTACCGCGCGTCTGCCCGCGTCGCGCTCGGCCTGCGATCTGCTTCGCGCGGCGTTTCCTGGCGGCTCCATCACCGGTGCGCCAAAGGTCCGCGCGATGGAGATTATCGATGAGCTGGAGCCACATCGCCGCAACGCCTGGTGCGGGAGCATCGGCTATATCAGCCTGTGCGGGACCATGGATACCAGCATCACCATTCGCACCCTGACGGCCAGCAACGGCACCCTGTACTGCTCCGCGGGCGGCGGCATTGTGGCCGACAGTCAGGTTGAGGCGGAATATCAGGAAACCTTTGATAAAGTGAATCGTATTCTGAAGCAGCTGGAGAACTAACGGTGGAGAAAGAGAACCTGACGCTGGATGATTTTTTATCGCGCTTTCAGCTTTTGCGGCCCCAGATTAACCGCGCCACGCTGAATCAACGTCAGGCGGCGGTGCTGATCCCCGTGGTGCGTCGGGAGCAGCCGGGCCTGCTGCTGACGCAGCGCTCCCCCCATATGCGAAAACACGCCGGCCAGGTTGCGTTTCCCGGCGGCGCGGTGGACAGCACCGACGCTTCGCTGATTGCTGCCGCACTGCGTGAGGCACACGAAGAAGTGGCCATCCCGCCTGAAGCCGTCGAGGTCATCGGGGTGCTGCCGCCGGTCGACAGCGTAACCGGTTTTCAGGTCACCCCGGTCGTCGGCATTATCCCCCCCAATCTTCAGTATCACGCCAGCGTCGATGAAGTGTCTGCGGTGTTCGAAATGCCGCTGGAAGAGGCCCTTCGATTGAGCCGCTATCACCCGCTGGATATTCACCGTCGCGGACACGATCATCGGGTCTGGCTGTCGTGGTACCAGCATTATTTTGTCTGGGGCATGACGGCAGGCATTATTCGTGAACTGGCCCTGCAAATCGGCCTGAAGCCTTGACTATACTTTACATTCCACCCTTTTCTGGCAGGTTTGCGATCGGCGTCGCGCTATTAGCAAAACCATCGTTAACCATTAGTTTAATTCATGTGAATAGTTAAGCCGAGGTTGATGTTCCCTCTTACACTATGCGCAGTTATAACATCGTTACTGGAACCCCAGTAACCCTGTCAGGAGTGTGAAAGTGATTAGTATATTCGACATGTTCAAAGTGGGGATTGGCCCGTCCTCTTCCCACACTGTAGGGCCGATGAAGGCCGGTAAACAGTTCGTCGATGATCTGGTCGAAAAAGGATTACTGGAAAGCGTTACCCGTGTCGCCGTAGACGTTTACGGTTCACTGTCATTAACGGGTAAAGGCCACCACACCGATATCGCCATTATTATGGGTCTGGCGGGCAACATGCCGGACACTGTTGATATTGATGCCATTCCGGCATTCATCCGCGACGTGGAAACGCGCGGTCGCCTGCTGCTGGCTAACGGCCAGCACGAAGTGGATTTCCCGCAGGATGACGGGATGCGTTTTCGCAGCGACAACCTGCCGCTGCATGAAAACGGCATGACCATTCATGCCTGGAGCGGCGAAAAAGAGATCTACAGCAAAACCTATTACTCCATCGGCGGCGGCTTCATCGTTGATGAAGAGCATTTTGGTAAAGAGAGCGCGGGCGACGTCAACGTGCCCTATCCGTTCAAATCCGCTACCGAGATGCTGGGCTACTGCAAAGAGACCGGCCTGTCCCTGTCCGGTATGGTGATGCAGAACGAGCTGGCGCTGCACAGCAAAAAAGAGATCGAAGACTATTTTGCCAACGTGTGGCAAACCATGCGCGCCTGTATTGACCGCGGGATGAACACCGAAGGCGTTCTGCCCGGGCCGCTGCGCGTACCGCGTCGTGCCTCTGCGCTGCGCCGTATGCTGGTGACCACGGACAAGTTCTCCAACGACCCGATGAACGTGGTTGACTGGGTAAACATGTTCGCGCTGGCGGTTAACGAAGAGAACGCCGCGGGTGGTCGCGTCGTGACGGCGCCAACCAACGGCGCGTGCGGTATCGTTCCGGCCGTGCTGGCCTACTACGATCACTTTATTGAGCCCGTGACGCCGGACATTTATATCCGTTATTTCCTCGCGGCAGGCGCCATCGGCGCGCTGTACAAGATGAACGCGTCTATCTCCGGCGCTGAGGTAGGCTGTCAGGGTGAGGTGGGCGTTGCCTGCTCCATGGCGGCAGCCGGTCTGGCGGAGCTGCTGGGTGCAAGCCCAGAGCAGGTTTGCGTGGCGGCCGAAATCGGTATGGAGCATAACCTCGGTCTGACCTGCGATCCGGTTGCCGGTCAGGTACAGGTGCCGTGCATTGAGCGTAACGCCATCGCCTCCGTCAAGGCCATCAACGCCTCGCGCATGGCGATGCGCCGTACCAGCGAGCCGCGCGTGTCTCTGGATAAGGTTATCGAAACCATGTACGAAACCGGCAAGGACATGAACGCGAAGTACCGCGAGACCTCTCGCGGCGGCCTGGCCATTAAGGTGCAGTGCGACTAATACTTCCCCTCGCCCGTCTGCAACGGATGGGCGAATTTTCCCTTCTCGTCTCGTCGCTTCCCGTATTCCCCACTACACTGTCTCTGTTGCGTCCGGCTTTTTTGACTGGTGCTTATCAGGCGACCGTTCATGCAAAATGCACAAACGATCATTAAAGACTATCGCCGAAAGCGCGCTATCGTCTGCGTCACGGTTGCGCTCGTTACGCTCGTCCTGACCCTGGGCGTACGCTTTATTTCGCAGCGCAACATAAATCAGGATCGGATCCTCGACTTTACCCACAGCACCGTGCGCGCGCTGGACAAGGTGCTTATGTCCCTGGAAACCCACCGTGAAACGCTCCTTTCGCTGGTTGGCGAACCCTGTTCTGAGGTGAATCTGGTCCTGCGAAAGCAGGCTGCGATTCTGCAAACCGTACGCTCGATCGCCCTCATAAAAGACGGAACGCTGTATTGCTCAAGCGTGTTTGGCATTCGTAACGTTCCCGTCAGCGAATTTCAGCCGATACTGCCGTCCAGTGAACCGAAGCTGCTGTTACTGACCGACCGGTGGCTTTTAAAAGGCAGCCCGGTGCTTATCCAGTGGTCCCCCGTGGCGGGCCAGGGCACGGACGGGGTAATGGAGGTGGTGAATATCGATCTTATTACCAAAATGATCCTCGAGCCGCAGCGGCCGCTTATTACCGACGTTGTCCTCAAGGTAGGCGATAATTTTCTCCGCTACGGGCAGCAGGTTTCGGATACCCTGGCCCTGGATGAAAACGCGCCCCGGCTGGAACAGCCCTCGCAGCGTTATCCGTTCAGCGTTACCGTGAGCGGGCCAGGCCCCGGCGAGATGGCGTTAAAAAATCTGCCAACCCAGCTGCCGCTGGCGCTGATGCTCAGCTTGCTGATGGGCTATATCGCGTGGCTCGCCACGGCGCGGC
This sequence comes from Enterobacter cloacae, assembly GCF_013375935.1. Classification (GTDB taxonomy): domain Bacteria; phylum Pseudomonadota; class Gammaproteobacteria; order Enterobacterales; family Enterobacteriaceae; genus Enterobacter; species Enterobacter pasteurii. Next base: position 3,013,044 of record NZ_CP056117.1, on the reverse strand, counting down.
GCATGAGCTTTACCTGGGAAATCAACATGGGGATCGCCGCCCGGGAGTTTGACCTCTTTTGCCAGCCGCTGGTCAATGCCCGCACCGGGGAGTGCGTCGGCGTTGAGATCCTCCTGCGCTGGAATAACCCGCGCCAGGGGTCGATCTCTCCCGACGTGTTTATACCCCTGGCTGAAGAACATAATCTGATTGTGCCGCTTACCCGCTACGTCATCAGCGAAACGGTGCGTCAGATTGGCTATTTTCCCGCCTCACGGGATTTTCATATTGGCATCAACGTGGCAGCCAGCCATTTTCGCCGCGCCGCGCTGATCCGGGATCTCAACCGGATCTGGTTTAACGCCAGCCCGGTTCAACAGCTGATTATTGAGTTAACCGAACGCGATGCGCTGCTCGACGTGGATTACCGCATCGTGCGCGAGCTGCACCGTAAAGGGGTGAAGCTTGCGATTGATGATTTTGGTACCGGCAACAGTTCCCTTTCCTGGCTCGAAAAGCTTCATCCGGACGTGCTGAAAATCGATAAGTCCTTCACCGCCGCGATCGGCACCGACGCCGTAAACTCAACGGTAACGGATATTATTATTGCCCTGGGCCAGCGGCTGAACATTGAACTGGTTGCGGAAGGGGTTGAAACCGGGGAGCAGTCGCGCTATTTGCGCCGTCACGGCGTGCATATTCTGCAGGGATTTTTGTATGCGCGGCCTATGCCGCTGCGGGAGTTTCCGAAATGGCTGGCGGAGAGTTCCCCTCCGCCAGCGCATCACAACGGACACATCGTGCCCTTAATGCCGTTACGCTAGATGGCGTTACTCTTCTTCGTCGTGGGCTGACTGCTCTTTAACAATACGCACCATATCCACGCGATAGTCGTTGGCCTCAACGATGGTAATTTGCAGCGGCGGCAGTTCAAGCACGTCACCGACGCGCGGGATCTGTCCGTTAACCGCAATCACCAGCCCCGCCACGGTAGCGATGTCTTCGTCGTCATTCACCACGTTTTCCACGCCCAGCGTGTGCGACAGCGCGTGCAGGTCGGTGGTCCCTTTTACCAGCCAGCCGTCGCCGTCGGCAACGATTTCCGGCGTTTCATCCGCATCAGGGAATTCCCCGGCGATGGCTTCCAGCACGTCCAGCGGCGTCACCAGACCCTGTACCACACCAAATTCGTTGGTGACGATAACAAAGCTTCCGCGCGCGCGGCGCAGCACGCCCAGCAGGTTAATCGGATCCAGCGTCTCCGGCACCACAATAGCGGGCGACGCGGCGGCGACAGCTTCGACGTTGATGCCCTCTTCCAGCGCCACCAGCATCTCCTTCGCGCGCACCACACCGATGATTTCATCCAGCTCGCCCCGGCAAACCGGGAACAGGCTGTGCGGTGAGGAGAGCAGCTGCTGACGAATTTCATCGACGCTCAGGTTGGCATCGACCCAGCTGATTTCACCGCGCGGCGTCATGATGCCGCGCAGGGAGCGGGAGGCCAGGGAGAGCACGCCGTTAATCATGTAACGTTCTTCTTCCACGAACGCCCCTTCCGGAACCGGCACCGGATTACGGTTTTCGGAATCAGACTGCACGTTCACCTGACGGCGACCGCCCATCAGACGCAGGATCGCATCTGCGGTACGGGCGCGCAGCGGCTGATTCGACTGCTGCTTAATAAAGTTACGGCGTGCAATCTGGTTAAACAGCTCGATCAGGATCGAGAAGCCAATCGCGGCGTACAGGTAGCCTTTCGGAATATGGAAGCCAAAGCCTTCCGCCACCAGGCTCAGACCAATCATCAGCAGGAAGCTCAGACACAGCACCACTACCGTCGGATGCTGGTTGACGAAGCGCGTCAGCGGCTTCGAGGCCAGCAGCATTACCGCCATCGCAATCACAACGGCCGCCATCATCACCGGCAGATGGTTCACCATGCCCACCGCAGTAATCACCGCATCCAGCGAGAAGACCGCATCAAGCACCACAATCTGAAGCACGACCACCCAGAAGCTGGCGTAGCCTTTCCCGTGCCCACCGTCGTGCTGCCGGTTCTCCAGCCGTTCATGTAGCTCTGTTGTGGCTTTGAACAGCAGGAAAAGCCCCCCCACCAGCATGATCAAATCGCGTCCGGAGAAGGTGAAATCCATAACGGTGAACAGGGGCTTCGTCAGGGTGACCATCCACGAGATCACGGACAGTAAGCCCAGTCGCATGATCAGCGCCAGCGAGAGGCCGATCAGACGCGCTTTATCACGCTGTTTCGGCGGCAGCTTGTCCGCGAGGATGGCGATAAATACCAGGTTGTCGATACCGAGAACGATCTCCAGCACGACCAGCGTAAGCAAGCCGACCCAGATTGACGGGTCCATTAAGAATTCCATGAGACGCTCCTGCTAAAGGAATGACAAAGCGGTGCCCCGGTACGGTTGGGCAGATCACAGGGAATGAGCGATGGTGCGTGGCGAAGATCGCCGTTGAAGAAGGCGCGGGATGGCCTGATAGATGACTGACGTCGGTGACGGTCCATATAGTGGGCTGTAGCCCTATACTCCTGAATTATTAAACGGAGGCTAAACATATCAGAGACAAGTGGTTTTTAGCAAAGATTTACGTTCCTTTGCAATCTTCTGTAACACACGCGGTTTACCTTACAGAAAAATCTGTAAGGCGTAGCTAAATTACGGATCTTCATCACATAAATTATTTTTTCACTATCTAAAATAATTCGCGGAAGTCTTAGTTTTTAGAACTCTAACCCTTATCTGAATCGATTCGGTTCGCCAATACGATTCTCAATACGCCTGCCTGGCAGACGTATCAATGATAATAAAAGGAGGTAGCAAGTGACCATTGCTATTGTCATAGGCACACATGGTTGGGCTGCGGAGCAGTTACTCAAAACGGCAGAGATGCTGTTGGGCGAGCAGGAAAACGTCGGCTGGATCGATTTCGTTCCCGGTGAAAACGCCGAGACGCTGATTGAAAAGTACACTGCTCAGCTGGAGAAACTGGATACCAGCAAAGGCGTGCTGTTTCTCGTGGATACATGGGGCGGCAGCCCGTTCAACGCTGCCAGCCGCATTGTCGTCGATAAAGAGCATTATGAAGTCGTCGCCGGGGTGAATATCCCGATGCTGGTGGAAACCTTTATGGCGCGCGACGACAACCCGGGCTTCGATGAACTGGTGGCGCTGGCGGTGGAAACCGGCCGCGAGGGCGTGAAGGCCCTGAAGGCACAGCCGGTTGAAAAACCCGCCCCTGCTCCCGCGGCACCGAAAGCGGCAGCCCCGGCGAAGCCAATGGGCCCGAACGATTATATGGTTATCGGCCTCGCGCGTATCGATGACCGTCTGATCCACGGGCAGGTGGCGACGCGCTGGACCAAAGAGACCAACGTACAGCGTATTATCGTGGTCAGCGACGAAGTGGCCGCCGACACCGTCCGTAAAACCCTTCTTACCCAGGTTGCACCGCCGGGCGTCACCGCGCACGTTGTGGATGTCGCCAAAATGATCCGCGTTTATAACAACCCGAAATACGCGGGCGAGCGCGTGATGCTTCTGTTCACCAACCCGACAGACGTCGAGCGCCTCGTTGAAGGCGGCGTGAAAATCACCTCCGTTAACATTGGCGGCATGGCATTCCGTCAGGGCAAAACGCAGGTCAACAACGCGATTTCAGTCGATGCGAAAGATATCGAGGCCTTCAACAAGCTGAATGCACGCGGTATCGAACTGGAAGCCCGCAAGGTTTCCACGGATCCGAAACTGAAAATGATGGATTTGATCGGCAAAGTGGGGAAATAAGCCCGGGCCGGTTTTCACATAAAGCTTATGTAATAGGAGAAGTACAATGGAGATTACCACTCTTCAGATTGTGCTGGTGTTCATCGTCGCATGTATTGCGGGTATGGAGTCCGTACTAGATGAATTTCAGTTCCACCGCCCTCTGGTGGCCTGTACGTTGATTGGCGCCGTTCTCGGGGACATGAAAACCGGTATCATCATCGGTGGTACCCTGGAAATGATCGCCCTCGGCTGGATGAACATCGGTGCGGCAGTGGCGCCGGATGCGGCGCTGGCGTCCATTATTTCAACCGTTCTGGTTATCGCCGGTCATCAGAGTATCGGCGCCGGTATCGCACTGGCCATCCCGCTGGCCGCTGCGGGACAGGTGCTGACCATCATCGTTCGTACTATCACCGTTGCCTTCCAGCACGCGGCGGATAAGGCAGCCGAAAACGGCAACCTTACGGCGCTCTCCTGGATCCACGTTTCATCCCTGTTCCTGCAGGCGATGCGTATCGCGATCCCTGCGGTTATCGTGGCGATCTCCGTCGGTACCAGCGAAGTTCAGGGCATGCTGAACGCTATTCCTGAAGTGGTCACCAGCGGTCTGAACATCGCCGGGGGTATGATCGTGGTGGTTGGTTATGCGATGGTCATCAACATGATGCGCGCAGGCTATCTGATGCCATTCTTCTACCTCGGCTTCGTTACCGCGGCGTTCACCAACTTCAACCTGGTTGCGCTGGGCGTGATTGGTGCAGTGATGGCGATTCTCTACATCCAGCTCAGCCCGAAATATAACCGCGTGGCGGGTGCTCCGGCGCAGGCTGCTGGTAACAACGATCTCGATAACGAACTGGACTAACAGGTGAGCGACATGGTTGATATGACTAAAACTACCACTGAGAAAAAACTCACTCCGGGTGATATTCGTGGCGTGTTCATCCGTTCTAACCTGTTCCAGGGTTCGTGGAACTTCGAACGTATGCAGGCGCTCGGCTTCTGCTTCTCCATGGTGCCGGCCATCAAGCGCCTGTATCCGGAAAACAACGAAGCACGTCGCCAGGCGATTAAGCGTCACCTGGAATTTTTCAACACCCATCCGTACGTCGCCGCGCCCGTTCTCGGCGTGACGCTGGCGATGGAAGAGCAGCGTGCGAATGGCGCAGAGATTGACGACGGTGCCATCAACGGTATCAAAGTCGGTCTGATGGGGCCGCTGGCAGGCGTGGGCGACCCCATCTTCTGGGGTACCGTGCGTCCCGTCTTTGCGGCTCTGGGTGCCGGGATCGCCATGAGCGGCAGCCTGCTTGGTCCGCTGCTGTTCTTCATCCTGTTCAACGCGGTGCGTCTGCTGACCCGTTACTACGGCGTGGCGTACGGTTATCGCAAAGGGGTGGATATCGTTAAGGATATGGGCGGCGGCTTCCTGCAAAAACTGACCGAGGGGGCGTCAATCCTCGGCCTGTTTGTGATGGGAGCGCTGGTTAACAAGTGGACGCACGTGAACATCCCGCTGGTGGTATCGACCATCACCGGTCAGGATGGCCAGACGCGCGTCACCACCGTGCAGACCATTCTGGACCAGCTGATGCCGGGCCTGGTGCCGCTGCTGTTGACCTTCGCCTGTATGTGGCTGCTGCGTAAGAAAGTAAACCCGCTGTGGATCATCGTTGGCTTCTTCGTCATCGGTATCGTGGGCTACGCCGTCGGCCTGCTGGGTCTGTAATAAACTGCGTTATCGACCGGGGGCTTGCCCCCGGTCTTTTTATCTGGAGGATGAATGACTGTCACGGACACCGTACTGGTTTTGTTTATTGTTGCCCTTCTGGCTTACGCGATCTATGACGAGTTCATTATGCCTCGCCGCCACGGCAAGACGCTGCTGACCCTTCCCCTCTTACGCCGTGGACGCATTGATGCGTTTATCTTCGCCGGCCTGGTCGTCATCCTGATTTACAATAACGTGACCAGCCATGGTGCAATATTAACCACATGGTTATTATGTGCGCTGGCCCTGATGGCGATTTACCTGTTCTGGATCCGTTCGCCAAAACTCATCTTTAAAAAACACGGATTTTTCTTCGCCAATGTGTGGATAGAATATAACCGTATTAAAGAGATGAATTTATCCGAAGACGGCGTGCTCGTCATGCAATTAGAACAGCGCCGGCTGCTTATTCGGGTCAAAAATATTGATGACCTTGAAAAGATCTACAAACTACTTCTTAAAACTCAATAGCTTAATATTATAGCACCGGCTATATAACGCGATATTCTTTCGCACTCAGTATAGCCGTTGCTATATCTTGCTTGCGTAATAACTTATATTTATTAACGATATTTTCATGCATAAACCTAAATGAAAATCGTTATCAAACAATAAGCTAAATTACGCCTTCTTCATTGTTGTTTTATATTCTCAAAATATGTTAAGGTTGCGCCCGTCGTTGGGGAGTAGCCGATTTCCTGCATGCAGGAAATGTACGTGTCAACATACTCGTTGAAAAACGTGGCGCGTACGGATCGCTTTCAGCACGTTATCGTGCCAAAAGGATCAGGCGAGACCATAGATACATCAACTGCTGTTTACTGGGGGCAGTGATGTGTCATATGGATATCCCCGGTCTGGACGCTCTGATGAATATCTCCGCTACGATCCTTCTCGCTTTTGGCATGTCCATGGACGCGTTTGCCGCCTCCATCGGTAAAGGTGCCACGCTCCATAAACCTAAATTTTCTGAAGCACTGCGTACCGGCCTCATCTTTGGCGCTATCGAAACGCTGACGCCGCTTATCGGTTGGGGTCTGGGAATGCTCGCCAGCCAGTTCGTGCTGGAGTGGAACCACTGGATTGCCTTCGTGCTGCTGGTCTTCCTCGGTGGACGCATGGTGATTGAAGGTGCTCGCGGTAACGGCGACGACGAGGAAGCGCCGCTGCAACGCCACGGCTTCTGGCTCCTGGTCACCACAGCGATTGCCACCAGCCTGGACGCGATGGCCGTCGGCGTTGGTCTGGCCTTCCTTCAGGTCAATATTATCGCCACCGCGCTGGCGATTGGCTGCGCGACGCTTATCATGTCGACGCTGGGAATGATGGTTGGCCGGTTTATCGGCCCGCTGTTAGGCAAGCGAGCGGAAATTCTGGGCGGTATCGTGCTGATCGGGATTGGTGCCCAAATCCTCTGGGCACACTTCGCGGGTTAAGCGTCGCGCTGCCAGCAGTGGATGCTGAAATCCGTCTGGCAGCGAAATTCTGCGCAGGTCGCTAACGTTTCCCATACCTCTGGTTTTGCCCGCCACGCGAACGGCGTCATTTGCAGCAGCGCCACGGCTTCACTTCCCTGCAGCGTCATTTCATACCCCACCGACTGCGCCTGCGTTAACGTAAAGCCCGCCAGCTGTTCAGAGTGAGGCGCATGCAGGCGCACGTCATCGTAGATTAGCCCCTTCAGCTCCATCAGATGGCATGGCCCGGGCGTGACGGTGATAACCCACCCGCCGGGCTTAACGACGCGCGCCAGCTCCTCTGCCTTACAGGGCGCATAGATGCGCACTACGGCATCCATACTCGCATCCTCAAACGGCAGCCTGTGGCTGGAGGCCACGCAGAACGTTACGGCGCAGTAGCGTTTTGCCGCCGCGCGGATAGCCACCTTCGACACGTCCAGGCCGAACGTTTCAGCGCCCTTCTCTCGCGCCACGTCAGCAAACGCTGCGGTGTAGTAGCCTTCGCCGCAGCCGATATCCAGCACGGCGGAGGCGGCATCCGTCAGGCTTTCAGCCAGCCGGTGTGCAACGGTGTCCCTGAGCGGCTGGTAGTGCCCGGCATCAAGAAACGCCCGGCGCGCCTGCATCATCTCTGCGCTGTCTCCCGGATCCCGGGACCGCTTGTGCTGCACCGGCAGCAGGTTCACATAGCCCTCCTTCGCCGTATCAAACTGATGGCCCTGCGGACAGGTAAAGCTTTTCTCCGAGCGCGTCAGCCGCGCGTGACAAAGGGGACAACTGAAAGACATGACAACTCCGGGGACGTAAACCAAAGGGCGAAGTGTACCGCTATTCGCCGGGGTTATAAACGGCTGGGTTGCGCATCACAATCAGATGGTCAGAATCTGCCGGCAGCCCGTCGGGCTTCACGTTTTCCAGGCGCAGGACGTTCCCCATAATTTCGCTAAACACCGGCGCGGAAACGGCTCCCCCGTAATAGGCGCCGTTTTGCGGATCGTTGATCACCACCACCAGCGCAAAGCGGGGATCGCTCGCGGGCGCAACGCCTGCGGTATACGCGACGTATTTATCCACGTACTTACCGTGCTCATCGATTTTTTTGGCCGTCCCGGTTTTTATCGCCACGCGGTAGTTACGCACCGCCGCCTTTATCCCACCGCCGCCGGGGAGCGCGACGCTCTCCATCATGTGCTCCACCTCGTGAACAATCTGTTCGGGCATCACCCGTTTGCCAATTACCGGCGGATCGATACGGGTGATCGACAGAGGACGTTCAATCCCGTAGCTGCCGATGGTGGCATACACGTGCGCCAGCTGGAGTGGCGTTACCATCAGACCATAACCGAACGCGAAGGTCGCCCGATCGAGCTGACTCCAGAATTTTCGCTGCGGCAGTAAGCCCGAACTCTCCCCGGTTAAGCCAAGCCCGGTACTCTCACCAAAACCAAAGCTTTTATAGGTATCAAGCAGCCGCTGTACGGGCATTGCCAGAGAAAGACGGGACACGCCCGTGTCGCTGGATTTTTGCAGGATCCCGGTCATCGTCAGCTCCGGGTAGTAGCCCACATCGCGAATACGGTGACCGTCAATGGTGTAGGGATGGGTATCTATCACGCTGTCAGGCTGAACCAGCCCCTGCTGAAGCGCCGTCATCAGCACCAGGGGCTTGACGGTTGAGCCGGGTTCGAAGGTGTCGCTGATAGCGCGATTGCGAAAATCATCCAGCGTCGCTCCTTCCCTGTTGTTGGGGTTGAAGTCCGGGAAGCTCGCCATCGCCAGAATTTCACCCGTATGGATATCGATCAGCACCGACGCGCCTGACTCGGCTTTGTTCCACGCCACGGCGTTATCCAGCGCGTCCTCCGTGATGGTTTGCAGGCGTTCATCGATACTGAGCTGGATATTATGCGCCGGTACGGGCGCCACCTCGGTGAGGTTCTCCACCACGTGCCCGTAGCGATCTTTCCTCACCTGCCGCACGCCAGCCTTTCCGGTGAGCTGCGCATTAAAGCTTTTCTCAACGCCTTCAATGCCCTGACCGTCAATGTTCGTAAAGCCGATAAGGTTAGCGGCCACGTGCCCGGCAGGATAAAACCTCCGGGATTCATCCCGAAGGTTGATACCCGGAAGGCGCAGCTTATCGATCCACTTAGCCTGGGCGGGATCGACCTGACGGGCGAGATAAATAAATCGGCCATGCGGATTGCCGTTGATGCGCGACGCAAGCGTGCTCAGGGAGAGGTGCAAGGCGTTTGCCAGCGCCTGCCAGCGCGAATCAAAACCCACTCCACCTTTTTCCAGTACGGTTTTCGGATCGGCCCAGACGGCCTGGACAGGTACGCTTACCGCCAGCGGGCGTCCTTCACGGTCAACGATCATTCCCCGCGGGGCGTCGATTGGCACTTCGCGCAGGGAGCGCATATCTTCCTGCTTCACCAGATTGTCCGGTTTGACGATCTGTAACCACGCCACCCTGCCCAGCAGAAAGGCCAGGCTGCAAAAGATAGCGAGACACAGAAGAGCAAAACGCGCCGGCGTAAAATTTCCGGTGGCCGTTATAGTATTTTTTTTCACCTTAACCCCAGGGCTGTTAAACAACGCACTGATTTAACGGGAAAAGAGGACGATAAGGCGGGAAAACAATGCTAATAACCTCGCAGCTTTGCAACAAGTTACTAACAGGGAAGGATTACGTAATAATTTGAGAAATAAACGCATAAAAAAGCCCCGCATCGGCGAGGCTTATGTCTGAGATCGAAGCGCCTGGCGCTTCAGTCAGCAGTGATTCGATCAGATAGCAGTTACGTTAACCGCAGCTGGGCCTTTCTGGCCGTCCTGAATTTCGAACTCAACGTTCTGGCCTTCAGCCAGAGTTTTGAAGCCGTTACCCTGGATTGCAGAGAAGTGTACGAACACGTCTTTGCTGCCGTCAGCAGGAGTAATGAAGCCAAAACCTTTAGACTCGTTGAACCACTTAACTTGACCTTTAATCTTTGCCATTTGCAAAATTCCTTAGAGTGTTTTCTTAGCCCGCAGGCATAACTGAGATAAAACTGAGACATTACTGCATGAGGCACTAATATAAGGTTCGGCAGAGAAGCGGTATTCAACGACAACGTGTTTACTCAGGACTTCTTTACTGAAAATGCCACACATAAACAGAACTGTACCTCGTTTGACCCAAACCGTGTTATCACATACAACGTTTAATATGGCAAGCCATTTTTAAACGTGTCTCGATCCGCCGCACAAACTCTGGCGTTACTTCGCCACACTCCGCACAGTTATGCGTATTGCAAAGTAAAGCACCAGCCGTTTTACCTGCCCTCGGGGTGCACTGACGCGCCCTGTAATCAAAGACTTTTTAAACATAGCTCAACTATTTCAGGTCGTCCATATTCCGCCAAACATTTCTTTAAAAGAATGACTGAGTTAGAACATTTTGTGAAAAGTTATGCTGAAATCTTTGCAATGCACCAAAACTGTGACACGCAATATTCAATGTTAAATACCTCTCACTAACTGTATTAAAATTCACCATTTAACAGTCGTTGTTATGCACCAAAATAATGAAATTTTTATGAACGTGCCTCAAAAGAAGGCAAGCAAAACGTTTCGATTAAAATAAAACACTTCTGGAAATTTAAAGTACATTCTTTATTCAACGAAACGGCACCCGTTATATGCGGATAATTCTTCGCCATTTTTCAGCGCACTGAATCAATAGTTAAGTGCTGCTTAATATTAGGAGGGGATTTTACGGGAGTTTGTTGTTCAGGGAGGAGATTTACGCCGTACGCTCGGGCCACCTCCCCGTTCGGGGCAGACTATCGTTCGGCCACCAGACGAATGAAGTCTTCATCTTCTTTTTGCTGAACCGCGGCTTCCTTCGGCACGTCTTTCGCCTCCGGTTCGTTGGCTTCACACAAACGACGCAGCAGCGCATTCTGGCGCTTCTGCTGATCGAGTAACGCTTCCAGCAGCTCAATCTGCTCGTTTGTACGGGAACTGGCACGGTTAACGTAGAACCACAATACCAGCCCAACAACCAGCACAACCAAAGCCATCACCAGGGATGCAATGCTCAGCAGCCCCGCATTCAGTAACTCACCCATCTTACCACCTCAGTAAAAAAAGCCATTTTACCACTGCCGCAGGGGAAGGAAATCACCCAGCGAAAAAATGACGATCTACCATGGGATAAACTGATTAATTGAACAAATGCCGCTAAAGAACTGTACATCCTGATCGCACATCACGTTGATAGTCTGCGTCCACAGCACTACGCATGCCACCAACACTATAATCAGAATTACCCAGCGTATTTTTTTCACTCCACACTCCGTTTTATCACCTGATGTAGCCAGGTTATCACGGCTATCTTAAACAGGGGCTAACTGTACCCGCAACAGACCCTTTTAGGAATCGTGCACTTGTTTCACTGCGTAAACCCGGTACGCTTACCCTATGACAACAAAGAAAAAAGAGGCATTAATGCGTTTAATTATTCGTACGGTTATTGTACTGGCCATCGTGTGGATTGGCCTTCTGTTAAGTGGGTATGGCGTATTAATGGGGAGCAAAGAAAATGCCGCGGGCCTGGGTATCCAGTGCAAGTATCTGACCGCGCAGGGCGTGAGCACGGCCCAGTACATTCATTCAGACAGCGGGATTATCGGGCTGACCAACTGCCCGGTGCTGCGTAAAACGTCTGTAGTGGTTGATAACGGCTAAGCCTGGTTAAATACATTTTACAAAAACGCCGCAGTAATGCGGCGTTTTTAATGGGTGCAAGGATCAGAACGGGTAGTCGTTATAGCCCATCTGCTCTGAAATTTTGCGCGCGGCGGTGTGCAGAATCGCCACGTACTCATGGAGACGCTCTTCAGAGAATCGCAGCGTAGGGAACGAAATGCTCAGGCCCGCAATCACAACCCCGAAGCGGTCGAACACCGGCACGCCGATGCAGCGCAGCCCCTCTTCCTGCTCTTCGTTATCTTCCCCGTAACCCTGTTCACGGACCTTATCCAGCACGGCCAGCAGCTCATCGGTACTGGTGATGGTGCGGTCGGTACTGCGTTTGTATTCCACGCCGTCGAGGATCTGCTTCACCTCTTCGCGATCGCGCCAGGCCAGCAGCACTTTACCAATTGCGGTACTGTACAGCGGGTTGCGGCGACCGATACGGGAGTACATGCGCAGGTTGTACATGGAGTCAATTTTGTGGATGTAAACGATGCTGTCTTCATCCAGCGCGCCGAGGTGAATCGTCTCTTTCGTCAGGCGCGAAAGCTCGCGCATCTGAATGTCCGCGCTGCGGATCAGATCCACGTTTTGCAGCGCGCGGGCGCCCAGCTCAAACAGCTTCAGCGTCAGAGAATATTTTTCTGATTCACCTTCCTGTGCGACATAGCCCAATGATTTCATTGTCTGCAAAAAGCGATAAACGGTGCTTTTCGACATCATCACACGCTGCGATAACTCTGTAATACCAATTTCACGCTCTTCTCCGAGCGCCTGCAAGATGCCAAACACCTTCAGCACGGAAGAAACAGAATCTGGCTGCTTATCCAAATCTGCAATTGCCATTTATCACCTCATGGAGAGTGTTTTATAAAAATCAGAACCGGTTTTTATTATAAATTCGTGCGGTGCGTGCTGCAATCAATCTGGGTTTACTTCGTTACAAATCTGCGACATAAAACTGAAATAACGATGCTAAAATAGTTACCCTCAAAATAATTTCACCCTGAGCCATTTTTTTCCATGCAAAAACACCTTTCTGATGGCCTGCCCTTACCCCAGCGGTACGGCGCAATTGCCACTATTATCATCGGTATTTCGATGGCCGTCCTTGACGGCGCTATTGCCAACGTTGCCCTCCCCACAATAGCCAGCGACCTTAACGCGTCTCCGGCAAGCTCAATCTGGATTGTGAACGCGTACCAGATAGCGATTGTGATTTCACTCCTGTCACTCTCGTTCCTGGGCGATATGTTTGGCTATCGCCGGGTTTACCAGTGCGGGCTGGTGGTGTTTACGCTCACCTCGCTCTTTTGCGCCCTTTCCGATTCACTGCATACCCTGACGATAGCGCGTATCGCCCAGGGGTTCGGCGGCGCGGCGCTGATGAGCGTCAACACGGCCCTGATACGGCTCATCTATCCCCATCGCCACCTTGGGCGCGGCATGGGGATTAACTCGTTTATTGTCGCGGTGTCGTCTGCCGCCGGGCCGACGATTGCCGCCGCGATTCTCTCCGTGGCGTCGTGGCAGTGGCTGTTTGCCATCAACGTGCCGCTGGGCATTGTGGCCATCTTCTTCGCGCTGCGTTATCTCCCGGAGAATGGTCCGAAAAGCACCGTGCCGCGTTTCGACCTGCCCAGCGCAGTGATGAACGCGCTGACGTTTGGCCTGCTTATTACCGCCCTTAGCGGCTTTGCGCAGGGGCAGTCGCTGACGCTAATCGCCGCAGAAGTTGTGGCTATGCTCACCGTCGGCTTTTTCTTCGTTCATCGCCAGCTGGCGCTGCCGGTGCCGTTATTACCGGTAGACTTGCTGCGCATTCCGCTGTTTTCACTCTCGATTTGCACCTCGATCTGCTCGTTCTGCGCCCAGATGCTGGCGCTGGTTGCCCTGCCGTTCTTCCTGCAGAGCGTAATTGGCCGTTCGGAGGTGGAAACGGGCCTGTTGCTCACGCCCTGGCCTCTGGCAACGATGGTGATGGCCCCGCTGGCCGGATACCTTATCGAGCGCGTGCATGCCGGGCTGCTGGGGGCTATCGGGCTGGTCGTGATGGCAATAGGGCTGTTCTCGCTGGCGCTGCTGCCCTCGTCGCCAGGCGATCTGGATATTATCTGGCGCATGATCCTGTGCGGTGCAGGTTTTGGTCTGTTCCAGTCACCCAACAACCACACCATTATCACCGCCGCTCCTCCGCAGCGCAGCGGTGGCGCCAGCGGGATGCTGGGAACGGCGCGGCTGCTGGGACAAAGCACCGGGGCCGCCCTGGTGGCGCTGATGTTCAATCTTGCCGGGCAACACGCGACCCACGTTGCGCTGCTTACCGCCGGAGCGCTGGCAACCCTCGCGGCTATCGTCAGCGGGCTTCGCGTCACCCAGCCGCGGGTACAGGCATAAAAAAACCGGGCGGAGAGAGTCTCCTGCCCGGCTTTTTCCAACCCGATAGCGTTACTTCAGGTATTCACCGCTGCGCAGCGCTTCAATGCGTTTATCCAGCGGCGGGTGAGACATAAACAGCTCACTCAGCGACTTCGACTTGCCGTTGATGCAGAAAGCCATCATGCTGTTCGCTTCCTGCGGCTCGTAGCTGGTTTTCAGACGCTGCAGCGCGGCAATCATCTTCTCACGACCTACCAGCTTCGCTGAGCCGGCATCCGCATGGAACTCGCGGTGGCGGGAGAACCACATGGTAATGATGCTTGCCAGAATGCCGAACACCAGCTCCAGCACCATTGAAACCGCAAAATAGATCAGCGGGTTACCGTTGCTCTCTTCACCCTCGTCACGGTTGCCCCCCATAAACCCGGCGGCGATCTGCGCCAGAATACGGGAGATGAAGATAACGAAGGTGTTCACCACGCCCTGGATCAGGGTCATGGTGACCATATCACCGTTGGCAATGTGGCTGATCTCGTGGGCAATAACCGCTTCCGCTTCGTCACGGCTCATGTTTTGCAGCAGACCGGTACTGACGGCCACCAGAGAGGCGTCACGACGCGCGCCGGTGGCAAAGGCGTTGATATCCGGCGCGTGGTAAATGGCCACCTGCGGCATGGCAATGCCCGCCTGCTTTGACTGCTGAGCAACCGTGCTCATCAGCCACTGTTCCATATCGTTACGCGGCTGTTCAATAACTTCACCGCCCACGGATTTCAGCGCCATCCACTTCGACATCAGCAGTGAAATGAAGGAGCCACCAAAACCAAACAGCAGCGCCATAATCAACAGACCCTGAACGCTGCTCGACTGAATTCCCGTCAGGCTTAGCACCAGCCCGAAAACCACCATTACCGCCAGGTTGGTGAGCAGGAAGAGCGCGATTCGCATCATAATATTCTTTTAACCTCAGTTTAACAAAACGCACTATGCGATTACCCACATCGTATGGGTATTCCGGCTATTTTCAAGCATCCAGGCGGCGTAAGTCTCCAGAAAGACACAACTTTACACAATTGGAAATCTGCTTGACGGGAGAGTGCGGAACAAAAAGAAACAGGCACAATTGCTTGTGCCTGTTGGGGGATTATTTTGCCGGAGCGGGTTGCACGGCAGGCTTCTCTTTTTCCAGATTCGCCAGGTCGAGCGCGATATGCACCGTCTCGTCGAGGTACGGATCCGGCTCCTGGTAATCTTTAGGCAGATCGTCCAGCTTCTTGAGCAGCGGCTTGCCTTCACGTCTGAAGCGATCGTTGATACGCGCCAGACGCGTTGCATCATCTTCGTTGTTCTCTTTCTCACGCTGAGCGTAGTTAAGAGAGACAATGTTCCGTTTCGCTTTCAGGGCATTGAAACGCGCGATGTCCTTCATGATGTACTGGAATTCCGGATCTTTCACGATGCGGTCGTTATGATTTTTTAACAGTTCCGGTCCGAACTGTTTCATATCACCCGACTTCACGAATGTCGCGGCATCAATGCTGTCCCACGGCAGCGCATTATCTTCAAACTTCTCGCCCGTTTCCGTCTCTTCGGTACCTGTCGGCATCAGGATATCCGGCGTAACGCCCTTACGCTGCGTACTCCCGCCGTTCACGCGGTAGAATTTCTGAATGGTGTACTGTACGGAACCCAGCGCAGGCCATTCCGGGCGCAGCATCTGGTCGTAGATACGGTTCAGAGAGCGGTACTGCTGAACGGTGCCTTTACCAAAGGTCGGTTCACCGACGATTAGCGCACGGCCATAGTCCTGCATCGCAGCAGCAAAGATTTCGGATGCAGACGCGCTGAAGCGGTCGACCAGTACCACCAGCGGGCCTTTGTAGTAGACCACGCCGTCGGTGTCGGCATCTTCACGCACCTTACCGTTGTTATCACGCACCTGCACCACCGGGCCGGACGGGATAAACAGACCGGACAGCGAGACCGCTTCGGTCAGTGCGCCGCCGCCGTTGCTGCGCAGATCGATGATCACACTGCTGACGTTCTGCTTCTCGAGCTTCTGCAACTGCACCTTCACATCGTCGGTCAGGCCAACGTAGAAGCCAGGGATATCAAGAACGCCAACCTTCTCTTTACCGACGGTTTTCACCGACATTTTCACCGCGCGATCTTCCAGGCGGATACGCTCGCGGGTCAGGGTAATGATTCGGGTCTTGGTCCCCTTACCGGCAGGGAGAATTTCCAGGCGAACTTTGCTGCCCTTTGGCCCTTTAATCAGCGCAACCACGTCGTCGAGACGCCAGCCGAT
Organism: Enterobacter cloacae; assembly: GCF_013375935.1. GTDB lineage: Bacteria > Pseudomonadota > Gammaproteobacteria > Enterobacterales > Enterobacteriaceae > Enterobacter > Enterobacter pasteurii. The sequence continues at coordinate 2,996,607 of NZ_CP056117.1, read as the reverse complement.
CACGTCTACCATGCTCTGGCCGCTCTGGCCGACGCCCACAATGCGGTCACCAACGCTGATCGCTTTGCTTTTGGATGCAGGACCGCCGGCCACCATGGAGTTGATTACGGTGTAGTCATCGTCCATCTGGAGCACCGCACCAATACCTTCCAGAGACAGGCTCATTTCGGTATTGAACTGTTCGGTGTTACGCGGAGAGAGGTAATTAGTGTGCGGGTCAATCTCATGGGCAAACGCGGTCATCGCCAGCGAGAAGACATCTTCACTGTTGGTCTGCGCCAGGCGACGGATGGCAAATTTGTAGCGACGGTTTAGCGTCTCACGAATCTCTTTCTCGTCTTTACCCGTGAGCTTGAGGCTCAGTTCGTCGTACTTAACCTTTGCGTCCCACAGCGCGTTCAGTTCGGCCTCGTCTTTCGGCCATGGCGCTTTGCTGCGGTCCAGATTAAAGGTGTCGTTGCCGGTAAAGTCCATCGGACGTTCCAGCACCTTCAGCGCGTATTGATAACGTTCAAAACGGCGCTTTTGCGATAAATTGTACAGATCGTAGAACAGATCCAGCTTTCCGGAGCGCAGCTCATCACCCACTTCGGATTTGCGTTTAGCGAACTGTTCGACATCGCTGGCCAGCAGTACGTTGTGGCTGTAATCCAGCAAGTTCAGATAACGGTCAAAGATTTTGGCCGAGAAGGCCTGATCGAGATCGAACTGACGATAGTGCGAACGAGTAAAGCGCGACGTCACGCGCTCACTCACCGTCGCGTGCTGCGTCTCTTCCTTGAGAACAGGAATTTGATCAACACGCGTAATATCGTCCACAGCGAAAGCGTGGCCTGTTATAGCAAACAGGCCAGCCAGCGCGGTGAGCTTAAAAAAAGTGTTCATGCCAGGCTCGGCCTCCGTTTCAGAACAACAAGTGTTCTGCGCGTACAATCATTGACATACCAGAAGTCAGCTGTACACGAACGCCATCTTTGGTGATTTCCAGTACGGTGGCGTCCATCGCGTTGTTACCCGCTTTCACCTTCAGCGCCTGACCCACGCTCAGCGCGTTGATGTCAGAAACCGGGGTGTGGCGCGGCTCTTCGCGCGGCGCACGTGGGGCTTTAGCTGCTGGTTTGTCAGCACGCGGTTTGCGATCGTTATTTTCAGAACGACGCGGTGCCGGGCGTGGTTTGCGCTCGCGACGAGGGGCGTCTTCCTGACCGTTTGCCGCTGCGGCTTCGCGTTTTTTCGCCTGCTGCTCCGCACGCTGTGCCTGCACGCGAGCTTTGGCTTCTTCAAGCTGCTTGCGTGCGTGCTCTACGTGCTGCTCATCCAGCTCACCGCAAGGGTTGCCGTCAAGGTCGACACGGGTCGCGCCCGGCTTGATACCGTACAGGTAACGCCAGCTTGAGGTATAAAGGCGTAAGGCAGAACGAAGCTGCGTTTTGCTGAGGTTCATTTCGCCCTCAACGCGCGCGACCAGATCCTGAAAGATACCGACTTTCAGAGGACGCGCTTCACCTTCAGCGCTGAAGCACTGCGGGAAACGCTCGGCCAGAAATGCGATAACTTCTTTACTGCTATTCAACTTAGGTTGATTTTCCATGAAATTTCCTGATTACAACGGACGTTGCCAACAAGCGCAGGCATGAACAGGCGACATTATAATGACGCTATCAGTAAATGCTACGTTATCCGTTGATTATCCTGCGACGCTCGCAAAGAATTTATGATAATCGGTTGCTGCCAGAACATTTTCCAGGTTCGCCGCCAGCTCGCGCAGCCCCTGTTCGTCCTCGGCAGTAAAGCGGCTGAAGACCGTACTGTCGATATCCAGAACGCCAATAATCTGATTTTTGACCACCAGCGGCAGAACGATCTCTGAATTGCTGGAGGCATCGCAGGCGATATGCCCATCAAACGCGTGGACATCTTCAACGCGCTGAACCTGACGGGTTGCCACCGCGGTACCGCATACGCCGCGCCCTACCGGAATGCGCACGCAGGCAAGCTTGCCCTGGAAAGGCCCAAGCACCAGCGTTTCACCTTCAAGCAGGTAAAAGCCCGCCCAGTTCACGTCTGAAAGGCGTTCGAACAGTAACGCGCTGGTATTTGCCAGAGTGGCTAAGAAACTGGTTTCCCCCGCCATTAATGCCTTAAAATCGCGATTCAGATCCGCGTAGAATTCTGTTTTGTTCATTATTCAATCACTTAGTTATCTTACATATTTACCGCATAGCCTATTAAAATAAGCATTAAATGCGCTCATGCTCAAGATGAATCCGTTCATGAGTTATTATAACTTTCAACAATACTAATCTGTGCGCGACTCATGGCCATAAAAACACCCAAAATTACGCCGACAAGCAAGATCGTTGTCCATACGGTAAGCCAGCCTTTGCCTCGTGCACATTATCAGCGCTGCCCCCAGTGCGATACGCTTTTTATGTTGCCGAAGATGAAATCGCATCAAAGCGCCTTTTGCCCGCGCTGCGATGCCAAAATCCGCGACGGACGAGACTGGTCATTAACGCGTCTGGCGGCAATGGCGGTGACGATGCTGCTGCTGATGCCCTTTGCCTGGACCGAGCCGCTGCTTAAGCTCTATCTCCTGGGCGTGCGAATCGACGCCAACGTATTGCAGGGGATCTGGCAGATGACGCGCGAGGGCGATCCGCTCACCGGCGCGATGGTGCTGTTCTGCGTCGTCGGCGCGCCGCTGGTGCTGGTCGCGGCGATTGCCTACCTGTGGTTTGGCAACATCCTCGGGATGAACCTGCGCCCGGTCCTGCTCATGCTGGACAAGCTCAAGGAGTGGGTGATGCTGGATATCTATCTTGTCGGCGTCGGCGTCGCCTCCATCAAGGTGCAGGACTATGCGTTTTTGCAGCCCGGCATTGGCCTTTTCGCGTTTATTTCGCTGGTCCTGCTGAGCATTCTGACCATGATTCATCTGAACGTCGAACAGCTCTGGGAGCGATTTTACCCCCAGCGCCCCGCCACCCGGCCGGATGAAAACCTGCGCGTCTGCCTGGGATGCCACTACACCGGCCTGCCGGATGGGCGTGGACGGTGCCCGCGTTGCCATATACCGTTAAGATTACGGCGCAACAATAGCATGCAAAAATGCTGGGCGGCGTTAATCGCTTCTCTGGTATTTTTGTTCCCGGCAAACATGCTGCCGATCTCCGTGATATACGTAAACGGCGCCCGCCAGGAAGACACGATCCTTTCCGGGATTATCTCCCTTGCACACAGCAACGTGGGGGTTGCCGCCATCGTTTTTATCGCCAGTATTCTGGTGCCGTTTACTAAAGTGGTGGTGATGTTCACGCTGCTCATCAGCATCCACTTTAAGTGCAAACAAGGACTTCGCACCCGCATCCTGCTTCTGCGATTCGTGACCTGGATAGGTCGCTGGTCGATGTTGGATCTGTTCGTGATTTCGTTAATGATGTCGCTCATCAATCGCGATCAGCTACTTGCTTTTACCATGGGACCCGCAGCTTTTTATTTCGGCTCTGCGGTGATATTGACTATTCTTGCAGTGGAATGGCTGGACAGCCGCTTACTTTGGGACGCACATGAGTCAGGAAACGCCCGCTTCGCCGACTGAAGCGAGAATTAAAACAAAACGCCGCATTTCGCCATTCTGGCTGCTGCCTGTTATCGCGCTGCTGATTGCAGGCTGGCTTATCTGGACGAGCTATGAAGATCGCGGAAGCACCATCACCATTGACTTCCAGTCTGCGGACGGCATTGTCGCCGGACGGACTCCCGTTCGCTTCCAGGGGGTGGAAGTGGGGACCGTACAGGATATTTCCCTGGGCAAAGGACTGAACAAAATCCAGGTACGGGCAAGCATTAAGTCCGACATGCAGGACGCCCTGCGCGCCGAAACGCAGTTCTGGCTGGTGACGCCTAAAGCCTCTCTGGCCGGCGTTTCGGGGCTGGATGCCCTCGTTGGCGGTAACTATATCGGCATGATGCCCGGCAAAGGTGAGCCGCAGGATCACTTTGTTGCGCTGGATACGCAGCCGAAATACCGGCTCAATAACGGGGATTTGATGATTCATCTCCGCGCGCCGGATCTAGGCTCCCTGAACAGCGGTTCACTGGTCTATTTCCGTAAAATTCCGGTCGGCCGCGTCTACGATTACGCCATCAACCCAAACAAAGATGGCGTGACCATTGACGTGCTCATTGAGCGGCGCTTTACCAGCCTGGTGAAAAAAGGCAGCCGCTTCTGGAACGTTTCGGGCGTTGATGCCGACCTGAGCCTGAGCGGTGCGAAGGTGAAGCTCGAAAGTCTGGCGGCGCTGGTGAATGGCGCTATCGCCTTTGATTCCCCGGAAGGCTCAAGCCCGGCCGCCGCAGAAGATACGTTTGGCCTGTACGCGGACCTGGCGCACAGCCAGCGCGGCGTTATCGTCAAGCTGACCCTGCCGGATGCTAAAGGGCTGAAGGCCGGCTCGACTCCGCTCATGTACCAGGGGCTAGAGGTCGGTCAGCTGACAAAATTAACCCTCAACGCGGGCGGCTCCGTTACCGGCGAAATGACCGTGGATCCAAGCGTGGTCGATCTCCTGCGGGAAAAAACGCGCATTGAGCTGCGTAATCCGAAGCTGTCGCTCAGCGACGCCAGCATCAGCACCCTGCTGACGGGCAGTACCTTCGAGCTGATCCCGGGTGAAGGTCCTCCGAACAAAAGCTTTGTTATTGCGCCGGCGGATAAAGCCCTGCTGCAAAAGCCAGGCGTGCAGACCGTAACGCTTAACGCCCCGGAGAGCTATGGTATCGAGGCCGGGCAACCGCTGATCCTGCACGGCGTGCAGGTAGGCCAGGTTCTGGAGCGCAAGCTGTCGGAAAAAGGGGTCTCCTTCTCCGCCGCCATCGATCCGCAGTACGGCAACCTGGTTCACGGCGACAGCAAATTCGTGGTTAACAGCCGCGTCGACGTGAAGGTGGGCCTGGACGGCGTTGAGTTCCTGGGAGCCAGCGCCAGCGAGTGGGTAAACGGCGGGATCCGCATTCTGCCGGGCAGCAAAGGCGCGCTGCGCGAAAGCTATCCGCTGTTCGCCAACCTGGATAAGGCAATCGAAAACAGCCTGGGCGACCTGCCAACCACCACCCTGACCCTGAGCGCGGAAACGCTGCCGGACGTACAGGCGGGCTCGGTCGTGCTGTATCGTAAATTTGAGGTCGGGGAAGTGATCACCGTTCGCCCTCGCGCGGACGCGTTTGATATCGAACTGCACATTAAGCCGGAATACCGCAAGCTGCTCACGCCAAACAGCGTGTTCTGGGCAGAGGGCGGCGCGAAGGTACAGCTCAACGGCAGCGGCCTGACCGTGCAGGCCTCTCCCCTCTCCCGTGCCCTGCGCGGGGCTATCAGCTTTGATAACCTGAGCGGCGCGGGCGGCAATATGCGTAAAGGCGACAAGCGGATCCTCTTCCCGTCTGAAACCGCTGCGCGCGCCGTCGGCGGGCAGATCACGCTGCACACCTTTGATGCCGGCAAGCTGGCGGAAGGGATGCCAATCCGCTATCTGGGCATCGATATCGGGCAGGTGCAGAAGCTGAAGCTGATCACCGCGCGCAACGAAGTCCAGGCCACCGCCGTGCTTTATCCGGAATACGTGCAGACGTTTGCCCGTGCAGGCTCGCGCTTCTCTGTGGTTACGCCGCAAATCTCTGCCGCCGGCGTTGAGCACCTCGACACCATTCTCCAGCCGTACATCAACGTTGAACCGGGTCGCGGCAATACGCGTCGCGAATTTGAACTGCAGGAAGCGACCATTACCGATTCCCGTTACCTGGACGGCCTGAGCATTGTGGTTGAAGTGCCGGAGGCGGGTTCACTGGGCATTGGCACACCGGTGCTGTTCCGCGGTATCGAGGTGGGAACGGTAACGAGCCTGACGCTGGGGAACCTGTCCGACCGCGTGATGGTCGGCCTGCGCATCAGCCAGCGTTATCAGCACCTGGTGCGCAACAACTCGGTGTTCTGGCTGGCTTCAGGCTACTCGCTGGACTTCGGCCTGACCGGCGGGGTGGTGAAAACCGGCACCTTCAACCAGTTCATTCGCGGGGGCATTGCCTTTGCCACGCCGCCGGGCACGCCTCTGGCGCCTAAGGCGCAGGCGGGTAAACACTTCCTGCTGCTGGAAAGTGAACCGAAAGAGTGGCGTGAATGGGGAACGGCGCTGCCGCGTTAATCTCACAGGCTCCGGTGTCAACGCGCCGGAGCCTTTATGCTACACTGCTCGCCTGAATGTTTCCCTGTGGTGTGCCCGTGGCTCAAAACTCCGTATTTCTTCCTGAACAGTTCCTGGCGCAGATGCGCGAGGCGCTTCCCGCTCATCTCTCTTTTGATGATTTTATCGCTGCCTGCCAGCGCCCTTTGCGCCGGAGCATTCGCGTCAATACGCTCAAAATCAGCGTCGAGGCGTTTCTGGATCTTGTCTCCCCCTACGGCTGGCAGCTAACGCCGGTCCCGTGGTGTGAAGAAGGTTTCTGGATCGAGCGGGATGATGAAGAGAGTCTGCCGCTCGGCAGCACCGCCGAACACCTGAGCGGGCTGTTTTATATTCAGGAAGCCAGCTCCATGCTGCCGGTTGCCGCGCTGTTTGCCGATGACAATCAGCCTGAGCGGGTAATGGACGTCGCCGCGGCGCCCGGCTCTAAAACCACCCAGATTGCCGCCCGGATGCACAACCGCGGCGCCATCCTCGCCAACGAATTTTCCGCCAGCCGCGTCAAAGTCCTGCATGCCAATATCAACCGCTGCGGGATCCACAACGTGGCACTGACGCACTTCGACGGACGCGTGTTTGGGGCCGCTCTGCGGGAGGCCTTTGACGCCATCCTGCTGGACGCCCCCTGCTCCGGCGAAGGCGTGGTGCGTAAAGATCCCGATGCGTTAAAAAACTGGTCCGTTGAAAGCAACCTGGAGATCGCCGCCACGCAGCGTGAACTGATCGACAGCGCCTTTCATGCCCTGCGCCCCGGCGGGACGCTGGTTTACTCCACCTGCACGCTGAACCGCGATGAAAACGAGGACGTCTGCCTGTGGCTGAAGCAACGCTATGCGGATGCCGTCGAGTTTCTCCCGCTGGACGCCCTCTTCGATTCGGCCAAAGCGGCCGCCACGCCTGAAGGCTTCCTGCACGTCTTCCCGCAGATTTACGATTGCGAAGGCTTCTTCGTCGCGCGTATGCGCAAAACATGCGCCGTTGACCCTCTCCCTGCCCCTAAGTTTAAGGTCGGCAACTTCCCGTTCTCCCCGGTCAAAGGACGCGATGCGGCGCAGGCGGAGGCGGCTGCCGGCAAAGTGGGCCTGCGCTGGGATGAGAGCCTGCGCCTCTGGATGCGTGACAAAGAGCTGTGGCTGTTCCCTGCGAATATCGAACCGCTGATTGGTAAGGTGCGGTTCTCCCGCCTCGGTATTCGCCTCGCGGAGATCCACAACAAGGGCTACCGCTGGCAGCATGAAGCGGTTATTGCGCTGGCCGGTCGTGAAAACACCTTCGCCCTGACGCATCAGGAAGCGGAAGAGTGGTATCGCGGCCGTGACGTTTACCCGGAAAACGGCCCGGCGCAGGATGAAGTTATCGTGACGTATCAGGGCTATCCGCTGGGGCTGGCAAAAAAAGTTGGCTCGCGGCTGAAAAACAGCTATCCGCGTGAACTGGTACGCGATGGCCGCCTGTTTACCGGTAACAGCCGCACCGCCTGAAAAAAACGCATTTTTTTACTGGCGATTTCGCTCTCCTTGTCTAGGCTCAAAGATGGGTGGCTGTACTGGTCATACCAGATTTTGGGCAACGAACCGGAGAGCATTATGACGAAAACCAGCGTACGCATTGGCGCTTTTGAAATCGACGACGCTGAACTGCGCGGCGAAGCACAAGGCGATCGAACGTTAAGTATTCCCTGCAAATCCGATCCGGATTTGTGCATGCAGCTGGATGCCTGGGACGCGGATACCAGCGTCCCGGCTATTCTTGATGGGGAACATTCCGTTCTGTACCGTGAGCATTACGACAGTAAAACCGATGCCTGGGTCCTGCGTCTTGCCTGACCCAAAGAGAACCCGCCCGAAGGCGGGTTATTTATTACTGAAGCTGCACCAGCGTCAGGAAGCCTCCAAAAACCGCCCCCGTATCGATATAGTGCAGATTGTTAAAGTCATATCGTTTGTCTAAAGGCGTATGCCCGAACCAGAAGTGATCCGCGCCGCTGATGCCCTGCCCTTTACCCGCCATCAGCCCCGTTAAGCGATCGCGATCCCACAGCACGCGCTGCGCATCCACCGGCCTGTTCCAGACATATTCGGCTGATGGATAATCCGCATGGGCGACAACGTTCAGCCCGTTTGCGCAGGTTATTTCAATGACGTGCGGTAAGGCCCGACACGCGTCGAGTAAAGCCATCGCCTGTTTTTGCTCGTCACCCTTAAGAGCGGTAAACCAAATACCGCCATTTATCGACCAGAGAGTAATATTATTATTTTCAAGCGCATCCAGCGCCATTTGCTCGTGGTTGCCGCGAACAGCGCAAAACCATTTTTCCTGCACCAGCTGTAAACATTTTACGCTGTCAGGCCCGCGGTCGATAATATCCCCCACCGAGATCAGCAGATCCGCGTCAGGATTAAAACGCCGCTGCTTCAGCTCCTCCATAAGCCCCTGATAGCAGCCATGAATGTCGCTGACAACCCAGACATGACGCCAGCGATCCCCGCTAATTTTCCGATACATAACGCCTCCTGTAAAAAGTATAGCTGCAACAGAAAATGTCATGGGCTGACGTCAGACGCCTCGAATCCAAACGAATCGTAAACCAGCCGGAAATAAAGATCGCTGCGCTATTAATCCCTTATCCCCGGCCCTTTAAAATAGTGCGGAATAAAACGAGGGATTTTCACGTGTCAAACATACACCTGCAAAACGATGTTTTTTACCCACATCGTACAAATATTATTTCTGAACTGGTGAAGGGAAAACGCGTTCCTGGCCCTATCTGGCAGAAACGTGAATACCGGTTAAAGTTCCTGTTGCGCTCGCTTTTATTCTGGTCCTCCACCCATCGCATGCTGGAGGCGCTGTCCGGACGCGACGACTTTGACAAACTGCTGGCGTCTCAAATTACGCTGCCGAGCAAAACCCACCGCCAGTATCTGATGCGCGGCCTGAACTCAAACGACAGAGCGGATGCTATCGTCAGCCACTATGACTGGATCGATAGTCTGAAAAATACCGCCCTTGCCCACGCCCTGACCAGCCCGCAGGAGCTGCCGGTTGTGCAGTTTGAGGCTAAAAACGGCGTCACGTATACCGTCAATGCCTCGTCCGCGGGTAAAGCCGAGCGCGAAGGCGAAAGCACGCTGTGGCTGCACGACAGCGACAACACGCTGCTCGCCAGCCTGACCTTTTGCGTCGCACGCAGCAACGGCCGCGCGGTGCTGGTGATCGGCGGGCTCCAGGGTCCGCGTCGCAACGTGCCGCGTGAGGTGATTAAAGAGGCCACCCGCGCGTGCCACGGTCTTTTCCCGAAGCGCGTGCTGATGGAGGTAGTCTTCCAGCTTGCCGCACGCTCAAACATCAGCGCTATTTTTGCCGTCAGCGATGAAGGACATGTGTTCCGCGCGCTGCGCTATCGCCTGAGCAAAGGCCGCCATTTCCACGCCAGCTATGACGAGTTCTGGGAAGGGCTGAACGGTAATAAGGTCTCCCCCTTCTGCTGGCAGCTGCCGCTGCGGATGGAACGTAAATCGTTAGAGGAGATTGCCAGCAAAAAACGCGCTGAATACCGGCGCCGCTTCGCGTTACTTGATGAAATCGCGGCATCGGTTGATTCGCGGTTTTAGCCCGCTGCCGCCTGAGGAAAAGTAGATACAAAAATTTAACAATGCAGCCCAAAAGGACTGGACTTTCACCCGTCGGGTGGTGAATGGTGAGGAAGGCAAACAGGACGTAAACCTCCTGCGAAGGCAATAAGCGGATGATATCGTTTGCTTTAATGCAGATAAAAAAAACGACTTCGATTCCTGTTTTCTCTAGGTCCAGTCCTTTAGTCTTAATTCAATACCCTTCCTCTGCAAACGTCATTTCCAGGGTTTCACCTTTACGTTCTCCTGGTAAGACGAGCACATAATCGCTCTGTATCAAAATTATTCAAATGGATGCAGGACCATTTTACGGTTGGCCTAAGTAGCTTTCATTTCCCTCCTGTCGCATTATTTGAAAATGACGCATCCGTGTTATCCAACTCTTAGAACCAAAAATATTGAAGATTATAATAGATATAACTTCAGATAAATCAAAAGCGCCTTCTACTAACATCCATTGCACCCTTCATCACCGTTAATAAACAAACCACAAACAAATCCCCCATACATAGATACAGTTGAAACATTTCATAAATAAACAAAAAGTCAAAAAATCAACTCATTTTTATTTTTTGTTGATTATTGCGAATTTTAAAATTAATCTCTACGGATCATAAGGTTCATTTTACATGCACTTTATGATTAAGTTGGTTGAACGTTAAATAAATTATAATTTACGTTAAATGTTATAACTGGTTAATTTACCGCCAAAACTGCGAGCCAAAGTATGATCATGCAATCACCAACCACACAACACGCTGTTTTTGTTGAAGATAAAAATAACGAGCTACTATCAAACCTGGTATCTGTTATATCGTCAGTAATGGATGCCATGGAAAAAGCGATACCAAAAAATATCGAGGTTGTTTTACATGATTTAACTCACCCCGATACATCATTTATTAAAATTATTAACGGAGAGATTACGGCCAGAAAAAGAGGTGACTCATTATTGAAGGCTCCCGATAACAATGATGGTTTTGCAGGCATGCTCCTAAAAGACAGAGATCGTCTCACTCCTTTTATACTTAGTGGGTACAATTGCGTAATAAAAAGTGGCGAGGTAGTTAAAAGCGGCAGTAGCACATTCTATAATGACAACGGTGAACCTATCGCCGCATTTGCTATAAACGTTTTGGTTTAATCAGATAAATCCTATTACATTATCGTAATTCATATAAATATATAACGAGAGCATAAGCACTCGTCAGTCATTATATGCCCTCTTTGTGCAATGTCATATGTCTATGCGGGCCTGCATTTCATCTTTTAATACAAAGAGGGCTTTTGTCGCAAATACCATGAATAAAAAATCTTATTCATGATATGCGTTATTATTACCAGTCAACAACATGCGTTCCCTGTTATAGCAGAGCATTCCCTCCAGGCAGCAGTCCGATCAGGGAGGCGATCGTCGAGGGGTAACTGGCAGGAACCCGGCTGCCCCTTTTGACTCCATGCTTTACTCACCGGAACACCGCGGGGGAAGAATTTGCATTACGATTGCCGGGACACAAAAATTTAACAATGACCAAAAAATACCTGGACGCACGCGGTGCAGAGTATGTTATGGTTTAGGCAGGATATGGAATGTTCGAAAATTTTTCGGGGGCGTTCGTGTTGAGACCGGTAATCCCTTGAAAAATGAATAGATAAAAAGAGACCGAATACGATTCCTGTATTCGGTCCAGGGAAATGGCTCTTGGGAGAGAGCCGTGCGCTAAAAGTTGGCATTAATGCAGGCTCTGTCGCCTTGCCCTTTAAGAATAGATGACGACGTCAGGTTTTCCAGTCCACAGCAAAAGTGGCCTGAAAAAAAGCGTCAGAACATCACTAAATGTGAAAAACCGCAGCGCTTTTGCAAGCCCTGCGGTTTTTTTTTACTGGAAACCTGACGGCTAACAGAGCTTTTCTGCGCGCGCAATGAACGGTGCCAGGCTCTTCTTCTGCCCCGGATTAGCCGGATCGTCAACCTGAATCACGCTGACGGGCTGACCATTGCTTTTCCCGCTGGCAACCTGCCGCTCTGCCACGTCATTTAACGGATACTGGACCAGCGTGCTGGGATTAATGACGTACAGCGCGTGGCCGGGACGGCAGGTGAGCATCACCTCTTCGCGATTAAACGCCCAGTTATCCTTGCCCATCTCAAAACGGCTGACGGTAATCACCTGCGGTGCGGCCAGCGCGCTGCCGGCACTGGTAAGAAGTAAAAGAGAAAGCAGTGTCTTTTTCATATGTTTATTAACCTTGTCAGAAGGGTTCCCAGGTTGCGAAGAGACTGACTGCCGCCAGCACCAGCGCGCCCAGCACCACTTCTGCCTGTGTCATCCTGATAAAAATCTGTTGTTCCCGCCTGGCCTCAGGGCGAAAGCGTGGCACCAGAAAATACCGATTCGCCAGCGCAATTGCCACCATCATGATGACCAGCGCACATTTAAACAACAGCAGCCGTACGTAAGGCGCCTGCCACGGCACGTCAATGCCAACGATGAACAGCGTATTTACGAGCCCGGTAAGCAGCACGCCTGCAACGGCGTAATGCCCCACGCGGGAGAAGCGCATCATGGTAAAGATAGCCGCTGGCCGCCAGCGCCCTGTTGCCAGACGCATGCAAAAAAGCAGCGGCAAAAGACCGCCCAGCCAGGTCGCGGCACAAAGAAGATGAAGCGCGTGGTTCACACGGTGAAGCGCCCCCGGAGCGCCTGCGTCCATCGCGGCATGTCCAACCCCTGCCAGCAGCACGAGCTGTCCCATGGCAAGCAGTAACAGCCGTGAGCCTTTATGTGGTGCCAGCCATGCTGCGCTCACGGTGACCGCTGCCAGAACCATTTGCCACAGCCAGACGCCGCCAAACTGCGTCCCCAGCACGCTGCGCCAGACCTCCGGGCTAACGACATCGCCCCAGCCGTTGCCCATCAATCCGCTTTGCAGGCCAAACATCAGCCCTGCCGTCACCAGGCCGATCAGGGCCGCGACCTTCTGCTGTAGCTGGAAGCGCTGCGTCATCAGACGCTGCAGCGACGACGGCGCAAACCAGACGCTGTATAACGCGTTGCCAAAGAGCAGCATCAGCGCGGAAAAATGGATAAAGCGTAACGCTACGTAGCTCAGTGCCAGCATACTATTTCACGCTAAAGCGATAGCTGCCCCTGGTTTTGTGGCCGTCCACTGAAACCACGTGCCAGTCCACCGTGTAGGTGCCTTTCGCCAGCGGCTGCTCAAGAGGAACGATCAGCCGCGCGTTATCCTTCTCGTCACGCTTCACCGCGCCGGTTTTGATCTTCTGCTGCTGCGCGTCGGTCACCGCTACGCCGCTGAAGGCCGGCTCAATGCCTTCCGAGAAGCTCAGGGTGATGACCTCCGGCGCCGCCGCGACGGTATTTTCCTGCGGGGATTGCTGTTTAAGATGGGCGTGGGCCAGAGCCGAGGGCGTGATTGCCGAAGAGACAAGGAAAACCAGCGCGCACGCGACGCGGGAAGGGGTAAGATGCATCACAATCATTCCTTTTCGTTATGCCTGAATGGTAAAGAATAACGCTGTATAATAAGCGAGTCGAGGATCATCCTTTGCTCCCTTGTCATCGTTGAATAATCGCGGTAACGTTGCCGCCGCAGAAAAAGGAGAAGGAAATGAACGTTAATCTGGCCGCCCTTCCTCAGGACGAGATGGACAAAGTCAACGTCGATCTCGCCGCCGCTGGCGTTGCATTTAAAGAGCGTTACAACATGCCCGTTGTGGCCGAAGTGGTTGAACGTGAGCAGCCCGCGCATCTTCGCGACTGGTTTCGCGAACGCCTGATCGCGCATCGCCTCGCGTCGGTTAACCTCTCGCGCCTGCCATACGAACCTAAAGTTAAATAAGCTTAACGTCTCGTTACACTTCCTTACGCGTTATGTGGCAGGATAAGAAAACCCTGATAAATTTAGGTGTAATCTTAGAATCCCAGCGACTCAGTGTATAAGGAAGTCACGATGTCACGATGGAATATTGCCGCGGCCCAGTATGCCCCGCGGCACGGCTGCGTAGACGAGCACGTAAAACACCACCTGCATTTCATTGACGAAGCAGCCCGGCAAGGGTGCGATTTAATCGTCTTTCCGGAGCTGTCGCTTACCGGCCCCGGGGATCCAACGTTACCTCCGCCACCCGACGATTTACAGCTTGCTCCCCTCCTTCACGCCGCGCAGTCGCGCTTTATCACGGTAATTGCCGGCGTAACGCTCCAGCAACACGACCAGCGCCAGAAGGGCCTCGCGCTTTTTACCCCCAGCCTCTCGACCATTCGCCGTTATCCCCAGGGCAACGGGGCGGGCGTGATCCCAGGCGACAAACGCTTAGCCATCGTTGATAATCAGGGTGATGCCCCGGAGCTGGATCCGGAGGCGACGCTGTTTACCAGCAGCCTTGCGGTGGGCGATCACCGCTGGCGGCAGTCCATTAGCGCGCTACAGCGCTTCGCACACAAATACGCTATTGCCGTTTTAATGGCGAACGCGCGCGGCGGGAGCGCGCTATGGGATGAGAAAGGCCAGCTGATCGTTCGCGCCGATAAGGGCGAGCTGCTGCTTACCGGTTCTTTAGGCCGACAGGGTTGGCAAGGGGATATCATTCCTTTAGGCTAGGCATTTTAGGATCAGGAGCGATCGATGCTGCGCGTTATCGATACCGAAACTTGCGATTTGCAGGGTGGAATTGTGGAAGTCGCTTCCGTCGACGTGATTGACGGAAAGATAGTCAACCCGATGAGTCACCTGGTGCGGCCGGATCGCCCCATCAGCGCGCAGGCGATGGCCATTCATCGCATTACGGAGTCGATGGTGGCGGACAAGCCGTGGATTGAAGAGATCATTCCTCACTATCACGGCAGTCAGTGGTACGTGGCGCACAACGCCAGCTTTGACCGCCGCGTGCTGCCGGAAATGCCCGGCGAGTGGATTTGCACCATGAAGCTGGCGCGCCGCCTGTGGCCGGGGATCAAGTACAGCAATATGGCGCTGTATAAGTCACGCAAGCTCAGCGTGCGGACGCCGGAGGGGCTGCACCATCACCGGGCCCTGTATGACTGCTACATCACCGCCGCGTTACTCATAGACATCATGAATACCTCTGGCTGGACGCCGGATGATATGGCCACCATTACCGGGCGTCCCGCGCTCCTGACCACCTTCACGTTCGGTAAATATCGTGGAAAACCGGTGGCGGAAGTCGCGGATAAGGATCCGGGCTACCTGCGCTGGCTGTATAACAACCTCGACAGAATGAGCCCGGAACTGCGCCTGACGCTGAAGCATTACTTAGGCGAAGCCTGAGTTTCCGTATGGCCTGGCAGCGTGCCCTGCGCCAGGCCAATCAAAAAGGCGTACTCCAGCGCTACCCCTTCGTACGATTTAAATCGCCCTGACTTACCGCCGTGCCCGGAATCCATGTCGGTACACAGCAGCAGCAGGTTATCGTCGGTTTTCAGCTCGCGCAGCTTCGCCACCCATTTCGCGGGCTCCCAGTACTGGACCTGAGAATCGTGCAGGCCGGTGGTCACCAGCATGTGCGGGTAGGCTTTCGCCTCGACGTTATCGTAAGGGCTGTACTCCTTCATGTACCGGTAATACGTTTCATCCTGCGGGTTACCCCACTCCTCGAACTCGCCGGTCGTCAGCGGTATGGACTCGTCCAGCATGGTCGTCACCACGTCCACAAACGGCACCTGAGCGATAACCCCCTTAAAACGTTCGGGACGCTGGTTGATTACGGCCCCCATTAACATTCCGCCCGCGCTGCCCCCCATGCCAAAGCAGAGCTGCGGATCGCCATACCCCTGCGCGATCAGCGCGTCGCAGACGTCAAGGTAATCATTAAAGGTGTTTTTCTTTTTGAGGAACTTACCGTCTTCATACCAGTGCTGCCCAAGCTCGCCGCCGCCGCGAATATGGGCGATGGCATAGACAAAGCCGCGGTCGAGCAGGCTCAGCCTGCTGCTGCTGAAATCGGCATCCATGCTGGATCCGTAAGAGCCGTAGCCGTAGACCAGAATGGGGTTTTTGCCCTTGATGAAGTGGTCCTTGTGATAGACGAGGGACACGGGGACTTCAACGCCGTCGCGCGCGGTCACCCACAGGTGCTCGCTGCGGTAGTTTTCCGACTCGAACCCTCTGACCTCCGCCTGCTTAATCACCTGACGCTGCCCGGTATCCATATCCAGCTCAAACAGCGTATCCGGGGTGGTCATGGAGGAATACCCGTACCGCAGACGTGACGATTCCGGTTCCGGGTTAAAGCCAATCCACGTCACGTAGGCCGGATCGTCAAACGCAATGCCCACCACCTCGCGGGTTTTGCGGTTGATCTGGCGGATACTGGTCAGCCCGCGCTGTCGCTCCTCCACCACCAGCCAGTCGGTGAACAGGGTAAAGCCCTCAAGCATCACCTGATCGCGCGCGGGAATTAACACTTCCCACTTGCGTTCATCGCGTACTTTGGTCTTATAGAGACCAAAGTTTTTGCCCTCCCGGTTGGAGCGCAGGTAAAAGCTGTGCTGGAAGTGATCGAGGCTGTACTCATGATCTTTACGGCGCGGCAGGAAGCACAAAGGCTGCGCATCCGGCAGTTCGGCATCCAGCAGCAGCACTTCGGATGTCGTGGCGCTGGAGAGGAAAATAATCACGTAGTGGCGCGATGACGTTTTATGCAGGCTGACGTAGAACGTTTCGTCTTTTTCCTCGTAGACCAGTTCATCGTCGGCGGAATCGGTCCCTACCGTATGACGCCACACCTGGTAAGGCAGCAGCGTTGAGGCATGCTTTTTAACGTAGTAGACCGTTTCCGAATCGTTGCCCCAGACGAAATCCGGGGAGACATTTTCCAGCATCTCGGGATACCAGTTTCCCGTTTCGAGATTGCGAAAACGCAACCCGTATTGGCGGCGGGAGAGGTAATCCTCAGCCAGCGCCATAATGGCGTTATCCGGTGAGATCGACATGCCGCCCAGGGTGTAAAACTCGCTGTGGGCCGCACGCCTGTTGGCATCCAGCAGTATATCCCATTCGTCCCACTCGGCGCTCAGCACCGACTGTCGCTGGTAGATGGGATACTCGTTTCCGGGTTCATAGATATGGCGATAGCGATAGCCGTTTTTGGTCCACGGGGCGGAGATATCGCGCTGGGGGATACGCTGCACCATTTCATTCAGCAGCCTATCCTGAAGCGCCTGCTGGGTGCCCATGACCTTTCGGCCATAGTCGTTTTCTTCGTGCAGATAGTCGAGCACTTCTGGCCGGGAACGAGAGTCGTCCCGCAGCCAGTAGTAGTTATCTATACGCGTATCGCCATGCGTGACGATCGCATAAGGAGTACGTCGGGCTTTTGGAGGCATGGCATTCTTACTTTTTCGTTTTACATCCTATAAGGTTGGCAAAACGCGCGCATGATGCAAGCGAAACATGGCCTCCTAGCCCACAAGCGCCTGTTTCTGCTGCTGGATATCCTTCTCGATGCCCTCGCGAACGTCCTGCGGGATCTTCAGCGCATCGCCCAGCGCGTTCAGGTAGCTTCGCTCCATAAAGTGGTCGATGTCGATGGCGGCACAGCTCAGGAAGTAGAGTTCAAGCGCCTCTTCTTCGTTTTTTACGCCCTGCGCCAGGCGTTGCGGATCGAGCGGCTGTTCGATAGCTTTCGCCACCAGCGCCCTGCCCTGCTCCTCAACGCCCGCTTCGCGCATCTGCTGGTCAATCGCGGCGCGTTCGTTATCGTCGATATGGCCGTCGCTTTTGGCCGCAAACACCAGCGCGAGGAGCAGCCGCTCGGTGCGTAAATCTAACGGCGACACCTGGTTTCCGTACTGCGGTTCATCCTGATGCGCGCTGCGCACCTTGTCTTTATATTTGTTCCACAAAACGGAGCCCGCAATGGCCCCTCCGCCCGCCAGCAGCGCGCCGGTGCCGTATTTAGTGAGCAGCTTGCGCGATGATTTATTGGCGACCAGCAAGCCGGCCAGCCCGCCGAGCGCGCCCGGCACCAGCAGCTTGCTTAGCCCCTGCTCGCCGGACGACGAGCCTTTTTGTCCCAACAGGGATTGCAGTTGATTCATCCAGCCTGACATATTTTTCCTCACGTAACGGTGCTTAACGTTCACAGCCTAAGCGAGCAGGTGTCAGGAAATGTCTGTCAGTGCTAAAGAAGCGCAAATTTCTCGCCTGCTGCGGCGGTCACGGGCAAGACAGACGCAAACGTTTTCGTTTATACTGCCCGCATCGTTTTCAGGGGGATTTTTATGACTCGTTTAGGAACTGCGCTGCGTCCTGCCGCGACGCGCGTCATGCTGTTAGGATCGGGCGAACTGGGAAAAGAAGTCGCCATAGAGTGCCAGCGTTTGGGCGTCGAGGTGATTGCGGTTGACCGTTATAGGGATGCACCTGCCATGCACGTGGCTCACCGCTCGCACGTTATCGACATGCTTGACGGTAACGCCCTGCGCTCGTTAATTGCCGGGGAAAAGCCGGATTTCGTGGTACCGGAGATTGAAGCCATTGCCACCGATATGCTGATCGCCCTTGAGCAGGAGGGACAGCGCGTGGTGCCCTGTGCTAAGGCGGCAAAACTGACCATGAACCGCGAAGGTATACGTCGTCTGGCGGCCGAGGAGCTGCAGCTTCCGACCTCCAGCTACCGTTTTGCCGGCGATAAAGCCGGGTTTGTTCAGGCCGTTGAAGAAATTGGCTACCCGTGCATCGTTAAGCCCGTGATGAGCTCCTCCGGCAAAGGGCAGAGCTTTATCCGCGACAGCAGCACGCTGGACACGGCATGGGACTATGCCCAGCAGGGCGGTCGTGCCGGGGCCGGTCGCGTCATCGTGGAAGGCGTGGTGAAGTTTGATTTTGAAATTACCCTGTTGACCGTCAGCGCCGTGGACGGCGTCCATTTCTGCGATCCGATTGGCCATCGCCAGGAAGACGGCGATTATCGCGAATCCTGGCAGCCGCAGCAGATGAGCGCCCTGGCGCTGGAGCGCGCGCGGGAAATCGCCCGCAAGACGGTGCTGGCCCTGGGGGGCTATGGCCTGTTCGGCGTCGAGCTGTTTGTATGCGGTGACGAGGTGATTTTCAGCGAAGTCTCCCCTCGCCCGCACGATACCGGAATGGTTACGCTGATTTCGCAGGATCTCTCCGAGTTCGCGCTGCACGTACGCGCTTTCCTCGGCCTGCCGGTTGGCGGCATCCGCCAGTACGGCCCGGCGGCATCAGCGGTTATTCTGCCGCAGCTGACCAGCCAGAACGTTACCTTTGATAACGTCGAAGGGGCGGTTGGCGCCGGAATGCAGGTCCGACTGTTTGGTAAACCGGAGATCGACGGCACCCGTCGTCTGGGCGTGGCCTTAGCGACGGGTAATACCGTAGACGAGGCCGTCTCGAGGGCGAAAGCGGCCGCCGCAGCCGTGAAGGTCGAAGGATAAAAAAACGGGCCATCAGGCCCGTTTTTAGTTTGCAGGTCGGCAACAGGCTTACTGCTTCGCGCCTTCAACCGCTTCGCGAGCCAGCTTAGTGATGCGATCCCAGTCGCCCGCTTCCAGCGCGTCCGCCGGAACCAGCCAGGAGCCACCGATGCACAGCACGCTTTTCAGCGCCAGGTAGTCGCGGTAGTTGGCCGGAGAGATGCCGCCCGTCGGGCAGAAACGCACCTGTGAGAAGGGACCCGCGATCGCCTGTAGCGCTTTGGTGCCGCCGTTGGCTTCCGCCGGGAAGAACTTGAACTCTTTCAGACCGTAGTCCATACCCAGCATCAGCTCAGAGACGGTGCTGATACCCGGGATCAGCGGAATGGTGCCCTCGGTTGCCGCTTTCAGCAGCGGCTCGGTCAGGCCCGGGCTGATGGCAAACTGCGCGCCCGCTTCGGTCACTTCCGCCAGCTGCTGCGCGTTCAGAACGGTGCCCGCACCGATGATGGCTTCCGGCACTTCTTTCGCGATAGCGCGGATCGCGTCCATCGCGCAGGCAGTACGCAGAGTCACTTCCAGAACGCGAACGCCGCCCGCAACCAGCGCTTTCGCCATAGGTACGGCGTGCTCCAGCTTATTCACCACGATAACCGGCACGACAGGGCCAGTGGTCAGGATTGCTTCTGCACTTGTTTTCCAGTTTTTCATCAGAGTTTTCTCTCGCCAGATCGTTAAAATCAAGTCGTCTTAAAACGTAATACAGGTTGCGCCCTGCTCCGCGCCGGAGAGTTTCTCACGCAGCGCGCCAAACATTTCGCGTCCGGTACCCACGCGCGACGCGCTCAGGTCAGGAATGTGCGGCTGACGTGCCGCCAGCTCGGCCTCATCCACCAGCAGGGTTAACTCGCCTGTCTGACCGTTAACGCGGATCGTGTCACCATCGCGCACTTTCGCCAGCAAACCACCGTCGTAGGCTTCCGGAGTGACGTGGATAGCAGAAGGCACTTTACCGGACGCACCCGAGAGGCGTCCATCGGTCACCAGCGCAATTTTGAAACGGCGGTCCAATAATACACCAAGCGGCGGCATAAGTTTATGTAATTCTGGCATTCCGTTCGCTTTTGGCCCCTGATGGCGTACTACAACCACGCAGTCTTTATCAAGCAGCCCTGCTTCAAAGGCAGGTAAGACGTCATGCTGGCTTTCAAACACTACCGCCGGCGCCTCGATAACCTGGTTCTCTTCCGGCACGGCAGAGGTTTTCATCACCGCGCGGCCAAGGTTGCCGCTCAGCACCTTAGTGCCGCCGTGAGGAGAGAACGGCTGCTCGAAGGTTGCGATGACCTGCGGATCGAGAGAGTGGCTCGCCCCTTCGCGCCAGTCCAGCTCACCGTTGTTCAGCCACGGCTCCAGGGTATAGCGGTGCAGGCCAAAGCCCGCCACCGTGTTCACGTCCTCATGCAGCAGCCCGCCCTTCAGCAGCTCGCGCATCAGCACTGGCACCCCGCCTGCCGCCTGGAAGTGGTTGATGTCCGCCGGACCGTTCGGGTACAGGCGCGCCATCAGCGGCACCACGGACGAGATATCGGAGAAGTCATCCCAGTTGATCAGAATGCCCGCCGCGCGCGCCATCGCGACAAGGTGCATGGTGTGGTTGGTTGAGCCGCCGGTCGCCAGCAGGGCAACAATGCCGTTAACGATGACTTTTTCATCCACCATTTTGCCCATCGGCATCCACTCGTTACCGTTGCCGGTAAGACGCGTCACCTGACGGGCCGCGGCTTCGGTCAGCGCTTTACGCAGTGGCGCATCCGGCTGGATGAACGACGAGCCCGGAAGCTGCATCCCCATGAACTCCACCACCATCTGGTTGGTGTTAGCCGTACCGTAGAAGGTACAGGTGCCCGGCGCGTGGTAGGACGCGGCTTCCGCTTCCAGCAGCGCCTGACGATCCGCCTTCCCTTCAGCGTGCAGCTGGCGGATACGCACTTTTTCTTTATTCGGCAAACCGCTTGCCATCGGGCCTGACGGCACAAAAATCGCGGGCAGATGGCCAAACGACAGCGCGGCCATCACCAGGCCGGGGACGATTTTATCGCAGACGCCCAGATAGAGCGCGCCATCAAACATATTGTGAGACAGGCCAACCGCCGCCGACATGGCGATCACCTCGCGGCTCAGCAGCGACAGCTCCATGCCGTCCTGCCCCTGAGTCACGCCGTCGCACATGGCCGGCACGCCGCCCGCGACCTGCCCCACCGCGTTTACGCTGTGCAGCGCGTTGCGGATGATAGTCGGGTAGACCTCATACGGCTGGTGCGCAGAGAGCATGTCGTTGTAGGAGGTAATGATGGCGATATTGTTACGCAGCATGCTCTTCAGCGCGTCTTTATCACCGGGCTGGCAGGCCGCAAAGCCGTGGGCCAGATTGCCGCATGCCAGCTGCGATCGGTGAACCGTTTCGCTCTTCGCCTGTTCGATGCGGGCAAGGTAGGCTGAACGGGTCTCTTTCGAGCGCTCAATAATGCGCTGTGTTACGCGTAACAATGTCGGATTCATAAAAGCTCCTCTAATTTATCTGTCCGGGCTCGGGAGTTTACATAGTCTCTGGCGATGGTTAACAACGCTGAAACGCCTGGTATCCGGAGCACAGGGGCAAAATGTCTTCCGGAAGTGTAATAAAAAAAGCCCCGCGGGTGAATCCACGCGGAGCTTAAAAGATTAAAAATTGTGCCCGTTGCTGTGTTAGATCATGTTACCGGTAAAATAACACCTTCGGGCTAGAGGACGATTTACTCAAACTCGTTCCAGGAGCGGCCATCGCGGGTGATCATCGCAACGGAGGCGACAGGACCCCACGTTCCCGCCTGATACGGTTTTGGCGCGTCCTGATCGGCAGCCCAGGCTTCGGTAATTGAGTCGACCCACTTCCACGCCTCTTCCACCTCATCGCGACGAACGAACAGCGCCTGAATGCCGCGCATGGTTTCCAGCAGCAGACGCTCGTAAGCATCGGCCAGGTGCGTCTGGTTAAAGGTTTCGGAGTAGCTCAGATCCAGCTTGGTGGTTTGCAGGTTGTGCTTGTGATCGAGGCCCGGCACCTTGTTCAGGATCTGAATATCCACACCCTCGTCCGGCTGCAGACGGATGGTCAGCTTGTTCTGCGGCAGCTCCTGCCAGGACTCCTTAAACAGGTTCAGTTCCGGGTTTTTGAAGTAGACCACCACTTCGGAGCATTTCGCAGGCAGACGTTTACCGGTACGCAGGTAGAACGGAACGCCGGCCCAGCGCCAGTCGTCGATATCCACGCGGATCGCCACAAACGTTTCCGTGTTACTGGACTTATTCGCGCCCTCTTCTTCCAGGTAGCCCGGCACTTTTTTACCCTGAGCAAAGCCAGCGGTGTACTGGCCGCGCACGGTTTTCTCGCGCACGTTGGAGCGGTCAATGCGGCGCAGGGATTTCAGTACTTTTACCTTGGCGTCACGGATGCTGTCTGCCGTCAGATCCGACGGTGGAGACATGGCAATCATGCACAGGATTTGCAGCAGGTGGTTCTGGATCATGTCGCGCATCTGGCCTGCCTGGTCGAAGTAGCCCCAGCGGCCTTCGATGCCCACCTCTTCCGCCACGGTGATTTCCACGTGGTCGATAGTGCGGTTGTCCCAGTTATTCACGAACAGGGAGTTGGCAAAACGCAGCGCCAGCAGGTTCAGTACCGTCTCTTTCCCCAGGTAGTGGTCAATACGGTAGACCTGACACTCTTCGAAGTACTCGCCCACCTGGTCGTTAATTTCACGGGAGGTTGAAAGCGAGGTGCCCAGCGGTTTTTCCATCACGACGCGCGCCGGCTTGGCGTTCAGCTTCGCTTCGCCCAGGCCTTTGCAGATGGCGCCGAAGGTGCTTGGCGGCATCGCGAAATAGTTAATGGTGACGCGATTTTTCTGGTCCAGCATGTCGCCCAGACGGGTAAAGGCGCTGACGTCGTTCACGTCCAGGTTGCAGAAATCGAGGCGCCCGCTCAGCGTATCCCACAGGCTTTCATCAATTTTTTCCTTCATGAACGTTTCGAGCGCCTCGCGCACCACTTTGGTATAAGCTTCCTTATCCCAGTCGGCGCGCCCTACCCCCAGAATACGGGTGTCGGGATGGATCTGGCCCGCTTTTTCCAGCTGATACAGGGAAGGCAGCAATTTCCGGCGTGCAAGATCGCCTTTCGCGCCGAAAATGACCAGGTCACATGCCTGGGCTGTTTGCGTTACCGCCATGTCATTCTCCTCAGTTAGATCCCCTGGTACTCTGCCAGGTATCGTTGTAATTTTATTACAATGCACTGTACTGCTTTTACGAGTTTCCTGAAACCATTAGCGCTTAACGTCGCGTGCGATACGGCGATTTTTCGCCGGTCAGGCGCGTAAGCAGCGACCCAATGACGCAACAAACGTCGATTCTTTGCGCAACGCGGCCACAGTAAAACCCGACATCGATCAAGTAATGAAAAAAAACAACAACATTTCTTGTCGACGATTACCCTTTCGGGAATCCCGGGGGTAATATCGGCTACATCGACTCAGGATTTCATCTATTAATGAAATCGTTTCTGCCCCCACGAGCGTCTTGTTAACAATGAACATGCTGGAAAAAATCCAGTTTCAACTGGAACACCTTAGCAAATCCGAGCGCAAAGTGGCTGAAGTTATTCTTGCCGCTCCCGCTCAGGCGATTCATTCAAGCATCGCCGCTCTGGCTCAGGAATCGGGCGTCAGCGAACCGACGGTAAATCGATTCTGTCGTAGTCTGGACACCCGCGGCTTTCCTGATTTTAAACCGCATCTGGCCCAAAGTCTGGCAAACGGCACCCCGTATGTTAATCGCAATGTGGATGAAGACGACAGCGTTGATGCCTACACGGCGAAAATATTTGAATCGGCAATGGCCACCCTCGACCACGTTCGTCAGTCGCTTGAGATGAGTTCAGTTAACCGTGCGGTCGATCTGCTCACCCAGGCCAAGCGGATTGCCTTCTTTGGCCTCGGCTCGTCCGCTGCCGTGGCCCATGACGCGATGAACAAGTTCTTTCGCTTCAACGTGCCGGTGATTTACTCCGATGACATTGTGCTGCAACGCATGAGCTGTATGAACTGTAGCGAAGACGATGTGGTGGTTCTCATCTCGCACACCGGTCGCACCAAGAGCCAGGTAGAGCTGGCGCAGCTCGCGCGCGACAACGATGCGATGGTGATAGCCCTGACGACAGCAGGCACCCCGCTGGCGCGCGAAGCAACGCTCGCCATTACGCTGGACGTGCCGGAGGACACCGACATGTACATGCCGATGGTCTCCCGCCTGGCGCAGCTGACGGTCATCGACGTGCTGGCGACCGGTTTTACTTTACGCCGGGGCGCAAAATTCCGGGATAACTTGAAGCGGGTCAAGGAAGCCCTGAAAGAATCGCGTTTTGATAAAGAATTGCTTATAAAGAGCGATGTTCCCTAATAACTACGATGTACGATTTACGGCATTCGGTCCGCTCGCTACTGCCTTGCGATAGATGAAGATCGATTCAATGTTCACGCAACACCAAAGTTGTTTCAGTCAACGGAGTATTACATGTCCAGAAGGCTTCGCAGAACCAAGATCGTCACCACCTTAGGCCCGGCCACCGACCGCGATAATAACCTCGAAAAGATTATCGCCGCGGGTGCCAACGTGGTGCGTATGAACTTCTCTCACGGTACGCCAGAAGACCATAAGTTACGTGCCGACAAAGTCCGTGAAATCGCGGCAAAACTGGGCCGCCACGTTGCTATCCTCGGTGACCTCCAGGGTCCAAAAATTCGCGTATCGACCTTCAAAGAAGGCAAAGTCTTCCTCAACATCGGCGATAAATTCCTGCTGGATGCCAACCTGAGCAAAGGCGAAGGCGATAAAGAGAAAGTGGGTATCGACTATAAAGGCCTGCCTGCTGACGTTGTGCCAGGCGACATCCTGCTGCTGGACGATGGCCGCGTGCAGCTGAAAGTGCTGGAAGTTCAGGGCATGAAGGTATTCACCGAAGTGACCGTCGGCGGCCCGCTCTCCAACAACAAAGGCATTAACAAGCTCGGCGGTGGCCTGTCTGCCGAAGCGCTGACCGATAAAGACAAAGCGGATATCGTCACCGCAGCGCAGATTGGCGTGGATTACCTGGCCGTCTCCTTCCCGCGCTGCGGCGAAGATCTGAACTATGCCCGCCGCCTGGCGCGCGATGCAGGCTGCGATGCGAAAATCGTTGCCAAAGTTGAACGCGCTGAAGCCGTATGCGATCAGGACGCGATGGACGACGTAATCCTGGCGTCTGACGTGGTGATGGTTGCCCGTGGTGACCTTGGCGTGGAAATTGGCGACCCTGAGCTGGTCGGCATCCAGAAAGCGCTGATCCGTCGCGCGCGTCAGTTGAACCGTGCGGTGATCACCGCTACCCAGATGATGGAATCCATGATCACCAACCCGATGCCTACCCGTGCGGAAGTCATGGACGTGGCCAACGCCGTGCTGGACGGTACCGATGCGGTGATGCTGTCCGCAGAAACCGCTGCGGGCCAGTATCCGGCGGAAACCGTAGCCGCAATGGCGCGCGTCTGTCTGGGTGCAGAGAAGATCCCAAGCATTAACGTCTCCAAGCACCGCCTGGATATTCAGTTCGACAATGTGGAAGAAGCAATCGCGATGTCCGCGATGTATGCCGCCAACCACCTGAAAGGGGTTACGGCGATCATCACCATGACCGAATCCGGCCGCACCGCGCTGATGACGTCCCGTATCAGCTCCGGCCTGCCGATCTTCGCGATGTCCCGCCACGAGCGTACGCTGAACCTGACGGCGCTGTATCGCGGCGTTACGCCCGTGCATTTCGACAGCACCAACGACGGCGTGGCCGCGGCGCACGATGCGGTGAACCTGCTTCGCGACAAAGGCTACCTGGTGTCGGGTGACATCGTCATCGTGACGCAGGGCGACGTGATGAGCACCATCGGCTCAACCAATACCACCCGCGTACTGACCGTAGAGTAAGATCCGATCCCCTCTCCCCTAAGGGGGAGAGGGATAAGGTGAAGGTTTTCTATTTCTTCGGGAAAAGCTCTTTACGCTTGTACGGCTCCGTTTCACCCGGTTTACGTGTTTTAAGCAGCTTCAGGATCCACGTATACTGCTCCTTGTGCGGCCCCACCAGCAGCTCCACCTCTTCATTCATACGACGTGCAATGGTGCGATCGTCTGCGGTAAGCAGATCGTCCATCGGCGGACGTACCTCAATGCTCAGTCGATGCGTTTTACCGTCATAAACCGGGAACAGCGGGATCACCCGGGCGCGGCAGACCTTCATCAGGCGGCCAATCGCGGGCAGCGTTGCCTTATAGGTCGCGAAGAAATCGACAAATTCGCTGTGCTCCGGGCCGTGGTCCTGATCGGGCAGGTAGTAGCCCCAGTAGCCCTGACGTACAGACTGAATGAAGGGTTTGATCCCATCGTTACGGGCATGCAAGCGTCCGCCAAAGCGACGGCGCACGGTATTCCAGACGAAATCGTAGATTTTGTTACCCTGGTTATGGAACATCGCCGCCATCTTCTGCCCCTGCGAGGCCATTAGCATCGCCGGAATGTCGACGCCCCAGCCGTGCGGCACCAGGAAAATCACCTTCTCGTCGTTGCGACGCATTTCGTCAATGATTTCCAGCCCCTTCCAGTCAACGCGGCCGACGATCTTCTCAGGCCCCTTCAGCGCCAGCTCCGCCATCATCGCCATCGCCTGTGGCGCGGTGGTATACATAGCATCAATGATGGCCTCGCGTTCGGCGTCGCTTTTATCCGGGAAACAGTACAGCAGGTTAATTTGCGCACGGCGGCGCGCGCTTTTTCCCAGGCGGCCCGCAAGGCGTCCCACGGTGCCGAGCACCGGATCGCGGACCGAAGCAGGTAAAAGCGCCATGCCGGCAAACGCGTAAACGCCAAGCCAGGCGCCCCAGTTACGCGGGTGGCGAAAGGATTTTTCAAACTCGGGAATGTACTCAATATTGTTTTTTTTGGTTTCCATGCGGGTTCCAGGGTCTGGTGACGCAAAAAATTATGCAGATAGTGTAGCGAGGCAGCGCTCCTCGTACAAAAGAAAAAGCCGGCGCACACTGACGCCGGCTTTATTCACATACGGAAGGCTTAGTCGAAGCGCAGCTGCGGCATAACCTCTTTCACCTGCGCCAGATAATCTTTACGATCTTTGCCGGTCAGCCCTTCGGTGCGCGGCAGTTTCGCCGTGAGCGGGTTAACCGCCTGCTGGTTGATCCACACTTCATAGTGCAGGTGCGGACCGGTCGAACGACCGGTATTACCGGACAGCGCGATGCGGTCACCGCGCTTCACCTTCTGGCCCGGCTTGACCAGCAGCTTGCGCAGGTGCATATAGCGGGTGGTGTACGTGCGGCCGTGACGAATGGCAACGTAGTACCCGGCAGCGCCGCTGCGCTTAGCCATCACCACTTCACCATCCCCTACCGCCAGCACCGGCGTGCCCTGCGGCATTGCGAAGTCAACGCCACGGTGCGGCGCAACGCGTCCGGTGACCGGGTTCAGACGACGCGGGTTGAAGTTGGAGGAGACGCGGAACTGTTTAGCCGTCGGGAAACGCAGGAAGCCTTTTGCCAGACCGGTACCGCTGCGGTCATAGAACTTGCCGTCTTCCGCGCGGATCGCGTAGTAGTCTTTGCCATCGGAACGCAGACGCACGCCCACCAGCTGGCTCTGTTCACGCTTGCCGTCCAGCATTTCGCGAGACATCAGCACCGAGAAGCGATCGCCTTTCTTCAGCTTGCGGAAATCCATCTGCCACTGCATGGCTTTAATTACCGAGCTGATTTCAGCGCTGGTCAGGCCGGCGTCGCGGGCGCTGGAAACAAAGCTGCCGCCAACGGTTCCGCTCATCACGCTGTTAACCCAGTCGCCCTGCTGCATTTCGCTGGTCATTTTGAAACCGTTTGCGGTGCGATCGTAGGTGCGGGTTTCGCGACGGGACATTTCCCAGGTCAGGCGCTGCAGGTCGCCGTCAGGGGTTAAGGTCCAGGAAAGCTGCTGACCGATTTTCAGGTTACGCAGCTCTTTGTCAGATGCAGCAAGCTGGCTGATGTTGCCCATGTCGATACCGTACTGGTTCAGAACGCTGCTGAGCGTATCGCCAGTAGAAACAACATATTCATGGATGCCGGCTTCGTTCTGGATTTTGTCGTCCAGCTCGTCCTGGGGAATGGCTTCATCTTCCTGAGCAGCCTGGTCGATAGGCTCGCTGGCCTCAGGCAGCAGAGAGCGAATTTCGCTCTTTTCCAGTTCGATGGTTTTGATGATAGGGGCAGAACTCGGGTGGTAAACATAGGGTCGCCATACGGCGACCGCTAATGTGAGAACGGTAAGTGACCCCAGCATAACGCGGTGGGGTCGAGGCAGATTGTTAAATGCCAGGGCGACAGAGCGGGCTATCTGTTGCACGTATTCACTTCCTCGTTAATCTCCTTTCAGGCAGCTCGCATACTGATTCGCCAGTTGGCTGAGGAACTGCGAATAGCTCGCTTTGCTCAACTGGATGTTCGTACCTAGCGGGTCAAGGGTTCCCATGCGCACGGATGTTCCCCTGGCCACGGCTTCTACGACCGCTGGCCTGAACTGTGGCTCAGCAAAAACGCACGTCGCTTTTTGCTCAACCAGCTGTGTTCTGATTTCATGTAAACGCTGCGCACCAGGCTGAATTTCGGGGTTGACGGTAAAGTGTCCCAGCGGGGTCAGACCGTAATGTTTCTCGTAATAGCCGTAAGCATCATGAAAAACGAAATACCCTTTTCCTTTAAGCGGTGCGAGCTCGTTACCCACCTGTTTGTCGGTTGCGGCTAGCTGAGCCTCAAAATCCTTCAGGTTGGCGTCGAGTTGGACTCGACTTTGCGGCATAAGTTCCACTAATTTGTCGTGGATTGCAACCGCTGAAAGCCGCGCTATCTCTGGGGAAAGCCAGAGATGCATGTTGTACTCACCGTGATGGTGATGGTCGTCACCTTTTTCGTCGTGAGCATGCCCGTGGTCGTGTTCGTCACCGTCGTCATCGGCCCCTTTCATGAGCAGCGGTTTTACCCCGGACAACCCGGCAATGGCGACCTGTTTATTTGCCGGGACCTTACTGGCCGACTTTTGCATGAAGGCTTCCATCTCTGGACCAATCCAGACGACTAAGTCCGCGTTCTGTAAGCGTTTTACATCCGACGGGCGCAGGGAGTAATCATGCTCCGAGGCGCCGTCAGGCAGCAGCACCTGCGTTTCCGTTACCCCATCTGCGATGGCAGCGGCGATAAAGCCAAGCGGTTTAAGCGAAGCGACAACGGCAGCGTTAACATCTTGTGCGGTTGTCCCCCAAAGTGCAGCGGATAAAGCTGCGAAAAGAAGCGTATTTTTCTGTAACATAATGCGACTAATCATCGTAATGAATGCGTGGAATGTGATATTATAACATTCGATAACTTCTGCAAGCTTAAATTGACATGACGACTTTAGTTTCTCTTGAAAATGTTTCGGTCTCGTTCGGCCAGCGCCGCGTCCTTTCTGACGTGTCGCTGAATCTGAAGCCCGGCAAAATACTGACGCTGCTCGGCCCTAACGGGGCGGGTAAATCAACGCTGGTGCGCGTCGTGTTAGGTCTGGTTGCGCCTGATGAAGGGGTAATTGTCCGCGAAGATAAATTGCGTATCGGCTATGTGCCGCAAAAGCTGCATCTCGACGCCACGCTGCCGCTGACGGTAAGCCGCTTCCTGCGCCTGCGTCCCGGCACCCGTAAAGCGGATATCCTTCCGGCACTGAAGCGCGTTCAGGCGGGCCATCTCGTCGATGCCCCTTTGCAAAAACTCTCGGGGGGTGAAACCCAGCGCGTCCTGCTTGCCCGCGCCCTGCTCAGCAGCCCTCAGCTGCTGGTGCTGGACGAACCCACCCAGGGTGTTGACGTTAACGGTCAGGTGGCGCTGTACGATTTGATCGACCAGCTGCGCCGGGAGCTTAACTGTGCGGTGCTGATGGTTTCCCATGACCTGCACCTGGTGATGGCCAAAACCGACGAAGTGCTGTGCCTGAACCATCACATTTGCTGTTCCGGCACGCCGGAAGTGGTTTCTATGCATCCGGAATTTATCTCCATGTTTGGCCATCGCGGCGCCGAACAGCTGGGCATCTATCGCCATAATCACAATCACCGCCATGATTTACAGGGACGAATTGTCCTGCGTCGGGGAAATGGACACTCATGATTGAACTGTTACTGCCCGGCTGGCTGGCCGGGATTATGCTCGCGTGCGCCGCAGGCCCGCTCGGGTCGTTTGTGGTATGGCGCAGAATGTCCTACTTTGGCGATACGCTGGCCCACGCCTCGCTGCTGGGCGTCGCGTTTGGACTGCTGCTGGACGTGAATCCGTTTTATGCCGTCATTGTCGTCACGCTCCTGCTGGCCGGCGGCCTGGTCTGGCTGGAGAAGCGTCCTCACCTCGCCATCGATACCCTGCTCGGCATTATGGCGCACAGCGCCCTGTCGCTGGGGCTGGTGGTGGTGAGCCTGATGGCCAACATCCGCGTTGACCTGATGGCCTATCTGTTCGGCGATCTGCTGGCCGTCACGCCAGAGGATCTGATGTCGATAGCCATCGGCGTGGTGGTGGTGCTGGGAATTCTGCTGTGGCAGTGGCGAAACCTGCTGGCGATGACCGTCAGCCCGGATCTGGCCTTTGTCGACGGCGTGAAGCTTCAGCGCGTGAAGCTCCTGCTGATGCTGGTCACGGGGTTAACCATCGGCGTGGCGATGAAGTTTGTCGGCGCGCTAATCATTACGTCGCTGCTGATTATCCCTGCCGCCACGGCGCGTCGTTTTGCCCGTACGCCGGAACAGATGGCGGGGATTGCGGTGATTATCGGGATGATTGCGGTGACGGGGGGGTTAACCTTCTCGGCGTTTTACGACACGCCCGCGGGGCCGTCGGTGGTCCTCTGCGCGGCGGTGTTGTTCATTTTCAGCATGATGAAGAAGACGGCAAGCTGACCTCGAGGGCGCTGATGCCCTCACCCTGCCCCTCTCCTACGGGAGAGGGAACAGAACGCTACGGCATTGCCGGTGGCGTAATCCCGAAGTGATTCCACGCCCGCACCGTCGCCATACGCCCACGCGGCGTACGCTGCAGGAAGCCCTGCTGGATCAGATAGGGCTCCAGCACATCTTCAATTGTCTCACGCTCTTCGCCAATCGCCGCCGCGAGGTTATCCAGCCCCACCGGCCCGCCAAAGAACTTGTCCAGCACCGCCAGCAGCAGCTTACGGTCCATATAGTCAAAGCCTTCAGCATCCACGTTCAGCATATCCAGCGCCTGGGCGGCAATTTCGGCCGAGATGGTTCCATCGTGCTTCACCTCGGCAAAGTCACGTACGCGGCGCAGCAGACGGTTGGCGATACGCGGGGTACCGCGGGAACGCTTCGCCACTTCAAACGCCCCCTCTTCGCTCATATCCAGCCCCATGTAGCGCGCGCTGCGGCCCACAATGTGCTGAAGATCGGGCACCTGATAAAACTCCAGGCGCTGCACGATACCAAAACGGTCGCGCAGCGGAGAGGTCAGCGATCCGGCGCGCGTCGTGGCGCCAATCAGGGTAAACGGCGGCAGATCGATTTTAATGGAGCGCGCGGCCGGCCCTTCTCCAATCATGATATCCAGCTGGTAATCTTCCATCGCCGGATAGAGCACTTCCTCCACCACCGGCGACAGGCGGTGAATTTCATCGATGAACAGCACGTCGTGCGGCTCGAGGTTGGTCAGCATCGCCGCCAGATCCCCTGCTTTCTCAAGCACCGGGCCGGAAGTGGTGCGCAGATTTACGCCCATTTCGTTGGCGACGATATTCGCGAGGGTTGTTTTACCTAACCCCGGCGGGCCGAAAATCAGCAGGTGATCGAGCGCATCGCCGCGCAGCTTTGCCGCCTGGATGAAAATTTCCATCTGAGAGCGTACCTGCGGCTGGCCGATGTACTCATCCAGCAGCTTCGGGCGGATCGCCCGATCCACCACGTCATCTGGCTGAATGGTGCCTGCCGATACCAGGCGGTCTGCTTCAATCATCCTTTACCTCACAATGCAGCGCGCAGCGCTTCACGAATCAGGGTTTCACTGCTGGCATCCGGTTTAGCGATTTTGCTCACCATCCGGCTGGCCTCCTGAGGTTTATAGCCCAGCGCCACCAGCGCGGCAACCGCTTCCTGCTCGGCATCGTCATCCGACGCCGGGGCGCCTGGAGAAGTCAGCACCAGGTCGGCGGCCGGGGTGAACAGATCGCCATGCAGCCCCTTAAAGCGGTCTTTCATCTCGACGATCAGGCGCTCGGCGGTTTTCTTGCCGATGCCCGGGAGCTTAATCAGCGCCGCGGGATCTTCACGCTCAACGGCATTCACAAACTGCGGGGCCGACATGCCGGATAAAATCGCCAGCGCCAGCTTCGGCCCGACGCCGTTGGTTTTAATCAGCTCGCGGAACAGGGTGCGTTCCTGTTTGTTGTTGAAGCCGTACAGCAGCTGAGCATCTTCACGCACCACAAACTGGGTAAAGACGGTAGCCTCTTTGCCCGCGTCCGGCAGCTCGTAGAAGCAGGTCATCGGCATATGGACTTCATAGCCCACGCCGCCCACTTCCAGCAGCACTAACGGGGGTTGTTTTTCAATGATGATGCCTCTGAGTCTGCCTATCACGTGACGCTCCTGCGTTCTAAGAAATTTTTGATTTGCGACATAATAAAAAAAGGCTGGATAAACATCCAGCCTGATTTCTGATTATCGTAACCTGCCTCGCGCCAGATTGAGCCGCGACTCGCTCATCTGCATCGCGTTCTGGCTGACGTGGCAGTGGGTAATCGCAATTGCCAGCGCGTCGGCGGCATCGGCCTGCGGGTTCGCGGGGAGCTTCAGCAGGGTACGCACCATGTGCTGGACCTGACTTTTCTCCGCGCTGCCAATCCCTACCACCGTCTGCTTAACCTGACGAGCCGCGTACTCGAACACGGGCAGATCCTGATTTACGGCGGCAACAATCGCCACGCCGCGAGCCTGGCCGAGCTTTAACGCCGAGTCCGCGTTTTTCGCCATAAAGACCTGCTCGATGGCGAAATAGTCGGGCTGAAACTGCGTGATAATCTCCGACACGCCCGCATAAATGAGTTTCAGACGTGACGGCAAATCGTCCACTTTGGTGCGAATACAGCCGCTGCCGAGATAGGTTAGCTGGCGTCCCACCTGACGAATAACGCCATAACCGGTGACGCGTGAGCCGGGGTCAATCCCGAGGATAATCGACATCACGCGTCTCCTTTAACGGATTTAAACGCTCTCATCAGAGAGTCGCTGCAACCTCATCAGAGATTTCACCGTTGTGATACACTTCCTGCACGTCGTCGCAGTCTTCGAGCATGTCGATCAGACGCAGCAGCTTCGGTGCGGTTTCCGCATCCATATCCGCTTTGGTGGACGGGATCATGGACACTTCAGCGTTATCCGCCTTCAGGCCAGCCGCTTCCAGCGCATCGCGCACGGCACCCATCTCTTCCCACGCGGTATAAACGTCGATAGCGCCGTCGTCGTAGGTCACCACGTCTTCCGCGCCCGCTTCCAGCGCCGCTTCCATGATGACGTCTTCGTCGCCTTTCTCGAAGGAGATGACGCCTTTTTTGCTGAACAGGTAGGCAACGGAACCGTCGGTGCCCAGGTTACCGCCGGTTTTGGTGAACGCGTGGCGCACTTCCGCAACGGTACGGTTGCGGTTGTCTGACAGGCATTCAACCATGACCGCCGTACCGCCAGGGCCGTAACCTTCATAAATGATGGTTTCCATATTCGCGTCTTCATCACCGCCCACGCCGCGCGCGATTGCACGGTTAAGGGTGTCGCGCGTCATGTTGTTGGACAGAGCTTTATCAACCGCCGCACGCAGGCGCGGGTTAGAGGCCGGATCGCCGCCGCCCAGACGCGCCGCTGTTACCAGCTCACGAATGATTTTGGTAAAGATTTTACCGCGTTTGGCATCCTGCGCCGCTTTACGGTGTTTGGTGTTGGCCCACTTACTATGACCTGCCATAAAAAGTTCTCCAAAAATCGCGCCTTCTCAGGCAGCGTTAATTACAAATTCTTCAATCGCCTGCCGGTTGCTCCATGACTTGGTCAGTGCGGCGGCATCCGCCGCATCCACCCAGCGGTAGGTCAGATGTTCAGTGAACACGATCTCCCGCTCATGGGGAAGCGCAAGGCAGAACCACGATTCCGTATTGCGCTTAATTCCCGGCGCGTAGCGATGACGTAAATGGCTAAAAATTTCAAACTCCACCGTGCGCTGACAGTCCTTCAGGGTCAGTTGCTCGCGAGCAACGTCAATGGTGACCTCTTCCTTTACTTCGCGCGCGGCGGCCTGCGGCGCGGTCTCCCCGTCCTCCAGGCTGCCGGTAACCGACTGCCAGAAATCAGGATCGTCGCGCCGCTGCAACATCAGCACCCGCTTCGTATCTTCTGCATAAATGACCACCAGAACCGAAACGGGACGCTTATATGCCATATCAGTTTTTCTCTTCCTTCTTCACCACCTCAATGCCCAGCTCGGCCAGCGCGGCCGGGTTGGCAAAGCTTGGCGCTTCGGTCATCAGACACGCCGCTGCGGTGGTTTTCGGGAAGGCGATAACGTCACGGATGTTATCGGTGCCGGTCAGCAGCATGGTCAGACGGTCAAGACCGAAGGCCAGACCCGCGTGCGGAGGCGTACCGTACTTCAGCGCGTCCAGCAGGAAGCCAAACTTCTCGCGCTGCTCCTGCTCGTTAATGCCCAGAATACCGAACACGGTCTGCTGCATTTCACCGCTGTGAATACGCACGGAACCACCGCCCACTTCGTAGCCGTTGATAACCATATCGTAGGCATTAGCCACTGCATCTTCCGGTGCCGCTTTCAGCTCCGCCGCCGTCATGTCTTTTGGCGAGGTGAACGGGTGGTGCATCGCGGTCAGGCCGCCTTCACCGTCGTCTTCAAACATCGGGAAGTCGATAACCCACAGCGGTGCCCATTTGCTTTCGTCGGTCAGGTTCAGGTCTTTGCCAAGTTTCAGACGCAGCGCGCCCATCGCATCGGCAACAATTTTCCTGTTGTCTGCGCCGAAGAAGATCATGTCGCCGTCCTGCGCGCCGGTGCGCTCAAGGATCGCTTCCACGATGTCCGCGTTCAGGAACTTCGCCACCGGGCTGGTAATGCCTTCCAGACCTTTTGCACGCTCGGTTACTTTAATATAGGCCAGACCTTTCGCGCCGTAGATCTTGATGAAGCTGCCGTAGTCGTCAATCTGCTTACGGCTAAGCGCTGCGCCACCCGGTACGCGGAGGGCTGCCACGCGGCCTTTCGGATCGTTAGCCGGGCCTGCAAACACCGCGAACTCAACGGCTTTCACCAGATCGGCCACGTCCACCAGCTCCATCGGGTTACGCAGGTCCGGTTTGTCGGAGCCGTAGCGACGCTCGGCTTCGGCGAAGGTCATGATAGGGAAATCGCCCAGCTCAACGCCCTTCACGTCGTTCCACAGGCTACGCACCAGCGCTTCCATCACTTCACGCACCTGCTCGGCGGTCATGAAGGAGGTTTCCACGTCGATCTGGGTAAATTCTGGCTGACGGTCAGCGCGCAGATCTTCGTCGCGGAAGCATTTAACGATCTGATAGTAGCGGTCGAAGCCGGACATCATCAGCAGCTGTTTGAACAGCTGTGGTGACTGCGGCAGCGCGTAGAATTTGCCTTTATGAACGCGGGATGGCACCAGGTAGTCGCGCGCGCCTTCCGGCGTGGCTTTGGTCAGCATCGGGGTTTCGATATCGAGGAAACCGTGGTCATCCATAAAGCGGCGCACCAGGCTGGTGATTTTCGCACGGGTTTTCAGGCGCTGAGCCATCTCCGGACGACGCAGATCCAGGTAACGGTATTTCAGACGCGCTTCTTCAGTGTTGACGTGGTTGGAGTCCAGCGGCAGCGCTTCCGCGCGGTTGATGATCGTCAGATCGGACGCCAGCACTTCAATTGCACCGGTCGCCATCTCGGCGTTGATGTTTTTCTCGTCACGCGCGCGTACCGTGCCCGTAACCTGAATGCAGAACTCATTACGCAGCTCAGAAGCCAGCTTCAGCGCATCAGCGCGATCCGGATCGAAGAACACCTGAACGATACCTTCGCGGTCACGCATATCAATAAAGATAAGGCTACCAAGATCGCGACGACGATTGACCCAACCACACAGGGTGACCTGCTGCCCGACGTGGGACTGACGCAGCTGCCCGCAATATTCTGTACGCATGAGATATCCCTTAATTAGCCGCAGGCTGATTGTCGCCTGTCTCGCAGGCTACGATGTCGCAGCTTTCTGTATGTCACAACTGGATGAAAAAAGGCGGCTATTATACTGGAAATTCTGCCGCACGATAAGAGCGAAGCACGGCCTGACGCGCGTTTGCTGTACTCTTATTGTCTATTCTCACAAAAATTAACAAAATTATCCGACCGATAACAGGCCATCACGTCGTAAGGTGTAGCGGAAGCGATTAATTTGACTGGAGTTAGTATGTTGACACTTGATGCCACCAAAACCGCCCTCGTGGTGATTGATTTACAGGAAGGGATCCTGCCTTTTGCCGGTGGCCCGCACGCCGCTGACGACGTGGTAAGCCGCGCAGCGCGTCTGGCGGAAAAATGCCGCGCCGGCGGTTCGCCTGTGGTCATGGTGCGCGTCGGCTGGTCCGCTGATTTCGCCGAAGCGTTAAAACAGCCGGTGGACGCCCAGGCACCCGCACACGCGCTGCCGGACAACTGGTGGACCTGGCCGGTGTCGCTCGGCAAACGCGACAGCGACATTGAAGTCACGAAACGCCAGTGGGGCGCCTTCTACGGCACCGACCTGGAGCTACAGCTGCGCCGTCGCGGGATCGACACCATCATTCTGTGCGGCATTTCCACCAACATTGGGGTGGAGTCTACCGCCCGCAACGCGTGGGAGCTGGGCTTTAACCTGGTGATCGCCGAAGATGCGTGCAGCGCGGCCTCGGCCGAGCAGCATCAGGGCAGCATGACCCATATCTTCCCGCGTATCGGCCGCGTGCGCAGCACGGATGAGATCCTGAGCGCGCTATGATGTACGTGGGCCTGCCCCAGTGGTCGCACCCGAAATGGGTGCGCCTGGGTATAACCAGCCTGGAACAGTATGCCCGACACTTTAACTGCGTGGAGGGCAATACCACGCTGTACGCCCTGCCCCGCGCAGAGATCGTCGAGCGCTGGCGCGAGCAAACCACCGACGACTTCCGCTTTTGCTTCAAATTTCCGGCCACCATTTCGCACAATGCGGCGCTGCGCAACTGCGATGATTTAACCCACGAGTTCTTCACCCGGATGTCGCCCCTGGCAAACCGTATTGGCCAGTACTGGCTCCAGCTTCCCGCCACGTTCGGCCCGCGCGATTTGCCCGCCCTCTGGCAGTTTCTCGACGCCCTGCCACGCGATTTCACCTACGGCGTGGAGGTGAGGCATCCAGATTTCTTTGCCAAAGGCGACGCGGAGAAAGCGCTGAATCGCGGCCTGCACGAGCGGTCAGTCAACCGCGTTATTCTCGACAGCCGGCCCGTGCACGGCGCGATCCCGCACAGCGAGGCCATTATTGACGCCCAGCGCAAGAAGCCTAAAGTGCCCGTCCACGCGATCGTGACGGCGAAAAATCCGATGGTCCGGTTTATCGGCAGCGATAATATGCAGCAAAATCAGGAGATGTTCGCCGTCTGGCTGCAAACGTTAGCGAAATGGGAACCAACCACCACCCCCTATCTCTTTTTGCACACGCCGGATATCGCCCAGGCGCCTGAACTGGTCGATGCTCTCTGGCAGGCCTTGCAGCAGGCGGTTCCGTCGGTCGGACCCGCGCCCTCCATCCCACAACAATCTTCTCTTTTCTGAAATCACCCCCTATCATAGAGACGTGCCATCTGCCAAAAACAGGGAGTTAGTATGGTCAGCGCGCTGTATGCGGTGTTAGGTGCATTACTGCTGATTAAATTTTCATTTGATGTTGTGCGCCTGAGAATGCAGTACCGCGTCTCCTACGGTGACGGTGGTTTTTCTGAACTGCAAAGCGCAATCCGGATCCACGGCAACGCGGTTGAGTACATTCCCGTCGCGTTAATTTTACTGCTGTTAATGGAGATGGATGGCGCAGAAACCTGGATGGTGCACGTCTGCGGGCTGCTGCTGATTGCCGGTCGCCTGATGCATTATTATGGTTTTCACCATCGCCTGATCCGCTGGCGTCGTTCCGGCATGAGCGCGACCTGGTGTTCGCTTTTGCTGATGGTGCTGGCTAACCTTTGGTATATGCCGTGGGAGTTGGTTTTCTCCTTCCGTTAGCGCACAATATGCCCCTTTATTTTTCCCGGATTTTTACGTTATGTCAGATCGCGACACGCTTTTTTCCGCGCCTATCGCCAGCCTGGGCGACTGGACCTTTGATGAACGGGTAGCCGAAGTCTTCCCGGATATGATCCAGCGCTCTGTTCCTGGTTATTCCAACATCATCTCCATGATCGGCATGCTGGCGGAGCGATTCGTTCAACCCGGCACGCAGGTCTATGATCTGGGCTGTTCGCTCGGTGCGGCAACGCTGTCCATTCGTCGTAACGTTCATCATGAAGGCTGTAAGATCGTGGCTGTCGATAACTCTCCGGCCATGGTTGAACGCTGCCGTCGCCACATCGACGCCTATAAAGCCCCTACCCCTGTAGAGGTTATTGAGGGCGATATTCGCGATATCGACATCCAGAATGCCTCGATGGTCGTGCTGAACTTTACCCTTCAGTTCCTGGTGCCGGAAGACCGCCAGCTGTTGCTGGATAAAATTTATCAGGGGCTGAATCCGGGCGGCGCGCTGGTGCTGTCCGAGAAATTCAGCTTTGAAGACGCCAGCGTGGGCGAACTGCTGTTCAACATGCACCATGATTTCAAGCGTGCGAACGGCTACAGCGAGCTGGAGATCAGCCAGAAGCGCAGCATGCTGGAAAACGTGATGCTGACGGACTCTGTGGAAACGCACAAGGCGCGCCTGCGTAAAGCCGGATTTGAACACAGCGAGCTGTGGTTCCAGTGCTTTAACTTTGGCTCGCTGGTGGCGCTGAAGGCCGGAGACGCAGCATGATCGAGTTCGGTAATTTCTATCAGCTGATTGCCAAAAATCACCTCTCCCACTGGCTGGAAACCCTGCCTGCGCAAATTGCCGCCTGGCAGCGCGATCAGCAGCATGGTCTGTTAAAGCAGTGGTCAAATGCCGTGGAGTTTCTGCCGGAACTGACGCCGCATCGTCTGGACCTGCTGCACAGCGTGACGGCGGAAAGCGAGGAGCCGCTGCCGGCCGGGCAGCTCAACCGCATTGAAACGCTGATGCGTAACCTGATGCCGTGGCGCAAAGGGCCGTTTTCCCTGTACGGCGTGAACATCAACACCGAGTGGCGTTCGGACTGGAAATGGGATCGCGTTCTGCCGCATCTGTCCGACCTGACCGGGCGCACGATCCTGGACGTGGGCTGCGGTAGCGGCTATCACATGTGGCGCATGATCGGCGCAGGCGCGCATCTGGCGGTCGGTATCGATCCGATGCAGCTGTTCCTGTGCCAGTTTGAAGCGGTACGTAAGCTGCTGGGTAACGACCAGCGCGCGCATCTGTTACCGCTGGGCATTGAGCAGCTACCGGCGCTGAAGGCGTTTGATACGGTGTTCTCCATGGGCGTACTGTATCACCGCCGTTCCCCGCTGGAGCATCTGTGGCAGCTGAAAGATCAGCTGGTCAGCGGCGGCGAGCTGGTGCTGGAAACGCTGGTGATCGAAGGCGACGAACACGCGGTTCTGGTGCCGGGCGATCGCTACGCGCAGATGCGCAACGTCTACTTTATCCCTTCCGCGCTGGCGCTGAAGAACTGGCTTGAGAAGTGTGGGTTCGTGGACGTGCGCATTGCCGACGTCAGCGTGACCTCTCTCGAGGAGCAGCGCCGTACCGACTGGATGATTACCGAATCGCTGGAGCAGTTCCTCGATCCAGCCGATCGCAGCAAAACCGTTGAAGGCTACCCGGCCCCGATGCGCGCGGTGCTGATTGCGACGAAGCCGTAGTATTTATCCCCTCACCCCGGCCCTCTCCCCAAAGGGGCGAGGGTGAAAAGACCGCACCGTGCAGTCCCCTCTCCCCTGTGGGGAGAGGGTTAGGGTGAGGGGCAAGAATAAAAAAAGGCCCCTGTGTAATTGGCAGGGGCCTGGTACAAGCAAGCATCATATTGGGCGACATGATGCGCGGTAAAAATCGGTACGTTGCTACACGTGATGACGTTCAATCAGCGATTTCATTACCGCAACCGACTCTCCATCCACACCGTAGCGCGAGTACTCATCCGCTTCAGCATCCGTCGACATTGACAACCCTGTATTGCGATAGCGCATGGGTGAAGGTATCCATTTCCCCGCCGAGCTGTGCAGCTCTTCCACCCCTGCGTTTAAAAACAGTTCCAGATTGCTGGCGCGTACTCCTGCGCCCGCCATGATTATTGGAACACCGGAATGTGCTTTTAGTTCCGTAATTAATTGCAGTCCTTTTTCAGCAGAGGGCTGCTGGCCCGACGTCAGCACGCGCGCCACGCCCAGTTCCGCCAGCGTATCAAAGGCTTGCAATGGATCTTTACACATATCAAACGCACGATGAAAAGTGACCGCCATCCCCTGCGCGGCCTGCATAACCTGACCCATGCGCGGTAGATCGATATTACCCTCTTCATCCAGTATGCCGGTTACCAGACCCGGGAACCCCGCATCACGGACGAAGGCGATATCCTCCAGCATGGCGCTGAACTCCCCCGCCGTGTAGCAAAAATCTCCGCCGCGCGGGCGAATAATCGGGTGCACCGGAATGGTGACGGCCTGTCGTGCCGCGCTCAGCACGCCATAGGACGGGGTTAATCCCCCCTCTTTCGGTGCAGCGCACAGCTCAATGCGATCGGCCCCGTGCCGCTGCGCGGTGACGGCACACTCCACGCTGTAACAGCAAATTTCCAGCAGCGCCATGTCATTCTCCTTACGTTTCACTCAACGGACCATCATGGCACGTTGCTCGCATCAGGTCCGGGGCGATGCTCACAACGCTTACGCTTCGCTGGCGACAATCTGCTCGATGGTCCAGGGATGGAATTTGACCGTCACGTTTCCGTCCGTCACGGCAAGCGTTGGGTTCGGCAAGCGTTCGCGGGCGCCCTTCGGCGAGCTGGTTTTCACAAAAATCCCCGGCTGGCTTAAGCCCTCGTCCGAAAGCAGCGCCAGCGCGCGGGCGTTGAGGGTGTCTGGCTCGCCCGGCAGCACAATTTCGATATGCTCCCAGCCTTCGTGCGGATAACGCTTTTCTCCCGGCCAGGGCAGTTCAACAACGGTAAACTGCCAGTGCGCCACCTTTACCGGCTCGTGAAGCTTAAACAGGCAAATTGGGCGACCGTTAATGATATTCTCTGACAGCAGTTCACCGCACTGCTCAAAGCCGCGCCGCCAGCGTTCGGCCGTGGCGTTCTGGTGGCAGCGCAAGGAGATGTGATCGGCATCAAGCTGCGCGATATCCAGCCCGAGACGGGTGGCAAGTTCTGTGAACGCCTGGGTGAAGCGCGGTAAATCTGCGGAAATATCATGCAGTTCGTCAATGGAGTGCCAGTTCGCCATAGGTCAGTCTCGTCTCGTGTCGCAAAGCCGCTAATTTACTCTGTTGCCCCCTTTCGACCAACCGCAGAATCACGCTTTTTTCGACTGCATGTTTATGCACGCTTTCTTAGCCTGAATTCTGAGCGATCTTCGCCCCCCGCAGTGCTGACGCCCGAAGGCATTTGCAGTATACTCCCGCCCTAAATTCTTAAACTGGCGCGGGCGAAGTTTACCCGCATCAAAAACGTAAGGTATCCAGGTGAATATTCAGGCTCTTCTCTCAGAAAAAGTCAGTCAGGCACTGATTGCCGCAGGCGCGCCTGCGGATTGCGAACCGCAGGTTCGTCAGTCAGCAAAAGTACAGTTTGGCGACTATCAGGCTAATGGCGTGATGGCAGTGGCTAAAAAACTGGGCATGCCGCCGCGACAGCTCGCTGAGCAGGTACTGACGCATCTGGATCTCACCGGCATTGCCAGCAAAACGGAAATCGCCGGTCCGGGCTTTATCAACATTTTCCTCGAACCCGCGTTCCTGGCAAGCCACGTTGATGCAGCGCTGAAATCCGATCGCCTCGGCGTGGCCCAGCCCGCGCCGCAGACCGTGGTCGTTGACTACTCGGCGCCAAACGTGGCGAAAGAGATGCACGTCGGCCACCTGCGCTCCACCATCATCGGTGACGCGGCGGTACGCACGCTGGAATTTCTCGGCCACAAAGTGATCCGCGCCAACCACGTCGGCGACTGGGGCACCCAGTTCGGCATGCTGATCGCGTATCTGGAAAAACAGCAGCAGGAAAACGCAGGCGAGATGGCGCTGGCGGACCTGGAAGGGTTCTACCGTGAAGCCAAAAAACACTACGACGAAGATGACGCCTTCGCCGAGCGCGCGCGCAGCTACGTGGTGAAGCTTCAGGGCGGCGACCCGTACTTCCTCGAGATGTGGCGCAAGCTGGTAGACATCACCATGTCCCAGAACCAGCTTACCTACAACCGTCTTAACGTGACCCTGACCCGCGACGACGTGATGGGTGAAAGCCTGTATAACCCAATGCTCCCGGGCATTGTGGCGGATCTGAAGGCTAAAAACCTGGCGGTGGAAAGTGAAGGCGCCACGGTGGTATTCCTTGACGAGTACAAAAACAAGGAAGGCGAACCGATGGGCGTGATCGTCCAGAAAAAGGATGGCGGCTATCTCTACACCACCACCGACATCGCCTGCGCGAAATACCGTTACGAAACCCTGCATGCGGACCGCGTGCTGTACTACATCGACTCCCGTCAGCACCAGCACCTG
Source organism: Enterobacter cloacae (assembly GCF_013375935.1). Classification (GTDB taxonomy): domain Bacteria; phylum Pseudomonadota; class Gammaproteobacteria; order Enterobacterales; family Enterobacteriaceae; genus Enterobacter; species Enterobacter pasteurii. The sequence continues at coordinate 2,953,200 of NZ_CP056117.1, read as the reverse complement.
ATGCAGGCGTGGACTATCGTGCGTAAGGCGGGTTACGTGCCGGACTCCGTGCCGCTGGAACACCACATGTTCGGCATGATGCTGGGTAAAGACGGCAAGCCGTTTAAAACCCGCGCGGGCGGTACGGTGAAGCTTTCCGATCTGCTGGACGAGGCGCTGGAGCGCGCGCGCCGTCTGGTGGCGGAGAAAAACCCGGATATGCCTGCCGACGAGCTGGAAAAACTGGCTAACGCGGTCGGAATCGGCGCGGTGAAATACGCGGATCTCTCTAAAAACCGCACCACCGACTATATCTTCGACTGGGACAACATGCTGGCGTTTGAAGGCAACACCGCGCCATACATGCAGTACGCCTATACCCGCGTACTTTCCGTATTCCGCAAAGCCAGCATCGACGAAAGCGTGCTGGCGAACGCCACGGTGACCATTACCGAAGACCGTGAAGCGCAGCTGGCCGCGCGCCTGCTCCAGTTTGAAGAGACCCTCTCCGTGGTCGCCCGTGACGGTACGCCGCACGTTATGTGTGCTTACCTGTACGATCTGGCCGGTCTGTTCTCCGGCTTCTACGAACACTGCCCTATCCTGACCGCCGAGAGCGAAGCGGTGCGTAACAGCCGCCTGAAGCTGGCGCAGCTGACGGCGAAGACCCTGAAGCTGGGTCTGGATACCCTGGGTATCGAAACCGTAGAGCGTATGTAAAAGAAAACCCGGCAAGCGCCGGGTTTTTTATTATCAGAAATACTTCCGCAAATACTCCGTCAGACACAAAATCGCCATTGCCTGCCCGTACGGCATCGACGTCAGCGGTATCTGGCGATAAAACTCAAGATCGCTTCCCATCCCGGTCCCGAACGAGGTTTGCAGCAGCTCCCCTTCCGGCGAGATGTTTTTCACGATACCGCGAATCGCTTTCTCCGCCACGTCAGCATACTCTGCGCTAACGTAACGCTTGCGCACCGCTTTCAGAATACCGTAGGCAAAGCCTGCCGTAGCCGACGCCTCCAGATAGGACTGAGGATCGTCGAGCAGCGTATGCCACAGGCCGCTGTCGTCCTGACATTTCGCCAGCGCGGCAATCTGGGCATTCAGCACCTGCACCAGATAGCGGCGCACGGCGCTGCTTTCCGGCAGATCCACCAGTTCGAGGAAGTCCGGGATCACGATGGTCAACCAGCTGTTACCGCGCGCCCAGCGGGCATGGGCAAAGTTATGGTTGCCGTCGTAGCTCCAGCCGTGGAACCACAGGCCGGTCTCCCGGTCCATCAGGTTCTGCACGTGCAGCAGGAACTGGTACACCGCTTCCTCAACGTATTCCGGCCTGTTCAGCAGCTTGCCAATTTTTGCCAGCGGCAGCACCGTCATCATCAGCGTGTCGTCCCACATCTGCTGATGGTTCTCTTCCGCCAGGGTGATATGCTGCATGCCGCCGTGTTTGGTGCGCGGCATTTCACTCATCGCCCACTCCGCCCAGCTCTCCAGCCACGGCAGCCAGGCCGGGTTTCGGGTCTCTTCGTAGCGATAAGCCAGCGTCAGGAACGGCGACATGGTATTCACGTTTTTGGTGGTTGCCCCTTCCGCAAAGCGGTCAGCAAACCAGCCGTCGATAATGTCGCGCATCCCCTCGTCGCCGGTCTGGCAGTAATACTGCCAGATACCGTACAAACCGACGCCGTGCGTCCATTCCCACCCGGCCCAGCCCTTGGTGTCGATCACGCGTCCGTCGTCCAGCCGCAGCAAAAATTCACCCGTTTTGTCGTGGATAGTGACCAGGTTATGCGTCACTTTCTGAATAAGCGACTTCAGCTCATCCCGGGCAATAAAGCGCTCAGGCTGGCGCAGTAGCGGGCTATGTTTGACAGGCCAAACTTTCATAATCTTAACCTCTGTTGTATGTCGAATTCAGTACCGCACGGTCCTTCAGCGAAGGTGCCGCCGGCTTATTGCGATTCAGGTAACCGATGTTGTTATTGCCCCGCAGGGAGTCGTACGGCATACCGGCCAGCATTTCCACGGTGGCGCGGGCGTGCGGGGTTGCCGCTTCAGGCATCGCGCGGCCGGACTCGCGCATTTTCGCGGTCTCTTCGCGCAGCGTGCTGTGGGTTTGCAGATTGAGCCTGAAGCGCAGGGAGACCAGGAAGCCGCAGAACAGCACCAGAATGGTGCCGACGCTCAGGATCATCAGGATGGTGTGGCTCACTTCCGCAGGCTGCACCTTCTGGCCGCTGACAAAGCCGGACATCTGCATCACGATGCCCACCAGCATCACCGCACCGGCCTGAGACGCTTTGCGGGTCAGGGTCATGATGCCGGCAAAGATGCCCTCGCGACGCTGGCCGGTGATCACTTCGTCCACGTCAGCAATGTAGGTGTAGGTATTCCACGGGACATAGTTGATACCGCCGCGGCCGAGACCGGCAACCGCAGAGATAAGCAGCAGCAGAGCGTAAACGTCGCTCAGGCCCGCGTAATACAGCACGGCGTAAGAGAGCGAGGCCAGGCCAAACAGCACCACCACCATGCGGTAAGACGGCGCGGGTCCAAAGCGAATGCACAGCGGGATCATCCCAATCACGGCGAGGAACTGGAAGATGGCCATCGTGCCCAGCAGGTTAGAGGCCATAGACGCTTCCTGCATCAGCACAAACACCACGTAATAGGTAAAGACGGCGTTGAAGACGTCCTGCGCAATGTAGCCGCCGAGGTACATGCCGAGGTGCTGGCGGAAAATCTTGATGCGCAGCGTCGAGCTTAACTCCACGAACAGACGGTTCAGGCTCTGGCTCAGGGTGAGCTTTTTCTTCTCTTCTTCCGCGCGCAGGGCCGCTTCGGACCACTCCTCGCGCGGGCGCTCCCAGGTGAAGAACCAGACAAAGGTCAGCATCAGCGCGCACAGCACCGAGAAGACCAGGCTTGCGTAGAAGAAGGAGATCGCGTTGTCTTTACCGAAATGCGTGAGCAGGATCCCCGGCAGGAATGAGGCCAGAATGGCGGACATCTGCGCCATTGAGATACGGGCGCCGGAGAATTTGGTTTTCTGTTTGAAATCGTCCGTCATCTCCGGGACCAGCGTTTCATAGGGCACCAGGATCATGGTGTAGACGATATCGAAGATCAGATAGGTCAGCAGGTAGTACCAGAAGCTCATGTCCCCTACCCACATCAGCGAGTAGCTGAACACGCAGGGAATACCGAGCAGGATAAAGAACTTACGGCGGCCAAAACGCTTGCCGAGCCAGGTGGTGCCAAAGTTATCGGTTAAAAAACCCATTAACGGGCTGACAACCGCATCAAGTACCCTTGCGGCGGCGAAGATAAAGGTTGCTTCAATCGGAGTGAGCCCACAGAAGGTGGTATAAAAATACAAAAGCCAGGCCGCCGTCAGCGCGGTGGTACCCGCCCCGAGGAAGTCTCCTGACCCGTAAGCAAGATAATTTGCGAGTCCAATTTTACGTGTTTTCATTGCCGTCAACCCTAATCAGTTTTGGGAGACTCCCTGTAAGCAAACCTCATCCGGGAGCTTTTACACGGCTACAGTAAAAGTATCGACCTGGTGAAACCTTTCTGTTTCTGCCATCACAGGGTGGCGAATGGCAAAAATGCAAAGAGTGTCGATACGCGTGTCACTGATTTATAAAACAGCGTTTCTTTTGTATCAAAAGGGAAGGTCAATTTTGCGAGCCAGCCTTCAGAAATGCGGAAGGCTGGCGAAAGGCAGGCGGCTAGCGGTAGTTAACGAGGACTTCGTTACGCTGAATCTTCAGCGCCGGGATCAGGCGGCCCCCGCCCGGCACTTCCCAGATGAAGCGTAACGGCTCCTGGGCAGACACGCCGTTGAAGGCCCGGGTAGTACCGTTCTGACCGTCGATTTCCGCGCAGCGGGACAGCGAGCACAGGCGCACCCGCAGCCCGGCAGGCGTCGGTCCGATCGGCGTATAGCTCCACACCACCAGCGTCATCTGCCCGGAGACGGGTTCAGGGGGAGACAGCGGACGGGAAGCGATCGACTCTCCCCGATGGTTAAGCGTCAGGCCGATGCTGCTGGCCTGCCATGACCCCTCGCCTGCGGCCTGCGCCGCGAGCGGGAAAAGTAAGATCCACAGCCACTTACGCATTATTTTCCTCCTATGGTCGCCGTCATGCGGATATTGCGGTTGTCGGACAGCTCCATGTTCGACAGCACCACCAGCTGGTTCAGGCTCCGGCGCAGGAAGCGCGACAGCAGCGGACGCAGCGCGTGGTTCACCAGCAGCACCGGCGGCGCGCCCAGCATCTCCTGACGCGCCAGCGCCTCCTGGGTTTGCGCCAGTAATCTGTCCGCCAGGCCGGGCTCCAGCCCGCCACCGCCCTGGAGCGCCTGGAGCAGCAGACGCTCCAGCGGCGTGTCGAGGCCAATCACCTGCACCTCGCCGGTTCCCGGGAACCACTGCTGGGTGATGGCCCTTCCCAGCGCCACGCGCACCACCGCGGTCAGCTCGTGCGGATCGTTTTGCAGCGGAGCATGTTCGGCCAGCGTTTCGAGGATGGTGCGCATATCGCGAATAGGCACCTTCTCGTCGAGCAGGTTTTGCAGCACCTTGTGCAGCGTGGTTAAGGTCAGCACGCCCGGCACCAGGTCTTCGGTCAGCTTCGGCATCTCCTGGGTCACGCGGTCGAGCAGCTGCTGCGCCTCCTGCCGTCCGAACAGTTCGGCAGAGAACTGGCCGATCAGGTGGTTGAGGTGTGTCGCCACCACGGTACTGGCCTCGACCACCGTGTAGCCCTGGATCTGCGCCTGCTCTTTCAGGGCGCTCTCAATCCAGATAGCCGCCAGGCCAAAGGCCGGATCGATCGTCTGCTCGCCCGGCAGCGTGCCTGCGGCGGTGCCCGGGTTAATCGCCAGCCAGCGGCCCGGATAGGCGTCACCGCTGCCGATCTCAACCCCTTTCATCAGAATGCGGTAGCGCGCCGGCGGGAGATCCATATTGTCGCGAATGTGGACGACCGGCGGCAGGAAGCCCATATCCTGGGCGAATTTTTTACGGATGCTGCGGATACGGCCAAGCAGCTCGCCATCCTGCTGGAAATCCACCATCGGGATCAGACGGTACCCCACCTCCACCCCCAGTGAATCTTCGAGCTGAACGTCGTTCCAGGTGGCTTCGACCGCCTGGGTGTTCTCGGGCATTTTAACCGGCGCAGGCTCTGCCGCAGGCTGGGTTTCCCGGCCGCGCATCCACCAGGCAAGCCCCAGCAGCGCGGCGGTAAACAGCAGGAACACCAGGTTCGGCATCCCCGGCACCAGGCCGAGCAGGCCGAGAACCGCCGCAGCCAGCAGCATCACCCGTGGGTTGCTGAACAGCTGACCAACCATCTGCTCACCCACGTCCTGATCGGTGCTGACGCGAGTAACAATCACGCCTGCCGCGGTGGAGATCACCAGCGCCGGGATCTGGGCGACCAGGCCATCACCGATGGTCAGCAGCGTATAGCTTTCCGCCGCGTGGCCCATGTCCATGCCGTGCTGCAGCACGCCCACCAGCAGGCCGCCGACGACGTTAATCACCATGATCAGAATACCCGCGATGGCATCACCGCGCACAAACTTACTCGCACCGTCCATGGAGCCGTAAAAGTCTGCCTCCTGGGTCACTTCGGCACGGCGTTTTTTCGCTTCATCTTCCGCGATCAAACCAGCGTTCAGGTCGGCGTCGATCGCCATCTGCTTGCCCGGCATCCCGTCGAGCACAAAGCGCGCGCCCACCTCTGCGATACGCCCCGCGCCCTTGGTGATAACCATAAAGTTAATGATCACCAGGATGACGAACACCACGATACCGATAGCGAAGTTACCGCCCACGAGGAAGTGGCCGAAAGCCTCAACCACCTTACCCGCCGCGGCCGCGCCGGTGTGACCTTCCATCAGGATAATACGCGTGGAGGCAACGTTCAGCGCCAGCCTCAGCAGCGTGGTGAACAGCAGGATCGTCGGGAACGCGGCAAACTCCAGCGTGCGCTGGGTGAACATTGCCACCAGCAGCACCATGATCGACAGCGCGATGTTGAAGGTGAAAAGCAGGTCGAGGATAAATGCCGGCAGCGGCAGCACCATCATCGACAGAATTAGCAGGATCAGAATCGGTCCGGCAAGGATCTGCCATTGCGTCGATTTCAGGTTGCCGGGCAGGCGCAACATTGCCACCAGATTAGCCATCAGTGTCCTTCTCGTTCAAAAAATCCAGTGCTTCAGGCACCGGAAGGTTCTCAGGTTTTACAGGTCGTTGACCGCCTGCTAAACGCCAGCGTTTCAGTTGCCACACCCAGGCCAGTACCTCTGCCACAGCGGCGTAGAGCTGTCCCGGTATCTGCTGACCTATTTCCGCGTGGCGGTACAGCGCACGCGCCAGCGGCGGGGCTTCAAGGATCGGCACGCGGTTTTCCGTCGCGATTTCACGAATGCGCAGCGCAATCAGCCCTGCCCCTTTCGCCACCACTTTCGGCGCGCTCATTTTGTTTTCATCGTACCGGAGCGCCACGGAGTAGTGGGTCGGGTTGGTGACAATCACGTCAGCCGTCGGCACGTCTTCCATCATGCGACGGCGCGCGGCGGCACGCTGCATCTGGCGAATGCGGCCCTTAACGTGCGGGTCGCCCTCCATCTGCTTATATTCGTCGCGGATGTCCTGACGTGACATGCGCAGCTTCTTGATATGAGAATAGATCTGGAAGATGACGTCGAAAGCCACCATCGGAATAATGCTGAGCACCACCAGCAGCGAGCATAACCCGGCCAGGTTGAGGGCGTTTTTCATCGCCGTCAGAGGGGATTCGGCGATCAGGCGCATCATTTCCGGCCAGTTATGCCACAGGAAAAACCCGGCCGTCCCGCCCATCAGCAGCGATTTCAGGATCGCTTTAAGCAGTTCCGCCCCCGTTTGCGCGGAGAACATTTTTGCAATGCCGGGAAACGGATTGAGCTTGGAGAATTTTGGCTGCAGTGACTTACCGCTAAACACCAGACCGCCGAGCATAACCGGGGAGACCAGCGCCACGATGACCACGCCGACGATCAGCGGCAGTAAGGCGATCATCGCGCTTTTCACCAGGTTGATGATCTGAATCAGGATAAGATTAGGATCGTTTACCATGCTGTGGTCAAAACGTAAGCCGGCTGAGAGCATGCCCGCCAGCCTGCGCGCAAGCAACTCCCCGCCCCACCAGATAATGCATACGCCGACCACCAGGATCAGCAGCGATGTCAGCTCCCGGGATCGGGGGATTTGCCCATCTTCACGCGCCTTTTCAAGCCGGTGGGGTGTGGGGGCTTCCGTTTTGTCGTCGTTATCTTCTGCCACTGTGCCTGCTCGCAGCCCATTAATTCACGGGTATCATGCCAGCGCAGAGAAATTCCAATGGCGGGAAAAGCCCGTTTAATCGGGCTCTTTTCACTGATTATGTCATTGACTGCCTCAGGCCGCATTCGCGACCCGAGGCAGAGCGGGCAATCAGAAACCCAGGCTGTCGAGCAGATCGTCCACCTGGTCCTGGCTTGCCACCACGCCCGCCTTGCTGGCGTCGAGCTGTGGGCCATTGAGCAGGCTTTCGTTCTCGCGTTTCGGGCGGGCGGCTGGTTCGGGAATGTTCTCCAGCAGCACCATCAGCAGCTGACGCTCAATTTCCTGAATCACATCCATCATGCGCTTGATCACCTGGCCGGTGAGGTCCTGGAAATCCTGCGCCATCATGATGTCCAGCAGCTGGGCGTTAGTGAAGCTGGTGTGGCCCGGCACGTCGCCAAGGAACTGGCGGGTATCGGTCACCAGCTCGCGCGCGTCCGCCAGCTCGATGGGGTTTTCAAACCACTCGTCCCAGCGCCGGGTCAGGGCTTTTGCGCCCTTTTCCATCGCGTCCTGGTGCGGCTGCGACGCCTCAACGCTGTTCAGCGCGCGCTCGGCCGCCTGAGCGGTCATCTGCACCACATAGTCCAGACGGTCGCGTGCGTCAGGAATGGCTTCCGCCGCTTCGGCGATAGCCTGGTCCAGCCCCAGCTCGCGCAGGCTGTCGCGCAGCATGCGCGTCAGGCTGCCGATGCGGGCAATGATGTCGCTCGGCGAATGTTCTTCAACGGGTTTCATAGCAGGTTGCATCATAACCAACTCCTCACATGCCGAGTTTCTCGAAGATCTTGCCGAGCTTCTCTTCCAGAGTCGCCGCGGTGAATGGCTTCACCACGTAGCCGCTTGCGCCCGCCTGTGCGGCGGCGATGATGTTCTCTTTCTTCGCTTCTGCGGTCACCATCAGTACCGGCATAGAGGCCATGCCCGCATCGGCACGAATGGTTTTCAGCAGCTCCAGCCCGTCCATGTTCGGCATGTTCCAGTCAGAAATTACAAAACCAAACCCGCCAGCCTGCAGCTTGTTCAGCGCATCCACGCCGTCTTCTGCTTCTTCAACGTTGTTGAAGCCCAGCTCTTTCAGCAGGTTGCGCACAATGCGTCGCATGGTGGAAAAGTCATCCACAACCAAAAACTTAAGCTCTTTATCCGCCATAAAATAATACTCCTGAGTCAAATACGTATTGCCTGTCCGGCACTGATTTTCGCCAGCATCTGCTGGCTTACCTGGCTAAGATCGACCACTTCGCTCACGCCACCCATGTTGATGGCCTCGCGCGGCATGCCGAACACCACACAACTTGCTTCATTCTGCGCAATCGTCCAGGCGCCAGCCTGGTGCATCGCAAGCATTCCGGCGGCGCCGTCGTTGCCCATCCCCGTCAGGATCGCTCCCACGGCGTTGCGCCCCGCATGTTTCGCCACCGAATGAAACAGCACATCCACCGACGGACGGTGCCGGTTAACCGGCGGCCCGTCATGAATTTTGATTTGATAGTTAGCCCCGCTGCGCGCCAGCTCCATATGCTTGTCCCCCGGCGCGATATACGCATGCCCCGGCAGCACGCGCTCGCCGTCCTCCGCCTCCTTCACGCTAATCTGGCACAGCTTGTTAAGGCGCTCCGCGAACGAGCGGGTAAAGCCTGGCGGCATATGTTGCGTAATCAGGATACCCGGGCTTGAGAGCGGCAATGGCTGGAGTACATGGCGAATTGCCTCTGTTCCTCCGGTTGACGCGCCAATCACCAGCAGTTTTTCCGAGCTGAGCAGCGGCCCCGCCTTCAGCGCTGCCGGAGCCGCCATCGGTTTGTGCGCGGCGAGCTTCGCCCGGGACGCGGTGCGGATCTTCTCGGCGATCGTTTCGCTGTACGCCAGCATGCCCTCGCGAATGCCGAGCTGCGGCTTGGTGACGAAGTCCACCGCCCCCAGCTCCAGCGCGCGCAGGGTAATTTCCGAGCCCTTCCCGGTCAGGGAAGAGACCATCACCACCGGCATCGGGCGCAGGCGCATTAATTTTTCCAGAAAATCGATGCCATCCATGCGCGGCATTTCGACATCCAGCGTCAGCACGTCGGGGTTATATTTTTTGATTAAATCCCGCGCGACCAGCGGATCCGGCGCGGTGGCCACCATCTCCATATCGCTGTGGCTATTGATGATTTCGGTCATGATCTGGCGCATCAGCGCCGAATCATCGACTGACAATACCCTGATTTTACTCATGCTTTTTCCTTACTCAGCGCATATACCGTTTGCCCACGCAGGCTAAACTCACGCACGAGGTTGCTGAAGTTTTCCGAGTGCCCGGCAAACAGTAAACCGTCAGGCTTGAGCAACGGAACAAAGCGACGCAAAATGTCCTGCTGCGTCGTTTTATCAAAATAAATCATCACGTTACGGCAAAAGATGGCGTCGAAAGGCCCCGGAACGTTGTACTGTTTATCCAGTAAATTAACGGGAGCAAATTCCACGCAGTTCGCCAGCTCCTGGCGTACGCGCACCAGGCCTTCGTGCGGACCGGTGCCGCGCATGAAGTAGCGCTGCAGCTGCTGAGGAGAGAGCGTTTTCAGCTCATCCTGGCGATAAACGCCGTTGCGCGCTTTTTCCAGCACTTCGGTGTCGATATCGCTGGCGTACACTTTCCAGCGGCCCGGCGCCATGCCCAGGGTGTCTGCCAGGGTGATGGCCAGCGAGTACGGCTCCTCGCCGGTAGAAGCCGCAGCGCTCCAGACGCGATACTCTCCGCTACGGCGACGGGCGTGCTCCGCCAGCACCGGGAAGTGATGCGCTTCGCGGAAAAACGCGGTCAGGTTGGTGGTCAACGAGTTGATAAATGCCTGCCATTCGGCGCTGTTCTGGTTCGCTTCGAGCATGCTCAGATAGCGACCAAAATCGTCCAGCCCCAGCGTGCGCAGGCGCCGCACCAGCCGGTTATAGACCATGTCTCGCTTATGGTCCGCAAGCACGATCCCCGCACGCTGGTAGATTAACTGACATATCCGACGAAAATGCGCGTCGGACAGCGCGAGGCGCTGTGTCATCTGCAACAGTAATGACGTTTGCCCTGAGGGCATGGGTGATGTCATAGCGCCTTCTTAATCACATTCAGGTTACAACGGGCACGGCCTGTGGCCGTCCGACTTCGGTTACTGCTTCAACGTGCTCTTTCAGATTAAATATGGCGACCAGCCCGGTAAGGTGGTCAGCCTGGTTTGCCAGCTGTTCGGTTGCCGCCGCCGCCTCTTCCACCAGCGAGGCGTTCTGCTGCGTTACCTGATCCATCTGGGTCACGGCCTGCGCCACCTGTTCAATGCCGCGGCGTTGCTCATCGGACGCCGAGGCGATTTCCCCCATAATGTCGTTAACCCGCGTCACGGAGGTGACAATCTCGTGCATGGTCTGCGCTGCCGTATCCACCAGGGCCGAGCCCTGCTGAACGCGGGAGACCGACTCTTCAATCAGCCCTTTTATCTCTTTCGCCGCGTTGGCGCTGCGGCTGGCAAGGTTACGGACTTCCCCTGCGACCACCGCGAACCCGCGCCCCTGCTCGCCGGCGCGCGCCGCCTCCACCGCGGCGTTCAGCGCCAGAATGTTGGTCTGGAACGCGATACCGTCGATAACGCTGATAATGTCGCCAATCTTCTGCGAGCTGGCGGCGATGTCCTGCATAGTGCTGGCGACGTGAGTAGCCTGATCGCCTCCGCGCTTCGCCGTCATCGCCGCCTGTTTCGACAGATCGGACGCCTGGCGCGCGTTATCGGCGTTCTGGCTTACCGTCGCGGTTAGCTGCTCCATGCTGGCCGCCGTCTGCGCCAGCGAAGCCGCCTGCTGCTCGGTGCGGGACGACAGATCGTTATTGCCCGCCGCAATCTCTGAGATCCCGGTGTGCATGGCGTGGCTGCCCTGCCGCACGTCGCTTACCGTTTCCCGCAGCGAGCCCTGCATGGCCTTAAGGCTTGCAAAGATCGCGGATATCTCATTTTTCCCGTACACGGCAACCGGACGTGCCAGGTTGCCGCCCGCAATGCTGTCGAAGTGGCTGCTGACGACCGCCAGCGGCTGCACGATCGTCCTGCGCGCCCACCACAGCGAGCCGCCGGTTAACAGCGCTGCCAGGACAACCATGGTCAGGAAAATCACCCCCGACGTGCGGTAGCTGGTCCGGCTGTCCGCGCCGGCACGCGCGACAAACTGGTTAATGTCCTGCTGCCACGCGTTGAAGCTGCCGTCGAACGCCGCCTGCGAGTCCTGCACCGGCGCGGTCAGGAAGTCAGAAAGCTGGTTGTTCTCCAGCCACGTTGCCTGATGTTCCAGATCGCCGTACCAGGCATCAAAGTTCTTCTTCATGGCGCCCTTCAGCGCTTTCTCTTTTTCACTTACGGCTTCCTGCGCCGTAAATGCCCTAAACTGCGCGTCGGCCTGCTTCAGGCTGCTGCGGGCAATCGCCATCAGCGCCTTAATATCATCCGGCGGATAGCTCAGCGCGGTTAACGTCCCGGCTTTGTTCAGCGCGGTGCTTGCCTGCAACAGCACGGCACGCGTTTGTGCCAGCGCGGAGCGCTGCTGATTACTCGTCTCAACTTCCTGCAAATTCTGATAGCCATCGCGAAACGCCCAGAAAGACAACCCGTTACTGCCAACCTGCAACACCCCACACAGGATCAGAATCAAAAACAGTGTGGTCGAGATACGAATACGATTTAACATCCACGCTCCCATCAAGCGGCAAGCGGCCGCGGTTTAACTGTCAGTCAAAATGTTTCCCAGTTTTCATCTTGTCCGGTCACCGCTGCGCGCGGGCGTGTCGCCGCGGGCGCCGGGGCTGCGTCGTCGTACGCGGTACGCGCGCTGACCGTATTTGTCATTGTTGAAGTAAGACGGAACGCCGAGACGGCCATTTTCAGGCGGCTCGCCTGGTCCTCCAGCGCGGCAGCCGCGGCGGCGGACTCCTGCACCAGCGCGGCGTTTTGCTGCGTCACACGATCCATTTCCGATACCGCCAGGGCGACCTGGTCAATACCGCGACTCTGCTCGTCCGATGCAGAGGCGATTTCACCCATGATGTCCGTCACGCGAGTCACGGCATTCACGATGTCATTCATGGTTTCACCCGCGCTTTCCACCAGCACCGAGCCGGTATCGACGCGTGAAACAGAGTCTTCAATGAGGGCTTTGATCTCTTTCGCCGCATTGGCGCTGCGGCTGGCGAGGTTACGCACTTCACCGGCGACGACCGCAAACCCGCGCCCCTGCTCGCCAGCCCGCGCGGCTTCCACGGCGGCGTTCAGCGCGAGAATGTTGGTCTGGAAGGCGATACCGTCGATAACGCTGATGATGTCGGCAATTTTCTTTGAGCTGTCGGCAATGTCGTGCATGGTTTTCACCACGCCGTCGACGACCCGCCCGCCGCGCTGGGCGGTGTCGGAGGCGCTTTCCGCGAGCTGAGACGCCTGGCGGGCGTTGTCGGCGTTTTGCTTCACGGTTGCCGTGAGCTGCTCCATGCTGGCCGCCGTCTCTTCAAGGGCCGACGCCTGCTGTTCGGTACGGGATGAGAGATCGTTGTTGCCCATCGCAATTTCGCTGGTGCCGGTATAAATGGCATCCGCCCCCTCACGCACGTTCGCGACGGTCTCAATCAGCGAACGCTGCATGCGATCGACGCTGGTTGCCAGCTCGGTGATCTCGTTGCGCCCGGAAATAACCAGCGTTTTCGTCAGGTCGCCGCGACCAATCTCGCGGATATGGGCAATGACGCGGCCAAGCGGGTTAAGAAGGATATGGCGAATGCCGTACCACACGGACATCAGCACGATGACCAGCGCGAGGGCGAGAACTGCCATCTGCCATTTCGCAAAGCGGTAATCGTTCTGGCTCTGCGTAAACGCGGAGTGATAAAGCTCGCCGCTGGCCTTAGCGTACTCCCCGAGCGCCGCGCCGAGGGCGTTCTGCATTCCCTGGGTCGGCTGGGCGAAATAGGCCTCCATGTTGCCGTTCTCCAGGAACTGCACCAGCTCCGTCAGGCCAGCGAAGTAGGCCTGATATTTTTCATCTATGTTTGCGCTCGCCTGCGCCATTGAAGGCTGAGGGGCGATTTTTTTGAAGGCGTCGTAGTGTTTTGCCGCGTCGGCCAGCGTCGCGCGCGCGTTCTTCAGCAGTTCCGTTTTCGCGCTGCTCTGCTGGTTGCCAGGATCCATCATCATGCGGGCGGACGAGCGGCTCAGGTTAATACGCGTCTGCAGCATCAGGTCCCAGGTCGTGGTCAGCTCGCTCTGCTGCATGCGCACATCGTTCGAGGCCGCGAAGCTGTCCTGGTTTTGTTTTAACGACGAGAAAAAGAGGCCGCCGGAAATAAGCTGAAGAAGTGCGAAAATGACCAGCACCAACATAAGCATTGTGACAACGCGGATACGGTTCAACATACAACACCTTCTCATAGATTTATTAACGGTGTTATCGGCACAGGCCACGGGAACTTTACATTTGCGAAAGGGAAAAGCGCGGGGAGTCAGAACGCAACGTCAACAATCAGCGTGTCGGTGTAGGTACCTGCCGGCGGCGTGGCCTGATTGGTCAGGACCTTAGCGGTGTAGTTATAGGTGCGCAAAAGCCCGTCGGTGCTGACCTGGGAGGAGCTGGCGCTGGCCCAGCGCTCGCTGCCGCTGCCGCCCCAGCGGTTGCCCGACGCCTCTTTAAAGATGTCGTAGCTCATAAAGTTACTGCCGCTGACCATACGGCGAACGTTGTTCAGGGCGTTGGCACCATTGTTAATGCCTATGGTGTAGGTGCTGCCCTTGGTGCAGGTCACGGAGACGGACTGTGAGACGGTGGGAAAGTTTTGCACCAGCGGCGCGCTGTTGAAGTTGACGTCCGGCGTGCTCATGGTGCTGCAATCGTTGGTCACGTTCATGTTGAGCAGAATGGAGGTGGTCGCCGTGCCGGTTTGCGGCGTCAGGCATAGTCCGGCTGCGCCAACGGCACAGACGTTGTAACTGATGCTGAACGTTAACAACACCTGGTACGGCCCGGCCGTGACGTTCTGCCCCGGCACGGTACGGAAATAAAGCGGAATATTGTAGCGCCGTGACCCCAGCAACCCGAGCAGCGTGTTGCCGCTCCAGCTATAGGTTTTACTGATTTGCACTTCACTGTTTGCGCCGCAGCCTGAGGCACCGCACAGGCGCGCAGGGATAACGTCAGCGATGGCCGCGTTGTCGGTACGTTTCATGGTGGCGCGGCTGTTGGCGGCTATCGACGCCGAAGTGTAGGTCAGCGTCACCGAGTCGTTGGTGAGCAGGTTGAGGACCGTATCGCAGGCCACCACCAGCGTGCCGGTGGTTTGCACCTCCCCCGTACCGCTAAGGGCGAACGAGGTGACGCTGCCAAACGCGGCATTCACCGTACTGACGGTGCAGGCCGCCCAGCTGCCGCCGGAGAACAGCAGCAGGAGCGCGATAAGCAGGCGCTTCACGGCGCCTCCCGGCAGGTCAGCGGACCGAAGGTTTGCAGCTTATGCCCGGGGTTTTCGCCCACGGTCAGCGTGGCGGCACAGCGTTTGCCGTCCGGCATGGTGACCTCCAGCGGGTTCACGTCGTTCAGGTTTTCCAGCCAGGCGATGCCGTCATAGCCAACCACCGCATTGCTGCGGGAAGCGCGCCTGACCTGGCTTCCCACCGGAACGGCATTCCCCTGCGCATCGTGAAGGATCACGCTGGCGACGCGCTCCTGCTCCATTGGGAAATCCACCAAATAGCCGTTGTGGCGGCGAATCGCCACCCGCCTCTCGGTCTCTTTCAGCCGGGTATCCGCCGGCAGGTTCAGGGTATCGATGCGGTAGCTCGCCGGATAATAGGCTGACACGCCGCTGACCAGCAGATAGCCTTTGCTATTGGTCTTGCCGACCGGCTGGTTTTCGTAGCTGACGGGCACGTCCGGGTGACCGTCGGTGCTAATCACCACAAACGCGTCGTTGATTTTATTCGCCGCAAACAGTTCACCGTCCATCAGCACGATGGAGCCCATCGCCTCGCCCCACCAGGTCATCATGCCCTGCTCGCCGTAGCCGCCCCCCTGAAGCTCAACGTTATTGTTGCGCCAGCCGAGCGTGGCCTGCTGGTAGTTGCTTGAGCGCGACTGGTTGGCCCAGGCCATATTCCAGCTAAAGCCGCCGTCCGAAGGCATCGAGTGGTTATAGTTGACGCGCTGGGTGCTGCCCGCGTCCGGGGTATTTTCAAAGGTGACGGCAGCGCTGTCCCGTTCGCCCAGCGGCACCTGAAGCGACAGCGCGACCGTCCAGTCGCCCCGCTGCTGGTCGCGGCTGGCGGCCAGATAAATACTGCTTGAGCCCCACAGGTTTCGGCTCCAGGAGAGGTTGAGCAGCTCGGTTTTCTGGCTGTCAAAATTCTCCACGCCGATCCA
The DNA here is from genome assembly GCF_013375935.1 of Enterobacter cloacae. Taxonomy (GTDB): domain Bacteria; phylum Pseudomonadota; class Gammaproteobacteria; order Enterobacterales; family Enterobacteriaceae; genus Enterobacter; species Enterobacter pasteurii. The sequence continues at coordinate 2,937,415 of NZ_CP056117.1, read as the reverse complement.
CGCCGCGCCGATATTGCCGTAATCCCCGAGGTTAAAGGTCAGGGAGTACTGGTCGGTGTTGCGGCTCAGGCTCGCGACGGGGTTATCATATTCATCATAAACGGTGGGCCGATCGTAAAGAGCAAGGTTGCCGAAGCCGCGGTCGCGCCGGGTATGCTGGGTTGCCACGCTAAACTCGCTGGTGCTGTACTGATAGCCCCAGTTCATCTGTCCCCCCTCGTCGCCGCGCATCCGGCTTTGGGTGTAAGAGGTATTGACCACCCCAAATCGCCCGAGCTTCACCACCGTGCCCGCACCGCCGAGCGCCAGCGACTCCGCCCCCTCCGCATGGCCTTCCAGCGTCAGCCAGTCCGTAACCCCGTAGCGATACGATCCGCTGCCCGCCGCCGGGCCATAATCGAAATTCTCGATGCCGTAGTTGCGCCGCAGGCTACCCAGCGTCACTGCACCGTCGCTCAGCCCCTGCTTCAGCACATCGCTGCTGACGTAAAACGGCAGCGTGGTGCTCACCTGCCGCCCCAGCGCGTCGGTGGTGACCAGTACCGCATCCCCCGCGCCGTTAATATAGGGCAGATTGGTCAGGGTAAATGGCCCCGGCTGAAGACGGGTAGAGCCGGAACGGTAGCCGTTGATAAACAGATCGACCGAGGTAGGCACCGCCGCCTCACCGGAAAATTCCGGAAGCGGCCAGGTCACCAGATCCGGGCGCAGGGAGAAGTCGCGCCCGTAGCTGATCCCGCCCATGCGCACGCTGCTGCTCCAGCTCAGCGCATCGCTGATGACGTCCCCGGCGGTCCAGGTGGTGGCATCGTCCTCGTTGGTGATGAGCAGGGTTGAGTCGTAGCGCACGTACCCCTCCTGCTGCCCGCTGCTTCCGGCGAAATTCTGTCGCGCGTACCCTGTCGAAGAAAATGAATAGTCTTCGTTGAAATAGCGGAACTCATGCCACACCGACGCCTGGCCGCCCGTGTGCTCGGTATGGTTGGTATAAACGTCGTAGTTGAGCAGCGCGCCCCGGCCATAATGCGGCTTGCTTTGCGCGCTCTGACCGTTAAACGAGGTGACCCGCGCCGCTACCCACTCCCGGGGGACCGTCAGCAACAGCCGCTGGGCGCTGCTGTCATACTCCACGCGCACCGATGAAAGCGTTGAAAGGTTCACCTCTCCGGCAGGCACGTGCTCCGGCGGCAGCCCGGCGCGAAGCAAATCCGCCCCCGAAATAAACCAGGCGCCCCCGCGCTGCGTCACGGGCACGACCTGGCCCGTGTCATAGTGGTTCAGCACCAGTGCGAGCTGGAACACGGCTTCGCCGTTCATCGACCGCGCGTCCGGCGGCGGCGGTAAACTGTCGTCGCCGCCTTCGGCCCACGAGCTGGTACTGACGCAAAGCAGGATCATCATTGCCGGTTTCAGCTGTCGGGGGTCGATTGCCATTGCGTATCCCTGGCATTGATTTGCGCGCTCATCCGGTTCGGCTGGTAAATACCTGCCGGAAGCGGCCAGCTTCGGGTGCTGCCCGGCAGCACATAGCCCAGCAGCCCCTCGGCAACCGTGCGTTTTTGCCCGCCCTGCTCAACCGCAACCTGACTAAGCCTGACGTGAACGTCCCCCTGATTGCGCACCTGCAGCGCGGGTTTACCCTGCTCCTGAATGACCCGCCAGCTCAGGTTGCCGGGGTTTACCAGCGCATGATGCGCGCCTTCGTTGATGGTGGGGATCCCCTGACCGTAGACGAATAAAGGAATGGAGTAGCGCATTTGCAGCTTGAGGCCCATGGACGGTTCGGCTTTGGCATCCGGCTGGGGCAGTTCATCCACGATAATGCGGTAGGCTTGCTCGACGCCCGACGGGATCGTCCCCTGCCTGATCAGGCGAATCAGCTGTTTATTGCCCCTGCCGATGGTCACGATTGGCGGGCTGGCGACCACGTCCTGCTGCGCCGTATAGCGCTCATACCCGCCCTCCTGCTTCCAGCGCACAATGCGCACCTGCATTGTCGTGGCGCTGTTTCCCTGATTCTGGATCCACAGCTCCGTTGCTTTGGCGTCTGCCGAAAGCCACGGATCGATGGGCCACAGGAGAATGGTCGCCGCTGCCCGCGCCTGACCCGCCGCGAGGGCCGTCGTCCCCAGCAGCCCCGCCAGGCATAACCGCCTGAAAAATGGCTTCATCAATGCTCTCCCTTTCCTACCATGACAAGGTCACGGTGAGTTGATCTGAATAAGTTCCCGGCAGGCTGAAACCCGTCAGGAGCGCGACGCCAAATAAAGGCAGCGCGATGTTATTGCTGTTGGTATAGGTAACGGGTATGGCCTGGTTAACCCCTATTTCACTGTTTGCGGCCAGCGAGCTGCTGCTGTAGAGGCGGTATCCGACCACCTCTGTCCCGCCTGAACGGGTCATCCGCCGCACCGAGCTGTAGTTCTGCCCGCCGTTAATGCTCATGCTCAGCGCCACGCCCGGCGTACAGGCGATGGACAACGCGCCGTCGGCGACAAAGCTGGTGCTCACCGGCGTGTTTTTCACGCCGCTGTGGGTCCCGAAGTCAAGCGTCCCGAAGCGTCCGCCCGTGCCGGTGCTCACCGAGCAGCCCGGTACAACCGTCGCGCTCACCCTGAATGACTGGGTGGTCACCGCCCCGGCGCCGGGGATCATCATCAACCCGGCGACCAGGGCTAAAAAAGGGTGCACGACGCCCTCTGCGCGCTCGCGCAGACATGAACACAACGCCTTCATGGCTGAACTAGTAGGTTACGCTGACGTTAATCGTGTCGGTGTAGGTTCCCGGTACGACCGTCACGCTGTTGCCGCCGCCCGTTATGCGTGCGTAGAGGGTGTAGCTATCCACCCCACCCGCCGTAGAGGCGACCGGCAGCGCGGCGTTATTTGCCACCACGTTGTTGTAACCGCTATCGCTGAACAGGCTGTAGGCCACGCCCTGCGCCGCGTTGGCGGTGTTGATCAAATAGCGGCCCGGCGTACCCGGGGTGCCGACAACGGTACCGGGCGCGGTGGCGTTGGTGTTGCCGGTAATCGCCACCGTATAGCTGGCGGTGGTGCATTGAATGGTAAAGGTGTTACCTCCGCTGGCGCCGGTCAGCTGCGTTGTCAGCGTGGAGAAGGTAGCCGGATGGGTCCCAAAATCGAGTGTCCCGAAGTTAATGCCGTTTTGCGTTGGCGAGCCGTTGATTAAGCAACCGTTAGTCAGCGTGAGCGTCGCACCGATAGTGCCGCTACTGGTGACCGCCAGGGCCTGGCCGACGGTCGTCGCCGCCAGCAGCGTGCCCGCGCAGATAACAAGAAGTTTTCTTTTCATTTACCGCCCTCCGGGAGAAATTCTGGTTCGCTTGCCATATTTTATTCATACTGTTCAGTATGTTAGCCCCGCTTAAACATCCCTCACCGCGGTTACTGAGAATTTAGTTTATGGATACTGCTTCAACCACTTTCGCCGCTCTGACGGCAATACGCCCTGAATTAACAGACTATTAACAAATATTACAAAGAGTTAGGAAAATAAAACGGGCATTATTCTTGCTTGCCCTGAAGATATATCGCTTAAAGTGTGATCTCGATCACGATATATCGGCGAAGCAAAAACAACTAATTCGATAAAAATTAAAAACAAGTTGTATGTGACGCAGCTTTACTTCAATTTATGCCCTGAATATTTTCCTGTGCTTAAATAAAAAATTTGCATGTGTTGGCACAGGAGCTCTTTTAGTGCATAGAGGATCTTTTTGTGGCAAGTGCAAATAAACTCACGCTCTTCATCGTGATTTTCATGCTGGCGGGTATTCTTTCAGGCGCGGCGATCCACGAGTATGCTTCGCCCGACGCGATTCAGGCCTGGTCGGAGAACATTACGCTGCTGACCGACATTTTCCTGCGGCTGATTAAAATGGTGATTGCCCCGCTGGTGTTCAGCACCCTGACGGTGGGCATTATGAAGCTGGGTGAAACGTCGACTATTGGACGCGTGGGCGGCAAGGCGATGGTGTGGTTTATCAGCTCATCCGTGCTGTCGATCCTGGTGGGGCTGTTTATTGTTACCCTGGAACAACCCGGCAGCGGCCTGAACCTGAGTATTCCGGCAGAGACGGTTGATACCGGCCTGGCCGTTAGCGGCATGTCGCTGAAGGCCTTCGTATCGCACACGATCCCCACCAGCATTGCGGGCGCGATGGCGAACAATGAGATCCTGCAAATTGTGGTCTTCTCGATGTTCTTCGGCATCGGCGGCGCGTCATTAGGCCAAAAATTCAACGCTCCGCTGGTTGCGGCGCTGGACGTGGTATCGCACATTATGCTGAAGGTGACGGGCTACGTGATGTACGTTGCGCCGCTGGCCATTTTCGCGGCGATTTCGTCCGTCATTGCTACCCAGGGTCTGGGCATTCTGCTGAACTATGCCTCCTTTATCGGCGGTTACTACGTGGCGATCCTCCTGACCTGTATGGTGCTGCTGGCGGTGGGCTACATGGTGCTGAAGAAAAACATTTTCCGCCTGGTGACCATGCTGAAAGATCCGGTGCTGGTTGCGTTTACCACCAGCAGTTCCGAAGCGGCGTATCCTAAAACGCTGGAACAGCTGGAACGCTTTGGCTGCTCACGAAATATCGCCTCTTTTGTCCTGCCCATCGGCTACTCGTTTAACCTGGTTGGCTCTATGGTGTACTGCTCGTTCGCCTCCATGTTTATTGCCCAGGCGTACAATATTCACCTCAGCTTTACCGAGGTGACGGTGCTGATGTTAACCCTGATGCTGGCGTCAAAGGGAATAGCGGGCGTACCGCGCTCGTCGCTGGTGGTGCTGGCGGCAACGATTCCGAGCTTTAATATTCCGGTGGCCGGGATCCTGCTGCTGATGGGGATCGACCATTTCCTGGATATGGGGCGTTCGGCTATCAACGTGCTGGGGAACGGCATTGCGACGGCGATGCTGTCGCAGAATGAAGGCGCGCGCGAGGCACAAGCGGAGCTGGTGGAGCAGGAAGCGTAAGGGTGTAAAAAAAGGTGAGGCCTGTTGTCCTCACCCCGTTCCTCTCCCACGGGAGAGGTTGCAAACGCGAATAACGGCAACCGGGTTGCCGTTTTGCGTTTACCTATGCCACGTGATTGGCCGCGATATCCAGCAGCGCCATCTCTTCGCTGTTCAGCAGCTTCTCGATATTCACCAGAATCAGCATACGCTCGCCGAGCGCGCCCAGCCCCGTCAGGTATTCCGTTGACAGCGTGACCGCAAACTCCGGCGCGGGACGGATCTGATCGGCGGTGAGCGACAGCACGTCAGACACGCCATCCACCACGATGCCCACCACGCGCTGCCCGAGATTCAGGACAATCACCACCGTGTTGTCGTTGTACTCCACATCGCCCTGGCTGAACTTCACGCGCAGGTCCACGATTGGCACAATCACGCCGCGCAGGTTGGTCACACCCTTGATGAACGCAGGCGTGTTGGCAATGCGCGTTACCTGATCGTATCCGCGAATTTCCTGCACTTTCAGGATGTCGATACCGTACTCTTCGTCACCTAAAGTGAAAACCAGGAATTCCTGCCCAGATGGCTCGCCCGCCAGTTTCGTTACGTTACTCATACCGGTCATGTTATTACCTTCTACTTAATCAGGCGGCTGTGTACGCCACACGTTGTTCACGATTTAATCCCTGAAGTGCCGATACATCGACGATCAGCGCGACGCTACCATCCCCCAGAATGGTGGCAGCGGAGATCCCCGGCACTTTGCGGTAGTTACTTTCCAGGTTCTTAACCACCACCTGATGCTGGCCAATCAGCTGATCGACCAGCAGCGCATAGCGGCGTCCGGCGCTTTGCAGGATCACAACGATTCCCTGCGTGGCCTCGGTTTTGGCACCGTCCACTTCGAACACTTTCCACAGCTCCACCAGCGGCAGGTACTCGCCGCGGACTTCGAGGACGCGCTCGCCGCCCGCCAGCGGATGCAGATCTTCTTCGCGCGGCTGGAGTGATTCCATCACCGCGTTCAGCGGCAGAATAAACACCTCGTCCGCCACCTTGACGGACATTCCGTCCAGGATGGCCAGCGTCAGCGGCAGCAGGATACGGATAGTTGTGCCCGCGCCCTGTTTGGACTGGATCTCAACGTGGCCGCCCATCTCCTGAATGTTACGTTTCACCACGTCCATGCCCACGCCACGGCCGGAGACGTCGGTGACCTGCTCCGCGGTTGAGAAGCCCGGCGCAAAGATCAGCATGCCCACTTCTTCATCGGTCATGTTTTCGTTAACGGCCATGCCCTGCGAAACGGCTTTTGCCAGAATGCGCTCGCGGTTCAGCCCCGCGCCGTCGTCGGTCACTTCGATGCAGATGTTGCCGCCCTGGTGTTCCGCTGACAGGATCAGGTTTCCAACCGGTGACTTCCCGGCCGCCACGCGGTTTTCAGGCAGCTCGATGCCGTGGTCGAGGCTGTTACGCACCAGGTGCGTTAACGGGTCAATAATGCGCTCGATCAGGCTCTTGTCCAGCTCTGTGGAGCTGCCCATCAGCGTCAGCTCGATCTGCTTGTTGAGCTTGCCCGCCAGGTCGCGAACCAGACGCGGGAAGCGGCTAAAGACGTATTCCATCGGCATCATGCGGATGGACATCACCGACTCCTGCAAATCGCGGGCGTTACGTTGTAACTGACCCATGCTGGTGATGAGATCGCCGTGGGTAACCGGGTCCAGCTCGTTGGAGCGCTGGGCCAGCATCGACTGAGTGATCACCAGTTCGCCCACCAGGTTGATCAGCTGATCCACCTTCTCTACCGCCACGCGAATGCTGGTGGACTCGCTGGAGCGCGCCGCCGGTTTTTCACCGCGCGCGGGCGCCGCCGTCTCTTTTGGTACCGCCTTCAGCGCCGGCGCGGCGGGCACCGCGGCAGGAACGTCCTCTACCGGCGCGGGGGCTTCAGCGGCCGCGTCTTCGATTTCAAACGCGATTTGATCGGCTTCAATAACGAAGCACAGCACCGCCACGATATCGTCCTGACCAATGCCGCCGTCGAGCGTCGCGGCCAGGCTGTCTTTGCCCTTCACCACGTTGCTTAACGTCGCCAGATTGCCCAGCTCGTCTTCCAGCAGGTTGACTTCGTTCTCTTTCAGGCGTGACAGCACCACCCGCAGCTTGCCAGCGGGTGCGGCAGGCGCAGCATCCGTCCCGGCAACCGCATCGACAACGCTCAGTTTTGCCGCAGGGACAACCGGCGCGGACGCCTCACCTTTGGCTTCCAGCGCTAGCTGACGAAGCGCATTGCAGATGTATTCAAAGCTGGCGGCATCAGGCTCTGCCGAACTTTTATAGGCGTCGAGCTGTTCCTGCATAATATCTTTCGTTTCCAAAAACAGGTTGATAATGTCGGTATTGAGCTGCATCTCACCGCGTCGGGCGTCATCAAGCAGGTTTTCCATTAAATGGGTTGTTTCCTGCAGGACGGTAAAACCAAAGGTACCGGCCCCGCCTTTGATGGAGTGCGCCGCACGGAAGATGGCATTAAGCTGCTCGGAATCCGGTGCCTCAGGCACCAGGTCCAGCAGGTGTTGCTCCATGTCAGCCAATAGTTCATCGGCTTCATCGAAAAATGTCTGGTAAAAATCGCTAATATCCATGCTCACGCTATCACCTCGGATTGGCTGGTGGCGATGTTGGAACGGCAGCCGAAGGGACGGCCCCAGGCTGTTTTAAATCGTCCAGTGACTCACTCTGACTTTCGGCGTTTTCATGCAGGATGGCCTGCTCCGCCTGCTGGTTCAGCACTAAAAGACTGATACGACGGTTGATGGCGTCATCCGGCCCGCGGTCGGTAACGCGCATGGTTGCCGCCATGCCGACCACGCGCAGTACCTTGCCATCATCAAGCCCACCCGCCACCAGCTCGCGACGCGAGGCGTTGGCGCGATCGGCAGAAAGCTCCCAGTTGCTGTATCCCTTTTCTCCCGAGGCGTACGGGAAATCGTCCGTGTGTCCGGACAGGCTGATGCGGTTAGGAATGCCGTTCAGCACCGGCGCAATGGCGCGCAGGATATCGCGCATGTAGGGCTCAACGTCGGCGCTGCCGGTTTTGAACATCGGCCGGTTCTGGCTGTCGATGATCTGAATACGCAGACCTTCCTGAACGAGGTCGATCTTCAGGTGCGGGCGCAGCGCGCGCAGTTTCGGATCGGCCTCTATCAGCTGATCCAGATCGCCGCGCAGTTTTTTCAGGCGCGCCTGCTCCATCCGTTTTTTCAGCTCGTCGATGTTAGGCTGCTTTTTGACTTCGCCCTGCTGCTGGGTGTAATCGTCACCGCCGCCGGGAATCGGGCTGTCGCTGTTCGAAATGCGCGGCCCGCCGCTCACCGCCGTTGCCAGCGGGGTTCGGAAATATTCCGCAATCTGGATAAGCTCTTTCGGGCTGGAGATGGAGATCAGCCACATCACCAGAAAGAAGGCCATCATGGCGGTCATAAAGTCGGCGTAGGCGATTTTCCAGGAGCCGTGAGAACCGTGTCCGTGCCCCTTATGCTTGCGCTTTTTGACGATGACGATCGGATGGGACTGGTTTTTCATGCGTCCTCAGTTGTCGTCTGTTGGTTTGGGTTTTTCACCGCGCGCACGTGCTCTTCCAGCTCGATGAACGACGGACGTTCGCTGGAGTAGAGCGTCTTACGACCAAATTCGACGGCGATCGGTGGCGCATAGCCGTTGAGGTTAGAGAGCAGCGTAATCTTCACGCACTGCATCATTTTGGTGGTTTCGGCGCTCTTCTGGCGCAGAACGCTCGCCAGCGGGGAGATAAAACCGTAGGCCAGCAAAATACCGAGGAACGTCCCCACCATCGCGTGGGCGATCAGCGCGCCCAGCTCTGCCGCCGGGCGATCCGCCGAGGCCAGGGCATGCACCACGCCCATGACCGCCGCCACGATCCCGAAGGCCGGAAGCGAGTCGCCCACCAGCGCCAGGCTGTTTGCCGGCACTTCGGATTCACTCTCGTGGGTTTCGATCTCTTCATCCATCAGGGCTTCAATTTCGAAGGTGTTCATGTTGCCGCTGATGATCAGGCGCAGGTAATCCACGATAAAATCGAGCATCATCGCGTCGGCAAGAATGCGCGGGTAGCTGGCGAAAATTTCGCTCTCTTTCGGGTTTTCAATGTCCCGCTCAAGCGAGAACATCCCCTGCTGGCGCGACTTCGCCATCAGGCGATAGAGCAGCGCCAGCAGATCCATATACATGCTTTTGGTGTATTTTGAGCGACGAAACAGCAGCGGAATCGCCTTCAGCGTGCCCTTGATCGATTTACCGTTGTTACCAACGATAAAAGCCCCTACCCCTGCGCCGCCGATGATGACAAGTTCAGCCGGTTGATAGAGTGCTCCAAGGTGCCCGCCGGTCATCATGTAACCGCCGAAAACTGTACCGAGAACTACCAGGTAACCTAATAAGATAAGCACGACATCATCCTTCCGCTAGTGACTATGGCAGGACGTTCAGTTCGAGCGCGTTACCGGAACGCAGGGTAAAAAAAAGCAGCGGTAATCGCTTACCGCTGCTGGAATCTTGCCCACAGGTTCGGGTTAAACAGCGTGTTCGATCTGTTCATCCAGCAGTTGTGGAATAATATCGGCAGCATCCCGGAAAGTTTACGTCTTTTTACGGCCCGGGATGGAGGCTGGCACAAACTACAGGCAAAGCTGCCCGCAGGCTGGTGCGCGTGGGTAATAAAATTGCCGTCGCAGCAGTTGCAGCGCGACAGTTCAAGCATTCCGCTTTCAACAAAACGCACCAGCGTCCATGCGCGGGTTAGCGCCAGCAGGGGCCCTTCTTCCTGCTGTGGGCATTGCTCAAGGTAAAGTTTGTAGGCTCTGATAACGGCATCAACGCCGCTGCATAAGCCCGTTTTAAGCAGGTACTGCCAGGCGTTACAGAACATGGAGGCATGAATGTTCTGTTCCCAAGTCATGAACCAGTCTGTCGAAAACGGCAGCATACCTTTCGGCGGCGGGCTTCCGCGTAATTCTTTGTACAGCTTGATCAGACGACCACGGCTCAGCTGCGTCTCGCTTTCCAGCATCTGTAAACGAGCACCCAGCGTAATGAGTTCCATCGCCAGCTGTATATCACGGGCTTCCTGAACAATGCTTTTTTCGCTCATTGTTAAGCCCTTTTCTTCCGGGCTACGTCATCAGGCTGGCTGATTTCGCTGAGCAGGCGGGTGGAGAGAAGAATACCGGTGTGGATCTGTTGCAGATCGTCCACGCGGGATTCCTGAGTCAGACGCGTAATGGTCTGCGGGTTATCAAAGCGGAACTGGCAAACCAGTTGATTAGTTTCAGCCAGCTTGACCATTTGCGGGAGCGTTAATCCACCCAGCATGGTTGCCATCTCTTCGGTAACACCCAGACGAAACATCGCTGATGCCTTATCCTGACTAATCAAACGCTGCGCGAGCAGTAAATACGACAAATTGATGTCATAAATATGTTTTAGCAACTCGGATGTATGCATTTTTCCCATCCCGAATAACCAACTATTATTTTTATGCGGTAAGACCGCACCCCGTGATGTCGCCGGGAAATCACCCGGTATAAAAAGAAAAGGCTAAATGCATAGTTGAATTAAGGTTTGTACGTCGTAAAGCGCGTGACCGGCTGACATGGCCAAAATGTCGGTTACACATTTTATCTTTTCTTACAAATAACTAAGATTTTTCCTAATTCGACGCAAACTCTACTCGTCAGTTTTGACACATACAATGCAGCCCCCCCTGAAATTTAAAATAAATGTGATCCACGTCACATAATTTACGCGAATGTAACCTATAAATCCATCAGCACGACTTGTAATTTGTCTATTTTTCGAACAATCGAAGCTGATTTATATTCTTATTGATCGAATACCCATGCAGAGGAATGGCGGATCGGGCACGGAAATTGCCTGCCAGCGTAAATCCGCTGCCCTTTCGCCTTTTGGGTATACCCCTACAGAAAACAGGTGTAGTTAATTAAGTAAAAACAGTAGGTTATCGTCGATGAAAGGAAAGGTGGTTTCGGAGGGTAATTATCGCACCCGCGTTGAGTATCGATTAAGGCGATTTAACAGCACGGAAGGTTAAATGTGTGATTTGCGTTAAGTTGTTAATTATTTTCATTTAGGGCGGCGTTTTAGTTATTCTTCTTATAAGAATAATTAATGAATAATTATGATAAGCTTCACATTTCTGTCGTATGCCCCTCTTGCAGCAGCGCCAGATTCGCGGTAAAGCTGGGAAAACGCGTCATTCTGACATAAAGGAGTGTGTGATGAGTTACTCCCATCTTCTTGTTTCCGTTGCTGTTTCGCCTGAAAGCCACCACCTTGTCGCCCGCGCCGTTTCCATCGCCCGCCCGAACAATGCCCGCATCAGCCTGATCACGCTGGCCGCTGAACCTGAAATGTATAATCAGCTGGCTGCGCCGATGCTGGAAGATATTCGTGAGGTTCTTCAGGAGGAAACGCAGCAATTTCTGCGCGAGCTGGCAGAAAGGGCAAACTATCCCGTTCACCAGTCGGTAATTGCCACCGGGGAGTTAAGCGAACATATTCTCGCCATGTGCAGGAAGGAGAATATTGACCTGGTTATCTGCGGTAATCATAACCAGAGCTTTTTTTCCCGGGCGGCGTGTTCGGCAAAATCTATCGTTTCGTCAAGCCAGGTGGATGTGCTGCTGGTGCCTCTCGGGGGCAGTTAATGCCCCCGGAGAAAATCACGCCAGTTTAGGGAATGTCGCGATCTTTTTTTGCAGGTCACCTTCCTGACTTTGCGGCTGGATCGCGCGCAAATCGTCGATAAAACGCGCCTGCCAGCGGTTAATATCATTCTTCACGATGGTCTCCATCATTTCCGAATGACGTGAAATACGTTCCGCAAGCGGCATGGTTAACGCGCGGTTCAGCGCATTTGCCACGTCATCCCGATCGTACGGGTTTACAATCAGCGCCGAGGTTAACTCGTTCGCCGCGCCGGCAAATTGCGACAGCACCAGCACGCCCGGGTCAGCAGGATCTTGTGCTGCTACATACTCTTTCGCCACCAGGTTCATCCCGTCACGCAGCGGCGTAACCAGGCCGACGTCCGCATAACGGAACACCTTCATCAGGATCTTGCGCTCAAAATGCTGATTTAAATAGAAAAGTGGCGTCCAGCCAAGCTGCCCGTAGCGCCCGTTTATGCGCCCTGCTTCGGTCTCCAGCTGGTGACGAATATCCTGATAGGCCTGAACCTCTCCGCGCGACGTTGGGGCGATCTGGGTATAGCGAATTTTGCCGTGATGCTGCGGGTACTTATCCAGCAGGGTTTCGTAGGCGAGAAAACGCTCCGGCAGGCCTTTGGAATAATCTAGTCGTTCAACCGAAAAGATATTCTTAACGTGCTTAAGTTCATCCTTAAGCTGGGCAAGCTTCGGCGGCAGCGGGCCGGAGGCCTGCTCGGCAATTTCGTCAGGCTCAATGCCAATCGGGTAGACTTCGGTATGGAAGTTCCTTCCCCACGCCGTGTGGGATTTGCCCCCGTGCGTCACCAGCCGCGTTTTACCCGACACGCTGTCGAGGAAGGCCAGCCTGTCGTTTTCCGTCTGGAAGCCCAGCAGGTCGTAATCAGACAGCGCTTCAAGAATCTCATCATGCTGCGGCAGCGCGGTAAAGATCTCCGGCGTCGGGAACGGTATATGCAGGAAGAAGCCGATGCGGTTATTCACGCCACGCTTACGCAGCTCCCTTGCAAAAGGCAGCAGATGGTAATCGTGGATCCATAAAATATCGTCTTCTTCGATAAGCGGCAGCAGTTTATCCGCCAGCAGCGCGTTGACGCGCATGTAGCCTTCGTAGGACTCACGCTGGAACTTCACCAGATCCAGACGATAGTGAAACGCCGGCCACAGCACGGCGTTTGAAAACTCGGAATAGTATTCATCGCAGTCCCTCTCGCTCAGGGCGAAGGAGGCCCACGTAATATTGCCCCGTGACACCTTTTTTAGCGGTTTCTCATCATTGCTGATTTCCCCGCTCCAGCCAAACCAGAGGCCACCGGCGGCTTTCAGGGCACCTAATACCCCGACCGCCAGGCCACCCGCGCTGGCTTTTTTATCATCCGGCGGTGCGATGCGATTAGAGACGACGACTAAGCGACCCATAATGATTTCTCCCGTTGTTTTGCGCTATTTGTTGTTGTTGCTGGTTAGCGACGTCAGATATCCACTGCCAGACGCTGGCGACGTTTTCCAGACGCCATGCGGCAGTGGTTTCGCCAGGTCCAACCTTGACGGACATGCCGTCGGCCTGGTTTACCACCCCAAACCCGGCCTCGTCGGTCAGGTCATCCCCAAAAAATACCGGCGTGCGCCCCCTGAACGGCGGCTCCGCCATGAACGCCGCAATGGCAGCGCCTTTGTTAATCCCTGCTGGTTTAATCTCGACCACGCATTTACCCGGCTGAAGCGCCAGCTCCGGATGGGCGTCCGCCACGCTTCGCGCCACCGCAAAAATAGCCGCCTCATGATGGGGCGCCTGACGGTAGTGCAGCGCAAAGGCCATGCCTTTAGCTTCCAGTTCAGTACCGGGAAGCATTTCCAGAGCCGAAGTGAGTTGCGCATGCAGCGCCTGAATCAGCGTATCGGGGAGTGAAACTATATGCAGTTGATCATGGATATCGCGGCGCTCCGCTCCGTGTACACCGGCCAGCGGAAAGTGATAAGGACTGGCGAGCACGTCCAGCTCGGCCATTGAGCGCCCTGAAATCAATGCCAGTGCCCCCTCGTTCAGTCGGGAGAGCTGCTGCAAATTCTCTAACACCGTATCCGGTACTACAACGTCATCGGGATGCGGTTCAATCCCGGCGAGCGTCCCGTCGAGGTCAAAAAAGAAAGCAAATTTTCCGGGCAGTACAGGCGGTGCGGTTAACAGGTCAGCCACCCTAATCCTCCTTACGGTTAGCAAAACAGCCATGTAAGTATAGACAGTGTGACGGCGCTCGCCATTTAGCAACCGGCCCGTCAGCGAAACTGGCGGGCCGGTCTGGGGGTCAACTATGGTTAATAGTTGAGCATTGCGGTGTTGAAAAAAGAATCAAACGGTACGCTTCGCTTTTTGCTTGTAACGGTCGAAGATCACCGCTGCCAGCAGGATCAGGCCGCGAACGACGTACTGAGAGAAAGGCGAAATATTAAGCAGGTTCATCGCGTTCTCCACGGTCCCCAGAATCAGGATACCTGCCACCACATATGAGATTTTTCCGATGCCTCCCTTAAGGGAAACGCCCCCTAAAACGCACGCAGAAATGACAATCAGCTCATATCCGATAGAGGTCATCGGCTGACCGCTGGTCATCCGGGATGCCAGAATAATCCCCGCCGCCGCCGATACCAGCCCGGAAAGCACGAAGATGATGATTTTGGTTCGCACGACCGGGACGCCCGCCAGGCGCGCCGCTTCCTCATTACCGCCAATCGCCAGGGTGTTACGGCCAAAGGTGGTGCGGTTAAGCAGGAAACCGAACAGGATCAAACAGGCTACCGTCAGCCAGATTGGCGCCGGCAGGCCCAGCCAGTTGGCATAGCCCAGCGTGAAGAAACGCTCGTCTTCAATCCCAACCGCCTTACCGTCGGAGATGATATAGGCCAGACCGCGCACGATCTGCATGGTTGCAAGCGTCGTGATCAGGGCGTTGATCTTCAGGCGCGCAATCACAAACCCGTTCACCAGGCCGCTCAGCACGCCGAGCATCAGCCCGGCAAATACGCCGATCCACAGGCTTTCGGTCATGTTGATGACCACGGCGGTGGTGACGCCGGCACAGGCAATTACCGAGGCGACCGACAGGTCAAAATCGCCGGAAGCCAGGCAGAACAGCATGCCGCAGGCCACCATGCCGGACATGGAGATCGCCAGCCCCAGCCCCTTCATATTAATGAACGTGGCGAAGTTCGGCACAAAAATTGCGCAGGCGACGAACAGGGCGGCAAAGACCACCAGCATGCCGTACTGGTCCCAGATGCGGCCAAAACTGAAAGCCGACTTCGGCGCTCCGGATGTAGTAACAGAGGACATCATTGACTCCTTACTCAGGCGACAGCCTGGCTAACTTTAGGCATGGCGAGACTCAACGCCTGTTGTTCATTCGCCTGTTCATGCAGCAATTCACCGGCAATTTCACCTTCGCGCATCACAACGATGCGGTCGGCGACGCCCAGCACCTCGGGCAGATCGCTTGAAGCGAACAGCACCGCCACGCCGCGTTTTGCCAGTTCATAGATGACGTTATAGATTTCGTGTTTGGCCCCCACGTCGATACCGCGCGTTGGCTCATCCAGCAAAATGACCTTCATGTCTTCCGACAGCCAGCGGCCCAGAATGGCCTTCTGCTGGTTGCCGCCGGAGAGGTTCATGATCAGCTGTTCAGCGCCGGGGGTTTTGATGTTCAGCGAACGGATATGGTGCTCCGCGTTGCTCGCCTCCCAGCCGTCGTTAATCAGACATCCCGCGCGGATGAACTTTCGCCGGGCAGAGATGTTGATGTTGTCGCGCACCGAGTGCACCGGGATGATGCCCTCGGCCTTTCGATCCTCCGGACAGAGCATAATGCCCGCGTTAATGGCATGCGCGGGCTTCTGAATATCGACCTTTTGCCCGTCCACAAACACATGCCCCTGGGTAATGCGCGTGCCGCCGAACAGCCCTTTCATCAGCTCGCTGCGCCCTGCCCCGACGAGACCAAACAGTCCGACGATTTCCCCGCTGCGTACCGTGAGCGAAATGGGCGTGCGCACTCCCGGCGCTTTGACGTTATCCAGACGCAGACGCTCCGGGCCGTACTCGCGCGGTTTCCAGTGGTAAATATCCCCCAGATCGCGTCCAACCATCGCCTGCACCAGCTGGTCATGATCGACCTGCTGCATATCGCTGAAGGTGCGCACGTAGCGGCCATCCTTAAATACGGTGATGGCATCGCTTAAGGCAAAAATCTCTTCCATACGGTGAGAGACATATAAGATGACGCGGCCTTCCCTGCGCAGCTCGCGGATCACGCGAAAGAGGTTTTCAATCTCGCGCGCGGAGAGCGAGCTGGTCGGCTCGTCGAAAGCGATGATCTTGGCGTTGCGCGCCAGCGCCTTGGCAATTTCCACCATCTGCCACTGGCCGATGGAGAGATACTTAAGGGGCGTTTGCGGATCGACATCCAGCCCGAGGTGTTTCAGCTGCAGGCCCGCTTCATAGTTGAGCAGCGAGCGGTTAACCACGCCGCTTTTGTGCGGAAGCTGGCCCAGATAGATGTTCTCCGCCACGGTCATCTCAGGAATAAGGTGCAGCTCCTGATAGATGATGGCGACCCCGGCGTTCAGCGCCGCCGTGGTGTCGGCGAAGGCCACCTCTTCGCCACGCAAGGCCAGCGTGCCGGTGGTGGGCGTGTAGTTGCCGCTGAGTATTTTTAACAGCGTGGATTTTCCCGCGCCGTTCTCCCCCATCAGGGCGTGAACCTGTCCGGCATAGCAGTCGAAGCTGATATCGGTCAGCGCGTTTACGCCGGGGAACGTTTTACCGATGCCGCGGAAAGAGAGGTACGGATCAGACTGTTGCATAACGACTCCGTGATTCCTGTAGTGTGTACGTCTGGCCCCTCACGGCGCGTAAGGGGCACAATCACAGCGTATTACTTACCGCCCAGTCCTTTTTTCGCCAGCTCCTCTTTGAAGTTATCGCGGGTGATCAGCACCACGTCGGTCACTTCGGTGAATTTCGGCGGTTCAACCCCTTTGGTCACCCAGTTGTAAAGCATCTCGCTGGATTTATAGCCGTGTACGTCCGGGCTCGGCAGCAGAGAGCCGTAGAAGCCGGTCGCCTGCGCTTTGGAGAGTTCGCTCACCGCGTCAACGCCGTTGATGCCGATGCCGATCACGTCCGGCACCTTAAAGCCCTGACCTTCGGTTGCGCGCACGCCACCCAGCACGGTGTTGTCGTTCATGCCAACCACCAGCCAGTGCTTCACCTCAGGGTGCTGAACGAGCATGGAGTTCGCCGCATCAAAGGCGCCGGGGATATCGTTAGATTTGGTAGGCACTTTGTAGATCTGTTTTTCCGGGAAACCTGCGGCTTTCAGCGAGTCCATGGACCCGGTGGTACGACGACGCGCGGTATCCAGCTCGTCCGCGGTGATGGCCATGACGGCGGTCTCTTTTACATCCCAGCCGCGTTTCTGCATCTCTTTATAGAGCTCCTGGCCCTGACGCTCGCCGATTTTGGTTGCCGCCATCATTACCAGCGGTACGGTATCCATCGGCTTGCCTTTGGCATTCACGAATTGATCGTCCACGGCGATCACTTTCATATCGTAGCCGCGCGCTTTCGCGGCAATGGCGGAACCCAGTTTGGGATCCGGCGTACAGATAACGAAACCTTTCGCGCCGCTGGCCGCCAGGCTGTCGATGGCGTTCAGCGTTTTCTCACCGTCAGGCACGGCGATTTTGATCACCTCAAAACCTAAATCTTTCCCGGCCTTATCAGCAAATTTCCATTCGGTCTGGAACCACGGCTCTTCAGGCTGTTTGACCAGAAAACCGAGCTTTAAATTTTCAGCGATAGCGGATTGTGACATAACGGCAGCCAGGCCGATGGCCGCCAGCGCTTTAGTAAATTTGTGCATGGTAAACTCCAGCTTTAGCATTCTTTTCTGTAGGGAATAATGACGAACGTCTTATTTAATCGGACTTAAAACAAGGCATTAGCGCCTACCTCGTCATAAGCGTTAGTGCTGGTGATAGTTTTAGCGGGAAATTAATCATCCATAAGAGAGCGCCATCACACCGCAGAATTACAGTAATTGCGTACATAAATTCAGCGGAAAATGACATAAAAATGGGCAGAATTATCCTACAAATAGCAGGGGATTAAGCAGAATAATCCATAAGGTCAGCTAAGGAGTCCCTGTTAACCGGACGCGCGGGCGCCCGGTGGGATGTTTACCAGGGGTAATAGATGTGTTCAGCATGCTCGCGGACGGGAGCGTCATCTCCCAGCAAACGCGCGGAAAGGGCCAGCGCAAAGTCAAAGGCGTGGCCAAGGCCTTTGCCGCTGATCAGGTTGCCATCCTCCACGACCGGGGCATCCACGTATTCTCCGTCCCGTGCGGTTTGCCATAAGTCACCGGAACAGACGTAGCGCCGCCCCTTCAGTAACCCGTTGCCGCCCAGGACTCGCGCCGCCGCGGAGCAGATGGGGCAGATCAGCCTGCCGCTCTCGTCATGCGCGGCAACAAAGCGGATAACGTCGCGGTTGGCCGCAAGATTAATGCTCCCCTGCGGGCCGCCGGGCAACACCACCGCGTCATACAGCGTGTCGATGCGCTCCCCTAGCGTACCGTCTGCGACCATGGGAATGTTGTGATAGCTCACCACCGCCCGCGACGCCGCGCAGGCCAGCGTTTCTACCTCAATCTGCAGGCGACGCAGAATATCAATGGTGATAATTGCCTCTGCCTCTTCAAAACCAGGTGCCAGCAGCACCGCAACCTTAGCCATCGTAAACCTCAGCGCATGAAAGAACATAAAACATCGTTTCATTTTCATCATTTACCGGATGGCAATCTTACGACGCGATCACAGAACGGTATATTTAATAAAAATTGATTTAGCTCAAATTAGCAGCGGCAGGATATATTCATGAATATTAAATCCATTTTAACTCTTTCACAGAATTTCTCGCCAAAGAA
Organism: Enterobacter cloacae; assembly: GCF_013375935.1. Lineage (GTDB taxonomy): Bacteria > Pseudomonadota > Gammaproteobacteria > Enterobacterales > Enterobacteriaceae > Enterobacter > Enterobacter pasteurii. The sequence continues at coordinate 2,918,675 of NZ_CP056117.1, read as the reverse complement.
CGTTTCCCGAAACGACAGAAATGAGCGAAATGTTATTATAAATTACTAATATCAACAGGTTAACTGATGGTACATTTGTTTACCTGTTTATAATTCTCAACTATATTTAATTTTGTAATGTATGGTAAACACAGCCCAATTAAGAGTTTTCTTAAGCGAAAGAGAAGCGTATGCTTATTCGTATCGAACACAGGAAGTGAATATTCGAACGCTTACACCTTGCAGAAAATTTATTCTGCCATTCAGTCGTCAGTACCTGCCGGGTCAGGTTAAGTAGCGGACATCATGTCCAACAGTCAATAAGGATATTAGTATGACTACCCCAACGATGATGCAAAAACTCAACGCCCAGATGAACCTGGAGTTTTACGCTTCCAATCTGCATCTGCACCTGAGCGCGTGGTGTTCCAGAAAAAGCCTGAACGGCACTGCCACCTTCTTTCGTTCACAGGCGCAAAGTAACGTCACGCATATGATGCGCGTGTTTAACTTTTTGAAGGCGCTTGGTGCAAATCCCACCGTCAAAGAGCTTGAAACGATTGAAGATAACTACTCTTCACTGGAAGAACTGTTCCAGAAAACGCTGGAAGAGTATGAGCAGCGCTGTGCAAGGCTGAGCAAGCTGGCCGATGAAGCCATGGCGCAGCAGGACATCGCAACCCTCAAATTCTTACGTGATATGGATAAAGAGCAGCAGCAGGATGGCATGCTGCTGAAAACGCTCGCAGATGAGATCCGCAATGCAAAACGTGCGGGTCTTGGTCTGGAGCAGACGGACCGCCACCTTCTCGACCTCGCCACCGTTCAACACCACTAAGCCCGTCTCGCCCGCTTCCGCCCGGAAGCGGGTATCAACTGCCTGCTTTTGCTGACATTTAACAAATCCGATCTCGCTCCCAATGAATAACCACACAACGTGTAATGATTTGTTAATTACAATCATTGACGAGGGAGCAGCATGATCACCATTGAGTTTATTGTCATTATCCTCTGCCTGCTGACGGGCACACGCTTCGGCGGCATGGGGCTTGGGCTGATAAGCGGCATCGGCCTGTTTATTTTGAGCTTTGTCTTCGGGCTACAGCCCGGTAAACCCCCGGTGGACGTAATGCTCACCATCCTTGCCGTCATCGGCTGTGCCGCCACGCTCCAGACCGCCGGAGGCCTGAATGTGATGATGCAGTTTGCGGAGCGCCTGCTGCGTAAACATCCGCAGCACATCACCCTTCTCGCGCCGTTTACCACCTGGATGCTGACCTTTCTCTGCGGAACCGGTCACGTCGTCTACACCATGTTTCCCATCATTGCGGATATCGCGCTAAAAAAGGGCATTCGCCCGGAGCGGCCAATGGCGGTCGCCTCGGTGGCGTCTCAGATGGCCATCACCGCCTCCCCCGTCTCCGTCGCCGTCGTGTCGCTGGTTTCCATTCTGGGTGCGCAGCACGGTATTGGCCACGGGTGGGGGATCCTCGAAATTCTGGCCGTCTCCGTGCCGGCCTCGCTGTCCGGGGTTGCGATTGCCGCGCTGTGGAGCTTACGCCGCGGAAAAGATCTGGCAGACGATCCGGAGTTTCAGGAAAAGCTGAACGATCCGAAACAGCGGGAGTTTATTTATGGTGGAACGGAGACGCTGATGAATCAGCGCTTCCCGAAACAGGCTTACTGGTCAACGTGGATCTTCTTCGCCGGTATTGCCGTAGTGGTGCTGCTGGGGGCGCTGCCAGCGCTGCGTCCGGCCTTTGAAATCAAAGGCAAAATGACCGCCCTGTCGATGAACCTTGTCATACAGATGATGATGCTGATTGCCGGTGCCGTAATGCTGATGACCTGCAGGGTAAATGCGTCGGCGATTTCAAACGGGGCGGTGTTTAAGGCGGGGATGGTCGCGATCTTCTCGGTGTTCGGCGTGGCGTGGATGAGCGATACCTTTTTCCAGGCGCATCTCGACGAGCTGAAAATGGCGCTGGAGGGGATAGTGAAAAGTCATCCGTGGACGTACGCCATCGTGCTGTTTCTGGTTTCAAAACTGGTCAACAGCCAGGCTGCGGCCTTAACCGCCGTCGCCCCGATGGGATTGATGCTGGGTATCGACCCGAAAATGCTGGTTGCCTTCTTCCCGGCGTCGTACGGCTACTTCGTGCTGCCAACCTATCCGAGCGATCTGGCGTGTATCGGATTCGATCGTTCCGGCACGACCCGCATCGGTAAATTCATCATCAACCACAGCTTTATCGTGCCGGGGCTGATTGGCGTGAGCTGCGCCTGCGTGGTGAGCTACCTGCTGGTGCAGACGTTCTTCTGATCTTTCTGCGGGCGACAGGCTCTGTCGCCCTTCGGCGTAAAATCAGAAAGGGGGTCTGATTTCGGTTTACCTAGTGCGATTCACCCTGCGGCGTGAAGCGCAGCTCAATCAGGGCGATAGCTTTCTGGATTGCGCGAAGCGTAACCGGGTCAGCCGCGGCGGGGTGGTTGGTGAAATCGATGTTTTTCAGCTGGGTCGACATCTTTTCGCGTACTTCTACCGGCGCGATAACGTCAATTACGTCAAGGATCTGTTTGATGACCAGCTGGCAGGCGACGACGTCAGATACCAGTTCCTGATCGGCGCTCAGGTTTTGTGACATGGGGATTCTCCTTATTCAAAGGCCGCCATAGTAGCAAAACAGAGGCCCTTCCATCTCCCTCTCGTCGTACGCAGACGTAAAAAAACCTGCCGAAGCAGGTTTTTTTATCAGAACATCGCGCCCGGTGGGACGTCTTTGAAAGTTGTGCAGTAATTAGCCCACATGCTTTTCAGGATTTTGCGCAGTTTCATCGTGTTGCTCCAGTAACGTGTTATGCAGGTGTTATTGTCGATACGCTTATAATATGACCACCATCACAAAAATCAACCATTTTGTGACACGCATCACACTAAAAAAGACTACATTGCGGCGGCCATGTTAAAAAAAGTAGCGATAAATCCGCAGGTTACGGGTTTATAAATTCCAGTAAATTCTTATAAAATTTTTTGAACAGGAAGGAATACAAGGGATGAAGTGGCGATCGCTGATTCGTCAGCAGGGAGGGATGACACGCTGCGCCTGGCACGGGATGCGGGCAGCGCGGTATCTTCAAAAACGTAATGCGGCATGCCGGGCAGGTATAGCCCTGCCCGGCAAGGCGGAATCAGCCAACAATGGCGCGGACAAAAGCTTCAATCTCTTTGTCCTGACAGTTCTCGAAGAAGCACTGCTGGAAGCGCTGGCCCGAAACGGCGGTTTTAACCAGCTCGGGATCGATGGCACGCAGGGTATCGAGATAGTTTTCTTTCACCACCGCCGCTTTCACCTGGTTCAGAATACCGGCGTTGCGCACCTGCGGCTCTTTACGCTCTGGTGGATAGCCTTCGCCATTGCGGCCGGTAAACGCTTTCTCGAAGATAAAGCGCACGTTCAGTTCAGCGCCCCAGCCAAAGCCTTTCGCGAACGGCAGGGAAAGCGCGTTGCCGTTGTTGATTTGCGCGAACAGGAACGCGTCAGCAGGATCGATGCAGTAGCCGCAAATTACACCCGGATGAATGTTCAGGGACATCAGCGCGCCCTGCCCGGTTCCGCAGCCGGTCACAACAAAATCGACGGCTTTTGAATTGAGCAGAATGCTCGCCATGATGCCAAGGTGAATATAGGTAAGGTGGTGATCGTTTTCATCACTCATACCGACGTTATAGACCGGGAAACCTTTCTCATCGGCAACGGCCTTCAGCTCATTAAGGATGATGGCATTTTTAGCGGCCTGGCTGTTTTCCATCATCAGTGCAATTTTCATCTTGTCTCTCCTGAATGCATGGCGGGCGTTCCCGCTGTGGATAGCTTTTCACCTTAACCTTACTATCAAACAAACACACTTTCAAATTAAGTGAAAACTTGTTTTAAAAAACAAAGATGCGCTCACAGTTTGGCGGGCTGGCCCGGTTCGTTGCGAAGTGTAAGGGGAGATCTTCCGGCTATTCCGCCCATTGCGGCCTGCGGATCGGCTTACAATAGCGTATTTCCCGTCACGCAGAGTTAACTATGAAAAGAGTAATCCTGGCCGCAACGATCCTGATGCTCGCGGGGTGCAGCATTAACCGTCAGGCGGAGATAAGCAGTGTAGACGCCCCGAACGGGATTGTGCGCCTCGACTACGGTCAGGCGCTGCTTCAGAACGCCTGGTCTGACGACTATGTGAATAACGGTACGGCAGCCAAAGCCTGTCAAAACATGGGGTATGCCACCGCGTCCGCCTACGGACAGCCGATAAAAACCTGTACCCTCATCAGCGGCTCGCTCTGTCTGAACGAAAGCGTGATCATTCAGTACAAATGCATGGGATATGCCGTTACCTCCGTAAACCAGAACCCATGGTATTAACGGGTGCTGCCAGCCGCGCTGGCAGCCTATTTAATAAGAACAAAAACAATTCTCATTAATTAATATAAAGAGTGGCAATGCGTGTTATTCCCATTCGTATTTTTAATAAAGAGATATTTATTTTACTTTTTGCAAATAATTAAATAACAAATTATAGTGTCGCTCATCGTGAACCAGAAATAATAAACCGGAGCTGCACCATGCTAAAAACCGAAATGATTGAAAAGCTCAATGCGCAAATGAACCTTGAGCTTTTTTCATCCCTCCTTTACCAGCAGATGAGCGCCTGGTGCAGCTATCACAGCTTTGAAGGTGCGGCCGCGTTCCTGCGTCGCCATGCCCAGGAAGAGATGACGCACATGCAGCGTCTGTTTGATTATCTTACGGATACCGGCAGCCTGCCGCGCATTGACAACGTGGCATCGCCTTTTGCCGAATACGGCTCTCTGGATGAACTGTTCCGCGCCACCTACGAGCACGAACAGCTGATCACCCAAAAAATTAATGAACTGGCTCATGCGGCGATGACCAGCCAGGATTATCCAACCTTTAATTTCCTTCAGTGGTATGTTGCTGAACAGCACGAAGAAGAGAAACTGTTTAAATCCGTCCTGGATAAATTATCTCTGGCGGGTAAATCCGGTGAAGGTCTGTACTTTATTGATAAAGAGCTGTCGACCCTCGACGCGCAGAATTAATGTTAAAACGGTGCTGACCCGTCAGCACCGTTTTATTTAATGGCGGCATATTTTACTTTCGTGAGTAGAAAAGCCCTCTTCTGCCGGAATAAATTTTCCCCGCGCCGCCAGAAACGCCACCAGCTCCGCCGCTGACATATTCGAAGCCGAACAGGTATGGAACCGCGCATCTTCACCAAAGCGGGCACCTATCGCCGCCACCAGGCTTTGCTCCGTATAGCGTTCACCCGACTCAATCATCATATTAAGCACATCGTGTCCGTGAATTGACATGGTTACCTCTCGCAAATAAAAGGCAGACTAAACGCTTCCTCAGCTACACGCCTTGCGCTGGCGCAGGTTCCCCTTTTCTTTTTGTAAATTAATCATTACACCCTTTGTAACGGTGATTTGACGAGATGGGGCTTTTCCCTTACTCTGCGCCGCAGAATAGGTTGCGGTATCGAAGGGTTGTAGAGGAAAGCGTGAAGAACAGAACTCTGGGAAGTATTTTTATCGTCGCCGGAACGACAATTGGCGCAGGAATGTTGGCCATGCCGCTGGCTGCCGCGGGCGTCGGGTTTGGCGTAACCGTACTGCTGCTGGGCGGCCTGTGGGCGCTGATGTGTTACACCGCGCTGCTGCTGCTGGAGGTCTATCAGCACGTCCCCGCCGATACCGGCTTAGGCTCGCTTGCGGCACGCTACCTTGGACGCTACGGGCAGTGGATCGCCGGTTTTAGCATGATGTTCCTGATGTACGCGCTGACTGCCGCCTATATTAGCGGCGCCGGAGAGCTGATTGCGTCAAGCATCAATGACGGCTTCGGGACATCGATTTCGCCGGAGACGGGCGCCATTGCCTTTACGCTGACTGGCGGCGGCGTGGTTTGCGCCGGAACGTCGCTGGTCGATCTCTTTAACCGCTTTTTGTTCAGCGCCAAAATCCTCTTCCTGGCTGCGATGCTGGTGCTGCTGGCGCCGCACGTCCACAAGATCAACCTGCTCGCCATGCCGCTGGAAAAAGGCCTGGCGCTTTCGGCGATCCCGGTCATTTTCACCTCGTTCGGTTTTCACGGCAGCGTACCGAGCATCGTCAGCTATATGAACGGCGATATCCGCAAGCTGCGCCGCGTGTTTATCATCGGCAGCGCCATACCGCTGATTGCGTACCTTTTCTGGCAGCTGGTAACGCTGGGCAGCATTGACTCCACAACCTTTGTTGGCCTGATGGCGGAGCACTCCGGGCTGAACGGTTTCCTGGTTGCCCTGCGCAACGTGGTGGCTTCTACGCACGTAGAGCTGGCGGTGCATCTGTTTGCGGATCTGGCGCTGGCTACCTCCTTCCTCGGGGTGGCGCTCGGCCTGTTTGACTACATGGCGGACCTGCTCCAGCGCCGCAATACCGCTGCCGGCCGTTTACAGACGGGAGCAATGACCTTCCTGCCGCCGCTGGCCTTCGCGCTTTTTTACCCGCGCGGCTTTGTGATGGCGCTGGGATATGCCGGCGTGGCGTTATCGGTTCTGGCCCTGCTCCTGCCTTCCCTGCTGGCCTGGAAAAGCCGCCAGCAGCATCCGCAGCAAGGGTATCGCGTGGCGGGAGGTAAGCCGCTGCTGTGCCTGGTGTTTAGCTGCGGAGTAGCGATTATTCTGGTGCAGATATTGATTGCAGCGGGGATGCTGCCGGAAGTGGGATAAGAATAAGGGGCTATTATTAGCCCCTTTTTATCAGTGCAGACAGCAGCTTTTGAACTTCTTCCCGCTGCCGCACGGGCACGGATCGTTACGACCCACCTTTGCCCCGTTCACGATCGGTTGCTTCGCTTCGGGCTGCTGCGGGTTAGCCACCCAGTAGTTATACAAACGCAGCGCCGCAGGCTGGATACTCTCAATGCTGGCCATGTACTCCTCTTCGGTCAGCGCATCCAGCTTCTCGCTGTTCTCTTCCGTACCGTGCAGCGCAATCACGGCCAGATCGGCCTGTAGCGATTCCGGCAGGGATGACCAGTCCGTCAGCGCCACGCCGCGCATATAGCCATAGCACCACTCTTCCACCACGGTATAACTCTGGCCGTCAACGTCGTTATAGCCAAACAGCGGCTCAAACTGGTCCGGGTATTCGCTCAGACGCTCGGCAATATCGTTCATATGCTTAAAGCAAAGATCGATAAAGCGGTTCATCTCACGGTCGTTTTTCCAGCGCGGAATAAACTTCTCACCGCCCCAGACCGCCACCAGCCAGGTGTCGGGCTCCACCACAACGGGACCGGAAAGTACTGCGGTAAGCATGCCGTCCAGTTCGGACACGTCAATCACGGATGCATCGTCGTGACCGTAAGACATTAATGTCTCTTCCAGCCACGCCATCTCGCTTTCATTTAATGGGCCTTCAGCCATTGCTGATACTCCTGATAAAAAAAACGATCCTGACATATATCGCCGCGCGTGCCTATCTGAAGTTTAGGTCTTTATTGCTGCATAAACGTGCAATTCGTGACCCTTGCACAACTTATGGGCTTTGTTGTTAAGGAGATGTGATCTCCGCTGTAATTTCACGTCATCCCGCAAAGGCGCATAAAACGGCACTCTATACTCAACATGCAGTGACCCGGTCAAGGGATTAACCATTCTGGCAACCTTTTTGCTTAATGTTCTGCGCGCTTCGCGGTGCGTAGGATCCTCGCCGTATTAAGCAGGAGATTGCTTCTAACGTGCATTTTGTTCTCGCTCTTGTTTTTGGATTAACGATGCCATCAGGCGTTCGGGTTTATACCTGGTGCAAAAACCTCTTTGCTAAGGAACATAATAATGTCGCTTAAATTTACCAAAACGTCCCTTTCCCTTGTGCTGGCTGGCTGCCTGGTGACGGCCTTTTCCGCGCGGGCTGATATTGTGATTGGCGTGGCCGGGCCGTTCACCGGCCCGAACGCAACCTATGGCGATCAGTACTGGCACGGCGCCACGCAGGCGGCGGAAGACATTAACGCCGCAGGCGGGATCAACGGTGAGAAAATCAGGCTGGTTCAGGGCGATGACGCCTGTGAGCCTAAACAGGCGGTCGCCGTTGCCAACCGCCTGGTCGATCAGGACAAGGTCAACGCGGTGGTCGGCCACTTCTGCTCCTCGTCGACCATGCCCGCCTCCGAGGTGTATAGCGATGCAGGAATATTATCCATCACCCCCGGCTCGACTAACCCGCTGATTACCGAGCGCGGCATGAGCGATATGTTCCGCATGTGCGGCCGCGACGACCAGCAGGGCCAGGTCGCCAGCGATTTTATTATTGATAAGCTGAACGCTAAACGGGTGGTCATTATCCACGATAAAGACACCTATGGTCAGGGGCTGGCGGACGCCACCAAAGCGGCGCTGGCGAAACGCGGCGTCAAGGATGTGATGTACGAAGGGCTATCGCGCGGGGAAAAAGACTTTAACGCGCTGGTGACCAAAATTGGCGCGCAGAAACCGGACGTGGTGTTCTTCGGCGGCTGCCACCCGGAAGCGGGCCCGCTGGTTCGCCAGATGCGTGAACAGGGCGTACAGGCGAAGTTCTTCTCCGGTGACTGCATCGTCAACGAGGAGATGGTGACCGCCGCCGGCGGTGCGCAATATACCAACGGCATCTATATGACCTTCGGCAAAGATCCCCGCCTGATCCCGGACGGGAAGGCCGTTATCGAGAAATTCCGCGCCGGTAAATTTGAACCTGAAGGCTATACGCTCTACGCCTACGCTTCGGTGCAGGCTATCGCGGCGGCGTTTAAGGCCACCAAAGGTACGGATTCTGCGAAAGCCAGCGAGTGGCTGAAGGCCAATTCCGTCGACACGGTTATGGGTAAAAAAGCCTGGGACAGCAAAGGCGATCTCAGGGTGTCTGACTATGTGGTGTACCAGTGGGACGACAAAGGCAAATATAAAGAAGTGCCGTAACGGGACGGAATCTGCTCGACGCCGGCGGGGTTGCCCGTCGGCGTAACCCCTCATTCAGGTGCGCAACGATGAGTACTTTCTTCCTTCAGCAGTTAATTAACGGCCTGACGCTGGGTTCGGTCTATGGCCTTATCGCTATCGGCTACACCATGGTGTACGGCATTATCGGCATGATCAATTTCGCCCACGGCGAAGTGTATATGATTTCCGCCTATCTCTCGGCCATTGGCCTTGCCCTGCTGGCGTTTTTTGGACTCCAGTCATTTCCGCTGCTGATCCTCGGGACGCTGGTATTCACCATCGTGGTCACCGGGGTTTACGGCTGGACTATTGAGCGCATCGCCTATAAGCCCCTGCGCAACTCGACCCGCCTGGCTCCGCTGATCTCGGCCATCGGGATGTCGCTGATCCTGCAAAACTACGTCCAGCTCAGCCAGGGCCCGCGGCAGCAGGGCGTACCTACCATGCTGGACGGCGTGCTGCGCTTCCACCTGGGCGAAGGGTTTGTCCAGATAACCTATACCAAGGTCTTTATCCTCATTGCCTCGTTCGCGGGCATGCTGGTCCTGACCTGGATTATCAGCCGTACCCGCCTGGGGCGGATGTGCCGCGCGGTGCAGCAGGATCGCAAAATGGCCTCTATCCTGGGCATCAACACCGACAGGATTATTTCGCTGGTGTTTGTTATTGGCGCCGCCATGGCCGGGCTGGCGGGCGTGCTGATCACCATGAATTACGGCACCTTCGATTTTTACGTCGGGTTCGTCATCGGCATTAAGGCATTCACGGCGGCGGTGCTTGGCGGCATCGGCTCGTTGCCTGGCGCGATGCTCGGCGGGCTGATCCTGGGGATCGCCGAAGCACAATTCTCCGGGCTGGTGAACTCGGACTACAAGGACGTGTTCTCGTTTGGCCTGCTGGTCTTGATTCTGATCTTCCGTCCTCAGGGGCTGCTGGGCCGCCCCGTCGTGGCTAAAGTGTAAGGAACAACGCGATGACATCTGACGGATTTTCCCTGAAGCGCTGCATTCTGGACGCGATTTTTTCCGGAACGATCGCGCTGATTATTTTCGGCCCGATTGCGGGCGTGATACTGGATGGCTATAGCTTTACCTTTGACGGCCAACGTCTGGCGTGGATGACGGGCTCCGTGATGCTGGGACGCTTTTTGCTCAGCGCTTTTTCCGGTACGGCTGCCGGAAGACGACTACAGGCACGGTTTGAATCTGACAGCGCGGGGGTGTACGTCCGGCCGCCGGGGTACAAGAGCCGCATGCGCTGGATCCTGCCGCTGATCGTCACGCTGGCGATTTGCTTCCCGTTTGTTGCCACCAAGTACGTCCTGACGGTCGCCATTCTCGGGCTGATCTACGTTCTGCTCGGCCTTGGGCTGAACATTGTTGTCGGGCTGGCGGGGCTGTTGGATCTGGGCTACGTCGCCTTTTACGCCATTGGGGCCTACGGCCTGGCGCTTGGGTATCAGTATCTTGGCTTAGGGTTCTGGAGCATGCTGCCGCTGGCGGCGCTGATAGCCGCGGGCGCGGGCGCCCTGCTCGGCTTTCCGGTGCTGCGCATGCATGGGGATTACCTGGCCATCGTCACGCTCGGGTTTGGCGAGATTATCCGCCTGGTGCTGAACAACTGGCTGACCTTCACCGGCGGGCCTAACGGCGTTTCAGCCCCCGCCCCGACCTTTTTGGGCCTGGAGTTTGGTCGACGCGCTAAGGAAGGCGGCGTGCCCTTCCACGAGTTCTTCGGCCTGACCTATAACCCCAACATGAAGTTTATCTTCATCTATGCGGTGCTGTTTCTGGTGGTCGTGCTGGTGCTGTACATTAAGCACCGGCTGACGCGTATGCCGGTTGGCCGGGCGTGGGAGGCGCTCCGTGAAGATGAAATTGCCTGCCGCTCAATGGGGCTTAATCACGTCCTGGTGAAGCTTTCGGCGTTTACCCTCGGCGCGTCGACGGCGGGTATCGCCGGCGTATTTTTTGCCACCTACCAGGGTTTTGTTAACCCCACCTCGTTCACCTTTTTCGAATCGGCTCTGATTCTCGCAATCGTGGTTCTGGGCGGGATGGGCTCTACCGTGGGCGTCGTTCTGGCAGCCTTCGTGCTTACCGTCACGCCGGAGCTGCTGCGCAGCTTTGCGGAATACCGCGTGCTGCTGTTCGGCATGCTGATGGTGGTCATGATGATCTGGCGTCCTCGCGGCCTGATCCGCATCAACCGCAGCGGGTTTGCCGTGCGTAAAGGAGTCGCACCATGAACGCAACAATTTTGCGCGTAGAGCATCTGATGATGCATTTCGGTGGCATCAGGGCCCTAAACGACGTCAACCTTGAGGTGCAGCGCGGGTCGATTACCGCCCTGATTGGGCCTAACGGCGCGGGAAAAACGACCGTCTTTAACTGCCTGACCGGTTTCTACCGCGCTTCCGGTGGCAACATAATATTCAATGCGCGTGATAAAACCACCAACGTCATCCAGGTGCTTGGCCAGAAGTTCCAGCCCGGCGACTGGCTCAACCCGACGCAGCTCGGCCAGCGACTGTTCTATAAAATGTTCGGCGGCACGCATCTGGTCAACCGCGCGGGTCTTGCCCGCACCTTTCAGAACATCCGCCTGTTTCGCGAGATGTCGGTAGTGGAAAACCTGCTGGTGGCGCAGCATATGCGCGTCAACCGCAGCCTGCTTGCGGGGGTGCTGAATACCCGGGCATATCGTCGGGCGGAAAGCGATGCGCTGGACCGGGCGTTTTACTGGCTGGAGGCGGTGGATCTGGTGGACTGCGCGAACCGGCTTGCCGGTGAAATGTCCTACGGCCAGCAGCGGCGCCTCGAAATCGCCCGAGCCATGTGTACCGGCCCGGAGATGATTTGTCTCGATGAACCCGCCGCCGGGCTGAACCCGGTTGAGACGCACAAGCTGAGCGAAATCGTTCGCTTCCTGCGCGACCACCACGGCATTACGGTGCTGCTGATTGAGCATGACATGGGGATGGTGATGGAGATTTCGGATGACATCATCGTGCTCGATCACGGCGACGTTATTGCCAGAGGTACGCCAGACGCGATCCAGCACAATGACAGCGTCATTGCCGCCTATTTGGGTACCGACGAAAGCGAGGTCAGCCCGTGAGCGAACCGATGCTTCAGTTTCACAATGTGGACGTTTTCTATGGCGCGATCCAGGCGCTCAGGCAGGTCTCGCTTGAGGTTAACGAAGGAGAGACCGTGGCCTTGATTGGCGCTAACGGTGCGGGGAAATCGACCCTGCTGATGTCTGTCTTTGGCCAGCCCCGCATTCGCAGCGGGCAGATCGTCTTCTGCGGCGAGGATATCAGCCATAAATCCACCCACTTCGTCGCTACCGGCGGCATTGCTCAGGCGCCTGAAGGGCGACGCGTTTTCCCCGATATGTCTGTGGAAGAGAATTTGCTGATGGGGACGATTCCCATCGGCAACCAGCACGCAGCGGCAGATATGCAGAGCATGTTTGACCTGTTTCCCCGCCTCAAAGAGCGGCGCAACCAGCGGGCGATGACGCTCTCCGGGGGAGAACAGCAGATGCTGGCTATCGCCCGCGCGTTAATGAGCCGCCCCAAACTTCTGCTGCTGGATGAACCCAGCCTCGGCCTCGCGCCCATCGTGGTTAAACAAATTTTCCAGACGCTGCGCGAGCTGGCCCGTAACGGGATGACGATTTTTCTCGTGGAGCAGAACGCGCACCATGCCCTGAAGTTGTCCGACCGCGGCTATGTGATGGTTAACGGGCAGATCCGCTTAAGCGGCAGCGGCGAAGCGCTGCTGAACGATCCGGAGGTAAGGAAAGCCTATCTTGGAGGGGCGTGAAGCGCAGAGGCCAGCGTGAGTAAAACTCACAGTGATTTCCATTATTAATCGTTTTTCTGAGGCGACCGCATTCAAATATCATCATCACGACCCGCCGTTGCGCGGGTCGATAAACGTTCAGCCGCGCGCTGAATAATAATGATAAGAGGATCCGGGGCAAACATGACACTTGATGCGTTATTTCAGTTAATGAAGTTCGACTTACCGCCTGACGCCCGTTCAGCCGGTGATTTACAGGATTTTATGGCCAAGCTTATGGCGACGAAACCTCACTCTGAGGCCCTGTCACCGTTTTCGCAGCGCGTGTATATGCTTTGTGCCGCCCATCGCGATCCTAAACAGGCGGCTGCGCTGCTTTCGGCCTCTCTGCCTGAAGCGGGAAAGCCTCTTCCCCTGCTCGACTTCTCTGGCTGGCCACAGGTGCGTTACGCCGCTTCAGGCGAACTACAGACGCCCGAGTCCGAAGACTATTTTCACAGGGTTTCGTCTGCCGCCACGATTTTACGCGCGGCAATCCTCGACGCCGGGCAGCAGGAAAACACCCCTGCTTTTGATATTCTGGATAAGGTGCTCAGCCTGAACGGCGCTTTGCCGGAACGTTATAAAAAGATGGCGAACATTACTTACTCATAACGGCACTATTAAACCCGGCCTTCATCGTATTCCAGACAAACGATATCCAGAGCCGGGACGACCGGGGCGTGGTTTTGCAGCCAGGCCAGAAGATGCTGGATGCTGTCTCTTTTGAGCGAATTTTTTGGCCAGACGAGGTAGTAGCCATCTCCCGTCGCGATAGCTTCCCTGAAGGGCAGGCCGAGCAGGCCGCTTTTCAGGGCGTCGAGCGTAAGGCGCAGGTCGGCGATCGCGATACCGTGACCGTTCATGGCGGCAATACTTCCCTGTTCAAGGGTATCAAACACCATGCCGCTGCTCATATCGAGCCCCGGGTACAGCCCCGTTCTTCGCAGCCAGCGCCTCCAGTCCCTTCTGTCCGGTGAGGGATGGATCAAATCGCATTGCGCAAGCCGCTGCCGGGCCGGTTCGATAAGCGAGGGGGTGCAAACCGGGATAAGTCATTCACTAAAAAGCAGCTGGCTTTCCGCCGTCTCACCGAAATGGCCGTTACCGAGCAGGATGGCGCAGTCGTATGGCTCAAGGTTGAAATCAACGGTATCAATGTCCATCCAGACGCTGGCAATCTCAACCTGTGGCTTTGCATGGCTGTTCCGAAAGGATCGCAACACGTCGAGAAGCCATCTCATGGTCAGGGTGCTGGGCGCTTTTAGCCGCAGCAGATGATTTTCACTGCGAAATGCCCGGCAGGCCCACTCAATGCTCGTGAAGCTCTCGTTCAGCTGCCCGGCCAGCACTCGCCCGGCCTCGGTGACCTCCACCCGGGGGCCCTGTCTTTTAAAAAGCTCGCAGTCGAACCACAGTTCAAGGGTGCGGACGTGTCTGCTGACCGCGCCCGGCGTAATATTGAGCGTTTCAGCGGCTTTGCTGAAGGAGTTCAGTCGCGCAGCAACTTCAAACGCACGCAGTGCATACAGTGGCGGTAAAGACATAGCGGCCCTTAAAATGAGGTGATGGCATCGGGAATCGGGTCGCAGGCCTGAACATCTACAGACCGTAAAAGGCGCCCGTCTTAAGATAGCATAATGCGTATCTGTTTAATTACGCTGCAAAAGGATCGCTAAAGCCAGAGAGGGAGGATGCTGAGAAGCGGAATGACAGGCACAAAAAAACCACCTTTCGGTGGTTTCACGACACTGCTTATTGCTTTGATTATTCTTTGTTTCCCATGGTAGCCGGAGTGGGACTTGAACCCACACAGCGCGAACGCCGAGGGATTTTAATTCGTGCGCTTTATTTCATTATATCAGTGAGATAGCGCATTTCTTCATAACATTAATTATTAGCACCATCTTTATCATTCAGTTATTTACAATAAGTGAATAGACAATATTACGTATCCATTAACCATATCTCAGATCCGATTTACTGTGTATGCATACAGCAAAAAAGGATTGTTTTATGGCAACAGCAAAAGAGTTGAATGCAGGAGCAATGCCTCAGTTAACTGATTTTGCTATCAGTTACTGCGCGCTCACTGAACATGTTCTGTTACACGCCAATTCACAGACACTATGGCTTCTGTCCCATCATGGCCGTCGGTGCAATTCATTGATCAAACGATCTGCTTGTTCCGTAGACAAGCTGAAAATCTCCTGGATGAACTAAAAAAAGCCGTCGATTACATAGATGCTGGCATTAAGCATCCTTCCATTAAATACATCGACTAAAAGGTGAGATATGTTCGTAAAATTGGTTTATGACAAACGCAAAGTAGAGGGCTTGAAGGGGCCAGAGTGATTATTCTGGCAGAGCTGACGAAGCGAGTGCACCAGATTTTCCCTGATACCGAAGTGAAGGTGAACCCGATGCAGGCGAACGGCTTGAATAACGATGCCAGCAAAAGCGATCGGGAGAAGCTGAATCGCATGCTGGAGGATATGTTTGAAGAGGCCGATATGTGGCTGGTTTCTGAGTTCCCATCAGTTTGCCAGGTTGGGCTGTAAAAATTTTCAGGCTGCCAGTCTCAACAATCACCGGCGGCCTGCATCGTTTCTAACCACTGCCTACCGGGAATTTGCGATACAGTGTCGATACTCTCACATCATAAATTGGCACCGTAAGCTATAACAAACCAAGGCAAAACTCTTGGGCTCTCCTCTTACAACAGAGCTCATACCTAAAAGCAATGGTGTCATAGCCGCTCAATACTAATGTATAATCGTTGTCCTATAAAATCTAATGGACGAAGTGATGCGTATTGATAAAATAGATTTTTTAAGATTTCTCGGGATTTCTTTAATCATTTTAGCCCATGTCCAGCCTCCATTATGGCTAGCTCAACTGCGAAACTTTGATGTTCCTTTAATGTTTATGGTTATGGGAATGTCCTTTTGTGTAACCGAACATCGCCATAGCAGCAAAATAAAATATATAAGCTCTCGATTTCGCCGTTTAGTTTTACCAACTTGGATTTTCTTTGTCTTTTTCTTCGCAATAAACGAGTGTATTGCCTTGATATTTAACATTAAAAACTTCACTTATCCTCAAGGTCATATAATAACCTCATTTACTTTATCTAGTGGGCTGGGGTTTGTTTGGGTGATAAGACTATTCTTTATAATTTCGTCAATTGCTATATTCTTACCAAAGAGATTGCTTAACGCAAACTTATCTTTTTCACTTATTTTATTCACTGCCGCTGTAGTTATTAATAGTCAATTCAAAGAGTTTTATAAAACTCTTGATGAAATGAATAAAATGCTCCTCATTGGTTCTTATATTTCAAACATCTTACCATATTTGCTATGTTTTTTAATTGGTTATAAAATAATATGTTTGAGTAAAAGACAAACTTTACAATTAATAATTCTTACAGGCTCAGTGTTTACGGCATTGGTACTACATTATTATTTAGTCACAAATTCTTTTACTCCTACCCAATTCGATAAATACCCAGCCGGCATTTACTATTTATACTATGCCTTTTTCATGTGCTCACTTATATATTTTTATTCTGATATTATTACGATACACTTGCAAAACACCTTTACGTGGAAGTATATCAAGTTCATTTCGGAAAACTCCATATGGATTTACTTATGGCACATACCATTCATTTTAATGTGCCATAAATTTAGCTTAAACTTCGTGATTGGTTTCTTTACAACTTACACACTTGCATTATTTTTTGTATTCTTACAGTCAAGTCTTGTAGGTTTAATAACCAAGCGCATTAAAAACAAACGCACATCGAAAGTAATCACTAGTATTTTTACGGGATAACTTAACCTCCGCGACCTAATATTAAGGTCGCGGGTTAAGTAATTATAGTTTCACACTCAATATTTAACTGTTCATTTATATAATTACTCACCACTGAAGTTAGCCATGCTAACTGTTGCTAAATAACCCTCCCACACCATCACCAATATCAATTCTATCTAAGATGAAATATTAATTTTATAATAACAGCCACGATCAGCTATATAAACCAATCAGTATGTTTTGCAACTATAGGCATGGAGAACATTCGATCAAATTTACGCTTCTGGTGCCATCGGCAATCGACATCGGTAGCAGACGAAGTATCTACCTCAATCAGCGCATCTATGTAATCAAGATAGGCGTTAAAACTAGCTTTCTCCTCTTCTGAAAGCCTGCCAAGCGACAACTTTGTGTTCCACATATTGCTTTGGATATGAGCGACTATTGACGCTATAAGCTCACGCTTTTGCTCATTGGCAAGTTCTATTTGCTCCTCTTGCGTCAGGACAGGATCTGACGGCTTGATAAATTTCCTTTTTTGATAGTTCCATCCGATGCCAACTTGTGGAGCACATGCCACCCATTTACCTTCATTCTGTTCAATCTCTGACACCCCATCCCACAGGACAATATTCATAACCAAATTGTCTACTACCAAAGCATAATTCATCAGACATATTCCTCAATAATCATAACGCCAGATGATCCGTTACTATCCGCCATCAATGTTCCGCCTAATACTGCTGCTGCACCGCCACCACTAGCACCAATAACCACCGACATTGGAGATGAGGAAGAGAGCGTCAGAATAATTTAGGCATAAACGACGCATTCACCACCCATTGTAATTGTCTGCGTTGCGCTGGAAGATGACGGAACACCTCCACCACAACCTTCTCCGCCAACGGCAGGCACACGAATCTTTTTTGTGCCAGTTGTCGGGGTATACGTTCCGAAAGAAGTGAAGGTCAGCACCTTAGCGAGCCTACCGCTAACAGAATTACCAAAAGCGGCATGTAATGTGGACAAATTACCATTATCTAGAACATCCTGACCTGTAAAGTCAGCTGTGAATTGGGCAATCATCGATGCGATAACACTGCTTTGACGCAGTGCTTTATTTACTTGGGCACTTGATGCCTTTCCAGCCTGAAACCCTGTCGCCAGTGCGGTCAATGCGATCCAGCCGGCCTTAGACATAACATTGGCGCCAGCACCAACAGCAAAAGATTTAAAATCGTTTATAGCCATCAGAGTAATACTCCCCATACGCCGATACCAAAACCGCCGATATATTCGTTATCCATATCAAACCCAAAGAATTTAGTTCCCTCAGATGGTGTTTCTACAGAGGGAGTTTCAACATCACCGGCCCATACGCCAGCAGCTTTAACCGTGAGATAGCCCTGCTTAATAGCGGCTATCAGTTCGAGAGACACATCAGAAATATCAGTCTCAGGGAATACCCAGACCGATATCGTCATGTACAGGTTATGCCAAGGGCAACCCTATAAAAGGCGTAAGCAATTTAAAGAGACTGGCCGGGATCGCTATATCACGAACGAAGAGTACAACGCCTTATATAGCGTTTCGCCTGATGTCGTGCGTGTAGCTATGGAACTGGCCTATCTGTGCTGCGCACGTCAAAACGATGTGCTTGAGATGAAGAGAAGCCAGTTTATGGCTGAAGGAATATTGATTAAGCAGAGCAAAACAGCAGTAGCACAGATTAAAGCATGGTCAGACCGGTTAAAGGCAGCAATTGAACTTGCTAAAGCCCTGCTCCTCAATGAAGGGATGAGTAGCCTGTTTATTCTTCATCAACCCACCGGGCACAAATACACTAGGGTTGGCTTCAACAGTCGATGGAGAAAAGCCAAAGAAGAAGCGTGGATCAAATACCCACATTTGAGTTTTGTCTTCACATTTCATGACCTGAAAGCGAAAGGTATCTCAGACCTACAAGGGAACATCTATGAGAAACAGGCTATCTCAGGACATAAAAACGTGGAGCAAACAGCACGGTATGATCGCAAAATTGCTGTCTTTCCGGTCGTTGGTGGTCAATAAAATATTATGAAGTGATATTATGAAACAGAAGATTTCGAGCATAAAAAAACCACCCGTAGGTGGTTTATACGACACTGCTTATCATTGATTTTATTCTACTTTTCCCATGGTAGCCGGAGTGGGACTTGAACCCACACAGCGCGAACGCCGAGGGATTTTAAATCCCTTGTGTCTACCGATTCCACCATCCGGCCAGGGAAGAAAGTGGAGGCGCGTTCCGGAGTCGAACCGGACTAGACGGATTTGCAATCCGCTACATAACCGCTTTGCTAACGCGCCTTAAATCTGCTGTCTTTCGACCTACACCCGCAAATGCCGATGTATTTAAACTGGAGCGGGAAACGAGACTCGAACTCGCGACCCCGACCTTGGCAAGGTCGTGCTCTACCAACTGAGCTATTCCCGCATGTCATCAAGAGTTATCTAACCGCTTGATTTCATTATCGTCCGGCTGACTGTGCCGCCGTTCGATGCGTTGCATTCTACTGATATGTCGTTTTGAGTCAACGATATTTTTTGCATCTCAGGATCGTTTGCTGAAAATTAAGGCGAAACGATCACTGTTCAAGCAAATCTCCGCGCGCGGCGTTCAAATATTGCAGCATTGACCACAGCGTCAGCACCGCCGCGACCCACAGCAGGCCGATACCTGCCCACTCAACCCAGGCATTCGGACGCCACAGCATCCACACCAGCGCCGCCATCTGTGCGGTGGTTTTGACTTTACCGATCCAGGACACCGCCACGCTGCTGCGTTTACCCAGCTCCGCCATCCACTCGCGCAGGGCAGAGATAATAATCTCACGGCCAATCATGGTCGCCGCAGGCAGCGTAACCCACCAGGTATGATAATGTTCCGCCACCAGCACCATCGCGATTGCCACCATCACTTTATCCGCAACCGGATCGAGGAACGCGCCGAATCGGGTACTCTGATTCCAGCGACGCGCCAGATAGCCGTCGAACCAGTCCGTCACGGCGGCGATCAGGAAAATCAGCGCACAGGCAAACGGTGCCCACACCACCGGCAGATAAAATGCCAGTACAAAGAACGGAATGAGCACAACGCGAAAAAGAGTGAGCAACGTAGGGATATTAAATCGCATGATGACGGTAACTGTCTGTTGTCAGTAAAATTTAGCTCTATGTTGCTACAGAGCCCTCAATGTTTCAACGAGTAGTAGATCTTTTCTGCCAGCCCTTGCGAAATACCCGGCACTTTTGCAATTTCCTCCATGCTGGCATTGAGTAATCCTTGCAATCCGCCCATGTACTTCAACAGCATCTGGCGACGTTTTGGCCCGACGCCTTCGATAGTCTCAAGGGTACTGGTATTTTTCACTTTCGCCCGTTTTTTCCGGTGTCCGCTGATGGCGTGATCGTGCGACTCATCGCGGATATGCTGGATCACGTGCAGCGCAGGAGAATCAGGCGGCAGGCTGAAGCCCTCCCCTTCCGGCTCGAAGAACAGCGTCTCCAGACCCGCTTTACGATCCGCCCCTTTCGCCACCCCTAACAGCAGCGGATGGTTTTTATCCCACTCCACGTCGAGCGATTCAAATACCGCCTTCGCCTGTCCAAGCTGCCCTTTCCCGCCGTCGATAAGTATAACGTCAGGAATTTTGCTCTCTTCGATCGCTTTACCATAGCGGCGGCGCAGCACCTGGTTCATGGCGGCGTAATCGTCGCCCGGGGTAATGCCGGTGATGTTATACCGACGATACTCTGCCCGCAGCGGACCGTTGGCATCAAAGACCACGCACGACGCCACGGTCTGCTCGCCCATGGTATGGCTGATGTCGAAGCATTCCATACGCTTCACTTCAGGCAGCTTGAGCAGCGTAGCGAGCGCGGTTAAGCGCTGGCTGACGGTGGACTGCTGAGAAAGTTTGGTGGTCAGCGCCGTGGCGGCATTGGTTCGCGCCAGCTTCAGATAGCGGGCGCGATCGCCGCGCGGTTTCGTCTGCACGTTCACCCGGCGACCGGCCAGCTCAGAAAGCGAATCCGCCAGCAGCGTTTTGTCGTCGAGGGTGAAGTCGAGCAGGATCTCAGACGGCAGCGTACGCATCTGGCTGCCCTGCAAATAGAACTGGCCGACGAAGGTTTCCACCACTTCCCCCAGTTCGGTGCCGCCCGGCACCTTCGGGAAGTAGCTGCGGCTGCCGAGCACCTTGCCCTGACGAATAAACAGCACGTGGACACAGGCCAGACCGGCGTCAAAGGCAACGCCGATAACGTCGAGGTCGTCGCCCGTGTTGGAGACAAACTGCTTCTCGGTGACTCTGCGCACCGCCTGGATCTGATCGCGGATGCGCGCGGCTTCCTCAAACTCCAGCCCCGCGCTGGCTTTCTCCATGCGGGCAATCAGCTGCGTCAGCACCTGATCGTCTTTACCGGCTAAAAACAGGCGCACGTACTCAACCTGCTGCGCATACTCTTCTTCACTTACCAGCCCTTCGACGCACGGCCCCAGGCAGCGGCCAATCTGATATTGCAGGCACGGCCGGGAACGGTTGCGGTAGACGCTGTTTTCACACTGGCGAACGGGGAAGATTTTTTGCAACAGGGCCAGCGTTTCGCGTACGGCATAACCGTTCGGGAAAGGGCCAAAGTATTCACCCTTCGCATGCTTAGCGCCACGATGCATCGCCAGGCGAGGATGGGTATCACCGCTCAGGAAGATAAACGGGTAGGACTTATCATCGCGCAGCAGAACGTTGTAGCGCGGCTGATACAGCTTGATATAGTTGTGCTCAAGCAGCAGCGCTTCCGTTTCCGTGTGCGTCACGGTGACATCAATGTTGTGGATGAGTGCGACCAGTGCTTCGGTTTTACGAGAGGCAAGATTGCTGCGGAAATAGCTGGAAAGGCGTTTTTTCAGATCTTTTGCCTTACCGACATAGATAACCGTACCGCCAGCGTCGTACATTCGGTAGACGCCCGGCTGGCTGGTGACGGTTTTCAGAAATGCTTTTGAATCGAACGCTTCACTCACTGACTTATTAACGACTCCGCATTGCACAAACCATGGCGAATGGCCAGATGAGTCAGTTCGACATCACCGTGTATGTTCAGTTTACTGAACATACGATAGCGATAGCTGTTGACCGTTTTCGGGCTGAGATTCAGCTGCTCTGAAATCTCATTCACCTTCTGACCTTTAGTGATCATCAGCATAATCTGCAATTCACGCTCAGACAAACTGGCGAACGGAGATTCCGTTTTTTCCGGTTCAATCTGACTCAGCGCCATCTGTTGAGCAATGTCTGAAGCAATGTACCGCTGACCTGCATAGACGGAACGGATCGCATTAACGACCTCCTGCGGCGCGGCACCTTTGCTGAGATATCCGGCAGCCCCTGCCTGCATAACCCTGGCCGGGAGCGGATTTTCGGTATGGACGGTCAGCATGATGACTTTTGTGTCAACGAACATGCGGGCGATTTTACGCGTGGCTTCAAGCCCGCCGATTCCGGGCATGTTCATATCCATCAGCACCACGTCTGCTGAGTTAGCGCGACACCATTTTACGGCATCTTCGCCACAGCATGCCTCGCCGGCAACTTTAATACCCTTTATATCTTCAAGAATGCGACGTATCCCTGCGCGCACCAGTTCGTGGTCATCAACAAGAAGGACGTTGATCAAAGGAAATGTCTCCAGAATAGGGATAACGCTACTGACTGCTAATTCCGCTTATATTAGCGGTTTTCCATCCAAGTTTAAAACGCTAAAAAATCGGCTATACGATTGTGGTCTCGTTTTTGGAAATTAGGCTGTACAGCAACTGGAAAGAAAACCCGCGCACGCTGGGCTTTTGCCGCTATTTTTAAGCACCAGCATTCAAAAAGTTACCAAAACATTTGTTAACGCAAACTAAAAAATGCTCTCATTTTTTTGTAACAACAATTAACGAATGGCGAACCGGTGATAAACATTTAATTGTCGCTAACATATTGGACAGATTACCTTCATAATCCGCGCGAACCAATAATCAATACCTGGAAAAGTATAAAAAACAACCACTGCATTTTTTGCCGCGGCTTGTGGTATACTCCGCCGCCTTAACTTTCATCGTCGCGCTCAAGCGCTGTTTTATAATGAGGAAAATAAATGAGCACACCTGAATTTGCCACTGCCGAGAATAACCAGGAACTGGCACAGGAAGTAAACTGCCTGAAGTCGCTGCTGACGCTTATGTTACAGGCGATGGGCCAGGCTGATGCTGGACGTGTGATCATTAAAATGGAAAAACAGATCGCGCAGATGGAAGATCGGGCGGAATCCGCTGTTTTTGCCAATACGGTTAAGCAAATTAAACAAGCCTACCGCCAGTAACAAAAACGGCTGGATGCAGAGCATTCAGCCGTTTTCTCGTCTGACACGCAGAACGTGATATCAGTCAGATAAGCCCCGTCGCTGCGGCATAACACGCTATCTGGGTTTTATTCGGCGCGTTGAATTTCTTCTGCATATTCTTCTGATGGAAATTCACCGTATTTTCCGAGATGGAGAGAATAATAGCGATCTCTGCCGACGTTTTCCCTTCCGCTGTCCACTTCAGAATTTCCCGCTCACGCTTGCTGAATTTCATTTCCGGCGGCATCACCATCTCATCCTCAAAACGAAGCAGTGAGGTTAACGCCATCTGAACCAGCATTTGCAGACGCAGCTCCACTTCTTCGCTGGATATTGCGCTTGCCTGCAGGCTGGTACGCGACACGGAGAGGAACCCAAGCGCATGATTTGGCAACATCATGCACTGCGTTATTCCTTTACGTAAACCGTGATCCCGCGCCCCGTCCCATAATTGCTGGGCATCCGTGAATAATTCATCCGTCCAGGGCAAATGGCCCTGTATGAAATTCTCGGGCTTAAGCACCGGATCGATGGAGAAATAATTCTCGGACTGATATTGCGCCATCCACTGCTGCGGATAAGTGGAGTGGACGGACGTACGCGGGCGGGTAAATGGCACAGGATGTCGAACGCAAAGCGCATAATAATCGAAGTCTAGCGCCTGCGTTTGCCGCTGAAGTTCCTGATATACCTCGTCGGCACAGGTCATTTCCTGAAACCGGAGAAAGCATTCCCGTCGCCAGGTGAAAAAGTCTATATCCCTCATACCTTCTGAATGAAGCCTCTGATAAAAGATAATCATAATTATGGTGAATATAACCTAACACATAAATCACGATAATTTATATAAAATGTCGGCGCCGAGCAGATTATCTTTAATTTGGCGAGGGCTTATCCGAATTCGGTGGAATAAAAAAGCACCAGAAAAGGCTTTAAGGGAAGATAATTTGCTCCAGAAGGAACATCTGGAGCAAATTGCGTGTGAAAATGCTACTGCATTAAGAATTTTTCAAGGAACTGGCGCGTGCGCGGCTGCTGCGGATTGGCGAACAGATCCTTAGCGGGCCCCTGCTCTACAATTCGCCCCTGATCCATGAAGATAGCCCGATCGGCAACGTCGCGGGCAAAGCTCATTTCATGGGTCACAATCACCATCGTGCGTTTTTCCTGCGCCAGCTGTCGGATGGTGTTCAGCACTTCCCCCACCAGCTCGGGATCGAGCGCCGATGTAGGTTCATCGAAGAGGATTACGTCCGGGCACATCGCCAGCGCGCGGGCTATGGCGACACGCTGCTGCTGACCACCGGAAAGACGACGCGGATAGCTTGTCTCTTTACCGGCCAGCCCAACTTTCGCCAGCAGTTCACGGGCGCGGGCGGTCGCTTCTTCCCGGGGTTCACCCTTAACGATGACCGGGCCTTCAATGATGTTTTCCAGCACCGTGCGGTGAGGGAAAAGATTAAAGCTCTGGAATACGAAGCCAACGTGCTGACGCAGGCGACGAATCAACCCTTTTTGCTGACTGATGGTTTTGCCGGTATCAATGGTGATATCGCCCACGCGGATCGTCCCGCCCTCCGGCTGCTCCAGAAGATTGATGCTGCGCAGCAGCGTGGTTTTCCCTGACCCGCTTGGGCCGATAATCGCCACCACTTCGCCCTGCGCGACCTCAAGGTCGATTCCATGCAGCACCGTTTGCCCGTGGAACTTTTTCACCAGGTTTTTAACGTCAATTGCACTCATTTTGGATCACGCTCCTGGCGGTTAAGCTGGTTTTCAAAATAGTTTTGCAGGGCGGAGAGCACCGTCGCCATCACCCAGTAAATCAGCGAGGCCGCCAGATACATGGTAAACACTTCAAGGGTACGCGAGGTGATCAGCTGCGCCTGACGGAACAGTTCCGGCACCTGGATGGTGGCCGCAAGCGAGGTGTCTTTTACCAGGCTAATAAAGCTGTTGCTCAGCGGAGGAAGCGCCACGCGCGCCGCCTGCGGCAGAATCGCCCGGCGCAACGTCTGCCACGGGGTCATCCCGATGCTGGCCGCCGCTTCCCACTGCCCCTTATCGATAGAGGAGATTGCCGCACGCAGCGTTTCAGACGTATACGCCGCCGTATTTAGCGACAAACCTATCATCGCCGCCGGAACAGGATCCAGCTCGATGCCGAACTGCGGCAGCCCGTAGTAAATCATAAACAGCTGGGCGATAAGCGGCGTTCCGCGGAATACGGAGATGTAAAACCGCGCCAGCCACCGCACCGGCAAGATGTTCGACATGCGCATCAGCGCCAGAATAAACCCGAGTACCAGCCCGAAGAACATTCCGCCGATACTCAGCTGCAGGGTAAACACGGCCCCTTTAAGCAGAAACGGCAGGGAATCAATAACCAGTTGTATACTTTCTTGCATTATTATTTTTCTACCTGATTTTTAGACGTGAGGATGATAGGCAAACAGCGCAGGCGCCCCGCCGGTATGAACAAACAAAATCGGTCCTTCATCCTTAAAGCGCTTGCGGGCAATGCCGTCGATCAGGCCAGCCATTGCCTTACCGGTATAGACCGGATCCAGCAGAATACCCTCAAGGCGAGCCAGCAGCTTAACGGCCTCCATCCCTTCATCGTTTGGGGTGCCATAGCCAGGGGCAAAATAGTCATCCCACAGCGTAACTTCTGCCTTCGCCTCCAGCTCAAGCTGTTCTGCCACCGCCTGCTGCAGCGTGACGACTTTTGGCTTTTGATCCGCCACGCTTCTGGAAACCGTGACGCCAATCAGCTCAACGTCCGGCATCAGCTGCTCAAGCCCGACCGCTAATCCCGCATGGGTTCCTGCACTGCCGGAGGCCACCACCACCGAGGATAGGCTCACCGCGCCTTCACACTGCTGAGCGATCTCCAGCGCGCTCTCGACATAGCCGAGGGCGCCCAGCGCGTTCGAGCCGCCCACGGGAATAACGTAGGGGCGGAACCCCTGCGCTTCCAGCCGCGTTGCGAGCTCGTCAAGCTGCGCGGTCGGGTCGGTCAACGCATCGACCATTTCGACCTGCACATTAAACAGATCCAGAAGCAGCCGGTTACCGTTAGTCAGGTAATTCTCTGCCCGCGTGCCGATCGGGTTCTCCAGCAGGGCGACGCAGTGCAGGCCCAGCTTTGCCGCCACGGCGGCGGTCTGGCGAACGTGGTTGGACTGGATGGCCCCTGCGGTGACCAGCGTGTCCGCGCCCTCGCGCAGGGCATCGGCGGCGAGAAACTCCAGCTTGCGCAGCTTATTTCCGCCCATCGCCACTGGCGTCACATCGTCACGCTTGATGAAAATATCGCGCCCAAGATAGTCAGAAAATCGCGGCAGGTACTCCAGCGGCGTGGGTGCGCCAATAAATTCCAGACGGGGAAAGCGCGTTAAATTCTGTAGTGACATGATTCCTCCGGTCACGCAAACAATTGTTATTTCATTATGCACGCAGACGCGCGAGAAATAAAAAAGGCGCTTTTAAAAGCGCCTTTTTTTATCGGTCAGAGACTTACTTGGTCACGTCTGCGCCGAACCACTTCTCGGAAAGCGCCTTCAGGCTGCCGTCTTTCTGCATTTCAGCAAGCGCACCGTCGATGGCCTTCAGCAGGTCGTCGTTGCCTTTACGCACCGCCACGCCGGACTCCTGGCGGGAGAACGGCTCGCCCGCAACGGCCAGGGTGTTATTGGTTTTCTTCACCAGGTCCAGCGCGGCCAGGCGATCGACCAGAATGGCGTCAATACGGCCTACGCGCAGATCCTGGTATTTAGTCGGGTCATCATCATACGTGCGGATGTCCACGCCCTGCACGTTCTGGCGCAGCCACTCTTCGTAGTTAGTGCCCAGACCCACGCCGACTTTCTTACCTTTCAGATCCGCCGCGGTTTTAATGCTGCCTTCGTTACCTTTCTTCACCAGCGCCTGGATACCGGACACGGTGTACGGCGTGGAGAAGTCGTACTTCTTCTTGCGCTCGTCAGAAATGGTCACCTGGTTAATCACTACGTCAATGCGTTTGGAGTCCAGCGACGCCAGCATACCGTCCCATTTGGTCGGTTTCAGGGAGGCTTTCACGCCGAGATGTTTTGCCAGCTCCTGCGCAAACTCCACTTCAAAACCGGTCAGCTTGCCGTCATCACCCTGGAAGCTAAACGGAGGATAGGTTCCTTCCAGCCCCACCAGCAGCG
Source organism: Enterobacter cloacae (assembly GCF_013375935.1). Classification (GTDB taxonomy): domain Bacteria; phylum Pseudomonadota; class Gammaproteobacteria; order Enterobacterales; family Enterobacteriaceae; genus Enterobacter; species Enterobacter pasteurii. The sequence goes on along the minus strand of NZ_CP056117.1, from coordinate 2,891,359 downwards.
TGCCGCGCTCTTTGACTTTGTTGAGCAGATTTTCTGCTGCGAACGTTTTCACGCTCATACCCGCGACCAGCGCAACGGCCATCATCCCCATCAGCGCCTGACGACCCAGAAGTGCTAATTTCATAAGTACCCCGATACAGTGGAATTTTTGAGTAGTGTAGAGAAATCGCCTGCAACGTCAAAGGCGGCTGCGCTACATCTTATTCTTTTTTAATATATATCAGAAGTTGTTCCGGCGCGGACTTTCTGCTTCATGACGCCCGGCATCTGGACTTTATACTGGGCGTACTTGCGCAGCGCGATGCGGTAGTTGTTGGTGCTGGTGGCAGGCAGCCACGGCTCGAGATTTTCATCCAGATAGCCGGTTGTCAGCAGATCCCTGGAGATATTTTGCAGGGTCAGGTGCTGACCAAGGCGACGCAGGCGAACGACGTATTCCCGCACGGTGCCGTGGCTCATCTCGGTTTGTTCAAACAGGAATTGCTTGAAGCCGATAATATCAAAGAAGTCGCTTTGCTCTTTGCAGTGGAGATCGCCACAGAAACGGCAAAGCGCCACCCACTCTTTTTGCTCTTCAAGCCAGGCGGCTTCATCCATCAGCGTGTCGAGGCGGGAAATCGCTATCTTATTCACAATTTCGCCGCGACGAACCAGCGTGATGCGGTCGAGTAGTTTTTTACAGTGGGCGCAATGCGTCTGGCTGTGTTTAAAGTCTTTCAGGTAGCGGCTTAAAGGCCGTCTTTTTGATTGCTGCACCGTCATGATAACTCCTGGTTGTCAATACGTTGTGCGGCATTTTTCAGGTGAATCAATCACCTATAACTTACCCAGTTTTGTGCGCAGACGTTTAATGGCCTGGCTGTGCAGCTGGCTCACCCGTGACTCCCCCACCTCCAGCACGGCGCCAATCTCTTTGAGATTGAGCTCCTCCTGGTAATAGAGCGTCAACACCAGTTGTTCACGTTCCGGTAACGCTTCAATCGCTTCCATCACGCGCTGGCGTAAATTACCTTCCAGTAAATGGTGTAACGGGTTTTCTTGCTGATGTTCATCCGTCACCAGCTCGATGCTATCGCCATGCTCTTCGCGCCACTCGTCGTAAGAAAAGAGTTGGCTGTTGTTGGTATCGAGCAACATCTGGCGATACTCTTCAACAGGTATGCCCAGGCGTTCCGCCACTTCCGTTTCCGTCGCGTTGCGCCCAAGCTCCTGTTCCAGCTGCCCCATTGCATGCGCCACTTCACGGGCGTTGCGGCGAACGCTGCGCGGCACCCAGTCGCGGCTGCGCAGCTCGTCCAGCATCGCACCACGAATACGCTGCACTGCGTAAGTCGTAAATGCCGTTCCTTGCAGAGCGTCGTACCGGTCAACTGCATTCAATAACCCGATACCGCCCGCCTGCAGCAGATCGTCCAGTTCCACGCTCGCCGGCAAACGCACCTGGAGGCGCAATGCTTCGTGACGCACCAGCGGAACATAACGCTGCCACAGCGAGTGTTTATCCATTACACCTTCAGCGGTATAGAGTGAATTCACGATAAACAGCCCTGCGTTAGTTGAGTTATCGGCATGATTATCCGATTCTGGAGGGTAATCAATTGGATGAATAATGGGTGAAATGGGGGGTTATTTGCCTATTACTTTATAATCCTCGACGCTGGCACAGCATATAAAACCAGTTCAAAAGCCAGTTCCGGATGATGGCCGCGAAGATAAAAGGCGTAATCTGCGCTGAGTGACTGAATATATTGCGGAATAGTCAGCAGATCTTCCGGTTTATGATAAAGGCTAATTGCCAGCAGCGGCTGCCAGGTCCGAATAGTCTCAGCGGCGCCCTCCAGTGCTTTAAGCTCTGCCCCTTCGACATCCATTTTTATAAATGTGGCTTTACCGCCCTGGAGGATATTATCGATGCTGTCCAGCTCAATGGTGACGGTATTGCTGCTTTGCTCCACAAGGCGTGAAGAGAGGGCATTTCCCGACTGAAAAGAGAGAACGGTTTTATTATCCCATACCCCTTTTTGCACCGGCTGGCAGAATGGCCACTGACGCGTATTGTCACAAAGCTGAGCATAATTACCGGCATCCGGTTCGAAACCGACAATTTTTTCCGGCATCGCGACCTGCTGGCGCTCCACTTCCTGCATAAACGCGCCGATGCTGTCGCCATTGTAGGCACCGCAATCGATGAAGACTTCGTTATCCTGTAGACGGAGAACATCGGCAGGGAAATAGTGCGCTGGCTCGTAGACCGTCTGGTAAAAGCCACGCGTTGCGCTCAGACGCTGCTTCAGGAATGCGACCAGCGTTTCTCTTGAACGTTCGTCTGCCAGGCCTGCATAGACCTCTTCGAGGACGTCGCTATGCCCGGCGCAAAACGACGGGGTATACCATAGACGGGTGCTTACGCCGATAAACGCGGGATCGTATACCAGCACGTTGGCGCCACCGCGACGTAATTCGTCCTGCAACGCTTCGCTTACGTACTGTAGCGCCACGATACAGTTAAATTCGCCGGGCTGTTCAATGAGATCTTCAATCGCCACCACCGGCAGGCCGTGGAAGGTCATGCCCTCGGTCAGGTACTGTCGGTTTAATGCCACCTTATCGAGAGGCATATTTTCCCGGAACATAAATTCCGCGGTCATCTGCCCGAGGCAGCCTGCGCCGTACAGCACCAGCGGAAGACCGCTGGCATGCATAGTGCGGATGCTTTCAACGAAGTGATTATCGTAGCCCTGTATTTGTTCCAGTAATGTCATGTGGTCCTCAGCTAAACCTTTGTTAACGATGCAAATCGACTTTCGCAGACGTCACCGCGCTCTGCTGCGCTTTTTCGAGAAACTCCAGGCCGCGAACGGCGGTATCGCAGCTGAGGCTGTATCCTGTAGGCTCACCGCGTAAGCTGGCGGCGATGTCGGCGTAATAGTTAGCAAACGCCTCGATAAAACCGGCGGGATGCCCGGCCTTAAAACGACAATAGCGCGGCTGATTAGCCACCCTGTTATCTCCCGCCGTGCGGTCGATAAGCCGCACGTTGCCGTGTTCATCGGCAAGACGGAGATATTCGGGTTCCATCTGCAGCCACTCCGCGCTGCCAAGCGATCCATAGATGCGGATGCGCAGGCCGTTGCGGTAACCGAGCGCCGCTTTGCCATACCAGTAGTTGCAAACCATATCGTCGCCATAGCGGGACACCAGGTTCACCGTATCGACAACGTCCGATACGCGCGCAAAGGTGCTGTTGATCGCATAGACATCTTCGGCTTGCCTGTCCGTCAGAAACTCCACCAGCTGGTGAACATGGACACCAAGGTCGAGCGAAACGGTGGGAATGTCCCCGTCAACGCGTCGCCATTCCTGAGGCTGCGGCACGCTGCCATCCTCACGGCTGCGAATAAACCCTTCCTGCGGCATTTCAACCATGACGTGCTGAATTTTGCCCAGCTCGCCGTTGAGCAGGCGCTCGCGCAGTTCGCGAACCATGGGATAACCGGTGTAGTTATAGGTGACGTACAGTTGCCCTTTCATGTCCGCCACGCGCCGGGCGATATCCCGCGCGTCGCCCGCGTTGGCAACCAACGCTTTTTCACTGATAACCGGCAGCCCGTACTCCAGAGCGGCCATGATAATTTCACGGTGGGCCGGCGTAGGCGTCAGGATAACAACGGCATCCAGCCGCGCGTGCTGTTCTTCCAGCAGGGTAACCGCGCTGGTGTAAATGGACTCGTCGTTAAGCCCCCAGGCCCGCCCCGTCTGCTGGTTCAGGGATACATCGCGGCTAAAGCAGCCCGCCGTGAGCTGGAAATGTCCATCCATTTGGCTGGCGATTTTGTGGGTCAAGCCGATGGCGGAATTGATCCCACCGCCGATAAATCCGAGTGACAGCGGCCTGTTCATAATCCGGTCCTTACAACGTAGTAAAAGAGAAATAGTTTTTTAGCTGCGGCGTGTAGCGCGCCATGGCAGTAAGTTCGGTAAACTCCGCAAATACCAGCCCGGCGCGATCCCCGGGGGCAGGCCCGAGTTCATCGCCCGGCTGTTTAAGCGGGACAACCTGCATGACCGTGGCCGGCAGCGAGGCGTAGCTAAAGCCGAAGAAACGGCTTTGCCGTTCGCTGGAGACCGTATGGCGCGCAATGTAGCGCTGGCGCGCCGGTCGCCGGTGCGCGAACGCGCTCTGCTCACCGATAAAGGGGGCGACAAATTCGCGGCAATAATCTATGCCCGTTGAGAACTCAATCAGCTTCGAGTAGAGATCGCCGGGGCAGCGGCGGGTAACCTCAATCAGCCAAAACGCCTCTTCGTCAGCGATAAGCTGGGTATGCAACAAACCGTCTACCAGATTCAAATCACTGACGATGGCCTGCATGCACTCGCTGATGCGATCGCGCATCGGCTCGCTGAGGTTGACGCTCAGGCAGCTGCTATTCACCTGCCACGGGTAGACCGTGCAGTACTCATCGACAAAAAATTCGCAGACGATTTGCCCACCCCGGATAAAGGCGGAGTGACTGTACAGGGCCCCCTGGCAGAACGTTTCAATGACGCACTCCCCTCCTGCCGATGCCGCACGGGCGATATTTACCGCCTCATCCAGCTCTGACGGCTGATGAATCAGTGAAATCCCCTTTCCGCTGTAGGCATCAACGGGTTTAACCAGCAGGGGAAACGCCATAGCGCGCGCCTCCTGAAGGCTGCCGGCGGCCTGCGGGATAGGGTATCCCTGGGCGCTGGCCCATTTCCTGAAACGGTCCTTAAGAAAGAGAAGATCGCTGACGTCGGGCTCGTCGAAGCCTGGAAGGCCCAGCGCCTGCGCGACCCGACAGCCAGACAGGTAAGAGACGTCGGTTACGCCCGGGGAAAGCGCGGTAATTTTTTCAGTGCGGGCAATCGCCAGCACGGCGTCGCTGTCGGCATAATTTTGCACGCAGGTCGCGTCGGCATATTTCATCCCCGCGTCCTGGGCTTTTCCGCTACAGGCGAGCGTGCGAAAACCCGCCGCCTTAATGGCCTGCTGCAAGGGCAGTGAGGCAAAGCCCGCGTCAAGGATCATGGCAGTCCGCGTCATCGTCATACCGCCAGCGCCGTGAGTATTGTTGACTCGTCAGACGGTAACCGCCCGGGCAGCGCGGCGCGCTTCAGGGCATTCACCACCCGATCCTGATCCTGTGACGTTAATCCCGGATAAACAGGCAGGCACAGCACCTTGTCGGCGATAGCGTTCGCCACAGGCAGATGCTCTTCCGCGGACGTTGGGAAACCTCTGTACATGGCAAAGGAGCTGATCAGCGGATAGAAATAGCGGCGCGTCAGAATGTTATCTGCCTTGAATAGCGCATAGACTTCATCGCGGCTTCTGCCAAATTCCGGCTCAATGAGCACCGGAAAATAGGCGTGATTCCAGCTCACATCGTCTGGCACGTCGACGAACGTTAATCCTTCCAGCCCCTCCAGGAGGTCGCAATAGCGTTGATGGAGCGCCTTGCGCTCCTCCAGGGCTTTATCTATATGCTTAAGCTGAAGCAGGCCAAACGCGGCTTCCACTTCATTCATTTTGGCGTTAATCCCCGGGGCCACGATGCGGGTTTCACCTGCAAAGCCAAAATTCTTGAGATAGTCGATGCGCTGCTTGGTTTTTAGATCCTGGGATATAATCGCCCCGCCTTCAAAGGTATTAAAGACTTTGGTGGCATGGAAGCTGAGTATCGATAAATCGCCGTGGTTTAAAATACTGACATCATTTTTACGCACGTTAAAGGCGTGTGCGGCATCATAAATAACCCGCAAACCGTAAACGTCCGCAATTTTCTGGATTTTATCGATGTCGCAAGGAATACCGTAACAGTGGACAGGTAAAATTGCCGTGGTATGCGGCGTAATTAATTCTTCGATACGATCCGGATTAATATTATAGGTTCGCGGATCGATATCAGCGAAGACGGGCGTTAAGCCATTCCACAGCAGGCTATGCGAGGTGGCAACAAAGGAATAAGGCGTGGTGATCACCTCGCCGCTCAGACGCAGTGCCTGAAACGCCGTCAGCAAGGCCAGCGTACCGTTAGCAAACAGCGACAGGTGCTTTACGCCAAGATATTCCGCCAGCGCTTCTTCAAGCTGCTGGTGAAAAGGCCCGCCGTTCGTCAGGGTCTTGTTTTGCCATATTTGCTCCAGATAGGGGATAAACTCTTCCAGAGGAGGCAAAAAAGGACTGGTTACGTAAATTTCACTCATAGCGTACCTCGGTATTGATACCGGCAAATTTTTTCCAGACGGCCTGCGTTATTAGCGATGTTCATTTATGCGCGCTCTTCAGCAATGAGGAAGGCATGCGGTTTTTCTCCACGGCAATAGATCCCCCACGCTTCGCGCAGCGCCCGTTCAAAGTTTTCAGCAACATTAAAATCGGGTATATGGTCGACCGGGATCCGCTCCCGCATCCCCTGACGTATTTCAGCCAGCTCGGGAATACGTTTACTCCAGCCGGTGGCCCTGGAAATATAATCGGCTTCATCTGCCGCAATAAACTGCTCCAGCCCGTAAGAACGCATAATATCGACGCCCTGCTGGCAAGGTATGGTTGGGCCATTCATCGTCAATGTCGGCACGCCCATCCACGCCCCGTGATGCGTGGTCGTTCCGCCGCTGTAGGGGAATGCATCGAGCAAAATATCAATTTCATGATGCAGGGCCAGGTACTCGTCCAGTTCGACCAGCCCTCTGAAAAGCAGCCGGTCCTGAGAAATACCACGCTGCCTGAGACGTTTTGTCATGGCCGCGATCATTTCGGCGTCGGTCATGTTACCGATTAACAAGCGACCCTCAGGATAGCCCTGTAAAATAGCGGCCCACGCGTCCAGAACCTGGTCGTTTATTTTTTTAGAACGGTTAAAGCTGGCAAACGTAATATAGCCGTTGCGAAGCGCGGGCAACGGGTTAATGTCCGGGCTTCGCGGATGGGGCTGGAAGCTCTTACGCGTTGCGACGAACATCGCGTTTTCCACCAGCTGTTCTTCAAGCGCCGGCGACTGCGCCAGGCTCGATGAAAGCAGAATATAATCCATCTCCTTCATACCGGTCGTGCCGGGATAGCCTATCCAGGTTATCTGGATCGGGGCCGGACGCAGGGCGAAGACCGGTAGCCGGTTGTAGGCGGTATGGCCCGATAAATCGAACAGAATATCGATCCCGTCTTCCGCTATCAGCTTCGCCAGCTCGGTATCGCTGATGGCATCCACCTGGCGCCACAGGGTAGCGCTCTCGCGAAGGTGGCAGTAAACGTCATCCTCTTCGAGGAAAAGGGTGTTATAGGCAACCAAATCATATTGTTCACGATTGATGGCGTCCCAGTAAGGCAGCAGGAAATTGGCCACGGGGTGCTTGCGCAAATCACCGGAAACAAAGCCGAGCCGGAGCCTGCGCTGAGGCTCCCGGGAATTGCCGAGCGCAAGCTTTACCCCGCTCTCCTTAGCCCAGGCTGAAGCGCGACGACCAAATTCCAGATGCCTTTCCAGCAGTTCATCCGCCTTCACGCTGGCGTCGTGACTCATCACGAAGAGTAAATTGCTGAAGTAACCAAAATTGTAGTTACTGAGCTCGACGGCCTTTTCCATGAAATAGCGCGCCTCGGCCATTTTATGATTGTCACTCAGAACGATGCCGGTAAGACCAAGCGAGCTGGGGCCAGGGTGCTGGAAGCGCATAATTTCCCTGCAGCATTTTTCTGCCAGCGACATATCGCCATACGCATGATGCAGCGACGCCAGGCTGAGCCAGTAGTCAATATTCTTATTGTTGAGGCGAAGTAAGGTACGGACGATCTGCCGGGATCCGTAAAATTCACGCTTACGCTGGAGCACCGTGGCAAGATCGTAATAGATATCAAGGCTGGAGAAATAATATCCCATCAGCCTGCAGAGCGAGGCCAGAGCCTCGTCCCAGGCCGAGGTCAATACGCACGTTTTTGAGTAGCAGCGAAGCACGTGAATATTGTCGGGGTTTTTCTCCATTAATTCGCGGGCGTATTCCCGCGCCTCTTTAGAGCGTCCTTTTTGAATAAGGCCGTTCGCCCGCTCGTAAATCGCATCGACGGCCGGATCGGCTAATTCGGGTTCGGCATTGCCTTTCAGCAGCATTCCGCCCTGCGCCCTCTCGACGCTCAATAACAACAGCAGAGAAAGTTGCGATTTCAGCACGTCGAGCATGCCCGCTCGCAGGAAACGCTGGAGCTGTTTTTTCCAGGCCTCCGGCGAGCCCGTAAGCAACCCTTTAATCTTCAGCGCCGAGTAGTGTTCCCAGTTCGCCTGCCCTGCCCTGTTCATATCAAACCGCAGGTAATGCCACTCGTCGGGAGTCAATGAGACCCACTCTCCCCACAGGTTCATGAGGGGGATATTCTCTGCAGGACGCCCGGAGGGGAGTCGCCCCACCGGCACCAGCTCATCATGCCGCGCGGCGTTGTATGCGCCAGGAGCGGCGCTCCAGAAGAAGCCATCAGCGCAGGTCATGAACAGCGTTTTCAGGGCTTCCCATACCGTCTGCTGGTAATCCTCCTGATTTTCAGGGGCACGGCAGTTGAGCACCAGCTGTTCGAAGCTTAAGGACATTGGCCAGGCGTTACCCAGCAGTTCCATGATGCGGATAATAATGGCGTTGTCGGTACGAATGATTCGGCCGTTATTATTTCTGAATTCGTGCGGCGCTTTTGCGGGATCCACGTCCACCGGCACAAAGCTGCCGGCCCAGTGCAGGTTTTTGAGCTGGTCAAGATCCGGTTCGGCAGGAGGCGAGAGCGCGTTCAGATGACACAGCAGGGTGAAGCGTTCTTCTCGCTGCACGGCGTAGTCAAGATACTGCTGTGCCATCGTTCTGCTGGCACCGTCGCTGACGGCCTCCAGCAGCCGTTCCGTTGTCGGGTTATAGTAGCCTCCCAGCTCCGACTGCGGCAGTACGTCACCCAGATACTGCAAGCCCATCTGTTCTGCCTGCGCGCTGAAGTCAGCAAGCGTACAGGCTCCGTCGGTCGGGCTTAAGTAGGCCAGAACCAGCGCGTTGTCGTCCATTTCTTCAGCAAGCCGGACTTCATTCCTGAGCGGGCCCTCCTCCAGCGTTAACAGCATAAAGCTGAGCATGGCGCGGGCGGATGCCAGCAGGTCGCTTCCCTCTTCTGCTCGTTCAAGATGAAACCGTAACGCTTCTCCCAGCGTCAGGCGCGCAGAACTGCCGGGCAGTACGGACCATTTTATGGCGATAACGCCGCTGGCCGATAAATGCGCGTGACACCACTTCAGCAAGGCTTCCCGCTCGCTTTTCCCCAGAAAGGCAAAGGTCTGATGAATAATGATGTAATCAAATTCGCCGGGATCGGCAGCCAGTAAATCACCTAACCCCGCGGCAAAGAGCTCAACGTTCTGACATCCTAATTCTGCGGCATGCTGCTGCCCTTTCTGGATAGCCTCTTCATCAATATCCACGCCAATGGCGATACTCTCGGGGTACGCCCAGGAATGCATTATCAGGCGCGTTGCCGATCCGCAGCCCATCTCCAGGACGCGGGCAAACGCGGGCAGCGGTGCAGCCAGGTGATTAAGCAGCGCAGAGGCATGGAGGGACTCAGGGCTAACCCGATAGTAGGGATACAGTGTCGTCACGTTTATTCCAGATTCTCGTTATTACAGGCCAGGTTCAGCGCTGGTACTGGCGGATGAGCGCCGATTTATAGGCCTGACATGACCCTTCTTCCTTTATCGTCACCCAGCTGAACGCCTCTTCACCCGCCTCGCTGTCCAGCATTACGCGACGCTCGGCTCGCGTGATGGCGCGATGGTCCTCTGGCGACAGGCAGTCCAGACAGGAAAAGAGTGCAACCTGCTCCAGGCCCGGCGCGTAGTTGCCGCTGGCGAGGTTATCGTCGATAAAGTGCGCCACCCGGTCGAGATAGCGCTGCGCGACGCCGCCGGGTCTGGCGTAGATGAAACCGGCAAAGACCTCCTCCCAGAAAGGAGCGGCTTCGGTCTGCAACAGCAGCAGCGGCGCGTCGGGCTCCGTCCAGGGCTTGCGCACCAGCACATTCGTGTTTATGGCAATAACGGGCGTATTGAAGGTCGCCAGGGCATGGCGCAGGAAAACGATACGACGGGCAGCGCTGACTACCGACGCGTCCGCGTTACTGGCTATTTTTTCATGGCTGGCAGAGAGGTTAAGTTCCGGAAGCTGTTCCCGAAGCGCCGTCAGGCTTGCTTTAACCGCGTCGCTACCGTTAAAAAGATGCAGGTGAACATCCAGCACGTCGCGGTTGGTGTCATACAGGGAGTACAGCATCGGTACGGCGTGTTCGAAATACTCCTCGCTATCGCAGGTTAACAACACCGTCGTTTTACCGGCTGAGGTTTTTTCAATCCAGTTTTCAAAGGCTCCCGCCTTCACCACGCCTTCACTTGCGTTCAGCGATCGGAAATCGATGTAAGAATCCGGAATGCCCCCGAGCCTGTAGATCCCACAGGCGATCATCAGCAGAGCCATGGGATCTTCGCCAATCAACGACGCATCCGCGGTCAGCGCCTGGATCACCACCATCGCCTGGTTGAAGTCGTTTTCCATTAAGCAGATCAGCAGCAGGATTTTCAGTACCGGGGCCGAGCTGCTTACCAGCGAAAGGTTATTGTTTATCAAAAATAGCGCTGAACTGATTTCATTCACCCGGAATAACAGCTGAATGGCGGCGACAAGATAATTAATATTGCTGTCGGCTTTTAGGGCCGAGACGATATATTCGGTAAGCCGGGCGCGCTGGTCTGCGGATAATGCCTCTCCTTCGCCAGTGCGGGCGTCATTCAGCGCGCCGTTGGCCAGCACGATCGCGCACAGCATATTTTTTAAGGCCGCATCTTTTTCCGCCTCCAGCCCCGTTTCTGCCGCACGGATCGTCGGCTCGAGGGCGGTAATATTGGCGCTCTTAAAACTGAAGATTTCCGCCGCGATGTTTGCGGGCATAACGTCGGCTTCCGGGAGATCGATAAACCGGGTAAAAACATCCCGATAAAACTGACGCATAGCCCGGCTACGTGCGAATTCACTCATCTTATAACTCATCGGTAAACTGTCGTCAGACGACCGGATAAAGAGATTTTAGGCAGAGTACCACTGCGCTACGGGGGGTGATGGCGGGAAAACGCTGCTAAATGCAGCCTTATTTTGCAGATTACGCGCGGGTGTTTTTAAGGATAAATAGTTAAAAAAAAGGCTGCTGTTTCCAGCAACCTTTTTTACATATTTTGCGGCTATTAACGCAGCAGAGACAGCATCGCCTGTGGAACCTGGTTTGCCTGAGACAGCACGGAAGTACCAGCCTGCTGCAGGATCTGCGCGCGAGACATGTTAGAAACTTCAGTTGCGTAGTCAGCGTCCTGGATACGGGACTGAGCAGCAGACAGGTTAGTGATAGAGTTGTTCAGGTTGTTGATGGTAGATTCGAAACGGTTCTGAATCGCACCCATGTTTGAACGAGCGGTATCAATTTTAGAGATAGCGTTGTCTGCGGCGGTGATGAACGCTTTAGCAGTGCTGTTGTCGGTGATAGTACCGGTCAGGCCAGTGTCGAGGCTGGTTGCTTTAGCATTGATCAGTGCGCCAGTGGTGATAGCGATGCTATCAGTAGCGCCAGTACCCGCGCCAACCTGGATGTTCAGGGAAGCAGTCTGGCTACCGTCCAGCAGTTTTTTGCCGTTGAAGTTAGCAGCGCCAGCGATACGGTCGATTTCACCCAGACGCTGAGTGATTTCAGTGCTGATTGAGGTGTAGTCAGTGGTGCCGTTAGTATCGTTCGCAGCCTGAACAGCCAGCTCACGGATACGCTGTAAGTTGGAGTTGATCTCATTCAGGTTACCTTCAGCGGTCTGAACCAGAGAGATACCGTCGTTAGCGTTACGTGCAGCCTGAGTCATCCCTTTGATCTGAGAATTCATACGGTTTGCAATCGCCTGACCAGCAGCGTCATCTTTAGAGCTGTTGATACGCAGACCGGAAGACAGACGCTCGATAGCGGTGCCCAGAGAAGACTGAGATTTGTTCAGGTTGTTCTGAGTGGTCAGGGACAACAGGTTAGTATTGATAACTGCCATAATTTTAATTCCTTCAAAAATGGTTTCTAGGGTCGGTGCCTAACACTCACGGCGTCTCTCACCGTCAACAAGGTTATCGACGCCCTGGCAGCAGACTTTAGAAAATATCGAAGAAAATATTTAATTTATTGTTTTATAAGGTTTTATTTACATTAAACCGGCGCCAGCACTAATTTAAACATGCAAAATGACGACGCCTGACGCTGCCTGTATGCACGCTTATTACGCGATAAATTTTTTTGGCTCGCCGTAAACTTTTTGCCAGCCTGGCCGATAAACGACTGAAACATCCATTGAGAAGGAATATTACATGGCGACAATCAGTAATCTCGGGGTGGGCATGCCCGGCCTGCAGGATCTGTACGATAAGCTCCAGGCTGCAGAAGAGACAAAATTAACGGCCATTGCCAAACAGAAAACGACTTACGACGCGCAAATTACCGGTTACGGCAAACTGCAAAGCGCCCTGACGACCCTGCAAACCGCAGCTGCCAAGCTGGCAAAAACGGATACCTGGAACTCCACGTCAATTAGCAGCACCAACACCGCGTTCTCGGCGGTCAGTACCTCCAGCGCCAACGTTGGCGATGTCACCGTCAACGTCAGCAAGATTGCGAAAGGCCAGGTTCTGACGACCGCGCCCGGCACCATTGACAGCAATACAAAGCAGTTAGGCGGCACAACCGGTTCCAACAGCCGAACCATTACCATCACCCAGGCAGGAGCCGACAGCAAGCCGCTGACGGTTACGCTTGCCGATGGCGACACGTCGCTGAACGGGATTGCGAAAGCCATTAACGCGGCCAACGGCGGCGTATCGGCAAGCGTGGTGAAGGCCGACGACGGCGACTATCGCCTGATGCTGACCTCCAAAACCACGGGTACCGATTCCGATATGACCGTAACGGTAACCGGGGACGATACGCTGAATGCCGTCATCGGCAGCGGCGCGCTTAACGAGCAGGTGAAGTCACAGAATGCCGTCGTTAACGTGAACGGTATCCAAATTGTTCGCCAGAGCAATACCATCACTGACGCCCTGCCAGGGGTTACGTTAACCCTGAAAGCACCGAGCACGGCAGATGAAACCCTGACGGTAGCGCGCTCGACAGACGACAACAAAAAAGCCATTACGGAATGGGTGACTGCCTACAACGCGCTGCAGTCCACCATTGCCTCGCTGACCAAGTATGAGCCGCCTGCGGTGGGTGCAACCGCCCAGTCGTCGAACAACGGCGTACTCATGGGTGACAGTACTATCCGCGGAGTACAATCCGATCTGCGTGCTTTATTGACCAATGTGCAGAGCGGTTCTTATGCCATCATGGCGCAGCTTGGCATTACGCAGGACCCGGTTAAAGGTGCAGATGGCGCAATTGGCAACCTGAAGATCGATGATAAAAAATTAACCAAAATCCTCACGGAAGATCCTGCTGGCGTGCAGGCCTATTTTGTGGGTGACGGCAAAACGACCGGTTTCGCCACGCAGATGAATAACAAGCTGACCGATATGCTGAGCACCTCTGTCGGTAAAGAGGGCGTTATTCAGAATGCGAAGGACGGTATCAACGCCACGCTTAAGTCCATCGGTAAACGTTACGACGCGATGGAGCTGTCCATCGAAGCCACGATGGCGCGCTATAAAAAGCAGTTTAACGATTTGGATAAGCTGGTCACCAAATTCAACAGTACGGCCACTTATTTGAACCAACAGTTCAGCAGTAAGTAAGAAAGGAACCGATATGTATAGCAAATCTGGTGTACAAGCCTATCAGCAGGTAGGTCTTGAATCTGCTGTCTTGAGTGCCAGCCCGCACCAGTTGGTTGTCATGTTATTCGACGGTATCCATAGCGCGCTTATACGGGCGCGCCTTTTCCTTGAGCAAGGGGATATTCCCGCTAAGGGCGAGGCCCTGTCTAAGGCCATTAATATTATCGAAAATGGCCTGAAGGCAGGGTTAAATATGGATGTGGGGGGAGAACTTCCCCACAACCTTTCTGCGCTTTATGACTATATGGTACGCCGTCTGTTACATGCAAACCTGCGCAATGACATTGAGGCTATTACCGAGGTCGAGGCTCTTCTGCTCAATATTTCCGACGCCTGGAAGCAAATCGGCCCGGGTTATTCTCCCAAGCAGGATTAACTGTAATGAACGACTCCAGCTTATCCCTAAAAAAGTGGCATGCTCTTTATGCGCTTAGCAATACCATGCTAAGCCTTGCTCAATCCGGGAAATGGGATGAGCTAATCGATCGGGAGGTTGCGTACGTTTCGCTGGTTGAAGAGATCAGCACGACCCCTTTTCCGCCTGACAGCAAGTACATTCAGGACCAGGCGATGGTCATCCTGAATCAGGTGCTTCAGAATGAACTCATTCTTAAAGAGTTGCTTCAGGAAAGAATGAGCGAGCTGAGCGGTCTTATTGCCCAAACCAATAAGCAAAAAAACGTCAACGTCACCTACGGCAGGCTTTCGGGCAACATATTATTTCCCGGAGAGATGAATCACTAATACACGTTAGCGATTCTTGATCCATACTCCAGAAGTCAGCCAAACGGCTTCTGGAGCACGGACGATGAAAAACCCCACCCTGTTACAATGTTTTCACTGGTACTACCCTGCTGGCGGTGAATTGTGGCGAGAGGTCACGGCATTAGCCCCCAATCTTAACGAAATCGGCATCAATATGGTCTGGTTGCCGCCTGCATATAAAGGCGCATCCGGAGGCTATTCCGTCGGGTATGACTCCTACGACCTCTTTGACCTCGGTGAGTTTGACCAGAAGGGCAGCATCGCAACGAAATACGGCGATAAAGCGCAGCTGCTGGAGGCCATCGACGCCTTAAAAAGCAACCAGATTGCGGTCCTGCTGGACGTCGTGGTTAACCACAAAATGGGCGCCGATGAAAAAGAACCCGTGCGCGTTCAGCGCGTGGATGCCCAGGATCGCACGCAGATTGGCGATGAGATAATCGAATGTGAAGCCTGGACGCGCTACACCTTTCCGGTGCGGGCGGGCCAGTATTCGCAGTTTATCTGGGATTACAAATGCTTCAGCGGTATCGACCACATCGAGAACCCCAACGAAGACGGCATCTTCAAAATCGTAAACGACTACACCGGCGAGGGCTGGAACGACCAGGTCGACGACGAGATGGGCAATTTCGATTACCTGATGGGCGAGAACATCGATTTTCGTAACCATGCGGTGACGGAGGAGATCAAGTACTGGGCGCGCTGGGTAATGGAACAGACCCGCTGCGACGGCTTCCGCCTGGATGCGGTAAAGCACATTCCGGCGTGGTTCTACAAAGAGTGGATTGAGCATGTTCAGGAGGTAGCCGCGCAGCCGCTGTTTATCGTGGCAGAATACTGGTCTCATGAGGTGGATAAGTTGCAGCACTACATCAACCAGGTGGACGGTAAAACCATGCTGTTTGATGCGCCGCTGCAGATGAAATTTCACGAAGCGTCACGCCAGGGCCGCGACTATGACATGAGCCAGATTTTTACCGGCACGCTGGTGGAAGCCGATCCGTTCCATGCCGTCACGCTGGTGGCCAACCATGACACCCAGCCGTTACAGGCGCTGGAGGCACCGGTTGAAGCGTGGTTTAAACCGCTGGCCTATGCCCTTATCCTGCTGCGTGAAAACGGCGTGCCGAGCGTGTTCTATCCGGATCTCTTTGGTGCCAGCTATGACGACACGGGGGGTGATGGCGAAACGTACCACATTGATATGCCGGTGATCGAGCAGCTCCACGAGCTGATCCTCGCCCGACAGCGCTTCGCCCACGGCGTGCAGACGCTCTTTTTCGACCATCCAAACTGCATTGCCTTCAGCCGCAGCGGAACGGAGGATAACCCTGGCTGCGTGGTGGTGCTGTCGAACGGTGATGACGGCGAGAAAACGATCTGTCTCGGTGAGAATTACGGCAATAAAAACTGGCGTGATTTTTTGGGCAATCGCGAGGAAACCGTGACCACGGCGGCGGATGGTGAAGGAACGTTCTACTGTAACGGCGGAAGCGTCAGCGTCTGGGTCATTGAGGACGCGCTCTAGTACTGGAAAAGTGCGGTCTGATGCCCTCACCCCGACCCTCTCCCTGTGGGAGAGGGAGCAAACCCTAAAAACGGCAATATAATTGCCGTTTTGCTTTTACCTTTAGGGAAGCTTGCTCTCCAGCGGATTTTTGCTCAGATAATCTGCGCACTCCACCGTTGGGCGATCGACCTTTTGCAGCTCCATACCGTCATATTCAAGCGTTGAACCGTCACGTTCGAGCGGATAGACGTCAAGCTTACTCGTCACGTTATAGTAGCTGTCCGAACGGAGCATGATCTTGCCCGGCACGGCTATTACCCGCTGCCACTGCCGGCAGTCAAGCGTATCCCCCTCTTGCGTCACCACCAGCGTGGCAATCGCTTCCGGGCTTACCATCGCGCTCTGCGGCCCTTTCGACTGCCAGTAACCCGCCAGTTGAGAAGGTACCGGGTGCTTAATTACTTCCTGGTAGTTATCGACCTGAACACATCCCGCCAGCGCCAGCATCGCAGCCACAATTGCTACTTTTTCCATCATCTTTCCTGCATGCGAAGAAAAAAATATTGTGGCATTAAAGCCATCAGGCTGCCAGCGTAAGATTGGCACTGATTACACCTGCGGGCCCATCACATGAGCATACATTTTTTAATAAACGACAAAGATCGTCCAAGAGCGCTCCAAATAACAGATGGTTATAGTCGTCGAAAACATCAGTCGTCTAAGTTCACCTTAGATTGAGTGCTGTTTTATGTCCCACCCATGCCCCACCACCAAAACTTTGCGTAGCTACTTCCAGTTTCGCAACGCGCCGCTTTACGCCTACCATTAGCATAATCGCCCCGAATCCGTTTGTAAGACTTAACCGGCGCGCGCTACTTTTTCTCCCTGCCCTATACTTTCAGTCTGACTGACTGGAGGTTTCTATGTGTGGACGTTTTGCACAAGCCCAAACCCGTGAAGAATATCTTGCCTATTTGGCTGACGAAGCCGATCGCGACATTCCATACGACCCTGAACCTATTGGCAGGTACAACGTCGCGCCCGGCACCAAAGTGCTGCTGCTGAACGAAAGCGACGAGCAACTGCACCTCGATCCGGTGTTCTGGGGTTACGCGCCCGGATGGTGGGATAAACCACCACTGATTAACGCGCGAGTCGAGACGGCGGCCACAAGCCGAATGTTTAAGCCTCTCTGGCAGCATGGCCGGGCTATATGCTTTGCGGATGGGTGGTTCGAATGGAAGAAGGAAGGCGACAAGAAACAGCCCTACTTTATTCACCGTGCCGACGGCCAGCCCATTTTCATGGCGGTGATAGGCAGCACGCCGTTTGAGCGCGGCGATGAAGCTGAGGGTTTTCTAATCGTGACGTCTGCAGCTGACGAAGGCCTTGTGGATATTCACGATCGCAGGCCGCTGGTTCTGTCACCTGAAGCTGCGCGCAAATGGATGCGACAGGATATAGTCGGGAAAGAAGCAGAAGAGATAGCAGCCGACGGTGCCGTTCCGGCAGACAAGTTTATCTGGAACGCCGTGACGCGCGCCGTCGGGAATGTGAAGAACCAAGGTCCTGAGTTAATCGAACCGGTTACTTAACAAAGAGCAGATCCGAATATCTTGTAGTATACCGCGGCGATAGCATTTCGCGCTTCATCTGCCACTGCTGCTGTATGCCCTGACCAGCAAAGTAGAGCGTGCCCTTTCCATCTTTGGCGTTCAGATGATCCAGCACCTCCTTTAACTTCTCGCTACCAGCTCGAGGCGCACTGTCGTCGAACAGGTTGAGCTGGGCCACACCCTGGCTGAAGAAGTCGCCCAGCATGATCCCTGCTTTCTAATATCGGTGACCATCCTTCCAGATTTTGTCCGGACACTTTACCACGGCGTTGATGGTGTCCTGTGAATCCTGAGTGGGGGTGAAAAGCTTCATTGACGCACAGTCACCGTAATACGGCTCATTAAGCGCAAAGAGAGAGGTTTTCACGAATGTAGAAATAAAGCGGCAATACTGATGTTCACCGCTAAGCTTTTCGGCGCCACGGGCCGCATAGCTGCAAATCGCCTGCCGCATCTGCTCATAGACAGTAATGCGTTCACCGAACGATCGGCTGCATACTATTTCCTGCTTCACCGGCGCGAACTCCTCCAGGTCCAGACATGGCTCACCGCGCAGTTCCCGGACGGTTCACTCCAGCACAACATTGAAGTGTTTACGGATAATCCACGTGCTCTGCTCAGAAAGGTCCAGAGATGTTTTAATGCCCGTAGCATTGAGCTTATTGCTGATTCGTTGGCCAACGCCCCAGACATCCTCAACAGGAACAAGCACCAGTAGTCTCCGCTGCCGATCGACGTTTGAGAGATCAACCACGCCGCCGGTCTGCCGCTGCCATTATTTCGCAGCATGGTTAACAAGCTTCGCCAGCGTCTTGGTCTGGACTATGCCGACACCGACAGTACGATACGTCCACTGTAAAATCGTTGCTCGGATTTTTTTCCCAAATTCATTCAGGTTACGGCAGTTCCTTATGCCAGTCAGGTCGCAGAAGGCTTCATCTATGGTATAAATTTCCACGCGAGGACTCATCTCTTCAAGTGTGGTCAATACCCGGCTGGACATGTCTGTATAGAGCTCGTAGTTGCTGCTGAAGCAAACAACACCAGCGCGCCGGAACAACTCTTTCTGTTTGAAGAACGGCTCACCCATCGCTATCCCGGCAGCCTTTGCTTCGGCGCTACGTGCGATTACGCAGCCGTCATTATTCGACAGAACGACCACCGGCCGCCCGCGCAGATCGGGCCTGAATACTGTTTCACAGCTGGCATAAAAAGAGTTCACACCAACCATGGCAAGCATCACATCACCGGAGTGTCGTCTAACCATACCGGGCTTATTGTGTGGGTAACTACCCCAACAATGCGGACGTCATCCAATGCGTCGCCCCCTATGGCCTCGCCATCATCAGTTATAAGTGATTCACCAGCCCAATACGCATGCTGCTGTCGTCCGCAAAACCAGATTAGCAAGATGCCCCCGCTTAAAAAAACAATATTTATCAATGACATAATGACTTTACCGCGTTTCAACAATGCTTGCTGATGGAAAAAGGATTGGCTCTGCGACCGTAACGAATGCGGTTTTAATGTCTGCTAGGCGCGGCATGATCACCTCACAGGATACTGTATACACATGCAGTAGCTCATAACACGATACTGTATCAAGCACATATTTAAATTTATGTGCTAAAGTACTGAGTTTTATGCTGATAGGCTGATTCAATGAATAGAAATGCAGGGGTAGACGCTCTCAGAATCGTAAGTTGCTTAATGGTGGTTTGTATACATACATGCCTGAATTACAAATATGGTCAAGATAATCTTAACAACTACCTCGCCTTATTTGGTCAATCGCTATTTAGAATAGGATTGCCTGTATTTTTTATTCTTAGCGGATTTTTTATACTTAACTCAAATGTTGATTTTTCAGCAAAATCACTTTTCACAAAAGTAAAACGAATTGCCATTCCATTTATTTTTTATAGTCTTATCCACTGGTTTGTAATTAACAAAGGTATGACTATAAGTTTTTCTGGGTTAAAGGAATATATTAATGCATTGATAATTAGAAACTCAATATCAATACATTTTTGGTTTGTTTATTCTCTTATTGGCATATATATATTTTCACAGCCAATTAATTACTTATTAAAAGATATTTCAGTTAGTGGTTCATTTTTTGGTTTATGCATAATTGCATTCCTGCTCTTGTATAACGGCGATTTGCCATCTGCAAGCAATGTCTTGCCTGTACCAAGCATAGACAAGTGGACAGCTTACTTTGTCGCGGGAGGATTTATTGCAAGGATAAAGGACAGAGTGACATTGGGTCAGTCTTTATTATTAATAATAATCGGGTATACTCTCATTGTTTATCTTTCTGTATACAATGGCGAAAAACACCTCCCAATGCCATACGACTTTAATATAAGTATGTTTGTCGCCTGTTGTGGAGTTGTAATTTTATTTTCCAAATTAAGAATTAATAACAACGAAATTCTAAGCAAACTTTCAGCATCGACATACGGAGCTTACCTTATACATATTTGCGTTTTAAAGTTATTGTCTCCTGTTTACTTTGCGTACTTCCATAAACCAGGTGTAATAAACTATTTTTTGACGACTTGCATTTTGTCTGTTTTTGTTTTTGTGGTTTCGATGATGATATCTATAATAATATTACCTATTTTTAATATTCGATATCTAAAATAGAAATATATTCCGTGATAACGCCCTGCCATCGTATGATGATGGTTTAGGTACAAGTGGTGACATGATTAAAAACAAACACGCCTGCTAAGCAGGCGCGTTGTTAATTAGGCATTTGTGATTTTCTTCCATGATGCAGCTGTAGTAGCAGTTGCTTTATACCACTCAAACTGCCCGGCAGTTGTGTCGAGATATTCGTCACCTACGAACCTCGGCACAACGTTATGTACAGGATTTTGTGAAAGCTTCCTTAGAAGCTTATTAACATCCCATAAAATCTGAGACTCATAGCTAAGGAAGCTCATACCCGCGATGGTGAGCAGTTGCGATGAAGATGAGCTATTACTGATTATATTGAAGGCTATAACATGCCAGCCACGCGATGCGATATGCAGACGACCAGTTTTTTTGAGTGTCGTAACCCGTTTCCCTGTTGAGTGATATCATAGTGTTTAAGGCGCTCAAATTAAAGGAACTGGCAGGCTTTGCAATGATATCAGAGCCAATCGCATCCCATACTGAATAGCCACGAATAATCTAGACACTTCCGAGCCGTTGATAATACAGGTTTTCATATTCTGCCGGTGACATCTGGGAATGTGAAGGTCAGTCCATTTAATGGGATCGCCCTTCTCAAACGCTCCCGTTGCGAGCCTGACCCGCTGACGCGAGAGGAGTTCGTTAGGTTGATTAACGCCTGCGCCCACCAGCAGCTGAAAAACATGTGGTCTCTTGCCGTGTACGCCGGCGTGTGCCACGGAGAACTTGTGTCACTGGCCTGGGAAGATATCGTCCAGAAAGCCGGCACGATGATGATCCGCCGAAACCACACGTTAACGAAGGAGTTCACCCTTCCGAAGACGGAGGCCGGAACTGACCGCATCATCAACCTCATTCAACCAGCTATCGACGTGCTGAAGAGTCAGGCAAAACTAACACGCCTGGGTAAGCAGTATCAGTTAGCTGCCGGTGCCAACCCTAACTTCATCGCGAAGCAAATGGGCCACACCGACGCGCAAATGGTTTACCGGGTGTACGGATCCTGGATGGCTGAAAATAACCAGGACCAGGTACTCATTCTCAACCAGAAATTGAGTGAGTTTGCCCCATCCATGCCCCACGCTGTGGGATCGGATGGTTATTAATAATAAATATCATTAGGTTAGATAACCTAAACCTGCATGCCCATGACTTCCTGATACGCCGACACCAGCTTGTTACGCACCTGCAGTCCCATCTGCAGTGACACCGACGCTTTTTGCAGATCGGCCATCACATCGTTGAGCGCCACGCCGGGTTCACCGAGGGTAAATTTTTCAGCCTGGGTACGGGCCGCGTTCTGCTTATCGCTGATCCGGTCCAGCGCCGCATGCAGCTGGCCGGCAAAGCTGATGCCCGGCTGCTGGTCAGCCACGTTCTGATTACGGGCCGTCATCGCCGCAGCCTGCAGCTGACTGATTACCCCTTCAATACCCTGTATAGCCATGACTCTCCCCTGGATGGTTTTTTACGGGGTCAAGACTAACAGCTTGTCAATAAGATAATGGCGGTAAATAGCGTTAAAAAACCAGGTTATTTGACGCATAGAAAATCCCGAATCATCAAATAATGGCAGGGCCATCAGTATGGAACTTTTGTCGTGTTTGCCGACCCGGGGGTCAGTTTTGTTTCTCTACACGAATAACGTAAACCACCAGGATTTAAGAGGTGCGCAATGAGTGCGACAGCAGCATCGACAGCGCCACAGAATAAATCACTCGAGTGGATGAACCGCCTTCGCGCGAACCCTAAAATCCCGTTGATTGTGGCAGGCGCTGCCGCCATCGCGATCGTTGTTGCGATGGTCTTATGGGCAAAAAGCCCGGATTACCGCACGCTCTACAGCAATCTTTCCGACCAGGATGGCGGTGCCATCGTTACCCAGCTGACCCAGATGAACATCCCGTATCGCTTTGCCGATAACGGCGGTGCGCTCGAAGTACCGGCGGATAAAGTGCACGAGCTTCGCCTGCGTCTTGCCCAGCAGGGGCTGCCGAAAGGCGGCGCGGTTGGGTTCGAGCTGCTGGATCAGGAAAAATTCGGCATCAGTCAGTTCAGCGAGCAGGTTAACTACCAGCGCGCGCTGGAAGGCGAGCTGGCCCGCACCATTGAGACCTTAGGCCCGGTGAAGAGTGCCCGTGTGCACCTGGCAATGCCTAAGCCGTCCCTGTTTGTCCGCGAACAAAAATCCCCTTCCGCCTCTGTGACCGTCAACCTCGAACCGGGCCGCGCGCTGGATGAAGGGCAGATCAGCGCCGTCACGCATCTGGTCTCCAGTGCGGTAGCCGGTTTGCCGCCGGGTAACGTCACGCTGGTGGATCAAAGCGGTCACCTGCTGACGCAGTCCAACAGCGCGGGGCGCGATCTCAACGACGCGCAGCTGAAGTATGCCGCCGATGTGGAAGGCCGCCTCCAGCGCCGCATCGAAGCGATCCTCGGTCCGGTTGTGGGCAACAGCAACGTGCACGCGCAGGTCACCGCGCAGATTGATTTCTCAAATAAAGAACAGACCGAAGAACAGTACAGCCCGAACGGGGATGCCTCCCGCGCCGTGCTGCGCTCGCGTCAAATCAACGAAACCGAACAGGTGGGCGGCCAGTATCCTGGCGGCGTGCCGGGCGCGCTCTCTAACCAGCCCGCGCCTGCTAACGCCGCGCCAATCTCCACGCCGCCGGCAAACCAGCAGAACGGTCAGCAAAACGCCCAGCAGACCACCTCTACGGCAAACAGCGCAGGCCCGCGCAACAGCAGCCGTAACGAAACGACCAACTACGAAGTCGACCGTACGATCCGCCATACCAAAATGAACACCGGCGATATTCAGCGCCTCTCCGTTGCCGTGGTGGTGAACTACAAAACGCTGCCGGATGGAAAACCGCTGCCGCTCACCGCGGAGCAGATGAAGCAGATCGAAAATCTGACCCGCGAAGCGATGGGCTTCTCTGAAAAACGCGGCGATACCCTGAACGTCGTCAATTCCCCGTTCAGCGCGGTGGATGAAAGCGGCGGTGAGCTGCCGTTCTGGCAACAGCAGGCGTTTATCGACCAGCTGATGTCCGCAGGCCGCTGGCTGCTGGTGCTGATTGTCGCGTGGCTGCTGTGGCGTAAAGGCGTTCGTCCTCAGCTGCAGCGTCGTGCTGAAGCCGAGAAAGCCGCTAAGGAACAGATGAACACGCGTCAGGACGTGGAGGAAGCGGTTGAAGTTCGCCTCAGCAAAGATGAACAGCTTCAGCAGCGCCGGGCGAATCAGCGCATGGGCGCTGAGGTGATGAGCCAGCGTATTCGCGAAATGTCAGATAACGATCCGCGCGTTGTGGCGCTGGTCATCCGCCAGTGGATGGGTAACGAACATGAGTAACACGCTTACAGGCACCGATAAGAGCGTCATCCTGCTGATGACCATTGGCGAGGATCGCGCGGCAGAGGTGTTTAAACACCTCTCCCAGCGCGAAGTGCAAATTCTCAGCGCGGCGATGGCGAACGTGCGCCAGATCTCCAACAAGCAGCTGACCGAGGTGTTGTCCGAGTTCGAGCAGGAAGCAGAACAGTTCGCGGCGCTCAACATCAACGCCAACGACTACCTGCGCTCCGTGCTGGTCAAGGCGCTGGGCGAAGAGCGCGCCGCCAGCCTGCTGGAAGATATTCTCGAAACGCGCGACACCGCCAGCGGGATCGAAACGCTCAACTTTATGGAGCCGCAGAGCGCCGCGGATCTTATTCGCGACGAGCACCCGCAGATTATCGCCACCATTCTGGTCCACCTCAAACGGGGCCAGGCGGCCGATATTCTGGCGCTGTTCGACGAGCGCCTGCGCCACGACGTGATGCTGCGTATCGCCACCTTCGGCGGCGTCCAGCCAGCCGCGCTGGCGGAGCTGACCGAAGTGCTGAACAACCTGCTCGACGGCCAGAACCTCAAGCGCAGCAAAATGGGCGGCGTGAGAACGGCGGCAGAAATTATCAACCTGATGAAAACCCAGCAGGAAGAAGCCGTTATTACGGCGGTACGCGAGTTCGACGGCGAACTGGCGCAGAAAATTATCGACGAGATGTTCCTGTTCGAAAACCTGGTCGAAGTGGACGATCGCAGCATCCAGCGCCTGCTCCAGGAAGTGGATTCGGAATCCCTGCTTATCGCCCTCAAGGGTGCCGAGCAGCCGCTGCGCGAGAAGTTCCTGCGCAACATGTCCCAGCGTGCGGCAGATATTCTGCGCGACGACCTGGCCAACCGTGGTCCGGTGCGTCTGTCTCAGGTAGAGAACGAGCAGAAAGCGATCCTGCTTATCGTTCGTCGTCTGGCGGAAACCGGCGAGATGGTGATTGGCAGCGGAGACGACACCTATGTCTGATGAACTGTCGTGGAAGCGCTGGACGCCTGACGACCTCTCCCCCCCAGCCGCGGCGTTTACGCCCGCCGTCCTGTCGTCCGACGAGGACGACACCGGTGCAGAGGAGGTGCCGGAGCTGAGCGAGGAGGAACAGCGCGCACAGATGCTGGCCCAGCTGCAAATGCAGGCTCACGAGCAGGGCTTTAACGCCGGGATGAGCGAAGGTCGTCAGACTGGCCACGCGCAGGGCTATCAGGAAGGGATGGCAAAAGGCTTAGAGCAGGGTATTGAGCAGGCGCGCCAGCAGCAGGCGCCGCTTCATGCCCGCATGCAGCAGCTGGTGAGCGAGTTTCAGCACACGCTGGACGCGCTGGACAGCGTCATCGCCTCGCGCCTGATGCAGATGGCGCTCGAGGCGGCCCGCCAGGTAATTGGCCAGACGCCAGTAGTGGATAACGCGGCGCTGATTAAGCAGATCCAGGCCCTGCTCCAGCAGGAGCCGCTGTTCAGCGGTAAGCCGCAGCTGCGCGTTCACCCGGATGACCTACAGCGCGTGGAGGAGAGCCTCGGCGCAACCCTGAGCCTGCACGGCTGGCGGCTGCGGGGCGACCCGTCGCTCCATCACGGGGGCTGTAAAGTCTCCGCCGATGAGGGTGACCTGGATGCCAGCGTCGCGACCCGCTGGCAGGAACTGTGTCGCCTGGCGGCACCGGGAGTCGTCTGATGACCGCACGCCTGACGCGCTGGCTCAACACGCTCGATAATTTTGAAACGAAGATGGCGCAGCTGCCGTCCGTTCGTCGTTATGGACGCCTGACGCGTGCCACCGGTCTGGTGCTGGAAGCGACGGGCCTACAGCTCCCGCTCGGCGCCACCTGCGTTATTGAGCGTCAGGACGGCCTGGAGATGCGCGAAGTGGAGAGCGAAGTGGTCGGATTTAACGGCCAGCGGCTCTTCCTGATGCCCCTTGAGGAAGTGGAGGGCATTTTGCCCGGCGCGCGCGTCTACGCGAAAAACATCACCGGCGATGGGCTGCAAAGCGGCAAACAGCTGCCGCTCGGCCCGGCGCTGCTGGGACGCGTGCTGGACGGAAGCGGTAAGCCGCTTGACGGCCTCCCCTCCCCCGACACCACCGAAACCGGGGCGCTGATCACGCAGCCGTTTAACCCGCTGCAGCGCACTGCCATCGAGCATGTGCTGGATACCGGCGTGCGCCCCATCAACGCCCTGCTCACCGTAGGCCGCGGGCAGCGTATGGGCCTGTTCGCCGGATCCGGCGTCGGTAAATCCGTTCTGCTCGGCATGATGGCGCGCTATACCCAGGCGGACGTCATCGTCGTTGGCCTGATCGGCGAGCGCGGTCGCGAAGTAAAAGACTTCATCGAAAATATTCTGGGTGCGGAAGGCCGCGCCCGTTCGGTAGTGATCGCCGCACCGGCTGACGTGTCGCCGCTGCTGCGTATGCAGGGAGCCGCCTATGCCACCCGCATTGCGGAAGATTTCCGCGATCGGGGCCAGCACGTGCTGCTGATCATGGACTCCCTGACCCGTTACGCGATGGCGCAGCGTGAAATCGCGCTGGCCATTGGTGAGCCACCGGCCACCAAAGGCTATCCGCCGTCAGTCTTTGCCAAACTCCCGGCGCTGGTTGAACGCGCGGGGAACGGCATCAGCGGCGGAGGGTCGATTACCGCGTTCTACACGGTGCTGACCGAAGGCGATGACCAGCAGGATCCGATTGCCGACTCCGCGCGCGCGATCCTCGACGGCCATATTGTGCTGTCGCGCCGTCTGGCCGAAGCCGGGCACTATCCGGCTATCGATATTGAAGCCTCGATCAGCCGCGCGATGACGGCGCTGATTACCGAGAAGCACTACGCCCGCGTGCGTAACTTCAAACAACTGCTCTCCAGCTTCCAGCGCAACCGCGATCTGGTCAGCGTTGGGGCGTACGCCAAAGGCAGCGACCCGATGCTCGATAAGGCGATTGCCCTGTGGCCGCAGCTGGAGGCGTTTCTGCAACAGGGTATTTTTGAACGCGCCGACTGGGACGATTCCATCCAGGCTCTGGAGCTGATTTTCCCGCAGGCGTAACACAGGTGGAGGGCGAAGGTCATGGCGCAAAACAGCGCGTTATCAACGCTAAAAGATCTGGCTGAAAAAGAAGTTGACGATGCCGCACTGCAGCTTGGCGCAATGCGGCGCGGGTGCCAGCAGGCTGAAGAGCAGTTGAAGATGTTAATCGACTATCAGCATGAATATCGCACCAACCTTAACACCGACATGACGCAGGGCATTGGCAGCCAGCGCTGGATTAACTACCAGCAGTTTATCCAGACGCTGGAAAAGGCAATTGAGCAGCATCGCCAGCAGCTTAACCAGTGGACCCAAAAAGTGGATACTGCGCTCAATTTCTGGCGCGAGAAAAAACAGCGGCTGCAGGCCTGGCAAACGTTACAGGACCGGCAGATTGCCGCCTCGACCCTGGCGGAAAACCGTCTGGATCAGAAAAAAATGGATGAGTTTGCCCAGCGCGCATCAATGAGGAAACCAGAATGATCACACTGCAACAACTGCTGATGACCGACAGTGACCTGTCCGGCGGCACGCTGGCCGGAAAAGGCGCTGAGGGCGCGCAGGATTTTCTCTCTCTGCTGGCGGGCGCGCTGACGGAGACCACCGGTAAAGGCAAAGATGCGCCGCTGACGCTGGCCGACCTGAAGGCGGCGGGCAGCAAGCTGTCGAAAGCGGCGCAGGAAAAGAGCGGTGATACCGCGCTACAGGCCAAAATCGCCGAGCTGATTTCCCGCCAGGAGACGCTATCCGGGGATGACACTACCCTGCAAAGCCTCGTCTCCGGGCTTAAGCCTGCGACGGGCACCGATGCGCTGAAGGTGCTGGCCCATGCGGATGCGAAAGCAGACCCCGACGCCGCCACCGACGAAGACGAGCTGGCCGGGTTAAGCGCGCTGATGGCGATGCTACCGCACCAGCAGATCGCCGCGCCGGTAGCGCCGCAGCCTGCGGGTACCGGGGGAGCCGCGCCGCGTGCCACCCTCACCTCTGCCCTGGCCCAGACGGGTAACGGCCCGCAATCGACGCTTAGCCGCACGTTAACCGGTCAGGAAAACGTATCGGTTCAGGATAGCGATAAGACGCTGCCCGCCGCGGCAACCCTTACGCCTGTTGTCGCCGCCGCTGAGAAACAGGACGTGCTGAGCACCCCGTCGTCCACCGCGGGCCCAACCGCAACGCTGGCACCGATACTCAGCGGCCTGACGCCGTCTCAGCCAGCCGCGACCGTTGCCACTGCGCCGGTGCTAAGCCAGCCGCTGGGCACGCCAGAATGGCAGCAGAACCTGAGCCAGCACATCACGCTGTTCACTAAGCAGGGACAGCAGACCGCGGAGCTGCGTCTGCACCCGGAGGATCTGGGTCAGGTGCACATTTCGCTTAAGCTCGATGACAACCAGGCACAGCTGCAGATGGTTTCCCCGCACGGCCACGTCCGCGCGGCGCTGGAAGCGGCCCTGCCTGTCCTGCGCACGCAGCTTGCGGAAAACGGCATTCAGCTTTCACAAAGCAGCGTCAGCGGTGAGAGCTTTGCCGGACAGCAGCAGTCCTCATCCGGACAACAGCAGCACGCGTCGCGTTCCGGCCAGCACGGCGGCTTTAACGATGAGGGCGAGGAGCTATTGCCGGCCCCTGCCGCCCTGCAATCCGCCGCTCGCGGCACCAGTGCCGTAGACATCTTTGCCTAAACGCCAGAGGTAACGTGATTATCCCCGTCTTTTCCACGCTTTGACCGAAGCCGGACACGGGATAATCACCGTATTAAGCTGTACCGAAACAGGAAGCTCGTATCAGATGACAGACTCCGCTATCACCAAAAAAAGCAAGCGTTCCATCTGGATCCCGCTGCTGGTGTTGATTACCCTCGCGGCCTGCGCCACCGCAGGCTACAGTTACTGGCGTATGCAGCAGGAACCGTCCACCGCTGCCGCCAAGGCTGAAGTGCCGCCACCTCCGGCGCCGGTCTTCTTCCCGCTGGATACGTTCACCGTTAACCTGGGCGATGCGGATCGCGTGCTTTACGTGGGCATTACGCTGCGTCTGAAGGATGAAGCGACCCGTGCGCGTCTGAACGATTACCTGCCGGAAGTGCGTAGCCGTCTGCTGCTGCTGTTCTCCCGTCAGGATGCCTCCGCGCTCGCCACCGATGTGGGTAAGCAAAAGCTGGTCGACGCGATTAAACAGACGCTGTCGACCCCGCTGGTCAACGGCCAACCTAAGCAGGAAGTCACTGACGTTCTGTATACAGCCTTCATTCTGCGGTAACGACATGGGCGACAGTATTCTTTCTCAGGCAGAAATCGACGCGCTGCTCAACGGCGACAGCGATAAGAGTGACGATCCGAAACCGGGTCTCACCGGCGACGACAATATTCGTCCCTACGATCCCAACACCCAGCGCCGCGTGGTGCGCGAGCGTCTCCAGGCGCTGGAGATCATCAACGAACGTTTTGCACGTCAGTTCCGCATGGGGCTGTTTAACCTGCTGCGTCGTAGCCCGGACATCACCGTGGGTGCGATCCGCATTCAGCCGTATCATGAGTTTGCCCGCAACCTGCCGGTGCCAACCAACCTTAACCTGATCCATCTGAAGCCGCTGCGCGGTACCGGCCTTGTGGTGTTCTCGCCAAGCCTGGTCTTTATTGCGGTGGATAACCTGTTCGGCGGCGACGGCCGTTTCCCGACCAAAGTGGAAGGGCGCGAATTTACCCATACCGAACAGCGCGTGATTAACCGCATGCTGAAGCTGGCGCTGGAGTCTTACAGCGACGCGTGGAAGGCGATTAACCCGCTGGAAGTGGAGTACGTCCGTTCCGAGATGCAGGTGAAGTTTACCAACATCACGACTTCGCCGAACGACATCGTGGTTAACACCCCGTTCCACGTTGAGATCGGCAACCTGACGGGCGAGTTCAACATCTGCCTGCCGTTCAGCATGATTGAACCGCTGCGCGAGCTGCTGGTGAACCCGCCGCTGGAAAACTCACGTCATGAAGATCAGAACTGGCGTGAAAACCTGGTGCGTCAGGTACAGCATTCGCAGCTGGAGCTGGTGGCTAACTTCGCCGATATCTCCATGCGCCTGTCCCAGATCCTGAAATTACAACCCGGCGACGTTTTGCCGATAGACAAACCCGACCGCATTATTGCCCACGTGGATGGCGTACCCGTGCTGACAAGCCAGTACGGCACGATTAACGGTCAGTATGCGTTACGCGTTGAGCACCTGATCAACCCGATTTTGAATTCGCTGAATGAGGAACAGCCCAAATGAGTGACATGAACAATCCGTCCGATGAAAACAGCGGAGCACTGGACGATCTGTGGGCTGACGCGTTAAACGAGCAAAAAACCACGCCGACGAAAAGCGCGGCGGACGCGGTATTCCAGCAGCTGGGCGGCGGCGACGTCAGCGGCACTTTGCAGGATATCGACCTGATTATGGATATTCCGGTCAAGCTGACCGTTGAGCTGGGCCGCACCCGCATGACCATCAAAGAGCTGCTGCGCCTGACCCAGGGCTCCGTGGTGGCGCTTGACGGTCTGGCCGGCGAGCCGCTGGATATTCTGATCAACGGCTACCTGATTGCCCAGGGCGAAGTGGTGGTGGTGGCCGATAAATACGGCGTGCGCATCACCGACATCATCACCCCATCCGAACGTATGCGTCGCCTGAGCCGTTAAGCATGAAAACCCAGGCAACAATTTCCGCGCCCTCCGCCGTGCCAGGCTCACCGCTGCTTCAGGTGAGCGGTGCGCTGTTCGGTATTATTGCCTTTATCCTTATCGCCGCCTGGCTGGCAAAGCGTTTCGGTCTGGCGGGGAAAACGGCCGGCACGCGCGGGCTGAAGGTCAGCGCCAGCACGACGCTCGGGCCGCGCGAGCGCGTGGTCATTGTTGAAGTTGACGATGCGCGACTGGTGCTGGGCGTTACCGCCTCCAGCATCAACGTCCTTCACACGCTGCCGCCTGCGCCTGCCGCGGTGGAGGCTAACGCACAAGCCCCTGCGGATTTTCAGTCCGTCATGAAGAGTTTGCTCAAGCGTTCCGGGAGATCCTGATGCGCCGTTTGTTACCCCTTACGCTGGCAGGCCTGAGCCTGTTCGCCCCCGCTGTGTATGCGCAACTGCCGGGGCTGGTTTCAACCCCGCTGGCGAACGGCGGACAAAGCTGGTCCCTGTCCGTGCAGACGCTGGTGTTCATCACCTCGCTGACCTTTATTCCGGCGATCCTGCTGATGATGACCAGCTTCACCCGCATCATCATCGTGTTCGGCCTGCTGCGCAACGCGCTCGGTACGCCCTCCGCGCCGCCGAATCAGGTGCTGCTGGGGTTAGCCCTGTTCCTGACCTTTTTCATTATGTCGCCGGTTATCGATAAGATTTACACCGAGGCATACCAGCCGTTCAGCGAAGATAAGATTTCGATGCAGGTCGCGCTGGAGAAAGGGGCGCAGCCGTTACGGGAATTCATGCTTCGCCAGACGCGCGAAGCGGATTTGGCCCTGTTCGCCCGCCTCGCCAACACGGGCGAGCTTCAGGGGCCGGAAGCGGTGCCGATGCGTATCCTGCTGCCGGCTTACGTCACCAGCGAGCTGAAAACCGCGTTCCAGATTGGCTTCACCATTTTCATTCCGTTCCTGATCATTGACCTGGTGATCGCCAGCGTCCTGATGGCGCTCGGGATGATGATGGTTCCGCCCGCCACCATTGCCCTGCCCTTTAAGATCATGCTGTTCGTGCTGGTCGACGGCTGGCAGCTGCTTGTCAGCTCGCTGGCGCAGAGTTTCTACAGTTGAGGAGCGCGCAATGACGCCTGAGTCGGTCATGATGATGGGCACGGAGGCGATGAAGGTCGCGATCGCCGTTGCCGCGCCCCTGCTGCTGGTCGCGCTGGTGACCGGTCTGATTATCAGTATTCTTCAGGCCGCCACGCAGATTAACGAGATGACCCTGTCGTTTATCCCGAAGATCATCGCCGTCTTCGTGGCGATTATCGTTGCCGGGCCGTGGATGCTCAACTTGCTGCTGGACTATATGCGCAACCTGTTCACCAACCTGCCGTACATCATCGGCTGACGGACGATGCTTCAATTCACCAGCGATCAGTTTGTTCAGTGGCTCGGCATCTATTTCTGGCCGATGCTGCGCATCATGGCGCTGATCTCAACCGCCCCTATTCTCAGTGAGAAATCGATACCCAAGCGCGTCAAGGTTGGGCTGGGCATCGTTATCACCATTATCGTTGCCCCTGCCCTGCCGCCGGTGGATATTCCGATTTTTTCCCCGAACGCCGTCTGGATTGCCCTACAGCAGGTGATGATCGGCGTGGCGGTTGGGTTTACGATGCAGCTTGCCTTCGCCGCGGTGCGTACCGCGGGGGAACTGATCGGCTTGCAGATGGGCTTATCCTTCGCGACCTTCGTTGACCCAGGCAGCCACCTGAATATGCCGGTGCTGGCGCGGATTATCGACCTGCTGGCGATGCTGCTGTTTCTCACGTTCAACGGCCATCTGTGGCTGATCTCCATGCTGGTGGATACCTTCCACACGTTGCCGATTGGTGATGACCCGGTGAACAGCAACGCCTTTCTGGCGCTGGTGCGCGCTGCCGGGCTTATCTTCCTTAACGGGCTGATGCTGGCGCTGCCGATCATCACCCTGCTGCTGACCGTCAACCTCGCGTTAGGGTTACTCAACCGCATGGCGCCGCAGCTGTCGGTATTTGTCATCGGCTTTCCGGTGACGCTGACGGTAGGGCTTTTATTAATGTCATTGCTGATGCCACTTATCGCCCCCTTCTGCGAGCATTTATTCAGTGAGATATTCAATCTGTTAGCGGATATTGTCAGCGAACTTCCACGCAAATAATAACCCCCAACGTTTGCAATGTCTTTCTGAGGATATTCCTAAAATAAAACTCAAAAAACATCTACCAGGATATATCTGACGCGGTTTAAATGTTTCTAACCACCTCACAATACTTAATATTTACTTTACTTTAAGATGATTCCTGGCAAATTATACGTAACTTTACGGGATAGTGAGTCCGCCTGAAAGTCTTTGTCATGCTCACAGGTTTATTAGGTTTTATCCATCCCGTATGGCTGTTTATGAGCTCTCAGGCAGATGGTGAATTATCGTTACGCATTGAGTGAGGGTATGCCATGTCAACGATCATTATGGATTTATGCAGCTACACCCGGCTAGGGTTAACCGGGTACTTAGCAAGCAGAGGGGTAAAAAAGAGAGATATCAACGATGCGCACACCGTTGAAGAACTCGCAGCCGCTTGTGACGTTCACAAGCCAGGCGTGGTGTTTATTAATGAGGACTGTTTCATTCACGATCCCGCTAACAGTCAGCACATTAAGCAAATCATTAATCAGCATCCTAAGACCTTGTTTATTGTCTTTATGGCGATCGCCAATATTCATTTCGATGAATATTTGTTGGTCCGTAAAAACTTATTAATCAGCTCTAAATCGATTAAACCAGAGTCACTTGATGATATTCTGGGCGATTACCTGAATAAAGAAGTTAAGAATGTAGGTGCGGTTAACTTACCCACCCTATCATTAAGCAGAACTGAATCAAGTATGCTAAGAATGTGGATGGCTGGACAAGGGACAATTCAGATCTCAGACCAGATGAATATTAAGGCAAAAACAGTATCGTCACACAAAGGAAATATTAAAAGGAAAATTAAAACGCATAATAAGCAAGTGATATACCACGTCGTACGCCTGACAGATAATGTGACGAACGGGATTTTCGTTAATATGCGCTAAGCTGCACGGCCATGTTGTACCCTACCTCTATCTCTGGCCTGGCCAGAGATTTTGCTTTTTAGCCGCAGAAGCCGGGGTGACAAGCCCCCGACGCCGCGCTATTCCGCCGTTTCCACAAAGATCCCATCCGGATGCCCCAGTTCGTTAAAGAACCAGATGCCGAGCGGGTAGTCTTCCAGCGACACGAGGTACATCGTGCCTTCATTGAACTCTTCTATTGCCAGCACCACGCCCGGGCGGCGCGGCCCACCGTCCGTTTTCACGGTTACCCGATCGTTAACCTTCATACTTTCCTCCTGTGGTTTTGAGCCAGTGTAGAACAAAATGGATTGCCTGACATCGGCGCCGGGCGCGAATGGCGTTTTTGTGTGCGGTCTATACTTAGCTGTGGAGATGGTTAAATGAGGAGCCCGCAATGAAGACCGACAAAGAGTACAGCGACACCATCAAGCGTGAGGTAGAAGTGGATGTCGACGCCCTGCTTGCCGCCATTAACGAAATTAGCGAGTCCGAAGTACATCGCGCCGAGGATAATTCAGACCATGTCGTGGTTAACGGGCGTGACTACCACACCTACCGTGAACTCGCCGAGGCGTTCGAGCTCGACATTCATGATTTTAGCGTCTCGGAGACGAACCGCTAGGATGAAAAAAATCCCGGTCATGGGGATGACCGGGATCAAACTTGCTTATGCAAGAAGCACTTGTAAATTCGTTACACCAGGAAATCTGATGCAGGTAAGACATTAGCCCCATCGGTTTTGTCTTACAAGCATATATTCTCTGAGCGAATATAATATTTTATACATGTGAATTTTTGTTATGAGTATAAACCTGCGTGGGGTGTGGGTTTGTCGGGATCGTTACCGGTTCAACGGGGTGACAACGCTTCTCTTTTTTAAGAATTTTCTCATAAAAACCGCCATCATCCGGGAGAGTTTATGCCTTCGCTTCAGGAGACGCTGCTCGTCTTTACCGACCTCGACGGCACGCTGTTGGATTTTCATACCTTCGACTGGCAGCCCGCCGCCGCGTGGCTGGAGAGGCTGCAGGATGAGCAGGTTCCGGTCATACTGTGCAGCAGCAAAACGGCGTCGGAGATGAATGATATCCAGCAGGAGCTGGGGCTTGTCGGTCTGCCGTACGTTGCGGAAAACGGTGCGGTGATCCAGCCTGACGTCCGGTGGGAAAACGCCGCGCGTTTCATTTCAGAAAAGCAGCACGGCGGTATTCGGGAATTCATCGAGCGGGTTCGCCTGGAGCTGCACCTCAAGTTCACCACCTTCGATGATGTGGATGAGCGGGTCGTGGCCGAATGGACGGGACTGAGCCGCCCTCGCTCCGTGCTGGCACGCCAGCACGAGGCTTCCGTGACGCTTATCTGGCGCGACAGCGATGGGCAAATGCAGCGCTTTGCACGGCTGCTGGCCGGACAGGGGCTGAAGATCGTGCAGGGCGCACGCTTCTGGCACATTCTGGACGCGCGCTGCGGAAAAGACGTGGCGGTTAACTGGCTGGTTGAGCGCTATCGCCAGCGCGACGGCTCAGAATTCACGACGCTGGGTCTGGGAGACGGCCCCAACGATGCGCCGCTGCTGGACAGCGTAGACTATGCGGTGGTCGTCAAAGGCTTCAACCGGGCAGGCATCAGCCTGAAGAACGACAGCCCCGCACGGGTTTATCATACCCGGCTCAGCGGACCGGCTGGCTGGCGCGAAGGGCTTGATTACTTTTTATCCTGATCCTGCCAGATAACCCGGTTACGCCCGCTCTGTTTCGCCTCGTACAGCCGTGCATCGGCGGCGGATTGCAGTTGTTCAAAGTGATAGTTGCCCTTCTCCTGCGCCCCGGAGACGCCAAACGACGCGCTCACGCGCAGGGTCGTGCTCTTTTTAATCAGAATTTCTTTGCTGTCGATTCGCTCGCGGATACGCTCGGCCACCTCAGCCGCCTCCTCCAGCGTCAGCCCGGGCAGCACCACGCAGAACTCCTCGCCGCCGACGCGCCCGGCAATATCGCCGGCGCGAACGGTGCTGGCAATCAGCCCCGCCGCATGGGACAACACCTTATCACCCGCCTGGTGACCGAAACGATCGTTGATGCTCTTGAAGCAGTCCAGATCGATCTGAATGATGGAGAACGGCAGCGACTGCTGTTCACACTGCTTCGCCAGAACTTTCGCCCGCTCGAACAGCGCCCCGCGATTATTCAGCCGGGTAAGCGGATCGTGCCAGGCCTGCCACTGCAGCGAGTTCTGCAACGAATACATATTGCTGACCATGCGCCGGATCACCAGCCATGAAATGAGCAGCATCGCGGTAAACAGCGCCCAGAGCAGGGCCAGCACGATGCTGATACTGCCGAAATCACCGCGAACCCCCTCATCCAGGGTGTGTACCCGCAGGACGAGGCCGTCGAAATGATCGAGGCGCGCCCAGCTGATAAAGCGGCTTCCCAGGCGAATGCCGCCCTCGGTGTCCAGCTCTATAGCATGCGCGATTTGCGCCAATTCCCGCTCGTCGAAGTGATTAACCTCCTCTGCCGGGGTCTCAGTCGTCGCGAGCATGTTGAGGCGGCTGTCATACAGCTGGTACTCCCCTTCCGTATGGTCGTCCATCGCCTCCACCAGCAGCTGGCGCATGGTGGCAAAGGTGAAATCCATCGCCACTACGCCATACCAGACGTGATGGTAATAGACCGGCACGCTGGCGGTAATGAGCGGCTGTTTACCGGCAAAAGCCGAGGGAGGCGAGATAAACCACCGAACCGCCCGCGCCCGGTTTTCACGATCTGTCTGCTGAGTAAACCAGGGCTGCGTGACCAGATGGTAATAGCGCTGGGCAATATCGCCGTGATGCGCAGGCGTATCCGTTTCCAGAAAAAACCCAGCGCGAGAAACGTATAATACCCGCTCCTCGTGGCGTGAATTTGTGGAGGCCAGGCGCAGCAAATAGCCCACTTCGAGCGCGGCGGAAAGCTCGTTATTCAGGTAATCGTCATCGCGAGTGAGCAGCGTTGTTTTTTCAACAAACGCATCCGAAACGCCGTTGATCGGCAGCGTGCGCTTTTTATCGACCGCAATTTGCCAGACGGGGGAACGCCGCACGCGATCAAAACGCTTTACCGCATCCTGCAGAACCCCAAACGCCAGCGGCGTCTCCAGCGCGTCCAGCATGCTGTGGCGAAAGTAGAGCATTTTATTGACGCTAAACTGGAGCTGTCTGTCCAGCGAGCTGGCAACGGTTTCCAGGTGGTTACGCTGGCTGGAGATGTAGGCCTCCTCCAGCACCACGACTTCGCGCCAGGTCAGGAGGGTGGAGAAGATCAGCACAACAATAAAACAGAGGTTAACAACCAAAAGGGGATTGCTACGCTTGTGCAGCCATTGCAAAAAAGATTGTTTAACAACGTACGTATCGTGCTGCACACACACTCCCTGATTGCCGTTCACCCTGCGGCATGGTAAGCCATCAGTCAGTAAAAACGCCCGGCAGAGCCGGGCGTTACGTGATTAAGCCTTATCGCGACTTTGCCTTTCATCACCGGGCTGAAGCTCGTCTTCACGAAAAGCCTCGCGCTTAATGCCGTATCCATCATGCCACCGGCATTCCACCATTCCGCTGGAATAACCGGTGACGATCATGCTCGGACCGCCACCCTTAGGCTTAACTTCATCACTGACCAAAAAGACCATACCTGCCTCCTGTATCAGGGTGAAACGTTATCAATTTAGACGAGGAACGCGCTTTTTGCACCCGCAGCCGGTCAATAATTAATGCGATGTGCCGCGTACTTTTCCAACCAGCTTAACCACTGCCACCACAATGAGGCCGACGATAAAGCCCAGCACGAGGTTAAGCAGCGTCGGCAGAATGGCGGCGACCACCGTACCATGTCCTGACGCCAGATGTTCAATCGCATGATGCAGCGCGGCAACGCCGTGTACAATAATTCCGCCGCCGACCAGGAACATCGCCAGGGTACCCACTATCGACAAACTTTTCATCAGCCACGGAGCCAGCACCAGCAGGCTTTTGCCGATGCCGCGCGCAATGGCGCTGGATTTTTTTTCCAGCCAGAAGCCGATATCGTCCAGCTTGACGATAAGGCCGACCAGGCCATACACCCCAACCGTCACAAGAATGGCGATCAGCGACAGCACCATGACCTGGTTCATCAGCGGTGCTTCGGAGACGATCCCAAGCGTAATCGCCACAATCTCCGCCGAGAGAATGAAGTCGGTACGAACCGCGCCTTTGATTTTATCGCGCTCAAACGTTTTAGGATCCTGCGCGGCCAGCGCTTCCAGACGCTGCTGGCGCATCTCAGGGGTATCTTTCTCCTTGCGCGCCGCAAGCATGTGCAGCACTTTTTCGGCACCTTCAAAGCACAGGAACGCGCCGCCAATCATCAGCAATGGCGTAATGGCCCAGGGAATAAAGGCGCTGATCAGCAGCGCCAGCGGAACGAGGATCACCTTGTTAATAAAAGATCCTTTCGCCACGCCCCACACCACCGGCAGCTCACGGTTCGCCCGCACGCCGCTGACCTGCTGCGCGTTAAGCGACAGATCGTCTCCCAGCACCCCGGCGGTTTTTTTCGCCGCCAGTTTTCCCATCACCGAAATGTCATCAAGCAGCGTGGCGATATCGTCCAGTAATGTTAATAAGCTACTTCCTGCCAAAATCTCTATCCTTCTTTTTTTGCTAATTAAGTGAATAGTATGGAACAAAACTCGCGGCCCGGAAACAGGCACCTCGCGTCAACAAAAATTTCACATAACCAGCACAATTAAAGCGCTCGCCAGCGAGATAGTTTTGGCGTTAACTATGAGCGAACTTTTTATTTCGTCGTGAGGGACTATGCGTTTCCGGCATCTGCTACCGCTCATTGGAGCACTTTTTTCCCTGTATATCATCTGGGGATCCACCTATTTTGTTATCCGTATTGGCGTGGAAAGCTGGCCTCCGCTGATGATGGCCGGCGTTCGCTTTCTTGCAGCCGGCGTGCTGCTGCTGGCGTTTTTACTGCTGCGCGGCCATAGGCTTCCACCGCTGCGCCCGATGCTTAACGCCGCCCTGATCGGCCTGCTGCTGCTGGCTATGGGCAACGGTGCGGTTACCGTCGCCGAACATCAGAACGTGCCGTCGGGGATCGCCGCAGTGGTCGTCGCGACCGTGCCGCTGTTCACGCTCTGCTTTAGCCGTCTGTTCGGGATCCGCACCCGCAAGCTCGAATGGCTGGGCATCGCGATTGGGCTTGCGGGTATCATCATGCTCAACAGCGGCGGTAACCTGAGCGGCAATCCGTGGGCGGCGGTGATGATCATGATTGGCTCCATGAGCTGGGCCTTCGGCTCGGTCTACGGCTCTCGCATTGAACTGCCTGCCGGGATGATGGCGGGTGCCATTGAGATGCTCGCGGCGGGCATCGTGCTGCTGATTGCCTCCACGATAGCGGGCGAAAAGCTGACGGCGATGCCGGGTCTGTCCGGTTTCCTGTCCGTCGGGTATCTGGCGCTGTTTGGCTCCATTATCGCCATCAACGCCTATATGTATCTTATCCGTAACGTATCGCCGGCGATCGCCACCAGCTACGCCTACGTTAACCCGGTGGTTGCCGTACTGCTGGGCACCGGTTTTGCCGGCGAAGTCCTGTCGACGATTGAATGGCTGGCGCTGGGGGTCATTGTCTTTGCGGTGGTGCTGGTCACGCTGGGTAAATATCTGCTGCCCGCCAAGCCGATCGTCACGGCGTGTGGGGCGGAGAAACCGTGATCGGGTGAATGCCCTGCGTATCGATCTGCGCGGCCTGACCGCCGCCGCAGATCCACTCTTCCAGCCGCTCGGTCAGAGCGTCGTCACCGAGCTTCAGTTTGCCGCGCAGCGCGCACTCCCAGACGATCAGCACGCGCCAGCCCTGAGCGAAAAGCGCCGAAACGTCGCGCTTGTCGCGCTCGACGTTCTTGCCAATCTTCTCCAGCCAGAAATCGGTGCGCGTCGCCGGGACTTTAAACAGATAGCAGTCGTGGTGATGCCAGAAACAGCCGTGGGTAAAGATGATGCACCGGTAAGCGTCGATCACGAAATCAGGACGCCCGGCAAGCGCGGCATCCTGAACCCGGAACGTAAACCCGACGGCGCTCAGGAGGCCCGCAATCCGCTTTTCGATCGCGGTATCACGCGTGCCGATCGCGCGCATGTTCTTGCTGCGCGTGGCCTTATTGTGAACGTCCGCCATTGACGGCCTCACTCTTGCGAATTTCAACCGCCTTACCGATGCGCGACACCAGCAGTTTTGCTACGGCGGCAAAGGCAGGCACCACAACCGAGTTGCCAAACTGGCGATAGGCCTGGGTATCCGACACCGGAATGCGGAAGCGGTAGCCCTGAGGCGTCTCGAAGCCCATCAGACGCGCGCATTCGCGAGGCGTTAAGCGACGCGGTCGGTGCTGCTGGTTGTGCGGATCGTCAAAATCCTTTTCGCCCAGCGCCCTATCCCATCCCCGGTCAATCAGGATCTCCGCGCCGTCCTTGTAGTAGCGCGCCGACAGCGTGCGCGTCACGCTGTCGGGATTAAGCGGGTTGACCATGCCAAAACCAAAGCCGTTGCCCTTAGCCTGATGCTTTTTGGCATAGCGATAGAGGTATTTCCACAGCACCGGCGTCAGGATGAATTTGGCGTCAACGGCGGGCTCCAGCAGATCCGCAACCGTAGGGCGGCGCGCCGGATACAGCGAGGGCAAATCACGCAGCGTAAAGTCGCCTTTCAGATCCAGATCGCGACGGAAGCCTACCAGCACGATGCGTTCCCGATGCTGCGGCAGGAAGTGTTTGCCGTCGATAATTTTCGGATCGTCCGGCCCCATATCGTCCGCGTCCGCCACGTCGTAACCCAGCTCATCCAGGGTTTGCATGATAATGCGGAAGGTTTTCCCGCCGTCATGGCTCTTTAAATTCTTGACGTTTTCCAGCACAAAAATCGCCGGGCGGCGGGCGTCGATGATGCGGGCAACGTCAAAGAACAGCGTTCCCTGCGTATCGCAGGCAAAGCCGTGCGCGCGGCCCAGCGCGTTCTTCTTCGAGACGCCTGCCAGCGAGAACGGCTGGCACGGAAAGCCGGCCAGCAGCACATCGTGCGCCGGGATGGTGTTGCGAATGTGCTCAGCGGCTTCTTCGTCGCTGACGCCGCTTTTGTGGCTCAGGGTGACGTCGCGGATGTCGGCATTGAACTGGTGCTCGTCGGGGTCGCAGTACCAGTTCGCCTTATAGGTGCGCACGGCATGCTTATTCCATTCGCTGGTGAACACGCACTGCCCACCAATGGCTTCAAAGCCGTGGCGAATGCCGCCGATGCCGGCAAAGAGATCGATAAAACGAAAGGCATAATTCGGATGCGCAGCGGGTGGTCGCGGCAGCAAATTTTGCAGGTAGCGGAACTCGCCGTCGCTGAGGCGGTGCCCTGCCCTGTCGCTTATCAGCAGCCGCTTGAGTATCGCCGGGCTCCAGTGGCTTTCGCCATGAGCCTCCAGCTGGTTTGCCAGCGTTTTAGCATCGTACATTTCCAGCAGCTGACGCAGCAGTGCCTGCACAGATGCCGTTGATTTCTCAACCCGCTCGGGCGCGGGTACAGTCACTGATAGATTTTCCAGCATTCTCTTAACCGGGCAATAAAGACAGAAAACAGATTACCACAGTTCAGGATCGCAAACTGCGACGGAAATGGTTCAGCACCCGGCTATCCGTTCCGAGATAATCGCCCTGTAGTTCAGCGCTGAGCTTCGCCATAAACTGGATCAGGAAGTCGGCATTGTGGCGCGCAAGCTCGCGTCCTCGCGGGGTTTGCATGGTGTCCGGCAGGCGCAGGAGTTTGGTCTGGAAGTGGTCGAGCGCGAAGGTTTTATCATCCAGCGGTCGGGCACCGGCAAACGGGTCGTCGGCATCGAACAGCGCGACGCCCAGCGCACCGGACACGGCAAAAACGCGCGCCAGGCCGATAGCGCCTAAGGCCTCCAGCCGGTCGGCATCCTGCACGATTTTCGCCTCAAGGCTTTGCGGCGCAACCCCGGCGCTGAAGCTATGCGCCTCAATGGCATGCTCAACGGCCGCATAGCGCTCTGGCGGGAAGTCAGGAAAATCGCGGCGCAGGATCTCACGCGTTTTGCGCGCCGCCAGCAGCGAGGACTGGCTCCGATCGGGATGGTTTTTCGGCAGGCTGACAACGTCATGGAAGTAGCATGCGGTCAGCACGACCAGCGGATCGACGCGAAGCTCAGCCATGATGTTCTGCGCGGTCACCCAGACGCGGCGAAAATGTGCAATGTCGTGGGCCGCA
Source organism: Enterobacter cloacae (assembly GCF_013375935.1). GTDB lineage: Bacteria > Pseudomonadota > Gammaproteobacteria > Enterobacterales > Enterobacteriaceae > Enterobacter > Enterobacter pasteurii. Next base: position 2,849,363 of record NZ_CP056117.1, on the reverse strand, counting down.
TCATCGGTGAAATGGTTTTCATCCAGCCAGCGTTCAAAACGGTGCTGCCACTGCGCAAGTTCCATACTCTCATCCTGTTGCTCAAAAGAGGGTTAATTATAATACACCCGAATCAAACCCACTTAAAAATAGAACCGCGAAATACTTAATAATAATTACAGCCCATATTTTCAATGAATTAATTCACCTGAAAAATAAAGAGATAAAAAGAAATATTTTGTAATCTTTTTACCCATTTAATTACATTTATTTTTGAAACTAAATAACTCTTCATAGAATAGTATCGGCCATGTAGTTACGGAGGGTAATTACATATATTCAGACAAATTATATTTAAAGGGAATATATAATGAAAAGAAAAGTTCTGGCAATTCTTGTACCCGCGTTATTAATGGCTGGCGCAGCAAATGCGGCTGAGATGTACAACAAAAACGGCAACAAGGTCGACCTGTACGGTAAAGTCGATGCGCGTCATACCTTCTCTGACCATGCAGGCGACGACGGTGACGAAACCTATGTACAGGTTGGTTTCAAAGGCGAAACGCAGATCGCTAACGACCTGGTGGGCTATGGTCAGTGGGAATATAAAACCTACGCTAACGATACCGAAGGTGCGGGCGACAAGTCTTTTAACCGTCTGGCCTACGCTGGCCTGAAATACGGTGAATATGGCTCATTTGATTACGGTCGTAATTATGGCGTCGTGTACGACGTTGAAGCCTGGACCGATATGCTGCCGGTATTTGGTGGTGATTCCTACACCTGGACTGACAACTATATGGTTGGCCGTACTAATGGCGTGGCGACCTACCGTAATAATGATTTCTTTGGTCTGGTCGACGGCCTTAATTTTGCGCTGCAATACCAGGGTGCTAACGAAGGCGCGAACGCAAACGAAGATCAGGAAGGCACCAAAAACGGACATGACGATGTGCGTTTCCAGAACGGCGACGGCTTCGGTATGTCGAGCACCTATAACTTCGATTTCGGTCTGTCGCTGGGTGCGGCGTATTCTTCCTCCGACCGCTCTAATAAGCAGGAAGCCTATGGCAAGCATTACAGCGCACATTTCGCTGGTGGCGAAACAGCCGAAGCATGGACCATTGGTGCAAAATACGATGCCAATAACGTCTATCTGGCGATGATGTATGCAGAAACCCGCAACATGACCCCATACGGTGATTATGGTATCGCGGATCAGACTCAGAACTTCGAAGCCGTTGCACAGTACCAGTTCGACTTCGGCCTGCGTCCATCTCTGGCATGGGTTTACTCGAAAGGCAAAGATATGACCTATCCAGGCACCGCCGGTAACCCGCAGGGTCAAAAAGGCGACATGGATTTGGTTAACTACATCGACGTAGGCATGACCTACACCTTTAATAAGAACTTCTCAACCTATGTTGATTACAAGATCAACATGCTGGACAACGATGAGCGCTTCTATGAAGCCAACGGTATTTCTACCGACGACATCGTTGGCGTAGGCATGACCTACCAGTTCTAACCCGCAAAACAGTAAAGCCCGCTACGCGGGCTTTTTTATTTTATGGCGCTTCCTGCAAGGCCAGACGGATAAAACCGTTATTCTGCGCCAGCAGCTCATGCGCTTTCCACGCATCAAGCCCCGTCAGCACCATCAGCACCGCCGTTTTGCAGTGGTGGTTACAGCTCTCCAGCGCGACCTTTGCCTGCGCCCGGGTGCATCCCCCCGCCTCCATTACAATGGCGATTTGCCGTTCGGCCCATCGGGTGCTGGTGGCCTCAATATCAACGCGCAGGTTGCTGTATACTCGTCCGGTTCTTACCGCCAGACCGGTGGTGACCATATTCAGGATCATTTTTTGCGCGATGCCCGCTTTGGTATTCGCGTACCCGGCCACCACGTCGGCACCCGGATCGGGCGCTATCACCATGCTCGCCAGCTGCGCCGCCTCGCTTTGCGTATCCCCCGTGACCAGAGCAACCGTTGAGCCCAAAGACCAGGCATGGCGCATCGCGCCCCACACCCACGGCGTTTTGCCGCTAACGGACAGCGCCAGCATCATGTCGTGCTCGCCAAAATTGATCGTCTGGAGATCGGCAACGCCGCGCTCGTAGCTTCCGGCGTTATCGCCTGCCGTAATCGCAATGACGGGATGTTTACCTGGCGCAAACTCCGCCGCCGCCTGCTCCGCCACGCGTCCGGACGCGCCCGCGCCGATCAGGATCAGACGTCCGCCGTGGCTAAGGGTTGCCGCCGCGTTATCTACCACGCGGGCGAGCATCGTCAGGTGTGGGGTAAGTGCAGAAGCGATCTGTGCGTCATCCTGGTGAATGACTTTCAGCATATCCAGCGTGGATAATCTGTCGATATTCATCGTGCTGGCGTGCCGTTTTTCCCTGGCCGTACCGGTAAGCATAATGCTCATAAACTGCCTCCTTATTATGAGTACCCCCACACTATAAAGTGTTTTATATAGGTCACCTGAGAGGAGGGTCACGAAACGCCCTTCTTTACATGGCTTTATGAAACGCCCGTCATCAGCGATAATTAGCCCATTCTTTATCATCGCGGAGTGTTAATGAGCGATTTGCAGCCCTTTTCCCCGACGCGCAAGCGCCCTATGAAGCTGAACACGCTGGTTACGCTGATGGTATGCGCCATTATCGGATCTGTGCTGCTGGTGGTCTTCGCGCTCTATTCTGTACAGATTACCCGGGCAACGCGCGATGACGTAAAAGACACCGCGCTGGGTATCGCCCGTACGCTGGCAGACAGCCCGGACATCAGGCGCGGCCTGATGGAGTCGCCCCAGGCCGGCATCATCCAGCCGATAGCGCAGGCCGTGACGAAGCGTAACGATCTGCTGTTTACCGTGGTCACCGATCTGCGCGGCGTGCGTTATTCCCATCCCAATGAGGCGCTGTTAGGTTTGCATTTTATCGGCGACGATCTGACCCCCGCCCTGGAAGGGAAAGAGAATGTCTCCGTAAACCGCGGCGCGCTCGCGGAAGCGCTGCGCGTCTTTACGCCGGTGTATGACGACCAGCACGAGCAGATAGGCGTGGTGGTGGTCGGCATTTCGCTGAATAAGGTGGAAGATCAGATTGCCCGCGGGCGGCTCAACGCCGTGTGGACCATCCTGTTCAGCGTTCTGATGAGCTCGCTGGGGATATGGGGCTTAGTCCGGGTTCTCAAACGCATCCTGTTCGGGCTTGAGCCTTATGAGATCTCCGCCCTCTTTGAGCAGCGTCAGGCCATGCTGCAGTCCCTGCGCGAGGGCGTTATGGCCGTGGACATTCACGGCCGCGTGACGATGATTAACCATACCGCCAGAGAAATTTTACTCCTGACCTCCGGCCAGCACTCCGAAAGCAGCAGCGAGCCGCTGCTGGCCAGCCTGAGGGAGGTGTCGAGAACCGGCATTGCGCGTCAGGATCAGGAGATTGGCTGTAACGGACGGCTGCTGCTGTGCAACATGGTGCCGGTAAAAAGCCAGAATCAGGTGATCGGGGCAATCAGCACGTTCCGCGATAAAACCGAAATCAGCCAGCTGATGCAGCGTATTGATGGCATGGTCAGCTACGTTGACGCCCTGCGCTCCCACACGCATGAGTTTATGAACAAGCTGCACGTGATCCTCGGCCTGCTGCACATGAAGCGCTACGACAAGCTGGAGGAGTACATCATCCAGACCGCGCAGAATTATCAGACCGACATTGGTGCGATACAGCGTAAGGTTAAATCGCCGGTCATTGCCGGCTTCCTGCTGGGTAAAATCAACCGCGCGAAAGAGGCCGGTGTAACCCTGACGCTGGCGGAGGAGAGCCAGCTTCCGGACACGGCCAATGAAGAGCAGGTTGCGGTGCTGATTACCGTGCTGGGTAACTTAATTGAAAACGCCCTGGATGCGATGGAAGGCCAGCCGGAGGGTGAGATCGGACTGCTGCTGCATTACCAGAACGGCTGGCTGAGCGGTGAAGTCAGCGATGACGGTCCCGGCATCGACCCCGAGCGGCTGGAGGCTATTTTTACCAAGGGCTACTCAACCAAAGGTGAAAACCGCGGCGTTGGGCTGTTCCTTGCGCGTCAGCAGATCCAGAACCTCGGCGGGGATATTACCGTCGAGTCGGAGCCTGGCGTGTTTACCCAATTTTTTGTTCAGATCCCCTGGGATAGCGAGAGGAATATCGCGTGATAAATGTGTTAATTGTCGATGATGACGCCATGGTAGCCGACCTCAACCGTCTGTACGTTAACCGCGTTGAGGGTTTTAGCTGCTGCGGCGTCGCTTCCACGCTCAACCAGGCCGAGGCGCTGATTGCAAACCCGGCCCAGCCGATCGACCTGGTGCTGCTGGATGTCTATATGCAGCAGGATAACGGGCTGGATTTGCTGCCCGTCATCCGCGCGTCGGGCCGCCCGATTGACGTGATCATGATCTCATCGGCCTCCGACGCGGCGACGATCCAGACGTCCATGCACTACGGCGTGGTGGATTACCTGATTAAACCGTTCCAGTTCCCGCGTTTTGAAGAGGCGCTAAACGGCTGGAAGGCAAAGCGCAGCCTGATGGGATCGCATCAATATTATGAACAGGCCGACGTGGACAGGCTGATCCACGGCGGTGCGCCGGAGCTGGCCGACAGCAAGAAATTACCGAAAGGGTTAACGCCGCAGACGCTGCGCACGATTTGCCAGTGGATCGACAGCCATCCGGAGACGGAATTCTCTACCGACGATCTGGCCAACGCGGTGAACATTTCACGCGTTTCCTGCCGCAAATACCTGATCTGGCTGGCGCAAATCAACATCCTGTTTACCAGCATCCACTACGGCGCCACGGGCCGCCCGGTGTATCGCTATCGTTTACAGCCGGAACAGACCGGGCTGCTCAAGCAGTACTGCCAGTAATACGGTAGCCCTCGTCCAGCAGGGTAAAGCGGAAGTGGTGCATCGAGGAGAACACCACTTCTTTCGTTTTGGTGACAAAAATCGCTTCAATATCAGGGCGCGAGCGCAGCGCGGCGCAGCCCTTCTCCACTCCCATGCCGTAGATCAGCGTGGTCCAGAGATCGCCGTCGATGGAGTCTCCGGAAATAATCGTCACGCTGTCCAGCTCGTTATCCAGCGGGTAGCCGGTGCGCGGATCCAGGATGTGGTGATAGCGTTTACCGTTCTGTTCAAAGTAGCGCTCATAGGTACCTGACGTCACGACAGACCGGTTCTCTACCGACATTGCCCCAATCAGCGCATCACCGGCGAACGGTTTTTTCAGGCCTACGCTCCAGCCCCCTTCCGGGGAGCCTAACGTCTGGATGTTGCCGCCGAGGTTAATGAGCCCCAGCTCGACCCCCTCCTTGCGCAGATAGTCCCGGACCCGATCGGCAATATAGCCTTTAGCAATGGCGCCCAAATCAATCTCCATGCCGGCCCGCGCCAGAAACACGCTGCTGCTGGTATCATCCAGCACCACGTCAGCGGGATGGGTCAGATCCAGCAATGCCGTGATTTCATCCGCAGGCGGTACGGTGTCGCCCCGAAAGCCGATTTTCCACCGCTTCACCAGCGGCCCAATCGCCAGGTTAAACGCGCTGTCCTTGAGCAGGCTTGCCGCTTTCGCGCAGCGGATGAGATCGAATACCGGACGGCTAACGGCAACCGGATGACTGCCGGCGGCATGGTTGATGTCCATCACCTGAGAATGGGCACGATTGACGGTAAGGAGATCTTCGTACTGTTTGATGAGTCGAAACACGCGGGAAGCAAGCGCTTCGTCATGGGAAAAGAGTTTCAGGAGAATGGGCGAGCCCATCAGAACGGCGGAGTAGCTGTAAACGCGGTTGTCGTCAGGCATGGCAAAGTCCTCAGATGTAGCCCCGGCAGGCACCGCGCCGCCGGGGTTTAATGCCGGATAGCGCGATGCGTATCCGGCCTACAGTACAGGAGCCTTATGCTTTTTTCGCGCGCATCGCCGCCTGATGTCCGGCAAGCGTACCAAAAATAATGATATCTGCCACCGCGTTACCGCCGATGCGGTTACCACCATGGATGCCCCCGACAACCTCACCCGCGGCAAATGCCCCTGGCAGTACGTTGTGGTTGCCGTCCAGCACGCAGGTATCGGTGTTGATGGTCACGCCGCCCATGGTGTGGTGTACGCCCGGTGCAATCTGAATGGCATAGAACGGCCCTTCGTTGATGGGCGCACGCAGCGCGGTGGTACGACCAAAATCGTCGTCGTGCTGTTTTTCCACAAAGCCGTTGTAGCGTTCAAGCGTTGCCAGGAACTGGTGGGGATCCATTCCCAGCGCTTCCGCCAGGGCTTCCGGCGAGCTGGCGCTGGTGACGAAACCTTTTGCGATGTACTCATCCGCGGCTTTATTTTTAGCCCGAACATGCTCGTCAAAGACGATGTAAGCGTATTTCTCCGGCAGCGCGATGATTTGCGCCGAGACCTTGTCGCGGGTTTCCATTTCGTTAAAGAAGCGGTTGCCCTGCTGGTTCACCAGAATCGCCCCGCCGCCGCGGATGGATTCGGAAATCAGATACGAGGTTTTCTGCTCAACGGTTGGGTGGATCTGGATTTCGCCCATATCGACGGTGCCTGCGCCAATACGTTCCAGCAGCGCGATACCGCCCCCCCCGTCGCCCCTTTGTGGTTAGTGGTGACGAACCCTTCCAGGTCCGGACGGTATTTCACCACCATCTGGCTGTTGGCGCTGAAGCCGCCCGTCGCGACAATCACGCTTTTGGTTGCCACGGTGAGGGTTTCATTCTCTTCCGTCGTCAGGCGCACGCCGGTGACTTCGCCGTTTTCAAAGAGGATGTCGCTGACGGAGGTATCCAGCATCACCTCAATGTTGCGCCGGTTGACGTTACGCACCAGGCCGCTGATCAGGTAACCGCCCACCGCGGAACCGTCTTTTGGACGGTGAGTACGGTCGATGCTCATCCCGCCGGTTGTGGTGATGTCGTTCAGCATAATACCGCGCGTAGCCAGCCACTCGATGGCTTCCGGTGCGTTCTCGACAAAGCGACGCAGCAGTTCCGGGTTGTTCTTGTTGCCGCCGCCTTTCAGGCTCTCCTGATAGAACAATTCTTTGCTGTCCTGGATGCCCTTCACGCGCTGGAAGCGGGTTTCGGCGGCGTTCATACCGGCCGAAGCTTTGATGGTGTTACCGCCGATGGTTGGCATTTTCTCGACGATCAGCACGCTCGCGCCTTCGTCATGAGCCTGAATCGCCACCGCCAGACCTGCGCCGCCGCTGCCGACCACCACAACATCCACGCTCCTGGTTTCATTCGGGTCCGCGCCCTCTTCTGCCGCCAGCGCCTTGCTGGATTTCAGCATCGCTTTCGAAACCGCTTTTTTCACCGCCTCGCTCTGGCTGGTTGCGCCCGTAATCGCGTCCACGTGCGGGGTGTTGGCGTCCAGAATGCGGGTGCGGATCTCTTCGAAGCTGGTCGCAAACTCCACGTCATCGCCGGGGCCGGAGGCCAGTTCGATATCCGCGATACGATCGGTTTCAAGGCTGACGTTAATCACCAGCTCGTTAGCATCGTCCTGCACTTTCTCGGTGAAGGTACCGGGCTTGAATTTAGATTCGCCCATGCTCATGTCGCGGATCATCGCTTCCACCAGCGAGAAGCGCCACAGCGGTTCAGGAATGTTCAGCGCTTCACGGCGGGTGCTGTCCATAAACAGCTCGAGGCTTTCACCGGCAGCGATGCGGTCGGTCCAGTCCGGGTAAGCGATAGTGGCCCGCCCGACGGCAATCAGATCGTAGCCGCGATCCAGCGCCTCATTCACATCGGCGGCATTTACCACGCCGCCAACGCCCATCACCGGCACCTGTGCCAGGGTTTCAGAACGCATCGCGCAGTATTTTTCAATCAGCGGCGTTGGATCCTGAGTGTCGACGATAGAAGGTCGCAGGGTGGCGCCAACGGAGAAGTGCAGGTAATCCACGCCGCGCGCGGCCAGTTTTTCCAGCAGATACATGGTGTCGTCGAAGCGAATGCCCGGGACCTCCAGCTCTTCTGGCGAGAAACGATAGCCGATAATGAACGCGTCGTCCGCGTACTGGCGCACCATTTTATGGGTAATGTCCAGCACCGCCAGCGGGAATTTCGCGCGGTTATCGCGGCTGCCGCCCCACTCGTCATCGCGCTGGTTAGAATTTGGGGAGTAAAACTGCTGGATGAGATAGGTGTTCGCCCCGTGGATTTCGACACCGTCGAATCCGGCCTGAATCGCGCGGCGCACGGCTTCACCGAACTTGCCCACCATGCCTTCCACTTCTTCGGTGGTCAGCGCAACCGGCGTCGCGGCACCGTCACGCGGCGCGGCAACGGCGCTGGGACCAACCGGCGTGCGGCCGCCGATAAGCTTAGGATCGACCATGCGGCCGCCGTGGTAGATTTGCAGAAGGGCTTTGGATCCTTTGGACTTAATGGCGTCAGCGATTTTCGCCAGCCCGGCGATTTTCTCGTCGTTATCAATACCAATTGCGCCCGGGAACGCCAGGCCGAGATCGTCGACAAAGCAACACTCAACGATGATGGTGCCGATGCTGCCAGAGCGGGCGCGGTAGTATTCCACCAGTTCGCTGGTCACGGTGCCATCGTAATAGCCGGTACAGGTTGTCATCGGCGCCATTAACAAACGGTTTTTCAGTTCAGTACCATTCGGTAATGTGAAAGGGCTTAACATACGTTCGTTAGTGCTCATAATAGAAACTCCAAACTTTAAAAAATTAAGAATTCGTTATCGGGCTGAATTTTTATTTCGTCGTTTTTGCCGATGTCATGATATTAATATAATGCTTTTTTTAGTTTATAAAGCCATTACGTTAGTTAATAAACTATTTAATCCCTGCGATAACAACAATAATACATTGGTGTTAGTCATATAATTTCATCCATTTACAACAATGCAAACTTCGTTAACATACTTAAGGTAAGACCATTTTATCAACGATAAATAAACTCACATTTATCAACCAATTACATAACTACCGAACTTTATATGTTATCAAAATGAAAAAACGAACAAGAAAAACACCTAATACCCACATACGCCGTAGTGGTTATTTAAAAGAGCATAAAAATACGCATCCATTTCTGTTTATTTGATCGCGATCAAAAGTTTCGACACCTAAACGCGCAATATATAAATATCATCATTTTTTAATTAAGCGCCCAACAAAAAGCGTTTAATCCCTATTACTGAAATAACTGAAGCACCGCTTTAATAACTAAAAAAAGCAAAGAAATTAAATAAAGCGAACCGGCTATTTCATCGTATGACGAATTTTTGACAACTTAAGACGTGAAACTATGAAAACAAAAACTGCTGTAACGCCTCCTGCGGCGAATCAAGCATCAAATGGAACAGCTAAACGACTGCTGATGATGGCCCTGCCCGTCATAGTTGCCGTACTGCTGCTATTTGTTCCCGTTCCTGAAGGCCTGCCGCCTTACGCGTGGCACTACTTCGCAATCTTTGTTGGCGTCATCGTCGGGTTAATCTTCGAACCGCTGCCGGGTGCCGTGATCGGCCTCACCGGCGTGGTGGCGATTGCGCTGTGCAGCCAGTGGGTGCTCTTTAGCCCGGAACAGCTGGCCGATCCTAAGTTCAAGCTGGCGGGTGCCTCCTTTAAATGGGCGGTCAGCGGGTTTGGTAACTCTACCGTGTGGCTGATCTTCGGTGCCTTTATGTTTGCCGCGGGCTACGACAAAACTCGCTTTGGCCGTCGCCTGGCGCTGATTCTGGTGAAATACCTGGGCCGCCGCAGCCTGACGCTCGGCTACGCGATTACCTTCGCGGACCTGCTGCTGGCACCGTTTACCCCGTCCAACACCGCGCGCAGCGGCGGGACAATCTACCCCATCATTGCTAACCTGCCGCCGCTGTACGGTTCAAAACCGAACGACCCAAGCGCGCGTAAAATTGGCTCGTACCTGATGTGGGTGGCGATCACCGCCGCCTGTATCACCAGCTCTATGTTCCTTTCCGCCCTCGCGCCTAACCTGCTGGCGCTGGCGCTGGTAAAAAGTACGGTAGGCATTGATATCTCCTGGGGGACCTGGTTCCTCGCCTTCCTGCCGCTCGGCGTGCTGCTGATCCTCACCATGCCGCTGCTGGCCTACTGGTTCTACCCGCCAGAAGTCAAAGTGAATAATGAAGTGCCGCTGTGGGCAACCCGTGAACTGGAAAAACTCGGCAAACTGTCGCGCAATGAAATCCTGCTGCTGGTGTTTGTGTGCTGTGCGCTGCTGATGTGGATCTTCGCCGCCGCGTGGATTGAACCGGCCATGGCCGCCCTGCTCATCGTTGGCCTGATGCTGTGGACCGGCGTGCTGGAGTGGAACGATATCACCGGTAACAAAGCCGCGTGGAACACCTTCGTCTGGTTCGCCACCCTGGTTGCGCTGGCGGATGGCCTCTCCTCAACCGGCTTTATCAGTTGGCTGGGTAAAGAAGGCGGCCTGCTGATGAGCGGCATCTCGCCGGGCGTGGCTACTATCGTGCTGCTGCTGGCGTTCTACCTGCTGCACTACCTGTTTGCCAGCACCACCGCGCACACCACGGCGCTGCTGCCGGCGATGCTGACCATCGCCTCCACCATTCCGGGCATGAATATGGAAGTGTTTGTCCTGCTGATGGTGACCTCGCTGGGCGTAATGGGGATCATCACCCCGTACGGTACTGGCCCAAGCCCGATTTACTACGGTAGCGGCTACCTGCCAACCAAAGACTACTGGCGCCTCGGCACCATCTTCGGTGCCATCTTCCTGGCGGCCCTGCTGCTGATTGGTTATCCGTGGATGTCCATGATGTTCTGATTCCTGACCGCCGGGCTAACCCTCCGGCGGTTTTATTTTTATGGAGCAAGCTATGTCGAACAAACCGTTTTTCTACCAGAACCCGTTCCCGCTCGCGCACGACGACACCGAATACTATCTGCTGACCAAAGAGCACGTCTCGGTTGCCGAGTTTGACGGACAGGAAGTGCTGAAAGTAGAGCCGGAAGCCCTGACCCTGCTGGCACAGCAGGCCTTCCACGATGCGGCGTTTATGCTGCGTCCTTCGCACCAGAAGCAGGTTGCGGCTATTCTGAGCGATCCGCAGGCCAGCGAGAACGACAAATACGTTGCCCTGCAGTTCCTGCGCAACTCCGAGATTGCGGCGAAAGGCGTGCTGCCGACCTGTCAGGATACCGGCACGGCAATCATCATGGGTAAAAAAGGCCAGCGCGTCTGGACCGGCGGCGGTGACGAAGCGGCGCTAAGCCAGGGCGTTTATAACACCTATATTGAAGATAACCTGCGCTACTCGCAGAACGCGGCGCTGGATATGTATAAAGAGGTGAATACCGGCACCAACCTGCCCGCGCAGATCGACCTCTACAGCGTGGACGGCGATGAGTACAAATTCCTCTGCATGGCGAAAGGCGGCGGTTCAGCGAATAAGACCTATCTCTACCAGGAAACCAAAGCGCTGATCACCCCGGCGAAGCTGAAAAACTACCTGGTTGAGAAGATGCGTACCCTGGGCACCGCAGCGTGCCCGCCGTACCATATTGCCTTCGTTATCGGCGGAACCTCGGCGGAAGCCACGCTGAAAACCGTCAAGCTCGCCTCCGCGCGTTACTACGACGACCTGCCAACCGAGGGTAACGAGCACGGCCAGGCGTTCCGCGACGTTCAGCTCGAACAGGAGCTGCTTCAGGAAGCGCAAAACCTCGGCCTGGGCGCGCAGTTTGGCGGGAAATACTTCGCCCACGATATTCGCGTGATCCGCCTGCCGCGCCACGGCGCGTCCTGCCCAATCGGCATGGGCGTCTCCTGCTCCGCCGACCGCAATATCAAAGCGAAGATCAACCGCGACGGCATCTGGATTGAGAAGCTTGAGCACAACCCGGGCCAGTATATTCCTGAATCCCTGCGCCAGCAGGGTGAAGGCGACGTGGTCAGCATCGATCTGAACAGGCCGATGAACGAGATCCTGGCGCAGCTTTCCGCGCACCCGGTCTCTACCCGCCTGTCCCTGAACGGCACCATCATCGTGGCGCGCGACATCGCCCACGCGAAGCTGAAGGAGCTGCTCGATAACGGCGAAGCGCTGCCGCAGTACGTAAAAGATCACCCGATCTACTACGCGGGCCCGGCGAAAACGCCGGAGGGCTACGCTTCCGGCTCGTTAGGACCAACCACCGCGGGGCGTATGGACTCCTACGTGGAGCTGCTGCAGTCCCACGGTGCGAGCATGATCATGCTGGCCAAAGGTAACCGCAGCCAGCAGGTGACGGATGCCTGCCACAAACACGGCGGCTTCTACCTCGGCAGCATCGGCGGCCCGGCGGCGGTGCTGGCGCAAAACAGCATCAGGAGTCTGGAGTGCGTGTCGTACCCGGAACTGGGAATGGAAGCCATCTGGAAAATTGAAGTGGAGAACTTCCCGGCGTTTATCCTGGTGGACGACAAAGGCAACGACTTCTTCCAGCAGATCCAGAATAAACAGTGCCAGGGATGTTCACAGCGCTGAGCGTTTCCATAACGCCGGCAGCAGCGACAGCGTATCGTTAATCAGCCCGCGCTTGTCGCTGCCCGGCTTCCAGATGGTCACCATCGTCTGGCTTATTCCCTGGCTGCCCACTTCGGTGGGCAGCCTTTTTACGTTTTTCCACCGCGCCGCGCGAAGATGGGTCGGCAAAAAGCCCCAGCCGCAGCCCTGTTCCAGCAGGCCGCGCAGCATCTCCAGTTCATTGGTGTAGAGCGTGTGTCCGGCGATTTGCAGGCGGCGGGCAACCGGCTCGTCAGACGCGTCATGCATAATCACCTGCGGGACCAGAGAGAGAGATCGAGCAGCGACACCGGCGACGCCACCTCCGCAAAAAGCGCCTCTGCGGCGTAAAAATCCATGTCGATCGCCCCCAGCGCCCGCCACTCCATTTCATTGCCCACGCTGCGGTTGCGCGCCTGGCAGATCGCCAGATCGGCCTCACCGACTGCCAGCATGGCTTCCGCGTCATCGCGCGACGCGCTGGTCAGGCTCAGGCGAATTTTTTGCGTCGCCAGTGTGGCAATCAGCGCCTGCAAAAAAGCCCGGGGGGTGAACGGATCGTAGACGAGGGCAATGTCCTGCGTCGCGCTGGCCGGTACCGCTCTGGCAAAGGCCTCAAATGCTTTTACCTGGCGCATCAGCAGATGAGCCTGCCGCTGAAGCTGCTCCCCCTCCGGCGTCAGGCGCAGGCTGCGCCCCTCTCGCAGAAACAGCGCGTAGCCCAGCCCGTCCTCAAGAAAATCAATCAGATCGCGCAGGGTTGTACGATCTTTGCCAAGCTTCATCGCCGCCTTCATCAGGCTGCCGTGCTCGGCGACGGCGGTGAATGCCTCAAGCTGGGCAAACGAATAGTTTAGTGACGACACGTCATCCTCCACGGGGATGTTGTGGGGGATTTTCCCCCATTACGCGCTTTTTATTATAGGCCGGGGGTTCTTAAACTGAAGCCCTTCCTGAGCCACACGAGATAAACATGAAAACTAAAACGAACCTCACGCTGCTCGCGGCGCTTGTTGTCAGCAGCCTGCTGTCGCCCGCCGCCATGGCGGCCTGCCACGGTACCGATCTCGCTACCTGCCCGGCGCCTTTTGACGCACGGCTTCCGGATGCGCATACGATGCTCACCTGGAGCCAGGCCGATCGCGTGGTGGGCTTTCGCAATGATTATCGCAACTACGCCGGCGACGTGTTCCGCCACGGCAACGTCTCGCCGCTGCTCGCCGCGGAAAAGCCGCTCGCTGACGTCCGCTATCAGGTGAACGGCAAGACCTGGGATCTTCAGGATTACCTCGAACGCCAGAACGTCAGCGGCATGCTGGTGCTCAAGGACGGCAAGATCGCCTTTAAATATCTGGGAGAAGGCAATACCGATTCAACGCTCTGGACGTCGCGCTCCGTGGGAAAATCGGTGGTCTCGGCGCTGGTGGGCGTTGCAATTAAAGAGGGGAAAATCCACTCCCTGGACGATCTTGTCACTCAATACGAACCGGACTTCAAAGGCACCGCCTGGGAGGGCGTGACGCTGAAACAGCTCATCACCCACACCTCGGGCGTGGCGTGGAATGAAGATTACACGAACCCAAAATCTGACTTCGCCCGGCTTACCGAATGTGAAGCGAAACCCGGCGCGTACGACTGCGTGCGCACGCTGGTGAAGGGGTTACGCCGCGCGCATCCGGCGGGAGAAAACTGGTCGTATTCGTCGGGCGGCGCGTGGCTGCTGGGCGACGTGCTTGAGCGCGCCACGGGAATGACGCTTGCCGCATACCTGGAGAAAAGCATCTGGCAGCCTTACGGCATGGCGAGCGACGGCGTGTGGCACGCCTACAGCAAAAGCCAGCACGACGTGGGGGCGCACGGGTTCAACGCCACGCTGGAGGACTGGGGGCGCTTCGGGGAATTTATCCTGCATAACGGTACGCTGCCGGACGGCAGGCAGATCCTGCCGGAAGGCTGGGTGAAGCAGTCCTCAGACTGGACGCAGGCTAACGGGTCGGTGTCAGAGGCGCACCCGAAAGGGCTGTACGGCTATCAGTGGTGGAATAACGAAGTGCCGGCTAATGCCGTCGGCGTGACGCCGAAAGTGGAGGATTCGCTGAAGGATTCCCTCTGGGCGCTGGGAATTTTTGGTCAGATGATTATGGTCAACCAGAAGGAAAATCTGGTTATCGTCCAGTGGTCCACCTGGCCGCAGGCGGAGCCGTCGTTCAGCGCCCAGCCGCTGGAGGCGTCATTGATGTTCAGCGCGATAGCGAACGCGCTGCGCTAAACAACCTGAGCCAGGCGCTGCCTGGCTTCACTTCTGCGCCATGTCACAAAACAGGCATTTCAGCAACTTAGGCTGAAACGGTGAATAAAAAATTGCCGAATTGTTAAGTTATTGTTGGCAATGTAAATCCTGGTCAACGTAGCGTCATTGATGCGCATCGCGCATCGGCCTATGCGCTAAATGCGCTTATTAATTTCCGCTTCCTGATCCAGTTTTCAGAAACAGACGGGCATAACGTCACTATAAAACTGGAGATAATCATGGTTACCTCAACCTCACCTGCAACGGTCCGTGCGAAAGCCGGCGCGATTTTTCGCGTCACCTCGGGCAACTTTCTTGAGCAATTCGACTTCTTTCTTTTCGGCTTTTATGCCACCTACATCGCCCACACGTTTTTCCCGGCGAGCAGTGAATTTGCCTCGCTGATGATGACCTTCGCCGTCTTTGGCGCAGGCTTTCTGATGCGTCCCGTCGGGGCGATTGTCCTCGGGGCCTACATTGACAAGGTGGGCCGCCGTAAAGGGCTTATCGTCACCCTGTCGATTATGGCCGCCGGAACGTTTCTGATTGTGCTGATTCCCTCTTATCAGAGCATTGGCCTGTGGGCGCCGCTGCTGGTGCTGACGGGCCGCCTGCTGCAGGGCTTTTCTGCGGGGGCGGAGCTTGGCGGGGTTTCGGTTTATCTGGCGGAGATCGCCACGCCGGGCCGCAAAGGTTTTTACACCAGCTGGCAGTCGGGTAGCCAGCAGGTGGCGATTATGGTCGCGGCGGCAATGGGCTTTGCGCTGAATATGATGCTGGAAGAGAGCGCCATCCGCGAATGGGGCTGGCGTATTCCGTTCCTGTTTGGCTGCCTGATCGTACCGTTCATCTTTTTCCTGCGCCGCAGGCTGGAGGAGACCGAGGAGTTTAGCGCCCGTCGCCATCATCTGGCGATGCGTCAGGTGTTCACCACGCTGCTCGCGAACTGGCAGGTTGTTGCGGCGGGCATGCTGATGGTGGCGATGACCACGACGGCCTTTTACCTGATTACCGTTTACGCCCCAACCTTCGGCAAAAAAGTGTTGATGCTGAGCGCGTCAGACAGCCTGCTGGTCACGCTGCTGGTCGCCGTGTCTAACTTCATCTGGCTGCCGATTGGCGGCGCGCTGTCGGACCGCTTCGGGCGCAAGCCGGTGCTGATTGCCATGACGCTGCTGGCGCTGGCGACCAGCTATCCGGCGCTGACGATGCTGGCGGCGGCCCCGAGCTTCTCAATGATGCTGGCGGTGCTGCTGTGGCTCTCCTTCCTTTACGGCCTTTATAACGGCGCGATGATCCCGGCGCTGACGGAGATCATGCCAACGGAAGTTCGCGTGGCGGGCTTCTCGCTGGCGTACAGCCTGGCAACGGCGGTCTTTGGCGGCTTCACGCCGGTCATTTCTACCGCCCTTATCGAGTACACCGGAGACAAAGCCTCTCCGGGATACTGGATGAGCTTTGCCGCCGTGTGTGCCCTGCTGGCGACGCTCTATCTCTATCGTCGTCGCTCGTTAACCCTGCACGCCGCCGTTAAGGAGTGATTCAGCATGCATACATTCAGAACGGTGGCTGCCGCCCTGACGCTCGTCGGCTTCAGCGCGGGCGCGCTTGCGCAGGACGTGACGGTGATGATCTCTGGCGGCTTCAGGGCGGCGCTGGAGAAGCTGACGCCGCAGTACGAAGCGAAAAGCGGCGACAGGCTGATTTTAATTTCCGGCCCGTCGATGGGCAAAACGCCGCAGGCCATTCCGGCCCGGCTCGCGCGGGGAGAAAAGGCGGACGTGGTGATTATGGTGGGCGATGCGCTGGAGAAGCTTGAACAGGATCGCCGCACGGCGCCGGGCTCCCGCGTGGAGCTGGCGGATTCGCCCGTCGGGATGGTGGTGAAGGCGGGTGCGCCAGTGCCGGATATCAGCACGGTGCCCGCCCTGCGGCAAACGCTGCTGAAGGCCCACTCCGTTGCCTGGTCCGACAGCGCCAGCGGCCGGTACGTTGAGAGCGCCCTGTTGCATAAGCTGGGCATTGCGGATCGGATAACAACGAAGGGACATCGGGTTGAGCGCATTCCGGTGGCGTCTGAAGTGGCGAAAGGGAAATACGCGCTCGGCTTCCAGCAGGTCAGCGAGCTTCTGCCCGTTCCGGGGGTGACGTTTGTCGGTAAGCTGCCGGAAGATGTGCAATACATTACCCGTTTTGCCGGAGCCGTCACCCGGGGCGCCGACCATCCGCAGCAGGGCGGCGCGCTGCTGGCGTTCCTCTCTTCCGCAGAGGCCGCCAGCATCATTACCGCCACCGGCTTACAGCCCGTTAGCGCAGCTCGCGATACTGCTCGGTGATAAGCGTTTCCAGCTCAGCCGCGATATAGGACTGGATCCGCCCGCGGCGGCGAATCAGCCCTACGGTTCGCCTGACCTCGGGCTCAGTCAGAGGAACAGACGTAAGCAGGGAATGCTCCGGGCGGGGCATCGACATGGCGGGGACGGCCGCAATGCCGATCCCCGCTTCAACCATCCCCAGCATGGTCGTGACGTGGCGCGTTTCGCAGATGCTGGGGCGCTCGGGACGAATATGGCCGATCCGCTGGTCTAGGAGGTTGCGGTTCCCGGAGGTCTTGTCCAGGCCGATATAATCCTGCTGATAAAAAGCCTGCCACGTCAGGCTTTTTCTTTTTGCAAACTTACTGTCGCGTCGGCAGGCGGCAACGTAGATATCCTCCACCAGCGGAACAAACTCAACGTCGGACGGCAAACGTTGGGAAAAGCAGATGCCAAAATCCGCCTGCCCGCCGGTCACGGCGTCGATAACGTTTCCGGCGCTGCTGTCGATGAGCTTAATACGCACCCGGGGGTAGCGCGTCTGAAAACGGCGGATCACGTCCGGCATAAAGTAACAGGCGGCGGACGGCACGGCCGCCACGGTGATCAGCCCCGTTCGATCCTCGCTGGCTTTATCGATATCCGAGAGCATGGACTCCACGTCGGCAAGCAGTTGCCCGCACCGGTCGGCAAAGGTCTGGCCATAAAGCGTCAGCGTGACGCGCCGGGTGGTACGGTCGAACAGCTTTGCCCCCAGCGCCGCCTCCAGCTTTTCTATTCTGCGACTCAGCGCCGACTGGGAAAGGCAGATAGACTCTGCCGCAAGACGGAAATTGCCATATTCCAGCAGCGCGCGAAAAGCGTAGAGATCGTTGAGGTCAAAATTGACGGGCATACGGACGTGATCCTTGAGCACAGTAGGGTTAGAAAAGATTTATCACAGTTGCGCACGACATACTTCACAAAATGAAGGGGATACACCTAAAGCGCTATCAACCTGACGGCACATAATGATAGTTTATGCGGGCTGGATTCCTCTTAAACAGGCTGCAAGTCAGCACGCCGCAGCAGAGGAATGTCATACTACAAAACAGAGTATGTTGGCACGCTAACAGCCCCTGACCTTTCCATTTTTTTCACGTGCGAGTAACGAGCAAAGCGATGATTAAGTGGCCCTGGAAAACGAACGACGCCGATCGAAATATGACGCTCCCCTGGGACGAGGCTATGGCGATCCCCGTCCTGGCTAATCTTTTGCCCGAAGAGCAATCCAGGCTGACTCAGATGGCCGAGCGTTTTTTACAGCAAAAGCGCCTGGTACCGCTACAGGGCTTCGAGCTGGATCCGCTGAAAAACGCGCGCATCGCCCTGCTCTTCTGCCTGCCGGTGCTGGAGCTGGGCATCGAGTGGCTGGATGGCTTCCACGAAGTGCTGATCTACCCGGCGCCGTTTATCGTGGACGACGAGTGGGAAGATGACATTGGCCTGGTGCACAACCAGCGTATGGTGCAGTCCGGACAAAGCTGGCAGCAGGGGCCAATTATTCTCAACTGGCTGGATATTCAGGACTCGTTCGATGCATCGGGCTTCAACCTGATTATTCATGAAGTGGCGCACAAGCTGGATACCCGCAACGGCGATCGCGCCAGCGGCGTGCCGATGATCCCGCTGCGTGACGTCGCGGGCTGGGAGCACGACCTGCACGCGGCGATGGAAAACATTCAGGATGAAATAGACCTGGTTGGCGAGAGTGCGGCCAGCATTGATGCCTACGCCGCAACCGATCCCGCCGAGTGCTTTGCGGTGCTTTCCGAGTACTTCTTTAGCGCGCCTGAGCTTTTCGCTCCTCGCTTCCCGGCGCTGTGGCAGCGCTTTTGCCAGTTCTATCAGCAGGATCCGCTGCAGCGCCTGCGTCAGAGTGAAGACTCTGCGAACAATTCCCCTCACGCCTTCCATTAACGTTCGACAGGGGTACGGTCGGCAGATCGTACCCACGCGCATACCGCGAGGAATAGCAGCGCCATTCCCCATGCGGCAGTAATCAAATACTGCTCGCCGTAAAAGCGCGTTACTACCGGTACCAGCAGCGCGCTGACGCCGTAGCCCAGGGTATGACTGGTGGCGATCGCCCCCGCGCCTTTGCCCGTCGTCAGCCGATCGTTGAGCAACAGCTGGTAGCCCGGCGTCGCCATTGCGGCCCCCAGCGAGGTGATGACAATTCCCACGTAGAACAGCACCACGTCCGCGATACACATCAGTCCAAGCCCCGCCACCATCAGCACCGCTGCAATGGAAAGCAGCACCTTCGGGCTAAAATGCTGCGGGCGCACCACCAGAAACTGCGCCGCTAGGGTCGCCAGCGCGGCAAGGCTAAGCAGCAGCGCCACGTGATGGCTGATTTGCACCGCGTCGCCGCTGAACAGCGGGGCAAGGTGCGGGGACAGGCCAAGCTGCATCAGGCTGACCAGCGCCGCCAGCAGCAGCGCCAGCAGCAGAAAAGGCAGCATTGAAGCCTGCAGGCGCGCTGACTGATGCGCCACCGGCGGCAACGGCGGATCGGCAGCCTCGCGCAGCACCAGCAGCAATGCGATGAGCGGTGCCAGCGCCATCAGCCAGAGCGGCGCGATCGGGTTAAGGCTGAGCATCAGCGCGGCCAGGGGCGGCCCTGACAGACGTCCGCAGCTGAGGCCGGAGCTTATCGTCGCCAGCGCGGCCATTCTTTTATCCAGACCCGCGCGCTGTATGGCCCACGTCTGCGCTGCAGGCACCAGCCCGGAAACCGTCAGGCCGTACAGCGTACGCGACAGCACCAGCCCCGCCATTCCCCAAAGGGTATTCAGCACGCCGTTGGCCATCGCCCATACCACCAGCGCCATCACGCCGAAGCTCGCCAGATACCCGCCCAGCGAGGCCATCATCACCACCTTACAGCCGCGCCGCTCGCTCTGACGCCCCCACCAGGGCGACGCCGGCAGAAAAAGCATCGAGCCAAACATCAGCAGTCCCGCCCAGGCGGAGAGCGACAGGCCGGTCAGGGAAACCAGCTGCGGCAGCATAACCAGCAAACCGTTTTGCCCGATGCCCAGTAACCCTGCGCACAGCGCCAGGGGCCAGTTCGCTTTGGGAGCGATGATTTCAGTGAGATTTTCGGTACGGGTGCGCATAGAATTGTGAAGATAATGTCAATAAATGTGTGGAAATTATGAAGTTTATGAAAACAAATATTGCAAAAATAGTTGCGGCTGTAAACAGAATGAATATCATAACGAGAATTATTATCAGTCATGGAATGAGGTACACCTATGCGTACTCTGCCCCGCTCCGCCGGTACAGACGTTGCGGCCCAGTGTTTCCTGAACGCGCTGCTGCGCGAAACGAAGGACTGGCGTTATCTTCCCGCAGCCCGCGCGGATGAGCTATCGCAGATTCATATCCCGCTCTCCCCATCCCGGGCCATCCGGGTTCCGGTACACTATTTCTCCCCCACTCAGCATCATCAGTATCGCTTTCCGGCAACGCTGATTCAGGCAGACAGCGATGAAGGTGACGTGGTCACTTTCCCTCAACTGATTGATTTAATTCTTGAAAAAGACGCCATTAAAGGCTCGCTGGATGCCGGTACGCTGGCGCGCTTCAGGCAGCGCGTGCTTGAAAGCCATACGCATACCTGGCAGGCCATTGACTTACGCCACGGCTGGGCCACCCTGCGCGACGGGCCGCTGACGTTTGCCGAAGCGGAGCAGGCGCTGCTGGTCGGCCACGCGTTTCACCCGGCGCCCAAGTCGCACGAGCCGTTTAACGAAGCCGAGGTGCGTCGCTATCTGCCGGATTTTGCCTCCCGTTTCCCGCTGCGCTGGTTCGCGGTGGAGAGTACGCAGATTACCGGCGACAGCCTGAACGTCTCCCTGCGCGAACGCCTGCTGCGCTTTGCCGCGCAGAGCGCGCCCGGGCTTCTTGGCCACTTCACCGACACCCGCTGGCTGCTGCCGATGCATCCCTGGCAGGCGGCGTATCTGCTTGAGCAGCCGTGGTGCCAGCGTCTGGTAGAAAAAGGCGCCCTTCAGGATCTCGGCGAAGCCGGGGCGCAGTGGCTGCCCACCAGCTCCTCCCGCTCGCTGTACAGCGAAACCAACAGCGACATGATTAAGTTTTCCCTGAGCGTGCGCCTGACCAACTCCGTGCGCACGCTGTCGGTAAAAGAGGTTAAGCGCGGAATGCGCCTGGCGCGCCTGGCGAAAACAGAACGCTGGCAGGAGCTTCAGGCCCGCTACCCGACCATGCGCGTGATGCAGGAAGACGGCTGGGCGGGCCTGTCCGACGAGCACGGCGTCGTTCAGGAAGAGAGCCTGATGGCCCTGCGCGTCAACCTGCTGTTTGATACCCCTGAAACGCAAACCAACGTGCTGGTAAGCCTGACGCAGGCCGCGCCGGACGGCGGCGACAGCCTGCTCGCGGCGGCGGTGCGCCGTCTGAGCCAGCGCCTGGCGCTACCGCTCGACAAGGCCGCGCGCTGCTGGCTGGATGCCTACTGCGATCGCGTGCTGCTCCCGCTGTTCAGCGCCGAGGCGGATTACGGTCTGGTCCTGCTGGCGCACCAGCAAAACATCCTCGTTGAGATGCAGCAGGATTTCCCGGTCGGGCTTATCTACCGCGACTGCCAGGGCAGCGCATGGACCGAAGGGGCCGACGCCTGGCTGAAAGCGGCGGGCGAAACCGAGGTGGAAAACCGCTTTGGCGAAAGCCAGCTGCTGCACTACTTCCCCTACTACCTGCTGCTTAACTCCACGCTTGCCGTCACCGCCGCCCTCGCCGCTGCCGGTTTCGACAGCGAAGAGAGCCTGATGTCCCGCGTGCGCGACGCGCTGGCCGGCCTGCGCAGGTCGGCGAAGCAGACCCGCTGCCTCGACTACGTGCTCGACAGCCCGACCTGGAACTGCAAAGGCAACTTCTTCTGCTACCTGCACGACCGCAACGAAAACACCATTGCCGATCCTGCGGTGATCTATTTCGACTTTAGCAACCCGTTTTACAAGGAGAAGGCGTGATGGCCATTGCGAATATCGTACATTCCGGCTTCGGCTTCCGCTGCGCCGCAACGGAACTGGCCCTGCCGCTGACGCTGGGCCTCGACGGTAGCGCGGTGCTGGAACGCCTGACCGGGATCCCGGACGGCTGGCTGGTGGAAGCCCTCGATCAGCTGTTCGTCGCCGCCCCCGCCCTGACCGGCATTACCCTGCCGTGGGCAGCCTGGCAGGATGAACCGCAGGCGCAGGCGCTGTTCAGCCTGGCCCACGGGGACTACCTGGCGCGCGAAACGTTCTGGCAGCTGCCGCTGTGGCTGAAAGGCGAACGGCCGCAGGCAAGCGGCGGGATGCAGTTTGATGAGAGCCGCCAGCTCTACTTCCCGCTGCGCCCCCATCGCCCGCAGGGCGAGGTGTATCGTCGTTACGATCCGCAAATCAAACGCACCCTGAGCTTCCGCGTGGCGGACGTGGCGCTGGACGGCGAACGATTCACTCAATGGATGAATAACCCGCGCGTGAACGCCTTCTGGGAGATGGCCGGCCCGCAGGCCGAACAGGAGAACTACCTGCGCCGTCAGCTCGACTCGGCGTACTGCTATCCGGCGATCGGCTGCTTTGACGATCAGCTGTTCGGCTATTTTGAACTCTACTGGGCGGCGGAAGACCGCATTGGCCGCCACTATCGCTGGCAGCCGTTTGACCGCGGGCTGCACATGCTGGTGGGTGAAGAAAACTGGCGCGGCGCGCAGTATATCCGCAGCTGGCTTCGCGGCCTGAGCCACTATCTGTATCTCGATGAGCCGCGCACGGCGCGCATTGTCGCCGAGCCGCGCTTCGACAACCAGCGCCTGTTCCGCCATCTGGCGTCCGCCGGTTTCGACACGGTGAAAGAGTTCGACTTCCCGCACAAGCGTTCTCGCCTCATCATGAGCGAGCGTCACCGCTTCTTCAGCGAGGTGGAACTGTGAACGCGCGCTGGCAGAAAGTAAATCGCGAGATGGTGGCGAAGATCCTCGCCGAGCTGGAATACGAACGCACCCTGCGCGCGGAGCCGGTTTCGTCGGACGGCTGGCGCATCACCATGGGCAGCGAGGCCTGGCAGTTTCGCGCCTCGCGCGGCATCTGGGGCTGGCTGCATATCGACCCTGATACCCTGACCACCGCCAGCGGCGCCACGGTAGAAGCGGAGCACGCGCTGCTGCATCTGGCGAGCGTGCTTGAGATGAGCGACGCGCAAACGGCGGAGCACATGGAAGATCTCTACGCCACTCTGCGCGGCGACATGCAGCTGCTGCAGGCGCGCGAGGCGCTGGATGCCGACGCGCTCATTCATCTCGACCCGGACGAGCTGCAGTGCCTGATGAGCGGTCACCCCAAGTTTATCTTCAACAAGGGACGCCGCGGCTGGGGGCTGGATGCCCTGCGCCAGTACGCCCCGGAATATCGCGGGCGTTTCCGCCTGCACTGGGTTGCCGTGCAGCGCGACCAGCTGGTCTGGAGCAGCGACGCCGATTGCGATATCAATGCCCTGCTGTCCAGCGCCATGGATCAGGCCGAGCGCGCCCGGTTCGACGCCCGCTGGCAGGCGCTGGATCTGGACGACAGCTGGCTGCCGGTGCCGCTGCACCCGTGGCAGTGGCAGAAAAAAATTGCCATTCATTTCGTAGCGCAGCTCGCGCGCGGCGAAATGGTTGAGCTGGGCGAGTTTGGCGATGAGTATCTGGCGCAGCAGTCCCTGCGCACGCTGACCAACGCCAGCCGTCGCGCGCCGTATGACATCAAGCTGCCGCTGACCATCTACAACACCTCCTGCTACCGCGGCATTCCGGGCAAGTACATTGCCGCCGGTCCGCTGGCCTCGCGCTGGTTACAGCAGCAGTTTGCCAGCGATGCCACGCTGGTTCGCTCCGGGGCACGGGTGCTTGGCGAACCCGCCGCCGGGTATCTGGCACATCCGGGTTACGCCGCCCTGCCGAAAGCGCCCTACCGCTACCAGGAGATGCTGGGCACGATCTGGCGCGAGAATCCGTCCCGTTATCTGCAGGACGGCGAACAGGCGGTGCTGATGGCGGCGCTGATGGAAACCGACAACGCCGGACGCCCGCTGATCGACGCGTGGATCGCGCGCTCGGGATTAACCGCCGAGGCATGGCTGGAAAAGCTGTTTGAAGCGACGGTTATTCCCTTCTATCACCTGCTCTGCCGCTACGGCGTGGCGCTGATCGCCCACGGCCAGAACGTGACGCTGGTAATGAAGGACTACGTCGTGCAGCGCATTCTGCTGAAGGATTTCCAGGGTGATATGCGTCTGGTGGACGAGGATTTTCCGCAGGCGCAGAGCCTGCCCGACCCGGTAAAAGCGGTCACCGTGCGCCTCAGCGCGGATTACATCATCCACGACCTGCAAACCGGCAACTTTGTGACGGTGCTGCGCTTTATCTCGCGACTTACCCTGCAATGCGGCGTCAGCGAAACGCGCTTCTACCAGATCCTGGCGCAGGTTTTGCGCAGCTATATGACCGCGCACCCGGATCTGGCGGAACGCTTCGTCAAATTCGATCTCTTCAAGCCGCAGATTATTCGCGTGATCCTCAACCCGGTCAAACTGACCTTCTCCGAACACGACGGCGGCAGCCGCATGCTGCCGAACTACGTCAGCGATCTTGATAACCCTCTTTTTCTGGTCTCCCAGGAGTCAGCGCAATGAAAACGTATGATTTCATCGGCATCGGTATTGGTCCGTTCAACCTCAGCATCGCCGCACTGGCGGAGGGGCTGGACGGTTTTAGCTCGCTGTTTCTTGAACGTAAGCCGCATTTTTCCTGGCACCCTGGGATGATGGTGCCGGACTGCCACATGCAGACCAGCTTCCTGAAGGATCTGGTCAGCGCCGTGGAGCCGACCAACCGCCACAGCTTTCTGAACTACCTGGTGCAGCGTAAAAAGTTCTATCGTTTTCTCACCACCGAGCAGCGCACCGTCTCCCGCGAGGAGTTTGCCGACTACCTGTGCTGGGCGGCGGATAACCTCACTAACCTGTCCTTCAGCCAGCAGGTGCAGCAGGTCAGCTTTGATGAGCAAAGCGGCCTGTTTGAGGTTATGACCCAGCGGGATCGCTTCCTGGCGCGCCACGTCTGCGTGGGGATTGGCAAACAGGTCAATCTGCCCGACTGCGTCACGGCGCAGGACGATACCTGCTTCCACGCCAGCGAGATGATGCTTCGCGCGCCGGATCTCGCCGGCAAGCGCGTCACCGTCGTCGTCGGCGGCCAGAGCGGTGCAGATCTGTTTTTGAATATCTTCCGCGGTGAGTGGGGCCAGCCGCTGAGCCTGAACTGGGTGTCGCGCCGCAACAACTACAACGCGCTGGATGAAGCCGCCTTTGCCAACGAATATTTCACGCCGGAGTATGTGGACAGCTTCTCCACCCTCGGCGATGACGCCCGTCGCCAGATGCTGCACGAGCAGAAAATGACCTCCGACGGGATCACCACCGAGTCGTTACTGGCGATTTACCGCGCCATGTACCACCGCTTCGAAGTGCTGCGCGAAAAACCCTGGGCGCACCTTCTGCCGTCACGCTCGGTGACGGCGCTGGCGCGCCAGGAAAACGGGCAGCGCCTGAGCATACAGCATCACCTCGACGGCGGCCGCGAGCAGCTGGACAGCGACGTGGTGATTTTCGCCACCGGCTACCGCGCCGTGCAGCCTGCGTTTCTGGCCCCGCTCTCTCACCGCCTGCGCCTGGACGAGGATGAAGCCTTCTGCATTAACAATGATTTTACCCTTGAATGGGACGGCCCGCAGAGC
Organism: Enterobacter cloacae; assembly: GCF_013375935.1. Lineage (GTDB taxonomy): Bacteria > Pseudomonadota > Gammaproteobacteria > Enterobacterales > Enterobacteriaceae > Enterobacter > Enterobacter pasteurii. The sequence goes on along the minus strand of NZ_CP056117.1, from coordinate 2,823,370 downwards.
AACCGCCTGTTTGCCGTGAATGCCGGGATGCACCGTCTCGGCATTGCCGAACCCCAGCTCAGCCTGATGGCCTGGCGTGCGGCGCGAATACTCAATCGCGCCCACGGCGACGAGCCGTTTGAACTGGCAACCACCCCCGGCGTTATCCACTGGCGGAGCACCGCCGGCCCGGAGAGCAGCCCGGTTTTTAAATCATTAGCAAAAACCACCGAGTACTGACACACACATTCAGGATCAACATAACAATGAAACGTTCTCATCTTTGGGTATTAAATCCGTGCCTGCTTGCCATGCTTTCTACCTCTGCGTGGGCGGAAGAACAAAAGGAAGAAGATATTGTGGTTTCCGCCAGCCGCGCGCACCGCAGCGTGGCGGAGATGGCGCAGACGACCTGGGTCATTGAGCGTGCGGAAATTGAGCAGCAGGTTCAGGGCGGGAAAGAGATTAAAGATGTGCTGGCGCAGCTGATCCCCGGCATGGACGTCAGCAGCCAGGGGCGTACCAACTACGGCATGAACCTGCGCGGTCGCTCCATGATGGTGATGGTAGACGGCGTACGCCTGAACTCCTCCCGCAGCGACAGCCGCCAGCTTGACTCTATCGATCCGTTCAACATTGACCGCATCGAGGTTATTTCCGGTGCCACCTCGCTCTACGGCGGCGGCAGCACCGGCGGCCTGGTGAATATCGTCACCAAAAAAGGCCAGCCTGAGACCGAAGTGGAGTTCCAGACCGGTACAAAAAGCGGATTTAACAGCCATAACGATCACGATGAGAACGTCTCCGCCGCGGTGAGCGGCGGTAACGACAACGCCTCTGGCCGTCTGTCGGTCTCCTATCAGCGCTACGGCGGCTGGTACGACGGCAACGGCGACGAGGTGATTATTGATAACACCCAGACCGGCTTGCAGTATTCCGAGCGTATTGACGTGATGGGCACCGGCACCATCAACATTGACGACCATCAGCAGCTCCAGCTAACCACGCAGTACTACAAAAGCGAATCCGACGGGAAGCACGGCCTTTTCCTCGGGGAGAATTTCGCTGCGGTAACGGGCGACGCCAAAGCCTACAACAAAAACAACCTGGACTCTGACCGGATCCCGGGCACAGAGCGTCACCTGATTAACCTGCAATACTCGAACACCGACTTCTGGGGCCAGGATCTGGTCGCGCAGATTTACTATCGCGATGAGAGCCTGACCTACTACCCGTTCCCGACGCTGAGCAAAGGCACGGTGACGAGCATTGGCGCGTCCCAACAGAAAACCGATTTTTACGGCGGCAAGCTGACGCTGAACAGCAAGCCGGTGGACGACCTGACCCTCACCTGGGGCGTGGATGCCGATCACGAAACCTTCGACGCCAACCAGCAGTTCTTTGACCTGAGCAAAGCGGCCGCAAGCGGCGGCATGAAGCTGGACAACGCCTATAACGTGGGCCGTTATCCGGGCTACAGCATTACCAACCTGGCCCCGTTCCTCCAGGCCAGCTATGACATTGACGCCATCACCCTGAGCGGCGGCGTGCGTTACCAGTACACCGAAAATAAGGTGGACGAATTTGTCGGTTACGCCCAGCAGCAGGCTATCGCCACGGGCAAAGCGACCTCGGCAGACGCGGTGCCGGGCGGGAAAACCGATTACAACAACTTCCTGTTCAACGCGGGGATCCTGGGACGCCTGACCGAACGTCAGCAGCTGTGGTTTAACTTCTCCCAGGGCTTTGAAATCCCGGACCTGGCGAAGTACTACGGATCCGGTACCTATCAGCTGGTCGACGGTCACTATCGTCTGCAAAACAGCGTGAACGTGAACGACTCCACGCTGGACGGCATTAAGGTCAACGCTTATGAGCTGGGCTGGCGCTTCACCGGCGATAACCTGCGTACGCAGGTGGCGGCCTACTACTCGCTCTCGGATAAGACCATTACCATCAACAAGAGCGACATGACCATTAACCTGGAAGACGACAAACGCCGTATTTACGGGGTTGAAGGCCAGGTGGATTATTTCTTCACCGACAGCGACTGGAGCACCGGGGCGAACTTTAACGCCATTAAGTCCGAGACGCGCGAAAACGGGAAATGGGAGAAGCTGACGGTAGACAGCGCCAGCCCGTCGAAGGCCAGCGCGTGGGTTAACTGGGCGCCGGGCGACTGGGCGCTGCGCGTGCAGAGCACGCAAACCTTTGACGTGTCCGATGCCGACGGCAAGAAGATCGATGGCTATAACACCGTTGATTTCCTGGGCAGCTATGCCCTGCCGGTGGGTAAAGTCAGCTTCAGCGTGGAAAACCTGCTGGACAAAGACTACACCACCGCCTGGGGCCAGCGCGCACCGGGGCTGTATAGCCCAACCTACGGCGCACCGGGCCTTTATACCTATAAAGGCCGTGGACGTACCTTTGGTCTGAACTACTCCGTCCTGTTCTGATCCTTCGCGCCGCCTGCGGGCGGCGCAGCCTGCTGTGCAATTTGAAAGCAAATTTGCTATTAAATCATCGGTTTGCTGAAATTGTCGGCAAACGAACAAAAACGCCGTTTTCCCCTTTGACAAGGCGCACGCAGGTCGATAATATTCGCCTCGTTCACACGATTCCTCTGTAGTTCAGTCGGTAGAACGGCGGACTGTTAATCCGTATGTCACTGGTTCGAGTCCAGTCAGAGGAGCCAAATTTGAAAAGCCTGCTTTTAAAGCAGGCTTTTTGCTTTTCTGCATTCGGTTAATTTGCCAGATGACGGCTATGCCCTACCCGGCCAGCAAACTCTCTGACTGCGCGCGGAAATTTAAATCTGATAATCAATCGCCACTTCTTCCGGCTCCATCACCTGACGTTTGATCTCGTCTACCGAGAGCCCGGCGTTGCACAACTCAATAAATCGCCACACGTAGTTGCGCTGGAGCTGCCCGCGCTTCAGGCCCAGCCAGACGGTATTCGCGTCGAACAGATGGCGCGTGTCCAGACGCACCAGGTTCCCGGCTTCACGCTCGCCGCCGGACTGTTCCGCCACCAGGCCAATCCCCAGCCCTAACTCGACGTAGGTTTTGATCACGTCGGAATCCTGCGCGCTCAGCACCACGTCCGGCGTGAGCCCTTTACGCTTGAACGCCTCATCAATGCGCGAGCGGCCGGTTATGCCCTGCCGGTAGGTGATGAGCGGCCATTTACCGATCTCTTCCAGCGTCAGCGGCGAAACCTGGTTCAGCGGGTGATCGTCAGGCAACAGCAGGCTGTGATGCCAGCGGAACCACGGGAAAGCCACCAGCAGCGGGTCGTTGCTCAGCCGTTCACTGGCAATGCCGATATCGGCCCCACCGTTATGCAGCAGCACTTCGATTTCCTGCGGCGTGCCCTGGATCAGCTCGAGACGGACGTCCGGGAAGATCTCACAAAAGGCTTTGATCACCGTCGGGAGGCTGTAGCGCGCCTGCGTATGGGTGGTGGCGATGGTCAGCACGCCGGAGGCATCGCTGGTAAAGAGATCCGCCAGCCGGCGCACGTTGCTGGCCTCGTTGAGTATGCGCTCGGCGATGGTCAGCAGCGCCTTGCCGGGCTCCGTCATGCCGAGCAGGCGCTTGCCGCGGCGGATGAAGATCTCAATGCCTAACTCCTCTTCCAGCTCGCGGATGTGTCGGCTGACGCCCGACTGGGAGGTGTAAAGCATGTTGGCGACTTCGGTCAGGTTGTAATCCCGCCTGGCCGCCTCACGAATAATTTTAAGCTGCTGGAAATTCACGATTCACTCCGGCGCATCTGACATAACGCTATTGTTAGAGTCAGCCGGGCTGTAAAACAAATAATAAAAACCAGCATCTTATGCTTATCAGGAATATCAGCTGACGAGCTGCAGCTCTCGATTTTCCAGCGATGGCTTGCTGACCAGAGACATCAGGATCTCTTTCACCGCCTGCGCCTGCGGAGAAAGCGAACCGCGCGCGGACATGTTCAGGGACAGCGGCAGGCTCATGGACGGCGTGGTGATGCGGGCCATCCAGCCGTTCGCCGCGCTGCACAGCGAACGTGCGGCGGACTCGGGCAGTACCGTCACGCCCATCCCGCTGGCAATGGCGGCAGTCAGCGTGGAGATGGAATCAATCTCACCGATAATTTTCGCCGTGAGGCGGCGCAGCGAGAACGCTTCATCGACGCGCACGCGCACCGCGCTGTAGTCACGCGGCAGGAACAGGTTCATCTCCGCCACGGCCGTTAAATCAATGCTCTGCCCCGGGCAGTCACGGGTACCGACCAGATAGAGGTCTTCCTTCAGCAGCGGCTGGCTGGTGATCCCGGCAACCGGTGAGCGATCGTAGAGTACCGCCATGTCCAGCTGGCCGCTGAGCAGTTTGTCATTCAGGACGGCACCGCTGTTCTCATGCAGGTAAACCAGCACTTCCGGCAGCTCTGCGCGCACCGCCTGAAGCAGCGGCATGGTGACGGACGATGCGGCCGTACCCGGTGCCAGCCCGATGGAGACATGCCCGCTCAGGGTCTGACCAACGTTGTGAACGGCCAGCTGCGCCTGTTCACACTGGCGCAGGATGGTGCGGGCGTGGGTATATAAAATTTTACCTGCTTCAGTAGGCGTTACGCCGCGCTTGGTGCGGATCAACAGCTGCTGGTTCAATTCGCCTTCCAGAGTCGCGACCTGCTGGCTCAGCGCAGGCTGCGCGATGTGCAGCACTTCAGCTGCCTGCGTCAGGCTGCCGATATCGACGATTTTTACGAAGTATTTCAGTCGTCTTAAGTTCATGTTGCCCCCTGTTCGAAAATACCGTGCCGCTAACGGCTGTGTTGTTGAACAGGTTTTGCAATATGAATGCCAGTTTTTGCAGATGGTCCGATATCGTCGCTAAGCGGCTGAAAATAAGGAAAGCCAATCGCTGAAGCCCTTTTTCAGGCGCAGGCAACGGTTTCCGATCTGCCCCATTCGGGGTATATCTGCACAAAAATGGTGCATTACGTTGGCAAAATCGTCACTTTGCTGTTTTTGTCAGCAAACGATCGAAAGACGGCGATCCATCCTTTGACAAGGCGTACGCGGGTCGATAATATGCGCCCCGTTCACACGATTCCTCTGTAGTTCAGTCGGTAGAACGGCGGACTGTTAATCCGTATGTCACTGGTTCGAGTCCAGTCAGAGGAGCCAAATTTGAAAAGCCTGCTTTTAAAGCAGGCTTTTTGCTTTTCTGCATTTGCGCTGTCGCAGCCGCCCGTCGAACTATCCTCACATGCCGATCTTCACCGGCATCCCCGACCGCCGCTCCAGTTCGGCCTGCGCGCCATCGCTAACGAGCTGCGCCCGCAGCGCGGCGGTTATGGGCAGCGGAACCTTATTCGTGGACTCATATTCGGCGCGATTGCGCGAAAGCGGCTCGTGCACTTCTACCCAGCGGCTACCGTCCGGCTCCGTGGTGACCTTTACGGGCATATCGATAAGCTGTACCCGCGTGCCCACCGGGACGTTATCAAACAGGTATTTGATGTCCTCATTGCGCAGGCGAATGCATCCCTGGCTGACGCGCAGCCCGATGCCGAAATTCGAGTTGGTGCCGTGAATGGCATACAGCCTGCCAATATAGATGGCATACAACCCCATCGGATTATCCGGCCCCGCGGGTACGAACGCGGGCAGGGTTTTGCCCTCTTTCGCGTAAGCGCGACGCGTGTTGGGCGTAGGTGACCAGGTTGGGCCTTCCTGCTTACGCTCCACGGCGGTTACCCAGTTACGCGGCGTTTCGCGTCCGGCCTGGCCGATGCCGACAGGCAGCACCTCCACCGTGTTGCCGTCGGGTGGATAATAGTAAAGGCGCATTTCCGCCACGTTCACCACGATCCCCTCACGCACCGTTGGCGGCAGAATCAGCTGCTGCGGCACCACCAGCCGCGTTCCGGCTCGGGGCAAAAACGGATCGACCCCGGGGTTAGCTTCCAGCATATTGCTCAGCCCCTGCCCGTGCTGCGCCGCGAAGGCTTCGAGCGGCAGGGTATTGCCCTCGGGCACGGTAACGGTGACGGGTGCCCCCACCAGCCGGCTTCCTTCTGGGGGGAGCGGATAGGTTACGGCAAACGCCGCGGGCGCCAGGGAACAAAGCGTAAAAACGAACGAGGCAAATCGAATCATAATGTTCTGTGCTCGGTTAAAAGAGAAAGCCTGCCGGTGGGCAGGCTTATCTTACTTGCATAGCTATGCTTTTGGCGTGCGCCACTTCCGGGTAAGGACTTTTTCCGCTTCGACAATCATGAACATCGCAAACCCAATCAGGAAGGTAATGATCCAGTAGCGGAACGGCAGCGCTTCGGTACCGAACAGCATCTGCATAAACGGTGCATAGACGATCAGAAGCTGAAGCATCAGCAGCACGCCGCTGACAATCCATATTCCCTTATTGGCCAGCAGACCTTTGCTCAGGGAGAAACCGTCGGTGACGCGGCAGTTGAGCATGTAGAACCACTGGGCCGTCACCAGCATTTGCAGCAGCACGGTGCGGATGAATTCCGGCGAATAACCGCGCGGCTGCAGCCAGGCCTCCAGCACAAAGGCGCTGATGGCAATCATCAGGCCGACAAACGCCACCCGCCAGATGGCGAAACCGTCCATGACGTGCAGATTCGACTTCCGCGGCGGCCGGTGCATGATGTCCTTCTCGCCGGCTTCAAACGCCAGGCCAAACGACAGCGTTGCCGACGTCGCCATGTTCATCCAGAGGATCAGCACGGGCGTTAAGGGGATCAGGTTCCCCGCCAGCAGGGCAATAATGATCAGCAACGCCTGGGCGATGTTGCTTGGGATCACAAACAGAATGGTCTTCTTCAGGTTGTCGTAGACCCGACGCCCCTCGTGCACCGCCCTGGCGATGGTGGCGAAGTTATCATCCGTTAGCACCATGTCGGCGGCTTCTTTGGTGACTTCAGTTCCTTTGATGCCCATTGCGATGCCGACATCCGCCCGCTTCAGCGCCGGAGCATCGTTCACGCCGTCCCCGGTCATCCCCACCACTTCCTGCTTACTTTGCAGCGCCTGCACCAGGCGGAATTTATCTTCCGGGCTGGTGCGCGCAAAAATATCGTATTTCTGCGCCGCCTCGCTCAGCTGCTGGTCGTCCATGGCCTCCAGCTCGCGTCCCGTGATGGCGCTCGCGGCGTTACCGATGCCCAGCATCTGGCCAATACTCATTGCCGTTTGCGGATGATCGCCGGTAATCATCTTCACGCGAATCCCCGCCTGCAGGCAGTCGGCAATGGCCGTAATGGCCTCCGGACGCGGCGGATCCATCATGCCGGCGATACCGAGCAGAATAACGCCCTCCTGCAAATCCGCATGCTCCAGCTCGCGCTGGCCGCTGGCGGCAGGTTTCCAGGCCGCCGCCACCATGCGCAGCCCTTCACGGGCATACGCTTCAATTTTCTCTTCCCAGTAGGGCTGATTGAACGGCTCCAGCCCGCGGTTCGTCTGCTGCTGCTGGCAAAGGCGGAAAAGCACGTCCGGCGCGCCGGTGATCAGTATCACCTCTTCGTCGCCAAGACGATACAGGGTGGACATGTACTTGTACTGCGAATCAAAGGGGATTTTACCGCGCAGCTCAGAATCGACGGCAGGCAGCGGGATTTTCGCCGCCAGCACCTTCAGCGCACCCTCGGTCGGGCCGCCCGTGATTTTCCACAGCCCCTGCTCATCTTTGATCAGCTGGCTGTCATTACAGAGATCGACGGTGCGGAGATAGCGCTCCAGCACCGAGCCCCGGGCCACGCTCGCTGGCGTCGGGTCGTCAACAGGGTGAATATTCCCCACCGGCTCGTAGCTGTCCCCCTCCACGCGATAGGTGATGTCCGCGGTGATGACCGCTTTTACCGTCATTTCGTTCATCGTCAGGGTGCCGGTTTTGTCCGAGCAGATGACCGTCATCGCCCCCAGCGTTTCCACGGTGGGCAGCTTGCGAATAATCGCCTTGCGCCGCGCCATCGCCTGAACGCCCAGCGAGAGGATAATCGAGATAATGGCCGGTAATCCTTCCGGCACCGCCGCCACCGCCAGGCTTATCAACGACAGCACCAGCTCTGAAACGGGCATATCCCTGAAGATGAGGCTGAAAACAAACAGCGCCACCATCATCACCAGAATGGTGATGAAAATGGTCTTGCCGAGCCTGTCCATTTGCACCATCAGCGGGGTACGGTGCTTTTCGATGTCCGACATCATCTGGTTGATGTGGCCGAGCTCGGTCTCGCCGCCGGTCGCCACCACCAGCCCTTTCCCCCCGCCGGAGCTGACCGTGGTGCCGGAATAAAGCAGATTGTAACGGTCGCCTAACGGCAGTTCGCCGCTGAGCGCATCGCTGCTTTTCTCCACGACGGTGGATTCGCCGGTGAGGATAGCCTCTTCTACCCGCAGGTTGTGGGCCTCTATCACGCGAAGGTCGGCGGGAATGCGGTCCCCGGCGCGTATTACCACAACGTCTCCCGGCACCAGCGCCGTGGTGGGAATGGTTTCATGGCTGCCCTGCCTGATGACCACCGCCTCGCTGGAGAGCATATTGCGAATGCTTTGCAGCGATTTCTCCGCGTTGCTCTCCTGAATATGGCCGATCAGGGCGTTAATGACGGCGACCCCGAGAATGACAAACATATCTACCCAGTGTCCCATTATCAGCTTCAGCAGCGCCGCCGCCAGCAGAACATAAATAAGGACATCGTTAAAATGAGCTAAAAAGCGCAGCCAGCCGGGTTTACCCGCTTTTTGCGGCAGCGCGTTTTCACCGTATTGTTCCAGCCTGGCGGTGGCTTCCGTACGGCTAAGTCCGTCGGGGCTGGATTGTATATTTGTCAGGGTTTCTTCAACGGTCTGTTGATAATACGGACGGTGAGGTTTTTCTGTTTTCATCGTTCCTTCCTCGGGTTCTTTTCAGAAATCACCTTGCTTCACGCCATTAACGAATAACGAAAACAGGAACATGCGCGTAACGAACGATACTCGCCGCCTCAGATCCTAATAAGTGGGTTTGAATATTAGGATTGCGCGACCCCACAATTATCGCTCCGGCGTTAAGTTCATCCGCCAGCTTTATTACCTCATCACGAATATTTCCGCTGCGAACGTGGAGATGGACGTGGGCTTCCGGCAGGTTGACTTTTTTTACCAGCGCGGCAAGCTTTTCTTTAGCGTTATTAATCATATATTCATCCATCTTTCTTGCATCTGCAATAAAGCCGCGCGTCAGTTCAGCGGAAAACTTTGGCATAACGTGCAGCAGGTGGATTTCACCCGACGCGCTTTGCGCCAGGAACTGAGCGTGCTGAAGCGCTTTGTCAGAGAGGGTTGTCTCATAGACGTCCACCGGAACCAGAATATTTTTATACATACCGAGCATCCTTTTTATGACCAACACGACGGTGTGTGAACCAGGAGAGATCGCATAACGCGCAGGGGTATACGCGTGAATGACGTTTAGAGAAAAAAGGGATGAATGCTATTAAACGTAGCACAGGAATATCAGGATGTTATTCAAAGCGAACCAGCTTTTGTTACTAACGTTCAGCCCGAAGGCGACACGCCGCTAATAATGGTTATTTAACATTTATTTATTCACCGACTATGCTCATAGTCAGGCACGCAACGCGCTCACTGATATTTATCCCGCGCCACCTTCCACCTCATGGAGGAATGCATGTACGGTTTAAGCCTGATTCGACTTGGTTTGTTTATCGCGCTTGCCATTATCGCCAGCACGGCAATCGGCTTATTTACCTATGCGGTCGTCTCGGCCCTGGCAGAATAATGCCGCCTCAGCATTGATGGCGAAATAAAATAATTATTTTCAGGGGTATACCGTGAAACGTTACGTCTCTTTTCTGCCCGTCGCGTTACTGCTGCTGACGGCGTGCGACTCCAGACCCGATCCCGCCGCTCCCCTGCCCAAAATGGTAAAGGTCGCGGAGGTGGCTGAAGCCGGCAGCGCGCAGCAGCGGGTTTTCCCCGCCCGCATTGAATCCGGCGACGCCACGGATCTGGCCTTCAAGCGTCCCGGGCAGATTGAGGCGCTCGATATTCGCCAGGGCGCCGTCATCAGGCAGGGGCAACCGCTCGCCAGGCTCAACGCCCGCGAGGCGCAGCAGCGCCTGAACGACAGGCAAACGGCGGCGACGCTGGCCCAGCGGCAGTTCGACCGCTTCCAGACGCTGGCGGGACGCCAGGCCATTTCGAAGGCCGAGATGGACGTTCAGCGCGCGCAGCGCGACTCCGCAAACGCCGCGCTACAGATTGCCCGCGAAGAATTAAGCCAGATGACGCTCGTCGCCCCCTTTAGCGGGACTGCGGCCAGCGTGCACGTGCGAAACCATCAGGTCGTTTCAGCAGGCCAGCCCGTCGTCACGCTGACCCGCACGGACACGCTGGACGTGGTGTTCAGCATTCCTGAGAATCTGTTCAGAACCTTCGATATCCGCAATATGCAGTATCGCCCGGTCGTGAGGATTAACGCCCTGCCCGACCGCGAATTTACCGCTGTCTACAAAGAGCACTCGGGCAGCAGCGACAGCAATACCCTGACCTGGCAGGTAATTTTAACCATGCCCCGGCCGGACGATTTTCCCGCCGTGGGGGGCGTCAGCGGGACGGTCACCGTCAATCTAACCAACCTTCCCGCGGGGGTGGGCACTCAGGCGCTGGTGGTGCCGGTTGAGGCGGTCTTTAACCCCGATAACAGCCCGCGCAATGAGCCGCACGTCTGGGTGGTCAAGGGTGAGGGCGATGCGTTGCACCTGGAAGATCGCAAGGTCAGCGTGGGCCAGGTCAGCACCGAGGGAGTGGTGATCACGCGCGGACTTCATGCCGGCGAGCGCGTGGTGGCCGCGGGCGTGGGGGAATTGCATGCCAACCAGCCGGTTCGCATCTGGACGCGTGAACGGGGACTGTAATGGATATCACTCGTCAGTTTATCAACAACCCGGTTCGCGTCTGGCTGACTATTCTGCTGCTGGGCGTTGGCGGCGTGTTTGCCCTGCTGAATATCGGCAGGCTGGAAGATCCCGCATTTACCATCAAAACGGCGGTGGTGGTCACCCACTACCCGGGCGCGTCGGCGCAGCAGGTTGAGGAAGAGGTCACCCTGCCGCTGGAAAACGCGCTTCAGCAGCTACCGTACCTGGATAACGTCAGCTCCATCTCCTCCAGCGGCCTGTCGCAAATCACCATTAACATCGCGTCGCGCTACCATTCAAACGACCTGCCGCAGATCTGGGATGAACTGCGCCGCCGCGTGGGGGATGCCGCGCGCCAGTTTCCGCCGGGCGTGGTGACCCCGTTTGTGAATGACGATTTTGGCGACGTGTTCGGCTTTTTCTTTGCCATTTCCGGCGATGAGTTTAGCAATCCTGAACTGGTGCGCTATGCCGAGCAGCTGCGCCGGGAGCTGGTCCTGGTGCCGGGCGTCGGTAAGGTTGCCATCGGCGGGGCCATCAGCCAGCAGATCAACGTGGATATTTCTCTGAGCAAAATGGCCGCGCGCGGAATCACGCTAAACCAGCTCTCCGCGCTGCTGGGCAGGCTGAACGTGGTCTCCAGCGCGGGGGACATTCCCGCCGGGACCGAGTCGATCCGCCTGCATCCTACCGGTGAGTTCGAGAATATTGACGAGCTTGCCGATCTCATCATCTCCCCGTCCGGCACCGGGGCGACTACCCGCCTGCGGGATATCGCCACCCTGTCGCGCGGGCTGAATGCCTCACCGCCCGGCATCTACCATGCCAACGGCAGAAAGGCCGTCACCATGGGCGTCTCTTTTATCCCCGGCGTGAATGTGATCGACGTGGGGCATGCGCTGGAGGTGAAGCTTCAGCAGATGTCCGCTGAAAAACCGGCGGGGATCCATATCGACCTGTTTTACGATCAGGCAGCGGAAGTGGGCCATTCCGTGAACGGGTTTATCGTTAATTTCCTGATGGCGCTGGCAATCGTCGTCGGCGTGCTGCTGATTTTTATGGGCCTGCGCAGCGGGATTATTATCGCCTTCTCCCTCGCGCTCAACGTGCTGGGTACGCTGCTATTCATGTATCTCTGGGGAATTGAACTACAGCGCATTTCCCTGGGGGCGCTGATCATCGCCCTCAGTATGCTGGTGGACAACGCCATCGTGATTGTCGAAGGGGTACTTATTGCCCGGCAGCAGGGTTCGCCCCTGTACGGGGCCATTAATCACATTATCCGCCGCTCTGCCCTGCCGCTGCTGGGCGCGACGGTGATCGCTATTCTGGCCTTTGCGCCCGTAGGGCTGTCGCAGGACTCCACCGGCGAGTACTGTAAATCGCTGTTTCAGGTGCTGCTGATTTCGCTCATGCTGAGCTGGTTCTCAGCCCTCACCATTACGCCGGTGCTGATTAAGTGGTGGCTGTTTAAGCATGACGCAGGGCCGCCGAAGGCAGACGAAACGGATCCTTACGACAAACGCATCTATCGGCTCTATCAGGGCTTGCTGAGCGCGCTACTGCGGCGTAAGGCACCGACGCTGATCGTCATGGCCGCCCTGCTGGCCGCTGCGGTCTGGGGCTTTGGTTCGGTCCGCCAGAACTTCTTTCCCTCCTCCAGTACGCCGATTTTCTTTGTCGACCTCTGGCTTCCTTACGGAACCGACATCAAATGGACCGAGAAGATGACCGGGGATATCGAGAAAACCATTAACGGCCAGCCCGGCGTGGAGACCACGGTCTCAACGATTGGTCAGGGAAGTATGCGTTTTATTCTGACCTACAGCGGGCAGCGCCAGTACAGCAACTACGCGCAAATCATGGTGCGGATGGACGATCGGCGTACTATTCCGGCGCTGGCACGCCACGTGTATGAGTACATTGCCCGCCACTACCCGCAGGTTAACGCCAGCACGAAGCGGGTAATGTTTGGCCCCTCCGGCGACAGCGCCATTGAGGTGCGCATCAAAGGGCCCGATCCTGACAGGCTGCGCCTGATAGCCAGCCAGGTGGATGATATCCTCGCGCGCGATCCGGCCACCGACAGCGTAAGGAACGACTGGCAAAACCGCAGCAAGGTGATCCGTCCCCAGTACGTTGCCGCGCTCGGCCGCGAGCTTGGCGTGGATAAGCAGGACGTCGATAACGCCCTGGAGATGAATTTCTCCGGCAGCCGGGCGGGACTGTACCGGGAAGGGAGCGACCTGTTACCCGTGGTGGTGCGCCCCCCGGAAAGCGAGCGGCTGGACGCCAATCACCTGAACAACGTGCTGGTCTGGAGCCAGACCCGGCAGCAGTATATTCCGCTGAGTAACGTCGTCAGCAGCTTCTCGCTGGAGTGGGAAGACCCGCTGATCCTGCGTCGCGACCGCTCGCGGGTGCTGACCGTGCAGACCGACCCCGACCCGCTGAGCCAGCAGACCTCCGGCGATATTCTCGCCCGCGTGAAGCCGCACGTTGATGCGCTTCCCCTGCCCCACGGCTACAGCATCGAGTGGGGCGGAGATGCAGAAAACTCCAGCGAAGCGCAGCAGGGCCTGTTCACCACGCTGCCGCTGGGGTATCTGGTGATGTTTGCCATCACGGTTCTGATGTTCAGTTCGCTGAAAAACGCCGTTGCCATCTGGCTGACCGTACCGCTGGCGCTGATCGGCGTCACGCCGGGATTCTTGATCACCGGTATTCCGTTTGGCTTTATGGCGCTGATAGGCCTGCTGAGCCTGAGCGGGATGCTGATCCGCAACGGCATTGTGCTGGTGGAAGAGATCGAGCAGCAAAAAGCGCATAAGGATCAGCACGACGCGATCGTCTGTGCCGCCACCTCGCGCCTGCGCCCTATCCTGCTGACCGCCTTTACCACCGTGCTTGGCCTCGCACCCCTGCTGCTGGATGTGTTCTTCCAGAGCATGGCCGTTGTGATTATGTTTGGACTTGGGTTTGCTACAATCCTTACGCTTTTGGTACTCCCGGTAATTTATGCGTGTTTTCATCGTAAGGACAAAGCTGAACAACAATGAATGCGACAGGGCTGAACATCATCAAGACGCTGGGCTGTATGACGGCGGTAACCTTTTTCACCATCTACAACACCTGGGATCGTTATGATTATGACTACCACTGGATCCTGGGCTTTTTAACGTTTATTTCGACCATCGCCACGCCGCTGTTTTTTGTGGTTGCAGGTTATCTGGACGGGCAATCCCGTCACGGCACAAGCTGGCAGCTTAATAAGATCAAAAGCCTTGTTATCGTCTTTCTGTTCTGGATAACCATCTACTACCTGTGGGAGCCCTATCAGCGCGGCTATCTGATCCAGCCCTGGTTCGTGTTCGCGTTTGTCGTGATTTACACGTTTCATCCGGCGGTGGAGTGGCTCAGCCAGCGGCGCAGGCTGTTTTGCGGGGTGATTGCCGGCCTGCTGCTTTTCTCGTACGGGTACGATTTGCTGTCAGCGCTCTATCCTGAGGCCCATATCTTTTCGCTGTCGCCCCAGTACCGCCTGTGGACGTGGCTGCTGTTTTATCTGACGGGGCAGCTTTTTTGCGATCCGCAAATCGCAGCGTGGATCGGCCGCAAAAGCGTGGTCAGGGCAGCGGTAATTGCCATTCCGTTTATCTATCTCTTCACGTGGTTTTACGAGCGGCACTTCTTTTTCGCGCTGTTTAAAGCCGACAGGAACGCCTTTATTCTCACCGGATCGCAAATCTACATTCTGATCATCGCGCTGGTGATTGCGGCAAATGGCGTACGCTTTCGCCGCAATGCGGAGTTTAAGGAGTCCGTGCTGGCCGCCATCAGCAAAACGATGACCGGGGTATATATTATGCACTACTCGGTGTTTCACCTGCTGACGGCTCTTATTCCGGTGACCTCGCTGAGCATCAAGCTTGCCCTGATCGTGCTCACCTTTATAACGTCGGTCCTGTTTTCTCTGCTGATCCTTTCCAACGCGGTGGCTAAAAAAGTGATCACCCTTTAAAAGCCCAGCCGCAGCCAGGCAAACAGCACGTTGCCGTTGTTGTAGGTTCCGGGAATATAGGTGAACTGAACGGTAACGCGCTTGTACCCGGCGGAGAAAAGGGGAAAGATAAACGGAAGCGGTACATAGTTAGCAAAGTCGTCGCGGGCCGTGATGCCCGCCGCGGCGCCCAGCCCCAGGCGAAAATCTTTCGCGTTATCGAGATACCACCCTTTTTCCCAGCCGTAGCCCATCGCGGGCTGCCACTCGCTGTGGGAATCTTTAAACATCATGGCAAAGAGCGCGCTCCAGTTGCCCTCGTCGCTGTAGCGAGAAATGCCCAGCCCCCCCCGCCCCACGGCATTTCGTTGTAATTGTCCGTTTTTTCTTTATCGTACATAAAGCGAGCGTGCCAGCTCAGAAACGGCAGATAGAGATCGTAACGATCCGGCTGCTCCCAGGTCTGAGAAATATCGTCCGTCAGCGCGTCCCACCAGCGGTGAATGCGCTGCTCGCCATAAACTTTAGGCTCCGCATGCAGCGGCGAAACCACTAAAAACAGAACGACCCAGAGTGCAGGAAAGAGGCGTTGCATGGTTATTCCCTCAGCTTACGTCACGTTGCGATCGTTATTACTGTAAACCATCCAGACCTAACCGGAGCCAAACAGGCTGATTTATGTTGGGGCGGGGTAAGATGAAATATATTTATTTAGCGCTTTCAGGAAAGATAAAAACGTTTTCTCAGGCCGCCTGTCGCGGTAGTCTCATACGTTCCGTCACTACGACGGCCGCAGTGTGAGTGACCTTTTCTTATACCAATAATTAAAAATCAGTACGGACAGGACAACTATGGACTCAACCCTCATCTCCGCTCGCCCTGACGAGGAGACACCTTCGCTTAACCGCGCCCGCCGCGCCGCTTTAGGGAGCTTCGCAGGCGCCGTCGTCGACTGGTATGACTTTCTGCTCTACGGCATCACCGCCGCGCTGGTGTTCAACCGTGAATTCTTTCCCCAGATCGGCCCCGCCATGGGCACGCTGGCCGCCTTTGCCACCTTCGGCGTCGGCTTCCTGTTTCGCCCTCTCGGCGGGGTGATCTTCGGCCACTTCGGCGACCGCCTGGGCCGCAAGCGCATGCTGATGCTCACCGTATGGATGATGGGCATTGCCACCGCGCTAATTGGCATTTTACCGTCCTTTGACTCCATCGGCTGGTGGGCACCGGTGCTGCTGGTGACGCTGCGCGCCATTCAGGGCTTTGCCGTAGGCGGCGAATGGGGCGGCGCGGCGTTGCTCTCCGTGGAAAGCGCGCCAAAAAACAGGAAAGCCTTTTACAGCAGCGGCGTGCAGGTGGGGTATGGCGTGGGCCTGCTGCTCTCCACCGGGCTGGTGTCGCTGATAAGCCAGCTCACCACCGACGAGCAGTTCCTGAGCTGGGGCTGGCGTATACCGTTTATCTTCAGCATTGTGCTGGTCGTGGTGGCCCTCTGGATCCGCAACGGCATGGAGGAGTCGGCCGAATTTGAACAGCAGCAGCGGGAAAAGCCGGCGGCGAAAAAACGGCTGCCGGTGATGGAAGCGCTGGTGCAGCACCCTGGCGCTTTTCTGAAAATTATCGCCCTGCGCCTGTGTGAACTGTTGACCATGTATATCGTCACCGCTTTTGCCCTGAACTATTCGACGCAAAACCTCGGCCTGCCGCGGGAGCTGTTCCTGAACATTGGCCTGGTGGTCGGCGGAATAAGCTGCCTGACCATCCCCTGCTTCGCCTGGCTCGCCGACCGGTTTGGCCGTCGGCGGGTTTACATTACCGGGGCATTAATCGGCACCCTGAGCGCGTGGCCGTTCTTTATGGCGCTGGAGGCGCAGTCGGTCTTCTGGATCGTCTTCTTCGCCATCATGCTGGCCAATGTCGCCCACGATATGGTGGTGTGCGTGCAGCAACCGATGTTTACCGAGCTGTTCGGCGCAAGCTACCGCTACAGCGGCGCGGGCGTGGGATACCAGGTCGCAAGCGTGGTCGGCGGCGGGTTTACGCCGTTTATCGCCGCCGCGCTGGTGACCTTCTCCGGCGGCGACTGGCACAGCGTGGCGATTTACCTGCTGGCGGGCTGCCTGCTCTCCGCCGCGACCGCCCTGTTTATGAAGGAAACCGCGCGCGGCTGATCTCCTCACTTTTGTTTCACAGGCGTGTGACATACTATCGGGTATCGCCGCACACCTGTGGAACAAGGAGACAAACATGAATAATAAGGGCTCCAGCCTGACCCCGGCTCAGGCGCTGGAAAAACTCGACGCGCTGTATGAACAGTCCGTCAACGCGCTGCGTAACGCCATCGGCGACTATATCGAAACCGGGAAACTTCCCGATGAAAAGGCCAGAACCCAGGGCCTTTTTGTTTATCCATCGCTCTCTGTCACCTGGGACGGCAGCGCCAGCAGTAATCCGAAAACCCGCGCCTATGCCCGCTTCACCCACTCGGGCTGTTACAGCACGACCATCACCCGTCCTGGGCTGTTTCGGCCCTATCTGGAAGAGCAGCTCACGCTGCTGTACCAGGACTACGGCGCGCATATCAGCGTCGAACCGTCCCTGCACGAGATCCCCTATCCCTACGTGATAGACGGCTCGGCGCTGACGCTGGACCGCTCCATGAGCGCGGGGCTGACGCGCCACTTCCCGACGACCGAGCTGTCGCAGATTGGCGATGAAACGGCTGACGGCATCTACCACCCGGCAGAGTTTTCACCGCTGTCGCACTTTGATGCCCGCCGGGTGGATTTCTCGCTGGCGCGCCTGCGCCATTACACCGGCACGCCGGCCGAACACTTCCAGCCGTTCGTGCTGTTTACCAACTACACGCGCTATGTGGACGAATTTGTCCGCTGGGGCTGTAGCCAGATCCTCGACCCGGACAGCCCTTACATCGCCCTCTCCTGCGCGGGCGGGATCTGGATCACCGCCGAAACCGAAGCGCCGGAGGAGGCCATCTCCGACCTGGCGTGGAAAAAGCACCAGATGCCGGCCTGGCACCTGATCACCGCCGACGGCCAGGGCATTACGCTGATTAACATCGGCGTTGGCCCGTCGAATGCGAAAACCATCTGCGACCACCTGGCGGTGCTGCGCCCGGACGTCTGGCTGATGATCGGCCACTGCGGCGGCCTGCGCGAAAGTCAGCTGATTGGCGATTACGTCCTGGCCCACGCCTACCTGCGCGACGACCACGTTCTCGACGCGGTTCTGCCGCCGGACATTCCAATCCCAAGCATCGCCGAAGTGCAGCGCGCCCTGTACGACGCCACGAAAGAGGTGAGCGGTATGCCGGGTGAAGAGGTGAAGCAGCGCCTGCGTACCGGTACGGTCGTCACCACGGATGACCGCAACTGGGAGCTGCGTTATTCCGCCTCCGCGCTGCGCTTCAACCTCAGCCGCGCGGTGGCCATCGACATGGAAAGCGCCACGATAGCAGCGCAGGGCTACCGCTTCCGCGTGCCTTACGGCACGCTGCTGTGCGTGTCCGATAAGCCGCTTCACGGGGAGATCAAGCTGCCGGGTCAGGCGAACCGTTTTTACGAGGGGGCAATTTCTGAACATTTGCAAATCGGTATTCGCGCCATCGATTTGCTGCGCGCGGAAGGCGACAGGCTGCATTCCCGCAAGCTGCGCACCTTCAACGAGCCGCCGTTCCGCTGATTGCAGGGCTTCGCCTTCCCGCCGCTGGGGTAAGGCGAAGCCGCTTCCCGACAGATTTAGCGAACGCAGAAAAGCAAAAAGCCTGCTTTAAAAGCAGGCTTCTTAAATTTGGCTCCTCTGACTGGACTCGAACCAGTGACATACGGATTAACAGTCCGCCGTTCTACCGACTGAACTACAGAGGAATCGTGTGAACGGGGCGCATATTATCGATGCGCCCTGAGGATGTCAAAGGGTGAATGCAGATTTTCAATCGTTTGCCGATTTATTCTCCACTTCGCGCATTTGTCAGGCGTTCGCGGTTTCCGAAACCGCCTGTTCCGTTTTTTTGCGCGGGTATTTCCACAGCCAGCGTCCGCTCACCATACGCCAGTAGAACAGCGCGCCGCGCACGGCCCAGTCAAGGAACATCCCCAGCCAGACGCCGACCACGCCCATGCCCAGCATCACCCCCAGCGTGTAGCCCGCCACGACGCGACAGCCCCACATGCCGAGCATGGACACCCACATGGCGAAGCGGGCGTCGCGCGCCCCTTTCAGCCCGGCAGGCAGCACCCACGAGGCAGCCCAAATCGGCATAAACGCCGCGTTGAGCCAAATCAGCACCTTCACCACCTCTTTTACGTCATTTTCATGCGTGTAGAACGAGGCCATCAGCCCTGCAAACGGCGCGGTTCCCCACGCGATTGCCGTCAGCCCAATGGTTGAAAGCCAGAAGACGTGGCGAAGCTGCCGTTCCGCCTGCCCTATTTGCCCTTTTCCGAGGCGCCTGCCGGTGATGATCGTCGACGCTGACCCCAGCGCGTTACCGGGCAGGTTAATGAGCGAGGCGATGGAGAAGGCAATAAAGTTACCGGCGATAACGTCCGTCCCCATCCCGGCAACAAACATTTGCGTTAACAGCTTCCCGCCGTTGAACAGCACGGATTCAATACTGGCCGGAATACCAATCCCCATCACTTCCCAGATAATGGCGAAGTTAAGCGGACGGAAATAGCTTTTCAGCGTCAGGCGCAGCGATGGCGCGATCCCCGCCATCAGAACGCCGATAATGGCCGCCGCACCGATATAGCGGGAAATGGTCAGCCCTAGCCCCGCGCCGACAAAACCCAGCCCATCCCAGGAGAAGACGCCGTAGATCAAGATAGTGCTGATGATGATGTTCAGGATGTTCATCCCGCCGTTTATCAGCAGCGGAATTTTGGTATTGCCGGCCCCGCGCAGCGCGCCGCTGCCAATCAGCGCAATGGCTGCCGCCGGATAACTCAGCACCGTCATTTCCAGATAGGTGAGCGCCAGCGCCTTCACCTCACCGGTCGCTTCACCCGCCACCACGTCAATGATCTCTTTGCCGTAGTAATGGATAACCGCCGCGAGAACGATCGAAAAGAGCGTCATGATCATCAGCGACTGTCTGGCTGCTTCCCGGGCGCGTTTCGGATCGAGCTTGCCGAGGCTGAACGCAACCACCACCGTCGTCCCGAGATCGATAGCGGCGAAGAACGACATCACAACCATGTTGAAGCTGTCCGCCAGCCCTACCCCGGCCATCGCTTCTTTGCCAAGCCAGCTCACCAGGAAGGTGCTCAGCACCCCCATTAACAGGACGCAGGTATTCTCCAGAAAGATGGGCGCAGCAAGAGGGGTGATTTCACGCCAGAACAGAACTCGATAGCTTTTACGTTTGGCATACCAGGGCGTGCGCATTATCGCCTGGCGTATGGGGGCGGTGACGTTCAAAATGGACCTTAGCGAGAAAGTTGAAACTCCATTTCAAATGATGGGGCAGAAATGCGTATCCTGCAAAGTATTTTCCATAAAATTATGTCTGGATTAGCAACAAAACGACGACAGAATCATCAATCAGTCACTTTTACCTAAGATCAGGTTTGACAAAAGTTTTTTCGCCGCTAAGATAAACCTCCACAACGATTCCTCTGTAGTTCAGTCGGTAGAACGGCGGACTGTTAATCCGTATGTCACTGGTTCGAGTCCAGTCAGAGGAGCCAAATTTAAAAAGCCTGCTTTCGAGCAGGCTTTTTGCTTTTCTGCGTTCGCTAAAACTGTCGGAAGCAACCAGGCCTTACCCGACCACGGAACCGCAGGCCCGGCAGGCGAAGCCGCCACCGGGCAGTAAATTGCGCGATTACTCGGCCTTAGCGTCGACGTTTTTAATTTCGCCCATCACCTTCAGCTTCTTGGAGATGTCGCGACGCTCTTTGGACAGCTCGGCGTTTTTAATGATGTAGTCATCAACGCGATCTTCGTAGTCGCTCTTCATGCTGGCAATGATGCCCTGAATAGCTTCAACGCTCATGCCCGGCTTGATGTAGTCGCTCAGGTTGTCCAGCAGCAGGACACGTTTCTGGTTGTCACGGATCTTCTTCTCAACGTCCTGGATTTCGCGCTGCAGTTTGTTTTTGCGGCGGAACAGGCGGACGAACTCCAGAACATCCTGGAACGAAGGCTTAGTAGTTTCCATTTTTACACCCCTGATAATGTGAGATTCGGATTCGTTAAGGCAACCGTTTTAACAGACAGCGGCTGCGAATGACAATGAGTATATCGTTTAAAACCATCATAACCCTAATTGTTGCTGAATCGAAGCAGCAGGCGTCACATACGCTTTTTATTTGCGCAGTGCCCGGCAGATCAGCTGCGATAACAGCTCCAGCTGCCGCGCCAGCTCCATGCTCAGCCAGACGTAGCCATGGATGGGCGTTTCCGCCACGCTGTCGACATGCCGTTCATTCATCAGCTGTTTCAGCTCGGCGACGATTTCATTCAGGCGCTCGCTGTTGGCCCGAATCGGCTGGGGGTTCCCTTCGTAGAGCGCGTGGGCAATGGTCAGCAGGGTTTGCTGCGTCATCTGCTGCGTCTCTTTCAGCGTATGCGCGTTGAGCACCAGGAAGTGGCTGGGACGGGAAGCCCAGTGGGCATTGATTTGCAGCTCAAGCATGCAGACCAGATTGCGGCTGACCGTCTGAATGGCCTCAAAAATGGCTTTCTGAATGTGCGTTTCTTTGCTTGCGGGAGTAATCAGCCCGCGCATTTTGACCACATCATTGAGGATTTTTTGCAGGTGCTTTTCCAGCCGCGGACGTTCGATCAGGTTTGGAGAAAAACCGGCCTGGTAAACGCGGTTAAACGCGGTGACGTAGCTGGCCATCTGAATGCGCCAGTGCAGGAAAGCGCGCTGCGGCCAGATGCCGGTAAACAGCATGGCGAGCAGCGAGCCGAGAATAACGTCCCCGCTTCGCCATAGTGCGGTAGTCATGTCCCCCGCCGGGGCACCGACCACGACCGCGAGCGTAATGCCAATCAGCAGGGCCTGGTACGGCCTCTTGCCCAGCGCCAGCCAGCCGCAAAGAAACATCGCCACCGCGCACCACAGCAGCATGACCGGGAAGGAAATCAGCTCCAGCTTGAGGGCGATAAGCCCAAGCGCAGAGCCTAAAACGGTGCCGCCAATGCGCTCGAATGCACGCGGGACAACGTTACCCCAAAAGGAGATAGGCCCCATCACCACCACCAGCGTGATCAGCGGCCACGTTCCTTCCGGAATATTCAGCAAACGAACCAGAACGAAGGTCAGAACAAATGCCAGCGCAATGCGGCAACCGTGCACCACGCGATAATGTTTGTATAACCGAATTTCAAAAGGCGTTAATGATTTGTCGGGGCGCACACCCGTCTCCAGCTTCACGGCAAACCACAATTGTACTGTGTTTTCAGCCGGATTGTTTACACCCGGCTGAAAAACCCTGCATTCCGCAGGCTTAACCCACCTTATGCTCTACCGGAACAAACATCTCAATGTCCCAGTAGCCGTCGGCATTGCCATCGTTCAGATAGCGTTCGAAACAGGGCTTTGGCGCAATCTGGAATTTGCTGTCCTCCAGCAGGGAGTTGAAGAACTGATACCACGGGGTGGCGAAGTCATCGTTTTCCACGCGCGCGGTGGCGATGGCATAATCACCGGCAGCAATCTCGGTCATCATTATCCCTTCGCTGTTCTCAGGAATGGTGAAATCGTCCGCTACCGTTACGGCGGTATCGCAGCGGAGTTTTTCTGCCGGCACTTGATCCGGATTATCGTAATATACGGCCACCCACTCCTGCGGCTGGATATGACGTCCGTCTACCCACATGACCAGCTGTTCAAATCCCTGCTTGACCGTTTTCTCCCACGGCCCTACGAGATGAAAGCCTGCGATCGTGCGTTTCTGCTGCTGCCTGATGCTGTAGTCCATGCTGCCTCCGTTTATTACTGTGTATTTATACACTATAAAGCAGAGTAAATATTATCGGCAAACGAGAAGTGTTAATTATGCGAGCAGACTCGCAACGCTGCCAGTCTGCTCGAAAAGGTCAGAATGTATGGTGGAGATAATCACCAAGGCGGGAGAAAACGCCGCCCCTATCAACGTCTTCCAGCGTAACCAGCGGCCAGTGCGCCACCACCTTGTCCCGATCGTACAGCTGGATTTCCCCTACCCGCTGATGCGCGGCAATCGGCGCTTCCAGCTCTTTTTTATCCAGCACGTATTTGGCCTTAATGTTCGGTATTTCCGCTTTCGGTAGCGACAGCCAGAAGTCCCGATCCGTGCCCAGCGCGATCTGTTCTTTGTTACCGTACCAGACGCGCTCGGCGCCCACCTTCTTCCCGTTATGCAGAATCTGCACCGTATCGAAATTCTGCTGTCCCCAGTGCAGCAGCTTGCGTGCCTGATCCTCGCGCCCTTTCGGGCTGTCTGCCCCCATCACAACGGCAATCAGCCGGCGCTGGCCGTCCACCGCAGAAGCAATCAGGTTGAAGCCCGCGCCCGACGTATGCCCGGTCTTCAGGCCGTCGACGTTCATCGTTTTATCCCACAGCAGGCCGTTGCGGTTCTGCTGGGTGATGCCGTTCCAGGTCAGGCTCTTTTCGCTGTACATATGGTAGAACTCTGGTTCACCGTGAATGATGGCCCTCGACAGCACCGCAAGATCGTACGCAGAACTGTGCTGGCCCGGCGCATCCAGACCATGCACGGTTTCGAAGTGGGTATCGCGCAGGTGCAGCTTTTCCACATAGTCGTTCATCAGTTTGACGAACTGCGGCTGACCGCCCGCCACGTGATCGGCCAGCGCCACGCAGGCGTCGTTGCCGGAGTCAACAATCAGGCCGCGGCTGAGATCGCGTACGGAAACCCTGTCGCCCTCTTTGAGAAACATCAGCGATGAGCCGTCAAAGACCGGGTTGCCTTTTGCCCAGGCGTCACGCCCTACCGTCACAATGTCGTCCGGGCTGATGCGGTGGCTGTCAATGGCGCGATCGACAACGTATCCCGTCATCAGCTTGGTCAGACTCGCCGGATTGCGCTGCTGATGTTCGTTGCCCGCCGTTAAGATTTGACCCGTGGTGTAATCCATCAGTACCCACGATCCTGCCTGGATGGCAGGAGGCTGCGGTGAAAAATCCAGCAGATCGGCAGCCAGCGCGGATGAAATACTCGAAGCGAGTAAAGAAACAGCAATAAACAGACGGCGTTTCAACGGTATATCCTCAGGTCATTAAAAATCGATGACCTTTTTACGGGAGTTCTGATGTCGTTACCTGCCTTAATTGCAAAAAAATGTGACAACGCGCAGGTTTTATCGGAACAGATCTCGCAAATGTCTTGCCCGAGCGTGCTTTTTATTCGGACTGCTCACCCCAATCGTTTACCATAGAGACGTCAATTTTTAACAGGATGAGATTACTGGTGTCTGACTCTGCCGCGCGCCCGACTTTTTTGTTCCACGATTACGAAACCTTTGGCACCCATCCGGCGCTGGACCGACCGGCGCAGTTTGCGGCTATCCGTACCGATGACGAATTTAATATCATCGGCGAGCCCGAGGTGTTTTACTGCAGGCCCGCCGATGACTACCTGCCGCAGCCTGGCGCGGTGATGGTGACAGGCATTACGCCCCAGGAAGCGCGGGAGAAAGGCGTCAGCGAAGCGGAATTTGCCCGCCGTATTCACGATCTGTTTACCGTGCCCCATACCTGCGTGGTGGGCTACAACAACATCCGTTTCGACGATGAAGTGACGCGCAATATCTTCTACCGCAACTTCTACGATCCCTATGCCTGGAGCTGGCAGAACCGCAATTCGCGCTGGGATTTGCTGGATATCATGCGCGCCTGCTATGCGCTGCGCCCGGAGGGGATTACCTGGCCGGAAAACGACGACGGCCTGCCGAGCTTCAGGCTGGAGCACCTGACGAAGGCCAACGGCATCGAGCACAGCAACGCCCACGACGCGATGGCGGACGTCTACGCGACCATCGCCATGGCGAAGCTGGTTAAAACCGCGCAGCCGCGCCTGTTTGAGTACCTGCTAAGCCATCGCAGCAAGCAGAAGCTGATGACGCTGATTGATGTACCGCAGATGAAGCCGCTGGTGCATATTTCGGGGATGTTCGGCGCGTGGCGCGGAAACACGAGCTGGGTGGCGCCGCTCGCCTGGCATCCGGACAACCGTAACGCCGTCATCATGGTGGATCTCGCCGGGGATATTTCGCCGCTGCTTGAGCACGACAGCGACACCTTACGCGAGCGGCTTTATACGCCGAAAGAGGCGCTGGGTGACCTGCCCGCTGTGCCGGTTAAGCTGGTGCATATCAATAAATGCCCTGTACTGGCGCAGGCCAACACGCTGCGCCCGGAAGACGCCGACCGGCTGGGGATTAACCGCCAGCACTGCCTCGATAACCTGAAGGTGCTGCGCGACAACCCGCAGGTGCGCGAGAAAGTCGTCGCCATTTTTGCTGAAGCGGAGCCGTTTGTGCCGTCAGAAAACGTGGATGCACAGCTGTACAACGGCTTCTTTAGCGATGCCGATCGGGCGGCGATGAATATCGTGCTGCAAACCGACCCGCGTAACCTGCCCGCGCTGGATATCACCTTTGCGGATAAGCGTATCGAGAAGCTGATGTTTAACTATCGGGCACGTAACTACCCCGGTACGCTGGATGAAGCAGAGCAGGAGCGCTGGTTACAGCATCGTCGTAACGTCTTTACGCCCGAGTACCTGCACAGCTATGCCCAGGAGCTGGAGATGCTGTACGGCCAGTATGAAGGTAATGCCGAGAAGCAGGCGTTGCTGAAAGCGCTGTACCAGTATGCGCAGGAGATTGTCTGAACCGCAGATATAAAAAAGCCGGAGGCGATGTCTCCGGCTTTTTTTTAACGCGTTAAAACTTACGCTACGTCTTCGTACTGAGGAACCGGGTTGCGGAAGCTCTTCGTTACGCAGGCCAGGTAAACCAGACCGATACCTGCCCAAATCAGGCCAAGCACCATTGAGCTCTCTTCCAGGTTAACCCACAGCGCGCCCACGGTCATAGCACCACACATCGGCAGGAACAGATACTGGAAGTGGTCTTTCAGCGTCTTGTTACGCTTTTCGCGGATCCAGAACTGAGAGATCACCGACAGGTTAACGAAGGTGAACGCCACCAGCGCACCAAAGTTAATCAGCGCCGTTGCCATCACCAGGTCAAAGTTAATCGCCAGAAGCGCGATCGCACCGACCAGAATGATGTTCATCGCCGGGGTACGCCATGTTGGATGTACGTAGCCGAAGAAGCTTTTCGGGAATACGCCATCGCGACCCATAACGTACATCAGACGCGCAACGCCTGCATGCGCGGCCATACCGGACGCCAGTACGGTGATGGTGGAGAAGATCAGCGCACCGACCTGGAAGGCTTTACCCGCCACATAGAGCATAATTTCCGGCTGAGAAGCATCCGGATCTTTGAAGCGAGAGATATCCGGGAAGTACAGCTGGAGGAAATAGGTCGAGAAAATAAAGATCAGGCCACCAATCAGCGCCGTCAGGAAGATTGCACGCGGAATAACGCGCTCTGCATCTTTCGTTTCTTCAGACAGGTTGCTGATACCGTCAAAACCGGTAAAGGAGAAGCACAGAATCGTCGCCCCGGTAATCATCGGGATCACATGCGCATCACCAGACCAGAACGGCTTGCTGCTCGCCAGAGTGCCCGCGCCTTCGCCGTGGAACACACCGTAAATCACCATGCCGAGAATCACGGCAATCAGTACAACCTGAAGCACAACGATAACGGAGTTAAAGTTGGCAACGGACTTGATGCTGCGCAGGTTAAAGGCCGTCATAAAGGCCACCAGCGCCACGACGAACATCCAGGATGGAATCGACGGCACCAGCGCTTCAAAATAGATTTTTGCCAGCAGAATGTTGATCATCGGCGCGAACAGATAGTCGAGCAGCGAAGACCAGCCCACCATAAAGCCGACCGTCGGGCTGATGGATTTCTGGGCATAGGTATAGGCGGAACCGGCAGACGGATAGCGGCGAACCAGTTTACCGTAGCTGAGCGCGGTAAAGAGGATCGCAATCAGTGCAAAGCCGTAAGCCGTCGGCACATGACCGTCCGTGAGGCCTGATACGATACCGAATGTATCGAACAGCGTCATTGGTTGCATATAGGCCAGGCCCATCATGACAACCGGAATCAACGTAAGCGTTTTACGTAATTCCACGCGAGAGGTGTTTGGAGTTGCGTTATGCGACATAGTTATTCTCCTTTACGGTGATAACCGCCACGTAAGCGAAAAATTGCCCCATTTCTTTCTTCCTCAGCGACAACAACTGTCGGATTTTAGTAAATATCTATCCGGTACGAAGCCCGGCCTCTTGGTTTTTAGTTTCGTTTCGTACATGCAAAAAAAAATAACCGACGCCTTTTATATCGTCGATTATTCATTTGTTTGCAGCGGCGGCATTTTGCCCTATTCCAGATACAAAACGCAATACATTGAGAAACAAGCCCATAAATTAATTTTTCTAACTGGTTGATTTCCCATCATCTGCCTGAGTGTAAACGGCGGCGATAGCACTATTTGCTAAAATTTCGTCTCGCCACCAGGCGCTGGCAAGCCCTGCGGTTTGTTCATTCCAGCCCACCCAAACCGATTCGTTACTGCGTTGCGCTAAAACCTGTTTTTCCACCAGCGCTCCGCTTTCAATAAACCGCTGCGCTAAATAGCGGGGAAGATAACCGCACCCCAGGCCGCTAATTTGCAGTTCGAGCTTGGTTTTAAAATCAAAAACGGTGATGGCCTCCTGCTCGTCTAGTAATTGCGATGATATGCCGCACTCCGGACGCGCGCTGTCGCCTACCACAATGGCGCGATGGTTTTTAATCACGCGTCGGGTGACGGGCTCTGGTTCATTTGCCAGCGGGTGATGAGGTGCTACGGCGAAAATCTGCTCCAGAACGCCCAGGCGGGCATAGCCAAATTCACTCAGCTGGGGTGGTTCATGCAGCGCCCCAACGATGATATCCGCCCTGCCCTGCGTTAAGGCGTCCCACGAGCCGCCCAGCACGCCGTTGATAAAAATCAGCCGCGTGACGCTGTGGCGCTGATAAAACGCCTCGATGAGCGGCGTAAGCAGCGAAAAAGGGAACGTGTCATCTACCCCAATGACCAGCTCATTTTCCCAGCCCTGGTGGAGCTTAACGGCCTGTTTTTCCAGCTCGCGCACCGAATGCAGCACGTCGCGCCCCTTTTCCAGCAGCATCTGCCCTGTGCGGGTAAAGCGCGCTCGATGACCGGTGCGGTCAAGGATTTGGATATTAAGATCGCTCTCAAGCTTTTGAACGGCATAGCTCAGGGCCGAAGGCGTTTTGTAGAGCTTTGCCGAAGCGGCGGCAAAGCTCCCCTCTTTTTCCAGCGCATCCAGAATAACGAGAACATCCAGCAGCGGTTTCATCTTCGCCCCCTTGCGGTGTGCGATTGTCTCCGCCAGTGCAGTTATTCCATCGGCATAACCAGCGGATCGGGATACTGATACTCAAACCCAAGCTCATGGCAAATGCGATTGCCATCAACAATTTTGCCTTTGCGATCGCCCTGCGCATCGCTGAATACCGGCGGAGCCAGGCCAAGCTGGCGCGCCATCAGCGGATAAAAGGTACTGCGCGGTGGATGCGAAGGCGCACATATATTATAGATGTGCCCCCCTTTTGGAGCCTGTAAAAGCAGCTCTATCGCGCTGACAACGTCCGCCAGATGCACCAGATTGACGCCGTGCTGGCCGTCCGGCGCCGATTTCCCGGCAAAGAAGCGTCCCGGATGACGCCCCGGCCCCACCAGCCCGGCGAGGCGTAAAATATCCACCTGCGTGCCGGGCAGGTTATGCAGCCAGTCCTCCAGCTCTTTCAGCACCCGGCCGCTGGCGGTCACCGGACGGCGCTCGGTGCTCTCCTTCGCCGTGCCGTCGATGTCGCCATAAACCGACGTGGAGCTGGTAAAGATGATGCGCGGAATATGGTGCGCCAGCGCGCTGTCCACAATCTCCTGTACGGCCTGCAGATAAAACGTCTCTCCCGGCCCGCTGCGCCGCGCCGGCAGGGTAATCACCAGCGCGTCCACATTCATCAGCTCATCCAGCTCGTCCGTATCGCAAATTAGCTCGGGTTCGAGACGCAGCTCGACGCCCTCAATGCCGCACATGCGCGCCGCTTCAACCCCGTCCCGCGTGGTCTTACTTCCCGTCACCTGCCAGCCTTTCGCGGCTAATGACATCGCCAGCGGCATTCCTAACCACCCTAAACCGACAATCGCGACCTTTTTCATGTACATTCTCCGCTTAACTCCGCCTTTTATAAGGCTACGCCAGCCTGATGGAACGCACAATTCATAGCATCAATATGAAATGAATTAATGATCAAAAAAAGCCCTTGCTTTCTGGCGTACAACTGGTTTAGGTTAAAAGACATCAAATGCATAAGCATTCAACGAGAATTTATATGACACGCGTTCCGTTTAAAAACCACCACCATCACCATCATCCTGACTAGTCTTTCAGGCGATGTGTGCTGGAAGACGTTTGGATCTTCCAGTGGTGCATGAACGCATGAAAAAGCCCCCGGAAGATCGCCTTCCGGGGGCTTTTTTTTGGACCGCATTCAGACAGGTTATTACAGGTTAACGAGGAACACAGAATGTTAGATAACGCACGTTTACGCATAGCTATTCAAAAATCAGGCCGTTTAAGCGACGATTCACGCGAACTGCTGGCCCGCTGCGGGATTAAAATTAACCTGCACACCCAGCGCCTGATCGCCCTTGCTGAAAATATGCCGATCGATATTCTGCGCGTGCGTGATGACGATATTCCTGGCCTGGTGATGGACGGCGTCGTTGACCTCGGCATCATCGGCGAAAACGTGCTGGAAGAAGAGCTGCTCACCCGCCGCGCTCAGGGTGAAGATCCGCGCTACTTTACCCTGCGCCGTCTGGACTTCGGCGGGTGCCGCCTGTCGCTGGCGACGCCGGTTGATGAAGCGTGGGACGGCCCGGCCGCGCTTAACGGTAAACGTATCGCCACCTCTTACCCTCACCTGCTGAAGCGTTACCTCGATCAGAAAGGCGTTCAGTTCAAATCCTGCCTGCTGAACGGTTCCGTGGAAGTGGCCCCGCGTGCGGGCCTGGCCGATGCCATCTGTGACCTCGTCTCCACCGGCGCCACGCTGGAAGCGAACGGCCTGCGCGAAGTGGAGGTCATCTACCGCTCCAAAGCGTGCCTTATCCAGCGCGACGGCGATATGGCCGACGCCAAACAGCAGCTCATCGACAAACTGCTGACCCGCATTCAGGGCGTGATTCAGGCGCGTGAATCCAAGTACATCATGATGCACGCCCCAACCGAACGTCTGGATGAGGTAATTGCCCTGCTGCCGGGCGCCGAGCGCCCAACCATCCTGCCGCTGGCGGGCGACCAGCAGCGCGTGGCGATGCACATGGTCAGCAGCGAAACCCTGTTCTGGGAAACCATGGAAAAACTGAAGGCGCTGGGGGCAAGCTCTATTCTGGTGCTGCCAATTGAGAAGATGATGGAGTAACGGCCATGGGTTTTAACACAATCATCGACTGGAATACGTGCAGCGACGCGCAGCAGCGCGAGCTGCTGATGCGTCCGGCCATTTCCGCCTCTGAAAGCATTACCCGCACCGTGGCGGAGATCCTCGACAACGTCAAAGCCCGCGGGGACGATGCCCTGCGCAAGTACAGCGCAACGTTTGATAAAACCGAAGTTAACGAGTTACGGGTTACCGCCCAGGAGATCGCCGAGGCGGAAAGCCGCCTTGGGGACGAGATCAAACAGGCGATGGCCGTCGCGGTGAAAAATATTGATACCTTCCACACCGCGCAGGTACTGCAGGCCGTAGACGTGGAAACCCAGCCCGGCGTGCGCTGCCAGCAGGTGACGCGCCCGGTGGCCTCCGTCGGCCTCTATATTCCCGGCGGCTCTGCTCCGCTGTTTTCGACCGTACTGATGCTGGCAACCCCGGCACGCATTGCCGGCTGCCAGAAAGTGGTGCTGTGCTCTCCGCCACCGATTGCCGATGAGATCCTCTACGCGGCAAAACTCTGCGGCGTGCAGGCGGTATATAAGGTGGGCGGAGCGCAGGCGATTTCCGCCATGGCGTTCGGAACGGAGTCTGTTCCCAAGGTCGACAAAATTTTTGGCCCGGGCAACGCGTACGTTACCGAAGCGAAGCGCCAGGTCAGCCAGCGTCTGGATGGCGCCGCGATTGATATGCCTGCCGGGCCGTCTGAAGTACTGGTGATCGCCGACAGCGGCGCCACGCCAGACTTCGTGGCCTCTGACCTGCTCTCGCAGGCCGAGCATGGCCCAGATTCGCAGGTGATTTTACTGACGCCAGATGCCGATATGGCAAAACGCGTGGGCGAGGCCGTTGAGCGCCAGCTTGCCGACCTGCCGCGCGCGGAAACGGCGCGTCAGGCGCTATCGGCCAGCCGACTGATTGTGGCTCGCGATCTCGACCAGTGTATTGCCATCTCCAACCAGTACGGCCCGGAGCACCTGATTATTCAGACCCGCAACGCGCGCGAGCTGGTTGACGGCATTACCAGCGCCGGCTCGGTGTTCCTCGGCGACTGGTCACCGGAGTCCGCCGGGGATTACGCCTCCGGCACCAATCACGTGCTGCCGACGTACGGCTATACCTCAACCTGCTCAAGCCTGGGGCTGGCAGATTTCCAGAAGCGCATGACCGTGCAGGAACTCTCCCGCGAGGGGTTTGCCTCGCTCGCGTCGACCATTGAAACCCTGGCCGCCGCCGAGCGCCTGACCGCCCACAAAAATGCCGTGACGCTGCGCGTTGCCGCCCTGAAGGAGCAAGCATGAACATTGAAGAATTAGCCCGCGAAAATGTCCGCCGCCTGACGCCCTATCAGTCCGCGCGCCGTCTGGGCGGAAACGGCGACGTCTGGCTGAACGCTAACGAGTATCCAACGGCGGTGGCCTTCGAGCTGTCGCAGCAGACGCTGAACCGCTACCCGGAGTGCCAGCCGAAAGCGGTGATCGAAAACTACGCGCAGTACGCGGGCGTGAAGCCTGAGCAGGTGCTGGTCAGCCGCGGGGCGGACGAAGGCATTGAGCTGCTGATCCGCGCCTTCTGCGAGCCGGGTAAAGACGCGGTGATGTACTGCCAGCCCACCTACGGGATGTACAGCGTCAGCGCCGAAACCTTCGGCGTGGCCTGCCGCAACGTGCAGGCGCTGGAAAACTGGCAGCTCGACCTGCAGGGCATCGCCGATAACCTCGACGGCGTAAAGGTGGTGTTTGTCTGTAGCCCAAACAACCCGACCGGACAGATTATTGATCCGCAGGACGTTCGCGCCCTGCTGGAGATGACCCGCGGCAAAGCGCTGGTGGTGGCTGACGAAGCGTACATTGAGTTTTGCCCGCAGGCGACGCTGGCGGGCTGGCTTGAAGAATATCCGCATCTCGTCGTGCTGCGCACCCTGTCAAAAGCCTTTGCCCTCGCCGGCCTCCGCTGCGGGTTTACGCTGGCGAATAAGGCCGTTATCGACCTGCTGCTGAAAGTGATCGCCCCTTACCCGCTTTCAACGCCGGTTGCCGACATCGCGGCACAGGCGCTGGCCCCGCAGGGGATTGAAGCGATGCGCGAGCGCGTGGCGCAGATCCTTGAAGAGCGCCAGTATCTGGTCGAGGCCCTGAAGGCTATTCCGTGCGTGGAGCAGGTGTTCGATTCGGAAACCAACTACATCCTCGCGCGCTTTACTGCCTCAAGCGCGATATTTAAATCGCTGTGGGATCAGGGCATTATCTTACGAGACCAGAATAAACAACCTTCCCTGAGCGGCTGCCTGCGTATTACCGTCGGCACTCGTGCAGAGAGCCAGCGCGTGATTGACGCCCTGAAAGCGGAGAAAGTATGAGTCAGAAAACCCTCTTTATCGATCGTGACGGCACCCTCATATCGGAGCCACCCAGCGATTTTCAGGTCGACCGTTTCGACAAGCTGGCGTTTGAACCCGACGTGATCCCGGTGCTGCTGAAGCTTCAGAAAGCGGGCTATAAGCTGGTGATGATCACCAACCAGGATGGTCTGGGTACCGCGAGCTTCCCGCAGGCGGACTTCGACGGCCCGCACAACCTGATGATGCAGGTGCTGACCTCGCAGGGCGTGGTGTTTGAAGAAGTGCTGATCTGCCCGCACATGCCTGCCGACGAGTGCGACTGCCGTAAGCCTAAAGTGAAGCTCGTCGAGCGCTATCTGGCGGAAGAAGCGCTTGATAAAGCGAACAGCTACGTCATCGGCGATCGCATCACGGATATCACCCTGGCGGAAAACATGGGCATCGCGGGCCTGCGCTACAGCCGTGACGCGCTTAACTGGACGATGATTGGCGAACAGCTGACCAGACGCGACCGCTATTCGCACGTTGAGCGTAACACCAAAGAGACGCAGATCGACGTTAAGGTCTGGCTCGATCGCGAAGGCGGGAGCAAGATCCACACCGGCGTCGGCTTCTTCGACCATATGCTGGACCAGATCGCGACCCACGGCGGCTTCCGGATGGAAATCTCCGTTAAGGGCGATCTCTATATTGACGATCACCACACCGTGGAAGACACGGGACTGGCGCTGGGCGAAGCCCTGAAGCTGGCGCTGGGCGACAAGCGCGGCATCAACCGTTTTGGCTTTGTCCTGCCGATGGACGAATGCCTGGCGCGCTGTGCGATGGATATTTCCGGTCGTCCACACCTGGAATACAAAGCCGACTTCACCTACCAGCGCGTGGGCGATCTCAGCACCGAGATGGTGGAGCACTTCTTCCGCTCGCTGACTTACACGATGAGCCTGACGCTGCACCTGAAAACCAAAGGTAAAAACGATCACCACCGAGTGGAGAGCCTGTTCAAAGCCTTTGGCCGTACCCTGCGCCAGGCGATCCGCGTTGACGGTGATGCCCTTCCCTCGTCGAAAGGAGTGCTGTAATGAACGTGGTGATTCTGGATACCGGCTGCGCCAACCTGAACTCCGTGCGCTCGGCAATTATGCGTCACGGCTATGAGCCGGCGGTGAGCCGCGACCCGGACGTGGTGCTGCGCGCGGATAAACTCTTTTTGCCGGGCGTAGGCACCACCCAGGCGGCGATGGATCAGATCCACGAGCGCGAGCTGGTTGAACTCATTAAAGCCTGTACCCAGCCGGTGCTGGGCATTTGCCTGGGCATGCAGCTGCTCGGCCGCCGCAGCGACGAGAGTAACGGCGTTGACCTGCTGGGAATTATTGAAGAAGACGTGCCGAAAATGGCCGACCACGGCCTGCCGCTGCCGCACATGGGCTGGAATCGCGTCTATCCGAAGGCGGGCAACAGGCTGTTCCAGGGTATCGAAGACGGCGCGTACTTCCACTTCGTCCACAGCTACGCGATGCCCGTTAATACGTACACCATTGCCCAGTGCAGTTACGGCGAGGCGTTCACCGCCGCGGTACAGAAAGATAATTTTTACGGCGTGCAGTTTCACCCGGAACGCTCCGGCGCCGCCGGCGCACAGCTGCTGAAAAACTTCCTGGAGATGTGATGATTATTCCCGCTTTAGATTTAATTGACGGCACGGTGGTTCGCCTCCATCAGGGCGATTATGGCCAGCAGCGCGACTACGGCAACGACCCGCTGCCGCGTCTCCAGGCGTATGCGGCACAGGGGGCTGAGGTGCTGCACCTCGTCGATTTAACCGGCGCGAAAGATCCGGCGAAACGCCAGATCCCGCTGCTGAAAAAACTGGTGGCTGGCGTGGACATTCCCGTGCAGGTTGGCGGCGGCGTGCGTACGGAAGACGACGTTGAGGCACTGCTGGACGCTGGCGTGGCGCGGGTGGTGGTCGGTTCGACCGCCGTAAAAGATCCTGAGACGGTCAAGGGCTGGTTCCGCCGCTTCGGCGCGGATGCGTTGGTGCTGGCGCTGGACGTGCGCATCGACGAGCAGGGTAACAAGCAGGTCGCGGTCAGCGGCTGGCAGGAGAACTCTGGCGTTACCCTGGAGGAACTGGTCGATATTTATCTTCCCGTTGGCCTGAAGCACGTGCTGTGCACGGATATCTCCCGCGATGGCACGCTGGCCGGCTCTAACGTTTCGCTGTACGAAGAGGTCTGCGCGCGTTATCCGCAGGTGGCATTCCAGTCTTCTGGGGGTATCGGTGATATTGGCGACGTGGCCGCGCTGCGCGGGACCGGCGTGAAGGGTGTGATTGTGGGTCGGGCCCTGCTGGAAGGAAAATTTACTGTAACGGAGGCGATTCAATGCTGGCAAAACGGATAATTCCCTGCCTGGACGTGCGCGACGGTCAGGTGGTTAAGGGCGTGCAGTTCCGCAACCACGAAATCATTGGCGACATCGTTCCGCTGGCTAAACGCTATGCCGACGAAGGCGCAGACGAGCTGGTATTTTATGATATCACCGCCTCCAGCGATGGCCGCGTGGTGGACAAAAGCTGGGTGGCGCGCGTGGCGGAGGTGATCGACATCCCCTTCTGCGTGGCGGGCGGGATCAAATCCGCTGATGACGCGGCCAAAATTCTCTCTTTCGGTGCGGACAAAATTTCCATCAACTCCCCTGCGCTGGCAGACCCCGAGCTGATCACCCGTCTGGCCGATCGCTTTGGCGTGCAGTGTATTGTAGTAGGCATCGACACCTGGCATGACGCCGCAACGGGCAAGTATCACGTCAACCAATACACCGGCGATGAAAGCCGCACGCGCGTGACGCAGTGGGAGACGCTGGACTGGGTGCAGGAAGTGCAGAAACGCGGCGCGGGTGAGATCGTGCTGAACATGATGAACCAGGACGGGGTGCGTAACGGTTACGACCTCGAGCAGCTGAAAAAAGTGCGCGCCGTGTGCCGGGTTCCGCTGATTGCCTCCGGCGGTGCGGGCACCATGGAACACTTCCTGGAAGCCTTCCGCGATGCAAACGTGGACGGCGCGCTGGCCGCGTCCGTGTTCCACAAGCAGATTATCAATATTGGTGAGTTAAAAACGTACCTGGCCGACCAGGGCGTGGAGATCAGGGTATGTTAACAGAGCAACAACGGGCGCAGCTGGACTGGGAAAAAACTGACGGATTACTGCCGGTGGTTGTACAACATGCCGTATCAGGCGAAGTGCTGATGCTGGGATATATGAACCAGGAGGCGCTGGCGAAAACGATCGACAGCGGTAAGGTGACGTTTTTCTCGCGCACCAAACAGCGCCTGTGGACCAAAGGTGAAACCTCAGGTCATTTCCTGAACGCGGTAAGCATTACGCCGGATTGCGATAACGACACCCTGCTGGTGCTGGCAAACCCGATTGGGCCAACCTGCCACAAAGGAACCAGCAGCTGCTTTGGCGAGGCGAGCCACCAGTGGCTGTTCCTTTATCAGCTTGAACAATTGCTGGCAGAGCGTAAAACGGCGGATCCCGAGAGCTCGTACACCGCAAAGCTGTACGCCAGCGGCACCAAGCGCATTGCGCAGAAGGTGGGTGAGGAAGGCGTTGAAACGGCGCTGGCTGCCACCGTGAATGACCGGGAGGAGCTGACGAACGAAGCGTCGGATTTGATGTATCACCTGCTGGTGCTGCTTCAGGATCAGGAGCTGGATTTGACAGCGGTGATTGAGAATTTACGTAAGAGACACAAATAAAAAAGACCGGGGAAACCCGGTCTTTTTTTGTCTGCAAATCAGGCTTTCGGCCTGTAGTTTCTCAGCGCGTTACGGCCAAGAACAACACCAGAACCGATAATCCCTCCGAGGAGTACGGCGAGGATCAGGGTGATAGCTTTTTTCGGGCTGTCGCGACGGATAGGAAGATTCGGTTTCATAACGTAACGGTAGACGTGTACTGTGTCCGGGTTAACGTTAAGATTCTGAATATCCAGTAAGTTTTGCTTGGTCTGATAGTAGGCACCTGAGAAAACGAGCGGACGGGATGCCTCGTTATCAATCATTGACTTCAGCGCTTCAGTGCCCAGCAGGAACATGGTTTCCTGAGTAACGTCCTGAGTTTGCTGGAGCTGCGGAGTGCTAATTTTCGCGGCCTCCGCGTTTTTATACGCCTCAGTAATCTGCTTAATACGCAGATCTTTTTGCTCCTGAGCTACTTTTTCCTGGTTCTGAAGAGAGTCGTTCAGGGTAGTGATCTGCTGCTTAAGATTATCCTTCAGGTCAAGAGTCAGTTCTTTGGCCGTCTGCTCATCAACCTGCTGAATATACTGTGCAAGTTGCTTTTGTGCGGCTTCAGCTGATTCGCCCTGATATGTAACCGTTAAGGGTAAGCTCTGCCCCTTGACGGTAGGTTCAATTGTGAGTATTTCAGGGACCTCTTGGTTTTCAAGAGCTTGCGCTAAAGCAGAAAAAGAAGAATTGAAACGGCCAATAGCGCGACCTTGAATATCCTGCATTGAAGGTGCGGCGCTACCATAGAGAATATTCAATGCATTCGCGTAAGTTGCAATTTGCGCTGCGTCAGGCTGGGCGATGATCGCCGACGAGGTCCACTTTTCTTTTGCAATGGTGATATAAACGCCAGCAAGAACGATAAAAACAGCAATAAACGCTCCAATTACCCACTTGCCGCGCCACAGCTGTAGTACTAAATCCAGTAAATCAATTTGCTCCGGGTCATTGCTGCGAGTGACCAGGCTATTGTTGTTTTGCGTCATACAATCCCTAACAGATCAAAAAAGGGCAAAAAGAAACATGTCTACCTAGTGTATCTGTTGCTACGGATTTTTCTATAAGAATCCGATGAGTTATATCGGAAAGATGGGTTATGTATGTGAAGAACAACGCGCTATCATAGCCGGAATTTGATGTCTTGTGGCATCAACAAGAACACTGTTTTAATGAGGGAAGCTATGAAATTTCTGGTTACGGGCGCAGCGGGGTTTATCGGTTCTCACGTCAGCAAGCGCTTGCTTGATGCGGGGCATGAGGTCGTTGGCATTGATAACCTCAATGATTATTACGACGTCAATCTTAAGCTGGCACGCCTGGACTTACTGAAATCCGAGCGTTTCACTTTCCTCAAGCTGGATTTAGCGGACCGTGAGGGCATGGCAACGCTGTTTGCTGAGGAGAAATTTGACCGCGTCATCCATCTTGCCGCACAGGCTGGCGTCCGTTACTCGCTTGAAAACCCCCACGCCTATGCCGATGCCAACCTTGTAGGCCATCTTAACGTGCTGGAAGGCTGTCGCCACAATAAGGTTCAGCATCTTCTGTATGCATCATCCAGCTCCGTTTACGGCCTTAACCGTAAGATGCCGTTTTCCACTGACGATTCCGTGGACCACCCGGTATCCCTGTATGCGGCCACTAAAAAAGCTAATGAACTGATGTCGCATACCTATTCGCATCTGTACAACCTGCCAACCACTGGCCTGCGCTTCTTCACCGTGTATGGCCCGTGGGGACGCCCTGACATGGCGCTGTTCAAATTCACCAAAGCTATGATTGAAGGTAGCAGCATCGACGTATACAACTACGGCAAGATGAAACGCGACTTCACCTACATCGATGATATTGCCGAAGCGATTATTCGCCTGCAGGACGTCATTCCCGAGGCCAATGCCGACTGGACGGTCGAAGCGGGTTCACCTGCAACCAGTTCTGCTCCATACCGCGTATACAACATCGGCAACAGCTCTCCGGTAGAGCTGATGGACTACATCACAGCGCTGGAAGAGGCTCTGGGCAAAGAAGCGGAAAAAAATATGATGCCTATCCAGCCGGGTGACGTACTGGAGACCAGTGCAGACACCAGAGCGCTGTATGACGTCATTGGGTTTAAACCGCAGACCTCCGTCAAGGAGGGCGTGAAAAACTTCGTCGACTGGTACCGCAACTTTTACAACGTTTAAAAACAGAAAACCCGGCTAAAGGCCGGGTTTTTTATGTGCGACAGTTAGCGCTCAGTCACTACCAAACAGGTCACGGGTATAGACTTTATCTTTGACGTCAGCCAGCTCTTCTGCCATGCGGTTAGAGATAATCACGTCCGCTTCTTTCTTAAACACATCCAGATCGCGAATTACGCGCGAGTGGAAGAACTCGTCTTCCTGCATGGCCGGTTCATAAATGATGACCTGCACGCCTTTTGCCTTAATACGCTTCATGATCCCCTGAATGGAAGAGGCGCGGAAGTTATCCGAACCGCTCTTCATGATCAGTCGATACACCCCCACCACTTTTGGCTGGCGCGCCAGGATGGAATCCGAGATGAAGTCTTTACGCGTACGGTTAGCATCCACAATTGCGGAAATCAGGTTGTTTGGCACCGCCTGATAGTTTGCGAGCAGCTGCTTGGTGTCTTTTGGCAGACAGTAACCGCCGTAACCGAATGACGGGTTGTTGTAGTGGTTACCAATACGCGGGTCGAGGCACACGCCTTCAATAATCTGACGTGTGTTCAGGCCTAAGCTCTCTGCATAGCTGTCCAGCTCGTTGAAGTAAGCCACGCGCATTGCCAGATAGGTGTTAGCGAAAAGCTTAATCGCCTCCGCTTCAGTTGAGTCGGTGAACAGAACCGGGATATCTTGCTTGATGGCGCCTTCCTGAAGCAGCGCCGCAAAACGCTCCGCACGCTCAGAGCGCTCACCGATCACGATTCGGGATGGGTGCAGGTTATCGTATAACGCCCTGCCCTCGCGGAGAAACTCCGGCGAGAAGAAGACATTATCAATACCCAACTCTTCTTTAATCGATTTGGTGAAGCCTACCGGAATGGTCGATTTGATAACCATTACGGCGTTAGGATTGATCGCTACAACGTCTTTAATAACTGCCTCAACGGTAGAGGTGTTGAAGTAGTTGGTTTTCGGATCGTAGTCGGTTGGTGTGGCGATGATGACGTAATCCGCATCACGATACGCATCTTCTTTATCCGTGGTAGCTCGGAAGTTCAGCGTTTTGTTCGCAAGATATTCCTGGATTTCTTTATCGACAATTGGAGACTGCTTCTGGTTGAGCATGTCCACTTTGGCCTGCACGATATCCAGCGCAACCACTTCATGGTTTTGCGCAATCAGGATACCGTTTGAGAGACCAACATAGCCTGTTCCGGAGATGGTTATTTTCATTTATTTGACTTCTACACGTTTGAGTTTTTGGTAGCCTTGAAGCGGCCACCACAATGATTATCTGGGAGTTTTTTAGCGCTAATACTCATTCACTGTCAAGGTTACAGAATTTTTAGAAAATGTTTTTGCTCATCAAAACGGCTTATCACTACACTAAGCAAAGCGCCTGTTTTTCAGCGACAATAAGACCTTAAAGGGGATTCGCCAGTAAGCAGAGGAAAACTGCTTACTGCGTCAAATCAGACTAATCCCTTGGTCAGATTCAAAAGATATTGACCATATCCGGTCTTTTTCAGCGGCTCAGCAAGCACAAGAAGTTGCTCAGCATCGATAAAACCTCGACGGAATGCGATCTCTTCAGGGCAAGAAACCTTGAGTCCCTGTCGCTCTTCGATAGTGGCAATAAAATTGCTCGCCTCGATCATACTCTGGTGCGTACCGGTATCCAGCCAGGCGTAACCACGTCTCATCATCGCGACGGACAATCGTCCCTGCTGCATATAGATGCGGTTGATGTCGGTAATTTCCAGCTCACCGCGGTCGGACGGGCTTAAACTTTTCGCCATCTCAATCACATCATTGTCGTAAAAATAGAGGCCCGTTATTGCATAATTACTTTTAGGTTCCTGAGGCTTCTCCTCAAGGCCGATTGCTGTACCGTCCTTATCAAATTCAACAACACCATAGCGTTCCGGGTCGCTAACATGATAAGCGAATACGGTCGCTCCCTCCTGCTGGCCAGCCGCGCCTTCAAGCAGTCTGGGGAGGTCGTGCCCGTAGAAAATGTTATCACCTAAAACCAGGGCACAGTTATCCTTACCAATGAACTCTTCACCAAGAATAAAAGCCTGCGCCAGGCCATCCGGACTCGGCTGCACTTTGTACTGAATATGTAACCCCCACTGGCTACCATCACCAAGCAGTTGCTCGAAACGGGCAGTGTCCTGCGGGGTGCTA
The DNA here is from genome assembly GCF_013375935.1 of Enterobacter cloacae. Lineage (GTDB taxonomy): Bacteria > Pseudomonadota > Gammaproteobacteria > Enterobacterales > Enterobacteriaceae > Enterobacter > Enterobacter pasteurii. The sequence goes on along the minus strand of NZ_CP056117.1, from coordinate 2,782,313 downwards.
ATAATCAGAATATCCCTAATGCCAGCCAGCATTAGCGTAGAGAGCGGATAGTAGATCATCGGTTTGTCGTAAATCGGCAGCAATTGCTTACTTACCGCCATCGTTACGGGGTAGAGGCGTGTACCCGATCCGCCCGCGAGAATAATACCTTTACGGTTCGTCATTTACTTACGTTCCCCATAATTCTGTTCAATCCAGGATTTATAAGCGCCACTTTTGACATTAGAAACCCATTCCTGGTTGTTCAGATACCACTCAACGGTTTTACGAATACCGCTTTCGAACGTTTCAAGAGGTGTCCACCCTAACTCGGCGCTAATTTTGTGAGCGTCTATCGCATAGCGTCTGTCATGCCCAGGCCTGTCCGCTACGTAAGTAATCTGTTCCCGATAGGATGTTTCCTTCGGTACTATTTCATCCAGAAGATCACAAATGGTGTGCACAACTTCAATATTCTTTTTCTCGTTATGACCACCAATATTATACGTTTCACCGGGTTTACCGGATTTCAAAACGGTATACAGCGCGCGAGCATGATCTTCAACGTACAGCCAGTCACGGATCTGGTCTCCCTTACCGTAAATAGGTAATGCTTTGTTTTCCAGAGCGTTAAGTATGACAAGCGGGATCAATTTTTCTGGGAAATGATACGGTCCGTAGTTATTTGAACAATTTGTCACAATGCCCGGCAGTCCGTACGTTCGGATCCACGCACGAACCAGGTGATCGCTTGACGCTTTCGAGGCTGAATAGGGGCTGCTTGGATGATATGCCGTTTTTTCAGTAAAAAGGGGCAATGGCGTGGATTCATGATATTCATCAGGGTGAGGTAAATCTCCATATACCTCATCGGTTGAAATATGATGAAAACGGAAGGCCAGTTTCCCCGCGTTATCCAGTGCAGACCAGTAGGCACGGCTAGCTTCTAACAGGTTATACGTCCCCACTATATTGGTTTCAATAAATGCGGCGGGTCCGGTAATAGATCGATCGACATGGCTCTCCGCAGCTAAATGCATGACAGCATCCGGTTTGTGCGTGGCGAAAATACGGGCCATTGCCTCTTTATCACATATATCAGCGTGCTCAAAGTCATAGCGCTCGCTATCGCTTACCTCACGTAAGGATTCCAGATTACCGGCATAGGTCAATTTATCAACGTTAACGACGCTATCCCGAGTATTGCTGATGATATGTCGGATAACTGCAGAACCGATAAAGCCGGCGCCGCCAGTAACAAGAATTTTCACGCAATCTATTCCGTTAAAAAGTAAGGGGGATTAAATATGATAAAAAAGCCCGGTATCGCTACCGGGCTTGTTGGAATGGCAATACGAGGAAATCAATCCAGCCATTCGGTGTGGAACACACCTTCTTTATCCGTACGCTTATAGGTATGCGCACCGAAGTAGTCACGCTGTGCCTGAATCAGGTTCGCAGGCAGAACGGCAGCACGGTAGCTATCGTAGTACGCCACAGCAGCGGAGAAGGTCGGAACCGGAATACCGTTTTGCACGGCGTAAGCAACTACATCACGCAGCGCCTGCTGGTATTCGTCAGCAATCTGTTTGAAGTAAGGCGCCAGCAGAAGGTTGGCAATACCCGCATTTTCAGCATAGGCGTCGGTGATTTTCTGCAGGAACTGAGCGCGAATGATGCAGCCAGCACGGAAGATCTTCGCGATCTCGCCATAGTTCAGATCCCAGTTGTTTTCGTCTGAAGCTGCACGCAGCTGAGAGAAGCCCTGCGCGTAAGAGACGATTTTACCCAGATACAGTGCACGACGTACTTTTTCAACGAACTCAGCTTTTTCACCGGCTGGTTTAGCCTGCGGGCCGGACAGCACTTTGGATGCCGCAACGCGTTGCTCTTTAAGAGAAGAGATGTAACGCGCGAATACAGATTCGGTGATCAGGGACAGCGGCTCGCCCAGATCCAGAGAACTCTGGCTGGTCCATTTACCGGTACCTTTGTTCGCCGCTTCATCCAGAATCACATCGACCAGGTATTTACCCTCTTCATCTTTCTTAGTGAAGATATCTTTGGTGATGTCAATCAGGTAGCTGTTCAGCTCGCCTTTGTTCCACTCGGTAAAGGTCTCAGCCAGTTCTTCGTTAGAGAGGTTCAGGCCGCCTTTCAGCAGGGAGTAAGCTTCGGCAATCAGCTGCATATCGCCGTATTCGATGCCGTTGTGAACCATCTTCACATAGTGGCCAGCACCGTCAGGACCAATATAGGTTACGCATGGCTCACCATCTTCAGCCACGGCTGCGATTTTGGTCAGGATTGGCGCGACCAGTTCGTACGCTTCTTTCTGGCCGCCAGGCATGATAGATGGACCTTTCAAAGCGCCCTCTTCCCCGCCGGACACGCCCGTGCCAATGAAGTTAAAGCCTTCAGCAGACAGTTCACGATTACGACGAATGGTGTCGTGGAAGAAGGTGTTACCACCATCGATGATGATGTCGCCTTTATCCAGATATGGCTTCAGGGAGTCGATGGCAGCATCGGTACCTGCGCCCGCTTTAACCATTAACAGGATACGACGAGGTGTTTCCAGAGACTCAACAAACTCTTTAACCGTATAGAAAGGAACCAGTTTCTTTCCCGGATTCTCAGCGATGACTTCTTCGGTCTTATCACGGGAGCGGTTGAAAACGGAGACGGTATAACCACGGCTTTCGATGTTGAGCGCCAGGTTGCGCCCCATCACTGCCATACCGACAACGCCGATCTGTTGCTTGGACATTACATACTCCTGTCAGGTGTGGTCGCCGCGACTTATGCACGGCTTGAATGTATGAATGATGTTAACTCAAATAATACGCTACTGTGTAGTACAAGATGCCGTTAAGTACAGGGCATATGTAACTAAAGATCTGCCTAATCTAAAGCCGTAAGATATATTATGCCGAAAAGAATAAAATCCGCTGCTGAAAATTAGAGAAATTTAGTGATTTGATCCAAGATAGTTTCTACATATACCTTAGCTTGTCCCTCATCAGCCGCTTCAGTGTAACAACGCAACTCTGGTGCATTACCTGACGGTCTAAGGTGAACAATATCGCCGTTGTCAAGAATAAAACGAACACCATCCGTTTGATCGATATTTGTGCAATATCGCGGCGCTAAACCAAGTTGATTTAGAAATTTTTCTGGCGATGCAACAGCGGAAACTAAGATTTGCTTACTCTTTTCCGAATCAAAATTCTTAACTCGGTCAGACCAGGTAAAACGTTGAGGGAGATTCTCGACTAGAGATGAAATATTACCATTACCAGAGGCGATGAGTAGCATTAACGCTGGTAAAAGCGCGTCGCGAGTTGGTAATTTTGATAAAACCTGACCGTTAATAATCATATCGGTTGCGAGTAAATATCCCCCGTTCGCTTCAAAACCAGCAACATTATCATATTTCTTCGTCAACGCTTCGAATGCTGAAATGACGTAAGGAGAACCAATTTTAGTTCGTTCAACATTCTTAAACCGATGAGTTAACTCAACTGCGGTATTACAACTTACAGGAATAGAAAGGGCATCTATATTCAATTGAATAGATGTCAATAGTCCTAAAATATCTCCACGCAACCAAGTACCTTTCTCATCGGCCACCAGCGGACGATCACCATCTCCGTCGGTTGAAAAAATGGCATCTAATTGATGTTCTTCGGACCATTTCAGCGCAAGAACTCTATCCTCGTCGCCTACCGCTTCTGTATCAATTGGAATAAAGTCATTACTACGGCCAAGTGATACAACTTCAGCCCCTAAAATATTAAACAATTTCGAATATAAATCACGCCCTGCACTAGAATGTTCATAGACACCAATTTTTTTTACCTTTGAGGACATTTTTATCGAACAGATCAGCATAACGTGCAATATAAGCATTTGCAGCATCTGGTATGGCAAATAGTTCAGGAAGGTTTACACACGACGAAAAATGATAATCACTATTTATAATAGCTTGTTCATCGGCTTTGGATATTTCACCATCTGGCCTATAAAATTTAAGTCCATTGCGATCAAAAGGAATGTGGCTACCGGTTACCATAACGCAGGGGATTTTTTTTTGCATTGAATAATAGGCTAAGGCAGGTGTGGGAATCACACCATGAAACTCAACATTGAATCCCTGCTTTACAATCGCATCTGCACATGACTGAGCAATTTCATAACTGCTAGGCCGATTATCAATAGCTAATGCAACGGTATTAAAGTAATAATTATTTCTCAAATCACTTAGGAAGGCATGTACGAAAGCAGAGCAGACATTATGGTTAAAATCAGTTACCAAACCACGCGCGCCGCTTGTTCCAAAAACAATATTACTATTTGCAATGATTTTTTTACATGATAGCATTAGGTGTTGTTCCATTTATTTATCATCCATTCTTAGAATATCTTCTTCGGATATTAAATTCCCGACCTGTACTTCAATGATTATTAAGGGTAAAGTTCCCGGATTCATTATAGAATGTTGTTGCCCAACCTTGATAAAAGTCGATTCATTCTCAGTAAGATAAAAATAATCATTATCAATCTTTATTTTGGCTGTTCCTGATACGACAATCCAATGTTCATTTCTATGATAATGCAATTGATTTGATATTTTTGAACCTGGCTTTATTGTTATTCGGTTGACCAAATAGTTATTATTGGTATCAATTCGCTCAATCTCTCCCCATGATCTAAATTCATTTTTAAAATATGAAAGTTCAGGTCTATTTTTCTGTTGCAGTATTGAAGTTATAGCTTTAATATCTTGCACATGATTTTTATGGGCAATTAAAAGAGCATCTTTTGTATTTACAATAATATGATCATTTACACCGACAGTGGCGACCAATGAAGAATCAGACCGTATGTAGTTTCCGGTACAATTGTTGGTAATAACATCTCCACTAATGTAGTTCCCAGAAGAATCCTTGTTTGATAATTCCCATAATGCAGCCCATGAACCAACATCATTCCATTTGGCTTGTAATGGCACCACAACTGCTTTGTCAGTTTTTTCCATGATGGCATAATCAACAGATTCAGATATGCAATTTTTAAAAATCTGATGATCAACTCTGATAAAATCTAAGTCACGAAGAGAATTTTTGACAGACAATTCACAACATTCATATATATCCGGAGCATATTGTTTTAGTTGTTCAAGAAAAGCAGATGCTCTAAACATAAACATTCCGCTATTCCACAAATATTCGCCAGATGAAACATATGATAAAGCAGTATCAAGATCAGGTTTTTCTTTAAAAGAATTTACTACGTAAACATCAGAACCTATATCATTACCTTTTCTAATATAGCCATAACCTGTCTCAGGTCGATCAGGTACAATACCAAAAGTTACCAAGAACCCTTTGGATGCAGATTCTTGAGCAATATTAATTGCCCGTATGAATTTGTCATTTTCCTCAATAGCGTGATCGGCTGCAAGAACTAATAATAGCGGATCCATGCCTTCTTTTAATGCATGGAAAGCAGCCAAGGCAACGGCAGGACAAGTGTTCTTCCCCTCAGGCTCAAGTAAAATACCACTAACCTTAGATGTTGAGTTTTTTACTTGTTCTGCAACAAGGAATCTATGGTCTTCATTACTGACTATCAAAGCTGGGACATGTTTGATCTTTTCTAAACGTTTAAGTGTGTCAATCAATAATGATTCAGATGATACTAGATTATGAAATTGCTTAGGAAAATATTTTCTTGAAAGTGGCCAGAGTCTAGTGCCGACTCCTCCAGCCATAATAACTGGTAGTATCATTTATTAATCCAATAATTTTTCAATATCATTAACAAGTGGAGTAATCATTGACTCCCATGAAAATTTTGTTTCAACAAAAGTGCGTGCATTGTTCGCTATGTCTTTGTAAAAACTTTGATTATTAACAAGCTTGGATATAGCATCCCGATACTGGGAAAGAGAATCAGCTACTATCAATTCATTATTTTTTGTAGCGCCAATCCCCTCAAAACCAACCGTTGAAGTAATACACGGTAAACCTAAGGCCATATATTCTAAGATCTTATTTTGTACACCTGCGCCTAGACGCATCGGACAAACTCCAATATGACCATTTTCACACGCCTCATTAATATCATTAACAGAGCCAATAGCATTGACATTAGGAATATTATTCAAATATTCTTTGTCAGAGTCTCTTATTTTACCGATCACATTAAAAATTACTTTCCTATTATTTAACGACAAATGTGGCAGTATTTTTTTAGCAAACCATCTCGCTGCATCCATATTTTGTAATGAGTGCATGTTACCTATAAAGACAATTATTATTGGATTATCACAATGAAGGGTTCTATTTTTAAACATTAATGATTTCGTATCAACACCGTTTGGATAGACCTTTATTGTTGGAGATGAATTTGGATATAAATATTGTCTATCAACATTAGAAATGAATGAAACCAGGTCGAATTTTGAAGCAATTTGCTTTTCGTATCTCTCAAGCCTTTTTTGTTCTAATCGATAAATAAATGTTCGTAAATTTTTGGTTTCATTTAATTCTGCTACCCTCTTATAGTTTAGAGAAATAGCGTCTGTCATTTCAAGGATAGTTCTAATATTTTTATCCTTAATATACTCGCCAGTTCGTATAAGATGAGCAAAAACTGCATCATGAAAAGGTATAAGTTCCTTTATTTTTAGTTCAAATTTAGCAGAACTATAATATGCAATCTGAAGAGGTTTGCTGCTCGGAAGTGCTTTAATAACATTAAGTTTTGATTTAAGCGGAGAAAGATAAACTCGTTCTATTCTGGAAAAAACACTATCGGAAACTGGTAAACTCATTTCCTCTTCCGACTCGCACAGAGAAAGTAATGTTAATTCGAATTTTTTAGAAAGTTGTTCGCATATTTTGTAAATACGAAGCCTATCACCTCCGATTACTGGAAAAGGGAAACGAGGAGAAAGAACCAATAATTTTTTCATAAAATATTCCGTCGAAAAGACTCAATGCCTGCTTTAAGGCTGTAATATTCGTTAAAAACTTGATACGGTTTATTATTAGCATTTTTTTTTATCTGTTCTACTTTCTCAACCATTTCTTGCAATATTTTACTATTAACATCATCAAATAGATTCGAATTAACTGAAAAAACCACACGGTTATCGATAGCATATTTATAACCGTATGCACTATCTTCATCAGTAATGACAAATAAATTATAACTTAACGCCTCTGCTATTTTTGTTTTCATTCCGCTGCCATATTTTACAGGGCAGAGATATAACATTGCTTTTCGATATAATTCTGACATTTTTGACGATGAAACATCACTGTAAATGCTTAAATTTTCTGGGAGCGTTAAGTTTGCTTCCTTAATAAAATTATCAAGTCCTCTTCCTGAAACACAAAATTTTAGATTTTTATTGTTATTTGCAAGAGTAACTATGCGAGACAATGCATGTTGATTTGGATAAAAATCAAAACTACCGCTAAAAAATAGATATCCTTCGCTATTATCATTTGGGCACGGTGAGGAATCTAATAAAACTGGAACAATGAAAGATTTTTTTTGGAGGTTAATCTTCAATTTTTTTTCTGTAGCATCTTTATCTTCTTCTGTTATAAACGATATCATCTCACAGTTTCGAACTGAAGAAGATTCAGAAAAAGGGATAAGGAAGGTATCAATTATGATTAATATTTTTTTTAGAATCCCGGTGTTTACATTGACCTCTCGAATTAACAAGCTCTCTACATTATCCGAATGGCAGATAATTTTTTTATTTTTCAAAATAAATTTAATGATTTTGGCTAAAAAACCTAGTCTCGTGCTATGAAAAGCGATGATGTCATATTTTTTTGAAAAAATTAAAATGTTAAAAACATAGGCGCCAATATAAGAAGGACAAAATAGTATTCGACCAATTAAGTCGGTAAAAATATTTTTTTTTACTTTGTAATCGGGGCTATTTTTAGAAAAGATGTCTACTTTTGTTCCACTCATTTCATATAACGACTTAAGTGTACGTAAGTAAATCCCACCTCCGGTTTGTTCGTAAATAGAATTAATAGAAACCAATAATACTTTCATATAATTACATTAGCCTGTCTAAAGTTTGTTTAAACTGCTTGATGAGTAAATCCATAGAGTATTTATCATGGACCCTTTGTTTGATGGATAAACTATAATTGTTCCAAATTAACGTCTTTTCATATGCTGAACTGATGCATTCAGCCAGACTGTCGGAATTTCCACTTTTAAAAATACGCCCTGTTATTTTATCAAGTACCAATTCGTTTGCAGTTCCAGTAGCATCGCTTACGATTATTTTTTTTCCAAACATAGCAGCTTCATTAATAACTAACCCCCAAGCTTCAACACCTCGAGATTTTAAAGAAGCTAGAATAATAAGATCTGAATATGTGAACAGAGTATCGCGCTCTTTTGAATTATAAGTTTTGTTAGTGATATAGACATATTGACTCAAATTTCGTAGACAAACAAGTTCATTGAGCGTCTTTAATTCAGGTCCCGAACCAGCAAAAATAACACGAATATTACTGTGTGTTTGTATTATTTTTGTAATTGCATCCAAAACAGTGATATGGCCTTTGAACTTGACTAATCTAGCAGGGCAAACGATCTTGAACAATGAGGAATCATACAGCCAAGGGATATCCATGTCAGTTAATGGAGTAGGCTCGATATCCGGCACTGCATTGGGAACATTTACAATTTTTTCAGGATCGGCACCGAGGTTAACCGCATATTGTCCATGTTTCTCACCAAAAGCTAATATAATATCTGATTTTTTGCAAATATACTTTTCAAGTGGTTTAGTAATCTTTCTTCTTGGATGCTCTATATCACACCATTGCTCATTCCAAAGAACAAATTTTTTATTATACATTTTGGCAAACGCGAAACCAATGTACGTTATTGCATAGCCCAGATCAGTAGAAATTATTACGTCAGGATTTTTTTCTTTAAGGTGCTTCCATAAACCCATAGGAATTTCAAGATCTTGCATCTTGGGAATCCGAAAATAACGTCCATAATGTACATTAGATACGGAATCAACTGTTGAATGATTTTTTCTTAAGCAATAAAAATCAATATTATATTTGAGAGATAAAGCTTGGAAAAGCGGAACACGAAAGGTTTTAATTTCATTATGAAGAAGCATTACTTTCATTTTTAATAACTCTTATCCCAGTAGTAACAACAGTAGCATCGTCAGGAATATCTTTAAAACAACAAACATTACTGCCAATTCTCACACGAGACCCAATTATGATAGGACCAATAATCGTTGCGTTAACACCTATAAAAACATCATTCCCAAGTATTGGTTCTGCAGATTCAGTATTATGTCCACCTTTGCCAATAGTTACTCCTTGATGAATTGTACAGTTTTCTCCTATTATTGTTTTGGAGGATATGAATATTGTACCGAAATGACAGATTTTCATACCTCCGTCTATTTTTGAAGAATAAGGTAAATCAATGCCAGTTAAAATATTTACAACTAATCTTGATAACCCGGTCAGCAGCCATATTAATTGTTTTAATATTGGGACTTTGACTTTGCTTCTTAAAAATCGACCAATCCTGTAATTAATTAATGCAAGAAACCCTAATTTGCTTAATGCTTTTGGAATAGCTGAGATGAGGTTATCATCATATCTCTTTAAATCCTTTTTGATGTATTCGAACAAAATATACCTCTTTCTTTATCAACACTTAAGATCCCCAAAATCATAAATGTTGTTATTATCATATAGGGCATTATAAATCCAGGGAAAAGCAATCCCTGCCAAACAATCATTGATATAAAAATAGCACAATCATTATTATAGTTTCCTAATTTCATCAGATAGACGTACATAATAATAGCACTTAAACCAAATCCCGATATTAACCAAACAAATAAATTATCAGCGAAAACCGGGAACGAACCTAAGCCGAACATAATTACCTTATAACTATCATAATAACTAATTATTGTACCCCAAGTGGTAAATCTATTGATTAAGCTCCCGGTATAAAGATATTTACCGATAAACTCAATTATAGAAGGAATAAGTCCAATCGTTGAAATTATTATACTAATGGTAACAGTGATTAATATACTCTTGATATGCGGTTTTTTAACTTTAAGTAAGGGTAATATTATAATAGCCGCCAATCCAAGATAGGCACTTGCTGTCTGTGATAATAATAGTGTAATACCGCTTATCAATAATGTATAAGTGATTTTTAAATATGAATTAAGTTTCGTTGCTAAAAATATGCATAATATACTTAAAGATGCTAATGTGGCTGTATTTTCAAAAAAACCAGATATCCGTTGATTGTCTTTGAAAAGGCCATAAACGAGGTTGAGAGTTAGCGCGAACGTTAACAGTATCCATAAACTATTAAGTGCTTGATACCTTCCTTGGACCAAGGCGATGCGATAGCCTACAGCGAAGTAAATCGGTATTAAGAGATAGCGAAGATATATTAGCGTACTGCGGTAATAATCACCTAATGGAACAAACTCACTTATTCCCCGGTCTGTTACCAACCAGTTTAACTTTTCATAAAAATCCGTATTAATCTGATTGCTAACATTAGCAAAGCCATTCGCAGCATTTATCAGAACTATAAGGGCTGTGAAAAGAATGTAGCAAATACCAATTTTTTCAATGGTAATTTTCTTATAAAAAAGTAACAAGATAATAGCAATGAGTATAAACAATAAATCTGATATTGTTCTTGATGTAGGAAACGTCAAATTCTCAAAAAAGGCAGGCAATAAAAAAAACATCTATTACTCTTCCCTGTATAATTTTTCAATATTATTGATAAGTTGTTCTATAGAGAATCTACTTTTATATTCTTCATATAACTTATCTTTATATTCGCCATCAAACTGTTTTTTATTTTCTACGTAATTTATTAATAATCGTGACAAAGAATCGGGATCTCTTGGCCTAAAAGTTAACTCACCAAAATTCTGACCTAAAATTTCTATTATACCTCCATTGCCTGATGCAAATACCACCTTTTTTAATGACATTGCTTCTATAACAACTCGACCAAAAGGTTCGTTATCCGAAGGACAAACAATTAAATCCATCTGCCGCATTTGTTGCAATGGTTCACTGCAAAAACCCATAAATATCACATGATTTTTCAGACCATATTTTTCTACCAAGCTTACAATCTTAGCATAATAGTCAACCTCTGCTTTTCTTATTGGGGCACCGTAAAGTTTGAAAACAACATTTTCAAGTAAATACTCATTGTTTTCGCGTATTAACTTTATAGCTTCGATTAAAACGTGCTGACATTTCCATTCATCATAACGAGAAAACATTGCTATCTGGACAATATTATTGCTTGCCTTTTGAGCTAATGTTAATTCCGTTTCTTCGACACCATTATATATAACTTTTATTTTTCGAACAATTTCAGGTGAATGTTTGATATCTTTTAACAAACACTCCTCTACCGCCTTAGATATTGCTATTGTATAGTCATATTTACTGATTAAAAACTCATTAAATGAGGAGGGTTCTATATCTCTAACATGTGCTATTAACTTACATTTATAAATTTTCTTTAAATAAGAACAATATAATCGCGAACGAAAGGTATTTACATGAACAATGTCAACATTATTCTTTTTTAAGAAATTACGTACCGAGAGCAAGAATTTGAGCAGATTAACAGGGGAAAGATATTTACCTATACCTGACTTTAAAGATGGCTGAGGGATAATGCAATGCTCAATTTTTTCCTTATATAACCACTCGCATAATGGACCATCTTCCCCGACTACTGCTGTTATATGATATCCTTTATTTCGAAAGCCAACAATTAGAGATTGTAAGCTTTTTTCAGCACCTCCCAAGCAAGCATAGCTATTTACAAAGCAGATATTTTTCATGCTGTAAGCACCTTAAGGAGTTTGTTTTTGATAATAATAGCCAAATAGAACCCAAATCCAATTAAAGTAATAATGATAGGAATTATAAAGCCTTCTGGTTGATTAATATTTATTGCGAAACAATTTAGAATGAAGAATAGTAAAAGAGCAGTTAAAAAAATGATAATTAACACTTTGATTTTTTTTACGTCCAGACTCACACCATAATCTTTGTAATATAGTTTAGCTAACAAAACAGATGCCGCGAAATTCGATATGCAATATGAGATAACCAACCCAGAAACACCGATGAATTTTGACAAAAAAACACTCAAAAAAATATTTAGCAATATTGAAAATGCACTATTGTAAACAGTTACTTTCATTCTATCCATTGCCCAAAATGCTCTTTTAATTGTTGCACTAACTGCTTCGAAATACACGGCTATACTTAGCCAGTTGAACATTTCTGATGCTAGTGCTATTTTATCAGGGCTAGTATTATTTAATAAAAGTGTGAATATTGAATTCGAATAATACCATCCTATTACTAATGGCAACGTTAACAAGGCTATTAAGAGTATAATTACATCATTGACATAATTTGCCATTTCACTATTTTCACTACTTTTGCTACATATTTTAGGGTAAGCAAAAGTCAAAACACTTACAATAATTATATTTATGTAAAGTGCATAGAATTGCTGGGCGAAATATAATGAAGACAGGCTTCCAATAAGCAAACCTGAAGCAATTAACTTATCTGTTATTTTTGATGATTGCGTCAAGACTGAATTAAATGCAACAGGGATTATATTTTTTAAAAAAAGCCCCCTACTTTCTTTACGCGTTAAGAGTATTGCGCTTTGTTTATCTGCCCCTTTCTTATTAATGTCTTTTACGCAAAAAAACACAAGTCCGACATATAAAAGATATTGAATCGCCGCAGACAATACAAAACACAAAACAAGCGCAAGGTTATTTTTTTCACCTGCAACAAAATACATTGAGATAATAAATATAAAATTAGCAAAAATCATTGGCAAGGGCATTAACCTTTGCTTTTCGCTAGCGACCATATGTGCTTTATATAGTTCGCAGCATACCATCAAAGAATAATAAATTAGGATATAATATGTTATATCTTTGATAATATTTTTTGTTACTAGGGGAATGTCCGCATAATGAACATAAACTTTTAAAAAGGCAAAAATAACTAAAACAGACAAGACAATATATCCTGCTAAAAAAAACATCACATCTTTGAATAAATCCTTTCTACCTTTCGCATTGTGCTTTATGAAAACATTAATATATGTTGAATTAAATAGCACATTTGAAATATCAATAAAGAACATTGGTAACATCATTGCAATGATAAATGCATCGACCAGAGCTCCAGCGCCCCAAAAATAACCAATGCCAAACTCTCTTGCAGATGCAAAAACCTTACTCACAAGGGAAAGTACCAAATATATAATAAAGTTCATGAAGGTTTTGTCACCATAAACAGCATTGGAGCCACGCTACCGCCCCTGGCTTAACAGCTACCAGTGCACTGAACGAGGGTTAAATGTTCCATTTGTTGAAGTCCGACACCGAACTCTTACTGGCGCTGGACAACTGCAAAAACTGGCGTTAATTGTCGTCCTAAATCGCATCAGAAACAAGCACAAATCGTTACAAATCAGTCCAGATTTAAAGCAGATAACTCTCTGTTATCATAGGAATTAATAACAAAAAAGCGACAGCCATCATTTTAGTTATGTAACCACATAACAAAATGATGGCTGTCGCTCGTAAACCGATTATGCCTGTGATGAGCTATCAGTCGTTAGCCAGCAGCTTCTCAATGCGGCTTCTGAACTTCGCCCCTTCCTTCAGGTTACGCAGGCCGTAGTTCACAAACGCCTGCATATACCCCATTTTCTTCCCACAGTCGTAGCTGTCGCCGGTCATCAGCATCGCATCAACGGACTGCTTTTTCGCCAGCTCGGCAATCGCATCGGTCAGCTGGATACGGTCCCAGGCGCCCGGCGCGGTTTTCTCCAGCTCGGCCCAGATATCCGCATTCAGCACATACCGGCCAACCGCCATCAGGTCTGAGTCCAGCGTCTGTGGCTGATCCGGTTTTTCGATAAATTCAACGATACGGCTTACCTGCCCTTCCGTCTCCAGCGCTTCTTTGGTCTGGATAACTGAGTATTCGGACAGATCGCCTTTCATGCGCTTAGCCAGCACCTGGCTGCGGCCCGTTTCGTTGAAACGCGCCACCATCGCCGCCAGGTTATAGCGCAGCGGGTCAGCAGAAGCGGTATCAATGATGATATCTGGCAGTACAACGATAAACGGGTTGTCGCCAACAACAGGGCGAGCACACAGGATGGAGTGGCCCAGGCCCAGCGGCTGCGCCTGGCGCACGTTCATGATGGTTACGCCAGGAGGACAGATAGACTGCACTTCTGCCAGCAGCTGGCGCTTAACGCGCTGCTCAAGCAGCGCTTCGAGTTCGTAAGAGGTGTCGAAGTGGTTCTCTACCGCATTCTTGGATGAGTGCGTCACCAGAACGATTTCTTTGATCCCTGCAGCAACAATCTCGTCGACGATGTACTGAATCATCGGCTTGTCAACGATCGGCAGCATCTCTTTAGGAATGGCCTTTGTGGCTGGCAACATGTGCATGCCCAGACCTGCTACCGGAATGACTGCTTTCAAATTAATCATTATATCTTCCACCTTAAAATGGTTGACGAATTATAGCTTTTAAACCTGTTTTCGCCAGCATGATTTGCCGTAAATATGAAGTAATCCTAAGCTACCCCACCACAAATTACAGTAGTTGTAATCTGAATAGATCGCGATTCTGTGCCAGGAAAAGTCGCAAAATAGCGCGCCGGTTAGCGGTGCGGTAGCGCAAAATTCAGCCGTTCCGTATTCACAATGTGTTGATCCACCCGATCGATATCCACCGAACTCTGCCCTTTTTCATTCACCGCTTTTATGTTCGCGAGCGACAACAGCGTCTCGTTTTTAGCCATAAACTTCCCGCGCACGTCTTTGCGCAGGTCGAAGTTCATCTTCAGGGCTGGCCCCGTCGTTGACTCCTGCATCACGTTGATATTGCGCAAGAAAAGGTGCTGGGGCTTGTTATGCAGCTCAAGCGTTGCGCGCTGCATCTCAACGTTGGTGATGGCAACAAACGACGTGGCATTGCCGGATGAAATCTGTATTCCGCGCAGCTTATACGCCAGCTTTCGGTTATCCAGCCGGATATCGTTGAGTTTGAAGTTCTGCGGGATCGACAGATAATCCCCCTTGATTACGCCATAACCAATTAGCATGCCAGCGCTGTTGACCATATCGACATTATCAATAACGAAATTATCACAGCCATAAATAGCTACCGTCGCGTTATCAATTCCCGCCTTTTTGCTGAAGTCGGGAGTAATATTGCTGGCCTTAATATTACGAATAACAAAGTGCTTACCGTTTTCGACATGCACCAGCTGTCTACAGTTGCTGCCCGTGATATTTGCCACCACGAAGTTTTTTACGGTCTGCTTTTCCGGGTAATCATTGTCATAGGTACTGCCGGCAAGCCCGATGCCAATGCCCCAGTTGATCTTGCCGTTCGTGCAGTTGATATTATCGATCACGTGGTCCGAGATCAGGATATTGCGATCGTTGATCGCCACGTTCCACTCTATCGCATCGCCCTGTAAATGGCTGAATTTACTGTTGGTGATGCGCGCGCCGTCCACCTGATTGTGGAACCCCTGACGCAGGATAGCGTAGTTGGCCTGCGTCACGGTGATGTTATCGATGAGCAGGTTGCGCATCACTCGCCGCTTTTTACCGCCGATGTAAATCTGGGTGACGGGGCCGAAGCCGCTCATCGCCAGCCCTTTGATGGCACAGTCGGAGCCACGGACGTCCAGCGTGATGTTGTGCGTGCGCCCTTCCCCCTCGCCGATCACCTTACAGCCTTCCTGGAGCACAAAGCGCCCGCGCCCGTTGCCCTTAAGCGCGCCGCGGACGAGCAGCGTTTTGCCATCAGGGATAAAAATGCCGGTGTTGATGTTTTCACAGGTTAACCCGGCAGGAACCACCACGGTATCGCCTTCGCTAAAGGCCTGCTTAAAGGCGGCGATCCAGTCGTTATGGTTATAGCGATCGACAGAAACCGTCTTTCCGGTGGCCGCCCGCGCGGCGCGGGGCGACAGCAGCGGCATGGCAGCCAGGACGGATAAAGAAGAGACAAATCGGCGTCGGGTAATCTTTTTCAGCATACAACCTCAGCGTTACAGCGTTTGCAGCAGGCTCGCTAACTGGCGATTAATTACCTGCTGGTTAAATTCTGCTTCAACTTTTTGCCGCGCATTTTGCAGCACGGGCACCAGCGTCTGGCTATCGATATCACTGAACGCCGCCAGGCGGTCCGCCAGCGCCAGCGCATTGTTTTCAGGCACCAGCCAGCCGGAATGCTCAGAGGTGATCAGCTCCGGGATGCCGCTGTGTAACGTCGAAACAACCGGAATACCGACCGCCATCGCCTCCATCAGCGCTACGGGAATGCCTTCCATATCGCCATCGGCGCCCGTCACGGAGGGGAGCAGGAACACATCCGCCTCGTCGAGCATGGCCTTCACCTCGTGGCTCGGCTTGAAGCCGGGCATCTCGACCACGTCTTCCAGCTGGTACTGCTCTATCAGCGTGCGCAGGCGACGCTCCCACGGCCCGATCCCCAGGATGCGGTAGTGGAAATCGACGCCGCGAGCCTTCAGCTGGCGACAGGCCTCGATGGCCACGTGCAGCCCTTTCTTTTCGGTGAGGCGGGCCACGGAGATAATCTGCAGCGGCTTGCCCGGCACCTTGACCGGGCGCTGGGTGAAGCGCTCCATGTCCACGCCCATGCGCGAGACGGTAATTTTCTCGCTCGGGCACCCCATGGTTTTCAGGCGTCCGGCCCACAGGTCGCTTATCGGCAGCATCATGTCGCCGCGGCGAAACAGCTGCTGATACTCCGGGGTATAGTGGTTCAGCACCTCGCGGCTGGAGATGTCGATACCGTGGAAAATGGTCGCAATTTTGCCCTCAATCACCCCAAGCTCGCGCAGCTTCGCGGCGGTGACGCCCGCCGGGCCGAAGTGGGCGATAAACACATCCGCACGGTACGGCCGCGCCGTTTGCCCGCAGATGGCGGAGAGGATCAGGTTACGCGCCTCCGCCCCATAGCGCGTCATGTTCAGCGCCCGCCACGTCGACGCGCGATGCAGCCCGCGCAGCGTCTGGCTGGCGCGATAGCGCAGTTTGTTCATCCGCCCGCCCGGCTCATCCTGCAGCCAGCGGGTTTTCGCCTCCAGCCCATACTGGGTATACGCCGCATGGGTGTTCTGCGTATCGCCCTTTTGCAGGGCGATAATCTCCACGTCATATCCCATATCGATAAACGCGGTGATTTGGTTCAGCACAAAGGTCTCAGACGACAGCGGGAATTTCAGCAAGAAGAAACCAACCTTCATTTCCCCTCCCGGACGCGATCGAGTACGGATTTCACCATCCCAATGCCTTTTTCGCGTTCGGCTTTCACCGCCACCGCCAGACGTTCGTTGATTGCAGGCAGCTGGCCCAGCGTGTCGCCCACCATCGCACCAAGCGAACCGTCCAGCAGATGACGAATATCAACGGCCATTTCCGGCATGCCGAGCTGCTGCATAATGCCCGCTGACTTGTGTTCGTAGTTAATGGCAATCGCCGGCGTGCCGAAGTTCATCGAGATAATCGCCGAGTGCAGACGCGTGCCCACGGTCAGGTCGCAGGCGGAGAGCAGCTTGCCCATCTCCAGATCGTTCAGTTCGTCCATCACCACGTGGTAGCGGGACGGATCGTTCACCAGGTTGCGCAGGTTCAGCGCCACCATGCGGTCATCCTTGTTATAGCTGTCGATACCGGTGCAGGTGGAGAGCGCCAGCACCTGGTAGCCGCTGTCGAGCACGCGGTTTACCACGTCGGCAAACGCTTTCTCGTACGCCGCCTGGGTGGTGCCGAGACGTTTATCGAACGGGGCGAGTTCGCGCAGGGTAATCGCGACGGTTTTCTGTTTCGCCGCCACGTCCAGCCAGTGCCGGACCGCGTAGCTCGGCTGGAAGCTGTCGACCTGATGATCCACCAGCCAGGCGGTATCCACGCCGTGCTCCACTTTTGACGTGTCGATCTCGCTGCGCTTCATCATGTCGAGGCTGACCGATTCGCGCAGGATCAGCGCGTCGCAGTGGCCGAATACATAGTTTGCCAGCTGGTTAAACTGCGGATCCTGGAACGGCCCGACGCTGTGGCCGATCATAAACAGCGGCTTTTTCGCCATAAAGGTGCAGAGCGCATGCTCAAACTGCGGCACGCCGTAGAGATCGACAAAGAACGAGCCGCCGACCTGAATAATGGCATCATAGCCGGACAGCAGGCGCACGAAATCGGTAAAGCCCTGCGCGATGGCGATGTTGCGCAACCTGCCGGTATCGGTCACGCGGGAGAGCAGCACCTGATGCTGGTAGCGGCGACGCAGCACCTTCTTCACGCGCCCCATCACGCCCGCGGCGTTGTTATGCTGTTTCATCTGGCCGTAGAGCGGGTCGCCCATTACCGGACGGTTCAGTAACCAGGACGAGCTGACCGGATAACGGCTCATTACGTCCACTTCGGTCTCAGGCTTAAGGGTGTTAATTGCATCCAGTAAACCGCGCAGGATGGCGCTGTCGCCACGGTTGCCGCAGGTATGGTTGCCAAGAATAAGTAATTTCATAATGGCCTCTTAAATATCTAGCCTGCGCGAAGCAGCGTTTTCATTTTTTCGTTACGGCAAAACTGGCGCTTCATCTCAACCACCAGCGCGTTGCGTGACAGCACAATCATCACGCCGAAGGCCAGCGCGCCTGCCGCGACCTGCACCGCAAGCAGCGCCGCCAGCGGCAGATGGCCGCTGAGCACCACGCCCAGGCCGTAACTGACGGCAAGGGTTGGCAGCGAGAGGTAGAGCGGCAGCCACAGGCTGAGGATGTACTGACGGTAGCTGGAGCCCAGCACCGGTTTGATCATCACGAAGTAGCTCAGCACGGTATTGACGATCTGCACCAGCAGGAACCCGAGCGTCACGCCAATGGCGCCCGCCACGTGTCCGCCCACGATAATCGCCGGAATAAACAGGAAGGTTTTAAACACGTTGAACTTGAAGCTGATATCCACGCGCGCCTTCGCCATCAGCAGGGAGCCAATCGGGTTTCCCACGGAGCGCAGCAGCCCCACCACGCACAGCAGCTGGAGGATCGGGATGATGCTGTTCCACTTCTCGCCAAACACCAGCGGCACGAAGTTGCTGGACACCACCATCAGCCCCAGCAGCACCGGGAAGTTGATAATGCCCACCACGGACAGCAGCTTGTAGAAGTTGACGCGCAGCTTCTCGGTATCGTCCTGAATCTTGGCAAACGCCGGGAACAGCACGCGGGTAATGATCGGGTTGAGCTTCATCGGCGGCACGACCGCGACGTTATACGCCAGGTTATAGCCGCCCGCGACGCTCGCGCCCAGAATGCGCGCCAGCACCAGCGTGGAGAGGTTGGTATTCACATAGTTAATAATGCTGTCTGCCGTCAGCCACGCGCCGAAACGCAGGTTGGAGGAGACGGACGCCAGCGAGAAGTGCAGCCCCGGGCGGTAAATCTTGCGGCCAAAGAAGCCAAACAGCAGCGTGCGCACGGCAGAGTTAACGAGGTAGCCGAGAATGGCGGTCATCGCCAGCGGCCAGAAATGGGCGCTCACCACGGTGAAGGTAAAGCCCGCCAGCACGGCGCTGGTCTCAATCATGCCGATTTTGTTGAACTCCAGCTCTTTTTGCATCAGCGCGCGAAACTGCTGCCCGTGCGGGATCACCACAAAAGCAAACGACAGCGTGCGCATCAGCGGGGCCAGATCCGGGTTGTGCAGCACGCCGGCAATCACGTCGCTCAGCAGGAACACCAGCACAAAGACGAAAATACCCAGCCCGACGTTCAGCCAGTAGAGCGTGGTCAGCTCCAGGTGGCTAATCTCTTTGCGCTGGATAATCGAGTTGGCGATACCGAAGTCAGACAGCGTATCGGCCAGCGCGATAATCACCAGCGAGACCGTCAGCAGGCCGAACTGGTGGTTATCGATAATGCGCGCCAGCACCGTCATCTGCACCAGCCCGAGGCCGATGATGACGATGGTGGCCATGGCTGACCATTTCGCGCCGCTGATGGTTTTTTCACGTAAGCTCATCTTAGTACGCCGCTTTGTTCACGAAGCCTTTGAAAATGGTCAGAAAAACAATCTTGATATCGAACCAGAGGCTCCACTCGCGGATGTACTCCAGGTCGAACTCGATGCGTTTTTCCATTTTTTCCAGCGTGTCGGTCTCGCCGCGCCAGCCGTTAATCTGCGCCCAGCCGGTGATGCCAGGCTTCACCTTATGGCGCAGCATGTAGCCTTCAATCAGGGTGCGGTACTGCTCGTTGTGGGCAACAGCGTGAGGACGCGGCCCGACGATGGACATCCCCCCGGTGAACACGTTAATGAACTGCGGCAGCTCGTCCAGCGAGGTGCGGCGCAGGAAGTTGCCCACGCGGGTGACGCGCGGATCGTTTTGCGTCGCCTGGGTCACCACCTTGTCGTTCTCCATCACCTTCATGGAGCGGAATTTCCACACCATGATCGGCTTACCGTCCATGCCGTAGCGGGTCTGACGGAAGATGATCGGCCCCGGCGAGCTGAGCTTCACCGCCAGCGCAATGCAGCACAGCACCGGGGAGATCAGCAGCAGGATCAGCGACGAAAGCACGATGTCCTCCACGCGCTTCAGCACGCGATTAATGCCCGACAGCGGCGTGTCGTACAGCGGAACAACCGGCACCCCGTTGACCTCTTCAATACGGGAGTGAAGAATGTTGAAGGTGAAGACGTCCGGGATGAGGATCACCGAGCAGGTGGTATCGGCAAGCTCGCGCATCAGCTTCTTGATGCGGGATTCATCCTTCATCTGCATGGCGATATAGACGTTATGAATTTTGCCGGCCTTCGCGTCGTCGATAAGCTGTTCGTAGTTTCCCGCCCAGTCGGACGGCACGCCGCCGGGCTTCGCGTCGTGATAAATACCGACCACTTCAAAGCCTAACCACGGCTCTTTGCGAAAGCCGTCGAGCAACACCCGGCCGACCGGCAGATCGCCCGCCACGGCAACGAAGCGGCGGTTATAGCCGCGGTTGCGCAGCCAGCCCGCGCCAAAGCGGATCAGCGAGCGGCAAACCACCATGCCGACGCTGGTCAGCAGATACCAGCAGAGATAGGTCACAAGGCGGTTATCAAAATCATGGCTGAACGCCACCAGGCCCGCGCTGAAAATCAGGCTTAAGGTCCAGTTCTGTAGCAGCAGCATCAGTTCGGTGGTCATTTTTACGCCGCGCCATGAGCGATAGAAATCGGTCATGCCGCCAATCATCTGAAACACCACCAGCGCAATCAACGCCATCAGCAAATGCATGTAGAAGAACGACTGCCCGCTGACCCAACACACCGCCCACAGTCCGCCGACCATGATGGTGATATCAGAAAAACGCTGCACCATAGAGATTAACGATGCATTCGTTCTCGCTCGTTCGCGCTTTTTTAGATTCGTCATCGTTGTTCCTTTATTCAACCAAAACCTTACCCCTCACCCCGGCCCTCTCCCCAAAGGGGAGAGGGTGTTCAAGTTCCCTCTCCCCTTTGGGGAGAGGGTTAGGGAGAGGGGCAGATTTCAGCTTTTCGTATTACTGATTCAACAGCGCCAGAATGTCCTTCGTTCGCGCTTCCATCAGCGCGGTATCGGCACGGGATTCGACGTTCAGGCGCACCACCGGCTCGGTGTTTGAGGAGCGCAGGTTGAAGCGCCACTGCGGGAACGACATGCTGATACCGTCGGTACGGTCAATCTCCAGCGCGTGAAGGGCAAAGTGGTGTTCAACGCGGGCGATGGCCTCGGCGGGCTGCGCCAGCTTGCTGTTGATCTCGCCGCTGGCCGGGAACGCCGCCATGCGGTCGCGCACCAGCTCGCCCAGGCTCTGCCCTTTCAGGCACAGCAGCTCGGTCACCAGCAGCCACGGGATCATCCCGCTGTCGCAGTAGGCAAAATCGCGGAAGTAGTGGTGCGCGCTCATCTCGCCGCCGTAAATGGCGTCTTCTTCACGCATGCGCTCCTTGATAAACGCGTGGCCGGTTTTGGACATCACCGGCGTACCGCCCGCGGCACCCACCACGTCGACGGTGTTCCAGGAGAGGCGCGGATCGTGAATGATCTTCGCGCCCGGGTTTTTCTCGAGGAACGCTTCCGCCAGCAGGCCGACAATGTAGTAGCCCTCGATAAACTGGCCTTTCTCGTCGAACAGGAAGCAGCGGTCGAAGTCGCCGTCAAAGGCGATGCCCATATCGGCGCCGTGCTCGATTACCGCGTTGCGGGTGTCGTCGCGGCACTCCGGCAGCAGCGGGTTAGGAATACCGTTCGGGAAGTTGCCGTCAGGCGTGTTGTGCACCTTGACGAAGGTTACCGGCACGTTCAGCGCCTTAAAGCGGGCCTCAAGCGCATCGACAACCGGGCCTGCCGCGCCGTTGCCGGAGTTAATGACCAGCTTCAGCGGCTTAAGGTTCGCCACGTTGATGTAGCCCAGCAGGTGGTCGATGTACTCTTTTTGCAGGTTAATCTGCTTATAGCTGCCGCGTTTTGCGTCGTTAACCGGCGGGAAGTCGTTGGCCTCTGCCAGACGCTGCACGTCGCGCAGCCCGGTGTCGCCGCTGATAGGACGTGCGCCCTTGCGCACCAGCTTCATGCCGTTGTAGTCCATCGGGTTATGGCTGGCGGTGACTTCGATACCGCCGTCCACGCCGAGGTGGAAGGTGGCAAAATAGATCTCTTCAGTACCGGAAAGGCCGATATCCAGCACGTCCACGCCCGCGTCCTGCAGCCCTTTCGCCAGCGCCAGCTTCAGGGATTCGCTCGTCAGACGCACGTCCCCGCCCAGCACGATGGTTTTTGGCTTGAGATATTCGCCGTACGCGCGGCCGATGCGCCACGCAATGTCTTCGTTCAGCTCTTCGCCCAGCTTGCCGCGAATATCGTAGGCTTTAAAACAGGTTAATTTTTCCATGATGACCTCTTTTTCAGGCAACGGTTGGCCCTGACCACATAATGGCCTAATTTATTTTTGTCATTCGTAGGCCCGGCAGCCGCAGCGCCGCCGGGCATGATGCGGGGTGCTACACGCGCCCGTAACGATCCTGGAAGCGGATAATGTCGTCCTCTTCCAGATAGGAGCCGGAGCGCACCTCAATTAAGTCGAGCGGAATTTTTCCGGGGTTTTCCAGGCAGTGCGTCGCCCCCAGCGGAATATAAATGGACTCGTTTTCACCCAGCAGCTTCACTTCCCCGTCGATGGTTACTTTGGCGGTACCCGCCACCACCACCCAGTGCTCGGCGCGGTGGTGGTGCATCTGCACCGACAGCCCCTCGCCCGGCTTCACGGTGATGCGCTTCACCTGGTAACGTTCGCCCGCGTCGATGGAGTCGTATTTGCCCCACGGACGGTACACTTCCCGGTGAATATGGTGCTCGTGGCGGCCGTCGGCCTTGATCTTCTCCACCACTTTTTTGACGTCCTGCACGGCATTACGGTCGGCAATCAGCACCGCGTCTTTGGTCTGCACCACCACCAGATCCTTCACCCCTACCGTGGTGACCAGGCCAGACTCGGCGTAGACGTAGCTGTTTTCCGTTTTGTGGCTAATCACGTCGCCGTGATGGACGTTACCCTCCGGGGTATGCGCGCTGATCTCCCACAGGGATGACCAGGAGCCGACGTCGCTCCAGCCCGCATCCATCGGCACCACCACGGCGTCCGCCGTGCGCTCCATCACCGCATAGTCAATGGACTCTTCCGGGCAGGCGAGGAAAGAGGCTTCATCCACGCGGATAAAGTCGAGATCCGGATCCACCACCGCCATCGCTTTCTCGCAGGCGCTTAAGATATCCGGGCGATATTTTTCCAGCTCTTCCAGGTAGCGCCCGGCGCGGAACAGGAACATACCGCTGTTCCAGTAATATTCACCGCTGGCAACGTAGGCCTGCGCGGTTTCCAGATTAGGTTTTTCGACGAACTGGGCCACGTCAAAGGCCACGCTGTCGCCCTCGCCTGGCGTCACGCTGCCGCGGCGAATGTAGCCATAGCCGGTTTCCGGCAGATCCGGCACGATGCCGAAGGTCACCAGCTTGCCGCGCTCGGCGTAAGGAATGGCCGCACGCACCGCGTCGCGGAACGCCTCTTCCTGCTGGATAACGTGGTCAGCCGCCAGCACCAGCATCAACGGATCGCAGTCCGGGCTGCTGCGTTTCGCCGCCAGCGCCGCCAGGGCGATAGCGGGCGCGGTGTTACGGCCGGCAGGCTCCAGAATGATATTTTCGGTGAGTTTGTTCAGCTGGCGCAGCTGCTCGGCAACGATAAAGCGGTGCTGTTCGTTACAGATCACCACCGGGCTTTCGCACTCCACGCCGTGCAGACGGTTAACCGTCGTTTGCAGCATGGTGAGGTCGCCCTTCAGGCAAAGAAACTGTTTTGGATAAAGCACGCGGGACAGTGGCCACAACCGGCTCCCGGATCCACCCGCCATTACGACCGGATACAAAGTGGTTTGACTCATGATTTATCCCCGTATATCTGCAATAAATTGGCTCAGCACGTTCTCTTTCTCGAGCGTGCGTTCGGCATATTCACGTGCCACCGTGTTCTCTTTTGGCATGGCAAGCGCCTGCTCAATTCCGGTCACCAGCGCGGGAACCGATTCCGGCTCCACGCAAACGGCAATGCCCGGGTAGCTGTTGCACAGCTGGCCTAATTCGGTATCGGCTTCTGCCGTTATTACCGCGTTGCCGCCCACCGCCAGAATGTTGGTCAGCTTGGACGGCAGCACCGCATCCGCCGCGCCGCGTTTTTGCACCACCAGATGGCAGTCCGCCATTTTCAGCAGCGCGGGCAGCGCGTCATAAGACTGAAGCGGGAAGAAGCGGACGTTGGTCAGGCCGCGCTCGCTAGCCATTTTTTCCAGGCGCGCCTTGCCGCCGCCCTGCCCGACAATCACGAACGTCCACGGGTGTTCGCTCAGCTGAAGCGCGGCGTCAATCACGCTCTCCAGCCCCTGCTTTTCGCCGATGTTGCCCGAGTAAAGAATGATTTTATGACCATCAGGCAAACCGAGCTGCGCGCGTAGCGCCTGCGCGTCGCTTTCCGTTACGTCACGAAAGCGCGCCACTTCGGACCAATTCGGGAAGAAGATCACCTTCCGGGCCGGGACGCCCTTCTCCTGCGCCTTGTTCATCATCGAGCGCGAGATGGTGGAGACGTAATCCACGTTGAGCAGCCCGCTGCGCTCGAAGGCGCTGGCGAGCTTCGCCACCTTGCCGCCCTTGCCCTTGCCCGCCATCCCGAGGCCGAGCATCGCGTCCACTTCATAATCCTGGATATGCAGCAGGGTGCGCGCGCCGGAGAGTTTGCCCAGCAGGCGCATGCCCGGCGTGCAGAACAGCGTTGGCACCACGCCGATGATGCGATCCGGCTTCCAGCGACGCTGCGCCATCAGCGGGAAGAAGCTGCTCAGGGCAAAGCTGCCCAGATGAATTAAACGTTTCAGCGTCGAGGGCTGCTTCGGCACGTAGAGCGGGCAGCGCCAGACGGTCGCCGCGCCCTCTTCGCGGCGATAGCGCCAGCTTGAATAGCGCTCGCCTACCTTCCACTCCGGGTAGTACGGCGGCGCGGTAATAACCCGCACGTCGTGCCCCTGGCTCGCCATCCACTCGACCATCTCGCCGGTGTATTTCCCGATGCCGGTCAGCTCCGGCGAGTAGTTGATTCCATACACCAAAATTTTCATAAGCCCGGCACTCCGGACTGACGATCTGCCAGGAAATAGGCACGACTGTTGTCGTGCACATTGTCGCTGGCAAGCAGCGCCTCTGGCGTCAGCCAGCGGTAGTCGTCATGCTGAGAATCAGGCAGACGCAGGTCTGCCTCACTCACCTTCAGGCGGAACCCCAGCACGATGTAGTGCGTGGTAAAGTCCGTGCCCGAAAAGTTATCGTCATAGAAGTGCTGCCAGACCCCGTAAAACTGGCCCGCTGCCATCGGCAGCTGCTGGCCCAGTTCCGCCAGAGTGAGACGCTCAAACGCATCGCTCAGCGTCTCATCCTTCTGCACGCGCCCGCCGGGCACGAACCAGAAGCCCTGTGCAGGACGATTGGTTCGTTTCCCCAGCAAGAACTCGCCGCGTTCGTTCTCCACGATCAAGTCAACTGAGATGAGCGGAGTGGAACGAACGATCGTGGCAAAATCTTCCTGACTTAAAAACATCATTACCCCCGGAAGCGGTGCTGGTTTTCCAGGAACCACTGGTAGGTGCTGGCCAGCCCCTGCTCCAGCGACACCTCGTGATACCAGCCCAGCTGATGCAGACGGGTCACGTCCAGCAGCTTGCGCGGCGTGCCGTCCGGTTTGGTGGCGTCAAACACCACGCGGCCCTTGTAGCCCACCACCTGCGCGATGGTCTGTGCCAGCTCGCGAATGGTGCAGTCGACGCCGGTACCCACGTTGATGTGCGACAGCATCGGCTCGGTGTTTTCCTGCCACACCTCGCGATCCAGCTCCATCACGTGAATGCTGGCCGCCGCCATATCGTCTACGTGCAGGAACTCGCGCATCGGCGTACCGCTCCCCCACACCACCACGTCCGGCGCGTTTTCGGCGGTCGCCTCGTGGAAGCGGCGCAGCAGCGCCGGGATCACGTGCGAGTTGCTCGGGTGGAAGTTGTCGTGCGGACCGTACAGGTTAGTCGGCATCACCGAGCGATAGTCGCGGTTGTACTGACGGTTGTAGGACTCGCACAGCTTGATCCCGGCAATTTTGGCAATCGCGTACGGCTCGTTGGTCGCTTCCAGCGTGCCCTGCAGCAGTTCGCTTTCGGCGATCGGCTGCTTCGCCATTTTCGGGTAGATACAGGATGAGCCGAGGAACAGCAGCTTGTTCACGTTGTGCAGATGCGCCGCGTGAATAATGTTGCTCTCAATCATCATGTTCTCGTAGATGAAATCCGCCGGGTAGGTGTTGTTAGCGACAATGCCGCCCACCTTTGCCGCCGCCAGATACACCTGGTCGATACGCTCGCTGGCAAAAAAGTCCTGCACCGCTTTGCTGTCAAGCAGGTTCAGCTCGTCGCGGGTGCGAACCAGCACCTCAACGTCACCGCGCTGCTCCAGCTGGCGGACAATCGCGGAACCCACCATTCCGCGATGACCGGCGACAAAAATACGTTGTTTGGTCATTCTCAGGACTCCAGCGCGATGGCAACCTCGTAGCCATGAGACTTGAGCAGGGAGTGTTTTTTCGCTGCTTCAAGATCTTTGGCCACCATCTCGGATACCATCTCCTGCAGAGTGGTTTCTGGTTTCCAGCCCAGCTTCTCGTGCGCTTTGGTTGGGTCGCCCAGCAGGGTTTCCACTTCAGCAGGACGGAAGTAACGCGGGTCAACCTGGACAATCACGTCGCCTGGCTTCACGCCCGGCGCGTCGTGGCCGGTCACGGAAACCACGATACCCTTCTCTTCCACGCCGGTGCCTTCGAAGCGCAGCTTGATACCCAGCTGTGCCGCGGCCATCTCAACGAACTGACGCACGGAGTACTGCACGCCGGTCGCGATGACGAAGTCTTCTGGCTGCTCCTGCTGAAGCATCATCCACTGCATCTTCACGTAGTCTTTCGCATGGCCCCAGTCGCGCAGGGAATCCATGTTGCCGAGGTGCAGGCAGGATTCCAGGCCCTGAGCAATGTTGGCGATAGCGCGGGTGATTTTGCGGGTCACGAAGGTTTCGCCGCGACGCGGGGATTCGTGGTTGAACAGAATGCCGTTACAGGCGTACATGCCGTAGGATTCACGGTAGTTCACGGTGATCCAGTACGCGTACAGCTTCGCTACCGCATACGGAGAACGTGGATAAAACGGCGTGGTCTCTTTCTGCGGAATTTCCTGCACCAGGCCGTACAGCTCAGAGGTGGATGCCTGGTAGAAGCGGGTTTTCTTCTCAAGACCGAGGAAACGAATCGCTTCCAGCAGACGCAGGGTACCCATGGCGTCAACGTCAGCGGTGTATTCCGGAGATTCGAAAGAAACCGCAACGTGGCTCATCGCCCCCAGGTTGTAGACTTCATCCGGCTGCACTTCCTGCAGGATGCGGGTCAGGTTGGAGGTATCGGTCAGGTCGCCGTAATGCAGGTGGAATTTCGGGTTAGCCGCATGTGGATCCTGGTAAATGTGATCGACACGCTCGGTGTTGAATGAAGAAGCACGACGCTTAATACCGTGAACTTCATAACCTTTTTCCAGCAGCAATTCTGCCAGGTAAGAACCATCCTGCCCGGTAACGCCGGTGATGAGAGCGACTTTAGACATGTTTATATTCCTCTGTACTTATCAAAGTTTTTCAGTTTCAACGCGTTCGCGTATCACCACTGCGGGGTTGCCACGGCAAACTTTATTTGCCGGTAGCGATTTAAAAACGCTGCTGCGGGCACCTACAACCGTGCCATCGCCAACAGAAACACCCGGTGCAACAAATACATCCGTTGCCAGCCAGCATTTTTCGCCGATCGCAATTGGCGAAGCGGTAATATCAAAATGCGGGCTCATAAAATCGTGGCTGCCGGTGCACAAATAACACTTCTGTGAAACCACCGAATTTGCGCCAATCGTAATCTCGCCCAGGGTATATAACACCGCGTCATCCCCTACCCAGGCGTAATCCCCAAGCGTTAATTTCCAGGGGTAGGTAATTTTTACCGAAGGTCGAATGACTACGTTTTTTCCGATTTTTGCGCCAAACAGGCGCAATAAAAATGCTCGCCAGCGGTACATTATCTGCGGCGACCAGGCAAATAACGTTGCCTGTACGGCCCACCACAGCTGAACTTTTATACCGCTCCCGCCCCGAAAGCCTTTCGGCACGGAGAATCCGTTTAATTCCTGCATTACATTTCCTTATATCTCAGGCTTTGTTATATAAGGCTTTCGCTTTACCCGTCGTTTTCAGACGTAATAAATAAGATAATTCCGCCCAGAACCCCGGTACGCGTAATATTTTACGCTGCACGTTTTTTGCATCCTGGCACAATTCCAGATTATTTGAGGTTGACACGCCGCCCATTGAAAATTCAGATACCAGCCCTTTAATACGACGGAACGGATAACCGGATTTGTACAGGCTGGCGGCCAGGGCATAATCGGACGATACTTTATATTGCAAATCGTAAGGCTGCTTTTTCAGGCCACTCATCGGAAAGAAAATAGCCTGATGGCTGGCCGGCAGGCTATGGTAGATATACCAGCCGGGCTTCGCGCCCCGCAGCACTTTTTTCCCATCACCGAAATCAAGCAGCGCATCACCGATAAACATGGCGTCCTCTTTCTGGCGCGCCAGCTGACGGGCAAATAACGCCACGTCTTCATGGAACACGTCGCCGGAGTTGAGGAAGATGGCGTAACGGCCCTGCGCCATCGCGATGCCTTTATTCATCGCATCGTAAATGCCTTTATCTTTCTCACTGATGAAGCGCAAGTTGAACTCACCGTTGAGTTTTTCCAGAAACTCTGCCGTGCCGTCGTTCGAGCCGCCATCGACCACGATCCACTCAAAGGTGAGGCTCGGATCGCGCGCCAGGTTGCGCAGCGAGCGCCAGGTTTTTACCACCCCTTCGTAATTACGAAAAGCGACAGTAATGACGCTAAGAAACATAAATCACCTCATTTCGTCATACGCTCGTAATATTTAGCGCCTTGCGCAAAATAAACGGACAGACAATCAAGAAAGCATATTCCGGGCTAAATATTGACCCCGTAAAGAACAACGACACCGGTGTGAACAGATAAAGCTGCACGCGAAAGTTTTGGTTATCACCAAACGCGTTAATCATCATTTTGAAAACTTTAAACAGATACCACAGCGTCAACAGTACGGCGAACCAGGAAAAATAAATAATTAACAGATACAGACCATTGTCTATGGTTTTACCGACATCCGCACCGTTAAAGATTCCGAATGATGCAACATATTCGTAAAGTGAGCCGAATCTTACTACACCATCAATATGGGTTAAGGAATAACCCACCATCACCAGTGGACCGATGATGCGATAATAGGACGACGAGCCTTCCGTTCCCAAATCACCCAGGCGTTCTGAGATGTACGGAAACGCAAATATTACGCCCACTAAAAACACCGTCAGGGAGATAATCGCCAGCGGCAGTTTTTTCTTAATCGCCTCTTTGTTCAGGTACTGGAACGCCCACTCCAGCAGGTAAAACAGGATAAACGTCATTACCCCGGAGAACGACCCAGACAGAACGATTCCTGCAAGAATCATAGCATCGGTTTTAGGGGTTTTGATACCGAACTGTTTGATGCTGAGCCAAATTGAGATTAATGCCAGAGCAAAGAACGCCGGTTCAAAATAGAGCGCAGTGGTTCGCTTGCCGCCAAACTTAATGAAGTTCAGTACATAGCTGTTACTGTATATAAGATATTTCGAAATTATTTCCATCAGGCTACTGCCGCCCGTCAAAATAATTTGCGCCATCTCCAGTGCCGCAAGCACAACAATCATCCCAACGACAATATAAAAGAACCTGAGGATTTTCCTATAATTGTGCGGCGAGATAGTTTTAAAGCGAATACTCCAGACCATGCCGATAATTATGACGATATAAACAAACAGCATGGTGGAGGTGACATATTTGCTGGCGTCCAGCGACTGGCCAAAGATGTAGTTAAACGCCGTCAGGCCAAACCCGATGCCCAGCGCAATCATCAGCTTTTTGAGGTTGAGCCTGTCAACGTAAAGCAACAGCAGAACCGGCAGGAAGGTGACGATGGTGATCGGGAAGCTTTCGCCGAGCTGGGCAATCTTGACGTTGACCAGCAGGTAGATCAGCGGCAGCAGCAGATAGCTACAGATTCTGATAGAACGAGACATACTCCTCCAGCATCTGTTGTCCACTGTAGGCCTTGCGGCTGCGGTTGCGGAACGATTCCAGGTCGGTGCCAAAAACGGCGTGAGCAATGTCGGCCTTCGGCATCTGCACCAGCGGCAGCACCTCGTTTTCGCTGAAGGTTTTTCCGCCTGATTTCTCCAGCACTTCACGCGCCGCGTCGCTGTGGGTTGCGATAACCGGCACGCCAATAGAGAGCGCTTCGCACAGGATCAGCGGATAGTTGTCCACTCGCGAGCTGAACACCAGCGCGTCCATGCCGTTGAGGGCGCTCATCAGCTTGCGCTTGTCGGTTTCGAACCCGTGATTTACCACGTTCGCCCCTTCAAACGGGGAAAATTTGCCGAAGGTGTGCAGTTCAATCCTGTCGCCGAGCGCCATCATGTCGCGCACCAGCTGCTGGTTGGTTTTACCGTCGTAGCGCAGATCGTGGGCGACGATGGCGATTTTCGGCCGGCCCGCCGTTTCCGCCACCGGCGTCAGTTCCGCCAGAATCTCTTCCGTCGCCACGTCGATACCGTTGTTAATAATCCTGCAGCGCCCAGCCCCGTACAGGCTGTTGAAGGCGTCCGCCACGTGCTGGCTTGGGGAAATAAAGGTACAGCCGAGCGCGAGCATGTCGCGGAACAGCTGACGCTTACCGTCAACCAGCTGGTGCGCGCGATCCACCTTCACCGGCGGATAGTTGCTCAGGGTCGGGCACTTCTGGCAGGCGTTTTTCCAGCCTTCACAGCCGTCGGTAAAGGCGCAGCGGCCGGTCACGCTCCAGTGATCGTGCAGCGTCCAGACGAATCGGACGTCCGGCTTATGCGCTTTTACCTTGCCGCAAAACGCCACCACCTCTTCCAGATTCAGCCAGTAGCTGTGCAGCACGTGAAAGTGCAGCACAACCGGGCCGCTGGTGCGGGTAACGGTGCGATAGAGATTATTCAGGTTGCCGAACAGGTCGCGGTTAAACAGGCGGAACAGCGCAATATTGGCGATGGAGGTCAGACGCGGCGTCTGCTTCAGCACCTGCGGATAGTTGTCATGGCTGACGCTTTTCTTGCCGCCTTTGCCGTAACCGTAAACAAAGCGCGACTGTAACCCTTTTTGCAGCGCGCGCTGGTGCAGATCCAGCGCTACGCCAGCCGCCCCGCCCTCGGCGAGGCGCACGTTAAATTGCAGAATGTTCATTTAATCACCTTCACGCGGGCTTTTTCGCCCACTACCAGCGCGTTGTCCGGAATGCTGTCCAGCACCACGCTGCCTGCGCCAATCGTCACGTTATTGCCCACGGTAATATCACCAACGATCACCACGTTCGCGCCCAGCTCGACGTTATTGCCGATTACCGGACATGCCAGGCTGTCCGGCCCGCGGTTGCCGATCGTTACCGCGTGGCGAATGGTGAAATCATCGCCCGCGACAACGAATTTGTTGATGACAACCCCATAGCCGTGGTGAATGGTAAAGCGGCGGCCAATGGTGGCGGCAGCCTGAATTTCGTAGCCAAAAAAGCATTCGGTGATGATGCGGTAGAGCACCAGCACCGGCGCGGCCCAGAGGTTATTTAAGACATTTTTCTTGCGCCACACGGAGCAAAAGTGCGCTATGCGGTAGGCCAGAACCATGCAGCACGGGCGCAGGCTCCAGCTGTTTGCGCGGCAATCTTCCAGAAACATTATTTCCCCCGAAGTCCATCGGCCAGACGCTTGCCGTTACGCACGGACAGCAGCGTCAGCAGGGTGCGCCAGTTCATGCGCTTGTTGCGGATCTGATAGAGGGTAAAGAGCTGATACTTCCGGCTGGCACGGTCAAACTTGTCCTTGTGCTTGCGGTAAAAGTGGAAGTAGCCCGAGAATTTTTTCGGTGACGAGGTGATTTGCATCTCCCCGTGGTTGATGTGCAGGATCTGCGTGGCCTCTTCCACCTTCCACGGCTCGCCGTACTCCACCACCATGCGCAGGAAGATGTCGTAGTCCTGCGCGGCCTTCAGTTCAGTATCGAACAGGCACTCCTTAAAGCGCCATGCCCAGGTAAAGACCTGATTGCCAATAATGTTGCGCTTGTAGAACAGGCGGCGGGAATACGGCGATTTTGGATACAGCGGCAGGCTTGCCGGCTGGGAGTACACCTCGCCCTGACAGACATAGTCGTTGGCATACAAAAACGCGTGGGTCACCAGCTGCGCCTTGTGCGACAGGAAGATCGACAGACGGTTTGGTGTCCATTCGTCATCGTCGTCGATGCCGGTGAGATACTGCCCTTTCGCCTGCATAATCGCCTGGTTGCGCACCGCGCACGCCCCGGAGTTGATGGCGTTGTGCGTGTACATCACGCGCGGATCGTTCAGGTCTTCGACAAATTTTTGCAGCTGTTCGTAAGAGGAGGAACAGTCATCCACGATGATAAGTTCCCAGTTATCGTAGTCCTGACGCAGTACCGATTTAATCGCGCGGATCGCCAGCTGCTGACGATTCCATGTCGGCATATAGATAGAAATTAAAGGGCGTTGTGTGGTCATATTTTCCTCCTACCCCTCACCCCGGCCCTCTCCCCACAGGGGAGAGGGTGAAAGGCCGCACCGAACAGTCCCCTCTCCCTTCAGGGGAGAGGGTTAGGGTGAGGGGTGTGGGGTGTGTTTTGTTATTTACTGTCAGACTTATATTCGTACTCGTAATAACCGTAATCCTGATAGCCCGTCGCGCGGCGGAAGATGGAGTTCAGGATCACCCCCTTCACCTCAATACCGTTCTGCTCGAAGCGGCTCAGGCTGGTTTCCACTTCCTTCAGGGTGTTCACCGCGTAGCGTGCGACCATCAGCGTGGTGCCCGCGTGGCGTCCGACCACGGCGGCATCGGTCACGGCCAGAATCGGCGGCGTATCGATCAGCACCAGGTCATAGTTTTTGCTCGCCCACTCAATCAGCTGCGTGAAGCGCTCGCTCATCAGCAGTTCAGACGGGTTCGGCGGTACCTGGCCGCGCGGGATCAGGTCAAATTTCGGAATCGAGGTCGGCTTGGCGCTCTCGCTGATTTCCCCTTTACCGAGCAGGATCTCCGACAGGCCGTTAACGTTGTTGGTGCCCAGCAGCTCGTGGGTGTAGCCCTTACGCATATCGCAGTCGATCAGCAGCACGCGCTTGTTAGTCTGGCTCACCACCGCCGCCAGGTTGGCACAGACGAAGGTTTTACCAATTGACGGGCTTACGCCGGTCATCATCAGAACGTTGTTTTTGGCCTGCATCATGGCGAAGTGGAGGCTGGTACGCAGGCTGCGTACCGCTTCAATCGCCAGATCGGTCGGGTTACCCACGGCCAGCAGCTGGCTCTGCTTGTAGCGCTTAACGCCCTTGACGGTTTTGACGCTGTCACGGGACTTCTGCCACTCGGAGAGCGGAATGCTCGCGTAAACGCTGATGCCGTTCTCTTCCAGCACCTGCGGGCTTTCGATACCGCGGTTGAACAGGGAGCGCAGCAGCACGCCGACGATAGAGAGCATCAGGCCCAGAATAATGCTGCCGAGGATAATCAGCGCTTTCTTCGGCTTCAGCACGCCAGGCTGGGTGATCGCCGGGTCAACGATACGCACGTCGCCGACGGTGCTGGCCTCGGTGATTTTCAGCTCCTGCTGTTTGTTCAGCAGCTGCATGTAGACCTGCTGGCCGGATTCCACATCACGCGTCAGGCGCACGATTTCCTGCTGCGTCTTCGGCATCGCGGTTACGCGGTCGTTCAGCTTCGCTTTTTCTTCTTCCAGGGTACGACGTTTCTCCAGCAGCGTGCGGTAGGCCGGGTGACGTTTGGTGTAGAGCTTGGAAATTTCCGCCTCTTTGAAGGTCAGCTCGTTGAGCTGCGCATCAATATTGACCATTGAGTCGAGAACCGATTTCGCCTCCAGCGGCAGGTCGACGGAGTCTTTATCCTGACGGTAAGCGTTCAGCTTGTTCTCGGCGTCGTCCAGACGCGCGCGCACTTCCGGCAGCTGTTTGCTGAGGAACGCCAGGCTTTTCGCCGCTTCCGCAGACTTGCGCTCAATATTCTGCTCAAGGTAGTTGCGGGTGATGCTGTTCAGGATGTCGCGGATTTTGTCCTTATCTTCACCGGTGAAGGTCATGCTCAGAACACCGGTGTCCTTGCCGTTTTCGGTGACGGTGAGGTTGTTTTGCAGGTTGTTGATCATCCCGAGGGTAGAGAATTTAGTAACCGTAAACTCGCCGCCCTCGTGCGCGTTGATGGCACCTACCCTGAAGCTGACGCCGTCTTTGGTCAGCATCTGCCCCACTTCACCGCGCGCGCTGAAGCCCGCGTCGCTGGTCAACTGATACTGTTTTGGCCCCAGCACGGTAAGGGTAAAGACCTGGTCCCCTGCCCCTTTTGGTATCACGAAGTCGGTGACTTTTACCGTATCGTTACTGCGCCCCATCAGGCGATCCCAGCCTGCACCAAACACCGGGAAGGTGTTTTTCGTAACCGCAATATCCAGCCCCAGATCGTGAACCGTTTTGCCCAGCACCAGGCGCGACTGGATCAGCTGAATTTCGGCTTCCGATGCCGGTGGCTTGTTGGCCAGCGCCGAGCCGATATCCTGAACCAGCGAGTTACCGGTGTTTTGTTCAATCTGCACCAGCGCGTCGGCGCTGTAGATTGGCGTCGCGAACAGCGTATATATGACCGCCGCCACGGCAAAGACGGCGGTAATACCCAGCACCCACCATTTCGCTTCAATAACGGTGCCGACCAGGCGACCGATATCAATTTCATCACTGCCCGACGTCGGGGCGGCAGAAGCTTTTGTTTTTTCTGTCATTGTTATCCCTGCTGAGCTTTCAGTGCCTGCGCCCACTGGCGGGCAGACTGGTCTAGTAAGGTGTATACCGCCTCAAAGGCCTCGCGGCTCTTGCGATACGGATCGGGAATTTCGCGCTCACCGTCCCAGTGACCAAACAGCATCACCTTGCCGCGCATCTCCGGTGCGATATCGCACAGCGCGTGAATGTGGCGTTTTTCCATCGCGAGGATCAGGTCATATTCCCGGCACATCCGGCCAGAGACCTGACGGGCAACGTGCCCGTCGAGTGAGAGGTTATGTTCGAGGGCTACGCTTGAGGCGCGCTCGTCGGCGCCTTTACCAACCAGCGCCCCCAGCCCTGCGGAGTCGACCGTTAACCCAGGCTGGTAATTTTTCAGCAGCCTTTCAGCCGTGGGGGAACGGCAAATGTTCCCCACGCACACCACCAGAATTTTGTTAAACATCGCGGCTTACCAGGTATGAATGTCGCTCGCCGTATCCGTCATGTAGCGAACGCCACTGATGGTAGGCAGCAACTGGTTGATCGGACGGTTCCAGCGGGCAACCGGCGCGGTGGTGACATAGACCACATCGTACGGCTGCAGGCGGAACGCCGTAGCCATGACCAGGGACGTCGCGTCGGACATATCCAGCTGGTAGATGTTGGCAATCTTGCCTTTCGCGTTCTCGCCCTTGATCGGACGGATCACGAAGATACCGCTGGCGTTGGAGGCGGTCAGATCGATGCCTTCCGCATTGCCCAGCGCTTCGGTCAGGGTCATACCGCTGAAGTCCATCTTGAGGGTGCTCTGTTTCTTCACTTCACCCATCACGAACACTTTCAGATCGTCGTTGCGCGGTACGTACAGAATGTCGCCCGGATAGAGCAGGCGGTTCTGGGTCAGGTCGCCGTTTTGCATCAGCGCCTGGAGGGAGATGCGCTGCTCTTTACCGTTGTGGGTGAGCACCACGTTGCGCCAGTCGGCGCCGTCGGTTAAACCACCCGCGGCGTTGATCGCATCCAGTACCGTGAGCGGTACGTTGGTAATGGCCTGCTGACCGGACTTATTGACCTGGCCGGAGATATAGGCTTTCTGGGATCGGAACGCGGCGATATTAACGTCCACCTGCGGGTCAGCAATGTACTGCGCTAAGCGGCCGGTAATATCACTACGGATCTCAGCAAGCGTTTTGCCCGCAACATGCACTTTGCCAATGTAGGGATAGAACATGGTGCCATCGGACTGTACCCAGTTACCGGTGTCGCTTGAGCTGCGGTACTGGCCCGCAGGGGTGGTCAGTTCCGGGTGATCCCAGACGGTGACGTTAATCACGTCGCCGGGACCTACGCGGTACTGATAAGACGCAATTTCCTGGTCCAGAGACATATTTGGCTGAGCAACATTTGGACGTGGGCGTAATTGTTCCACCAGACGTGGGGTTAATGGATACACATTCACCATTTTGTCGAGATCAAAATCAGCGTCCTGCTGCTTAATCACATCCTTGCCCATTGTTGACATATTGCTGCCGGGAAAGACCGTGCAACCACTCATCAAGGTCACAGACACCAATAATGGCATCAATTTCATTTTGGATTTCATCATTGATTATTTATCACTTTGGCAGAGTAATTATCCTGTGCAATTTAAATAAGCGCGGGTCGTGGTGACAATCAGAATGCAGTTAATCATTTAGCAATTTAACTGGCATCAGTCCTAAAAAAAGCTTATTCATCCATTGACTATTGACAGAATAATTGAGGCTGATTCACACGCTTTCAGGCACGCTACCGCCCTTGGCTTTCAGTTACCAATCCACTGACTAAACAATGCTTTATGGATAGACACCCTCTTAATCAAGGCCATTTGCAAAATATATCAGCCACTTCGAACACGCGGCCGATAAAGAATAAACCTCGCAAAAGGCCAAAACTAAAATAGCAACAAGGAAATTTAACATTTGATGCTGGGAGAATTGTTGCAGCTAACCTAATAGCAGGCAAGGAGACAACCGTCCTAATATTGTTTTTTAAGATTAATATTAATAGCAAAGTTTTGATGTTTTCGGATTTTCTTTATATTGACAAAACAGACGCCAAAACCATTCATTGCGATATATCCTAAATATCGTTCTTCGTAATTAAATCTTCGCAATTAACTTATTTACACCATGGGCAAATTCGGTTTTACCTTGAGGCAGCATTAAGAGAAATCTCAGCTCGGCATTGCAATTTCCCTCGGCTTTATCCATGATCGAAGTGTGACATTAGTCATATAACAGAAGGTATTGTGTTTACTATGGAATGGATTGCCGATCCATCGATCTGGGCCGGGCTGGTGACGCTGGTCGTCATTGAATTAGTGCTCGGCATTGATAACCTGGTGTTTATCGCCATCCTTGCCGATAAATTGCCTCCCTCGCAGCGCGACCGCGCGCGCGTGACGGGCCTGCTGCTCGCCATGGTGATGCGCCTGCTGCTGCTCGCCTCGATATCCTGGCTGGTTACGCTGACCAAACCCCTGTTCAGCGTGCAGAGCATGAGCTTTAGCGCCCGCGACCTGATAATGCTGTTCGGCGGGCTGTTCCTGCTGTTCAAAGCCACGGTAGAGCTTAACGAGCGGCTGGAAGGTAAAGACAGCGAAAATCCCACCCAGCGACGCGGCGCAAAATTCTGGCCGGTGGTGGCGCAAATCGTGGTGCTGGACGCCGTCTTCTCTCTCGACTCCGTGATCACCGCCGTCGGGATGGTGGACCACCTGGCCGTCATGATGGCCGCCGTTATCATCGCCATCACCCTGATGGTGCTGGCGAGTAAAGCCCTGACGCGGTTTGTGAACAGCCACCCCACCATCGTGATCCTGTGCCTGAGCTTCCTGCTGATGATTGGCTTTAGCCTGGTGGCCGACGGATTTGGATTCCATATTCCGAAGGGGTATCTGTACGCCGCGATTGGCTTCTCGGTGCTGATTGAGTTCCTGAACCAGCTGGCCATATTCAACCGCCGCCGTTTCCTTTCTGCGAAC
The DNA here is from genome assembly GCF_013375935.1 of Enterobacter cloacae. Classification (GTDB taxonomy): domain Bacteria; phylum Pseudomonadota; class Gammaproteobacteria; order Enterobacterales; family Enterobacteriaceae; genus Enterobacter; species Enterobacter pasteurii. The sequence goes on along the minus strand of NZ_CP056117.1, from coordinate 2,743,493 downwards.
CAGACGCTGCGCCAGCGCACCGCAGATACGGTCATGCGCCTGCTGAGCGGCAAAAAAGAGGATGCCGAGCTGGACGCCGAATCCGCTGCGATGCTTGCCGATCACAGCGACGGACAGATATTCAACCCGCAGGAGCGGCGCATGATTGAGCGCGTGCTTAACCTCAACCAGCGCTCGGTCAGCAGCATCATGACCTCCCGCCACGACATTGAGCACGTTGACCTGACGGCACCGGAAGAGCAGATCCGCGCGCTGCTGGATAAAAACCAGCACACCCGGGTGGTGGTTACCGGCGGGGAAGAGGAAGAAGAGCTGCTGGGCGTGGTGCACGTAATCGACCTACTGCAGCAGCAGCTTCACGGCGAGCCGCTCAACCTGCGCGCGCTGGTGCGCCAGCCGCTGGTTTTCCCGGAAGCGCTGCCGTTACTCTCCGCGCTGGAGCAGTTCCGCAACGCGCGTACCCACTTCGCGTTTGTGGTGGATGAATTTGGATCGGTGGAAGGGCTGGTGACGCTCAGCGACGTCATGGAAACCATTGCCGGCAATCTGCCCAATGAAGTTGATGAGATCGACGCCCGCCACGATATCCAGAAGAACGCCGACGGTAGCTGGACCGCGAACGGCCATATGCCGCTTGAGGATCTGGTGCAGTTCGTCCCGCTTCCGCTGGACGAGAAGCGCGAATACCACACCATTGCCGGTTTGCTGATGGAACATCTGCAACGCATTCCGCAGCCGGGGGAAGAAGTACAGGTGGGGGATTACACGATTAAAACGCTGCAGGTAGAGAGCCATCGCGTGCAGAAGGTTCAGCTGATACCGCTGCACGCTGCGGATGAAGCGGATTTTGAGGTGTAAAAAAGCCGGGTAGCGCTGCGCATACCCGGCCTTTTGAAGCGTGGTTTTGCAGGCCGGGAAAGGCGAAGCCGCCGCCCGGCACAACAAACATCAAAGCTTATCCAGCAGTTTTTTCACGTCCTTGCCGGACTGAGACTCCTTATTACGGTCCGCCCAGTCATTCAGCCGACGTTTCGCTTCATCCTGAAGATGCTTACGCAGGATCTGGTCGACCTGCAGGCTGTAGTTCAGCTCCTGCCATTTCCCGTAAACGCTCAGCGGGATCGGCGTCTCTTTCAGGAAATCGACAAGCTCTCCTTCACCTTCCCAGCCGGCCATCACGCGCACCTTGAAGTGGGTGTCCGCCGTCTCTTTCACCAGATCCAGCGCTCCGCTCCCGGTCAGCGCCAGCAGAGACGAGGTCCCCTGCATCCCGTCCAGCGTTAGCTGACCGTTGTCGAGTGCCAGCTCGCTGGTAAAGCTGTCGAGACGGGTTGCGCTGTCGTAGTTCTCGTTCGCCTTCACGCTGCTGCTGCGCTCCACCGCCTGCTGCACCAGCTGCTGGAAGTTCAGCCCCTCCATGCGCGAGTCTTTCAGCTCCACGTGCGCCTTACCCTGCCAGCTGCGGCGGAAGGCGTCAGCATCAATCTTCGTGCCGGAGAAATCCCCCGCCAGCGTCAGCTGCCCCGTAAGGGCAATCGGATAGTTAAAGGCCTTCAGGATCGTGCCAATCTCGACGTTTTCCAGACGCGGCTGGAACGCGGCGCTGGCAACGTCGCTGCGCACGTCCAGGGTGCCCGGCAGCGAAAGGCTCCCGGCACCCATTTTTCCGCTGAGGTCGGAGATAACCAGCAGGCCATTGCGGTTAAACATCTGGCTGCTGACGTCGGTAAAATCAATGCCGCGCCAGCGCACGGTATTGGCCTTCAGCAGAATATCGGCGGTAAACCCGCGCAGGCCGTTGTAGTCAGGCCGATCGAGATTCGAGGAGATCACCGGACGCGACTGCGTTGCCTGGCTTTGACCCACCTGGGTGACGGAGCCATCGGACGCGTTAACCGGCTGAGGCGCAAGCAGGTTCTCCAGATTCAGCCTGTCAAATTGCAGATCCAGCACCCAACTGGGTTTCTCTGCCAGCGTGACGCTCGCCTGCCCCTTCAGGCTACTGTCGTTGGCCTGGAGGTTGAGCGCGTTCAGCTCCAGCTGCTTGCGTTCTTCGTGCCACACCGCCTGCATGGTGCCCTTTCCGGCGATCCCTTTCGTCGGTAAGTCCGCTCCGGTGAGCTGCCAGCTCAACTGCTGAACGTCCGCCGTCAGCTGGTGCGGGTAGTCAGACGCGTTCACGTTGGCGTTTATCGACAGGTTGAGATCCCGCTGATTGCGGTTGATGCGCCCGGAGAACTCCATCGTGGCGTTATGGCTGGCGTCCTGCTCCATTTTGAGATTGATATTGCGTACGGTGATCTGTTCGTCGTCCTCGTGCTGGAAAACCAGCACGCTGTCAGCCACTTTCAGATTAGCAATGTCAAACGACCAGCCGGCATCGGAGGGAACGTCAGGCAGGGTGTTTTCACGCGGCGCGACCGGCGCGTCCGCCTGGCGAACGGCTTCGGTCTGGGGGGTAAGCTGAATCACCGCCCCTTTCAGCATCACCTGATCCACCTGAAGCTGATGCGACAGAAGCGGAATGAGTGAGACATCAAGACGCATATTGTCCGCCGTGACCAGCGGCTGCGCGGCCCCCGGTGCGGTGAGCGACATGCGTCCTGAGAGAATGCTGAGCTGAGGCCAGACGTGCCAGCGCAGCGGCCCGTCCAGCTTGAGTTCATAACCGCTGCGCGCTTCAACCTGCCGCACCATATAAGCACGGAAGTCATTCGGATTAACCAGCAGAACTAACGCTGAAAGGCCAGCCACCAGCACCACCAGCAAAATCATCAGCGTCGTCAGAACTCTTCTCATGGCTTCCTCAGTGAACTTACAAATCAGTCTTTATCGATACGACTGGCAACCGCACCCTGCTGGTCGCGATATTTTGCGTCCTGGCGGCGGTTATAAGGACGGTCTGCCGGGCCTGTCAGCGGTTCAAAGCTCAGCGCACCGATCATCATCCCGGGACGCAGGGCCAGCGGCAGTTTACCGGCATTAAAGAACTCCAGCACGATTCGGCCCGACCAGCCCGGATCGATACGGTGCGCGGTGACGTGCACCATCAGGCCCAGGCGCGCCAGCGATGAACGTCCGTCAAGCCAGCCCACCAGATCCGCAGGCAGGGTGACGGATTCAAAGGTCACCGCCAGCGCCAGCTCACCCGGATGGAGATAAAACGCCTCTCCTTCTTCGATGACGATTTCGTCGCTCATGACGCGATCCAGCGCCGCGCTGACTTCGTCTTTCGGACCGCTCAGGTCGATAAACGGTGCCGTGTGGCCGCTGAAGGTGCGGAATTTATTCCCCAGACGCACGTCAACGGTCACGCCGTTAATACGCTCAACCTGCGGACGCGGGGTGATGGACAGACGGCCTTCATCCAGCCAGGCTTCTATATCGCGGTCACAAAGACGCATGGCACTTTCTCCTTTCGTGCATCGCGCCCTGAAGCCTTACGGGCTCAGGGCAAAACCAGGTTATCTCTGAACGGTACACAATTCACACGGCTTATTCAAAAAACTGACTGATTTTCGCTTTTAAGATATCAATTGCAATACGGTTTTTACCGCCGCGAGGCACGATAATATCGGCGTACTGTTTCGAAGGCTCAATAAATTGCAGGAACATCGGGCGAACGGTCTTTTGATATTGCGCCATCACGGAGTCCATGGAGCGGCCGCGTTCGTTGACGTCGCGTTTGATGCGACGCATCAGGCAGATATCCAGAGGGGTGTCGACGAAAATCGAGAAGTTCATTGATTCGCGCAGGCGGGCGTCGGTGAGCAGCAAAATCCCTTCAAGGATAATGACCTTTTTCGGCTCGATACGGATCGTTTCTCGGGTGCGGGTATGTTCTACGTAGCTGTAGACGGGCAGTTCAATGGCCTCGCCGCGCTTCAGCGCTTCCAGATGCTGGAACAGCAGGCTGTGATCCATTGCACTGGGGTGGTCATAGTTGGTTTTTACGCGCTCTTCCATCGAAAGATGGGATTGATCTTTGTAATAGCTGTCTTCGGGAATAACACCGATATGCTCATCACCTACCTGTTCACGCAGTTCACGATAAAGCGTACTGGCAATAAGACTTTTACCTGAAGCCGATGCGCCGGCGATGCCTATGATGACGCACTGATGAGACTTATCAGTCATAAATTTAGCGACCTGATTAACCTGGATGTAAGGAAGGACGACGCCGGAGCGTCAAACGCGGCAATTATAGGGATTTCGGGGGCGTGATACCAGTCGAATGCGCAGGTTATGCGAGGCGGGCTGAAAAGTGCCGCTTCACGCCCTGAGCGAAATTTTTACGATCGCTTTTTCGACATTTGATCCCCTTTCTTCGCAGAGTAACTATTTTATAAGTCTATGAAGTCAAAATCTGAGCGCTCAGCATATGAATTGTAAAATGTTTGTACTAGCATAAACCAAATTAATGATTTCACGCGTCCGGACCTGGCTCCTGACAACACGGCGTCCCTGGATAGAGCGGTAATGAATAAACAATACCAGCGGGTTTTGGTTACTACCCCACATCCTTTACTGCGACTTGTCTGTCTGGGTCTCGTCACGTTCATTTTTACCCTGTTCTCCCTTGAGCTGACCCGCTTCGGGTCGCTGCTGGCACCGCTGTGGTTCCCGACCTCCATTATGATGGTGGCGTTTTACCGCCATGCGGGAAAAATGTGGCCCGGCATCGCCCTCGCCTGCTCCTTTGGCAATATTTTTGCCTCGTGGATGCTCTTTTCATGGGACGCCATCAACCTAACCTACACGGCGATCAATATTATTGAGGCCTGTATTGGTGCGGTGTTGCTGCGTAAGCTGCTCCCCTGGTATAACCCGCTGCAAAACCTCAACGACTGGATCCGCCTTGCCGTCGGCAGCGCCCTGGTGCCGCCGCTGGTGGGCGGCGTTCTGGTTCATTTTCTGGTGCCGGGCCCGGAGCCGCTGCGCAATTTTCTGTTCTGGGTACTTTCAGAAGCCATCGGCGCGCTGGCGCTGGTACCGTTAGGCCTGCTGTTTAAACCGCATTACCTGCTGCGTCACCGCAACCCGAAGTTGCTGCTGGAAACGCTGGTCACCCTGGTCATCACCCTGGCCCTGAGCTGGACGGCCATCACCTGGCTGCCGTGGCCGTTCACCTGCATCATCGTTTTGCTGATGTGGAGCGCGGTACGCCTGCCGCGAATGGAAGCGTTCCTGATATTTTTATTCACCATCATGATGGTATCCCTGATGATGGTGCGAAACCCGCCCTCCATGACGCCGTCAAACATGATGGTGACGTTCAACGCGCCGTGGCTTCCCTTCCTGATGATGCTCCTGCCGGCCAACGTGATGACGATGGTGATGTATGCCTTTCGCGCCGAGCGTAAACACATTACGGAAAGTGAAGAACGTTTTCGTAACGCGATGGAGTATTCCGCGATTGGTATGGCGCTGGTGGGGATTGAGGGCCAGTGGCTTCAGGCCAACAAGGCGCTTTGCAATTTTCTCGGCTACAGCCAGACGGAGCTCCAGTCGCTCACGTTTCAGCAGCTAACCTGGCCCGAGGATTTACATACTGACCTGGAACAGCTGGGACAGCTGATCAACGGAGAGATCAACAGCTACAGCCTCGAAAAGCGCTACTATACCCGCAACGGCGAGGTGGTCTGGGCGCTGCTGGCCGTCTCCGTTGTTCGCCATGCCGACGGCACGCCGCTCTACTTTATTGCCCAGATAGAAGACATCAACGACCTGAAACAGACCGAGTGGGTGAATAAGCGCCTGATGGAGCGCATCACGCTCGCCAACGAAGCCGGTGGGATTGGCATCTGGGAATGGGACCTGGAGCCGGACGTGATCAGCTGGGATAAGCGCATGTTTGAGCTGTACGAGATCCCTTCGCATATCAAGCCCACCTGGCAGCTCTGGCATGACGCCATCGTGCCGGAAGATCGCACGAACGCCGAACGGGTGCTGCGCGAGTCCCTCCAGGCGAGGGTGCCCTTCAAGCTGGAGTTTCGCATCCGCGTTAAGGGGGGCATTCGCCACATTCGTTCGCTGGCAAACCGGGTGCTGAACAAACACGGCCAGGTGGAACGCCTGCTGGGCATCAATATGGACATGACCGAGGTGAAGCAGCTTAACGAGGCGCTGTTCCAGGAAAAAGAGCGTCTGCACATTACCCTCGACTCCATCGGCGAAGCGGTGCTCTGCACCGACATCGACATGAACGTCACCTTTATGAACCCGGTCGCCGAGAAGATGAGCGGCTGGACGCAAAACGACGCGCTGGGTCAGCCCGTGCTGAAGGTGCTGCACATTACCTTCGGCGAGAATGGCCCGCTGATGGAGAACATCCACAGCGGGGATATGTCCCGTACCGATATCGAACAGGACGTGGTGCTTAACTGCCGGAACGGCGGCAGCTTCGACATTCACTACAGCATCACGCCGCTGAGCACCCTGGACGGTCACAATATCGGCTCGGTGCTGGTGATTCAGGACGTGACCGAGTCGCGCAAAATGCTGCGCCAGCTGAGCTACAGCGCCTCCCATGACGCCCTCACCCGGCTGGCGAACCGCGTAAGTTTCGAAAACCACCTTAAGCGCCTGCTGCAGACGGTACACGAGACGCATCAGCGCCACGCGCTGGTCTTTATCGACCTTGACCGCTTTAAGGCCGTGAACGATACGGCAGGCCACGCGGCAGGCGACGCCCTCCTGCGCGAGCTGTCTTCGCTAATGCTGACGATGCTGCGCTCCAGCGACGTGCTGGCGCGCCTGGGGGGCGACGAGTTTGGCCTGCTGCTCCCGGACTGCAACGTCGAAAGCGCGCGTTATATTGCGGGCCGGCTGATCGACGCTATCAATAACTACCATTTTTCCTGGGAGGGACGCCTGCACCGCATCGGCGCCAGCGCAGGTATTACGCTGATTGACGATAACAATCGTCTGGCCGCGGAAGTGATGTCGCAGGCCGACATCGCCTGTTACGCCTCGAAAAACAGCGGACGCGGCGTCGTCACCGTGTATGAACCCCAGCAGGAGCGGATCCACAGCATGCGCAGCATGATGTCGCTGGACGAGCAGTGGCACACGATTAAGGATAATCATCTGCTGATGATCGCGCGCAGCGTTGCCTCGCCGCGCGTGCCCGAGAGCAGCAGCTTCTGGCTGCTCTCAATGCGCCTGTGGACCAGCCAGGGCGAAGTGCTGGAAGAGCACGCCTTCCGCGCGGGGCTGGCGGAGCCGGAGCTGCTGCACGCCCTGGACCGGCGTATTTTCAGCGACTTTTTCCGCACCCATGCCGCGCAGGTGGCGGCGAAAGGGATGGGCGTCGCGCTGCCGCTGTCAGAAGCGGGTTTAGCCAGCGTTACGCTGGTGGACGAACTGCTCGACCTGATTGCACGCGGTCCGCTGCCGGCGCGTCTGCTGCATCTGATGATATCCGTCGACGTGCTGAGCAATGCGGACGAAAACGTGCAGCAGGGCCTGCAAAAGCTTCGTCACGCCGGCTGTCGGGTGGTGTTAACCCGCGTGGGGCGCGATATCAACGTTTTCAGCCGCCTCAGCGCCAGCACCGCAGACTATCTGCTGCTGGATACGGACGTGGTGACGAACGTTCACGGCAACCTGATGGACGAGATGATGGTAACGATCGTTCAGGGTCACGCCCAGCGTCTGGGGCTAAAAACCATTGCCGGGCCGTGTAACCAGTCGATCATGATGGACACGCTGTCAGTCATCGGCATTGACTATATCTTCGGCGATACCATCGGAGAAGCGCAGCTGCTCGATCTACTGCTTAACACCAGCTATTTCGCCATCAACTGACGGCGACCAGCCGTCGGTATACCAGATATGTAACAGCGCATACGAGCGCCACGGCTGCCAGCGTTCGGCATAGCGACGGATCTGAGCAGGCGTCATTCCGGCAAAACGCTGCTTAATCAGGTAATCATCCGGCAGAAAAACATCCTTCGCCTGCCAGCCGCGCAGGGCCAGATAGCTGGCGGTCCAGCGCCCGATGCCTGGCCGCTGCTGTAAAGCCTTCAACCCGGCCTCGATATCCGCAGGCGGGAAGAGCGGAAAGTCACCGTCCACTACCGACTTCGCCAGATGAATCAGCGACTCCGCACGCTTCAGCGGCATCCCGAGGGCCTTAAGCGCCAGAGGATCCGCAGCAGCGACCGCCTCTGGCGAAGGAAAGCAGAGATACCCCGGCGCGTCCGCAATTGGTTCGCCGCACAGCGCCACCACCCGCGACGCCAGCTTTGCCGCCATCGCCACGCTCACCAGCTGGCCGAGAATGGCGCGCACGCCCTGCTCCCAGGCATCCACGGCGCCCGGCAAACGTAGCCCCGGACGTGCCGTACCGAGCTCGCCGAGGGTCTGCGCTATCCGCTGCGGATCGCAGGATAGATCGAACAGGCGGGCAATGCGGTCAAGACATGTTTCCGCCACCGGGATCAGGCCCGGGCTCAGCGTCACGGCCAGCGTATGGGTTGCGCAGTCCGGCGTGACGCGAAAAACGCCCTGATGCCCCTCGTAGCCGAAGCTCCGCTCGTAGTAATCGTCCGTAACGGTCTCCACCCCCGTGACCGCACGCGCCGCAAGAAAGCCAAACATCCACTGCCAGTCGTAGGGGGGTTGCCAGTTCAGGGTGTACATCGTCTCTCCTTTTTTGTTCACCTCAGCATAAACCGAAAGACCGCGTTGCGCCTTGCTTTCATATTCCTGTTGTCGCCTGGCAGACATTTCGCTAAAGTCTCGCCCCTTCTCACCGGCATGGGGATTTATCGTGTTTATTGGATTCGACTACGGCACCGCAAACTGCTCGGTTGCCATCATGCAAAACGGACACCCGCAGCTCCTGAAAATGGAAAACGGCAGTACGCTGCTGCCCTCCATGCTCTGTGCGCCCACGCGCGAAGCGGTAAGCGAGTGGCTGTTCCGCCACCATCAGGTGCCGGCCACCGCGGCTGAATCGCAGGCGCTTCTGCGTCGGGCCGTCAGCTTCAACCGGGAAGAAGATATTGAGGTTACGCCGTCCAGCGTGCAGTTCGGCCTCTCCTCCCTCGGACACTACATTGAGGATCCGGAAGAAGTTTACTTCGTTAAATCGCCTAAATCCTTCCTGGGCGCCAGCGGGCTGAAGCCGCAGCAGGTCGCGATGTTCGAAGACCTGGTGTGCGCCATGATGCTGCACATCCGCAATCAGGCCCAGTCTCAGGTGCCGGACGCCATCACCCAGGCCGTGATTGGTCGCCCAATCAACTTCCAGGGGCTGGGTGGCGACGAGGCTAACCGGCAGGCGCAGGGGATCCTCGAGCGCGCGGCGCACCGGGCAGGCTTTCGCGACGTGGTGTTCCAGTATGAGCCGGTTGCCGCGGGGCTGGATTTTGAAGCCACGCTGGCGGAAGAAAAACGCGTGCTGGTTGTGGACATTGGCGGCGGTACCACCGACTGCTCGCTGCTGCTGATGGGGCCGCAGTGGCACCACCGCCGCGACCGCGAAAACAGCCTGCTGGGGCACAGCGGCTGCCGCGTGGGCGGTAACGATCTGGATATCGCCCTGGCGTTCAAGAGCCTGATGCCGCTGCTCGGCATGGGTGGACAGACCGAAAAAGGAATCGCCCTGCCGATCCTGCCGTGGTGGAACGCCATCGCGATCAACGACGTGCCCGCACAGAGTGATTTTTACAGCACCGCCAACGGCCGTTTCCTGAACGATCTGGTGCGCGACGCGCAGGATGCGGAGAAGGTCGCGCTGCTGTATAAGGTGTGGCGTCAGCGTCTGAGCTACCGCGTGGTACGTACTGCCGAAGAGAGCAAAATTGCCCTTTCCGATCGTCCTGAGCATACCGCTTCGCTGCCGTTCATCAGCGACGATCTGGCGACGGCTATCACCCAGGACGGTCTGGAGCTGGCGCTCGCCCAGCCGCTGCAGCGCATTCTGGAGCAGGTACAGCTGGCGCTGGATAACGGCAAGGTGAAGCCGGATGTTATCTACCTGACTGGCGGTAGCGCCCGTTCACCGCTTATCAAAAAAGCGCTGGCGGAACAGCTGCCGGGCATTCCGATTGCCGGTGGCGATGACTTTGGCTCCGTTACGGCAGGACTGGCCCGCTGGGCGCAGGTGATGTTTAGCTAGCGTTGGGGCGGTCTGGTCCCCTCACCCCGACCCTCTCCCACTGTACGGTCCGGGGACATGGTAGACAGGTGTTCGGGGACATGGTGAACACTTTTTAACATCCTTTACCCATGGTGATCGACTTTTTCTTCAGGTCGATCACCCCCACTTTCGTGCTGTACCACCACACCTCGTAGCGGCCGTCTTCCTGCATCTCCTTCAGCCCGACCCGTTCTCCCCTGAACGCCTTGCCTGCGCTCAGACTTACCCCTTTCACGCTCAGCTTTCCGCTGATATCCACTTTCCTGACCATCACGCCCTCGTCGTATTCCGGGGGCGGTGTGTTGCCGCTGTACTGCCGTGCAGACGGCTTATACCGCGAGCCCGGTACCGCCATATCCAGCGCCTCATGCGGGCGTTCAAGGTTATAGACCGTCCGCCAGTGGTCGAAGGCGCGCTGCAGTTCACCCCCGCTCGCGAACCACTTCCCCTGCAGCACCTCTGCCTTCAGGCTGCGGTGAAAACGCTCCAGCTTACCCTGCGTCTGCGGATGATACGGCCGGGAGTGCCCCGCCCGGATACCCAGACGCATCAGCCACAGCTCCAGCGCCGTCCAGGTGCCGGTGGTGTCTCCCCACGGTGAGCCGTTATCCATCGTCATCCGGTCCGGCAGGCCGTAGCGTTCAAACACGCTGACCAGCTGCTGCTGCACGGTCTCGCGCCGTTCATCGGTACAGTGCGCCAGGCACAGGGAAAAACGGGAGTGGTCGTCCAGCAGGGTGAGCGGATGGCAGCGGCCCCCGCCAAAGGAAAAATGGCCCTTAAAATCCATCTGCCAGAGCCGGTTCGGCGCGTAATGTTCGAACCGCCCCGTGGCGGGAATGCCCGGTAAAGTGCCCGGCAGCAGGCCGTGACGAGCCATCAGGTTATGAACGGTGCTGAAGGCGGGCATAGTGTGCCCCTGGTCTTCCAGCCAGCGCTTTATCTTGCGCGCGCCCCAGCGTTGATGGCGGCCATGGGCCATACGCAGCAGGGCAGTGATGTCGTCAGATGAGCGGCTCGGGGAATGGTGCGGTATGCGCGGGCGGTCCTGAAGGCCCGCGGCCCCTTCCTCCGCCCAGCGGTGAAGCCACTTATAGCCGGTGGCAGGTGAAATGCCGAAGCGACGGCAGAGGGAACGGATGTTCGCCCCGTCCTGCGAGGCGAACAAAACAAACTCGGTACGTAATGACATGGTATCTCTCGCATCCCAGGGCATAAGCGACTCCATAAACGGGTTCTTATGCCTTAGTTGTAAGTGTCTACCATGTCCCCGAACAAGTGTTCACGATGTCCCCGGACCGTACACCCACAGGGAGAGGGTGCAAACACCAAAAACGGCAACGGATGTTGCCGTTTTGCGTTTACCTCCATTCAGACCATTCCTGACAGTGTTCCATATTTCCTCCATTTTTCCGCTGTGTTACCTGACTAAACTAGTATCATTCCCCGAAAGAGCTTCAGGATGAGAACGTATAACGATGAAAGGCTGTAACAAATCCCGCTGGGCAATCGCCGCAGGTCTTTTTGTGGTGGTCCTTGCCGCCGCCTGGTACTGGCACAGTCAGTCCGCGAACTCCACGGCTCCCGCAGGCGCCAGCAGCCCGTCTCAGCGCCCGGCGGGCGGGGGTCGCCAGGGTATGCGCGGCGGCGCGCTGGCGCCGGTGCAGGCGGCAACGGCGGTGAATAAAGCGGTACCTCGTTATCTCACCGGGCTTGGAACCGTAACCGCCGCCAATACCGTCACGGTGCGCAGCCGCGTGGACGGTCAGCTGATGGCCATTCACTTCCAGGAAGGTCAGCAGGTGAAAGCCGGGGATTTGCTGGCCGAAATCGATCCAAGCCAGTTTAAGGTGGCGCTCGCGCAGGCGCAGGGGCAGCTCGCGAAAGATAAAGCCACCCTTGCCAACGCCCGGCGTGATTTAGCCCGCTATCAGCAGCTGGTCAAAACCAACCTCGTGTCGCGTCAGGAGCTGGATACCCAGCAGTCGCTGGTCAGCGAGTCTCAGGGGACCATTAAGGCCGACGAGGCCGCGGTCGCCAGCGCCCAGCTGCAGCTCGACTGGAGCCGGATCGTCGCGCCGATTGACGGGCGCGTCGGCCTGAAGCAGGTGGATATCGGCAACCAAATTTCCAGCGGCGACACCACGGGCATCGTGGTGATCACCCAGACGCATCCCGTCGATCTGGTCTTTACCCTGCCGGAAAGCGACATCGCCACGGTAGTGCAGGCGCAGAAGGCCGGAAAAGCGCTGGTGGTGGAAGCCTGGGATCGCACCAACAAGAAGAAGCTGAGCGAAGGCACGCTGCTGAGCCTGGATAACCAGATCGACACCACCACCGGCACCATCAAGCTGAAAGCACGCTTTAACAATCAGGACGATGCATTGTTCCCGAACCAGTTCGTCAATGCGCGAATGCTGGTTGCGACCGAGGAAAACGCGGTAGTCATCCCAACGGCGGCCCTGCAAATGGGCAGTGAAGGCAACTTTGTCTGGGTGCTCAACGGCGAAAACAAGGTTAGCAAGCATCTGGTGAAAACCGGCATCCAGGACAGCCAGACGGTGGTCATCGACGCCGGGCTTTCTGCGGGTGACCGCGTCGTGACCGACGGTATCGACCGCCTGACCGAAGGCGCGCAGGTCGAGGTGGTGGAAGCCCGGACCGCGGGAGCAAAAGCCTGATGCAGGTAATGCCGCCGAGCTCTACAGGTGGGCCTTCACGCCTGTTTATTTTACGTCCGGTCGCAACGACCCTGCTGATGGTGGCGATCCTGCTGGCCGGGATCATTGGCTACCGTTTTCTGCCCGTGTCGGCGCTGCCGGAAGTGGACTATCCGACCATTCAGGTTATCACGCTCTATCCGGGCGCCAGCCCGGATGTGGTCACGTCCGCCATCACCGCCCCGCTGGAGCGCCAGTTTGGCCAGATGTCTGGCCTGAAGCAGATGTCCTCCCAGAGTTCCGGCGGCGCGTCGGTGGTGACGCTTCAGTTCCAGCTTACGCTGTCGCTGGACGTTGCCGAGCAGGAGGTGCAGGCCGCCATTAACGCCGCCACCAACCTGCTGCCGTCTGACCTGCCGAACCCGCCGGTCTACAGCAAGGTCAACCCGGCGGATCCGCCGATCATGACGCTTGCCGTGACGTCGTCCGCTATGCCGATGACGCAGGTGGAAGACATGGTCGAAACCCGCGTGGCGCAGAAGATTTCGCAGGTCTCCGGCGTGGGGCTGGTAACCCTCGCGGGCGGCCAACGCCCCGCCGTGCGCGTTAAGCTCAACGCCCAGGCCATCGCCGCGCTGGGGTTGACCAGCGAAACCATTCGCACCGCTATCAGCAGCGCTAACGTCAACTCGGCGAAAGGCTCGCTGGACGGCCCTGACCGGGCGGTCACCCTCTCCGCCAACGACCAGATGCAGTCCGCCGATGAGTACCGCCAGCTGATTGTGGCCTATCAAAACGGCGCGCCGATCCGCCTTGGCGACGTTGCTACCGTTGAGCAAGGGGCTGAAAACAGCTGGCTCGGGGCGTGGGCCAACGGGCAGCAGGCAATCGTCATGAACGTGCAGCGCCAGCCGGGCGCGAACATTATTGATACCGCCGACAGCATTCGCACCATGCTGCCGCAGCTGGTGGAAAGCCTGCCGAAGTCGGTCAGCGTGAAGGTGCTTTCGGATCGCACCACCAACATTCGCGCCTCGGTCACCGACACCCAGTTTGAGCTAATGCTGGCGATTGCGCTGGTGGTGATGATCATCTACCTGTTCCTGCGTAACGTCCCGGCCACCATCATTCCTGCCGTCGCGGTGCCGCTCTCGCTGGTCGGCACCTTCGCGGTGATGGTGTTCCTCGATTTCTCCATCAACAACCTGACGCTGATGGCGCTGACCATCGCCACCGGGTTCGTGGTGGATGACGCCATCGTGGTTATCGAGAACATCTCGCGCTATATCGAAAAGGGCGAAAAACCGCTGGCCGCCGCGCTGAAAGGGGCCGGTGAAATCGGCTTTACCATCATCTCCCTGACCTTTTCGCTGATTGCGGTGCTGATCCCGCTGCTGTTTATGGGCGATATCGTCGGCCGCCTGTTCCGCGAGTTTGCCGTCACGCTGGCGGTCGCCATTCTCATCTCCGCCGTGGTGTCGCTGACGCTCACGCCGATGATGTGCGCCCGCATGCTGAGCCATGAGTCCCTGCGCAGGCAAAACCGCTTCTCCCGCGCCTCTGAGCGGATGTTCGAGCGCGTTATTGCCGCCTACGGCCGCGTGCTGGCGAAAGTGCTGAACCATCCCTGGGCAACGCTCGGCGTGGCGCTGGGTACGCTGGCGCTCAGCGTGATGCTGTGGGTATTCATCCCGAAAGGCTTCTTCCCGATTCAGGATAACGGCATTATTCAGGGCACGCTTCAGGCGCCGCAGTCGGTCTCCTTCGCGAACATGGCGCAGCGCCAGCAGCAGGTGGCGGAGATCGTCATGAAGGATCCGGCGGTGGAAAGCCTGACCGCCTACGTGGGCGTGGACGGCACTAACCCGGCGCTGAACAGCGCGCGCCTGCAAATTAACCTCAAACCGCTCGATGACCGCGACGATCGCATCAGCGCGGTGATTGAGCGTCTGCAAAACGCCGTGGCGCGGGTGCCGGGCATTGAGCTGTACCTGCAGCCGATTCAGGATTTAACCATCGATACCCAGGTAAGCCGCACGCAGTACCAGTTCACGCTCCAGGCCACCTCGCTCGAGGCCCTGAGCACCTGGGTGCCGCAGCTGGTCGACAGGCTGAAGGCGCTGCCGCAGGTTTCTGACGTCAGCAGCGACTGGCAGGACAAAGGGCTGGCGGCCTACGTCAACGTCAACCGCGACACCGCCAGCCGCCTCGGCATTACCATGTCCGACGTGGATAACGCGCTGTATAACGCCTTTGGCCAGCGCCTCATCTCCACCATCTATACCCAGGCGAACCAGTACCGCGTGGTGCTGGAGCACAACACGGAAAATACGCCGGGGCTGGCCGCGCTGGACTCGGTACGCCTGACCAGCAAAGACGGCGGCATTGTGCCGCTAAGCGCCATCGCGACGGTGGAGGAGCGTCATACCCCGCTGTCGATTAACCATCTCGATCAGTTCCCGTCCACCACCATTTCCTTCAACGTGCCGGACGGTTATTCGCTGGGCGAGGCGGTGGAGGCTATTCTGGGCGCAGAGAAAGCGCTCAGCTTCCCGTCCGACATTCAGACCCAGTTCCAGGGCAGTACATTGGCGTTCCAGGCCGCGCTGGGCAGCACCGTCTGGCTGATTGTCGCGGCTGTGGTGGCGATGTATATCGTGCTCGGGGTGCTGTATGAGAGCTTTATCCATCCGATCACTATTCTCTCCACCCTGCCGACGGCGGGCGTAGGGGCGCTGCTGGCGCTGATGCTGGCGGGCAGCGAGCTGGACGTGATCGCGATAATTGGCATCATCCTGCTTATCGGGATCGTGAAGAAAAACGCCATCATGATGATCGACTTTGCCCTTGCCGCCGAGCGCGAGCAGGGCATGGCGCCGCGCGAGGCTATATACCAGGCCTGCCTGCTGCGCTTTCGTCCGATCCTGATGACTACCCTCGCCGCCCTGCTGGGCGCGCTGCCGCTGATGCTGAGCACCGGCGTGGGGGCGGAATTGCGCCGTCCGCTGGGTATCGGCATGGTCGGCGGCCTGCTGGTGAGCCAGGTGCTGACGCTGTTCACCACGCCGGTCATTTACCTGCTGTTTGACCGTCTGGCGCTGTGGACGAAAAGCCGCTTCCCGAAACGTGAAGAGGAGGCGTAAGTGAAGTTTTTCGCCCTCTTCATTTACCGCCCGGTGGCGACCATATTGCTCTCCGTCGCCATTACGCTGTGCGGCGTGCTGGGCTTCCGGCTGCTGCCGGTGGCGCCGCTGCCGCAGGTGGATTTTCCGGTGATCATGGTCAGCGCCTCGCTGCCGGGCGCGTCGCCTGAAACCATGGCCTCGTCCGTTGCGACGCCGCTTGAACGGTCGCTTGGGCGCATTGCAGGGGTCAACGAAATGACCTCCAGCAGCTCGCTGGGCAGCACGCGCATCATCCTGGAGTTCAGCTTCGACCGGGACATCAACGGCGCGGCGCGTGACGTGCAGGCCGCGATCAACGCCGCGCAAAGCCTGCTGCCGAGCGGCATGCCGAGCCGCCCAACCTACCGCAAAGCCAACCCGTCCGATGCGCCGATCATGATCCTGACGCTCACCTCGGAGACCTACTCTCAGGGCGAGCTGTACGATTTTGCCTCCACGCAGCTGGCGCAGACCATTGCCCAGATTGACGGCGTGGGCGACGTGGACGTCGGCGGCAGCTCCCTGCCCGCCGTGCGCGTGGGGCTGAATCCGCAGGCGCTGTTTAATCAGGGCGTGTCGCTGGACGATGTGCGCTCCGCCATCAGCAGCGCCAACGTGCGCAAGCCCCAGGGGGCGATTGAGGACGGCAGCCACCGCTGGCAGATCCAGACCAACGACGAGCTGAAAACCGCCGCCGAGTATCAGCCGTTGATTATTCACTACAACAACGGCGCGGCGGTGCGCTTAAGCGACGTTGCCAGCGTTACCGACTCGGTGCAGGACGTGCGTAACGCCGGGATGACCAACGCCAAACCGGCGATTTTGCTGATGATCCGCAAGCTGCCGGAAGCCAACATCATCCAGACGGTGAACAGCATCCGCGCGCGCCTGCCGGAGCTGCAGGAAACCATTCCGGCAGCTATCGATCTGCAGATTGCGCAGGACCGCTCCCCCACTATTCGCGCCTCGCTCGAAGAGGTGGAGCAAACGCTGATTATCTCCGTGGCGCTGGTGATCCTGGTGGTGTTTCTGTTCCTGCGCTCGGGTCGCGCCACGCTTATTCCCGCCGTTGCGGTGCCGGTGTCGCTGATAGGCACTTTTGCCGCCATGTACCTGTGCGGCTTTAGCCTCAACAACCTGTCGCTGATGGCGCTGACGATTGCCACCGGCTTTGTGGTGGATGACGCCATCGTGGTGCTGGAGAATATCTCGCGCCATCTGGAAGCAGGCATGAAGCCATTGCAGGCGGCGCTTCAGGGAACGCGCGAGGTGGGCTTCACGGTGCTGTCCATGAGCCTGTCGCTGGTGGCGGTATTCCTGCCGCTGCTGCTGATGGGCGGCCTCCCCGGACGGCTGCTGCGTGAATTTGCCGTTACCCTCTCGGTGGCGATTGGCATTTCGCTGGTTATCTCGCTGACGCTCACGCCAATGATGTGCGGCTGGATGCTCAGGCGCAGCAGGCCGCACTCCCAGCCGCGCCGCAAAGGCTTTGGCCGTTTCCTGATGGCGATGCAGGAGGGCTACGGCCGGTCGCTGAAGTGGGTGCTGAACCACACGCGGATGGTCGGGCTGGTGCTTATCGCCACCATTGGCCTTAACGTCTGGATGTACATCACCATCCCAAAAACCTTCTTCCCGGAGCAGGATACCGGGGTACTGATGGGGGGCATTCAGGCGGACCAGAGCATTTCGTTCCAGGCGATGCGCGGCAAGCTCCAGGACTTTATGAAGATCATCCGGGAAGATCCGGCCGTGGACAACGTGACCGGCTTTACCGGCGGCTCGCGCGTCAACAGCGGGATGATGTTTATTACCCTTAAGCCGCGCGGCGAGCGTAACGACACCGCGCAGCAGGTGATTGACCGCCTGCGGGTGAAGCTCGCCAAAGAGCCGGGGGCAAACCTGTTTCTGATGGCCGTGCAGGATATCCGCGTCGGCGGTCGTCAGGCTAACGCCAGCTACCAGTACACCCTGCTCTCGGACGATTTATCCGCCCTGCGCGAATGGGAGCCGAAAATACGTAAAGCGCTGGCCGCGCTGCCGCAGCTGGCGGACGTGAACTCCGACAGCCAGAACAACGGCGCGGAGATGGCGCTCACCTACGATCGTGAAACCATGGCGCGGCTGGGCATTAACGTCGAAGCGGCTAACAGCCTGCTTAACAACGCCTTCGGCCAGCGCGAAGTGTCCACCATCTACCAGCCGATGAACCAGTATAAGGTGGTGATGGAGGTGGATCCGCGCTACACCCAGGACATCAGCGCGCTGGACAAGATGTTTGTCATCAACAGCGACGGCAAGGCGATTCCGCTGTCGTACTTCGCCAGCTGGCAGCCGTCGAACGCGCCGCTGTCGGTGAACCATCAGGGGCTTTCTGCCGCCTCGACCGTGTCGTTTAACCTGCCGACCGGCTCGTCGCTTTCTGAGGCCAGCGATGCCATCAACCGCGCCATGACCCAGCTCGGTGTGCCCTCCTCCGTGCGCGGCAGCTTTGCCGGTACGGCGCAGGTATTCCAGGAGACCATGAACTCGCAGGTCATTTTGATTCTGGCGGCGATTGCGACGGTCTATATCGTGCTGGGCGTGCTTTATGAAAGCTACGTGCATCCGTTAACCATTCTCTCAACGCTTCCTTCAGCGGGCGTGGGAGCGCTGCTGGCCCTGGAGCTGTTCGGTGCGCCCTTCAGCCTCATCGCGCTTATCGGGATCATGCTATTAATAGGTATTGTGAAGAAAAACGCGATTATGATGGTCGACTTTGCGCTGGACGCCCAGCGCAACGGCAACCTCACGCCGGACGAGGCGATATTTCAGGCCTGTCTGCTGCGTTTTCGCCCGATCATGATGACTACGCTTGCGGCGCTGTTCGGTGCCCTGCCGCTGGTTATTTCCGGCGGTGACGGCTCTGAGCTGCGCCAGCCGCTGGGGATCACCATCGTCGGCGGGCTGGTGATGAGCCAGCTGTTGACCCTGTACACCACGCCGGTGGTCTATCTGTTCTTCGATCGCCTGCGGCTGCGTTTTTCGCGTAAAAAGAGAACCACGGTGACCGAGTAAATGACCGAACTCCCCGGTAACGTTCGCTGGCAGTTGTGGATAGTCGCGTTCGGCTTCTTTATGCAGTCGCTGGACACGACCATCGTTAACACCGCCCTCCCCTCGATGGCCAAAAGCCTGGGGGAGAGCCCGCTGCACATGCATATGGTGATTGTCGCCTACGTGCTGACGGTCGCCGTGATGCTGCCCGCCAGCGGCTGGCTGGCGGATAAGGTCGGCGTGCGGAATATCTTCTTTACCGCCATCGTGCTGTTTACCGCCGGCTCGCTGCTGTGCGCTCAGGCCAATACCCTCGATCGGCTGGTGATGGCGCGCGTGCTGCAGGGCGTCGGCGGCGCGATGATGGTGCCCGTCGGGCGTTTAACGGTGATGAAAATTGTTCCGCGCGAGCAGTATATGGCGGCGATGACCTTCGTCACCCTGCCCGGTCAGGTTGGCCCGCTGCTCGGCCCGGCGCTGGGCGGGGTGCTGGTGGAGTACGCGTCCTGGCACTGGATTTTCCTGATCAACCTTCCGGTCGGCATCATCGGCGCGATTGCCACCCTGATGCTGATGCCGAACTACAAAATGCAGACCCGGCGCTTCGATTTCTTCGGCTTTATCCTGCTGGCTGCCGGGATGGCAACGCTCACCCTGGCGCTCGACGGCCAAAAAGGGCTGGGCATTTCGGCCCTCTCGCTCGCCGCGCTGGTAGGGCTGGGAATTACCGCCATCCTCTGGTACCTGTGGCATGCCAGAGGCAACGAGAAGGCGCTGTTCAGCCTGAAGCTGTTTAAAAACCCCACCTACCGTCTGGGGCTGCTCGGCAGCTTCGCCGGGCGCATCGGCAGCGGCATGCTGCCGTTTATGACGCCGGTGTTTTTGCAGATCGGCATGGGCTTTTCGCCGTTCCATGCCGGATTGATGATGATCCCGATGGTGCTCGGCAGCATGGGGATGAAGCGCATCGTGGTGCAGGTAGTAAACCGCTTCGGCTATCGCCGCGTGCTGGTGGCGTCAACGCTCGGGCTGGCGCTGGTCAGCCTGCTGTTTATGGCCGTGGCGCTGCTGGGCTGGTACTACATCCTGCCGCTGGTGCTGTTTTTGCAGGGGACAATCAACGCCATGCGCTTTTCATCGATGAACACCCTGACGCTTAAGGATCTGCCGGACGAGCTGGCGAGCAGCGGCAACAGCCTGCTGTCGATGATCATGCAGCTTTCCATGAGCGTGGGGGTCACGGTGGCCGGTATGCTGCTGGGTATGTACGGCCAGCAGCATCTCAGCGTCGACACCCCCGTCGCGCATCAGGTCTTTTTCTATACCTATATCAGCATGGCGGTCATTATCGCCCTGCCCGCTTTTATCTTTGCCAGAGTGCCGAATGACGCGACTAAAAACGTCGTGCTCCGCCGCGGCAAAAGGAGTGCACCATGAAATTCTGGCGTCCCGGGATCACCGGCAAGCTTTTTTTAGCCATTTTCGCCACCTGTATTGTTCTGCTGATCACCATGCACTGGGCGGTGCGGGTCAGCTTCGAGCGCGGCTTTATTGATTACATCAAGCACGGAAACGAGCAGCGGTTACAGGGCTTAAGCGACGCGCTGGGCGAGCAGTACGGCCTGCACGGTAACTGGCGTTTTCTGCGCAACAACGACCGCTTTGTGTTTCAAATTCTTCGCTCGCTGGAGCACGATAATGACGACGACCGCCCGGGGCCGGGCATGCCGCCGCACGGCTGGCGCACCCAGTTCTGGGTGATAGACCAGGACAGGCGCGTGCTCGTCGGCCCGCGCTCGCCGGTACCGCCGGATGGTACAAAGCGCGCCATCACCTCGAACGGCGCCACGGTAGGCTGGGTTATTGCCTCGCCGGTCGAGCGGCTGACGCGCAACACCGACATCAACTTTGACCGCCAGCAGCGTCAGACCAGCTGGCTGATCGTCGCCCTCTCCACCCTGCTTGCGGCACTCGCCACCTTCCCGCTGGCGCGGGGCCTGCTGGCGCCGGTTAAGCGTCTGGTTGAGGGTACGCACAAGCTGGCGGCGGGCGATTTCTCTACCCGCGTGGACACCCGCAGTCAGGATGAACTGGGCAAGCTGGCGCAGGACTTCAACCAGCTCGCCAGCACGCTGGAGAAAAACCAGCAGATGCGCCGCGACTTTATGGCTGATATTTCGCACGAGCTGCGCACCCCGCTGGCGGTGCTGCGCGGCGAGCTGGAGGCGATTCAGGACGGCGTGCGGCAGTTCACCCCCGAATCCGTGGCCTCGTTGCAGGCGGAGGTGGGTACGCTGACCAAGCTGGTGAACGATCTGCATCAGCTTTCCATGTCCGACGAAGGCGCGCTGGCCTACCAGAAGGCGCCAGTCGACGCGATCAATATCCTTGAAGTCGCGACCGGCGCGTTCCGGGAACGCTTCGCCAGCCGTGACCTGAAAATCAACCTCTCGCTGCCGGACAGCGCGGTGGTGTTTGGCGACAAAGATCGCCTGATGCAGCTGTTCAATAACCTGCTGGAAAACAGCCTTCGCTATACCGACGGCGGCGGCGCGCCACATATTTCCGGCAGGCAGGAGAACGGACGCTTTGCCCTGACCTTCGCGGACTCCGCCCCTGGCGTAAAGGATGCGCAGCTGGAAAGACTGTTCGAGCGCTTTTACCGCACCGAAGGTTCCCGCAACCGCGCCAGCGGCGGCTCCGGTCTCGGGCTGGCGATTTGCGTCAACATCGTGGAGGCGCACGGCGGCACCATTCGCGCCGCGCATTCGCCTTTTGGCGGGGTTAGCATTACAGTAGAGTTACCTCTGGAACGGGATTTATCGAGGGAAGCATGACCGAATTACCGATTGACGACAACACGCCGCGCATTTTGATCGTGGAAGACGAGCCTAAGCTTGGGCAGCTACTGATCGACTATTTACGCGCCGCAAGCTATGCCCCGTCGCTTATCAGCCACGGCGACCAGGTACTGCCCTACGTGCGCCAGACGCCGCCGGATTTAATCCTGCTGGACCTGATGCTGCCGGGCACCGACGGCCTGACCCTGTGCCGCGAGATTCGTCGTTTTTCCGACGTTCCCATCGTGATGGTGACGGCCAAAATAGAAGAGATCGACCGCCTGCTGGGACTGGAAATTGGCGCGGACGATTACATCTGCAAGCCATACAGCCCGCGGGAGGTGGTTGCCCGCGTGAAAACCATTCTGCGCCGCTGCAAGCCGCAGCGCGAACTTCAGGTGCAGGATGCGCAAAGCCCGCTAATTGTTGACGAAAGCCGCTTCCAGGCGAGCTGGCGCAGCAAAATGCTGGACCTGACGCCCGCCGAGTTCCACCTGCTGAAAACCCTCTCCCACGAGCCGGGGAAAGTGTTTTCCCGCGAACAGCTGCTCAACCACCTGTATGACGACTACCGCGTGGTAACCGACCGCACCATCGACAGCCACATCAAAAACCTGCGCCGCAAGCTGGAGGCGCTGGATGCCGACCAGTCGTTTATCCGCGCGGTGTATGGCGTGGGGTATCGCTGGGAAGCGGACGCGTGCCGGATTACCTGACAGCATTCTCCCCTCACCCTCTCTCCAAAGGGGACTAAAACACCCTCTCCCCTTTGGGGAGAGGGCAGGGTGAGGGCTCCGGGCTTTACCTCCCCGCCCCGCAGCGCTACAATGCCCGCCCTTAAAGTGGGGGATCTCCCCTTACCGCTGCACCAGGTGTATGCGGATCTGACCTGTCATCAGAACGAGAACAAACATGTTTAAACCGGAACTCCTTTCCCCGGCGGGAACGCTGCAAAATATGCGTTACGCTTTCGCCTACGGTGCCGACGCCGTCTACGCGGGCCAGCCGCGCTACTCGCTGCGCGTGCGCAACAACGAATTCAACCACGAGAACCTGCAGCTCGGCATCAACGAAGCGCATGCTCTGGGCAAAAAATTCTACGTGGTAGTCAACATCGCGCCGCACAACGCCAAGCTGAAAACGTTCATTCGCGACCTGAAGCCGGTGGTGGACATGGGGCCGGACGCGCTGATCATGTCGGACCCGGGTTTAATCATGCTGGTTCGGGAGAACTTCCCGGAGATGGATATTCATCTCTCCGTGCAGGCTAATGCCGTCAACTGGGCAACGGTGAAATTCTGGAAACAGATGGGGCTGACCCGCGTCATTCTGTCTCGCGAACTGTCCCTTGAAGAGATCGAAGAGATCCGCACCCAGGTGCCGGATATGGAAATCGAAATCTTCGTTCACGGCGCCCTGTGCATGGCCTACTCCGGCCGCTGCCTGCTCTCCGGCTATATCAACAAGCGCGATCCGAACCAGGGTACCTGCACCAACGCCTGCCGCTGGGAGTACAACGTTCAGGAAGGCAAAGAGGATGACATCGGCAATATCGTGCACAAACACGAGCCGATACCGGTTACGAACGTTGAGCCTACGCTTGGCATCGGCGCGCCAACCGACAGCGTGTTTATGATTGAAGAAGCCAAACGCCCGGGCGAGTATATGACCGCCTTTGAGGACGAGCACGGCACCTACATCATGAACTCGAAAGATCTGCGCGCCATTGCGCACGTTGAGCGCCTGACCCAGATGGGCGTGCACTCGCTGAAAATCGAAGGGCGCACCAAGTCTTACTACTACTGCGCCCGCACCGCGCAGGTGTACCGTAAAGCCATTGACGATGCCGCCGCCGGAAAACCGTTCGACACCAGCCTGCTGGAAACGCTGGAAGGCCTGGCGCATCGCGGCTATACCGAAGGCTTCCTGCGTCGCCATACGCACGACGACTACCAGAACTACGATCACGGCTACTCCGTTTCCGAGCGTCAGCAGTTTGTCGGCGACTTCACCGGCGAGCGCAAAGGCGCGCTGGCGGCCGTGGCGGTAAAAAACAAATTCACTAAAGGCGACAGCCTGGAGCTGATGACCCCGCAGGGCAACATGAACTTCCGTCTGGAGCATCTGGAAAACGGTAAAGGTGAAGCGATTGAGGTTGCGCCGGGTGACGGACACACCGTGTGGCTGCCGGTACCGGAAGAGGTGGAGCTGGAGTTTGCGCTGCTGATGCGCAATTTTGAAGGTGAAAACACCCGAAATCCGCACGGCAAATAGTCAATCAGCGGGATTTTTTCACGCCGGGATAATTCTTAGAATCGGATCACATACCGCTTCGTTCAATATGGGTATTATCCCCCCGCTGAAAAACATAACCCATAAATGCTAGCTGTACCAGGAACCACCTCCTTAGCCTGCGTAATCTCCCTTACGCGGGCTTATTTTTTTGTTAACTCCTGAAATTCTTCCCCCTGATAAATATGGCGTTGCATTGACCCGGGAAAGGTTTGTGTCAGCATCAGGCGTATCATCTAAGGAAATCGAACGAAGAAAGGATGCTAATCACATTTTTTAATGGATTTGAGAGGGATGAACACTATTCGGAACATTCCTAATTTTAAGTGTTAACAGGACCTTTACTCTTGATTTAATAACAGTCAACGTGTCACACGGACGGAGAGATGAAGTGACATTCACAGGACAGTTTTCAAAAGATCTTCCAGATTACGAACTCGCACGCAGTCTTGGTCTTGCCTCTGGCGGCGATATAAATTTCACAGCACTTGCTGGTCAACTAGACTGCAGCAGAAATTTTAGCCAGGCCGGGATTATCTACTCAGACGGTACACGTCAGTGGCTAGTAAGGCCATCAAGAAGGATTGCGACACCAAACGAAAGCTCGGTTAGTCATGTAGTCATAACCAAAGTAAATGCCTCACAAGTTAACCCCGTTCACGCAACAACGGCTACGATTCAGTCCCCTTCCCTGGCGACTGAAATTGGTTCAACGGCAATTTCCTGCGGAGCCGCAATTCTTACTGTTGTACTTGCGGCAGGGGCCGGTATGGCTATACCTCTCACTGCAGGGTCTTCCGGTGCTATAGCCGCTGTGATTTTAGCCGGTGGTGTAGCAACTGGAATTCAATGTGCAAATGGGCTTGGCCGACTATCGTTGATTGCTATGAATCATGATGACTACGTTGCGTGGATGGACTCCCAGGAGTGGTATACAGCAACCAACACAGCCCTGGATGCGATTTCTCTTGCCGGGGCTGCTGCGGGTCTAAAAAGCGCTGCATTAACATATCGCCTTCTTAACCGTTCATCGTCTGAGAGTTTGCTCTCCTTATTACAAAAAATGAGCCGGGCCGACCGTACGCGATTAACAGAGGAGATTATTCGTATCCGCAATCCCGGCATCTCGAATTCAGGTGTAAAAGCAGCAATGAAGGCAGGCGTGTATCCCAAACGTTATCCGTCAGAAGCGTTGCAGTTGCTCTTACAGCGTGAGTTGCTGAACACCATTTCAAATTCCTCTGCCTTCGTTGGAAGTGCCATCTCAGGAAATATCAGAAATCCACAGAATGTTGCACAAACGGGTAAATACATTTTTGGTTTAATTCAGTCTTTTTCATTTACAGGAAGTTATTGACCCGTCCATGATGAAATACATTAAAGATAGCCTTGCATTAAGTGCTTTGGTTAAAAGTAAAATGGCGACCGATGATCTCAACCAGCTTGAAACATTAAAAGAACAGTTAAAAGATCGGTTCGGCGTTCCTGTGGGCGTCCATATGACAGGAATTCCTTTGGCAGTGAGCACGTTACTGGCTATTTTTTGCTACGCCATGCTGCAAGTGTCTCTCTGGTTGTTGCTGTTTCGCTGGCTCGGCTTACCCGAATTTAAGGTTATGATGGGAGTATTCATTGCAGCGATTGTGTATTGCCTGGTAGTGATGAGCACGATGTTTCTGACTACACGAGGTTCTTTACCTGGATATAAACTGCATATTTTCGTCATTACGCTGACAGGCATAATGAGCATCATTTATTTCATCTGGACGGGGATTTCGCTTTTATTCGGCCCTGTTGAGAACTACACACCGCAAATAACCTCTTTGCTGGGGCTGGGATGTTTCTTTCTGAACATTATGTGGATGAATTCATCGATTTTTTACCGCTCCATTGCGCTAACGCTACATAATCGGGTCTGGCGTAAGCAGCTCAAAATCGAGGCAAGGCCAATGTCACACCTCAAACGTTGACCACAATAGTCAATTGAGCGGCAGTAGTATGCACTGTAAGCGCTACGGGGTTCTTTAGTCGATTTCAAAGCCCTTACGCGGGCTTATTTTTTGCCTTTCATCCTGTTCTTACCCGCTTTTTCCCTCTCTGGGATACACTCTTTCTATAGCTAAAAAAGGGAGCAACCCGGATGGCAACCTATCCAGACAGTTTATTAATTCTTAACGGCAAGAGTGCAGGCAACGATCTGCTGCGCCAGGCGATTACCGAATTGCGTGAAGACGGAGCATGCATACACGTGCGGGTAACGTTTGAAAAAGGCGATGCGGCGCGCTACATCGACGAGGGCATCAGGTTAGGTGTTCAGACTATCATTTCCGGCGGCGGCGACGGAACGATCAACGAGATCGCCGGTGCGCTCATTGACCTCAACGCCGCAGCTCGCCCGGCGATGGGGATTTTACCGCTCGGTACCGCCAACGATTTTGCCACCAGCGCCGGTATTCCGGAGGATGTGGGAAAAGCGCTACAGCTGGCCATTCTCGGTAAGGCTACCGCCGTCGATATTGCTCAGGTAAATGAACAAACCTGCTTTATCAATATGGCGACGGGCGGTTTCGGCACCCGCATTACCAGCGAAACGCCGGAAAAACTGAAGGCCGCGCTGGGCGGCGTTTCGTATCTCATCCATGGCCTGATGCGCATGGACACGCTCAGACCCGACAGCTGTGAGATCCACGGTGAAAACTTCCACTGGCAGGGCGACGCGCTGGTGATTGGTATCGGCAACGGGCGGCAGGCAGGGGGCGGACAGCAACTTTGCCCGGAAGCGCTGATCAACGACGGTCAATTACAGCTGCGTATTTTCACCGGCGACGGGCTGCTGCCAGCGCTGTTCACGACGCTAACGCAGCCGGAAGAAAGCCCGAATATTATCGACGGGAAATCCGCGTGGTTTGAGGTGAACGCCCCGCACGGCATGACCTTTAACCTCGACGGGGAGCCGCTGAGCGGAGAGCGGTTCCGCATCGAAGTTTTGCCCGGAGCGCTGCAGTGCCGGCTGCCGCCTGACTGCATGCTGTTGCGCTGAGGTGTAACACGCTGCGCAATGATGCCCTCACCCCAACCCTCTCCCACAGGGAGAGGGAGATGGGAGCGTCAGGCGATGGTGACTTTACTGTCCAGATACACATCCTGAACCGCGTTAATCAGCTTCACGCCGTCGGCCATGGACTTTTTGAACGCCTTACGGCCGAGGATCAGACCCATGCCGCCCGCGCGTTTGTTAATCACCGCCGTGCGTACCGCGTCGGTCAGGTCGGTTTCGCCGCCTGCCGCACCGCCGGAGTTAATCAGCCCGGCGCGGCCCATGTAGCAGTTCGCCAGCTGGTAGCGCACCAGATCGATCGGGTTGTCGCTGGTCAGCTTGCTGTAAACGCGGTCATCGGTGTAGCCGAAGTTCACCGCTTTATACCCGCCGTTATTCTCGGCCATTTTCTGCTTCACAATGTCCGCGCCGATGGTCGCCGCCAGGTGGTTTGCCTGGCCGGTGAGATCCGCAGATACGTGATAATCCACGCCGTCTTTCTTAAACGACGCGTTGCGCAGATAGGCCCACAGCACGGTCACCATGCCTAACTCATGCGCACGCTCGAACGCGGCGGAAATCTCTTCTATCTGACGACGCGACTGCTCGGAGCCGAAATAGATGGTCGCCCCCACCGCTACCGCGCCCATGTTGAACGCCTGCTCGACGCTGGCGTACAGCGTCTGGTCGTATTCGGTTGGGTAGCTCAGGGTTTCGTTGTGGTTCAGTTTGACGAGGAATGGAATGCGGTGGGCATAGCGACGCGATACGGAAGCCAGCACGCCATAGGTGGAGGCGACACAGTTACAGCCCGCCTCAATCGCCAGCTCGACGATGTTTTTCGAATCGAAGTAGAGCGGGTTCGCGGCAAACGACGCCCCCGCAGAATGCTCAACGCCCTGGTCAACGGGCAAAATAGAGAGGTAGCCTGTCCCGCCCAGACGGCCGGTATTGTATAGCGTCTGCATGTTTCGCAGGACGGCAGGCGGACGGTTGTTGTCGACCATAACGCGGTCTACGTAGTCATGGCCAGGCAGATAAAGCTGGTCGGCTGGAATGGTCATACAACGATGCTGTAAAAGGCTGTCGGCGTCTTTGCCAAGCAACTGCGCAATATCAGTCATAGTGATGCTCCCGTAAGTCCGACGTGATGTCGGCACGTGTGATCCAAACCTGCGTTTTTTGCAGGCAGACTAAGCCTGGTACCGACTTACTCTATTTTCCACCATGTGCAACTTTTTTAAGCACAATCTGCTGGCTCGTTTCGTGTACAACATTTTTGTTACACTGATCATACAATCGCCTTAAAGGTATTTAAAAGGTATTATCACATGGTATGTTACTCGCGTACCTCTGACATGCAGGATTAAAAAATGAAAACGAAAGTCCAACTGTCATTCATGATGTTCGTTGAATGGTTTATCTGGGGCGCCTGGTTTGTGCCGCTGTGGCTATGGCTGAGTAAAAGCGGGTTTACCGCAGGGGAAATCGGCTGGTCCTATGCCTGTACCGCCATTGCCGCAATCCTCTCTCCTATCCTGGTCGGCTCGCTGACGGACCGCTTTTTCGCCGCCCAGAAGGTGCTGGCGGTGCTGATGTTCGCCGGCGCCATTCTGGTGTACTTCGCTGCACAGCAAACCCAGTTCAGCACCTTCTTCCCGCTGCTGCTGGCCTACTCTCTGACCTACATGCCCACCATCGCCCTGACCAACAGTATCGCCTTTGCGAACGTCGATGATGTGGAGGCCGACTTCCCGCGCATTCGCGTAATGGGAACCATTGGCTGGATTGCTTCCGGCCTGGCGTGCGGTTTCCTGCCGCAGATGATGGGCTATAGCGATATCTCTGACACCAATATTCCCCTGCTGATGACCGCAGCCAGCTCTCTCCTGCTCGGCGTCTTCGCGCTGTTCCTGCCGGATACCCCGCCGAAGAGTACCGGCAAGCTGGACTTCAGGGTAATGCTGGGGCTGGATGCGCTGATCCTGCTGCGCGACAGGAACTTCCTGGTGTTCTTCTTCTGCTCGTTCCTGTTCGCCATGCCGCTGGCCTTCTACTACATCTTTGCTAACGGCTATCTCACCGAAGTGGGGATGAAAAACGCCACCGGCTGGATGACGCTCGGCCAGTTCTCTGAAATCTTCTTCATGCTCGCGCTGCCGTTCTTTACCAAACGCTTTGGTATTAAGAAGGTCCTGCTGCTGGGCCTGATCACCGCCGCCATTCGCTACGGCTTCTTTGTCTACGGCGGCGCGGAGCAGTACTTCACTTACGCCCTGCTGTTCCTCGGAATCCTGCTGCACGGCGTGAGCTATGACTTCTATTACGTTACCGCGTACATCTACGTGGATAAAAAAGCGCCCGTGCATATGCGCAACGCGGCGCAGGGCCTGATCACGCTGTGCTGTCAGGGCTTTGGTAGCCTGCTGGGTTATCGCCTGGGCGGCGTGATGATGGAAAAAATGTTCGCTTACAAAGAGCCGGTGAATGGGCTGACCTTCAACTGGGCCGGAATGTGGACATTTGGCGCAATCATGATTGTGGTGATTGCCGTGCTGTTTATGCTGTTTTTCCGCGAATCGGATAAAGAGATCACCGCAATTGAGGTGGTTGATGGCGATACCGCGCTGACACGAGGGGAAGTTAAATGAAACAAGACCGTATTCTCGGTGCCCTTTATGGGCAGGCGTTAGGGGATGCGATGGGGATGCCGTCGGAGCTGTGGCCGCGCAAGCGGGTGAAAGCGCACTTCGGCTGGATCGACCGTTTCTTACCCGGCCCGGCTGAGAATAATGCCGCCTGCTACTTTAAGCAGGCGGAATTTACGGATGATACGTCGATGGCGCTGTGCCTGGCCGATGCGATTATCGAATGCGACGGAGAAATCGATCCGGACGTTATCGGTAAACATATTCTGCGCTGGGCGCTGGACTTCGACGCGTTCAATAAGAATGTGCTCGGCCCGACGTCCAAAATCGCCCTGAACGCCATCCGTGACGGCAGGCCGGTGAGCGAGCTGGAAAACAACGGCGTCACCAACGGGGCGGCGATGCGCGCCTCCCCGCTGGGCTGCCTGCTGCCGGCCACGCGCCTGGCGCACTTTGTGGAACAGGTTGCGATGGCCTCCAGCCCGACCCATAAATCGGATCTCGCCATCGCCGGGGCTGTGGTCATCGCCTGGGCGGTATCGCGCGCCATCGACGGCGAAAGCTGGCAGAACATCGCCGATGCCCTGCCGGGTATCGCCCGCGCGGCCCAGGAGGCAAACACCACCACCTTCAGCGCGTCGCTTTCGGCACGCATTGAGCTGGCCCTGAAAACCGTGCGCGAAGCCAACGGTACGGAATCGGCCAGCGAGCAGATCTATCAGCTTATTGGCGCGGGAACGAGCACCGTTGAGTCCGTTCCGGCAGCCATTGCGATGGTCGAACTGGCGGGAACCGACCCGAACCGCTGCGCGTTTTTATGCGCCAACCTGGGCGGCGATACGGACACCATAGGTGCGATGGCAACGGCAATCTGCGGCGCGCTTCACGGCGTACAGGCGATCGATCCCGCGCTTAAGCACGAGCTTGATGCGGTGAACCGGCTTGATTTCGGCCATTACTGCGACAAGCTGCTGCACTTCCGGGAGCAAAGGGAGGGGGTATGAGCGCTTTTGCCCACCGTCTTGAAACCCTTCATGCCACACGACCGGTCACGGTGCTTGGTGCGGCTGTCATCGACGTGATTGCCGACGCGTATGCCCTGCCCTGGCGCGGGTGTGATATCGAACTGAAGCAGCAGGGGGTGAATATTGGCGGCTGCGCGCTAAATATCGCCATCGCCCTGAAGCGGCTCGGCATTGCCGCGCAAAACGCACTCCCCGTCGGCCACGGCGTGTGGGCAGATATTATCCGTAACGCCATGGCGAAGCAGGATCTGCACAGTGCGGTTGAAGCGGAAACGGGCGATAACGGCTGGTGCCTGGCGCTGGTGGAGCCCGACGGTGAACGCACCTTTATGTCGTTCAGCGGCGTGGAGAACCAGTGGCAGCAGGGCTGGCTGGACGGGTTAAGCGTACCAGAGAAAAGCCTGGTCTATCTGTCCGGCTACCAGCTTGCCTCACCCAGCGGCGAACTGCTGACGGCCTGGCTGGAAAGCCTTCAGGATGTGACCGCCTTTATCGATTTCGGTCCGCGCATTGCGGATATTCCCGACCCGCTGATGGCGCGGATCATGGCCCGTAAACCGATCGTATCGCTCAATCGCCAGGAGGCGGAACTCGCTGCCGAATGGCTTGGCGTGAATGCAGAAAACCTCGGCGCGCAGTGGCAACACCGGTTCGGCGCTGCGCTGATCGTGCGCCACGACAAAGACGGGGCGGTCTGGTATGACGGTGATGCTTCGGGGCACGTTCCGGCTTTTCCAGCAACCGTCGTCGATACCATCGGCGCGGGTGACAGCCATGCGGGTGGCCTGCTTGCCGGACTGGCCGCAGGCTGGTCACTGCCGGAGGCGGTACGGCTTGGCAACGCCGTCGCCGCCTGGGTGGTCAGCCATCGCGGCGGAGACTGTGCCCCCACGCGCGAGGCATTACTCCTCGCACACAAAAACGTATAGATCGCTGCGGCAGTAGCTGATGCTGTACTCAATTGGCCGGTGCTGTTGATCGAGCGCGACTTGCCTGATAACCAGCACCGGTATTTTATCGTCCATCTTAATATGCGCCTGAAATTCGCTGTCCGGCATACAGGCGCTGACGCGTGAACGGGTGCGCTGCGGAAAGATATTCTGGCTGCGGAAGTAATCATACAGCGAGACGCCAATGTCGTCCGGGTTAAGAATTAACCCTACCGGTACCCAGGACTCCTCTATCGATACCGCATCGTCGTCCACGTAGCGGATGCGCTTAAGCAAAAACACCTCGCTCTCTGGCTCCAGAGAAAGCTGGCGGGCAATCTCTTCCGGGCACTTCACGACGCTTCTGTTGACCCACAGCGTGTTGGGCGTTTTCCCGCGCAGCACCACCTGCTGGGAAAAACCCCGCGCCTCTTTGAGGGAATATTCAAAGATATTGTTGATCTGCGTGCCGTAGCCGCGGGCGCGGGTGACGACGCCAGCCTCCTCCAGCGCCTGCATTGCTTTACGCACCGTAATACGCGATACCCCGGCGAGCTGGCTCAGGTCCCGCTCGCCGGGCAAAATATTCCCGTGTGCCAGCCCCCGCTGCGCACCGCGTTTTTCACCGTTTCGGCAAATTTCAGATACAACGGCATGTTGTCTGGCGCGGCAATGCGTTCCCTGAGTTGGGCAATTAACCGGGTATGCGCTTGTTCCATCTCTGTTTTTCTCTGGCATAAGGTTTCCTGCCAGTATACGGCTTACCACCATGCATGGAAATGGTGAACCGGACCAATACCGTGACCCACTTCCAGAGAATCCGCTTTTGCCAGCGTGCCGGAGAGCCATACCTTGGCTTCCTGCACCGCACCCGCCCAGTCAGCGTGGCGCGGACGCAGCGCCGCCAGCGCCGCAGAGAGCGTGCAGCCCGTTCCGTGGGTGTTTTTGGTCTGTACCCGCGGTGCGGTGAAGCGCTGCGCGCCGTCGCGGGTGAAGAGCCAGTCCGGGCTTTCTGCGTCATCAAGATGGCCGCCCTTCATCAGCACCGCGCTACACCCCATCGCCAGCAGCGCGTTCCCCTGCTCTTTCATTTCGCGCTCGTTCCGGGCGTGTGGCGCATCCAGCAGCGCGGCGGCTTCAGGCAGGTTGGGCGTGATCAGGGCCACCTGCGGCAGCAGCTTTTTACGCAGCGTTTCGACGGCGGAGGCCGGGAGCAGCGGATCGCCGCTTTTTGCCAGCATCACGGTATCGAGCACCACGTTTTGTATCTGATAATGCCTGAGCCGTTCGGCGACCGCTTCAACGATATCGGCTTCTGCCAGCATGCCGATCTTGGTGGTATCGATGCGTACATCGCTGAATACCGAATCCAGCTGCGCGGCAACAAAATCTGGCTCAATGCGATAAACCGACTGTACGCCTCGCGTGTTTTGCGCCACCAGCGCGGTGATGACAGAGCAACCGTACGCGCCAAGTGCAGAAAAGGTTTTCAGGTCGGCCTGGATCCCTGCCCCGCCGCTTGGATCGGTACCCGCAATGGTGAGAGCATTAATGCGTTTCATACCTGCTCCTCCAGCGCGTAGAGCGCATCCAGAAAAGCAGCGGCAAAGCTGCCGGGGCCGCGGGTCTGGGATACGGCAATCGACCCCGCGCGCTTCATCCACCCGCAGGCCGCCGTCACGTTGTCGAGCCTGTCGCCCGGCAGCGAACAGCTGGCGGCAACGACCGCAGAGAGCCCGCAGCCCGTTCCCACCACGCGGGTCATCAGCGGATCGCCCCCCGTGACCGTGCGGGTTCGCTGGCCGTCGGTGATGTGATCCACCTCTCCCGTCACCACCACTATGGCGCTGGTCTGGCGGGCCAGCGCCTGCGCAGCGGGCAACGCGCTCGCCGCGGTATCGGTGGTGTCCACGCCGCGTCCACCCGCGCTCATGCCGGTGAGGGCAAGAATTTCCGAGGCGTTACCGCGAATAGCCGCAGGTTTGAGAGAAAGCACCTGATGACAAAAGCGGGTACGGAACGTCAGGGCGCCTACCGCGACCGGATCCAGAGTCCAGGGTTTGCCTGCGGCCACCGCACTCTCTATGGCCCGGCGCATCGACTGGGCACGCGGGGCGGTAAGCGTGCCAACGTTGATTAACAGCGCGTCGGCAAGCGCGGCAAACTGTTCGGCTTCTTCGGCTTCTATCACCATCGCCGGCGATGCGCCAAGCGCCAGCAGAACGTTGGCGGTGAACGTCTGCACGACGTCGTTAGTCATACAGTGTGTAAGCGGGGAACGGGTTCGGAAATGATGTAAAACAGGTAGATCGAGCAGGTTAGTCTGCATGGTTTCGCTCCTGCCGTACGTGAAGAAGCGATGACCGGGAAGGCATCTGACTTCCCTACGCTGGCATTATCCAGATCAGGTAATACGGGTATTTCTCAGCCTTCACAAAGAAGGGCACCCCGAGTCAAATTACTTATAAAAGAATCAGTTATGCATTAAAAACTAATGCTTTTTTAGTGTAACCGGGAGCGTAGTTCTGGCGCAAGGGTTTTCGATTTATTATTACCCACTCCTTCGAGAGAGAAAACCTGAACAAAACGATACCGTAAAACATGATAATAAATCTCACTTTAGCAAAGTTAGTTAATCTAAGCTTTTATTAATTTTTGCCTTTAAGCCATGCTCTTTAATGTTTACTTTCAGCTTGCGAATTTTTAATTTTCATTCGAAATAGTATTTATAAAAAGACTAAAAACACCACATCCAGCTGCATCGCAATAAGTGTAAAAGGTGATCTACATCAACACTTACAAGACTAAACTATTTATAGTTTAGCTCCGTTATCACTTATTTTATCTTTAATTTTAAATTCTTCTGCCGCGAGTCTTTTTAAATGAAATCTCTGTATAAATCAGCGATTGCCATTGCTGTTTTTGGTACGCTGTTTTCTGCTTCAACGAATGTGGCGAATGCTGCTGAAGCGATGATCCAAACAACTGATGGAAGTAATGTTTTCCTCTCCGTGAACGGGCAGGATGAAAGCATTAAAAAATATGATCTGGACGATATGGCGAGTGTTAAAGACTTGAACGGTCTTACTAATCGTGTTGTTACTATCGATGATGATTTAAATAGCACAAAAGATGGTGTACTCATCATCAATGACGATCTGCAAACTTCTAAACAGATTCTTTCTGATAAAGCGCAAATCGCTCAGGATACAGCTAATTCAGCATCTAAAGAGGCTTTCTCTGCACAAACTACTGCAAACCAGGCTAAAGCTGATGCAGATTTAGCAAATACCAAAGCAGATGCTAATGCTGCCGATCTTGCTAACGAAACTGCGGCGCGTAAGCAGGACATTAGTAACGTTGAATTTAATGTCGCAGGTAAAGTAAGCCAGCAGATTTATGATGGCGATAAACAGGATCAAGGACTTAAAGATAATACGCAAGATGTACGTATTACTAAACTTGAAAGCCTGCCAGCCCCTAAAGATGGAAAAGACGGCGTTAAGGGCGACAAAGGCGACACCGGCGCACAGGGCCTCGCGGGAATAAACGGTCGTGACGGCGTAAATGGCCATAACGGCAAAGATGGCGTGACAACCACCGTTACGCAAAAACAAGTCGACACGGCAACCCAGGCTAAGGTCGCTAAAAATAGCCTGGCGGTTAACGCAGCAACGCAGGAGCTGCAAGCGACGAGGCAGACCTTGCAGGCAATGAATAACGCCACCAGCCAGCAATTTAAATCCCTGCGTGAAGAAGTGGACAATAATAAGAAACAGGCAAATGCCGGTATTTCGGGCGCGATGGCGATGGCGGGTTTACCACAGGTGCAAACTAACCAGCGCGTGATGTTTTCAGCAGGCGGTGCGACCTATAACGGCGAAAGCGCCCTTGCCGTCGGCGCGTCGGTAAACTTTTCTTCCCACGTCATCGGTAAAATGAACTTCTCTGATGATACCGCGAATAACATGGGGGCATCGGTTGGGATAGGTTTGGGCTTTTAAAACTTCGCCCTTTTAATGGGCCTTAATTGATAGCAACGCGCATGTATAAATATATTTTTATTTCCGCAGCCCTGTACCTGATGCTGATTTCCGTTGGGATCTGGATCGGCATAATGTACGTCTCATATTATTTATGTCGTTATTAAGGCGATAAATGAAAAAATTAATGATGATAAACATATGCACTACCGTTTTTGTGGAGTGCGTCTCGCCCGAGCAACGCAAATGCAGCCCGAGCGGCAGACGCTGGCCAAAAACACCATCACCACAGCTAAGGTTTATTTTATGAAAACGAAATTAACGCCGATCGTATTACTGTTCTCTGTTGTCGTAATGCCCGCGCACGCCATTAGCGCACATTATCGTGCCCAGCTGGAACGTTCGGGATGCACGCAAATTAGCGCTACCGACGGTTCTTGCGATATCAGCAAAACGAAAGCGGAAAACGCGGCGCAAGGCGATCGAACGACAGCGGTTCACGATCCCCTGCGGGAAGCCTCATTAACCTCAAACACGGTTAGCGCCACGGTTTCAAACGGCTTTTTTAACGCTACGGTTAACGGTAAAAAAGCCAGCGTAAAACGCCTGAATGCGCATTTCTACGAGATTCATGGCGATGGTGTTGTGATATCGCTTAGCCTTGATGAAAACGGTATTACGGACGCGTCGTGGAATAAAATGAAGGGACGCGATCGCGGTATTTTGCAGGTCACGCAGAAATAAAGCGCGTAAGGAGGCGGTCAGCCTCCTTTTTGTCCGTCAATCGCACGATTTGTCACACTCTTTTCTCTGATTTTACAATGCTGACAAACCACACGTAACCCATTGTTTTTGTTAGGCATAAACCGCAATTTTCCGCCTGTAAACGTGGATATTGCCCCCCCTGTGCTCTGTGTCACAAAACAGTAAACAAATTAACCATTGAGCCCGGTGACAAAAGGCTCTATATTGGCGGCGTTTTTTTCAGGCCCCATCTGTTTTTTAACTTTTTATTCAATCGTTGCTCATAACGAAGCGGCGGTTGTAGGAGTGATATGATGACGGATAAAGTCCGTATTGACACCGTAGATGCCCACAAAAGCAACGAAACCTATCTGGCCCGTCAGGCCGAATTTGAATCTAACGTCAGGAGTTATCCTCGCAAGCTGCCTTTAGCCATCACTAAAGCAGAAGGCGTGTGGATCACCGATGCAGATAATAAAGAGTACCTTGACTGTTTAGCAGGCGCAGGCACCCTTGCGCTTGGTCACAATCATCCTGATGTGCTGAAAAGCATCCAAAATGTCATTACCAGCGGCTTGCCGTTACATACCCTGGATCTGACCACGCCTCTTAAAGACGCGTTCTCAGAATACCTGCTCTCTCTGCTGCCTGGTCAGGGCAAAGAGTACTGCCTGCAATTCACCGGGCCATCCGGTGCTGACGCTGTAGAAGCGGCGCTGAAGCTGGCTAAAAAAGTAACCGGTCGTAGCGGTATCATCAGCTTCTCTGGTGGTTACCACGGTATGACCCACGGCGCACTGTCCGTTACCGGCAACCTGTCTCCGAAAGAAGCGGTAGACGGCATGATGCCTGAAGTTCAGTTCATGCCTTATCCGCACGAGTACCGCTGCCCGCTGGGTATCGGTGGTGAAGCGGGCGTGAAAGCGCTGACCTACTACTTCGACAACCTGATTAACGACGTTGAAAGCGGCGTGCGTAAACCTGCGGCGGTGATCCTTGAAGCCGTTCAGGGTGAAGGCGGCGTGAACCCGGCTCCGGCCGAGTGGCTGCAACGCATCCGTAAAGTGACTCAGGAACACGGCATTCTGCTGATCCTCGACGAAGTTCAGGCTGGCTTTGCCCGTACCGGTAAATTCTTCGCCTTCGAACACGCGGGCATTGAGCCAGACATCATCGTGATGTCTAAAGCCGTTGGCGGCGGTCTGCCGCTGGCCGTGCTTGGTATCAAAAAGCAGTTCGATGCATGGGCGCCAGGCCACCACACCGGCACCTTCCGCGGTAACCAGCTGGCAATGGCAACCGGTCTGACCACGCTGAAAATCCTGAAAGACCAGAACATCGCTGGCAAAGTGGCTGCACAGGGCGAATGGCTGAAGGGCCAGCTGAAAGAGATGGCGAAACGTTATCCGGTAATCGGCCACGTTCGCGGTCTGGGCATGATGATCGGTATCGAGATCGTTAAGCCGCATGAAGCCGCTGACCACATGGGCTGCTTCCCGGGCGACGGCGAACTGTCTGCGCTGATCCAGAAGAAGTGCTTCGAAGCCGGTCTGATCCTGGAGCGCGGCGGTCGTAACGGTATCGTTCTGCGTCTGCTGCCTTCCCTGCTGATCAGCGATGATGAGCTGAAAGTGTTCCTGGATAAATTTGAGCAGGCGCTGCTTGCTGCGGGCGTTCGCCCGGCGTAACCGGAGTGGTTGATTACGATGTCTGATTCAAACCCAATTTTGTTCTCCTCTGCGCAGAGCATTGAAGCTTACCAGCAGGCGATTGAACAAAGCACTCAGGCTGTGATGCAGTGGCTGAAGCAGCCTGAGATGTACCAGGGCAAAACGGTCGCGGAGCTGCGCGACCGTATTAAGCTGGATTTCAACCCGAAAGGGCTGGGCAACGAAGCGGCGATTGAACGCGCCGTCGAGTTTTTCCTGAAAGACAGCTTGTCCGTTCATCACCCGCAGTGCGTGGCGCACCTGCACTGCCCGAGCCTGGTGGTAAGCCAGGCAGCGGAAGTGCTGATTAACGCCACCAACCAGAGTATGGACTCCTGGGATCAAAGCCCGTCCGCAACCATCATTGAAATCAAGCTGATTGAATGGCTGCGTACCCGCGTGGGTTATCAGGCTGGCGACGCAGGTGTCTTCACCAGCGGCGGTACCCAGAGCAACCTGATGGGCCTGATGCTGGCGCGTGATGCGTTCTTCGCGCGTCAGGGCCACTCTGTCCAGCAGGATGGTCTGACCGGCGATCTGCGTAAGATCCGCGTGCTGTGCTCCGAAAACGCGCATTTCTCCGTGCAGAAAAACATGGCGCTGATGGGTCTGGGCTATCAGTCCGTGGTGCAGGTGAAAACTGACGAATTTTCCCGTATGGATCTCAACGATCTGGCGGCGAAAATTGAGCAGTGCAACGCGAACGGTGAACAGATCCTGGCTATCGTGGCCACTGCCGGCACGACCGACGCGGGCGCTATCGATCCGCTACGTGCCATTGCCGAGCTGGCTGCGAAACAGAATATCTGGGTGCACGTTGATGCGGCCTGGGGCGGCGCGCTGCTGATGTCCGAGCAGTATCGTCACTACCTGGACGGCATCGAGCTGGTGGATTCCGTGACGCTGGACTTCCACAAGCAGTTCTTCCAGACCATCAGCTGCGGTGCCTTCCTGCTGAAAGAAGCACGTCACTATGAGCTGATGCGCTATCAGGCGGCTTACCTGAACTCTGAGTTTGATGAAGAAGCGGGCGTGCCTAACCTGGTGTCCAAATCGCTGCAAACCACGCGCCGTTTCGACGCGCTGAAGCTGTGGATGAGCCTGGAAGCGCTGGGTCAGGAACAGTATGCGGCGATCATCGATCACGGCGTGACGCTGGCGCAGCAGGTTGCAGCCTACGTGAAAGAGCAGCCTGCTCTGGAACTGGTTATGCAGCCACAGCTGGCAAGCGTTCTGTTCCGCTTCCGTCCGCAGGCGCAGATGGATGACGCCGGTATTGCCCTGCTGAACCAGAAGATTGGCGATGCGCTGCTGGAATCAGGCCGCGCAAACGTCGGTGTTACCGAACATAACGGTATCACCTGCCTGAAGCTGACCCTGCTGAACCCAACCGTGACGCTGGAGGACATTAAAGTCCTGCTGTCTCTGGTTGAGCGTACCGCTCAGGAAGTTCTGGCGAAATAACCCAACCCCCTCTCCCGCCGGGAGAGGGGCTATTTTTATAACCCTGCCCACCACATCCTGACTTTTAATCCCCAGTAGCTTGTCCAGCCCGTTGTTGTGCTAACGACATTGCCTTTAGAGACCAGCACCAGCGCCGGCGTTACGCTAACCTGCCATTGCTTTGACAGCGCACCGTTTTCGTCATTAATCACCGGCATTTTCAGCTGTTTCTTTTCGGCCCAGCGCGCAAGCTTAGCGTCATCACCAGAGCGCATGGCAATACTCACCACGTTACCGCCCTCTTCTGCCAGCCTAACGACCGCAGGCGTGGTATAACGGCAGATGCTGCACCAGGTCGCCCAGACGTAAATCAGCAGCGGCCGATCCTGTGACTGAGTGCAGCAATGTCATGTACTGAACCATCAACGTCCTGCATCGGAATAGCGCTAAACGTGGCGGGTAATAACGGCTTGCGGTACTGATCCACACTCCAGATCACGGCCAGCGCCAGCAGTACGAGTATGATCCCTTCCCGCGCCCAGCGGCGCAGTTGGCTGAATTTGCGGTTTTCCATTATGACCTCGTGATTTAACGAAGGTCACCTTAGCGAGCTGCGCGCCGTTTCGCTGTAAAGAAGTGTCGCCTTACCTGGTGCGTAAGGTATCAACCATCAGGGTAAAGCAGGATTCAATGAGCGGAGGCAGCGCCTGCGGGGCACGCATCAGCGCCACCGTGCGCGCCAGGGCCGGTTGCTGTAGGTGAACCACCTTAAGCTGCGGGTCCTGCAGGTGGGTGGTGTAAAGCTGAGGCAATATCCCCACGGCAAGCTTCGAGCGCACCAGCCCGTATAATGTCTCGATATAGTCCACCTGATAACGGGTCTGCAGGGACAGACGGTGGCTTTCGGCAAGCGCATTGACCAGCCGCTGAATATTGCCTTTTGAGAAAACGGCAATATCCCGGCCCACCAGCTGTTTCCAGGGAACATGTGCCGACGCGGCGAGCGGATCGTCGCAGTGCAGCACGGCCACAAACGGATCCTCCTGCAACGGGAACACGTCCAGCTGTTCGGGTACCGAGTTGTCCAGCGCCCCGATGCCAAAATCAATCTGCCCTTTCAGCAGTTGCGCCACCAGCGCATCGTTAGTCTGGTCGTGAAACTCCACCCGCAAGCGCGGAAAGGCCTGCCCCAGCGTCTGCGGCAGCAGCGGAAACAGCAGCGAACTGACTGAAGGTACCAGACCGATCCGCACCGTACCGTCGCCGCCGGCCTGCACAATCTGCTGCATATCATCAAACGCCAGCTGCGCCACGCTGAGCACCCGCTGGGCATGTGGCAGAATGGCGTGCCCCAGCTCGGTCAGCGTGACCGCCGACGCGGTACGGTTGACCAGTTTACCGCCGAGCACGGTTTCGATTTGCCGCAGGGCGCTGCTGAGCGCCGGCTGGCTGATGGCCAGTTTACTGGCGGTATCCGTAAAATGACGCAGCTGCGCCAGAGTGACAAAATACTGTAGCTGCCGAAGGGAGAGCGCAGGCAAGCGCTGCCAGGGTTCCGTCATCATTATCCGTTACACGCGTCACAGAATAACCCGGGGTTATCGGGCGATAAATTTTATCAGCTGGGCAAACGTTTGCCGGGTGCATAGAGTAACGTCAATATTTCAATGCTGGAACTGTTAATTGCATGACTGCCGAAACCCGACGCCGCGCCGTGAAGGCTGCACGAGGCGAAACGCCGTTTGACCTGTTGCTTACGCATACCCGAGTTGTTGATATGGCAACCGGTGAGATCCGCGACGCGGATGTGGGCATCGTCGGCTCGCTTATCGCCAGCGTCCATCCGCGCGGTAACCGCAACGATGCGCATGAGACGCATGACCTGAACAACCAGTTTCTCTCTCCGGGGCTAATGGACACGCATGTTCACCTTGAAAGCTCGCATCTGCTGCCCGCCCGCTACGCAGAGATCGTACTGGCGCAGGGCACCACCGCGGTGTTCTGGGATCCGCACGAGCTGGCAAACGTTCTGGGGATTGAGGGCGTCCGCTTTGCCATTGAGGCGAGCCGCAACCTGCCACTGCAGGTAATGGTCGCGGCGCCATCGAGCGTCCCTTCCACACCGGGGCTGGAGATGTCCGGCGCAGACTTTGCGGGCGAAGAGATGAATACCCTGCTTGGCTGGCCCGAAGTGCACGGCGTGGCGGAAGTGATGGACATGCACGGAGTGCTGAATGGCAGTCAGCGTATGCTGGAGATCGTGCAGGCCGGGCTGGAAAGTGGAAAGCTGATTGAAGGTCATGCGCGTGGTCTGAGCGGCGCGGATTTACAGGCGTATCTGGCGGCGGGCGTCACCTCCGATCATGAACTCACCTCCGCCGACGATGCGCTGGAAAAATTACGCGCCGGGCTGACGCTGGAGATCCGCGGCTCGCATCCTTATCTGCTGCCTGATATCGTCAGCGCGCTGAAAACGCTGCCGCATCTGTCGTCACAAATCACGGTCTGCACTGACGATGTCCCACCGGACATCTTGATGGAAAAAGGCGGCATCATCGCCCTGCTCAACCTGCTGATTGAACATGGCCTTCCGGCGACGGACGCGCTGCGGTTTGCTACCCTGAACGCCTCCCTGCGCCTGCAGCGTAACGATCTCGGGCTGATTGCCGCGGGTCGTCGTGCGGATCTGGTGGTGTTCGATTCACTGGATAAACTGACGGCTCGTCGGGTGTACGTCGCCGGAAAATGCATTGCCCGTGACGGAGCGATGATCGAGCCGATTGTTGATACGCCCCTGACGCTGCCCCGGGATACCGTGCGCCTGTCGTCGCTGACCGCCAGTGATTTTTACATGCGCATCGACAACGCAAACCACGGTGTGGCGCGCCTGCGTCATATCAGCGGCGCACGTTTTACCCGCTGGGGAGAAACCGACGTCCGGGTACGTGACGGACGCGTTGAGATACCGGCTGGTTTTAGCCTGATTTGGGTTCAGCACCGCCACGCACGCCATGCGGCGGTACCGCAAATCGCCCTGCTGGAAGGTTGGGGAGAGCTGCGGGGGGGCCATTGCCACCAGCTACTCCCATGACTCACACAACCTGGTGGTACTGGGACGCGATCCTGATGACATGGCACTGGCCGCCAACACGCTGATCCAAAGCGGTGGCGGGATGGCGCTGGTACAGAACGGGGACGTGATCGCCCATGTGGCGATGCCCATTGCGGGGATGTTGTCAGAGCTCGCCCCTGCGGAACTGGCGCGCCAGTTCCGTGAGCTGCGCGAACGCAGCAGCCAGATTGCCGACTGGGAGCCGCCATACAGAGTATTTAAAGCCATTGAAGGGACGTGCCTTGCCTGCAACGCCGGGCCGCATTTAACCGATCTTGGACTGACCGATGGCAGCACGCGCCAGATTGTCGATCCGCTGATTTCTTACCGGGAAACCCCGGACACCACACAATAATACAGAAGGAGAGCCGGATAATGGCCGACAATACCGTTAATTCGCCAGCACCAGGGAACTGGCTTGAACGTCGTTTTGCACTGTATACGCGCGGCAGTACCGTGCGCACAGAGTGTCTGGCCGGTCTCACCGGTTTTCTCGCAGCCGCCTATTTGCTGGTGGTCATCCCGGGGCTTCTCGCCGTAGGCGGGATGGACAAAGGCGCGGCGACCACCGGCACCATT
This sequence comes from Enterobacter cloacae, assembly GCF_013375935.1. Lineage (GTDB taxonomy): Bacteria > Pseudomonadota > Gammaproteobacteria > Enterobacterales > Enterobacteriaceae > Enterobacter > Enterobacter pasteurii. The sequence goes on along the minus strand of NZ_CP056117.1, from coordinate 2,700,142 downwards.
TTGGTGTTTGTGGCCGGTACGCTGCTGATGGCGTTTTACGCCAACCTGCCGTTTATTGTCGGGCCCGGCATTGGTGGCTCGGTGCTGGTCGGGGTAACGCTGGCGGGCAGTGAAGGCATCGGCTGGCAAATTGGTCTGGGCATTGCCTGCTGGTCGGGTATTTTGTTCTTCCTGCTCACCCGTTTTGGCCTGCGAGAGGTTGTGACCCGCTCCGTACCGCAGTCCATCAAACTGGGACTGACGGCTTCTATCGGTCTTTTTGTCGCCGTACTGGGCTTTCGCAATGCCGGCCTGGTGCTGGCTAACGCAAAAACGAACGCGCTGATGCTGGGTGATTTTCTCTCCCCAGGCGCGCTGGTGGCGCTCAGCGGCCTGTTCCTCGCCATTGCCCTGCAGGCGCGTCGCATTCCGGGCGCCATTTTGTGGGCCATTTTATTTGCTACCCTCGTAGGCATTCCGATGGGGGTGACCCGCCTTCCTGCCAGCTTTATTGACATGCCTCACTCACTGACGCCGGTACTGGGCCATATCGACATGCTGGGCGCGCTGAATATTGCCTTCCTGCCATTCCTGTTTGTCTTTTTCGCATCGGAGTTTTTCTCCACCATGGGCACCACGCTGGCGGTGGGAGGTGAAGCCGGGTTGCTGGATGAAGAGGGCAATATGGCAAACATCAATCGCCCGTTTATGGTGGACTCGATTGCCGCCGCGATTGGCCCCTGGGTGGGTATTCCTGCCGCCACGGCGCTGATTGAATCCTCAGCGGCCGCAGAAGCGGGGGGTAAAACCGGCATGACGGCGCTGGCCGCTGCGATCATGTTCCTACTGATGCTGCTGTTTACGCCCGTTGCGCTCATGATCCCCAAAGAAGCCACGGCGCCTGCCCTAATCCTGATAGGCCTGAATATGTTCAGCGGCCTGCGTAAGGTGGATCTGGCAAACTTCACCGACGGGCTGCCGGTGCTGATGATGGTGATGATTACGCTGATTGCCAACAGCTTCGGGACAGGGATTGCGGGAGGGCTGCTGTTTTACATCGTCATCAAAGCGATTGCAGGAAAATGGCGAGAAATCCCCGTTGGTCTGTGGATCCTCGCCATTCCGCTGGTGTATTACTTTGCCACGCTGGTGAAGCACTAATCCTTGCGCGGTTGCCGTGTCGGGCTATGGCCATACTCGTAATGGCCATAGCCTGCACGGTAATACAGCGCTGCCGATTTCACTACATCGTTCAGCACGGTGCCGTTGATATGCGCCCCCGTTTGCTGCAAACGCTTAATGCTGTTCTCCATCTCTTTCAGGCTGGTTTTACCATAGCGGGCCACCAGCAGCGAGGTGGCGGCCACCGGGGCAGCCACTGAGGCGTCGGTTACGGCCAGCACCGGTGGGGTATCGAGGATCACAAGGTCATAATGCTCATCTGCCCAGATCATTAACGCCCTGAAGCGTTCGCTCATCAGCAGTTCAGAGGGGCGTAACGGAACCGGCCCGCAGGTCAGGACATCAATGTTGCCTTTCTCATAGCGCTGAATCACCGCCTGGAAATGACATTTTCCGTCAAGCACGTCGGAAAGCCCGGTATGATTTTTCAGGTCAAAGATGTTGTGTACATATCCCTCGCGCATATCCGCATCAATGAATAACACCCTGAGCCCGGCCTGCGCTTCAATCACGGCCAGCGAAGTGCTGACAAGGGTTTTACCGCAGTCCTGCGTTGGGCCAGAAATCATCACGATCCGGTTAGCGGCATCCTGCAAAGTGAAATGCAGGCTGGTGCGCAGCCCCCGCACGGCCTCGACAAAAACATCCGCAGGCCGATCAACCGGCAGGAAAGGAACATCGACAATCTTGTGTCTCCAGCGTGAGCCAAATACGCGTTTTTTACGCAGGTTGGTTTTTTTCCACAGCCACAGGGAACGGGGCAAGGTAGCCATCACCTGTACGCCAAGACCTTCCAGCTGCTCGGAGGTATTGATGCCGCGTCTGAGTGCCATGCGGACCAGAACCAGCCCCATTGAGCATATCAGCCCCAACAGGATGCCTAAGACGATAATCACCAGCTTTCGCGGTTTGATGGGATCGGGTTGCGTCACCGCGCTGTCGATAATTCGCACGTTACCAATGGCGCTGGAGCGCGAAATGTTCAGCTCCTGCTGACGGGTGAGTAGCTGCAAATAGATGGTGCGGCCTGACTCCACATCCCGACTGAGGCGCAAAATATCCTGCTGGGTCGATGGCATGGCGGCGACACGCTGATTAAGGCGGACCTTCTCCTGCTCAAGCGTCTGACGCTTTTCACGCAAGGCGCGGTAGTTCGGGTGCTCTTTCTTGAACAGCTGAGAAATCTCCGCCTCACGAAACGTCAGCTCGTTGAGCTGGTTTTCGATATTCACAATCTGCTCAAGAACCGATTTCGCTTCCAGGGAGAGATCCACCGAGTCACGCTGTTTGCGATACTGATTAAGCCGCTCTTCAGCCAGATCCAGTTCGCTTCTGATTTTAGGCAATTGCTGCTGCAAAAATGCAAGACTGCGTGCATCCTGTGCTTCCTGGCGCGCAATGTTTTGCTGCAGATAGTTGTTGGCAATCCGGTCAAGCACATGCGCAATGCGCTCAGGATCGTTTCCGGTCAGCGTGAGCATCAGTACCCCACTCTGCTTTGCCGATTCAACGACGCTAAATTGGGTGCTGAGCGTATTAATAGCTTCCAGACGGGTGCTGTTTTGCACCGTGAATTGCGTGCCCGTTGGCGCATTCATTTTCACCACTAGCAGCGAAACGCCGGCTTTTTCCAGCGGTTTCCCTTCCCTGCCCTCGGCATAAAAGTTATCGCCCTCCAGCCGGTATGCCCCTTTTTCCAGCACAGTGAGCACAAGGGTGCGAGGTTTTCCTTCGACAGGGGGAAGTTGCAGCCAGTCAAGGGCAACCGTCGCTGGTTTACGGCCCTGCAACCGTGCCCACAGACGCCCCACTACCGGGAACGTACGCTGCGTCACGTGCTGTGTTAGGCCTAATTCATCGACGGTTGCGCCCAGAATCATGCGCGATTTAAGCAGAAGAATTTCAGGTTCGACATCGGGAGACATCTCACTCCCAAACTGCCTTAAATTTTTGAGCAGGCTGTTATCCTGCTTTCCTTCTACCTGGATTAAAGCATCTGCGCGATAAACGGGCGTGGCCAGAAAGGCATACAGCCCCGCCAACAGGGCGAACAGGAAAGTTATCGATAAAATGACTGCACGGTGATCGATCACCTCGCCGAGCAGGCTAATGAGATCGATTTCATGATTCTCCGGTGCTGCCGCACCGTAACTGTCTGTTGTGTAAGACGACATTAACGCTTCATTCCTTGTTGACTCAAACGATGAGCCCATTCCTGACTGGCTTTGCCCAGCAGACCGAAAACATAATCGAATGCTTCACGACTTTTACAATAGGGATCGGGGATGTCCTGCGGCCCCAACCATTGCCCAAAAAGCAGCGATTTGCCGCGAATTTCCGGGGCCATGTCAGAGATAAAGCGAAGATGAGCAGGTTCCATCACCAGAATCAGATCCGATTCCCACATGATCTGCGGGGTCAGTTTGCGCGCGCGATGTCCCTCAAGTGAGATCCCATGTCGCCTTGCCACGTCCTGAGCGCTGACATCCGCCGGACTGCCCTCCAGCCCATAGATACCTGCCGAGGTTATCCGTTTTCCCGGTAGCAACTGACGCAACAGCCGCTCGCCAATCGGCGAGCGACAAATATTGCCGGTGCAGACCACTAAGATGGAATCAAACATTATTGCGGCCACGATCTGATGTAACGCACCGTCTCGGTAATGTCATGCACGCCGCTGATGGTCGGCACAAGCTGCGTAATCACGCGATTCCAGCGGGACAGCGGCGCGGTGGTCACATAGACAATGTCGTAGGGCTCAAGCTGAAATTCGGTGCCTAACACCATGGCTGAAGCGTCTTTGGCATCCAGCTGATAGACCGTGGCGAGTTTGTCGGCGCGATCCTTTTTCGGCACCGAACGTATGACGAAAATGCCGGTGGCATCCGCCATATTCTGGTTCAGACCGCCCGCGTTACCCAGCGCTTCGGCGAGGGTCATGCCGCTGCGATCCATTTTCAGCGTACTTTGTTTAATAACCTCACCCATGACGAACACCTTCAGCGCGTCGTTACGGGGAACAAACAGAATATCGCCCGGATAGAGCAGCTTATTTTGGGTGAGATCGCCACACTGCATCAGCGCATACAGAGAGAGGCGCGTATCCTTGCCGTTATGGGTGAGCACCACGTTACGCCAGTCCGCGTCAGCAGAGAGACCCCCGGCAGCATTGACGGCATCCATGACCGTCAGCGGAATATTCGTGATAGCCTGCTGGCCCGACTTCATCACTTCACCCGTGACGTAGGCTTTTTGCGAGCGGAAGGAGGCGACGCTGACGTCCACCTGCGGGCTTTGAATGACGTTGTCCAGCCGGGCGGTGATCTCTTCGCGTACCTGAGAGACCGTTTTGCCTGCCACATGCAGTTTGCCAACGTACGGATAGAAAAGCGTGCCGTCAGCGTTGACCCAGTTACCGGTGTCGCTTGCGCTACGATACTGGCCCGCCGGGGTAGTCAGCTCAGGGTGATCCCAGACGGTAACGGTTAAAATATCGCCGGTTCCGATACGGTATTCCCAGTTTTTGACTTCGTTATCCAGATTAGGATTTGCCTGAGATTTTGAGACCGGAGGCCGCAGTTTTTCAATTAGCGAAGGCGTGAGGGGATAAACGTCCACCCGTTTCTCACGCTGATAGTTTGCATCTTCTGTGGCAATGACCTGCTTTCCCCCAGGGTCGAGATGCTGACCGGGAGAAAATACGCAGCCCGCGAGCGGGATAATAGTGAAAAGCAGAATTGAAAATGCCGTTGTATTTTTCATTTATTAAAATTGTTTTATAGTAGTGATTATCATAAGTCTGGTAAAAACCTAAAACTTCCTTTAAGAACAAGCTCCTGTTAGTCAACGCATTAACGAATGCAGCCAGTATCAATTAAAAAGCTGGCCGCTAGCCCTGCATTAAGCCTTTGTCAGCCGGATAATTACTGAATCTTGATCGCGGAGGTTTAGTTTCGGACAATCTTAAATGTTCTATTCGTTGAATGCATGCCTGTATCCTTGTAAATTGGCTCTGAAAATGTCTTTTCAGAATTAATTAATAAAACAATAATTATTATATCTATTAAACTTGGCATTAATTCATAGCTAAAATACTTTATGGCCGTTTTGACTACACAAATCCCTTCACTTTTGTTACATTTTTTTCAAACTCATCCTGATGATGATACTTAAAATGAACTGCCTGCCCTCCGTTTCCGGATCTGCACGCAAAAGTATCAGTAACGATATGACTGGAGAAAAAATGGCTAAGCGTAAACTGCTGCTTCTGGGCGTTTTACTGTCACTGGCGGGAGTAGCGAACTCTGCGCCGCAAGCGTCGACGTCCCCTTCGGGCATCAAAGCTTATGAAGAACAAGAGTTCATTGCCGATTTTACAAAGTTCAAAATTGGCGACACGGCGCCTGCGCAGTATCAGACGCCCGAGTACACCATCAAACAGTATCAGCTGCGCAACCTTCCTGCGCCGGATGCCGGCACGCACTGGACCTACATGGGCGAGAATTACGTTCTGATCGGTGATGCCGATGGCAAAATCTACAAAGCCTATAACGGAGATATCTTCTATCACCGCTGATACGATGCTGATCCGGCCCTGGCAGGAGGACGACAGGCCGTTCCTGCGCACGCTCTACCTGCATGCGCGACGCGAGGCCTGGCCGTGGCTGGACAGCGCGGAATGGCAGCTTGAGGACTTCGACGCCGCAACGCGCGACGAGCAGATCTGGGTTGCGATTCACGACGGCCACCGCGTGGGTTTTGCCTCCGTCCATGAAAACGATAACTTTCTGCACAACCTGTTTGTCGATCCGCAGCATCAGGGCATGGGGGTTGGACGCCTGTTGCTTGAACAGGTACAGAAGTCGTTTACCAGCACCGGCGCCCTGAAGTGCCTGGTGAAGAATGAACGGGCGGTTGCCTTTTACCAGCGCCACGGCTGGCACATTGAAGCATCAGGGGATTCACCGGAAGGCGAGTATTACCTGATGCACTATCGGCTGGGCTAGCGTCGGGTGGGGGTTACGCTTAACTGACGTAAAAACTCAACAGGCCGGGTAAGGCGAAGCCGCCCCCCCCGGCACTAACGCGCAGAAACGCTACACCGCGCGGAACGCGATTTCACCTGGAATTACCTCGCCCTGCCAGTACAGCTGCGCCGCAACGCGCCCTGCCAGCTGACGATAGATCTCCGCAAATTCGCTGTCCGGACGGCTGACGACCGTCGGTTTCCCGCTATCGAGATCTTCACGCAGCGTGATGTGCAGCGGCATCTGCCCAAGCAGCTGAGTGTGATACTGCGCCGCCAGCTTCTCCGCACCACCGGTACCAAAGATTGGCTCATGGTGGCCGCAGTTGCTGCAAATGTGCATGCTCATATTCTCGACGATGCCCAGCACCGGCACCTCCACCTTCTCGAACATCACGATGCCTTTTTTGGCGTCGATCAGCGCGATATCCTGCGGGGTGGTCACCACAACGGCCCCGGTTACCGGAATGTTCTGCGCCAGCGTCAGCTGAATATCACCGGTACCCGGCGGCATATCCAGCACCAGATAATCCAGATCCGGCCACATGGTCTCCTGCAACATTTGCAGCAGCGCTTTGCTGGCCATCGGGCCACGCCAGACCATTGCGTTATCGTCCGTCACCAGGTAACCAATTGAGTTGGTCGCCAGGCCGTGCGCCATAATCGGCGCCATGTGGGTCCCGTCCGGGGAAGTCGGACGCTGGTTTTCCGCGCCGAGCATGTTCGGAATGGAGGGGCCGTAGATATCCGCATCCAGAATGCCGACTTTCGCCCCTTCAGCCGCCAGCGCGAGGGCCAGGTTAACGGCGGTAGACGATTTACCCACCCCGCCCTTGCCTGAGCTGACGGCGATGATGTTCTTCACGCCGTTAACGCCCGGCTGATTTTTCACGCGCTTGAGCGTGGCGATGCTGTGGCTCAGCTTCCAGTCAATCGCTTTTGCCCCGGTAATGCGCAGCAGCTCGGAGCTAGTCTGCTCTTTCAGCGCGTCAAAGGCGCTGGTCCAGACGAACGGCATTTGCAGTTCAATGTGCAGCGTATCGTCCAGCCACGCGACATGGTGCAGCGCTTTTAGCGTGGTGAGATTGTGCTTCAGGGTTGGGTGCTGAAAATTAGCCAGCGTTCCGGCGACCATTGCTCGTAAGGCTTCCGGTGATTTGGCCTGGGACTGAGAACTCATCCCGACTCCTTTGTTCTTGTGAATAAGACCTTAGACAAACAAGTTTACCTGAAAGGGCGCGGTTTGTGCTTACTTAATAATGCCCCTTTTGGTAATATCGAAAACCCTTTTCACAGTTAAAAGAAGTAATGCCCACTATGACTCAAGTCGCGAAAAAAATTCTGGTAACGTGCGCCCTGCCGTACGCCAACGGCTCAATCCACCTCGGCCACATGCTGGAGCATATCCAGGCTGATGTCTGGGTCCGTTACCAGCGAATGCGCGGCCACGAGGTTAACTTCATCTGCGCGGACGATGCCCACGGTACGCCGATCATGCTGAAAGCACAGCAGCTGGGCATCTCCCCGGAACAGATGATTGCCGAAATGAGTCAGGAGCATCAGACCGATTTTGCTGGCTTTGACATCAGCTACGACAACTATCACTCCACGCACAGCGACGAAAACCGCGAGCTGTCGGAGCTGATCTACACCCGTCTGAAAGAGAACGGTTTTATTAAAAACCGCACCATTTCTCAGCTGTACGATCCGGAAAAAGGCATGTTCCTGCCGGACCGTTTCGTGAAAGGCACCTGTCCGAAATGTAAATCTCCGGACCAGTACGGCGATAACTGCGAAGTCTGCGGCGCAACCTACAGCCCGACCGAGCTTATCGAGCCGAAATCCGTCGTCTCTGGCGCGACGCCTGTCATGCGTGATTCCGAGCACTTCTTCTTCGACCTGCCGTCGTTCAGCGAAATGCTTCAGGCGTGGACGCGCAGCGGCGCCCTGCAGGAGCAGGTGGCGAACAAAATGCAGGAGTGGTTCGAATCCGGTCTGCAGCAGTGGGATATCTCCCGCGATGCGCCCTACTTCGGCTTCGAAATCCCGAACGCGCCGGGCAAATATTTCTACGTCTGGCTGGATGCGCCAATTGGCTACATGGGCTCCTTCAAGAACCTGTGCGACAAGCGCGGCGACAGCGTCAGCTTCGACGAATACTGGAAGAAAGATTCCACCGCCGAGCTGTATCACTTCATCGGTAAAGACATCGTTTACTTCCACAGCCTGTTCTGGCCGGCCATGCTGGAAGGCAGCAACTTCCGCAAGCCAACCAACCTGTTCGTGCACGGCTACGTGACGGTGAACGGCGCGAAGATGTCCAAATCTCGCGGGACGTTCATCAAGGCCAGCACCTGGCTGAACCACTTCGACGCGGACAGCCTGCGCTACTACTACACGGCGAAGCTCTCATCCCGCATCGACGACATCGACCTGAACCTCGAAGATTTCGTGCAGCGCGTGAACGCGGATATCGTCAACAAGGTGGTGAACCTGGCTTCCCGTAACGCGGGCTTTATCGCCAAGCGTTTTGACGGCGTGATGGCGGCTGAACTGGCTGACCCTGCGCTGTACAAAACCTTCACCGACGCCGCCGGGACTATTGGCGAAGCCTGGGAAGCGCGCGAGTTCGGTAAGGCGGTGCGTGAAATTATGGCCCTGGCCGACCTGGCTAACCGCTATGTCGACGAGCAGGCGCCGTGGGTAGTGGCAAAACAGGAAGGCCGCGATGCCGATCTGCAGGCTATCTGCTCCATGGGCATTAACCTGTTCCGCGTGCTGATGACGTACCTGAAGCCGGTGCTGCCGCAGCTTGCAGCCCGCGCGGAAGCGTTCCTGAACACCGAACTCACCTGGGATGCAATGGCGCAGCCGCTGCTTGGCCACAAGGTGAACACCTTCAAGGCACTGTATAACCGCATCGAAATGAAGCAGGTTGAAGCGCTGGTGGAAGCCTCTAAAGAAGAGGTGAAAGCGGCTGCCGCCCCGGTGACCGGCCCGCTGGCTGACGATCCGATTCAGGAAACCATCACCTTTGACGATTTCGCGAAGGTCGATCTGCGCGTGGCGCTGATTGAAAACGCGGAGTTCGTGGAGGGGTCTGACAAGCTGCTGCGCCTGACGCTGGATCTGGGCGGCGAGAAGCGTAACGTCTTCTCCGGCATCCGCTCAGCCTATCCCGATCCGCAGGTGCTGATTGGCCGCCAGACCGTGATGGTGGCAAACCTGGCGCCGCGCAAAATGCGCTTCGGCATCTCTGAGGGGATGGTGATGGCCGCAGGCCCTGGCGGGAAAGATATTTTCCTGTTAAGCCCTGACGAAGGCGCGAAGCCGGGTCAGCAGGTGAAATAACAAAAAAGCCGGAGATAATCTCCGGCTTTTTTTATGGCATTTTATTTTCTCCCTCTCCCTAAGGGAGAGGGTCGAGGTGAGGGCATCAGGCCGCACCCTACCGCCTTTATGCCTTCGGGTGATGCACCCGGTGGGTCAGCCCGCGCAGGAAATTACGCAGAAACTGGTCGCCGCACTCGCGGTAGTTTTTGTGGTCAGGCGCGCGCATCATGGCGGTGACTTCCGGCACGGATACGCGGTATTTTTGCTCCGTCATAATCGCCACAATATCGTCCGTTTTCAGGGAGAACGCGATGCGCAGCTTTTTCAGCACCGTGTTGTTGTTCACCCGACGCTCCAGCGCCAGCTCGGGCGCAGACTCGTCTTTGCCGCGCCTGTCGTAAATCAGCCCGTTCAGAAAGCCCGACAGGATAATATCCGGGCAGCGAACGAAACCCTCTTCGTCTTCTTTGGTCATCCAGGTGTCAAACCCGGCGGACGTGGACTCCATGTCGGAAAGCGCAAGAATGCGCACCATATCATTGTTGTTCGCTTTCAGGGTGTAGCGCAGGCTACGAAGAATATCGTTACTTAGCATAGAGCCTTCAAATGTCGATGATGCAATGGGGCGCAGTGTACCAGTTTTACAGGCCAATCGCCTCTTTCAAACTTTTCAGGTAGCGACGGCTGACGGGCACCGTTTGTCCGGCGCGCAGCACCAGCTCGGCCTGGCCGTTATCCTCAAGGCGGATCTCCTTCAGGTGCGCCATGTTCACCAGATACTGGCGATGGCAGCGGATCAGCGGCGTGCGGCTCTCCAGCGTGCGCAGCGTCAGCTCGGTAAAGCCCTCGTTACCTTCGGCGCTGGTGACGTAAACGCCGCTCAGTCGGCTGCTGACAAAGGCAACGTCATCCATTTGCAGGAGATAAATTCGGCTGTGCCCGGTACACGGGATGAACTTCAGCGGCTGCTGGTGTTCCGGCAGCAGCGACACATCCTGCACGCTCCGCTCCTGGCGCAAACGGGACAGGGTCTTATCAAGCCGCTTCTCTTCGATGGGCTTCAGCAGATAGTCAAAGGCGTGCTCTTCAAACGCCTTTACGGCGTATTCGTCAAACGCCGTCAGAAAGACGATATAGGGACGATGCTCCGGATCGAGCATCCCGACCATCTCCAGCCCGCTGATGCGCGGCATCTGAATATCGAGGAACAGCACGTCCGGGCGCAGCTTGTGCACCGCGCCAATGCCCTCAATCGCGTTCGCGCACTCGCCCACCACCTCTATGTCGCTCTGCTCCTGCAACAGGACCCGCAGGTTTTCCCGTGCTAACGGCTCATCGTCAACAATCAGCACTCTTAACATGCGTTCTCCTCCAGCGGCAATCGTAAGGTAATTCGGGTATAGCGGTCTGGCTCACAGGCGACGGTGATACCGCAGTCGTCACCAAAGTGCGCGCGCAGGCGTTTATCCACCAGGCTCATGCCTAAACCGCCTGACGCGGAGGCCTCGTACAGCCCGGCGTTATCTTCAATATCCAGCACCAGATGATGGTTAAAACGGGAAGCGGAAATCGTAATCTCTCCGGTGCCCAGCAGCTGCGAGGTGCCGTGCTTAATGGCGTTTTCCACGATCGGTTGCAGGGTAAACGCGGGCAGATGCTGATACGCCAGCTCGTCCGGGACGGATAACGACACCTGTAAACGAGACTGGAAGCGCGCTTTTTCGATTTGCAGATAGGCGTTTACGTGCTCAACCTCGTCCGCAAGGGTGACAATCTCCGAAGGCCGCTTCAGGTTTTTGCGGAAAAATGTCGACAGAAACTGCACCAGCTGCGCGGCCTGATCGCTGTCGCGGCGGATCACCGCCTTCAGCGTATTGAGCGCGTTAAACAGGAAATGCGGGTTCACCTGGGCGTGCAGGAGCTTAATTTCGGATTGCGTCAGCAACGCTTTTTGCCGCTCATACTGCCCCGCAAGGATCTGCGCCGAAAGCAGCTGGGCTATACCCTCTCCCAGGGTGCGGTTGATGGAGCTGAACAGCCGGTTTTTGGCTTCGTAAAGCTTAATGGTGCCCATCACCCGCTGGTTTTCGCCCCGCAGGGGAATAACCAGCGTCGAACCGAGCTTGCACTGCGGATGCAGGGAGCAGCGGTACGGCACCTCGTTACCGTCGGCATAGACCACTTCGCCCGTTTCAATCGCGCGCAGGGTGTAGGCCGAGGAGATCGGTTTGCCCGGAAGATGGTGATCGTCTCCGGTACCGGTAAACGCCAGCAGCTTCTCGCGATCGGTAATCGCCACGGCCCCGATATCCAGCTCTTTATAAAGCACCTGCGCCACCTTCATGCTGTTTTCTTCGTTGAATCCCTGACGCAGGATCCCTTCGGTGGAGGCCGCCACCTTCAGGGCGGTGGCGGAAAATGCCGAGGTGTATTTTTCGAACATGGCGCGTTTGTCGAGCAGAATGCGCATAAACAGCGCCGCCCCCACGGTGTTGGTCACCATCATCGGCGCGGCGATATTGCTCACCAGGTGCAGGGCGTCTTCAAACGGACGCGCGATAAGCAAAATGATCGCCATTTGCGCCATTTCGGCCACAAAGGTAATGGCACCGGCGGTCAGCGGGCTAAAGACTTTATCCGGGCGGCCACGTTTGATCATGTAGCTGTGAACCAGACCGCCAAGTAATCCTTCGACGATGGTCGAAATCATGCAGCTCAGCGCCGTCATGCCCCCCATTGAATAGCGATGCAGGCCGCCGGTTAATCCTACCAGACCGCCCACAACCGGGCCGCCCAGCAGCCCGCCCATAACCGCGCCGATGGCGCGCGTATTGGCAATAGAATCTTCAATATGGAGGCCAAAATAGGTGCCCATAATGCAGAAAATGGAGAACGTGACGTAGCAGAGCAGCTTGTGCGGTAAACGCACGGTGACCTGCATCAGCGGAATAAACAGGCGCGTTTTGCTCATCAGCCACGCGATAACAAGAAACACGCACATCTGCTGAAGCAACAGCAGCACCAGATTAAACTCGTACATACCCACAACCGCACAGTCTAAAAACGCGTAACATACACTGATGGCGGTAAACTTTCTTTGAAACGTGCCATAAAAGCGATAAATCGTGTCCGCTATCACACCTTTTGCCGCACCCGATCCGTGCCTCGCATAATTTGTACAAAAAAGAATCAATTCTTCCTGGTTCCGCAATGTGGGTCTACAGTTAAGCTGGGGACGCGTGAGCCTGGGGGCGAAAATGGCGCTTTACACGATAGGTGAAGTGGCACTCCTGTGTGATATCAATCCCGTTACGCTACGGGCGTGGCAGCGACGGTATGGATTGCTTAAGCCGCAAAGAACGGACGGCGGGCATCGCCTGTTCAACGATGCGGATATCGACCGGATCCGTGAGATCAAAAGCTGGATCGACAACGGCGTGCAGGTGGGTAAGGTGAAGTCGCTGCTGAGCCAGGACGATCCTGATACCCAGCATGCCTGGCGCGAGCAGCAGGAAACCCTGCTGAGGCTGTTGCAGGCGGGCAATTTGCAGCGTCTGCGCGGCTGGATCAAAGAACAGGGGCGGGATTACCCCGCGCAGACCCTTATCACCCACCTTTTTATTCCCCTGCGGCGACGTCTCCAGTGCCAGCAAACTACCCTCCAGGCGCTGCTCAGCATGCTCGACGGCGTGCTGATTAACTATATTTCCGTTTGCCTTGCCTCCGCGCGCAATAAAAACAGCAAGGATGCGCTGGTGGTCGGCTGGAACGTGCACGATACCACCCGGCTGTGGCTCGAAGCGTGGATAGCCATCCAGCAGGGCTGGCGCGTTGACGTACTTGCCCACTCGCTGGCCCAGCTCAGACCGGAGCTGTTTGACGGCCAGACGCTGCTGGTCTGGTGCGGAGAAGTCCCCTCGGCCTCCCAGCGGCAGCTCCTGACCGAATGGCGCGCCCATGGCTATCCCGTTTACCCGCTGGGGCCAAATGCGCCGTAACGGCATTTAATGGTTCATTAACAGCTGCGCTTCACCGTATAATTGTTCCGTTAACAACAGGAGCACATGATGAAGGCAACGAAACTCGCCGTAATTACCCTTTTTGCACTGATGGCCCTCAGCGGGATCGGTGGCGTTATGCTCGCAGGCTACTCGTTTATTGTCCGCGGCGGTGTTGGCTGAGATACGCGGCCAGACGTTCGAACAGGCGATCCACCACAATCGCCGCCAGCGCGACCAGAACGGCGCCCTGGATAATATAGGCCGTATTAAACCCGCTTAACCCGATGATGATTGGCGTACCAAGCGTATTCGCTCCCACCGTCGAGGCGATGGCTGCCGTACCGATGTTGATGATTACCGACGTCCGCACGCCGGCGATAATCACCGGTGCAGCCAGCGGCAGCTCTACCTTAACCAGCCGCTGCCGGGCGCTCATCCCCATCCCTTCCGCTACGCTCAGCACCGATGCAGGCACCGCCGCAATACCCGCCAGCGTTCCCTGCAGAATGGGCAACACGCCGTACAAAATCAGCGCAACGATCGCCGGCTGCTGTCCAAAGCCGATGGCCGGAACCGCAATCGCCAGCACGGCTACGGGCGGGAAGGTCTGCCCCGTTGCGGCGATGGTCTCCACCAGCGGGCGAAACTCCCTGCCCGCAGGTCTCGTCACCGCAATACCCGCCCCCACGCCCAGCACGATGGCGACCACGCTCGAAACCGCCACCAGCCAGAAGTGCGCCAGGGTGAGATTAACAAAGCTCTCCTGCTGATAAACCGGACGCGGCAGCCCGGGAAACAGCGCGCTGAACAGCGACGCGCTGTGCGGCATCAGGAACAGCAGGGCAATAAAGAGCAGCACCAGCCAGAGCAAGGGATCACGCACCCGCTTCACGCGTCACCTCCCCCGCCAGCAGATCGCGGAAATGGATCGTACCGCACGGCGTTCCCTGCGCATCCGCCACCGGCAACGCTTCACACTGCCTCGCGACAAACGCAGATAACGCATCGCGCAGGCTCATCTGGTCGTGCAGCGCTTCGCCGCCAACCCGCGCATCCTGCGGACGCATATAGTCCCTGACGGTGCGCAGCGAGAGCAGCCTGACGCCCAGCTCGCTGCGGCCAAAAAACTCGCGCACAAAGTCGTTTGCCGGCGCCGTCAGCAGCTCAAGCGGCGTTCCCTGCTGAACGACCCCACCGCGATCCATCACCACCAGACGATCGGCCAGACGCAGCGCCTCGTCGATATCGTGGGTCACCAGAACGATCGTACGCCCAAGGATCCGATGGATGCGGGTCATCTCCGCCTGCAGCGCGCCGCGCGTAACCGGATCCAGCGCGCCAAAGGGTTCATCCATCAGCAGCACCTGCGGGTTGGCGGCCAGCGCGCGCGCCACGCCGACCCGCTGCTGTTGTCCGCCGGAAAGCTGATGCGGATAGCGGTCGCGAAGCGACGCGTCAAGCCCCAGCAGCGCCATCAGCTCGTCGACGCGCGCGTTGATCTTCGCCCGCGACCATTTCTCAAGCTGCAGCACGGTGGCAATATTCTGCGCCACCGTCCAGTGGGGAAACAGGCCGATGGACTGAATGGCGTAGCCCATCCGACGCCGCAGCTCCAGCACCGGCAGGCTGCGGATCTCTTCTCCGGCAAAGCGAATCGTCCCGCTGTCATGCTCCACCAGCCGGTTGATCATCTTCAGGGTGGTGGATTTTCCCGACCCCGACGTACCGATCAAAACCGAAAACGCCCCCTCGGCAAAGTTCAGGTTCAGGTGGCTTGCCGCCGGACGGCCCGCAAAGGTTTTACTTACATCGTGAAATTCAATCATTGGCTCTTCTCCCGAGCAGCGCGAGCCACAGGGCAAATAAGGCATCCAGCACGACCGCCAGCGCAATGGTGGGAACGACGCCCAGCAACACCAGATCCAGCGCGCTGCTGAGCAGCCCCTGGAAGACCAGCGCCCCAAAGCCGCCCGCCCCAATCAGCGCGGCAATCACCGCCATCCCTACGGTTTGCACCGTCACCACCCGCAGGCTGCGAACCAGCAGGGGAAGCGCAAGCGGCAGCTGTACTTTCCAGAAACACTGGCGCGCACTCATCCCCATCGCGTGCGCGCTTTCCAGCACGTCCGGCGCAACCTGGCTTAGCCCCGCCACCACGCCGCGCACCAGCGGTAACAGCGCATATAGCACGAGGGCGATAAGCGCCGGCGTCAGCCCGGTTCCGGCAATGCCCACCGCGGCCAGGGCAGGGAAAGTTTTCACCAGACCGGCCAGAGGGGCAATCAGCAGGCCGAACAGGGCGACGGAGGGAATGGTCTGAATGACGTTGAGCACGGTAAAGACAGCGCCCTGCTGGCCGGGATGCCGGTAGCACCACATGCCAAGCGGCACGCCCAGCAGCAGCGCCGGGAGCAGCGTTCCGCACAGGATAGTCAGATGCTGCACCAGCGCGTTGTCAAACACCTCCTGGCGGTTGGCGTACTCTTTCAACAGCGAGAGCTGATTCAGATCGCCGCTGAAGAGGATCAGCAGCGGAATAACCCAGAACTGCGCGTTCAGCAGCCAGCGCCAGACGGGCATCGGCGTCAGACGGCGAATGGCATCGCTACAGGCCAGCAGGCAGAGCGCCAGCCACAGCCACAGGCCGCTGCCAATCGACGTGCGGGCAAGCGGGCTTTCAACCGAGGCCATCTGCGCTGCCGCCTGCCCCGCGCTCCAGAACAGCACGATAAACAGCGCTTCGCAGAGAAGTAGCGTCAGCCATTGCGCGGCGCGGCCCGGCCAGAGCGATAAGGCAACGGCACCCGCCAGCGCCGCCCCCAGCAGCAGCGGCGTAAACGACCATATCTGCCAGAGCGCACGCGGCTCGCCCGACACCAGGCGGTTTGGTGCAACATTCACAAAGGGTAACGCGACCGCCGCGATGGCCACGCAGGCCAGCAGCAGCAGTACGCGGTTATGACATTTTATTGGCACAGCCTTATCCCGTTACTTCACAAGCCCTTGTTGCTTCAGGAAGTCGGCGGCCACTTTTTTGGCATCCAGCCCCTCAACGGCAATGCTGGCGTTCAGCTGTTGCAGCGTTTTCGCATCCAGTTTTTCAAAGACCGGCTTCAGCCATTCGTCCATATCCGGATAGGCTTGCAGCACCGCCTCGCGCACCACCGGGGCGGGGGCGTAAATCGGCTGAACGCCCTTCGGATCGGTTAAGGTTTGCAGGCCAAGCGCCGCTACCGGCCCGTCGGTGCCGTAGGCCATCGCGGCATTCACCCCGGAAGTTTGCTGCGCCGCCGCCTTGATGGTCACGGCCGTATCGCCGCCCGCCAGAGAGAGCAGCTGAGCCTGGTCAAGCTTGAAATCATAGGCTTTTTCAAACGCCGGCAGGGCATCCGCGCGCTCGATAAACTCGGCCGAGGCCGCGAGCTTAAACTCGCCCTTCTCTTTCAGGTAGCGGCTGAGATCGTCAAGCGAGGCAAGCTTGCCCTTTTCGGCGATATCTTTGCGCACCGCGATTGTCCAGGTGTTGTTGGCCGGTGCCGGCGTCAGCCAGATCAGCTTGTTTTTCTCCGCGTCCAGCGTTTTGACTTTGTCATAGCCGGCTTTGGCATTTTTCCAGGCCGGATCGTTTTCATCCTTGAAGAAGAACGCCCCGTTGCCGGTGTATTCCGGATAGATATCCAGCTCGCCAGAGGTGATAGCGCCGCGCACGACCGGCGTGGTGCCAAGCTGCACTTTATTGACCGTTTTCACGCCGTGGCTTTCAAGCACCTGCAAAATGATATTGCCGAGCAGCGCTCCCTCGGTATCAATTTTGGAGCCTACCTTAACCGGCTCAGCAGCCTGCAGCGGCAGGCTCAGCGCCGCCAGAAGCACCGCTGAACCTGAGATCCCCTTAATAATCGTCATTCTGCTTTCCTCATTATTTTGTGGCCTTTTTCATAGGCTTGAGAGAAAAGCGTAGCTTAAAACGGCGAATTTAACCGTTTTTAGTACAAGATGAGAGACATCCCCCGGCCAGGCGGGGGATGGTGAGGCAGGAAGGGTTATTGCAGTTCGAATTCGGCTTTGTTCACGCGGGCGGAATCCACGCCAATAAACACGTTGAATTTGCCAGCCTCGGCATCGTATTTCATCTGCTGATTCCAGAACTTCAGCGCGCTCACGTCGATGGGGAAGCTGACCGTTTTGGTTTCGCCCGGCTTCAGGTTGACCTTCTCGAAGCCGCGTAGCTGTTTCACCGGACGGCTCATGGAGGCGGTGACGTCCTGCACGTACATCTGGATCACCGTTGCCCCTTCGCGCTTGCCGCTGTTGGTCACGTCCACGCTGGCGGTGACCTTGCCGTCACGCGTCATGGTCGGGGCTGACATCTTCACGTCAGAAACCCTGAAGGTGGTGTAGCTCAGGCCGTAGCCAAACGGATACAGCGGGCCGTTGGCCTCGTCGAAGTAGCGCGAGGTGTACTTGTTCGGCTTATCGGCGTTATAGGGGCGACCGGTGTTCAGGTGGCTGTAGTAAACCGGGATCTGCCCGACGGAGCGCGGGAAGGACATCGGCAGCTTGCCGGACGGGTTGTAATCGCCAAACAGCACGTCGGCAATGGCGTTACCGCCTTCGGTACCGGCAAACCAGGTTTCCAGAATGGCGTCAGCCTGCTGGTCTTCTTTCACCAGCGCCAGCGGACGACCGTTCATCAGCACCAGCACCAGCGGCTTGCCGGTGGCTTTCAGGGCCGCGATCAGATCGCGCTGGCTTTGCGGAATGGTGATGTCGGTACGGCTGGACGCTTCGTGCGCCATCCCCTGCGCTTCACCCACGACCGCGACCACCACGTCGGACTGCTTCGCGGCGTTAACCGCTTCGTCGATCATCGCCTTCGGCGTGCGCGGATCCACCTTCACCGCTTCCTCATACTGATTGAGGAAGGTGACGATGTCTTTGTCGTCCGTGACGTTCGCGCCTTTGGCGTAGATAACTTTCGCGCTCTCGCCCACGGCGCTCTTGATGCCGGTCAGCACGGTAACGGACTGATCGGCCACGCCCGCGGCGGACCAGCTGCCCATCACGTCACGCTTGCTGTCGGCCAGCGGGCCGACCACGGCAATGGTGCCGGATTTTTTCAGCGGCAGCGTGTCGAGGCGGTTTTTCAGCAGCACCAGGCTTTCGCGCGCCACTTCCCGGGCCTCTTTACGGTGCAGGCGGCTTTCGGCGTTGGTGTCCGCCGGGTCAGACTCCTTCGGCCCCAGATGGCTGTACGGATCGTTAAACAGCCCCATGTCGTATTTCACGTTCAGCACGTGCCGCGTGGCGTCGTCCAGCTCCGCCATCGTCACCTTGCCGCTCTTAACCAGCCCCGGCAGGTATTTGCTGTAGTATTCGTCGCTCATGCTCATGTTGATGCCGGACTTGAGCGCCACGCGCACCGCATCTTCCGGGTCAGACGCCGTACCGTGTTTAATCAGCTCTTTAATCGCGCCGTGGTCAGAAACGGTGATGCCCTTAAAGCCCCACTGGTCGCGCAGCACGTCTTTCAGCAGCCAGGCATCGGAGGTGGCTGGCGTGCCGTTGAGAGAGTTCAGCGCTACCATCACCGCGCCGCTGCCCGCGTCCAGCCCCGCTTTGTACGGCGGCATGTAGTCGTTGAACAGGCGCTGCGGACTCATGTCGACGGTGTTGTACTCTTTGCCGCCCTCCACCGCGCCGTAGGCCGCGAAGTGCTTAACGCTGGTCATCACCGAGTAGCGATCCGCCGGGCTTTTACCCTGCATCGCTTCCACCATGGCCTTGCCCATCGTGGCAGTTAAATACGTATCTTCACCAAAGCCCTCTGACGCGCGGCCCCAGCGCGGATCGCGGGAGACGTCAACCATCGGTGCCCAGGTCATGTTCAGGCCGTCGTCTGCGGCTTCATATGCCGATACGCGCCCGACGGTTTTCACCGCATCGAGGTTAAAGGAGGAGGCTAAGCCGAGGCTGATGGGGAAAACGGTACGCTGGCCGTGCAGCACGTCGTAGGCGAAGAACAGCGGAATTTTCAGGCGGCTGAGCGCCATCACCTGATCCTGCATGGCGCGGATATCCTGACGGGTGACGGTGTTAAAAATCGCCCCCACCTGGCTCTCTTTGATCATCTCGCGGATAGCTTCTTTTGGATTATCCGGGCCGACGCTGATCAGCCGCAGCTGGCCAATTTTCTCATCGACCGTCATCTTTTTGAGCAATTCCGTGACAAACGCGTCGCGGGCTTCAGGCGTGAGCGGGTGATTACCAAACAAATCCTCTGCCAGCGCAGGCTGCAGCGCCAGGCTGACGGCGACACCTACAGAACATAGCCATTTCATGTCGTTATTCTCTCTCATCAATAACCGCGGGAAGCACCCGGCCAGACCGTGCGAAAAGCGCAGTGTGCCACAAAGCCCGAAAACCTTGCAGGGTTATTCTCTGATTTTTCTCATGAATACCCGACCGCTTAACGGCTAATCGCGCTATGCTTTACAGCGAGAAATTTGCCCCACCACAAGGAGTGGAAGATGTCTTCTGTTCGAACTGACGATAACAATACTTTTATTAACGAACTGTCGCGCCTGGTTGGTCACTCTCACCTGCTTACCGACCCGGCTAAAACCGCCCGCTACCGTAAGGGCTTTCGCTCCGGACAGGGCGACGCGCTGGCGGTGGTCTTCCCCGGCACGCTGCTCGAACTGTGGCGCGTGCTGAGCGCCTGCGTCGCGGCGGACAAGATTATTTTAATGCAGGCTGCTAATACCGGCCTGACCGAAGGCTCCACGCCGAACGGTAACGACTACGATCGTGACATCGTCATCATCAGCACCCTGCGTCTCGACAAGCTGCACCTGCTGGACAAAGGCGAACAGGTGCTCGCCTTCCCCGGTACCACCCTTTACTCGCTGGAAAAAGCGCTCAAGCCGCTGGGACGCGAGCCGCACTCGGTGATCGGCTCCTCGTGCATCGGCGCGTCGGTGATCGGCGGGATCTGCAATAACTCCGGCGGCTCGCTGGTGCAGCGCGGCCCGGCCTACACGGAAATGTCGCTGTTTGCGCGGATTGATGAAAACGGCAAGCTGACGCTGGTGAACCATCTGGGCATCGATCTGGGCGTAACGCCCGAGCAGATCCTCAGCAAGCTTGACGACGACCGCGTAAGGGATGAAGACGTACAGCACGATGGCCGTCACGCGCACGACCACGATTACATCACCCGCGTGCGCGACATCGACGCCGATACGCCGGCGCGCTATAACGCGGATCCGGATCGCCTGTTTGAATCCTCCGGCTGCGCGGGCAAGCTGGCCGTGTTTGCGGTGCGCCTTGATACCTTCCCGGCGGAGAAAAAACAGCAGGTGTTTTATATCGGCACCAATCAGCCAGAGGTGCTCACGGAGATCCGCCGCCATATTCTGGCGGAGTTCACCCACCTGCCGGTGGCGGGCGAGTACATGCACCGGGACATTTACGACATCGCCGAGCGCTACGGCAAAGACACCTTCCTGATGATCGACAAGCTCGGCACCGACAAAATGCCGTTCTTCTTCACCATGAAGGGCCGCACCGACGCGATGCTGGAGAAAGTCTCGCTGTTTAAGCCGCACTTCACCGACCGCTTTATGCAAAAGCTGGGCAACGTCTTCCCGGCGCATTTACCGGAGCGCATGAAGACCTGGCGTGACAAATATGAACACCACCTGCTGCTGAAGATGGCCGGTGACGGCATTGAAGAAGCGCAGAGCTGGCTTACGGCGTTTTTCAAATCCGCCGACGGGGATTTCTTCGCCTGTACGCCGGAAGAAGGCAGCAAGGCCTTCCTGCACCGTTTTGCCGCGGCGGGAGCCGCCATTCGCTATCAGGCGGTGCATTCGGAGGAGGTGGAAGATATCCTGGCGCTGGATATTGCGCTGCGCCGCAACGATACCGAGTGGTTTGAACACCTGCCACCGGAGATCGACAGCAAGCTGGTGCACAAGCTCTACTACGGCCACTTTATGTGCTATGTCTTCCACCAGGATTACATCGTCAAAAAAGGGGTTGATGCCCATGCGCTGAAAGAGCAGATGCTGGCGCTCCTGCACGAGCGCGGCGCACAGTACCCTGCCGAGCATAACGTGGGCCATCTGTATAAGGCGCCGGAAACCCTAAAAGCGTTTTATCGCAAAAATGACCCTACCAACAGTATGAACCCCGGCATTGGCAAAACAACCCGGAAGAAATACTGGAAAGAGAGTGCCGAAACAGCGCAGGACAATACGCAAGCCGCTGATTGAACCCAGCAGCCAAATTTTAGAGATTGTTAAGCCTTCCGCAATCGTACTAGAGTAGCTGCCTGTAGCCAGAGAAACGTTTCTCTGGCTTTCCTGACTGAGGAGCAGGCAGAGCATGTCGGCTATAGAAATTTTATCCGAAACCGAAATTGAGGTGCGCGACGCCCTTCCTGACGATGCGCATGCCATCTCGGCGATATACGCCTGGCATGTGCTTCATGGACGTGCGTCGTTCGAGGAAGTTCCCCCAACCGTCGATGAGATGCGTCAGCGGATAAAAAGCGTGACCGACAGCGGCTTACCGTGACTGGTCGCGCTGTATCGCGGCATCATCGTCGGCTACTGTTACGCCACGTTTTATCGTCCTCGCCAGGCCTACCGGTATACCCTTGAAGAATCCATCTATGTCGATGCCAGCACCACCGGCCGCGGGTTTGGTTCGTCCCTGCTTCAGGCGCTGATTGCCCGCTGTGAGCAAGGGCCCTGGCGGCAGATGATTGCCGTCGTCGGTGACGGGCAGAATAACCCCGGGTCGTTACGGCTGCATAAAAAACACGGTTTCGAGATTGTGGGCCAGCTCAGGAGCGTGGGATATAAGAAAGGCGACTGGCGGGACACGGTAATGATGCAGCGCCCGCTCAACGACGGGGACTGGACGCTGCCGGAATAAGGGCACCAGATCGTGCCCTCACCCCGGCCCTCTCCCTGTGGGCGAGGAAGAAAGCTTTGCTCAGTCGTTCTGCGCCGTTGCCATCTGCTGCGCTTTCTGCTTTTTATACGCCAGCGCTGAAGCCGGCACCGGCTGCACTTTCCCGGTTTCAATCCAGGTACGCAGGCGGCTCGCATCGGCAAAGTGAGTGTATTTGCCGAAGGCATCCATCACCACCAGCGCCACCGGCTTGCCGTTGAACACGGTGCGCATCACCAGGCAGTGCCCTGCCGCATTGGTAAAGCCGGTCTTGGTTAGCTGAATATTCCAGTTGTCACGGTAAACCAGATGGTTGGTGTTCCGGAACGGCAGCGTGTAGGCCGGGTTCGAGAATGTCGCCATATCTTCACGCGTGGTGCTGAGCTGGCCAATCAGCGGGTATTGCTTACTGGCGATCAGCAGCTTCGTTAAATCTCGCGCCGTCGAGACGTTATGGATCGACAGGCCGGTTGGCTCCACGAAACGGGTGTTTTTCATTCCCAGCGCTTTGGCTTTTGCGTTCATCGCGCGAATAAACGCGTCGTAACCGCCAGGATAATGATGGGCGAGGCTTGCCGCCGCGCGGTTCTCAGAGGACATCAGCGCCAGCAGCAGCATATTTTTACGGCTGATTTCGCTGTTCAGACGAACGCGGGAATAGATCCCTTTCATCTCCGGCGTGTGGCTGATATCCACCTTCAGCCTTTCGTCCAGCGGCAGTCGCGCATCAAGCACCACCATCGCGGTCATGACTTTGGTAATAGAGGCAATCGGGCGCACCAGATCCGGCTGACTGGCGTAGATCACCTTGTTGGTGTTCAGGTCAACGATCATCGCGCTGCCGGAAGCAATCTGTGGCTGCGCAGCAGCGGTAGCGACTGCGGGGGTTTTGGCGACGGCTGGCGCGGTAGCGGACACACCCAACAGCAGCGCAAGGCTAAGTAGCGAAACTCGGAATTTCAGCATGATGAGACTTCTGATAATGATTCACGCACGTTATGACGTACACCGCCTGCGTCGACGCGCTTCACAGGCTGGCTTCGGCATCATAGCGGGCGGCGAACGATGTCGCCAGCGGAGAATCATGAGCAGATGCTGCATTGCTGGCATTTACGCCAGCAATGCAGCGGAGCTAAAAGAGACGGTATCCATAGCCCCAAAGAATGACCGTCAGGGCCAGAAGCGCCTCCAGGACCAGAACGCCGATGGCCAGCGTTGAGCTGGAGAAGCTCAGGCCCTCTTCTTTATTGATATTCAGGAAGGTTGGCACCCCCACATACAGCAGATAACCGGTGTAAAAGAGGGCAACCGTACCGATCAGCGCGCACAGCCAGACCAGTGGATAGAGCGCGACAATGCCGCTTAAGAACAGCGGAGTCGCGACGTACCCGGCGAAGACCATACAGTGCGCCAGCGACGGGCGCTGCGGGTAGTTGCGCGCCATCCAGTGGATGACCCGCCCCATCACCGCCACCCCGGCCAGCATCAGTCCATAGAACAGAATGGCCATATACAAACCGGTAAACCAGGAGAGCTTAACCACAGTGCCATCACCAAAG
Source organism: Enterobacter cloacae (assembly GCF_013375935.1). Taxonomy (GTDB): domain Bacteria; phylum Pseudomonadota; class Gammaproteobacteria; order Enterobacterales; family Enterobacteriaceae; genus Enterobacter; species Enterobacter pasteurii. The sequence continues at coordinate 2,676,098 of NZ_CP056117.1, read as the reverse complement.
TTCCAGCCGATTTGCGTTGTACCAATAAACGCGCAGACCACCGGCACCGCCGCCATCAGCAGCACGTGGTGGGTGTAGTGATGCGCGACCGTTTCGTTCTCGTTTCGGATAACCTGCATTTCACGATCGGGATGGGAGAAAAGTCCCCAGACATGGTTCATAACGCCCCCTTGTTGTCGGCCCGTCAGCGATAGCTTAAGTATAATGCAGCCTTTAGATTATTTTATGTACAGTGGGAAATTTCCGTTGATTGCCGCGCGGTTGATGGATGGGGTATATGATTAACGCAGGCATTTTAAGGGAGATGACATTTACAGCATGGATATCAACGGTCTCATTGAGCAATATGGCTACGCCGCGCTGGTGATCGGCAGCGTGGCAGAGGGCGAAACCATCACGCTGCTGGGCGGTGTCGCCGCACACCAGGGACTGCTGTCGTTTCCGCTGGTGGTCGCCGCGGTGGCGCTGGGCGGAATGATTGGCGATCAGCTGCTCTACTTTCTGGGGCTGCGCTTTGGCCCAGCGCTCCTGCAGCGTTTTGCCAGGCATCAAAAGAAAATCCGCCGCGCCCAGCGCCTCATCCAGCGACATCCCTATCTGTTTGTGATTGGCACCCGCTTTATGTACGGCTTTCGCATTATTGGCCCAATACTGATTGGCGCCAGCCGCTTACCGCCGAAAATCTTCCTGCCGCTCAATATTATCGGGGCGATTGCCTGGGCGCTTATCTTCACCACGCTTGGCTACGCGGGCGGCGAGGTGATCGGGCCGTGGCTGCATAACCTCGATCGGCATCTTAAGCACTGGGCGTGGTTGATCCTCGTGGTGGTGGCGGTGGTTGGGGTGCGGCTGTGGCTTAAGCATCGCGAAAAGCGGCGGGATGAGGAGTGAGTGCGTCCTGCTACCCTCACTCCGGCCCTCTCCCACAGGGAGAGGGAGAAGGGTATCTACCCTTGTGGCTTAAACTGCGGGTTCGCCAGCATAAAACCGCCGTCGACAATAAACGACTGCCCGGTGGTGTAGCTGGCGTCGCTGTCGCATAGCCACGCCACCAGGCTGGCAATTTCTTTGGTGTGCCCGGGGCGCGCCAGCGGGATTGACGGCATTGATCCCTCTTTAACTTCGCTGTCGTCCATGTCGTTCATTGGCGTGGCAATCGCGCCGGGGGCGACGGCGTTCACCAGGATCTTATGCTGCACCAGCTCCAGCGCCATCGACTTGGTTAACCCGCCCAGGGCATGCTTTGCGGCGGTGTAGGCGCTGGCTTCCGGCAGCGGCGTATGTTCATGCACCGAAGTGATGTTCACTATTCGCCCCCCTTCCCCCTGCTTCACCATCTGACGCGCGGCGATCTGCGAGCAGAGAAACGCGCCGTCAACATCAACGGTAAATATGTTCCGCCAGTCGTCAAAGGACAGGTCAAGAAAAGACGATTTGTTCATTGCCCCGGCATTGTTAACCAGCACATCCAGCCGTCCGAAGCGCGCAACCAGTGTTTCAATGGCCATGGCGCCTTCCGGCAGGTTGCTCAGGTCCAGATGAATGGCCTCGGCGCGCTGCCCGCGCGCTTCAACTTCACGGCAGGTTTCCAGCGCTCCTTTTTCATCCGAATGCCAGGTTACGCCGATATCAAACCCGCGTTCGGCCAGCATCAGGGCCGTCGTTTTACCAATTCCCGAATCCGATGCGGTAACAATTGCGACTCGCGTCATACTCACCTCCTGAAAATCTGTAAAGAGGTAAGTATAGATAACGCGCGATTTTAGCCGTGATGATATCCGCCACCCAGCGCGGAGGTCAGCTGGAGCGTGGCATCCACGTACTGGCCTTTCAGCATCAGGCCGGAAATACGCTCCCTGAGCGCCGGGATTTTTGCCTCGCTCACCCGCGCACCGGCAACGATCCCCGCGCTGAAGCGCGCCTGCGCCAGCGCAACGACTCGCGCCGCGTCTTTTTCGATCTGCTGCTGGTGCTGATTTTTGGCGGTCAGCGTTTCCACTTCGCTGGCCGTGCGGGCGACCTGATTTACGGCGTCCACCACGGCCTTGTTGTAGTTCGCCACGGAGAGGTTGTTCTGCGCCTGAGCGATATCCAGGTTCGCATTCAGGCGACCGCTGTCAAAGATCGGCAGCGTCAGCCCGGCGGTCACGCCCATCTGCTGCGCGGACGAGCGGAACAGATCGCTCAGGTGCAGCGCATCCTGCTGTAAGAAGGCCATCATATTGACGTCGGGATAGAACGCGGCTTTCGCTGCATCCACTTCGCTCATGGACGCTTCGATATACCAGTGGGCTTCCTGCAGATCCGGACGGCGGGCCAGCAGCTCGTAGCCGAGCGTGGACGGCAGCGTTGCCTCTACCGCGGGCAGTGGGCGTTTGGCCAGGCTAACGGAAGGCGTGTTGGTCAACGCGTTCAGGCGCGCTTCAATAACCCTCATTTTACCCTTCACGTCAGCAAGCTGCTCGTCGGTTTTACCGGCATTGATGTCGGTTTCAACGCCCTCCACCGAGGAGGTAATGCCGTGCTGATAGAGTTCACGATCGGCACCGATGATATTTTCCTGCTCCCGTTTAACCTGAGCGAGCACATCCCCCACCGCGGCCTCGGTCTGCCACGCCCAGTACAGGCGCGCGACGCTGCCGGCGAGCAGCTGGCGGGTTTGCTCCAGCTCCGCTTTTTGCGCATTCACTTTACCGATGCGGGCCTCAATCCGGGCGCGATTTTTGCCCCACAAATCCAGATCCCAGCCCGCCGTCAGGCCAAAGGTCCCGTTGGTGTACCACGGACCGGTAGTTCCCGCAGCGGGGTCAGTCAGGGCAAACGGCCCCATCAGCCCCTCAGCCGACATTTTTTGCCGCTCCACGTCTGCGGAAAAATCCATCTGCGGGCCATCCGCAGCGATGGCGGCCTTCGCCTGCGCTTCCGCCAGCGTGATGCGCTGCCGGGCAATTTGCATATCCGGCGCATCGGCTATCGCTTTGGCGATCAGCGAACTGAGCTGCGGATCGTTATAGTCTTTCCACCATTCGCTTTTCGGCCAGTCGGCATGGCGCAGCGGGCTATTCACCGACGCGGCCGCCGTTTGCGCCTTTACTGGCGACACCGTCGCATGTTCCGGCGCGCAGGCGGCCAGGATTAAAACAAGGGGAGCACTCAGAGATAAAATAAGAAAACGTTTCATTACGCCATGCACTCAAAAAAATAAAGGCGCAACTTACGCTTGATGGCGCAGCGTTTTTTAGTAACGCGTGGCAATCCGTACATTGTCATACATTTTTATATTCGGAAATTTATATCCTTAAAAAATGTATTAATTACATGTATTCATACCAATTATGAATTGGCTGCTACACTTATTCACGACAGACATACGCAGGAGAAGCGAATGAAAATACTATTGTGGGTTATTTTGATTATATTTCTGATAGGGCTGCTGGTGGTAACCGGCGTATTCAAGATGATTTTCTGATTCTGTCGCCCGGCGTCCTGCCGGGCGAGCATAGTAACGCTTTGCTTAATGCTTCGACTGGATCACCCGCGCAATCTCTGCCGAGGTTTGCAGCGTCCGGATCTCCTGAAATAACCCCAGCGCTTCGCCGTACTCTTTACGCAAATAGCTCAGCCACTGTTTAATGCGCGCAACGTGGTACAGCCCGGTATCGCCCTGCTTCTCCAGCCGCGTGTATTTTTGCAACAGCTTCACCACGTCAGCCCACGGCATGCGCGGCTCGTTATATTTCACCACCCGGCTGAGGTTTGGCACGTTAAGCGCGCCGCGGCCGATCATCACCGCATCACAGCCGGTCTCCTTCAGGCAGGCCTGCGCGCTCTCGTAATCCCAGATTTCACCGTTGGCGATAACCGGTATGGCAAGCCGCTTGCGGATCTCGCCTATGGCCTGCCAGTTGATGCGCTCGGCTTTATAGCCGTCCTCTTTGGTGCGTCCGTGAACCACCAGCTCGGTTGCCCCGGCCTGCTGCACCGCGTCAGCAATTTCAAATTGCTTATCGCCACTGTCCCACCCAAGACGTACCTTAACCGTGACCGGCAGATGCGACGGCACCGCCTCACGCATGGCCTTTGCGCCGCGATAAATCAGCTCAGGATCCTTGAGCAGTGTCGCCCCGCCGCCGCTGCCGTTCACCAGCTTTGACGGACAGCCGCAGTTAAGGTCAACCCCGTAAGAGCCAAGCGCCACCGCGCGGGCGGCGTTTTCCGCCAGCCACTCGGGATACTGGCCGAGCAGCTGGATGCGCACCAGCGTTCCGGAAGGGGTACGGCTCTGGCGGTGCAGCTCAGGGCAGAGGCGATAAAATGATTTTTCTGGCAGCAGCATATCGACCACGCGCAAGAACTCCGTCACGCAAAGATCGTAATCGTTCACCTCGGTTAGCAGCTCGCGCACGAGCGAGTCGAGCACGCCTTCCATCGGGGCCAGTAAAACACGCATTCTGAGTACCTGTGAAAAAAGACGCGCTATAGTAGCTGCTCTCTATGTATGTTGAAAGCCCGGCGTTCCATTGCGGAATGTCTGGCATGCGCAAAATTCATGATGTGATCCGTGGCACATTTTCAGGTTTAATTGTATGATGAATACGTCTCAGCAAGGACTTTCACCATGAGCAAATCACTGAATACTATCTGGCAATATCTTCGCGCCTTCGTCCTGATTTATGCTTGTCTGTACGCCGGCATTTTTATCGCCTCGCTGCTGCCCATCGTCATCCCCGGCAGCATTATCGGCATGCTGATCCTGTTTGTGCTGCTGGCATTACAGGTCCTGCCTGTGCAATGGGTCAACCCGGGATGCTTCGTGCTTATTCGCTATATGGCCCTGCTCTTTGTGCCTATCGGCGTTGGGGTAATGCAGTATTACGATGTGCTTAAAGCGCAGTTCGGCCCGATTGTTGTCTCCTGCGCCATCAGCACGCTGGTGGTATTCCTGGTGGTGAGCTGGAGCTCGCATCTGGTGCACGGTGAACGTCGCGTGGTCGGGCAGAAAGGAGCTAAAAAATGATGGCCAATATCTGGTGGTCCCTGCCGTTAACGCTGGCGGTGTTCTTCGCCGCGCGTAAGCTTGCGGTTCGTTTCAAAATGCCGCTGCTTAACCCGCTGCTGGTTGCCATGGTGGTAATTATTCCTTTCCTGCTGCTCACCGGCATTCCCTACGAGCGTTACTTCGCCGGGAGCAAGATCCTCAACGATTTATTGCAGCCTGCCGTGGTGGCGCTGGCGTTTCCTTTATATGAGCAACTGCATCAGATCCGCGCTCGCTGGAAGTCGATTATCACTATCTGCTTCGTGGGTAGCCTGGTGGCGATGATCACCGGCACCTCAGTGGCCTTGCTGATGGGCGCGTCACCGCAGATTGCCGCCTCTATCCTGCCTAAATCCGTCACCACGCCAATTGCCATGGCAGTGGGCGGCAGCATTGGCGGCATCCCGGCCATCAGCGCCGTGTGCGTAATATTTGTCGGTATCCTGGGCGCGGTGTTTGGCCACACGCTGCTGAATATCATGAAAATTCGTACCAAAGCGGCGCGCGGTCTGGCGATGGGCACCGCTTCGCACGCCCTGGGCACCGCACGCTGCGCGGAGCTGGACTACCAGGAAGGGGCGTTCAGCTCGCTGGCGCTGGTGATCTGCGGGATTATTACCTCCCTGGTCGCGCCGTTCATCTTCCCGATTATTCTGGCGGTAATGGGCTAAAATTTGCGATGCGTCGCGCAAATTTCATTTTCATTTCATAAGTTGCACACATAATGAGATTTGGATCACATATAAAGGCCGAGCGGCTCCGTACACTACCGATCCATTAACCTTGATGAGGCAACGTCATGCATCCACGTTTTCAAGCTGCTTTCTCTCAGCTTGCAGAGAATTTGCAATCAGCCCTGGCTCCGGTTCTGGCGGATGCGCATTTCCCCGCCCTGCTGACGGCAGAACAGGTCTCGACGCTTAAGCAGGCGACGGGGCTGGACGAAGACGCGCTGGCTTTCGCCCTGCTGCCGCTGGCGGCTGCCTGCGCCCGCGCTGACCTTTCCCATTTTAACGTAGGTGCAATCGCGCGCGGCGTGAGTGGAACCTGGTACTTCGGTGGGAACATGGAGTTTCTCGGCGCCACCATGCAGCAAACCGTTCACGCGGAGCAGAGCGCCATCAGCCACGCCTGGCTGCGCGGTGAAAAAGCGCTGAGCACCATCACCGTCAACTATACCCCCTGTGGCCACTGCCGCCAGTTTATGAACGAGCTGAACAGCGGTCTGGAGCTGCGCATCAACCTGCCGGGACGCGCGCCGCATACGCTGGGCGATTATCTGCCTGACGCTTTTGGCCCGAAAGATCTTGAGATCAAAACCCTGCTGATGGACGAGCAGAACCACGGTTTTGCGCTGACGGGGGATGCGCTCAGCGAGGCAGCCATTGCAGCCGCCAATAAAAGCCACACGCCGTACAGCAAATCCCCAAGCGGCGTCGCCCTTCAGTGCCGCGACGGGCGCATCTTCACCGGTAGCTATGCAGAGAACGCCGCGTTTAACCCGACGCTGCCCCCGCTGCAGGGTGCACTGAACCTGCTCAGCCTGAACGGGTACGACTACCCGGATATTCAGCGCGCCATTCTGGCTGAAAAAGCCGATGCACCGCTGATCCAGTGGGACGCCACCGCGGCCACGCTGAAAGCGCTGGGCTGTTCAACCATCGACCGCGTCCTGCTCGCTTAATCACGTCGGCGGGCCTAAATGCCCGCCCGTCTGACGAAAAACCCCTCAGTTGATTCGCTGTTTCTTGCGCTAACCAGGCGGGTACAGTAGCCTGAGGGAAATTTCATCATCGGTACGAGCCATCTGCATGTTAAAGCGCGTGTTTTACAGCCTGTCTGTCCTGGTCGGCATACTGCTGTTGATCGTGCTGGGCCTCGACCGCTGGATGAGCTGGAAAACAGCTCCCTACATCTTCGATGACCTTCAGGACCTCCCCTACCGCCAGGTGGGCGTGGTGCTCGGTACCGCCAAGTATTATCGCACCGGCGTTATTAATCAGTACTACCGCTACCGTATTCAGGGCGCGCTCAACGCCTATAACAGCGGCAAGGTGAACTATCTGCTGCTGAGCGGCGATAACGCGCTGCAAAGCTATAACGAGCCGGTGACGATGCGCAAAGATCTGATTGCCGCAGGCGTCGACCCGGCCGACATCGTGCTCGACTACGCCGGGTTCCGCACGCTGGACTCCATCGTGCGCACCCGCAAGGTGTTCGACACCAATGACTTCATCATTATCACCCAACGCTTCCACTGCGAGCGGGCGCTGTTTATCGCGCTGCACATGGGCATTCAGGCTCAGTGCTACGCCGTGCCGTCGCCAAAAGATATGCTGAGCGTACGCGTGCGCGAGTTTGGCGCCCGCTTCGGCGCCCTGGCTGACCTGTACCTGTTCAAGCGCGAGCCGCGCTTTTTAGGCCCACTGGTGCCGATCCCGGCGATGCATGAAGTACCGGAAAATGCGCAGGGTTACCCGGCGGTAACGCCGGAGCAGCTGCTGGAAATGCAGAAGAAAAAATAAACCCGCCATGCGGCGGGTTCAGGGTTATCGATTGGCTTATTTCTTACGCGCGTACTTCAGTGAATCCAGCGCAACCGCGAAGATGATAATCGCGCCCTTGATGATGTACTGCCAGTAAGGGTTCACGCCGATATAGGTCAGGCCGTAGTTAATCACGGTGAAGATGATCACACCGGTCACCACGCCCAGCACGGTGCCTACGCCGCCGCTGAAGGAGACGCCGCCAACCACGCAGGCCGCAATCGCATCCAGTTCGTACATAAAGCCGAGGTTGTTGGTGGCAGAGCCGATGCGGCCCGCTTCCAGCAGCCCGCCGAAGGCGTAGAACACGCCGGACAGGGCATAAATCATCAGCAGGTTCAGGGCCACGTTAACGCCGGAGACCTTCGCCGCTTCCGGGTTACCGCCGATGGCGAAGATGTTTTTACCGAAGCGGGTTTTGTTCCACAGGATCCAGACGAACGCCACCGCAATCAGCGCATAGAAGGTGATATAGGAGAGCCGGAAGCTGCCCAGCGCCACAAACCCCTGCGTGAAGGTGGAGAAACCGCTGTCGAAGCCGGAGATGGGGGACGCGCCGACGAAATCGTAGTACAGGGAGTTGATACCGTAAACGATGATCATCGTGCCCAGCGTGGTGATAAATGGCGTCACGTTCAGGTAAGCGATGATGATGCCGTTAATCAGGCCAATCACCGCGCCGATGGCGCAGACGATCAGGATCACCACAAAAATCGGCATGGTTGCCATCTCCGGGAACACCTTGTTGGCGTTTTCCATCGACTGCAGCAGGGTTGCCGCAATAACCGCCGCCAGACCCACCTGGCGTCCTGCCGAAAGGTCAGTCCCCTGGGTAACGATAAGCCCCGCCACGCCGAGCGCGATAATAATACGTACGGAAGACTGGGTCAGAATGTTACTCAGGTTCAGCAGGCTTAAGAACGTAGGGTCCTGGAAAATAATAATTGCCAGCAATACTAAAAGAACAACGTAAATACCGCCTTCTTTCAGATAAGTGAGAAAACTTTTTTTATTTAACGCACTCATGAGGAGCCCCTGATCTTAAAGGTGCAAAGACGCAAGACGCAAAATTTCGTTTTGCGTTGTCGTTTTGGTGTCAACAATACCGGCAACGAGACCATTGCTCATAACCAGAATACGATCTGTGATCCCTAACAGTTCCGGCATTTCGGAAGAGATAATAATGATCCCTTTATCTTTTTTAGCCAGCTCTGCTATCAGCTGGTAAATCTCAAACTTTGCCCCGACGTCGATACCGCGCGTGGGTTCATCCAGCATCAGAATTTCAGGCTGCGTTAATAACCAGCGACCGATAATCACCTTCTGCTGGTTCCCTCCTGAGAGTGAGCCAATTTGCGTACGGTGGCCCGGCGTTTTCACGCGCATGGAGTCAATGACCCACTGGGTATCACTCTTCATGCGGGAATTATCCAGCAGACCGATTTTGCTTTTGTAGTTACGGATATTCGAAATTAACGAGTTAAAGTTAATATCGAGGTAGGCATAAATACCGGTTGAACGACGTTCTTCCGTCACCAGCGCAAAACCGTGGTTAATGGCTTCGTTCGCGTTGTGGTTATTGATTTTCTTGCCGTGCAGCGTAATGGTGCCGCCGGATTTTTCACGGATCCCGAACAGGGTTTCCACGATATCGGTACGCTTAGCGCCCACCAGCCCCGCGATACCCAGGATCTCGCCTTTGTGCAGGTCGAAAGAGACGTCACGTATGGACGGCTGACGCAGCGAGGTAAGGTTTCGCACCTCCAGAATCACTTCGCCCGGCTTGTTTTCTTTATCCGGGAAGCGCTGGTTCAGGGAACGGCCAACCATCATGGCGATGATCTTGTCCATATCCAGCCCTTCCAGCGGCTGCGTGGCAATCCACTGGCCGTCGCGCAGGATGGTGATTTCATCGCACAGCTGGAAAATTTCTTCCATTTTATGTGAGATATAGACGATGCCGCAGCCGCGATCCTTCAGCTTGCGAATAATGGTAAAAAGGTGGTTAACCTCTTTTTCCGTTAATGACGATGTCGGCTCATCCATGATCACGATTTTCGCATCATAGGAGAACGCTTTGGCAATTTCGATCATCTGCATCTGGGATACGGATAATGTCCCCACGCGCGCGCGCGGATCGATATCAATATCCAGCTCGTCAAAAATGGCTTTAGTATCGCGATACATTTTGTCCTGATCGACAAAAACGCCTTTGGTTGGATAACGACCCAACCACATGTTATCCATTACTGAACGTTGCAGAACCAGGTTTAACTCCTGGTGTACCATCGAGATGCCGTTTTCCAGCGCTTCTTTCGCTGAGTGGAAATCGATCTCTTTTCCCTGAAAAAGAATGCTGCCAGAATCTTTTTGATAGATCCCAAAAAGACATTTTAATAACGTTGATTTACCCGCACCGTTTTCACCCATTAACGCATGAATAGAGTGAGGACGCACTTTTAAATTAACATTATCGAGTGCCTTAACGCCGGGGAATGACTTATTAACGCCGGTCATTTCCAACAAGTATTCACCGGACGACTGAGTAGCTGTGCTGACCATAATTATACCTTGTTGGCCTCGCATATCGCGTTATAAAAGGGCGCAACGAATTGCGCCCAGTGAAGATAAAACGAAGATCTTATTTACCGATAAACTCAGCCAGGTTGGACTGGTCTACGCCCACGTAAGGAACGCGAACGATTTTGTTTTCAATTTTCCAGCTGGTGCCGTCAGCAGCGCCTTTACCGTCAGCGAGGTTTTTCGCCAGGTCGAAGGTGGCTTTCGCCTGATTGTTAGCATCGTTCAGCACGGTACCGGCCATGGCGCCAGATTTCACCAGCGCCAGCGCTTCTGGCAGCGCATCTACGCCAAACACGGGAACGGCGGATTTATTGTGCGCTTTCAGCGCTTCTACTGCGCCCATTGCCATCGCATCGTTGTTTGCGATAACCACTTCAATTTTGTTAGCGTTCGGACCAGAGAGCCACGCATCCATCTTATCTTTCGCCTGAGCGGTGTCCCACATTGCGGTGTCTAACGCCAGCTGCTGGGTTTTCAGGCCTTTGTCGTTCAGCTCTTTGATAACGTAAGTGGTACGTGCTTCAGCATCCGGGTGGCCCGGCTCGCCTTTCAGCAGCACAAACTGAATCTGCCCATCTTTGTTCAGATCCCAGTTCGGGTTCGCCGCCCAGTGTTTCGCAATCAGATCGCCCTGGATAATACCGGACTCTTTGGAGTCAGTACCCACGTAGTACGCTTTGTCGTAGCTATCCAGCGCCTTACGGGAAGGTTCTTTGTTGAAGAAGACAATTGGCACGTTCTGGCCGCGCGCTTTCTCGATAACCGTGCCCGCCGCCGCCGGGTCAACCAGGTTGATGGCCAGCGCCTTCACGCCTTTTGCCAGCAGAACGTCAATCTGATCGTTCTGTTTGGACTGGTCGTTCTGGGAGTCATTCATCAGCAGCTGCACGTCTGGCGCCGCTTTAGCATTTTTTTCAATTGCTTTACGCACAACAGACATGAAGTTGTCGTCGTATTTATAGATAGTTACGCCAATACGGGTATCCGCTGCGTGCGCTGCTGCGCCAAAAAGCATGCTTGCCATGACAGCAGACAGAGTCAACACCTTCTTATTCATGGTATCTCCGGTTTTTTTTATGCAGGGTAGTTCTTGTGAAAAACGGTCGGCGGGCAGATGTTAATAAAACGTTACTGATCGCCGAAGTTCACTTATAAAATGTCCAGCTTCCGTGTTCGGTAACGCTCCAGAAATGCGTTTTATTCGTTGTTTGAGGCATGGTGGTAACGGTAAAAGCGAATAATCACCGTTACATTATGTTTCAGCCCCTAAAACGCTGACATCATAGACAGCGGCTTGTTAAGATACTGTGAATTTACTCACAGATTGAAAACGGTTACATCACCTGATGTTATCAGTTAGTGATCGGAGCCACAGTTTGCCGAACCGCGACCGAATGACGCCGCACTAAAGTCGGCATAAAACAATGCGTTGCGTCAGGATCCAGCAGCCCTGCCGCCCCCTGCAGCGCCAGCTCCGTCGCCAGTTTCGCCATCGACGCAATGGGGTAACGCACCGTCGTCAGCTGCGGATCGGTGTAACGGGCAATCGGGATATCGTCGAAGCCGATCAGCGATAAATGCTGCGGCACCGCAATGCCGTTGTCCTTCAGCGCGGTAAGCGCCCCTGCCGCCATGCTGTCGTTGTAGGCGAACACTGCCGACAGCTGAAGATTACGTCCCAGCAGCTCAACCATTGCCGCTTCACCGCCCTGCATATCCGGCGAACCGGTTCCTACCCAGCTCTCCAGCGGCACAATGCCCTGCTTTTTGAGGGCGTTTTGCCAGCCCTGGCGGCGCATCATGTCGTCTTCAATGCCGTGGCTGGAAGCCAGATAGCCAATACGCTGATGGCCGTTGCTGATGAGCATCCGCGTCGCCATCATTGCGCCGCTGATGTTATCCAGACCAACGCAGCGGTGCGCATAGCCGGGCACGATGCGGTTAATGAGCACCATGCCGGGGATCTGCTCCATAAACCCGGCAAGCTCCTCATCGCTCAGGGCTTTTGAGTGTACGATCAGGGCGTTGCAGCGCTGGCGGATCAGCACCTCAATGGCATAACGCTCTTTTTCCGCCTCGTGGTAGCTGTTGCCAATCAGCACATACTTCTGGTGCTGCTGGGCGACAACGTCCACCGCCTTAACCAGCGCGCCAAAGAAGGCGTCCGACACATCCATCACCACCACGCCAATGGTATCGCTGACCTGCGTGGCCAGCGCCTGAGCATTGGCGTTTGGCCGGTACCCCAGCTGGGTCACGGCTTTCATTACGGTTTCACGCGTTTCAGGGCTGACCAGCGCGCTGTTGTTCAGCACGCGGGAGACGGTAGCAACAGAAACACCCGCCAGGCGGGCGACGTCACGAATGGTGATCATATTCACCACCCTTTAAGGAATTGCAGCAACTCACAGACACCCCCTGTGTTTAGCAAGGTGGCTATTCTGGCAGCGAGAGAAAGGAGACTACGTGAAGAAGCTCACACAGATGAAAACGCTTACATCCGTTTTGTTAATGATTGTGATCCAGATCGTTATCTGGATGTATTACGTAATGATACACCCGACGCACGCGCGGTTAACTGCCGCCACGCCCACTCCAGCGGGCCCTGACGGAAATAGCGCAGCCAGATGACGGAAAACATCACGTTAACAATCCAGACCGGAATAACAAACGCCAGCAGCGTCAGGCGGTCGAATTTCATAAACAGGCCGAATCGATAGAATAGCGTGGTGCATATCAGGGTTTGCAGAAGGTAATTGCTTAACGCCATCCGCCCAACGCAGGCCACCGCGCTGACGATCCACAGGCGAGAAAGCTGCGGCCAGAAGCCGTAGATCAGCGCCGCATAGCCAACGGTCTGGAACGGTGCGCTCAGCTCTCGCGGGACCTGGAGCAGGAACGCGCACCAGCGGTAATCCCACTGAAGATGCCACTGTACGATCGTCGCCGGAAGGTTAATCATCACGCCGAGCAGCACCAGGCCCGCGCCTGTGAGACGATAGTGACGCAGGCTAAACTCCCCTTTCAGCCAGCCGGTGCGCATCAGGGAGGCGCCAATCAGCATCATTCCCGCCAGCTGCCAGCCGTATTGCGCGCCCAGCGCCAGCAGGTTATCGCCGAGCATATCGGCCCGGTTGCCGATGGCTTCCGCGCCGCCTTTCAGCTTCCAGTACTGCTCATATTGCAGGTTCGCCGCGTCCGGGGTCCATGACCGGCTGGTGGAACCATCCGCAATCATGCCCAGCAGCAGCAGCACGGCCAGCCCCATGACGTAGAGCATCACCCCGGTGTTGAACAGGCTTTTTACGCCGGGCGCGTCGCGGATCAGCCGCCAGCAAATAAGGCCCACCAGGCCATAAGCCAGCAGAATATCGCCGTCCCAGAAAAGGAGTCCGTGAATAAAGCCGAGGATGACCAGCAGCGTTAAGCGCGACTGGATCCAGCGCGTGCCGCGCCTGAGGAGAAGCTGAAGCCCCGCGCCAAAGAGAAGCGCAAAGAGGGTAAGGAATTTAACCTGGGCAAAGAGATCGAGGAGGGCCCACGTCCAGGCATCGCTGCGCGTGATGTCGCCATACCACGCCGGATTGAGATACGCCGCCTTCGGCAGACCGAAGGCGTTAATATTCAGCAGCAGGATACCGAGAATGGCGACGCCGCGAACAAAATCGAGCGTGACGTTTCGCTCCATGGTCCCTGCCCTGTCTGCTTAGTTGTGGTGACGCACGGCGCGCAGGAACTCCTGGCGGGTGTTCTGGCTCGACTTAAACAGACCGCCCAGCGAGGTGGTGGTGGTCGCGCTGGTGGCATCACGTACGCCGCGGGCCTTCACGCAGTAGTGTACCGCGTCGATGGACACCGCCACGTTGTTGGTACCCAGCAGGGTTTGCAGCGCGGTCAGGATCTGCTGCGTCAGACGCTCCTGCACCTGCGGACGCTGGGCAAAGAACTGCACGATGCGGTTGATTTTGGACAGGCCGATCACCGTATCTTTAGGAATATAGGCCACCGTCGCTTTGCCATCGATCGTCACGAAGTGATGTTCACAGGTGCTGGTCAGCGTGATATCGCGCACCGTCACCATCTCATCAACCTTCATCTTGTTTTCAATGACGGTAATTTTCGGGAAGTTCGCGTAGTCCAGGCCGGAGAAAATTTCGTCGACGTACATTTTTGCAATGCGGTGCGGCGTCTCCATCAGGCTGTCGTCGCTCAGATCGAGATTCAGCAGTTGCATGATCTCCGTCATGTGATCGGCGATCAGACTCTTGCGGGTTTCATTGTCCAGTTCCTGCACGGGCGGGCGCAGTGGCGTTTCAAGACCGCGCGCAACCAGCGCTTCATGGACAAGGGCTGCTTCTTTACTGAGTGATGGCATTCTTTTCTCCTGCAGGTGTGGCGTCTTTTGCCCTCGTTGTGGCAAAAGTGTGCGCTCATTGTGCGTGAGGCGACGCACATAATCCAGTATTCACGACGATAATTATTGCAATTGCTGTTGCCTTTCAGCGTGACGATTCCAGACAAGGCCGCCAGCAACAAAGAGCGCGATACCGGCCAGCCCAAGCGCAGGCTCCAGCCGGTGGGTAAGCCAGGTCGACAGGGCCGAGGTGACCGGACCGATCAGCTGACCGATGGCATACCCGGTGGTGAGCAGTCCCGCCATGTAGCGCGTGTGGTCTGGCGCCAGCTCGCGCCCGTATAAAAGGGAGAGCTGTACGGCGCAGAGGAAACCGCCGCCCACCAGCAGCCCGCCCGTCAGCAAACCGCCAATGCCCGGCAGGAGCCATGCCGCCAGCACGCCAACGCCCTGTAGCCACAGGACAATCGCCAGCCTGCGGTTGGACGTCGAGGTATGGCGCAGGATGATGCTGAGGGCAATTCCCACCACCGAGGCGGCGCCAAAAATCGGCCAGACAAACTGGGCAAACAGGCTGCCGGGAAAGCGCACGGTCGCCATTTGCGACAGGAAGGTCGCCGGGAGGATATAGCCAAACCCCGCCAGGCTGTAGCTCCAGACCAGGCGCTTTAAATCTGCGGTCAGCAGCAGCGGTTCAGGTGCGGAACCCGGACGATGAAGCTGACCCGCACGCGGCAGATACCGGGCCACCAGCGCAATCAGCACCAGCGCCAGCACGCCGTAAATTTGCCATGCCGCTCCGGCGGACAGGGATTTCGCCTGAATATAGACCGCCAGCAGGCCGCTCAGGGCAATACCGGCACCGGGACCGGCAAAGACGGCCGCACTCAGCCCCGGCTTGCCCAGCTGCCCCAGCCGCTCGTTGGTCCAGGCGGCAATCAGCACCATCGACCAGCCGCTCATGCAGCCAATCACAAAGCGCAGCAGGCCGTGAACGATGGCGTTATCTGCCGCCGCGGAGAGCAGCGTCAGCGCCACCGCGCCGCCAATGCCCAGCCAGAGACGCGTTTCAACGAAGCGATGGGCGCGCATGGCATCCCACGCGCCTACCAGATAGCCCAGATAGTTCATCGCCGCGACCAGCCCCGCGCTGGTGAGCGTGAGTTGCCCGGCGGCAATCATCAGCGGCACCTGAGGCGTGAAGGCGAAGCGCCCTATCCCCATCGCCACGACCAGAACCACAAATCCGCTGAGCGCGATACGCAGCGCCATGATCGCTCCAAATGTTAAAGAAAAGTAAAATCATGATGCAACATCTCGCCGTCCTGCGAAAGTGAAAGTTGCTCACAGGTCAATGAAAACTCTGTATTATGAGTTTCATGAATAGTCTTCCGTATAAGGAGCCCTGCATGGAACTGCTCGAAGAGCATCGTTGTTTTGAAGGTCGACAGCAGCGCTGGCGGCACGACTCCACCGTCCTGAACTGCGCCATGACGTTCAGCATTTTCCTCCCACCGACGGAAAATCCACCGGTTCTGTTCTGGCTTTCAGGCCTGACCTGCAATGACGAAAACTTCACCACTAAAGCGGGAGCCCAGCGTATTGCCGCTGAGCTGGGCATCGCGCTGGTGATGCCAGACACCAGCCCGCGAGGGGATGATGTGGCGGACGATGCCGGGTACGATTTAGGCAAAGGCGCCGGATTCTATCTGAACGCCACCGAGCAGCCGTGGGCGAGCCACTACCGCATGTATGATTATGTCCGTGATGAACTACCTGCACTGATTCAGTCAGAATTCGCGGTGAGCGAGCGCTGCGCGATTAGCGGTCACTCCATGGGCGGCCACGGCGCGCTGATAATGGCGCTGAAAAATCCGGGTAAGTACGCGAGCGTGTCGGCATTTGCGCCCATCGTGAACCCAACGCAGGTACCGTGGGGGCAAAAAGCCTTTACGGCCTATCTGGGGGAAGATGTACAAAAATGGCAGGAATGGGACAGCTGCGCGCTGATGCTGGCAAGCCGGACGGAAGACGCGATTCCGATGCTTATCGATCAGGGTGATGCGGATCAGTTCCTCGCCGGGCAGCTACAGCCTGCGGTGCTGGCCGAAGCGGCGCGTCAGAAAGACTGGCCGCTGACGCTGCGCATCCAGCCGGGATACGACCACAGCTATTACTTTATGGCGTCCTTTATTGAGGACCATCTCCGCTTCCATGCGGAGCATTTGTTCAGGTAAGTTCGGCCTTTTGCCCGGTAGACTCCTGTATACCGGGCCTATCCCCTCCCCCTCATTTACATAATCCTATCCGCTTGAAACCAGACCGGTTTTTTTTATTTACATCAAACACAAATGATTTCAATTATCATTTGTGTTTACAATTCTACATTCTTTTGTACAATTCCAGGCTCTTCTCCATCTCAAAGAGTTCTTAAAAGACAAAAACATACAGTTCTCAGGGTTATCCCGATGGAGTTTTATTCTTTTTATATGGAATGTACAAATGACAATACTCCGCGTTAAGCTCCTGGCCGTCGCCGTTGGCGCTGCCACATTTACCCCCTTCGTTCACGCAGCCGATCAGGACACCGTTGTCGTCACCGCGACGGGTTTTGAACAAAAGATCCAGAATGCCCCCGCCTCCATCTCTGTTATTTCGAAACAGCAGATTGAAGATAAAGCCTACCGTGATGTTACCGATGCCCTGAGAGACGTCCCGGGCGTTGTCGTCACTGGCGGCGGGAGTAGCAGTGATATCAGCATTCGCGGTATGGCATCTCAGTACACCTTGTTTCTGGTGAACGGCAAACGCGTCAGTACGCGAAGCACCCGCCCAAACAGCGATAACTCGGGTATTGAACAAGGCTGGCTGCCGCCACTGGAGTCCATAGAGCGCATCGAGGTCATCCGCGGCCCGATGTCCTCGCTTTACGGCTCTGATGCTATGGGTGGTGTCATCAACGTCATTACCAAAAAAGTCTCGAACACCAAAGCCTGGACCGGTTCTTTGCATGGCGATGCAACCTTCCAGGAAAACCATGATTCCGGCGACATCTTCCAGACCAACGCCTACGCTTCAGGTCCTCTGATTGACGGCCTGCTGGGCGCAAAAGTGACGGGGCTTTTGTCACGCCGCGCCGAAGATAAGATAGTGAACGGGTATAACGAGCAGAAAATGCGTAACGGTGGCATTACGCTGAACTTCACGCCGGACGAGAAGAACGATTTCGATCTTGATTTTGCTCGTGAGCTTCAGGACAGAAACAGCACGCCAGGGATGTCGAAAGCGGCTGAAACCTGCCGGGGAACGACCTGTAAGCCAAATACCAAAAGCGACTCGCGCTATGAGCATACAACTTACTCCTTAACCCACAGCGGGTATTACGACGACTTCAATACCACCAGCTATATCCAGCAGGAAGAGACCAATAACCCAGGTCGCAAAATGCGCTCGTATAACACCACCTTCAACAACCAGAACCAGATTTTCCTCGGCGATCATACATTGACCCTCGGCGGGCAGTATCGGTATGAGAAACTGCGCGACAAGGGCAATCAGCTGGAAGCTGCGGACGGCCTGAACAAACTGACTCGCTGGAGCTGGGCCCTGTTTGCCGAAGATGAATGGTCAATGACGGAAAGCTTTACGTTGACCGGTGGCCTGCGTATGGACAAAGACCAAAACTACGGGACGAACTGGACGCCGCGCGGTTACGGCGTATGGCACCTGGCCGAACAGTGGACGCTGAAAGGCGGGGTTTCGGCTGGCTATCGGGCGCCGGATCTGCGTCAGTCTTCCGCCAGCTGGGGCCAGGTAACGGGTGGCGGCCGTCTTGACGGTATCATCGTTGGCAACCCGGATCTGAAACCAGAGAAGAGCCTCAGCGAAGAGCTCGCCCTGCTCTGGGATAACAACGATAACCTGAATGCCGGCGTGACGCTGTTTAATACCGACTTCAAGGACAAGATTACGGAAGTTCGCCGCTGTAACAGCAGCGCCGATCCCGCCTGTACGATTGGCGATCACAGCTATGATTTCGTGAGCGACCGCGTCAACGTGGACAAAGCCAACATGCGCGGCGTGGAGTCCTCGTTCGGCTGGAAAATCTCGCGCGATGTGAACTGGACCGCAAACTATACCTATACCGAATCCGAGCAGAAGAGCGGTCAGTTCTCCGGCAAGCCGCTGAACAAAATGCCTAAGCACATGTTCAACACCACCCTGGACTGGCAGGCGACGCCCGACGTCGGTTTCTGGAGCCGTCTGAACCTTCGCGGTAAAACGTCCGAGTATCTGAGCCGTACGTCAATGTCCCAGGGCACGCCGTCCTACACTCAGGTTGATGTCGGTCTGCGCTACAACGCGAACAAAAACCTGCTTGTTACCGCCGGTGTGTATAACGTGCTTGATAAGCAGATTGATTACGATACGTATGACACCGTGCTTGACGGGCGTCGCTATACGGTTGGCATGACCTACAGCTTCTGATCTGCCCATAAAAAAGCCCGCTCAAATGAGCGGGCTTAAAGAGAGGAAGTGCGTTTAGCGTTTAAATCGTTCCGGGAAATCCATTTCACTGTAGCGAACGAAGCGGGTTCCTTTCGTCAGCTTGTAGCCGAACCAGATAATCAGGAACAGCGGAATACCGATATAGGTGGCCGTCACGGCGCCCCAGTCGATGGTGTCCGCAAGGAAGGCTTCGTAGTTCTGGCCCAGGGTGATGATCAGGCACAGAATGAAGGCAAAAATCGGCCCCAGCGGGAAGAACCCCGAGCGGTACGGCAGGTTGTTCAGATCGTGGCCCTGCTTGACGTAGCCGCGGCGGAAACGATAGTGGCTGATGGCAATGCCCAGCCAGGCGATGAAGCCCGTCATACCGGAGGTATTGAGCAGCCACAGGTACACCGTCTGGTTGCCGAACATGGAGGTCAGGAAGCACAGACCGGCAATCACCGTGGTCGCGTACAGCGCGTTGCGCGGCACGCCGCCGCGGGACAGTTTCGAGAAAATCCGCGGCGCTTTGCCGTCGCAGGCCAGGGTATAGAGCATACGGGTGGACGCGTACATGCCGGAGTTACCCGCAGACAGCACCGCCGTCAGGATCACCGCGTTCATTACCGCCGCCGCAGAGAGCAGGCCCGCGTGCTGGAAGACCAGCGTGAACGGGCTGACGCTAATGTCCTTCACGTCGTTACGCAGCAGGCTAGGATCGGTGTACGGAATGATCAGGCTGATAATCAGGATCGCGAACACGTAGAACAGCAGGATACGCCAGAACACCTGACGCACCGCGCGAGGAATGTTCTTCTCCGGGTTTTCGGATTCACCGGCCGCAATGCCAATCAGCTCGGTGCCCTGGAAGGAGAAGCTGACAATCATCGCCACGCCAATCATCGCCGAGAAGCCTCCGGCAAACGGCGCATCGCCTATGCTCCAGTTGCTCCACCCGGCCGGTTCAGCCCCTTTGAAAATACCAACGATCATCGCCACACCGACGACGATAAAGATGATGACGGTTGCCACTTTAATCAAAGAGAACCAGTATTCCGCTTCGCCAAAGCCGCGAACGGAGATGTAGTTCAGCAGGAAAATCACCGCAAGGAACAGCGCACTCCAGATCCAGCCCGGCGTGTCCGGGAACCACCAGGTCATCACCAGCTGTGCGGCGACAAGATCCACGGCGATAGTCACCGCCCAGTTGTACCAGTAGTTCCAGCCCAGCGCGAAGCCGAAGCCTTCTTCAACGTATTTCTGACCGTAGGTCGAAAACGAACCCGATACCGGCATATAGGCCGCCAGTTCGCCCAGGCTGGTCATCAGGAAGTACACCATCAGGCCAATCAGGATATAAGAGAATAGTGCCCCACCCGGGCCTGCTGCCGAAATCGTTGCGCCAGAGGCAACGAAAAGACCTGTACCGATAGATCCGCCAATGGCGATCATCGTCAGGTGACGCGCCTTAAGTGCGCGACGTAGCGCGGGCGCTTCTGTGGTTTTAGTTTCTGAAACCATGTGAAAATGCTGTCCATTCAATAAATGAGGCGCGATTGTAGCAGACGATCTGCGTTCCTTCCGGCAGAAATGCTCAGTTATAAGAGAGCTTCATGACTCGGCCAGGATTATAAGTAAAGCATAATTTTTCCCTCTCCCCTTTGGGGAGAGGGCCAGGGTGAGGGGCGATTTCACATCTCGCAGTAGCGCAGAAAACGCTGCAGCGAACTGGAAAGGTGCTTTTGCCGATGGTGGATGCACCACAGCGTGCGCACCAGCTTCGGCAGCGGAACGGGGATCTCAACCAGCGATCCGGTTTCCAGCTGCTCGGCAATCACCCGTCGGGAAAGACAGCTAATGCCCAGACCATGGCGTACGGCGTGCTTAATCGCCTCTGAATTGCCCAGCTCCATGCCCAGCTGGAAATGAGGCAGGTGCGAGAGCAGCAGATAATCGACAATCTCACGCGTGCCGGAGCCCTGCTCTCGCAGGATCCACTGGGCCTGCGCCAGCCGCTCCAGCGTGACCTCGCCCTGCAGTAGAGAAGAGGCCGGAGACGCAAACACCACCAGCTCGTCCTCCAGCCAGGGTTCGGCGATGATATCGACGTTGTGGCATGGCCCTTCGATAAGCCCGATATCCACGCGGAAATCAATCACCGCGTTGATGACATCCTGGCTGTTGCCCACGCTCATCTCCAGCGGCAGGGTCGGGAAATCCCGGCGGTAGCGGGCGATCACTTCCGGCAGAATATAGTTACCGATCGTGCTGCTGGCGTACACGCGGATCGCACCGTTGTCCTCGCGGAACAGCTGTTCGATTTCGACGGCCTGCTCCAGCAACGCCAGCGCGCGCGGGTAGAGCAGTCGGCCATGTTCGTTCACCACCAGCCGCTTCCCTACCCTGTCGAACAGCTGGACGCCTAGCTGGCCTTCAAGATCGGTTAAGGCCGCGCTGACGGCAGACTGCGAGAGCGCCAGCATTTGTGACGCCTGGGTCGTCGAGCCGCTCTTCAGCACTTCGGCAAAAACTTCCAGCTGACGCAATGTAATGTGCATAGTTGCTTACCACTTATAAAGATTGATTATAAATATATAATCAATTTTATTTTTAAGCCAGAGCGCCGTAACCTTTAGCCAGACAAAGGAGAAGGTTATGTCAGAAATCACCTTACAACATCATCGTACAGTGTGGCACTTCGTGCCGGGTCTTGCGCTCAGCGCCGTGGTTACCGGTGTCGCCTTATGGGGCGGCAGCATTCCGGCGGTGGCCGGTGCAGGATTCAGCGCCTTAACGCTGGCCATTCTGCTCGGCATGGTCGTCGGGAATACCGTTTATCCGCACATCTGGAAATCCTGTGACGGGGGCGTTATTTTCGCCAAACAGCATTTATTGCGTCTCGGGATCATCCTTTACGGCTTTCGCCTCACCTTTTCGCAGATTGCGGATGTGGGCGTCAGCGGGATTGCCATCGACGTCCTGACCCTTACGAGCACCTTTTTACTGGCGTGCTTCATCGGCCAGAAGATCTTTGGGCTCGATAAACAAACCAGCTGGCTGATTGGTGCTGGCAGCAGCATCTGCGGCGCGGCCGCGGTGCTGGCGACGGAGCCGGTGGTTAAGGCCGAGGCCAGTAAAGTTACGGTGGCCGTCGCGACGGTGGTCATCTTCGGTACGCTGGCGATCTTCCTCTATCCGGCCATGTATCCGCTGGTGGCGCACTGGTTCAGCCCGGAAACCTACGGTATCTATATCGGTTCAACCATGCATGAAGTGGCGCAGGTGGTAGCGGCAGGTCACGCCATCAGTCCGGATGCGGAAAACGCGGCGGTCATCGCTAAAATGCTGCGCGTAATGATGCTGGCACCGTTCCTGATTTTCCTGGCGGCGCGGGTTAAACAGCTGGCGCCGGCGGGCGGCAACGAGAAAAGTAAAATCACCATTCCATGGTTTGCGATCCTGTTTATCGTGGTTGCCATCTTTAACTCCTTCCACCTGCTGCCGAAGGCGGTGGTGGATATGCTGGTCACGCTGGATACGGTACTGCTGGCCATGGCGATGGCGGCGCTGGGCGTAACCACGCACGTGAGCGCCCTGAAAAAAGCCGGTGCGAAGCCGCTGCTGATGGCGCTGGTGCTCTTCATCTGGCTGATTGTGGGCGGCGGCGCGATTAACCTCGCCGTACACAGCCTGCTGGCATAAACCATCTCGTCCTTCTCCTGTTAACCCGTTATCATAGGCGTTTCGGGTTAACAGGAGTCTTTTTATGAAATATGTTGGAGCGCACGTTAGCGCTGCCGGTGGCCTTGCGAATGCCGCCATTCGTGCCGCCGAAATCGAGGCGACCGCCTTCGCCCTGTTCACCAAAAATCAGCGCCAGTGGCGCGCTGCTCCCCTCACCGCTGAAGTGATTGATAGCTTCAGGGCCGCCTGCGAGAAGTACCGCTATGGGCCAGGCCAGATCCTCCCGCACGACAGCTATCTGATTAACCTCGGCCACCCGGTTGCTGAGGCGCTGGAAAAATCCCGTGAAGCGTTCCTGGATGAGGTACAGCGCTGCGAGCAGCTGGGCCTGACGCTGCTCAACTTCCATCCGGGTAGCCATCTGATGCAGATCGATGAAGACGCCTGCCTGGCGCGCATTGCCGAGTCCATTAACATCACGCTGGATAAAACTAAAGGCGTGACGGCGGTGATTGAAAACACCGCCGGTCAGGGCAGCAACCTGGGCTTCAGGTTCGAACATCTGGCGGCGATCATCGACGGCGTGGAAGACAAATCCCGCGTGGGCGTGTGCATTGATACCTGCCACGCGTTTGCGGCAGGCTATGACCTGCGCACGACCGAGGCAACGAAGAACACCTTCGACGAGTTCGAGCGGATTGTTGGCTTTAACTACCTGCGCGGCATGCACTTAAACGATGCGAAAAGCGCTTTCGGCAGCCGCGTTGACCGCCACCACAGCCTGGGCGAAGGCAATATTGGCCACGATGCGTTCCGCTTTATTATGCAGGACGCCCGCTTCGACGGCATTCCGATGGTGCTGGAAACCATCAACCCGGATATCTGGGCGGAAGAAATTGCCTGGCTGAAAGCGCAGCAGACCGCTGAACAGGCGGCATAAAAAAAGCCGGGCGCGTAATGCGACCCGGCTTTTTTATTGCGTTAACGCTTATGCCGCTTTGGCGACCGCTTCCGCTTCCGGGCGCTTCAGCACCGCGTAAGACAGGCCCGCCACCAGCGTACCGACAACAATCGCCAGCAGGTAACCCAGCACCGGAGTGATTGCGCCTGGGATCAGCAGAACAAACAGACCGCCGTGCGGCGCCATCAGCTTCGCACCCACCGCCATAGAGATGACGCCCGTTACCGCACCGCCTGCGATACAGCAGGGCAGAACGCGCATTGGGTCACGCGCCGCAAACGGGATTGCGCCTTCGGTAATGAAGCACAGGCCCAGCACCAGCGCCGCTTTCCCACCTTCCTGCTGCGCTTTATCGAACTTACGACGGGCAATAATCGTCGCCAGGCCGAGCGCCAGCGGTGGCACCATGCCTGCCGCCATGATCGCCGCCATCGGCGCATAGGTCTGGGTACTCAGCAGGCCAACGCCAAACGCGTATGCCGCTTTGTTTACCGGACCACCCATGTCGGTACACATCATACCGCCGAGGATAGCGCCCAGCAGAACCGCGTTCGCCGTCCCCATGGTTTGCAGCCAGTGGGTCAGGCCTTCCAGAATGCCCGCGACCGGCTTACCGATCAGGTAAATCATTGCCAGACCCACCACCAGGCTGGAAATCAGCGGGATGATCAGGATCGGCTTCAGCGCTTCCATGCTCTGCGGCAGCTTCAGCTTCGAGCTAATCAGCTTCGCCACGTAGCCTGCCAGGAAACCGGCAATAATACCGCCAATAAAGCCTGAACCGGTGCTTACCGCCAGCATGCCGCCGATAAGACCCGGCGTCAGGCCCGGACGGTCGGCAATAGAGAAGGCGATAAAGCCAGCCAGTACCGGCACCATCAGCGCGAAGGCGGAGCCGCCGCCAATCTGCATTAACGCCGCCGCCAGCGTGCCCTGCTCCTTAAACGCTTCGATACCGAAGGCGAAGGAGAGCGCAATACACAGGCCGCCCGCTACCACCATCGGCAGCATGTAGGAGACGCCGGTCAGCAGGTGGCGATACGCGCCCGCAGACTCTTTTTTCCCTTCGGTCGGGGTTTTAGCCGCACCGGTTGCCTGATACGGTTTGGCTTCCGCCAGCGCCTTGTCAAACTCCTGCGCGGTTTTCTTCAGCGCCAGGCCGGTAGAGGTGCGATACATCGGCTTGCCGGCAAACTTCGCCAGATCCACTTCGATATCTGCCGCCACGATAACCAGATCGGCTTCAGCGACCTCTTCCGGCGTGATGGCGTTACCTGCGCCCACGGAGCCACGGGTTTCAACCTTCACCCACCAGCCGCGTTTTTTCGCTTCGGTTTCAATGGCCTCTGCCGCCATGAAGGTATGAGCCACGCCCGTCGGGCACGCCGTTACCGCAACGATGCGCTTCGGCCCGGTGGCCGCAACCGGCGCCGCCTCAACGGGTGCGCTGTAAACCGTGGCATGACCTTTTGCTTCGCTCAGAAACAGTTCAGGGTGTGCCACCGCGCGATTAATATCGCCCAGCCACACTTTTTTGCCGTTCAGGGCGCTGTCAGCGGGGATTTTATCGCCCAGAACAATCGCCATTTCGGCATCACTCGGGTTATCAATGATATCCAGGTGCGCTTTTTGTGCCGCCGCGCCCAGCAGGGTCTTCGCCATATAGGCACGAGCCTGTCCGAGACCGGAGTCAATGATCAGCAGCGTTTTCATTATTCCTCTCCTGCTGTTAGTTAAACGGTTTTAAGTCAACGCGCGCCATCATCGCGGCTAACTGGGTACGATCGGTAATGCCGACGTTGCTCTGGCTTACGGCCAGGGCCGCAACGGCGGTAGCAAGACGTAAGGTATGTTCACTGGATTCCCGCATCAGCAGGCCATAAATCAGGCCGCCAACCATGGAATCCCCGGCACCCACGGTGCTGACCACTTCCATTGAAGGGGGTTTAGCAATCCATTCCCCGGAGGCGTTAACCCACAGGGCACCTTCTGCGCCAAGCGAAATCACCACGTGAGCGATACCCTGCTCGCGCAGCGCATGGGCAGCGTCAATCACATCCTTTAATTCTGACAGCTTACGGCCAGCCCAGATCTCCAGCTCACGGCGGTTAGGCTTAACCAGCCATGGAGAGGCTTTCAGTCCGGCGACCAGCGCATCGCGGCTGCTGTCGAAAATAATGCAAGGGCACTGGCTGCGCAGGCGGGTCATCCAGTCGGTGAAGGCTTCCGGGCTGACGCCGGACGGAAGGCTGCCGCTGACGCACACCATGTCAAACTGTCCCAGCCAGCTCAGGGAATCGGCAACGAAGCGCTCCCAGTCAGACGGGGTAACCTCAAAGCCCGAGAAGTTCAGATCGGTCACTTCACCGTCTTTCTCGGTCAGCTTTACGTTGATACGGGTACGGCCCTGTACAACCTGAAAGCGGTTAGCGATGCCCAGCTCGCTGAACAGCTGCTGAAAACCGTCCTGGTTGTCTTTACCGAGGAATCCGCCAACGGTGACGTCGATGCCGAGATCTTTCAGCACTTTCGCCACGTTAATGCCTTTCCCTGCGGCATGCAGGCCGGTGGTTCGCACCAGGTTAACTTCGCCACGTTCGATTTCCGGGCAGAAGCCCACCAGATCGTAGGCCGGGTTCAGCGTAATGGTCGCAACACGTCTGCTCATTATGCGCCCTCCCCCAGACCGGCCGCGATGGCATCGCCAATCGCTTTCAGCGCCTGTTCAGCATCTGCTCCCTGCGCGGTGAAACGCAGGCGGTGTCCTTTCTTCACGCCCAGCGCGACGACTTTCATCAGGCTGCGCCCGTTGGCAGGCTTACCCGAACCATCCAGATTGGTCACGGTGATCTCGCTCTCAAATTGTTTAATGGTATTCACCAGCATGGTTCCCGGACGGGCATGCAGGCCGTGTTCGTTACGCACCACGTACTCTGCGCTCAGCAGGTCGTCCTTCAGCGCATCGTCGCTGGTCAACAGCGCCAGCACCGTTGCCACGTCGGCGTTCAGCAGTTTTTCAGCTTTATTGTTCAGCAGCAGGTCACCCAGACGCTTCAGCACGGCAACCGGCTGGTCGTCGGTCATGGCGACGGTCACCAGCATCGCCGCACGCTCGCCGTCTGCGTCAAAGGCAGCAGCAGCGCGGCTGACGGCGATAGCGCTGCGCAGGTTGCCTTCAGCACTGTCGTTCAGCCAGATGCCCTGGCCCAGGTTCAGCGGCCTGTCGTTGATGGCGCGCGTGACGAAGACGGCATCAGCCGCGCCCGCCTCTTTCAGGCGCGCCGCATTCAGCGCCTGGAGGGTGACCAGATCGGAAGCGACGACGTCCAGCGTCAGGGTTTCATTGTCGAGCTTCAGCGCTTCGCTCTGCTTTTCGCCCATCAGCAGCGCGCGCAGCTCTTCAGCGGTGGTCGCGGATTTAAGCTGTTCAGCGACGGAGTCATCGCTCAGCACGTGCGTCAGCTGACGCAGCAGGCCCAGGTGTTCGTCACCGCTGGCCGCGATGCCGATAGCCACGTAAGCCACCTGACCGTCTCCCCAGAGCACGCCCTGCGGGAACTGGAAAACCTGTACGCCGGTTTTCAGCACCTGGTCGCGGGTGTCCGTGGTGCCGTGCGGGATAGCAATGCCGTTGCCGAGGAAGGTGGAGGTCTGCTGCTCGCGCGCCAGCATGCCGTTAACGTAGCCGTCAGCCACGTTGCCAGCCTGCACGAGAGCAGCGGCGACCAGGCGAATAGCCTCTTCTTTATTCCCGGCCTGTTCGCCCGGGTGGATATCCTGAACAGATAACTGGAACATGGTTCTCCTCTCCTGCTGAAATTGAATCGTTTCAGCTTAACTGAGAAAATAGGCGCTAACCTGCTCCATCATGACAAACAAGATAGCGCTGAAACGTTTCAAGAAGTCTTGTCTTTTCTTCAGAAGGTTGCAAGAAAAGTTACGTTTCGTGTATCAGAATTTAGAAGTGCAGCACATTTCTTCTTCACACCGTGACGTTTTGCTGATGTTCAGCAAACAGGTTCAGCACGCTTCAGCGCAGGCTCAATAAACTGAAATGGCATTTTGATTTTTTGTGGCAATCTTGACCTCACCCTCTGTTTATTTAATGACGGGCGGCGTAAACTCCGCGTCTCCCTGTCACTCGCAAATACTGACCATGCATAACACCCCCGCTGCCGCCTCACCAAAGCCCTTTGATTTGACGTCAACGGCGTTTTTGATAGTCGCTTTCCTCACCGGGATTGCCGGTGCGTTACAAACGCCTACCCTGAGCCTGTTTCTGACCAATGAAGTCCACGCGCGTCCGGCGATGGTCGGCTTCTTCTTTACCGGGAGCGCCATCATCGGCATTCTCGTCAGCCAGTTTCTGGCCGGTCGCTCAGACAGAAAAGGCGATCGCAAAAGCCTGATCGTGTTCTGCTGCCTGCTCGGGGTGTTTGCCTGTCTGCTGTTTGCCTGGAACCGTAACTATTTCATCCTGCTGTTTGTGGGCGTGTTCCTGAGCAGCTTCGGCTCCACCGCCAACCCGCAGATGTTCGCCCTTGCCCGCGAGCACGCCGACCGTACCGGGCGGGAAGCGGTGATGTTCAGCTCGATACTGCGCGCTCAGGTGTCGCTGGCGTGGGTGATTGGTCCCCCGCTCGCCTACGCGCTGGCAATGGGTTTTGGCTTTACGGTGATGTACCTCAGCGCGGCGGTAGCCTTCGTGGTGTGCGGCGCGATGGTCTGGTTCTTTCTGCCATCCATGCGTAAAGAGCCAAAGGTGGCGACCGGTACGCTGGAAGCACCGCGGCGTAACCGACGCGACGCGCTGCTGTTATTCATTATCTGTACGCTGATGTGGGGAACGAACAGCCTGTATATCATTAATATGCCGCTGTTTATTATTGATGAGCTGCATCTGCCCGAGAAGCTGGCCGGGATAATGATGGGTACCGCCGCAGGGCTTGAAATCCCCACCATGCTGATTGCGGGCTATTACGCGAAGCGTTTCGGAAAGCGCTTTTTGATGCGCATTGCCGCCGCTGCCGGGCTGCTGTTTTATGTCGGCATGCTGACGGTCCATACGCCCGCTCTGCTTCTTGCTTTACAGCTGCTGAACGCCATTTATATCGGCATTCTGGCCGGTATCGGCATGCTCTACTTCCAGGATCTGATGCCGGGTCAGGCAGGCGCTGCCACCACCCTTTATACTAATACCACCCGCGTGGGCTGGATTATTGCAGGCTCGCTGGCGGGCATCGTGGCTGAAATCTGGAACTATCATACGGTGTTCTGGATTGCGCTGGTGATGTGCGTCCTGACGCTAGGCTGCCTGACGCGTATTAAGGACGTTTAAGGCGCGGTGAGCGCTTCCAGCTCAAGAAGATAGGTGATGGCCTGCTGCCGCGTACTGCCGCACATTTCGGCGGTTGGCTGTAGGCCGGAGCACACCTTCGGGCGCAGGGGCGAGCCAAAGATCATACACAGGTTGGAATCAGAGAGCTGAACGCAGCGGGTATTGGCAGGCTTGCCGTCCGGCATTCCTGGAATGGGGCTTGAGATGGACGGTGCGGTACAGCACGCGCCACAGTCGGAACGACAATCCATAAATGCTCTCTGCTGGTGGCAAACGCCCGTGCGGTCGGGCATTGCGCGCACAGTAACACCTTTTATGTATTGATAGCAAAACCCACGAATTCCGCTTGCCTGAAAGGCCGCGCGCGAGTAATTTGGCGCGATATTTTTTACCTCCCGTAAACAGGATTACTGCAATGCCAAGAGCGAACGAAATTAAGAAAGGTATGGTACTGAATTACAACGGCAAACTGCTGATTGTGAAAGATATCGATATTCAGGCACCGAGCGCCCGTGGCGCAGCAACGCTGTACAAAATGCGCTTCGCCGACGTCCGTACCGGCCTGAAGGTGGAAGAACGCTTCAAAGGTGACGATATCGTGGATACCGTGACCCTGACCCGTCGCTACGTTGATTTCTCCTATATCGACGGCAACGAATACGTGTTCATGGATAAAGAAGACTACACCCCGTATATCTTCACCAAAGATCAGATTGAAGAAGAGCTGCTGTTCATTCCTGAGGGCGGGATGCCGGACATGCAGGTGCTGACCTGGGACGGCGTGCTGCTGGCGCTGGAGCTGCCGCAGACGGTCGATCTGGAAATCGTTGAAACGGCACCGGGCATCAAAGGCGCGTCTGCGAGCGCGCGTAACAAGCCGGCTACCCTGACCACCGGCCTGGTCGTACAGGTGCCAGAATACCTGTCTGCTGGTGAGAAAATCCGCATCCATATCGAAGAAAAACGCTATATGGGTCGCGCTGACTGATACGCTCAGCGTTTCTCACGAAAAACCGGCCCTGAGGCCGGTTTTTGTATTTTGGCAGGTCGGAAAGCTGACAATATGCTTTACAGCAGCTCTGGATATTTCGTCATTTTCAGCGCCAGCTCAATACCGCGCACTTCCGCCATGCCCTTCAGGCGGCCAATCGCCGAATACCCTGGGTTCGTTTTCTTACGCAGATCGTCCAGCATCTGGTGGCCGTGGTCCGGACGGAACGGGATAGGACGTAAATCCCCCGCCTTCTTCCGGCGCGCCTCTTCCGTCAGAATGGCGTCCACCACCGCAACCATGTTCACGTCACCGCCCAGGTGCGCGGCTTCGTGGAAGGTTTTTGGGTTCTCTTCACGGCAGGTTGCACGCAGGTGCGTGAAGTGAATGCGATCGCCGAAGGTTTCAATCATCCGCACCAGATCGTTATCCGCACGCACGCCGTAAGAGCCCGTACACATGGTGAAGCCGTTGTAGATGCTATCCACCGTCTCTTTCAGCCACTGCATGTCTTCAATGGTCGACACGATACGCGGCAGGCCGAGGATGGGGCGCGGAGGATCGTCCGGGTGAACCGCCAGCCGCACGCCAGCCTCTTCAGCCACCGGCACGATAGCGCGCAGGAAGTGCGCCATGTTTTCGCGCAGCTGGTTTTTATCGATATCGCCATATTCCGCCAGGCGCGCGCGGAACCTGTCGAGGGTATACCCCTCTTCCGCACCCGGCAGGCCAGCGATGATGTTGCGGACCAGCTTTTCTTTCTCCGCTTCGCTGGCGGCATTGAACCACGCCAGCGCCTGCTGCTGCTCATCGGCGGTGTAATCTGCTTCCGCACCCGGACGCTTCAGAATGTGCAGCTCAAAAGCCGCAAAGGCAATCTGATCGAAGCGCAGGGCCTTTGAACCGTCCGCCATTTCATATTCCAGATCGGTACGCGTCCAGTCCAGAATCGGCATAAAGTTATAGCAGACGGTATCAATACCGCAGGCCGCCAGGTTACGAATGCTTTGCTGATAGTTCGCAATCCAGGTTTCACACTCGCCGGAATGCGTTTTGATATCTTCGTGAACCGGAATGCTTTCCACAACAGACCAGGTTAGCCCTTTCTCGGCCAGCTGTGCCTGACGCTTTTGAATTTCCTCAACCGGCCACACCTGGCCGTTCGGAATATGATGCAGCGCCGTGACCACACCCGTTGCGCCAGCCTGACGCACATCATCAAGAGAAACCGGATCGTTCGGCCCGTACCAACGCCAGGTTTGTTCCATTGCCCCACCCTCGCAAGTTGTTATACCAATATGAATATCTTCGATGACGACTACCATACATGTTTACCGTCAGTGGTCAATACAGCAGGCGGCATTGATTGATCAAACTCACATAACGGGGATATTTACGGCTTACCAATTCAATTTGTTGTCATATAACTTTACACTGGCATTGTTAATTAATGGTTAATCAGGTGTGTACTTCATGAAGACTATTGCCTCCACCGCGCTTCCTGCCCACGTCCAGCAGCCCCGCTACGATCGCGCGCTACTGCGCTCCCGCATCGTCCATTTCGGCTTCGGCGCGTTCCATCGGGCGCATCAGGCGCTGTTAACAAATCGGGTACTTAACGTCAGAGGAGGCGACTGGGGTATTTGTGAGATAAGCCTTTTTAGCGGCGATGTCCTCATGAGCCAGCTTAGGGCGCAGGATCATCTGTTCACCGTGCTGGAGAAAGGCGCCGATGGCAACCAGCCCATCATCGTCGGGGCGGTAAATGAATGCCTGAATGCGAAACTCGACTCGCTGGCAGCCATCATCGAAAAGTTCTGTGAACCGCAGGTGGCGATTGTCTCGCTCACCATTACCGAAAAGGGGTATTGCATCGATCCGGCAACCGGCAAGCTGGACATGCAAAACGGCCGCATACTGCACGATCTGGAACACTCTTCCGAGCCGCATTCCGCGCCGGGGATCCTGGTCGAAGCGCTTCACCGCCGCCGCGAGCGGGGGCTACCGGCGTTTACCGTGCTCTCCTGCGATAATATCCCCGACAACGGCCACGTTGTGAAAAACGCCGTACTCGGCATGGCCGCGAAGCGGTCCGCAGAGCTGGCCGGATGGATAGAGGCGCACGTTAGCTTCCCTGGCACCATGGTCGACAGAATTGTTCCCGCCGCCACCGACGCCTCGCTCGCGGAAATTTCCCGGGAGCTGGGCGTTGACGATCCGTGTGCCATCAGCTGTGAGCCGTTCATTCAGTGGGTGGTGGAAGATAACTTTGTCGCCGGACGCCCGGAGTGGGAAGCCGCAGGCGTGCAGATGGTGCAGGACGTTCTGCCCTGGGAGCAGATGAAGCTGCGGATGCTGAACGGCAGCCACTCCTTCCTCGCTTATCTCGGCTACCTTGCCGGACATGCGCATATTAATGAATGTATGCAGGACGACAGCTTCCGCGAGGCCGCCCGCAGGCTGATGCTGAACGAGCAAGCGCCAACGCTGCGCATCACCGACGTCGATCTTACGGCGTATGCCGACAGCCTCATCGAGCGGTTTGCGAACCCGGCGCTACAGCACCGCACCTGGCAAATTGCAATGGACGGTAGCCAGAAGCTGCCGCAACGCATGCTGGACGGGATCCGCGTGCATCTTGCGCGCCAGACCCCCTGGCCACTGCTGGCGCTGGGCGTCGCAGGCTGGATGCGCTACGTCAGCGGGACGGACGACCAGGGCAACGCCATTGACGTGCGCGATCCGCTGAGCGAAAAGTTTAGGGCGATTGCTGAAGCCAGCAGCGACGCGGAGCGCGTTAACGCCCTGCTGACGCTAAAAGAAATTTTTGGCGACGACCTGCCGCAAAATCCTGTCTTTGTCGACGAGATAGCCGGGGCGTACCGGCGCATCGCCCGCCTCGGCGCGCGTCAGGCCGTTATCGAAACGTTAAAAATTTAGCGATTATTGCGTTTAAGGCGAACGGCATTGCGCTCCGTTCGCCCTCCCTCTTCTCATTGCCCGTTTTTTTCGTCAGGATGATAGATAGCTGTTAGTACATCACAATTATCTATCGGAGCGCACGTGACCAAAACCAACCTGATCACCGGTTTTCTCGGCAGCGGTAAAACTACGTCCATCCTGCATTTGCTGGCCATTAAAGATCCGTCGGAAAAATGGGCCGTGCTGGTAAACGAATTTGGCGAAGTCGGCATCGACGGCGCGCTGCTCGCCGACAGCGGCGCGATGGTAAAAGAGATCCCGGGCGGGTGTATGTGCTGCGTGAATGGTCTGCCGATGCAGGTCGGGCTTAATACGCTGCTGCGTCAGGGCAAACCGGACCGCCTGCTGATTGAGCCTACCGGGCTGGGTCATCCGAAGCAAATTCTCGATTTACTGACCGCGCCGGTATACGAGCCCTGGCTTGAGCTCCGCGCGACGCTTTGCCTGCTCGATCCGCGCCAGCTGCTGGATGAAAAAGCGGTTAATAACGACAATTTCCGCGACCAGCTCGCCTCGGCAGATATCATCGTTGCGAATAAATCCGATCGCGCGACGGCCGAGAGTCAGGCCGCGTTCGAGGCCTGGTGGCAGCAGGCTGGCGGCGGACGTCAGCTTGTTCAGGCGACTCAGGGTAATATCGATGGCGCCCTGCTGGATCTCCCCCGCCTCAACCAGACGCCGCTGCCTGCCAGCGCGGCGCATTCCCATAGCCACGGCGTGAAGCACGGTCTGGCTGCGCTGAGCCTGCCAGAACATCAGCGCTGGCGTCGTAACCTGAACAGCGGCCAGGGGCATCAGGCGTGCGGGTGGATCTTCGACGCCGACACGGTTTTCGATACCATTGGCATACTGGAGTGGGCGAGGCTGGCCCCGGTTGAACGGGTTAAGGGGATCATGCGCACCCCGGATGGGCTGGTTCGCATTAACCGTCAGGGCGAGGATTTCTTCATTGAAACGCAGAATGTTGCGCCACCCGACAGCCGAATAGAGTTAATAAGTGCGGTTAACGCCGACTGGAACGCTCTTCAGTCCACCCTGTTGAAGCTTCGTTTAAGTTTGGGCGGCTAACGTTGCCCCTGGTTTATTGCGTGCTGAAGACTATGACGACTCGACTTCCTGCTATTTTATTGCTTAATGCTGCCGGCCTGGCGATCTTTTTCTCCTGGTATATCCCGGTGGATCACGGCTTCTGGTTCCCGCTGGATTCTGGTCTTTTCCACTTCTTTAACCAGGCGCTGGCGAAGAGTGAGGCCTTCCTGTGGCTGGTCGCGATCACCAACAACCGCGCCTTTGACGGCTGTTCGCTGCTGGCAATGGGCTGCCTGATGCTCTCCTTCTGGCTAAAAGAGGACAGCGCGGGTCGTCGACGCATTCTGATTATCGGCCTGGTGATGCTGCTGACTGCGGTCATCATCAACCAGCTGGCGCAGCACCTGATGCCGGTTAAACGCGCCAGCCCGTCGCTCACCTTCCCGAATATTAACCGCGTCAGCGAGCTGCTGCACATTCCGACGAAAGACGCCTCTAAGGATAGCTTCCCGGGCGACCACGGTATGATGCTGCTGATTTTCGCCGGCTTTATGCTGCGCTATTTCGGTAAAAAAGCCTTCACGGTAGCTCTGGCGATCGTGGTGATATTTGCATTCCCGAGGGTGATGATTGGCGCTCACTGGCTGACCGATATCGCGGTGGGTTCGCTTACGGCGGTGCTGATTGGTTTACCATGGGTTCTGATGACCCCCCTCAGCGATCGCTTAATAAGGTTGTTTGATCGTTATCTTCCCGGTAAATTTAAACAAACCGAAAACAAATAAATAACCAAAATTAACATCATTCATCAGGGATTGTTTTCGATCCCTGATTTATTTCGTCTCCGACGCGCGCCACGCTGTCATCATCCCGTCATACCGTTCATGATAAAAATGAAGCAATTGCAGGGTTTACGGGCATCGTCGACGGTATTTTGAGCAATTGCGCGCTGTAACGTTGTGTATCACAATTTCTTATAAAAAATCAGACTTTTTTGCTCGCAATGCCCCTTGCAATCGGTTAACCTCGAACTCGTTTTGCCCCACGGAGATAATTATTTTCGTGGTGAATAATTTTGTGCGTTGCGCCACAGTTTTCACCATAAAGAATTGTCTCATTGTGAACAGATAATTAGTCTCGTCACGGTTGGCATTTTTATAACGATTTTTTTCGTTAAGGACTTCAAGGGAAAATAAACAAAATGGTCAAATCTCAACCAATCTTGAGATATATCATGCGGGGGATCCCGGCGATTGCAGTAGCGGTTCTGCTTTCGGCATGTAGTACAACCAATACCGCCAGGAATATGCATCCTGAGACGCGTGTTGTGGGAATGGAAGATTCCTCTTCACTGCAAGCCTCTCAGGATGAATTTGAAAATATGGTACGTAATCTGGACGTGAAGTCCCGCATTATGGACCAGTATGCTGACTGGAAGGGCGTGCGCTATCGCCTGGGCGGCAGCACCAAGAAAGGCATTGACTGTTCCGCATTCGTGCAGCGTACGTTCCGCGAGCAGTTTGGGTTAGATCTTCCGCGTTCTACTTATGAACAGCAGGAGATGGGCAAGTCCATTTCGCGCACTAAACTGCGCACCGGGGATTTAGTTCTGTTCAAAGCGGGTTCAACCGGTCGACACGTTGGCATCTATATCGGTAACGATCAGTTTGTCCATGCCTCCACCAGCAGTGGTGTGACGATTTCCAGCATGAACGAGCCTTACTGGAAGAAGCGCTACAACGAAGCGCGCCGCGTTCTGAGCCGCAGTTAATCTTGCTGTCGTATCGTTGGTTATCCCTTGGCTGGCGATACGATAAAAAAAACACTGCTCCGGCAGTGTTTTTTTTTGCCCGTTACACTGATAGTTATTCAGCGGCATTTCAGGAATCACGACATCTATGTTTACCCGCTACTTCTCCAGCAACCGCAGGATACTGTTTCTCAGTTTTCTGACGGGGTTATTTACCGCCCTGCTTCTGGGTGCGTTACAGTTTTACTGGAGTTATCACAAGCGAGAAGTCAGGTACGATACCCTCATTACGGATTTAAGCGTCTACATGGAGAGCTTTTTCGACGAGCTCAAAACCTCCATTGATACGCTCCAGCCGCTCACGCTGAACAGCTGTGACGAAGTCAGCGCGGCGCTGACCTCGCGCGCGGCCTTCAGCCTTAACGTGCGCGCCTTTTTGCTGGTCAGGGATAAACAGGCCTTCTGCTCCTCGGCAACAGGTCCGATGAATACCCCGATGGAAACGCTTATCCCTCAGCTACATATCAGCAAACCTGTTGATATCGCGCTTCTGCCGGGCACGCCCATGCTGCCTGATAAGCCCGCGATCGCCATCTGGTATCGTAATCCGCTGGTGAAAGACGGCGGCGTATTTACCTCCGTGAACATCAACCTGACGCCTTACCTTCTCTATACGTCACGTCAGGATGAATTTGCCGGAATATCGATCGTTATTGGCGATTCCGCGTTATCCACCCAGTCCGGAATGCTGGTTCAGGCGCGGGATTTGCCCGACGTCCCTGCCCGCACCGCCACGCTGAAAAATATTCCTCTGACCGTAAACGTCTACGCGCAAGAGTGGACGACCGATGAACTGCTCTACGCCGTGTTTTTCGGCCTGGTCTGCGGCATCGCGGCAGGTCTGCTGAACTTCTATATTCTCACTATTCGACTTAATCCCGGAAAAGAGATCCTCACGGCCATCAAGCGCGACCAGTTCTACGTTGTCTATCAGCCGGTCGTGGATGCGCAGTCGCTCAGGATGACCGGGCTGGAAGTCCTGATGCGCTGGAAGCACCCGGTGATGGGCGAAATCCCACCGGACGCGTTTATCAATTTTGCCGAAGCGCAGAAGCTGATTGTTCCGCTGACGCTGCATCTTTTTGACCTTATCGTTCGCGATGCCCCCGTTCTGCAAACCCTGCTTCCCCCCGGCGCCAAGTTTGGAATAAACATCGCGCCCGGTCATCTGCATTCGGAAAGCTTTAAAGAGGATATGCGCGCGTTTGCCGCCGCCCTTCCCCCCGATCACTTCCAGATTGTGCTGGAAATAACCGAGCGCGACATGATCAACCACCGCGAGGCTAACCAGCTGTTCGAATGGCTGCACGATGAAGGATTTGAAATCGCCATCGACGATTTTGGCACCGGCCACAGCGCGCTCATCTATTTAGAACGCTTCACGATGGATTACCTGAAAATTGACCGCGGCTTCGTGAACGCCATTGGGACGGAAACCGTGACCTCGCCAGTGCTTGATGCGGTGCTGACGCTGGCGGGACGCCTGAATATGTTAACCGTCGCAGAGGGCGTCGAAACGCCGGAGCAGGCGGCGTGGCTGCGCGAGCACGGCGTGAACTATCTCCAGGGCTACTGGATCGGCCGCCCGATGCCGCTGGAGCAGTTTAAGACGTGGCAGCCCAGCGTTACGCTCGGGGAATAATTTCACAATCGCGGCACAGTCACTTATTATTCTGTTCAACCGAGCCTGCCTGTGAACAAAGGGATCCGCCGCACTATGATTATGCGCGTTGTACTGATGCTGTTGGCGCTGGTGAGCCTGCCCGGCCAGGCGCAGACCATCAAAGAAAGCACGGCCTTTGCCGTCATAGGCGAGCCGAAATACGCGGTTAACTTTACCCACTACGATTACGTGAATCCCGCCGCGCCCAAAGGCGGGAGCGTGACGCTTTCCGCCACGGGCACGTTTGATAACTTTAACCGCTTTGCCCTGCGCGGCGTGGCGGCAGCCCGAACCGAATCGCTTTACGACACGCTGTTCGTCACCTCCGACGACGAGCCCGGCAGCTATTATCCGCTGGTTGCCGAGAACGTGCGTTACGCCGACGATTTTAGCTGGGCAGAAATCGCCCTTAACCCGCGGGCGCGCTTTCACGACGGCACCCCGGTTAGCGCCCGCGACGTGGCGTTCACCTTTCATAAATTTATGACCGAGGGCGTTCCCCAGTTTCGTCTGGTGTACAAAGGCACCACGGTAAAGGCCATCGCTCCGCTGACCGTACGAATCGAGCTGAGCGAACCGAACAAAGAGAATATGCTGAGCCTGTTCTCACTGCCCGTGATGCCCGAGTCATTCTGGAAGCACCACAAGCTGAGCGATCCTCTCTCGACCCCGCCGTTAGCCGGCGGGCCGTATCGCATCACCGACTGGCGGATGGGCCAGTATGTTATCTATTCCCGCGTGAAGGACTACTGGGCTGCCGGGCTGCCGGTAAACCGCGGCCGCTGGAACTTCGATACCCTCCGCTACGACTACTATCTTGACGACAACGTGGCCTTTGAGGCGTTTAAGGCAGGCGCGTTTGATCTGCGCGTGGAAAACAGCGCCAAAAACTGGGCCACTCGCTATATCGGCAAAAACTTCGACAGAGGCTATATCGTTAAGGACGAACATAAAAACGAATCCGCGCAGGACACGCGCTGGCTGGCGTTTAATATTCAGCGCCCGGTCTTTCACGATCGTCGGGTGCGCGAAGCGATTACCCTGGCGTTTGATTTTGAATGGATGAACAAGGCGCTGTTTTACGGTGCCTACAGCCGGGCTAACAGCTATTTCCAGAATACCGAGTACGCCGCCCGGGATTATCCCCACGCGGATGAGCTGGTTTTGCTGGCCCCGCTAAAAGCGGAACTGCCGCCGGAAGTGTTTACCCGAGTATTTGAGCCCCCTACCTCTGACGGCAACGGGTTTGACCGCGAAAACCTGCTGAAAGCCAGCAGCCTGCTGGATGAGGCGGGCTGGGTGCTGAAAAATCAGAAGCGGGTCAATGCCCAAACCGGTAAACCGCTGAGCTTCGAACTGCTGATTGCCTCCGGGGCAAACGATCAGTGGGTGCTCCCCTTTAAGAAGAACCTTGCCCGGCTTGGGGTAACGATGAATATTCGCCAGGTCGATATGGCCCAGCTCACCAACCGCAAGCGCAGCCGCGATTACGACATGATGCAAAGCCTGTGGGCCGCGCAGCCGTGGCCGAGCTCAGATCTGCAAATCTCCTGGGCATCAGGCTATATCGACTCCTCCTATAACGCCCCGGGCGTCAAAAGCCCGGTGGTCGATGCCCTGATTGCGAAAATCGTGGCCGCCCAGGGCGACAAAGAAAAACTGCTGCCGCTCGGGCGCGCGCTCGACAGGGTGTTAACCTGGAACTATTACATGCTGCCAATGTGGTATATGGGTGAAGATCGCGTGGCGCGCTGGGACAAATTCTCCCTGCCTGCCGTGCGTCCCGTTTACACCCTGGGCTTTGACACCTGGTGGTATGACGTGAATAAAGCCGCAAAACTGCCCGCAGAGCGGCGTTAAGGAATTACGATGGGCGCTTATCTTATCCGCCGTCTGCTGCTGGTTATCCCGACGCTGTGGGCCATCATCACCATTAACTTTTTCATCGTCCAGATTGCTCCGGGCGGCCCGGTCGACCAGGCGATTGCGGCAATAGAATTTGGCCACGCCGGCGGCATGCCGGGCGGCGGCGGTGAAGGGATGGGCGCCAGCCATGCCCGCACCGGCGTGGGGAATATCAGTGAAAGCCACTACCGGGGCGGCCGGGGGCTGGATCCGGAGGTGATCGCCGAGATCACCCATCGTTATGGTTTCGACAAGCCGCTTCACGAGCGTTA
Source organism: Enterobacter cloacae (assembly GCF_013375935.1). Lineage (GTDB taxonomy): Bacteria > Pseudomonadota > Gammaproteobacteria > Enterobacterales > Enterobacteriaceae > Enterobacter > Enterobacter pasteurii. The sequence continues at coordinate 2,636,451 of NZ_CP056117.1, read as the reverse complement.
TTTCAGCATGCTCTGGGATTACGTTCGCTTTGATTTCGGCGACAGCCTGTTTCGCAGCGCCTCGGTGTTAACCCTGATCAAGCAAAGCCTGCCGGTTTCCATCACGCTCGGGCTGTGGGGAACGCTGATTATTTACCTGGTCTCCATTCCGCTCGGGATCCGTAAAGCGGTCCACAACGGCAGCCGTTTTGATATCTGGAGCAGCACGTTCATCATCATCGGCTACGCCATCCCGGCGTTTCTGTTCGCCGTGCTGCTGATTGTCTTTTTCGCCGGCGGCAGCTACTTCGACCTCTTCCCGCTGCGCGGGCTGGTGTCAGCTGATTTCGACACCCTGCCGTGGTATCAAAAAATCACCGATTACTTCTGGCACATCACGCTGCCGGTGCTTGCGACGGTGATCGGCGGCTTTGCGGCGCTTACGATGCTGACTAAAAACGCCTTTCTCGATGAGATCCGCAAACAGTACGTCGTCACCGCGCGCGCCAAGGGCGTTGGCGAAAAGCAGATCATGTGGAAGCACGTTTTTCGTAACGCCATGCTGCTGGTCATTGCCGGTTTTCCCGCCACGTTCATCAGCATGTTTTTTACCGGCTCGCTGCTGATAGAGGTTATGTTCTCCCTGAACGGATTAGGGCTGCTGGGCTATGAGGCCACCGTCTCCCGTGATTATCCGGTCATGTTCGGCACGCTCTACATTTTCACCCTGATCGGCCTGCTGCTGAATATCATCAGCGATATCAGCTATACGCTGGTCGATCCCCGTATCGACTTTGAGGGCCGCTGATGTCGCGTTTAAGCCCCGTCAACCAGGCCCGCTGGGCCCGCTTTCGCCACAACCGTCGCGGCTACTGGTCGCTGTGGATCTTCGCCGTACTGTTCGTTTTAAGTATGTGTTCGGAGCTGATTGCCAACGATAAGCCCCTGCTGGTGCATTTCAAAGACCGCTGGTACGTGCCGGTGCTTGCCAGCTACACCGAAAGCGATTTTGGCGGCCCGTTTGCGACGCCGGCCGAGTATCAGGATCCGTGGCTGCGCGAGCAGATAGCGCAGCACGGCTGGGCGCTCTGGGCTCCCATTCGGTTTGGCGCGAACAGCATTAACTTTGCCACGTCCACCCCCTTCCCTTCTCCGCCGTCATTGCAAAACTGGCTGGGAACGGACGCGAACGGCGGCGATGTGCTGGCGCGCATTCTCTACGGAACCCGCATCTCGCTTCTGTTTGGGCTGATGCTGACGCTCTTTTCAAGCGTGATGGGCGTCGTAGCGGGCGCCGTACAGGGCTATTACGGCGGGAAAATCGATTTGTGGGGGCAGCGCGTGATTGAGGTCTGGTCCGGCATGCCGACGCTGTTTCTGATTATCCTGCTGTCGAGCGTGGTGCAGCCTGGCTTCTGGTGGCTGCTCGGGATCACCGTATTGTTTGGCTGGATGGCGCTGGTCGGCGTCGTGCGCGCGGAGTTTCTGCGCACGCGCAACTACGACTATATCCGCGCCGCGCAGGCGTTAGGCGTGAGCGACCGCGCAATCATCTTCCGCCATATGCTCCCCAATGCGGTGGTGGCGACCCTCACCTTCCTGCCGTTTATACTGTGCAGCTCCATCACCACCCTGACGTCGCTTGATTTCCTCGGATTCGGTTTACCCCTGGGGTCGCCATCCCTTGGCGAGCTGCTGCTGCAGGGCAAAAACAACCTCCAGGCTCCCTGGCTGGGCATCACCGCCTTTCTTTCCGTGGCGGTGCTGCTTTCCCTGCTGATTTTTATTGGCGAAGCCGTCCGCGATGCCTTCGACCCCAACAAGGCGGTATGACATGACCCGGCCCCTTCTGAGTATTGAAAATCTGTCGATTGCGTTTTCAAAACAGGGCGAGTCGCGCACCGTGGTGACGGATTTATCGCTACAGATCCAGCGCGGCGAGACGCTGGCGCTGGTGGGGGAATCCGGCTCCGGTAAGAGCGTCTCGGCGCTGTCGGTGCTGCGCCTGCTGCCTTCCCCGCCGGTAAGCTACCCGCAGGGGGATATCCTGTTCCATGGACAATCGCTGCTGAAGGCCGACGAGCGCACCCTGCGCGGCATCCGTGGCAACAGGATAGCCATGATTTTCCAGGAGCCGATGGTGTCGCTCAACCCGCTGCATACGCTGGAAAAACAGCTCTGGGAAGTGCTGTCGCTCCACCGGGGAATGCGCAAAGAAGCGGCCCGGGGCGAGATCCTCGACTGCCTTGAACGTACCGGCATTCGCAATGCGGCGAAACGGCTGAACGATTTCCCGCACCAGCTTTCCGGCGGCGAGCGCCAGCGCGTGATGATTGCAATGGCCCTGCTGACGCGTCCCGAGTTGCTGATTGCCGATGAACCGACCACCGCGCTGGACGTCACGGTGCAGGCGCAAATTCTCCAGCTGCTGCGCGAATTGCGCGACGAGCTGAACATGAGCCTGCTGTTTATCACGCACAACCTGAGCATCGTGAGAAAGCTCGCTGACGCGGTAGCCGTAATGCAAAACGGTCGCTGCGTGGAGCAGAATACGGCATCTGCCCTGCTGAGCGCGCCTCAGCACCCGTATACGCAGCGCCTACTGGATAGCGAACCCTCCGGCGACCCGGTTCCTCTGGACGCCGGCAGCGCGCCGTTGCTGAAGGTTGAGGATCTGGCGGTGTCGTTCCCGATCCGCAAAGGCATTTTCCGCCGCGTGGTCGCCTGCAACCCCGTGGTGAAAAACATGAGCTTCTCGCTGCGTCCGGGCGAGTCGCTGGGTCTGGTGGGGGAATCCGGCTCCGGAAAAAGCACCACCGGCCTGGCGCTGCTGCGCTTAATCGCTTCCCGGGGCAGCATTGTTTTTGACGGCGTGCCGCTGCAAAACCTGAATCGCCGCGCGCTGCTGCCCGTCCGCCCGCGGATGCAGGTCGTATTTCAGGATCCCAACTCGTCGCTTAACCCACGGCTCAGCGTATTGCAGATTGTTGAAGAGGGCCTGCGCGTTCACCAGCCTGCGCTGACGGCGCGGCAGCGTGAAAACGAGGTGAAACGGGTGATGGCGGAAGTGGGTTTAGATCCCGAAACCCGGCACCGCTACCCGGCCGAGTTTTCCGGCGGGCAGCGCCAGCGCATTGCGATTGCCCGCGCGCTGATTCTGAAACCGGCGCTGATCGTGCTGGACGAACCCACGTCGTCGCTGGACCGCACCGTGCAGGCACAGATCCTGAACCTGTTAAAAGGGTTACAGGAAAAACATCGGCTGGCCTATATCTTTATCAGCCACGATTTACAGGTGGTGCGCGCGCTTTGCCATCAGGTGATTGTGTTACGACAGGGAGAGGTCGTTGAGCAGGGTGAGTGCCAGCGCGTATTCACTGCGCCGACGCAGGATTACACGCGCCAGCTATTGTCCGCTGACTAGCACTCAGAAGGGATAGTGGCCGGAGAACGGCTCGGCGATCGCTACGCCGAAGTTTTTCAGGCGACAGGTCGCGGCAAATTCGTCCTGGCTGTTGACGAACAGGCACGGCTCCCCTTCGCATTCCAGCACGGAGCTGTCCACTTCGATGTCCGTCAGCGCCTGGCTGAGACGCTCCATTACCGGCCACGCGTTTTCATCGCTCGGGCTGAGCAGCTTGAGCGCCACCAGGCAATTATCTCCCCCTGCAACGCTTTGCGGAATCGGTTCAACTTTCGAACCTGCAAAACCCGCTGACCAGCGATAGCTCTGGGGCAAGCGATGGACAATGGAGAGTTGTAATGTATTCACGTTCATTTCCCCGGAAGCAAATTTACTTCACAATTTATTTACATTTATAGTAACACATCATCGCCAGCCTGCACTATTTAGCAGATTTTATAAGCGTTACAGGCTCACGTCGGCGCTATATGTACCCGTTTCTGCGATCTAACTCAACCTTTTTAAATACAATGGTGTGACTTTTTACATAAATAGATTTTACATAAAAGAAACAAACACAGGGTAAACGAACGAAGGGTTGGTTGATATGGGTCAACAAAAAGGCCCGTACCGGGCCTTAACTGTTTATTTATGCGCCGTCTTACGCGGCCGGCTGGCATAAAGATAGAAGAGAATGGAGCTGGTGGCGCAGAACGCTATCGCCCACAGCATCGGCCAGGCGGTATTAAAGGTCGCCATTGAAAGCAGCGCGCCGACAATCGCGCCGATACCGAAGCGGAATGTCCCCGCCAGCGACGAAGCGGTGCCCGCCATATGGGGAAATTCGTCGAGGATCACCGCCATCGCGTTAGAAGAGACCATCGACACGCATCCCACAAACGCCGCCACGCCCACTACCAGCGCCCAGAAGCCAACGCCCAGCAGTGCGCTCACCACCAGCCAGATGGCCATCACGAACTGGATCCACAGCCCGGCGCGGAACATATTCAGCGCCCCTACCCGCCGGACAAAGCGGCTGTTGATGATGGTCATCACAAACAGGAAGACGATATTCAGCGCGAAGTAGTAGCCAAAGTGCTGGGGTGAAACGTGGTTGAGTTCAATATAGACAAACGGCCCCGCGCTCAGGAACGAGAACATCCCGGCAAAGCTGAAGCCGCTGGCCAGCATGTAGCTCAGGACGCGCTTATGGCGAAACAGCGAGGCAAAGTTTCCAAGCGTGGTACGGACGTGGAACTTCTGACGGCGCTCGACGGGCAGCGTTTCATCAATAAAGACGAAGATCATCACCGATGCCAGCAGCGCGGCAATCGCCAGGATCCAGAAAATCGCATGCCAGCTAAACCACACCAGCACCGCCCCGCCCACCATGGGGGCAACCAGCGGCGCAACTGTCGTGACCAGCATGACGAACGACATCATGCGCGAGAACTCTTCCTTCGGATAGACGTCGCGCATCAGCGCGTTTATCACCACGCTTGCCGCAGCCGCCGCCAGGCCATGGAAGAAACGCATCACGATCAGCTGATCGATACTCTGCGCCAGCGCGCAGGCCACCGCCGCCGCGGCAAAGATCAGCGTCCCGCCGAGGATAACGGGTTTACGCCCCAGGCTATCTGCCATGGGGCCATAAAAAAGCTGACCGAGCGCGAAACCGAGAATGTAGGTGCTGAGCGTCATCTGCGCGCTGCCTGCCGGAACGCCAAACTGCGCGGAAATCACCGGCAGCGCGGGCAGGTACATATCAATAGACAGCGGCATCAGCATGGCCAGCAGGCCAAGGATAAACACGATTTTAAACGACGAGTGTGGCCTGGTGGTCACAGGGTTCTCCTGAATTTAGCGTGATGGCAGCCCGACGCTGGCGATCTCTTCTTCCGTCAGCGGGCGATATTCACCTGGCGCCAGTTCCGGATCGAGTTCAATCGCGCCGATACGTTCACGGTGCAGACCCACAACGTGGTTGCCCACGGCGGCAAACATACGCTTCACCTGGTGATAGCGGCCTTCACTGATGGTCAGGCGCACGTCGGTTGGGGTGATGATTTCAAGCACCGCCGGCCTGGTCAGATCTTTTTCATTATGCAGCTGAACGCCTTTCGCGAATTGCTCTGCCGTGTCGTCCGAGACCGGCGACTCAAGCGTCACCCGATACGTTTTTTCACAGTGATGGCGCGGGGAGGTAATACGGTGCGACCACTGACCGTCATCGGTCATCAGCACCAGGCCGGTGGTATCAATATCCAGTCGCCCTGCCGCATGCAGCTTGTGCGCCACAGGTTCATCAAGGAAGTAGAGCACCGTCGGGTGATCCGGATCGTCCGTTGAGCACACGTAACCTTCCGGTTTGTTGAGCATAAAATAGCGCGGGCCGTTCTGCTGGGTCAGCGGGTTGCCGTCATACTCCACCTGGTGGTCAGGCTGGAGTTTAAAAGCGCTGTCTCTCACAATGTCGCCGTCCACGGTTACGCGGCTGGCGCGAATTTCACGCCCGGCAATAGCGCGGCTTACGCCGAGTTGCTGAGCGATAAACTTATCAAGTCGCATGAAATCTTTTTAGCCTTAATGGTGCTGGAAGTCGGACTACGCGTCCGAAAAAGAAGCAGTCAGAAACGGTTCAGTATAATGGTCTGGTTGCGCCACTCAAGGGAAAAAGTTTCGTGGCATACTATATGCGAGTTAACTGAATAGAGATGTCATGACTTTTACACTACGCCCCTATCAGCAGGAAGCCGTTGACGCCACCCTCGCCTGGTTTCGCAGGCACCGGGAACCTGCCGCCATCGTGCTCCCGACCGGAGCCGGGAAAAGCCTGGTCATCGCCGAACTGGCGCGTCTGGCGCGCGGGCGCGTGCTGGTGCTGGCGCACGTCAAAGAGCTGGTGGCGCAGAATCACGCCAAATATTGCGCGCTCGGCCTGGAGGCCGATATCTTTGCCGCCGGGCTGAAGCGCAAGGAGAGCCACGGCAAGGTGGTGTTTGGCAGCGTGCAGTCGGTGGCCCGCAACCTGGATCTGTTCCGCAGCGAGTTTTCCCTGCTGATTGTCGACGAGTGTCACCGCATCAGCGATGACGACGACAGCCAGTATCAGCAAATCCTCACGCACCTGAAAGAGGTGAATCCTCACTTACGTCTGCTTGGCCTGACCGCCACGCCGTTTCGGCTGGGCAAGGGCTGGATTTATCAGTTTCATTATCACGGCATGGTTCGCGGGGATGAGAAGGCCCTGTTCCGCGACTGCATCTATGAGCTTCCGCTGCGCTACATGATCAAGCACGGCTACCTGACGCCGCCGGAGCGTCTGGATATGCCGGTGGTGCAGTACGACTTCAGCCGCCTGCAGGCGCAGAGTAACGGGCTGTTCAGCGAAGCGGACCTTAATCACGAACTGAAAAAGCAGAAGCGGATCACGCCGCATATCGTCAGCCAGATTGAAGAGTTCGCCCAAACGCGAAAAGGGGTGATGATTTTTGCTGCCACCGTCGAACACGCGCGCGAAATCACGGGGCTGCTGCCCGTAAGCGACGCGGCGTTGATTACCGGTGAAACTCCCGGCCCGGAACGCGACAGCCTGATTGAGGCCTTCAAAGCCCAGCGGTTCCGCTATCTGGTGAATGTCTCCGTATTAACCACCGGGTTTGACGCCCCGCACGTCGACCTGATTGCGATTCTGCGCCCGACCGAATCCGTCAGCCTGTATCAGCAGATTGTCGGGCGCGGGCTGCGCCTGGCCCCGGGCAAAACCGACTGTCTGATCCTCGATTACGCCGGTAATCCGCACGATCTTTACTCCCCTGAAGTGGGCACGCCAAAAGGAAAAAGCGACAACGTGCCGGTACAGGTATTTTGTCCGGCCTGCGGGTTTGCCAACACCTTCTGGGGGAAAACCACCGCCGACGGTACGCTGATTGAACACTTTGGCCGCCGCTGCCAGGGCTGGTTTGAAGACGATGAGGGCCATCGCGAACAGTGTGACTTCCGCTTTCGCTTTAAAAACTGTCCGCAGTGCAACGCCGAGAACGATATCGCCGCCCGCCGCTGCCGCGAGTGCGACACGGTTCTGGTAGACCCGGACGACATGCTGAAAGCGGCGCTGAAGCTGAAAGATGCGCTGGTGCTGCGCTGTTCCGGCATGGCGCTGCAGCCCGGCGCGGATGAAAAAGGCGAGTGGCTAAAGATTACCTATTACGACGAGGACGGGGCGGACGTGAGCGAGCGCTTCAGGGTTCAGACGCCCGCCCAGCGGACCGCTTTCGAGCAGCTCTTTATCCGCCCCCATACCCGCACGCCCGGCGTGCCGCTGCGCTGGATAACCGTTGCCGACATCGTGCATCAGCAGGCGCTGCTGCGCCATCCTGATTTTGTTGTCGCCCGCAAAAAAGGCCAGTTCTGGCAGGTACGTGAGAAGGTCTTTGACTATGAAGGACGGTTCCGCCGGGCAAATGAATTGCGCGGTTAACGGGACTTTTCGTTGATGCGCGCGCCATTTGAGTATAAAATGCCGCCCGCTTCACATCCGTGAGGCAGAACACTCACCTGCTGCTGGGTCGCCTGTAGTAGGGTTTTAAATACAGAGAGAAATCAATGTTCACTATCGAAGCAGAAGTACGTAACGTGCAGGGTAAGGGTGCGAGCCGCCGCCTGCGTAACGCTAACAAGTTCCCGGCTATCGTTTACGGTGGCGAAGCTGCTCCAGTTGCTATCGAACTGGATCACGACAAAGTATGGAACATGCAGAACAAAGCTGAATTCTACAGCGAAGTTCTGACCATCGTTGTTGGCGGTAAAGAAGAAAAAGTGAAGGTTCAGGCTGTTCAGCGTCACGCGTTCAAGCCAAAACTGACTCACATCGACTTCGTTCGCGCGTAATCGCAAACCTGTCGAGAAAAACCCCGCTTCTGCGGGGTTTTTTTATGGCTGTTACTTACCGCCAGAGGTTCGACGCTGAAGCTGATCGCGCAGGTTCGGCGGCGTGCCTTTAATGGTCAGCGTGTCGGTAGCCGGATCCCAGAAGATACGTTCCCCGAGAAGCATCGCATCAAAGTTGATAGTTAACCCCCCGCCGCTGCCGGCAAATTTGGTCAGCTGACGCAGCGTGCTGCGATCCGCCGGGAAGCTCTCCTCCAGCTCGTAGCCTTTTTCCGCGGTGAACTCCTGGAAGCTGACCTCGCTAACGCCCGCCAGCTCTTTGGACAGCGACTCCAGCTCAATCTCTTCACCCGCCTGCAGCTGCTCGTTGCAGTAGCTGTAAACCTGCTGGCGCACGTTCTGCCGCTCGGCTTTATCCAGCTGCGCCTCGGCCGTAAAGTCATCCACCGCCTGTAGCAGACCTTTGTTCTGCACTTTAGCGTTCAGGCCTTCGCTGGCGCCGAGGAAGTCCATGAAGAAATCCGCCACTTTGCGCCCTACGCGGCCCTTCAGGAAGGTCAGATAGCGGGTTGACTCCGGGTTGGTTTCCCATTCGGTCAAATCGATACGCGCCACGATATCCGCATGGTTGATGTCCAGATAGTGCGTTGAGCTGATGTCCAGCTGCTCGTTCACGCGCATGCTGCTCAGATTATTCAGCACGCTAACCAGCAGATACTCTACCGCCAGATAGCGATAGTGGCAGAACAGGACGATACCGCCATCGGCGAACGGATATTTCGCCAGTTCGTCACGCAGACGGCCAGTCGCAGCGCGGCTGAATGCCAGGAAATCCTCTTCACCCTGACGCTGCAGGCGCAGGCTATCCGCCAGTTCGCTCTCCTCGCTGAACAAGCCATAGGCTTTATTTTTCGCGCTGTAGACGCGATGCAACTCCGCCATCATCTCGACAACGGTAGGCGTTGGTTCCAGTAACGAATCGCGTAGCACCACTTCAAGGGTTTGCTCATCACGCTTGATAAGCTGGTGCAGGGCAATCTGGTTGATTTCCAGACTCATGATAAACTCTCCTTTTAGACCGGGCGGTATTCAACCACCACCAACGCATGTGTGCAACAGAAGATAAAAAAGGGGAAAAAAAGCTGTTGCTACGGTAATATGTCGCCCTTCTCTCAACAAACTGATTTTGATTTATGCCACAACATTCCCGCTACAGTGACGAACACGTTGAACAACTGCTCAGTGAGCTGGTCAACGTACTGGAAAAACATAAAACGCCAACCGATCTCTCCCTGATGGTTTTGGGAAATATGGTTACCAACCTTATCAATACCAGCGTTGCTCCGGCTCAGCGTCAGGCGATCGCCAAATCTTTCGCCCAGGCCTTGCAGTCCTCCGTTAGCGACGACCAGGCACACTAAGGGAAACGAACAACAGTTTATGGTGACGAATCGTCAGCGCTACCGTGAAAAAGTCTCCCAGATGGTCAGCTGGGGGCACTGGTTTGCCCTGTTCAACATTTTGTTGGCGATGGTGCTCGGCTGCCGTTATCTGTTTGTGGCAGACTGGCCAACCACGTTAACCGGGCGTATCTACTCCTGGATGAGCCTGGTTGGACACTTTAGCTTCCTGGTTTTCGCCACCTATCTGCTGATCCTGTTTCCGCTGACGTTTATCGTCATGTCGCAGCGGCTGATGCGCTTCCTGTCCGCTATTCTTGCGACGGCGGGCATGACGCTGTTGCTTATCGACAGTGAAGTCTTCACCCGGTTCCACCTGCACCTGAACCCGATCGTCTGGGAACTGGTGATTAACCCGGACCAGAACGAAACCGCGCGCGACTGGCAGCTGATGTTTATCAGCGTGCCCATTATCCTGCTGATCGAGATGTTGTTCGCCACGTGGAGCTGGCAAAAGCTTCGCAGTCTGACCCGGCGCCGCCATTACGCGAAGCCCGTCGCGGCGCTCTTTTTCGCCTCTTTTATCGGTTCGCACCTGATGTATATCTGGGCAGATGCGAACTTCTACCGCCCGATTACCATGCAGCGCGCTAACCTGCCGCTCTCCTATCCGATGACGGCGCGTCGTTTTCTTGAAAAACACGGCCTGCTGGATGCGCAGGAGTATCAGCGTCGTCTGGTCGAACAGGGTAATCCGGAAGCGGTCAGCGTGCAGTATCCCCTGAGCGATCTGAGATACCGCGACATGGGCCGTGGTCAGAACGTGCTGCTGATTACCGTCGATGGCCTGAACTATTCCCGCTATGAGAAGCAGATGCCCGCGCTGGCGGAGTTTGCCGGGAACAACATCACGTTCACTCAGCACATGAGTTCCGGTAACTCGACCGACGCGGGTATTTTCGGCCTGTTCTATGGCATCTCACCGAGCTACATGGACGGCGTGCTGTCGGCCCGTATTCCGGCGGCGCTGATCACCGGCCTTAACCAGCAGGGCTACCAGCTGGGGCTGTTTGCCTCCGATGGGTTCAACAGCTCGCTCTACCGCCAGGCGCTGCTGTCTGACTTCTCCCTGCCAGCCGCGCAGAGCCAGTCTGACACTCAGACCGCCGATCAGTGGATTAACTGGCTCAAGCGCTATGCGCAGGAAGATAACCGCTGGTTCTCCTGGGTTGCGTTTAACGGCACAACGCTTGATGACAGCAATCAGAAAGGCTTCGCGCGCCGCTATAGCCGTGCCGCGGGTGACGTCGATGCGCAGATTAGCCGCGTGCTGACCGCCCTGCGCGATGCGGGCAAACTGGACAATACGGTGGTCATTATCACGGCGGGTCACGGCGTGCCGCTGGGTGATGAGGCGAAGAGCATGGAATGGTCGCGTCCGAACCTGCACGTGCCGCTGGTGATCCACTGGCCGGGAACGCCTGCGCAGCGCATTACCATGCTGACCGACCATAAAGACGTTATGACGACGTTAATGCAGCGTCTTCTGCACGTCAGCACACCGGCAAATGAATACTCGCAGGGGCAGGATCTCTTTAGCGCCACGCGGCGCCATAACTGGGTCACGGCTGCGGGTGGAAACACGCTGGTAGTGACAACTCCATCGTTGTCCCTGGTGCTGAACAGTAACGGAAATTACCAGACGTACAGTCCCGAAGGTGAGAAGCTGAAAGACCAGAAGCCGCAGCTCAGCCTGCTGCTGCAGGTGCTGACGGACGAGAAGCGCTTCATCGCTAACTGATTATTTATGAATCAGTTAGCGCGGCTTCCCCCTTGCAATCAAAAAGGAATCGAGTACTATTCCTTTAATGCGTCGGCACGTAGCGCAGCCTGGTAGCGCACCGTCATGGGGTGTCGGGGGTCGGAGGTTCAAATCCTCTCGTGCCGACCAACAATACATAAAAAAAACCAGCCTTTAATGGCTGGTTTTTTTATGCCTGTACCCACATGCGGAATGGTTAGTGCTTCTCGCGTCCGCCCAGGAAGAAAATCCCCAGCGGGATGGCAAGCAGGACGGTAAACACCAGGCTGTATACAAAGATCATCGCCGACTGCAGGACAAACATGCTGGTTGTCCAGGCGGAGAGCGGAATGTTGTACTGCTCGATCACGCCGACAATGGTTGCCCGCCCTACGCATGCGGCAGCAATCATAAATACCACCAGCAACGCCAGCAGGAACTTGCGGCCTTCAGGTGTCTTCAGTTTTGCGCGTACCATCTCTCTCTTCCCTTTACAGATGAATAACAATATCTAACGCGTAAAATAACACGATCTTCCCACCGACTCCACCACAGCATCAAACACCACAAAAACGCCAGAAAACCAGTTTATTACGCCAGGCAAAATGAAAATATGAGTAAATTACGCCAACCATTCATGCGAGTTATGCTAGTCTGGTCACGATCGTTTTGACAAAAAAGGAATGACAGTGAAAAACGCACCTAAATTTGCCCTTGCCCTTATCGCCGCAGCCTGCGTGAGCGCCAGCGCTTTTGCCAGCGATGCGCCTGAAGCCCAGCCTCTGGAAAAAGTCGCGCCTTACCCGCAGGCGGAGAAAGGGATGAAGCGCCAGGTTATTCAGCTGCCGGCGCAGCAGGATGAAGCAAATTTCAAAGTGGAGCTGTTAATCGGCCAGACGCTGGAAGTGGACTGCAACCACCATCGTCTCGGCGGCCAGCTGGAAAGCAAAACCCTGGAAGGCTGGGGCTATGACTACTATGTCTTCGACAAAGTCACGTCGCCGGTCTCCACCATGATGGCGTGTCCGGACGGCAAAAAAGAGAAGAAATTTATCACCGCGTATCTGGGTGACAACAGTCTGCTGCGCTATAACAGCAAGCTGCCAATCGTCGTGTATACGCCGGAAAACGTGGATGTGAAATATCGCGTATGGAAGGCGGACGAGACGGTCGGGCAAGCGGTAGTACGTTAAAATCAGGCCGGGTGACGGCTTCGCCTTACCCGACCTGTAGAGGGTGCGTTCTTCTGCCCTCACCCCACCCCTCTCCCACCGGGAGAGGGAGAAAACGCGAAAAACGGTAACGGATGTTACCGTTTTGCGTTCACCTTACAGCGCGATATCCGCAACCGGCTTGCTTTCCGCCTGAGGCTTCAGCTCTGCCTTTGGTGCAGCATCCGCAGCCTGCGGTTTGACATACTGCAGCTGCAGAACGCGGCTGGTGTACTCCAGCTCTTGTTCCGTGGCCTGAACGTTACCGTTCAGCTTAGTACCGTAGGACGGAATAATGGTTTTCAGCTTCGCCTGCCATTCCGGGCTGGAGACTTTATCCTTAAACACTTTTTCCATCAGGTGCAGCATGATTGGCGCAGCGGTAGACGCGCCCGGTGACGCGCCCAGCAGCGCGGCAATGGTGCCATCCTTATCGCTCACCACTTCGGTACCCAGGCGCAGCACGCCGCCCTCTTTCGGATCGCGTTTGATAATCTGCACGCGCTGGCCCGCCTGCCACAGACGCCAGTCTTCTTTCTTGGCCTGCGGATAGTACTCTTTCAGCGCTTCGAAGCGTTCTTCATCAGAGAGCATCACCTGGCTTATCAGGTATTTCACCAGATCGAAGTTATCCAGCCCCACGTCCATCATTGGCTTGACGTTCGAGGTGGTGGTCGCGCTCAGCAGATCCCACAGGGAACCGTTTTTCAGGAACTTGGTGGAGAATGTGGCGAACGGCCCGAACAGCACTACGCGCTTCCCGTCAAGCATGCGGGTATCAATATGCGGAACGGACATCGGTGGTGCACCGACGGAGGCCTGACCGTACACTTTTGCCAGATGGCGGTTAACCACTTCCGGGTTTTCCGACACGAGGAACTGGCCGCCGACCGGGAAGCCCGCGTAGTCATCCGCTTCCGGAATGCCGGACTCCTGCAACAGCTTCAGCGCCGCACCGCCCGCACCGATAAACACGAACTTCGCCTTGATCACATGCTCGGCTTCGTTGTTTTTCAGATCGGCAACGGTCACGCTCCAGCTGTTGTCCGCGTTGCGCTTAAAGCCACGCACTTCGGTGCCGAGCTGCAGATTGAAGTTCTCTTTTTTCTTCAGAGAGCCAACCAGCTGACGGGTGATTTCACCGTAGTTAACGTCGGTACCAATTTCAGTGCGGGTCGCCGCCACTTTCTGATTCGGATCGCGGCCTTCCATTACCAGCGGTGCCCACTCTTTGATCTGAGCGTGATCTTCAGAGTATTTCATTCCGCGGAACAGCGTGCTCTGCTGCAGCGCAGCGTAGCGCGCGCGCAGGAAATTGACGTTCTGCTCGCCCCACACAAAGCTCATGTGCGGCACGGTGTTGATAAAGGAGTGCGGGTTGTTCAACACGCCGCTGTTAACCTGATGAGACCAGAACTGGCGTGAGATCTGGAACGCTTCGTTGATCTCAACCGCTTTCTCGATACTAATGGAACCGTCCTTTTTCTGCGGCGTATAGTTCAGTTCCATGAGTGCCGAGTGCCCCGTCCCGGCGTTATTCCAGCCGTTAGAGCTTTCCTGCGCCACGCCATCGAGGCGTTCGACCATGGTCATTGACCAGTTCGGCTCTAATTCCTGAAGATACGTTCCCAGCGTGGCGCTCATGATGCCGCCACCAATTAAAAGGACATCCGTTTCCTGCTCTTTTGGTGCGTCTGCTTTCGCCGCCAGCGAGACGGCGTTCAGCCCCACGGCCAGGGAAAAGAGCACGGCAGTCATTTTTTTCATCATTTATGCCTTAGTTAAATAGTGCGTGATGCGTAGAAATTACAGGTGAAACACGCTGCGGTGGCACGGTAGCAACTTTTAAATATTGTTTAAAGGTTAAGAAATTATTGTAATTGTGAAATTTAATGATCGTTTGTTTGTGTGGATTTAGGGAGCAGGCTGGCAAAAGGCGTTTAACCTGGCTACTATGCTGCACTTTGTGATCGCGCGCACGGAAGCCTGCCCCTACTTGCGAATTGTTATGTCATTACCCCACTCGTCCGTACCCCATGAAGGCCATGTCGCCACCGTTTTACGTTCGCCTAAGCTTCTGATGCGTGAAACCCTGGCCGGCGTGATTACCGCGCTGGCGCTGATCCCGGAAGTGATTTCTTTTTCCGTGGTCGCAGGCGTGGATCCGAAAGTCAGTCTTATCGCCTCCGTGGTGCTCTGCTTCGCCCTTTCCCTGCTCGGCGGACGTCCGGCCATGGTGACGGCGGCGGCAGGTTCCGTCGCGCTGGTAATTGGCCCGATGGTCCATCAGCACGGCGTGCAGTACATTCTGCCGGCGGTGGTGATGGCGGGCGTGATTCAGATCCTGTTCGGCGCGCTGGGCATGGCGCGGCTGATGCGCTTTATCCCGCAGTCGGTGATGACGGGTTTTGTTAATGCCCTCGGCATTTTGATTTTCTTTGCCCAGGTTCCCCACTTCTGGAGCCGAAGCCCGCTGATTGTGGGCCTGTTCGTGCTGACGCTGCTGATTGTGCTGTGGGTGCCGCGCTATATCAAAAGCGTGCCCTCCCCGCTGATTGCCATTGTGGTGCTGACGCTGTTCACCGTCACCAGCGGGCAAATCTTGCCCACGGTGGGAGATGAAGGCTCAATGAGCGGCGGTTTGCCTGGATTTACGCAGTTGCTGGTGCCGCTCAACCTGGAAACGCTGAGCATCATCTGGCCGTGCGCGCTCAGTATTGCTTTCGTAGGCCTGCTGGAATCATTGCTGACGGCGAAGCTGGTGGACGAACTGACCGTAACGCCATCCAGCAAGCGTCGCGAAAGCATCGGGCTGGGCGTGGGAAATATCATGGCCGGCTTCTACGGCGGCATTGCGGGCTGTGCGATGATTGGGCAGACCATCGTTAACGTGGAGATGGGTAAAGGAAGAAGCCGCATTTCCACGCTCGCGGCGGGCATTGTGCTGCTGGTGCTGGTCACGGCGCTCAGCGACGTGATGGCCAGGATCCCGATGGCGGTCCTGGCGGGTATTATGGCGATTGTGGCCATCAAGACCTTTAGCTGGCACAGCGTTCAGCCCGGAACCCTGAAAAAGGCGCCCGTTGCGGAAACCGTCGTTATGCTGGTGACGGTTGCGGCAACGGTATCAACCGGTAACCTGGCGATTGGCGTGCTGGGCGGCATCGTAATGATGTTCATCCTTCCCGCCCGTCTTAAGCAAAAAGCGCTGGCTACAGAAGAAAAATCGTCGCCAGCCCAAGAAAAATAAAGAAACCGCCGGTATCGGTAATCGCGGTAATCATAACGCTCGACCCCACCGCGGGGTCGCGCCCCAGCCGGGTCATCGTCAGCGGGATAATCACCCCCATTATCGCCGCCACCAGCAGGTTCAGCACCATTGCCAGCATCATGACCCCGCCCAGCGCCATATCGTCGTACAGCCACCAGGTGACGCCGCCCATGATGCCGCCCCAGACCAGGCCGTTTATCAGCGCGACGCCCATCTCCCTGAAAATCAGCCACGAGAAGTTCCCCGGCTGAATGTTTTCCAGCGCCAGGGCGCGAACGATCATGGTGATGGTCTGGTTACCGGTGTTTCCGCCGATCCCCGCCACAATCGGCATCAGCGAGGCCAGGGCCACCAGCTGGGAAATGGTATGTTCGAAACCATCGATGACGCGGGAAGCCACGAAGGCGGTGCATAAGTTGATGGCGAGCCACGCCCAGCGCGTTTTAACGGCCTTACCAACGGAGGCGTGAACGTCATCTTCGGCGCTGATCCCGCCAAGGGCGCGCAGGTCGTTATCGGTCTCTTCATAGACCACGTCAACGATCTCATCGATGGTCAGACGCCCCATCAGCTTGCCCACGGAATCCACCACCGCCGCACTCACCAGGTCATCACGTTCGAAGGTACGCGCCGCTTTTTCGGCATCGTCCTCCGGCGAGAACACCATCGGCTCGGTTTCCATGACCTCGCTGACCCGCCGCTGGGTGCTGTTCAGCAGGATCGTTTTAAGCTCCAGCTCTCCGAGCAGGGTTTTATCCCGGGAGGTGACGAACAGTTTGTCGGTGTTGTCC
Source organism: Enterobacter cloacae (assembly GCF_013375935.1). GTDB lineage: Bacteria > Pseudomonadota > Gammaproteobacteria > Enterobacterales > Enterobacteriaceae > Enterobacter > Enterobacter pasteurii. The sequence continues at coordinate 2,619,705 of NZ_CP056117.1, read as the reverse complement.
GGCATACTGCCCAGGCGACGAAGATAGCGCTGCACCGTACCAAGGGTAACGTCCGGACGCACCGTGATGACGCCAAACTCCATGATGGCGCCGACGCTGTTTTTCTCGTAGTGCATCACCTGACGCACGCGCGCCCGCTCCTCGGCGGGCAGGGAAGCCAGCAGGCGACCGGTCAGGTTGCGCGGAAGATGCTGGACGAGGTAAATCTGCTCATCGATATCCAGCGTTTGCAGGGCGTCGAGAATGTCCCGGTCGCTCATCTCATCGATAAGGTCATCCCAGACGTTTTCCGAGGCCTCCAGCAGCACCTGACCGCGCTCGTGATCCTGCACCAGCCGCCACAGGGCGTGGCGCTCCTCGGAGGGCAGCGCCTCCAGGGTATCCGCCAGATCCGGAGGGGGTAAATGTGCAACCAGCGCACCTACCTCAGCAATATCGTCGGCCAGCGTGCCGACATCATATTGCTCAGCCAGGGTCAGCTTACCCAATAGCGTTGACGTTACCGCTTTATCGGTCGTCAGGAGCCAGATGAGGCGCGCACGCTCCTGGTCACGCTGCCTTGCGCTGTTTTTCTTTAATAACGACATTAATCATAAATCCATGAAATAAGTTGGCTTTAAGCATAGCGCGGAGATATGTAAATAAGAATAAACAACGGGGCGGGATGGAGAAAAAAGCGGCATAACGGCCGCGATTTAACCCCTCTCCCTGTGAGAGAGGGGCCGGGTGATGGTATTACGCTGTACGCGCCACCGCATCCCGCGATGCAGCATCGCGCTCATCGCCGGTCAGTTCACTCAGCTTGCCGTCGCGCATCTCCAGCAGACGGTCGGCGTGAATGAAGTAGTGGTCGTCATGGCTGATGGCAAAAATGGTTTTGCCCATCGCCTGCATCAGCGGCAGCAGTACCTGATAGAACTCGCGGCGGAAGTGCGGGTCCTGGTCCGCTGCCCACTCGTCCAGCAGGATGATATCGCGCTCTTCAGCCAGCGCCAGCAGCAGCGCCACGCGTTTCTTCTGCCCTTTCGACAGCTTGAGGTTCAGGATCTTGCCATCCTGTAGCTCCAGCTTGTGCGACATCTGAAGGTGCGCAAGCCATTTATCCACCAGCGCCGGATCCGCCTGCTGCCCTTCCGGGCCAAGCAGCCGGTCGAACAGCCAGACATCGGTAAATACCGCCGAGAAGAGCTTGCGGTAATCTTCCGGTTTCTCCGCGCTCAGGGCCTTCCCGTCCAGCAGAATGTCGCCCGACAGCGGCTGGTATAGCCCCGTCAGCAGCATCGCGAGGGTGGATTTTCCGCTGCCGTTGCCGCCGATCAGGAACAGCAGTTCGCCGCGATGGATCGTCAGGTTAATCGGCCCCACGGAGAAGGCGTTGTCCTGATAGCGGAAGGTAACGTTACGCAGCTCAAGCGTTTTCCAGTCCGGAAACGCCTGCGGGCGCGGGAACTCCGCCTTAAACGGCGCAAGGTCGAATTTCTTCAGCTTGTTGAAGGCCACCTGGGCGCTCAGCAGCGTCGGCAGCGCGCCGACGGCCGACAGCAGCGGCGTGCGCAAAAACAGCAGCGTTAACGAGTAGGTTGCCGCCACGTTGGTGTCCGCCCAACCCAGGCTGTTCGCCATCCAGAACACCAGGCCAATGGCGCCCAGCATCATAATGTTGGACCAGTTCACGGCGCTCAGGTGGAAGGTATCGGCGCGAATAATATGATGGCGATATTCGTGCGCGTCGGGGATATAAAGGTTGTTGAAGATATGCTCGGCGCGCTCACGGTTCAGCGTCAGCTCCTTGCGCCCTTCCAGCACCGTCTGGTAGTCGTGATAAAGCTTATCTTCCGTTTCGCGCAGCACCGCCATGTGCTTATAGACGCGGGATACCAGCAGGAATCCGCCCCAGATGGTGATAACGATCCACAGCGCCGTTACCGCCAGCATTTTGCTGGAGAGCCAGGCGAGGTACGCCGCCGAGCCAAAGGTCAGGATGATCCCCTGCACCAGCTCCGGCAGGCGTACAAACGCGATGGTAATGGCGCGCACGTCGCTGGTCAGCCCCGCCAGCAGGGAGGCGCTTCCCAGCTGCTCGATACGTTCAACCTGGGTGTCGAGGATACGTTTGATGAACTCGCTGCGCAGGCGAAACACGAAATGGTGGCCAAGCGCGGTCAGCGCCAGCTGTGAGCCGAGCGTAACCGCCATTAGCAGCAGCAGTAATCCCAGAAATTCCGGCAGGACGGAGAGCGACGTATCGACCATTTCGATCAAACGCACGTTAATGAAGGCAATCAGGCCAATCCCCAGCGCCGCGCTGGCAAGGCTTAACGCCATTACCGCAATAAAAGGCCAGCGATACTGCCGCCAGACAAGAAGAAGTAGTTGCATGCAGAGCAATCCGGACAAGAAAAATCAGCCAGCAGTGTAAACTGCCTTTCGCACACATCAAGAATAATTCTTATTTTTATTCTCTGCTGGCTGCCTGCCGAAACGTCAGGTTGTAGCGAAACGCCCCTGCCATCGGGTGAACGCCGGGCTTCAGCGGCTGAATACCGTGGTAAAACAGCCGCGATTCGCCGCCCCAGACCACCACATCACCGTGCTCAAGCAGCAGCCGTTTTAGCGGATCGTTGCGCCGCAGTCCGCCAAACTGAAACACGGCGGGCAGCCCAAGGGAAACCGAGACGATAGGCGCGCGCAGATCCGGCTCGTCCTTATCCTGGTGCAGCGAGAGCTTTGCCCCGACGGCATAGCGGTTGATAAGACAGGCGTCGGGCTGAAAATCGGGGTAGCCGGCCGCCACGGCGGCATCATCACATAGCGCCTGAAACGCCTCCGGCACCGGCGGCCACGGCTGACCGGACAGCGGATCGTTCGGGGCATATAAATAGCCCCGTTCATTCGTCGCCCATCCCAGCTCGCCGCAGTTGGTCATCGCCACGGACATGGTATACCCGCCGGGCGTGACCATATGGCGAAACGGGGAACGGGCGGTGACGGCATCAATACCGTCGAACAGCGCCGCCGCGCGGGAGAGCGCAAAGCGTCTCAGGATCGTCGCCCCCGGCGCGAGCGGCTCCTGCCAGGGTTCAGCATCAGCAAAAAGATCGAGCATTATCCCTCCGGATTATTCGCCTCACGTTTCAACAATAGCACCTTACGGCCAGCGCCCCAGCGATAACCCGAAAGCGCACCGTCGTTACGCACCACGCGGTGGCAGGGAATGATAATCGCCAGTTTATTGGCGGCGCAGGCGCCCGCCACGGCGCGCACGGCGTTGGGTTTACCGATGGCCTTCGCCACCTGCTGGTAGCTCGCCGTTTCACCGCAGGGGATAGCCCGCAGCGCCTGCCAGACCTGCTGCTGGAAAGCGGTTCCGCGGATATCCAGCGGCAGCGCCAGCGGCGCCTCGCGGCTGTCGACAGCGGCAATCACCTGACGAACCCGATCGGCAAACGCGCCCTCCATCGGTTCCCGTTCGGCAAGCGGGAACAGCGACCGCAGCTCTGCGGTCAGCGCGGCATCGTCGTCCCCCAGCAGTATCGCACAGATCCCGCGCTCGCTTTCCCCCACCAGACAGCGGCCAAGCGAACAGTCGCTGAGGGCATAGCGCACCGCGGCATCACCCTTGCGGTACTGCTTCGCCGTCATCCCCAGCGCACCGTCGGCCTTGCGATAGTAGCTGCTGCTGTCCGGAAACCCTGCGGCCAGAACGGCGTCGGTGATTTTATCGCCCTGCGCCAGCGCGCTGCGCAGGCGCTGTTCACGGGCGGCCTGCTGCCAGGCTTTCGGCGTCATGCCGGTGACGGATTTAAACAGACGATGGAAATGGAACGGGCTCATGGCAACCTGCCGGGCCAGCGCCTCAAGGTTCAGCCCGGCGTCCTGCTCCAGCAGACGACACGCCAGCGCAATTTTTGCTTTTTTCTGCGCCTGAGGGTCGTCTTTATCCGGCATACAGCGCTTACAGGGACGGAAACCCGCCTGCCCGGCGCGGTGAGCGTCAGGATAGAAGCTGACGTTTTTACGCAGGGCATGGCGGGCGCGGCAGGACGGACGACAAAAAATGCCGGTCGTCTGCACGGCAAAGACAAACTGATTATCCGCCTGTGGATCGCGGGCCAGAACGGCCTGCCAGCGATCCTCATCGGTGAGATAGGCTGTGTTTTTCATGTTCGGCTCCTCTTACAAGCATACGCTCAGCCTGCCTGAACGCCACCGAACAAAAACCCGCAACCTTGCTTTTTAATTTTTTTCGCTCACCAGGAAGCTTTTGAACTGGGGTGAACTCCAGGTTTTAAACCCGTCCGCCTCTTTGGTGATCATGTAGACGGCAAGCCCTTCCTGACGCACCACCTCTTTGGCTTTCTCCGTTCCGAGCACCATCAGTCCGGTATCCCAGGCGTCCGCTTCCAGCGCCGTTGGCGCTATCACCGTGACGGACACCAGATTATGGGTAATCGGGCTTCCGGTTTGCGGATCGATAACGTGCGAAATACGTTTACCGTCCAGTTCGTAATAGTTGCGGTAGCTTCCGGAAGTGCTGATGCCGTGTCCGTTGATGTCCACAATCGCCTGGACCGCGTTTTGCTGGTCGGTTGGCTTCTGAATAGCCACTCGCCACGGTTTGCCGCTGGCGTTCATGCCCCGGCTGACAAGCGCGCCGCCGACGGACACCAGATAACGGGGAATGCCTTCCTGCGCCATCAGGGCCGCAAGGTGATCCGCCGCATAGCCCTCGCCCACCGTGGAGAGATCCACAAAAAGGTCGGGAATGTCTTTTTGCAGGTATTGCTGACCGTACTGCGTAATCACCGCCAGGTGCTGTAGCCCTGTACGCGCGCGGGCATCATCGATGGCGGCCCGATCGGGCGTAGCGACCGGCTGCCTGTCGGGGCCAAATCCCCAGAGGTTTACCAGCGGCCCCACGGTCACATCCATTGCGCCGTTGGTTTTGTGGCCCACGCGCATGGATTCCGTCACGATATCGGCCATTGCTTCGCTCACTGGCCAGAGCGAGGTGCTGCTGGAGCGATTGAAGCGCATAAGCGCCGAGTCGTTTTTATACGTTGAGAGCAGCTGATCGTCGGCATCCAGCTGCGCCTGAATTTTACCGCGCAGCTCTTCAGCGCGGGATTTATCGATATCCATTACGCTGACGCGCCAGAAGGTTCCCATGGTTTTCCCTTCCAGCACCGTCGCGGCTGGCGCCTCGATTTTTGCGGGCTGCGTAGAAGAGTCACACGCGGTCAGGAGTAAAACAGTAGCCAGAAAGCTGGCGCGTAAAAAAGTCATTTCCATTCGTTATTATCCTCATGCCAGGGCGGCAAGAGTACACTAAAACAGCGTATTTGTAAGACCCTAAAAAGCATGAAAAAAGGGGCCTGATGGCCCCTTTGTCGCGTTATAAGCAATTAGAACTGGTAAACCAGACCCAGCGCTACGATATCGTCAGTACCGATACCTGCTGAACGAGTGAAGTCGTTCTCATCGAGCAGGTTGATTTTATAATCAACGTAGGTAGACATATTTTTGTTGAAGTAGTAAGTCGCACCAACGTCAACATATTTCAGGATATCCTGGTCGCCGTAACCATTGTCCAGATCCTTACCTTTTGACTGCAGGTAAGCCACGGACGGACGCAGACCAAAGTCGAACTGGTACTGAGCAACCACTTCGAAGTTCTGTGCTTTGTTAGCCCAGCCCAGATCGCCAGCGCGGGTCGCGTTATAAGTCTGGGTGTACTGTGCGGCCAGGTAGATGTTGTTTGCGTCATACTTCAGACCACCGGTGTAGGTATCAGCACGATCGCCGGTACCGAAGCCGTAGTCATTCTGAGAGTTAGTGCGCTTAGAGCTGGTGATGGCAGTACCGAGACCGAAGCCTTCGCCCAGATCGTAAGTGATAGAGCCACCGAAGCCGTCACCGTTCTGACGAAGTGCGTCACGACCGTTGTTAGTCTGGTCTTCACCGCTTACGCTGCCGTTTTTACCCTGATACTGCAACGCGAAGTTCAGACCATCAACCAGACCGAAGAAGTCCTGGTTACGGTAGGTCGCGAAGCCGTTACCACGCTGCTGCATGAAGTTGTCAGAACCGTAGGTGTCACCGCCGAATTCTGGCAGAACGTCAGTCCAGGAGGTAACATCATAAGCAACGCCGTAGTTACGACCATAGTCGAATGAACCCGCATCGCCAAATTTCAGACCCGCAAACGCCACACGCGTCCATGAGTTATTTTCGTTCTCACCAGAGTTGCCCTGAATCTGGTATTCCCACTGGCCGTAACCGGTCAGCTGGTCGTTAACCTGAGTTTCGCCTTTGAAGCCCAGACGCATGTAGGTCTGGTCGCCGTCTGCACCGTCGTCATCAGAGAAATAGTGCAGGCCGTCCACTTTACCGTACAGATCTAATTTGTTGCCGTCTTTGTTATAAATTTCAGCCGCATTTGCTGCGCCTGCCACCAGCAGTGCTGGTACCAGGAGGGACAGTACTTTAACTTTCATTTTATTAACCCTCTGTTATATGCCTTATTATTTGCCACTGCATACTGGTCAACCCTCTTAACCAGTCGGCAAGTTCATTCTCCTCAAAAAAACAGAATAATCCAACAGGAATATGATACGAAAACTTTGAAGATGTTTCATTTTACCTGCAAGATGTTTCAATTTGTAAATATGAAGGAACTTTTTGAATAGCATGAAGAGTTTAAAAATATAGCACTTATAATCAAGATTGAAATATATCTTATTAAATTCAATCAGTTAAATACAAAGCACACACAGCACTGAATGACAAAAAAAATTCGCTCAACATCTCTAAAATAACTCTCGCTATCATCATTAACTTTATTTATTACCGTCATTCAGTTCTGAATGTCTGTTTATCCCTAATTGAACCGGATGCTTCGCATTCGGTTTTTTTTTACCTTTCTTTACGTCTCCAGGCATTTTATGTGCTACCCGCACGTTATGATAACGACTATTAACTAAATGCTGTTCTCTCCCTTTTCCTGATTGATTTTTTACCTTAAAGATTAATTTCTTGTTAATTCGTGCTATTTTTCTGCGACTGTTGCCGCGCATTTGTACATTTCGCCGTGGTTTGTACACCTTTAAGCCGGCTCGCTGTAGCGAGGTTCAGCGGATAAAAAGTCAAGGTTACAGCGATAACGACGCTGGAAATTCGGTTATTACCCTTTATACTGCCCTATCCCATTACCGCGCGGCCATTACGGGTTAAACACATCGATGAGTCAGACTGAAACTACCGCCCCGAGCAAATTTTCCCTTCTACCGGGCAGCATCACCCGTTTCTTTCTTCTGCTGATCGTTGTGCTGTTAGTCACAATGGGGGTTATGGTTCAGAGCGCCGTTAACACCTGGCTCAAAGATAAGAGCTATCAGATCGTCGATATCACCCACGCGGTGCATAAGCGCATTGATACGTGGCGCTATGCGACCTGGCAAATCTACGACAATATCGCTGCGGCTCCGGCCACCTCGTCAGGAGAAGGGTTACAGGAAACGCGCCTGAAGCAGGATGTCTATTATCTGGAAAAACCGCAGCGCAAGACCGAAGCCCTGATTTTCGGCTCGCACGACAGCGCAACGCTTGAAATGACGCAGCGCATCTCGTCCTATCTCGACACCCTGTGGGGTGCCGAAACGGTGCCGTGGTCTATGTATTACCTGAACGGTCAGGACAACAGCATGATCCTGATCTCGACCCTGCCGCTTAAGGATCTCTCGTCAGGCTTTAAAGAGACGACCGTCGGCAGCATTGTGGATTCCCGTCGGGCAGAAATGTTGCAGCAGGCCAACGCGCTGGACGAGCGCGAAAGTTTCTCCTCGCTGCGCCGCCTTGCCTGGCAGAATGGGCATTACTTTACGCTGCGCACCACCTTTAACCAGCCGGGCCATCTGGCGACCGTGGTTGCTTTCGACCTGCCTATAAATGACCTGATCCCGCCGGATATGCCGCTGGACAGCTTCCGCCTGGAGCCTGACAACAGCTCCCAGAACATGCGTACACCGTCGGACAAAGAAGGCGCGGACAGCGTGGCCATCTCCTTTAATGGCTCAAAGATTGAGATTGCGTCCTCGCTGAACTCAACCGGTATGCGTCTTGTCTGGCAGGTGCCTTTTGGCACCCTGATGCTGGATACCCTGCAAAATATCCTGCTGCCGCTGCTGCTGAATATCGGTCTGCTGGCGCTGGCGCTGTTTGGCTACAGCACCTTCCGCTTCCAGTCAGGGCGCCAGAGCGACTCCACCTCGGTGTCAGCCGGAACCAGCAACGAGCTGCGCGTGCTGCGTGCCCTTAACGAAGAGATTATTTCCGTGCTGCCGCTCGGGGTGTTAGTGCACGATCAGGAGGCGAACCGCACGGTGATGAGCAATAAAATTGCCGATCACCTTCTGCCGCATCTTAATCTGCAAAACATTACCGCGATGGCGGACCAGCATCAGGGCGTTATTCAGGCCACCATTAATAACGAGCTGTATGAAATCCGTCAGTTCCGCAGCCAGGTCGCTTCACGCACGCAAATCTTCATTATCCGCGACCAGGACCGTGAAGTGCTGGTGAATAAAAAACTCAAGCAGGCACAAAGGCTGTACGAGAAAAACCAGCACGGCCGCGCCGCGTTTATGCAAAATATTGGCGATGCCTTTAAGCAGCCGCTGAAGTCGCTCGCCACGCAGATCGCCGAGCTAAGCACGCCGGAGAGCCGCCAGCTCAGCAACCAGGCCGACTCGCTGGTCCGTCTGGTAGATGAGATCCAGCTTGCAAATATGCTGGAGAATGACATCTGGAAAGGCACCCCGACGCTCTTCTCTATCCAGGATCTGATTGATGAAGTCGTTCCTGAAGTGCTGCCGGTCATTAAGCGCAAAGGTCTCCAGCTGTTGATCAACAACCGTTTACCGGCGAACGACGAGCGTCACGGCGATCGCGATGCCCTGCGCCGGATCCTGGTGATGCTGATCCAGTATGCCGTAACCACCACGCAGATCGGCAAGATCACGCTTGAAGTCAGCACCGATGAATCCAGCGACGATCGTCTGACCTTCCGTATTCTGGATACGGGCGAAGGCGTGACCGTAAGTGAAATTGATAATCTGCACTTCCCGTTCCTGAACGATACCCAGCGCGACCACTATGGTAAGGCTAACACCCTCACCTTCTGGCTCTGCGATCAGCTGGCGCGCAAGCTAGGCGGCCACCTGAATATTAAGGCGCGCGAATCCCTCGGCACCCGCTACTCTTTACACGTTAAAATGGCGGCAAATCCGCAGGAAGAAGATGAAGAGCGTCTGCTGGATGACGTGGTGGTCATGGTAGATGTGACCTCTAATGAGATCCGTAATATCGTGGTTCGTCAGCTGGAAAACTGGGGCGCGTCCTGCATCACCCCGGACGAAAGGCTCGCGAGTCAAGAATTTGATCTATTTTTAACTGATAATCCGTCTAATCTTACTGCCTCCGGCTTGCTTTTAAGCGATGATGAGCCAGGCGTGCGAAAAATCGGCCCTGGCCAGCTGCGCGTCAACTTTAATATGAGCAATGCGATGCAGGAAGCTGTATTACAACTGATTGAAGAGCATCTGGCGCAGGAAGAGATCCTGGAGTCACCGTTAGGCGGCGATGAAAATGCCGAACTCCATGCCAGCGGATATTATTCGCTCTTCGTTGATACAGTACCAGATGATGTTAAGCGGTTGTATACTGAGTCCGCTGCGCAGGATTTTGCAGCGCTGGCACAGACAGCACACCGGCTTAAAGGGGTGTTTGCCATGCTAAATCTGGTTCCCGGCAAGCAGTTATGTGAAACGCTGGAACATCTAATTCGTGAGAAAGATGCCTCTGGCATTGAAAAATACATCAGCGACATTGACGCTTACGTCAAGAGCTTGCTGTAGCAAGGTAGCCTTATACATGAACAATATGAACGTAATTATTGCCGATGACCATCCGATTGTACTGTTCGGTATTCGCAAATCACTTGAACAGATCGAGTGGGTGAATGTAGTCGGTGAATTTGAAGACTCCACAGCTCTCATCAACAACCTGCCTAAACTTGATGCGCACGTGCTCATTACCGATCTCTCTATGCCGGGAGATAAGTACGGTGATGGGATCACGCTTATCAAATACATTAAACGTCACTTCCCGGACATTTCGATCATTGTTCTGACCATGAACAATAACCCGGCGATCCTGAGCGCCGTTCTTGATCTCGATATCGAAGGGATTGTGCTGAAGCAAGGCGCGCCTACCGATCTGCCAAAAGCCCTTGCGGCGCTGCAGAAAGGAAAGAAATTCACGCCTGAGAGCGTCTCACGTCTGCTCGAAAAAATCAGCGCGGGCGGCTATGGCGACAAGCGTCTCTCACCAAAAGAGAGTGAAGTTCTGCGCCTGTTCGCTGAAGGTTTCCTGGTAACGGAAATTGCCAAGAAGCTGAACCGCAGCATCAAAACCATCAGCAGCCAGAAGAAATCAGCGATGATGAAGCTGGGTGTGGATAACGATATCGCCCTGCTGAACTACCTCTCCTCCGTGACGCTGAGCGCGACGGACAAGGATTGATCCCAACGGTTGTGCGGCCTGTTGCCCGCACCCTGCCCTCTTCCCCGGCAGAGAGCACCAGTAAAAAAGGCCCTTGCGGGCCTTTTTTTACGTCCGCGTTTTCCTCACGCGCTCCGCATAGACAGACAGCGTTTGTTTGAGCACGTCCAGCGTGACCGGCTTCGACAGACAGCTGTCCATTCCCGACTCCAGACAGCGCTGCTTCTCTTCCGCCAGCGCGTTGGCCGTAACCCCAACCACCGGCAACGTCAGGCCCAGCTGGCGGATACGCTGCGTCAGGCGATAGCCGTCCATGTTTGGCATGTTCACATCGCTGAGCACGATATCAATATGGTTCTTACTCAGGACATTCAGGGCGTCCACCCCGTCGTTGGCCGTTTTACACTGATAGCCCAGGGAGCCCAGCTGGTCGGCGAGCAGACGACGGTTTATCGGGTGATCGTCGACGACCAGAATCATCATGTCGTCGTTCACCGACGCCAGTTCATCCGGGGAAGCCAGGGCGGTGGCGCCGTCGCTGTCCTCAAGCTGTACGCTGTAAATGCGCGCCAGCAGGCCCAGCAGCTCGTGCGGCGTCGCCACGCTGTGCACCCATACTCCAGGTGATCGCTCAACCGGGATACCGATATGCCGACGGCAGAACGTTACCACGCCGCGCCCCGCCCACGCCTGCTCCGGCTCGCCGTCGGTGATCAGCATGTCGTCCGCATCCGGCGTCTGGCCTTCGTAGCGCGATACCCGCACGCCGCTGCTGGTCAGCATCGAGGTCAGGAAATCCTGTAAGGAGGCGTTGTGCACCACCAGCCAGCAACGCTTATCGCTCAGCCCGTCGACCGTGGTTTTTGCCGGATAGTGCGCGGAATAGAGCGGAATACGGATGGTGAACTGGCTGCCCATGCCTGGCTCGGTATCAACGGAGATGTCCCCATCCATCATGCTGATAAGCTTCTCGCATATCGCCAGACCCAGCCCGGTCCCCTGGAAGTTACGCTGGACGCCCGTTCCTACCTGGAAGAACGGATCGAACAGGCGCACAACCTCTTTCGCCGGAATGCCGACGCCCGTGTCGCGCACGCGTATGGTCAGGTAATCCCCTGCCCGACTGACGTGCAGCACAATACAGCCGATATCGGTGAACTTGATGGCGTTGCTCAGCAGGTTAGAGATGACCTGCTGCAGACGCATCGGGTCGCCGTGCAGCGTCAGGGGCACATCCGGCTCGATAAAGCAGTACAGCCCCAGCTGTTTACGCACGACCAGCGGCAGATAGTTGGCGCTGATATGGTTCATCACCTCGCGCGGGGAGAACTCGCGCGGTTCAATCTTCAGCTGCTCGGATTCAATTTTTGAGAAGTCGAGAATGTCGCTGATGATTTTCAGCAGCAGGCTGGATGAGTTATTCATCGCCGTAACCAGCCTGTCGACCCCTTTCGGCAGCTCTTTGGTCTGGAGCAGATCGAGGTTACCGATGATGCCGTACAGCGGCGTGCGAAGCTCGTGGCTGACGGTGGCAAGGAACATGGATTTCGACTGGCTCGCCTGCTCCGCCGCCTGCGCCATGTCCTGCAGTGACTCTTCCATCTTCACGCGCGCGGAGACGTCCACCAGCACGCAGATCGCTACGTTTTCATTGCGGTAACGCGAATGGACGAAGCTGATTTGCAGGTTGGTGTGGGTGCTGGTCAGGACATCCACAAAGTTGACCTGCTGCCCGCAGATGATCTGCGTTAACCGCCGTCGGTCTTCATGCGTCAGCATGTTCAGGTAGTTATGGGCAAGCTCGTTACTGAGGATATTCGTGCCGTCCTGGGTGCGCAGGATACAGATCCCTACCGGCGCCGAGGCGACAATTTTACGGTTAAACTGCTCGTGCTCCTCCAGACGCTGGGCGTCCGCTTCCGCCGGAATGAAAATCCGCCGCTCGTACATGCGCGCCAGCATAAACAGCGCCACGCCTACCGCGATGTTCAGCAAGATGGCGTTGAGGATCAGGATACGAATGCGCTCCAGCACCTTGTCGACAGGCAGCGAGTAAACAATGCTCAGCGACGATGGCGGCAGGCTTTTCTTCAGCACCAGCTCGCGGAAACCGGAGGTATAGCCAAACCATGAGCGCTCCTGCATCCAGCCGGGTTCAACTTTCAGACGGTTTTCAGGCCCGGCAAGCGAGATAAGCGGGTGGCCGTTTTCATCCAGAATGGTCACGCCCATCGGCAGGCTGCCCGGCGTGAAGAAGTTTTCCATGCGGATGGTTTGCTCAATGCCCAGCAGCGCCTGCAGGCGGTTCCCGAGGTAAACCGGGGTCAGGGCGTAGAAATAGCCGACGCCCATGCGCGGGCCCTGGCTTATCCAGAAGATGTTGTTCCCGCGCTCTTCCTGCGGTGCGTTGCGGTATTTCACAATGCGTTCATGCAGGCTTTTCAGCGCGTCTTCCCGCTCCATCGGCATATCCCGCAGGCCGAAATCCGCCATGCACAGGTTTTCGTTACCAATCAGGTAGACGCGGTTCAGATCATAGGCGGCTGAAAAGTTGTCGCGCCAGTAGCGCATGAACCACGACAGCGATTCCAGCGATCCGCGCCAGGCTTTGCCCATGGCTGAGCAATCGGAGTCCGGGAAGAGCGGTTCGAAATCAGGGACTTCCGTTTTTTCATCCCGACCACGGATGGCCAGGATGCCGTTCTCCGCCGTCAGCCGATTCTCAGCAATATACTTAAGCTCTTTCATCACGTCAGACGTGCGCTGGATATAGCGCTGGGCCTGATCTGAACTTAAGTTAAACTCCTGGCGGATCTCCGCTTCTTTCTGGTTTAACGCGTTGACGATGTAGAACACCGAGAGCAGCGCCACCAGCAACCATAGCAGCAGCGCAAGCGCCCGAAACAGATAGCGAGAGACTTTAAGCGTGGTACGAAAGGAGACGAGGTATTTCAAAGGGGCGAGGCTCCGCCATCGGGGAAAAAAGAATGTGGTTAAGGTAGCGGTAAACGCGGCTTGTCGCAACGTTCACTTGTCTGCTTGCGCAAAACAAAAGGGCCGGAAACCGGCCCTTTACGCGTCAGGAGACGTTACTCGTCAGCATCATCTGCTGGTTCATCATCGGTGTCCGCTTCCGGTGCGATTTCATCATCACCTTCCGCGACGCTTCCGTCGATTGAGTCGAGCTCTTCGTCATCCACCGGCTCGGCAACGCGTTGCAGACCCACAACGTTTTCATCTTCCGCAGTACGGATGAGGATCACGCCCTGGGTATTACGACCCACCACGCTGATCTCGGAGACGCGGGTACGCACCAGCGTACCGGCATCGGTGATCATCATGATCTGGTCCGCGTCGTCCACCTGCACCGCGCCCACAACGGAACCGTTGCGCTCGGTCACTTTGATGGAGATAACGCCCTGCGTGCCGCGTGATTTGGTCGGATATTCGCTTTCCGCCGTGCGTTTACCGTAGCCGTTCTGGGTGACGGTGAGGATTGCGCCTTCGCCACGTGGAACGATCAGGGACACAACGGCATCTTCACCCGCCAGCTTGATACCACGCACGCCGGTCGCGGTACGACCCATTGCGCGCACGGCGTTCTCCTTGAAGCGCACCACTTTACCGGCCGCAGAGAACAGCATCACTTCATCGGAACCGGAAGTCAGATCGACACCGATCAGCTCGTCGCCTTCGTTCAGGTTCACCGCAATAATACCGGCAGAGCGCGGACGGCTGAACTCGGTGAGCGCGGTTTTCTTCACGGTACCGCTGGCGGTCGCCATAAAGACGTTCACGCCCTCTTCGTACTCGCGTACCGGCAGGATGGCGGTGATACGTTCGTTCGCTTCCAGCGGCAGCAGGTTAACGATTGGACGACCACGCGCGCCACGGCTCGCTTCCGGCAGCTGATAGACTTTCATCCAGTACAGACGACCACGGCTTGAGAAGCAGAGGATCGTGTCGTGGGTGTTCGCCACCAGCAGACGGTCAATGAAGTCTTCTTCTTTAATACGCGCCGCTGATTTGCCTTTACCGCCACGACGCTGTGCTTCGTAGTCGGTCAACGGCTGATACTTCACATAGCCCTGGTGAGACAGGGTAACCACCACGTCTTCGCGGTTAATCAGATCTTCAATGTTGATATCAGAGCTGTTGGCCGTGATTTCGGTACGGCGCTCGTCGCCGAACTGATCGCGCACCAGCTCCAGCTCTTCGCGGATCACTTCCATCAGGCGCTCTGCGCTACCCAGGATATGCAGCAGCTCGGCGATTTGCTCCAGCAGCTCTTTGTACTCGTCGAGCAGTTTTTCATGCTCAAGGCCGGTCAGCTTCTGCAAACGCAGATCCAGAATCGCCTGGGCCTGCTGCTCGGTCAGGTAGTACTGCCCGTCACGCACGCCAAATTCCGGTTCCAGCCACTCGGGACGCGCGGCGTCATCACCCGCACGTTCCAGCATTGCCGCCACGTTACCCAGGTCCCATGGACGCGCAACCAGCGACGCTTTCGCTTCTGCCGGCGTTGGCGCACGGCGGATCAGCTCGATGATTGGGTCGATGTTCGCCAGCGCAACGGCCAGTGCTTCAAGGATATGCGCACGGTCACGCGCTTTGCGCAGTTCGAAGATGGTACGGCGCGTCACCACTTCACGGCGGTGGCGCACGAACGCGCTCAGGATCTCTTTCAGGTTCATGATTTTCGGCTGACCATGGTGCAGCGCAACCATGTTGATACCGAAGGAGACCTGAAGCTGAGTCTGGGAGTAAAGGTTGTTCAGCACAACTTCACCCACCGCGTCGCGCTTGATTTCAATCACGATGCGCATACCGTCTTTATCAGACTCGTCGCGCAGCGCGCTGATACCTTCAACACGTTTTTCTTTAACCAGCTCGGCGATTTTTTCAATCAGACGCGCTTTGTTCACCTGATACGGGATCTCGTGAACAATGATGGTTTCACGGCCGGTTTTGGCGTCCGCTTCCACTTCGGCGCGGGCACGGATGTAAATCTTGCCGCGACCGGTGCGGTACGCTTCTTCAATACCACGACGACCGTTGATGATTGCCGCCGTCGGGAAGTCCGGGCCCGGGATGTGTTCCATCAGCCCTTCAATGCTGATGTCTTCATCGTCGATATAGGCCAGGCAGCCGTTGATCACTTCCGTGATGTTGTGCGGCGGAATGTTGGTTGCCATACCGACGGCGATACCGGACGAACCGTTCACCAGCAGGTTAGGGATCTTCGTTGGCATAACGTCAGGAATTTTTTCCGTGCCGTCGTAGTTATCAACGAAATCAACCGTCTCTTTTTCCAGGTCGGCCATCAGCTCATGGGCAATCTTCGCCAGACGGATTTCCGTATAACGCATTGCCGCGGCGGAGTCGCCGTCGATAGAACCAAAGTTACCCTGACCATCTACCAGCATGTAACGCAGCGAGAACGGCTGCGCCATACGGACAATGGTGTCGTACACCGCGGAATCACCATGGGGATGGTACTTACCGATTACGTCACCAACGACACGGGCAGATTTTTTGTAGGCTTTATTCCAGTCATTGCCCAATACGTTCATGGCGTATAGTACGCGACGGTGTACCGGCTTCAGGCCATCGCGGACGTCCGGCAGCGCACGGCCAACAATGACCGACATCGCATAGTCCAGATAGGAGCTTTTCAGCTCTTCCTCGATGTTAACCGGTGTAATTTCTCTCGCAAGGTCGCTCATCTAACCGCTATCCCTCTACTGTATCCCGGATTCAAAGGTCGCAAATTATAACACAGCCGCGGTGATACAGGTAAACCTATACGCTTTATTCACGGGGATTGCCTGATATACTCATTTGTCTTGCTAAATAAGGAGTAAAAGCGCCCATGAATGCCGAAAAATCCCCGGTGGCTCACAACGTTGACCACGAAGAGATTGCCAAATTTGAAGCGGTGGCGTCCCGCTGGTGGGATCTCGAAGGTGAGTTCAAACCTCTGCATCGTATTAACCCGCTGCGTCTGGGCTATATCGCGGAGCGTTCCGGCGGTCTGTTCGGTAAGAAAGTGCTCGACGTGGGCTGCGGCGGCGGCATCCTGGCGGAAAGCATGGCCCGCGAAGGCGCCACCGTTACCGGTCTGGACATGGGCTTCGAACCTCTGCAGGTGGCTCGTCTTCATGCCCTGGAGTCCGGCGTGCAGGTGGAGTACGTACAGGAGACCGTAGAAGAACATGCGGCAAAACACGCGCACCAGTATGATGTCGTGACCTGCATGGAGATGCTGGAGCACGTTCCCGATCCGCAGTCGGTGGTCAGCGCCTGTGCGAAACTGGTCAAGCCGGGCGGTCAGGTCTTCTTCTCCACCATCAACCGTAACGGCAAAGCCTGGCTGATGGCCGTGGTTGGTGCAGAGTATGTCCTGCGCATGGTGCCGAAAGGAACGCACGACGTGAAGAAATTCATTAAGCCTGCCGAGCTGCTGAGCTGGGTTGACCAGACGTGGCTCAAGGAGCAGCACATGACGGGCCTGCACTACAATCCGCTGACGGATAAATTCAAGCTCGCGCCGGGCGTTGATGTTAACTATATGTTGCACACAACCGCCAAAAACGCCTAACGTCATTCGTTATTCTTATAAAGATTGCGCGACTTCATGTTGCGCAATTCTGACCTCCCGTTGAAGAAATCAGCACTCGATCAAATTTTGAATTTTTTTTCTGGAATATTGACATCTCTTCCAGGCCTTACGGTACGAGGACTTAGGCTTTTTTACCCTTTCACAACCTCAATTTAACCTCAAAATCAACCCTTGTGCTGAAAAGATTCGATACTAGAATACTCACCATATAGCGTTCTTCTTATCGCAAAACCCCTATATGTAGTATTTATCCACAGAGTTAGTCACAAGACGGATCTGTGGATAAGCGGGGGATATTTTTTTTATTTCACGGACAGGTAAAAACCCACATGAATCAGAGTCTGCTGGTGACAAAGCGCGACGGTACTACCGAGCGCATCAATCTGGACAAAATCCATCGAGTTCTCGACTGGGCAGCAGAAGGACTGAACAACGTATCTATCTCCCAGGTTGAACTGCGTTCTCATATTCAGTTCTACGACGGCATCAAAACGTCTGATATCCACGAAACCATCATCAAGGCGGCGGCAGATCTGATCTCCCGCGACGCGCCGGATTATCAGTACCTCGCTGCACGTCTGGCCATCTTCCACCTGCGTAAAAAAGCCTACGGCCAGTTCGAGCCGCCGAAGCTTTACGACCACGTGGTAAAAATGGTTGAGCTGGGCAAATACGATACGCATCTGCTGGAAGACTATACGGAAGAAGAGTTCGAGCAGATGAACGGGTTTATCGATCACTGGCGCGACATGAACTTCTCCTACGCGGCGGTGAAGCAGCTCGAAGGTAAATACCTGGTTCAGAACCGTGTGACGGGCGAAATCTACGAGAGCGCCCAGTTCCTCTATATTCTGGTGGCCGCCTGCCTGTTCTCTAATTATCCACGCGAAACCCGTCTGGACTACGTGAAGCGTTTCTACGATGCGGTGTCGACGTTTAAGATCTCGCTGCCAACGCCAATCATGTCTGGCGTGCGTACCCCTACCCGTCAGTTCAGCTCCTGCGTGCTGATCGAGTGCGGTGACAGCCTGGATTCCATTAACGCCACCTCCAGCGCCATTGTGAAATACGTTTCCCAGCGCGCCGGTATCGGCATCAACGCCGGTCGTATCCGCGCGCTGGGCAGCCCGATTCGCGGCGGTGAAGCGTTCCACACCGGCTGTATCCCGTTCTACAAGCACTTCCAGACCGCAGTGAAATCCTGCTCTCAGGGCGGCGTGCGCGGCGGTGCAGCAACCCTGTTCTACCCGATGTGGCACCTGGAAGTGGAAAGCCTGCTGGTTCTGAAAAACAACCGCGGCGTGGAAGGCAACCGCGTGCGCCACATGGACTACGGCGTACAGATCAACAAGCTGATGTACACCCGCCTGCTGAAAGGCGAGGACATCACCCTGTTCAGCCCGTCTGACGTCCCGGGCCTGTACGACGCGTTCTTCGCCGATCAGGACGAGTTCGAGCGTCTGTACACCAAATACGAAAAAGACGACAGCATCCGCAAGCAGCGCGTCAAGGCGGTAGACCTGTTCTCCCTGATGATGCAGGAACGTGCCTCTACCGGCCGTATCTACATCCAGAACGTTGACCACTGCAACACCCACAGCCCGTTCGACCCGGTCGTGGCGCCAGTGCGCCAGTCTAACCTGTGCCTTGAGATCGCCCTGCCGACCAAACCGCTGGAAGACGTGAAC
This sequence comes from Enterobacter cloacae, assembly GCF_013375935.1. Taxonomy (GTDB): domain Bacteria; phylum Pseudomonadota; class Gammaproteobacteria; order Enterobacterales; family Enterobacteriaceae; genus Enterobacter; species Enterobacter pasteurii. Next base: position 2,600,835 of record NZ_CP056117.1, on the reverse strand, counting down.
GACGAAAACGGCGAAATCGCGCTGTGTACGCTCTCTGCGTTCAACCTGGGTGCGATTAAGAGCCTGAACGAGCTGGAAGAGCTGGCCGTGCTGGCGGTTCGTGCCCTCGACGCCCTGCTGGACTACCAGGATTACCCAATCCCGGCGGCAAAACGCGGCGCAATGGGCCGTCGTACCCTGGGTATTGGCGTGATTAACTTCGCCTACTGGCTGGCGAAAAACGGCAAGCGTTACTCCGACGGCAGCGCCAACAACCTGACCCACCAGACGTTCGAAGCGATTCAGTATTACCTGATGAAAGCCTCCAACGAGCTGGCGAAAGAGCAAGGCGCGTGCCCGTGGTTCAACGAAACCACCTATGCGAAAGGCATTCTGCCGATCGACACCTACAAAAAAGACCTGGATGCGATCGTCAGCGAGCCGCTGCATCTCGACTGGGAAGGCCTGCGCGAGTCCATCAAGACTCACGGCCTGCGTAACTCCACGCTCTCTGCCCTGATGCCGTCCGAGACCTCCTCGCAGATCTCTAACGCCACCAACGGGATTGAGCCGCCGCGCGGCCACGTCAGCATCAAAGCCTCCAAAGACGGCGTGCTGCGTCAGGTTGTGCCGGATTACGAAACGCTGGGGAACAACTACGAGCTGCTGTGGGAAATGCCAAACAACGACGGCTACCTGCAGCTGGTAGGTATCATGCAGAAGTTCATCGACCAGTCGATCTCTGCCAATACCAACTATGACCCGACGCGCTTCCCGTCCGGCAAGGTTCCGATGCAGCAGCTGCTGAAAGACCTGCTCACCGCCTATAAGTTTGGCGTGAAAACCCTGTACTATCACAACACCCGTGACGGTGCGGAAGACGCTCAGGACGACCTGGTGCCGTCAATTCAGGACGATGGCTGCGAAAGCGGCGCATGTAAGATCTAATAATACGCCCCTCACCCCGGCCCTCTCCCCACAGGGGCGAGGGTGAAAAAATTGCTCCGAACGTTTCCCTCTCCCCTCAGGGGAGAGGGTTAGGGTGAGGGGGAAATAACACCACAGGACTCACCGCAATGGCATATACCACCTTTTCACAGACGAAAAACGACCAGCTCAAAGAGCCGATGTTCTTCGGCCAGCCGGTCAACGTGGCACGCTACGATCAGCAAAAATATGACATCTTCGAAAAGCTGATTGAAAAGCAACTCTCCTTCTTCTGGCGTCCGGAAGAAGTTGACGTTTCCCGCGATCGTATCGATTTCCAGGCGCTGCCGGATCACGAAAAGCACATCTTCCTCAGCAACCTGAAGTACCAGACGCTGCTGGACTCCATTCAGGGCCGTAGCCCGAACGTGGCGCTGCTGCCGCTGATCTCCATTCCTGAGCTGGAAACCTGGGTTGAAACCTGGGCGTTCTCCGAGACGATCCACTCCCGCTCTTACACCCACATCATCCGCAACATCGTTAACGATCCGGCGGTGGTGTTTGACGATATCGTTACCAACGAGCAGATCCAGAAACGTGCGGAAGGCATTTCGCACTACTACGACGAGCTGATTGAGATGACCAGCTACTGGCACCTGCTGGGCGAAGGGACGCACAACGTGAACGGTAAAACCGTCACCGTGAACCTGCGCGCGCTGAAAAAGCAGCTGTACCTGTGCCTGATGAGCGTCAACGCGCTGGAAGCAATTCGCTTCTACGTGAGCTTCGCCTGCTCCTTCGCCTTTGCCGAGCGCAAGCTGATGGAAGGCAACGCCAAAATCATTCGCCTGATCGCCCGTGACGAAGCCCTGCACCTGACCGGCACCCAGCATATGCTGAACCTGCTGCGCAGCGGTACGGACGACCCGGAGATGGCGGAAATTGCTGAAGAGTGCAAGCAGGAGTGCTACGACCTGTTCGTCCTGGCCGCGCAGCAGGAGAAAGAGTGGGCAGACTACCTGTTCCGCGACGGCTCCATGATCGGCCTGAATAAAGACATCCTGTGCCAGTACGTTGAGTACATCACCAACATCCGCATGCAGGCCGTTGGTCTCGACCTGCCGTTCCAGACGCGCTCTAACCCGATTCCGTGGATCAACACCTGGCTGGTGTCCGATAACGTGCAGGTGGCGCCGCAGGAAGTCGAGGTGAGCTCCTATCTGGTCGGTCAGATTGACTCTGAAGTCAACACCGACGATCTGAGCGACTTCCAGCTCTGATGACGCGCGTAACGCTGAGCCTTTCGGGTACAGAAGTGCTGTGCCAGGAAGAGCACCCTTCTCTGCTGGTGGCGCTTGAAGCGCATCAGGTGGAGGTAGAGTACCAGTGTCGCGAAGGCTACTGCGGCTCCTGCCGCTGCCGACTGGTCGCCGGTCAGGTAGACTGGCTGACCGAACCGCTGGCCTTTATCAGTGAAGGGGAAATTTTGCCCTGCTGCTGCCGCGCGAAAGGCGATATTGAGATCGAGATGTAAAAAAGGGCCTTGCGGCCCTTTTTCTATTTTAAGAACTCCACCGCTTTATCCGGGAAATCCGTAAACAGTCCGTCCACGCCTGCCTGGTTGTACAATATCTCATAAAGCTGATTCACGTCCGTGGCATACGGCGGCAGCTGGTCGGCACGCACCGTATACGGATGCACCTGCATCTTGCTGGCATGCGCCTCCTTCACCATCGCCGTGAGCTTCACGTGGCCCGGCGTTGAGCCTTCCGCCACCAGCATGTGGTAATCCGGCCCGATACCGTCGGCGTACTGCGCAATCTGCTTCATCGCGCCCGGCTTAAACATCCAGTCGTAGCTGTAGTTCACCCACTTCCCGTCCGGCTGCTTCTCCTGGGTTTCGTTCCAGTCGGTGTAAGCAATCAGCTGTACCAGATTGAGGTTCATCCCCATCTTCGGCTCCAGCTCGGTTTTAATGCGCTTCAGCTCAGCGGCGTCAAAACACTGGAGATAGACTTTGTCCTGCTTGCTGTTGTAGCCGTACTGCTTCAGCACCTCCAGCGTTTTCGCGGCAATGTCCTTCCCTTCCTGATGGTGGAACCACGGCGCCTTGATTTCCGGGTAGATGCCGATATTTTTCCCGGTTGAGTGGTTCAGCCCCTGAACAAACTCAATCTCTTCCTGGAAGGTATGAATACGGAAGTCGGACTTGCCCATCGGGAAGCGTCCCGGATAGACCTGCACCTTCTTACCGTTCTCAATCTCGAAGCCTTCGGTAAACTTCAGCGAGCGGATCTCCGCCAGCGTGAAGTCGATGGCGTAATAGCGGCCGTCTTTGCGGGCGCGGTCCGGGAAGCGTTCCGCCACGTCCGTAACGCGGTCGAGATAGTGGTCATGCAGGACGACCAGCTGGTCGTCTTTGGTCATGACAAGATCCTGCTCCAGATAATCCGCGCCCTGCGCATAGGCCATCGCTTTCGCCGGCAGCGTATGCTCCGGCAGATAGCCGCTGGCGCCGCGGTGGGCGATGACGATTTTATCCGTCGCCAGCGCGGAGCCGGTCATTAAACCGGCCAGCAGCAGGCCGGTTGTTAAGTAAGATAATTTCATGCCCATGCTCCTTATTGACGACGCGCCTGCACTTCGGCGTGGTGACGTTTTTCACCAATCATCACAATGATGAGCAGCAGAACCGCCAGCACGCTGCCGCCAATCATCACCATAAAGCCACCGTCCCAGCCGAAGAAGTCAACGGTATAGCCGACGATAGCACTTGCCGCCACGGAACCGCCCAGGTAGCCAAACAGGCCGGTAAAGCCTGCCGCCGTTCCTGCCGCCTTCTTCGGCGCCAGCTCCAGCGCGTGCAGGCCAATCAGCATTACCGGGCCGTAAATCAGGAAGCCGATGACGATCATGCAGGCCATGTCCACGCCTGGGTTGCCCGGCGGGTTGAGCCAGTAAACGACCGTCGCGATGGTCACCAGGGTCATAAAGAACACGCCCGTTGCGCCGCGGTTGCCTTTAAACACCTTGTCCGACATCCAGCCGCAAATCAGCGTCCCCGGGATCCCCGCATATTCATACAGGAAGTAGGCCCAGGACGATTTATCCAGCGCGAAGTGCTTCACCTCTTTCAGGTAGGTTGGCGACCAGTCGAGAATGCCGTAACGCAGCAGGTAAACAAAGACGTTCGCCACCGCGATGTACCACAGCAGCCTGTTGGGCAGCACGTACTTCATGAAGATCTGCTTTGCCGTCAGCTCTTCTTCGTGCTTCTCGCTGTAATCATCCGGATAGTCGTTTTTGTACTCTTCAATCGGCGGCAGGCCGCAGGACTGCGGCGTATCGCGCATCAGCGCAAAGGCGATAAGCGCGACCAGGATTGCCCCAAAGGCTGGCATATAAAGCGCGGCGTGCCAGTCGTTGAACCAGGCCATCCCCAGCAGGAACAGCAGCGGCGGAAGCCCTCCCCCGACGTTATGCGCGCAGTTCCAGACCGATACAATGCCGCCGCGCTCCTTCTGCGACCACCAGTGCACCATGGTGCGTCCGCACGGTGGCCACCCCATCCCCTGGAACCAGCCGCAGAGGAACAGCAGCACGAACATGACGGCAATGCTGGACGTCGCCCACGGCACAAAGCCCATAAACAGCATCACCGCTGCCGCCAGGATCAGGCCGGCGGGCAGGAACACACGCGGATTCGAGCGATCCGACACGGACCCCATAATAAATTTCGAAAAACCGTAGGCGATAGAGATCCCCGACAGCGCGAAACCCAGATCGCCGCGCGAGAAGCCCTGCTCCACCAGGTACGGCATGGCGAGCGCGAAGTTTTTACGTACCAGGTAGTACGCCGCATAGCCAAAGAAAATCCCCATGAAGATTTGCCAACGCAGACGGCGGTAGAGAGGGTCTATCTCTGCCTCTGGCAGTCGCGCCCGATGTGGCGCAGGTTTAAAGATACTGAGCATAACAGCCTCCGTGGCCTTTCAAAAAATGACCGGACATAACGCGCCCGGCTACAGAGGCGGCGATGTTAAGAAATCACGGTGATTGTTACTGTGAATCAACGCACAGATTGTTACAGAAATATGACAGAATGCGCAAAAAAGCGCATGAAATCACGTTTCACTTTCGAATTTCGCGCGTTTATGTTCGAAATCAAACAAACCACACTATCACTGTGGCTAAATGCTAAAAAACGAACATAGAGGAAAGGCAATGACAATTCACGATCCACGCTACAGCGATGTGATTATCATTGGCGGTGGCGCGACGGGTGCCGGCATCGCACGCGACTGCGCCCTGCGGGGGCTGAGCGTCACGCTTCTGGAACGCCACGATATCGCCACCGGCGCGACCGGGCGAAACCACGGCCTGCTGCACAGCGGCGCGCGCTACGCGGTTACCGATGCGGAATCCGCGCGCGAATGCATCGCGGAGAACCAGATCCTCAGGCGCATCGCCCGCCACTGCGTTGAGCCCACCGACGGGCTCTTTATCACCCTTCCCGAAGATGACCTCGCCTTTCAGCACACCTTTATTACCGCCTGCACGGCGGCAGGCATCCGCGCGGAGGCAATCGATCCTGCGCTGGCGCGCCGTCTTGAACCGTCGGTCAACCCGGCCTTACTCGGCGCGGTAAAAGTGCCTGACGGCACCGTTGACCCCTTCCGCCTGACCGCCGCGAATATGCTGGACGCGCGCGAGCACGGCGCACGTATCCTGACCGGGCATAGCGTCACCGGGCTTATTCGTGAAGGCAATACCGTGCGCGGGGTGCGCGTTTGGGATACGCAGTACAACGAACACAGCGAGCTGTATGCCGCCGTGGTGGTGAACGCGGCGGGGATCTGGGGCCAGCGCATCGCAGAATATGCCGATTTAGCCATCCGCATGTTCCCGGCAAAGGGTTCGCTGCTGATCCTCGATCACCGCATCAATAACCATGTGATCAACCGCTGCCGCAAACCGTCCGACGCCGACATCCTGGTGCCCGGCGACACCATTTCGCTCATCGGCACGACGTCTACGCACGTCGACTACAGCGACATTGACGTTAACCGCGTCACTGCTGAAGAGGTGGACATTCTGCTGCGCGAAGGGGAAAAGCTGGCCCCGGCGATGGCGCAGACCCGCATCCTGCGCGCCTATGCCGGGGTGCGCCCGCTGGTTGCCAGCGATAACGACCCGAGCGGGCGCAACGTCAGCCGCGGCATCGTGCTGCTCGATCACGCCGAGCGCGACGGCATGGACGGGTTTATCACCATCACCGGCGGTAAGCTGATGACCTACCGCCTGATGGCGCAGTGGGCCACCGACGCGGTCTGCCGCAAGCTCGGGAACAGCGCGCCGTGCGTCACGGCAGAACGGGCCCTGCCTGGCTCGCAGCAGTCGACAGAAAAAACGCTGCACAGCATCATTTCCCTTCCCGCGCCGCTTCGCGGTTCGGCGATTTACCGCCACGGCGACCGCACCCCGGCCTGGCTCGGTGAAGGACGGCTGAGCCGCAGCCTGGTGTGCGAATGCGAAGCCGTAACCGCAGGCGAGGTGCAGTATGCGGTGGAAAACCTGACGGTGAACAACCTGCTCGACTTACGCCGCCGCACGCGCGTGGGGATGGGCACCTGCCAGGGGGAGCTCTGCGCCTGCCGCGCAGCCGGGTTACTGCAACGTTTTCACGCGACCACCTCTACCCAGTCGCTCGCCCAGCTGAGCGATTTTTTAAACGAGCGCTGGAAAGGCATTCAGCCCGTCGCCTGGGGCGATGCCCTGCGCGAAAGCGAGTTTACCCGCTGGGTCTATCAGGGGCTTTGCGGCCTGGAGAAGGAGCCAAATCATGAAATTTGATACCGTGATTGTCGGCGGCGGGCTGGCGGGCCTGCTCTGCGGCATTAAGCTGACGCAGCAGGGTCTGCGCTGCGCCATCGTGACCCGTGGACAAAGCGCCCTGCACTTCTCCTCCGGCTCGCTGGATTTACTGGGCGCGCTGACGCTTGCGGATCTGCCGCCCGAGCACCCCTACCGCCTGACGGGCGCAGAGAATATGGCCCGCTTTGCCTGTGAAGCAGAACATCTGCTGTCCACCTGCGGCGCCCGCATGCAGGGTGACGCAGAACAAAATCATCTGCGCGTAACGCCGCTCGGCACCCTGCGCGCCGCCTGGCTTAGTCCGGAAGAGGTGCCCGTCGCCCCCATCACGGCGGCACGCGTGCTGGTGGTTGGGATCGGCGGTTTCCTCGATTTCCAGCCGCACCTGGCCGCCGCGTCCCTTAAGCAGCAGGGGGTGCAGGTGGAGACGGCAGAGATTGACCTTCCCGAACTCGACGTGCTGCGCGAGAACCCCAGCGAGTTTCGCGCGGTGAATATCGCCCGCCTGCTGGATAATGAACGTTACTGGCCGCGCCTGTACGAGGCGCTTCGGCCGCTCGGCGAGAGCTGCGACGCCCTGTTTATGCCCGCCTGTTTTGGCTTAAGCGACAACCGGCTCTGGCGCTGGCTCTCGGAGCGCCTGCCCTGCACGCTCGGTTTACTGCCGACGCTTCCCCCTTCCGTGCCCGGCATTCGTCTGCATACCCAGCTGCAGCGCCAGTTTGTCGCGCAGGGCGGCGTGTGGATGGCGGGCGACGAGGTGAAGAAAATCACCCTGAACGGGGGCGCGGCAGGTGAAGTCTGGACCCGCAACCACGACGATATCCCTCTTCGCGCGCGCTATACGGTGCTGGCCAGCGGCAGCTTTTTCAGCAACGGTCTGCTGAGCAGCCGGGATGGCGTGCGTGAGGCGATCCTCGGGCTGGACGTCCGGCAAAGCGGCTCCCGCGCGGACTGGTATCAGAGCGATTTCTTCGCCCCGCAGCCATGGCAGCAGTTCGGCGTCATCGTCGACGACCGGCTGCGTCCGCAGCTGCACGGGAAACCGGTTGAAAATCTTTACGCCATCGGCTCGGTTCTGGGCGGATACGATCCCGTGGCGCAGGGCTGCGGCGGCGGCGTTTGCGCGGTTACCGCGCTGCACGTTGCGGAGCAGATTATCCAGCGCAGGGAGGCTGCACGATGAACGACACCCGTTTTGAAAGCTGTATCAAATGCACGGTCTGCACCACGGTTTGCCCGGTGAGCGGCGTGGATCCGCGCTATCCCGGCCCGAAACAGGCCGGCCCCGACGGAGAACGTCTGCGCCTGAAGGACGGGGCGCTGTACGACGAGGCGCTGAAATACTGCATCAACTGCAAACGCTGCGAAGTTGCCTGCCCGTCGGACGTGAAGATTGGCGACATCATCCAGCGCGCCCGGGCGCGCTACAGCACGCAAAAGCCGACGCTGCGCGACGCGATACTGAGCCACACCGACCTGATGGGCAGCGTCTCCACGCCTTTCGCGCCGGTGGTCAATGCCGCCACCGCGCTAAAACCGGTGCGCAGGCTGCTGGACGCAACGCTTAAAATCGACCATCACCGTAGCCTGCCGAAATACGCTCACGGCACCTTCCGCCGCTGGTATAAATCCGTGGCGGCAGATCAGGCGCATTTTGCCGACCAGGTCGCCTTCTTCCACGGCTGCTACGTGAACTACAACCATCCGCAGCTGGGAAAAGACCTGCTGAAGGTGCTGAACGCCATGGGAACAGGCGTACAGCTGCTGAGCAAGGAGAAGTGCTGCGGCGTTCCGCTGATTGCCAACGGTTTTACCGACAAAGCGCGCAAGCAGGCGAAAAGCAACGTCACCGCTTTGCGCGAGGCGATCGTCGACAAAGGGATCCCGGTGCTGGCGACGTCGTCAACCTGCACCTTCACGCTGCGCGATGAATATCCTCACCTGCTGGACGTGGATAACAGCTGCCTGCGCGAGCACATTGAGCTGGCGACCCGCTTTCTCTGGCGCAGGCTGGACGGCGGGCAGACGCTGCCGCTGGGCAACCTGCCGCTGAAGGTGGTGTATCACACCCCGTGTCATATGGAGAAGATGGGCTGGTCAATCTATACGCTGGAGCTGCTGCGGCTGATCCCGGGGCTGGATCTGACGGTGCTGGATTCCCGCTGCTGCGGCATCGCAGGCACCTACGGCTTTAAGCGGGAAAATTACCAGACGTCACAGGCGATTGGGGCTCCGCTGTTCCGCCAGATTGAAGAGAGCGGTGCGGATATCGTGGTGACCGACTGCGAAACCTGTAAATGGCAGATTGAGATGTCCACCAGCAAGCGCTGTGAACATCCCATTAGCCTGCTGGCAAAAGCGCTGGCGTAACCGTTGCCGGGGCCACCGCCCCGGCGACCGCTTACTCGACGAACAGCGTTTCCACCACGTTGATCCAGCCGTGCTCGCTGGCGACCTCTTTCCCGTTCAGCCAGCGGCGCAGCATGTTCAGCGCCATCATCGCGCATACCTCCTGGCGCACGGCCAGGCTATGGCGGGTAATGCTCATCTTCACGCGCAGGGCGTGCGTGCCTTCCGGCGTCGCCAGGGCAAGGTTGAGGTATTCGTCATCCAGCCCGCCGACGAACAGCGCCAGCCCCGCAAAATGCTTCACCCTGCGCTCGGACGCCCAGCGTGCCGTCTGCGCCAGCGTCTCCTGCTGGAACGGCACCACTTCGCTGGCCAGCAGCGGCGCACCCGCGCGGGTAAGCTGAAGCGCCAGAAGCCCACCGGTAAACTGCTCGCTTAGCGTCACGCTCAGCTGGCGAGACTGCAAATGCCGTGCAATCTGCGCCGGCAGCCCTTCCGTGCCTTCGAAGATCAGGCTTTCCCCGGCAACGCGCTGCACCTCAGGCCACAGCGCCAGCATGGCGGCTTTTTCCGTCGCCGGCCCGGTCAGCTTGAGTTCGATAATCGGCATGGAGGAGCGATAGCCCATCGACACGCCGGGCGGCAGCTTCAGGCCGTCGAGGCTCTGGGCCAGATCGCTCTCCGAGCGGCCAAACGTGGTCAGGCGCAGGCACAGCGGCGGTTCAGGCAGGGTGAAGCGCGCGCGCAGGCGCGGCAGGATCTGCTGCTCGACCATCACCTTAAATTCCGACGGCACGCCGGGGGTGAAGAACATCAGGCAGCGGTTAAGCTGAACGGCAAACCCGCAGGCGGTGCCGACCGGGTTATCAATCAGTTCCGCACTGGCGGGAATTTCAGCCTGTTTGCGGTTGCTGGGAGCCATTACGCGGCCACGATCGGAGAAAAAGCGCTCCATCTGCGCCAGCCACGCCTCGTGCAGCACCAGCCCTTCGCCTTTGGCCGTGGCGGCGGCCAGCGCGCTAAGATCGTCGCTGGTGGGACCCAGCCCGCCGTTCACAATCAGCACGTCGCACTGCTCGCTGCGCTCGCGCAAAACGTTGACCAGTGACTCAAGACTGTCGCCCACCGTGTTGCGGCGCGTTAACGGTAATCCTTGCTCAAAGAAGAGATCGGCGAGCCAGGCGGCATTGGTATCAATGATTTGCCCATGCAGCACTTCGTCGCCAGTGGATAACATTTCCACGTTTATCATTGTGTTCTCCCATTTCAATGGTCAAAACACTATAGCGCAATCGAAGAGCGGGGGAAGAGAGAAACTGGCGCGACGGAACGCCGCGCCGAAGGGGTTAGAAGCCTGCGCTAACGCCTACGTACGGGCCGTCGGCCAGCGCGTTGTCGCGGTTGCCGTCTTTACCGGCCAGGTTCAGATAGCGGTAGCCTGCTTCGATGGTAATTGGACGCATGATGGTCCAGCGCGCGCCGGCGTTGGCTTCCTGGTAGCTCTCGATACCGCTGGAGAGGGAGTCCGGGGAGTAGTAGTACTCGCCGAACAGGCCAAAGCTGTCGCCAATCTTCCACTGCAGCCCGCCGCCTACTGCCGCCGCGTAGCCTTCGTCACCGTCGTTCGGGTTGGTGTAGATCCCTTTACCGCCGACGGTCGCCAGGAATGGACCAAGCGGAACGTTAAAGCCGAGGCCCAGGCTCGCCGCGTCGCCATCGTCGTCGTTATGCGTCCAGCCGCCGGTCATCGCCAGGCCTGCGCTATCCGTGCCAAGACCAAAGCCCAGGTGGGTATAGTCCTCGCCCGCCGAGCCGTTGAAGGAGATAGCGTTGGCCGCAGCCGATACAACCATCAGGCCTAAGCCCATTAATGCCACTTTTTTCATTGTCGTGATCCCGCACAATTTATTCACAGATGTCCCAAAACCGCGAGATTTTAACCTGACTATCCGTGGGATCAATGGACTCCGCATACATCGAACGATTAGTTTGTAACGATATGAAAATATCGGCATTTACGTCATCAATAAAAAGCGCATTTTCACGCTCAGGCCGCCCAGCTGTTCACTGGCCGAGAGCTGAAGATGGCTGCGGTGCAGGCGGGCAATGTCCCCGGCCAGCGCCAGCCCAATCCCGGACCCGGCGGCGTCCCCCACGTTATCCAGTCGATGAAACGGCAGCATGGCCTGGGCGATCTGATCTTCAGCAATTCCCGGCCCGCTGTCCTCCACGCGGAGCTCAACGGCGTCGTTATCGATGCGCAGAAACACCGTGACTATGCCCTGCTCCGGGGTGTATTTGATGGCGTTCTCCAGAAGGTTCGCGCACAGCTCGCCCAGCAGCACGTCGTCCCCTTCAATCATTACCGGCTGCTGAACGCCGTCATACCCGAGATCGATACCCTTGCTGCGCGCCTGCGCCAGCCGGGAAAAGCAGCAGTTTTGCACCACCTGCACCAGATCGACGGGGCCAAACTGCCGCTCACCCTGCTCCTTTCGCTTCACCGCCGAAAGCTGCAGCAGCCGCTCGGTCAGCACGATGGTGTTGTCCAGCGTGACGTTCATCGCCCGCAAGCTCTCCTGCCACAGGGCCGGATCGTTTCGCGTCAGGGCAACCGAAACCTGAGTTTTGAGCACCGCCAGCGGGGTTTTGAGCTGGTGGGAGGCATCGGCGCTGAAGCGCTCCTGCCGCGACAGCACGCCCCGCAGACGGTCGATATAGCGGTTAAACGCCACGATCAGCAGCCGCGTTTCCGACCAGGGCAGCAGCTCCGGCAGCGGGGCCAGCAGCCCGGGCTCACGGCGCACCATCAGCGAGGAGAGCTGGCGCATCGGGCGCAGCACGCGGCGCAGCAGCCAGGCGGTTAGGACCAGCGTCAGCAGCACCAGCAGCCCCTGCGAGACTAAGGATGAAAAGAGAAGCTGGGTGGCCAGATAGCGCCGCGACTGCAGGGTTTCGGCAACGTAGATCTCCGCCATTCCGGACACGCTGTCTTCGTTAACCGGCTGGAGCAGCTTCGCCACGCGGATCGCCTGACCGCGATACTCGGTATGATAGAACCAGGCCAGCGCGGGATAGTGCGTGGTGCGCGACGTGGAGGGAGGCATGTTCGGCAGATCGTCATAGCCGGAGATCGTCCGACCGTCCGGGTCAACCACCTTGTAGTAGAGGCGATCGTTCATGTTCAGCTCAAAGCTGTCGAGCACCACCCAGGGAACGTTGACCAGCAGCTTGCCGTTGTGCACCTCCAGCCGTTCAGACACCGTACGCGCCGAGGATAGCAGCGTGCGGTCATAGGCCTGCGTCGCCGCCTGAAGCGCGCTGACGTAGCTGTTGAAGGCCGACAGCCCCCATAACAGCAGCAGCGGCAAACCCAGAAAGAGCAGAAGTTGCTGGTAAAGCGACTGCGGCTTAACCCACCTCATCGCCGCACTCCAGCACGTAGCCCAGACCCCGAAGCGTGGTGATCCGCACCCCGCTTCCGGCCAGCTTCTTACGCAGGCGGTGAATATAGAGATCGATGCTCTCGGGGCTGACGTCGTCGTTCAGGCTAAACACCTGGTCGAAAAGCTGCTGTCGGGATACGGGGCGGGTGCGGCGGTGCATCAGCACCTTCAGTAACGAAAGCTCGCGGGGCGTGAGCGAGAGGGGCTCATCGCGCAGAAGAAAAAAGCCGTCGTCATCGTATTCCAGCTCCCCCAGGCGCTGACGCTCCTGGGTTCGCCCTTCACTGCGGCGCAGCAGCGCGCGCAGGCGGGCATCAAGCTCCTCCAGCTCGAACGGCTTTGGCAGGTAGTCGTCAGCCCCGGCATTCAGGCCTTTCACCCTGTCCGCCACGTTGCTGCGGGCGGTAAGAAACAGCACGGGAAGCGTCTGCCCGCGCTTTCTCAGGCGGTGCACCACCTCCAGCCCGTCGAAGCCGGGCATGCCGATATCCAGGATCGCGACGGCATAGTTTTCCCCCTGCAAAAGGTGATCGGCCGCGCGCCCGTCGTTGACGCAGTCCACGGCAAAACCGTTCTGTACCAGCGCTTTCTCCAGCCAGTGAGCCAGCTCACGATTATCTTCCGCCAGTAAGAGACGCATATCACATCCTGTAAAGTTGGTGTCGCAGTGAAAGGGAAATGAAAGGTTATTGTTTTAACAATCGCGCAACGGAACCGCTACAAGGTGGTTCACATAATCAGAAAAAAGACACCCGTACCCGTACTCCCGGTTCTCCGGCGTGAGGATAAACGATGAAAAAACAATTACTTTCTGCTCTTGCTGCAAGCGTTTTGGTGTTGAGTGCCTCTGTCGTCCAGGCGCAGGATGCCCCGTCCCGCACCGAATGCATAGCTCCGGCCAAGCCCGGCGGCGGTTTCGACCTGACCTGCAAGCTGATTCAGGTCAGCCTGCTGGAGACGAAGGCCATCGAAAAACCGATGCGCGTTACCTACATGCCCGGCGGCGTGGGCGCGGTAGCCTACAACGCCATTGTCGCGCAGCGCCCTGCCGAAGCGGGTACCGTGGTGGCCTTCTCCGGCGGCTCGCTGCTGAACCTGTCGCAGGGCAAATTTGGCCGTTATGACGTGGACGACGTGCGCTGGCTCGCCACCGTGGGCACCGATTACGGCATGATTGCCGTTCGCGCCGACTCCCCGTGGAAATCCCTGAAAGATCTGCTGACCGCCATGGAAAAAGATCCGAACAGCGTGGTGATTGGCGCGGGCGCGTCTATCGGCAGCCAGGACTGGATGAAAGCCGCTCTGCTGGCGCAGCAGGCAAAAGTGGATCCGCACAAGATGCGCTACGTGGCCTTTGAGGGCGGCGGTGAGCCGGTCACGGCGCTGATGGGCAACCACGTGCAGGCCGTTTCTGGCGATCTCAGCGAAATGGTGCCGTACCTGAGCGGGGATAAAATTCGCGTGCTGGCGGTGTTCTCGGAAAACCGCCTGCCGGGCCAGCTGGCAGACGTCCCAACCGCCAAAGAGCAGGGTTATGACCTGGTCTGGCCGATCATTCGCGGCTTCTTCGTCGGGCCAAAGGTGACCGACGCCGAGTACCAGTGGTGGGTGGATACCTTCGCAAAACTCCAGCAAACCGAGTCGTTCAAAAAGCAGCGCGATCTGCGCGGGCTGTTTGAGTTCAACCTGAACGGCAAGCAGCTGGACGACTACGTGAAAAAACAGGTGAATGATTACCGCGAGCAGGCGAAAGCCTTTGGCCTGGCGAAATAACCGGAGGCGCTATGAGCGATCGCATTTTTGCCGGGATCTGGCTGTTGCTCTGCGTTGGCGGGATGTTCGTCGCCTGGCAGATCCACAGCGAATACAGCTATGAACCCGTGGGGCCACGCCCCTTCCCTGTGGGCATTGTCGGCCTGATGCTGCTCTGCTCGGTAGCCCTGCTGCTGCGCCACCCGGATACCGTGGAGTGGCCGCCGCGCCGCACGCTGCAGCGTCTGCTGGTGATGGTGATTGTGCTGCTGATGTACGCGTGGGGCTTTGAGTGGCTCGGCTTCCCGATTGCCACCGCCCTGCTGACGATGGTGATTGGCCTGCTGTTTAACGCCTCGCTGCCCGCGGCGGGGATCTCCGGGGTCGTGCTGGGCATTTTACTCTGGTACGCCTTCGACCGCCTGCTAGACGTGACGCTGCCCCTCGGCGCATGGTTTAACTAACGGAGCACGCTATGGATACCTGGATCTATCTCTCTCAGGGGTTCGCGGTAGCGATGACCCCGGAAAACCTGGTGATTGCCCTGATCGGCTGTTTCGTCGGGACCATTGTCGGCCTGCTGCCCGGCCTTGGCCCCATCAACGGCGTGGCGATTTTATTGCCGCTGGCCTTTGCCCTGCATCTGCCCGCCGAATCGGCGCTGATCCTGCTGGCGACGGTATATATCGGCTGTGAATACGGCGGGCGGATTTCGTCGATACTGCTTAACGTGCCCGGCGATGCCGCCGCCATTATGACCGCGCTGGATGGTTATCCGATGGCGCAGCAGGGGCGCGGCGGCGTGGCGCTCTCGATTTCCGCCGTCAGCTCGTTCTGTGGCTCCCTGATCGCCATTGGCGGCATCATCCTGTTCGCCCCGGCGCTGGCCCAGTGGTCGCTGGCCTTTGGTCCGGCCGAATATTTTGCCCTGATGGTGTTCGCCATCGCCTGCCTCGGCAGCATGATGGCGCAGAACCCGCTGAAGTCGTTTTTATCCGCGCTGATTGGCTTAGGGTTAGCCACCGTCGGCGTGGATGCCAACACCGGGGTTTATCGCTTTACCTTCGACAGCGTTCACCTGTCCGACGGCGTGCAGTTTATCGTCGTCGTGATTGGCCTGTTCTCCGTATCGGAAATCTTGCTGATGCTGGAACATACCAGCAGCGGGCAGACGCTGGTGCGTAAAACCGGCCGTATGCTCTTTAACGCCAAAGAGGGGGCGCAGTGCGTGGGTGCCACCCTGCGTTCGTCGGTAATCGGTTTCTTCGTCGGCATTCTGCCCGGCGCGGGGGCAACCATCGCCAGCGCCATTACCTACATGACGGAGAAGAAGCTGAGCGGTAACGGCGACAGCTTCGGCAAAGGCGATATACGCGGCGTGGCGGCGCCAGAGGCGGCCAATAACGCCTCGGCCTGCGGCTCGTTTATCCCGATGCTGACGCTCGGCGTGCCGGGCTCCGGCACCACGGCGGTGATGATGGGCGCGCTGACGCTCTATAACATCACTCCCGGTCCGGCGATGTTTACCGAGCAGCCCGATATCGTCTGGGGCTTGATTGCGGCGCTGCTGATCGCCAACGTGATGCTGCTGGTGATGAACATCCCGCTGATCGGCCTGTTTACCCGAATGCTGACCATTCCCCTGTGGTTCCTGGTCCCGGCTATCGCCGCCGTTTCTGCGGTTGGGGTATACGCGGTGCACAGTACCACCTTCGACCTGGTGTTAATGGTGCTGCTCGGGGTGCTGGGGTACATCTTACGCAAGATGCACTTCCCGATGTCGCCGCTGATTTTAGGGTTCGTGCTGGGTGAAATGCTGGAGCAGAACCTGCGCCGCGCCCTCTCCATCAGCAACGGCAACATGGCGATTCTGTGGGAAAGCAGCGTGACGAAGATCCTGCTGGGGATGGCGATCATGGTTATTGTCGTGCCGCCGGTGCTGCGCTGGATGCGCCGACGCCACCACAAACCGCAGCCGGATATCGGCTGATTATCCCCTCAACAGGGCATTGACCCACTGCTTTAACGCCTGGCGGGAGATCTTTATCCCGCCATTTTTTAGCTCCGGCGGCAGGGCCAGCCAGTGCACCGGCTGCTCAAAGCGCGCCAGCCTGCCCTTAACCCACTCCGGTAACAGCGTGATATCCGTGCCGGGCTCGCATTCCACTACCGCAACCGGGCGCTGCCCGAACTCAACGTCATCCAGCGGAACGATAAACGCCTGGCTCACCTGCGGATGCGTGACGATGACGCGCTCCAGCGCTTCCGGCTGGATCCCTTCTCCGCCGCTGAAGAATAGGTTGTCCATCCGGCCCAGAATGGTCAGACGGCCGTTACGCCACTCGCCGCGATCGCGGGTGGCAAACCAGCCCTGCTCGTTGACCAGCGGCAGCAGCGCGCCGTCTCGCCAGTAGCCCGTTGCCATGCTGTCTGCCCGGATCCAGACCTCACCGTTGACCACCTGAACCTCCCTGCCCGGCAGCGCGCTGCCCACGTCGGGCTCGCCGTCGGCCGCCTTGGCGCAGACGGTGGAAGCAAACTCGGTCAGGCCGTAGCCGCAGAAGGTGCGGATCCCCTTCTCGCGCGCCTGTTCGGTCAGCTCAACGGGGATTTCCGCTCCGCCGAGCAGCACGGCCTTCAGCGCGACGGGATGGTGTGAATTGAGCAGTCGCCACAGCTGGGTCGGCACCAGCGAGGCGTGGGTGCAGCCCCGTAGCGCCTGCTCCATCGGCTGTTTTTCGCGCACGGTAATACGGCCTCCGCCCTGCAGCCAGCGCCACAAGATCCCCTGACCGGAGACGTGAAACAGCGGCAGGGACAGCAGCCAGTCGTCGTCACCGCCGTAAGGCATCAGCGACAGCACGCCTTTTGCGCTCGCAAGGTGGGCAGCGCAGGTGTGCACCGCCGCCTTCGGCAGGCCGGTGGAGCCGGAGGTGAGCGTCATCGAGGCCAGACGTTCCGCCCGCCACGTCACGCCGCCCTGCCCCTCTCCCTCTCTTACCGCCAGCGCGGGCAGACCGTCATATTCACCGTTGAGCACCAGCGCAAAGCGCAGCGTCATCTGCGGCAGCAGCACGTTCAGCAGGGGACGCGGAAGCTGAGGGTTTACCGGCAGAATGCGTGCGCCGCACTGCAGCAGCGCAAGCCAGGCCAGCAGGGTCCGGGGATGGTTGTGGGCGAGCAGCATGACGCCGTCACCGTCCCTCACCCCCTGAGACTGAAAACCGGCTGCCAGCCTGTCGATACGCTCGCACAGCTGAGACCAGCTGAGCGTTACATCGCCTAAGCGCAGCGCGGGCCTGTCGGCATGCCGCGCGCGCCAGTGCCGCCACGGCCAGTCGATAAAAGTCATTGCAGCGGCTCCAGCGCCCCAGCGTCGAGGCACGGCAGGGTGCTGTCTGGCCAACGGCGAATAAGCTGCGCCTGCATCAGGTTCAGCGTATCGAGGCCAGGAGTGGTCTGCGGCGTTAGCCAGGCGGCAACGCGCGCCAGCTGCGTCAGCCCAAGGCTTGACTCGATGGACGAGCTGATTACCGCCGTCAGCCCCGAAGCATGGGCCGCCGCGACCTGCTCGCGCACCGTATTAAGGCTGCCGGTCAGCGTCGGCTTGATGACCACGGCACTGACGCCGGGCTCGGCGAAGAAGGCAAAATCGGCTTCGCGCAGGCTTTCATCCCAGGCGATAGCAATGCCCGTTTCCCTGGCAAAGGCGCGGGAATCGTCGCGGGTTTTGCACGGCTCCTCGAGAAACGCAATGCGGCTGCGGTACGCGGGGTTAACGTATTTCGCGAACTGCTGCGCCTTGAGCGGCGTCCAGGCGCGGTTGGCGTCCAGGCGCAGGCGCAGGTCGGGGATGGCTTCCAGCAGCAGGTTGACCACCATCCCGTCGCGCACCGCTTCGTACAGGCCGACCTTGATTTTCGCCACCTTCTCGCCCGGCATCGCGGAGAGCAGCGCGAAGAGTTCATCCGGATCGCCGGTGCAGAGCGGGGCGGCGCGATAGTTCGCCGCCTCCGGCAAACTGCCGTCCAGCTCTGCCAGCGCGCAGCTGATGCCGAACGCGGCGGAAGGAACGTCCGGCAGCGCCGGATCGTCTCCCTCGCGCCAGTCGTGCGTCCAGGCCATCAGCGCGGCCTGCGCCTCGTCCAGCGTTTCCAGGCTAAAGCCCGGAAGCGGGGCTATCTCGCCCCACCCTTCCCGCTCGCCCTCCCGAAGGTGCACGAAAAAGCCGTCACGGGTTTTTAACCGCCGTTCACGCAGCACCACGCCCGCGTCCATCGGTATCTGCCAGCGGTAAACCTGCGCGCGACGCATTACGGGTTCCGTTTGTATTTGCTGAAGTCTGGCTGGCGTTTTTCGTTGAACGCGTTGCGCCCTTCCTGACCCTCTTCGGTCATATAGAACAGCATGGTCGCGTTGCCCGCCAGCTCCTGAAGGCCCGCCTGGCCGTCACAGTCGGCGTTGAGCGCGGCTTTCAGGCAGCGCAGCGCCATTGGGCTGTTTTGCAGCATTTCGCGACACCAGCGCACGGTCTCTTTCTCAAGATCGGCAACGGGCACCACGGTGTTGACCAGCCCCATATCCAGCGCTTCCTGCGCGTTGTACTGGCGGCACAGGAACCAGATCTCGCGGGCTTTTTTCTGGCCGACGATGCGCGCCATGTAGGATGCGCCCCAGCCGCCGTCGAAGGAGCCCACTTTCGGGCCGGTCTGGCCGAAGATGGCGTTTTCCGCCGCGATGGTCAGGTCGCACATCATGTGCAGCACGTGGCCGCCGCCGATGGAATAACCTGCCACCATTGCCACCACCGGTTTCGGGCAGGTGCGGATCTGGCGCTGGAAATCCAGCACGTTCAGGTGGTGCGTACCCGCATCGTCCTGGTATCCGCCGTAGTCGCCACGCACTTTTTGATCGCCGCCGGAGCAGAAGGCTTTTTCGCCTTCACCGGTCAGGACGATGACGCCGATGCTGTCGTCGTAGCGGGCATCCGCCAGCGCCTGGATCATCTCTTTGACGGTCAGCGGACGAAACGCGTTGCGCACCTGAGGGCGGTTAATGGTGATTTTGGCAATGCCGTCGGCGGACTTGTGGTAACGAATGTCGGTGTAGCCTTCGGAGCAGTCCTGCCATTCAACCGGCGCGTAAAGCATGTTTTCATCAGGATAGATCATAGCGTGTCCTTTGTTCGATAACGCAGTATCTGAGCCAGACTCGCGGCAACCGCATCCGGGTTTTCCCGGTGGGCGTTGTGTCCGGCATGAGGGATAGCATGACGCGTGGCGTTAAGTTCAGCAGCGATGGCGTTGAACTTCTCATCACGTTCGCCATAGAGATAGTAAAAAGGAAAATCACGCGCGCTGAGCGCGGGACGCAGGTCAGGCTGAACGGCAAGCGAGGTGGCTTCCAGCATCTCTGCCAGCTTCAGGCCGTTGTTCCGGCTGCGCAGGGCGATAAGCGCGCGGCGCTGCGCCTGCGTGAGGGAGGCAAAGACGGGCTGCTGATACCAGTCGGCAAAGACATTTTCCAGCGGCTCGCCGCGAAAACGTGACGCCCAGCGGCGGTCGGATACAAGCCGCGCCTCGCGCGCCTCGGCCTGGAGCAGGCCCGGGTGCCCGCCTTCCACAATCAGCCCGTTCAGGCCCGCAGGACGCTGGCAGGCATGAAACATCGCAATGCGGCCGCCGAGGGAGTACCCCACCAGCCAGTATTTCAGTATGTTGTAACTAATAAGGGTGCGGGTAAGCAGCGCGCTCATCCCGGCAAACCCCGTCACGCCGACGCCCGCTGACTCACCGTGTCCCGGCAGGTCCAGGTAGAGCCGGGGATAGTCCTTCAGCGACGCTCCAACAGCCTGCCACTCGCGGCGGTCGCCGGAAAAACCGTGCAGGAAAACCAGCCAGGGGTAGCCTGGCTTTCCGGGCTGCGTGACGCCTGCGAGGATCACAGGTGGCTCACCTGCGCCAGCAGAGTTTGCAGCTTCTGCGCGCCTTCAGAATCGTTGACCACCAGCTCAATCAGCGTTGCGCCGGGCTGTCGCCAGGCGGTGCTCAGCGCCGTTTCCAGATCGTCCCAGCTTTCCGGGCGATGGTATTTAAGGCTGAACATGGCGGCGGCATGTTCAAACTGCACGTTCTGCGGCATCAGATAGAAGCGCTCGCGTTCGCTCTGCGGGGTCGGCAGCAGCGAGAAAATCTGGCCGCCGTTATTGTTAACGACAATCAGCACAAACGGTGCCGACGCCTGACGCAGCAGCGCCAGCGCGTTGAGATCGTAGAGCGCGGAGAGGTCCCCCACAATTGCCAGCGTGGATTTGGCGCTGGCGCGCTGTACGCCGGCCGAGGTGGAGATCAGGCCGTCAATGCCGCTCGCCCCCCGGTTGCTGTACACCGGGTAACCAGCGGGCAGCTTCGAGAGGGCGTCAATCAGGCGCACGACGAGGCTGTTACCGACAAAAAGCTGCCCCTGCTCGGGAAGATATTTCCGGATACGGTGCGCCAGCCCGGCTTCACTGAACGCTTCGCACTGCGCTTTGGTAATCTCCCACGCCTGGCGTGACAGCTCGGGGATCGCTACCGCCCAGGGCTTGCGTTTTTCCGCCGGATGCAGCGCCAGCCAGGTATCGATATCGCTCACCAGGCGACGGCCGCGGTGGTGCGCCGGATCGAGGCGCCCTTCGAGCGGATCCACCAGCCAGTACTCTTCCGGCGTACAGGTGGCCTGCCACTGAAGCAGGCGTTTACCCGTCAGGCTCGATCCCAGCTGGACGACAATCTGCGCCTGCGCCAGCTCGGTGACCGCTTTCGCGTTCCCCAGCCAGAGATCGGCGCACGGCAGCGGCTGACCCGTCTGGGAAAGCACGTCACCTATCAGCGGCCAGCCAAGCGTTTGGGCCCACTCCGCCGCCAGCCTGCCTTCCGCCGCGCTCATCCGCCCGGCAAGCACCACGCCGCGCTTCTGACGCCAGAAGAACCAGTCGCGCTGCTTTGCGCTTTCCAGATGCGTTTGCTCGCGCAGCCACGGCTTTTCGCTCTCCCACCACTCTCCGAGCTGCTGCTGCCAGGCGAGGCCGGTATCGTTCATTTCGCCGTACAGCGGCTCGGCAAACGGGCAGTTGATGTGCAGCCCGCCGCTGCGCAGCGCGTTCATGGCGTGGTCAAGGGTGGAGACCAGCCAGCTGGCGGGAATATCCTGAGTGGGGCGCGGCAGCGAAACCGTCTGAGAAGGATGCGAAGCAAAGATGCCGGGCTGGCGAATCGCCTGGTTAGCGCCGCAGTCAATAAGTTCAGGGGGGCGATCGGCAGTCAGTAAAATCAGCTTCTCACCGGTTAAGCCCGCTTCAATCAGCGCCGGGTAGAGGTTCGCCACCGCCGTACCGGACGTGACGATCACCGCCACGGGCGCCTTGCTGACCTTCGCCAGCCCGAGTGCCAGATGGCCCAGGCCGCGCTCGTCAAAATGGGTGTGATGAATAAAAGCCCGGTTTTCCGCCGCTGCAAGGGTGAGCGGCGTGGAGCGAGAGCCCGGGGCAATACACACGTGCCTGACGCCATGGCGGGTCAGGGCTTCAAGGATCACCGTCGCCCAGCGTCGGTTAAAAGAACTTACTGACATGAGGTTGTCCAGTATCAAGAATGCGACACAGTATAAATAATAGAAAAAATCAGAATTTTGATGTGAATCGGGATTGCGCGAATCAGTATTAATCCCTAAGGAGAAGGGAGCGCAGCCCGGCGGCTTTGTTTTCTATCTCCTGCCACTCCTGCTCCGGATCGGAGCCGCTGACGATGCCCGCCCCGGCATAAAGGCGCAGCGCGTCGTCGTGGACGCGGGCGGAGCGTAATGCCACGCAGAATTCACTTTGTTCGACCGACAGATAGCCCGCCGAGCCGGCGTACCACTCCCGATCAAACGGCTCCACTTTCTCAATAAACTCACGCGCGGCCTGACGCGGCAGCCCGGCCACCGCAGCCGTCGGTTGCAGGGCGTGCAGACACTGCTCGTCGTCAGGCTGTTTAAGCTCGGTCCAGATGCAGCGGCGCAGGTGCTGTACCTTGCGCAGACGCAGCACCTGCGGGGGCAGTACCTCAAGCGTCCGGGTATGGTGCTGAAGACGCTGGCAGATATCTTCCACCACCAGCATATTTTCACGCTGATTTTTGTCGTCGTTCATCAGCCAGTCGCCTAAATGCCTGGCCTGCCTGTCGTCGGTATGGCTGGCAACGGTGCCTGCCAGCGCTTCGGTGCGCAGCAGCGTGCCGCGCCGCCGCCACAGGCGCTCTGGGGTCGAACCGAGAAACGCGTTGCCGGCATCGAAAACCATACAAAAATGGTAGCAGTTGAGGTTCAGCGCGCGGCTGGCGGCCATCAGCGCAATCGCGTCTACGGGCTGCCTGCACTGCAAATCCGTCGCTCGCGCCAGCACCACTTTTTCGACATCGCCGAGCGCGATGGTATCCGTCGCCAGACGGATCAGCCGCAGCCACTCCGGCTTTTGTGGATGATGCGTTTCCTGCGCAACCTGAACGGACAGCGGGCGAATTGGGGCGGCATCGCGCAGGCTGTCTATAACGCTCAGCGCCTGACGGGCATCTTCACGCAGGGACGTTTCGCTCCAGAGCTGCAGGCGCAGCGTGGCGACGCCGGCAGACCGTCGCCAGAGCAGGCGCGGCAAAAACAGGTTTCCCTGCGCCGGGTTGAAGGCGTTCAGGCCGCAGATGCGGGTATCATCTGCCGCATCATGGGCATGCAAAAACCGTGAGGCCGAGGCCAGAGAATCAAAGTGGACGAGGCTTCCCAGCGCGGCAAGCTCCTCATCGCCGCTGCGCTGCTGCCAGTAGAACTGAGGATAGCTCCGCTGCGCGCCCAGCCATGCCAGGGGATCGAAGGCATCGTTTAACGGGAATGAAACGTCGAAATGACGTAAGCCGGGCGTAGCGGGTAACGCTTGCGCAAGCTGAGTGCGCAGGCGTTCCAGCGCGAGGAAAATCGAATGCACGCGAACCTCTCCCTGTTAAAACCTACTATTATACGGGGTACTGACGATAAATAGCAGTACCCACGTTTAGGGAGGGGTTTAGCGGCTTAACGGCGGGCTAACAGCAGGCCCAGCACCAGCCCTACGGCTGCCCCGACGCCAATGCCCTGCCACGGTTTTTCATGGACGTAATCATCGGCACGATACACCGCCTGCTTTGCGCGGTAGTAGTAATTGTCGGAGGCGTTGCTGACGCGGTTTTTCACATCATGCAGCGCCTGTTCGGCACGCGCTTTAAGCTCAATGTACTTCTGATCGGCAGGATCGCCTGACGAACGAAGCACCTCTTCCAGCGTTTCGCTCAGCAGCGTCAGGTCGTCGTCTGCTCGGGAATCCCAGGATTGAAATGACATAATGTTCTCCATGTTAGTACACCAGTCCGGTAACTATAGACAACGTCTCGCCATTACGCCTGTTTCGCTTCGCGCGCCATGCCGACGTGCGGGATGCCGTCTTCGTCATAGATTTCCGTCACCGGGGCAAAACCGAAATGGGCGTAGAAAGGCTGCAGATGCGCCTGGGCGCCAAGGTATAACGCCTTGTCAGGCCATCGTTTTCTGCACGCTTCCAGCGTTTTTTCCATCAGCTGATAGCCCAGCTTTTCACCGCGGGCGCTGCCGCTGACAATAACCCGGCCAATAACGACGGGGTCGAAATCGTCCTCGCTTTTCAGAATCCTCGCATACGCCACCAGGTCATCACCCCGCCAGCCGAGGATATGCCGGTTCTCACCCACCAGATCGTCGCCGTCGATATCCTGATACGGGCAGGTTTGTTCAACAATAAAGACTTCACAGCGCAGCCTGAGCAGGGCGTATAGTGACTGAACGGTCAGTTCGCCGTGGTGTAAATCTTGCCACTGGATCATGTGTTTCTCCTTCCTGGGGTTCATCACGTTATACTAAACCCCTTCCCATTCGGCAAAGGGCTGATTGCGTTATGGAACTGATTTTTCTGGGTACGTCCGCCGGGGTGCCAACCCGCTCACGAAACGTGACGGCAATTCTGCTGGATCTTAAGCATCCTACCCGCGGCGGGCTGTGGCTGTTTGACTGCGGAGAGGGCACGCAGCATCAGCTGCTGCATACCTCATATCATCCCGGCAAGCTGGATAAGATCTTTATCACGCATCTGCATGGCGATCACCTGTTTGGCCTGCCGGGCCTGCTGTGCAGCCGTTCAATGGCGGGCAACGCCAACCCGCTGACGATTTACGGGCCGGCGGGTATTCAGGAATTTGTTGAGACCACGCTGCGCCTGAGCGGTTCATGGACCGATTATCCGCTGGAGGTGGTGGAGATTGGCGAAGGTCTGGTCTTCGACGACGGCGACTATCAGGTGCGCGCCTACCCGCTTAACCATCCGGTGGAGTGCTATGGCTATCGCGTGGAAGAGCATGATAAACCCGGCGCGCTCAACGCCGCCGCGCTGCAGGCCGATGGCGTTAAACCCGGCCCGCTGTTTCAGCGCCTGAAGCACGGAGAGACCGTCACGCTGGAAGACGGCCGCGTTATCAACGGCCAGGATTATCTTGCGCCGCCGCAGCCGGGCAAAAAACTGGCGATATTCGGCGACACCGCCCCCTGCCCTTCAGCGCTGAGGCTTGCGCAAGGCGTGGACGTGATGGTGCATGAGGCGACGCTGGACGCTGCGATGGAGGAAAAGGCCAACGGCCGGGGCCATAGCTCAACGCGTCAGGCGGCACGGCTTGCCCGTGAAGCAGGCGTCGGGAAGCTGATTGTCACTCACGTCAGCTCGCGCTACGACGCCCGCGGCTGCCAAAGCCTGCTGGCGGAGTGTCGGGAGGTCTTCCCGGCGTGTGAGCTGGCGGTAGATTTCGCTAAGGTCAGCGTTTAGTCCTTCACTTTTCCCTCAGGATGCCGATAACGATTAAAAGGCCAGCATTTCTCTTGAGGGTAGAATGGATAATTTCCAGAAAGATATTGATGACAGGGCGAATCTGACCCTGTCCAACCGTTTTGAACTGTTGCTGTTCCGTCTTGGCACCTCTCTGAACGAAAACAAATCCGAGCTGTTCGGCATCAACGTATTCAAGCTGCGCGAAATTGTGCCGATGCCGACGTTCACCAAACCCGCGGGGATGAAGTCTCCGCTGATGGGGATGGTGAATATTCGCGACCAGGTTATCCCGGTGATCGATCTTGCCGCCGTCGCGGGCTGCAGGCCAGCAACCGGGCTGAACATACTGCTGATCACCGAATATGCCCGCAGCGTGCAGGCGTTTGCCGTGGAATCGGTGGAGAACATCATGCGTCTGGACTGGAAGCAGGTTCACGCGGCCGAAACCGCCGTCAGCGGGCGCTATATCACCAGCATCGCCTGTCTGGACGAGAAGACCGATACCAACGATCTGGCGATGGTGCTGGACGTGGAGCAGATCCTCTACGATATCACCCCGGCCAACCACGATCTGCACGCCACTAACCTGAAGACCACCAAATTCAACATCAAGCCGGGCTCTGTCGCGATTGTTGCGGAAGACTCGAAGGTGGCGCGCTCGATGCTGGAGAAGGGGTTGCAGGCGATGGAGATCCCGGCCCAGCTGCACATCACCGGCAAAGACGCATGGGAGAAAATTACCCAGCTAGCCGCGCAGGCGCAGGCTGAAGGGGTGCCGATCACCGATAAAATTGCCCTGGTGCTGACCGACCTCGAAATGCCGGAGATGGACGGCTTCACGCTGACGCGCAAAATCAAAACCGACCCGGTACTGAAAGATATTCCGGTGGTGATCCACTCGTCGCTCTCCGGCAACGCCAACGAAGACCATATTCGCAAAGTGAAGGCCGACGGCTACGTGGCAAAGTTTGAGCTGAACGAGCTGTCGTCGGTGATTGAAGAGGTGCTGGATCGTTCGATGAAGAAAATTGACGGGCCGTTGATTAGCAGGAAGCAGCTGGCTTAAGTCTGGTGCGGGCTGGTGCCCTCACCCCGTCCCTCTCCCACCGGGAGAGGGCGAAAACCATAAAAAAACCCGCCGAGGCGGGTTTTTTGCTTTTACATCAACGGCATTGCTCGCTGCACGATATCAATCAGCGGCTGCGGATAGATACCGAAGATTAGCACCAGCAGCGCAGAGATCAGCACCACGATACCCCCGGCGCTGTACTGCCAGTTGGACGGTGCATCGCGGTTAAGCTGCTGAGGCGCGCTCAGGTACAGGCTCACCGCTACGCGCAGGTAGTAGTAGAGACCAATAGCGGAGCCTATAACGACGCCCGCAGTCAGCCACCACAGACCCGCCTGCACGCCGACGGCCAGCACGTAGAACTTACCGATAAAGCCCAGCGTCATCGGAATACCCGCCAGCGAGAGCATCATTACGGTCATCACCGCGGACAGGATTGGACAGTGCCAGAACAGACCACGGTAGGAAAACAGAGAATCTGCATCCGGACCACGGTACGGGCTGGACATCAGGCTCACCACGCCGAACGCGCCGAGGCTGCTGAACAGGTAGCCGGCCAGATATACGCCCACGGTTTCCATCGACATCTCGCCGCTTTGCAGCGCAATCAGCGCCACCAGCAGGTAACCCAGATGAGAGATAGAGGAGTAGCCCAGCAGACGCTTGATGTTGGTCTGGCTCAGCGCCATCAGGTTACCGAAGATGATGGAAACGAAGGCGATAATGCCCAGCACCACGCGAACCGCTTCGCTGTCGCCCACCGGCGCGTACAGGAACAGACGCATCACCACGCCGAAGATAGCGATTTTGCTCGCCGTCGCCAGGAAGGTAGAGACCGGCGCGGGTGCGCCCTGGTATACGTCTGGCGTCCACAGGTGGAACGGAACCAGAGACAGCTTGAAGCCAAGGCCAACAATCATCATGCCCAGACCCGCCAGCAGCAGCGGCTCGTGCAGCATGTCGTCTCCGAGGCTCTTGCCGAGCGCCATGAAGGAGAGGTTACCCGTCTGTGCGTACAGCAGCGCGATACCGAACAGCAGGAACGACGACGCGGCAGCGGACAGAATGGTGTACTTGATTGCCGCTTCCAGAGAACGCTTCTGGCGGAAGGCGTAGCCTATCAGGCCGAACAGCGGCAGAGAGATCAGCTCAATACCGAGGAACAGCGCGGCCAGATGGTTCGCATTCGCCAGCAGAATGCCGCCCAGTGCGGCAATCAGTACCAGCAGGTAAAACTCTTCTTTGTTGTCGTTGTAGCCTTCGAGCCACGGGTACGCAAAGGTACAGGTTGCCAGGCTCGCCAGCAGCACCAGACCGGTGTAGAGCATGGCGTAGCCGTCAACGCGCATCAGCGGCGTGACGTCCATCGCTCCCGCCTGGCCAACAAACCAGAGGGAGACTAACGCAGCGTTCAGACCCAGAACGGACAGGGTCGCATTCAGGAAGTGATTGCGTCGCCACGCAATGGAGAGCATCACAACCACCACCGTCAATCCGACGATCAGCAGCGGTAGCAGCGCGATCAGTTGTTGTGGAGTTATTGTCATGGCGAATTACGGCCTTGTAGTAGAAGCAGAATTAACAAACCACTGCTGGATATTACCCATCGCGGAGTGCGAGGTATCCAGAATCGGCTGCGGATAGAAGCCCAGCAGCACCAGCAGTACGACCAGCAGCAGGATGATGAACAGCTCGCGCAGCGACATCCCCGGCAGTTCTTTTGCAGCAATTTCGCTCTTCGCTTTACCGAAGTAAGCGCGATGCAGCATCGCCAGCGAGTACACGGAAGCGAACACCAGACCAAAGGTGGAGATGACGGTAATCATCGGAACCACTTTGAAGCTGCCGAACAGGATCATAAATTCGCCGACGAAGTTACCGGTACCCGGCATCCCCAGGGTGGCAACCGCGAAGAACATGGAAAGCGCTGGCAGCCACTTCATTTTGCCCCACAGGCCGCCCATCATACGCATGTCGCGGGTATGCAGACGTTCGTACAGCTGACCGCACAGGATGAAGAGACCCGCAGCGGAGAGACCGTGCGCAATCATCTGAATGACCGCGCCCTGGTACGCCAGCTGGCTGCCGGTGTAAATAGCAATCAGCACGAAGCCCATGTGGGAAACGGAGGTGTAAGCAATCAGACGTTTGATGTCGTACTGCGTGAAGGCCATCCATGCGCCGTAGAAGATACCGATCACACCCAGCCACATGGCAATCGGTGCGAACTCCGCGGAGGCGTTCGGGAACAGCGGCAGGGAGAAACGCAGCAGACCGTAGGCCGCGGTTTTCAGCAAGATACCCGCGAGGTCAACGGAACCCGCCGTTGGCGCCTGGGAGTGCGCGTCCGGCAGCCAGCCGTGCAGCGGTACCACCGGCATTTTCACCGCGAAGGCGATGAAGAAGCCCAGCATCAGCAGGTATTCCACGCCGTGGGACATTGGCGTCTTCAGCAGGTCTTCATAGTTGAAGGTCCAGACGCCGGTCGCGTTGTAGTGCACGAACACCAGCGCCAGGATAGCAATCAGCATCACCAGACCGCTCGCCTGGGTGTAGATGAAGAACTTGGTTGCCGCCGTGATACGCGTTTTACCGTCGGAGGCCTTGTGGCCCCACAGCGCGATCAGGAAGTACATCGGCACCAGCATCATCTCCCAGAAGAAGAAGAACAGGAACATGTCGATGGCCAGGAACACGCCGATAACGCCGCCCAGGATCCACATCAGGTTCAGGTGGAAGAAGCCCTGGTATTTTTCGATTTCACGCCAGGAACACAGTACCGCCAGAACGCCGAGCAGGCCGGTCAGCACCACCATCAGCAGCGACAGACCGTCAATGGCCAGGTGGATCGTGATGCCGAAACGCGGGATCCACGGCAAAATGAACTCAGACTGCCACTGCGGAAGCCCCGCAGACTGGGTCAGTGAGTAGCCACCCTGCAACCAGAGTTGCAGGCCAAGCGCGAGCGTCAATCCCATGGTGATCAGCGCGATCCAGCGCGGCATCTTCACGCCAAAGCGTTCAGTCTGCCAGCACAGGAAGCCGCCGATGAAGGGAATTAATATTAGCCAGGGTAGTAACATGGCGATTTATATTCCTTTTTAAGGCTCCCAACAGGGGCCTGATTTTCAACGAATTCGAATAAAATTCACTTAACGATCAACGCAACACCATCAGCAGCGCCAGCACGACAACCGCACCGATGCTCATGGACGCCACATACCAGCGCAGATAACCGTTCTCGCTGAACAGCAGGCCTTTACCTGCGAAGCGAGAGAGGATCGCCGGGATGTTCATCAGGCTGTTCAGCGGGTCGCGCTTCAGCAGCCACGCAATGCCCAGGAACGGCTTAACGAAGATCATGTCGTACAGCCAGTCGAAGCCCCACGCGTTGTACCACCAGGTGCTCAGCAGACGGCCTGGCGCACTGTTGGCAACGGCAGTCACCAGCGTGCGTTTACCCAGCCACAGCCATGCAGCAATCAGGATGCCCGCAATTGCGACCACGCCGGAGGTAATTTCAAGCGTCAGAACGCGACCGTGCTCAAGCTCGGTTGTCGCCGGCAGTACGCCCTGCAGCGGTGGCACAATCATCGCGCCAACGAAGGTGGACAGTACCAGCAGCACAATCAGCGGCAGGTGATGAGTAATCCCCTTCCCTGCGTGAGCGTGAATTTGTTCTTTACCGTGGAATACGATGAAAATCATACGGAAGGTATACAGGGAGGTCATGAACGCACCGACCAGACCCGCAACCATCAGATTGATATGACCATTCGCCATGGCACCCGCAAGGATTTCGTCCTTACTGAAGAAGCCCGCGGTAATCAGCGGCAGTGCCGCCAGCGCCGCGCCGCCCACCAGGAAGCAGACATAAACCAGCGGGATGGACTTACGCAGTCCGCCCATCCTGAAGATATTCTGCTCGTGGTGGCAGGCCAGGATCACCGAACCGGATGAGAGGAACAGCAGCGCTTTAAAGAACGCGTGCGTCATCAGGTGGAAAATGGCCGCGTCCCACGCCTGAACGCCCAGCGCCAGGAACATGTAGCCAATCTGGCTCATGGTGGAGTACGCGAGAACGCGCTTGATGTCGGTCTGAACCAGCGCGGCAAAGCCTGCCAGCACCAGCGTCACCGCACCAACGATACCCACCAGATGCAGAATTTCAGGCGTCATCAGGAACAGGCCATGGGTACGCGCAATCAGGTAAACACCGGCGGTCACCATGGTTGCGGCGTGGATCAGCGCGGAGACCGGGGTTGGACCCGCCATCGCGTCGGCCAGCCATGTCTGAAGCGGCAGCTGCGCGGATTTACCCACGGCACCACCCAGCAGCATCAGCGTCGCCCACCACAGCATGTTATTGCCTGCTTCGAATTGCGCCGGCGCCAGTTCCACCATTTCGCGGAAGTTCAGCGTGCCCAGTTCGTTGTAAAGAATGAACAGCGCGAACGCGAGGAAGACGTCACCCACGCGGGTCACGACGAACGCTTTCATGGCCGCTGCGCCATTCTTCGGATCGGTGTAGTAGAAGCCGATCAGCAGGTAAGAGCACAGGCCCACGCCTTCCCAGCCCAGATACATCAGCAGCAGGTTATCGGCCAGGACCAGAACCACCATGCTGGCGATAAACAGGTTGGTGTAGGCGAAGAAGCGGGAGTACCCCTCTTCACCGCGCATATACCAGGAGGCGAACATGTGGATCAGAAAGCCCACGCCGGTGACCACGGAGAGCATGGTCAGAGACAGACCATCCAGCACCAGGTTAAAACCGATGTTGAAGTTACCGACCGACATCCAGTTCCACAGCGGCACGCTGAAGGCCTGACGCCCGTTGTTAAAGAAGTCGACGCCCGCGTATGCCGTTACCAGCGCAGCCAGGCCAACAGAGCCCATGCCGACGGTGGCAGACAGATTTTCAGACCAGCGGCCGCGCGAGAACGACAGCAGCAGGAAGCCAATTAGCGGAAAAATAATGGTTAAGGCAAGCATGTTCATCCACGCAACTCACTTACTGAATCGATGTTCAGGTTCTGGCGGCGACGATGGAGCTGCAGCAACAGCGCCAGGCCAATACTCGCTTCGGCAGCCGCGAGGCTGATGGCGAGAATGTACATCACCTGACCATCGGTCTGGCCCCAGTAGCTACCGGCGACCACAAAGGCCAGCGCGGAAGCGTTAATCATGATTTCCAGACCAATCAGCATAAACAGCAGATTGCGGCGGATAACCAGACCGGTTAAGCCCAGAACGAATAAAATCGCAGCGAGGATCAGTCCATGTGTTAAGGGGATCATGCGCGCTCCTCCGTTTTTCTTTTCGCGCGGTCGTCGGTGCGGTTGCTCAGCACCTCGCCAGCACGCTCTTCACGTCCGACGTGGAAGGCGACAACCAGACCCGCCAGCAGCAGCATTGAAGCCAGTTCAACCGCCAGAACGTATGGGCCAAAGAGCGTGATACCGACCTCTTTAGCGCCGATCGGCGTACCGTCGATGCCCTGGTCGTTGACGCCGAGAATGGCGTAAACAATCACCGCCAGCATAATGGCCGACAAAATTGCCGGGCCAATCCACACCTGCGGTTTTAACCACTGACGTTCCTGCTCAATCTCAGAGCCGCCCAGGTTCAGCATCATCACCACGAACACGAACAGCACCATAATGACCCCGGCGTAGACGATGATTTCCAGCGCGCCCGCAAAGTGCGCGCCCAGCGCGAAGAACACCCCGGAAATGGCCAGCAGCGAGATGATTAAATACAGCAGCGCATGCACCGGATTGGTGTGCGTAATCACTCGTAGCGTAGCCAGGATGGCGATAAGGCCACAGATATAAAAAGCGAATTCCATTGCCCTCTCCTTACGGTAACAGGCTCTTGACGTCGATAGGCTTAGCTTCGTTCTCTGCTTCGCCCTTATCTTTGCCGTCGATTGCCATACCCGCCATCCGGTAGAAGTTATATTCCGGGTATTTGCCCGGACCGGAAATCAGCAGATCCTCTTTCTCGTACACCAGATCCTGACGCTTGTACTCACCCAGCTCGAAGTCTGGAGTCAGCTGAATCGCCGTGGTTGGGCACGCTTCTTCGCACAGGCCGCAGAAGATGCAGCGTGAGAAGTTGATGCGGAAGAACTCAGGATACCAGCGGCCGTCTACCGTCTCTGCTTTTTGCAGAGAGATACAGCCGACCGGACACGCTACCGCACACAGGTTACAGGCAACGCAGCGCTCGGAACCGTCCGGGTCGCGCGTCAGCACGATACGGCCACGGTAGCGCGGCGGCAGATATACCGGCTCTTCCGGGTACATCCGGGTTTCGCGTTTGGCAAACGCGTGCAGGCCGATCATCCAGATACTGCGTACCTGGGTGCCGAAACCTACCAATAATTCTTTTAAGGTCATGGTCTATAGCCCCTTATGGCTGCTGCCAGAGAATGACAGCCGCCGTTACCAACAAGTTGACGAGCGTCAGCGGCAGGCACACTTTCCAGCCGAAGGACATTACCTGGTCATAACGCGGACGCGGTAACGCTGCGCGAATCAAAATGAACATCATCATGAAGAACGCGGTTTTCAGCGCGAACCAGATGAACGGCGGTAAGAACGGGCCATGCCAGCCACCAAAGAACAGCGTTACCATCAACGCGGAAATGGTGACGATACCGATGTACTCGCCCACGAAGAACAGGCCGAACTTCATGCCGGAATATTCAATGTGGTAACCGTCGGCCAGTTCCTGTTCGGCTTCTGGCTGGTCAAACGGGTGACGGTGACACACCGCCACGCCCGCGATAGCAAAGGTAATAAACCCAAAGAACTGCGGGATAACGTTCCAGATGTCGGCCTGGTTGTTGACGATGTCGGTCATGTTAAATGAACCGGCCTGCGCCACCACGCCCATCAGGGAGAGCCCCAGGAACACCTCGTAGCTCAGGGTCTGCGCGGAAGCACGCATCGCACCCAGCAGCGAGTATTTGTTGTTACTGGACCAGCCTGCGAACAGCACCGCGTAAACCGCGAGGCCTGCCATCATCAGGAAGAACAGAATGCCGATGTTCAGGTCAGCCACCACCCATGTCGGGCTGACCGGAACGATAGCAAACGCCAGCAGCAGCGAGGTGAAGGCGATCATCGGTGCCAGAGTAAAGATCACGCGATCCGAGAAGCGCGGAACCCAGTCCTCTTTAAAGAACATCTTGATCATGTCCGCGACCAGCTGGAGTGAACCACCCCAGCCCACGCGGTTCGGTCCGTAACGGTTCTGGAACAGACCGAGAAGACGACGTTCACCAAAGCTCATGAACGCACCGCAGGTGACCACCACCAGCAGAATCACAACCGCTTTCAGAATGCTCAGCAGGATGTCGATAAGATCCGGCGTTAACCAACTCATGCTTGTGCCTCCTGCAGGTTATCAAGGTGCGCACCCGCCAGTACCGGCGCGATGCCTGGCATACCCATCGGCAGACCAACCTGCCCTGCTGTCAGGCTTTCAGAGATAATCAGCGGCAGGCTGATTGTCTGGCCGTCGTAGCTAAAGGCAACGTTCGCGCCCGCGTTAACGCCAAGCTTAGCGGCATCCGCCGGGTTGAGCTTGATGTACGGCTGCGGCATGCGCTGCTGGAATACCGGTGAACGCTGGGACATTTCGTCGCTACCAAACAGGTGGTAGTACGGCGCAATACGCCAGTGCCCTTCCTGCGCCTGGAAGCTCGCCGGAACGGTGGTGAAGAAGTCCAGACCGGTTTCGGTGGCTTCAATCAGACGCACGCCCGGATCGCCGTGGCGCAATGAACCACCCACTTCAGCCTGGAACTTGTTCCATGCCTGCGGGGAGTTCCAGCCCGGCGCCCAGGCAAACGGGATTTGCGAACGCGGCGCGGACGGCTGGTTGTTCCCTTCCATGGAGAAGGCGAACATGGTGTCTTTATCCTGCGGCTGACGCGGTTCGTGCACGCTGATGTTGGCGCGCATTGCGGTACGGCCGCTGTAACGGTGCGGTTCACGCGCCAGCTTCTGGCCGCGAATGCGGAAGCTTGCTTCAGGCGCGGCATCTTTAATGCCCGCCAGCTGAGGCAGTTTTTCGACTACCGCATCGATAACGTGGTCGAGCTGCGTCCAGTCCACCTCGCGGCTCTGCACGGTGCTGTGCAGGGAGTGCAGCCAGCGCCAGCTTTCCAGCATGATGGTGTTGCTGTCGTAGTACGCCGGGTCATAAACCTGGAAGAAACGCTGCGCGCGGCCTTCGTTGTTGATCACCGTACCGTCGCTTTCTGCGAAGCTTGCCGCAGAGAGCACCAGGTGCGCTTTGTCCATAATCGCGGTGCGCTGATGGTCAATCACCATCACCAGCGGCGCTTTGGAGAGCGCGGCGTCAACGCGTGCGGCAGACGCATGGCGATGCAGATCGTTTTCCAGCACCACAACGGCGTCAGCGGCACCGGATTCCAGTTCGCTTAACGCTTCTTCCAGCGATCCGCCGCCAATCATGCCCAGACCGATGCTGTTCACGGCACGGGCAATCATGGTCACACCGACGTCCGCACCGCGGCCCTTCAGGGCTTTGGCAACGTTCGCTGCGGCCTGAATGATCTCGGCGCTTCCGGCGTTGGTCCCGGAGATAATCAGCGGCTTTTTCGCCCCCGCCAGCGCCTGAACAATCACGTCGACCTTGTTTTGCAGGTCGCGATCCAGCTCAACGGCCGGAGAGTTGCCGTCCAGCGCGTGGGCAATGGCAAAGCCAAGGCGCGCCTGATCTTCAACCGGCGCGCAGTAGGTCCACGCGGCGATGTCGTCCAGACGGGTATTGTCAACGTTAGTCACAAACAGAGGATGCTTCGCGCGCTGGCCGATGTTCAGGATTGCCGCAATCTGCCAGTCGGCCACTTTCTGCGCCGCTGCCATTTCACGCGCTTTACCCTTCACAGCCTGGCGAACCGCCAGAGCCGCGCGAGCGCCGGTCTGAGTCAGGTCTTCACCCAGCACCAGAACCGCATCGTAGGATTCGATTTCGCGCAGCGCAGGAGTGTGAATACCGCCTTCACGCAGCACCTTCAGCACCAGCTGGAGGCGCTCCTGTTCGCCCTGGGCGATACCGGTATAGAAGTTTTCCGCCCCAACCAGCTCGCGCAGCGCGAAGTTGCTTTCGATGCTGGCGCGCGGGGAGCCGATACCGATCACTTTCTTCGACTGGCGCAGAATATCCGCAGCGCCCTGCATCGCCTGCTCGGCGTTGAGGGTAATGACGTCGTCGCCACGGCGCTGAACCGGCTGACGCGGACGGTCCTTCAGGTTCACATAGCCATAGCCGAAACGACCGCGGTCGCACAGGAAGTAGTGGTTAACGGTACCGTTGTAGCGGTTTTCGATACGACGCAGTTCGCCGTAGCGCTCGCCCGGGCTGGTGTTACAGCCGAGGGAACACTGCTGGCAGATGCTTGGTGCAAACTGCATGTCCCACTTACGGTTGTAGCGCTCGGAGTGGGTTTTATCGGTGAATACGCCGGTCGGACAGATTTCTACCAGGTTACCGGAGAATTCGCTCTCAAGCGTACCGTCTTCCGGACGACCAAAGTAGACGTTGTCATGCGCGCCATACACGCCCAGATCCTGACCGTCTGCGTAATCTTTGTAGTAACGCACGCAGCGGTAGCAGGCGATGCAGCGGTTCATTTCGTGAGAGATGAACGGCCCCAGATCCTGGTTACGGTGGGTACGCTTGGTAAAGCGATAGCGACGGAAGCTGTGACCGGTCATGACGGTCATATCCTGAAGGTGGCAGTTACCGCCCTCTTCACAAACCGGACAGTCGTGCGGGTGGTTGGTCATCAGCCATTCCACCACGCTTTCGCGGAACTGTTTGGCTTCTTCGTCATCAATCGAAATAAAGGTGCCTTCGGCGGCTGGCGTCATACAGGACATCACCAGGCGACCACGCGTGTCTTCCGCGTTTTGATATTGCTTCACCGCACACTGGCGGCAAGCACCGACGCTGCCCAGCGCCGGATGCCAGCAAAAGTACGGAATATCGAGGCCAAGAGACAGACAAGCTTCCAGCAGGTTGTCCGCCCCGTTGACTTCGTATTCTTTGCCGTCTACATGAATCGTAGCCATTAGCATGCTTCCAGTTGTCTCGGTCGAAACCGAGCGTTAATCAAAATTCTGTTTTTACCAGCGCGCTTTCAGCAGGTTCGGCTGAATACCATTAATTGAATGGGTATTGCTGAACGGCTGCTTGATGCCTGCTTCGAATTCGTCGCGGAAATATTTAATCGCGCTCTGCAGCGGCTCGACGGCACCCGGTGCGTGGGCACAGAAGGTTTTGCCTGGGCCTAAGAATCGACACAGTTGCTCAAGCGTCTCGATATCGCCAGGCTGGCCTTCGCCGCGTTCGATTGCGCGCAGGATCTTCACGCTCCACGGCAGACCGTCACGGCATGGTGTACACCAGCCGCAGGACTCGCGGGCGAAGAACTCTTCCAGGTTACGCACCAGCGACACCATGCCGATCTCGTGGTCGACGGCCATCGCCAGCGCCGTACCCAGACGGCTGCCTGCTTTACCAATGCTTTCGAATTCCATTGGCAGGTCAAGGTGGGCTTCGGTCAGGAAGTCGGTCCCTGCCCCACCCGGCTGCCAGGCTTTGAATTTCAGACCATCGCGCATGCCGCCCGCGTAGTCTTCAAGAATTTCGCGTGCGGTGGTGCCAAACGGCAGTTCCCAGACGCCAGGGTTTTTCACGCGGCCGGAGAAGCCCATCAGCTTGGTGCCGGCATCTTTACTTGAAGAGATGCCCTGATACCACTCCACGCCGTTGGCGAGGATCGCCGGAACGTTGCACAGGGTTTCGACGTTGTTCACACAGGTCGGTTTACCCCACACGCCGGAGCTTGCCGGGAACGGCGGCTTGGAGCGCGGGTTCGCACGGCGGCCTTCCAGGGAGTTAATCAGCGCGGTTTCTTCACCGCAGATATAGCGCCCTGCGCCGGTGTGCACGAACAGCTCGAAGTCAAACCCGGTGCCCAGGATGTTTTTACCCAGCAGGCCGGCTTCGGTGGCTTCGGCAATCGCGCGACGCAGGTTTTCTGCCGCTTCGATGTACTCACCGCGCAGGAAGATGTAGCCACGGTACGCTTTCAGCGCGAACGCGGAGATTAGCATGCCTTCCACCAGCAGGTGCGGCAGCTGCTCCATCAGCAGACGGTCTTTATAGGTGCCCGGCTCCATTTCATCGGCGTTACACAGCAGGTAACGGATGTTCATGGATTCATCTTTTGGCATCAGGCTCCACTTCAGACCGGTGGAGAAGCCCGCGCCGCCGCGGCCTTTCAGACCAGACTCTTTGACCGCGTTGACGATCTCGTCCGGCGCCATGCCGCCGAGGGCTTTACGCGCCCCGGCATAACCGTTTTTGCTCTGGTATTCGTCGAGCCATACCGGCTGTTTGTCATCGCGCAGACGCCAGGTCAGCGGATGCGTCTCAGCAGTACGAATTACAGTTTTCATTTGTACTGCTCCAGCAGGTCAGGAATCGCTTCCGGCGTCAGATGGCTGTGAGTGTCCTCATCAATCATCATGGTCGGCCCCTTGTCGCAGTTACCCAGGCAGCAGGTTGGCAGCAGAGTAAAGCGACCATCGAACGTGGTCTGGCCCGGCTTGATATTGAGCTTCTTCTCAATTGCAGCCTGAATGCCCTGATAGCCGGTAATGTGGCAGACGACGCTGTCACAGTAGCGGATCACATGGCGGCCTACCGGCTGACGGAAGATCTGGCTGTAGAACGTGGCTACGCCTTCTACGTCACTCGCCGGAATACCCAGCACTTTTGCGATCTCGTAGATCGCCCCATCCGGCACCCAGCCACGCTGTTTCTGTACGATTTTCAGCGCTTCAATGGACGCCGCACGCGGGTCTTCGTAGTGGTGCATCTCGTGCTCAATGGCGGCACGCTCTGCTTCACTCAGCTCAAAAGCCTCGGTTTGTGGTTGTTGATTCTCGTGCATAATTAGCGGTCCACATCTGACATAACAAAATCGATACTACCCAGATACACAATCAGGTCAGAGACCAGGCTGCCGCGGATGGCAGACGGGATCTGCTGAAGGTGCGCAAAGCTCGGCGTACGCACGCGGGTACGGTAGCTCATGGTGCTGCCGTCGCTGGTCAGGTAGTAACTGTTAATACCCTTGGTCGCTTCGATCATCTGGAAGGATTCTTGTGCCGGCATGACCGGGCCCCAGGAAACCTGCAGGAAGTGGGTGATCAGGGTTTCGATATGTTGCAGCGTGCGCTCTTTCGGCGGCGGCGTCGTCAGCGGGTGATCCGCCTTGAACGGGCCTTCCGGCATGTTGTTGAGGCACTGCTCGAGGATGCGCAGACTCTGGCGCAGCTCTTCCACTTTCAGCATCACGCGGGTGTAGCAGTCGGAAACGCCGCCGCCAACCGGGACTTCAAAGTCGAAGCTCTCGTAGCCAGAGTAAGGACGGGCTTTACGCACGTCGAAATCAATACCGGTCGCACGCAGGCCAGCACCTGTGGTCCCCCACTCCAGCGCCTCTTTCGCGCCGTAGGCAGCAACGCCCTGGGAACGGCCCTTCAGGATGGAGTTACGCAGCGCGGCTTTCTCGTAAGAGGCCAGACGCTTCGGCATCCAGTCGAGGAACTCACGCAGCAGGCGGTCCCAGCCGCGCGGCAGGTCGTGTGCCACACCGCCGATACGGAACCAGGCCGGGTGCATACGGAAACCAGTAATCGCTTCCACCAGATCGTAGATTTTCTGACGATCGGTAAAGGCGAAGAAGACCGGGGTCATCGCGCCGACGTCCTGAATGAACGTGGAGATGTACAGCAGGTGGCTGTTAATACGGAACAGTTCAGACAGCATGACGCGGATCACGTTAACGCGATCCGGCACGGTAATGCCTGCCAGTTTCTCAACGGCCAGCACGTACGGCATTTCGTTTACGCAGCCGCCGAGGTACTCGATACGGTCGGTATACGGAATGTAGCTGTGCCAGGACTGACGCTCGCCCATCTTCTCGGCACCACGGTGGTGGTAGCCGATGTCAGGAACGCAGTCGACAATCTCTTCGCCGTCAAGCTGAAGAATAATACGGAACGCACCGTGCGCGGACGGGTGGTTTGGACCGAGGTTGAGGAACATGAAGTCCTCGTTTTCGGTACCGCGCTTCATGCCCCAGTCTTCCGGCTTGAAGGTCAGCGCTTCCATTTCCAGATCCTGCTTGGCTTTAGTCAGCTCAAACGGATCGAATTCGGTTGCACGGGCCGGATAGTCTTTACGCAGCGGGTGGCCGGTCCAGGTCTGCGGCATCATGATGCGCGTCAGATGGGGGTGACCGTCAAAGGTCATGCCGAACATTTCCCAGGTTTCACGCTCGTACCAGTTGGCGTTCGGGAAAAGTTTGGTGATCGTCGGCAGATGCATGTCGTTTTCAGACAATGCCACCTTGAGCATGATATCCGTGTTGCGGTCTATTGAGATCAGGTGGTAGAAAACGGAAAAATCCGCAGCAGGGAGGCCCTGGCGGTGCGTTCTGAGACGTTCGTCCATGCCGTGTAAGTCAAACAGCATGACGTAAGGTTTTGGCAATTTCTTGAGGAAATCGACCACTTCCAGTAATTGCTCACGCTTCACCCAAACAACGGGTACCCCGGTGCGGGTGGCCTGAACAGTAAAGGCATCCGGCCCAAAACGGTTGCGCAGTTCGCCAATGACGGGGTCATCGAGATGATCCCGGGTCTGCCAGGCGGCTTCTTGCGCGGTTAAGTCGGTCATATTGTTCACCATTGCAAATGGTCCGTGGTGACTGTTAAGCCTGGCTTCGCGCTATTTGAGTAGTGATATGCGAAGGTGTTCTCCAGGCCCACAGGCGCAAATTAAATTTCGTCAGGCGTACGCAGGTTGGTGACGGCAATACGTTCACCA
The DNA here is from genome assembly GCF_013375935.1 of Enterobacter cloacae. Lineage (GTDB taxonomy): Bacteria > Pseudomonadota > Gammaproteobacteria > Enterobacterales > Enterobacteriaceae > Enterobacter > Enterobacter pasteurii. The sequence continues at coordinate 2,560,595 of NZ_CP056117.1, read as the reverse complement.
CGTTTACGCTCGCGCTCAGACTGCATGTTCGCGCGATAGACACCCTGATCGCCAACAACCCATGAGAGCGGGCGGCGTTCTTTACCAATGGACTCCTGGAGCAGCATCAGCGCCTGCATATAGGCTTCCGGACGCGGCGGGCAGCCAGGAATGTAAACATCCACCGGAATGAACTTATCAACGCCCTGCACAACGGAATAAATGTCGTACATACCGCCCGAGTTTGCACATGCCCCCATGGAGATAACCCATTTTGGCTCCAGCATCTGGTCATACAGACGCTGTATAACAGGCGCCATCTTGGTAAAGCAGGTGCCGGCGACCACCATCAGGTCAGCCTGACGCGGGGAAGCACGCAGTACCTCGGCCCCAAAACGCGCAACGTCATGCACCGCAGTGAATGACGTCACCATTTCAACGTAGCAGCAAGAAAGGCCAAAGTTGTATGGCCAGATGGAGTTCTTACGACCCCAGTTGACCATGTCGTGCATGGCATGCTCGAGCTTGCCCATGTACACGCTTTTGTTGACTTCTTGCTCCAGGGGGTCGGTTACGATCTCCTGTTTTTGCAGGGGGTAACGGTCATTCTCACCGTTAGGATCTATGCGGGTGAGCGTATAATCCATCTTATTGCCTCGCTGTTACTGCTGACGATTAGAGATACTGTTTTCCGGGTTGATGTGTTCACGGCGTGAACGCACAGGTGTCCAGTCCAGCGCGCCAATACGCACCAGATAAACCAGACCGGCCAGTAACACTAAAATGAAAATTGCGGCCTCGACAAAGCCCACCCAACCACTTTCGCGAATCGAGGTAGACCACGCGAAGAGGTAAAGCGCTTCCACGTCGAAGATGACGAAGAACATGGCTACCAGGTAGAACTTGGCAGACAGGCGTAAGCGAGCGGTACCTACAGAATCAATACCTGATTCGAAAGGTGTGTTTTTGTGCCTTGCGCGGGCGCGACCGCCCAGGAACCAGCCGCCGACTAACATCAGGCAGCACAGGCCAATGGCTACAATAAGAAAGATTGCGAATGCCCAGTGATGAGCGATGACTTCTGTGGATGTTGACATACTCATTGCTTACTCATCAAAAGTGATACCGACGACACTGCTCTTGCTGGCAGATGGGCATCACATCGATTCATGGGGAGGAACAAATAACCTTACACTAACTGTCTGAAATGAGACATAGACAGCAAAATGATGGGGTTTTTTACTCCTTTCTATAACCTTTTGTCAACTTTAACAAAGGTTTCTTCACATTAAATTACATCGTGCGATTCTCATTAACAAAACATGCCCTTTAACCCTGGTGGCCAGGTGACTTTACGTCAAATGCATCTTGTTGAATCGTGTCCGTTTTGGAAGTAAAAAAATAACCCTCCTATTTTGACAGGATTTGCCAACGATTCCTCCCCCCAAATAGGAGTATTTTCTTGATCTGAGACACGCTTTTGTTAATTCAATCAAAAAAACAGCAACATATTTCCTGTTTTTTTAACATCGACGGGGGTTGAGGGAAGTTAGAACGGCCATCGTTTACATCTTAACCAGAAGCATATGCTGCGTTGATAAATAACGGGTATTTCACTTATCCACACTGCGCTCGCGGTTATGATTAGCAAAAAAAAACCACTCCATGAAAAAATCATGCGAGTGGCTCTTTTTTGCACTTACATTTTGTTACGAGAATTTTGAGGGAACGATCACTCAAAATCCCCTTCCACGATCAGGGGGTTGCCCCCTCCTTCGGGAGTAACATGCGCGTATTGCCACGGATTATGGTAGTTTTCCATCGCCTCGAACACCACTTTCGCCAGCTCGTTGTTGCTGGCGGCGTTATGGCAAAGCAGGTACTCCGTATCCGGTAACGATGGCAGGCCATCGGATTTACCCAGAACGCGCAGATCCGGGCTCATCATCTCAACCGGACGGGCCGTTACGCCAAGTCCAGCCTTCACCGCGGCCCGCACGGCGGGAAGCGTGGATGCCACGTACGCCAGACGCCAGGGAATATTGGCTTCGTTAAGCGCGGCCAGCACCATATCGCGGAACGGGCTGGGATCGTCCAGCAGGACCAGGGGTATTGGCTCACCCTGTTGCAGTACATACTCCGCCGCACAGTACCAGTGCGTGGGAGAGGTACGCAGCGTCAGGCAGTCAAACTGACCGGGCCGATGCGTGGTGACCACCAGGTCAACCTCGTTCTCTTTCAGCATCTCAACGATAAAAGCATTACGTTTAACGCTAACGTCCAACGCAAGCTTCGGATAAACCGAGCTAATACGATTGAGAAGGAAAGGTAAAATGGTATCCGCTGATTCATCCGATGCCCCTAATGTTAACACTCCCTGAAGGTTGCTAAACATTAAAGACATACAAGCTTCATCATTAAAGCGCAGTATCTTTCTGGCATAACCCAGAAGCTGTATACCATGTTCCGTTAAAAGCTTATTACGCCCATGGCGCGCAAAAAGCTCTTTACCAACCAGTTGTTCCAGCCGCTGCATTTGCTGGCTCACGGCGGACTGGGTACGGCAAACTGCGGCAGCAGCTGCTGCAAAAGTGTTGAGATCGGCGACCGCAACAAACGTTCTCAGCAGATCGAGGTCGAGATTCATTATCGGACGATTTGCATTTATCATATCTTTTCACTTTCAGGTTGCTCGTACGGAGCTGCCCGGGTTTAAGCTGTGTGTAACAGTTAAGCAATTCCTTCTGAAGAGTTTCCCTCGCGTCCCGGCCCGGCAGACTGCCTGACAGATAGTTATTGTACTGCGGTATATCAACGGTCAGAAATCACGTTTCATGACGTTATTTTTATTCTCTTGCGCTCAGGATATTTCGCTGTCTGAAGGTAGATGTAAATTCCATATAGGGTAAGACAGGTTTTCTGCTATCTATATCGCAGCGTTGTCAGCGCAGCAAGATGTAACTCACCCAATTCAGCCAGAGATAACTTCAACAATAACAATCGATTAATATAAGAAAGCAGAATCCGATATACGTAACAGGCGTATCGCGCAACCGCTTTCCCGAAACACATCTTAACCCAAATCCACTATATTTATAAGTCTTATTGCAATATTACAGATTTACCGCCACCGATAAGCCGCTAAACTCTTTTTATTAAAATTAACGAAAGTTGCATTTTCGTCGTTAATAATAAATAAAGTTTAATTTAGATTCAGTTCAATCATTAATATCGCTTAACATTAATTTCACATGAGTAACTTCTAACCTGGCTTTGCTAATAAGGCAATGCGTATCTTAGCATTCAGGTTTTACGAAAGGTCACGCCCGGCGACTAACGCCTCCTCGCCAATCGTCTTTTAATTTACGTCAGCATAATATTCACATTTATTTTAAATTTTCAGCATAAAAATCCTAACATTTGCCTGTATAGCGATAAATTCAGGAACCCGATCGGTCCGCATTCAGTTTAAGAGATCGCAACGGCTCCGTCCTGTTGTACAAAATCTTCTTCTGTGCGCCCTTCAAAACGAAGCGCGGTGGGAGTACATTGTTCCGTGCTAGCTTCCACGGCAGGGAGTAGCAACAATAGCGAAAAGGTTAAAGGTTCATGTCCCCTATCGAAAAATCCAGCAAGCTCGACAACGTCTGTTACGACATCCGTGGCCCGGTTCTTAAAGAGGCTAAACGTCTCGAAGAGGAAGGCAATAAGGTTCTGAAACTCAACATCGGTAACCCCGCGCCATTTGGTTTTGAAGCGCCGGATGAGATCCTGGTGGATGTGATCCGCAACCTGCCAACCGCCCAGGGTTACTGCGATTCAAAAGGGCTTTACTCCGCCCGTAAAGCCATCATGCAGCACTATCAGGCGCGCGGTATGCGCGACGTTACCGTGGAAGATATCTACATTGGCAACGGCGTTTCGGAGCTGATCGTCCAGGCGATGCAGGCGCTGCTGAACAGCGGCGACGAAATGCTGGTTCCCGCGCCGGATTACCCGCTGTGGACGGCTGCGGTGTCGCTGTCCAGCGGTAAGGCGGTCCACTACCTGTGCGACGAATCCTCTGACTGGTTCCCGGATCTGGATGATATTCGCGCCAAAATTACGCCACGCACCCGCGGTATCGTCATCATTAACCCGAATAACCCGACGGGCGCCGTCTACTCAAAAGAGTTGCTGATGGAGATCGTGGAGATCGCCCGCCAGCACAACCTGATCATCTTTGCCGACGAGATTTACGACAAGATCCTGTACGACGCGGCGCAGCACCACTCTATCGCCGCGCTGGCCCCCGACCTGCTGACCGTCACCTTTAACGGCCTGTCTAAAACCTACCGCGTGGCCGGTTTCCGTCAGGGCTGGATGGTGCTGAACGGTCCGAAGAAACATGCGAAGGGCTATATAGAAGGGCTGGAGATGCTGGCATCCATGCGTCTTTGCGCCAACGTGCCGGCGCAGCATGCGATCCAGACGGCGCTCGGTGGCTATCAGAGCATCAGCGAGTTCATCGTGCTTGGCGGCCGTCTGTATGAACAGCGCAACCGCGCGTGGGAACTGATCAACGATATCCCGGGCGTCTCTTGCGTCAAGCCAAACGGCGCGCTGTATATGTTCCCGAAAATTGACGCGAAGCGCTTCAACATTCACGACGATCAGAAAATGGTGCTCGACTTCCTGCTACAGGAAAAAGTGCTGCTGGTGCAGGGAACGGCGTTTAACTGGCCGTGGCCGGACCACGTGCGTATCGTGACGCTGCCGCGCGAAGACGATCTCGAAATGGCCATCAGCCGCTTCGGACGCTTCCTGTCCGGGTATCATCAGTAAACTTTCCCGCCTGCCGGGTGGCGCTTCGCCTGCCCGGCTTTCAGCATCCGCTAATTTGCATCTTCCCTCCCCTCCCCGCACAATGAAGTCTGTCGCTGTTAAGACGTAAGGTAACCTATGAGTCAGAGTCATTTTTTTGCCCACCTCTCCCGCCTGAAGCTCATCAACCGCTGGCCGCTGATGCGCAACGTGCGCACGGAAAACGTGTCAGAGCACAGTTTGCAGGTTGCCATGGTCGCTCACGCGCTGGCCGCCATTAAGAACCGCAAATTCAACGGACAGGTGAATGCCGAGCGTATCGCCCTGCTGGCGATGTATCACGATGCTTCGGAAGTGCTGACCGGGGATCTGCCGACGCCGGTGAAATATTTCAACTCGCAGATTGCGCAGGAATATAAGGCCATCGAAAAGATTGCGCAGCAGAAGCTGATTGAAATGGTGCCCGAGGAGCTGCGTGATATCTTCGAGCCGCTTATCGACGAACATCAGTATACGGAAGAAGAAAAGTCCCTGGTGAAACAGGCCGATGCGCTGTGCGCGTACCTGAAATGTCTGGAAGAGCTATCCGCGGGGAATAACGAGTTCCTGCTGGCGAAAACGCGCCTGGAAAAAACCCTGGCATCCCGCCGCAGCGAGGAGATGGACTACTTTATGCAGGTATTTGTGCCGAGCTTCCATCTGTCGCTGGATGAGATTAGCCAGGACTCCCCGCTATAACGTTTGCCGGGAGGCGGCATCGCCTGCCCGGCCTGAAGCGCGTGCCCCTGCTTAAAACGGGAATAAGACCGGAATTAACACCACGCACACCAGCATCACCAGCACGGTGAACGGCACGCCAATCTTCACGAAGTCGCTGAATTTATAGTTCCCCGGCCCCAGCACCAGCGTATTGACCGGCGAAGAGACCGGCGTCATAAACGCCGCGGACGCCGCCATCGCAACCATCATCGCAAACGGATACGGCGAAACGCCCATCGATTTCGCCATCGCCAGCGCAATAGGTGCCATCAGCACGGCGGTGGCGGTGTTGGAGATAAACAGTCCGATGGTGGCGCACATGACAAACAGGCAGACCATCATCAGATAGGGACCATAACCGCCGCCCGCGTCCATTAAGCCTTTAACGATCAAATCCACCCCGCCGGTTTTCTGTAGCGCCAGGGCGAAAGGCATCATCCCGACAATAAGAATGATGCTCGGCCAGTGAATCGCCTTGTAAGCGCTTTCGGCATCGATACAGCGAAATTTGCCCATTAGCAGGCAGGCAATTATCGCCGCTATGGGATTAGGTATCTCGTCCGTCAGCATCAGGGAGACCATCAGCACCAGGCAGAATATCGCGTGGGGTGCCTGGCTGTGCGCCGGCGACGCGTCGCTCTCCTCAATCGGCATATTCAGCACCACAAAGTCGCGGCCTTTCTGCCCGAGCTGGCTAATCAGTTTCCAGTTGCCGACTACCAGGAAGATATCCCCCAGCAGGAGTGGCTCATCCACTACCGCTCCTTCAAGGGCCACGCCATCGCGCTTCAGGCCCACCACGTTCAGGCCATAGCGGGTGCGAAAGCCGATTTCGCGCACCGTTTTACCCAACAGCTCCGATTCCGGAATGAGTGACACCTCGGCCATGCCGACATCCAGCGCCTGGTCAGAAAAATATTCGCCGCGCAGCACCATCGGCTCCAGCAGCTGTTCGCTACAGAATTCACGCAGGTCCACGTCCGCCGTGGACATATCAATCAGCAGGACATCCCGCGCCCGGAATTCGGATACCCCGTTCACGTTGACAATCACCCGACGAAAGCGACGCCAGCGCTCCACGCCGATCACGTTTGCGCCGTAGCGTTCGCGCAGCCGGAGATCGTCCAGCCGCTGCCCCACCATGGGCGAACCCGGTCGGATGGCCAGACGCCGGGCGCGACCGGTCAGGCGGTACTCTTTAATCAAATCGCGAAAGGAGCGCCGCTTCCAGCCCTCTCTGGCGTTATCCTGCTTCTCCCCTTTCAGGGCAAAACGGGTGAGCAGCATATAGATAATGCCCATCACCAGCACGACCAGCCCGATCGGCGTAACGCTAAAAAAGCTAAACCCCTCAAGCCCCTCACGGATCAGTTCGCTGTTAACGACCAGGTTCGGCGGCGTCGCCACCAGCGTCATCATGCCGCTGATAAGTCCGGCAAAGCTTAGCGGCATCATCAGGCGCGACGGGGAGATCTGCATTCGCATGCAGACGCTCAGCACCGCCGGAATAAAGATAGCGACGACGCCCGTTGAGCTCATAAACGCGCCCAGCCCGGCCACCGTCAGCATCAGGTAAATCAGCATTTTGGTTTCGCTGCTGCCCGCTACCTTGACCAGCCACACGCCCATCATCGTCGCCACGCCGGTGCGAACCAGCCCGTCGCCGATGATAAACAAGGCGGCAATCAAAATAACGTTGGGATCGCTAAACCCGGAAAAGGCTTCCGGCAGCGAGAGCGTACCGCTCAGCACGAAGGCGACAATCACGAACAGGGCGATGGCATCCATGCGCACCTTGCCCGTGGCAAAAAGAATGATGGCGATTAACAGCAGGCTCAGGACCCAAATCAGTTCACCGTTCACAACATGTCCTTGTCAGTGGAGGAGAAGCAATTTTGCCATAAAAAAGCCCCAGCAGCGTGGGGCTATATCATGGGATTACATTTTTAGCGAGACGGTTACAATGCCGTCCGGCGTCTTCGAGACGTCGATGGCAGTCAGCGTGTTGAGCACAAAGTCTGCCTCATCCAGCCGGGGCGATCCCGCCGGAACGTTAACGGCGATGACGTGGCTTCCGGCGTTCAGCCCGGCCAGCACGCCAGCCGCCGCATCTTCCACAACCACGCACTCCGCAGGCGCAAGGCCAAGCAGCTCGGCGCCGAGCAGAAACGCATCCGGTTCCGGCTTGCCGCGCTTCACGCGTTCAGCGGTAATGAACACGTCCGGCGTCGGTAAACCTGCCGCCTTGTGGCGGGCGTGAGCGACGGGAACCGAGCCGGAGGTGACGATAGCCCAGGGGATCTGCGCTTCATTCAGGTGCTCAAGCAATTCGCGCGCGCCGGGCAGCGCGGTAATGCCGTCGGTATCGGTGGCCTCAATCTGCTCAAGATAGGTAAACTCCGCCTGGATCTCTTCCTCAGATCGTCCCGCCAGGAAGTGCCGCAATGAGGTAATGGCCTGTTTGCCATGGATGAAATTCAGTACGTCCTGATGGTCGATGCCGTGCCGGTCGGCCCAGTGGCACCACGAGCGTTCAACCACCGGCAGCGAATCCACCAGCGTACCGTCCAGATCAAACAGAAAACCTTTACACTGCACACGCACCTCCGTCAGGCATTAATGATTTGTTGAATTTCGTTGCTGCTTAAGTGGTACTGGCGCGGGCAGGCATGCCACGCGCTCAGCATACGCTGATATTTGTCCCACATTGGGGTCTGGGCGTTAAAGCCGTGCGTGCCCGCGTCAAAGTGGGTGTAGCGTCCTTCGGTGTTCACCATAAAGCGCACATAGCTCAGATAGCGCGCTTCCGTCGCCGCATCAAAGCCCAGGAACGTCACCCGGCGCTCGTCAATGGCCTGCTGGTCTTTAAGGTTGGTCCAGGACACATGCAGCGCATGGTACATCTCCATGATGTCGATAACGATGCGGCAGGTTTCCTCTTTCAGCTCGCCAAACTCGCGATCCAGTTCGCGCATCTGCAAACCAAAACCACGTTCGACGATGGTCTGCAGGCGGCTGTAGCGCGCAGCGTTATCGGGATCAAGCATAGTCATCATCTTGTACTGGTTAGACAAAATCAGACGTTGAGCATGGGTCATTTCCATCTTTCGACTCCTGTAGCGCATTGCACTGTAAAAAAAGACACGGTAACGGTGTGTTACTGTGCCTTCTTTTGGTCGTCGTTTCGATGATCAATCACAAGTCATCGAGGAATGTTTTATCAAGTTGTTTAAACGCTCGCTTGAGCGTATCTGCCAGCGCCTGATAGTCCGGCTTGCCTTCCACCGGTGCCAGCGCCTGGCCGGCTTCCTCCAGTTTTCCACGCACTTCATAAAACCAGTGTAAAATAGAAGGCGGAAGCGGCGTAATGGAGCGTTTACCTAACCACCATAGCCCCTGCATCGGCAGGCTTAAGGCAAAGAGTGCTGTCGCAACGGCCGGGCCAAGCTGTCCACCCAGCGCAATTTGCCAGCACAGGGTAAAGACGGCGATCGGGGGCATAAAGCGGATCGCGTAGCGCGTGGCGCGAATGGTGCGGTTTTCAATGAACATGGGCGCGAGGCGCTTTTCCATCGGCCATGTCTTTGCATAATGCTGTCCCCGACGAAACAGGCTGAAAAAGTTAACGGACGGGTTTTCGGGTGTCGACATGGCTGTACCTCAACTTCACATATAAAAATTAAAATTTTCGTGCAAAACCACAACAGGCTATGACAACGTTCAAAATATTTTGTCATCGCTACCCCGTATCGGGTATCCTGTGCCAGCCTGATAGGGCCGTAGACGAGAAGCGTTAACTCGTCAAATTATCGCATATTATGCCATTGTCTGAAAAATGTTCAAAATGGCTTAAAATCATAGGTATTTCTTCCATCCTGCCAGAATGTTCGTTTGGCATGATGTTAATCATAAATGTCTGGGTCAGCATGCGTTACGCTTTTAGACTCATTGACGTTTTTTTAGCCACGTATCAATTATAGGTACTTCCATGTCGAGTAAGTTAGTACTGGTTCTGAACTGCGGTAGCTCTTCACTGAAATTCGCCATCATCGATGCGCTCAACGGTGACGAGTACCTCTCTGGTTTGGCCGAATGTTTCCATCTGCCTGAAGCACGTATCAAGTGGAAGATGGACGGCAGCAAACAAGAAGCGGCTTTAGGTGCAGGCGCCGCTCACAGTGAAGCGCTGAACTTTATCGTTAACACTATTCTGGCACAAAAACCAGAACTGTCTGCTCAGCTGACTGCAATTGGTCACCGTATCGTCCACGGCGGCGAAAAATACACCAGTTCCGTGGTGATTGACGACTCTGTGATCCAGGGCATCAAAGACTCTGCGTCTTTCGCACCGCTGCATAACCCGGCTCACCTGATCGGTATCGCTGAAGCACTGAAATCCTTCCCGAATCTGAAAGACAAAAACGTGGCCGTGTTCGATACCGCGTTCCATCAGACCATGCCGGAAGAGTCTTACCTCTATGCCCTGCCATACAGCCTGTACAAAGAGCACGGCGTCCGTCGTTACGGCGCACACGGCACCAGCCACTTCTATGTGACTCAGGAAGCCGCAAAAGTGCTGAACAAGCCGGTTGAAGAAGTGAACATCATCACCTGCCACCTGGGCAACGGTGGTTCTGTTTCTGCTATCCGCAACGGTAAATGTGTTGATACCTCCATGGGTCTGACCCCGCTGGAAGGTCTGGTGATGGGTACCCGTTCCGGTGACATCGACCCGGCGATCATCTTCCACCTGCACGACACCCTGGGCATGAGCGTTGACGACATCAACAAAATGCTGACCAAAGAGTCTGGCCTGCTGGGTCTGACCGAAGTTACCAGCGACTGCCGTTACGTTGAAGATAACTACGAAACCAAAGCAGACGCTAAACGTGCAATGGACGTTTACTGCCACCGTCTGGCGAAGTACATCGGTTCTTACACCGCGCTGATGGAAGGCCGCCTTGACGCAGTTATCTTCACCGGTGGTATCGGTGAGAACGCGGCAATGGTTCGCGAACTGTCCCTGGGCAAACTGGGCGTTCTGGGCTTCGAGGTTGATCACGAGCGTAACCTGGCTGCCCGCTTCGGCAAGTCTGGCTTCATCAACAAAGAAGGCACCCGCCCGGCTATCGTTATCCCAACTAACGAAGAGCTGGTCATCGCGCAAGACGCGTGCCGTCTGACCGCCTGATTCCACACCGCCAGCAATGCTGGCGGTGCTGTTTTGTAGCCCGCCCAACGCGGCGGTAACGAAAGAGGATAAACCGTGTCCCGTACAATTATGCTGATCCCTACCGGAACCAGCGTCGGCCTGACCAGCGTCAGCCTCGGCGTGATCCGTGCTATGGAACGCAAAGGCGTTCGTCTGAGCGTCTTTAAGCCAATCGCCCAGCCTCGCGCCGGTGGCGATGCGCCAGACCAGACCACCACCATCGTTCGCAAAAATTCCAATCTGCCGGCGGCTGAACCGCTGAAGATGAGCCACGTTGAGTCTCTGCTCTCCAGCAACCAGAAAGACGTGCTGATGGAAGAGATCATCGCCAACTATCACGCTAACGCGCAGGACGCTGAAGTGGTGCTGGTTGAAGGCCTGGTCCCGACCCGTAAACACCAGTTTGCCCAGTCCCTGAACTTTGAAATCGCGAAAACCCTGAACGCAGAGATCGTTTTCGTGATGTCTCAGGGCACCGATACCCCGGAGCAGCTGAAAGAGCGTATCGAACTGACGCGCAGCAGCTTTGGCGGTGCGAAAAACACCAGCATCACCGGCGTTATCGTTAACAAACTGAACGCACCGGTTGATGAACAGGGCCGTACGCGTCCTGACCTGTCCGAAATCTTCGACGACTCTTCTAAAGCGAAAGTCATCAAAGTTGACCCGGCTAAACTTCAGGATTCCAGCCCGCTGCCCGTTCTGGGCGCGGTGCCGTGGAGCTTCGATCTGATTGCTACCCGTGCAATCGATATGGCGCGCCACCTGAACGCTACCGTGATCAACGAAGGCGACATCAATACCCGCCGCGTGAAGTCCGTGACCTTCTGCGCGCGCAGCATACCACACATGCTGGAGCACTTCCGCGCTGGTTCTCTGCTGGTGACCTCCGCAGACCGTCCGGACGTGCTGGTTGCAGCCTGCCTGGCCGCGATGAACGGCGTGGAAATCGGTGCGATCCTGCTGACCGGCGCGTATGAGATGGACCCACGCGTAAGCAAGCTGTGCGAACGCGCGTTCGCCACCGGCCTGCCGGTGTTTATGGTGAACACCAACACCTGGCAGACCTCCCTGAGCCTGCAGAGCTTCAACCTGGAAGTACCGGTTGATGACCACGAGCGTATCGAGAAGGTTCAGGAATACGTTGCTGGCTATATCAACGCAGACTGGATCGAATCCCTGACCGCGACCTCCGAGCGCAGCCGCCGTCTGTCGCCTCCAGCCTTCCGTTACCAGCTGACCGAGCTGGCGCGTAAAGCGGGCAAACGCGTTGTTCTGCCAGAAGGCGACGAACCACGCACCGTTAAGGCGGCCGCTATCTGTGCAGAGCGCGGCATCGCGACCTGCGTGCTGCTGGGTAACCCGGATGAGATTAACCGCGTTGCGGCGTCCCAGGGCGTTGAGCTGGGCGCAGGCATCGAAATCGTCGATCCAGAAGTGGTTCGCGAAAGCTACGTTGCCCGTCTGGTTGAGTTGCGTAAGAACAAAGGCATGACCGAAGCCGTTGCGCGCGAGCAGCTGGAAGACAACGTGGTACTGGGTACGCTGATGCTGGAGCAGGATGAAGTTGACGGCCTGGTTTCCGGTGCGGTACACACCACCGCGAACACCATCCGTCCGCCGCTGCAGCTGATTAAAACGGCACCGGGCAGCTCTCTGGTTTCCTCCGTGTTCTTCATGCTACTGCCTGAACAGGTTTACGTTTACGGCGACTGCGCGATCAACCCGGATCCAACCGCAGAGCAGCTGGCAGAAATAGCAATCCAGTCTGCGGACTCCGCAACGGCATTCGGTATCGAACCGCGCGTGGCAATGCTCTCCTACTCTACCGGCACCTCTGGTGCAGGTAGCGACGTAGAGAAAGTCCGTGAAGCAACCCGCATTGCGCAGGAAAAACGTCCGGATCTGATGATCGACGGCCCGCTCCAGTACGATGCTGCGGTTATGGCTGACGTGGCGAAATCCAAAGCGCCAAACTCGCCGGTTGCAGGCCGTGCGACCGTGTTCATCTTCCCGGATCTGAACACCGGTAACACCACCTATAAAGCGGTACAGCGTTCAGCAGACCTGATCTCCATCGGGCCAATGCTGCAGGGCATGCGCAAGCCTGTGAACGACCTCTCCCGCGGCGCGCTGGTTGACGATATCGTCTACACCATCGCGCTGACGGCGATCCAGTCTTCACAGCAGCAGTAATGCTTTAACTGCATTAAAAAGGCGACCCGACGGTCGCCTTTTTTTTACAGCAGCTCTCTCGCCGCCGACACAATATCGTGTGCCGTCAGGCCATACTCCTTCTGAAGAAAGTCCTGCGTCCCCACCTGGCCATAGCGTTCCTTAACGCCAACGCGACGCATCGGCACCGGGCAGGTTTCCACCAGCACTTCCGCCACCGCCGAGCCCAGCCCGTTATGGATGCTGTGGTTTTCGCAGGTCACAATACGCCCGGTTTTCTCGGCATAGTTTTTCACCAGCATCCTGTCGATGGGCTTCAGGGTAAACATGTCGATAACCGCCGCGCTTACGCCCTCCTGCTCTAGCTGGCGCGCTGCCTCCAGCGCCTCCGCCACCATGATGCCGTTGGCTATCAGGGTGATGTCACTCCCTTCACGCAGCACGTTGCCTTTGCCAATGGTGAACGTTGAGCCCGGCGCATACACGCTCGGCGCCTGCTTGCGTATCGTGCGCACCCAGTAGAAGCCTTCCAGGTCCATCAGCTGGCGCAGCACGTCTTCGAACATCACCGCGTCGGTCACCTCCAGCACCACCGAGTGCGCCAGGCCGCGCACAATGCCCATATCCTCAAACGACATATGCGTGCCGCCGTTGTGACAGGCCGTTACCCCCGCGTCCGAGGCAATCACCTTCACGTTGTTGCGCTGGTAGTCGAGGGACATAAACAGCTGGTCGAAGCAGCGGCGGCTGGCAAAGGCGGTGAAGGTGTGCACGAACGGCTTACGTCCGGTAAGCGACAGCCCCGCCGCCGTTCCAATCACGTTAGCCTCCATAATGCCGCAGTTGATAACGTGCTGCGGATAATCGCGCGCCACGCCATCCATCGCCATCGAACTCATCAGATCCGCTTCGAGGGCAATAATCTCGCTCCCGGCCTCAATCTGTTTTGCCACAAAGCCCGCGTAGACCTTACGCATCTCAACGGCATCTTTCTGTTGTGGCGGTGCAAGCTTAATCATGTGAAGCCTCCAGTTGGCGAATCGTCTCGTTGAGGGCCGCTTTGCTCTCCGGGGTTAACCGCAGATGGTGCGAGTTGCCGAGCTGTTCCAGGTACGGCACCCCCTGCCCTTTGATGCTGTCGAGGATCACTACCCGCGGGCGCGCATCGGCCCTGGGCATCGGCGACGTTACCTCCAGCAGCGCCGGAATGTCGTCCCCCTTCACCGTCACCGCGTCAAAGCCAAAGGCGCGGAACTTCTCTTCCAGGTCGAACGCGCAGACGATCTCGTCCAGCTCGCCGTCGAGCTGCTGTTTGTTCCAGTCCACGAACACCGTCAGGTTATTCAGGCGATGGTGGGCAATAAACTGGAACGCTTCCCAGCACTGCCCCTCGTTCAGCTCCCCGTCGCCAACGATGCAGAACACCCGGTTTGGCCTTCCTGCCAGCCTGTGCGACAGCGCCATGCCGCCGGCGATAGAGATCCCCTGCCCAAGCGAACCGGTGGTGGCGTCCACGCCGCGGGTTTTCAGGCGGTCCGGGTGGCTGGGAAGACGCGTTCCGTTCTGATTCAGCGTGCTCAGCTCTTCAATCGGGAAGTAGCCTTTAATCGCCAGCGTGCTGTAGAGCGCCGGGCCCGCATGGCCTTTCGACAGCACAAAGTAGTCCCGCTCAGGCCAGTCCGGATCGGCCGGGTCAATCTTCATTACCGCGCCGTACAGCACCGCCAGCGTTTCGACGACCGACATGCTGCCGCCGTAGTGGCCAAAACCCAGCTGCGTCAGGGATTTCAGCGTCTCAAGGCGGATCTGACGCGCCAGTTCGGTTATTTCATTCTCATTCATCATTTGGCTCCGGTATTTTCCTGCGCGTCACCGCCCGCAGGTTTGTTTTTAGCGAATACGTTGTAGGCCACCAGCAGCGCGAACAACGCAACAACCAGCCCGGTGATGGCAAGCGGCGACAGGAAGCGCGCCAGGTTGCCCAGCACAATCCCGACCGCGCCAAAATCGGCATCCGAGAAGGTGGTATTGGCAAAGCCAATCGCGCCCAGCACCGGCAGCAGCAGAACCGGCAGGAAGGTGATCAGCAGGCCGTTGGCAAATGCGCCAATCATCGCCCCGCGACGTCCGCCGGTGGCGTTACCAAACACGCCTGCGGTCGCGCCGGTGAAGAAGTGCGGAACAACGCCCGGCAGGATCAGCACCCAGTTAAGCTGTCCGCAGATGACCAGCCCCACAATCCCGCCCAGGAAGCTGAACAGGAAACCAATCAGCACCGCATTTGGCGCGTAGGGATAGACAACCGGACAGTCCAGCGCGGGACGCGCGTTGGGGACCAGTTTTTCAGAGAAGCCGGTAAAGGCCGGGACGATTTCCGCCAGAATCAGGCGCACGCCCTGGAGGATGATGAAAACGCCCGCCGCAAAGGTGATTGCCATGATGATGGCGTACACCAGGTAGTTCTGGCCGCCGCTGAAGGTCGCTTCCACATACTCGCGCCCGGCGCTCACCGCCATGATCAGATAGATAATCATCATGGTGAGGGAGATGGAGATCGAGCTGTCGCGCAGGAAGCTGAGGTTTTTCGGCAGGTTCATCTCTTCGGTAGAGCGCGAGCCTTTGCCGACTTTGCCGCCGATCCAGCCGGACAGCACGTAGCCCAGCGTACCGAAGTGGCCGAAGGCGATCTCATCGTTGCCGGTGATGCGCTTCATATAGCGCTGCGCAATTGCCGGGAAGAAGGCCATGATCAGGCCGAGGATCAGCGAGCCGGTGAAGACCAGCCCTACCCCCTCAAAGCCCGCCACCGTCAGGATCACGCCAATCATGCACGCCATGTAGAAGGTGTGGTGTCCGGTCAGGAAGATGTACTTCAGGCGGGTAAAGCGCGCGACGATAATATTCGCCACCATCCCGAAGGCCATAATGAGCGCGGTGGAAGCACCGTATTTTTCCAGGGCAATCGATACAATCGCTTCATTGTTTGGAATAATACCCTGGATATTAAAGGCGTGCTCAAACATGCCGCCAAGGGGATTTAATGAACCTACCAGCACCGTGGCGCCGCCGCCCAGCACAATAAAGCCGAGGATCGTTTTAATTGTGCCTTTTACGACATCTGAAAACGCTTTTTTCTGCGCAACCAGACCAATTAAGGCAATTAACCCCACCAGCACCGAAGGGACTTTTAAAATATCAACAACGAAATTCAGCGTTTCAAGGATAAACATATCCACCTCGCCTTATCAGGATTATTGTCTTTCGAACCAGGCGCGCAGCTGCGCTTCGAGTTCGTTGATATCGATGATGTTGTTGATCACCACCAGCTGGCTTTCCGGCACGCTGGCGCTGGCTGCAATGTCTTTCGCCATTACAAACAGATCGGCCGCACCCGGCGTGGCGGAGGAGAGATCGGAGTGTTCAACCTCGGCCTCTATTTCCAGCTTTTTGAGCACTTTTTTAATATTCATTTCGACCATAAAACTGCTGCCCAGGCCGGAGCCGCAAATAGCCATGATTTTCATTGTTAACCCCTTTTTTGAGTAGAGCACGCCCCATCACGCTGATGCGTAATGTTGAGATAAATCGGATGAAATAATTAAATCAGAAGCGGTCGATAATGGCTTTTATCTCCTCCAGGGTATTTGCCTGATGCAATTTCGCCATATCCTCGTCGCTGGAAAAAAGTTCTGCGAGCGCGGAGATTGTTTCGATATGGCTGTGTTTGTCCGGCGCCGCCAGCATAATAATCACATCGACGGGGTCAAACTCACCGGCGCCAAACGAAACGCCCTGCTTCAGCTTTAATAATGAGAGGCCGAGACCTTTCGCCCCTTCTTCCGGGCGCGCATGCGGCATTGCGAGCCCTGGCGCCAGTACGTAGTAAGGCCCTAGCGTGTGGTGCTGCGCAACGATGGCCGTAACGTATTCCGGCGAAATAACCTGCATTTCCAGCAGCGGTTTCGCACAAGTCTCCAGCGCCTGCGGCCAGTTATCGACGCTATCCTGTAGCGTAATGGTTGTATCATATATCCATTTTTTGAGCATTTTTCACTCCCGCGTAACGCCTGACATGGTCGAACTTTATTCAACCCGTCAGCCAATGACTGCGATCGGGATCACAAAGATAGCGCTACCAAAAACTAACATGCAGAAGTGTGATAGCGCTATCAAATTACCCGCACGGTATGAAATCACAGCAAAAAAAGGGATTTAAGGCGTATACTGCCAGTCACGTAAAATGAAGGATGAAATTCAATCGCGTCCTGTCAGCAGGAAGATGTATGTCTTTAACCCGAAAACGGCGCAGCACCGGAAAAGTAACCCTCGCAGATGTCGCGCAGCTTGCCGGCGTCGGCACAATGACCGTCTCACGCGCGCTCCGCACGCCCGAACAGGTTTCCGATAAACTGCGTGAAAAAATTGAAGCTGCGGTGCAGGAGCTGGGATATATGCCCAACCTGGCCGCCAGCGCACTGGCATCGGCGTCATCGTGGACGATTGCGATGGTCGTTCCCAACCTTTCCGAAGCCGGGTGTTCAGAGATGTTTGCCGGGCTTCAGCAGGTGCTTCAGCCCGCCGGTTACCAGATCATGCTGGCGGAGTCTCAGCATCGAGTCGAACAGGAAGAGAAACTGCTTGAAACGCTGCTGGCGTCGAATATCGCCGCCGCGATTTTGCTCAGCGTTGAGCACTCCGACACGGTCCGCCACTGGCTGAAAAATGCCTCCATTCCGGTGATGGAAATGGGTGCGATGCGTGCCGATCCGATTGATATGAATATCGGGATTGATAATGTCGCCGCCATGTATGAACTCACAGAAATGGTGATCCAGCGCGGCTACCAGAATATCGGCCTGCTGTGCGCCAACCAGGAGCAGTGGATTTTTCAGCAGCATTTGCAGGGCTGGTACAAGGCGATGCTGCGCCACCATATGTCGCCGAACAGGGTGATTAATGCCGCCATGCCGCCGAACTTCTCTACCGGCGCGGCGCAGCTGCCCGAGTTCCTGCTGGCGTGGCCGGAGCTGGACGCACTGGTGTGCGTATCCGATGAGCTCGCCTGCGGCGCGCTGTATGAGTGCCAGCGTCGGCGCATCAAAGTGCCGGACGATTTAGCGGTGGTGGGCTTTGGCGACAGCGACGTCAGCCGCGTCTGTCAGCCGCCGCTGACGACGATGGCGGTGCCGCATCGTAAGATTGGGATTGAGGCCGGAAAAGCGCTTCTGGAGCGCCTGAATGACGGAGGCTGGCGCGATCGTAAGCCCATCGCGTCCAGCCTGTGCCTGCGGGAAAGCTGTTGAGGCTTACTCCGCCTCTTCCTCTTTTTCCGCTTTGTTTTCCGGCTTAGCGGATTCGTTTTTGGCGTTGCGGGTCATCCACAGCGCCAGCGCTTTTAAGGAGTCCGGCGTGAACTCATCGCAGCGGGCGGTGATCTCTTCCGGCGTCATCCAGCTAACTTCGCTAACTTCCTCTTCCTGCAGGGCAAAAGGCCCGTGGGAAACGCAGCTAAACAGACCGCCCCAGACGCGGCAATGTTCGTCTTCAAAATAGAACTGGCCGTGCTCGGCAAACGGCACGCCGGCAATGCCTAACTCTTCTTCCGCTTCACGACGTGCGGAATCCAGCAGAACTTCATCGGCCTGGACGACGCCGCCCGCGGTGGCATCCAGCATGCCTGGAAGAAAATCTTTGGTGTCCGTGCGGCGCTGGACCAGGATCTTGCCCATTCCGTCATGAACAACGATGTACGTAGCGCGGTGACGCAGACGCTCCGCACGCATTTGTTCGCGGCTGGCCTGCGCGATCACTTCATTTTCTTCGCTGACAATGTCAACCCACTCAGTACTTGCCAAATGATTCTGCTCCACCATCGGGAAACCTTCTCGTCTAAGCGCTCTTACGGCGCGTTTGCAGTTGTGGTGTAACTTACGGATTAATCGCTATCTGCGCAATAACTTGCTGATCATTAAGTGCGATAACGCTTAATGTCCCGTCTTCAAACATGCCGTAGCTTGCCGGGTAGCCGCCTTTAGGAATGCTGACAGAGCCGGGATTAAAGTGATAAATCGCCCCGCGTTTTTCCGCTACCGGAATATGAGTATGACCGTAAACCAGGACATCGCCAGCCGCGAGCGGCGGGAGTTTATCCGGGCCGAACAGGTGCCCATGCGTCAGGAACAGACGGCAGTTTTCCAGCAGCACCTGTTGCCAGGGAGCGGTGATGGGAAATTGCAGCAGCATCTGATCCACTTCGCTGTCGCAGTTGCCGCGCACGGCAATAATACGCGAGGCGTAGTGATTCAGTTTTTCCGCCACCTGGGCGGGTGCATAGCCTTCCGGCAGCGCGTTGCGTGGGCCGTGGTTTAACACGTCGCCCAGGATCGCCAGCCATTGCGCCCCGCTCTGGTCAAACAGAGAAAGCACGCGCTCGGTCGCGGGCAGCGATCCATGAATATCCGATGCAAACATCAGCTTCATCAGTTACTCCTCGGTAATGCAGACTGCCCATATTATACCTGAAGCGCCCGGGCTTATCAGCCTGCACGCTTAGCAGAGAGTGCCAGATAGCGCTGTACCGACGCGCGTTGCCACTGAAACGCGGCATAATCCACCAGCAGCTGCGGGACCGCATCTCCGTTAAGGATCAGGCGGTTCAGCATCAGCGCAAGGTCGGTATCGGCAATACACCACTCGCCAAACAGATTGGGGTTACCGTGGGCCAGCAGTGATGAAGCGGTATCAATCAGCTTCTGAGCGCTGGCTATCCCCTCCTCGCTGAGGGCTGGCTTTTTGACCCCTGCAAACACCACATCCGTCGATCGCTCCGTGCGAATCGGCACCAGATCGCTTCGCAGCCACGCCTGAATCTGACGGGCGCGGGCGCGCTTTTGCAGATCGTGAGGATAAATGCGCTCCCACTCTGGTGGCGCAAAGCGGTCTTCAAGGTACTCGTCAATTGCCGAGGATTCACTTAATTCAAAGCCGTCAATCTCCAGCACGGGCACCCGGCGGGTGAGCGCGTAACCCTGCCACTGAGGCTTCAGATGTTCGCCACTGTCCAGATCGACGGTTTTCAGACTAAAGGAAAGCCCCTTTTCAGCCAGCGCAACGTAAACGCTCAAAACATAAGGAGAAAAGAAGTTCGCATCGGACCACAACGTTATTACAGGCTGGCTCATAACATCCTCATCGGCTGATCGGTTTTCACTCAAGATATAATCTCCTGACCTCGCTGTCACTTGATGAAAACTCACGATTTACAACAAACACCTATACTGTTTTTTCATGGCAACACTCTTCACACTGACAGGAGTTGAGAATGATCGATCTCTATTATGCCCCCACCCCGAATGGCCATAAGATCACCCTCTTTCTCGAAGAAGCCGAAGTGGAGTACCGGATCGTTCGCGTGGATATCAGTAAAGGGGACCAGTTCCGCCCCGTTTTTTTGGCCATATCGCCCAACAATAAAATTCCGGCCATCATTGATAACCTGCCCTCTGACGGCGGCAAACCGTTAAGCCTGTTTGAGTCCGGAGAGATTTTGCTCTATCTGGCGGAGAAAACCGGCAAGCTCCTGAGCGGTGAACTGCGCGAGCGTCACCAGACCCTTCAGTGGCTGTTCTGGCAGCCAAGCGGCCTGGGGCCCATGCTGGGGCAGAACCACCACTTTACCGCGTATGCGCCGCAGACTATCCCTTACGCCATTGAGCGATACCAGGTCGAAACCCAGCGCCTGTACGGTGTTCTGAATCGTCGGCTGGAAAAATCACCGTGGCTCGGTGGTGAGCATTACAGCATCGCCGATATCGCCTGCTGGCCGTGGATCAACACCCATGAACGCCACCGGATCGACCTGGCCTCTTATCCGGCGGTGAACAACTGGTTTGAGCGCATCAGGACCCGACCGGCCACCGAACGCGCGATGCAAAAAATCCATCAGATTTGAGCCTGCGCCCCGTTGGGTACAGGTGTTCTCCTCATGTATGATGAGGCAGAAATACTGACACGGAGAAGACCTGCAATGTCCCAGCATGACGCTATTATTCGTATAAAAAACTTACGCTTACGCACGTTCATCGGTATCAAAGAGGAGGAGATCGCTAATCGCCAGGATATCGTGGTGAATGTGGTGATCCATTACCCGGCAGACAAGGCGCGCGCCAGCGAGGATATCAATGACGCGCTGAACTATCGCACGATCACCAAAAGCATCATCCAGTACGTTGAGAACAACCGTTTTGCGCTACTGGAAAAATTAACTCAGGATGTGCTCGATATCGCACGCGAACACCACTGGGTCACTTATGCTGAAGTGGAGATCGATAAACTTCACGCCCTGCGCTACGCCGACTCCGTCTCCATGACGTTAAGCTGGCAGCGCCAGGCGTAAACCTGGAGGTAGTATGAAGATTCTGCTCACCGGCGGTACGGGCCTGATTGGTCGCCATCTCATTCCACGCTTGCAGGCGTTGCATCACGACATCACCGTGGTCACGCGCAGCCCGGAGAAAGCCCGTCAGGTGCTGGGTGGCGGGGTGGCGTTCTGGAAAGGTCTGGGGGAACGGCAGGATCTGGACGGCTTTGATGCCGTCATCAACCTCGCAGGCGAACCCATCGCCGATAAGCGCTGGACCGAAGAGCAAAAACAGCGCTTATGCAGCAGCCGCTGGAACATAACCGGGAAGCTGGTTGAGCTGATACGCAACAGCGAAACGCCGCCGTCGGTGCTGATTTCCGGCTCTGCCACGGGATACTACGGCGATCTCGGGGAAGTGGTGGTGACTGAGGAAGAGCCTCCTCATAACGAGTTTACCCACAAGCTCTGCGCCCAGTGGGAGCGCATCGCCTGCGGTGCGCAGAGCGATAATACCCGCGTCTGCCTGCTGCGCACCGGCGTGGTGCTCGCCCCGAAGGGCGGTATTCTCGGCAAAATGCTGCCGCCGTTTAAAATGGGGCTTGGCGGGCCCATCGGCAATGGTCGTCAGTACCTGGCGTGGATCCACATCGACGATATGGTTAACGGCATTATCTGGCTGCTGGATAACGACCTGCGCGGGCCGTTTAACATGGTGTCACCGTATCCGGTACGTAATGAACAGTTTGCGCACGCGCTGGGCCATGCCCTGCACCGCCCGGCGGTACTGCGCGTGCCCGCGACGGCGATTCGGCTGTTGATGGGTGAATCGTCGGTGCTGGTGCTGGGCGGGCAGCGCGCGCTGCCGAAACGGCTGGAAGCGGCCGGGTTTACGTTCCGCTGGTATGACCTGGAAGAGGCACTGGGGGATGTGGTGCGGTGAATATGTTACAGTTATAAGCCATGTCTGGATGATATGGCGTAACTATGGCAACCATCACTACAGCCCGGCTTCACCTCACACCTTTCGAACCTTCTGACTGGGCCTTCTTTCGCTCGCTGCGTGAAGATCCTCTCATCATGCGTTACATGGCCGCCATCGCCCCGGAAAAGGAGACGCGCCGCGTATTTGCCGCACGTCTGATGGCGGAGCATGTCTTCGCGATCCGTCTGCATAATGACGATACGCCGCTGGGCGATATTGGACTGCAAATCAGCACGGCGAACCGTGAAGAGGCGGATATTGGCTATACCGTGGTGCCTGCCGCGCAGGGAAAAGGGATTGCCAGCGAGGCGCTGCGTGCGGTGTGTGATTACGCCTTTAACCAGATCGGCGTGAAGGCGATTAATGCGTATGTACTGGCGGATAACGGCGGATCGGTGCGCGTGCTGGAGAAAGCCGGCTTTGTGCGCACGCAGGTGCTGGAGAAGGCGTACGAGATTAACGGCGTGCGGTATGACGACTGGGCGTACCGGCTGGAGCGTGGCGCGACCTGATGCCCTCACCCCAGCCCTCTCCCACGGGGAGAGGGAGATAAGTCTCCCTCAGCCCAATCCAGTTCCGCAAGACTACTTCAACGATCCCTTAAGGAACTGCTGCAGACGCGGGCTTTGCGGATTCGCCAGCACCTCATCCGGGTGCCCCTGCTCCTCAATCTTGCCCTGATGCAGGAAGATAACGTGATTAGAAACGTTACGGGCAAAGCCCATCTCGTGGGTCACCACTACCATCGTTTTGCCCTCTTCGGCCAGCTTCTGCATAATGCGCAGCACTTCACCGACGAGTTCAGGGTCAAGGGCGGAGGTCGGTTCGTCAAACAGCAGCACTTCAGGCTCCATCGCCAGCGCGCGGGCGATGGAAACGCGCTGCTGCTGACCGCCCGACAGGTGCACCGGATACTTAATCTGCTGGCGCTCGTCGATGCCCACCTTCGCCAGGTATTTCACCGCACGCTCGCGGGCCTCCTGCTTGCTTAAGCCGAGTACCTGAACCGGCGCTTCCATAACGTTCTCCAGCACCGTCATGTGGCTCCAGAGGTTAAAGTGCTGGAACACCATCGTCAGACGCGTACGCAGCAGGCGCAGCTGGTTTTTATCCGCCACCTTAAGCTGGCCGTCTTTATCGCGGACCATATTAATATTCTGTCCGCTCACCACAATCGAACCTTCACTCGGCTTTTCGAGGAAGTTAATGCAGCGCAGGAACGTACTCTTACCGGAACCGGATGAGCCGATAATACTGATCACGTCGCCCGCATTCGCCTGCAGCGATACCCCTTTCAGCACTTCATGTTCGCCGTAGCGCTTGTGCAAATCAATTACGTTTAATTTGTTCTCAGCCATCATAAATTCTCAGTGCGTCGACGGTTTTATATGCTGCAACCAGCGTTTTTCAGCCTTACGGAACAGGCTGATCAGGACGTAAGAAATGATCAAATAGAGCACCGCCGCAATGCCAAACGCGGTAAACGGCTGGTAGGTCGCGGAGTTAATATCGCGGGCGATTTTTAACAGATCCGGTACCGTGGCGGTAAACGCCAGTGCCGTCGAATGCAGCATCAAAATCACCTCGTTGCTGTATGCCGGCAGCGCGATTCGCAGCGCCGAAGGCAGAATAATGCAGCGGTAAAGCTTCACGGAGGAGAAACCGTACGCGCGCGCCGCCTCGATCTCACCGTGCGGCACGGAACGGATGGCCCCGGCGAAGATCTCGGTGGTATAGGCGCAGGTGTTGAGCGTTAACGCCAGCACCGTACAGTTCAGACCGCTGCGGAAGAACGCGTTCAGCATCTCGGTGCCTTTCACGATCTCCAGCGTGTACATTCCCGAATAGAACACCAGCAGCTGCACGTACAGCGGCGTGCCGCGAAACACGTAGGTGAAAAGCCAGATCGGGAAGCGGATAAATTTGTTGTTCGACACGCGCCCGATGGCCAAAAACACCGCCAGAATGCCGCCCATCACCACGGAGGAGATCAGCAGCCACAGCGTGATCGCCACGCCGGTGAAGCGGTAGCCGTCCGTCCACAGCAGGGATTTCCAGTACTCCTGAATAATCTCAATCACAGGTCAGCCCTCTTCACACCCACGGAGTAGCGACGTTCGAGCAGAAGCAGCACACCATTGGAGACGGTCGTAAAGACCAGATAAATCACGCCGCAGACCACCGCAAAGTAGAACGGTTCCCAGGTGCTCTTACCCGCCAGCTGCGTGGCCTTCACCACGTCCTCCAGGCCGAGCAGGGAGACCAGCGCCGTCGCTTTGAGAATAACCTGCCAGTTGTTGCCGATGCCCGGCAGCGCGTAGCGCATCATGGCCGGGAACATGATCCGACGGAACGTTTGTGAAGAGGTAAAACCGTAGGCGGTCGCCGCTTCAATGTGCCCTTTCGGGACGGCCATGTACGCGCCGCGGAAGGTTTCAGTGAAGTATGCGCCGTAGATAAAGCCCAGGGTAATGATGCCGGCCACCATCGGATCGATATCGATCTGATCCATGCCGACGGCATCCGTCACGCCGTTAAGCGCAATTTGCAGCCCGTAGAAGATCAGCAGCATCAGCACCAGGTCAGGAACGCCGCGAATCAGCGTGGTATAGCCTTCAAATATCAGCGCCAGCGGTCTGTTGGCCGATAACTTTGCCCCCGCGCCCGCCAGGCCTATCAGCACCGCCAGCACCACGGAGCTGATAGCCAGCTCAAGGGTGACAAGCGCGCCCTGTAAAATAACGCCAGAAAATCCGTACAGCATACCGCCTGCCCTGTCGTCTCGTGAGTGGTGGAACCGTGTCTTTTCCCCTCCCGCAGCGGGAGGGGCCGCACGTTATCAGACGGGGCGATTAGCCGCCGTAAACATTAAAATCGAAGTACTTTTTCGCCAGCTTGTCGTAGGTGCCGTCCGCGCGCATCTCGGCGAACGCTTTGTTCAGGGCTTCACGCAGTTCGTTATCTTCTTTACGCAGGCCCATACCGGTGCCGACGCCGAACAGTTTTTCATCCTTAATGGACGGACCGCCGAACTTGTAATCTTTACCCACCGGCTGTTTCAGGAAGCCTTCGCTCGCCGCGACTTCGTCCTGGAACGCCGCATCGATACGGCCTGCCGTCAGGTCAGCGTAGATATTTTCCTGGCCCTGATAGGAGACGATTTCGATCCCTTTCGGCGCCCAGTGCTCATTGCCGTAGGTTTCCTGGGTGGTGCCCTGCAGCACGCCCACGCGTTTGCCCTTCAGCGAGTCGATAGTTGGCTGAATGTCGGAAGATTTCGCCACAACCAGACGTGAATCGGCCGCATAGAGTTTGTCGGTGAAGGCAATCTCCTGCTGGCGTTTTTCCGTAATGGAGAGGGAGGACATGATCACGTCGATTTTTTTCGCTTTCAGAGACGGGATCAGCGCGTCAAGCGGGTTTTCAACGTAGGTACATTGCGCTTTAATGCGTTTGCACAGCTCGTTAGCCAGATCGATGTCAAAACCGACCAGTTCACCCTTCGCATTCTTGGATTCGAAAGGCGCATAGGTGGGGTCAGTACCAATACGAATTTTCTGCGGGATTGCTGCGAATGCCGCGGTGGCGCTGGAAAAGGCCAGTACCAGAGAAAGTGACAACACCAGTTTTTTCATATCTGTCCTCAACAAACTGTCTTAATACGAGATTTTTACGACCACGGGGTGACGTTAATGTGCCATTAATCCCCTCATTCAGGCAAAGATTAATGCCGCCGGGCGGGAATTTTTGCATTTTAAATGCTTAACTATGCACGAAGCGATCCAATACGGTGCACCGAATGCACCATATTGGATCATTAACACCCGCAATGCACCAAAACAGAGCATTGCCGTCGGGCGTTAGTCACCGTAGACGTTAAAATCGAAATATTTCTTCGCCAGTTTGTCGTAGGTTCCGTCTTTACGCAGCTCGGAGAAAGCTTTGTCGAAGGCGGCTTTCAGCTCGGTATCATCTTTACGCAGGCCAATACCGGTGCCATCACCAAAGTATTTTTTATCCTTCACGGACGGGCCGGCAAAGGCGTACTCTTTCCCCGCTGGCTGCTTCAGGAAGCCTTCGCTTGCGGCAACCTCATCCTGGAACGCCGCGTCCAGACGGCCCGCCGCCAGGTCAGAGTAGATCAGATCCTGGTTCTGATAGGCGACCACATCAACGCCCTTCTCGCGCCAGTTGGCATTTGCGTAGCCTTCCTGAGTCGACCCCTGAAGCACGCCAACATGCTTGCCTTTCAGGGAGTCGATGGTCGGCTGGATCGGTGAGCCTTTCGCGGCAATCAGACGTGAATCGGCCGCGTAGAGCTTATCGGAGAAGGCGATCTCCTGCTGACGTTTTTCCGTGATGGAGAGTGAAGAGATAATCGCATCAATTTTCTTGGCTTTCAGCGATGGGATCAGCGCGTCAAAGTCACTGCCCACCCACGTGCATTTCACTTCCATGCGCTTGCACATCTCATTTCCCAGGTCGATATCAAACCCAACGAAATCGCCTTTCGCATCCTTCGAAGAGAATGGCGCGTAGGTTGCGTCCGTACCGATACGAACCGTCTGTGGAAGCGCTGCATAGCTACCTGCTGCCGCACTCAAGCCCACGAGCAAAGACAGAGCCAGAACCGTCTTCTTCATACATTTACCCTCAAGAACCGTGATTTTATTATGGTTTGCGTTGTGTGTTGTGTTGCAGGCTGCTCTTGCAGGTCTTATGCCACATTGCCGTCGGGCTAAAACTACGACGTTAAATATGTTAATAAAACGTTGCGATACTGCCTTAATGGTGAAAGATAGCAGGTCTGCCGAACGAACCGGAAAGAGAAAAAGGGAAAAAGCGAATTAAATGTCGAGGATATGATCGCGGTTGCAGTTTTGCCCTGTAACAGGGCAAAACAACATTTCATGCACCCTGCAGGTGCACCCCCTTTACGCCCCGTGCCAGCGGGTAAAGAGATCTTCCGGCAGGTCGATATCGAACTGATCCAGCACGCGATTAACGGTCTGATTAATGACGTCATCCAGCGTTTGCGGGCGATGGTAGAACGCCGGGACCGGCGGCATAATCACGGCACCCAGTTCGGCCGCCTGCGTCATCAGGCGCAGATGCCCCAGGTGCAGCGGGGTTTCCCGCACGCAGAGAACCAGAGGGCGACGCTCCTTCAGCACCACGTCTGCCGCGCGCGTCACCAGCGTGTCGGTATAGCTGTTCACAATCCCGGAAAGGGTTTTAATGGAACAGGGCAAAATGACCATGCCTGCGGTTTTAAACGAGCCCGAAGAGATGCTGGCAGCGATATCGCGCGCATCGTGGACAACGTCAGCCAGGGCCTGAACGTCGCGCAGCGAAAGGTCGGTTTCAAGAGAGAGGGTCTGGCGCGCCGCCTGGCTCATCACCAGATGGGTTTCCACGTCGGCAACGTCACGCAGCACCTGTAACAGCCGGACGCCATAAATGGCACCGCTGGCACCGCTGATCCCTACAATGAGTCGTTTCATGATTTTCGCCCTTGCTGATTTCAGGGCAGACTGTGCAGGATTTTACGGGGAGTTGCAAGTGAGGGCGAGCGCCCTCACCTGCGTCAGCATCAACCTTCGTTGTGCATCTCTAAGCTTTCGAGATCGTTTTGCAGCTGGACAGCTTTCGCGTCGTCGTTACGCAGCGAATCCAGGTAGTCGAGATACTGCTGATCAACGTCTTTGGTCACGTAGATCCCGTTAAACACGGAGCATTCGAACTGCTGAATATCCGGGTTCTCGGCGCGCACCGCGTCGATAAGATCGTTCAGATCCTGGAAAATCAGGCCGTCGGCCCCGATGATCTGACGAATTTCGTCCACTTCGCGGCCGTGAGCAATCAGCTCGGTGGCGGTAGGCATATCGATGCCGTACACGTTCGGGAAGCGGATTTCCGGTGCCGCAGAGGCGAGATACACCTTCTTCGCACCGGCCTCACGCGCCATCTCGATAATCTGCTCGGACGTCGTGCCACGCACGATGGAGTCATCCACCAGCAGCACGTTCTTATCGCGGAACTCGGCACGGTTGGCGTTCAGCTTGCGGCGCACGGATTTACGGCGCAGCTGCTGGCCCGGCATGATAAAGGTGCGGCCAACGTAGCGGTTCTTCACGAAGCCCTGACGGTACGGCTTGTCCAGAATGCGGGCGATCTCCAGCGCGATGTCGCAGGAGGTTTCCGGAATAGGAATGACGACGTCGATATCGAGGTCGTCCCACTCGCGGGCAATCTTCTCACCCAGCTTCGTGCCCATGTTCACGCGGGCGCTGTAGACGGAGATCTTGTCGATGAACGAGTCAGGACGCGCGAAGTAAACGTATTCAAACAGGCACGGGTTGCTGACCGGGCTGTCGGCGCACTGGCGTGTGAACAGCTGGCCCTTCTCGGTGATGTAAACCGCTTCGCCCGGCGCAACGTCACGCAGAAATTCGAAGCCCAGCGTATCCAGCGCCACGCTTTCGGAGGCAACCATGTACTCGGTACGGCCATCGCCGAGCTCGCGCTTGCCGAGCACCAGCGGGCGAATCCCGTTTGGATCGCGGAAGGCCACCATGCCGTGGCCGATAATCATCGCCACGCAGGCGTACGCGCCGCGGATCAGGCGGTTAGTCGCAGCAACGGCGGCAAAGATGTTATCGGCTTCCAGCGGATAGTGACGGAAGTTATCCAGCTCGCTGGCAAAGATATTGAGCAGGATTTCAGAATCAGACGTGGTGTTAATGTGGCGACGTTTCTCTTCAAACAGCTTTTTACGCAGCTCGTGAGCGTTGGTCAGGTTGCCGTTGTGGGCAAGCGTGATGCCATACGGGGAGTTAACGTAAAAAGGCTGAGCCTCGGAGGCGCTGGAACTGCCAGCAGTAGGATAACGAACGTGACCGATCCCCATATTACCTTGCAGACGCTGCATATGGCGGGCTTCAAACACATCGTTTACCAGGCCGTTCGCCTTGCGTAAACGGAAGCAGTTGTTTGCATCAATGGTGATGATACCCGCAGCATCCTGCCCACGGTGCTGAAGCACCGTTAACGCGTCATAAATCGACTGGTTTACCGGCATGAAACCGGCGATACCGACAATACCGCACATTCGTCTTTTCCTCGTTAAGCCACATCTCAGAGCTTACGCCCTGGGCAAGAAACTCGACGAGCTTTGCAGATAGTCAAAGAACCATCTGATGATGAAGCTGAACTCCGGAATAAGCTGCGACTTCTGCCAGTCTTCGCTTTTGGAGAACCCGGTAAAGGTATCCAGGAAGAACAGGATCGCGGCCACAATCAGCACGCCTCGCAATGCGCCAAAACAGATGCCGAGCACCCTGTCCGTTCCAGACAGACCGGTTTTCTCGACCAGCTGACCTATCACGAAATTAACAATAGCGCCGACAATCAGCGTCGCGATAAACAGCACCGCGATGGCGATTCCGTTTCGGACCAGTTCATCTTCAAAGCCCGTGAACCAGACAGACAGGTAAGTGTAGTAATGACTGGCAACAAAGAAAGCACAACCCCAGGTTACCAGCGATAACGCTTCACGAACAAAGCCACGGATCAGGCTAACCAGACAGGAAAAACCAATCACCGCAATGATGGCGTAATCAATCCAGACCATATATGTCCCACGATTTAACGCCCTGTCATCCAGTTCGGGGCGCATTCTAACAGAAAAAGAAAACGTTTGCGTAGGGATTTCCTTCCCGCGCGTAAATAAAAAAGGCGCTGAAAAAATGTTCAACGCCCCTCCGCCTGACGTCTCTGTGGACGTCTGCTTTCTCCCCCTCACCCTAACCCTAACCCTCTCCCCAAAGGGGAGAGGGTTAGGGTTAGGGTGAGGGGAGCCATATCAGTTCGCGCTGTAGTTCATCACCACACCGCTCAGCCCGGAGATCTGCTTCAGTTCGCCAAGCGACCCTTTCAGCTTATCTTTGGACGCATCCGGCCCCACGAGGATGCGGGTAATTTTACCCTGCACCGGCGTGGTTGGTGAAGTATAAACGCGGTATCCCGCGCCGCGCAGCTTACTCACGATCTCATTGACCTTGTCGGCATTCTTCAACGCACCCAGCTGTACCACGTAGGCTTTACCCGTCGGGGCTGCCTCCTGCTGGGCCTGTTTTGCCGGTGGCGGCGCTTCTGATGCCGCAGCCAGCTGTTCGGCCGCTTTATCACGCTGCGGTTTAGGCTGCGTTTTCTCTACCGGCTTCGGTTTTTCAACCGGCTTAGGCTGCTCTGCCGGTATGGGATCGATTTCAACGTTATTGTTCGCAGCCAGACGCGACGGGTCAAGGGATGGCGCTGCGGCATCGCCTGCACGCACCTCTTCCGCTGCGCCTTCAGGCGGCTGGGCAGGCAGCGCCTGCGTTGCCGCTGGCAGCATGTCGGGCTCGTCGCGGTCTCCCGGTTTCGGTACCAGCGGAATGGCCGCAAATTCATCCTGGTAATGCTTTTTCTGCCCGTCGAGCAGCCCGGGTAGAATAATCACCCCGAGCGCGACCAGCACAATGGTTCCTGTTAAACGGTTCTGAAACTTACTCGCCACCGGTTCTCCCCGCCTCCATCACTTCCATGACATGTGCCACCGTGTGGAACGATCCACACACCAGCACGGTATCTTCTGGTTTAGCCTCCGCCATCGCGGCGCGCCAGGCCGAAACCACACTGCTGTAGATTTCGCCTTTGCCGAGATGTTCCATCAACTGTTCGGCAGTCGCACCACGCGGCCCTTCCAGAGGTGCACAATACCAGCTATCGACCACACTCTCCATGCAGGCCAGCGTACCGCCGATATCTTTATCATGAAGCATACCGATAACCGCCAGCACGCGCCCGGTTTTTGGTAAGGATTTGAGACGGCCTGCGAGGTACGCCGCGGCATGCGGGTTATGCGCAACATCCAGAATCAGACGCGGTGACTCACTCACAATCTGAAAACGCCCCGGCAGCAGCGCGTTGCTGATGCCGTCACGGATCGCCTGCTCGCTCACCGTTAACCCGCTGGCACGCAGTGCCGCCAGCGCGGTCGCCGCGTTGGGCTGCGGTACCTGCGGCAGCGGCAGGTTATCCAGCACGCCCCGTGCATCGCTAAAGCGCCAGCTTTGGTCCTGAACCTCATAGTGCCAGTCCACGCCACGACGCAGCAGCTGAGCGCCCTTCTCTCTCGCCACGTCAGCGATAGTGTGGGGCATGTCCGGCTCGCCGACCACGGCAGGCTTATTCGCCCGGAAAATACCGGCCTTTTCACGTCCGATGCTTTCACGGTCGGGGCCCAGCCAGTCGGTGTGGTCCAGCGCGATGCTGGTGACGACGGCAACATCCGCATCCACCATATTGGTGGCATCCAGACGCCCGCCCAGCCCGACTTCCAGAATTACCACGTCCAGCTGCGCCTGCTTAAACAGCCACAGCGCCGACAGGGTACCGTACTCAAAATAGGTTAATGAGGTATCCCCGCGCGCGGCTTCGATAGCGGCAAACGACGCCGTATGGGCCGATTCCGCAAGCTCGGCGTTCTGCACCCGCACGCGCTCGGTATAGCGCACCAGATGCGGAGAGCTGTATACGCCAACCCTGTAACCCGCCGCCATCAGGACAGATTCCAGGGTGCGGCAGGTGGTCCCTTTACCGTTAGTGCCGGCAACGGTAAACACGAAAGGCGCGGGTTTCTGCACGTCGAGACGCGCGGCAACCTGGCTTACGCGCTCAAGGCCCATGTCGATGGTTTTACTGTGCAGGTTTTCCAGATAAGAAAGCCACGCGGCCAGGGGCGACGTGGCTTGAGGAATGCGTTTATTTTCCATGATGCCCGGTTGTCATAAGCGGTTTAGAAAGCAAAAGGGCAGCGCCAACCGGCCCTGCCCTTTTCAGTTATCAGGCCTCGGGTTCCTGATCCGGTACCACCACGCCCTCGCGCGGCTCGTCCGGGCTCGGCGACGGCAGATTCATCAGCTTCGCCAGGACGCTTGCCAGTTTAAGGCGCATTTCCGGGCGGCGGACGATCATGTCGATAGCGCCTTTCTCAATGAGGAACTCACTGCGCTGGAAGCCCGGCGGCAGTTTCTCACGTACGGTCTGCTCGATAACGCGTGGACCGGCGAAGCCAATCAGCGCTTTTGGCTCAGCGATGTTCAGGTCGCCCAGCATCGCGAAGCTTGCAGAGACGCCACCCATGGTTGGGTCGGTCAGTACGGAGATGTACGGCAGACCGCGCTCCTGCATTTTCGCCAGCGCAGCAGAGGTTTTTGCCATCTGCATCAGGGACATCAGCGCTTCCTGCATACGCGCACCGCCGGAGGCGGAGAAGCAGATCAGCGGACAGTTGTCTTCCAGCGCCTGCTCAACGGCACGCACGAAGCGCGCACCCACCACGGAGCCCATAGAGCCGCCCATGAAGGAGAACTCGAACGCGGCGGCAACAACCGGCATGTCATGCAGGGTGCCTTTCATGACGATCAGCGCGTCTTTCTCGCCGGTCTCTTTCTGTGCAGAGGCCAGACGATCTTTGTATTTTTTGGAGTCGCGGAACTTGAGCACGTCTTTTGGCTCCAGTTCGCTGCCCAGTTCTACCAGAGAACCTTCGTCCAGCAGGCTATGCAGGCGGTTGCGCGCCGACATACGCATGTGGTGGTCACACTTCGGACACACCTCAAGATTGCGTTCCAGCTCTGCACGATACAGAACCTGGCCGCAGCTATCACACTTCGTCCATACCCCTTCAGGAATGCTCGCTTTACGCGTCGGGGTAATGTTGCTTTTAATTCGTTCAATCCAGCTCATTGATAACCTTTCTGCCTGAACCTGGTCGTATGCCAGTTTTGCTGTAAGAGGCGAATAATGCCATTTTTGCCTCCAACAGACCATGAATGTTGCACATTAAAACATAACAGCCCGAAACTTTGGATAAAAAAGTGGTCGAACCGCCAGCGTGCACTTACTTCGCCTGCTTTGCCGCCGCGCGTCGGTGACGAATGATTTCGATAACGCCCGGCAGTACGGAAAGCACAATAATCGCTACAATCAGTAACTTAAGGTTTTCCTGAACTACAGGCAGATCGCCAAACAGGTAGCCCGCATAGGTAAAGAGCAGCACCCACAGCAGCGCGCCCACCACGTTGTACATTGCAAAATGACGATAGGACATGTGGCCCATTCCCGCCACAAACGGGGCAAACGTGCGGACGATAGGCACAAAGCGGGCAAGAATAATGGTCTTACCGCCGTGGCGCTCATAAAAGGCGTGGGTCTTGTCTAAATAGCTGCGGCGGAAAATCTTCGAGTCCGGGTTACTGAATAGCCGTTCCCCAAATACCCGTCCAATGGTGTAGTTGACCGCATCACCAATAATCGCCGCAACGATCATCAGCGCGACCATCAGATGAACGTTCAGGTCATTGGTTGGCAGCGCGGATAACGCGCCTGCAACGAACAGCAGTGAATCGCCCGGCAGGAATGGCGTGACGACCAGACCGGTTTCACAGAACAGAATGAGGAACAGAATGGCGTAAACCCAGACGCCGTACTGCGCGACCAGCTCCGCCAGGTGAACATCAATATGCAGGATGAAATCAATCAGAAAACGTATTACGTCCATATTGTCTAAGCCTTAATTGCACCTTTGTTTAGTCCGCTAAAAACAGCGGGCCCATTGGCGGTTTTGGCAGGTCAAACCGGTCCGGATAATCCACCGAAACCAGATACAGCCCTTCCGCTTTCGCCGTTGCTGCCGCAAGCGTTCTGTCCTTCGCTGCCAGCAGTTCTGCAATCCAGCTCTCCGGCTGGTGTCCGGCGCCCACTTCCATCAGGCTGCCTACAATATTCCGCACCATATGATGTACAAAGGCATTGGCTTTGATATCCACCACCACATACGCGCCATAACGACTGACGCTAATGTGCATAACGTTACGCCACGGCGTACGGGACTGACACTGCACCGCACGGAACGACGTAAAGTCATTTTCACCAATCAGACACTGCGCCGCACGCTGCATACGTTCTGCATCGAGCGGTTCATAAAAATGCGTTACGCCCTGGCTTAACACCGCCGGGCGCAGGCGCTGGTTGTAGATGACGTAACGGTAGCGCCGCGCCGTCGCGCTGAAACGCGCGTGAAAATCATCCGGCACAGCTTTAACCCAACGCACCGCGATGTCACCAGGTAAATTCGCATTTACGCCCAGCGTCCAGGCCGCGTCTTTGCGCACGGCGGTGGTTTCGAAGTGCACCACCTGTCCCGTGCCGTGAACGCCCGCATCGGTGCGTCCCGCGCAGAAGACGCTTATCGGTTCATTCGCCACCTGAGAGAGCGCTTTCTCCAGCTTTTCCTGGACGCTGCGCACCTCATTCTGACGCTGCCAGCCATAATATTTGCTGCCGTCGTACTCGATGCCGAGGGCAATTCTGTGGACCGGCTTTTGTTCCACTTCCGACATCAGTACAGGTACTCCTGTACCAGCTTCTCGGCGATTTTGACCGCCATCAGCGCGCCGCCGAAGCGAACGTTGTCCGCCACGGACCAGAACTGCACCTGCTCCGGCATGCCGTAGTCGTTGCGAACGCAGCCCACGGAGAGGTGCGCGCTGCCGGTTGCGTCGCCCACCTGCGTCGGGAACTCGCCATCTTCGGAAAGCACGATGTCTTCGGCACGACCAAACGCGTCGCGCGCCTCTTCGGCCGCCAGCGGACGCAGGGCTTCAAAGCCGACCATCTGCGCATGGCCGTAAAAGACCGGCGACTGCACGACGTTTACGGAGATCGTCAGCCCGTCATCCTGCATAATTTTGCGCGCTTCGTCGACGATGCGGCGCTCTTCACGCACCGAACCTTCACGATCCGGCAGCAGCGGGAGCATGTTGAACGCCAGCTGGCGGCCAAAGAAATCGTCTTCGTCGATCGGGATACCGTTCAGCAGCTTCGCGCTCTGCCCTGCCAGCGCATCGACCGCTTTTTTGCCGCTGGCGGAGGCGGACAGCAGGCTGGTCACGGAAATACGCGACAGGCCACCGTCGTCGATAAGCGGCTTCAGCGCGGTCAGCAGCTGGCTGGTGAGGCTGTCTGGTACCGCAATGATGTTACGGTTACGGTAGTCAGCCAGCACGAACGGGTTAACGTCCGGTACCACCAGCGGCACATCCGGCTCCAGGGAGAACAGGCCGCTCAGGTCAATAACCAGACATCCGGCGTTGGTGGCTTCTTCAATATAAGACGCTGTTGCTTCTGCACCTGCGGCAAAAAATGCCAGCTGAGCCTGCGTCCAGTCGAACGCGGCGGCATCCTGCACCGTCACGGTTTTGCCGCCGAAGCGCAGATGTTCACCCGCGCTGTCGGTACGCGCCAGCGCAAAAATGTCGCCCACCGGGAACTGACGCTCAGCAAGGGTTTCGAGCAGGGCTTCGCCCACGGCGCCAGTGGCACCCAAAATGGCAATGTTCCAGCCTTCAGACATGGTGGTTTACTCCAGAAATAAAAAAGCGTCCCTGCCGGAGCCTCCGGCAGGGAGCAGAAAGACATTAACGTGCCGGATGGTGAACGGCGTTAAATCCCAGCTTGTGCAGCAGCGTCGCCGCTGAGGCGTCGTCGCACATCACATACAGGGAAGACCACTCGCGGCGCTCGAGATAATTCTTGCGCAGCTTGTCAAACTCACCCGGAATACCCGCCACTTTACGCAGCAGCGCGTCATCGCGGCGCACATCATACACCAAATGCACGAGCCTTTTCAGCGTTGCCTCATCCAGCGGCCCATGAAGGGTGAGCCGGCCGAACTCGGGCGCGGGAAGTAACGTGTCCAGCGCCACCTGCTGCGGATGGCCGATAAAGGCGCTGTAGGCCTCAAATACCTGAGTCGTGCCGCGCGCTTTGCCTTCGAGGGTATAACCCGCGATATGCGCGGTGCCCACGTCCACCTTATCCAGCAGCGCGACGTTGAGATCCGGCTCGGGCTCCCAGACGTCCAGCACGACGCTGAGATCCTGACCTTCGTCGAGGCATTTCAGCAGCGCCGCGTTATCTACCACCGGACCACGGCAGGCATTTATCAGAATAGTGCCAGCCTTCAGGCGGCGGATCAGCGTTTCGTCGGCCAGATGCAGGGACCTGTAAGGCCCCTCTTTAAAGAGCGGCGTGTGGAAGGTAATGACATCGCACTCGTCAACCAGCTCATCCAGCGTACGGAAATCACCGTCATCGCCGTTATCCTTGCGCGGCGGATCGCACAATACCGTGCGAATGCCCCACGCTTCCAGGCGCTTTTGCAGGCGTCCGCCCACGTTACCCACGCCCACGATGCCTACGGTGCGGTCCTTCAGCGCAAACCCGTCGCGCTCGGCCAGCATCAGCAATGAGGAAAAGACGTATTCCACGACGGCGATCGCGTTACAGCCTGGCGCCGCTGAAAAACCGATCCCCGCCTGCTTAAGCCATTGGTCATCCACATGGTCGGTCCCGGCCGTTGCCGTCCCGACAAATTTAATCCCTTTGCCGCAGAGCAGAGCCTCATTTACTTTGGTCACCGAGCGCACCATCAGGGCGTCTGCATCGTCCAGCTCGCTTACCGGAATCGGGCGACCAGGGACAGCCTTAACCTCACCCAGGCGGCTGAACAGCTCGCGGGCGTAAGGCATATTTTCATCAACGAGGATTTTCACGTCTGAGTACCTGTTTGAGAGGAAGTAAACCTGCCAAGTGTGCCATAATCTCGCCGCCGGGCATATATTTCTGCCCGGTTACGCAGAGTTTGACTTTAAGGATTTTTGACGATGCAGCCCATTTCAGGTACGCCTCCGCGCCCTCCGGGTGAAGGCCCCGTAACGCCCAACACGCCAGGCGACCAGCCGCTCTCCACGCAACAGCGCACCGTACTGGAGCGTCTGATCACGCGCCTTATCGCGTTGACCTCGCAGCAGAACGCTGAGGTATGGGCAGGCGTTAAGCACGATTTGGGCGTCAGAAACGATGCGCCGCTACAGTCGCGCCATTTCCCTGCCGCTGAGCAAAACCTGAATCAGCGTCTCACCAGCGCGCAGCAGCAGCATACGACCCGCCAGACTGTCTCTCAGCTGACCGAGCTGTTGGGCCAGGGGAACAATCGCCAGGCGGTGAGTGATTTTATCCGTCAACAGTACGGCCATACCGCGCTGAGCCAGCTTTCGCCGGAACAGCTTAAAACCGTGCTGACCCTGCTGCAAAGTAATCAGCTCTCTATCCCGCAGCCGCAACAGCGCCAGCCTACGGAACGGCCAATGCAGCCTGCGGAACATAACACGCTCAAGCAGATGGTCACTAAGCTGGCTGCGGCCACCGGCGAGCCGACAAAGCTTATCTGGCAGTCCATGCTGGAACTCTCCGGCGTGAAAGCGGGCGAGACGATCCCGGCAAAACAGTTTACCCATCTGGTCACCTGGCTCCAGGCGCGGCAGACGCTCAGCGCCCAGAGCGCCCCGACGCTGCATACGGTGCAGGCGTCGCTTAAGCAGCCCCTTGAGCCGCAGGAGTTTGCAGCGGTTCGGGACTACGCTCAGCAGGCCTGGCAGGCCACCCCGCAAACGGTGCTGACAACCGCGCAGGTGCAGGATTTACTGAATCAGATCTTTATCCGCCGCGCCGAGCGTGAAGGTGGCGTGCCGGAGGTGCGGGATATTCAGCCTGTCTACAGCCCGCTGTTTGCGCCGGTGGTCGACACGTTTAAAACGCTTTCAGCCCGACCGGGACTGATGTTTGTCGCGTTGATGATTGCGCTGGCGATTTTCTGGCTGGTTGCCTGACGCTTAGCCGGGCAAGGCGTAGCCGCCACCCGGCAACACGTTAGCCCTTTCGAAACGCCACCAGCGTCACCACAATCCCCACCACCGCGGACACCGCACCGGCGAGAAATACGGAAGGGTAGCCAAACGAGGTTGCAAGCAGCCCCGCCAGCGGTCCGGCGATGCCATATGAAATGTCCTGAAACGCCGCGTAGCCCCCCAGCGCCGTGCCGCGAACCTGCGGCGCGACGCGCTTCACAACTTCGACGCCCAGCGCCGGGAAGATCAGCGAACAGCCGCAGCCGGTTAACGCCGCCCCCAGTAACGCAACGAACGCGCCGGGCGCCTGCCAGAGCAGCAGCAGGCCAATGGCCTCGATCGCCAAAGACGCCACGGCGACCTTCACGCCGCCAAAGCGATCCGGCATCCAGCCAAACAGCACGCGCATCAGGACAAACGCGCCACCAAAAGCCGTCAGCGTAAAGCCCGCCATCGCCCAGCCGCGGCTCATGAAATAGAGGGAGACGAAGGTACCGATAACCGCAAAGCCCACTCCCTGAAGCGCCAGCCCCAGACCCGGCTGCCAGATTTGCCCCACCACGCTCCACAGCGAAGGACGCTCGCCTTTATGGGCTGGCACCTTGCGCACCGAACCGTTAAATGCCCACGCCAGCAGCGGCAATACCATAGTGGTTGCTGCCAGCGCCGCAAAACCAAACTGGCTGTGGATCAGCAGCCCCAACGGCGCGCCTGCCGCCAGTGCGCCATAAATCGCCATCCCGTTCCACGACATCACCTTGCCCGACTGCGCAGGGCCAACCAGCCCCATTCCCCAGGTCAGGGTGCCGGTCAGCAGCTGGCTTTCGCCGAAGCCGAGGATCAGGCGTCCCGCCACCAGCAGGGCGAACTTATACGCGGCGTCTACCGGCAGGAGTGCCGCCAACAGCCACGCACCTCCGGCCAGCCCGCAGGCCAGCATGCCCTGCAACGCCGAGCGTTTTGCGCCGTGCTGGTCCGCCAGTCGTCCGGCGTAGCCCCGGGTTAATACCGTGGCTAAAAACTGAATGCCCACCGCAATGCCGACCATGGTGTTGCCGTAGCCCAGCTCGTGATGTACGAAAAGTGGAATAACAGGCAGCGGCAGGCCAACGGTCATGTAGGTCAGAAATACCGCAAAGGCGATGCGGAAAAGGGAAAGGTTCCCGGAAGGGGTACGCTTCTCAGGGATAACGGCCTTCATGCATAACTCCGTGTTCAGGCATAAAAAAAGGGAGCCGCGCGGCTCCCTTCTACTATACCTTCAAACGCTTACGCTTTCAGCTTGCGCATCACCAGCGTGGCGTTGGTGCCGCCAAAACCGAAGCTGTTAGACATAACGGTCGTCAGCTCACGTTCGGTGGTTTCGGTTACGATGTTCAGGCCAGCGGCCTGCTCGTCCATCTCTTCGATGTTGATGCTTGGGGCGATAAAGCCGTTTTCCAGCATCAGCAGAGAGTAGATTGCTTCCTGCACGCCTGCCGCACCCAGAGAGTGACCGGTCATGGCTTTGGTTGCAGAGATAGCCGGGCTGTTGTCGCCGAACACTTCGCGGATCGCACCCAGCTCTTTCACGTCGCCTACCGGAGTAGAGGTCCCGTGGGAGTTCAGGTAGTCGATTGGGGTATCAACGCCGTGCATCGCCATCTTCATGCAGCGCACCGCGCCTTCACCGGATGGGGCAACCATGTCGGCGCCGTCAGACGTTGCGCCGTAGCCAACGATCTCAGCGTAGATATGAGCACCGCGTGCCAGAGCGTGTTCCAGCTCTTCAACCACAACCATACCGCCGCCGCCTGCGATAACAAAACCGTCGCGGTGCGCATCATAGGTACGGGAAGCCTTCGCCGGGGTTTCGTTATATTTGGTGGACAGTGCGCCCATCGCGTCGAATTCGCAGGCCATTTCCCAGCCCAGCTCTTCGCCGCCGCCAGCAAATACGATGTCCTGCTTGCCCAGCTGGATCTGCTCTACCGCATTACCGATGCAGTGCGCGGAGGTCGCACATGCAGAGCTGATGGAGTAGTTCACACCGTGGATTTTGAACGGCGTTGCCAGGCACGCGGAAACCGCAGAACCCATCGCTTTGGTCACAACGTAGGGACCTACCGCTTTCAGGCCGCGCGGGCTACGCATGGCGTCAGCACCGAATACCTGTGCTTTAGAGGAACCGCCGGAGCCTGCAATGAGGCCAACGCGTGGGTTGTTCTGGTAGGCGTCTTCGCTCAGACCAGAATCCTTGATCGCTTCCTGCATGGAAAGATAGGCGTAGATAGAGGCATCGTTCATGAAACGAACCACTTTACGGTCAATTAAACCGGTGGTGTCCAGTTTAACGTTACCCCATACGTGGCTACGCATTCCAGAATCTTTAAACTCTTCAGAGAAAGTGATCCCGGAGCGTCCTTCACGCAGAGATGCCAGGACTTCCTGCTGGTTATTACCGATGCTGGAAACGATGCCCAGGCCAGTAATCACTGCACGTTTCATTCAATACCTCTGTAAGTCGCACTATAAAAAGTTTCGAGTCGCACAATAGCGTACACTTGTACGCCGAACAAGTCCGATCAGCGATTTTCTGTGGAAATTTGCACCGATGGGCCCACATCGCTAAGATCGTGCCACTGCCTGTCGGACGAGTAACTTACGTGAAACAAAACGCCATACAACCTGCCAACCTCGAATTCAACGCTGAGGGTACACCTGTTTCCCGAGATTTTGATGACGTCTACTTTTCTAATGATAACGGACTGGAAGAGACGCGCTATGTTTTCCTCGACGGAAATCATCTCGGCACCCGTTTTCCCGAGCATCCGCGCGGTCTGTTTGTCGTGGCGGAGAGCGGTTTCGGAACCGGGCTGAATTTTCTGACCCTCTGGCAGGCGTTCGACCAGTTTCGCGCTGCACACCCCGAGGCTACGCTACAAAGATTACATTTCATCAGTTTCGAAAAATTTCCGCTCACCGCGCACGATCTGCGGCTTGCCCATCAGCGCTGGCCGGAGCTTGCCCGCTGGGCGGAGCAGCTTCAGGCCCAGTGGCCACCGGCTATCGGCGGCTGCCATCGTCTGATTCTGGACGACGGGCGCGTCACGCTCGACCTGTGGCTGGGCGACATTAACGACCTGACCGATAAGCTCGATGACGCGATGAATCAGAAGGTTGATGCCTGGTTTTTGGACGGCTTCGCGCCCGCTAAAAACCCGGACATGTGGAGCCAGCATCTGTTCAGCGCCATGGCGCGGCTGGCCCGTCCCGGCGCGACGCTTGCCACCTTCACCTCGGCGGGCTTTGTCCGCCGTGGGTTACAGGAGGCGGGTTTTACCATGCGCAAAACCAAAGGCTTTGGCCGCAAACGCGACATGCTGGTTGGCGTGATGGAGCAGGAACTGGCGCTCCCCGCCAAAACCCCCTGGTTCGCGCGTCGCGCCAGCACCTCGCGTGAGGTCGCAATCGTGGGCGGCGGCATTGCCAGCGCCCTGCTCTCGCTGGCGCTGCTGAACCGTGGCTGGCAGGTGACGCTCTACTGCGCTGACGAGGCGCCGGCAAACGGCGCCTCGGGCAACCGTCAGGGAGCGCTCTACCCGCTGCTGAGCGCCCACGATCCCGCGCTGTTCCAGTTTTTCCCGGCGGCGTTTACTTTCGCCCGACGTCTTTATGATAGCCTGCCGGTCGCGTTCGACCACGACTGGTGCGGCGTGACGCAGCTCGGCTGGGATGAGAAGAGCCAGCAAAAAATCACGCAAATGCTGTCGCTGGGTTTACCGGAGGCCATCGCCCAGGCGGTGACTGCGCAGCAGGTTTTAGAAACCGCTGGGGTCGACACCGGCTGCGGCGGTATTCAGTATCCGCTCGGCGGCTGGCTGTGCCCGGCCGAACTGACTTCTGCGGCGATTGCCCTCGGCCAGTCGCGCGGGCTGACGGTGCGCTATGCCCACAAGGTTGAATCGCTCAGTCGTGCAGAACGCTGGAGTCTGCATTTTGCTGATGGAAAAGAGGCAGAGCATGCCAGCGTTGTGCTGGCAAACGGGCACTGCATCAGCCAGTTTGTTCAGACGGAAAAGCTGCCTGTCTACCCCGTCGGCGGCCAGGTGAGCCATATCCCTTCCACGCCCGCGCTGAACGAACTGCGCCAGGTACTGTGCTACGACGGCTATCTGACGCCACAAAACCCGTCAAACGGCCATCACTGCATCGGCGCCAGCTACCATCGCGGTGAAGCGGTTATGCAATACAGCGACGCGGATCAGCAGCAGAATCGCCAGCGCCTGATTGACTGTTTCCCGGATGCCGAATGGGCAAAAGAGGTTGACGTGAGCAAAGGTGAAGCCCGCTGCGGCGTGCGTTGCGCCACTCGCGATCACCTGCCGATGGCGGGAAGCGTGCCGGACTACGAGGCCACGCTTGAGGTATATCACAACCTCGCTGAAAGCCGGGAAAGCGCGTTGAGTGCGCCGGTTTATCCGGAGCTATACATGCTGGGTGGGTTAGGCTCGCGCGGGTTGTGCACCGCGCCGCTGCTGGCTGAAGTGTTAGCCGCACAAATGAGCGACGAGCCCCTTCCGCTGGACAGCGTAACGCTTGCGGGGCTGAACCCCAACCGGTTATG
Source organism: Enterobacter cloacae (assembly GCF_013375935.1). GTDB lineage: Bacteria > Pseudomonadota > Gammaproteobacteria > Enterobacterales > Enterobacteriaceae > Enterobacter > Enterobacter pasteurii. The sequence goes on along the minus strand of NZ_CP056117.1, from coordinate 2,517,920 downwards.
GGTAAGAAAATTACTGAAGGGGAAGTTGGTTAAGTAGGATCGGGTCTGGTGCCCTCTCCCACCGGGAGAGGGTGGTGAAACACTTACTTCGCGTTCGCCTGCTGGAACAAACTGTCCCACATACCCAGCACCAGCGACTGGTCGCGCGGGGAGAGTTCCCCCGCCTGAATGGCCTTTTCCAGGCTGCGGGTCACTTCATCATGCACCGCCCCGGCAGAGTGATCGTCCCCTGCTTCCAGCGCGGCAACCACCAGCGTCAGGTGCCCACGCAGATAACCGCTGGCGAACAGCTCATCATCACTGGCGTGTTCCACCATGTCATCAATTAACGCCAGAATGCGTGATTCAAATTCTGCGATCATCTTCTTTCCTCTGTTAAAGATCTTCCGGCCACGGGAAGCATTCCGCCGTTATTTCCGGCGTGTGGTAACAATTCTGTAAAGCCTCGATCAGGCGTGCCGGACGTTCCGGGATGCCTTTCTCAAGATATTCCATCACCTGCGCGTGTACGCGGCGCTGGAAAACGATACGATCGGGCTCGAAGTCGCCCTCAAGGTTGTCACAGCTCACGTTGAACGGGAAACCCGCCGCCACGCAGAACAGCCATTCCAGCGCCTGCGGCTTCACTTCCACATCTTCAAACCGGCCCTGGGTAGCGGCATCGCGCCCGTCCGGGCAATACCAGTAACCGAAGTCCACCAGCTCGCGACGCGCTTTTCCCGCGATGCACCAGTGTGAAATCTCGTGCAAACCGCTGGCGTAAAAGCCGTGCGCGAACACGATGCGGTTGTAAGGAACCTCGGCATCTGCTGGAAGATAGATCGGTTCGTCGTCGCCTTTAATCAGACGGGTATTAAAATCATCAGCAAAACAGCCGTTAAAGATCTCAATCAGCTGCTCGTATTTATGCGTACTGTTCATTAGTGCATCCCCAACCAGGTGAGGATCTCCTGTCCATGGCTGTCATAAAGAAGTTTGGCGCTCATCACCGCCGAGACGACAACAATCATCGGGCGGATCAGCTTTTGCCCTTTGCTTAAAACCAGACGCGAGCCGACGCGCGCGCCCAAAAACTGTCCTGCCATCATTACAAAGCCGGTTGCCCAGATAACTTTGCCGCCAATGATGAACAGCAGCAGGCCGCCAACGTTGGAGGTCGCATTAAGGACCTTGGCGTGGGCGGTGGATTTAGCGAGGTTAAACCCGGCCAGCGTCACGAACGCCAGCGCGTAAAACGAGCCGGCACCCGGCCCAAAGAAACCATCGTAAAAACCGACGCAGCCACCGGCAATCAGCGCAAACGGCAGGCCGTGCAGCCTCCGCGCACGGTCTTCTTCACCAAGCTTTGGCATCAGTAAGAAGTAAAGGCCGATACAGATAACCAGAATCGGCAGGATCTGGCGCAGAATGTCTGACTGCACGTGCTGCACCAGCAGCGCGCCCGCCGTCGAGCCGATAAAGGTCATCAGGATATTGAGCTTCTGATCGGCGAGATTCACCACCTTGCGGCGAACAAAATAGAGCGAGGAGGAGAGCGAGCCGCCGCACGCCTGAAGTTTGTTGGTGGCGAGCGCCTGAGCTGGACTCATGCCTGCCGCCAGCAGCGCCGGAACGGTGAGCAACCCGCCGCCGCCCGCCAGGGCATCAATGAATCCGGCCAGCATCGCAACAAAAAAGAGTACCGCCAGCAGCAGCGGCGACACCATAAACAGATCGACGAAAGTATCCATTAAAGTACGTGCTCATCCAGTAGCGCCTGGCAGGAAGGCGGCAACGGAGGCGGTGTCTTCTTCTCAGGCTTTGAGGTTCCAGGCTTGGCCGGCTCAAACCAGCTTTGCAGTTCGTAGCCACAGCCATCGCCAGGCGGCGGCAGCGGCTGATCTTCACATTCAAGGCTGTTCGCCGGGCAGCGCAGACGAACGTGCATATGCGCCCGGTGCTGGAACCATGGTCGCACTTTACGCAGCCAGTCGCGATCGGTTCCCGCATCCAGACAGAGCTGCTGCTTGATGGCCGGATTAACGAAGATCCGCGTGACGTCGTTATCTTCCGCCGCCAGCTTGATCATGCTGGAGATCTCCGGCGACCAGCGCGAAGCAACGACCCGTTTCCCGTCGGCCGACACCAGATCCAGCGCCTGGGGCTTCAGCAGCTGCGCTGAGCTCCAGCGCGCTTTCGGCAGCTGCAGGAAGATATCCACATCCAGACCGGTCTGGTGGCTGGCGTGTCCGCCGTTAAAGCGACCTCCGGCAGGCATCCCCATATCCCCAATCAGCATCGTACCCAGCCCCAGGTTATGCACCTGATTCCCCAGACGTTGAATAAACAGCACCAGATCGGGATGACCGAAATAACGGCGCTGATCGGTACGCATCACCTGATACGTATCCGACTGGAGCGGCAGCGCCTGCGCGCCCACGATACAGCCGTTAGAGAAGGCGCCGATGGACTGCGCGCTTCCCGCCACCGGATGGGTGATTTTTTGCCACGGCGTGGCGGCCAGGCTGGCGCCACTGGCAAGCAGTGCCAGCAGCGCGATTGCGGTTTTTTTCATAGTTACCAGCGTGGAATGGTGGTCGTCACATCCGCATTCTGCGCGCGCTGGCGCAGGAAGTGATCCATCAGCACGATCGCCAGCATCGCCTCTGCGATCGGCACCGCGCGGATCCCCACGCACGGATCGTGACGCCCTTTGGTGATCATCTCAACTTCGTCGCCAGCGCGGTTAATCGTGTGCCCGGGCACCGTAATGCTGGAGGTTGGCTTCAGCGCAATGTTGGCAACTATCTGCTGCCCGCTGCTGATCCCGCCGAGAATACCGCCCGCATGGTTGCTCTGGAAACCGTCTCTGGTGATTTCGTCCCGGTTCTGGCTGCCGCGAAGCTGAACCACGTCAAATCCGTCGCCGATTTCCACGCCCTTCACCGCGTTGATGCTCATCAGCGCGTGGGCGATATCGGCATCGAGGCGGTCGAATACCGGCTCGCCCCAGCCTGCCGGCACGCCGTCCGCTACCACGGTAACCTTCGCGCCAATTGAGTCGCCCTCTTTTTTCAGGCCGCGCATCAGTTCGTCCAGCGCGTCCAGCTTGTCGGCATCGGCGCAGAAGAACGGGTTAAGCTCGACCTGATCCCAGTCCTTGATCGCCAGCGGAATGTCGCCCATCTGGGTCAGACAGCCGCGGATCGCGATGCCAAACTTCTGCTGAAGGTATTTTTTGGCAATCGCCCCTGCCGCCACGCGCATCGCGGTTTCACGCGCCGATGAGCGGCCGCCGCCGCGATAGTCGCGGAATCCGTATTTTTGCTCGTAGGTGTAGTCGGCGTGGCCCGGACGGAAGACGTCTTTGATCGCGCCGTAGTCCTGGGAGCGCTGATCGGTATTTTCAATCAGCAGGCCAATGCTGGTGCCGGTGGTGCGGCCTTCGAAAACGCCGGAGAGAATTTTAACCTGGTCCGGCTCGCGACGCTGCGTGGTGTAGCGAGAGGTGCCCGGACGACGACGATCGAGGTCGTGCTGTAAATCGGCTTCGGTCAGTTCGATGCCTGGCGGGACGCCATCAACGATACAACCCAGTGCCAGCCCGTGCGACTCCCCAAAGGTGGTCACGCGGAATACCTGTCCAATACTGTTTCCTGCCATCACGGCTCCGATGTTGTTGTTTGTGTTTGAGCGTTGTGAAACGGGCCGAAGCCCGCTGGATTAGTCTTTGTAAATGCTGAAGTATTCGCGAGCGTCGAGGAGCTGCGCTTTGGTCAGCATAAAGACGCCGTCACCGCTGTTGTCGAACTCAAGCCAGGTGAACGGCACATCCGGGTACTGCTCTATCAGATGTACCATGCTGTTGCCTACTTCACAAATCAGAACGCCGTGGTCGGTCAGGTAATCCGGCGCGCAGGCCAGAATGCGGCGGGTCAGCTTCAGGCCATCAGTGCCTGACGCCAGGCCCAGCTCCGGCTCGTGGCGATACTCGTTCGGCAGATCGGACATGTCTTCCGCATCCACGTACGGCGGATTGGTAACGATCAGATCGTATTGCAGCGTTGGCAGGTCGCGGAACAGGTCAGAGCGGATTGGCGTAACGTGGTGGATCAGCCCGTGCTCTTCAATATTGTGTTCGGTGACGGCCAGCGCGTCGGTGGAGATATCCACGGCATCCACTTCCGCTTCAGGGAAGGCGTACGCGCAGGCAATCGCGATGCAGCCGCTGCCGGTGCACATATCGAGAATGTGCTGCGGCTGACGATCGATCAGGCCGTCAAAGTGGTTGTTAATCAGCTCGCCAATCGGCGAGCGCGGCACCAGCACTCGCTCGTCCACGTAGAACTCGTGGCCGCAGAACCAGGCTTTGTTGGTCAGATAAGCCACCGGAATGCGCTCGTTCACGCGGCGGATCACGCGCTCTACGATGCGGTGTTTTTCGCTGGAGGTCAGGCGCGCGGGGCGCATGTCTTCCGGAATATCCAGCGGCAGGTAGAGCGACGGCAGCACCAGCTGAACGGCCTCATCCCACGGGTTATCCGTACCGTGACCGTACCAGATATTGGCGGCGCTGAAGCGGCTAACCGACCAGCGCAACATGTCCTGTATGGTATGCAGCTCGTTTACTGCTTCATCGACAAAAATTTTATCCACTCTTTCCTCCAGGGCATGCTCGCATAATTTTCGGCGGCTAGTTTGCCATGAAGACGGCGATAAATCAGCAATGACGCGTGCCGCTTGAGGTTAAAAAATGCATTTAGTCGGGTACACTATCGGAAATACGAGATGAGAATGACGAATGAAAAAGAAAACATCGCTCAGCGAGGAGGATCAGGCTCTCTTCCGACAGCTTATGACCGGCACGCGCCAGATCAGGCAGGACACCATTGTTCATCGCCCGCAGCGTAAAAAAATCAGCGAAGTACCGGTCAAACGGCTGCTCCAGGAGCAGGCCGATAACAGCCACTATTTTTCAGATGAATTTCAGCCGCTGCTGAATACCCAGGGTGCGGTGAAATACGTGCGCGAAGACGTCAGCCATTTTGAGCTGAAAAAATTACGTCGGGGAGATTATTCGCCGGAGCTGTTTCTCGATTTGCATGGTTTGACCCAGATGCAGGCGAAACAGGAGCTTGGGGCGTTGATAGCAGCGTGTCGTCGCGAACATGTTTTTTGCGCCTGCGTAATGCACGGTCACGGTAAGCATATCCTCAAACAACAGACGCCGCTGTGGCTGGCTCAGCATCCGCACGTGATGGCTTTTCATCAGGCACCAAAAGAGTACGGCGGAGATGCCGCATTGCTGGTATTGATTGAAGTTGAGGAGTGGCAGCCGCCAGAATTACCCTGACAGCATGGCGGGAGGCACGCTGCACCCCGCCATATCGCACGTCACGTCAGATTGCTTTTGCCATCTTCAGGTTGCACGGACTCATTTGCCAGTTGAAGACCCCTTTGCCCATGTCGTCGAGGGTGACGTTGGCAATGGCGGACGTCGTGAACATCGGTGGCGTTTCGCCCGGGCACAGCTCAGATACCAGATAGCCGACCAGCGGCAGGTGGGAAATGACCAGTGCGGAAGCGACGCCTTCGTTGCATAACGCCTGAAGGTAAGCGCTGACAAGGCCAACATCGCCACACGGCGTGAGTTCAGGGAGAACATCCACGCTGGATGGCAGGTTCATACACTCCCCCACCACATCCAGCGTCTGTTCTGCCCGCAGGTACGGACTCACCAGAACGCGTTCAATGTCCACTTTTTGACCTTTAAGCCATGTCGCCATCTGACGGGATTCGTCGCAGCCACAGACGGTTAAAGGACGTACTGAGTCACTGGCGGCATCGAGTGCCGCGTCGCCGTGACGCATGATAAAAACTTGCATATTGCACCGCTTTTGTTAACCAGAATCACCGGCGTTAACTACCCGCGATAAATGCTCTGAGGTAGAAAACCCGATGGCCGGGCATTGTGCCTGATCCATTCGGTGAATGAAACGCTGTTTTTTACCTCAATGGCGTAAGTATAGTCAATCTCTGTTTACAATTTCGCCAGAACAGGCCCCCTCACCGGAGGATTTACCCTTCTTTGACTTCAGTTTACGAAATCAGTTTCCCTTGCGGGCCAGAAGGTCTGGCCCCGTTCCGCCATCTGCAATAATTCGTCACAAGGTGTAAACCGCGGACCATACTGCGAGGCCAGACGTTGCAGGATCGCAACCACTTCACCCGCTCCGAGGGTATCCATATACCGGAACGGGCCGCCAAGAAACGGCGGGAAACCAATGCCAAAGACGGCACCGATGTCGCCATCGCGCGCGCCTTTAATAACCTTCTCACCAAAGCAGCGTGCCGCTTCATTGAGCATCATCATCACGCAGCGTTCAGCACACTGATCCGCCGACAATTTTCCCTGCCCCGCGGCAGGTATAAGCCCATAAACCGAAGGGTCGACCTGTTTCTTGCTTTTACGCCCTTTCGCGCCGTAAAGATAGAAACCGCGTTCATTTTTTCTGCCTTTGCGATCGTCCTTCAAAATTGCAGAAACAACGTTTGCAGGCGGCGAAAAACGATCGCCGTAAGCGGCTTCCAGCACGGGGATAATTTTAGTGCCGGTATCAATGCCTACCTCATCCAAAAGCTGGACAGGGCCTACGGGGAAGCCAAACTTTACTAAGGCCTCGTCAACGTGCTCAATCTTCTCGCCTTCCGTCAGGAGCCGCATCGCTTCGTTGATGTACGGCGCCAGTATGCGGTTGACGTAGAAACCGGCTTTGTCCGCTACCACGATGGGGGTTTTCCCCTGTTTTTTCGCCAGCTTCACCACCGTGGCAATAGTTTGCGGACGGGTTGTGGCGTGAGGGATAACCTCTACCAGCGGCATTTTTTCGACCGGACTAAAATAGTGCAGCCCTATCACCTGCTCCGGACGCGCGGCTTTCGCTGCGATATCGCCAATCGGCAGGGAGGAGGTATTTGAAGCGAAAATGGTGTGCGGCGCGCAGTGCTCCTCAACCTCCGCCACCATCTGCTGCTTAAGAGCCAGATCTTCGAAAACGGCTTCAATCACAACGTCGCGATGCGTAAACCCGCTGTAGTCCGTGGTGCCGGAGATCGTCGCGAGCGTTTTATCGCGCTCGCTGGCTTTAATATGGCGGCGTTTAACCTTTCGATCGAGGTTCTGCCAGCTGTACTGCAGCGCGTGGTTGATGCCCTTAGGGTTGATGTCTTTGATACGTACGGGCAATTTGCCTTTGCTGGCGGTGACAAACGCGATGCCGCCGCCCATCAGCCCACCGCCCAGTACGCCAACGGCGCGCAGCGGAGCAGGCTCAGCGTCGCTGCCCGGATCTTTTTTCACGTCAGTACTGGCGAAGAAAATGCTTCGCAGCGCCTGCGACTGCGGCGTCATCGCCAGCTCGCCAAAAGCTTTCGCTTCGGCGGCATAGCCGCTGCTGCTGCCCTGCGACAGCCCGGTTTCAATCACGTCCAGAATGCGCTTCGTGGCCGGGTAATTACCTTTAGTTTTTTGCCCGGTTTTTTTACCCACCATATTAAACAACAGCGTGCGCCCCAGCGGCCCGGCAAGGACGCGCTCGCGCACCGGCAGCGGACGTTTTGCCTGGCGGCCTTTAAGCGCCCGCTCAACGGCGGCATCGAGCAGGATGGCGTGCGGAACGACCTCGTCAACCAGCCCCGCCTTTAACGCCTGACGGGCGCGCAGCTGTTTTCCGGTTAAGATCATCTCCAGCGCCGTGCTGACGCCCACCAGACGCGGCAGGCGCTGCGTTCCACCGGAACCGGGCAGCAGTCCAAGCTGCACCTCCGGCAGGCCCAGCACGGTTTTCGCATCGTCGGTACAGATGCGGCTGTGGCAGGCCAGCGCCAGTTCAAGCCCGCCGCCGAGGCAGGCGCCGTGAATTGCGGCAACAACGGGTATCGACAGCGCATGGATTTCCGCCATCACCTGCTGGCCCTGGCGCGCCAGATCCTCTGCTTCCTGCGCGCTTCTGGCGCGGGCAATCATGTTGATATCGGCCCCGGCAATGAAGTTATCCGGCTTTGCCGAAATAAACACCAGCCCGCGAATCGCCTTGTTTTCACGAATTTGTCTGAGCATGTCGCGCACCTGAACGCCAAACTCGGCCTTCAGGGTATTCATCTTTTCGTCGGGCACGTCAATGGTGATAACGGCCACGTTATCGAGGCGAACGGTCAGGTTAAATGCAGATGTCGTTTCCATTATTCAGCCTCCAGAACCATTGCTGCGCCCAGACCGCCCGCCGCACAGGCGGTGACAAGACCAAAGCCGCCGCCCCGGCGGCGTAGCTCATGTAACGTCTGGGTTATCATTCTCGCCCCCGTCGCCGCAAACGGATGGCCGTAAGCGATGGAGCCACCCAGCACGTTGAATTTGCTCTGATCCACTTCGCCTGTGGCATGCGCGCGGCCCAGCACGTCGCGGGCAAAGCGCTCGCTCGCCATAAGCTGAACGTTTGCCAGCGTTTGTGCGGCAAAGGCTTCGTGCATATCAATTAACGTGAGATCGGAGAGCGTCAGCCCCGCGCGCTCCAGCGCCAGCGGCGTGGACCAGGCGGGCCCTAACAGCATGTCCTGCCAGACATCGATAGCGGTGAAGGCGTAGCTGCGCAAATAGCCCAGCGGCGTTATGCCCAGCTCTTTGGCCCGGGACTCCGTCATCAGGATCACGGCGGCAGCACCGTCCGTCAGCGGCGTACTGTTAGCCGCGGTTACCGTTCCGTGTTTACGGTCAAAGGCCGGGCGCAGCTTCGCATAGTCCGCCAGCGTCGAGGTGCCGCGAATATTGTTATCTTCCGAAAGCGGCTCACGATAGGGCGGGACATAGGCGGTCATCACTTCGCCGGTCAGTTTGCCTTCCGACCAGGCCTTTGCGGCAAGCTGATGGGAACGGTGCGCCAGCGCATCCTGCTGCTCACGCGTGATGCCGTAGGTTTTCGCCATCTGCTCGGCGGTGTCGCCCATGCGCAGGCCGGTGGAGTATTCGGCGACGGCGGGTGGAACAGGCAGCAGATCGCGCAGGCGCAAACGCGAGAAAAGCTTCAGCTTCTGCCCGGTGGTGCGGGCTTTATTGGCATCAACGAGAATGCGGGCCAGCTTTTTGCTGACGCCGATGGGCAGCACGGATGAGGAGTCTGCGCCTCCGGCGATCCCGGCGCGAATGGTGCCCGCCATCAGGCTTTCCGCCACGTTCGCCACCGCCTGGAAACTGGTGGCACAGGCACGGCTGACGCTGTAGGCGTCGGTGTGCACGTTCATGCCCGTTCCCAGAACGATTTCACGCGCGATATTTGGCGCCTCCGGCATCTGCACGACCTGACCAAAAACCAGTTGCTCTATGATTTCAGGCGGAATGTCGCTGCGAGCCAGCATCTCCCCCACCACCATTTTTCCCAGATCGACAGCCGGTATTCCGTGGAATGCGGTTGCCTGACGCGCAAACGGCGTACGCAGCCCGCTGACGATGGCAATGCGGTCACCGTGTCGGGTGATAAGCGGTAATGCCTGACTCATAACACTCCCCTGTAAAAAAATTTTGCGCACGCACAAAGTGGTCTGACCTGATAATAGTCTTAACTATTTTTTTACATTGAGCCAATCGGGGAAGCGAAAAATTGCGAGCTAAGGCACAGAGAAGAAAAAGAAAATGCACCGAGGTAAAAGCAAAACGGTAACCCATAGGTTACCGTTTTTAGTGTTTGCACCCTCTCCCGTGGGAGAGGGCTGGGGGTGAGGGCATCAGGCCGCGGAGATTAACGCAGCCCTAACTGGAAAATCAGCGTTTCTGCTTCACAGGCGAAGACAAAGTCGATATCCAGCTTCACGCCGCCGTCCACTTCCGTGAAGGTGGATTTGATTTCGCACGGATCGGACTCCACGTCGCGCGCGCGCTTGCTCAGCGCAGCCAGCGTCTCTTCTGCTTCAGCGCGGTTAGTGAATACGCGGCTGTAAGAGGCGGTGCAATCGGTGTTGTCCATGATGGTGCCAACATCCATACAGCAGCAAACCGGGGTTTCATCAGCACTGCATTTACTCATAGCTCAATTTCCTCTGTATTCGCGCAGCGCGCGAGATAAACACGATGCGACTATTTTACGCCCCCTCGCGCGCCCCCTCCAGCCGTTAATGGCGCAAAATCGGATAAGTGAGCAATATCACACTAAAAAATGATCTAAAACAAAATTCACCTTTTCAGATGATTCGCACTGGTCACAATTTTGCCAACCAGATCTCGTTTCAAGAAACATATCTGAAAATATTAATAAACAAACTTGCAACATCCCAGCTGGTCAGACCTATACTCTCGCCACTGGTCTGATTTGTAAGTCATACCTCAGACCCTACACTTCGCGCTCCTGTTACGGTATGTAACAATTATTGAATAAAAATAACTCAATGAGGTTATGGTCATGAGCCAGAAAACCCTGTTCAAACAAACTGCTTTAGCAGTTGCAGTGGCAATCGTCTCAACGTCCGCCTGGTCAGCGGGCTTCCAGTTAAACGAATTTTCTTCCTCTGGCCTTGGCCGTGCGTATTCCGGGGAAGGTGCGATTGCCGATGACGCAGGCAACGCGAGCCGTAACCCGGCGCTGATCATGATGTTCGATCGCCCTACCTTCTCTGCTGGTGCGGTTTACATCGATCCTGATGTCAACATTTCCGGCAAATCTCGCTTCACCGGTGCAGACCTGAAGGCGGATAACATTGCGCCGACGGCGTGGGTGCCTAACCTGCACTTCGTTGCCCCTATTAACGAGCAGTTTGGTTGGGGGGCTTCCGTTACCTCTAACTATGGCCTGGCGACGGAATTCAATAACGACTATCCGGCCGGGGAATACGGCGGTAAAACCGATCTGACCACCCTGAACCTCAACCTGAGCGGCGCTTATCGTCTGAACGAAAGCTGGAGCTTCGGTCTGGGCTTCAATGCCGTTTATGCTGATGCGAAAATTGAGCGTTACACCGGCGAGCAAACCGCCGCGCTGCCGAAAAACAGCAATAAAATTGCCAGCCTGAAAGGCGATGAATGGGGTTACGGCTGGAACGCCGGGATCCTGTACGAGCTGGACAAGAACAACCGCTGGGGTCTGACCTATCGCTCAGAAGTGAAAATTGATTTCGATGGCGATTACAAAAGCGGCATCCTGAGCCCTGTTAACGGCCTGGTTCCGGGTGCGGGCACCACCATTCCATGGGGTACATCTAACCAGACCGTACCGGGTTCACTGTCGCTGCATCTGCCAGAAATGTGGGAAGTCTCCGGCTATAACCGCGTCGCGCCACAGTGGGCGATCCACTATAGCCTGGCTTACACCAGCTGGAGTCAGTTCCAGGAGCTGAAAGCCACCGGCACCAACGGTCAGACGCTGTTCTATAAGGACGAAAGCTTCCACGACGCATACCGTCTGGCGCTGGGTACAACCTACTATATGGATGACAACTGGACGTTCCGTACCGGTATCGCGTTTGATGACAGCCCGGTTCCGGCAGATAAACGCTCCATCTCCATTCCTGATCAGGACCGCTTCTGGCTGAGTGCGGGTGCAACCTATGCGTTTAACGAGAATGCCTCCATCGACGCTGGCGTCTCTTATATGCACGGTCAGAAAGTGACGTTCCAGGAAGGCCCTTACGAGTTTACCTCTGAAGGTAAAGCGTGGCTGTTCGGTACCAACTTCAACTACGCGTTCTAATCGCGCAGGCGTCAAAAAAGGTGAGCATCGCTCACCTTTTTTATTTATTCCGAATCGATATCTTTTAATTCATTCTCGATGGCTTTCGCGTTCGGATTATCTTCCGGCTTCAGCTTGCCGCCGTTGGCAATAAAGTCGTGGTTCTGGAAGTAGGCCTCACGCACCATAATGTACGGATCTGACGACTGACGCAGCAGACCATCAGAGTCCAGCAACTGCGCTCGTGTTTCAATGCCTTCCACCGTCCATTTACCAATCGACAGCGGCCAGGTGAGCCATGACAGCACCGGATACAGCGTATCCACCATGTCGCCGCCATCGTCACGCACGGTGAAGCTGCCGTAGAATGGCAGATGCACATACGGACCATAACCCACGCCATAATGCCCCAGCGTACTGCCGAAACGGTGCGGCTGCTCGCGCTGCAGTTTCGGGTTCGCCATGCCGGCGACATCAATTAAGCCGCCCATCCCCAGCAGGGAGTTCAGGAAGAATCGGGTGAAATGCACCATTCCCTGATACGGGTCGCCCTGGAGGAAGTAGTTCACCATCACCGCAGGCTCTTCCAGGTTGCTGGTGAAGTTGCTCAGGCCGTTACGCGCTGGCTGCGGAACGTAGTCACGCCACGCCACGGCAACCGGTCGAACCAGGTACGGATCCAGCACATTGTAGTTAAAGCTGTACATTGAACGGTTAAATCCTTCGAGAGGATCGGAGCGTCCCGTCTGCTCGCCAGAGCTGGCGCAGCCCACGAGCATTGTGACGCCCAGCGCAAGCGCCGACAGCCGAAGTTTCATAAATTTCTCCCTGTTCAGTATGGCTATCGTTGAATGCCATCCGAGACGGAGCATCTTACGCTCCGCCGAAACGTGCAAGTGATTGTAACAGCACGCTTACCGATGTCTACGAGGACAATGACGACCCGCTCTCGTCATCACGCTAATTTCAGCATAGCCTGGCTTTCAGAATTCGTTTCGCCGGCAATTTTATATTGGCTTTGAAAGGGATGTCTCACCTTTATTGCCATTTTCAGCAATTTAAGAGCTTCCCCACGGGCAGCGCGCTAAAAGCCGCTACGCTTAAATGAGCGATAACCCCGAAGGAGCTGTTATGAAAGACATTAACGAAGAAAAAATTGGCGAGAATAATGAAGAACCTGAGATTGAGAGCGAGGAGAAAGACCGGGGAGAAGAGATAGAGGTCGATGAGGACCGCCTGCCGTCGCGCGCCATGGCCATTCATGAGCATATTCGCCAGGACGGCGAAAAAGAGATGGAGCGCGACGCGATGGCCCTGCTGTGGTCGGCCATAGCCGCTGGCCTGTCGATGGGCGCATCGCTGCTTGCCAAAGGGATATTTCACGTGCAGCTGGAAGGCGTACCGGGCGGGTTTCTGCTGGAAAACTTAGGCTACACGTTCGGCTTTATTATCGTCATTATGGCGCGGCAGCAGCTTTTCACCGAGAACACCGTCACCGCCGTGTTGCCAGTGATGCAAAATCCTACCCTCGGGAATTTTGGCCTGCTGATGCGCCTGTGGAGCGTCGTGCTGCTGGGTAACCTCATCGGTACAGGCGTAGCCGCCTGGGCCTTCGAATATATGCCAATATTTGATGAACCTACCCGCGACGCCTTCGTGAAGATCGGTATGGACGTGATGAAAAACACGCCGGTGGAAATGTTCTCTAACGCCATCATTTCCGGCTGGATCATCGCCACCATGGTCTGGATGTTCCCGTCAGCGGGCAGCGCGAAGATTGTGGTGATTATCCTGATGACCTGGCTAATCGCCCTCGCCGATACCACGCACATTGTGGTCGGAACCGTTGAGATCCTTTATCTGGTCTTTAACGGCACCCTGCACTGGAGCGATTTCTTCTGGCCGTTTGCGATCCCCACCCTTGCGGGCAACATTTGTGGCGGAACCTTTATCTTCGCGCTGCTGAGCCATGCGCAAATCCGTAACGATATGTCCAACAAGCGTAAGGCAGAGCTAAAAGCACAGGAAAAAAAGGCGCAATCCGCTAAAAAATCGGGCTAAACGGTGACTCTTTGACCAGTCAGGCGGCAAGGCGCTTAACGAAAAGTGTAAATAACGCTATACTCTTGCCGCTTCGTCCCCTTAGTTAAATGGATATAACGAGCCCCTCCTAAGGGCTAGTTGCAGGTTCGATTCCTGCAGGGGACACTTCCGATTTCCCTTATGCCTCCTTCCACAGCTCCACGCAATTGCGGCCACGACGTTTCGCGCCGTACAGCGCTTCATCCGCTGCCTGAATCAACCGCTCGTAGTCAGGATGTCCGTTAAACATCGCCGCCCCTATCGAAAGAGAGAGCGGGATAATATCGCCGGCCGGAGAGTTAACCTTGATTTTTTCCACCCGTTTGCGAATCCGCTCGGCAATTCGCAGCGTGTCTGCCTCTGAGATTTCCGTTAGCACAATCAGAAACTCATCTCCGCCGTAGCGAAAAACGTAATCGCAGGTCCGCACGTTGTCATAAAACGCGCCGGCGACCTTGCGCAGGATCTCATCTCCCGTGTTGTGCCCCCAGGTATCGTTAATTTGCTTAAATTTATCAACGTCAATAAGCAGCGTAGAAAGCCTGGTTCCGGCCCGGCTGGCGTGCAGAATTTCGCGTTTGAATATGGTTGGCAGGAAACGGCGGTTCAGCAGCCGGGTCAGGACATCCACGCCGACCTCGTGACGTGAGACCTCGTCAAACAGCTCCCGCAGCAGCGTAATGATTTGGGAGAGCGAGTTTCGCATTTGGTGCAGGAATTTATCCCGGTGCACGTTATCGTTCAGGCCCTGCTCGGATTGACGGATGCGCTCGAAGGTTTCGTCAAACTCCTGAATCAGACGCGAAATATGACCGGCCTCAGCGATCCCGCTGAAATAGTGGCGTCCCTTATGGCTAAACCACAGCCCAAACTCAGACTGGCCCAGCGGCAGGCTGTTGCCGATGCTGGAATTAAGCGTGATTTTATACAGAAGCACCATTTCCCATGTCAGCAGCGCCGCGGTCTGCCTCTCCTTCTCCTCTTCGGCATTCTCCATTAAGGAAAAGATTCGGTAGTTTTCGTCCTCTTTCGCCGCATTGTTTTCGCTAAACACGTACGCCCGCGACATCACTTCCATAGCCAGGTCGATGCTGTTTATCGCGTAATGATAAATATGGAGCTTTACCTCAGACGAATGAGGGCTGGTGGTGATGATGGGCAACAGCAGCTTTTTCAGGACGCGAAACCCCATTTCGACCAAATCAACCGAAATGCCGATACGGGCATGAACGTCCGCGGCGCGCTGCTGGGCCCGGATCTGTTCTTCAACCTGGCCGGCCTCGCAGGAAAGTACGTCGGTAAGCCAGCGACGCAGCGCCTCCTGAAGCTGCCTTTCCACCTGCTCGGTAGTCAGAAATTCAGCGACGGAGGGATCGGCCAGAACAATACGATAGAATTCATCGATCAGCGCCGTGGCATTATCCCCGGCAAGCTCGGCCGCAAGCCGGTGCACTTCGGGATCGGTTTCATTAATCAGCTTTACCCACTCTTGTTTTACCGTTTGCAGGTAGGTTTCCATGGTCAGCTCCTTCAGGAGACACGCGGGAATGCAGATTTAACAATAGCAAAATCAACCCACTCCGCAATTGTCGCTTTTTTAAACAAAAAGGAGTGATAGCTCATATCGTATAACGGTGCTACATTATGCCGCCCACCCAAGTCAGCAATGGCCAGGCAACGTCGTAAAGAACGGTAAAGCCTGCAACCATGACCTCGTCCTACGGTCTTAATGGCACGTGGTATCGCGAAGTCTGCGCTACCTTCACAGGCTTTACAAAGGTTCCACTATTTTGTCTCAATCCAAATTTCAGCGGGCGTTTCTGCACCCGCGCTACTGGTTTACATGGTTCGGTCTTGGCGTGCTTTGGCTGCTGGTGCAACTTCCTTACCCCGTGATTCGTTTCCTGGGTTCGAAGCTGGGTAGCGCATCGCGCCATTTCCTGAAGCGCCGCGAATCCATCGCCCGTAAAAATCTCGAACTCTGCTTTCCGCATTACAACGCGCAGCAGCGTGAAAAGCTGATTGCTGAAAACTTTAAATCTATCGGTATGGCGCTGCTCGAAACCGGCATGGCCTGGTTCTGGTCAGACGAGCGCGTGCGTAAATGGTTTGACGTTGAAGGTCTGGATAACCTGAAGCGCGCCCAGCTGCAAAACCGCGGCGTGATGGTTGTCGGCGTGCATTTTATGTCCCTTGAGCTGGGTGGCCGCGTTATGGGCCTTTGCCAGCCGATGATGGCTACCTATCGTCCGCATAACAGCGCGCTGATGGAGTGGGTACAAACGCGCGGTCGCATGCGTTCGAATAAAGCCATGATCAGCCGAAACAACCTGCGCGGCATGGTCGGTGCCCTGAAGAAAGGCGAAGCCGTCTGGTTTGCACCGGACCAGGACTACGGTCCTAAAGGCAGCAGCTTTGCCCCCTTCTTTGCGGTGAAAAATGTCGCCACGACGAACGGTACCTTTGTGATTTCACGTCTTTCAGGCGCCGCGATGTTAACGGTGACCATGGTCAGGAAAGCGGATAAATCAGGCTACCGCCTGCACATCTCTCCTGAAATGGCCGACTATCCTGAAAACGAAGGCGAAGCTGCCTCCTTTATCAACAAGGTGATTGAGTTCGAGATTATGCGCGCGCCTGAGCAGTATCTGTGGATGCACCGCCGCTTTAAAACCCGCCCTCTGGGCGAAGCCTCCCTCTACGTCTAAGCCTTTCTGAAGGTTAGTTTCGCTAAGAAACTAACCTTTTCAATCACCTGTAATCACATTGCGTGACGGCTTATTCGAGCCGTCGCTCAATACACTTTTATTGCGTGATGAAATCAAACTGTCGCCGTTCCACGACACCTGTAAGTATAGGAAATTATTTAAAAAAATGACTCTTGTCACCCCTGAAATTTAGGCGTACATTAGCGCCGTCTGGCGACAGGAAAGCACAGAATTCTGAGCTGAAGTTAGCGGCGTAACGGGATAATTCTTATTTACCCCTGCGCGCGATTTCAACTTTCTATACTCAGTTGGACTCTGTTTTTTTAATGCGTACCGGTAGATACGCGGAGCGATGAAACGTGAAATATTTCTTTATGGGCATTTCGGTTATTGTTTTAGTTTGGGCCGGAACGTTTGCTCTGATGATCTAGTTAAGAAAATGCAGTCAAAAAAACAGGCGCCAGCGGCGCCTGTTTTTTTTGTCGGTTACGATTCGGGTTGTTCCGCCACGCTCTTCGTCGCAAGCAGGCCGTCGGCACGGAACATGCTTTTTATTCCCCGCACGGCCTGACGAATACGGTCGCTGTTTTCGATAAGCGCAAACCGAACGTGCGTGTCACCGTAGTCACCAAAGCCGATGCCCGGCGAGACGCACACCTTCGCGTCCTGAAGCAATTTTTTAGCAAATTCCAGCGAGCCCATCGCCGCATACGGCTCGGGAATTTTCGCCCAGACGTACATCGACGCTTTTGGCATTTCCACCATCCAGCCGGCCTCATGAAGCCCTTTGACCAGCACGTCACGGCGGCGCTTGTACTGGGCGGCGATGTCGTGCACGCACTGCTGATCGCCCTCCAGCGCAGCGATGGCCGCAACCTGCAGCGGCGTAAAGGTGCCATAGTCGTGGTAACTTTTAATCCGCGCCAGGGCGCTCACCAGCGTCTTGTTCCCGACCATAAAACCAATACGCCAGCCCGCCATGTTGTAACTTTTCGACAGCGTAAAGAACTCTACCGCCACGTCACGGGCGCCGGGCACCTGCATAATTGACGGGGCTGTCCAGCCGTCATAGACGATATCGGCGTAGGCCAGATCGTGTACCACCAGCACGTCGTAACGCTTCGCCAGGGCCACCACTTTCTCAAAGAATTCCAGTTCGACACACTGTGCCGTTGGGTTTGACGGGAAGCCGAGGATCATCATCTTCGGCTTCGGGTAGCTTTCGCGAATGGCACGTTCCAGCTCGTTAAAGAAGTCGACGCCTTCCACCAGCGGTACCGAACGAACCTGCGCGCCGGCAATCACCGCACCGTAAATATGAATCGGGTAGCTCGGGTTTGGCACCAGTACGGTATCGCCATGATCGAGGGTCGCCAGCATCAGGTGCGCCAGCCCCTCTTTCGAGCCGATGGTCACGATCGCTTCACTTTCGGGATCGATATCGACCTGATAGCGATCCTGATACCAGCGTGAGATCGCCCGGCGCAACCGGGGAATACCCCGCGACGTCGAGTAGCCGTGCGTATCAGGCCGCTGGGCGACCGTGCAGAGTTTTTCCACAATGTGGGGAGGCGTAGGGCCGTCAGGATTACCCATGCTGAAATCAATAATGTCTTCGCCGCGCCGACGCGCAGCCATTTTCAGTTCAGCAGTGATGTTAAAAACATAAGGGGGGAGACGATCGATACGCGTAAAACGGCGTTCAGGACTGAATTCAGCCATAGGTTCCTCAGAGTCACGTTAGCGCCCGGACCGTCCGAGCGACGCTGCCACCAGCGTGGCATGCCTAGAAAATAACCTGAAGAAAAAGATGCTGTCGAGGGGCAATCGACAAAAAAACATTTTGCACTAAAACGGGAATCACATCGCAGTGAAAAGCGGAACCATTATCGCGAGCGGCCAGTTTTTACCGCTACGATTTAACAGGTTGTTATCAGTATCTTTACCTGGCATTTTCCGACAAACGGAAACGCAGCGTCTTTCAGTCAAAAGCGAACAATCCCCTTTGAGAATTATGGTTTTTCCCCATTTGATAAATCTGACGGATAACTGGCGATCGGACGCGAGGTTTTTTATCATAGCTTTTTCCCGTATTCCCAGGCCTGACCGTGCACGAAATCTTCAATATGCTTCTGGCGGTGTTTGACCGCGCGGCGTTAATGCTGATCTGTCTGTTTTTCCTTATACGCATTCGCCTGTTCCGCGAGCTTTTGCATAAATCTGCCCACTCACCAAAAGAGCTCCTGGCCGTCACGTTCATCTTTTCGCTGCTTGCCCTGTTCAGTACCTGGTCCGGCGTGCCGGTAGAAGGCTCGCTGGTCAACGTGCGCATCATCGCCGTGATGTCAGGCGGGATCCTCTTTGGCCCCTGGGTCGGGATTATTACGGGCATTATCGCCGGTACCCATCGTTACCTGATTGATATTGGCGGCGTAACGGCAATCCCCTGTTTTATCACCAGCATTATCGCCGGGGTGCTCTCCGGCTGGATTAACCGCAAATTCCCGAAAAAACAGCACTGGCGGGCGGGGATTATCGCCGGGATGATCTGCGAAACGCTGACCATGATTCTGGTTGTCGCCTGGGCACCAACCGTTGCGCTGGGGCTGGACATCGTCTCTAAGATCGGCATTCCGATGATCCTCGGCAGCGTCTGTATCGGTTTTATCGTGCTGCTGGTGCAGAGCGTGGAAGGGGAAAAGGAGGCCAGCGCCGCACGTCAGGCCAAGCTGGCGCTGGATATTGCCAACAAAACGCTGCCGCTTTTCCGTCACGTTAACGCCGAATCGTTGCGCCAGGTGTGCGAGATCATCCGTCGGGATATTCACGCCGATGCGGTTGCCATCACCAATATCAATCACGTGCTGGCTTACGTGGGCGTGGGTGAACACAACTATCGCGACAATGACGACACCATCAGCCCCACCACCAGACAGGCGATTAACTACGGTAAAATCATCATTAAAAACAATGATGAAGCCCACCGAACGCCAGAGATCCACTCGATGCTGGTGATCCCCCTGTGGGAAAAGGGCGTGGTGACGGGGACGCTGAAAATTTACTACTGCCATGCGCACCAAATTACCTCCTCGCTTCAGGAGATGGCGATTGGCCTGTCGCAGATCATCTCTACCCAGCTTGAGGTTTCCCGCGCCGAGCAGCTGCGCGAGATGGCAAATAAGGCAGAGCTGCGTGCGCTGCAAAGTAAAATCAATCCCCATTTCCTGTTCAACGCCCTGAATGCTATCTCCTCCTCCATCCGTCTTAATCCGGACACCGCACGCCAGCTGATTTTCAATCTGTCACGCTATCTGCGCTACAACATTGAGCTGAAAGACGACGAGCAGATCGACATCAAAAAAGAGCTATACCAAATCAAGGATTACATCGCCATTGAGCAGGCGCGCTTTGGCGATAAGCTCACCGTCATTTACGATATTGATGAAGAGGTCAACTGCGTGATCCCAAGCCTGCTGATCCAGCCGCTGGTGGAAAACGCCATTGTTCACGGCATTCAGCCGTGTAAAGGCAAGGGCGTGGTAACGATTAGCGTGACGGAAAGCGGCAACCGCGTGCGTATTGCCGTCCGCGATACCGGACACGGCATTGATCCAAAAGTGATTGAACGCGTTGAATCTAACGAAATGCCGGGCAATAAAATTGGGCTGCTGAACGTGCATCACCGGGTCAAGCTACTGTTCGGCGACGGGCTGCACATTCACCGCCTTGAGCCGGGCACCGAAATCGCCTTTTATGTTCCAAATGAACGAACCCCCGTTCATGCCCCCATATCCTTGTTGCCGTAAGCCGGAGTAACGCATGAAAGTAATCATCGTAGAAGATGAATTTCTGGCTCAACAGGAGCTGAGCTGGCTGATTAAAACCCACAGCCAGATGGAGATTGTCGGCTGTTTTGACGACGGTCTGGACGTGCTGAAATTTCTGCAGCATAACCGGGTCGACGCCATTTTTCTCGATATCAATATTCCCTCGCTGGACGGCGTCCTGCTGGCGCAAAATATCAACCAGTTCGCCCACAAGCCGTTTATCGTGTTTGTCACTGCCTGGAAAGAGCATGCGGTGGAGGCCTTCGAGCTGGAGGCGTTTGACTACATTCTCAAGCCGTACCAGGAGTCGCGGATTATCAGCATGCTGCATAAGCTGGAGGCGGCATGGCAGCAGCAGGCGCAGCCCGCAGGCAACAGCCCGGCAGCGCGGGAAAACGACACCATTAATCTGGTGAAGGACGAGCGGATTATCGTCACGCCGATCGACGATATTTACTATGCCGAAGCGCATGAAAAAATGACGTTTGTTTATACGCGGCATGAATCCTACGTGATGGCAATGAACATTACCGAATTCTGCAACAAACTGCCGGCCGCCCACTTCTTCCGCTGCCACCGTTCGTTCTGCGTGAACCTGAACAAGATCCGCGAAATCGAACCCTGGTTTAATAACACCTACATTTTGCGGCTTAAGGATCTGGATTTTCAGGTGCCGGTAAGCCGCAGCAGGGTAAAAGCGTTCCGCCAGCTCATGCACCTGTAGAATGTTCCCTCTCCCGCAGGAGAGGGAGACGGTTGTCAGAGGATCTGACCGAGCACCTGACGCAGATGCGCACCGGCCCCAAGCAGGCCGGGGTTGTCGTGGACAATCAGGTAAACGGGGATGTCCTGCACGTA
Organism: Enterobacter cloacae; assembly: GCF_013375935.1. Lineage (GTDB taxonomy): Bacteria > Pseudomonadota > Gammaproteobacteria > Enterobacterales > Enterobacteriaceae > Enterobacter > Enterobacter pasteurii. The sequence continues at coordinate 2,496,755 of NZ_CP056117.1, read as the reverse complement.
GCTTTTAAAGCGTCCTTTGTCTTCAAAGCCGCCGCGGAAACCGGAGGCGGTAAAGAAGTCGAGGAAGCGCGGCACAATCCCACCCGCAATATAGACGCCGCCAAAGGTGCCGAGATTCAGCGCCAGGTTGCCGCCGAAGCGTCCCATGATTACGCAGAACAGCGACAGCGCACGTCGGCAGTCGATACAGCTGTCGGCCAGCGCGCGTTCGGTTACATCTTTCGGCCGCAGATTTTCCGGCAGACGGCCGTCTGATTTCACAATTGCGCGATACAGGTTCACCAGCCCCGGCCCGGACAGCACGCGCTCGGCCGACACGTGGCCAATCTCCGCGCGCAGCTCCTCAAGAATGATCCCCTCTTCTTCGCTGTTCGGCGCAAAATCCACGTGACCGCCCTCGCCCGGCAGGCTCACCCAGCGCTTGTCGACGTGGACCAGGTGCGCTACCCCGAGGCCCGTGCCAGCGCCATAAACGGCAATCGGCTTGCCTTCCACCGGTGTGGTGCCGCCGAACTGGATCAGATGCTCGGGCTTAAGCATCGGAATAGCCATGGAGACCGCGGTGAAGTCGTTAATAATTTCAAGGTGAGAGAAACCGAGGTTTTTCTGCATTTCGGCAATGGAGAATGCCCACGTGTGGTTGGTCATCGCCACCCAGTCGCCGGTGATTGGGCAGGCAATGGCGATACAGCCGTCTTCCACGTTAACGTGATGCTCTTCCAGATAGACGCGAACCACCGCTTCCAGGCTTGGGAAATCCAGCCCTGAATAGGTTTTCGCCTGGGAAATTTCACCGCTATTCACATCACACAGGGCAAGGCGCGCGTTGGTGCCGCCCACATCACCTACCAAAGCATACTTTGTCATTCTTCTACTGCTCCGCTAAAGTCAGAATAAATCTTTGGGACACTGTAAATTCAAGGCGTGATAACAACAACGACCAGAAGGTGACTGCCCATGGATTATCGATCTTCGTCACATAATAACTTTACCGTTTCAGCACCTTTTGCACTATTGCCACAATGCTGATTGTGCAAAGTAACGTTAAGCCGTTTTGTACAAGGAAATCATCATGCTCCATCCGCGAGCCAGAACCATGCTGTTATTGGCTATCCCGGCGCTGATTATTGGCGTAGCGTCGAGCCTGGTGCTCATTGTCGTCATGAAAGTGGCGTCGGTGCTGCAAACGATATTATGGACAGCGCTTCCGGTAAAACTCGGCATCAGCATTGACTCGCCGGGATGGATCGTGATGATGCTGACCCTGACCGGGATAGCCGTGGGTCTGGTTATCCGCTACAGCCCGGGTCATGCCGGTCCCGATCCGGCACTGGAGCCGTTGATTGGCGAGCCGATCGCTCCCTCTGCGCTGCCGGGGCTCATTATCGCGCTGATTCTCGGCCTTGCGGGTGGCGTCAGCCTCGGCCCCGAGCATCCCATTATGGCGGTTAACATCGCGCTGGCGGTTTTTCTGGGAGCGCGTCTCTTCCCGCGCGTCGGCGCGCTGGACTGGACGATCCTCGCCTCCGCCGGGACCATCGGAGCGCTGTTCGGCACCCCCGTCGCGGCTGCGCTCATCTTTTCTCAAACCCTCAGCAGTAACCAGGACGTGCCGCTGTGGGATAAACTTTTTGCGCCGCTGATGGCGGCGGCGGCGGGGGCACTTACCACCAGCCTGTTTTTCAATCCCCACTTTTCCCTCCCTATCCCCCACTACGGCCAGATGCAAATAGCCGATATTCTCAGCGGTGCCGTCGTCGTTGCGATAGCGATCGCGCTGGGGATGGTCGCGGTGTGGTGCCTTCCGCGCCTGCATCGTCTGATGCACAGGCTGAAGCATCCGGTGCTGATTCTGGGCACGGGTGGCTTTGTTCTGGGCGCGTTAGGCGCGATCGGCGGGACGGTAACCCTGTTCAAGGGCCTGGACGAGATGCAGCAGCTGGCGTTCAGCCAGGTCTTCAGCGTTTCAGATTATCTGCTGTTTGCGCTGGTGAAGCTGGCGGCGCTGGTGGTGGCCGCGGCGTGCGGCTTCCGCGGGGGGCGTATCTTCCCGGCGGTGTTTGTTGGCGTCGCGCTGGGGCTTATGCTGCATGAGCATGTTGACGCTGTTCCTGCGGCGATTACCGTCTCCTGCTCCATTCTGGGGCTGGTACTGGTGGTGACGCGCGATGCCTGGCTGAGCCTGTTTATGGCGGCCGTGGTCGTTCCGGATACCACGCTTCTGCCGCTGCTCTGCATCGTGATGTTGCCCGCCTGGCTCCTGCTGGCGGGCAAACCGATAATGATGGGATGGCGAAACGACAGGTAATCAGGCGTTATTACGCGCCTCCAGCGCTTTCGTAAGCGCGCTCAGCAGCGGTGGGATATCGGCTTTCGGCAGCATTACTTCTATCAGCGAAAGCCGCTCATGGTGCGCCACTTTATCCAGCACCTCCGCCAGCTCCTCCGCTTCGCTGACGCGCCAGCACTCGGCCTCGGGCGCCAGGCTCAGCGCCTGCGGGATCTGCGTCCAGTTCCAGAGGGCGATATCGTTATACCGCTGCTCTGGCCCGTGGATGGCCCTTTCAACCGTGTAGCCTTCGTTGTTCAGTACCAGAATAATCGGGCGCTGCTTGTCGCGTAACATGGACCCCAGCTCCTGAATGGTCAGCTGCGCGGCGCCGTCCCCCGTCAGGACGATTACACGTCGGTCCGGGCACGCCGTTTGCGCGCCAAAGGCCGCTGCCAGCGTGTAGCCGATCGATCCCCAGAGCGGCTGGACGATAAAGTTCACGTCTGCCGGTAGCCGCAGATCGATAGCGCCAAAAGCGGACGTGCCTTGATCGGCCAGAATGATGTCGCCGGGGCGAATAAACGTCTGCAGCGTGCGCCAGAAGCTCTCCTGGGTGAGCGAGCCTTCGACGGTCGGGAAGGAATAGCCGCTGGGATCCGATGGCGCTCGCATATCGCTAACGTGCGCTTTGCACAGCGCAGTGAGCGTTTCAATGGCCTGGCGCATCGGGATCCCCGTAAACCAGACGTCACCCACGCGAGCAGCATGGGGCTGAACCTCTATCGTCTGGGCGGAAGTCAGCTGGTGGGTAAACCCGGCAGTGAGCGTATCGGTAAAGCGCGTACCAATGCACAGCACCGTATCGGCCCTCTCAATCGCCATCTTGACCGAATCGGCACTGGCCGATCCGCTATAGGTGCCGTAGAAACCGCTCTGTCGTTCGTCAAAAATTCCCTTGCCCATAAGCATGGTCGCGTGCGCCATCGGCACCTCGCTGACCCATTTCTGAAGGGCAGCCCGCAGCCCATGGCGGAGCACCAGGAAATCCGCCAGCAGCGCCGTGCGTTTACTCACGGACAGGCGTTTTTCGGCAGCTTCACGGAATGCCTGCAGGCAGGCAGCATCGGCCGGAGCGGGGTCCATCGTGAGAGCGCTTACAGGCGGAGTGGCGGCTTTTTTTGCAACATCGGCAGGCAGCATCAGGTAGCCCGGACGACGCTCCCTCAGCATGGTGGTGAGCACCCGGTCAATTTCATAGCAGGCGTTTTGTTCCGTCAGCACCGCCTGCGCAACCGTAATCGGCTCGCTCATGTGGTAGAAGTGGCGGAACTCACCATCGCCCAGCGTATGGTGAAGTAATTCACCGCGCTGCTGGGACGCCATGCCCGGTGCCCCCACAATATGGAGCACCGGAACGTGTTCAGCAAAACTGCCCGCCACCCCGTTCATGGCGCTTAATTCCCCAACGCCGAATGTCGTCAGGAGCGCGGCAAAGCCCTTGCAGCGGGCATAGCCGTCCGCGGCATAAGACGCGTTCAGCTCGTTGGCACAGCCCACCCAGCAGATGTCCGGGCTGTCTATCACATGGTCGAGAAACTGCAGGTTATAGTCGCCCGGCACGCCAAACAGATGATCGGCACCACAATCTGTAAGACGGTCCAGCAGGTAATCGGCGACGCAATATGGGGTACGCATATACAGGTGTCCTTCTGACGTTGACCTCCCTCTGAGTATTAAATAAGCGTGAAGCGTGTCCAGAATTGGCGACAAACAGGTTATGGAAAGAATGCTTTACGAAAAAAGCTCGGCTATTCTCATTTTCTTCAGGTTTGTGTAAACGCATACACTGACTTTTCTTACCTGCGCCAGAGGACATGACTATGGGCTATCAGCCTGACAAAAATCGTTACCAGACAATGCAGTACCGCCGCTGCGGGCAGAGCGGACTCAGGTTACCCGCCATCTCGCTGGGCCTCTGGCATAATTTTGGCGACGCGACGCTGCTCGAAAACAGCCGTCAACTTTTACAGCGCGCCTTTGATTTAGGTATTACGCATTTTGACCTTGCCAATAACTACGGCCCGCCTCCCGGCTCAGCCGAACGCAACTTCGGGCGCATCCTGCAGGAAGATTTCCTGCCCTGGCGCGATGAGGTGATCGTCTCCACCAAAGCGGGCTACACCATGTGGGACGGGCCCTACGGCGACTGGGGTTCGCGTAAATATCTGATCTCCAGCCTGGATCAGAGCCTCAAACGCATGGGACTCGAGTATGTGGATATTTTCTATCACCACCGTCCCGATCCGGAAACGCCGCTCGGTGAAACGATGAAAGCGCTTGACCATCTGGTGCGCCAGGGCAAAGCGCTGTACATCGGCCTGTCCAACTACCCGGCAGAGCTGGCGCGACAGGCGATTGAAATACTGGAGGATCTGGGCACGCCCTGTCTTATCCACCAGCCGAAGTACTCCATGTTCGAACGCGCCCCGGAAGCGGGTTTGCTCCAGGTGTTGCAGCAGAAAGGGGTGGGTTGTATTCCCTTCTCTCCCCTGGCGGGCGGACAGCTGACCGATCGCTATCTCCACGGGATACCCGCAGATTCCCGCGCAGCCAGCGGCAGTAAGTTTCTTAACCCAGAGCAGATAACCGAAGAGAAACGGGAAAAGGTACAACAGCTTAACGCTCTGGCCGAAAGCCGCGGGCAGAAGCTGTCGCAGATGGCCCTGGCGTGGGTACTGCGCCATGAAGCCGTTACCTCAGTGCTGATTGGTGCAAGTAAGACCGCACAAATCGATGATGCGGTCGGCATGCTGGGGAATTTGCATTTCTCTGCGGACGAGTTAATCGCGATCGACAACATACTCAGTAGCACAACATAAAATCATCTTTAGCAAAAAGTGCTCTCACCTGAGATTTCGGAGTTGAGGCGATGATAAGGGACTTTACCACCCCTTAATATTGCGTTAACAGGCCGGACAACGGCCCCGATCGTGAAGGAGAAAAGTATGTTCAGGTCACTGATTCTTGCAGCGGTATTACTGGCTTCGGCCCCGCTGGTCGCCAACGCGGGCGAAATCACCCTGTTGCCATCCGTAAAATTACAAATTGGCGATCGTGATGACTACGGCAGATACTGGGACGGTGGCTACTGGCGCGACCGTGACTACTGGCATCGTCATTATGAATGGCGTAAAAACCGCTGGTGGAAACACGACAACGGCTATCACCGCGGCTGGGATAAACGCAAAGCCTATGAACGCGGCTACCGTGAAGGCTGGCGCGACCGCGATGACCGCCACGGCGGCAGGGGTCACGGGAGAGGCCGCGGACACGGCCATCACCATTAATTCTGAAAGGAGCCTTGCGGCTCCTTTTTTTATAGCCCTGCGATTGTGCCGACCAGCAGCCACAGGTTTAGCGCCACGACCACCAGCACGATGGCCCATCCGGTGCGTTTCACCAGCGCCGTATTGACCAGCTCGCCCATCAGCGTTTTGTCACTGGTAAAGATCAGCAGCGGCACCAGCGCAAGCGCAATTCCGAAACTCAGCAATACCTGGCTCATCACCAGAATGCGGGTTGGATCCAGCCCCATCAGAATGACAATAAAAGAAGGCAGCATAGTTACCGAGCGACGCACCCACAGCGGAATATGGAAACGGACGAAACCCTGCATAACCACCTGGCCTGCCAGCGTGCCTACAACCGTCGAAGAGAGACCGGCGGCAACGAGGCTCAAGCCAAAAATTGTGGCAGCGGCATGGCTCAGCAACGGCTCCAGCGTCAGATAGGCCTGATCGAGATCGGCGACACCGGTATGTCCGTTAAAGTGGAAGGCGGCAGCGGCGGTCGCCATCATTGCCAGATTCACAAATCCGGCGATGGTCATCGCGATAGCCACGTCCCATTTCGACGCGGAGTAACGCTCCTTACTCGTCCCACCATGCAGGTTCTGGGTCAGGGAAGAGTGGAGATAAATAACGTGCGGCATGATGGTTGCCCCCAGCACCCCGGCCGCCAGAAATACGGCTTCGGACGTAGGTAGCGAAGGGATTACCATTCCCTTCGTCAGCTGCGCCAGGTTCGGCTGAGAGAATACCAGCTCAACGATATAGGCGGCAGCGACAAACAGCAGCAGGCCGCCGATAACTTTCTCCAGGGGCTTCTGTCCCCGCCGCTGAAGCATCAGTATAAGAAACGTGGCGATACCCGTCAGCACAGCCCCCTGCAGCAGGGAGACGCCGAGGATGAGCTTGAACCCGATCGCCGCCCCGATAAACTCGGCGAGATCGGTGGCCATGGCGATAATTTCCGCCTGAACCCAGTAAAACCATACCGCCGGTCGCGGATAGTGGTCGCGGATTTGCTCCGCCAGGTTTTTTCCGGTGGCAATGCCGAGTTTGGCCGAGAGCATCTGAATCAGCATTGCCATCAGATTAGCCCACACCACCACCCACAGCAGCTTATAGCCGAAACTGGCTCCGGCCTGAATATTGGTCGCAAAATTACCCGGATCGATGTAGCCAATAGCGGCAATGAATGCAGGTCCCATTAATGCGAACCGCAACTTGCGTGCCGCCCTGCCGCTGCTACGCTCTACGCGACTGTTAGTCATTTCTGCCTCTGGAAATATAGCCTTTGCTATGTTTTATGCTATCAAAATGAGAATGATTATCAAGATCATTTAAAGTGGTTAACATGATTTCTCTGATAGCCGGGAACGATAGACAGGCAGGTGGAGCGATATCACAGAATGTGAAAATGCACGAACATTTGTGAAGCGTAGCACACAAACTTAACTTTTCACTCATTTACCTAACATAACAAAAATGTATTGTTGATCACTATTTTTGAGACTCGTCACAGGATGTAACTATAGTGTGGCCTTGATCTCGTTTTCTTTGTGCTTGTTACATAGAATGTGCACGGAAATTAAACCTGCCTCATATTTGGAGCAAATATGGACCGCGTCCTTCATTTTGTCCTGGCACTCGTTGTCGTTACTGCACTTGCATTGCTGGTCAGCACAGACCGCAAAAAAATTCGTATTCGCTATGTTGTCCAGCTGCTGGTCATTGAAGTTTTACTTGCGTGGTTCTTCCTGAACTCCAACGTAGGCCTCGGCTTCGTGAAAGGCTTCTCCGAAATGTTCGAAAAACTGCTCGGATTTGCCAACGAAGGGACAAACTTCGTCTTTGGCAGCATGAACGATCAGGGTCTGGCCTTCTTCTTCCTGAAGGTTCTCTGCCCTATCGTCTTCATCTCCGCCCTGATCGGGATCCTGCAGCACATCCGCGTTCTGCCCGTGGTTATCCGTGCGATTGGTTTCCTGTTGTCCAAAGTCAACGGCATGGGCAAGCTGGAATCGTTCAACGCCGTCAGCTCGCTGATCCTGGGCCAGTCTGAAAACTTTATCGCGTATAAAGATATCCTCGGCAAGATGTCCCGCAACCGCATGTACACCATGGCGGCGACCGCAATGTCTACCGTTTCCATGTCTATCGTGGGCGCGTATATGACCATGCTGGAGCCAAAATACGTGGTTGCGGCGCTGGTTCTGAACATGTTCAGCACCTTTATCGTTCTGTCGATCATCAACCCATACCGCGTGGACGCCAGCGAAGAGAACATCCAGATGTCCAACCTGCATGAAGGACAGAGCTTCTTCGAAATGCTGGGTGAATACATTCTGGCTGGTTTCAAGGTCGCGATTATCGTTGCCGCGATGCTGATTGGTTTCATCGCGCTGATTGCAGCGCTGAACGCCCTGTTTGCGGCCGTTCTGGGGATCTCCTTCCAGGGTATCCTGGGCTACATCTTCTATCCGGTCGCCTGGGTAATGGGCGTGCCGGCGCACGAGGCGCTGCAGGTGGGAAGTATCATGGCAACCAAGCTGGTTTCCAATGAATTCGTGGCGATGATGGATCTCCAGAAGATTGCCAGCACGCTGTCTCCACGTGCGGAAGGCATTCTGTCCGTGTTCCTGGTCTCCTTCGCGAACTTCTCTTCTATCGGTATCATCGCTGGCGCGATTAAAGGCCTGAACGAAGAGCAGGGTAACGTGGTTTCTCGCTTCGGCCTGAAGCTTGTTTACGGTTCAACGCTGGTGAGCGTACTGTCTGCCTCTATTGCAGCTCTGGTTCTGTAATCCTGACCGCTTAACGAAAACCGGGAGCTTTTGCTCCCAGTTTTTTTATTTCTCCAGCGCCGTGAGCGGCACAGGCTTGCCGATTAAGTACCCCTGCATGTAATCCACGCCAAGGCCCAGCAGCGCCTCACGCTGTTCCGGTGACTCCACATATTCAGCCACCACGCAAAGGGATTTTGTTTTTGCCAGATTGCAAATGGACTGCACGATCATCGCATCCATGCTGTCGGTACAGATATCTTTCACAAAGCAGCCATCAATCTTGATGATATCGGCCTCCAGCCGCTTCAGGCGCTCAAAGTTGGCATACCCGGTACCAAAGTCATCAATAGCGATACGAAAGCCGTAATCCCGCAGCAGCTGAATATTTTTCATGCTGCTGCCCGAGTCGGAAAACGCCTGCTCCTCGGTAATCTCGATAACGATATCCTGCGGCGCGACGGCATAGCGTTCAAAAAGCGCGATAATCTCTGCTGCACTCTCATTTTGCATTAACGTCAGCGGCATCAGATTAACGGAAAAACGCGTTCCGGCCTCGCTGGACGGGTGATCGCGCAGCCAGACCAGCAGCTTTTCCACCACGTTGAGGTCGAACCGGTGGCTCAGGTTAAACTGCGCAATCAGCGGGATAAAACGGTCCGGGGTGATGATCTCACCCTCACTTTCCAGGCGAGAAAGAATTTCGAAGTAGCCTTCCCCGCGCGCGTTCTGAATGGGCTGGGCGTACAGGTGAATCCCGCCGATATCCAGGGCGCGTTTGATACGGGCCAGCATCAGCACCCTGTCCGTTGTCTGCCCGGAGACATCGTCCAGGCTGTTCGTTAACGCCAGCACATTATGCCCGGCACAAGACTGCTCGGAGAGCCAGCTCAGCTGTCCCAGCGTGTGGTGCAGGCTTTCACCATCCGGCACTTCTCCCCAGGATGCGCCAAACTCAATGTCCAGCTCCGTCTTGTTCCAGATAATCTTACGGCTGTTCAGATGGTCAACCATGTATTGCAGCCGCTCGGCGGTGCCCGGCCCCAGCAATACCAGAACCAGCTCGCTTCCAGGCAAATGGAAGAGCTTCTCGTCTTTTTGCAAAAGCGGTTGCAGCGACGTGGCAATCATCTTTTTACAGTGCACGCGCATAAGAATGCCGTAGTAGCGGCTCAGGAACTCGAGGTTATCCAGGCGCAGACAACACACCCTGGCGTCTGGATGTGTTTGCAGGAACGCTTCCAGCGCGCGGACGTTGGGCAAACCGGTGAGCGGATCGGTAAGTGCCCTGTCCTGCCAGCCCTGCTTTAGCCACTCGCTTTTCTGGTAAATCCGCGACATAAAAAGCAGGCAGATGGCGAATGAGATCAGAACGGACAGGATAAAGGAGAGCGAGTGACCCGACTCGACGCCGTTGAGGAAATTATAATTATAGGTCAATAGCATGAGCGCCGACGCCGCCCACAGCAGCGAGATGGGAGCATAGCTCAGGCGACCAATACCAAGCGTGAAAAGAATGAAAACTAAAGGCATCAAATAGCCTGCAATAATCTGCGATTCAAAAGGCGCGCACAAAATTGCAATGAGGGAGACTAAAAGCATTAGCCACACTACTGTAAATACGGCTTTTCTGTCTGCGAAGAGAGGCTTAACGCTGCGTCGCCAGAACGTGCGGGCATAACGGGGATTAATAATCATTCTTAATGGATAATAGAACATCATGGTAAAAATCAGCGCGGCGCAAATCAGGCTCTGAATATCGATAACATTATAAATTGCGGAGCCTTCGCCGAAATAAGAGGAGATTGTCACCGGAAAATCAAATAAATAGCCAGCCAGATACATTGATAATTTGATACCGACAGGTACCATAAAACCGAGCCAGAATATATGAATACCAACAGACTTATTTGGCATGCTGTACCGCCAGCGCTTGCCCAGCAGCAGGCGGATTACGCCGCATGCCGCAAAAACCGCGAACGTCTGGCAAAATAATAGCGCGGCAGATTGTAGCGGCGCTAAATCAAGGTTATATATGTTAGTAAAACTAAAACCAAACAGCAGCGGAATGACTGCCCGTCGCCCGAATAACAGCACGATGGCGAGCATGGCGCTCAGCGGCAGCCATGCTAAATAAACATCATTTTCGTTTACAATGGCGCGCGGAGAAACATAACGGGAAAGGGGGATCACAAACAGGCATAGCGCCAGGGCAATGATAAATATCTTTACATTATTGTATATTTTTCTATTCATTAATTAAGAAAATCTATTTTACCATCGTCTTATTGACCGCATGGATAATAGGTTTATTAATTGCACGAATCAAGTTCAAGTCTAATTATGGACATGTTTATTGATTTGGATTGAGGTGAGGTATAGAAAACGACGTAACTGGCAACAAAACCAGTAAAAATATTTTACAACATATAAAAAAACCCCCGTCTTGCGACGAGGGTTTAAATTTTGGTGGAGCTAAGCGGGATCGAACCGCTGACCTCTTGCATGCCATGCAAGCGCTCTCCCAGCTGAGCTATAGCCCCACATGTTACTTTACCGACCGCACTCTGTTGGGTTCAGAGTTTGGTGGAGCTAAGCGGGATCGAACCGCTGACCTCCTGCATGCCATGCAGGCGCTCTCCCAGCTGAGCTATAGCCCCATCGTAAAGCTGTCATGTTGACGGGCGGCATAATATGAATTCCGCCGCAGAGTGTCAACGGCAAATTCAGTCTCTGCCTTTCAATCGCCGAAAAATCATGCAAATAAACCACTTTGCGAGCCTGCTCGCAGTCAGGAGTTAAGCCTGTCACGTTTTCACGTAAAACGGTGCTATAAGATGAACCACTAAATTAACCCCACAGATATTCAGGAAATTGCATGATCAAGGAACGAATGACGCCAGAAGAGTTAGCCTTGCTGACTGGCTATAGCCGACAGACCATCAATAAATGGGTACGTAAAGAGGGTTGGATTACTTCGCCAAAGCCAGGCGTTCAGGGCGGCAAGGCGCGTCTGGTACACGTCAATGATAAGGTGCGCGACTTTATTCGCAGCGCGCGCCGGGCAACAGAGACGCCGGACATGCCGGAAAATGCTTACCACGACGGTTCGCTTCATGCCCTGCTTCTGACGCTGGCGAATGAAATGACGCCGGATGAGCAAAAGCAGTTAACCTCTCTGTTACTGCGGGAAGGGATTACCGGATTATTGCAACGTTTAGGGATTCGCGAACAGAGCTGATATGAAAAGATTACGCAGCAAAATGACCACGGAAGAGCTGGCGGACAGTCTGGGCGTAGCCCGACAAACCGTTAATCGCTGGATACGACAAAAAGGCTGGAAAACAGAGGGCATTAACGGTGTAAAGGGTGGAAGAGCAAGGGTGGTCTGTATCGATGCTCACGTAAAAGAGCATATCATCAGCCTTCCTGCCATTCGTAACCGTCGCGCCGTATACCAGCTGGCGGAAAGTCCTTCCCCGTATGGCGTGGCGACCTCAGCGAGCCTGCTTCCGCAAATCATCGACTCGCTGGAAAACATGACGACTGCCGAACAGGAACGTTTACGCACGTTGCTCGCCCGCGAAGGCTTGCAGGGTTTTCTTACACGTCTCGGTATTGCTGAATAGCAGACATAAAAAACGGCAGGTCACCCTGCCGTTTACCGTAACACGCCAGAATTACTGCTGGCTTTCACGCTCGGCAATAAAACCCAGCGCCTTGTTGATACGCGCAATGCTGCGTGATTTACCGATCGCATGAACGGTCACGTCCAGCGCCGGAGACTGGCCAGCACCCGTCACCGCAACGCGCAGCGGCATGCCAACTTTACCCATGCCGATTTCCAGCTCATCAGCGGTAGCCTGAATCGCGTGGTGAACATTTTCAGCAGTCCACTCGGTAATGGCTTCCAGTTTGTCGCGCACCACTTCCAGCGGCTGGCGCGCAACCGGACGCAGATGCTTCTTCGCCGCGTCGGCGTCGAACTCGTCAAACTCTTCATAGAAGTAGCGGCAGCTCTGGGCAATCTCTTTCAGCGTTTTACAACGTTCGCCGAGCAGTTTCACCAGATCCGCCAGCTCGGGGCCGGTACGGGTATCGATATTTGCCTGCTCAATATGCCACTGCAGGTACGTCGCCACATATTCTGGCTGCATGGTATTGATGTAGTGGTGGTTCAGCCACAGCAGCTTGTCAGTGTTGAACGCGCTGGCTGATTTGCTCACCGAGTTCAGAGAGAACAGCTCGATCACCTCTTCGCGGCTGAAGATCTCCTGATCGCCGTGAGCCCAGCCCAGACGCACCAGATAGTTCAGCAGCGCTTCCGGCAGATAGCCGTCATCACGGTACTGCATCACGCTCACCGCACCATGACGCTTGGACAGTTTTTTACCGTCGTCACCGTTGATCATTGATACGTGCGCATACACCGGCACTGGCGCGTTAAGCGCTTTGAGAATGTTGATCTGACGAGGCGTGTTATTGATATGGTCTTCCCCACGGATCACATGGGTGATCTCCATATCCCAGTCGTCCACCACCACGCAGAAGTTATAGGTAGGAGAACCATCGGTACGACGGATAATCAGGTCGTCCAGTTCCTGGTTGCTGAATTCGATTGGGCCACGGATCTGGTCATCAAAAATAACGGAGCCGTCCTGCGGGTTAGCAAAACGCACCACGCACGGTTCGTCAGCGGCATGTTCGCTGTGGTCATGACGGCAGCGGCCGTCATAGCGTGGTTTTTCACCGTTTGCCATCTGCTCTTCGCGCAGCGCATCCAGACGCTCTTTGGAGCAGTAACACTTATAGGCGGTACCTGCGACCAGCATCTCGTCAATCACGGCGTTATAGCGGTCAAAACGTTTGGTCTGGAAGTAAGGGCCTTCATCCCACTGCAGATTCAGCCAGTTCATCCCATCCATAATGGCTTCAATTGCTTCCGGCGTTGAGCGCTCAAGATCGGTGTCTTCAATACGCAGCACAAACTCACCTTTGTTGTGACGTGCGAAAAGCCAGGAATAGAGAGCAGTACGTGCACCACCGACGTGCAGATAGCCTGTCGGGCTCGGCGCGAAGCGAGTTTTGATTTTCATGAAATGGCCTTACGTTATAAAGATGCCGGTAATCGGCAAATCCTGGGGAGAAAACAATGGGCAATATTCTATCACTGTGGGCCGATTCCTCAATGTCGATCACTTTATCCGGCCCGAGATTGCTGTTTTTGTTTAGAAATCATGCACCGCAGTCGGTTTTGCGATCGTTTTGACTAATTTTACGACGAACGAATAAAAACTTTAGAAAATGCGTTGACTCATTTTCAACTCTCCCTATAATGCGACTCCACACAGCGGGGGTGATTAGCTCAGTTGGTAGAGCATCTCCTTTACACGGAGGGGGTCGGCGGTTCGAGCCCGTCATCACCCACCATCTACTTCGGTAGGCTCGCAGTGTAGATAAGAATTGAGATTGGGCGATTAGCTCAGTTGGTAGAGCATCTCCTTTACACGGAGGGGGTCGGCGGTTCGAGCCCGTCATCGCCCACCATTCTCACCTTATCGCAGCAGTTCCGAAATGGGCGATTAGCTCAGTTGGTAGAGCATCTCCTTTACACGGAGGGGGTCGGCGGTTCGAGCCCGTCATCGCCCACCATTTCGGGTCGTTAGCTCAGTTGGTAGAGCAGTTGACTTTTAATCAATTGGTCGCAGGTTCGAATCCTGCACGACCCACCAATGTAAAAAAGCGCCCTAAAGGCGCTTTTTTGCTATCTGCAATATGGATGATTCGAACCTGCTGCAGGTTCGAGCCGAACGCAGTGAGGCACCGGAGTCGTTTACGACGACGGCCCGAAGGGCGAGCGAAGCGAGTCATCCTGCACGACCCACCAATGTAAAAAAGCGCCCTAAAGGCGCTTTTTTGCTATCTGCAATATGGATGATTCGAACCTGCTGCAGGTTCGAGCCGAACGCAGTGAGGCACCGGAGTCGTTTACGACGACGGCCCGAAGGGCGAGCGAAGCGAGTCATCCTGCACGACCCACCAGTGTAAAAAAGCGCCCTAAAGGCGCTTTTTTGCTATCTGCGATACAGCACCTTCTGCTGCAGTTTTTCTCAAGCTCCCCGCCGCCGTGCCGATACCTCTTATTTATGGCAAGAGGAATAAAGATGACCACCATTCATGCATCAACGCCATCCGTTCAGAGCCAAAGCACCGGCAGCAGCGGAAATGTGAGCGGCAACGATATCTCCGCACAAATCATGCGGATCACGAAGCAGATCACAAAGCTGACTCAGCAGTTAAAAGAGCTTGCCGATAGCTCCGCCAGCGCAGAAGAAAAGAAAAAGCAGCAGGAGCTGATCCAGACGCAAATCAAAATGCTACAGGCGCAGCTGGCACAATTGCAGCGCCAGCAGGCCGAAGAAGCGCAGAAAAAGCAGGAGCAAATGCTGGGTAAAGCCGAAGGGGTTAATCACCCTTCCGACGATCGTCAGATTGATGTCTATATCTGACAATCAGAAACGCTAAACAGCGGGTCGCGCGTGCGGGCCTGGGTTAATTTCTGAGACTGTATGCGCACCACTTCCCAGATAGCCTGCGCCGCTCCCGAGAGCGAGCGATTTTTACGGCGTACCAGCATCAGCTGACGCTCGATAGCCGGCGTAAAACGCTTAACAACCAGGCGGCTTCCCTGCGGCAGGGGCAGCGCCAGCGCTGGCAATACGCTGATACCGATTCCCGCTTCTACCATGGGGAATAACGTTGCGGGGTGGCCGATCTCCTGAACGATGGTAGCCTGAACGCCTTGCGCCGCCAGGGCTGCGTCAATCAGCGGGCGACTTCCCGACGCGTAATCCTGCAAAACCAGATTCGCCCCCTGGAGCGACTGCCAGCCCACCTGCGGTAACAATGCCAGCGGATCGTCGTCGCGACACAGCAGCAGGAAGGGTTCAGACAGGACAACCTCCGAAACCAGATCGCTCACCGGGCCGGGGTCAATAACGATGCCAAAATCCACCTCGCCCTGGCGGATGCTCTCCAGCACCCACTGCTGCGGCCTGTCGTGCAAAACAAAATCGATATCCGGGTAGCGCAGGTTGCCTTCAGCGATGCACTGGGGGATAAGGTGCGCGGAGATCGTCTGGCTCGCCGCCACTCTCACGGTGCCGGAAAGCTGTTGCCCAAGCCGGCCCACATCCCTCAGCGTGCTGTTCAGTTCGTCCAGCAGCCTCTCCAGACGCGCGGCCAGCTGCTGTCCTGCTTCGGTGAGCACCACTTCCCGCGTCGTGCGGTCAAGGAGCTTTACGCCGGTCTGGGTTTCCAGCTCCTTAACGCTATGGCTGACCGCCGACTGGCTGAGGCCGATCATCTCCCCTGCCCGGCTAAAGCTGCGGGCCTGCGCGACGGTAACAAAAACGCGAAGCTGACGTAGTGAATAATTCATCTAATTAATTCATGAATAAATGCAATAAATCAATTTTATTTCTCAAAGGGAAGAAAGCACAATAGCGATATCTGATTTCAGGAGTGATTATGAAACTTTTTCGTATCCTTGATCCGTTTACGCTGACCCTAATTGCCGTCGTCCTGCTGGCCTCCTTCTTCCCGGCGCGCGGAAGTTTCGTTCCAGTTATTGAAGGGCTGACCACGGCCGCCATCGCGCTGCTGTTCTTTATGCACGGCGCCAAGCTCTCCCGGGAAGCGATTATTGCAGGCGGCAGCCACTGGCGGCTGCATCTCTGGGTAATGTGCAGCACCTTTATCCTCTTCCCGGTTCTGGGGGTGTTGTTTGCCTGGTGGGCACCGGTGAACGTCGATCCGGCGCTTTATACCGGTTTCCTCTATCTGTGTATTTTGCCGGCCACCGTACAGTCCGCCATCGCTTTTACCTCACTGGCGGGCGGCAACGTCGCGGCGGCGGTCTGCTCCGCTTCCGCTTCCAGCCTGCTGGGGATCTTTGTTTCCCCGCTGCTGGTTGGGCTGCTGATGAATATGCACGGCGCGGAAGGTAACCTGGAGCAGGTGGGTAAAATTTGCCTGCAGCTGCTGCTGCCGTTTGTGCTTGGGCACCTGTCCCGCCCCTGGATCGGCGCGTTCGTGGCTAAACGCAAAAAATGGATCGCGAAAACGGATCAGAGCTCGATTCTGCTCGTGGTTTACACCGCCTTTAGCGAAGCCGTTGTCAACGGCATCTGGCACAAGGTGGGGGCCGGTTCGCTGCTGTTTATTGTTGTGGTCAGTATCGTTCTGCTGGCGATCGTCATCGCGGTTAACGTCTTCGTGGCCCGCAAATGCGGCTTCAGTAAAGCCGATGAAATCACCATCGTGTTTTGCGGCTCGAAAAAGAGCCTGGCCAACGGGATTCCGATGGCCAATATTTTGTTCCCGACCTCGGTCATTGGGATGATGGTGCTGCCGCTGATGATTTTCCACCAAATCCAGCTGATGGTCTGTGCGGTCCTGGCGCGCCGTTACAAGGCGCAGAAGGAAAAACTGGCGCAGGAAGAGACCCGCGCCGCAAAGGCTTAAGGACGCTTCAGGGGCTGAACCAGCTGGGTCAGCCCCTCGGTTTTGATCAGTAACGTGACGGCCATCAGCTCGCCCAGACGCCCGGCGGGAAACTCGTCCTTACGGGCAAACCACAGCAGATACTCCTCCGGCAAATCAATGAGCCTGCGGCCCTTATATTTACCGAACGGCATCTCCGTATTGGCGATCTCAACGAGCTGCTCTTTTTCCACGTTATTCTCCTAACAGACGCATCATTTCCGCTTCGCCGATCACGTCAATGCCGAGCTCCTGCGCTTTGGCGAGCTTGGAGCCGGCCGCTTCCCCGGCAATCACCAGATCCGTTTTCTTCGACACGCTGCCCGCCACTTTTGCCCCCAGCGCCACCAGCCGCGCCTTCGCATCATCGCGCGAGAGCTGGCTCAGGCTACCGGTCAGGACCACCGTTTTACCCGCGAACGGGCTGTCGATCTCTTCTACATTAACCACTACCGGCGCGGGCCAGTGAATGCCCTGCTCCAGCAATTTGCCGATCACCTCGCGGTTACTCTCTTCGGCGAAGAAGTTAAAGACGTGGGTTGCGACCACAATGCCCACATCCGGGACTTTCTGTAACTCTTCAATGCTGGCTTTCTCCAGCGCGTCCAGCGTGCCGAAATAGGCCGCCAGACCTGCCGCCGTCGCCTCCCCCACTTCACGAATGCCGAGCGCGTAAAGGAAACGGGCAAAGGTTGTATTTTTTGCCGCTTCCAGCGCATTGACCACGTTTTGGGCAGATTTCGGCCCCATCCGGTCAAGGCCGGTCAGCTTACCTGCCGTCAGCGTAAAGAGGTCTGCTGGCGTATGAACGTACTCTTTTTCAACGAGCTGATCGATAATCTTGTCACCCATTCCGTCGACGTCCATCGCCCGGCGGGAGACAAAGTGCTTGAGCGACTCCTTACGCTGTGCCCCGCAGATTAACCCGCCCGTACAGCGCGTTACCGCTTCACCCTCCACGCGCTCTACGTCCGAACCGCATACCGGGCAGTGGGCCGGAAACTCAATGGCGCGGGTATCGGCGGGACGCTCTGACTCCACAACGTTAACCACCTGCGGTATCACATCCCCCGCGCGGCGAATAACCACTTTGTCGCCAATGCGCAGGCCCAGACGCGCGATTTCATCGGCGTTGTGCAGCGTGGCGTTACTGACCAGCACGCCAGCCACCTGCACCGGCTCCAGACGCGCTACCGGCGTAATCGCTCCCGTACGGCCAACCTGGAACTCCACGTCGCGAACGACGGTCATCTGCTCCTGGGCCGGGAATTTAAAGGCCACCGCCCAGCGAGGCGCGCGAGCCACGTAGCCCAGCTGCTCCTGCAATGCCAGGGAGTTAACCTTGATCACCACGCCGTCAATATCAAACCCGAGAGCAGGACGATCTTCTTCTACCTTGTGATAGAACGCCAGCACCGCCTCAGGGGAGTCGCAAAGCTGCACGCGGTTGCTTACCGGCAAGCCCCACTCTTTGAACTGGAGTAAACGTCCCAGGTGGGTATCAGGCAGTTCTCCGCCTTCCAGAATCCCGACGCCGTAGCAGAAGAAAGTAAGCGGTCGCTTCGCGGTGATGCGCGGATCGAGCTGACGCAGAGAGCCTGCCGCCGCGTTACGCGGGTTCGCAAATACTTTTCCGCCGGTGCGGCGCGCTTCTTCGTTGATCTTCTCGAAGCCCGCCTGCGGAAGGAACACCTCCCCGCGTACTTCCAGCCGCGCGGGAATGTTATCGCCGCGCAGCTTCAGCGGGATCGCACGGATGGTGCGCACGTTGGTGGTGATATCTTCCCCGGTGGTGCCATCGCCGCGCGTCGCGGCACGCACCATTACGCCGTTTTCATAAAGAATACTGACGGCCAGACCGTCCAGCTTCAGCTCGCAGCACCAGCTCAGGTTGTCGACACTCTTCAGGCGATCCTGCACGCGCTTGTTGAAAGCCAGAAAACTCTCTTCATCAAACACGTTATCCAGCGACAGCATCGGCACCTCGTGGCGCACCTGGCTGAATGCGCCAAGCGGTTCCGCACCGACGCGCTGCGTCGGGGAGTCGGGCGTAATCAGCTCCGGATGGCGGGCTTCCAGCTCGCGCAGCTCGCGCATCAGGCGGTCATATTCCGCATCCGGCACTTCCGGGGCGTCCATAACATGATAGAGATATTCATGATGGCGAAGCGTGGTTCGCAGTTCAGTAAGTTGTTGTTCGATTGGGTCCATATCGCACCATCAATGAGAAAAACCCCCGACAGGCGGGGGTTGAGGAGGAGTTGAAGTAAACGCGACGATTACGCGTTAGCTTCCTTAACTTCGCGGATGCGGTCCTGATATTCGCGCAGCTTCTGCGGCGTCATCATTCGACGCTGGTCGTCGAGCACCACACCGCCCACTTCGTCGGCAATGTGCTGAGCGGACTGGAGCATCAGCTTAAAGTTTTGCAGTTCGTCACCGTAGGACGGCACCTGCATAAAGATGGTTACGCCCGGCGTGACGAAATCACCGGTCATTTCCGGGTCAAACGTTCCTGGATTCACCATATTGGCCAGGCTAAACAGTGCCGGACCGCTGCCGTCAGGACTCAAATGACGATGGAAAATATTCATATCGCCAAATTTGAAGCCCGCCTGTTGAATGCTGTTAAGCAGCACATCGCCGTTCAGATGGGTGCCATGATGGGCGGCCACGTTCATGACGATCACCGCTTCTTTACGCTGCGGCTTTTCAACAACCGGTTCTGGCTCTGCGACCGGCTCAGGCTCTACGCGCGGAGCAGGTGCGGGCTGTGGCGCAGGCTGCACGGGTTCAGGCTGCGGCGGCTGCACCTGCTGCGGCTGCTGAACTGGCGGCGCAGGTTGTGGCACGGGTTGCGGCTGTACCGGCTGTGGCGCCACGGGCTGCTGCACAGGCTGCGGCGGTGCCTGACGTACAGGCTCTTCCACCGGCTGCGGCGCTGGCTGGCGCGGCTGGGCTGAGGCGTACGGCGGTTGATACTGGTGCTGCGGAGCGCGGGGGGCTTCATGCTCCCCATGAGCCGCGCCGGGCGCACTATTGACCCGATGCACACGAACTTCACCCACGCCGTCATCGTCCAGCCCGTCGATGTCGTCTTCCACGTCATCGTCATCACGACTGGACTTCATGCGCTTCAGTGGACGATCGCGAAACATTGAGGAACGCTCTTTACGGCTGGTCCAGAAACCATGTACCAGTAAAGCGATTATGGCGATCGCGCCAACAATGATTAATATCAGACGCAAATCCTGCATCATTATATTCTCTGTTGTTCTAACACCTTGCCACCACGGCAAACATTTACTCACTAAGAGTATTTGCCGTTTACGTCAAGTGCAAGTGTGTGCAGAGCATTCACAGCATAAAGATGAACTAAATCGTGCTTTTTGCTGGTTTTTCGAACATTTCCGAACTGGTCATTGTCCCGTAACTGGATAATATAGGCGGGCAATTCCACTGGTTGTGTAAAAAGGAGTACAGCCTGGTATGGTTTCAACATCTTCTTCTGCCCCACGCAGCGGGGTCTGGTATTTTTCTCAGGGCTGGAAACTTGTCTCCCTGCCGGGCATTCGGCGCTTCGTGATCTTGCCGTTGCTGATCAACATTATTCTGATGGGCGGCGCCTTCTGGTGGCTGTTCACCAGGCTGGAAAGCTGGATCCCGTCTCTTATGAGCTATGTGCCGGACTGGTTGCAGTGGCTTAACTACCTGCTCTGGCCAATTGCGGTTATCTCCGTGCTGCTGGTCTTCGGCTATTTCTTCTCGACGATTGCGAACTGGATAGCCGCGCCGTTCAACGGCCTGCTGGCCGAACAGCTGGAAGCGCGCCTTACCGGTGCAACGCCACCCGACACGGGCGTACTGGGGATCATGAAAGACATCCCCCGCATTATGAAGCGCGAATGGCAAAAGTTTGCCTGGTACCTGCCGCGCGCGGTCGTGCTGCTTATCCTTTATTTTGTGCCCGGCATCGGCCAGACGGTCGCGCCCGTGCTGTGGTTCCTGTTCAGCGCCTGGATGCTTGCCATCCAGTACTGTGACTACCCGTTTGATAACCATAAGGTGCCGTTTAGGGAGATGCGCACGGCTCTGCGCACCCGGAAGGTCGCCAATATGCAGTTCGGCGCGCTCACCAGCCTGTTCACCATGATTCCTTTCCTCAACTTGTTCATCATGCCGGTTGCGGTATGCGGTGCGACGGCGATGTGGGTTGACTGCTATCGTGCAAAGCACGCGTTATGGAAATAATGCAAAAATGTGTAAACAAGGGGTAGCTTATGCTATCCCTTATTCCATACTGATCCCCATTATTTCCTTGCAGCATATAGATATGCGATTTCCTTACTTCCCCATACCTGTTCAACAGGTATGCTGGGTCGGTATCCCAATTTCATACAGTTAAGGACAGGCCATGAGTAAGATTTATGAAGACAACTCGCTGACTATCGGTCATACGCCCCTGGTTCGACTGAACCGTATCGGTAATGGACGCATTCTGGCGAAGGTCGAATCACGTAACCCGAGCTTCAGCGTTAAGTGCCGTATCGGTGCGAATATGATTTGGGATGCTGAAAAACGTGGCGTGCTGAAGCCGGGCGTTGAGCTGGTTGAACCAACCAGCGGCAATACCGGGATCGCGCTGGCCTATGTTGCGGCGGCGCGCGGCTATAAGCTGACGCTGACCATGCCTGAAACCATGAGCATTGAACGCCGTAAGCTGCTGAAGGCGCTGGGAGCAAATCTGGTCCTGACCGAAGGCGCGAAGGGCATGAAGGGTGCGATTCAGAAAGCGGAAGAGATTGTCGCCAGCGATCCGGCAAAATATCTGCTGCTTCAGCAGTTCAGCAACCCGGCTAACCCGGAAATCCACGAGAAAACCACGGGCCCGGAAATCTGGGAAGATACCGACGGCCAGGTCGATGTGTTTATCTCCGGCGTCGGCACCGGCGGCACGCTGACCGGCGTGTCTCGCTATATTAAAGGCACGAAGGGTAAAAAAGATCTGATTACCGTTGCCGTTGAGCCAACCGATTCTCCGGTTATAGCGCAGGCGCTGGCGGGTGAAGAGATCAAACCAGGCCCGCACAAAATTCAGGGTATCGGCGCGGGCTTTATTCCAGGCAACCTGGATCTTAAGCTGATTGATAAAGTCGTGGCCATTACCAATGAAGAAGCTATCTCTACGGCGCGTCGCCTGATGGACGAAGAGGGTATTCTGGCAGGCATCTCTTCCGGTGCGGCAGTTGCGGCAGCCCTTAAGCTGCTGGAAGATGAAACCTTTACCAACAAGAATATTGTGGTTATCCTACCGTCTTCGGGTGAGCGTTACTTGAGCACCGCACTGTTTGCCGATCTCTTCACAGAGAAAGAGCTGCAACAGTGATGCCAGTATGTTAAAAACGCGTAAAAAAGCACCTTTTCAGGTGCTTTTTTGTGGCCTGCTTCAAACTTTTACCCCTCCTGGCATTGCTTCACCCCGTTGGGTCTGGTATTTAAACCAGCAATTATTTTGATGCGCGAAATTAATCAGTGAACGAAATAGCGCTGCTGAATCGATTTTATGATTTGGTTCAAGTCTTGCTTTCACTGCATAATGTTTAATGACGATTGAAACGTCAGCGCTAACTATACAGGCTAAAGTTAAGTCGCCAGGCTAGACTTTAGTTCCACAACACTAAACCTATAAGTTGGGGAAATACAATGTTCCAGCAAGAAGTTACCATTACCGCTCCGAACGGTCTGCACACCCGCCCTGCTGCTCAGTTTGTTAAAGAAGCGAAAGGCTTCACTTCTGAAATCACTGTGACTTCTAACGGCAAAAGCGCTAGCGCGAAAAGCCTGTTCAAACTGCAAACTCTGGGTCTGACTCAGGGTACCGTTGTGACCATCTCCGCAGAAGGTGAAGATGAGCAGAAAGCAGTTGAGCATCTGGTTAAGCTGATGGCTGAGCTCGAGTAAGTTTACCGGGATCTTTTCAATATCAGTCACAAGTAAGGTAGGGTTATGATTTCAGGCATTTTAGCATCCCCGGGTATCGCTTTCGGCAAAGCACTGCTGCTGAAAGAAGACGAAATCGTCATTGACCGGAAAAAAATTTCTGCCGACAAGGTTGATCAGGAAGTTGAACGTTTTCTGAGCGGTCGTGCCAAGGCATCTGCGCAACTGGAAGCGATCAAAACTAAAGCTG
Source organism: Enterobacter cloacae (assembly GCF_013375935.1). Taxonomy (GTDB): domain Bacteria; phylum Pseudomonadota; class Gammaproteobacteria; order Enterobacterales; family Enterobacteriaceae; genus Enterobacter; species Enterobacter pasteurii. The sequence continues at coordinate 2,473,622 of NZ_CP056117.1, read as the reverse complement.
GCGAAACTTTCGGTGAAGAAAAAGAAGCCATCTTCGAAGGGCACATTATGCTGCTCGAAGATGAGGAGCTGGAGCAGGAAATCATAGCCCTGATTAAAGATAAAGGCATGACGGCCGACGCGGCTGCGCATGAAGTTATCGAAGGTCAGGCATCTGCCCTGGAAGAGCTGGACGATGAATACCTGAAAGAGCGTGCGGCTGACGTACGTGACATCGGTAAGCGCCTGCTGCGCAACATCCTGGGTCTGGCCATCATCGATCTGAGCGCGATTCAGGACGAAGTGATCCTGGTTGCCGCTGACCTGACCCCGTCTGAAACCGCACAGCTGAACCTGAACAAGGTGCTGGGTTTCATTACTGACGCAGGTGGACGTACCTCCCACACTTCAATCATGGCGCGTTCTCTGGAGCTGCCAGCCATCGTGGGTACCGGTAGCGTCACCTCTCAGGTTAAAAACGACGACTATCTGATTCTGGATGCCGTAAACAACGTGGTTTACGTCAACCCAACTAACGATGTGATCGAGCAACTGCGTGCCGTTCAGGAGCAGGTTGCTACCGAGAAAGCAGAACTCGCTAAACTGAAAGACCTGCCAGCCATCACGCTGGACGGCCATCAGGTTGAAGTTTGTGCCAACATCGGTACCGTACGCGACGTTGATGGCGCTGAGCGCAACGGTGCGGAAGGCGTAGGTCTGTATCGTACTGAATTCCTGTTCATGGACCGCGACGCCCTGCCAACTGAAGAAGAGCAGTTTGCGGCGTACAAAGCTGTTGCTGAAGCCTGCGGCTCTCAGGCAGTTATCGTCCGTACCATGGACATCGGCGGCGACAAAGAGCTGCCGTACATGAATTTCCCTAAAGAAGAGAACCCGTTCCTGGGCTGGCGTGCCGTGCGTATCGCTATGGATCGCAAAGAGATCCTGCGTGACCAGGTTCGCGCTATCCTGCGTGCCTCCGCTTTCGGTAAGCTGCGCATCATGTTCCCGATGATCATCTCTGTTGAAGAAGTGCGTGCACTGAAAAAAGAGATCGAAATCTACAAGCAGGAACTGCGTGACGAAGGTAAAGCGTTTGACGAGTCAATCGAGATCGGCGTGATGGTGGAAACACCGGCAGCCGCGACCATTGCGCGTCATTTAGCCAAAGAAGTTGATTTCTTTAGTATCGGTACCAATGATTTAACGCAGTACACCCTGGCAGTTGACCGTGGTAATGATATGATTTCACATCTCTACCAGCCAATGTCACCGTCTGTACTGAATTTGATCAAGCAAGTTATTGATGCTTCTCATGCAGAAGGTAAATGGACTGGCATGTGTGGTGAGCTTGCAGGCGACGAACGTGCTACACTTCTGTTGCTGGGTATGGGTCTGGACGAATTCTCTATGAGCGCCATTTCCATCCCGCGCATTAAGAAGATTATCCGTAACACGAACTTCGAAGATGCGAAGGTATTAGCAGAGCAGGCTCTTGCTCAACCGACAACGGACGAGTTAATGACGCTGGTTAACAAGTTCATTGAAGAAAAAACAATCTGCTAATCCACGAGATGCGGCCCAAATTACTGCTTAGGAGATAAGTCTAATGGGTTTATTTAGTAAACTGTTCGGTGACAAAAGCAATAGCGACTCCGGAACTATTGAGATTGTTGCTCCGCTCTCCGGCGAGATCGTCAACATCGAAGACGTGCCGGATGTAGTGTTTGCTGAGAAAATCGTTGGTGATGGCATTGCTATCAAACCAACTGGCAACAAAATGGTTGCTCCAGTTGACGGCACCATTGGTAAGATTTTTGAAACCAACCATGCGTTCTCTATCGAGTCCGATAGCGGTATCGAACTGTTTGTTCACTTCGGTATCGACACCGTTGAACTGAAAGGCGAAGGCTTCAAACGTATCGCGGAAGAAGGCCAGCGTGTTAAGGTTGGCGACCCGGTAATTGAATTCGATCTGCCTCTGCTGGAAGAAAAAGCGAAGTCTACCCTGACTCCGGTTGTTATTTCCAACATGGACGAAATCAAAGAGCTGATCAAACTGTCCGGCAGCGTCACCGTGGGTGAAACCCCGGTTATCCGCATCAAGAAGTAATTCTTACCGCACAGAAAAATGGCGCCTTCGGGCGCCATTTTTGTTTATGCGGGCAGGATCAGCTCATCATAGCCTTTCGACTGCGTGTAGATCATGACGTCAGTCACCCGATCGCCTGCCATGCGGATAGCGTCAGCAACGGTTTTCCCTCCCACAATACCGCTCACCAGTTCTGAACAGAACAGATCGCCGGTTCCCTTGAGATCCGTCTCGACGCGCGGGTGCGCGCTTACGGTAACGCCCGCTTTGCTCACCAGCACGACGTGAATATTCTGCGGATCGTCGGCCACGGGCGCACTGGTGATCGCCACCCACTTCAGCGTATCAGACAGCAGCCCCTGCGCGGCGGCAATGGCGCTTTCCGGCGTGCGGCACGGCTTTCCGCTTAACACTTCCAGCTCAAACACGTTGGGCGTAATGCCCTGCGCCAGCGGCAGCAGATGCTCCCGATAGGCCTCAGGAATATCGGGTTTCACGTACATGCCGCTGTCGATATCGCCGATCACCGGATCGACCAGCACCAGCAGTTCAGGATGCAGCACTTTGATCGCCTTCAGCCACTGAGCCAGCAGAACGATCTGGCTGGCGCTGCCCATATAGCCGGTGGTCACCGCCTTAAGCTCGCGCAGGATTTCGCGCTCTTCGAGCGCCTTAAGGTAGCCGCTGAACCACTCATCCGGGATCACGCCGCCGTAGAAGGTGTCATAGTGCGGCGTATTGCTGAACAGCACCGTCGGCACGGCGGTCACGTTAAGCCGGTGGGTACGAATATTCGGTACCGCAATGCTGTTACCCACGCTGCCGTACACCACCTGCGACTGTACGGCGACAATATCGGTTTGCTGCGCCCGGGTTTTATCCCGGAATAAAATCATCTCCATGACGCTTAAATCCCCGCCCCCTGCGAATAACTCTCTTCACCAAAGACGCCGGTAGAAAGGTAACGATCGCCGCGATCGCAAATAATCGCCACGACAACCGCCCCCGGCGTGGACTCTGCCACCCGGATCGCGCCCGCTACGGCACCGCCAGAGCTGACGCCGCAGAAGATGCCTTCACGCACGGCCAGCTCACGCATGGTATTCTCCGCCTCGCGCTGGTGAATATCCAGCACCTGGTCCACCAGCTGCGCGTTAAAGATGCCCGGCATATACTCCTCAGGCCAGCGGCGGATCCCCGGAATACTGCTCCCCTCCTCCGGCTGCAGGCCGACAATCGTTACCGGGCTTGCCTGCTCGCGCAGAAAACGCGACACGCCGGTAATGGTGCCCGTGGTGCCCATGCTGGAGACAAAGTGGGTAATGCGCCCGTCGGTTTGCTGCCAGATTTCCGGGCCGGTGGTGGTGTAGTGCGCGTACGGGTTGTCCGGGTTATTGAACTGGTCGAGCAGCTTGCCTTCCCCGCGCTCGGCCATCGCCAGCGCCAGGTCGCGCGCCCCTTCCATTCCCTGCTCTTTGGTCACCAGAATCAGCTCGGCCCCGTAGGCGCGCATGGCCGCACGGCGCTCCTGGCTCATGTTGTCAGGCATCAGCAGCTTCATGCGGTAGCCTTTCAGGGCGGCAATCATCGCCAGCGCGATCCCGGTGTTACCGCTGGTGGCTTCAATTAACACGTCGCCGGGCTTTATCTCGCCGCGCTTTTCGGCCTGGACAATCATCGACAGCGCCGCGCGGTCTTTTACCGAGCCTGCCGGATTATTGCCTTCGAGTTTGACCCAGATTTCGCTGCCGTTGTCCGGCCCCATGCGCTGAAGCTTGACCAGAGGAGTATTGCCGATGGTGTGTTCGAGTGTATTCACGATTTTTACTCAATAAAAAAGCCGGGTGACGCGTAGCGATCCCGGCCTACAAGACGCAGTGATAACTGTACGCCCGGCAGGCGCGATGCCACCGGGCGATAAATATCCTACTAACCTATCAGGCTGACTCCGCCAGAGCAATATCCTCGCGCGTCTCGATGCGCTCGCTGCCGTAATAAATACGGGCATGCTGCAGCCCCACAAACAGGCGTTCACCGCGGTGCGGCGGCTCGTCGTCGCGCATAACAACGGTCAGCGGCTCGGTGTACCAGCCCAGCGGCTGTACCACCAGCTGGGTGTAGTGCCCTTTAGGGCTAGCCTCCAGCACCTGCACCGGCAGCGGTGAATCCAGGCTGGTGCGGCGGCTGACGTCCACTTCCCACGGGCGCAGGAACAGATCGACCGGCCCCTGATGCGCGGAGGTGTAGCCCAGCGGCCAGCGATGCGCGCCGACGTGGAACTGGCCGCCGCGAATGGTGCCCTTCAGGCGGTTTACTTCGCCCATAAACTCCAGCACAAAGCGGGTCGCCGGTTCACGCCAGAGCTGTTCCGGCTCATCAACCTGCTCGATGTTGCCCTGACTCATCACCACCACGCGGTCGGCCACTTCCATCGCCTCCTCCTGATCGTGGGTCACGAAGACGCTGGTGAACTGGAGCTCCTCGTGCAGCTGGCGCAGCCAGCGGCGCAGCTCTTTGCGCACCTGCGCATCCAGCGCGCCGAACGGTTCATCCAGCAGCAGGATTTGCGGCTCAACGGCTAACGCGCGCGCCAGCGCCACGCGCTGTTTCTGCCCGCCGGAAAGCTGCGCCGGGAAGCGATCGGCCAGATGAGCAAGCTGCACCATCTCCAGCAGTTTGGTCACTTTCGCTTTGATGGCTGCGGCATTCGGACGCTCGCGACGCGGGAGCACGGTCAGGCCAAAGGCGATGTTATCGAAAACCGTCATGTGGCGGAACAGGGCGTAATGCTGGAACACAAAGCCCACCTTGCGGTCGCGGGCATGCAGACGGCTCACGTCGGTACCGTGGAAGCGGATATGCCCGCTGCTCTGGTGCTCAAGGCCGGCGATAATACGCAGCAGCGTGGTTTTACCGGATCCCGACAGCCCCAGCAGCGCCACCATTTGTCCGGAAGGGATATCCAGCGAGATATCGTTCAGCACCTGGGTGCGACCAAAAGACTTCTTAATATTGGCAATCTCAATGCTCATGATTTCCCTCCTGATGCTGACGTTTTTCCTGATTCTCTAAACGCCACTGCACCACACTCTTCAAAAACAGGGTCAAAATCGCCATCAGCGTCAGCAACGCTGCGGCAGTAAAGGAACCGACGGAGTTATAGTCCTGTTCCAGTAGTTCAATCTGTAACGGCAGCGACAGCGTTTCGCCGCGAATCGAGCCGGATACCACCGACACCGCACCAAATTCGCCAATCGCGCGGGCGTTGGTCAGCACCACGCCGTAAAGCAGCGCCCAGCGGATATTCGGCAGCGTCACGCGGCGGAACATCTGCCAGCCGGAAGCGCCTAACAGAACGGCCGCTTCATCCTCGTTGCTGCCCTGGCTTAGCATCACCGGCACCAGCTCGCGCACCACGAACGGGCAGGTCACAAAGACCGTCACCAGCACCATACCCGGCCAGGCGAACATGATCTGCAGGTCGTGCTCATCAAGCCACCCGCCCAGCGGGCCGTTGGATCCGTAGAAGAGCAGATAAACCAGGCCCGCCACTACCGGCGAAACCGCAAACGGGATATCCAGCAGGGTCAGCAGCAGCTGACGCCCCGGGAAGTTAAAGCGCGTCACCAGCCAGGCGAGCAATACGCCAAACACCAGATTCACCGGAACGGTGATGAGGGCAATCATCACCGTCAGCCAGATGGCGTGCAGCATGTCTGGATCGGCCAGGTTTTGCAGCGCGGGCATGATCCCCTTGCTGAAGGCCTGAACGAAGATGTATACCATTGGCACAACGAGGATGAAGGCGGAAACCAGCACGCCGGTACCAATCAGAAACCATTTGCCCCAGTTGATGCGGGGCGCGTCATAGCGCTTCAATTGCGTAACTTCCGCCATCAGTGACCTACCACACGTCGACCAAAGCGACTTTGCAGAGTGTTAATCGAGAACAGCAGCAGCAGCGACGCGGCAAGGATCACCGAGGCGATCGCGCTCGCGGCCGGATAATCAAACTCCTGCAAACGCACAAAAATCATCAGCGAGGTGACTTCGGTTTTCCACGCGATGTTCCCGGCGATAAAAATAACCGCGCCAAATTCACCGAGGCTGCGGGTAAAGGAGAGCGCCACGCCCGCCAGCAGGGCCGGCGAAAGTTCCGGCAGCACCACCTTGCGAAAACTCTGCCAGCGCGTGGCGCCCAGCGTTTCTGCGGCCTCTTCATATTCGGGGCCCAGCTCTTCCAGCACCGGCTGCACGGTACGCACCACGAACGGGATGCTGGTAAAGGCCATCGCCACCGCGATGCCGAGCCAGGTGTACGTAACTTTGATATCGAACTTTGCCAGCCATTCGCCGTAAAAGCCGTTCACGGAAAACAGCGACGCCAGCGTTAAACCGGCCACCGCCGTCGGCAGCGCAAAAGGCAGATCCATCAGCGCGTCGAGCAGCGTGCGGCCCGGAAAGCGGTAGCGGGTTAAGATCCACGCCATCAGCAGGCCAAACACGCCGTTAAATATTGAGGCCACAAACGCGGACAGCAGCGTGACCTTATAGGCGGCCACCACCTGCGGGTTAGTGACCACTTCCCAGTACTGGGACCAGCTCATTTCAGAGAGCTGCACCACCAGCGCGCTGAGCGGCAACAGCAAAATCAGGCAGACGAACAGCAGGCTGGTCCCGAGGCTTAAGGTAAAGCCCGGCAGCACGCGTCTGGAGGAGACTGCAAACATTACTTACGCCCCGTCGCCAGCAATTTGTCTAACTCACCGCCGCTGGCAAAATGCGTTTTCATCACCTCAGGCCAGGCGCCGAAGTGGTCTTCCACGCGGAACAGCTCGGTCTGCGGGAATTTGTCTTTCAGCTTGCTCATGACTTCGGGATTGTTCACGCGGTAGTAATAGTCGGTAATCACCGTCTGGGCCTGCGGGCTGTACAGATAGTTAAGGTAGGCTTTTGCCGCTTTCTCGGTGCCGTTGGCCTTGACGTTTTTATCCACCCACGCCACCGGGAACTCGGCCAGAATGTTGGTTTTCGGGATCACGACCTCGAATCCCTGCGCTTCATACTGCTTGCGGATATTGTTCACTTCGGATTCAAAGCTGATCAGCACGTCACCCAGCCCGCGCTCGGCGAAGGTGGTGGTCGCGCCGCGGCCGCCGGTATCAAACACTTCGACATTCTTCAGGAACCGGGTCATGAACTGTTCGGTTTTCGCCTTATCGTTACCGTCAGCTTTGTCCGCCGCGCCCCACGCCGCCAGATAGGTATAGCGCGCGTTACCGGAGGTTTTCGGGTTCGGGAAAATCAGTTTTACGTCAGAACGCACCAGGTCGTTCCAGTCGTGGATATTCTTAGGATTGCCCTTTCGCACCAGGAAGCCCATGGTGGAGTAGAACGGCGAGCTGTTGTTAGGCAGGCGGCTCTGCCAGTCCGCCGGGATCAGCTTGCCCCTGTCGTGCAGGATCTGTACGTCAGTGACCTGATTGTAGGTCACCACATCCGCCTTCAGCCCCTGCAAAATTGCCAGCGCCTGCTTGGATGAACCGGCATGGGACTGCTTGATGGTCAGCCTGTCGCCGTTATTCTCTTTCGCCCACTGCTGCTCAAAGGCGGGGTTAAGGGCGGCAAACAGCTCGCGCGAGACATCATATGAACTGTTCAGCAATTCGGTTGCCTGCGCCTGCGCCACCAGCAGTAAACCTGCCAGCGCCAGCGATCCTTTTTTCAGTACAGTAACGGCCATTGCGCACCCTTATAAATGTGATGACTATCTTATAGTCATAATATTTATAACGAGGACCAAAGGAGTAACGGTTTTATATACCGTTTGGTGATTTAGAAGCAGAAAAGGGAATAAGGGTGCGGCCTGATGCCCTCTCCCACAGGGAGAGGGCGAAAGGTGATTACAGCGCCAGCAGACGCTCAACGGACGGCGCGAAGTAGTAGCCGCCGGTTACCGGCTTCGTGAAGCGCAACATAGCGTCGCGCTTGCCGTCGGTGTCGCCAAACATGCTCAGCAGCTGCTGCTCAATGTTGTAGAGGCGCGCGCAGTAGGCGCAGAAGTACAGGCCGTGCGTGCCGCTCGCGGTGCCGTACGGCAGGCTCTGGCGGACAATCTTCAGCCCTTTGCCGTCTTCCTTAAGGTCAACGCGGGTCAGGTGGGACGTCACCGGACGGGCATCGCCGTCGATCTCTTCGTTGGCGTCTTTGGTGCGGCCAATCATCATCTCCTGGTCATGCACGCTCATGCGGTTAAGCTGCCTGAGGTTGTGCTCCCAGCGCTGGACGAACACGTAGCTGCCGCCCGCGTCCACGCCATCCTTAATGACCGCCACGTTGCGACGAACCTCTTCCCCGGCCGGGTTTTCGGTGCCGTCAACGAAGCCGCTCAGATCGCGCTCTTCCACCCAGCGGAATCCGTGCACTTCTTCCTGCACGTCGATGCTGTCGCCGAACACCTCAACCGCCGCCTGCGCTACCGAGAAATTCACGTCGTGACGCAGGGAGAGAATATGGATGAGCACGTCGTACTGGGTGGCAGGGGCAAGGCCTTTGCCATAAGGAACGAAGTCTTTCAGCTCTTCGGCACCTTGCCCGCCGCTCAGCTGGCGCCAGACGTTGTGGCCAAAGGCAACCACCGCGCCCAGATGGGCATCCGGAAATTTGGCCTGGAAGGTTGCCAGCTTATCCACGAAAACTTTACTGGCCGCACGCAGGGCATCCACATCCCCTTTTACATTGGCTTCAATCCAAATCGCCGCGCGGCAATGTTCTGGCAAAATGCCGCTCTGAACCTGAGACATCGCTCCTCCTGAAATAAAGATGCCACGTCAGCGTGGCATTGATGGCGGCTATTATACCCGGATTTCAGCGAGGCGGCTTGCTCAGGCGCAAATTACTGCTTCCAGATAATCTTGCTCACTTTCCAGTTTTTCAGGGTGTCGTCAGACGGCATTAACCCTTCAGGGCCGTTCCAGGTGCCGGTGAACAGATAGCTGATGTGCTGGCTGCCTTCGGCTTTACACTCGACCGCCACGCTGTCTTCTGACGGCGCGCTGGCGCAGTTGCCAAAGGCTTTCTGATAGAGATCGCTAAACGGCGTTCCCACCTTCACGCCGCCCGAGGCTGGAATATCTTCATCCATGACCGTAATGCGGTTTACCGTGCCTTTGTCGCCGTTGATGACCAGCGCCACCCTGTCGCCCTTCAACGCTTCGAAATAGCGCACGATGTTGCCGTTCTCGGTTTTCATGCCGCTGCGCAGGCGATAATCGCTGCCGATGGCATCCTGAATGGCATCCTGATCCAGCGCCGTTGAGGCGGTAATTTTGCCTACGCCCTGCTCGGTCACTTCCGTCGAGGAGCCGAACCAGTTCCACGGATAGGCCGCAGACCAGTTGATTGATGAGAGCGTGGAACAGCCGGTTAACGCCAGCGGGAGGGCGCATAAAAGTAAACGCAGCGATTTCATTGAAACGTCCTTACGTAGTAAATCAACGCTTGTTGGAGTACGACATCGGCAAAAAGTGCCGTGCTAATCTGGCTGTTGCGTAAAACAGGCGCGCAGGCGGGGGTGCGTGAGCAGCCACAGCAGCGCAACGATATCCGCCACCACCAGCGCTATCCCGATACCGGAGAGCGGCTCGCCGTACAGCCACAGCACGGGCTGCCAGAACAGGAGCGCAACCTGCGCCAGGATCAGCAGCCAGCGAAGCGCGCGCCAGAAGCGCGGGATTTCCTGACGCCGACCGCTGCACAGAAACGCCAGCACCGCCGGGACGCCGGGCAGCAACCCCAGCCAGAAGGCCTGGCGATCGGGATAAAAAAGATTCAGTAACGTATCGCCCTGCCCTCGTGACGCGCCAGCCATCACGAACAAAAACCAGGTTCTGGCCTGCAACAGCAACACGCACCAGAACAGAAAAGGCAGACGCAGACGACCCTGAGCATCATAGTCGTCGGGGTGGAACTCAGTACTCTTCATCTTCGATCAGGCGTTTACCCAGCGTCAGCACGTCAGCATGCTCGTAGCCCAGGCGTTCATACATGCCCAGCACCACGTCGTTATCTTCCCGAACCATAATCTGAATTTTCGGGCAACCGCGGGCAATCAGCTTCTTCTCCAGACGGTTGAGCAGCGCGTTAGCAATGCCGCGCGCGCGATATTCCGGGTGCACGCCGAGATAATAGGCCGACCCGCGATGGCCGTCGTAACCGCCCATCACCGTTCCCACCACTTCGCCATTCACTTCGGCGACCAGAAACAGGCTGACGTCATGATTAAGCTTGCGTTCGATATCCATTTCCGGATCGTTCCACGGACGCAGCAGATCGCAGCGCTCCCAAAGGGTGATCACCTCTTCGAAATCTTCCTGGCGAAAAACGCGTATCTCCATGGTATTAACCGCCTTTTCGGGTTTAAAAACAGTGATTATGGCGTGAACAGGGCATTTAGCCAATAACCGGGGAAAAACTCGCCTGAATTTGGCATAATGTCACTTTGTCACGTATTGAAATGAAAAGTAAAACAATTCTCAATAAGGACTGTCGTAACGGGAAACACGATACGATATAACACCAGGACCTCATTTTTTAGTATTCAGGCCGCATGAGCACATTCAAACCATTAAAAGCACTCACATCGCGTCGTCAGGTTCTCAAAGCGGGGCTGGCGGCCTTAACGTTAACCGGCATCGCTAAGCAGGCTCAGGCAAAAGAGGAGAGCACGCTTAAAACCAGCAATGGACACAGCAAACCGAAAGCCAAAAAAGCCGGCGCAAAGCGTCTGGTCATGCTCGATCCGGGCCACGGCGGGATCGACACCGGCGCCATTGGCAGAAACGGTTCGAAAGAAAAACACGTCGTGCTGGCAATTGCAAAAAATGTGCGCGCAATTTTACGCAGCAACGGCATTGACGCCCGCCTGACGCGCACTGGCGACACGTTTATCCCGCTGTACGATCGCGTGGAGATTGCCCATAAGCACGGTGCCGATCTGTTTATGTCCATTCACGCGGATGGTTTCACCAACCCGTCCGCTGCGGGCGCCTCGGTGTTCGCCCTCTCCAACCGTGGCGCCAGTAGCGCCATGGCGAAGTACCTCTCCGATCGCGAAAACCGCGCGGATGAGGTCGCCGGGAAAAAAGCGACCGACAAAGATCATCTGCTGCAGCAGGTGCTGTTTGACCTCGTTCAGACCGACACCATCAAAAACAGCCTGACGCTCGGCTCGCATATCCTCAAACGGATTAAGCCGGTGCACCGCCTGCACAGTAAAAGCACCGAGCAGGCCGCGTTTGTGGTGCTGAAGTCACCGTCAATTCCGTCCGTGCTGGTTGAAACCTCGTTCATAACCAACCCGGAAGAAGAACGCCTGCTCGGCACTAAGGCGTTTCGTCAGAAAATCGCTAACGCCATCGCCTCAGGGGTAATCAGTTATTTCAACTGGTTCGATAACCAAAAAGCGCACTCCAGGAAACGTTGATGAAACCGAATGCACAGCTGGTCAAAACCTTCCTGATGCAGCTACAGGACGAGATTTGCCGAAAACTGGCCGCCGCAGACGGCGCTGAGTTTCAGGAGGACACCTGGCAGCGCGAAGCCGGCGGCGGCGGGCGCAGCCGCGTGCTGCGCAACGGCGGTGTTTTTGAGCAGGCGGGGGTGAATTTTTCCCACGTTCACGGGGACGCCATGCCAGCCTCCGCCACGGCGCACCGTCCTGAACTGGCGGGCCGCAGCTTCGAGGCGATGGGCGTCTCGCTGGTGGTGCATCCGCATAACCCGTTTGTGCCGACCAGCCACGCCAACGTGCGTTTTTTCATTGCGGAAAAACCGGGGGCCGATCCGGTCTGGTGGTTTGGCGGCGGCTTTGATATGACCCCCTACTACGGCTTTGAAGAGGATGCCGTGCACTGGCACACCACCGCGCGCGACCTCTGCCTGCCGTTTGGCGAAGACGTTTACCCGAAATACAAAAAGTGGTGCGATGACTACTTCTATCTGAAGCACCGCGACGAGCAGCGCGGCATCGGCGGACTGTTCTTTGACGATCTGAACACGCCTGATTTTGATACCGCGTTCAGCTTTATGCGAGCGGTGGGCGAGGGCTATACCGACGCTTATTTGCCCATTGTTGAACGGCGCAGAAACGCCGACTACGGCGTGCGCGAACGCGAGTTCCAGCTTTACCGTCGCGGGCGCTACGTGGAGTTCAACTTGGTTTGGGATCGCGGGACGCTGTTCGGCCTGCAGACCGGCGGGCGCACGGAGTCGATCCTGATGTCGATGCCGCCGCTGGTACGCTGGGAGTACTGCTACGAGCCAAAAGAAGGCAGCCCGGAGGCTGCCCTGAGTGAGTTTATTAAGGTTCGGGACTGGGTGTAGCACTTATCCCCTCACCCCTGCCCTCTCCCAATGTACGGTCCGGGGACATGGTAGACAGGTGTTCGGGGACATGGTGAACACTTTTTAACATCCTTTACCCATGGTGATCGACTTTTTCTTCAGGTCGATCACCCCCACTTTCGTGCTGTACCACCACACCTCGTAGCGGCCGTCTTCCTGCATCTCCTTCAGCCCGACCCGTTCTCCCCTGAACGCCTTGCCTGCGCTCAGACTTACCCCTTTCACGCTCAGCTTTCCGCTGATATCCACTTTCCTGACCATCACGCCCTCGTCGTATTCCGGGGGCGGTGTGTTGCCGCTGTACTGCCGTGCAGACGGCTTATATCGCGAGCCCGGTACCGCCATATCCAGCGCCTCATGCGGGCGTTCAAGGTTATAGACCGTCCGCCAGTGGTCGAAGGCGCGCTGCAGTTCGCCCTCGTTCGCGAACCACTTCCCCTGCAGCACCTCCGTCTTCAGGCTGCGGTGAAAACGCTCCAGCTTGCCCTGCGTCTGCGGATGATACGGCCGGGAGTGCCCCACCCGGATACCATGGCGCATCAGCCACAGCTCCAGCGCCGTCCAGGTACCGGTGGTGTCTCCCCACGGTGAGCCGTTATCCATCGTCATCCGGTCCGGCAGGCCGTAACGCTCAAACACGCTGACCAGCTGCTGCTGCACGGTCTCGCGCCGTTCATCGGTACAGTGCGCCAGGCACAGGGAAAAACGGGAGTGGTCGTCCAGCAGGGTGAGCGGATGGCAGCGGCCCCCGCCAAAGGAAAAGTGGCCCTTAAAATCCATCTGCCAGAGCCGGTTCGGCGCGTCATGTTCGAACCGCCCCGTGGCGGGAATGCCCGGTAAAGTGCCCGGCAGCAGGCCGTGACGGGCCATCAGGTTATGAACGGTGCTGAAGGCGGGCATATGGTGCCCCTGGTCTTCCAGCCAGCGCTTTATCTTGCGTGCGCCCCAGCGTTGATGGCGGCCATGGGCCATACGCAGCAGGGCAGTGATGTCGTCAGATGAGCGGTTCGGGGAATGGTGCGGTATGCGCGGGCGGTCCTGAAGGCCGGAGGCACCTTCCTCTCCCCAGCGGCGAAGCCACTTGTAGCCGGTCGCAGGTGAAATGCCAAAGTGACGGCAGAGGGAACGGATGTTCGCCCCGTCCTGCGAGGCGAACAAAACAAACTCGGTACGTAATGACATGGTATCTCTCGCATCCCAGGGCATAAGCGACTCCATAAACGGGTTCTTATGCCTTAGTTGTAAGTGTCTACCATGTCCCCGAACAAGTGTTCACTATGTCCCCGGACCGTACACCCAAAGGGAGAGGGAGTATAAATCCCCTCTCCCCATAGGGGAGAGGGTTAGGGTGAGGGGCGAGGTCAATAAATCACAGCGGCTGCGTCTGCGCCTCAACCACCGCCAGCGCCACCATGTTCACGATGCGGCGCACGGATGCAATCGGCGTTAATACATGGACGGGCTTCGACACGCCCATCAGCACAGGTCCAACGGTCACCCCTTCAGAGCTTGAGACGCGCAGCAGGTTATAGCTGATACGCGCCGCCTCCACGTTCGGCATAATCAGTACGTTCGCCGAGCCTTTCAGCGGGCTGTCAGGCATGCGTTCATTACGAATACTCTCCACCAGCGCGGCGTCGCCGTGCATCTCGCCGTCGATCATCAGCTCCGGCGCGCGCTCGCGCACCAGCTCCAGCGTCTGGCGCATTTTGCAGGCCGCCGCGGACTTAGATGACCCAAAGTTAGAGTGCGACAGCAGCGCCACTTTCGGCTCAATCCCGAAGCGACGCACGGTTTCTGCCGCCATCACGGTGATTTCCGCCAGCTCGTCCGGAGTAGGATCGTCGTTGACGTAGGTATCGGCGATAAAGGTGTTACCGCTCGGCAGCAGCAGCGCGTTCATCGCCCCGGCCGTATGGACGCCCTCGCGGTAGCCGAAGATCTCCTGCACCACGCTGAAGTGTTCGTGGTACTCACCGATGGTGCCGCAGATCAGCGCATCCGCCTCACCGCGATGAACCATAATCGCGCCGATCACCGTGGTGTTGCTGATCACCGCACGCTGCGCCTGCTCCTGGGTGATGCCGCGACGCTTCATGATCGCATAGTATTCGTTCCAGTACTCCTTGAAGCGCGGATCGGATTCGTTATTAACGATCTCAAAATCCACGCCCGGCTTAATTTGCAGGCCCAGCTTCTGAATGCGCATCTCGATCACGCTCGGGCGACCGATCAGGATCGGTTTCGCCAGCCCTAAGGTGATCAGCTCCTGCGTGGCATGGAGCACGCGCGCCTCTTCCCCTTCCGCCAGCACCACGCGCTTCGCGTCGGCACGTGCCTGGGAGAAGATCGGCTTCATAAACAGGTTGGTTTTGTAGACAAACTCGGTGAGCTTATCGACATAGGCATCGAAGTCTTCAATCGGGCGCGTCGCCACGCCGGAATCCATCGCCGCTTTAGCCACCGCAGGCGCGATCTTCACGATCAGACGCGGGTCAAACGGTTTTGGAATGATGTAGTCCGGGCCGAAGCTCAGATCCTGGTCGCCGTAGGCGGAGGCCACCACTTCGCTCTGCTCGGCGTGCGCCAGCTCCGCGATGGCGTGAACGGCGGCGAGCTTCATCTCCTCGTTGATTGCCGTTGCGCCGACGTCCAGCGCGCCGCGGAAGATGAACGGGAAGCAGAGCACGTTGTTGACCTGGTTCGGGTAGTCAGAACGGCCGGTACAGATGATGGCGTCCTCACGCACCGCTTTCGCCAGCGGCGGCAAAATTTCAGGCTCGGGGTTCGCCAGCGCCAGGATCATTGGCGCGCGCGCCATCTTCTGCACCATCTCCTGGGTCAGCACCTTCGGACCAGAGCAGCCCAGGAAGATATCCGCACCGTCAATCACATCCTCGAGCGTGCGCTTGCCGTCATCTTCCACCGCGTAGGCCGCTTTGGTTTCCGCCATGTTCGGCTCGCGGTCTTTGTAGATCACGCCCTTGGAGTCGCAGACCACGATGTTGTGCTTCTGCATTCCCAGCGCCACCAGCAGGTTCATACAGGCAATCGCCGCTGCCCCCGCGCCGGACACCACCATGCGCACGTCGGAAAGATTTTTCTCCACCACGCGCAGGCCGTTCAGAATGGCGGCGGTGCTGATAATTGCGGTGCCGTGCTGGTCGTCATGGAACACGGGAATGTTCATACGCTCGCGCAGCTTCTGCTCGATATAGAAACATTCCGGCGCTTTGATGTCTTCCAGGTTGATGCCGCCGAAGGTCGGCTCCAGCGCCGCCACCACGTTGATGAATTTATCGGGATCCAGTTCGTCCACCTCGATATCGAACACGTCGATACCGGCGAATTTCTTAAACAGAACGCCCTTGCCTTCCATTACCGGCTTACCGGCCAGCGCGCCGATGTTCCCCAGCCCGAGCACCGCCGTGCCGTTAGATATCACCGCAACCAGGTTGCCGCGCGCGGTGTATTTGTAGGCCGCCAGCGGATCTTTTTCGATTTCAAGGCACGGGGCCGCCACGCCCGGCGAGTAGGCCAGCGCCAGGTCGCGCTGGGTTGCCAGCGGCTTGGTGGGGGAAACCTGGATTTTACCCGGAACAGGAAACTCGTGAAAATCGAGAGCACTTTGTTTTAACTGATCGTCCATCTTGTTATTCCTTTCACGTTTCGGTCAAAAAGGGTGATGTTGACGTTCCTATGCACACCCTGGTGTGCCGCATAGTATCGCCGCAGGCAGGCCCGCAAACTTTGAAGGCTGCCAAACTCTCACCATTGCAGAATAAAAATTGTTATCAACTTATAGCAACCATGTTACCCGTCTCAGGGAGCAATGCCTCCCCCGTCTGCTATGCTTTTTTGTTAAGTCCATCATGATTTTCTCAGAAGTGTGAACTAACGCACTCGACTAACTCTTTTATTTCCAAGGAGTAATTATGAACCAGCTAGACGGCATCAAACAATTTACCACCGTGGTTGCGGACAGCGGCGACATTGAGTCGATTCGTCACTACCAGCCGGAAGACGCGACCACCAACCCTTCTCTGCTGCTCAAGGCGGCCGGGCTGGCGCACTTTAGCCACCTGATTGACGACGCCCTTGCCTACGGCAAACAGCGCGGGAAGACCCAGGAGCAGCAGGTCGCCGAAGCCAGCGACAAGCTGGCGGTTAACATCGGTGCGGAAATTCTGAAAAGCATACCGGGGCGCGTCTCCACCGAGGTGGACGCCCGCCTGTCGTTCGATCGGGAAAAAAGCATTAACAAAGCCCGCCGCATAGTGGAGCTTTACCAGGAGCAGGGGATCGACAAATCGCGCATTCTGATTAAGCTCGCCTCCACCTGGGAAGGCATCCGCGCGGCGGAAGTGCTGGAAAAAGAGGGGACCCACTGCAACCTGACGCTGCTGTTCTCCTTTGCGCAGGCGCGCGCCTGTGCCGAAGCGGGCGTGTTCCTGATCTCCCCCTTCGTCGGGCGTATTTACGACTGGTATCAGGCGAAACAGCCGATGGATCCGTACGTGGTGGAGGAAGACCCTGGCGTGAAGTCGGTACGTAATATTTACGATTATTACAAGCAGCACCGCTACGAGACCATCGTCATGGGGGCCAGCTTCCGCCGCACCGAGCAGATCCTGGCGCTCGCGGGCTGCGACCGCCTGACCATCTCCCCGGATCTGCTGAAAAAGCTTCAGGAGAGCGAAGAGACGGTGATCCGCAAGCTGGTGCCGACCTCTACCGTACTGCCGAAACCGAAAGCCATGACCGAAGCGGAATTCCGCTGGGAGCACAATCAGGACCCGATGGCCGTGGAAAAACTGGCGGACGGCATCCGCCAGTTCGCCGTCGACCAGCGCAAACTTGAAGATCTTCTTGCTGCCAAACTTTAACCTTGCCACGGAGTGAACTATGTCCCGTAAAGAGCTCGCCAACGCCATTCGCGCCCTGAGCATGGATGCCGTACAAAAAGCCAATTCCGGCCACCCTGGCGCCCCCATGGGTATGGCCGATATCGCCGAAGTGCTGTGGAACGATTTCCTGAAGCACAACCCAACCGATCCTACCTGGTACGACCGCGACCGTTTTATTCTCTCCAACGGCCACGCCTCGATGCTGCTCTACAGCCTGCTGCACCTGTCCGGCTACGATCTGCCGCTTGAGGAGCTAAAAAACTTCCGCCAGCTGCACTCCAAAACGCCAGGCCACCCGGAGATCGGCTATACGCCGGGCGTAGAAACCACCACCGGGCCGCAGGGCCAGGGGCTGGCGAATGCCGTCGGGCTGGCGATTGCCGAACGCACGCTGGCCGCGCAGTTTAACCAGCCGGACCACGACATTGTCGATCACTACACGTATGTCTTTATGGGCGACGGCTGTCTGATGGAGGGGATCTCCCACGAGGTCTGCTCTCTCGCGGGCACGCTGGGGCTGGGCAAGCTGATTGGCTTCTACGACCACAACGGCATCTCCATTGACGGCGAAACCGAGGGCTGGTTTACCGACGACACGGCGAAGCGCTTTGAGGCCTACCACTGGCACGTGGTGCATGAGATCGACGGCCACGACCCGGAAGCGGTGAAAAAAGCGATTCAGGAAGCGCAGAGCGTGACGGACAAACCGTCCCTGATTATCTGCCGCACCACCATCGGCTTCGGCTCGCCGAACAAAGCGGGCAAGGAAGAGGCGCACGGCGCGGCGCTGGGTGAAGAGGAAGTGGCGCTGACTCGTCAGAAGCTGGGCTGGAAACACCCGGCATTTGAGATCCCAAAAGAGATCTACAGGGCCTGGGATGCCCGCGAAGCCGGTGAAAAAGCGCAGCAGTCCTGGAACGAAAAGTTTGCCGCCTACAAAAAAGCGTATCCTGAGCTGGCGGCCGAGTTTACCCGCCGCATGAGCGGCGGCCTGCCGGAGGACTGGGAAGAGAAAACCCAGGCGCTGATTGAAAACCTGCAGTCCAGTCCGGCGAAAATCGCCACCCGTAAGGCCTCGCAAAACACCCTGAACGCCATTGGCCCGATCCTGCCTGAGCTGCTCGGCGGCTCGGCGGATCTGGCGCCAAGCAACCTGACCATCTGGTCCGGCTCGAAATCGCTGAAGGAAGATATCGCCGGGAACTACATCCACTACGGCGTGCGCGAGTTCGGAATGACCGCGATTGCCAACGGCATCGCCCATCACGGTGGCTTCGTGCCGTACACCGCCACCTTCCTGATGTTTGTCGAATATGCCCGTAACGCGGCACGTATGGCGGCGCTGATGAAGGCAAGGCAGATCATGGTGTACACCCACGACTCCATCGGGCTGGGGGAAGATGGCCCTACCCACCAGGCAGTGGAACAGCTGGCTAGCCTGCGCTTAACGCCGAACTTCAGCACCTGGCGCCCGTGCGATCAGGTTGAAGCGGCGGTGGGCTGGAAGCTGGCCGTTGAGCGCCATAACGGGCCAACGGCGCTGATCCTGTCGCGCCAGAACCTGGCGCAGATCGAGCGCACGCCGGAGCAGGTGAAAAATATCGCCCGCGGCGGCTACATCCTCAAGGACAGCGGCGGCAAGCCGGACGTGATCCTGATTGCCACCGGCTCCGAGGTGGAAATCACGGTGAAAGCGGCGGAGAAGCTGACCGCCGAAGGACACGCGGTGCGGGTGGTATCCCTGCCTTCCACGGATATCTTCGACGCGCAGGATGAGGCGTACCGGGAATCGGTGCTCCCTTCCAACGTCGCGGCACGCGTGGCTGTCGAGGCGGGCATCGCCGACTACTGGTACAAATACGTCGGGCTGAAGGGGGCGATTGTCGGTATGCGGGGCTACGGTGAATCCGCCCCTGCCGACAAGCTGTTCCCGTACTTCGGCTTTACCGTTGAGAACGTGGTAGAGAAGGCCTTGAGCGTGATGTAGTGCGCTCTGCGTGCCCGGTGGTGCTACGCTTGCCGGGCACTACCGCGTGATCCACAGCGTGGGCCAGGCGTCTGGCCCATTCCAGTTATCGCAGCTTGGCTCTTCGGCATAGCGCACCAGGCGGAAGCGCTGGCCGTTAAAGCGCCAGCGGGTCTGGATCCCGCAGTCGCCAATCCCTCGCCCCAGCGCCAGCGTCGTCAGCTCGCGCGTTTTTTCATCGAAGCTGGCATTCATCAGCTCCATGTCACTGGTCTGGCTGGACGGGGTAAACGGCAGACGCAGCCTGACGCTTCTGGCCGAAAACGGTTTTTTACGCGACACCAGCCACGCCAGGTCGACGGTATTGTACGCCCCCGCTTCGCAGCTGATGATCATCAGCGCTTTATCATCGGTTAGCGCGGTGACGCGCACTTCGCGCCGGTTCGGATCGAGGGAGCACTGGCTGCGGTTCATCCGCCAGGCACCGTAATCCAGCAGATCGTTCAGTTCGCTATGCGTCAGCGGCGTTGGCGTCGGGTTCACCACGGCCACCTTTTTTAAAGGCGGCGCGGGCGGCACGCTCAGCGGCGGGCTATCCCCTTTCCTGATCCATGCCGTTTCGCTGCCGACGCGCTTCTGCTGGGCGTCGATAAACAGCAGCGCCGCCTTCAGCCCGACCAGAGAGATCGTCTGCTTCCCCCCGCGCAGGGTTATCGCCTGCCCTTCCTGAATGGTTTTCAGAAACGTGGTGATGGTGCCCGTATCGTCAGTTTTAAGGTGCCAGGGGGTTAGCAGCCAGCGCTGCGAATTGAGTTTTAGCGGGGCATTGTCGAGCAGCAGGCGCGGGGCGACGTCTGGCTCTTTCACCGGAGGGGCCGAAAGCCCGCCGAGATCGATGCGCAGGCTGGCGTCCGTTTTTGCTCCGGCGCTGCGGCTCAGGGTCATGACCAGGCCGCGATGCTCGCCGGTATTCCGCGCTACGCAAAAATTCTGGTTGTTGCAGGTAACCTGCCAGTCCGAGAAGGACTGCTGCGCGGGCGCAGCCCACGCCAGCGGCGCGGGTAGCCCACAAAAAACGAAGAGAAGTAAAACGCAGTAGCGCATGAATGGCACAGCCCCGGAAGCGAAAAGGTCAATCTGGGGCGTATCTTCGTGCCCCGGGCGGGCTGGCTCAATCGGATTTATCGGATAGATTTATCTGAAATACAACTTCTCACGACGCCTGCGCGACGTTCATCAGCCCGCTGGTTTGCAGGTACTGCAACAGGATCACCGCCTTACCGTCGCGGATCTCGCCGCTTTTCATCATCGCGACGGCCTGACTGAAGGGCAGTTCCAGCACTTCGATATCTTCGTCCTCCACGCCGCCGCCCCGGTGAATGCGCTGGGCGTCGGTGTATTCCGCAATGAAGAAGTGAACCAGCTCGGTTACCCCGCCAGGGGACATGAAAAGCTCGAAGACCTTTTGCACCGCGCCCACCTCAAACCCCGTCTCCTCGATAGCCTCTTTGCGGATGCACACTTCCGGCTCATCGTCGTCAAGCAGACCCGCGCAGGTTTCGATCAGGCGACCGTCCGCATTGCCATTGACCCATGTCGCCACCCGAAACTGGCGGATCAGCACCACGCTTTGCTTTTCACGGTTATACAGCAGAATGGTTGCGCCATTGCCCCGATCGTAGACCTCGCGCCTGTGGCGAATGACGTCTCCGTTCTTACGGGTTAAATCGTAAGTGATGTTACGCAGGACAAAGTAATTTTCGGAAAGGATTTTGTCTTTAATAACGGTGATGTTCAGGGACATACGGGCTCCACGGCAAAATGAGTCTGCTTATATTACGCCGTGAAGCCCGCTTTGTCGCCCGCGAGCGTTAATGCATCCTGCGCGGCTGCACGCCGAGCCACTCCACGATCCCCTGCGCGGCATGGCACCCTTCCGCCATGGCGGTGACCACCAGATCCGCACCGCGTACCGCATCCCCGCCGGCAAAAATCTGCGGATTCGAGGTCTGGTAGCGATAGCGGCTCTCCACGGAGGCCCTGATGCGGCCCCAGTCGTCGGTGTCGACCCCCTGCGCCTGCAGCCACGGCATGGCGTGCGGATTAAACCCAAACGCCATGATCGCCGCATCAGCAGGCATCACAAACTCGCTGCCCGCCACCGGGACAGGGCGCCGACGCCCCTGCGCATCCGGCTCGCCCAGCACGGTGCGCAGCATCCTGACGCCGTTGACCTTCCCGTCCTCATCCAGCGTTAGCTCAACCGGCTGGACGTTAAACTCAAACGCCGCGCCCTCTTCTTTCGCGTTTTTGACCTCTTTTTTTGAGCCCGGCATGTTGGCCTCGTCCCGCCGGTAGGCGCAGGTCACTTTTGCCGCACCGTGGCGCAGCGCGGTGCGCACGCAGTCCATCGCCGTATCGCCCCCGCCGAGCACCACCACGTTCAACCCCCGCGTGTCGATAAACGGCTCGTCCGCGGAGGGCTCAAGCCCCATGACGTTCCGCGTGTTTGCCACTAAAAACGGCAGCGCGTCATAGACCCCCGGCGCGTCCTCATTGGGAATACCCGCTTTCATGGAGCGATAGGTTCCAACGCCGATAAAAATGGCGTCGTAGTCGCTCCGCAGCCGGTCCATCGACACGTCTTTACCCACCTCGCAGTTCAGCTCGAAGCGGATGCCCATCGCGCTGAAGATCTCCCTGCGCCGCGCCAGCAGCGATTTATCCAGCTTGAAGGAAGGAATGCCAAAGGTCAGCAGCCCGCCGATTTCCGGATGACGATCGTAAACCGTCACGCTCACGCCGCTGCGCACCAGCGCGTCGGCGCAGGCCAGCCCTGCCGGACCGGCGCCGATGATGGCGACACGCTTATCGACCGGCACGACGTTGCTGAGGTCCGGCGTCCAGCCCATCGCCAGCGCCCGATCCGAGATATACCGTTCGATATTACCGATGGTTACGGCACCAGACGCGTCACGCAGGGTGCAGGCGCCTTCACATAATCGATCCTGCGGGCAGACGCGGCCGGTAATTTCCGGTAAACAGTTGGTCTGGTGAGAAAGCTCGGCCGCCCCGGCGATATCACCCGCCCCAATCCGTTCGATCCACTGCGGGATGTGGTTATGCAGCGGGCAGGTCCATTCGCAGATGCTGTGCTCGCCGCATTTCAGGCACCGGGACGCTTCGCGCTGCGCCTGTTCCGGCCGAAACGGCTGGTAGATCTCGTTAAAATGGCAGGCGCGCGCTTCGGGGCTGAGCTTATCCGGCTCACCGCGCGCCGGGGTGTGTTGCATCTGCTGCAGTTTGCTTTGCGGACGTACCGCCTGTACCGCCTCGCTGTGCCACGGCTGCGCTTCAAGCCCTGCGCTGCGCTGGCGGCGCTGCTTCGCCAGGTTATCCAGCACGGCGGGAGTGGCGAGCGTGAGCACGTTAGCGGGGCAGTTTTCAACGCAGGCCGGGCCCTGTGGCCTTCCCTGACAGAGGTCGCACTTGTGCGCCGAGGCCTTCACGCTGCCGTTATCCAGCGGGGTAACTATTATCTCCATGGTGCCGAAGGGGCAGGCCACCACGCAGGCCTTACAGCCAATGCATTTTTGTTGATTGACCTGTACGCTGTCGCCCTGTTTAGCGATGGCCCCGTTCGGGCAGCTTTGCGCGCAGGGTGCGTTTTCACAGTGGTGGCAGGTGACGGGGCTTTTTCGGGAGCCAGACGTCAGGACCGTAATGCGGGGATGAAAATGACGCTCGCTCAGCACGTGCTGTTCACCATTGTGCGCCATCACGCAGGCGACTTCGCAGGCGCGGCAACCGATGCACTGCTCACCGCTGGCGATAATAAAACGATTCATAACAACACCTGTTTTTGGTTCAATAACCTTATTCTTTCTATTGTTACCGTATTTACCCACAGCGGCATGGCGACGCAATGTTCAAATGCCCAGGAAGCCGAACTATTTCCAGTGAACCTGTGGCAGATCAATTTTATTCAGGAAGCTGATTTGTGACCGTTAAACGCCCCGTTTCGGGAAGCCTGGCCCGGGCTTTCTTTTTGATGATTGTGCTGTCCGTCCTCATCAGCGCCATTGCGCTGGTTACGCTCGCCAGCAGCCAGCGCGACGCCGAGGCGATTAACATCGCCGGATCGCTGCGCATGCAGAGCTATCGCCTGGGCTACGAACTGCAGCGCGCCAGCCCGTCGCTGGCAGAGCACCGCGCGGTCTGGCAGCAAACGCTGGGCGCCCCCGCGTTGCAGAAGTTAACCCGCTGGTATGTGCCGGAGGACGTCAAGCAGCGTTACGGGCAGCTTCACCTTGCCTGGCAGGAGATGGATAAACGCATCGCCAGCGGCGATGCCGGGTGGTATCAGACCCACATTGAGGACTTCGTTGGCCGCATCGACGCCTTCGTGCTGGCGCTACAGCACTACACCGAACATAAAATTCAGCTGGTGGTTTTAGTCTCGCTGACGGGCGGGCTGGCCATTTTGCTGCTGGCGGTAGTCACCCTGCGGCGGATCCGGCGTCAGGTCGTGCTGCCGCTGAACAACCTGGTGGCGGCGAGCGAGCGTATCGAGCAGGGGCAGTTCGACACGCCCGCGCCGGACACCGCGCTCCCCAACGAGCTGGGCCAGCTTTCCCGCGCCTTCAACCATATGTCGGCGGAGCTGCACACCCTGTATCGCTCCCTTGAAGCCTCCGTTGCCGAAAAAACCCGCCACCTGAATGAAGCGCACCAGCAGCTCGACATGCTGTTTAAATGCTCGCAGGCGCTGAATACCGGGCAGATAGACAGCCACTGCTTCCGGCATATGCTGCAGATTGTGCATGAATACACCCGAATGAATTACCTGCAGCTGCGCACCAGCGATGACTGGCAGCTGTGCGAAGGGCAGGAAACGCCCGGCGCGGAGATGCACAATTTACCGGTGTTAATGCAGGACACCCTCTACGGCGAACTGCGCTGGCAGAGCGCGACGGGGCATGTTCCCCTGCCGCTGATGGAAAGCGTGGCGACGATGCTCGGCCGCGGGCTCTATTTCAACCAGGCGCAAAAGCACTATCAACAGCTGCTGCTGATGGAGGAGCGCGCCACCATTGCCCGCGAGCTGCATGATTCGCTGGCGCAGGTGCTCTCTTATTTGCGCATTCAGCTTACGCTGCTGAAGCACGCCGTGCCGGGCGATAACGCCCCGGCGCAGAGCATTATTACGGACTTCTCCCGCGAGCTGAATAACGCCTGGCATCAGCTTCGCGAGCTGCTTACCACCTTCCGCCTGACGCTGAATCACGCCAATCTTCCCGCTGCCCTTCAGGAGTCTCTCGACGGACTGCAGGGCCAGACCAGCGCGAAGCTGGTGCTCGACTGCCGCCTCTCATCGCTGGCGCTGGACGCGCAAAAGCAGGTTCACCTTCTGCAGATCGTGCGCGAGGCGGTGCTGAATGCGATTAAACATGCCGGGGCGAGCGAGATCGTCGTCAGCTGCATTACCGCGGCGGATGGCACCCACACGGTCACGGTCTGCGATAACGGTATTGGTATCGGCGACGCAAGTGAACCGCCGGGCCACTACGGGCTGAACATCATGCGCGAACGCGCAGAGCGGCTCGGCGGGACGTTACGCTTCTCCCAGCCGCCGCAGGGCGGTACGCAGGTCAGCGTGACGTTCAGGACGCCGGCGGCACAGACTGAAAAATGATCATAACGCGGGCGCGCTGGGAAAAGCGCATGATAATTTACATTATCTCCTTTATTTCTCCACGTTTGACCTGTGCCTTGCCGCTAAAGTGATGCGGGCAATAGACAATAACGACGTGCTGCATAACGAGGTCATTTTTTCATGGCGAATTTTTTCATCGATCGCCCCATTTTTGCCTGGGTGCTTGCAATCCTGCTGTGTCTGACGGGTGTCCTGGCGATTACATCACTCCCGGTTGAGCAATACCCTGACCTCGCCCCGCCTAACGTGCGCATCACCGCTAACTACCCTGGCGCCTCGGCACAGACGCTGGAAAATACCGTTACGCAGGTTATCGAGCAGAACATGACCGGCCTCGATAACCTGATGTATATGTCCTCCCAGAGCAGCGCCACGGGCCAGGCAACGGTAACCCTGAGCTTTACGGCGGGCACGGATCCGGATGAGGCGGTGCAGCAGGTGCAAAACCAGCTGCAGTCGGCCCTGCGTAAGCTGCCCCAGGCGGTGCAGAATCAGGGGGTTACCGTTCGTAAAACCGGCGACACCAACATTCTGACCATCGCGTTTGTCTCAACCGACGGCTCGATGGATAAGCAGGACATCGCCGACTACGTTGCCAGCAATATTCAGGATCCGCTCAGCCGTATCAACGGCGTGGGCGATATTGACGCCTACGGCTCGCAGTACTCCATGCGCATCTGGCTGGATCCGAACAAGCTGAACAGCGTGCAGATGACCGCTAAAGACGTCACCGACGCGATTGAGTCGCAGAACGCGCAGATCGCCGTGGGTCAGCTGGGCGGTACGCCGTCCGTGGATAACCAGGCGCTCAATGCCACCATTAACTCTCAGTCGCTGCTCCAGACGCCAGAACAGTTCCGTAATATCACCCTGCGGGTAAATCAGGACGGATCGGAAGTGCGGCTGGGTGATGTCGCTACCGTGGAGATGGGTGCGGAAAAATATGATTACCTGAGCCGCTTTAACGGCAAGGCCGCGTCCGGGCTAGGGGTGAAGCTGGCCTCCGGCGCCAACGAAATGGCCACCGCGCAGCTGGTGTTAGACCGGCTGGATGAACTCTCGCACTATTTCCCGCACGGCCTGGAGTACAAAGTCGCCTACGAAACCACCTCGTTCGTTAAGGCCTCCATCGAGGATGTGGTAAAAACCCTGCTCGAAGCCATCGCGCTGGTATTCCTCGTGATGTACCTGTTCCTGCAAAACTTCCGCGCCACCCTTATTCCTACCATTGCCGTGCCGGTGGTGCTGCTGGGAACCTTTGCGGTGCTGTATGCCTTTGGCTACAGCATCAACACCCTGACCATGTTCGCCATGGTGCTGGCAATCGGCCTGCTGGTGGATGATGCCATCGTGGTGGTGGAAAACGTTGAGCGCATCATGAGCGAGGAAGGGCTTTCCCCGCGCGAGGCAACGCGCAAGTCGATGGGGCAAATACAGGGCGCGCTGGTGGGGATCGCCATGGTGCTCTCGGCGGTATTTATCCCGATGGCCTTTTTTGGCGGCACCACGGGCGCGATTTATCGTCAGTTCTCCATCACCATCGTTTCGGCGATGGTGCTCTCGGTGCTGGTGGCGATGATCCTCACCCCTGCCCTGTGCGCGACGCTGCTTAAGCCGCTGCACAAGGGCGAGCACCACGGGCAGAAAGGCTTTTTCGGCTGGTTTAACCGCATGTTCAACCGCAATGCGGCGCGTTATGAGGCGGGCGTGGGCAAGGTGCTGCACCGCAGCGTGCGCTGGATGGCTGTCTACGTTCTGCTGCTCGGCGGCATGGTCTTTTTATTCCTGCGCCTGCCGACATCCTTCCTGCCGCTGGAAGATCGCGGCATGTTTATCACCTCCGTACAGCTGCCGAGCGGCTCGACCCAGCAGCAGACCCTGAAAGTGGTGCAGCAGGTCGAGAACTACTTCCATACGCAGGAGAAGGATAACGTCGTTTCGGTCTTCGCCACCGTCGGCTCTGGCCCGGGCGGTAACGGGCAGAACGTGGCGCGCATGTTTGTGCGCCTGAAGGACTGGGACCAGCGCGACAGCGATACCGGCTCCTCATTTGCCATCATTGAGCGCGCGACCAAAGCGTTCAGCAAAATTAAAGAAGCGCGCGTGTTCGCCAGCAGCCCGCCGGCCATCAGCGGGCTGGGCAGTTCAGCCGGGTTCGATATGGAGCTTCAGGATCACGCGGGTGCCGGGCACGACGCGTTAATGGCTGCACGCGACAAGCTGCTGGAGCTGGCCGGGAAAGATCCGCAGCTCACCCGCGTTCGTCATAACGGCCTTGATGACAGCCCTCAGCTGCAGGTGGATATTGACCAGCGTAAAGCGCAGGCGCTGGGCGTCTCCATCGACGACATCAACGACACCCTGCAAACGGCATGGGGCTCAAGCTACGTGAATGATTTTATGGATCGTGGCCGCGTGAAGAAGGTCTACGTCCAGTCTGCCGCCAAATACCGCATGCTGCCGGACGATATCAACCGCTGGTACGTGCGAAATAAAACCGGCGGCATGGTGCCGTTCTCGGCCTTCGCGACCTCACGCTGGGAGACCGGCTCGCCGCGCCTGGAGCGCTATAATGGCTATTCGGCGCTGGAGATTGTCGGCGAGGCCGCACCGGGCGTTAGTACCGGTACCGCAATGGATATTATGGAGAAACTGGTTCAGCAGCTGCCCACGGGCTTTGGCCTGGAGTGGACGGCGATGTCCTACCAGGAACGGCTCTCAGGCGCTCAGGCGCCAGCCCTGTATGCGCTTTCCCTGCTGGTGGTGTTCCTCTGTCTGGCGGCGCTGTATGAGAGCTGGTCAGTGCCGTTCTCGGTGATGCTGGTGGTGCCGCTCGGGGTTATCGGCGCGCTGCTGGCAACCTGGATGCGCGGCCTGGAAAATGACGTCTATTTCCAGGTCGGGCTGCTCACCGTTATCGGATTGTCGGCAAAAAACGCCATTCTGATCGTCGAATTTGCCAACGAGATGAATGCCAAAGGACAAGAGCTGACGGCCGCCACGCTGTACGCCTGTCGCCAGCGCCTGCGCCCGATCCTGATGACCTCTCTGGCGTTTGTGTTTGGCGTCCTGCCGATGGCAACCAGCTCGGGCGCGGGTTCCAGCAGCCAGCATGCGGTGGGAACGGGCGTGATGGGAGGAATGATTTCAGCGACGGTGCTGGCCATCTACTTCGTACCGCTGTTCTTTGTGCTGGTACGTCGCCGTTTTCCGCTGAAGGAGAAGCCGGAATAACCGGCTGAAATAAAAAAGGCGGCTTTGAGGGCCGCCTTTTTATTGTGTGATTCTTTCACACTATGGTTATTTTAGTTAAATAAGTGCTCTTGCATTACTTACCGGAAATTATTTACGAAGCATGCCTTCGATAAAGTCTTTCCAGTTCCCCATTTCACGTTCAATCATAACAACCTCTCTTATTATTATGCGCACTCTACGAAAACGTATCATCATTGTGAAGCCACTTTATCCGATTGCTGTGATTGAGCCCCGCTATGCTGTTGGGTTTAGCCTCACTATGAGCGCTGCCGGGTAAATTTTATGTGACCTACAGCAATATTTTGAAATAGTCAGACGAGAGGAAGCCTTTTATTTTTCACGTTGAGTTTACTGGCAATTTAAACACGGTGGACAACTATGCTTAAAAGATGAAAGACTATTCAGCTTACAGCTGTTCGTTGAATTAAGGAGAATTGTAAATCAGGAAAAAATCCGAATGTGTTATATTCCCCTTGAGGATATATCTTCGAAAATATTGAACATTTACCCCCCCCAAAACAACAAAAGGATTCACCATGGTTGTGATGTACGGCATTAAGAATTGTGACACGATTAAAAAAGCCCGCCGCTGGCTGGAAGCCCATAACATTGATTATCGCTTCCATGATTACCGTGCCGACGGGCTCGACCCGGCGTTTCTGCATTCCGCCATTCAGGAGCTGGGGTGGGAAGCGCTGCTGAACACCCGTGGCACCACCTGGCGAAAGCTGGATGAATCCCTGCGGGCCACGATCGGCGACGCCGACAGCGCTGCGCGACTGATGCTTGAAATGCCAGCAATTATCAAACGCCCATTGCTCTGCAAGCCAGGTCAGCCTATGCTGCTGGGTTTCAGTGAAACCCTTTATTCAGATTTTTTCGTTGAGGTGTAGTCTATGTCATGCCCGGTCATTGAGCTGACTCAGCAGCTTATTCGCCGCCCTTCCCTGAGCCCGGACGACGCGGGTTGTCAGGCATTAATGATTGAGCGCCTGCGTGCCATCGGGTTTACCGTTGAGCATATGGATTTTGGCGATACGCAAAACTTCTGGGCATGGCGCGGTCAGGGGGAGACGCTGGCGTTTGCCGGACATACCGACGTGGTTCCCGCAGGTGACGCGGACCGCTGGATAAACCCGCCGTTTGAGCCAACCATCCGCGATGGCATGCTGTTTGGACGCGGCGCGGCTGACATGAAAGGTTCACTGGCCGCGATGGTCGTAGCGGCAGAGCGCTTTGTGGCCCAGCATCCTAATCATAAAAACCGTCTTGCGTTTTTGATCACCTCTGATGAAGAAGCCAGCGCCCACAACGGCACCGTGAAGGTCGTTGAGGCGCTGATGGCCCGCAACGAGCGTCTGGATTACTGCCTGGTAGGTGAACCGTCCAGCACCGAAGTGGTGGGCGACGTAGTGAAAAATGGCCGTCGTGGTTCGCTAACCTGCAACCTGACCGTCCATGGCGTGCAGGGCCACGTTGCCTATCCGCACCTGGCGGATAACCCGGTTCATCGCGCGGCGCCGATGCTGAACGAGCTGGTAGGCATTGAGTGGGACAAAGGCAACGAGTTCTTCCCGCCAACCAGCATGCAGATTGCCAACGTCAAGGCCGGCACCGGCAGCAACAACGTCATTCCCGGCGATCTCTTCGTCCAGTTTAACTTCCGCTTCAGCACCGAACTGACCGACGAGATGATTAAAGCGCGCGTGGTTGCGCTGCTGGAGAAATATCAGCTGCGCTATACCATCGACTGGTGGCTTTCCGGGCAGCCATTCCTGACGCAGCGCGGTAAGCTGGTGGATGCGGTGGTGAACGCCATTGCGCACTATAATGAAATTAAGCCACAGCTGCTGACAACGGGCGGCACGTCTGACGGACGCTTTATCGCCCGGATGGGTGCACAGGTTGTCGAACTGGGTCCGGTTAACGCAACGATTCACAAAATCAACGAGTGCGTGAACGCAGCGGATTTACAACTGCTGGCCCGCATGTATCAACGTATTATGGAGCAGCTCGTCGCCTGACGGGTGCTTTTAGAGGATTAGCGAATGGACTGGCTTTCAAAGTACTGGTGGATTCTGGTGTTGGTGTTTCTGGTAGGCGTGCTGCTTAACGTGATTAAAGATCTCAAGCGCGTTGACCATAAAAAGTTTCTTGCCAACAAGCCGGATCTGCCGCCGCATCGTGATTTTAACGACAAGTGGGACGATGAGGACGACTGGCCGAAGAAGGACCAGAAGAAGTAATTGTGCTCACCCCTCACCCCCGGCCCCTCTCCCCAGAGGGGCGAGGGGTGTTCTGTTCCCTCTCCCCTTTGGGGAGAGGGTTAGGGTGAGGGGCAACTCACATAAACTCTACAATATCATCGTCATTTGGCTTACCGCCGCTGAGCGCTTCATCAAAGTAGTGCTTCGGTACGGTATAGCGTAAACGATCGAGCGCAAACTGCATGCTGCGATCGTCAATGGCGTGCCCCAGATCGTCCACGATATCCAGCGTCACATCCCCGCCTTCGCGGATCAGCGTATCCTGCGCGGCAACCGCATGAGAGAGCTCAATCACCCGGTCTTCACCACCGTGGATCAGATGGATCGTGGTCTGCGTCGTCGCGCTTTGCGGTAGCGTCGCAAAACGACCGTTAAAGGCAATCACGCGGGACGCCAGCCCGGGCTGCGCTTTAACGCTCTCAAGTGACATGATTGACCCCTGCGAGAAGCCAATCAGCGCCGTCGCGTCGGCCCCTACGCCACTCTGCTGCTGCCAGTAGCGCACGGTGTCGATAAACGCAGGCATGACGGCATCGATGCGCGCCTGACGATTCTCCTCCGTCACGCCCTCAACGGAAAACCACTGCCGCCCGTCAGGGCCGCATGGCTCCACGCCCGCGATGCTGACGATCAGCGCCTGTGGGAAAACGGGGGCAAACCAGCTGCCAATCTGTCCCATATTTACGGCATTATCGCCAACGCCATGAAACAGGAGCAGTAACTGTTTAGCCGGCTTATCCGGGCTTTGTACAACAAAATGATCGTGTGTCATGGCGGTCTCCTTAATTGATGAGCAGGATTTTACGCCTCTGCGGGGTAATGACCATGCCGCTTTACTGAAGAAGTCATTGAAAAAATTGCCATTGCAATATGTCGGCTTTCAGCTGCTGGCAGCGGGAAGAGTCTAGTTCTTCAAGCGCGCGTGCAGTTTCTTCGCGCAGCTTCGCCAGCAGCGCCTTGCGCCCGACGTCGTGCGTGCTCCCCTCCATTTTTCCACGCAGCGCCGGGAGCGGCGCATCCACGGCTGACAATAATCGCGTCAGTGCGGCAACCGAGGTGGCAAACGCCCGGTGAGCAAAGGCAAACCCCGCCAGCTCCAGCCAGTCGTCACCGTTAAGGGTAGCTTCCCAGGCGTCAGCCACCGGGATCTTTTCACCATTCCAGGCCGACAGGACGCGCATATCGCGGCATAAACGCCGGTGTTCCCGTTCGCAAAGCCGCTCCCCGGCCTCGCTTAGCGGCAGCAGCGCCATCGCCGTGTAGCAGCCGCTGCTGGCCTCCCGATGGCTGCCCATCCGCACCAGCACGAAACCGCACTGCTGCCAGAAGCGCCACAGCTCGTCGGTATATCCAAAGCTAACCGAGAGATAGTCTTCACCGCTGGCGCTGCGAATGAGCCGCTGGCCGATGCCTTCCCGCTGGCGATGGGGATGAACCGCAATGCGGCTGACGCGTCGGCCCTTCAGCGTCGCCGCGAGAGGCGATCCGCCGTGCGCCGCCAGCGACTGCGCCACAAGGTTTCCGCGCGGACGGCGAAAGCCCGCCCACACCGCCCGGCTAAGTTCGGGACGTAGCCCCCCTTCCTCCACCAGCCAGAGCGCGCCCGCGATGTCCGCGCCGGCCTGGGCAACCGCAAAGTGCTGGCCGGGCGCGTCCATCATGCGGCGTAAATCAAGCGGAGAGGTCCGGTAGTGCGCGGCGCACAGCAGTTCATACACGCCCGCCGCGCGGGTCGGATCGCTCTCCCACACCCCGGGCGCCAGCGACGTTAAACGCACCTCACCTTCCGGCCTGCGGTCGATAAGCGCATCGTCAAACAGCAGCGTATTCGCCACGATTCGCTCAAGGGGACAACCGGCCGCCCAGCGCACCGGGGTTGATAGGGTATACCGCCGCAGCCCGCTGAACCGGGCGCAGAATTTAAGCAGGAATCCCCTGCCTGTGCCTTCATAACCCTGAACCGTAGTGGTCAACAGCACGCGTGGAAAACGCGACGCCAGCTTGTCCAGCAGCGGGCCGGGAATAGCGGCCGCCTCATCGACAATCAGCCAGTCGGCCTGCGTCGCGGAGGCCAGCAGCGCATCCGGGGCCATAAAGTGAAAATGCTCGCCTGCGAAACGGGCGATGACGTCCGTAGCCCCTTTTGCCGGTGCGGTCACTACCGCATTGCCGCGAATGCCGTTGAGCAGCATGCCTGCCAACGCTGACTTTCCGCGCCCGCGCGGGGCCGTAACGGCAGCCACGCCCGCAGGCATGGCCAGAAGCGCGTCGAGGATCGCAGCCTGCTCGCGCTGCGGCTCACCGCAGGCGGGCTGCCAGGCGGGTAAATCCGGCGCAGCGGGAAGAGACAGGGGACAATGCTGTTGCCAGACGATGGCATCCGAATCGGCGGCCAGCGTCCGGCAAAAATGGTGAACGAAGCGCGGGGTGGGAATCGGCTCGGCGCTGTCGCTCCAGCGAACGGAATCGCTGTCGGGCCGGTCGGCCCAGTCGGAGAGCGGCGGCACCAGCAGCACCAGAAGGCTGCCGGCGCGCAGGGTTCCGCTGAGGGCGGCAAAGGCCGAGACGTCAAAGCCGGCGCGCGCATCAAAAACAGCATGCCGGTACTCGCGCCCCAGCAGCCCGCTGATGGCTTTAGAGGGCGCTTCCGAAAGCCACGGCCAGTCTCCCGGCAACGTTTCGCGAAGGCGACTGGCCTGGCTCAGCGTCCACTGTTCATCGCCACTGAGCACCACCAGCCGGCGGTGCCCGGTACGCTCAAGCTGATGGCTCAGCCGTTCAAACCCCGGCATCACATAGCTTTGCCGAAGGTATTACACTGCGACGGGTTACCGCTGTCAAAGCCACGCTTAAACCAGCTGTAGCGCTGCTCGGAGGTGCCGTGGGTGAAGCTGTCCGGCACAACGCGCCCCTGGCTCTGCTGCTGTAAACGATCGTCACCAATTGCCTGTGCGGCATTCAGGGCCTCTTCGAGATCGCCCGTCTCCAGCACGCCCTGCTGCTGCATGTTGTGTCCCCAGACGCCAGCGAAGCAGTCGGCCTGAAGCTCCATGCGCACGGAGAGATGATTCACCTCCGCCTGCGAAGCATTTTGCTGCATCTGACGCACCTTAGGCTCAATGCCGAGCAGCTTCTGCACGTGGTGCCCCACTTCATGCGCGATCACGTAGCCCTGGGCAAAATCACCATCGGCGCCCAGCTTGCTTTTCATGTCGTCATAGAAGGAGAGATCGATATAGACGGTGCTGTCCGCCGGGCAGTAGAACGGCCCCATAACGGACTGCCCGGTGCCGCAGCCGGTGCGGGTTGCGCCACGGTACATCACCAGTTTTGGAGGCTGATAGGTGCGGCCCATTTTCTCGAACTGCTGACCCCAGGTATCTTCGGTGGTCGCGAGGATCACGGAGGTAAATTTCGCGGCCTCATCTTCATTCGGGCTGATGGAGCGCTGAGAATACTGCTGCTGTTGCATCGGTTCACCGGTCATTAAGCCGGTCAGGTCGACGCCGTAGTAGCCCGCCACGAGCACCACCACCAGCAGAATAATACCGCCCTTGCCGCCGGGTAGACGGAACCCTGGCCCGCCCATGGACGGACCACCGCCACCACTGCTGCGTCTGTCTTCTACATTGTCACTTTCACGACGCCCTTGCCAGCGCATAACCACCTCGAACTATTCCATTAATAATAGCTATGATCGTAGGCGGTTAATGAAAGGATTACCATAGTAAACAAGGATAAGACGCCAAAGGATGCAAACATCCTTTGGCAAATGAGGAGATTAGTCGAGCTTAACGCCTAAACGATGAGCAACCGCTTCGTACGCTTCTACCACGCCGCCCAGGCTCTGACGGAAACGGTCTTTGTCCATCTTATCCAGCGTCTCTTTGTCCCACAGGCGGCTGCCGTCCGGTGAGAACTCGTCACCGAGCACCACTTCACCTTTGTACAGACCGAACTCCAGCTTGAAGTCGACCAGGATCAGGCCCGCGTCATCAAACAGCTTTTTCAGCACGTCGTTCGCCTTGTAGGTCAGCTCCTGCATACGCGCCAGGTTCTCTTTGCTCACCCAGCCGAAGGTTTCGCAGTAGGATTCGTTAACCATCGGGTCGTGCATGGCATCGTTTTTCAGGAACAGGTCGAACAGCGGCGGATTCAGTTCGATCCCCTCTTCAATGCCCAGACGCTTCACCAGGGAGCCTGCGGCACGGTTACGGACAACGCACTCAACCGGCACCATATCCAGTTTTTTTACCAGACATTCCGTATCGGACAGCAACGCTTCCATCTGAGTCGGGATACCGGCTTCGGCCAGTTTGGTCATAATGAAGTGGTTGAACTTGTTGTTCACCATGCCTTTACGATCGAACTGCTCAATGCGCGCGCCGTCTCCTGCTGACGTATCATTGCGGAACTCGAGCACCAACAGATCCGGGTTTTCCGTGCTGTATACGGTTTTCGCTTTGCCACGATACAACTCAGCTTGCTTCTGCATCTTCATTACTCCTGGTGTGATGATTTGTATTCAAAACTGGGCATATTATGCCACGCACACGTTTGCGTGGCACGAAAATAAAAAGGGCTGGATTCACCAGCCCTCGCTTTTATTTGCTGAATGCGGCCTGGAAGGCAGCGACCAGCGCGTCGTTCTGCGCCTGGGTCAGCGTGTGTCCTTTCGGATCGATAAACTGCAGGCTGCTGCGGTTATCGAGGTCGCCGACCTGGATTTTATAATCGCCGGAAGGCAGCTGCGGATCGCGCGCGCCCAATTCCTGCCAGGCGCTCTCAGACAGCGGCTTATAGGTCGCTGTGATGCTGCCCGTTGAACGGGTGCTGTCGGTCACCTTCATGCCCACTTTTTCCAGCGTGGCTGGCAGACGCTGCCAGGTCTGGTTAAACGGTGCGCGTACCACCAGCATTGGCAGACCGGTATCATCCGCACCGCTCTGCACGTCAAACGTTGAGCCGTTACGGTTCTGCGCGGCGTTAGCGGCGTCGGTGGCGTTTTTATCGAGACCTGCCGCAATCACGTTCAGCATTTCGGTGCTGTAGCGCTGCATGGCGGCCGGATCGGCAACCGGTTTACCCGCCTGCTCAAGATTCAACAGCTTAACGGTAACCGCCTGCTGATAACCCTGCGGCTTAACGGAGACTTGATAACGACCGCGATACTGCTGATCTTCATCGAGACGGTTCCACTCAATCCAGTCGGTGGTTAACGTCTGGCTGGCGTCGTCGCGTTTATCAATCGCGTAATTTTTCGACTGGATCACGCTCACCACCTGCGGCCACAGCGTGGTGCCGCGTGCGCTTTCCACCAGCAGAGAGGCGGTGTCACCCGTAAACTGGGTGCGCGCGCCGCTCACCAGCGCCAGAGGCTGAGCTGGCGGACGAATATCAAGCGCTTTCCCTACCAGACCGCTGCCGTTAGTGACCGGAATATTATAATCACCGTTCTGAATCGGCAGGATCATACCGGCAGGCGCGTGAAGTTCAGCAAGCGGCGGCGAATCCAGATAGGATTCATCACCGCTCACCTGGCGCTTGTAGCGCGAGTCTGAACTACAGGCAGCGAGGAGCATAACAAGCGAAACACCCGCAACCTTCGCCAGGCGCGACTTCTGTACTGAATAAGCCATCAAATCTCCCTAAACTTTACAGCAAACCGGCATGCTTCAGCGCGCCAGCGACGATTTCACGACCATGGTCGGTAATCGGTGTCATTGGCAGACGCAGCGTGTCGGTTGCTACAAGCCCCAACTCCTTACATGCCCATTTCACTGGGATCGGATTGGGTTCGACAAATAATTTATTGTGCAACGGCATCAGACGCTGATTAATCACGCGAGCTTCATCAAAGTGACCGGCTGCGGCCAGCTTGCACATGTCAGCCATATCGCGCGCCGCAACGTTCGCCGTCACGGAAATCACGCCGTTACCACCGAGCTGCATAAAGTCCAGCGCGGTCGCATCATCACCGCTCAACAGGATAAAGTCGTCTGAAACCAGCTCTTTGATCTGATGAACGCGGCTTAAGTTCCCTGTCGCCTCTTTAATCCCGATAATATTTTTTACTTTCGAGAGACGGCCAACGGTTTCCGGCAGCATATCGCAACCGGTACGGGACGGCACATTATACAGAATTTGTGGCAGGTCAGTATGTTCTGCGATGGCTTTGAAATGCTGGAACAACCCTTCCTGCGTAGGACGGTTGTAGTAAGGCGTGACCGTCAGACAGCCAACAATGCCGCTGTCGTTAAAACGTTGAGTCAGGCTAATCGCCTCAGCCGTTGCGTTTGCGCCGGTACCCGCGATGACCGGAATACGTCCGTCAGCCAGCTCCAGGGTAAGCATCACAACGTCGCCATGCTCGTCGTGACTCAGCGTTGCGGATTCACCGGTAGTCCCTACCGAAACGATCGCCGAGGTTCCATTGGCGACATGATAATCAATCAGCTTCTTCATGCTTGACCGGCAGACATTACCTTTTTCATCCATCGGTGTAACAAGCGCGACAATACTTCCCGTGAACATGGGCCATCCTCTGTGCGAACAAGAGTCTCAATGTTACGTTTGGAACTGTAATAAAAGCAAGCGACCTGAGGCGCTCGGGCGGTTGTATGCATGTTTTTTTTATGCTTTCCTTAGGAAGACTTAACCACGCAAAGGAAGAACAGGTTTGACAACCTCATCACAACATTACCTGGTTATCACTGCGCTGGGTGCTGACAGGCCGGGTATCGTGAACACCATCACTCGTCACGTGAGCAGCTGCGGCTGCAATATCGAAGACAGCCGTCTGGCTATGCTTGGCGAAGAGTTCACGTTCATTATGCTGCTTTCCGGGACATGGAATGCCATTACCCTTATCGAATCTACCCTGCCGCTGAAAGGCGCAGAGCTGGATTTACTGATTGTGATGAAGCGCACCACCGCGCGCCCGCGTCCGGCTCTGCCTGCTACGGTCTGGGTGCAGGTTGAAGTGCCTGATTCACCCCATCTGATTGAACGTTTTACGGCGCTGTTTGACAGCCATCAGATGAACATTGCCGAACTGGTTTCCCGCACGCAGCCGGGTGATGAAAACGCAATCCCGACGCTGTTTATTCAAATTACCGCGCACAGCCCTGCCTCGCAGGATGCGTCAAATATCGAGCAGGCGTTCAAAGCCCTCTGTACAGAATTACACGCGCAGGGCAGTATAAGCGTCGTCAATTATTCGCAGCATGAACAGGATGGAGTTGAGTAATGAACCCACTGAAAGCCGGTGATCTCGCACCGAAATTTAGCTTGCCGGATCAAGACGGTGAGCAAGTAAATTTGACCGACTTCCAGGGACAGCGTGTTCTGGTCTATTTTTACCCGAAAGCCATGACCCCGGGCTGTACCGTACAGGCCTGCGGATTACGCGACAACATGGATGAGTTGAAAAAAGCCGGTGTAGAAGTGCTGGGCATCAGCACCGATAAGCCAGAGAAGCTGTCACGCTTTGCGGAAAAAGAGCTGCTGAACTTCACGCTGCTTTCCGATGAAGACCACCAGGTCTGCGAGCAGTTTGGCGTCTGGGGCGAGAAGTCCTTTATGGGCAAAACCTACGACGGTATTCACCGCATCAGCTTCCTGATTGACGCTGACGGTAAAGTTGAACACGTGTTTGATGATTTCAAAACCAGCAATCACCACGACGTGGTGTTGAACTGGATCAAACAAAGCGCCTGATAAACAGCAAAACGGCAACCCTGGTTGCCGTTTTTTGCGTTTGCCCCCTCCCCCCGCGAGAGAGGGGCATCAGGCTGCACTAAGCCTACTTCTCTTCCACCGCCGGCACATCCGGCCACGCGTGAACTACCGCCTTGATAAGCGTCGCCAGCGGAATAGCGAAAAACACGCCCCAGAAGCCCCACAGCCCGCCGAAAATGACCACCGATAAGATAATCACCAGCGGATGCAGGTTCACCGCCTCGGAGAACAGCACCGGCACCAGCAGGTTACCGTCCAGCCCCTGAATAATCAGGTATACGGCGAAACAGCTCCAGAATTCCGTGCCCAGGCCAAACTGGAACAGCGCAACGCCCACCACCGGAATGGTCACCACAAACGCGCCGATGTACGGGATCAGAACCGAAAATCCGACCAGCACCGCCAGCAGCAGCGAGTAATTCAGCCCGAAGATCAGGAAGCCAATCCAGGTCGCTACGCCCACCACTATCATCTCCAGCACTTTGCCGCGAATGTAGTTGGTGATCTGCTGGTTCATCTCCTGCCAGACCTGCCCTGCCAGGCCGCGATTGCGCGGCAGCACCCGGCGCACCGCGTTCAGCATCTGCTCTTTATCCTTCACCAGGAAGAAGACCATTAACGGCACGAGGACCAGATAAACGGCCAGGGTCAGCAGCCCCACCAGCGAGGCCAGAGAGTATTTCACCACCGAGTCGCCCATGGTCATGATGCGGGCGCGCATATTTTCGGCCATCGCGTCGATGATCCCGGCGTCCATCAGCGCAGGGTAGCGACGCGGCAGCGTGGCGGCAAAGTCAGACAGCTTATTGAGCATGCCGGGCATGTCGCGGATCAGGTAAATCCCCTGCTGCCAGGCGATAGGCATAACCACGAAGGACATTAACAGCAGAATACCGACAAACAGCACCAGCACGATGCTGGTGGCCCAGCGGCGGGAACAGCCGATATGTTCCAGACGCGCCGTTGGCCACTCCAGCAGATACGCCAGGACAAGCGACACCAGCAGCGGAGCCAGCAGGCCACTAAAGAAGAACAGGATACCGAACCCGGCAACCAGAATGACCAGCAAAGCAATGGCTTCCGGGTCACTGAACCGACGCCGGTACCACTGCATTAACATTTCGAGCATACAACCCTTCCCTGAATCGAATAGCGGGAGTGAGGGACGAATTGTATCTAACTGTCACAAAAAAGACTTTCCTTTTTGTATCACTGTCAGGTTTCGCAAAACCCTGATGAATGGGATTTTCTTCATCTCCTAACACGGCTACACTCGCAGAGCAGCGGAGATGAACGTTATGCGGGTTCATCGGTCAAATTAGCACATCCAAAATACAGGACAGTGGTTATGTTCAGGCAGTTGAGAAAAACACTGGTTGCGACACTGATTGCCGCAGTGACGGTGGGTCAGGTGTTGCCCGCTTTCGCTGACTCGTCCGATTCATTGCCGGACATGGGCACCACGGCAGGAAGCACGCTCTCCATCGGGCAGGAGATGCAGATGGGGGATTATTACGTACGCCAACTGCGCGGCAGTGCTCCACTGATCAACGATCCTTTGCTGGTGCAGTACATCAACGGTCTGGGGATGCGTCTGGTGGCGCACGCGGATTCGGTAAAAACCCCCTTCCACTTCTTTTTAATCAATAACGACGAGATCAACGCCTTCGCCTTCTTTGGCGGAAACGTGGTGCTGCATTCGGCGTTATTCCGCTATTCCGATAACGAAAGCCAGCTGGCGTCGGTCATGGCGCACGAAATTTCACACGTCACCCAGCGCCACCTGGCGCGTGCGATGGAAGACCAGAAGCGTAACGCCCCGCTGACCTGGGTTGGCGCGCTGGGCTCCATACTGCTGGCTATGGCCAGCCCGCAGGCCGGGATGGCGGCGCTGACCGGGACGCTGGCGGGTACGCGTCAGGGGATGATCAGCTTTACCCAACAGAACGAGCAGGAGGCAGACCGCATCGGCATTCAGGTATTGCAGCGTTCGGGCTTTGATCCGCAGGCCATGCCGAGCTTCCTGGAAAAGCTGCTCGATCAGGCGCGCTACTCGTCGCGTCCTCCGGAAATTCTGCTGACCCACCCGCTGCCGGAAAGCCGACTTTCGGATGCGCGTAACCGCGCCAACCAGATGCGTCCGGTGGTCGTGCAGTCATCGCAGGATTTCTACATGGCAAAAGTGAGAACGCTCGGCATGTACAACTCCGGGCGTAACCAGCTCACCAGCGATCTGCTGGATACGCTGGCAAAAGGCAACATCCGCGAGAAAAACGCGGCGCAATATGGTCAGGCGCTCCAGGCGATGGAGGCCAGCAAATACGATGAAGCGCGTAAAGCGCTACAGCCGCTGCTGGCGTCGGAGCCAAATAACCCGTGGTACCTCGACCTCGCCACCGATATCGATCTGGGGCAGAAAAAAGCAACCGATGCGATCAATCGCCTGAAAGGGGCGAAAGACATTCGCAATAACCCGGTACTGCAGCTTAACCTGGCGAACGCGTACCTGCAGGGCGGCAAGCCCGGCGAGGCGGTGACCATTCTGAACCGCTACACCTTTAACAATAAAGATGACCAGAACGGCTGGGAGCTGCTCGCCCAGGCGCAGGGGCAACTGGGTAACCGCGATCAGGAGCTGGCCGCGCGTGCGGAAGGGCTGGCGCTGGCGGGACGGCTCGATCAGGCCATCTCTCTGTTAAGCAGCGCCAGTTCGCAGGTGAAGCTCGGCAGCCTGCAGCAGGCCCGCTACGATGCGCGAATCGACCAGCTGCGCGCCCTGCAGCTGCGCTTTAAGCCGTACGAGAAGATGTAATTAAAGGAGAAGTCATGACAGACGCGGTAAAAATTTACCATAACCCTCGCTGCTCCAAGAGCCGCGATACCCTCAGCCTGCTGAAGTCTAACGGCGTCGACCCCGAGGTGGTGCTGTATCTGGAGACGCCGCCGGACGCGCAGACGATCCGCCAGCTGCTTAAGATGCTTGATATGGGCAGCGCGCGCGAGCTGATGCGTCAGAAAGAGGATCTGTACAGGACGCTCAACCTGAACGACCCGCATCTCACCGAAGATCGGCTCATCCAGGCCATGGTCGAGAATCCAAAGCTGATTGAGCGCCCGATTGTGGTTGCGAACGGCAAGGCGCGTATCGGCAGGCCGCCGGAAGACGTGCTCGAAATCGTCTAATCGTTACGCCGCAGCGCTTCCAGAAACGCCTGCGGCGTACTCTCTCCCAGTTTTTTCTGCGCTTTTCCCCGGTTATAAAAATCGCACAGCTGGATCAACAGCTCCGCCGCGGGTTCACTATTTACGCGCGGAATGATTTCGCGTAGCGGCACAGGGACCTGAACGGCGAGATTGTACCGTGAATGCACTCTTACAGTGACGCTACGCTCCGGCAGCTTCACTTCCAGCCCGAAAGTCTCAACACAATGAATATCAGCCGGACAGGCAGCCAGCGCCGCGTTTACCCAGTGGGTCAGCAGCTGCGGGGAAAAGCCCGCATAAAGCCGGGCGTAGCACCAGCCGCTGACGGGTTCACGCGCCCAGAGCAGATGTTGCTCCCCGCCGTCGTCCATATGCAGCGACAGCGGCTGATGCCATAGCAGCAGCTTTTGCGGCACGATGCCTGCCTTCAGCGCCTTTTTACCCTGCAGCGACGCGTCCTTTTGCCTGGCAGAGGCCGG
Organism: Enterobacter cloacae; assembly: GCF_013375935.1. Classification (GTDB taxonomy): domain Bacteria; phylum Pseudomonadota; class Gammaproteobacteria; order Enterobacterales; family Enterobacteriaceae; genus Enterobacter; species Enterobacter pasteurii. The sequence continues at coordinate 2,431,614 of NZ_CP056117.1, read as the reverse complement.
TTTGAGGTAGCGGTTCAGGGTGGCGCGGGAAACGGCGATCCCGAGCCCGTCATTGACCATCATCAGCAGTTCATCCAGCGGTGCGCCGGTAATATCCCGCAGGGCGTTTACCAGCGAAACCTGTTCCTGTCTCAGCGCCTTGTGTATCACTTTTGGCGTGGTGTGGTTGTCCGAAACCTGCTCGCGGTTGCGCCAGCGCCTGACGGTCGTGACCGAAATACCCAGCTCGACGGCCAGCTCCCTGTCGCTCTTATCCGACCGTTGCAGATAGCGGCGGATGCGCGGCGTGGTGGTGGCATTGGCGTGCAGCTTAATTTCCATCGCGAAGATCTCCGAAACCAACCTTGTGAGATTTATAGTGCATCAGCGAATGCTTTGTGACCGATTTCACCTTTCGCTCGCCGCGCTTCACTGATAATCCACAGACATAACATAAACAACACCTCTCAATCTTGTACGGAGTTCACAATGAACAATGTTCTGGGATTTCTTGAAGCAAAACTGATGCCGCTGGCGGCGAAGACCGCCCAGCAGCGTCATCTTGGGGCCATTCGCGGTGCCTACGTTTCATTCATGCCGTTTATCATTGTCGGCTCCATTCTGCTGGTGATCTCCTCATTCCCGAACCAGGCCTACCAGCAGTTTATGTCTCAGGTCTTTGGTGAGAGCTGGAGTGCAATTATTGAGATCCCGTTCAACGCGGTGTTCTCGACCATGTCGCTGTTTATCAGCTTTCTGGTCGCCTACCGCCTGGCGGAACATTATGGCGAAGACCGCATCTCCTGCGGCATCCTCGCGCTTGTCGCCTTTTTGATCCTGACGCCCTTCATCAGGGTGGCGGAAAACGGCGGTATTACCGTCATGCCGGTAGAGTGGATTGGCAGTAAGGGGCTGTTCGTGGCGATGATCGGCTCCCTGCTGTGGACGGAGCTGTTCTGCTGGCTGAAGCGCAAAAAGCTGGTTATTAAAATGCCGGACGGGGTACCTCCGGCGGTGCAGGAGTCCTTCGCCGCGCTGATCCCGGCCCTGCTGGTGATGATTCTGGTGCTGGCGATCCGCATCCTGTTTGAAAATACCCACTACAACACTATCCACCAGTTTATTTATGACGTGGTTGCAACGCCGGTACGTCACTATGGCACCTCCTATTTTGGCGCGCTGATGACGGTCTTCAGCATCACCATTCTGTGGTCGGTGGGCATTAACTCCGGCTCGATGATCAACGGCATTATTCGCCCGCTGTGGATGGAGAACCAGACCGATAACATTGCCGCGATTCAGGCGGGAACGACGCCGCCGCACATCATCACGGAACAGTTTTTTGACATGATCTGGATGGGGGGCGCCGGGGCCACGCTGTCGCTGGTGATCGCGATGCTGATTTTTGCCCGCAGTAAAAACATGCGCGAAGTGGCCCGCCTCGGCGCCGGAGCATCGGTGTTTAACATCAACGAACCGATACTGTTCGGCCTGCCGGTGATCATGAACCCCATCATGCTCATTCCGTTCAACCTGGTGCCGCTGGTGCTGGTCACCGTGCAGTACGCGGCGATGAAAATTGGCGCGGTTGCCGTCACCACCGGGGTATTTATTCCCTGGACGCTGCCGCCGGTCATCAGCGGATTTATCGTCACCGGGCACCTGAGCGGCAGCGTGATGCAGCTAATCAACCTGCTGATTGGCGCCATGCTGTACCTGCCCTTCATGCGTATAGTGGATAAACAGTACCGCGCCGCGGAGCTGTCCACGGTGACGCAAACCGACACCACCCTTGCAAAACAGGAGTAAAGCATGTGGGGAATTATCGCAACCTGGCGAATGGCGCTTGAAGGGGTAACGGAGTCTGCTTCTGCCCTGGCGGCGGGAAAACCGGCCGCTGCGTCGGTGGTTGACGCCGTCGCCGCCGTGGAGGACTTCCCGCTGTATAAATCCGTCGGCTACGGCGGGCTGCCCACCGAGAACGGCGAGGTGGAGCTGGATGCGGCGTACATGGACGGCGACACGCTGGCGTTCGGCGCCGTAGGGAATCTGGTGGATATTGCCAACCCGGTGCGCGTGGCCCATGCGCTCAGCCGCCAGCGCTACAACAGCCTGCTGGTTGGCCAGGGCGCGCGCGAATGGGCACTGAGCCAGGGCTTTAGCGACAAAACCATGCTTACCGACCGCGCCATGCAGCACTACCGCAAGCGCTGCCGGGAGACGCTGGACAAAGGCCTGAGCCCGTACGACGGGCACGACACCGTCGGCATTATCGGTCTGGATATGCAGGGCTCCATGAGCGTAGCGACCTCCACCAGCGGCCTGTTTATGAAAAAACGCGGTCGCCTCGGCGACTCGCCGATCGTCGGCTCCGGCTTTTACTGCGACAGCGAAACCGGCGCGGCGACCGCGACGGGCGTCGGTGAAGATCTGATGAAAGGCTGCACCAGCTATGAAATCGTGCGCCGGATGGCGCAGGGCATGACGCCGCAGCAGGCGGCGGATTCGGTGGTGTTCGAACTGGAGGACAAGCTGATGTCGCGCTTTGGCCGGGTTGGCGATCTCTCCGTGGTGTGCATGAATAACCGGGGCGAATTCGGTGCCGCGACGAACATCAAAACCTTTTCGTTTGTGGTCGCAACGGCCCGCCAGCCTCTTACGGTTTTTCGTACCGAGCGCCTGCGGGAGAAAACCCACTATCACGCCGTGGACGAGGCGTGGATGCAGGCCTATGCCGCACGCATCCGCGCGCCCATTGAGGAGTCATGATGATCGCTTATCAGTTTATCACCGCGCTTGCAGACGCAGCGCCGCAGGGCCACCTGATTGCGCCCGCTTCCAGCGCCCATTTACCGGACAGCGCGCTTCTCGCTGAAATGCGCCAGCAGCACAGCATTGCGGACGCGCGCTTTGGCTGCGCGCCCTTTGCCCGCATCACCCTGCTGCCGGACGCGCTCTGGCATGACGCCCTGACCGAAGGGTTACTCACCGCGCTGCGGCCGCTGGTTGCCGCGCCGGCCAGCGCCGACATCGTGCTGGACGTAACGGATATTGATGAGGTGGTGCTGGCGCAGGTGCTGCGCTTTCTCTTTAATCAGGCGCACAGGCTTAGCGACCTGGGGCTGAAGCAAACGGACCCTTCGGCAGCGCGCATTACGCGCATCACCGCCCTCTGCGTGCCGGAGCAGCAGGCGAGGCTTGAGACGTTCTTCCGCCAGCAGCAGGCCATCGCCCGCGGCATGGTCGCGGCGCGGCGTCTGGCGGATACCCCGTCCGACCGCTGCACGCCGCAGCATATGGTAGAGGAAGCGCAAAAACGCTGCGCCGCCTTCCCTGCCCTGCGCTGCGAGGTGCTGAACGAAAAGGATATCGTTGAGCAGGGCCTTGGGCTGCTGCACGCCGTTGGCAAAGGGGCGACCTGCCCGCCGCGTCTGCTTGCTATTCATTATGATGGTGCGAACGACGGCCCGGTGCGTTGCTATGTGGGAAAAGGCATTACCTTTGATACCGGCGGCCTGCGGCTGAAGGAAGGCGCAGGCATGTACACCATGAAATATGACATGTGCGGCGCGGCAAACGTGCTTGGGTTAATGCTGAGCGTTGCTGAACTGGGCCTGCCGGTCCGCATCATGGGGGTGCTGGCGCTGGCAGAAAACGCCATCGGCCCGGACGCCATGCAGCCCGGCACGGTGGCGACGGCCTGCAACGGCACCACCGTTGAAATCAACAATACCGATGCCGAAGGCAGGCTGGTGCTGGCGGACGCCATTGCCTGGGCCAGCCGGAAGCACCCACAGGCGCGCTATATCATTGATATGGCAACCTTAACGGGCGCGGTCGTGAAGGCGCTGGGGTATGAGCTGAGCGGGCTGATGACGCAGGACGAGCCGCTGCGCGAGGCGCTGACGCAGGCGGGAAAACGAAGCGGTGACGAGGTATGGTCGCTGCCGCTGGATGCGCGGCTGAAAAAGCAGACCGACAGCGCCATTGCCGACCTGTGCAATACGCCCCCCAACAATGCGGCAATCAGCGCCTCGGCGGCGTGGCTGCTACACCATTTCTGTCCGCCGACGATCCCGTGGGCGCATCTGGACATCAGCGGAACGGCGCTGTGGCGTGAGAACGGACGAAGCGTGGCGTCGGGAAGGCCGATTCCGCTACTGGTGGAGCACCTGATGGAAGAGCTCAGGCCCGGCGCAGCTAGAGCTTGAGAATATCTTTCACAAACGGAATAGTCAGCTTGCGCTGGGCGGTAATGGAGGCGCGATCGAGCTGATCGAGCGTATCGAACAGCGTGCGCATTTCGCGATCCAGCCGCTTCAGCAGGAAACGCCCCACGTCCTCCGGCAGCTCGAAGCCGCGCAGCCTTGCGCGCAGCTGAAGCGCCTGGAGCTTGTCTTCATCCGACAGCGGCTGGAGCTTGTAGATTTGCCCCCAGTCCAGGCGAGACGCCAGATCCGGCAGCCCAAGATTAAGCTGGCGCGGCGGGCGATCCCCGGTGATCAGCAGCCGGGTTTTGCCCGACTCCAGAATACGGTTGTAGAGGTTAAAGATCGCCATTTCCCACGGCTCGTCCCCCGCCACGCATTCGATATTATCGATGCAGACCAGGGAGAGATGTTCCATGCCCTCGAGCACCTCAGGCACAAACCAGGTACGTTTATCCAGCGGCACGTAGCCTACCGCGTCACCGCGCGCGGAGAGTTCAGCACAGGCCGCATGCAGCAGATGGCTGCGCCCCGCGCCCTCGCGTGACCAGATATAGATGTATCCGCTGTGTTCCTGGCGCAGCACGTTTTGCAGTGCAGCCAGTAAAGAGGGGTTATCACCCGGCCAGAAACTCGCAAAAGTTTCGTCGTCAGGGAGATAAAGTGGCAGAGAGAGCTGTGCCGGTCCGTTCAGAAATACCTCAACCAGAGATCTTACATAAAATCGGAATGGAGTTTAACACGGAACCTGCAAGGAGAGAACCGGGCGATCCGTCGCCCGGCTTTACGATCAGCGTGGCGCTTTTTCGCTTTCGTCAGCGTCCAGCACCACCTCTTCCGGGCGGATCACCGAGATCAGCTTGAAAATCAGGCTCAGGCCGACGCCCACGATGGTCGCCAGCGCCATGCCCTTCAGCTCGGCCGCACCGATGTGCACCTTGGCACCGCTCACGCCGATAATCAGGATAACGGAGGTCAGGATCAGGTTTTGCGCCTTGCTGTAATCCACTTTGGATTCAATCAGCACGCGAATACCGGAGGCACCGATCACCCCGTACAGCAGAAGAGACACGCCGCCCATCACCGGGACGGGGATGATCTGGATCGCCGCCGCCAGCTTGCCGACGCAGGAGAGCAGAATGGCGATGATTGCCGCGCCGCCGATAACCCAGGTGCTGTAAACGCGGGTAATTGCCATCACGCCGATGTTCTCACCGTACGTGGTGTTTGGCGTGGAGCCGAAGAAACCGGAGATAATGGTGGAAAAACCGTTCGCAAACATGGAGCGGTGCAGGCCCGGGTCGCGGATCAGATCGCGCTTAACGATGTTCGCCGTCACCACCAGGTGGCCGACGTGCTCGGCAATCACCACCAGCGCGGCAGGCAGAATGGTGAAGATAGCAAACCATTCGAAGCGCGGGGTATAGAAGGTTGGCAGCGCGAACCAGTGCGCCTCGGCAATGGGGGTGGTGTCCACAACGCCCATTACGAAGGAGAGCGCATAGCCCGCCAGCACGCCGATCAGGATCGGGATAATTGCCATAAAGCCGCGGAACAGCACGGAACCAAACACCGTCACGCCGAGCGTCACCAGCGAGATGATGATGGTTTTGGTGTCAGGCGACTGACCGTCCGCCGGCAGCAGGCCGGCCATGTTCGCCGCCACGCCCGCCAGCTCCAGGCCGATGACGGCAACGATTGCGCCCATCGCCGCAGGCGGGAACATCACGTCCAGCCAGCCGGTACCCGCTTTCTTCACAATGAAGGACACCAGGCAGAACAGCACCCCACACATGATAAAGCCGCCCAGGGCGACCTCATAACCCAGCGGTAACAGCAGCAGCACCGGGGAGATAAAGGCAAAGCTCGACCCGAGATATGCCGGGATTTTGCCTTTACAGATGAAGAGGTAAAGCAGCGTTCCGATGCCGTTGAACAGCAGCACGGTAGCCGGGTTAATGTGAAACAGGATTGGCACCAGCACGGTTGCGCCAAACATGGCGAACAGGTGCTGCAAACTAAGCGGGATTGTCTGTAAAAGCGGCGGTCTTTCACTCACCCCGATAGCACGGCGCGTCATAGTGTTTTCCTCTGAGTGTCATTGTTATGGGTTTTTATTCAAAAAAAAGCCGACTATCAAAGTCGGCTTCTTTATCGTTATTCGATTATTTGGTACCAAAAATCTTATCGCCGGCATCGCCAAGCCCCGGGATGATGTACCCGTGCTCGTTCAGCCCCTGGTCGACGGATGCGGTATAGAGTTCAACGTCCGGGTGCGCTTTTTCCAGCGCCGCGATACCTTCCGGCGCCGCGACCAGAACCAGCACCTTGATGCTGCTGCATCCTGCTTTTTTCAGCAGGTCGATGGTGGCGATCATGGAACCACCGGTCGCCAGCATCGGGTCAACCACCAGCGCCATACGCTCGTCGATGTTGGAAACCAGCTTCTGGAAGTACGGGACTGGCTCAAGGGTCTCTTCGTCACGATAGATCCCCACCACGCTGATACGCGCGCTTGGCACGTGCTCCAGCACGCCTTCCATCATGCCCAGACCCGCACGGAGGATCGGCACAACGGTAATTTTTTTACCTTTGATCTGTTCAACCTGTACCGGGCCGTTCCAGCCTTCGATGGTCACTTTTTCCGTTTCCAGATCGGAGGTTGCTTCGTAGGTCAGGAGGCTGTCCACTTCAGAAGCCAGTTCGCGAAAACGCTTCGTGCTGATGTCATGCTCACGCATCAGGCCCAACTTGTGTTTAACGAGTGGGTGTTTCACTTCCACAATCTTCATTCTCTTTCTCCTCTGAGGTGGCATCCGCAAAAAAATCGCGGGATTATACCGCTTTTTTCGGATTGCGCCATACCCATCTTGCTTGACGTATATCAATCAAAATGATTAACGCGTAAAAAAACCGGAGACAAGGCTCCGGCTTTGGTGCGAGGTTCTGCCGGGTGGCGCTAACGCTTCCCCGGCCTGGAAACCCCGCAGGCCCGGCAAGCGCAGCGCCACCGGGCAATTATAGCTGTTCCCCGTTGCTGGCAATCACCTGCTTATACCAGTCAAACGACTTTTTCCTGCTGCGGTTCAGCGTGCCGTTACCTTCGTTATCTTTATCAACAAAGATAAAGCCGTAGCGTTTCTTCATTTCACCGGTGCCGGCAGAAACGAGATCGATACAGCCCCACGGGGTGTAACCCATCAGATCCACGCCATCTTCCACCACCGCTTTTTTCATCTCGCGGATGTGCGCGGAGAGATAATCAATGCGGTACTGGTCGTTCACCGTGCCGTCGCTCTCCTGCACGTCAATCGCGCCAAAGCCGTTCTCAACGATGAACAGCGGCAGCTGGTAGTGATCCCAGAACCAGTTGAGGGAGTAGCGCAGCCCAACCGGATCGATCTGCCAGCCCCAGTCGGATTTCTGCACGTACGGGTTGGAAACCAGGCTCTTGCTCTCGTCGTAATCCAGCTCCGGATTATCCGCCGTCGCTTTGGTGGCGAAGGACATGTAATAGCTGAAGCCGATGTAGTCCACGCAGCCCTGGGCCAGCGCCGCTTTATCCTCTTCGGTGATGTCCAGCGCGAAGCCGCGACGTTCAAAGTAGTTCAGCAGGTGCTGCGGATATTTGCCGCGCACGTGGACGTCGGTGAACCAGTAGCGGCGATGCATGGCGTTCATCGCCATCATCATATCGTCCGGAGCGCAGGTCAGCGGATAGATTGGACACATGGCAATCATGCAGCCGATTTGCAGCGACGGGTTGATCTCGCGCCCCGCCTTCACCGCCAGGGCGCTGGCCACCAGCTCATAGTGCGCCGCCTGGAACATGACCGGCTCGCGATCTTCACCCGGTGCGTATTTCAGCCCGGAATTGGTAAACGGCGCGAAGTCCTCGTGGAAGTTGACCTGGTTGTTGATCTCGTTAAAGGTCATCCAGTACTTCACCTTATGCTGGTAGCGCTCAAAAACGACCGTCGCGAAGCGGACAAAGAAGTCGATAAGCTTACGGTTGCGCCAGCCGCCGTATTCCGTCACCAGGTGGAAAGGCATCTCGAAGTGGGAAAGCGTGATCACCGGTTCGATACCGTGCTTCAGGCACTCGTCGAACAGATCGTCATAGAATTTGAGGCCCGCTTCGTTCGGCTCCAGCTCGTCGCCTTTCGGGAAGATACGCGTCCAGGCGATAGAGGTGCGGAAGCATTTGAACCCCATCTCGGCAAAGAGTTTGACGTCTTCTTTATAGCGGTGGTAGAAGTCGATGGCTTCGTGGTTAGGGTAATTTTTCCCCTCCAGCACGCCGTTGGTGATTTCACGCGGCACCCCGTGGGCCCCCGCCGTCATGACGTCGGCAACGCTCACGCCCTTGCCGCCCTCTTTCCAGCCGCCTTCAAGCTGATGCGCCGCAACGGCCCCACCCCACAGAAAACCTGCTTTAAATCCTGACATTCGCTTTCCCTCATTCTGCGTTATTTTCTGCAAAAACAGTTACAGAAACCGGTTTCATTTCGATGATGTGCAAAGGGGATAACGGTTGCAAGCAGTTCGCCGAAACCGGTTTCATTTTCGTGAACAGAGTCATGTTTGTCGGCCCGCACGAGCGAGAGTGAAAAAAAGATCCCCGCCCCGAGAATAGGCTCGCAAACGTTTGCCTGGACTGTTAGAATTGCGCCGATTTTTCTTACTAGCTATGCAATCGCGTGGGGATTTAAGCCGTGACCAACAAAACTTCTCTCAGCTACAAAGATGCCGGTGTTGATATTGACGCAGGTAATGCGCTGGTTGACCGAATCAAAGGTGTGGTGAAAAAAACCCGCCGCCCGGAAGTGATGGGTGGCCTGGGTGGATTCGGCGCACTGTGCGCGCTGCCGCAAAAATATCGTGAACCTGTGCTGGTCTCGGGTACGGATGGTGTGGGTACAAAACTGCGCCTGGCGATGGATCTTAAGCGTCACGACACGATCGGTATCGATCTGGTGGCAATGTGCGTCAACGACCTGGTGGTACAGGGCGCCGAGCCGCTGTTCTTCCTGGATTACTACGCAACCGGCAAACTGGACGTGGATACCGCAGCCAGCGTCATTAACGGCATTGCCGAAGGCTGCCTGCAGTCAGGCTGTGCGCTGGTCGGCGGTGAAACCGCTGAAATGCCGGGCATGTATCACGGTGAAGATTATGACGTCGCGGGCTTCTGCGTCGGCGTGGTAGAAAAATCAGAAATTATCGACGGCAGCAAAGTGGCCGACGGCGATGTGCTGGTTGCGCTGGCCTCCAGCGGTCCGCACTCCAACGGCTATTCCCTGGTGCGTAAAATCCTCGAAGTGAGCGGCTGTGACCCGCTGACCACCGAGCTGGACGGCAAACCGCTGGCCGATCACCTGCTGGCCCCGACCCGCATCTACGTGAAAAACGTGCTGGACCTGATCGCGAACGTTGACGTTCACGCTATTGCCCACCTGACCGGCGGCGGCTTCTGGGAAAACATTCCGCGCGTGCTGCCGGACAATACCCAGGCGGTAATCGACGAATCTTCATGGCAGTGGCCGTCCGTCTTCAACTGGCTGCAAACCGCAGGCAACGTAAGCTCTCACGAAATGTACCGCACCTTTAACTGCGGCGTGGGCATGGTTATCGCCCTGCCGGCCAGCGAAGCGGATAAAGCGGTTAAGCTGCTGACTGAAAAAGGTGAAAACGCGTGGAAAATCGGTACGATTAAAGCCTCCGATTCCGAACAGCGTGTGGTCATTGAATGAAAAACATCGTGGTGCTCATTTCCGGTAACGGAAGCAATTTGCAGGCAATCATCGACGCCTGCAGGCAGAAGAAAATCAATGGCACCATTCGGGCAGTATTCAGCAACAAGGCCGATGCGTTCGGCCTTGAGCGTGCGCGGGAAGCGAATATCCCGGCGCACGCGCTGGAAGCCAGCCAGTTTGCCGGCCGCGAGGCATTTGACCGCGAGCTGATGCAGGAGATTGACGCCTACGCGCCCGACGTGGTGGTGCTGGCCGGATACATGCGTATCCTGAGCCCGGCGTTCGTTGAACGCTACGCCGGACGCCTGCTCAATATCCACCCTTCCCTGCTGCCAAAATATCCCGGCCTGTACACCCATCGTCAGGTTCTGGAGAACGGCGACGAGGAGCATGGCACCTCCGTGCATTTCGTCACCGACGAGCTGGACGGTGGCCCGGTGATTTTGCAGGCGAAAGTGCCGGTCTTCGAGGGCGACAGCGAAGATGACGTAACCGAACGCGTGCAGACGCAGGAACACGCCATTTACCCGCTGGTGGTAAGCTGGTTTGTCGACGGGCGTCTGGCAATGCGCGACGGTGCAGCCTGGCTGGACGGCGTTAAGCTGCCCCCGCAGGGCTATGCGGCCGAAGCGTAGTTTATCGTGTCGGGTGGTGCCACGCTCACCCGACCTGCACGCGGCATTACCCGATATCCCCTTCTCCAACCCTCTAAAATCCCCAACAAAAAAAATAACTGTCATACTTTTCTGGCACTGTTGGACATATCGTGGAAATGCTCGCCATAATAAGGACGAGACGGATTTACCACGTCCTGTGATTGAACTGGAGTGTGAGCTGTAATGGGTCAGGAAAAGTTATACATCGAGAAAGAGCTAAGCTGGTTAGCATTCAACGAACGTGTACTTCAGGAAGCGGCCGATAAAAGTAACCCGCTGATTGAGCGTATGCGCTTTTTAGGCATCTATTCCAACAATCTGGATGAATTCTATAAGGTTCGTTTTGCTGAACTGAAGCGCAGAATCATCATCAGCGAAGAACAGGGCTTAAACTCGCATTCGCGCCACCTGCTGGGCAAAATCCAGTCTCGCGTAATGAAAGCCGATCAGGAATTTGATGGCCTCTATAACGAGCTGCTGCTGGAAATGGCGCGTAACCAAATCTTCCTGATTAACGAACGTCAGCTTTCCGCGAACCAGCAAAACTGGCTGCGCCACTATTTCAAACATTATCTGCGCCAGCACATCACCCCGATTCTGATCAACCGTGAAACCGATCTGGTGCAGTTCCTGAAGGATGATTACACCTATCTGGCCGTGGAAATCATTCGCGGTGAGAATATTAGCTACGCGCTGCTGGAGATACCGTCTGATAAAGTCCCGCGCTTTGTGAACCTGCCGCCGGAAACCCCGCGCAGACGCAAGCCAATGATTTTGCTCGATAACATCCTGCGCTACTGCCTGGACGATATCTTCAAAGGCTTCTTCGATTACGACGCGCTAAACGCCTACTCGATGAAGATGACCCGCGACGCCGAGTACGATCTGGTTCATGAGATGGAAGCCAGCCTGATGGAGCTGATGTCCTCCAGCCTCAAGCAGCGCCTCACGGCAGAGCCGGTGCGCTTTGTCTATCAGCGCGATATGCCGGATGCGATGGTCGAAATGCTGCGCGACAAGCTGACCATCTCCCGCTACGACTCCATTATTCCCGGCGGGCGTTACCACAACTTTAAAGATTTCATCGGCTTCCCGAACGTCGGCAAAGCCAATCTGGTAAACAAACCGCTGCCGCGGCTGCGCCATATCTGGTTCGATAAGTTCCGCAACGGGTTCGACGCCATCCGCGAGCGCGATGTGCTGCTCTACTATCCGTACCACACCTTTGAACACGTGCTGGAACTGCTGCGGCAGGCGTCGTTCGACCCGAACGTGCTGGCGATTAAAATCAACATCTATCGCGTGGCGAAAGATTCCCGCATCATCGACGCGATGATCCACGCGGCGCACAACGGCAAAAAAGTCACCGTTGTGGTTGAACTCCAGGCGCGTTTCGACGAAGAAGCCAACATCCACTGGGCGCGCCGCCTGACGGAAGCGGGCGTGCACGTCATCTTCTCCGCGCCGGGGCTGAAAATTCACGCCAAGCTGTTCCTGATCTCCCGTAAAGAGGGCGACGACGTGGTGCGTTACGCCCATATCGGTACCGGCAACTTTAACGAGAAAACGGCGCGTATTTACACCGACTACTCGCTGCTGACTGCCGATGCGCGCATCACCAACGAAGTGCGTCGGGTGTTCAACTTCATTGAGAACCCGTACCGCCCGGTTAGCTTCGACTATCTGCTGGTTTCACCGCAGAACTCGCGCCGCCTGCTGTACGATATGATCGACAAAGAGATCGCCAATGCGCAGAACGGCCTGTCGTCCGGCATTACGCTGAAGCTCAATAACCTGGTGGACAAAGGCCTGGTGGACCGCCTGTACGCGGCCTCCAGCTCCGGCGTTCCGGTAAACCTGCTTATTCGCGGCATGTGTTCACTCATTCCGGAACTGGAAGGGATCAGCGATAATATCCGCGTGATCAGCATTGTGGATCGCTATCTTGAACACGATCGCGTCTATATTTTTGATAACGCCGGCGATAAGCGCGTTTACCTCTCATCCGCCGACTGGATGACGCGTAATATTGATTACCGTATTGAAGTGGCGGCGCCGCTGCTGGACCCACGCCTGAAGCAGCGGATCCTCGACATTATCGAGATCCTGTTCAGCGATACGGTGAAAGCACGCTATATCGACAAAGAACTCAGTAACCGCTATGTACCGCGCGGCAATCGCCGTAAAGTGCGGTCGCAACTGGCGATTTACGATTATATCAAATCACTTGAGCAACCCGATTAACCTATGCCAATAAACGATAACACCCCACGCCCGCAGGAGTTCGCCGCGGTCGATCTTGGCTCAAACAGTTTTCACATGGTCATCGCCCGCGTGGTGGATGGCGCGATGCAGATCATCGGTCGCCTGAAGCAGCGCGTGCATCTGGCCGACGGTCTGGACGCGCGTAATATGCTGAGCGAAGAGGCAATGGAGCGCGGCCTGAACTGCCTGTCGCTGTTCGCAGAACGTCTTCAGGGCTTTTCGCCCTCCAGCGTCTGCATCGTCGGGACGCATACGCTGCGCCAGGCGCTGAACGCGCCGGAATTTCTCAAGCGCGCGGAAAAGGTTATCCCCTACCCGATTGAGATCATCTCCGGGAACGAGGAAGCGCGCCTGATTTTTATGGGCGTTGAGCACACCCAGCCGGAAAAAGGCCGCAAGCTGGTGATTGATATCGGCGGTGGCTCAACGGAGCTGGTGATTGGCGAAGACTTCGAGCCGCGCCTGGTGGAGAGCCGCCGGATGGGCTGCGTCAGCTTCGCGCAGATGTATTTCCCGGGGGGGGGTAATTACCCGCGAAAACTTCCAGCGCGCGCGCATGGCCGCGGTTCAGAAACTGGAAAATCTGGCCTGGCAGTATCGTATTCAGGGCTGGAACGTGGCGCTGGGGGCTTCGGGTTCGATTAAAGCCGCCCACGAAGTGCTGCTGGCAATGGGTGAAAAAGACGGGTTTATTACTCCTGAGCGGCTGGTGAAGCTTACCGAAGAGGTGCTTAAGCATAAGAGCTTTGATGCCCTGAGCCTGCCGGGCCTGTCGGACGAGCGAAAAGCGGTATTCGTGCCGGGGCTGGCGATCCTCTGCGGCGTGTTTGACGCCCTGGCGATCAAAGAGCTGCGCCTCTCTGACGGCGCCCTGCGCGAAGGCGTGCTGTACGAGATGGAAGGACGCTTCCGCCATCAGGACATTCGTAGCCGCACCGCGCAGAGCCTGGCGAACCAGTACAACATCGACCGCGAGCAGGCGAAGCGCGTGCTGGAAACCACGGTTCAGATGTACGAGCAGTGGGAAGAGCAGAATCCGAAGCTTGCCCACCCCCAGCTTGCCGCACTGCTGAAATGGGCCGCGATGCTGCACGAGGTGGGGCTGAACATCAACCACAGCGGGATGCATCGCCATTCGGCCTATATCCTGCAAAACAGCGATCTGCCGGGCTTTAACCAGGAGCAGCAGACCATGATGGCCACGCTGGTGCGCTACCACCGCAAGGCGATCAAGCTCGACGATCTGCCGCGCTTTACGCTGTTCAAGAAAAAGCAGTTCCTGCCTTTAATTCAGCTGCTGCGCCTGGGCGTATTGCTCAACAACCAGCGACAGGCCACCACCACCCCGCCGACGCTGAAGCTGAAAACGGACGACCATCACTGGACGCTGAGCTTCCCGCACGACTGGTTTAGCCAGAACGCGCTGGTCCTGCTGGATCTGGAAAAAGAGCAGCAGTACTGGGAAGCGGTCACCGGCTGGCTGTTGAAGATCGAAGAAGAGAGCGCCGAGGTTGCGGCGTAACGCCTCAGGCGCTCTCCTGAGGCTGCGCTTCAGCCAGCGTTTCCAGCTCAACCGGCATGCCTATCAGATATCCCTGAACGTAATCGATACCTAGCGCGTGAACCGCGCTACGTATCTCTTCTGTTTCCACGCATTCCGCCACCACCAGCATTTTCTTCATCCGGGCCAGATGGCAAATCGAGGCCACAATCTGGTAGTCCAGGCTGTTGCTGACAATATTACGGATAAAGCCGCCGTCTATTTTGAGGATGTCGGCATCCACGCTTTTCAGCCGCGCATAGCTGGCGTAGCCGGTGCCAAAATCATCAATTGCGATGCGTATGCCCATCTTTTGTAACTGCCTGAGCGTGGGGGCGGCCAGGTCCGTACGGCCCAGGGTGCTGCTTTCGGTCACTTCGAAGATCAGCTGCCACGCTTCAATGGCGTATTTAGCCAGCAGGCGATTCACCTCAAGCGGAAACTGCGACCGGTAGACGGTAGACGGTGCGAGATTGATGGCAAAGCGCTGGCCTGGCAGCCGCTGTCGGTGCTCCGCCAGGAAACGCAGCGTACGCTCCAGCACCCATAAATCGACGCGCGAGGATAAGCCAAACTCCTGCGCGACGGGCAGGAACTGCTCAGGGAAAATCAGCGCGCCGTTATCATCGCGCATCCGCAGCAGTACCTCGTGGTAACGATCGCCCCGCAGCCCCCGGACGGGCTGAACCAGCAGGGTAAAGGCGTTCTGCTCCAGCGTCGCCTGCAAACGGCTCATCATCGCCACCTTATCTTTCAGGCTACGCTGCAAATGAACAGCGCCGCGCTGCTGAAGGTTTTCCGGGTGGTTGGTTGAAAGTGAGAGATCGGCAACCAGGCCCAGCTCGCCCAGCACCAGGTAGAGGTGATTAACCGGCGAGCGCACGTAGCAGTAGCTCACGCCAACCTGCGGCTGCACCGGCATCCCATCCCAGACAAAACGGAACTGCTTAATGTGCTCGTCCAGCGCCTCGATGCGCTGTTGATGGGACTCCGCATTCAGGCGCACCGCCATGTCAAACCCGGTAAGATGGTAGACCCGCTCGTTGGGCTGAAGCGTGCCGTTTATCCATTGCGCCAGCTGCTGTTTGTACTGGATCCGCAGCAAAACCCCGTAATTGCGCCCCAGCACTTCCAGTTCAGGCACGCGCAGCAAACAGAGCGCCGACCACGGATTCGCGGCAAGCTCACGCGACAGCGACCGCAGGTTGGGCATATGCAATATCGGATCGAGGAATGCCTGTCTGCGGGAACGAATGTTGATGCTCCGCTGGCGTGTTGCCAGCATCGCCATGTAAATCACAACGAAGGAAAAGACCAGATAGCTGGAGGAGGTAATGGCCAGCTGGATGTCATAGCCCTGATTCAGCGGAATGTAGTGATAAAAATAGTGTATCGACACCAGCAAAACCGGCGTCCAGATAATCGACATCAGCTTATAGCCGAAGCGCATTGCCCCCCAGAGCATCACGGGCATCAGCAGGGACAGCGTATAGTTGGTGCTGAAAATAGAGCTGTTGATATTCATGGGCAGGAGCAACATGCCCAGCAGCCCGCCGAGGGCGATAAACCACACCACAAACTCAACAACCGTTACCTTTTTTTCTATTTGCGCGCGGAGCTGTGACAGTAGCGCTTTGATATAGCGCGGATGGCGAATCAGGCGGATCAGCAGATAGCTGAGCGGTACCCCCGTCAGCCCGCTCACCAGCAGCGCCTGATAGTTGATGAGGGTTCGGATATTAAAGGGGTTTAACCCCGCGAGGCTCTGGCGGCACTCATAAACGCCGAGATAAACCGCAAACTGAAACAGCGCCAGAAACAGCGCTGCCGGGCAGAATACCTGCCAGAACATGCGCTGCCCCATCAGCCTTACGTCACCGTAAGCGGTCATATTACGTCGGGGAGCAAACACGCGGTAGCCGCCCCAGCTGAGCACCAGCGGGACGATAAAATGAAGAATGCCGGCCACGGTTTCATAGAGCCCAACGGCCGGGTAATAGCGGATAAATAGCGACACCAGAACGCCCGGAATGGCTTCCAGGCCAAAAAACAGCATCAGCGTCAGCAAAAAAGAGAGGGGTAAATAGTAGAGCGCAACGATACCGTCGCCCAACTGCGTTAGGGTATTCGCCACGCTGAGCACCGGGAGTAACGCCACGGGTAAAATAAGAGGAAGCGCCCACCAGCGGTTTTTATTCTGCTTCAGGATGTGGTGAATTTTCATAGATGCTCGTTTACAACCCTTTCGTTCCAGAGGGTAAGTGAAGACAGGCATCCAACCTGACGTACACGTCGCCCGGAAAATTCCTGGCAAGCACAGTGGAGGAGGGATTTTAAATATCAACGACGCAATCCCGTTGACTTAAATCAAACAATTTTATCTGATTAAATCTTTCTTACGTTTTTTTTAATTATTTTTCCTGTAGTTATCAATGCGATAAATAAATGCGTTGTTTTTAATAACATATATTAATGTAAGCATTGACGGTATTTTACACTTCATCGAATTGACCCCTTCGTGCGGTTGTGCCTTAATAGCCGCATCGCCCGGAAGGGTATACTCAGGAAAAGAAAGTGAGTCAGGCTACGCGTATGCGAAAACGACATCGATTTAACACCCGAATGACCCGCATCATACTGCTCATCAGCTTTCTGTTTTTCTTTGGACGCTTTGTGTACTCCTCCATTGGCGCCTGGTATCACCATCAGGACAAAATCCAGTCACAGCAAACCAGCCTGACCGTCGACGCGCCAGAACGCTAGTTCCTCAGATGGTGTTGCAATAACCGAATAACGCCGGCGATCCCTCTCCTCAAAATTCTGTCCAGACGCTGGCGATTGCCATTGCCCGTCTTCCCGGCAGGCAAACTGTATCGCACTGTATCCAGCGCGCCACGCTGACAGACGGGTACAAAACGGCGCCTCCGGCAAATCTCTCCGATACATAAATACGGTTATCTGTGTCTGACATCATTCAGAACCGATGAGGAGAGACACCGATGATGCGTCGATACCTGCTGTTCCCCCTGCTGGCCCTCGCGTCGGCAACCGGCTCCTGGGCCGCGCCCCTGGACAACCTGAGCGCCGCGGATGTTAACGGCCCCGCCGCCGTCGCGCCGCTGGCACACCCGCAGCCGCCTGCAAAGCTGATTGTCGATCCGCCCCTTGCCGGGCCGCTGAGCAAAGGCGCGGTGTTTATTCAGTACCGTGCCGAAAACCTGCGCATCGAGCCGGTGTTCGGCCCCGAGGCGCTCAGGGTCACCCCGCGCATAGGCCACATTCACGTGGTGGTGGATGACGCGCCTTGGCACTGGGCTGACGCCAGCGGCGAGCCGGTGATCCTGGTGGGTCTGCCCGCCGGTAAACACAAGGTGACGATTATTCTGGCCGACCCGACGCATAAACCGCTCGACCACAAAACCATTGAATTCACCGTACCGCCCCACGCGGCGGTTCACCATTTTTAAGGACGCTTAAGATGAAAGCACTGTCTGTAGTGACGGCGGGCCTGCTGGCGCTTTCCGCCAGCGCCTTTGCGGAGAGTAAAACCAGCGTCGTGCTGGTGCACGGCGCGTTTGCCGACGGCAGCAGCTGGAATAAGGTGATTACCCTGTTGCAGAAACAGCACGCAGAGGTCATTGCCGTCCAGCTGCCGCTCACCTCGCTGAACGATGACGTCGCGGCCACAAAGCGGGCCATCGCCCGCGCGCAGGGCGACGTGGTGCTGGTAGGCCACTCCTGGGGCGGGACCGTGATTAGCGAAGCGGGTAACGATGCGCGGGTCAAATCGCTGGTTTACGTGGCGGCGTTCGCGCCGGACGCCGGCCAGTCGACGGCGGATCTCGCTGGAAGCTTCCCGCCGCCGCCGGGCAGCGCGGGCATTGCCAAAACGGCGGACGGCTATTTATATCTGCCAGCGGAGGCCGTCAGGAAGGATTTTGCGCCTGACGTAAAGCTGGGTGAACAACAGACCATTGCGGCCACGCAGGGGCCAATAAGGGGCGATGCGTTTGGGGAAAAGATTACTCGTGCAGCGTGGCGCACTAAGCCGTGCTGGTATGTGGTAAGCGAGAATGACAGGATGATTAACCCGGCGCTGGAGCGCGCGATGGCGAAGGCGATCCGCGCAAAAACCACCGAGGTAGCGGCAAGCCACGTATCGATGGTGAGCCATCCGGAGGCCATCGCCCGCACGATTGAGCAGGCGAGGCGGGTGCACTGAGGACAATTCGCCCGGCGGCGGCGCGCTTGCTCAGGACTACGGTTTCGCAGGTCGGGTAAGCGCAGCGCCGCCCGACAAGAAAGGCCGCCTCAGCCACCACTCTCTGCGGGATAATCGCGATTAATCCACGCGTGATCGTCTTCCCAGGTGAACATCCATTTGCGCACCGGCCCGGCCATCACGTTGAGGTAATAGCTGTCATACCCGGCCATCGTCGCCACCGGATGGTAGCCCTTCGGCACCATGACAACGTCGCGGTTGTAGACCGCCATGCACTCGTCCAGCGTTCTGTCATCGGTGTAGACGCGCTGCATGCAGAATCCCTGCTCCGGGTTGAGGCGATGGTAGTAGGTCTCCTCCAGATAGGTTTCCTGCTGCGGGTTATCCGTATCGTGCTTATGGCTCGGGTACGAGCTGGTGCAGCCCTCGCTGGTCCACACCTCCACCACCAGCAGGCTGTCGGCGGGCTTGTCTTCCGGCAGAATGTTGTGCACGTAGCGCTGATTGTGGCCCTTGCCGCGCGCCTCGCCGTCGATATCCTGCGGGGCAATCAGCCGCGTCGGATACGCGCCTTTGCCGGGAGCGGCGCAGACCGCCAGTTCGAGCCTCGTCAGCGCCTTCACCTGGACCGCCTCCTGCGGGGTGACGTAAACCGCCCACGGCTTGATGCGTTCGAACGGGCTCATCCGCTCCCCGATGTCGTTAAACCGCGCGGATGGCGTGCTGATGGAGGCGCGCCCGGCCACCAGCACCAGACAGCGCTCTTCGCTGACCGCGGGCAGCGTCAGCTCCTGCCCCTCCTGAAGTTCATAGGCCTCAAAGCCAACATATTCCCAGCCGGCGCGTTCCGGCGTGACGGACTGGGTGCGCCCCTCAGCGTTCGGCTGTTGCCAGCGTGATAGCAGACGTGACATGTCACCTCCTCAGATAAGCCCGGCGTCGCGCGCCAGGCGGCTCAGGTTGTTATAACCCAGACGGGCGTAGGTCAGCGGATGGGCTATCGCCGGATCCTGCTCGGCCTCCACCACCAGCCAGCCGTGATAGTCCTGCGCCTTCAGCAGCCGCATAATCGGCGGGTAATCCACGCAGCCGTCGCCCGGCACGGTAAACACGCCGCTCAGCACCGCGTCGAGGAAGCTGGTTTTGCGGTTTTTCACGTCCGCCAGCACGTCGGCGCGCACGTCTTTGCAGTGGGCGTGGTTGATGCGCATCGCCCAGCGCTGCGCCACCGCCAGCGGATCGGCCCCGGCAAAGGTCAGATGCCCGGTATCCAGCAGCAGTCCCACCTCGTCGCCGGTGTGGAGCATCAGGCTGTCCACGTCGTCGGCGGACTCAATCACCGTGCCCATATGGTGATGGTAGGCAATCTGCACCCCCTGCTGCTGCGTATAGCGCGCAAATTCGGTGAGCTTCTCGCCGTACTCCTTCCACCGATCCTTCGGGAAGCGCGGGCGCAGGTGCACCGGCGTCTGCTGCTCGCCGTGAATGCAACCGCTCACTTCCGCAAAGACCAGCACCTTCGCCCCCAGCTCGCGCAGCAGCGTCAGGTGGGACTGCACGGCGGCAATCTCCTCCTCCACGCTGCGCTCCAGCAGGCGGCCGGAGTACCAGCCGGAGACCAGCTGCAGGTCGTGGCGCTGCAGAATGGGGCCGAGCAGGCGCGCTTCGCGCGGGAACTTATTGCCCAGCTCGAAGCCGGCAAAACCGGCCTCTTTGCCTTCGCTCAGGCAGGTCTCCAGCGGCGTCTCCGCGCCGAGCGAAGGCAGATCGTCGTTCGTCCACGTCAGCGGGTTGATGCCCAGTTGTACACTCATTGTCGTCTCCATTATGCGTGCCCGCGCTCGCGCCACCAGGCGATAAGCTGCAGGTAGTTGTCCCGGATGCGCGCCACCAGCTGCGCATCGTCGATATCGTGCTTCAGCCATGCGCGGGAAGCATCGCCGAACAGCGTGCGCCCCACGGCAAACCCCTTCACCAGATCGTGCCCCGCCGCGGCGTTAAACCCGGCGCGCAGCTGTTCGGCCGGCGCGTCAAGCCCGAGTATCACCACTCCGCGGCAGTGCGGGTCCCGGCGTTCGATAATTTCGCCGAGCGACGTCCAGCCCTCGGCCGAGAGCGGCGGCAGCTTCCACCAGTCCGGGTAAATGCCCAGGTTGTAGAAGCGAGAGATGGCGCGCAGGTAGAGCTCGTCGCTGCGCGGCATGGTCGCGGGCAGGATCACCTCCAGCAGCAGCTCGTGCCCGGACCGGCAGCAGGCGTGGTACACCTCGGCGATTTTCTGCTCCTGCTCCAGGCGCAGGCCGTGGGCATCTTCCGGATGGAAAAAGACCAGGCACTTCACCACGTGCTCCTGCGGCCAGCTGATAAGCTGGGTGCCGATATTGCCGTGCTCCATTTCCAGCGGCCGCGAGCCCGGCAGCTCAATGGGCCGCCCGATCCACCACCCTTCCCCGGTAATGGCGTTGAGCGCGTCCTGGCCAAAGGTGCCGTCGCACAGCAGACCGGCTTTGCCCTCCAGCCCGGCGCGGCTCGCCGCCTCGCGGCTGGCCTGCAGGATCAGCTGCTTCAGGGCCGGAATGCGCCCGAGCGACGCGCCGCACTGCAGCGCCATATCCTCAAGCTGGCTGCGGTGATCGAACGCCATCACGCACAGCTCGGGCCATTCACGGCGGCGGGTGGTGACCCGGTGCAGATGGTTAAGTCGCGGGTCGAGATCCGGGCGCGGCACATTCGCGGCGCGGGAGAGATAGTCATCCAGCTCGATTTTGCTCGGCATCGCCGGGGCGCAGCCGTGGCGCGAGACCACCAGCGCGCCGCAGGCGTTGGCGTAGCGGCACGCCTGCTCCCAGCCCTCGTCGTTCAGGTAGCCGCGCAGCAGGCCGGACATAAACGCGTCCCCCGCGCCGAGGACGTTCAGCACCTCCACGCGCACGCTGGTCACCGTCAGGCCGTCGTCCAGCCGTGGCGGAATGGCACCGGTATAGACCGAGCAGCCGAGCGCGCCGCGCTTGCAGACCAGCGTGGCCTGACTCACGTCGCGCACCCGTTCCAGCGCCTGCAAGGTATCCGTGCTGCCGCCCGCAATATGGAACTCCTCCTCGGTGCCGACAATGACGTCGAAGAGGTGCAGCACCTCCTGCAGCTCGCGGGTGACCCGATCGGCGGGAATAAAGCGCGTTTCGCCGTCGCCCAGGGAGGTCAGCCCCCACAGCACCGGGCGGTAATCGATGTCCAGCACCGTGCGCACGCCGTGACGGCGGGCATAGCCCAGCGCCGTCAGCACCGCCTCGCGGGTCTGAGGGTGAGAAAGGTGAGTCCCGGTGATGGCAAGACACCGTGCGGAGGCGATGTAGCTTTCGTTCACATCGCTGGCGGTAATCGCCATATCCGCGCAGTTATCGCGGTAAAAAATCAGAGGAAAGGTGTCCCGGTCTTTAATGCCGAGCAGCACCAGCGCCGTGAGGCGTTCTTTATCGGTAATCAGATGGCTGGTGTCGCAGCCCACCTGGCGTAACTCTTCCCGCAGGAAGCGGCCCATATGTTCATCGCCCACGCGCGCCAGCATTGAGGAGCGCAGGCCCTGGCGCGCGGTGCCGTACGCCACGTTGCCGGACGATCCGCCGAGATATTTGGCGAAGCTCGAGACATCCTCCAGACGGGCGCCAATCTGCTGGCTGTAGAGGTCTACCGCCACGCGGCCCATGCATATCACATCAAACTGCTTTTCCACGTTGATACCTCTTCAGACAATGTCGTTCACGTTCAGCCAGCGGCCCTGCTGGTGCGAGAGTGCGATGGCGTCCAGCACACGGGACACCTTCCAGCCCTCTTCGAAGTCCGGCCACATCGGGACGTCGGCGGCTATGCCGTCCACCAGGTCGCGCACCTCCACCGTTTTTTGATCGTTAAAGCCGATCCCGTGACCCGCGCCCATGCAGAATGCGGCGTAGTCCGGGTGTGCCGGGCCGACCAGCAGCGTGCGGAACCCCTGACGGTTGACCGGATCGTCATGCAGATAGAGCTTCAGCTCCGCCATGCGCTCCTGGGTGAAGCTGATGGCGCCTTTCGTCCCGGTGATCACATACGACAGCCCCATCTTGCGTCCGCAGGCGACGCGGGAGGTTTCAATCACACCCTGCGCCCCGCCCGCGAAGCGCACCATCGCGTGGGCCTGATCCTCATTTTCGACGGCAACCATCTCCGACGATCCGGCCTTCGCCGGGCGTTCCGGGACCACAATCTTCAGGTCGCCGCAAACCTGCTCAATCTCCCCCACCAGGTACTGGGCCATATTGACGATGTGCGCCGCGAGGTCGCCCAGCGCTCCCAGCCCGGCGGTTTCCTTAAAGCAGTGCCAGTGAATGGGCGAAAGCGGGTCGGCCATATAGTCTTCGTTGTGGGTACCGTAGAAGTGGATCACCTCGCCTATTTCGCCGCGGGCGATAATCTCCTTCGCCAGCTGCGCCGTCGGGTTTTTCATGTAGTTGAAGCCCACCAGGGTTTTCACCCCTGCCCGCCTTGCGGCGTCGACCATCTCGCGCGCGTCGTGGGCGTTCAGCGCCAACGGCTTCTCCGAGTAGACGTGCTTGCCATGGCGGATTGCCTCCAGCGCCATCTCTTTATGGAGATGGTTGGGCGAGCAGATATCCACTACATCAATGGCCGGGTCGGCCACCAGCGCCCGCCAGTCTCCGGTTGACCGGTTAAAGCCAAACGCCAGGGCGCGCTCTGCCGCTAGCGCCGGGTTCACCTCGGCCACCATCTCGCGCACCAGCCTGCCGCGCAGGTTGAACACCGTCGGGGCCTGGGCGTAGGCGATGGCGTGCGCCTTGCCGATATACCCGGTGCCGATTAATCCAATACGTACCTCTTTCATCACGATCCTCACAGTGCGCCGCGACGGCTCTTGGCGTAGGTGTCGAACGCCACCGCCAGAACGATAATTAATCCGGTGATAATCTGCTGGTAGTAGGCCGAGACGTTCATCAGCACCAGGCCGTTAATCAGAATACCCATGATGATGGAGCCGATGATGGTGCCGCCGATGCGCCCGTAGCCGCCCATCAGCGAGGTGCCGCCAATCACCACCGAGGCGATGACGCGCAGCTCAAAGGAGATCCCGGCCACCGCCTCGGCGCTCCCCAGACGCGCGCTGAGGATGAAGCCCGCCAGCCCCGCCAGGCAGCCAATCAGCACGTAGACGCTGACCAGCACGCGCTTCACGTTGACACCTGCCAGGCGCGCCGCCTCCGGGTTGCCGCCGATGGCGTAAACGAAGCGCCCCCAGCGGGTTTTGTGCAGCGCCAGATAGCCGCCGACGGCGACGATGGCGAAGATCCAGATCGGAATGGAGATGCCGAGCAGCTCCCCGCGCCCCCACCAGCGGTAGCCCTGATCGAAACCGGCGATCGGCGCGCCGTCGTTAATCACCAGCGTAAGGCCGCGCCAGATGGTCATCCCCCCGAGAGTGACGATGAACGGCGGCAGGCGCAGGCGGGTAACGCCCAGGCCGTGCAGAAAGCCAATCGCCGTGCCCATCGCCAGGCAAATCCCCAGCCCAATCAGCCAGCTCATGCCGCCCCAGGCGTTCGGGTCAACGGTGGTGAAGTTGTCGCCCTTGATCACGTACGCCGCGGTCATGGCGCACACCGCCAGAATGGAGCCGACGGAAAGGTCGATCCCGGCGGTCAGGATGACGAAGGTCATCCCCACGGCCATGATCCCGTAGATGGACACCTCGGTCAGGATGTTGAAAATGTTGCGTTCAGAGAAAAAATTGCTGTTCTGCGACTGGAAGAAGATCAGCAGCAGGATCATGAAAATCAGCACCCCGAAGCGCTCGAAGAAGGCGATGGGATCGATGCGTCCGGCGCGTTTGACCGGGGCCTGCGTTTTAGAAATCATCTGCGTCATGAGAAACTCCGTTATGCCGCGTTCAGAGCGTTGTGGTTGATGGCCATCATCGTCATCAGCCGTTCTTCGTTAGCGTCGTCGCCGTGGATCTCGCCGGTCACCCGGCCTTCGCTGAGGGTGATGATCCGGTCGGACACCGCCATCACTTCAGGCAGATCGGAGGAGATCACGATCACCGCCACGCCCTTTTTCGCCATGTCAAACAGCACCTGGTGCACTTCTGATTTGGTCCCCACGTCGATGCCGCGCGTCGGCTCGTCGACGATCAGCACCCGAGGATTGAGCGCCATGCAGCGCGCGAGGATCACTTTTTGCTGGTTACCGCCGGAGAGCTTGCGCACCTCCTGCTCGCTGTTGACCATTTTGATCTGCAGCGCCTGGCGGTAGGACTCAATCAGGTCGTCCTCTTTGCGGGTGTTGACGAACCAGCGCCAGTGCAGCAGTGACGAAAGGCAGGAGAGCGACAGGTTGTCGCGAATCGACAGCCCCAGCACCGCCCCCTCTTTTTTGCGATCTTCCGGCACCAGAGCCACGCCCTGGTCCAGGGCATACAGCGGATCGCGCGGCCGGTACGGCACGCCATCCAGCTCAAAGCTGCCCGAGGTAAACGCGTCCGCGCCAAACAGGCAGCGCGCCACTTCGGTGCGTCCCGCGCCCACCAGCCCGGCAATGCCTAAAACCTCCCCGGCGTGGACGTGGAAGCTGATGTCGTGCAGGGCAATACCGTGCGGATCCAGCGGCGGCTTTTCGCGGCTCAGCCCCTTCACGGCCAGACGGATGGGTTTGTCTTCATGATGCGTTTCGCTGGCGGGACGACGGTTAAACGCCACGTCGCGCCCGACCATCAGGCGGATCAGCTGCTCGACGTTGGTCTCCGCCACCGCGCCGGTGCCGGTGAAGCGGCCGTCCTGGAACACGGTGAAGCGATCGCAGAGCTGGAAAACCTCGTGCAGGCGGTGGGTGACATAGATAATGCTCACCCCGCGATTTTTTAGCTCCCGCACCACGCGGTGCAGGCTTTCCACCTCGCTGTCGCTCAGCGCGGCGGACGGTTCGTCCATAATGATTAACCGGGCATTGAGGGTCAGCGCCCGGGCGATCTCCACCATCTGCTGCTGCGCCACGCTCAGGCGGGCGACCGGCGTGGTCGGGGCGACGTTCAACTGCAGGTAATCGAGGATGACCTGGGCCTCCTGGTTTACCGCCTTTTCGTCGACGATCAGGTTACGCCTGCGCGGCTCGCGCCCGAGAAACATGTTCTCCGCGACGGTCATGTTGGGCAGCAGGTTGAACTCCTGATAGATGGTGATAATGCCCTTGTTCTGCCGCTCCACCGGGGAGTCGTCCACCGGCAGCGTTTCGCCGTTGAACCAGATCTCCCCGCGCGTTTGCGGCTGCACCCCCGCGAGCGCCTTCAGCAGCGTGGATTTTCCCGCCCCGTTTTCCCCCAGCAGGGCGTGTATTTCTCCGCTGCCGACGGTCAGCTGAGCGCTGCTCAGCGCCCAGACGCCGGAAAAGCTTTTCGCCAGGTCGGTCACTTTCAGTAAGGGTTGCGACATCGGTCTGCTCCTCCTTCAGAGTGCGCCGCCGCTCGCGCGGCGGCTGCGGATAGATCAGTTACCGGCCTCGCCGATGCGCTCAGCCTGCTGCAGGTTCTCTTTGGTGATAAGCGTCGGCGGGTAGTCGGCGCCGGTGATGGCTTTCTTCTCGCGCACGCTGGCCACCAGCTGGCTCATCGCCGTCTGCACCGCAAAGCCCGGACGCTGATCGGCGGTCACCGCCAGCCAGCCCTCGCGCACGCGGGCCAGCGCTTCCGGTACCGCATCAAAGCCGGTCACCAGGATTTCGCCCGGCTTCACGCCCTGGCTCTGCAGGGCTTCAATCGCCCCCAGCGCCATATCGTCGTTGGCGGAGAGGATCACCTGCGGGCGTTTCGGCAGAGAAGGCAGGACGCTTTCAACGATGCGCATCCCTTCTGAACGCATCCAGTTGCCGGTCTGATCGGCGACGATCTTGTACTTGTCCCCGCCCGCCTTCAGGCTGTCGCGGATCCCTTTGGTGCGTTCAATATTGGAGGAGGAGCCCGGCTGGCCGGTGAGCAGAATGATGTCCGCACCGTTGGGGAATTTAGTTTTGACGAAGTCGCCAATCGCCTGGCCGCCTTTATAGTTGTTGGCGCCAAAGTGCGGCACCTTCTTCTGGCTGTCGACGGAGCGGTCAAGGGTGACGACCGGCAGCTTCGCCTCCTGAATTTCATCCACCGCGCTGGAGACCGCGTTCACGTCGTTCGGGGAGACGATAAAGCCCTGCGCCCCGCGGGTGATGGCGTTTTCCAGGTCAGCCACCTGTTTCGGTGAGCTGCCCTGCCCGTCCAGCACCTGAAGCTGCACGCCCATCTCTTTTGCGGCCTTCACCGCCGTGCGCTGCATGTGCACTTCAAACGGCATGGCCAGATTTGGCGTACTGAAAACAATTTGCTCGTTTTCGGCGAGGGCGGCCCCGGACGTCATGGCGATGAGGGCGGCTACGATCAGTTTTTTCATTATTATGTCTCTCTGTGTAGGGTCGTTGTGTTTAGAGGACGATCTCGCGCTGGCTGCGCAGCGACTCCAGCGCTTTATCCGCGAGGCAAAGCGCACGTTCACCATCATCGCCGCTGCAGTCAGGCACCGCTTCGCCGCGCAGAACCGCAACAAAGTGTTCCCATTCCGCGGCGTAAGCGGATTTGTAGCGCTGCAGGAAGAAGTGTTCCGGCAGCGCGCTGGTGCAGCCCTGTTTGCCGTAGTGCTGCACCTGGTTTTCCAGAATATTGCCCGCGCAGAGCAGCCCTTCGGAGCCGTGCAGCTCCAGGCGCTGGTCGTAGCCGTACGAGGAGCGGCGGCTGTTGACGATGGTCGCCATCGCGCCGGAGGCGTATTTCAAAACGATAAACGCGGTGTCGATGTCCCCCGCCTCGCCAATCGCCGGATCCACCAGGTTACTGCCCTGGGCATACACCGACACCGGCTCTTCGCCCATGATGAAGCGCGCCATGTCAAAGTCGTGGATGGTCATGTCGCGGAACATGCCGCCGGAGACGCGCACGTACTCCGCAGGCGGCGGAGACGGATCGCGGGAAATAATCAGCAGCGATTCCGGCTTGCCGATGCGCCCGGCCTGGGCGTCGGTTTTCACGCGGCGGAACTGCGGGTCGAAGCGGCGGTTAAAGCCGATGAACAGCGGCACGTCGTGCTCTTTGACCACCTTCAGGCAGTCGCGCACGCGGGCGAGGTCGAGGTGTACCGGCTTTTCGCAGAAGATGGCCTTGCCGTGGCGGGCGGCCATTTCAATCAGATCCGCATGGGTGTCCGTTGCGGAGGCAATCAGCACGGCATGAACGTCAGGGTCGGTCATCGCCTCAGTCAGGCTCTGCTGGCGGGCCTGATACCGCGCGGCGAGGCGGGTGGCAAATTCCTGATTCGGGTCAACCACGGACCACAGCGTGGTCGCACCGTGGCTGGCGATGTTAGCTGCATGTACCTGACCAATTCGGCCAGCGCCCAGTAAAGCAATGTTAAACATAACGGCTCCCGGTGTTGGTGAATGCTGTAAACTAACGACCCTTTAAATAAAACATTTATTTCATTTTTATAAATAGTGAAAATTATGTTTTTGAGTGTGGGTTAACACTTTTGAGATGAATGAGATAAATTTTGTTATCAATCTCACAACATGGAAGGGCGTACATCTTCCCCTCACCCCGGCCCTCTCCCCAAAGGGGCGAGGGAGAAAAGACAGCCCCGAGCCGTCCCCTCACCCCAGGTGGGCGAGGGAGAAAAGGCCGCACAGAACCATCCCCTCTCCCCAGGTGGGCGAGGGAGAAAAGGCCGCACCGAACCATCCCCTCTCCCCAGGTGGGTGAGGGAGAAAAGGCCGCACCGAACCATCCCCTCTCCCCAGGTGGGTGAGGGAGAAAAGGCCGCACCGAACCATCCCCTCTCCCCTTTGGGGAGAGGGTTAGGGTGAGGGGAAATGAAATGAAAATTTCGTTACGACATGAAAATTTAATACTGACGCGCTTTTTTCACCTGCGCCTGCGTCTGCGCCGCGGCCTCGCGTACGGCTGAGGAGGCCGCCACCTGCGCATCGCCGGTTCGCCACCAGGCGTCGTAATCGTGGGTCATGGTTTTCGGCAGCACCTTAATGTCCAGCAGCGTCGGGCCAGGGTGCGCGCGGGACGCCGCCAGCGCCGCCAGCAGGCCTGGCTCATCGCGAACCCGCCACGCGCGGCAGCCGTAGCTTTCCGCGTTTTGCGCGAAATCGACCTTCACCAGCGGCCCGTCGAGCCGCCCGGTTTCCGGGTTACGGTGGCGGTTTTCGGTGCCAAAGCTCCCCATGCCGTGCCCCATCTGCAGGTTGTTAATGCAGCCGAAGCTGGCGTTATCAAACAGCAGAACGGTGACCTTAACGCCCTCCTGCACCGCGGTTTGCAGCTCGGAGTGCAGCATCATGTAGGAGCCATCCCCCACCATGGCGTATACCGGCTGTTCGGGGCTCGCAAGCTTCGCGCCAATCGCTGCCGCTATTTCGTAGCCCATGCAGGAGTAGCCGTACTCAAGGTGATAGGTGTCGGGCGTTTTGACCTGCCAGAGGCGCTGCAAATCCCCCGGCAGCGAACCGGCCGCGCCCACCACGATGGCGTTATCCTCAACATGCTGATTAATCAGCCCCAGCACCCGCGTCTGGGTCAGCCGGGTGTTGAGCGTCTCGCCGTATTCCGCCAGCTGCGCGTCCAGGTGCCCCGCCACCTCGGGCGCATCTGCCGGATGCCACTGGCGATCCCACAGGCGGCGGCATTCGTCGCGCCAGGCGGCTTTCGCCTCAGCAATCTCCTCTCCCCAGCCGCTGCGGTACTCCTTCAGCGCATGGGTCAGGGCCTGCAGCCCGGTTTGGGCATCGGCCACCAGCGCGGTGGCGTCGAGCTTCAGGGCGTCAAATTCGGCCACGTTCAGCAGCAGAAACTCGACGTCCGGATGGGAAAAGAGCGCCTTGGAGCCGGTGGTAAAGTCCGTGAGGCGCGTGCCGACGCCAATCACCAGGTCCGCCTGCGGCGCAAGCCGGTTAGCGGCCATTCCGCCCGTCACGCCCACCCCGCCCAGATTAAGCGGGTGGTCACTTACCAGCGCCCCCTTTCCGGCCTGGGTTTCGGCAAACGGCAGTTGCAGCGTCTCGACAAATTCGCGAAACGCCGCATGCGCGCCGGAATAGCGCACGCCGCCGCCGCACACCACCAGCGGACGTTGCTTGCGGGCAATTAACGCCCGCGCCTGCACCAGACGATGCGGATCGGGCGGTCGACGCTCAACGTGGTGCACTCGGCGCGCGAAGAAGCTCAGCGGGTAATCCCAGGCTTCGCCCTGCACGTCCTGCGGCAGGCAAATGGTCACCGTCCCCGTATTTGCGGGGTCAGTAAGCGTTCGCATCGCATTTAGCATGGCGCTCATCAGCTGCTCGGGGCGGTTGATGCGGTCCCAGTAGCGGGAGACCGGACGGAAGCAGTCGTTGGTGCTGATGCTGAGATCGTGATACTGCTCGATCTGCTGCAGCACCGGGTCCGGCTGGCGGCTGGCGTAGATATCCCCCGGCAGCAGCAGCAGCGGGATTCGGTTCGCCGTAGCGGTTGCCGCGGCGGTCACCATATTGGCGGCGCCCGGCCCGACGGAGGAGGTGACGGCAAAAATGCGCTGACGGCGGTGCTGTTTGGCGAACCCCGTCGCCATATGGGCGATGCCCTGCTCGTTGCAGCCCTGCATTACCCGCAGATGGCCCGGATCCTGCTCCAGCGCCTGGCCGATACCCAGCACGTTACCGTGTCCGAAGATAGTGGCCACGCCCTCCACGAAGGGCGTTTCGCTGCCGTCAACGCTGACGTACTGTTGATTAAGGAAGCGGACCAGCGCCTGGGCCATGGTCATACGTTCGGTTTGCATAACACCTCCTGTCAGCCCAGCGTCGGCATGGAAAACGCGGCGCCTGTCTCCTGCTGCATTTCCGGCCAGCGCGCGGTGATGGTTTTCATGCGGGTGTAGAAGCGCACGCCGTCGTTGCCGTGGACGTTGAGCGCGCCAAAGATGGAACGCTTCCAGCCGCCGAAGCTGTGAAACGCCATCGGCACCGGGATCGGCACGTTGACGCCCACCATGCCCGCCTGCACCTCTTCGCAGAAGCGGCGCGCGCAGCCGCCGTCGCGGGTGAAAATGGCCGAGCCATTACCATATTCATGGCGGTTAATCAGATCCACCGCGCTGGCGTAATCTGCTACGCGCACCACAGAAAGCACCGGGCCAAAAATTTCTTCCTTATAGATGGTCATCTCCGGGGTAACGTTATCGAACAGCGTCGGCCCGACGAAATAGCCCTGCTCGTAACCCTGCACGCTAAAGCCGCGGCCGTCCACGCGAAGCCTCGCCCCCTGCGCCTCGCCGCTGTCGATGTAGCCCAGCACCTTGCTGCGGTGGGCGGTGGAGATAAGCGGCCCCATTTCGTTTTCCGGCGTCTGGTCCAGGCCCGGCCCGACGCGCAGCGCGGCAATCTGTTTTTCCAGACGGGCGCAGAGGTCGTCGGCGGTATTATCGCCCACCGCCAGCACCACCGAGAGCGCCATGCAGCGCTCGCCCGCCGCGCCGTAGGCCGCTCCCATAATGGCGTTGGCCGCCATCTCCATGTCGGCATCCGGCATTAAAATGCAGTGGTTTTTCGCCCCGCCCAGCGCCTGACAGCGCTTACCGTGGGCGGAGGCGGTCTGGTAAATGTATTCCGCAATTGGCGTGGAGCCGACAAAGCTCACTGCCTGCACGCGCGGGTCGGTCAGGAGCACGTCAACGGACTCCTTATCGCCCTGCACCACGTTGAACACGCCGTCCGGCAGGCCAGCCTCTTTCAGCAGCTGCGCCAGCGCCAGCGCCAGCGAAGGGTCTTTTTCCGACGGCTTAAGCACGAAGGTATTCCCGGTTGCCAGCGCAATCGGGAACATCCACATCGGCACCATCGCCGGGAAGTTAAACGGCGCGATCCCGGCGCAGACCCCGAGCGGCTGCATCAGCGAGTGGCTGTCGACGCCGGTACCGACGTTCGCAGAGTGTTCCCCCTTTTGCAGATGCGGGATGCCGCAGGCAAATTCCACCACTTCCAGACCGCGGGTCAGTTCCCCCACCGCGTCGGAGTAGACCTTGCCGTGCTCTTCGCTGATGAGGCGGGCCAGGCGCGCCATGTTCTCCTCCAGCAGCGCCTTAAAGCGGAACATTACGCGCGCGCGCTTAAGCGGAGCCTGACGTGCCCACGCGGGAAAGGCCTGCTGCGCGGCGGCAACCGCCTGCTCCGCCTCCTGCGCCGTACTCATCACCACCTGGCGGATCTGCTCGCCGGTGGCCGGGTTGAAGATCGCCTGAACGCGCTGGCCTGAACCGGTGACACATTCGCCGTGAATAAAATTCGCTACCGTCTCCATCCTTAACCTCTCGCTGTTGATACGTGACCGTTACCTAAACGCTTTGTACTCACACTATATATGAAACAAATATTCCATTTTAAGTTGAAATAAAATAAATGATGATTATTGTGATCAAGGATGGATTTTTATGTTAATAGCCAGCAACACTGACGCTGCGTGCGCTATTAAGGCATTTCGGGCGAGGAAATGGCTGAAGCTTCTGTTTCATTTTTGCTGCCAGATGGATGGCCGACATTTAAAAGACGCGGCTTTGCGTTTAGAATCATAAAACTGTATTTGGGGGATAACATGACGACAGCAACCAGCCTGAACGAACTGCAGCAGCAAATCCGCGATCGCTACGATAGCCTGAGCAAGAGGCTGCAGCAGGTCTCCCGCTATGTACTGGATAACACCAACAGCGTGGCCTTTGATACGGTTGCCGTCATTGCCGAGCGCGCCGACGTGCCGCCGTCAACGCTGATCCGCTTCGCCAACGCCTTTGACTTCACCGGCTTTAACGAAATGAAACAGCTGTTTCGCATGAACCTGGTGGAGGAAACCGCCAGCTACAGCGACCGTGCGCGGCTGTTCCGCGAAATGGAGAGCGAAGCCGTGCCGGAAACGCCGCTCGATATTTTACAGGAGTTCGCCCGCTCAAATGCCCAGGCGCTACAGCAGCTCGCCGCCCGTGCCGAACCGGAGATGCTGGAGCGCGCCGTTCAGCTGCTGGCCGACGCCGACACCATCTATATCGCCGGACTGCGCCGCTCCTTTAGCGTAGCAGCCTATCTGACCTATGCCCTGAGCCACCTTGAGTGCCGCCCTGTTCTGCTCGACGGCATGGGCGGCATGCTGCGCGAGCAGATTAGCCGCATCAAGGCGCGCGATATAGTGGTGTCGATCAGCTTCTCGCCGTACGCGGAAGAGACGGTGATGGTCAGCGAAACCGCCGCCAGGGTCGGCGCGCGCCAGATTGTGATCACCGACAGCCAGATCAGCCCGCTGGCGACGTTCAGCGACCTCTGTTTCGTGGTGAAAGAGGCGCAGGTAGATGCGTTTCGCTCTCAGTCGGCGACGCTGTGCCTGGTGCAGTCGCTGGTAGTGGCGCTGGCATATCGGCTGGGCGAAGGAAAGTAGGCTACCGCTCCTTCGCCTGCAACACCGGTCAGAAGCTGTACGTCACCTTCAGGCTTCCCGTGGGCGACGTTTTTTTCTGAACGACTGGGCTATCGCCCGCCTCTCCCGTCAGCTGCGTAACGCCGGCAGCGGCAAGCACGCTCCAGCGGGAGGTGAGCTTATGGGTCCAGTCCAGGTTCAGCGAATAGGCGTATATTCCCGATCCGGCATCATGTCGGGCAAATCCCGATGCGGCCGACTGGGCGGCGCTGACCCCGTAGTACGTTTGCATGTACTTGCTGGATCCCCAGCTGCCGGTCAGCGCCAGCGTCACCGAGTTTTCAGAAGAGGTGTAGAGCGGGCTGGCAATGCCGAAGTGCACAGCCTCACCGTTGTCTCTTTCCGAAACCGGGACCTCAGCCTGCAGCTGCACGTTAAGCCAGTCAGTTACCCTGTACCCCAGCCCCGGCACAACGACGGCTGAGCCTTTGACCTCACCCATCCCCCGCAGGTAGTCGCTGCCGGAGGCGATTGAATCGCTGCTTACGTCGCGATCCTTACGTCCCGCGCGATAGCTCAGCGCAGCGCTATAATCCAGGTTGCCGACGCGGTTGCCGTAGCCGAGCCCGCGAGTGGTGCTGATAAAGAACCCATTTTCCATCGCGTAATCAACCACCTGGGCCGCAGCAACGCGGCTCTTATCCGAACCGGAATAGCGTGGCGCAACATCCACGCCGCCCCCCAGGGTTAACACGTTGCCCTGGCGCTGCCCGGCCGCCAGCGTCGGGGTAGCCAGTAACGCCAGGACGGCCCCCGACAGGATGCTTTTCGCGCTGCGACCGATGAGTGAACGGGGGAACCTGTGACGCAGTTTGCTGTTTCTCATTAAAGAAGCCCTTTTGGATTCAGATGGTTACGATTCAGGCGGTGTTAAACGCCAGCGCGCTCATTCTGAATACCCTCCCTAAGGTTCTTATGAGCCGAAAATGAAGAAACGCTGAAGCACGTGCTGGTTCTGTAAAGCTGAATGATTTCCTGATACCGTTTTTTTCTTAAGCTGTTCTTCATCCACTGCTGATACCGTTACCTTTGTGAAAATTCTACTAATTGAAGACGACCTGGATCTCGGCAACGGCGTACGTATCGCCCTTGCAGATCAAGGATTTGATGTCATTTGGGTACGCCGGAAAGAGGATGCGCTGCATCAGCTCGATCTCTGCGTGCCGGAGCTTATCCTGCTCGACCTGGGGCTGCCCGATGGCGATGGCATGAGCCTGATGACGCGCCTGCGTCAGCAGCTCCGGGGGATCCCCGTCATTATCCTGACGGCGCGAGGCACGCTGCAGGACCGCCTGTGCGGGCTGGACGCGGGCGCGGACGACTATCTGGTCAAACCTTTTGTGCTCGCCGAGCTGCTGGCGCGCGTGAGAGCCCTGGCGCGGCGCAGCTACGGTTTTGAGAATGAGGCGATCGACATTCGCGGCTTGTCTCTCCACGTACCGACGCGTCGCGTGACGGTGAGCGCGCGCCACGTTGAGTTGACGGCAAGTGAATACGCGCTGCTCGAAACGCTAATGCTGCGCGCTGACCGCGTGCTTACGCGGCGGTATCTGGAAGAGAGGATATTCGGCACGAAAGAAAATCTCAGCAACGCGCTCGACGTGCATATGGGTAACCTGCGGCGAAAAATTGGCGATGGCTTTGTGCGAACGGTGCGGGGCGTAGGGTACGTCATTGATACCGTACCGGTTCAGAAGGCGGCGGGCTGATGCGTAATTTTTGGTACCGCCTCAGGCTTCCTACGCTGGTCAGGCGAATGATGGTCGCCCAGATGCTGCTGCTTACGCTGCTGTGGTGTCTTTTTTTAACCTTCATTTTGCTGGAGGACCTGCGCAGCCCTCCAATACTCACGGGCAGTGAGACTTACGAAACCCTCTTTTCCCTGGTTGA
This sequence comes from Enterobacter cloacae, assembly GCF_013375935.1. GTDB lineage: Bacteria > Pseudomonadota > Gammaproteobacteria > Enterobacterales > Enterobacteriaceae > Enterobacter > Enterobacter pasteurii. The sequence continues at coordinate 2,396,538 of NZ_CP056117.1, read as the reverse complement.
GAGCATGGAGGATAGGCCGCAGGCGCGTAAAGAGGTGCTGGCCGCGTTCAGCAAGGCGCTGCGGGAGGGGTATGGCGGCGGTGAAGATCCGGAGCTGGCCATCAACCTGATCGTTCGCAAGCATAATGAGATTATTTTTTCTTCGCGTGGCGCGCCAACGGAGGTGAAAAATAGCCGTCTGGGGGAAATGCAGCGCGTCCGGACTGGAGACCACACCTGGACGAGCCGCACGCTCAAATCCGCGCGCTCCGACGTGGAGGTCACCCTTTTCACCCCTGCCGGCAGCTGGAATTTCTTTATCTACCTGAACTCGCGCGGCTATTACGTCATGCCGCTGCTGGTATGCATCCCTTTCCTTTTGTTTCCCGCGTGGCTGTCAATCCGCATCGCGATGCGCCCCTGGAACAGGGTAGTGAATGAAATTTCATTGCGCACGCCAGACGATCTCTCTCCCTTACAAGCCGTTCCCAGGCACAGGGAGCTGCGCCAGACGGTGGACGCGATTAATGACTTTCTCGCCAGGGTGCGGGAAAGCGCCGAAAGGGAAAGGGTGTTTATTGCCGATGCCGCGCACGAGCTGCGTACGCCGCTGGCCGCGATGCGAATCAACGTCGAGGCGCTGCAGTCCTGGGTCATCAGCGAAAGCCAGCAGGAGCTGCTTGCAGGCATTGTTCGCAGCAATAGCCGTGCCGCTCGTCTCGTCAATCAGCTTCTGCTGATGAAGCACAGCGAAGCGCACATCGACACGGTAACGGAGCCTGTGCCGCTGACAACGCTTATTCAGGAGCGAATGGCCGCGCTGGAGCCGCTGGCGTCGGCGCGCGGGATTGAGCTTGAGTTCTTCGCCGACGATGAAATCCGGGTTGCGGGCATCCGGGAACGTCTGGTGTCGCTGATCGACAATTTGATTGAAAATGCCGTGAAGTACAGCCCTGAGGGAGGACGAATTGAGGTACAGCTGCAATCGACAACGACGTCCGCCCGGCTGCGCGTCTCAGACGCGGGCCCCGGCATTCCGGTTGAATTGCGCGAGCGGGTGTTCGACAGGTTTTTCCGCGATCCTAATCAAACCCAAAGCGGGAGCGGCTTAGGGCTTGCCATCGTCAAAGCCGTTACCCAGCAGCACAACGGCAGAGTCAATCTGAGTACGTCAGCAGAAGGCGGCCTGATGGTGACCGTGGACTTCCCGCATCCCGCGCTTGCATGAACGGAAACGCAACGCTACCCGGCCTGACGTTTGCCGGTACGGCAGCGTTATTTCACGCATGCCGCAGATTGCTTCAATAAGGTTACCGTATTTGTTATATTGTTACTTATTGATTATTCACCTCTGCGGTGCCAAAAAGAACAAGATTCACCGCGACCCAGGACAGAAAAATGCTAGATTACCGCTTCCCGACAGCTTTGCAGATGGTTCTCAGCGTAGCGATGGCGGAGCAGTCGGGTGAACGTTCGACGAGCGCAATCCTGGCCTACGGCCTGGAAGCGAATCCGAGCTTCATCCGTAAACTAATGGTTCCGCTCGCCCGTGACGGCATTATCGTCTCCACGCTTGGCCGCAACGGCTCTATACACCTTGGCCGCCCGGCGGACGAGATTACCCTGCGCGATATCTACCTTTCCGTTACTGAAGATAAAAAGCTGTGGGCGTCCCGTCCTGACGTTCCGGCACGCTGCGTGGTGAGCGCCAACGCCTGCTGGTACTTCAAATCCATTGCTGATGAAGCGGAGCAGGCTTCGCTGGCGGTTCTGGCGCGCCATACCGTCGCCAGCGCGCTGGAAGAGGTGAAAAAAGCCGACACCAGCGGGTGCGATCCGGTCCCGGAAATCTGCACGCAGCATAAAAAAGCGCCTTAATCCTTTACGGATTGCGAAAAAAAACCGCCTTCACTGTGAAGGCGGTTTTTTATTGTCTGCGACGTCCTACGCAGGCAGCACGTCTCTTTTCGCTTTACCGCGCGTCACGAACTTACGCAGCGTCACGTAAAATACCGGCGTCAGGAACAGGCCAAACAGGGTCACGCCCAGCATGCCGGAGAACACCGTGATCCCGGTGACGCCGCGCACCTCGGCACCCGCACCGTGGCCGAGGATGAGGGGGATCGTCCCGGCAATAAAGGCGATAGAGGTCATCACAATCGGGCGTAAACGCAGGCGGCACGCCTCCAGCGCGGCCTCCATGATACCTTTCCCCTGGATTTCCAGCTCGCGGGCAAACTCCACGATAAGTATCGCGTTCTTACAGGCCAGCCCCATAAGCACGACCAGACCCACCTGCACAAACACGTTGTTATCGCCCCCGGTCAGCCAGACGCCAAACAGCGCGGACAGCATCGTCATCGGAACGATAAGGATCACCGCCAGCGGCAGCGTCCAGCTTTCATACAGCGCCGCCAGCACCAGAAACGCCAGCAGAACCGCAACCGGGAAGACGATCAGCGCCGTATTGCCCTGCGTGGCCTGCTGGAAGCTCAGGTCCGTCCATTCGATATTCATCCCGTTCGGCAGTATCTGCTTAGACATTGCGTCCAGCTGCGTCATCGCCTGCGCGGAAGAGAGCACGCGAGGATCGGCATCGCCAATGAGATCCGCCGCCGGGTAGCCGTTGTAGCGGATCACCGGGTCCGGCCCGTAGGTGGTGCTGATGGTGACCATACTGCCAATCGGCACCATTTCGCCCTGGTTGTTGCGGGTGCGTAAGTTCGCAATATCCTCCACGCTGTCGCGGAACTGCCCGTCGGCCTGGGCCATTACGCGCCAGGTGCGGCCAAACTGGTTAAAGTCGTTCACATAGGACGAGCCCAGGTAGGTTTGCAGCGTGCCGAACAGATCGGTGAGCGACACGCCCTGCGCTTTCGCCTTATCGCGGTCGACCTGAACGTCCAGCTGCGGAACGTTAGCCTGGTAGGTTGAGATGGGGAAATGCATCCCCGGCGTCTGCATGATTGCACCGGACATGGTGTTCACCGCGTTTTGCAGCGCGCCATAGCCCAGACCGGCGCGATCCTGAATGTACAGGGAATAGCCCGACCCCTGACCCAGCCCTAAAATCGGCGGCGGCAGAATCGAGAAGCCGAAGCCCTGCTGGATTTGCGCGATTTTCGCGTTGATCTCCGCGTTAATTTCCGCCGCAGTGTGTTTACGCTGGTCGAACGGCTTCAGGCCAAAAAATACCGTCCCGGTGTTCGGCGTGTTGGTAAACTGGAGCGCATTCAGGCCGGGAAACGCAACCGCATAATCCACGCCTTCGGTATTCATACCGATTTCGCTCATTTTGCGGATCACCGCATCGGTACGCGCCAGCGACGAGCCTTCCGGCATTTTCACGCCGCCAATCAGGTACAGCTTATCCTGCGTCGGAATAAACCCGCCGGGTACGGCTTTAAACATCACGCCGGCAGCACAAAGGAGCAGCAAATAAACCGCAAACACCGCGCCGCGTCGGCCGAGCGTTTTACCCACCAGCCCCTGATAGCCGGTCGAGCTGCGGTGGAAAAAGCGGTTAAACGGACGGAAGATCCAGCCGAACAGACGATCGATAAGCCTGGTCGGGAAATCTTTCGGTGCGCCGTGCGGCTTCAACAGCAGGGCAGCCAGCGCCGGCGAGAGCGTCAGCGAGTTAATGGCCGAAATCACCGTTGATATGGCTATCGTGACCGCAAACTGTTTATAAAACTGACCGGTCACGCCGGAGAGGAACGCCATGGGAACGAACACCGCGCACAGCACCAGTGCGATGGCGATAATCGGCCCGGAAACTTCACGCATCGCCTGATGCGCCGCCGCAAGCGGGGCGAGCCCCTCCTCGATGTTTCGCTCGACGTTTTCCACCACCACGATGGCATCGTCCACCACGATACCAATCGCCAGCACCAGCCCGAACAGGCTCAGGGTATTAAGCGAAAAGCCCAGCAGGTAGAGAATGCTGAACGTGCCCACCACCGATACCGGCACCGCGATCAGCGGAATGATCGACGCGCGCCAGGTTTGCAGGAACAGGATCACCACCAGCACCACCAGCACCACCGCTTCCAGCAGCGTTTGCACGACCGCGCGGATAGAATCGCGCACAAATACCGTCGGGTCGTAAGGTGCCGCCCACTTCATATCGTCCGGGAAACGCGTGGACAGTTCGTCCATTTTTGCACGCACCGCGTTAGACAGATCGATGGCGTTCGCCCCCGGCGACTGGAAAATACCAATCCCGACCGCGTCTTTATTGTTGAGCTGCGAACGCAGCGCATAGCTGCCGGAACCCATCTCTACGCGCGCCACGTCGCGCAGGCGGACGACCGTACCGTCCTGCGTCGTTTTCAGGACAATATTGCCAAACTCCTCTTCGGTATGCAGACGGCCCTGGGCGTTAATGGAGATCAGGAAATCGCTCTCTTTCGGCAGCGGCTCGGCGCCAAGCTGCCCGGCGGAAACCTGAACGTTCTGCTCCTGCATCGCCGTCACCACGTCCGATGCCGTCAGCCCGCGCGCCGCCACCTTGTTTGGGTCCAGCCAGACGCGCATCGCGTATTCGCCCGAGCCGAAAATCTGAATCTGCCCCACGCCGGGCAGGCGCGCCAGCTCGTCCTTCACCTTCAGCGTGGCGTAGTTTCGCATGTACAGCGAGTCGTACTTGCCGCCTGGCGAAAACAGATGCACCACCAGCGTCAGCGTTGGCGATTGCTTCTGCGTGGTGATGCCCAGACGCCGCACGTCTTCCGGCAGGCGCGCCTCGGCCTGCGATACCCGGTTTTGCACCTGAACCTGCGCCTGATCGGGATCCGTACCCGGACGGAAGGTGACGGTGGTGACCAGCACGCCGTCCGATCCGGCGACGGATTTCATGTACATCATGTTCTCAACGCCGTTGATCGCCTCTTCCAGCGGCGTTGCCACGGTCTCCGCGATCACCTTCGGGTTGGCGCCGGGGTACTCCGCGCGCACCTGCACGCTTGGCGGTACGACGTCAGGATATTCGCTGACCGGCAGTAGCGGGATGGCGATTAATCCTGTGATAAAAATCAAAATCGACAGTACGGCGGCAAAAATTGGCCTGTCGATGAAAAAACGGGAAAAGTCCATGGGTTGGATTCTCTGGTAAGGGATCAGTTGAGGGCGGCGCTGGCGGTCATGGCGACGGTTTTCGCGTTAACCGGCATGCCCGGCATAAACACCTTTTGTAAACCATCGACGATGACTTTATCCCCGGGATTCAGCCCCTGCTGTACGATGCGTAAACCGTCGGCCAGACGACCCGGCGTGATATCGCGACGCTGTGCTTTCCCTTCTTTATCAACGATATAAACATATTTACGATCCTGATCGGTCAGCACCGCCTTATCGTCTACAAGCGTGGCTTTAAATTCCGCACTGCCCGGCAGGCGCACGCGGGCAAAGAGTCCCGGCGTGAACTGACGCTGCGCGTTATCTAACAGCGCGCGCATGCGGATCGTTCCGGTACTCGGCGTGAGCTGGTTATCAAGAAAATCCACTTTGCCCTGATGGGGATAGCCCTCCTCGCCGGTAAGGCCAATCTCCACCGGCAGCGCCAGGTGATTACTGGACGCCCCCTGCCCGCTGCGGGCCAGGTTTTGATAGTGAAGGTAGGTTGACTCGTCCACGTCGAAGTAAACGTAAACCGTCTTCAGCGAGACCAGGGTGGTGAGCACGCTGGCGCTGTCGCCGGCGGTAACCAGATTACCGCTGGTGATCAGCGCACGGCTGGCGCGGCCATCGATGGGCGCGGTCACTTTGGTGAAGTCCAGGTTAAGCTGCGCGGCGTCAACCGCCGCCTGCGCTGCGCGAATGTCGGCCTGCGCCTGGGTGGCTGCGGAACGGCGCTGCTCCCACTCTTCACGGGATACCACGTTGGTATTGACTAATTTATCGGTGCGGTTAGCCTCGCTTCGCGCCAGGCTGGCCTGCGTTTTGGCTCTCGCCAGCGTCGCCTGCGCCTGTTCCAGCGCGGCGCGATAGGTTCTGTCATCAATAGTGAACAGCACCTCGCCCTTTTTCACCTCCTGGCCGTCGGTGTAGTTCACTTTATCAATGTAGCCGGAGACGCGCGGGCGCAGCTGAACGCTCTCCACCGCCTCAATGCGACCGTTGAAGCTGTCCCACTGGCTTATGGATTTTACGACTACGTCAGCAGCGCTGACGACGGGCGCTTGCGGCGCGGCATTTTGCGCGACGCTGTCATCGCACCCGACCAGCAGCGCGGCGAGTAAAATCGCGCCCAGCGTTTGCAGATGAAAGTTACCCCAGGTTTTTTGCAGGCTCATTATTTTTATTCCGGTTATTGTAGCCGCCGGGCAAGACGCAGCGGGAGGTGCCGCGCCACTTCCTTTGTCCGGGCTGGCTTAAGGCCATTTGTGTCGTTCATCGCCACAAAAATGTAACAGTTGCGAATACACTATCGCGGCGATTGTAGGAAGGCGCTTAATTAAGTGCAAGAATAATTGTTGCACTTTATGTGCTATTTGCGTCAAAGGTAAATAACCTGTTTCGAGCAGGGTTTTAAATGTAACAATAAAACTTGCAATTAGTGAAAAAAAGGGCCACCTTTAAATGCAACAAACAAAGATGCTTTTTAACGCATGGCGTAGGGGGAAGCAAGATGAACACCGGTGCATTCATTCACGATTTACTTGACTGGATCGACAACAACCTTGACAGCCGTCTGGACATTGAGACCGTCTCCAGGCGAGCCGGCTATTCGAAATGGCACCTCCAGCGGATCTTCAAGGAACATACCGGCTCCCCTCTCGCAGAATATATTCGCGCGCAAAAGCTGCAAAAATCGGTCGAGCGTTTAGCCCAAAGCGATGAACCAATTTTGAACGTGGCGATCGCGCTGGGCTTTGACTCTCAGCAGTCCTTCAACCGCAGCTTTAAGCGTCAGTACGGTCAGGCGCCAGGCGCATGGCGGCGCAGTATCGGCTGCCGTGAATCGCGGCAGATGAGCCAGTAACTCGCCTCCGGGACGGATATCGGCCAGAAAAAAAGCCCTCTGTAAACAGAGGGCTTTATTCAGTTTTACCTGTTTATGACGATACAGGTTGAGTTAGTGGCTTATTCCCACTCAATCGTCGCCGGTGGCTTACCGCTGATGTCATACACCACGCGGGAAATACCGTTAACTTCGTTGATGATGCGGTTAGACACGCGGCCTAAGAAGTCATACGGCAGGTGCGCCCAGTGCGCGGTCATGAAGTCGATGGTTTCAACCGCACGCAGGGAGACAACCCAGTCGTACTTGCGGCCATCGCCCATCACGCCGACGGAGCGAACCGGCAGGAACACGGTGAACGCCTGGCTAACCTTGTTGTACAGGTCAGCCTTGTGCAGCTCTTCAATGAAGATCGCGTCCGCGCGACGCAGCAGGTCGCAGTACTCTTTCTTCACTTCGCCCAGCACGCGTACGCCGAGGCCCGGGCCCGGGAACGGGTGACGGTAGAGCATGTCGTACGGCAGACCCAGTTCCAGACCAATCTTGCGCACTTCGTCTTTGAACAGCTCGCGCAGCGGCTCAACCAGGCCCATCTTCATCTCTTTCGGCAGGCCGCCCACGTTGTGGTGAGATTTGATGACGTGTGCTTTACCGGTTGCGGAGGCGGCGGATTCGATCACGTCAGGATAGATGGTGCCCTGCGCCAGCCACTTCACGTCTTCCAGCTTCAGCGCTTCTTCGTCGAACACTTCAACGAACACGCGGCCGATGATTTTACGCTTCGCTTCCGGATCGTTTTCGCCCTTCAGCGCGTCCAGGAAGCGCTGCTCGCCTTCCACGTGAACGATGTTCAGACCGAAGTGGTCGCCAAACATGTCCATCACCTGCCGGGCTTCGTTCAGACGCAGCAGGCCGTTGTCCACGAAGACGCAGGTCAGGTTTTTGCCGATAGCGCGGTGCAGCAGCATCGCGGTGACGGAGGAGTCCACGCCGCCGGAGAGGCCGAGGATCACCTTGTCATCGCCAACCTGCTGGCGGATACGCTCAACGGCGTCGTCGATGATTTTAGCCGGAGTCCACAGCGCTTCACACTGGCAGATATCGCGCACGAAGCGCTCCAGCATGCGCATGCCCTGACGGGTGTGGGTCACTTCCGGGTGGAACTGCACGCCGTAGAAGCGTTTTTCTTCGTTCGCCATAATCGCGAACGGGCAGCTCTCGGTGCTGGCAACGGTCACGAAGTCGGACGGGATGGCGGTAACTTTGTCGCCATGGCTCATCCATACGTCCAGCAGCGGCTTGCCGTCTGCGGTCAGGGAGTCTTCGATACCGCGCACCAGCGCGCTGTCGGTTACCACTTCTACCTGCGCATAGCCAAACTCACGCTCGTTAGAGCCTTCTACGTGGCCGCCCAGCTGCATTGCCATGGTCTGCATGCCGTAGCAAACGCCGAATACCGGCACGCCAGCTTCGAACACGTACTGCGGTGCGCGCGGGCTGTTCTCTTCGGTGGTGCTTTCCGGGCCGCCGGACAGGATGATGCCGCTTGGATTGAATTCGCGAATCTGTGCTTCCGTGACATCCCACGCCCACAGTTCACAGTAAACGCCCAGTTCACGCACGCGACGCGCCACCAGCTGAGTGTACTGAGAACCAAAGTCCAGGATGAGAATGCGATGTTTATGAATGTTTTCCGTCATTGACGCTAATTCCGAGGCAAGTGAAACAGATTAAATAAATCGCCCGACACAAGGTCGGGCGAAGAAAATCAGGAGCCCAGACGATAGTTCGGGGACTCTTTGGTGATCGTCACGTCGTGAACGTGGCTCTCCTGGATACCCGCACCGCTGATGCGTACAAATTCCGCTTTAGTACGCAGCAGGTCGATGGTACCACAGCCGGTCAGACCCATACAGGAGCGCAGGCCGCCCATCTGCTGGTGAACGATCTCTTTCAGACGGCCTTTATAGGCAACGCGACCTTCGATACCTTCCGGCACCAGTTTGTCAGCCGCGTTATCGGTCTGGAAGTAACGGTCGGAGGAACCTTTGGACATCGCACCGAGAGAGCCCATACCGCGGTAGGATTTGTATGAACGGCCCTGGTAGAGTTCGATTTCGCCCGGGGATTCTTCGGTACCGGCCAGCATGGAGCCAACCATCACCGCGGAAGCACCCGCGGCGATCGCTTTAGCAATGTCGCCAGAGAAGCGGATACCGCCGTCAGCGATAACCGGAATACCGGTACCTTCCAGCGCTTCAACCGCGTCAGAGACCGCGGTGATCTGCGGAACGCCCACGCCGGTCACGATACGTGTGGTACAGATGGAGCCAGGGCCAATACCCACTTTCACCGCGCTGCAGCCGGCGTCAGCCAGGGCGCGAGCGCCTGCGCCTGTCGCCACGTTGCCGCCGATGATCTGCAGATCCGGGTATTTAGCGCGGGTGTCGCGAATGCGTTGCAGAACGCCTTCGGAGTGGCCGTGAGAGGAGTCAATAAGCAGTACGTCTACGCCCGCGGCAACCAGCGCGTCAACGCGCTCTTCGTTACCGGCACCTGCGCCAACCGCAGCGCCTACGCGCAGACGGCCATGCTCGTCTTTACAGGCGTTCGGTTTACGTTCTGCTTTCTGGAAATCTTTAACGGTGATCATGCCGCGCAGGTGGAAGTTCGCATCCACAACCAGCGCTTTCTCAACGCGTTTTTCGTGCATTTTTGCCAGCACGACGTCGCGGGTTTCACCTTCACGCACGGTAACCAGACGCTCTTTTGGCGTCATGTAGACGCTGACAGGCTGGTTCAGGTCAGTCACGAAACGCACGTCACGACCGGTAATGATGCCCACCAGCTCGTTATCTTCGGTCACAACCGGGTAACCCGCAAAGCCGTTACGCTCGGTCAGCGCTTTCACTTCGTGCAGCGTGGTGGTTGGCAGAACGGTCTGAGGGTCGGACACGATACCGGATTCATGTTTCTTCACGCGGCGAACTTCTTCCGCCTGACGCTCGATAGACATGTTTTTGTGGATAAAGCCAATGCCGCCTTCCTGTGCCAGGGCGATAGCCAGACGCGCTTCCGTTACGGTATCCATTGCTGCGGAGAGCATAGGAATGTTCAGACGAATGGTTTTCGTCAACTGCGTGCTGAGGTCGGCAGTATTCGGCAGAACGGTGGAATGAGCGGGAACGAGGAGGACGTCGTCAAACGTCAGTGCTTCTTTAGCGATACGTAGCATGGGCAATATCTCTGACCTGGGTGGTTAAATATTGCCGTGGCATTATACAGAGCGTAACCGATTGCATCCACACTTTTTTGAAAAAAATGCTTGCGCTCACCTCTCAGCAGGTTACTATCGACTGAATAACTTGCTGATTTAGAATTTGATCCCGCTCACATGTTATCCTCTCAATCCCCCTCAATTTATACTGTCAGCCGCCTTAATCAGACGGTGCGTTTGCTGCTTGAGCAGGAAATGGGGCAGGTCTGGATCAGCGGTGAAATCTCTAACTTCACGCAGCCCGCTTCCGGCCACTGGTATTTTACGCTAAAAGACGACACCGCCCAGGTGCGCTGCGCGATGTTCCGCAACAGCAACCGTCGCGTGACGTTCCGTCCTCAGCACGGCCAGCAGGTTCTGGTGCGTGCCAATATCACCCTGTACGAGCCGCGCGGCGACTATCAGATTATCGTCGAAAGCATGCAGCCTGCCGGCGAAGGCATGTTGCAGCAGAAGTATGAACAGTTAAAGGCAAAGCTGTCTGCCGAGGGACTGTTCGACCAGCAGCTCAAAAAACCGCTGCCCTCCCCTGCCCACTGCGTTGGGGTTATCACCTCGAAAACCGGGGCGGCTCTGCACGATATTCTGCACGTGCTTAAGCGCCGCGACCCTTCGCTGCCCGTCATTATTTATCCTACCGCCGTTCAGGGTGACGACGCGCCGGGGCAAATCGTACGCGCGATTGAGCTGGCAAACGCGCGCCAGGAGTGTGATGTATTAATCGTCGGGCGAGGCGGCGGCTCGCTGGAAGATCTGTGGAGCTTTAACGACGAGCGCGTGGCGCGGGCTATCTTTGCCAGCCTTATCCCGGTGGTGAGCGCCGTCGGTCACGAAACGGACGTGACCATTGCCGATTTTGTCGCGGACTTACGCGCGCCTACGCCGTCCGCGGCGGCAGAAGTGGTCAGCCGCAATCAGCAGGAGCTGCTGCGCCAGATCCAGAACGGCCAACAGCGCCTGGAGATGGCGATGGACTACTTCCTCGCCAACCGTACCCGCCGCTTTACGCAGCTTCATCATCGTCTGCAACAGCAGCATCCGCAGCTGCGTCTGGCGCGTCAGCAAACCGTGCTGGAGCGCCTGCATCAGCGGATGAACGTCGCGGTTGACGCCCAGCTTAAGCGTGCGGGCTCACGCCAGCAGCGCGTGACGCAGCGTCTGAACCAGCAGAACCCGCAGCCGACGATTTACCGTGCGCAAGCGCGTATTCAGCAGCTGGAATATCGTCTGGCGGAGAATATTCGCGCCCGCCTCAGCACCACCCGCGAGCGTTTCGGCAACGCGGTCACCCATCTGGAGGCCGTCAGCCCCCTCTCCACGCTGGCGCGCGGCTATAGCGTTACCACCGCGACGGACGGCAACGTGCTGAAGCAAACCGGGCAGGTTAAAGCCGGAGATATCCTCACCACGCGGCTTTCAGACGGCTGGGTGGAAAGCGAAGTGAAAGGCGTGACGCCGGTAAAAAAACCTCGCGCCCGTAAAAAGGCGTAATCAGCGATGGCCGTCCGGCGTGACGGCCAGCATCAGCCAGGACAGGCCTGAAAAAATCGCCAGCGCAGCCGCTGCGCTCGTTAACCCCAGCAGCAGGCCAAAAAGGATAGCGCCCAATACCTGCCCGCCTGCCAGCATCAAAAAGGCCAGGCTAACTCCAGCCGCCGGAGAAGGATGAGCAATCTCCGCCCCCTTCACCAGCAACACCCCCGACAAAATCACATACCCCGCCCCGCTCATCGCCACCACCGGAATAAGCCACCAGGAAAAACCGTGGCTTACCGCCAGAATCGCCAGAGAGATAGCCATGAAGATCTGGGATAAACGATAAACCCCCCGCATGCCGATACGCCTTGCCATAGTTCCGGTAAATATGGCAACGATCCCCGCCCCGCCGCTTATCAGCCAGAGAACGTTGGTCGCTGCGCTATCCAGTTCCGTGTGACGCATAAGTATCTCCGGGCCAAAGCTCCACCATGCGGCGCTGGCAATACCGCTGATAAAGGCAATCCCCAGCAGCCGAAACATGCCGGGTTTACGTACGATAAATGATGCCTTAGGCGAAGGCGTGCGTGGTTTCGCCGCCGACGGCGGCAGATGCCGCCACAACGCCGGCAGGCACAGCAGCGCCATCATGGCGAACACAACGCAGGCAGCCCGCCAGCCGCCGGGCATGAAAAACAGAACGGGCACCGAGAGGATGATCCCGCCGCTCGTTCCGGCATTGATGGTGGTATTCACATGGAGCTGACGGTCGGGAGCGATCCTGTCATCTACCGCCCCGGCAAGGGCCGGCGAGGCCAGTCCCGAGCTCAGCCCGGCAATAAACAAACCTATCGCCAGCGTCATCGGCTGTGCCGAAAACGCGAGAATGAATAACCCCGCGGCAGCGGCGATGGCCGCCAGCAAGGCGGGCAGGCGAGGCCCAGCGCGCGCAATAAGGTAAGAGGCCAGAAATATAGACAGGCAATACGCCGCATAACTACAGGACGCTATAAACCCCGCCACCTGCGGAGTGAAAGGGATGGCCTGACGGATATCAGGCAGCATCAGGCCCCACGAAAACCTTGCCATACCATAGGTCACCGCGATGATTGAAAATCCGGTTATGCTCAGCGAAGTCTGTCTGTTCATTGCGCTCCTCTCACTTAATGGCGTTTAAAAAACCTAAACGGTGGTGAAGCGTTGCGCCAGTTTTTAAGAAAACGAATTGTCCGACTTACCTCCGGTCCCGGTTTAATGATTTACACTTAAGTAGATTCTTTTTTCGGCATTGCCAGAAAACAGGAGAACTGCATGACCCGAATTCACAGCGTGATCCCCCCCTATATTCTTCGTCGTATTATCGAGAGCGGTTCAGAGCCACAGCAGCGCTGCGCCCGCCAGACGTTAACCCATGTGCAAACCCTGATGGCGCATATGCCGGGCAAGCCTGCCGCGCCGCACGTGAATAAAGCCGGCCAGCTTGAGCGTGACATCTACGACGCAAAGCAGACCCAGGAGCTGCCGGGTACCCAGGTGCGCTATGAAGGACAGCCCTCCAACGGCGATGTGGCGGTGGATGAAGCGTACGATTATCTGGGCATCACCCATGATTTCTTCTGGAAGGAATATCAGCGCGATTCGCTTGATAACAAAGGGCTGATCCTCACCGGCACCGTGCACTACGGCCGGGAATACCAGAACGCCTTCTGGAACGGTCAGCAGATGGTCTTTGGCGACGGCGACGGCGACATCTTTAACCGCTTCACCATTGCCATCGACGTGGTGGCGCATGAGCTGAGCCACGGCGTGACGGAGACCGAAGCGGGGCTAATCTACTTTGAACAATCGGGCGCGCTGAACGAGTCGTTATCTGACGTGTTTGGCTCGCTGGTGAAGCAGTACCACCGTAAGCAAACCGCCGATAAAGCGGACTGGCTGATTGGCGAAGGGCTGCTGGCGGAGGGCATCAACGGCAAAGGGCTTCGCTCCATGTCTGAACCCGGCACCGCCTACAACGATCCCCTGCTCGGCAAAGATCCGCAGCCCGGGCATATGAAAGATTTCATTAAAACGCGCGAGGACAACGGCGGCGTACACCTCAACTCCGGCATTCCCAACCGGGCGTTTTATCTGGCCGCAACGGCGATTGGCGGTTATGCCTGGGAAAAAGCGGGCTATGCCTGGTACGACACGGTTTGCGATCGCAGCCTGGCGCAGGATGCGGATTTTGAGGCTTTCGCAAAACTGACGATCGCCCACGGCGAAAAGCGCTCGGGGAGCGACGTTGGGGCGGCCATTAAACAAGCCTGGGAACAGGTGGGAGTACTGTAATGCAGGTTCCGGAACTGACGGATGACGCCGTGGTTGAGCTGGCCCGGGAAGGCGGCGTCGCCTTTATTCCAAAGCTGAGCGGCCAGCGCACCATCGCGCTTTCCACTCTTAACGAGGCGCAGCGTCAGCGCGTGGTCAGTATTCTGCAACAGGCTATCCCGCGCGGGCAGCCGCCGGGTCAGCCGTCGTCACCGGGCAGCGGCGATCAGCGCTATTTTCGCATTCAGATAATCTGGACCCGGCACAATCAGGCGCAGTACGCCGACATCATTGTGCTGGTTCCGGAGCAGGAAGCGCCGGAATCGCTGATCGAGCTGTGGCGAAAAGGCGAAGGCTGCGTGTGCGATTAAGCCTCAGCCCTGACGAATTCGACCCGTTTTTTTGAGATCAGTCCGTGGCCGTTCTGACAGAAGTAGTCCACCGCGCCGCAGGCTTTGAGTACCTGAAGCGGCTGGTGACAGTCAGGGCAGCGCGCTTCAAGGGGAATATCTTTATTGCAGCTATCGCAGTGCGCAATACCGTTTTGCGGCTCCAGCGCTGCGTGGCAGTCCGGGCAGGTAATCGTCATGCTCTCTCCTGTTGCGTATGGCCGGGGCAGATGCCCTGCCCCGGCAGGCTGAATGTTATCAGGCTTCAGTAGCCGGTTTAGTCTGCACATTTTCCAGCATGCGGCGTACCGGAACAATGAGTACGATCAGCACCGCGGCACAGATCAGCAGCGCGATGGAGCAGCGTGCAAAGAGATCCGGCAGCATATCCAGCTGGTCGGCCTTCACGTGTCCGCCAATCAGGCCCGCCGCCAGGTTACCCAGCGCGCTGGCGCAGAACCACAGCCCCATCATCTGGCCGCGCATTCTCTCCGGCGCCAGCAGGGTCATGGTCGCCAGCCCAATCGGGCTCAGGCACAGTTCGCCGAGCGTCAGCATCAGGATACTGCCCACCAGCCAGAACGGAGAAACGCCTGCCCCACCGTTGCTCAGCACGTTCTGTGCCGCCAGCATCATCAGGCCAAAGCCCGCCGCGGCGCACAAAATACCGATAACGAATTTAGTGATGCTGCTCGGGCGAATGTTGTTGCTCGCCAGCTTCGGCCAGGCCCAGCTGAATACCGGCGCCAGCAGGATGATGAACAGGGCGTTGATCGACTGGAACCATACCGCCGGGATTTCAAAATCACCGATCATACGGTTAGTGTAGTCGTTGGCAAACAGGTTGAAGGAGGTTGGCTTCTGCTCAAACGCGGACCAGAAGAACGCGGCGGAGACCAGCAGAATAAAGCACACCAGCAGCCTGGCGCGCTCTTTGCGGTTCAGACCCGCGAAGATGAACAGGTAGATAAAGTAGAGCGCGACGGAGGCGGCAATCACGTACACCAGCACGCTGGCGACCGCGACCGGGTTAATCACAATCACGCCCTGGGCAATCAGCGTAACGATGATTGCAACGCCTGCCGCCAGCGCCAGCAGCCAGGCACCCACGCCGTTGCGTTTCACAACCGGACTGTTCCAGGTGGAATCCAGCCCCACCTCGCTGTCGTAGCGCTTCATGGCCGGAACGGCAAACACGCGGAAGATGATCAGCGCAACCAGCATCCCGATGCCGCCGATGCCAAAGCCCCAGTGCCAGCCGTGCGTTTTAATCAGCCAGCCGGAAATCAGCGGCGCAATGAACGAGCCCATGTTGATGCCCATGTAGAACAGCGAAAAGCCGCCGTCGCGACGCGCGTCGCCCTTTTTGTACAGGGTGCCGACCATTACCGAGATACAGGTTTTGAACAGGCCAGAGCCGAGCACGATGAACATCAGGCCGATAAAGAACAGGTTATCGCCCATGATGGCCGACAGCGCAATCGACAGGTGACCAAGGGCAATCAGAATCGAACCGTACCAGACGGCTCTCTGCTGGCCGAGCCAGTTATCCGCCAGCCAGCCGCCCGGCAGCGCGGCCAGGTACATGGTACCGGCAAAGATGCCGACAATCGCCGAGGCGTTTTCCCGCGCCAGCCCCATTCCGCCGTCGTAGACGGTGGCGGCCATAAAGAGGATCAGTAACGGGCGAATACCGTAAAACGAGAAACGCTCCCACATCTCGGTGAAGAACAGCGAGCCGAGTGGATAAGGGTGGCCGAAGAAGGTTCGGCTCTCTTTTTGATTAACAGAGGATTGCATAATTCTCCCGAAAAGGTATGTGTCGTGCTTGTAAACACCAGCATGTACGCCGAGCGGTTACGTATCCGATCGATTTTTTACATGCGGCGAAAAGTTGGTTAACCATTTGATAACCAGGCGCTAGCTTTGTCTAGTACCGAACCCTGGACTTTAAGACGAAAATTCGACGATTGTCTACTTTCTTAGATATATACATGGTTAAAAGCGAATAGTGATTGACATCACACAGACGCAATAATGGGCCGCCAGCGGGCATAAAAAACCCGCGACGAGCGCGGGTTTTCGGGGGAAGATCGAAGCTTACTTGCTTTTCTTAATGTGCTTAATCAAACGCTTACGCTTACGCATCTGGTTTGGCGTCAGGGTGTTGCGCTTATTCGCAAACGGGTTTTCCCCTTCCTTAAACTGGATACGGATAGGGGTCCCCATCACGTCCAGCGACTTACGGAAGTAGTTCATCAGGTAGCGTTTGTAGGAATCCGGCAGATCTTTCACCTGGTTGCCGTGGATCACCACGATTGGCGGGTTGTAACCACCGGCGTGGGCGTATTTCAGCTTCACGCGACGGCCGCGCACCAGCGGCGGCTGGTGATCTTCTGCTGCCATATTCATGATACGGGTCAGCATAGCGGTGCTCTGGCGACGGGTAGAGCTGTCATAGGCTTCACGTACGGATTCAAACAGATTACCTACGCCGCTGCCGTGCAGGGCAGAGATGAAGTGAACGCGGGCAAAGTCGATAAAGCCCAGACGGAAGTCCAGCGTCTCTTTCACCTGCTCGCGCACTTCATTGCTCAGGCCGTCCCACTTGTTGACGACGATAACCAGCGAGCGTCCGCTATTGAGGATAAAGCCGAGCAGAGAGAGATCCTGATCGGAGATACCTTCACGTGCGTCGATCACCAGCAGCACCACGTTGGCGTCTTCAATCGCCTGCAGGGTTTTGATAACCGAGAATTTTTCCACCACGTCGGTGATTTTCCCGCGCTTACGCACGCCCGCGGTGTCGATAAGTACGTACTCACGTTCATCGCGCTGCATGGGGATGTAGATACTGTCGCGGGTGGTGCCCGGCATGTCGTAGACCACCACGCGCTCTTCACCCAGAATACGGTTAGTAAGCGTAGACTTACCTACGTTTGGACGGCCAACGATAGCCAGCTTAATGGGCAGATCCTGCGGGTTAAAGTCGTCTTCCGGCTCTTCCTCGCCCTCTTCACCGGCTTCGAACTGCGCCCAGTATTCTGCGTCTTCATCCACCTCTTCCGGCGGGTTTACTTCGTCAACCCACGGCAGCAGAACGGTTTCCAGCAGACTGGTGACGCCGCGGCCATGCGAAGCCGCAATTGGGTAAATATCGCCAAGGCCTAAAGACCAGAAATCCGCAACGGCCTGATCGGCATCGATACCGTCAGTTTTGTTCGCCACCAGGAAGGTTGGCTTTTCGCGTGAACGCAGATGTTTGGCAATAGCAGAGTCCGCAGGCATCAGGCCAGCGCGAGCATCTACCATAAACAGAACCACGTCCGCCTCTTCGATCGCCAGCAGAGACTGCTCTGCCATGCGGGTTTCAACGCCGTCTTCCGTACCGTCGATACCACCGGTATCAATACAGATGAACTCGCGTCCTTCCACCTCTGCACGACCGTACTTACGGTCACGCGTCAGCCCCGGGAAATCCGCAACCAGCGCATCACGGGTGCGTGTTAAACGGTTAAAAAGAGTGGATTTTCCAACGTTAGGGCGCCCGACAAGCGCGACCACAGGTACCATGTTTGAAGC
Source organism: Enterobacter cloacae (assembly GCF_013375935.1). Lineage (GTDB taxonomy): Bacteria > Pseudomonadota > Gammaproteobacteria > Enterobacterales > Enterobacteriaceae > Enterobacter > Enterobacter pasteurii. Next base: position 2,378,561 of record NZ_CP056117.1, on the reverse strand, counting down.
CTCATAAAATTCAAAATAACGTCGCTTTCGCGGCGTTTTTAAAAATGTCAAAACGGCTCCTGAGTGAACAGGAGCCGTTTAGTATACTACAACCGCCGTGTAATTAACGCGTGATCGCGTACAGCGTGCCGTCTTTTGCCTGAATCAGCAGCTTGCCGTCAGCAACAACAGGATCCGTCAGGAAGCCTGAGCCGTCCACTTTCTGCTGCGCCACGAAGCGGCCGTTCTCTGGATCGACCCAGTGCATATAGCCTTCGCTGTCGCCCACCACCAGGCTGCCGTTATACAGTGCCGGTGCGGTCAGCAGACGGTGCAGCAGATCGCTCTGCGTCCACAGCGTAACGCCACCTTCGGTGCTCAGCGCCAGCAGACGATCGTTCTGATCGACCATATAAATGCGGTTGCCTTCCACGATGAAATCGTTCACGGAACCCAGCTCACGTTTCCACATGATCTGGCCGCTGCGCAGATCCAGCGCGGTCAGGTTGCCGTTATACGCCAGCGCGTAAACCACACCGTCAACGATAACTGGCGTCGTGTCTACGTCGCTCAGACGGTCGATTTCAGTGGAGCCGGTCGCCTGAGAGATGCGCTGCTGCCAAATCATCTGGCCCTGCTGCATCAGTACTGCGCTCACGCGGCCGTTATCGCCGCCCACAATGGCAGCACCAAACGCCGTTGCCGGCGCAGATTCACCGCGCAGAGAGAGCGCTGGCATATCCAGGTTAACGGTCCATTTTACCAGACCATCCGCTTCGTTCAGCGCCTGAAGCTGGCCGTTGCTGGTATGGATGAGCACCAGACCGTCGCTGACAACCGGACGAGATAAGGATTCACCGGCAACGGTAGTCTGCCATGCAACGCTGCCGTCGCTGGCATTCAGCGCGTAAACCTGCGCTTTTTCACTGCCCACATACACGTGACCACCGGCTACGGTCAGGCCGCCAGAAAGCAGCGCAGGCTTATGGGAGAACCAGCCGTCTTTTTCCGCCAGGTTGACGGACCAGACTTCTTTTCCATCATCAGCGTTCAGCGCTTTAACGGTGCCTTTGCGATCGGCCGCATAAACGACGCCGTCAGCAAACGCCGGGTGCAGGTTGGAGTAGAAGTCACCGATACCGTTGCCCACGGAAACGTCCCAGGCGGTAGACGGGGTAAACTGGTTTTCAACCGTCGGCAGCGGGGACATTTTGACAACGTCTTCTTCGCCACTGAACAATGAACAACCGCTCAATAACGTAACAGAAAGCAGTCCTGGCAGAAGTAATTTACGCAATTGCATTGGGTCCCCCTCAGACGGACAAATTATTTATTTTCATCTGCATCATTTCGCTCAGCGCAGGTGAAGCTTTACTATCCACGCCAGCTTGCCACGCTTTACGCGCGCCCGCTTTATCACCCTTGCTCAGCAGTGCTTCACCGCGCAGATCGGCAACGATGGCGGCAAAGCCTTCGCCTTTAATGGTATCAAGCGTTTTCAGCGCGTCATCGGCTTTATTCTGCTGAACCTGGATACGAGCCAGACGCAGATTAATTACCGCTTTCAGGTTTTCATCACTGGCAGCAGCAAGACCCTGAGACAGCTGCGCAGCGGCTTTGTCCAGTTCGTTCTTATCAACATACTGCTGGGCCACTTCCAGCGCGGCCAGCGCACCGTAGGTGTTTTTGTTGTCAGCGGCAAATTTCTCCGCCGCCGTCAGCGTTTGCGGCCGATCGGCACGGATTGCGCTAACGGTATTTTCGTAGTTCAGGGACGAACCGCGAGCAGAGTCAGCCTGATGATTGTTCCAGTAACGCCAGCCAACCAGCGCACCTACACCTAAAATAATCCCAACAACCAGCGCTTTGCCGTTTTCAACAAAGAAGCGTTTAACCGCATCAACCTGGTCGTGTTCGTTCTCGTAAATTTCCACGCAGTCCTTCTCCTTAGCCCAATAGAGTGCGCAAGAGCGCCGCAACGCCGTCCTGCGTTACCGTAGTTTGCTCACCAGAGCGCAGGTCTTTTACCACCACCTCGCCGTTAGCCACTTCGGACTCGCCCAGCACCAGTGCGATACGTGCGCCCCACTTATCGGCACGAGCAAACTGTTTTTTAAAGTTGCCGCCGCCATGGTTGGTCATCAGCTTAACGTCCGGCAATGCATCACGCAGGCGTTCGGCAAGCTGCATCGCCGCAGGCTGCGTATCCGCACCTGAAGCCACCAGGTATATATCGACAACAGAATCGGCTTTAAATTCCGGATTAACTGCCTGAACCAGCAAAACAAGTCGCTCAAGGCCCATTGCGAAGCCAACGGCTGGTGCCGCACGGCCACCAAGCTGCTCAACCAGACCGTCGTAACGGCCACCGGCACAAACGGTGCCCTGCGAACCGAGGCTGGTGGTGACCCACTCAAACACGGTACGGTTGTAGTAGTCCAGACCGCGCACCAGACGCTGGTTAACGGTATAGGCGATGCCCGCCGCTTCCAGCAGCCTGCACAGGCCGGCAAAGTGTTCGCGGGAATCGTCGTCCAGGTAATCGCCCAGCGCAGGCGCATCGTTCAGCAGCGCCTGCACGTCAGGGTTTTTGGAATCGAGCACGCGCAGCGGGTTGCTGTACATACGACGCTTGCAGTCTTCGTCCAGCTTCTCTTTGTGCGCTTCCAGGAATGCCACCAGCGCATCGCGGTAGTTAGCACGCGCTTCCAGCGAACCGATAGAGTTGAGTTCCAGGGAGACGTGGTCAGAAATACCGAGCGCGCGCCACCAGCGGGCTGTCAGCATAATCAGCTCGGCGTCGATATCCGGCCCTTGCAGACCAAACACTTCCACACCCAGCTGGTTGAACTGACGATAGCGGCCTTTCTGCGGACGTTCGTGGCGGAACATCGGGCCGATATACCACAGGCGCTGCTCCTGATTGTACAGGAGACCATGTTCGATGCCGGCGCGCACGCAACCCGCCGTACCTTCAGGACGCAGGGTCAGGCTGTCGCCGTTGCGGTCCTCAAAGGTATACATCTCTTTTTCAACCACGTCGGTCACTTCGCCGATCGCGCGTTTGAATAACGGGGTCTGCTCTACAATCGGCAAACGAATTTCGCTGTAACCGTAGCTGCCGAGCACCTGCTTCAGTGTGCCTTCAATGCGCTGCCAGATGGCGGTTTCGCCAGGCAGATAATCGTTCATGCCGCGGATGGCTTGAATGTTTTTTGCCACGTTTATTCTCTTTCTATATACAAAAAAGAACCCAAAGAATGGGCTCAATCATACATGGGAAGCAGCCTGCTTCCCATCACGTTATTTTTCAACCTGCTGAACGCTGATGCGCTGCGCTTCATCCATCATTGTCGCTTTAGCGCGAATGCGGGCTTCAAGCTGGTCGATCATGTCGCTATTATCCAGACGATCTTTACGAACGCCATCTTCATAGAGACCACTTTTCTTGTTACCGCCGGTAACGCCCAGCGTTGACACCAGCGCTTCCCCCGGACCGTTCACCACGCAACCAATGATGGAAACGTCCATCGGGGTGATGATGTCTTCCAGGCGCTGCTCCAGAGCATTCACGGTACCAATCACGTCAAATTCCTGACGTGAACAGGTTGGGCAGGCAATGAAGTTGATCCCGCGCGCGCGGATGCGCAGTGATTTCAGGATATCGAAACCTACCTTGATCTCCTCCACCGGATCGGCGGCCAGAGAGACGCGTAACGTGTCGCCAATGCCTTCCGAGAGCAGCAGGCCAAGGCCAATGGCGGACTTCACCGAACCGCTGCGCAGACCGCCCGCCTCGGTGATCCCGAGGTGCAGCGGCTGATCGATCTGTTTTGCCAGCAGACGATAAGATTCAACGGCAAGGAAAACGTCGGAGGCTTTCACGCTCACTTTGAACTGCTCGAAGTTAAGACGATCCAGATGATCGACGTGACGCATCGCGGATTCAAGCAGCGCCTGCGGCGTTGGCTCACCGTACTTTTCTTGCAGATCTTTTTCCAGCGAACCGGCATTAACGCCGATACGAATTGGAATGTTTTTGTCGCGGGCGCAGTCAACAACCATGCGAATACGCTCTTCGTTGCCGATATTGCCTGGGTTGATACGCAGGCAATCGACGCCGTATTCAGCGACTTTAAGCGCAATACGGTAATCGAAGTGAATATCGGCAACCAGCGGCACGTTCACCTGCTGCTTGATTAGTTTGAACGCTTCAGCGGCATCCATGGTCGGGACGGAGACGCGGACAATGTCCGCGCCTACGCGTTCTAATGCTTTGATTTGATTGACCGTTGCTTCCACATCCGTGGTGCGCGTGTTGGTCATCGACTGGACGGCGATAGGCGCCCCATCGCCGATTGGCACGTTCCCAACGTAAATCCGTTTTGATTTTCTACGTTGAATAGGAGCCTGGTTATGCATGTAAAATCTCCCGCATTGCCCGTCTGTTACTGTGCTGCTGATTGTTCGGCATTAACGGTAAGACGCGCAACCTGGTTAGTTCTGATAAAGCGGCTCAGATCGACAGGTTTTCCTTGATACTGGATCTGTACCGCTGCCGGTGCGCCGATTTTAAGCTTGTAGGGTGCCTGCCCCGTTAGATTTAACGTGCCATCTTTACGCTGCAGGCCGCTGAAAAGTTTTTTACCCGTTGCGTCAGTGACTTCCAGCCAGCAATCCGCCGTAAAGTTCATCACCAGCGCATTCGGGTCAACGGCAGGTGCCGCCGTGCCGGCCGGGTCCGTTGGCAGCGTCGCCGCAGGATTTTCCGCAGATGCCGTTGCCGCAGGTGCAGTATCAACATTTGCCTGGGAAGGTGACACTACCGCGTTCTGATCCTGTGCCTGGGTCGCTGGCGCGGTGTTAGCCGTCGCCTCTGGCGCTGGAGCAGGTTCGCTTGCAGGCGCGTTCGTTGCCGCCGTCTGAGGTTCACTGGAAGATGCAGCCCCTTCCGTGCTCAGCGGCACGCTTTGCGCACCGTTGGTTTGATTAAGCTCAGCGGAGGACTGATCGGCCATGGTGGTGATCTCTTCCTGCTGCGCTTTGTGGTTTTGCCACCACCATGCGCCCGTCAGGCCCACAACCACGAACAGGACCAGCCAGGTAAAGCTCATCAGCCAGCCATCGCGTTTTTTACGACGTTTACCCAGAGAGAAGCTTTGCATAGGCGCAACTTTTGCAGCACGCACGGGCGCCTGCTTCTCCATCATCGGCAGTAATTCGTCTTCAGGAATATGAACCAGTTTGGCGTAAGAACGGATATAACCGCGCAGAAACGTTGAAGCCAGATCGGCTGGTGCCTTATCTTCTTCAATATCGCGAACGGTGGAAACCTTCAGGCACAGGCGTTCTGCAACGGCTTGCTGGCTGAGTCCGAGTTGTTCACGGGCGTTGCGAAGACGAACGCCAGTGGAGAGTGCTGCATTTTGATCGTGAGTGGCTTCAGTATTCATTCGCTACAACTACTGGTACGTGAAAATAAGGGTTCAGGTGCCGGTGAGTCACAATGCCACCCGCACCGCGAAACTTCAGGTCAGTTAACCTTGAACAAACAGTATAAGACTGTCGGGCCGCAGATGACAGCGCTGGCAGGCCTTCGCGCTAAACTGTTGTTACGTCGTTACATACTGCCCGAAAGTCGTATGAAACGCACCGTAATTATTAATCAATCGTGATGATTGTGACTGATTATTCAGTAAATTTATGCTTCACGGCGCAAAAAACGCGCCGTGTCTGCATAATAATCAAACGGTTTTAACCGCGATTGACTCACCCTGCATGCGCTTACGCAGCGTACGTTTGGTACGGTCAATAACGTCACCCGCCAGCTGGCCACAGGCGGCATCAATATCATCACCACGGGTTTTACGCACGATAGTGGTGAAGCCATACTCCATCAGCACCTTGGAAAAACGATCGATACGGCTGTTCGAGCTGCGGCCATACGGCGCGCCCGGGAACGGGTTCCATGGGATCAGGTTGATCTTACATGGCGTATCTTTCAGCAGTTCAGCCAGCTCATGAGCATGCTCGGTGCCGTCGTTAACATGATCCAGCATCACGTATTCGATGGTCACGCGGCCCTGGTTAGCGTTGGATTTCTCCAGGTAGCGACGCACGCCGGCCAGGAAGGTTTCGATATTGTACTTTTTGTTGATCGGCACAATTTCGTCACGAATCGCATCGTTTGGCGCGTGAAGGGAGATGGCCAGCGCGACGTCAATCATGTCACCCAGCTTGTCCAGCGCGGGAACCACGCCTGAAGTAGAGAGCGTAACGCGGCGCTTGGACAGGCCAAAACCGAAATCGTCGAGCATGATTTCCATCGCCGGCACCACGTTGGTCAGGTTCAGCAGCGGTTCGCCCATCCCCATCATAACCACGTTGGTGATTGGACGCGTACCGGTCACTTTTGCCGCGCCCACGATTTTCGCGGCGCGCCATACCTGGCCGATAATTTCCGACACCCGCAGGTTACGGTTAAAGCCCTGCTGCGCCGTGGAGCAGAATTTGCACTCCAGCGCACAGCCCACCTGAGAAGAGACGCACAGCGTGGCGCGATCGTCTTCCGGGATATACACGGTTTCAACGCGCTGATCGCCAACCGCAATGGCCCATTTAATGGTGCCATCCGACGAGCGCTGCTCTTCCACTACTTCCGGCGCGCGGATTTCCGCGACTTCTTTGAGCTTATTGCGCAGAACCTTGTTGATGTCCGTCATATCATCAAAGTTGTCGCTGCAATAGTGGTACATCCATTTCATGACCTGGTCGGCACGAAACGGCTTCTCGCCCATCTCTTTAAAGAACTCGCGCATCTGCTGACGGTTCAGGTCCAGCAGGTTAATTTTTCCATTTTTATTGGGAACCGCAGGAATGGCGACTTCGGAGGTATTCACTAATTCAGACATAATGTTTTCCGGCCTCGTTGTTACACGTTGTGGCCCTTGGTGGGTTGAAAAGAAACGCCCCGGTAAGCGGTCTGCTCGTCCGGGGCGTTGCATTGTACAAAGTCTGGCGCAGGGATGCCACGTTTGCACGCGGCATTTACGAAATTATTAGCGAGTGCGAGGGCACACTTCGCCTTCTGCGAAGAAGAACGCGATTTCGCGTGCAGCAGATTCAACAGAGTCGGAACCATGGGTGCCGTTCTCGGTGAAGCTGTCAGCGTAGTCGGCGCGCAGAGTGCCTGCCAGCGCGTTGTCCGGGTTGGTTGCACCCAGCAGATCGCGGTGACGCTGTACCGCATTTTCGCCTTCCAGTACGGATACAACGATTGGGCCAGAAGTCATGAACTCAACCAGACCGTCAAAGAATGGGCGACCTTCGTGCTCGGCGTAGAAACCGCGAGCCTGTTCAACGGTCAGATGCAGCATTTTGGTGCCAACGATCTTAAACCCTGCTGATTCAAAGCGAGAGAAGATGCTGCCAATAACGTTTTTTGCCACCGCGTTTGGTTTGATGATGGAAAAAGTACGTTCAATAGCCATTGATAACCTCTGTAAAATGTTCTGTTGTTTTTGCATACCTGAGTATGGTGTGGCGCGGATTATAAAGAGCAATAGCGCCATTGCCTATGGTTATGCATAACATTTTTTTAAAATGAGACGAAGATTAGCAACAGGCCTGATTTCGCATCCCGTAATGATGATGAAAACAGAGCGGGCACTGCTTTTCATCAGGCGTAAATGACCAGAACTGGCGGTGGCACGACTGGCAAACCACCTCATATGCGGGCCTGGCAACGGTATTTGCGGATCCCTCTGCTTGCGTCACATTTATCGCCTCATGCTGGCAAACCGCTTCACATCCCCCGCAACCGGTGCAATGCCCGGACTCCACCTTCAGCACGGCGTTCTCAAAGCGAATCGCCTTTTCCTGGCAGCTTCGCCAGCATGCCCCACACAGCACGCACTTTCCGGCATCGAGCGTTATCTCTGCCTCGCTAAACGCGGGAAAAGCCCTTCGCAGCTCGCGCAGGCCGGGCATTACGCTACAGGATTGAACGGCCTCACGGGGAACGTGCATCAGCGCACGACGGGCGAGATTAACCTCGTTGTGCGGGATAAGCCTGAACGTCCACGCCGCCTCACCGCGTCGGCGAAGCGCAAGATTAAGCCGGGCAAGCGCCAGCAGCCATGCAGGGTAACGCTCTGCTTCAATACTGATAAAACGAACGCGGTATTGCGCGTGCCAGAGCAGCAGCTCATTCACGCCGGGCGCGCGCTCAGTAAACGGCCCGACAAGCATATCTCCACGCAAAAAGCGCTTTCGCGGCATGATGCCGGTAATGGCCCCGGCAGGACAGACAAACAGGCAGTCGCCGCATTCAATACAGCGGCTGTCATCAATCAGGACGCCCGCGTCCGTAACGAAGAACGCCTGCGCGGGACAAGCGTCCGCACAGGCGCGGCAGGAGGCGTGGCGAAAGCGGCGACGAACGCACGCGTGCGTCACGTCCATCGCCGGGATAAGCGTTAATCCGCCCATCAGCCAATACTGAAGAAAACGAAGCGCAGCATCAGTTCACCCACAATCAGCAACGCGCTTCCGAGCAGAACAGGGCCTCGCGCTGCCTTCAGACCGCCCGCGGCAAAGCACAGCATGCCGGCAACGGAAACGCACCAGCTCAGCAGATGCAGCGTGCGCAGCTGCTCCAGCATCCGTAACGGAGCGTGCGGGAACGTCACCACGGTGTTGTCCACGGCAGTAATGTCAGCCAGCCAGACGGGCTGCATCAGCAGACGCACAAGCACCAGCAGCGTAACGATCGCAACCGCCGCACGCAGGGTCGCCCGGGAAGGCGTTCCAGCGGCCATGCAGGCTGAGCCGATAATGCCCACCGAGCCGATAAACAGCACCAGCGTGTTTATGTGCTGCCAGGTCACCACGGACGCATGCATATAAATCTGCGCCATGCAGAAGACATCCACCAGCCCGACAAGACCCGCCACGGCCAGAAGCGGCTTCCAACCCGGCTTTTTTGCGAACATCAGCAGCGTCGCAAGACCAAGCGCCGCAAGATAAAGGCTGGCAAAGACAATCTCGCGGCTCAGCCAGGAGCTGGATACGTGGCGCAGCGCGTTAAGGGCATTCAGCGGATAACCCATGTGCAGCGCCGAGGCGAGCAGCCCCAGGCAGGCCAGCACGAACGCCCCGGCAGCAGGCAGCAGCGCGCTACGCGGCGAACCATGCGCGCCCCCGAACGCCAGCCAGAGCGTAACGCCTACCGAACCCTGAAGGAACAGCGTAAAAATCAACAGCGGTAACTCATGCATGACGTTTCCCCTCTTTCTCTGCGCCCTGATGTGCTTTGATCACCAGGTTCGGTTTTGTGATGGAGGAATCAGGCAAGCCCTTCACGTCACAGACCGCACCGTATTTCGCCCGAAGCTCATCAATCGGCCCGAATTTGATCGCTTCGAGGGGACAGGTTGCCACGCAGACAGGCTGTTCGCCTTTTGCCTGCAGATCCACGCAAAAATCGCATTTTGACATCTGCCCGGTCTGCTCGTTGAGCTGTGGCGCGCCATAGGGGCATGACCACGCACAGTATCCGCAGCCGACGCACTTGTCCGTATCGACACGCACGATGCCGTCGCCAGGACGCTTATGCATCGCGGTGGTCGGGCAGTTTTTGGTGCAGATGGGATCCGCGCAGTGGTTGCAGGAGACAGAAAGCGTGTAGGCAAAAACGTTATTGCTGACCCCGCCCTGGCCGGTCGGGATGAAATTCCCGCCGTTAACGTCGTACACGCGACGGAAACGACGCCCGACCTCAAGGTTGTTTTTATCTTTGCACGCCACCTGGCAGGCCTTGCAGCCCGAGCAGCGGGATGAGTCGATAAAGAACCCCAGCTGCTTGTCGCTCACCGGCGCGTAGTGTTTGAACTGACTCATGCTTTCGCTACCTCCACCAGCATGGTTTGATGGGAATTTCCTTTCGCAAGTGCGGTAATACGGGCTGAACTGAGCACGTTCGCGCAGCCGCCTTTATCAATGCCCCGCTCGTCCGGCTGCCACCAGGCGCCTGCCTGCATGGCAACAACGCCGGGAATAATGCGCGGCGTGACCTCCGCCGGGACCTCACAAATGCCGCGCGCGTTGTGAATGCGCACGGTGTCTCCCTGCGCAATACCGCGCTTTTGCGCATCCTGCGGGCTAATCCACAGCTTTTGCTGCTGGACTTCAATCAGCCACGGGTTGGCGTACTGGGTAGAGTTGGCGCGGTTTTTCCCTTTCCAGGTGATCAGCTGGAGCGGGAAGGTTTTCGCCAGCGCGTCTTCCGGGCCCTCATGGGCGGGAACGTAGTGCGACAGCGCCGGAATTTCCGGGTGATGCATGTCGTACAGGCGCTTCGAGAAGATCTCAATTTTTCCGGAAGGCGTCGGGAACGGATGATTTTGCGGATCGCGGATGTTGTCCTCAAAGGCAACGAACGGCGCGCTTTTGAAGAGATGCTGACGCGTTTTCTGTAGCGTCGCGAAGTCCGGCAGGTTTTCGTCCGGCATGGACAGCCGCGTCTGCTCCCAGATGTGTTCAATCCACGCTTTTTCGTCACGGCCTTCGCTGAATGCGGGTTCGACGCCAAGCTTAGCAGCGACTTCCCGCAGCCAGTCGTAATCTGAGCGGCGCTCAAACTCAGGTTCAATCAGCTTCTCAGACAGGATCAGATAGCTTGCCGTGCCCCAGGTTTCACCGATATTCCAGCGCTCCATAAAGCTGGTTTCCGGCAGGAGAAGATCGGCATATCTGGCGCTCGGCGTCATAAACAGATCGCTTGCGACGATAAATTCAATTTTTGACTCATCTTCCAGCACGCGGACCGCCTGATGAAGATCCGGGTTCTGGTTAGCCAGATAGTTGCCCGCCAGCGAGAACAGGATGCGGATATTGCTGTCGAGCTTATCCACATCCTTCAGGCCGACTTCTGCCGTTACTTGGGAAGCATCATCGGCGGCCTGCACCCAGTTCATTACCGATATTTTGGCTTTTACCGGGTTATCCGGCATCTCTGGACCTGCCGCAAATTTCCGGTTTGCGCAGCCGCCATAGCCAGCCGCCCAGCCGCCTTTCACCCCGACGTTGCCCGTCAGCGTTGCCAGTATCGTCGAGCCGCGCGCGGTGCGTTCGCCGCAGTTATGGCGCTGCGGCCCCCAGCCCTGGATCAGCGCGGCGGGCTTGGTGGTTGCGTAGTCGCGCGCCAGCTGACGAATGGTCTGCGCCGGCACGTGGGTGATTTTCTCTGCCCACTCAGGCGTTTTCGCCACGCCATCTTTTGCACCGCTAAGGTAAGCCATCAGGGATTCATTCGCCGGAACGCCCTCTGGCATGGCGTCTTCGTCAAAGCCCAGGGTATAGCGCTGAAGGAAATCGCGATCGTGCAGGTTCTCCGTGACGATCACGTACATCATGGCGTCCATCAGGGCGTTATCGGTTGCAGGAAGCAGCGGGATCCATTGATCGGCAAGGGAGGAAACCGTGTCCGAATAGCGCGGATCGACAACGATAAAGCGGGTGCCGTTTTGCTTCATCTTCTGGAAATAGTGGTTACTGTGGCCAAAGATCGTCTCTGTCGGGTTGTGCCCCCAGAGGATGACCAGCCTGGTGTCCTGCAGCGTGTCCAGCGAGCTGCCGCTGGCGGCAGTGCCATAGGTATACGGCGTTGCCGCCGCCGTGTTGCCCATGCTGACCGAGTGATAGCTTTCGAGATAACCGCCGGTTAGGTTAAGCAGGCGACGAACCATCTTATCGCCAGAAAACGTGCCGCCGGAAACTGCGGTGCCCACATGCACATAGCGCGAGGCGGGGCCGTATTTTTGCGTAATGGTTTTTAACCGATCCGCAATAAGCGTGGTGGCTTCATCCCAGGTAATACGCTCGAATTTTCCTTCGCCACGTTTACCTACGCGTTTCATGGGATATTTAAGCCGATCCGGGTGATAAACGAATTTCCGATAAGCGCGACCGCGAACGCAGGCGCGCATAACCGGCATCTGCGGATCAAGGGCATCATCCGGGCGGGTGGAAATTCGCGTGACAACGCCTTCACTAACGTGCGCACGAATATCACACTTGCCGCCGCAGTCAAACGTACTACAGGTTTGCACGACTTTCTCTTCAGGCGTGGCGCTGGTCTTTGCCGGGCCCTGGGCACGTGCTTTGCCGGTTGTGGCGACAAACGGCAGGGCGGCCAGCGCCGATCCTGCCTGAATAAAGTGACGTCGGGATAAGGCTGGAATAAGCCCCTCTCCCGGATTTTTATTTTTTTTCATTGCTCATTCCTTAAAATAAAAACGCATTCTCGTTTTTTTTCAGGAATGAATATTGATAATTATCAAGCTAACCCTTCAGGGGTAACGCTTAACGATCTAATTCAAAATTCACCGTCGCCGTTTGCCCTGTTTCATCCATTACAATTAATTGATAATTACCCGGCAAATATAATTGCAATGAATAATTCCTCTGCCGTCCCTCCAGCGGTTCACCGTTTAAAAACCACCAGCGCTGCCCTTCGCCACCGCTGGTTGAAACGAAGAGCGTCATATTTTTCTCGCCCGGAAGGCGCTTAATTACCGCTCCTTCTCTGACGCCTGATAACATCAGCGGTGCCGAATTATGATTATCCAGCGGCGGGCAAACCGTTGAACGGGCAGGAAGACGAGCGGCACGTCTTTCGGCAACGGGCAGCCAGGGCTCCAGCGGCAACGGCCAGACATCCAGCACTTTTTCTGTCGCATCCGGGCAATCCGCCGCAACGCGTTGACCGTCTTTATTCAGCCAGACCGGGAAACGGATCCCGCGAATTCCCTCCTGCTCCGGCAATAGCAGCGTAGGCGGTTCACTGCCCTCAAGCAGCCAGGTTGACAGACGACGCCGACAGTTTTCGCTCCCTTCCGGCAGCGACTGGCCGCCCGGCCAGCAAATCACACCCCGCCCCACGCTGGCAGGACGCGGATCGCGCGGCAGACGAGCCTCATCCACCGTCGAACGAGACTGAAGCAGGTTATTCACCTGATTCAGTAGCGGAACCGCGCTGGCGAAACCAAACTGCCCCGCGACGGGCGTGCCGTCCGGGCGTCCGGTCCAGATACCAATGACATACCGGGCGTTAAGCCCAATGGCCCAGGCATCCCGGTAGCCGTAGCTGGTGCCGGTTTTCCACGCCAGCGGCGCAACCTGCGGCAGCGCGCTGTCCGGCAGGGGCTGGGCTTCACCGGCGAGAATGCGACGAATAATCCACGCAGCGCCCTGCGACAACAGCGGACGTTCAACTAGCGGATCGCCCGGCTGTAAACGCAACCGACCGGCCTTACCCTGCCTTGCAAAAGCGCTATACGCGGCGGCTATATCAGCCAGACGTGCGCCTGCGCCCCCCAGAATCAGGGAGAGGTTGGGCTGCGCGCCCGCCGGGAGAATCAGCGGTAACCCCGCATTGCTCAGCATCCCGGCAAAACGTTTAGGGCCGTACGCCTCCAGCACCTGCACCGCAGGCAGATTGAGGGAGCGTACGAGGGCTTCACTCATGCTGACCGGCCCATGAAAGCCGCTGTCAAAGTTGCCGGGGCGATAATCCCCGGTTTTTCTTGGCACATCCTGAAGCAAGGAGGCGGGATGGATCAGCCCATCGTCCAGCGCCATGGCGTAGACGAAGGGCTTGAGAACCGATCCCGGGGATCGAATTGCATTGACCATATCCACGTGGCTAAAACGGCTGTCATCGTTGATATCCACCGAGCCGACCCAGCCGCGCACTTTCATATCCGTGTGATCTACCACGATCATTGCCAGCGAACTGCGGGCAGGCAGGCGAGACTTCCAGTTCATCGCCAGCTCTTCAAGCTGTCGCTGCAGCGTGGCATCAAGCGTGGTGGCTATTTTTGTCTCGCGGCTTTTACCGAGCATCATGCGCGAAAAGAGCGGTGCCAGCTGCGGCATCTGGCGGGGAGCCAGCCACACCGGTTCTTCCCGGGACTCTTTCACCTGCTTTTCTGACCAGACGCCCTGAGCCATCATGCGGTCGAGGACTTTGTTACGCGCCGCCTCCGCGCGTTCCGGCCAGCGGTCCGGGCGCAGGCGGCTTGGTGCCTGCGGCAGCACCGCCAGCAGCGCCGCGTCGGAATAGCTCAGCCGTGATGGCGGCTTTCCAAGGTAGGTCCAGCTTGCTGCCCCCACTCCCTGCAGGGTGCCGCCAAACGGGGCCCGGTTGAGATACAGCGTGAGAATTTCACGCTTGGAGAGATGCCACTCCAGCTGCATTGCCCGCCACAGCTGACGAATTTTTCCGCCAAAAGTGCGCGGGTGCGGATCCAGAAGGCGCGCCACCTGCATGGTAAGCGTGCTTCCGCCAGAAACGACTCTCCCGGAGGTAAGATCCTGCCAGGCAGCGCGCAGTACAGAGAGCGGATTGACGCCCGGGTGCTCCCAGAACCAGCGGTCTTCATACTGGATCAGGGCCTCGAGATAGCGCGGTGAAACCTCCTCAATGGTAACCGGATAACGCCAGATGCCCTCACTGTCGGCAAAACGCCACAGCGGTACGCCCTGCTCATCCACAACCACGCGCGAGGGGTTAACCTCTTTCAGAGGCAGCGGCCACAGGCGGTCGGCAGCGACAATCAGCGCCACTGAAACGAAAAGCGCTCCCGCCAGCCATAGCCAGCGGGAGCGTAACAGTCGTTCTGGCAGCATCTTAAGGAACAACAATCAGCGGGCCACTGGCCGCCCCTGTTGCCCGCCACTGCGGAACGTACATGGATTCCACCATCGGAACCGGCACCTGGTAGGTTCCCGGCGTGACGGCTCGGGCCAGGTAGACCAGCGTAACCGGCTGACCTGCATTGACCGGCACAGCGGCCACAAAGCGATCGTCGCGGAATTCCATATGCTGGATATCAGACTGCTGCATCTGATTCAGCAGATTCTGCACTTCGCTGCCGCTGTCCTGGAGGCTGGCGCTGCTGCTCGCCAGATTCTGGTTTTCAAGTTCCAGACCTGCCGGGAGCAGATCCACCACCAGCGCATCCGGCACGTTCTGGCTGGCCTTCACTTCAAGCCACACCAGCACCAGCTCACCACTCTTCAGGGAAGAGAGTGACTTGCTGCTGCCGTCTGTCGCCAGAACGTGGCGTTCAATCTGCAATACGTTAGAGGATCGCTGAGGCGCATACTCCGGATACCCCGTACTGTCCAGACGAACCCACAGCGGCGTAGTGCCGGTATTGGTAACCTGCAGCGCGCTAAGCTGGGCGCCGTTCAGGTTTTCTACCCGCGGTTTGTCACTACTTTGTGCCTGCTCAGAGAGGCTCGTGGTCGCCTGCCATGCTCCGGAGAGCGTTTGCAGCGAACGTCCGGCCATGAACAGGGCGTTGCTTTCCTGGGTTGAGAGCCAGCGCTGGCTAAAGGCTTCCTGCGACAAGGCGTTCAGCAGCGTATTTTGCGCATCCGGCAGCAGCTTGTACTCTTCCAGAAGGGAGAGCATCAGGGCATTATCGCGAAGCTGGCTACCGTAATCCGCCATCCAGCTTCGGCCGTCAGTACGCGGCGTTTTGATAGCCAGATCCAGCGCCTGCTGGCTGCGCGGCGCATCCCCCATCAGCTTCAGCGCCATCCCCAGCTGCATCAGCGGCAGCCCGGAAGCAGCCTGAGCGTGGCGCTCCCAGACTTCACGCAGCGCGCCGAGCGGCGCTTTTTGCTGACGCGCCAGAACCAGCGAGGCATAAGCCTGTACGGCAAACTTACTGGCCTGAGCGTTGTCGCTATAGCGGACAGACATCATGCCCGGATCCTGTAAGTAACGCAGCAGGCGGTTATTCGCCTTATTTACCGCATCGGCAGGAACGCTATAGCCCTGTTCCCCTGCGCGCACGAGGAAGTCAGTAACGTACGCGGTCAGCCAGTACTCTTCCGGACCGTTTTTATCCCAGAGCGCAAACCCCCCGTCGTCACGCTGCATTTGCAGCAGGCGGGAGATACCGAGATCGATAGCCGCACGGCGCTTGTCGTCAGTATCACCCTTAATGCCGAGAGCCTTGAGCTGCGCGGAATTGGTGTATAGCGACGGGAAGAGGCCGCTGGTGGTTTGCTCCAGACACCCGTACGGATAAGCCTGCAGCTCACGGATGTAGCGCGCCAGGTTCAGTGGCGCTTTTCCGCTGAGCAGCAACTGCCCCTGTAGCGTCGCAGGAGAGAAACCGGCAATGTGCTGCGCTGGGGCAGTCCAGGATTCGCCAGGGTTGAGCATCGTGCCCGTATTCACCGTTTGCGCCGGGAATGCGGGGCGCACGCCAATTTTCCAGCTCTTCTGCTGGGGAATATACGTCTCGCCCGGAAGCTGTAGTCCGGCAATCTGAGCGGTAATTTCGCCATCACCGTATCCTTCCAGCGCCCGCACCGGAATAAATAGGGTGCTGCGTGCGCCAGGCGGCAGCTGAACCGGCGCTGGCTGAGCGCCTTCCAGCGACAGCTTGCCGGTTGAGGTTAGCGTGACGTTCAGCGTTTGCGGCCGATCGGTGAGGTTAGTCAGGTCCAGCGTCAGGCGGGAGGTGTCACCGCTTGCCAGGAAACGCGGCGTGTTAAGTTCGGTAATGACCGGCGCGGCTACAACGATCTTGCTCTCGCTGCTGCCGAAATCGTCTTCCGTCCACGCCTGCGCCATCAGACGCAGCTCGCCGTTAAAATCTCCAATCGGCAACGTAACGGTGCCTTCACCGTTAGCATCCAGCGTAACCGGCTGCGCCTGCTGGGCAATAATAGTGACGTGATTAACCGGTGGCTTACCGCCACGCTTCAGCTCATCGCCGTCACCGCCGAAGCGCAGTGCGGCCATGCGCCCCTGGCCTTCAATGACCTGGCCGTAGATATCATAAATATCCGCGCCATAACGCTTCTGACCGAAGAAGGCTTCCCACGGATCCGGCGTAACGTAGTCGGTAATGTTCAGCACGCCGCTATCAACAGCCGAAACCAGCACGTTCACCTTCTGTGGTACCGCGCCCTCCTTCACGCTGGCTTTCACTTTCACAGAAAGCGTCTGGTTAGGACGCATTTTCTGCGGATTATCAAGCGTAATGTTCAGGCGGCGATTTTCGTCACCCATTGGCAGATGCAGCAGCCCGACCGCGCGCTTTGGTGTGGCGGATTTGGATTTATCGCCGGGACGTACCACCAGCGTGCTGAGGTAGAGATCGTGGCGCTTCCAGGCCTTATCCACCGGAATGGAGAGATCCAGACCGTTTGCCGGGACGTCGATCTCTTTCCACCACAGCGGCCCTTCGCTGGATTCAATCATGGCATAGCCTTTGCCCGCAGCCGGTGCGGCAATATGCAGGTTGATGGTATCGCCAGGCTGATAAGCTGGCTTATCAAGCTTCATCGTCACGCGATCAGGGCGCGCCGCCCCCGTGCCGTCGCTGTTATCCTGCCAGCTGTAGCCTGCCCAGAAGCGCACGCTGCTGACCATGTCATCAGGCGCTTTCACTTCCAGACGGTATGAGCCCCACTCCACCGGGAAAGTGACTTTGCCGGTTTCATCAGCCTTGAGGTTAAGTTCCTGCTCGCCCTCAACAAGATCTTTCTGGTCAAACTGCGACTGCCAGCCCTCACTCTCTGACCAGTTCCAGAAATAGTCCCGGCGCTCGCGGATCAGGCGCACCTGCAAACCGGACACCGCTTTTTTCGCCCCGCCGACATCGGCATAAACGATGTCAAAGCTGGCGTTGCCGTTTTCATCGACAATCGGCTGGTTGACGGTGGTATCGGTACGGTAATCGTAAACGGCCTTACTGGCGAACTCAGGACGAATCCCCGGTAGCGTGGCCGCCGGCCAGATAGCCTGCTCGGCGCGACGCGTCACCGGGCGGCCGCCCGACTCAAGCAGGCTAGCCTGCAAAATCAGCTGCAGCGGCGAGTGCACCTCTTTCCACTGGCTTTCAGTGGTCACCTGTCCGCGCCCCTGCTCATCAAGCGTAAGCTGCACTTCATCCAGGCTACGGCTCAGGTTCTCTTCCGCAATATCACCGAACTGGAAGCCCGGCAGCGCAGTCACCGCCTCACGCAGCGGGCGCAGGAAAAGCTGGCCTTGCAGAGCGTTGCCGTTAGCCGGTGCGCCATACAGGTAATAACCCACTACGTTAAAGTCCACGTCATCCCGTGGAGAAACCGGTGTTTTTTGCCCCGTCAGATTCAGCGCCATGCGTTCAGGCATGAAATCTTCAACGTGGAAATCCCACATGCGCTGCTGGTTGTCTCCCGTATTCGCGCGAACATGCCACATGCCTGTCTGCGCGCCGCTATCAAGCGGGTAGTTGAAGCGGTAAAGACCGTTCTCGGGCTGCACAACAACCGTGCGCGCCACCTGACCGTCCGGGCGCAATACGTCAAGCTTCACAGGCTGATCGGGAAGCGGTTTTCCGTCGCTGTCGCGCAGCAGGCCGTTGAGGAGCACCGTTTCACCCGGACGATAGAGATCGCGCGGGCCAAACATAAAGAATTGTTTGCTATAACCCGGCTTGCCGGCGATATCAAACTCCGCCAGGTCGAGCGCCGGAAGTTTGAGATCGAGCAGCGTGGTCTGCCCGTCTTTGCTGGCGAGGATCAGCGCGGCTTCTTTATCCGTCTCCAGCTTCGCATGACCGTCCGCGTCGCTGTTCGCCTCGGCCAGGGTCTGGCCTTTATCGTTCAGAAGGGTAAGGGTAACGCCTGACTGCGCCGCACCGTTTTCCAGGCTCTGGGTGAAGATGTCCAGGCGGTTATGATAGCGGTGAGCGGAGAGCCCAATGTCACTTAAGGTGAAAAGCGTCGCGGCATTGCTGTAGTTGTAGTGCCCGGCCTGATTCATGACGGCTATATAAACGCCCGACTGCTGGAGCGGCTTAATATCCTTCAGCGGCAGCAGCAGTTTCTCGCGGGTGTTGCGCGCCGGGTTGAGGTCAAAGCGGCCGGTATAGACCAGTTCCGCCATCTTCAGCAGCGTGTCGGACTCCCAGTTGGTCAGTGAGTTACGGTACTCCCACTGGCTGACAAACGAGGCCAGCGACTCCGGCTTAATGCGGTAGAAGTTCACGTCCACGCTGTTAACGTTAAGCGCCATCACCGGCAGTCCTTCCACCACGCTGCCCGGCAGCAGCGAACCGCGGCTGGCAAATCCGACCGTCGGTTCAACATCCCGGGTGGTGATGGCTTTTTCATAATCAATGCCAAACGTCGCGCTGTTCAGCGCCTCAAGACCACGTTCGACGGTGACGACCAGGTTACGATTTGGCTCCAGGTGGCGCAGGCGCAGCTCTTTCAGATTGGGCGCCAGCTCCCAGGCGCCGTCCACCTTGCCGCTTTTCTTATCCACCACGTGCACGGTTTTGGCGAAGTCCTGATCCGGCTTAAGCGGCACCGAAAAGGTCAGCACCAGCGTCGCAGCGCCGTCTAGCTGTACCTCTGAGGCATCCAGCAGCGTCAGCGCCTTACCCTGGCTCTGTGCAGCCAGCGCAGCCAGCGTTTTCGGGTCCGGTTTTTCCGGTGCTTTCTTTTCTGAAGCGGTTGACGCTGCGGGCGCAGCAGCCTGTGTTTTGTCGTCGCTGTTATCGCAGCCGACAAGCGTAAACGTGGTGAGCAGCGCGAGAGAGATCGCGGCTAAGCGAAACGGTTTCATCCTTAGTCCCTGGCCTGTGAGGCCTGTTGGTCGTCGTCCGGATAAGTATTATCCGCAAGTTTCGTTAATACAAAAAGTCCAATTTAGTATTGTGGAAAGCGCCTCGCAGAATGACATCACCCTGCCATACGGTGTTGGAACCACGATCACAGCCCTTAACGTAACATGTTACCTTTCACGTCATTTGTTTTTAAAACAAGAAGATAGCTGGATAAGATCCTTCCGGGCCTGCTAGTTTTATGACCATGACGCACGCCGAGTGCGCGGTTCAATAAGAGAGAAAGCCATGAAACGAGCCGTGAACGCCCTACAAAATTTCGGTAAATCACTTTACGGACCGGTACTTATCTTACCTATCGTCGGTCTGTTTATCGCCTTTGGCAACGTGCTGGGCAACGGTAATCTGGCCGAGTACCTGCCGTTTCTCGGCCATCCGCTGATCCAGAATGTTGGCCAGCTGATCGCCAAATCTGCCGTGTCGGTGCTGGTTAACCTGGCGCTGGTGTTTGCCGTCGGGATCCCCATTGGCCTGGCCACGCGGGACAAAGGCTACGCGGCGCTGATTGGGCTGGTGACCTTTGTGGTGTTTATCAACGCCATGAACGTGACGCTACAGCTTCACGGTGAACTGGCTCCAGCTGACCAGATGAAAGCCGCGGGTCAAAGCATGGTGCTTGGCGTTCAGGTACTGGAGATGGGCGTGTTCGCCGGGATCCTGACCGGGGCGCTCTCCGGTTATCTGTACAACAAATACTCCGGCGTGCAGTTTAACGGCGCGATGGCGATCTATTCCGGCCACTGCTTTGTTGCCATTGTGATGCTGCCCGTCTCAATGCTGCTCGGCGTGGTGATGAGCGAGCTGTGGCCGTACGCTCAGCACGGCATTAGCGCGCTGGCGCTGGCGATCAAAGGCTCCGGTCCGTTCGGCGTGGCGATCTACGGCTTCCTTGAGCGCATCCTGGTGCCGACGGGCCTGCATCATCTGGTCTACACCCCGTTCCTCTATACCGAACTGGGCGGTACGCAGGAGGTGTGCGGCACGGTTTACCAGGGCGCGCGCAACATTTACTTCGCCGAGATGGCCTGCCCGGACGTGAAGCAATTGAGCAGCACGGTCGTGTGGGACGCGCGCGGCATCAGCAAAATGTTCGGCCTGCCTGCCGCCGCGCTGGCGATGTACATGACCGCAAAGCCGGAGCGTAAAGCCATTGCGAAAGCCATTCTGATCCCGGCGGCGCTAACCTCGCTGCTGGTGGGCGTCACCGAGCCGATTGAGTTCTCCTTCCTGTTTGTCGCCCCGCTGCTGTTCGTGGTGCATGCGGTGCTGACCGGCATCGGCATGATGCTGTTCTCCCTGTTCGGCGTTCACGCCATCGGTGCCAACGGGGTTATCGACTTCATTCTCTACAACCTGCCGCTGGGCACGGAGAAGTCCAACTGGCCGATGTACATCGTGGTCGGACTGATTATGTTCGCCCTTTACTTCGTGGTGTTCCGCTTCCTGATCCTGCGCTTCAGCATGAAAACGCCGGGCCGTGAAGATGAGGAGCAGGAGACGCGCCTTTACAGCAAGCAGGAGTACCAGGCGAAGGGGAATAATGACGGGCTGGGCGAATCCATCGTGGTAGGCCTGGGCGGCCGGGAAAATATTGAAGTCGTTGATAACTGCTACACCCGCTTACGCGTCACGGTGAAGGACGTCGCCATCATCGACGAACCGCGCCTGAAAGCGACCGGCGCGAAAGGGGTTATCAAACAAGGCAACAACGTTCAGGTGGTCTACGGGCTGCATGTCAAAAAAATGCGAGAAGCCGTTGAGACGTTTCTCTGAAAGGAGCTAAAGATGTTTACACTCCCATTCATTCTGTCCATTGCCGGCGGCGGCAGCACCTATACGCCGGGTATTGTGAAAAGCCTGATGGTGCGCCTGCAGGATTTCCCGCTGGCGGAGATTCGCCTTTATGATATCGACGAGGCGCGTCAGGACACTATTGCGCCGGTGGTGGAAAAGGTTATTCGCGACCACAGCCAGAGCATCAAATTCACCGTCACCAGCGACCCGGAAGTGGCCTTCAGCGGCGCGCATTTTGTGTTTGCCCAGATGCGCGTTGGTCAGTACAGGATGCGGGAGCAGGATGAGAAGATCCCGCTGCGTCACGGCGTGGTTGGCCAGGAAACCTGCGGCCCCGGCGGGCTGGCGTACGGGCTGCGTACGATCCTGCCGATGGTGGAGCTTATCGATCTGGTGGATCGCTACGCGCATGAGAAAGCGTGGATCGTTAACTACTCCAACCCGGCGGCTATCGTCGCTGAAGGCGTACGTCGTCTGCGCCCGAATGCGCGCGTGCTGAACATCTGCGATATGCCGGTTGCCGCGATGCGTAATATGGGCGCCATTCTGGGCGTGGATCGCCGCAAGCTGGAGGTGGACTACTTTGGTCTGAATCACTTCGGCTGGTTTACCCGCGTGCTGGTGGACGGCGTAGACAGGCTGCCGGAGCTGCGTAAGCATATCGCGAAGTTTGGCCTGCTGACGGAAGATGCCGCCAAAACGGATCCGCAGCATTCTGATCCGTCGTGGGTGAAAACCTGGCGCAACATCAAGCCGATTATGGATAACTTCCCGGAGTACCTGCCGAACCCGTATTTGCAGTACTACCTGATGCCGAACCAGATTGTGGAACATCAGGATCCGGAGTACACCCGCGCTAACGAAGTGATGAACGGGCGTGAGAAAAAACTTTTCGCCGCCGCGGAAGAGTACAAGCGCACCGGGATTTTACCGGATGCCTTCCACGTAGGCGTCCACGGTGAGTTTATCGTCGATGTCGCCTGCTCGCTGGCCTTTAACCTGCGGAGCCGCCATCTGGTAATGGTGGAAAACCGCGGCGCGATAACCAATCTGCCGTACGACGCGGTAGTGGAAGTGCCCGCCTATATCACCTCCGAAGGACCGGAGCCCGTCCGCGTGGGCCAGGTGCCGCTGTTCCATCAGACCCTCCTGCAACAGCAGCTCGCGTCTGAACAGCTGCTGGTGGAGGCAACCATCGAAGGCAGCTATGAGAAAGCGCTGCAGGCGTTCACCCTGAACCGTACCGTGCCGACCATGGCGCACGCGAAAGCGATTCTGGATGACATGATTGAAGCCAACCGCGACTACTGGCCTGCGCTGCAAAAAGCCTGGCAGGACGGCGAAACGGTGAAAAAATAGGGGCTTGCTCGCGAGTTGAACGCGGTTTGCTTGTCGGTGTCAGAAAAAACACCGACAATCCTTTTTTACGGAAAAGAATGGAGGCAACCCATGTCCACCTCATATTTTGTCGCCGCCGACTGGCTGATTGAGCACGGCGACGATCCGGAAGTCCAGATTATTGACGCGCGCATGGCTCCTCCGGGCCAGGAGCATCGTGACGTTCCCGGTGAATACCGTGCCGGACATCTGCCCGGCGCGGTATTTTTTGATATCGAAGCCCTTTCCGATCACACCTCTCACCTGCCGCACATGTTGCCACGCCCGGAAGCGTTTTCCGTCGCGATGCGCGAACTTGGCGTCAGCAAAGATAAACACCTTGTTGTTTACGATGAAGGTAACCTCTTCTCGGCACCGCGCGCGTGGTGGATGCTGAAAACTTTCGGCGTGGAAAACGTTTCGATTCTGGCAGGCGGCCTTGCGGGCTGGAAGCGCGATGCGCTGCCGCTCCAGCAGGGTGACGTGACGCTGCCGGAAGGCGATTTCGACGCGACGTTTGACGCGCAGGTGGTGAAGCGACTGACTGACGTTCTGGTTGTTAGCCACGAAAGAACAGCGCAAATCGTCGACGCCCGCCCTGCGCCACGTTTTAACGCCGAAACGGATGAACCGCGTCCGGGCCTGAAGCGTGGACATATTCCGGGCGCGCTGAACGTGCCGTGGGGCGATCTGGTGTTCGAGGGGGAGCTGAAAACCACCGACGAGCTAAAGGCAATTTTTGACCGTGCGGGTGTTGATTTGCATCGTCCGATCATCGCCAGCTGCGGTTCCGGCGTGACGGCCTGCGTGGCGATCCTTGCGCTGGCGACTCTGGGCGTGAATGACGTCACGCTGTACGACGGCGCCTGGAGCGAATGGGGTGCGCGAGACGATCTGCCGGTTGAACCGGCGAAATAATGGATAACCGCCTGGCCACGCTGTTAACGCGCGGGGCGTCCCTGACCCGCGCGGAGTATCGCGTTCTCGCCCACCTCACGGAGCATCCGCTGCTGGTGGGCAACATCACGGTGCGCGAGCTGGCGCAGGCGACGTTTGTCTCCACCGCGACCATTATGCGGCTGTGCCAGAAGCTGGGATTCAGCGGCTTCAGCGAGTTTATCTGGCACTGCAAGCAGCTGCTTACAGACACGCCGCATATCGCCGTGCAGCCCGAGCAGCATGCAGAATTACCGGCGCTTTTTAATCAGTTTATTGCCAACTATCAGCAAACCTTTCAGTGGGTTACGCAGAAGAAACGCCAGCAGTTTTCCAGCCTGCTGCGCCAGAAAGAGAGCTTTTTTCTCTACGGCGCCGGGTTTTCCTATCTTTTTGCCGAGCACCTGACCAAGAAACTGCAGGTGCTGGGTAAAACGGCGTTTATCTCCGGGCCGGGGGACAGCCGGAATATTTTCCTCAGCAACGCCGCACGCTATCAGGTATTTATTGCCGTCTCCCGCAGCGGTGAAACGGAGCAGGTGCTGGATAAGGCGCGGATCGCCAAAAACGTGGGTATGACGGTCGTCGCCTTTACCCGTGCCTCCGCCAATACGCTGGCGGGCATGGCGGATCTGCATTTCGCGCTGTATGACGAGGCGGTACACTTCGCTGCCGAAGCCGCAGGCGTGACGTCGTTTGAGTCGAATCTGGTCCTGCTGATGGATTTACTGCTGCTGGAAGCAACGGGGTGAAACTCACCCCGCTGTAATCAGATAATGCGGTTGGTTTTGAGATCGCGCAGGAAGCCCCCCCCCAGCGACGCTCGTAGAACGGGGTAATGTGCTCGGTAATAAAGTGGCTGATGCCCTTCTCACCTTTCTTGACCTGACAGATATCAATGGGCTCATCGCCCGGCAGCGTGTCGGTAGCAACGCTTCCCGCCGCCTGAATGATGTCGTCGATATCCCCGTCCGCTTCAATACCAATCAGCAGCACCGGCTGTTCGTCAGCCTGCTCTTTGATGGAGCAGAGAAACGCGCGCTTTACGGGCTTGATGGTTTTAAACAGCGTGGTGAGGGAGTCAATCATCTGCGCGGGCGGTTCGGCCACTTCAGAGAGCAGCAGCGTTTCGCCCCCTTCCAGCACCTCCTGGGTGCTGAGCGGGTTACCCTCTTCGCCAATCAGATGGCTGATTTCGCGCGGGGTGAACTCTTTTCCTGTCGGCAGCTTCGCGTTAAGGAACAGCGTCTGCCCCAGCGTCATTTCGAACAGCGTGCGCACCGGCATCACCACGAACGCCTGTTCCTCTTCGACCGCTTCCTGTAACGCTTCCAGCGAGGTAAAGAACGGGATCACCGAAGTGCCGTCGTCTTTCTCCCAGTGGAGCAGATCCAGCGCGCTGTCTTCGACAACCTGCTCACCTTCCGCCGCCGTGCCCGGCACCCAGACGGTGGATTCCAGCAGCGTGCGGAAAAATGCCGGACGGTGGGCGGGCTCGGTAGCCGCCTGCTCCAGCAGAGTTTCTAATTCATTTTTGGTTTCGGACATAACAGTTCCAGATAATGCATTTTCCCCTCACCCTAACCCTCTCCCCAAAGGGGAGAGGGAATTTGAACACCCTCTCCCCTTTGGGGAGAGGGCCGGGGTGAGGGGCCAATAATTACTCAGCCGTCAGCAGGTTCGCCACGGTACGCACGCCCAGACCGGTCGCGCCCGCGGACCACTGCTCAACCGCCGCCTTACGGTACGTTGCGGAGCAGTCAATGTGCAGCCAGCCTTCCTGATAGTTCTCGACGAAGTGGGACAGGAAGCCTGCTGCGGTGCTTGCCCCCGCCGGGTACGCCGCGCTTGCGGTGTTGTTCAGCTCGGCAAAGTTAGACGGCAGCTGGCTGCGGTGGAACTCGGCCAGCGGCAGGCGCCAGAACGGCTCGTTTTCCGCCGCGGCGCTTGCCAGCAGGCGCGCGGCCAGCCTGTCGTCGAAGCTGAACAGCGCGTGATAGTCGTTTCCCAGGGCGGTTTTCGCCGCACCGGTCAGGGTTGCCATGTCGATAATGAGCTCCGGCTTCTGGGCTGACGCGTCGATCAGGCCATCGGCCAGCACCAGGCGGCCTTCTGCGTCGGTGTTCATCACTTCGACGTTTTTACCGTTGCGGTAGCGAATGATGTCGCCCAGCTTGAAGGCGTTACCGCTTACCATGTTGTCTGCGCAGCACAGGTACAGCTTCACGCGCTTTTTCAGACCGCGGGTGATGGCGAACGCCAGCGCGCCGGTAATGGTCGCCGCGCCGCCCATATCTGACTTCATGGAGTCCATGAACGCGCTCTGCTTCAGGCTGTAGCCGCCGGTGTCGAAGGTGATGCCTTTACCGACCAGGCAGGCAAATACCGGAGCGGCTTTATCGCCGGTTGGGTTGTAGTCCAGCGCCAGCAGCACAGGAGGACGCTCAGAACCGCGGCCCACGGTGTGGATGCCCATATAGTTCTGCTCGCGCAGATCTTCACCTCTGGTGATGCGGTAGGACATGCTGTCCCCCGCCACGCCGGACAGCAGGTCAACGGCGCGCTGCGCCAGCTGCTCCGGGCCTAACTCTTCCGCCGGGGCGTTGATGGTATCGCGTACCCAGTCGATGATTTGCAGGCGGCTTTCAAGCTCTTTCTGCCCGGCTTCGTCGAGGCTGGCCCACTCAACTTTGCGGGCCCCTTTCGGGCCTTTGTAACCGGCCCAGAACGCCCAGCTGCGGTCGGTGTCCCAGCCTTCACCTTCCAGAGACACATGCTTAATGCCCAGGCCGTCAATTTTACGCGCGGCGCGCTGGATCAGCCCTAAATCATCTTTGCCGGTAAGGTGCAGGGTAATACCGTCGTTATTGATGCTCCAGGTGGCTTTCTCGCCCCAGCGCGCGTCGGCTGGCTGCGTGGTGAGCGTAATCTTCATCGCTTCGGTCATTTTATTTATCCTTATTAGCAAACGGGCCGCCAGAAGGCAGCCCGTTAAGTGATTTACTCTGCTTCATCTAACCAGACTAACAGAATCGCCTCCAGAATTTTTTCATTGGATGCGTTTGGATCGTCGTCAAAATCTTCCAGATCGCAGATCCACTGATGCATATCGGTGAATCGCACGGTCTTCGGATCGAGATCCGGGTTCGCGTCGTACAGCGCTTCGCCGATCTCGCGGCTGTCGGTCCACTTCAGTCCCATATCAATGCTCGCGTGCGTGGTTGATAGTATAGCGTGGGAACTCCACGACCAGATCTTCATCGGTCACCGCGGCCTGGCAGCTTAAGCGGCTGTCCGGCTCCAGGCCCCATGCTTTATCCAGCATGTCGTCTTCGTCTTCGGTACTCTCGGCGAGCGAGTCGAAACCTTCACGCACGATGCAGTGGCACGTTGTGCAGGCACAGGATTTTTCACAGGCGTGTTCCACTTCGATACCGTTACGCAGGGCAACGTCGAGAATGGTTTCACCGGTCTTCGCTTCCAGAACAGCGCCATCCGGACAGAGGTCCGCATGAGGCAAAATAACAATCTTTGGCATATTAAACCTCGTCCACGGACTGGCCTTTCAGCGCGACGCGGACAGATTTGTCCATGCGGCGAGCAGCGAAGTCCTGGGTTTGTTTATCAACGTTTTTAATGGCTTCTTCTATTGCGTCAGCATCATTGCCTTCTGCTACTGCGCTTAAGCGCGCGGCAGCCTCGTCAATCACCTGGCGCTCGGCGGCGCTTAACAGCGCGGCATCGGCAGCGAGCGCGCCGTTCAGGCTTTCCAGCACGCGTGCGGCTTCAACTTTTTGTTCGGCCAGCATACGCGCCTTCACATCCTGCTCGGCGTAGCTCATTGAGTCCTGAATCATGGAGGCGATTTCGCCATCGGTCAGGCCGTAGGACGGCTTCACCTGAATGGACGATTCGACGCCGGTGGATTTTTCCATCGCCGTCACGCTCAGCAGACCGTCCGCATCCACCTGGAAGGTGACGCGAATATGCGCCCCGCCCGCGGGCAGCGCCGGAATGCCGCGCAGCGCAAAGCGCGCCAGGGAGCGGCAGTCCTGCACCAGTTCGCGTTCGCCCTGCATCACGTGAATGGACATCGCGGTCTGGCCGTCTTTGAAGGTGGTGAACTCCTGCGCGCGCGCCACCGGAATGGTCGTGTTGCGCGGGATAACCTTCTCCACCAGGCCGCCCATGGTTTCTAAACCAAGCGACAGCGGGATGACGTCCAGCAGCAGCATTTCGCTGTCCGGCTTGTTGCCCACCAGAATATCGGCCTGGATGGCCGCGCCAACGGCAACGACTTTATCCGGGTCGATGGAGGTCAGCGGCGTGCGGCCAAAGAATTCGCCCACGCGTTCGCGCACCAGCGGCACGCGCGTTGAGCCACCCACCATGACCACTTCCAGCACCTCGCTGGCTTCAACGCCCGCATCCTTCAATGCGCGACGGCAGGCCATCAGCGTGCGTTTCACCAGCGGGGCAATAAGTTCATCGAACCGGGCGCGGGTGATGTCACCCTGCCAGCCCGCGACGTTAATGCTGACGGACTGCGCATCGCTCAGCGCGATTTTTGCCTCAACGGCAGCGTCCAGCAGCTCACGCTGTACGCGCGCATCGCTGCGATCGCTGATGCCCGCCTGCTCGCGGATGTAATCGGCCAGCAGATGGTCGAAGTCATCGCCGCCCAGCGCGGAGTCCCCGCCGGTCGCCAGCACTTCGAACACGCCGCGGCTCAGGCGCAGAATGGAGATATCAAAGGTGCCGCCGCCGAGGTCGTAGACTGCAATTACCCCTTCCTGACCGGAGTCGAGGCCGTAGGCAATCGCCGCCGCCGTCGGTTCGTTCAGCAGGCGCAGCACGTGCAGGCCCGCCAGACGCGCGGCGTCTTTGGTGCCCTGACGCTGTGCGTCGTCAAAATAGGCCGGAACGGTGATCACAACCCCGTCCAGATCGGCGCCGAGCGTCGCCGTAGCGCGCGCCGCCAGCGCCTTGAGGATGTCCGCGGAAACGCGAATCGGGTTCAGCAGACCGGCAGCCGTGGCAATCATCGGCAGGCCGTTTTCACTGGCCTGCAGCTGATACGGCAGGTGCGGGTAGCGGGTCTGGATATCGGCCAGCGAGCGGCCCATCATGCGCTTAACAGAGCTGATGGTGTTCGCCGGATCGCGAGAGGCGTTAGCGCGGGCATCAAACCCAACCGCGTGACCCTGCTGCTGGTAGTGGACCACGGAAGGCAGCAGATGGCGGCCCTGCTCGTCAGCCAGCGTTTCCGCCTGGCCGCTGCGCACGGTCGCCACGAGGGAATTGGTGGTGCCAAGATCGATACCTACCGCCAGACGACGCTGGTGCGGTGCGGCACTTAAACCGGGCTCACTAATTTGTAATAAGGCCATAATTGCTTCCGAAATTAAAAATCGAGCAGCTTTTCTTCGAGTTGTTCAGCACTGCTTCGCAGTTTATCGAGAAAACGGAGTTTGCGCACAGTGTCTGCCGCCACGTCCCAGGTCTCGTTGTTCAGTTGCTCCACCATCTGCTGATGGCGGGTATCAAACATGCCCTTCACGCGCGCGATGAAGCTTTCCAGACGCGCCTCGTCTTTGGCCTGTTCAATCTCATCCAGCTCTTCGCGAAGCTCCAGCTGTTCCATCAGAAACGCGGTATCGCGCACGGTATGCTGTTCGCTCGCCAGATCAAAACCGTGGAGTGAGAGCAGATATTCGGCACGCGCCAGCGGATGGCGCAGCGTCTGCCAGGCCTGGTTGATGGTCGCGGAGTGCGACACCGCGGCCAGCTGCTCTGCCTGCGTCCCGCTGGCGAATTTATCCGGATGGTACTGACGCTGCAGATCCTGAAAACGGACCGTCAGCGCCTGCAGATCGATCGGGTATTGAGCGGGTAGTCCGAAGAGAGTGAAGTAATCCATAACAATCTCAGGGGTAGCCTGTTAGAACAAACCCCACGCGCAGCAAAGCCACGGTGGGGTTTCGGATGACGCGCGGTTAAACGTGGAAGCTTTCGCCGCAACCACACTCGTCTTTAACGTTCGGGTTCGTGAATTTGAACCCTTCGTTCAGGCCTTCCTTTACGAAGTCCAGCTGAGTGCCGTTGAGGAATTGCAGGCTTTTGCCATCGACCACCACCTTCACGCCCTTGTCTTCAAACACGGTGTCATCAGACGCCGGCTCGTCAACAAACTCCAGTACGTAAGCCATACCAGAACAGCCGGAGGTACGTACGCCCAGTCGCAGGCCAAAGCCTTTACCACGGTTCGCCAGAAAAGAGCTTACTCGCGCGGCAGCGCTGTCGCTAAGGGTAATCGACATACTCAAACCTCAATTATTTTGCTTCACGTTTGCTTTTGTAATCCGCAATGGCGGCTTTGATCGCGTCTTCTGCCAGGATAGAACAGTGAATTTTCACCGGCGGCAGTTCGAGTTCTTCAGCAATATCCGTGTTCTTGATTGCCTGTGCTTCGTCCAGAGACTTGCCCTTCACCCATTCGGTGACCAGGGAGCTGGAGGCGATAGCGGAACCGCAGCCGTAGGTCTTGAAGCGCGCGTCTTCAATGATACCTTCATTGTTGACTTTAATCTGCAACTTCATCACGTCGCCACACGCCGGTGCGCCAACCATACCGCTACCGACAGATTCGTCTCTGTTGTCAAAAGAGCCAACGTTGCGCGGGTTCTCGTAATGATCGATAACTTTTTCGCTGTATGCCATGATTGAATTCTCCTTATGTACCGATTAGTGATGTGACCATTCAATGCTGTTCAGATCCACGCCCTGCTTGAACATTTCCCACAGCGGAGAAAGGTCGCGCAGACGGCCGATGGAGTTACGAACCAGCTTGATGGTGTAGTCAATCTCTTCTTCGGTAGTGAAACGACCTAAAGAGAAACGGATGGAGCTGTGTGCCAGCTCGTCAGTCATACCCAGCGCGCGCAGCACGTAGGATGGCTCCAGGCTTGCGGACGTACAGGCAGAACCGGAAGAAACGGCCAAGTCCTTCAGCGCCATGATCAGCGATTCGCCTTCAACATAGTTGAAGCTGACGTTGAGAATGTTTGGTGCGCCCTGCTCGAGATCGCCGTTCAGATAGACTTCTTCCATATCCTTCACGCCGTCCCACAGACGGTTACGCAGCGTGCGCAGGCGTGCCATCTCGGTTTCCATCTCTTCTTTCGCAATGCGATACGCTTCGCCCATGCCCACGATCTGGTGAACAGGCAGCGTACCGGAACGCATGCCGCGCTCGTGACCGCCGCCGTGCATCTGTGCTTCGATGCGGATACGCGGCTTACGACGAACGTACAGCGCGCCGATGCCTTTCGGGCCATAGATTTTGTGGCCGGAGAAGGACATGAGATCCACCTTCAGCTGGCTCAGGTCGATTGGCAGTTTGCCCACGCTCTGAGTCGCGTCCACGTGGTAGATGATACCGCGGGCGCGGCACATTTCGCCGACGGTCGCAATGTCCTGTACCACGCCGATTTCGTTGTTAACGTGCATGATGGAAACCAGAATGGTGTCATCACGCATCGCCGCTTCGAGTTCTTTCAGGTCAATAATACCGTTGCTCTGTGGCGCCAGGTAAGTCACTTCGAACCCTTCACGCTCCAGCTGACGGCAGGTGTCCAGCACGGCTTTGTGTTCGGTTTTGCTGGTGATGATGTGCTTGCCTTTTTTCTGATAAAAGTTGGCTGCACCTTTAATCGCCAGGTTGTCGGATTCGGTCGCACCGGAGGTGAAAACAATTTCACGCGGGTCGGCGCCTACCAGGTCAGCAATCTGATTACGGGCGATATCAACCGCCTCTTCAGCATGCCAGCCAAAACGGTGTGAACGGGAAGCTGGGTTACCAAAGTTTCCGTCCAGGGTCAGACACTGCATCATTTTCTCGGCAACACGCGGGTCCACCGGCGTGGTTGCGGAGTAGTCGAGATAAATCGGTAATTTCATTGCTCTATAAACTCCGTACATCGCTTCAATGCAAGGAATCAGGCAACCGGCTGGATGTACGACCGAGTACGCGGGGTGTGACCACCCCGGCCTGATTCAGAATACTTATCTTTTTAGTTACGCGCGCAGCTTAACGTCGATGGCGTCCTGCGAGCGGGTGCTGCGTTGTGAATCCTGACTGTGCTGACGACCAGAGACGTCCAGAACTTCCTGATTATTTACCAGCTCACCCAGAGTGATGTTGTTCAGGAAGCCGGTCAGACGGTCGCTCAGATCGCGCCACAGCGCGTGGGTCAGGCATTTATCGCCGCCCTGGCAGCCGCCTTTACCCTGGCAACGGGTCGCGTCAACGGATTCGTCAACCGCGCTAATGACTTCGCCAACCGCAATACTGCCCGCGTCTTTACCCAGCAGATAACCGCCGCCCGGGCCACGAACGCTGGACACCAGTCCATTTTTACGCAGTCTGGAGAACAGCTGTTCCAGGTAAGAGAGGGAGATCCCCTGTCGTTCAGAAATATCAGCCAACGGAACCGGGCCCGCTTCGGAGTTGAGCGCAACGTCCAGCATCGCGGTCACGGCATAACGCCCTTTAGATGTCAGTCTCATGTCTTACTTAACCTCAAACTCGCCCCTGCCCGGGGTTTTTTATTGTAAAATGGGGGTATTGCATAGCAGGGCCAAGTCTGACATTCCTGACTAAATTGGTCAACTATTTACTTGACTGTTTTAGTCAGGTATTTAACCTTCTGTGCCTTCATAACAAAGGTGCGGCCTGATGCCCTCACCCCGGCCCTCTCCCATAGGGAGAGAGAGAAAACACGCTGCACTACTCTTTATGCTTCTGCTCAATCGACGCCAGGATCCCGCGCAGGATATTCAGCTCCTGGCTTTCCGGACGGGCGCGGGTGAACATTCGGCGCAGCTTGTTCATAACCTGGCCCGGATGACCTTCACGGATAAAACCGGTAGAGAGCAGCGCCTGCTCCAGGTGACCGTAGAAGCGCTCAAGATCGTCCACCAGCGGGTAGGCCGTCTCTTCTCTTGGTTCTACCGGTTTTTCCTGCGTCGCCAGCCACGCCATACGCACTTCGTAGGCAATGACCTGTACCGCCATCGCCAGGTTCAGCGAACTGTATTCCGGGTTCGCGGCAATTGCGACGTGGTAGTGGCACTTCTGTAGTTCGTCATTGGTCAGGCCAACGCGCTCGCGACCAAACACCAGCGCCACCGGCGCCTGTTCGGCTTCTGAGACGCTTTTCAGGCCGCATTCGCGCGGATCCAGCATCGGCCACGGCAGCGTGCGGGAGCGCGCGCTGGTGCCCACCACCAGGCTGCAACCGGCCAGGGCTTCATCCAGGGTGTCCACGATTTGCGCATTGCCGATCACGTCGCTGGCACCGGCCGCCAGAGCAATAGCCTGAGAGTCTGGTTTCACCAGAGGATTAACCAGCCACAGGTTTGTTAAGCCCATGGTTTTCATAGCGCGGGCCACGGAGCCCATGTTGCCGGTGTGCGATGTTTCGACCAGCACGATTCGAATGTTTTGCAGCATAATTTTTAGATGTCTGGATTCAGTGTCTGAAGAATATTCAGGCATATTATCATAAACGAGAGACATAATCCGATCCCGCTGCTATACTCTGCGCCGATTTTCCTGTTCTTTAACATCCAGTGAGAGAGACCGATGCATCCGATGCTGACCATCGCCGTGCGCGCAGCGCGCAAGGCGGGTAATGTAATTGCCAAACACTACGAAACCCCAGACTCCGTAGAAACCAGCCAGAAAGGCAGCAATGATTTCGTGACTAACGTCGATAAAGCCGCAGAAGCGATTATTATCGAAACGATCCGCAAATCTTACCCGCAGCACACCATCATCACCGAAGAAAGCGGTGAACATGAAGGTACCGATCAGGATGTTCAATGGGTTATCGATCCACTGGATGGCACCACCAACTTCGTTAAACGCCTGCCGCACTTCTCCGTATCTATTGCCGTACGCATCAAAGGCCGTACTGAAGTCGCCGTTGTGTACGATCCAATGCGTAACGAACTGTTCACGGCTACCCGCGGTCAGGGCGCTCAGCTGAACGGCTACCGTCTGCGCTGCAGCAACGCGCGCGATCTGGACGGCACCATTCTGGCGACCGGCTTCCCGTTCAAGGCGAAGCAGCACGCGACCACCTATATGAATATCCTGGGCAAACTGTTCACTGAATGCGCGGACTTCCGCCGCACCGGCTCTGCTGCACTGGATCTGGCCTACGTTGCGACCGGTCGCGTTGACGGTTACTTCGAGCTGTCGCTGAAGCCGTGGGACTTTGCGGCGGGCGAGCTGATCGCGCGTGAAGCGGGCGCCATCGTGTGCGACTTTACCGGCGGCCACAACTACATGACCACCGGCAACATCGTTGCAGGTAACCCACGCGTTGTTAAAGCCATGCTGGCCAATATGCGTGACGAACTGAGCGACGCGCTGAAGCGCTAGTCCCTCACCCCAGCCCTCTCCCAAACGGGGAGAGGGTGTTAAACGGCACCGCGCTCATCCACATCGTCACCGCCGCTCCCAGCAGAATCACGCCCCCCCGCCAGCGCAAGCGTTGCCCACCCTATCTGTCGCCACAGCACCGGCGTTTTGCTGCCGCTGAGTTTTACCGCCAGCTGACGGAAGCTGTGCACCAGCAAAGCCAAAGACGAAATGGTGACGGACGTTCCTGCCGCCATCGCCAGCGCCGAGAGCATGCCCCAGCCGAATACGCCAATCACCTTGCTGAACAGCAGCACCACGATTGCCCCCGAGCACGGGCGCATCCCCATAGAAAGCACGATAGCCAGGCGCGCGCGCCAGTCGTCACCGCTCTGCAACTGTTCCTGCGTTGGCAGATGCTGATGCCCGCAACCGCAGCTGTCATCGTGAACGTGATGCGGCGTAAAGGCTTTAAATTTCGGCTTTTGCAGCAGCGCGCGCAGCTTTTTCAACGCCCGCCAGCAGAGGAGCAGCCCGAGCACGCCCACCAGCGCGTAACTGCCCTTCTCCAGCCAGAAGCTGCTCATGTGCAGCTGTCGGGCAGGTAGCTGTAGCAGCAAAAGCACAACCGCCACCAGCGCAATCGCCACGCCGCCCTGAAGCAGCGAAGAGGCCAGCGTGAGGCCAATGCTCGATTTCAGCTTAGACGGGTGAGTGGCAAGCCAGGTGGTGATAACGATTTTGCCGTGCCCCGGCCCCAGCGCGTGCAGCACGCCATAGATAAAGCTGAACGCCAGCAGGGAGCCGCCCGCTTTGGTCGGGTTTTCCGCCACCGCCTTCAGCAGCCCGCTCATCTGCTGGTTAACCTCGCGCTGCCAGAGGATGCTTTTCATCATCACCTGCGGCCAGGCCTGCCATAGCCAGAGCGCGCCGCCCGCGGCTAACAGCAAAAAGAGCGCCAGCGGCCAGAGCTGAAGCCAGCGGCGTGATGTTCTGACGGGGGAAGCTATCACTGACATTGCAACGTCACCTCCTGCGCAAACTGTTTACCTAACTCCATATCCTCAGGGGGAGCATCTTCTTTATCGAGGGAAACGGCAAAATTCAGCGTTTCTTCGCTGGGCGTCGGCGTGCGCAGGGTAATTTTGCAGTTCTTTTGCAGTGCCGCCGGTAGCTGAACGTCGCTATCCCCGGCGTAGCTCATGTCGACGTAGTACGTGGGATCGAAGGTGGAGAAGGTATACTTCTGCCCTGCCAGCGGCTGCGGGTGCGCCAGCGGAAGGATAAACGTCAGCACCGCCTGATGGCCGTCGCGGGTCATGCCGTACTCCGTGGGGCGGTTAAGAAATTTGACCTTTTGCCCGTTGTGCCAGAACTCGGTGAAGTAGTGTTGGCCGAGCACGTTGGCCATCACTTCCGCCGCCAGTTTTTTCCAGATCTCATCGCCGGGCTTTGCGTCTCCGGCATCGTAGAGCAGATCGGCGGAGGTCATTTCATCCATCGTCCAGCGCATTTTAAGGCCGCTGAGCTGCGTTCCGTCCGTTACCAGCTCCGTTTTCAGGCTGATAAAGCTGTGAGGGTGCGCGCTGGCGGTGAAAGTGAAAACCGCCAAAAATAACGCTACCGCGCTTTGTTTAACTATTTGCATCAATTCCTCACGTCAAAAATTCTGTGATGTTCGCCCGCAATCCTGAGTGAAAGGCCCGCCGGTGCGCTTTTCAGCGCCCATCCTTTAGCTATTCTTATCAAACATTCACACTGGATACCCGACAGATGATGCCGACGCTTGAAATTCCATCTGTGCTTTCCAGTTCGCAGCGCCGCTGCCAGGTGCCTTTGATGCTTTACCTGCCCGACGCTGCCGTCACCGCACAGAGCATAATCGCTGCCAACGGCGTGGATGACGTCGTGGCACGGCAAGATATAGCCGAGACGCGCGATGAAATCCAGCGCTATCACCGGCTTGATATCGTCACGCACCTCGATGGCTGCTACCGAATAGAGGGTACCGCCCTGAACCAGCGCTTGTGCCTGCTGCACTGGCTGCGCAGGGCGCTCCGGCTGTGTCCGCATTTTGTTTCACAACAGTTTACCCCGGCCTTAAAAACCGCGCTTAAACAGCACGGCGTTTCCCGCCCGCTTTATGACGATGCGAATCTTCGGGCGCTTATCAGCTTCTGTTCGCGCAAGCTGCAGCGTCAGTTTGAGCCCCGGGACGTGCAGTTTTTACAGCTCTACCTGCAATACTGTCTGATTCAGCATCATCTGGGCAATACGCCGCAGTTCTCCCCCGCTCAGCGCAGCTGGACGCAGTCCAGAGGGGAGTATTTTACGGCGCAGGACATTGTCCGCCACTGGAAGCGGCGCGTTCCCCAGGGCACGCACAGCGAAGAACAGCTGTTCCTGGCGCTGCTGTTTATGATGCTGCGCACGCCGGACCCGGTGCTTGACAAGCACCAGCAGGACCAGCGTTTGCGCCGCGCCATTGTGCGCATGGTGGCCCGTTTTCGCTCGCAAACCGGCATGAAGTTCAGCGATGAGCAAGGGCTGACCGATCAGCTTTACATCCATCTGGCCCAGGCGCTGGATCGTTCCTTATTTGAAATTGGCATCGACAACAGCCTCCCGGAAGAGGTTCACCGCCTTTATCCCCGGCTACTTCGCACCACCAAAGCGGCACTGGCCGAGCTGGAAGCCGAGTTTGAGCTGCAATTCTCCGATGAAGAGATGGCGCTCGTGGCGGTAATTTTTGGTGCATGGCTGATGCAGGAGACCGATCTGCACGAAAAACAGGTGGTGTTATTAACCGGGGAGGATAAATCCTGTGAGGAGGTGATTGAACAGCAGCTGCGCGAGTTAACGCTGCTGCCGCTCAATATTCGCTATCTCAGCCTGGAGGCCTTCAGGAAAGAGGGCGCGCCCCGCGAGGCGGCGCTGGTCATTACGCCTTACCCAACCGCGCTGCCGCTGTTCTCGCCGCCGCTCATTCATGCCGTTGAGACCCTGAACGCGCAGCAGCAGGAACATATTCGGGTTATGCTTGAATCGTAATCAAGTACGAGCAGTTACTTTTGGGCGGATGACGATCGCCGGTAAAGCGACCAGCGCCATCACCCAGAACACGCCGTGGCCGAGATGCTGATAGAGGAAACCAGCAAAAACGGTCATTATCGCAATGCTGCCGCCCATCGCCACCGCTGAATAAACAGCCTGCAACCGGATGACGTCCCCGCCCTCTCGCGCGGCAATATAGCGCATCGCCGCCAGGTGGCACACGGTGAAGGTGCCGCAGTGCAGGATCTGCGCCACAATCAGCCACGGTAATTCGGTCGTCCAGCCCATAATGCCCCAGCGCGCCACGCCGCATACGGCGGAAAGCAGCAGCAGATCCCGCGCCCCGAAACGGCTGAACAGTTTTTTGCTGAGCGCAAAGATAATCACTTCGGCCACTACGCCAAGGGACCATAAATAGCCGACGGCGGAAGCGGAATACCCCGCGCCCTGCCAGTAGATGGCGCTGAAGCCGTAATACGCCGCGTGCGCTCCCTGAAGCAGGCAGACGCAGGCCAGAAAACGCCAGCTTTGCGCAACCAGGCTTCGCCAGGCGGGCCAGCCCGCGCTGTCCCGATGGCGGCTTTCCCCTTGCGGCATCACCGACGGGCGCAGCAGCATCCCCAGCAGCATGGAGGCGATCCCGATGCTCAGCAATGCCAGGATCGCGCGGTAATCGTAGAGGCTGACCAGCTTGCCCACCAGCGCAGAGCCGATAACAAAGGCAATCGATCCCCACAGGCGCACGCGGCCATAGTCCATGGTGATCTGCTTTTGCCAGGTGTTCGCCAGCGCATCCGTCAGGGGAACCAGCGGGGAGAAGAACAGGTTAAAGCCAACCATCACCGCCATCAGCCAGGCAAACTGGTGGCTGACCCAGAAACACGCCGCAAAGACCAGCGTCAGCAGGGCCAGAATACGCACGGCTTTAATCAACAGAGAGGGATCGCTGACGCGAGGCGCAATCAGCAGGCTACCGAGGAAACGTGCCACCAGCCCCGCGCCCAGCAGGATGCCGATAGTTTCTGGCGTAAGGCCGATTCCTTTGAGCCAGACGCTCCAGAAAGGCAGAAAAATACCGTAGCTAAAGAAATAGGTGAAATAGCTGAGCGCCAGCCAGCGCGTGGAATGCAAGACCATGAATCCCTCCCGAAATGGAGGCGATAGTCTCGCGTTTATCCGGCGCTTTAGCAAGCCGTTAGCGCGCTATAAATTAACGAAAAATTAACATCATCGCTTGCCGGACGGCGTATGGCGGGAGCGGTAAATCTGTATTACGTTTAAAGTACATCGCCTGAAGAGGTTGTTTACCATGAACAGCTTACGTTATTTCGATTTCGGCTCCTCCCGTTCTCTCCTGCTTTTGATTGCCCGTATTGCCATCGTTGTTCTGTTTATTATTTTCGGTTATCCAAAGCTGACGGGCTTTAGCGGCACCGTACAGTATATGGCCTCGCTTGGCGCCCCCATGCCCACGCTGGCGGCCATTATTGCCGTTGTGATGGAGGTTCCTGCCGCGTTCCTGATTGTGCTGGGCTTCTTTACCCGCCCACTCGCGGTACTGTTTGTGTTCTACACGCTGGGCACGGCGATTATTGGCCACCATTACTGGGATATGACCGGGGATGCGGTTGTGCCGAACATGATCAATTTCTACAAGAACGTCAGCATAGCGGGGGCATTTATACTGCTGGCTATCGTGGGTCCGGGGGCACTCTCTCTCGACCGACGTTAGCCCATAAAAAAAGGCCGCGGATGCGGCCTTTTTTTATTTCTGCAAAGCAGAGGTATTACGCGTATACCGGGAAGCGCGCGCAGATATCCAGAACTTTACCTTTAACGCGCTCGATAACCGCATCGTCGTTGATGTTGTCCAGGACGTCGCACATCCAGCCCGCCAGATCTTTCACTTCCGCTTCTTTAAAGCCGCGGCGCGTCACGGCCGGAGAACCGATACGGATACCGGAGGTCACGAACGGGCTCTTCGGATCGTTTGGCACGCTGTTTTTGTTCACGGTGATGTTGGCGCGGCCGAGGGCGGCGTCAGCTTCTTTACCGGTCAGGTTCTTATCAACCAGATCCAGCAGGAACAGGTGGTTTTCAGTACCGCCGGATACCACCTTGTAGCCACGGTTCAGGAACACTTCCACCATCGCTTTGGCGTTTTTGGCAACCTGCTGCTGGTAAACCTTAAACTCAGGCTCCATCGCTTCCTTCAGCGCTACCGCTTTCGCAGCAATAACGTGCATCAGCGGGCCGCCCTGTGCGCTTGGGAACACAGCGGAGTTCAGTTTCTTGTACAGCTCTTCGTCACCGCCTTTCGCCAGGATCAGGCCGCCGCGCGGGCCTGCCAGGGTTTTGTGGGTGGTGGTGGTCACAACGTGAGCGTGTGGAACCGGGTTAGGGTAAACGCCCGCGGCAATCAGACCGGCAACGTGCGCCATGTCAACAAACAGGTATGCGCCGATGCTGTCTGCGATTTCACGCATTTTAGCCCAGTCAACGATACCGGAGTATGCGGAGAAGCCGCCGATGATCATCTTCGGCTTGTGCTCTTTGGCCTGCTTCGCCATGTCTTCATAGTCAATTTTACCGGACTCATCGATACCGTAAGGAATGATGTTGTACAGTTTGCCGGAGAAGTTAACCGGGGAGCCGTGAGTCAGGTGGCCGCCCTGTGCCAGATTCATACCCAGAACGGTATCGCCCGGCTGCAGCAGCGCGGTGTATACAGCGAAGTTAGCCTGGGAGCCAGAGTGCGGCTGGACGTTAGCGTAGTCAGCGCCAAAGAGTGCTTTCGCACGGTCAATGGCCAGCTGCTCAACGATATCAACGTATTCGCAACCGCCGTAGTAGCGCTTGCCCGGATAACCTTCAGCATATTTGTTGGTCAGCTGAGAACCCTGCGCCTGCATCACGCGCGGGCTGGTGTAGTTTTCGGAGGCGATCAGTTCGATGTGCTCTTCCTGACGTACTTTTTCCTGCTCCATAGCCTGCCACAGTTCGGCATCATAATCGGCAATGTTCATTTCACGCTTTAACATCCGCATCTCCTGACTCAGCTAACAAGTAAATTTTGGCCTGAAAAGGCAGTCCTGTTGGACAACGGGCAACAGTATAACTGAATCGTTCTGTGATAACAGGTCTTGACAAACGATTTTACGCAAACGTTTTCCTTCGCGCCACGCAAGGGTTTGAGGAATAAAGCGTGCGCTGCGTTGAACGGATTTCTTTTCAGGTTTGTGATGCATATTTTTCACGATGCAAAGAACCATTTACATTACAGGGTTATTTTTATAAGATGCATCTAAAATACATCATTAAAGTAACATCAGAAGGAAGCTGCTATGCTCGACGCCCAAACCATCGCTACCGTGAAGGCCACTATTCCCCTGCTCGTTGAAACGGGTCCTAAGCTGACCGCCCATTTTTACGATCGCATGTTTACGCATAACCCGGAGCTCAAAGAGATTTTCAACATGAGCAACCAGCGTAACGGCGATCAGCGTGAAGCGCTGTTCAACGCCATTGCCGCCTATGCCAGCAACATCGACAACCTGCCCGCCCTGCTGCCCGCGGTGGAAAAAATCGCGCAGAAGCACACCAGCTTCCAGATCAAACCAGACCAGTACAACATCGTCGGTAGCCACCTGCTCGCCACGCTGGACGAAATGTTCAGCCCGGGTCAGGAGGTGCTGGACGCCTGGGGTAAAGCCTACGGCGTGCTGGCAAACGTCTTCATCAACCGTGAAGCGCAAATCTACAGCGAAAACGCCAGCAAGAACGGCGGCTGGGAAGGCACGCGCGCGTTCCGCATCGTAGAAAAAACGCCGCGCAGCGCGCTTATCACCAGCTTTGAGCTTGAGCCGGTTGACGGACAGCCGGTTGCCGATTATCAGCCCGGCCAGTACCTGGGCGTGTGGCTGAAGCCGGAAGGTTTCCCGCACCAGGAGATCCGCCAGTACTCCCTGACCCGTAAGCCAAACGGCAAAGGCTATCGCATTGCGGTGAAACGCGAGAAGGGTGGCCAGGTCTCAAGCTGGCTGCATAACGTCGCCCGCGTGGGTGATATCGTCCATCTGGCCGCGCCGGCAGGCGACTTCTTTATGGCGGTTGAGGCCACTACCCCGGTGACGCTGATCTCCGCGGGCGTTGGTCAAACCCCGATGCTGGCAATGCTGGATACGCTGGCAAAATCAAACCACAGCGCGCAGGTAAACTGGTTCCACGCGGCAGAGAACGGCGACGTTCACGCCTTTGCGGATGAAGTGAAAGCGCTGGCGGCGGGTCTGACCCACTTTACCGCCCATACCTGGTATCGTCTGCCGACCGAAGCTGACCGCGCGGCGGCACGTTTTGACAGCGAAGGCCTGATGAATTTAGGCGAGCATGAAGGGGCGTTCAGCGCGCCGGAGATGCAGTTCTACGTTTGCGGTCCGGTGGCGTTTATGCAGTATGCCGCGAAGCAGCTGGTTGAGCTGGGCGTAAATAAAGACAACATTCATTACGAATGTTTTGGCCCGCATAAGGTGCTGTAACGCAAAAAGCCCCTCTTTCGAGGGGCTTTTTTTGTCGGGCGTCGGCGCGCCACGCCCGACCAGGAAACGCTGCTTAAATCGCCGCGTCGTCTTCTTCGCCGGTACGGATGCGGATCACGCGCGCCACGTCAAAGACGAAGATTTTCCCGTCGCCAATTTTACCGGTCTGCGCCGTGCGGATAATGGTGTCCACACAGGTATCGACGATATCATCGCTCACCACGATCTCGATTTTCACTTTCGGCAGGAAGTCCACCATGTACTCTGCGCCACGGTATAGCTCGGTGTGGCCCTTCTGACGACCAAAACCTTTCACTTCAGTTACGGTCATCCCGGTGATGCCCACTTCTGCCAGCGCTTCACGTACATCATCCAGTTTGAAAGGTTTAATAATCGCATCAATCTTTTTCATGGTGTGTCCTTAAACTCATGCCTGTAAGCTGCCTCGTAATCGATTGCTCACAGTATCATATTCAGGCGAATTTTGCGGTACTACTCTTTAAAATCGTTCGCTTCCAGCTCGTGGCGCGAGAGTAACTTGTAGAACTCGGTGCGGTTACGCCCGGCCATGCGCGCCGCGTGGGTCACGTTGCCTTTGGTGATTTGCAGCAGCTTGCGCAGATAGTTCAGTTCGAACTGGTTTCGCGCTTCCGCAAAAGCCGGTAAGGCCGTGTTCTCCCCTTCCAGCGCCTGCTCCACCAGCGCATCGCCGATCACCGGCGATGAGGTGAGCGCCACGCACTGCTCAATCACGTTAACCAGCTGGCGCACGTTGCCCGGCCAGCTCGCCGTCATCAGGCGCTTCATCGCATCGGTGGAGAACGCGCGCACAAACGGCTTGTGGCGGTCTGCGGCCTGGCGTAAAAGATGGTTTGCCAGCAGCGGGATATCTTCCGCGCGCTCGGCCAGCGCCGGGATTTTC
Source organism: Enterobacter cloacae (assembly GCF_013375935.1). Lineage (GTDB taxonomy): Bacteria > Pseudomonadota > Gammaproteobacteria > Enterobacterales > Enterobacteriaceae > Enterobacter > Enterobacter pasteurii. The sequence continues at coordinate 2,335,832 of NZ_CP056117.1, read as the reverse complement.
AGGTTTACGACATTAAGGCGATAGTAGAGATCTTCACGAAACTCGTTGCGCGCCATCACCTTGGGTAAATCACGGTGGGTGGCGGAAATAATACGCACGTTGATATCGATATCGCGGTTGCTGCCGAGCGGACGCACTTTTCGCTCCTGCAATACGCGCAGCAGCTTGACCTGCAGCGGCGCGGGCATATCGCCAATTTCATCGAGGAACAGCGTGCCGCCCTCAGCCGCCTGGAACAGCCCTTCACGGCTGCTCACCGCGCCGGTAAAGGCGCCGCGGGCATGCCCGAAGAGCTCAGACTCAAGCAGCTGTTCCGGCAGCGCGCCACAGTTAATCGCGATAAAGGCATTTTTACTGCGCGGGCTGGCGTTGTGGATCGCCTGGGCAAGGATCTCTTTCCCGGTCCCGCTCTGGCCGTTAATCAGCACGCTAACGTCTGATTGGGCCACCATCCGCGCCTGTTCCAGCAGGCGCAGCATGGCGGGGCTGCGCGTGACGATGGATTCGCGCCAGGCGTCGTCACCGGACGGCGCCGCGTGCTCAAGCGCGCTGTCGATCGCTTTATAAAGGGCGTCTTTATCCACCGGTTTGGTGAGGAAGCTGAACACCCCCTGCTGGGTCGCGGCAACCGCATCCGGAATCGATCCGTGAGCGGTGAGGATGATGACAGGCATGCCGGGCTGCTGCTTCTGGATCTCCGTGAACAGCTGCAGGCCATCCATTTCATCCATCCGCAGGTCGCTGATCACCAGATCGATTTTCTCGCGGCTGAGCACCTTCAGCCCCTCCTGCCCGCTTTCCGCGGTGACCACGCTATAGCCTTCGCTGACCAGACGCATCCCCAGCAGCTTTAACAGCCCGGGATCGTCATCCACCAGTAAAAGATGGGCAGGTTTACGGCTCGTCATGCTTCACATCCTCTTGTTTCGGCGTTTCACCGTCTGGCGTCGTGGCAGGGTTGCCTTTCGACCCATCAGGCAGATAACTGCCGGCCGGTTTACGCGTCGAGAGCTGTCTTTCAATATCGGTCAGATTTTCAAGCTTGCGCGTGGTGGTCTCAAGCTGCTCGCGCAGCGATTCCTGCTGCTGGCGAAGCGCATCAAGCTCGCTGTCGCTTGACTGCTGCAGCTTGCTGTAGCGAAAACGCTCTTCAGACAGCTGTAGCTGCAGGGTTTGTCCGTCCCGCCAGAGCTGATAAATCGGGCGCACCTGGGGCGGAATATTGATAACAAAGGTATCCAGCCGCGTGACGTTGGCGCGCCGTTCGACGGGCGTGATTCTGGCATCGGCCATGACGATGCCGCGCTTAAACGCGTCCTGCCAGGTATCGTCCACCAGCATCGCCGCCTGCGCACGCGCTTCGGCTGGCGCCAGCCGCTGGGCGCAGTCGATTCCGCGCAGCCAGAACAGCGGGTTTGATTCGACATCGTGTCCCGATAAATTCCAGATATCATCGCAGCCCGTTGAAAGGAAATCGGCCAGCTGCTTTTGGGGCCACTTATCTTCTTGTTTATGGCTGATCGCACTTTGCGGTGCATGTGAAACACACCCTGCCAGCAGTAAGCAGGGCAGGCTCAGGCGCATATTTTTGCAGGAAAACACCGCGCGCAGTGCGCGGTAAAAGACGTGTGACATACTCACCAGGTTGTTATTCATTTCATTGATTTTTCCGGCTCAAGAGGCAGTTCGATACGAAAACAGACATCGGAGCGTTCGTCACTAACGATGTTAAGCTCCCCCTGCATGCGTCGTATGCAGTCGCGGGCAATACTCAACCCCAGACCACTTCCTTTTACCGCACCTTTTCGCTGATGACTCCCCTGGAAGAAGGGTTCAAATATCATCGTTTTTTCTTCATCCGGAATCGGGCTTCCCGTATTCGCTACGTCAATAAATACCCGCGAACCGTTGCTATTGCTTCTGATATAAATGGTACCGGATTCAGTACCATAGTGCACTGCATTGGAATAGAGATTATCCAGCACGCTCATAAAGAGCATCGGCTCTGCCAGGCAGGACGACACGTTGAGCTCCACCTGGGTATGCATCATTTTAGCTCTTGCTGGAAGGCTATGGGCGGAGATAACCATGTCCACTATCGGTTCAATCTCCACGCGCTCAAGCACCACAGCACCATCCGCCAGCTTGCGGTTATAGTCCAGCAGTTGTTCAATAAGTTTTTGTAAATTGCGGCTGCTGGCATCCAGAATCGCGACGATCTCTTTTTGCTCGGGGGTTAACGCCCCCGCCACTTCGTCAGCCAGCAGTTCCGTGCCTTCACGCATACTCGCCAGCGGCGTTTTCAGCTCGTGGGAGATATGGCGCAGAAACTGGTGGCGCTGCGATTCCAGCCACGCCAGGCGCTCTGAAAGCCAGATGATGCGCTGGCCTACCGAACGCAGCTCGCGCGGGCCTTTAAAAATAACCGTATCGCCGAGGGATTTGCCCTCCCCCAGCCGGTTAATCATCCGCTGGATCCCCTTCACGGGGCCGATGATCATACGGGTAAAGAGCAGTACCAGCCCCAGGCTGACCATGAACAGCACCAGGGCCTGCCAGCCGAAGAACTGGCCGCGCTCGGCAATTTCCTGCTGAAGCTGCTGCCCGCGGGAAAAGATAACCGTACGGGTGGACTGAACCATCTCCGTATTGGCATTCGCGAAGGCTTCAAGCCGGGCGGCCGCGGCGGCATCGGGACCACTGTTTTTGCACTGTAGCTGCGCCAGATCGTTCAGATCCTGACGTAGCGCCTGATAGAGTTTGTCATCCGGCAATACCCCCGCATGGGCGTCCAGCATTTCGCTGTAGCGCTTGCGCTGATTCTGGTACACCCTTTCCAGCGTACGGTCGTCCAGCACGCAGTACTGGCGATAGCTCCGCTCCATCTCCAGCGCGGCGTTAGTCATGGCCTCGCTACGGCGGGCATCAATCAGCGTGGTGCGGTTAGTCAGGGCTGCCTGGGCGCTGAGCGCATTGAGGCTTTGCCACGCCTGCCACGCCAGGACCAGCAAAGGCAGCAGGATCAGCAGGAAGGCCATCATAACGAGCTGTCGCAGGGAGCGAGGGAAAGCGGGCCAGCGTTTCAACACATTACTCTCTTCATACGGGTTTGAGGAGAGCGTAACTGAGTCTGCCCTTCAGATACAACAAAGCCGGGTAAAAACCCGGCTTTGTTGTGGAATAAGGCGGTGCCTAACTCGACGTTTCGCCCTGGCCTGATAAAGCAATGCAATAATCAGTAGTTGGACGGCAGGCACCTTTTTGTGCGTCATTCGAAGTTTATGTAGCACGTCCCGAAGGGGCTGACATAAGAAGGTGAATGAGCCACTGGTTAATATTATGCAACAGGCGTGCCACAATGCAAAACAATATATTAACTTACTGAATAGCAATACTTTTATGCATTCAGCCCGTTGTATGTCTGCTGAATGATTTCCAGGCTAAGTGTCGCAAATTAACAACACCTTAGCAGCGGCATCTCATTGTCCATATAAAACAACGAGTTATATGTCTCCATTTGGAGACAGTGGCATTAACGGTTTGTCGCGAATTTGCGACACAAATAAAAAAGCCCGGTGGCGATAACGCCTACCGGGCCTGGAGGAGCACTACCGATTAACCCAGCTGTTTACGCGCGTTGCGGAAAATACGCATCCACGGGCCGTCCTCGCCCCAGTTTTCCGGGTGCCAGGAGTTGCTCACTGTGCGGAAGACGCGCTCCGGGTGCGGCATCATGATGGTCGCACGGCCGCTTTCGCTGGTCACCGCCGTAATACCGTTAGCGGAACCGTTCGGGTTAGCCGGGTAGGTTTCGGTGACCTTGCCGAAGTTATCGACAAAGCGCAGCGCCACGAGGCCTTTGCTTTCAAGCTGGGCCAGATGCGCCGCATCGCGCACCTCAACCTGACCTTCACCGTGGGAAACGGCGATTGGCATCCGGGACCCCACCATGCCCTGCAGCAGCAGTGAAGGGCTTTGGGTCACTTCAACCAGGCTGAAGCGCGCCTCGAAGCGGTCGGAGTGGTTACGCACAAAGCGCGGCCACGCTTCACTGCCCGGGATCAGCTCGCGCAGGTTAGACATCATCTGGCAGCCGTTACACACGCCCAGCGCCAGCGTTTGCGGACGGTGGAAGAAGGTTTCGAACTCGTCACGCACGCGGCTGTTGAACAGGATGGACTTCGCCCAGCCCTCACCCGCGCCCAGCACGTCGCCGTAGGAGAATCCGCCGCACGCCACCAGCGCCTGGAAATCATCCAGGCCGGTGCGCCCTGCCAGCAGGTCGCTCATGTGAACGTCGATGGCGTCAAAGCCTGCACGGTGGAAGGCTGCCGCCATCTCAACGTGGGAGTTAACGCCCTGCTCGCGCAGCACGGCCACCTTCGGACGCGCGCCGGTCGCGATGTACGGCGCGGCAACATCTTCGTTGATGTCGAAGGAGAGCTTCACGTTCAGGCCAGGATCGCTGTCGTTCGCCTTCGCGTTGTGCTCCTGGTCGGCACATTCCGGGTTGTCGCGCAGGCGCTGCATCTGCCAGGTGGTTTCCGCCCACCACATACGCAGCGTGGTGCGGCTTTCGCTGAATACCGCGTGGCCGTCGGCCTCAATGACGAAGCGGTCGCCCTGAACGGCTTTACCCAGATAGTGCACGCAGTCTGCCAGGCCATGCTGCGCCAGTACGGCTTCAACCGCATCGCGATCTGCCGCACGCACCTGAATAACCGCACCCAGCTCTTCGTTAAACAGCGCCGCCAGGCGGTCTTCGCCCAGAGAGGCAATGTTTGCCTCCACGCCACAGTGGCCGGTAAAGGCCATCTCCGCCAGGGTAACCAGCAGGCCGCCGTCGGAACGGTCGTGGTAGGCCAGCAGCTTACGCTGAGCCACCAGCGCCTGTATCGCGTCGTAGAAGCCTTTCAGCTGCGCCACGTCGCGCACGTCGGCTGGCTTATCGCCGAGCTGACGGTAAACCTGCGCCAGCGCGGTCGCGCCCAGCGCGTTGTGGCCAAGACCCAGGTCAATCAGCAGCAGGGCGTTGTCGTCGGTCGACAGCTGCGGCGTGATGGTATGACGCACGTCCTCCACGCGCGCAAACGCGGTGATCACCAGCGACAGCGGAGAGGTCATCTCGCGCTGCTCGTTACCTTCCTGCCAGCGGGTTTTCATCGACATAGAGTCTTTACCCACCGGAATGGTCAGGCCGAGCGCAGGACACAGCTCTTCACCTACCGCTTTCACCGCTTCGTACAGGCCAGCATCTTCGCCAGGGTGTCCGGCTGCGGCCATCCAGTTTGCGGAAAGTTTAATGCGTTTGATGTCGCCAATCTGCGTCGCGGCGATGTTAGTCAGCGCTTCACCGACCGCCAGACGGGCAGACGCGGCGAAGTCCAGCAGCGCCACCGGGGTACGTTCGCCCAGCGCCATCGCTTCGCCGTAGTAGCTGTCGAGGCTCGCGGTGGTCACGGCGCAGTTAGCGACCGGGATCTGCCACGGGCCGACCATCTGATCGCGTGACACCATACCGGTGACGGTACGGTCGCCGATGGTCACCAGGAAGGTTTTCTCTGCCACGGCGGGCAGATGCAGTACGCGGTTTACCGCGTCGGCAACGGTGATGTCCTGACGATCCAGCGCTTTGCCCGCCGCCTTACGGGTCTGCACGTCGCGGGTCATCTTCGGCGTTTTGCCCAGCAGCACGTCCAGCGGCAGATCGATAGGCTGGTTGTCGAAGTGGGTGTCGCTTAAGGAGAGATGCTGCTCTTCCGTCGCTTCACCGATGACGGCATACGGCGCGCGCTCGCGGCGGCACAGCTCGTCAAACAGCGGCAGCTGGTCGGCGGCAACCGCCAGCACGTAGCGTTCCTGAGATTCGTTACACCAGATTTCCAGCGGGCTCATGCCTGGCTCATCGCTCAGGATGTCGCGCAGGTTGAAACGGCCGCCGCGACCGCCGTCGCTCACCAGCTCCGGCATGGCGTTCGAAAGACCGCCCGCGCCCACGTCATGGATGAAGAGGATCGGGTTAGCGTCGCCGAGCTGCCAGCAGCGGTCGATCACTTCCTGACAGCGACGCTCCATTTCCGGGTTGTCGCGCTGCACGGAGGCGAAATCAAGATCCGCGTCAGACTGGCCGGACGCCATAGAAGACGCCGCACCGCCGCCCAGACCGATGTTCATCGCCGGGCCGCCCAGTACGATCAGCTTCGCGCCAACCACGATCTCGCCTTTCTGCACGTGATCGGCGCGGATGTTGCCGATCCCGCCCGCCAGCATGATCGGTTTGTGGTAGCCGCGCAGCTCTTCGCCGTTGTGGCTGTCCACTTTCTCTTCATAGGTACGGAAGTAACCGTTCAGCGCCGGACGACCAAATTCGTTGTTGAATGCCGCGCCGCCCAGAGGGCCTTCGGTCATGATATCCAGCGCGGTCACGATGCGCTCTGGCTTGCCGAAATCTTCTTCCCACGGCTGCTCAAAGCCCGGGATGCGCAGGTTGGAAACGGAAAAACCGACCAGGCCCGCTTTTGGCTTAGCGCCACGGCCGGTTGCCCCTTCATCACGGATTTCACCGCCGGAACCGGTCGCTGCGCCCGGCCACGGCGAAATTGCCGTCGGGTGGTTATGGGTTTCTACCTTCATCAGGATATGCGCAGGCTCCTGATGGAAGTCATAGCGCCCTGCTTCGCGGTCGGCGAAGAAGCGGCCTACCTCGGAACCTTCCATTACCGCCGCGTTGTCTTTATAGGCAGACAGCACGTGGTCAGGGGTTTGCTCCATGGTGTTTTTGATCATCTTAAACAGCGATTTCGGCTGCTGTTCGCCGTCGATAATCCAGTCGGCGTTGAAGATTTTATGGCGGCAGTGCTCTGAGTTCGCCTGCGCGAACATGTACAGTTCAATATCGTTCGGGTTGCGGTTCAGCTTAACGAACGCATCCTGAAGGTAGTCGATTTCATCTTCTGCGAGCGCCAGACCTAGACGCAGGTTAGCGTCGATCAGCGCCTGACGGCCCTGCCCCAGCAGATCCACGCTCTGTACCGGCGCAGGCTGATGGTGGGCGAACAGCTTCTGCGCATCATCCAGAGAGGCAAACACGCTCTCCATCATACGATCGTGCAGCCCGGCCGCCACGGCCTGCCACTGCGCGTCGCTCAGGGTGGACGCTTCAACATAGTACGCCACGCCGCGCTCCAGACGGTTAATCTGGCTCAGGCCGCAGTTGTGCGCGATATCGGTGGCTTTGGAAGACCAGGGGGAGATGGTGCCCGGACGCGGCGTGGCAAGGATCAGTTTGCCGGTCGGCGTATGGCTGCTCAGGCTTGGGCCATACTTGAGCAGGCGTTCCAGCTGTACGCGCTCCTCTGCATTCAGGGGGGCATTCAGGTCAGCAAAATGGACATACTCAGCGTAAATATTGCTTACCGGAAGGTCGGCCGCCTGAAAACGTGCCAGCAGTTTGTTAATACGGAAGGCAGACAGTGCAGGCGAACCACGCAGAATTTCCATCATAAGTCTCTCGTCTTCGAAGCGCCGGGGCGCTTACAGTGTGCGCAAGGGGGGAAAACGGGCGTCATTATAGAGAATCCTGAGCGCCGACGAAACCGTTTGCGTCGAAATAAAATCAACCTTTATGTTTAACAATAGATGTGACCTGTCTCTCTAATTGGTTGCCAACTGGCGCTACTTTGCGCAAAATGCCGCTCAATCAATGGCAAACCTTCTTCATAACATGACTACAGCACACTGAGGCATCCGGCGTCGCAGAGAATTAACTAATTGAAAAAATTAAAGATTAATTATCTGCTCATCGGCATTGTTACGTTGCTGCTGGCAGTGGCCCTCTGGCCTTCTATCCCCTGGTTCGGCAAAGCCGAAAACCGTATCGCCGCCATTAAGGAGCGGGGGGAGCTGCGCGTCAGTACCCTTTCCTCCCCGCTGATTTACGGCGACATCAACGGCAAAACCATTGGTCTGGACTATGAGCTGGCTCAGCTGTTCGCGGACTATCTGGGCGTGAAGCTGAACGTGACCGTGCGTCAGAACATCAACCAGCTGTTTGACGACCTGGATCATAACCGCGCCGATATCCTCGCCGCCGGGCTGGTTTACAACAGCGAGCGGAGCAAAAACTATCAGCCCGGCCCCACCTACTACTCCGTTTCGCAGCAGGTGGTTTATCGTGTGGGTAGCCTGCGCCCGCGCTCGCTGGCCGACGTCACCGCTCAGCAGTTAACCATCGCCCCCGGTCACGTGGTGATCGACGACCTGCGGGAATTAAAAGAGAAAAAATACCCGAACCTCAGCTGGAAGGTAGACCCGAAGCTGGGCACCAATGCGCTGCTGGAGCAGGTAAAAGATAAGAAGCTGGCCTATACCATTGCTGATTCGGTGGCAATCAGCCTTTTCCAGCGAGTCCACCCTGAAATCGCCGTGGCGCTGGATGTCACCGATGAACAGCCGGTGACCTGGTTTACCCAGCTGGACGACGATCAGACCGTCTCTGCGGCCATGCTCGATTTCTTTAACTCCATCAATGAAGACGGCACCCTGGCGCGCCTGGAAGAGAAATATCTTGGTCACGGGGATGACTTTGACTACGTTGATACCCGCAGCTTCCTGCGCGCGGTGGATAGCGTGCTGCCGGAGCTGCAACCGCTGTTTGAGAAGTACGCCCGGGAAATTGACTGGAAGCTGCTGGCGGCCATTTCGTACCAGGAATCGCACTGGGATGCCCAGGCCACCTCGCCGACGGGCGTGCGCGGCTTGATGATGCTGACTAAAAATACCGCCCAGAGTCTCGGCATCAGCGATCGTACCGATGCGGAACAGAGCATCAGCGGCGGCGCGCAGTACTTACAGGATATGATGGCTAAAGTGCCGGAGACGGTACCGGAAGGGGAACGGATCTGGTTTGCGCTCGCCGCCTATAACATGGGCTACGCGCATATGCTCGACGCGCGAGCGCTGACGGCAAAAACCAAGGGCAATCCAGACAGCTGGTCTGATGTGAAACAGCGTCTGCTGCTGCTCAGCCAGAAACAGTGGTACAAAAAGCTGACGTACGGCTATGCGCGCGGGCACGAAGCCTATGCCTACGTGGAGAACATTCGTAAGTATCAGATAAGCCTGGTGGGATATCTGCTGGAGAAAGAAAAAGAGGCGACAGAAGCGCAGCAGCTGGCTGAAAGCTATCCGGTAGTCGCACCGGACGAGCTTAGTCACCCTGCGGCTTCAATTCTGCCTTTTGTTGCTTTTTCTGCTGCCGACGCATTCGAAAAAAGTCACTTAACAGACCCGAACATTCCGGTGCAAGTACCCCACCGATAGTTTTCACCTGGTGGTTCATGCCCGGGTGTCCAAGCACGTCCATCAGCGAACCGGCGGCCCCGGTCTTTTCATCTCGCGCACCAAACACCAGCGTACCGATTCGGCTGTGCACCATCGCGCCGGAACACATCACGCACGGTTCAAGCGTGACGTACAGGGTAGTATCCAGCAGACGATAGTTTTGCAGCACCAGCCCGCCCTGGCGTAGCGCCATGATTTCGGCATGTGCGGTAGGATCGTGACGGCCAATTGGACGGTTCCACCCTTCGCCAATCACCTGATTGTTATGAACCAGCACCGCACCCACGGGCACTTCGCCCTCTTCCCTGGCGCGCTGAGCCAGCGCCAGCGCATGGCGCATCCAGTATTCATGATTGTGTTCAGGGTTGGACAAGGGCTAATACTCCACTCGAAAAGCGGGCGGCATTATACACACCCTCAATAGATAAGACTATTCGAGTTGCTGAAGTTCACCCAGTGGCGTAACGCGCCAGCGGTGCTGGCAAAAATAGAGCAGCGGGTTGTCCTGCTTGCTGTCGCTGTAGCCGCTGTACAGACGCAGCGGCGTACCGATGCGTTTTTCCAGCTGCACGACTTTTTCATGCCCCAGGCAGCGCATCGTCAGCACCCAGCCGCCGTAACCACGGCCAATCTGCGTGGCGATGAGATTCACGCGCGGTAGCCAGGGCGTGTCAAAGTAGACCTGCTCCACCAGCGTCTGCGGCGAGCCGGTGATTAACCAGATATCGGCGTCGTTTGCGTCGAGGTAGCTGGTGAGGCGCGCCTGTACAACAGGGAACGCGGCCACATGACCGCGAAACCAGCGCGCAAAATCCTGCTCCAGCCGTTTAAGGCGCGCGTCGCTATGGCCAAACGTGCATCCCCAGAGCAGCAGGCTCATGGGCCAGCGCGCTGCACGGCCCTTCACCAGCAGCGCGATGCCAATAACGGGTAAGAGGGGCAATACCAGCAACGCGTTAAGGGGCTGGCGCCGCAGCAGGTAGCGCATAAAGGTGCCGAACATATCCTGCTGATGCAGCGTTCCATCCAGATCGAAAAAGACAACGCGACGCTCGTGATTTGCCAAACCTTACTCCTCTGGGTCGTTGAATCCTAACAGCCAGGTAAACAGGAACCCGGCGATCACCGCTACCAGATAGCCTAACAGATAGAGCATCACTTTTCCGGTCACGATGGTTAATGCCAGCGGTAAACCGGAGATCCCAAAGGTGATAACGGTCGCCACTTTCCAGTAGCTGATCAGCGCCCCGCCCACCGCGCCGCCGAGACAGGCCGCCAGGAACGGCTTGCCGAGCGGCAGCGTAACGCCGAAAATGAGCGGCTCGCCGATGCCGAGTAATCCGACCGGCAGCGCCCCTTTAATGACCTTTTTCAGACGCGCGTTGCGGGTTTTCATCAGTACAGCGATAGCCGCGCCCACCTGCCCCACGCCGGCCATCGACAGGATCGGCAGCAGCGCGTTATAGCCGTGCGCCTGCACCAGTTCGACGTGGATCGGCACCAGACCCTGATGCAAACCTGTCAGCACCAGCGGTAAGAAGGTACCGGAAAGCACCGCCCCCACCAGTAATCCACCGCGATCGATAGCCAGAGACGCGCCGTGGGCGATAGCTTCTGAGATCGTCCCGCCTAACGGCTGCAGCGCCACAATCGCCACGCTGCCGGTAATCAGCGTGGTAAGCAGCGGGTTGAGGATAAGCTCAATGGAGCCGGGCAGGACCGCACGTAGCTTTTTCTCGATCCAGCACATCAGAATCACCACCAGCAGCACGGCAATCACCCCGCCACGGCCAGGCTGAAGCGCCTCGCCGAACAGCGTAATGTTTGCCAGCTGCGGGCTGGAGAGGATGCCCGCCATCACGCCGCCCATCGCCAGCGAGCCGCCAAACACTTTGGCGGTGTTCACCCCCACCAGGATGTTCATGATGGCAAACACCGCGCTGCCGAATATCGCGAGGATACCCAGCAGGTTTGGGTACTGCGTCGCAAAATCCCCGACGATATCCGGACGCTTGAGGATATTAATGATGCCGGTAATTAAGCCCGAGGCGATAAACGCCGGGATCAGGGGAATAAAGACGTTTGCCAGCTGGCGCAGCGCATCGCTCATGGGGGCTTTATATTTGGCTTTCGCCTGCGCTTTGGTGCGTTCGGCGTCGTCAAAGGGTGCAGAGGTTTCGCCGCCCGTCATCAGGGCGCGCATGGCATCAACCACCTGCGCCGCTTTGCCCGGACCGACAATCAGCTGGTGCTGTTGGCCCTGCTTAACGTACCCGCTTACGCCGGGGAGCTGCTTAAGGCGCGCGATATCAAGCTTTTCGTCGCTGTGCACCTCGACGCGCACGCGCGTCATGCAGTTTTCCAGACGCTGTATATTTCCTTCCCCACCGATCCCAAGCAGGATGTCGCTGGCGAGCGCTGCTGTTTTGTCCATAAACGCCTCTTATTCGTTCTCTAACGCCGCCCGTAAGAACCCGTGATGGGCATCGAGTCTGGCTCTGGCCGCGGCTGCATCCAGCCCGGTTAATATCATCAGGATGGCCGGTTTGACATCATGATCGGTTTGCTGAAGCACTCTTTCAGCCTCTTCACGGCTGGCTCCCGTCGCCTCCATCACCATACGACACGCCCTGTCCACCAGCTTGATATTGGTGGCCTGCATATCCACCATCAGGTTTTGGTAGACCTTGCCGAATTTCACCATCGCGCCGGTGGAGATCATATTGAGCACCAGCTTCTGCGCGGTGCCCGATTTCAGACGCGTCGATCCGGTCAGCGCTTCAGGCCCGACAACCGGAGAGATGGCAATGGCCGCCACCTGCGCAATCGGCGAGCCAGGGTTACAGGAGATGGCGACCGTGGTACACCCCGTTTTTCTGGCGTATTCCAGACCGCCAATGACGTAAGGGGTACGGCCGGAGGCCGCCAGCCCGACGACCAGATCCTGCGCGGTCAGGTTCAGGGCCCTGAGATCGTCCTCACCGAGCTGCTTGTTGTCTTCCGCCCCTTCTACCGCTTTCAGCAGCGCACCGGGGCCGCCGGCAATCAGGCCAACGACCAGGCCGTGCGGAACCCCAAAGGTAGGCGGACATTCCGAGGCATCCAGCACGCCGAGGCGCCCGCTGGTTCCGGCACCCATATAAATGATGCGTCCTCCCGCTTTCAGGGCATCGGCTGCGGCGTCCACCGCTTTTGCCACCTCGGGCAATGTCTCTTTGACTGCCAGCGCGACGAGGGTATCCTGTTGATTAAAGCGAGTTACCAGCTCGAGCGTAGAGAGCGCATCCAGATCCATGGTTTGCGGGTTACGCGTTTCAGAAACAAGTGAGCCAAGATTCATGTTAAGTACCTCAGGAATTTTTAATTCATAATAAACGCACTATAATGGAATATAAAATTCATTCAGGCGAGCAAAATCCGTATTTGCGCAGGCAATCACACTTTCGCCAGGAGACCGTATGAACTGTTTAATTCGCATTCGTCAGCGCTACGCAGGCTTTGCCCAGAGTGACAAGAAGCTGGCGGACTTTTTACTCTCTCAGCCCGATCGCGCGCGGCACCTTAGCTCCCAGCAGCTGGCAGGCGAAGCCGGGGTGAGCCAGTCGAGCGTGGTGAAATTTGCCCAGAAGATAGGGTTCAAGGGCTTTCCGGCGCTGAAGCTGGCGATCAGCGAAGCGCTGGCGAGCAACCCTAATCCGCAGTCCATGCCGGTGCATAACCAGATCCGTGGCGACGATCCGATGCGTCTGGTCGGGGAAAAGCTGATCAAAGAGAACGTGGCGGCAATGCATGCCACCCTGGATGTGAACACCGAAGAGAAGCTGCTGGAAAGCGTAGCCATGCTTCGTCACGCCCGACGCATTGTGTTGACCGGGATTGGCGCCTCCGGGCTGGTTGCGCGTAACTTTGGCTGGAAGCTGACCAAGATCGGCTATAACGCCATCGTGGAGCAGGATATGCACGCGCTGCTGGCGACCGTTCAGGCGATGGATCCTGATGATTTACTGCTGGCCATCTCCTATTCCGGCGAGCGCCGTGAAATTATTATGGCCACCGACGAAGCCCTGCGCGTCGGGGGGAAAATTCTGGCCATTACCGGCTTTAGCCCTAATGCGCTACAGCAGCGGGCAACGCGCTGCCTGTACACTATAGCCGAGGAACAGGCCACGCGCAGCGCCGCAATCTCGTCGACGAGCGCGCAGATGATGCTGACGGACCTGCTGTTTATGGCCCTGGTTCAGCAGGATCTGGAGCGCGCGCCAGAGCGTATACGCCACAGCGAAGAGCTGGTAAAAAAACTGGTTTGAGCACAGATTAGGCGTATAATGCCCGCCCTGTTTGTGTTGTTTCTGAGAATTTCCTGATGGCGCTGTTAATCACCAAAAAATGCATCAACTGCGATATGTGCGAACCGGAATGTCCTAACCAGGCCATTTCGATGGGTGACAGCATTTATGAGATTAACAGCGACCGCTGCACCGAATGTATCGGCCACTACGACACGCCAACCTGCCAGAAAGTGTGCCCAATCCCCAATACGATCTTAAAAGATCCGGCACACGCTGAGAGCGAAGAACAGCTGTGGGATAAGTTTGTCCTGCTGCATCATGCGGACAAGCTCTAGCTTTCGATAATCACCGTCGCGCAGGCGTAGTGGCGTTCATCCGCCAGCGTCACGTGCATGTGTTTCACGCCCAGCTTCTCCGCCAGCCTTTGCGCTTCGCCCCACAGACGCAGGCTCGGCTTGCCCAGCTCATCGTTAAAGACTTCGAACTGATTAAACGCCAGGCCGTTTCGAATACCCGTGCCGAACGCCTTCGCCGCTGCCTCTTTTACCGCAAAGCGCTTTGCCAGAAAGCGCACCGGCTGCTGATGCGCCTCCCAGATAGCCCATTCGTTATCGCTCAGCACCCGTCGGGCAAGGCGATCGCCACTGCGGGCGATCGCCGCTTCTATGCGGGCTATTTCAACGATATCGGTGCCTAAGCCCAGAATGGCCATTACTGACGCGCTTCCAGCATCAGGCGCTTCATCTCTGAAACCGCCTCTTTCAGGCCGCTCATCACCGCCCGGCCGATAATAGCGTGGCCGATGTTCAGCTCGTGCATTTCCGGCAGCGCGGCGATGGCCTTCACGTTGTGATAGGTCAGGCCGTGTCCGGCGTTAACCTTCAGTCCCAGACCAGCCGCGTAAGTTGCCGCTTTGGCAATACGCTCCAGCTCTTTAGCCTGCTCGACGTCGTTTTTAGCATCGGCATAGCAGCCGGTATGAATTTCGATATACGGCGCGCCCGCGTCGGCAGCGGCTTTGATCTGGCTGAAATCAGCGTCAATAAACAGAGAAACCAGGATACCGGCATCCGCCAGACGCCTGCAGGCATCGCGCATTTTGTCGAGCTGTCCTGCCACGTCCAGACCACCTTCAGTAGTGACTTCCTGACGCTTTTCCGGTACCAGGCAGCAGAAGTGCGGTTTGGTGTCACAGGCTATCGCCAGCATCTCTTCGGTGACCGCCATCTCCAGATTCATACGGGTGTCCAGCGTCTGGCGCAGGATGCGCACGTCGCGGTCGGTGATGTGGCGGCGGTCTTCGCGCAGGTGAACGGTAATGCCGTCCGCGCCCGCCTGCTCCGCGATAAACGCCGCCTGAACCGGATCGGGATACGCCGTTCCGCGTGCATTACGCAGCGTGGCAATATGATCGATGTTGACGCCTAACAGTAATTCAGCCATGACAATCCTCGGTATTTTGATTCATTTCCCTTCCCCCTTACCCTCCGGGAGAGGGCTGGGGTGAGGGGTAAAACGTTAACGTTTCGGCATAAACTGCCTGAACAATTCGCGGCTCTTCAGGGGCTTGCCCCCCAAGATACGGCTTGAGCGCAATTCGGGTAAAGCGTTTTGCCGCACGCAGGGTGTCGGCGTCCGGGAACTCGCGTTCATACAGTGCCCTGAGCTGGCGTCCGGTAAAGGTGCTGTTATCAACGACAACGCTGGCAATAAAGCCCTTTTCCTCACGATAGCGATAGGTCATGACATCTTCTACCTCGTCCCCGCTTCCCGCACAGTGCAGAAAATCGACGCCGTATCCAAGGTGCCCGAGCAGCGCCAGCTCGAAACGACGCAGCGCAGGCTCCGGGGTGCCGGCTGCGCCCGCAAGCGACTGAATACAGTGCAGGTAATCAAAGAAAAGTTCAGAGAAGCGGGTCTCATGTTCAAGAACCCGTGAGATGAGTTCGTTGACGTACAGACCGCTGTAAAGCGTGATGCCGGAAAGGGGAAGCGCCAGGGAGACGGCTTCAGCACTGCGCAGGGTTTTGACCTCCCCTCGCCCGCCAAAGCGGACCAGCAGCGGCGTGAAAGGCTGGAGGGCGCCTTTCAGATTAGAACGTTTTGAACGTGCGCCTTTGGCAACAAGGCGCACGCGACCGGACTCTTCCGTGAAGACGTCCAGCATCAGGCTGGTTTCGCTCCAGGGACGACTGTGCAGGACAAAGGCGCGCTGCCATCCATCCATATGCTTGTCGTCTTAGGTTACTGATCTTCGCCGTAACCGAGGCTGCGCAGCGCACGCTCATCATCGGCCCAGCCAGATTTCACTTTCACCCACAGCTCCAGGTGAACGGGCGCTTCAAACATGTCCTGCATGTCTTTACGGGCTTCGATACCGATGGTTTTGATTTTGGCACCTTTGTTGCCGATCACCATCTTCTTCTGCCCTTCACGCTCAACGAGGATCAGGCCGTTGATATCGTAACCGCCACGCTCGTTAGACTGGAAACGTTCGATCTCCACCGTTACCGAGTACGGCAGCTCTGCGCCCAGGAAACGCATCAGCTTTTCACGGATGATCTCAGAGGCCATAAAGCGCTGAGAGCGGTCTGTTATGTACTCTTCCGGGAAGTGATGAATCGCTTCCGGCAGATGCTTGCGTACGATACCGGCGATGGTATCGACGTTCAGACCCGTTTCCGCAGACAGCGGGACGATGTCCAGGAAGTTCATCTGGCTGCCCAGCCACTGGAGGTGCGGCAGCAGATCGGCTTTTTCCTGCACGTTGTCCACTTTGTTAACCGCGAGGATCACCGGCGTTTTGCCGTCGCGCAGTTTGTTCAGAACCATTTCGTCGTCCGGCGTCCAGCGGGTGCCTTCAACCACGAAAATCACCAGCTCAACGTCACCAATGGAGCTGCTTGCCGCCTTGTTCATCAGGCGGTTGATAGCACACTTCTCTTCCATGTGCAGGCCTGGGGTATCGACGTAAATCGCCTGATACGCGCCTTCTGTATGGATACCAACGATGCGGTGACGCGTGGTCTGCGCCTTACGCGAGGTGATGGAGATCTTCTGCCCAAGCAGATTATTCAACAGGGTGGATTTGCCAACGTTCGGACGTCCGACGATAGCAATAAATCCGCAATAGGTTTTTTCTTCGCTCATTCCAGCTCCAGCATTTTTAACGCCTGTTCGGCGGCAGCCTGTTCAGCCTTACGACGGCTTGAACCTGTGCCGACCACCGGTTCACTCAGGCCACTGACCTGGCAATGGATGGTAAATTCCTGATCGTGCGCTTCGCCACGCACCTGCACCACCAGATAGGAAGGCAGCGGGAGGTGACGACCCTGCAAATACTCCTGCAGACGCGTTTTCGGGTCTTTTTGTTTATCGCCCGGGCTGATTTCGTCCAGACGTGTCTGATACCAGTTCAGGATCAGCTTTTCTACGGTCTGGATATCGCTGTCCAGGAACACGCCACCGATTAACGCCTCGACCGTATCCGCAAGAATGGATTCGCGACGGAATCCACCACTCTTCAGCTCACCAGGCCCCAGACGCAGGCATTCACCCAGCTCAAACTCGCGAGCGATCTCAGCAAGGGTGTTGCCGCGCACCAGCGTGGCGCGCATGCGGCTCATATCACCTTCGTCCACGCGCGGGAAACGATGATAAAGCGCATTCGCAATCACAAAGCTTAAAATTGAGTCGCCCAGAAATTCGAGACGCTCATTATGTTTGCTGCTGGCACTGCGGTGGGTTAATGCCTGTTGCAACAACTCCTGATGATGAAAAGTGTAGCCCAGCTTCCGTTGAAGCCGATTAATTACGATGGGGTTCATGCGATACCAATAAATGAATGCGTCAAAAATGCAGCACACGAAACCGACCTGAGAAAACCAACGCGGTTTCGTGTGCCGTGGCACCCTTGCAGGGCCAACCTTAAACTTCGGGGGAATATTCTATACACAACGACAGGGGATGTCGTTAGTTCAAAGAGATTTATCGCTGAAATAATTCACGTAGCGGCGAATAAAAGCCGCTACGCGTTATTTTTCACGAGAATTAATGAATTCCGCCAATACGATTCAGGCGAACGCCGGTCGGCCACTCGCCTTCCTGCTTCTCGAAACTCATCCAGATGGCAGTTGCTTTACCCACCAGATTCGCTTCCGGCACAAAGCCCCAGTAACGGCTGTCCGCAGAATTATCGCGGTTATCACCCATCATGAAGTAGTGTCCCGGCGGCACAATCCAGGTTGCCAGCTGCTGTCCTGGCTGCTGGTAGTACATTGCCAGCTGATCTTGTGCGATGGGCACGGTCAGAATGCGGTGAGTAACATCGCCCAGCGTCTCTTTGCGCTCATCCAGACGAATACCGTTCTCTTTGGTTTCCCCTTTTGGAACCTGGAAGAAACCGCTGGTCGCTTCACCGCCGTTACGACGAGCAAAGGTCTGCACAAAGTCACCAGGCTCAACGTTGGAGTAGGTCACCGGCAGTGCATTCTCGCACGCTGTACCAGAGCTGCAGCCTGGCTGAATCCTCACTTCCTTCGCTACCGGATCGTAGGTTACTTTATCGCCCGGCAGACCCACCGCGCGTTTAATGTAATCCAGACGCGGATCTTCCGGATATTTAAACACCACGATGTCGCCACGCTTAGGATGACCCGTTTCGATCAGCGTTTTCTGGTAGATCGGATCTTTAATGCCGTAGGCAAACTTCTCAACCAGAATAAAATCACCGATCAGAAGCGTTGGCATCATCGAACCTGACGGGATCTGGAAAGGTTCATAGATAAATGAACGCACCACCAGAACAATCGCCAGCACCGGGAATACCGATGCCCCGGTTTCCAGCCAGCCCGGCTTGGGGCCCACTTTTTTCAGGGTTTTCGCGTCAATACCATCGCCAGTGGCTGCCTGCGCGGCAGCCTGACGTTCACGGCGTTTTGGGGCGAAGATAAACTTATCCAGACACCACAGCAGACCTGTCACCAGGGTAGCGATGACCAGGATCAAGGCAAACATGTTCGCCATGCCAGCTCCTTAGGGTTATTTACCGTTACCGTCTTTACCAACGTGAAGGATGGCAAGGAATGCTTCCTGCGGCAGCTCAACGTTACCGACCTGCTTCATACGCTTCTTACCTTCTTTCTGCTTCTGGAGCAGCTTTTTCTTACGGCTGACGTCACCGCCGTAGCACTTAGCCAGAACGTTTTTACGCAGCTGCTTCACGGTTGAACGGGCGATGATGTGGTTGCCGATGGCCGCCTGAATCGCAATGTCAAACTGCTGACGCGGGATCAGGTCTTTCATCTTCTCAACCAGTTCACGACCGCGGTACGGCGCGTTGTCGTTGTGGGTGATCAGCGCGAGGGCGTCAACGCGCTCGCCGTTAATCAGCACGTCCACACGGACCATGTTCGAGGCCTGGAAGCGTTTGAAGTTGTAGTCCAGCGACGCATAGCCACGGGAGGTAGACTTCAGGCGGTCGAAGAAGTCGAGCACCACTTCTGCCATCGGAATTTCATAGGTCAACGCCACCTGGTTACCGTGGTAAACCATGTTGGTCTGCACGCCACGCTTTTCAATACACAGGGTGATCACGTTGCCGAGGAACTCCTGCGGCAGCAGCATGTGGCACTCTGCGATTGGCTCACGCAGTTCCTGAATGCTATTCAGCGGCGGAAGCTTGGACGGGCTATCGACGTAGATCACCTCTTTCGACGTGGTTTCTACTTCGTAAACTACCGTCGGTGCCGTGGTGATCAGATCCAGATCGTATTCACGCTCCAGACGTTCCTGAATGATCTCCATGTGCAGCAGACCGAGGAAGCCACAGCGGAAGCCGAAGCCCAGCGCCGTTGAGCTTTCTGGCTCGTAGAACAGGGAGGCGTCGTTGAGGCTCAGCTTACCGAGCGCATCGCGGAAGTTTTCGTAATCGTCAGAGCTGACCGGGAACAGACCCGCATAAACCTGCGGCTTCACCTTTTTGAAGCCCGGCAGCGCTTTATCCGCCGGGTTACGTGCGCCGGTCAGGGTATCGCCCACCGGCGCGCCGAGGATGTCTTTAATTGCGCAGACCAGCCAACCCACCTCGCCGCATTTCAGCTCGGTACGGTCAACCTGTTTTGGCGTGAAGATGCCCAGACGGTCAGCGTTGTAGACCTGCCCGGTGCTCATTACCTTGATTTTATCGCCTTTACGCATGGTGCCGTTTTTAATACGCACCAGCGAGACCACGCCCAGGTAGTTATCAAACCAGGAGTCGATGATCAGCGCCTGCAGCGGTGCATCCGGGTCACCTTCCGGCGCCGGAATATCACGCACCAGACGCTCCAGCACGTCCGGAACACCCACGCCGGTTTTCGCCGAGCAGCGTACCGCATCGGTGGCATCAATGCCGACGATATCTTCAATCTCTTCCGCCACGCGCTCTGGATCGGCGGCAGGCAGGTCGATTTTATTCAGAACCGGCACGACTTCGAGATCCATTTCCATGGCGGTGTAGCAGTTTGCCAGCGTCTGGGCCTCAACGCCCTGCCCGGCATCCACCACCAGCAGCGCCCCTTCACAGGCCGCCAGCGAGCGTGACACTTCATAGGAGAAGTCAACGTGCCCTGGGGTGTCGATAAAGTTCAGTTGATAGGTTTCACCATCGGAGGCCTTATAGTCGAGCGTGACGCTCTGCGCTTTGATGGTAATACCGCGTTCGCGTTCCAGGTCCATGGAGTCCAGAACCTGGGCTGCCATTTCACGATCAGACAGGCCACCGCAAATCTGGATAATACGGTCAGACAGCGTCGACTTACCGTGGTCAATGTGAGCAATGATCGAAAAGTTACGTATGTTCTTCATATAGTTAAATAATTATGCCTTACGAATTCCTGGAGGCCGCTGTTCTTAGCCTGACGTTTTTCAGTGCGAAAACGCAGCATTCTACACTACATCCTCGTCCGCTGGAAATGCACTTAGAGCCAGGTATAGCGCGTAGAGACGAGGTTTTCTTTATCGGGGTGTAAATAATAATAAAGCCCGGCAGATCACCGGGCCTCAGAAGAGAGCGTCTCAACGCGAAGCTGGTTGGGTTCCAGCCCAACGCTGAGGATGACGGGCTGCCACGCTTCCCGGGCGGCAAGCCTCGGGGAAACGCCTTTTGCAAGCCAAAAACCACCCACGCCGCCTAAAGCGGCACCGCACATGGCAGCCAAATCGGTGCCAAAGAGCATCTGGAAAACGCCGCCCATGACGAACAGGCCAATCAGCGGAGAAAGGTAAACCAGCATGGCAGAGGTGAGCAGGCTGCCTTCAGCGATGCCCAGCTCCACTTTCTGCCCTGCCACCAGCGGCAGCTCGCTCGGCACAGCAATAGTGTGCGACGTCTGCGGCCCCAGCTTATTCAGCACGCGGCTGCCGCAACCGGCTCGCGACGCGCAGCTGCTGCATGACGCTTTAACGTCACAGCTGACCAGCGCAATCCCATCCTGCCAGGATACCACCGTGGCCCACTCTTTAATCATTGCGCAGCCCTGAACTTAATGCTGTCTGAAATGCGTTTTGCCGTTTGCGGCGGTAACTCGCCGACAATGGTAATTTCTGCACCGTCGCGCACCGTCGTACTGACCGTCCGGCGTCCGGTTCGGAGCATTTGCTCGGAGCTGTTGGCCGTGGCGCGGTTAATGTTCACCGAGAAGCTGAACAGACCGTCGGAATAGAGTCGCGACTCAACCGGGGTTTCAATGGTAGGTAACTGGCGACGGCTGCTGGACACTTCGCTAAAGCCTTGCGGGATCCAGGAGGGTACCCAGTTGAAATTGACTGAATCGCCGGCAGGTACGGAAAGCAGCGGCGGCAGGCTGGCCTTGGCCAGATTCTGCATGCTGTTGCCGACCTGCGTGTTTACGTCGAAAGAGATCACGCGGAACTGTTCCAGCGTTTCACCGTCGCGATCGAGCAGATCGACGCGCATCGGCAGTTTTGTCTCTGCATCGATCCAGACGATATAGCTATAGCGCGTTCCATCCCGCGCGACTACGCGGATCACTTCGCACAGCCTGTCAGCAATGCGCGTGCGCCCTACTGAGATAAAGTCATAGTAAGGGGCGAGACGTTTGAAATCGGTATAAATAAGCGACGGCAGGGAGTCAACGATATAGTCGCCATTGAGCGTAAACGGCTCAAGGCCCGGCTCGAAATAGCTGATTTCATTCCCACGCTGGACCACTTCCCGACGCGGGCCATCCATCTGTAAAAGCTGGGCGAGCGGCTGATTATCAAGGCGGGCGTGGCGATAGCGTAACGACTCGACACCCTGCTTATTGATGCTGATAAATGCCAACTCGTAGTTGAGTGACTGGCTGGCCAGATTCATTTGCTGCAACAACGCCCCGGATGAAACATCAGCCGAGGCGTTGGCAGAGAAGAACAGGCTACCCGCCATCAAAGACATGGCGAACCAAAGTTGCTTCATTACTGCGATTGCGTTCCTAAAGTTTGGTTTCCTGGCACCTGCACAGCAGCCTGCTGGGTTTGGGCCTGCTCAAACTGAAGCTGCTCGGAGTGCAGACGACGCTGCAGCTCGTAATCCTGCAACATCGCATTAATGCGACGACGCTGCTCCTGTACCTGCTGTTGCTGACCGCCGCTTGCGGATGCATCTGCCGGCACGCCCAGGCTAACCGGGCTGGCTTTACCCATCATCGGCAGCGTATTGAACACTGGCGCTTCAGGCTGCTGACTGGCTTCAGACTGAGTATTATAGTGCTGGACGCCAACGATAACTGCAAGCGATACGCACGCCGCGACACCCATCTGGGTGAGCTGGCTGGCCCACGGACGCACCTTGTGCCAGAACGGCATTTTTTGCCACTGGTGTGGTGCAGGCTGCGCTTCAGGAATCAGCGGCGTGGTCTGATGAACAGGTTCGTTCTCAATGGCCGCCATTACGCGTGCTGAGATATCGAAATGGAGAACCTCGCTGGTATCACCACGCATCGTGTCGCGGATAAGATGATAGCTCTCCCAGGTCTGTTGCATTTCGGGAGAATGAGACAACTCATTGAGCAGCTCACTATCCAGCGTTTCACCATCCATTAAAGCGGAAAGTTTTTCTTTCTGCATGCCTAATACCTTTTCCAGTATCCCGCTATCGTCAACGCCTGATAAGCGGTTGAACTTTATTATCAATGGCTTCTCGCGCACGGAAAATTCGTGAACGAACCGTGCCGACCGGACAATCCATGATGGCGGCTATCTCTTCATAGCTTAGGCCATCCAGCTCCCGTAACGTAATTGCCATGCGTAAATCTTCCGGGAGCGACTCGATCGTGCGAAAAACGATTTGTCTCAGTTCTTCTGACAACATTAAGTTCTCAGGGTTCGAAATTTCTTTCAGCGCGCCGCCACTTTCGAAATTTTCAGCGTCGATAGCATCGACATCGCTTGACGGTGGACGACGCCCCTGAGCAACCAAATAATTCTTAGCCGTATTGACAGCAATACGATACAGCCAGGTGTAAAAAGCACTATCCCCCCGGAATGAATCCAGCGCGCGATAGGCCTTAATAAAAGACTCTTGTACAACATCAGGCACATCGCCTGACGGTACATAGCGGGAAACCAGACTCGCCACCTTATGCTGGTAGCGCACCACCAGTAGGTTAAAGGCTTTCTGATCTCCCTTCTGGACCCGTTCAACCAGGACCTGGTCCGTTAACTGCTCGCTCATCCGAGGTAATGTCTCCCCAAACCTAAATTCCACGCGTTATCGAAACGCCACTCTAACAACATTGCACTTTGAGCAAGCACCGAATTAGAGTGTATGTTCTTCAATAAGTTCCGTTACGCCTTTGTTTTTGTTCATCGCGCCGCAGACCGTTCATTTTCTCTCATTATAAGTCTGTTCACGATACGCACCCACTTTCTGACAAGAATCATCAACTTTATCGTCAGAAGAGTAACGCAACACAGGCTTTATTTCACCACAAAATCTGAAGCTAACGACCTGCTTCGCAAAATATTTCCTGGTATTTAGTGCTTATTTAACTTCATGCCTTTCGTTTAGTCATTGCAACACGCTTTAAAAAAAACGTGCGACATCTCGCATCACAATGCTATTCTGCCCAAACCATGTTTAGTAAATTAAACAAACATCATGAATACTACGCCTGAACTTCATTGTGATGTACTGATCATCGGTAGCGGTGCTGCCGGCCTCTCCCTCGCGCTGCGCCTGGCGGAACATCAGAACGTAATCGTGCTGAGTAAAGGGCCGATGAGCGAAGGGTCCACCTTTTATGCTCAGGGCGGTATTGCAGCCGTGTTTGATGAGGCTGACAGCATCGCCTCACACGTTGAAGATACCCTGGTTGCCGGTGCCGGGATCGTGGATAAGCATGCCGCAGAATTCGTCGCCAGCAATGCCCGCCACTGCGTGCAGTGGCTCATTGACCAGGGCGTGCTGTTCGATACGCAGGTTCAGCCTAACGGTGAAGCGAGCTATCACCTGACCCGAGAAGGCGGACACAGCCATCGCCGCATTTTGCACGCAGCGGATGCAACCGGAAAAGCGGTGGAAACGACGCTGGTCAGCAAAGCGCTCAGCCATCCTAATATTCGCGTGCTGGAGCGCAGCAACGCCGTTGACCTGATCATATCCGACAAGATTGGCCTGCCCGGTACGCGTCGGGTTGTCGGCGCCTGGGTATGGAATCGCAATAAAGAGAAGGTGGAAACCTGTCAGGCGAAAGCCGTCGTGCTGGCGACCGGCGGAGCCTCGAAGGTTTATCAATATACGACTAACCCGGATATCGCCTCCGGAGACGGTATCGCCATGGCCTGGCGCGCGGGCTGCCGCGTGGCGAACCTGGAGTTCAATCAGTTCCATCCTACTGCCCTGTTCCATCCCCAGGCGCGAAACTTCCTCCTGACGGAGGCGCTGCGCGGCGAAGGCGCATACCTGAAACGCCCCGATGGTACCCGGTTTATGCCGGATTTTGATGCCAGAGGTGAACTGGCACCGCGCGATATCGTGGCCCGGGCCATTGACCACGAGATGAAGCGTCTTGGCGTGGACTGTATGTATCTGGACATTAGCCACAAGCCGGCAGACTTTATTCGCCAGCACTTCCCGATGATTTATGAAAAGCTGCTGGGCCTGGGCATTGATTTGACCCGCGATCCGGTACCGATTGTGCCCGCGGCCCACTATACCTGCGGCGGGGTGATGGTTGACGATCATGGGCGGACTGACGTGGATGGTCTGTACGCGATTGGCGAGGTCAGCTATACCGGCCTGCACGGCGCAAACCGCATGGCATCAAACTCGCTGCTGGAGTGTCTGGTGTATGGATGGTCTGCTGCGGAAGATATTACCAGACGCATGCCTTATGCGCGTCCGACAACGCACTTGCCGGCATGGGATGAAAGCCGGGTAGAAAACCCGGACGAACTGGTTGTTATACAGCATAACTGGCACGAGCTGCGGCTTTTTATGTGGGATTATGTTGGGATTGTACGCACGACGAAGCGTCTGGAGCGCGCGTTACGGCGCATCATGATGCTGCAGCAGGAAATTGATGACTATTACGCCAACTTCCGCGTCTCAAATAACCTGCTGGAGCTGCGCAACCTCGTGCAGGTTGCCGAGCTGATTGTGCGCTGCGCGATGATGCGTAAAGAGAGCCGGGGTCTGCATTACACCCTGGATTATCCCGACCAGCTGGAAACGTCCGGCCCGTCGGTATTATCGCCGCAGGTTCACATAAACAGATAAAAGGCCTGGGTCAGGGCAGTGTAATCTTCGGAATAGCGCTGGTCTGGCCCGCGAATGACCATCCTGTCGATAAAGCACTCCCCCTCTTTTGGCGAGAGCGCCAGCAGCACGCGATGCGGCAAGCGGCCTTCCGTATCCGAAATATCGGTACGCAGCCGCAGTTTCCAGCCGATCTCGCGAGCTATCTCAATAAACGTATTGCCCGTGCTTTCCGGCAATACCACGCAGAAAAATCCCTCTTCCGAGATTAGCTCAGCCGCGCTGGTCAGCAGCGCCTTGTGATCGAGCGAAGCGGTGTACCGTGCCTGCTCGCGCTCCGGCGATCCACACTCCACGCCCGGCTCGAAATACGGCGGGTTGCTGACAATTAAATCGTAACGCGCCGTCTGCTCTGGCGCCCAGGCCAGGACATCAGCACAGATAACCCTGACGCGGTCAGCCCACGGCGATTCAGCGGCATTTTCTCCTGCCTGCGCCGCCGCCTGAGGATCAAGCTCAACGGCATCGATCGTGACGTGCTCTTCGGTTCGCTGTGCAAGCATCAGCGCCTGCAGTCCGCTGCCCGTACCAATATCCAGAATGCGCTTTACACCTGCGACAGGTGCCCATGCGCCCAGTAAAATACCATCTGTACCGACCTTCATCGCACAGCGATCGTGCGCCACAAAAAATTGTTTAAACGTAAAGCCATCGCGGCGCAGCTGCGCTTTGAGTTGAGACATGTCAGGGCAACCTTCTGAGTGAAACTGGAGTAGCATAGGGGAAAGCGAAGTGGTCGAAAAGCGATATCCATACAAACAGATGAAGATTACAGCCGTAACGTCTATAATCAGCGCCCCACACAGAGGTAGAACATGACTGTAACGACTTTTTCCGAACTTGAACTCGATGAAAGCCTGCTCAATGCACTTGAGAGCAAAGGCTTTACACGCCCGACCGCCATTC
The DNA here is from genome assembly GCF_013375935.1 of Enterobacter cloacae. Lineage (GTDB taxonomy): Bacteria > Pseudomonadota > Gammaproteobacteria > Enterobacterales > Enterobacteriaceae > Enterobacter > Enterobacter pasteurii. The sequence continues at coordinate 2,309,495 of NZ_CP056117.1, read as the reverse complement.
AGGCCGCGGCCATTCCGCCTGCGCTTGAGGGCCGCGATGTGCTCGGTTCTGCGCCAACCGGCACGGGGAAGACAGCAGCCTACTTGCTGCCTGTGTTGCAGCATTTGCTCGATTTTCCGCGTAAAAAATCCGGCCCGCCGCGTATTTTGATCCTGACGCCGACCCGTGAACTGGCGATGCAGGTTGCAGAACACGCGCGTGAACTGGCGGCGAACACCCATCTGGATATCGCCACCATCACCGGCGGCGTTGCGTACATGAACCACGCCGAAGTGTTCAGCGAAAACCAGGATATTGTTGTTGCGACGACCGGCCGCCTGCTGCAATACATCAAAGAAGAGAACTTCGACTGCCGCGCGGTTGAAACGTTAATCCTCGACGAAGCCGACCGCATGCTGGACATGGGCTTTGCGCAGGATATCGAACACATCGCGGGTGAAACGCGCTGGCGTAACCAGACCATGCTGTTCTCGGCAACCCTTGAAGGGGATGCCATTAAAGATTTCGCTGAACGTCTGCTGGAAGATCCGGTGGAAGTGTCCGCCACGCCATCGACGCGTGAGCGTAAGAAGATCCACCAGTGGTACTACCGTGCGGACAATCTTGAACACAAGGTTGAATTGCTTAAACACCTGCTCAAGCAGGAAGACGCGACCCGTAGCATCGTATTCGTACGTAAACGCGAGCGCGTGCACGAGCTGGCTGAAATGCTGCGCAACGCTGGCATCAACAACTGCTATCTCGAAGGTGAAATGGCGCAGGTTAAGCGTACCGAAGGGATTAAGCGCCTGACCGATGGTCGCGTGAACGTGCTGGTTGCCACCGACGTTGCCGCACGCGGAATCGACATCCCGGACGTGAGCCACGTGATCAACTTCGACATGCCGCGCAGCGGTGATACCTACCTGCACCGTATTGGCCGTACCGGTCGTGCGGGCCGCAAAGGTATTGCCATTTCTCTGGTAGAAGCGCACGACCATCTGCTGTTGCAGAAAATTGGCCGCTACGTTGATGAGCCGCTGAAAGCTCGCGTCATTGACGGGCTTCGTCCGACCACGCGTGCACCGAGTGAAAAAATGACGGGTAAACCGTCCAAGAAAGCGCTCGCGAAACGTGCAGAAAGAAAAGAGAAAGAAAAAGAGAAGCCGCGCGTGAAGCAGCGCCACCGCGATACCAAAAACATTGGTAAGCGCCGTAAGCCAAGCTCTGCTGCGCCAGAGACAAAAACTGAAGAGTAAAAAAAAGCCGGGACATGTCCCGGCTTTTTTATTCCACCCCCGTGGCTGAAGCCTTACAGGCTTTCAGTAAAGGTACGGGCGATAACGTCGCGCTGCTGTTCCGGGGTCAGAGAGTTGAAACGTACCGCATAGCCAGACACGCGGATGGTCAGCTGTGGGTATTTTTCAGGGTGCTCAACGGCATCCATCAGCGTTTCGCGACGCAGAACGTTAACGTTCAGGTGCTGACCGCCTTCTACACGCACTTCTGGCTGCACTTCCATTGGAATTTCACGGTATTCAATTTCGCCCAGCTTGTTAACCGGAACGATTTCGTCTTCCGCAAAACCGGATTTCGCTACTACACAGCGCGCTTCGTTTTTCTCGCTGTCCAGCAGCCAGAAAGAGTTCAGCAGGTCGTCGTTTGCAGCTTTAGTAATCTGGATACCTGTAATCATGTGTTGCCTCCCTTAGGCTACATTAACTGATGCTGGCCTTTTGCGGCCAATTGGTAAAACCATTGTTTGTTGTGTGTATATATAACATTCAGCCCCGGGTGATTTATTGATTTAAATCAACAAAAACACTAACCACATAAAGAGTGTGGTCAGGATTTATTGCTTCAGATCAATTTTCACATCTTACCAATTCAACTTCCCCCGCATCCTTTCTAAAATAAATTTAGCGAGTTAGCCCACTTTTCAGCGCGTAATTTTGCTCACCGGGCTTTAGCAGGTAAGCTAGGCACAGAATGAAATTCGCAGGAGAGCGAGATGACCACACCTTTAACCTGGCATGACGTGCTGGCAGAAGAGAAGCAGCAGCCCTACTTTATCCAGACCCTCAGCACCGTTGCGGCTGAACGGCAGGCCGGACAGACAATTTATCCGCCGCAGAAGGATGTGTTTAACGCCTTTCGCTACACCGAACTGAGCGATGTGAAGGTGGTTATTCTGGGACAGGATCCTTACCACGGCCCCGGTCAGGCTCACGGACTGGCGTTCTCCGTTCGTCCTGGCGTGGCTATCCCCCCTTCTCTGCTGAATATGTATAAAGAGCTGGAAGGAACGATCCCCGGCTTTACCCGCCCTAATCATGGTTACCTGGAAAGCTGGGCCCGCCAGGGCGTGCTGCTGCTGAATACCGTGTTAACCGTTCGGGCGGGTCAGGCACACTCTCACGCCAGCCTGGGATGGGAAACCTTTACCGATAAGGTAATCAGCCTGATTAATGAGCACCGAGAAGGCGTCGTATTTTTACTCTGGGGTTCGCATGCGCAGAAGAAAGGGGCGATTATCGATCGTCAGCGACATCACGTTCTGAAGGCACCGCACCCGTCGCCGCTGTCTGCACACCGCGGTTTCTTTGGCAGTAATCATTTTGTTCTGACGAATGAGTGGCTGGAAAAGCGTGGCGAAAAGCCAATTGACTGGATGCCTGTGTTACCGGCAGAAAGTGAGTAATTTGAGTTTGAATGCCCGGTGGACCGGGCATTCAATAAGTACAAATGCTTATGCTTTATTCTGACGCCACCATTCCGCCAGCAGCACGCCAGTCGCAACGGATACGTTCAGGCTTTCAACGTTGCCTGTCCCGTCGATAGAGACGCTCAGATCCGCGCTGGAGAGTGCCGCATCAGACAGACCATCGCGCTCCTGACCTAACACCAGCACCATTTTACGCGGCAGCGTTGCTTTGAACAGCGGCGTAGCGGCACGGCTTGAGGTGGTGACAATGGTGTAGCCCGCTTTACGGAACTGCTCAAGTGCATCCAGCACGCTGTCGCCGGTGATCGGCTGAACATGCTCGGCACCGCCTTCCGCAGTACGGATTGCCGCACCGGACTCCAGCAGCGCGGCATCCTGCAACAGTACGCCTTTCACGCCAAAGTGCGCGCAGCTGCGCATCATGGCGCCCAGGTTATGCGGGTTGCCCACGTCCTCCAGCGCCAGCACGCAGTCATCGGCATCCGCCTGGCTGACCCACTGCTCAACGGTGGTGCCGTTACGTTTTTTGATCAGGAAGCAAACGCCGCCGTGGTGTTCGGTACCCGACGCTTTTGTCAGCTCGGCATCGTCAACCACATGATAGGCTTTGCGGTTCGCCGCCATCCAGCGCAGCGCTTCTTTAAAGCGCGGGGTCACGCTCTGGATAAACCATGCGCGAACGATACATTCCGGGCGGCTCTGGAACAGGGCCTGACAGGCGTTCTCGCCGTAAACGCGGGTCTCTTCCGCGCGCTGACGTCGCAGCACTTCCGGATCGATAAAGCTTTTACCGCTGATACCGCCGTGATCGGCTTTTTCAGGAGCCTCTTCACCCGGCGCGCGCGAAACGGTGCGCCATGGGGATGCGCCGTCGCGGACATAATCATCGCGTTTGCGATCGTCGCGCTTGCGGTCATCACGTTTGCGGTCATCGCCGCGGTTATTTCTGTCATCGCGGGCGGGGCGACGGCCACCGTCTGCACGAGAAGACGCCGGACGCCCGCCACCTTTTCCGGTACGCGGATTTTGGGTGCGTTTATCAGAGTCATCATCACTGCGGACATACATCACTTTGACCTTGCCGCTTTTGTTTTTCATTTCGTCGTTCATGCTTTTCTCCACCAGCGCTGCGCGAAGCGCGCAGATTACCCGATGTGCAAGCTCATAGCCATAATTTCGTACAAAAGCCTGTGACTATTGTTCCCATCGAATAAAACGCGTTGTCGTTTCATACAGGCTCACTGATAATATGTAACATATCAGAAACATTATCGGCGTTTTGCCGTTGTTCCACGGCTCTATCAGAGGTTAGTTATGAATACCGTATGTGCCAACTGTCAGGCTTTAAACCGCATTCCGGACGAACGGATGGATGACGGTGCCAAATGCGGGCGTTGTGGTCACGAACTGTTTGACGGCGAGGTGATTAACGCGACGGGTGCTACGCTGGACAAACTCCTCAAGGACGATCTGCCTGTTGTGGTCGATTTCTGGGCACCGTGGTGTGGCCCCTGCCGTAACTTTGCGCCAGTCTTTGAGGACGTGGCTGAAGAGCGCAGCGGGAAAATGCGTTTTGTGAAAGTGAATACCGAAGCAGAGCGCGAACTGAGCGCCCGTTTCCGCATTCGCAGCATCCCCACCATTATGATTTTCAAAAATGGTGAAGTGATCGACATGCTTAACGGTGCCGTGCCAAAAGCGCCGTTTGAAAGCTGGTTAAACGAATCCCTGTAACATTCACGGGGCACGTCTTGTGCCCCGTTCTCTCCTCTGCGAAAATGGGGTTTTCCCTGCCCTTTCGCCCATGACTGATAACGCTGTACTTCAACTACGCGCCGAACGCCTTGCGCGCGCAACTCGCCCCTTTCTTGCACGCGGCAACCGTATTCGCCGCTGCCAGCGCTGCCTGTTGCCGCTGAAAGTTTGCCTGTGCGCAACGCTTTCACCGAGTACGGCGAGAAGCCGGTTTTGTCTGGTCATGTTCGATACCGAACCGATGAAGCCCAGCAATACGGGCCGCCTGATCGCCGATATTTTGCCAGACACCGCCGCGTTTCAGTGGTCACGCACCGAGCCTCCTCAGGCGCTGCTCGACCTGGTGGCAAGCCCGGACTATCAGCCAATGGTCGTTTTTCCCGCATCGTATGCAGGCGAACATCGCCAGGTGCTTTCGGCACCGCCATCCGGTAAGCCGCCGCTGTTCATCATGCTTGACGGCACCTGGACGGAAGCGAGAAAGATGTTTCGCAAAAGCCCGTATCTCGACGCGCTGCCGGTGATTTCCGTCGATCTGTCGCGCGTTTCAGCCTATCGCCTGCGTGAGGCCCATGCTGACGGGCAATACTGTACCGCCGAAGTGGCCATTGCACTTCTGGACCTGGCGGGAGACGCCCGGGCAGCAGGCGCGCTGGGTAACCACTTCTCCTGCTTCCGCGAACGTTATCTTGCGGGAAAAACCGTTCATAAGGGCAGTATCACAGCAACAGAGCCAGAAAGCGTTTAAAATCATCAGGTCGCTTGCATTCACGGGAGGCCTGCATGAGCCAGAGAGGGTTAGAAGCGCTACTACGTCCGAAATCCATTGCCGTTATTGGCGCTTCAATGAAGCCGGATCGCGCAGGCTATCTGATGATGCGTAACCTGCTGGCAGGCGGGTTTAACGGCCCGGTGATGCCCGTCACCCCTGCCTATAAAGCGGTGCAGGGCGTGCTGGCGTGGCCGGACGTGCAAAGTTTACCTTTTGTTCCCGATCTCGCGGTGCTCTGTACGCATGCCAGACGAAACCTCGACCTGCTGGAATCGCTCGGCCAGAAAGGCTGCAAGACCTGTATTATTCTCTCATCGCCTCCTGAACAGCAGCCCGAGCTGCTGGCCTGCGCCAGCCGCTACCAGATGCGCATCCTGGGCCCGAATAGCCTCGGCCTGCTTGCGCCCTGGCAAGGGCTGAATGCCAGCTTTTCCCCGGTTCCGATCCGCAAAGGCAAGCTGGCCTTTATTTCGCAGTCGGCGGCCGTATCCAATACGATCCTCGACTGGGCGCAACAGCGGGAGATGGGCTTCTCCTACTTTATCGCCCTCGGCGACAGCCTGGATATTGACGTCGATGAGCTGCTGGATTTCCTGGCGCGCGACAGTAAAACCAGCGCTATTCTTCTCTATCTTGAGCACCTGAGCGACGCCCGCCGCTTTGTGTCGGCCTCCCGTAGCGCATCGCGTAATAAACCGATTCTGGTCATCAAAAGCGGCCGTAGCCCTGCGGCCCAGCGCCTGCTGCATTCCCATTCCGGGATGGATCCCGCCTGGGATGCCGCCATCCAGCGCGCCGGTCTGCTGCGGGTACAGGATACGCACGAGCTTTTTTCCGCCGTCGAAACATTAAGCCACATGCGCCCCTTGCGCGGCGAGAAGCTGATGATCGTCAGCAACGGTGCCGCTCCCGCCGCTCTGGCGCTGGACGAGCTGTGGCTACGCAACGGCAAGCTGGCAACGCTGGGAGAAGAGACGCTTCAGCGCCTGGGTGAGGCACTGCCGGGAAGCGTTGCGCCGGGTAACCCGCTCGATTTACGCGATGATGCCAGCAGTGACCGTTACATAAAGGCGATATCGATTTTGCTGGATAGTCAGGATTTTGATGCACTCATGATTATCCATTCACCCAGCGCGGTCGCGCCGGGCAGCGAAAGCGCGCGTGCGCTGATTGAGGCCGTCCGAAACCATCCACGCGGCAAATATGTCACCTTACTGACCAACTGGTGCGGCGAGTTCTCCTCGCAGGAAGCGCGACGTCTGTTTAGTGAAGCCGGGTTGCCAACCTATCGTACCCCGGAGGGCACCATTACGGCGTTTATGCATATGGTTGAGTACCGGCGCAACCAGAAGCAGCTGCGTGAAACGCCTGCCCTGCCGGGCAATCTGACGGCAAACTCCGTGGACGTTCACAGGCTGTTGCAGCAGGCCATCGAAGAAGGCGCAACTTCTCTTGATACCCATGAGGTGCAGCCCATTCTTGGCAGCTATGGAATGCAAACCCTGCCAACCTGGATTGCCAGCGATAGCGCTGAGGCGGTGCATATCGCTGAACAGATTGGCTATCCGGTCGCGCTGAAGCTGCGCTCGCCCGATATTCCGCATAAGTCAGATGTTCAGGGCGTGATGCTGTACCTGCGCACCGCGTCGGAAGTTCAGCAGGCTGCGGACGCCATTATCGATCGCGTTAAAATGACATGGCCCCAGGCCAGGATCCACGGTCTGCTGGTGCAGAGCATGGCTAACCGTGCGGGAGCGCAGGAACTGCGGGTAGTTGTGGAGCACGATCCGGTTTTTGGTCCGCTTATTATGCTGGGTGAAGGGGGTGTCGAATGGCGTCCAGAAGAGCAGGCGGTGGTCGCTCTCCCGCCGCTTAACATGAACCTGGCGCGTTATCTGATTATTCAGGCTATCAAAAGCAAAAAGATCCGCGGACGAAGCGCCCTGAGGCCGCTTGATATCGCCGGGTTAAGTCAGTTTCTGGTGAAGGTCTCTAACCTGATTGTAGACTGCGCCGAGATCCAGCGCCTGGATATCCACCCGCTCCTCGCCTCCGGGAATGAATTTACTGCCCTGGACGTGACGCTGGATATTGCGCCATTCGTCGGAGACCGGGAAAGCCGTCTCGCCATCCGTCCTTATCCTCTTCAGCTTGAAGAGTGGGTGGAGATGAAAAATGGCGAGCAGGCGCTGTTTCGCCCTATCCTTCCGGAAGATGAGCCGCTGCTGCGGGAATTTATCTCGCAGGTGACAAAGGAAGATTTGTACTATCGCTATTTCAGTGAAATCAACGAATTTACCCACGATGATTTAGCCAATATGACCCAGATCGACTACGATCGAGAAATGGCGTTCGTGGCAGTGCGCCGTTCCGGGCAAGGAGATGAAATACTTGGCGTGACCCGCGCCATTTCCGACCCGGACAACGTGGATGCGGAGTTTGCCGTGCTGGTGCGTTCCGATCTTAAAGGTTTGGGGTTGGGCAGGCGGCTGCTCGAAAAGCTTATTGGCTATACGCGCGATCACGGATTGTTACGCCTGAATGGCATTACTATGCCAAACAATCGGGGCATGGTGACCCTGGCGCGGAAACTTGGTTTTGACGTTGATATCCAGCTGGATGAAGGCATCGTCTCCCTTTCGCTCAGCCTGAGTTCCACGGATAAACAGAAGTAAGCTGCTGGAAATGTTACCCACTTTTCACGGCACTGGGGTATCATTGTCCGCTTATGTTGTTTGCCTGGTACAGACAACCCTTCAATGAACAGAGAAGAAACGCACTGTGATGTTGTCAAAATTTAAGCGTAACAAACATCAACAACACCTTGCTCAACTACCGAAGATTTCTCAGTCAGTTGATGATGTAGAGTTCTTTTATGCTCCCGCTCGCTTCCGGGAGACGCTTCTGGAAAAGATTGCCAGCGCGACGCGACGCATCTGCATTGTGGCGCTCTATCTTGAACAGGATGAAGGTGGGCGCGCGATCCTGAACGCGCTCTATGAAGCGAAACGTCAGCGTCCGGAACTGGACGTTCGCGTGCTGGTTGACTGGCACCGTGCGCAGCGTGGCCGTATTGGCGCGGCTGCTTCAAACACAAACGCTGACTGGTATTGCCGCACGGCCCAGGAAAACCCGGGTATTGATATCCCGGTGTACGGCGTGCCGGTGAATACCCGTGAAGCGCTTGGCGTACTCCATTTCAAAGGATTTATCATTGATGACAGCGTCCTCTACAGCGGCGCCAGCCTGAATGATGTTTACCTCCATCAGCTCGATAAATACCGTTACGATCGCTACCATCTGATCCGCAATCCGCAGATGGCTGACATCATGTTTAACTGGGTTGATAAAAACCTGGTGCATGGACGCGGTGTTAACCGCCTTGACGATCCTCATCGCCCTAAAAGCCCGGAAATCAAAAATGAGGTTCGTTCCTTCCGTCAGGAGCTGCGCGACGCGGTTTATCGCTTCCAGGGTGATGCCAATAACGAAGAGCTGTCCGTTACGCCGCTGGTAGGGTTAGGAAAATCCAGCCTGCTGAACAAGACTATCTTCCATTTGATGCCGTGCGCGGAGCACAAGCTCACTATCTGCACGCCGTACTTCAACCTTCCCGCCGTTCTGGTGCGTAATATCATTCAGCTGCTGCGTGATGGCAAAAAGGTAGAAATCATTGTTGGGGATAAAACGGCAAATGACTTCTTTATTCCGGAAGATCAGCCTTTCAAGATTATCGGCGCACTACCCTATCTTTATGAGATCAACCTGCGTCGTTTCCTGAGCCGCTTGCAGTACTATGTGAACACCGACCAGCTGGTTGTACGTCTCTGGAAAGACGAAGACAACAGCTACCACCTCAAGGGGATGTGGGTTGATGATGAGTGGATGCTGCTGACCGGTAATAACCTGAACCCGCGCGCCTGGCGTCTGGATCTGGAAAATGCCATTCTTATTCACGATCCTCAGCATGCGCTGGCCGCGAAACGCGATCGTGAGCTGGAGCTTATACGCACCCATACTACCGTTGTTCGTCACTATCGCGATCTGCAAAGCATCGCTGACTATCCGGTTAAGGTCCGTAAGCTGATACGCCGTCTGCGCCGGATCCGTATCGATCGCCTCATCAGCCGCATTCTGTAATATACGGGCCCTGTCATCGACGGGGCTTTTTTATGGAGCCTGTTATGCGTATCCCTCTCCTGTTAATTCCCCTTTGCCTGACCGGCTGTAGCCATATGGCCAATGATAACTGGTCAGGTCAGGATAAAGCTCAACACTTTCTGGCCTCTGCAATGTTGTCCGCAGCGGGCAATGAGTATGCGCAGCATCAGGGATATAGCCGGGATCGAAGTGCCGCAATTGGCCTGATGTTCTCTGTAAGCCTGGGGGCATCGAAAGAACTATGGGACAGCCGCCCCTCGGGAAGCGGCTGGAGCTGGAAAGATTTCGCCTGGGACGTAGCCGGTGCAACAACCGGCTACGCCGTCTGGCAGATGGCGCATTATTAAAGGCGAATACCTTTTCCTTTGCGATGCAGCATCAGCGAGACAATGAATGCCAGCGCCCCCATTACGGTGACATACCAGAAGAAGGTTGTTTCACTGCCCCATGACTTAAGCGAAAGCGCGACGTACTCAGCCGATCCGCCGAACAGGGCGTTAGCGACTGCGTAAGAGAGCCCAACGCCTAGCGCCCTCACCTGTGCCGGAAACATCTCTGCTTTCAAAATACCGCTAATTGCCGTGTAAAAACTGATAATAATCAGTGCCACCATGATCAGCGCAAAAGCGACATACGGAGAGGTGGTATGCTGGAGGGCGGTAAGAAGCGGAACGGTGCCGAGGGTAAGCAAGCCGCCAAAGATGAGCATTGACGTGCGGCGACCTATTTTGTCCGACAGCGCACCGACAATCGGCTGGATCAGCATAAAGACAAGTAACGCCACCGTCATGATGACGCTCGCAACGTTGGCATGCATGCCCGTCGTGTTAACGAGATATTTTTGCATGTAGGTGGTGAAGGTATAGAAGCTCAACGAGCCTGCGGCGGTAAAACCTAATACCATCAAAAATGCTTTGCGGTTTCGCCAGAGGCCTTTCATCGAACCGGCTTCTTTCAGCGCCCTGACCTCCTGTTGAGAGGTTTCATCAAGCTGACGGCGTAACCATAGCGCCACGACCGCCAGGGCTGCCCCCATGGCAAACGGGATACGCCAGCCCCAGGCGCGTAAATCTTCATCGCTAAGGATCTGTTGAAGGATCACCACAACCAGTAACGCCAGCAGCTGCCCGCCAATGAGGGTCACATACTGGAAGGACGCATAGAAACCTTTTCGTCCTTCTACGGCCACTTCACTCATGTATGTCGCACTGGTGCCGTATTCTCCACCGACTGAAAGCCCCTGGAACAGACGGGCCAATAGCAGCAGCGCGGGTGCCCATGTTCCGATAACGTCATACCCTGGCAAGCAGGCAATTACCAGCGAGCCGACGCACATCATACAGACAGAGATAAGCATGGAGGTCTTGCGCCCTTTTCTGTCCGCGATCCTGCCGAACAGCCACCCACCAATAGGACGCATCAGGAACCCGGCAGCAAAAACGCCAGCGGTTTGCAGAAGCTGAGTAGTGGTATTCCCGGACGGGAAAAAGATATGCGCGAAGTAGAGCGAGCAGAATGAATAGACGTAAAAATCAAACCATTCTACCAGGTTCCCCGATGAGGCCCCAACGATGGCCCAAACCCGACGGCGAGTATCCTTGTCTGCTAAATTTGTATTATCCGTATCTGCACTGGCTACGGTTTCTGTCATTTTAAATCCCCTGTGTCACATTGCGGGCCATTGCCCACAAACAGTAAAACCGGATTTAAAACGAATCGTTAGGTAAATAAAATGTTTCTAATATGTTTCATTGCGTTTTGTGAAGTCGATCAGGTATCGAATTATTAGCGAACGTAGTAATTAGCCCCACGCCTGCTGGTGCGCCTTCTTTCGCTGTAAATAATCTTCATCCGCCCGAATCTTATCCCACCAGGTTTTGAATACCGCAGCGGCTTCAGCTTTTACAGGATCGTGGTCGAGGGGTTTGACCTGGCGTTTCTCATCATACTTTTTACCGCCTTTATGATTTGCATATCGCCGGGCGCGCGTGTAGCCCATCTGAATGAACTTACGTGCCATATCCATCCCCACAAAATCATTTTGCTGACGGTATTCTTCAAACAGGGCATATATCGCTTTTGCCGAGCGCGCTGCGACTTCAGCATTTTTGTAGCGCCAGTGCGGAAGGATTTCGCTTTTATAAGGTTCGACCATCAATACGCCCTGTTCACCCCGACCTACCTGATACAGTTCGGGATGCTCGCGAAAATTAATGGCGGCAAAATCTTGTTGGTAATCAAAGGGACGTGTCAAAGCGGCACCATTGTTAAGAATCGTTTTAACAATTGTAGGCACGGTCAGGCTGTGCCGCCACCCGGCACTTTCTCGTGCACAAAGCAAAAAACCCCGCACCTTACGGTACGGGGCTCTTCTTGATTGATGCCTGGCAGTTCCCTACTCTCACATGGGGAGACCCCACACCACCATCGGCGCTACGGCGTTTCACTTCTGAGTTCGGCATGGGGTCAGGTGGGACCACCGCGCTAAAGCCGCCAGGCAAATTCCTGTGCTCTGTCCTGTGTCTTTTGGGCTGATACTGCGTTGGCTGCTCTCGTAAAGTCAGTCACATACCTCAGTATGCTCCTTCCTTTCCTTCGCTTGCCGCCTTGTCTCAGCGCAAAATCCTTCGGACTCTGAATCAAAGCTGAAAAATCTGTCTCTTCGCCAAAACATCTTCGGCGTTGTAAGGTTAAGCCTCACGGTTCATTAGTATCGGTTAGCTCAACGCATCGCTGCGCTTACACACCCGACCTATCAACGTCGTCGTCTTCAACGTTCCTTCAGGAGACCTAAAGTCTCAGGGAGAACTCATCTCGGGGCAAGTTTCGTGCTTAGATGCTTTCAGCACTTATCTCTTCCGCATTTAGCTACCGGGCAGTGCCATTGGCATGACAACCCGAACACCAGTGATGCGTCCACTCCGGTCCTCTCGTACTAGGAGCAGCCCCCCTCAATTCTCCAGCGCCCACGGCAGATAGGGACCGAACTGTCTCACGACGTTCTAAACCCAGCTCGCGTACCACTTTAAATGGCGAACAGCCATACCCTTGGGACCTACTTCAGCCCCAGGATGTGATGAGCCGACATCGAGGTGCCAAACACCGCCGTCGATATGAACTCTTGGGCGGTATCAGCCTGTTATCCCCGGAGTACCTTTTATCCGTTGAGCGATGGCCCTTCCATTCAGAACCACCGGATCACTATGACCTGCTTTCGCACCTGCTCGCGCCGTCACGCTCGCAGTCAAGCTGGCTTATGCCATTGCACTAACCTCCTGATGTCCGACCAGGATTAGCCAACCTTCGTGCTCCTCCGTTACTCTTTGGGAGGAGACCGCCCCAGTCAAACTACCCACCAGACACTGTCCGCAACCCGGATTACGGGTCTACGTTAGAACACCAGCCATTAAAGGGTGGTATTTCAAGGTTGGCTCCACGCAGACTGGCGTCCACGCTTCAAAGCCTCCCACCTATCCTACACATCAAGGACCAGTGTTCAGTGTCAAGCTATAGTAAAGGTTCACGGGGTCTTTCCGTCTTGCCGCGGGTACACTGCATCTTCACAGCGAGTTCAATTTCACTGAGTCTCGGGTGGAGACAGCCTGGCCATCATTACGCCATTCGTGCAGGTCGGAACTTACCCGACAAGGAATTTCGCTACCTTAGGACCGTTATAGTTACGGCCGCCGTTTACCGGGGCTTCGATCAAGAGCTTCGCGTTGCCGCTAACCCCATCAATTAACCTTCCGGCACCGGGCAGGCGTCACACCGTATACGTCCACTTTCGTGTTTGCACAGTGCTGTGTTTTTAATAAACAGTTGCAGCCAGCTGGTATCTTCGACTGATTTCAGCTCCACCCGCAGGGGCTTCACCTACATATCAGCGTGCCTTCTCCCGAAGTTACGGCACCATTTTGCCTAGTTCCTTCACCCGAGTTCTCTCAAGCGCCTTGGTATTCTCTACCTGACCACCTGTGTCGGTTTGGGGTACGATTTGATGTTACCTGATGCTTAGAGGCTTTTCCTGGAAGCAGGGCATTTGTTACTTCAGCACCGTAGTGCCTCGTCATCACACCTCAGCGTTAAAAAGGTACCGGATTTACCTGGAACCTCCGCCTACATGCTTAAACCGGGACAACCGTCGCCCGGCTAACATAGCCTTCTCCGTCCCCCCTTCGCAGTAACACCAAGTACAGGAATATTAACCTGTTTCCCATCGACTACGCCTTTCGGCCTCGCCTTAGGGGTCGACTCACCCTGCCCCGATTAACGTTGGACAGGAACCCTTGGTCTTCCGGCGAGCGGGCTTTTCACCCGCTTTATCGTTACTTATGTCAGCATTCGCACTTCTGATACCTCCAGCATGCCTCACAGCACACCTTCAACGGCTTACAGAACGCTCCCCTACCCAACAACGCATAAGCGTCGCTGCCGCAGCTTCGGTGCATGGTTTAGCCCCGTTACATCTTCCGCGCAGGCCGACTCGACCAGTGAGCTATTACGCTTTCTTTAAATGATGGCTGCTTCTAAGCCAACATCCTGGCTGTCTGTGCCTTCCCACATCGTTTCCCACTTAACCATGACTTTGGGACCTTAGCTGGCGGTCTGGGTTGTTTCCCTCTTCACGACGGACGTTAGCACCCGCCGTGTGTCTCCCGTGATAACATTCTTCGGTATTCGTAGTTTGCATCGGGTTGGTAAGCCGGGATGGCCCCCTAGCCGAAACAGTGCTCTACCCCCGAAGATGAATTCACGAGGCGCTACCTAAATAGCTTTCGGGGAGAACCAGCTATCTCCCGGTTTGATTGGCCTTTCACCCCCAGCCACAGGTCATCCGCTAATTTTTCAACATTAGTCGGTTCGGTCCTCCAGTTAGTGTTACCCAACCTTCAACCTGCCCATGGCTAGATCACCGGGTTTCGGGTCTATACCCTGCAACTTAACGCCCAGTTAAGACTCGGTTTCCCTTCGGCTCCCCTATACGGTTAACCTTGCTACAGAATATAAGTCGCTGACCCATTATACAAAAGGTACGCAGTCACCCCATAAAGAGGCTCCCACTGCTTGTACGTACACGGTTTCAGGTTCTTTTTCACTCCCCTCGCCGGGGTTCTTTTCGCCTTTCCCTCACGGTACTGGTTCACTATCGGTCAGTCAGGAGTATTTAGCCTTGGAGGATGGTCCCCCCATATTCAGACAGGATACCACGTGTCCCGCCCTACTCTTCGAGTTCACAGCAAGTGTGCTTTCGTGTACGGGACTATCACCCTGTACCGTCGGACTTTCCAGACCGTTCCACTAACACACAAGCTGATTCAGACTCCGGGCTGCTCCCCGTTCGCTCGCCGCTACTGGGGGAATCTCGGTTGATTTCTTTTCCTCGGGGTACTTAGATGTTTCAGTTCCCCCGGTTCGCCTCGTTAGCCTATGTATTCAGCTAACGATAGTGCAACGAATTGCACTGGGTTTCCCCATTCGGACATCGCCGGGTCAAGGGTTCATATCACCTCGCCGGCGCTTTTCGCAGATTAGCACGTCCTTCATCGCCTCTGACTGCCAGGGCATCCACCGTGTACGCTTAGTCGCTTAACCTCACAACCCGAAGATGTTTCTTTCGATTCATCGTCGACTTGCGAAAATTTGAGAGACTCGAACACACATGAGCTGTGTGTCGTTTCAATTTTCAGCTTGATCCAGATTTTTAAAGAGCAAATATCTCAAACGTGACTCGCAAGTCAGTTTTGAGATATGACGGCAGGTGACTTTCACTCACGAACCAGCAAGTGGCGTCCCCTAGGGGATTCGAACCCCTGTTACCGCCGTGAAAGGGCGGTGTCCTGGGCCTCTAGACGAAGGGGACACTGAAGTCTCAATCGCAAGACGCCTTGCTATTTACTTTTCATCAGACAATCTGTGTGGACACTACAAAGGCAGGTTCTTTAAGGTAAGGAGGTGATCCAACCGCAGGTTCCCCTACGGTTACCTTGTTACGACTTCACCCCAGTCATGAATCACAAAGTGGTAAGCGCCCTCCCGAAGGTTAAGCTACCTACTTCTTTTGCAACCCACTCCCATGGTGTGACGGGCGGTGTGTACAAGGCCCGGGAACGTATTCACCGTAGCATTCTGATCTACGATTACTAGCGATTCCGACTTCATGGAGTCGAGTTGCAGACTCCAATCCGGACTACGACGCACTTTATGAGGTCCGCTTGCTCTCGCGAGGTCGCTTCTCTTTGTATGCGCCATTGTAGCACGTGTGTAGCCCTACTCGTAAGGGCCATGATGACTTGACGTCATCCCCACCTTCCTCCAGTTTATCACTGGCAGTCTCCTTTGAGTTCCCGGCCTAACCGCTGGCAACAAAGGATAAGGGTTGCGCTCGTTGCGGGACTTAACCCAACATTTCACAACACGAGCTGACGACAGCCATGCAGCACCTGTCTCAGAGTTCCCGAAGGCACCAATCCATCTCTGGAAAGTTCTCTGGATGTCAAGAGTAGGTAAGGTTCTTCGCGTTGCATCGAATTAAACCACATGCTCCACCGCTTGTGCGGGCCCCCGTCAATTCATTTGAGTTTTAACCTTGCGGCCGTACTCCCCAGGCGGTCGACTTAACGCGTTAGCTCCGGAAGCCACGCCTCAAGGGCACAACCTCCAAGTCGACATCGTTTACGGCGTGGGCTACCAGGGTATCTAATCCTGTTTGCTCCCCACGCTTTCGCACCTGAGCGTCAGTCTTTGTCCAGGGGACCGCCTTCGCCACCGGTATTCCTCCAGATCTCTACGCATTTCACCGCTACACCTGGAATTCTACCCCCCTCTACAAGACTCTAGCCTGCCAGTTTCGAATGCAGTTCCCAGGTTGAGCCCGGGGATTTCACATCCGACTTGACAGACCGCCTGCGTGCGCTTTACGCCCAGTAATTCCGATTAACGCTTGCACCCCCCGTATTACCGCGGCTGCTGGCACGGAGTTAGCCGGTGCTTCTTCTGCGGGTAACGTCAATCGGTAAGGTTATTAACCTTACCGCCTTCCTCCCCGCTGAAAGTGCTTTACAACCCGAAGGCCTTCTTCACACACGCGGCATGGCTGCATCAGGCTTGCGCCCATTGTGCAATATTCCCCACTGCTGCCTCCCGTAGGAGTCTGGACCGTGTCTCAGTTCCAGTGTGGCTGGTCATCCTCTCAGACCAGCTAGGGATCGTCGCCTAGGTGAGCCGTTACCCCACCTACTAGCTAATCCCATCTGGGCACATCCGATGGCAAGAGGCCCGAAGGTCCCCCTCTTTGGTCTTGCGACGTTATGCGGTATTAGCTACCGTTTCCAGTAGTTATCCCCCTCCATCAGGCAGTTTCCCAGACATTACTCACCCGTCCGCCACTCGTCAGCGAAGCAGCAAGCTGCTTCCTGTTACCGTTCGACTTGCATGTGTTAGGCCTGCCGCCAGCGTTCAATCTGAGCCATGATCAAACTCTTCAATTTAAGTTTGATGCTCGTGAATTAAACTTCGTAATGAATTACGTATGTTCACTCAGAGACTTGGTATTCATTTATTGTCCGAAGACATTAAGAATCCATGTCACTTTGAGTGCCCACACAGATTGTCTGATAAATTGTTAAAGAGCAGTGCCGCTTCGTTTTTCGCTGCGGCGCGGGGTGTGCATATTACGCCTTCCCGCTTCAGAGTCAAGCGATTATTTCGCTTTTCTCTGCTGACCCGGCGGCTTGCGTGCCGTTGTTCCGTGTCAGTGGAGGCGCATTATAGGGAGTAATTCCGAAGCTGCAAGGATAAAGTGAAAATTATTTACTAACTGCTCACTTTCCAGGCAAATCGCATCCCAGACCTCAATTCTCGCCTGGTTTTTAAACAAAAACGAGCCGCAAGCGGCTCGTTTTTGCGTTTTGTGACTTACTGCACTGCCACAATTCGATCGTCGTTGGCTTCCAGTCGGATAACTTTGCCCGGAACCAGCTCCCCGGAAAGGATTTGCTGCGCCAGCGGGTTTTCGATCTGCTGCTGGATTGCACGTTTTAATGGACGCGCGCCATAAACAGGATCGTAACCATTCGCGCTCAGCAGCTTCAGCGCATCATCGGAGATGTGGATTTCATAACCACGCTCTTCAAGACGTTTATACAGACGCTGCAGCTGGATCTGTGCAATCGACGCAATGTGTTTCTCACCCAGCGGATGGAACACCACGACTTCATCAATACGGTTGATGAACTCCGGACGGAAGTTTTGGCTGACTACCCCCAGTACCAGATCCTTCATATGGCTGTAATCCAGCTCGCCGAAGCGTTCCTGAATCAAATCGGAACCCAGGTTCGAAGTCATGATCACCACCGTATTACGGAAGTCGACCGTTCTGCCTTGCCCATCCGTCAGACGGCCATCATCCAGTACCTGCAACAGGATGTTGAACACGTCAGGATGCGCCTTCTCCACCTCATCCAGCAGGATGACGGAATAAGGACGACGACGCACCGCTTCCGTCAGGTAACCGCCCTCTTCATAGCCGACATATCCTGGAGGTGCGCCAACCAGACGCGAGACGGAGTGTTTTTCCATAAACTCGGACATATCGATACGCACCATCGCGTCATCGCTGTCGAACATAAAGTTAGCCAGCGCTTTACACAGCTCGGTTTTACCGACACCGGTTGGCCCCAGGAACAGGAACGAACCGATTGGGCGGTTTGGATCGGACAGCCCAGCGCGACTACGACGAATGGCGTTGGAAACCGCCTCAACGGCCTCGTTCTGACCAATCACTCGCTGGTGCAGATCCTGCTCCATGCGCAGCAGTTTCTCACGTTCGCTTTCCATCATGCGGGCAACGGGGATACCGGTCCAGCGCGCCAGCACTTCGGCAATCTCAGCATCCGTCACTTTATTACGCAGCAGACGCATGGTTTTGCCTTCCGACTGCGTAGCAATCTCAAGCTGTTTTTCCAGTTCAGGAATTTTGCCGTACTGCAACTCGGACATCCGCGCCAAATCACCTACACGGCGCGCCTGCTCAATGGCAATTTTCGCCTGTTCCAGCTCCGCCTTGATCGTCTGGGTGCCAGAAAGTGACGCTTTCTCGGCTTTCCACTCTTCTTCTAACTCAGAATACTGGCGCTCTTTCTCTTCCAGCTCTTCGTTGAGCATATCCAGGCGTTTCTTACTCGCTTCATCAGACTCTTTGTTCAGCGCCTGCTGTTCCAGCTTGAGCTGAATGATGCGGCGATCGAGTCGGTCCAGCTCTTCCGGTTTCGAGTCAATCTGCATACGGATGCTGGACGCGGCTTCATCAATAAGGTCGATTGCTTTATCCGGCAGCTGGCGGTCAGCGATATAACGATGCGAAAGCGTCGCCGCCGCAACGATGGCCGGGTCAGTGATCTGCACATGATGGTGCAGTTCATAACGCTCTTTCAGACCACGCAGGATCGCGATGGTATCTTCAACGCTTGGCTCAGCAACAAACACCTTCTGGAAACGACGCTCCAGCGCGGCATCTTTTTCAATGTACTGACGATACTCGTCCAGCGTGGTGGCACCAACGCAGTGAAGTTCACCACGCGCCAGCGCAGGCTTCAGCATATTTCCGGCATCCATTGCGCCGTCAGCTTTACCGGCCCCGACCATGGTATGCAGTTCGTCGATAAACAGGATGACGTTACCTTCCTGTTTTGCCAGATCGTTCAGCACGCCTTTCAGACGCTCTTCGAACTCGCCGCGATACTTCGCCCCGGCCACCAGCGCGCCCATATCCAGTGCCAGCACGCGGCGCCCCTTCAGCCCTTCCGGTACTTCACCATTAACGATACGCTGCGCCAGCCCTTCAACGATGGCGGTTTTACCAACGCCGGGCTCACCAATCAGCACCGGGTTATTTTTGGTACGACGCTGCAATACCTGAATAGTACGGCGAATTTCTTCGTCACGGCCGATCACCGGGTCAAGCTTGCCCTGCTCGGCACGTTCGGTCAGATCGACCGTAAATTTCTTCAAAGCCTGACGTTGGTCTTCGGCTCCCTGATCGTTCACGCTTTCACCTCCACGCATTTTCTCAATCGCCTGAGTCACGTTGGCGGTGGTAGCGCCGGCAGATTTCAGCAGGTCGGTCAAGGTACCGCGTGATTCAAGCGCCGCCAGAACAAACAGCTCTGACGAAATAAAATTGTCCCCACGCTTTTGCGCCAGCTTGTCGCAAAGGTTCAGCACGCGCACCAGATCCTGTGACGGCTGCACGTCGCCGCCGGTACCTTCCACCTGCGGTAAACGACTCAGCCCCTGATCGATGGCGGTGCGTAACTGGCCGGCATTAATGCCAGCGGACGTTAATAAAGGACGTACCGATCCCCCTTCCTGATTCAGCAAGGCGCTCATTAAATGAAGAGGTTCGATAAATTGGTTGTCGTGCCCCAGTGTGAGGGACTGGGCATCGGCGAGAGCAAGCTGGAATTTATTAGTAAGACGATCCAGACGCATAACTCCTCCCATAACAGGTCAAATTTGCTACTGGAGATTAAATGAGGTCATCCCTCAATTATTCAAGGTTAATGACCTGAATTATGTGAAAAGAAAACAGCGCGTGCCGGATCGTCTTGATTCTATAGGTTATATCAGCCAAATGAAACTTGCCATACGACCGGTGGTCTTGTCGCGGCGATAGGAGAAGAAATCATCGTTTTCGCTGAAGGTACAGCGATCGCCGCCAAAGATCTGCGTTACGCCGACATTATTTAACCGTTGGCGGGCAAGCTGATAAATATCGGCCAGATATTTATCGCCGGAAGCCACAAACGCATTAGCCGCCTGAGCATCTTTTTCCATAAAGGCTTCGCGCACCTCTGGCCCCACCTCAAACGCGCGAGGTCCAATCGCCGGGCCAAGCCAGGCAATGATGTTAGCGGGATTGTCCTGGAAGCAGGCGACGGTCTCCTCCAGCACGCCTTCGCACAGGCCACGCCAGCCGGCGTGCGCCGCAGCCACTTCCGTGCCCGCCTGGTTGCAAAACAGCACGGGCAGGCAATCGGCGGTCATTACCGCGCAAACCGTTCCCGGAATATTACTGTATGAGGCATCGGCGCGTTTAGACGCATACGGTTCCCCGGACAGCGTCAGTACCGCTTTGCCATGCACCTGCTCAAGCCAGACCGGTTTTGAAGGCAGATTTCCGGCAGCAAAGAGGCGCTTACGGTTCTCTTCAACGTGCTCCGGGTTATCGCCACAGTGTGCGCCAAGGTTTAGAGACGCCCATGTGCCCTGGCTCACGCCACCGATACGGGTTGAACTACAGGCAGCCACACCCTCAGGCAGCGGCCACTCTGGGACAATCAGCTTGGTCATAACCAGTCCACGTGATCCTTATGTTCTTCGAAATCCGCGCGCATCGCGTCGATAAGTTCCACCATATCCTGCGGGATCGGCGCATGCCATTCCATCTGAATACCGGTAATTGGGTGGTAAAGACGCAGCATGGTTGCATGCAGGGCCTGGCGATCGAATTTGCGCAGCACGGAGATAAATTCATCCGACGCCCCCTTTGGCGGACGCGGACGACCGCCGTACACCGGGTCACCCACCAGCGGATGGGTAATGTGCGCCATATGCACGCGGATCTGGTGAGTACGTCCGGTTTCCAGACGCAGACGCAGGCGCGTATGAATGCGGAAATGCTCCATGATGCGGTAATGCGTGACGGCAGGTTTACCCATCGGATGCACGGACATATGAGTACGTTTGGTAGGGTGACGGCTGATTGGCTCTTCAACCGTGCCGCCAGCGGTCATATGGCCAATCGCCACCGCTTCATACTCGCGGGTAATTTCGCGCAGCTGCAAAGATTCTACCAGGCGAGTCTGAGCCGGGACCGTTTTCGCCACCACCATCAGGCCGGTGGTGTCTTTATCCAGACGGTGAACGATACCGGCGCGCGGTACGTCCGCAATTGGCGGATAATAATGGAGGAGTGCGTTCAGTACCGTACCATCAGGATTACCCGCTCCCGGGTGAACAACAAAGTCACGCGGCTTGTTGATGACCAGAATATCGTCATCTTCATAGACGATGTTCAGGGGGATATCCTGCGGCTCGAAGCGGACTTCCTCTTCGATTTCAGCATTGATGGCGACAGCTTCCCCACCAAACACTTTCTCTTTTGGTTTGTCCCAGATCTTGCCGTTTACCAGCACACGCTGGTCAAGGATCCATTCTTTTATGCGTGAACGCGAATAATCAGGGAACAATTCGGCCAAAGCCTGATCTAAGCGTTGACCGAGCTGATTTTCGGAGACTGTTGCGGTGAGTTCTACTCGTTGTGCCATAAACTGCTTCTTCGTTTAACGTTGGGTTTTACGGCTTTGCCGTTTAATATAGTGTGCTATTGTAGCTGGTCTTAATCGGGAGCAGGAACTGAGTTTCTCCCGGACAAACATTTGAGGAAAGTCAAAACGTCATGACGCGCATGAAATATCTGGTGGCAGCGGCCACGTTGAGCCTGGCTTTGGTGGGCTGCTCCGGTTCGAATGAACAGGTCCCTGACAATCCGCCGAATGAAATCTATGCGACTGCACAACAAAAGTTGCAGGACGGTAACTGGAAACAGGCGATAACGCAACTGGAAGCGTTGGATAATCGCTATCCATTTGGTCCGTATTCGCAGCAGGTACAGTTAGATCTTATCTATGCCTACTACAAAAATGCCGATCTGCCTTTGGCTCAGGCTACTATCGATCGTTTCATGCGTCTGAACCCTACCCACCCTAACATCGATTATGTGATGTACATGCGCGGCCTGACCAACATGGCGCTGGATGACAGCGCACTGCAGGGCTTCTTCGGGGTGGATCGTTCTGACCGTGACCCGCAGCACGCGCGTGATGCTTTCAATGACTTCTCAAAGCTGGTCCGTAGCTATCCGAACAGCCAGTACATTACCGATGCCACCAAGCGTCTGGTGTTCCTGAAAAATCGCCTGGCGAAATATGAATACTCCGTAGCGGAATACTACACCCGCCGTGGCGCATGGGTTGCCGTGGTTAACCGTGTGGAAGGCATGCTGCGTGATTATCCGGATACGCAGGCAACGCGTGATGGCCTGAAGCTGATGGAAAACGCCTATCGTGAAATGCAGATGACCGCTCAGGCTGACAAAGTTGCGAAAATCATCGCCGCGAACAGCAGCAACACCTGATCCCGCTTCAAAGCAAAACGGCAGCCCGATGGCTGCCGTTTTTGTATACATTCCAGACCTCAGCTGAAGCGGTTTAGCCTCAACACATCCTGTCAACTATGACCGTAAATTCTGGGTTCGACAAGGTAAATCTCGCCTCTTCCTGCCCTGCCTCACAAAAAAGATTCCCTGACAAAAACCGACAAAATAACGTGATCTAAATCACACATTTTGACATTAGGTCGGGTATGCTGGAATCACCAAGACGGAAAGACAAGAGGTAAAATTTATGACAATGAACATTACCAGTAAACAAATGGAAATTACTCCGGCAATTCGCCAGCACGTCGCAGACCGTCTCGCCAAACTGGATAAATGGCAAACACATTTGATTAATCCACATATCATCCTGTCCAAGGAGCCACAGGGTTTCGTCGCTGATGCAACTATCAATACTCCAAACGGCCATCTGGTCGCCAGCGCAAAACACGAGGATATGTACACCGCAATTAACGATTTGATCAACAAGCTGGAACGGCAGCTCAATAAAGTGCAACACAAAGGTGAAGCCCGTCGCGCCACAACATCGGTGAAAGACGCCAGCTTCGCGGAAGAAGTTGAAGAAGAGTAATCCTTTAAATTGAGTGTACCGACAACGCGCCTCCGGGCGCGTTTTTTATTGACAGGATTAAAACAGTACAGGTACTTTAACGATATCAATTTCAGGATGACCCCATGAAACAGACGCCGTTTTTCTTCGCATTCTTTTTTACCTTCCCCTGACCGGGAGGCGTTTCGTCGTGTGATAAAGAATGCGAAGACGAACAACAAGGCCTCCCCCACCGGGAGGCCTTTTTTTTGATAACGATAAAATGAGACAGGCAACACTATGACACCGGAAAACCCGCTACTGGATTTACGCGTAAAAATCAGCGCGCTTGACGAAAAATTACTGGCCCTGCTGGCTGAACGCCGTTCACTGGCCATTGAAGTGGGTAAAGCCAAGCTGGACTCCCATCGGCCGGTGCGCGATATCGATCGCGAGCGCGATTTACTGGAACGGTTGATTCAGCTCGGTAAAGCACATCATCTGGATGCTCACTACATCACTCGCCTGTTCCAGCTCATCATCGAAGATTCCGTTCTGACTCAGCAGGCCCTGCTCCAGCAGCATCTGAACAAAACCAACCCGCACTCAGCTCGTATTGCCTTTCTCGGTCCGAAAGGCTCCTATTCGCACCTGGCGGCGCGCCAGTACGCGGCCCGCCATTTCGAGGAGTTTATTGAGAGCGGCTGCGCGAAATTTGCCGATATTTTCAATCAGGTCGAAACCGGCCAGGCCGATTACGCCGTGGTGCCCATTGAGAACACCAGTTCCGGCGCCATCAACGATGTTTACGATCTGCTTCAGCATACCAGCCTGTCGCTGGTAGGCGAGTTGACTATCCCTATCGACCACTGCGTGCTGGTTTCCGGCTCAACCGATTTGCATCAGATCGAAACGGTTTACAGCCATCCGCAGCCGTTCCAGCAGTGCAGCCAGTTCCTGAACCGCTATCCGAACTGGAAAATTGAGTACACCGAAAGTACCTCGGCGGCGATGGAAAAAGTAGCGCAGGCAAACTCCCCTGCCGTCGCTGCACTCGGTAGCGAAGCGGGCGGCGCGCTGTATGGCCTGCAGGTGCTGGAGCGTAATCTGGCAAACCAGACTCAGAACATCACCCGTTTCATTGTTCTGGCCCGCAAGGCCATCAACGTGTCAGATCAGGTTCCGGCTAAAACTACCCTGCTGATGGCGACCGGCCAGCAGGCAGGGGCGCTGGTAGAAGCGCTGCTGGTACTGCGCAACCACAACCTGATCATGACGAAGCTGGAATCGCGCCCTATTCATGGCAATCCGTGGGAAGAGATGTTTTATCTCGACGTGCAGGCAAATCTGGAATCTGCATCCATGCAGAAAGCCCTGCGCGAACTGGGCGAGATCACCCGTTCGATGAAAGTGCTGGGCTGCTATCCGAGCGAAAACGTGGTCCCGGTTGACCCGGCTTAACGTTCGATAAAGCGGCTTTTCTTCATCCCTGCCACATTAACCGGCAGGGTGAAGATGGCGCCGGAAAGGGGATATTTCGCCAGCTCCTCCGCCTCCATATTTTCCCGCGTGGTGGTGACAAACAGCGTTTTCATATCGTCCCCGCCAAAGCAGACCATCGTCGGGCAGCGTACCGGCAGCCGGTACTCTTCCAGCTGTTCTCCCTGCGGTGAAAATCGCGCTATCCGCCAGCCGTCAAACAGCGCGCTCCAGTAGCATCCTTCCACATCCATTGCCGCACCGTCGGGTATCCCCTCCCCCTCGCTAAACCGGCGAAACGCTTCGCGCTTACCGGGTTCGCCAGACTCATCCAGCGGCGTACGGTAGATCACACCGTTTGGCGTGTCTGAGGTAAACATCCACTGCTCGTCCGGGCTAAACGCTAAGCCGTTATGCCCGTGAATGTCGCACTGGATCACCTTCGGCGTCAGATCGTTGTCGATACGCATCAGCATGGCGCCGTTATAATCTCCCGGTCCCCAGAACGTGCCCGCGTAAAAGCGCCCCTGCCGATCGGTTCCGCCATCGTTAAACCGCGCAAGCTGCGGGTTGGACGGGTTATCACATACCTTACGCTGGAGCAGGCCGTGTTTATCGGCCAGCCAGATAGCGTTACGCATCGCGACGATAAAGCCGCCGCGCTCACGCAGGGCAAAACACCCCACTTCTTCATGGAATGAGAGCACCGTATGCTCTGCGGTAGGCAGATGATAGCGATGGATCTCCCCTTCCAGAATATCCGCCCAGTAAAGCGCCTTCTCTTCTGCGCTCCACGTCGGGCATTCGGGCAGATGCCCGGTGTAGTTCAACAGCAGCTGCGGTTCAGCCATGACAGTTCCCCAAAATGAAAAAAGCCAGCGATGCTGGCTTTCAGTATATACATCATCGGATTACTGGCGACTGTCATTTGCCTGGCGCAACAGCGTGCGGCTTTCGCTCTGGAAACGCGTGGCGTAATCGCCGAACCAGTGCTCCACCTTACGGAAGCTGTCGATAAAGGCCTGCTTGTCGCCGTGCTCCAGCAAGGTGATGGCTTCGCCAAAGCGCTGATAGTAGCGTTTGATCAGCGCCAGATTATTTTCAGACGACATGATAATGTCGGCATAAAGCTGCGGATCCTGCGCAAACAGACGCCCGACCATCGCCAGCTCCAGGCGGTAGATTGGCGAGGAAAGTGCCAGCAGTTGTTCAAGCTGAACATTTTCTTCCGCCAGATGCAGCCCATAGGCAAAGGTCGCAAAGTGGCGCAGCGCCTGAATGAAGGCCATGTTCTGGTCGTGCTCTACTGCGCTAATGCGGTGCAAGCGAGCGCCCCAGACCTGAATCTGTTCCAGGAACCACTGATAGGCTTCCGGCTGCCGTCCGTCACAGTAAACCACCACCTGCTTCGCCAGGCTGCCGCTGTCCGGGCCAAACATCGGGTGTAACCCAAGCACCGGGCCGGTATGCGCAGCCAGCATTGCCTGCAGCGGACCATTTTTAACGGAGGCCAGATCCACCAGAATGCAATCATCCGGTAAAGGAGGAAGCTTCCCGATGATCTGCTCCGTGACGTGGATCGGCACGCTGACGATAACCATTCCGGCATCTTTCATGAGTTCCGGGGCATGCTCCCAGTCCTCTTTTTCCAGAATGCGTACCTGGTAGCCAGAAAGCGTCAGCATTTTTTCAAACAGACGGCCCATCTGACCGCCGCCGCCGACGATAACAACCGGGCGCAGCGAAGGGCAAAGGGTTTTGAAGCCCTTATCGTTTTCGCTGGAATAGGACTCGCGCATAACGCGACGCAGGACATCCTCAATCAAATCCGGAGAAACGCCCAGCGCCTGCGCCTCTTTGCGACGGGAGGCGAGCATGGAGGCCTCGCGCTCCGGGACGTAAATCGGCAGGCCGTATTTGCTTTTAACCTCGCCGACCTCAGCTACCAGCGCCATGCGGCGTGCCAGAAGATCCAGCAGTGCCTTATCCACTTCATCTATTTGATCGCGTAATGCGGTCAATTCAGCAACCATAACTACCCTCTTAAGCCAGACGCGTCGCCAGCTGGCCGTTCAAATCTTTGTGGATCTCACGCAGCAGCGCATCGGTGGTTTCCCAACTGATGCAAGCATCCGTTACGGAGACGCCGGGCTTCATCGCGCTGCGCGGCTGTTCCGATGACTGATTACCTTCATGAATGTTACTCTCAATCATCAAACCGATAATTGAACGGTTGCCATCTTTAATCTGTGCAATCACAGATTCTGCAACCGAAGGCTGGCGACGGTAATCTTTATTGGAATTGCCATGGCTGCAATCTACCATCAGCGCCGGGCGCAGTCCCGCCTGTTCCATCTCTTTTTCACACTGCGCAACATCTGCCGGGCTGTAGTTTGGCGCTTTACCGCCGCGCAGGATCACATGCCCGTCCGGGTTACCCTGGGTTTGCAGCAGGCAAACCTGGCCCGCCTGGTTAATACCGACAAAACGGTGCGGCATGGCGGCCGCACGCATGGCGTTAATCGCCGTAGCGAGGCTACCGTCGGTGCCGTTTTTAAAACCAACCGGCATAGACAGGCCAGAGGCCATCTCGCGGTGGGTTTGTGATTCGGTTGTACGTGCACCAATCGCAGACCAGCTGAACAGGTCGCCGAGGTACTGCGGGCTGTTCGGATCCAGCGCTTCGGTTGCCAGCGGCAGCCCCATGCTCACCAGCTCCACCAGCAGGCGACGCGCAATCTTCAGCCCTGCCTCCACGTCAAACGAGCCATCCATGTGCGGATCGTTAATCAGCCCTTTCCAGCCAACCGTGGTGCGTGGCTTTTCAAAATAGACGCGCATCACCAGATAGAGGCTATCGCTGACCTCCTCCGCTAATGCTTTAAATCGACGTGCGTACTCAATGGCGGTTTCAGGATCGTGAATCGAGCAAGGGCCGCATACCACCAGCAGGCGCGGATCGCGACCCGCGATGATGTCAGAGATGGTTTGGCGCGAGTGCTCAATCTGCGCCTCCTGCGCAACGCTCAGCGGGAATTCTGCCTTCAGCTGATCCGGAGTAATTAAAACCTGTTCGTCAGTGATATGTACGTTGTTCAGCGCGTCTTTTTGCATGATTGCGATCCTGTAAAACTCGTTTGCGATAGTGGATGTCCTCAATGAGGTGGAACAACGATACCATAACAAGTAAAGATTTCAATCCAAAATACGTACACTTTACTTTACACTTAGCAAATAATTGCGAAAAACAATGCGCAAAATCGTAAATATAAAATTACACACCTGGAGAGTTAAGCCAGGCTATGCTCAAAAAAAGGAGACACGCTATGCGTCCATTTGCTCTGATGCTGCTGCTGATTTTATCGGGTTGTCAGATCGATCCTTATACCTTCCAGCCCCACTGGACCAGCCCGGACTGGTTCAGCGCAGGTAAAGAAGACGCCATGAACGGCGTTGCGGTTAAAGATAACCAGACGCTGGCCGATAGTTTTAACGACCCGCAGGTGGATCGGGCTGAATATCTCCGAGACTACGCCGACGGACGGAAAAAAATATGTGAAGAAGGCTTTATTCACGCATGGGGATTAGCGGGAAAATCATTCCCTGCCAGCTGTGCCAACACGGAGAATGCTGCCAGGCTGCATGATTCATGGCAAACGGGAATGGATAAAAGCATGAGTTCCACCAGACTGAATTGAGCCTATCTCAATTCTCCGGAATATAAGCACGCATGAGATTTAGCTTAGGTCAACCCGGGGATATTTCTGACATAATGACGACTTTGACAAAAAATGGTATTCTGCCTGCAACTCTTAAGGACATCTATTTCCGGAGCAGTTTGGCGGACTCTGATGAAAAATGCATTCTTGATCGCTTTGCTCCGACTGACGCTGGCGCTAATGCTGCTCCTTATGGTGGGCCCTGTCGCCGCTGGCACGTTTACGGAAACGGACAAATCGGTACGTTCGATTGTTTCAGGAATTGTGAGCTATACCCGATGGCCCGCGCTGTCCGGCCAGCCTAAACTCTGCATCTATGCCTCTTCTCACTATACCCATGCGCTCAGCAGTGAAGATGAGCAAAACCCGTTGCCCTATGTCCCTGTCATTGTGCACAGTGACCGGGAAGCCCTCTCCGCAACGTGTGATGCCCTTTATTTCGGGACTGAATCCCCAGCTAAGCAGCTGGAATTAATAAGCGAATACCAGGGCCGGGCGTTACTCTTAATGTCAGAGCAAAATCCTGAATGCGTTATTGGTAGCGCATTTTGTCTGATTATAGAGCACAACCAGGTCAGGTTTTCCGTCAATCTGGATGCCCTAACGCGCAGTGGTGTCAGAGTCAATCCGGATGTATTAATGCTCGCACGGAATAAGAAGCATGAATAAGGATGTCACATCAATACCGCGTCCAACGTTTAAAAGAACGTTGCGGCGAATCAGCATGATAAGCGTCATTATAACAATGACGTTTATATGGTTGCTGCTGTGTTTCGCTTCCGTGGTGACATTAAAGCAATACGCGCAAAAAAACCTTGAATTAACCGGTGCCACCATGAGCCACAGCCTTGAAGCCTCTCTGGTTTTCAATGATGCCGTGGCGGCAAATGAAACGCTGGCCGCCCTCGGTAAACAGGGGCAATTTTCCGTGGCGGAAGTGCTTAATGCGCATCAGAAACGGTTTGCCTGGTGGGCATGGAACCCGGCGAATAATACCGACACGCTGGGTACGCTGGTCAGCCGCTGGTTGTTCCCTGTTCCGATCGCACAGCCCATCATGCACAACGGCATTAAGATTGGCGAAATTCGCCTGACCGCACGAGACAGCCTGATCGGCCACTTTATCTGGCTGTCATTTGCGGTCCTCACCGGCTGCATTCTGTTTGCCTCTGCCGTCGCATTGACCATCACCCGTTCGCTGCATCACGGTATGGTCACTGAAATGCAAAACATTACAGACGTTGTTCATGACGTACGCACCAACCGCAACTTCTCCCGCCGCGTAACGGAAGGCCGCATAGAAGAATTCCACCAGTTTGGTGAAGACTTCAACAGCCTGCTGGATGAAATGGAGGAGTGGCAGCTTAAGCTACAGGCGAAAAACGCTCAGCTGTTGCGTACCGCCATGCACGACCCGCTCACCGGGCTCGCAAACCGCGCCGCGTTTCGCAACAATATTGCGGCATTAATGAACGACGCCTCTGCAAAAACCAATTCTGCCCTGCTCTTTCTGGACGGCGATAATTTCAAGTTTATCAACGATACCTGGGGCCATGCCGCGGGTGACTGCGTGCTGATCGAAGCCGCTAAAAGGATGGTCGAGTTTGGCGAAAAACGTCATCAGTCTTACCGTCTTGGCGGCGACGAGTTTGCCATGATCCTGTACGGCGTCCATTCAGAGCGTGAGGTCCAGAGCATTTGTGCTGCGCTGTCGCGGCAATTCATTCGTCCGTTCGATCTGCATAACGGACATACGGCATCGATGTCACTCAGCATTGGCTTTGCTCTGGCGTGGGAAAATGCCTCCGTCGAGGCATTACTGGAGCAAGCCGACCGCAATATGTACCTGGTTAAAAACCAGCGTTCGAAAACAATATCCTGAAAGGAAGACGATATGTTAAAGCGATACTTTGCGCCGTTGTTACTGGCATCTCTGGCTATGTCCGGGTGCCAGACGCCGGACGGTAAATTCACACCAGAGCAAATCGCGGCAATGAAGTCCTACGGCTTTAACGAACTGAACGGCGACTGGTCCCTGGGCCTGTCGGATAAGATCCTGTTTGATAAAAACGATGCCAGGCTGCGCCCCGAAAGTGAAACGCAAATCAGGACCATGGCTTCGCGCCTGGCGGCAACCGGTCTGAACCACGCCCGGATGGACGGCCATACCGACAACTATGGTGAAGACAGCTACAACGAAGCGCTTTCGTTGAAGCGCGCTAATGTCGTGGCGGATGCCTGGGCGAAGGGGGCGAATATCCCGCGCGGCAACCTCACCACGCGGGGTTTAGGTAAAAAATACCCTGTAAGCAGCAACAGCACTGCGCAAGGGCGCGCTGAGAATCGCCGTGTGGCGGTGGTCATCAGCACGCCATAACGTTATTTAACGGATGTCCCGGCGAGCGACACGCCTGAAGCCGCTCGCCAGCGCAGCCAGTCAATCACAATGAACAGCGCCAGGCTGACGCCCATCACCGGCAGCGCCAGCCCCAGCAAGACGCCCGTAACGAGCGTCACACCTCTTCCCCACAGCGGCAATGCCATCCAGCTCTGATACAGCGTTTGCACCGGATCCGCGCTGGATTTAGCAGGACGACGCATCCACCACATCCGATAACCCCAGATAATCAGCACGCACAGCGCAATACCGAACGCTATCAGCAGCAGCTGATTGGCCAGGCCAAACAGGATCCCCATATGGAAATCCACGCCCCAGCGGGTGAGTTTGGCCATCAGCGGGAAATCCATGAAGCGCGTGCTGTCCAGCACCTTCAGAGAGTGCGGATCTACGGCAACGGCATCAACCTGCGTCGGCCAGCCGCGATCGATTTCCGTTACCGTCCAGGCCCGATCGGCCATTCCTGGCGGACGGATTTCCAGCTTGTTTGCGTCAATCCCGGCCTGGCGGGCAGCCTGCAATACGCTGTCGAACAGCGACGGCTCAACGGGCATTTCAGGCATCGTCATGCCAGCGTGATGCCCATGATGCTCAGCGTGTTCATCCATCGTTTCCGGCGCGCCTGAAAGCTGGGTATTAACCTGCGGCGTCAGCCAGTTCATTTCTGCGCGCAGCTTATCGACGTTACCCCCGGCCCACTGTGACCAGGTTAACCCGGTGGCAGAGAACAGCAGCATACCCCCCAACAGCGTCCAGCCCAGGATCACATGCAGGCGACGACGATTCTGGAAGCGATTGTTAATGCGCCGCTTCGGTCGGGTGAAGAACCACAGCGCGATGCCGCCAAGGGCTGCCACCCACATCCAGGAGGCGGCTAGCTCGCTATAGAGTCGCCCGGGGTTGCCCAGCATCAGCGAGGTATGCAGATAATCGATGGTCTGGCGCAGCGGCAAAATCCCGCTGGTGCCATAGACCGTCATATCACCGCGTTCCTCAAGGCTGACGGGATCGATAAAAATAGCCCGATGCTCCGAGGGGCCAAGCGCCGGGTCGGCAAACATCACGCGAGTGGTTTCGCCCTTTTCCAGCCCCGGACGAACGGCATGCAGCCGCAGATCTGATCCTGCGACCTTTTCTGCCACGGCAATTTGTGCAGCAAGAGGCTGCGCCTCACCCACGGCATCCGCGTGGAGTGCGTGATGGTACAGCGCATTTTCCAGCTGCGGCGTAGCGACATACAGCGTGCCGGTCAGTGCAGCAAAGAAGATAAACGGACCGACAAACAGCCCGATATAGAAATGGAGGCGACGCAGCAGGTTTCCCCATGCCGCGCGCGGCGTGCAGGTAGTCATACTTTTCCTTTTAAGGCAAAAAGTTATCGATTTTGTTTTTAAAGGGAGAAAGCAGACCGCGGCGGCGGCGCGCGGGTATCAGGGTAAAGCCAGGGGAAAAAGTGCCAGTGGCTGACCGCCTGACGAGGCGGCTTCAACCGCAGCCGCTGCAACACCACGCTGAGCAGGACGATAAGCGCCAGCATCACGCCCGGCACGTGGGCTAACAGCACGCAGTAGCCGCAGGCTTCAGCGTGGTCGACCGGCATACTGTGGGACATATCACCGTGATGCTCGTCCATCGACATCATGCTCATGTCATGGTGCATGCCGGGCATGGCGCTCATGGGATCTTTTTGCAGCGAGACGGAGATCAGCGGCGCCACGACGATCAGCAGGATCGCAAACAGCGCGGTCATTGCCGCTGCGCGTTTCCAGCTATGCTGATGCAGTACGTTATCCACTTACCCTCCACCGAAGAGGGGATCATTGTAAATGATTTATGACGTAAGGGTTAACGCGAGAGGTGCGATGGAATAAAAAAAGGGCCAGCCTTTCGGCCAGCCCTTTCTAACAGGATGTCGCTTAAGCGAATCTTAGTTCAGACGCTCTTTAATACGAGCAGACTTACCAGTACGCTCACGCAGGTAGTACAGTTTAGCTTTACGTACAGCACCACGACGTTTAACAGCAATGCTGTCAACTACCGGAGAGTGAGTCTGGAAGACACGCTCAACGCCTTCGCCGTTGGAAATTTTACGAACAGTGAATGCAGAGTGCAGACCGCGGTTACGAATAGCGATAACCACGCCCTCGAATGCCTGCAGACGTTTTTTGGAACCTTCAACAACCCATACTTTCACTTCCACGGTGTCACCTGGACGGAAGGAAGGTACGTCCTGCTTCATCTGCTCTTGTTCAAGTTGCTTAATAATGTTGCTCATAATTTAATCTCTTATCCTGGGTAAACTGATATTCGGGAGCGTATTACGCATTCCCATCATGTTCATGCTGCTGGTGCGCGTGTTCCGTTTTGAACTCGGCCAGCAACTTTGCTTGCTCTTCAGTCAGAGCCAGGTTTTCCAGAAGTTCAGGTCTTCTAAGCCAGGTTCGGCCCAGCGACTGCTTCAAACGCCAGCGACGTATCTCGGCATGGTTTCCGGACAGTAATACTGCCGGTACTTCCATCCCTTCTAACACTTCAGGACGAGTATAGTGTGGACAGTCCAGCAATCCATCAGCAAACGAATCTTCCGTTGCCGAAGCTTCGTGGCCCAGTACACCCGGAATAAACCGGGCTACGGAGTCAATCAGCGTCATTGCCGGTAACTCACCACCGCTGAGAACGTAATCGCCGATAGACCATTCTTCGTCAATCTCGGTTTGAATTACGCGCTCATCTATCCCTTCGTAGCGACCACAGACCAGAATCAGCTTTTGATTCGTCGCCAGTTCGCTCACGCCCGCTTGATCAAGCTTGCGTCCCTGAGGTGACAGATAAATCACCTTCGCGCCTTCACCTGCCGCGGCTTTTGCTGTGTGAATGGCGTCCCGTAAGGGTTGCACCATCATCAACATCCCCGGTCCGCCGCCGTAAGGACGATCGTCCACGGTACGGTGCCGGTCATGCGTGAAGTCACGAGGACTCCAGCTCTGGATGCTCAGCAGGCCATTCTTTACTGCCCGGCCAGTTACCCCGTAATCGGTAATCGCGCGGAACATTTCAGGAAACAGGCTAATTATGCCAATCCACATAGCGCCGTCTTTTACCGTTTATCCGGAGAATTAAAAACCAGGATCCCAATCTACTTCAATGGTTTGAGTAGCGAGATCGACTTTCTTGATAACCTGTCCATCGAGGAACGGAACCAACCGCTCCTTGATGCCAAATGCATCTTTCAGGTTTGCCTTAATGACGAGAACGTCATTTGACCCGGTTTCCATCATGTCGATGACTTTACCCAGGCTGTAGCCTTCGGTGGTCACTACCTGGCAACCCATAAGGTCTTTCCAGTAGTAGTCACCCTCTTCCAGCTGCGGCAACTGCGACGAATCCACGACAATTTCACAATTAGTCAGCGCATTCGCGGCATCACGATCGTCAACGCCTTTCAGCTTGATGATGATGTCCTGATTGTGGTGACGCCAGCTTTCCAGCTCGACCTCTGCCCACTTACCGGCTTTCTGGATAAACCAGGGCTGGTAATTAAAAATGCTATCAGCGTCTTCAGTGGAGGAAAACACTCTGAGCCAACCACGGATACCGTAGCAAGAACCCATTTTTCCCAATACGATCGGTTCAACAGGTGCTTTATTGCTCATCATGACCACCGTGACAGATTAAGCTGCTTTGTTTGCTGCTTTGATCAGCGTAGCAACGCGATCGGAAACAGTAGCGCCCTGGCCAACCCAGTGAGCGATACGATCCAGATCCAGACGAGTTTCTTCTTCTGCGCCAGCGGCCAGTGGGTTGAAGAAACCAACGCGCTCGATGAAGCGACCGTTGCGTGCATTACGGCTGTCAGTAACAACAACCTGGTAGAACGGACGCTTTTTAGCGCCGTGACGTGCTAAACGAATAGTTACCATAACATCCTCTTGTGTGAATAAAACAACCGGGCCCCATCGAGGAACGGAGCCCGGGTGTCATATTAAAAGCCCGAAAATTTTACTGATTTTTGGGGAAAATGCAATCAGCAGTTGATCGGTCTGCTGTAAAAGGCCGATTAACGGCCAGGGAATCCTGGCGGCATCATGCCTTTCATGCCGCGCATCATCTTCGCCATGCCGCCTTTCTTCATTTTCTTCATCATGCGCTGCATGTCGTCGAACTGTTTCAGAAGGCGGTTAACGTCCTGCACCTGCATGCCGCAGCCGGCGGCGATACGGCGCTTACGCGAACCTTTGATAATTTCTGGCTTCGCACGTTCTTTGAGCGTCATGGAGTTGATGATCGCCTCCATACGCACCAGAACTTTGTCGTCCATCTGCGATTTGACGTTGTCCGGGATCTGCCCCATACCCGGCAGTTTCCCCATCAGGCTTGCCATACCGCCCATGTTTTTCATCTGACGCAGCTGCTCAAGGAAGTCGGTCAGATCGAAACCGTCGCCTTTTTTCAGCTTGCTGGCGAGTTTCTCTGCCTGCGCGCGGTCGACCTTGCTCTCGATATCTTCGATCAGCGACAGCACGTCGCCCATGCCGAGGATACGGGAGGCAATACGATCCGGGTGGAACGGCTCCAGCGCTTCGGTTTTCTCGCCCACGCCGAGGAATTTGATCGGCTTACCGGTGATATGACGAATAGACAGCGCCGCACCGCCGCGGGCGTCACCGTCAACCTTGGTCAGCACCACGCCGGTCAACGGCAGCGCTTCGTTAAACGCTTTTGCGGTATTCGCCGCATCCTGGCCAGTCATGGCGTCAACGACAAACAGGGTCTCTACCGGGTTGATAGAGGCATGCACCTGCTTGATCTCGTCCATCATCGCTTCGTCAACGTGCAGACGACCGGCGGTATCCACCAGCAGCACGTCGTAGAACTTAAGCTTCGCTTCTTTCAGCGCGGCATTGACGATGTCGACAGGCTTCTGGGCCACGTCGGACGGGAAGAAATCCACGCCAACCTGCTCGGCCAGCGTTTCCAGCTGTTTGATCGCCGCCGGGCGATAAACGTCCGCAGAAACGACCAGCACCTTTTTCTTGTGCTTCTCGCGCAGGAATTTACCCAGCTTACCGACGCTGGTGGTTTTACCCGCACCCTGCAGGCCCGCCATCAGCACCACGGCCGGAGGCTGAGCCGCCAGGTTAAGCACCTGGTTCTCTTCGCCCATCGCCGAAACCAGCTCGTTGCGGACGATTTTGACGAACTCCTGACCCGGGGTCAGGCTCTTGTTGACTTCATGACCAACCGCTTTCTCTTTCACGCGGTTGATAAAATCACGTACGACCGGCAACGCAACGTCTGCTTCCAGCAGCGCCATGCGCACTTCGCGCAGCGTTTCCTTGATGTTCTCTTCGGTGAGGCGTCCACGGCCGCTGATGTTGCGCAGCGTGCGCGACAAACGATCGGTTAAATTATCAAACATTGTCTCTCGCCTGGGGTAGAAACGTTAGGTCGCCTGGGCGACACATACACAGAATTTTGCCGGAGTATAACATGAAGGCGCCTTTGTTGTTATGCAACGGTTGGAGCAGGCGTCACGTAACGTTATACTGCTTCTCTTTCTTATTAAGACAACTGTCGACGCCTATATGCCTGTTTTCGCACTGATCGCCCTTGTTGCCTACTCTGTCAGCCTCGCGCTGATCATTCCTGGCCTGCTGCAAAAAAACAGCGGCTGGCGGCGCATGGCTATTCTTTCGGCGGTGATCGCACTGATAAGCCACGCCTTTGCGCTGGAATCACGCATCATTCCCGGCGACGGCAGCGTGCAAAATCTGAGCGTGCTGAACGTCGGTTCGCTGGTCAGCCTGATGATCTGTACGGTAATGACCATCGTCGCGTCCAAAAACCGTGGCTGGCTGCTGCTGCCGATTGTCTACGCCTTCGCGCTGATCAACCTGGCGTTAGCCACGTTCATGCCCAACGAGTTTATTACCCATCTGGAAGCGACGCCGGGGATGCTGGTGCATATTGGTTTGTCGCTGTTTGCCTACGCGACGCTGATCATTGCCGCGCTCTACGCCATGCAGCTCGCATG
Source organism: Enterobacter cloacae (assembly GCF_013375935.1). Lineage (GTDB taxonomy): Bacteria > Pseudomonadota > Gammaproteobacteria > Enterobacterales > Enterobacteriaceae > Enterobacter > Enterobacter pasteurii. Next base: position 2,272,710 of record NZ_CP056117.1, on the reverse strand, counting down.
GATTGACTACCAGCTGAAAAATAAAAAACTGGCATTCAACCACGAAATGCCGCCGCTGATGGTGATTGAGCGTAAGATGTTCCACATCACCCAGGTCGGCGTGGTTCTGCTGACGCTGACGCTGTGCACGGGCTTGTTTTATATGAAAAACCTGTTCAGCGTGGAGAATATCGATAAAGCGGTCCTCTCCATCATCGCGTGGTTTGTCTATATTGTCCTGTTATGGGGCCATTATCATGAAGGCTGGCGCGGTCGCCGCGTGGTCTGGTTCAACGTTGCGGGTGCGGGCATTCTCACGCTTGCCTATTTTGGCAGCCGCTTCATACAGCAATTTGCTGGCTAAGTCATAAAAGGAGTTCCCCCTGGAACACATCTCTACCACCACGCTGATCGTCATTCTGATCGCCATGGTGGTCATCTCCGCCTATTTCTCTGGCTCGGAAACCGGCATGATGACGCTGAACCGCTACCGGTTACGTCATCGTGCGAAACAGGGTAACCGTGCCGCGCGGCGTGTGGAAAAGCTGCTGCGTAAGCCGGACCGCCTGATTAGCCTGGTGCTTATCGGTAACAACCTGGTCAACATTCTCGCCTCTGCGCTGGGCACCATCGTCGGGATGCGTCTGTACGGTAACGCCGGCGTGGCCATTGCCACCGGGGTGCTCACGTTTGTGGTGCTGGTGTTTGCCGAAGTGCTGCCTAAAACCATCGCGGCGCTCTACCCGGAGAAAGTCGCCTATCCGAGCAGCTTCCTGCTGGCACCTCTGCTCATTCTGATGATGTCGCTGGTCTGGCTGCTGAATATGGTGACCCGCGTGCTGATGCGTATGGTCGGCATAAAGGCGGACGTCACTATCAGCAGCGCGCTCAGCAAAGATGAACTTCGCACCATCGTGAACGAATCCCGCTCGCAGATCTCCCGCCGCAATCAGGACATGCTCCTGTCGGTGCTGGATCTGGAAAAGGTCAGCGTTGACGACATCATGGTGCCGCGCAATGAAATTGTCGGAATCGATATTAACGACGACTGGAAGGCTATCGTCCGCCAGCTGACGCACTCCCCGCACGGGCGCATCGTGCTTTATCGTGATTCCCTCGACGATGCTATCAGCATGCTGCGCGTGCGCGAGGCCTATCGTCTGATGACCGAGAAAAACGAGTTCACCAAAGAGGTGATGCTGCGCGCCGCCGACGAAATCTACTACGCACCGGAAGGCACCCCGCTCAGCACGCAGCTGGTGAAGTTCCAGCGCAACAAGAAGAAGGTCGGCCTGGTGGTAGATGAATACGGCGATATTCAGGGGCTTGTGACCGTTGAAGATATTCTGGAAGAGATCGTCGGGGACTTCACGACCTCGATGTCACCATCCCTTGCGGAAGAAGTCACGCCGCAAAACGACGGCTCGGTGCTTATCGACGGCAGCGCCAACATTCGTGAAATCAATAAAGCGTTTAACTGGCACTTGCCGGAAGATGAAGCGCGGACGATGAACGGCATGATTCTGGAAGCGCTGGAAGAGATCCCGGCGGCAGGTACGCGCGTGCGTATTGAGCAGTATGATATTGATATTCTGGACGTTCAGGACAACATGATTAAGCAGGTGAAAGTCCTGCCCGTTACGCCGCTTCGGGAAAGTATTGCCGAATAAAATGTAGTGCCGGGTAAGGCGAACGCCGCCACCCGGCACTACAGGCAGCGCATTACGCTTTCGCTTTCGCCACGGTCACCATCGCAGCGCGAATAGTACGGCCGTTCAGGGTGTAGCCTTTCTGCATCACGCCCAGCACGTTACCCGCGGTAACGTCTTCTGATTCCACCATCGCAATGGCCTGGTGAACGTTTGGATCCAGCGGTACATCAGTATCGGCAATCACTTCAACACCGAACTTACGCACCACATCCAGCATGGATTTCAGCGTCAGCTCAATGCCTTCAATCATCGCCGCGTTATCCGGGTTAGCTTTATCCGCCACTTCCAGCGCGCGATCCAGGCTGTCGATTACCGGCAGCAGCTCGTTGACGAATTTCTCCAGCGCAAATTTGTGCGCCTTTTCAACGTCCAGCTCGGTACGACGGCGCAGGTTTTCCATTTCCGCTTTGATACGCAGTACGCCATCGCGTTCGCGATTCTGCGCTTCTACCAACTGAGCTTCCAGATTGGCAATTTTTTCATCGCGCGGGTCCACCTGCTCAGCAGACGCGTCTGGCTCTACTGCCTCAACTTCATCGTGCTGTTCCGTGATAATTTCTTCAGGGGCTTGCCCCTCAGGCGTTTTCTGTTCTTTACTACTCATGAATTTCTCCGCGTTTTTCTGCATTCATCTCGCTAACTTCGCTTATTATGGGGATCAGTTTCCTGGATTCAAGGGAACAAGGCAGATTGTCATCATTCATCAGGCACAAGGACCTCCAGAACATGAATAATCATTTCAGGTGTATTGGGATCGTCGGCCATCCGCGTCACCCTACCGCATTGACGACACATGAAATGTTGTATCGCTGGCTGTGTGGCAAAGGCTATGAAGTGATGGTCGAGCAGCAAATCGCCCAGGAGTTGCAGCTTAAAAGCGTTAAAACCGGCACGCTGGCGGAAATCGGCCAGCAGGCGGACCTCGCCGTGGTGGTCGGCGGCGACGGCAATATGCTGGGCGCGGCACGCACGCTGGCTCGCTATGATATTAAGGTTATCGGTATTAACCGCGGCAACCTGGGTTTCCTGACCGACCTCGACCCGGACAATGCGCAGCAGCAGCTGGCGGACGTGCTGGAAGGTCACTATATCAGTGAAAAACGGTTTTTACTCGAAGCCCAGGTGTGCCAGCAGGACTGCCAGAAGCGCATCAGCACCGCCATTAACGAAGTGGTGCTTCACCCTGGTAAAGTGGCGCACATGATTGAGTTCGAAGTCTATATCGACGAAATCTTCGCCTTCTCGCAGCGCTCAGACGGGCTGATTATCTCCACGCCTACAGGCTCAACCGCCTACTCGCTCTCAGCCGGCGGCCCCATTCTGACGCCATCGCTGGATGCGATAACCCTGGTCCCCATGTTCCCGCACACCCTCTCGGCGCGTCCGCTGGTGATCAACGGCGACAGCACCATCCGTCTGCGTTTTTCCCATCGCCGCAGCGACCTGGAGATCAGCTGCGACAGCCAGATTGCGCTCCCCATTCAGGAGGGTGAGGATGTATTAATTCGCCGCTGCGATTACCACCTGAATCTCATTCATCCCAAAGATTACAGCTATTTCAATACATTAAGCTCGAAGCTCGGCTGGTCAAAAAAATTGTTCTGATTTTGCATCCAGTACTTTACTGTATATAAAACCAGTTTATACTGTATGGAAACACAGTTATGGTTTTTCATACAGGAAAACAATTATGCTGGCACAACTGACCATCAGCAACTTTGCCATTGTTCGTGAGCTTGAGATCGACTTCCATAGCGGCATGACGGCAATTACCGGGGAAACCGGTGCAGGTAAATCCATTGCCATTGATGCCCTCGGCTTGTGCCTCGGCGGCCGTGCAGAGGGTGATATGGTGCGCGCAGGCGCAGCCCGTGCAGACCTCTGCGCCCGCTTCTCGTTAAAAGATACCCCTGCGGCCCTCCGCTGGCTGGAAGCGAACCAGCTTGAAGATGGACGTGAGTGTTTACTTCGCCGCGTCATCAGCAGCGACGGCCGTTCCCGCGGCTTCATCAACGGCACGGCGGTGCCTCTTTCCCAGCTTCGCGAGCTGGGTCAGCTTCTTATCCAGATCCACGGCCAGCATGCGCACCAGCAGCTAATCAAACCCGAACAGCAGAAAGCCTTGCTTGACGGCTACGCAGGTGAGTACGCGCTTACTCAGCTGATGGCGGATCACTATCGCCAGTGGCATCAGAGCTGTCGCGAACTCGCCCTGCATCAGCAGCAAAGCCAGGAGCGCACCGCGCGCGCCGAGCTGCTGGAATATCAGCTGAAAGAGCTGAACGAATTTAACCCACAGGCGGGTGAATTTGAGCAAATCGACGAGGAGTACAAGCGTCTGGCCAACAGCGGTCAGCTGCTCTCCACCAGCCAGACTGCCCTGAACATGCTGGCGGATGGCGAGGACGTGAATTTGCAAAGCCAGCTGTACAACGTGCGTCAGCTTGTTACCGAGCTGACCGGCATGGACAGTAAGCTATCTGGCGTGCTGGATATGCTGGAAGAAGCGGCGATTCAGATTTCCGAAGCTGGAGATGAACTGCGCCATTACTGCGATCGCCTGGATCTGGACCCGAATCGTCTGTTCGAGCTTGAGCAACGCATCTCCCGTCAGATTTCACTGGCGCGCAAACACCACGTTACGCCGGAAGAGTTGCCGAACTACTATCAGTCGCTGCTGGAAGAGCAACAGCAGCTGGACGATCAGGCCGACTCCCTCGAAACCCTGTCTCTGGCGGTAAATCTGCATCATCAGCAGGCGCTGGAAACGGCGAAACGGCTGCACGACGTGCGTCAATACTACGCGCTGGAGCTCAGCCAGCACATTACCGAGAGCATGCACACGCTGGCGATGCCGCATGGCGTGTTCACTATCGATGTTCGTTTTGAGGAGCATCACCTGACGGCAGAAGGCGCGGATCGTATTGAGTTCCGGGTCACCACCAACCCGGGCCAGCCGTTGCAGGCCATTTCAAAAGTGGCGTCCGGCGGCGAGCTGTCGCGTATCGCGCTGGCTATTCAGGTGATTACCGCCCGTAAAATGGAAACCCCGGCGCTGATTTTCGATGAGGTGGATGTAGGCATCAGCGGCCCGACCGCTGCCATTGTTGGTAAGCTGCTGCGTCAGCTGGGTGAATCAACCCAGGTTATGTGCGTTACCCACCTGCCGCAGGTAGCGGGATGTGGCCATCATCACTTTATCGTCAGCAAAGAAACCGATGGCGAAATGACGGAAACGCACATGAAGCCGCTGGATAAACGCTCGCGGCTGCAGGAGCTCGCACGCCTGCTGGGTGGCAGTGAAGTCACCCGTAACACGCTTGCGAATGCGAAAGAACTGCTGGCGGCATAAACTTTTTCGGGATCTCAGGGTCATACAGAACAATAAAAACGCCGCAAGACCGGTTTCAAAGTGGGACAAGGTCTATTATCATCGGCATATTACATATGAGCCGCGTACTGCTCGGGCCCGAAAAGGAATCAAATCACTATGCGCTGTAAAACGCTGACCGCTGCCGCAGCGGTTCTTCTGATGTTGACCGCAGGCTGTTCCACTCTGGAGAAAGTGGTTTACCGTCCTGACATCAACCAGGGGAACTACCTTACCCCTAACGATGTGTCCAAAATCCGTGTGGGAATGACACAACAGCAGGTCGCTTATGCACTGGGAACCCCGATGATGTCCGATCCGTTCGGTACAAATACCTGGTTCTATGTATTCCGCCAGCAGCCTGGTCATGAGAATGTGACTCAGCAAACCCTGACGCTGACCTTCAGCAGCGCTGGCGTGTTGACCAACATCGATAACAAGCCTGCCCTGACTAAATAATCAGGTGTCAGAAATACAAAAAGGTGCTCATTGAGCACCTTTTTTGTTTTCCGTCAGTCCCCTCGCCCCTCATAGAGAGAGGGTTAAAGTAAGCGAAAATACGCTACTTACCCGATTTCTCCGCTCGCTGGCGACGCAACTCTTTCGGGTCGGCAATCAGTGGACGATAGATCTCAACCCTGTCGCCCTCTTTCAGCACATCACCAGGCTTAACCGGACGGCTGTAGATGCCGACTTTGTTCTTCGCCAGGTCAATGTCGCTGCGAAGCTCAAGGATACCGGACGCGCGGATAGCCTCCTCAACGGTGGCCCCTTCTTCCAGCGTCACGCGCTGCAAATACTGCTTCTGCGGCAGCGCGTACACCACCTCAACAGCAATCTTATGCGACACTGTAAACCTCTTTGGCGCGCGTGGTGAACGCCTGAACCATATTCGAGGCAAGCTCTTTAAAGATGCGGCCAAACGCCAGTTCGATCAGCTTATTGGTAAATTCAAAATCCAGATGGAACTCAATGCGGCAGGCGTCCGCACTGAGCGGCGTAAACTTCCACCCTCCCATCAGTTTTTTAAACGGACCATCCACCAGATGCATCAAGATACTCTGATTGCTCGTCAGGGTATTGCGCGTGGTGAACGTTTTGCTGATCCCCGCTTTGGAGACATCCACGGCCGCGGTCATCTGCGTCGGACCGGACTCCAGCACCCGGCTACCGGTGCATCCCGGTATAAATTGCGGATAGGACTGGACGTCGTTCACTAACTGATACATTTGTTCCGCGCTGTAGGGAACAAGCGCAGTACGGCTAATCTGAGGCATAGCATTTTCCATGGTCACACAACGGACAAATAATAACATTTATCACCTGTTAAAAAAACGCTAAGGCTTATCTCGTGCTAAGATAGCGCGTTAGACCTCACGGGACGCAATGAGGCGACTTTTTAAAATCAGATTACCGACGGCTTTACGACACTTATGACGAAGAAAAAAGCACATAAACCTGGTTCGGCGACCATTGCGCTCAACAAGCGTGCTCGCCACGAGTATTTCATCGAAGAAGAATTCGAGGCTGGCCTTGCGCTGCAGGGCTGGGAAGTAAAATCGCTGCGTGCCGGGAAGGCAAACATCGGCGACAGTTACGTGATCCTGAAAGACGGCGAGGCCTTCCTGTTTGGCGCAAACTTTACGCCGCTGACCGTCGCCTCGTCGCATTACGTGTGCGACCCTACGCGCACCCGTAAGCTGCTGCTGAACAAGCGCGAACTGGAATCCCTTTACGGGCGCATAAACCGTGAAGGCTTCACGGTGGTGGCGCTTTCTATGTACTGGAAAAACGCCTGGTGCAAAGTGAAAATCGGCGTCGCGAAAGGTAAAAAACAGCACGATAAACGTACAGACCTGAAAGAGCGCGAGTGGCAACTGGATAAAGCGCGCATCATGAAGAATGCAGGACGTTGATTCTGCGCACTTATTGTACTATTCAATAAGTTAGCGTTTCGGGCTGGTATCGAGGATGTGAAATCTGGTATACTGAGTTCAACACTATTGGGGCTGATTCTGGATTCGACGGGATTTGCGAAACCCAAGGTGCATGCCGAGGGGCGGTTTGCCTCGTTAAAAGCCGCAAAAAAATAGTCGCAAACGACGAAAACTACGCTTTAGCAGCTTAATAACCTGCTCTGAGCCCTCTCTCCCTAGCTTCCGCTCTTAAGACGGGGATCAAAGAGAGGTCAAACCCAAAAGAGATCGCGTGGAGGCCCTGCCTGGGGTTGAAGCGTTAAAACTAATCAGGCTAGTACGTTAGTGGCGTGTTTGTCCGCAGCTGGCGTGCGAATGTAAAGACAAACTAAGCATGTAGTACCGAGGATGTAGAAATTTCGGACGCGGGTTCAACTCCCGCCAGCTCCACCAAAATTCTCCATCGGTGATTACCAGAGTCATCCGATGAAGTCCTAAGAGCCCGCACGGCGCAAGCCCTGCGGGCTTTTTTGTGCCCTCAATTTGTCCCGCGAAGTCCGAAGAGAACTAATTAAATCCGAACCTTTTAGGCCCATTGATAGGCCCAACGAAAAGCTCTATTGTTTTCGTTGGGCCTAAACGCATGGAGACTCCCCATGGCAAGAAAAACCAAGCCTTTAACCGATACGGAGATCAAAGCCGCCAAACCTAAAGATGCAGATTACCAGCTGTATGATGGTGACGGACTTACTCTGTTAATCAAGTCCAGCGGCAGTAAGCTCTGGCAATTCCGTTACTATCGACCTCTGACAAAGCAGCGAACCAAGCAGAGCTTTGGAGCCTACCCTGCCGTCTCACTTTCTGATGCGCGTAAACTCAGAGCTGAATCTCGAGTTTTGTTGGCGAAAGACATTGATCCTCAAGAACATCAGAAAGAACAGGTGAGAAATTCTCAAGAGGCCAAAACCAACTCTTTCCTGTTAGTTGCCGAGCGTTGGTGGAATGTGAAGAAAGCCAGTGTAACAGAGGGCTATGCCGACGATATCTGGCGCTCGCTTGAGAGAGATGTTTTCCCAGCAATCGGAGATATCAGCGTCACTGAGATTAAGGCACATACTCTGGTTAAAGCGGTGCAGCCGGTTCAGGCCAGAGGTGCATTAGAGACTGTCCGACGCCTTTGTCAGCGTATTAACGAAGTCATGATTTATGCACAGAACACAGGCCTGATTGATGCAGTGCCCAGTGTAAATATCGGAAAAGCATTCGAGAAACCGCAAAAGAAAAACATGCCAAGCATCCGCCCAGATCAACTTCCGCAGTTAATGCAGACTATGCGTACGGCAAGTATCAGCTTGTCCACGCGGTGCTTGTTCATGTGGCAGCTTCTTACCATTACCCGCCCTGCCGAAGCCTCTGAAGCGAGATGGGATGAGATCGATTTTGATACCAACGAATGGAAAATTCCTGCTACTCGAATGAAGATGAACCGGGACCATACGGTTCCATTATCTGATGGAGCTCTCGCTATTCTGGAAATAATGAAATCTCTCAGTGGTGGCCGAGAATTTATCTTTCCCAGTCGCATCAAACCAACCCAGCCGATGAACAGCCAGACAGTGAATGCAGCACTTAAACGTGCTGGATTAGGAGGCGTTCTCGTATCACACGGTTTACGTTCTATCGCTAGTACGGCACTCAATGAGGAAGGATTTCCGCCTGATGTCATTGAAGCAGCACTGGCTCATGTAGACAAAAATGAGGTACGTCGAGCTTACAACCGCAGCGACTATCTTGAGCAACGGCGACCTATGATGCAGTGGTGGGCTGATTTCGTGAAAAAGGCAGATAGTGGCAGACTCACTGACGTTGAATTAACAACATTAAAGCTCACTGGATAAGCGCAATTTTAAATCCACAAAAGCAAAAACAGGAATGTGTGGAAATGAGGCAATCTTGTTATATAAGGTCTTACTCCCTAGGCTTCACGCATGATTCGACCGGACGAGCATTGGCTCATACTACCAAGAATAAATCTGAAGCATCCTACCATTGGTACGTGCGCTTCCAAACACTCATATAATAAATCAGGGGGATAATATTGTTTACCATTGAAGCTGCACGTGAAGAGGCGAATAGATTTCGAAAGATACTCGAAAAATGTGATCCGTCAACAACCTACCTTGTACCTCGCGGCTTTCCTGTCATGAGCTGTAGGCTTTGCTCAATGCTACTTTCCTTCCACTTTCTGCAATTATGGCCCGAGCTGGAGTTGAAGGGTGTCACAGGAGCCACTGGTAAAAATGGCGCGATTACTCACTACTGGCTGGAAGTGGATGATTACGTTATTGATATCACCGGGGATCAATACAACATCATCAACGCCAGTAAACTCAACGAAGCTATCGTAAAAAACAGGCCTTTTGTGCCTGTTCACGTCGCTCATCGAAAGGACAGCTATCTCTATGATTTATTTAAAATACAAGGGACAGAACTCTTAACCTATGGGTTTCCGACAATCGGTAAAGATTTTATTGATGAGATGGAATGTGATTATCGCCAGCTTGTCGGGTGATTGTGGGCACAGGACCAGAAAATAGTTGCAGACCTGCACTTTTATCGGCAAGTCTGCATCATAAGTTCTACCGGCCTTTCAGCATCCGTCATATAAGCTGGCTTGTACCAAAGTTGCGATAACCGTCATAGAAGTCTTTGCTGTAGTCTTTGCTCAGATAGGCCACCCGTAGCAAAAAGTCATAATAATCATCACTTAACGTTAACGCGTCGTGTCGTGTGAACCAAATGCTGTGGTTCTTCGAAAAATGCGGGAGATAAGCATATTCAGGATAATCAAGCCCAATGGCGCTGCACCAGGCTTTCTGAATACGGGTCGCCATATTATCAGCATCAGATTCAGTGTAATTCCCCAGATAGGCATAAACCTCTTTGTCAAATAGCAGAACCAGATGGTAGTGAGGTTGTTCCCCGGTAACACGCTCTCTGGCCCAGATATAGCCGAGTGGCGCACACTCACCAGCCCTGCCAGAACGCTTGTGTTCTTCCCTTAACTGGCTTTTAAGGGATTCCATAGCCCGAGTGATGGCTTTCTCATCATCTTTCTGAAAGCATGTCGGCATATCTGGCTCATCTGGCACATGGGACTGAGCAAACCTCAGATCAGTGCGCAGAGCGAATACCCGGTTATAGTTTTCCAGATAATTAGATATCACAGCAAGTGATCGACGAAGGGTATAGCTTGATATTCTGGAATCATATTTATCTTCAGCTTCCTGCTGCAAGAATTTAAACTCTCTCTCAGTTAAATCATACGGTGACTTCATAATAATCTCTTTTAGCGAAATTCATTATATAATGGGTAGTAAACTGCTACCCAATTAAGCGTACAGGTTCCCCTACAGGGATGTATTATCTCTGCTGATATACAGGTTTGATTATTATGTTGGCATATACCGACGTTTACTGTATTGACGTAAGAGCACCTACCAACGATAGATATATTACATATACCGACTAATCAATACGGATAATAATCCCACTCTCAACAACGAAACCCGCAGCACACCAAGGGTTATTAGATGCATAACCACCTGATAAATCATAAAAATCACTCTGAAGTTATTCTCTCAAAGGGACGCGACTGATAGCGCTACCTCCCCCGAGATAATGCGGTATACCTTTCATTGCTCTATGTTTTTCATCCAGTTCTGAAGGTGTCATTTCGGAAGCAAGATATTTGACATAATGCCTTCCGCTTGCGTCTTCCCACAACTGGACTTTCCCTTCATCAGCAAGCTGTTCCAGAACAGGCTCAAGATCAGCTTTTTTTCTGAGTGAACGATGTATGTCTTGCATCATGTCTCGCCTTAAAAAATCATAAGACCCATTTTTAACAAGATTATTTTCAAGCCACTTGATAACTCTTTCAGAATGGGAAGGCCCTCGGACAGCATCCATTTTTACAATAAAATGATTAAGGTGCCATTCCGATATTAACAATGCAGCTTCCAGTGTTTCCAGCGTAATAACGGTTGAGTCAGGAGTGATAAACAACTGCATCACAGCAGCACTCCTGGCGGTATGTTCGCAGTACCGTGCAGCCCAGTCGTTATAATGGTACAGCTTTCCCCCGGCTGCATCAGATACTTAACGCGCCTGCCAACATCACGTAACCGCTTCCTTGCATCAGGTGCAAAAGTCATACAGATACGAGGTTGATTTTTTTTTCTGCGTTCAATCCCGGCAAGTAAATGTTTTTTCTGAATGGCATAAAACTTTTCCAGGTCGGACTCATAGCCAGAAACCAGCTCATCAATATCAATTAGTTTGGTGAGCAACGTAAGATCCATGGTTAACGTACGCGCATAAATTCCCGTAGATCGTATTGTGTTACCCAGTGATTTCAGTGTGCTGTCATGTGGCTCCGGCTGTGTCATCAACAGCATACCGAGCCGGGGATCTTTAATATCTGTGATACCCGTTGACGCACGACTGACCCGATAATCATCACCACACCACAATGTATTAGGAATTGCAATCTTACGCCGCATGATGCTTTCATGCAGCGCACTTCCCTCGTCAGAGGTGATACCCAAGCTGGAGTATTGCCCCAGCTCTTTCAGAAGGGCTTCCGGCGTGGGATCCGTTACCGTCAGATGCACCCTTACAGGCTTAACCGGTTCATTTCTGAGACATTCATCCAGTTCATTTCTGGCCGTCTCCACTCCCTCTTTCTGGCGCACTGCTTTCTGAAGCGATTTCTTAAGGCTCTTACATTCTTCATCCCATAGCACGTATTGCCGTTCATACTCCTTCAGCTTGACTGAAAACACCTCAGCCAACTCACGTTCAGTTTGATGAATTTGCGCCATGATGAGCCTGTATACCGTCGTTTTTTTGCTTCCGGACCTTGCCAGTATTATGTGAAAATGCGATACAGGAACGATAATATCATCATCAATTTCAACATCATACATATCCTGGCAGGCCAGAGCCATGCTCCCCTGGAGGGTTGCAAAGATAAGCTCAACAGCCGCGCTGGTTTTGCCATAAATGAAAGAAATGATTTGTTGAAAAAAAGTCAAAATTGCTCTGGTGTTCAGATTAACATGATGATTTTCAGTTTTTTTATGGGTAAGTTTCATTGCATAGTCTCTTTTGAGAAAAAATTAAACGCTTCTGGAAGCGATCCACTCATCAACGGAAGTGGAACGCCATCCAACGGAAGCAGCACCAAGTCTCACGGGTTTTGGAAACGTTTCGTCGTAATACCTGGATTCGGGATTTAGCTTTTCATAGATAGTTGACCGGGACAGACCAACTATCTTCGTCAGTTCTCTCATGCGCAGAATGCGCTGCTGTGGCTCTGGTTGCCTGGTGTAAACAGATGACATTTTTGATTCTCCTGTTGGATGTCTCTGGCTGTGGTCGCACTTTTGCACAGGATCTGGAATAGTGTCCCCGTAAAAGAAACGAAACCAACTGCAGGGAGTCACTGTGCATACTTTTGCAAACCTGATGTACGACGTTTACGAGTCCTTCGGCCTGTTCCAGAAAGGGGCTCGCCAAGCAGACATACGTGGATCCGCTAACTTTTCAGGTCACCAGCATTTTTTCGATAACAATGATGACGAAGAGATAAAGGAGGAGAAACGCTATGATGAAATCATCAGACACCTTGATGAGGAGGGGGTGTTCAGTACGGAGCAAAGAAGGGAGATTTTTTATAAATATGAGCAACTTTATAATGCTCTGATGACTCGGCCTGTTTTTACTGAACTAAGTCGCAAACAAATACAAATCCGCTACGCTCAGTATATACTCCCCAAGCTCATCGCACTTGATATCTATAAAACTTACAATGCTGAAAACAAAAATAGCTTTTATCACCATATACACATTTTCTTGCAGAAAGAGTACTGCCCATGCTGGGAGGAGAAAAAAAAGGTGCTTTTTCTGCCGTTCGGCAGTATCTGAAGAATTCAGTAAGAGAACTAGAATTCTCTCATACACAAAATCTGACACCTCTTTTTAAAGTCATTGAAAACATCCGCCCTGGTAACACACAGAAAAAAGGTGCGCTGGATACATCAATTATAGAATGCCTTGAGGCGTATTCTGGTATTGTCGACGATAAGACACTAAACAGCATCAGAGTCAACCTTGATAATATAAAAAAGGCCCATTACTCCCTGACCGTACTCCTGAATACTGAGCGAAAACTCCCTGTCATTAATATCATCTCACGGTACTACAGAAACTATGTAGATAATGGAATAAAACCCGGCAATATATCAGCAATGTTATGCAGATTACTGTATGAACCAGAACCCCAAGATTTTATCCATCATGATACCATGATTAACTCAATTGCGAATTATTATCATAAGAGAGCAATAAAACCGATCTCTCTGAATATAAACGAGGAATGTTTACAGAGTATCAGCGCATTAAAAAACATCGTTTTCAACTTCAATGATAAAACCATTATCTCCGAAGCACCGTTAACTGATATCGCAGTAAAATTAAAAAAAGAACCCCATAAACAGGTTGTTCAACCGTATTTTGAACTCTGGAAACTTATAGATTTAATCAGTAAAGGGGAAACAGAGAAAGCCTATGAGAAAGTCAAAATTATTTCTCTGGATGATTTACCTGTAGGATACCTGGCATCCGCTTTTTTAGTTATCCATATTGCATTACGCATAAAGTTCGAGAGAAAAACCGTTAAAAAGGGTGTTTTCTCATCATCTGTAATAACTATTCTTGAAAATCAGGGAATTTATACTGACTATACCCCCGTCAGTTGGGCTTATATAGGAACCCACAGTGACGGTTCTGTTATGAAAAGCACACTTCTTTCTGGGTCCATTTTATCAGATGCCAACAATCTGATCATCATGCGTTCGGTAAGGATGTATAATAACATGGTCAGGAGAATAAGTGACTGGAATGACCTTGAGGCGGAAGGTATTTATCCTGAGTCTGTTTACGGGCTTCTTGATAAAGTTGACACTATCTTGGGTAAGATACTCAACATTATCTTTGTTGAAAAAATCACTTCCAGCCAGGATTTAGCTTTCATTCTGAAAAATAAAAAATTTTTGGCTCGAAGTGAACTGAATGATAGCCTTATCGGCATACTGATTAACTGCCCTCTTTTGACGTGCGTACGGGACCTGAAGAGCTTAATAAAATATCTTCGCTGCCCGGGAGAGGAAATAAAAAATGTAATTCTTTCAGTTGACAAAAAAACCTGGAATTTGACACATGGAGCCTTGAAGATTCTGGAGGAAGAAAGAAAGATACAGGCGGGAAAAACACAGGGAGGTGGAAACTAAGTGCATATTTTGGCATTTCTCCCCGGCTACAGTGGCTACGCGTAGCCACTGTAGCCGGGGGTTTACATTGAAAGTAACCTTTTACTGATCAGAAAAAGCAGGTGAATCAAGACTTAGGGGTGATCCAGGTGCTCAATAATCGCACTAACTGGTAATATGTAACGTCTAGCAGAGGCGATACTTGGCTTGGATGTATTTTTATTAAAAAGGGCTTATCCATAAAGAACAGGCCCTGTAAACTCAGACATCAATCTCTAATAATAACTAAACATAACTGATATGAATCCAAATAATTACTAACCCAATAATACAGTTATTCCGTAGATATTATGTCAAGCAAATTTTGTAATCCTTGATAGGCAACAGGAACGTTTTCACTATCATACATAGATGAAAATATTTTTTTTGTTCTCGTTGATTCAGATATCAATGAACTTGCTATTTTCAAATGTTCCACCTCAGACGAGATAAAGCCTATTGGGATGCTAACCGGTTGATGTTCCAAATGGAAATGAAAAAGAACACATACCATTAAACCAGGAATCAGTAACAACTCTAATTTTCCGTCCATAAGACATATATCTAGATTAAATAAATATTGAAACTGATCTCTATATTTAAATGCACGATCTTTAGCTGCATTATTCCGACCAGAGATCAATACATAAGTACCAACAGGATTGCTCTTTTTTTTATTCCTAGAATCTAACAGACGGTCAATCTTCTGAGCAAACTCTCTTGCCCCGCGAGTTCTAGCCCAAAGGGATAGTTGGGGGGCAAGCCACAACCCGCTTTGGACGATAGTTTTTTCTGAAACAGGGAGGGTATCTATTTTTTCACCATCCTCACCAGATTTTAAATTAACCTCCTTATTAACTAACATTTCTTCCTGTTTTAGTATCTCATCTCCAAGCCTAGTTATAATTAAATCGGCGTTATGTTGTAGATAAAATGCTCCAAGTAATGGGGTGACACGTCTATTATCATAACCAATAATACGTGTTAAATGAACATCTTGAACATATCGACGCAAATCAAAAGCATCATTCGAAACATAACGTTCAAATAACGAATAATCAAAATAATGAATAAAATCCATAAAACTATTGTTTTGCGGACGTTCTTGTTTTGAAAGAGCATCAGTAATAGCCTCTGATATTTCAAGTCTATTATTGAAAGCTTCATTATCTATATCACGTCGAATATTAACTTGGCCATCCAAATCCAGATGAAACATACACGGCAGTGGAATGCTAAAATGCTCGCCAGCATCTACCGCACTAATCTTATAGATCTCTGCTTTATTCTTCTTACAAATACTATGAAAGTGCTCTTGAAAGGCTTGTTCTGCATATTGAATTGTTTTAGATTGCCTCTCAATATTTCGCGCGGCTAACTCCACTAATGAATTTACACGTTTCAATCTGTTGGGGCGTCCTGCTGGACTAAAACTTATTAGATCAAAAATAACTTCAGAGCTCCATTCTTGGATTTTAAAGAACCGAGGTAAATGATCTGAGCTATCTTGAAAACGAGTTAATGCATAAGAAGTTAGCTCTAACAGCTCATCTTCATTCCATTTAATGAGGCGTTCGTTGAGTAATGTCTGAATTATTGCATCAGTTTCTTTTTTTGTGAATCCAAAAAAATCTTGAATTTGTACAGGACTCAATGTACCACAAACATAAGCGATGCGAAGCGCGAACTCAGTAACAACGGGCAATGCCTCCTCAGCACTTATTGAGCATTCGATAGCGAAACTTTGTGCAGGAATTGCAAAAGTAATTTCATCAACAGCTAATATTTCTCTTAGCTTTTTTTCTTCCAATGTAATCATTTCTGTCCCTCCTCAATGGCTAATGCCTGAACCAAATTGAAGTTATTCCCATCACGATGTGTTTCAATGTGGGTTAATACACGGCCTAACGCTGAAGTTTGATGCCTCTCCCGCCACATACGAGCAGCCCCAATGATTACTAATCTATCCATTGCACGGGAAATCGCTACATTTATTCGCTCCGAGCTGCTAAGGAACCCTTGAATACACTGATTATTATTGCGCGTCGTTGCAACGATAATGATCCGATTTTCCTTACCTTGATAGCTATCAACTGTATCAATTTTAATAAGATGTCTATAACCAGTAGCCCAATCTTGTTCGCTAAGTAAACGTTGCAATAGGCGTTCTTGATTTGCATACATGCAAATTACACCAATTGGTTTTTCCTCATCTGAAGTTTCATCAATTAAATATTTGATGAATGATTCTGCTGTACATATTGAACGCAGTGTATCAATAATTTCTCTAGCTTCATAAGGATTGTCAAACCCAGGATGTTTTGCTCTTTCATAAGATTCTCCCCCAGCATCGGAAGTATCAACCCAAGTAACAATAGAACTTAATCTTTTAGGTAATTGATTAAACCAAGGTTCTGGATTTCCACGTCCAGGTTCTAACGGTTTGGGATAAAAACAAGCTGAAACCATTTCACCTATTGGTGGGGCCATTCTATATTGAGTACGTAATGTTGCTCCGACTTGTTTACCATAATCTGATTCGAAAGCACGTTCAAAATCACTACGTGTTAGTACTGCGCGATCAGAGTAATTTAGTTCTATCGATATTTTTCGCACTACTGGTTCAGGATACAAAGGTGGCAATTGACGATGATCGCCGACCAGTAACACCCTGCGGCCCGACTGAATTGCTATAGCCAATTCACCAGGTGTCGCACGAGCAGCTTCGTCGACTATCACCCAATCATAGCGATTTTTTGCTACACCAAATTGTGAGCGTCCTAGACCCACACAAGTCCCACATACAAGTGATCGAGTCTTCGCAAGAAATTCTTCAAAATTACCTCTCAGAGTGCCTAAGCGATCCACCCACTCTTGAGACATTGCAATTACTTGCTCCAGTCTAGACACTGCATCTAAAGAAGTTACACCAAACTGATTCATTGTCTCACGGCTTAATTGATTAATCACTTCCTCTGGAGTTCCCTCCCCCGCATAACCAAACTTTTCAGATGCAATTGTCTTAAATCGTTCAAGTCGCTGATTTATTCGAGCTATCAGGGGATTATTATTAGCTTCTGGTATTTCATTTTTATTTAGCTTTGTGGTTAATCTTTCTATTTCACGATTCAAACGCTTAAGTTGATATTCAATATCAAACCATCTTTCTACAAATTTGTTAGGGAGACCTAAATTTCGGTTCATTGCTGAAATTCTAACTCGCATCTCTGAGCGGAATAAGTCTCGATAATTTTGCAAAATGGAAGATGAATGATATGGATGAAGTTTTTCTGATACCATTCCTTCTGCACCGAACCTAACAACATCTAGGGGCAGATTGCTGTGCTGACAAAGTTCAATTACTTTTTCTGCAGCATTATTAACTGCTTCATGTGACTGGCTTGCAAGAAGTATACTTTGGGCTCCTTGTGAGAGAGCATAATGGATAAATGATGCGATGAATGAAGTTTTACCAGTGCCTGGAGGGCCTTGCAAAAGACTCAATGGGCCGTATGACCAAAGTTTAGAAAAGGCATCTCGTTGCTGTCGATTGAGTGAAAAAGATAGCTCTCCATCTTTATCATATCGGTTATAAGCATCAAGATCAGAATCAGTTGGCTCCGGTTGTAGATATTGTGGATGAGGGCAAGTTAATGGATCAAAGTAATTGATTAATGAGGGGATAGCCGATTCGGCATTTAAAATACGTGTAACTGCATGACGCCTACGAATAAAAGATGATAGATCTTGTTGACTTCGTAATTTCAAAGTATCGCCAATATTAGTCTGAATACGAATCTTTGGATTTTCAAGTACGAGAGTAGATTGGGTAGTCTCTCTTATATCAACATTCCCTACGCGAATCAGTTCACCGTTTATTTCTTGTAATGCCTCAACTTTTGCATCTGATTCATAGTCTAAAGACTCCCCCTCTTTTCTGTAAGGTATTCGCAGTTTCTCATGACGCTTATCCATATCCCTGACAACTGATGAGGTGATTTCAATTTCAGGTAAGGAATCTTCTTCTGCATCTAAAATTGCACGCCAAAGTGATGCTGTATGTGGTCTTGTTTGAGAAACAGTTAGAGTTTCTGAGTTCTCAATTTCTTCCTCATCAGAAGGAAGATCGCCACCGAGAATTCTATTCTGAATTCTCGATATTGCAGAGATAACCTCAGGTATTTTTTTTACATGTTCTAATAACTTGTTAGGGTCATCCGCGGATGAGGGTTCGAATAGTATACTAGCTTCGAGTTGTGTAATGGCTTGTGATGCCATTCGTACAAATAAGCTATGAGCTATATCTTTGGTCCGTAAAAATGCAAAATCTAATTGGGTCGCTTTAAGATAGACTTGTAACTGTTTACGTACTCCTGCAAAAGCTACGATAATATGAGGCTGCTGCTTTGGCGAACGGACTCGTTCTTCACTAATACTGATATGGTATACACCATTGTCATTTATTAATTCCTGGCTGGAGGTCAGTTGCCTCATTAATACTGATAGCCTCACTCCCTCATTTATTTGTGGAGGGTTGATTAATATCTCTATTTCATCATTTATTCGGTCAAGAGAATAAATTTTAAAATCCCGTCCCATACAACTTCTGATCTCATTTAGTAAAGCTGATGGATCAATCCCTTCCCAGTTAACGTCGTGTTCTAAAATCTCATTACAAACTTTGGCTACAGCGTAGCAATCACGTTCCTCCATAGGCAAAGATTCGTAATCTGTAGGCACATATGCAGGAGTGAATATTATATTATCACCTGAACAAGGTATATCAAGTGCATCAATGAAGCGAACATCTCCCTCTTCTATTAAAATATTGTTAGGGTGCAGATCCCCATGTTGTAACTGCATAGCATGTAAATGTAACACTGCCCTAACTATTTTTTTGCATAGTAATATCAATTCACGGCCAACATGACATGATTTGACAGCGTCATTTAGAAATTCCCCATTCAACCATTTTTGGACTAAATAGGTTCCTGCATCTGAAATACCAAAATCAATAACTTCAGCAAGAGAAGAACAGGGCTGAGATTTTATTAGGCGAGCTTTATCAAGAAAATTCTGAAGTTGTAAAGCCTCTTCCGGTCGTTTTATATCTGGTTTCCTCCCATACCATACTTTAACCGAAACACTCTCACCAGAAAAAGTCGACTTATATAAATGACTTATGCCCTGTTTTATATTTTCCTCAATAGGATAAATAACCATTGGAATCAACTCACTTCGATAAGGCTCGAATCTACGTAAGTCAATACCTGTTTTTTCCGGATATCCTAAAGGTAAGATATTAAACGAATCAAGCATCGTTCGCGCATCTGAAAATCGTCCTGCGGGAATTAAATCCAAAGCAGTTTCAAACCAAGTGCTAAGCTGTGGATCAATTTCAAAATTAGCTGGACTATTCCAAACAAATAAGGAGTCTTCTTGCTTGGGTACTTGTAAAAATAAAATATGATGTATAACTACAGCCAATAAATAAACATCTCTACGGAATGGATCGCTCGCTTCACCTTGACCAATTTCGGAATCCTCAGGTAAAATAGTTTTGCTTGCACGAAGCTGATCACGAAGAGAACCAACTGTTCCTAATTCAGGGAAATATGCAGTCAGGAAACCTGATATAGATATTTTAGATGGCCGTTCTAACCAAATGGTATGATCGCTAATATCCCGATGAGCAACGCCCAAGTCATGTAAATCGGCTGCGTGGGATAAAAGCACCTTTACAAAGTTAATCCTTTCACAGAAATCTAGATCTTCACCAAAGCGTTGAATGAATTCATTAAGTCTTAATTGTCTCGACGGTAGTCTATATAGTTCACAGAAGTCAGCATCTATATCATCTCGAGTTGGATGCGATAGAGGTTGCAAAACTACGCTATCAAGTTGTTCATTTTGCTCATGAATGAAACCTAGAACTTTATGTTCTCGCAATGCTATACGGGCTCGTTCATCAATAGTATCTGCGATGCCAGATAATGCTGAGAAATCCCATCGTCTTAACAATGCTTCATGTCGTTGGTCATCCTTTTTGACAGATTTGTATTCTTTGTACAATCCATCAGGATGAGGAAAAGTTGCTTCTCCAACAATTTGGAAATTATTGAATGAAAAACTTGAAGGCTTGAAATCCTTACCTCTAAAAAATGGTGTGAACACTTGCAAATATTCACAAGGCTTACGCGCTTTTTGTGGACCAAATTCGCCTTGGTACCCCCCCAGATTTGGCAATTTTTAAAAACTGTTCAAGTGTACATACAAATGATTTTTCATCTTCTGGAATTTCAGAAAAATCAGCACTACCACACATGACAACTCTGTAATCAATGTATACTTCTGTTGCTGGCGCACTTAGACGAGTTTTAATCTTTGATGATAAAATTTTCCACTTATCGGCAAGGACTTTAACTGGTGAACGCCCCATGTCATCACCATCACGTAACCAATGATCATGCATTGGTTCAATTTTTCCGCGCCACTTTTTAAGCTCCACGATAAGGAGTCTATCATGCGTCAGAAGAACTAAATCAATCTCTCGATCTCTATAAGTTGTATCCATCATCATGAAACCAGCATAGCCATGCCATTTTTGGCTAAAACTAGATGCATTGAAAACTTCTACCATCCTCTTAATTGCTTCCTTTTCTGAGGCATGGATACCGTCACTACTTAGAATATCAATCTTCATTTTTATATTTTCATCAGGAGTTCCGTCATGTTAACGATTTGCAAGACTCTTAACGGAAACGCAAACAAAATGACAGATAACTCGTGAAATCAAGGACAAAACGTAGAACTAACTCAACAGGAGCAGTACTACATACCGCATTCAATTATTGATGAATTTTTCACCACACAACATAATGTCGTGTAACCAATTGATTTTAAAGATGTTATCAGTTATGAACATATTCCTTTCCATTGTTTGATTTATCAAACTGTGCATATTCATATTTCACATACAATCATAGCATTACGCATTTTTAAGGTCTGCGTCAATGTTGGCATATTAGTTATTACAATTACTAGAGGTGGTGGATAAATGAAGAATTGTAAATGCTTTTCTAACAGTATCAGCTACGCATTTAATCAAAATAATTTCAGATAGATATTATCTCCGTGAATCCCCCGCCACCCAAGCCGGATCGCGGGACTTTTATTTTTCACGCTG
This sequence comes from Enterobacter cloacae, assembly GCF_013375935.1. Taxonomy (GTDB): domain Bacteria; phylum Pseudomonadota; class Gammaproteobacteria; order Enterobacterales; family Enterobacteriaceae; genus Enterobacter; species Enterobacter pasteurii. The sequence goes on along the minus strand of NZ_CP056117.1, from coordinate 2,251,174 downwards.
AGATCTGCGAATGAATAAACATGATGGCCTCCAGGCCTTTGAACACCCACTAGCTTTACTACCCCATAGCCTCCGCAACGACATCCTTAAGCACCTTCGCAACCTTACGCAGTACGAGCCAGTGATCGGCATTATGGGCAAAACTGGTGTCGGGAAGTCGTCACTCTGTAACGCCCTGTTTCAGGGGGAGGTAACACCTGTCAGTGATGTGGAGGCCTGCACACGCGATGTGCTGCGCTTCAGGCTCAGCAGTGGCTCTCACAGCCTGCTACTGGTCGACTTACCCGGAGTGGGTGAAAGCAAGGCACGTGACGAGGAGTACACCACTCTATACCGCCGGATCTTGCCCAAACTGGATTTGGTGTTATGGGTCATCAAGGCCGATGACAGAGCACTTTCAGTGGATGAACACTTTTATCGCAAGGTGATGCTGGCGTATCAGCACCGGGTGCTATTTGTCGTGAATCAGGCCGACAAGGCCGAACCCTGCCATCAGTGGAATACCACCAGCAATACCCCCTCTCATAGCCAGCAGTCGACAATTGAGACCAAGCGGAGCGCTGTACAACAGATCTTCCTGCCGCACCATCCAGTCTGTGTTGTATCGGCCCGAACTGGTTGGGGGCTGGATGCGATGGTAGAGACGATGATGCGCAGCCTGCCTGACCGGGCCGCGAGCCCACTGACAACACAACTGCATGGAAGGCTCTGCACCGAGCCGGTAAAAAAGCAGGCACGCGAGCGCTTTGGTCATGCCGTGGATGAAATGATTGGCAATGTGGAGTCATCATCTTTTCTGCCAGCGCCTGTAAGGGCTGTGATTCGAACCGTGCGGGAAGCCGTGGTGTCCGTTGCCCGTGCCGTCTGGGATTGGATTTTCTTCTGACAAACCGCTTATGACGGACACACCCTGTCCTGCCTGCGCTCAATTAATGAGCGGTTAATCCACCATTAACGCGCAAGGGCACATTGCAGCTGTAATCCTCGTACTGAAAAAATATGCTTTTCCATGTCCATACCCTGTCCCGCCCCTTCGTTACACTAATCACTTAATTTTCAGCCTGTTAACGGGATGGAGAAAATCTAATGTCCCAGACTGAGCGTCGCCATGAACGGCTGGCGGTTCGGCTGTCTCTCATTATCAGTCGCCTTGTTGCTGGTGAAACACTGGATATGGCTCTTCTTGCCGCAGAGTTTGGCGTGTCGATCCGTACTCTCCGCCGAGACTTTCGTGAGCGACTGATGTACCTGGACCTGGAATATCGCGATGGCACCTGTCGTCTGCTCTCAGGAAGCCATCAACGCGAACTGGCTGTACTGACTTTTGCTCGTCAGTCAGGCGTGGAGGCTTTGTTTCCTGATATGGATAACCACATGGTCAGCTCACTGCTGAGTGGACCTGGTGAGTCTCCGTGCCTCATATGGGCAGAGTCGGAGTCATTGTCGCCACCCAGGCCAGGAATATTTACACGCCTTGTCAGGGCCATATCAGAGCATCGCCGTGTGACGCTGCTGGCTGAAGGTTGTCGCTGTACAGGGCTTGCACCATACCGCCTCGTACTCTGCGACGGGAACTGGTATCTGACTGGAGAGCATCATCATCGCGTGGCGGTGTTTCCGCTGAACGATATCCATGCGGTTACCTTGCACCCGGAACTGTTCGTGCCTGACCTTCAGATTCGCAACGTTCTCGCCGAACCGGAATTACTCAGAGCCCTTCCCCATTTTCACGTTTTTCACTCACTGCTCGCCAGAACCGGCGACGGTCTTTTACCTCATAAGGAATCATGATGAAGAAATTACTGACTACAACGGCACTGGCCGTCAGTCTCTGCGCTGGTGCTGCTTTTCCGGCGTCTGCCGAAACTGTCGTGGGTACTGTCAAATTTTGGCAGTACATGCAGGCGGATGGCTGGAAATCAGCCGATGGCATGGACAATGACACGCTGAACAATACGCTCTACCAGGCCAGTGTCATTGGCAATTACCCCTGGACTAAACAATTTCTGCTGCGTCAGCGGGGAGGTGGCGCTTATTTTCTCGCCGATAAAAAAACGCATACCGTGCGCAAGCTGAATCTGAAACCTGCCAGCGGTTATTACTCCGACCTAACATCGGTCTATCAGGGCGAAGACCAGGGGAAAGGGTGTTACTTCACTATCATTGACACCCAGTATCAGTTGGAGCTGGCTGACGAACCTCACAGCAACCAGATACTTGCTGCATTCCCGGAAAACTGTGTCAACAAACAGCAGCAGGCTGCCCTGGCGGCGAAGCGTTCTGCCTCAGAGCATAAACTGCAGCAGTGGGTAGCCCAACAGAGTCTGGTAGAGCTGTGCCGACGCACCGGCAACTGCTGAAAGGAATCTGCACCATGAAGAAATTGTATCCACCTCTGCTTGCGGTTCTGACAGTTATCGGTGCGATGGGAGTCTCTGGCTGCGACAGTAAGGAAGATGCGGGTGTGAAAACGATAGCCAGGTTTAAGGACCTGACTCCGCCACCGTTCAGCAAGGTTGTGTCGCATAAATCCGATATTGCCCAGGAATGGGTAAAGAAGGATGCCTTCGGTACACCGCAATACACAGTGATGAAAACCCGCCAGTCGCCGGAAGGCTGTGAGTCAGGCAATTATTACTACATTGCTGACATGCAGCAGAAAACGGTGCAGCCACTGATGGCAGCCCTGTGCCTTGCGGACAATATCACCCTGAGCTTCAGGATTGAAACCGACAGCTACACGGGTGAGAAATCGGTGGTGTATTCACACGATGGTAAGGAAATGGGGAAACTCTATCTGCCGGTGAATCAGGAGAAAAATCCATGATGAAGCTGAAAGGCGTTATCTCAGTTTTCGCTCTGAGCCTTTGTCTGCTGTCACCGGCTCAGGCCGAAGAACAGCGTTACATCAGTATCCGCAACACAGACATGGTCTGGGTGCCAGGCAATGTCTGCGTCTGGCTGTTTCGCCTGGACAACGGCGGAAGTGGTGAAGGATTCGGGTCTTTGACACTTTCCCTGCGTCTGAAAGATAAGGAGGGGAACACGCTGGCCATGGGGAATATGGCAGTGGCTGCATTTGGCGACAGCGATGCCACTCGCTCTCAGGAAGCCTCGCTGGAGAACGAATGCGTGGAAAACGTTAGCTCCGTCGAAATCATGAAGGCAACAGAAGAGCGTAATGGTTACCAGATTGACCTGCCACTTTCCGTTTTCGACCCGCAGTACTACCGACCTGTACAAGTCACGGTTGTCGGTGGTAAGGCATCTTAGCCGATTCGCCATCTGTTTGATTCAGCCCCTGTCGCTAATGCCACAGGGGCTTTTTATTTTAGGGAGCCTGTATGACTGAACTCACTGAATTGCCTGATGGACCGTTTACTCGCCAGCAGGCAGAGGCGGTTGCGTCTCAATATTCCAACGTTGCTATAGAGGACGACCTGGGGACACATTTCCGTCTGGTTATCCATCATGAGCGTTGCATGGTCTGGCGAGCCTGGAACTTTGAGCCGGATGCCGGTTACTGGCTGAACAGGTATATCGCTCGTTATGGCATCCGCAAATTCCCTGCATAACCATCACCAGCGCATCATCGTTATAAACAAAGTCAGGCCACACCTCCTTCGGGAAGTGTGGCCTTTTGTATTTTTACCCACTTCATAAGGAGTTATCCATGCGATTAGCCAGCCGCTTTGGCCGTATAAATCAGATACGCCGTGACCGGCCTTTGACCCACGAAGAGCTGATGAGTCATGTCCCCAGCGTGTTCGGGAGTGACAAGCATGAATCTCGTTCAGACCGTTACACCTACATCCCGACCATCACAATCCTCGAAAACCTGCAGCGTGAAGGCTTTGAGCCGTTCTTTGCCTGCCAGACAAAGGTTCGGGACCAGAGCAAGCGGGAGCACACCAAACACATGCTTCGCCTGCGTCGTGCCGGACAACTGACCGGCCATCAGGTACCGGAAATCATCCTGCTCAACAGCCATGATGGTTCATCAAGTTACCAGATGCTGCCGGGGCTGTTTCGTGGCGTCTGTACTAATGGTCTGGTCTGCGGTCAGTCATTCGGCGAAGTGCGGGTACCGCATAAAGGTAATGTCGTCGAGAAGGTGATTGAAGGGGCTTACGAAGTGCTGGGGGTCTTTGATCGGGTGGATGAAAAGCGCGATGCGATGCAGTCGCTTGTGCTGCCATACCCTGCCCGTCATGCACTGGCGAATGCCGCAATGAAGTATCGATTTGGTGAGGACCACCAGCCGGTCACGGTATCGCAGTTGCTGACCCCGCGTCGTCGGGAGGACTACAGCGATGATCTGTGGACCGTATACCAGCGCGTGCAGGAGAACCTGATGAAAGGGGGATTGTCAGGGCGAACCGCTCAGGGGAAAAGCAGCCGCACCCGTGCTGTTACCGGTATTGATGGCGATGTGAAACTCAATCGCGCCCTGTGGGTTATGGCAGAAAACATGCTCGAATTTTTCGGGCGTTAAACAACCGTTCCGGCATAAGGAGATAGTTTAATGAATACACAAAATCATCAGTTCGAGGAGCATACCGCAATTACTGCCTCAGTGGTCCCGGACGAGTTACGCATCGGCTTCTGGCAGCAGCACTTTGGCTCCATCCCACAATGGATAACGCTTGAACCTCGCATTTTCGCCTGGATGGATCGGCTGTGTGCCGATTACCACGGTGGTATCTGGCGCTTTTCGACACTCAGCAACGGCGGCGCTTTTATGGCTCCCGAGTCAGATCACGATGAGAAATGGATATTGTTCAACAGCATGAACAGCAATGGCGCAGAGCTTACCAGTGAAGCTGCAGGGATGGTCGCCTGTCTGATGGCTTACAATCACCACGCCTGTCGCACCGAGTGTGACGCAATGACTGAGCACTATTATCGCTTACGTGACTACGCGCTAGAACATCCGGAATGCAGCGCCATTATGCATCTCATCGCCTGAGGGATACCCTGAAATTATCGCAGATTACCTCTGTACTCCTCATTCCTATAATGCTGATAAATTTGGGGATGATTTGCCAAAAATTCACTTATCCATAACCTAAACCGGACTTATCAAATAGTTTCATAAATATAATAGGGAGCCGTAGCCCCCTATTATACTTCTATCTAGTTGTTTTTATTACGGACTCACTGTATTCGTTATAAAAATCATGTACACTTAACTTATGCGGTATAATAAGCTCATGAATTTTCTCATCAGACAACTGATGAATATCAAACCCACGAAACTCTTTGAAAAAACCCCTCACATTGTTTTTTAATGTTCTCAAACTATTTTTCTTTATTATTCTTACTTCATGAGTAAAGTCCGCATGATAAGAAAGATGACGAGTATTAATTATCATAAACTTAAGACACTTCTCCCCTGGATAGAAATCATCGAACCAACCACAGTGGTTGTTCATTTGTCCAGCTTCATCTTTGTTTATTTCTTTTCTATCCTCATCAACTTCATTTTTGCATTCAAACATAATGTACTGATTATCAACATCAGCCCAAAGGTTATCAGGTCCTTTGCGTATTTCTTTATCTGGACGCTGGCATACGAAACCAATCATACCGCCTAAATCATCTAAAGCCTTCTCAAACTTCTCAGAATGGACTCCATAACTAAGATTTTCAAGGACACCATCAATATCAATCATCAAAGACTGATAGTCATCGTACGATGCCATCCATTCTTTGATTCTTTGAGTTCTGCTAGTGTTTATTTTTCCGATTTTTTTATATTCAATACCATCTCTTGGCTTGAGAAGTGAGTTGTTGTTTTGAAACGCAGATTTTTGATACTTGTTAGATTCAGCCTTACTTAAAGAATACATATATCTAGCTAAAAGTTGTAGGTACCACCCTTTTTCTCTAGGATCCTGAACATGATGATCACAGATATCCTGTATTGTCTTGCAAGCTCTATCCACATCCCCTTTAACAAAGAGTTTTTCAGCTTTATTTTCAAGCAGAATTAGATCATACAACCCTTTATTATCGACACTTTTTTTAATCTCACCCATTCTTTCAACATAAAATTGCTTCCATCCGTCATCACGAGTAGTACACTTATTTAATATATCAACAAGTATTTGAGAAGAGCTCAGGTTTTGTCCAGCCAACTCTTCTTTTGCAAAAGAAACTATCTCATTCCCAATTTCAATTTGTTGTTTTGTTTGCTCTGAAAAATATTTCTTTGTTAACGGGCTTTTAATAAATTGAACCAAATCACCGCCAACAAGAACAATAACACTATAGTCCTTCTGCCCTCTAACACTCCTTCCGAGACCTTGCTCCACTTTTTGAGCAATCTTAATATTGATTATGTCACTACTAGGCCTTACTTCTTCCTCATACCTTTCAGTCAATGTTTCAGAAAATGGTTTTGAATCGATTATTAATATCCGACAAGAATCATCAGGAAGATCGATTCCATCATATCTATTAGCGAAAACAATAGCCTCAGAATAAACCCCATTCTTTAATTTCTCGACATTACTAAACATGGTATCAGTAGTAGAGACTACTGCACCAATCTTTTCAAATTGCTCTTTATTTTTAAAGCTCGGGGTTAGACAAACAGTTCCAAAAATTCTCTTATCGTAGGGCTGCAACAACCAATTTAAAATACGATCCCTTGTAAAATCATCATTAATCAATGACGGAATCAAAATCATTTTCTCGCCTGACCAAAGAAGAGTATCACTTTTCATGGGGTTCTTAACAGCATCGATATCAAAACCTAGCCCCTTGATAAAGAACGAGTCATCTTGAGTTGTAGCAGACATTAAAAATCTGAATTTTGCGTTACTAAAACTTCCAAACTTTTCGATTACAGATGTAAATGGTGATATTTCTAAATATTCACCAGAAAAGAAAGCCTGGCAACACTGTAATGAATCCTTAATAAGCGGCCATGCATATTTTACTTTTTTATCATCTACATAATCCAATAGGATTTTTGCAACAGCATCTTTCTTTTCTATCCAAGTCCAGTAAGGCACTGCTAAAATGGTGCTCTGAGAAACACCATTTTCAATTTCTAAAAAAGAACCTTCTCCTTGATCACGTAATTCATCAGAAAATAACCCAAGAATTTTTTTAAAAAGCGAATGATCCTTTCTTACCTTAATCATCATTGAGCTTTTTATTGAATCAATACAAGCCTGAGAATCATCTAAAATGATTGACCCAACATCTACGGATTTAGCACCAAGTCCGAATACAGTTCTTCCATTGAATAATTTTTGCACATATGTAATTAATATCTTTCTGCCCGAAAGAAAATCATCAGGTAATGCTCTCGTTTCATCAATAGAACAATAGGGAATACCAAATTTCCTAGCATCATCCATAACTTGATCTGCAAGATAAATGTTAGGGCAAACATAAACACAGGGCTGATTATATTCATTCAACTTTGACTGTAGAAGAAGTAACCCTATAAGAGTTTTTCCTTCGCCTGTATGCAACTTTATAATATTATCTTTTTTATCCTTATACATCCCCCACCATTTATTTAATATTTCCAACTGTGAGGGTCTTAAAGGTCCAGCAACGCTGCGCCTATCTAAAGATTCATAAATCTCGAGTGGATTAATAACTGTATTTCGTTCTTTTCTTTTTAGTCGCTGTGTGAAATCAATCATATCTACGCCCCTAAACTTTAAATTTGCCTTTTAAAATTAGTACTGAGATATGAGAGTCATAACCCAGCATATACAATTATAGACTAAGCCATTAACTAAAATATAATCAAGGAACATAAAATAGAAGAGTGATCTAGAACCAAAATTCATCATGCATTCAAATTATATAGTTACGTTAGGTTATAATCTCAATGGTTCTCAACAAGTCATATCAAACCTGATGCTATAACTTAAGCCCAATTGCAAGTTTTAAATTCTGTGAGCGATCCGCTAAGCTGGCTTGTTAAAAACTAACTTGCTAAAAGACCTGAAAACAGGCGAGATTTAAGAAAAGCAAAATGCTAGTCTCACTGACGAAGAGACTCCTGCCGCAGCATCTCCTTCCCTGCGAAAAACCTGACATTTTCTTTTAGGACCAACAATGGGACAAATTTGAAAATTGAATTGAAGATCAAAACTTATAAAACAACCAGTTACACAACTAATTCAGACTCCGCCAGCCCACCAAAATTCTCCATCGGTGATTACCAGAGTCATCCGATGAAGTCCTGAAAGCCCGCACGGCGCATGCCCTGCGGGCTTTTTTGTGCCTGAGTAACTTTTCCTGCCCCAAAAACACACCTGTTCAATATGCAACCAACCTCAAAATCTCTTCATCTTATTTATCGCGACTAAAGCACCGCTCGCACGCCAGCGCCAGCACCATCAGCGCCGTCTCGTCCTCCTGCGGCGATAGAATCTCCATCCCCACCGGCAGCCCATTACCGTTCACGCCGCACGGCAACGTTATTGCGGGCAGGCCGCTGATGGCGGCAAGCTCCGGCGCGCACCCGGGCGGCATCTTCGCCATGCTGTCCGGTAAGCGCTGTACGGTGGGATACAAAAAGCCATCGATGCGCTGCTCCGCCGCTACCTGGCACAGGCTCTGGCGCAACAGGCGCTGAAGGCGCCGTCCCGCCAGCCAGAGCGGGGTTTTCAGCGTATCGCAGGCCAGCATCTGCTTCAGAAACGGCGCGAACTCAGGCAGGAAAGCGCCGGAGGCCACAATTTCCGCGAGCCCTGATGGCGCACCAGGCTGTTTAGCGAGCCAGCGGTCAAACGCAACGCGAAATTCATACAGGCTCAGGCACGTCGCCTGCCTTACGTCGTCCAGCAAAGGCAGTGATACCTCCACCAGCCTCGCCCCGGCGCGGCTCAGCGCGTGTAGCGCCGCCTGCCACACCGCCAGCTGTGCTTCATCCTCTCCCTGTAGCGCGGTAACCACACCGAACCGGGCGCCGTTCAGCGGGCGCGCCGGTAGGGTTACCGGAGAAAATCCGTGGATGACCGCATGCAGCAGCGCGGCATCTTCAACGCTATGTACCATTGGCCCGACGGTGTCCTTGCTCGGCGACAGCGGCGCAACGCCGTCCAGCTGCGCCCGGCGAAATGCGGGCCGAAGACCTACCAGCCCGGTATAGCTACAGGGAATGCGGATGGAGCCGCCGGTATCGGTGCCCAGCGCGCCATCGGCCATTCCGGCCGCGACCGCGGCGGCACAGCCTCCGCTGGAGCCCCCGGCCGTCACCGACGGGCAAAGCGGATTCGCTACGTCTCCACCCAGCGAGCTTCGCGATCGCACGTCAAAGGCAAACTCGGACATATTGGCCCTGGCGAGGATAATCGCCCCGGCCCGGCGCAGCCGCTGTACGACAAGCGCATCCGATGTCGCACCGAGCGAGGCCAGCGCGCGGCAGCCAAGGGTAACCGGCATCGGCGCGCAGGCGATATTATCTTTAACGATCAGCGGAACGCCGTGCAAAGGGCCAACCTGCACGCCGCGCCGACGCAGCTGCTGATACCGTTGCGCCTGAGAGATGGCGTCAGGGTTAACGCCGAGGATCGCGTTGAGCGCACGGTGTCGCTGGATGATTTCAAGACGGCGGGCGATCTCTTCCGGAACGTCGTCTGGCGGTAGCAGGCGCTTCATAGCCTCAGGTTCTCCGAGCTAAAACCGGGCAGAAAGCTGCCCGGCGTATCGTTTAGTCCCGCATGCCGCTGGTAATGGCGTCGATGTCCTGCGGACGCAGGCGGATTTCTGCCGCCCGTCGGTGCCCCTGCATGCCTTCCGTACGGCTCTGGCGGATCGCCGGCTCCGCAATCGCCGGGATGCCCTGCTCGTCAATCCACTGATGGGTACAGATTTTGACGTACGCCCCCACCCACAGCCCGCCGGTATAACGTGCCGCCGCCATCGTCGGTAGCGTATGGTTGGTGCCGCAACATTTATCGGAGAACACCACGCTGGCGTTCTGGCCGATAAACAACGAGCCATAGTTGCGGATCTTCGCAGCCGTGGCGTGCGGATCGCGGGTATGAACCTGTAAATGCTCCGTCGCCATCCGGTCGGCAAAGGCGATCAGCTGCGCTTCATCTTCGCAAAGCACAATCTCCCCCTGCCGGCGCCACGCTTCGCCAGCCGTTGCCGCCGTTGGCAGGCTGGCGAGCTGACGCTCAACTTCCGCCAGGGTGCGCGTTGCAATATCCCTGCTGGTGGTCGCCAGCCCAACGCGGGTGTGAATATCGTGCTCCGCCTGCGCCAGCATATCGGCGGCGAGAATACGCGGGTCGGCGCTGTCGTCAGCGATGGTGAAAATCTCGCTCGGCCCGGCGAGCGCGTCAATGCCGACTTTACCAAACACCTGGCGCTTCGCTTCGTTAACGAAGGCGTTGCCGGGCCCAACAATTTTGTCCACCGACGGAATACTGTCCGTTCCCCAGGCCATCGCCGCAATAGCCTGCGCGCCGCCAACTTTAAAAATGCGATGCGCCCCCGCCAGGTGGCAGACCGCGATCATCGCCGGATGCGCGCCCGGCGGCAGGCAGGCGATAATCTGCTCGCAGCCCGCAACCGTGGCAGGAACAATCGACATCACGGGCGCGGAGAGAATCGGATAACGCCCCCCGGCACGTAGCAGCCCACCGTCTGCACCGGGATGATCCGATGACCAAGATGCACGCCGGGCAGCGTCTCTACCTCCAGCGGCTGCATGGTCGCCAGCTGCGCCTGTGCAAAACGACGCACCTGACTAATGGCGAACTCGCTGTCGCGACGCGTCCGGTCATCCATCCCTTCCAGCGCTTCGGCGATCTCCCGCTCGCTCACCTCAAACTGCGCCGGCACGACGTTATCAAACTGCTGCGAGAAGTCTCTCAGCGCCGCGTCGCCCTCGGTTTTGACGCGTTCGATAATGGCGCTGACCTTATCGGTCAGCGAACGGTCGGCCTGTGCATCCTGCCCCTGCGGGCGCTTAATCCAGCTCACCTGATTGCTCATTTACGCATCCTCCATCTGGCCGAGTTTGATTTGCGCCAGCAGCGCAAGGTGGTCATAAACGATCCACTCGTCGACAATTTTTCCGTTAACGATGTGGTAGTGCGACATGCCCATCACGAACAGGCGTTCTCCGGTAGGCCTGCCCAGCTCTCCGTAGCCCAGATGATGGCCCTCGATAATCCAGCGAACCGCCACCTTCACGCCGCCTTCGTCGCAGGGGTTAGAGCAGATATGCTGCGGCAGCCACGCGCCGTCAGGGATCATCCCCACCAGCGCCAGCGTCTGGTGCGTCACCGCCGCCGTGCCGTACAGCTCCTTCATCAGCGGCCCGTGCCACTGCACGTTCGGCGCGTAAACCTCTTTGATCTTGCCGAACATGCGGCGATTAAAAATTTCGTGCAGCCAGCGCAGGCACTGCTCTTCCGTATCGGTATGCGCAAGCGAAACATCACACTCCATCTCCGGCGGATACTGCCCCAGCATGCGGCCATTTTCGCCGATGTCCATAACGCGGAAGCCTTTATCAAACTGCTCTTTCGCCATATCAAACGCGATGCGATCGGTATCCAGGCCGAGCTGCTTCATCAACGACATGTTGTCGCTGACCACCCACTCCCGGTAAATTTTATTTTCGTGGATCATACAATCCGCCACGGTACGGGTTACGAAGGTGCGGTTTGTCGGCTTGCCTAAATGGCTGTGCTGGGTATGCCGCCCGCTTCCCGTCACCAGGTGAGAGGTATAAAAACCGTCCACATCATTCCCGTTCCAGATAACCTGGGTGGCCATGCCGCGCCGCTCCGGGAAGGCAATTAAGCGTTGCAGCGTATCCTGAACGACCTGCTCGCGGTTATATAATGTGCCCAGCGCGTTATACAGCACGCAGTTATGGGTATAGTGGGAATAAATTAAGCCGACGTCGCGCTCGTCCCATATTTTATGGGTGCAGCGAACGATATAATCGACAATATCGGTGTAGCAGTCATCAAAGCCGCGTAACGACTGTACGCGCGGGCGTTTTTCCGGTACCAGGTCGACAAAATCTCGACGTTCAACCTGTAATACCGGCTCGTCTTTTAACGCTTTCACACTGTTTTTTTCGGGTACGGCTGGTGCTTTATTTGTTGCTTCAGTTGAAGACATATAAACTCCTGCTCTGTTTTCAGACAATAAAAACCCGCACCCGTAAGTGAGGGTGAATTAAACGCGAAAAGTAGTGGCAGCCAGAATAAGGGCGCTGCCGCCCCTGTTAATTAAAGAGTTGCGACCAAATCGCTAATTCATCAATACCCAGATATTCCCGGAAAATTAATCCATCGCGTAATTCAAGCTGGCTGATGCCGGTTACGGAAACGGGTTTACGGGTTGGTGCGCCAAATTTGCCGTAACCGTCATGCCAGGTTAATAACGACCAGCGCAAGGAAAGCCGGACAGGCTCGTTGGGATCCTTACGCACGATCAGGTGATGAAGCTGCGTCTCGCTGTCGGCAAATGAGGCGCGGTAGCCGGAAAGCTGTGCGCCAATGTCCTGTTCCCCGGTACAGATGCAGTGGCCGGGCGCGTACAGCGTCGCCGCAGGATGATATAAACCGGGCACCACGCCGCTGTTGCCGCCCGCCCACATCGTCAGATAGCGCTCCACCACGCCTGCCAGCGCCCCTTCCACATCATCGCCGTCAGGCCCGCCCGCCCAGCGGGCGTCCAGCGTCTCGGCAGACACCGACTCCACCCCAAGCTGCTGACGCATGCTCGCGAGGTTAAAGGCAAACTCGCGGATATCCAGCCCCAGCTGCGCCACGATTGCCGCGCGATCCTGGAGCAACCACTCCTGGCGCACGGCCCCGTCGACGCAAAGGCGATCGGCCCACGTGCGTACCCAGACGTTTTTACCGGTCGGGGGGCCAAAAAATCCCTCGCCCTGGTGCTGGATCCGGGCAACGGTGCGCTGCGCGGCGTAGTGCTCCTCGCCCGGATTCTGGCTGCACAGGATATCCTCGGTCAGCACCGTGCGCTGCGGGAAGCTGTGCATCGCCTCAAGCGTAAGGCGCATAAACTGGGAAAGCTCGTGCAGCTGTTTTTCAGGGGTGGTAAAGACCACCGGGGTGGCATAAAAATCCGCCAGCTGTCCGATATCCTTTTGCTCCCACACCACATGCGTGAGCGTCAAAATGAACTGCTGGAGAGTGTCGAACTGTGGGCTGAAGCCCCGCAATCTGGTCATTTGCGCTCCTTTGACTGGTAAAGCGTAACCCCATTGGTTTCGATAACGCCGCTGCGCGGACGGCGCGCCGAGTGGCGTATCACCAGCGTGCCGGGCACCGTAATCTGTTCAGGCTCGATGGTTCCGCTGTCAATTTGCTTCATCAACAGGTCCACCGTGGCGTCCACCATCGCGCCTACCGGCTGTGATGCCGAGGTGAGCGCATAGGAGGGCCAGCCGGAAGGGCCGATGTCGTCATATCCGACAACGGAGACCTCCTCCGGAACGCGCAGCCCAAACTCGTAGCGCGCCACGTCCATCACCGTGACGGCCATATGGTCGTTAGCAACAAAGACCGCATCGGGCGCAGGCGACGCCGAAAACAGGGCGTAGGCTGCCCGGGTCGTTTGTTGAACATCGTAATTGCCGTGCACTACCCGCACGTCGGTGATGCCGTGTTCTTCCAGCGTGGTGATAAACCCGCGCTGGCGGGCAATATTGACCGGGGAATCCGCCACGCCGCCCACATAGGCAAAACGCTGATGCTCCCCCGCCAGCAAAAACTCGGCAATCTGCCGCGCCGCCGCTTCGTTATTGCTGTTTACGCTGGAGGCCATTCCGCTCTCTTCGCTGCGGTTAAACAGCACCACCGGTATTCCGGCAGCCAGGCACTCTTCGGACAGCTCCAGCGACAGCGTCACCGAGGCCAGCACAATGCCATCCACCCGGTACTGCATGATCTGGTCAAAAATACGGTCGACGTTGCCTTCACGGTCGCCGACAAACAGCAGCAGGTGATAGTTCAGCGTGTCCAGTTTTTGTGCCAGCGCCTCCAGCACCTGCGAGTAAAAGGGGTTGTCAAAGTAGGAGATCACCACGCCGATAATGCGCGAACGCGCCGTGTTGAGCGAACGGGCTATCGCATTCGGGCGATACCCTAGCTCCCGCGCCGCCTTCAGCACTTTTTCACGCGTCGCCGGCGAAATACTGGCTCCCGGCGTAAACGTTCGCGACACTGCGGATTGCGATACGCCCGCCAGCTGCGCGACCTGCTGGGATGTGACTGCTGCAAAAGTCTTACGTTTCATTACCCCTGATTCCTTATCAACGCCCCACCCTTTCCGGCCTGCTCAAACGCCTCAGCGAGTGGGTGTTTTTTATACTTACACCACCTTTGCATGCGTATGCAACACAAAAAATTAAAATTCTCACAACAAGATCGAGATCACTTTACAAAAATGAAACCTTCTCGTAACTTCAATTCTTGAATACGTATGCAAAGCGTTTTCATACCGTCATGGTACCGGAGAGAACAGGAGTCGCCCAAAGGACTGAACCGGTAAACGTCGTACTTGGCTGGTGATAACCCATTACTTTTTAAGAGGTTCAGAACCATGTTGCGAGCACTGTTACGCCGTCGGGAAGCCCGGCTCTTTTTCATTATCAGCATTCTGTTCTTCATCTGTATTCACAGCATTGATGCCTTTCTGGCACCCATGATGATCAACCAGGGTATAGAGCCACAGATCATGGGGATCGTCATGGGCGCCTCCGGGCTGGCAACCCTGCTTATACGCTTCCCGCTCGGCATTATTTCCGACGTGGTAAAGAGCCGCAGGATTTTTATCCAGATTGGTCTGGTGCTGCCGATTATCGCCTGGCCAATTGCCTGGCTTGAGCCCAACGCCATCACGCTGTATATAGCGAAAGCGGCCGACGGCGTCACCGCAGCGACCTGGGTGCTGTACAACATCCTGTTTATGCGCTATTTCGAACGCGACGAAGCCCCTGCCGCCGTCGCGCTGCTGGCGCTGGCCGGCCCCGTCGGCGTGTTTCTCGGCAACTGCATTGGCGCGGTGCTGATTCACTATTTTGCGAACAATATCGCCTTCTTTGTCTCCTGTATTTCTGCCCTGGTCGCGCTGATCCTGACGACCCGTATCCAGGACGTGCACGACCCGGTGCAGGCCCCCACGCTTAAGGCCTGCATCACCGGCGCGCGCCAGCAGCTGGCCGACCGTTCCGTCTGGCTGCTCGGCATTCTGGCAACCGTCGTGATTCTGGTTCCCTTCGCCACCCGCGACACGCTGACGCCGGTCTACGCCGAACAGCTCGGCGCCCGGGCGGGGATCCTCGCGGTGCTCGGAAATATCCACCTTCTGTTTTACGGGCTGGCTATCGCCCTGTGCAGCTCGGTTTTTTATCAGCGCCTTGGTCTGGTTAAAACCGCCGTGCTCGGCATCGTCTTACAGGTGGTCTCCACCTTCGGCATCCCCTTCACCAGCAATATGTACGTAATTTACCTGTGGCAGGCGCTGGCAGGCTTTTCGTTCGGCATGGCCTTCGCCGCCTTTATGTCGCTTAGCGTGGTGAATACGACCTCCGACGAGCAATCCACGCGGATGGGGTTATTCCAGACCATCTATTCCTGCGGCATGTTTGTCGGGCCGGTGATGATGGGCGTCATGATGCAGCATATTAACCTGTCGTCCGGTTATATATTAATTGCCGCCCTTTCCGTTATTGCCGCCATTGTCACCCCGCTGTCCGCCCGCTGGGTATATACCCGCAAGGCACAGAGATCGTCCCGGTTATTAAAAAACGGCGCGTACGCAGCCGCACCGGATCGATAACGCATTCTGAATATAAATAACCTATCCCGGCTCGCCGGGAGGGCATCTGTCATCTGAAAAAGGTAAGGAGTTACGCGTGTCGTGGAAATTGAAAAGCGGTAAATCTACCGAAGAACGCCAGCAGGCCAGCCAGCAAATAAGAGAAACGGTTGAACACATACTTGCAGATATAGAAAAGCGCGGGAATAAAGCCATCCGCGAATTATCGATTAAATTCGATCGCTATGACCGTCAGGATTATCGCCTGACGCCAGCGGAGATTGACCGCTGTATTAAGCAGCTAAGCCGCCAGGACATTCAGGATATTGAATTCGCCCAGCAGCAGGTAGCGAATTTTGCCCGCGCGCAGAAAGCGTGTTTGCGGGATCTGGAAATTGAAACGCGCCCCGGCGTTATTCTCGGGCATAAAAATATTCCGATTAACGCCGTAGGGTGCTATGTGCCCGGCGGAAAATATCCTCTGCTCGCCTCCGCCCACATGTCGATCATCACCGCCAGCGTGGCGGGATGCTCACGGATCGTCAGCTGTGCTCCGCCGTTTAACGGCGAGCCTGCTCCCGCCATCGTCGCGGCACAAAAAATGGCCGGAGCAACGGAAATTTATGCCCTGGGGGGCATTCAGGCGATTGGCGCAATGGCGCTGGGCACCGGCTCGCTGGCGCCGGTCGACATGCTGGTGGGCCCCGGCAACGCCTTCGTCGCGGAGGCCAAGCGCCAGCTGTTTGGCCGGGTAGGTATCGATCTGTTTGCCGGTCCGACGGAAACGCTGGTGATCGCCGATGAAACCGTTGATGCGGAAATGTGCGCCACGGACCTGCTGGGCCAGGCGGAACACGGCGTCACCACGCCCGCCATCCTGCTGACGAACTCGCTTCAGCTTGCGAAAGAGACGCTCGGCGAAGTGGAACGGCTGCTGGAAAAACTCCCTACCGCCGACATCGCCCGCCAGTCGTGGCGGGACTATGGCGAAATTATCGTGTGCGAGAGCTACGACGAGATGCTGGTGGAGGCGGATCGTATTGCTTCCGAACACGTTCAGGTCATGACCGACCGGGACGACTGGTTCCTTGCCAGCCTGACCAACTACGGCGCGCTGTTCCTTGGCCCGCGCACCAACGTTGCCTATGGCGATAAGGTGATCGGCACCAACCACACGCTGCCGACGCAAAAAGCCGCGCGCTACACCGGGGGGCTGTGGGTCGGCAAATTCATGAAAACCTGCACCTTTCAGAAAGTCCTTAGCGACGAAGCGACCGCCGAAATCGGCAGCTATTGCTCACGCCTGTCACTGCTGGAAGGGTTCGCCGGTCATGCCGAGCAGGCCAACATTCGCGTGCGCCGTTACGGCCAGACCGAGGTGCCCTACGCCGCGCCTGCCCCGGTGCGGGAAAAGGTGTAATTCATGACGCTACCGCAAACGCCTTCTTTTTACCTGCACGGCAAACGCGCGCTGGTCACCGGCGGCTCCAGAGGAATTGGCTTTGCCGCCGCCGTTGCGCTCGCGCAGGCGGGCGCAGAGGTATGGATTGCCGCCCGGGATCGTGACGCGCTGGCGAGCGCCGCCGGCCTGGCCGCCGGACACCGGCTCACGCTTCAGACGGTAGCGCTGGATATCACCCAACCCCATGACGTGGAGCGCGCGCTGGCAAACCTGCCGGATCTCGACATTCTGGTGAACAGCGCCGGGCTGGCGCGTCACCAGCCATTTCTTGAGGTCAGCGAGGAAAATTTCGATGCGGTGATAGCGCTCAACCTGCGCGCCACCTTTTTTATCAGCCAGCGCGTCGCCGGGCGAATGCGGGCGGGCAATAAAGGCGGGTCGATCGTTCACGTCTCTTCGCAAATGGGGCACGTGGGCGGCCCCGGGCGCAGCGTGTATTGCGCCTCCAAGTTCGCCCTTGAAGGGCTAACCCGAACCATGGCGCTGGAGCTGGGCGAGGCGGGGATCCGGGTAAATACGCTCTGCCCGACCTTTATTGAAACCGACCTTTCCCGTTCGTCGCTGGCCGATCCGGCGTTTCGCCACTACGTGCTGGAGAACATCAAGCTGCGCCGGCTGGGCAGGCTTGAGGACATTATGGGCCCGGTGGTCTTTCTCGCCTCTGATGCCGCCGCGCTGATCACCGGCAGCGCGCTGATGGTTGACGGCGGCTGGACGGCAACGTGAGGGATAAGATGGCACTTCCGCTTCTCGATAACACCGACCTGCCGCTGGTGCTGCTCGGCGGCACGCTCTGTAACGCCCGCCTCTGGCAGCCCGTCATTGAGCGGCTGAACGTTCCGGCGGTGCTGAGCGTCACGCTGACGGGAGCAGAGTCCGCGCGGCAGGCGTCACGACGGCTGTTAACCGTGCTGCCGCCGCGCTTCCTGCTGGCCGGGTTTTCTCTCGGCGCGATTGTCGCGCTGCAAATTGCCGCCGACGCGCCAGAAAGGCTAAAGGGGCTGGCATTGATGTCCGCCAATCCCCTCGCCGATCCGCCGGAAAATGCCGCGCGGCGGCGGGAAGCGGTACGCGCCGCCCGGTCGCAGGGCGTGGCTGAGTGGCTGGCGTCGTCCCTGTGGCGAAGCTATGTCGCCCCGTCACGCCTGCACGACCGCGCTCTGCGGGAGGTTATCTGCCGGATGGCGGAGGAGTGCGGCATCACCACCTTCGCACAGCAGACGGAAATAGCCATTCACCGGCAGGATAACAGGGCAGCGTTTAACGCCCTCTCCTGCCCCACCCTACTTATCAACGGGGCGCAGGACGCGATCTGCACGCCCCAACATCACCAGTTACTGGCGGCAGGCAACGCGGACGCGACGTGGTACACGGTGGAGACCGGCGGGCATTTTATACCGCTGGAAACCCCGGACGAGGTTGCCCCGCCGCTGCGTCAGTGGATAACGGAGTGCATACAGTGCGCAACAACAGACTAAAGACCGCAGTACGGGAAAATACCCCGATCGTTAACGGCTGGCTGGCGATCCCCTCCGGCTATAGCGCGGAAATCATCGGCCACCAGGGCTACGACGCCGTCACCGTCGATTTGCAGCACGGTATGATCGATTTTGCCAGCGCGCTGACGATGCTTCAGGCGCTTTCAGCCACCCCAGCCGTGCCGCTGGTGCGCGTTGCGGATAACGATCCGGCGCAAATCATGCGCGTGCTGGACGCAGGGGCCTACGGCGTGATCTGCCCGATGATCTCCAGCGCGGAGGAGGCCCGTCGCTTCGTCGCCGCGTGCCGCTATCCGCCGCTGGGCTTTCGCTCTTTTGGCCCTGCGCGAGGGCTGCTCTACGGCGGAAGCGATTATCCCCGGCACGCCAACGACGAGATCCTGACCCTGGCGATGATCGAAACCCGCGAGGGGCTGGCAAACCTTGACGCAATCCTCGACACCGACGGGCTGGACGGCGTGTTTATTGGCCCCAACGATCTCTCCCTGACGCTGACGGGCAGCGCCAGCGCTGAATCCCGGCACCCTGAAATGGTTGCCGCCGTTGAGCGGGTGGTTGACCGCTGCCGCCGGCAGCAAAAAATTGCCGGGATTTTCTGTACCTCCGGCACCGCCGCCGCGGCGCGTATTGCGCAGGGGTTCCGGTTTGTCACGCCCGCAAACGACGTCATGCAGCTGGGCCGCGCCTCGCGTGAGGCCATTGCCCTCGCGCGCGGCAACGCTATCCCCGCCACCGGCGCGTCCGGTTATTAACAGGAGAAAAGATGAAAACCATTACGCTAACCCAGAGCCAGGCGCGAAGCCGGTTAATTGCCCCCGAGGATATGGTTTCCTGCAACCTTGCGTTTATTGATTGCAGGCTGCCCGGTTCGCACCTCAAGCAGAACTATTCGTTCATCGGCCCCGGCGTCACGCAGTCCAGCGAGCAGGTGGTGAATATTCCCGAGCCGCACGGCTTTAACATCGGCGCGGCAGCGATGCCGAAAGGGGTGACCAATAACCTGCATCTGCATTTTACGGCGGAAGTATTTTTGATCCACGAAGGGACGTGGCGCTTTCGCTGGGGCGCCAGCGGTGAACATGAAGCGGAATTTAGCGCGCCTGCCATCCTCTCCATCCCGACCTGGATCTTCCGCGGCTTCACCAACGTCAGTAAAGAAGACACCAGCGGAATGGTGTTTACCGTGCTCGGCGGGGACAACACGGGCGGCATCATATGGCACCCTTCAGTGCTCGCGGCCGCCAGCGAGTACGGTATGTATTTGAGCAAAGATAACATGCTGATTGCGCAGGAGGCAGGCGACCCGCCGCCCGAACCCGCCACGCTGCTGACGCCGCTGTCAGCAGACTACGTCGCCGGGCTTCGCGATTACAGCGTTGAGGAGATGCGCCAGCGGGCGGTAACCGGTGATGACCGCTGCTGGTCAGCGCGCGGGCTGCTGGACTCCGCGCTGCCCGGGCACGGCGGCGAAATCGCGCCGGTCATCGGTTTCGGCATTTCACAGGATCGGAATGCCGCTCCCGCCATCACCAGCCCGCACGGCTTTTCCGTCGAATGGCTGCGCCTTGCCGATAATCACGTTGTGGGCCGACACCTGTGCCCGGATATTCAGGTGATCATGGTCTTTAAAGGCCAGCTGGAGGTGATCTGGAACGAGGCGGGCGAAGAGGTGAGCGTCATCGCCCCGGAGCGCTCGGTGATCTCTGTTCCGGCAAACAGCTGGCGTCGCTATCGCGCGACGGGCAGCGACGCCGAATTTATTCTCACCACCCGCGGTGACCAGCGGAAGCGCCTTTACTGGGACGAGGAGATCCTGCACCAGGCCAGAAAGTATAACCGCTGTCTCGATCCTGATGGCTACGTGGCCGATGCCGACATCCTGCCGGCCACGGCCCGTCGGGCCGGTGCGATACTGGAAAAATGGCAGGCGGATGCCTGACCGGGCCTATGCCCGCAATCACGATAGTGGCGCAGGCCTGGCTGCGCCACCGTGTTTATCCACGCACCGCCCCTTCCCATACGTCAAAAATTATCCGGCCATCCCCTTCTCCAGAACGGTGATATTTCTTCCCGCAACGTTTTCCACCGTGAAATTATCCACATACAACAAAATGAGTTTCAGCCCTCTGCCGCTTTCAGCCAGAAGGCAGGCGTCGAACGACGCGTCGTTACGTGCCGCCTCAAGGCGTTCAGCGGGAAAGGCATCGCCGTCGTCGGTAAAACGCAGCGTCGCGCCCGTGGCGGTAGCGATGAACTCCACGGTGAAGCAACGTTTCGGATCCTCGCGTAGCCCATGGCGAATAATGTTGGTTGCCGTTTCACAGGCGGCGAGATCGAACGCAAAGCGCCATTCGTCGCTGACGGGCAGCGGCGCCATCTGGTGCGCAAGCCACGCCGCAAGCGGCGAGACCGACGTTAACGTGGCCGGAAGCGAGATGTCGTTAGCCACGGTCAGCTCACCGACCCAGCTGCGCGAGTGCCGCCGCACGATCGGGGCAAATGCGAAATATTCTATCCATCCGGGTCAGGGTAAACATGTTGCGTATGCCGGGGTTCAGGGCGCACAGCATCATTTCACCTTTACCGTTCATCATCTTCAGCAGGGAAACCAGCGCGCCAAGGCCGCTGCTGTCGATAAAATCGATTTTGCTGAAATCGACAATCAGGGCTTTACGATCTTCCCCAATCTCCCTGGCAATGGCTTCCTTAAACCCTGCCGCCACCGAGGCGTCCAGCCGGCGCACCGACGGCGTTATAATGTTTACGTCGCTCAGCCGGTCTGTATCAATGTTCATCGTTTACTCCTGTACGCTCAATCACTAATAAGGAAACATCGTCGGCCATGGCCTGTTGTTCACGGTATTCTCCGCTGTGCCAGCGGATAAGATGCTGCGCAAACTGCGGTAAGAGCCGATCCAGCGCGAGCGTGGCGTCATTCTGGAGCCAACGCTGCAAACGAGCCTGACCGAACTGTTCGTTGTCAGGATTTTCACACTCGGTTATGCCATCGCTAAACAGGCAGAGGCGCTCTCCCGCCGCCAGCGAGAAGCTCACGTCCGTCCAGCTGAGATCCGGCATCAATCCTACCGGCGCACCGCCTTCACCGACCGTCCTGACCTCGCCGCCGGGGCTCACAATGAAGGGGGTAGGATGTCCGGCCTGACAGAGCTTACCTTCACCCGTCGCCAGGTCGATAACGCCGTAGATCATGGTGAAATAGCTCACTATCTCGGCCTCTTCGCTGCAAAAGCGACCGTTCAGGATGCGAACCACTTCCGCGGGAGACGCAACATCGCTCTCGCCCGCAAAAAGGAAACGCTCCACCGCCCTGCCGTGCAGAAACTGTCGGGCTACGGCAAGAGACATCATCGCCGCCCCCACGCCGTGCCCTGAGACATCAACACAGTAGAATCCCAGATGGTTGTCCAGCGGGAACACATTGAAAATATCGCCCGATACCCAGGCTGACGGCAAAAAAATCCAGTCGGCAAAGTAGTCCCGGTAGCGCAGCTGATGCGCAGGCAGAACCGACTGCTGGATGCGCGCCGCCACCTCGAGGTCCTGCTCTATCTGCCTTAAGGCCTCGCTGAGACGGGCGTTGCGCGCAGCAAGAGTGGCTTCCAGGGACAGCACGCGGGCTCCCGCGTGCAGTCTCGCCCGCAGCTCACTCTGCTCAACCGGCTTGCTGAGGAAATCATCCGCACCGGCATCAAACCCCACCGTCAGATCGCCCGGCTCCTCGCGGGCCGTAAGCAAAATTAAGTACACATAATGCCCGAACTGGCGGCAACGGATCTCCCGACACAGCGTCAGGCCATCCATCTCCGGCATCTCCCAGTCGCTAATCACCAGGCTGACGGGCTGGCTTTCAAGGATCTCAAGCGCGGCGACGCCATTCTCCGCCTCGCTGACGGTATACCCCCACTGCGTCAGCATTCGGCTAAGCAGGCGACGATACACCAGTGAATCTTCTACAATCAGGACGTGCTGCGACACCATACGCCCTCCTAAAGCGGTAAGAACCAGATGACGCTGATGGTGCCTTCCCGGAATTTGCCGCTGCCGCTCTGGTGGCCGGGGTAACGGGTGCCGGAGTAGTTTGCATACTGAACTGAGAATGAACCTGGCGTATAGCCCGCGTAGCCAAAACTATAGCTGTAGTCGCCGTTCCAGGGCTGTTGCTGGCTGCTGTCCGGGAACCAGAACGCCGTGGCGCGCACGAAGAAGTGCTGCTTAAAGGTATAGCCACACCCGCTCAGCACCACGTTCTTGTTTTTGCGGATATCGTTGCTGTCCAGATCGTAATAGCGCGGAACCCAGCTGTAGCCCACCTGGCAGATGATGGAGTCGCCCTTGTTGATCAGGAGGGTATTCTCCACGGGCTTCGGCAGGGAAAATTTATACGCCAGGGTCACGGCCCCCTGCTCAAAATAGGTGTGACGACGGGTACCTGACGTCCAGAAGCGGTTATCCCCGTAATTGCTGTAAACCAGGCTCACCGTGTTGGCATGCCAGTCGTCATAGCCAAAGCTGTAGCGAAAATCGGCCGTATAGCGGCTGGTGTCCGTCACCGGCAACCGCGACGTCACGTTCGCAAACCAGTAACTGTAGGGTGAGTACTGCAGGCTGAGATTGAGCGTCTGATTGTATTTTCGTTTCTGCTCTGCGCTGTCGGAACTGTTAGGGATAGTCATCCACTGCTCTTTCAGGCCGGAACTAAAGCTCAGCGCGCCAGAGAAGACGTCCTCATTCCCGGAGAACAGGCGCCCCCACCGGCTGGTAAACACGCCCATCTGCACCGGCTCGTCGTTTTTATCGCGTAGCGCTTGCGCATCGTCCTTCGGCGCCGACTCTGCGCCAGCGGCAACGCACAACAGCGCGCAGGTCAGCAACAATTTATCCCGCATCTGCCCTTCCTTAGTTAGGTATCCAGCGCGCGGCGACGTTATATTTCGCCATCAGCCACAGCACGCCCAGCGTCGCCGCGTGAATGAAGGTGTTCACAACCCAGGCCTGGCGCCACAGATCGAACGTGACGAACTGGCTTACCAGGAACACGACGTAGACGTGCAAAATAAAGGTATAAAGCGAATGCTGGCCCAGCGGGATAAGAAACCAGCCCGCGAGGCGATACAGGGGCTGCCAGCACCAGGTCAGCAGCAGATAGACCGTCACCATCAGGCAGATATCGTTAAGTACCCTGACGGGTCCCAGGCCATTTTTTGCCGCCCAGGTATGGTAAAACGCGTTAAAGTCCTCCGGCGAAAGGCTGTGCATTAGCAGCGCGGGCGGCATAAACGGGTTGGTATGGTTCTGGGCAATAAAGCCAAGAACCAGCGCAATCATCACCAGCGCCACGAGCACCGCCTTACCGGCGGGCGTGCGGGCAAAGGAGATCAACTCCTCCTTGTACCAGCCGCTGCACATTCCCAGCACAAAAATAAACTGCCAGGCGAGCAGCGGAAATGCGAATTCAAACTGAGACGGCGTCACCCGCACCGGCCACACCTGCCAGCAGCCGTAGACAAGCAACGACAGGCCCAGCAGCCAGTAGACGTACCCTCTCTGAAGCATTCCCAAAAACAGCGGGCTTAACAGCAGAAGAAAAATATAGAGACCCAGGATTTGCGTTTGATGAGGGCCAATTTGCAGGTAGAGGACAATGTTAAACCAGGTTTCCTTAATTTGCGGCGTCACCGGATACAGTGACCAGGCTGTACCCGAGTAACGATCGGTAAAATGGGTAACCTCATAGACGTTAATAAACGGCAGGTACCCTAACAGCAAAAATGAAAGAATAATGATGATATTTACGCGATATATTTTCCACGCTCGCAGATAAAGCCCCCAGGATATAGTCAACAATACCGCTTTTTGCAATCTGGCGCGGTTTAACATTCCCAGCATAAATCCGGAAAGAATGACAAAACCTTCGGCACCGGTTGTCAGGCCAAACCTTTCCCAGGTAAATATATTAAATATCGACATTACCTCCGTGTGCGCTACCACCATCATCACTAACGCGATACCGCGCATAAAATCAATACGTAAATCACGTTTATCCGACAGAACGTAACGCCAGGTCGTTGTTTTATCGATATCTTTCTTTATAAGCACAGGCGCAATCTGGCTCATGGGGCGTCGCGTTCTCCATGCTAAAAAGTTTCTTGTATTTTATTTAGATAGCGTAAAGAAATGCATCTGGCAATTTTTGAAAACGCTTACGATATTATTAAGCGTAGTTAACGTTTATTTAAGCATGCGTAAAAGATCGCTTTTTTCACACCTCTGGAATTATTTTTTCCACCATCTACACTTACTTTACTTTTTGTTTTAGCGGACGTTATTTTTTGTTTTTCGCTCCCTGTCGGCAACGGGTCTCTTATTAATCGCTATCGTGGAATCAGGATATCCTTCTCTATGGATTTTTATTTTTCCCGTTTTGAACATCGCCAGCCGCCTGAACCGCTTAAGACACCGCGCTGGGTAATGCTCACATGGCAGGTACTGGCGGTTGCCGCGCTGATTTTAGGCGCTAATTATCTTTACTGGCGCTGGACAGCCTCCTTAAATACCGACGCGCTGTGGTATGCCATTCCGCTGGTGCTGGCTGAAACCCTGGCCTGGATCGGCACCGTGCTGTTCACCATAAACCTGTGGAAAGAAGAGGATCCGCCGCAAACCCCGCCCCCCCGCTGAGATCAATGATTGTCTGCGCCCCGAAGACGCGGAAGCAGCGAGACCGATAAAGGTCGATCTCTTTATCGCAACCTATTCAGAAGATGTGGAGCTGGTCAGGCTGTCTATTCGGGACGCCATGAAGATGGATTACCCCTTCCCGCTGGACTACAGGGTGCACGTGCTCGATGACGGCCGACGCCCGGAGATGAAAGCCGTCTGCGATCGGGAAGGCGCCAACTACATCTCCCGGCAGACCAATATTGGCTTCAAGGCCGGCAATTTGCGAAACGGGCTTGAGCAAACCGACGGCGATTTCCTGATCATTTGCGATGCCGATACCCGGGTTTTCCCTACCCTGCTCAGCCATACGCTGGGCTACTTTCGCGACCCTGACGTGGCCTGGGTCCAGACGCCGCAGTGGTTCTTCGACCTGCCGGAGGGGGAAAACCTCGCGCGCTGGCTTGGGCGAAAAGCGGGCAAAACGGGATACGGGCTGGGATGGCTCGCCCAGAAGCTTATCGGGCCAGTAACCGTTGGTCGCGATCCCTTTTTTAACGATCCGCGCATGTTTTATGACGTGATCCTGCGCCGGCGAAACTGGGCCAACGCCGCCTTCTGCTGCGGTGCGGCCTCTGTCCACAGGCGCGAAGCGGTAATGCAGGCGGCGCTGCGCAGCTACGTCTGGACGGTTGAAGAAGAGATCGATCGCCACACGCGGGATATACGCGATCCCGTCATGCGCGAAACCCTTCAGGACGCCATGCGCCCTCACGTGGCCTTCGACACAGAACTTACGCCCTATAAGTTTCACGTATCGGAAGATATTTATACCTCCATCCTGCTCCACGGCGATGCGGCCCGCCGCTGGCGCTCGGTAATGCACCCGCAGATCGAATCGAAAATGCTCTCTCCGCAGGACATGCTGACGTGGATGATCCAGCGCTTCAAATACGCTGCGGGTTCACTGGATATTCTGTTCCACGACAATATTTTCAGCCGCCGCCGTTTCAAGCTCTCTTTGCCGCAAACCCTGATGTACGCCACCACCTTCTGGTCCTATCTGGCCTGCGTGTGGAACACTATCTTCCTGATATCGCCCATTATTTACCTGTTTACCGGTATTCCGCCTGTATCAGCGTGGTCTGAACCCTTCTACCTGCATTTTTTGCCCTTTTTTATTGTGTCGGAGCTGGCGTTTATGTTCGGCACCTGGGGAATATCAGCCTGGGATGGCAGAGCATCGTATCTCTCTTTCTTCTCCATGAACCTGCGCGCCCTCGACACGGTCCTGCGTGGAGAGCAGATCAAATTCCACGTCACCCCCAAAGAGCGGCAGACGGGGCGCTTTCTTTATCTGGTAAAACCGCAGATCGCCATCGTCGTGCTCACCCTGGCCGGGCTGATTTGGGGCGGTTTTCAGGTCGCACGCGGGCAGGTTGACGATCCGTCCGGCTACGTCATCAACATCTTCTGGGGCGCAGTTAATATTGCCGCCATGCTGCCGCTGATCTTCGCCGCCATGTGGACCCCGGCGGAAGAGGAGGTGAGGGAATGAGAAAACGCGACGCGCTTTTGTCAGCCCGCAGCTACCTCACTATCCTGCTCGGCTTTCTGCTGGGATTCGCTATTGTCGTCTGGGTTGAAAAACAGATGCCGACACGCGTTGAGAGCAGCGCGGGGATGTCGCTGAGTAACGATTTCCCGCCCTTGCCCGCTCCGCGTGAACTGACATTCGAAGAAGCGATCTGGGCGCGGGTGGCCTGGCAGTATTATGTGAACAACACGCAGCCGAATGGCCTGGCCAACGCGCACGACGGGGAACCCTGGCTCAGCCTGTGGAGCACCGGCAGCTATCTTTTTGCCGTTGCGGCCGCAAGGCAGCTCAACATTCTTACTCCCGACGAATTCGATGAACGCATCGCGGCCGCGCTGGCCGCCCTCGCCAGCCTTCCACTCAATCCCCAAGGGCTGCCCGCCGCCTATTACCATGCCGACACGCTGGAAGCCCTGGGCAAACCGGACGCCTCGGCGATCGGCATGGGCCGCCTGCTAAACGCCCTGCAAACGCTGCTGTGGCGCTATCCTCAGCATGCTGGCGCCGTGCGCAGTCTGCTCGATCGCTGGAAGACGGGCGCCCTGATTGCCAACAGCACCACCAGCCAGGCCGCGGTCCCGCTACACCACTGGGCGCTGGCGACGGACGAGCCGCGAAACAGCTTCGGCTACCGGCTTTATGCAAGCCATACGCTTCGGCTGATCGACAGCGCGGCGGGACTGGCGGTAACGAACCCGCCAGAAGGGCAGCAGATGATCGACATCGACGGAATAATGGTGCCCGACGAAGGGCTGCGCACGCCGTGGGGTCGTCAGCCTTCGCTTATCAGCCTTCCCTATTTATTAACGGGCCTCGAGCTGGGCTTTGATGCGCAGAGCGCAGAAATCACGTGGCGCATTATGCAGATCCAGCAGCGCCGTCATAGCCTGCGGGTCCGCAAGCCCCCGATCAGCACCGATTACGCCGAGCCCGCGCCGGATTACGTCAACGATCTGCCGGATCGCCAGCCGCTGCAAAACAGCGCCCTGCTTGACGCCACGCCGGAGCAAACGGCGATTACCTCGACCCGCACCGCCTTTGCCTGGTACGCCCTGTTCCGCAACGGCTGGAGCGAAGCGCTGCGCCAGCAGGTGCAGAAGCTACAGGTACCGGGCAAGGGCTGGCAGCGCGGGCTTAACCTTAACAGCAGCGTCAACGATATCGTTGACGCCGATACCAATGCCGTCGTCCTCGAAAGCCTGGCGTACATTGCCCACGGTCAGATGCTTTGTCTGGCCTGCCCTGGCCCCGCCACTCCCCCAACCTCTTCAGCAGGAGCGAAGCCATGAAGCTGAAATCAATACTCTTTTTTCCTCTTCTGGCCGGGCTTGTGGCGTGCTGGCTCTCACTCGCTGCGGCACAGGCGGCGACCGGGCTTCCCGCCTCGGACTACCCTCCGCGCAGCGGCGACCTCACGCCCCGGGAGATGACCATTGCCAAAAACGCCTGGCAATATTTCGTGGCTAACTACCAGCCCGCTACCGGCCTGGTGAATGCGGTCAATAAATTTCCCTCAACCACCATGTGGGACAGCGCCTCCTATATGGCCGCAATGACGGCCGCAAGGGAGCTGGGCATTATTGATAAAGCTGAATTCGATCGCAGAATGCTGAAATTACTCGCCACCCTGAACAAACTGGATTTGTTCCGCAACGAGCTGCCCAATAAAGCCTATAACACCATCACCGCCCAGAAGGTTAACTACCAGAACAAGCCTGGCGAGATTGGCTTCTCGGCGCTGGACATCGGCAGGATGCTGATCTGGCTGAAGGTCATTAAGGAGCGCTATCCGGAATACGGCAACAGCATTGATAACGTGATGCTGGGGTGGAATTTCACCAACGTTATTAACCCCTGCGGAATGATGTACGGGGCCTACCTGGAAAACGGCCAGCCGAAGTACGTGCAGGAGGGGCGGCTGGGCTACGAAGAGTATGGTGCCGCGGGCTTTGCGCTGTGGGGCTTTGGAACCTGTCAGTCCAGCCAGCCTCAACCCTACGAGCTGGCGGAGATCTACTGCGTGATGGTGCCCTACGACTCGCGCGATCCGCGCCTTACCAACCAGCATAATTACGTCGTAACCGAATCCTATGTGCTTTACGGCCTGGAATTTGGTTTCGACAAGCCGACGGACAGGGAAAACAGTCCGCGCGACTACTCCCATCCGTGGATGAAAAACTTCGCCGACAGGGTTTATCAGGCTCAGGAGAATCGCTACGCCATCACCGGTATCTTATCCGCTCGCTCTGAGCATCAACTCGATAAGTCCCCCTGCTTCGTCTACGACACCGTATTCAGCGACGGCTTCAACTGGAACACCATCACCGACAAGGGGCTATACGTTCCCAACACGGCCGCCGTCTCGCTGAAGGCGGCGCTCGGGATGTGGGTGCTCTGGAACTCGCCCTATACCGACCGCCTGCTGGACGCCATTGAAAACGCCAACGAGGCGGACAAAGGGTACTATGAAGGGCTATACGAAAACGGCGACGGCCCCATCAAAGAGTTCACCGCCAATAACAACGGCATCATGCTGGAAGCCTTGCTGTTCAAAAAAGAGGGCAAGCTGCTGCAGTTCAACAGCGATAACCCCAAAGACCGCAACTTTGCCCCCTCCCTGTGGGAAAAAAAGCTGGTGGATCTCTTTGAGCCAAATAATGCCTCGCGCAACCGTCCATTCCTGAACGGTACGCCAGCGGTGTAGACCTGGTGTGAACAGACCGGGACTACCCTGCGCGCCAAACCCGCCTGCCAGGCCTGTCAATGCGCCACCTGTAATACGGACGAGCCTGTGAAACTGCCGCCGGTGACCGCACAATGCTTAAGACCTTAGCCCGCTGGCTGGCCGCCGCCGTCCTCATGCTTATTATCGCCTTCGCCCTGTTCGGCCGGGAGGGCGCAGGGTGGCGCTGGCTGACCAAAGGTGGCTGGCACACCACCGCGCGCATCAGTAGCCTGACCCCGCAGGAGCGGGAGTGGGCGCGTATCGCCTGGCGCTATTTCGAGAATAACACCCAGCCTCAGACGGGGCTGGTTAACGGCAGCGATAAGCAGCCGCGCGTTACGCTGTGGCAAATGGGCGATACGCTAATCGCCCTGCTGGCTGCCCGCGAGCTGGATCTGATCCGGGCGGACGAGTTTGATGCGCGGCTGACGCGGCTGCTCGGAACCCTTAATCGCCTGACGCTGACCGAAACCCGTACCCCCGGCAGGCTCTATTCCAGCCGAACGGCCTCGCCCATCGACTTCACGGGAAAACCGGCGCAGCGCGGATGGTCGGCGAAAGATATGGCGAGGCTGATGCTGGCCCTGCGGCTCGCTGCCGAGCGGGCGCCCGAGTACCGCGAATATCTGGATAAAATCATCCTGCGCTGGAACTTCTGTCCGGTGATGGATAAGGACGGGGAGCTGTGGTCTGCGTCGGTGCAGAACGGGCAGCCGGTGGTGCGCGATGAACTGCGGCTGGGTGAAAGCGAATATGCTGCCAGCGCGTTTCGGCTGTGGGGATTTCCATCGGGTAAGGCATTTTCCCCGCCTTCTCAGAACGTCATCCTCTACCAGCGCAGCCTCGCCGTTGACGCGCGCGATCCAAGAACGACCTGGCAGCCGTCGCTCCTCTCTACCCTCCCCGCCATGCTCCCGGGCCTGGAGTTCGGCTGGCAGCCGCCCGGGGTGGCCTCCGATATTCAAAAAACGCTGCGCGCCCGGGCCGAAGGGGTATGGCTCAGCCAGAAAACGCGCTGGGAGCGCGACGGCGTGCTCACCGCCCGCGCTGATTTTTACCTCTCCCGTGCGCCCTGGCGCGTCGAGGACGCCGTCTGGGGGAATGGCTACGCCTGGAATACGTTGGGCGATGACGGTAAAAGCTATCCCCGGCTGGCGCAGGTGACGACGAAAGCGGTCTTTGTGCTCTGGACGCTGTGGGAGACCGAATACACCGACGCCCTGATGGCCGTAACCCGACACCTGAATAACCCGAATCAGGGCTGGTTTGAGGGCCGCGTTGAGGCAACCGGCGACATCAACCCGACGCTCACCCTCTCGACCAACGCCATGGTGCTGGAAGCGCTGCTGTACAAACACAACGCCGGGCCGCTGTTTGAAAACGGCCTTGTGGAAAACGACGGCTATTTTGCCCGCCGCACGTCGGATCCCTTCAACCCGCCCGGCCTCTGCCTGCCTGGTGAACGTGGCGCGAGGGCCGCACCATGAAATTTTATCGCGATCTCTTTGACGCCAGCCTGAACCGCGTCCTGCCGGAGAATGATAAACGGCACTTTTTTGAGGCGTTCTGGGAGACTTTTATCCATATGTCCCCCGAAACGGAGCAGCACTTTGCCGGGGGCCAGGGCCGGGATGGCCAGCAGATGATCTTCAAGAGCTTTTTCGCCATGCTTGCCGTTGACGGTGCGCTCTTTGTGCCAGATTTTCTGGAACGCCTTGCGCGGGAGCAGAGCGATGAAGGGCTGCGCCTGCCGCCGCGATTTTTCGGCCTCTGGCGGGAGGCAATGCTCAGGACCGTGCGCGCCTGCGATCCCCTTTGCGATGAGGAGATCCTCACGGCCTGGGCGATGGCGATTGCGCCCGGGCTGGAGTATCTGCGCCGCCAGGCGGAGCTGCACTATCAGGCCAGAGGTGAGTAACCATGCGAGCCACATCCCGTTTCGATCTCAACGCGCTGCCCGTGGGGGTGATGATTTACGATCCCGCCGAGCGTCTGCTGGCCTGGAACGACCAGATAACGCGCTTTTACCCGGTGATCGCCCCCTGGCTGAGCGCCGGCGCCACCCTTGAGAGCCTGGCGGAGAAATTTATTGATGCAGGCTACAACATTGACCCCACCCGCCGCCGGACCCTGCGGGAAGCGATCGTTCGCAACTGCCGTCAGTTAAGCCATCGCGAGGTGCGCCAGTCGGGAAACCGGCGGCTCTACGTGCAGCATCAGCGTCTTGCCGATGGCGGCATCCTCAGCCTGCATACCGATATTACCGAGCTTGACGACGCCCAGCGCTCGCGCCACCAGCTGCACGATGATTTTTTACTGACCGCAGAGTCTATTCAGATCGGCATCTGGAACTGGCAGGTCTCTCACGACAGCCTGGAGGTTAACGATACGCTGCTGGCGATGGTGGGTCAGTCGCGCACGCAACTGCACTACCCGCTGCGCTTTTTACTTAACCTGGTCCATGAAGAGGATCGCGCCGTCCTGCGCAACGCGATGATTGCCTCTAAGCAGGAGCATATGCCGGTATTCGAATGTGAAATTCGCGTGCAGCACGCGACCCAGGGCTGGCGCTGGATGCTGATCTCGGGGCAGGTGGTTACGCTCAGTATGCAGCAGCAGGCCGAACGGGTGATCGGCACCCTACAGGACATCACCCGCCGCAAGGAGGCCGAGCTGCTGGCCATTGAAGCGGCAAAAGTGGCCCGGGAGGCCAACGAGGCGAAAAGTGCCTTCCTCGCCAACATGAGCCACGAAATTCGCACCCCGATGAACGGCATTCTCGGCATGACTCAGCTCTGTCTGGACACGCAGCTCAATCCCGAGCAGCGGGAATACCTGACGCTGGTAATGAGTTCAGCCCAGTCGCTGCTGCACATCATCAACGACATCCTCGATTTTTCCCGCATTGAGTCGGGCAAGATGACCGTCGATACCGAGCCGCTGGAGATCCGCCCCTTCGTGCAGTCGCTGATCCGCCCGCACATGCCCGCCGCCAGCGAAAAGGGCATCGAGCTGCTGGTCGATATCGCTCCGGCGGTGCCGGACGTGCTGATAGCCGACGGCCCCCGGCTGCGTCAAATCCTCACCAACCTGCTGGGCAACGCCCTTAAGTTCACCCATCAGGGCGAGGTTTTGCTGGCGATAGAGCCTGCGGAAAGCGAAAAAGAGTGGCGGTTTCGCATTCGCGACAGCGGCATTGGCATCCCTGCCGGGAAACAACAGGCCATCTTCGAGGCTTTCAGCCAGGCCGACAGCTCCACTACCCGCCGCTACGGCGGCACCGGCCTGGGGCTGACCATCTCCGCGCGCCTGGTGAAACTGATGGGCGGCGAGCTGACGGTGCAGAGCGAGCCGGGCGCAGGCAGCGAGTTTGCCTTTACCCTGCCCCTGGAGAGCCAGCAGGCCCCGCCAGCCGCGGGCGCGCCCTTAGTACGCTTCAACGGCGAAGCGGTCCTGGTCGTGGACGACAACAGCACGAACCTGCGCCTCCTTGACACCATGCTTCGTCAGATGGGCCTGACGCCGACCTGCGTTGACAACGCCGGGGAGGCCTTAAGCCTGGCCGCAAAAGGGGGGCGCTGGCCGCTGATCCTGCTTGATGCCCAGATGCCGGACATGGACGGCGTGTCGCTGGCCCTTGAACTTTCCGTTATGCCACAGGCCGAGCAAAGCCACATCATTATGCTCAGCTCCATGAGCCGCCATTTCGACGCCAGCATGCTGAAGCGCATCGGTATCGCCCGCTATCTGCATAAGCCGGTCGCCCAGCGTGAGCTCTGTCAGACCATCGCCAGCGTCCTTGCGCCTGCCCCGCCTGCGTCCCCCGCCGCTGCGCCCGCTCCTGCGCCCGTTACGGCGCAGGCCGGTCTGCGTATCCTGCTGGCCGAGGATAACCTGGTGAATCAGAAGGTCGCCAGACGCCTGCTTGAACGGCTCGGCCACCGGTGCGAGGTGGTAAACAATGGCCGCGAGGCCCTTGAACGCTGGCGCGAACAACCCTGGGACCTGCTGCTTATCGATCTGCAAATGCCGGAAATGGATGGGGAAACCGCCATTCGCCTGATTCGGGAAGCCTCGCGCGCGCAGGGGCGCGACCATCAGCCCGCCATTGCGATGACCGCCCACGCCATGCAGGGCGACAAGGAGCGCTGTCTGGCAATGGGATTCGACGGCTATATTGCCAAGCCGGTAAGTCAGGAGGCGCTTACGGAGGAGATAGCCCGCGTTATCCCCGGTGAAGAAAAGGGGCTACCGGACGAGACGCACCTGTTAAAACAGTGCGCGGACGATCCCGGGCTGGTCAATGAGCTGCTGGCGCTGTTCGGCAGCGGCCTTGACGAGGCGGTGGCGGCCATAGCGTTGAACATTGAGCATGATGACCGCGAGGTCCTGCGGCGGGCCGCTCACAAGCTTCGCGGCGAAGCAGTCACCCTCGGCTTCAGCGCTCTGTCCGACGTGCTTCAGCAGATTGAGGGTAAGGCGCTCTCGCAGACCCAGACCGGGCTGCACGCTTTACATGGCGATCTTATCGAGGAGGCCAGACGCTCTGCGGCCTGGCTGCGCC
This sequence comes from Enterobacter cloacae, assembly GCF_013375935.1. GTDB lineage: Bacteria > Pseudomonadota > Gammaproteobacteria > Enterobacterales > Enterobacteriaceae > Enterobacter > Enterobacter pasteurii. Next base: position 2,216,854 of record NZ_CP056117.1, on the reverse strand, counting down.
GCAGAGCGCAGGAGGTTAAACATGATCCCTAGGCTTCTTCTGCTGCTGGCGTTGAGCCCCCTGCTGGCCCAGGCCAGCCAGCCGATTACCTGGTCACTGGCCGGAACGTGGCGCGTGCATGACGCCAGCCTCAGCACCTTTGACGGCGCCAGTGCGCCTGACCGCGGCTGGCGAGAAATTCGGGTCCCGGCCAACTGGTACAGCGCCGGATACGATCATCAGGGTGCCCTCTGGTACCGCCACGAATTTACCCTGCCCCGGCGCGCGCCCGATACCATGGCTACCCTGGTCTTTGATGGCGTGGACTATTTTGCCGACGTCACGCTCAACGGCAGGCATCTTGCCCGTCACGAGGGATATTTTCAGCGCTTCTCCGTAGACATAAGCGATGCTTTACAGCGATACAACAGGCTCGCCGTGCGGGTAGACAGCCCCTGGGAAGATCCGAAAAAAATCTGGCCGCTGCATAAAACGCTGTTCAAAGGCGTGCTTAACCAACACGACACTCGCCCGGGCGGTGCCTGGGCAGAGAATGGCCAGGACGCCAACTCCGGTGGGATCTGGGCACCGGTGAAGCTACACCTGAGTCGCGGCGTGACTATCGATCAGGTGATCCTGCGTCCGGACTGGCGCGAGGGGCTGGGCAAACCCGCTCTGCACGCCGAGATCCGCTATCGGGCGTTATCTGCCGGTCCCGTCACCCTGCGCCTGTCAGCGACGCCTGATAATTTCTCCGGCGCTCGCACGGAACGGACGTTTCCGGTACAGATTGCGAAAACGGACGGTAAGCCGCGCTCCCTCAACGTCACGCTGCCAGTGAAAGACGCGAAGCTCTGGTGGCCTGTGGGCTATGGCAGGCCAAATCTCTACCGGGTGCGTGCAACCCTGGTGGATGAGCAGGGGGTGATGGATACCGCGGTGACCCGTACCGGCCTGCGCAAGATGGAGGCGCAGCCAGACAACAGGGGCTGGCTGATCAATGACAGGCGCCTGTTTATCAAGGGAAGTAATTACATCGGCTCCCCCTGGCTCAGCACCATGACGCGCAAGAAATATCGCCGCGACTTCAGGCTGGTGCAGGCGATGAACGCCAACGCGATACGCGTTCACGCGCACGTGGCAGGCCGGGCGCTTTACGATGTGGCTGACGAAATGGGGCTGATGATCTGGCAGGATGTTCCCCTGCAATGGGGTTACGATAACAGCGACGCCTTTGCGGACAATGCCGCGCGGCAGACCCGCGAGATGGTCGAACAGTTTGGCAACTCTCCGGCCATTATCGTCTGGGGTGGTCATAACGAGCCGCCCTGGAATTCACCGTGGATGGAAAAACGCTTCCCCGACTGGAACAAAACCCTGAACCAGACGCTGACGAAACGCGTGGGAGACGCGCTTGCGCAAGACACCTCGCGCATTGTGCATCGTTTTTCCGCGGTGGAAGAACACTACTGGGCCGGATGGTACTTTGGCACGATGCGCGATCTCCTTGGCCCCGCCAAAACCGCGATCGTCACGGAATTTGGCGCTCAGGCGCTACCGCGACTCTCTACGCTGAAAACCATCATCCCCGCCCGCCTGATGTGGCCGAAAAGCACCGCCGCCGACGATCCCGGCTGGACGCACTGGAAATACCATAACTTCCAGCCCTTCCAGACCTTCAAATTTGCCAATATTCCGCGAGGCAATACCATTCAGGAGATGATTGCCAACACCCAGCGTTACCAGGCGGAGCTGGTGGCAATGGCGGCGGAGAGCTATCGTCGGCAGCGCTATCAGCCGGTTACCGCCCTCTTCCACTTTATGTTTGTTGAAACCTGGCCCTCCATCAACTGGGGCGTCGTGGATTATCTGCGTAAGCCTAAACCGGGTTACTACGCGCTGCAAAAAGCCTATCAGCCCATCCTGCCGTCGATTGAACCCGTGACGGCGGTATGGCGTGAGGGAAGCGAAGCCACGGTTCGCCTGTGGGCAATCAATGACACCTGGTCCGCCTGTGAGGCGTGTCGTCTGAAGTGGCAGGTGAAGCAAAATGGTCGGGTGCTGGCTAAAGGCACAACGACCCTTACGCTTCCCCCGGATTCGGGCAGCAGGATAAAGGAGATCGCCGTCACGCCGGGCAGCAGGCATAACGTTACCATTGAGTATGACATTGCGGATCGCGCCGGTAAAACCGTGGGGAGCAACCTGCGCCTGGAGAAGGTAGAAGGCCCTTCAGCGCAATAAGCTGAACACGCGCTGCACCAGAAGGGCTCCGCTTACCTGCGCTGGCTAACCGTCGCTGCTGTTTACCCCCGGCATGCCGGCCTGCATTTTCAGCGCGTTAACGAACCAGCGTCCGGCCGGGCCCGGCGGACGTTCTTCCAGGTGCACCGCCTGCATGGAAAAACCGGGCCCGACGTCGGGCTGCATCTGCACGTTCAGCGTGACCAGTTTTCCCGCCGCGAGATCCTCCTCAACCATCGGCAGCGGCATATAGCCCCAGCCAAGCCCGGCGCGCAGGAAGGCGTGCTTTGCCCCCATATCCGCCAAATGCCATGTCTTCGACGACATAACGCCAAAGCTCCGGCCCGCGGTGAGAGAGGAGCGGTCGGCCAGCACCAGCTGGACGTGCTCCTGTAAAAGCGAGCGCAGGATAGGGCCAGACGCGGCAGCCAGCGGGTGCCCGGCGGAGACAACGGCCACCGCGGGCACGCTGAGAAGAAATTCAGCGGTGCAACCCGCCGGGAGGTGCGGCAGCGAGCCGGTAATCGCCACCCGGCAGTGGCCGTCCAGCAAAGGCTGGAGCACCGCCCCCAGCGCCTCCACGTACAAACGCAGCGGCGTGTCGGGAAATGCCTGATGAAACGCCTGCACCGCAGCGGTGAGCCGGGCAACGGGAAACATCACATCGACGGATACCGCCAGCTCAGGCTCCAGCCCCTCTGCCAGGGTACGCGCCTTCGCCTTAAACGCGTCCATCCCGGCCGCTGCCAGGCGTGCCGCTTCCAGCATGGCGACGCCCGCCTCCGTCAGCTTCGGATAACGCCCGGAGCGATCGAATAACGGAAACCCGACCTGCGCCTCAAGGTTTGCCAGCGTCGCGCTGACGACCGACTGCGCGCGCCGCAGCCTGCGCCCGGCGGCGGAAAAACTCCCCTCATCAGCCGCGGCAATAAAGGTGCGCAGCTGATCAACAGACATACCGTCCAGCATGTATCGCTCCGGCAGATGGATTCCATCTAATTATATAGGCTATTCAGATAGGTCAAAGATTACTACTCTCTCTGCACGTTCACTACTCTTCATTGAAGGAAATTCAGCATGAAAACAACAACTGTGGGTATTATCGGCGCTGGCGCTATCGGGCAAGCTTTTGCGGGGCAGCTGGTTAACGCGGGGATAAACGTTATTCTTAGCAACAGCCGCGGGCCGGAAAGCCTGGCCGACGTGGTTGAGAGACTGGGCCGCGGGGCACGTGCCGGCACCGTACGCCAGGCCGCCGAAGCCGATATCGTTTTTGTCAGCACCAACTGGGACAAAACCGAAGCCGCGTTAAGCGGCATCAGCTGGGCGGGGCGTATCCTGATTGACGCCACCAACCCGGTGCTTTTGCCTGGCTACAGGCTGGCTGAGCTGGGCGGGAAAAACTCAAGTCAGGTCGTCACCCGCTGGGCTCCGGGGGCGCGCGTGGTCAAAGCCTTCAACACCCTGCTTGCCGGGGTGCTGGCTCAGGATCCGGCGCAGGCGGGCGGCCGTCGCGTCGTCTTTATCTCCGGAGACCATGCTGATGCGAAGGCGGAGGTCATCGCGCTGGCCGGGCAGCTGGGTTTCGCAACCATCGATTTAGGCAGCCTGGAGGTTGGCGGTACGCTTCAACAGTTCCCCGGAGGGCCTCTTCCGGCGGTAAACCTGGTACAACTGGCATAGCAAAGGGTAACGAATAAAGATGACGCAGCGTACTTCCGCAGAGACGTTTGAAGAATACCTTCCCGGCAGGCTGCTCAGGGAGCATCGGGCGCAATCCTCCCGGGACGTATTCGTGCAAATTCTGGCGCGCAGGCACGAGCAGGAAAACGTCATTATTCCGGCGGTGCCGGAGCCTTTTATCGTCTGGATCCTCTCCGGCCAGGCCGTCGTGGAGGAGCGTTCCCCCGGTGAACCGTGGCTATCTAACCGCGTTAGCGCAGGGGATTTCTTTCTCACGACGGCGGCCTCTCCCACTGAAATGCGGTGGCGCGCCGGGCCAGACGCGCCGTTCGTCGTTATGCATGTTTATATGGGAGTGGCCATGATGCAGGAATACGAGCTGCGGGAAGTCTCCGGCGCGCGCGACGAAACGCTGTCCGCCCTGCTGGAGCAGATACGCCAGGAGCTGTATCTGCAAAATCCACCCAGCGGCCCGTTTATCCAGGGCATCGCGCAGGCGCTGGCGGTACACCTGATCCGCACCTACGGCACGCGTACGACACGACACAGCGGGGGCCTGCAGGCGTTTAAGCTGCACCGGGTCTTCACGGCAATGCGCGAAGGGCTGGCCCAGCCGTTTGACCTGGCACGGCTGGCGACGCTGACCGAGCTTAGCGAATACCACTTCAGCCGCGCCTTCAAACAGTCTACCGGGCTTTCACCTTCCCACTATTTTATCCGGCTACGCATGGAGGAGGCGCGTCGCATGCTGTCGGAAAGCGATGATTCCATTATCAATATTGCGCTGAACGTCGGTTACACCAGCCCCAGCCACTTTGCTGCCGTGTTCCTCAGGCATAACGGCGTGACGCCCTCCCACTATCGCCGCGATGCCGTTCGCAGCAAAAGCCCGACAGTTTGAGCAAAAGCCCGCGCGAAGCGACCGCCCGAAAGAGCCATTATTGACCCGTGCTTCAGACGTTCTTTCTGAAGCGTTGAAATTAACTCTCAAGAGGATCGGTTATGGAACTCAAAGGTAAAGTCGCGCTCATCACCGGTGCATCAAGCGGAATCGGAGCCTCCACGGCCAAAAAATTAGCGGAACAGGGCGTCAAGGTTGGTCTCGCTGCCCGCCGTCTGGATCGCCTTCAGGCGCTGGCGTCTGAAATTGAGGCTGCCGGCGGCGAAGCCATGGCGCTGGCCATGGACGTCACTGACCCGGCCTCGGTGAATGAAGGGGTGGCGGCACTGCACAAGCGCTATGGCCATATTGATATCGCCTTTAATAACGCCGGGCTGATGCCGATTTCGGATATCGCCAGCCTCCGGGTTGACGAGTGGCACCGTATGGTCGACGTAAACGTAAAAGGGCTGTTTAACACCGTGGCGGCCGTGCTGCCGATAATGCAGTCGCAGCGGTCTGGGCATATCATCAATACCTCGTCGATCGCCGGGCGCAAAACCTTTCCCGGGCTTGGCGTGTACTGCGCGACGAAGCACGCGGTTGCCGCCTTCTCGGATATTTTGCGAATGGAGCTGGCGCCCCAGTTCAACATTCGCGTCACCTCGCTCCAGCCGGGTGCCGTGGAAAGTGAACTGTTCGAGCATATCAGCGATGAAAACTATCGCGCGCAGATGGAACAGCTGAAGGAGAAGATGACGTTCCTGAAGGCCGACGATATCGCCGACTCGATTCTTTACGTGCTGCAGGCACCGGAACATGTGGACGTGGCGGAGCTGTTTATTATGCCAACCGAACAGCCGTGGTAAGAGGGTAAAGCGGGTCAGGCTGGCGCCTGACCCGCTGCGCTAGTTCGCAGATGCCGTAGGTCTGATGGTGATTTCGGTTGTATCGACGCTCTCAGGCGCCTCGATGATGTGACGCACGGCGCGGGCGATATCAGCCGGCTTAAGGGCAATCGCGCGATACGCATCCATCGCCGCCATGGTTTCCTCGTGCGTAATGGTTGAGGCCAGTTCGCTTTCCACCACCCCAGGGTTGACGCAGGTCACGCGGATGTTCGAACTTTCCTGGCGTAAACCATCGGAAATGGCCCGCACCGCAAATTTGGTCGCGCAGTAAACGGCGGCCGTGGGCACGACGGACAAGGCGCCAATCGAGCCGATATTGATAATCTGCCCCGCGTTCTGGGCTTCCATAATCGGCAGAACCGCGCCAATTCCCCACAGCACGCCCTTGATATTCACGTCAATGGTGCGCTCCCACTCATCCTGCTTGCCCGCCGCGAGCGGGGAAAGAGGCATAATGCCCGCGTTGTTAATAAGCACGTCAATCCGGCCCCACTTTTCCCGTGCTGCCTGAACGAAGGCGACCATCGACTGGCGGCTGGTCACGTCCAATACCTGGGCCTCTGCCTCCCCTCCTGCGCTGCGGATTTCATCGGCCAGGGCGTGAATGCGATCCAGCCTGCGCGCTCCCAGAAAAACCTTCGCGCCCGCCTTGCCCAGCTCTCTGGCAATACCTTCTCCGATGCCGCTTGATGCACCGGTAATTAAGATGACTTTGTTCATGGTGTGCTCCTTCAGTTGAGTTCAGAGTGATAATAGATACGCACCATTGTTTCTTGTATCCTGCCTTTACTGGACTCACTGGTTAGCGATATTAAACAATGAAAATCGATCTGAATTTATTACCGCTTTTCCTGGCGGTCGCCGAGGAGCGCAGCTTCAGCGCTGCCGCCGGGCGGCTGGGCATCACCCGCTCCGCCGTCAGCCAGGGAATCAGACGTCTTGAAGACGGGCTTCAAACCCTGCTGGTGATGCGCACCACGCGCTCGGTAAGCCTCACCGAAGCGGGCGAACGGCTGCGTAACGCGCTGCAGGGGCCCATCGCCAATATTGAGGCGGCCTTTGACGATGCGGTGTCGGACAGCACGCCGCGCGGTCAGCTCAGGATCGCGGTCACCTCAATTGCGGAAGCATTTCTTTCCGGCCCGCTGCTCGCATCGTTTGCGGCAGCGCATCCTGAGGTCTCGCTTGATATCTTCGTGTCGGACGAGGAGTTCGATATCGTGGCGGCGGGATACGACGCCGGGGTGAGGCTGGGCGAGGTGATTGAAAAAGACATGATTGCCGTTCCCCTTACGGGGCAGCAGCGTGAACGGGTGGTGGCCTCCCCCTCCTATCTGGCGACGCGCGGCGCGCCCGAACACCCCCGCGAGCTGGTTGCGCACAGGTGCATCGGGTGGCGCCCTTCCCCGGACGTTGCTCCCTATCGCTGGGAGTTTGAGGAGGCTGGCGTGCCGTTCGATGTGGCGATTGAGCCGCAGATCGCCACTAACGATCTGCGCCTTATGCTCAGCCTCGCGCTGGCCGGCGGCGGCATAACCTTTGCCACGGAGGACACCTTCACGCCGTATCTCGAATCAGGACAGCTGGTTTCCCTGCTGGATGCGTACCTTCCCTCTTTTCCCGGCTTTTATCTCTATTTCCCCCAGCGTCACAATATGGCCCCCAAGCTCAGGGCGCTGATCGAGCACATCCGCCAGTGGCGACAGGCCCCTGCCGCGCCCCCTGCTCTGCGGTAGGACGGATCGCACCCCGGCATACAGATTTTCCTTAATCTACCGCCTCCCTTTGATAAGCATCAACGACAGCACGTCGTCACCGTGGAAAATGAAAACGGACGCGATGGCCAGGACTTCACTCAAGGATGGAACCTTAAAAAATGTACAGACCCATAGTCGTTATCCTCTTTATTCTTTTGACATTAGCCGCCCTCATTGAAATCGGCATCATCCCTTTCGGTTAAGGCCTGATACTTCATAAAGGCCACGCCTGCGGCCTTTTATTTGTTAAATGTGATAAAGAAATAATTTATTTTTTGAGTAGCAGAATTTTACCTGCGTATAAAAATATATTTTATAAATGAGAACATTTAAAATATATCATACAGTAGATATTTTACCCTAACTTAAATCGCCATTAAGCACTCATTAACCCTAACCTGAATTATATATTTACCGCACATTTTTCATAATATTTTCGCCACGCCCGCACCGTTTTAAAGGTTGCACCTCTTACGCAAAACCCCTTTTACGCCGCGCCCTTTTAGCTAACGAAATATATTCATGCTATTGATTAATTCCCCCTGCAATCGCAGCGCAGGGTTTACGGTTACTTAATTTGCTTATTCAGACATTTATAGCTATATCATTTTCATAACGAAATAAACCCATACCTGCACAAATAATAAGGCTTACACATCGCAAATATATAAATAAACAACAGTTTCTTGAGTAAATAATTAGCTTCGCCCTGATGTTGCCACTTTTAATACTGGCGGGCATCGTTCGCGCTAAAGAAAGTAACGGTAAATCCTGTTTATTTAACAGTATTTTCGCCGGGAGCGCGCTCATCCCTTCAGAAACGATGGCCTTGATTGACACGCCGTAACCAATAACTCTGCTGGAGTAATAACTGTATGAGCCAAATATCTGTTATATCTAAATTAACTGGCGTGGAAACGACCACGGAAGGGACACAGATAACACTCGATAATTCCTCAATCGTTAAGCTTAACGTGGATCGAGCCGACATCGCAGATTACTCCCGCAGCGGAAACGATCTGGTGATTACCCTGCAATCGGGCGAAGTGATCACCCTGAAGAATTTTTTCGTCACGGATGCGCAGGGCGTGAGCCAGCTGGTGCTCCAGGAAAGCGACGGTGCGCTGTGGTGGATTGAGGATCCAACCGGTGCCGCCACCTATGAATCCATCGCCTCCACGGACGCGTTGCTGGCGGCATCCGGGAGCGACGCGGGCGGCGCAGCCGTATGGCCATGGGTGCTGGGCGGCCTGGCCGTCGCAGGCGGGGTCGCCATTGCGGCAGGCTCCGGCGGCGGAGGCGGCGGGGACGACGATGACGATAACCCGAACCCCGGCAATCCGGGCCCGGGCCCGGGCAACCCTACCGAACCTGACACCACGCCACCGGACGCGCCAACCAACCTGCAATTCTCCCCGGACGGCAAAACCGTTACCGGCAGCGCCGAGCCTGGCAGTACCATCACGCTGAAGGATGCCGATGGCAACACGGTCGGGACAGGCAAGGCGGGCAGCGACGGGAAATTTACCATTGAGCTCGGTACGCCGCTCACCAACGGCGAAAAAATTACCGCCATCGCCACCGATCCGTCCGGAAACGCCAGCCAGGGCGGCCAGGTGACCGCGCCGGATCTGACCGCACCGGATGCGCCGGAGATCGTCACCGTTACCGACAGCGTGGGTACCGAAGCGGGCCCGCTGAGCAACGGACAGCGTACCGACGATGCACGCCCGACGTTCAGCGGCATCAGTGAAGCCGGTACCGTCATTACCTTCTACGACAACGGCAAACCGATCGGCACCGTCACGGCCGACGCCAGCGGGAAATGGAGCTTTACCCCAGCAACCAACCTGTCTGAAGGCAGCCACTCGATTACCACCACCGCAACCGATGCCGCAGGCAATATCAGCCCGCCGTCCACGGCGGTGACCTTCGTGGTTGATACGGTCGCGCCGGGCGCCCCGGCTATCACCGGCATTACCGATGATGTTGCGCCCAATACCGGCACGCTCGGGAGCGGAAGCACCACCAACGACCCGCGTCCACAGCTTACCGGCACGGCAGAAGCCGGCTCTACGATCACCATCTATGACAACGGCGTTGCCATTGGTACGACTGTCGTCGGCAGCAACGGAAGCTGGAGCTTTACGCCGTCGGTGAACCTGAGCGAAGGCAGCCACCAGCTGACCGTGCGCGCCACCGACGTGGCCGGAAACACCGGTCCGGCTTCGCCGGCCTTTACCGTGACGGTGGACGTCACCACCCCGGCAGCGCCGACAGGATTTATCGTTAACGACGATACCGGGGGGCTGAAAGGCGCGATTACCGCCGGGCAGTTTACCGACGAGTCGCAGCCCCGGCTGACGGGCAGAGGGGAACCCGGCAGCACCATCACGATTTACGATAACGGCGTTGCCATCGGCAGCACCACCGTTCTGCCTGACGGCACGTGGAGCATCACGCCAGCCGCTCCGCTGGCGGAGGGGCCACACTCGATCACCCTGCGCGAAACCGATGCGGCAGGAAACCAGAGCGGCATGTCTCAGCCGATCAACTTCACCGTCGATCTCACGCCGCCTCCGCTGCCCGCAGCGACGATCAATTCCGCAGGCACGCAAATCACCGGTACCGCCGAGCCGGGCAGTAAAATCGTTATCACCAACAACAGTGGGCTGAAAATCGGCGAAGCTACCGCCGACAGCAACGGCAACTACGTCGCCAACCTGAACCCTGCGCAAACCAACGGCGAGATTATTTCCGTGGTCGCGTCCGATGCCGCAGGCAACCAGAGCCAGCCGGCAGTGGTTAACGCGGCGGATATCACCGCGCCTGCCGCGCCGGGCAACCTTGTGGTGGCAGAAAACGGTGGAAGCGTCAGCGGCACCGCCGAGCCAAACAGCACCATTACGATCAGGGCGCCGGACGGTACCATCATCGGCGAAGCCACCGCGGGGCCGGACGGCACCTTCACCATTCCGATTTCCCCACCGCAGACCAACGGCGAAGCCCTTGAGGTGACGGCTACCGACGGCAGCGGCAACACCAGCCCGTCTGGCTATGCCGACGCGCCGGATACCACCGATCCGCTGGCCCCGGAAAACGTGGTGATTTCTCCCGACGGCACGACGGTAACCGGTACCGCCGAGCCGGGCAGCACCGTCACCATCCGTGAAAACGGCGTGAAGGTCGGTGAAGCGGTCGCGGACGATGAGGGTAATTTCAGCGTTGAGCTGATCCCGCCGAAATCCAACGGCGAAGCGCTGACCGCGGATGCCACTGACGCCGCAGGCAACACCGGCCCGACCGCGCCGTTTGACGCGCCGGATATCACCGCGGCACAAACCCCGGTTATCACCGGCGTGGTGGATGATGCGCCCGGCGTCACCGGCTCCGTCAGCCAGAACGGTCTCACCAACGACAAAACCCCAACCATCAACGGAACGGGCGAGCCCGGCACCACGATCACCCTCTACAGCGGCACCGCTGAGATCGGCACCGCGGTGGTTGGGCCTGACGGCCAGTGGTCCATCACGCTGGAAGCGGATCTTCCCGACGGCGGGCACGTTCTGACGGCGACGGCGGTTGACGCCAACAATAACCTCAGCGGGACGTCAAACACCTGGAGCATCACGGTGGATACCTCCGCTCCGGCCGTCCCGGCAATTACCCAGGTCATTGATGACGTGCCGGACCGCACCGGGCCGCTGGACACCAATGGCACCACCAACGACACGCTCCCAACCCTGAGCGGAACCGGCGAGCCGGGCACCACCGTGACGATCCGCCTTGACGGACAGGATATCGGTACCGCTTCCGTTAACAGCGCCGGGGCATGGACCTTCACCCCAGACGAGCCATTAGAAGACGGTCAGCACACCTTCACCGTCATCGCGAGCGATGCGGCAGGCAACGCCAGCGCATCGTCCGGCGGCTTTACCCTTACCGTTGACACCACCCCGCCGCCGGCAGCCACGATTGGTGCCGTCTCCGACAACGTCGGTCCCGTGCAGCTTCCGCTCAACAGCGGAGACACCACCGATGACACCCTGCCGCAGCTGCAGGGCACCGCGCCGGAAGGCACCACCATCACTATCTACGACGGTACAACCCTGCTCGGCACGGCCGTGCTTGACGGCAGCGGCGGCTGGAGCTTTACGCCCACCACGCCGCTGACGGACGGCCCGCACTCGCTGACGGTCCACGCCACCGATGCGGCGGGTAATACCACCATATCTCCACCGTTTGAGCTGGCGATTGACACCACCGCGCCCGCAACGCCGGGCATTCCTGACATCACCGTTAACCCGGACGGCAGCACCCCGGGCACGGCCCTGAACCCGGGTGAAACCACCCGCGACACCACGCCGACCCTGAGCGGCTCGGGTACGCCGGGGGATACGGTGAACATTTACGATGGCGGCACCAAAATTGGTGAAACAGAGATCGATGCCGACGGGAACTGGAGCTGGACGCCGGACGATCCGCTCCCTGACGGCACCTACGATCTCTCCCTGACGGTGACCAATCAGGACAGCGCGGGTAACGAAAGCGCCCCGTCCACGCCGGTAACCATCACCATTGACAGCGACGCGCCTGCCGCGCCGGGCGTTCCGGTGGTGACGGACAGCGTAAGCCAGATCACCGGCCCGGTGGCCGATGGCGGCTCCACCAACGATCCGCGTCCGGTCCTTAGCGGCACCGGCACGCCGAACGACGTGATCACCATCTATGACCAGGTGGGCACCGGCGAGCCGCAGGCCGTAGGCAGCGTTACTGTAGACGGTAACGGCAACTGGACCTGGCGTCCTGACGCCAACGTTGGCGAAGGGACGCACGAATACACGGCCACCGCTACCGATGAGGCGGGTAACGAATCGGCTCCATCGGCAGGCATTTCGATTACGGTAGATACCGTCGCGGCGGATACCCCGACCATCAGCGCCATCGGCGGCGCGCAGAACGGCGGCTCCATCAGCGACACCACGCCGACCATGGGCGGCACCGGCACCAGCGGTGAGACGGTAATCGTCTACAACAACGGCGTGGAGGTGGCGCGCGTTCCGATCGTTGATGGTGCATGGACTTACACCTTATCAGCGCAGACCGACGGCCCGCTGAACATCACCGTGGCGGCGGTAGACGGTGCGGGCAACCTCAGCCCAACCAGCCCGCTCTTTACGGTGACGGTCGATACGCAGGCACCGACCGTGCCGCAAATTGACGCGGTGGAGGGCAGCCTGCTGGCGAATAACGTTCTCTATACCCGCGACGGCACGCCTACCCTTACCGGGATTGGCGAGCCGGGATCAACCGTAACGGTTTCCGTGGACGGCGCACCGTCGCCGGTTGTCGTGGTGGTTCAGCCGGACGGGACATGGTCCTGGACCGCAGACCCCGCGCTGGCGGACGGGGCGCACACCTTCTCGGTTGCCGCGAGCGACGCGGCGGGGAATACTTCCGCCAGCTCCGGCGATCTCAGCGTGACGGTGGATACCCAGGCTCCGGCAGCGCCAGAGAACATCGCCATTGCCGCGCAGGGCACGCCGCTGACCGGTGAGGCGGAAGATGGCGTGACGGTGACGGTTCGTGACGCTAACGGCAATATCATCGGGACCGGAGTCGCGACGGGAGGTAACTTCTCCATCGCCCTCTCCCCGGCCCAGCTGGATACGACCACACTTGAGATCACCGCCACGGACGCGGCAGGCAATGAAGGCCCGACAACCACCTTTGACGTACCGGACTCCCCGCTTATTCTGCCAGCGGTGCCGGTGATTACGGCGATCAACGATGACGTCGATCCCGTCACTGGGAATGTGAAGGACAAAACCACTAACGACACCCAGCCAACCCTTACCGGCACCGCCGATCCGGGCAGCGTCATCGCCATTTATCAGGATGGGGTGCTGGTTCCGCTGACCAGCGTTGTTGCGGATGCAAACGGTAACTGGAGCTACACGCCGCTGCTGCCGCTCGCGGAAGGCTCACACACCTTTGAAGTGACCGCCACGAATCTCACCACCGGCGCCACCAGCGGCCGCTCGCCGGTCGCCTCCGTCACCGTCGACCTCACCGATCCAACCGCGCCAGCCATCGGCGCGGTGACCGATGACGTCGGTCCCGTCACCGGTCCGGTCGGCGACGGGCAGAGCACCAACGACAATCGCCCTACCCTTACCGGCACGGGCACCGCCGGGGACACCATTACGGTATACAGCAACGGCAACCCGCTGGGCACCGTCCTCGTGGGGCCGACCGGCACCTGGAGCTATACGCCGCCAGCGCTGGATGACGGCAGCCACACGCTCACCGTGACGGCCACCGATCCGGCCGGCAACGAGAGCGCAGAGTCGGCGGGCATCACCATCGTCGTCGATACCGTTTCCACCACGCCGGTGATCGCCAGCGTGACGGATAACGCCGGCAATGCCGCAACGCCTGTCCCAAGCGGCGATCCGACCAACGACGCCACGCCAACCCTGACCGGTACCGCAGAGCCGAACAGCGTCGTCGCCATTTTTGACGGCACCACGCAGATTGGCACCGTGGCAGCGGACGGAACCGGGGCCTGGACATTTACCCCAGAAACCGCACTCGGCGAAGGAACGCATAGCTTTACCGTCAGAGCGACCGATCCGCAGGGCAACGTCAGCCAGCCGTCCAACGCCTGGAGCGTTGAAATCGATCTTACCGCGCCACAGGTGCCGACGATCGCTACGGTCAGCGACAACGCCCCGGGTGGCGTAACCGGCCCGCTTACCGCCGGACAGGTCACCAATGACGCCACGCCAACCCTCAGCGGTACCGGCCAGGCGGGTACCACCATTCACGTGCTGAACAACGGCGTGGAGATTGGTACCGCCACGGTTGACGGCAGCGGCAACTGGACCTTTACGCCGGATCCGATCCTCCCGGACGGGACTTACAGCCTGCGCGTCAACGCCAGCGATGAGGTTGGAAACGTGTCTGCCAACTCGCCGGTATTCGCCTTTACGGTCGATACCACCGGCCCGGCGGCACCGGCCGTGACCTCGGTGATTGACGACGCCGCGCCGGGTACCGGAACCATCGTCACCGACGGCTCCACGAACGATACCCGTCCTACCTTCACTGGCACCGGCGAAGTGGGCTCAACGGTACACGTGATTGTCGATGATGTGGAAATCGGCACGGCGGTGGTCAACGCCCAGGGCACCTGGACCTTTACGCCGACCACCGAACTGGGCGAAGGGCCGCACGCCATTACCTTTAACGCCACCGATGCCGCAGGCAATACCGGACCAACGTCGCCAGCGTTCAACCTGACGGTGGATACGTCGGTGCCCGAGGCGCCGGCCTTTACCCCGGCCACCGACGATGCCGGTACCGTGCTGGGCCCGGTCGCCTCCGGGCAGAGCACGGACGACACCACGCCAACGCTGAACGGCACCGCGGCGGCCAACGCGACCATCACCATTTATGAAAGCGGTCGTGAAGTGGGTACCGCCGTGGCGGACGCAAACGGCGTCTGGAGCTTTACCCCCGGCACGCTGGCAAACGGCAGCCACACCTGGACCGCCACGGCAACCGACGCCGCGGGCAACGTCAGCCCTGCCTCACCGGGCTTCACGCTGGTTGTGGATACCGCCGCGCCCGTCGCGCCTGTTATTACCCAGGCAATTGACGATGTCGGTACCGTCACGGGAGCGATCGGTGCCGGGCAGGCCACGAACGATACCCAGCCTCGACTGGTGGGAACCAGCGAACCGCTGGCAACGGTGAATATCTATGAGGGCACCACGCTGGTAGGCACCGGTACGGCCGATGCCAACGGCAACTGGACCGTCGATATCACCGCGCCGCTGGGCGACGGGCCACACACCTTTACCGCAGAAGTAACGGACCAGGCGGGCAACACCAGCGATCCGTCCGCCAGCTTCAGCCTGACCGTTGATACCGCGCCGCCTGCGCTGCCGGTGCTGACCAGCATTACCGATGACGTCGGTAATGCCGCTACGCCGATCGCCAGCGGCGGGTTAACCAACGATGCCCGACCAACGCTGACCGGCACGGCGGAAGCCGGGGCGACGATAACCATCTTTGACAATGGCGTACAGATTGGCACCGCTGTCGCCACCGGCGGCGCGTGGACGTTCACGCCGTCGACGCCGCTGGCTGACGGCCCGCATAACCTGACCTTCTCCGCCACCGACGCGGTAGGCAACGCCAGCGCGCAGACCGGGGGGTACACCATCAACGTGGACGCCACGGCCCCTGTCGCACCGGCCATCACCTCGATTGTGGATGATGTGGGCAGCATCACCGGCCCGGTAACCGGCACCAACCCAACCAACGACGCGCGTCCGACGCTAAACGGTACGGCGGAAGCCAATTCCACCGTGCGTATTTACGACGGCACGACGCTGATTGGAACGGTGACCGCCGACGCCAACGGCAGCTGGACGCTGCCGCAGACCACGGTACTGGCCCAAGGACCGCATAACCTCACCGTGACCGCCACCGACGCCGCGGGCAATACCAGCGCGCCGTCGCCGGTTATTACGCTGAACGTCGACCTGACGCCACCACCTGCGCCAGACGGTCTGGCGGTGATCGCCAACGGTACGCTGGTTACCGGTACGGCGGAAGCTGGCAGTACCGTCACCATCACCACCAGCACCGGAACGGTGCTCGGTACGGCCGTCGCGGACGGTAGCGGAAGCTTCAGCGCCACCATCAATCCGCCGCAAAACGGCGGGGAGTCGCTGATTGTCTATGCGACGGATAAGGCAGGGAACGCGGGCGTAACGACCTCGGTGATTGCGCCGATCACGACCATCCCGGACGCCCCGGTTATCGCCACCATCAACGATAACGTCGGCACGGTTACCGGCAACCTGACCAACGGCAAAACCACCGACGACACTACGCCAACCCTGAGCGGCACGGCGCAGCCGAACGCGACCATCACCCTGTACAACAACGGGGTGGTGATGGGTACGGTCACCGCGGACGTCAACGGCAGCTGGAGCTTCACCACGCCAGCGCTGAGTGAAGGCCCGCATGCCTTCACCGCCACGGCGGGCAACGGTTCAGGCACCAGCCCGATCTCAACCCCGACCACCGTCATTGTCGATCTCACTGCGCCAGCGGCCCCGACCGGGACCTTCAACGCGGACGGCAGCGTCCTGACCGGCAGCGCCGAAGCGGGCAGCACCGTCACCATCCGCCTGGCGGACAATTCAACGGTCACCGCCACGGCGGACAGCAACGGTACCTGGAGCTACACCTTCCTCAATAAACAGACGGAAGGTCAGACGCTGCAGATCACCGCTACCGATCCGGCAGGCAACGTCTCGCTGCCGGGCTCAGCCCTGGCGCCGGTCGTGCCGCTGTCGGCCAGCACCAACGTCGAAGAGCTGGCGCTCACCACCACCGCCACGGTGACCAATTCGCAGTACAGCGACTACGGTTTCCTGCTGGTGGGTGCGGTGGGTAACGTGCTGACGCTGCTCGGCAACGACACCGCGCAGGTTGGTTTCACCGTTGGCAGCGGCGGCAGCGCGGACATTGCCGTGAACGCCAACGCCACGGGTGCCGTGCTCTCCCTGCTCAATACCCTTGAGCTGGTGGTGCAGCGCTTCGACGCCGCCAACAATACCTGGACCACCGTGGTCGATACCGGGCAGCCGCAGTTCGCTGACCTGCTGACCCTCGGCGCCACTGGCGTATCGCTGAACCTGGCCGGGCTGGCGAACGGCCAGTATCGCGTTCTGAGCTATAACACCAACCTGCTGGCAACCGGCTCCTACACCAGCCTTGACGTGGCGGTGAAGGAGACCAGCGCGGGCACCGTGTCCGGCGATACCAGCCTTGCCGGTAACGTGATCACCGACGTGGATCCGACCGCAGGCAGCGACAATGCCCCGGCGGGCACCACCGTCACCGCGGTCACCAACGCCCAGGGCACCACCACCAGCGTCACGGCTGACGGCACGGTGATTCAGGGGCAGTACGGTACGCTGACCATCAACCTGAACGGCAGCTATACCTACAACCTGACCAACACCAGCGCCGCGGTCATTGGCCGCACGGAGAACTTCACCTACACCATCACCCATAACGGCACCAGCGCCTCGGCAAATCTGGTGCTCTCCCTGGGCGACGGAACCACCAGCAGCAGCATCGTGGCCGTGGACGATACCGCCTCGCTGACCTTCGATACCACCGTCGAGGCCATCAACAACGGCGCGTCTTCTCAGGGCGGCTTTACCCTGGTGGGCATCAACCTTGGCAATACGCTCGGGCTGAACCTGCTGGACGATCTGGCTAACCCGATCATCTACACCGTCGAGGAAGGCACCACCCGCACCATGACCGTTCAGGCGTCCGTTGGCGGCGTGGCGCTGGCCTCGGTGTTCGACCTCTACATCTATAAGTTCAACAATGCGACGCAGACCTTCGAGCAGATGCGCGTTGAACCGGGCTGGCTGCGCGCGCCGCTGCTGGGCGGGACCTCACCGCAGCTGACGCTGAATCTGCCGGCGGGCGAGTACCTGTTCCTGCTGAATACGGCGGCGGGGATCACCGCGCTGACGGCCTACACGCTCAACGTGCTGCAGGATCATGTCTACAGCGTGGCAAGCGTGAGCGAGACCACTACCGGGGACGTGCTGTCGGATGATGTTGCGCCAGCAGGCACCCTGGTCACGCAGGTTAACGGCGTGGCGGTGAACGGCAGCGGCCTGACGCAAATCACCGGCGAGTACGGTACGCTGAGCATCAACGCCGCCGGGGAGTACACCTATACCCTGAAGAGCGGCGTCGGCGCTGACCAAATCAGCACGCCGGATACCTTCGTCTACACCATCACCGCGCCTGACGGTTCGAAAGACACGGCATCGCTGAACATCACCCCAACCGCGCGCCCAATGGACGCGGTGAACGATGTCAGCTCGGTGATGGACGTGAACTCGGTGCACCGCACCGCCGCGTACTCGGATACCACGGTCGGGTCGGCGAGCTGGAACGCCGCGCTGCTCTCCTCAACGCAGGGCAGCGGCACCGGTACCTTCGTGGTGGATGCCAATACCGCGCTGCACAACGTGGTTCTGACGTTTAACGTTGCCTCGCTGCTGTCGCTTGGCGGATTAACGGTTGACTGGACGCTGACCAACGGCACCACCACCATCCGAAACAGCTCGTTCAACGGCGGGCTGCTGCTGGGCGGAAGGGCCACCATCAACCTGACGGGTCTCGACCTGGAAGCGGGAACCTATACCCTGAACTACACCGGCAAAATGGGGCCGCTGGCGGCAGGAAATATCACCATCACCCCAAGCGTGACCGGCACCAGCTATTCGCTGTCGCAGTTCGACGCCACGGGCACCCACACCGTTGACGGCAATATCTTTGACGGTACCGGCTCCGCGGGCGCGATGGACCAGCTGCACTCGGTGGATACCCGCGTGAGCATTACCGGCTACGACGGCGTGACCACAACGCTCGATCCGTACAGCGGCAGCACGCAGGTCAACATCACGGGCCACTACGGCACGCTGGCGATTGCTGCCGACGGCAGTTACACCTACACGCTCAACCCGGGGGTATCGTTCTCGTCCATCACCAGCAAGGAGGTCTTTAACTACACCCTGACCGACGCCAACGGCACCAAAGATACCGCGTCGCTGACCATCAACATGGCGCCGAAATTTGTCAGTTCGGAGCATAACGATCTGATTAGCGGCACGGCCTACGGCGACACGCTGATTTATCAGGTGTTGAACAATACGGCGGGTAACGCGACGGGGGGCAACATCACCAGCGCCGGCGGCGACCACTGGACGAACTTCTCCCTGGCGCAGGGAGACAAGATCGACATTGGCGATCTGCTGGTGGGCTGGAACGGTAGCGCGTCGACGCTTGGGAGCTATGTCTCTGTTTCACAAAGCGGTGGCAATACTGTGATCTCCATCGACCGTGACGGCACGGGAGCCGCCTACACTAAATCTACGCTCGTTACGCTTGATAACGTTCAGACCACCTACGACGAGCTTGTTAACCAACAACACATCATTACCTGATAGCACGTGCAGTAAATGACCCGGGCGCGCAGCGCCCGGGCATAAACAATAAAGCAGTACTCTTTTATTAGGGACAAGACATGGGAAAGAAGATGCCTTACTGGTGGCTCTCGTGCTGCCTGATATCTGTGCCCGCTATCGCGGCAAATCCTGCGGCGATGATTAATACCGGACAATTAAGCGAAACGCAGGAACTCCCCTCGTTAAATGGCCGCGTGGCGCCCGTTGCCAGCAAAGCCGCCCCCGGCACGCTACGGCTGGACGACGCCGTTAACCGCGCCGTGAGCTGGCATCCTGCCATCAGTGAAGCCGTCGGCAAACTCTATCAACAGAGCGAAAACGTGGACGTCGCTAAATCGAAATACTATCCGCAGATTAACGCCGGCATGGATAACGGCTATACCCACGACGGTGACGACAACGGCTTTACCCCGTCGCTGGTGCTTTCCCTTTCGCAAATGCTCTACGACTTCGGCAAAGTCGCAAGCCAGGTGCGCGCCGAAAACGCGGGCGTCGCCCAGCAGCAGGCCAACGTGCTGGTGAGCATCGACACCATCGCCCACGATACCGCCATCGCCATGGTGCAGGTTCAGACCTGGCAGCAGATGGTGGGTACCGCCAAAGAGCAGCTGGATGCCCTGACCTCCATCGGCTCGCTGACGAAGCTGCGCAATGACGAAGGGGCCACGTCGCTCTCGGACGTCGTGCAGACCGATGCCCGTATCGAAGGCGCGCGCGCGCAGCTGATGCAGTATCAGGCCAGCCTCGACAGCTCTCGCGCCACGCTGATGAGCATGCTGGGCTGGGACAGCCTGAACGCGGTCAGCAATGAATTTCCGCAAAGCCTGGCCCGCAGCTGCGATATCGCCGAGCCGGACGATCGCCTGGTGCCCTCGGTTTTAGCGGCCTGGGCGCAGGCCAACGTCGCGCAGGCCAATCTCGACTATGCCAACGCGCAGATGACCCCTACCGTCTCGCTGGAGCCGGAAGTCCGCCACTATCTTAACGACCGCTACTCCGGCAACGAAACGCGGGACCGCACCCAGTACTCCGCGTGGGTAAAAGTGCAGATGCCGCTCTATCAGGGCGGCGGCCTCACCGCCCGGCGCAACGCTGCCGGACACGCGGTTGAATCGGCCCAATCCGCCATCCAGCGCACGCGTCTCGACGTGCGGCAAAAGCTGCTTGAGGCGCGCAGCCAGGTGATGAGCCTGATGAGCACGTTACAGATCCAGGGACGTCAGGAAGCGCTCAGCGCCCGCACCCGCGAGCTGTATCAGCAGCAGTATCTCGATCTCGGCTCCCGTCCCCTGCTCGACGTGCTTAACGCCGAGCAGGAGGTTTATCAGGCGCGCTTCACCCAGCAGCAAACCGCCGGACAGCTGCATCAGCTTCAGCTGAACTGCCTCTACCAGACCGGGCGTCTGCGTCACGCGTTCGATCTTGAAAACCGCACCATCCAGACCGTGGAGATCCAGCCATGAAGCAACGCGATATCCCGCAGGGTGAAAACATGACGGATGAGGCGCTGGAGCAGTGGGCGCAGGCGTTTGGCTACGTGGCGACACGCTATCGCGTTGCCTGCTCGCCGGGCTCGCTGATCGCGGGCGCGCCGTGGCTGAAGGGCAAACCGATGGTCCCCGCGCTGACCCAGCTCGCCCGCGAAGCCGGGCTGACGTTTCAGCTGCTGACGGCCGATCAGCAGTCTATTAACAGCTGGCGGCTGCCGGTGGTGGTGGAGCTGAGCGACGGAAAGATCGGCGTGATCGACAATTTCGACGGCGAAGACACGCTTGAGGTCAGCTTCTTCGACGACGAAATGCACACCAACCGCCTGTCGATGAGCGCGATGCTGCCCGCCATCCGCCACGTTATTGCCCTGCGGCCGCTGGCGGCGCTGAAGGACAGCCGCGTGGATGCCTACATCTCAAAATACCGCCCGGACTGGCTCTACCGGCTGGTGATGCGCGACCTGCGTCCCTACAGCTGGGTAATGCTGGCTGCGCTGTTTATCAACGTGCTTTCCCTTTCGGGAATTGTGTTTTCCATGCAGGTGTATGACCGGGTGATCCCCGCCCAGTCCTACCCGACGCTCTACGTGCTGACCATCGGGGTGCTGATCGCCACGCTGTTCGGCTTTGTGCTGCGCGTCGCGCGCGGGCACATTATGGATCTGCTGGGCAAACGCTCGGATCTGCGCGTGTCGGATCGCGTGTTCGGCCATGCGCTACGGCTGCGCCACAGCGCCATTCCGCGATCCACCGGCAGCTTTATCTCCCAGCTGCGCGAGCTGGAGCAGATCCGCGAGATGGTCACCTCCTCCACAATTTCCACCATCGTCGATCTGCCGTTCTTTATCCTGTTTGTGATTGTGCTTGCGATCATCGCGCCGCAGCTGGCGTGGATCGCCCCGGTGGCGGCGGTGATCATGGTCCTGCCCGGCCTGCTGCTGCAGAAGAAGCTGGCGGAGCTGGCGAAGCAGTCGGCGCATGAATCGACCCTGCGCAACGCGGTGCTGGTGGAGAGCGTGCAGGGGCTGGAGGACATCAAGCTGATGCAGGCGGAAAACCGCTTTTTGCAGCAGTGGAACAGCTATATCCAGATCACCGCGGAATCCGGCCTGCGCACCCGCGAGCTGACGCAGAACCTGATCAGCTGGGGGATGACGATTCAGAGCCTGGTCTACGCCGGGGTGATCGTGGTAGGTGCCCCGATGGTCATCGACGGGACCTTAACCACCGGTTCGGTGGTGGCCGCCTCGATGCTGGCCTCGCGAATGATCGCCCCGATGGCGACGCTGTGCGGCGTGCTGGCCCGCTGGCAGCAGGTCAAGGCTGCCAAAGAGGGGCTGGATAGCATTATGCAGCTGCCGACGGAGAACCAGCGCGAAGAGACGCCGATCCGTCAGGACGTGCTGCGCGGCCACTATCTTTTCGAGCAGGCGCAGTTCCGCTATCACCCTGAAGATCCGCGTATGGCGCTGCGCATTAACCGCCTGGAGATCAGGCCGGGCGAGAAAGTGGCGATCCTCGGGCGTAACGGCGCGGGCAAATCCACCCTGCTCCAGGCGATGGCGGGCGGCATGGATCTGGCCGGCGGCGAGCTGCGGCTGGATAACCTCAGCCTGCCGCATCTGGACGTGGCGGACGTGCGGCGAAACGTCGGCTTTATGACCCAGAACGCGCGGCTGTTTTACGGCACCCTGCGCGAGAACATCACGCTCGGGATGCCGCGCGCCACCGATGAAGAGATCTTCGAGGTGCTGGAGATGTGCGGCGCGGCCAGCTTTGTGCAGAAGCTGCCGAAGGGGCTGGATTACCCGATTATGGAGAACGGCGTGGGGCTGTCCGGCGGGCAGCGGCAGTCCATTCTGCTGGCGCGAATGCTGCTGCGCGATCCGAATATCGTGCTGATGGATGAACCGACAGCCTCCCTGGATGAACACACCGAGCGGGAGTTTATTCAGCGTCTCGGAGCCTGGCTCGGCAACCGCACGCTGGTGGTTGCAACCCACCGCGTGCCGGTGCTGGATCTGGTAGAGCGCGTGGTCGTGCTCAAAGACGGGATGCTGGTGATGGATGCGCCAAAAGCGCAGGCGCTGAACAACAGCCGAATGCAGCAACAGCAGCAGGCAACCGGACGGGAGTGGAAAAATGAAAATCAGTCAGCGTGACGTTGCCGCGGTGGACGATCTGGATAACGCGCTCGACTCCGAAAGCGGGTATACGGGCGCCCGGCGCATTGTTTTTTTCTCCCTGCTGATGTTTGTGGTGCTGGGCGTCTGGGCGTGGTTCGGGGTGCTGGACGAAGTCTCAACCGGGACCGGTAAAGTGATCCCCAGCTCGCGCGAGCAGGTGCTGCAGTCCCTGGACGGGGGGATCCTCACCGAGCTGAACGTGCACGAAGGCGATCAGGTGCAGGCCGGACAGGTGCTGGCGCGGCTTGATCCAACCCGCTCGGAATCCAACGTTGGCGAAAGCGCGGCGCGCTACCGCGCGTCGCTGGCCTCCAGCGCCCGTCTGTACGCTGAGGTGAACGATCTGCCGCTGAAGTTCCCGCCTTCGCTGGAGAAATGGACCGACCTGACCGCCGCCGAAACGCGGCTCTACAACTCGCGGCGCGCGCAGCTGGAGGACACGCAGCGTGAGTTGCGCTCCGCCCTGGCGCTCGCCAATAAGGAACTGGCAATCACCCAGCGGCTGGTGAAAACCGGGGCTGCCAGCCACGTGGAAGTGCTGCGCCTGCAGCGCCAGAAAAGCGACCTGGAGCTGAAGCTCACCGACGTGCGTTCCCAGTATTACGTGCAGGCCCGGGAAGCGCTGTCGAAGGCCAACGCCGAGGTGGATATGGTGTCGGCGATCCTGAAAGGCCGCGAGGATTCCGTCACCCGCCTGACGGTGAAATCCCCGGTGCGCGGGATCGTGAAAAACATCAAAGTTACCACCATCGGCGGCGTAATCCCGCCTAACGGCGAGCTGATGGAGATTGTGCCGGTGGACGATCACCTGCTGATTGAAACCCGCCTTTCGCCGCGCGATATCGCCTTTATCCATCCTAATCAGGAGGCGCTGGTGAAGATCACCGCCTACGATTACGCCATTTACGGCGGGCTGCACGGGGTGGTGGAGACCATTTCGCCGGACACCATTCAGGACGAAGCCAAGCCGGAGGTGTTTTATTATCGGGTGTTTATTCGTACCAGCCAGGATTATCTGGTGAACAAGGCCGGCAGGCACTTCTCGATTGTGCCGGGGATGATCGCGACGGTAGATATTAAGACCGGGGAGAAAACGGTGCTGGACTATCTGATTAAGCCGTTTAACCGGGCGAAGGAGGCGCTGAGAGAGCGGTGATTTTTGCAGGAAGAACGGGGCATGCCTCCTTTCTATTTACAGAGCGGAGGCAGTTTGCTACACCTCAAACCGTTGCTCGCTCATTCCAGGCATCAGAGTATTGAATATTTCCATCAACATAACGCCATGTGATTTTCTCGTAGCGCAGTTGGATGCTTTCCATGTGCCCTGTTCCCGGACAGTTACGCGTATCGTGCATAATGGGCGTAATAGAGACCACCTTTACACCTTCCAGTAAAATATTGAAGTATTCAACTTCCTGCCCTGCATCATTAATGTGGTACCACTTTATCTCTGTAGATGTGAGCGTTTGCCCTGTTGCAACAGCACGATAAAGATAGGGAGATGCACTATCAATTTCTTTTTCAAACAGGAAGGGAGCGTGCTGACGTGTTCCTGTGAGTCTTCCTGTTGTCCCATCAACCGGGATACTCAAATTATGTGTCAAACCTCGTAATTCAATACTTCCCTCTCGATCGGCTACATCAGATGATCCCCGAATCAGATTCCCTGCATCATCTTTTAGCCATAAATGGACGGGTACGGCCATCATTATTCTCCTTATTAATCATATAACCACCTTCCCGCTTTCGCAGATTCGGCGAACATCCTTACCGTTAAAGGTTTAGAAATTTGTTCTACAGGTTTGTCAGTAAACCATTTTCGGAAAAACCAGGTGTGAAACCATGGGTAATAGGCATTGTAATTCATCAACGTTATATCAACATTGAATCGCACGCTGTATTTATCCATACAGAAGACTAAATCATCATCCTCTGCATATTCTTGCAATATATCATCCAACTGTAAGGGTATGAGCTTGCCGGTAAATGTCCCCATTACGGGCAATTCATTCTGAAAAAAAGCCAAAACTTCTTGGTCAGTCACCATATACGATCTTTCTTGTGAGCGATTGTGTTATACATTTTTAAAGTTTTATAGCATATTTGAGCCAAATCGCTGGCTATTAATGTCCAGCCAATCACTGGCAGTCCCCTCCCGACAAAGGCTCCCAAATTTGTCACATACTTAGGTTTTAAAGTAGTGATGCTCGCTTCAGTTAACGTCGGTAGTCTTACCGGTAACTCAACGTTGAGATAGTGACGTAAATATTTTGATGCTATAGAAGTCCCTGCTGTCGTTCCGTAGGGCTTATTTCTGGTCTTTAATATCGGCAATCCTAAAATGATACAACTCATCGTTAGTGCATCCTCTATGCCACCAAACTGCTCTTCAATTTTATCTAAAAAAATCCAAAAAAAAAGCTCACCAGCCGATATGTTGCAAATTCCTTTATAGAAATATGTTCCACCAAGTTCCTCGACGGTATCCATACACACCTTCATAATCCTTTTTTAATAATAAATACCATACGCCACTTCATCCGTAATGTAGATAAAATAGACCTTAATAAATTCCTAATTTTATAAAGCGTCATTATTAAGTGCGGCAACAAGAGGCGTCTTTTCTCCCTCTCCCTGTGGGAGAGGGCCGGGGTGAGGGCATCAGGCCGCACCCCGGCCACTCTACGTCTTTTCTGGAATCTGCCTCGAAGAAACAACATTTAGCGGCGCCTTTCGCTTCACTTCAATCCTCCTCCTGATAATATTGTCGATAACGAAAATGCACTTGTGCACAGTGCAGGAGTGCATTACTATTCACTCAGCTTCATGGACTGGAGCTTATAGGCATTATGATTAATCATTTTCGGGATCAATGGCTTGAGGACTTTTTTTCTTTACGGGAGATCGAGCAATGTGATTCCTTTGAATCTGGAAACAGCACTTGCAAGAAAGCTCGATATCATCAATGCGGCTAAGTCGCACCTGGATTTACGATCGCCACCGGGCAATATGTACGAAGCGTTGAATCCCCCGTTGAAGGGATATTCCTCTATCCGGGTAAACAGACAATACAGGCTTGTATTTCGCTGGTCAGAGGGAAAAGCAGAAGATCTCTATCTCTCTCCACACAAGTACACGCAACACAAGTGAGGCATCACCTATGACACTTCAGCAGGCACTCCGCAAACCCACCACGCCGGGCGAGGTGTTGCAGTATGAGTATCTTGAACCACTCAATCTGAAAATCAACGATCTGGCAGAGATGCTAAATGTACACCGCAATACCGTAAGCGCCTTGGTCAATAACAATCGCAAGCTTACTGCCGATATGGCGATCAAGCTGGCAAAGGCCTTTGGCACCACTATTGAATTTTGGCTGAACTTACAGCTGAACGTAGATATCTGGGAAGCGCAATCTAACTCCCGCACGCAGGAGGAGTTGAGCCGGATAAAAACCGTTGCGGAAGTTATGGCAAAGCGAAAATCCGGCAAGCCGGACGTTGCCTGAGCCGGTAACGCGCATTACCTTCGTGCAGCATCATCACTGACCAGCCACTGCCCCGGCGTTTTACCGGTCCACGTTCTGAAAACCTCTATAAATGCGCTGACGCTGCTGTATCCGCACGATAGCGCAATCCAGCCAACCGGCTTTCCCGCCGCCAGCCACTCCATCGCCTGCATGACGCGCGCCAGCTGCCGCCAGTTAACGAAGTTCATCCCCGTCTGCGCGTTAAACCGACGGCTGAAGGTACGAACGCTCATCCCGGCATGGCTGGCATGGCTCTCAACCGTCTGGTTATCATCGACGGCCTGCAGCAGATGCCTCACCACCTTTTGCAGCCGCGGATCGGCCGGCACGGGCAGGCGAAAAGCAACCTGTGGCGCCACGGCCAGTTCCGCCAGCAGCAGCGTGAGCTTGCGCGGATCGTATGCCTTGTCCGCCGAATATAAGCGCAAAAAAAGCGCGCTGGTGAGATCGTCGCACTCAAACAGCGCTGGCGCTTCGGGGAGCACAGCGCAGATGGCGGGATCCATATAGATAGCGCAGCCTTCAACCGCGCTTTGTGAAAAGGCAGCATGTTGCTGGCCTGGCGGGATCCAGCCGATATGTTTTGCGGGTACCACCGAACGTCCCCGCGGCGTCTCAATCACCAGCAGCCCTGTTTCGATGCGCCAGAGCTGCCCGGCGAAATGGCTGTGCCACGGGGTGTGGTATGCACCGGGATGAACCAGCCTCTCGGTAGTGAGCATGAAGTTGACCGAAAATCGTTATTGTTAGGCTTATTACAGAAACTGCGTCATCCGCTGTCAAGGATAATAACGGTTCAACGTCACGAGGAGCCGCTATGACTATCATCACGTCCCTGCTTAATCAGTCAGACAACACCGCGCAGCGCGAGAAAATGGCCAGCCTGTTAACCGGTTTATTCAACGGCGATATCGATCCGGCAGAGGTTTTTACGCCCGATTACCAGCAGATTACGGACGGCCACTCACTTGATTATCAGGGTTTTGTACAGCATCTGAATCATGTCCGGACGCAGATCCGCGAAATTACATTCACCGTTGAAGCGTTATGCTGCCATGACGAATGTGTGGCAGACCGGCACAGGGTAGCCGTGACGTATCCAGAAGGTCGCCAGGCGGAGCTAGAGGTGTATATGTTTGCCGCACTGCGCGAGGGGAAAATTTGTAGCATTCATGAAGTCACGCGGGCGACTGGCGGCGATCCCTCTGACCGCGCGCTTGCCCACGCAACGCAATAAGTTCATCCAGCAGGCGAACCGCGCATAGCGGCAGATGCCGCTATGCGCATTCTGTTACAGCGATTTTTTCAAACGTCGAACCGCTTCCTTCAGCTGTTCATCCGTTGGCGTGACAAACGACATACGCAGCGTCGCGCGATCCGGCTCGTTGCAGTAGAAGAACTCACCCGGCACGAACACCACCCCGTTGCTCAGGGTTGTTTCCAGCCATTTCGTCGTATTCATACCGTTGTTCATTTTCGCCCACAGGAACATGCCGCCTTTCGGCTTGTGGAACGTCATCACATCGCCCAGCTCCGCCTCCAGTTCGCCGGCAAAGGTCTGGTACTTCTGGCGATAGGCCTCGCGGATCGTCTGAATCTGTCCCGCCAGACGACCGGTTTTCAGGTACTCGTACGTCATCAGCTGCGACAGCGTGCTGGTGTGCAGATCGGTGGTTTGCTTGAGGTTCACCACCGCGCGCTTCAGCCACTCCGGCACCAGCACCCAGCCCACGCGGGTACCCGGGGCAAGGATTTTCGAGAAGGTCGAGGTGTACACCACGTTATCTTCATTGCCGATATCTTTCGCATGGGCAATCAGCGGGCGGAACACGTTGTCGGTGTAATTAATTTCGCTGTAGGGATCGTCTTCAATAATCACAAAATCATAGCGCTTCGATAATTCAACCAGCTGCTTGCGCCGCGCTTCGGAGAGCGTCACCCCGCCAGGGTTACCGAAGGTGGGTACGATATAAACCGCTTTGATGGTTTTGCCCGCCACCAGCGCTTCGAGCTCGTCCACCTTCATGCCGTCGCCGTCGGTACCAACGGATTCAAAATTCGCCTGCGCCAGGCCAAAGACCTGCAGCGCGGCGAGATAGGTTGGACGCTCGACGACAACGGTATCGCCTGGGTTAATTAACGCACGCGCCAGCACGTCAAGGGACTGCTGTGAGCCGGACGTAATGACCACGTCATCGGCTTTACAGGCAATGCCGCGCCCCTCGCAGATGCGCTGAATTTCTTCGCGCAGCCCCGGTACGCCTTCCGTCAGGCCATACTGGAACGCCTCGCCAAAATGCTGGGATAACACAGCATCCGCGGCGATTTTCAGCCCTTCGCGATCGAACAGATCGGGATTGGGAATACCGCCACCGAGCGAAATCACGCCCGCCATTTTGCTATGCTTTAATAATTCACGGATGGCAGAGGATTGCAGGCCCTGCGCGCTGCTGGCGAGTTTGTTTGCAGACATGCTTTGATTACCTTCTTTTTTTATATTGTGCCCAATCTTAGCAGAATATGAGCAATAAATTCCGTTAGCTTCGGAAGGGGACGCAAATCCTGACGCCACAGTAAATGCACCGGCCTCGGCGCGGGCGTAAACGGCTCCATCACCCGAACCAGCCTGCCGCTTGCCAGCTCCTCCGCCACCAGCACCTCCGGTTGCAGCAGTAGCCCCGCCCCAGCGCGCGCCGCCATGCGTAAGCCGTAGCCGTCGTTGCACCTTAAGACGGCATCGCGCTTCCAGCGCACCTCCCCTTCCACGCCCGGCAGCCGCCATTCATTGCGCGCGGTCCATACCGTGTGGGAAAGGCAGAGATGATCCACCAGATCGGCAGGCGTTTGCGGCGTACCGTGACGCGCCAGATAGTCTGGCGACGCGCAAATCACCATGCTGTAGGGGCACAGGTATTTCGCCACCAGATCGTCATTGCGAATGTCCCCAATGCGAATGGCCAGATCGACCCCTTCTTCCACCAGATCCACCATCCGGTTGGTGAGATCCAGCTCGATGCGCACCGCCGGGTAACGCTGCAGAAACGAGGCGGTCAGGGGCGCGATAACGCAGCCGCCAAACGACGTGGGCGCCGTAACGCGCAGGGTACCGGCAGGCGTGGCGCGCAGCCGCTCCACGGCGCTTTCGGCAGCCGAGACCTGCTCCAGCACCCGCCTTGCCTCTTCAAAATAGACGCGCCCGGCATCCGTCAGGCTCTGGCGGCGGGTATTACGCTCCAGCAGCCGCGTGCCGAGCTGCGCTTCCAGCTGCGCAATGTACTTCCCGACCATCACCGCCGACACCTCCAGCCGTGCCGCCGCGCCGGTGAAGCTGCCGCTTTCCACCACCGCGATAAACGTCTCCATGCCGCGAAGCTTATCCATATTCCAAACCTCTGGTTAGCAATCATCTAACTTTAGCCCAGTTTATCTGACTTTTTATTTAGTAAAGAATGAAGGCTCACATCCAAAAGGAGTCTGCTATGAAAATCGTCATTATTGGAGCCAGCGGTACCGTAGGTCGTGCCGTAACGGAAGCGTTAAGCCTTCGCCACGAGACGATCCGCGTGGGCCGCACGCAGGGCGAGCATCAGGTGGATATCACCTCTCAGGAGAGCGTGCAGGCGCTGTTCGACAGGATCGGCCCGGTGGACGCCATCGTCTCCGCCAGCGGAGGGGTGCACTTCGGCCCGCTCGCGACCATGAAGGACAGCGATTTCAGTCAGGGATTGCAGGATAAGCTGCTGGGGCAGGTTCGCCTGGCGCTGACCGGACAGCATTATCTGAACGAGGGCGGCTCGATCACGCTGATTAGCGGGATTGTGGCGGACGAGCCGATTGCCCAGGGGGTTAATGCCGCCACGGTAAACGCTGCCCTGGAAGGGTTTGTGCGCGCCGCCGCCTGCGAACTGCCGCGCGGGATCCGCATCAACCTGATAAGCCCGACGGTGCTGACCGAATCCGCCGAAGCGTATGACGGATTCTTCCCGGGCTTTGAAAGCATCCCCGCCGCGAGCGTGGCGCAGGCCTACCGCCGCAGCGTGGAAGGGGTGCAGACCGGGCGGGTGTATAAGGTGGGTTACTGAGCCTTACGGGCGGAGATCAGCACCAGCATCGGACGTTCAGCCTCTTCAGCCAGCGCGGGCCAGGCCTCAATTTGCGCCTGCGTTGGCCCCCACTCGTTGACTTCGCCTATCGTTAATCCCGCCTTAATCAGCGCGTTAAGCGTGGTGCCCAGCGTGCGGTGATACTTAATAACCCCGTCTGCAAGCCAGTTGCTGACGCGCCGGCCCTCGTCCTGATAGTGGTTCACGCCCCAGAAGCGCTCGCCGCTGTCGTCGGTCAGCCAGCCCTGACGGGTGGCGCAGGTATAAATCGGGTGCTCCATGGAGAAGACCAGACTGCCGCCGGGCTTGAGCGCGCCCTGAACCTTAGCAAAGAGGGTGTCCAGCTCCGGCAGATAGTGCAGCGCCAGAGAGCTATAGACCAGATCGAAGCTGTTTTCGTTGAGCGTCAGCGATTCCAGATCGCTACGCTGATAAACAATCCCGCCATCGTGGGTCAGCCCGGCAGCGCGGGCGAGCATCTTTTCGGAGATATCAACGCCGGTTACCGCAGAAGCACCCAGCTCACGCGCCGCGCGGCAGAACCAGCCGTAGCCACAGCCGAGATCGATGACCGATTTGCCGTGTAAATCCGGCAGCATGTTTTTCAGCGCGGGCCACTCCGGCGCGCCGTCCAGACCCTGCACCGAGCGCGGCAGCTGAGCGTAGCCTTCGAAAAATGCCGGATTGTCGTAAATGTTCTGTGCCATGACGGACTCCTTTATCGCAACTGGGGCGAGGGTAAAACCCCCCTCGCCCGTTGACAACGCATCCGTCTGATAAATCAAAGCCTGCGTCGGATTTTCTCCACCATAGCGGCGGTTGAGATCCCGTAGCGGTCGTGCAGGGTTGGCAGCGCCCCCGCATCAAGGAACGCGTCCGGCAGCGCGACGGTATCGAAATCCACGTTTACGCGGTTGCGCATTAACAGCGACGCGACGGCCTCACACAGCCCGCCAACGCTGCTGTGGTTTTCCGCCACTATCACCAGCCGTCCCGGCTTCGCGGCCTGTGCCAGAATGGTCTCTTCATCCAGCGGCTTAATCGTGGGCGAGTGCAGTACCGCCACGCTGACGTTATCCTTACGCAGCTGCTTCGCCGCCTCCAGCGCGCGCATGGTCATCAGCCCTGAGGCGATGATCAGGGCATCGCTCCCCTCTTCCAGCAGCGCGGCTTTACCTATTTTAAACTGGTAGTCGTACCGATCCAGCACCACCGGCACCTTACCGCGCAGCAGGCGCATATAGACCGGGCCATCGTGCGCCGCCATCGCCGGCACCGCCTGCTCGGTGTCTATCGCGTCACAGGGATCGAGAATCGTCATCCCCGGAATACCGCGCATAATCGCAATATCTTCCGTCGCCTGATGGCTCGGGCCGTAGCCGGTGGTCAGCCCCGGCAGCGCCGCGCAGATCTTCACGTTGAGGTGCTCTTCGGCAATCACCTGATGGATAAAGTCGTAGGCGCGGCGGGTGGCGAAGACGGCGTAGGTGGTGGCAAAAGGAATAAAGCCCTCTTTCGCCATGCCGCCCGCCGCCCCCATCAGCAGCTGCTCTGCCATACCCATCTGGAAGAATCGATTTGGGTAGGCCTGGGCAAAGATATGCAGATCGGTGTATTTGGACAGATCCGCCGTCATGCCGACCACCTCCGGGCGCTGTTCCGCCAGCTTTACCAGCGCGTGGCCAAACGGCGCGGCGCGCGTCTCCTGGCCTTCTTCCGCGATAGAGGCAATCATGGCCGACGTGGTTAAACGCGGTTTTTTCTCCGTAGTCTGGCTCATTACAGCACTCCTTCAGGTTTGTTGGCATCCAGCACGGCGAGTGCCTTTTGCCACTCGTCAGCATCCACGCGAATAAAATGGTTTTTGTCACGCTGTTCGAGGAACGGCACGCCCTTGCCCATCAGGGTGTCGCACAAAATGACGCGCGGCTGGTTTTCCGGGTAGCGCTTAGCGTTATCGAAGGCCGCAACCAGCGCAGGAACGTCGTTGCCGTTTACCCGCTGCACGTACCAGCCGAACGAGGTCCACTTATCCTCCAGCGGCTCAAAGCCGAGGATCGCGTGCGAATTGCCGTCGGCCTGCTGGCGGTTAATGTCCACCAGCACGATCAGGTTCGACAGGCCATGGTGCGCCGCCGACATCGCCGCTTCCCAGGTTGATCCTTCATCAAGCTCACCATCCGACATGGAGTTAACGACCCATGCCGCGCTCTGCCTGTGCTTCAGCCCCAGCGCCATGCCGACGCCGATGCTTAGCCCCTGCCCCAGCGAACCGCCGGAGATCTCCATGCCCGGCGTGTAGGTTGCCATGCCGGACATCGGCAGGCGGCTGTCGTCCGAACCGTAGGTTTCGAGTTCCTCTTCCGAAATAATTCCCGCTTCGATCAGCGCGGCATAACAGGCAATGGCGTAGTGGCCATGGGAGAGCAGAAAGCGGTCACGACCCTCCCACTCCGGCTCGCCCGGCCTGAGGTTCATACCGTGGGCAAACGCGGTGGCCAGCACGTCGGCATAGCCCAGCG
This sequence comes from Enterobacter cloacae, assembly GCF_013375935.1. Classification (GTDB taxonomy): domain Bacteria; phylum Pseudomonadota; class Gammaproteobacteria; order Enterobacterales; family Enterobacteriaceae; genus Enterobacter; species Enterobacter pasteurii. The sequence continues at coordinate 2,183,487 of NZ_CP056117.1, read as the reverse complement.
CCTGCCCGATGTAGCCCTGGCCCTGCACTTCGCCCATGCGCAGCGCGTAGCGGCGAATGCGCCAGGCCGCCGCGGCAACCTGCTGAACTGTGGTATCCGTCATCATCGTGTCTCCTTAATGGATCAGCATGCCGCCGTTCACGTCGAGCGTGATGCCGGTGGAGTAAGACGAGAGTTCGCTGCCGAGGAAGAGCGCGGCGCGGGCAATATCCTGCGCGTCGCCGAGGCGGTTAAGCGGAATGCCCGCCAGGATGGACGTTTTCATCTCATCGCTCAGCTTGCCTGCGGTGATGTCCGTCTGGATAAGCCCGGGCGTGATGCAGTTTACGCGCACGTTATCCGGCCCCAGCTCGCGGGCCATCGCTTTCGCCAGGCCCAGCACCCCCGCTTTCGCGGCGCTGTAGTGGGGGCCGCCAAAGATGCCGCCGCCGCGCTGGGCGGACACCGAAGAAATGCAGACGATGCTGCCCGACTTCTGGGCGCGCATCGTGGGGATTACCGCCTGGGACATCAGCAGCGTGCCGCGCAGGCTCACGTCCAGCACCGCATCGTAATTTTCGCGCTTAATATCCATCAGCCTGATGGGCTGAGTAATGCCGGCGTTATTCACCAGAATATCGATGCGCCCGTATTTGCCCAGCACCTGCTCAATGGCGGCGTTAACCTGTAATTCATTGCTGACGTTCGCCGCAAGACCCAGATGTTCATCGCCCAGATTCGCCGCCGCTGCCCGGCTGGCTTCGGCATCTAAATCAATAATCACCACCTTCGCGCCCTGCTCAGCATATATTTTAGCCGTGGCGAAACCCAAACCGCGTACGGAAGCCGCGCCGGTAATGACGGCGACTTTATCTTTCAGTAGCATATATTTACTCCATTCTGACAAGAGGGATTTAATGGCTTATTTCGGCTCTTCCAGCAGCATAATCATAATTAAGCCAATGGCCGCGCAAATACCGAAATAAATAAACACAGAATTAAAGCTGCCTGTTTTATCCAGCAGATAACCTGCCAGCATCGGGGAAACAAATCCGCCGAGATTACCGCCGCTATTGATAATGGACGCGGCAATCGGATAGGTTTTACCGTCCGCGACGGCCATGCCGTAGGCCGTAAAAGCAGGCCAGCCGATATTCAGACAGAGGCCCACAAAAAATAGCCCGACGCAAACCGCAACGGTGCTTTGCGGAATATTCAGCATAATGACCATCATTAAAACGGTGCTGATGGCGGTAAACATCATGGTCGGCTTACGCCGGCGACCGAGCAGTTTGTCGGATACGTAACCGCCAAAAATCGCCCCGATAAAGCCGCCGATGCACGGCATGCTGGCGACCAGCCCCATGCTCATAAACGTAAAGCCTTTCTCTTTTACCAGATAGAGCGGGATCCACGTCAGCAGGCCGTACAGCACGCTCACCATCATGAAATAGGCCAGACAGTCGCCGAGTATATTCTTCGAGGTAAACAGGCCTTTTACCGTGCTCACCGGGGCTAATTCCCGCACGCGAATCAGGCGATCGAGACGCGCAAACCTCGGTGAAATCACGATATTTTCCCGTCTGGCGTCCGGCGTCTGCTGCCCGGCGGTAATGGTCTCCAGCTCCGCTTTAGATACGAATGCGCTCTCGGACGGCCTGGTGCGCACCAGCAGATACCAGACCACGGCAATGACCAGGCCGGGGATCGCGAAGGAGAAAAAGACCCAGCGCCAGCCCCAGGTCATGGCGATCCACACCGCCAGCGGCGGCACGAGGATGGGCGCGAACATGGTGGCCGCGATGTAGACGCCGGTGGCGGTGGCCTTCTCCTTTGGTGGAAACCAGTTATTGATGGTGGAGGCCAGCCCGACGGGGCAAGGCCCCTCCGTTAACCCCAGCCCCAGACGAATAAACTTCAGCCCAAGCACCGAGGTTGCCGTGCCCATCAGCCAGGTAAACGCCGAGAAGCCGAATATCGACAACGCCACCATGCCGCGAATACCCTTTTTGGCGATAAAAAAGCCCGCCGGAATTTGGCTCAGGGCGTATCCCAAAAAGAACATGCTGGCGATGGCACCGGCTTCGAAATTATTAATATGAAATTCATCAATGATAAACGGCAGGACCGCACCAATATTTGTTCGGTCGGCATAGTTAATGGCATAAACAATAAAAATTAATGCCAGCACAACGAAGCGGTAATTGGTTTTTTTAGCATTTATGTAGGGGACAGCTTGTTCTATACGAGACATAACTTACCTCATTATTCGAACAACGTGAGTCGTTTTAGTTTTGCGTTCAACGTCAATATATCGGCTCATGAATGAAACACCATTCAATAAACCTCATTTATTGCTGAGATAAATTTGATTCGCGATACAGCTCAAAAAAATAACATCGGCATAAAATTGCCCGCACGTCTTCTCAATGTTATGTTTTTTATCATTAAACATGACAGGAGCAGGCTATGCCCGCGCAGGATCGCCAGACGTTATCGTTGCCCTCGCTCAGAAATTTGCAGGCGTTCATTGCCGTTGCAAACGCATTGAGCATTCATCAGGCGGCGGAGCAGCTCAACGTCACCCCGTCTGCGGTCAGCCATCAGATCGCGTCGCTGGAGTCGTGGATGGGCAAGAAATTGTTCATCCGCAGCGGCAAAGGGGTTCAGCTCACCCCGACGGGAGAAAAATATCTGCGGGAGGTCTCGGCGGCGATGAGCGCCATCGGGCGCGCCACCGACCGGATCGTCAAAGAGAAAGATAACGCCGTGCTTCGCGTGCACTCCTCCCCCACCTTCGGGCTGTCATGGCTGTTGCGCCGCCTGGGCAAGTTCCGCGCCGAATATCCCGATATCACCATCAATCTCACCTGCTCCTATGAAAACCTGCAGTTCGCCAGAGACAATATCGACATTGATATCCGCCACGGCATTCCTGACTGGGATGCTTACCGGGTGATGACCATTAAAAACGACACGCTGGTGGTGCTGGCCTCGCCGGACTACGCGGAGAAACATCCCCTCAGTACGCCCGCCGATCTGCTGCAGCAGTCGCTCATCTCGTCCACCAGCACACTGGTAAACTGGGAAAAATGGTTTGCCTGGCACAATATCGACAGTCCGTGGCTCAACTTCAGCCTGAGCTTCGACCGCTCCTATATGAGCTTTGAAGCGGCGCGCATGGGGCTGGGGTTTATCCTTGAGAGCAAAATGATGGCAACCGATCACCTGAAGGATGGTTCGCTGGTGCAGGTGCTGCCGGACGAGATGGGGATCGCCATTAACGCGCACCATCTGGTGATGCCGCACATGCATGAACGCGCGTGGAAGATCCAGCAGTTTGTCGAGTGGATTGACCGGGAGCTGCGGCTGTCGGGGTATCACCTGTAGGTCGGGTGGCGGCTACGCCTTACCCGACCTGCAAAAGTGCGGCCTGATGCCCTCACCCCAGCTCTCTCCCACAGGGAGAGGTAGAAATGCACGTCAACCCACAACGCCCCAGACAAGGTTGCCCTTATGGAACGTCGCGGTGCGCGGAGAAATGCGCGCCACGGCCTCGGCGGAACAGGAGGCGTCCACCAGCACAAAGCTGGCGTCGTCCTGCGCTTTCGGCCATACGCGCTCGCCTTTATCGTTCAGCGGCAGGACGTCGCCGGTGGCGATACCGAGCGCGCGGGAAAGCGTCTGCTCGTTCGGGCGAACGTAGAGCTGGGCGTACAGATTGGCTTTCTCCAGCATGTCCCCCAGGCCGTACGGCGACCAGTGGTCAATCACGCTGTCGGTGCCGGTCATGACAAACACGCCCTTATCGCGCAGCTGCTTCAGCGGCATGTGCAGGGTGCCAATCGGCACGGTGGAGGCGATAGTCACCTGCTGCGCCGCCATGCGGGTGGCGATCTCGTCCACCTGCTGCTCGTTGAGCGTCGCCAGCGCGAAGGCGTGGCTGATGGTCAGCTTGCCCTTCAGTTCCGGCGTTTTCTCCACGGTTTCCACCATGTAATTTACCGCCGCCACGCCCGCCGGGCTGGTTTCGTGCAGGTGAATATCCACCCCTTTGTCGTAGTCCAGCGCAATCTGGAACATCAGGTCGAGGGATTTCTCCATCGCGCCGTCGACGTTCGTCGGATCGAGCCCGCCCACGTAGTGCGCTCCGGCCTGCATCGCGTCGCGCATCAGCTTTTCAGAGTTTGACAGCAGCAGGCCGTGCTGCGGAAACGCCACGATCTCGCAGTCAAACCCGGGCCTGCGGCGCGCCAGCACCGCCTGCAAATTTTCCAGGTTCTTCAGGCCGGAAACCGGCTCAATATTGCAGTGGCTGCGGGCGAGGGTGGAGCCTTTCGACTGGATCAGATCGATCAGCTTTTCGGCGCGCTCCTGGGTATAAGGCTTGAGTTCGGGGAGCAGCTTCTGCTCAAGGCGGATCATATCCTGAATGGTTGTGCCCGCCGGGCGGTTGAGCGAACGCCACGGGCCGCCGTAGAAGGTTTTATCCAGGTGAATGTGCATATCGCGCATCGCCGGGAGCATCAGCTTGCCGCCCGCGTCATAGTGCGGCAGGGTGGCGTCCGCGTGACTTTTGTTATCCCGCAGGGCGACAATTTTCCCGTCTTTGATCTCCAGCGTTTTCAGCTCGGTGCGGGTGCTCGTCGCCACGCCGCCGTCGACGTTAAATCCGGCCTCCAGCAGCACGTTGTCCAGGTAGTAGTGTTTAGCGGTGATGTTCATCGGTTTGCCCGTCTCGCAGGTTGGTTTTGCGGAATCGGCAGCATACGCGACGGAACCGGTCGCGCCAAACAGCGCACAGGCGGTGACCATTTTGCCGCTCTGGCTGATAAACTCGCGGCGGCTTTTATTTTCACTCATCTTATCTTCCTTCATTAACAATATGGGTACCGGTTTCCCCGCGCAGCGCGGCGGGCAGGCAGTCTGGCGAGGTGATGATCACGCGCTTGCCGCCATGGCGTAAAAATTCCAGCGAGGCGACGATTTTGGGCAGCATGCTGCCCGCCGGGAAATGGCCCTCGTCTTTGTAACGCGTCATCTGCGCCACGCTCACCGTGTCCAGCGCCTGCTGATTCGGCTTGCCAAAGTGGATGCACACTTTTTCGACCCCGGTGGTGATCACCAGTACGTCGGCGCGGATCTCGCGCGCCAGCAGCGCGGTGGAGAGATCTTTATCAATTACCGCGTCAACGCTCTGGTAATCGCCCTGCTCAGTGCGCACCACCGGAATACCGCCGCCGCCCGCACCAATTACCACAAAGCCTTTTTGCGTCAGGGTCTTGATGGCATCGGCTTCAACAATGCGTAACGGCTGCGGCGACGCCACCACGCGACGATAGCCCCGGCCAGAATCCTCAACAAAGTGCCAGTCCGGATGCGCCTGCTGCAGTTCATCGCGCTGCGCTTCGCTGAAGAACGCGCCGATGGGCTTGGTCGGGTGGCTAAAGCCCGGATCGTTTTTATCCACCTCCACCTGAGTGACAACGGTGACCGCTTTTTGCTCACCGCGCGCAGACAGGCGGTTGTTAAGCGCCTGCTGGATCAGGTAGCCGATACCGCCCTGCGTATCCGCCACGCAGTTGGCCAGCGGCGTGAGCGGCAGTCCCTCCCGCTCGTGGGCAATTTCAGCGCGGCGGAGATCCAGCCCCACCTGGGGGCCGTTGCCGTGGGTAAGCACGATGTCATAGTCCGAGGCCAGCATCTCCAGCACCGACTCTGCCACCGCCTTTACCGCCTGCGCCTGATGTTCAACCGACTGGCTGGCGTTATCTTTGATAATGCTGTTGCCGCCGATGGCGACGACCATAAGCTCTTTCATTTTGTTTCCTTTAGAAGGTGCGTTCTGGTGCCCTCAGCCCGGCCCTCTCCCACAGGGAGAGGGGGATTAACAGAGATATCCAGCACATGCTTCACCACAAACATGCCGCCCATCATCAGATACGCCGTCACAAACATCAGCGAACTGCCTTCGGCAAAGCCCACCACCGGGGCGTGGATCACGCCAAACAGCGCCAGCAGCGCGCCACCGGCAGCGGCAACGGCCCCGCGCAGCGGTTTGTTGATAATGGCGAAGATGGCGATGCAGCCCCACAGCATGCTGGCGAGCGGTGCGCCGCTGCCCAGATGCACCAGCCCCTCGTAGTAGATCCCTTTACTGTGCAGCACGTCGGTGCCGATTTTCGCCGCGCTGGTGCCCGCCGCGCCCATCACGCTGTTCATCATGGTCAACGCCCAGTTGGCGATCCACGGGAACAGGCAGATGAAGATGACCGGAACCTCCACTTTGGGCGTTTCCCGCACCACCTGGTTGGCGGTGACGACGCCGATAAACACCAGAATCGGCACGATGGCGGTCATCGGGATGATGGCGAGCATAAACGCCCCCAGCCCGAACAGCGGCACGATGAACATGGTCACGCCGGAGGCCAGCGTGTAGCCGATGCTGGCCCCCATCGCTTTCCAGCCGGGATGACCCACATAGACCGTGACCGGGAACGGGTTGCCCATCAGGCAGCCGAGCATGGAAGCCAGGCCGTTTGCCAGCATCACCTTGCGGGTCGGGTACTCATCTCCCGCCGCGTGGGCGCTTTCAATGTTTTCCAGGTCAAAGATATAGTTCGCCAGCCCCAGCGGTACGGCGGACGCCAGGTACGGCAGCGCGTGCGGCAGGCCCTGCATAAAGCTGTCCACGTGGACTTCCGGCGGGTTAAAGCCGAAGGATGACATGGACGCTTTAATGGCATCCGGGCTTTGCAGGCCGGAGATCCACGCTAATGCCGTACCGGCAATCAGCAGCAGCAGGCCGGTCGGGATGCGGGCAAAGATTGGCTTTTTACCGAACCAGTTAATGAAGATCAGCAGCAGCACGATGAACGATACGGTTGGCGCCTCGAACGCCTGGAGCATCGGGTTCATCGCCAGCAGCAGCAGGCCAAGCCCGGACAGGCACGACAGCAGCACCGTGCGCGGGATCATCCTGCGGATGGTTTCCCCCAGGAACGAACCGCCCGCGAGGATCATCGCCTCCACGAAGCACCACACCAGTCCAATCTGAATCGCGAAATCCGCATCGCCGGTTTGCTGGTAGACGGGCATCAGAACCAGAAAGGTCACGGTAAAAATCGAGGGTGCGCTCGGGCCGGACGGCAGCGCGGTGACGTCCGTTCGTCCGGTGGCGCGCGCCATCTGCAGGCCAAACCACGCGTAGCACACGCTCGCCACCAGCACCGCCAGCCCGAAGGCCGGCGCGATGCGTCCATAAACAATCTCCTTCGGGATGCCGACGACAAAAATGAGCAACCCCATCATGGTCAGCAAATTGGTCAGGTTGTTGGTCATCAACCCGAAATATGCCGCCCAGTCACCTCTTTTCCACTCCAGCTTCATGTTTTTCATGGATGCATGCCTTATAAAAAGTAGCGATCGCGGAAGGTCAACAGCGCCTTTTCAAAACAGCTAAACGGCGGATGCACAATGCCCGCCCCAATCATGCCGATACCGGCGTCCTTGTGGGCAATGGCGGTGTTGATGACCGGCAGAATGCCGCTCCCCGCCACTCTGGTGATGTCGATGGCGGTCGGAATGCCCATAAACGACAGCAGCGGAATAGTGACGTTCGGGTTTTCACCGAGGGTGATTTCGCGCATCTGGCGGGAGAAGTCGATGGCTTCCTCCACCGTTCCGCCCACCAGCGCAACGATCGCCGGCGCCGTCGCCATCGCGAAGCCGCCGATGCCGTAGGTTTCGGTGATGGCGCTGTCGCCGATGTCCAGACCGGAGTCTTCCGGCCTGTAGCCTGCGAACATGGGCCCAATCACCTGCTGCGCCGGGCCGGTGAACCACTGTCCCGGCAGGCCGGAAACGCGCAGGCCGAACTCGTAGCCGTTGCGCGCCATGGTGGTGACGACGGTGCTGTACTCGATGCCGTGGGCGGCATCCAGCGCGGCCTTACACATCGCCATCCACGTCGGGCCGGAGAAGTAGTCGCTGCTGGCGACAAACTCAAACACCTCGCGCTGCTGCGCCACCGGATAGCCCGCCTGGATCAGCCCCGGCGTCAGCGCCTGGATCAGCAGCGTGGTGCCCGCGTTGTTGCGGTTGTGGCATTCGTCACCCATGTGCAGCGCCTGGGCCAGCATCAGGCGCAGGTCGATTTCGCCGATAATCTTCATCGCGTCGCGCAGCATCGGGCCGAGCACGTCGCGCATCCAGTTCAGACGGTCGATAACGCTCTGGTCGTTGGCGCCCATGCGCAGGATCTTCGCCATCTGCTCGCTGAGGTTGGTGAACGCCCGGTTGCCGTAGGTTTTGTTCTCAACGATGTGCATAAACATCGACGCGGAGGTGACGCCCGCCATGGAGCCCACGCAGTCGTGCTCGTGGCACGGCGAGAAGGTGATGTCGCCTGAAGCCGCCAGCCTTGCGGCGTCCTCCAGATCCGTCGCCAGCCCTTCGAACACCAGCGCGCCGGTAACCGCGCCCTTCATTGCGCCGCACATGTTTTCCCAGGCGACGGGCGGACCGGCGTGCAGGATGGTGGTGCGGGTCATCCCAGGCACAACGTTAATCGCCTGGTCGAAGCCCACCAGCACCGGATGAGACTGGATGATGCGCTCAAGCGCGCCCCTGTTAGCGGCGGCAATTTTTTCCGCCAGCGGTTTCTCTGCCAGCTGGTCGAGCGCCCCGACGACCTGCATGTTGCCCTGCCCCGGCGGCGTCCAGTCGAGCTGCGTGACGGGGACGTGCTGCTTTTTGAGATCGTCGCTGAACATTGCAATACCCACGTTAATCACGTTCAGCGGCTGGTTAAATAAGGTCGTCATTATGCTTTCTCCCCTTTGCAGACAAATTCACGAGCCAGTAATCCGGTATTGGTGCTGCTGCTGGCCCAGATCACGCCGGCGTCGGTCAGCATCTGGCACTGCTGCGCCAGAGACTGGGGATCCTGGTCGGTCCCCAGGACGTAGCCGAGGATCGCCAGCGGACGGTTATCGGCCTGTGCGATCGCCTGCGCCTCTTTGATGGCGTCGAGCATTACCCCCACCGGATCCTCATGTGCGCCAAAGCCGAGCACGAAGTCCATCACGATGACGCCCACCTGCGGGTCGCGCGCCTCCTGCAGCAGCCGGCTGATGCGGTTGGTCGGGTCGATCATCGGGTGCGGTTTGCCGTTGGTGAAGTCGTCGTCACCAAAGTCGAGGAAGGTGTGGGCCTGGCTGACGCTGATGTCCTTCAGGCGCCTGGCAGGATCGGGCTGGATGTTGCTCCAGACGTCGTCGAATTTCGCAAGCGCCGCGAACATCGCTTCGTCGCACAGGGTGCCGCCGCAGAACAGGCCGCGAATGTACTTCTGCTGCGGCGTCAGGCGGGCGCGCACCTCTTCAACCAGCGGCCAGTTGAGCGGATGCAGGTCAAGGGACTCTTTTTTGATGCCGGTGAGCAGCACGGCCTTCAGGGCCGCCTCTTTGGTGCCGCGCGCAAACTGCAGGCCGTCTTCGTCGGCGGGCGGTTCGCTGCGCCCAAGGAAGCACACAACCACAGGCTTGCGGCAGGCGCGCGCGCGGGCCAGCACTTTTTCGGCCACGGCAGGCGCTGGCGGCTTGGAGATCAGGGCAATCACTCGCGTGCCCTCGTCCGCCTCCAGCATATCGATGGCGTCGAGCATCATCAGGCCGCCGATCTTCTCGCTGAGGTCGCGCCCGCCGGTGCCGATCAGCTGCGATACGCCGCCGCCGAACTCGTGAATGCGCACGCTCAGCTCCTGGCTGCCGGTGCCCGAGGCGCCGACAATCCCAATCGGCCCGCGGCGCACCGCGTTGGCGAAGCACAGCCCCGCCCCGTTGATAATGGCGGTGCCGCAGTCCGGCCCCATCATCAGCAGCCCCTTCTCATGCGCCAGCTGCTTCAGCGCCAGCTCGTCGTCGAGCGAGACGTTATCGGAAAACAGCATCACGTTAAGATCGTTGTCCAGCGCCTGGCGCGCCTCGCGGGCGGCGAAGGTGCCGTTCACTGAAATGACCGCGAGGTTTGCGTCAGGACGGTGGGTTTTGGCGCTGGCCACCGTGGCGTAGCGTGCCTCATGCGAGCCGCCGGACGCTTTGCGAGTAAACAGGGCTTCTATTTCAGCCAGCGTTTCGTCATTCGCCGCCTCACCCTTAATGACGATCATCAGGTCGCCGTTTTTCGCGTCCGCTAATTCCGGCGTTAACAGCCCGAGATTTTTTAATACGCCTTTGTTCATTTCCGTCGCCATGGCCACAAATGCCTGCTCGACGCCCGGCAATTTATTGGCTTTGGTGGAAACCGACATTAAGGAAACCGAATCGAAATACGTATTCTTTTTTATAACGATTTTGGTTGGCATTGTTTTCACCTGTTTGAGGATAAAAGGGGGCCGCCGTCGCGCAAAATGCACGTCGGTTAAAATGCGTTTGTGATGAATGGCCAGCCGGAAGGGCTGGCCGAATGCGTTATGCGCCCGCCGCCAGCAGCAGTTCGGCTATCGCATCGAAGCCTTTTTCCCGCGCCAGTTCGAGCGGGGTTTTTCCGTATTTATCGGTCATGTGCGGGTTCGCGCCGTGATCCAGCAGCAGCTTCACAATCTCCTGCTGCTTCGCGCCGCCGTCGTTTAGCACAATGGCCTCCAGCAGCGGCGTCCAGCCCACAAAATTGGTGTGGTTGACGTTGATGTCGGTTTTTTCCAACAGCTCACGCACGATTTCAACATGCCCTTTTTCACTGGCAGGCGTAATGCCCACGCCGCCGAAGCGCGTCAGGCGGTCAAGATCCGGATTCGCCGGAAGGACAATGCGCAGCAGGGTTAAATCATTGGTCAGGCAGCTAATCAGGAAGGGGTTAAAACAGGTCTGGTCCTGTTTATCAATATCCGCGCCGGCGGCAATTAAAAACTCCACACAGGCGTAATGCTTTTTAAGGCTGGCAATAATAATGGCGGTTCTTTTCTGGCGGCTGGTGGCGTTAATATCCACGCCATTATCCAGGCAGGCTTTTAGCGCGTCGATATTGCCCTCTTCTGCCGCCAGCAGAAATTCCGTCACCAGTGCGTTTGCAGACATATTCTGACTCCCAATGTTAACCTCTGATGACCTGAGAATAGCAACAGCCTGTTCATAAAAGAATCCGCTTAAAAATGATTCATCGACACGCAATTCATTGTTGAGGTAGATTCAACAGTCCGGCCAAAACGTGCGTCTGTGCAACCTTTTTCTTATGGTTTGCCGCTTTTTAGCGCCGCAGGCTGCAATATCCTTATGGCTAAAAAAGCCTTACATAGCGCGGCCCTGCGCAAAAAGTCAGAACTGTGACCGGCATCAAATGTGATGTAACGGCGTTGTTAAAATATGTTCAAAACTGATGGTAACCGGGAGCCATAATATGAATTCCATCTTTACCGAAGAGAATCTGCTGGCCTTCACCACCGCGGCTCGTTTTGGCAGCTTTAGCAAAGCCGCCGCCGAGCTTGGCGTGACGACGTCCGCCATCAGTTACACCATTAAACGCATGGAGACCGGGCTGGACGTGGTGCTATTTGTACGCAACACGCGCAGCATTGAGCTGACAGAATCCGGCTTTTACTTTTACCGTAAGGCCACCGACCTGCTGAATGACTTCCACGCCATCAAGCGCGGGATTGATACCATTTCACAGGGCATTGAGGCGAGAGTGCGCATCTGCATTAATCAGCTTTTGTATACGCCGCGCCATACCGCGAGGCTGCTTCAGGTGCTGAAAAAACAGTTCCCCACCTGCCAGATCACGGTGACGACCGAGGTGTATAACGGCGTCTGGGATTCGATCATTAATAATCAGGCCAATATCGCCATTGGCGCGCCGGATACGCTGCTTGACGGCGGCGGCATCGATTACACCGAGATTGGGGCGATCCGCTGGGTATTTGCCATCGCCCCGACGCATCCGCTGGCCTTCGCCCCGGAGCCGATTTCCGAAAGCCAGCTGCGCCTGTATCCCAACATCATGGTTGAGGATACCGCGCATACCATCAACAAGAAGGTCGGCTGGCTGCTTCACGGGCAGGAGGCAATTCTCGTGCCGGACTTCAACACCAAATGCCAGTGTCAGATCCTGGGGGAAGGGATTGGATTTTTACCGGAGTATATGACGCGTGAGGCGGTGGAAGACGGCCTGCTGGTAACGCGGCGGATTAATAACCCGCGGCAGGATTCCCGCATGCTGCTCGCCACACAGCATGCGGCGACCGGGCAGGTCACGCGCTGGATCAAACAGCAGTTTGGCCCGGAGGGCGTGCTGACCCGGATCTACGGTGATCTACTCTGGCGTACTTAGCTTTTGGTCTGAACCCAGAACGCGTGGATAAGACCCGGGAAGTAACCCAGAATGGTCAGAAGGATGTTCAGGATAAACGCCCAGCCCAGTCCCTTGCCAAGCAGAACGCCCAGCGGCGGGAGAATAATCGTAAAAACAACACGCCAAAAACCCATAAAGACTCCGTGCAAGCTAACCAATTGAAAATTATAAAAGACACTTCTCTAAGCGTAGCCAGTTTACCCGTCATCGCCATCTCTTTATTACCCTTTTACCCTCTTTTACGCTTTTGACACTGGCTTAACGGACGCCATTAGTTTAGCATTTACTTAATTAAGCAAATACTAAACAACCATGACTGAACTCGAACAACTTCAGGCCAGCGCCGGACAGGCCGCCACGCTACTGAAAGCCATGAGCAACCCGCGCAGGCTGCTGATCCTGTGCACGCTCTGCGGCGCGCCCGGAACCAGCGCGGGCGATCTGGCTCGCGCAACGGGGCTAAGCCCCTCCGCCACCTCTCAGCATCTGGCGCGCATGCGTGAAGAGGGGCTTATCGACAGCACCCGTGAAGCCCAGCGCATCCTGTATTCCATCAAAAACGATGCGGTGCACCAGCTGATAAGCACCCTGAAATCCCTTTATTGTCCGTAAGGAGCTGATATGTCTCTTCCTCTTATTTCGCCGCAGCAGGCAAACGCGCTTATCGCTGAGGGCGCAAGGCTGATCGATATTCGCGACGCCGACGAATATGCCCGCGAGCATATTCCGGCTGCGCGCTCTTTACCGCTGGACTCCCTGTCCGGCAGGCTAAACGCCGCGCCTGGTGAAACGGTAATCTTCCACTGTCAGTCCGGAGCCCGAACGGCTAACCATGCCGCACGGCTTGCGCAGGCGGCGTCGCCCGCTCAGGCCTTCGTGGTTGAGGGGGGCATTCAGGGCTGGAAACAGGCCGGTCTGCTGACCGTTGAAGACAAAACCCAGCCGCTGCCGCTGATGCGTCAGGTGCAGATCGCCGCCGGGCTGCTGATCCTCTGCGGCGTGGTGCTGGGATATGGCGTCTCCAGCCTCTTCTTCCTGCTGAGCGGTTTCGTGGGTGCCGGGCTGCTGTTCGCCGGCGTAACGGGTTTTTGCGGCATGGCGCGGCTGCTGAAGGTGATGCCGTGGAACCGTGGAACCTCGTAAGCAGTACCCGACAGATTAGACTGTACCCCGCTTCGGACGTGGGCTATGGTGAAGATCGTTATAACAATGAGGAGGTGCTATGTTTTCTGTCGGCGATTATGTCCAACCGCGTCAGGGTGGTCCGAAACTGAAGGTGCTCGAGGTAAATGGCGAAAGCATTGTGGCCGTGCAGGCCAGCAACGAACAGGGCGAGAAATATAACCTGAAAGCGGCAGACGTAGTTCTGTACACCGAAGAGGGTGACTTTGGCGTCTGCTAGGTCGATAGCCGGGCGGAATATACCGCCCGGATGATACTCAGATCAGGAAATCGTCCAGCGTTTTTCCGTTTGCCAGCGCGTTTGCAATTGGCTTCGGCGTACGCCCCCTGACCGGTCCACGTTTTCTCTTCACCGTTAGCGTCAATAAAACGATATTTCGCCGCACGCGCTTTACGTTTTTTAGCCGGTTGACCCGCATGAGCCAGCTCACCGCCCAGCAGATCGCTCGGAGAAATACCGTCAGCTTTCATCAGTTCCAGCAGAGCATTAATTTTATCCTGCTGTTCAGCGCGTTGACGCTCTAATTCAGCCTGCTCGCTGCGTTTTTCTTCAGTGACAATCCGGAATTTTTCCAGCACTTCTTCCAGAACATCCAGGGATAATTCACGCGCCAGCGCCCGGAGGGTGCGGATATTATTAAGATTCTGTAACGTTAAAGCCATAATAATGAGAAACCTTTCTTCGTGTGTATAACATAAATCAGGCAACAGAATAATTGATTTTTGCGCTGATATCTACCCACCCGCGCGTTTTGACATTATTGTAAATGGATTTAAATATCCGGTTAATATAATCCCGAAATATCTGCCGTTTTATTGCGGAATATACCGTTCTCCCTCTGACCGACGGGCCCTGTTTAAACCCGCCTGCAAATTAGCCTGTTCGCCATCGTGGCATAGGGGTTTTTACGCTGCCTTAACCAACGTAAACATCTGTTTTATAAACACAAACAAGCACAAGGGAAAGAAAATAACGAAGCGCGCAAAAAACAGGCACCCTTAGAGAATTTTGTGGACAAAGCGCCACGAAATAAAGATAAATCACTACTTGTTAGTTAAAAGCCAGAGAGATACGCTATACACTCAAAACAAACCAACCTAAAGCACTAAGCGCCGCGGGTAAAATGCCACTTTTTTGTTCTGTTCGAGGAGTTCAGACATGTTCTCACCGCAGTCTCGCCTGCGCCATGCGGTAGCGGATACTTTCGCGATGGTAGTCTACTGTTCCGTCGTGAACATGCTGATTGAAATTTTCCTGTCGGGAATGTCCTTTGAGCAGTCTCTCTCGTCGCGCCTGGTCGCCATCCCGGTAAATATCATGATTGCCTGGCCGTACGGTTTATATCGCGACGCGGTTATGCGTTTCGCCCGGCGTATTAGCCCGGCTGGCTGGATAAAAAACCTGGCCGACGTGCTGGCTTACGTAACGTTCCAGTCCCCGGTGTACGTGGTTATTTTGCTGACGGTAGGCGCAGACTGGCATCAAATCGCCGCCGCGGTGAGTTCAAATATCGTGGTTTCAATGCTGATGGGTGCGGTGTACGGCTACTTTCTTGACTACTGCCGCCGCCTGTTTAAGGTCAGCCCCTACAGCCAGGCGAAAGCGTAAGGTGAGGCGACTGGCTCATGCCAGTCGCAAAATTACTGTACGTCGCCAAACAGTCCTTTCAGGAACCGCTCCAGCGCCATACGCGAGCTGAAACCGTGCGGAATACCATAATGCTCATGCGTCTCGCCGCCTAAATAGAGCGGAAATTGCTGATAATGATCGCAGGTTTTAATATCCGAGGCAGGCTCAGCAAATGACAGGCTTCTGTCTTTCAGTGTCGGGTGAATAATGAGAGCGGTACGCCCCATTCGTGCTTCACGGTTAACGTAAACATAATTCTCGCCACGGCGATATCCGTACGCTTTTGATGTTACCTCATCCATGGTGAAACCTTCTTTTTCAAGAACGCGCGCCACTTCATCGGGTCGTAAATACATATCTCTTCCTCGTTATCATTCCTGCCCGGCAACCTTACAGTATTCAGCATTAGCAGGGCTTTCAGAATATTCCATAAACTGCCCGATAAGCCGTGACTCGCTTCAGATATTACATTTCTGAACTAAACTAAACGGGAACGCAAAATTATGGAGGATCGTATGTTTAACAGACCGAACCGAAACGATATTAACGACGACACTCAGGATATTCGTAACGATGTCAGCCAATTAGCGGACACGCTGGAAGCGGTGCTCAAATCCTGGGGTTCTGATGCGAAGGATGAAGCAGATGCCGCGAAACGTAAGGCTCAGTCTCTGCTGCGTGAAACGCGGGCACGGATGAACGGCCGTTCACGCACCACGCAGGCCGCCTGCGACATGGCCAGCTGCGCCACGACCTTTGTGCGTGAGAAACCGCTCTGTACGCTGGGCACGGTCGCGGCGGTGGGTATTTTTGTCGGCGCCCTGCTCAGCCTGCGTAAGTAAGCGTGAGCTTTCGGCCCCGGTCGCCCCAGGCGCCGGGGCTTTTCTTTGCCTGAAAGCCTGAAAAACCCGCGCAGCACGCCCTTCCCCGCTGTGCTCATCATTGGGGCTACATCAATCTGATTTTCCCATATCTTGTATGGTTGAATCTTATCTCAACTACATCTAGTATTTCCTTAAGCAAGACACACACGACATGACGCGTTTACTCGCGCCGATTTCTCATTCTAAATGGAAATACGAATCATGAGCATTATTATTTACACTCGTAACGATTGTGTTCAGTGCCACGCCACGAAGCGTGCAATGGAGAGCCGCGGCGTAGCCTTTGAGATGGTCAATCTCGATCAGGTGCCCGATGCGGCCGACATCCTGCGGGCGCAGGGCTTCCGTCAGCTTCCGGTCGTGGTTGCCGGTGACACCAGCTGGTCCGGCTTTCGCCCGGACATGATCAATCGCCTGAGCGCTCAGGCCACGCGTGCATGAGCGGGCTGGTCTACTTTTCCAGCAGCTCGGAAAACACGCTTCGGTTTATGGAGCGCCTCGGGCTGCCTGCGGTGCGCATTCCGCTGAACGAGCGGGAGCGTATTCGGGTAGACGAACCTTACATCCTGGTGGTGCCCAGCTACGGCGGCGGCGGCACGGCGGGAGCCGTTCCCCGTCAGGTGATCCGCTTTCTGAACGATCCCCATAACCGACGGCTGATTCGCGGCGTGATCGCGGCGGGCAATCGCAACTTCGGCGAGGCCTTTGCCCGCGCCGGGGATGTCATCTCTCAAAAATGCGGCGTGCCGTATCTCTATCGTTTTGAACTGATGGGGACACAGCAGGACGTAGAGAACGTGCGTAAAGGAGTAAACGAATTTTGGCAACGACAACCGCAGAACGCGTGATTCAGGCGACACCGGATTACCACGCGCTGAACGCGATGCTCAACCTCTATGACCGTGAGGGACGCATACAGTTTGGTAAAGATCGTGAGGCGGTAGACGCCTTTATCGCCGCCCACGTCCGCCCGAACAGCGTGACCTTCGGCAGCCAGCAGGAGCGTCTCGACTATCTGGTTAAAGAGGGTTATTACGAAGAGCGGACGTTAACCCGCTACGACCGCCCCTTCGTGGTGGCGCTGTTTGAGCGCGCTCACGCCAGCGGCTTTCGCTTCCAGACGTTTCTCGGCGCGTGGAAGTATTACACCAGCTACACCCTGAAAACCTTCGACGGCAAGCGCTATCTGGAAAGCTTTGAAGATCGCGTGGTTATGGTGGCGCTGACGCTGGCGCAGGGCGATGAAGCGCTGGCCGAAAGGCTGACGGAAGAGATGCTCTCCGGCCGCTTCCAGCCCGCCACGCCCACCTTCCTCAACGGCGGTAAAGCCCAGCGCGGTGAGCTGGTCTCCTGCTTCCTGCTGCGTATTGAAGACAATATGGAGTCGATTGGCCGCGCGGTGAACTCGGCGCTGCAGCTTTCCAAGCGCGGCGGCGGCGTGGCGTTTTTGCTTTCGAACCTGCGTGAAGCGGGCGCGCCGATCAAGCGCATCGAAAACCAGTCTTCGGGCGTGATCCCGGTGATGAAGATGCTGGAAGACGCCTTCTCCTATGCCAACCAGCTTGGCGCGCGGCAGGGCGCTGGCGCCGTTTATCTTCACGCCCACCACCCGGACATCCTGCGGTTTCTGGATACCAAACGCGAAAACGCCGACGAAAAAATCCGCATCAAAACCCTGTCGCTTGGCGTAGTAATCCCGGATATCACCTTTACGCTCGCCAAAGAGAATGCCGACATGGCGCTATTCTCGCCGTATGACGTTGAGCGAATTTACGGCAAAGCGTTTGGCGACGTGGCGATAAGCGAGCTGTACGACGAGCTGGTCGCCGACGATCGCATTCGCAAAAAATACATCAACGCCCGGGATTTCTTCCAGACGCTGGCTGAAATTCAGTTTGAATCCGGCTATCCGTACATCATGTACGAGGACACGGTGAATCGCGCGAATCCGGTTGCCGGGCGCATCAACATGAGCAACCTGTGTTCGGAGATTTTGCAGGTCAACAGCGCCTCCACCTATGACGAGAATCTGGACTACGCCGACATCGGCAAAGATATCTCCTGTAACCTCGGGTCGCTGAATATTGCCCACACCATGGATTCTCCCGATTTTGGCCGCACGGTGGAGACCGCCGTTCGCGGGCTGACGGCGGTCTCGGACATGAGCCACATCCGCAGCGTGCCGTCCATTGAGGCAGGCAACGCCGCGTCGCACGCCATCGGCCTCGGGCAGATGAACCTGCACGGCTATCTGGCGCGGGAGGGCATCGCCTACGGCAGCCCGGAAGGGCTCGATTTCACCAACTTCTATTTCTACACCGTCACCTGGCACGCGCTGCACACGTCCATGATGCTGGCGCGCGAGCGCAACCAGCGTTTCGCCGGCTTTGAGCGGTCGCGCTACGCCAGCGGGGAGTATTTCAGCCAGTATCTGGAAGGCGACTGGCAGCCGAAAACCGAAAAGGTGCGCGAGCTGTTCGCGCGTGCGGGGATCGTTCTGCCGACGCGCGACATGTGGCTGCAGCTGCGTGACGACGTGATGCGCTACGGCATCTACAACCAGAACCTGCAGGCGGTGCCGCCCACCGGCTCAATCTCTTACATCAACCACGCCACGTCGAGCATTCATCCGATCGTGTCGAAAATTGAAATCCGTAAGGAAGGCAAAACCGGGCGCGTCTACTACCCTGCCCCGTTTATGAACAACGAGAATCTGGCGCTCTATCAGGACGCGTATGAGATCGGCCCGGAAAAAATCATTGATACCTACGCCGAGGCGACGAAGCACGTGGATCAGGGGCTGTCGCTGACGCTGTTCTTCCCGGATACCGCCACCACGCGGGATATCAACAGGGCGCAGATTTACGCCTGGAAGAAAGGCATCAAAACGCTGTACTACATTCGCCTGCGCCAGCTTGCGCTGGAAGGCACCGAAATTGAAGGCTGCGTGTCCTGCGCGCTGTAAGGAGAAAGGATGAAACTGTCACGCGTGAGCGCCGTTAACTGGAACAAGATTCAGGACGACAAAGATCTGGAGGTGTGGAACCGCCTCACCAGCAACTTCTGGCTGCCGGAAAAGGTGCCGCTCTCCAACGATATTCCGGCGTGGCAGACCCTCAGCCACGCCGAGCAGCAGCTGACGATCCGCGTCTTTACCGGCCTGACCCTGCTGGACACCATTCAGAACACCGTGGGCGCGCCCGCGCTGATGAGCGATGCGCTGACGCCGCACGAAGAGGCGGTGATGTCGAATATCAGCTTCATGGAGGCAGTGCACGCCCGATCCTACAGCTCGATTTTCTCGACGCTGTGCCAGACCAGAGATGTTGATGCAGCCTACGCCTGGAGCGAGGAGAGCGCGTCGTTGCAGCGCAAGGCGGAGCTGGTGCTGGAATATTATCGGGCCGACGAGCCGCTGAAGAAGAAGATCGCCAGCGTGTTCCTGGAATCGTTTCTTTTCTATTCTGGCTTCTGGCTGCCAATGTACTGGTCGAGCCGGGGCAAGCTCACCAACACCGCCGATTTGATTCGCCTCATCATTCGGGATGAAGCGGTGCACGGATACTATATCGGCTATAAGTACCAGAAAGGGCTGGAGAAAGTCAGCCCGGAAAAACGCGAGGAACTCAAAGGCTTTGCCCTTGATTTGCTGATGGATCTGTACGATAACGAGCTGCGCTATACCGACGAACTCTACGCCGGAACCGGCTGGGAAGAGGACGTAAAGGCGTTCCTCTGTTACAACGCCAATAAAGCGCTGATGAACCTCGGCTACGAGGCGCTGTTCCCGCCGGAAATGGCGGAGGTGAACCCGGCGATCCTGGCGGCGCTGTCGCCGAACGCCGATGAAAACCATGACTTCTTCTCCGGGTCCGGGTCGTCGTACGTGATGGGCAAAGCGGTGGAGACGGAAGACGAGGACTGGGATTTTTAATGAATGCATTAACGTTCATTAATTAAATATAAATCCCCTTATTTCCACACCATTATTTCACCAGGTACTACACTGTAATTTACCCGTCATATTCGCCTGAATCACACCGATTCAGGCGAAATTTCCCGATGCAGCAGCAAAAAAATCAGAAAAATTCAAACCTCCCTCAGCCCTTTATTCATGGGAAATTCAGCCGTTTCGCTTGTGGCAAAATTCCGGCCTCAGGCCGGTGCAGGGTTGTCTCAGATTCTGAGTATGTTAGGGTAATGCCAGTTAACTATTTACCATGGTAATCATATCGACATAAACAAATAACAGGACACTCTCTATTGCATGGCAATTAAATTAGAAGTGAAAAATCTTTATAAAATATTTGGCGAGCATCCGCAGCGCGCATTCAAATATATTGAGAAGGGCCTTTCGAAAGAGCAAATTCTGGAAAAAACCGGGCTATCGCTTGGCGTTAAAGACGCCAGTCTGGCCATTGAAGAAGGCGAGATATTTGTCATCATGGGATTATCCGGTTCGGGTAAATCCACTATGGTTCGCCTTCTCAATCGCCTGATTGAACCCACCCGCGGACAGGTGCTGATTGACGGCGTGGATATCGCCAGAATATCAGACGCCGAGCTTCGCGAGGTGCGCAGAAAGAAGATTGCAATGGTGTTTCAGTCATTCGCCCTAATGCCGCATATGACGGTGCTGGATAATACCGCCTTTGGCATGGAATTAGCCGGCACGCCCGCTCAGGAACGTCAGGAAAAAGCCCTTGATGCGCTGCGTCAGGTGGGGCTGGAGAATTATGCGCACGCGTATCCGGATGAACTTTCCGGCGGTATGCGTCAGCGCGTAGGATTAGCCCGCGCATTAGCCATTAATCCGGATATATTATTAATGGATGAAGCCTTCTCGGCACTCGATCCGTTAATTCGTACCGAGATGCAGGATGAGCTGGTAAAATTACAGGCCAAACATCAGCGCACGATTGTTTTTATTTCTCACGATCTGGATGAAGCCATGCGTATTGGCGACCGTATCGCCATTATGCAAAATGGTGAAGTGGTGCAGGTCGGCACGCCGGATGAAATTCTCAATAACCCGGCAAATGATTATGTGCGTACCTTCTTCCGCGGCGTGGATATTAGCCAGGTATTCAGCGCCAAAGATATTGCCCGCCGAACCCCGAACGGCATTATCCGTAAAACGCCGGGTTTTGGCCCGCGCTCCGCGCTTAAGCTGCTGCAGGACGAAGACCGTGAATACGGCTATCTGGTTGAACGCGGCAATAAATTTGTCGGCGTTGTTTCCATCGACTCTCTGAAAACCGCACTCGGCGAAAACCAGGGAATCGATGCGGCGTTAATTGACGCTCCGCTTGCCGTGGATGCCGAAACGCCGCTCAGCGAGCTGCTCTCTCACGTCGGCCAGGCGCCGTGCGCCGTACCGGTCGTGGGTGAGGAACAACAGTACGTCGGCATCATCTCAAAACGCATGTTGCTGCAGGCTTTAGATCGCGAGGGGGCAAACAATGACCGATCAATCTAACCCGTGGGGCACCACTGAAGCGGCGGACAGCGCTGCGCAATCCGCCGATGCGTGGGGCTCCACGCCAGCGCCGGCCGATGGCGGCGGCGCGGCAGACTGGCTGAACAGCGCACCCGCGCCTGCGCCAGAACACTTCAACATTATGGATCCGTTCCACAAAACGCTGATCCCGCTGGACAGCTGGGTCACGCAGGGGATCGACTGGGTGGTAACCCACTTCCGCCCGGTATTCCAGGGGATCCGCATCCCGGTGGATTACATCCTGAACGGCTTCCAGCAGCTGATGCTGGGCATGCCTGCACCGGTGGCCATTATCCTGTTCTCGCTTATCGCGTGGCAGTTTGGCAGCGCGGGGATGGGGGTCGCCACGCTGATTTCCCTGATCGCTATCGGCGCGATTGGCGCGTGGTCGCAGGCGATGATCACCCTCGCGCTGGTGCTGACCGCCCTGCTGTTCTGCATCGTCATCGGGCTACCGATGGGGATCTGGCTGGCGCGTAGCCCGCGGGCCGCGAAAATTATCCGTCCGCTGCTGGATGCGATGCAGACCACCCCGGCGTTCGTTTATCTGGTGCCTATCGTGATGCTCTTCGGCATCGGTAACGTGCCGGGCGTGGTGGTGACCATTATCTTCGCCCTGCCGCCGATTATTCGCCTGACCATTCTGGGCATTAACCAGGTGCCGGCAGATCTGATTGAGGCATCGCGCTCGTTCGGCGCCAGCCCGCGCCAGATGCTGTTTAAGGTTCAGCTTCCGCTGGCGATGCCGACCATTATGGCAGGCGTTAACCAGACGCTGATGCTGGCGCTGTCGATGGTGGTTATCGCCTCGATGATTGCCGTAGGCGGACTGGGCCAGATGGTGCTGCGCGGCATTGGCCGCCTCGACATGGGGCTGGCAACCGTCGGCGGCGTAGGGATTGTGATCCTCGCCATTATTCTTGACCGCCTGACCCAGGCCGTCGGTCGTGATTCACGCAGTCGCGGCAACCGTCACTGGTATACCACCGGCCCTGTCGGGTTACTCACCCGTCCATTTACAAAATAAGGAACAACGATGCGACAGAGCGTACTTTTTGCTACAGCGATTGCCACCCTTGTCTCCACCAGCACGTTTGCGGCTGAGCTGCCGGGTAAAGGCATTACCGTACAGCCGGTGCAGAGCACCATTTCGGAAGAGAGCTTCCAGACGCAGATCGTCAGCCGCGCGCTGGAGAAGCTGGGCTATACGGTAAATACCGCCAGCGAAGTGGATTATAACGTAGGCTATACCTCGATTGCCTCCGGTGACGCCACCTTTACCGCCGTGAACTGGCAGCCGCTGCACGACGACATGTATGCCGCCGCGGGCGGCGACAAGAAGTTCTATCGGGAAGGCACCTTCGTGACCGGCGCAGCGCAGGGCTATCTGATCGACAAAAAAACCGCCGATAAGTACCACATCACCAACATTGAGCAGCTGAAGGATCCGAAGATCGCCAGACTGTTCGATACCAACGGTGACGGCAAGGCCGACATGATGGGCTGTTCACCGGGCTGGGGCTGTGAAGCGGTGATCAACCACCAGAACAAGGCCTTTGACCTGGCGAAGACCGTCGACGTGAGCCACGGTAACTACTCCGCGATGATGGCCGATACCATTGCTCGTTTTAAAGAGGGCAAACCGGTTATCTATTATACCTGGACCCCGTACTGGGTGAGCGACGTGCTGAAGCCGGGCAAAGACGTGGTGTGGCTGCAGGTACCGTTCTCCTCCCTGCCGGGCGAACAGAAAGATATCGACACCAAACTGCCGAACGGCATGAACTATGGCTTCCCGGTGAACACCATGCATATTGTGGCTAACAAAGCCTGGGCCGAGAAAAACCCGGCGGCGGCGAAGCTGTTCTCCGTGATGAAGCTGCCGCTGGCGGACATCAACGCTCAGAACGCCATGATGCACGCGGGTAAATCCTCCGAAGCGGATATTAAAAACCACGTGGATGGCTGGATCAAAGCCCACCAGCAGCAATTTGACGGTTGGGTGAAGGAGGCGCTTGAGGCGCAGAAGTAAGTTTTTCCCCTCACCCCGGCTCTCTCCCAAGGAAGAGGGTGTTAGCGTTCCCTCTCCCTGTGGGAGAGGGTTAGGGTGAGGGCACCAGACCGCACCATCCCCTAAACCGCACAATCCATCACGTAACAATCCCCCAACATTCACAATCATTAGTTATTATGTTTCCGGAAAAATAATCACCTAACTAACGATTCCTGAAACTAATGACAAAAACAACTCAGGGGCTTAGCCCCGCGCTTATCCTTTTAATGTCCGTGGCAACGGGTCTGGCTGTCGCCAGCAACTATTACGCGCAGCCTCTGCTTGATACCATCGCGCGCGCCTTCGATCTTTCTGCCAGCTCCGCCGGCTTTATCGTCACCGCCGCGCAGCTCGGCTATGCGGCAGGGCTGCTGTTCCTGGTGCCGCTTGGCGATATGTTTGAGCGCCGGATGCTTATTGTCTCCATGACGCTTCTGGCGGCAGGCGGCATGCTGATCACCGCCAGCAGCCAGTCGTTAACGATGATGATTATCGGCACCGCGCTGACGGGGCTGTTCTCCGTGGTGGCGCAAATTCTGGTTCCCCTCGCCGCAACGCTGGCCTCGCCGGAAAAACGCGGCAAAGTGGTCGGCACCATCATGAGCGGCCTGCTGCTGGGCATCCTGCTGGCGCGAACCGTTGCGGGTCTGCTGGCGAGCCTCGGCGGCTGGCGCACCGTTTACTGGGTGGCGAGCGTGCTGATGGTTGTCATGGCGCTGGCGCTGTGGCGCGGCCTGCCGAAAGTGAAGCAGGAGAATCACCTGAACTATGCGCAGCTCCTCGCTTCCGTTTTCAGCCTCTTCACCAGAGATAAGCTCCTGCGCACGCGCGCTATTCTGGGGTGCCTGACCTTCGCCAACTTCAGCATTTTGTGGACGTCGATGGCGTTTCTGCTCGCGGCCCCGCCGTTTAACTATTCGGAAGGGGTCATTGGCCTGTTCGGGCTGGCGGGCGCGGCGGGCGCACTGGGCGCGCGTCCGGCCGGAGGACTGGCCGACAAGGGCAAATCTCACATGACCACCTCCGCAGGGCTGGTGCTGCTCCTGCTCTCATGGGCTGCGATCTGGTACGGGCATACCTCGGTGCTGGCGCTGATTGTCGGTATTCTGGTCCTCGACCTCACCGTGCAGGGCGTGCATATCACCAATCAGACCGTGATTTATCGCGTGAAGCCGGACGCACGTAACCGCCTCACCGCCGGGTACATGACCAGCTACTTTATCGGCGGCGCGGCGGGCTCGCTGATTTCAGCCTCCGCGTGGCAGCATGCGGGCTGGACGGGCGTATGCGCTATCGGCGCTATCGTGGCGGCAGTGAACCTGCTGGTATGGTGGCGCGGGTATCACCGTCAGGACGCAATTCACTAAGATTTACATTGCTTTGGGCCTCCTGGGGTGTAAAGGGGGCCTGCATCTGTTAATGTAACGGTAATCATTTATCCCAGAAATTTTACTGTGGGTGACATATTTACTACCGGCATGAATAGCTCAGACCCCTGTCCTCACGTCCTCTCTTTCGCGGGTACCCACCCCACCCTTTCTGTGCTCACCGGGTCACGGATTTACCCGGCGCTTTCTGACGGTGACATACTTTTGGCGGATATAACCGCACAAATAATTCATTTACATTATTTGTCACCGTCGTTACTATATCGGCTGTAATTAATGAGGTTATGCCCAAAATGGATAGTTCGTTTACGCCCATTGAACAAATGCTTAAGTTCCGCGCGAGTCGTCATGAGGACTTCCCGTATCAGGAAATCCTGCTGACGCGCCTGTGCATGCACATGCAGGGTAAGCTGCTGGAAAACCGTAATAAAATGCTGAAAGCTCAAGGGATTAACGAGACGTTGTTTATGGCGTTGATTACGCTGGAGTCTCAGGAAAATCATAGCATTCAGCCGTCGGAACTGAGCTGCGCGCTGGGTTCATCCCGTACTAATGCAACCCGTATTGCTGACGAGCTGGAAAAGCGCGGCTGGATCGAACGCCGTGAAAGCGATAACGATCGCCGCTGCCTGCATCTGCAGCTGACCGAAAAAGGTCACGAATTCCTGCGCGAAGTGCTGCCGCCGCAGCACAACTGCCTGCACCAGCTCTGGTCTGCCCTCAGCACCGCCGAGCGCGACCAGCTTGAGCACATTACTCGCAAGCTGCTCACCCGTCTGGACCAGATGGATGAAGATGGCACCATTCTCGAGGCGCTGCGCTAACGCGACAATCCGCTCAACATTCCAGATTTCGAAAAGAAAAACTGACAGGCCAGCACGTCAAACTGCTGGCCTTTCTGACAACAGGTCGGCTCAGCCGATGTGAAAATAAAAAGATCGTGGAGAACAACAATGAGCGCAAATGCGGAGAACACTCCCCCGCAGCAACCGGTCAACAAGAAGGGCAAACGTAAGAGCGCCCTTCTTCTGCTGACCTTGCTCTTTATTATTATTGCCGTGGCATATGGGATCTATTGGTTTTTAGTATTGCGTCATGTTGAAGAGACAGACGATGCATACGTGGCAGGGAACCAGGTTCAAATCATGGCGCAGGTGTCGGGCAGCGTGACGAAAGTCTGGGCCGACAATACCGACTTTGTGAAAAAAGGCGATGTGCTGGTCACGCTCGATCCGACCGACGCCCAGCAGGCGTTTGAAAAAGCACAGACGCAGCTGGCCTCCAGCGTTCGTCAGACCCGCCAGCTGATGATCAACAGCAAGCAGCTTCAGGCCAACATCGACGTGCAGAAAACCGCACTGGCGCAGGCGCAGAGCGACCTTAAGCGTCGCGTTCCTCTCGGCACCGCCAACCTGATTGGCCGCGAAGAGCTGCAGCACGCCCGCGATGCGGTTGCCAGCGCTCAGGCGCAGCTGGACGTGGCGATTCAGCAGTACAACGCCAACCAGGCGATGGTGCTGGGCACCTCTCTGGAAAACCAGCCAGCGGTGCAACAGGCAGCGACCGAGGTGCGCAACGCATGGCTTGCCCTGCAGCGTACGAAAATCGTCAGCCCGATGACCGGCTACGTCTCTCGCCGCTCGGTGCAGCCTGGCGCGCAGATTGGCACCACCACCCCGCTGATGGCCGTCGTTCCGGCGAACAATCTGTGGGTGGACGCGAACTTCAAAGAGACCCAGCTTGCGCATATGCGTATCGGCCAGACCGCGACCGTGGTCAGCGACATCTACGGTGATGACGTGAAGTACACCGGGAAAGTGGTCGGTCTGGACATGGGCACCGGCAGCGCGTTCAGCCTGCTGCCCGCGCAGAACGCCACCGGGAACTGGATCAAAGTGGTACAGCGCTTGCCGGTGCGTATCGAGCTGGATCCTAAACAGCTGGCAGACCATCCGCTGCGAATTGGCCTTTCCACGCTGGTGACGGTGGATACCGCCAACCGCGACGGCCAGATCCTCGCAAGCCAGGTGCGCAGCACGCCGGCTTATGAAAGTAACGCCCGTGAAATTAGCCTCGATCCGGTCAATAAGCTGATCGATGACATCGTGAAGGCAAACGCCGGTTAATCCGAAGGTGAGCGTTATGCAACAGCAAAAGCCGCAAAAACCGCTGGAGGGGGCGCAGCTGGTCATTATGACCATTGCGCTGTCGCTGGCGACATTCATGCAGGTGCTGGACTCCACCATCGCAAACGTGGCGATCCCAACCATCGCCGGTAACCTTGGCTCATCCCTGAGCCAGGGGACCTGGGTTATTACCTCGTTCGGGGTGGCGAACGCCATCTCCATTCCGATTACCGGCTGGCTGGCGAAGCGCGTCGGCGAAGTGAAGCTGTTCCTCTGGTCGACAATCCTGTTCGTGCTTGCCTCCTGGGCGTGCGGCATGTCCAGCAGCCTGACGATGCTGATCTTCTTCCGCGTTATTCAGGGGATTGTCGCCGGTCCGCTGATTCCGCTATCGCAAAGCTTACTGCTGAATAACTATCCGCCCGCCAAACGCTCCATCGCGCTCGCGCTGTGGTCGATGACGGTGATTGTCGCGCCAATTTGCGGGCCAATCCTCGGCGGCTATATCAGCGATAACTACCACTGGGGCTGGATCTTCTTCATCAACGTGCCTATCGGTGCGCTGGTGGTGCTGATGACGCTTCAGTCTCTGCGCGGCCGCGAAACGCGGACCGAACAGCGGCGGATCGACGGCATCGGGCTGGCGCTGCTGGTTGTCGGCATCGGCAGCCTGCAAATCATGCTCGACCGCGGTAAGGAGCTGGACTGGTTTGCCTCGACGGAAATCATCGTGCTGACGGTGGTCGCCGTGGTTGCCATCAGCTTCCTGATTGTCTGGGAGCTGACGGACGATAACCCGATTGTCGATCTCTCGCTGTTTAAGTCGCGAAACTTCACCATCGGCTGCCTCTGTATCAGCCTCGCCTATATGCTCTACTTCGGCGCGATCGTTCTGCTGCCGCAGCTGCTGCAGGAGGTTTACGGCTATACCGCAACCTGGGCGGGGCTGGCGTCCGCGCCGGTAGGGCTAATACCGGTGCTGCTGTCGCCGATTATTGGCCGCTTCGCCCATAAGCTCGATATGCGCCGGCTGGTGACCTTCAGCTTCATCATGTACGCCGTGTGCTTCTACTGGCGCGCGTACACGTTCGAGCCGGGAATGGACTTTGGCGCTTCCGCGTGGCCGCAGTTTATTCAGGGCTTTGCCGTGGCGTGCTTCTTTATGCCGCTGACCACCATTACGCTTTCCGGGTTGCCGCCCGAGCGCATGGCGGCGGCATCGAGCCTGTCGAACTTTACCCGCACGCTGGCGGGCTCCATCGGGACCTCGATCACCACTACCCTGTGGACCAACCGGGAATCGATGCACCATGCCCAGCTGACCGAAGCGGTAAACCCGTTCAACCCGAACGCGCAGCAGATGTATAGCCAGCTTGAGGGGATGGGCATGACGGAGCAGCAGGCGTCCGGCTGGCTTGCCCAGCAGATCACCAACCAGGGGTTAATTATCTCGGCGAACGAAATTTTCTGGATTTCGACCGGGATCTTTATCGTCCTGCTGGGGCTGGTGTGGTTTGCCAAACCGCCGTTTGGAGCCGGTAGCGGCGGCGGCGGCGCGCATTAATTCGCGTTGTCCAAAACGCGACAGCGATTGTCCGTTCCGATAAAGCAGCGCTCCTGAAATCGATTCACGATAGTGAAAAGACAACAGGAGCGCATCATGCTGAACACCCCCGCCGACAAATACCGGCCTTATCCCCCGCTTTCCCTGCCCGACCGCCGCTGGCCGGAGCAACGCATTACGCGCGCGCCGCGCTGGCTCTCCACCGACCTGCGCGACGGTAACCAGGCTCTGGCCGAGCCGATGGACGGCGCGCGCAAGCTGCTGTTCTGGGAGCTGCTGCTGGACTGCGGCTTTAA
Organism: Enterobacter cloacae; assembly: GCF_013375935.1. Taxonomy (GTDB): domain Bacteria; phylum Pseudomonadota; class Gammaproteobacteria; order Enterobacterales; family Enterobacteriaceae; genus Enterobacter; species Enterobacter pasteurii. The sequence continues at coordinate 2,154,537 of NZ_CP056117.1, read as the reverse complement.
GGAGATCGAGGTTGCTTTTCCGTCCGCCTCGCAGACGGACTTCAATTTTGTGCGCCAGCTGATTGAAGAAAACCGCATTCCGGATGACGTCACCATTCAGGCGTTAACCCAGGCGCGGGAAGATCTCATCATCCGCACCTTTGCGTCCCTGCGCGGCGCTAAGCAGGCCACCGTACACCTCTATAATGCGACAGCCCCGCTGTTCCGCCGTCTGGTGTTCGGCATGGAGAAGGCGCAGGTAGTCGAACTGGCGACGCGCTCCACGCGCCTTATCCGGCAATTATGCGAAGAAAACCCCGACACCCGCTGGCAGTATGAGTATTCGCCGGAAACCTTCTGCTTTACCGAGCCGGAGTTTGCGCTGGAGATTTGTGAAGCCGTGGCGGATATCTGGCAGCCGTGCGGGGCGCGTCCGATGATCGTCAACTTACCGGCAACCGTGGAAGTGAGTACGCCGAACGTCTATGCCGACCAGATCGAGTATTTCTGCCGCCACTTCAGCCGCCGCAGCGACGTCTGCATCAGCGTGCATCCCCATAACGATCGCGGGACCGGCGTCGCCAGCGCGGAGCTGGCGGTGATGGCCGGAGCCGATCGCGTGGAGGGATGCCTGTTTGGCAACGGCGAGCGCACGGGCAACGTCTGCCTGGTGACGCTGGCGATGAATCTCTACAGCCAGGGCGTTAGCCCGAATCTTGACTTCAGCGATATGCACCGGGTGGTAGAAACGGTTGAAACCTGCAACCAGCTTCCCGTCCATCCGCGTCATCCGTGGGCGGGTTGGCTGGCCTATACCGCCTTCTCCGGCTCGCATCAGGATGCCATCAAGAAAGGCTTCGATGCCCGCCGGCCTGGCGAGCGCTGGGAGATGCCGTACCTGCCCGTCGATCCGCAGGATATCGGCTGTACCTATGAAGCGGTCATCCGCGTGAACAGCCAGTCAGGAAAAAGCGGCAGCGCGTGGCTTATCGAGCAAAACCACGGCCTGAAGTTGCCCCGCGCGCTGCAGCAGGATTTTAGCCAGCACGTGCAGCAGGAAACGGATCGCCACGGAAAAGAGATGACGCAGAATGCGCTGTGGCAGCTGTTTCGTACCCGCTACGGGCTGGTAGCGGCCCCGAAGTTTGCCCTGCAATCCTACAGCAGCGACGGCCAGAAGGAGGGCCTGCTGCGGCTGACGGCGATCGTCGCCACGCAAGGGGGAACGCGCCAGCTGGAGGGCCAGGGAAACGGGCTGCTCTCCGCCGCCGCTCACGGCTTAAGCCGCTGGGTCGACGCGCCGTTTGTGATTAAGGATTATCACGAACATACCCTGGGTGAACGCAGCGACAGCCGCTCGGTGGCCTATATCCGCTGCCTGTTCCAGGACGGTACCAGCAGCTGGGGCGTGGGCATTGACGGCGACGTGGCGCGCGCATCGCTTCAGGCGCTGCTTAACGCGGTCAGTCGTTCTTAAAGTAATCGCTGGGTGAGATACCCATCACCCGGCGAAACATTGCCGTGAACGCGCTGTGGCTGCCGTACCCCAGATCCAGCGCCACGCGCAGCACCGGCTGGCCCTGCGCAAGCCGCACTAGTGCTTCCAGCAGCCGTGCCCGTCTCACCCATTCGCTGTAGCTTAACCCGGTCTGCTGCTGAAAATGGCGGTTCAGCGTCCGTTCGCTCATGCTCAACAGCTTCGCCGCCTGTGCGCTGCTCCAGCTCTCGCCTGAGGCCTGTCGAATCTGCTGGCAAAGGTGGCGCAGCGCCTCGCTTTGCGGTTCAGGCAGGTGAAACGGCAGTATCGGCATGATGCGAATTTCGTCGAGGATCAGCTCATAGACGCGTTCATCGCGGCTTCCGGGGGCGTAAGATTCAGGAAGCGTAAGTGAGGTAAGGATCAGCTCGCGCAACAGCGGGGAGATCTGCACGATCTGACAGGTCGCCGGGAGATCGGCGCGCGCCAGCGGATCGATAAACAGCGTGCGGGCCGCAACGTTGCCGGTGATGCGCAGGGCGTGCTGCGTACCCGCAGGTAGCCACACGCCGCGGCCAGGCGGCACCACCCAGCAGCCGGAGACGGTGTCGACGCGCACGACGCCCGTCAGGCTATGCAGGAGCTGAGCGCAGTCGTGCCGATGCCACGGCTCGCTGGCACCGTGAGCATAATCATGTGCGAACGGAACAAGCGGGCGGTGGGTAAAGGAGAAGGTTGTGGTTGTGGTCATGGGCTAAACAACCCTCACCCTACCCTCTCCCTGAAGGAGAGGGAAAGGGTGCACTAGATGTGCAGTTCCTGGAGCTTCTCTTTTGGCAGGGCCAGCTCATCGTTGCTGTTTACGCGAACGTCGCGTTCGATGATATGGCGGGCAATCTCCTGCGCTTCTTCCAGAGAGTGCATCTGGTAGGTGCCGCACTGATACACGTTCAGCTCGGGGATCTGGTTCTGCTCTTTTACCTTCAGCACGTCTTCCATCGCAGCTTTCCACGCATCCGCAACGCGCTTCTCTTCTGGCTGACCAATCAGGCTCATGTAAAAACCGGTGCGGCAGCCCATCGGAGAGATATCGATGATCTCAACGCCGTTGCCGTTCAGGTGGTCGCGCATAAAACCGGCGAACAGGTGCTCCAGGGTGTGAATGCCTTTCTCCGGCATCACTTCCTTATTTGGCACGCAGAAGCGCAGATCGAAAACGGTGATCGTGTCGCCGTGCGGGGTGTTCATGGTCTTCGCCACGCGGACTGCAGGTGCTTCCATACGGGTATGGTCGACAGTAAAGCTATCTAATAACGGCATACGTCACCTCCGATAGTGATTTTTTTTAAAATAAACTGAACTCTTCTACACAATGCGCGTCTGAGTATATGAAAGACGCGCATTTGTTATCATCATCCCTGAATTCAGAGATGTATATTTTGGCCACAGCGATGTGGCCTTTTTCTTTTGGTTCAGGCCTGTTTCGCCAGAAACGCCTCAAACGACTCCGTATCCGCCGCTTCGACCTCTTTCTGACGCACAATGGACGCATCGCGCTCCGCCGCAAAATCTGCTTCGCTCAGGATCTCTAACGGTTCCTGCATCAGCATCTCGCGGTACTCCGCTGAGAGTGAACGCCCCGTGCCACCAATTCCCTGTTCAATCATAGAACGCAGAATACGCGCCGAGAACGTCAGCTCCGGGTTATCAAAGCTTTCGACCAGCTCGTCGCAGACCTTCTGGTAAGCTTCACCGCCGTACACGCTGTCCAGCGTCTGGGCCACGCGCTTCAGGTCCTGGAACAGATCTTTGCCCACCTTCGCGAGCGGGAACTGCGCCGTTTCACAGCCAATGCCTAACGTCAGGCCCGGCTTGCGCCCTTCCAGAATCACGCGATTCCAGTTGGTACGGGTACACAGCAGCTCGTCGGCACTCATTTCCGGCGCATCCGCCAGCACGCACCAGACCATAAACAGGTCGAGGAAGCGAACCTGCTGCTCGTCAACGCCAATCGGTGAGAACGGGTTGATATCCAGCGAGCGCACTTCAATGTATTCAATACCGCCACGCTGCAGCGCATCCGATGGGGTTTCCCCGCTGCGCGTTACGCGCTTCGGACGAATTGGCGCATACAGCTCGTTCTCAATCTGCAATACGTTGCTGTTGATTTGCAGGCGCTTGCCGTCTTTTTCGAGGCCGATTTTTTCGTACTCTTCCGACGGAGTTTTAATCGCCCGCTTCAAGCCTGCCACATAGTCGTGCAAATCGTTAAACGTAATTCCGAGATTGCTTTGCGATTTATTGGTATAGCCAAGATCGCTCAGTCGCAGGGAAGTCGCGTACGGCAGGTAATACATTCCGCACTCGGTTTTCTCGAACGGCAGCGTGGTCGGTTTGCCCTGCAGGAACGAGGAGCAGATCGCCGGAGACGCGCCAAACAGATATGGAATAACCCAGCCGAAACGGTAATAGTTGCGGATCAGGCGGAAATAACCCGCAGAGATCGCTTCTTTGTCCGTTTCACCGCATTTCGCCTGCCAGAACGCCATCGGCAGAGAGAAGTTATAGTGCACGCCAGAGATGGTCTGCATCAGTGCGCCGTAGCGATTTTTCAGGCCCTCACGGTACAGCGTTTTCAGCCGACCAATATTCGAGGTGCCGTACTGCGCCAGCTCGATGTCCTGCCCCTGCTCGATATAGCACGGCATGCTGAGCGGCCACATGCGCTCGTCGCCGAGGTTGCGGGCGGTGAAGCGATGCACATCGCGCATGATCGTCAGCATATGATCGATATCGCCGTCTACCGGCGTAATGAACTCCAGCAGCGCTTCGGCGAAATCGGTTGTGATCCATTTATGTGTCAGCGCCGAGCCTAACGCCTCCGGGTGTCCCGTTGTCGCTAAGCTACCATCCGCATTTACGCGCAGCGTTTCGCGCTCAAGCCCACGCTGAATCCCCTTCAGTGCCTGAGGGTGATTTTCCAGCCAGGCCAGCGCCTGTGATACGTCCGGGATCAATTTGACCTCCCGCCTGTCAAAAAATTGTCACTCAGCATAATTGTAATGGTTGACGATTGAAGGTCGCGAATTCATTCCACCAATTAGTGCCACCACGTCATACCCTGTAGTGTTACCCATGCCAGTAAAACATAGCGTAACGCCTTGCCAAGGCACAAAAAAAAGAGCACCGGTCCCCAGGAGATGCGCATCCATCCCGCCAGCAGACACAGTAAATCGCCTATTACAGGCATCCAGCTTAATAACAGCGTGGCAGCGCCATAGCGTTTTAGCCAGCCCACCGCCTTTTCCTGCCAGCGAGATTTTTCGCGTAGCGGAAAGAAACGTCCAAGAATAACGTTAGTCAGCCCTCCAAGGCTATTACCCATTGTTGCTATTAAGACCAGCAACCAGGGCTGACTCACGCCGGACAACAGCATCGCCACCAGTACCACTTCCGAATTCCCCGGCAAGAGGGTGGAGCTTAAAAAACTGCTGGCGAATAATGAAGCAAGTGACAGCGCGTCACTCACAGTAAGCGAACGTCCACCGCGGCCATGCCTGCATCACGCGCGGCCTGAATACCAAAGTCGGCATCTTCAAACACAACGCATTTTGCAGGTGGGACGCCCATTAATTCTGCGCAGAGCAGAAAGGTGTCCGGTGCGGGTTTGTGATTTTTAACATGATCGGCAGCAACGACGGCAGAAAAATAGTGGCGCAGGCCAAGGTGATTGAGCAGCGCTTCAGCAATGGCGCTCTCGCTGCCCGTGCCGACGGACATAGGACGACGTCCGTGCCACGCTTTAACGACCTCAATAAGCGGTAAAGGCTGCACGGTGTCTAACAGTATGGCTTTTACCGCATCGGTTTTTTCACGCGCGAGCTGGTGCGGGTCGAGATCGGCCTGGTTTAGCTCAATCACGGCCTGTGCGATACGCCAGGTGGGAGATCCGTTGAGGGCAATCATCGCCTGTAAATCGAAGCGCATTCCGTAACGGCCAAGAACGTCAGTCCAGGCCTGGCGATGCGTGGGTTCGGTATCCAGGAGAGTGCCATCCATGTCGAAGATCAAACCGTCATACTGTGCGTACATCGTGCTCTCGCTAAACGATTAACAAAGCATTACTTTATCGTAAAAGGTGGTTTTTGTCGCTGACAGAGAGTGTGATTGCTGACGGAACGTCGAAGGAATAAACAAAAGGGGAGAAGATGGTGCATCCGGGAGGATTACTCGGCTTACGCCTCGCCCTGCGGGCCGTTGCTAAAGCAACGTTATCCTCCCTGGTACTTGCGATTAACTCGCAGACCTTGAAACAACAGCATCGCTGTTATCTCGGAGAATATGGTGCATCCGGGAGGATTCGAACCTCCGACCGCTCGGTTCGTAGCCGAGTACTCTATCCAGCTGAGCTACGGATGCATCAGGGAAATGCTTTTAGAAACAGTAGATGGTGCATCCGGGAGGATTACTCGGCTGCGCCTCGCCCTTCGGGCCGTTGCTAAAGCAACGTTATCCTCCCTGGTGCTTGCGATTAACTCGCAGACCTTGAAACAACAGCATCGCTGTTATCTCGGAGAATATGGTGCATCCGGGAGGATTCGAACCTCCGACCGCTCGGTTCGTAGCCGAGCACTCTATCCAGCTGAGCTACGGATGCATCAGGGAACTGCTTTCAGAAATAGTAAATGGTGCATCCGGGAGGATTCGAACCTCCGACCGCTCGGTTCGTAGCCGAGTACTCTATCCAGCTGAGCTACGGATGCATCGGGATTTACTACTGTACTACTCGATATTCATATCACTTCGAAAGCAATATGAAGTAATAGATGGTGCATCCGGGAGGATTCGAACCTCCGACCGCTCGGTTCGTAGCCGAGTACTCTATCCAGCTGAGCTACGGATGCAAAATGGCGGTGAGGCGGGGATTCGAACCCCGGATGCAGCTTTTGACCGCATACTCCCTTAGCAGGGGAGCGCCTTCAGCCTCTCGGCCACCTCACCACACAACGCCTCTTTCGAGTGCTTCGAGTAACTCGTTAAGAGCTTCTCGTCGCTGCGTGGCGCATATATTACTTTCTGGGACTTATAAGTCAAACAATTTTCCACATGCTTTTTTCGTTTGCACAATTCGCACGCAATTCGCATGTAAAAGCCGCAAAGAGAGTGTTTTATAAGCGGATTTTGCAGACATCTTCACAGAAATCTCCAGAGAGAAGCGGGTGATTTAGATGAGATAAAGGTATGGGAGTGGTTAAAAACGAAGCGTTTGAAATAGAACGGTAACTTTATGCAGGAAAAATAGCAGGAGGGTTGCGTCTCGCCCGACAGCGAGACGCGACAATATCAGTAACTGGACTGCTGGGATTTTTCAGCCTGGATACGCTGGTAGATCTCTTCACGGTGGACAGATACTTCTTTAGGAGCGTTAACACCAATACGTACCTGGTTACCCTTTACCCCTAAAACTGTCACGGTGACCTCATCCCCAATCATGAGGGTCTCACCAACTCGACGAGTCAGAATCAGCATTCTTTGCTCCTTGAAAGATTAAAAGAGTCGGGTCTCTTGTATCCCGGCATTATCCATCATATAACGCCAAAAAGTAAGCGATGACAAACACGTAAAGTGTAAGCAGTCACGGCATCACATTCTGTTAAACGTAAGTTTAGCCGATATACACAAACTCAACCTGACTTTATCGTTATCGATAGCGCAGTGAGCAAGACGCCATAACGTTACCGCTATGGCGTCTGCTTGTGCTTTGTAGTTATTACAGTTTCGCGCTTACCCAGCTTTCAACGCTGGCTAATGCCGCGGGAAGTGCCGCCGCATCCGTACCACCGGCTTGTGCCATGTCCGGACGACCGCCACCTTTACCACCCACCTGCTGGGCAACCATGCCAATCAGTTCCCCTGCTTTAACGCGGTCAGTTACGTCTTTAGAGACCCCCGCAATCAGAGAAACCTTACCCTCTGCGACCGTCGCCAGCACGATAACCGTTGAACCAAGCTGGTTCTTCAGATCGTCGACCATCGTGCGCAGCATCTTAGGCTCAACGCCCGCCAGATCGCTGACCAGCAGTTTAACGCCCTTAATGTCTACCGCTTTGCTGGAGAGGTTCGCACTCTCCTGCGCCGCAGCCTGCTCTTTAAGCTGCTGAAGCTCTTTTTCCAGCTGACGGGTACGATCCAGCGCAACGCGCACTTTTTCGCTCAGGTTCTGGCTATCGCCCTTCAGCAACTGCGCGATGTCGTGCAGCTGGTCGCTCTGCGCGTGCAGGCTGGCGATTGCGCCTTCGCCGGTCACCGCTTCGATACGACGAACGCCCGCAGCAGTACCCGATTCAGAAACGATGCGGAACAGGCCGATATCGCCGGTGCGCGAGGCGTGAGTACCGCCGCACAGCTCGGTAGAGAAGTCGCCCATGCTCAGTACGCGCACGCGATCGTCATATTTCTCGCCGAACAGCGCCATCGCACCCGCTTTCTTCGCCGCCTCGAGATCCATCACATGGGTTTCGATCGGCAGGTTACGGCGGATCTGCGCGTTCACCAGGTCTTCCACCGCGCGGATTTCAGACGGCTTCATCGCTTCAAAATGCGAGAAGTCGAAGCGCAGCATTTTGTCATTAACCAGAGAACCTTTCTGTGCAACGTGGGTACCCAGCACTTCACGCAGGGCTGCGTGCATCAGGTGGGTTGCAGAGTGGTTCAGACGAATGCGCGCGCGACGGGCTTCATCAACGTTAGCCTGAACGCCCTCACCCACCTTCAGAGAGCCGGAAACCAGTTTGCCCTGGTGACCGATCGCCTGACCGTATTTCTGAGTGTCGCTCACGCTGAAGCTGAAGCCATTGCCTTTCAGTTCACCTTTATCGCCAACCTGACCACCGGATTCCGCATAGAATGGCGTTTTATCCAGAATGACCACGGCGTCCTGACCCGCGCTGATGCTGTCTACGGCCTTGCCGTCAACAAACAGTGCGGTCACGTTGCTGGTCAGCGCCAGCTCTTCGTAGCCTTTAAATTCAGACGCGCTGTCCACGCGGATCATCGCGTTGTAGTCCGCGCCAAAACCGCTGGATTCACGCGCGCGGCGACGCTGCTCTTCCATTGCGGCTTCAAATCCGGCTTCGTCAACCTTGATGTTGCGCTCGCGGCAAACGTCAGCCGTCAGGTCAACCGGGAAGCCGTAGGTGTCGTACAGGCGGAAAGCGGTTTCGCCGTCCAGCGTGTCGCCCTTCAGTTTTGCCAGCTCGTCGTCAAGCAGCGCAAGTCCGCGCTCCAGCGTACGGGCAAACTGCTCTTCTTCGGTTTTCAGAATCTGCTCAACCTGCGCCTGCTGGCGCTTCAGCTCGTCGCCGGCAGAACCCATTACGCTAATCAGTGGCCCAACGAGCTTATAGAAGAAGGTGTCCTTAGCGCCCAGCATGTTGCCGTGACGGATCGCGCGGCGAATGATACGACGCAGCACGTAGCCGCGGTTTTCATTCGACGGGATAACGCCGTCGGCAATCAGGAACGCGCAGGAACGAATATGGTCCGCAATCACGCGCAGAGATTTGTTGTTCAGATCGGTTGCGCCCGTCACGTCGGCAACGGCTTTGATCAGGGTGCTGAACAGGTCAATCTCATAGTTGGAGTTGACGTGTTGCAGAACGGCCGCGATACGCTCCAGGCCCATGCCGGTATCAACGGACGGTTTTGGCAGCGGCTCCATGGTGCCGTCAGCCTGACGGTTGAACTGCATGAAGACGATGTTCCAGATCTCAATGTAGCGATCGCCGTCTTCTTCCGCGCTGCCCGGAGGGCCGCCCCAGATATGGTCGCCGTGATCGTAGAAGATCTCGGTGCACGGGCCGCAGGGACCGGTGTCACCCATCTGCCAGAAGTTGTCGGACGCGTAAGGTGCGCCCTTGTTGTCACCGATACGAATGATACGTTCGCGTGGGATACCAACTTCTTTTTCCCAGATTTCAAACGCTTCGTCATCGGTCTCGTAAACGGTTACCCACAGACGCTCTTTCGGCAGGTTGAACCAGTTTTCACCGGTCAGCAGTTCCCACGCGTATTGAATGGCGTCGTGTTTGAAGTAGTCGCCGAAGCTGAAGTTACCCAGCATTTCGAAGAAGGTGTGGTGGCGCGCGGTGTAACCGACGTTTTCCAGGTCGTTGTGTTTACCGCCCGCACGCACGCAACGCTGTGAGGTTGTGGCGCGGGAATAATTACGCTTGTCGAGACCAAGGAACACATCCTTGAACTGGTTCATCCCGGCGTTGGTAAACAGCAGAGTCGGGTCATTGTTCGGTACCAGGGAGCTGCTGGCAACAACCTGGTGTCCCTTACTATGGAAAAAATCGAGAAACGCCTGACGGATCTCAGCGGTGCTCTTGCTCATAATTATCCTGAAATCAAGCTAACGAAATGTCGCAGCAGATCTGTATCTGAAAACAGTTGGACGGACCAGCTACTGGAAAAAGTGGGAATAAGATAAGTTTTCTTTAGTGGGAAGTAAAATCCCGCATGCGTTCAATCGGTAAAATTACGCCAGATCTCCTGAATATCTTCCATCAGAAAGCCCCGGTAGAGCAAAAAGCGCTGGATTTTAACCTTTTCCGAAAATTCACGCGGCAGCGGCTCGCCGTACTTTCGTACCGCCTGCTCACGCGCCAGTTCGCACCAGTCGATGTCACTTTCACGCATGGCTTTTTCAATGGCTTCACGGGCAACGCCTTTCTGGTTCAGCTCCTGGCGGATACGCGCCGGGCCGTAGCCTTTGCGGCCACGGCTGGCGAGAAAGCGTGAGGCAAAACGGCCATCATCGAGATATTGATGCTCATAGCACCAGGCAATCACGCGGTCGTAATCTTCCGCGGTGGCATCAATCGCTTCCGGCCCGTTTTTGCTCATGACGGGCGCTGACAGTTTCCGCCGCAGCTCCTGCTCGCTATGGTCGCGCACGGCGAGAATACGCACAGCCCGGTCCAGCAGGCGCGAGTAGGCGGGTCGGCGCGATGTTGGTTCACTCATAAAAAACCTGTCGATTCAGAAATGCAAAAAGGGCCGCATCAGCAGCCCTTCATTTTTATCCGAGAGGATTAAAAGTCTTCGTTGGTTTCTTCAGCATCCGCGCCGTCAACCACGAAATCAGGTTTAGAGTCCTGATTGTTCAGCAGAAGCTCACGCACCTTCTTCTCGATCTCTTTCGCCGCAGCCGGGTTCTCTTTCAGCCAGGAGATAGCATTCGCTTTACCCTGACCAATCTTGTCGCCGTTGTAGCTGTACCATGCGCCCGCTTTTTCAATCAGCTTCTCTTTCACGCCCAGGTCAACCAGCTCGCCGAGGAAGTTGATGCCTTCGCCGTAGAGGATCTGGAACTCAGCCTGTTTGAACGGTGCTGCGATTTTGTTCTTCACAACCTTCACGCGGGTTTCGCTACCCACCACGTTCTCGCCCTCTTTCACCGCGCCGATACGGCGGATATCCAGACGGACAGAGGCGTAGAATTTCAGTGCGTTACCACCGGTGGTGGTTTCCGGGTTACCGAACATCACACCAATTTTCATACGGATCTGGTTGATGAAGATCAGCAGCGTATTGGACTGCTTCAGGTTACCCGCCAGCTTACGCATCGCCTGGCTCATCATACGTGCCGCGAGGCCCATGTGAGAGTCACCGATTTCACCTTCGATTTCCGCTTTTGGCGTCAGCGCAGCAACGGAGTCGACGATGATCACGTCAACCGCACCTGAGCGCGCCAGCGCGTCACAAATTTCCAGGGCCTGCTCGCCGGTGTCTGGCTGAGAACACAGCAGGTTGTCAATATCAACGCCCAGCTTACGGGCATAGACTGGGTCCAGCGCGTGCTCGGCATCGATAAACGCACAGGTTTTACCTTCACGCTGTGCCGCCGCAACGACCTGCAGCGTCAGGGTCGTTTTACCTGAGGATTCCGGACCGTAGATTTCTACGATACGGCCCATCGGCAAACCGCCAGCGCCCAGTGCGATATCAAGAGAAAGCGAACCGGTGGAGATGGTTTCCACGTCCATGGAACGGTCTTCACCCAGGCGCATGATGGAGCCTTTACCGAATTGCTTTTCGATCTGGCCCAGTGCTGCCGCCAACGCTTTCTGTTTGTTTTCGTCGATAGCCATTATTACTCCTGTCATGCCGGGAGAAGCAACTGCGCTTCACCATGGACTTCTGTTCTGTTGAGGCAATTATACTGTATAGTCATACAGTATCAAGTATTTTGTAGAAAATGTTGCCAGAGCGTTTTTAAAGCATAAACGGTGGCCTGACGACGCACGCTTTCGCGGTCGCCGCTGAAGCATTCCCGGCGGGTGATCCCTTCACCTTGAGAGGTGGCAAAGCCAAACCAGACGGTGCCGACAGGCTTCACGTCGCTGCCGCCGTCCGGCCCCGCGATGCCGCTGATGGAAACCGCGTAATCTGCCCGCGCCGCTTTGAGCGCACCGATGGCCATCTCGATCACCACCGGCTCGCTGACCGCGCCATGCTGTTCAAGCGTGGCTTCACGCACGCCGATCATCTGCGCTTTAGCCTCGTTACTGTAGGTTACAAACCCGCGTTCAAACCAGGCGGAACTGCCGGCAATATCGGTAATCGCCTTCGCCACCCAGCCGCCGGTGCAGGATTCTGCGGTGGTGATGGTCGCGCCACGCTGCTTCAGCGCCAGCCCTACCACTTCGCTAAGCTGCATCAATTCATGGTCAGTCATTATCGCTCCAGGCCGTAGAAAACATGCAGCACAAGATAGCACTTTCTTATCAGATATGGGGACGCGCTTCAGGTTTTACGAGGGGGCTTCAGAAAATAGCCGGTGCGGGCGCACCGGCTGAGGAGAAGGCCATTACTGACTGAACGGTGACGCCGCCGGCACACGCGCCTGCGATACCGCCAGGCCCAGCTGCCACACGGCCATCGCATAGTGCGTGCTGTGGTTGTAGCGGGTGATGGTGTAAAAGTTCGGCAGGCCGAACCAGTACTGATAACCGGTCCCCACGTCCAGACGCAGCAGGCTCACCTGGTCAACGTTACCCAGCGGCTGCGTCGGCGTTAGGCCTGCCGCTGCCAGCTGCGCAACGCTGTATTTGGTTTTGAATCCGTTTGCCAGACCAAACGCCTCGCCGTTCGCCTGCACCGCCACCTGGCCGCCCGGCGTCCAGCCGTGTGCTTTGAAGTAGTTAGCCACGCTGCCGATGGCATCCTCAGGATCCCACAGGTTAATGTGTCCATCGCCGTTAAAATCAACCGCGTACTGCTTATAGGAAGACGGCATAAACTGGCCGTAGCCCATGGCACCGGCAAACGAGCCTTTCAGATCCAGCGGATCGTCCTGTTCGTCTCGCGCCATCAGCAGGAACGTTTCCAGTTCAGACGAGAAATACTCGGCGCGGCGCGGGTAGTTGAAGGAGAGCGTCGCCAGCGCATCAAGAATGCGGGTTTTGCCCATCACGCGTCCCCAGCGGGTTTCCACGCCGATGATCCCGACAATGATTTCCGGCGGCACGCCGTAGACCTGCCACGCGCGGTTGAGCGCATCTTCATACTGGTTCCAGAACGCCACGCCATTCTGCACGTTGTCCGGGGTAATAAACTGTTTACGGTAGCGCAGCCACGCGCCGTTTGGCCCGGTCGGCACCTGGGCCGTCGGTGCCTGGCGGTCCATCAGGCGCAGCACGTAGTCCAGACGCTTCGCCTGGGACAAAATGGCATGCAGCTGCTGGCGGTCAAAACCGTGCTTGCTCACCATTTTATCGATGAACTGTTCGGCCGCAGGGTTATTCGCGAAGTCGCCGCCCATCTGCATCATATTGTGCTGTGGCTCCAGCAGGAACCCGCCAGAAGGCGCGCCCGCCGTTTGCTGAGCGGCTTCGGTCTTAGGTTTGCTACTACAGGCAGACAGGAGAATAAGCGCAGGCAACAGCGCTGCATAACGACGCTTGAACATGTGGCATCCATTTAACGAGTCCGGTAAGAACCCAGTATGGTAAAGCATCCCCGACTCCTCAAGGAAGCGGTACGCACCTTCCCAACGTAAATCAGCGCTTTTTTCTGCCGAAAACAATTCACCGCATCAATAAACTTTCAAAATAATCTATTTTTCTTTCATTGTGAGATCTAAATAACACTTTAAAACCTTTCAAAGTGATTATTATTAGCCCCGGTTATACAAAACAAAAAAGCCTTACAGGAGAGAAGAATGATAGAAACCATCACCCACGGTGCCGAGTGGTTCATCGGGCTGTTCCAGAAAGGGGGCGAAGTGTTCACCGGCATGGTGACCGGGATCCTGCCCCTGCTGATCAGCCTGCTGGTGATCATGAACGCGCTGATTAACTTTATCGGCCAGCAGCGCATTGAACGCTTCGCCCAGCGCTGTGCCGGAAACCCGCTGTCCCGCTACCTGATACTGCCCTTCATCGGCACCTTTGTTTTCTGCAACCCGATGACCTTAAGCCTTGGCCGCTTTATGCCGGAGAAGTACAAGCCGAGCTACTACGCCGCCGCCTCCTACAGCTGCCATTCCATGAACGGCCTGTTTCCGCACATTAACCCCGGCGAGCTGTTTGTTTACCTCGGGATCGCCAGCGGCCTCACCACCCTTGGCCTGCCGCTCGGCCCGCTGGCGGTGAGCTACCTGCTGGTTGGCCTGGTGACTAACTTCTTCCGCGGCTGGGTAACGGACCTGACCACCACCCTTTTCGAGAGAAAAATGGGCATCCAGCTTGAACAAAAAGTTCACCTTTCAGGAGCGACAGCATGAACCGGATCCGCATTGAGAAAGGCACGGGCGGCTGGGGCGGCCCGCTGGAGTTCGACGCCGCCGCAGGCAAAAAGATTGTCTACATCACCGCGGGCACGCGCCCGGCGATCGTCGACAGGCTGCGCGAGCTCACCGGCTGGGAAGCGGTCGACGGCTTCAGGGAGGGCGAGCCGCCGGAAGCGGAAATCGGCGTGGCGGTCATCGACTGCGGCGGCACCCTGCGCTGCGGCATCTACCCAAAGCGCCGCATTCCTACGGTGAATATTCACTCCACCGGAAAATCGGGCCCGCTGGCGCAGTACATCCTTGAAGATATTTATGTCTCGGGCGTGAAGGAGGAAAACATCACTCTGGTGAATGGCACTCCCGCGCCGCAAAAAGCGGCACCGCGCGAGTACGACACCAGCAAGAAGATCACCGAGCAGAGCGACGGCCTGCTGGCGAAGGTCGGGATGGGGATGGGGTCCGCCGTGGCGGTGCTGTTCCAGTCCGGGCGCGACACCATCGACACGGTGCTGAAAACCATTCTGCCGTTTATGGCCTTCGTCTCGGCGCTGATCGGCATCATCATGGCGTCCGGCCTGGGGGACTGGATTGCCCACGGCCTTGCCCCGCTCGCCAGCCACCCGCTCGGGCTGGTGACGCTGGCACTGATCTGCTCCTTCCCGCTGCTGTCGCCGTTTCTTGGCCCGGGCGCGGTGATTGCCCAAGTCATCGGCGTGCTGATTGGCGTGCAGATTGGCCTGGGCAACATTCCCCCGCACCTCGCCCTGCCCGCCCTGTTTGCCATTAACGCCCAGGCGGCGTGCGACTTTATCCCCGTCGGGCTGTCGCTGGCCGAAGCGCGTCAGGAGACCGTGCGCGTGGGCGTGCCGTCCGTGCTGGTCAGCCACTTCCTGACGGGCGCGCCGACGGTGCTGATTGCCTGGTTTGTCTCCGGCTTTATTTATCAATAAGAGGTTCCTGCGATGACCGTTATTTACCAGACCACGATTACCCGCATCGGCCAGAGCGCAGCGGATGCGCTCAGCGACCAGATGCTGATCACCTTCCGCGAAGGGGCACCGGCGGATATCGAAGAGTTTTGTTTTATCCACTGCCACGGCGAGCTGAACGGCGAGCTGAAGGCAGGAAGTCAGCTTGAACTGGGCGAGGCGCGCTATGCCGTGACCGCCGTCGGCGACGTGGCCGAGCAGAACCTGCGCGAGCTGGGCCACATCACCCTGCGCTTCGACGGCCAGCCGCAGGCGGAATATCCCGGCACGGTGCACGTTGATGGCCCGGTTCCGCAGGCTGTTACCCCAGGCTGCACGTTAAAATTTGTTGCGTAATTAAGGAGAGTCACATGAGTCAGGTTGCCGTTGTCATTGGTGGGGGACAAACCTTAGGCGAGTTCCTCTGCCGTGGGCTTGCCGCTGAGGGTTACCGCGTGGCGGTAGTGGATATTCAGAGTGAAAAAGCCGCCCGCGTGGCGGACGCCATCAACACCGAGTATGGCGAAGGGATGGCGTACGGGTTTGGCGCAGACGCCACCAGCGAGCAGAGCGTGATGGCCCTCGCCCGCGGCGTGGACGAGATTTTTGGCCGTACCGATCTGCTGGTCTACAGCGCGGGGATAGCGAAAGCGGCGTTCATCAGCGATTTCGAGCTGGGGGACTTTGACCGCTCGCTGCAGGTGAATCTGGTGGGCTATTTCCTCTGCGCCCGCGAGTTTTCCCGCCTGATGATCCGCGACGGCATTCAGGGGCGCATCATTCAGATCAACTCGAAATCCGGGAAAGTGGGCAGCAAGCATAACTCCGGCTACAGCGCGGCGAAGTTTGGCGGCGTGGGGCTGACGCAGTCCCTGGCGCTGGATCTGGCCGAATACGGGATTACCGTTCACTCGCTGATGCTGGGCAACCTGCTGAAGTCGCCGATGTTCCAGTCCCTGCTACCGCAGTACGCCACCAAGCTTGGCATCAAAGCGGAAGAGGTGGAGCAGTACTATATCGATAAAGTGCCGCTGAAGCGCGGGTGCGACTATCAGGACGTGCTGAACATGCTGCTGTTTTACGCCAGCCCGAAGGCCTCGTACTGCACCGGGCAGTCGATTAACGTCACCGGCGGGCAGGTGATGTTCTGATCGAGCGGTTTGTTTTCCCCTCACCCCGGCCCTCTCCCCACAGGGGAGAGGGTGTGTTTTGTCCCCTCTCCCCTGTGGGGAGAGGGTTAGGGTGAGGGGTGAGGAAAAATAAGGAGCTAATATGGTAACCGCATTAATCACCGTCGCCGCCCTCGCCTGGCTCTGCCAGATGGCGTTCGGCGGCTGGCAAATTCATCAGTTTAACCGCGCGTTTGACGCCCTGTGCCAGAAGGGCCGCGTGGGCGTCGGGCGCTCCGGCGGCCGCTTCAAACCACGCGTGGTGGTTGCCGTTGCGCTGGATGAACACGATCGGGTGTGCGACTCCCTCATCATGCGCGGCGTGACGGTGTTTGCCCGTCCGGCGAAAATTCAGGCAATCAACGGTATCGCGCTGCATGAATTACAACCTGATGTGATCTTTCCCCATGATTCGCTCTGTCAGAATGCACTATCATTAGCGCTTAATCTGAAACATGGATAATTTCGTTGTGAAAGTTACAGACTTGCGAAATTATCATTTCGCAACGTAAGGAACGAAGCGCCTATGAAACCTCGTCAGCGGCAGGCGGCCATTCTTGAGCATCTGCAAAAGCAGGGAAAGTGCTCGGTAGAAGAGCTGGCCCACTACTTTGACACCACCGGCACGACAATACGCAAGGATCTGGTGTTGCTCGAAAACTCCGGCGCCGTCATTCGTACCTACGGCGGCGTGGTGCTCAATAAGGATGAAGCCGACCCGCCTATCGATCACAAAACGCTGATTAACACCCACCAGAAGGCGCTGATTGCCGAAGCGGCGGTGAAATTCATTCACGACGGTGATTCCATCATCCTCGACGCGGGCAGCACCGTCCTGCAGATGATCCCGCTGCTCAGCCGCTTTAACAACATCACGGTGATGACCAACAGCCTGCACATCGTCAACGCCCTGTCGGAGTTCGACAGCGAGCAGACCATCCTGATGCCCGGCGGCACCTTCCGTAAGAAATCGGCGTCGTTTCACGGCCAGCTGGCGGAGAACGCCTTCGACCACTTCAGCTTCGATAAGCTGTTTATGGGCACCGACGGCATCGACCTGAACGCGGGCGTGACCACCTTCAACGAGGTGTTCAGCGTCAGCAAAGCGATGTGCAACGCCGCGCGGGAGGTCATTTTAATGGCGGACTCGTCGAAGTTTGGCCGTAAAAGCCCCAACATTGTCTGTAGTCTTGAAAGCGTCGACAAGCTGATTACCGACGCGGGTATCGACCCGGCGTTTAAAAAAGCGCTGGAAGAGAAAGGCATCGACGTGATCGTAACCGGAGAGAGAGATGAGTGATTTTCTGTTAGAAACGGGCCGCCAGACGCTGATGCTGGAGCTACAGGAGGCCAGCCGCCTGCCGGAACGTCTGGGCGAGGATTTTGTCCGCGCGGCCAACACCATTATCCACTGCGAAGGCAAAGTGATTGTGGCGGGCATCGGGAAATCCGGCCATATCGGCAAGAAGATTGCGGCGACGCTTGCCAGTACCGGCACCCCGGCATTCTTCGTTCACCCTGCCGAAGCGCTGCACGGCGATCTGGGGATGATTGAAAGCCGCGACGTGATGCTGTTTATCTCCTACTCCGGCTCGGCCAAAGAGCTGGATCTCATTATTCCACGTCTGCAGGAAAAATCGGTTGCGCTGCTGGCGATGACCGGAAAATCCCGCTCGCCGCTGGCGCTGGCCGCTAAGGCCACGCTGGATATCTCCGTTGAGCGCGAGGCCTGCCCGATGCATCTGGCACCGACCTCCAGCACCGTCAACACGCTGATGATGGGCGACGCGCTGGCGATGGCGGTGATGCAGGCGCGGGGCTTTAATGAAGAAGACTTTGCCCGTTCGCATCCGGCCGGGGCGCTTGGGGCACGCCTGCTCAACAAGGTTCACCACCTGATGCGCACGGACGATGCCATTCCGCAGGTCAAACTCGACACCAGCGTGATGGACGCGATGCTGGAGCTGAGCCGCACCGGGCTGGGGCTGGTTGCGGTGTGCGATAACGACAGCCTGGTGAAGGGGGTATTCACCGACGGCGACCTGCGTCGCTGGCTGGTGGGCGGCGGCGGTCTTGAGGCGCGGGTCTCAGAGGCGATGACCAGAGGCGGGCTGACCCTGAATGCCGACAGCCGCGCCATTGAAGCCAAAGAGGTGCTGATGAAGCGCAAAATCACCGCCGCCCCGGTGGTGGACGAGCACGGCAGGCTGTGCGGCGCCATCAACCTGCAGGATTTCTACCAGGCGGGGATTATTTAACCCTTCAGCCCAAGACGTTTCGCCAGCCGGTGAAGGTTGGCGACGTCCATCTCCAGCGCCCGCGCGCACGCCGCCCAGCTGCGGTTATTCTGCTCCAGCGCGCGGGTAATCATCTGACGCTGAAATGCTTCCGTCGCCTCGCGCAGGTTTTCGCTGGCGCTTTCAGGTGCAGCCGGCTTCACGATCGGCGCACTTTCCTCATGCAGCGCAAAATGCCGCGCATGAATAACCACCTCATCCCCCGAACGCGTCGCCCGCGCCAGCACGACCGCACGGTGAATCGCATGTTCCAGCTCGCGCACGTTGCCCGGCCAGCCGTAGCTCAGCAGGTGCGACCTCGCGCCGGGGCTGAGCACCACCCGGGAAAGCCCCATTTTGAGCCGACACTGCTCGCAGAAAAAGCCCGCCAGCAGCACCACGTCGTCCCCCCGCTCGCGCAGCGGCGGCACGGAGAGTGGGAACACGCTCAGGCGGTGGAACAGATCAGCGCGGAAATTGCCCGCCAGCACCTCCTCGCGCAGATCCCGGTTGGTCGCTGCCAGCACGCGCACGTCCACCCGATGGCTGCGGTCATCGCCCACGCGCTGAATGTCGCCGTACTGCAACACCCGCAGCAGCTTGGCCTGTAGCGAAAGGGAGAGTTCGCCAATTTCGTCCAGGAACAGCGTGCCGTTATCGGCCATTTCAAACTTGCCGCTGCGGTTGCTGATCGCCCCGGTAAACGCCCCTTTGACGTGGCCGAACAGCTCGCTCTCCGCCACGCTTTCAGGCAGGGCCGCGCAGTTGAGGTACACCAGCGGGTTCACCGCGCGCGGCGAAGCCTCATGGATGGCTTTCGCCACCAGCTCTTTACCGGTGCCGGTTTCCCCGAAGATCAGCACGTTCAGGTCGGACGCGGCGACTATCTCAATCTCTTTTTTGAGCTGCTCCATGCCCGGCGAAAGGCCGATCATCTCCGTGTGCGCCACCTCGCCGAACGCCGTCGGGCTGCCGGGAAGGATATTCTGGCTCTCCAGCAGCTCTATCAGCAGGGCGTTGTTCAGCGCACCGGCCGCCAGCGCGGCAATGAGGCGCAGCTCTTCGTCGCTGAACGTATCAAACTGGTCCGGCGACATGCCGTCGAGGGTGAGTGCGCCAATCAGGTTCTGCCCTGCGAAGAGCGGCAGGCCGATGCAGGCGTGCACCTTCAGGCTCTCCTGTCCGGGAATAAGCCCGTCGTACGGGTCGGGCAGATCGCTGTCCGCCGGAAACCGCACGACGTCACCCGCGCGGGCGATGGTCTCCAGACGCGGATGGCCTTCCAGCGTAAAGCGTCGCCCGAGCACGTCCTGCGCCAGCCCGTCGATAGCCAGCGGAATAAACTGCCGCCCCTCATAGCGCAGCAGCGCCGACGCATCGCACGCCAGCACGTGGCGCAGCGTAGAGATCAGCCGCTGAAAGCGGTCCTGATGGCCGATACCGGTTTGCAGTTCAATGGCGATCTTCGCCAGCACGTCTACGGAAAAGCTCATGTCTGCCTCACAGTCATTTTGACAATACATAGTGTCATATTGACAGCTTTTTAGATAGTCATAATGACTACCAATTAGGGGTCATAAATTTACATTATCATTATTATCAACAAGTTAAAAAGTTGGCACGCAACTTGATATAGGTACAGCATCTTATTTGAAAACGCTGTATTACGCTGAGGTTGCTATGTCTATTCTGGTTAAAAATAACATTCATTGGGTTGGTCAACGTGACTGGGAAGTACGTGATTTCCACGGTACGGAATATAAAACGCTGCGCGGCAGCAGCTACAACAGCTATCTCATCCGTGAAGGTAAAAACGTCCTCATCGATACCGTCGACCACAAATTCAGCCGCGAGTTCGTGCAGAACCTGCGCAGTGAAATCGACCTGAACGATATCGACTACATCATCATCAACCACGCGGAAGAGGATCACGCCGGGGCGCTGACCGAGCTGATGTCTTACATCCCGGACACCCCGATCTACTGCACCACCAACGCCATTGACTCCATCAACGGCCACCACCACCATCCGGAGTGGAACTTCCACACCGTAAAAACCGGCGACACGCTGGATATCGGCAACGGCAAACAGCTGATCTTCGTGGAAACCCCGATGCTCCACTGGCCGGACAGCATGATGACCTACATGACCGGCGACGCGGTGCTGTTCAGCAACGACGCCTTCGGCCAGCACTACTGCGACGAACGCCTGTTCAACGATGAAGTGGATCAGGCCGAGCTGTTCGAACAGTGCCAGCGCTACTACGCCAACATCCTGACGCCGTTCAGCCGCCTGGTAACGCCAAAAATCACCGAGATCCTCGGCTTCAACCTGCCGGTGGACATGATTGCCACCTCCCACGGGGTGGTGTGGCGTGAAAACCCAACCCAGATCGTTGAGCTGTACCTGAAATGGGCCGCGGATTACCAGGAAGACCGTATCACAATCTTCTACGACACCATGTCCAACAACACCCGCATGATGGCGGACGCGATTGCCCAGGGGATTAACGAAGTTGACCCGAACGTGGCGGTGAAAATCTTCAACGTGGCGCGCAGCGATAAAAACGAAATCCTGACCAACGTCTTCCGCTCTAAAGGCGTGCTGGTGGGAACCTCCACCATGAACAACGTGATGATGCCGAAAATTGCCGGCCTGGTGGAAGAGATGACCGGCCTGCGCTTCCGTAACAAACGCGCCAGCGCCTTTGGTTCTCACGGCTGGAGCGGTGGCGCGGTAGACCGTCTCTCCACCCGTTTACAGGACGCCGGTTTTGAGATGTCCATGAGCCTTAAGGCGAAATGGCGTCCGGATCTCGACGCGCTGGAAGTCTGCCGTCAGCATGGCCGCGACATTGCCCGCCAGTGGGCGCTCGCACCGCTTCCTGAGGTTGCAGCACAGCCCGCCGAACAGCCGCAAGCCTGTGCCGGGGCAGCCAGCGCCGATCTCGGCCCACGCATGCAGTGCAGCGTCTGCCAGTGGATTTACGATCCTGAACTGGGCGAGCCGTTGCAGGATGTCGCGCCGGGCACGCCGTGGAGCGAGGTTCCGGACAACTTCCTCTGCCCTGAATGTTCCCTCGGAAAAGACGTCTTTGACGAACTGGCAACGGAGGCAAAATGAGTAACGGTATCGTCATCATCGGCTCGGGCTTTGCCGCCCGCCAGCTGGTGAAAAATATCCGCAAACAGGACGCTAGCGTGCCGCTGACGGTGATCGCCGCCGACAGCATGGACGAATACAACAAGCCCGATCTGAGCCACGTCATCAGCCAGAATCAGCGCGCCGAAGATCTCACCCGCCAGACGGCGGGGGAGTTCGCGGAACAGTATAACCTGCGTCTGTTTCCGTACACCTGGGTGACCGATATCGACGCCGACGCCCGCGTGGTGAAGGCGAAGGATAAAACCTGGCAGTACGACAGGCTGGTGCTGGCGACGGGGGCATCTGCGTTTGTGCCGCCGGTTGAGGGCCGCGAGCTGATGGTCACGCTCAACAGCCAGCAGGAGTATCAGGCCAGCGAAACCCTGCTGCGCGATGCCGCCAGGGTGATGATTGTCGGCGGCGGGCTGATTGGCACCGAGCTTGCGATGGACTTCTGTCGGGCGGGTAAATCCGTCACCCTGGTTGACCACGCGGCCAGCATTCTGTCGGCGCTGATGCCGGCAGAAGTAAGCAGTCGCTTACAGCATCGTCTGACCGACATGGGCGTCCATCTGCTGCTGAAATCGCAGCTGCAGAGCCTGAGCAAAACCGAAGGCGGTATTCGCGCGACGCTTGACCGCAACCGCAGCGTTGAGGTGGATGTGGTTATTGCGGCGACGGGTCTGCGCCCGGAAACCGCGCTGGCGCATCGCGCCGGGGCCGAAGTAAACCGCGGCGTGAAGGTAGACAGCTACCTGCAAACCACGCAGCCGGACATTTATGCCCTGGGCGACTGCGCGGAAATTAACGGCCAGGTGCTGCCTTTCCTGCAGCCGATTCAGCTAAGCGCCATGTTCCTGGCGAAAAACCTGCTCGGGGGCAGTGCGCCGGTGAAATTACCCGCCATGCTGGTGAAGGTAAAAACGCCGGAGCTACCGCTGCATCTCGCGGGCGAAACGCAGCGTCAGGATCTGAACTGGCAGATCGCCATTGAGCCTCAGGGCATGGTGGCGCGCGGTACGGATGCTGACGGCCAGATGCGCGCCTTTGTCGTCAGCGAAGACAGAATGAAGGAGGCCTTCGCGCTGCTGAAATCGTTACCTGCCTGACCCTCTCTGCCACGCTTACTTAACCTTTGGATTATATTGTCCGCAGCCCCGATGTCCTGGGGCTTTTTTTATGGCACCAGCCTGAGTCAGGAACGCACCACCAGCGCGTCATAGCCGCGCCAGCGGTAGTTGGCCATAGAGATCAGCCAGCAGGCGACAAACAGCCCGACCACCACAAATCCGGCATCGCCAAGGTTGTCGTTCACCGCGCCAATCAGATCCCACGCGCCGCCGCTGAGGCCAAACTTGTCCATCAGCAGACCCAGCGCTTCCAGCCCGCCGATAAACAGCGCCACCACTACCGAGGTGCCGGTGATAGTCATGTTGTAGTACAGCTTGCGCTGCGGCTTGTTGAACGCCCAGCCGTACGCGCCAACCATCAGCAGGTTATCGAGCGTATCCACCAGCGCCATGCCGCTTGCGAAGAGCGCCGGGAAAATCATGATTGACCATACCGACATACCGCTGGAGGCGCTGGCGGCGGAGATCCCCAGCACGCCAATCTCGGTGGCGGTGTCAAATCCGAGGCCAAACAGGAAGCCGACCAGATACATCTGCCAGCTTTTATTGACGAGGCGGAAGGTTTTACCAAACAGCCAGTTCATCACGCCACCCTGAGCAGGAAGCGTGACATCCCCCCCGCACCGGCCTGCCGTTTTTCAGCGCCCGGAAACTGCGCCACACGCCGCGCAGGATCACCATATTCACCAGCGCCATCGCCAGCAGGAAGGTGGCGGATACGGCGGTGCCAATCAGGCTGCCGGTTTCGTGAAGCCAGGCCATATTCTTCTGAAACGCCGTGGCGGTGGCGGCAATAGCGATGGACGCCAGCACCACGATGGTGGAATGTCCGAGGGAAAACCACGCGCCCACCCCGGACGGGCGTTTGCCCTGCTGCATCATCTTACGCGTCACGGTATCAATGGCGGCAATGTGGTCAGCATCCACCGCATGGCGCAGCCCGTAACACCAGGCCAGCAGGCTGGCGGCCATCAGCGCCGTACTGCCGCTAAAGGTGCGCCACGCCAGCCCCCATGCCAGCAGATTAGCCATTACCAGAGCCAGCAGCAGGCACGCCGCGCGCGGTTCATTGCGTAGAAGTCGTAACATTTTAAGTCCTTTGTGAACATGACCGGGCGGCAGCAACCACCGCCTGCCCGAAGGCAATCGCGCCGTCACCTGCGGGCAGGCGCGAAGGAAACAGAAGCGTGAAATCAGAAAGGTAATAGCGAAAGCGCGCGCGAAGCAGACGGTTGTGCAGGACGCCCCCGCTGAAGCACACCGCTGAGAGGGAGAGACGGCGGGCATGCGTTGCCGCCAGCTTGCTCAGCCCTTTTGCCAGCGCGTCGTGAAAGGCCCACGCGCGCTCGCAGGGTTCTGCCCGCCAGGCCAGCCACTGCTGCCAGAAACCGGCAAGGTTATCCGCTTCCAGCGTTACCGGATGGTCGACGCCCGCGCACCGGGCGGCCAGCGCCTCCAGCCTGCATGCCGCTTCACCTTCATAGCGCTGTGCGTTTATGCCCAGCGCGCAGGCGACCGCGTCAAACAGGCGACCGCAGGACGACGCCAGCGGCGCGTTGATACCGCGCGTCACGGCCGCTGCCAGCAGCGGCCAGTTCTCACGCTGTACGGCACCGGTTTCCGGGTACTGCTGCCAGTCGGGCACGAACGCCAGGCAGTGGGCGAGTAAATTGCGCCACGGCTGTTTCGCTGCCAGATCGCCGCCCGGCAGCGCGACGGCGGGCAGGCCGCCGAGCCGTTCGCAGTCGAGATAGCTCACCCGCAGGCACTCGCCGCCCCACAGCGCGCCGCTCTCTCCCATGCCGATCCCGTCCAGCGTCAGGGCGATAACGTCCCCGCCGTCGAGCGGCCAGTTATTTTCCGCCATGCACGCCGCGGCGTGGGCGTGATGATGCAGCACGGTTTCAACGGGCAGCGCCTGCTCCTGCGCCCACCGGCGGGCGCGATACCCCGGGTGCGCATCGCACACCACGCGCTCCGGCTGAAAAGCGTAGATTTTCTGCATCAGCGACAGCGCCGTGCGCCACTGGGCGTCGACGCCGTCGTCGCTGAGGTTGCCAAAATGCTGGCTCAGCACCGCGCGATCCCCGCGCACCAGGCAGAAGGTATTTTTCATGTCCGCACCGGTGCATAGCATGGCAGGGCTCTCGCTGAACCCGGCGGGAAGCGTGATGGCATCCGGCACAAACCCGCGCGCGCGGCGCAGGACTGCGCCCTCCCGATCCATCACCGAATCATCCATCCGCTGCAGAATGTCGCGGTTGTGCAGCAGAACGCCGTCGGCAATGTCGCCGAGCGCCTCCAGCGCCTGGCGGTTGGTGATGGCGGGCGGACGGCCGCTGAGGTTAGCGGAGGTCATCACCAGCGGGCGCCCGCAGTCCATCATCAGCAAATGCTGAAGCGGGTTAGCGGGCAGCATCACGCCGATCGTATCCAGCCCCGGCGCAATCTCCTCCGGAAACGCGGGAAGGCAGGCTTTTGGCGTCAACACGATCGGCGCAGCGGCCGAGCGTAACAGCGTTCGTATCGCCTCCGGCAGGCCATCCGCATCGGGGATCATCACCGCCAGCGGCTTCGCCGGGCGCTGCTTGCGTGCCCGCAAGGTCATTATCGCCCTGGGGTTAAGCGCGTCGCAGGCCAGGTGAAACCCACCCAGCCCTTTGACCGCCACGATGCCGCCGTTTTTCAGCCTCTCCACCGCCGCGCTTAACGCCGGTTCGCGGGTGGCAATAGCGTCACCGGCTCGCCACTCCAGCTGCGGCCCACAGTCCGGGCAGGCCACCGGCTGGGCGTGAAAGCGGCGATCGGCCGGGCTGCGGTACTCCGCTTCACACGGCGCACACAGCGGAAAGCCCGCCATCGCGGTCGCCGGACGGTCATAGGGCATCGCGCGAATGATGGTGTAACGCGGGCCGCAGTGGGTGCAGTTGATAAACGGGTAGCGATAGCGTCGCTCGCGGCGGTCGCGCATCTCCGCCAGGCAGGCGGGACAGGTAGCGGCATCCGGGACGATTTGCGTGTCCATCGTCCCGCCCTCGCTGTGGCGAATGACGAACGAAACCGGCTCCGCTGCCCAGATGAACGGCTGCACGTCGATGCAATCGATGCGGGCCAGCGGTGGGCAGTCCTGGCGCAGCCTCGCGGTAAAGTCACCCCCACTACCCGCGAGACGCACCAGGACACCCTCTCCGTCGTTGCACACGTCGCCTGCCAGCTTCAGCCGGTGCGCCAGCTGCCAGACGAAGGGGCGAAACCCCACGCCCTGCACTTTGCCGCGCACCCGAAGCTGAACGCCGTTAACGCTCATTGCGGCTTAAAACAGCAGCGATGATGAAGTGTCGAAGGCCGCGCGGCGGCGTTTTTCGGCACTCATCTGTTCGAGCTTGTCGCGATCCACGCACACCAGCGCGTGCGTCGGGCAGGCTTCCATACATGCCGGACCGGCGTCGCGGTGATAGCACAGGTCACATTTATTGGCTTCGGCTTTCTCCGCGCGCACGCTCAGCCCGATACCGCTGTTGCGCACCACCGGGCAGACCACCACCTCCATCGCGCCATACGGACACGCCACCACGCAGGTTTTGCACCCGATGCAGCGCTCCTGCATCACGTGCACAAAGCCTTTTTCACGCTTAATTGCCCCGTTCGGACAGACGTTGGCGCAGGGCGCATCTTCACACTGACGGCAAATGGCGGCGGTTGAAATATTCACGCCCTTAATAACGTGAATACGCGGCAGGAACGTGTCGGGGGTCAGAGCGGCGCAGTCCTGCTCTGCCTGATGGGACACCACGCACGCAACCTCACAGGTGCGGCAACCAATGCATTTACTGGCATCGGCCATAATAAAACGGTTCATCTGCTTCTCCGGCATAACGGTTATGCGCGGAGTTATTCATAAAGCGTGCCAGTTTTTAATGCATTGATTTTAAAGCAGAAGAAAAGCAAGGCGTGCTGTCATCGTCATTAGTGACGATGACAGATGTCGACGTCAGCGGTGCGGGCCGGCAATAACGGAGTCGCGCAGGATAAGCTCGCCGGAGAAGGTTTGCTGATATTTAAACTCACCGCCGTCGAGCATGAAAATCAGGCGGCTGATGGTCTCCTGAATCATCTCCGTCACCGGAATACGCACGCTGGAGAGGGACGGCACGATATAGGGCGCGATGGCCACGTCGTCAAAGCCGATGACGGACACCGCGCCCGGCGTGGCGACGCCGCTCTTGTGCAGCTGGCTGATGGCGCCAATCGCCATATCGTCGTTGCTCGCCACCAGCGCGGTAAACGGTTCGCCGCGGGTAAGCAACTCCGTGACCGCCACCGCGCCGCTGGCCGGATTCCACTTTCCTTCGGCGATCAGCTCGTCACGCAGGGCAATGCCGTGCTGCGCCAGCGCGTCCTTATAGCCGGAAAGACGCTCAACCCCGGTGGGGGAATCCAGTGAACCGGTGATAAACGCAATCTCCCGGTGCCCTTGCGCAATCAGCTTCGATACCGCTTCCTGACACGAGGCTTTATGATCGGACCAGACGCTGTGGCTGCTGTTTTTACGTAAACGGCGGTTGAGCACCACGATCGGCTGCTCGCATTTGTCGACGATTTCGTCCAGCTCATCCACGCTCAGAAAACGCGGGTAGATAATCACCGCATCACAGCGCATATCCAGCAGATACTGGATCGCCTCGCGCTCCTCTTCGGCGCTGTGTTTGCCATCGGCCAGTATCAGCTGGCGGCCCTTTTCCTCCGTCATGCGCGCGGCGTGGAACAGCAGCTCGCTAAAGTAAACGCCGTGATAAAGGGTGTTCGTCACCACCAGCCCCAGGGTCCGGGTACGTTTGGTCGCCAGGTTTCGCGCCAGCAAATTAGGGCGATAGCCGCTCTCTTCGATTGCCTGAAATACCCGGTCTTTGGTCTCCTGGCTAACGTAGCCGTTACCCGACAACACCCGGGAGACCGTCGCTTTCGAAACGCCTGCCCGCTTCGCCACTTCCAGCATCGTGGTCATATTGTTATTCCATGTAAAACTGATGAGCCGCAGTGTACTGCACCGCGGAAAAATTGTCGCAGCGGCGTTGTCACGCTTCCGACACTCCATTGCGATCTGCATCACGAAACAAAAAAATGTACAAAAAGCGATCTTGTTTCATTCATAGAAACTAATGATGATTATGTGAAACCGGTTTCCTACATTTCTCACAACGATAACAGGATCACATCCGATGGCAAAAAATTACGCTGCGCTGGCGAACGAGGTGGTTAGCGCGCTTGGCGGCAAAGACAACATCGTCGCCGTCACCCACTGCATGACGCGCCTGCGCTTCGTTCTGAAGGACGAAAGCCTCACCGACGCCCCGGGCCTGAAAAGCATCAGCGGCGTGCTCGGCGTGGTGCGCAACGACAACCAGTGCCAGGTGATTATTGGCAACACCGTCTCCCAGGCGTACCGCGAAGTGGTCAACCTGCTGCCGGCTAACCTGCAGCCAGCCGTACCGAAAGGTCCACAGAAGCTGACCCTGCGGCGGATTGGCGCCGGGATCCTCGATGCGCTGATCGGCACCATGTCCCCGCTGATCCCGGCGATCATCGGCGGGTCGATGGTCAAGCTGCTGGCGATGATCCTCGAGATGACCGGCGTGCTGGGCAAAGGCGATCCGACGCTGACGATCCTGACCGTTATCGGCGACGGCGCGTTCTTCTTCCTGCCGCTGATGGTGGCGGCGTCCGCGGCGGTGAAGTTCAAAACCAACATGTCGCTGGCCATTGCCATCGCGGGCGTGCTGGTTCACCCGAGCTTTATCGAGCTGATGGCGAAGGCCGCGCAGGGCGAGCACGTTGAGTTCGCGCTGATTCCGGTGACGGCGGTGAAGTACACCTACACGGTGATCCCGGCGCTGGTCATGACCTGGTGCCTGTCGTATATCGAGCGCTGGGTGGATCGTATTACCCCGGCGGTAACCAAAAACTTCCTGAAGCCGATGCTGATCGTGCTGATTGCCGCCCCGCTCGCCATCGTGCTGATTGGCCCGCTGGGGATCTGGATCGGCAGCGCCATCTCCGCGCTGGTCTATACCATTCACGGCTATCTGGGCTGGCTCTCCGTTGCCATTATGGGCGCGCTCTGGCCGCTGCTGGTAATGACCGGGATGCACCGCGTCTTTACCCCAACCATCATCCAGACCATTGCCGAAACGGGTAAAGAAGGGATGGTGATGCCGTCGGAAATCGGCGCTAACCTGTCCCTCGGCGGCTCGTCGCTGGCGGTGGCGTGGAAAACCAAAAACCCGGAGCTGCGCCAGACGGCGCTGGCGGCGGCGGCCTCCGCCATCATGGCGGGGATCTCTGAACCGGCCCTCTACGGCGTGGCTGTACGCCTGAAGCGTCCGCTGATTGCGAGCCTGATCAGCGGCTTTATCTGCGGCGCGGTGGCCGGCATGGCCGGTCTTGCCAGCCACTCGATGGCGGCACCGGGGCTGTTCACCAGCGTGCAGTTCTTCGACCCGGCTAACCCGATGACCATCGTCTGGGTGTTCGGCGTGATGGGGCTGGCGGTAGTGCTGTCGTTTGTTCTGACCCTGCTCTTAGGGTTTGAGGATATTCCGGTAGAAGACGAAGCCGAAAAAGCGCGCGCCCTGCAAACCGCACCGGTTCAGAACAAAGCAGCAGAAGCATAAATTGAAAGCGAGGTAAGAATGTCTGTTTTTCCACAAGGATTTTTATGGGGCGGCGCGCTTGCCGCCAACCAGAGTGAAGGAGCTTACCGTGAAGGCGGTAAAGGGCTGACAACGGTCGATATGATCCCCCACGGCGCACACCGTCTGGCGGTAAAGGTCGGCAAGGAAAAACGGTTTTCGTTGCGTGACGACGAATTTTACCCGAGCCACGAGGCGATTGATTTTTACCATCGCTACAAGGAAGACATCGCCCTGATGGCGGAGATGGGCTTTACGGTGTTCCGCACCTCGATTGCCTGGAGCCGCCTCTATCCGAACGGGGACGAGCCGCTGCCGAATAAAGAGGGCATCGCCTTCTACCGCGCGGTGTTCGAGGAGTGCAAAAAGTACAACATCGAGCCGCTGGTCACGCTCTGCCACTTCGACGTGCCGATGCATCTGGTGACGGAATACGGCTCGTGGCGCAACCGTAAGATGGTGGATTTCTTCGCCCGCTACGCCCGCACCTGCTTTGAAGAATTTAACGGGCTGGTGAAATACTGGCTGACCTTTAACGAAATCAACATCATGCTGCACAGCCCGTTCTCCGGCGCGGGGCTGGTGTTTGAGGACGGTGAAAACGAGGACCAGGTGAAATACCAGGCCGCGCACCACGAGCTGGTGGCGAGCGCGCTGGCGACCAAAATCGCCCACGAGGTGAACCCGGAAAACCAGGTCGGCTGCATGCTGGCGGGCGGGAATTTTTACCCCTACTCCTGCAAGCCGGAAGACGTGTGGATGGCGCTGGAGAAGGACCGCGAGAACCTGTTCTTCATCGACGTGCAGGCGCGCGGCAGCTATCCGGCCTACTCCGCCCGCGTGTTCCGCGAAAAAGGGGTGGTGATTGTAAAAGACCCTGGCGACGACGAACTGCTGAAAAACACCGTCGACTTTGTCTCGTTCAGCTATTACGCCTCGCGCTGCGCGTCGGCGGACATGAACGCGGGCAACACCAGCGCGGCGAACATCGTGAAGTCTTTACGCAACCCGCACATTCAGGTGAGCGAGTGGGGCTGGGGCATTGACCCGCTCGGCCTGCGCATCACCATGAACATGATGTACGACCGCTACCAGAAGCCGCTGTTCCTGGTGGAAAACGGCCTCGGCGCAAAGGACGTCATTGATGAAAACGGCGAGATTAACGACGACTACCGCATCAGCTATCTCCGCGAGCACATCCGCGCGATGGGCGACGCCATCGAGGACGGCGTGCCGCTGATGGGTTACACCACCTGGGGCTGCATTGACCTGGTATCGGCCTCAACCGGGGAGATGAGCAAGCGCTACGGGTTTGTCTACGTTGACCGCGACGACGCCGGTAACGGCACGCTGGACAGAAAGCGCAAGAAATCGTTCTGGTGGTACAAGAAGGTGATTGCGAGTAACGGGGCGGATCTGGCGTAGCCTGCGCTCCCCCTCACCCCGGCCCTCTCCCCATAGGGGAGAGGGTTAGGGTGAGGGGTTCAAACCCACCCTTTCCAACCCATCCCGCAAGCCGCGAATAGACCACCTCCACCGCCGCTTTCACCGGGGGCGTCATCGGGTAATAAAACCCGACGATGTCCGGCTGGATGCCCAAAAACAGCACCTCGCCCACGTCGTCTTTAATCTGATCCACCAGATAGTTAAGCGGCATGTTGTGGGTGGTCATCATGAACATTTCCGCGATGTCGTCCGGATCGATCAGGCGGATTTCCCCCGGGTTCAGCCCCATATCGGTAGCGTCGACGATTAACAGCCTGTCCGGGCGAAGCTCGCGAATGGCAACCACGTCGTTTTCCGGCGCGCTGCCGCCGTCGATCACGACCCAGCTCCCCTGCGGGCTGGCCGCGCACATCTCCGCCAGCAGCGGACCCGCGCCGTCGTCGCCCATCATGCTGTTGCCGACACACAGTAAAACGTCAGTCACGTAATCTCCTCACCATCAGGTAGATGGCGCTCTCCTGATGAATATCGTGCAGCATGCCGAGCAGCATTTTGCTCCACGCCTGCTGCGCCGGGGTTTGCACGCTCAGCGCCGCGTCAAAAGCGTTGGCGAGCATCGTGATGTGGTTAGCGTCGATAACGATCTCGCCATATTTCGGCACGCCCTCCATTTTACGCCGCGCCGCACTGCCCTCCTCCAGCGTGGCGATCCACGCCAGGTACTCGGGCCACGGGCAGCTTAACGCCGTTTCAAGGCAGTCGATCACCCCGAGGTGGTGCCCAATCGCCAGGCTGTAATAGACCACCTGCTGCGCCGCAACCGGCGTGGCGTCGTTCTCATCAATAAATTTACGGCTCAGCTGGCTGAACACCACCGTTTCACTCATCGGATACGCGCCTCATCCACTACGCTGTTCAGGTTCGCCACAATCTCATTGAGGCGCGGATCGTTCTCCGCCTCCAGCCAGCGCGCCACCTGATGCTCGCCCTGGCTCAGCAGGCGCAGATAATCGTCGGCAATCTGGCGGCCATAGCGATAGCCCGCCAGCTTCCGCGCCGTGCGGTCGACCTTCACCCGCAGCGGCTGCACCATGTCCGGGTGCAGGAGCATCGCAGGCTGGTTGTCGAGCTCACCCGGTTCGCGGGCATGGATTTTCTGCTCCAGCAGGCCAAGCGCCATCGCAAAGCCGTACAGCGTGGCGGCAGGCGTCGGCGGGCAGCCCGGAATGTAGACGTCCACCGGCACGATTTTGTCGGTACCGCCCCAGACGCAGTAGAGGTCGTGGAAGATACCGCCGCTGTTGCCGCAGGCTCCGTAGGAGATGCAAATTTTCGGATCCGGCGCGGACTGCCAGGCGCGCAGCGCGGGCGATCGCATAGCGCGGGTAACGGCGCCGGTAAACAGCAGGATGTCCGCATGGCGCGGGGACGGCACCACCTTGATGCCGAAGCGTTCGGCGTCAAACAGCGGCGACAGCGTGGCGAAGATCTCGATCTCGCAGCCGTTGCAGCCGCCGCAGTCCACGCGGTAAACGTAGGCCGAGCGTTTGATTTTTTTCAGCAGCGACGCCTTCATGCTGGCGATGGACTCTTC
This sequence comes from Enterobacter cloacae, assembly GCF_013375935.1. GTDB lineage: Bacteria > Pseudomonadota > Gammaproteobacteria > Enterobacterales > Enterobacteriaceae > Enterobacter > Enterobacter pasteurii. The sequence goes on along the minus strand of NZ_CP056117.1, from coordinate 2,121,866 downwards.
CACCGTCATCGGCACCGGGATGCCGTTATCGTCGCGCGGGCCGAGTAAGTTTTCCATCAGCTGGCCTCTCTCATATGGCGGGTTAAATCGATGCGGTCAGACGGCAGCAGGCATTTCTGCCGCTTGCACTCCGGGCAGGTTTCAAAGCTTTCACGATGGTGCTCCGCGCGGGCGTCGCCGTTGTGCTGCAGCAGGGCAATGGCGTAGTCGATCTCCTTTTGAACGGCGAACGGGCGGTTGCAGACGCGGCAGCTGCACAGGTCAAAGCGCGACTGCTGTAAAAAGTCCTCTTTCCTCCACACCGCCAGCTCGTACTCCTGAGAAAGACGAATGGCGACGGTCGGGCAGACCTCTTCGCAGCGGCCGCAGAAGATGCAGCGCCCGAGGTTAAACTGCCAGGCCAGCTCGCCGGTTTTCAGATCCGTTTCCACCGTTAAGGCATTCGACGGGCAGGCGTTGACGCAGGCCGCGCAGCCGATGCACTGCTGCGGGTTGTGCTCCGGCTTGCCGCGAAAGTTTTTATCCACCGGCATCGGCTCCAGCGGATAGCGGCTGGTGGGCGTGCCGGTTTTGATAGCTTTTTTGATAAAGGTAAACATTTTTACTCCTGCTTTCGTGCGGTTTTCTCACCCTCACCCTAGCCCTCTCCCTGAAAGGGAGAGGGAACCGTTCGCCCCCTCGCCCCTCTGGGGAGAGGGCCGGGGTGAGGGGTTACAGACCGCACAACATCAACTATTTCAGCGGCGAGTTCTTACGCTCGATGCTGTAGCGCTCAAGCTCTTTGTACGGCACCACCTGGCTTTTCTTCTTGCGCACGTCCACCACGGTCATGCGGTCGGTGCAGGAGTAGCACGGGTCGAGGCTGCCGATAATCAGCGGCGCGTCAGAGACGGTGTTGCCGCGCAGCATGTAGCGCAGGGTTGGCCAGTTGGCGTAGGTGGCCGCGCGGCAGCGCCAGCGGTAGAGCTTCTGGTTGTCGCCGGTCATGCTCCAGTGGATGTCGTCCCCGCGCGGCGCTTCGGCAAAGCCCAACGCAAAGCGGTTCGGAATGTAGGTGAAGCCCTCCACCATCAGCGGGCCGCCCGGCAGGTTGTCCAGGCCAAAGTCGATCATGTTAAGCGCGGTGAACACCTCGTTGATGCGCACCTTCAGGCGGGAGATAACGTCGCAGCCCTGCTCGCTGTGCACTTCCATCGGCAGCAGGCCGTAGCCGACGAACGGGTGATCGGCACGGGTGTCGCGGGCGTGACCGCTGGCGCGCACCATCGGGCCAACGTTGCTGAAGTCGCGGGCAATTTCCGGGTCAAGACGGCCGATGCCCACGGTGCGCTGCTCGATGTTTGGCGTGCTGAGCAGCATATCCACCAGCTCCTGCACGTCGCGGCGCATCTGCTGGGCAAGCTGGCGGGTCTGGACCATGTCATCCTTCAGCAGGTCGCGGCGGATCCCGCCGATCAGGTTCAGGCCGTAGGTTTTACGCGCCCCGGTGAGGATCTCCGCCATCTTCATTGACGCTTCGCGCACGCGGAAGAACTGCATAAACCCGGAGTCAAAGCCAACGAAGTGGCAGGCCAGGCCGAGGTTCAGCAGGTGCGAGTGCAGGCGCTCTACCTCCAGCAGAATGGCGCGGATCATCTGCGCGCGTTCCGGCACCACGATCCCCATGCCGTTCTCCACCGAGGTGGTGTAGGCGGTGCTGTGGGCAAAGCCGCAGATGCCGCACACGCGGTCAGAGAGGAACGTGACCTCGTTGTAGCCCATGCGGGTTTCCGCCAGCTTTTCCATGCCGCGATGGACGTAGAACAGGCGGTAGTCGGCGTCGATGATGTTCTCGCCGTCAACGAACAGGCGGAAGTGGCCCGGTTCGTCAGAGGTGACGTGCAGCGGGCCGATCGGCACCACGTTGTTCTTCTTGCTGCCCAGCTCGTTGATGAACTCGTAGGTTTCGCTGTCGGTGGTCGGAGCCGGACGCTGGCGGTAGTCCATGCTGTCCTTGCGCAGCGGGTAGAGCTCGTCCGGCCAGTCGTCCGGCAGCACCAGGCGGCGCTCGTCCGGCAGGCCGACCGGCACCAGGCCGTACATGTCGCGCACTTCGCGCTCGCCCCAGACGGCGGCAGGCACGCGCGGCGTCACGGAGGGGTATTCCGGCTTGTTCGGGTCGACCTCGACGCGCACGGTAAGCCAGCACTTCTCGCCCTGCTCCATCGACATCACGTAGTACACCGCATAGCTGCCGCACAGCTGGCGCTCGTCGTTGCCGAACAGCACCGACAGCCAGCCGCCCTGCCGGTAGTAAAGAAACTCCACCACTTCCGGCAGATAGTTCACCTTCACGGTGACGGTTACCTGGTCTTTGGTCTGCCAGGACTCCTCCAGCACCACGCCGGGGAAAGCCTGATGCAGCGCGGCGAGATACTGCTGACCTTTCTTTTCTTCAGACATAAATACTCTCTTTAATCACGCCACCAGCAAGGAGACGAACGCTAAAAATGCAAAACCAAAACCGGCCCAGGTGATGCGCGAGGTCGCGACAAAGCGCAGGCGCGCCATGCTGTTTTCAAACAGGGCAATCACCAGCACGCCGATAAGCAGCTTGAGTGCGGCAACCACCACGGCCAGGATCAGGCCGCCTGCGGAGAAATGCGTCATCTGCCCCCACGGGAAAAAGACGCCGAGGAACATCTGCAATACCACCAGCTGCTTGAGGCTGATGCCCCACTTGAGCACCGCAAAGCCGTAGCCGCTGTACTCGGTGAGCGGCCCTTCCTGTAGCTCCTGCTCCGCCTCCGCGAGATCGAACGGCAGCTTGCCCATCTCGATAAAGGTGGCGAACGCGCAGGCGCACAGAGCCAGCACCAGCGGAACGGAGCGGTCCACCGGCCAGTGGTAAACGGTATGGGTGATAAAGCTGATGTGGGTTGAGCCAGCAACCTGCGCGGCGACCCACAGCCCCAATAGCAGGATCGGCTCAACCAGCACGCCGAGCATTGCCTCGCGGCTGGCGCCGATGCCCGTAAACGGGCTCCCGGTGTCCAGGCCCGCAATCGCAAAGAAGAAGCGGGCGATGGCGAAGAGGTAAATCAGCGTAATCAGATCCCCGAGCGCCGGCAGCGGCGAGCCTACCGTGACCACCGGCAGCGCGGTGGCGATGGTCAGCATCACGCCGACCATCACGAACGGCGTCAGGCGGAAGACCCAGCCTGCGGCGTCCGGCGCCACGCTCTGGCGGGAGAGCAGCTTGAAGAGGTCGCGGTACTCCTGGAGCACGCCAGGCCCGCGACGGTTGTGCATCCGGGCGCGCGCCACGCGGCTCACCCCGGAAAGCAGCGGCGCAGCGGCGAACAGCACCAGCGCCTGAAGTAATGCCAGTAACAGACTCATGTCAGGCTCCTCGGGAAATCACAATCACCACCAGCACCGCCAGCTCGATCAGCGCCAGACGGCGGAACAGCACGGGCACGGCGGCATTCTGCCAGCCCGGCACCCGGCCCTGCGGGTTAAGCCAGTGGCGCAGCTTGAGAACGGCGGCAAAGTTCTCCTTCACCGGCATGGCGAAACCGTGAGCGGTAATGACCATCGACTGCTCGTGTTCGTAACCGCAGGCCCACGCCGCGCCGCGCGAGCGGGAGGCGAGACGGTCGCGTTTGAAGAACAGCATCAGGACAAACGGCAGCAGCGGTGCGGCAACCAGCAGCAGCGCCATCATCGGCTGGGAGACGCCGGTATGCGCCGTCGCCAGCGGCAGCGGAATGGCGTGGCCCAGCAGCGGCAGCAGCCACGGCGCGGCAACCCCGCCCGCAATGCAGCACAGCGCCAGCGCCACCACGCTGGTGGCCATCAGCACCGGCGCGCAGCTGGCGTTTTCCGTTTCCCGCGTGCGCGGCGCGCCGAGGAAGGTAACGCCGTAGACCTTCGCCATGCACATCACCGCCAGCGCGCCGGTAATCGCCAGGCCAACCGCCAGCAGCGGCCCCAGCAGACGGGCGATAAACGCGTCGCCCTGGCCGAGCGCGAAGAACGACTGATAGATCACCCACTCCCCGGCAAAGCCGTTCAGCGGCGGCAGCGCGGCCATCGACATCAGCCCGACCAGCATCGCAAGCGAAATGACGGGCATTTTTTTGCCGATGCCGCCGAGCTTTTCGATATCCCGATGGCCGGTGCGGAACCAGACGCTACCCGCCCCGAGGAACAGGGTGCTTTTAAACAGGCTGTGGTTGATGAGGTGATACAGACCGCCGATAAACCCGGCGGCAATCAGCGCCGGCTGGCCGAGCGCCAGCCCGGTCACGCCCGCGCCCATTCCGAGCAGGATGATGCCGATGTTTTCCAGGGTGTGGTACGCCAGCAGGCGCTGAATGTTGTGCTCCATCAGGGCGTACAGCCCGCCGACGAACGCGGTAACCATGCCCGCAATCAGCAGCACCACGCCCCACCACAGCGGCGGCAGGCCGCCGGTGAGCGTGATGGTCAGCATGCCGAACAGGCCGACCTTCATCACCACGGTGGAGAACAGCGCCGCGGCCGGCGCAGAGGCGCTGGCGTGCGCCTGCGGCACCCAGCCGTGCAGGGGGATGATCCCGGCGAGCAGGCCGAAGCCCGCCACGCCGAGCAGCCAGACGTCGTTCCCCAGCGGCTGGCCGTTAAGCGCGGCAAAATCCAGGGTGCCGAAACGCTGCCACACCAGCCAGCAGGCTACGGCCAGCAGCAGCGTGCCGAGGCGGCCGAGCGCAAACCACAGCTTGCCGGAGGCGCTGCATCCGGTCAGGAACACGCCGCACAGCGCCATGATCTCCGCCATCACCACCAGCGCGCCGAGGTTGCTGGCGATAACGGTGCAGACCGCCGCCATCAGCAGGTTTACCAGCAGGCCGTTCACTCTGGTGTGCTGATGACGGTGCCAGTCAATATTAAACAGGCTGATAAACAGCCCGCACAGGCCAAAGGTCACCAGCCAGACGGCGTTCAGCGGCGTAAGCTGAACGGCATGGCGAACGAGCGGAATCACGGCTTCGGCGGTCTGACCGCCGAGTAACACCACCGCGCCCGCCGCCAGCGTCATCAGGCTGCCCGCCGCCCCGCCGATACCGGCGATCCAGCCGCTCAGGGTTTTATGGAAAGAGAACAGTAACGCCAGCACCGCAGCAGCGGTGAAGTACGCCACGGCGCTGTTAATCATGAATATTGCGTTCATTTCGCCCCCTCGTTAAGCGCCCGCAGCAGCGACAGATCGCCGACGTCGGTATTAATGGTCAGCTCGCGCTTGCGCCTGCTGGTGCGGGCAATATCGCGAATGTTGACCAGAATGAGCGCCTTCGTCGGGCAGGTCCGCACGCAGGCCGGACCCTGCTCATCGAAGCTGCACAGGTCGCACTTCACCGCAACGGCCCGCACGCCCGGAACCCAGTCGAGCAGCGTGCTCACCCGTGCCGGAGCCGGTGGCGCAGGCGGCGCTTTCGGGGTATTGGCGTTCGCCGGAACGTGCAGCGGACGGCTGCCGGAAAATTCAATGGCGCCGAACGGGCAGGCGATGGCGCACAGCTTGCAGCTCACGCACAGGCTTTCGTTCAGCTGCACCGCGCCATCGACGCGGGTAATAGCGTTTACCGGACAGACGCCCGCGCACGGGGCATCTTCACAGTGGTGGCAGAGCTGCGGCGCAGACTCTTTCTCATTACGCATGACGCGCAGGCGCGGCATGGACTGTAGCCCGTGCTGGCGGTGCGTTTCCGAACACGCCGCCTCACAGGTTCGACAGCCAATACAGACCGTCGAGTCAGCAATTACAAAACGGTTCACCGGGTCATCCTCTGGTGATGGTCATTTTTGACGAAAAAGCTGTCTTATCGACACTTCTCGACACTCGCTTTTCAGGCCACGTTCGCCGCGGATTTTCCGTCGATCAGCTGTTTCAGGTTGATCGGCAAATCATGCTCAACGGCGTGATAGAGGCCGTTGTAAACCGGCGCGATCTTCTCCAGATAGTGCTCCAGCACCTGCTGGCGATCGCGGTTGCTGACGTGACCGTCCACCATGCCGTCCGCCATCAGCTGCGCCCGGGCGATGCAGTGCCTGTCGCCCTCTTTCGTCTCAACGTAGTACTCAATCGTGTGGCTGTTGAAGATGTCCGCCAGGGTGACGTAAATCGTAAAGTGGCCGAATAACACGAAGCGCATGTCTCCCTGTGCCGCGCAGCTCATGGCGTGGTGCAGATGGGCCTTCGACAGCGTGATCCCCTGGACCAGTGAATTGCAGTACAGGTGCCACTGCTCCTGAAGCTGCTGATGACGTTGCGCGATGTAATCCGCTTTTTCGCTAATTTCCCAAATAGTCATAAAAGGTATCCGGTTAATGGAGATAGCGGCTGTATAGCAGATTCCGTGCCAGTTTTTATTTGATTGATTTATATAAGTTTTATTTACAAAGATGCTGTCACTGCCGCCGTGTCGACGTGTCATTTCGACAGCGTTGACATCGTCACGCCGTAACGGAAATCAAGCTGGCACCGTTATTGCATTGAACGGGCAATTCATTAAGGAGGCGTCATGCACGAAATCACCCTCTGCCAGCGGGCACTCGAACTTATCGAACAGCAGGCGGTACTGAACCACGCGAAGCGCGTGACCGGCGTCTGGCTGAAGGTCGGCGCGTTTTCCTGCGTCGAGACCAGCGCCCTGACCTTCTGTTTTGAACTGGTGTGCCGCGGCACGCTGGCAGAAGGCTGCGAGCTGCATATCGACGAGCAGCAGGCGGAGTGCTGGTGCGAGAAGTGCCAACAGTACGTCACGCTGCTGTCTTCAAAGGTGCAGCGCTGCCCGCAGTGCCAGAGCGCCGGGCTACGCATCGTGGCGGATGACGGGATGCAGATCCAACGCCTCGAAATCGAGAAGGAGTAATGTATGTGTAGTACCTGCGGTTGCGCCGAAGGCAACCTGTATATAGAAGGGGATGAACATCGTCCTCACTCCGCGTTTCGCTCCGCCCCCTTTTCCCCTGCCCCGCGCCCTGCGGCGCCCCTGACCGGTATTACCTTTGCGCCGCAGCGTTCCGCCGCGGGCGACCTGCACTACGGCCACGGCGAAGCGGGCACTCACGCACCGGGCATGAGCCAGCGCCAGATGCTGGAGGTAGAGATCGACGTGCTGGACAAAAATAACCGGCTCGCCGCCCGCAACCGCGCGCGCTTTGCCGCGCGCAAACAGCTGGTGCTGAACCTGGTCTCCAGCCCCGGCTCCGGTAAAACGACCCTGCTGACCGAAACCCTCAGGCGCCTGAACGAACGCGTCTCCTGCGCGGTGATTGAAGGCGATCAGCAAACCGTTAACGACGCGGCGCGCATCCGCGAAACCGGCACCCCGGCGATTCAGGTTAACACCGGCAAAGGCTGCCATCTGGACGCGCAGATGATTGCCGACGCCGCTCCGCGCCTGCCGCTGGCTGAGAACGGCATCCTGTTTATTGAAAACGTCGGTAACCTGGTGTGCCCGGCAAGCTTCGATCTCGGCGAACGGCATAAAGTGGCGGTACTCTCCGTTACCGAAGGGGAGGACAAGCCGCTGAAGTACCCGCACATGTTCGCCGCCGCCTCCGTCATGCTGCTGAACAAGGTCGACCTGCTGCCGTACCTGAATTTCGACGTGGATACCTGTCTGGCCTACGCGCGGGAGGTAAATCCGGACATTCATATCCTGCTGGTCTCCGCCACGCGCGGCGACGGGATGGACGCCTGGCTGGACTGGCTGGAGAGTGAACGATGTGCATAGGCGTACCCGGACAAATCCATTCCATTGACGGGAATCAGGCCAAAGTGGAGGTCTGCGGCATTCTGCGCGACGTGGATCTGACGCTGGTGGGCAGCCACGATGAAGCGGGGGCCTCGCGCCTCGGCCAGCGGGTGCTGGTGCACGTGGGGTTTGCCATGAGCGTGATTAATGAAGCAGAAGCCCGCGACACGCTGGACGCCCTGCAGAATATGTTCGACGTCGAGCCGGACGTGGGCGCCCTGCTGTACGGCGAGGAGCGCTAGCATATGCGTTACGTTGATGAATACCGCTCGCCGGAGCAGGTGCTACAGCTTATCGAGCGCCTGAAAGCGCGCGCGGCGCTGCTGGACTACACCCAGGAGAGGCCGCTGCGGATCATGGAGGTGTGCGGCGGACATACGCACGCCATCTTTAAATTTGGCCTCGACCAGCTGCTGCCGGAGAATATCGAGTTTATCCACGGCCCCGGCTGCCCGGTGTGCGTTCTGCCGATGGGCCGCATCGACAGCTGTATCGACATCGCCAGCCGGCCCGGCGTGATTTTTTGCACCTTTGGCGACGCCATGCGGGTACCGGGGAAAAATGGCTCGCTGCTCCAGGCGAAGGCGCGCGGCGCGGACGTGCGGATCGTCTACTCGCCGATGGACGCCCTGACGCTTGCCATGAATAACCCCGACCGCAAGGTCGTCTTCTTCGGGCTGGGTTTTGAAACCACCATGCCCGCAACCGCCATCACCCTTCAGCAGGCGAAGGCCCGCCACGTCACTAACTTTTTCTTTTTCTGTCAGCACATCACCCTCATCCCCACGCTGCGCAGCCTGCTGGAGGCGCCGGATAACGGCATTGACGCGTTTCTGGCCCCGGGCCACGTCAGCATGGTGATTGGCACAGAAGCCTACGGTTTTATCGCCGAACGGTACAATCGTCCGTTAGTGGTGGCTGGTTTCGAACCGCTTGATCTACTGCAAGGCGTGACCATGCTGGTTGAGCAGAAAATAGCAGCCCTGAGCGCGGTAGAAAATCAGTATCGCCGCGTGGTGCCCGATGCGGGAAATATACGGGCGCAGCGGGCAATAGCCGACGCGTTTAGCGTTGAGGGCGACAGCGAGTGGCGCGGGCTGGGGCTGATTGCCAACTCCGGCGTGCGCCTGACGCCCGCGTATCACGCCTTTGATGCCGAAATGCACTTCCGCCCGCGGCCGCAGCAGGTGTGTGACGATCCCCGCGCCCGCTGCGGCGACGTGCTCACCGGCAGGTGCAAACCTCATCACTGCCCGTTATTCGGCAACGCCTGTAACCCGCAAACCGCGTTTGGCGCGCTGATGGTCTCCTCCGAAGGGGCATGCGCCGCGTGGTATCAATATCGCAACCAGGAGTGTGAAGCATGAACACGGTGGAAATGGCGCACGGAAGCGGTGGACAGGCGATGCAGCAGCTGATTAACCGGCTGTTCATGGAAGCCTTTAATAACCCCTGGCTCGCCGAGCAGGAGGATCAGGCGCGCATCGCGCTCTCAACGCTCACCGCCCAGGGCGACCGGCTGGCGTTCTCCACCGACAGCTACGTGATTGACCCGCTGTTCTTCCCGGGCGGCGATATCGGCAAGCTCGCCGTCTGCGGCACGGCCAACGACGTGGCCGTCAGCGGGGCGATCCCCCGCTACCTCTCCTGCGGGTTTATCCTCGAAGAAGGTCTGGCGATGGAGACGCTCGCGGCGGTGGTGAACAGCATGGCGCACACCGCCCGCGAGGCGGGTATCGCCATCGTCACCGGGGATACCAAGGTAGTGCAACGCGGCGCGGCTGATAAGCTGTTCATCAACACCGCCGGAATGGGGGCGATTCCCGCCGACGTTCACTGGGGCGCGCAGCGGCTCAGCGCGGGCGACGTGCTGCTGGTGACCGGCACGCTGGGCTGTCACGGCGCGACGATCCTTAACCTGCGCGAAGGCCTGGGGCTGGACGGCGAGCTGTGCAGCGACTGCGCGGTACTCACGCCGCTGATCCAGACGCTGCGGACCGTTCCCGGCGTGAAAGCGCTGCGCGATGCCACCCGCGGCGGCGTGAATGCCGTGGTGCATGAGTTTGCCGCCAGCAGTGGCTGTGGTATCGAGCTTAACGAGCGCAGCCTGCCCGTCAGGCCTGCCGTTCGCGGCCTGTGCGAACTGCTGGGGCTCGACCCGCTGAACTTTGCCAACGAGGGCAAGCTGCTGATCGGCGTGGAGCGCCAGGCTGCCGAAGCCGTGCTGGAGAAGCTGCGTGCGCATCCTTCAGGGAAAGAGGCCGCCATCATAGGTGAAGTGGTTGAGCGCAAAGGGGTGCGCCTGACCGGGCTTTACGGCGTGAAGCGCACGCTGGATCTGCCGCACGCTGAACCGTTACCCCGAATTTGCTAGACCGCATCAATAGCGGTCAGCGCCGAACGTCTCTTTTTGCCAGTTTCTATTGGAAAGCAACAATGCCGTATACACCGATGAGCGATCTTGGACAGCAGGGCCTGTTTGACATCACGCGCACTCTTTTACAACAGCCCGATCTCGGCGCGCTGAGCGATGCCCTGACGCGGCTGGTCAGGCAATCCGCGCTGGCGGACAGCGCCGCCATTGTGCTCTGGCATAGCGCAACCCAGCGCGCGAGCTATTTCTCAACGCGTGATAACGGCAAGGTCTTCGAGTATGAAGATGAAACGTTCCTGGCGCACGGCCCGGTGCGCCGTATCCTCTCCCGCCCGGAAGCCCTGCACTGCAACTTTGACCAGTTCCGCCAGGCCTGGCCTAAGCTTGCAGAGAGCAACCTTTACCACCCGTTCGGCCACTACAGCATGCTGCCGCTGGCGGTGGAGGGGCATATTTTTGGCGGCTGCGAGTTTATCCGCAATACCGACCAGCCCTGGAGCGAGGCGGAGTACGAGCGCCTGCATACCTTTACCCAGATTGTGGCCGTCGTCGCCGAGCAGATCCAAAGCCGCGTCACCAATAACGTGGATTACGACCTGCTGAGCCGCGAGCGCGATAACTTCCGCATTCTGGTGGCGATCACCAATGCCGTTCTGTCGCGGCTCGATATGGATGAGCTGGTCAGCGAGGTCGCCAAAGAGATCCACCACTACTTCAAGATCGACGCCATCAGCATTGCGCTGCGCGGGAACCGTAAAGGCAAGCTCAACATCTATTCCACCCACTACCTCGATGAGGCTAATCCGGCGCACGAGCAGAGCGAGGTGGACGAAGCGGGCACTCTTTCTGAGCGGGTATTTAAAAGCAAAGAGATCCTGCTGCTGAATCTCAGCGAGCAGGATCCGCTGGCGCCGTACGAGCGCATGCTGTTCAACACCTGGGGCAATAAGATCCAGACCCTGTGCCTGCTGCCGCTGATGTCCGGCAACACCATGCTCGGCGTGCTCAAACTGGCGCAGTGCGACGAGGCGGTATTTACCACCGCCAACCTCAAGCTGCTGCGCCAGATTGCCGAGCGTATCTCCATCGCCCTGGATAATGCCCTCGCCTATCAGGAGATCCACCGCCTGAAGGAGCGGCTGGTGGACGAGAACCTGGCGCTGACCGAGCAGCTCAACAACGTGGACAGCGAGTTTGGCGAAATCATCGGGCGCAGCGATGCCATGTACAGCGTGCTCAAGCAGGTGGAGATGGTGGCGCAAAGCGACAGCACGGTGCTGATCCTCGGTGAAACCGGCACCGGGAAAGAGCTGATTGCCCGGGCGATCCACAACCTGAGCAACCGCAACAGCCGCCGGATGGTGAAGATGAACTGCGCGGCGATGCCTGCTGGCTTACTGGAAAGCGACCTGTTCGGCCACGAGCGCGGTGCCTTTACCGGCGCCAGCAGCCAGCGGCTGGGCCGTTTTGAGCTGGCGGATAAAAGCTCTTTGTTCCTCGACGAAGTGGGCGATATGCCGCTGGAGCTCCAGCCCAAGCTGCTGCGCGTGCTGCAGGAGCAGGAGTTTGAGCGTCTGGGCAGCAACAAGCTGATCCAGACCGACGTGCGCCTGATTGCCGCCACCAACCGCGATCTGAAAAAAATGGTCGCAGACCGTGAGTTCAGAAGCGATCTCTACTATCGCCTGAACGTGTTCCCGATCTGCCTGCCGCCGCTGCGCGAGCGCCCGGAAGATATTCCGCTGCTGGTGAAAGCCTTTACCGCGAAGATTGCCCGCCGGATGGGGCGGAATATCGACAGTATCCCTGCCGAAACGCTACGCACCCTCTCGGCAATGGAGTGGCCGGGCAACGTGCGCGAGCTGGAAAACGTCATCGAGCGCGCGGTGCTGCTGACGCGCGGGAACGTGCTTCAGCTGTCCCTGCCGGAGGTTTCTCTTGCGGAAACGACCGTGGCCGCAACCGAGGTTGCGAAGGAGGGAGAGGATGAATATCAGCTTATTTTGCGCGTGCTCAGGGAGACCAACGGCGTGGTGGCCGGGCCGAAAGGCGCGGCGCAACGGCTCGGGCTGAAGCGCACCACCCTGCTCTCGCGCATGAAGCGGCTGGGAATTGATAAAGAGAGCCTCACTTAACCCCTGTCCCGGCGGTGCCTTCCGGCATCGCCTTTTATCACCCTGCGTAATTGTCCCACATTGACACAATATATTTTCCTCTGTATAAAATTCCGCCTTAATAATGCGTTTCATTTGCATCAAACAATTCTTGTGAAGGGTAGCGTTTAATGAAAAAGGTTCTCTGCGCGTTAGGCCTGGCGGTTGCGTCGGTCAGCTCGGCTCTGGCAACGACGTATCCACTGACCATTGAAAACTGCGGCTATAAAGAGACGTTTACCCGCGCGCCCGAGCGCGTCGTGGCCCTGGGGCAGAACACCGTTGAGATTTTGCTGCTGCTGGGTCTGGAAGATAAGGTGAAAGCCAGCGCCTTCTGGCCGACCAAAGTGCTGCCGCAGCTGGCCGGGCAGAACGCCAAAATCAAAACGCTCACCGTTGAAATTCCTACGCTGGAATCCATCCTTGCGCAAAACCCTGACTTTGTACCTGCACAACTACCGCTGCTGCTCGGGCCAGAAAGTAAGGTCGCAAAGCGTGAAGATCTGGCAACCGTTGGGGTAAACAGCTACTTGTCCCCGGGCATGTGCGCCACTAAAAAAGCCGCAGGCGACATGTACGGCAGCCGCCAGAAGCTGTGGGACATGACCTACCTTTATAAAGAGATTGAAGATTTTGCTAAGATTTTCAACGTGGAAGCGCGCGGCCAGGCCGTGATCGCCGACTTTAAAAAGCGTGAGGCGGACCTGCGCCACGAATTTGGCAAAAACAAAAAAGACCTCTCCTTTGTTTTCTGGTTCTCAAGCTCCTCGCCTTCGGCTGACGCCTATGTAGGCGGTAAAAACAGCGCCTCCGGGTTTATTGCTAACGTGCTGGGCGGCCACAACGCCATTACCTCCGAGACCGAATGGCCGACCGTGGGCTGGGAAAGCATTATTGCCGCTAACCCGGACGTGATTGTGGTTTCAAGCCTCGATCGTAACCGCTGGGCGCTGGACAACGCCGAAGAAAAAATTAAATTCCTGAAAAGCGATCCTGCCGTCAGCCAGCTGGACGCGGTGAAGAAGGGCCACATTGTGGTGATGGACGGCCAGGCCATGAACCCGACGATCCGCACGCTTTACGGTGCCGAGCAGGTCGGTGAACAGCTCAGAAAACTGGGACTGAACTGATGTCCTCAGTCGTACTCCAGATGCGGCAGGGCGTGCTCCTGACCACATCATGCCTGCTCGCCGTGGCGCTGCTGTTTCTTGTCATCGCCCTTGGCGTCAGCGTCGGTGAGCTCGCTATCCCGCTGAATAACGTGTTTTACGCCATCGGCAATAAGCTGGGGCTGACCGACGTTCCCCTCAACCGCATCTATGAGAGCGTCATCTGGGACTTTCGCCTCAGCCGCGCGCTGGTGGCCGCGTGCTGCGGGGCCGGCTTAGCCATTTGCGGCGCCGTGCTGCAAAGCCTGCTGAAGAACGCGCTGGCGGAGCCTTACGTGCTCGGCGTGTCGGCGGGGGCCTCAACCGGAGCGGTGTCGGTCGTGGTACTGGGTCTTGGCACCGGGGCGGTATCGCTCTCTGCGGGCGCGTTTGCCGGCGCGTTTGCGGCCTTTGCCTTCGTCGCCTTCCTGACGAACGGCGCGCGCGGCGGCAATGAGCGCACCATACTGGCGGGCGTGGCCGCTTCCCAGCTGTTTAACGCCATTACCGCCTATACCATCAGCACCTCTGCCAGCGCGCAGCAGGCGCGCGACGTCATGTTCTGGCTGCTGGGCAGCTTTAGCGGCGTCCGCTGGCCGGAATTCCAGCTGGCGCTGGTGGTCGTGCTGGCGGGTCTTGCCGTCTGCCTTTACTATTCCCGCGCGCTGGACGCCTTTACCTTTGGTGATGATGCCGCCGCCTCGTTGGGCATTGCGGTGCCCTGGGTGCGCCTGGCCTTATTTACCACCACCGCCCTCATCACCGCGACCATCGTCAGCATGGCGGGCTCGATTGGTTTTGTGGGGCTGGTCGTGCCGCACGTCATGCGTTTTCTCTTCGGGCCGCTGCACCGCACGCTGCTGATTGCCAGCGCGCTGGCGGGGGCGATCCTGATGGTGCTGGCCGACATTGCCTCGCGGATGCTGATTGCACCGCAAAGCCTGCCGGTTGGGGTCGTCACCGCGCTGGTTGGCGTACCGTTCTTCGCCGTTATTATCTACCGCTCAAGGAATAAGTAATGAGCATCTGCGCCGACAACATCACCTGGAAGGTAGGTAAAAAGATCGTTGTGAATAATGTTTCGCTGACGGTTTCCCGGGGCGAAACGGTGGGTCTGCTTGGTCCTAACGGCTGCGGCAAATCCTCTCTGCTGCGCATTCTGGCGGGCCTGCGTCGCCCGGATGCCGGACGCGTCACGCTGGACGGACAGGACATTGCCCGTATTGCCAAAAAGCAGCTGGCGCGCCGCGTGGCGTTTGTTGAACAGCACGGGATGACCGATGCCAACATGCGCGTGCGTGACGTGGTCAGGCTGGGGCGTATTCCCCACCATTCGCCCTTCTCAAACTGGAGCGCGCAGGACGACGAAACCGTCACTGCCGCCCTGCAACGCGTGGATATGCTGGACCGCAGCGAACAGGGCTGGCTGAGCTTATCCGGCGGCGAGCGTCAGCGGGTGCATATCGCCCGCGCGCTGGCGCAAGCGCCAACCGAAATTCTGCTGGATGAACCGACTAACCACCTGGACATTCATCATCAGATACAGCTTATGCATCTCATCAGCGAGCTGCCGGTGACCAGCATCGTGGCCATTCACGATCTCAACCACGCGTCTATGTTTTGCGATTCGCTGATCGTGATGCAGAAAGGGCAAATCGTGGCGACAGGCACCCCGCAGGAGATCTTATCCGAGGAGCTGCTCTGGGACGTCTTCAGAGTCAAAACCAAAATCGAGATCTCCCCTTTCCACGGGAAAAAACACATACATTTCATCGTGTAGGGTGAATTAAAATGATGCCCCTTCGCACTGCCACCACGCTCTGGCCGCCCGTTCTGCTGGGCAGCCAGTTCGTGTTTAACATTGGCTTTTACGCGGTCGTCCCCTTCCTGGCGATCTTCTTGCGTGACGATATGCTGCTCTCCGGCGGGCTGATTGGGCTGGTGCTTGGGCTGCGCACCTTTTCCCAGCAGGGGATGTTTATTGTTGGCGGCGCGCTTTCAGACCGGTTTGGCGCGAAGAGCGTGATCCTCAGCGGCTGCATCGTCCGCGTGGTGGGTTATTTACTGCTGGCCTTTGGGCAATCCCTGTGGCCCATCATTCTGGGGGCCTGTCTGACGGGCGTTGGCGGCGCGCTGTTCTCACCGTCGATAGAGGCCCTGCTGGCAAAAGCGGGAACGCAAAGTGAGGCAAAGGGTAAACGCAGCCGCGCGGAGTGGTTTGCGCTGTTTGCGGTATGCGGGGAACTCGGCGCCGTGCTTGGCCCGGTGATGGGTGCGCTGCTGACGGGGCTGGGTTTCCGCCAGGTTGCGCTCGCGGGGGCGGGAATATTTATCGTTGCGCTCGTGGTGCTCTTTTTCTGCCTGCCCGCGGCGCACCGCAGCACGAAGCCGCTGAAAATTCTGCCCTGGTGGACGACGTTCCGCCAGCCGCGTTTCGTCGCCTTTATCATCGCCTACAGTTCGTGGCTGTTAAGCTATAACCAGCTCTATCTGGCGCTGCCGGTGGAGATCCAGCGCGCCGGCGGGAACGAAAAAGATCTGGGGCCGCTGTTTATGCTGGCCTCGGTGCTGATTATTGTTCTGCAGTTGCCCCTTGCCCGTTTCGCCCGAAACGTCGGCGCGGTCCGGATCTTACCGGTGGGCTTTTTGCTGCTTTCCGCCTCGTTTGCAAGCGTGGCGCTCTTTGCCGCGACGGAGCCACCGGAAGGCTGGCTGCGCCTGCTGCCCTCTGCAAGCCTTGTCACGCTGCTGACGCTCGGACAAATGCTGCTGGTGCCGTCGGCTAAAGATTTGATCCCGCGCTTTGCCGAGGAGTCAACGCTTGGAGCGCACTATGGCGCACTCTCAACCGCCGGCGGCATCGCGGTGCTGGTGGGGAATTTAGGTTTAGGCAGCCTGCTGGACAAGGCGCTGGTGCCCTCGACGGAGGCCATTTACCCGTGGCTGCTGCTGGCGGTGTTTCCACTGTGCAGCGCGGTCGCGCTGAGCGTGATTTGCCGCCCGCTGCGGCGCTGAAGCGCCTATTTTTTGGGTCGATACTTTTCAGGCAGTTCCGGAACCGGACGGCGATCGTCAATAAGGTGGCGAAGAGTCAGAATCGGATGACGCCATAGCATTCGTGGCCCCGCCCAGCGCATCACCTGCTTCATCTCCTCACGTCTGGCGGGCTGATAGCAGTGCACCGGGCACTGTTTGCAGGCGGGTTTTTCCTCACCAAAGACGCATTTATCCAGGCGCTTATCCGCATAGGCATTCAGCGCCTGATAATGGCCCTCATCCTTTACCGCCTGCAGACAGTTTTTTTCATACAGGGCGATCATTTTCGCGATCGTCTCTTTTTCGCGCGCAATGCGTTTCCCCGCCATTTTCATCCCCCCTCAATAACACGCATTCAGAATACCATTTTAAGAATGGGATTTCAGTCGTTGCATTCTGTTTTCTGAAGGCGCCTTCCAGTCTTCGCTCTTTCCTGACGCGTTTTTACTGTTATTTTATACAGGCAGTCTGAACACACGTTGCCAACAGTTACCGGAGGATCTATGCAAGGAATGGCTATCACCAAACCGTATCGCCACTTAAAAGTGGGTTATTTCAGAAAGCGTCATGAAGATCGTAAAACCAAGATCCCAACGCGTTACAGCGTACACGCAGCCCTGAATCTGAAAGGGGACTGGCTCGAAAAAGCAGGCTTTTTAACCCATTCGCAGGTTCGGGTGGAGGTCGGGCCGGGTAAGATAATTATCGAACTCATTAAAGAGTCGGATGATGGACATCCCGGCCATGTCGTTCAGCGAGAGCAGTAAAAAATAGGGCGTTTTCCGACAGAAAACATAAACCCACGGGGCCCCTGCTGCGTAATGGAATAATTCAGGTTTTTCTTTGGATACAGAAAGAAGTCAGGGAGAATTTCATTCATAATCTCATTTGGCGCGGTTTGCTGACCATTAATGTCATGTATATTTACCGATGTAAAATGGAATGAGTCTTTATTTTCTGTCCATACATAGGAGACATCTCTGCGGATAACGCCAGCAAGCTTGTCATTTTTATAATAGGCTCCGCTTAGCGCAATGACGCCAGTCTGCTTCTTCATCGTGTACATGAAGTCCATCGTCAGGTTAGCACGAACATCCTCATGATAGACGACGATTGACGCTGAACAGGCCTCCGTATTTTCACTGTTTTGCTGGTGTAGACGGTATAGCCATGCGGCCAGTGCGCCAGCGAGGAAGAATACCAGAAACAACAGAACGGTTGCCTTTTTGGTCATCAGAGATGTCCTCTAAAATAGAGCGAAATACATCCGGCATTTGCTTTTATTTCAAAGGGTTTTCTGCAAGCAAGAACGGAAAGCGCCGGAGCATGGCTGGATGAGGAAAAATAGACCCACGGATATTTTTTACAATCAAGCCCCGTGTCTAAAATGATTTTTATAAATCGCCTGAAGTTGCCGACGCCACGAATATCATCGTTTTGCGATGAAAAATGACAGCCGTTCTGTGTAAGAGTAATTGGATAATCCCTGAAAAAATCTTTTTCCGGGTTATCATGTAAAAGGTATTGAAACGCAAAGAAACCGGCGCAAAACGCGATTACCATTAAAGCTGTCGGGAAAATATACTGGCGTAATTGACGCTGTTTTTTCTTTCCACCCGGCATAACGGAAATATTTTCGACAGGTTTATCCTTTGTTTCAACCGGAGAGGTTTCCACTATCGTCGCTGCCGCTTTTTTTCCGTCATCAACACAGTCCGTGTCAACGCGGGTTACCCTGACATTTTTCTCTATCTGGAATCCTTTTCTCGGCACCGTCGCCACCAGCGTATCGTCCGTCTCTCCTGTGGTCCGGAGCCCGCGTCGAATTATAGAGATATTCTGATAAAGCGTATTTGCCGGAACCAGCATGCCGTCCTCGCCCCAGACTTTATCAAAGAAGTATTTCTGCGTAACGACTTCTGGAAATGATTCTAAAAGAAGGTTAAGACAACGGCTGGCAGGGGTTGTCAGAATTACATTTAAGTCAGGACGGGTCAACGAAATCAGCAAATTTCTCTCTGGACAAAATTTAATTTTATCGTTAATTATCCAGAACATATGCCGCTCGCTTACGATAAACAGAATTGTTAACTGCCGGGGTGAAGTGTAATTATACTCTGCAGTCAACCCTTGTCAAAGCAGGGGGTTATCACTTTTTCCTTCCGCATTTACCTGTTCCCGACAGAACATTAATGACGCGGATAAGGACCTGATTTACAGTAAATCGCAATATTTAATAGTCGGGTCTCTTTTTAAAGTATATTCACCCGCGGGATGAACGTAATAACGAGAAACGGACGCTAAATGCGATGTATGCGTGGATTAACGCTGTACAGCGCGACAGCACCTTGAGTGCCGGATTAGCTACAAGGATGGAATGAGGTACGCATTTTACAGAATGAGCCCTTCCCTGCTGTTTTCCTGCCATACAGACTTCGTTATCATGGTCGCCATACATCGATGAATGAAACGCAGGATTCATGAGTTCCAATGAGCGGATATGTAACCAGACAACAAAAAATACAACTCATTGAAATTTAAGAACATGGACACCAGGATTTTATGAGCACACTTGAGAATTTCGACGCCCACACGCCAATGATGCAGCAGTACCTGAAGCTGAAAGCGCAGCATCCGGAAATCCTGCTCTTTTACCGCATGGGCGATTTTTACGAGCTGTTTTATGACGATGCGAAACGTGCGTCTCAGCTGCTCGACATTTCCCTGACGAAACGCGGTGCGTCGGCAGGCGAGCCGATACCCATGGCGGGCATTCCGCATCACGCGGTTGAAAACTACCTGGCGAAGCTGGTTAACCAGGGCGAGTCCGTCGCTATCTGCGAACAAATTGGCGACCCGGCGACCTCGAAAGGGCCGGTCGAGCGCAAAGTGGTGCGCATCGTCACGCCGGGTACCATCAGCGATGAAGCCCTGTTGCAGGAGCGCCAGGATAACCTGCTGGCGGCGCTCTGGCAGGATGGTAAAGGCTTTGGCTACGCCACGCTGGACATCAGCTCCGGTCGTTTTCGCCTGAGTGAACCTGCCGACCGTGAGACCATGGCGGCCGAACTTCAGCGCACCAACCCGGCAGAGCTGCTATATGCCGAGGATTTCGCGGAAATGGCTCTGATTGAAGGCCGCCGCGGCCTGCGCCGCCGTCCGCTGTGGGAGTTCGAAATTGATACCGCGCGCCAGCAGCTGAACCTGCAATTCGGCACGCGGGACCTGATTGGCTTTGGCGTAGAAAACGCGCCGCGCGGGCTGTGTGCGGCGGGCTGCCTGTTGCAGTATGTCAAAGATACGCAGCGTACCGCCCTGCCCCATATCCGTTCGATTACCATGGAGCGCCAGCAGGACAGCATCATCATGGATGCCGCCACGCGCCGTAACCTTGAGATCACGCAAAACCTCGCTGGCGGCGTGGAAAACACGCTGGCGTCGGTTCTCGACAGCACGGTTACCCCGATGGGCAGCCGTATGCTCAAGCGCTGGCTGCATATGCCGGTTCGCAATACCGAAACGCTTATCAGCCGTCAGCAAACCATCGCCGCTTTACAGGATCGTTATACCGAGCTGCAGCCGGTGCTGCGCCAGGTGGGCGATCTTGAGCGTATCCTGGCGCGCCTGGCGCTGCGCACCGCGCGCCCGCGCGATCTGGCCCGTATGCGCCACGCTTTCCAGCAGCTGCCGGAACTGCGCGCTCAGCTGGGCGAGGTCGACAGCGCGCCGGTGCAGAAGCTGCGCGAGACGATGGGCGAGTTTACCGAGCTTCGCGAACTGCTTGAACGCGCTATCATAGACGCGCCTCCGGTTCTGGTACGCGATGGCGGCGTCATCGCTCCGGGCTACAACGAAGAGCTGGACGAATGGCGCGCGCTGGCCGATGGCGCAACGGACTATCTGGATAAGCTGGAAATCCGCGAACGTGAGCGTCTGGGGCTCGACACCCTGAAGGTGGGCTATAACGCGGTGCACGGCTACTATATTCAAATCAGCCGCGGGCAGAGCCACCTGGCGCCTATTCACTACGTTCGTCGCCAGACGCTGAAAAATGCCGAGCGCTACATTATCCCCGAACTGAAAGAGTACGAGGACAAAGTGCTTACCTCGAAAGGGAAAGCGCTGGCGCTGGAAAAACAGCTGTATGACGAGCTGTTCGACATGCTGATGCCGCACCTGGCGGACCTGCAGCTTAGTGCCGCCGCGCTGGCGGAGCTGGATGTTCTGGTGAACCTGGCCGAACGCGCCGAGACGCTGAATTACGCCTGTCCGACCTTTACCGACAAACCCGGGATTCGCATTACCGAAGGCCGACACCCGGTGGTTGAACAGGTACTGGATGAACCGTTCATTGCCAATCCGCTTAACCTTTCACCGCAGCGAAGAATGCTGATCATTACCGGCCCTAACATGGGCGGTAAAAGTACCTATATGCGCCAGACGGCGCTTATCGCCCTGCTCGCCTATATCGGCAGCTACGTTCCGGCACAGAAGGTGGAGATTAGGCCAATCGATCGTATCTTCACCCGCGTGGGGGCGGCGGACGATCTGGCAAGCGGTCGCTCAACCTTTATGGTGGAGATGACCGAAACCGCCAACATCCTGCATAACGCGACAGAGAACAGCCTGGTGCTGATGGACGAAGTGGGACGCGGTACCTCCACCTATGACGGCCTGTCTCTGGCCTGGGCCTGTGCGGAAAGTCTGGCGAATAAGATCAAAGCGTTGACCCTCTTCGCCACCCACTACTTCGAACTGACGCAGCTTCCGGAGAAAATGGAAGGCGTGGCTAACGTCCACCTTGATGCGCTGGAGCACGGCGATACGATTGCC
Source organism: Enterobacter cloacae (assembly GCF_013375935.1). GTDB lineage: Bacteria > Pseudomonadota > Gammaproteobacteria > Enterobacterales > Enterobacteriaceae > Enterobacter > Enterobacter pasteurii. The sequence continues at coordinate 2,100,538 of NZ_CP056117.1, read as the reverse complement.
TTTATGCACACGGTGCAGGACGGTGCGGCAAGCAAGAGTTATGGTCTGGCCGTTGCCGCGCTGGCGGGCGTGCCGAAAGAGGTTATTAAACGCGCGCGTCAGAAGCTGCGCGAGCTGGAAAGCTTGTCACCGAATGCGGCGGCAACGCAGATCGATGGCACGCAGATGTCGCTGCTGGCGCAGCCAGAAGAGACCTCTCCGGCCGTTGAAGCGCTGGAGAACCTCGATCCGGATTCACTCACCCCGCGCCAGGCGCTGGAGTGGATTTATCGGCTGAAGAGCCTGGTTTAAGGCTCCGCTGACGCCATTACCCATCCCTCTTCCACGGAAGAGGGTGTAAGCACGAAAACGGCAACGTAAGTTGCCGTTTTGCTTATAGCAACGGTGGAACCGTTGGCACCTGCGGCGCCTCGTCAATATCCTTCTGCGTCATGCGGAACGCTTCGGGATAGTGCTCCCGGCTGGTGCGGCGCAGCGGCTCGGTATCGCGCCAGGTATAAAGACAGTGCTGGCACTGGTATACCGTCCAGACACCCTTCACCGGTGATGTTGCCATCACTTCAATATGCTCATCGGCACAACGTGGACAAATCATCTTTTCCTCCTTATTGACGTGCCGCCAGCATCGCGGTCAGCTTCTCGGCCCAGGCTTTGGTTTCAGGGAGATCCTGTACCGGCTGGCTGTAGTGGCCACGGTTGTCCGGGGCAACGGGCGTGGTGGCATCAACGATCAGTTTGTCAGTGATCCCCGCCGGGCTGGATCCGGGGTCAAGCTCCAGCACCGACATGTTCGGCAACTGCACCAGATCCCCTGCCGGGTTCACCTTCGATGACAGCGCCCACATCACCTGCGGCAGGTTGAACGGATCGACATCTTCATCCACCATGATCACCATTTTCACGTAGCCCAGGCCGTGTGGGGTGGTCATGGCGCGTAACCCGACGGCGCGGGCAAACCCGCCGTAACGCTTTTTAGTGGAGATGATCGCCAGCAGCCCGTGGGTGTACATGGCGTTCACCGCCTGCACTTCCGGGAATTCCGCCTTCAGCTGCTGGTAGAGCGGCACGCAGGTGGCCGGCCCCATCAGATAGTCAATCTCGGTCCACGGCATCCCCAGGTAGAGAGATTCGAAAATGGGTTTGGTGCGATAGGAGACTTTATCAATGCGCACGACCGTCATGTTGCGTCCACCAGAATAGTGCCCGGTAAACTCGCCGAACGGCCCTTCAATTTCACGTTTTCTGCTCTCAATCACTCCTTCCAGGATCACTTCCGACCCCCACGGCACGTCGAACCCGGTGAGCGGCGCGGTGGCAATCGGATACGGGCTTTGGCGTAACGCGCCGGCCATTTCGTACTCGGACTGATCGTATTTCAGCGGCGTGGCGCCCATCAGGGTGATGATCGGATCGTTACCCAGGGTAATGGCAATGGGCAGATCTTCGCCCCGTTCTTCCGCCTTGTGCAGATGCAGCGCGATATCGTGCATCGGCACCGGCTGCAGGCCGAGCTTGCGCTTGCCCTTCACTTCCATGCGGTAGATCCCGACGTTCTGCTTGCCGAAGTTATCCGGGTCGAGCGGATCGCGCGAGACAACGCACGCTTTATCGAGATAAAAACCGCCGTCGCCGTCGTTCAGACGGAACAGGGGTAAAATATCGAACAGGTTGATATCTTCACCGTCCACCGTATTTTCCGCCCATGCCGGATTCGCGCGCCGCTCAGGCGTAACGGGGAATTTATCCCAGCGCTGGATAAATTCATCAATCTGCTTTTTCACCGGCGTGTTTGGGGGCAGCCCCAGAGAGATGGCGTGGTTTTGCCAGGAGCCGATGGTATTCATCACTACCCGGGCATCGGTGAACCCGCGGATATTGTCAAACCACAGCGCGGGAGCCCCGTCGCCAATGCGTCCGGTCGCGTTGGCGGCTGCCGCCAGATCCGGCTCGGCGTTCACCTGTTCCTCAATTTTCAGCAGTTGCCCTTGCGCGTCGAGGGCCTGCAGAAAGCTTCTCAAATCATCAAATGCCATCGTGATTCTCCTGTGAAAAATGTTTTGCCTCCCGCAGACCGTTCCAGCGGCGCGCCTTTTTGTGTTCCAGACCAAACTGGTCCAGAACGCGGGTCACGATGTGCTGGGTGATGTCATCAGCGGTTTGCGGGTGGTTGTAATAGGCAGGCATGGGCGGCACCATCGCCACGCCCATGCGGGAAAGCGCGAGCATATTCTCCAGATGAATAGTGCTAAGCGGCGTTTCGCGGGGAACCAGCACCAGCCTGCGTCCCTCTTTCAGCACAACGTCTGCCGCACGGCCTACCAGCCCTTCGGCATAGCCCGCGCGGATCCCCGCCAGCGTTTTCATGCTGCACGGGATAACGATCATGCCGTCGGTGCGAAACGAGCCGGAAGAAATGGTGGCAGCCTGATCGGCCGGGCTGTGGACAACGTCTGCCAGGGCAGCAACATCCTGCGCGGTAAACGGCGTTTCCAGCTCAATGGTTGTTTTTGCCCACTTCGACATCACCAGATGGGTTTCGACCTCCGGCATTTCCCGCAGCGCCTGCAGCAACGCCACGCCCAGCGGCGCGCCCGTCGCCCCCGTCATTCCCACTATTAATCGCATTCAGCACCTCAATGAATTTGTTCGTACACGAACATTATCATTAAAGTACTCCCCCAACGTTTTTCTGACAAGATTGTTCGTACACGATCACACTAATTGCTAAAAATCGCCGCGTTATAATCCAGCGCAATAGGGGCTATCATAGAGGGAGAATTTTTCCACCGGAGCGTTCATGGAACTGAGACAAGAAGCGTTTCACCTGTTACGTCAGCTTTTTCAACAGCATACCGCGCAGTGGCAGCATGCCTTACCGGAGCTGACCAAGCCGCAGTACGCGGTTATGCGCTCAATTGCCGAGCACCCGGGCATTGAACAGGTGGCGTTAACCGAAGTGGCGGTCAGCACGAAAGCGACGCTGGCGGAAATGCTTAGCCGCATGGAGAAGCGTGGGCTGGTAAAACGCGAGCACGATCCCGCGGACAAACGCCGCCGGTTTGTCTTTCTGACCCCTGAAGGCGAGGCGCTGCTTGAACGCTCCCAACCGGTAAGTTACGGCGTGGATGAAGCGTTCCTGGGACGGCTGACGGCTGATGAACGCAAGCAGTTTGCGGCCCTGATCGGCAAAATGATGACGAAGGAGAAACCGTGACCCACTTTGAGAAAGAGATTATCGACGCGCACGTCGCAATAGAAAGCTGGTTAAGCCGCAGCGAAGGGGATTATGACGCCCTGCTTGCCCGTTTCCGGCAGGATTTTTTAATGGTTACCCCAGGCGGCGCTCACCTGGACTACGCGGGGCTGACGGCTTTCTTTACGAGCCAGGGCGGTAGCCGCCCCGGCCTGAAGATCGTGATTGACGAGCTTACCACGCGACAAACCTGGGACAACGGCGCGGTACTTCATTACCGTGAAACGCAGACCCGCCCGGATCAGCCGGTAAACGTGCGCTGGTCAACCGCCGTGCTTAATCAGGAAGGCGCGGTGATAACCTGGCGTCTGCTGCATGAAACGGCGCAGCCGTAGCGCATAAGAAAAAGGCCCGTCTCACGACGGGCCTTTTTTGACGAAAGGTTGCTTATTCGCGGAACAGCGCTTCGATATTCAGACCTTGCCCCTGCAAAATTTCACGCAGGCGACGCAGACCTTCTACCTGAATCTGACGAACACGTTCACGGGTCAGGCCAATTTCGCGGCCGACGTCTTCCAGTGTCGCAGCTTCATACCCCAGTAAACCGAAACGACGTGCCAGCACTTCACGCTGTTTGGCGTTCAGTTCGAACAGCCATTTGACGATGCTCTGTTTCATGTCATCGTCCTGCGTGGTGTCTTCCGGGCCGTTGTCTTTTTCATCGGCCAGGATGTCCAGCAGCGCTTTTTCGGAGTCGCCACCCAGCGGGGTGTCAACGGAGGTAATGCGCTCGTTGAGACGCAGCATGCGGCTTACGTCATCAACCGGTTTGTCGAGTTGCTCTGCAATCTCTTCCGCGCTTGGCTCGTGGTCCAGCTTATGGGACAACTCGCGCGCGGTACGCAGATAAACATTCAACTCTTTGATGATGTGAATCGGCAGTCGAATCGTACGGGTCTGGTTCATAATTGCCCGTTCGATGGTCTGACGAATCCACCAGGTCGCGTAGGTTGAGAAACGGAACCCGCGTTCCGGGTCAAACTTCTCAACTGCGCGGATGAGACCTAAGTTGCCCTCTTCAATCAGATCCAGCAGAGCCAGACCACGATTGCCGTAACGGCGGGCAATTTTCACGACCAGTCGCAGGTTACTTTCGATCATGCGACGACGCGAGGCAACATCACCACGCAAAGCACGACGTGCGAAATAGACTTCTTCTTCGGCCGTTAGCAGTGGGGAGTAACCAATCTCCCCAAGGTAAAGCTGAGTCGCGTCCAGCACACGCTGTGTGGCACCCTGCGATAACAGCTCTTCTTCAGCTAAATCGTTATCACTGGGTTCCTCTTCTACTAAGGCTTTTTCGTCAAAAGCCTCTGCTCCGTTCTCATCAAATTCCGCGTCTTCATTTAAATCATGAACTTTCAGCGTATTCTGACTCATAAGGTGGCTCCTACCCGTGATCCCTGAACGAGACACCCTGGCTGGCATGCCCCGTCAATTTATCGCTGCGGTAAATACTGCAGCGGGTTTACGGATTTCCCCTTGTAACGAATTTCAAAATGCAAGCGTGTAGAACTGGTTCCGGTGCTACCCATGGTAGCGATTTTTTGCCCCGCCTTAACTTCTTGTTGTTCCCGGACCAGCATCGTGTCGTTATGGGCGTAGGCACTCAGGTAATCATCATTATGTTTGATGATAATAAGATTACCGTAACCGCGCAGTGCGTTACCGGCATAGACAACGCGTCCGTCAGCGGTCGCGATGATTGCCTGTCCTTTACTGCCTGCGATATCGATCCCTTTGTTCCCACCCTCAGAGGTAGCGAAGTTCTCGATAATCTTGCCGTCAGTTGGCCAGCGCCAGGTGTTGATTGACGAGCTGGCATTCTGACTGCTTGCAGTCGGTACAGTAGAGCTAACCACAGGTGCCGTAGTCGGTGCTGTGACAACAGTCGCAGTACCTTTATTATTCGGCAACATTTTGTTAGCAGTCTGATCACCTGAATCCTCAGAATACGTAATTACAGGTTGTGAAGCAACTGCCGTGGTGGTTTTTTGTGCAGGAGTAACGCTGTTATTTTGCGCGGTCACGTCAGCGGCCGAAACGGTGTTCCCTGGCGTGAGCGGTGTACCCGTTGCGTTGCCAACCTGAAGCGTTTGCCCGACTTCCAGAGCATACGGGGCCTGGACGTTGTTTCGCTGTGCCAGATCGCGGAAATCGTTCCCGGTGATCCAGGCGATATAGAACAGCGTATCGCCGCGCTTCACGGTATAGGTGCTGCCGCCGGTATAGCTACCTTTCGGAATGTTCCCATACTTGCGGTTATACACTATGCGGCCATTTTCGGTCTGAACAGGCTGTTCCACTGGCTGAATCTGTGTAGGCTGCGTGACCGGACGCTGAACTGGCTGGATCTGTGGTGTTTGCTGCGCCGCCGACGTCCCCATTTTAGGCGGAGGCGTGATCAACATTCCGCTGGACGTGTTACCCGAGCCGCTGGTTCCATTGACGGAACTGACGGGCGCAGGCGCGTTATTAGAACTTGTGCAGCCTGCCAGCCAGAGCGAAACCAGTGATAATGCCGCAACACGGCTGATGGTGAATTTTGGGCTTCCCGCGCTCATTTATCCCCCAGGAATGTGTTAACTACCAGTGACTTAAAAATAACCGTGATGGCACGAACCTATCGCGCCACACCATACGCTGAATTTGCCTTAATAACCCTGGAAAAATCCGAGTCTCAGGCCAGTTCGCCCTTAACCAGGGGCACAAAGCGCACGGCTTCTACGGTATCGATAATAAACTCGCCGCCGCGTCGACGAACGCGCTTTAAAAGCTGCTGCTCATCCCCCACGGGCAAAACAAGGATCCCCCCTTCATCCAGCTGCGACAGAAGCGCCACGGGAATTTCAGGTGGGGCAGCCGTTACGATGATGGCATCAAACGGGGCGCGAGCCTGCCAACCTTGCCATCCATCACCGTGACGTGTCGATACATTATGTAAATCAAGCTGTTTCAGGCGACGACGCGCCTGCCACTGCAGGCCTTTAATCCGCTCAACGGAACAGACATGGTGCACAAGATGGGCCAGGATCGCGGTTTGATAGCCTGAACCGGTGCCAATTTCCAGCACGCGGGATTCCGGCGTTAGCTCCAGAAGCTCCGTCATGCGCGCCACCATGTAGGGCTGCGAAATCGTCTGGCCTTGCCCGATGGGCAGCGCCACGTTTTCCCACGCTTTGTGTTCAAACGCCTCATCTACAAACTTCTCACGGGGAACCTGAGCGAGCGCGTTCAGCACCTGCTCATTCGCGATCCCCTGAGCGCGTAGTTGTTCCAGAAGAGTTTGTACACGTTTACTTACCATTGCGCGTTCACTCCGACCCGATCTAACCAGTCCGACACCACATCATGCGCGCTATAGGCGGTTAAATCCACGTGCAGTGGCGTAACGGAAACGTAGCCTTCGTCCACCGCGGCGAAGTCAGTGTCTGGCCCCGCATCGCATTTATCTCCCGGAGGGCCGATCCAGTACAGGGTGTTGCCCCGCGGATCCTGCTGCGGAATGACCTGATCGGCGGGATGGCGGCTGCCGCAGCGCGTGACGCGGATCCCCTTAATTTCATTCAGGGGGAGATCCGGCACGTTGATATTGAGGATGCGTCCGGTACGCAGCGGCTCGCGGCCAAGCGCGCGGAGAATTGAGCAGGTCACCGCGGCGGCGGTGTCATAGTGCGTGTGGCCGTTTAGCGAGACCGCCAGCGCCGGGAACCCCAGGTGACGGCCTTCCATCGCCGCGGCCACGGTACCGGAGTAAATCACATCATCGCCAAGATTTGGCCCGGCATTGATGCCGGAGACCACAACATCCGGTCGCGGGCGCATCAGCGCATTCACGCCCAGAAATACGCAGTCGGTCGGCGTCCCCATCTGCACGGCAATATCGCCATTCTCAAAGGTAAAGGTGCGAAGTGAAGACTCCAGCGTCAATGAGTTAGACGCGCCGCTGCGGTTACGATCGGGAGCCACGACCTGCACGTCCGCAAAGTCGCGGAGGTGTTTCGCCAGCGTCTGAATACCTGGCGCGTGGATCCCGTCATCGTTACTCAGCAATATTCGCATAATCACCCGACGTGTTGATAAGTTCCCTGACAACACTGGTGGCAAAGCTACCTGCCGGCAGCCAGAAGCGTAACTCGACGGTTACGTCATCCCACCAGTTCCAGCTCAGCTGTTGCGGGTAGAGCAGCATCGCACGGCGTGCCGCCTCAACCTTTTCCCGCACCAGCAAGGATTGTAATTCCGGCGCATCCGCCACCGCTGACTGCTCGGCGGCAAGCGCCTCGCCCTGGGTTCCCCAGTCGCCGGAGCCCGGCAGGGCTGCGGTAATCATCAGCGCTTTAGCGTCCACGCGCGACTGGACATCGGCCATCTCTTCGGCCGTTGCCACAAACCAGCTTCCGCGTCCCGCTAATTGTAGCGCATCGCCGACAACAACTTGATTCGCGTCCGGTTTTTTCAGCCGTTCGCTCACCATCTGATTAAACAACGCGCTGCGGGCCGCCGACAACCAAAAACTGCGTTTATTCCTGTCGCGCACCGGCGCATCGCTTTGCGCCCAGCGCAGCGCGCCCTGCAAATTGCTGCCAGCGATGCCGAAGCGCTGCGCGCCAAAGTAGTTCGGCACGCCGCGTTCACCGATAGCCTTCAGGCGTTTTTCAACGTCTTCGCGGTCGGTTACTTCGCGCAGCACCAGGGTAAACGCGTTGCCTTTCAGGGCGCCCAGGCGCAGCTTGCGCTTGTGGCGGGCGTACTCCAGCACCTTACAGCCCTCAAGCTCAAACTGGCTTAAATCGGGCATCCCGTTGCCGGGCACGCGGGCGCAGAGCCACTGTTCGGTGACGGCGTGCTTATCTTTCTGCCCGGCGAAGCTCACCTCGCGAGCATGGATTTTGAGGAATTTTGCCAGCGCATCGGCCACGAATCGGGTGTTGCAGCCGTTTTTCAGGATCCGCACCAGGATGTGCTCGCCTTCGCCGTCTGGCTCAAATCCAAGGTCTTCCACCACCACGAAATCTTCCGGGCTGGCCTTCAGCAGGCCATTGCCCTGCGGCTTACCGTGCAGGTACGTCAGATTGTCGAAATCCGTCATTTGGCCGCCTTTACCAGCAGCGCCACGGCTTCACAGGCGATGCCTTCACCGCGGCCGGTAAAGCCCAGCTTCTCCGTGGTGGTCGCTTTAACGTTAACGGCGTCCATATGGCAGCCCAGATCTTCGGCGATAAACACGCGCATCTGCGGAATATGCGGCAGCATTTTCGGCGCCTGGGCGATAATCGTCACGTCAACGTTGCCGAGGGTGTAGCCTTTGGCCTGAATACGGCGCCAGGCTTCGCGCAGCAGTTCGCGGCTGTCCGCGCCCTTAAAAGCGGGATCGGTGTCCGGGAACAGCTTGCCGATGTCGCCCAGCGCGGCGGCGCCCAGCAGCGCGTCGGTGAGCGCATGCAGCGCTACGTCGCCATCAGAATGCGCCAGCAGACCTTTTTCGTAAGGAATGCGCACGCCGCCAATGATAATTGGGCCTTCGCCTCCAAAGGCGTGTACATCAAAACCGTGTCCAATACGCATTATGCCTTCTCCTGATGGGTCGTACGGGTAAGATAAAATTCCGCGAGCCGTAAATCTTCCGGGCGCGTCACTTTTATATTATCAGCGCGCCCTTCAACCAGTTCGGGGTGAAAACCGCAATACTCCAGCGCCGAGGCTTCGTCCGTAATGGTCGCACCTTCTTTAAGCGCACGCGTTAAGCAGTCGTGGAGTAATTCGCGGGGGAAAAATTGTGGCGTCAGCGCGTGCCATAAATCGACGCGCTCGACGGTATGCGCGATCGCCGGCTTGCCCGGTTCGCCACGCTTCATGGTGTCACGCACCGGGGCCGCCAGAATGCCGCCCACTTTGCTGGTTTCGCTCAGCGCCAGCAGACGCGACAGATCGTCATGATGCAGACAGGGGCGCGCGGCATCGTGAACCAGCACCCACTGCGCGTTTCCGGCAGCCTGAATGCCCGCCAGGACGGAGTCGGCCCGCTCGGTACCGCCGTCAACAACCGTAATCTGAGGATGGTTTGCCAGCGGAAGCTGCGCAAAACGCACGTCGCCGGGGCTGATGGCAATAACAACGTGCTTCACCCGAGAATGCGCCAGCAGCGTCGCCACGGCGTGCTCGAGGATCGTTTTATCACCGATTGAGAGATACTGCTTTGGACATTCTGTCTGCATGCGCCGGCCAAAACCTGCGGCCGGCACCACGGCACAGACGTCCGAAAAAGTTGCTGCCATGTCGTAATCCTGGGCCTGATTATCGATTGTTTTGTGCGGAGCCCTGATTGCGTTTAGACGCATCCGGAACCAGACGATAAAACGTTTCGCCCGGCTTAGTCATACTGAGTTCGTTGCGTGCGCGCTCCTCAATCGCCTCCTGGCCGCCATTGAGGTCATCAATTTCAGCAAAAAGTTGATCGTTACGCGCCTTAAGTTTGGCGTTTGTTGCCTGCTGTGCCGCGACGTCATCGCTTACCCGGCTATAGTCGTGGAGCCCGTTCTTACCGAACCACAGCGAATATTGCAGCCAGACCAGCAAAGCCAGCAACAGCAGCGTTAGTTTACCCATCCTGCCCCCTGAAAAAACGGCATCATCATCCCATAACTTTCCGCTGGACTCTACTGCGGGGTTTTAATTATGTCGTAAGTTAGCCCATCAGCCATAAAAACAGCAGGCCGAAGATGACCACAACGGTGGCGATAGTGATAACCGTACTATACAGGAGCCTGCCGTTAAACAGGGAGTGCAGCGCAACGCCTACCACGACCGCAACGGGCATCAGCGCCAGGAAGAAGGGCCAGGTATAGAGGAAGAAGAAGAGGGTGTTACCACCGTAGAGTAAAAACGGGATGCCCAGCGCCATTAACCACGCCGCGAAGCCGACAATCGCCCCGGGGAAGGACCAGGTCGTCTCGTCGTCGGCGGATAACGGCTCCGACCCGGTGGTAATCATGTAGTTTTCACTGTTGCGCATAGCTAATCCTGTGACCGTGACTCATCGTTCGGGAAGACAGCTCCCGAACGATACCGTCTCAGGATCTGATAATATCGTCCCGTCTGAGCAGGTCTAATAATTGGCTTACTAAATTTGTTACCAATTGTTGACCTTCCAGATGAATCTCAGGGGATTCAGGCGCTTCGTAAACCGAGTCGATGCCGGTGAAGTTTCGCAGTTCCCCCGCGCGGGCTTTTTTGTACAACCCTTTCGGATCGCGCGCTTCGCAGATCTCCAGCGGCGTATCGACAAACACTTCGATAAAGCGCTCCTGGCCGACGCGCTCGCGCACCATCCGGCGCTCGGCGCGGTGCGGCGAGATAAACGCCGTCAGCACCACCAGCCCGGCCTCCGCCATCAGGCTGGCCACCTCCCCTACGCGACGGATATTCTCTTTACGGTCTTGATCGCTGAAGCCCAAATCGCTGCACAGGCCGTGGCGCACGTTGTCACCATCCAGCAGGTAGGTGCTCACGCCCTGCTGATGCAGCGCCTCTTCCAGCGCGCCCGCCACCGTCGATTTACCGGAGCCGGACAGCCCGGTAAACCACAGCACAACCCCACGGTGGCCGTGGAGCTGTTCGCGCTGGGCGACGGTGACCGGATGAGGATGCCAGACGACGTTCTCATCATGGGCGGCCATTACTTGCCTCCCAGCAGATCGCGTGCGCCCCAGTGCGGGAAGTGCTTACGCACCAGCGCGTTCAGCTCAAGCTCAAAGGCACTGAACTCAGAGGCCACGGTAGCCTGCGCGTTTGGCTCACGAACCATCCCGGCACCGACGGTGACGTTCGTCAGGCGGTCGATAAAGATCATCCCGCCCGTTACCGGATTCTGCTGATACCGATCCAGCACCAGCGGTTCGTCGAAGGTGAGATCCACCAGCCCAATGCCGTTCAGCGGCAGTTCGCTCACCTCGCGCTGGGTCAGGTTGTTGATGTCCACCTGGAACTGAATGCCGTCAACGCGGGCGCGGGTTTTCTTGCCGGCGATTTTGATGTCGTAGCTCTGGCCTGCGGTCAGCGGCTGTTCTGCCATCCATACCACATCCACGGCCGCGCCCTGCACTGCCGCCAGCGTCTCCCGCGCGTCGACCAGCAGATCGCCGCGGCTGATATCAATCTCGTCCTTCAGTACCAGGGTCACCGCTTCGCCTGCCCCGGCCTCTTCCAGATCGCCGTCAAAGGTGACGATACGGGCAATGGCCGATTCCACGCCGGACGGCAGCACCTTCACGCGCTGCCCCACCTTCACCGAGCCGGAGGCAAGGGTGCCCGAGAAGCCGCGGAAATCGAGGTTAGGACGGTTAACGTACTGCACCGGGAAGCGCATCGGCTGAGTATCCACCACGCGCTGGATCTCAACGGTCTCCAGCACATCCAACAGCGTCGGACCGCTGTACCAGGGCAGGTTTGCGCTCTGGGAGGCAACGTTATCCCCTTCCAGCGCCGACAGCGGCACGAAGCGGATATCCAGGCTGCCCGGCAGCTGTTCGGCAAAGGTCAGGTAGCTCTGGCGGATCTCGTCGAACCGCGCTTCGCTGTAGTCCACCAGATCCATTTTGTTCACCGCCACCACCAGGTGTTTGATCCCCAGCAGCGTGGAGATAAAGCTGTGACGACGGGTTTGATCCAGCACGCCCTTGCGCGCGTCGATCAGCAGGATCGCCAGGTCGCAGGTGGACGCGCCGGTCGCCATGTTGCGGGTGTACTGCTCGTGCCCCGGCGTGTCGGCGATAATAAATTTGCGCTTCTCGGTAGAGAAGTAGCGATAGGCCACATCGATGGTGATGCCCTGCTCGCGCTCCGCCTGCAGGCCGTCCACCAGCAGCGCCAGGTCCAGCTTTTCGCCCTGAGTACCGTGACGCTTGCTGTCGTTGTGCAGGGAAGAGAGCTGATCTTCGTAAATCTGACGCGTGTCGTGCAGCAGGCGGCCAATAAGGGTGCTTTTGCCGTCGTCAACGCTGCCGCAGGTCAGAAAACGCAGCAGGCTTTTGTACTGTTGGGCGTGCAGATAAGCTTCCACGCCGCCTTCATCGGCAATTTGTTGGGCAATAGTCGTGTTCATGGCGGCTCCTTAGAAATAACCCTGACGTTTCTTCAGCTCCATGGAGCCGGCCTGGTCGCGGTCAATCACGCGCCCCTGTCGCTCGCTGGTGGTCGACACCAGCATCTCTTCGATAATTTCCGGCAGCGTCTGCGCGCTGGACTCCACCGCGCCGGTCAGCGGCCAGCAGCCGAGGGTACGGAAACGGACCATCTGTTTTTTGATTACCTCGCCCGGCTGTAAATCAATGCGATCGTCGTCGATCATCATCAGCATGCCGTCGCGCTCCAGCACCGGGCGCTCGGCGGCCAGATACAGCGGAACGATCTCAATATTTTCCAGATAGATGTATTGCCAGATATCCAGCTCGGTCCAGTTGGAGAGCGGGAAGACGCGGATGCTTTCGCCCTTGTTGATCTGGCCGTTGTAGTTGTGCCACAGCTCCGGACGCTGGTTTTTTGGGTCCCAGCGGTGGAAGCGGTCGCGGAAGGAGTAGATACGCTCTTTCGCACGGGATTTCTCTTCGTCGCGGCGCGCGCCGCCGAAGGCGGCATCAAAACCGTATTTATTCAGCGCCTGCTTCAGCCCTTCGGTTTTCATGATGTCGGTATGCTTGGCGCTGCCGTGCACGAACGGGTTAATGCCCATCGCCACCCCTTCCGGGTTTTTATGCACCAGCAGCTCGCAGCCGTAGGCTTTGGCGGTACGGTCGCGGAATTCATACATCTCGCGGAATTTCCAGCCGGTATCCACGTGCAGCAGCGGGAACGGCAGCGTACCCGGGTAAAACGCTTTACGCGCCAGGTGCAGCATGACGCTGGAATCTTTACCGATGGAGTACATCATCACCGGGTTAGAGAACTCGGCGGCCACTTCGCGGATAATATGGATACTTTCCGCTTCGAGCTGCCGCAGGTGAGTAAGTCGTTTTTGGTCCATAACCGTTCCTTAAGCCAAATTTATAACAGAAGAACCAAAGCCTTCCGTATCGGTTGTGTGTTGGAACCAGGCGAGGGTGTCGTGCAGCTGCACCACCTCTCCCACCACGATCAGGGCGGGCATAGGGGCATCTTTCGCCAGGATTGCAAGGTTTTGTAACGTGCCGATGGCGACGTGCTGATCGACGCGCGTGCCGCGAGAGATGACGGCAACCGGCGTCGTCGCTTCGCGACCGTGCTGAATAAGCTGTTCGCTGATATCCGCCGCTTTCATCGTGCCCATATAAATCGCCAGGGTTTGTCGGCTCTGGGCAAGATGCGACCAGTCAAACGGCGTGCTGTCGGCTTTGTAGTGCCCGGTCACAAAGGTGACGCTCTGGGCGTAATCGCGGTGGGTCAGCGGAATACCCGCGTAGGCCGTCACGGCTGACGCCGCCGTGATGCCGGGCACCACCTGGAACGGCACGCCCGCCTCGGCGGCCGCCTGGAGTTCTTCGCCTCCGCGACCGAAAATAAACGGGTCGCCCCCCTTTCAGGCGCACCACGGTCTTGCCCGCTTTCGCAGCGGCAATCAGCATCTGGTTGGTATCGTGCTGCGCCACGGAGTGCTCCCCGGCGCGTTTGCCGACGCAAATTTGCTCCGCATCCCGGCGGATCAGCTCGCGCACGCCGTCGGTAACCAGGTGGTCGTAAAACACCACGTCCGCATCCTGCAATACCTGCAACCCGCGCAGGGTCAGCAGCCCGGCATCGCCCGGCCCGGCACCTACCAGAACGATCTCCCCGCCGCCGCTGCCGGGGTTATCCAGTTCGTCCTCGAGAATTTGCTGCGCCGCCGTCTCGTTACCGGCATGCATCAGGCTGGCAAAGCGGCCGCGGAACATACGTTCCCAGAAGCGACGGCGCTCCGTCACGCTGGTCAGACGCGTTTTCAGATGGTTGCGCCAGTAGCTGGCTTTCTCCGCCATGCGGCCGAGGCTGGTCGGCAGCAGCGCTTCAATTTTTTCCCGCAGCACCCGCGCCAGCACCGGCGCAGTGCCGCCGGAGGAGATCGCCACCAGCAGCGGCGAGCGGTCAACAATCGACGGGAAGATAAACGAGCACAGCGGCTGGTCGTCCACCACGTTCACCAGACGGTGACGGGCCTGTGCGGCACCGGAGATGCGCTGGTTAAGCTGACGATTTTCGGTTGCCGCAATAACCAGCACCACGCCGTCGATTTGAGACTCGTCAAAGTCCGCCTCTTCAACATTCAGCACCTGCGCCCCGGCGCGTTGCAGAAACGCGATTTTGCGATCGGCAATTTCGCCCGTACCGACAACCAGTACCGGTCGGTCTTTCAGGGCGGCAAAAAGGGGGAGATAGTCCACAGGCAACAACTCACTAACAATCAGGAATAAGGGGACTATAGGGGGCGGCTTAGATCGAATGAAATTACGAATTGGAATGAGTAGTTACTCAATGGAATAACGCCGTGAAAAAGCAAATATCAAAAAGTGCTTAACACGCGAAATTTCGGGCATTTAAGAGCAATTCAAATTGTGTCTGCCCGGTCACAGTTTCATACTAAGCGGGTTAAAATTTTGCTCTGTTTTTTAAGGGCTCACTATGTTTTCCGCAATGCGCCACCGATGTGCAGCCCTGGCGCTCGGCGTTTGCTTTATTCTTCCGGCTCAGGCAAAAAATCAGTCTTACGGTGAAATAGCCAGTATGCAGGCGCGGCATATTGCGACGGTCTTTCCGGGCCGCATGACCGGCACGCCTGCCGAAATGCTCTCCGCAGACTATATTCGCCAGCAGTTTGCTCTGATGGGCTATCAGAGCGATATTCGCACTTTCCATAGCCGCTATATCTATACCTCACGCAATAATACGCAGAACTGGCACAACGTGACCGGCAGCACGGTGATTGCGGCGCACGAAGGGAAAGCGGCTGAGCAGATTATTATTATGGCGCACCTTGATACCTACGCCCCGCTGAGCGATGCCGACAGCGATAATAACCTCGGCGGGCTGACGCTACAGGGGCTGGACGACAATGCGGCGGGGCTGGGGGTGATGCTTGAGCTGGCCGAACGTCTGAAGAATATCCCGACGAAATACGGTATCCGCTTTGTGGCAACCAGCGGCGAAGAAGAGGGCAAACTCGGTGCTGAGAATCTCCTTAAACGCATGAGCGCTGAGGAGAAGAAAAATACGCTGCTGGTGATTAACCTCGATAATCTGATCGTCGGCGATAAGCTCTATTTTAACAGCGGACAGAGCACGCCGAGCAGCGTGCGTAAACTCACCCGCGACCGCGCGCTGGCGCTTGCCCGTGCGCACGGCGTTTATGCCGCGACAAACCCGGGCGGTAATCCGGATTATCCAAAAGGCACTGGCTGCTGTAATGACGGGGAAGTGTTTGATAAAGCCGGTATTCCGGTGCTTTACGTCGAGGCGACCAACTGGGCGCTGGGCAAAAAAGATGGCTATCAGCAGCGCAGCAAATCAAAAGCGTTCCCGGACGGAACCAGCTGGCATGATGTGAGGCTGGATAATCAACAGCATATAGACAGCGCGCTGCCGCAGCGGATTGAACACCGCAGCCGCGACGTGGTGAAAGTAATGCTGCCGCTGGTGAAGGAGCTGGCGAAAGCGGGGAAAGCGTAGAGCGGTATTTTCCCCTCACCCCAACCCTCTCCCCAAAGGGGCGAGGGAGAAAAGACGGCTCCGGGCGATCCCCTCTCCCCTTTGGGGAGAGGGTTAGGGTGAGGGGGTGGATAAGGAATTACCCTTCGTGCAGCCCGCACTCGCGCTTGAGCCCAAAGAATCGCGTCTCTTCTTCCGCCATCCCCGGTTCCCATTTACGCGTGGTGTGGGTATCACCGACCGACAAATAGCCCTGATCCCACAGCGGATGGTATTTCAGACCGTGTTTTTGCAGGTACTGATACACCGTCCGGTTGTCCCAGTCGATAATCGGCAACACTTTAAACACGCCGCGCTGCACCGCCAGCACCGGTAGCGTCGCGCGGCTTCCGGACTGCTCGCGGCGAAGGCCGGCAAACCAGGTCTGGGCGTTCAGCTCTTTCAGCGCGCGGTTCATCGGCTCGACTTTGTTGATCTCATTGTATTTCTCAATGCCCTCAACACCCTGCTCCCACAGCTTGCCGTAACGCGCCTCCTGCCAGGCCGCGCTTTCCGTCGCGCGGTAGACCTTCAGGTTCAGCCCGAGCCTGTCCGTCAGCTCGTCGATAAACTGGTAGGTTTCCGGGAACAGGTAGCCGGTATCGGTGAGGATCACCGGTATGTCCGGACGGATCTGATTCACCAGATGCAGGCTTACCGCCGCCTGAATGCCAAAGCTCGAGGAGAGCACATAGTCACCCGGCAGGTTTTCCAGCGCCCAGGCCACGCGCCCTTCGGCGTCGAGCTTTTCCAGCCGGGCGTTGGTTTCTGCCAGTGCCAGAATACGTTCGACTTTTGGCAGTTCATTAAGGGCGTTTAGATCGAGTACGGACATAATTACCTCTCGTGGTTACTCCCAGAAATCCCTTGCAGGATCGAGCACCGGGCGAATAATGCCCGCACGCACCGTAAAGTCGCCGAAGCCTTCACCCGCTTCGCGCTCTTTTGCCCAGCGCCCGACAAGCACGTCGATGGAATCGAGAATTTCCGGCTCGGTGATGTTCTCGCGGAACATACGCGGAATACGCGTGCCGATGCGGTTGCCGCCCAGATGCAGGTTGTAGCGACCCGGCGCTTTCCCCACCAGCCCCAGCTCGGCGAGCATCGCGCGCCCGCAGCCGTTTGGACAGCCGGTAACGCGCATAACAATATGCTCGTCCGGAATGCCGTGTTTTTCCAGAATCGCCTCCACCTTATCGGTGAACGACGGCAGGAAACGCTCTGCTTCGGCCATCGCCAGCGGGCAGGTCGGGAACGAGACGCAGGCCATCGAGTTTTCACGCTGCGGCTTCACCGCATTCATCAGCCCGTGCTCGAGCGCCAGCGCCTCAATTTTCGCCTTTTCGCTTTCCGGCACGCTGGCCACGATCAGGTTCTGGTTAGCGGTAATGCGGAATTCGCCTTTGTGGATCTTCGCGATTTCCAGCAGGCCGGTTTTCAGCGGACGGCCCGGGTAATCCAGAATACGTCCGTTTTCGATAAACAGCGTCAGGTGCCAGTTATTATCGATGCCTTTCACCCAGCCAATGCGATCGCCGCGACCGGTGAATTCGTAAGGGCGGATCGGCTCAAACTTGATCCCCGCGCGACGCTCCACTTCTTCCTTGAAGGTCTCTACGCCCACGCGCTCAAGCGTGTACTTGGTTTTCGCGTTTTTACGGTCGGCACGGTTCCCCCAGTCGCGCTGGGTAGTAACCACCGCTTCCGCCACGGCCAGCGTGTGCTCCAGCGGCAGGAAGCCGAATTCGCTCGCGGTACGGGCGTAGGTCTTCTTGTTACCGTGCTCGATGGACAGGCCGCCGCCCACCAGCAGGTTAAAGCCGATGAGCTTGCCGTTTTCGGCAATCGCCACGAAGTTCATGTCGTTGGCGTGCAGATCGATATCGTTCTGCGGCGGGATCACCACCGTAGTTTTAAACTTACGCGGCAGGTAGGTCTGGCCGAGGATCGGCTCTTCGTCCGTGGTCGCGACTTTCTCCTGATCGAGCCAGATCTCCGCATAGGCGCGGGTGCGCGGCAGCAGGTGCTCGGAGATCTTCTTCGCCCACTCATAGGCTTGCGCGTGAAGCTCGGACTCGTACGGGTTCGAGGTGCACAGCACGTTACGGTTCATGTCGTTGGCGGTCGCCAGCGCGTCCAGGCCAACGGAGTGCAGCATCTGGTGAACCGGCTTCACGTTCTTCTTCAGAATGCCGTGGAACTGGAAGGTCTGACGGTTGGTCAGACGTATGCTGCCGTAAATGGTATTGTCCTGGGCAAACCTGTCGATCGCCTGCCACTGTGTCGTGGTGATGACCCCACCCGGCAGACGGCAGCGCAGCAGCATCGCGTGACGCGGCTCCAGCTTCTGTTCAGCACGTTCGGCGCGGATATCGCGGTCGTCCTGCTGATACATGCCGTGGAAGCGGATCAGCAGGAAGTTGTCGCCTTTAAAGCCGCCGGTCAGACCGTCATTTAAATCTTCGGCAATGGTACCGCGCAGGTAGTTGCTCTCTACCTTCATGCGCTCGGCATCAGACAGTTTGCCTTCGACCACCAGTGGGCCAGGGTGTTTTTCGCTCATTAGTAGACATCTCGCTGATAACGGCGCTCTACGCGCAGCTCACTTAAAAATTCATCCGCCGCTTCGGCATCCATACCGCCGAATTCGGCAATCACTTCCAGCAACGCCTGCTCGACGTCCTTCGCCATACGACTGGCGTCGCCGCAGACATAAATGTGGGCACCGTCATTGATCCAGCGCCACAGCTCTGCGCCCTGTTCGCGCAGTTTGTCTTGTACGTATACTTTTTCTTTCTGATCGCGGGACCAGGCCAGATCGATGCGGGTCAGCACGCCCTCTTTCACATAGCGCTGCCACTCAACCTGGTAGAGGAAATCTTCCGTAAAGTGCGGGTTGCCGAAGAACAGCCAGTTCTTGCCCGGCGCCTCGTCTGCCGCACGCTGCTGCATAAAGGCGCGGAACGGTGCAATGCCGGTGCCGGGGCCAATCATAATGACCGGCGTTTCCGGGTTCGCCGGCAGGCGGAAGTTATCGTTATGCTCGATAAAGACGCGCACGTCGCCCTCTTCTTCCACGCGGTCGGCCAGGAAGCTCGATGCCCCACCCGCACGCGCGCGGCCTTCGATATCGTAACGCACCACCCCGACGGTGACGTGGACTTCGTTTTCCACTTCAGCCTGCGAGGAGGCGATGGAATAAAGGCGCGGCGTGAGCGGGCGCAGCAGGCCGATCAGCGCGTCGGCGTCCAGCTGTGCCGGAGAGAAACGCACCATGTCGACAATCGGCGTTGTCGCCGCGTAATGCTGCAGCTTCGCCTTATCCCCAACCAGCGGCAGGAGGGACTCGCTGCGGGTTAGGGTGGCGTAGTTTTCAACGATGTTGGCGGTGTTCACCGTCAGTTCAAAATGCCACTGGAGCGCTTCGGAGAGCGGCAGCGTTTTGCCCTCCACCTGAACCGGCTCCGTGCCTTTCAGCCACAGCAGCTCGACCAGTTCTTGCACCAGCGCCGGATCGTTCTGATACCAGACGCCCAGCGCATCGCCGGGCTGGTAACGCAGGCCGGACTCGCCGAGATCGATTTCGATATGGCGCACGTCTTTTTCCGAATCGCGGCCCGTGATTTTCTGGTTCACCGACAGGCTCGCCGTCAGCGGTGCCTCTTTGGTGTATGGGCTGGAGTGGATCGCGTTGACGGTGCCGGCTGCGGTAACGGCGGCCTGCGCCGGGGTCTCTTTCGGCACGCGGGCTTTCAGCACCTCAACGATGCGCGCGCGCCATTCAGCGGCGGCAGCCTGGTATTCCACATCAGCGTCCACGCGGTCCAGCAGGCGTTCAGCGCCCAGCTCCGCCAGCCTGCTGTCGAAGTCTTTACCGGACTGGCAGAAAAATTCATAGGACGTATCGCCGAGGCCAAACACGGCAAACGCGGTGCCTTCAAGCTTTGGCGCTTTTTTCGAGAACAGGAACTTATGCAGCGCGACGGCCTCTTCCGCAGGCTCACCTTCTCCCTGCGTCGAGGCAACCACCACCAGCAGCTTTTCTGACGCGATTTGTTTGAATTTATAATCCCCGGCGTTCACCAGGTTTACGTTCAGCTTCGCGGCGAGCAGGTCATCACGCAGCGCTTCGGCCACGCGGCGGGCATTACCCGTCTGCGAAGCAGAGATAAGCGTGATGGCAGGAATTTCAACGGCAGCTGGCGGTACGCCAGCCACGGCGCCCGGCTGCTGGTTTAGCATTCCCCAGAAATAGCCGGAGACCCAGGCGAGCTGGGTAGGTGAAAAATCGGATGTCGCGGCCTGTAGGCGCGCCAGCTGCTCCGGGTTCAGGGGAAGCAAATTTGAAGGTGGGGCCTGTGTTGTCATGCGTCGTTATGTTCCAGTAGCAAAGCGGACTTTAAGCGAATAAATCCAAACTGAAGATAAGGTTAACGGCGGGGATAATAACAATTAAAGAAGGGTTGGAAATAATAAATAACCAAATGGACTAACCTGTTTTAGCTATCGTTCTTAACGATAAAAGTGATTAAATAACTGCATGATATACAACAAAAAACATCCATAAACGCTCTGAATACGGTGCGCGAGACGTTCAGAGCCGTTTTAGTTAATGATAAAAATTGTGCTTTCCGGTACTATGCGGCGGTTTTTTCCGCATTCCTGAGAGCTATGATGTCCACCACACTGTTTAAAGATTTCACCTTCGAAGCCGCACACCACCTTCCGCACGTTCCTGCCGGGCATAAATGTGGCCGCCTGCATGGGCACTCGTTCATGGTGCGTCTTGAGATTACGGGTGAAGTCGATCCCCATACCGGTTGGATCATGGACTTCGCCGAACTGAAAGCCGCGTTTAAGCCAACCTACGATCGTCTTGACCACTTCTATCTGAATGAGATCCCGGGCCTTGAAAATCCGACCAGCGAAGTGCTGGCGAAATGGATCTGGGATCAGATGAAGCCGCTGGTGCCGCTGCTGAGCGCGGTGATGATCAAAGAGACCTGCACGGCAGGCTGCATCTACCACGGGGAGTGAATCTCCTCCGCGTCGTCTTCACGAGACACGATCGGCGTAAACTCGTAGAGCACCAGCGCGTTACTCTCCAGTAATTCAGTCAGCTGCCAGCCGTCATAAAGGCGTTCATCGCGTACGGAAAGCGTTGGACGCGCTTTATGCCCTATCCAGCACCACACCTCTTCGTCAGGGCCGCTTTCGCTGCCGACGCCTTCAAGCAAAGGATAGAGCGCCCCGTTATACCGATCGAAAAGATGGCATTTAATGCGCCATTTCCCGCGCATTCCCTTCAGGTGTAAATGATACTGCTGGCGAAAACGCTGGATGAAGGCTTCTTCACTGGAAAGCAGCGGATTAAAAACCACCACGTTACGCAGCAACAGCTGGTAGCCATTCAGATGTCGCGTAAGCAGAACTCGCCCGTCATTGACCAGCACCTCGCCCCGCAGGCGCTGCCAGAGCCAGAGCACCCAGTAAACCGGACGCGGCAGGCCGTGGTTATACTGTAGCGCCAGGCTTGATGTATCGATGGTGTTGTTCGCACGGGCTTCCCCCTGAAGACCCGAATTTAGCCAGAATCCCGCCAGCCAGACCAGCTCCGAAAGCCCGAGCAGGTTCTGCATCAGCAGCGCCCCCCGAAAAAACCAGCCGTTTGTCGCCCGCGTGCTTCCGGTGAGGGTATTCCAGGAGAGAAGCCAGACTGGAAGCGAACGTTTGTGCAGGCGAAGGGCGGCGAGGATCTGGCGGATCTTCAGTATCGGGTAATTTTCCGTCGAGGAGAGATCGGCAGGCTCCGGCTGCGCGGGATCGAGAAGCTCGTTGGCATCGGCGGAACAGGCAAGAAAATCGGCCTGCATCAGGATGGCTGAACGGAACAGGGGGTCGTCGCCCACGCCCGCGCTGACGGGGGCAAACCGGTGCCATAAGCCAAACTTTGCCTGCGGAAGAAAGGTTTGTATTACCTCACGCTGCGCCAGCCAGACCTGCTCCCGGGTCTCCTCACTCGCCTGTGATGACCAGTGCATGACGAAGTGCCAGCCCGCGGCGATCTCTGGCGAAAAATGATTGACTGACTGTTGTAAAAAGCGGGTAAGAAGATCGCGACGGGTCGTTACGCCGGTGTGCAGCAGCACCGTCCACCGCTTTTTTGCCAGCCAGGTGAAGAGCTGATGCAGATTGTACCAGCAGGCGTAGCCCGCCATCTGCGGGTCATCCCAGCCGGTGGCAAACAGACGGCTGCTTAGAAAAGGCTCGGCGATATCAATTCCCTCAATGGGAATGGCCTTGTTTATCTCCTCAAGACTATGACGAACGTCCTCACGCAGCAAATCGTCGAGCTCACGCAGGGTAATGACCACCCGCATACGGCGCAGCGAGGTGGAGAGAGGTTTAAGCTGCTCAAGATCCAGCCTCTGCTCCTGCTGCGGATGAACGACGAGCGGCGAGGCTCCCCAGCCGCGCGTCACCGGGTCATTGAGCAGGCTAAACAGCTTATCCACCGCCACCGGATAGCGCTGCTCACGCCCGTCCGCACGTGCGCGCGCGGCCTCCGGGTGCTGGCGTCGGGTCTTACGAAACTCGCCCGGGGACATATTGTGAACGCGCCGAAACCGATCGCTCATCATACGCGTGCTGGCGAAACCCTGCTCAAGCGCAATCTGGTGCAGCGGCCGATTCGTCAGACGGAGGGCGTCAGCCGCCTTTTCCAGCCGCAGGGTGGTGATGTACTGCATGAAGCCGATCCCCACCTCCTTTCGAAAGAGACGAGAGAGCCAGGCTTCAGAGACGTATTCACTCGCGGCGATTTCCGCAAGCGTAATACGGCGGGAATAGCTGGCATCGATCCGCTCTATTACCCGGGCGATGCGCCTGCTGTGCGCGGTGGAACGTTCACGGGGCGCCAAACGGGCGGGCTGCTGAAAGCGGCTGGTCAGCAGCAGCAAAATCTCGCTCAGCCAGCGGTACGCCTCCAGCCGGTAGCGGCGCGGATCGTTGATGAGCGTGACCACAAGAAGCTGGCGCAACAGATCGCGAAGCGCATCGCACTGGGGCCAGACGCCTCCGGCTTCAACCGGTACCGCATAATCATGGGCAAAAAAATCTTTGCAGAGCTGGACGACCCAGCGCCCGGAAAGGGTTACGCGCAGGGTGACGTTTGCCGTTTCGCTCGTAAACTGCCAGCGCCGGTGACGGTTTATGATGGTAAGGGAATTGGCCTCCAGCACTTCACGTCCCGCATCGGTGCTCAGCTCTGCCCGCCCTTCCAGCACCCAGAGCAGCGTTAGCGTATCGCCTTCATCCACCACGCAGTGGCGAATGTCCTGAATCTCTACCCAAAATTCATCTCCCCGCTGCTCCATCTTATCCCTCACCAAAGACAAATAATGACCTGCTCTTTTTTGTCATAACTGAATTGTATGAAAAACAATCAAAACAAAACCGTCGCTTTACAACAAAAAAGTGCATTTTCAGGCGGTACGATCGTCATAGACTCGAAATTATCACCGTTTGGCAGAAAAAGGATAACAAAAATGACACATCCAATTATTGAAGCCCTGCGTGGCAACGAAGCCAGGTTCACGGAATTACGCCGCTATTTTCATCAGCACCCTGAAACGGGTTTTGAGGAGCATAACACCAGCGATCGCGTTGCGGCGCTGCTCCAGGAATGGGGGTATGAGGTCCATCGCGGCCTGACGAAAACCGGCGTGGTCGGCACGCTGAAGGTGGGGAACGGACACGGGCGCCTGGGCCTGCGTGCCGATATGGATGCACTGCCAATGCAGGAAAACAGCGGCAAGGCATGGAGCAGTACCGTTGAGGGTAAATTCCACGGCTGCGGCCATGATGGCCACACCACTACGCTGCTGTATGCAGCGGAGTACCTGGCACGCACCCGCAATTTTAACGGCACGCTACACCTTATTTTTCAGCCCGCGGAGGAGCTTCTGTATGGTGGACGCGTTATGGTAGAGGACGGTCTGTTTGACCTGTTCCCCTGCGACCATATTTTTGGCCTGCACAATATGCCGTCACAGCCCCTCGGAAAAATTGGTCTGCGCGATGGCGCCATGATGGCCTCTTCCGACACCCTTCATATTGAGGTTAACGGCGTGGGTGGTCACGGTGCGGTGCCGGAACATACGGTTGACGCTACCCTGGTTGCCTGTCATATCACCATCGCTTTGCAGTCAATTGTTTCACGCAATATCACCCCTTTTCAGCCTGCCGTCGTTACCGTAGGCAGCATTCAGGCCGGGCACGCGCCCAACATTATCAACGACAAAGTATTGATGAAGCTGACCGTGCGCACGCTGGACGAAAGCGTGCGGCAGACCGTGCTACAGCGCATCCATGATATTGCCGTTGCACAGGCGGAAAGCTTCAATGCGACGGCCACCATCCGTCACGTTAACGGCAGCCCGGTGCTGAAAAACAATCCGCAAGCCAATGAGATGGTGCGCAGCGTCGCCACCGATCTGTTCGGTCAGGATGCGGTCGCGGAGGTTAACGCGTTTATGGGCAGCGAGGACTTTGCCTTTATGCTCGAGAAAAATCCAAACGGATGCTATTTCACCCTTGGCGCCGGGGATGAGCCTGACCGCTGCATGGTACATAACCCGGGCTACGACTTTAACGACACGATTCTCCTTACCGGCGCGGCGCTTTGGGCCGCACTGACCGAACGCTATCTGCGCTGATTCGCACCTTCCCGGGAGGGCTGCATTATGAGTACCGTTTCCCTGACAGGCACATCCGCCTACGCCGGTAACGATCGGCTGCTGGCGGGTATCGTCATGAGCGTTCTGACATTCTGGCTGTTTGCCCAGTCGGTTATCAACGTTGTTCCGGCCATGCAGAATAGCCTCGATATTGCCCTCGAAACCCTTACGCTGGCCGTCAGCCTGAGCGCGCTGTTCAGCGGCTGTTTTGTCGTGGCCTGCGGTGGGTTTGCCGATAAGTTTGGCCGCATGCGCCTGACCGTAATTGGCCTGATCCTGAGCATTATTGGGAGCGGCCTGCTGTTCATTTCCTGGGAGCCCGTCCTGTTTCTGCTGGGAAGGGCAATTCAGGGCCTGTCAGCGGCCTGCATCATGCCCGCCACGCTGGCGCTAATTAAGACCTGGTATGAAGGTAAAGCACGCCAGCGCGCCATCAGCTTCTGGGTTATCGGTTCATGGGGCGGGAGCGGCCTGAGCGCGTTTGTCGGAGGCGCCATCGCTACCACGCTGGGCTGGCGCTGGATTTTTATTTTATCGATGGCGGTAGCCCTGGCCGCGCTATTGCTTATCCGCGCCACCCCGGAAAGCCGCAGTCCCGATGCAGGTCAACACAAGCTGGATATCAGCGGCCTGGCCAGCTTTGTCCTTATGCTGGTGCTATTCAATCTGTTTATAAGCAAAGGACACGCCTGGGGGTGGAGCAGTAGCTTATCGCTTCTCGTGCTGTGTGGAGCCGTGACTGCGTTGATGTGCTTTGTCATTACCGGACGACGCAAAGGCGATGCGGCGCTGATCGACTTTGCCCTGTTTAAAAACCGGGCCTACAGCGCCTCGGTATTCTCAAATTTCCTGCTCAACGGCTGCATTGGCACCATGATGATCGCCAGCATCTGGCTGCAGCACGGCCATCATCTGTCACCGCTACAGACCGGCATGATGACGCTGGGGTATCTGGTAACCGTGCTGGCGATGATCCGGGTGGGTGAAAAACTGCTTCAGCGCTATGGCGCCAGGCTGCCGATGATGACTGGACCGCTGCTGACCGCAACGGGTATTACGCTGATTTCATGCACCTTCTTAAGCAAAGAGGTCTACATTGTCACCGTTTTTCTGAGCAATATTTTATTCGGGCTGGGGCTCGGGTGTTACGCCACGCCCTCAACGGACACGGCGGTGATGAATGCCCCTGAAAACAAGGTGGGTGTGGCTTCTGGGATCTATAAGATGGGCAGTTCCCTGGGCGGAGCGATGGGGATCGCGGTCACCGCATCGCTGTACGCGCTATGGCTGCCGGTGGGAACGGCCAGCGCCGCGCAGTATGCCTTACTGTTCAACAGTGCGATTTGCCTTGGGTCGGCCGTAGTGACCTGGGCCTTACTGCCACCATCAAAAGCCCCGCGATAGGCGGGGCCACGGCAGTATCAGGCAATGTTCAGATATTTGTGCGTCTGCATCGACAGCCGCCAGTTGCGGGCGATGCAGGTTTCAATGCACAGGCGGGTTGCATCGTCTTTCTGGCTGATCGGCTGTAAAGCGATAACCCGCTGCTTTTCGTCCTTCAGCGTCGCCAGCAGTTCATCCAGCGCTTCGATATCGCGCACGCGCCCCACGGGATGCTTAATCTCATCAGCACGCTCCAGCGCCTGAGACAGCACGTCATAGCCGCCGCGCATGTTAACCTTTGGCGACACCGTTACCCAGGTTGAGTGGGAGCAGCGCACTTCATGGGTGCCGCTGGTTTCGATCTGGCAGCTATAGCCGTTTTTTTCGAGCAGGTCGGTAAGCGGCATCAGATCGTGAATGCACGGTTCACCACCGGTGATCACCACGTGACGCGCCGTCCAGCCCTGGCGACCAATAATGGCAAGCAGATCTTCTGCACTGCCCGCGCCCCACTTATCGCTCTCTTTGGTTTTCGCCAGGATACTAAACAGCGACACTTCCCGATCGGCGAGTTTATCCCACGTATGTTTGGTGTCACACCAGGCACAGCCAACCGGGCATCCCTGCAGGCGAATGAAAATAGCGGGAACGCCGGTAAAGTAACCCTCGCCTTGCAGGGTCTGGAACATCTCGTTAATCGGGTACTGCATAGTCATCTCAGTTAAGGGGATAAACGATAAGTATCGCAGATCCCTGCCGGATGGTCATGCTCCATCGGTGCTTTGCGCGCCTATCGCCGCCATAAAACGCCCGGTAATTTGCTGTGGCCGGGTGATCGCGCCCCCGACAACGACCGTATGCGCCCCTAGCGCCAGGCATCTTGCCGCACGCTCGGGGGTGTCCACGTTGCCTTCGGCAATCACCGGAACCGAAACGGCTGCCAGCACCGCTTTCAGGAACGCGCAGTCATTCTCCGGAAGCGAATGGCCCGCCGTTTCCGCCGTATAGCCGTAAAGCGTGGTCCCGATGCAGTCAAACCCAAGCGCCTGCGCGGTCACGGCCTCCTGCACGGAGGAAATATCTGCCATCAGCAGCAGCGAAGGGTAACGGTCGCGAACCTGCGCGATCAGCGCTTCCAGAGACTCCCCGCCGGGACGCCTGCGGGCGGTGGCATCCAGCGCGATGAGCTCCGGCGCGACCGCCATCAGCTCATCCACCTCCTTCATCGTCGCGGTGATAAACACCTCGCTCCCCGGGTAGTCCCGCTTGATAATGCCGATGACCGGCAGCGAGACCAGCCCTTTGATGGCCTCGATGTCCACCACGCTGTTGGCGCGGATCCCGGCGGCACCGCCCTGCGCCGCCGCCAGCGCCATTCGGGACATAATAAACGGGCTGTGTAAGGGTTCGTTTTCCAGCGCCTGACAGGAGACGACCAGCTTTCCCTTCAGGGTATCCAGTACGGTTTTCATTACGATAAAATCTCTTCCACTTCGTTTTTGATAATTGTGACGTGCGGGCCATAAATGACCTGAACCCCGTTACCGCGCACGATGACGCCGCGCGCGCCGGTTGCCTTCAGTACCGCTTCACTGACTTTGCTACCATCCCTTACCGTGACGCGAAGGCGCGTGGCGCAGCAATCAACGTCATCCAGGTTTTCTCTGCCGCCAAGCCCGGCTATCACCGCCGCGGCGCGCTCGCTTTGCGGCAAGGTATTCGCGTCAGCCACCGCCTCCTTTTCACGGCCCGGCGTGGCGAAATCAAAGCGGTTGATCAGATAGCGGAAGGTGAAGTAGTAAAGGAAGAACCACGGCACGCCCACCAGCGGGACGAACATCCAGTTGGTTTTAGCCTCCCCCTGAAGAATGCCGAACAGCACGAAGTCAATGAAGCCGCCGGAGAACGTCTGTCCGATGGTGATGTGCAGCACGTGCGTCAGCATAAATGCCAGACCGTCAAACAGCGCATGAATGACGTAAAGCACCGGCGCGATAAACAGGAATGAGAACTCGATGGGTTCGGTAATGCCCGTCAGGAAAGAGGTTAACGCCGCTGAAAGCAGCAGCCCCGCTACGCGCTTTTTATTCTCTGGTTTTGCCGTGTGGTACATCGCAAGGCAGGCACCGAGCAGGCCAAACATCATCGTAATAAAGCGCCCGGACATGAAGCGCGACGTGCCCTCATAGAAGTGCTGCGTGCTCGGGTCGGCGAGCTGGGCGAAGAAGATCCGCTGCGTGCCCTCTACCAGATGGCCGTTG
This sequence comes from Enterobacter cloacae, assembly GCF_013375935.1. Classification (GTDB taxonomy): domain Bacteria; phylum Pseudomonadota; class Gammaproteobacteria; order Enterobacterales; family Enterobacteriaceae; genus Enterobacter; species Enterobacter pasteurii. The sequence goes on along the minus strand of NZ_CP056117.1, from coordinate 2,072,213 downwards.
ACGATTTCACTGCCGCCGAGCGCGGTGGTCCAGAACGGCAAATAAAAGATGTGGTGCAGGCCAAACGGGCCAAGCATGCGCAGGATGAAGCCGTACAGCAGGGTGCCCAGATAGCCGGTGGCATCTACCAGTCCGCCGAGGCCAAAGATCAGCTTCTGGAAATGCGGCCAGACGACGGTCATGAGGGCCCCGACGAGTATCGCCGCCAGCGAGCTGATAATCGGCACAAAGCGCGAGCCGCCAAAGAAGCCCAGAAATTGCGGAAGCGCGATTTTGTTAAACCGATGGTGCAGCGCGCAGGTCACAAGGCCAATCACCACGCCGCCAAACACGCCGGTTTCCAGCGTCTGAATGCCCAGCGTCATCCCCTGCCCCACGGCCCCCGGATTTTCCGGGGCCAGCTTTCCGGTCAGGATCAGCAGGGCGTTGATGGTGGCGTTCATTACCAGAAACGCGAGCAGAGCCGCCAGACCCGCCGTGCCTTTATCATTTTTAGCTAACCCGACGGCAACCCCAACGGCGAACAGCACGGAAAGGTTCGCAAACACAATCGACCCCGCACTGCTCATGATGGTGAAGATGGCCTGAAGCCAGCCAACGTTTAAGAAGGGATAGGCCGTAAGGGTATTGGGATTTGACAACGCTCCGCCAATTCCCAGTAAAAGCCCCGCCGCCGGCAAAACGGCGATGGGCAACATAAAGGATTTGCCGAAGCGCTGCGCTTTTTCAAACCATCCGCCGGAAGAAGCTCCGCTGAACATTTGCATCATTTTTTTCATCCCCTGGTGTAATGATGAAAATTTTTACCATATAAATAATATAAAGTGAAAATTATCATCAAAAAACAGGGGGAGGATCATACTTTTTCGAAATCACTGGCATCCCTCCCCTGCTTTCCGCCACACTAGTCGGCAGAGAAACGCATTAAGGATCTAGCATGTCAGACCATGAAAACCTGCTGCTGAAGTTACGCCAGGAGGCTTCCGGGTATAGCCCTACGCAACAGAAACTGGGGGAGTTTGTTCTCAGCGATCCTGCCCGTGTGCTGTACCTGACGATCACCGAGCTGGCGCGCGAAAGTCAGACCAGCGAGGCCAGCGTGACGCGCCTGTGCCGGACGCTCGGCTGTAAGGGATATAACGAATTTAAAATGGCGCTGGCGCTGGATATTCAGCAGGGCCAGCCCGCTCGTCAGGCCGGGGATGAAATTGATAACGTAGTGGATGAGTCGGTGCAGGCCCTGCAGGATACGGCCCGGCTGCTCGACAGAGCGCTGCTGGAAAAGGCCGCGCAGGCGCTGCATCAGGCGCGGTCGGTACAGATTTACGGGGTGGCCGCCAGCGCGATCCTTGGTGAGTATCTGCATTACAAGCTGTTGCGGCTGGGCAAACCCGCGCAGCTGTTCAGCGATATGCATCGCGCGGCCATGAATGCGGCAACGCTCTCAGACGAGACGCTGGTGGTCGCTATCTCAAGTTCGGGCTCAACCCGCGATTTACTCCACGTCGTGAAGCTTGCCCGCAAGCGCGGCGTGCAGGTGCTGGCGCTCAGCAATACGCCGCGCAGCCCGCTGGCTTCCCTGAGCGATATGCAGCTGGTTGCGGCAAAACCAGAGGGGCCGCTGAGCGCGGGCGCGCTCAATGCCAAAGTTGGGGTCATGCTGCTGATCGAGCTGCTTACCACCTCCCTTATTGCCATTGACGGCCGTTACGGCGAGGTGAGTCAGCAAACGGCCAGCGCGACGCTGCCGCTTCTGTTATAGAAAACAAAAAACCCGCCGAAGCGGGTTTTTTTATTGAAACGAAAGCTCAGGCTTATGCCTGACCTTTGATCTCTTTACGACCGTTGTATGGTGCTTTTTCGCCCAGCGCTTCTTCGATACGAATCAGCTGGTTGTATTTAGCAACGCGGTCAGAACGGCTCATAGAACCAGTTTTGATCTGGCCTGCTGCGGTACCTACAGCCAGGTCAGCGATGGTTGCATCTTCAGTTTCGCCAGAACGGTGAGAGATAACAGCGGTGTAGCCAGCGTCTTTCGCCATTTTGATCGCAGCCAGGGTTTCGGTCAGAGAACCGATCTGGTTGAATTTGATCAGGATGGAGTTAACGATGCCTTTCTCGATGCCTTCTTTCAGGATCTTGGTGTTGGTTACGAACAGATCGTCACCAACCAGCTGGATTTTGTCGCCCAGTACTTTGGTCTGGTATGCGAAACCATCCCAGTCAGACTCGTCCAGACCGTCTTCGATAGAAACGATTGGGTACTGTTTGGTCAGGTCTTCCAGGAAGTGAGTGAACTCTTCGGAGGTGAACGCTTTGTTGCCTTCGCCAGCCAGAACGTATTTACCGTCTTTGTAGAATTCAGATGCTGCGCAGTCCATCGCCAGAGTGATGTCTTTGCCCAGCTCGTAGCCTGCTGCTTTAACCGCTTCAGCGATAACAGCCAGTGCTTCTGCGTTAGAACCCAGGTTTGGCGCGTAGCCACCTTCGTCACCAACGGCAGTGTTCATGCCTTTAGCTTTCAGAACTTTAGCCAGGTTGTGGAACACTTCAGAACCCATACGTACTGCTTCTTTCAGGGTTTTCGCGCCAACTGGCTGAATCATGAATTCCTGAATATCAACGTTGTTGTCTGCGTGCTCACCACCGTTGATGATGTTCATCATTGGTACAGGCATGGAGTATTTGCCTGGGGTGCCGTTCAGTTCAGCGATGTGCTCGAACAGTGGCATACCTTTAGCAGCCGCTGCTGCTTTGGCGTTCGCCAGGGAAACCGCCAGGATTGCGTTCGCACCGAAGTTAGATTTGTTTTCAGTACCGTCCAGATCGATCATGATCTTGTCGATGCCAGCCTGATCTTTGGCATCTTTGCCAACGATAGCCTGAGCAATAGGACCGTTAACAGCGCCAACCGCTTTCAGTACGCCTTTGCCCATGAAACGGGATTTGTCGCCGTCACGCAGTTCCAGCGCTTCGCGGGAACCAGTAGAAGCACCTGATGGAGCAGCTGCCATACCGACGAAACCACCTTCCAGATGAACTTCGGCTTCAACGGTCGGGTTACCACGGGAGTCGATGATTTCACGACCGATGACTTTAACGATTTTGGACATTAGATTTTCCTCAGTACAAGTTAAACTAAAACTCCAGACAAACAACGCGTACCAGGGGTACGCGTTGCCGTTCTAACTTTTTTTACTTCGCCTGGCGCTTCTGGTACTCGCTGGCGGCTTTCACGAAGCCTGCAAACAGCGGATGTCCGTCACGCGGCGTTGAAGTAAATTCCGGGTGGAATTGGCAGGCAACGAACCACGGATGGTTAGGCACCTCGATGATCTCGACTAACTGATCGTCCCCGGAGCGGCCAGCAACACGCAGACCCGCCGCTTCAATTTGTTTCAACAACATGTTGTTGACTTCATAGCGGTGACGATGGCGCTCGGTGATGACCGGCTCGCCGTAAAGCTTGCGAACCACGCTATCGTCGGACAGCTGGCAGGCCTGTGCGCCAAGACGCATGGTGCCACCCAGATCGCTCTTCTCGGTACGGACTTCGACGTTACCGTCTTCGTCGCGCCATTCCGTAATCAGCGCCACTACAGGGTACTTACAGTCTGGCACAAATTCCGTAGAGTTCGCGTTTTCCATTCCCGCTACGTTGCGCGCAAATTCAATCAGCGCAACCTGCATACCCAGGCAGATCCCGAGGTATGGAATATTGTTTTCACGCGCATAGCGTGCAGTGGCGATCTTGCCCTCAACACCACGGTAGCCGAAGCCGCCAGGGATGAGAATAGCGTCCAGATCTTTCAGAATTTCGACGCCGCGCGTTTCAACATCCTGCGAATCAATCAGCTTGATGTTAACGGAGACGCGATTCTTCAGACCACCGTGCTTCAGCGCTTCGATAACTGACTTATAGGCGTCCGGCAGTTCAATGTACTTACCGACCATACCGATAGTCACTTCACCGCCCGGATTGGCTTCTTCGTAAATCACCTGTTCCCATTCAGACAGGTTAGCTTCCGGACAGTTCAAGCTGAATCGTTTACAAATATAATCGTCCAGACCCTGTGATTTCAACAGGCCCGGGATTTTATAAATGGAATCGACATCTTTCATTGAAATAACGGCTTTTTCAGGCACGTTACAGAACAATGCAATTTTCGCACGTTCGTTCGCCGGAATCGCGCGATCGGAACGGCAAACCAGGATGTCAGGCTGAATACCGATGGAAAGCAGCTCTTTAACAGAGTGCTGGGTCGGTTTGGTTTTCACTTCACCCGCTGCCGCCATGTAAGGCACCAGCGTCAGGTGCATGAACAGCGCGTGCTCACGACCAATATCTACCGCCAGCTGACGAATCGCTTCGAGGAACGGCAGGGATTCGATATCCCCAACGGTACCGCCGATTTCAACCAGCACAACGTCATGCCCTTCGCCACCGGCAAGAACACGTTCTTTAATGGCGTTGGTGATGTGGGGGATAACCTGCACGGTTGCGCCCAGGTAGTCACCACGGCGCTCTTTACGCAGAACGTCAGAGTAGATACGGCCAGTCGTAAAGTTGTTACGACGGGTCATTTTGGTACGGATGAAACGCTCGTAGTGGCCAAGATCCAGATCGGTTTCAGCGCCGTCTTCAGTAACGAACACTTCCCCGTGTTGGGTTGGGCTCATGGTGCCAGGATCGACGTTAATATACGGATCCAGTTTCATCATGGTCACATTGAGGCCACGGGCTTCAAGAATGGCTGCGAGGGAGGCTGCGGCAATGCCTTTACCCAGAGAGGATACGACCCCGCCGGTCACAAAAATATAGTTCGTTGTCATGCTGAACCTGAGAAGTTAGGGTGAAACGATGGAATAACCAGGACGGGAAAGTAGTATACCCGAACACGGCGAGCGCCACAAACTTTCATTCTCCGTCTCCTTCCCAGGCCATGACAAACATAAGGAGTGAGAAAATAGCCCCTTTTGGGTAAATGTTTTTGACGCAAATCAAGCGCTTGTCATTTAAAAAATCACACAAATTGCGCTTGATCGCAAAATTCCGTTAGAGATCATGTTCCTGGCGTTTTACTTCCTTCCACACTTCTTCCATTGCATCGAGGTCAATGCCGCTCATTTCGAGGCCGCGCGAGGCCACAATCCGCTCCACTTCACGGAAGCGTCGTTCGAATTTCACGTTCGCTTTTTGCAGCGCGGTTTCCGCTTTTACGCCGAGATGGCGCGAAAGGTTGACGGTCGCAAACAGCAGATCGCCCATCTCCTCTTCCAGTTTTGCTTCATCCACCACGGCCTGCTGCGCTTCGTGCATCACTTCGTCGATCTCTTCATGCACTTTTTCCAGCACCGGGCCGAGGGAGGTCCAGTCAAACCCTACCGCCGAACAGCGCTTTTGAATTTTATGCGCGCGCATCAGCGCGGGCAGGTTCAGGGGAATATCGTCCAGCGCCGAGTGCTGGGATTTTTCCGCGCGCTCGGCGCTTTTGATCTGCTCCCAGCGCGCCAGCACTTCGGTACTGTTGCCAGCGGTGGCATCGCCAAAGATATGCGGATGACGCCGTTCCAGCTTGTCGCTGATGGCGGCGCAGATATCGTCAAAGTTAAAGCGGCCCTCTTCCTGCGCCATCTGCGCGTAGAACACTACCTGGAACAGCAGATCGCCCAGCTCCCCGCGCAGGTCGTCGAAATCTTCGCGGGAAATCGCGTCCAGCACCTCATAGGTTTCTTCAAGGGTATACGGGGCGATGGTGGCAAAAGTTTGCTCTTTGTCCCACGGGCAGCCGTTTTCCGGGTTCCGAAGACGTTTCATGATGCCAAGCAGGCGGTCGATTTGAGTCATAGTTCTGTCCTGATAAAAAAATGCCGGGCGGCGGCCTCGCCTTACCCGGCCTACAGAAGCGTGGGATTAACCGCCGTGCAGACGGCGCGCGTCAATCACATCCGGCACCTGGTTCAGCTTGCCGAGCACGCGGCCCAGCACCTGCAGGTTATAAATTTCGATGGTCATATCGATGGTGGCAAGCTGCTCGCGGGTATCGCTGCGGCTGGCTACGCCCAGCACGTTGACCTTTTCGTTGGCGAGAATGGTCGTGATGTCGCGCAGCAGACCGCTGCGGTCGTTGGCAGTGACGCGGACCACCAGCGAGTAGCCGGCAGAGTAGCTCTCCCCCCAGACCGCTTCCACGATGCGTTCCGGCGCGTGCGACTGCAGTTCGGCAAGCTGATCGCAGTCGGAGCGGTGTATCGAGATCCCGCGCCCCTGAGTGATAAAGCCGACAATATCGTCACCCGGAATCGGCTGGCAGCAGCGGGCGATATGGTGCATCAGGTTTCCGACCCCTTCGACCACCACGCGGCCATTGTCCTTGCTGCGCTGCTGTGGGGCGTAGGTTTTTTGCTGCAGCTGCTTCAGCGCGGCCGCGTCCTGCTCTGCCGCGCTTGGCTTGTTGAACTGCGCCTGCAGGAAGTTCACCATCTGATTCAGCCGGATATCACCACCGCCAATCGCCGCCAACAGCTCGTCCAGCTCGTTGAAGTTGTAGCGCGGCAGCAGGAATTTCTCCGCCTCTTTCAGGCTAATCCCGATATGCTCCAGCTCGTCGTCCAGGATCTGGCGACCGGCGAGGATATTTTTGTCCCGATCCTGCTTACGGAACCAGGCGTGAATTTTGGAGCGCCCGCGGCTGGTGGTGACATAGCCCAGGTTCGGGTTAAGCCAGTCGCGGCTTGGGTTCGGCTGCTTCTGGGTGATAATTTCAATCTGGTCGCCCATCTGCAGCTGGTAAGTGAACGGGACGATGCGCCCGCCAATTTTCGCGCCGATGCAGCGGTGCCCCACGTCGCTGTGGATGTGGTAAGCAAAATCAAGCGGCGTGGAGCCAGCCGGCAGGTCAACCACGTCCCCTTTCGGAGTAAAGACGTAGACGCGATCGTCGAAGACCTGGCTGCGCACTTCGTCGAGCATTTCGCCGGAGTCGGCCATCTCTTCCTGCCACGCAATCAGCTTACGCAGCCAGGCGATACGATCCTCGTGACCAGTGCGAGCGCCGCCGGAGGTGCCCTCTTTATACTTCCAGTGCGCGGCCACGCCCAGCTCGGCGTCTTCGTGCATCTGCCTGGTACGGATCTGAATTTCCACCGTTTTGCCGCCAGGGCCGAGCACCACGGTATGAATAGACTGGTAGCCGTTCGGTTTCGGGTTGGCGACATAGTCATCAAACTCGTCCGGCAAATGGCGGAAATGGGTGTGTACGATCCCCAGCGCGGCGTAGCAGTCCTGCAAACGTTCCGCCACGATACGCACGGCGCGCACGTCGAACAGCTCGTCAAAGGCGAGATGTTTCTTCTGCATTTTGCGCCAGATGCTGTAGATATGCTTAGGACGACCGTAAACCTCGGCGCGCACATTCTCCTCTTTCATCGCCTGGCGCAGCCCGCCGACAAACTCGTCGATATAGTGCTCGCGGTCGATGCGGCGTTCGTGCAGCAGTTTTGCAATGCGCTTGTATTCCGCCGGATGCAGGTAGCGGAAGCAGTAATCTTCCAGCTCCCACTTCAGCTGGCCGATACCCAGGCGGTTCGCCAGCGGCGCATAGATGTTGGTACACTCTTTGGCGGCCAGAACGCGCTCGTCTTCCGGCGCATCCTTCACTTCGCGCAGGTGGGCAATACGTTCCGCCAGCTTGATAACCACGCAGCGGAAATCATCCACCATCGCCAGCAGCATGCGGCGAACGTTATCGACCTGCTCGGAAGAGACGGAATCCGTTTGTGCGGCCTTCAGCTGGCGGATGGCGGCCATGTCACGTACGCCGTGAATAAGCGCCACAACGGGCTGGCCGACGCTCTCACGCAGCACGTCTTCGGTTACCACGTCGGCGTCCGCAAGCGGGAACAGCAGCGCGGCCTGCAGCGTTTCGATATCCATGTTCAGCATGGATAAAATTTCTACCATCTCCACGCCGCGCCACAGCAGCAGTTCAGCGTCCGGATGTCCCTGCGTAGTCCGTAAACAATAGGCCCAGGTTTCGGTTAAGCGTTCACACGACTGCTGGCTGGAAATCCCCAGACTTGCGATCCATTTTTGAGGGTCAAACTCACCAGCTTTATTTAAATGTGCACTTCTTACCGCAACCATCGTCCTCTCCTTTAGGGACAAGGGCCTGTCGAAGTCGACAAGCCAAACTCATTAGATGTGCTCAAACAACACCATCGATTCCAGATGTCCAGTGTGCGGGAACATGTCCAGCATTGCCAGACGCCGAATCTGGTAACCCCCGCTCAATAATGCTTCACTGTCCCGGGCAAGCGTCGCCGGATTACAGGAAACATAGACCACGCGTTCAGGCGCGAGTTTAATTATATGTTGCATCACGCCCGGCGCACCCGCGCGCGCCGGATCGAGCAGGATCTTATCGAAACCCTGCTTAGCCCACGGTTGCTGCGTGACATCTTCCTCCAGATTTTGATGAAAGAATGTCACATTTTGCAACCCGTTCTGTTGGGCGTTCTCCTGGCCTTTCGCCACCAGCGCCTCAACGCCCTCCACCCCGACCACGCTCTCTGCTCTGCGGGCCAGCGGCAGGGTGAAGTTTCCCATACCGCAGAACAGATCGAGCACCCGATCGGTTGGCTGTACGTCAAGCAACGCCAGCGCGTTTGCTACCATCTGCTGGTTTACGCCGTCGTTAACCTGGATAAAATCCCGCGGGCTGAACGTTAAGCGTAGCCCGTCTGACGCATACCAGGGGGCTTCTCCCGTTACCTGCTCAAGTATCTCGCTCTGCGGCGCGAGGAAAAGCGCAAGCTCGTGAGAATGCGAAAAGCGTTCCAGTTTTTCGCGATCTTTCTTCGACAGCGGCGCGGTATGGCGCAGCACCATCAGCGGACCGTTGTTTGCCAGCACCAGTTCGACATGGCCCAGCGAACGCACGCCATCCAGCGATGCAAGACAGTGGTGCACATCCGGAAGCAGTGCCTCAAGATGGGGAGCCAAAACAGGGCAGCGCGCGATATTGACGATATCGCTGGAGCCGGCTTTACGAAAACCCATCTCCAGCCGCCCGGTTTTTGGCTGATAGCTGAGGCTCAGGCGAGCGCGGCGGCGGTAGCCCCACGGCTGGTCAGCAACAACGTCACTGACGTCGTGTTTTAGCAGGCGAGCCAGCGCGCTGCTTTTACTTTTTTGCTGTAATTCTGTGCTGGCATGCTGTTGCTGACAGCCGCCGCAGACGCCAAAATGGGGGCAGCGAGGCGTTACGCGATCCGGGCTATCGCCAAGACGGCGTTTGACCTGGCCGCGCGCGTACTGGCGTTTGTCTTCCGTCAGCGTAATTTCTGCTCGTTCTCCTGGCAGCAAACCTGTGATAAACAGGGTCTTACCATTGTGACGTGCCACCCCCTATCCGAAAGGATCGAGGTCCGTGGCTTCAACAGTTATGATCTGACGCGTCGTCACGCGTCGTTTTGCAGAGTAGAATTGCGCCATCGCCGAGATTTTTCTCAAATAAACATAATTAGCCTGATTGTCCCATAACGGAACTCCATGACCAACTACAGCCTGCGCGCGCGCATGATGATTTTGATCCTCGCTCCTACCGTTCTTATCGGTTTGCTGCTGAGCATCTTCTTTGTGGTGCACCGCTACAACGATCTGCAGAGGCAGCTTGAAGATGCCGGTGCCAGCATTATCGAACCGCTGGCCGTCTCCAGCGAGTACGGCATGAACCTGCAAAACCGCGAATCCATTGGTCAGTTAATCAGCGTGCTGCACCGCCGGCATTCAGAGATTGTCCGCGCCATTTCCGTTTACGACGAGCATAACCGGCTGTTCGTGACCTCGAATTTTCATCTCGATCCCACGTCGCTGAAAATCCCGGAAGGTACCCCCTTCCCGCGCCATCTCACGGTTCTTAGGCGCGGCGATATCATGATCCTGCGTACGCCGATCGTCTCGGAAAGCTATTCACCTGATGAATCTGCCCAGTCCGATGCCAAGTCCAGCAACAATATGCTGGGATATGTGGCGCTGGAGCTGGATCTCAAGTCGGTGCGTCTCCAGCAGTACAAAGAAATATTCATTTCCGGCGTGATGATGCTCTTTTGTATCGGTATCGCGCTGATCTTCGGCTGGCGACTGATGCGCGACGTCACGGGACCTATCCGCAACATGGTGAATACCGTTGACCGGATCCGCCGCGGCCAGCTCGACAGCCGCGTAGAAGGCTTTATGCTCGGCGAACTGGATATGCTGAAAAACGGCATCAACTCAATGGCAATGTCGCTGGCGGCCTATCACGAAGAGATGCAGCACAACGTTGACCAGGCCACGTCGGACCTGCGTGAAACGCTGGAGCAGATGGAGATCCAGAACGTGGAGCTGGATCTGGCGAAAAAACGCGCGCAGGAGGCGGCGCGCATTAAGTCTGAGTTCCTGGCGAACATGTCGCACGAGCTGCGTACGCCGCTTAACGGGGTGATTGGCTTTACCCGCCTGACGCTCAAAAGCGAGCTGAATCCGACCCAGCGTGACCACCTGCATACCATTGAACGCTCGGCCAATAACCTGCTGACCATTATTAACGACGTGCTGGACTTCTCGAAGCTGGAAGCGGGCAAGCTGATTCTGGAAAGCATCCCGTTCCCGCTGCGCAGCACGCTGGATGACGTGGTCACGCTGCTTGCCCACTCCTCGCACGATAAAGGGCTGGAGCTGACGCTCAATATCAAAAACGACGTGCCGGATAACGTCATTGGCGACCCGCTGCGCCTGCAGCAGGTTATTACCAATCTGGTGGGCAACGCGATTAAGTTCACCGAGAGCGGCAATATTGACATCCTGGTCGAAAAACGGGCGCTCAGTAATAATAAGGTTCAGATAGAAGTGCAGATCCGCGATACCGGTATTGGCATACCGGAGCGCGATCAGTCGCGTCTGTTCCAGGCTTTCCGCCAGGCCGATGCGAGTATCTCCCGTCGCCACGGCGGAACGGGCCTGGGGCTGGTGATCACCCAAAAACTGGTGAAAGAGATGGGGGGCGATATCTCCTTCCACAGCCAGCCTAACCGGGGCTCAACCTTCTGGTTCCATATCAATCTCGATCTTAACCCGAACGTGCAGACCGACGGCCCGGTCACCGACTGCCTGAAAGGGATGCGTCTGGCCTATGTGGAACCTAACGCCGCCGCGGCGCAGTGTACGCTGGATGTGTTGAGCACTACGCCGCTGGAGGTGGTCTACAGCCCGACCTTCTCCGCGCTGGCGAGCGATCATTACGATATCCTGCTGATGGGTATTCCGGTGACGTTTACCGGCGAGCTGACCATGCAGCAGGAGCGCCTGGCGAAGGCGGCTTCCATGACGGACTACCTGCTGCTGGCTCTGCCGTGTCACGCGCAAATCAACGCCGAAGAGCTGAAAAACGACGGGGCGGCGGCGTGTCTTCTGAAACCGCTCACCGCAACCCGGCTGCTGCCTGCGTTGACCGAGTATTGTCGCCTGACGCACCAGCCCCTTCTGCCGGCGAACGATGAGCACAAGCTCCCGATGACGGTGATGGCAGTAGACGACAACCCGGCAAACCTGAAGCTGATTGGCGTGCTGCTTGAGGATCAGGTTCAGCACGTGGAGCTGTGTACCAACGGTGCCGAAGCCGTTGAACAGGCCAAACAGATGCAGTTCGACCTGATCCTGATGGATATTCAGATGCCGGGAATGGACGGCATCCGCGCCTGTGAGCTGATCCGCCAGCTTCCGCACCAGCAGCAGACGCCGGTAATTGCCGTGACGGCGCACGCGATGGCCGGGCAAAAGGAGAAGCTGCTGGGTGCGGGCATGAACGATTATCTGGCGAAACCGATCGACGAAGAGAAGCTGCACAGCCTGCTGCTGCGCTACAAGCCGGGACATATTGGCGGGACATACACCGTTTCAGCTGAATCGCCGGAGATCGGCGTGAACCAGAATGCCACGTTCGACTGGCAGCTGGCGCTGCGCCAGGCGGCGGGCAAAGCCGATCTGGCAAGGGATATGCTGCAAATGCTGGTGGACTTCCTGCCGGAAATACGGAACAAGGTTGAAGAGCAGCTGGTGGGAGAAAACCCTGACGGGCTGCTGGAAGCCATTCATAAGCTGCACGGTAGCTGCGGCTACAGCGGCGTACCGCGGCTGAAAAATCTCTGCCAGCTGCTTGAGCAGCAGCTACGCGCGGGAACGCCAGAGTCAGAGCTTGAACCGGAGTTCCTGGAGCTGCTGGACGAGATGGACAATGTGACGCGGGAAGCGATGAAGGTATTAGGAAACTAGCGCTGGTGAGGCCTCAGGGCAAAGGATAAAGGCCGCACCAACACCCCCCTCGCCCCTTTGGGGAGAGGGTCAGGGTGAGGGGAAACTACATCCCCTGCCCCATTTTCAGCACCGCCGCAATATTTCGTGCGGCCATCTGCACGTTCCGTTGCGCATTTTCCAGCGCATCTTCCAGAGAACAGATGGTGTATATCACACTGAATACGGCATCCAGCCCGTGCTCGTGCACCACGCCAACGTCCGCCGTCAGGCTGCCAGCAATGCCGATAACCGGTTTGTTATAGCGTTTCGCGACTCGCGCCACGCCAACGGGCACCTTACCGTGGATCGTCTGGCTGTCGATGCGGCCTTCACCGGTGATCACCAGATCGGCGTTCGCAACCTGTTCATCAAGATGCAGCGCATCAGTGACAATCTCAATGCCCTGACGCAGCTGCGCGCCGCAAAATGCATACAGCGCGGCGCCCATTCCGCCCGCCGCGCCGCCGCCCGCGAGGTTTAAGACGTCAATATCCAGATCCCGGGCGATGATCTGTGCGTAATGGGCAAGCGCGTTATCCAGCGTCCCGATCATTTCCGGCGTCGCCCCTTTCTGCGGGCCAAATACCGCTGAGGCGCCGGCTTCACCGATCAGGGGATTGGTCACATCACAGGCCACTTCAATTCGACACGCGGCCAGCCGCTTATCCAGCCCGCCCACGTCAATATGCGTAAGGCTTGCCAGTTCGCCGCCGCCCGGCCCTACCGGCTGCCCGCTGGCATCCAGCAGTTTTACGCCCAGCGCCTGCACCATGCCCGCGCCGCCGTCGTTGGTCGCGCTGCCGCCAATGCCAATAATGATATGCTTAACGCCTGCGTCAAGCGCATGACGGATGAGCTCGCCGGTCCCCCACGAGGTGGTGACCAGCGGATTACGCCTGGCGGGAGGCACCAGCTCCAGACCGCTCGCCGCCGCCATCTCGATAAACGCGCTTTTACCGTCTCCGGATAAGCCGAAGAACCCCTCGACACGTTCACCCAGGGGGCCGGTGACGGGAACATGGACAATGCGCCCATGAGTGGCTGCCACCATGGCGTCTACCGCCCCTTCGCCGCCGTCGGCAACCGGCAATTTGACATAGTCAGCTGACGGGAAAATTTCGCGAAAACCGTCCTCTATCGCTGTCGCCACCTCAAGCGCGCTCAAGCTTTCCTTATACGAGTCCGGAGCGATTACAATTTTCATAAGCCATCCTTACGCATGGTTAGTTACGTTAAGCATACACCACGTAAGGGACCGCTCGTGGGAGCGGTCCCAATGCGCTTATCGTACCATGCACGGACGTTTATTGTCGAATGTCCACTCAGGGATCAGGTACTGCATTGCCAGCGCATCGTCACGCGCGCCCAGCCCGTGTTTCTGATACAGCTCATGTGCTTTCATCACCTGATCCATATCCAGCTCAACGCCCAGGCCCGGCGTGGAAGGAACCTGCACCATGCCGCCTTTGATCTCAAACGGCCGTTTGGTCAGGCGCTGGTTGCCCTCCTGCCAGATCCAGTGGGTATCAATTGCGGTGATCTTGCCCGGCGCAGCGGCCGCCACGTGGGTGAACATCGCCAGCGAGATATCGAAGTGGTTGTTGGAGTGCGAACCCCAGGTCAGGCCAAACTCGTGGCACATCTGCGCCACGCGAACCGAGCCCTGCATCGTCCAGAAGTGCGGATCTGCCAGCGGGATATCCACCGACTGCAGGGAGAGCGTATGCCCCATCTGACGCCAGTCGGTCGCGATCATGTTGGTGGCGGTTGGCAGTCCGGTGGCGCGACGGAACTCCGCCATAACCTCACGCCCGGAGTAACCCTGCTCTGCGCCGCACGGATCTTCCGCGTAGGCCAGCACGCCTTTTAGCTGCTTACCTATTTTGATGGCTTCATCAAGGGACCAGGCACCGTTCGGATCCAGCGTCACGCGCGCCTGCGGGAAGCGCTTCGCCAGCGCGGCGATTGCCTCCGCTTCTTCCTCACCGGCCAGCACGCCGCCTTTCAGCTTGAAGTCATTAAAACCGCATTTTTCATACGCGGCTTCTGCCAGGCGCACCACCGCGTCCGGGGTCATCGCTTCATCGTGGCGTACACGGTACCAGTCGCATTTTTCGTCCGGCTGGCTCTGGTACGGCAGCGGGGTCAGCTTGCGGTTGCCGATAAAGAACAGGTAACCGAGCATCTCCACTTCGCTACGCTGCTGGCCGTCACCCAGCAGGGATGCGACGTTAACGCCCAGATGCTGGCCTAACAGATCCAGCATTGCGGCCTCGATGCCCGTCACCACGTGAATGGTGGTACGCAGATCAAACGTTTGCAGACCACGACCGCCCGCATCGCGATCGGCAAAGGTGTTACGCACGCTGTTCAGAACGTTTTTGTATTCCCCCAGCGTTTTGCCCACCACCAGCGGAACGGCGTCTTCCAGCGTTTTACGGATCTTCTCCCCGCCCGGGATTTCACCCACACCGGTGTGCCCGGAGTTGTCCTTGATCACCACAATATTGCGGGTGAAGAACGGCGCGTGAGCGCCGCTCAGGTTCATCAACATGCTGTCATGTCCCGCGACGGGGATAATCTGCATGGAGGTGACTACAGGGGTGGAAAAAGTGCTCATCGTTCGATCCTTTTATCAGTGACGTCCAAAAACAGGGCGCTTACGGTCAAATGTCCAGCCGGGGATAAGGTACTGCATCGGGCCCGCGTCGTTGCGCGCGCCGCCCGGCAGTTTTTTATACGCTTCATGCGCCTGGTGGATCCGATCCCAGTCAGGCTCCACGCCCAGCCCCGGCGCATCCGGTACGGCGATGCTGCCGTTTTTGATTTCAAGCGGATTCCTGGTCAGGCGCGCTTCGCCTTCCTGCCAGATCCAGTGCGTATCAATGGCGGTCGGGTTGCCCGGAGCCGCCGCGCCAACGTGGGTAAACATCGCCAGCGAAATGTCGAAATGGTTATTGGAGTGGCAGCCCCAGGTGAGCCCCCAGTCATCGCACAGCTGCGCCACGCGCACCGCGCCGGAAAGGGTCCAGAAGTGCGGGTCCGCCAGCGGAATGTCCACCGCATTCAGCATCACCGCATGGCCCATTTCGCGCCAGTTGGTGGCGATCATATTGGTCGCGACCGGCAGCCCGGTGGCGCGTCGGAACTCCGCCATCACTTCGCGGCCGGAGAAGCCCTGTTCCGCGCCGCACGGATCTTCCGCGTAGGTCAGCACGTCGCCAAGCCCTTTACACAGCGCGATGGCTTCATCCAGCAGCCATGCGCCGTTCGGATCGACGGTGATGCGCGCCTCCGGAAAACGCTTTTTCAACGCGCGCACGCTGTCAATCTCCTGCTCGCCCGGCAGGACGCCGCCTTTCAGCTTGAAGTCCTTAAAGCCGTAGCGATCCTGCGCCGCTTCCGCCAGGCGCACTACCGCGTCGGCGGAAAGCGCCTCCTGGTGACGCAGGTGATACCACTCGTGGCTGCCCGGCGAGCGCTCCAGATACGGCAGATCGGTTTTTGTCCGGTCGCCGACATAGAACAGATAGCCCAGCACCGTTACCGCATCACGCTGTTTGCCAGGCCCCAGCAGCTCGCAGACCGGCACGTTCAGCGCCTTGCCGAGTAAATCGAGGAGAGCCGCCTCCAGGGCCGCCACCGCGTTAACGCGCAGCTCAAACGTCCAGGCGCCTTTTCCGAAGGTGTCAAAATCCGCCGACTGGTTACCCTTGTGCACCCGCTGAACCACCCTGTTCAGGCGGGCGACCTCCTGCCCAACGACCTGCGGGACGGCATCGACCAGCGTCTGGTAAATCACCTCTCCGCCCGGCGCTTCACCCACGCCGGTATTGCCTGCGCTGTCGGTCAGCACCACGATATTACGGGTAAACCAGGCGTTATGCGCGCCCCCAATGTTGAGCAGCATGCTGTCCTGCCCCGCCACCGGGATAACCTTCATCTCAGTGACGACCGGGCTTGATTGCGTTGTCATCATCCGCGCTCCACGACAGGTTTGAGTTCGATACGCTTGATGTCGCCCACCAGTACCAGATAGCTGAGCACCGCTACCAGCGCATGGACACCAACGTAAATCAGCGCGCCATTGAAGGAGCCGGTTGTGCCGACGATGTAGCCGATCGCGATTGGGGTGACAATGCCGGAAATGTTGCCAAACATGTTGAACAGGCCGCCGCTCAGGCCGCTGATCTCTTTCGGCGCGGTATCTGCCATCACCGCCCAGCCCAGCGCGCCAATGCCTTTACCGAAGAAGGCCATCGCCATAAAGCCGATGATCATCCACTCCGCGCTGACGTAGTTGCAGAACACCATGGTCATGGAGAGCAGCATGCCGAGCACGATTGGCGTTTTACGCGCAATATTCAGCGAACCGGTACGGCGCATCAGCCAGTCGGAAATGACCCCGCCGAGCACTCCGCCCACGAAGCCGCAGATGGCCGGAACGGAGGCGACGAAGCCCGCCTTCAGAATCGACATGCCGCGCGCCTGCACCAGGTAAACCGGGAACCAGGTGATGAAGAAGTAGGTCAAGGCGTTGATGCAGTACTGGCCGAGATAGATACCGATCATCATGCGTGTGCCGACGAGCTGTTTGATCTGCGCCCATTTCTGGCTGAACGGAACTTTGGCTTTTTGGGTTTTCTGATCCATGTTGATCAGCGCCCCGCCTTCAGCAATGTAGTCCAGCTCCTTCTTGTTTACGCCCGGGTGCTGGTTCGGTTCGTGGATCACTTTCAGCCAGACAAAGCTGATAACGATCCCCAGTCCACCCATGAAGAAGAAGACGTGTGACCAGCCCACCTCGTGCGTCAGCCAGCCCATGATTGGCGCGAAAATAACCGTCGCGAAGTATTGCGCAGAGTTGAAGATGGCTACCGCCGTTCCCCTCTCCTGCGCCGGGAACCAGGCTGCCACAATACGGCTGTTACCGGGGAAGGATGGCGCTTCCGCTAAGCCCACCAGGAAGCGGAGGGTAAACAGCGCAATGATAATGCCGAAGCCGCTAAAGATATCGACGAAGCCCTGCAGCAGGGTAAACATCGACCAGATAAAGATGGACCAGAAGTAGACCCGCTTGGAGCCGAAGCGGTCCAGCAGCCAGCCGCCAGGAATTTGGCCGATAACATAGGCCCATGAAAATGCGGAGAAAACATAACCCATACCAACCGGATCGAGCCCGATATCTTTTGCCATTTCAGAACCGGCAATCGACAGCGTCGCGCGGTCGCCGTAGTTAAAGGATGTGACGATAAACAGCATCACCACTATCCAGTAGCGAGCATTGGTACGCTTTTCAGCGCTGCTCGCCGCCTGGCTTAATGTACTCATAGTTGCACTCCTGAATCATAGCTTTCGCCTGGTTCATTCTGTACGGCACCTGTAGGGTAATCAGAATGAGAGAGTTGTATTGGATCGTTTTGGTACGGCCTTGAGCCGTTTTATAGTGACGGGAAAAGTATATGAAGGAGTGACGCGTTCTCTCACCGTGCAAAAACACAGTATTGAAGGGTGTGTGAGAGGTTGTTTATGGCATAAGCCCAAGGAAGTGGAAGGTGGTTCACGGAATTGGGGTCTGGGGCGGGCTGTATGGCCGGGTGGCGGCTACGCCTTACCCGGCCTGCGTGTCGTATCGTCAGGGTTATTTCAGCAGGGTTGCCCAGCGTTCAACCCACGGATTTGACTCGCTTTCTGGTTCAGGATGCTCACCGGCATCAATCAGCAACATTTCGCCGACGCGCTGAGCGCTCTGTTCCTGCAACAGCGCGTCGAACTGCTTGCCGCCGCCGCAGAAGTTAGCATAGGAGCTGTCACCCAGCGCGATGATGCCGTAACGCACGTCTGGCTGGTAGCCAAGCCGATCTTTTATCCCCTGGAAAAGCGGCATGATGCTGTCCGGCAGATCGCCCTGCCCCGTGGTAGACGTCACGATGAGGATGTAGTTGTCTTTGTATTTTTCCCAGTCCTCCAGCTGCGGATCTTCATAGACCGTCGCCTTATGGCCCTGATTTGCGAGGATCGCTTCCGCTTCCTCCGCCACCAGCAGCGAGTTGCCGTACATCGTGCCGACAAAAATGCCTACTTCAGCCATGCTTTGCTCCCGTAATTATTGCGCCTGCCGTTCATCCTGAACGTTGCCTGCGGCAAACTCAACCCTTTCATTTTCGGGGAGTTGTCCCAGCCAGCCAAACTGTGACAGCGCCTGCATCCAGACATCGTCCAGCCCCGCGCGGAGAGTCAGCGGTTCGCCGGTGAACGGGTGCGTCAGGCACAGCTCGCTGGCGTGCAGCATCAGCCGGTTACAGCCGAAGTGCTCTGCCGCGCTGCGGTTCTGGCGCAGATCGCCGTGCTTGCTGTCGCCGATGATTGGATGGCGCAGGTGCGCAAGGTGACGACGAAGCTGGTGCTTGCGCCCGGTTTTGGGCAAAAGCTCAACCAGGCTGTAGCGCGTGGCGGGAAATTTACCGGTCGCCACCGGCAGCTCGACGGTCGCCATCCCGCGATAATCGGTCACCGCTGGCTGCGGGCCTTTATCATCACGGGCAAACTTATCGGCGATTTTATCCAGTTCCTCCACCAGCGGATAATCAAGCGTGGCGGCGTCCGTCAGCCAGCCGCGCGCAATAGCGTGGTAGCGTTTCTGGATCTGGTGCTGTTCAAACTGCTGCGCCAGCAGACGCCCGGCCTCACTGGACAGCCCCATCAGCAGCACGCCGGAGGTTGGCCGGTCCAGACGATGGGCGGTAAAGACATGCTGACCGATCTGATCGCGCACGGTCTGCATGACCACGACCTTCTCATCGCGATCGAGCCAGCTTCTGTGCACCAGCCGGCCGGACGGCTTATTCACCGCCACGAGCCACTCATCCTGATACAGGATCTCAAGCGTCATGCATCGTCACCGGCGAAAAGCGCATCCAGCTTTTCCAGCTCCGCCAGCATCACTGCGCGCGCCGGGTGGGTCGCTTCCAGTGCCATTTCGTAATAAGGGGAGACGGCAAACGACTGTGGCAACGCGTGGCCACCTTCCAGCAGCGCGTGCATGCGCGGAAGTAATACCCACTGGAGCCACTCGAACGGGGCCAGGGTATCCAGACAAAACGGCTGGGTGCTGGCGAACGCTTCCGGCTGCGGCGCGTTATCCTGCCACAGCTGATGCTGGCGCATAAGGGCTTCGATGGCGTGCAGCTGTGCACGAACGCTATCGTGATGCGTCATAGTAACCTCAACTGAAAAACGGAATGGCGCGAAGCATAGCATTGCGGAAGTCAGAAATAAAAAAAGGGAGCACTGTAAAAACAGTGCTCCCGGTTCGTTTCGCAGCAATCCAGCTACAATACGTGCTCCCTGCTCATCCGTGACAACTTTTCCTGATGCCCGAAGGCCTGGTCATCCGTTTACCTTTTGCATCCTGCACACATCATCCTGACGTGTATGTTTCATCCTGAAACGTCCTGGCCATCCTGACCCACCGACCATCCTGACCGGCTCTCGTTCTCCTTCCTGGAGGTGTCCCTTACGCATCCTGCGTGCTCCACTTCGCTTCATCCTGAAGCCTTCCTGCGGCGTCATCCTGACGTGTTCCTGTTAAGAAACGCCATCATCCTGATGTTCGTTTCTCGTGTCGGCGTCCTGTCGACAGAGATAGAATCCGCTATTCTGCTTCGTCTTACAACCCACCCTGTAAGCAATGTAAGCCAGACGAAACGGGGGATATCGTTTACGAAAAGCGCTAACCTGTTGAAACCGAAGTTAATATTATTCTGAAATCCCTAAGACAATACTAATTGTTTCGGCGATGTCTCACAGAGCGTGTAAGAGATCTCTCACACACACAGTAGCATCATGGATTACAGAAGCGGCTCAAGTCGGTTAAGGAAATCCGCAAGGGAAGGCGCGAGAACATCGCGATTGCGGGTGCCGAGCGTCTCTTTAATGACCTCGCCAGACAGGTTGCAGACGGAAATAACGTCCAGTTCACTGTCGAGCGTCGCAATAAAGAGAGTCGGAGAGAGCTTAAGGCGTTTTTGCGTGACCAGGTGACCGATGAGGTTTTCCTGAACGCGCTGGAGATCGCCCTCGCTCCAGGTTTGCAGCAGCGTCAGCGGCTGCTCAGCAAAGCATGCGCTCATATCCCCGGCAAGCTGCGTGGTATAAAACGCATGAAGCGCAGGTTGTATCACAATGTCCATGGCGCGTTCAACCGCCTTTACGTTCTGCTCGCCGGTAAACGGTTTCGGCTGCCAGATAACGTAATCATCCTGCGAAGAGATAATGCACGGTGACGGCACGCCATGCAGTTCGGTACTTTGCGGCCACGTCCCCTGCTTTTCATGCCAGGCATCGCAATAGCGGGTCGTGAAGGTTGTCAGGGCATTTGCAGTTTCGATATCCACCGATTTCTCTCTTCTTGTAAGACAGGATAAACTCAGCCCTTAAGTGTACCTGTAAAGTGGCTATGAAACATGTCTTACGAAAATCATCAGGCGTTAACGGGCTTAACGCTGGGTAAATCGACCGATTACCGCGACACCTACGACGCAAGCCTGCTTCAGGGCGTGCCGCGCAGCCTGAACCGCGATCCGCTTGGCCTTCACGCCGACGCGCTGCCGTTTGTCGGCGGCGACATCTGGACGCTGTATGAACTCTCCTGGCTGAACGCGCGCGGTCTGCCGCAGGTGGCCGTGGGCCACGTTGAGCTGGACTACGCCAGCGTGAACCTGGTCGAGTCGAAAAGCTTTAAGCTCTATCTCAACAGCTTCAACCAGACCCGATTCAACAGCTGGGACGACGTTCAGCAGACCCTTGAGCGGGATTTACGCGCCTGTGCGCAGGGAGACGTGTCCGTGTCGTTATACCGTCTGCATGAACTGGAGGGGCAGCCCATCGCCCATTTCCACGGCACCTGCATCGACGACCAGAATATTGAGATAGAGAGCTACGAATTCAGCGCCGACTACCTCGAAAACGCGGCGAGCGGAAAGATCGTGGAAGAGACGCTGGTCAGCCATCTGCTGAAGTCCAACTGCCTTATCACCCACCAGCCGGACTGGGGCTCCGTTCAGATTCAGTATCGCGGCCCGAAAATTGACCGGGAAAAGCTGCTGCGTTACCTGGTGTCGTTCCGCCATCACAACGAGTTTCACGAGCAGTGCGTGGAGCGCATCTTTAACGATATTCAGCGTTTCTGCCGGCCAGAAAAGCTCAGCGTGTACGCCCGCTATACCCGCCGCGGCGGTCTGGATATCAACCCGTGGCGCACCAATAGCGATTTTGTGCCTGCTACCGGACGGCTGGTGCGTCAGTAAGATAAATATTTTCACAATATGCGGGCGGTATTCCGCCCGAAGTGTTGTGAAACGTCATAAGCCAGGGCTATTGTAATCAACAGGGAAAGACGATAATCGTCCCATAAGGAGCTCACTTGATTACACATATTAGCCCGCTTGGCTCTATGGATATGTTGTCGCAGCTGGAAGTGGACATGCTTAAACGCACCGCCAGTAGCGACCTTTATCAACTGTTTCGTAACTGTTCACTTGCCGTACTGAACTCCGGAAGCCTGACCGACAACAGTAAAGAGCTGCTGTCCCGCTTCGAAAGTTTCGATATCAACGTGCTGCGCCGCGAGCGCGGCGTGAAGCTTGAGGTCATTAACCCGCCGGAAGAGGCGTTTGTTGACGGGCGTATTATTCGCTCCCTTCAGGCCAACCTGTTTGCCGTGCTGCGCGACATCCTGTTTGTTAACGGGCAGATCAGCAACGCCGGTCGTTTCCAGCATCTCGACCTGGAAAGCTCCGTTCATATCACCAACCTGGTCTTCTCCATTCTGCGTAACGCCCGCGCCCTGCACGTTGGCGAAGCGCCGAACATGGTCGTCTGCTGGGGTGGTCACTCCATTAACGAAACCGAATATCTGTACGCCCGCCGCGTGGGTAATCAGCTCGGCCTGCGCGAGCTGAACATCTGTACCGGCTGCGGTCCGGGAGCGATGGAAGCCCCCATGAAAGGTGCCGCGGTAGGGCATGCTCAGCAGCGCTATAAAGAGGGGCGTTTTATCGGCATGACCGAACCGTCCATCATCGCAGCGGAGCCACCTAACCCGCTGGTTAACGAACTGATTATCATGCCGGATATCGAAAAACGCCTTGAGGCGTTTGTCCGTATCGCTCACGGCATCATCATCTTCCCGGGCGGCGTCGGTACGGCGGAAGAGCTGCTTTACCTGCTGGGGATCCTGATGAACCCGGCCAACAAAGATCAGGTTCTGCCGCTGATCCTGACCGGGCCGAAAGAGAGCGCCGACTACTTCCGCGTGCTGGACGAGTTTATCGTTCATACGCTGGGGGAAGACGCGCGCCGTCACTATCGCATTATCATCGACGATGCCGCAGAAGTGGCGCGCCAGATGAAAAAAGCGATGCCGCTGGTGAAAGAGAACCGTCGTGATACCGGGGATGCCTACAGCTTTAACTGGTCCATCCGTATCGCACCGGACCTGCAAATCCCCTTCGAGCCGTCGCATGAGAACATGGCGAACCTGAAGCTCTACCCGGATCAGCCGGTAGAAGTGCTGGCTGCCGACCTGCGTCGCGCCTTCTCGGGCATCGTGGCGGGCAACGTTAAAGAGGTTGGGATCCGCGCGATTGAGGAGTTCGGGCCGTATAAGATCCACGGTGACCCGGAGATGATGCGCCGCATGGATGACATGCTGCAGGGCTTTGTGGCTCAGCACCGCATGAAGCTTCCGGGCTCTGCCTATATCCCGTGTTACGAAATCATCAAGTAACCCGTTTGCACCTTCCCCTCAGGCCGGATTGTTATCCGGCTTTTTTATTAGTGATGCAATTCATAGACATCTTTAATGCTACTAACAAATCCACCGCCAACGCAAACGATTACGTAGTTTTTGAAACCGTAAATAATTAGCCTTAATCAAAATTACCTGCCAGAAAATCCTAAAAACCCATTTCTTTTCAGCGAAAGACACCTATCTCGCGGGACAGCCTTTTCGAAAACATGTCGTTAATGGTAGCCTTCGCGCCCGTAAATCCTCTTTGACGTTTTTTTAACAGATAAATGGACTAAATATGCCCACTTCATAAGTGGATTATTGCATTTGGGATCGCGATCACTGATAGATTCATAACTAGAATGTATCTTTCCGCCCGCCAATAGTTACGGGCAAAAATTATTAAAAAACCGTCACTGAACGAATTTCATATTACCGTCAGGCACTTTTTCATCGGATTTGACTAAAAACCTGACAATTTGCTTCCTCCAGGAGATACAGATGGAAACCACTCAAACCAGCACCGTTGCTTCGATTGAATCCCGAAGCGGTTGGCGCAAAACGGATACCATGTGGATGCTTGGCCTTTACGGCACGGCAATCGGCGCTGGTGTACTGTTCCTTCCTATCAACGCGGGTGTCGGCGGTCTGATTCCGCTGATCATCATGGCCATCATCGCCTTCCCGATGACCTTCTTTGCACACCGCGGTCTGACCCGCTTCGTGCTGTCCGGTAAAAACCCGGGCGAAGACATCACTGAAGTCGTTGAAGAACACTTCGGCGTTGGCGCAGGTAAGCTGATTACCCTGCTCTACTTCTTCGCGATTTACCCCATTCTGCTGGTTTATAGCGTGGCTATTACCAACACCGTTGAAAGCTTCATGATGCACCAGCTGCAGATGACCCCGCCGCCGCGCGCGATCCTGTCCCTGATCCTGATTGTCGGTATGATGACCATCGTCCGCTTCGGCGAGCAGATGATCGTGAAAGCGATGAGCGTGCTGGTGTTCCCGTTTGTTGCTGCCCTGATGCTGCTGGCGCTGTACCTGATCCCACAGTGGAACGGCGCGGCGCTGGAAACGCTGTCCCTGAGCAGCGCATCCGCGACCGGTAACGGCCTGCTGCTGACCCTGTGGCTGGCAATCCCGGTAATGGTGTTCTCCTTCAACCACTCGCCAATCATCTCCTCCTTCGCGGTTGCGAAGCGTGAAGAGTACGGCAATGGCGCAGAGAAGAAGCGCTCCAGCATCCTGGCTCGCGCCCACATTATGATGGTACTGACCGTGATGTTCTTCGTGTTCAGCTGCGTGCTGAGCCTCTCCCCGGCAGACCTGGCGGCGGCGAAAGAGCAGAACATCTCTATTCTGTCTTACCTGGCAAACCACTTTAACGCACCGCTGATTGCGTGGATGGCGCCTATTATCGCGATTATCGCTATCACCAAATCCTTCCTGGGCCACTATCTGGGCGCACGTGAAGGCTTCAACGGTATGGTGATTAAATCTCTGCGCGGTAAAGGCAAGAGCATTGAAATCAACCGACTGAACAAAATCACTGCGCTGTTCATGCTGGTGACCACCTGGGCAGTAGCCACCCTGAACCCAAGCATTCTGGGTATGATTGAAACCCTGGGCGGCCCGATTATCGCGATGATTCTGTTCCTGATGCCGATGTACGCGATTCAGAAAGTGCCTGCGATGCGTAAATATAGCGGCCATATCAGCAACGTGTTCGTTGTTGTGATGGGTCTGATTGCCATCTCCGCCATTTTCTACTCGCTGTTCAGCTAAGACCTCCTGCGCCGTCCTCGGGCGGCGCACTCCTCCCCTCTGACTGAAGCAATGGACGCATCATGATTAGCGTATTCGATATCTTCAAAATCGGTATTGGTCCTTCCAGCTCTCACACCGTCGGGCCAATGAAAGCCGGTAAACAATTCACGGATGACTTGATTGCACGCGGCATTTTGCACGACATCACCCGCGTGGTTGTCGATGTATACGGTTCCCTTTCCCTGACCGGTAAAGGCCACCATACCGATATTGCCATTATCATGGGGCTGGCGGGTAATCTGCCGGATACCGTTGATATAGATGCAATACCTGGCTTTATCCAGGACGTGAACACCCACGGTCGTTTGCTGCTGGCGAACGGCGAACACGAGGTTGAATTCCCGGTTGACCACTGCATGAATTTCCATGCGGACAACCTGTCGCTGCATGAAAACGGTATGCGTATTACCGCTCTGGTCGGCGATAAAGCGGTTTACAGCCAGACGTATTACTCCATCGGCGGCGGCTTTATCGTTGACGAAGACCATTTTGGTCAAACCAACAGTTCCGCCGTCGACGTGCCGTTCCCGTACAAAAACGCGGCCGATTTACAGCGTCACTGCCGGGAGACGGGCCTTTCCCTCTCCGGCCTGATGATGAAAAACGAGCTGGCCCTGCACAGCAAAGAGGAGCTGGAACAGCACTTCGCTAACGTCTGGGAGGTGATGCGCAGCGGTATCGAACGCGGGATCACCACCGAAGGCGTGCTGCCGGGCAAGCTGCGCGTACCGCGTCGTGCGGCCGCGCTGCGCCGCATGCTGGTCAGCACCGACAAAACCACCACCGACCCGATGGCCGTCGTTGACTGGATCAACATGTTTGCGCTGGCGGTGAACGAAGAGAACGCCGCGGGTGGCCGCGTGGTTACCGCGCCAACCAACGGCGCGTGCGGTATCGTTCCGGCGGTGCTGGCGTATTACGACAAGTTCATTCGTGAAGTAAACGCAAACTCACTGGCGCGCTATATGCTGGTGGCCAGTGCGATTGGCTCACTGTACAAGATGAACGCCTCCATTTCCGGCGCGGAAGTGGGCTGTCAGGGTGAAGTGGGCGTAGCCTGCTCTATGGCGGCGGCGGGGCTGGCAGAACTGCTGGGCGCAAGCCCTGCGCAGGTGTGCATTGCGGCGGAAATCGGCATGGAACATAACCTGGGGCTGACCTGTGACCCGGTCGGCGGACAGGTACAGGTGCCGTGCATCGAGCGTAACGCTATCGCCTCTGTGAAAGCGGTCAACGCGGCCCGTATGGCGCTGCGCCGCACCAGCGAGCCGCGCGTCTGCCTCGACAAGGTTATCGAAACCATGTACGAAACCGGTAAGGACATGAACGCCAAATACCGCGAAACCTCCCGCGGCGGCCTGGCGATGAAGATCGTTACCTGCGACTAAGCCGCTCTGGAAGCCTCGTTTTGCGAGGCTTCTTCCTCTTTTCCCCGCTGCGAATAGTTTCCCTCTCCTGACAATGTTACCCTTCACCCATTAGACAGAAGGGAGATTATCTGTGGCCGTTCATTTGCTTATCGTCGATGCACTTAACCTGATTCGCCGCATCCATGCGGTCCAGGGCACCCCCTGCAAGGACACCTGTTTACACGCGCTGGAACAGCTTATCCGCCATAGCGAACCCACCCATGCCGTTGCCGTATTCGACGACGAGGCCCGCAATACCGGCTGACGGCACCAGCGCCTGCCGGACTACAAGGCCGGACGCGCCCCCATGCCGGGCGATCTCCACGCTGAAATGCCCGTTATTCGCGCGGCCTTTGAGCAGCGCGGCGTGCCGTGCTGGGGCGCGCACGGCAACGAAGCTGACGATTTAGCCGCAACGCTGGCGGTCAAAATCGCGAGCGCCGGGCATCAGGCCACTATCGTTTCAACCGATAAAGGCTACTGCCAGCTGCTCTCTCCGACAATCCGCATCCGCGACTACTTTCAGAAGCGCTGGCTGGACGCGCCGTTTATTGCCGGTGAGTTTGGCGTCTCGCCTGAGCAGCTGCCGGATTACTGGGGGCTAGCAGGCATCAGCAGCTCTAAGGTTCCGGGTGTTGCCGGTATTGGGCCAAAGAGCGCCGCGCAGCTGCTGACGGATTTTCAGAGTCTGGAAGGGATTTACGCCAGGCTGGATGAGGTGCCGGAAAAATGGCGCAAGAAGCTGGAGGCGCATAAAGAGATGGCGTTTACCTGCCGGGATGTGGCGACGCTGCAGACGGATTTACGGCTGGACGGGAATTTGCAGCAGTTAAGGTTAGAGCGGTAATGTACTACCTCTCCCCAAAGGGGAGAGGAGGAAGAGACTGCACCAAGGAATCCCCTCTCCCCTTTGGGGAGAGGGTTAGGGTGAGGGGTGAGCTGAAGCTATCGCTCGTCGCGACGCCCACCCACAGCGGCCCACCAGCGACGAATGTGTACCGTCACCTCTTCGCGGTCGTGATAAAGCTGACGCGCCTGGATCTCGACGTTAATGCCGTGCTCATCCATCTGCTCCTGGATGTAGGCCAGGTTCTGGGAAACCTCTTCGTAGCGCTTTTTCATTGGCAGCTTGAGGTTGAAAATCGTCTCACGACACCAGCCGTTTACCAGCCAGGAGGCCATCAGCGCCGCCACTTTCGCCGGTTTCTCTACCATGTCGCACACCATCCAGGAGATGTTGTTGCGGTTCGGGCGATAGCGGAAACCGTCCTCACGCAGCCAGGTCACCTGTCCGGTATCCATCAGGCTTTGCGCCATCGGGCCGTTGTCCACGGACGACACCCACATGTTGCGTTTTACCAGCTGATAGGTCCAGCCGCCGGGGCACGCTCCCAGATCGACCGCGTACATGCCGTTTGCCAGGCGCTCGTCCCACTCATCCGCCGGGATAAAGACGTGGAACGCCTCTTCCAGCTTCAGGGTTGAACGGCTCGGCGCATCCGCCGGGAAGCGCAAACGCGGGATCCCCATAAAGAACGGCGAGTTATTGGTGGTATAGGAGTAACCGGCATAGCAGCAGCCTGGTGCAATAAAGAAGATATGCACAACCGGACGCTTTGGCGTTTCGTAGTTCGTCAGCACGCCCGCATCACGCAGCGCTGCGCGCAGCGGCACGGTGAACTTACGGCAGAACTTCATCAGCTCTTTGCTTTCGTTGGTGTCGGCCACCTCAACGCGCAAATCGCCGCCCTTCTCCACCACGCCCTGTAACATGCCCACAATCGGCGTGATGCGGTCTTCCGGCGGAAGATCCTTCAGCAGCTCGCCGGCAACGAACATCTGGCGGGCGAAGATCAGCGAGCTGAACGGCAGCTCACGCGCCAGCCTGTCGGCATCATCAGGCTGATAGCATTCAAATACCACGTAGCCCGCGTTCTCTTTGACGCGAGCAAATCCGAAGACTTCACGCTTCGCCGCTTTATCGGTGATTTCCGCGGCGCACTCTTTCTCAAACCCCGGGCGACAATATAAAACAACCTTATTCATGAACAACGCCCTTGCGTTTCAGACGGATGGCTCCGATAAACATTAATACCCAACCCGCCAGGAAGCTAAAGCCGCCGACGGGTGTAACAAACGCCCACAGGCGTAAATGCGACAGCGCCAGACAGTAGAGGCTGCCGCTGAACAGTACGGTACCCAGCGCCAGGAAGACGCTGCTCCAGTAAAACCAGATGCTGATGCGGCGCTGCATCGCCACCGCCAGCCCAAAAATCGCCAGCGTGTGGAACGCCTGATACTCAAGGCCGGTCTGGATCCAGCCCATCTCCACAACGCCCAAAGACTTGCTTAACACATGCGCGCCAAACGCGCCCAGAGCTACAAAAATAAAGCCACTCACCGCGGCGAAAATCAGCATGAATCGGCTGGTCATGTTTATGTCCTGAAGTGATGCGTGCCCGGCACACAAAAGTTATTGTTCATACCTGAAGCGGAATTTTTCTTGCTCGCTTGCCGCTTTCGCCAGTATCCACTGCCGGAAAGCGGCTATTTTACCCAGTTCTGCCTGACTGTCATGACAAACCAGATAAAACGCATTCTTGCTGACCAGAACATCATTAAATGGGCAAACCAATCGGCCTGCCTCAATTTCGGACTGCGCCATGACGTTATTGGCCAGCGCCACGCCCTGCCCGTGAATGGCAGCCTGTAACACCATCGCACTGTGGCTAAAGATGGGCCCCTGCTGCACGTTTATATGGTTAAGACCTAATTGGCGGGTATAAGTTTGCCAGTCACGGCGCGAAGCATCGTGCAAAAGCGTATGTTGCGCCAGATCGGCGGGCGTTTTAAGCGCTTTATCGCCCGTCAGCAGCAGCGGCGAGCAGACCGGCAGCAGATATTCTGCGTATAATTTCTCCACGCGCAAGCCCGGCCAGTTACCGCGACCGTAAAAAATTGCCACGTCTACATCATCCGCCAGCTTGTCTTCCTGACGGTCGACAGCCTGGATCCTTACGTCGATTCCCGGATAAGTTGAGTTAAAGCTTGAGAGCCTCGGCACCAGCCACTGAATGGCAAAACTGGGCAATAAACTGACGGTCAGCGCCCCTTTTGCACTTCGGGCCTGCAGTTTGCGAGTGGCTTCCGTAAGCTGGGAAAAAATCTCTTTAATATCCTGAAAATAGCTCTGTCCCTCTTCGGTCAACAGCAACGATCGGTTGCGGCGACGGAACAGCTTCAGGCCCAGAAAATCCTCCAGAGACTTGATTTGATGACTTACTGCGGCCTGCGTCACAAAAAGCTCATCGGCTGCGCGGGTGAAGCTAAGGTGACGTGCTGCTGCATCAAAAACACGTAATGCATTAAGGGGTGGCAATCGCTTGGACATGGTTATCTGGCTTAGATGTTAACGAGATTTAACATATAGGAAACAACGTTTAACCTATTAGTTTTTTTTATCTGAGCCATTATAATTTGTCCGTTGAGGAACTACCAGCAAATACCTATAGTGGCGGCACTTCCTGAGCCGGAACGAAAAGTTTTTTTGGAATGCGTGTTCTGAAGGGCTTTTGGCTTACGGTTGTGATGTTGTGTTGTTGTGTTTGCAATTGGTCTGCGATTCAGACCACGGTAGCAACGCTACCAATTTTTCACTTCCTGTACATTTACCCTGTCTGTCCATAGTGATTAATGTAGCACCGCCAACTTGCGGTGCTTTTTTTTGCCTGAGATCTGTTAATGCTCGATCTCTTTCATCTCTTTCACGTCCGTACGGTTAATCTGCTGCTTGTTCCCGTTAGCATCTTTGTATGAAATCATACCGGTATCATTATCGGTTGTCGGTTTCCCTTCAGAGACGATAGATCGACCATCGTTGGTATGCATTACGTAGTTATTACCAGAACAGGCGCTCAGGGCAAAGGTCAACGCACAGGCAGAAATGATTGCAGCTGTCTTTTTCATGATTATTCTCCTTTAGCAATTAATGCTATTCAAACCTCGATTTATAACAGGCTAAAACATCCGCCTAACACTATTTAGCATAACCTGCTTTTTCAGACTCGCCAGGATAAGCAGACAAATCTGATAGATATCAACTTCCTTGCCCTGCCGCTGAAATTGCGCGACGATCCCAGGATCGATATGAGGAATGCCATGAACGCTTTCAGTCCCGCGCAGTTTCGCGCACAGTTTCCCGCGCTGGCCGATGCCGGCATTTACCTTGATAGCGCCGCCACGGCCCTTAAACCGCAGGCGGTGATTGAGGCAACCCGCCAGTTTTACAGCCTGAGCGCCGGGAGCGTGCACCGCAGCCAGTATGCCGAAGCCCGCCGCTTAACGGCGCAATACGAAGCCGCGCGCGACCAGGTCGCGCGCCTGATCAATGCCGACAGCGGTAAGAACATCGTCTGGACGCGGGGCACTACCGAAGCCATTAACATGGTGGCGCAATGCTACGCGCGTCCGCTGCTGCGGGCCGGAGATGAAATTATCGTCAGCGAGGCGGAACATCACGCCAACCTGGTGCCGTGGCTTATGGTGGCTGAACAAACGGGAGCGCGGGTGGTAAAGCTCCCGCTGGGTGCAGACCTTGTGCCGGACGTGGCGCGTCTGCCTGAGCTGATCACCCCGCGCAGCCGTATTCTGGCGCTGGGGCAGATGTCCAACGTCACCGGCGGCTGCCCCGATCTGGCTCGCGCCATCGAGATTGCCCACGCCAGCGGCGTGGTGGTGATGGTCGACGGCGCGCAGGGGATAGTGCATTTCCCGGCTGACGTGCAGGCGCTGGATATCGACTTCTACGCCTTCTCGGGGCACAAACTGTACGGCCCAACCGGGATCGGCGCGCTGTACGGCAAACCCGAGCTGCTGGCCCGGATGACGCCGTGGCTCGGTGGCGGCAAGATGATAACCGAAGTATCCTTCGACGGGTTTAAAACCCAGGAGGTGCCTTACCGCCTGGAAGCCGGTACGCCGAACGTGGCCGGAGTCATCGGCCTGAGCGCCGCGCTCGAATGGCTGGCGGAAACCGACGTGGTTCAGGCAGAAAGCTGGAGCCGTGGCCTGGCGACGCTGGCAGAGGAGGAGCTTAAAAAACGGCCCGGCTTTCGTTCGTTCCGCGTGCAGGATTCCAGCCTGCTCGCCTTCGATTTCGCGGGGGTGCACCATAGCGATATGGTGACGCTGCTTGCCGGATACGGCATAGCCCTGCGTGCCGGACAGCACTGCGCACAGCCGCTGCTGGCGGCTCTGGGCGTGAGCGGTACGCTGCGCGCCTCTTTTGCCCCCTACAACACTAAAAGTGACGTCGACGCGCTGGTTGCCGCCGTTGACCGCGCCCTTGAATTACTGGTGGATTAATGACGAGTTCAGCTTTAGCCGGACACCCATTCGGCTCCGTTATTACCGAAGAGACGCTAAAACAGACCTTCGCCCCGCTCACGCAGTGGGAAGATAAATACCGTCAGCTGATCCTGCTGGGTAAACAGTTGCCCGCGCTTTCAGACGATCTGAAATCGCAGGCGAAAGAGATCGCAGGCTGCGAGAACCGCGTCTGGCTTGGGTTTGGCGTATCCGGTGAGAAACTGCATTTCTTTGGCGACAGCGAAGGACGCATCGTTCGCGGCCTGCTGGCGGTACTGTTGACGGCGGTCGAAGGAAAAAGCGCCGCGGAGCTGCTGGCGCAGTCACCGCTGGCGCTATTTGATGAGCTGGGACTGCGCGCGCAGCTTAGCGCCTCGCGCGGACAGGGGTTAATCGCGCTCAGCGACGCGGTGCAGGACGCCGCGCGTCAGGTTCAGGCCTGACGCTCCGCCTTCGCCATCATCTTCTTCAGGGCGTGAGAGACCGCCACAAACCCGAAGGTGGCAGTCACCATCGTGGCTGCCCCAAAACCTGAGGCGCAATCCATCCGCTTCGGTCCTTCCGCCGTGCTTTTCATCGCACAGACCGAGCCGTCCGCCTGCGGATACACCAGCGCTTCGGTGGAGAATACGCAGTCCACGCCCAGCTTGCCCTTGCTGTTTTTCACGACGTTGAAGTCGCTTTTTAGGCGTTCACGCAGCTTAGCGGCCAGCGGATCCTGAATGGTTTTCGCCAGATCCGCCACCTGGATCTGCGTCGGATCGATTTGTCCGCCCGCCCCGCCGGTGGTCACCAGCGGCACCTTATAGCGACGGCAGTAAGCGATCAGCGCCGCTTTCGGGCGCACGCTGTCGATGGCGTCAATAACGTAGCTGTAGCCTTTGCTCATGTACTCCGCGACGTTATCCGCCGTCACGAAGTCGTCAATCACCGTCACGCGGCACTCCGGGTTGATCAGACGAATACGCTCCGCCATCACCTCAGACTTCGCCAGGCCGACGCTATCACGCAGGGCGTGAATCTGACGGTTAGTGTTAGTGACGCAAACATCATCCATATCAATCAACGTGATTGCGCCAATGCCGGTTCTCGCCAGCGCTTCTGCCGCCCAGGAGCCGACGCCGCCAATGCCCACCACGCACACGTGCGCATCCGCGAACAGCTGCAGGGCTTTTTCACCGTATAACCGTGCCGTGCCGCCGAATCGCTGGCGCCAGGCATCGCTGATTACCACAGACATAAAACCTCAGATGTAAAAAGGGTGAGGTTTTCCTCACCCTGAACCCTAATCCGTATTGCGCTCAGAATACCACAATCAGCCGCTGAATACGTTTCCGGTGCCCGGCGCGGTCTTCAGCACCCATACGCGTCCGTAGTGGTTATACCAGCCTGCGCGATGGCCGGCATCCGGGCCAATGCCCTGATAGATATCAAAGTGCTGCCCTTTGATCGCCCCGCCAACGTCCAGCGCCACCATCAGACGCAGCTCGTACTTGCCGTTGAACTTGCCGTTGTTATCGAGCAGAGGAACTTCCGCCAGCAGCGTGGTGCCCGCAGGAATGATAGAACGATCCGACGCTACCGACGCACGGCCAATCAGCGGTACGGCGCTCGCCCCCTTCACCGGCGCAAAGTTCTGCGGTTTGAAGAAAACAAACGATGGGTTCTGCTCAAGCAGTTCACGCACTTCGGCTTCGCTGTGCTTTTCGCCCCACTCGCGGATCGCCTGCATCGACATATCTTCTCTCTTCACTTCGCCACGGTCGATGAGCACCTTACCGATGCTGCGGTAGGCGTGGCCGTTCTTGCCGGCATAGCTAAAGAAGTTAAGCGGCGAACCGTCGCCAAAATCGATATAGCCGCTGCCCTGCACGTCCATGATGAAGTTATCCATCAGGGAGTTGCTGTAGGCCAGGACATAGTTTTCACTTAGCGCACCGGCGTAGATCTCGGCGCGTGACGGCAGACGACCGCGTTTTGGCGGCATGCGGTAAATCGGATACTGGAATTCACCCTGACGCGTGTGTCGCGCCTGGACAACCGGGGTGTAGTAACCGGTAAACTGAACGTTACCGTAGTTATCCGCCCCCTCCATCTGCCACGCGTCAATACCAAACTGGCGCATATTGCGGGTATCTCCGCCCGCGCGCAGCCAGTCCTGGACGGCGCTATAAACGTTGCTTTGCGAACTGTATAAACGCGGAGACGCTTTGCGGATCTGGTAGACCTGCTCGGAGAAATCCCCGGCATTGATCGGTGCACCCACGGCATCTGGCTGGTTAACTAACGAGAAAGGCTGGGATAACTTCCCGTCTTTATACTGTTGACCGCGATCGGTCGGTTTGGAGGAGCAGGCCGCAAGAATAGCTACCATTGCGCCTGTCATCAGATACTTCGCCCAACGTCCTTTCATTATATCTCGTCTTTTAGTTGCCCAATTCCGCATGATGAAGATAACAAACCCACCGTGCTAATGAAATGCAATCGCCTTCCCTTTGGCAAATTCTGGACAAAAAATAGTCCAAAGTGGCTATTACCGTTCATTTTGCATACAAAATAATGAATTATGTGAAAAAGGGGTTGCATCACAAACCTATCCGAGTATAGTGCGCTTCCACGGACGCGGGGTGGAGCAGCCTGGTAGCTCGTCGGGCTCATAACCCGAAGGTCGTCGGTTCAAATCCGGCCCCCGCAACCAATTAAAATTTGATGAAGTATCTTCTACGACTGTAGAAAGACGGACGCGGGGTGGAGCAGCCTGGTAGCTCGTCGGGCTCATAACCCGAAGGTCGTCGGTTCAAATCCGGCCCCCGCAACCAATCAAAATTTGAGAAGTATCTCCTACGACTGTAGAAAGACGGACGCGGGGTGGAGCAGCCTGGTAGCTCGTCGGGCTCATAACCCGAAGGTCGTCGGTTCAAATCCGGCCCCCGCAACCAATACTTCTAAAACATTAAACACCCTTCCGGGTGTTTTTTTGTATCTGTAGCTTATAAAAATGCCGGGCAACATACCCGGCCTGATGATTTATCCTCGCCGCGCCAGCGTTTCTCCGTCGGAGAAATAGGCCCTGATCCCCGCCAGAATTGACTCCGCCACTTCCTGCTGGAATTTAGCCGTCTTGAGTTTACGTTCCTCTTCCACGTTACTGATAAACGCGGTTTCGACCAGAATGGACGGGATATCCGGCGCCTTCAGTACCGCAAATCCGGCCTGCTCGACGCTGTTCTTGTGCAGCTTATTGACGCGGCCCAGCTTACCCAGCACCGCTTTACCGAACTTCAGGCTGTCGGTAATGGTCAGCGACTGCACCATATCGAACATCGTATGGTCGACATAGCGGTCACCGCTTTTGCTTACGCCGCCGATTAAATCCGAGGCGTTCTGCGTGTCCGCCAGGTACCTTGCGGCGGTACTGGTCGCCCCTTTCGTTGACAGGGCAAATACGGAAGATCCGCTCGGCTGACGGCTGGTAAAGGCATCCGCGTGGATAGAGACAAACAGATCCGCGCGCTGCTTCTGCGCTTTCGCCACGCGGACCTTCAGCGGGATGAACACGTCTTCGTTGCGCGTCATATAGGCGCGCATGTTGCCTTCTTTGTCGATTAACGCCTTCAGACGACGGGCAATTTGCAACACCACATCCTTTTCGCGGGTGTGGTATTTCCCCACCGCGCCGGAGTCTTCGCCCCCGTGGCCGGGATCGAGCATGATCACAATCGGGCGATCGCGTCCCGCCTTGCCCGGCTGCGGCCCGCTTTGCGCAGGCGGTACCTGCCGCTGGAGATCGCCTTTGTTGTAATCCTCCAGCAGGGCGAGGAGCGGATCCTGAATATCCGTCGCATTCGAGGGATAGAGATCCATCACCAGTCGCTCCCTGAACGTCGCAACCGGTGCGAGTGCAAAGAGCTGCGGTTTTACGTTCTGCTTCAGCTCAAACACCATGCGCACGGTTTGCGGATCGAACTGCCCGACGCGCGCCGATTTAATAAACGGATCGTCGCCGCGGATCTGCGCCGCCATGCCCTTAAGCACGGAGTTGAGATTTACACCTTCGAGATCAACCACCACACGTTCAGGATTGCTGAGGGCAAATTGCTTGTATTTCAGCACGCGGTTGGACTCGACCGTCACGCGCGTATAGGTCGACGACGGCCAGACGCGCACCGCGACTACCTGGCTTGTGGCGGCAAGACCCACCTGGCTGACGCTAAGCAACCACATCGCCCCGGCCCCTTTTAACAGGCGGCGGCGGCTTATTGCTGAATTGGATCCCGACATGCTTCTCCCGAGCAAGAAATCTGATTAATGAACAAAACGCCCAAATTGACCGAAAACTTTAACGAATGACGCATAAGCTGTCATCTATAAAAGGGTAAACATTCAAACGTTAACGCACGGATTACTTATTATTTTCTGTGGGTCGCAGAAAATTTAGGCTTGCACACGCGGCCACAATCGAATAAAAATACAGAAATTACGAATAAACATTCATTAAGGGTTGTGTCATGGTGAAGGAACGTAGAACCGAACTGGTCCAGGGATTCCGCCATTCTGTTCCCTATATCAACACCCATCGCGGAAAAACGTTTGTCATTATGCTGGGTGGCGAAGCCATTGAGCACGAAAACTTTTCCAGCATCGTCAATGACATCGGCCTGTTGCATAGCCTCGGTATCCGGCTGGTCGTGGTGTATGGCGCGCGCCCGCAGATCGAAGCTAACCTCGCGGCCCATCACCATGAGCCGATTTACCATAAACATACCCGCGTAACGGATGCGAAAACCCTCGAGCTGGTCAAACAGGCGGCCGGTTTACTGCAGCTGGATATCACCGCCCGGCTGTCGATGAGCCTGAATAATACGCCGTTGCAGGGCGCGCATATCAACGTGGTGAGCGGCAATTTTATCATTGCCCAGCCGCTCGGCGTGGACGATGGCGTGGATTACTGCCACAGCGGCCGCATTCGTCGTATCGATGAAGAGGCCATTCACCGCCAGTTAGACAACGGCGCGATCGTTCTGATGGGGCCGGTTGCCGTCTCCGTCACGGGAGAAAGCTTTAATCTGACGTCAGAAGAGATTGCCACCCAGCTGGCCATCAAGCTGAAAGCGGAAAAGATGATCGGCTTTTGTTCCTCGCAGGGTGTCGTGAATGATGAAGGCGTTATCGTCCCCGAACTCTTCCCGAATGAAGCCCAGGCGCGCGTCGAAGCGCTGGAAGCACAGGGCGATTACTACTCCGGAACCGTGCGTTTTCTGCGCGGTGCCGTTAAAGCGTGCCGCAGCGGCGTGCGTCGTAGCCACCTGATCAGCTATCAGGAAGACGGCGCGCTGCTGCAGGAACTGTTCTCCCGGGACGGTATCGGTACGCAGATCGTAATGGAGAGCGCCGAGCAGATCCGCCGCGCGACGATCAACGATATCGGCGGCATTCTGGAGCTGATCCGTCCGCTGGAGCAACAGGGCATTCTGGTTCGCCGCTCCCGCGAGCAGCTGGAGATGGAGATCGACAAGTTCACCATTATTCAGCGCGATAACCTGACCATTGCCTGTGCGGCGCTCTACCCGTTCCCGGAGGAGCAGATTGGGGAAATGGCGTGCGTCGCCGTGCACCCCGATTACCGCAGCTCCTCGCGGGGCGAGCTGCTGCTCGAACGCGTGGCGGCGCAGGCGCGCCAGATGGGGCTGAGCAAGCTGTTTGTGCTCACCACGCGCAGCATTCACTGGTTCCAGGAGCGCGGCTTTACGCCGGTAGACATTGATTCGCTGCCGGAAAGCAAGAAAGAGATGTACAACTATCAGCGCCGCTCGAAGGTGCTGATGGCCGATCTGGGATGACAACCGCCCTCTCCTCCCGGAGAGGGCGCTCGCTCAGACAGATTCAAATATCGCGCTCAGTCCGCTTCTGCGCTCGGTACGGGTGGCAATCGCCTGTACCAGCACGCGTTCATCCGCGTACAGCGAGAGGCGCTGGCGCGCGCGGGTAATGGCGGTATAGACCAGCTCGCGGGTCACCACCGGCGAAAGCTGTGTCGGCAGGATCAGCGCCGCGTGGTTGAACTCGGAGCCCTGCGATTTGTGTACCGTCATCGCCCACGCCGTTTCATGTTCTGGCAGGCGGCTCGGCTGTACGGACTTCACGCTGCCATCCGGCAGCTGGAACCAGACGCGCAGCCCGTTACCGCGATCGAGCGCAATCCCGATATCCCCGTTGAACAGGCCCAGCGCGCTGTCGTTGCGCGAAATCATCACTGGCCGGCCTTCATACCACCGCGAATGCGGCTGTCGGTGAATTTTTCGTTTCTGCACAAGCAGTTGCTCCAGCCTGTCGTTCAGGCCCGCAACGCCAAACGGCCCTTCCCGCAAGGCGCACAGAAGCTGGTACTCACCAAATGCGGCAATGACCTGCTCAGGATCGCTGCGCTGCTGCACGCGGCTCAGGAAATGCTGATATCCCTGAAGAGCATCCTCAAGCATGGCCTGATACTCTTCCCCGCTTTGCAGCGATTTCTTTTCAATATCGGTGAAGGTGCCGTCAAACACCGTGCGCGTGGTATGGCGATCGCCACGGTTGACTGCCGCTGCCAGCTGGCCAATGCCGGAGTCGCTACCGAAACGGTAGCTTTTTTGCAGCAGGCACAGGCTGTCGCGCAGCGCACCCGCAACCGGCGTAGCGTCCGGCTCAAGGGAGCAACCTGTCAGACGAGCCAGCTCCTGCGCCCGCGCGGGGGTATAACCGTAGCTGGCGTAGGTGCAGATATCCCCCAGCACCGCCCCGGCCTCTACGGAGGCGAGCTGATCGCGGTCGCCCAGGAAAATCACGCGCGCATGCGGCGGCAGGGCGTCGATCAGGCGCGACATCATGGTCAGGTCAATCATGGAGGCTTCATCCACCACCAGCACGTCCAGATGCAGGGGGTTCCCGGCATGGTAGCGCAGCCGCTGGCTACCCGGCTGGGCGCCGAGCAGCCGGTGTAAGGTGCTGGCTTCTCCCGGGAACAGCGCGAGCTGCTCCTGCGTCAGCGGCAGCCGCTGTAGCGCACCGCCCAGCGATTCGGTCAGACGCGCCGCCGCTTTCCCGGTGGGCGCAGCGAGACGAATACGGCACCGCTGCTCGCCAGATAGCTGGATCAGCGCTGCCAGCAGCTTTGCCACGGTCGTGGTTTTGCCGGTCCCCGGCCCGCCGGAAATCACCGAGATCCGCCGCGTCAGGGCAACGGCCGCCGCCACTTTCTGCCAGTCTGTTGCTTCGCCAGAATTGAACAGCACGTCCAGCGTCTGGCGAAGCTGCGCTTCGTCACAGGGGAGCGGCGCATTGGTCTCGCTAAAGAAGCGGGCAACGGTCAGCTCGTTTCGCCACAGGCGGTTCAGATACAAGCGCTCTCCCGTCAGGATCAGCGGCGCCTGGTTTTCTCCCGGCCCGACGGCCGACGATTCGCGCAAAATATTTTGCCAGTCCACCGCCTCTCCCAGCAGCGCAAAGCAGGACTGGAGGACAGGCGGCATTTTCTCGTCACACTTCAGGCGCGAGAGCGGCAGGCAGACGTGGCCCTCCCCGGCGTCTTTACTCAACAGCGCAGCGGCAAGCATCACGGCGGGCTGGTCAGCGGCAATCATCATGGCAAACTGCACATCCAGCTGACGCAGCACGCGTTGCTCTACCGCCTCCAGCAATAGTTCCTGCATCGTCATGCCATCTCCTCCGCGTTTGCTGCAAACAGGCTGTCCATTTTATCGATCAGATCGGCATCCGGGCGGGTGCTGAAGATGCCCGAACGCGGATCGGCTGCGTCCACCCCGCGCAGGAACAGGTAGATAACGCCACCAAAATGGTCGTCATAGCGGTAATCCGCAATGCGGTGGCGCAGGTAGCGGTGGAGAGCCAGGGTATAGAGTTGATACTGGAGATCGTAGCGATGCATTTGCATAGCCGCCGCCATCGCCTGTTGGGTATAGGCCTCGCTGTTCTCGCCCAGCCAGTTAGATTTGTAATCCAGCAGGTAATAGCGCCCTTCGTGACGGAAGACCAGGTCGATAAACCCTTTCAGCATGCCCTGCACCTGACGGAAGTTCAGCGGCGGACAGCCGGCTGACAGCGGATCGTACTGGCGGATCAGCGCGTCAAGCGCGTCGGCCCTAAGCGGCCCCGCGACGGGCAGATAAAACTCCATCTCAACCTGCTTATTTCTGGCCGTTAACTGGCTAAGAGAGATGCCCTGCTCCGTCAGCGGCGCCTGCAAAATGGCGTTGATCCACTCAGTCAGGACGGGTTGCCAGTGCGCGTCATAGCCTCCGCTCTGCAACATCTTTAATACCCACTCCTCGCTGACGGGCTGGGTGAAATCAAGCTCTTCAAACAGGCTGTGTAAAAAGGTTCCCGGCGACGCGCCGCGCGGAAACTGATGCGGGGTTAACGTCGGCTCAGCCGGAACATCACCCACCCCTGCGGCATCCACGTCGAGCTTCGGCATCAGATCCTGCGCGATGCTTTGCCCGTGCTGCTGAAGGCCGGAATAGCTGGTAACTCGCCAGTCGTCGGCAAGCACCCGCGTGATCTGGCGCGCGCTAAGATCGGACTCTGGCTCTTCCGCCATCTGCCAGCGGCTATTGTCTGGCAACGCGGGAATATGCAGCGCGATATCGTCTCCGCAAAGGGATTCAATACACAGACGCAGTCCCGCCGCGTCTTTCGGCTCGCCACGCTGGATAAGCCGCCCTAACGCGCTTAAGTGGAAATCACTCTCCCCGGCTTTCTCACCGCGACGGCGGAAAACCGGCGCCACGCCGAGGCTGCAATGCCAGACGGAACGGGTCAGCGCTACGTAAAGCAGACGCAAATCCTCTGCCAGACGCTCCGCTTCCGCCAGCTCAACGCTGCTTTCCGCTTTGCTGAGGTCGAGCACCGCGTCGAAAGATTCGCGATCGTGGTAAAAGGCCTGGTCCTGTACGCGGTAGTTAGCGATAAAGGGCAGCCAGACCAGCGGATACTCCAGCCCTTTCGATTTGTGAATGGTCACGATTTGCACCAGGTGCTTATCGCTTTCAAGACGCATCTGCTGGCTTGAGGAATTGCTGTTGGGATCGGCTATTTGCTGCGCCAGCCAGCGCACGAGCGCATGCTCACTTTCAAGCTGGGTACCGGCTTCCTGCAACAGTTCGCTGATGTGTAAAATATCGGTAAGACGACGCTCGCCGCCGGATGTCGCAAGCATATTCTCGGCAATCTGACGGCGCGTCATCAGCTCGCGCAGCATCGCCATGACGCCGCGCTTTTGCCAGCGCTCGCGGTAATGGACAAACTCTTCCACCACCGTATCCCATGCATTCTCATCATGGTTGAGCACATCGATATCCCGCGCGTTCAGCCCCAGCATGGAGCTGGCCAGCGCGCTTCGAAGCGTACTTTCACGCTCCGGCGCCAGCACCGCCTGAAGCAGCCAGAGCATTTCCTGAGCTTCCAGCGTATCAAACACACTGTCGCGGTTAGAGAGATAAACGGACGGAATATCGAGCAGCGTGAGCGCATCGCGGATCAATGCCGCTTCCTGGCGACTACGCACCAGCACGGTGATATCGGAGGCCTTAACAGGGTTTGCCTGCTCCCCCTTCCATAACAGCGCCTCGCCGCGCGCGCCCGCGCTCAGCCAGTCCCGGATTTGGGCGGCGCAGTGCTGGGCCATCGCCGCCTGATACTCTGCCACGCCAAAGCCTTCCCCCTCCAGCAGCCAGAAGTTCATGGCGGGCTGCGTCGCGCCCCCCACTTCAAAGCGTAAGGTCGCGTTTTTCACGGCGGATTTCACCGGCAGGAAAGGGATTTCACTGAACATAAACGCCGTCTCCATGCGGCTGAACAGCGTATTGACGCTCTCAACCATGCCCGGGGCGGAGCGCCAGTTAGTGTCTAGCGTGTAGTGCGCGACAACCTCGCTGCGGGCTTTCATGTAGGTAAAGATGTCTGCACCACGGAAGGCATAAATCGCCTGCTTGGGATCGCCAATCAGCAGCAGGGCCGTGTCTGGCTGCTGTCGCCAGATGCGGCGAAAAATGCGGTACTGCTGGGGGTCGGTGTCCTGAAATTCGTCAATCATCGCCACCGGGAATCGGGTACGAATTGCGCTGGCAAGCGCGTCGCCGTTCTCGCTGGACAGAGCCTCGTCCAGGCGGCTCAGCATGTCATCAAACCCCAGCTCGCCCCGGCGACGTTTTTCACGCGCTACGGCGTCGCGGATCTCCTTCATGGCGCGGGCGATCATCAGGTCGTTGAGCGTTAAGGGCTCGGCAAGCAGCGCTTCAATCGCAACAAACAGGGGATGCTCCGGCACGATGCCATCGGCTTTGGTCCGCTCGGTCAAAAACCGCTGGGAAAATTTCTCCAGCGCGTCCGGAAGCTGGTAGCCTCGCGTCTCCTCCTGGGCCCAGGCGCCGATCTTTTCGATCCACTTCCCCTGGTTCCCGCGGTTGAACTTGCGCCTGTCGATACCGGAATTTTCGATAATCCCTTCAATTTCACCGACCGACTCATTCCACTTCTGCTTAAGCGCGGCAATCTTGCTGACGATCTTTTCATGACGCGAGGCCAGCGTTTCATCGGCAGGTGGCGGGGATTTAATGACCGGCGCTTCGCCCTGCAGATAGCGGTCGATGGCGCGCAGGAGCTCTTCGGGGCCTTTCCACAGGGCATGAACCGCCTCGGCAATGTCTCGCGGCAGCGGGTAGCAGTGACGACGCCAGAAGTCCGCGCAGGCCTGATACCGAAGCTCGGACTCATCTTCGATAAGCTGCTGCTCAAACAGCATGCCGGATTCAAACGCATTCAGGCTCAGCATGCGCTGACAAAAGCCGTGAATGGTGAAGACCGAGGCTTCGTCCATTTGCCGTTCGGCCAGCAGCAGCCATTGCGCAGCCTGCTGCTTATCCGCGATTTCGTCCAGCAGGCTTGCGTAGAGGGGGTTATCCGTGGTCTGGCGCAGACAGGCGATGCGCAGTTCATGGATATTGCTGCGGATACGGCCGCGCAGTTCGGCAGTGGCCGCTTCGGTGAACGTCACCACCAGCAGCTCTTCCACGCTTAGCGGGCGTGAAAAAGCCGCGTTACCGCCCAGCCCTAACAGCAGGCGCAGGTATAGCGCGGCGATAGTATAGGTTTTTCCCGTTCCCGCTGAGGCTTCAATCAGTCGCTCACCCTGTAGTGGTAATCTGAGGGGATCAAGCGGCTCAGCGGTATGGGTCATTCTTTCTTACTCCAGGGCATAGTTTGTTGCAGTGCGCTAACGCTCTTCCAGAGGGTCCACTCCTTCGACTTCACGTAGTCCGCTTTCCCGCTCTGGCTACCAGAGACCTGGGAGAGGATGGCCATACCCTGCGGTTTTACCACCGCCTGATGGAAGAAATCGGCAACCTTTTGTGGCGTTAGCTGTTTTATTTCGGCCACGATTTTATCACGCGAATCGAATTTCATATTACCGCGATCAAAATCTTTGCTCAGCTGCGACGCCTCTTCACCCAGCGTCTGCGGTGGCTGCATTACCTGGGCAATGACCGCCTGCTGGATCTGGGCAAACTCTTCCGGCTTCATGGCGCGAAGCTTTGCTTCCGCCTGCGGGAAGAAGGCCTGATAGCGCTGCCACAGATAAGCCGGTTGCCTGTCGCTGCTTTGCAGAAGGAAGCCCAGCCCCCACTGACGGCCCACGTTCATGGAGAAGGCGAACACGGCGTAGCCCAGCTGTTCTTCGGTACGCAGCTGGTTGTAGAACCACGGCTGAATAATTTGTCCGAGCACGGCGCTCTGCGCCGAGCTGGTATATTCATCATAACCGGTAGGGACAAACACGGCGGCCAGCGCGGAGTCGGTGCTGCTCCCCGCCTTCTCGAAGAGAACGTTCTGCTTTTTCTCCACCAGCACGTCCTGATTTCGGCACCACTCATCGCCCTTCGAGCCCAGCTGCTTACGCACGTTTTGCGCCAGCGTTTTTGCCTGCTCTTCGCTCATGTTCCCCACCACCAGGAACTCTGGACGGGTGTTGCTTTTCAGCGCATCGCGGTAAGCCAGCACCTCTTTTAAGGTGATTGAGGGCAGTAACGCGCGGCGATCTTCGCGCTGGAAGTAGGGAATTTGCGACAGCATCTGGGCGGGCATAATAGCCTGATCGAAGGCTTTGCCCTTCTCCGCAGAATCCATCATCTGCGCATACCAGGATTTGGCCTGCTCCAGCTGCTCTTCCGTTGGCGTGTAGCTGAAATAGCCGTCCAGCAGCGCCTCGAACAGCTGCGGCAAACGCTGGGTGTAGCCGTTGGCGTTAACCATCAGGCCGTTATTGGCGTTGGTCGAGAAGCTGATACCGCCAACGGCGGCCTGGTTGCTGAGCTGATCGAGGGCAATACCGGCCAGATAATCGTTGAGCGCAAACATCACCTGATTTCTGGCGCTGTCCATCGCCTTTGGATTGCGCAGCACCACGCTGACGTCGGCTTTGGGCTCGTCGGCAAAATAGCGGCTTGGGGTGTAAACCACGCGCAGCGTCGGCTCATCAACAATCAGCGTCGGGTGCGGATAAGCTTTGGCGGTTTTGATCAGCGAGAAGTCATCCGGGATGTAGGGGTTAAGCTCCGGCAGCTTCAGCGCAATCTCGCCAGCCTTTTTCTGCCAGCCAGCGAAGGTTTGTTCGCTAATTTTTTCTACCTGATACGGGGCATCGACGAAATAGGCCGTTTTGTTATGCGGTTCGTTCGGGCTGATATACCAGACCCTGGCGTTCTGCGGCGTCATCATCGCCAGACGTGCGTTAAGCGCTGCGGCGTCATACTGGTCGGCAATATTTACCGCATCCAGCGTATGCTCCACCGGCACGCGGATCATGGTATCTGCCAGCCACTCAACGTAATCCATGTCACGCGTAATTGACGGGTAGCGGAAGTCGAGATCCAGCACGTGGGCCAGCTCGTCAAAATAGCGTTTATCGACGCCTTTCTCCCGCAGCAGACCGAGATAGCTGAAAATGGCCGCAACGACCTCGTCACGGTGCGCCAGCCCTTTATCCGTCAGCGTGGCGGAGATGGCCAGCACGCCGCTGTTACCGTTCACCACGGGATCGGAGTCAGCGCGAATGCCTTCCACCAGCCCCTGCTTTTGCAGCCAGTCGGAAAGCGTGCCCGGGCTGCGGTTGCCGATAAGATAGGTCACCAGCTCGTCGGTTTTGCTGCGGAACTGCGCCGTGTTGTTATCAATACGAAACTCAACGCGTAACACCTTGCGCGGCAGTGC
Source organism: Enterobacter cloacae (assembly GCF_013375935.1). Taxonomy (GTDB): domain Bacteria; phylum Pseudomonadota; class Gammaproteobacteria; order Enterobacterales; family Enterobacteriaceae; genus Enterobacter; species Enterobacter pasteurii. The sequence continues at coordinate 2,027,215 of NZ_CP056117.1, read as the reverse complement.
CGGCACGTAGTGGATAACGATGCCTTTTTGCGCGTCGGTGACAACCGGCACGTTAATCTTCGGCAGATCGATATTTTTATTTGGCACCCGGCCATAGGTCTTCGCCGCCATGGCCGCCAGCTCCGGCAACGGTTTGTTGCTGTAGATGACCGCCTTCATCAGGTTGGCGGAATAATATTTATCGCGAAACGCATGCAGCGCGTCGAGCACCGGGCTGCCCGGTTTATCGCTCAGCGTTTCAAGGTTGCCGCCGGAGAAGCGCGAGCCCGGGTGAGCAGGATTGATGGTTTCGGCGCTAACCTGCGCCATGCGCATACCGTCTCGGGTGCGCGCCATCGTCAGCTCAGCGTTCACGGCGTTGCGTTCACGGTCGGCGTATTTTTTATCCAGCAGCGGTGCGGCAATGGCATCCGCCAGTCGGTCCACCGCTCCGTCAAGCGCATCATTTTCCACTTCAAGGTAAAACGCGGTGCGATACGGTGCGGTGCTGGCGTTATGGCTGCCGCCGTGCATCTTCAGAAATTCGGACAGGCTATCCGGCTGCGGGTATTTTTTAGAGCCCATCAGCGTCATATGTTCGAGATAGTGCGCCAGCCCAGGATGGGCGTCAGGATCTTCCAGCGATCCAACCGGCACAACCAGTGCGGAGAGCGACTTCACCGCCTGCGGATCGGAAACCAGCAGCACGGTCATCCCGTTATCAAGACGAATAGCCTGATACTGGCGGGTATCCTTCTCGCTCTTACGGATTGTTTCCTGAACGGGTTGCCAACCGGAAGCTGCCTGAGTGACGGGAGCCCAAAGGGCGATAAACAAAACAAACGCTTTGAACAGGGTGCTGCCTGGCATTACGACCTCTTTATCACGGCTACATCATTAACAACGTGCGTGCTGGACATGCCAGCATCTCTTTCTTTAGGTACATCAGTCCGTGATAAGAGGTGCATCATAAATGAACACCTCATACTGCGCAATTTTTATACAGCGATCAGGACTGATTAAATTTAAACAACGGTAACAGGTAGCGTTGTGCCTCTTCCGTGATAATGTCGAAGTATTCTGGCTCAAGCGTGCGCCATAAGCGCTGATACCAGACATCTTCACCTTCGCCACGCACCATCATGTTCCCTTCGTAGGCCTGCAAAAACTTGCTGCGCGCTTTTTGCAGCGAAGCATCATCCGTTAACATGGCATCATTCTGCGCGTCGTAACAGGCTTTTATCCACGCCCCCCCACTTTCAGGCAGCAAAAGCAGAGGTTTGTTCATTCCCTGCCGGTAACCTTCAATATAAAGCGACAGATACGACAGCGCCTGCTCAGGCTTCATCGGTGGGAAGCGCCACTCGCCGTCCTTACGCACAAACAGCCGGCTTTCGCCTTCGTTACCACCCGCACTGTAGACAAGATGTTCGAGCCAGAGTTGCAGGCCATGTGAAACGCTGAGCAGGGACGGACGCCAGCGCAGCAGCCCGTCAGACTGCACGTGGGTGAGCCAGCCGCTGAGGTGCACACCGTTACAATCGAGATCGATTTCAATGCTGCTTCCAGGCTGTCGACATGCGATAACGCGGTCAGCAAGGGCTCGCATCTCCTCGCACTGGGCATCCCAGACGATCTCTCCAAAAGCCCCGTACGGTAATAGCCCGGATGCCCGGTAACGACGGAACAGCTTGCTGGCATCTTCCTCATCGACCAGCGCATTCAGAAGCTGGGAATTGAGCTTAAAGCGCTCCAGCCCGTCCAGAATAAACGGTTCGGCATCCGGAATTTCGCTCTCTTCTGAGCGGAAGTTCACCTGCAGGCGTTGCTGGAAAAAGGCCCGAACCGGGTGCGCCCAAAAGCGCTGCAGCTGCTCAAAGGTCAGAGCGTCAATGACGCGCGGCTCAAGCTCCTGAATAAAATCGGTTTGCGGCGTCCCCGCTTTCTTCGCGGCGGGAAGCCACTCCCGGGCGTAGCTCTGCTGTTCATCAGGAACATAGTTGACAGGATCAAACGGCATACGTGAATGGTGACAGGTGATATGCGCTTTCACCCGACGCTCGCTTTCGTCGCAGTTAAGGGCTTCATCCCCAGGCAGGTAGTGACTTTGCCCGATGTAGTCCAACAGCTCCTGCACCAGCACGGACGGGAAACGCTCGCTGTTGCCCTGAATTGACCGCCCGATATAGCTGATATACAGCCTGCTCTGCGCAGAAATCAGCGCTTCCAGGAACAGATAACGGTCATCATCGCGGCGGCTGCGGTCGCCCCGCTTCGGCTGCGAGCTCATGAGATCGAAGCCCAACGGCGGCAGCGCGCGCGGATAAATGCCGTCGTTCATGCCGAGCAGACACACCACCCTGAACGGAATGGAACGCATGGGCATCAGGGTACAGATATTCACCGGCCCCGCAAGGAAGCGCTGGCTGATACGCTCCTGATCGAGACGCTGCGTCAGCTCATCGCGCAGAAGCGAAAGGGGAACCGCCTCGTGATAGTGTGAATTTACGCCCTCATCAACGATGGCCTGCCACTGCTTCTCGATAAGCGCCATGGCGGCTTCCGTTTCGCTGTCAGGCAGGAAGAAATCGTTCAGCATTTCGCGGCAAATTGGCAGCCACTCTTCAAGCGGACGAGGCTGCATCAGCGAACGACGCCAGCGATTGAGCTGCATCAGCAGCGAGGCTAAATGGCCGACCAGCTCCGCGATTAACCCACTGGATTCGTCATAGGGCAGCACGTCATTCCATTCGCCCTGGCTGTTCTCCATCGCATACCCCAGCAGCATGCGCGTCAGGCCAAACTGCCAGGTGTGCTGGCCTGTCGGAGGAAGCTCGAACTCCTGGACGTTATCATCGTCAATTCCCCAGCGGACGCCGGATTCGTTGACCCACTGGCGCAGGTAGCGCAGCCCTTCTTCATTGATATCGAAACGTGCCGCCAGCACCGGCACATCCAGCAAGGCCAGTACGTCCTCAGAAATAAACCGGCTATCAGGCAGCGAAAGCAGGCTGATAAAGGCCTGCAGCGCCGGATGAGACTGGCGGGCGCGGCGGTCTGAGATCGCGTACGGCAGGTAGCGATCGCCCGTTGCGCTGCCAAATACCGCCTGGATAAACGGGCTGTAGCTGTCGATATCCGCCACCATCACTACGATATCGCGCGGCGTCAGGGTTGGGTCGTCGTGCAACATAGCCAGCAGGCGATCGTGCAGAATTTCAACTTCACGCTGGGGGCTGTGGCATACGTGGATCGCGATACTGCGATCGTCGGGATTGAGCCTGCGCTTCTTATCGCTACGGGCAAATTCCTCGGCGGTGATCCCGGCAACGGCACGGTTTTCTAAATCCAGGATATCGAGCTGAATGTTGTGCAGCAGGCTGTCCGGCGTTATGTCCGCAAACGCATCCACATCGCCTTCACCGGAGGAGGTGATTTCCGAAAGCAGATAGATATAGTCGCGCCCAAGCTTGCCCCACGAGGCCAGCAGCGGGTTCGGCAGGTTCTGGATCCCCTCTTCATCAAACAGCTGCGCCGCGTTTTCGCTGTCTTTAAACAGGGGCACGGCGCGTTCTTCAAAGAGGCGCTTTCTCTGGCGGGTGACCAGTCGTGAAAGCCAGCGCGGATCCTGAATATCCCCCCAATAGTGACGACACGGGTTGGTAAAGAGAATATGGATATCAGTATGGTTACCCAGCGCTTTTAGCGCGTTCAGGTAGACCGGCGGCAGCGCGGAGATACCGCAAATGAACACGCGTGACGGCAGGCGAGCGGGCCGTTCCGGGGTGTTCTCAAGAATTGAGATAAACCGATCGTATAAATTAGCGCGGTGCCACTTAGGCTGACCAAGTTTTTCGGTATGCTCAACCAGCGCTTTCCAGAGCGGAGCCTGCCAGATTTGCGCTTCCGGCAAGCCATCCACCAGTTCACCGGCTTCCCAGCGAATCAGCCACTCCGCGCGGTAAACCAGATACTGGTCATAGAGGTCGGCGGTGCGTGAGGCCAGCTGGAAAAGCTTGCGCTTGTCGGTGTCGTCATTCAGATAGTGGCGCAGCATGGCAAACTCATCCTGCTCCAGCATGTCCGGGAGCAGCGTCATCAGCTTCCAGGCCATGCTCTGTTTGTTGAAAGCGCTCTGCTCAGGGATATCCGGCAGCACGCGTACAAACATCTCCCAGATAAAGCTCGCGGGCAACGGAAAGTCGATATTCGCCGCAATGCCAAATTTCTGCGAAAGGGACATTTGCAGCCACTGCGCCATACCGGTGCTCTGCACCAGCACCATTTCTGGCTCAAACGGATCGTCAAGACGCTCTTGCTCGACGATATACTCCATCAGTGCTTCCAGCACATCCAGACGATTTGAGTGGTAAACCCTTAGCATAAACGCTCCCGACTACCGGCTAACCGGGCAATGCAGACGCGTTAACGCGCCCTGCCGCCCCAGAGGAGAAATAAGTGTGACCGTGATGCTGACACATCCGGACTGCGTTGTCTGCCCCCGACTGACCTGCCAGCCGGGCGGAAGCGGCAACGTTGAGAGCTGCGACTGATTCCAGGCATGCTGCCATAGTTCGCGATACTGGCTCAGCGCCGTAAACCGCGTTGCCAGCGCGCGATAATACCCGGTCAATGCCGTGACAACCACAACCAGCAGCATCATTGCCAGCAAAGCCTCCACGATGCTAAATCCTTGTTGCTTACTCAGGGTAACTGACATAGCGCACTCTCCTTAAGCGGGCAGAAATCGCTCCAGCCGTGGGTAGAAAACCGTATCTGCCCTTCCGCCACCTCTCCTCCTCGCCACAGCAGCAGGTCGTCATTGCCGGCGATGAGCAAAACGCGCTCGTCAAACCGCCGTAAGCAAACCCGCACACGCTGCACCTGCCTGCACTGCACCTCCGGCTGCAAAGCCCAGCGCTGAACCCGTCCCCACTCCAGGGCAGATTGCACGGCAGCCTGCTGGCGGACAAAATGGCTCTCGCCACTTACCAGCATGCTGTAGGTTTGCAGCTGCTGGTTTAATCCGGTGAGGATCAGCGTGCCGAGCATCAGCATAAGCAGAACCAGCGCCAGCGACGCCATTCCCCTCTGGCGACTCACAGGTTAAACCCCGTAACGCTATAGCGGACCGAAAAGGGCGCGGTCAGTGCACCTTTGCTGCGGCCGCTCAACTCAAGCGTCATTACCGGTGCAAAGCCAGGATGGTCGGATTTGCTGACCCAGAACTGCTCGATGAAGATCTGCTCAGGGTCGGTGAGTTTATCCCAGCCCTTACCCTCACAGGATGTCGCGCCCCGCAGCGTTTCAAGCGAACCGGCCTCAAGCCGATACCCCGTGCTGTCATTTTCTGACGCGGTGGCATCCCACTGGCCGTTGCTGTTGGCATCCCATCGCACAATTAGACACTGCCCTTGCCTGCCGAGAGCCATTCCCTGCCCCTGGCAATGCCCGGCACAGTAGCCTGCTCTCTGTAGCTGTTTACCGATCGCGAGCAGACGCTGCCAGACCTCACCTTCCAGTTCAAGCTGCCCGGATTGCAGCAAAACGCTCCGCTGAAGCCCCGGCAGCAAACGCGACGTGCTGAGTAACAGAATGCTGCCTATTGCCATTGCAATCAGCACCTCCGTGAGCGAGAACCCTTTTTGATTTACTGACATCCAGCTTCTCCTGCGGCATTGCACAGCCGGATACGCCCGCCGTTTGAGACAATCACCCACCACGTACCGGCACGGCTCTCCACCCGTATATGTCCGGCCCACGCGGTGTCCCTTAAGCCGTAAAATCCCAGCGATGGCGTGATGTCGCCCATCGCGATCCCGGGCCACAGCGGCTTCATCGCAAAGGGGCTGGCGCTATCACACCCCGAAGCCGCAGAGCTGACCAGGCAGGCGTTTTCCCCGTCACTCTGAAGCGCGATCGTATGTTCGCGGTTGTGACGGTTAGCGTCATTACGCAGGAACACCAGGAAATCCCGCACCTGACAGGCGGTTTGCCAGAGCCGCTGCCGCTGCTGCCAGCGGTCCCAGCCGGAAAGCCCTGTGGCGCTGAGGATCACCACCAGCGAGATGGCAATAAGGGTTTCAATCAGCGTAAAGCCATGTTCATTTTTCATGACGGGAGTGTGGCGGAATGCCCGTTTAGGCGCGAGCGGCAAACCATAGCGTTACGAGGCGCATTCCGGAGAATTTAGCCTGTTGCAGCGCGTTGCATATTCTCTGGAAACAGGCTCGAAGAACGCAACGGGCGCAAAAAAAAACCGGCGCCAGGGAGCGCCGGTTGTGTCAGGATTTGCCGTATCAGATGGCGACAGGTGCCTTGATACCGGGATGCGGGTCGTAGCCCTCGATCTCGAAATCATCAAAACGATAGTCAAAGATCGAATCCGGTTTACGTTTGATCACCAGCTTCGGCAGCGCGCGCGGTTCGCGCGTCAGCTGGAGATGCGTCTGTTCCATATGGTTGCTGTAGAGGTGAGTATCCCCGCCCGTCCAGACAAAATCGCCCACTTCAAGATCGCACTGCTGGGCCATCATGTGCACTAACAGCGCGTAGCTGGCGATGTTAAACGGCAGGCCGAGGAACACGTCGCAGGAACGCTGATAAAGCTGGCAGGAGAGCTTGCCGTCCGCCACGTAGAACTGGAAGAAGGCGTGGCACGGGGCCAGCGCCATTTTATCCAGCTCACCGACGTTCCAGGCCGAAACGATGATACGGCGCGAGTCAGGGTCATTTTTCAGCTGGTTCATTACCGTGGTGATCTGGTCGATATGGCGACCGTCTGGCGTAGGCCACGCGCGCCATTGCTTGCCGTAAACCGGCCCCAGGTCGCCGTTCTCATCTGCCCATTCGTCCCAGATTGAGACATTATTTTCATGCAGATAAGCAACGTTGGTATCGCCTTGCAGGAACCAGAGCAGTTCATGAATGATCGAGCGCAGGTGGCAGCGCTTCGTCGTCACCAGAGGAAAGCCTTCCTGCAGATTGAAGCGCATCTGGTGGCCAAAAATGGAGAGCGTCCCGGTGCCGGTGCGGTCGTTTTTCGGCGTGCCCTCGTCGAGCACTTTTTTCATCAATTCAAGATACTGTTTCATGATTCCTCAGGAAAGTTGTTGCTGTGGACGACGGCGATACGCCCAGATCATCATAATGGCACCCGCGACAATCATCGGAATGGAGAGGATCTGCCCCATGCTGATGTACTGTACCCATTCGCCGGTAAACTGTGCATCCGGCTGGCGGAAGAACTCGACGATGATACGAAACGCGCCGTAGCCAATCAGGAACAGACCGGAGACGGCCCCCATTGGGCGCGGTTTGCGGATGTACAGATTCAGGATGATAAACAGCACCACGCCTTCCAGCGCCAGCTCGTAAAGCTGGGACATATGGCGCGGCAGAACGCCGTAGGTATCGAAAATGGACTGCCACTCAGGATGCGAAGGCAGCAGCGCGATATCCTCTGCGCGGGAGCCCGGGAACAGCATGGTAAACGGCACGCTCGGATCGACGCGACCCCACAGTTCCCCGTTGATGAAGTTGCCCAGGCGCCCTGCGCCCAGGCCAAACGGGATTAACGGCGCAATAAAATCAGCCACCTGGAAGAAGTTACGTTTGGTGCGTTTGGCGAAGATCACCATCACCAGGATCACACCAATCAGCCCGCCGTGGAAGGACATGCCGCCGTCCCAGACGCGGAACAGATAGAGCGGATCGTTCAGGAATACCGGGAAGTTATAGAACAGGACATAGCCGATGCGCCCGCCCAGGAACACGCCGAGGAAGCCAGCATAAAGCAGGTTTTCCACTTCGTTCTTCGTCCAGCCGCTGCCCGGACGACTGGCGCGACGGCCAGCAAGCCACATGGCAAAGACAAAGCCCACCAGGTACATCAGACCGTACCAGTGAAGCGCTACGGGACCAATTGAGAAAATAACCGGATCGAATTCCGGAAAATGCAGATAACCACTGTTCATCTGTCACCACAAGATGTTGTTATTCCGCTGAAAGTGGACAGCGGCTGAATTGCATTCCCGCCAGTGGCAGGTGCTCCAAAGTTGCGAATAATAGCATAAGGCAGGCGCGGAGGATGCGCCTGAGATGTAAAAGATGTGTATATGGAATGGTGCATACTGATGCCCTCCCCCGTCTCTCTTATTCAACAGGAGGGATAAGAGGGTTTAGCGGCCGCCGCGGATCAGTCCGCCCATGCCGCGTCGTTCCATAAACGCAGCCACCTGATGGCGCACCTCGGCGGCAAGCTGTGCTTCAAGGCTACGCGCGGCCAGCTCGCGCGCATCGTCATGTGCGATATGACGCAGCAGGTATTTCACGCGCGCAACGGAACGCCCGTTCATGGACAGGTGACGGAAGCCAAGGCCAATCAGGATCGCCACGCACATCGGATCGCCGGCCATTTCACCGCACAGGCGCAAATCGATATTATGCTGCTCGGCTTCACGGGCTATCATCGCCAGGGCACGAAGCATCGCCGGATGCAGGCTGTCGTAAATGCTGGCGACGCGGGTGTTGTTGCGATCTACCGCCAGAATGTATTGCGTTAAATCGTTGGTGCCGACGGAGATAAAATCAACGCGGGTCGCCAGCTGCGGCAGCATAAAGACCATCGAGGGCACTTCAAGCATCACGCCGATACGTGGTTTAGGGATCGCATAGCCGATCATCTCTTCCACTTCGCGTCCTGCTCGTTCAATCAGCCGCCGCGCCTCGTCGATTTCGTCAATGCTGGTGACCATCGGCAGCAAAATGCTGAGGTTCCCGGTGGCCGCATTGGCGCGCATCATTGCCCGGACCTGAATCAGGAAGATTTCCGGCTGGTCGAGCGTAATGCGGATCCCGCGCCAGCCAAGGCAGGGGTTCTCTTCGCTGATGGGCATATAGGGCAGCTGTTTATCCGCGCCGACGTCCAGGGTACGCAGCGTAACGGGCTTATCGTTAAACATCTGCAGCATGCCCTGATACTGCGCGACCTGCTCCTCTTCCGACGGGAAGCCGCTTTGCAGCATGAAGGGGATTTCGGTACGGTACAGACCAATGCCATCGATGCGGCTGCCGAGCTTTTCTTCGTGCTCGGGGCTTAAGCCCGCATTGAGCATCACCTTCACCCGCTCACCGCTTTTCAGCTGCGCGGGCAGGTTGACGTCATCTTCCGCCAGCTTGCTTAATTCATTCTCTTCGCTAATGAGACGCTGGTACTCCTGGAGGAGAACCGGCTCAGGATCCACCAGCAATTCACCGCGATATCCGTCCACCACCAGCGTGCGCCGGTGCAGCACGGAGGGCTGAATGTCCGCGCCCATCACGGTCGGGATACCGAGCGCGCGCACCATAATGGCGGCATGGGAGTTAGCGGCACCATCGCGCACCACTACGCCCGCCAGCCTGTCCTGCGGTAATTCTGCCAGCGTCGTCGCCGAGAGCTCGTCCGCCACCAGCACAAACCGGTTCGGCCAGGCGTTTGCACCCTGAATGGTATCATCGAGGTGGAACAACAGACGCTGCCCAAGCGCGCGCAGATCGCCGGCGCGCTCTTTCAGGTAACCATCCTTCAGGACCGCAAACTGCTCGGCAAATTTTTCAATGACCTTTTTCACCGCCCACTCAGCCACCGCGCCTTTATCGACCTCGGCGAACAGCTCCCGTCGTAAGCGCGCATCGGACAGCAGGTGCGAATAAAGATCGAAAATGGCCGCCGTCTCTTTTTGCGCGCCTGCGGCAAAGCGTTTGCTGTAGCGACGAAACTCATTCGCCGCCTCTTCCAGCGCGGCGGTAAGCCGTTCGCGCTCGAGTGCTTCATCAAGCGTCGAGGCTTCGTATACCTGCTCCATCAGCGGCAGCGTGGCGTCCATCCAGCCTTCGGCAATGGCGACGCCCGGCGAGGCCGGAAGCGCGCGGATACGCGTATGACGATACTGACCAAATAGCGCGGCGAGCTGAGACTGAGAGAGGATTGCGGCCATCTGCGTTGCCAGCGTGACGAGGAAGGATTCTTCGCTTTCATCATACTGACGCAGCTCGCGCTGCTGGACAACGAGCACACCAAGCAGCTGGCGGCGCTGAATAATCGGCACCCCGAGGAAAGCGCGGAAGCGCTCTTCTTTTACGGAGGGGATATATTTAAAGCTGGGGTGTTTTTGCGCGTCAGCAAGGTTGATTGGCTCGGCCAGTCGCCCGACCAGCCCAACAATACCTTCATCGAACGCAAGCGTGACGGTACGGCCCCGCGGTTTTTTTAATCCCCGGGTCGCCATCAGGTAGTAGCACCGTCGGTCATGGTCGGCCAGATAGACCGAACAGACCTCGGTTTCCATCGCAAGACAGATGTCCGTTACCAGAATGTTTAGCGCCTCGTTGAGGCGAGGCGCGCTGGCAACCTTTTCAACTATTTCTCGCAAGCGGGTGAGCATGATTTGCGTAGCTTAACCTCTTTTACGTCGCCAGGCAGGTGCGCTCTGCGGCTTAGGAGGCGTCTCCTGAAGCTGCATAACAGCACTTGCGAACTCTTTCATCACCCTACGGTAAACATCGCGCTTAAATGACACGACCTGACGAACAGGATACCAGTAGCTTACCCAGCGCCAGCCATCGAACTCCGGCGTGCTGCTGGTTTGCATATTGATATCTGAATCGTTGCCCACCAACTGCAAAAGAAACCACTTCTGTTTCTGGCCGATACAAACCGGCTTTGTGTCCCAACGCACCAAACGTTTCGGTAACTTGTAACGCAACCAGTTGCGGGTCGACGCCAGGATGCGAACATCTTTCCGGCTTAAACCAACCTCTTCAAACAGCTCCCGGTACATCGCTTGTTCTGGGGACTCTCCTGGGTTGATCCCGCCTTGCGGGAACTGCCAGGAGTGCTGACCATATCGCCGGGCCCACATCACCTGGCCCTGACGATTACAAATTACTATTCCTACGTTTGGGCGGTAGCCATCGTCATCAATCACCGGACTACCCCAAACTAAATCTGATATATGAATGATTGTTTCACACTACAGGGAGGCGGTAAACCACTCTCTTACAGGCCTGCAGCCTAATAACAATTGAATAACTCACAATTTTGTGGGGAGTTATAAACAGATAGAGGCGATCGAGACCATTTTTATTCACCTTTTCTGTGGATATAGTTGTGAAGAAGTACGGAATTACCGATGAACAACCTTTCAGACCACCTTATCCCCTCCGCCAGCCATTTTTAAAAATCCGTTTAATTTCATAATATTGATAGCATACAAAAGGGAGAAAAGGTGATTAACGTGACGATCGTCACATCAAAGATCCCCGTACTGATGAAAGATCGAACAGCGTCGGTTTTATCCACAGATTGTGCCAATAAGTTAGGCACAATTTGTGTGAAAATTCGATTTTCATCGCACGTCAAGGCTGTAAATTGAAACAGTAGTGAGGGTTATTCCCAGTTATCCCATTTTTCTGTGGATAACATGGTGTAAGATCCTGTTTATTGTCAGTGACCAGAATTGAACAACCCATTTTTTAGCCGTATCCTGACGCTTTCAGCGCTGAAAATTATTATTAAAATCATCCACATGGAATATTTACTCAGAAAAAGGTAAACTCTATCCACAAGGGATAAAATATCAGCTCATTTTTTAATCAAAAAGGTTGTTAACATGCATTCGCTCGCCCCATTGCCCAGTGCCCCCGTCAGTGAAGCCCAGCTGCTCCAGCAGGCGCAGCGTCTGGCTGGCTATACGCTGGGCGAGCTGGCGGTGATGGCGGGGCTGACGATACCTAACGACCTGAAGCGCGATAAGGGCTGGATCGGCGTGCTGCTGGAACGCTGGCTGGGCGCAAGCGCGGGCAGTAAGCCCGAGCAAGATTTTGCGGTGCTGGGCGTTGAACTGAAAACTATCCCCATTGACGCTCAGGGCAGGCCGCTGGAAACCACCTTCGTCTGCGTTGCGCCGCTAACGGGTAACAGCGGGGTGACATGGGAAACCAGCCACGTCAGGCATAAGCTGAAGCGGGTGCTGTGGGTACCCGTTGAGGGCGACAGGCAGATCCCGCTGGCAGAGCGTCGCGTTGGCGCTCCGCTGCTCTGGAGCCCTGACGAAGAAGAAGAGAGGCAGCTTTCCCAGGACTGGGAGGAGCTGATGGACATGATCGTGCTGGGACAGGTGGAGCGGATCACCGCCCGGCATGGTGAGGTGCTGCAACTGCGCCCGAAGGCCGCCAACAGCAAAGCGCTCACTGAAGCGGTTGGCGCACGTGGCGAACCGATCCTGACGCTGCCGCGCGGCTTCTATCTTAAAAAGAACTTCACCGGAGCACTGCTGGCACGCCATTTCCTGTTGAAAACATAGTTTTTTACCAATTATGCGCTCCGGCTAACATAATCTCCCGCTTTTTAAGATTTCCCCCCTTTCACCTGTCGTAATATCAGGTTATTACTACACTATGATTTGATACGAGCCAGGTGAGGACGAGAACGATGAAAAAATGGGCAGTAATTATCTCAGCAGTCGGTTTAGCGTTTGCGGTATCGGGTTGTAGCAGCGACTATGTCATGTCAACCAAGGATGGCCGCATGATCCTGACCGATGGCAAACCCGAAGTCGACGACGATACCGGCCTTGTGAGTTACCGCGATCGGGAAGGCAATCAAATGCAAATCAATCGCGACGAAGTATCCCAGATTATCGAACGATAAACCGATAAAGGTCAGTGGCTTGCTGGCCTTTTTGATTTTTTCCTTCCCCTTTTGCCTTCCCTCTGCCATGTTTATATTCCTTTGTCGGGAGGTTCCTGACGCGGTCTGTATATCTTTAAAGGAAACCGGCTATGCATTATCACCGTATCCCCCACAGCGCTCTGGAGATCAGCCAACTGGGGCTGGGCACGATGACATTTGGTGAACAAAACAGCGAAGCCGATGCCCATGCACAACTTGATTACGCGGTCAGCCAGGGCATTAACCTGATTGACGTGGCGGAGATGTACCCTGTTCCTCCACGCCCGGAAACGCAGGGCCTTACCGAAACGTACGTTGGCAACTGGCTGGCGAAACACGGCAATCGCGAAAAGCTGGTTATCGCCTCCAAGGTTAGCGGCCCTTCCCGCAATAACGATGCCGGGATCCGCCCTAACCAGATCCTCGATCGCAAGAATATCCGTGACGCGCTGGATGCAAGCCTTAAGCGCCTGCAAACCGACTATCTCGATCTGTATCAGGTGCACTGGCCGCAGCGTCCGACGAACTGCTTCGGCAAGCTCGGCTACGCCTGGAACGAAAGTGCTCCGGCCGTAACCCTGCTGGAAACGCTGGAGGCGCTCGCGGAGTGCCAGCGCGCGGGTAAGATCCGCTATATCGGGGTTTCCAACGAAACGGCGTTTGGCGTGATGCGCTACCTGCATCTGGCCGATAAGCACGACCTGCCGCGCATCGTCACCATTCAGAACCCTTATAGCCTGCTGAACCGCAGCTATGAAGTGGGCCTGGCGGAAGTGACGCAGTACGAAGAGGTGGAACTGCTGGCCTATTCCTGCCTGGGCTTCGGTACCCTGACGGGGAAATACCTGAACGGCGCGAAGCCCGCCGGCGCGCGAAACACGCTTTTCAGCCGCTTCACCCGTTACAGCGGCGAGCAGACGCAAAAAGCCGTTGCGGCCTATGTGGATATCGCGAAGCGCCACGGGCTCGATCCGGCGCAGATGGCACTGGCCTTCGTGCGTCGTCAGCCGTTTGTCGCCAGCACCCTGCTGGGCGCGACGACCATGGAGCAGCTGAAAACCAATATTGAGAGTTTCCACCTGACCCTCAGCGAGGAGGTGTTGGCGGAGATTGAAGCGGTGCATCAGGTTTATACCTACCCGGCACCGTAATAAAAGCATCGGCAACGCGCGTTGCCGTTTGTTGTGTTTTCACCCTCTCCCGGCGGGAGAGGGTCTGGTCGAGGGCATCAGACCGCACAGATCAGCGGCGGCGCTGCCAGACCCACAGCCCCGCGATCGCCAGCGCAAACAGCGCGCCAAACCCCACGCCAATGGCCACTACCGGTGCGCCCGCTTTTACCGCCAGCGAGTAAACGCCGAGCATCAGCAGCATCGCCATGTTTTCCCCGAGGTTTTGCACCGCAATGGCGTTGCCCGCCCCAACGGTCTGCTTGCCGCGCTCCTGCAAGAGCGCATTCAGCGGCACCACAAAGAAGCCGCCCAGGATGCCGATCAGTAACAGCAGGGCATAGCCAGGCAACAGGGCATGTTGCAGGGAGAAGAAGAGAACGCCAGCGCCGATGAGGATCCCCGCAGGCATGCAGCGCGCGACGGTTTCAAGGGTGACCAGCTTCGCCGCTGCCCCTGCCCCGACAACAATCCCGACGGCGACCATGGCATTCAGGTAAGTTGGCGTGGCGTTATCGGTAATGCCCAGCGCAACCGGGACCCACAGCACCAGCAGGAAACGCAGCGTGACGCCGGCCCCCCAGAACATGCTGGTGCCCATCAGCGAGAAGCGCGTTTCACCGTTACGCCACAGCACGCGGCAGGCAGTGAAGAAGCTGCCGGTCATAGGCCCGAAGCGCCAGGATTGCCCGGGACGCGCCACCGCCAGCCTGGGGATAAACAGGTTGGCGATCACCGCGCCACCGTACATCAGGGCACAGATGCCCAGCGCGGCAAGTACATGCCAGTCTGCCAGCACGCCTCCCGCCACCGATCCCAGCAGAATCGCCGCAATGGTGGAGGACTCCATCAGGCCGTTGGCCTTCACCAGCTTATCGCCGGTGGTCAGCTCACCCAGAATGCCGTATTTCGCCGGCGAGTAGGCCGCCGCGCCAATGCCCACCAGCGTGTAGCCGACAAACGGGTTGATACCGAAGCAGATACTTGCCGCCCCCAGCAGCTTTAGGCTGTTGGCAAACATCATTACCCGGCCTTTCGGGAAGCTATCCGCCACCTGACCGACAAACGGCGCAAATACGATGTAAGCACCCACAAACACCATCTGCAGGATCGGCTGGCTCCAGTCGGGATAAAACTCAGCCTTCAGCAGCGCCAGCGTGGCAAACAGCAGCGCGTTGTCGCCGAACGCGGACAGGAACTGGGCGGCAATAACCGCCATCATGCCTTTCGACCAGATAGAAGTGTTAGTGTGTACTGACTCACGCATTTTGCTGTTCCGCCTCTTCAACCATGCCCTTAAGGGTCACGAAATCGGGTTTACCGCTGCCCAGCACCGGAAGCTGTTTGAGGTAACGAATATCGCGCGGTACCGCCAGTTCGGGAATACCGTGTTCGCGGGCGTACTTAAGCAGCGCGTCACGCTTCAGCTCGCCGTCGGTGGTAAAGAGCACCAGCGCCTCGCCCTTGCTGGCATCGCTCTTCACCACGGTCGCGTGCATTTTTTCGGCAGAGACCGCGGTCGCCAGCGTTTCCACCATTTCAAGAGAGACCATTTCACCGGCAATCTTGGCGAAGCGTTTTGCGCGCCCCTGGATCTGTACAAAGCCCTGTTCGTCGAAGCGAACAATATCACCCGTGTCGTACCAGCCCGTTTCAGTCTCGCCATTGACGTTCTCGGCCGTCGGCGCTTCGAGCACGCCCGGGTTTTCCACACGCAGATAGCCGTTCATGACGTTCGGCCCTTTAAGCTGCAGGCGACCGCCGTCCTCAATGCCCGGCACCGCCAGCAGGCGCGCGTCCAGCCCCGGCAGAATGCGGCCTACCGTACCCGGTTTTGCCGCCATCGGTACGTTGATCGATACCACCGGCGCACATTCGGTTACGCCATAGCCTTCCAGAATGCGCAGGCCAAACTTGTCCTGCCAGATCTGACGGGTGCTGTCCTGCAATTTTTCCGCCCCAGCTACCACGTAGCGCACCCGGAAGAAATCATACGGGTTGGCGAAGCGCGCGTAGTTACCGAGGAAGGTGGACGTACCGAACAGCACGGTACAGTTACGGTCATAGACCAGCTCCGGCACGATGCGGTAGTGCAGCGGGCTTGGGTAGAGGAACACTTCGGCACCGGTCAGCAGCGGCGTGAAGAGACCGACGGTCAGACCAAACGAGTGGAACAGCGGCAGCGCCGACATAAAGCGATCGCTGGCGGTAAAGTCGGCAATGGTTTTAATCTGTTCGACGTTAGCCAGAATGCTTTTGTGGCTGTGAACCACGCCTTTCGGGTTACCTTCCGAGCCTGAGGTAAAGAGGATGATGGCATCATCTTCCGGCTGCTGTTTCACCTGCGCCAGACGCGGCATCAGCAGGTGCGCAAAAATCCACAGCTTATCGGCGGTGGTAACGTCTGCTTTAAGATCTTCCAGGAACACCCAGCGCACCTGCGTAAGCTGCTCCGGCAGGTGCCACAGTTTGCCCTTATCCAGGAACTGGCGGGAGGTAAAGACGGTGTTGATCTGTGCTGCGGTAATCGCGCTGGAGAGCCCTTTCACGCCCGCCGTGTAGTTCATCATCGCCGGAATACGGCCCCGGGAGACGGCGCCGAAAATCACCGCCGCGCTGATGGCGGCATTCGGCAGCATCAGGCCAATCTTTTCACCCTGCTGGCTGTACTTTTCAAGAATACGCCCGACGAACAGCGTTTTGGTCAGCAGCTTGCGGTAGGTATCCGGCGTGAAGTTGATATCTTCAATGCAGTTTTTCTTTGCGCCATAGCGGTACTGGGCCGACAACAACGATTCATACAGCGTTTCGCGCGGGCGAACAGCCATGCGCGCTTCCATCATAATCTGGTGCAGCATTTCACCGGCGATTTTACGACGGTCGCGCGCGCGGGGTGCCTCGGGCATCGGCAGTGAGGTTGGCGGCAAAATATGCAGCGTAATTTTTGGGAACAGGCGCTGCTTCACCAGCCCTTTCAGACGGCTGAACCTGGTCAACTCAGCGCCATCAATACGCATCGGCACGACGGTGGCCCGGGACTTCGCCGCGACAAAACCGGCTCCGTCGTAAATTTTCATCAGCGAGCCCGTCACTGAAATCCGTCCCTCAGGAAAAATGACCACCGGACGCCCCTGCTCAACCAGACGCACCAGATGTTTAATCATCATCGGTTTGGTGGGATCCAGCGGCACAAAGTCAATGAGCGGCTTCAGCCAACGCATGTACCATTTTTCACTGATGGAGCTGTATACCGCGAAAACGGGCCGTACGGGCAAAAACAGCGCCAGCAGTACGCCATCAAGAAACGAAACGTGATTCGGCGTGATGAGAACACGCTCGCCATAGAGTGCCTGCGCGTCGCCCGTTACGCGGATGCGAAACAGGACACGAAACAGCGTACGGAAGAACCCAAAAAGCATTTCAACTCCCTTTGCCAGCCAGTGTGAAAGGTATAAATGGTGGCAGATTACACGAGAAGTAGTAAGGGAGCGATAGCAAAAGCAGAGACGAAAAAAAACCTGCGCATCCGCGCAGGTTGGTGCAAGAGAAGAGTACGAAAACGTACTAAGAATTCTCACCAATCAATACCTCTGGGATCTTGATTGTGGCTCCAGGCGGCGGGCTTCGCCAGCGGGAAAACGCAAGGGAATGAGCCGAAGTGCAACCAGGTGTGAATATTCTCTTTTGCTGTTACAGGTTGAACTTACAGGCAAAAAAAACCTGCGTAGAACGCAGGCTGGTGTAAATCGTGTTAATCAACCGAAGCTGATTCCACCTATCAATACCTCTGGGATCTCGACTCTATCAATTCGCGGTGCTTCGGCGCTAACGGACAATCGCAACAGCCTGAGGCAAAGTGTAACTAAAGGTTCAGACTGTCATTATTCAGACATGACTGGCCGTGTAACGATTACACGGTGAGGGATGTTCTGCGTCACGTTTGTGGACTGCGCTAGACCGCTCCCCTTGAATGCGCGCCGCTTTTCCGCAACACTAGGTAGTGTGTAAACGCTTACCCCAATAAGAAGGTGTTAAATGGCGACAATTAAGGATGTGGCTCGTCTGGCCGGCGTGTCCGTCGCGACCGTCTCCCGCGTGATCAACAACTCTCCTAAAGCCAGCGACGCATCACGCCAGGCCGTTCAGGACGCCATGGAAAACCTGAATTATCACCCTAACGCCAACGCGCGCGCCCTCGCCCAGCAGTCAACGGAAACCATCGGGCTGGTGGTGGGCGACGTGTCCGATCCTTTTTTTGGCGCGATGGTCAAAGCCGTGGAGCAAGTCTCGTATCACACCGGTAATTTTCTGCTGATTGGCAATGGCTACCACAACGAACAAAAAGAGCGCCAGGCCATCGAGCAGCTGATCCGCCACCGCTGCGCAGCGCTGGTGGTTCATGCCAAAATGATCCCCGATGCCGAGCTGATTCACCTGATGAAACAAATGCCGGGAATGGTGATTATCAACCGTATTATTCCCGGTTTTGAAACGCGCTGCGTGGCGCTCGACGACCGTTACGGCGCATGGCTCGCCACCCGCCATCTTATCCAGCAGGGCCATACCCGAATCGGCTATCTGTGCTCGAACCACCCGATCTCCGATGCGGAAGATCGCCTTCAGGGCTATTATGACGCGCTGCGCGAGGCCGGTTTGCCGTGCAACGATCGTCTTGTGGCCTACGGTGAACCCGATGAGAGCGGCGGCGAGCAGGCGATGACGGAGCTGCTGGGCCGCGGGCGAAATTTCACCGCCGTTGCCAGCTATAACGATTCCATGGCCGCAGGCGCGATGGGCGTGCTAAATGACAACGGGATAGACGTTCCGGCAGAAATTTCGCTGATTGGCTTTGATGATGTGCTGGTGTCCCGCTACGTTCGCCCTCGCCTGACCACCGTTCGCTATCCGATTGTGACCATGGCAACGCAGGCGGCGGAGCTGGCGTTAGCGCTGGCCGAGCATCGCCCGCCACCGGACATTACGCATCTGTTCAGCCCGACCCTGGTGCGCCGTCACTCGGTGGTGCCGCCCGCGGACGCATCGAGCGAATAGCGATAGAGATGGACGGTTTTGTCCGGGTATTCCAGCGCATCGCCGATGTAATGCCAGCCGTAACGTTCGTAGAAGTCGCGGCAGGCGGACCAGAGATGAAGCTCCTGATACCCGGCGCATCGGGCATAGCCAATGACGTGTTCCTGAAGCTTTCCCGCCAGCCCTTTTCCCCGGGCGGCCTCATCGACATACAGCGCGGCCAGCCACGGGTAAAGATCCTGCCGGGAGATCAAATCGCAACGCCACAGCCCAACGGTGCCAAGCAGGCGGTTGTTTTCAACCGCAATAAAGGTGAGAGGTAGCGCGCCCGGCGTCCTGCTGTGCTCAACAATGCTCTGGAAAAACCCTCGCGGCAGCCCCTCGCCAAAGGCGGCCCATATCCAGTCGATAACCTGCTCCGTGAACTGCGGCGCAGCGTAAAGCGGCAGAATAGTCACACCAGCTTCCCCTGGAAAATGGGTACCGATTCGAAGAGAAAGCCGTCAAAATCCGGCGCGTCTTCGTCCGACAGCTCAAGCAGGCTCTTTTTGACATTTTCTAGATGCTGGAACATCGCCTGCCAGGCGCCCATCACGTCGCGGCGGCGGAGCGCGGCAAGGATGGTTTGCCTGTCGCCGAGCCACTTCAGGCGCCAGGCGCGGCTGGCGATGTGTCCGTTAAACTGCTGCCACAGCGGGCTGCTGTCCATGTGGTGCCAGACGCTCTCCACGGTCGCCAGCAGCATCTGGTTTTGCGTGGCTCCCGCCAGCACCAGGTGAAACATCTTGTTGTTGTCCTGGCTGCGGTCGTCGGTGGCAATCGCCCGCTGCTCCTGCTCGATGATGCGGCGCAGGTTATCAATGTCGGCGCGCGTCGCCATTTTTGCGGCAAAGGCAGCAATGTTGCTTTCGAGCAGCTGGCGCGCCTGGAGAATTTCAAACGGACCGACGTCGCTGTTCAGAAAACGCTCTTCCTCGTTTTCGTGCTCCTCCGGGATACGCATCACGTAAACGCCAGACCCCTGGCGAATATCTACCGTCCCCTGAAGCTCAAGCATCAGCAGCGCCTCGCGCACGATGGTGCGGCTGACGCCATAGGTTTCGGCAATATTGCGCTCCGGCGGCAGGCGCGATCCAACGGGATAATGCCCCTGGATAATTTGCGCCCGCAGATCCTCGCCAATTTCCTGGTACTGTTTTTTTTCCGGCAGGATGACAGCCTTATCCACGTTTTCACCTGTGTTTTTCAGTTAATGCGCGGGCCGGGCGTCCTCCCGGCCAGTTTGTGCGCTATTTTACCAGAAGGCTTACTTCCATTCATCGTCAACCCTGAGCGTAAGCACGCGCTCATCGCGCAGCTGACGGAACCAGGACGCCGATTTTTTTGCCCGCCGGGCGCGATGGTTCTCAAGGTCGATCTCAATCAGCCCGTAGCGGTTTTTAAACGCGTTCATCGGCGAGACGTTATCCGTGAAGGCCCAGAGCATATAGCCGCGACAGTTCGCCCCCTCCTCCCGCGCCAGCAGCGCGTAGTAGAGATGTTCACCGATAAACGCGATGCGGTAGCCGTCATCAATAACGCCGTCTCGATTGCGGAACTGCGCTTCGTTCTCCACGCCCATTCCGCTTTCCGCCACAAACCAGTCGATGTTGCGATAGTCGTTTTTGATCCGCATCGCCATGTCGTAAATGATGCGCGGATAGATCTCCCAGCCGCGGGAGGCGTTCATCCGCCGTCCGGGCGGCTCGAACGGCTCGTAGTAGTACGCCGGGTGGAACGGCGTCTCCGGATGCCAGGCGCGGGACGGCGCTTTAACGCGGTGCGGGTAATAAAGGTTGATGCCCAGCTCGTCGACGGTGTTGTTGGCAATCAGCGCCAGCTCGTCGGCGGTATAGTCCCACGGCACCTGATGCTGCTCCAGCAGGGTAAAAAGCTCTGCGGGATAGCGCCCGTGCACCAGCGGATCGAGAAAGACCCGGTTGTAGAACAGATCGTACATTTCCGCCGCCCGAACGTCATGCGGCGCGCGGGAACGCGGATAGGTCACCTCCGGGTTGAGGATACAGCCCACCGAGCCGCTATACCCCTTCTCGCGAAACAGCTTCACGACCTTGGCCGTCGCCAGCACCTTATGGTGATTCCACTGCATCCAGGTGCCGGTGTTCTGCTCGTACGGCCAGCGCAGCGCGTCGAGGTAGACCCGCGTCTGGACGACAATCGGCTCGTTGAAGGTAAACCAGCGGGTGACTTTCCGGTGATAGCGCTCCAGCACCTTTTCCGCATAGCGGACAAACAGGTCGACGACGTGCTTTGACGCCCAGCCGCCGTAGCTCTCCAGCAGCACGCCAGGCAGTTCGTAGTGCTCCAGGCAGATCATTGGCTCAATGCCCTGGCGGTGCATTTCATCGAACAGCGCGTCGTAATACGCGGCGTACTCTTCGTCTACCGTCGCGTTTTCGTAGTCGGTCAAAAAGCGCGACCAGTTAATTGAGGTCCGGTAGTGCGTCAGCCCCGCCTGCTTCATCAGCGCCACGTCTTCGCGAAAGCGGTTGATAAAATCGGTTGCCACCGCCGGACCGTAGCCGTTGTGCCAGACGTGACGATCGTTTTTGTACCAGAGATCGATCCACGAATCCTGCCCCGGCTTTTTGCCGCTCCAGCCCTCGGTCTGCCAGGCCGATGCCGCCGCGCCCAGCATAAAATCCTGCGGTATAGCTATCTGTTTTGTACTCATCACATCCTCATGCGTTATCGGTGGCTTGTTGCAGCGCGGCCTGCTCTGCCCGGCGTGAGGCGATCTTCACAAACGGCAGATAGATAAGGACCGCGGTCACGATGCAGATAAGCTGGGTGACTACCGCGCCCATGGAGCCCGCGGTGGACAGCCAGGCGTTGATCAGCGGCGGCGTGGTCCAGGGCACCATCACCACGGCTTTCCCGGCGAATCCGGTCACGGTGGCAAAGTAACCGATAGATCCCGTCACCAGCGGCGTGATGATGAACGGAATGGCGAGGATCGGGTTGAGCATGATTGGCATACCGAAGATCACCGGCTCGTTGATGTTAAAAATGCCTGGGCCGATGGACAGCCTGGCGATCTCCTTCATCTCCTTACGTTTGGTGGCAATCATGACCGCAATCAGCAGGCCGATGGTGAGGCCGGAGCCGCCGATGCTCATATAGACGTCCCAGAACGGCATGGTGATGATGTTCGGCACCTCTTTGCCCTGCTCGAACGCGCTCATGTTGACGGTAATGGCTCCCAGCAGCAGCGGCTCGCGGATCGGCTTGATCATCTGGTTGCCGTGAATGCCGATCACCCAGAACAGCTGGGCGACAAACATCAGCAGCAGGATCCCCGGCAGGCTCTGCACCACGCGCTCCAGCGGCTGTTGCACCACCTGGTACACCGCGTCGTAGAGGTACATACCGGTAATTTGATGGAACACGAAGCCGAAGGTGGCAATGGCGGTGGTGGTGATAATCGCCGGGATCAGGGCGGAGAACGATGCGGCGACGTTCGGCGGCACGGTGTCCGGCATCCTGATCTCCAGGCCGTTACGGTTTTCCAGCCAGCAGTAGATCTCCACCGACAGGATGGCGATAAACATGCCGAGGAACAGGCTGCGGGTATCCGAGAACTGGCGCAGCAGCACGTCTTTCACCACGTGCATCTCGCCGTCCACCAGCATTTCTACCGTCGTTGGCGTTACGCAGATAAAGCAGATCACCGCCAGCAGGCCGGGAAACAGGGACTTAATGCCGTTGATGCGCCCAAGCTCAATGCCAATTAAAAACACCGCGCCGATGTTGAGGAAGTTCAGGGTAGCGTAGTTGAGCGCGCTGGTGATCGGCTTTAGCGCCGCGAGAAACGACAGGAATTCGAAGCTCGCCAGGCCGTTTTTCGGATCCAGCACCATATTGGAGATCAGTACCGAGAATGCCCCCACAATGATGACCGGCATTAAGGTAATAAACGCAGACTTGATCGCCATAATGTAGCGATAGCTGTTGAACGTGGTGGCAAAACTGCCCAGAGCGTCGATCAGTTTTTCCTGAAATGCCATAGGGTGATACCTCAGTAAAAGGGCTTTTATCGGATAAGGAGTACAGCCGGATACTATTGGTATGCCAAAAATAGCTTCCGTAGGCGCTTTGTTCTGTGATTAAGCTCCCAACGACGCCACAGGTATCCCAGATAGTGATTTATCACCATTTTGGTATACCAATTGCAGACGTTTATCCCGCAGGCGCGGATCGTTACCGAAAAGCGTGATCGTTATGGGGTTTTGCCTGCCCCGCGTCGCTTATGCGCCGGATGGTCTGTGTTAAACTGCACACCATTACGTGGAAGCAGGAATTTCGAATGGCAACAATGCTGGATGTCTCACTGCGTGCGGGCGTGTCGAAGGCCACTGTTTCGCGCGTGCTGAACGGCACGGGTCAGGTTAAAGAGAGTACGCGTCAGCAGGTATTCCGTGCGATGGAGGAGCTGGGCTATCGTCCGAACTTTCTCGCCCGCTCGCTGGCTAACCAGACCAGCAACAGCATTGGTCTGGTGGTCTCGACCTTTGACGGTTTTTACTTTGGCCGGCTGCTTCAGCAGGCGTCGCGGCAGACCGAAACGCACGGAAAACAGCTGATCGTCACCGACGGCCACGATGCGCCCGAACAGGAAGAACAGGCGGTGCAGATGCTCGCCGACCGCAAGTGCGACGCCATCGTGCTGTACACCCGCTACATGAGTGAAAAGACGATCCTGAAGCTGATCGACAGCGTGCAGACGCCGCTGGTGATCATCAACCGTGAAGTGAGCCAGGCGGCAGACCGCTGCGTCTTCTTCGAACAGCAGGATGCGGCCTTCAAGGCGGTGGATTACCTGATAGGCCAGGGCCACCGGGAGATCGCCTGTATCACCGTTCCGATCCACACCCCGACGGGCAAGGCGCGGCTGATGGGCTACCGGAAGGCGCTGGAGAAGCACGGCATTCGCCTGGACGAGCGGCGGATTAAATACGGCGATGCAGGAATGACGCGGGGCTACGAGCTGTGCAAAGAGCTGATTGCAGAGAAAACGCCGTTCAGCGCCCTGTTTGCCTGTAACGATGATATGGCGCTTGGCGCCTCCAAAGCATTACACCAGGCCGGGCTTAAGATCCCGCAGGATATTTCGCTGTTTGGCTTTGACGACGCCCCCAGCGCGAAGTGGCTGGAGCCGGCGCTGTCGTCGGTGTATTTGCCGATCGACAGCATGATCGTCACGGCCATCGACCAGGCGATCCGGCTGGCAAAAAACCAGCCGGTAGAGGCCATCCCGCCGTTCACCGGCACGCTGGTGTTGCGCGACTCCGTGACAACGGGCCCCTGGTTTAATCAGACCAGCTCTAAGGCCAGCAGCTCCTGAATGGTCTGGCGACGGCGAATCAGCCGCGCCGCGCCATTATCAAACAGCACTTCCGGCAGCAGCGGGCGGCTGTTGTAGTTTGACGACATCGACGCGCCGTACGCGCCGGTATCGTGCAGCACCAGGTAATCTCCTGGCTTCACCTCGGGCAGCGAACGGGTCTCCACTTTGCCGCCCTCCTGCTGGGTAAAGACGTCACCGGATTCACACAGCGGGCCGGCAACCACGGTCTCGATGCGCGGCGCGTTGACCAGATCGCGGCCATCGGCGGCCAGCGCCGTAATATGGTGATAGCTGCCGTACATGGACGGGCGCATCAGGTCGTTGAAGCCTGCATCAATCAGTACAAAGTGACGGCTTCCCATCTCCTTCACGCTACGCACCTGCGCCACCAGCACCCCGGCTTCGGCAACCAGGAATCGACCCGGCTCAATTTCCAGCTTCACCGGATGGCCCAGATGGGCGGCGATGCTGTCGCGCGCGGCGCTCCACAGCCCGTAATAGTGATCCGTGTCGATCGCCTCTTCCCCTTCGCGGTAGGGGATCGAGAGACCGCCACCGGCGGAGATCGCCTCCAGATCCTGACCAAAGTCGATAACCTGGCGCACCATCGCGCCGCAGACCTGCTCAAGATGTCCGTAATCAACGCCGGAACCGATGTGCATGTGGATCCCCACCAGCTTCAGGTTATAGCGCTGCAATACCTCAAGGGCGGCGGGCATATCGGCATACCAGATCCCGTGCTTGCTGTTTTCGCCCCCGGTGTTGGTTTTCTGGCTGTGACCGTGACCAAAGCCCGGATTAATGCGCAGCCAGACGCGATGGCCAGGGGAAACCTGACCAAGCTGTTCCAGCATATCCACCGAGCCGGCGTTGACCGGAATCTGCAGCTCGTGCACGCGCGCCAGCGTGGCGTCGTCAATCAGGTCGGCGGTAAAGACGATCGCGTCGCTGTCGGCCTGTGGATCAAACCCGGCCGCCAGCGCGCGCTCGATTTCACCCAGCGATACGGAGTCAACCTTGACGCCCTGCTCGCGCATCAGGCGCAGGATGTGAATATTGGAGCAGGCCTTCTGCGCAAAGCGCACCACGTCAAACTGATGCAGCGCGGCGATCTTCTCGCGGACAATCTGCGCGTCGTAGACCCACACCGGGCAGCCAAATTCGGCAGGCAGGCGCAGCAGGTTATCGGCGTTTAAATCGGTATCGGTCTGGTTGAGCGGGCGCGGCATGGTAGTCTCCGTAAAGCTGTGTTTTTGTCATTACGCCACAGCCTGAAGAGAATAAAAAATATCGTTTTATCGTGAGTCTATGCAAAAATGATATGGATAACGCTCAGCCATCAGGTGCCCTATGCCCGCCGTTAACCTACGTCATATCGAGATTTTCCATGCGGTGATGACCACCGGCAACCTCACCGAAGCCGCGCAGATGCTGCATACCTCGCAGCCGACGGTCAGCCGCGAGCTGGCCCGCTTTGAGAAAGTGCTGGGCCTGAAGCTGTTTGAGCGCGCGCGGCAGGCTGCATCCAACGGTTCAGGGGCTGCGTCTGTTTGAGGAGGTACAGCGCTCCTGGTACGGGCTGGACAGGATCGTGAGCGCGGCGGAAAGCCTGAGGGAGTTCCGCCAGGGCGAGCTGTCCATCGTCTGCCTGCCGGTCTTTTCCCAGTCGTTTCTGCCGGTGCTGTTAGCGCCGTTTCTGGCCCGCTACCCGCAGGTCAGTCTTACCATCGTGCCGCAGGAGTCGCCTCTGCTGGAAGAGTGGCTATCAGCCCAGCGACACGATTTAGGTCTGACCGAAACCCTCGTCACGCCAGCGGGTACGGAACGCACGGAGCTGCTGTCGCTGGATGAGGTCTGCGTACTGCCCGCCAGCCACCCGCTTGCCCGCAAAGCGGTGCTGACCCCGGCGGATTTTCACGGTGAGAACTACATAAGCCTGTCACAGACCGACAGCTACCGGCAGCTGCTGGACGGCCTGTTTGCCGAACATCAGGTGAAGCGGCGGATGGTGGTGGAGACGCACAGCGCCGCCTCGATTTGCGCGATGGTGCGCGCGGGCGTCGGTATTTCAGTGGTAAACCCGCTTACGGCCATGGATTACGCCAGCAGCGGGGTTGTCCTGCGCCGGTTTAGCGTTTCCGTTCCGTTTACCGTGAGCCTGATCCGCCCGCTGCACCGTCCGGCATCTGCGCTGGTAGAGGCGTTTACCGACCATTTAATTGCCCATGCCCGCCAGGTGGCGCTTCGCTTACCTGACCTGCAAAACGTCCTCTGACAGCATAAACTCCACCGCATCGGCGGCATGAATGGCGGCGGTATCGAATACCGGGATCGGGCTTTGCGCGGCCGGCACCAGCAGGCCGATTTCGGTACAGCCGAAGATCGCCCCTTCCGCCCCCTGCTGCGCCAGCTTTTCGATGACGCTGACATAATACGCGCGGGAGCGTTCGCTGAAGGTGCCCAGACAGAGCTCGTCAAAAATAATCTGGTTAATGCGCGCCCGGTCAGCCTCGTCCGGGATCAGGCTTTCAATGCCGAACTGACTGCTCAGCCGCCCGCGATAAAAATCCTGCTCCATGGTATAGCGCGTGCCCAGCAGCGCCACGCGCGACATGCCGGCGGCAACAATGGCGCGCCCGGTGGCATCCGCGATATGTAAAAACGGCAGCGAGCAGCGGTTTTCAATGTGCGACGCCACCTTGTGCATGGTGTTGGTACACAGCAAAATCCCCTGCGCTCCCGCCCGCTCCAGCCCGAGCGCGGCGTCCGCCAGCATTTCTCCGGCCTTGTCCCACTCCCCGCTGGACTGGCAGGCCTCTATGTCGTGGAAATCCACGCTGTGCAGCAGCAGGCTGGCAGAATGCAGCCCGCCCAGACGCCGCTTAACGCCCTCATTAATCAGGCGGTAGTACGGGATGGTTGATTCCCAGCTCATTCCCCCTAACAGACCGATCGTTTTCATTTTTCCTCCCGTTCGTTTCACCCAGTGAAGCAAACTTGTGATCGCCTTTCCAGTTATTTGGCTAACCGTTTCCTTTTATCCACGGCTGAGATAAGTTAAATGAAACAATGTTTCATTACTTAACGGGGCAAAGAGATGTTTATATTCCATAAAGAGACCACGCTTGAGGATCTGGGGAATGGCGTGACGCGTCGTATTCTGGCGCACGACGGCAAGATGATGGCCGTGGAGGTGAATTTTGAGCAGGGGGCGATTGGCCCGATGCACAACCATCCCCATGAGCAGCTCACCTACGTTCTCTCGGGCGAGTTTGAGTTTACGATTGGCGAAGAGAAGCACGTGGTGACGGCGGGCGACACGCTCTATAAAGAACCGCACGTAATGCACGGCTGCGTCTGCCTGAAGCCCGGCACGCTGCTGGATACTTTTACGCCGGTGCGCGAAGATTTCCTGAAATAAAAAAAGGCGCCCGGTGAGCGCCTTTTTTGGCCGTTATTCCGTTACCGCCTCAGAAAGCGGCGCCGGCAGCGGAGTGCGGGCGCTCATTGCCTCGCGCAGCAGCACGCTGCCGCAGGCAAACAGTCCACCCAGCATACCCGCCAGAAGGACGATCAGGGCTTTGCCCGGGCCATCTTTTTTCACCGGCATTGATGGAGAGAGCTGATACTTGAATGGCTCAACGCTCACATCCTTGAAGGACAGCTTTTGCAGCTGTGCCAGGTAGTATTCACGGTTCTGGAAATCGGCATTCAGCTCGGAAACGTCCTTCAGATTTTTCTCGATCTGGAGCTTCTGGGCAATCCCGTCCGCGCCGAGGGCGACGGAGTAATCCGGATCGTCTTTTACCGCCTGTCCGTTGCTGTACACCGGCTTTTTGATCCCCGCCGCGTTCGCTACCTCCAGCGAGTAGTTCAGGCGCTGCAGGTTCGTATTGTGGATATTGGTCAACCGCACGCGATCCAGCTCCAGCTGCTGTTCAACCGTTCGGGTTTTCAGAAGCAGCTGATCGCGGATGTTCTGCATGGTCTCCTGCTCAACGATGCCGGAGATGTAGTGAATGTACCCGTCCAGAACCTTCTGCGCGTCTTCCGCCGTTGGGGCGGTGAAGCTCAACGTCCAGGAGAGGTACGGCGCTTTATCGGCATTTTTTTCCTGGGTGTTATCGGTTGCCTTCATTTTTTCGGAGATGCTGACCACCGCGCGGTGCAGCTCCAGCGGGTCAACCTGGGCGCCATCGAGCTGAGCCATCACGTACGGTGAGCTTTTCATATACTCTTCGAGCAGGGACTGCGACTGAAACTTTTTGATAAACTGGTTAAACACGTCCGAGCGAGAGACCTTCACGTCCACGTCAAGCACCTGTAGCGCAACCATCATCTGGCGCAGCGAGCTCCACTGCGTCTGTTCCGCCGGAGTGATCACCGCTTTACTGGTCCATTTTTGCGGCATCAGAAAGGCGATAGCGAGACCGACCAGCGCAAATGCGAACGCGATGGTGATGATTCGTTTTTTTGCCGCCAGCAGAACGTCCAGCAGGCCCAGAAGATCTATTTCTTTAGCGGTTACCGCCGGGGGAGCGTATTGAGGAAAATCGAGATCCGTATGTTTTTTGAAATCCATTGCTGACATAACTGTTCTTCTTCTAATGATGCAGTGAAATTCTGCCTGACAGGTTCCGGTTTACCGAATCATACAAGAAAGTAAGAATTATCTGAATGCCGAAATGGTACATCTGTAGACCTGCTATCAGATTTGGTAGTTAGCCACCTACCGTGACTATAGCCATGTTTGGCTTCACTTAAGCGCCGTTCCCCCTCTCTCCATCGTCTGCGGCAACCGCGCGGAAGAACGTCAAAAATGCCACCCACCTCACTATATTGAAACACCGTTTCGACACCGATCACATTTCCATCATTAAGCGAATGACGCGGAAACAAATCGCAATA
Organism: Enterobacter cloacae; assembly: GCF_013375935.1. Lineage (GTDB taxonomy): Bacteria > Pseudomonadota > Gammaproteobacteria > Enterobacterales > Enterobacteriaceae > Enterobacter > Enterobacter pasteurii. The sequence goes on along the minus strand of NZ_CP056117.1, from coordinate 1,998,006 downwards.
ATATAAAATAAAACGACGTTTTAATATTCAAGAACACCGGTTCGCCTCTTTTGAAATCCGAGGCGTCCGAAGCAAGCATCACACCAAAAAAGCGTTAAAAAACAAAATCTCATTACGTTATTGCCAGAAGCAGCACCCTGAATTTCAGCCCCTATGCCTCACAAATAAGGCTGGGGAGATGTAACAGAGCAGATTCCGTTTTAAACCATTGATTGCCAGGTAGGTATATATGAATGAAAACAAGCTGCTGGGGCTCGCGTGGATATCACCCTACATTATCGGGTTGATACTCTTTACGGCATTCCCCTTTGTCTCTTCGTTTTTCCTCAGCTTTACGGATTACGATTTGATGAGCCCGCCGGTGTTTAACGGCATTGAAAACTATCGCTACATGTTTACCGAGGACACGCTCTTCTGGAAATCCATGGGTGTGACCTTTGCCTACGTATTTTTAACTATTCCGCTAAAGCTCGCGTTTGCATTAGGTATTGCCTTTGTTCTGAACTTTAAATTACGCGGCATCGGCTTTTTCCGAACCGCCTACTATATTCCGTCGATCCTCGGCAGCTCCGTTGCCATTGCCGTATTGTGGCGCGCCTTATTTGCGATAGACGGTCTGCTGAATAGCTTTATTGGCGTATTTGGTTTCGACCCGGTGAACTGGCTGGGCGAACCGTCGCTGGCGCTGATGTCCGTTACCCTGCTGCGCGTCTGGCAGTTTGGCTCCGCGATGGTCATCTTCCTGGCCGCGCTGCAAAACGTACCGCAGTCCCAGTATGAAGCGGCAATGATCGACGGCGCCTCAAAATGGCAAATGTTCATGAAGGTGACCGTGCCGCTGATTACGCCGGTGATCTTCTTCAACTTCATCATGCAGACCACGCAGGCGTTCCAGGAATTTACCGGGCCATACGTCATCACCGGCGGCGGACCGACCTACTCAACCTACCTGTTCTCGCTCTATATCTACGATACCGCGTTTAAGTATTTCGATATGGGTTACGGCGCGGCGCTGGCGTGGGTCCTGTTCCTGGTGGTGGCCGTCTTTGCCGGTATCGCCTTTAAGTCGTCGAAATACTGGGTGTTCTACTCCGCCGATAAAGGAGGCAAAAATGGCTGATATTCAACAACTCTCCACGGCACGCGGCGTTGCCGAACGCGAAGTGGCCCGCACGCTGCGCAGAGAGAAAATCAACGCCAGTATTCGCTATGCGATCCTGCTGTTTGTCGGCCTGCTGATGCTCTACCCGCTGGTGTGGATGTTCTCGGCATCGTTCAAGCCGAACCACGAGATCTTTACCACCCTCAGCCTGTGGCCCGCGCACGCCACCTGGGATGGCTTTGTGAACGGCTGGAAAACCGGAACCGAGTACAACTTCGGCCATTACATGCTGAACACCTTTAAGTACGTGATCCCGAAGGTGATCCTGACCATTATCTCCTCCACCATCGTGGCGTATGGCTTTGCGCGCTTCGAAATCCCGTGGAAGAAATTCTGGTTCGCCACGCTCATCACCACCATGCTGCTGCCCAGCACCGTGCTGCTTATCCCGCAGTACCTGATGTTCCGTGAAATGGGCATGCTGAACAGCTACATGCCGCTGCACCTGCCGCTGGCCTTCGCCACGCAGGGGTTCTTCGTCTTCATGCTGATCCAGTTCCTGCGCGGCGTGCCGCGCGACATGGAAGAAGCCGCACAGATTGACGGCTGCAACTCCATTCAGGTGCTGTGGTACGTGGTGGTGCCGATCCTGAAACCGGCCATTATCTCCGTCGCCCTGTTCCAGTTCATGTGGTCCATGAACGACTTTATCGGGCCGCTCATTTACGTCTACAGCGTGGATAAATACCCGATCGCGCTGGCGCTGAAAATGTCTATCGACGTCACCGAAGGCGCGCCGTGGAACGAAATTCTGGCAATGGCGAGCATCTCCATTCTGCCATCCATCATTGTCTTCTTCCTGGCACAGCGCTACTTCGTACAGGGCGTCACCAGCAGCGGAATTAAAGGTTAAGAGGGAAAAATCATGGCTGAAGTTATTTTCAACAAGCTGGAAAAGGTCTACTCCAACGGTTTTAAAGCGGTGCACGCTATCGATCTTAAGATCGCTGAAGGGGAATTCATGGTGATCGTGGGGCCATCCGGCTGCGCCAAATCCACCACCCTGCGCATGCTGGCGGGGCTGGAAACCATCAGCGGCGGCGAAGTGCGAATCGGCGACAGGATTGTGAACAACCTCGCGCCGAAAGAGCGCGGGATTGCGATGGTGTTCCAGAACTATGCGCTCTACCCGCACATGACGGTGCGCGAGAATCTGGCCTTTGGCCTCAAGCTGAGCAAGCTGCCGAAAGATCGGATCGAGGCCCAGGTGAATGAGGCCGCCAAAATTCTGGAGCTGGAAGAGCTGCTGGACCGCCTGCCGCGCCAGCTCTCCGGCGGCCAGGCGCAGCGCGTGGCGGTCGGCCGCGCGATTGTGAAAAAGCCGGACGTTTTCCTGTTCGACGAGCCGCTCTCCAACCTCGACGCCAAGCTGCGCGCCTCAATGCGTATCCGCATCTCCGATCTGCACAAGCAGCTGAAGAAATCCGGCAAACCGGCGACCACCGTGTACGTCACCCACGACCAGACCGAAGCGATGACCATGGGCGACCGCATCTGCGTGATGAAGCTCGGCCACATCATGCAGGTGGATACGCCGGACAACCTTTACCACAAGCCGAAGAACATGTTCGTGGCGGGCTTCATCGGCGCGCCGGAGATGAACATCCGCAAAAGCCAGCTGGTGGAAAAAGCGGGACAGCTGCACATCGCCATCGGCGATGAAACCATGCCGCTAAGCGCGGAACAGCAGGAGAAGGTTTCAGATTACGTCGGCCAGGAAATTTTCTACGGCGTGCGCCCGGAGTTTGTATCGCTCTCCGACGCGCCGTTCCCGGACGGCGGCTGCAGCGGCGAGATGGTGCGCGTTGAGAATATGGGCCACGAATTTTTTGTCTACCTGAAGGTCGCGGACTACGAACTGACCGCCAGAATCCCTTCCGATGAAGCTAAGCCAATGATTGATAAAGGCCTTCACCGTCAGGTGTATTTCACGTTTGATATGAACAAATGTCATATTTTTGACGCTAAAACCGAACAGAACCTCTCTCTCTGATGGAGTGATAAAAATGAAAAAAGTGCTTTTAAGCGCAGCAATCTCCGCCACCCTGGGCCTTACCGCTTTGCCATCAATGGCGCAGAACGTGGACCTTCGGATGTCCTGGTGGGGCGGCAATGGCCGTCACCAGGTCACCCTGAAAGCGCTGGAAGAGTTCCATAAGCAGAACCCGGACATTAACGTGAAGGCCGAATACACCGGCTGGGACGGCCACCTCTCCCGCCTGACGACCCAGATTGCGGGCGGCACCGAGCCGGACGTAATGCAGACTAACTGGAACTGGCTGCCGATCTTCTCCAAAACCGGTGACGGCTTCTACGATCTGAACAAGATGAAGGACGTTATCGACCTGTCGCAGTTCGATCCGAAAGAGCTGCAAACCACCACCGTTAACGGCAAACTCAACGGCATTCCGATTTCGGTGACCGCGCGCGTGTTCTACTTCAACGACGAGACCTGGAAAAAAGCGGGCATTGCCTACCCGAAAACCTGGGACGAGCTGATGGCTGCCGGTAAGACCTTCGAAAGCAAGCTCGGCAAGCAGTACTACCCGGTCATTCTGGAGCACCAGGATACGCTGGCGCTGCTGAACTCGTACATGATCCAGAAGTACAACATCCCCGCCGTGGACGAGAAAACCAAAAAGTTCAGCTACACCAAAGCGCAGTGGGTGGAGTTCTTCCAGACCTACAAAAAGCTGATCGACAGCCACGTGATGCCGGACACCAAATACTATGCCTCGTTCGGCAAGAGCAACATGTATGAGATGAAGCCGTGGATCCAGGGCGAATGGGGCGGCACCTACATGTGGAACTCCACGATTAACAAATATTCCGACAACCTGAAGCCACCGGCGAAGCTGGTGCTGGGCAGCTACCCCATGCTGCCGGGCGCCACCGACGCGGGCCTGTTCTTCAAACCGGCGCAGATGCTGTCGATCGGGAAATCAACCAAAAACCCGGAAGCGGCAGCGAAGCTGATTAACTTCCTGCTGAACAGCAAGGAGGGAGTGGATACGCTGGGTCTGGAGCGCGGCGTACCGCTGAGCAAGGTGGCGGTGCAGTATCTGACCGAAGACGGCACCATCAAAGAGGACGATCCTTCCGTGGCGGGCCTGCGTCTGGCGCAGTCGCTGCCTGCAAAACTCACCGTATCCCCCTACTTTGACGACCCGCAGATTGTGGCGCAGTTCGGCACCTCGTTGCAGTATATCGACTACGGACAGAAAACCGTGGAAGAGACTGCCGCGGACTTCCAGCGTCAGGCAGAGCGTATTTTGAGACGCGCGATGCGCTAAGGCCGTCTACCGCACCGGACAGTTCCCTCTCCCCTTGGGGCCGAGGGATCCCCAGTAATTTTTTAAGCAGAAGCAATAATGTTGCTTTCTGAATGACTGAGGGCTGTCAGCGATGCCCTGGTCCGGCTGTAAATCGCTGAGGCGTTTCCTGCAGGCCGGGGCGAGGCGCAGGGATGCGCCGAGAGGGCGGAATTTACAGGGACGTTGCCTCCGCCCGTACCCGATAAGCCGGAAGGAATAAGCCGAGGGCACCGCGAAGCGGCGATTTACCGCCGGGAGCCCGGGTCGCCAGGGTGGTGGCGACTGAGCCACCCTGGCACGTTCACCGGTCATGTCGTTACAGAGTAGCAAGGAACATAACGTGAACGGAATGACCTCTACAGCCATATGTTCCCCCTCACCCCAGCCCTCTCCCTCAAGGGAGAGGGGGTCCTCCGTGCAGGCATTGTTTTGTGGGGAACCCTCAGCCCCTTGGGGAGAGGGTCACGGTGAGGGGGATAAATCACACGCCGATATTACGCAGTTTCTCCCCGCTCATCAGCCTGCGTTCAATATGCTCCAGCGTCACGCCTTTGGTTTCCGGGATCAGCCAGAAGGTCACTCCGATAAACGCCACGTTCAGCACCGTATAGAGCCAGAAGGTGCCCGCCGCGCCAATCGCATCCAGCAGCGTCAGGAAGGTCGCACCGATGATCATGTTCGACACCCAGTTGGTGGTGGTGGAACAGGTAATGCCAAAGTCGCGGCATTTCAGCGGCTGAATTTCAGAGCACAGGATCCACACCACCGGGGCGGCGCTCATTGCATAACCGGCAATGCACATCATGGTCATGCCAACGGAGAGCCAGGAGAGGCCGCTGGACGCCGTGCCGTTATCGAACTGCATCAGGCAGTAGCCTAAGATCAGCGTGCCGAGCGCCATCACGCTAAAACCAATTTTCAGCGCCGGTTTGCGTCCGGCCTTATCAACGGTGAACACCGCGATGAAGGTTGCGAACATAAAGGTCAGTCCCACCACCAGCGTGGCGATCATCTGCTGCTCGGTCGTGGTGAAACCGGCCATTTTGAAGATGCGCGGCGCGTAGTACATGATGATGTTCATACCGGTGAACTGCTGCATCGCCTGCAGCAGCATGCCGAGGAACACCGCACGGCGCACGTTGCGGTTAGCCCGGAAGAGCGACCAGCCGCCCTGCTTCAGCTTCAGGCTTTCGCGGATCTCGTTCAGCTCTTCACGCGCTTTTTCGGACGTGTCGCGCAGCATGCGCAGCACCTCTTCCGCCTCCACGTGACGCCCCTTTTGCGCCAGCCAGCGCGGGCTGTTCGGCAGGAAAATAACTAACACAATCAGCACCAGCGCAGGCAGTGCCAGCACGCCAAGCATTGCCCGCCAGTTGCCGCTGTAGCTGAAGTATGTGTCCGACAGGAACGCCAGCACGATCCCGAGCGTCACCATCAGCTGGTACATGCTGATCATTTTACCGCGCACGTTCTCGCTCGCCATTTCGGAGAGGTACAGCGGGGCGGTGTAGGACGCGATGCCCACCGCCACGCCCAGCAGCACGCGGGAGAGCAGCAGCACTTCAACGTTGGTGGCAAACGCCGAGCCGATGGAGCCGGCAACGAACAGGATCGCCCCGACCATCAGGCTGTATTTACGCCCGAGACGGAACGAGAGCCAGCCGTTAAACAGCGCGCCGATGGCTGCGCCCAGCATCATGCTGCTCACCACCCACTCCTGAAGGCGGTTACTCAGCGTGAAGTGGTCGGTAATAAAGGGCAGTGCGCCGGCAATAACGCCGATATCCAGTCCGAACAGTAAGCCGGCTACGGCAGCCGCAACAGAAACAAACTGGTTCATGCGTCGGGTATCGCGCAGCGCAGCGGGCATAAGGGTAGAGTCATTTATAGATGTCATAGTTTCCTGCCTCAACAGCGAAATTCGTTAACTGAAATTACGAGATACCGGCAGAAAGTGTCAGGTCGGAACTGGTGAAGATATGGATTTTTTCGCTACGACATATGGAACTGTGATGGACATTACAATTTCAAATCAGGGTAATTAAACCTGCTTTTTTATTAATCACTTCATTTTCAAGCAATTAATGTGTGATGCGCGTCATTTATTCTTTTTTGATATGGATTTTTCATCTTTCAGGATATGGATAATGGCTATTTTGGCGCAAAAAACCTCCGCCCGGGGGCAGAGGTTCTTTATTCAGGCTGAATTAACGCGCCAGCCAGCCGCCGTCGACGGCAATGGTGTAGCCGTTAACGTAATCCGATGCCGGGGAAGCCAGGAACACAATCGGCCCCATCAGATCGCTCGGCAGGCCCCAGCGCCCCGCCGGAATACGCTCGAGGATCGCCGCGCTGCGTTCTTCATCCGCGCGCAGCTGCTGGGTATTGTTGGTGGCCATGTAGCCCGGCGCAATCGCGTTAACGTTAATGTTGTGCTGCGCCCACTCGTTTGCCAGCAGGCGGGTCACGCCCATCACGGCGCTTTTCGAGGCGGTGTAAGACGGTACGCGGATGCCGCCCTGGAAGGAGAGCATGGAGGCAATATTGACGATCTTGCCGCCTTTCCCCTGCGCGATGAAGTGCTTCGCCGCCGCCTGAGACATGAAGAACACGCTCTTGATGTTCAGGTTCATGACGTCGTCCCAGTCCGTCTCGCTGAAGTTAATCGCGTCTTCACGACGGATCAGGCCGGCGTTGTTAACCAGAATATCGATATGACCGAACTCCGCCACGGCGCGATCCAGCAGCTCGGGGATGGCGTCGATTTTGCGCAGATCGGCGGTCAGGCTCAGAAAACGGCGGCCCAGCGCGGTTACGCGCTCGATGGTTTCAGTCGGCTCAACGATATTAATCCCGACGATGTCGCAGCCCGCCTCCGCCAGACCTAACGCCATGCCCTGACCCAGGCCGGTGTCACAACCGGACACCACGGCCACTTTACCCTGCAGAGAAAATGCATCCAGAATCATGTTTTTTCCTTAATCATTCAGCGCCTGTCACCAACAGGCAGAGTTATGCTTAACTGCCTGCGGCTAGCGCAGATACTTAACAGCGACGTGGTCCATGTCATCAAAGACCTGGTTTTCACCGACCATACCCCAGATGAAGGTATAGGCTTTCGTCCCCACGCCGGAGTGAATAGACCAGCTCGGGGAGATAACAGCCTGCTCGTTGTGCATCACGATATGGCGCGTCTCCTGCGGCTGTCCCATCATGTGGAACACGCAGGCATCTTCATCCATGTTGAAGTAGAAGTAGACTTCCATGCGGCGCTCGTGGGTATGGCACGGCATGGTGTTCCACAGGTTGCCCGGCGCAAGCTCGGTCAGCCCCATGCTGAGCTGGCAGGTCTCCAGCACGTCCGGAACGAAGTATTTGTTGATGGTGCGGCGGTTGCTGGTGAGGTTATCGCCAAGCGTGACCGGGGCAACGTCCGCAGGCGTTACTTTTTTGGTCGGGTAGGTAGTGTGGGCCGGGGCGCAGTTATAGTAAAACTTTGCTGGCTTGCCGGCGTCGACGCTGGCAAACACCACTTCTTTCGCCCCTTTGCCGACGTACAGCGCGTCGCGGTGGCCAATCTCGTAGCACTGGCCGTCAACCGTAATGGTGCCCGGCCCGCCGATGTTAATCACGCCCAGCTCGCGGCGCTCGAGGAAGTAGCTCACGCCCAGCTGCTTGCCCACTTCGCCGCCCACGGAGACGGTGCTCGCCACGGGCATAATTCCGCCCACGATAATGCGGTCAATATGGCTGTAGACCATGGTGTATTTGTCGGCTTCGAACACCTGCTCAACTAAAAACTCGCCGCGCAGCCCCTGAGTATCCAGCGTTTTTGCATGCGCACTGTGGATGCTTTGTCTGACTTCCACATCAACCTCCAGAATGGATCGTGCCCGAAGGCAAAGTTAATTAACGAAACAACGTTCCGTTTTCGTGATGAGCACATATTATCCCCTGATAAATGGCTTTTCAATTACATTTAAAACAACGTTTCATTTTTTCTGCGTGTTTCTTCCAGAAATGGCGTTTCGATCACGATAAATCTATCCCGACGCAATACTCAGCCCTGAAACTGATAAATTGCGCTGTCAGTCACACATAATGAAACGATGTTTTGATAATTTAACACCCAGTTTTCAACCCATTCTTCGCGTTCAAAGGAGTGCATTATGGCTAAAGGCATGCGGGTCAAGCTGAACTATGAGGTCAGCCGCGATCCGGACACGGGCGTGGAAGTCACCCGCCTGACCCCACCGGAAGTAACCTGTCATCGCAACTACTTTTACCAGAAGTGCTTCTTTAACGACGGCAGCCATCTGCTGTTCGCCGGGGAGTTCGACGGTCACTGGAACTATTACCTGCTGGATCTGAACAATGCCGAAGCGGTGCAGCTCACCGAAGGCCCGGGCGATAACACCTTCGGCGGGTTCCTCTCCCCGGACGATAAATCCTTCTACTATGTGAAAAACGATCGCACCCTGCTGGAGGTGGATTTAGAGACGCTGGCGGAGCGCGAGGTGTACCGCGTCCCGGAAGAGTGGGTGGGCTACGGTACCTGGGTCGCGAACAGCGACTGCACCAAACTGGTGGGCATTGAGATTGCCAGACGTGACTGGACGCCGCTCAACGACTGGAAAATTTTCCACGACTTCTTCCATAAGGGGCCGCACTGCCGCCTGCTGCGCGTTGACCTGAAAACGGGCGAAAGCGCCACCGTTCACGACGAGAAGATCTGGCTGGGGCATCCGATTTATCGTCCGTTCGACGACAATACCGTGGCCTTCTGCCATGAAGGGCCGCACGATCTGGTTGACGCACGCATGTGGCTGGTCAATGAAGACGGCAGCAACGTGCGAAAGGTCAAAACGCACGCGGAAGGGGAAAGCTGCACGCATGAATTTTGGGTGCCGGACGGCTCCGCGCTGGTCTATGTCTCTTACCTGAAGGGCCAGCAGGGGCGCACCATCTCCCGCTACAGCCCGGATACCGACATTAATGAAGCGGTGATGAGCATGCCTGCCTGTTCGCACCTGATGAGTAACTTTGACGGCACCATGCTCGTTGGCGACGGTTCCGGCACGCCTGTCGACGTAAAAGACACCGGCGGCTACACCATCGATAACGATCCTTACCTGTATGCCTTTGACGTGGCGAAGAAAGCCTGTTTCCGCATCGCCCGTCACGACACCTCCTGGGCCACGGTAGCGAACAGCCGCCAGGTGACCCACCCGCATCCGTCCTTCACTCCGGATGAGAAAGCGGTTCTGTACAGTTCCGATAAAGACGGCAAGCCGGCGCTCTATATCGCGAAACTCCCCGAGCAACCTGAAATGTTGCATGCCTGACTTGAGTTAGTGTTTCTGTAACTGGCCTTGCCCTCCGTTTCGGGGGGCTTTTTTTGCGTAATGCGTTTTCCCCCGGCACAAAAAAACCGGCTCAAGCGAGCCGGCCTTTTCCCGGAGGTACTGCCTGTTTTAGAAAGAGTACGCCACGCCTAAACGGAAGCGGGTCTGACGTTCGTCAGTCTCTTTAACGCCCACGTTCCCTACCTCAACATACGGCGCCCAGTTTTTATCCCATTTATAGGCCAGCTTGGCGTTATATTCGTTGGAGTAATCTTTATTATTATTTCGGGCCATGCCTTCTGCGCTTTTCGCATAAACATAGTTCAGCTCGGTACGCCAGTCGCCTAATACCCAACCGATCCAGGCATCGCCACGGTTAACCTTGTCATCGTCTTTATTTTCGCTTGACGGATAACGGGTATATTCATAGCGGTAACGCGCGGCCACGTAGAAGCCATTATCGAAGCTATATTGTAAATGCAAATTCGGTTTATAAATGGTGCGGCTGTCGGTGCTTTCAATCGTAAACGCTGGCGTCAGGGCAATATTGTCCGTCGCTTTCCAGCGCCAGCTGATCTGATCTTCATGACCGTTACCTACCACATCGGCAAACGGCCGATCGGCTTTGTCACCGCCCGACTTCCACTTCGCTTCTACCGAAAAACCAAGACCATTATCAAAGCGATGCGAGACGGCAACGCGGTCGGCGTTCGAGCCGCTGTCGATGTATTCGTGACGCAGATCGACGGTAACGGCATGAGACATAAAAGAGGCACTAATAAGAGAGGCAAGGACCAGAGATTTCTTAAGCATGAAAAAACCCTCAATTAAAATGATGTTTCGTTTTTATGAAACTTGAGTTTATTTTTTATGCACCTGTATTTTAGTGACAAAGATCGAAATTATTTGTTTCATTTTTTTTGGCAAAGATCGGCGTGAACCCCATCAACAAAAAAGGGGATTTAACCGTAAATTTCAGGAGAGAGATCACACTGAGAAGATCGCAACGCGAATTATTATCCGCGCAAGGATCGCCGAAAGTTTAAGAAAGAGCTTATAAAGGTAAAAAAGGTTTAGGGAGGCAAAAAAAAACCTCCCGTTGGGAGGCTTTTACGCGCGGAGGGGGAGATTACCGTTCGATAGCCAGCGCCACCCCCTGCCCTCCGCCAATGCACAGCGTCGCAATCCCTTTGCGGGCGTTACGCTTTTTCATTTCATGGACTAACGAGACCAGAATGCGGCAGCCAGAGGCTCCGATAGGATGGCCAAGCGCGATGGCGCCGCCGTTTACGTTAACCCGCAGCGGATCCCACTCCAGCATTTTTCCGACCGAGATTGCCTGCGCGGCGAAAGCTTCGTTGACTTCAATCAGATCCACTTCGCTCAGCTGCCAGCCCGCCCGCTCCAGGCAGCGTCGCGTGGCGTAAACCGGGGCGATCCCCATGAGTGCCGGATCAACGCCGACGCTGGCAAAGGCTTTGATCCGCGCCAGCACCGGCAGCGCCAGCTCCTGGGCTTTGCTTTCGCTCATCATCATCACCGCCGCGGCGCCGTCGTTGATGGAAGAGGCGTTGCCCGCCGTGACCGACCCCTGCGTTTCGAAGGCCGGATTGAGCTTTGCCAGCCCTTCTGCGCTGGTATCGGTACGCGGCTGCTCATCGGTATCGACGATGAACGCGTCTCCGTTCTGGCGCCGGGTACTGACCGGGACGATTTCATCGCGAAAGCGCCCGGAATCGATCGCGGCACGCGCCTTTTGCTGCGAGCTGAGGGCATACGCGTCCTGAAGCTCGCGGCTGATGCCGTATTCCCGCGCCAGGTTCTCCGCCGTCACGCCCATATGGTAATCATTGAAGGCGTCCCACAGCCCGTCGTGAACCAGGCTGTCGAGCAGCTGGCTGTTTCCGAGCTGCGCGCCGGTCCGGCTGTCGGTCAGCACGTGCGGGGCGCGGCTCATATTCTCCTGCCCGCCGGCTATCACGACATCCGCTTCGCCGCACTGGATGGCCTGCGTCGCCAGATGCAGCGCTTTCAGGCCTGAGCCACAGACGTCGTTGATGGTGATGGCCGAAACGGTGTTGGGCAGGCCGCCCTTCAGCGCCGCCTGGCGCGCAGGGTTTTGTCCCGCGCCAGCGGTCAGCACCTGGCCCAGGATCACCTCATCAACTTCATGTGCGGCGATCCCGCTGCGCTCCACCAGCGCCTTCACCACCACGCTGCCGAGATCAACCGCAGAGTGGCGCGCAAGCGCTCCCTGAAAACAGCCGATAGCCGTACGTAACGCACCCACTATAACGACATCTTTCATCACGACCTCTGTACAAAATGACATGACGATAGTAGAGGATTGTTATCAACAATTGACGCAAATGTTTAAAATTAGTGAGTTTAGTCACAGGATTATCGCGCATCCTGAAGGTACTGGCGCAGCCAGCTTCCGGCGACGCCGGGCGGGGATCGTTTGTTCCACAGCAGATCGATAGCAATCGACCTCGGCCAGCCCGGCACGTTCAGCTGCACCAGCGATTTCGACGCGGCAAATTCGTCAACCAGCGCGCAGGGCAGTGCGCACCAGCCAAAGCCCTGCACCGCCATACTCAACAGCAGCAGGTAGTTCGGCGCGGACCAGACCGGCCCGCGCGCAAGGGTGGCCTCACGTTCAAGATAGGTACTCAGCCGCAGCTCGCGCCAGCCGTGAAGCTCGTCCGCGTGGGTCTCGTGCTGGCCCGCCAGCGGATGCCCGGCAGAGACGTAGATAGCCATTCGCGTCTGCATGGGCAGCCTTGTCGCGCCGATATCCGTCGGATAGCCGTCCCGCGCTTCCGTCAGGCCAATCTGCGCCCGCTCCTTTTGCAGCAGATCGATAACGTCTTCCTCTTCCCCAATCAGGCACTCAAATTCCGTGTGCGGAAAACGCTGGTCGAACTGGCTCATCATCGCTTCCAGCACGGCCGGGTTTAGCGTATCGGAGAGCACGAAGGTAAAACGCGCCTCCGTTTGCGCCGTTAAGGATACCGCCAGCTCGTCCAGCCGCGCGCTGGCGGCCAGAATCGACTGCACATAGCCCAGCACCTGTTCCCCCTGCGCGGTTAACACCGGCTGGCGCGCCGAGCGGTCGAAAAGCTCAAACCCAAGGTCAGCCTCAAGGTTGGCGATGGAGGTGCTGATGGTGGACTGGCTCTTGCGCAGCCGCCGGGCGGCGGCGGAAAACGATCCGGCGGCGACGGTTTCGACAAACGCGGTCAGTGCTTCGGGAGAATAGCGCATGATGTATCTACTTTATCGATGGATACCATCTTTTATATATCACCTTAAGCGATAAGAATAGGCCGCATCGACGCCCATACTGGCGTAACCATGAGGTGAATATGCAACATCAGGATGCACTCCAGCGTAAATTACCGGAGCGAATCTTCCATGCCGTCTGCTTTGAGGGCATCGCCACGGCGATCCTCGCCCCCACCGCCGCGTGGCTAATGCAGCGCTCGGTTCTTGAAATGGGTGGCCTGACCATCATTCTGGCGACCACGGCAATGCTCTGGAACATTATCTACAACTTCGGTTTCGACCGTTTCTGGCCGGTGCAGCGGGTCAGGCGCACGGCGAAAGTACGCGCCCTGCATGCGCTGGGTTTTGAATGCGGCTTTATTGTGATTGGCGTAACCATCGTCGCCGCGGTGCTGGGCGTGACGCTGCTTCAGGCATTCACGCTGGAAATCGGCTTCTTCCTGTTCTTCCTGCCGTACACCATGCTCTACAACTGGGCGTACGATACGCTGCGCGAGAAAATTATCAGGCGCCGCCAGCAGCGACGCGCCCTGGCAGGCTAATTCCCTTCTGGCCGGAGACCCTCTCCGGCCCCTTCCCTGCGAAGCAACTACGATCTCAACGCATAATTATGGTAAATTGCACTCCTTTTTGTTCGTTTTATAGTTGATACGTTGCTCTAATGTCGAAAATTTGGTCAAAAGAAGAGACTCTCTGGAGTTTCGCCCTCTACGGCACTGCCGTGGGCGCAGGAACCCTGTTCTTGCCCATTCAGCTCGGCTCTGCTGGCGCGATTGTCCTGCTGATCACCGCCCTTGTGGCGTATCCCTTAACCTACTGGCCGCATAAAGCGCTGGCGCAATTTATCCTGTCGTCGAAAACGAAAGGCAGCGAGGGGATCACCGGCGCCGTTTCCCATTACTACGGTAAAAAGATCGGTAACCTGATCACCACGCTCTATTTCGTGGCCTTCTTTGTGGTGGTGCTGATATACGCGGTGGCGATAACCAACTCGCTGACTGAACAGCTGGCGAAACGGATGACGGTGGATACCGGCGTGCGGATGCTGGTGAGCTTTGGCGTGGTGCTGATCCTGAATCTGATCTTCCTGATGGGGCGGCACATTACCATTAAGGTAATGGGATTCCTGGTGTTTCCGCTGATCGCCTATTTCCTGTTTGTCTCGCTGTATCTGACGGGAAGCTGGCAGCCGTCGCTGCTGACCAGCCAGATGGCCTTCGACCAGCATACGCTGCACCAGGTGTGGATTTCGATCCCGGTGATGGTTTTCGCCTTTAGCCATACCCCTATCATCTCGACCTTCGCCGTAGACCGTCGCGAAAAATACGGCGACGAGGCCATGGGTAAATGCAAAAAAATCATGAAGGTGGCGTACCTGATCATCTGCCTCAGCGTGCTGTTCTTTGTGTTCAGCTGCCTGCTTTCGATTCCACCGTCCTATATCGTGGCGGCCAAAGAGGAAGGGGTGACAATCCTGTCCGCGCTGTCGATGATGCCTTCGTCGCCGGCATGGCTGGGTATTTCCGGCATCATCGTGGCGATTATTGCGATGTCGAAATCGTTCCTCGGCACCTATTTTGGGGTGATTGAAGGGGCAACCGAGATCGTGAAGTCGTCGCTGAATCAGGTCGGGGTGAAGAAAAGCCGCGCCTTTAACCGCGCCGTTTCGATCCTTGGGGTGTCGCTGATTACCTTTGCGGTCTGCTGCATCAATCCGAATGCTATCTCAATGATTTACGCTATTAGCGGTCCGCTTATCGCCATGATCCTGTTCATCATGCCGACGCTGTCGACCTACCTGATCCCGTCACTGAAACCGTACCGCTCTGTCGGTAACCTGCTGACGCTGATTGTGGGCGTGCTGTGCGTGTCGGTGATGTTTGTCGGTTGAGTGCGCTGCCCGGCGCAATGCCGGGCATCGGCTTCACGCCCGGATATCGTCATACTCCCGCGTATTATCAAACTCATGCTTCGCAAACGGGCACAGGGGGATAATTTTACGGTTCTCACCGCGCATCTTCTCCACCACTTTTGCCACCAGCTGTTTACCCACGCCCTGGCCCTTCAGGCTCGGATCCACATCGGTGTGCTCGATAATGCTCAGATGCTCGCCGGTCGGGACAAAGACGATCTCCGCCACCTGATTACCTTCGGCATCGTTAACGTAAAACTTGTTATGGCCTTCAAGAATATCCATGGTTCCTCGCTTATTTTTGGCGGTACTTCAGCGCACCGCTCGGGCAGGTATCAATTACGCGTACGACAGTTTCTTCATCCACTTCATCGGGGGCTATCCACGGCTTACGCTTCAGGTCGAACAGCTTTGCGCTGCCGCGCACGCAGTTCCCCGAGTGTTTGCAGATCCCGGTGTTGAAGTAGACATCAATTTTCTCGCCGGTGTAGGCCCGGTACCCCGCATCCAGTAGCTCCTGATCCATGACATTGCCTCTGTAATTATTGTGGTGACGAATGCAGCATACCCTCACCCGTCACGGCTGACCACGTCAAAAATGACGATCGGACGCGTTGTTTACGGCGCGTTATTTCGCCGCTCGCTTAAGAATATTCTGAATACAAAGACGCGCGCCGGTACGATATATTTTTGCGCTACGTCAATTCATGTAATAATTTCCGCCGCGTTCATATTAAGATTATTAGCTAAGCGGAATCCTAACCGCCCGCGTTATTTATCCCTAAGCAATGGATTTACCGTAGATTTTCAAAACACATAACGAAGCGGTATTTTCCCCTCCCCGCTGAAAATAACGTGAAACGAGCGCGGCGATAAATTTGACTCTTCTCACATAACGACTAATGTTAATTCCTGAACGACAAGTGATACGGTTTTCTTATCGTATCTCCTGACATAAACGCAACATGAGGGTTGATATATGGCAGAACAACATCGTGGTGGTTCCGGTAATTTCGCTGAAGACCGTGAAAAAGCATCAGAAGCTGGACGTAAAGGCGGCCAGCACAGCGGCGGTAATTTCAAAAACGATCCGCAACGCGCATCTGAAGCGGGTAAGAAAGGGGGACAGAACAGTCACGGCGGAGGCCGTAAATCTGATAACTCCTGATCTTATTTAAAGCTCTTATAAATATATCGAGAGCATGCTGCGGGCCTGACGGCTCGCAGTAATTCCCCCTTATTTTACCGGAGCGAATATATGAATATGAAAAGTGTTGAAGACGTATTTATTCACCTCTTATCCGACACCTACAGCGCTGAGAAGCAGCTGACCCGCGCGCTAAGCAAACTGGCCCGCGCCGCCTCCAGCGAGAAGCTGAGCGCCGCGTTCACGGCTCATCTTGAGGAGACGCAGGGACAGATCGAACGTATCGATCAGATTATTGAGCAGGAGTCCGGCCTCAAGCTGAAGCGTATGAAGTGCGTGGCGATGGAAGGCTTAATTGAAGAAGCCAACGAAGTCATTGAGAGTACGGAAAAAAATGAAGTACGTGACGCTGCGTTAATTGCGGCAGCGCAGAAAGTAGAACACTACGAAATTGCCAGCTACGGTACCCTTGCCACCCTGGCTGAACAATTAGGCTATAAGAAAGCCGTTAAACTTCTTGCCGAAACTCTGGAAGAAGAAAAAGAAACCGATCTCAAATTAACCGATCTGGCTGTCGGCAATATTAATCAAAAAGCCCAGAAAGGATAAATTAAAAGTTTGATGAGCATCAGCACCGAAAATTAACCAGAATATAAATCACAGGAGTTAATTATGAATCATGTAGAACACTACCATGATTGGCTACGCGATGCCCATGCGATGGAAAAGCAAGCCGAATCAATGCTGGAATCAATGGCTGGCCGTATTGATAATTACCCGGACCTGCGTGCCCGAATTGAACAACACGTTAACGAGACTAAACGCCAAATTACATTGCTGGAGGAAATTCTTGACCGCAATGATATTTCGCGTTCAGTCATTAAAGATTCCATGAGCAAAATGGCGGCGCTCGGCCAGTCCATTGGCGGCATGTTCCCGTCTGATGAAATCGTTAAAGGCTCCATCAGCGGCTACGTATTTGAGCAGTTCGAAATTGCCTGTTACACCTCCCTGCTGGCAGCGGCCAAAAAAGCGGGCGATACCGCCTCTATTCCCGCCATCGAGACGATTCTGGCGGAAGAGCGCGAAATGGCTGACTGGCTGCTTCGTCACATCCCGCAGACAACGGAACAGTTCCTGCTGCGCTCCGACGCGGACGGCGTAGAAGCGAAAAAATAACGGAAGAGGGAGAATCTATGTTTCGACACGTAAAACAGCTGCAATACACGGTTCGCGTAGCCGAACCGAATCCGGGTCTGGCTAACCTTCTGCTTGAGCAGTTTGGCGGACCACAGGGCGAACTTGCCGCGGCATGTCGTTACTTTACGCAGGGACTGAGCGACGACGATCCCGGTCGTAAAGATATGCTGATGGATATCGCGACCGAGGAGTTAAGTCACCTGGAAATCATCGGTACCCTGGTGGGTATGCTGAACAAGGGTGCAAAAGGTGAACTGGCGGAAGGCGTTGAGAATGAAGCGGAGCTGTACCGGTCCATGACCGAGAACGGCAATGACAGCCACATCACCTCCCTGCTCTACGGTGGCGGTACTCCGCTTACCAACTCCGCGGGCGTGCCCTGGACGGCAGCCTACGTAGATACCATTGGCGAACCCACGGCCGACCTGCGCTCTAACATAGCGGCAGAGGCGCGCGCTAAGATTATCTACGAGCGGCTGATTAACGTAACGGACGATCCGGGCGTTAAGGATGCGCTGGCATTTTTAATGACGCGTGAAGCAGCGCACCAGCTCTCGTTCGAAAAGGCGCTTCAGTCGATCCGCAACAATTTCCCACCGGGTAAATTGCCGCCGATCGAAGAGTACACCAACAAGTACTACAATATGTCTGAGGGCGGAGAAGTTCGCGGAAGCTGGAACAGCGATAAGCACTTCGATTACGTGGAATCCCCTCAGCCAGCGGTTGATGGTGGTGACGGTAGCGCAAGCGTAACGCTCACGACGGAGCAGGCCACACTGGTCAAAGCAATGTCTGCGCGCACGAAATCCGATCCAACGGCCGATCCGTTAACCGGCGCCGAGCTTGGCGCGGGTAAGAAAAAACCGTAACCGGTTTTGCCAGGCAGCCTGACGCTGTCTGGCAACTCCCTTGCGCTATCAGTTCCAGAGGTACGGAGCATGTTCGAGCTTGATGCGTTTCATCTTGCCAGGATCCAGTTCGCCTTTACCGTCTCCTTTCATATTCTCTTTCCGGCGATCACCATCGGGCTTGCAAGCTATCTGGTGGTACTCGAAGGAATGTGGCTTCGCACTAAAAACGATGTCTGGCGCTCGCTATACCATTTCTGGCTGAAAATTTTCGCCGTTAACTTTGGTATGGGCGTGGTCTCCGGGCTGGTGATGGCCTACCAGTTTGGCACCAACTGGAGCGGCTTTTCCCAGTTCGCGGGCAGTATTACCGGCCCCCTGCTCACCTATGAAGTGTTAACCGCCTTCTTCCTGGAAGCCGGTTTTTTAGGCGTGATGCTGTTCGGCTGGAACAAGGTCGGCCCTGGCCTGCACTTCTTTGCTACCTGCATGGTGGCGCTGGGCACCCTGATGTCCACCTTCTGGATCCTCGCCTCCAACAGCTGGATGCACACCCCGCAGGGCTTCAGTATTCAGAACGGCCAGGTCATTCCCGAAGACTGGCTGGCTATCATCTTTAACCCCTCGTTCCCCTATCGCCTGATCCACATGTCCATCGCCGCCTTCCTGTGCAGCGCGCTGTTCGTGGGCGCCTCCGGGGCGTGGCATCTGCTGCGCGGCAACGATACGCCCGCCGTGCGCAAAATGTTCTCCATGGCGATGTGGATGGCGCTGCTGGTCGCGCCCATTCAGGCGGTAGTCGGAGATATGCACGGCCTGAATACGCTGGAGCATCAGCCTGCCAAGATTGCCGCGATTGAAGGCCACTGGGAGAACCCGCCCGGCGAGGCGACCCCGCTGCTGCTGTTTGGCGTACCGGATATGGAAGAGGAGCGCACCAAATACGGGCTTGAAATTCCCGCGCTCGGCAGCCTGATCCTGACGCACAGCCTGGATAAACAGGTTCCGGCGCTGAAAGATTTTCCGAAAGAGGATCGCCCGAACTCGCTCATCGTCTTCTGGTCCTTCCGCATTATGGTCGGCATGGGGCTGCTGATGATTACGCTTGGCGTGCTCAGCGTGTGGCTGCGCTATCGCCGTCGGCTCTATCATTCGCGGCCTTTCCACTGGTTTGCCCTGTGCATGGGGCCCGCCGGACTGCTCGCGCTGCTCGCCGGCTGGGTCACTACCGAAGTGGGCCGCCAGCCGTGGGTCGTCTACGGCTATCTGCGCACGATTGACGCGGTTTCTCTGCACAGCACGCTGCAGATGAGCATCAGCCTGCTGGCCTTTATCGTGGTCTATTGTTCGGTGTTCGGCGTGGGCTACGTCTATCTCGCCCGGTTGATTAAGAAAGGGCCGCAGCCCGTCGGCACGCTAACGTCTAATACGTCGGGCACGCCTGCCCGTCCGCTGTCCGCCGCCGAGTCTGTTCCGGAAGAGGAGAAGATCTGATGGGCGTCGATATCCCGGTCATCTGGTTTGCCATTATTGTCTTCGCCACGCTGATGTACATCATCATGGACGGCTTCGATCTCGGTATCGGCATGCTGTTCAGCTTCGTGGGGGATGCCAAAGAGCGCGACGTGATGGTAAACAGCGTCGCCCCGGTGTGGGACGGAAATGAAACCTGGCTGGTTCTCGGCGGCGCGGGGCTGTTCGGCGCGTTCCCGCTGGCCTATGCGGTGATTATCGATGCGCTCACCATCCCGCTCACCGCCATGCTGATCGGCCTTATTTTCCGCGGCGTGGCGTTTGAGTTTCGCTTCAAGGCCACCCCTTCGCACCGCAAGTTCTGGGATTACGCCTTTGCCGGCGGCTCCCTGCTCGCGACCTTCAGCCAGGGGATCGTGGTCGGGGCGATGATTAACGGCTTCGACGTGGAAGGACGGCGCTTTGTCGGTTCGTCGCTGGACTGGTTTACGCCGTTTAACCTGTTCTGCGGGCTGGGGTTAATCGTCGCCTATACCCTGCTCGCCACCACGTGGCTGATCATGAAAAGCGAAGGCGCGCTGCAGCGCCGCATGCGCGAGCTGACCCGCCACGTGCTGCTGGCGCTGATCGCCGTGATTGCGGTGGTGAGCATTTGGACCCCGCTCGGCTGGCAGTTTGTCGCCGAACGCTGGTTCACCCTGCCCAACTTCTTCTGGTTCCTGCCGGTGCCGTTGCTGGTCGCGGTATTTAGCCTGTGGATCTGGCGGCTGACGCGCAATCCCGACAGCCATGCCCGCCCGTTCCTGCTCACGCTGGGCTTAATCTTCCTCGGCTTTAGCAGGCTTGGCATCAGCCTGTGGCCGCATATTATCCCGCCGCGCATTACCCTGTGGGAAGCCGCCGCGCCGCCTGCCAGCCAGCTGTTTATGCTGATCGGCACGCTGCTCATCATCCCGGTGATCCTGGTGTATACCGCCTGGAGCTACTACGTCTTCCGGGGCAAAGTATCTGATACCGAAGGTTATCACTAAGGATTGCTATGGCAGGCTGGCATACACGCGCCATTATTTATCAGATTGATACCGCCCTGTTTTACGACCTGAACGGCGATGACTGTGGCGACATCGCCGGGATAACCGCCAAGCTGCGCTACATCCGCCGGATGGGCGCGACGGTTATCTGGATCACCCCGTTTTATCTCACGCCCTTTCTTGATGAAGGTTACGACGTGAGCGACCATTTGCAGGTCGATCCCCGCTTCGGAAAGCTCAACGATATTATCGCCTTTATTGAACACGCGCGGGAGCTGGGGATGCAGGTCATTATTGAGCTGCTGATCCAGCATACCTCGAACGCGCATCCCTGGTTTCAGCAGGCCCGCCGCAGCCCGCACTCCCCTTACCGTGACTACTACCTGTGGTCCGACACGGACGACGACGATACGCCCCCCATGTTTCCGGGCGTAGAGAAAAGCGTCTGGACGTGGGACGACGAGGCGGGGCAATACTATCGGCATATGTTTTACCACCACGAGCCGGATCTCAATCTGGCCTGCCCCGCCGTGCTGAAGGAGGTGGAGAACATCATCATCTTCTGGCTAAAGCTCGGGGTGTCCGGCTTTCGCCTGGACGCGGCGACGCACCTGACAAAACAAGCCGGACGCGGGGATGAAAAGAGAGGGCTGTGGATCCTCGAGCACATGCGCCGCCTCATCGAACAGCATAACCCGGACGCGATCCTTCTCGGCGAAGTCGACGTGGAGGTTGAAGCCTACAAAGATTATTTTGGGAAGAACGACCGTCTGAACCTGGTGCTGAATTTCTGGCTAAACAAGTTCTTCTACGTCAGCCTTGCGGAGAAAAGCGCGCGGCCGCTGCGCAACGCGGTGAAGAAAATGATCGTGCCGCCGGACTCCTGCTGTTTCGCCAACTGGCTGCGCAATCATGACGAGCTGGATCTGGACGGGATCGGTAAAAAAGCGAAGCAAACCGTGCTGGACGCGTTCGCGCCCGACGAAGAGATGAGCGTCTACCAGCGCGGGATCCGCCGTCGTCTTGCGCCGATGCTCAACGGCGACCAAAAGCGGCTGGCCTTTTGCCATGCGGTTCTCTTTTCTCTGCCGGGCGTACCTGTCATGCGCTACGGGGATGAGATTGGCATGGGTGATGATTTAGCGCTGGAAGAGCGTTACGCGATGCGCACGCCGATGCAGTGGGCCCCATCGCGGGGCGGCGGCTTCTCGGATGCCGACCCGGAGACCTTTATTGCCCCGATGATTGACCACGGCCCGTTCCGCTATCAGAAAATCAACGTGGCGGATTCGCTTTTACACCGCAGCTCACTCCTGCACCGCATTATCGACATTGCCAATACGCGTTCGGAGTTTCCTGAAATCGGCATCGCGCCGTTTCGTCTTATCACGATCGACAACGACGCGGTGCTGGGGATCTATTACGAAACCGATACGCGCAGCATTCTCACCTTCGTTAACTTCAGCGATAAGCCCGTCACGTTTACCGCCCGAGGGATACGCCATGCCACCTGGACCGCCTGCCTGGCGGACAAACACTACAGCGACGCGCTGGAATGCGGCAAAACCGCTGAACTCAGCCTCAGCGGTTACGGCTACCGCTGGTTCTGGACCAATCGTACCGCGCTGCGCTGATCACCTTTTGCGCGAGAACAGCAGGCGGGCCACGATGGCCCCCGTCACGGCAAGGGAGCCGAGCAGCACCTTTCCCGGCACGCCCGAGCTTATGCTGGCGGCGCGATCTTTCGCTTCGTCGGTGAAGCGCCCGTGGATCCTGTGCGGCTCATTCACCGGCCGATCCAGATAATCCTGGCAATCGTCCGCATTCAGCGTGGTAGTCATTTGCCCTTCCCAGGCCTTTTTGACCATCAGCCGATCCAGGAAACCGGGGAACAAAAACTGCCCGACGATCGACTGGATAGTGCTGCTGCCCACCCACAGTTCCCGCACCGGATTTTGCGCCACCCTGAAAATAGCGCTGGCGGCCACTTCGGGCTGAAAGACGGGAGGCACCGGGCGCATCGCCCAGGCAAACTTGTTTCTCGCCCACTCAAACTGCGGCGTATTGAGCCCCGGCATCTGCACCATCGCGAACTGCACCCGGCTGTTTTCATGCATCAGTTCGGTGCGCACGGCGTCGGTAAAGCCGCGAATGGCGGCCTTCGCCCCGCAGTAGGCGGACTGCAGCGGAATGGAGCGGTAGGCCAGCGCGGAGCCAACCTGAATAATCGTCCCGCGATCGCGAGGCGTCATTAGCTCCAGCGCGGCGCGGGTGCCGTTAACATAGCCAAAATAGGTCACCTCGGTGACGCGGCGAAATTCCTCAGGCGTCATGGTGCGAAACGGCGCCAGCACCGCGCCCATCGCGTTATTCACCCACACGTCAATGGCGCCAAGGCGGGACTCAATGTCGCTGGCGGCAGCGGTGACCGCCTCGCTGTCCGCCACGTCAGCCTGAACGGCATACGCGTTGATGCCGAAACGGCGCAGCTCCTCTTCCGTGGAGCGCAGGCTCTGCTCGTCGCGGGCAATAATGCCCACGTCGTAGCCCGCTTTGGCAAAGTGCAGCGCCGTGGCTTTCCCCACGCCCGCCGTACCGCCGGTGATGACGATGACAGCCATAGACTTCCCCCTTGCTTTAGCCGTTATCCCAGCCGGATAGCTTCTCGATCAGTTCAGACAGCGAATAACGCACCGCTTTTTCGACAACGTCCTGACACTCGCCGGAAAACAGCACGGTGCTGGTTTCCGTCTGCCCGCGAAAGCTCCAGCCAAAGCAGACCGTTCCGGCCGCCGTGCCGTCGTCTCCGCCTTCCGGACCGGCATAGCCGCTGATGGCGACGCCGATATCCGCCCCGGCTATGTCGCAGATGTTGGCTGCCATCTCGGTAACGGTTTCTTCGCTGACGGCGGTGAAGCGCTCCAGGGTTTCGGGCCGCACGCCGAGGATCTTCTGCTTCGCCGCATCGCTGAACACCACCATGCCCACGTCATAAAATTCTGCCGTATTTTCCTCCGCGCAAAGGGCGACCGCCAGGTTACCGCCGGTACACGACTCCGCGGTGGTCAAACGCAAACCTCTGTCGGTAAGCGTGCTGGCGAGCTTTTTCGTCAGCTCGCCGATCGTGGTGTTGTTATCGTGAATAAGGTTGCTCATGCCGTTGCCCCTTAACTCTTTTCAGGAATAATGGAAATATGGCCATTACGTTCAAGAATAGCGTACTTAATATCTTTAAACTCGGTTATGCCGTGATTCTGACGTGCAGAAACCAATATATCATCGCAGGATACATCGACTTTTTTCAGCTTATCCGCAATGGGAATACCGTTCTCAACCAATATTACCGGCGTGCCATCAAGAACATTCTCAACCGAGGAGGAATATTTTTTTATCAGGCCGAAAATTATATCTACCACCACCAGCGTTGTTATTGTAATCATCGCCCCGGTGACGGAAAAATCCTCGCCAAGCAGCGCCTGCTGCGTAGCCTCGCTGATAATTAACAGCAGGATAAGATCGAAGCTGGTCATTTGCAGCAGGGCCCGTCTCCCGGCAACTTTAAACACGATAACCAGAAACAGGTAAATTGCCAGGGCACGAAAAACCATGTCCATATTCGACTCCTACGGATAAATAAACTGCCAGAAGCGAATATCTGGCTCGCTGTTTACGCGGATGCTGTTTGTCCACTTCCCAGCTTTTGTCGGCGTGATGAATAACAAAACGGTAAATTTATCGTTTTGCTGTAAGCGGTCGTAAACGAGATACAGGGTATTTCCCCGGCTGTACATGCTGTCCGGCTGCGGCCAGACGCTGCCAGGCTCATACACGTCGCTGCCTTCGCTGGTCAGGCTGACGGTGTATTTACCGGCGGACGTTACCGGGAAGGAGAGCGCCATCCGCGACTCGGTTTGCCGACGCCCGAAGCGTTCATACTCCAGCGTCAGGGATTTGGCCGCGTTTGTTTTTTCAACGTCGCTTACCGCACCGCTGGAAAACAGACCGGCAATCGCCGCCACGATAATAGCTAACAGCACAATAAAACCGACCTGACGAAATGCATACTCAAACGTCAGTAAACGATTACTTTCCTTTATCCCGGGCACTTTTTCATTTTTTGGTTCCATGGCTGTGGTCACCGTTTCGCTTAATTGCCGAAATTTATGATTTTACTGTGCAAATGCTTTTAAGACTTATCACATTTGCCACATAAAGGAATAGCAACAATACTTAATAAGTCAAGACATGCAAAATGAAGGATATCAGATGAAATTATCAGCCATTTCAGCTTTGTTAATATTAATAATCCCTTCTGCATGGGCAGATAATAACGGCGGGTTACAAAAGGGAGAAGCGCCTCCACCGCCGCACGCGCTGGACAGCGGTTATCGCGGTACCGACGACGCGCGCATTATGACCATAACTCAGGCGAAAGAGATGCACGATGGTGCCTCTATTTCACTGCGCGGTAATCTTATTGACGGGAAGGACGATAAATACGTATTCCAGGATAAAACCGGAAAAATAGACGTTATTATCCCGAAAGCGGTATTTGACGACAGAACCGTAGAGCCTGACAACATGATCAGCATTAGCGGCTCGCTCGATAAGAAATCAACACCGCCCGTTGTGCGAGTCGATCGCCTGCAAAAATAATTCAGCGAAGCGTTAACGCTGTAACTATCCATCAAATCTCACCCCTAACAAGGAGTTAGCTATGAGTGATAATGAACAACGTACGAACGCTTACCCAACGCCTCCTTTCCCGGAACAGCCGCAGACGCCACCGGGCCTGGCCTCTGAAATGGAACCTGTTCCCGATCACGGCGAAACAAGCTACAAAGGGCATGGACGGCTTAGCGGTAAAAAAGCGCTCATCACCGGGGGCGATTCCGGCATCGGACGCGCGGTGGCTATCGCCTATGCCCGCGAAGGGGCAGACGTCGCCATCAACTATCTGCCTGAAGAGGAAGAAGATGCGGCTGAAGTCATCGCCCTGATTAAAGCCGAAGGGCGCAATGCCGTCGCGCTGCCGGGCGACGTGCGGGACGAAACCTTCTGTCAGAACCTCGTGGAGCAGGCGGTCAGCAAGCTGGGCGGACTCGACATTCTGGTGAATAACGCAGGCCGCCAGCAGTATCGCGAGTCGCTGGAAGAGCTGACCACGGAAGATTTTGACGCCACGTTCAAAACCAACGTTTACGCGCCTTTCTGGATCACCAAAGCGGCGCTGCGCCACCTGAAAGCACCTGCGTCCATTATTAATACGTCTTCTGTTCAGGCGGTACAGCCTAGCGCCGTGCTGCTCGATTATGCTCAGACAAAAGCCTGTCTGGCGGTATTTACCAAGGCGTTAGCAAAACAGCTGGGTCCGAAAGGGATCCGCGTTAATGCGGTCGCGCCAGGGCCATACTGGACCGTGCTGCAGCCGAGCGGCGGTCAGCCGCAGGAAAAAGTGAAGCATTTTGGCGAGAGTACGCCCCTGGGGCGTCCCGGCCAGCCGGTTGAAATCGCGCCGCTGTACGTGACGTTAGCCTCTGACGAATGTTCGTATACCTCCGGGCAGGTGTGGTGCTCGGACGGGGGCGATGGGACTATCTAAAGCAAAAGGCTGCGAAAGCAGCCTTTTTTACGTTTAAGGGGTGACGACAGGAAACCAGAAACTGAAGCTCTCCATGCAGCGCAGCATCTCATCCACCTTTGCGGCATTGCCGGCGATCGTCACCTCACCTGCCTGCTGCGCCTTTTTCAGCGTGGTCTCCCTGAGGATGATCCTGTTCAGCGTCTCGCGGCTGAGGGTTATGGTCGCGTCCGGATCTTTCGCCAGCGCGTTGGCGCTATGATTCAGCACGCCGTTCTCCAGCTCCAGCCTGTACGTTCCGCCTTCACGGCCTAAATCCACGTTAAAGACCCCTTTCGCATTCGCCGCCCTGACGCCGTTAAGGTGAACGCCGAAGTAATCGAAAATCATCTCCGTCGACATGGCGCGGACCGCATCCGGGCTGGCGGTTTTGGGCGTCGGCATTTTCTTTACACCGTAACGCAGCTCCTGCGCGCCGGTCAGGTAGGCGTTACGCCACGGCCCTGACTCGGCCTGATATCCCAGCTGTTCGAGCGCGTCCGCTTCCAGCTCGCGCGCTGCCTTATTATTCGGATCGGCAAAGACGACCTTACTCATCACCTGCGCCACCCAGCGGTAATTGCCCCGGGCATAATCAATACGGGCTTTTTCAAGGATCGCGCTGGCTCCGCCCATGTAGTCGACATACTTTTTCGCCGCGTCCACCGGCGGCAGTTCATCGAGCGACGCCGGGTTGCCGTCGAACCAGCCGAGATAATAGACATAGGTGGCTTTGACGTTGTTGCTCACCGAACCGTAATAGCCGCGGCCTGCCCAGGATTTCGCCAGCGCGTAGGGCAGCGCAAAGTTAGCGGCGATCTCATCCCGCGTCAGCCCTTTATTTGCCAGCCTCAGCGTCTGGTCGTTGATGTAGCGGTAAATATCCCGCTGGCTTTTCATCAGCTTCACCACGTTTTTATTACCCCACGTGGGCCAGTGGTGCTGCGCCATGATGATTTCCGCTTTATCTCCCCACCGGTCAATGGCGCTATTGATGTACTTCGACCACGCCAGCGGATCGTGAATTTTGGCTCCGCGCAGGGAGTAGGTATTGTGCAGCGTGTGGGTAACGTTCTCTGCGGCTTCAATGAGCTTTTTCTCTTCCAGGTACCAGAGCATTTCTGACGGCGCTTCCGAACCCGGCGCCAGCATAAAGTCATAGGTCAGGCCGTCGATAACCGCTTTCTGGCCGTCTTCGGTTATATAGTTGGTGGGGGCGATCAGCGTCACCGTACCGGCAGAGGTGGTGGTTCCGAGACCGGCCCCCACCTGGCCTTTCGCGTCGGGCTGTAGCAGGTTGCCGTGGATATAGCTGGCGCGGCGGCTCATCGCATTCCCGACCATGATATTTTCCGATACCGCTTCTTCCATAAAACCAGCGGGGGCGTAGACCTTCACTTTGCCAGACGCGACGTCGGCTTCATCGACTACGCCACGCACGCCGCCATAATGATCGACGTGGCTATGGGTGTAGATCACCGCCACCACCGGACGTTTACCCCGGTATTTAGCGTAAAGTGCCATGCCCGCTTTGGCCGTTTGGGCAGAGACCAGCGGATCGACTACGGCGATCCCTTCTTTCCCCTCAATGATGGTCATGTTCGACAGATCGAGGTTACGGATCTGGTACACGCCCTCCGTCACCTCAAACAGGCCGCCGATATTGTTCAGCTGGGCCTGACGCCAGAGGCTCGGGTTGACGGTACCCGGAGCTTTTTGCCCTTCTTTGATAAAAGCGTATTGCCGTGGATCCCAGATAACGGTGCCTTTTTCGCTCTTAATCACCGCCTGTGGCAGCGGGGCAACGAAGCCTTTATGTGCATTCCGGAAATCGGTTTTATCAAAGAAGGGCAGCTGGCCATACAGCGCATCGTTGTTCGCTTTCGTATAGGCAGTGGCTTCCTTCGCCTCCTTTTTTGCCATAACAGGCAAGGTGGCCAGCGAGGCCGATAGCAGACCAGCAACGACCATTCCACTAACGAGAGTTTTAAGCTTCATATATCCTCGAGATGTCATATTCACGCTGGTGGCGTATGGGGGAAAGGAGGCTATCACCTGGCTTTTTTTTTGACTAAAGAAAGAACGTTTATAAATAAACAACATTATTCTTCAGCTGCTACCCCCGTCAGGGATAATAATGCGTCATTTTATTCCCCGGAGTTATTCGATGAAGAGCCTGCCTCTCTTTTTGGCTATATTTAGCCTGAGCACATTATCAGGATGTAGTTCTCCCCCGCCGGACAAGGTGGAACAGATTAACCATCTGCAAATCTCGCTGGTGCTGCCGGGAGAAAAACCGGCTGCGACAGATATTTCTCATATTGCGTCGCTGTATCAGGATAATAAGCAGCAGATTGATACATTAACGCACGCGCTGAAATCAGAATATCTTCAGAACACGAGCGCAAAAGAAATTTTTGTTTCGGACAGTGCCGTTCAGCGCGTTTATGCCTCGCTGACCAAACTGGAACAATTAGATATGGTTAATCAGCAGTACCTGAAGGATAAAAACATAACGGGGCTGCAGAATATTCATATCGTACTTAAGCCGCTTATGGCCGGCTGAACGTAAAAACCCGGCATTCTGGCAGCCGGGTTTTTATTCGGGGACCTGTCACGCGCTTCAGTCGTACTGACCGAAGCGATAGCTTAGCCCTGCGGTGACGGAGCTCAGGTCGCTGCTTACGCCAATCTGGTTAGCGTTACCCACATTGCTGACCCACTGGTACTCGAGACGGCCAGCCCAGCTCTTGTTGAACGCGTATTCAGTACCGACGGCAACAAGCGGGCGCACGCCTGTTTCAAAACGATTGTGACCACTTACATCGGATTCAGCACGATAGCCCATCGCACCGGCACGACCGTAGATATCCCAGTCGCTGGTCAGCGCGTAGCTGGCCTTCAGGGACATTTGCAGGCCCTGCGCCTTCATCTGCGCTCCCGCACCGTGCTGGCCTTTTATCTGCATATTGCCTAAATAATCATAACCGCCTTCTACCGCAAGCCACGGGGTAATCTGGTAACCCGTATAAACACCGCCACCAATATTATCATGGTCAAAATCAAAGTGGTCGGAATGAGTATTATCCTGCGCTTTTGAGCCCGTACTGGTATCAAAATAGTGGGACCAGCCGAATTTCGCTCCGCCATACCATGTGCCCGCATCTGCGGCGGCAAACGCGGAAGTAGCGGAGAATGCGCTAACCATAACCAAAGCGATAACTGTCTTTTTCATAAATATACCGTTTACTTGATAAAGATAAACTTCAGGAAGCAAACGATATAGAAAAATAACGGCAGCGTTAATTTGATTTCTGTTTAATTTTAAATTCCCGCTAGAATGACTCGGGCAAATGCCGGACTTCAAGCAGATATCCACCGCGCTTAAAGGCGATATACTCTCCCTGCTTAAGGGCGGACAATACGTTGAGAATACTGCTGCGTGAAAGCAAAGTACGATCCTGAATGTATTCCAGAATAGTGGTGCGCATACGCGCCTCTTCAGGGAGCAAAATCATCTCCTGAAGATGGTTACGAATAACGGAATAGGTACGCTGCTGTAGTACCTGGGCATCGCGGAATATTAAATATGCCGTGTGGTATGAAAGCAGCGCCGCGACATCTTCCCAGACGCCCCTTGCGCGAAACAGCGCTGCAGCCTCGTCCGCATCGATACGCAAAATGGTCGACTCCCTCTCCGCACGCAGAAAATGCCCCTGCGTGGGCTGGATCATCTCCGCAATGCCAAACAGATGCGGCTCGTAGACGGTTACCACCACCAGCCCATCGGAGGCGCGCAGCAGCGACAGCTCCCCTTCGAGAAAGAGATACATCTGCTGCTTCCCTTTCCGTAACCAGGTGAGGCGCTTGCGGGGGACCACTTTCACCTTCTCCGCTATCGGCTCAAGGATAGCGGTCAGTCTTTCGATAGAGCGTTCTGGCCGAACGGGCGGTAAAATATGCATGGCGCAACCTTCCGACATTAAGTACCTGCCATTATAGACCATATATTTTAAGCGGTTAGCAGATCAAAACTGATAGCTATAGTTAACGCTGGCAAACCAAAGATAAGGTTGGTTGTAGCTTCCGGCAAAGATATCCGGCGATTTCACGCGCGATGACTGCATGTGAAGGTACGAGACGGCAACACCAATATTGCTGGCCGGGGTGATCTGATACTGCGCCCCCGCCCCGAACCGCCACTCATCGCCGGTAGGTAAGGTTAAGGCCACATCGCTCTGGCTTTCATACGGCGAGCTGTCAAACGCCACGCCGGCGTTGAGTCGCCACTGAGCGGTTGGGCGATACTGTACGCCCGCCGCGCCGTGCCAGGTATCCTTCATGCGGCTGACGTTATTCAGCCGCTGGTCACCCAAGACGATTTGCGGTGCACCGAACTGGCTCCAGTCCTGCCAGCCAAGATCGCCCATCACCGACCACTGAGCGTTTATATCGTGAACGAGGCTGAGCATAATTTGCTGCGGCGCTCGGACCTGTGCCGATACCGGCAGATCGTATGCACCGCCTTGCAGCCGAGCTTTACCGTCAATATTGAAGCGATAGTCCGTCTCGCTGTTCCATGTAATACCGGCCCGCGTCTGGTCAGTCAGCTGCATCAGCAGCCCGAGCCGATAGCTCATGACCCAGTCCTCGTCATGCTGCCGATAGTCGTTATCGTTGACGTTGCGGGTCAGCGAGAAGTATCCGTAATTGACGTTGGCAGAAGCCCCCAGCGAGAGACGGTCGTTGAGCTTATAGGCCAGGGACGGGCTGAGCGTCATCGCCACCATGGTGCTCTTTTTGATCAGCCTGTCGCCCGCCCAGCTGCCGTAGTCGATCCCCAGGCCATAGTTGCCGTAAAGCCCGATCCCGGCATACAGGTTATCGGTCATTTTCTGACTGTAAAAAGCGCTGGCATTCGGAATGGTTTTCATCACGTCGCCGGGGCTTTGATGGGCATCGTTATCAAGCTGGTTATCGATGGACCCATCCATCACCTGTAAGCCACCGGTCACCATATGCTCCGGCAACCGCGTCATGCCGGCAGGGTTGGTCATGATGGTGGAGGCATCCTGCGCGCGAGCCGCCTGCCCCGCGCCGGCAAGCGCGGTATCTTCGGTGCCAGCTTCATAAAAATAGAGGGCGCTGGCATGAACACTGGAGGAGGCTAACAGGCCAGCGCACAGGAGGAGTCGTGTTTTCATCTGCGATCCGGGAAATAAAGAATTTGCCGACAGATATAACAGGGGGAAAAGCGTCCGTAAAAAGAAAGGGGGTTTAATTTTAAATTATCGGAGACAGAAGCCGGGCGGATTCAAAACCTCGCAGCCCAGCGCGCGACGAAAGCCGTTCTCAAGAAGAGCATTGAGAAACGAGGTGAATAGCCCGTAAATTCTGATAATTAGCTCAGAACGTGCTGCTGGCTGCGAAGATAGGTTTCAATCGCCATCCACTCCGTCAGTCGCTTATAGAGCAGCAACAGCCTGCGCGGCAGGACAGTGACCAGCTGCTGTTCCGCATCAACCTGCATCGCGCCGTGAGAGTGCCTGTGGCCGATTTCGCGACAGAGCATGTTGGTTAAAGACAGGAGCTGATAATAATCCCTGCGCAACACCCGTGGCATATCATGCAGAGTTATGTGGCACAAGCACTCGTGATAAATACGCTCCTGTCGCGCTTTAATCTCCGCATCCTCTGCAAGAATCAAGAGCGCGGCCTCCAGCCTTTTTTGTACGGCAATCATTTTATCCATTTAATGAGCCCCTTGCGGCTTATACGCTGTGGTCGAACTTTTTATAAAGCCCGGTCAAATTAGTGACCGCGAATTTTCGATAAATATTGCGCCGATGGTGGCTGACGGTTTTTCCCGTCAGATCCAGGTAGCGCGTAATCTCTTTATTCTTTTTTCCTGACACAATATAAGGCAGCAGCATCGTTTCCATTCGCGTCAGGCGTTTTTCTTTTTCGAGATGGTGCCAGCGGCTATTTTTGACAATCGTCACCTGCTGATCTTCAAGCGCAAAATGGGCAAGACAGGCGCTAATTTTACGTACGGCGATTTTACAGTCGATGGTGCAGTCCGCAATGGTATTAATAAGAATATTTTCTATCGTGCTGTCATAGCAGATATCCCGGGTAACAAGAATAAAATAGCTGTTCTCGTAGCGATTTTTTATTTCCAGCAAACTATTCAGCACGCTGATATCCGACTGGCCATAATCCACCAGGACGACTTTAGCGCGCAAAAGCTCCTCTTTTTTGACGTGTTTAATATCATCGATATACAGCACCTTTTTGAATGAAGGTGCCTCAATCCTCATGCTTTCTGCCAGCGCGGCAAAGCCCTGCCTGAAATATCTACAGGATGTCACAACTATAATCATCGCCATTACCCTATCATCACTGTGGATATAAATATAATCAGTGAGAATCTATTTAATTTCAATTACTACTTTTCGCGAGATTATAAGAATATTCCTAAGCAATAAGAGGCAATTCGTGCGCTTCCTCGCAAAATACCGCAATTAGATAAATTATTCACATGTAATTACAGCGGGATATATTTGCTGATGAGACTTTTCCAATAACGAGTAGACCAATCTGACCTTAAGCCATATTCCCGTGTGTTATGCTGCAAAATGTAACGAAGGATTAATCCGTGTATACGTTTTTATATTTGCGTAAGCGAAATAAACGGCGTAGCGCTATATAGAGGGAATTAAAATGACGGAATCATTTCAACTGACGAAAGTCGCCGCAAGTATGAGCATGATATTAGGTGGCAGCCTGATGCTGGCACCATCGTTTGCCAACACCTGCACTACTTTTTCAGCCGCCGGAACCTGCGGATTGACCGAATACCAGATGACCTCAAAACTGGATCCCGTGCCGACGGCCTGGTATTTTACCCAGCCAACCCAGGACGCAGCGATTAACGGTCAGGCCAAAAAACAGAATATCTATTTCGCCAGCGGCAGCTCTTCCCGTCAGGCAAGCGACGTGCAGCAGCTTAGGGTGGACGGCGCGGATCTCAGCGGGTATTACATCAACGCCAGTAAAAACGGCTCGGCCGCGATAACCCTGGCCAACAACGCTAAGGTAGACTGGCTTGAAGCCGGGGGCGCTACGACCCATACCAAAATCATTATCGATGACTCTACCCTGAACGGCGCCAGCGCCCAGGTGGATTACGATAAGACCGCCAGAACGCCGACGTTCTCGAAAAATTATGCTAAAGGCTACGCCATTTACCTCTCCGCCGGCGACAATGGCAACACCGATATTGATATCCAGAACGGCAGCGTTATTAACGGCAAGATCCTGGCCGGCGGGGCGGGAACACACGATATTACCCTGCGCGACAGCCGCATTCAGGGCGGCAGCATTCTGCTGAGCTCAACCAAAAATGACAACACTATCTCCGTTATAAACAGCAGCATCGACACCACCGGTGCCGTGACCGCCACGGACAACGCCATCAATATCACCAACGGCTCAACCCCTGATAAAACGCACGCGGTGACGATTGATAACAGCCGCATCACAGGGTCGGTCAATATTGCCAGCACCGGCAGCACCAACGCGCTGAGCGTTAAAGACTCCACCATTAGCAAAACGATCCAGGCCGACGGTAACGCCGTGACGATGAAGAACGGCGCGACCACCCTGCTGACCCTGGACAACAGCGAGGTGAGCGGCCATGCCCTGCTGTCCGGTACAGGAAGCATCACCGCCTCGCTGGCCCAGGCGCGCCTTCACGGCAATCTTACCGCCAGCAAGGCGGCACAGGTTGCGCTGGAGATAACCGCCTCGACGCTGGACGGCATCCTCGACGCCAGCGCGGGCAGCGACGCCGCCCTTAACGTCACCGACTCCACCCTCGGCAATTCCGACCAGGCCGACGGCACCGCCCTGAGCCTGAAGGGGGAGAAAACCGCCGTTCTGACGCTGAGCAACAGCGGCGTGAACGGCCATACCCTGCTGGAGGGCAGCGAAAGCGTCTCTGCAACGCTGGATAACGCGCAAATCAGCGGCAGCCTTGTCGCCAGCGGCGCGGCCAGGACGACGCTGGATATCACCCGTTCGACCGTGAAGGGCAACATCGAAGCAGGCCAGGGCAGCGTGGATCTGCACCTGACCAACAGCACACTCGGCGGCGACGTTAACCTCGCCAGCGACGGCCAGAAGGCAAGCGACGTCTGGCTGGACAATAGCCGCGTGGCGGGCCATCTGTACGGCGGCGCGGCCAGCACCCTGCATCTGG
Source organism: Enterobacter cloacae (assembly GCF_013375935.1). Classification (GTDB taxonomy): domain Bacteria; phylum Pseudomonadota; class Gammaproteobacteria; order Enterobacterales; family Enterobacteriaceae; genus Enterobacter; species Enterobacter pasteurii. The sequence goes on along the minus strand of NZ_CP056117.1, from coordinate 1,963,403 downwards.
CCGCTATGCCTACCTTTGAGGGTGCCCAGTTCAGCCGCTTCGGTACCCTGGAGGTGACCGGCGATACCGTTCTGAACGGCGGCTTTACCAATAATAACGTCGGATCGGCCCTGAACGTAAAAGGGAACACCGTCACCGCTCCGGTCCGGCTGAGCAGCGGCAAGCTCACCTTCAGCCACACCCGGCTGGTTGCCGATACGCTGGCGCTCAGCAGCGGAGCCTCGCTGAACCTGGCCAACCACAGCCAGCTCCAAACCCGCGCCGACCAGCTGTTCAACGCCGCGGCCAGCTCCACCGAACCGGTGAAATACAACGATACCGGAGCGCGCACCCACCTTACCGACAGCACCCTGATCCTGACCGATGCCGCCTATCAGCTGGATTACGTTAAAGGGGTAAACGGCCTGCTGGGCCAGAGCCAGGGTAACGCGCTGGTGATGCTGGGCACGCTGCAAAATCCGGAGAACGCCAGCGGTACCGCCAGCGTGATCGACGCCGCCATCACCGGCGCGGTGCTGGCCAATACCCAGGTCACCTCTGCTAAAAACCAGCTCTACATCGGCGCGGAGAGTGCCCCGTCCGACCAGGCCATCGCCGTGCCTACGGGCTTTGGTGCCTCGCAGCTGCGCTTTGAAGGAGAAGGCAAACCGTCTGTGACCATCGGCAACGCTCAGTCGCTAACCCTGACCGGCGCGGCGGGCGCCCTGATCGAGGTCGCCGGCGCGCCGCAAACTCCGGTTGCCGTAGCGGTTAATAACGGCACGCTGAATCTCGGCGTGACGGCCATGCAGGACGTAACCGCGCACCTGACCGGCACCGTCACCATCGCTCCGCAGGGCACCATGAACGTCGTTGCGGGCGACCATACCCTCACCTCCGGCGGCACGGCTGCCGGGATCGTCAGCAGCGGCCTGCTCAACGTGGCCCATCAGGCCACCCTGCACGCCGACGCGGCGCTACAGGATCAGGGGCAGCTGGCCGTAACCGGCGCGCTGCTTGCAGGCCAGCTTACCGCCGCCGAAGCGTCGCAGATCGCGGTTGGTGACAGCACCGCCGCCGGGTCGCTGATGGCAGAGCGTCTTGATCTTCAGGGTGCCCGGCTGTTTATCGACCCGGCCTGGACACCGGGCGGCACCCTGGCGGATGCCTCCCGGGTGGCAAGCGGCGGCAGCGAGGTTAACGGCCGCGTAACCGTGGGGCAAAACGCCCTGCTGGTGCTGGGGGATACCTCCACCGCCGTGGCCGAAGCGCGCTTTGCGGACAGCGGACTACGCTGGGGTGAAAACGCCATCACGGCGGCGGTCCCCATACAGGCGCCGCAGTATCTCAACGCCGCCCAGGGCGGGCTGCGGGTTGACGGCACTCTGACCGGCAGTTCAGCCGACCGTGACGCCGCCTTTAACAGCGTCGATTTTGCCGATCGCTCTCTCCTGATGCTCAGCACCAAAGAGATGACCAACGGCCAGGCCGCGCTGAATGCCACCGGCGGCAGCCTGAGCGTGGCGGACAGCGCCGCGCTTTATGTCGCAGATGCGAAGGCCAACCAGACCTATGCGGTTGCCAGAGGCTTTAGCGACGTCAGCATCGCCGGAAACGGCTGGCAGAATGAGAACCTTCTGCTGAATAAACTGCTGACGGCCACGACGCAGGAGCGTGATGGCGAGGTGCTGGTCACCACCCGGGCACGCGCCGCACAGGACGTCCTGCCGGGGGTGGTCACCGCACACGCGCTGGATCGGCTTATCGCCAGCGGGGAAAACTCACGCACGGCCACCCAGGCGGGCGCGCGTTATCTGTCCGTTGCCATCGATATCCCGCAGGCGAGCGTGGAGGACGTGGTGAGTACCGTTAACAGCGCGGCGCAAATCGCGACGGCGGGAGGCGTGCAGCATAATACCTGGGCGGCGGGCAGCGCGGCGGTGGATGCCGTGATGGAGCGTAACTCCGTTGCTAACGCGGCGCTGCAGCCTGCTGACACCGACGCCAGCGTCTGGGTTCACGCCCTGTACGGCAACCCGCGCAGCAGCGATCTGCGCGCCGGGAACCTGAGCTACGGGCAGGACAGCAGCTTCTACGGCTTAATGATGGGGGGAGACAAGGCCTGGCAGACCGATCGCGGTACGCTGCGCAGCGGCGCGGCGTTTCATGCCGGTAACGGCGACAGCGATTCACGCGGTGACGTCAGCGCTACCCATAATGATTTCAGCTTCTGGGGCATAACCCTGTACCAGAACTGGAGTCAGGATCGCTGGAACCTGACGGGCGACGTCAGCCTGACCCAGACCAGCAGCAACGTTGACCAGAAACAGCCGGGCTGGATGGAGGCAGGCGGCAAGCTGAAGGCAAACGTGGACGGAATGCTGTTCAGCGCGGGCGTTCGGGGCGAGTACCTGATCGAAACCAACGTGCTGGATATCATCCCCCATGCAGGCGTGCGCTATAACCAGCTCACAACCGATGCCTTTGATACCAAAAACAGCCAGGATGAACGCGTCTTCCATACCGATAAAGGCACGCAGACAATCTGGCAGTTCCCGGTAGGTGTGAAAGTGGCGAAAGCCTTCTCGCTGGATTCAGGCTGGACGCTGAGCCCGCAGGCCGATGCTGCTGTGGTCGCCGTCAGCGGCGACAGGGAGAGTCAGAACACCCTGCATACCGTTGGCATTAGCGCCAGCGATACCATTCGCGCTGAGATTATGGACGACACCGCCTTTAACGGCCAGCTGGGAATAAAAATGCAGAAACGCAATATGACGTTCGGCGTGGGATATAACGTTAATGCCTCTCAGCACGACACCAGTCAGACCGTGAGCGCTACCTGGTCGCTCGCCTTCTAAACATAAAAAGCCACATACTCAGGTATGTGGCTTGTCGATGTATCTCTTACAGAACGCCGATGTTTAGTCACGTTATGGCGCTGGCATACGTACGCGCACAAGAATACAAACCCACATTTACCGCATAAAAATTCAGTGCTAGCATGGAAGATCTTACACTTGTGTTATCTGGAGCTGGCTATGCTGGACATAACTCATTTCGGGCTTTTTGCCCTGTCTGTACTCCTGCTTTCCGTTACCCCTGGGCCTGATATAGCCTACGTGGTCGGTCAAAGCGTGGCGAATGGTAGACGAGCGGGAATTATCTCTGCCGCCGGGGTTGCATTAGGTAGCTGTACGCATGCGGTTGCAAGCGCCGTAGGGTTAACCGCGCTGATCGCAGCGTCGCCGGTGATGTTTACCGTTATTAAGTATCTCGGTGCAGCTTATCTGGTGTATCTCGGCAGTAAGATGATTTTGGGAACCCTGACGAAGCAAACCTCGGATCGCAGCGAAGCAGACGCCGTTAAAACAAAAGCGACCCATGCGAGTCTGCTGACTAAAGGTTTCATAACCACCTTAACCAACCCGAAGGTGCTGCTGTTCTTCATCTCTTTTTTCCCTCAATTCGTTTCACCCGGTGGCGAGCACAATGCGGCTTCTTTTCTGGTCCTGGGGATGACCTACGCGCTGATCGCTTTTATGACTGATTTAACGTTCGCCGTGCTTGCTGGTAGTGCCGCTGGCGCCGTTTCACGAAACAGAAAGCTGCAGAAATTGCTGGATCGAATTGTTGGCGTAACATTTATTGGGTTAGGTCTACGATTGGCGATGACTCGCCGTTGAGAATAAGGGCGAACAGCCCTTTATTCCTGGGGCTATGAAAATTATGCCACAAACCAACCCCGCGGCTGATGCGGGCGTAGAACAACAGGTCGTTTCAGCAGTACTTGCTAAAGCAGGGCGACATTACTCACTGATGAATGAAAAGTGGATATACCTGGAGATTGGAGCGGGCGAAGGGAATCGAACCCTCGTATAGAGCTTGGGAAGCTCTCGTTCTACCATTGAACTACGCCCGCTTTGAGGTGCGTAAGGCATTATAGACCTTACGCTTCTTCATACAAGCCTCTGCGTCACTAAGTGGCGATTAAATAATCACTTAGCACTTCGGTTTACTGCCCTGTGCAGGAAGATAACGTTGCGGATCGATGGCCGTCGCCTTGTAGCGGATCTGGAAATGCAGCTTCACCGTATCTGTGCCGGTGCTGCCCATGGTCGCAATCTTCTGCCCTGCCTTCACGTTCTGGCCGTTGTTGACCAGCATCGTGTCGTTATGCGCATAGGCCGTAATATAGTCCTCACCGTGCTTAATCATGATCAGGTTGCCGTATCCGCGCAGCTGGTTGCCGACATAAACCACCTTCCCGGCGCCGGAGGCATAAACCGGTGTACCGCGTGCGGCAGCGATATCAATGCCTTTATTGCCACCTTCAGAGAGTGAGTACGGGGCCACGACTTTTCCGCTCGCAGGCCAGATCCAGCAGCGCTGTCCGACCGGCGGCCACGATGATTTTGGAACCTGGTAGGATGGCGTTACCTTAGCCGTTTTGCGCGTTGAGGACTTTTTACCTGAGGATGAATCGCCGTTAACCTTGAGTTTCTGCCCTATCTCAATGGTATACGGTGGGGAGATGTTATTCAGGCGTGCCAGCTCCTTCACGCTGGTTCCCGTAGCACGTGAGATGCGGTAGAGCGTATCCCCGCGCTTAACGGTATACACTGCACCAGAATAACTGCCCATATCCGAAGATTTACTCCCCGAGCATCCCGCCAGAAATAGCGTCAGCGTCAGGCAGAAAACGGCAATGATGGGATTTCTCGTCAGGCTTCCTGCAAACAAAACAGCTCCTCGGTCAGCGTGAATGGCGCACTATGATAGCAGCCCAAACTGATGCGGGTCATGCCCTTTTCCGCTCTGCGGGTCAAACCGTTCGCATAAGAATGCAGTATAATAAACCCGCTGATGGTGCTAAACCATTTGGCATTTTGGCACTGGAGCATCAATGAGTATTCAAGAACACGTTATATTGGTAAATGACCAGGGAAAGGTGATTGGCACTCAGGAGAAATACGCCGCGCATACGTCACACACCCCGCTACACTTGGCCTTCTCTTCATGGCTGTTTAACGCTAACGGGCAATGCCTGATTACCCGGCGCGCCTTAAGTAAAAAAGCGTGGCCCGGCGTGTGGACCAACTCTGTCTGCGGTCATCCGCAGTCGGAAGAACAGACAGAGCAGGCGATAATCCGCCGCTGCCGCTTTGAAGTCGGCGCCGAAATCACGGACATCACCCCCATCGCACCGGAGTTCCGCTACCGGGAAACCGACCCGTCCGGGATCGTTGAAAACGAGCTTTGCCCGGTCTATGCGGCACGCGTCACCGGTCCCCTCACCATCAACAGCGACGAAGTGATGGAGTATCAGTGGGTAGATCTGGACGCGCTGTTCCTTGCCCTGGACGCCACGCCGTGGGCGTTCAGCCCGTGGATGGTACAGGAAGCGAGCACCGCGCGCGAAAAGCTCAGGGCCTTCGCGGCGCAATAAAAAAGCCCCGGCGGGAACGCGCGGGGCTTTTTTTACGTCTTAATGGCTTATTTCACCGGACGCATCGCCGGGAACAGGATCACGTCGCGGATGGTATGGCTGTTGGTAAACAGCATAACCATACGGTCGATACCAATACCCAGGCCAGCCGTCGGCGGCAGGCCGTGTTCCAGCGCGGTTACGTAGTCTTCGTCGAAGAACATCGCTTCGTCGTCGCCCGCCGCCTTCGCGTTAACCTGATCCTGGAAGCGCTGCGCCTGATCTTCTGCATCGTTCAGCTCGCTAAAGCCGTTGCCGATTTCGCGGCCACCGATGAAGAATTCGAAGCGATCGGTGATTTCCGGGTTCTCGTCATTGCGACGCGCCAGCGGAGACACTTCAGCCGGATACTCGGTAATGAAGGTCGGCTGAATCAGGTGCGCTTCGGCCACTTCTTCGAAGATCTCGGTTACGATACGGCCCAGGCCCCAGCTCTTCTCTACCTTGATACCGATGCTTTCGGCAATGGCTTTTGCAGAGTCGAAGTTATCCAGATCCGCCATGTTGGTTTCCGGACGGTATTTCTTGATCGCTTCGCGCATGGTCAGCTTTTCGAACGGCTTGCCGAAGTCGAACACTTCTTCGCCGTAAGGCACTTTGGTCGTGCCCAGAATGTCCTGCGCCAGCGTACGGAACAGAGATTCGGTCAGCTCGATCAGATCTTTGTAATCCGCATACGCCATATAGAGCTCCATCATGGTGAACTCTGGGTTATGACGCACGGAGATACCTTCGTTACGGAAGTTACGGTTGATTTCAAACACGCGGTCGAAACCACCGACCACCAGACGCTTCAGGTACAGTTCCGGCGCGATACGCAGGTACATGTCCAGGTCCAGGGCGTTGTGATGTGTGATGAACGGACGGGCAGAGGCACCGCCAGGGATCACCTGCATCATCGGGGTTTCCACTTCCATAAAGTCGCGTTTAACCATGAACTGGCGGATACCGGCCATGATCTGGGAGCGAATCTTGAAGGTCTTGCGGGATTCATCGTTAGAGATGAGATCCAGGTAGCGCTGACGGTAGCGCGCTTCCTGATCCTGCAGGCCGTGGAACTTGTCCGGCAGCGGGCGCAGGGCTTTGGTCAGCAGACGCAGCTCGGTGCAGTGGATAGACAGTTCACCGGTTTTGGTTTTGAACAGCTTGCCTTTCGCGCCCAGAATATCGCCCAGGTCCCACTTCTTGAACTGCTCGTTGTAGATGCCTTCCGGCAGATCGTCACGGGAGACGTACAGCTGAATACGGCCGCCAACGTCCTGTAAGGTCACAAAGGACGCTTTCCCCATGATACGACGGGTCATCATACGGCCAGCCACGGACACTTCAACGTTCAGCGCTTCCAGCTCTTCGTTCTCTTTACCGTCGAAGTCTGCGTGCAGTTGGTCTGAGGTGTGGTCACGACGAAAATCGTTCGGGAACGGCACGCCCTGCTCGCGCAGCGCTGCCAGCTTCTCGCGGCGGGTTTTCAGTTCGTTGTTAAGATCGACTACCGCGTCAGCGCCCTGTGCTTGTTGTTCAGACATGTTGGTTCCTCATAACCCTGCTTTCAAACTTGCTTCGATAAATTGGTCCAGGCTGCCGTCCAGCACCGCCTGCGTGTTGCGGGTTTCAACCCCGGTACGCAGGTCTTTGATGCGGGAGTCATCAAGGACGTAAGAACGGATCTGGCTGCCCCAGCCGATGTCGGACTTGTTGTCTTCCATCGCCTGTTTCTCAGCATTTTTCTTCTGCATTTCCAGCTCATAAAGCTTCGCTTTCATCTGCTTCATGGCCTGGTCTTTGTTCTTATGCTGGGAACGGTCGTTCTGGCACTGTGTTACCAGCCCGGTTGGAATGTGGGTAATACGCACCGCGGATTCCGTACGGTTAACGTGCTGACCGCCCGCGCCGGATGCGCGATACACGTCGATGCGCAGATCCGCCGGATTGATGTCGATATCGATATCTTCATCCACTTCCGGGTAGACAAACGCGGAGCTGAAGGAGGTGTGGCGACGGCCGCCGGAGTCGAACGGGCTCTTACGCACCAGGCGGTGAACGCCGGTTTCAGTACGCAGCCAGCCGTAGGCGTAATCGCCAATAATCTTGATGGTGACGGACTTGATGCCTGCCACTTCACCTTCAGACTCTTCGATAATTTCGGTTTTAAAACCGCGCGCTTCTGCCCAGCGCAGATACATACGCATCAGCATGCTGGCCCAGTCCTGCGCTTCGGTACCGCCAGAACCTGCCTGAATATCGAGATAGCAGTCAGCGCTGTCGTATTCGCCGGAGAACATGCGACGGAATTCCAGCTGCGCCAGCTTCTCTTCCAGCACGTCGAGCTCTGCCACGGCTTCGTTAAAGGTTTCTTCGTCGTCAGCTTCGACGGCCAGCTCCAGCAGCCCAGAAACATCTTCCAGACCCTGCGCCATTTGATCCAGCGTATCTACGATGGCTTCGAGGGAGGAACGCTCTTTACCCAGCGCCTGCGCGCGTTCAGGTTCGTTCCAGACGTCCGGCTGTTCCAGCTCGGCGTTTACTTCTTCGAGACGCTCTTTCTTGGCATCGTAGTCAAAGATACCCCCTAAGAACGTCGGAGCGCTCCGTGAGGTCCTGGATGCGGTTTTTTACCGGATTAATTTCAAACATGGTCTGTTTTCTTTTATGAGCTTGTCAAAATGCGGTGATAAGAGCGGGATTGTACCGAATCCACGCCCTTTTTTATAGAGATTACTGACGCTAAATTGGCCAGATATTGTCGATGATGATCTGAAGGGAGCGGTTACCGCGAAACTCGTTAATATCCAGCTTGTAGGCCAGCTCAACCTCACGCACGCCGTTGTCCGGCCAGATGGAGGTATCAACGTTGAAGGCTATACCGTCGAGCAGCGGACCGCCGCCGACCGGTTCCACCATCACCTTGAGGTGGCGTTCGCCCACGATGCGCTGTTGCAGCAGGCGGAAGCGTCCATCGAAAAGCGGCTCCGGGAACATCTGCCCCCACGGGCCCGCATCGCGCAGCATCTGCGCCACTTCCATGGTCATTTCTGCCGGGGAAAGCGCGCCGTCTGAAACCACTTCCCCCTGCAACAGCGCCGGATCGATCCACTCGGTGACCAGCTCGCCAAACAGGCGCTGGAAGTCGTCGAACTTCGCCTCTTCCAGCGACAGGCCCGCGGCCATCGCGTGGCCGCCGAACTTAATCATCAGGTTCGGGTGCAGCGTGTCGAGACGCTCCAGCGCATCGCGCATGTGCAGCCCCTGAATCGAACGGCCAGAGCCTTTCAGCGTGCCGTCTCCAGCAGGCGCAAACGCAATCACCGGACGGTGGAAGCGCTCTTTAATGCGCGATGCCAGAATGCCCACCACGCCCTGGTGCCACTCGGGGTGATACATCGCCAGCCCGCCCGGCAGGGTATCGCCGCTGCGCTCCAGCTTTTCGCACAGGGTCAGCGCTTCGGCCTGCATCCCCTGCTCAATCTCTTTACGCGTCTGGTTTAGCGCGTCCAGCTCGCTGGCCAGCACGCGGGCCTCGCCGATGTTGTCGCACAGCAGCAGCGCCACGCCGACGGACATATCGTCCAGCCTTCCGGCAGCGTTCAGCCGCGGCCCGAGGGCAAAGCCCAAATCGCTTGCCGCAAGCTTCAGCGGATCGCGGTTGGAGATTTCCAGCAGCGCCTTGATCCCCGGACGGCATTTGCCCGCCCGAATGCGGCTCAAGCCCTGCCAGGTGAGAATACGGTTATTGGCATCCAGCGGCACAACGTCCGCTACCGTTCCCAGCGCCACCAGATCGAGATACTCCGCGAGGTTCGGTACGGCAATCCCGCGCGATTCAAACCAGCCCTTGTCGCGCAGCAGCGTGCGTAACGCCAGCATCAGATAAAACGCCACCCCTACTCCGGCAAGCGATTTCGACGGGAAATCGCAGTCGCGCAGGTTCGGGTTAATAATCGCTTCGGCGGCAGGCAGGGTGTCCCCCGGCAGATGGTGATCGGTGACCAGTACCGGGATCCCCAACCGATGGGCATGATCGACCCCGGCATGAGACGAGATCCCGTTATCCACGGTCATGATCATCTGCGCGCCACGGGCGTGGGCCTGATCGACCACTTCCGGGCTGAGGCCGTAGCCATCTTCGAAGCGGTTCGGTACCAGATAGGTCACGTTATCGCAGCCCAGCGCCCGCAGGCTGAGCACGCTCAGCGCGGTGCTGGTAGCGCCGTCCGCATCAAAATCGCCCACCACCACAATGCGCGTCCCTTCACGGAACGCGTTGTAGAGCATTTCGGCGGCGTTTTCGATGCCGGACAGCTGCTGCCAGGGCAGCATGCCTTTGACGCTGCGCTCAAGATCGCTTGCCGTACGCACGCCGCGGCTGGCATACAGCCGCTTTAACAGCAGCGGAAGATCGTCAGGTAAATCAGCGGTGTCACCCGCATCACGGCGGCGCAGTTTTATCGGGGCTTTCACGCGAATTATTTACCACCCATCTGTTTCTGGTGCTCGTCGAGGAACGCTTTCATCTCTTTTGGCCCCTGATAGCCCGGCACCACGTAGCCGTTGCTCAGTACGATTGCAGGGGTACCGGTTACGCCAAACTGCACGCCCAGCGCGTAGTGGTTAGCGATGTCGATGTCGCAGGACGCAGGCTTCACGCCTTTGCCGTTCATCGCATCATCAAAGGCCTTGTTGCGGTCTTTCGCACACCAGATCGCCTTCATATCCTGCTCCGGCTGGCTCTGCACGCCGGCGCGCGGGAAGGCCAGGTAACGCACGGTAATGCCCAGCGCGTTGTAGTCTTTCATCTCTTCATGCAGCTTGTGGCAGTAGCCGCAGGTGATGTCGGTGAAGACGGTAATAACGTGCTTTTCCTGCGCCGCTTTGTAGACGATCATCTCTTTTTCGAGCGCGTTCAGGTTTTTCATCAGCAGCTGGTTGGTGACGTTCACCGGCTGCGCGCCGCTCACGTCGTACATCGGCCCCTGAATGATGTGCTTCCCGTCTTCGGTCACGTACAGCACGCCGCTGTTGGTCAGGACGGTTTTCATACCGGCCACCGGTGCAGGCTGAATATCGCTGCTGGTAACGCCGAGCTTGGTCAGCGACTGTTTGATGGCGGCATCATCCGCATGGGCAAAACCGGTAACCGAAGCTGCCAGCAGGGTGAACAGCGCAAAAGTCTTTTTCATATATGATCCTGTAACAATTCGTCGGCACTCACGCGCGAGGGTGGTGCTGTTGGTGTAGCTGCCGCAGGCGTTCCGTCGCGACATGGGTGTAAATCTGCGTCGTTGAAAGATCGCTGTGTCCAAGGAGCATCTGCACCACGCGTAAATCAGCGCCGTGGTTTAGCAGATGCGTCGCGAAGGCGTGACGCAAAACGTGCGGCGACAGCTTCTCGCTGTCTATACCCGCCAGTGTGGCGTAATGTTTAATGCGATGCCAGAAGGTTTGTCGCGTCATCTGCTGCGCGCGCTGGCTCGGGAATAATACATCGATGGAGACGCCGTTCAGCAGCCACGGACGCCCGTGCTCCAGATACGTCTCCAGCCAGTAGACCGCCTCTTCGCCGAGCGGCACCAGCCGTTCTTTATTTCCTTTACCGATGACGCGCACCACGCCCTGACGCAGGCTGATATCGCTCATCGTCAGGCCCACCAGCTCAGAAACGCGCAAGCCCGTGGCATACAATAGTTCAAGCATGGCTTTATCGCGTAACTCCAGCGGAAGGTCAACCGCGGGCGACTGTAATAATCTCTCAACTTGTGCTTCGCTGAGATCTTTTGGCAACCGCTGCGGCAGCTTGGGCGAGGCCAGCAGCGCGCTCGGGTCGTCCGCGCGGATTTTCTCGCGGTAAAGGTGCTGGAACAGGCGGCGCATGGCGCTCAGCAGACGCGCGGAGCTGGTGGCTTTATAGCCCCCTTCCATGCGCTCGGCCAGTAACCCTTGCAGGTCATCGCTTTGCGCGCTTTCAAGCGTCAGCCCCCGATGCGCCAGCCACTCCACCAGCAGGGTTAGATCCCGCCGATAGGCGCTGAGCGTATTTTCAGCGAGGTTTTTCTCCAGCCACAGCGCGTCGAGAAACTGTTCGATGAGTGCGAGATCCTTTTCCACATCAGCCCCTTTGGGTCTGCAATCCGGCCATTATGCCTGATTGCCATCGGTTTCTGGTACACTACGCGCAAAGTCATAGCAAGAATTGAGATTGTTACGCGATGAATATTGGTCTGTTCTATGGTTCCAGCACCTGCTACACCGAAATGGCGGCGGAGAAAATTCGCGACATCATTGGCCCGGAACTGGTGACGTTGCATAACCTGAAAGATGACGCGGTCGCGCTGATGGAACAGTACGATGTGCTGATCCTTGGCATCCCCACCTGGGACTTCGGAGAGATACAGGAAGACTGGGAAGCTATCTGGGATCGGCTCGATTCCGTCAATTTTGACGGCAAAATCATCGCGATGTACGGCATGGGCGACCAGCTGGGCTACGGTGAATGGTTCCTCGACGCGCTCGGCATGCTGCATGACAAGCTGGCGCCCAAAGGCGCGACGTTTATCGGCTACTGGCCAACAGAAGGCTACGAGTTCACCAGTAAAAAGCCGATAATTGCCGACGGCCAGCTGTTTGTCGGACTCGCGCTGGATGAGACCAACCAGTACGACCTCAGCGACGAACGCCTGCAAGCCTGGTGCGAACAGATTCTGGGCGAGATGGCCGAGCAGTTCAGCTAACGCGCTTACTCCTGCGTCGGCTGCTGCATCATCAGCCGGCGCAGATCGCGCCACTCCGCGGCATCCATACTGTCTGCCGCCAGCCACAGGTGCTGACGACGACCGCCCTCAACCCGGCGCAACCGCAGCATCATCCCGGCGTTAAGCATCCATGGTGCACCGATAATCTCCCACTCTTTTCCCTGCCAGCGCAGGCGAGAATCCATCAGCAGCTTAATTTCACCCTGGCGGGCATTAATCCGACGCTGGCTGCGCACGCTGTCAAACACCACAAACGACAGCAACAGCAACCACAAAGGGGTGTAGCTAAGCGGCCACGGCATTAATAACACCAGCGCCGCGACCAGACCGTGGAGCAGTAACGACATCCACTGTGAGCGCCACGAGACGCGAAGATCAGATTGCCACAGGACCACGTTCCCGATTCCGTGTTTGAATTAATTGCACCATCCGTTGCAACTCGGTGTCGGCGGGCTTGCCGTGATTCATAAGCCAGTTGAATAAATCCGGATCGTCAGACTCAAGCAGGCGGACAAACAGGCGCTTATCGTCATCGCTTAAGCTGTCATACTCATACTCGAAGAAGGGCATGATGGAGATATCAAGTTCACGCATGCCGCGACGGCACGCCCAGTGAATACGGGCCTTGTTGTTAATATCCATGTTCTGTTTCCTGCATTACGTTTGGCACAGTCGGTATCCCGTTCGGTATTCATTATTGCTCTTCGGGAACACCTGCTAGTGTAACGCGTTTTTGACCGTTTCTTTACTGGAATATTGCGAACCTCGTACTGGCTTCCAGAATAATCCCTCTAAAGACAGCGGATTACACTATTTTGCGTAGCGCCACGCATAACCAGGTAATGGCACGAATGGCCTGCTGAAAGCGCTTGCAATGAATACAGTCTCTTTTACCATTAGGTATTATCAAAGCGTTAAGCAATTCAGGACAACACTATGGCATTTACACCATTTTCTCCTCGCCAGCCCGCCGCCTCTGCGCGTCTGCCGCTGACGCTGATTACTCTTGATGACTGGGCACTGGCAACGCTGAGCGGTGCGGACGGTGAAAAATACCTGCAAGGCCAGGTCACGGCGGACGTGGCGCAGCTGACTGAACACCAGCACCTGCTTGCCGCACACTGCGATCCAAAAGGCAAAATGTGGAGCAACCTCCGTCTGTTCCGCCGCCAGGACGGGTTCGCCTTTATTGAGCGCCGCAGCCTGCGTGACGCTCAGCTTAAGGAGCTGAAAAAATACGCCGTCTTTTCTAAGGTCAGCATCGAGCCGGACGATGAACACGTTCTGCTGGGCGTCGCGGGCTTCCAGGCGCGCGCAGCGCTGAAAAAACTGTTTGCCGAGCTGCCGGATGCGCAAAAACAGCTGGTTAGCGAAGGGGCAACCTCCATTTTGTGGTTCGAACATCCGGCGGAGCGCTTCCTGCTGGTAACGGACGTGGCTACCGCAGAACGCATCACCGACGCCCTGCGCGGCGAAGCACAGCTCAACAATAGCCAGCAGTGGCTGGCGCTGAACATCGAAGCGGGTCTGCCGGTGATTGACGCGGCAAACAGCGCGCAGTTTATTCCGCAGGCAACCAACATTCAGGCGCTGGGCGGCATCAGCTTTAAGAAAGGCTGCTACACCGGTCAGGAAATGGTGGCGCGTGCGAAATTCCGCGGAGCGAACAAACGCGCCCTGTGGACCCTGGCGGGACACGCCAGCCGCGTGCCGGAAGCGGGCGAAGATCTCGAAATGAAAATGGGCGAAAACTGGCGCCGTACCGGCACCGTGCTAGCCGCCGTGCAGCTGGACGACGGGCGCCTGCTGGTTCAGGTTGTTATGAATAATGATATGGAGCCCGACACCGTGTTCCGCGTGCGGGATGATGCGAACACGCTGAGCATCCAGCCGCTGCCGTATTCACTGGAAGATTAAGCATTTATGCCGGGTAACGGCTTCGCCCTACCCGGCCTGCGGTTCTGGAATACCCCCTCTCCCACCGGGAGAGGGCCGGGTTCAGGGCATCAGACCGCACCTTACTAAAAACTACACCTGCCCCACATACAGATAAATGGCCAGGAAGTGGCACACACTGCCCCCCAGCACAAAGCCGTGCCAGATGGCATGATTGTAAGGGATGCGCTTGCAGACGTAGAAAATGACGCCCAGCGAGTAGACCACGCCGCCCACCGCCAGAAGGGTTACCCCTCCCACCGCAAGCTTAATAGCCAACTGATACACCACAATCAGCGACAGCCAGCCCATCGTCAGATAGGTGACCAGCGACAGCACCTTAAACCGGTGGGCGATGGTCAGCTTAAACAGGATCCCCAGCAGCGCCAGACTCCAGATCACAATCATCAGGCCACGCGACAGCGGTGAGTTTAACCCCACCAGCAAAAACGGCGTGTAGGTCCCTGCAATAAGAAGATAGATAGCGCAGTGGTCAAATTTTTTGAGCCATGTCTTCGCCCGTTGATGCGGAATAGCGTGATACAGCGTCGAGGCCAGGAAAAGCAGGATCATACTCCCGCCATACAGGCTGTAGCTGGCGATCGCCATCGCGCTGGCGTTGGTGTCCGCTGCCTGTACCAGCAGCAGCACCAGGCCGACAATCCCAAAAACCAGGCCAATGCCGTGGCTAATACTGTTGGCTACTTCCTCAGCCAGTGAATATCCCTGTGCGATTAATGGTTTGCTCACCATACTTAACTCCGGGAAAACTAAAGATGATTATTCATCGCCAGTCTATGCTAACTGAGAATGATTCCAGTGAACACCTGTTAGCTAAAATAAATACGCGTTAATAATTTAACGCTATAAATCATAGATATAAAAAAAGAATCCGCCGCACAGATGTATATGTTTTTATTAATATCAGCGTAATCAAGGAGATAAAACCATCTTCCCGCTTCAGGGGGCATGGTATGATTGATCAATAGTGTCCGACAGCGAGTGTAGCCATTGTGAGCATCTTCTCCCATTCCGCCATTGCCAGCCTCAATAACCTGGAAATGCTGGTCTACAACTACGTCATTAAGAACCGCGACAAGGTGATGTACATGACCATCCGTGAGCTGGCGGATGCGGCTGGCGTCTCCACCACCACCGTCCTGCGCTTCTGTCGTAAGCTCAACTGCGAAGGCTATTCGGAATTTCGGGTGCGCTTTAAGCTCTATCTGGAGCAGAACGAGCCGCAGCAGGCAAATTTTGGCGCCAGCGAAATTATCAGTTTCTTTAAAAGCGTGAATAACGAAGAGTTCGATGCCCTGCTAGATGAGGCTGTTGATATTATCTTATCATCTGAGCGAATTATCTTTGTCGGCGCGGGCACATCCGGCTCGCTGGCAAAATATGGCGCACGTTTCTTTTCTAATATCGGGAAATTCAGCAACCATATCGACGATCCTTATTTCCCGGTCACCAACGACATGGCTAAAAATGCGCTGGCGATTGTGCTCTCCGTCTCCGGCGAAACCGAGGAGATCCTGCGCTTTGCCAGCCAGTTCAGCCTTCACCGCTGCAAGGTGCTCTCCATTACCAGCCACGAACATTCCCGTCTCGCGAAGCTGGCAGACTTTAATCTCTCCTGGCACGTGCCGCAAACGCGAATTGGCGGCGTCTACGATATCACCACGCAAATTCCCGTCATCTATATTCTGGAATCATTAGGGCGGAAACTGGCGAAGAAATTAACGGAATAAAACACCCTGTTTTTTTGATGTGACAAATTACAATTTGCGCGAATTGTTATATCGTGACATTTAATTCCGCTTTGCTAGACTCGAAATCAATAAGTCCTTAATTGAGAATAGCAAAAATGAAAAAACTGACCTTACCAAAAGATTTTTTATGGGGCGGCGCGGTGGCGGCGCACCAGGTTGAAGGCGGCTGGAATAAAGGCGGCAAAGGGCCAAGCATCTGCGACGTGCTCACCGGCGGGGCCCACGGCGTCCCGCGTGAAATCACTCAGGACGTGATTGAAGGCAAATATTACCCGAACCACGAGGCCGTGGACTTTTACGGCCATTACAAAGAAGACATTAAGCTGTTTGCCGAGATGGGCTTCAAATGCTTCCGTACCTCCATTGCCTGGACGCGCATCTTCCCGAAAGGAGATGAAGCTCAGCCAAACGAAGAGGGGCTGAAGTTTTACGACGACATGTTCGATGAACTGCTGAAGTACAACATCGAGCCGGTGATCACCCTCTCCCATTTTGAAATGCCGCTGCATCTCGTTCAGGAATACGGCGGATGGACCAACCGTAAGGTGGTCGATTTCTTCGTGCGCTTCTCGGAAGTGGTGTTTGAGCGCTACAAAAATAAGGTCAAATACTGGATGACCTTCAACGAAATCAATAACCAGCGCAACTGGCGCGCGCCGCTGTTCGGCTACTGCTGCTCCGGCGTGGTGTATACCGAACACGACAACCCCGAAGAGACCATGTACCAGGTGCTGCACCACCAGTTCGTGGCCAGCGCGCTGGCGGTGAAGGCCGCACGCCGCATCAACCCGGAGATGAAGGTTGGCTGCATGCTGGCGATGGTGGCGCTCTATCCTTACTCCTGCAAGCCAGAAGACGTCATGTTTGCTCAGGAATCCATGCGCGAGCGCTACGTCTTTACCGACGTGCAGCTG
This sequence comes from Enterobacter cloacae, assembly GCF_013375935.1. GTDB lineage: Bacteria > Pseudomonadota > Gammaproteobacteria > Enterobacterales > Enterobacteriaceae > Enterobacter > Enterobacter pasteurii. Next base: position 1,946,572 of record NZ_CP056117.1, on the reverse strand, counting down.
CGCGGCTACTACCCGTCTTACGTGCTGAACGAGTGGGAGCGCCGTGGGTTCTCCATCAAAATGGAAGCGGGGGATGAACAGATCCTGCGTGAAGGCACCTGCGACTACTTAGGTTTCAGCTACTACATGACCAACGCGGTGAAAGCGGAAGGCGGCACCGGTGACGCCATTTCCGGCTTCGAAGGCAGCGTGCCGAATCCGCACGTGAAGGCATCCGACTGGGGCTGGCAGATTGACCCGGTGGGCCTGCGCTATTCGCTGTGCGAACTGTACGAGCGTTACCAGAAGCCGCTGTTTATCGTCGAAAATGGTTTCGGCGCCTACGACAACGTGGAAGAGGACGGCAGCATCAACGATGACTACCGCATCGACTACCTGCGCGCCCACGTGGAAGAGATGATGAAGGCCGTGACCTGGGACGGCGTGGATCTGATGGGCTATACCCCGTGGGGCTGCATTGACTGCGTCTCCTTCACCACCGGCCAGTACAGCAAGCGCTACGGCTTTATCTACGTGAACAAGCACGACGACGGCACCGGCGACATGTCCCGCTCCCGTAAGAAAAGCTTTGAGTGGTACAAAACCGTGATTGCCAGCAACGGCGAAACACTGTAACGGCTCGCCCTCTCTGCCAGCGGAGAGGGCAAACCGCTTATCATCCAGACACTTCTTTACAGCTTTAGCGTTGCCAAAATATGTTCGCCCGATAATATAGGCGTCCTGAATATTAGAGGCGAACATGATCAAGCGACAACGCAACGCTATCCTGCTGGTAGCCCTGGCCTGTCTGGTAGTGCTGATATGCACCGCCCAGCGGATGGCCGGGATGCACGCGCTCGTCATGAATGTCACCGCCTCAGCTCAGACTGTTCAGCAGGGCCAGGAGAGCGTCGACGCGCCGGTTACGCCGTGTGAGCTCAGCGCCAAGTCGCTGATGGCGGTCCCGCCAATCTTGTTTGAAGGTGCCCTGTTTGCCGTTACCCTGCTGCTGGCGTTGCTGGCAGCGAACCCGCCGCGCCGCGAGCGGCTGTGGCCTCCCCGCGTTATTTCCCCGCCCCGATTACGGGTGCATCTGCGATTATGCGTCTTCCGTGAGTGAGGATCGGCCTGTCATTTCAGGTTAATTCATCATTTACGGAGATAATTTATGTTTACTGTATTCAGGCGACTGCTGGTCTGCCTGCTCTGGCTATGGCTGCCCCTCAGCCAGGCCGCCGACAGCGGCTGGCTGCGCGCCGCCGATAATCAGCACGCCAGCGTCAGGCTGCGTGCGCAATCCGAAAGCGCTGGCGAAACCCGCCTGCTGCTGGACGTCGCCCTGCAAAAAGGCTGGAAGACCTACTGGCGCTCGCCGGGAGAAGGCGGCGTCGCACCCGCGATCGCCTGGCATCAGCCTGTGGACGCAGCCTGGCGCTGGCCCACCCCGCAGCGTTTCGACGTAGCGGGTATAACCACGCAGGGCTATCACGGCGACGTGAGCTTTCCCATCACCCTGCGCGGCGAGATCCCCCAAACCTTAAGCGGCGTGCTGACGCTATCTACCTGTAGCAACGTCTGCATTCTGACTGACTACCCGTTTTCGCTGGACATGACCGCGCCCGCAGGAGCCGGTTTTGATTACGACTTCAGCCGGGCAATGGGCACCCTTCCGCTCAGCGGCGGGTTGACCTCAGCGCTCAGCGCCAGCTACGCCCCCGGCAAACTGACCGTAACGGCACAACGTGACGCAGGCTGGCAGGAGCCGTCGCTGTTTATCGACGGCATGGACGATGTGGATTTCGGCAAGCCGACCCTCGCCGTGCGCGGTCATTCGCTGGTGGCCACCGTGCCCGTGACGGATAGCTGGGGCGAGGACGCGCCCAACCTCAGCGGCAAAACCCTGTCGCTGGTTCTCGCCGATAGCGGGCAGGCGCAGGAGTCCAGCCTGAGCATTCAGCCGGGCAACGCCGCGCCGGCGTTCTCGCTGGGCTGGGTGCTGCTGATGGCGCTGGCCGGCGGTCTGATCCTCAACGTCATGCCCTGCGTATTGCCCGTGCTGGCCATGAAGCTGGGCACGCTGATGCAAACCGAGCAGCAGGCCCGCGTTCAGGTGCGCCGCCAGTTTCTTGCCTCAGTCGCCGGGATCGTTATCTCGTTCCTCGCGCTGGCGCTGATGATGACGGTATTACGGCTGGGCAATCAGGCGCTTGGCTGGGGGATCCAGTTCCAGAACCCGTGGTTCATTGCCGCAATGGCGCTGGTGATGGTGCTGTTCAGCGCCAGCCTGCTGGGATTATTTGAAATTCGTCTCCCTTCCGGCACCAGCACGTTCCTCGCCACGCGCGGCGGGAACGGCCTGGCTGGCCATTTCTGGCAAGGCGCGTTCGCTACGCTGCTGGCGACGCCCTGCACCGCGCCGTTCCTCGGCACTGCGGTATCGGTCGCGCTGGCGGCGCCGCTTCCCCTGCTGTGGGGGATCTTCCTGGCAATGGGGATCGGCATGAGCCTGCCGTGGCTGCTGGTTGCCGCCTGGCCGGGGCTGGCCCGGAAGCTGCCGCGACCGGGACGCTGGATGAACGTCGTGCGAGTGGCGCTCGGCCTGATGATGCTTGGCTCATCGCTGTGGCTGCTGAGCCTGCTGACGGTGCACATTGGCACCGTGCCCGTTATCACGCTGGGCGTACTCCTGATCCTCGCTCTGCTGCTGGTCACCGCCTGGCGCTACCGCTGGCAAACGGCTCTGCGCGCCGGGGCATTCGCCATAGCGGTGGCTGGAGCGGTCGCGTTTGTTTCCGGCTCCGGCAGCGAGGGTTCCCGCCGCGATCGTATTAACTGGCAGCCGCTCAGCGAGCAGGCCATAGCCCGCGCGCTGGCGGAGAATAAGCGGGTATTTATTGACGTCACCGCCGACTGGTGCGTGACCTGTAAAGCCAATAAATACAACGTGCTGCTGCGCGACGACGTGCAGGATGCGCTATCCGCCCCGGACGTTGTCGCCCTGCGCGGCGACTGGAGCCGCCCCTCCGACACCATCAGCCAGTTCTTAACCACGCGCGGCAGCGCCGCCGTGCCGTTTAACCAGATTTACGGACCAGGGCTGCCGCAGGGCCACGTGCTGCCTCCGCTGTTAAGCCGCGAAGCGGTGCTTACCACCCTGTCCGATGCGAAAGGAAAATAACATGCGCACATTTATCGCCTTACTGCTGCTCTCTTTATCGACGTTCAGTTTTGCCGCGCCGACTGAGGGTTCTTCCGATGACCAGCTGGCGGCGCTGCTGTTCAGCGATCCGGCCAGCCCGCGAACGGGCGCGACATCGCCGAAGCTCACCATCGTCTCCTTCACGGACTACAACTGCCCTTACTGCAAGCAGTTCGACCCGATGCTGGAGAAAATCGTGCACGAGAATCCCGACGTGCAGCTCATCATCAAACTGCTGCCGTTCAAGGGGCAAAGCTCGGTGAATGCCGCTAAAGCGGCGCTTTCGACGTGGCAGCAGGCGCCGGATAAATTCTGGGCGCTGCACCAGCGGCTGATGATGAAAAAAGGCTACCACGATGACGCCAGCATCGCCGCCGCGCGGGCTAAAACCGGAACGGACGGCATTAAAACGGATGAAAAAACCATGGACAGCTTAAAGATGAACCTGATCCTGTCGCAGGTGCTGAATATTCAGGGCACCCCGGCAACCATCATCGGTGACCAGATGGTCGCGGGCGCCATTCCTTATGACGATCTGGAGGGGCTGGTCAAAGAACAGCTGGCAAAAGCCCGTGGCGGGTAAATTCCCGCGCCTGGTGCGCGAGCTGGCGATGTGGTTGCTGATTGGCGTAGCCGTGAGCCTGGCGGTGGACTATTTCCGCCAGCCCGCGCTGCCGCAGAATTTCGCGTCAACCACGCTGCAAACCCTCGACGGTCAGCCTGTCGATCTTATCGCCATGAGCGAGGAGCGCCCGCTGCTGGTTTACGTCTGGGCGACGTGGTGCGGCGTCTGCCGCTACACCACGCCGTCGGTAGCGGCGCTTGCCGCAGACGGGGGCAACGTGATGTCGGTTGCACTGCGCTCGGGCGATAACGCTACGCTCGAACGGTGGCTGGGGAAGAAGAAGCTGGCGATGCCCACGGTTAACGACGCCAGCGGGGAACTGGCGCGCCAGTGGGACGTTCAGGTAACGCCCACGCTGGTGACGATTTCTCGCGGGGAGGTGAAGTCGATCACCACCGGCTGGACCAGCGGCTGGGGAATGCGCCTGCGGCTGTGGCTGGCGTCGTAGCCTTATTTGCCGCCAGCCAGCTCGAGGAAGCTGCCGGTGACATAGGAGGCGCTGTCGCTCAGCAGCCAGACGATGGCCTGGGCGACCTCCTCCGGCTGACCGCCGCGCTGCATGGGCAGCAGTGACTTCACCCGATCCACACGCCCCGGCTCGCCGCCGGAGGCGTGAATATCGGTGTAAATCAGGCCAGGCCGCACGCAGTTAACGCGAATGCCCTGCGCCGCCACCTCCAGCGCCAGGCCGGTCGTCAGGGAGTCTACCGCCCCCTTGGAGGCGGCATAATCCACATATTCACCCGGCGCGCCCAGCCTGGACGCCGCCGACGAGACGTTCACAATCGCCCCTCCCTGGCCGCCGTGCTTATGCGACATGCGCTTTACCGCCTCGCGACAGCAGAGAAAATAGCCGGTGACGTTAGTGGCCAGCACGCGGTTAATACGTTCAGCGGTGAGGTTTTCAACGGTGGACTGTTCAAACAAAATCCCGGCGTTATTCACCAGCGCGGCAAGCGGCTCACCTTCGCGGTCGATGCTGTCGAACATCGCCATCACCTGCGCTTCGTCGCTGATGTCCGCGCGCACGGCAAAGGCCTTTCCGCCCGCCTCCACGATGTGATTAATCACCTCAGTCGCGGCCCTGATGTTGTGGTGAAAATTCACCGCGACGGTGTAGCCTTCGCGCGCCAGCTGTAGCGCGGTGGCTTTACCAATGCCCCGGCTGGCGCCGGTGACCAGTGCAATTGCCATTCTCTTCTCCCAATAAAAAAGCCGGGCGGCGGCATCGCCTTGCCCGGCCTGGAGTACTACACCATTCCGGTTACTGGTATTCGCTCATCGGCACGCAGGAGCAGAACAGGTTACGGTCGCCGTACACGTCATCAAGACGCTTCACGGTCGGCCAGTATTTGTTTGCCACGCCCGCCGGGAAGACGGCCAGCTCGCGGGTGTAGCCGTGGCTCCACTCTGCCACCAGTTCGTTCTGGGTATGCGGCGCGTTAACCAGCGGGTTATCTTCCAGCGTCCACTCCCCGCCCTTCACGCGGTCGATTTCGCTGCGGATCGCCAGCATCGCGTCGATGAAGCGGTCCAGCTCCACCTTGCTTTCAGACTCGGTCGGCTCAACCATCAGCGTACCCGCAACCGGGAAGGACATGGTTGGCGCGTGGAAGCCGTAGTCGATGAGACGCTTGGCAATATCCAGCTCGCTGATGCCCGTCTCTTCTTTCAGAGGACGAATATCAAGGATACATTCGTGCGCCACGCGACCGTCGCGGCCGGTGTAGAGCACCGGATAAGCGTCCTTCAGACGCGTTGCGATGTAGTTGGCGTTGAGGATCGCCACCTGGCTGGCCTGCTTCAGCCCTTCCGCGCCCATCATGCGGATGTACATCCAGCTGATTGGCAGAATAGAGGCGCTGCCGAACGGTGCCGCAGAGACCGCGCCCTGACGAGTCAGCATGCCTTCGATCTGCACCACGCTGTGGCCCGGCACAAACGGAGCCAGGTGCGCTTTCACGCCGATTGGCCCCATACCCGGGCCGCCGCCGCCGTGCGGAATACAGAACGTTTTATGCAGGTTCAGGTGCGACACGTCCGCGCCGATAAAGCCCGGCGAGGTGATGCCCACCTGGGCGTTCATGTTCGCGCCGTCGAGGTAAACCTGGCCGCCGAACTGATGCACTACTTCGCACACTTCACGGATGGTCTCTTCGTACACGCCGTGGGTGGACGGGTAGGTGACCATGATGCAGGAGAGCTTCTCACCCGCCTGCTCCGCTTTCGCGCGCAGGTCGGCGAGATCGATGTTGCCGTTTTTATCGCAGGCCACGACCACCACTTCCATTCCCGCCATCTGCGCAGAGGCCGGGTTGGTGCCGTGGGCGGAGCTTGGGATCAGGCAGATATCGCGGTGGCCCTCGTTGCGGCTTTCGTGATAGTGACGGATCGCCAGCAGGCCCGCATATTCACCCTGCGCGCCGGAGTTCGGCTGCATGCAGAGGGCGTCGTAACCGGTCAGCTTCACCAGCCAGTCGGACAGCTGGTTGATCATCATGTGATAACCTTCCGCCTGCTCGGCCGGGCAGAACGGGTGCAGCTCGGAGAATTCAGGCCAGGTAATGGGGATCATCTCCGCCGCGGCGTTCAGCTTCATGGTGCAGGATCCCAGCGGGATCATCGCCTGGTTCAGCGCCAGATCCTTGCGCTCCAGAGAGTGCATATAGCGCATCATCTCGGTTTCGCTGTGGTAGCGGTTGAACACCGGGTGGGTCAGGATCGCGTCAACACGCAGCATGCTCTCCTGAATGGAGCGGCTGTCGTGCGCCACCTCTTTGTCCAGCGCGTCAACGTCCAGACCGTGCGCATCACCCAGCAGTACGTCAAACAGCGTCGCGATATCGTCGCGAGTCGTGGATTCATCAAGGGTGATCCCCACAGCATGATGGATGTCGCTGCGCAGGTTGATTCGCGCTGCATCAGCGCGCGCCAGCACGGCCGCCTTGTCCGCCACGTCAACGCAAAGGGTGTCGAAGTAGTGCTCATGACGCAGCTTAAGGCCTTTCTGCTTCAGGCCGCAGGCCAGAATATCGGCCAGACGGTGGATGCGGCCGGCAATGCGTTTCAGCCCGGCCGGACCGTGGAACACCGCGTACAGGCTGGCGATGTTTGCCAGCAGCACCTGCGAGGTACAGATATTGGAGTTCGCTTTCTCGCGGCGGATATGCTGCTCGCGGGTCTGCATCGCCATACGCAGCGCGGTGTTACCGGCAGCATCTTTTGAGACGCCGATAATACGGCCAGGCATGGAGCGTTTGAATTCATCTTTCGCGCCGAAGAACGCCGCGTGCGGGCCGCCGTAGCCCATCGGCACGCCGAAGCGTTGCGCAGAACCGAAGACAATATCCGCGCCCTGTTTGCCCGGCGCCGTCAGCAGCACCAGCGCCATAAAATCGGCGGCGACGCTGACTACCACTTTGCGGGACTTCAGCTCGGCAATCAGCGTGCCATAGTCGTGAACTTCACCGGTCGTGCCTACCTGCTGTAACAGCACGCCGAAGACGTCCTGGTGATCCAGCACTTTGTCAGCGTCGTCGACGATCACGTCAAAACCGAAGGTTTCCGCACGGGTACGCACCACGTCCAGCGTTTGCGGATGCACGTCCGCCGCCACGAAGAAGCGGCTGGCGTTTTTCAGCTTGCTCACGCGCTTCGCCATCGCCATCGCTTCGGCGGCGGCGGTCGCTTCATCCAGCAGAGAGGCAGAGGCGATATCCATACCGGTCAGATCCAGCGTCACCTGCTGGAAGTTCAGCAGCGCCTCCAGGCGGCCCTGGGACACTTCTGGCTGATACGGGGTATAAGCGGTGTACCAGCCCGGATTTTCCAGCATGTTACGCAGGATCACCGGCGGTAACTGCACGTTGGTGTAGCCCATGCCAATGTAAGACTTATAGCGCTTGTTGAGGCCGGCAATGGCCTTCAGCTCCGCCAGCGCGGCGAACTCCGTGGTGGACTCGCCCACCTGCGGCGGCGTGGCAAGCTGGATGTCTTTTGGCACGATCTGGCCGATCAGTGCGTTTAATGAATCCGCGCCAACTGTCTTCAGCATCTCCTGCTGTTGCTGAGCATCCGGCCCAATGTGACGTTCAATGAAGGCGCCACGGTTTTCAAGCTGGCTTAAAGTCTGTGTCATGAGCGATGGTTCCTGAAACGTGCAGTGAATTTAAGTTCCCTCTCCCTTTGGGAGAGGGTTAGGGTGAGAGGAAGATGGGCACCCTCACCCCTGCCCTCTCCCGAAGGGAGAGGGATAATGGCTTACTCGTCTTCTAACAGGGCTTCGTACGCGGTCGCATCCAGCAGCGCGGCAACCTGCGCTTCGTCGCTGGCTTTGATCTTAAAGATCCAGCCGCCTTCATACGGCTCGCTGTTCACCAGCTCCGGGGAGTCGCTCAGCGCGTCGTTTACGGCAACAATTTCACCGCTGACGGGAGCATAGATGTCAGAGGCCGCTTTAACGGACTCAGCCACCGCGCAGTCGTCGCCTGCGCTCACGGTTGCGCCCACTTCCGGCAGGTCAACAAACACCATATCGCCCAGCAGCTCCTGCGCGTGCTCGGTGATCCCAACGGTGTAGGTGCCGTCCGCCTCTTTGCGCAGCCACTCGTGTTCTTTGCTGTATTTCAGTTCTGCTGGCACATTGCTCATTGAAGTTCTCCTGATAAAAATAGTTAGGCGACCGGCTTACCGGCGCGAACAAAAATCGGTTTGGTCACGTTGACCGGCATTTCACGGTTGCGGATCTGCACCACCGCCGTTTCACCAATACCCGCCGGCACGCGAGCCAGGGCAATACTGTAGCCGAGCGTTGGGGAGAAGGTTCCGCTGGTGATCGTGCCTTCGCGGTGGTTACCGTCGGCATCGGTGAAGCGCACCGGCAGTTCGCCGCGCAGCACGCCTTTTTCCTTCATCACCAGGCCAACCAGCTGTTCAGTGCCCTTTTCACGCTGCATCTCCAGCGCTTCCCTGCCAATAAAGTCACGGTCAGCCGGTTCCCACGCGATGGTCCAGCCCATGTTGGCCGCCAGCGGAGAAACGCCCTCGTCCATCTCCTGGCCGTAAAGGTTCATACCCGCTTCCAGACGCAGCGTATCGCGCGCCCCCAGGCCCGCAGGCTTCACGCCCGCCTCCACCAACGCGCGCCAGAAATCAGCGGCTTTTTCATTTGGCATGGCAATTTCATAGCCCGCTTCACCGGTGTAGCCGGTGGTGGCAATAAACAGATCGCCCGCCTGCACGCCGAAGAACGGCTTCATGCCTTCGGTGGCCTTACGCTGCTCGTCGTTAAACAGGGAGGCGGCTTTCGCCTGGGCGTTCGGGCCCTGCACGGCAATCAGCGACAGGTCATCACGAACGGTGATGTCGATGGCGTAAGGTTCAGCGTGTTGGGCGATCCAGGAGAGGTCTTTTTCGCGGGTGGCGGAGTTGACAACGAGGCGGAAGAAATCTTCTGTGAAGTAATAGACGATGAGGTCATCAATCACGCCGCCCGAGGCATTGAGCATGCCGGTATAAAGCGCTTTGCCCGGCGTCTTCAGTTTGGCGACGTCGTTTGCCAGCAGATAACGCAAAAACTCCCGGGTGCGGCTTCCGCGCAGGTCGACAATCGTCATGTGGGACACGTCGAACATACCGGCATCGGTGCGCACCGCGTGATGCTCATCAATTTGCGAGCCGTAGTGCAGCGGCATCATCCAGCCGTGGAAGTCCACCATGCGGGCGCCGCATAACACGTGCTGTTCGTACAAAGGAGTCTGTTGAGCCATCTTTTCCTCGTTGAAAAATTCACCGTGAAACCCGGTGTCGGCCTCGCCATCCGGAGCCGACGCAAACGTTCTCTTTTACCTGAACTTACCACCGAAACCGGCGGTTAACCATAAGGTAAAGCGGGTCATCACATTAGCTTATGACCAAAAAACGCAGGAAAGCCTACAGAGTTATCGACTGGCAAAATGCGACTAAACCCGCATAAAATTAACATTCTTCTTACAGGATTTAGCAGATGGTGATATTTCGTGCGGAAAAACGGCCAGAATTTCCGTAACATAAAAATAGTAAGATTAGATTTTCTAATGCGAAAAATGAGGTGAAATTAGATTATTTCAAACGAGGATATTCACCCGGCGCGGAGGCCGGGAAAATAAAGTGTGACGGGGGTCAATACTATCGTAGCCAGTCGGGCAGATCGTTAAGGCTCATTGCCTGACGAAGAAGCTGTGGCTTGACGCCCGGAAGGGTATCAGCAAGTTTCAGACCGATATCCCGCAGCAGTTTTTTCGCCGGGTTCGCGCCGGCAAACAGCTCGCGGAAGCCCTGCATGCCCGCCAGCATCATCGCCGCGCTGTGCTTGCGGCTGCGCTCGTAGCGGCGCAGATAAAGATGCTGACCAATGTCTTTGCCTTCACGATGCAGACGACGCAGCTCCTCAACCAGCTCAGCCGCGTCCATGAAGCCGAGGTTAACCCCCTGCCCGGCCAGCGGGTGAATGGTATGCGCCGCATCGCCCACCAGGGCCAGACGGTGCGCCGCAAACTGACGCGCGTAGCGGCCGGTTAACGGGAACACCTGACGCTCGCTTTCAAGCGTGCACAGGCCCAGACGGTTATCAAAGGCCATGCACAGCGCCTGGCTGAACGCCTCCGGCGTCGCCTCCTGCATCTGCTGCGCTTTTTCCGGCACCAGAGACCAGACGATGGAGCACAGATGCGGATCGGCAAGCGGCAGGAAGGCCAGAATACCGTCGTTGTGGAAAATCTGGCGCGCGATGCCGCCGTGCGGCTCTTCGGTGCGGATCGTGGCAACCATCGCGTGATGGCGGTAATCCCAGAAGGTCAGCGGAATATCCGCTTTGTTACGCAGCCAGGAATTTGCGCCGTCGGCCCCCACCACCAGACGCGCGGTCAGCATGTCGCCGCTTTCCAGCGTCAGAAACGCGTCGTTTTCGCCCCATGCCACCTGCTGAAGCGTGGCGGGAGCGATAAGGGTGACGTCGCTGCACTGCTGCGCTTTGCGCCACAGCGCGTGGTGGATCACCGCGTTCTCGACGATGTGCCCAAGGTGGCTGTAGCCCATGCTTTCATCGTCAAACGCGATGCGGCCAAAGCTGTCTTTGTCCCACACTTCCATGCCGTGATAGCAGCTGGCGCGCTGCGCCACGATCTCAGACCAGACGCCGAGGTGCGTCAGTAACTTTTCGCTGGCCGCATTGATCGCCGAGACGCGCAGCTCCGGCGGTGCATCCTGCGCCACGGGCTGCGGCGCTTTTTGCTCAAGCACGGCCACGCGCAGGCCGCTGCCCTGTAAGCCACAGGCCAGCGCCAGTCCTACCATTCCGCCGCCAACAATGGCGACATCAACATTTTGCACGGTGATTACTCCATTTAACGCGCGACCCAACCCAGGGTCCGCTGCGCCAGCACGTCACGTGCCGGAATGAACAGTTCCATCGCCATCAGCCCGAGGTTGCGACCCGCAACTAACGGCGCCCAGCGATTGGCAAACAGGTGGACCAGGCCGTCGGTGACGCCAACGGTCGCCGCTCTGTCCCCCTCACGTCGTTTCTGGTAATGGCTCAGCACTGAGTATGCGCCACAATCCCGCTGTTCGCCCCACGCCTGCGCCAGCAGCTCAGCCAGGCTCATTACGTCGCGCAGGCCAAGGTTGAAGCCTTGCCCGGCGATGGGGTGCAGCGTCTGCGCGGCATTGCCGACCATGGCGACGCGATGGGAAACCGTCTGCGATGCGGTCGTCAGCGAAAGCGGATAAACCACCCGCTTGCCCGCGTGGGTGATACGCCCAAGCCGCCAGCCAAAGGCTTTTTGCAGCTCGGCACAAAAACGTTCGTCGGACCAGGAGAGCACCTCATCGGCCTTATCCTGCGCATGGCACCACACCAGCGAACAGCGTCCGTTCGACATCGGCAGCATGGCCAGCGGGCCGTGCTGCGTAAAGCGCTCAAAGGCCCTGCCGTTATGCGCGCCCGCCGTAGAGACGTTAGCGATGACCGCCACCTGGCCATAAGGCTGAGTGTGCCATTCAACGCCGCACTGCGTGGCGAGCGCAGAGCGTGAGCCATCCGCCGCCACCAGCAGCTGCCCCTCAAGCGTGGTACCGTTGTCCAGCGTCACGCTGACGGCCTCGTCACGGCGGCTAAATCCGGCAACGCGCGCCGGACAGTGCAGCGTAACGCCCGGCGCGTCCTGTAACAGACGGAACAGCCTCAGCCCCACGTCATGCAGCTCCACGACCTGCCCCAGCGCCGCTATCCGGTAGTCGTGCGCGTCCAGCGTCACGAACCCGGCATGACCGCGATCGCTGACGTGAACGGTGCGGATCGCCGTTGCGCAATCCGCTATCGCCTGCCAGATCCCGATGCGCGACAGCTGCTGGCAGGTTCCCTGCGCCAGCGCGATGGCGCGAGCATCGAAACCAGGATGGTCGCTCGCCTGCGGCGCAACCGCCTCGACGAGATGCACCGGAAGCTGGCCTTTGGTTAAGTGCGAAATGGCCAGCGCCAGGGTAGCGCCGGTCATGCCTCCGCCAACGATGATCACGCTCATACGCGTGCCGCCGCCATCAGCGCCTCGATCTCCTCGGCTTTTTTTACAACGGTCGCGGTCAGGTTTTCGTTACCGGTTTCGGTGATGACGATGTCGTCTTCGATACGAATGCCAATCCCGCGATACGGTTCCGGCACGTCGGCATCCGGCGCGATGTACAGCCCCGGCTCGACGGTCAGCACCATGCCAGGCTCCAGCAGGCGCGAACGGTCCTGACCGTATGCACCCACGTCATGCACGTCCAGCCCCAGCCAGTGGCTCAGGCCGTGCATAAAGTACGGGCGATGGGCGTTTTCAGCGATGAGGGCATCCACATCGCCTTGCAGAATGCCGAGCTTAACCAGCCCGGTAATCATGATGCGCACCACCTCACCCGTGACGTCCTGGATAGAGGTGCCCGGACGGAACAGCGTCAGCGCGGTCTCCAGAGACTCCAGCACGATGTCATAGATTTCGCGCTGCGCGGGCGTGAATTTGCCGTTTACCGGGAAGGTGCGGGTGATGTCCCCTGCATAACCCTGATATTCGCAACCGGCGTCAATCAGCACCAGATCGCCGTCGCGCAGCTCACTTTCGTTTTCGGTGTAGTGCAGGATGCAGCCGTTTTCCCCGCCGCCAACGATGGTGTTGTAGGACGGGAAGCGCGCGCCGTGGCGGTTAAATTCATGGTGAATTTCGCCTTCAAGCTGGTACTCGAACATGCCGGGACGGCACTTTTCCATGGCCCGGGTATGCGCCAGCGCGCTGATTTCGCCCGCGCGGCGCATCACGTTGAGTTCTTCTTCTGACTTGAACAGGCGCATCTCGTGCACCACCGGCCGCCAGTCGATGAGCGTAGCGGGCGCCGAGAGATTCTGCCTCGAGCCTTTACGCAGCTTGTCCAGCGCGGTGAAAACAATCTCATCCGCATAGGCATATTCGCCCTGCGCGTGGTAGAGCACGTCGAGCCCGTTGAGCAGCTGATAGAGCTGCTGGTTGATTTCACTGAAGGCCAGCGCGCGGTCAACGCCCAGCTTTTCCGGTGCCGCCTCTTGCCCCAGGCGACGGCCAAACCAGATTTCAGCCGTTAAATCGCGGACGCGGTTAAAAATCACGCTGTGGTTATGGGTGTCATTGCTCTTAATCAGCACCAGTACCGCTTCCGGCTCGTTGAAACCCGTGAAGTACCAGAAATCGCTGCTCTGGCGATAGGGGTATTCGCTGTCGGCGCTTCGCGTCACTTCCGGCGCAGCAAAAATCAGGGCAGCGCTTCCCGGCTGCATTGTGGCCAGCAGCGCCTGACGACGGCGAGAATATTCTTGACTGGAGATAACCATGACACCCTCCTGTGCGTTATTGTTCTTAATGTAATGTTGGCTTGCGAACTTCCGGCGCGGTCGGCTGCGAGCGCGTAAAGTTGTCGTGGCACAGCAGAGACGCCACGCGAACATACTCGATGATCTCTTCGAGAGACATCTCCAGCTCTTCCTGATCTTCGTCCTCGTCGTAACCAAGCTGGGCGATATTACGCAGATCGTCAATCGCCTCACCCGCTTCGCCGGTCACTTTATCAAGTTTAGGCTGGGTTACGCCGAGGCCAAGCAGATAGTGGTTTACCCAGCCCGCGAGCGCATCGGCGCGATCGAACACGCTGACGTCATCGCCTTCAGGCAGATAAAGCTGAAAAAGAAAGCCATCGTCTTCCAGGGAGTCGCTGGTTGCGGCGTGCATTTTACGCAGCGCTTCCGCCAGTTCGTGGCCAAACGCCAGCCCTTCGTTCGTGAGGTCGTGGATCAGCGGCTGCCATGAGCTGTCGCTGTTTCCGCCGCACAGTATGCCGCTGATCAGACCGTGCATTTCGGCAGGGGTTAAACCGACTCCCTGCTGGTTCAGTAACTGGCTTAAATCCTTGTAACCAGGCATTTCGTTCTGTATAGACATACGCATTCGTCATCAAAGGGAGGATATTCATGATATGCTACCACTTTGGACCCTGGTGATACCAGAAAAGGGCTTGTATCTTCACATCAGGGTAGCTATAGTGTCGCCCCTTCGCAGCCCACGGGGCAGTAAGCGAAGGCAGCGCAGTCAATCAGCAGGAAGGTGGCATGTCTGCACAACCCGTCGATCTCCAGATTTTTGGCCGTTCACTGCGAGTGAATTGTCCGCCTGAACAAAGGGATGCTTTGAATCAGGCTGCGGACGATTTGAATCAGCGGTTGCAAGATCTAAAAGAACGCACTAGAGTCACAAATACTGAGCAGCTGGTTTTCATCGCCGCGTTGAACATCAGCTATGAACTGACTCAGGAAAAAGCGAAGACCCGCGACTACGCGGCCAGCATGGAGCAGCGCATTAAAATGCTCCAGCAGACCATAGAACAGGCATTGCTTGATCAGGGTCGCAATCCCGAAAGACCGGGACCAAAGTTTGAATAACACTTCGCAGTTGACTATGGTAGAGTAACTGTGAAGACAAAATTTCTCTGAGATGTTCGCAAGCGGGCCAGTCCCCTGAGCCGATATTTCATACCACAAGAATGTGGCGCTCCATGGTTGGTGAGCATGCTCGGTTCGTCCGAGAAGCCTTAAAACTATGACGACACATTCACCTTGAACCAAGGGTTCAAGGGTTACAGCCTGCGGCGGCATCTCGGAGATTCCCTCTCTTTTCTTCTACCGACTACCATGACTCAATTCCCTGAAGTTTCTGCTTCACGCCAGGACATTCGTCAGCTCATTCGTCAACGCCGCCGCGCGTTAACCCCCGATCGGCAAGCGCATTTTGCCCAGCAGGCCGCCGCCCGTATGATGGCCTATCCGCCTGTGGTGATGGCAAACACGGTCGCGCTGTTTCTCTCGTTTGACGGCGAGCTGGATACCCAACCGCTTATCGACCAGCTCTGGCGCGCCGGAAAGCGAGTGTACCTGCCGGTGCTGCATCCGTTCAGCAAAGGCCATCTCCTGTTTTTGCACTACCATCCGCACAGCGAGCTGGTGGTAAATCGTCTGAAAATTACCGAACCCAGACTCGACGTGCGCGACGTGCTGCCGCTGGCTGAGCTGGACGTGCTGGTCGTGCCGCTGGTGGCGTTTGATGAGCAGGGTCAGCGATTAGGCATGGGCGGCGGGTTCTATGACAGAACGCTGCAAAACTGGCAGCAGTATGGCCTGCAGCCGGTGGGTTATGCGCATGACTGCCAGGCTGTAGAAGCCTTGCCCGTTGAGAAGTGGGATATTCCGCTCCCGGCGGTGGTGACGCCGTCGAAGCTGTGGGAGTGGAGGTAAAAGCAAAACGGTAACGCCAGTTACCGTTTTTGATATTTTCGCCCTCTCCCTGTGGGAGAGGGATGGGGTGAGGGCATCAAACCTCACATATCAGTAAAGCAGACGCGCGCGAATCGTTCCCGGAATGGTCTTCATGCTCTGCAGCGCTTTTTCCGCGATGTCTTCATCCGCTTCAATATCAATCACCACGTAACCCATCTGCGAGTTGGTTTGCAGATACTGTGCGGCAATGTTTACGCCCTGCTCGGCAAAGATCTGGTTGATGGCGGTCAGCACGCCCGGACGGTTCTCGTGGATGTGCAGCAGGCGGCGACCGCCGTGCAGCGGCAGAGACACCTCCGGGAAGTTCACCGCAGAGAGCGTTGAACCGTTATCGGAGTATTTGCTCAGCTTACCCGCCACTTCCAGGCCGATATTCTCCTGCGCTTCCTGAGTTGACCCACCGATGTGCGGCGTCAGGATCACGTTGTCGAACTCGCACAGCGGAGAGGTGAACGGATCGCTGTTGGTGGCAGGCTCCGTCGGGAATACGTCGATAGCCGCCCCCGCCAGATGCTTACGCTTCAGCGCATCGCACAGCGCAGGAATATCGACCACCGTGCCGCGCGCGGCGTTGATCAGCAGCGAGCCCGGCTTCATCAGCGCCAGCTCTTCCGCGCCCATCATGTTTTTGGTGGAGGCGTTTTCCGGCACGTGCAGGCTGACCACGTCGCTCATGTTCAGCAGGTCAGACAGATGCTGCACCTGCGTCGCGTTACCCAGCGGCAGCTTGCTTTCGATATCGTAGAAAAACACGTGCATACCGAGAGATTCCGCCAGAATACCGAGCTGCGTACCAATGTGGCCGTAACCGATAATCCCCAGCTTTTTACCACGCGCTTCGTAGGAGCCGGACGCCAGCTTGTTCCACACGCCGCGGTGTGCTTTGGCGTTAGCCTCCGGAATGCCGCGCAGCAGCAGCAGCAGCTCGCCAATGACCAGCTCCGCCACGGAACGGGTGTTGGAGAACGGGGCGTTAAAGACCGGGATACCGCGTTTTGCGGCAGCATTCAGGTCCACCTGGTTGGTGCCGATGCAGAAACAGCCGATCGCCACCAGCTTTTCCGCCGCGGCAATAACGTCTTCAGTCAGTTGGGTACGGGATCGCAGGCCAATGAAATGGGCATCACGGATGGACGCTTTCAGCTCTTCCGAGTCCAGCGCGCCTTTGTGAAATTCGATGTTGGTATAACCCGCCGCACGAAGGCTATCGAGCGCTTTCTGGTGCACGCCCTCGACCAGCAGGAATTTAATCTTGTCTTTCTCCAGTGATACCTTTGCCATTTACCCGACCCTGTTTTTATCTGAACTGATGTTGTGCTGGATATAAATCCCGTGCAGCCAACATATCAAAAAAAACTATTGCAGCAATATGAACGTTTGCGTCGGCACTCTGAAGAAAAGTCATACAGAGCAAAATGACAGAGGAAAATGCTGTGGAAATTTATGAACGTGGCAGGATCGGCAAAAGAGGCGGAAAAACGTGACACAAGTCACCGAATTTAGCGTTTCAAAATTTTTTTAGCGGGGGGAGAGCTCCCCCCGTCAGATCATTTTACGATGGTTTTCACGCCGTCAGCCGTGCCGATCAGCGCCACGTCCGCGCCACGGTTGGCAAATAGCCCTACGGTTACGACGCCCGGGATGCCGTTAATCGCATTCTCCAGCGCGATCGCGTCGAGGATCTCGAGACCGTGAACGTCGAGGATCACGTTGCCGTTATCGGTCACCACGCCCTGGCGGTATTCCGGACGGCCGCCCAGCTTCACCAGCGCGCGCGCCACGGCGCTGCGCGCCATAGGGATCACTTCAACCGGCAGCGGGAAATTACCCAGAATGTCGACCTGCTTGGAGGCGTCTGCGATGCAGATAAATTTGTCCGCTACGGAGGCGATGATCTTTTCACGGGTCAGCGCCGCGCCGCCGCCTTTGATCATCTGCATGTGGCCGTTGATTTCATCCGCGCCATCAACGTAAATCCCCAGACGATCCACTTCGTTGAGATCGAAAACGGTAATGCCGAGGCTTTTCAGCTTTTCCGTGGAAGCATCGGAGCTGGAAACCGCGCCCTCGATCTGCCCCTTCATCGTGCCGAGTGCATCGATAAAGTGTGCCGCCGTCGACCCCGTACCAACACCGACAATGGTACCCGGCTGTACGTACTGGAGAGCGGCCCATCCTACTGCTTTTTTCAGTTCATCCTGCGTCATGATCGTTATGCCTGTGGTGTGAAAACTCAGGGCGCATTATAGAAC
The DNA here is from genome assembly GCF_013375935.1 of Enterobacter cloacae. Taxonomy (GTDB): domain Bacteria; phylum Pseudomonadota; class Gammaproteobacteria; order Enterobacterales; family Enterobacteriaceae; genus Enterobacter; species Enterobacter pasteurii. The sequence continues at coordinate 1,928,648 of NZ_CP056117.1, read as the reverse complement.
ACGTCGAATGGATTTCGTCTGCCACGAAGGGAAAATTGTGTCATAGTGCAGATTAAGCAAAATTAAGGAGTCAGCCAGAGCAATGAAACGTCCGGACTACAGAACACTACAGGCACTTGATGCAGTTATTCGTGAACGCGGTTTTGAGCGCGCGGCGCAGAAGCTGTGCATCACCCAGTCCGCCGTATCACAGCGTATCAAACAGCTTGAAAACATGTTCGGACAGCCGCTGCTGGTGCGTACCGTGCCGCCGCGTCCAACGGAGCAAGGGCAAAAGCTCCTCGCCCTGCTGCGCCAGGTTGAACTGCTGGAAGACGAGTGGCTGGGCGATGAGCAGACCGGCTCTACGCCGCTACTGCTGTCGCTGGCGGTGAACGCCGACAGCCTGGCAACCTGGCTGCTGCCGGCTCTTGCGCCGGTGCTGGCCGACTCCCCGATCCGCCTGAATCTCCAGGTTGAAGATGAAACCCGTACCCAGGAGCGGCTGCGTCGCGGTGAAGTGGTTGGTGCCGTCAGTATCCAGCCTCAGGCGCTGCCAAGCTGCCTGGTCGATCAGCTGGGCGCGCTGGACTACCTGTTCGTAGGCTCTAAAGCCTTTGCCGAGCGCTACTTCCCGAACGGCGTGACCCGTGCCGCGCTGCTGAAAGCCCCTGCCGTCGCGTTTGACCATCTGGACGATATGCACCAGGCCTTCCTGCAGCAAAACTTCGACCTCCCACCGGGCAGCGTGCCGTGCCATATCGTCAATTCGTCCGAGGCCTTCGTGCAGCTGGCGCGTCAGGGAACCACCTGCTGCATGATCCCGCATTTGCAGATAGAGAAAGAGTTAAAAAGCGGTGAGCTGATTGACTTGACGCCGGGGCTGTATCAGCGCCGGATGCTGTACTGGCACCGTTTTGCGCCGGAAAGCCGCATGATGCGCAACGTCACCGACGCGCTGCTGGCGTTTGGGCATAAGGTGTTGAGGCAGGATTAATCGCTGAATTCCCTCTCCCTGTGGGAGAGGGTTTAGGTGAGGGCAAATTATTGCGCCTTAGCCGCCTCAGTTTGCTGAGGTTGAGTTGGCTCCAGCTGGAACACTACATCCACCTGATCGTCGAACTGAATGGTCGGCTGCTCATAGGTTTCCTGAGCGGATACCGGCGCGGCGTCAGCCTTCATCATCCGAACCATCGGGCTTGGCTGGTAGTTAGAGACGTGGTAACGCACGCTGTAAACCGGACCGAGCTTGCTCTTGAAGCCGGCTGCCAGCTGTTCCGCCTGATGAATCGCGTCGTTAATCGCCGCTTTACGCGCTTCGTCTTTGTATTTCTCCGGTTGCGCAACGCCCAGCGAGACGGAACGAATTTCGTTCAGCCCTGCCTTCAGCGCGCCGTCCAGCAGTGAGTTGAGCTTATCAAGCTGGCGCAGGGTCACTTCCACCGCACGCACGGCACGATAGCCTTTCAGAATGCTTTTGCCGTTCTGGTAGTCGTAATCCGGCTGGGTACGCAGGTTCGCAGAGCTTATATCTTTTTTAGCGATACCGTTCTGTTCCAGGAATGAGAGGTATTGCGCAACACGATCGTCTGCCTGTTTCTTGGCGGAAGCCGCATCTTTCGCAGCCACGTTCACTTCAATTGCCAGGGTTGCAACATCCGGTACCGCATCCACGCTTGCGGTGCCTGAAGTGACGATGTGCGGGCCGTTCGGCAGTTCATTCGCCTGCACCGACACCGAACCTAAACTTACTAATGCCGCCAGGGCCATCACCTTAAACTTCACTGTCATTCCTCCATGTTGCGAAGAGTGCCCCAACAACAGGGCTCATGCCAGCAAGCTTAGCGGGTCTTGTTCAGATGTCCATAAGACAAACGCTTAGTTGAACAATCCCTGTACATGATGAATGCCCTCTTTCGCCAGCTGGAAAGCAATAAACCACATCACCAGCCCTACCAGCGTATTAATGATGCGCTGCGCTTTGGCGGTACGCAGCCGCGGCGCCAGCCACGCCGCCAGGATCGCCAGGCCGAAGAACCAGAGAAAAGAGGCGCTGACCGTGCCGAGCGCAAACCAGCGCTTCGGCTCAACGTCCAGCTGGCCGCCCAGGCTGCCCAGCACCACAAACGTATCAAGATAAACGTGCGGGTTCAGCCAGGTCACGGCAAGCATGGTGGCGATTATTTTCCAGCGCCCCTGCTTCATCACCTCGGCGCTCGCCAGTTCAATACTGCTGCTCATGGCGGTTTTCAGGGCACCAAATCCGTACCAGAGCAGAAACGCCACGCCGCCCCAGGTAACCAGCGCCAGCAGCCACGGCGACTGCATCAGCAGGGCGCTGCCGCCAAAAATCCCGGCGCAAATCAGCAGCAGATCGCTCACCGCGCACAGCAGAGCAATCATCAGATGGTACTGGCGGCGAATGCCCTGATTCATCACGAACGCGTTTTGTGGGCCGAGAGGAAGGATCATGGCCGCGCCTAACGCAAGCCCCTGAAAATAATAAGATAACATGACATCGTTCTCGCAGAGTTGTTCCGGAAGCAGACTATACTGCGCGAACGTCATTAGAGGAAATTGATAATATTAATTGGGTATTAGGAGAACTAATTAAAAAAAAGCCCGGTGGCGCTAACGCTACCGGGCCTGAGGGAATGCGGATTACTCGGCTGCTTTTTCGCGCTTGAGGTTTACGTCCATCTGCGGGTACGGGAAGCTGATGCCGTTAGCGTCGAAGTCACGCTTGATGCGCTCCAGAACGTCCCAGTAAACGTTTTGCAGATCGCTGCTTTTGCTCCAGATGCGCACCACGAAGTTGATGGATGACGCGCCCAGCTCGTTCAGACGAACGGTCTGCTCGCGATCCTTCAGAATGCGATCGTCAGAAGCAATGATGTTGGTAATTAGCGACTTCACCTGCTCGATATCGGAATCGTATGCCACACCGATGATCAGCTCATTGCGGCGCACCGGTTCGCGGGAAAAGTTAATGATGTTGCCCGCGATGATTTTCCCGTTCGGGATCACCACAATACGACCATCGACGGTACGCAGGGTGGTAGAGAAAATCTGCACCTGCAACACGGTGCCGGCAATACCGCCCAGATCGACATATTCACCGGAGCGGAACGGACGGAAGGTCACCAGCAGTACGCCTGCCGCCAGGTTCGAAAGCGACCCCTGCAACGCCAGACCGATGGCCAGACCGGCCGCACCGAGCACTGCGATAACGGATGCAGTCTGCACGCCCACGCGGCCTAACGCCGCAATCAGCGTAAAGGCAATGATGCCGTAACGCACCAGCGCGGAGAGGAAGTCGGCCACCGTCGCATCAATATGACGAGCGAGCATGACACGATTAATTGCATTGGACACGACGCGCGCCACGATCATACCCACGATAACGATCGCGATTGCCGCGACGATATTTACCGCATAACTCAGCAGCAGCGCCTGGTTGCGCACCAGCCAGGTTCCCGCGTTGTTAATGCCATCTACTACACCGAGATCTTCCATTCATTTATCCTTATGCTAAACCAAACCACAAAATCCATCCCACATGGAGACAGGCAGGTCAGTAAAGGGTAAACAAAAAGCCAGGTATTGCCAAACAGATCACAAAACCAGGTGTTGCAGGATATTGAAAAAGCATAAAAAAAAGGCCCGCAGTTGCGGGCCTTCTGATGTGCTGTTAGCAGCTCAAATTACAGAACGTCGATGGCGTTCAGTTCTTTGAATGCCTGCTCCAGACGGGTCACCATGGACGTCTGCGCAGCGCGCAGCCATACGCGTGGATCGTAGTATTTCTTGTTCGGCTGGTCTTCGCCTTTCGGGTTGCCCAGCTGGCCCTGCAGGTAAGCTTCGTTGGTTTTGTAGTATTGCAGGATACCGTCCCAGGTCGCCCATTGGGTGTCGGTATCGATGTTCATTTTCACTACGCCGTAGCTTACGGAATCTTTGATTTCCTGAGCAGAAGAACCGGAACCGCCGTGGAAGACGAAGTTCAGGCTGTTGTGCGGCAGGTTGTGTTTCTTGGACACGTATTCCTGAGAATCACGCAGGATAGTTGGGGTCAGAACCACGTTACCTGGTTTGTAAACGCCGTGCACGTTACCGAAGGACGCTGCGATGGTGAAGCGCGGGCTGATTTTGCTCAGTTCGGTGTAAGCGTAATCAACGTCTTCTGGCTGGGTGTACAGAGCGGAAGCGTCCATGTGGCTGTTGTCCACGCCGTCTTCTTCACCGCCGGTGCAGCCCAGTTCGATTTCCAGGGTCATGCCCATTTTGGACATACGCGCCAGGTACTTAGAGCAGATCTCGATGTTCTCTTCCAGAGACTCTTCAGACAGGTCGATCATGTGAGAAGAGAACAGCGGCTTACCGGTTGCAGCGAAGTGTTTTTCACCCGCATCCAGCAGACCGTCGATCCACGGCAGCAGTTTCTTCGCGCAGTGGTCAGTGTGCAGGATAACCGGAACACCGTAGTGCTCAGCCATCTGGTGTACGTGGTGCGCACCAGAGATAGCGCCCAGGATTGCAGCACCCTGAGGAACGTCAGTTTTCACGCCTTTACCTGCGATGAACGCAGCGCCGCCGTTAGAGAACTGAACGATAACCGGTGCTTTCACTTTCGCAGCGGTTTCCAGTACGGCGTTGATGGAGTCGGTACCTACGCAGTTTACTGCTGGCAGAGCGAAGTTGTTTTCTTTAGCTACCTGGAACACTTTCTGTACGCCATCACCAGTGATAACGCCAGGTTTTACGAAATCAAAAATTTTAGACATGTTGCTTAGTCCTGTATCTTCGGCCGTTAGAAAAGGTGCGAGCTCTTATAAGCGCGCTGAAAATTGGGCAGGTTTCCCTGCCCCTGAATGGCTTACTTCTTAGCGCGCTCTTCGAGCATTGCTACTGCTGGCAGTACTTTGCCTTCCACGAATTCGAGGAATGCGCCGCCACCAGTGGAGATGTAGGAGATCTTGTCAGCGATACCGAACAGGTCGATAGCTGCCAGGGTGTCACCACCGCCTGCGATAGAGAACGCTTCGCTGTCTGCGATAGCGTTAGCAACGATTTCAGTCCCTTTGCGGAAGTTCGGGAATTCGAACACGCCAACTGGACCGTTCCACAGAATAGTTTTTGCGTTTTTCAGGATTTCAGCCAGTTTCTGTGCAGAAACGTCGCCCAGGTCCAGGATCTGCTCTTCATCTTTGATGTCGTTTACAGATTTCAGGGTCGCGGTAGCGGTTTCGGAGAACTCGGTCGCAACGCGAACGTCAGTTGGAACCGGGATATCACAGGTTCCCAGCAGACGTTTTGCTTCGTCAACCAGGTCAGCTTCGTACAGGGATTTACCCACGTTGTGGCCTTGAGCAGCAACGAAGGTGTTCGCGATACCACCGCCAACGATCAGCTGGTCAGCGATTTTGGACAGGGAATCCAGAACGGTCAGTTTGGTAGAAACTTTAGAACCGCCAACAATGGCGACCATTGGACGAGCAGGCTCTTTCAGCGCTTTGCCCAGTGCTTCCAGTTCGTCAGCCAGCAGAGGACCAGCACAAGCTACGTCAGCGAATTTACCGATACCGTGGGTAGACGCCTGAGCACGGTGAGCCGTACCGAATGCATCCATTACGAATACGTCACACAGTGCAGCGTATTTCCTGGACAGGGTTTCGTCGTCTTTCTTTTCGCCTTTGTTGAAGCGAACGTTTTCCAGAACAACCAGCTCGCCTTCGGCAACTTCAACGCCGTCCAGGTAATCTTTCACCAGGCGAACCGGGTTGGACAGTTTGTCTTTCAGGTAATTAACAACCGGCAGCAGAGAGAACTCTTCATTGTACTCGCCTTCAGTTGGACGGCCCAGGTGGGAGGTGACCATCACTTTAGCGCCCTGCTTCAGAGCCAGTTCAATGGTTGGCAGAGATGCACGAATACGCGCGTCGCTGGTCACTTTGCCATCTTTAACCGGTACGTTCAGATCGGCACGGATGAAAACGCGTTTACCTGCCAGATCCAGATCGGTCATCTTAATTACAGACATGGTGAATCCTCTCGTTGATTCTTAAAGTTTTGCAAGCGCAAGGTGCGCTCTACCTGAAACCTTTTGCGGCCATTGCTAACGTGGTGTCGAGCATTCGGTTAGCAAAGCCCCATTCGTTATCACACCAGACCAGCGTCTTGATGAGGTGTGCACCACTGACTCGCGTCTGTGTGCCATCCACGATGGCGCTGTGCGGGTCGTGGTTAAAATCTACTGAGACCAACGGTAATTCCGTATAGTCAACTATACCATGAAATGCACCCTGTGCCGCTTTTTGCAGCAACAGGTTGACTTCACAGGCTTTTACCGGTTTTTTCACCGTCACGCTAAGATCGATTGCGGTGACGTTTATCGTCGGAACACGCACGGCAATCGCTTCAAAACGGTCGTTAAACTGCGGGAAAATACGGGTGATCCCGGCTGCCAGCTTCGTATCCACCGGTATGATTGACTGACTCGCCGCGCGAGTGCGTCGTAAATCCGGGTGGTAGGCGTCGATAACCTGCTGATCGTGCATGGCGGAGTGAATCGTGGTCACCGTGCCGGATTCAATGCCATACGCATCGTCTAACAGTTTAATGACCGGAATAATGCAGTTGGTAGTGCAGGAGGCGTTGGAGACAATGCGGTGTTCGGCTTGCAGCTCGTGCTGGTTGACGCCAAACACGACGGTGGCGTCGAGGTCGTTACTGCCGGGATGAGAGAACAGGACTTTTTTTGCGCCAGCATTAAGATGCGCTTCGCCATGTTCGCGGTTACCGTACACGCCGGTACAGTCCAGCACCACGTCCACGCCCAGCTCTCGCCAGGGTAGCCCGTCAATACCGCACTCGTGCAGCACGCGGATGGCATCGTCACCGACAAACAGCTGGTCTCTTTCCTGGCGAACGTCCCAGGCAAAGCGTCCGTGGCTGGTGTCATATTTCAACAAATGCGCCATGCCCGCAGCATCCGCCAGTTCATTGATTGCCACCACGGTTATTTCCGCACGACGCCCGGATTCATATAAAGCACGAACCACGTTGCGCCCGATGCGACCGAAGCCATTAATCGCTACGCGTACGGTCATAGATCTCCTGCAAAGCTATCCCTGAGTTTGAGGTGGCTGAAAGAGTAATCCAGCTACGCCCGAAGGGGAATCTTTGCTATTACAAACTGCGATTGATTGGTCAATTGTCGAACATTTAATCGACTGAAACGCTTCAGCAAGAATAAGCGAATCGGGGAATAAAAGGAATGGCTGTCCAGAGCAATAAGCCAGCTATATGACTTGCGTCACATTTTAGATGGAATAATTTACGGCAACGTAAACGCAAAACGGTAGCCCGAGGGCTACCGTTTTTAGCGTTTGCACCCTCTCCCAGGGAGAGGGTCGGGGTGAGGGCATCAGCCCGCACCGTACAAACCATTACAGCAGTTCTTTCGCTTTCGCGACGACGTTCTCAACGGTGAAGCCGAACTCTTCGAACAGCAGTTCAGCCGGAGCAGACTCACCGAAGGTGGTCATACCGACGATTGCACCGTTCAGGCCAACGTATTTGAACCAGTAGTCAGCGATGCCCGCCTCCACTGCCACGCGAGCGGTAACCGCTTTCGGCAGTACGGATTCACGGTAAGCCGCATCCTGCTTATCGAACGCGTCGGTAGACGGCATGGAGACCACGCGCGCCTTCACGCCTTCGGCAGTCAGTTTTTCCCATGCTGCAACCGCCAGTTCAACTTCAGAACCGGTCGCGATGAAGATCAGCTCAGGCTGGCCTGCGCAATCTTTCAGCGCGTAACCACCGCGGGCGATGTTCGCCAGCTGCTCTGGCGTACGTTCCTGCTGCGCCAGGTTCTGACGGGAGAGGATCAGCGCGGTCGGGCCGTCCTGACGCTCAACGCCGTATTTCCACGCCACCGCGGATTCAACCTGGTCACATGGACGCCACGTGCTCATGTTCGGGGTCACGCGCAGGGAAGCAACCTGCTCTACCGGCTGGTGAGTTGGGCCATCTTCGCCCAGACCGATGGAGTCGTGGGTGTAGACCATCACCTGACGCTGTTTCATCAGCGCGGCCATACGCACGGCGTTACGTGCATATTCCACGAACATCAGGAAGGTAGAGGTGTACGGCAGGAAACCACCGTGCAGGGAGATACCGTTGGCAATCGCGGTCATACCGAACTCACGTACACCGTAATGGATGTAGTTGCCGGCAGTATCTTCGTTGATTGGCTTAGAGCCAGACCACAGGGTCAGGTTAGATGGTGCCAGGTCAGCGGAGCCGCCGAGGAATTCAGGCAGCAGAGGACCGAAGGCTTCAATCGCATTCTGAGACGCTTTACGGCTGGCGATCTTAGACGGGTTCGCCTGCAGCTTCGCGATGAACTCGTTCGCTTTCGCGTCAAAGTCAGACGGCATATCGCCTTTCATACGACGGGTGAATTCAGCCGCTTCCTGAGGGAAGGCTTTCGCGTAAGCCGCGAACTTCTCGTTCCAGGCCGCTTCTTTCGCCTGGCCCACTTCTTTCGCATCCCACTGAGCGTAGATTTCAGACGGGATTTCGAAGGCAGGGTATTTCCAGCCAAGCTGCTCACGGGTCAGCGCGATTTCCGCGTCGCCCAGCGGTGCACCGTGGGAGTCGTGAGTGCCCGCTTTGTTCGGAGAACCGAAGCCGATGATGGTTTTGCACATCAGCAGGGACGGCTTGTCGGTCACGGCGCGCGCTTCTTCAACCGCACGTTTAATCGAGTCAGCATCGTGGCCATCAACGCCACGCACAACGTGCCAGCCGTAAGCTTCGAAACGTGCTGCGGTGTCGTCAGTAAACCAGCCTTCAACGTGACCGTCGATGGAGATACCGTTGTCGTCGTAGAACGCCACCAGTTTGCCCAGCTTCAGGGTGCCTGCCAGGGAGCACACTTCGTGAGAAATGCCTTCCATCATGCAGCCGTCACCCATGAACGCGTAGGTGAAGTGGTCAACGATGTCGTGACCAGGACGGTTGAACTGTGCCGCCAGGGTCTTCTCAGCAATCGCCATACCCACGGCATTCGCGATGCCCTGGCCCAGCGGGCCGGTGGTGGTTTCAACGCCAGCGGTGTAGCCTACTTCCGGGTGACCTGGAGTTTTGGAGTGCAGCTGACGGAAGTTTTTCAGCTCTTCGATTGGCAGATCGTAGCCGGTGAGGTGCAGCAGGCTATAGATCAGCATAGAGCCGTGGCCGTTGGACAGCACGAAACGGTCGCGGTCAGCCCATGCCGGGTTCTGCGGGTTATGGTTCAGGAAATCACGCCACAGGACTTCGGCGATGTCAGCCATGCCCATAGGGGCGCCCGGGTGGCCGGATTTGGCTTTCTGTACTGCGTCCATGCTCAGCGCACGAATAGCATTAGCAAGCTCTTTACGTGAGGACATTTTAACTCCAGATCGGACTGTTAAAGGCCATGCCCTTGACGACAGCGCGTTTTGGGCTACGCCGGAAAAAAGTGCCAACAATGTAACCCAAGCCGCAGGGCATGTACATGGAGCATTCTTTTGCTGCTTAAGAAATCTCTGGATCATGCTCGCATGTTGCGCAATCTGCTCGCCCGCCGCTGTAGATATTCCTTATACTTAGCCCGACACCGGCTTCGCTGGCGGTGCAATTTTCGGAATTAATTCAGATTAACAAGTACGGAAGCCACATCATGAAAATGCGTGCAATAGGGCTGGCTGTGGGAACAACGCTCCTGCTAAGCGGCTGTCAGAATATGGATTCTAACGGCCTGATGACCTCAGGCGCAGAAGCTTTTCAGGCCTACTCCCTGAGCGATGCGCAGGTCAAAGCGCTGAGCGATCAGGCCTGTAAGGATATGGACGGAAAAGCTACGCTTGCCCCGGCTAACAGCACCTATACGCAGCGTCTGAATAAGATTGCTTCCGCACTGGGCGACAACATTAACGGTCAGCCGGTGAACTACAAGGTGTACATGGCGAAAGACGTGAACGCCTTTGCAATGGCCAACGGCTGTATCCGCGTGTACAGCGGCCTGATGGACATGATGACCGACAACGAAGTTGAGGCGGTGATCGGCCATGAAATGGGTCACGTAGCCCTGGGTCACGTGAAGAAGGGAATGCAGGTTGCGCTGGGCACCAACGCCGTTCGTGCAGCGGCCGCCTCTGCGGGCGGTATTGTCGGCAGCCTGTCCCAGTCGCAGCTTGGCGACGTGGGCGAGAAACTGGTGAACTCTCAGTTCTCCCAGCGTCAGGAGTCGGAAGCGGATGACTACTCTTACGATCTATTGCGCAAACGCGGCATTAATCCATCGGGTTTAGCCACCAGCTTCGAAAAGCTGGCGAAGCTGGAAGAAGGCCGTCAGAGCTCCATGTTTGACGATCACCCGGCCTCCGTTGAACGTGCGCAGCATATTCGCGACCGCATGGCGGCAGACGGTATTAAATAACGGCACATCTGCCCGGTGCGCGCCGCGCCACCGGGCCTCCCGGATCAGTACAGCGTTTTTTGCGGCGGCCCGGCAAACTTCAGGGCGCCAATTTGCCCCATCCGCACTTCCACCACCGACGGCCCCGGCATGGCCAGCGCCTCCGTCATCACCGCGTCAAAGTCCTCCGCCCGCTCAACGCTCCAGACCTGTAAACCTATCGCCTGCGCCAGCAGGGTAAAGTCCGGCGTATGCAGCTCGTTAAAGTACTGACGCCCGCCAAAATACTTATCCTGAATACCGCGCATAACGCCGTAGCCTCCGTCGTTCATGATGAGCAGCGTCACGTTGGCCTTCTCCTGCGCCAGCGTCGCCAGCTCGCCTAAATTCAGGCTCAGGCCGCCGTCGCCCACCAGTCCCACCACCTTACGCTGCGGGTTGGCAATCGCGGTGCCGATCGCCATCGGCAGGCCCATGCCAATCGCCCCGGCCAGAGAGTGTATGTTCATCAGCGGACCGTTCGCGCGGAACAGGCGGCTGCCCCACAGGCTGCCGGAAACGGTGATATCGCGCACCAGCAGGCCATCTTTCGGCAGGGCGTTGTCTATGGCGTCGTTAAGCTTCGCATAGGCGCCGCACTGCTCGCGCAGGCCCTGTTCAGCCAGCGAGACCGCCTGCTGCACCTGCGCGTCCCACTGGGCGTTGCCCCACTCACGGCCCTGAACCTTGTCGGCCAGCGCGCCAAGCAGCGCTGAACAGTCGGCTACCAGCGTGTTATCCATCAGGTAGTTACGGCTCGCCGCCGCCGGATCGATATCAATCTGCACGCGTGGAGACGGTAGCTCCAGCGTCCAGGAGCGGGTCTCGTTGCTGCGCAGGCGTGAACCGGCGACCAGCGTAAAATCACACTGCGAAATAAGCGCCTCAACCGACGGCGAGTTGTGGAACGCCCGCAGGCTGGCGCGATGGCTGTCCGGCAGCACGCCCCGCGCGTGGGTACTGGAAATCACGGTGATGCCCGCATCCGCCAGCGTTTTCACCGCGTCCGCGCTGCCCAGCGCTCCGCCACCCAGCCACAGCAGCGGCTGTTTCGCCTGCTTCAGCTGCGCCCACAGCGCATCGACAACGGCAGCATCAGCGTTTGCCCCCGACACCGGTTTGACCGGTGCCGTCACCAGCGACAGCGGAATTTTCGCGCCCTGAATATCGATCGGAATTTCCACCGAGACCGGCCCGCACGGCGGCGTCTGCGCCTCCTGAATCGCCTTATGCAGAATGGCTATCGCCTGGCTGGCGTTGCTGATGCGGTACGCCCGCTTTGAGCTGGCCTTCAGGAAGGTCAGCTGATCGCGGGTTTCGTGAATAAACCCGGTGTCGGCGTCCAGCCAGGCTTTCTCTACCTGACCGGTTAAATGCAGCAGCGGCGTGCAGGCATTCATCGCCTCCACCAGCGCGCCTACCGCGTTACCCGCCCCCGCGCCGGTGCTGGTCAGCGCCACGCCGAGGCCGGAAAAACGCCCGTGGGCGTCGGCCATGGTGACGGAGCCCGCTTCGCCGCGCGCGGGCACAAAGCGGATCTTGCCGCGCTGCCCGACCGCATCCGCGATGGGCAGGTTGTGAATGGAGATGACGCCGTAGATGGCCTCAACCTGATACTGCTCCAGCGTTCTGGCGATGGCGTCGCCGACGGTTATCATTTCGCTCATTGCTCACCCTTTCTCAGTCGCACCAGTGGTTGACGCTGTTACCCGTCGCCAGATAAATGCTCTTTTGCTGCATCCAGGCCTTCAGCCCCTGAATGCCCTTCTCGCGGCCCAGGCCGCTCTCTTTAAAGCCCCCGAACGGGGTCGAAATCGCAAACACTTTGTAGGTGTTGATCCACACCGTGCCCGCCTCAAGCTGCTCGCTTAAGCGCAGCGCGCGTCCGGTATCGCGCGTCCAGATCCCCGCCGCCAGGCCGTAAACCGAGTCGTTCGCCTCGCGGATGAGCGCCGCCTCATCGCGAAACGGCATCGCCACCAGCACCGGGCCGAAGATCTCCTCCCGGCACGCGCGGGCGCTGTTGCTCAGCCCTTCGATAATCGTTGGCTGGAAGAAGCTGCCGCCTGCGAGCGCGGGATCGGCCGGGATCTCCCCGCCGCACAGCACGCGGCCCCCTTCACGCTTCGCCAGCTCGACGTACGCCTGCACGCTCTGGCGATGCCCGTCGTTGATGAGCGGCCCAACGTGGACGCCGTCGGTAAACGGATGCCCGACGCGCAGCCCGCGGGTTAATTCCAGCAGCCGCGCCATCAGCGGGGCGTAAAGGCTTTCGTGGATAAACAGCCGCGAGCCGGCGATGCACGCCTGCCCCGCCGAGCTGAAAATGCCGTAGCAGATCCCCCGCGCGGCCTGCTCGATATCCGCATCTTCCAGCACGATGGTCGGCGATTTCCCGCCCAGCTCCAGCGATGCCGGGATCAGCTTTTCCGCCGCGACGTGCGCCAGATGGCGGCCCGTCGCGGTGCCGCCGGTAAAGGATATTTTCCGCACGCGAGGGTGGCGCGCCAGCGCGTCGCCAATCACCGAGCCTTTGCCCGGCAGCACGCTCAGCAGCCCGGCGGGCAGCCCGGCCTGTTCGAAAATACGCGCCAGCTCCAGCGCCATCAGCGGCGTGGCTTCGGCAGGCTTGAGGATCACCGCGTTGCCGGCGGCAATCGCCGGCGCGACCTTCTGCATCTCGCTGGCAATCGGCGAGTTCCACGGCGTGATGGCCGCCACCACGCCGAGCGGCTCATAGCGGCTCAGCGTCAGCAAATCCGGCTGGCGCGGCGTCGGGAGTTCACCTTCCAGCAGCTCGCAGGCGGCGGCAAAGTAGCACGCCGTTCCCGCCGCGCTCATTACCAGCCCGCGCGCTTCCGCCAGCGGCTTGCCGTTATCGCGGCTCTGCATCTGCGCCAGCTCGTCGACGCGGGATTCAATGAGATCCGCCACCTTGTGCAGGATCTTCGCCCGTATATGCGGCAGGCTGTGGCGCCACGCGGGATCGCGCCACGCCCGCTCGCCGGCCTCGATCGCGTCATGCAGATCGTCAAGGCTTGCCGCGTTCAGCGTGGCGTTGATCGACCCGTCTGCCGGGAAGTGACTCTGCATCGGGCTGCCGCTGCCGTGTCGCCACTGGCCGCCGATAAAAATCTTCAGATCGTCCATCGTCGCTCCTCAGCTCAGGGCCAGCTCGCGGCAGGCGCGGACCGCGCTCAGTGCCGCCAGGGTGGAGGTTTTGGGATTAGAGGCAAGCGGCAGGCCGCTCAGCTCCAGATGGAATTCGCCAAACGCGCCTTCGACGTGCAGCGTGTGGGTGTTGCGCGTCGTTGCCGGATCGACCATCAGCTGCACGCGAGTGTCGTCCATTCCCACGCCGCCGAGCGCCACGGTGGCCGCCACGTTGGCGTTGGCCGGGAACAGTCGCGCCGCCTCCCGGGCGCTGCCTTCAAAAAAGACCTGCGCAGCTGATACTGAATTGAGATCGATAAGCTGCTCGGCGTAGCTGCCGCGCCAGCTGGCCGGGCTTTTGCGCGACCGGTAGGTCACGCGCTCCAGCCCGCCCTCCTTCGCCGCCGCCAGCCCGTCGATGCCGGCTACCGCGCCGGAGAGCAGGGTCAGCCTGCCGCCCGCGGCGAGCAGGCGCTGCTCCAGCGCGCTGTCCGCCAGCGCGCCGGTGGAAATCACCGCCAGATGCCAGCCGCGGCGCAGAATCTCTTCGCCGTACTGGGCCACCGCCTGCTGGCTGGCGCACTCCAGCACCAGGTCGGGCGTTTGCGCGCAATCCATCGGCGAGGCCAGCGCCGTTACCGCCTCGCCGAACCGCGCGCGAATGGCCGCGTGATGGGCTTCACGCGCCACAATCCAGCCGATAGCCACGCCCGCGGGCAGGCGTTCGATCACCGCCTGCGCCATGGCGCCAAACCCGATTAACATGATCTTTTTCATGATGCGTCCTTACAGATGGCGGCAGAAGCCGCCGGAAACGTCCAGCGCGGCACCGGTGGTAAACGAGGCCAGCGGCGAGGCGAGGAACAGCAGCGCCTGCGCGGGCTCCTGCGGCCTTCCGAGGCGCGCCATCGGAATGCCTCGCCTGCGCGCGATGTCCGCCGTCCACTCCGGCCAGCTCTGGCTTTTGTCCGTCCGGTTCTCAAAGCGGCGCTGCCACTGCCCCGACTCCACCATGCCGAGCAAAATGGAGTTGACGCGGATGCCCTTGCCCACCAGCTCTTTGGAGAGCGTCAGCGTCATGTTCAGCAGCGCGGCGCGGGCTGCTGACGTGGCAATCATGTGCTCCTCCGGCTGCAGCGCCAGCAGCGAGTTCACGCAGGTAATAGAGGCGATGTCGGACCGCTCCAGCAGCGGCTGAAACGCCTGCACCGGGTTAATGACGCCAAACAGCTTGAGTTCGGCCTCGTGCAGCCACGCCTCGCGCGGGGTGTCGTGGAAGTGCGCCACGTAGCCCTGCCCGGCGTTGTTGATCAGCATGTCCGCCGCGCCAAAGCGCGCCTGAACCGCATCCGCGAAGGCCTGCACCTCGTCGGCGTTCAGCACGTCGCAGCGGTAAGAAAAAACCTCCCCGTCGGGGTATTCGTTTTGCAGCGTCGCGTGGGCGCTGGCGAGGCGATCCGGGTCGCGGCCGCAGAAGGCCACTCTGGCCCCCTCGCCCAGCAGCAGGCGCAGCGTTTCAAAGCCAATGCCGGAAGATCCGCCGGTGACGACCGCCACGCGCCCGTCAATTTGTGCATTCATCGCGCACCTCTTCGTTAATGCGTAAAAGCTGTTGGTTAAAAAACGCGTCGTTATCGAGATAGCTGGCGTGTCCGGCCTGCGGAATGGCGATAAACGGCATGCCGTAGCGCAGCGCCAGCCCCTGCACCAGCTCGGGCTGCGTGATCGCGTCCTGCTCGCCGCACCACACTTCAAAGCTGCCTGAACAGCCCTTCAGCCAGGCGTGGATGTCGTCATGCGCCAGCATCCACGCGGCGGCAAGGTAGCCTTCGGCGCGAAGCGTGCGCATGCCCGCCGCGACGGTGGCGATATCTTCCGCGCGCGCGCCGGGGCGCAGCAGCATCGCGGCGCGGGTCTGGGCGAGGATGTCGCCGCCAGGCGCCATCTGCTGCTCGCGGCTGCGCCAGACCTGCTCGCGCTGCTCCGGTGCGGCATTGCCGTACCCCTGCGCGGCGTCCGCCAGCACCAGATGGATAACGCGCTCCGGGAATTTCGCGGCAAAGGCGCTGGCAACCAGCGCCCCCAGCGAATGACCCACCAGCACCGCCCGCCAGATGCCCGCGCGGTCGAGCATCAATGCCAGCGCGTCGGCGTAATCCCCCGCGTTCGCGCGCTCCACCGCCAGCATCGGGCTTTCGCCATAACCGGGCATGTCCCACGCCAGCACGCGAAAGCCGTTCAGCGCCATCTGCTTGTGCCAGGAGGCCGCGCCAGAGCTGATCCCGTGCAGCAGCACCAGCGGAACGCCGCTTCCCTGTTCACGAAAACCCGCCATCATGCCCCCTTAGTTCCGCTTCACTTTGGAAAGCGGGTGATCGGCCGGATAGGTCGGGATTTCCGGCCTGTTGGTCCCCAGCATGACGCACATCAGCGCCTCTTCTTCCCCATGGTTGAACAGCCCGCGATAGATCCCCGGCGGAACGGAGATCAGATCGCGCTCGCGCAGCACGGTTTCGGTGTAGTTCTCGCCGTCCTGGATCATCAGCGTGATCTGCCCCTTAAGCATGAAGAACACCTCTTCCACGTCGTCGTGCAGGTGCAGCGGCCCTTCGCATTTCGACGGCAGCACCATGGTGGAGAAGGTAAAATGGTCCGCCTGCACGGTGTTGGTGTCGTTCGCCACGCCCGTTGCCCCGGTGCCGATGTAGCGCATCTGCGCCCGGCGGTATTTCGGGTCAAAATCGGCCTGGAACTTCAGGGCGTTCCAGTCGTATTTGCGGCCCTCGAAGCGCGCGATGCGCGACTCGACCCACTCTTCCATCGTCAGGTGGTCAGGTTTGATGCCTGAAGTGTTGGTTACGGTTGAATCAGTCATGACACTCTCCTCAGTAACGTCTCAGCAGCGGCAGTAACAGGACGCAGCCCACCGCCGCCATCACCGCCAGAAAAATCAGCCCGGAATCCATGCTGTGGGTGAAGGCGATAAGCGCGCCCATCACCGCCGGCGACAGCGCGCCCGCAAAGTTTCCCAGCCCGTTGAAAATCCCCCCCGCCGTGGCGCTCACCCGCGGATGGGTGGCCTTCGCCAGCAGGGCGAAAATGTTGGGTGCGCCGGTGCCCCACATAAAGGTGCTGAAGCTCATCGCCGCGATGATGGTAAGCGGGGTGTCGAGGTGCATCACCGCCGCCAATCCTACCGCCGCCCCCGCCATCGAGATAAAGCAGGCCGCCGCGCGCTTATCGACCCGGTCAGAGAGCCATGCGCCAATCACTTCGCCTGCCAGCATGGCGATGAACGGCATCGACGACAGCCAGCCCGCGTGCTCCAGGTGAATGCCCTTGCCCTTGATCAGATAGCCCGGCAGCCAGCCGTTAATGCCCCACAGGTAGGTCAGGAAGGCGATGTTAAAGATGCAGATGATCCAGAAGTGCGGGCTGACGAACAGCTCGCGCCGCGCCGCTCGCCGCTCCTCCCGGGACGCCTGCGACGTGCCGGGTTTTGCCTCCAGCCGGATCCCGCGCAGGCCAACGCGCACGAAGATCAGCACCGGCAGGGTAAGCATCGCCATCACGAAGAAGGTGCTCTGCCAGCCGAAGGTGTTCAGCAGCCAGAGAGAAAGCGGGAAGCCTATCGCCGCGCCAACCGGCGTGCCAAGCAGCCACAGCATGGTGGCGCGCGCCTGCAGATGCTGCGGGAAGTTGTGTCGCACGATGGCGAAGGCCAGCGGGAACAGCGGCCCTTCCGCCACGCCCAGCAGGATGCGCAGGACGATCATCAGCGTGTAGTTATGGGTAAAGCCCATCGCCACCATCAGCACGCACCACACCACCATCATTCCGGTAAGCAGGCGCAGCGGGGCGATTTTGTCCCCCAGCCCGCTGAGGAAGACCGACGAAAAGCCGTAGCTCAGCAGGAAGGCGCTCATCAGAATGCCGAGGCGCGTGGTGTCAAAATCGATGCCCATCGCCTGCTGGAAATGGCCGTCGGAAAACAGCGCCGCGATGCTGATTTTGTCGAAAAACGCCAGCAGCACGCAGGCCAGCAGCGACAGCGGGATGGCCCAGCGCACCGCTTTTTCGGGCGTGCGGGTTACCTCACCGCTCGCCTCTGCGGGCGCGGTGTTGGTCTCTAATGTGGTCATGTCTCCCCCTACGGGTGCGGGTTAGCTATCGCAGTGACATCAGTGAAAAAGCCGGGTCGGCGAGCGGCACGTCGGACAGATCGCGCCCCGCCGCCATCCAGCGCTTCGCCAGCTTGACGGTGCGCGCGTCGTTAAACGCCACCAGCTGCGTCAGCCGCCCGTTTTCGTCCAGCGAGAAGAACAGCGCGTCTTCGCGCACCAGCATTTTCCCGCCCGGCTGCGGAATGCCGAGGATCTGGATATTGTGCTGGTACTGATCCGACCAAAGCCACGGCGCATCGTCGTAGCCTGGCGCATCGGGGTTCAGCATCGCCTTCGCCGTCGCCACCGCCTGGTTCTGGGCGAAGGCCCAGGACTGGATGCACAGGCCGTAGCGGTGATGCTGCGCCACGTCCCCGGCGGCAAAGATGTGCGGATCCGAGGTGCGCCCCTGGGCATCCACCACGATCCCGCGCCCGGTTTGCAGCCCGGCGTCGCGCGCCAGCTCCAGGTTAAGATCGACGCCGATGCCTACCACCGCCGCGTCAAAGGTTTCGCGCCTGCCGTCGCAGTGGATGACCGGCAGACCGTTGTCGTCCTCCAGCTCCAGCGCGCCGCAGCCGGTGCGGATCTCCACGCCCTGCTCGCGGTGGATAGCCGCCAGGCGCTGCGACACCTCGCCGCTCACCGAGCGCATGCAGAGGGCGGGCTGCTGCTCGAATAGCGTGACCGCCACGCCGCTCCTGCGCGCGGAAGCGGCAATCTCAAGGCCGATCCAGCCGCCGCCAACGATAGCCAGGGTGCGGCTCTCCGCCAGACGGCTTTTCAGACGCTGCGCGTCCTGCCAGTGGCGCAGGGTATAGACCTGCGGATGCGCAGCCCACGCCTCGCCCGGCAGGCGCGCCCGCCCCCCGGTGGCAATTAAAAGGATGTTGTAACTAAGATGCTCACCGCTGCTCAAGCGCACCGTTTTCGCCTCGCGGTCGATCTGCTCCGCGCGCAGCGGCCGGTACCAGGTCAGGTTCAGCGCCCGCTGCGCCTCGTCGGTAAACAGCCGCGGGAGCGCCGCGTCCGGCTCCAGCAAAGACGCTTTCGACAGGGGCGGACGCTCGTAGAAATCCCATTCCTCCTCCGCCACCACGCAAATCTCGCCGTCGAAGCCCTCGTCGCGCAGGGTTTTCGCCGCCCAGCCGCCCGCCTGGCCGCCGCCGATAATGACAATGCGCGACGTCATACCGCCTCCGGCTTTTTCTGCTGGCGGCGCGTGTCGTGGTCAATGCCGCCCTCCACCGCCCACTCGGTAAAGGAGACCAGCGAATGCTCCAGCTCGCGCGGCTGCCAGTTTTCCGTCAGGTAATCGTCGTTGGTGTAATACTCAAACGCCCCGCCGGTCGGGCTGTTGACGTACCAGAAGTAGGCTGAGGACACCGGATGGCGGCCCGGCCCGATGAAGGTGCTCCATTCATTTTTGTTCATCGCAATCCCGCCGCCGATCACCTCGTGGATGTCGCGCACGGTGAAGGCCACGTGGTTCAGGCCACGCTTGCGGTGTGGAAGCTGTAGCAAAAAGAGGTTGTGATGCCCGCCGCGCGCGCCGCAGCGCAGGAACACGGCGCGGTTGATGTAGCGGTCCGAGACCTGGAAGCCGAGCACCTCGCGGTAAAATTTCTCCACCGCCGCCAGCTCCTCCACGAAGAACACCACGTGACCGACGTTGATCGGCTGGGCGCGATCGTAAACCGGGCTGGGGGTGTCGATACGGCGAGCGTCGCCCCACTGGTTGATCGGCTCAACGTTCAGCTCCACGTCGGTCTGCTGGCTGACCTGCACGCGCAGCGTCATGCCGTTCGGGTCAAGACACTCCAGGGCGTCGCCCACTTCGCGAAAGCCGGGCTGCTGCGCAAGCTTCGGGCGCAGCGCGTCGAGATCTGACCGGGCGGCAACCGCCCAGGTCATGCGGCGCAGGGTGTTACCCGCCTCAAACGCGGGAGGCAGGTCGGGGCTGTCGATCGGGTTAAGCTCCACGCGCGCGCCGCTCAGGGTGGTAAAACGCTGGCCGCTGGCATCGCCCGTCAGGCCAAAATCACGCATAAATTTGGCGCAGTGCGTCAGGTCTTCCACGCCAAATTCCAGCTTTTCAATTCCGGTTACACTCATCGTTCGTTGCCTCATCTGGCCCAAATTGGGCGTAAAACATGCCCGACGCAGCGAAGCGCCTGGCGTTAACTCACTGATTTAACTGGCCTGCGACAGGTAGCCTAAGAAGCCAGAAATTTTATCCGCCGCAAGGCGAACCTCGTTTTGCAGCCGCTCGCGGTCGGCCTGCGGGATCTCCTCCGACGGCACCAGAATGCTGACGACCGCCGTCACGCGATGGCTCCGGTCATACACCGGGTAGACGATGGAGGAGATGCCGTGGCGGAAGAAGGATTCGCCAATCACGTACCCGCGGGCTTTGTCCTGCTGCACCATCTGCCACAGGGCTTCGCGGTCGTGAAGCTGCCCCGGTACGTTGCCCGGCAGGCGCTCGTGCGGGAACAGCTGTTCGAAATCGGCGCGGGAAAGATCGGTCAGCAGCATGCGGCCGAGCGAGGTGCAGTGCACCGGCAGGCGGGTTCCAATGCTGACCTGGTTGATGCGCGACCCGGCGGCGCTGACGCGGGCGATGTAGATGATGTCGCGCCCGTCGCGGATCGCCAGATGGCTGCTGCACTGGCTCACGTCCCGAAGCTGCTCGATCACCGGCTGACCCACCTGCGCCACGTCCAGCGAGGCGATGTACTCAAAGCCCAGACGCAGCACGTTCATGCCCAGCGAAAAGGTATTGGTGCGCGCGTTGCGCTCCAGAAAGCCCATATACTCCAGGGTCTGCACCACGCGGTACGCGGTGGCCTTCGGCATATCCACCAGCCGGTGCAGCTCGGCAAAGGTCAAATCGCGATGCTGCTCGCCAAAGGCCAGCAGCAGCTGTAAACCGCGCTCCAGCCCCGGCACCAGATACTTCACTTCCCGATCGTCTGCCATCGTCGCCCTACCTTAGTTAAAGACAAAACCGCCGTTGACCGGGATCAGCTGTCCGGTGATGAACCGCGACAGATCGCTTAACAGCCAGACCACGCTGCCGGTCACGTCTTCCGGCTGCTGCGCGCCCGCTAGCGCCCGGCCGTTTTCGTAGAGCTGATGGCGTTCAGCGGGCACATATTCGGTGGCCTCGACGCGGGTCAGCCCCGGCGCGATAGCGTTGATTCGGATGCGCTTTTCACCCAGCTCGCGCGCCATTGAGCGGGTCATGGCAATCACGGCGCCTTTGCTGGCGACGTAGGCCATCAGGCGCGGCGCGCCCCACAGCGCGGTATCGGACGCCACGTTCACAATGGCTGCCCCTTCGTGCAGCAGCGGCACGGCGGCGCGCGTCACCAGCCAGGTGCCTTTGACGTTCACGCTCATCACGCGGTCCCACAGGTCAGGATCGTAATCAAGCATATTCTTACCGCCCACGCCCGTCGCCATCGCCGCGTTGTTCACCAGGCCGTCGATGTGCCCATGCTCGCCAACGGTGCTGAACACCCGTTCAATGGAGCGCGGATCGGCCAGATCGATAACGTGCGATTCGATCGCATAACCCTGCCCGCTCAGCCGGTGGGCGCTTTCGGCCAGTTCGCCTTTCAGGATGTCGCACATCACCACCGCGGCGCCCTGCTCCGCGCAGGCTCTGGCAAAGTGATAGCCCAGCCCGCGCGCGGCGCCGGTCACGACGATGCGCTTGCCGCCCAGCAGCCCGTTCATCAGGCGGCTCCCTGCTGTTCTTCGCGCATCGCCAGCTGCTCTTTAGCGGCCTTTTGCATCATGCGGCGCAGGCGAGAGAGGCCGACGTCGTGCTGGTACAGGTATTCATGGTCGCGGGCGTTTGGCGCCAGGCTTTCCAGCACCACGCGGTCCTGCTCCAGCACCTCCCAGTGCAGCTTTTCCAGGCGATTGCGGTACATGAAGCGCCACATGTCGCGCTGCCAGCCCTGCACGCGGCGGATGCGCCAGAAGAAGACGCGGCAGTTGTCGTTATCTTCCGGCACCACCATGCCGACGATAAAGAAGTGACCGCCCGGTCCGAAACGCTTCTTATAGGGAATGGAGAGCCGCATCCAGCAGGCGCCGCTGTTGCCCAGCTCCACCCAGTCAAAGTTGATACCGCTCTGCCCTTTCTTCTCGAAAATAAAGCCGGTTTTCGTCGGCTGGAGCACCATGTCGGCCTTGCGATCCCCTTCCGCCATCGAGTGCGAGGAGGAGTGCAGATAGGTTCCGTGCATCGGATCCATCACGTTTTCCAGCGCGTACTGGTAATTGCATTTCCACGCGGCGGTGCAGAGGAAGTTGCTGAAGCTGTCCGTATCGGCAAGCTCCTCCGGGAAGGTCAGCTCGTCCGGCTGCTGATCGGCGGTGACGCCGAACCACAGGAAGATGGCGCCGTGCGCCTCCTGCACGTTATAGCTGCGCACGCACTGCTGGCCGACCAGCGGACATTTGTCCACGGCGGGCACGTCTTTCACTTCACCGTTTCCCGCCACCTCCACGCCGTGATACCAGCAGGCGATGCGGTCACCGAGGTTCCAGCCCATCGACAGGCGCGCGCCGCGGTGCGGACAGCGGTCTTCCAGCGCCTGCACCTGACCATCTTTATTGCGCCAGACCACAATCTGTTCGCCCAGACGAGTAATGCCCACCGGCGCAGACTGTACTTCCCAGCTCGCCAGCACCGGATACCAGAGGCCGCGCAGGCCTTTATCGAGATAGTTTTGTACGGTAGTCGTCATCGCGTTGCCCTCAGTAGCCGTTAACCTGTAAGAATGCCTGGAAGCTGGCGTCGCTCCACGGCTCGCCCTGCTGGTCGTGCATGCGCACCGCGTTCAGCCCGTTGACCAGCTCCGGTAAGGTTTCAACGCCCTGCTCGAAGAGATCTTCCAGCGTCGCAATCAGGTTCATCTCCCAGCTTTCCGGCTCGCGGCTGCGGGTCTGCCAGATCAGATTCGAGTAATCACCCGGCTTATGAATGGCACCGTTACCGCCCTCTGCCGGTGGGGTAAACTGACGGCTTTCCGGCAGCGCGGGGTTGTAGTTCAGGGTGTCGCTCATGCCACGGTCTCCTCGACGAAGGTAATCTGAATCTGGTTTTCAAAGACCCGAACCGGGTAGCGGTTAAGGTTGCGGCCGCCGGGGCCGTGAAGGCACTGGCCGGTTTTCACGTCGAACACCGCTTCATGCAGCGGGCATTCCACCTTGCCGTCTTCCACAAAGCCCTGGCTCAGCAGGGCATAAGCGTGCGGGCATACGTCTTCCAGCGCGTAATATTCACCGTCAATCAAATAAACGCCGATCTCTTTACCGTCGACGTTGCCGCTAAAAGGGAAATCTTCCTGCACTTGTTCTGCGTCACATACGCCTATCCAGCTCATCACGATCCTCCAGGCTTTTGTTTCATATATGAAACTCTGTTTCTTATTTAATACGGTCAATATAAAAGCGGTGAATGTTTCGTCAAGCGACAATGTGAAGAATTTGTTAATCAAACGGGAATTAATTAACTAAGTGTGCAAAGGATCACGAAAAAATGCAGCGATATGAAATTTTCATTATTGCCGCGTGAAAGGATACGATTAATCGATGGCTGTAATTTTAAAGAAAGAGATATTGACTTCTTTTCTTTTTGCTCCTTAAAAATAAAAAGGCTGAAGCGATGACGGTTTCACCTGTGAAACTTAATTCAATTTTATTGTTTATAAACAATGAGTTTCACTGGTGAACCATTTTATCTCCGTGACAGTCACGCTGTTAAAAATATAAACCTAAGCACGCATAAGGCAGACATCATGACGGCAAGATGGCAAGGCACAATTGCACTGTTATTTCTCATTATTATTTCCTACATCGACAGGGTAAATATCTCGGTAATGATTTTAAACCCGGAATTTGCCGAACACTTTCAGCTAAATGAAAACAGAATGTTACAGGGAATGCTGATGACCTGCTTTCTGCTGGGTTATGGCTTTTCGGCTTTATTATTAACGCCAGTTATAGAAAGCAAATTTCATTATCGGCAGGGATTATTAAGCAGCATTGTGATTTGGGCCCTGGTCTGCGCCATTTCTCCGCTGCTGGGCTCGCTGATGGGGATGCTTATCGCCCGCATCATCTTAGGTATTGCCGAAGGACCGCTCTTTTCAATGAAGACGCGCTTTATCAGCGACAACTTTCCCGCGCAGGAGATAGGCAAGCCCAACGCCGTAACCGCGCTGGGCGTCTCGCTCGGGCTGGCCGTGGGCTTTCCGCTGGTTACCTGGCTGATGACGCATCTGGGCTGGGCCGGATCGTTTTATGCGCTGGCGGCGATTAATCTGGCGCTCGGCGGTGGCCTGATCTGGCGTTTTCTTCCGGCGCCACATAGCCCGCTGAAGCTGAAAAAACGCGGGATGCTGGAGACGTTTACGCTCGCCTGGCAAACGCCGCTGCTGGGCTGGATCCTGCTGGTTGAAATCGCCACGCTGAGCTATCTCTGGGGAAGCAGCGCCTGGCTGCCCGCGTGGCTGCGCGACGAGCACCGCTTTTCGCTGCACGCCACGGGCATGCTCGCAGCGGTGCCTTTCCTGCTGAGCCTCGGCTCTAAGTTCCTCGGCGGCGTACTGCTCGATAAAATGCGCCCGGAACAGGCGCCGGTGCTGTTTGTGGCGGGCGGGGCGCTGACGGCGCTGTCCGTAGTCGGGCTGATGCTCAGCCATCAGCCCGCCTGGCTGGCGCTGTTTATGCTGTCGGCTAACGCCTTCTGGGGGCTTCAGGGCGCGGCCATTCCGGCGACGATCCAGCACCACGCCGCGCGGGACGCGGTGGGCAGCGCCTACGGCATCATTAACGGGATCGGCAATATCTGCGCGGCCTTTATTCCACTGCTGATGGGAATGGTGATGAGCTCGGTGGGGTCGGTCAGTTCTGGCTTTTCGGTGCTGGTGGCGTCGCAGGTTGTTACCCTGCTGGCCGGGGGAATGTTGCTGCTGCGCATGCGTCGCGCAGCAGCACTCAGCGCGTAGGCTTATTCGCCTTTTTTCGCCGCCTGGATGTAGAGCATTTCCAGCGCCAGGGTCGCCGCGGCCAGCGCGGTGATCTCGGACTGGTCATAGGCCGGAGCCACTTCTACCACGTCCATCCCGACGATGTTCAGATCCTTCAGGCCGCGCACCAGCTTGATGGCGCGATCTGAGGTCAGGCCGCCGATCACCGGCGTACCCGTGCCCGGCGCAAAGGCCGGATCCAGGCAGTCGATGTCAAAGGTCAGATAAACGGGCATATCGCCGACGATCTGCTTCACCTGCGCGATGATGTCATCGACGCCGCGATCGTTCACCTGGCAGGCGTCCAGCACGGTGAAGCCGTTGTCTTTGTCGAATTCGGTGCGGATGCCGATCTGCACCGAGTGGTTCGGATCGATCAGGCCTTCTTTCGGCGCGGTGAAGAACATGGTGCCGTGGTCAAACTCGCAGCCGTTCGCGTAGGTGTCGGTATGCGCGTCAAAGTGCACCAGCGCCATTTTGCCGAAGTGCTTCGCGTGGGCGCGCAGCAGCGGCAGCGTGACGAAGTGGTCGCCACCGAAGGAGAGCATGCGCTTGCCGGCAGCCAGCAGCTTCTCGGCGTGTGCCTGCAGCTTTTCGCTCATTTCACGCGCGTCGCCGAAGGCGTACACCAGGTCACCGCAGTCCACCACGTTCAGGCGCTCGCGCATGTCGAAGTTCCACGGGAAGCGGTTGTGCTCCCAGGCCAGGTTAGTGGAAACCTGACGGATAGCCGCCGGACCGTGGCGTCCACCCGCGCGGCCGGACGTTGCCATGTCGAACGGTACGCCGGTGATCACCCAGTCAGCGTCGCTGTCGTACGGCTGGAAGTTCATCGGAAGGCGTAAAAAACCAAACGCGTTAGATACCAGAGAGTTATCGTACTGATGACCTAAAGTGCTCATGTCCTGACCTCTTTTAAAGTCGATGCATTAAAAACAGATGAAAAAAAATCCCCTCCGCGTCGTTAAACCCGACGAGGAAGGGATTGATTTGTAAATCGCATAGTGGGGCGAATTATCGCCGCTAATTCATACGGGTTCAAGTGAGTATAGGGCATTGTGCGGCCTTTGCCCCTCACCCTAACCCTCTCCCCAGAGGGGAGAGGGAATAAAAAGCTTATTCGTCTTCCAGGTAGGTGTAACCGTACAGACCCGCTTCAAACTCTTCCAGGAACTGCTGCTGCAGCGCATCGTCCAGACCGGTGTTTTTCACCTGGTCGCGGAACTGGGTGAGCAGTTTTTTCGGATCCAGCTGCACGTATTCGAGCATGTCAGCCACGGTATCCCCTTCGTCGGACAGCTCAACCTCCACGCTGCCGTCAGGGAAGACAAACACGTCAACCGCTTCGGTATCGCCGAACAGGTTGTGCATGTTGCCGAGGATCTCCTGATACGCGCCGACCATAAAGAAGCCCAGCATTGGCGGATTCTCAGGATCGTATTCCGGCATCGGCATGGTGGTCGCGATACCGTCGCCATCCACGTAGTGATCGATAGCGCCATCGGAATCACAGGTGATGTCCAGCAGCACGGCACGGCGTTCCGGCGCGTGGTTCAGCCCTTCCAGCGGCAGAACCGGGAACAGCTGGTCGATACCCCAGGCATCCGGCATCGACTGGAACAGGGAGAAGTTGACGTACATCTTATCCGCCATACGCTCCTGCAGTTCGTCGATGATCGGACGGTGCGCGCGGTTGCTCGGGTCGAGCTGTTTCTGCACTTCATGGCACATATTCAGATAGAGCTGCTCCGCCCACGCGCGCTCCTGCAGGCTGAAGGTGCCTGAAGAGTAGCCGACGTGAATGTCGTGCAAATCCATCTGGCTATCGTGCAGCCACTCGCGCAGGGAACGGCGCGTGCCCGGCTCGTGCATCTCCTGCCAGGTTTCCCACATGCTCTGCAGGGAACGCGGGGCATCGTCCTGCGGAGGCGTCGCTTCGGTGATTTCGCTACGCTCAACGCCGATGATGTTCGAAACCAGCACCGTATGGTGCGCGGTGACCGCGCGGCCGGACTCGGTGATTACCGTTGGATGCGGCAGGCCGTGCTCTTCACAGGCATCGCCAATCGCCCAGATGATGTTGTTGGCGTATTCGTTCAGTCCGTAGTTTACGGAGCAGTCAGACTGCGAGCGGGTACCTTCATAGTCCACGCCCAGGCCGCCGCCCACGTCGAAGCACTGAATATTCACGCCGAGCTTGTGCAGCTCAACGTAGAAACGCGCTGACTCACGCACGCCGGTGGCGATATCGCGGATGTTGGCCATCTGCGAGCCGAGGTGGAAGTGCAGCAGCTGAATGCTGTCCAGACGACCGCGCTCGCGCAGGATTTCCACCAGCTGTAGCACCTGGTTCGCCGCGAGGCCGAACTTGGATTTTTCGCCGCCGGAGGACTGCCATTTACCGGAGCCCTGGGACGCCAGACGCGCACGCACGCCAAGGCGAGGCACCACGTTCAGACGCTCGGCCTCTTCCAGAACGATGGCGATTTCGGTCATCTTTTCGATCACCAGATAGACCTTGTGGCCCATCTTCTCGCCGATCAGCGCCAGACGAATGTATTCACGGTCTTTATAGCCGTTACAGACGATCACCGACCGGGTCATGCCCGCGTGGGCCAGGACCGCCATCAGCTCCGCTTTAGAACCCGCTTCGAGGCCCAGCGGTTCGCCGGAGTGGATCAGGGATTCAATTACGCGGCGGTGCTGGTTCACCTTGATCGGGTAAACGAGGAAATAGTCGCCGTTATAGCCATACGATTCGCGCGCGCGTTTGAACGCGGCGTTGATGGAACGCAGGCGGTGTTGCAGGATCTGCGGGAAGCAGAACAGTGCAGGCAGGCGCTGGCCCTGCGCTTCACGGGCTTTCACCAGCTTAGCGAGATCCACGCGCGCTTCCGGTACGTCCGGGTCCGGGCAGACGGTGATGTGGCCCAGCTCGTTGACGTCGTAGTAGTTATTGCCCCACCAGGCAATATTGTAAGTGCGCAGCATCTTGCTGGCTTCCTGGGAGCTCATCGCAACCTCCTGCATAGAACGTAGTACACCCTGTTCGCCTGCTGACGAAGGCGAAAGCGAAGACATGTCGTCAGACATAGCGAACCTCAACTCTTTGTATTAAGTGTAAAACAGTTGACTACTATCGCAGCGTTATACGGCGATAACAACCCATTAACGGCTCCATTTCCCAGCAGAGTATGCTGAAATCCAGACCGTGCGACCGGTTTCTTATTCATATCATTGTAAAACACGTATCCGAACTCTGTATGACAAGGTTCGGCGAAACCACGAGAAAACTCCTGTATTAACAAGAGCGCCCTTGTTCAGTTTTCACAAAGCGTGACCGGCTCTGGAATCCTGAGAAGCGCCGAGATGGGTATAACATCGGCAGGTTTGCAGACTAGAAATGCGGGTTGCGGGAATCAAATGCGCGCCAGAACGGCTGCGCTGAATGAGCGGAAAACGATGGTTCATTATCTCGTATCACCTCCACGGCCGCCTCTGCTGAAACGGACCACAAGCCAAAGCTAAAAGTTCACTGCTTAACCCGGCTGGAAGTGGCGACACGATGAGTTCATCGAGCGCTTTTTTGGTATGAGCCGCGCGCCGCGTTTTATACCGAGAACAGGGGTAAAAAGCAAAAGATAAATACGTGGGTTGCCAGGAGCGTCAGGAAAAATTTCCAGTAATGAATTCAACTCAGTGAGAGCGTTGTCAAAAAAAACTGGAAATCGGCCGAAGAAGTGACCTAAAATAGCCGTCCAGATGTTAATCCATCCATACTGATTAACACTCAGACTGCCAGTGTCAAAATCCTGCAGGCCTTGGTAGAATTATCTCCTTTGGCTATTCCACACAGCAGCTTGAGCTAACCAAATTCCTCTTAGGTGAAATATAACATGGCAAAACACCTGTTTACGTCCGAGTCTGTATCAGAAGGACATCCTGATAAAATTGCTGACCAAATCTCCGATGCGGTGCTGGATGCGATCCTCGCGCAGGATCCTAAAGCGCGCGTAGCGTGTGAAACCTATGTCAAAACCGGCATGGTTCTGGTTGGCGGTGAGATCACCACCAGCGCATGGGTTGATATCGAAGAGATCACCCGTAATACGGTGCGTGAGATCGGCTATGTGCATTCTGATATGGGCTTTGATGCCAACTCCTGCGCGGTACTGAGCGCGATTGGCAAACAGTCTCCGGACATCAACCAGGGCGTTGACCGTGCCGATCCGCTGGAACAGGGCGCGGGCGACCAGGGCCTGATGTTCGGCTACGCAACCAACGAAACCGACGTGCTGATGCCGGCACCTGTGACCTACGCACACCGCCTGGTGCAGCGTCAGGCTGAAGTACGTAAAAACGGCACCCTGCCGTGGCTGCGTCCGGATGCGAAAAGCCAGGTGACCTTCCAGTATGACGACGGCAAAATCGTCGGTATCGATGCCGTGGTGCTCTCCACTCAGCATGCCGAAGATATTGACCAGAAATCCCTGCAGGAAGCGGTGATGGAAGAGATCATCAAGCCGGTTCTGCCGACCGAATGGCTGAGCTCTGCGACCAAATTCTTCATCAACCCAACCGGACGCTTTGTTATCGGCGGCCCAATGGGCGACTGCGGCCTGACCGGTCGTAAGATCATCGTTGATACCTACGGCGGCATGGCGCGTCACGGTGGCGGTGCCTTCTCCGGTAAAGATCCGTCTAAGGTTGACCGTTCTGCCGCGTACGCTGCACGTTATGTTGCGAAAAACATCGTTGCTGCGGGCCTGGCTGACCGCTGTGAGATTCAGGTTTCCTACGCTATCGGCGTGGCTGAGCCAACCTCCATCATGGTTGAAACCTTCGGCACGGAAAAAGTGCCTTCTGAACAGCTGACCCTGCTGGTGCGCGAGTTCTTCGACCTGCGTCCATACGGCCTGATTCAGATGCTGGATCTGCTGCACCCAATCTACCAGGAAACCGCCGCGTACGGTCACTTTGGTCGCGAACATTTCCCATGGGAAAAAACCGACAAAGCCGCTCTGCTGCGTGAAGCTGCCGGTCTGAAGTAACCGATCGCTAAATGCGTTAAACAGGCCAGCCTTTGCGCTGGCCTTTTTTATATCATGTGGCGGCGCAAAGCCGCATAACATGGAACCGATTACACCTCATGCTTCGCGCTCCGCTTTCAGAATAATCTCTTTGCACAATCGCCTTTCTTCTGCTGTTACATTTCCTTTCAGTTAAGTCTGAAATTCATGCAAACGCGATGCACATCAATTAATTTACCTCTATATTTTCAAAGCTTTAATTATTTTTACGGTTACAGGTTAGTGTAACCGATTACACCATTGTGATTTGTCTCACATATTTTTATGGGTCGCTCACCTACCCTTAACATTGATAAAACTGATAACCAAACTGGAGGGCATAATGCCTGACAATAATAAACAGGGGCGTACGTCCAATAAGGCAATGACGTTCTTCGTCTGCTTCCTTGCCGCTCTGGCAGGATTACTCTTTGGCCTGGATATTGGCGTAATTGCCGGTGCATTACCTTTCATCACCGAAGAGTTCCAGATTAGCGCACACACTCAGGAATGGGTGGTTAGCTCGATGATGTTCGGTGCCGCCGTCGGCGCGGTCGGCAGCGGCTGGCTCTCCTTTAAGCTCGGGCGTAAAAAGAGCCTGATGATCGGCGCGATCCTGTTCGTTGCCGGCTCGCTGTTCTCTGCTGCGGCGCCTAACGTTGAGGTCCTGATCCTCTCCCGCGTGCTGCTGGGTCTGGCGGTGGGCGTCGCGTCTTATACCGCTCCGCTTTACCTGTCTGAAATCGCGCCGGAAAAAATTCGCGGCAGCATGATCTCCATGTACCAGCTGATGATCACCATCGGTATTCTGGGCGCTTATCTTTCCGATACCGCGTTCAGCTACAGCGGCGCATGGCGCTGGATGCTGGGTGTGATCATCATTCCTGCCATCCTGCTGCTGATCGGCGTCTTCTTCCTGCCGGACAGCCCGCGCTGGTTTGCCGCCAAGCGCCGCTTCCACGATGCGGAACGGGTGCTCTTACGCCTGCGCGATACCAGCGCAGAGGCGAAAAACGAGCTGGAAGAGATCCGCGAAAGCCTGAAGATTAAACAGTCTGGCTGGGCGCTGTTCAAAGAGAACAGCAACTTCCGCCGCGCGGTGTTCCTTGGCGTGCTGTTACAGGTAATGCAGCAATTCACCGGGATGAACGTCATCATGTATTACGCGCCAAAAATCTTCGAGCTGGCGGGTTACACCAACACCACCGAGCAGATGTGGGGCACCGTTATCGTCGGTCTGACCAACGTGCTGGCGACCTTCATTGCCATCGGCCTGGTTGACCGCTGGGGACGTAAGCCAACCCTGACGCTGGGCTTCCTGGTGATGGCTATCGGTATGGGCGTGCTGGGCACCATGATGCACATGGGCATTCACTCCCCAACCGCGCAGTATTTCGCCGTGGCGATGCTGCTGATGTTTATCGTTGGTTTTGCGATGAGTGCCGGTCCGCTGATTTGGGTGCTGTGCTCTGAGATCCAGCCGCTGAAAGGGCGTGACTTTGGTATCACCTGCTCTACCGCGACCAACTGGATTGCCAACATGATCGTCGGCGCAACGTTCCTGACCATGCTCAACACCCTGGGTAACGCCAACACCTTCTGGGTCTACGCCGGTCTGAACCTGTTCTTTATTGTTCTTACCGTCTGGCTGGTTCCTGAAACCAAGCACGTTTCACTGGAACACATCGAACGTAACCTGATGAAAGGTCGTCCTCTGCGCGAAATCGGCGCACACGACTAATCCTCCTGCGGGAGGCGCCTCTTGCGCCTCCCCGCTTCCCGCTTTATGCTCTGCCCCTATGAAAGCTCCCCATCTCCCCATCGCCATTCAGCAAGCCGTTATGCGCAGCCTGCGGGAAAAACTCGCCCAGGCCAACCTGAAGCTCGGCCGCAATTATCCTGAACCTAAGCTGGTCTACCAGCAGCGGGGAACCGCGGCGGGTACCGCCTGGCTGGAATCCTATGAGATCCGCCTGAACCCGGTTCTGATGATGGAAAACCAGCAGGCGTTCATTGAGGAGGTGGTACCGCACGAGCTGGCCCATCTTCTGGTGTGGAAACACTTTGGCCGCGTCGCACCGCACGGCAAAGAGTGGAAGTGGATGATGGAGGCGGTGCTTGGCGTTCCGGCGCGCCGCACGCATCAGTTCGAGCTGGAATCGGTACGCCGCAATACGTTTCCCTACCGCTGCCGGTGCCAGCAGCATCAGCTCACCGTCCGGCGTCACAACCGGGTGGTGCGCGGCGAGGCCACCTACCGCTGCGTGAAGTGCGGCGAACCGCTGGTTGCAGAATAATCAACTGAACAATCAGGAACTTTCATGATCTGCCTGATTGCATACGGGAACAACATTCGTTACGTTGCGGGCTCGTTTTGACACGGAGTGTAAGATGTCCCGTAATGTTTCTCTCGCGGTCGCGTTTCTGGCGACGGCGCTCTCCGGCCATGCTCTGGCCGACGGTATTCACAGTTTCTCTCAGGCAAAAACCGCAGGCGTAAAGATTAACGCCGACGTGCCGGGTGATTTCTACTGCGGGTGCAAAATTAACTGGCAGGGAAAAAAAGGGGTCGTTGACCTTGAGTCCTGCGGCTATAAGGTACGCAAGAACGAGAACCGCGCCAGCCGAATCGAATGGGAACACGTTGTTCCGGCCTGGCAGTTTGGCCACCAGCGCCAGTGCTGGCAGGATGGCGGACGCAAAAACTGCGCGAAAGATCCGGTATACCGCCAGATGGAAAGCGATATGCATAACCTGCAGCCCGCCGTGGGCGAGGTAAACGGCGATCGCGGTAACTTCATGTACAGCCAGTGGAACGGTGGCGAAGGCCAGTACGGCCAGTGCGCCATGAAGGTGGACTTCAAGGAGAAAGTCGCCGAACCCCCTGCCCGCGCGCGCGGCAGCATCGCCCGTACCTATTTCTATATGCGCGATCGCTACGATCTCAACCTTTCCCGCCAGCAGACGCAGCTATTCAACGCATGGGATAAGCAGTATCCGGTGACGGACTGGGAATGCCAGCGCGACGAACGTATCGCCAAAGTCCAGGGGAATCATAACCCTTACGTCCAGCGGGCTTGCCAGGCGCAAAAGAGCTAACCTACACTACGGCAATTCGCTTATATTGCATGACACATGGAATTTCTGACTATGCGCATCCCCCGCATTTACCATCCTGAACTGATTACCGCCGGCGGCGAAATCGCCCTGTCTGACGACGCAGCACACCACGTAGGCCGCGTGCTGCGCATGGGTGCCGGCCAGGCGCTCCAGCTGTTCGACGGCTCAAATCAGGTTTTCGACGCTGAAATTACGCGCGCCGACAAAAAAAGCGTACACGTCAAGGTGCTGCGTGGCGAAGTGGACGACCGTGAATCCCCCCTTCACATTCATCTGGGTCAGGTGATGTCGCGCGGGGAAAAGATGGAGTTCACCATTCAGAAATCCATTGAACTGGGTGTAAGCCTCATTACGCCACTTTTTTCTGAGCGCTGCGGCGTTAAACTGGATGCGGAACGTCTGAATAAGAAGATCCAGCAGTGGCAGAAAATTGCCATTGCGGCCTGCGAACAGAGCGGCCGCAACCGCATCCCGGAGATCCGCCCGGCGATGGATCTGGAGGACTGGTGTGCAGAAGAGGAAAGCGGGCTTAAGCTTAATCTTCATCCGCGCGCCAGCGCCAGCATCAACACGCTGCCGCTGCCCGTTGAGCGCGTACGCCTGCTGATTGGCCCGGAAGGCGGCCTGTCGGCTGACGAAATTGCCATGACGGGGCGTTACCAGTTTACTGATATTCTGTTGGGACCTCGCGTTCTGCGCACTGAGACAACGGCACTCACAGCCATTACCGCGCTACAGGTACGGTTTGGCGATCTGGGTTGACCCATTAACGGAGAAGAAGATGATCAAGCTCGGCATCGTGATGGACCCCATCGCAAACATTAACATCAAGAAAGATTCCAGCTTCGCCATGCTGCTGGAAGCGCAGCGTCGCGGCTATGAACTCCACTATATGGAGATGAACGATCTTTACCTGATCAACGGTGAAGCCCGCGCGCGCACCCGCATCGTTAACGTCGAGCAGAACTACGACAAATGGTACGAGTTTGGCACCGAGCAGGATATTGCCCTTGCCGATCTCAACGTCATCCTGATGCGTAAAGATCCGCCGTTCGACACCGAATACATTTACTCCACCTATATCCTTGAGCGCGCCGAGGAGAAAGGGACGCTGATCGTCAACAAGCCGCAAAGCCTGCGTGACTGTAACGAGAAGCTCTACACCGCCTGGTTCTCTGACCTGACGCCGGAAACGCTGGTGACCCGCAGCAAGGCGCAGCTGAAAGAGTTCTGGCAGAAGCACGGCGATATCATCATGAAGCCGCTGGACGGCATGGGCGGCGCGTCTATCTTCCGCGTGAAGGAAGGCGATCCGAACATCGGCGTCATTGCCGAAACGCTGACCGAGCTGGGTACCCGCTACTGCATGGCGCAGAACTATCTGCCGGCCATTAAAGACGGTGACAAACGCGTGCTGGTGGTAGATGGCGAGCCGGTGCCTTACTGCCTGGCGCGTATCCCGCAGGGCGGCGAAACCCGCGGCAACCTGGCGGCCGGCGGTCGCGGCGAACCGCGTCCGTTGAGCGAAAGCGACTGGGAAATTGCCCGCCGCGTCGGCCCTACGCTGAAAGCCAAAGGCCTGATCTTCGTTGGCCTCGATATCATCGGCGATCGCCTGACCGAAGTGAACGTCACCAGCCCGACCTGCATTCGTGAAATCGAAGCGGAATTCCCGATCTCGATCACTGGAATGCTGATGGACGCTATCGAAAAACGTTTACAGAAATAACCTGTGACAGCGCCTGTGTTTATCCCCATACTGGGCGCTGTCGCTTTTTAAACCAGGAAACAGTACCTCTGACAATGAATTTACAGCATCACTTTCTTATTGCCATGCCTGCTCTCCAGGATCCGATTTTCCGCCGCGCCGTTGTTTATATTTGTGAATACAATGAAGACGGCGCGATGGGGATTATCATCAATAAACCGCTGGAAAACCTGCAGGTTGAGGGGATCCTGGACAAGCTGAAAATCACCGCTGAAGATCGTCTGCCGGAAATCCGTCTCGATAAACCGGTGATGCTGGGCGGCCCGCTTGCAGAAGATCGTGGCTTTATCCTTCACACTCCGCCGGTTTTCTCATCCAGCATTCGTATCTCCGATAACACCGTTGTCACCACCTCCCGCGACGTGCTCGAAACGCTGGGTACCGCAAAGCAGCCTTCTGAAGTGCTGGTCGCGCTCGGCTATGCCTCCTGGGAAAAAGGCCAGCTGGAACAAGAGATTCTGGACAACGCCTGGCTGACGGCCCCTGCGGATATGAACATCCTGTTTAAAACCCCTATCGCCGATCGCTGGCGTGACGCGGCAAAGCTAATTGGCATTGATATTCTGACCATGCCTGGCGTTGCGGGGCACGCGTAATGAGCGGCACCCTTCTAGCCTTCGACTTCGGAACCAAAAGCATCGGCGTTGCCGTTGGTCAACGCATCACCGGTACGGCTCGCCCGCTCGCGGCGCTGAAGGCCAACGACGGCACGCCGGACTGGAACCTCATTGAGCGCCTGCTCAAGGAGTGGCAGCCGGACGACGTAATTGTTGGGCTACCGCTGAACATGGACGGCACCGAGCAGCCGCTCACCGCCCGCGCGCGCAAGTTCGCGAACAAAATTCATGGCCGCTTCGGCGTCTCCGTAAAGCTGCACGACGAACGCCTGAGCACCGTCGAAGCGCGTGCGGGCCTATTCGAGCACGGCGGTTTCCGGGCGCTGAACAAAGGCAGCGTTGATTCGGCCTCTGCCGTCATCATCCTCGAAAGCTATTTCGAACAGGGTTACTGAGCGCCGGGGCCTACAGCCGCCCCTGCGCCCGTCGCTCCGCCAGGCTCTGCTCAAAGTTCTGCATCCCCGCCTGCTGTCCGGTTTGAATAATGCCCGGCAGTTGCCACGTTTTGCCTTCGCGGATCAGGTTTGCCGCCGCCGGGGTATTCACCAGAAGCTCATACAGCGCCACGCGCCCGCCCTGAACGTCCTGACGCAGCTTCTGAGCCAGCACCGCACGCAGGCTTCCCGCCAGCTGATTACGCACCGGATCTTTCTCCTGCGCCGGGAAGATATCCACCAGGCGCTCAATTGCCTGAGCCGCACCGCGCGTATGCAGCGTGGCTAACACCAGATGCCCGGTCTCAGCCGCCGTCAGCGCCAGGCGGATAGTTTCGCTGTCGCGCAGCTCGCCAAGCAAAATGACATCCGGATCTTCACGCAGCGCGCTGCGCAGCGCCTCGGCAAAGGACGGGCTGTGCTGGCCTATCTCCCGCTGCTGAATCAGACAGCGTTCGCTCTGGTACCTGAACTCCACCGGATCTTCCAGGGTAAGAATATGGCCGTCCGTATGGTGATTGAGAAAATCGACCATCGCTGCAAGCGTCGTTGACTTCCCGCTGCCGGTTGCGCCGGTGACCAGAATCAGACCATCGTCATTGCACAGTAGCGCCGGGATCGTTCGCGGCACGCCTAACGTGGAGAGCTGCGGACACGCCAGCGGCAACAGCCGCAGCGCGATCGAAACGCCCTGCATATGCCTGAACGCGCTGCCGCGCAGACGCTGATTGCCCGCAACGGTAACGGCAAAATCCACCTGCCCGCTCGCCCACCATGTGCCCTGCTGCTCGTCGTTGAGCCACGCTTTCAATAACGCCTCCACGTCCGGGGGCGGAAACGGCGCGGGTTCAAGGCGCCCCGCTCTGCGCCAGCGCGGCGGCGAATCACTGCACAGGTGTAGATCGGAGACGTTATGCTTTACACTAAGGGCCACAATTTCTTCCACATCCATAGACTACTCCTCGGAAAATGAACGACATTGCGCATAACCTGGCACAGGTCCGGGACAAAATCTCAGCCGCTGCAACGCGTTGCGGCCGTACTTCAGAAGAAATTACCTTGCTTGCAGTCAGCAAAACCAAGCCTGCGAGCGCCATCGCAGAAGCGATTGCCGCCGGCCATCGCGCGTTTGGCGAAAACTACGTGCAGGAAGGCGTGGATAAAATTCGCTATTTCCGGGAACAGGGTAATACGGACCTGCAATGGCACTTTATCGGTCCGCTACAGTCGAACAAAAGCCGTCTGGTGGCAGAGCACTTCGACTGGTGCCACACCCTCGATCGCCTGCGCATTGCTACCCGTCTGAACGACCAGCGTCCGGCGGAGCTGCCCGCGCTTAACGTGCTGATTCAAATCAATATCAGTGATGAAAACAGCAAGTCCGGCATTGCGCTGAGCGAGCTGGATGCGCTGGCGGCTGAGGTGGCGGCGCTGCCGCGCCTGACCCTGCGCGGGCTGATGGCAATTCCGGCGCCTGAGTCAAGTTATGAAAGGCAGTTTGCCGTGGCACAGCAAATGGCTGTAGCATTTGAGGCGCTTAAAGCGCGCTATGACACGGTAGACACGCTTTCTCTGGGCATGTCGGACGATATGGAAGCCGCCATCGCGGCAGGCAGTACCATGGTGCGCATCGGCACGGCAATTTTCGGTGCGCGCGATTACACCCAATAATAAGGAAAACTGAGGAACGCCATGAAGACGTTGACTTTCCTGCTCTCAACGGTGATTGAGCTGTACACGATGGCGCTGTTACTGCGCGTCTGGATGCAGTGGGCCCGCTGTGATTTTTACAACCCGTTCTCACAATTTATCGTGAAAATTACGCAGCCTGTTGTGGGGCCGCTTCGCCGCGTTATTCCGGCAATGGGGCCGATTGACAGCTCATCTCTGCTGATGGCGTTTATTCTGAGCGTTATCAAAGCGATCGTGCTGTTTATGGTCATTACCTTCCAGCCGATTATCTGGATTTCTGCCGTCCTGATCCTCGTGAAAACCGTCGGCCTGCTGATCTTCTGGGTCCTGCTGGTCATGGCAATCATGAGCTGGGTGAGCCGGGGCCGCAGCCCTGTGGAATACGCGCTGATTCAGCTCACTGAACCGCTGCTGCGTCCGATTCGCAGTCTGCTGCCGGCGATGGGCGGTATCGACTTCTCGCCGATGCTTCTCGTGCTGCTGCTGTACGTGCTCAATATGGGCATTGCGGAGCTGCTGCAGGCAACGGGCAATATGCTGCTGCCGGGGCTGTGGATGGCGTTATGAGTGCGGTAAGCACCTGCACCGACGGGCTGGTCTTACGGCTGTACATTCAGCCGAAAGCCAGCCGCGACAGCATTGTGGGGCTGCATGGCGACGAGTTAAAGGTCGCCATCACCGCCCCGCCGGTAGACGGTCAGGCGAATGCGCATCTGACCAAATATCTGGCTAAACAGTTTCGCGTTGCTAAAAGCCAGGTCATCATTGAAAAAGGTGAACTTGGGCGGCATAAACAGGTAAAAATCCTCAATCCGCAATCTATCCCGACGGAAGTCGCGGCTCTGACAGAACAGGACTAAACCATGCAGAAAGTTGTTCTCGCCACCGGTAACGCCGGTAAAGTGCGCGAGCTGGCCTCGCTATTAAATGATTTTGGGCTGGACGTGGTGGCTCAGACCGAGCTGGGCGTCGATTCCGCCGAAGAGACGGGCCTGACGTTTATCGAAAACGCCATTCTGAAAGCGCGCCACGCCGCGCAAATCACGGGGCTGCCTGCAATTGCCGATGACTCCGGCCTGGCGGTGGATTTTCTGGGGGGTGCGCCGGGCATTTACTCCGCCCGCTACTCCGGCGTGGACGCTACCGACCGGCAAAACCTGGAAAAGCTGCTCGTTGCCCTGAAGGACGTGCCTGACGAACAGCGTACCGCGCAGTTCCACTGCGTGCTGGTCTACATGCGTCACGCGGAAGATCCAACGCCGATCGTCTGCCACGGCAGCTGGCCGGGCGTGATTACCCGTGAGGCGGCAGGCAGCGGCGGCTTTGGCTACGACCCGATTTTCTTTGTCCCCACCGAGGGCAAAACCGCTGCGGAACTGACCCGCGAAGAGAAAAGCGCGATTTCCCACCGTGGACGCGCCCTGAAACTGTTACTGGAAGCACTGCGTAATGGCTAATTTGCCGCCTCTGAGTCTTTATATTCATATCCCGTGGTGCGTGCAGAAATGTCCGTACTGCGATTTCAACTCGCACGCGCTGAAGGGCGAAGTGCCGCATGATGACTACGTTGCCCATCTGCTGGCCGACCTGGATGCCGATGTACCGTACGCGCAGGGACGTGAAGTAAAGACCATTTTTATTGGTGGCGGTACGCCGAGCCTGCTTTCAGGCCCGGCGATGCAGACGCTGCTGGACGGCGTGCGGTCGCGCCTGAATCTGGCAGCGGATGCTGAAATTACGATGGAAGCCAACCCCGGCACCGTTGAGGCCGACCGTTTTGTCGAGTATCAGCGCGCTGGCGTGAACCGTATCTCCATCGGCGTGCAGAGCTTTAGCGAGCCAAAGCTGAAGCGCCTGGGGCGCATTCACGGCCCGGAAGAGGCGAAGCGCGCGGCAAACCTGGCGACAGGGCTTGGCCTGCGCAGCTTTAACCTCGATCTGATGCACGGTCTGCCGGATCAGTCGCTGGAAGAGGCGCTGGACGATTTGCGCCAGGCGATTGCGCTGGCGCCGCCGCATCTGTCGTGGTATCAGCTGACCATTGAGCCGAACACCCTGTTTGGTTCCCGTCCTCCGGTGCTGCCGGACGACGACGCGCTGTGGGATATCTTCGAGCAGGGCCACCGGCTGTTAACCGCTGCGGGCTATGAGCAATATGAAACGTCTGCCTATGCGAAGCCGGGATATCAGTGTCAGCACAACCTGAACTACTGGCGATTTGGCGACTATCTGGGGATTGGCTGCGGCGCGCACGGCAAAGTGACCTTCCCGGACGGGCGAATTCTGCGCACCGCCAAAACGCGCCATCCGCGCGGGTATATGGAAGGTCGTAATCTCGAACGTCAGCACGACGTCGAGGCGGCGGACAAGCCGTTTGAGTTCTTTATGAACCGCTTCCGCCTGCTGGAAGCCGCACCGCGGAAAGAGTTTGCGTGCTATACCGGACTGCCGGAATCGGTGATTCGCCCACAAATTGACGAGGCGCTGGCGCAGGGGTATCTCACGGAATGTGAGGAATACTGGCAGATCACCGAGCACGGCAAGCTGTTCTTAAACTCCCTTCTTGAGCTGTTCCTCGCCGAAGAATCTGAAGGCTGATTCAGGATTTTGCATCCCGTTCTGCCGGCTGAGGGAAAGGCTGGCAGAGTGTGGGGATGGAAAGATCAAAACAACTCCGCAAAAAGATGACGCCCGAAGAGTTACGCCTCTGGTATTTGCTCAGAGGTCGTCGCTTCTTTGGCTATAAGTTTCGCCGTCAGATGCCGATTGGTGCGTATATCGTGGATTTTGCCTGCTTTAAGGCAAAGCTAATAGTTGAGCTGGACGGGGGGCAACATCAGGATAAAGTGGAATATGACTCGCATCGTACCGCGTTTTTGAATGCGAACGGCTGGGAAGTCGTACGGTTCTGGAATAATGAGTTTCGCGTTAACGAAGAGGAAGCGTTGCATATCATTCTTCAACGACTGCAGAGCCTGATGCCCTCACCCTAACCCTCTCCCACAGGGAGAGGGAACGCTTACTCCCTCTCCCATGGGGAGAGGGCTGGGGTGAGGGGCCCTGCGCGCAGAGGTGCTACTTCAGCGTCCCCACCAGCGCCTTTCTGCTATCTTCCAGCGACACCACGCGTTTACACACGTCTTTGCCGAACTGCTGGAAATCGGCTTCCTGATTCTTCCACTCGTTCTGAATCGAGGTTTGCAGTCCGCCCAGGCTGCCCAGCACGCCCTGCAAAGGGTTACCGCCGCCTTTCAGCACCGCTTTGGCGCCCATCTCGTTAATGCTGTCCTGGAGAATGCCGCCCATCGCCTGGTTCACCAGCTGCTGGCCGTCGGCGCGCACCTGGTCGATCGCCTTATAGTGGAACGTCAGGCCGTCGGAGCGGGTCTCGATAATTCGGTTCATCTGCTCTTTCAGCTGCTTATCCAGCTTCGTCAGGCGGGTGCGCATATTGCTGCTTTCACCCACCTCTTTGGTGATGATTTTATCCAGCGCCACGCGCCCCTTCTCAACGCGGGTCAGCGCGCCGTCGTTGATCCACGGCAGCGCGGTACGCAGCTCGGCCTGGTAATCCTTCGCCTGTTCACGCTGGGCGGCCGTCAGGTTTTGCGGCTTGCCGTTAAAGGTGACGTTACCCTCCGGCGTAATCACCAGATTGCCGTTCTCGCCTTTAACCTGCACGGTTTGCGGGCTTAACACCACGTCGTCACGCGGGGTGACGCTACATTTATACTCCGCATGGGCGGTGGAACCGATTGCCAGTAAAGCAACAGCCAGCAACGTTTTGCGCATCTTTAACACTCCCTCAGACAAAATGGGCCAGCTAATGCTGGCCCCTGACTTCTTTATTAGTCCCACCAAACGTCGAAAAGTTCGCTGACGCGAACATCTTCCAGCTTGTGGTCTTCAAGCCATTTGCGTACCAGCGCCTGATGTTCTTCGGTGCATTTCCCCACTTCCTGGGTGCAGATCAGACCTTCCCACGCCAGATAGCCGCTACCGTCGAAGGCCAGCTTGTTTGGCTCGATCACCTCGTTGATGAACGCATCAACGTCCTGGTCGATCTGTTCGACGCTGGTGCCTTCCGGAAAGCGCCAGGCAACGGAGAAACCTACTTCCTGGAATTCTTCGATGTGCATCTTTTTACGCAGACGACGGCTACGATTCTTTGCCATTATTTCACCCTCTCGAACATTAAGTCCCATACGCCGTGACCAAGACGATGGCCACGCTGTTCAAATTTTGTCACCGGACGTGAATCCGGACGCGGTACGTAGTCGTTGCTTTCAGACTGGTTTTTATACCCGTCCAGAGACGACATCACTTCCAGCATATGTTCCGCATAAGGTTCCCAGTCGGTCGCCATGTGGAAGACGCCGCCCAGCTTCAGCTTACTTTTCACCAGCTCGGCAAACGGTGCCTGAACGATACGGCGTTTATTA
The DNA here is from genome assembly GCF_013375935.1 of Enterobacter cloacae. GTDB lineage: Bacteria > Pseudomonadota > Gammaproteobacteria > Enterobacterales > Enterobacteriaceae > Enterobacter > Enterobacter pasteurii. The sequence goes on along the minus strand of NZ_CP056117.1, from coordinate 1,886,670 downwards.
TGACGCGCTTTGTGCCACGGGTCAGGGAAAAAGAGCTGAACCATGTTCAAAGAATTGTCAGGAATCATTTTGTGCAGCACTTCCACCGCGTCGTGACACATTACGCGCAGGTTCTCAACGCCCTCTTCATGGGCCGTAGCCAGACAGGCACCGACGCCCGGGGAGTGCACCTCAATGCCGAGGAAGTTCTGTTCCGGGCGCGCTTTCGCCATGGTCACCAGCGACGTGCCCATGCCAAAACCGATCTCCAGGGTGACGGGAGCATCGCGGCCAAACAGTTCGGTAAAGTCGAGAGGCTGCTCGCTGAACTCAACGCCCATCACCGGCCAGTAGTTGTCCAGCGCGTGTTGCTGCCCTTTTGTCAGGCGGCCCTGACGGCGGACAAAGCTGCGAATACGGCGCAGCGGGCGACCGTTTTCATCAAATTCCGGTGAAATGACGTCGTTTTTCATAAAAGAGTTGTCTGCTTGTGAGAGTGTTCGGGAAACGGGCATTATCCAAAGTTAGGGCTTCTATGCAAGCATGGGAAAGATCCGGTTTACAGCAGATTGACGCTGTGCTGCAATCTGCGTCCCTGATTATGCGAATCGATGACCATGCAAGCCTCTCAATTTTCAGCCCAGGTGCTGGACTGGTACGACAAATACGGGCGTAAAACCCTGCCCTGGCAAATTGAAAAAACGCCTTACAAAGTATGGCTCTCCGAGGTGATGTTGCAACAAACGCAGGTTACCACCGTGATCCCTTACTTCGAGCGTTTTATGGCGCGCTTCCCGACGGTGACCGACCTGGCAAACGCCCCTCTGGACGAAGTGCTGCACCTGTGGACCGGGCTTGGGTACTACGCCCGCGCGCGTAATCTGCACAAAGCCGCCCAGCAGGTGGCCACGCGGCACAACGGTAAATTCCCGGAAACCTTCGACGAGGTGGCGGATTTACCCGGCGTTGGGCGCTCAACCGCGGGCGCTATTCTCTCGCTATCGTTAGGCAAGCATTTCCCGATCCTCGACGGCAACGTGAAGCGCGTGCTCGCCCGCTGTTACGCCGTTGACGGCTGGCCGGGCAAGAAGGACGTTGAAAAGCGCCTGTGGGAGATCGCTGAAGCGGTCACCCCGGCGAAAGGCGTGGAGCGTTTTAACCAGGCGATGATGGATCTGGGCGCGATGGTCTGCACCCGTTCAAAACCGAAGTGTGAACTCTGTCCGGTAAATAACCTCTGCGTCGCCTACGCCAACCAGTCATGGGCGCAGTATCCGGGGAAAAAACCGAAGCAGACGCTGCCGGAGCGCACCGGGTACATGCTGCTGATGCAGCACGGCGATGAGGTGTTCCTTGCGCAGCGTCCACCGAGTGGCCTGTGGGGTGGTCTATACTGCTTCCCACAGTTTGAGGATGAAGCCTCGCTTCGGGAATGGCTTAAGCAACGCGGCATTGCCGCCGATACGCTGACGCAGCTGAACGCGTTCCGCCATACCTTTAGCCATTTCCATCTGGATATTGTGCCTATGTGGCTTCCCGTGTCCTCATTCACCTCGTGCATGGATGAAGGCACCGCTCTCTGGTATAACTTAGCGCAACCGCCATCAGTCGGGCTGGCGGCTCCCGTGGAGCGCCTGTTACAGCAATTACGTGTCGGTGCAATGGTTTAGCATCGGCAACACAAAGAGGAATGAGTATGGCCAGAACCATTTTTTGTACTTTCCTGCAGCGCGACGCTGAGGGCCAGGATTTCCAGCTCTACCCGGGCGACCTGGGTAAGCGCATCTATAACGAGATCTCCAAAGAAGCCTGGGGACAGTGGCAGCAAAAACAGACCATGCTGATCAACGAGAAAAAGCTCAGCATGATGAACCCGGAGCACCGCAAGCTGCTGGAGCAGGAGATGGTGAACTTCCTGTTCGAAGGTAAAGACGTACACATCGAAGGCTATACGCCGCCGGAAAAATAACAGCGTGCGGGGTTACCCCCGCCGTTACAGCAAACACAACACGCACTCCCGGAATGATGAAAAAACTTTTAGCGCTAGCACTTGTTGCGCCGTTGCTTGTGTCTTGTTCTTCCAAAAAGGGCGATAGCTATAACGAAGCCTGGGTTAAGGACACTAACGGTTTTGACATTTTGATGGGGCAGTTTGCCCACAACATCGAAAATATATGGGGATTTAACGAAGTTCTTATCGCCGGACCGAAGGACTACGTTAAGTACACCGACGCCTATCAGACCCGTAGCCACATCAACTTCGATGACGGTACGATCACGGTTGAAACCATCGCGGGGACCGAACCTGCGGCGCATTTACGGCAGGCCATCATCAAGACCCTGCTGATGGGCGACGATCCGGGATCTATCGACCTCTACTCTGATGCCGATGACATTACCATTTCCAAAGAGCCGTTCCTGTACGGGCAGGTCGTGGACCAGACCGGTCAGCCTATCCGCTGGGAAGGCCGCGCCACGAAATTTGCCGACTACCTGCTGCAAACGCGCCTGAAAAGCCGCACCAACGGCCTGAAGGTAATCTACAGCGTCACGATTAACCTGGTGCCAAACCACCTCGATAAGCGAGCGCATAAGTATCTGGGCATGGTGCGTCAGGCATCGCGCAAGTACGGCGTGGACGAGTCGCTGATCCTGGCGATTATGCAGACCGAATCGTCATTTAACCCCTACGCCGTGAGCCGTTCCGACGCGCTGGGGCTGATGCAGGTTGTGCAGCACAGCGCCGGTAAAGACGTGTTCCGCTCGCAGGGGAAATCCGGCACGCCAAGCCGCAGCTACCTGTTCGACCCGCAAAGCAACATTGATACCGGAACGGCCTATCTGGCCATGCTGAACAATGTCTATCTTGGCGGGATTGATAACCCGACTTCACGTCGCTATGCGGTTATTACCGCCTATAACGGCGGCGCGGGCAGCGTGCTCCGCGTCTTCTCGAACGACAAGGTGCAGGCCGCGAACATCATCAACAGCATGGCGCCGGGGGACGTGTACACCACCCTCACCACCCGCCACCCGTCAGCGGAATCCCGCCGCTATCTGTATAAGGTGAATACGGCGCAGAAGAACTACCGTCGCCGCTAGAAAATAACACCCCCTCACCCTAACCCTCTCCCCAAAGGGGAGAGGGAACTTGAACACCCTCTCCCCTTTGGGGAGAGGGCAGGGTGAGCGGAACAAACCGCACCCAATCCCCACCCATACAAAAATACTATTTGCATCACAATCCAGACTGCAAATTAATATGGATTGCATTTTTTTGCGGGAGGTAACAAAACCTGCCCCCGTCAGCTGATAGAATTGCATCAAATTACAACCCTGAATGTTCCTATAACAACATATCTCCCGCTCACTTGTGAGGAAAGTAACATGAACCTTAAGCTGCAGCTTAAAATCTTGTCGTTTCTGCAGTTCTGCCTGTGGGGAAGCTGGCTGACTACACTCGGCTCCTATATGTTTGTGACGCTCAAGTTCGATGGTGCGTCAATCGGTGCCGTCTACAGCTCGCTGGGCATCGCGGCTGTTTTCATGCCAACGCTGCTCGGTATCGTGGCGGATAAGTGGTTAAGCGCGAAGTGGCTGTACATGCTTTGCCATCTGGTGGGCGCGGGGACGCTGTTCATGGCGGCCGAAGTGACGACGCCGGGGGCAATGTTTATGGTGATCCTGCTTAACTCGCTGGCGTACATGCCAACGCTTGGGCTGATCAACACCATCTCCTACTACCGCCTGAAGTCTGCCGGTCTGGATATCGTTACCGACTTCCCGCCAATCCGTATCTGGGGCACCATCGGCTTTATCATGGCGATGTGGGGCGTGAGCTTCGCAGGCTTCGAGCTGAGCCATATGCAACTGTATATCGGTGCGGCGCTCTCCGTACTGCTGGCGCTGTTTACCCTGACGCTGCCGCATATTCCGGTGTCTAACCAGCAGAAAAACCAGAGCTGGAGCACCATGCTCGGCCTGGACGCATTCGCGCTGTTCAAGAACAAGCGCATGGCGATCTTCTTTATCTTCTCCATGCTGCTGGGCGCGGAGCTGCAAATCACCAACATGTTCGGCAACACCTTCCTGCACAGCTTCGATAACGATCCGCTGTTTGCCGGAAGCTTTATCGTTGAACACGCCTCGGTGATGATGTCTATCTCGCAGATCTCCGAGACGCTGTTCATCCTGACCATCCCGTTCTTCCTGAGCCGTTACGGCATCAAGAACGTTATGCTGATCAGTATCGCCGCATGGATGCTGCGCTTCGGCCTGTTCGCCTACGGCGACCCTAGCGCGTTCGGCACCGTGCTGCTGGTTCTGTCGATGATTGTTTACGGCTGCGCCTTCGACTTCTTCAACATCTCCGGTTCGGTGTTTGTGGAAAAAGAGGTGAAGCCTGAAATCCGCGCCAGCGCGCAGGGCATGTTCCTGATGATGACCAACGGCTTCGGCTGTATTCTGGGCGGCGTGGTGAGCGGTAAAGTGGTTGAGATGTACACCACGAACGGCATCACCAACTGGCAGCCCGTGTGGCTCATCTTCGCGGCGTACTCGCTGGTGCTGTTCTTCGCGTTTATCGTGCTGTTCCAGTACAAGCATGTACGCGAACCGCACGGCGCACAGCCAGTCGTGCATTAATTGTTGTGCCGGGCAGGCGAAACCGCCGCCCGGCTATTTTATTGCAGCAAGTACCCACCCCACTGACAGCAAATCCGCGCTGCCTCCAGGGCTTAAATTCCGTTCGATCAATGCATTATCCATTCTACGCAACGCCTCGCGGTCCCAGCCGTTAGCCAGCAGCTCCCGTGCGTAACCCTGCACGTAGCGCAACCCCTCAATGCCGCCGCGCGACACCAGATTGCTGTCCTGATTTATCGCCATCAGGCGTAACAGCAGGCCGTGAAGCGACCGTCCGTTCCACCGCGCCAGCGCGTTACGCACCGTCGCAAAACCGCTCTCCGCCTCGCCGCGCGCGCCGGTCAAGCCGTACCGCTGGTACTGCCGCTCCCCCGCCGTCGCCTGCCCGCTGCGCCCGGCCAGCTCCCGCGAAACCAGCCCACGACAGACGTTACTTACCTCAAGGCAGAGGCTATCGGCGCAGGCCTCCTTCACGCGTCCGGCAGCGAAGCACAGCAGCCCGAGGGCAAAAATGCCGCCTTTGTGGGTGTTTATCCCGCCGGTTGCGGCATACATGGCCTGCTCGCACGCCATCCCCATCGGGCGGAGGATCCGCAGCTGTTCGCCAGCGGGCTTATCTGCATGGGCGTTACCCAGCTCCGCAAAACGCATAAACCACGGCGCTATCGCCGCAATGCTGCGGACAAACAGCGCGTGATCCATATCGCGATGGGAGCCGTTATTGAGCCTGTCCACCAGCCCCGGCTTGGGCGTCAGCTCCAGCTCCTGCCACAGCGCCGCTTCGGCAAGCGCGGGAACGTCCGCCGGGCGCGGCTTAGTCGCGAGCAAACCAGTCATCAATCATCTTCTCCACGCGGGCAACCACCTGCTCCACAGGGTGATTCCGCGAGCGGGAGCAGGCGTGGGCAGGTTCATCGCAAATCAGGCAGCGGCGCAGGTGCGCGCCCAGAGACTGACGCCCGACGTGGCCGTTTTCCGGGCAGATGACGTCCAAATCCCACAGCCTGCCGAGCGGGTGCGTCTGCTCCAGCTCCGCGCAGTGCGCTTTAATTTCCGCCGCGGGATGGGCCACGCACCACAGGGCTTCCGGCCCGGTCGGCAGCCACAGCACCTGGCGGTCCAGCACCTGCCAGCGGTTTTCCCACAGCAGCTGGTCGCACATCTGCAGCGCCACGCCCATGGTGTTGCGGTAGCGCAGGCTGTCTTTGATCTCCCCGGGTGTTACCAGCGTGAGGGAGATCGCCGGCTGTTGATAGTGCGTAAGCATGTCAGCCTGGCGTGCCGCGCGGCGCTCCTTCGCCGCCAGCAGTTCGTCCAGGCCGACACCCGCCCGCACGGGCGTCGCTGAAATCATAGATCCTCCTTCACCTGCCGTACGGTGTCGATGACGCTGCCGTCGCGGTAGCGGATCACCCCGACGATCTTATCGGTAAATTCAATGGGTTTCGGTACGCCCGTCAGCGAGATCGCCCGCTCGTACAGCGCGTTGATATCCACAACCTTCAGCCCGGCCGCCAGCAGGCGCTCGCGGATCTCCGGGCGCGCCGGGTTGACCGCAATGCCGTGATCGGTGACCAGCACGTCAATGCTCTCCCCCGGCGTGAGGCGCGTTGTGACGCGCTTCACCACCGTCGGAATGCGGCTGCGCAGCAGCGGCGCAACGACGATGGTCAGGTTCGCCGCGGCGGCCACGTCGCAGTGCCCGCCGGACGCGCCGCGCATCACGCCGTCGGAGCCGGTGATGACGTTTACGTTGAAATCGACGTCAATTTCCAGCGCGCTGAGGATCACCACGTCGAGCTGGTCGCAGCTTGCCGCCTTGCTGCCGGGGTTGGCGTAGACGTTAGTGGAGATCTCCACGTGGTTCGGGTTGCGCGCCAGCGAGGCCGCCGCCTGGCCGTCAAAGCACTGGGTGTCCAGCAGCTTTTCGATCAGCCCCTTCTCGTGCAGATCCACCAGGCTGCCGGTGATGCCGCCGAGCGCAAAGCGCGCCTTCACGCCGCTGCGCTCCATTTTCTCTTCCATAAAGCGGGTGCAGGCGGTGGCCGCCGCGCCGGAGCCGGTCTGCATCGAGAAGCCCGGTTTGAAATAGCCCGAGTGTTCAATCACGTCCGCCGCATAGCGGGCGATCGTCAGCTCGCGCGGGTTGCTGGTGACGCGCGCCGCGCCGACGCTGATTTTCGCCGGGTCGCCCACGCTCTCCACCTGCACGATGTAGTCCACCCGATCCTGCGCCAGGCTGGCGGGCATGTTCGGGAACGGCACCAGTTCTTCGGTCAGCAGCACCACCTTACGGGCAAAGTGGGCGTCCACCATCGCGTAGCCCAGCGAACCGCAGCACGACTTGCCGCGCGTGCCGTTGGCGTTGCCAAACGCATCGCTGCACGGCACGCCGAGGAACGCCACGTCGATATTCAGCTCGCCGTCCTGGAGCAGCTTCACGCGCCCGCCGTGGGAGTGGATTTGCACCGGCTCGTCCATCAGCCCGCGGGAGATGGCCTCCGCCAGCCTGCCGCGCATCCCGGAGGTATAAATCCGGGTGATAACGCCGCTTTCGATATGCTCGATCAGCGCGTCGTTGCAGGTCATCAGCGAGCTGGATGCCAGCGTCAGGTTTTTAAAGCCCATCCGCGCCAGCAGCCCCACGACGGTGTTGATCACCCGGTCGCCTTCGCGAAACGCGTGGTGGAAAGAGATGGTCATCCCGTCCCGCAGGCCGCTGCGCACCACCGCCTCTTCAATGGAGGCGCAGAGTTTACGATTGTGCTTCGCCTCGCCGTCCGCCAGCCACGGCGTGGCGCTGTGGGCGGCTTCAAAGGGCTTCAGGCCCCGAAGATGGGGGAAATTCACGTGAAGAAGTTCTGTCTGATTCATGTTGTCATCCTTACCGACGCACGCCGGAGGCCGCCGCGCGTTCGAGCACCACCTGCGCGTGGTTAATAATCGGTGCATCCACCATTTTGCCGTTGAGCGACACCACGCCGAGGCCGTTACGCTCGCCCTCTTCTGCCGCTTCAATCACCCTTTTGGCGTGTTCCACCTCTTCCTGCGTCGGGGCGTAGGCGTTGTGCAGCAGGTCGATCTGGCGCGGGTTGATGAGGGATTTGCCGTTAAAGCCCATCCTGCGGATCAGGTCGACCTCGCGCAGGAATCCGGCCTCGTCGTTAACGTCTGACCAGACCACGTCGAAGGCGTCAATGCCCGCGGCGCGGGCGGCGTGCAGCACGGCGCAGCGGGCGTAGAACAGCTCGGTGCCGTCGCCGCGCTCGGTCTGCATGTCCATCACGTAGTCAAAGGCGGCCAGCGCGATGCCGATCAGGCGCGGGGAACTGCGGGCAATCGCCACGGCGTTTATTACGCCAATGGCCGATTCAATCGCCGCCATCACGCGGGTGGAGCCGACCTCGCGGCCGCACTCGCGCTCGATGCGCGCCAGGTGGCCTTCCAGCTCGTCAATATCCTCCGGGGTGTCGGTCTTCGGCAGGCGGATCGCGTCAACGCCCGCCCGCACGGCGGCCTCCAGATCCAGCAGGCCAAACGGCGTGCTGAGCGGGTTAATGCGCACTACGGTTTCGATATCCTGATACATCGGGTGCTGCAGCGCGTGGAACACCAGCATGCGCGCGGTATCCTTCTCGCGCAGGGCGACGGCGTCCTCCAGGTCGAACATGATGGAGTCAGGACGGTAGATAAACGCGGTGGAAAGCATGGCGGCGTTGGCGCCCGGCAGGAACAGCATGCTGCGGCGGAGCTTGCTCATTTCAGCGCCTCCCAGTTAACGGCCTGTTCATCGGCGGCACGCAGAAGCGCGCTCTGCAGGCGGGCGCGGATCACACAGTCCAGCGCCCCTTTGTCTTCAATAATGATGAGCCCCTGGCGTACGTTCATGGCGCGCAATGTTTCATTGACCACCTGGCGAATCTGCTCGCCAAACTGCTTAATCACTTCACTGTGGATGACAATCTCCAGCTCGCCGTGAGCGGGAGCGATTTTTACCATCAGGTCGCTGGACTCCTGCGTTCCGGCCAGCGCCTCCCTTACAATTTTCATGATAAATTCCTGATAGTTATGCGACTTCCGCACTCGCACGGTAATGCGTTTCGAGGTGCGCGAAGGTGGAGTCCGGGACGATCTCCCGGATCCGCGAAAACTGCTGCGTCTTGAGCAAGCGGCGCACTTCTGAGGCTGAAATGGCGTTCCCGGCGGCCTTGATGCGCGGCAACTCCACCACCTCAATATGCGAAGCCAGCAGGTCGTGCAGCGTCTGGTTGTACTGGCGGGTGATGTCGCAGAACGGCTCTGAACCGATAAAACGATGGGTAATGCCCAGCGCCGGCGCGATGAAGTCCCGGAAGATCAGCACGTCGATCTCGCTCCACGCCTGCTGCACTTTGCCGGTCTCCTTCAGAAAATAGGCCGGGAAGGTGGCGTGGGAGATGATGTACTGCGAGCCTTCATGCACCACCACGTTCGGCAGATGCGCCACGCCCGCGCGCACCATCTCAAGGCGGGCGCTGAACGGAAAGAACGACGCGTCTTCACGCACCACGAACAGATGCAGCGCATCGCACCGCGTCGCCGCCTGCTCCACCAGATGACGGTGGCCGAGGGTGAACGGATTGGCGTTCATCACTATCGCGCCAATGTTCTCCCCGCACCTGCGCTTCGCGCGCAGGGAACGGCAGTAGCGCTCGATCCCCTGCGGGGTGTTCTCCATCAGCACGGCGTTGTTTCCGCTCCGGGCAATCGGCCAGAAGCCGCTGCGGGCAAAACGCTCGCCGTTGCACGGTCGAGTGCAGAGAAAGAGGTGAAAATGGCCGCGCTCCAGCGCCGCGTTTTCCACCTCTGCCAGCAGCCGCGCGCTGAGGTTTTCCCCGCGCAGCTGCTCGTTGACCGCCACGCATTTGATGACGTTGGCGGCAAGCCCTGCGCAGCCCACCAGCTGCGGGCCGGACCAGGCTTCGACAAACAGGGTAATGTCGTTGTCCAGGCCAAGGCCGCTGTCTGCCAGCAGATAACGGATCTGGCTTAAGCGCTCCGGGTGTTTCGCCACCAGCGTGTGGCGAAAATCGATGGGGTGCGATTTCATGCTGCCGCCTTGCTCAGTGTGCCGCCGCGAGCCCGACGGCCGGCGCTTCCACGATCACGTTGCTCAGATGACCGATATGCTCAATCTCTACCTCGATGCGATCCCCCTCCTTCATAAACAGCGGCGGGTTGCGCTTTTTACCCACGCCGCCGGGGGAGCCGGTGATGATCACGTCGCCCGGGCTGAGGCGGGTGAAGGTGCTGATGTACTCGATGAGCTCAGCAACCTTGTGGATCATGCTGCTGGTGTTGTCTTCCTGCACCATGCGGCCGTTCAGCCAGGTGCGGATTGCCAGCTGGTGCGGGTCCGGGATCTCATCCGCCGTCGCCATCCACGGGCCAAACGCCCCGGTCTGGCGCCAGTTTTTACCGGCCGTAAACCAGGTGTGCTGCCAGTCGCGGGCGGAGCCGTCCATGTAGCAGCTATAGCCCGCCACGTGGCGCAGGGCGTCGTCGCGGCTGATGTTCTCCCCGCCCTTGCCGATGATCACCGCCAGCTCGCCTTCGTAGTCGAACTCGCTGGAGTGGCGCGGCTTGAGCACCGGCTCGTTATGGCCGGTCTGGGAATCCGGGAAGCGGACAAACAGCGTCGGGGCCGGGTTATGCTGGTCAAACTCCTTGCGCTTGTCGGCGTAGTTCATGCCCACGCAGAGGATTTTTTCCGGCTGCACGATCACCGGCAAGTAGGTGATGGCGCTCATCGGCACGTCCACCGCGTCGTTCAGATAACGGGTGGCCTGCGCCAGCCCGTTGCCCTGCAGCAGCGCCTTGAGGTCGCCGTAGCGGTCGCCGAGACGGCGGCCTAAATCAATCACGCCGTCGGCCTGGACGATGCCGTAGCTGCGTTTTCCCTGATATAAAAAGCTTGCGAGTTTCATTGTTATTCCCTGAATACTTAAACGAGGAAGTTGCCCAGAATCAGCAGCGAGACAGAGACGTTAATCGCGCCGCCGATACGGGTAGCAATCTGGGCGAAGGGCATCAGGCTCATGCGGTTGCCTGCGGTCAGAATCGCCACGTCGCCGGTACCGCCCTGCCCGCTCTGACAGCAGGAGACGATGGCGACGTCAATCGGGTGCATGCCGATCTTTTTGCCGACGAAGAAGCCTGTCGCCACCAGCGCGGAAACGGTGCTGATAATCACCAGCAGGTTGCTGACGGTGAACGCCGCGACCAGCTCATGCCACGGGGTGATGGCCACGCCGACGGCAAAGAGGATTGGGTAGGTCACGGATGTCTGGAAGAATTTGTAGACCACCTGGGAGCCTTCGAGCAGGCGCGGCGAGGCGCCGTTGCAGAGCTTCACCAGCACCGCCATAAACAGCATCCCAACCGGCGCGGGCAGGCCAATCAGCTTGTGGCCGAGCATGCCGAGCATATACAGCAGCACCGCCAGCAGCGCACCGGAGGCGATGGTGGTGACGTCCGCTTTACCGGAAAACGCAGGTTGAGAAACGGTGGCATCCGCGTTCGCGCGGTTCGGCATCAGCTGGCCTTCGCCGGTCAGGTGCGGGTAGCGTTTCCCGAGCTGGTTCAGGCAGCCGGAGATAATGATTGCCGTCAGACCGCCGAGCATCACCATCGGCAGCACGCGGCCGAGCGCCACGCCCTGATCCATGTGCAGCAGGGTGGCATAGCCGATGGAGAGCGGGATCGCCCCTTCGCCGACGCCGCCCGCCATGATCGGCAGGATGATGAAGAAGAAGATCTGGAACGGCTCTAGGCCCAGCGCCAGGCCGACACCCATCCCTACCACCATGCCCACAATTTCGCCGCACAGCATCGGGAAGAAGATGCGCAGGAAGCCCTGAATCAGCACCGTACGGTTCATGCTCATGATGCTGCCGACAATAATGCAGCAGATGTAGAGATAGAGAATGTTGGTGGATTTGTAGAACTTAGTGGTGGACTCGACCACCACGTCCGGCAGCAGGCCGTAATAGACCAGTGCGGAAGGTATAAAGGTGGCGCAAATCGCCGCCGCGCCGAGCTTGCCGACAATCGGCAGGCGCTTGCCGAACTCGCCGCAGGCAAAGCCGAAGAAGGCGAGCGTTGCGACCATCACCACAATGTCGCTCGGCAGTTTTCCGCCCAGGCAATCAATCGCAATCAGCGCGCCCGCCAGCACGAACAGCGGCAGAGGAATAATCCCGACTTTCCAGGTATCCATAATATGCCACCAGCGCTCTTTAAGCGTTGGCCGCTGAATATCAATCGGGTCGTGGGTAACAGAGAATGAATCGTCAGTTGTGCTCATAATAAGCCCCTTAGTTATTTTGTGCGTTCAGCTTAGAGTCACAAAGGCTTACTTTATGTGAGGAATGGCATATTAAAAGCGAAGTTTTAATGGCAGCTATGGTTTTAATGGTTTCTTTTATTTAATGTGATTTACGCCTTATTTATTGCCGTGGTTTTTATGGTTTCTTTTCCTAAATGCACAAACAAATAACATTTATTCATTTTGCCTTAAGCAGTTCACCTTTTTAGGAAAATTCTTGCACAGACCGTGCTGTGCAAGGGATCACAAGTTTTCGGCAAAGCGGGCGCCCTCGCCTTAAAAGGTGATATATTGGGCCGACCTGTTGATACCTCGCGTGATAGTTATGAAAGTATCGTTTCAGATCAAGCTGTTTATTTCGCTGGTCGTCTTTTTCTCAGTGCTGTTTGCGTTGCTGGGCGGATATTATTATATCGATGTCGGCAGGCAGCTTTATCAGGAAATGAGTGCGCGCGCAAAAATACAGGCAGAAGAAATTGCGCTTATTCCTACGCTGCGAAAAGAGGTTGAGCAAAAGGATATCCAGGGCATCCGGAATTTTATGCAGAAAATAGCGGCCCACAGCGATGCCAGTTTTATTGTGGTAGGTGACAATAAAGGGCTGCATCTTTTTCACTCCGTCTTTGCCGACCGCGTAGGCACCACCCTGGTGGGTGGGGATAACGACGAGGTGTTGCACGGCAAAAGCACCACCACCATCCGCAAGGGCGGTTTAGGCATTTCACTGCGCAGCAAGGCCCCCATTTTCAACGATGCCGGACAGGTGGTGGGCATTGTTTCGGTGGGGTATCTCACGAGCTATCTCGACACCATCACCGTCAACAAGGTGGTTAATATTCTGATTGCCGCCGTCCTGCTGCTTATCGCTCTGTTTGTCTTCTCCTGGTTCTTCACCCGCAGTATTAAGAAGCAGATCTTCTCCCTTGAGCCACGCGAAATCGGCCTGCTGGTGCGCCAGCAAAAAGCGATGATGGAATCCATTTATGAAGGGGTGATTGCCATAGATGACGATCTGCGCATTGAAGTGATCAACCAGGCGGCGCGCAAGCTGTTAGGCCTAAGCCAGCCCGCGCGCGAGCTGCGCGGCCAGCCCATCGGCCGGGTGATCGCGCCCGTCCCGTTCTTCAACCCGCAGACCATGCTCGCGAAAGACACCCACGATGAGATCTGCCGCTTTAACGATCTCACGGTCATTGCCAGCCGGGTGCGGATCATGCTGGAGAATGCTTTGCAGGGCTGGGTGATCACCTTCCGCGATCGCAACGAGATCGACTCCCTCAGCGCCCAGCTCAGCCAGGTAAAACGCTACGTCGATAACCTGCGCATCATGCGTCACGAGCAGCTGAACCGCATGACCACGCTTTCTGGCCTGCTGCACATGGGCCGCTATGAAGAGGCGATTCGCTACATTCAGGCGCAGTCGGAACATGCCCAGGAGCTTCTGGACTTTATCTCGTCCCGCTTTAGCTCCCCAACGCTGTGCGGGCTGCTGCTCGGCAAGGCCGCCCGCGCCCGCGAGAAGGGCGTTGAGCTGAGTTTCGATCCGGCCTGCCGGATGGATAAGCCGTTCCTGCCGCTGCCGGAATCGGAGCTTATCTCGATCATCGGTAACCTGCTGGATAATGCCATAGAGGCAACCCAGCGGGCCCCGCTTCCCCATGCGCCGGTTGAAGTGCTGATAAAGCTCAGCGCGCAGGAATTGATTATCGAAGTCGCCGACCAGGGCGTCGGCATCAGACCGGAGATCCGCGACAGGATATTTGAGCGCGGCATCACCACCAAAACGCGCGGCGATCACGGTATTGGCCTGTATCTGATTGAAAGCTATGTCACACAGGCTGGCGGCGCAATCGAAGTTGCCGATAACACCCCACGCGGTGCCATTTTCTCACTGTTTATTCCCGCCACGGGAACGGCCCGGCACCCCGCACAGGAACTGGAAGATACCGACTATGCAACATGAACTTATCGACGTACTGATTGTTGAAGACGAGAACGAACTGGCGCAACTGCACGCGGAGCTGATCGGTAAACACCCTCGCCTGAGGCTGGTGGGGATTGCCTCGTCGCTGGCCGACGCGCAGATTCAGCTGGAGAGCAAACGGCCGCAGCTGATGCTGCTGGATAACTACCTGCCCGACGGTAAGGGCATCACGCTAGTCAGCGACCCCATGCTGGCACGCGCCAACTGCTCGGTGATTTTCATCACCGCCGCCAGCGATATGGGGACCTGTAGCCAGGCTATTCGTAACGGCGCGTTCGACTATATCCTCAAGCCGGTTTCCTGGAAGCGTCTCAGCCAGTCGCTGGAGCGCTTCGTACAGTTTGCCGAACAGCAGCGCGTGTGGAAAGTTGTCGATCAGCAGAACGCGGATTCACTCTATCAGTTACAGGCGAAAAACTACCGCCTGGACAACGGCAGCAAAGGAATTGAGGAGAATACGCTGGCGCGGGTGCAGACGCTGTTTAACAACAAGGCGGCGCACTGTTTTACGGTGGATGAGGTGGTGAGCGAGACGGGGCTGAGTAAAACCACCACCCGACGCTACCTGGAGCACTGCGTGGAGGTGGGCTTTCTGAGCGTGGAGATGCTGTACGGGAAGATTGGGCATCCGAGGAGGATGTATAAACGTAGTGCGGTTTGAAGAAAAGTTCCCTCTCCCTGTGGGAGAGGGTTAGGGTGAGGGCAACAGCCCGCACTATCTCAACACATACCCATACAGCCGCTTAATCCCGTCGGCGTCCTTCTCGCTGTACACGCCCTGCAGCTCCGGCGAGAAGCCCGGCAGCATATTAATGCCCTCCTCCAGCGCCAGGAAATAGCGCTGCACCGCGCCACCCCAGACTTCGCCCGGCACCACGCACAGCACGCCCGGCGGATACGGCAGCGCGCCTTCGGCGGCGATGCGCCCTTCCGCGTCGCGAATGCGCACCAGCTCCACGTTTCCGCGAATGTACTCCTGGTTGGCGTCCTGCGGGTTCATCACCGCGGCGGGCAGACTCTCCCGGCGGAACATCGCCTTCTGCAAATCCTTCACGTTAAAGCTGACGTAGAGATCGTGCATCTCCTGGCACAGCTGCCGGATAGTGTAGTCGCGGTAACGCACCGGGTATTTCTGGTAGATGGTCGGCAGCACGTCCGCGAGCGGCGTGTCGTCTTCAATATGCTGTTCAAACTGCCCCAGCATCGCCACCAGCTGCGCCATCTTCCCGGCGCTCTCGGCCGGCGTCAGCAGGAACAGGATCGAGTTGAGGTCGCATTTCTCCGGTACGATGCCGTTTTCACGCAGATAGTGCGCCAGAATGGTCGCCGGGATACCGAAATCCGCGTACGCCCCCGTTTCCGCATCAATGCCCGGCGTGGTCAGCAGCAGCTTGCACGGATCGACGAAGTACTACTCGCGGGCATAGCCCTCAAACCCGTGCCATTTTGCGCCCGGCTCAAAGCTAAAGAAGCGACGCTCGCTGGCGATGGCGTGAGTCGGATGATCCTGCCACGGACGCCCCGCCACCGTCGGCGGAATAAACGGTTTGATCATATGGCAGTTCGCCACGATCGCCTTGCGCGCTTCGATGCCCAGCTCCACGCACTCCGCCCACAGCCTGCGCCCGCTTTCACCTTCGTGGATCTTGGCGTTCACGTCCAGCGCGGCGAACAGGGGATAAAACGGGCTGGTGGAGGCGTGCAGCATAAACGCGTTGTTCAGCCGCTTGTGCGGGCAGAAGCGCGCCTGACCGCGAATGTGGTTATCCTTTTTATGGATCTGCGAGGTTTGCGAGAACCCGGCCTGCTGCTTGTGCACCGACTGGGTCACGAAAATGCCCGGATCGTTCTCGTTCAGCTCCAGCAGGAGCGGAGACGTTTCCGCCATCATCGGGATAAATTGCTCGTAGCCAACCCAGGCGGAGTCAAAGAGGATGTAATCGCAAAGATGGCCGATCCTGTCGATCACCTGACGGGCGTTGTAGATCGTGCCGTCGTAGGTGCCGAGCTGGATAATGGCCAGGCGGAACGGGCGGGTCTCGCCTGCCTTCTCCGGCGCAACGTCGCGGATCAGATTGCGCAGGTAAGCATCGTCAAAGCAGTGTTCGTCAATCCCGCCGATAAAGCCAAACGGGTTACGCGCCGCCTCAAGATAGACTGGCGTTGCCCCGGCCTGGATCAGCGCGCCGTGATGGTTGGACTTGTGGTTGTTACGATCGAACAGCACCAGATCGCCGCGGGTCAGCAGCGCGTTGGTCACCACCTTGTTGGCAGCGGAGGTGCCGTTGAGCACGAAGTAGGTTTTATCCGCATTAAAGACTTTCGCCGCGAATTTCTGCGCGTGCTTGGCGGACCCTTCGTGGATCAGCAAATCCCCGAGCCTGACGTCGGCGTTGCACATATCGGCGCGAAACACGTTCTCACCGAAGAAATCATAAAACTGCCGCCCGGCGGGATGCTTTTTGAAAAACGCGCCGTGCTGGTGTCCCGGACAGGCAAAGGTGCTGTTGCCCATCGCAACATACTGGCTCAGGGTGTCAAAAAAAGGCGGCAGCAGGTTCTCTTCATACCGGCAGGCGGCAGATTCTACTTCCAGGAATTCCTGTGCTTTACCCGAGATAACCGCCGTGACGCCATCTGGTACCTCTCCGGGCTCCGGCGAGAACATAAACACCGGTAGCTGAAAACCGGTTCGCTTCAGCAGCGCAAGAATGCCGCTCCCGCTTTCCGCGACCGTCATGACGACTGCCGCCACATCGGTAAAATCGGTGTTATCCAGCGTCACCTTTTCGCGGTGGGTAGATACTGTGGATACCAGCTCGCGGCTGACGGCAATTTTCATGGTTTTCATAAGCGCAAGTACCCTCACCGAACGGTGAGACAGGGAGGAGAAAATTCGCGCAATCATGTCACCTTTTATTTTCAGGTGCAACAAGGAATCAGTATGCATTTCGCCTCCCAAAGCTAAGCGTAATCAGGCACAGACGTGCCATAATCATGCAATGCCAATGCTTAAATAACAGGAGTTAAACGTGGTTATTGGACCCTTTATCAACGCGGGAGCCGTACTGCTGGGCGGCGTACTCGGAGCGGTGCTCAGTCAGCGATTGCCGGAGCGTATTCGGGTCTCTATGCCCTCTATTTTTGGACTGGCATCTTTGGGGATCGGCATCCTGTTAGTGATTAAATGCGCCAACCTGCCGGTGATGGTGCTGGCAACGCTGCTTGGCGCCCTGATAGGCGAGTTTTGCTATCTGGAAAAAGGCATCAACAGCGCGGTAGGCAAGGCCAAAAACCTGATTGCCCGGCCGGGCAAGGCGAAACACGGCACCCATGAATCGTTTATTCAGAACTACGTCGCGATAATTATTTTGTTCTGCGCCAGCGGGACGGGAATATTCGGTTCGATGCAGGAAGGGATGACCGGTGACCCCAGCATCCTGATTGCGAAGGCATTTCTGGATTTCTTCACCGCCACGATTTTTGCCACCACGCTCGGCATCGCCGTCGCCGCGATTAGTGTGCCGATGCTGCTTATCCAGCTGGCGCTTGCCGCCTGCGCCGCGCTGATCCTGCCGCTGACGACGCCCGCGATGATGGCGGACTTTACCGCCGTCGGTGGCCTGCTGCTGCTGGCGACGGGGCTGCGCATCTGCGGGATCAAAATGTTCGCGGTGGTGAATATGCTCCCTGCCCTGCTGCTCGCAATGCCCCTTTCCGCGCTCTGGACGCACTTTTTCGCTTAAGTTTGCGGCGAAATGGTGAGAGAGTGTGCAGTCTGCAACGAAAACAACAAATTTCGTTGACGACGGAGGATGAATCGGGTTTAATGCGCCCCGTTGCCCGGATAGCTCAGTCGGTAGAGCAGGGGATTGAAAATCCCCGTGTCCTTGGTTCGATTCCGAGTCCGGGCACCACTATTTAAAGAACCCGCCCTCGTGGCGGGTTTTTGCTTTCTAAGCCCGCCAATCCTTCCGTAATGCCTTAACTTGCCCCCGCTCAATCAACGTAATCCCGCAGCCACGTTTTTATCCATTCCCCCCCGACCACTGCGTCAGCAGCGCATGCAGTTTAGCCGGCTCGAGAGGCTTGCGGAGCACCAGGTACCCCTCCTGCTCCGCCTCCAGCAGAACCGGTGAATTAAATTCGCCGCTGACTATCGCGCCGCTCATATCCGGCAGGCGTTCAAAAAGCGCCTTCAGGATGTCGAAGCCGCTTTCGCCGGATCGCAGACGCTGGTCGCACAGCACGGCGAACGGCGTAAAGCCGTCGTCGATTATGGCAAACGCTTCTTCAGCGGAGGCCGCACAGCGCACGTTGATTCCCCAGACGCTCATCAGGCTCTCCCAGGCAGACGTCACCAGCGGGTCGTCATCGACGACCAGGCAGGAGCCGTGCAGCGGCGCATAGCGTACCGGCGTGGCGGTGTTGTCGCTGGCGGGCGGGATATCCGGCGCGATGTCTTCGCCAGCATATTGGTTGAAGCGCATCCAGAAGCGTGAGCCTTTACCTTCAATGGATTGCATCCCGTACTTCACCTTCATCAGCTTGGCACAGCGGGCGACTACGGCCAGCCCCAGCCCGTGTCCGGCGCTGTCGATCTTCCATGCCAGCTCGGGGCGGTAGTAAGGTGAAAAGATTTTGCCTTTCTCATCATCGGCGATACCGACCCCCGTGTCCCACACCTCCACCATACACTCCTCGCCGCGCGGTCGGATGGCGACCAGCACGCCGCCCTTGAGCGTGTAGCGGAGGGCGTTTTGAATCAGGTTAATCAGGGACTGTCGCACCAGAAGCGGATCGCCTGTCACGCAGATGCGGCGTTTGGGCCGCCGGGTGCACAGCCTAAGTGCGCGGCTGTTGGCCTCTTCGCGAAACAGCGTGATGACCGAGTCGAGCAGAGCGCCGATATCCACTCTGGTAGGGACAGAGAGTACATTCCCGGATTCTATTTTGCTGAGATCGAGCAGAGAATTGAGCATCAAATGTACCGAGCGAACGCTCTGCTGCAGGTCAAGGAGTTGCGGCGTCAGGCTGTCGTCCCGGTTTCGGTGGAGGATGGCTTCGATCAGAAAGCCCATAGCGTGCACGGGCTGGCGCAGATCGTGGCTGGCGGTTGTCAGAAACTGATTTTTATCCAGCAGCGCCTGCTCCGCGTCCTCTTTGGCCTGACGAAACTGCTCCGCCAGGCGTGAGCTTTTTTCCTCAAGCAGCGCCTGCTGAATAAAGAACGCATGTGACGTTAACGCATGGCGGTAAATCGCGAAGCCGTAAAGCAGGTTCAGCATAAGCACAATGAACATCAGCTCATCCAGCCGCCAGATAATACCGAGGTTCAGCACGCCCCACGAGGCGAAGAAAAAACGCGTAAAGGTGCTGATGACCGGCGTCAGATGCGTTGCGTTGGCGGCAACGATGGCGGCAATGCTGATATTAAGCAGCAGGAAAAAGTCAAAGTTCTGCGTCTGTGGCGTAATTAAATAGAGTGATGAAATGCCCAGCCCGTGAATAAAGGCGATATTATTAATACGCGGAAGCCAGCGCCGCAGGACGTCCTTTTCAACATTTTCTTTCGCTTCGCGCTGATAGCGCCGGTGCAATATTCGTATCGCCACAGCACATAGCAGATAAATGATTATCCAGGTAATGGTTGGGCCGAGGCTGTCCCCAAGCATATAAATCCAGATGGCGAAAGGAATACCGACAAAGGGTACCGCGCTAAAGCTGAATACCAGCCGTAGAAATGTATTGTTTAGCAAACGGATCTGCGCCGGAGCAGAGATAACATCGTTTTGTAAACGCTGGAAAAACCTCATTCCGATGATTCCTGTTTGCCATGCAAAAGCGTGATGGCTTCGACCCGACTGTTAACGCCTATCTTTTTCAAAATATTGCTGATGTGTTCTTTAACCGTGGGCTCAGAAATTGAAAGCTGTGCGGCGATTCTTTTATTTGGCAGGCCGCGCATAATCATATTTAACACGTCAATTTGTCGCGGCGTTAAGTTAAATTTACTTAACTTCTCACTGGTCGACTTAACGGGAATTTCGTCTCCCTCAGGAAACCAGGTTAAATTATCAGCGAGTGCGAAAACGGCCCGTGAGAACATTTCAGGCGGCTCGCTTTTCAATACAAAACCGTGCCCACCGGCGGCATGCACTTTCCGCCAGAGATCATTATTGTCATCCCCGCTGACCACCAGGAGTCGTACCTGTGGGTAAAGTTGTTTTATTTCTTTGAGTAATTTCAGGGCCGTTCCGGACGAGAGCCAAAAATCGATTACCAGCAAGCGTGGCGGGCCGGTATCCCTAATTTGACGGTAGCAATCTTCCTCATTCGTCACCACGCACGCCTGCTTAAACTGGCAATGTGTAATCAGAAAATTGGCGATGCCGCTTGCTACCAATGGATGGTCATCAACGACCAGCGCATAATTCTGTCCCAAAGGGTCCTCCTTTGACCTTCGCATATCTGAGAGTACGGATGAATTATTATCTACCCACCCTACTTTAGGAGGGTTTTTTCGATTAGGAAAGAGAAATATATTATTCGCTGATTTGGGTAATTGAGAACTTAAATACAATCAGTGAAATTAACTGATTGGATATAAAGGATAATTTATGAAAAAATCGCTGCTCTTTTTAACCATTACGTTGATGCTAGCCGGTTGTTCCACGCTAAAAACCGATCAGGCTATTCCACTCCTGCAGGCGGAGACCGCTAAAATGCTGGGGCTGGGCTCATCGGATGAAATAACCGTGACCAACGTTAATGGCGCCCAGCCGGACGCGCTGGGAGGACAAAAACTCTCTTATCGCGCGACGACGGAAAAAGGGCGTATTTTCGATTGCTCATCGATGATGATGCCGGGAATTTTAGGATCCGCACCGACGCTGAGCGCGCCAACCTGTACACCTGTTGTCACACATAAATAATTAATGCCACAGCAAAAGGCGTACATAAATAACGCCTTTTACGTTATCTGACGTATCTGAGTTTTCATATAAAAACGATTTTCCCGACATCACGCTAATGAGTACGGAGATAGCCCGTGAATAACTCTACATCGCATTCTTTAGCGGTTAAGACGCCGCTTTCCAGACTTTACCTCGCCCTATTTTCCGCGCCGCTGTTATTGCTTTTACCTGCCGACGTCGCGCGTGCAGCCGATGCATTTTTTGACGGCGACTCGCGTATTACCGAAACGCTGGGTTACACCGGCGATGTTTACGTTGGACGTACTCAACGCGGAAACCTGCTGATCGATAATGGCAAAATCACCGCCTATAACATCAATATCGGTCGGCTGTTCGACGGCCAGATTTATGAAAGCGTGGTCACGGTCCGTGGGCCAAACGCGGAGCTTAACGCGGTGAACGATCGGTACGTCCTGCGCGGCGACCTGAATCTCGGGCTCGGCACCCTGCGAGTCGAAGAGGGCGCGCTGGCAAGCGCAAAGGAGATCGTTGTCGGCACCACCCGGGGCTACGACAGCCACCTTATCGCCACGGGTGCCGGCTCTCGCGTGACCAGTAATTTTCTGAGCGTAGGCCCCGATCTGGGCGCACGCTCCACGCTGGCAATTGAGGACGGTGCGGCGCTCAATACCGCCTACGATGCGCGCATCGGTAATGGTACCGGGCCGGATGAAGCCGACACGCTGAGCCCGAAAGCCACCGTCACCGGGAGCGGCTCACAGTGGAACGTTGGCCGTACGTTGACGCTTAATGGCGACCTGGACGTACTGGACGGCGGAGCGGTTAACGTTGGCGGCGTGCAGGTGGCGGGCGTCTCCGGGGCAGGGAAAACCGCTGAGCTGGTGATTGCGGGCAAAGACTCGCGCTTTACCAGCGACAGCAGCGTTAGCGTGGGTGATTATGGCAACGGCGTGCTGTCGGTTATTGACGGCGGTTCATTTTCCGCAGGCAGCAATACGCTGATCGTGGGGACATCGGGTTCCGGCTCGAACCGGGGTGCGCTCATCATCGGCAGCCGCGGCAACATGGATACCGGCACGGGTATAACGGAGCCAACGCCTGGCACGGCGGGCGGCGCGGGAACCCTTGATGCGAAGACGGCAATCAGCCTGCGCGGCGGGCTGTTCGGCAGCTATGTCTACTTCAACCATACCGACGACGATTACGTCTTCAGCAACACGATGAGCGGCGAAGGGGATGTGATCAACACCTCCGGGCAGACGACGCTGAACGGCGATCTTTCAGCCCTTCAGGCGAACGTAACCGCGCGGGGCGGTAAAGTCATCATTGCCAGCAATATTAACACCCGGCCAGAAGACGATATTTTTGACGTCCAGACGCTAAGCGCGGAGAACGGCGGCACGCTGATCCTCAACGCGACGGCGGGTTCAGACGTCAGCAACGGGCTGGGCTACAGCAGCGCCGCGTCAATCAAGGCCGGCGGCACGCTGGGCGGGAACGGCACGCTGGGCCAGACCGAGATCCTGTCCGGCGGGCATATCTCGCCCGGCGACGGCAATATCGGCACGTTGACGCTGAAACGCTATCTGAACTTTATCGGCGAATCTTTCTATGACGTAGATATCGCGGGAGATGGCCGCAGCGACCAGCTGCTGGTATCGGGCAAAACGACCATCAGCGATCTGGCTAAAGTACAGGTCACCGCGCTGGACCCGCAAACCAGCTACAAAACGGGCCAAAGCTACCGCATTTTGACGTCGAACGGCGGGATTGACGGCGAGTTTGCGTCGGCGATATCTAAATCCGCCTTCCTGGACGTGGCGCTCAGGCAGAGCACCAACGCCGTCGATCTGACCATCGCGCAGAAAGAGACCGGCGGTGAGAATCCTGGAGGCGAAAACCCTGGCGGTGAAAATCCAGGAGGAGAGAACCCCGGAGGCGAAAACCCGGGTGGTGAGAACCCGGGTGGTGAGAACCCAGGTGGTGAGAACCCAGGTGGAGAAAACCCGGGCGGTGAGGATCCTGGCGGTGAAAACCCGGGCAGCGGCAAGCCGGGGATTTTCCAGACCGTGGCCAGGAGCAGCAACCAGTGGAATACCGCCGGTGCGCTCTCCACGCTGACGCAAAGCGGCCCGTCGCTGGCGCTGTATAACTCGCTGCTGGTGCTGAGCGCGCCGGAAGCGCGCGAGGCGTTCAACCAGCTGTCCGGTGAAGTTTATCCGTCCGTGCAGTCCAGTCTTATCGCCGGCAGCACGCAGGTGGTTAACGTCTTAAACCAGCGTATGCAGCGCGCGTTTGATAACGACAGCCTGCCGATACCACCGCTAGCGATGTCGCTGGTGCAGCAGCCGGAGCCGCAAAACAGTGGCGTCTGGGGCCAGACCTTCAGCTCCTGGAGCCGAAACAGCGGCGACGGTAACGTGGGCAAGCTGGACGGCAACACCACCGGCTTCCTGCTGGGGGCAGATCGCAAGCTGGCGGACCATAACGTGCGCGTCGGTGGCTACTTCGGTTACAGCCGCGGTGATTACGACGTCGACAGCCGTCGTTCCTCAACGGATACCGACAACTATCACCTTGGCCTGTATGCGGCTGGTCAACAGGATGCGTTCTCCCTTCGCGGCGCGCTGGGTTACACCTGGCACAAGATCGAAGGCGAGCGCAACGTTGATTTCAGCGGCTTCTCGGATCGGCTGAAGTCGGATTACGACGCCAACTCTCTGCTGGCGTTCACCGAAGCGGGCTACCGTTTCGGCCAGCCTGATATGAATCTCGAGCCGTTCGTCAATTTATCGTACATTCGACTGCATACCGACAGCTTCAGGGAGGACGGCGGTGCCGCCGCGCTGAGCGTACGTAACGAAACGATGAACACCTTCTATTCCACCCTCGGGGTGCGCGGTATGACCGAACTGCCGAAGAACGTTAACCTCTACGGTTCGCTGGGATGGCAGCACGCGTATGGCGATAAGAATACCTCTTCGCGCATGGCGTTTGCGGGCAGCGACGCGTTCATTACTCAGGGGCAGGCCGTGGATGAGGACGTGATGGTGGGTGATATCGGCGTGAGCGTACAGCTGTCCCGTGCTGCGACGCTGGATGTGGGTTATCAGGGACAATATGGTGCGGACACCCGCGTCAACTCGGTTAACGCTAATCTGCGCTGGTCGTTCTGAAGGATTTCCCTTTAACGAACCCGCCCTCGTGGCGGGTTTTTGCTTTTGGCTTCTGACAAAGCTAGGGATCGTTCCCAACCGCGTCCAGCAGTTTGTTTTTAAAGATAAACAAACACGCTTCGTTGAAGTTCCCCGCCCCTAGCCGCTCCGACAGCATCGTTCGCTTGCGGTACAGGCTTTTGACCGACATATTCAGCTTCTCTGCAATCTCTTCCATCGACCTCCCTGCCTTCAGCAACCGCAGCATTATCGCTTCGTGTCTGCTCAGCCGTAAGTTAAGCAGCCATTTGGTTGTCAGACGCCTGCCTTTCATATCGAGCACCAGATTGAATAACGACGCCATATCCGGAGCCGTAAGCGACGTGTTCATAAACAGCTTCATACTGAGCAGATCCTCATCCCGATGGCCCATATCCAGCATAACGCAGCAGATCGTTTTTCTCGTTCTGGCCGGATGGCGTATCAGGTAATCATATAAACGGAGCGGCGTACGGCTATCAATCAGTACAGTATATTCATCTGCACCGGTATCAAATATGTTTCTGTCAATCGAACTGAGGCAAATTATATCCGGGAAAAATAGCCGCATCCCCCTGACAAGGAAACAATCCTGAGTCACTAACACTATTGAAGTCGCCACTAACCATCCCTTTTAGATTATAGCAAGCCCGCCTCTTAAGAAAGAAGAACGCTTTCGTTTATAGCGCTTTACATTAACGGCAAATGTATTCTGGCTTTGATCATCCCTCAATATGCGCATTGGTGAGCCAGACTTTTTGCAGACTATCACTCAATGGCTTGCGTTAATTATAAATAAAAAAGAATTTCAGAAAAGTCACTTCCCTGAACATTAAGAATTTTTGTCATGAAACTTCCCAAACATGCACCGGAAAGTTCTTTAATTAACTGCACAGAACTTCATTTCGAATATAGCCAAAAGGAAAAGCAAGAAAGAAAAATCAAATACTATCAGTAACTTAAAAACAAACACCTTGTATTTAATTATCTAAAAAACCGCTTGCTTCCAGAATTATCTCAAAACCTCCACCCCGCTTTTCAGCTTATTTATCCCCCAACACATCAGGTGTACATTACCCCCAACCGAACCACTGTGCGGAGGGCTCATAATTACCTTTAGGTAAGTACCCCATAACGTAACATCATTCAGATTTAATGTTTTCCTTTATGGCCTTTAACGCTGAGTTAAAAGGCGGCCGTGTTATGCAATGGATTCATGATAAACAAATGGCAAATAGATATGGAAAGATCGCTTCGCTTCACTACGTTATTCTTTTATCGCACCACAATATTATTGTTCCTGGTATTACTCTTTCCTGTTCTGGTTCAGGCTGATGAATCCGTTTATGAGCATCAGATTCAACAGGCACGTAACGGTAATTACGCTCTGTTTCTTGATTATGTACAGCGCTACGAGCAGCAGCATGCTTTAACGCCCGAACGGGTTGCGGACTGGTTACAGGTAGCCTCCTGGGCGGGCCGCGATAACGAGGTTATTCAGGTCTGGCAGCGTTATGGCATCTATATGCCGCTGCCCGCTCGCGCCATCGCTGCCGTCGCGCAGTCAAGAAGAAACCAAAAAGCCTGGCCTTCCGCCTTAACGCTGTGGAAAGAGGCGCGCAGCCTTGCGCCGGATAACGACGATTACCGCATCGGCTACGTTAAGACCCTGGCCGACGCCCGCATGGATCGCCTCGCGCTTCGGGAAGCCCGGCAGATGGTTAAGGACGATCCTTCTCCCGCGCACCTTGAGACGCTCTCCTATGTCTGGATGCGTCAGGGAAAAAGCTGGGATCGGCTGCTGGCGGACATGCGCGCGCTGAACGCCGCACCGGGGAATACAGCCCTTCTTCGCGAGACGATCGATGCGCTAGCGGATAACAGGGTAAGCACGCCCGCGCTCTGGCTGTCACGAAGCGCGGCGCTGTCCCCCGCGGAGCGTCGCCGCCTTGAACGTAACGCCGCTGCCGAAATGGTTCGCCTGGCGGACGTGCCCGGCAGAACGGAGAAAGAGCGCCTGCGGCTGGCGCAAAACGCGTTAGATCGTTACTACGCCCTGCTTTCCCGCTGGCAAAGCGAACCGCAGGCGGCAGAAGACGTCATCCTTGCCTGTATCGATCGGCTTGGCGCGCTGTATGCGCACGGTGATTACCGGCAGGTCATTAGCGAATACCAGGCGCTGACAGCCGCACGGCATCCGGTGCCGGAGTGGGCCATCGGCTGGGCGATATCCGCCTATTTGCAGGAGAAAAACACCGCCGCCGCCTTCTCGCTTCTGCAGCGCTATCCACGGTACGCCTCCGATCCGCAGGACGAGGAGCACGCGCTTTTCTACGCCTGGCTGGATACGGGGCAGTACCAGGCCGCCCGCCGCTACGTTGAGCGCCAGACCCGCAGCGTCCCCTGGATCCGCTACGACTTCGGGTCCCCGACCGCTCAGCCGAACGATCGGTGGCTTACCGGGCAGTCGCTCACATTTAACTATTTGCTGGCGACCAACGCCCTGCCGGAGGCCGAAAGGCTGGCGCATCGTCTGGCGTCAACGGCGCCGGGCAATCAGGGGTTACAGATTGACTATGCCGCCCTGCTTCAGGCCAGGGGCCTGCCGCGCGCGGCCGAGCAAAAGCTTAAGCGAGCGGAGGCGCTAGAACCTTCGAATCTGGAGCTTGAGAAACAGCAGGCTTACGTCGCAATGGACCTTCAGGAGTGGCGACAGATGGATTTACTGACTGAGGACGTGATAGCCCGCGCGCCCGACGATCGCAGCGCCCGCCGTCTGGACAGGCTCAGAGCGGTCCACCACATGTCTGAACTGCGTCTGAACGCGGGTAAAGGATTGCACTCGGACAATCCCGTCAGCGGCAGCCACGACATGAGCTGGGACGCCACGCTCTATGGCCCGCCCATGGCGGATAGCTGGCGGCTGTTTGCCGGCGCCCGCTATGCGCAGGGCAATTTTGACGAAGGTAAAGGCATCAGCCGCCACCTGCTGGGCGGCGTTGAGTGGCGGCCCCGCGACCTCACGCTCGAGGCCGAGCTCTCCAGCAACCGCTATCACGGTAAAAGCACGCCGGGTGCCCGGCTGTCAGCAACTTACAGCCTCAACGATAGCTGGCAGGCCAGCGGTAGCCTCGAGCGGTTGTCCCGCACCACGCCATTACGGGCGCTCCGCAATGGGATCGGCGCGAACCGGGGCGAAGGCGGAGTGCGCTGGTACCAGAACGAGCGCCGGGAGTATCGGCTCAGCGCCGCCGTTAGCCGCTTCTCAGACCATAACCGCCGTCAGGAATACGCCCTCACGGGGAAAGAGCGTCTCTGGCAAAGCCCCTCCCTGACGCTGGATCTCGAACCGGGGATCGCCGCCAGCAAAAACAGCCTGCGGGATACGCTCTATTACAACCCCGAGCGGGATCTCTCCGTCACGGCAGCCCTGTCCGTTGACCATGAGATGTACCGCCACTACGACACCCTCTGGAGCCAGCAGATTGTGGCCGGCGGCGGCGGATACTGGCAGAAAAATCAGTCGCCTGGCGCCGTTACCCTGCTGGGCTACGGGCAGCGCGTTCAGTGGAATAACGTCATTGATACCGGGGTGATGCTGAACTGGGATAAACGCCCTTACGACGGCAAACGCGAAAGCAATCTTTCCGTCTCGTTTGATGCGACTTTACGCTTTTAAGGATGAATATGCTGAACACACGTTTTTCCGTGAGACTGTTACTCATCGCCTGCCTCTGCCTCAGCGCGAGCGTTTGCGCGCAGGCGATCTCGTTTATTGCGCCCAAAGAGAGGCCGCAGCAGGAGGCGAGCAAGCCCTGGCCGAAAAACCAGTTTCTGGTTCTCGCCTATCACGACGTAGAGGATGATGCCGCCGACCAGCGCTACCTCTCCGTTCGCACCAGCGCGCTAAACGAGCAGATCGGCTGGCTTTTGCATAACGGCTATCGCGCCATCAGCGTGCAGGACATTCTTGATGCCCATGACGGAAAGAAAACGCTGCCGCCGAAAGCCATTTTGCTCAGCTTTGACGACGGCTACAGCAGCTTTTATACCCGGGTCTGGCCGCTGCTTCAGGCATGGAACGTTCCTGCGCTGTGGGCGCCGGTGGGCAGCTGGGTGGATACGCCGGAAAATCAAAAGGTTAACTTCGGGGGGCTGATGACGCCCCGCGATCGGTTCGCGACGTGGGACATGGTGCGCGAGTTAAGCCGCTCCCCGCTGGTTGAAATCGGCTCGCATACCTGGGCCTCACATTACGGCATCCCGGCCAACCCGCAGGGCAGCCGCGAACCGGCCATCGCCAGCCGCTTTTACGATAAGGCGACGGGACGCTATGAAACTGACGCGCAGTTCAGCCAGCGGATAGGCGATGACGTCCGCAAGGTGACGGATAAAATCACCCGGGTAACCGGAAAAGCGCCGCGCGCCTGGGTCTGGCCGTACGGTGCTGCCAACGGCACGTCGCTCTCCATTGCCGAAAAACAGGGCTACCGGCTGGCCTTTACCCTGGAGGACGGGCTGGGGGACGTGCGCAACCTCAGCAGCATTCCCCGCCTGCTGATTGCCGGAAATCCCTCGCTCAAAACCTTTGCCAGTACGGTCAGCCAGATCCAGGAGCACGATCCCGTGCGCGTCATGCACGTCGATCTCGACTACGTTTACGATCCCGACCCGGCCCAGCAGACCCGGAATATCAACAAGCTAGTCCAGCGGGTCTACGACATGAAAATAAGCCATGTTTTCCTCCAGGCGTTTGCCGACCCGCAGGGCGACGGCAAAATCAAAGCGCTCTATTTCCCCAACCGCCGGCTGCCGGTCCGGGCCGATCTCTTTAATTTTGTCTCCTGGCAGCTCCAGACCCGGGCGGGCGTAAAAGTCTTCGCGTGGATGCCGGTGCTCTCGTTCGATCTCGATCCTTCCCTGCCTCGCGTTCAGCGTCGGGACCGTCAGGCAGGTACATTGCTCGACGCCACCGACCCCTACATCAGGCTTTCGCCATGGGACCCGCGGGTTCGCCAGCAGGTGACGGAAATCTATGAAGATTTAGCCCGGCATGCCAGCTTCAACGGGATTGTGTTCCATGACGACGCGGTGCTGACGGACGTTGACGATGCCGGGCAGAATACCGCGCGCCAGAGGAGCCAGCTGCTTATTGGGTTTACCCAGGCCCTGAGCCGGGCGGTAAAGGACATCCGCGGCCCGCAAACCAAAACCGCGCGCAATATGTTCGTCCTGCCCATTCTGCAACCCGAAAGCGAAGCGTGGTTTGCGCAGAATCTTGACGATTTTCTGGCGGCCTATGACTGGACGGTGCCGATGGCAATGCCCCTGATGGAGTCCGTCCCGGCAGAGGAGAGCAATGCATGGCTGACGCGCCTGGTTAAGGCCGTCGCCGCGCGGCCCGGCGCGCTCAATAAGACCATTTTTGAACTACAGGCGAGAGACTGGTCGCAAAAACCGCAGCGCCCCGTTTCCGACGAGCGTCTGGTGGAGTGGATGCGCGTGCTCCAGCTGAACGGCGTCAAAAACTACGGCTACTACCCCGACGATTTCATTAACAACCAGCCTGCTATGTCCCGTATCAGGCCTGAATTATCTTCCTACTGGTATCCTGACAATGACTGATCGCATTATCGCATTCTCTATTTTATGCCTGGTGTTCGGGCTGCCATTAGGCGTTGCCGCCCTGTTTACCGGCGAGCTGATCCTGGACTTTGTGTTCTTCTGGCCGCTGTTCATGTCCGTACTGTGGATAACCGGCGGTCTCTACTTCTGGTTTCAGCTCGAACGACGCTGGCCGTGGGGCAAAGAAACGCCAGCCCCGACGCTCGCCGGTGAGCCGTTAATTTCCATCCTTATTCCCTGCTTCAACGAGGAAAGGAATGCCAGAGAGACCATCGGCGCCGCGCTGGCTCAGCGGTACGAAAATATTGAAGTTATCGCCATTAACGACGGCTCTTCCGACAATACCGCCCGGGTGCTGCACCAGCTCGCGCTGGAGCAGCCGCGCCTGCGGGTGATTAACCTCACGGAGAACCAGGGGAAGGCCGTAGCGCTCAAGGCCGGGGCGGCGGCGGCCCGGGGCGATCTGCTGGTCTGCATTGACGGCGATGCCCTGCTCGACCGCGACACGGCGGCGTATCTGGTGGCGCCGCTGATCCAGTATCCCCACGTTGGGGCCGTCACCGGCAACCCGCGGATCCGCACGCGCTCGACGCTGATAGGCCGTATTCAGGTGGGCGAGTTCTCATCCATCATTGGGCTTATCAAGCGGACGCAGCGGATCTACGGACGGGTCTTTACCGTCTCGGGCGTTATCGCCGCCTTTCGCCGCCAGGCGCTGGCGGACGTCGGGTACTGGAGCCCGGACATGATCACCGAAGACATCGACATCAGCTGGAAGCTCCAGCTGCGCCACTGGGATATCTTTTTCGAGCCGCGGGCGCTGTGCTGGATCCTGATGCCGGAGACGCTCAGGGGCCTGTGGAAACAGCGCCTGCGCTGGGCGCAGGGCGGCGCGGAGGTATTTCTGGTCAACCTTCGCCGGATCGTGCGCTGGGAACACCATCGCATGCGGCCCCTGTTTTTGGAGTACGCGCTGTCTACGCTGTGGGCGTTTGCCTACGCGGTGACGGTACTGTTATTCATCATCAGCCATGTCGCGCCGGTGCCCGCCAACCTGACCGTTGAAACCCTCTTTCCACCGGCGTTTACCGGGCTGCTGCTGGGCCTGATGTGCCTGATGCAGTTCCTTGTCAGCCTGTACATCGAGCGGCGGTACGAGCGAAAAGTGGCAGGCTCGCTTTTCTGGGTGATTTGGTTCCCGATGGTCTACTGGATGATCGGCCTGTTCACCACCCTCGTTGCATTTCCAAAAGTCATGCTTAAGCGCCAGCGCGCCCGCGCGCGCTGGATCAGCCCGGACCGGGGAAAAGGACGTCTTCAATGAACGAAAATACCTTAATTTTGACCGAACACCGGCTACTGCCGCGCCTTTTCGATACCGCGCTAACCCTGCTGGCGTGGGGTGGATTTCTGTTTTTTCTGTATGCCAGGCTGTGGATGCAGTTAACCGAGGAGAGCGAGTACCGGTGGGGAGACATCATTGCTTCCTTTAACACGGTGCTGATCTATCTGCTGCTCGCCGCGCTCAACGGCTGGCTGCTGATTTTGTGGTATCAGTACAATCGTCGATGTACCCACGTGAGGCGCCGCCGTGCGGGCTATTTGCACCATGACGAGCTTGCCAGAAGCTTTGACGTTTCACCGCAGCTGATCTCGGAGATGAGCCAGTACAACCTGCTGACGGTCTATCATGACCAGATCGGCCGCATCATCGATCTGAAGATTAGCGAGCAGGAGGACGAGGAAGAACAGTAAGAAAAAGCCCCCGCAGGTTAACCGCCGGGGGCTTTCTTATCGCTGGTACGAATTAGTTATCTTTCACCACGATCAGCGGTTCAATATCGCTCTCTTTCTTCACCACCAGCGATTCATCGCCGCGCAGGCAGGTCCCACCGTAGTTTCCGCCCACGGTAAACGTACAGACCTGAATGTACTTGCCGTCGACCTTCGGCAGGCACCACAGCTGCTGATAGATATTTTTACGATCGACAAACCTGCCGCTGGATTTGTCCAGCAGTTCGTCCCGAGCGCTGATGAGATCGATATTGCTGCCGCAGCGTCCGGCGATCGGCTTAACGGCATAGCCGGTCTGCTTCAGCAGGTCGTTAACCTCAAAATCGGTGTCGAGCAAATAGCGATGGTTCGGGAACAGCTGCCACAGCACCGGCAGGATCGCCTTGTTGCCGGGGATCACCGTCCACAGCGGTTCAAAGACCAGCACCTCCGGGCGCAGCAGGACGTCAATCAGGCGCACTTCCCCTTGCGGGTGCCCGGTGCGGATCGGCACGGCGGCGTATTCGGTTTCGCTCACCTCGCGGATCTGCTCTATCGCCGTTTCCCACGCCCAGGTCTTCCACACGCAGTTAACGTGACGGCCTTCGTCATCAATCAGCTGTCCGGCAGCGTCCCAGCCCAGCGCGCCCAGCCCATGCAGGATTTTGGTTTCAAACCCGGCCTGCATCAGCGAGCGCTGAATAAAGAGCGCGTGGTAATCCTCTTCGATATCGTTGTCCTGCATGATGTGCACGAACGGCCGCGCGTGGCTGTGCTTCCAGGCGCCGGTCAGCTCCTCCAGCAGCCCTTCCGCCGGGTTATGGCCGTTGCCGCGATAGCCGTTTTTCACCCACTCTTCGAGGATCAGGCCCCCCTCGGTATGGCAGGACGCGGAGTCCGCGTTGTACTCGTAAACCTTTATGCCGCGCTCGTCCATGCAGAAATCCATACGGCCGGTGATCATATGGTGACGACGCCACTGCCAGGAGAGGCGCAGGCGCGGCCAGAGTATTTTCGGGATGTCGAAAAGCGCCAGCAGGCTGTCGTCCTTCAGCACTTTGTCGGTTGCGTGGAGGTACATCAGATGCAGCTCGTTGGTGGCTTTGATCAGCTCCTGCTCGGCGCTCCCGGTGATGGTGAAGTAGTGGCACGGATCGCTGTTGATGACATGACCGTTCGCGCGGACGTACGCCTGCTGCAGCGCGTCGTTTTCGTTGAGCCACTTTCCGTCGAACTGGCGGTTGTTCTTCAGCCGCGCGCCGCGGATCTTCAGCAGCTCGCCGTCGATCTCCGGCTGAGGAATGCTGTGTTCAGTATCCGCCGTCTGGATCATCCAGCCGAGGATCTCGGTATCGCTGAAGGTGTCGTGAAGGGTGTAGCAGCCGTTCTCTACGGTAAGGCGCAGCTCGCGCGTCCACTGCTGCCCCATAGGCAGAGGAGAATGGATCACGTTCTGCTCGGCTATGCGCACCCTGTCGTCCAGCAGCTGGGTAATGACGGCAACGTGGCCGGTCTCGTGGAACTCCCCGCCCTTTTGCCAGATGAGCAGCGCGCCGGCCTGCGGCGGACGCTTTGAACCATTGACAAAGGCCTGGAGCGGCAGGATGTTATCGTTCACCACCTCGCGTAAAAAACGCAGGGAGAAGATCTCCCACGCCATGCCGACGTCGGTAAAGACAAAACCGTGGTTGAGGAAGAGGAAGCGGCGCGCAAATTCAACGCACTGCCATTTATGGCCCATGTATTCATTGCCAATATAGCTGCGGAACTCCGCGTCTTCCGGGTAGTTACGCGGATCGAGGCTGCCGTAATTCGAAGAGTAAATCGCCACGCCACCCGGCGCGTAGCCTAATAACGTCCCGAAGGGTGCATCACTGCTTAACGTTCCTTTACGCATGTGTCCAACCTAAAACAGGCAGGCGGCAATTTTTTGTGGGATTTGTCGTCGTCTGCACGTTGTAATTAACTGACAGAGGTGCCGTTATCATACACCCGCCCCGACCATTACGCTCACATCGTTAAACGCCCCTCCCATCTCCTGCTACACTGCCTCAACACAACACCAAAAAGGCAGGCCAACATGTCAGAGAACACCTATCAGCCACCAAAAGTGTGGGAATGGAAAAAGAATAACGGCGGCGCGTTCGCCAATATCAACCGCCCCGTTTCAGGCGCCACGCACGAGAAAGATCTGCCCGTGGGCGCGCACCCGCTCCAGCTTTACTCGCTGGGCACGCCGAACGGGCAGAAAGTCACCATCATGCTGGAAGAGCTGCTGGCGCTGGGCGTGACGGGCGCGGAGTACGACGCATGGTTAATCCGCATCGGCGAGGGCGATCAGTTCTCCAGCGGCTTTGTGGACGTGAACCCGAACTCAAAAATTCCGGCGCTGCGCGACCACTCAACCACCCCGCCGACGCGCGTCTTTGAGTCCGGCAGTATCCTGCTGTATCTGGCCGAGAAGTTTGGCCACTTCCTGCCGAAAGATCCGGCGGGACGCACGGAGACCC
Source organism: Enterobacter cloacae (assembly GCF_013375935.1). Lineage (GTDB taxonomy): Bacteria > Pseudomonadota > Gammaproteobacteria > Enterobacterales > Enterobacteriaceae > Enterobacter > Enterobacter pasteurii. Next base: position 1,852,657 of record NZ_CP056117.1, on the reverse strand, counting down.
TGAACTGGCTGTTCTGGCTCCAGGGCGCGGCACCGTTCCTGGGTGGCGGTTTCGGCCACTTCTACAGCTATGCGCCGGTGAAGATTGAGTACGCCATCGATCGCTTCACCATGGAGGCCAAGCGCCTGTTCGACGTGCTGGACAAGCAGCTGGCGCGCGGGCGCTACGTGGCAGGCGAAGAGTACACCATCGCCGACATGGCAATCTGGCCATGGTTTGGCTGCGTGGCGCTGGGCAGCGTGTATAACGCCGCCGAGTTCCTCGATGCAGAGAAGTACACCAACGTGCAGCGCTGGGCAAAAGACGTGGCGAATCGCCCGGCCGTGAAGCGCGGACGCATCGTTAACCGCACCAGCGGCGAGCTGAACGAGCAGCTGCATGAACGCCATTCAGCAAGCGACTTTGATACCCAGACGGAAGATAAACGTCAGGCCTGATAAGTGGCCGGGCGCCCGAACGGGTGAAGCAACACGCGATAAATCACGATCGAAACCAGCCTGCGCGCTGGTTTTTTTTTGCGTGATGTTGCGGTTTACGGCCTGAAAAATTCATACTTCCGCTTATTCTGTTTCCTTCGCAAGGATCTTTTATGTCAGACCAGACGCTCAGGCAGACCCGACAGCAGGACATCCTCAACCTGATGAGTAAAAGCGACTGGCTGACCACGGAGGCGCTGGCGGATAAGCTTTCCGTCAGCAAAGAGACGATCCGCCGGGATCTGAAAGCCCTGCAGCAGCAGGGCAAGATCCTGCGCCAGCATGGACGCGCGCGCCTGATTCGTCTGGACAGCCGCGACAGCGGAGAGCCTTTTGGCGCGAGGCTGAAAAGCCATTATGCCGACAAAGCCGATATTGCCCGCCACGCGCTGAGCTGGATCGGCGAAGGGATGACCATCGCCCTTGACGCCAGCTCGACCTGCTTTCATCTGGCGCGCCAGCTACCGGATATCGAACTCACCGTTTTTACCAACAGCCTGCCCATCTGCCAGGAGATGGCGAAGCGCAAGCGAACCACGTTAATCTGCTCCGGCGGAACCCTTGAGCGCAAGTATCGCTGCTATGTTAATCCGGCGCTGGTGACGCAGATTAAAGGGCTGGAGATAGACCTGTTCATCTTCTCCTGCGAGGGCGTCGACGAGCAGGGCGTGCTTTGGGATCCCTCCGGGCACAACGCGGCCTATAAAGCGCTGCTGTTAAGCCGCGCCAGCCAGTCGCTGCTGCTCATCGACAAAAGTAAATTTAAGCGGTCGAGCGAGGTGAAGGTCGGCCAGCTGTCGCAGGTCACGGAGGTTATTCAGAGCGAGGGCGGGAAGCGATAAGGGCGTCAGGCCGGGCATTCCGGCCTGACGCACGGACGTTACGCGGTAAGGCGGAACTTCTGCACCGAGCGCTGGAGCTCTTCTGTCTGGCGTTCCAGCGCGGCGGCGGCGGCGGAAACCTGCTCCACCAGCGAGGCGTTCTGCTGGGTTACGCCGTCCATCTGCGTGATGGCAACGCCTACCTGGGAAATCCCTTTGCTCTGCTCCTCCGACGCGGTGGCGATCTGCTTCATGATGACGGTCACTTCGGTCACGTCGCGCAGGATAGCTTCCATGGTGGTGCCGGTATCGTTCACAAGCCGCGCTCCCTGCTCCACGCGGGCAACGGAATCGGCAATCAGCCCTTCGATCTCTTTCGCGGCGTTCGCGCTGCGGCTGGCAAGGTTACGCACCTCCCCTGCAACTACCGCAAAACCGCGCCCCTGCTCTCCCGCACGGGCCGCCTCCACCGCGGCGTTAAGCGCCAGGATGTTGGTCTGGAAGGCGATGCTGTTAATCACGGTGGTAATTTCCGCAATTTTCTTCGAGCTGTCCGAGATGCCGCTCATGGTCGTCACCACGTCCTCCACCAGCGAGCCGCCACGGCTGGCCGTACCGGAGGCCACGTCCGCCAGCTGGCTGGCCTGACGCGCGCTTTCGGCATTCAGCTTCACCGTTGCGGTGAGCTGCTCCATGCTGGCAGCGGTCTCTTCCAGGGCGGCGGCCTGCTCTTCGGTACGCGAAGAGAGATCGTTATTACCGCTGGAGATCTCCGTTGCGCCACGCCAGATATTTTCGCTGCCGGAACGGATAGTACTGACCGCCTCCCGCAGGCTGTCCTGCATGGCGCTCAGCAGCGGCACCAGTTGACCCACGCAGTTGCGGCCAAAGGGCTCAATCGGCTGGCTGAGATCGCCCTGCGCAATCTGACGAAACTGCTGGCGGATGCGTTCCAGCGGTTTTACCAGCATCGCCACCAGGTAGCGGTCAGTGAAGAGCAGGATCAGCAGACCCGCGATCGTGGCGGTGATAATCACCGTCCGGGTCATGCTGGTGAGGCCGTCGACGATAACGCGCGTGCTGTCGAGCGCCTTCGCGGCGGTATCGTTGAAGTTCTCAGCCGCTGCCCCGAATGCACGGCTCAGGGGTGGCGTGACGCTGTTAGCGTGCTGACGATAGCCTTCGAGCGTCGCCTGCTTCGCCTGCGCCATCTGCGGCGTTACGCCCTGGTCAAGCAGCGCCTGCCAGGTGGAAATCACCTGCGCAGAGACTTTTTCATCCATCGGCCCCGGGGAGATAGCCTTCATCTCCGCCAGCTTTTTCCCCATGTTATCCAGCGCCTGCTGGGCGGAGGACAGGTCCGGCGTGCCGCCTGCCGCTTTGACCTCCATCGCACGGCTCAGGCGGGTGACGAAGCGGAAGTACTGATCGTTACCCTGGCTCAGCACCGTCATCTGCCTGACCAGCTGGCGGTCGACCTCATTACCATCAGAAACACGGGACAGCGACCAGGTGCTGTAAAGCCCCACGCCTGCCCACATGACGCAAAAGATCCCCAGTATCGCCAACAGGACGAAACGGATGGTGAAATTACGAAGCATATTCATTAAGTATTCCTTGCCGTGAGGGTGAATTCGCCCATAGGCGAGTACTTTCCTCGTTATCGGCAGGAAAAGACGAAGTTATAATCTTTCGCGCGTAATTTTATAAAATTTTTTACTGGGCCGGTTTACGAGCGATAACGATAATCGTCGGCGCGGAAATCCTGTCCGGAAAAATGTGTGTTTTTACATTACGGCTGATAAGAAAATGTAAAACAGTTACACATAAAATTAACCTTAAAATTCGGAAGGCTTACCTCACTCACAGATAAGATCGATAGATAGCGCCAGCTTTAGTAAGAAACCCCTTAATTTGCGTGCTAATCATTCAGCCAGATTTATACAATAAATATGTTTTAAATTATTTATCACACAAATCTATTTTTCCGGCATCTTAAGCCTGTTCTGATGTTTAAAATTTCATTACACCCCACCTGCTTAAGAAAGTTCTGAATTTGCATGAAGTGGTTTAAAAAAAAAGCCGACTTTTTTATTCAGAGAAATTCAAATGCGCAAATTAACGAACCTGACCCTGCTTTCGCAGAGTATTGTAATGGCATTGGCCTCATTCAGCGCCCATGCGTCCATCACGCCTGCCGCATCCACGCCGGATTGCAAAGATGGCGCGACAACCCAAACCTGCGGATTATCTATATATGACCATGGTAATTACTTTGAGGATCCAGGAGTAACCAATGCCGTTATGGCGAACGCTACGGCAACCAATATTTATATGGATGGCCATCGTAAAGAGGGTGATACCCAAACGTTGACCGTCTCCGGCACGGATATGTCTGGTCATTATATTCAGGGCAGCAACGGCGGCACAGTGAATATCAACCTGAACAACGGCGCAACCGTGGATATGATTGAGACCGGTTCAGAATTTAAAACAACCAATACGACGATAACGGTCGATAGTTCGACGCTGAACGGTGAAAACAGCGCGGGTGATTACGACAGAGATAAAGCTTATATGATGGGCTCCGCCATTTATCTTGACCCGATGGATAAAGGCTACCATAACGTGAATATCCAGAACGGTAGCGTTCTGCACGGCAGTATTGTAAGCGCGGGCGCGGGTGTGCAAAACATTAACATCAGCAACAGCACGATGGATAAAGGTGGCATTTACGCGGGTAGCGATAAATCTGATACCACCATTACCCTGACCAACGCCACGGTAGACGGATCTCAAAGCGAGATTGCCCAAAATATCGATACGCTGGCGGAAAAACTTAGCGAATATCAGCCCTTCAGCGATTTGAATCTGGATGCGTTTGGCGACGTCGCCGTTGCCATGTACGGCACAAAAGCCGATTCGCTGACACTCAATAACAGCACCGTGACGGGTGATATCGGCGTGATTAACGAAAAAGGCACAACCACCCTTTCGCTGAATAACCGTAGCGTGGTGAACGGCAATATTACGCTGGGCGGAAATTCAGCCAATTCGGTTCTGGTGGATAACAGCACAATTAACGGCGCAGTGAATACCAGCCAGAACAGCGGTAACACCACCATCACCCTGCAAAATAACGCCACGGTGAATGGCGATATTACCACCGGCGCGGGTGATGACACGGTTGTGCTCACCAATAACTCCCACGTTAACGGCGACGTTGACGGCGGTGACGGTAGCGATACGCTTTCAATGGACGCCGGCAGCGCTATTTCCGGCGAAATAAGCCAGTTCGAGACGGTAAATACCACCAGCGATAACAGCATCGCCATTGATAAAATTCACGATGCGACCAGCTGGAGTTTGCAAAACGGCTCCACGCTCATTGCCGCCACCACCGGCAGCAATGCGATGGTTACGATGAGTACCGACAGCTTTGTGAACTTCGGCACTATTACCGGGGCCAATAATGCGGTCATCGTAAACAGCATTACCCCGTCCGCGATGAATCAGCAGGGCGTCATCCTCGGCACCTTCACCACAGCAGGCAGCAGCGCACCGCAACATTATGCCGCCGCAACCTTCACCAACGGCAAGCAGGAGGTTGAAAACCGCAGCGGTGCCTATAACTACGATAACAGCCTGAATATTGTTGCTGCCGACGCGGCACCGCAGACGATGCTGGCAGCCGATAATAGCCAGAGCTGGAATATTGAATTTAACAGCCAGAAGGGAAGCCTCGCCAGCGACGTCCAGGGGCTGGTTGCGGGTCTGGATGCCGCCGAGCAGGCCGGGCATCAGGTTGCGGATGACATTAGCAACCATATGAACCAGGTTCATCTCGCGAATATGCTGGGCGACGAGCAGGACGGCGCGCAGGTGTGGGGCGATTTCCTCTACCAGAACGGCAACTTCAGCAACGACGTGGACTATAAAAGCATTACCCAGGGCGCGCAGGGCGGCGTTGACTGGACGGCTCACCTGAGCAACGGCGACAGCGTTACCGGCGGTATTGCCCTGGCCTGGACGCGCAGCCGCGTGCAGGACACCAGCAACGGCGCAGATAGCTTCAATGACAGCGTTTACGGTAACTACTACAGCCTTTACGGCGGCTGGCAGCAGGCGCTGAACGGCAGAACCTGGGGCCTGTTCGCTGACGGCAGCTTCAGCTATGGCGATATGCGTTACTCCCTCTCCGCCAGCAACGTCACCGGCGATACCAGCGGCATGACCGAGGCGCTGAGCGGCTCGACGGACGGTAGCCTGTATCTGGCGCAGGCCCGCACCGGTGTTAACGTACTGCTGCCTGGTGAGACCCTGCTGCAACCTTACGCCACCTTAGGCTGGGATGAGACAAAAGCAAACGGGTTCTCCGACAGCGAAGTGACCTTTGCCGACAGTCAGGTCTCTTCCTGGAACGGCGGCGCCGGGGTACGTCTGACCACCATGCTTACCGATCTGAACAAAAACGTGACGGTAATGCCGTGGGTGGATGCCCGCTTCCAGAAAGAGTTCAGCGATGATACGGACATTAAGGCAGCGGATTACCACAACACCGCCGGTCACAACAACAGCATGGGGATCTTTGGGGCAGGCATTAACGCCAGCATCGCGCATAACTTCACGCTCAATACCGGCGTGTATGTTGGCACGGGAGACGTGGATAACGATGCCAGCGTGCAGGCGGGTATGAGCTACAGCTTCTAAGCTCGGACGGATTGCCGGGCGGCAGTTCCCCCTGCCCGGCAATCCGCTGGCCCAACGCAGAGCGTTAGCTCAAGTATTTCTCAAACCACCCCAGCGTGCGTTTCCAGGCGAGCCCGGCTGCGGGCTCGTCGTATCGCGGGGTGGAGTCGTTATGAAAGCCGTGGTTAACGCCGGGGTAGATGTAGGCTTCATACACCTTATTATTGGCCTTAAGGGCCGCCTCGTACGCAGGCCATCCTTCATTAATATTTTTATCGAACTCCGCATAGTGCAGCAGAAGCGGCGCGTTGATTTTCGCCACATCGGCGGCTGTCGGCCATAAAACGGCACCGCGCACGCCAGCTCCGGGTAAGCGACTGCTGCGGCATTAGATACGCCGCCGCCATAGCAGAAGCCGGTTATCCCCACTTTGCCGGTCGCATCTGGACGATCCTTCATGAACCCGACGGCGGCAAAGAAGTCATTCATCAGCTTTGTCGGATCCACCTTCTGCTGTAGCGCCTTCCCCTCTTCGTCGTTGCCTGGATAACCGCCCACCGAACTGAGGCCATCCGGTGCCAGGGCCAGATAACCGGCTTTTGCCACGCGGCGTGCCACATCTTCGATATACGGGTTCAGGCCGCGGTTTTCATGCACCACCACCACGGCAGGTATTTTTCCGCGGGCCTTAGCGGGTTTCACCAGGTAACCGCGTACCTCGCCATGCCCCTCAGGTGAGGGATAGGAAATATATTCCGGGAGAATATCCGGGTCGGTAAATTTGACCTGCTCTGCGAGGGCGTAATTGGGTTTAAGCATATTGAACAGCGCCAGCGCCGTCACGCCGCCAGCGGCATAGCGTGCCGCGAGGTTAAGGAATTCTCGTTTGCTGATTTTACCGTGGGCGTAGTAGTCGTAGTAATCGAGCAGCTCTTGTGGAAAATCTTTGGCAGTCAGGCGCGTCATCGCTTATCTCCACGATTTATGGTTTGATAAGCATAGAATGAAAACGCTGTTTCGAAAATTCATCGACACGAAAGGAGACATCATGTCCTGGCACCCTTACACCGGCCGATACGAGAATATGCAGTACCGTTACTGCGGTAAAAGTGGCCTGCGCCTGCCGGCGCTGTCGCTGGGCCTGTGGCACAGCTTTGGCCACGTACAGGCGCTCGATTCACAGCGCGCGCTGCTGCGTAAAGCCTTCGATCTCGGCATTACCCATTTTGACCTTGCCAATAACTACGGCCCCCCTGCGGGCAGCGCTGAGGAGAACTTTGGTCGGCTGCTGCGGGAAGATTTTGCCGGCTATCGCGACGAGCTGATCGTCTCCACCAAAGCGGGTTATGACATGTGGCCAGGCCCGTATGGTTCAGGCGGCTCTCGTAAATACCTGCTCGCCAGCCTCGACCAGAGCCTGAAACGCATGGGCCTGGACTATGTGGATATTTTCTATTCTCACCGCGTGGACGAAAACACGCCGATGGAGGAGACCGCCTCCGCGCTGGCACACGCGGTGCAGAGCGGAAAAGCGCTGTATGTGGGTATTTCGTCCTACTCCACGGAACGCACGAAGGTGATGGCCGAATTGCTGCGCGAGTGGAAAATCCCGCTTTTGATCCATCAGCCGTCTTACAACCTGCTGAACCGCTGGGTCGACAAGACCGGCCTGCTGGATGCGCTGGAGGAAAACGGGACGGGCTGTATCGCCTTCACCCCGCTGGCTCAGGGCCTGCTGACCGGAAAATACCTGAACGGTATTCCTGACGGTTCACGCATGCAGCGCGAAGGCAAGAAAGTGCGCGGCCTGACGGAGAACATGCTGACAGAAGCCAACCTGAGCAGCCTTCGTCTGCTGAATGAGATGGCGCACGCGCGCGGGCAGACGATGGCGCAGATGGCGCTGAGCTGGCTGCTGAAGGATGAGCGAGTAACGTCAGTGCTGATTGGCGCGAGTCGCCCGGAACAGCTGGAGGAGAACGTTCAGGCGCTGTCTAACCTGCGCTTTACCGAAGATGAACTGACGCGGATTGACCAGCACGTTGCGGATGGTGAGCTGAACCTGTGGCAGGCCTCGTCGGATAAATAGTGCGGCCTGTTTCCCTGACCCCTCACCCTGTCCCTCTCCCCAAAGGGGAGAGGGTAAAAGGCCGCACCGGACAGTCCCCTCTCCCCTCCGGGGAGAGGGTTAGGGTGAGGGCCGCGGTAAAATCACTTCTTGCTGATCTTATCCAGATACCCCATCACAAACGCCGACAGCACGAACGTCAGGTGGATAATCACATACCACATCAGCTTGTTATCCGGGACGTTCTTGGCGTCCATGAATACGCGTAACAGGTGGATAGACGAAATCGCCACAATCGACGCCGCAACCTTATTCTTCAGCGATGACGCGTCCATCTTACCGAGCCAGCTGAGCTTTTCCTTGTGCTCGGCGATATCCAGCTGAGAGACAAAATTCTCATAGCCGGAGAACATCACCATCACCAGTAATCCGCCCACCAGCGTCATATCCACCAGCGACAGCAGCACCAGAATTAAGTCTGCTTCCGCCACCGAGAAAATGTTTGGCAGGACGTGGAAAATCTCCTGGAAGAACTTGATCGTCAGGGCGACCAGCGCCAGGGAGAGACCAAAATAGACGGGTGCGAGCAGCCAGCGAGAGGCATACATTGCGTTTTCAAAGAAGCGTTCCATAAAATCCTGTCTGCAAACGAAACCAGCGTCCAGTATATCTCAACGTCGCTGGCTGTTTGCAACAACTAACCAGGAGGTCGCTTACACCTCATCAGGATCCACTTGCGGGCGCGCGTACTCCGGCCAGACCAGCCCCACCAGCTCCGGGTAGGCCTCCAGGCTAAACTCGCGAAAACACTGGCGCAGGTTTAATACGTCTAAATCGGAATATGAGACCTTCTCGCCATTCAGACAGCGCTTTTTGATATTGTCATAATATTTATAAACGGCCGAATTAAGGTCGCTACACCGGCGCTGCGCGTCGAACAGCCCCGGCGTATCATTAATGTCGGACATTTTCATGCGCTTTATTGTCGCATGAAGAAAATCGATATATTCGTGATTGACCCGCCAGTACCAGACCGGCGTCACGGCGTTCATCAACAGGGAGAAATGATCTTCGCCCTCTTCTTTGGACATCAATTCTGGCTGCGGTGCTTCACCGGCATCTTTCGACACTTTCGGCTTATTAAACTCTCGCATCAATAAAAGCACGCCAGCGGTCAGTAACAGTAACGTTATAACCGTAAAGAAAATGCTGTTCATGGGTAGGCTCCATTTTTTTTGATTTTAAAATTGCCTCATGTTATTGTCAACGAATCTCACCCTTTTTCCATTCCCACCTTTTTGAAATTAAAGGAAATTAAAATGCTGCCCGACAATCTTGTCCCGGCAAAGTACCACATTACGCCTGTGGAACAGCCTACGACGGAAGCAGATAAAGAGGCGAATTTCACTCAAGGAAAAAGAAAACTCTCCGACTATGAAGCCGACATATTAATTGGCGTTTCGCGTACCGGGAAATCCCGTAATATGGTGCTGGAAGAGCACGACCGCCATTTAAAAGACCGCTTATTTCGGGCCATCAAGATCGAAGCGTTTGTTCATCTGCTAAATGATTTGCAGGCCGAAGGGGAAATAGATGCCCAGGCTCTAAGTCAAATAATGGCCGAAAAAACCCAGCAAATAAATGAAGCCGGAAATGAAATTTGGCTTAATTTAATCACCCGAGAAAAAAACGGTCCCATTTTTTATAACCTGGGGGAAGAATAGCGTGAATAATGAGAGCGGCAATAACGTTTATTTGACTTTAGATGATAAAAAAAGCGATGAATTTATCTTAAAGCAGAATCTAGACGCGCTAAAAAAGATAAAAAATGACGAGATGACGCGAATCACCCAGGATCTGATTTCGATCCCGGCCGCGCTGGTGCGCCTGAAATGGCACAATCGTCGGGAAATCTATCCCTTGCAGGTCAAAGAGGAGATTTATGGCGCGGTGATGAACGCCCTTATCGACCAGCGTCCTGAGCTTAAGGAGAAGCTCCTCGGCCGGCTGGAGGCGAACTATCAATACCTGCTGGCCCGCGAGACCGCTACCCTGCGCCTGACCCGCAGGCTTTCAGAAGGCCGTTACCGCACATCAAACGTCACCTGCGTGGCGCTCAATGAAGAGGCACCGGCGGTATCCCCGGACGCTCACGCTTAACCGCGCAAAAAAAAGCTGGCTTTCGCCAGCTCTTCGTTTTATTTCGCGGCCGCTTTCTCTTCGCCGACCAGACCAATCTTCAGGTACCCCGCCTGATGCAGCGTGTCCATAACCTTCATCATGGTTTCATAGTCGACGGTTTTATCCGCGCGGAAGAAGACGGTGGTGTCTTTCTTGCCGCCGGTCAGCTGGTCCAGCGCCGGAATAACGGAGGCATCCGTCACCGGATCGTTGCCGAGGAACATGGATTTATCCGCCTTCACCGACAGGTAGATAGGCTTTTCCGGACGCGGCTGCGGCTGGCTGGAGGACGCGGGCAGATTCACCTTCACGTCCACCGTCGCCAGCGGCGCGGCAACCATAAAGATAATCAGCAGAACCAGCATAACGTCGATAAACGGCGTCACGTTGATTTCATGCATTTCGCCGTTATCGTCCAGATTTTCATTAAGACGCATTGCCATACAATCAACCTACGCGCAGTTTGGACGCCGCATGCACCGGCTTAACGGCGCTGGCGTTCAGGTCCAGATCGCGGCTTTGCAGCAGCAGAACCTGCGCAGCAACGTCGCCCAGGGTGGCTTTGTAACTGCCAATCATGCGGGCAAAAATGTTATAGATAACGACCGCCGGGATAGCGGCGACCAGGCCGATAGCCGTTGCCAGCAGCGCTTCTGCGATACCCGGCGCAACCACCGCCAGGTTAGTGGTCTGCGTCTGGGCGATGCCGATAAAGCTGTTCATGATGCCCCAGACGGTACCGAACAGGCCGACGAACGGGGAGATCGCGCCGATAGTCGCCAGATAGCCGTTACCGCGGCCCATATGACGGCCAACGGCAGCAACGCGACGTTCCAGACGGAAGCCGGTACGCTCTTTAATGCCTTCGTTATCTTCACTGCCTGCGGAGAGTTCCAGCTCGTTCTGAGCTTCGTTCACTAACAGTGTGGTCAGGCTTTTCGCATGAAAGGACGAGGTTATATCAGAAGCCTGATCCAGAGAGCGGGCTTCTGCCAGCTGCTTCTGCTCACGCTTGAGGCGGCGCTTTTGTGAAAGAAGTTCGGCGCTCTTGCTGAAGAAGATAGCCCAGGTGATCACGGACGCCAGAATCAGGCCGATCATCACAATCTTAACTACGATGTCAGCATGTTGATACATGCCCCAAACGGAGAGATCCGTCTGCATCAAATTATTACCCACTCTGTATCTCCAGGACGCAAATCACAAAATCTGAACGTAATAATATCAAAACGTCGTCGAATTGATAGTAGTTCTCATTAGTATTTACATAGTGCCGTAATTTTCGCTCACTTTCCTTGCGCTTACGCAGTAAAAATTTTTTATGCGTATTTTTAATAATATTTTCTGCTTATTCGATAAGCATGCGGATGCACATTTTTGCAATCGTGGTAGTCTGGACGTCCAGACGTATAAAAATAGGGTTAGCGAACATGACTAAGAAGCAGCTTGAGACCACGCTGGTGCAGGCAGGACGCAGCAAAAAATACACCCAGGGCTCGGTCAACAGCGTGATACAGCGCGCCTCGTCGCTGGTGTTTGATACCGTTGAGGATAAAAAAATCGCAACGCGCAATCGCGCAAAGGGCGGGCTGTTTTACGGTCGTCGCGGCACGCTAACCCACTTCTCGCTGCAGGAAGCCATGTGCGAACTGGAGGGCGGCGCGGGCTGCGCGCTGTTCCCGTGCGGTGCGGCGGCGGTCGCCAATACCATCCTGGCGTTTGTGGAACAGGGCGACCATGTCCTGATGACCAATACCGCCTACGAGCCAAGCCAGGACTTCTGCACCAAAATCCTCAGCAAGCTCGGCGTCACTACCAGCTGGTTCGATCCGCTGATTGGGGCAGGTATTGCCGACCATATTCAGCCCAACACGCGCGTGGTGTTTCTGGAATCTCCCGGCTCCATCACCATGGAAGTCCATGACGTCCCGGCCATCGTGAAGGCGGTGCGCAGTAAAGCTCCGGAGGCGATCGTGATGATCGACAACACCTGGGCGGCGGGCGTGCTGTTTAAAGCGCTGGAGTTTGACGTTGATATCTCCATTCAGGCGGCCACCAAATACCTGATTGGTCACTCCGACGCCATGATTGGCACGGCGGTTTCCAACGCCCGCTGCTGGGACCAGCTGCGTGAAAATGCCTACCTGATGGGGCAGATGGTGGACGCCGATACCGCCTACATGACCAGCCGCGGCATCCGCACGCTCGGCGTGCGCCTGCGCCAGCATCATGAGAGCAGCCTGCAAATCGCGCAGTGGCTGGCCCTGCACCCGCAGGTGGAGCGCGTTAACCATCCGGCGCTGGCGGGCAGCAAAGGACACGAATACTGGCAACGTGACTTTACGGGCAGCAGCGGGCTGTTCTCTTTTGTTCTTAAAAAGCGGCTCAATGACGCCGAGCTGGCACGCTATCTGGATAACTTTACCCTCTTCAGCATGGCCTATTCATGGGGTGGATTCGAATCCCTGATCCTGCCTAACCAGCCGGAACAGATTGCGGCACTGCGCCCGGGCGGCGAAGTGGACTTCGAAGGAACCCTGATCCGCCTGCATATCGGGCTGGAAAATGTGGACGATTTAATTGCGGATTTATCGGCAGGATTTGAGCGCATCGTGTAAAGTGCTGGCTGAAATGTACGCCCCGGACGCCATTCTGAACACCGCAAGCGGAAAAGTCTGTATGAGATGCACCTGCGATCAACCCCGACAGGCCAATTTGGGAGTACAATAGCGTTATATCTGCTGTTCCACAGGAAAGTCCATGGCTGTTATTCAAAATATCATCACGGCGCTCTGGCAACACGATTTTGCCGCGCTGGCGGACCCGCACGTCGTCGGGATTGTCTATTTCGTGATGTTCGCGACGCTGTTTCTGGAGAATGGACTACTGCCAGCCTCATTTTTACCCGGCGACAGCCTGCTTCTGCTCGCTGGGGCGTTGATCGGCAAGGGGGTGATGGACTTCGCCCCGACAATGGTGATCCTCACCTCGGCGGCCAGCCTCGGCTGCTGGCTGAGCTACCTTCAGGGGCGCTGGCTCGGAAACACCCGCGCGGTGAAAGGCTGGCTGGCACAGCTGCCGCATAAATATCACCAGCGCGCCACCTGCATGTTTGACCGCCACGGCCTGCTGGCGCTGCTCGCCGGGCGTTTTCTGGCGTTTGTTCACACCCTGTTGCCTACGATGGCGGGCATATCGGGCCTGTCCAACCGCCGCTTCCAGTTCTTCAACTGGCTGAGCGCCCTGCTCTGGGTGGGCGTGGTAACCACGCTCGGCTACGCGCTGAACATGATCCCGTTTGTTAAGCGCCATGAAGACCAGGTGATGACGTTCCTGATGGTGCTGCCGATCTTCCTGCTGGTTGCGGGCCTGGTCGGCACAATCGCGGTGGTGATTAAGAAGAAGTATTGCAGCGCCTGATTCCCCATCCTGATTCTCTCCCCGTGGGGAGAGAATCAAAAGCCTAAGCGCCCTGCATCGTTCTGATGCGCGACGCATCCTCCCCCGGCGTAACGCCGAAGTAGCGCTTAAATTCCCGACTGAACTGCGAGGCGCTTTCATACCCAACCCGCATCGCCGCCGCGCTGGCCTTCATGCCGTCGTGGATCATCAGCATGCGCGCCTTATGCAGACGGTAGGTTTTGAGATACTGCAACGGCGACGTGCTGGTAACGGATTTAAAGTTGTGGTGAAACGCCGAGACGCTCATGTTGGCTTCCGCCGCCAGCTGGTCAACGCTGAGGTTTTCCGTGTACTGGCTCTCGATGCGCTTCAGCACGCGGCTAATCAGGCTAAAGTGCGTCTGGCGGCTTACCAGCGCCAGCAGCGCCCCGCCGCCCGGCCCGAGCAGCACGTGATAAAGAATTTCGCGGATAATCTGCTTCCCGAGAATACGCGCATCCAGCGGCCTGTCCATCACGTCCAGCAGACGCTCGATGGCACAGAGGATCTCATCCGACAGCGTTGCCGAGTTGATGCCGCTTGCCGCCATCGACGGCCGGAAAAGCTCATCTTCCCCTATTTCCATCAGCAGCTCCTGCAGCTGGAGAATGTCGACGTTGACGCGAATGCCTGCCAGGGGCACCTCCTCCGTCGCGAAAGTTTCACATTCGAAGGGTAAAGGTACCGTAAGAAGCAGATATTCATTGGTGTCGTAACGGAACACGCGCTCGTTGATATAGCCAATCTTATGGCCTGAAAAGAGAAAAACGATGCCTGGCTGATACATCACCGGGGTGCGCGTCCCGGGCTGAGTGCCGTAGAGCAGCCGGATATCCGGCAGCAGTTCGGACGCATTATTTTCATTATCTATCAGTTTCTTAATCTGCGACGTTAGCTGACGGCAGATGGCATCACGGTTCATTTTTAGTTACTCCGGGTACGGTTTCCGACGCTATCAGTGTGCGCATTTTCGTTCCGTTTCTCCAGCGCGCTGTAGAAATGGGCAAGACATCGGCAGGAATGTGCATTGAGAGGATAGCGCCTGCCCGCCACAATGTGCAGCATCAGGTTGCCTTCTGCGCCACCACGATTTTTCACCCACTAAAGGGAACGAGCAATGAACAACTTTAACCTTCACACCCCAACCCGCATTCTGTTTGGTAAAAACGCTATCGCTGAGCTGCGCGCGCAGATCCCGACGGATGCCCGCGTGCTGATTACCTACGGCGGCGGCAGCGTGAAAAAAACCGGCGTGCTGGATCAGGTTTACAGCGCCCTCGAAGGTCTGGACGTGCGCGAGTTCGGCGGTATCGAGCCAAACCCGTCTTACGAAACGCTGATGAACGCGGTGAAAATCGCCCGCGACGAGCAGATCACCTTCCTGCTGGCGGTGGGCGGCGGCTCCGTCCTGGACGGCACCAAATTTATCGCGGCGGCGGCGCATTACGCTGACGGCGTCGATCCGTGGCACATTCTGGAAACGGGCGGCAGCGACATTACCCGCGCAATCCCGATGGGTTCAGTGCTGACCCTGCCGGCCACCGGTTCAGAGTCCAACAAAGGCGCGGTGATCTCCCGTAAAACCACCGGCGACAAGCAGGCCTTTATGAACGAACACGTTCAGCCCGTGTTCGCCATCCTGGATCCGGTTTACACCTACACCCTGCCCGCGCGCCAGGTGGCGAACGGCGTGGTCGACGCTTTTGTGCATACCGTTGAGCAATACGTCACGTACCCGGTCAATGCCAAAATTCAGGATCGTTTCGCGGAAGGCATTTTGCTGACCCTGATTGAAGAAGGTCCGAAAGCGCTCAAAGAGCCTGAAAACTACGACGTGCGCGCCAACGTGATGTGGGCAGCCACGCAGGCGCTGAACGGCCTGATCGGTGCCGGCGTGCCGCAGGACTGGGCAACCCACATGCTCGGCCACGAGCTGACGGCGATGCACGGTCTGGATCACGCCCAGACGCTGGCGGTAGTTCTGCCTGCGCTGTGGAACGAAAAACGTGACGCCAAACGCGCTAAGCTGCTGCAATACGCCGAGCGCGTATGGAACATCACTGAAGGTGATGACGATGCACGCATCGATGCCGCAATTGAAGCAACCCGTCACTTCTTTGAAAGCCTGGGCGTGCCAACCCGTCTCTCAGACTACGGCCTGGACGGTAGCTCCATCCCTGCCCTGCTGGCGAAGCTGGAAGCCCACGGCATGACTCAGATCGGCGAGCACGGCGATATCACCCTTGACGTTAGCCGTCGCATTTACGAAGCGGCACGCTAGGCGTTTTTAGGATCCTGACTTTCGTTTTTTGACATTTCGTCCAGACTTAATGCACACCACATCGTCGGAGGTTCCCTCCGGCGATGAGCACCTGAAGGAGGAAAAATGGCAAACCAAACCGTAATCAAGCTGCAGGATGGCAACGTGATGCCCCAGTTGGGGCTAGGTGTATGGAAAGCCGGTAACGACGAGGTCGTCTCCGCCATTCATAAAGCCCTGGAAGTCGGCTATCGGTCCATTGATACCGCTGCCGCCTACAAAAACGAGGACGGCGTAGGTGCGGCACTCGCCAGCGCCGGCGTTCCCCGCGAAGAGTTATTCATTACCACCAAACTGTGGAACGACGATCAAAAGCGCCCCCGCGAAGCCCTGCACGAAAGCCTGGAGAAGCTCCAGCTCGATTTCGTCGATCTTTATCTGATGCACTGGCCGGTTCCGGCTATCGACCATTACGTTGACGCCTGGAAAGGGATGATTGAGCTGCAAAAAGAGGGGCTGATAAAAAGCATCGGCGTCTGTAACTTCCAGGTTCATCACCTCCAGCGCCTGATAGATGAAACGGGCGTCGCACCGGTGATTAACCAGATTGAGCTGCACCCGCTGATGCAGCAGCGCCAGCTTCACTCCTGGAACGCCACGCACAAGATCCAGACCGAATCCTGGAGCCCGCTGGCGCAGGGCGGCGAAGGGGTGTTCGACCAGAAAATCATCCGCGAACTGGCGGATAAGTACGGCAAAACTCCGGCGCAGATTGTTATTCGCTGGCACCTGGACAGCGGCCTGGTGGTGATCCCGAAATCAGTAACGCCGTCGCGCATCGCCGAGAACTTCGACGCCTGGGATTTCCGCCTGGATAAAGACGAGCTGGGAGAAATTGCGAAGCTGGATCAGGGTAAGCGTTTAGGGCCGGATCCGGATCAGTTTGGCGGGTAGGTTTTTCCCCTCACCCTGCCCTCTCCCCAAAGGGGAGAGGGTGTTCAAGTTCCCTCTCCCCTTTGGGGAGAGGGTTAGGGTGAGGGGGTCATCGTTATCCGATCTTACGTTTTCCCGCTTTTTTCGTCCCCGCCCCACCGTTCGAACGCTGATGCACAATCGGCGTGTGCTTGGTCAGCGCCGGGCGCGTATTGCGGTTCTGGCGGCGCGCTTCGCGCATCTCTTCAAGCGTAGGCGCCGGCACCAGGCAGTCGCGGCGTGAGCCAATCAGGTGCTTTTTGCCCATCTCCTCCAGCGCCTGGCGGATCAGCGGCCAGTTTTTCGGGTCGTGATAACGCAGCAGCGCTTTATGCAGACGGCGCTGCTTATCCCCTTTCGGCACCACCACGTCTTCGCTCTTGTAGCCGATCTTACTCAGCGGGTTCTTGCCGGTGTAATACATGGTCGTCGAGTTGGCGAGCGGTGACGGATAGAAGTTCTGCACCTGGTCCAGACGGAATCGACGCTGCTTCAGCCACAGCGCCAGGTTTACCATGTCCTCATCACGCGTGCCGGGGTGCGCGGAGATGAAGTAGGGGATCAGATACTGCTCTTTGCCCGCCTGTTTTGAGTAGGTGTCGAACAGCTGCTTAAAGCGATCGTAGCTGCCCATGCCCGGCTTCATCATTTTGGACAGCGGGCCTTCCTCGGTGTGCTCCGGGGCGATCTTCAGATAGCCGCCAACGTGGTGCGTGGCCAGCTCTTTGATGTAGCGCGGATCTTCCACGGCGATGTCGTAACGCACGCCCGATGCGATCAGGATCTTTTTGATGCCTTTGAGATCGCGCGCGCGACGGTAGAGGCTGATCGTCGGCTCGTGGTTGGTGTCCATATGCTCGCAAATGCTCGGATAGACGCAGGAGAGACGACGGCAGGTCTGCTCCGCGCGCGGCGACTTGCAGCGCAGCATATACATGTTCGCGGTTGGACCACCCAGGTCGGAGATCACGCCGGTAAAACCGGGCACCGTGTCGCGAATCGCTTCGATCTCGTTTACGATCGACTCTTCGGAGCGGCTCTGGATGATGCGGCCTTCGTGCTCGGTGATCGAGCAGAAGGAGCATCCGCCGAAGCAGCCGCGCATGATGTTAACCGAGAAGCGGATCATCTCGTACGCCGGAATGCGGCTGTTGCCGTAGGATGGATGCGGAACGCGCTTGTACGGCAGGGCAAAGACGCTGTCCATCTCTTCGGTAGAGAGCGGGATCGCCGGCGGGTTAACCCAGATATAGCGCTCGCCGTGCTTTTGCATCAGCGCGCGCGCAGCCCGGGTTGGTTTCGTGATGCAAAATGCGCGACGCGTGGGCGTAGAGCACCTTATCGCTTTTCACTTTCTCGTAAGACGGCAGCAGCACGTAGGTTTTTTCCCACGGCTTCGGACGCGGCGGCTGCACCACCACGGCCTTCGCTTCGGCTTTCTTCGGTTCAACCGGTTTGTTATCCGCACACGGCAGATCGTCACCGTACGGGTGCGGGATCGGGTCAATTTTGCCCGGCATATCAATGATGCGGGAGTCCACCCCGCTCCAGCCCGGCAGGGCCTCTTTCACCATGATCGCGGTGTTACGCACGTCGCGGATCTCGCTGACAGGCTCGCCCTGGGCCAGACGGTGCGCCACCTCCACCAGCGGACGCTCGCCGTTGCCGAAGATCAGCATGTCGGCTTTCGAATCCACCAGCACCGAACGACGCACGGTATCGGACCAGTAGTCGTAGTGCGCGGTACGGCGCAGGCTCGCCTCAATGCCGCCCAGGATCACCGGCACGTCTTTCCATGCTTCTTTGCATCGCTGGGTGTAGACGAGAGTCGCGCGATCGGGACGTTTACCGGCCACGTTATCTGCGGTGTAGGCATCGTCATGGCGCAGCTTACGGTCGGCGGTGTAGCGGTTGATCATGGAGTCCATGTTGCCTGCGGTCACGCCGAAGAACAGGTTCGGCTTGCCCAGACGCATAAAGTCGTCTTTGCTGTTCCAGTCAGGCTGGGAGATGATCCCCACGCGGAAGCCCTGGGCCTCAAGCATACGGCCGCAGATCGCCATGCCAAAGCTCGGGTGATCGACGTACGCATCGCCCGTCACCAGAATAATATCGCAGCTGTCCCAGCCCAGCTGGTCCATCTCTTCACGGGACATCGGCAGGAAAGGCGCCGGTCCAAAGCAGGCTGCCCAGTACTGGGGCCAGGAGAAGAGGTCGCGATCCGGCTGGATCAGGGAAATTGCGCTCATAATGCTTCCGAAGAAAAAATAGACAAAAGGAGCGGAATTATACGCTGGATCGTTGGGGGAATTGAAGGGGTATTGTGCGGGCTGTTGCCCTCACCCCACCCCTCTCCCTGTACGGTCCGGGGACATGGTAGACAGGTGTTCGGGGACATGGTGAACACTTTTTAACATCCTTTACCCATGGTGATCGACTTTTTCTTCAGGTCGATCACCCCCACTTTCGTGCTGTACCACCACACCTCGTAGCGGCCGTCTTCCTGCATCTCCTTCAGCCCGACCCGTTCTCCCCTGAACGCCTTGCCTGCGCTCAGACTTACCCCTTTCACGCTCAGCTTTCCGCTGATATCCACTTTCCTGACCATCACGCCCTCGTCGTATTCCGGGGGCGGTGTGTTGCCGCTGTACTGCCGTGCAGACGGCTTATACCGCGAGCCCGGTACCGCCATATCCAGCGCCTCATGCGGGCGTTCAAGGTTATAGACCGTCCGCCAGTGGTCGAAGGCGCGCTGCAGTTCACCCCCGCTCGCGAACCACTTCCCCTGCAGCACCTCTGCCTTCAGGCTGCGGTGAAAACGCTCCAGCTTACCCTGCGTCTGCGGATGATACGGCCGGGAGTGCCCCACCCGGATACCCAGACGCATCAGCCACAGCTCCAGCGCCGTCCAGGTGCCGGTGGTGTCTCCCCACGGTGAGCCGTTATCCATCGTCATCCGGTCCGGCAGGCCGTAGCGTTCAAACACGCTGACCAGCTGCTGCTGCACGGTCTCGCGCCGTTCATCGGTACAGTGCGCCAGGCACAGGGAAAAACGGGAGTGGTCGTCCAGCAGGGTGAGCGGATGGCAGCGGCCCCCGCCAAAGGAAAAATGGCCCTTAAAATCCATCTGCCAGAGCCGGTTCGGCGCGTAATGTTCGAACCGCCCCGTGGCGGGAATGCCCGGTAAAGTGCCCGGCAGCAGGCCGTGACGGGCCATCAGGTTATGAACGGTGCTGAAGGCGGGCATAGTGTGCCCCTGGTCTTCCAGCCAGCGCTTTATCTTGCGCGCGCCCCAGCGTTGATGGCGGCCATGGGCCATACGCAGCAGGGCAGTGATGTCGTCAGATGAGCGGTTCGGGGAATGGTGCGGTATGCGCGGGCGGCCCTGAAGGCCCGCGGCCCCTTCCTCCGCCCAGCGGTGAAGCCACTTATAGCCGGTGGCAGGTGAAATGCCGAAGCGACGGCAGAGGGAACGGATGTTCGCCCCGTCCTGCGAGGCGAACAAAACAAACTCGGTACGTAATGACATGGTATCTCTCGCATCCCAGGGCATAAGCGACTCCATAAACGGGTTCTTATGCCTTAGTTGTAAGTGTCTACCATGTCCCCGAACAAGTGTTCACGATGTCCCCGGACCGTACACTCCCACAGGGAGAGGGAGAAAAGCAATTTACGGCGCCGGATTAACCAGCATCTGCCCTACCGATCCCCTGTCCATCATCTCCAGCGTCTGGCTGTGGAACAGGAACGGGAAGTGCGGCCATGAAGGCTGACCGTAGTAAACAAGCAGCTCAACCTGCCCATCCACCCAGACGGTGTCTTTCCAGCCCCTGTCTTCCGGGAACGGCATGGCGCCGTTCACGTTGCGGATCAGGAATGCCACACCTTCAATATGGAACGACTGGGGCATGTCCGAGCGGACGGTCCAGCGCTCCCAGGTTCCCTGCTGAGCGGTAATATCAATGCGGTTAACGTCCCACAGCGCGCCGTTGATGCCCGGATCGTCGCCCAGGCTGATATCGCGGCTGCGCACCGCCGGTCCGGTTACGATCTCCTGCGGCAGCAGGCGCATCGGCAAGCTGTCGGTGACCAGCGGCAACAGGCCGGTCGGTCGCAGCGTCAGCACCAGCGTCGAGACCAGAATGCTCGACGGCTCAAAGAAGCCGCGAATACGGTCGACAATGCTTGCCGCTTCACCGCAGGTCACGGAGACTTCATCCCCGTTGGTCATATCCACCAGGATTTCGCGACGCTCGCCCGGGGCCAGCGACAGCTGTTTAACCGACACCGGCGCAGGCAGCAGCCCCTGATCGCCCGAAATAACGTGCAGGGCACGGCCGTCGCTCATCTGGAGCTGATAGCGGCGCGAGTTGGAGGCATTCAGCAGACGCAGACGCACCCAGCCACGCGACACTTCGACATACGGGCTTTGCGCGCCGTTAACCAGCAGCGTATCGCCCACAAAGCCGCCGCTGCCCGGCTCGCTGTACTCCGGGGTACCAAAGTTATCCAGGCGCTTGTCCTGAATAATCACCGGGAAATCATCGACACCGTAGTGGTTCGGGATCGGCAGCGTTTTGCTGACCTCATCTTCAATCAGCCACATCCCGGCCAGGCCGTTATACACCTGCTGGGCGGTACGGTTCGGCGTATTGGCGTGATACCACAGGGTCGCGGCGCTCTGACGGATAGGCAGAACAGGCGCCCAGTCAGCATTCGGCGACATCATGCGCGCCGCGCCGCCAATCAGCGGCCCCGGCACCTGAAGCCCGCTGACGGTCATAGCAACATTTTCAGTCGTACGGTTGCTGTAAATCAGCTTAACGTCATCGCCAGTCCACACGCGAATGGTCGGTCCAAGGTAGCGCCCGTTAATGCCCCATACCGGCGCGCGCGTTCCCTGGGTAAAGGACCAGTGGCTACGCTGAAGCGTGAGGAACAGCGGCTGTCCGCGACGGGATTCAATCAACGGCGGAATGGGCAGCGGCTGCTGCTGCCCGGCGGCGCTGGCTGTCCGCGGCATCGCACCCGCACAAAGGGCGATACCCGAAGCCTGAATAAACTGACGCCGACTGAGTGACATATAAGCTCCATCTGAAACGACTAACAACGCGGGAATTCGTTTTCCCTTCTACAACGCCGGGTTAAATCTTACCGGCGGCTTCTCGCTCTACAACTTCTTTGTCGAGCTGCGCAATATGCTGAGCCATCAGCTCGCGGCAGTGCGTGGCCAGCTCGCGCACCTGATCTTTACCGTATTTGGTGGTATCCACCGGCGGCAGCATTTCGACAATCACCAGTCCGTTCTTCAGGCGGTTAAGATTAATCTTATTCGATGTATTGGAAACGCACACGGGAATAATTGGAACACCCGCCGCAATTGCCGCATGAAACGCACCGGTCTTGAACGGCAGCAGGCCACGCCCGCGGCTGCGCGTCCCTTCCGGGAACATCCAGATTGAGATCCGACGCTTTTTAAACTGATCCACGACTTCCGCAATAGTGCCATGCGCTTTTGCGCGGTTATTACGGTCGATCAGCAGGTTACCGGTTAACCAGTACAGCTGGCCAAAAAACGGGATCCACAGCAGGCTCTTTTTCCCGACGGTCACGGTCGGCGGGAGAACAATATTTGAGGCCGTCACCATATCGTAGTTGTTCTGATGGTTAGCGATATAGATGGCGTTACCAAAATTTTCCGCCCCTTCAGGCAGACGCTTTTCAACCTTCAGGCCAAACAGCGGGGCCAGGCGACCAAACATGTGGCCAAACGTCGCGACATGCTTTGGATTACGCGGGCTGAACAGGCAGTAAATAGATCCGAAAATGCAGACCAGAATGCAGTAGATAACGGTAAGAATGAGACGAACAATGTATAGCATAGCGACCTCTGAAGCCCTGACAGCTGACAATTATACTTCACCTGTGGCCAGGTAAGGACTTTATTACGAGCGCGTATTGTTAATCGCAACGCACGAATTAACAACGTTTTTACGGGAAATTTTATGGAAATGCCCCCTCCGGAACAGAGGGGGAGAAAACAGGTTACTCTTCGCTGTCACCCGCCGCGCTGCGCGCCGGTGAATCGATCTCCACGCGGTCGATTCGCTGCAGGCCGCGCATCAGCGAGCCGCGTCGTCCGCGCTCGCCAACCACCTTCTGCAGCTCTTCCGGACGCAGTTTGATCTTACGCTTGCCGACATGAATGGTCAGCGTGCTCTGCGGCGGCAGCAGGAAGAGATGCGCCAGGCCATCTTCGCCTTTTGCCGCTTCCGCTGAAGGGATGCTGATTATCTTGTTGCCCTTCCCTTTCGACAGCTCCGGCAGATCGCTGACCGGGAACATCAGCATACGTCCGGCTGCGGTGATCGCCAGCAGCATGTCGCTTTCGTCCTCAATGATCAGCGGCGGCATAACGTGCGCGTTATCCGGCAGGCTGATCAGCGCTTTACCGGCCCGGTTGCGCGACACCAGGTCGTTAAAGGTACAGATAAAGCCATAGCCAGCGTCAGAAGCCATCAGCAGTTTTTGTTCGTCGGCCTCCATCAGCATATGGTCAACCGTGGCGCCCGGCGGCAGCGTCAGCTTGCCGGTCAGCGGTTCGCCCTGGCCGCGCGCGGACGGCAGCGTGATCGGATCGATGGCGTAGCTGCGGCCCGTGGAGTCGATAAACGCCACCGGCTGGTTGCTCTTGCCCTTCACCGCCGCCTTGAAGCTGTCGCCGGATTTATAGCTCAGGCCCGGCGCGTCGATATCGTGGCCCTTGGCGCTACGCACCCAGCCGCTCTGGGAAAGGACAATGGTCACCGGCTCGGACGGCAGCATGTCGTGCTCGTTCATCGCCTTCGCCTCTTCGCGCTCGTGCAGCGGAGAGCGGCGGTCGTCGCCAAACGCGTCGGCATCGGCCTGCAGCTCTTTCTTCAGCAGGGTGTTCATCTTGCGCTCGGACGCGAGGATCGCCTGCAGCTGATCGCGCTCTTTTTCCAGCTCGTTCTGCTCGCCGCGGATCTTCATCTCTTCCAGCTTAGCGAGATGGCGCAGCTTCAGTTCGAGGATCGCTTCGGCCTGGGTTTCGCTGATACCAAAGCGCGACATCAGCGCGGGCTTCGGCTCGTCCTCAGTACGGATGATTTCGATCACTTCATCGATATTGAGGAACGCCACCAGCAAACCTTCGAGGATATGCAGGCGCTTCAGCACCTTCTCCAGACGATGGTTCAGACGACGGCGCACCGTATCGCGGCGGAAGGCCAGCCATTCGGTGAGGATCTCCAGCAGGTTTTTCACCGCCGGACGACCGTCCAGACCAATCATGTTCAGGTTGATGCGGTAGCTTTTTTCCAGATCGGTGGTGGCGAACAGGTGGTTCATCACCTGCTCCATGTCCACGCGGTTGGAGCGCGGCACAATTACCAGACGGGTCGGGTTCTCGTGGTCCGATTCGTCGCGCAGGTCGTCCACCATCGGCAGCTTTTTATTGCGCATCTGGGAGGCAATCTGCTCCAGCACCTTCGCGCCGGAGACCTGGTGCGGCAGCGCGGTGATCACTACGGCGCCGTCCTCTTTGGTCCACACCGCGCGCATGCGCACGGAGCCGCGACCGTTCTGGTAGATTTTGCGGATTTCAGCGCGCGAGGTGATGATCTCGGCTTCGGTCGGGTAGTCCGGCCCCTGCACGATATCCAGCAGCTCGTCCAGCGAGGTTTTCGGCTGTTCAATCAGGGTGATGGCGGCTTTCGCCACTTCACGCAGGTTGTGCGGCGGGATGTCCGTCGCCATGCCGACGGCAATACCGGTCGTCCCGTTCAGCAGGATGTTCGGCAGACGCGCAGGCAGCATTTTCGGCTCCTGCAGGGTGCCGTCAAAGTTAGGTACCCAGTCGACCGTGCCCTGCCCCAGCTCGCCCAGCAGCACTTCGGCATATTTAGACAGACGGGATTCGGTATAACGCATCGCCGCGAAGGATTTCGGATCGTCCGGTGCCCCCCAGTTCCCCTGACCGTCCACCAGCGGATAACGGTAAGAGAACGGCTGCGCCATCAGCACCATCGCTTCATAGCAGGCGCTGTCGCCGTGCGGATGGTATTTACCCAGCACGTCACCGACGGTACGGGCGGACTTCTTAAACTTGGCGGTGGCGTTCAGCCCCAGCTCGGACATCGCATAGACGATGCGGCGCTGAACGGGCTTCAGGCCATCCCCGATAAACGGCAACGCCCTGTCCATGATGACGTACATGGAGTAGTTCAGGTAAGCGTTTTCCGTGAATTCATGTAGCGCGAGGCGCTCTGCCATATCGCTCATTACGTGTGATTCCTCAACTCAGAAACCGATGGGTTTCAGGCAATATTGCCGCAGATACTACCTCATCTGGCGAGTTGAGTCACAAAGAAAAAGGGCCGCATCGGCGGCCCTTTATGGGTTATTTGTTCAGCTTGATAACCTGCTTCACGTCGATTTCAAACTCGTTCCAGTCTTTGTCGATTTTACCCTGGAGTTCAACCTTATCCTGAGGCGTTACGGTCACGCCGTTCCAGTTCTTGTGGTCAATCTCAACCACCACCGTACCGCTTTCATCGCGGAAGGTGTAACGGTCATCGGACAGGCGCTCGGTAATGTTACCGCGCAGCTTCACCCAGCTGTCGTCCTTCATATCCTTAACTTTAGCCGCGGTGGTAAGGTTGGCGTTGTTATCGACAAAGCCACCCTGCTGGGTTTGCGTCTGGTTCTGTGTCGCAGATGGGCCACTAAAGCCACCCTGTGCAGCAAATACAGGGGCAGTGGTCATCATCATGATAGCGGCAAGTGCAGCGTATTTTTTCATATTAATATCTCCCTTTAATGTCGTTTCACAATCCATTAAACAGGGTAAACCTTAACAACTTCTTAAGGGAAAAATTTATTTATTTTTACTGTACAGCGCGCGCCTGCGGAGGGTTTACTGACGGCATCAGGGAGGGAATATGCGCATTTTACTGGTAGAAGACGACAGGCTAATTGGCGACGGTATTAAAGCAGGCTTAAGCAAAATGGGCTTTAGCGTGGACTGGTTCAGCGACGGTAAAACCGGACAGGCAGCCCTGTATAGCGCACCGTATGATGCGGTGGTGCTGGATCTGACGCTGCCGGAAATCGACGGGCTTGCCGTCCTGCGCGCCTGGCGCGAAAGCGGGCGCAGCGAACCGGTCCTGATCCTGACGGCGCGGGACGCGCTGAACCAGCGGGTCGAAGGTTTGCGCCTGGGGGCGGACGATTACCTGTGTAAGCCGTTCGCGCTGATTGAGGTGGCGGCCCGGCTCGAGGCGCTGGTTCGCCGCAGCCACGGCCAGACGCGCAGCGAGCTGCGTCACGGCAGGGTTACGCTCGATCCGACAAGCCTCGTCGCCAGGCTGGATGGCGAAACGCTGGTGCTTAAGCCGAAAGAGTTCGCCCTGCTGGAGCTGCTGATGCGCAACGCGGGGCGCGTGCTGCCGCGCAGGGCCATCGAAGAGAAGCTCTACAGCTGGGACGATGACGTCTCCAGCAACGCCGTCGAAGTCCACGTACATCATTTACGCCGCAAGCTCGGCAGCGAGTTTATCCGCACCGTGCACGGCATCGGTTATACCCTGGGTGACGCATGAAACTGACCGAACGCCTGAGCCTGAAGCTGCGCCTGACGCTCCTCTTTTTGCTGCTTTCCCTGGCGGCCTGGTTTGCTGCAAGCGTGGTGGCCTGGCATCAAACCGCTGAAAAGCTGGATAAGCTGTTTGATACCCAGCAGATGCTGTTTGCCAAACGGCTGCTGACGATGGACGTGGACGAGCTCCGCGCGCCGGAACGCATGCGCGAGGTGCCGAAAAAAGCCCGACACGGCCATCTCGACGACGATGCGCTGGCCTTTGCGATCTTCACCGCCGACGGCCACATGGTGCTTAACGACGGTGAGAACGGGCGCGACATTCCTTATCACTACCGCCGCGATGGATTTGATGACGGCCGGCTGCAGGATGATAACGACACGTGGCGTTTTCTGTGGCTCACCTCACCGGACGGAAAATACCGCGTGGCGGTCGGCCAGGAGTGGGAGTACCGGCAGGATATGGCACTGGACGTGGTCAGCTCGCAGCTGACGCCATGGCTGGTGGCGCTGCCCGTCATGCTGCTGTTGCTGATTGTTCTGCTGAGCCGGGAGCTGAAGCCGCTGAAAAACCTGGCGCAAACCCTGCGCTCGCGTTCGCCGGATGCTA
Organism: Enterobacter cloacae; assembly: GCF_013375935.1. Lineage (GTDB taxonomy): Bacteria > Pseudomonadota > Gammaproteobacteria > Enterobacterales > Enterobacteriaceae > Enterobacter > Enterobacter pasteurii. The sequence continues at coordinate 1,825,520 of NZ_CP056117.1, read as the reverse complement.
CCGATACGCTGCCCACGCGCGGCGTGCCGACGGAGGTTCGCCCGCTGCTCGATGCGCTTAACCATCTGTTTGCCCGTACGCAGGAGATGATGGCCCGCGAGCGCCGCTTCACCTCGGATGCCGCCCACGAACTGCGCAGCCCGCTGGCCGCGCTGAAGGTGCAAACCGACGTGGCGCAGCTCTCTCTCGACGATCCCGAGGCGCAGTCGAAAGCGCTGGGGCAGCTGCATGCGGGCATCGACCGCGCCTCCCGGCTGGTGGATCAGCTTCTCACCCTGTCGCGCCTGGATTCGCTGGATAACCTGGATGACGCAGAGCCCGTTGTGATGGCTGATTTACTGCAATCTGCGGTGCTGGATATCTGGCACCCGGCGCAGCAGGCGGGCATTGATATTCGGCTTAACGTCAACGCGCCGGACGTTATGCGCCACGGGCAGCCGCTGCTGCTGAGCCTGCTGGTGCGCAACCTGCTGGACAACGCCGTGCGTTACAGCCCGCGCGGCAGCGTGGTGGACGTAACGCTGAATACCCAGGGCTTTACCGTACGCGACAACGGGGCGGGAATTTCTCCTGATGCGCTGGCGCGCATCGGCGAGCGTTTTTATCGCCCGCCGGGTCAGGACGCCACCGGTAGCGGGCTGGGGTTATCCATCGTTAAGCGCATCGCGGCGTTACACGGGATGCGCGTTTCCCTGGGCAACGCCCCGGAAGGCGGCTTTGAGGTGGCCGTCAGCTGGTAGGGATTATTGCGCTTAACGCAAAAGACTTTGCACATTTTGCTCATTTTTCCGCTCCGTCCTCGCGCGTAGAATACCCGGCATACTCTCAGCATCGAGGACAAATAATGAGCAACATTCTGATTATCAACGGCGCAAAAGAATTTGCGCACTCTAAAGGCCAGCTGAATGACACCCTGACCGAGGTCGCGGACGGTTTCCTGCGCGACGCCGGGCATGATGTTAAGGTCGTGCGCGCGGACAGCGATTACGACGTGAAGGCCGAAGTGCAGAACTTCCTGTGGGCCGACGTGGTAATCTGGCAGATGCCGGGCTGGTGGATGGGCGCACCGTGGACCGTGAAAAAATACATGGACGATGTGTTTACCGAAGGTCACGGTTCGCTGTATGCCAGCGATGGCCGCACCCGCTCCGACGCGTCTAAAAAATACGGCTCGGGCGGCCTGATTCAGGGCAAAAAATATATGCTCTCCCTCACCTGGAACGCCCCTCTGGAAGCGTTCACCGAGAACGATCAGTTCTTCGAAGGCGTGGGCGTAGACGGCGCGTACCTGCCGTTCCACAAGGCTAACCAGTTCCTGGGCATGGACCCGCTGCCGACCTTCATCGTCAACGACGTGATTAAAATGCCGGACGTCCCGCGCTATATCGCAGAATATCGCAAGCATCTCGCGGAAATTTTTGCTTAACTGGTAGCCTGGAATTAGAAGGAGTTAATTATGCTTACCGTTATTGCTGAAATCCGTACGCGTCCTGGCCAACATCACCGCCAGGCGGTGCTGGATCAATTCGCGAAGATTATCCCGACCGTTCTGAAGGAAGAAGGCTGCCACGGCTACGCGCCGATGGTGGATGCCGCGACTGACGCAAGCTTCCAGGCGACCGCGCCAGACCCAATCATCATGGTTGAGCAGTGGGAAACCGTCGCGCACCTTGAAGCCCACTTGCAGACCGCGCACATGAAAGCGTGGAGCGACGCGGTGAAGGGTGGCGTGCTGGACACCCACATCCGTATTCTGGAGCAAGGGGTGTAAAACCTGCCTTCCCTCTCCTTTCGGAGAGGGAAATCTCTCTGACCTGCTATGCTTATTCTGACTTCATGATTAACAGGAGGATGGAATGGGACTTTTTAACTTCGTAAAAGAAGCAGGCGAAAAGCTGTGGGATAACCTGACCGATCATAAAGGCCAGAGCGACAAAATCACCGAGCACCTCAAGAAACTCAACATTCCCGGTTCAGATAAGGTTCAGGTAAACGTCACCGACGGCAAAGCCAGCGTGACGGGCGACGGGCTGACCCAGGAGCAGAAAGAAAAAATCCAGGTTGCCGTCGGCAACATCGCAGGCGTCAGCGAGGTGGAGAACAACATCACCGCCACGGATGCCAAAGATGAAGCGACCTACTACACGGTGAAATCCGGCGATACCCTGAGCGCCATCTCCAAAACCGTGTACGGCGATGCCAACCAGTACAACAAGATTTTCGAGGCTAACCGCCCGATGCTCTCCAGCCCGGATAAAATCTATCCCGGCCAGACGCTGCGTATTCCTAAGGCGTAACGTCTGAGGCTACTGGTTCACGTCGCGCAGGGGAACAGAATGAAAATAGCCTGTCTTGGCTGGGGTTCGTTAATCTGGAAAAGCGGCGCGTTACCGATTGCCGGTGAGTGGCACACCGACGGGCCGTCGCTGCCCGTCGAGTTTTGCCGCGTAAGCGATGGCGGCGAACTGGCGACCGCCATCTGCATGAATGCTCCCGCCGTACCGGTGCTTTGGGTATGGCTGGACGCCACAACGCTGAGCGTGGCCTCTGAGGCCCTGCACGAGCGGGAGGGCATTCCTGACGATCGCTGCGATGGCATCGGCTCGCTGCTGATAACCGAACGCAGCGCGGGTGTGCTGTCGTCATGGGCGAGGGAGCGAGGAATCGAGGCGCTCATCTGGACCGGCCTGCCGCCGAGAAGCGCCGCACAGGAAGGCCGCATTCCGGCCGTGGAAGAGGCTATCGCTTATCTCGACAGCCTCAGCGGACAGACGCACAGCCATGCGAAGGACTACATGCGCCGCGTACCGGCACAGCTCGACACCCCCTACCGGCGCGTCATTAAAGAGGTCATGGGGTGGTGACGCCCCAGCCTGTTACCAGTACAGCTTCCAGCTCTGGGTGAAACGCACCAGCGCCTCAACGTAGAAGTAATCTCCCCAGCTTGCGCACTCATCCACGCCTTTGTTGCTCGCAAGATGATAGACCGAGTGCTTCAGCAGCCCGTTGCCCTTCTCCTCTTTGCCCATCAGGTAGTGCTTCGTCAGCGATGACATAATGCCTTTGGCCCACTCCAGATAATGCTCCCGGTCCGGATCCGTAACCGGCAGGTGCTTTACCAGCTCCAGCAGTCCGCACACCGCAATCGCCGCCGAGGAGGCGTCGCGCAGCGCATCGGTGCCCACCAGCGCCAGATCCCAGTGGCAGACGTAATCTTCCGGCAGGCGGTTGAGGAAGTAGTTCGCCAGCCGTTTGGACAGGGCAATCATCGTCTCGTCGCCGGTATAGATATAGCTCAGCAGGAAGCCGTAAATTCCCCACGCCTGCCCGCGCGACCAGCAGGAATCGTCCGCATATCCCTGCTGGGTGTTGCCGTAGCGCGGCGCGCCGGTCGATACGTCCATATAGTAGGTGTGGAACGTGGACGCATCGTCACGAATGAGGTACGTCGCCGCCTGCATCACGTGCGCTTTTGCCGCCGCGGCGAAGCGCGGATCGCCCGTCTGCTCCGTTGCCCAGTAGAGCAGCGGCAGGTTCATGTTGCAGTCGATGATCATCCTCCCGGCCTGTTCCGGATCCGAGAGATCGCCCCACGCCTGGATGATCTTCGCCTTCTCATGGAAGCGCTCCAGCAGCGCTTCGGCCGCCAGCAGCGAGAAGCCGCGCGCCTCGCGGTTGCCTGTCAGCCGCCAGGCTGCCACGCAGGAGAGCGTGTACAGGAAGCCTAAATCGTGGGTGTTGGTGTCGTTGCGCCCGGCGATGCGCAGGCCAAACGAGCGGACGTGTTTTTCCGCCATCTCGCGGAATCTTGTATCGCTGCTCATCTCCCACGCCAGCCACAGCTGGCCGGTCCAGAAGCTGGTGGTCCACTCCACGTTGTCCGTCAGCGGATAAAAGCCTTGCTGGCAGGTTTCTGCCGGAAACCGCTCACCGAACGCCGTTAAATGACGGCTAATCAGTTCGAGGACATGGCCGCGCGCCGAATAGAGTTCATCGCGGAATGCGCGGGCGTCAACGGGCGCGGCGATAACGGACAGACGTTCCTCTTTGATACGACTTAACATATTTCTGTTCCTTCTTTGACGGCGTAATTATCGGGTTGACGTTTCTGCTACGTTCAGCGCGCGGGCTCCGCGCCACTTGCTCTGGCAGGCGGATAGCGTAAAGGCAGAAATAAGGGTAAAGGTCAGCGCCGTAGCGCCCATGATGATATAGGTGTGCTCAAAGCCAATGTGGTCGTACATATAGCCGGCCGGTGAAGAGACCACCACGTTACCGACGTACAGCATCGCCTGATAGCCGAGTAAATACATGGTGGCATTTACGCGCTTGTCGAAATGCTCGGCGATATATTTAAATACCGACACCAGCAGCAGGCATATTTCCAGGCCGTACAGCGGCTTGAGTACTGAAATCAGCAGGTGCGAATCACACATGCCGGAAATAATCAGACGCGCCCCGACAACCAGCCCGACAATTAACAGCCCGCGCTTGGCGCCAATAAAGTTCACAAACAGCGGGACCACCATATACATGACAAATTCCATGCCAGACTGAACGGTACCGAGATAGCCAAATACCGCGTTGCCCTCATGAATATCGTCGAAGAAGGTGACGAAATAGCGCGAGAACTGCTGCTCGGCGATAAACATCATCCACGCCACGCCCGCCACGTACAGGCAGAAGGCCCAGAATTTACGGTTACGCAGCAGGGCATATACGTCCGCCGGAGCGATTTTCTCTTTCGTCAGCACGTCGCCCGCGTGGGCGGAGTTAGTGTTCACTTTCAGGCTCAGCAGGACAATCAGCATTACTACCGACGCCACGCTGCCCAGAATAAAGTTATACGCCGGTGAAAGGTTAAACAGCAGGCCGGAGAAGGACGAAGCTACCGCCCAGCCGAGCGATCCCCACATGCGAATTTGCCCGAACTCCATGCCGTTCAGGCGGCTGAAGCGGTCAGAATAGGATTCACACGCCGCCACGCCCGCATACCAGGCAAAGCTTAAATAGAGCGCGCCGATAATTATCCCCAGCATGGTGTTAGACATTAACAGCGGCTGGTATACGTAAATAAAGAACGGCGCCATCAGGGCCGACATGATAACCACAAAATAGAGCAGGTATTTGCTCATGCCGATTTTATCGAGAATATAGCCGTAGATCGGTTTGAGAATAACGGAGAATATCCCGTTCACCGCAAAGACGGTTCCAATCACCGACCCGCTAAGATTGGCTTTTTGGCCGAGCCAGATCGCCAGCAGGCCAATACTGGCAGACCAGGTAAAGAAATAGAGAAAGATAAAGCTGCTAATTTTGTAATATTCAGTTCTGCTTGTTGTCGATGTACTTTTCATAACATCCTCGCCGACGTGTAGGGGTCAGATTTTTATAATGTGAACGACAGCTTACGTTCGCTTCCGGGCTCGCAAATGACGACCTGGTTATGGGCTATGTCCAGCTGCGGCGCGGCCGCAGATGACGGTTTTTCGCAGGCCAGGACGGCGCAACAGAGCCAGCTCTCGCCTGGTGGAATGTCGGTTTTTAAGAGCGGAATGGAGGCGCACGCCGGGAACATCACGCTGCTGTTCGGCGGCGTGACGATGCTGTCCGGCTGGCGCGATATGGCGGGAGAGAGATCGACAATCACGCTGCTGCCGTTTTCTGCACTCAGATAACATCCCCGCTCGCGCAGCTGGTGGTCCGTTTTCATCACCGCAAAGCCGCCCTCCACGGTTTGCAGCGTGCGGGCGCTGCTGATACGGTGCAGACGCAGGTGCCACTCTCCGAACGGAATTTGCCAGGTGGCAATCTGCACGTCGCGCCACGGCGACCAGCGCGAGCAAATGTAATTTTCATCCACCCGGACCGCCTCGCACTCGCGACGGCCGCGGAAATAGTTATCTCCCTCTGACAGCAGCAGCATGGAATCGCAGGCGGCATGCTTCAGGCCAAAACGCCCGCGCTCGATGGTGAATCCAAAGCGGCTGGAGTAGGCAAACTTGGTGTATTTCGCTTCGGTATTAACGTAGTTGTTCAGCTCCAGCTGGCCGGCGGTGAGCATGGTGACGTGCCGGGAGCCCTTCGAGTGCATCGTTATCTGCTGCGCGTGCGGGATCGCGCGCTTCTCGGCCAGCGCGGGCAGCGGCTGCTCGTCGGCCTGCCAGAACGGATGCGTCTCCGGCAGCGCCAGGATCAGGTACGTTTTCAGCGCCCAGTACGGCGAGCCGGGGGAGTTATAGTCCTCGCACATCGCCAGGTTCGGACAGGCAAATCCGAGGGTCAGAATGCCGTCACGATCGGTAATCGGCTGCTGCTGCCACCAGCGCAGATGGCGCAGCACAATGCCCTTCACGATACCCGGCGTGAAGACGTCCAGCTGAGAAAAGGCGACCGCGCTCCAGAAGGCAACCATCGCGAAGCGGTAGGTCAGGCTGCGGCCAAACGGCACCGAGGCCCCATCGGCGGCGGACCAGTAGATAAAGTCTGCCGCGAACAGACGCGAGCGCTCGCGCAGCACCTCGGCCCTCGCCTCGTCGTCGCTCAGGGTGGCGTAGATCAGGCCGTAGAAGTGGAAGGCCATGGAGATGTAATAGTCTTTCGGGCGGCCCGGGCCGTCGGAATACCAGCCGTCGCCGAGGTAGTAGGCGTCCATCAGCGCAAAGCGGCGATCGATGGCGGCCTGGTCATACGGCAGCCCGGCGCGCCGGAAGCCGAGCTGGACCATAATGGCAAAATAGTTCCAGTTGCTGTCCGGCATCTGCGCGTCGGTGATTTGGTTAAGCCACGCGTGCAGGTTCATGACTTCGCGCCCGGTAAAGCGGGCGGTGAGCTTATCCCCCAGCAGAGCAAGCCCCAGACCGTATGCCGCCATCTCGACCAGGCGCTGGTCGTACGGGCCGGTTTCCCCCCAGTAGTCCGCGCTCTGCGGGTCGGTGCCGAGCTTAATGGCGGTTAGGTACTTTTCGCAAAACGGCGTGCCTTCCCCGGACGCCATCAGCGGAAACAGCCCCCACAGGGCACGGGAGAGCCCCTCCATCTGCGCAACGTCCGTTGCGTAGTGGGCACAGGTATCGCCCAGCGAGAATCGTGATCGGTTTGCCGGAAATTGTTTATCCAGCGCTTCCAGAAGCACATTCAACGACGCCACCACATCCCGGCGGGAAGACAACGGATTTGATTTTTCTTTGTTTGCCGCGCACATAGCCATGCCCTCGTAATCAACTGCGGCCAAGCATAGTGAATCCGTACGGGCCAGAAATGTTAGCCATGTCACAGGCAGGAACGATGAATAAACCTCCAGTTGAGAAAATTTAAAAAGGTGGTTTATAAAGACGGTCAGACGGGAAAAAGTTGAGTTTTATTGCACTATGCGCGACACGCCGACATCCGATCTTCTGGAACCGATCACCCTGAACGATACCGTGGCCTCGTTCAGCCGCCTGTTTGCCAATACTGTACGCTACCATCACTGGCATCAGTGTCTGGAGATCCTCTACGTGGAGGAGGGCTTTGGCGTGGCGATTGTTGATAATCGCCATTACACCATGCGCCCCGGACGGCTGTTTTTCTTCCCGCCGTTTACGCTGCATAAGGTGATGGTGGACGAACGGGCGGAGGCGATTTACCGACGCACGATCGTGCATCTCGATCGGCACGCGGTGCTGAAAGTGCTGCGGGATTTTCCCCAGGCCCGGCAGCGGCTGGAGCGGCTTTCACGCCGCGGCGGCGAGGCGTGGGTCGCCGATTTAGCCCACTGCCATCACCATATCGATCATCTGTTTGGCTGCTACAGGCCGCCGATGAACGGCGAGAGTATTGCCAGCCTGCTGATTAGCCTGTTTGCGATGCTTCCTGACGATAGCGAGGGCGAGCCGGGCAACGGCCAGGGGATCGCCAGCCGGGTGATGTTCTGGCTCGACGAGCATTATCAGGAGAAATTTCGTCTGGATGCGCTGGCCGGGGAGCTGGGAAAATCACGCAGCTACGTGTCGCGAAAGTTCCATGCGGAAACGGGCGAAAAGATCCACGACTACCTGAATACGCTGCGGCTGCGTAAGGCGTGCGAGTGGCTGCTGCACAGCGAGGCAAGCGTGCGCGAGATTGCATCCCGGGCGGGGTTTTCTGACGTGACGTGGTTTATCAGCGCGTTTAAGAAGGGGATTGGCGAGACGCCGTTACAGTACCGGAAAAAGCGTTCATCTTGCTGAGCTGCTTTTTTGGCCCGGCAGGCGTCGCGCCGCCGGGCACAAAAACAGATCCGCAAAGCGTTTATCAGGCTTCAATATCCGCCATGTCGCCTTTCTCCTGAAGCCAGTTACGTCGGTCTTCCGAACGTTTCTTGGCCAGCAGCATATCCATTACGGCGTTGGTCTGCTGTTCATCTTCATCGCTGATGGTCAGCTGTACCAGGCGGCGGGTATTCGGATCCAGCGTCGTTTCGCGCAGCTGCATCGGGTTCATCTCGCCCAGCCCTTTAAAGCGCTGAACGTTCGGTTTGCCCTTCTTGCGCTTAAGCTGCTCCAGCACGCCCGCTTTCTCTTCTTCCGTCAGCGCGTAGTAAACCTCTTTGCCGAGGTCGATACGGTACAGCGGCGGAAGCGCCACGTGGACGTGACCGTTTTTCACCAGGGTGCGGAAGTGCTTCACGAACAGCGCGCAGAGAAGCGTGGCGATGTGCAGACCATCGGAGTCCGCATCCGCGAGGATGCAGATCTTGCCGTAGCGCAGCTGGCTCAGATCCTCGCTGTCCGGATCGATGCCGATCGCAACGGAGATATCGTGTACCTCCTGCGAGGCCAGCACTTCATCAGACGAGACTTCCCAGGTGTTAAGGATCTTACCCTTGAGCGGCATGATCGCCTGATATTCACGATCCCGCGCCTGCTTGGCCGATCCGCCCGCCGAGTCCCCTTCCACCAGGAACAGCTCGGTGCGGTTGAGATCCTGCGCGGTACAGTCCGCCAGCTTGCCCGGCAGCGCGGGGCCGCTGGTGAGCTTTTTACGCACCACTTTTTTCGCGGCACGCAGACGGCGCTGGGCGCTGGAGATGGCCATTTCAGCCAGCATTTCTGCCGCCTGAACGTTCTGGTTCAGCCACAGGGTAAACGCATCTTTCACCACGCCGGAGACGAACGCCGCGCACTGGCGCGACGAGAGGCGCTCTTTGGTCTGACCGGCAAACTGCGGATCCTGCATCTTCACGGAAAGCACGTAGGCGCAGCGGTCCCAGATATCTTCTGCGGACAGCTTCACGCCGCGCGGCAGAATGTTGCGGTATTCGCAAAACTCGCGCATGGCATCCAGCAGCCCCTGACGCAGGCCGTTCACGTGCGTACCGCCGAGCATGGTCGGGATCAGGTTGACGTAGCTTTCCGTCAGCAGCTCGCCGCCTTCAGGCAGCCACAGCAGCGCCCAGTCCACCGCTTCGGTGTCGCCTTCGAAATTCCCGACGAACGGTTTTTCCGGCAGGGTCGGCAGGCCGTTTACCGCTTCACACAGATAGTCGTTCAGACCCTTCTCGTAGCGCCAGCTCTGCTCGGTGTTGTTAACGTGATCTTTAAAGGTGATTTCCACGCCCGGGCACAGCACCGCTTTGGCTTTCAGCAGGTGCGTCAGGCGAGAAACGGAAAAGCGCGGGCTGTCGAAGAAGCTTTCGTCAGGCCAGAAGTGGACGCTGGTGCCGGTGTTGCGTTTGCCGCACGTCCCGACAACCTGCAACTCCTGCACCTTTTCGCCGTTTTCGAACGCGATGTTATACACCTGGCCGTCGCGGCGGACGTTGACTTCCACGCGTTTCGACAGGGCGTTAACCACGGAGATCCCCACGCCGTGCAAACCACCGGAGAACTGGTAGTTTTTGTTGGAGAACTTACCGCCCGCGTGCAGACGGCAGAGGATCAGCTCAACGGCGGGTACACCCTCTTCCGGGTGGATATCCACGGGCATGCCGCGGCCGTCGTCGATGACCTCCAGCGACTGATCGGCGTGCAGGATAACGTCGACGCGTTTGGCATGGCCTGCCAGCGCTTCGTCCACGCTGTTATCTATTACTTCCTGGCCCAGGTGGTTTGGGCGCGTCGTATCGGTGTACATCCCCGGGCGGCGGCGAACCGGCTCAAGCCCGGTGAGTACCTCAATGGCATCAGCGTTATAGGTTTGCGTCATGATTTAAGCTAGCAATTCGCATTGATTGTCAGTGGCTGTGCAGTCCAAGAAAATCGACAATCTGGGTGAAATGATCTTCAAAGCCCGTGAAAGCATGGTTTCCGCCCTCTTCTACAGTCTGGCGGCAGGATGCGTAATACGCCACTGCCTGGCGGTAATCCAGCACTTCATCTCCCGTCTGTTGCAGCAGCCAGATAAGATCGGGCGCTTCAAGCGGGTCGACCTGCATAACTTTGAGATCGTAAATATGGCGTGACTCTAGCACATATTGTTGGCCGGTGTAGGGGTTCTCGTTTTCGCCAAGAAAGTCCCTTAACAGCTCAAATGGCCGGACCGCCGGGTTGACGACGACAGCAGGCAACATAAAGCATTGCGACAGCCAGGTGGCGTAGTAGCCGCCGAGGGACGACCCGACAACGCCAAACGATTCGCCGCCGTGTTCAAGCACAATCGATTCCAGCATTTCTGCCGCGTCCGCCGGATAAGGGGGAAGCTGCGGAATAATCATCTCCACGTCGGGATGATGCGCATGCAGCCACTCGCGAAGCTGCGTCGCTTTCGCCGAGCGCGGAGAGCTGTTGAACCCGTGCAGATAGAGAAGCGTCGACATCAATAGCCTTCTGAAGCGGTATCCGGGCGGAACTGCGCGCCGGCCAGACGGCATACTTCGGTGGTCAGCGTGCCGTCGGCATGCAGCTCCAGCCAGCGCCAGCCCGGTGCGATGGTGTCCAGCGTGAAGTTAGCGCAGTGGGGCTTAAACTGCACGCAGGTGGATGGCGTCGCGAGCAGGCGGCGACCGTTCCAGTCGAGATCCTGTTCCTGATGAATGTGCCCACAAAGCAGATTTTTCAAGCGCGGAAATTTTACCAGTACGCTGTCCAGCGCCGCAGAATTGCGCAAGCTGTGCTGATCGAGCCAGCTACAGCCCGCCGGGAGCGGATGATGGTGCAGTAACAGCAGCGTATTGCGATCCGGTTCGGCGGCCAGTTTTGTCTCCAGCCAGTCGAGCTGATAGTCGCTCAACTCACCGTGCGGAACGCCAAACACCTGACTGTCGAGGAGCAGGATTTGCCACTGCTCACCTACAAAGACACATTTAGCCGGTGAAATCCCCGCGTCCTGAAGCGAGCTGTACATCGCAGGTTGAAAATCGTGATTGCCCGGTAGCCAGACGCAAGGCACGCTAAAGCTCGCAATCCCCTCAGCGAAATGCTGATAGGCTGCGGAGGATTGATCCTGCGCCAGATCGCCCGTTGCGACGATCAAATCGCATGGCCGATTTTCAGCATGGATCGCGTCCAGAACCGCCTGATAACTCTCCCAGGTGTTCACGCCCAGAAGCGTCTCATGCTTTTCGGCAAAAAGGTGGGTGTCGGTGATTTGTAATATCCTGACTGGCGCCCCACCAGCAACAGTCAGGTTCAACAGGCTTTCCAAATGGTGTCCTTAGGTAGGTTTATGATGCTAACAAACCGGAATCGCCATTGCTCCATGTGCTAAACAATACCTTAGCCAGTCGGCTAAAAACTGGTTAATTTGATGCTTTTCGTCGCGTTGATGCAACTTTTTATTCGGATAATCATACCGCGCTTTAAAGCGAAAGATCTGCTGACTTGAACACACTTCAGCGACCATCGCATCGTGATAAAGACGCACCGTCATGGACGGCAGGCTCCAGTAGCTAATGCTCGGCGCCGTTTGCTCAATCTCTACCAGCGTAGTGTAGCGCGTTGATTCTGTTATCGTTAACCGATACCGGGCGTTGCTCACCTGATAGCTCACCGTTTCGCCGGGTGCGTCGTTTCGCGGCAGCAGGCGGCGCAACTGTGCGAAATTGGTTTCGCACAGGCGCATCATTTCTGGGAAGTCAGGTGTATAACGCTTCATTTTTTCCACTCGTGTCGTAAAGTCTGATAGTGCAGCTGTAGCCATTGCAGGGCGATGACAGACGCTGCGTTGTCGATTTTCCCCTCTTCTACCCACCGGTAAGCCTGCTCCCGACTTACCACATGAACCCGAATATCTTCGTTTTCATCTGCCAGACCGTGGATCCCTTCCGCTGTCGTGGCGTCCACTTCGCCCACCATAATAGATGTGCGTTCCGTTGTCCCGCCCGGGCTTGCCAGATAGCTCAGCACCGGTTTCGTGCGGCCGACCACCAGGCCCGCCTCTTCCAGCGCCTCGCGGCGGGCGACGTCTTCGACCGACTCGCCTTCCTCGATCATCCCGGCCACCATCTCCAGCAACCACGGGGTTTCGCTGGTATCATACGCCGCAATACGGACCTGCTCGACCAGCACGACTTCATCACGCACTGGGTCAAAGGGTAGCAAGACTGCCGCATGCCCGCGCTCAAATATTTCGCGTTTGATTTCACCGCTCATTTCACCGTTAAACAGGCGATGCCTGAAACGGTAAAGTTCCATTGAAAAAAAACCGCTATAAAGCGTTTCTCGTGCAATAATTTCTACATCGTTTTTGGCGAAGGTGACAGGCACGTTTTCTGGTTTTTGCATCGGTCGAGTCCTGGTAGCAATGGTGATGAAATTGTGAATTTCAAGGCTGTTTGGCTGCCGTTTGTATGGCTATATGGTAGATTGGAGCAAATTACCGCCAGATGGCACGTTACGCCAACCTTTTGGTGTGGATGATTCTGTTAGAATCGGCAATTATTTTTAATTAGATCAGCGCTAATACTGCTTCACAACAAGGAATGCAAATGAAGAAATTGCTCCCCATCCTTATCGGCCTGAGCCTGACGGGCTTCAGTGCAATGAGCCAGGCAGAGAACCTGTTACAGGTCTACCAGCAGGCACGTCTGGGCAACCCTGATTTACGTAAATCAGCGGCCGATCGTGATGCTGCGTTTGAAAAAATTAACGAAGCACGTAGTCCACTGCTGCCGCAGCTGGGCTTAGGTGCAGATTATACCTACACTAACGGTTTTCGCGATAATAACGGCATCAACTCGAACGCCACCAGCGCCTCTTTACAGTTAACGCAAACCCTGTTCGACATGTCCAAATGGCGTGAGCTGAGCTTGCAGGAAAAGAGCGCGGGCATCCAGGATGTGACCTATCAGACCGATCAGCAGACGCTGATCCTGAATACCGCGACCGCCTACTTCAACGTACTGAGCGCGATTGACGCCCTCTCCTACACCGAAGCGCAGAAACAGGCGATTTATCGTCAGTTAGATCAAACCACCCAGCGCTTCAACGTGGGCCTGGTCGCCATCACTGACGTACAGAACGCCCGTTCACAGTACGATACCGTACTGGCAAACGAAGTGACCGCACGTAACAACCTCGACAACGCGCTGGAATCACTGCGTCAGGTCACCGGTAACTACTATCCTGAACTGGCCTCTCTGAACGTGGACAGCTTCAAAACGGACAAGCCGCAGGCGGTTAACGCCCTGCTGAAAGAGGCGGAAAACCGTAACCTGACCTTGCTGCAGGCACGCCTGAGCCAGGACCTGGCGCGCGAGCAGATCCGTCTTGCACAGGACGGTCACCTGCCAACCCTGAGCCTGAGCGCCTCTACCGGCGTATCGGATACCAGCTACAGCGGTTCTAAAACCAACACAGCCCAGTATGACGACAACAACATGGGCCAGAACAAAGTTGGCCTGAGCTTCTCTCTGCCGCTGTACCAGGGCGGGATGGTTAACTCTCAGGTTAAGCAGGCACAGTACAACTTCGTAGGCGCGAGCGAGCAGCTTGAAAGCGCGCACCGCAACGTGGTCCAGACCGTGCGTTCTTCCTTCAACAACGTGAACGCGTCCATCAGCAGCATCAACGCCTACAAACAGGCCGTTGTCTCTGCGCAAAGCTCTCTGGACGCGATGGAAGCGGGTTACTCCGTCGGTACGCGTACTATCGTTGATGTGTTAGACGCAACGACCACGCTGTACAACGCGAAACAGCAGCTCTCCAGCGCGCGTTACCAGTACCTGATTAACCAGCTGAACATCAAGCAGGCGCTGGGTACGCTGAACGAGCAGGATCTGCAAATGCTGAACAGCACGCTGGGCAAACCGGTTTCCACGTCGCCTGAAAGCGTCGCGCCGGAAAATCCGCAGCAGGATGCCGCCGTTGATAATTTCACCGCTAACAGCAGCGCGCCAGTTGCGCAGCCGGCGGCAGCGCGCAGCACCGCACCTGCCAGCAGCGGTAGCAATCCGTTCCGTAACTAAGAGTGTCATCAGGCCCACTGCGGCCTGATGCCCTCACCCCTGCCCTCTCCCTGTGGGAGAGGGAGCACATAAATCCCCTCCGAACGTAAGCCAACGTAAAGATCTCCCTGTTTCCGCCCCTCCTCGCTTCATTTTCAACCAGTCATCCTCTATCCTGAGCGTTATTACCACTGGGTCCTGGAAGACAATTATGAAACGGACAAAAACGATGAATCACGCGTCGTTCCGCAAAAGCTGGAACGCACGCCACCTGACGCCTGTCGCGCTGGCGGTCACCGCCGTCTTTATGCTGGCAGGCTGTGAGCAAAGCGACGAAACGGTTTCGCTGTATCAAAACGCCGACGACTGCGCGAGCGCAACCGGTAAAGCCGCCGAATGTACAACGGCCTACAACAACGCCCTGAAAGAAGCGGAACGTACCGCGCCAAAATACGCCTCACGCGAAGACTGTGTAGCTGAATTCGGTGAAGGCCAGTGCCAGCAGGCACCGGCTCAGGCGGGTATGGCACCGGAAAACCAGGCGCAGGCGCAGTCCAGCGGCAGCTTCTGGATGCCGCTGATGGCGGGCTATATGATGGGCCGCCTGATGAGCGGCGGCGCGGGCTACCAGCAGCAGCCGCTGTTCAGCTCCAAAAACCCGAACAGCCCGGCGTACGGTAAATATACCGATGCCACCGGCAAGGGTTACGGTGCCGCAACGCCAGGCCGTACCATGACCGTACCGAAAACCGCCATGGCGCCGAAACCTGCAACCACCAGCACCATTACCCGCGGCGGCTTCGGCGAGTCTGTTGCCAAACAAACCACCATGCAGCGTAGCGCGACCGGCTCTTCGACTCGCTCAATGGGCGGCTGATCATGGAACGAGTCAGTATTGTCGAGCGCCCGGACTGGCGCGAAAAGGCTACCGAATACGGCTTTAACTTCCACACCATGTACGGCGAGCCGTACTGGTGTGAAGATGCTTACTACAGGCTCACGCTTGCTCAGGTTGAAAAGCTTGAAGACGTGACCGCTGAGCTGCACCAGATGTGCCTGAAGGTGGTTGAGAAAGTCATCGACAGCGATGCGCTGATGACCAAATTCCGCATTCCGAAGCACACCTGGAGCTTTGTCCGTCAATCGTGGAAAACGAATCAGCCTTCGCTCTACTCTCGCCTCGATCTGGCCTGGGATGGCGTGGGTGAACCGAAGCTTCTCGAGAACAACGCGGATACGCCAACCTCCCTGTACGAAGCCGCGTTTTTCCAGTGGATCTGGCTGGAAGATCAGGCGAACGCCGGAAACCTGCCGGAAGGCAGCGACCAGTTCAACAGCCTGCAGGAAAAGCTGATTGCGCGTTTCGCCGAACTGCGCGAACAGCACGGTTTTAACCTGCTGCACCTCGCCTGCTGCCGCGATACCGAAGAAGATCGCGGTACGGTTCAGTATTTGCAGGACTGCGCGGCCGAAGCGGAAGTGGCGACGGAATTCCTCTATATCGAAGACATCGGTTTGGGTGAAAAAGGCCAGTTTACGGACATGCAGGATCAGGTGATCAGCAACCTGTTCAAGCTGTATCCGTGGGAATATATGCTGCGCGAGATGTTCTCCACCAAGCTGGAAGATGCTGGCGTCCGCTGGCTGGAGCCGGCATGGAAGAGCATTATCTCCAACAAGGCCCTGCTGCCGATGCTGTGGGAGATGTTCCCGAACCACCCGAACCTGCTGCCTGCGTACTTTGCCGAAGATGATTTCCCGCCGATGGAGAAATACGTCGTTAAGCCGATCTTCTCCCGCGAAGGGGCGAACGTATCGATTATCGAAAACGGTAAAACGCTGGAAGCGGTTGAAGGGCCGTACGGTGAAGAAGGGATGATCGTCCAGGCGTTTTATCAGCTGCCGAAGTTTGGCGACAGCTATACGCTGATCGGCAGCTGGCTGATTAACGATAAGCCTGCCGGGATTGGCATTCGCGAAGATCGCGCCTTGATTACGCAGGACCTGTCACGGTTCTATCCGCATATTTTTGTGGAGTAGCGTGCAGCCTGTTGCCCTCTCCCACGGGAGAGGGCGCCAACGCTAAAAACGGCAACCTCAGGTTGCCGTTTTACTTTTATTACCCCACCTGCACCGACAGCATGCTCAAGCTTCCCATCTCTATTCCGTCGATCGGGATCGTAACCGGCTCCTGACCATCCCACGCGCCCAGCACGTACAGCAGCGGCAGGAAGTGTTCCGGCGTTGGGTTAGAGAGCGAACCGCCTTCGTGATCCAGATAGTTCACCAGCGGGTGCCGCTCGTCCGGCCCCTGCCTGGTCAGGTTGTCTTTCACGTAGTTATTAAAGGATGTCGCCCACGGATACGGGGTTTTTTCACCGTGCCAGCGTACCGTGCGCAGGTTGTGTACCACGTTACCGCTGGCAACCAGCATGACGCCCTCATCACGAAGCGAAGCCAGCTTACGGCCCATCTCCATGTGCCAGGCAGCAGGCCTCGTGCTGTCGAGACTCAGCTGCACCATCGGGATATCGGCATCCGGATACATTTTCATCAGCACGCCCCACGAGCCGTGGTCAAAGCCCCAGGCTTCCTTATCCAGCGCTACCGGAACAGGCGCCAGCAGATCGACCAGCTGCTGCGCCAGCTCAGGAGAGCCGGGAGCCGGGTAATGCATGTCATACAGCGCCTGCGGGAAGCCGCCAAAATCATGGATAGTTTTCGGCGTTTCCATGGCCGTCACGCCGGTGCCGCGGGTAAACCAGTGCGCGGACACCACCACAATCGCCTTCGGACGCGGCAACGTCTCACCCAGATGACGCCAGGCGCGGGTATAGACGTTATCTTCCAGAACGTTCATTGGGCTGCCGTGGCCTAAAAACAGTGCTGGCATACGAGAAGAAGACATGGTGATATCCTTAGAGGAGGTGTCAGTTTGATGGTTCTACATTACGCGCATTCAGGTGAAGATGAACGCAGATAACCGTGAAGATCATCATCAGGAAATTTGAATGTCAGAAACAGCTTAAGGAGAGTGCATGTCAGTACCCTTGATTTTGACCATACTCGCGGGCGCCGCGACCTTTATCGGGGCGTTCCTCGGCGTGCTCGGGCAAAAACCGTCTAATCGCGTGCTGGCCTTCTCGCTGGGCTTCGCCGCCGGGATCATGCTGCTTATTTCGCTGATGGAGATGCTGCCCGCCGCACTTCACACCGAGGGAATGTCCCCGGTGCTGGGCTACGGCATGTTCATTGCCGGGCTGCTGGGCTATTTTGCGCTCGACCGCATGCTGCCGCACGCGCACCCTCAGGATTTGATGCAGAAAAGCGTTGCCCCAATACCCGGCAATATCAAACGCACCGCTATTCTGCTGACGCTGGGCATCAGCCTGCATAACTTCCCGGAAGGCGTCGCCACGTATGTTACGGCCAGCAGCAATCTGGAGATGGGTTTTGGCGTCGCGCTGGCCGTTGCCTTGCACAATATTCCTGAAGGACTTGCCGTAGCCGGGCCGGTTTATGCCGCGACCGGCTCAAAGCGTACGGCCGTCTTCTGGGCGGGTATCTCCGGGATGGCGGAAATACTCGGCGGCGTGCTGGCGTGGCTGATCCTCGGTAGCCTCGTATCCCCGGTCGTGATGGCGGCGATTATGGCGGCCGTGGCGGGGATCATGGTCGCCCTGTCGGTAGATGAACTGATGCCGCTGGCAAAAGAGATCGACCCCAACAACAACCCGAGCTACGGGGTGCTCTGCGGCATGTCGGTGATGGGTTTAAGCCTGGTGTTGCTGCAAACGGCAGGTCTTGGCTGAACAATGGCGCTCCCTTTTTGAGGGAGCGCCATTTTTATAGCGTATGGTGCTCTCCGGCTATCATTATTAATAATATAAAGCACGACGCGGACCCACTATTATA
Organism: Enterobacter cloacae; assembly: GCF_013375935.1. Taxonomy (GTDB): domain Bacteria; phylum Pseudomonadota; class Gammaproteobacteria; order Enterobacterales; family Enterobacteriaceae; genus Enterobacter; species Enterobacter pasteurii. The sequence goes on along the minus strand of NZ_CP056117.1, from coordinate 1,807,261 downwards.
AGAGTGAGCTAACGCGCAAAACTGGCAAAGGCGTTACTGTCGGGTTATTCAGAAAAGATATTATTAGCGACGTTAACCATATATAAACGATCAAAAAGCAGACCAACCGCGTCTGATGCTTCGGTTACTTATCCCCTCGCCTTTCTCTTGTTATTCATAAGCTATTCACTTCAATAATTAATAAATAAAAACTTAATTAGACTTTAAATTTTTATTAATCACGGATTGTTACAATTAGTCTTAGAATGCGCCCGCCTCGACCTTAAATACTTCACCAATCTTATTTAGAAAAAGGATATTTCATGCCAAATATTTCAAAAGCACTCCTGGCGGTTGCGTTAACCTCTTTAATCGCCGGCACCGCGCTGGCAAGCGATCAGGGCTCCGGTAAAATCACCTTTAAGGGCGTTATTATTGACGCACCATGCAATATTGCACCAGACAGTATTGATAAAGAGATCGAGCTCGGCCAGGTCACAACGGCGATGATGAATGCGAATAAAAAATCTTCGGCGGTACCGGTTGATATCAATCTGGAAAACTGCCAGCTTGACGCTGGAGACGAAACGGCAACACCCGTCTCTAAAGTGGAAGTGACCTTCAGCAGCACCGCAACCGACGGCACCGATACCAGCCTGATGAGCAACACCTATGCAGGGGGCGCGCAGAACGTCGGCGTTCGTTTACTGGATAACGCGGAGTCACCAATCACTCTGGGCTCCGCAAACAGCGTTGACCTCTCGGCAGGTTCCTCCACTCAGACGCTGCACTTTAAAGCACAGATGGAAACGGTCAGCGGTAAAACGGCAACGGCCGGTCAGGTTGAATCAACCGCGAATTATGTATTGCTGTACAAATAAGCAAATATCGTTAGTTCTATTTCGGCTGGCAATATATTTGCCAGCCATTGACGCTATTTTATTTGAGAGCTGAATGATGAAATACAGTTCACCCGGAATGATCATCGCAGGCTTTCTTATCTCCTCCCCTCTGCCCGCCGTTGAGTTTAACATTAACGCAATCGATAAAGACCAGCGCGGTAATATTGATATTTCACAGTTTAATGATAAGAACCACGTCGCACCGGGAAACTATTTTGTTACTGTTTCGGTAAATAACACGCCCCTTGCGAACGGCTGGCAATTAGCCTGGAGGCGTAAAGGCGAAACCACGGAAGCGTGTATTCCGGCAGCGCTGGCAGATACCTTCGGCCTGGACGACAAGATCCGCAGTACGCTACCTGATAAAGCAGGCTGCGTCGATTTTAGCGGCTTATCACAGGTTCACTTCGCGTTTATCCAGGCAACCCAAACGCTGGAGATAACCCTGCCTCAGGCCTGGCTACAGTATCGCGCCACCAACTGGATGCCGCCAGCCACCTGGGACAACGGCGTCTCCGGCGCGCTGCTGGATTACAACCTTTTTGCCAGCCGCTACCAGCCTGACGAGGGTACGGCCAGCGATAGCCTCAACACCTACGGTACTGCCGGGGCTAACCTGGGCGCCTGGCGCCTGCGCGGGGATTACCAGTACGCGTTCAATAGAACGGATGATGGTTCGCAGAGCGAGGGGCGCTTATCCCGCGCTTACATTTTTCGTCCGCTACCCACGCTCGGATCAAAGCTGACGCTGGGTGAATCTGATTTCCAGTCCGATATTTTCGATAGTTTTTCCTATACGGGCGCCTCGCTTATCAGCGATGAACGTATGCTGCCCTGGTCGCTGCGCGGCTATGCGCCCCAGGTATCCGGTATCGCGCAAACCAACGCGACCGTGACGGTCAGCCAGGCTGGCAGGATCATCTACCAGACCAGGGTCCCACCCGGCCCGTTCGTTATCCAGGATATTAACCAATCGGTGCAGGGCACCCTCGACGTCAACGTCACTGAAGAAGACGGCCGCTTTAGCACCTTTCAGGTTTCAGCCGCTTCGGTCCCTTTCCTGACGCGTAAAGGCCAGGTTCGCTATAAGGTCGCGGGCGGGAAAGCCCGTCAGGACAGCTCGCACAGCGTAGAAAGCGAGGCTTTTTTAAGCAGCGAATTCTCCTGGGGTATGCTTTCCCGGACGTCTCTTTACGGCGGCTTGCTCAGCAGCGGCAGTGACTATCGCGCGCTGGCGGCGGGTATAGGGCAAAACATGGACTGGCTTGGAGCGCTGTCGTTAGATGTCACCCAGGCCACCAGCCGGCGGCTCGGGGAGGATAAGCGGACCGGATACAGTTACCGAATCAACTACAGCAAACGCTTCGATACCACCGGCAGCCAGCTTACGCTTGCCAGCTACCGCTATTCCGACAGCCGCTATCTCAGCTACGCCCGCTATCTTGAACAAGACCAGGACGACGCAGAAACGGAGAAGCAGACCTTCAGCATCACCGCCAGCCAGTATATTCCTGCCCTGTCGCTTAACCTCTACCTCGGCATTCTGCGCCAGACCTGGTGGGACAGAGAAGCGTCCACGACGGGCACCCTGACGGCAGGCTATAACTTCGATCTTGGCCGCTGGAAAAACCTTGGCGTAACGGCTTCGTGGAGTAAAACGCACTACCCGGATCAAAGCGATGATACGCAGATCTACGTTTCGCTCAGCGTTCCTCTCGATTCGGATCGTCGTCTTAATTACGACGTGCGGCACAACGACAGCATGCGCCAGACGCTCTCCTGGTATGACTCCTCTGACAGGAACAACACCTGGGGAATCTCCGCAGGAACCGAGAGTGAAGCACCCGATGCCGGTGCGCAAGTGAGCGCTAACTACCAGCATTATGCCGGAACGGGTGACCTGAACCTTTCAGGCAGCTATAAGGCCAGTAAATACCGTTCGGTCAGTGCGAGCTGGAACGGTTCGTTCACCGCAACCGCTCAGGGAGCGGCCTTTCACCGACGAAGCTATGGCAACGAGCCGCGCGTGATGGTCAGTACGGAAGGTATCGGCAACATCCCGCTAAACCAGTCACGCGATACCACAAATGCGTTTGGCATCGGCGTGCTGCCCGCCTTTTCCAGCTATATACCCGCCAGCGTGCAGGTCAATCTGAACAGCCTGCCGGAGGGCGTAGACGTTGATAACCGCGTGCTCCGCTCTGCCTGGACCGAGGGGGCAATAGGCTATCGATTGATTGCCACCCGCCAGGGGCAGGACGTGGTTGGGGTATTGCACACCGCTACCGGCGCGCCGCCGCTTGGTGCGCTGGTTCGTCAACGTGATTCGGGGCAGGAGATGGGGATTGTCGCGCAGGACGGACATATCTGGCTGGGCGCGGTAAAAGCCGGACAACACTTTACGGTCACGTGGGGAGATAGCCAGCGGTGCCATTTCTCCCTGCCAGCCACCCTGGAAAACGTTACGCAGCTCATCCTGCCCTGCCAGTGAGTTATCACTATGAAATCAAAAACGTTATTTGCAGCACTTTGTATTTGCAGCTTCGGCTTCTCGCACGCCGCCGTTAACCTCGATCGGACGCGCATTGTTTTCCCGGAAAGCGATAAGGCCAGCAGTGTGACCATCGAGAATCAGAGCAAATCGCTCCCCTACCTTGCCCTCGCCTGGGTGGAGGATGCGGACGGACGCAAAGAAGACAGCCATTTTATGGCCCTGCCGCCCATCCAGCGCCTTGAGCCCGGCACGTCGTCACAGGTGCGGATCGTCAGGCAGCCCGCGGCGCAGCAGCTTCCCGGCGATCGCGAGACGCTGTTCTTTTTCAACCTGCGTGAGGTTCCGCCCAAAAGCGCAAGCCCGAAAGAAGCGCGCAGCGTCATGCAGGTGGCCATGCAGAGCCGCATCAAGCTGTTCTGGCGACCAGAAGCCATCCGCAAGAAGGCGGGTGACGATGCGGAAATGCGGCTGGCGGTGACTGTGGCGGGCAAAACCATGACGCTGAAAAACCCCACGCCCTATTTCATCACCCTGGCCTGGCTGAGCAACAACGGAAAAACCATGCTCCCGGGATTCGATAGCCTGATGATTAGCCCATTCGACACCCGCACCCTCACGCTAAGTGAACCGGAAGGGAGCGGCTACAGCATTGGTTACATTGATGATTACGGTGCGCTACGCAAGGTCGATCTGACCTGTTCACGGTCAACCCGGTGCGCGCTGACGCCGCGCAAGGCAGGGCAACATGCGACATCCTGTTAAGCTTTTCTTTCTGCTGCTGATGATGTTGCCGCTTAAGCATGCCCTCGCCCTGAACTGTTACCTGGGCACGCAAAACGGTCCGGTCGAGCAAACCAAAACGGTGTCGGAATTTTCGATCCCCAGCAACGCAAAAGTCGGGCAAAAAATCTGGGAATCCAGCGATATAAAGATCCCGGTTTACTGCGACAGGAATACCGCCTCAAACCATGAGAACGAAAACGTGTTCGCCTGGGTGAATCCTTACCCGTCGGTATCAGATCCTTACTATGAGCTGGGCGTCACCTACGAGGGGGCAGATTACGATGCCACCGGACACACCTTCGGCGTGGATACCGGCCAGTGTCTGGATAACAATAGCCTGAGCAAATACTCAGCTGAACAGCTTAAGGCGATGGGCTGGGAGAAGAACATCTGTTCAGGAAACGCGTCGGACGTCCATACCTCACGCACCTTTGCAGCGCGCTTCAGGCTCTACGTTAAGCTCAAAGCGATACCGCCTCAGGGTTACGTCAGCACGCTTGGGGATTATATCGTCGTGCAGTTTGACGGCAAAGGCGGCGTAAATGCCCTTTGGGATGCGAAAAACCTCAAATACCACATCAACGGGCTGGAAAATATCAAGGTTCTGGACTGCGGGGCAACGTTCAGCATTTACCCTGAAAATCAGGAGATTGATTTTGGCACCTTCAGCGCGCGCGATATTGTGAACAAGGGAACGCGTACGCGAACGTTCACGGTTAAAACCAGCAAAATGCAGGACGCGCAGTGTTCAGACGGCTTTAAGATCGACTCGTCGTTCTATACCGATAACGAACTCACGGCCAACGATACCGCGCTGCTGATCGGCAACGGCTTAAAGCTGCGTATTCTCAACGGCACGCAGCCCTACGCCTTTAACCAGTATGACGAATATGCCGATTTTACCGGCTCAGTGCTGCATTTTGAGACGCACTACACCGCTGAGCTTTCTCATGCCGAAGGCTCGCGCATTGAATCAGGCCCGCTTGAAACCGTCGTGCTGTTCAAAATTAACTACCACTAAAAACAAAAAAGCCGGGTTTCCCCGGCTTTTTTACATCAGCAATTTCAGCTGGCTTTGCGCTCGTGCGCCTGGCGATACTCCACCAGATCTTCAATCGTCACCACCGGCATATTGTGCAGACGCGCAAAGGTGATGCACTCCGGCGCGCGCGCCATGGTGCCATCATCGTTGGTCAGCTCGCACAGCACGCCCGCCGGCTTGAAGCCAGCCAGCGTCACCAGATCGATGGTCGCTTCAGTATGACCACCACGGGTAAGCACGCCGCCCGGCTGCGCGCGCAGCGGGAAGACGTGGCCCGGGCGGTGCAGGTCGGAGGGTTTCGCCCCATCGGCGATCGCTGCACGTACGGTAGTCAGACGGTCAGCCGCCGACACGCCGGTAGTCACGCCGTGCGCGGCTTCAATGGTCACGGTAAAGCCGGTACCAAAGGCGCTGGTGTTGTTTTCGACCATCATCGGCAGATCGAGCTGCTGGCGACGGTCTTCGGTAATACACAGGCATACGATGCCGCTACCGTGACGGATGGTCAGCGCCATCTGCTCAACGGTCATGTTTTCGGCGGCAAAAATCATGTCGCCTTCGTTTTCACGGTGTTCATCGTCAAGCACCATCACACCGCGGCCTTCGCGCAGTGCATCCAGTGCGTGTTCAACACGTTCAGTTGAAGTGCCAAAAGAGGAAAGTAGCGTCTGATTCATGGTAAAAAAACCTCATTAACAATATGGTTACCAGAATCAGGGCAGTCTTAGGAGCGCCGTACAAGCGGCAAAAAAATAACGTGAGCGGGCCATGCCCGACTGGATCGTTACTCTCTCCCATCCGGACTTTAACCGTCGGCCCCGGAATTACACCGGATCTGCTGACCTTTGAGTGTTCACCCAAAGCGCTCGCGGGCTTTCAGCGTCACGCTGATTTACCGCCGGTGGGGAATTTCGCCCCGCCCTGAGAATAAGCGAGATAACTATAACGCTATTGATTAACCTGGGCAATGCATAAGCTTCAAACAATTTTGTTTACCCCGGGCAGGACGCGCTACAATGTTCATCAACACCGACTTATCAAGGGAAGCCATTATGATTGACCCAAAGAAAATTGAGCAGATCGCGCGTCAGGTTCATGAGTCCATGCCGAAGGGCATTCGTGAATTTGGTGATGACGTTGAGAAGAAAATCCGCCAGACGCTGCAGGCGCAGCTGGTTCGCCTTGATTTAGTTAGCCGTGAAGAGTTTGACGTGCAGACCCAGGTTCTGCTGCGCACCCGTGAGAAGCTGGCGCTGCTGGAACAGCGTCTGAGCGAGCTGGAAAACCGTAATTCGCCGGAAGAAGTGAAGCCGGCACCGGCCATTCCACCGGTGGATGACCAGGAGTAAGTGCGGCCTGATGCCCTCACCCCAGCCCTCTCCCACGGGGAGAGGGTGAAAAAAAACGGGCCAACCGGCCCGTTTTTTACTGGCTGTCTTTCTGGATCTTTTTGATGATGTTGGTGGTTGAACACCCGTCCTCAAAGTTGAGCACCATCACCTCACCGCCGTTTGCCCAGACCTCTTCGCTCCCCGCGATTTGCTCTGGTTTGTAATCCCCACCTTTTACCAGCAGGTCTGGCAGGATCCCGGCAATCAGGCGCTGCGGCGTGTCTTCTTCAAACGGCACAACCCAGTCCACCGCTTCCAGCGCGCCAAGCACTATCATGCGCTGCTCCAGCGGGTTCACCGGACGCGTTTCGCCTTTCAGACGTTTGGTTGAGGCATCGCTGTTAACCGCCACGATCAGGCGATCGCCCAGCTTGCGCGCGTTCGCCAGATAAGAGACGTGGCCCGCGTGCAGAATGTCGAATACGCCGTTGGTCATCACCACTTTTTCACCGCGTTTACGCGCGGCGGCAACGGCCACCTTCAGCTCTTCTTCGGTCATGACGCCAAAGCCGGTATCGGCACGGCCTCGCACCGCGTTTTCCAGCTCGATTGGCGAAACGGTAGAGGTCCCGAGCTTGCCAACCACCACGCCCGCCGCGGCGTTCGCGAAGTAACACGCTTCTTCCAGAGCGTTACCCGCGGCCAGCGTCGCCGCCAGCACGCCGATCACCGTGTCACCGGCACCGGTCACGTCGTACACTTCCTGCGCCTGGGTTGGCATATGCAGCGGCGCTTTGCCCGGCTGGAGCAGCGTCATGCCCTGCTCGGAGCGGGTCACCAGCAGCGCGGACAGCTCAAAGTCAGCGATAATCTTCATCCCGCGCTCAACCAGCTCTTCCTCGGTTTTGCACTTGCCCGCCACCGCTTCAAACTCGGAGAGGTTTGGCGTCAGCAGCGTTGCGCCGCGATAGCGCTCAAAGTCGGTGCCTTTAGGGTCGATCAGTACGGGTACGCCGGCTTTACGCGCCAGCTGGATCATCGTCTGCACGCTGGCCAGCGCGCCTTTGGCGTAGTCCGACAGCACCAGCGCGCCGATATGGCCCAGCGCCTGGCTGATGCGCTCGTGCAGCGGCTCAGGATCGACGCCCTCGAAACCTTCTTCGAAGTCGAGGCGGATCAGCTGCTGGTTACGCGACAGCACGCGCAGCTTGGTGATGGTCGGGTGCGTCGGAACCGAAACGAAGTCGCACTTCACGTTCACGTCCGCCAGCGACTGGCTCAGCGCGCGCGCCGCATCGTCGATGCCGGTCAGGCCCACCAGACGCGACTGCGCGCCCAGAGAGGCAATGTTCATCGCCACGTTTGCCGCGCCGCCCGGACGCTCTTCAATGGTATCGACCTTAACCACCGGCACCGGCGCTTCCGGTGAGATACGGCTGGTCGGCCCATACCAGTAGCGATCCAGCATCACATCACCGACAACCATAACCCCAGCACGTTCAAACTCTGGCAGTGTTACTTTCATTCCTGACTCCAGAAAGATTCACAATTTGCGCGCGATAATATCACACTTGTTTTGTTACGCACGGTTCCACCAGCCACTTCTGCCAGCTGGCGGTCACCTGCGCGCGTTCTTCGGCGAAACAGTCCAGCGCCACATGGCCCGGCTGCTCCTGCAGCGCCAGGTGGTGCAGCGCGTCGCGCAGCGTGGTATAGGCACGGGTTAGGGCCTGCGCCTCCTGCTCGTCCATGATGTCGTTTTGCGCCAGCAGTTCCAGAATGCGCACGTTATCCGACCAGCGGGTCAGCTTCGGCTTATCGTGCGCGTGCAGCAGCACCAGGTACTGCGTGATAAATTCAATATCGGTAATGCCGCCTTCATCGGCCTTGATATCAAAGCGATCGCGATGTTTGTTGCCAAGGTGCGCGCGCATCTTCTCACGCATCTCCCGCACCTCGGTTTGCAGCGTGCTGCCCTCGCGCGGGGTCGTCATGATCGTCTTGCGAATTGCATCAAACTGCGTTTTGAGCTGCGGATCGCCGTACACCACGCGGGCGCGCACCAGCGCCTGATGCTCCCACGTCCAGGCTTCGTTCTTCTGATAGTCGGCAAAAGCGTCCGTCGAGGTGACCAGCATGCCTGCCGCGCCGGACGGGCGCAGGCGCGCATCCACTTCATACAGAATACCGGACGAGGTGCGGGTGCTGAACAGGTGCATAATGCGCTGGGCCAGGCGCAGGTAGAACTGCCGCCCGTCGATTTCGCGCTCGCCGTCGGTCATCACGTCTGCCGGACAGTCGTGCAGGAAAATCAAATCCAGATCGGAGCTGTAGCCCAGCTCCCATCCGCCCAGCTTTCCGTAACCCACCACCGCAAAACCGCGCCCCTCGCGGTCAGCAAGGTGCTTCGGCTGGCCGTAGCGCGCCACCATCTGCACCCACGCCTGATGCACCACCGCGTCGATAATCGCTTCCGCAAGCCAGGTTAAGTGATCGCTCACTTTCATCACCGGCAGCGTACCGGCGATATCTGCCGCCGCCACGCGCAGCATCTGCGCCTGCTTGAACTGACGCAGCGCCTCAAGCTGCTGCTCTTCGTCCTCCTCCGGCACGCGCAGCAGATACTGGCGCAGCTCGTCGCGGTAGGCGTCCGTCGCCGTCGGCTGATAAAGCGTATTTGGATCGAGCAGCTCGTCCAGCAGCAGCGGATATCGCGCCAGCTTGTTGGCCACCATCGGCGAGGCGGCGCAGAGGGAAATCAGGTGCTTGAGCGCGGCGGGAAACTCGCTCAGCAGCTCAAGGTAGGTGGTACGCGTGACGATCCCGCTCAGGAGCGGCATCATGCGCGACAGCGGTACCGGCGCATCCTCGCGGGAGCAGACGTCGCTCAGCAGATGCGGCATCAGGTGATCCAGCACCTGACGACCGCGCGGGCCAATGGCGCGCTTGTTCAGTTCGAGGCGAAAGTCGGCGATTAACGCCACCACGCGATGGCGGGCATCGTCGCTTAGGTGCGCCAGCACCGGCGTGGTGTCATCTTCCTGGAGCGCGTCCTGCCACAGCTCGCGCCAGTGTTCGGAGAGCGCGTCGTCCTGCGATTCGCTTTCGTCATCGCCGATCAGATCGTTAAAGATACGGCGCACGCCCGCCATGTGAGCGTCCAGCTTTTCGATCAGCGTTGCCCAGTCCTCCACGCGCATGCCCCAGGCCAGACGCGCCCGGTTCAGCTCATCACCCGGTAACGTCTGGGTCTGTTCGTCGTTGATGCTTTGCAGCAGATTTTCCAGACGACGCAGGAACAGGTAAGACTCACGAAGCGTTTGCGCGTCGCCTTCCGGCAGCAGATGCAGCCGGTCGATAGCGCTCAGCGTCGGCAGCAGCGAGCGGGACTGCAAAGAGGGCTCACGCCCGCCGCGTATCAGCTGGAAGACCTGCACGATAAATTCGATTTCACGAATACCGCCTGCGCCGAGCTTGATGTTGTCCTTCAGGCCACGGCGGCGCACCTCGCGGGCAATCATTCCTTTCATGTTTCGCAGGGACTGGATCACGCTGAAGTCGATGTAGCGGCGGAATACGAACGGGCGAAGCATGGCGCGCAGCTCGTTGGCGTAAGCGTCATCGCTGTCGCCCATGATCCGCGCTTTCACCATCGCGTAGCGCTCCCAGTCGCGGCCCTGCTCCTGGTAATAATCCTCCAGCGCGGCAAAGCTCAGCACCAGCGGACCGCTGTCGCCAAACGGGCGCAGGCGCATGTCCACGCGGTAGACAAAGCCGTCCTGCGTGGGCTGATCCAGCGCCTTAATCAGCCGTTGCCCCAGCCGGGTGAAGAACTGGGCGTTGTCCAGCTCGCGGCGACCGCCGCGCGTGGAGCCGTTCTCCGGCCAGGCAAAAATCAGGTCGATATCCGAAGAGAAGTTCAGCTCGCAACCGCCCAGCTTCCCCATCCCCAGAATCAACAGCGGCTGCGGAACCCCTTCTTCGCTGCACGGCGTGCCCCACTCTTTACAGCAGGCGGCGTAGAGCCAGTCCCGCGCGGCGATAATCAGCGTCTGCGCCAGCTCGCTCAACTGCTGCAAGGTGCTCTCTTCGCTCACCAGCTCCAGCGCCTGCGCCCAGGCAATGCGCACCATCACCCGGCGGCGGAACTGACGCAGAACGCGCATCAGCGTGGCTTCATCCGCCACCTCTGCCAGCGCGGCTTGCAGCCAGCCAGCATAATGCCGCCACTCGTCAGCCTGCGGCGGCGCGCTTTCCAGCTCTGCCAGCCAGTCCGGGTTGGCGCTGACGCTCTCCTGCACAAAATCACTGAACGTGAGCACGCTTTTCGCCTGCTCGCTTAACGATGACGCGGGTAACGACTCGGGCAGGCGTTCGCAAACGGTCTGCCAGTGCTGCTGTAACTGCGAAGAAAGCGGCATATCAGGGGTTCCTTGCCAGAATTAACGTTTTCCGCTGTGCAGCCAGTACGGATCCTGCGAAATGGCCTCGTTGCGGAAATGCTCGATCTCAATCTGCTGACGGGTCTCGATGGCATGCTTCAGCCCCTGCCAGTTCTCCAGCCAGGCCTGCGCTTTTACGCCCTCATACGCGCCGGACAACAGCAGCATGCTGTCGATGTTGCGCGCAAGGCGGGGAAGCTGGTCGCCATACTGGTCGCCCAGCGGATGCGCGAAGGTCGTTCTCAGCTCGGCGGCGTGGCGGGAAAGATGGATATCCGCAAAGCGTTTGAAGTTTTCCGCGATTTTGGTCTGCCCTTTCGCATCAAGGAAAGTGCGCCAGCCGCGGGTCACCAGAAACTCGGTCAGCGCCAGTTTTGCGCTGGCGTTTTGCGGGCTGTAGATCGCCGTTTGTGCCGATACGTCGGAAAGCATCAGCGTTTCGGTCTGGGTCAGCAAATCACGCAAATGAGCGCTGGCTTTACGCGGCACGATACCGCCGAACAGCGTCAGGGTATGACGCACCAGGCCGATGGCGGCCAGCACCTGTTTTTTGGCATTTTTCACGTTACGCGCCCACAGCTCCTCGTGGTACTGCCACTGGGAGAGCGCCAGCTCCAGCGCCGCTTCCATGCCCTGCTCAACGGAGGCTTTCGGCACAACGCGCAGAATGGGGGTTTCTCGCAGCACGCGGGGTGCATTCCCGGCAGCGAGATGATAGCCGCGCGCCGCTTTGCTCAGGCTGCCCTGGCGTAAGCCCGGCTGGTTCACCAGCTTACGCGCCAGCTTCAGCACGTCGCTCGCTTCACCCTCCAGCAGTTCAAGCTCCAGCTCGCAGATGGGCTCCTGCTCTTCGCCAGCCTTAACCTCACCCCGGTCAAACGCGATTTCAATGCGGCTTTTGCCTTCCGTCACCAGCCACTTCTCGCGCCAGAAATCGGTGCTGAACAGCGGTTTTACCTCTGCCGACAGCGTTGCGGGCAGCGTGCCTTCCGGCCAGACTTCCGCCGGAAAACGTTCCAGCTCAAGTTCTGGCTTACTGATGTCGATATTGTATTCCGGGCGCTGGTGCAAACCGCCCACCACGCGACCGGCAATTTTCATCGTCATCTCGTAGCGCCCGTTCGCGCCGCGGATGCGCAGGCCCATATCGTGGTTACGCAGCCAGCTGTCCGGCGTTTCGTAATAGATGTTGAGCAGCTGTACGGGTTCATGGTGCTCGCCGGACAGCGTATTCAGATGCTGGCGAAGCGCGTCAGCGCTCTCTTTTTCGACGATAAACTTTAATTCGATCTCTTGTGCCATAGCCTTGTACTTTTGCGTGCGTCACAGACGCGTCGATGAGGGCGAACTTCCTCGCCATTTGTTTGTCAGTACATAGTATTTTGCGCCAAATTGCCACGCAATGAGCAATTTGACGGGCGTAAAAGTTAAAAGCGGTGGAAATCATGACACAGATGATTCCGATTGATGATGAATCCTTTGCGTAGCGACACTGATACCACTACTATCGTTCCACTTTTTATGAAAATAACGACTGATATGCTTAAATTACGCCTGATTGGACTTACTTTACTCGCTTTTAGCGCCGCAACCGCGGTCCACGCTGAAGAGAAACGTTACGTTTCTGATGAACTGAACACCTGGGTACGCAGCGGCCCCGGAGACAATTATCGCCTCGTGGGTACGGTAAATGCCGGCGAGGAAGTGACTCTGCTGCAAACGAATGCAGACACCAATTACGGTCAGGTTCGTGACAGCTCTGGCCGCACCTCCTGGATCCCGCTGAAGGAGCTGAGCACGGTACCAAGCCTGCGCACCCGCGTGCCGGATCTGGAAAATCAGGTGAAAACCCTGACCGATAAGCTGAACAACATTGACGGCACCTGGAACCAGCGTACCGCGGAGATGCAGCAGAAGGTGGCGCAAAGCGACAGCGTGATCGCCGGTCTGAAGGACGAAAACCAGAAGCTGAAAAACGAACTGATTGTCGCGCAGAAGAAAGTCAACGCCGCCAATCTTCAGCTTGATGACAAACAGCGTACCATCATCATGCAGTGGTTTATGTATGGCGGCGGCGTGCTGGGCGTAGGCCTGGTGCTGGGTCTGGTGCTTCCTCACCTCATCCCAAGCCGCAAGCGTAAAGACCGCTGGATGAACTAACTCGTCTTCTCTGCCACACTTACGTATTATCTTGCGACAAGAAGAAACGGGAGAGTGGTGCGTGAAGAGTTATCTGGTCGGTGGTGCGGTACGTGATGCGTTGTTAGGTCTGCCGGTCAAAGATAAAGACTGGGTGGTGGTCGGTGCCACGCCCAAAGCGATGATTGACGCGGGCTACCAGCAGGTAGGCCGCGATTTTCCCGTGTTTCTGCACCCGAAAAGCCGGGAAGAGTACGCCCTGGCGCGTACTGAACGAAAATCGGGTTCCGGCTATACCGGCTTCACCTGTTACGCCGCCCCGGATGTGACGCTGGAGCAGGATCTACTGCGCCGCGATCTCACCATTAACGCCCTGGCTCAGGACGAAAACGGCCATATCATCGACGCCTACGGCGGGCAGAACGATCTGCGCGACCGTCTTTTACGCCATATTTCCCCTGCCTTTTCGGAAGATCCGCTTCGCGTGCTGCGCGTCGCGCGTTTCGCCGCCCGTTATGCCCATCTCAGCTTCCGCATCGCCGACGAGACGATGGCGCTGATGACGGCCATGACCGAAGCCGGCGAGCTGGCACACCTGACGCCGGAGCGCGTCTGGAAAGAGACGGAAAACGCCCTGACCACCCGCAATCCACAGGTTTTTTTCCAGGTGTTGCGCGACTGCGGGGCGCTGAAAGTGCTGTTCCCGGAAATAGACGCGCTGTTTGGCGTTCCGGCACCGGCAAAATGGCACCCGGAAATTGATACCGGTATTCATACCCTGATGACGCTCAGCATGGCCGCCATGCTCAGTCCTGAGGTGGACGTGCGCTTCTCCACCCTCTGCCACGATCTCGGCAAAGGGTTAACGCCAAAAGCGCTCTGGCCGCGCCACCACGGGCATGGCCCGGCAGGGGTGAAGCTGGTCGAAGGGCTATGCCAGCGCCTGCGCGTGCCGAATGACATCCGCGACCTGGCGAAGCTGGTCGCCGAGTTCCACGACCTGATCCACACCTTCCCGATCCTGAAGCCTGCCACCATTGTGAAGCTGTTCGATAACATCGACGCCTGGCGCAAGCCGCAGCGCGTGGAGCAGATTGCGCTTACCAGCGAAGCGGACGTGCGCGGCCGTACCGGGTTTGAAGCGTCCGATTATCCGCAGGGGCGTTTGCTGCGCGAAGCGTGGGAAGTGGCTAAGGCGGTACCAACGAAAGCGGTGGTAGAAGCAGGGTTTAAGGGCCCGGAAATTCGCGAAGAGCTGACGAAGCGGCGGATTGACGCGGTTGCGGCGTGGAAGGAAAAACGTTGCCCTCAGCCGAAAGACTGAGGGCGGTTGGTCATCAGAAGAAGACCACGTACACGGCAGCCGCGACGATAAAGCGGTAGATCGCGAACGGAATGAACGAGATACGCTTAATCAGCTGCAGGAAGGTTTTGATGGCAATCAGCGCCACGATAAAGGCGGTGATAAAGCCCACGGCGAACATCGGAATGTCGCCCACGGTCAGGAAGCCAATGCTTTTATAGAGGTCCAGCGCGGTGGCGCCCATCATCATCGGCACCGCCAGCAGGAACGAGAACTCAGATGCCGCGTAACGGCTTACGCCCATCAGCATCCCGCCGGAAATCGTTGCGCCTGAACGGGAGAAGCCCGGCCACAGCGCCAGACACTGGAAGCAGCCAATGATAAAGGCCTGGCGATAGGTCATATCGTCCAGACCTTCCGCACGCGGGATTTTTGGCTTCAGCATTTCTGCGGCAATCAGCAGGAAGCCGCCGACCACCAGCGCGTACATGACGTTAATCGGGTTAAACAGCGATTTAATGGTATCGTGGAACACCAGCCCCAGCACCACCGCCGGGATCATCCCAAGCAGAATATGAATCAGCGTCAGGCGGCCTTTGCTCTCTCCTTCACGCTGCGGCAGACGCCCGAAGTGGATGCCGATCAGGCCAAACAGACGACGCCAGAACATTACGACCACCGCCAGGATAGAGCCCAGCTGAATCACCACCTCAAACGTCTTTGCGGTTTCACCCTCAAAGCCCAGCAGATGGCCAACGATAATCATATGGCCCGTACTGGAAACCGGCAAAAATTCCGTCAATCCTTCGACCACACCCAGTATTGCCGCCACCAGCAGCGAGTGCATATCGCTCATCTATAAACCCCTAAAAAGATATTAAAAAACGCTCGCCACAGCGGCTAACGTGAAAGACACGGTTTTAAGACCGGTATAATCTAAAATGGTTTAGCTATTATGACGTTAAATCTTCCCTTTCAGATTTGTGCCACGCTCGATGACGACGCCCACGTTGGTCGCGCGCGCCACCGCGCCCGGCTTGCTCAGCTTAATGCGTACCCACGGCGAATTGAATTTGGTCAGCAGCAGTTCGGCCACCTCTTCCGCCACTCGTTCTACCAGCGCAAAACGTTGCCCTTCAACGTGCGCGATAACCGCTTCACTGATGTCGGCGTAGCTCAGACAGTCGTTCACATCATCGCTTTTTGCTGACCTGCGGTTATCCCAGCCCATTTCGATATCGAACACCAGCTTCTGCTCGATGGTCTGTTCCCAGTCGTAAACACCAATTGTGGTGATTACCGAAAGTTGCTCTATAAATACAATATCCATCACGACCTGCCTGCTTTTTGGCTAAACCGGATACCACTTCCGGCGAATTATGCGTATTATCCACAGATGCTGAGAATACAGATACATTTTCAAAACGGAACAGCGTTATGAGTGCAATCGCGCCTGGAATGATTCTCCTCGCCTACCTTTGCGGCTCAATCTCCAGCGCCATTCTGGTCTGCCGCATCGCCGGGTTACCTGACCCGCGTGAAAGTGGTTCCGGGAATCCGGGGGCGACCAATGTACTACGAATTGGCGGCAAGGGAGCAGCCGTAGCGGTTTTGATTTTTGATGTTCTGAAAGGGATGCTTCCCGTATGGGGCGCGTATGCGCTGGGCGTCACGCCGTTCTGGCTGGGGCTGATTGCCATCGCCGCCTGCGTTGGCCATATCTGGCCTGTTTTCTTTGGTTTTAAGGGCGGGAAAGGCGTGGCCACCGCGTTTGGTGCGATTGCGCCTATCGGCTGGGACCTCACCGGCGTGATGGCGGGCACCTGGCTGCTGACCATCCTTCTGAGCGGCTATTCGTCGCTGGGCGCCATCGTCAGCGCACTGATTGCCCCATTCTACGTCTGGTGGTTCAAGCCGCAGTTTACCTTCCCGGTGTCGATGCTCTCGTGTCTTATCCTGCTGCGCCATCACGACAATATTCAGCGCCTGTGGCGTCGTCAGGAGACCAAAATCTGGACGAAGCTCAAAAGAAAGAAAAAAGATCCTGAATAAAGCGCAGCGCCCCTCGTTTATCCCGGCAGCGCCGCGCCTGCGCGCGCCGGGAACGACAAAGCCTTATCCATAAGCGACTCATATGACAGCCTTCATTTCCGCCAGGGCATACTGAAACGTATCTCCCGGGCGCGCGAATGGAAGCACCATGTTAGCAACTCAGGTCACTGATAGTTCGTACAAAGGCTGGCAGGCCTCGCTTGACCTGCGGTTTTGCCACACGCCTGAGAAAACCCTCCTCCATGCCGCGCACCACGTCGGGCCGCTCACGGTTCAGCGTCCGTTCTACCCCGAAGGGGAAACCTGCCATCTCTATCTGCTGCACCCGCCGGGCGGCGTGGTGGGCGGTGACAGGCTGGATATCACCGCGCGCCTGGACGCCAAATGCCATGCGCTTATCACCATGCCCGGCGCCAGCAAGTTCTATCGCAGCAGCGGCCCGCAGGCTCGCCTGAACCAGCATTTTTACCTGGACGAAGACGCCACGCTGGAGTGGCTGCCGCAGGACACCATTATCTTTCCCGGCGCACATGCCGCGCTGCGTTCCGTCTTTCACCTGCGCGCTACCAGCACGCTGCTGGCCTGGGAGCTGTACTGCCTGGGCCGCCCGGTGATTAACGAAACCTTTAGCCACGGCACGCTGGAGAGCCGTCTTGAGGTATGGATTGATGACGAGCCGCGGCTGATTGAGCGCCAGCATCTCAGCGGCGGCGATCTCTCCCCCGTCGCCGGTCATCCGTGGGTCGGCACGCTGCTGTGCTATCCGGCAAGGGAAGAGCATCTCGACGCGGTGCGCGAGCGGCTTACGCCTCTGGAACATTTTGCGGGCGCAACGCTCACCGACGATCTGCTGTCGGTGCGTTTTCTCTCCCACGATAACCTGATTTGCCAGCGGGTGATGCGCGATATCTGGCAGTCGCTTCGCCCGCTTCTCACCGCCAGAACCGCCTGTTCACCGCGCATCTGGCAGACATAAGAGAAACGATATGGAACTGACCCCCAGAGAAAAAGACAAGCTGTTGCTGTTTACCGCCGCACTGGTTGCCGAACGCCGCCTTGCGCGCGGGGTAAAGCTCAACTATCCGGAATCGGTCGCGCTGATCAGCGCCTTTATCATGGAAGGCGCGCGCGATGGCGAAACCGTCGCCTCGCTGATGGAGGCGGGCCGCCACGTCCTGACGCGCGATCAGGTGATGGAGGGCGTGCCGGAGATGATCCCGGATATTCAGGTGGAAGCGACCTTCCCGGACGGATCCAAGCTCGTCACCGTCCACAACCCGATCGTTTAAGGAGCGCGTGATGATCCCAGGCGAATACCAGATCCAGCCCGGCACTATTGCGATCAACGTCGGGCGAGACACCCAAAGCGTGATTGTCGAAAACCACGGCGACAGGCCGATTCAGGTCGGATCGCACTACCACTTTTACGAGGTCAACCCGGCGCTGAAGTTCGATCGCGAAGCCACCCGGGGCTACCGGCTGAACATTCCGGCAGGCACCGCCGTGCGCTTCGAGCCCGGCCAGAAGCGGGAGGTAACGCTGGTACAGATTGCCGGGGCGCAGCGCATTTTCGGCTTTCGCGGTGAGGTGATGGGCGAGGTGAAGCATGGCTGAGATTTCACGCCGGGCTTACGCCGATATGTTCGGCCCCACCGTCGGCGATAAGGTCCGGCTGGCGGACAGCGAGCTGTGGATCGAAGTGGAGGACGACCTGACGGTCTACGGCGAAGAGGTCAAATTCGGCGGCGGGAAGGTGATCCGCGACGGCATGGGCCAGGGGCAGATGTCCGCGCAAGACTGTGTGGATCTGGTGCTGACCAACGCGCTGATTGTCGATCACTGGGGGATCGTGAAGGCGGATATCGGCGTGAAGAACGGGCGGATCTTTGCCGTCGGTAAAGCCGGCAACCCGGATATTCAGCCCGGCGTAACGATCCCGATCGGTGCCGCAACGGAAGTGATTGCCGCCGAAGGGAAGATCGTTACCGCAGGCGGGATCGACACCCACATCCACTGGATCTGCCCGCAGCAGGCGGAAGAGGCGCTGGTCTCCGGCGTTACCACCATGATCGGCGGCGGCACCGGCCCGGCGGCGGGCACCAACGCCACCACCTGCACGCCGGGTCCGTGGTATATCTCCCGGATGCTACAGGCTGCCGATGCCCTCCCGGTGAATATCGGCCTGCTCGGCAAGGGTAACGGCTCCAGCCCGGACGCCCTGCGCGAGCAGATCGCGGCGGGGGCTATCGGGCTTAAGATCCACGAAGACTGGGGCGCCACGCCTGCGGCTATCAACTGCTCGCTGGAGGTGGCTGAAGAGATGGATATACAGGTGGCGCTGCACAGCGACACCCTGAACGAATCCGGTTTTGTGGAAGATACGCTGGCGGCCATCGGCGGGCGCACCATCCACACCTTTCACACCGAAGGCGCGGGCGGCGGCCACGCGCCGGATATCATCACCGCCTGCGCGCACCCCAATATCCTGCCCTCCTCCACCAACCCGACGCTGCCCTACACGGTGAACACCATCGACGAGCACCTCGATATGCTGATGGTTTGCCACCACCTCGACCCGGATATCGCCGAGGACGTGGCGTTTGCCGAGTCGCGCATTCGGCGGGAAACCATTGCAGCCGAAGATGTGCTGCACGATATCGGCGCGTTCTCGCTCACCTCGTCAGATTCACAGGCAATGGGCCGCGTGGGGGAAGTGATTATCCGCACCTGGCAGGTAGCGCACCGCATGAAGGTCCAGCGCGGCGCGCTGGCGGAAGAAACCGGCGATAACGACAACTTTCGCGTGAAGCGCTATGTCGCCAAATACACCATCAACCCGGCGCTGACCCACGGCATTGCCCACGAGGTGGGTTCGGTTGAGGCGGGCAAGCTTGCGGATCTGGTGGTCTGGTCCCCGGCGTTCTTCGGCGTAAAACCCGCCACCATCGTCAAGGGCGGGATGATCGCCTGCGCGCCGATGGGCGATATCAACGCCTCTATCCCGACGCCGCAGCCGGTGCATTACCGCCCGATGTTTGGCTCGCTGGGCGCCGCACGCCACGCCACGCGCCTGACGTTTATCTCACAGGCGGCCCAGGCCAGCGGCATTGCGCAGCAGCTCAACCTGCAAAGCG
Organism: Enterobacter cloacae; assembly: GCF_013375935.1. Lineage (GTDB taxonomy): Bacteria > Pseudomonadota > Gammaproteobacteria > Enterobacterales > Enterobacteriaceae > Enterobacter > Enterobacter pasteurii. Next base: position 1,787,660 of record NZ_CP056117.1, on the reverse strand, counting down.
CCACGGCGGTGGTGAAAGGCTGCCGGACGGTGAAAAAGGCCGACATGATCCACAACGATTTACAGCCGAACATTACCGTCGATTCGCAAACCTACGAGGTACGCGTCGACGGCGAACTGATGACCAGCGAACCGGCAGAGGTTCTGCCGATGGCGCAACGCTATTTCCTGTTTTGAGGAGTGATGATGATCTATTTAACCCAACGCCTCGATCGTGCCCGCCCCGTCACCGCCAGCGTCACGCTGCCGATTGACGTGCGGGTGAAAAGCCGCGCCCGCGTGGCGCTGAACGACGGCCGCGAAGCCGGGCTGATGCTGCCGCGCGGCCTGCTGCTGCGCGGCGGGGATCTGCTGACCACCGACGACGGCAGCCACGTGGTTGAAGTGATCGCCGCCCCGGAGTCCGTCTCCGTGGTGCGCTGCGCCGATCCGTTCCTCCTCGCCCGCGCCTGCTATCACCTGGGCAACCGCCACGTGCCGCTGCAGGTTATGCCCGGCGAATTGCGCTACCACCACGACCACGTACTTGACGACATGCTGCGCCAGTTCGGGCTGGAGGTGACCTTCGCCAGCCTGCCGTTTGAACCGGAAGCGGGCGCTTACGCCAGCAATGCCCACGGCCATAGCCACGCTCACGCCCACTCACATTAAGGACTCATCATGCGCACGTTTCTTCCCCTGTTACTGCTGGCCTTTTCCGTTCCGGCGTTCGCCCATCCCGGACACGGTACCGACAGCTTCCAGGCCGGCTTTCTTCACCCGCTGACCGGGCTCGATCACCTGCTGATGCTCACCGGAGCGGGCGTGCTCTCGGCGCTGAGCGGCCGCAAGCTCCTGCTGCCGCTGGCTACCCTTGGGATGATGCTCGTCGGCGCCATTGTGGGCAGCCTGCTCGGCGGCTTTAGCGGCATGGAGATGCTGATTATCGCCTCGCTGGCGTTCAGCGGCGTGATGATGTTTAAAACCGAAAATCGCCTGCTGCTGGCGGTGCCGGCCCTGGCAATGTTCCACGGCTGGGCGCACGGCGTGGAGATGTCCGGACACAGCTTCTGGCTGTTTACCGGCGGCTTTATGGTGGCCAGCGCTACGGTGCTGTGCGCCAGCTTCGCGGCGGGACTGCTGCTGCGCCGCCACGACGGTCTGCGTAAAACCTTCGGCGGCGGGCTGATCGTCTCTGCCCTGCTGGCGCTGATGAGCTGATGGAATACGCCCGCCAGCGGCTGCGCCTGATGCAGCTCTCCAGCAGCAGCCTGCCGGTCGGGTCGTTTACCTGGTCGCAGGGGCTGGAGTGGGCCGTGGAGGCAGGCTGGGTCACCGACGTCGAGGCCTTCAGGCGCTGGCAAATCCAGCAGATGGAGCAGGGCTTTTTCTGCGTCGATCTGCCGCTCTTTATTCGCCTGTACCGTGCCTGCGAGCAGCAGGATCGGCTGGCAGCAAAACGCTGGACGGCGTACCTGCTCGCCTGTCGGGAAACGCGCGAGCTGCGCGATGAAGAACGCAATCGTGGCGCGGCGTTTACGCGCCTCATTAAAAGCTGGGAGCCAGACTGCCCGGCAGAGTGGTTCCCGCTGTTTATGCAGAGCCAGCTCTGCGGCATGGCGTGGCTTGGCGTGCGCTGGCGCATTGACGCGCGCGAGCTGGCGCTGAGCCTCGGCTATAGCTGGATTGAGAGCGCGGTGATGGCGGGCGTCAAGCTGGTTCCCTTCGGGCAGCAGGCGGCGCAGCAGCTGATTATCGAACTCAGCAACCATTTTGCCGCCGGGTTTGAACAGGCCTTTTTACGTGACGACGACGCGCTGGGGGCTGCCACGCCGCTCTCCGCCATCGCCTCTGCACGCCACGAAACACAATACTCACGGTTATTCCGTTCCTGAGGAGTCAACATGGCTGATTACAAACATCCCCTGCGCGTTGGCGTAGGTGGCCCGGCGGGGTCGGGCAAAACCGCCCTGCTGGAAGCGCTCTGCAAGGCGATGCGCGACACGTACCATCTGGCGGTGGTGACGAACGATATTTACACCAAAGAGGATCAGCGCATCCTCACCGAGGCGGGTGCCCTGGAGCCGGAGCGCATTGTGGGCGTGGAGACGGGCGGCTGCCCGCACACGGCCATTCGCGAAGATGCCTCGATGAACCTGGCGGCCGTGGAAGCGCTCAGCGAGAAGTTCGGCAACCTGGATCTTATCTTCGTCGAAAGCGGCGGCGACAACCTGAGCGCGACCTTCAGCCCGGAGCTGGCGGATCTGACCATCTACGTGATTGACGTCGCCGAAGGGGAAAAGATCCCCCGCAAGGGCGGGCCGGGGATCACCAAATCCGATTTTCTGGTGATCAATAAAACCGATCTCGCGCCGTACGTGGGAGCCTCGCTGGAGGTGATGGAGCGCGATACCAACCGCATGCGCGGCGAGCGTCCGTGGACCTTTACCAACCTGAAGGCGGGCGACGGTCTGGGAACGATTATTGCGTTTCTGGAAGAGAAAGGGATGCTGCGGATCTGAAACAGGCCTGGCATAACGCCAGGCCGTGAGGGTTATTTACAGCCGTTATTGGACGATCCCTGTTCGCGCCACGCGCCCCACTGGCCGCCGGTTCCCGGCGTTTCCTGACCCGGGTTAACGTACCACTGGTTGAGCCAAACCTTACCGTTGTAAGACACTTTGGTGCACTTGGTCGGGTAGGCGATTTTGGCGTTGTAGGCCGGTGCTGCAGGTTTAACCGGCGTATCGTCATTTGCTGGCGTATCGTCCGAAGCCGGGGTGTCATCCTTCGCCGGCGTATCGTCCGAAGCCGGGGTGTCATCCTTCGCCGGCACCGCAGGCCTGGTGACTTTAATGGTCATGCTGTCCGTCGCGGTCCGTCCATCCACGCCGGTCGTGGTCAGCGTGAAGACCGCTTCTCCCTCGCTGTTGGCGGGAATAACGGCATAGGCATGCGCGCTGTCCACGCTCTTCACCAGCGTGCCGTTCAGTTTTGCCTCCAGGGAGAAGGTTTCCGCCCCTTTCGTCACGCTCCAGTTATAGGATGCCGCATTCAGGCTCTTGCTGCCGTCCAGCGGGTAGGTGCTCACGCCCGACGTCGGGGAAACCATGGTGTAATCCGCACCTGCCGCAGCCGTTGGGGCCGGAGCGGCAGGCGTGCTGCCGTCCTTCAGCGCCATAATACGGGCTACCGCACGCGCCATGTCAGGCTGAGTCCCCACCTTTGCCGAATCCCCGTTCGCCAGCGGCGTACCGGTTTCCGCCAGAATCTGACGCATCTGACGCGGTGTCACGGTAATACCGTTGGCTTTGGCGATGCCGGACAGGCTTGCTACCACACCCGCAATAATCGGGTTAGCAGAAGAGGTTCCGGCAAAAGTCGCGGTATAAGAATCGTTAACGCCAGAATTTTTATACAGATCGCCATAGCCTGTGGTCACCACGTCCCAGCAGCCCCATGCGGAGCTGGTAACGCGGGTGCCATAGGTGCTGAACGACGCTTTTTTACCGTCTTTCGCACAAAATGCACCCGCCAGGATAGCCCCGGAGTCCTGAACATGCACGTCAAACCGCCCCTGGAAGCCAGGGCTGTCCAGGTTGATATTCCCGTTACCCGCCGCCTCAATAACGTGAACACCCTTATCCGTCAGCGCCTTAATAATATCGTAGTAGGCGGTCTGGGATTCCATTGCGACCCAGCAATCCTTCTGACAACCCGCTGGATATCCGCCCGCGACGTGGATGCCGATCTGCACCACATCGCCCGCTTTTAGCTGGGGGATCAAATTATAGAGGTTATTACTCGCAGAGGCCGCATACCCCATCCGGCTTTTCCAGGCTAAACCGCGAATACCGGTGCCCATATCTTTCGCCGCCATAATCCCCACTGAAGCCGTGTCGTGATCGTGGTTTGCAACATACGTTGTCTTGCCAGAGCTGAGGCTCATCGGCGGCAAGTTCATATGGCTGGTATTCCAGGCATCAATCTCCGTCGAAATAAGCGTCACTCCTTCCCCCGCGCTGCCTGCATAGCCATCTACGCTATCGCGGTTAACGCCGCCCATATAATAACCGGCACGCTTAACGTCCGGCGCTTTAAGATAATCCTGCTTATTACGGAAATCCGGAACGGCGGCAAAGGTTAAATTATCATTTAATGATGACTTTAACTGTGGCGTAAGGGCAATCTCATCCAGCGATACCGGTTCGGCCTCGGGATAAACAAACTCTACGTTCTGATTCTGCTCAAGTTCGGTAATAATATGGTTAATATACGCTTTATCCTGACTTTTATCTTTCGGTAACTCGATGCGCAGATAACGGTCAAAGCCATAGCGTTTATTGAGTTCCGTCAACTCGGACGATTGGGCTGAGCTCCGCAAATTAGTCGGACGGAACATATTTGTTGCCGTCAGGGAAGCGTCGCTCAGGGTAATTTTATTGTTTGTCGCCTTCAACAAACCTGTAGAGGGTTTTAGCTTCAGAACTATAGCTGTGTAGGTGGCACTATCCTGTGCAAATTCATTTTGCACCAGATTTTCAGCCGCAGCAGAAAATGAAATTGCTGCGCAAATAAAAAGGGATAAGACGCTTTTTTTCATGACGATCACGGTTCCTGTGTGAATTGAAATTTCTCCTTTTTCAGTATCACAGGCGAACGAACCGCGAAGAATAAGAGCAGCCTAATCTGAGTGAAAGACATTTCTTTTATTAGATAAGAAAAGTCCACATCCTGTTAATTTATATTTCGCAAGCAAAGGATACACCTGGATACAAAAACCGTAAAGATTACGCATAATGAAATAATCAAGATCCGCCTACGCTAAAAATATTCTCATCGCTGCTGCTACTTTACCGAAAACTGGATTTTAATAACGTTATATCTTGCGAGGTGTTCCAACCGCCGTTGGCCCCGCCGCTATCATAAAAGGGGTAATACGACGCATCATTATGGACATTAAAATTGTTATCGCTGAAGAATCTTCATTGATTCGTCGCGGCCTATCCTCAATGATGCAAGCGCTGTCGTTACCCGCCTTCGGCATGAACCAGCAGTGCATTCTGGCCGGCGAGGCGGCCTCTTCCGCTGAGCTTCAGTCGCTTCTTGGCCAGCATCACCCGGATATCGCTATTCTGGGCTATTCGCTGACAACCAGCCTTAACCGTGCTCCGCTTGCGGGCATGGATGGTCTGAAGCTGTTGAGATGGCTTAATCAGACCTATCCTGCGCTCAACGTTATCCTGCTCTCGCCCTATGCAAACGCCACGCTTATTCGTCAGGCGCTAAAGGAAGGAGCCCGATCGTATCTGTCGCGCGATATCAACGAGAAAACCTTAAGCCAGGCGATTGCCACCGTCCTGAAAGGCGAGATCTATATCGAAAGCCAGCTGGTTAATATGCTTTTTCGTCATGAAAAGACGGACGTGGAGAAACTCTCGCCGCGGGAAATTGACGTGCTGCGCCTGATTTGCAACGGTTTAAATTTGAAGGAAATTGCACACCATATGCACTTGAGCATTAAAACGGTCAGCGCGCATAAGGTGCGGGCGATGGAAAAGCTGGATGTGAAAAATGACTGCCAGCTCTACTCTCTCATCATCAAGAACCAGATGTTTGACATCAGGATGTAGCACTCCCCCGCCGCTACGGCGGGAGAGACAATCACGCCTCCGGCAGTTCCGCCAGCGGCCAGCGTGGACGGACGGACACGCTCAAATCGGACGTTGCGCCGGCGTTCAGGCGTACCATACCGGCATAGGCGATCATCGCCCCGTTATCGGTACAGAATTCCGGACGCGCATAGAACACTTCCCCATGACGCTTTTGCATCATCCCGGCGAGCTTCGCGCGCAGCGTACGGTTAGCGCTGACGCCGCCTGCCATCACCAGACGCTTAAAGCCGGTCTGATCCAGCGCGCGCTTGCACTTGATCATCAGCGTATCAACCACCGCATCTTCAAACGCACGGGCGATATCCGCACGGGTCTGCTCGCTGTCGTCATTGTTGCGGATCGTATTGGCCGCGAAGGTCTTCAGGCCAGAGAAGCTGAAATCCAGCCCCGGGCGATCGGTCATCGGACGCGGGAAGACAAAGCGTCCTTCCGTGCCCTGCGAGGCCATTTTGGACAGCATCGGGCCGCCAGGGTAATCCAGACCCAGCAGCTTGGCGGTTTTGTCGAAGGCTTCTCCGGCCGCGTCGTCAATCGACTCGCCCAGCAGCTCGTACTTGCCGATGCCCGTCACGCTAATCAGCTGGGTATGGCCGCCAGAGACCAGCAGCGCCACAAACGGAAACTCAGGCGGATTCTCTTCCAGCATCGGCGCCAGCAGATGCCCTTCCATATGGTGAACCGGAATGGCCGGAACATCCCACGCGAAGGCCAGCGAACGCCCCACCGTGGCACCGACCAGCAGCGCGCCGACCAGGCCCGGGCCTGCCGTGTAGGCTACGGCATCAATATCTTTTGAGTTCAGTCCGGCCTCTTTCAGCGCCGCCTGAATCAGGGGAACCGTTTTACGCACGTGGTCACGAGAGGCCAGTTCAGGCACGACGCCGCCGTAGTCAGCGTGCAATTTCACCTGACTATACAGTTGGTTGGCCAGAAGGCCTTTTTCGTCGTCGTAAATGGCGATGCCGGTTTCATCGCAGGATGTTTCAATACCCAGTACACGCATGACTTGTTTTACCTCGTTTCAGTACCGCGCAGTGTAGAGCCTGGGCGGGTTGATGTAAAACTTTGTTCGCCCCGGGACATACGCTCGTGTATACTCTTCCCCCTTATAAAAGTCCCTTTCAAAATCGCATCGGTGCTTTACAAAGCAGCAGCATTTGCAGTAAAATTCCGCACCATTTTGAAATAAGCTGGCGTTGATGCCAGCGGCAAACCGAATTTATTAAAGGTGAGAGTTACATGCCGGTAATTAAAGTACGTGAAAACGAGCCGTTCGACGTAGCACTGCGTCGCTTCAAACGTTCATGCGAGAAAGCAGGTGTTCTGGCTGAAGTTCGTCGTCGTGAGTTTTATGAAAAACCAACGACCGAACGTAAGCGCGCTAAAGCTTCCGCTGTGAAACGTCACGCGAAGAAACTGGCTCGCGAAAACGCACGCCGTACTCGTCTGTACTAATCTGTTGAGGGCTAAAGCCCTCAATTGACAGACAGAGTTGTAGTCGTAAGGCCGTGCTTCCGGAAGGAATGCGCGGCTTGTTTTCGTTTATAAGTCGCTTAAATTTTTGGGGCATATGGCCGGAAGAATCCCACGCGTTTTCATCAATGACCTGCTTGCCAGAACCGACATCGTCGATCTCATCGACGCGCGGGTAAAGCTAAAAAAGCAGGGCAAGAACTACCATGCGTGCTGTCCGTTCCATAACGAAAAAACCCCCTCTTTCACCGTAAACGGTGAAAAGCAGTTCTACCATTGCTTCGGCTGTGGCGCACACGGTAATGCCGTCGATTTTTTGATGAACTACGACAAACTCGAGTTCGTTGAAACCGTCGAAGAGCTGGCGGCGATGCATAACCTTGAAGTGCCGTATGAAGCGGGCAGTGGGCCAAGTCAGATCGAGCGCCATCAGCGGCAAACGCTGTATCAACTGATGGATGGCCTGAATTCGTTTTACCAACAGTCTCTAAAGCACTCTGCGGCTGAGCCTGCGCGTCAGTATCTGAACAAGCGCGGACTGAGCGACGATGTGATTGCGCGTTTCGCTATTGGTTACGCCCCGCCCGGCTGGGACAACGTGTTAAAGCGTTTTGGCGGCAATAGCGAAGATCGTAAATCCCTCATCGACGCAGGCATGCTGGTCACTAACGACCAGGGACGAAGCTACGACCGCTTCCGTGAACGGGTGATGTTCCCGATCCGCGACAAGCGTGGCCGGGTAATTGGTTTTGGTGGTCGCGTGCTGGGTGATGCCCTGCCGAAATACCTCAACTCCCCGGAAACCGATATTTTCCATAAGGGCCGCCAGCTCTACGGTCTTTATGAGGCGCAGCAGGATAATGCGGAACCTCCGCGGCTTCTGGTCGTCGAAGGTTATATGGACGTCGTTGCGCTGGCGCAATACGACATTAACTACGCCGTTGCGTCACTGGGTACGTCCACCACGGCGGACCATATCCAGCTGCTGTTTCGCGTCACTAACAACGTGATTTGCTGTTACGACGGCGACCGCGCCGGACGCGACGCCGCGTGGCGCGCGCTGGAAACCGCGCTGCCGTACATGACCGACGGACGTCAGCTGCGCTTTATGTTTCTGCCCGACGGTGAAGACCCGGATACGCTGGTGCGTAAAGAGGGCAAAGCGGCATTTGAAGCGCGGATGGAGCAGGCTCAGCCGCTCTCCACGTTTCTGTTTAACAGCCTGATGCCGCAGGTCGACCTAAGTACCCCTGACGGGCGCGCGCAGCTCAGTACGCTGGCGCTGCCGTTAATCAGCCAGGTGCCCGGCGAAACGCTGCGCATCTATCTGCGTCAGGAGTTGGGCAATAAGCTCGGTATTCTGGACGACAGCCAGCTTGAGCGTTTAATGCCGAAACAGGCTGAAAACGGCACGGTTCGCCCCGCGCCTCAGCTAAAACGCACAACCATGCGTATACTGATAGGGTTACTGGTGCAGAACCCCGAACTTGCTCCGCAAGTGCCGTCACTGGCGGGTTTGAACCACGAAAAATTGCCGGGACTTGGCTTATTTTCAGAATTGGTCAACACTTGTTTGTCTCAGCCAGGTCTGACCACCGGACAACTTTTAGAACACTATCGCGGCACAAAAGAGGCCGCTACCCTTGAAAAACTGTCGATGTGGGACGATATAGCAGATAAGGATATCGCAGAAAAAACGTTCACCGACTCACTCAACCATATGTTTGATTCGATGCTTGAGTTGCGCCAGGAAGAGTTGATTGCTCGCGAGCGCACCCATGGCTTAAGCAGCGAAGAGCGCCGGGAACTCTGGATGATTAACCAGGAACTGGCGAAGAAATAAATCCTTTACGTTGTCAGACAACGTGAAGGATGACGTATTTAACGGCTTAAGTGCCGAATATCGATCGGGAAGCCCCCGGCAGCCGCACTGAGAGGCAGCGGCAAAAATATAAGTACGCCCTCGCTTTAAAGGTTGGCAGCCCTATCGCCGACACCAATCAAACGAATTAAGTGTGGATACCGTCTTATGGAGCAAAACCCGCAGTCACAGCTGAAACTTCTTGTCCAACGCGGTAAGGAGCAAGGCTATCTGACCTATGCCGAGGTCAATGACCATCTGCCGGAAGATATCGTCGATTCAGATCAGATCGAAGATATCATCCAAATGATCAATGACATGGGCATTCAGGTGATGGAAGAAGCACCGGATGCCGATGATCTGTTGCTGGCTGAAACCTCCAACAACACTGACGAAGATGCGGAAGAAGCTGCTGCACAGGTACTGTCCAGCGTGGAATCTGAAATCGGGCGTACCACTGACCCGGTCCGCATGTACATGCGCGAAATGGGTACCGTTGAACTGTTGACCCGCGAAGGCGAAATTGACATCGCAAAACGCATCGAAGACGGGATCAACCAGGTTCAGTGCTCTGTTGCCGAATACCCGGAAGCGATTACCTATCTGCTGGAGCAGTACGATCGCGTTGAAGCGGAAGAAGCGCGTCTGTCCGATCTGATCACCGGCTTTGTCGACCCGAACGCTGAAGAAGATATGGCGCCTACCGCCACTCACGTCGGTTCTGAGCTGTCTCAGGAAGAGATGGATGACGACGAAGACGAAGATGAAGAAGAAGACGACGACAGCAGCGATGACGACAACAGCATCGATCCCGAGCTGGCGCGTGAGAAATTTGCCGAGCTGCGTACCCAGTACGAAGTGACGCGTGACACCATCAAAGCGAAAGGCCGCAGCCATGCCGCCGCTCAGGAAGAGATCCTGAAACTGTCTGAAGTGTTCAAACAGTTCCGCCTGGTGCCAAAACAGTTCGACTACCTGGTAAACAGCATGCGCGTGATGATGGATCGCGTACGTACCCAGGAACGCATCATCATGAAGCTGTGCGTTGAGCAGTGCAAAATGCCGAAGAAGAACTTCATCACCCTCTTCACCGGCAACGAAACCAGCGAAACCTGGTTCAACGCCGCTATCGCGATGAACAAGCCGTGGTCTGAAAAACTGCACGACGTGAAAGAAGACGTGCAGCGCGGCCTGCAGAAACTGCACCAGATTGAAGAAGAGACCGGCCTGACCATCGAGCAGGTGAAAGACATCAACCGTCGTATGTCCATCGGTGAAGCGAAGGCCCGCCGTGCGAAGAAAGAGATGGTTGAAGCGAACTTACGTCTGGTTATCTCTATCGCCAAGAAATACACCAACCGTGGCCTGCAGTTCCTGGATCTGATTCAGGAAGGCAACATCGGTCTGATGAAAGCGGTAGATAAGTTTGAATACCGTCGTGGTTACAAGTTCTCCACCTATGCTACCTGGTGGATCCGTCAGGCGATCACCCGCTCTATCGCAGACCAGGCGCGCACCATCCGTATTCCGGTGCATATGATTGAGACGATCAACAAGCTCAACCGTATCTCCCGCCAGATGCTGCAGGAGATGGGCCGCGAGCCGACGCCGGAAGAGCTGGCCGAGCGCATGCTGATGCCGGAAGACAAGATCCGTAAAGTGCTGAAGATCGCCAAAGAGCCTATCTCCATGGAAACACCAATCGGTGATGATGAAGATTCGCATCTGGGGGATTTCATCGAGGATACCACCCTCGAGCTGCCGCTGGACTCTGCCACCACCGAGAGCCTGCGTGCCGCCACGCACGACGTTCTGGCTGGCCTGACCGCGCGTGAAGCAAAAGTGCTGCGTATGCGTTTCGGTATCGATATGAATACCGACCACACGCTGGAAGAAGTGGGTAAACAGTTCGACGTAACCCGCGAACGTATCCGTCAGATCGAAGCGAAGGCGCTGCGTAAGCTGCGCCATCCGAGCCGCTCTGAAGTACTGCGTAGCTTCCTGGACGACTAATCCAAATAAACAGCAAAAAGCTCCCAATCGGGAGCTTTTTTTTTGCTTATTCCCTCTCCCTGTGGTTGAGGGTCAGGGTGAGGGCATCATACCGCAGAGGATCCTAAAGCCCCCGCACCACCAGCGCCTCGTCCAGCTCGCGGTATGCCTCCACCAGCTTATCCAGCGTCGCCCTGTTCAGCCCGCTCGGATTCGGCAACACCCAGACCTGCGTCACCCCAATGGTGATATTCTGCTTACCCCACTTTGCGCCGCGCTGGCTGAACGCCTGCTCGTAGGCCTGCTTGCCGAGGATCGCCAGCGCGGCCGGCTGATAATCCTCTATTTTCTTGACCAGCTCGCGCCCCCGGTGCGCAGCTCGTGCAGGTTCACTTCGCTCGCCTGCACGGTGGGCCGCTCCACCAGCATGGTGATCCCGCAGCGCGTATCCAGCAGATGCTGCTCCTCTTCAGGCTTAAGTAACCGGTCGGTAAACCCGGCCTGATAGATAACCTTCCAGAAGCGATTCCCCGGATGGGCAAAGTGAAAACCGGTGTGTGCCGAAGACTTGCCCGGATTAATACCGCAGAACACCACCCGCAGCCCAGGGGCCAGAATATCGTTGATCATCTCTACTCCTGTCTATGCATCATATGAGAAGTATAAAGGATTGATTATGCATTGTTTATAAAAACAGCAGGCAGGTGTGAATGGCTGGATTGCTGAGGGGAGTTACTTTATAATTCACCGCCACGGCCCCTTAGCTCAGTGGTTAGAGCAGGCGACTCATAATCGCTTGGTCGCTGGTTCAAGTCCAGCAGGGGCCACCAAATTTTAGCTTTAGAATCATCCATTTAAGCCACTCTCGCGAGTGGCTTTTTTGTTGCCTGAATTTACCGTGGCGATGAAATGGCGGTACTGAGGGGTTCTCATAGCAATAAAAAAACCGCACAAGGCGGTTTTTTAGTGAAGCGGCCAGCGCTACCTGCCGTTTGCCGATGGCCCCCGGGCGCGTTCTGGCATTCCTGGGGCAGCAATCAGGCGTTCGACGGACTCCATCGTGACAAACGTACAGCTGCAATCGACATTGGTGCACTGATGATAACGCTCTTTGGTATTTTCACTTAAATAGCGGCTGGTGCGAGCATGTGCCGAGTGTTTGCATTTAGGACAATGAAACATAATGCCTCCGTAAAATTCACGTAATGTGAATTCATAATACCCCAAAAGGGATTAATTGGAAGCTTATTACTCACCATCGATAGAAAATTTTTCGTCAGAGATGTCAGGTTCAAGCTGCAGCTCGGTCGTAAAGCCTCTCTCGTTAAGGTTATGTATAACCCGGCTGACGATCCATGCCTGCTCGTCAATGGCACGCTTGAAGCCCTTCACCAGGACAGGGGTTTCGGGAAAGAGATCGGCTTTCCCCAGCGCCAGCAGGATTGAAAATTTCACGACCCCGCGCTGGAGCGCGCGCCACTTCGCCTCAGCCGCCCTGAGCGCCTGCTCTTCTGAGGCAAAAATCGTGGTCAGCTCAAAGACGTTGTCTGCGGCACCAACCAGCTTCTCCTGCGGCGCCTGCGCAGTGCTGTCGGGCGTCACGGCGGCGTCGGGATGGGGTAACGCGAATGACGCTGCTGCCGGCGGCAGGCGATTAATACTGACTGTGGGGTGTTGCTTTTTGGGGTCGCTCGTTTGCAGCCATTTGGCCGTCACGCCGGAATACGCTTCGCGATCGGCGATGGAAAAACTGTGCCTGTCTCCATCGGCGCGTTCAATCACCTTTAACGATACAGGCCTGCCGCTGGCCGTCACGGCACTGCCCGCCTTCATGAAAAGCACCTTTCCTTCCTTAACGGCTACAAACGCGCCATTACGTTCAGCCAGGCGGGAGAGGAACGCGGCATCAGTCTCCTGAGACTGGTCGATATGGGCAATGGCTACGGACGAAAACTCCGCCGCCACGCTGGCGCTAAGCTGGTTGCGCTGTGCGACGGCATCAACTATCGCGCCAATGGTGGTGTCATGCCATGACTGTTCGCGGCGAACGTTGAGCTTGCCACGAAAATCGGCGCTGCGCCCCCGAATGGTTAACCGGTCCGGCGCCCCCCCGAAATTCAATATCATCGACCGTAAAACTCCCTTTCGGCTCCAGAGGGATACCCTGCCAGCCCAGCCATAGCGTAATAAACGCGCCGCGAGCCGGCAGGTCTAACAGACCGTCGGAATCATCCAGCTCGATGTCCACCCGATCGGCTTCCAGTCCGCGGTTGTCAGTCATGGTCAGGCGGATAAGGCGGTTGCTAAAATTTTGCGTAATATCACGGCCATCAAGCTTGAGCATAAAATCGGGGGCTATTTTCCCTCCAGCCTGGATATTCATTTCCGCGATCATCCCAGCAGCCCTCCGATTTCGTTACGCGCGCTTGTCACCAGCTCTTCAGCCTGCGTTCTCAGGTCGCCAAACATCGCCATCAGCGATTCGTCCACCCGCTTCAGAGAAAGCGTAAAATCGATTTTCCGCGCCGTACCATCGCTGTAAAAATCCGTATGGACATGAGTCACCTTTTCGATAACAAACATGCCATGGATAATGCCCGTCCCGTCGATCAGCGGCCAGGCTCGCCCCTCATTCGCCATCAGCTCGATAGCTTTCAGGGACAATCGCCCTCCGGTGATTTCAGGATAAAGCGTTCCGGAGAGCGTATGGGATGTGTCACCCTCCCCCAGATACTGCCAGGCTTTCGGCTTTCCGATGCGATCGTTAGAGGCCCAGCGGTAATCCTTTGAAAACTGCATTGACTGATACGGTAAGGTTCGTCGTTCGAAGACAAACAGCCCCAGCACCATTAACATTTTCTCTCTCCCTAACCATACATAAAGCTGGATCGCCGATCCGCCGCTCTCTGATTTTCTCTGCTATCCAGGGCATCCTGAATTTGCCGGCTGAGACTCGCGCCGGATGCCATGTCACCCTGCAGCGTGAAGTGATATTCGTTCTTGCTCTGATCGACATAAGAGCGACCGCCCGTGGCGATGGCTGGCTGATATTTCTGGTAGCCACCATAGATCGATGTCGGCGGAATATAAGAACTCCCCGACGCAGAGGACGCTGACTCTGCCTTCGCCGCAGCGGGCTCAATATTGTCCGACTCTTTTTTAATAAGACCGAGTTTATCCAGCAGCCAGGTCGCCTTGCCGCTCAGGCTGTTAAACAGATTAAGCGGCGCCATCAACGCATCCCCCAGCGCCTGGCCGAACGCCACACCCGCGTTTTTAAAGCTGTCGAGGGTTTGCTGGGCTGCTTTGACAGGCGTAATCAGGTCGGTGAACCACTGCCAGATCCCGCTCAGTTTTTCCGAGATGTAATCAAACGCCTTCAGAAGCGGAGAAAACAGCTCCCCCAGTGGCGCGAAGACCACGGCAAGGCCTTCGACCACTCCGGCAAAGAAGGCGCTGACGGGTTCCCAGTATTTAAAAATCAGTAATGCACCCGCAGCAATCGCCGCACCAATGGCAATGATGGGCCAGCTGAGGGCACCGAGGATCGTCATAATGCTGCCGCCGACCACGCTAAAGGTGGTGCCTAACATTCCCGCGGCGGTTATGACCAGGTTCAGGCCCGTCAGAATCGGTGCGACGACCATACCTAACCCGCCCACTATGCCGGCAAACGCCTGCGCGCCGACAACAACGCCGACCAGGCCTTGCGTCAGCTCAGGGTTGGCGTTCACCCAAAGCGAGAGCGTACTGAGCCATCCGGTCGCGGTGGTGGTCAGGGTGCGCAACGCGCCATCCGCCTTATCAAAGATGTCAATCTTCAGGCCGCTCCACGCCGCCTGGAGCTTGTTAACATCGCCGTCGAGGTTATCAGTCCGAATGGACGCCAGCCGCGCGGAACTGCCATTAGCCCCCTGAAGCTGCTGGCTTTTCTCAGCGAGCGTTCCGTTGCCCGCAGCCGAAACCAGTATCCCTGCTTCCCGCGCGTTACCCTGGCCGAAGATGGCCTTCAGGTACGCCGTCTGCTGCGCCGTGCCGAGCTTGCTCTTTTCGAAAGAGTCGGAGATAGCCTTAAGGATATTTTCCGCCGGTAGCAGATTGCCTTGCCCGTCATGGGTCTGCACGTTGAGTTCACCAAGCGCCGCAGAGCGCTGGCTGTTCGGCAGCTGAAGCTGGCTCAGCACAGCGCTGACCCCGGCGCCGGCAGCGGTCCCTTTTACCCCCTTTTCCATCAGAATGCCCAGCAGTGCCGTGGTCTCTTCAAGGCTGACGCCTGCGCTGCTGGCGGCTGGCGCGGCAGAGGCAACGGCAGTCCCCAGCTCGGTGAGGCTGGTACCAGACGTGGTAAATCCGCGGGTGAGAACGTCTGCGATACGCCCGGCATCGGTGCTCGCCAGATTAAACGCGGTCTGTGCATCGCTGATGATGTCGGCCGCTTTTGCTGCATCAACATCTCCCGCAAGGCTGAGGTTGACCGCGGGAGCCGTAGCCGCAAGCACCCCATCGGCGTCATATCCTGAGCGCACCAGCTCGCGCTGCGCCAGAACGATAGTATCCGTTGAGGTTCCCGTACTGACGCTGACGTCCTTCGCCTGCTGGCGTATGGCCTCAAGCCTGGCGTCGCCCTTCTCCAGCCCCAGATTTGCCTGAATGGCAGACATCTGCTTTTCAAGGCTGATACCCGGCGCCATAAAACGGGACGTCTGGTCGAACCCCGCTTTTGCCATACCCACGCCCGCGCCGGCAAGCTGATGTACGCGCGAGACAACACGTTTGCCGGACTCGTAGCGGCTCTGAACGGCATTGAGCCGCGCCTGCTGCTGACTGACCCGGGCAAGCGCCTCTCTCTGCTCGTTGAGGTGCAGCGTTTTTTCGCTGATGCTCTTTCTTAAACGACGTTCATCTGATGCCAGGGTGCGCGTGTTAATCCCCGCCTGTGCAAGTTCGCCTCGCTGACGCTGCATGGACTGGCGCAACGTGTTGTACTCAAGCTTCAGGGCGGCTACGGATTGTCGTGCTGCCGCCAGCGCCTCGCTCTGCTCGCGGGTCGGGTTTTGCGTGTTTCGTAGTTCGAGCGCCAGCGCCGCCGTCTGTTGTTTCGCCTGGGCAAGCGCCTGCCCCGTGACGGCAAGCTGGCTGCCTGTTTTTCTGAACCCATCAACGCGGGCCGCCTGCTCGTCGAGCGCGCGCAGAGCCGCCTGCGAATCACGGATCGCGCTCTCAAGAGAGAGGCCGGCATTCTGGATAGCCTTAAGCGGTCGGCTTGCCCGGTCGACTGCATTCAGCAGCTCCTGAAGTCTGACATTATTACTCATGGTGGTTTCCGCTTCGCTGTAGCGCCTTTTCGCGCCATATGAGGAGCTCGGTCACGCTCAGGGAGTACAGCTCTGACGGCGGCCAGTGAAAAATCACCGCGATATCCGCCATCAGATCGTCGACCGACAGGTTTTCGGGAAATCTCAGCGAGCCGAAGTCGGTGACAAAAAACCGACCACCTTACCGGCAAACGAGAGCAGGTCGGAGGCATCCAGACGCGCAATCTCATGTTCGGTCAGCGCCGGAGAGGTCATTCGCGGCAGCACCTTAATCAGGGCATCCACGTCGGATTGCGCCAGCGACGCCAGCGAAACGCCACGCAGGGTGCCCGCATTGGGTTTTGCGACGGTCACTTTTTCGATTTTTTGCTCGCCGCGCAGAACGGGGCTATCAAGCGTGACGGTGTTTGGGTTTTCGCTTTCGTTGATAACGGTCTCGTTGATATTTTCCATTTCGTTACTCTCAAAAAGGGGAAGTAACCGGCCAGCAGCTGCGGCCGGTTAAGGGTTACAGGCCGATGGCCTTACGGTGTTCCGCCAGACGATCGACGCCGTCAACCTTCAGCACCATGTTGATGATGTCAATCTCGATGACCTCTTTGCCATCGATAGTGAGCTGGTAGTAGGCACACTCGGTCGACATCTTGGTGGTGCCGCTTTCGCCCTGCTTGTTCTCGCCGCCATCGAACTCTTTATGACGGCCGCGCATCACGATCTCCACCGCAGAGATTTCGCCGGTATCGTCACGCTGGAAGGATCCGGTAAAACGCAGCGGCACGCTGTCCGCGCCCGGAGAGGCATACTGTGCCCACAGCGCGACGTCCGGCAGACCACCAATAGTCCACTCCAGCGCCAGGGCGTCATCGTCCAGGCCGAGGTCGACGGAGACCGAGCCCGGCATACCGCCGCCGCGATATTTCTCCAGCTTGCGGGTGAGCTTCGGTAAGGTGACAGACTCAACAACGCCCATATAGCTCAGGCCATCGTTGAACATATTCAGATATTTAAGTTTGCGTGGTAACGCCATGCTTCAGCTCCTTAGCTGTTAACCGAATCTGACAGGTCTGCCAGATAGGTATCGGTGATGCGCTGGCGCAGGGTCAGATTCTCCAGCGGCGGAACAGGGGTGTAGTCGTAGTCGATATACAGTTTCCCCGCTTTGAGGGTCGACACGTCATTCGATTCCGGGTCATACCAGCAGGAGCCGTCAACGATGTAGCCATTGGTTTTCAGCTCACGGAATTTGGCGTTGATACCGGAAATGATGTCGCGGATAAGCGTTGGGGTAATGGGTTTATCCATCGCCCATGCGTGCGCTTCTGCCATGGTGTCGGCCAGTACCTGTGCGGTACGGGTGTAGTTTTCAAACAGGAATAACGGATCGTCAGAGCAGGTACGGTTGCCCCAGAATTTGAAACCGTCATTGCGAATCAGCGTGGTCACGCCAGCCTGGTTCAGCAGGTTTGCATCGGTAGCCTGTTCCTGCAGATCCCAGGAGACAGAGGCGCTCACGCCGGTAACGCCGTTGACGCCCACGTTGGACAGGGTTTTATGCCAGCCGGTGGTCTGGTCGATTTTAGCGCGCAGGCCAAGCGCGCGAGCGGTCGCCCAGGCCGTTTTGGTGACGTTCGTTGCGGTATCCCACGCCAGAAAATCCGGGTGAATCACCATCAGCTCGCGCTGGCTGAAGTTTTTGCGATAGTTGATAGCCTCAGGAATGGTTTTACAGCCCCATGCGCTGACATAGCCAAACGCGCGCAGGCTCTGGCACGTCGCTGCCAGCGCGGTCGCCACTTCCTGCGAATCCAGCCCCGGTACGCCGAGAATGCGTGGCTTAACGCCGGTCACCGTTTTGGCGGTGAGAAGCGCCTTCAGGCCGGTATATTTGCCGTTTTCGTCGGTGGTACCGATGATGTTAGAGATAGTCTGCTTCTGTGCTGCATCAGGATCTTCCGGGTTGTCGATACCTTCGGCAACGCGCACAACCACAACGACCGGCTTGCACTGGTCAGCGATAGCCTGCAGGGAGGCAGAGAGCGTCCCCTGTTTGCCGGCTTTCGCAATGGCGGATTGTACATTGGTAATGAGCACTGGCTCGTTAAGAGGAAATGTCTGTTCGTCAGCATCGCTGGCCGTACAGACCATACCGATGATTGCCGTCGAGACGGTAGAAATGGTGCGCGTGCCATCGTTGATTTCGATGACTTCCACGCCGTGGTGATAGTCGCCCATCCGTTTAACTCCGTGGTTTAGTGGTGAGGCTATTTTCACTTGAGTAGAGAAGGCTTGAAACGTAATGCCGTTGGAGGGATGGCAGCACAACGCACAGTGGGCGGTTGAGCAGAATTAAAACGAGAATTAATTAGTTTTAGCGATCGATTCAGAAGAAACAATCGCCATCGAATGTATTCACTGGATAGCTGAGCGAATATCGATGCTCTCCTCAATAATGAGGAGAGGTGTTCAGGTAAAATCAGGAGTAATGACGATTTGGCAGCAAGAGGATGGGTGTACTGTTAAAAAAAATGCACCTTACTCTCTGGAGTATCCAAAGATTGGGGTGCAGCAGAGAATCAGGGTTTATTTACTCGCTGAGCGGTGTCTCAGGCCATTCAATATCCGGTGCATTGTTGACGTCAATACGGCTAAGTAGTACACGATACTTCTTCCACTCAGTCAGTAACGTGCTCTCTTTTTCTGTAGCCATTTCTAAATCAACAGCATCCTGCAGCGGCAAAATTGCCTGAGTAGCAACAGACATTAATCGTGATTTCAGTGAATCAGCATTGTCAACGGACTCTTCTTTCGAGGGTGGGGCAATATCGACCCATTCCATGCAGTTACGATTCACATTGAAACGAGGTGTTTTTCTGTCCGGAGAAACCATGAATTCTTCATATTCTGAGTCGGTTATTTTCACGAGATCTGAGGGAACGGGAATACCTTGTGCTTCGTATACCCGAACCGTTTCCTCAAGGTAAAAACTATTTTCTTCATTGCTAAAATATTTATTCATATCAATAACCCGAGACAATTAATGAAAATGCGCCGTTACAGTTATGGGTTTCAATTTTTACCTGATTTTTACCCACCGGAGTGCAAAGATAAAACGAGTCAGAGTTATTACCCCCGGCCCCCCAATAACTGGCACCTATTCCCAAAATACCATTAGGGAAGGAGGTAGGCAGAGTCACGGTGACAGCAGTGTTATTGCCTACTGAAATCCCCCTAACCGCCTGCATGAAAACAGCGCCATTGCCGTGCGTATAGTAGGCGTTATTGTTGCCGGTCGTTGTTTTACCCACCCCGTAACGTGCATCCGATTCAGCTTTGGTATAGGCCTGTCCTGCGGGGGTATAGTTTCCTTTAGGCTGATATCGTCCGTCACTCTCCGCTTTAGTATAAGCCTGGCCAGCAGGGGTGTAATTACCTTTAGGCTGAAAACGCCCGTCGCTTTCTGCCTTGGTATAGGCCCCCGCTTTCGCCATATAACCCGCATCCGATTGTGCTTTGGTATAATAGCGAGTGTCGAAATTAGCAAAGCTTCCAGGAATGATCTGGCCCGGCGCGCTAAAATTACCGCTGGTGTCCCATTTGTAGTTTATATCCTGTGCGCCGCTTCCTTTCATGTGCAGATGCCATGAAAGAGCAGTCCCGGATACCAGAGACCCCATTGAAAAAGCCCATGAGTTAACTCCGGCAATACTTGCCTGTTGTTTTAAAGCAGGATGGTATTCACTCGCTCCACTTGTTGAATATGAGTTATAAAATGGTGCTTTTGTTTTGTACTGCTCTACCCATGCAAATGAATTGCTATAACCGGCGGTAACTTCCTTAGTGGCGTAAATGGTATTATCTACCGTTAAAGGTGTTTCAGATTGCAGTGCCCCGGTTTCAAGGCTAACACGTAATGGACGCAATGCGTTGTAGTTGCCGTACGCGTCTCCCTTATTGGTTAGCATCAGATATAAATTATTACCATCATTACGCCAGAAACATCCATAGTTCCCATATGCTATTCGATAGCTATTTGCTGAAATGGATTGTACTTCTCCATTGGAACGTAAATAACCGCTAAACTGTCCTGCGCCGTTAGCCTGAAACAATAACGAGCCATCTTTATTTCGCTGAGAGTAGAAGTGGTAGCTGGTGTCATCCCCCAGTTCAACGACAGTTGGCCGATCTACATTCCCCCAAAGGCGCAAGACTGCATTCCTGTCAGAGGTATTAGCTGAAACAAAGGAAAGCTTTTTCGTGTTTCCCGAATAGAACCCACCTAGTTGCGAGGTAATATTTCCCCTCACTCTCAGGCCTGTACTCGCGCTAATTGCCAACTCCTCCTGCGCATCTGTATTGCCTGTAGCCAGACGATACTCAACACCCTGCACGGTTTCATGCCAGATAGTGTCCGCTGCTCCGCCGCGCATTTTACGCAAATAATTTTTATTGCCTGTTGTAGCGTTGGAAAGTGCCGTTAAGTTATAGGTAGCCTGGACTACAGAGTCCTGATTTAACGTTCCTGACATACTGTCGCCAGCTTTACTGACTCGCTCACTGGCATTTTTATTGGCTGCAGTAGCGCTGTCGTACGCCGCCTTCACCGCCTTCGGCGTTGCCGCCAGCACCTCAGACACGCTGTCGATTGCGCTACTCAGCTGAACAATCCCCTTGCGCGCCGTAGTGGCGTCCGCTGCGGTATATTTCCCGTTCGCCAGGTCATACGCCGCTTTTACCGCTTTCGGCGTTGCAGCAAGCACCTCCGAGGTGCTGTCGACTGCACTGCTGAGCTGCGTAAAGCCCTTCGCCGTGAGCGTGGCGTCCGGATGACGGCGAGACTGCTCATGCTCCGTAAGCTTCCCGTCGACGTAGTCCTGTGTGGCCATCACCGTTGAGGTGTCAATTGTGAGCTCAACGGAGGCGATGTCGCTCACCATGATAACCATTCGCACGGTCTGCGCGCGGCCTGACCCCTCCGCCAGGGCGGGCTTATAGCTTTCAGCCATATTCCCCATCGCGATTAGCGTTCCGGTATCGTCATAAAGCCCCATCTCGCGCATCCAGAAACCGCCGACCTCGGGCGGGATCAGCAGCTCCGCCACAACGTAGTTTTTGTTCTTCTTGTCCTGGCTAATTTTGTTCAGCGCGTGGCGCCAGACTTCGTTCACCAGCTTTGTCTTGCTGGCATCAGGAACGGGCAGCGCACCGCCGCCGTCGCCGACCGCCATTGCGGTAAAGTTAACTTTCTTCGCGTTCGGGACGGTTGCTGCCGCCAGTTTTTCTGCACCGGCTTTGGTGATAACCGTTTTATATTTCACTGTCATTGTGCTCTCGCTTATCCGGGGTAAACCGTGATGATGTCGCCGTCATAGCTCAGGGCTCCGGTATAGAGGTAACCCGGAATGTCCTGGATAATATTCAGGCCGATAAGGTGGCGGCTGGCAGGCTTTGCATCAGCGATAAGCCTCTCCATCTCGTAATACATTTCTTCGGTGATACCGGTATCTAATACCCCGATATCAAGGCGGAAGGTGCCGGGCGGATCGTTGGTTTGCCACCACTCGGTGACGTTAATGAGATAGCCGAGCGGCTCCACCACGCGGCGAACGGCGCCAATCGTTCCCTTGTGGGCATGGATAAACCACGCCGCGCGGATCACGTCCCGCTTGGTGGCTTCCGGCCAGCTCTCATCCCAGCGATCGACCGACAACGCCCACGCCAGCCACGGCAGCAGATTTGCCGGGCAGGTATCCGCACTCCAGAGATGGCGCAGCGGTACCGGCGTTTTTTCTATCTCCGCACAGGCGCGGGCGGCCGCCACCTCAAGAGGCGACGAGCCAACCGGCAAAAGACGGGCGTCACTCATCGCTCCCTCCCACGGTTACGCTGTACTGGCTGCACCATGAGGCCTGAGTTGCATCGAGCACGATATCGGCTGCGGGTGCGGTCAGCTCCACGCGCTGCACCCCTTCAACGTGAAGTGCCGCGTAAATGGCAGACTTGCGGATATCGCGCCCCAGCCGGTGCTGCGCCGTGATATAGGCCTGCAGCCGGGCTCTGGCCGCGTTGAGCACCGGTTCACTTTCAGGCCCCGGGAACAAGTACAGCGAGGCCACAATGGTGTAGTCGACAATCCTGGCTGACTGCACGGTCACCCGGTCGGCGACGGGCCTGACGTCCTCATCGTTCAGCGCGTTACGCACAATGGTGAGCAACTCTTCAGACGCCACGCCGTTATTCTCCCGGGAGAGTACGGAAACCGTGACGTTCGCGGGTTGGGGGCTAATAACGGAAATGTCCGCCACCCGCCCGTCCGCGCTGCGGCCATGGAACTGATAGGCCCCTGTCGAACCGGCCACGCTCAACCCTTCCGGCGCCTGCTGGATGCGCAGACGAAAATCGGTATCGGACTCCATCACGGCAGGCGTGGGCGGGAACGTAGTGTCGTCGGCAGGGGTAATCACCAGACGCTCAAGATTAGCGTTTGCCCCAATCTGGTCGAGATCGCTGCCCGCGGCGTAGGCCAGCATGACCGCTCGTGCGGCCTCGTTAACGCGCTGGCGCCAGATAACTTCCCGATACGCGTTTTCCTGAAGCAGCTTCACAATCGGCTCTGACTCTAAGGTCAGCGTGCGCGCGATCGCCTCTTGCTCCGCCTCAGGATACAGCGAGACAAAGGTGGCCTTTCGTTCTGCCAGCAGCGTCTCATAGTCCACCTCTTCCACGACATCAGGCGCGGCGAGCTGGCTCAGATCAACAATAGCCATAGCGTTTAACTCAGTGAAATGGTGATAGAAAAGGAGCTGTCGGAAGCCGATCGCGTGCCGGTGATATCGACATACAACGTCCCGTCATTCTCCGACCGTTCGAAAGCGATCGCCGTCAGGCTAATCCGCGGTTCCCATTTCTGGATCGCGGAGTAGCATGCGGCCATAATTTGCAGGCGCAGCGCCGGGCTCTGGGGCCTGTCGATCATCGCCGCCAGCAGGGAGCCATACTCCCGGCGCATAACCCGCGAGCCAACTGGCGTAACCAGAATGTCGCGCACGCTTTGCCTGATGTGTTCAGCCTCTGTAATGCTGAGCCCGGTCTGTCTGTTCATTCCCGTGTAGCGCACCGTCATTGCGTCCCCTTAGTCCAGCTTCCGCCGCTTTGCACACTGCCGTGGGCATGGTTATCCACCTGTACCCCATTGGAGGTGAACGTACCGCCGGCGTGTTCGATATTCCCGGCCATCACCCCGCCCTTCTGCACCTCCAGAGAGGCGGTAATTAACCTGTTGGTACACACCACTTCAGGCGCATCAAGGGTGATGCGGGTTTCTGATTTAACCAGTACCACCGGAACGGTCGCGATCAGTGAATCAGACGCGGTGATGGCTGCCGTTTTGATGCCGGTTGCCGTCAGCGCACCGCTGCCGGGCTCGTATTCGATAACCGCCCCATCAGGAAACGAAACGTGGAGGGCGTCAGGCGACTCAGACGGTGCCGGATGGTCGTCAGAGAAAATGCCTGGCAACACGAAGGCGGTATCCAGTTCACCGCCGATAGCCAGCAGCAAAACCTGCTCACCCTCGGACGGTGCCCACCAGACGCGCGAGCGGCCTGCGCGGCAGGTCAGCCAGTTCAGCCAGGTAGTTTTCATCCCTCCGGACTGGACGCGGCAGAGCCCTCGTTTGAGGTCGACATCGGTCACAACGCCGATACGGATAAGGTTGCGGATCGCGCGAGCGATGCCGTGCATGGAAGTTAGCGTATTCATAAGAAGAGAATGCCGCTCGGGGCGAGCGGCAGCAACGAGGTGGGGTTTTATGCGGGATGAAACAACAAGCGGTATTGCCGAATGGACAGCCGACGGGGCTGCGGGCTGGCCATCAGCGCGGTAAGGTTACGCCTCCCAGCGGCCTACCAGCTCACCGTTGACGTATAGCTCCATCGGACGCGTGACGGGTTCCGGCAGCGGCGGCTCCGGGGAATAGGTGGCGAGCAAGGTACCCTCATTCTGGGAAACCAGGATCCGCTCGGTCAATTGCAGGCTAAAGCTGATATCCGCCGTTTCATCGTCATTTAAGACAATCTGAAAGAGATACCCATTTTTTCGCCCCTCATCGAGGGTAAAAATATCCGGCTGGTTTTCCCGAAGCCAGGCCAGCACCGGGACGAAAATCCCCTCGCTGTACCCGGAAAAACCGCTGACTTTTGCCTTCAGCTCATATTGCTTTTCGAACGAGAGCGAGGACGCGAGGCGCGCGTCGATATTGCCGCTCCCGACGGACATCTGTAAGCGCTCCGGGTTTGCGCGCAGCTGTGGAACAGCGTCAATTAATGCCTGACGCAGGCTCTTGAGTTTGTGCATCGAGTTTATCCTGACAGTCTTTAATGGTTTCAACCTGCAACGCGCAGGCGATAAGGGCATGCTCAAGCCTGCGAATATCGGCGCTCAGATCGCCGTTGGTAACAGGCTTACTTGCCGGCATCGGGCAGAGGCTCACCTTCGGGCAAGCGTGGTAAACAGCGTGCGGCGGAGGCGCAGGCGGCGCGGACGTGCAGCCTGCGGACAGCATCAGGCAGCTGAGCGTGATACCAGCGGCGTAACTCTTCATTTTCATTTACCAGTTTCCCGATAGCCGCTTCGCGCCTTGCCATCTCCTCACCGGCAGCGGCAAGCGCATCGCGGAGCCTGACCTGCGCATTTTCATTTTCTCTGGCCATCCGCTGCGTTACGGTGAGCTGATGGTTCAGCGCGTTAATGGTGTTTTTTTGTTCACCGGCGATCTGGCTGGCTTTAGCAAAGGAGCGGGACAGGTTGAGATTCTCATGACGAAACCACAGGGTAATGGCCGCCAGCGTGGCCAGCATCAGCAGGAGAGCTCTCATTCTGCCCCCTTCATGCACCAGGCCTTTTCGCGGGCCCGACGGTTTTCAAGCCCGGCGTTCTTCTTCCCGTTGACGTACACCCAGCGGGTCAGCTGATCGCAGGCCTGCGGCCACTGCTTGTGATTGATAAGCGACACCAGCGTCGAACGGCAGGCTGCACCGGTTCCCACGTTAAAGGCAAAACTGACCAGCGCGTCATAGACGCGGGGCGGCATCTCCACCGGCGCGCATGCGGCAAGCCGTTTTTCAACCTTCAGGACGTCGGCAA
This sequence comes from Enterobacter cloacae, assembly GCF_013375935.1. Taxonomy (GTDB): domain Bacteria; phylum Pseudomonadota; class Gammaproteobacteria; order Enterobacterales; family Enterobacteriaceae; genus Enterobacter; species Enterobacter pasteurii. The sequence goes on along the minus strand of NZ_CP056117.1, from coordinate 1,762,225 downwards.
TCAGGTTCGCCGCCGCGTCGCGCTCGGTGATCTCCTTCGTCGGCACGACGCCTGCCGTGTGGCCAATGCCTGACGTCCATACGCCCGCGCTGCACCGGTAGGGCGACAGACGGCAGCCTTCCAGATCGGCGATTAGCGCCAGCCCCTCGGGCGAGGTTTGCAGTAATCGAAAGTCAGGCAACAGCACCGCCAGAGCGAGCACGCTGGCGATGCTGCAACGCTTAATGATTGAGTTCACGAATACTCTTCTTATCGAGGCCCAACGATTTGAGATAGCGCCAGGTTTTTCGCTTAAACCAGTAATTCGTCAGCGCGGTAAAGATGGCGCAGAGGCTTCCCACGTACAGCGCCACTTTTTCAGGAGACATCGCCCCGAACCAGGCCAGCGCCACGGCCAGCCAGTAGGCAATAAACGTGGTGACCTTCTCCAGACTCAGTCCCATAGGTTCACGGATTCTTTTCCGGGCGCGCTATCCACCTCGGGCATGTCCACTGCCGTACCGTGAGGTAAGACAACGCCCCACCCGGCAAGGCCAGGATTGGCTTTCAGAACGGTTTCAACTACGCCCGCCGTGCGCCCGTAATAACGGGCACAGATGGCATCAAGCGTATCCCCCTGCATTGCATAGATCTTCATCAGACGCTCCAACATCCGGATTTCCAGGTACTGTAGAGTTTCCTGAGCCGGCGCCCTTTCCGCTACCGCTGGCGGATGGACGATCGCGGACACAACAGGCTGACCGCGAGCAACGAGGCGCGGACTGGCTGGAGCAATAATCAGAATAAAGCGCGTAATGCCGGAAAACGATGCAGGGCTAGCGCCAGCTCTCGTCTTCCCAGACTTCCCGAAGAATATTATCTAACGCCTCGCGTTCGGCCTCGCCGTTAACGCCAAGCAGCTCGACGCCCGTCATGGATCCCTCCTTCACCGTCACCCGCGTAGAGGGAAACAGGGGCCTGATCCGGCGAGTAAGCTCGCACTGAAATGCTTCCACAACGGACGGACCAATGTGCTGATCCTTGTCCAGCGTAATGTTGACCCGCACGGTGCCTTCTTTTTTGATTCGTTCTGGAACGGGCGATGCGGAAAAAACAACGGTAAACGCGCTGTTTTTGATTAAGTTCCCTCTCGCAATCTCAGCAATCAAATTCAGGGCAATTTCACGATCTCTCTCCTGACACGTTCCTTCCGTCGTCAGCCGCGCGATCATTTCGACTCGTTCAATCATGACCTGCTCATTCAACTCTCTGTCCACACAACCTCCACCACGAGATACTGTATAAACATACAGTAGCACGTAATCATAAAAAGAGTGAAGCAAAAAATCAGAACCGCGTGCGGTATGTGCATGATATCGATGGAGATTAGCGTGCACGCTGGGTGAGCAGCTCCGTTAAATGCCCAATACGTTCAAGGATTTTCCGCGCCTTTTCCTGATAAGAACGCGACGCCGGAAAGAGCGATCCGTCAGCTGCGCCCCGGCACCATTTGTCGTTAAAACGGCTCACGCCGCCCGCCATCAGATGCAGGGCCTCCCCACGGCCGATCGCAATGCCCGTAGCGAGCCGTATTTCGTCAATCACCCTCTCCGGGACCCCGTTCTGCGGATCCCCCTCATAGACAAAGGGTGCCGATGAGCCGGGCCGGATGCGTTTGATGCGCTCGGTTAATGCCCGTCGCGCACGCCGGTTAAGAGGTTGAGAGAGATCGCTCACCGTACAGTTAATGACAGAACTCCGAGGAGGCGCAGGTACATCCTTCAGCTCAACGGCACGCTTCGGCACAATTTTCCACTGCGTAAGCCGGGTTAATACCGGGCTGCCCGCACCGACGGCGGAATCGTACACGCCGCGGATGCAAACGGTCTCCTCGCCGTACTGGTTGAATCCGGCACGCGGCGCATACAGCGTGCGCACCTGTAAATCATCGCGACGCACAAAAGGCCCGCCCTGCGCGGTGACGTAGCCCGCCCAGTCACCGGCGTCCGCAGCGTCATGGACGGCGGCAAACTCGACGCTCAACCCGCGCGCGGCCTCGGTGTCCGCCAGTCGGCGCAGCTCGCGGTAGACCGTTACCGGCGCGCCGCCGATAAACTGAAACTGGCGAATGTGCCAGCGCCCTGCCCAGGCCGACACGGCGCACGCCGTCTCCTTCAGCAGCCCGCCGCTTTCATTATCGGTCTCGCCATCAAGCGCATAGCCGTCGATATTCTTTGAGATGTATTTGGCGATATAGCCGGTAGCACTGCCTTTTTGCGGATCGATCGCGTCCGCGTGAAAGCGCGCCTGTCTGGCACTTTCGTTCTGCAGCTCAGCGGCATCCTCCTCCCGCGCGTAGTCCCCTATAATCTGGCGTACGCATTCGACGTCTTCCGGCAGCATAAACATCAGCATGTGCCAATGGGGCGTACCGTCGTGATGGGGTTCCGCAACGCGGATACCAAAAATGCGCCGCCCCTCCCGGTGCAGCTTTGCGCGAATGCGCGCCCACAGGCGGGTGAAGTAGCGTTGCGTATCCGCCGGGCTGGCCCCGTTCCACTTCGCGTTGGGGTAGCCCGATTTCACGGTCGCGTGATACCGCGCGGGGGCGGTTAAGGTATAGAACTCGCCCACGTAGCCCAGCGCCTGGCAGATATTTTCAAACCCGCGAATGCGGGTCATCAGTTCACAGCGACGTATCGCCGGATTGGCCACCGAGCTGTCGTATTTATCAATCAGGCTGATGCGGTTGCCCTCTTCATCTTCCAGCTCCATGCCCTTGAGAAATTCACGGGTGCGGCGCTTCTGCTCGCGCCATTCCGTCACGCAGCGCTTGCTCGCATACGCCGTTCTCTTTTTGCTGACGTTGCCGAGGGCAATCTGCACATGCTCGCGCCAGGCGGCCGCGATCCGACGCAATCGCCCGCGCCACCACGCCTCGGAAAACAGGCGGATCACCGCCGCGGCAACATCATCTTTGTTGAAAAACGTCTTCGACACCCGCTCCCAGTGCGGAGGCGACACGTTGAACTGCCGGGCGATCAGTCCGGCGCGCTGATACCAGACGTACAGCGTCTGGTATTCGCCCATGTCAGCATCGTTAATATTCGCCAGCTCGCCGCGAATAAAGCTGGCGATATCGGCGGCCAGCAGGTCGACATCGGCGCGGGACATATCGGGAAGACGGTTATAGCGGGCAACCAGTTCCACCATGCGCGAGGCAAGGTACTGCAGAAGCCGGGTGTCGAAATGGCCGTCAAACACGGCCCTGGAGACCGCGTCGTGCAGGCCCGCGCAGGCATAGCGTTCAGAGACGCGCTGCAGGCGGGGTAACATCCTGTCGCAGAAGCGGATCAAAAAAGCATTGGCCTGAGGGCTACCGTGACGCTGTTCGAGGGCGTCAACCGTGCGCCAGACGTCGACACGCACGCAGCCAGGCTGTCGGGAGAGGGCATTTCTTGCCTGCTGTAGCGCCGCGAAAAGGCGATCGCGACGCTGCAGCTGGGCATGGGTAAGGTAAGGGCTGGCAATGGCCGACCGCGGAGCGTTCCACGGATACGCAAATGACGTAGCCAACTCATCCTCCCCGGACGTGTTTATTTTTCATCTCCGCGATCTCCTGGCAGGTGACGCACAGGGCCACGACGGGCACCGCCATACGACGCGCCTCCGGTATCGGGGCCTCGCAGTCCTCGCAGAGGAAACGCGAAGGCGATGCGGGCCGTCTGCGGGCGTGATGTATGTGCCGCTCTCTGTCTTCCTGCTCGCGCGCCTGCGCAAGATCGATAAAATCGGCCATCAGTGCATCTCCTGGGCTTCGCGCTCGTAGCGGGCCGCCTCGTGGCACAGAAGTTCGGCAACGTCTTCTCCGCTCATACCGGTTTTAAAGATATGGCTCGCCAGCGCCTCCAGGCGCAGGGAGACCGCGCGGGCTCGCGCGCATCGTTCCTCAGTTTTTGCCTCCATCAGCAGGCGTTTCAGTTCTTCACTTCCGGTTGAATAAAAGCGGTTTTCACTGTTTCGCATCACGCGTCTCCTTGATTTCAGGCAACAGAATGCCCGGCGGGTTTACGCCATTTGGTTTTTGGTTGGGTTACACCGGCATGGTCAGCCGTTCAGGAAATAAACTCACAACAGCACGAAAATGGTTCATGGCGGTAATCAGCGCCCTTTTCTCTTCAGTCGTCAGCTCGCTGATATCGCACTCATGGCGGGCGACGGGCAACCTCGCCAGGAAAAAGATGGCGGCCAGCGCCCTGCTGTTCTCCTCAAAACAGGGATCGCGCTTATCGCGCAGTTCGGCCATAAACCGCGCCAGCTCTTTTCCGCTATCGCTCCCGTATCGGGCGCGCAGTTCAGCAACGTGGTTAAGCCCGCGAAGACGCGCTCCCACGCTAAGTGGAACCCTTGCACGGGCAGCTTCTATCGCCATATCTCCCCTCGCGTAAATTCACCCATAATTTTGCGCTGAAAACGGGCAGAGCACGGCTTTTTCAGCCGTTTGATGATTGCGATTTCAGAAGCCATGCTGCATGATTCCCATTTTGATACTGTCTGCAATCATTAGCCTCTGTTTGCCAACGTCTGCCGCTGATTGCCCGAATTTGTAATGATACTAATACCCAAATGAGTATTAGTAAACACCCAAAGGAATATATTTTGATCTTGGATTCTCAAGTGAATAATGAAGAGTTACTCGATAGAATCTGTCAGGTATATGGTTTCACGCAGAAAATCCAGCTTGCCCGGCACTTTAATATCGCTGCCAGCTCGCTTCAGAACCGCTACGCGCGCGGCACAGTCTCTTACGATTTTGCGGTTCAGTGCGCGCTGGATACCGGCGCCAGCCTTCGCTGGCTGATGACCGGGCAAGGCGCACAGTTTGAAGGTCAGCCAACCGAGGGGGATCCCTTATCGGTTGCGCTATACACTCTTAGTGATGGTCGACTGGAAGAAAATACTACTTTGAGTATCGACTCCCATTTCTTCAGCAAGCCGCTCACTCGGGGCGTCGCCGTCCGGGCGGAGGGAAAACTTCACTTCGTTGAAAAAGACGCGTCGTTAACCGACGGGCTGTGGCTGGTCGAGATTGAAGGCACCGCCAGCATCCGCGAATTGACGCTGCTGCCGGGGAAAAAACTCCACGTCGCGGGTGGAAAGATTCCATTTGAATGCGTGATTGGCGAGATCAAAACGGTAGGTCGCGTGGTGGGTGTTTACAGCGAGGTTAACTGATGGCGAGCAGGTACCTGCTCGCCATAAAAAAGCCAACCCCGCATTTCTACGGCGTTGGCCCTGTTTTGCCGCACCCGGTTAAAACACGTAACGCATACCCAGCGTAAATTCGTCAGAGACAATATGCGCTTTCATCTGCTCATCTTTTAAGCCTCGCGCGTTTGTAAAATTGTTATATCCGCTTTCGATTTTCCCCATATCGATATAGCGATAGCCCAGATCGACATACAGACGCTCAACCGGCGTGTAGCTTATCCCCGCCCCTAACGCGTAGGTCAGGTTGCTTTGGGTGGTTGAGCCGTATTCACGGCCAGGGTTGCCCTGCCAGCCGCCCGCTTTAATCTTGCTCACGCCAAGCCCTGCGGTACCGTAAACAGAGACGCCGTAGCCCAGTTCATAATCGCGATAAACGTTGAGCATCAGACGTTCGGCTTCCGTTTGCAGATGGTTGTAGCTGTTCGCGAACGTGCTGGAGCCGCTGGTGTACTCCGTCTTTTGCTTAAAGGTGTATTCACCTTCTGCACGCCAGCCGTTACCGAACTGATAGCCTGCGGCAATCGCCGCGCCATCAAGGTGCTCTTTCTCCTTACCGCCCACAAACTGGCCGACGCCCGGACGCGCGCTGGTATCCATCTCCTTTGCGCGCTGTTCAGTTTGCAGGTATTTTGCCGAACCGTAATACCCTTCCTCAGCGTTTGCCGCCAGAACGGTAGCCGGCATCATCGCAACCGGCAGGGCGACCAGGATAGCTTTCATATTCATCTACGCTCCGTTGAAAAAATATTCCGCTCGTCGAACCCTCGTTCGCCGATGCGAGGAAAAACAGTCAGTGAGACGAATCATAAGCAGTCCCGAAAGGGCAAACTATTGGGATGAATACGTGCATGACCTGGTAGTTTTACCTAGATATTTGACCCGTTCCTGATGTCATTCAGCTTTATTTGAATGCATAACAGGCTGAGGGAAACGCAGCAGAACGATCGCGCCATCGGTCGGGACTGATTCCAGCTCCGTCACATCCGGCGCGGTATTTTCCGGCAGGCTCAGGCTATCGATCGTAATCCGGTTTACCCGCCATGGCGTCAGGTAGCTCACCAGAAGTTCGCCGCTGGCATTGGTTGTTGAGCCAAACTGGTTATAGAAGCCAATTCCCGGCGTGTCCGGCACGTCCACCAGCGCTGCGGTGCTGCCGAGCTGCTGCCCAAGCGTTACGCCGTCAGCGTGTACCAGAATGCTGCCGCTGGCGTCGGCATGATAATCACGGCGCGTTCCCCCGCGCACCATGCTGAGATTCAGCTCGCCCGCGTTGTACTGATAGCCCAGGCTCGCAGAGAGTTCGTCATTGCGGTGTACGGTATGTGTCGCCTGGAGATCGTAACGCAGGCTGTAATCACTCAGCGCCGACCCGTATACGTTCACCCCATGGCTATCTTCCCCCCGGCTGGCGAGCTCGGTGATATAGCCGACATTGCTCGTCGCGCCCCACAGGGATAAAGGCACGCTGATGTTAATCCCCACCGTGGCTTCATCCGGGTTTTTGCCGTAGCGCTCATAGCCGCCGTATACGCTGAAATCCACGTTGCGCAAGGTTGCGTCCAGGCTCAGCGTCACTCCCGCGCTGCCCGCGTCAGGCTCGCGTGACTTTAGCCAGTGCCACGACAGGCTCATGCTCGCGTCCTCGCCAAAATTCTGATTGAGCTCCAGCTGCCCGCGAAGCGCCCGCCGGGTGAGGTCATCATCCCAGCCGTACCGGAGCAGTTCAGCCCGCGCGATTTTTTCTTCCAGCGAACGGTACTGCCCGCCGCGCGGATACCACTGGAGCTGAGCGGTGAGGCTGGTTTCGGTCGTGAAAAAGGCTTTGGCATAGCGCAGGCGCCAGACCCTGCCGCGCAGGGTGGCTTCATTTTGCGTGTAGCGAGCCGCGGTGACATCGCCGGAAAAGGCGCCCCACAGCCCCAAGTTTCCGCCAAAGCCTGCGACATGGCTGAAGTAGTGCTCTCCCTGCTGTAGCCCGGCAAACGCGGTGACATGCGGGGCAATCCCCCACGAGAGTGTGCTCTGCCAGAAGCGGTCCTTATCCCTGTCGATACCGCGAAAAGGCCTGTAGCGGCCGGCGGCCAGCTCGTAGCTAAAGAGCCCGTGATGCACCAGATTGGGCATGCTCGAATAGGGCAGCAGGCGGGTACGCTCCGTTCCGTCGCTCTCCTGAATCGTCATTTCCAGATTGCCGTCCGGGTCCGGTGGATAAAAATCACGAATGGTAAACGGCCCGGGCGGAACGTGAATACGGTAAACGCGTACGCCGTTCTGATGGATGGTCACTTCAGCCTCCGTGCGGGCATAGCCGTTGATCCAGGGCGAATAGGGTCGCCAGCTGTCGGGGTACATCGCCTCGTCGCTGGCGAGTGACGCACCGCGAAACGGCAGGCTGTCGAAGAGGGTTGAAGAGGTATTGCCGTCGCCAAAGGTCAACCGCGAACGCAGCGGCGTAATGCTGCGCCAGAGCGACATCGCGTTGCTGTACGAGCCGTGGTGGCCCCCTTTTTCACGCCAGAAGGTGTTTTGATAACGCAGCCGCCAGGGCCCCACGTTAAGGCCGTTGTCCAGGCTCAGCGTGGCGTCAGTGCCGGAACGCTCCCAGTCGTACTGCGCCAGGCTATTGTCCGCATCCAGACGATAGTTGATAAACAGCGCGTTGATGCCGTCATCCCAGCGGCTGGTGCTGACGCCATTCTGCTGAGGGCTGATGGCCTCGTTCGGGAACAGGAGCGTCAGGAGCTGCGCCTGCGGGCGATACCAGTATTTGAGGTTAAACTGCTCCGCAGACTGCGGCGTCAGGCAACCTCTGGCATCCCAGCCCAGACGCGCAAGCACCGCGTTACGCACGCCCCACTCCTCCAGCAGCGGCTGGCTGAGGCAAGGGCCGGAGGCTGCAACATCAAGCGAAATCGCGCCCTTATAGAGGTTATTGAGGATCACCCACGTCTTTTGGCTGCCCGCGCGACTTTCTGCCATCGCGAACAGCAGCATAAAGCAGAAAAGACGGAGTAACGTCATGGTGGCAGGCAGCGCAAAAAGGTGAAGAGGCAGAAGCCTCCTCACCTTTTTCAGATAAAAACGTTATTTCTGAAGGGATGCAAGCGCGGCGCGTGCGCGGTTCAGCTCCTGCTGAATGTTGCTCAGATCGCTCTGTTTTTCTGCCAGCTTGCGCTGATATTTTGCCACTTTCTTGCTGTCACCTTTGGCTTTCGCCTCACGCAGGTCAGCCTGAACCTCGGCAATATCTTCACGCTTCTCGGCCAGCTTTTTCTCCAGCTTCTTCACGTCCTTCTGCGCGTCAGCCAGCACGCTTGCCGGGGTACAGTGCGCTTTAACTTCAGCCAGCGCCTTTTTCAGGCCGTTAACCTTGTAAGTATTACCGTACTGCTGGGCAATACGGATCTCTTTTTCCAGCGCGGCGGCTTTCGCGGAGCAGCTTTCTGCCGCCTGTGCGGAGGTGAACATGCCAACAGCGGCAATAACGGCCAGCGCGGATACGAGTTTTTTCATTGGGATATCTCCTTTATGCGTGAATGTCCTCGAATCAAAGCGTACCCCGGCGGGCGGGACGCTTACGCTGTACGCCCGTCCTCATTCTGCTGTAGGACGGTCTTGCCCGGCTGTAGTCCCGTCTCGCGCCAGTGCTGTAATGCGCCCTTCAGGGCCTGAATATCCTCCTCAAGCTTACGGATACCGTCACGGCTAACGGCCTGCTCCTGCTCAAGGCAGCGAGCTTCCAGCGCCGGCATTCCGAGCAGTTGAATACCGCCCCGCAGCCGGTGCAGCGTTTCGGTCAATGGCGTGCCGGGATCGTCTCGCCACAGCGCGATATCGCGCAGCGTCTCCTCCAGCACGGTTATCTGAAGATCCAGAAACGTCGTCAGATGCTCGCCGTCCAGCAGCGCCGCGGGCAGCGTCAGGGAGGGATGAGCAACCGCAGGGGAATTCCCGGACGGGTTCAGGGAGGCGAGCAGGTTTTCCAGCGCCGCGAGCGTGACCGGTTTGAAGATACAGTCGCGCATTCCTGCTTCCCGGGCCTCATCCCGGACGGACTCGCGCGCGTCCGCCGTCATGCCAAACACCGCGACGTCCGGGTAACGTTCACTGATGATGCGCGACAGGGCATAGCCGCTCATTTCCGGCATATTGCAGTCCACGATCGCCGCGTCCGGCCGTCGGGTTGCCAGGCTCTCGATCAGCATTTTCGGGCTGTCGAACTGGATGACGCCATGCCCCAGCCACTCAAGCTGCTGGGCAAGCAGCATCCGCCCAGCCGGATTATCGTCTACCACCATAACGCTCAACGCAGCGCGTTTGTCGGGCGGCGCAGAAGCCTTAGCCTCTTTCTCTGGCAGTGCGTCCATGACGGGCAGCCTGAGCGTTACCGTGACCGTAGTCCCCTCGCCCGGCACGCTGTTCAGCGTGAGATCCCCTTCCATCATGTCCGCGAGCTGGCGGCAAATATAGAGCCCCAGCCCGCTGCCCTGAGCCCTGTTGCGGCTCTCTCCCTGGCTAAAAGGCCGGAACAGGCGCCGTTGCGTCTCGTCGTCCATGCCCTCGCCGGTGTCTGCAATCGTCAGCTCCAGCAGCATAAACTCGCCGTTCTGCCATTGCGGCTGCGCGCGCAGCATCACCTGACCGCGGTCGGTGAATTTTATGGCGTTACCCAGCAGGTTGGTGACGATCTGGCGAAAACGCATCACGTCTGTCAATACGTCCCCTTTCAGGGCCGCATCTATTTCCAGCAGCAGCTTCAATGATTTCCGGGCGGCCAGCCCCTCAAACTGCGACACGGTACCTTCTATCAGGTTTCGAAGCGAAGCGCGCTCCGGGCGGAGCACCAGACGGCCGGACGCAATCCGCTCCACATCAAGGATATTCCCGATAAGCAGCAACAGCGACTGCGCCGCGTCCCAGGCAACCCGTATCGACTGCGGGTTTTGCGGGGCATTGTCGGGGCGTTTCATCACCAGCTCCAGCATGCCGATGATGGCGCTGACCGGCGTGCGGATTTCATGGCTCATGGTGGCCAGAAATGCGCTTTTTCCGCGACGGGCACGCTCTGCGCGATGCTTCGCCGCGCGCAGCGTCTGAATAAGCTTCCGGATGCGCGCCTGCCGGATTCGCCGCCGACGATAAATCCACCCTGCCGCCAGCGCCAGCAGCGCCGTGCCTGCGAGGATGAACGTCACCGCCCACGCTTTCGACAGCGCGGACGCCGACACAGAGGCAAACACATTGCCCGTACTGCCGCCACGCGTCAGGGCATGGAGATCCTCGGGCGGGATGTTGATCAGCGCTTTATTCAGAATGCCGATCAGCGGCCAGGCCTCCCGCGACGCGCCAAACGCAAAGCGCAGCGGCTCGGCATCAATGCTGGCTAATATTTTCAGTGAGGCAAATTCTTTACGGCTGAGCTGGGCATTTGCAATGATAAGCGGCACAACCATCATGTCGTTTTTATCATTCAGCACGCTGTTAAACCCCTGCCACCAGGTATCGACCTTCGCCGTCTGCCCGCTGTTTTGCCTGCCAAGCCAGCCGTCCGGCGCCTCACCGCGCAGGCTCACCACGCGTGGCTGAAGCACCTCCTTTCCGGGAAGCGCGCGCCCAACCATAACCCAGGAGTTATACAGCCAGGTTCGGGTAGTCAGGAGATCCGCCTGCCAGATCCCCTCCTGAGTCACGCCGGCAATCAGCTCGGCCTCCCCCCGGTTAACCGCCCTGAAGGCGGCTTCCTGGCTGGGATAACGGCGGATTTCAAAGGTAAACCCGGTGCGCAGGCGCAGCGCGGTCAGAAGATCCGCCAGGATGCCGCGCAGCTGCCCGCGCTCGTTGAAAAAGGCTATCGGGCCATTATCCTGCGCCACCGCGACGCGGATCCGGGAATGTTCTTTGATCCATTTATGTTCGAGCGAGGTATAGGGCGGTGGCTCCTCGCTGAGTGAGAGCGGGATCCCTCCGCTCCAGCGACGGTGGATCTCCACGCCCGCGTTCTCCGGCAGCGCCATCAGCATCTTGTCGAGAATCGCGATCCAGACCGCCATCTTCGGCATCGCGGCGAAAGAGAAACCCGGGGCATCGAACGTGTCCGCCACCGGGCGAATGCTGAGATTGCTTAAAGCAGACTGGCTCGCCAGGTAGCGCGCGGTGATGGCATCGCTGAAGAACAGATCGATTTTGCGAAAGGCCAGCGCCTCCAGCGCATGCCGGGTGGAGGAGAATTTAACGATGCTGGCGCCCGGATAGCGGGCCAGCACCTCGCTGCTGCTGTAGACAGGGGAAACGGCGATCCTTTTCACCGGCTCATCGGGCGAAGCATCGGTGTTAATCACTTCAACCGCAATGTTGTCGCTGTAGGGCACGCTCAGCATCAGCCCCTGTTTCTGCTGTTGCCTCCCGGCCTGGGGCATAAAATCGGCCTTGCCTGCCCGCAGCGCGGCCAGGGCATCGTCATAGGTCGGATAGCGCACAACGTCAATCTCGATACCGAGGTTTTCCGCCACCAGCCCGGTGAAATCCGCATTGATACCGCCGTAATCGTTCAGCCCGGTGGTGATGTCGTAAGGGGGCATCATCGGCTCCCAGACCGCCATACGGATTTTGCGATGCTCGCGCACCCAGCGCCATTCGCTGCCGCTGAGTCCCGGCTCGATCACCTTTTCATGGCTACGTGCCAGCAGGCGAAGAGTTGCTTCCTGCTGCGCGGCGCACGCGGTGAATGCAAGGCAAAAAAGCAGGATAAAGGTAACGGCTCTCACGTCTCTGACCCTGGGGTATCAAGAAGATCGAAAAGTTGTTCAAAATGGGCAACGCCGCTTTTTTTCATCATTCGCGCCTTATAGGTGCTGATGGTTTTATTGCTGAGCGCCAGCCGGTCGGCAATCTCCTTGTTGCTACTCCCCTGCTTCAGATAGTTCAGCACCGCAATTTCACGATCGGAGAAACGCGACAGCAGCGCCCGGGCGTCAGGTTTTACCTCAGTAGCCTCTGCGGCTTTCGCGAACGTCTCTTCCGGGAAACAGTGATAGCCGTCCAGCAGCAGCTGACAGGCAGGCTCGACGCGCTCCAGCGCCAGGCTTTTATTGATAAACCCGCTCGCCCCGGCCCTCAGCGTACGCAGCGCGTAGACCCCCGCTGGCTGGTTGGTGTAAACCAGCACCCTGAGCGCAGGAAAGTGGTGCTTGATGCGCGGAAGAAGATCCAGCCCGTCGGCATTTTTGAGCTCCAGGTCGAGGATCAACAGCGACGGCTGCTCCCGGTGCAGCAGCGCCAGCAGGTTCTCGCCGGAGGATGTCGTCACGGTAAAATCCGGATTTTTTTCCAGCAGCACCCTGAGGGCAAAGCAGATTGCCGGATGGTCATCCACGAGCAGTATTTTCGTCATTATTGTTTATTCTTTCCTTAGGCACTAACGGCTCCATAACGCGGTGTATACCATAGCCTATCATGTGATGAATCCGGAGAAGGTTTGTCTGGTTTGAGAATAATTCAGAAAATCCGAGGAAGAGGTAAGCTACCGATACGGCGAATGGTGGGATGATGCAGTATTGCAGTCTCAACTAATACAAAATCGTTATCAATTGCGCATTATTCATAATAATCTCAGCAATGCGCTCAAAATAAAAAAAACTGATATAAACGGGCTGTTTTTAATGCGAAAAACCACTAAACCTGTCCCGTAGTAAAAAAGGTTCTGGACACATCCGCCACAAAATCGAAATCCCCCGTCAGGTCACGAGGACGGTTCCAGGAGACAGGCGAAGAAAAGCTTATTTTCCTTTAAAAACAGTCACTTTGAATGGTTTTAATATTTGTTTTATCGTCCTTACCATCAATTAAGGAGAGCAGAAAATGCTTACCATCAGAATGTATGCTGAGCGTTTTTTGATTAACAACGTCTTCAATATTGATGCTTCCAGTATTTGTCCTGAGCTGGTGAAGCGCATCGCAGACATCTGTCCATAAAGGAGAATCCTTTTTACTGTAACCCGTATCTTCGCAAAAAAGGGAAAGCTTCATATTCATCGTTTGTCCTTTAACAATGTTGTTTGCTACGTATTTTAACATGGAAGATGAATAATCAAGTACAGGATAAAGTGATGTCGCTGGCAAATTACACATTTTAGGAATTTTATGGCAAAAGGGCGTAGCGGGCTGGGTAAGCTGAAAGACACCTGCGGACAACGCGGCAACGGGTAATGAGAGTATGTGTAACAGCTAATAAAGAGATTTCAGCGCGTACGCAGGAACATTCATTCAATGATATTTTTCGAAGCCACTTCGCCATTCCCATAATTATTTTTTAGAACCAGGTGACTCGCACATGCACGTTCGATCAACGGGATACCTTGAAGTCATGAGCGTGATGATATCAATAAAAAATAAAGTGGCACGGTGTTAAAAAATTTTCAGGAGCGCTGAGTGATTTGAGAAATGCACCGGTGATTAAGAAGGAATAAATGACGTTTAAGAGATAACATCCCGGCGTTAAAACCGGGATGTTTTTTAAAACATATGCTACTTTTTCAGCAAACGCGGGAGTTGGTTATTTAGCTCAAGGATACACGCATCCATATATTTCTGGGTTTCAACAGTCACCTTCTTATAATTCTCGCTTTCCCATTCTGAAAGACTCGCTTCCACAGGAACTGGAGAACATTCAGCTACAGTATATGCAGAAAACATACTTCCACCCTCAGGTTTCTTATAGAAAATTACCTTATATTTCAGCTGATAAACGGGATTTGCTGCTGTGGCATCTTTAAAAATCAATGCCCAGGTAGCATGGCCAATATAAAGTTGTTCTTTATAAACATACCCGCTAGATTGGGAGTCCATCCACTTACTGATACTTTTCTTTGCACCTTGCATGAGATAGGTATCAGTAGGGTTTTTGAGCGACTCGATGCTTTCCCCTTTATAATTTTCTTTATCAAAACTGCTGGGGTTTATATTTCCGGTTAACACAGATAAAACGGCCAACCCTTTTCCAACAGCGTTATGATTCGGAGTAACTACGCGCAGTGAATTATCTGCAATACGATTATTGTTAAGATCTGCCTGTGCTGATACAGCCATAATCTCAATTGAACTACCATTGTTAGAGGTTACTGTTTCAGGTTTTATTTTGCTGGCACAACCCGTTAGCGCTACAACGAATAGTAAAGTAGTTACTGTGAATGTTGTTACTTTCATTTTCTTTCCTTGAGATAAAATAATGAAGGAGAATATCTTTCTACTTGCTTACGCTTACCGCTCTTTCATACTTAGTTCAGGCCTAATTTGGCGTTTCCCTGCATTCTGCATTATCCACGGCCGTTAAATGCGGACAACCTGCCCGCGTACAAACGGGATAACGGGCATTTTTAGGAATTATTGATAAAACGATCCCTGCGCAGGGGCCGGGATCTTTGTTGCTACTCTTTTCTTAGATATACCAGTAAACCATTTTTATTCTTTATCATCTGTGGATAATCAAGACGCTGAACTGTTGTATATACAGTAAAATCATCATCAAAATCGGCAATAATTTCCGTTTCTATTACCGATGCAAGCTCTTCGTCGTCGACATCAACTTCACCTTCAAAATAAAAAAGTAAGCTAATGTTCTTACCAGATAATTCAGCAATAACGGCTCTAATGTTAGGGGTAACGTTTCCCAACAAAGCCCTCTGCAATGAAAGTCTCAGGTATACACTTAAATCAGATAAAACCATTACTCCCCCTTATTATTCTGAAGGTCTTGCAGGAACAATATGAACACCGTTTTTACCATAGTGGACTATGCCATTTGTAATAGGTGTGGATGCTCCTGTCTGAGGGTCAATATAGTTTCCAATAACTAGCCTAACCTGAAATACTTGCCCTCTTAATTCCTGCTAGAAATTAATGGTTCCATTAGTTTACCGATCCAAGTTTTACATTGTCCGCTGCGCAAGTTCCATGCCATAGCTTTTTTATTTTTATATTTTGTATAAATCTCATCTAAATCATCTTCGCTAGAAATTTTTAATTCTTGTGGAATTTCAACTACTCCTTGATAATCAATGCCAACATAACGCTTTCCAGCTTCAGGAATGAATGCTGTTCTCCTTAATATTTGCCTTCCGCTTGAATTATCCAGTACGTAGAGCGACCAGTATTTATTAGCTTGAATACGACTTTCCATAAAATGATGTAATCCTCCATCCATGAAGTTATTGCTGATATATATCATATCAGCCTCTTCAAAACAGTCACCATTTTTCTCAAAACGTTGTAAAAAAACTAATCCCCGATGACGTTCATTAACTTGTGTATATATTATTGCTGAATCGACACCAGTATAGGGCTGGTAACGCTTTGTACCAACAGGCCCGGGTGTGCAGGCAGTAATTATAAATATCAAAGCAACAACAAAGTGAATATTAATACATCCCATCCTTATTAACCTCAACTCCTTCATCTTAATCACCAACATATTTAACATTTAAATATAGCGGATTCTTTTTTCAAATAAAACTCCCAGTTACACATCAATCTTTCAATGTTTTCCTCGTAAGTGTGAATAGATGGATCATATCCATCAGAAGGCGGCATATATTTAATGAATGATTCCATTTCGACTGGATAGCCAAAATCCGAATAGACATTCTCAACTTCTCCCAATGGTTCTGAAAAGCTACTTCTGTTATCCCAAAGCCAACCAAGCGTTATAAACAACCATTTCCGCTTAATTATTGACTCGTCCTCCCCCTCTACTTTTGAACAAATTACATTCAAACAAGACATTATATCCTCTTTTTGTTCCGGTGAAAGAAATGATAAGTTAAGCTCAGCATCAGAGTAATTCCTCGTCAGAACTTTTTTTTCTGCTTCTTTTACAGGAACATATGCTTTTATAAGATTATGCTCATAAGCCCATTTAATATCACACCAAGATAACTTGACTTTACCTTCAATAAACTCAAATGGTATTGGATATATACTCATCTCATTTTACCTTCGATTGCTTTTGATTAGGAGCACCAGTGATACTACCACCCTCGATAAATCTTTGGTGCGTTATATGTCCTTTATCATCATAAATATATTCGAATATTCCTTTCTTATCATTAAATGAGCCTTCAGCTTGAAGCAATTTTCTTTCTATACCATCACCACCTTTGATAGTGAAAACCTCGCCATCCATCAACTGTTCACGGCTGAGGTAACTGGCACCTCTATGAGTAGGGTCTGGTTTTAACCCACTACCAACTCGGTCTGCGTTAAGAATTTTGTCAACAACTGAAGCTTTTAATGCTGTTTCTAAAGATGTTGCATTCGGCAATTTCTTACCCGGCAACATAATACCTGCCAGTAACCCGCCAGTGGCTTCAAGCGCCGCCTGATTTCCTCCCGCCGCCTGTTTAACCGTATCCGCAACAGTTGACCAGGTTTCGCCTTGCATCAGGGCGCTAACACTATCCGCCACCGCCTGATTCTTCCCAGCCAGGTCGCTCATGGCTTTACTGCAATAACTGTCACCAACGGCACACGATGCCAGCGCCATTGCCGCATCAGCAGCATAGTCCGCTGAACCCAAAGCCGCATCGCCGGTATCAGCAAGAGCATTGATTATGCCATTTGCGATGGAGGAGGCTGTACCTTCACCCATCTTTTCCCTGACCTGATTTTTCAGGGATTCAGCAGCATGCTTAGCCGCTTCACGGGCCTTATCTCCAGCCAGCGAGTTATTCTCAGCCGCATTCTTCCCTGCCTGCCCCCCGGCCACCGCCGAACCCGTACTGTCTCCAGCAAGCCCGCCAGCCATCCCGGCCGATATCGTCGCCAGCGCACTGACCGTCTGCTTCTGATCTTCGCTCAGCGTCGACAAATCTTTGACGTCAGGGTACAGCATACCCGCTATCGCCTTCGCCGCAAGTTCACCGGTCGCTGCTCCGGCCGCACCCGCTGCCGCGCTATTCCCCTGCAGCGCCGCAACCGCGCCGCCCAGGATGGCATGCGCCACCACCGCAGCCTCATCGCTCAGCCCGGAACCATGTCCGATATAGTTTGCCAGCTCCGGTGCCGATGCCCCCGCCAGCGCAGCCGTCAGGTCGCTGCCCGCCAGCCCCTGAAGCGCGGCCGTCGCCGCCTGGATACCCCGCTGCAGGTCGCTGCCCGAGCCGTATTTCGCCGTCGTGGTCTTATACGCACCGGTCGCGCGAAGGGCATTCTGATATGCAGCTTTAGCCTCGTCGCTGGCATCCGCCCCCGGCTCGGTTATCCCTTTATCTGCAAGCTCTTTTCTGCCTGCATTCAGCCCGTTTATCTCCCCCTGCGTGTTCGCAATATCCACCGCCTGCGAGCCTATCTCACCAATCAATTGCACTTCCTGCAGGCGCTGCTGCTCCTTCTCCTTGTCAAATATCGGGCTGATGCTGCCGTTCGCATGCTCCGCATCGCGGCTCAGGCCAGCCACATCCTGCTTCTGGTTCTCCTTATCGCGGATGATGAGCGTCCCCTCGCTTACCGCCGCCTGCGTCGTACCTTCCGCATGGCCACTGTTACCGCCTCCGGCCAACAGAGCGTTCGCCATGTTCCCGGCAAACTGCTCGCCGATGCTGCCGCCCGAACTGATGCCTGCGCCCTGGTGCTCCGTCTTAAAGTCCGCCTGGTTATGGATATCGCTGAAGCCCAGCGTCCCCGTTTCGAGGCGATTTTTATCCGCCGTCGCCGTGGAGGCAATCACCCCGCCGTCGAGCTGCGTATGGTTGCCTACCGTCACATCAAAACCGCCGCTGCCTGCAAACAGCCCGCTCTGCTCCTGCACCGAGTCAAAGTCGCTGGTCATTTTGTCGCGGCTGACATTGATGCTGCCGGATGCCGTGCCTGCACCAAAGGTGTACCCCACGCCGCCGCTGACGCTGTTCTGCTTGCTGTTGTAGTGGTCGCTGTCCTGGGTGCTGGCAATGGTCAGATCGCGCCCGATATCTGCCACCACGGCTTCGCCGCTCACCTGCGCACCGGCAATCGTCGCGTCGCGCCCGCTGTTAATGGTCACGCGGTTACCCGCATCCACCGTGGTCTCGTTCTGCCAGACGCCGTTACCCTTCTCGTGCCCCTTGCTGCTGTTGGCGTTCGCCGAGATGCTGATGCCCGCCCCACCGGAGCCGACACCCACCCCGACCCCCAGGCTGCCACCGCTGCTGCTGTTTTTACCCGTTGTCTGCTGCGTATCCTGCGAGGCTATCAGGTTGACGTCCCGCGCTGCATCAAGCCGTACGTCCTTCCCGGCCTTAATCTGGCTGCCCGCCACGGTGATGTCGCTTCCGGTAGCCTTTATCGTGACGTTATTGCCCGCGCTCAGGGCGCTGCCTGTCGTCGTCTCGCTCTCCATATGCGATGAGGATTTGGACGACTGTGACCCAATCGACGCGCTGACGCCGATGGTGTTGTTATTGCGTTTGTCAGAGTCGCCCTTCGCCTGGTCCAGCGCCACGGCCTGACCGGCCTGTACGCCGGACAGCGCCGCCTGCGTACCCTGCAGTGCCGCCAGACGTGAGTCGCTGCTCTGCTTCGCGCTCTGTGCCGTGGTGACCGCATTATTCACCGCGCTCCCCGCCGCCCCGGACAGCGCTACCGTCAGCCCGCTACTCTTCTGCTCAAATTTCTCATCGCGGGTGCGTTTGTCATGCCCCGGCTCAATCACCACGCTGTCGCCGGTCAGGCTGATATCCTTCTGCGCAATGATATCCGCCCCGCCGATATGCGCCTGTTTGCCTGCCGTAATGCTGACGCTGCCGCCCGTTGAACCGACGGTGCTGAAGCTCTCGCTCTGGGTTGTACCCTGCTCGCGAAGATCGTGGGTAGACTTGCTGCTGCCGATGGTGAAGCCGATGCCGCCCGTGCCCATCAGGCCGGACTTTTTGGTCTCCTTAAAGCGCCATGACGTGTCGGTGTTGGTGGCCGCCACGATGTCCACGTTGTTGCCTGCGGACAGCGCCACGTCGCCGTCTCCGGCGACCGCCGAGCCTGACACCCGTAGGTTGTTGCCCGCCGACACCGTCACGTTGTCGCCGCTCAGCAGCGATCCCTTCTCCCGCGTCGCGCTGTCTTCCTCGATGGTGTGGGTGGTCTTTTTGCTGAGGAACCCTTTTTTGGTCTTCGTCTGCTCCTGGAAGTGGTAATCGCTTTCCGTTGCCGTCGTCAGATTCACGTCGCGGCCTGCCGCCACGCCGATATCGCCCTGCGCCGTCACGCCAGCCGCCTGCGCGGACACGTCACGCCCTGCAAGGATCGTGGTGTTGCCGCCGCTGGCAATCTCCGTTCCCTGCTGGCGTACGGATTCGTCGATAACGGTTTTTTTCTTCTCACGGCGGCTCGCGCTCTGCGAGCTGGCTTCCGCCAGCAGGTTCACGTCCCGACCGGCCTGAATCCCCACATCGCCTTCCGCCGCCATCGCCGCCGCCCGGGCATTCACGTCGTTGCCCGCCTGCAACGTCAGGTCATCGCCAGCGCTCAGGGTGCTGCCCTGATGCGTGACGGACGCCGTCTCCGTTGTCGCGCGGTTGCGCCCGGCTCGTCCCTCGCTCGTCGCAATCTCGTTGGCGGTGATGTTGATATCATTCCCCGCCGCCATGGCCAGGCTGCCGCCCGCCGACACGTTTGCGCCGGTCACGTTGATATCCTGTCCGGCGCGCATCGTCAGCCCGTCGGTGGCGGCGATAGAGGCCGCCCTGCCCACATCCGTGCCGCTAAAACGCACATTGCCCGCATCAACATTCCACTGCTGCGCGCGGGTAACGTTGTTAATGCTGCCCGTGACGCTCTCCAGCCCTACCGTTTTACCGCTGATGGTGGAGCCGATGTTGTTGATGTCCCCCAGCGCGCTCAGGTTCAGCCCGCCGCCTGCGCTCAGCAGCCCGGCGTTGAGGTTGCTCAGGCTGTTGCTGCTATCAATGGACAGGCCATTCTGCGCCACGATCGTACTGCCGCTGTTGATAACGTTGCCGCCCGCCAGTTGGACGTTATTGCCGCTGATGACGCTGCCGCTGTGAACGGTGACATCCTTCGGCGACAGGTACACTTTCGGGATCATCACCGTCTGGCCGTTGATGGTTGCCGCTTCCCACCACAGCAGGCTGTGGTCAAGCGCGGCAACCTGGGCCGCCGTGAGCGCCACGCCAAATTTCAGCCCCAGCGTTTTCTGTTGCTCTGCGGCGCTGTCCATCAGGTAGCGCATCTGATCGAGATCGGAGCCGATGCCGTTGATATAGCGGCTGCCGGTCTGGTTCAGAATCGCGTTGCTGACGTAGCGGGTATCAAACACCGCGTCGCCGAGGAAGCGGTAGTCGCGATCCGGGTTCAGGCCGAGCCTGTCGAGGAAATAGGCCGAGCCGAGGAACTGGTTCCGATCGGTGTACGCGGTGTTGGTTTCACGCGGTGCATCGCCGGGCTTTATGCCGAGCAGGCCATACAGTCCGTCAAACAGGCTGTCGTCCATATTGCCGAGGTCATCAAGCTTAGGGTTTACCGTAATCAGATACGGGCTGTCGGGATCGGTGGACGGCACGAAATAGCCGCTATTGCCGGACGGTAGCGGGTAGTTACCGCTGCTGCCGTTTTGATCGGAAAGTGATGAACCGCCGGAGATGTCTTTCAGGGCGTCAGTGATATTGCCCAGTAGCTCAGGGAGACGAATGTCCGTACTGCCAGCTTGTGCCAGTGATTCACTGCTAAGGCCTTTACCAATAGCTTCAGGCGAGAATGAATTCAGCGTTGGGGCATCAATCGTATTACTGAACTCACCCGTATTTGCGGTGACGTTAGTATTGCCGATATCACTCGTAAAGCTTGCACTGACGCTACCACCGGCACTGATAACTGACCGGTATACACCGCCATCGGCCACAAATTCTGTCGTGCGTTCACCGAGAATGTAAGGCACCCAGCCATACCAGCCGTAGTCCTCATCAAACCAGCCCCAACTTCCATCTGCATATTGCGTCAGAGGTTTCCATTTACTGTCATTGCAGTCCCGGTAAAACCACTCACAACGGTATTCAGCCTGAACGTACGTAACGCGGCGTCCACCTTCAGCAGAAAGGTTATTCAGTGTTTCCCCCGCAAGCACGGCATTACGCCCAGCAAGAATATGACTGGCACGGTTGTCCAGCGTGCCTGCATTAATCGTAATATCACGTCCGGCAGCCATTCGGGCGGAACTGCCGGTGGCCGATACGGACACAACAGATTCACTCAGCAGGAATTGCCGAATATCTTCCCCTGTGAGGCGATAATCCACTCTGTCACCACACTGCCCGCTACCATTTGCGCCACTTCCGGCGCAATGCTCATACCAGTCATACACAACCTGACCGCCATCGTTTTTCCAGTCTTCAAGAAGGAGAACAAAATCCGAACGTCTGCCGTTGAGGTCATAACTAAAGTAGTGTTCATCTGCGGCAGGAATGGCATCCGGGTATTCCCGTTCAGACTGGCTGACAGTCAGGCCATCGGCTTCATTGATTAAATGGCCGGTATTAACGGTGATATCACCGCGTGTGGTCTCAATCGTACCGGAGCGGTTAATAACTTCAGCGTTTGCCTCCCCGACAGCATTCTTCTGCATCCAGAGGCTGTTATCCGCAAGAATATCGCCGTATATGTTGTGGATACGTGCAGCAAACAGAGAGAGATTATTGCCCGCATAAATCAGCGCCGTGTTCAGCAGTGTACCGGCGGCCGTCATCGTCAGACTGCCCGCCGTGCCGGTGAAGCCGTTAACGGTGATATTTTCACGTGAGGTAAGCTGCACATCTCCGCCCGCCTGAAGCGAGCCGGATGCGTTGAGCAACAGGCTCTGCGCGCTGAAGGTACTGCTGCCGTTTCCGGCGGTGAGCGTACCGCTGTTCGTGAACGCGCCGCCCGCACTGAGGGCAATAACATTGCCCTGCATTACGCCGCTGTTCGTCATGTCATTCTGCGATGAGACAGACAGCGTTTTACCTGCTGCCAGGGTGCCGGTGTTAGCGAACGCGTTAATCAGTTTCAGCGTGGCGTCGCCCAGGGAAACCACAGCACCACTGCCGCTGTAATTACGCACGTCCAGCAGCAAATTATCCCCGCTGTAGAGCTTACCGCTTCCGGTATTATCAAAGGCGTCACCGTTTACCGTAAGCGAAGTGGCGCCAAATACCGTTCCGCTGTTGGTAACGTTTTGGTAATTTGCCTGTAAACCCGCACCCTGAAGCGTGCCGCTGTTATCAAGCGTGCTGCCGCGCAGTTCGGCGTTTCCGGTTGCAAGTATATTTCCGCCATTCACCGCATTCACCACATCCAGCAGCAGCCTCACCGCCTGAACCAGCCCGCTGCTGCCGTTCGCCAGCTCCGGCGCGGTCAGCGTGAGGCTGCCACCGGAGAGTACCTTGCCGTCGTTCTGCACGCGGGTGGTGGCTTTCACCGCGGACTCCCCGCCGCCCTGTATCGTCCCCTGATTATTCAGCGTGGCAGCCGACACCTTCAGCGCCTTCTCACTCAGCAGCACGCCGCCGGCGGTATTGCTCAGCGTCCCGGCGGCATTCAGGGTCAGGCCTTCACCCTGAAGCCGCCCGCTGTTGATAAGTTGCCCGGCGGTAACGGCGGTCGCTTTCCCCTGGATTTGCCCGGCGTTGGTCGTACTGTCCGCATCAAGCGTCAGCGCGCCTGCGCTCAGCAGTTTTCCACCGGCCAGATTGTTCAGATCCTGTTTCATGGCGACAGACAGCGCATCGACACCGGTAATTTCGCCGCCGTTGGTCAGCGAACCGGCCTTCAGCGTGAGGTGCTTCGCAATCCACTGTCCGCTGTTTGCCAGCGTCAGCGCTGAGAGCGTCAGTTCACCATTGGAGGTAATTTTGCTCCCGGCCGTGCCGGTAAGGGTGCCGCTGATGTGCGCATCCAGTGAATCTGCCGCCTGGATCGCACCGCCGTTCGTAAGCGTCTGTGCATCAATAAATACCCGTTTCCCCTGCCATTGCCCCGCGTTGCGCAGATCGCCGCCCGTCACGGACAGCTCGCCCGCGGTCAGCAACGATCCAGACGCGTCATTGACCAGCGACAGCAGCGGCGCCGCCATCTCCAGGCGGGCTGCCAGCGTCAGGGCGGCAATCCCGGTGATCGTTCCGCTGTTCGCGATGCTGTCCTGATGAGCGGATACCCGGTTTCCCTGAACCGTACCGCTGTTGCGCAGCGTATTCCCCGCGAGCGAGAGATCGCCCGCCGACAGCAGGCTGCCGTTATTCACGGTATTGACGGCATTCAGCGCGGTGGCGCCCTGGCTCATCAGATCGCCGGTATTGCTGAGCGTTCCGCTGGCCGAGACGTCAAGCGAGCCGGTGGCAAGTGTGCTTCCGCTGTTATTCCAGTCGCGACCGCGGAGGCTGACGTTCTCTCCCTGCAGCTGGCCTGCGGTGGTGAGCGTGGTGCCTGAAAGGCTGAGATCTCCGGCCGCAAGCGTGCGGGAGCCTGCCAGTAAATCCATCTCTTCGCCAGTCAGGGACAGTCCGGTATCGCCCTGTAACAGACCGGCACTTTCGAGGCGTCCGGCATTCACGGCCAGCGTGCTGCCCACGATGCTGCCCGCGCTGGACACAGACCGCGCGGTGATGCGGTTTGTCCCCTGAGCCAGCAGCAGACCACCCGCGGCGTTATTCAGCGCGTCGTAGTCAACGAGAAGTGAAGCGCCGCTCAGCTCGCCGCTGTTGGTCAGGGTTGAGCCAGACAGGGAAAGCGCGGCGTCGCTGGTGATAATGCCGGCGTTTTTCAGTTCAGGGAGCGAAAGCGACAGCGCCGCCGGGCTGTACAGCACCCCGCTGCTGCGGTTATCCAGCAGGCGGGTGACCAGTGAAAGCGTTTTTTCGGCGTGGATCAGGCCACCGTTAATGACGTCAGCGCCGTCAATTGTAAGGGAGGAGGCCGTCAGGGTTCCGCTGTTGTCGAGATGTCCGACGTCAGCCTTAAGCCCTGACGCCGACGATTTCCCCGCGTGGCTGAGGCTGCCAGTAGCCCTGAGGATCAGGTTGTCTTTCGCGGCCTGAGTTCCCTCAAGCTGCGCGCGCTGTACGTCCACGCTGACGTTCCTGCCCTGCGTCTGCGCGGTGGCAGCGGTTTTCAGGCTGTCACCCAGCACGGTTACGGTGCCGCCGGCGCTGGTTTCACCGGCAAGCGCGGTATCGGTATTGTTCAGCGTCAGATCCCCATCGCTGTGGGTAACCGACCGTTCGCTGGCGGTGAATGTCCCTGCTGAGGCGCTGAGCTCCCGGGTGCCGGAGAGCGTGCCGCGGTTGACGATCTGCGCCGCCTTCAGCGTAAGCTCGTCGTCGCTGAGAAGGTTGCCGCCGTTGTCCAGCTTACCGCTCGCGGTCACGGTAGTTTTGCCCTTCGCGCCGGTGTCGCCGGAAAGGGTGATATTGCGGGCAGTAATGTCCAGCGTGGAGGCGCTGCTCAGCGTGCCGGTACTGGCGATATCGGTGCCTGAAACCGTCAGGCCGTTACCCTGAACGGTGCCGGTATTGCTGAACGTGCCGGTGTTAATCCGGTTATCCGCAACGGCTGCAAGCGTGCCGTGGTTAGCGAGGCTGCCCGCGCTGACGGCGAGGGATCGTCCGGCGGCATTGCTGCCGTTCAGCTGGCTATGGCCGGACGTGGTAAGCGTGATATTTCCGCTGGCGCTGGTTGTGCTGCTGCTCGCCTGCGTCAGCGTTTTACCGCTGAGCGCAATCTCTGAGGCACTGAGATTTCCGCGCTGCACCAGCTCGCCGCCCTTAACCGACAGCCGCTGGCCTGCGGCGGCAGAGCCGTTAAGTACCGCGTTTTCAGCACTGTTCACGGCAAGGTGACGGCCGGCGCCCGCCTGAGCATCTGCGCTCTGGGTAAGGCTTTTTGCCGCAAGCGTCGCGTCACCTGCCGCCATGAACGACCCGCCGTTCTGCGCCAGCGTGCCGCTGGTGGTTAACTGGAGGTTTTTATCGGCGGCAAGACGGGCCTGAGCGAGCGTCACGGCCTGCTGGCCGGAAACATTGATGTCGCCACCCGCTTTATGGTCGCCGCTTAACGTCACCTCCGACGCGGTAACCGTGGTGCTGCCGCTGGCAAGGGTGTTTTTAAGCACCACTTTTCCGGCGCTGTTGAGCGCAATATCGCCCTGGCGCGCGTTCAGGTTGCCAAGGTTAACGCCCAGCCCCTTTTCGCTTGAGACAAGACGAATGCGGTTGGCGTACATACCGCCCAGCGCACCGGTGTCTACGGCGACCTTTGGCGCTTCACCTTCACCTTTCAGCCCGCTCACGCTGCCATCCGCCGCCACGCGGTTTGCCCCGGCGATAACCGTTAACGCTTTCGCATGCAGCCGGGCATTAATCTCGGTGGCGCGAGAAATGATTGATACCGCATCGCTCTGGCTGCCGTCCAGCCCGGCGCCCTCGATGGTGACGGCGCCTTTGGTCACGTCAAGCGATTGCAGCTTACCGCCGGCATCGAGCACCGGCTTACCCGTGGTGAGCGTTACATTCGGCGTGTTGATAAACCCGCAGCCGTTACAGGTAATGCCGTAGGGGTTCGCCACAATGACGTTGGCCGCCTTGCCCGCCACTTCGGTATAGCCCTGCAAATTCGATCGGTTAGTCCCGGTGACTTCGTTGATGATGCCTTTGGCTTCCTGCCCGGCTTTCAGGTTGGGGTTATTCTGAATGATTCCGCCAAGCTGGGTCTGGTTGAGCTGCCCGGTGGCGTTATTGAGGATCAGCCCCTCTTTCCCGACGTTGTAATCGTTGTACTTGTTATGGGAAATACCGGACTGATTCGGCGTGGCAATATTCACCACCGGCACGCCGTTGGCCGCCCTGTCCATCTGCGTGTTGCCGGACGGGGTGATGGTTGCGGCCATCGCGGGCAGCAGCGGCTGCGTCGCCAGCAGCACGCTCAGTAAGGCGCTCAGCGCGCGCTGCGAAAAACGAACCTGATCCTGTTTCATCATCCCTGTCCCTTAGAAAGCCACTGATACGCGGTAATAGATCGTGAGGCGATCCGGTGCCAGCCAGTCCGGATAATCCACGGGGGTACCCACGCTAAACTGGCTGGTTAACCATCGGTTAGCCGTGGTGATGCCCAGCGCGGTCCCCCAAAGGGTGCCGGAGGCATAGCGGTCAAAACCGTCCTTCTTCAGCCAGCCGCCGTCGAGCGCGGCCAGCACGCCAACGTCGCCCACCCACGGCAGCGTAAAGAGCGAATAATTAAGCTCGTTTCGCCAGTAGCCGCCGTTATCGCCGGAAATATACTGCTCCTTAAAGCCGCGCACGGAGGCTTCGCCGCCCAGCGTCAGCCGCTCGCTGCCGTACAGCCGGTCCGGCGACCACTGAAAGTAGACGCTGGTCAGCCACCACAGCCTGTCCGCCACGGGGCGCTGGAAGCTGCCGTTCACGCTCCATTTACGAAACTCGGCTTTCGGGACATCGCCATGCTTGTCGTTATCGTCTTCTGCGCCAAACCACGGTACTCCCTGAGTGAAGGTCGGGTTCAGGGTCGCCACGCCCGAGGCGATTTTTTGCGTGTGGTTAAGACCCAGTGAGAAGCTGGAGAGCTTGCGGCTGCTGGTGGCCAGCAGAACATCGTCGAGGTAGTTATGGTTGATGCGGTGCGTGATGCCCGCCGACACGCCGGTTTTGATATCGCCATTGCGGAACAGCACCCAGGAGCCGTTCAGCCGGTGGGTTTCGGTATCCCCCGTCGAACGCCAGAGATAACCGTTATTATCGATTGTGCTGAGGTAGTTGCTCCAGCTGTAGCTGTAGTCCAGCAGCCCGTAGCCGTAGGGCACGCTGATACCGGCTGCAAAATTTTGCGCATCGTGGCTGTTCGAAAAATCACTGCTGCGCCCGCCGCTGACAAACCACTTATCCGCCAGACCCAGCAGGTTATTGCCGTACAGCGCGCCGCTGAGCTGACCGGTACCGGTGCTCTTTTGCCCGCTGTTATCGAAGCTGGCCGATCCGCTTAGCGGGAACTCTGGCGAAGCCGTCAAATTGACGACAGAGTAGCCCTGCCTGTCGCCGGGCAAAATTTCAATTTCAACCGGCCTCTGGCGCACCCGGTTGAGCTGCTCCATGCCCTGCTCGATATCGCGCAGGTTGAGGATCTTGCCTTCAAGGCCGGGGAAGGTCATCGTCAGGGTGCGCGCCGGAACGCCTTCAAGGCGTATTTGCTGGAGCTTGCCTTCCAGAACCGCAAGCCGGAGAACGCCGCCGGAGAGGTCCTGCTCCGTCAGAAACGCGCGGCTGGTGATATAGCCCCGGCTGATGTACCAGTCCGACACGGCGTTAGTCAGGGTATTAAGGCGGGCAATATCGAGGCACTGATTCAGCCACGGCGCGACCAGCCGCTTTTTAGCAGAAGGCGAAAGCAGGGTTGCGCCAGAAAGCTCGATGCGGCTGATGAAGAAGCACGGCCCCTTTGACGCAGAGGTATCGTCTGGCCTGACGGGACGCGGTAATACCACGCTGCGCTCCAGCGCTTCGCGCTGACGCTGGTTCTCGTCCAGCAGCTGCTGCTGTTGCTGCTGAATGGTATTACGGTCGGCCGGTGACAGCAGGGCGGCGAGAGCGATGCCTGGCGCCAGCAGCAGGATGGCAGCCAGCAGGGTGCGTGCTGATGTTTTCCCTAACACTATTTACTCTCCGCTCAAAGTCCGGTTTCAAACTTGACTGTTAAAAAACGAGCAACTTATTTCAAAAAGTAAATAGTGTAAATATCAATAAAGAGAATAAGGATATTTCTGGCGCATTTTCAGAATTTTGCAGGGTTAAATCTGGGGCACTATTAAAGAAATCCCCCGTCGCGCCGATCATCATCCATGTGTATTATTTCCCGTAGCGTTTACAACAATTAACCTTATCTCAACTACTTAAGCGCCATAGCGAAAGGCATCATGAGCACACCGATTAAACGGCTAGAAATCATTAAAAATGCCATTGAGCTGGAAGATGACGACATCATCCTTAGCCAGCTGAAACGCCTTAAAGACGAAGCGTTTGACGAAGATCTGCTGGCCATCGTCGTGGCGCTTGAGCAAAAAAATTACACCGCGGCCCTGCGCGCCATCACCGACTGGCTGCAACGCCAGCGCGCAGTGACGCAGTGGCGCGACCCGCAGCTGGCGGCCAGCAAGCTGGAGCTGAAAGCCCTGGAAGAGCGCCTGCGCGATCTGATTGACCGGCGTAACGCCCGGGTGCAGCAGCTTGATGAGTTTAACGACCTCTATTTCTCCCGCCTCGGGCCGCTGATGCAGCAGATCCTCGCCCTGCGCAAAACGCTCGCGGAGCTGAACCTGCGGCGTCAGCAGGCGGAGGCGCGCCGCAGGGCAGAAGATTACCGTCGCTGCCAGCGCTACATGGCGCAGGCCGTGGAGGTACTGTCGACGCTCACCCAGCGCTGGCGCGAGCTACCGGCGGATTCCGTTCAGGCGGCGGAGGCACGCAAGCAGCTTCAGCAGCAAAATCATCTGATTGCCACCCTGCTGGCCGAAGCGCTGGAGCTGGAGAGCGGCTTAACGCGCGAGGAAGAGCCGGCGCGTCAGGCGCGCGACGAGGCCAGCGACGAGTATGAGAAGTATCGCGAGCAGCACCACGATGCCGAAGTGCGGCTGCGCAAAGGCAAAAATCTTTCTGAAGAAGATCGGAGCGAGCTTAAGCGCCTGTGGCGCCAGGCGAGCAAGCTTTGCCACCCGGACCTGGTTGCGGACGATTTAAAAGAGGAAGCCAACGCGATGATGGTTCAGCTCAACCAGGCCAAACAGCGCGGCGACGTCAAAGCCATTCGCTCGCTGGTCGCCCGTCTGCAGCAGGGCTTTGAGCCGCTGATGGCGAGCGACAGGCTGAACGACCTGGAGCGCATCCGCAAAAAGATGACGCAGGTGCGTGAGCAAATCGACACCTTAGTGAACGAGCTGGCCGAGCTTGAGAAGGAGGAATCCTGGCTGCTGGTTTCGTCGCTCAGCAATATGGAAGCCTATTTTGCCCAGCAGGAGAAAGCGCTGCACGACGTCCGCGCCTCGCTCGAACTTCAGGTGAGCGAAGCGCGGCTGGATCCCGCAGCCTGATTATTTGGCGTGCCAGTACGCGCTGGCACGCACCAGCTGCGGATCAATCGCGTTGGTTTCAAACTGTCTGCTCAGGCGTTTTACCACCTTCCCTTCCCCGGTCAGCCAGATAAAGTAGTCCTCTTCCGGCACGGTCAGCGCGGCCAGATGCTCCGCCACCGCCTGCTCGTCGTGGCCGATTGCCCAGGTGATGTTGAACCCGCTCAGGTGTGCCAGATAGTCCCTGAATGACGCATCGCCCACGGTAACGACGGCGTGGATCTCCGGGCGCACCGGCAGCTTTGCGATGCCTTCCAGGCGGCGGCGCAGCGCGGGCATGCCGGACTCGTCGCACACGTACAGTTGCCAGGCATAATCTTCCGGGACCACAAGCGATCCGCGCGGACCGCCGATGGTCAGCTTATCGCCGGGCTTCGCCTCCAGCGCCCAGCTGCTGGCGATGCCGCCATCATGAATGAAGAAATCGAGCGCCAGCTCGTGATTTTCTGCATCGTACAGCGGCGTATAGTCGCGGGCCTGCGGGCGCACTCCGTCGCCCCAGTCGATGCCTTCATCCGTAACGACAGGCGGCACGAAGGCCGTCCCCGGTGCCGGGAAAAAGACTTTGGTATGGTCGTCGAAGCCGCGAGAGCTAAAGCCCTCCAGCGCCTCGCCGCCTAAAACAATGCGCTGGAACCCTGCGCCGATTCGTTCAGCGCGGAGCACGTTCAGCTCGCGAAAGCGCAGGTCGTTGCGAACGCGTTGAGGATAGCGGGTAGATGCCATGTTGATGCCCTTCTCAGGTGAATACGATATATCTAAATCAGTTTTTAATGATAATGATTGCTATTCACCCAGAAAGCAAGATCTTTTAGATTGCATCTGAATATATCTAAGATATAGTTTAGATATATCAAATTGAGGAAAAAGCATGCGACACGAGCACGAAGGGGGCGGACGTCGGCCACGATTTTTTGGTCATGGCGATTTGCGGCTGGTCATTCTGGATATTCTGACGCACGGCGCGAGCCACGGCTACGAGCTGATTAAGGCGATCGAGAACCTGACGCAGGGCCATTACACGCCAAGCCCTGGCGTGATCTACCCGACGCTGGACTATTTACAGGATCAGGCGCTTATCACCATTACCGAAGAAGAGAATGGCCGGAAGCGGATTGCGATTAACGCCGCCGGGCAGCAGTGGTTGGATGAAAACCGGGAACAGCTGGCGCAGATCCAGGCGCGAATCAAGGCCCGCTCGGTGGGTTTCCAGCTGCGCAAAAACCCGCAGATGAAGCGGGCGCTGGATAACTTCAAAGCGGTACTGGATCTGAAGGTAAACCAGGGAGAGCTCAGCGACGCGCAGCTTAAGCAGATAATCGGCGTGATTGACCGCGCGGCGCTGGAGATCTCCCAGCTGGATTAAGCCGGCGCGTGCTCGCTCACGCGGAAGACGCGTACCAGCTCCTTCAGGTGCATCGCCTGCTCGTTCAGCGATGCCGCCGCCGCAACGGACTCCTCCACCAGCGCCGAGTTCTGCTGAGTGGTGGAGTCTATCAGGCCAATCGCGCTGTTGATCTGCGAGATGCCTTCCGTCTGTTCATGGCTGGCCTGGCGAATTTCGCGCAGAATGACGTCCATCTCCTCCACGTTGCCCACCATCCCGTTGATAAGCCCGCTGGCCTTCTCAACCAGGTTCATGCCGTCCTGCGTCTGGCTTGTCGAGCTTTCGATCAGCTGGCGGATTTCGCTCGCGGATGTCGCGCTTTTCTGCGCCAGCTGGCGCACTTCGCCCGCCACCACCGCAAAGCCACGGCCGTGTTCGCCCGCGCGCGCCGCTTCCACCGCCGCGTTCAGCGCCAGAATATTGGTCTGGAAGGCAATGGCGTCGATCAGGTCGATAATGTCGGACATCCGGTTCGACGTTTCGTTTATCAGGCGCATTTTGCTGGTGACCTGCTTCATCATCTCGCCGTTGTTTTTCACCACCGCGGCGGCGTCTGCCGAAAGCGTGGTCGCTTCCCCGGTGTGCGACGCGGTGTTCTTCACCGTGGCGGTGATTTGCTCCATCGAGGCGGCCGTCTGTTCAACGGAACTGGCCTGCTCCTCCGTGCGCGCGGCCAGATCCTGGTTGCCGGCGACAATCTGCGCGGCGGCGCTGGAGATGTTTTCCGAGCCGGTCTGCACCTGCTGCACAATTTCCAGCAGGCGCGTTTTCATCTCCATCAGCGCCGCAAGCAGCAGGCCGGTTTCGTCTTTACCGTGCGAGGTAATGCTGCCCGTGAGATCGCCATCGGCAATGGCTTCCGCAAAATGCACCGCATCGTTCAGCGGGCGGGTAATGGATCGCACAATGAACCAGCCAATCAGGCTGGCCGCCGCGACGCTGAAAAGGGTAATCAGGATCAGCAGCAGGCGGTTGGTGTGGAAATCCGCTTCCACCTGCGCCCCCGCGCCCTGCATTTCACGGTCCTGGATTGCGATCAGCGCCTGCACTTTCGCTTTGTAGGACTGTTGCAGGCTCAGGGTGCTGGACATCATCTCGCGAATTGCGCCCGCGCGATCGTTATTCTGCACGGCCTGTAAGATGCGGTAGCGCGAGTTTAGGTACTGCTGGCGTACGTCGTGAATTTCCTCCAGCACCTGTCGGGATTGCTTATCGGTCAGAGCGCCGTCAAGTTCGCTCAGGATCGCGGTGATGCGCTCGCTGATGGCCTTAAGGCGCTGCTGCGATTGCGCCGTATACGCCCCCTGCTCGTCAAGCAGCATGAGCTGTTGTGTACCTATAAATTCCTGGAAATTGTCGATTAGCTGGTTGGCTTTTACGGTGGTGGGATAGTCGCTCGAAATGATGGCCTGCATTCCGTTGTTTGCCCGATTCAGGCTCAGCAGAGACAAACTTGCGCTAACAACCATCAGGACAATAAATAATCCAAACGCCAGAAATAATTTCGTGCCGATCTTTACGTCATGTATAAACATATTTACTCCATCGATGTGATTATTTCTCAGACGATCGCTGTTATCGGTAAAAAACACCCTAACTTTATGACTTTGATCGTTTTTTTATTTTTACAGGCCGTAAAGCCTGGATGATGAAATAAAAAAAGAATGGCGCTTTTTTTAGTTATTTAATATTTCCTTAACAACTCTGCTTTTCAGAAATCAAAAAAGCCGCGTATTCCCGGAGGAATAAACGGCTTTATCGACGGATAAATTGACTTAATGCAGCACGGTGACCGCATCTTCCAGGCGTCCGGCCCGGTGTTTCACCATCGCGGAGATATGGGCGCTCTCTTCGACCAGGTCTGCGTTTTTCTGGGTAATGCTGTCCAACTCGGCCACGGCGCGGGTCAGCTCTGACAGCCCTGTCGCCTGCTCGGACGTAGAGTGGCTGATCTGCGCGATAAGCTGCGTGACGTTTTTCACCTGCTCGACGATATCGTCCATGGTGCGCCCCGCGGCGTGCACCTGATCGGCCCCCGACTGCACCTTGCTGGCGCTGGCGTCGATCAGCTTGCGGATATCGTTAGCCGCGTTTGCGCTGCGGCTGGCAAGATGACGCACCTCGCCGGCAACCACCGCAAAGCCTTTGCCCTGCTCGCCCGCGCGTGCCGCCTCAACAGCGGCGTTCAGTGCCAGAATATTGGTCTGGAAGGCGATGTCGTTGATAAGGGAGGTAATAGAGCCAATGCGCTGGGTGCTGTCGGCAATGTCATCCATGGTTTTCACCACGGTCTGCATCACGGTGCCGCCCTGCGTGGCCGCGCTGCTGGCGGCTACTGACAGCTTATCGACTTCGGCCGCGGTCTCAGAGTTACTCTGCACCGACGCCGCCATCTGGTTCATCGTTGCCACGGTCTGCTGCACGTTAGCCACGGTCTGACGCGTGCGGTCGTTGAGATCTTCATTGCCCTGCGCCAGCCTGTCGCTGCCGTCACGCACGCTCACCACCTGGCTGGACACGTCGTTGATCAGCCAGCGGCACATCAGCCCCAGCTGCCCGACGGCACGCAGGGTCAGGCCCAGCTCGTCGCTACGGTTAAGGTGCTGAACGCTGTTTTGCTCTCCGGTAGCGACCTTCAGCGCCTGCCGCGCCACGTTTTCCACCGGACGGACAATCTGTTGCTCAAACAGCACGGTGCCAAGCAGCATCACCACGGCAGCAGCCCCCAGCGAAGCCCAGCCCGCAGCGCTGGCAGCCAGGGTCCCGGCCATCACCGCAAAAAGCGCCGCCATTACGCTTCGCACGCGCCAGCGCAGCGGCATTGACGGCACCTTGCCGAGCCAGCCCCTGCGCACCACCAGCCCTTTATGAATGCGTTTTTTACAGCGCCCTTCGTTGAGCGCCTTATAAAGCGGCTCCACGGACGCAATCTCGTCCTCCGTGGCGCGGGTACGAATCGACATGTAGCCCGTCATCTGGCCGTTACGCACCATCGGTACCGCATTCGCGCGGACCCAGTAATGATCGCCATTTTTACGCCGGTTTTTGACGATCCCGCTCCAGGGTTCGCCCTTTTGCAGCGTGTACCACATGTCGGCAAAGGCCGCTTTGGGCATATCCGGGTGGCGCACGATGTTGTGCGGCTGCCCGAGCAGCTCCTGGAGCGTAAAGCCGCTCACCTGCACAAAGGTGTCGTTGGTGTGGGTCATGTAGCTGTGGAGGTCGGTCGTCGACATAAGCGTGGTGTCATCGTCCAGCGGGTATTCATTCTGGGTGACATAGTCAGGAGAGGACATAGTGAGCATCCCTTGCAGGTTATTTGAATGTTAATTTTGTGGCTTATGTTTTTTCGGCGATAAAAAATTTATCTTTAGTTGTTAAATATGATTGAGATCGCAAATCTTGGTTAAACCGCACTTTTCGTACGCTTTTCTAATTGATTGATTTAAAATACTTTCGAGTTGAAACTACTCCTAAAGCATGATCCCGTAGCGCACCCTTAAGTCGCATCCTCTGCCCCACGCCGGTGCAGTTGACGAAACGCAGCCCCTGCCCCGTCTCCGGCGCGCTATCCCTTATCCCGTCCGGCGCGCAATGGCATGATTAAATTTTGCGCAACATTAATTTAACCTGGCGTTTATCCCGATTTTTGTTAAGGCATCTGAGGTGGCGTAATCCCTGCAATACTTAACTCAGTATCATGTGATACGCGATCCCCGGGAGCATATTTTGAACAGGTTACCTTCCAGCGCCTCGGCTCTTGCCTGTACCGCGCACGCACTGAATCTCATAGAGAAGCAAACGCTCGATCATGAGGAGATGAAACAACTTAACCGAGAGGTCATTGATTACTTTAAGGAGCACGTCAATCCTGGTTTTCTTGAGTATCGCAAATCTGTTACCGCCGGCGGGGATTACGGAGCCGTAGAGTGGCAAGCGGGAAGTCTGAACACGCTTGTCGACACCCAGGGACAGGAATTTATCGATTGCCTGGGTGGTTTCGGTATTTTCAACGTGGGGCACCGTAATCCAGCAGTGGTTTCCGCCGTACAGAATCAACTTGCGAAACAACCTCTTCACAGCCAGGAGCTGCTCGACCCGCTTCGCGCCATGCTCGCGAAAACGCTGGCGGCGCTCACGCCCGGCAAGCTGAAATACAGCTTCTTCTGCAACAGCGGCACCGAGTCGGTTAAGGCCGCGCTTAAGCTCGCCAAAGCGTATCAGTCGCCGCGTGGGAAATTCACCTTTATCGCCACCAGCGGCGCGTTCCACGGGAAATCCCTGGGCGCGCTGTCGGCGACCGCCAAATCCACCTTCCGCAAACCGTTTATGCCGCTGCTGCCGGGCTTCCGCCACGTGCCGTTTGGCGACATTAACGCCATGCGCACGGTGCTGAGCGAATGCCGTAAAACCGGCGACGACGTGGCGGCGGTGATCCTGGAGCCGATTCAGGGTGAAGGCGGCGTGATCCTGCCGCCGCAGGGCTATCTGCCCGCCGTGCGTCAGCTGTGCGACGAGTTCGGCGCGCTGCTGATCTTCGACGAAGTGCAGACCGGCATGGGGCGCACCGGCAAGATGTTCGCCTGCGAGCACGAGAACGTGCAGCCGGACATTCTGTGCCTGGCGAAAGCGCTGGGCGGCGGCGTGATGCCGATTGGCGCGACGGTTGCGACAGAAGAGGTGTTCTCGGTGCTGTTCGACAACCCGTTCCTGCATACCACCACCTTTGGCGGTAACCCGCTGGCCTGTGCGGCCGCGCTGGCGACCATCAACGTGCTGCTGGAGCAAAACCTGCCCGCGCAGGCGGAGCAGAAAGGCGACATGCTGCTGGACGGCTTCCGCCAGCTGGGCCGGGAGTACCCGGACCTGGTACAGGAGGCGCGCGGTAAGGGAATGCTGATGGCCATTGAGTTTGTTGACAACGAAATCGGCTACAGCTTCGCGAGCGAGATGTTCCGCCAGCGCGTGCTGGTGGCCGGCACGCTCAACAACTCAAAAACCATCCGCATTGAGCCGCCGCTAACGCTGACCGTTGAGCAGTGCGAGCAGGTGCTGAAGGCGGCACGTAAAGCGCTGGCGGCGCTGCGCGTGAGCGTGGAAGAGGCGTAAAAAAACGCCGGGTGGCTAACGCTTACCCGGCGTACAAAATCGATACAACCGCCCGGTGAGCGCAGCGCCACCGGGCAAAACGCTACTCCGGCAACAGCCCGATAAAGCTGCGTTTTTTGCGCGGCTCCGACATCAGGTCTTCAAGCTTATCCACGCAGGCCAGATAGTGCGGGGTTTGCTTATGCGCCAGCACCGCCTCTTCGTCCTTATAGGCTTCGTAGATAAAAAACCGAGTTTTCACCCTCGGATCCTGCAATACGTCAAAACGCAGGTTTCCCGGCTCCCGGATCGCCCCCTCGTGGTTGGCGCGAAACGCCTCGAGAAACTCGTCCACCCGTTCGGGCTTGATGTTGATCTCCACTAACGTCACGTTCATTTCGCTTCTCCCTGTTTCTCTTCCTGCCAGAACTGGAACGCCTCCCGGGCGTTCATGTTCTCGTGAACCACTTTCTTCACCGCCTTCAGCATGGCGAGCGGCGCGCTGGACTGGAAGATGTTGCGCCCCATGTCCACGCCGGATGCCCCCTGGTCAATCGCGCGCCAGCACATCTCCAGCGCCTCGTGCTCCGGCAGCTTTTTGCCGCCCGCGATAACAATCGGCACCGGACAGCTGGCGGTCACCTTTTCGAACCCCTCGTCCACGTAGTAGGTTTTGACGATCTGCGCCCCCATTTCGGCGGCGATGCGGCTGGCGAGCGAGAAATAGCGCGCGTCGCGCGCCATCTCCTTGCCCACGCCCGTCACCGCCAGCGTCGGCATACCGTAGCGCGCGCCCGCATCGACCAGCTTGATGATGTTGCCGATCGACTGATGCTCAAACTCGCTTCCGATGTAGACCTGCGCCGCGACCGCGCAGACGTTCAGGCGCAGCGCGTCCTCCATCGCCACAGCTACGCACTCGTTCGACAGCTCGCCCAGAATCGAGTTACCGCCGGAGGCGCGCAGCACCACCGGCTTATTGGCGGCGGCGGGTACCTGGCTCCTGAGGATGCCGCGGGTACACATCAGCACGTCGGTTTCGCCAAACAGCGGGGCGATAGAGAGATCGATACGCTCAAGCCCGGTGGTCGGCCCCTGAAAGTAGCCGTGGTCAAAGGCCAGCATTACCGTGCGGTTGCTTTGCGGGTTAAAGATGCGCGCCAGCCGGGACTGCATGCCCCAGTCCAGCGAGCCGCAGCCCTTCAGGGTGTACGGCGCGTTCACCTGCGGCGTGCCGATGCCAAAATCCTTGCCGTCTTTGATGTCGTCTAAATCAGCCATGTGCTCCCCCGTCAGAAATCGTATTTGCTGATGTTCTCTTTAGTGAACACCACCCGCTCCGGCAGCAGCACGATGCCGTTGCCCTTCGCCTCATACTGATAGCCCTGCACGCTGTTCGGCTCGACCTTCAGCGTGCCGATGTCCTTGACCTCCACGCTGTCGCCGACGTTAAGATCGCCTTTTTTCAGCAGGCGATCGGCGACGTTGACCGCAATTTTGCCCTGCTGCACCACGTCCCACAGGCCGAAGGCTTTCACCGTGCCGCGCTCGACGTACGGGCGCATCACGTTAGGCGTGCTGAAGCCGACGATCGCCACCCCTTCCCGCTTCAGGTTCTCCGCCGCCTGCGCGGCGGCTGGCAGCGCGTTGGCGTCCGGCGCGATAATCGCATCCAGATCCGGGTAGGCTTTTAAGATCCCCTCGGCGGTTTGCAGGGACTTGGTGGCGTCGTTATAGCCAAACTGCGTGGTGACGACCTGCCACTGGGGATGGTCTTTTTCGATTTTAGCCTTCGCCTCCTTCACCCACTGGTTCTGGTCGGTGACGGTGGGGCTGGAGTAGAAAAATGCCACTTTGGCATTCGGTTTGGTGACCTGCCTGCCCGCCATCTCCACCAGCAGGCCGCCCAGCTGTTCCGGCGTGCCCTGGTTGATGTAAATGCTGCGGCACTCCGGTTTGGTGTCGGAATCCCAGGTCAGGACCTTGACGCCGCGCTGCATCGCGCGCTTCAGCGCCGGGCAGAGCCCGTCCGGCGACACGGCGGAGACGATAATGGCGTTATAGCCCTGGTTGACGAAGTTATTGATGAGCTGCACCTGGCCGGAGACGCTCGGCTCGGTCGGGCCGTCGTAGGTCACGTCCACGCCAAGATCTTTCCCCGCCTCTTTCGCGCCGTTGCCGCCGCTGGTAAAGAAGCCCACGCCCACCAGCTTCGGGATAAAGGCAATGCGGTCCGCCGCCTGCGCCGAGGCGAAGCTGAGGGCCATTGCCAGGACTATCAGTTTTGTTTTCATCTTACGCTCCGGATAGTTTTCTAAAGAGAGATCGCACCCATTCGCGGTGCAGGCTCAGCGAACGTCCCATCACCACCACAACCAGCAGCGCCCCTGACAGCGCGCTGGACACCTGGTTGGGGATGCCGACCATCTGTAAACCCTGTTGCAAGTACCCCACCAGCAGCGCCGCCAGCGCCGTACCGATAACCGAACCGGACCCGCCGTAGATATTCGCCCCGCCGAGCACGGCGGCGGTAAGCGCGGGCATCAGCAGATCGCGCCCCAGATCCGAGCGCGCGGAGCCGAAATAGGAGACCATCACCAGCGCGGCAATGGCAGAGGCCACGCCCACCAGGCCGTACAGGGCGTAGGGCATGCCGTTGACCGACAGCCCCGCGTAGCGCGCCGCGCGCGGATTCTGGCCCATTAAAAACAGATGCCGGCCAAAGCGCCCGCGGTGGGTTATCAGCCAGAAAAAGAGAGCGATCGCCGCGAACAGCACCAGCGAGATCGGCAGCCCCAGCACCGTGAGGTTAGCGAAGGCGGTGAAGCCGTCCGGGAAGCCGCCGATGCCCTCGTAGCCCGTCGCGCCCGCCATGCCGGAGAGCAGCAGCGCCCCGCCGCCGTAGAGGTAGAGCGTGCCGAGGGTAATCACCAGAGGGCTGATGCCGGTGTAGTGGATCAGCGCCGCATTCACCAGCCCGCACAGCAGGCCGAGCAGCAGCGTCAGTGGAACGGCGAGCGCCATCGGCCACCCCGCCTGCATCATCACCCCCAGCGCGATGGCGCACAGGCCAATGGTTGAGCCCAGCGAAATGTCGATCCCGCCGCTGATAATCACCAGCGTCAGCGGCAGCGCCACGATGCCGATGCAGATGAAATCGCTGGTGCTGAACAGCAGCATGTTGACGTCGAGCATCCGCGGGTTGATGGCCCCAAAGAGCAGGATCTCCAGCACCAGCAAAACCAGCAGCGCGCTTTCCCAGCTAAGCTTCATTTATGCCACCTCTTTTTTGCGTTCGGGAAACGGAGCGACGTGCTTTCCCCCTTTATTACCCGGCTGGAAGCGGCCGTACTTCAGCCCCCGCTGGTGTCTTGAAAGCGCCTGGCGCAGCCGCCCGTCGAGCACCAGCACGCCCAGCAGCACCAGCCCGGCGATAAAGTCATTCCACCAGGCCGGCAGCCGGAACAGCACCAGCACGGTGTCGATTTGGGTGAGGAAGAACGCGCCGAGGAAGGCGCCGATCAGCGTGCCGGTGCCGCCCAGCAGCGAGATGCCCCCGAGCACGCAGGCGGCGATGGCCTTCATCTCCAGCCCGCTGCCGGTCTGGTTGGGAACAAAGCCAATCTGCGCGGCAAACACAATCCCGGCGCAGGCCGCCAGCATGCCGTTGAGGGTGAAGGCGAGCATCCGCGTGCGGTTGACCGCCACGCCCAGCTGCCGCGCGGCGGCGAGATTGTCGCCCACGGCGTAGAAATCACGCCCGAAGGCGGTACGCGAAAGCGTCCACGCGCCGGTGGCCACAATAAGCATCACCGCAATACCGAGCGGTGAAACGCCGATGACGGCTGGCTCAGAGAGGGATTTCAGCCCCAGCGGCAGCCCTTCAATCCACTTTCCGCCGGTCCAGAGGAGCATCGCCCCGCGGTACAGCCCAAGCGTGCCGAGGGTGGCGACTATGGCCGGAATACGCAGCCCTACCACCAGAAAGCCGTTGAACGCGCCCGCCAGCGCGCCAATCGACAGCGCGAAGAGAATGGAAACGGGCAGGCTGTAGCCGCTGTTCAGCGCCACGCCAACGGCGATGGCGGAGAGCCCGACGATCGAGCCAACTGACACGTCAATATTGCGGGTCAGCATCACCAGCGCGGCACCGGTTGCCAGCAGGATCAGGATCTGCGAGCTGGCGAAGATCATCCCCAACGTTTGCAGGCTGAAGTAGGACGGATTAAGCGCCACCAGCACGGCAAACAGCGCAAGGATGGCGAGAAAGGCGCTCAGCTCGCGGTTCTTCAGTAAGATCTTCATGACTGCCCTCCAAGCGCCAGCGCCATCATCCGGTCGAGGCTGACGGCGTGGCGCGGTAGTTCACCGCTGAGTACGCCCTGATGCATCACCAGCACGCGGTCCGCGAGGCCGGGGAATTCATCAAGATCGCTTGAGATCATTAATACCGCCACGTTCTGCGCCGCCACGCTTTTGAGCAGCTGGTAGATATCGGCGCGCGCCGAGACGTCCACGCCGCGCGTGGGTTCATCGACGATCAGCAACAGAGGATTGGCCTCCAGGCAGCGCGCCAGCAGCACCTTCTGCTGATTGCCGCCGGAGAGCGTACGCACGGGCTGATCCGCGTGGTTGAGCCTGATCCCCAGCGCCCGGTGATAGCGCTCCACCACCGCAGACTCCCGCCCGCGCTGCTGCCAGATCGAAGGCTCGTTCAGCGCCACGGTGTTCCAGCGGACGGGCGCGTCGAGGAACAGGCCGGACACCTGCCTGTCTTCCGGCAGGTAGACCAGCCCTTTGGCCAGCCGCGCCGAAACGGCATCATGGCTGATATCCTGATTTTCCAGCCAGACGCGGCCCCCGCGCGCGGGGCGCAGGCCGTAGAGCGTTTCCGCAAACTCGGTGCGCCCGGATCCCACCAGCCCGGCGAGACCGACGATCTCCCCGGCGTAGATCTCAAGGCTGAGATCGATAAACCCTTCCCCGGTGAGATCCTCAACCCGCAGCACCGGGAAATCCTGCGGCTGGGTGCGGCGGTTGCCCGGCAGCGCCAGCCACAGCTTTTGCGTATCGCTCAGGGATTTATCGCGCCCCACCGGCGTCATGGCGGCGATCAGGGCGTTATCGTCAAACTGCGCGGTTTCGCCGCTGAGCACCACCGCGCCGTCGCGCATTACCGAGACGTGGCTCGACAGCATGCGGATTTCCGGCAGCTTGTGCGAGATGAAGACAATGCCAACGCCGTGCTCCTGCAGGGCGCAGATCTGGGAGAATAGCCGTTCGGTTTCACCGGGCGTGAGGGAGGCCGTAGGCTCGTCGAGGATCAGGATCGTCGCGTTGCGCATCAGCCCGCGCAGGATCTCCACCATCTGCTGATCCGCCACCTCCAGGGTGCTGGCAGCGGCGTCGAGGTTAAGCTGGCACCGCAGCTGTTCCAGCTTCGCGGCGAGGCGTTTATCCCGATCGCGCCCGCGCGGCAGGCGGAACAGGATGTTTTCCCGCACCGTCAGGTTGGGGAACAGGAGCGGCTCCTGCGGCACCAGGTAAATGCCGAGCCCGTGCGCCTGCGCGGGCGTAAGCCGTGCAAAAGACTCACCGGCGACCGACAGTTCACCCCGATCCGGCGTTTCGACCCCGGCGACGATCTTCATCAGCGTCGATTTTCCCGCGCCGTTACCGCCCATCAGCGCGTGCACCTGCCCCGCAAGCAGCGTGAAATCAATGCCTTTCAGAACCGGCACGCCTGAGAACTGCTTGCTGATATTCCGCGCCTCGAGAAGTGGTGTCATCATCGCTCCGCTATTGAACAAATGATTTTTAGATTTAATAATGTTCAAAAGCGTAGACGGTGAACTATATTTACAACCGTGCAGGGATCACAGTTTTATCGATTAAGATCCAGATAAAACAGAAACCATCTTAAAGATCCGTTTTGTCGCGTGGCTCACATTTTCACGTCGCGCCATCACGAACATATGATCTAAATTTTTATAAGAGTTCAACTATGAGCGATAAACGCACTGCGGAAGAAGGACGGTTTGCCGGGCTGGCGCTGGCGGAAGAGGAGCTGGTGGCGCGCGTGGCCTGGTGCTACTACCACGACGGGCTGACCCAGAACGATATTGGCGAACGGCTCGGGCTGCCGCGCCTGAAGATCTCCCGCCTGCTGGAGAAGGGCCGTCAGTCCGGGGTGATCCGCGTGCAGATCAACTCCCGCTACGAGGGGTGCCTGGCGCTGGAAACCGAGCTCCAGCAGCGCTTTGGCCTGAAGCTGGTGCGCGTGATGCCCGCCCTTAATACCCCGCCGATGAACGTGCGGTTAGGCATTGGCGCCGCGCAGTCGCTGATGGGCGTGCTGGAGCCCGGCCAGCTGTTAGCGGTGGGGTTTGGTGAAACCACCATGAGCAGCCTGCAGCACCTGAGCGGCTTTATCAGCTCGCAGCAGATCCGCCTGGTGACGCTCTCCGGCGGCGTGGGGCCGTATATGACCGGTATCGGCCAGCTGGACGCGGCCTGCAGCGTCAGCATGATCCCCGCCCCGCTTCGCGTCTCATCCGCAGAAGTGGCCGGGATCCTAAAGCGCGAAACCAGCGTGCGGGACGTGATCCTCGCCGCCACCGCGGCCGACGTGGCGGTGGTCGGGATTGGTTCGGTGAACCAGCGCCGTGACGCCACCATCCTGCGCTCCGGCTATATCAGCGAAGGTGAACAGCTGATGTACGCCCGCAAGGGCGCGGTCGGCGACATCCTCGGCTATTTCCTCAATGCCGATGGCGAATGCGTCGGGGAGCTGGAGATCCACAAAGAATTACTGGGCGTCACGCTCGATGAACTGGCGCAGCTGCCCACCATCGTTGGCGTGGCCGGAGGAGAAGAGAAAGCCGATGCGATTTACGCCGCACTGAAGGGTCGCCGTATCAATGGCCTGGTGACGGAAGAGACGACAGCCCGCGCGGTGCTGGCCCTGACGTAACGGGGGATGCCCTGCGCTAACAGCGAGGCAAGCTCATGAGTTACCTTTTAGCGTTAGATGCAGGGACAGGCAGCGTTCGCGCCGTTATTTTCGATTTACAGGGCAGCCAGGTTGCCGTCGGCCAGGCCGAGTGGAAGCACCTGAGCGTGGAGAACGTGCCGGGGTCGATGGAGTTCGACCTCGACACCAACTGGCGGCTGGCCTGCCGGTGCATTCATCAGGCGCTGGAGCGCGCGCGCCTGAGCGAGGCGGATATTCAGTCCGTCGCCTGCTGCTCGATGCGCGAAGGGATCGTGCTGTATGACCGCAACGGCGAGGCCATCTGGGCCTGCGCCAACGTCGACGCCCGCGCCAGCCGCGAGGTTGCCGAACTCAAGGAGATCCACGACGACCGCTTTGAATCCGAGGTGTATGAGGTTTCCGGGCAAACCCTTGCCCTGAGCGCGATGCCGCGCCTGCTGTGGCTGGCGCACCATCGGCCGGATATCTACCGCAAGGCCGCCACCATCACCATGATCAGCGACTGGCTGGCGGCGAAGCTTTCCGGCGAGCTGGCGGTTGACCCGTCCAACGCGGGCACGACCGGCATGCTGGATCTCTTCTCCCGCGACTGGCGGCCGGCGCTGCTGGACATGGCCGGGCTGCGCGCCGATATCCTCTCCCCGGTGAAGGAGACCGGCACCGTGCTGGGTGCCGTTACCCATGACGCCGCACTGCAGAGCGGCCTGCGCGAGGGCACGCCGGTGGTGATGGGCGGCGGCGACGTGCAGCTGGGCTGTCTGGGGCTGGGCGTGGTCCGCGCCGGGCAAACGGCGGTGCTGGGCGGCACCTTCTGGCAGCAGGTGGTCAACCTGCCGCAGGTGCGCACCGACCCTGACATGAATATCCGCGTGAACCCGCACGTTGTCCCCGGCATGGCGCAGGCGGAGTCGATCAGCTTCTTTACCGGGCTGACCATGCGCTGGTTCCGCGACGCGTTCTGCGCCGAAGAGAAGCT
Organism: Enterobacter cloacae; assembly: GCF_013375935.1. GTDB lineage: Bacteria > Pseudomonadota > Gammaproteobacteria > Enterobacterales > Enterobacteriaceae > Enterobacter > Enterobacter pasteurii. The sequence goes on along the minus strand of NZ_CP056117.1, from coordinate 1,718,391 downwards.
GATTGCCGACCGGATGGGGATGGACACCTATTCCCTGCTCGAAGAGATGGCGAGCCGCGTGCCCGCTGGCTCCCACGGCGTGATGCCCATCTTCTCCGACGCAATGCATTTTAAGCAGTGGTACCACGCGGCACCGTCGTTTATTAACCTCTCCATTGACCCGGAAAAGTGCAACAAAGCGACGCTGTTCCGCGCGCTGGAGGAGAACGCGGCGATAGTCTCTGCCTGTAACCTGGCGCAGATTTCGCGCTTCTCCGGCGTAAAGTTTGAGAGCCTGGTGTTTGCGGGCGGCGGTTCGAAAGGCGCCCTGTGGAGCCAGATTTTAAGCGACGTCACCGGCCTGCCGGTGCGCGTCCCGGAAGTGAAGGAGGCCACGGCGCTGGGCTGCGCGATTGCGGCCGGAACGGGCGCGGGGCTGTTCGCGGATATGGCCTCGACGGGCGAGCGGCTGGTGAAGTGGAGCCGGGAGTTCACGCCGAACCCGGCGCACCGCGAGCTGTACGACGGCATGATGCAGAAGTGGCAGGCGGTGTATGCGGACCAGCTCGGGCTGGTAGACTGCGGGCTGACGACGTCGATGTGGGAGGCACCAGGGTTAGTTAAAACCCACACCCCTCACCCTGTCCCTCTCCCAAAGGGGAGAGGGAAAAGACCAGATCGAGCTAACTCTTTAAGATCGCACCGGCTAGTCCCCTCTCCCCTTCGGGGAGAGGGTTAGGGTGAGGGGCATTATTTGAATCCCATCACATTCACCGCATTCCCCTTTTCCCTTTTACTCCCCGCTGGCTAAATTAGTAACTCATCCGACCACATAACAATAATTTTACACTGGAAGAGACTATGAGCCGCTACCCGTCGTTATTCGCCCCTCTCGATCTGGGGTTCACCACCCTCAAAAACCGCGTGCTGATGGGCTCGATGCATACCGGGCTGGAGGAGCGCCCGGACGGGGCCGAGCGTCTGGCGGCGTTCTATGCCGAGCGCGCGCGTCACGGGGTGGCGCTGATCGTCACCGGCGGCGTATCGCCCGCGCCCACGGGCGTGACGATGGAGGGCGGCGCGGTGCTAAATAACGCGAGCCAGCTGCCGCACCACCGCATTGTGACCGACGCGGTTCACCGCGAGGGCGGCAAAATCGCCCTGCAAATCCTGCACACCGGGCGCTACAGCTATCAGCCAAATCTGGTCGCGCCGTCGGCCATCCAGGCCCCCATCAACCGCTTCAGGCCGCATGCCCTCAGCCACGACGAGATCCTGGCGCTGATTGAGGACTTCGCCCGCTGCGCCGCGCTGGCGCGTGAAGCGGGCTATGACGGCGTGGAGGTGATGGGCTCCGAGGGCTATCTGATCAACGAATTTCTCGCCGCGCGCACCAACCAGCGCGAGGATGAATGGGGCGGCGACTATGCCCGCCGCATGCGCTTTGCGGTGGAGGTGGTGCGCGCGGTGCGTGAGCGCGCGGGGGCGGATTTTATCATCATCTTCCGCCTGTCGATGCTCGACCTGGTGGAGGGCGGCGGGACGTTCGATGAAGCCGTGCAGCTGGCGAAGGCGGTTGAAGCCGCGGGCACCACCATCATCAACACCGGCATCGGCTGGCACGAGGCGCGCATTCCAACTATCGCCACGCCGGTGCCGCGCGCGGCGTTCAGCTGGGTAACGCGCAGGCTGAAGGGAAAAGTGTCTGTTCCGCTGGTCACCACTAACCGTATTAACGATCCGCAGGTGGCGGACGACGTGATATCACGCGGCGATGCCGATATGGTGTCAATGGCGCGCCCGTTCCTCGCGGATGCAGAACTGTTGTCCAAAGCGCAAAGCGGACGCGCGGATGAGATCAACACCTGCATCGGCTGTAACCAGGCCTGCCTGGATCGGATCTTCGTCGGCAAGGTTACCTCCTGTCTCGTCAACCCGCGCGCCTGCCATGAAACCACAATGCCTGTCGTTCCCGCGGTCAATAAAAAACGCCTGGCCGTCGTGGGCGCTGGACCAGCGGGCCTGGCGTTCGCGGTGAATGCCGCCTCGCGCGGGCACAGCGTGACGCTGTTTGATGCCGCCGGTGAGATTGGCGGGCAGTTTAATATCGCCAAACAGATCCCCGGCAAAGAGGAGTTCTATGAAACCCTGCGCTACTACCGGCGGATGATCGAGTTGACGGGCGTAGATCTGCGGCTTAACCAGCGGGTGACGGCGGCCGATCTGCTGGCGTTCGATGAGGCGATCCTGGCAAGCGGGATCGCCCCGCGCACGCCTGCGATCGAGGGCATCGATCATCCGAAGGTGTTGAGCTATCTGGACGTACTGCGCGATAAAGCGCCCGTGGGGGAGAAGGTGGCTATTATCGGCTGCGGCGGTATCGGCTTTGATACCGCCATGTACCTGAGCCAGCCGGGCGAGGCCACCAGCCAGAATATCGCCGAATTTTGCGTGGAATGGGGAATTGATACCAGCCTGAGTCAGCCCGGCGGCCTGCGGCCTGAAGGGCCACAGCTGCCGAAAAGCCCGCGTCAGATCGTCATGCTACAGCGCAAAGCCAGCAAGCCGGGCGAAGGGCTGGGCAAAACCACGGGCTGGATCCACCGCGCCACCCTGCTGTCGCGCGGGGTGAAGATGATCCCGGCGGTGAGCTATCAGAAGATCGACGACGAGGGCCTGCACGTCACGATCGGCGGCGAACCGCAGCTGCTGCGCGTGGATCATGTGATTTTGTGTGCCGGGCAGGAGCCGAAGCGGGATCTGGCGGATCCGCTGCGTGAGGCAGGTAAAACGGTGCATTTGATCGGCGGGTGTGACGTGGCGATGGAGCTGGATGCGCGGCGGGCCATTGCGCAGGGCACCCAGCTTGCGCTGGCTATTTAGCGACGACGTCCCAGCTTCACCGCCTTCAGCACCACGAACTTGTTGTTGGTGGCGATGGTGACGCAGTTGCCGAAAATCTTCTTCAGCTTGTGGAAGTAGTCCAGGTGGCGGTTCGCCACGATGTACAGCTCGCCGTTGATCTTCAGGCAGCGGCGCGCGTGGTGGAACATCTCCCAGGCGACGTTATCCGTCAGGGCGTGCTTCTGGTGGAACGGCGGGTTGCAGAACACGGCGTTGAAGCGGAAAGGCTCCACGCCGGACAGCGCGTTGTTGATCATAAACTCGCAGCGGTCCAGCGCCTCAGGCATGTTGGTTTCCACGTTCAGACGGCTCGACGCCACCGCCATCGGCGATTCGTCGCTGAACACCACGCTGGCGTCCGGGTTCTTCGCCAGCAGCGTCAGGCCAATCACGCCGTTGCCGCAGCCCAGGTCGACAATTTCCCCTTCCAGATTTTCCGGCAGGTGTTCCATAAAGAAACGCGCGCCGATGTCCAGACCGGTGCGGGAGAAGACGTTCGCGTGGTTATGGATGGTCCAGTCTGTGCCTTCCAGCTTCCAGCTCAGGGTTTCTGGCGCGTCGGCCAGTTCCGGCGCGCTGAAGGTACAGTTGATCAGGCGCGCTTTTTTCCAGGCGAGCGTAGTGGTGGTCGGGCCCAGCACCTTCTCGAACAGCTCCAGCGTCGAGGTGTGAATGTCGCGCGCTTTGGCACCCGCGATGATGCGGGTTTCTGGCGTCACGACCTTGCGCAGCGCGCGCAGCTGCTGCTCCAGCAGCGCCATGGTTTTTGGCACCTTAATCAGCACCACGCCAGGCGCCTGCGGGTAGTCCGCGGTGCTGTCGAGGAACTTCACGCTGGACTCTTCGATATCGTTGTGACGCAGGTTTTCACGCGTCGCCAGCTCGCTCAGGTAAGAATCGCCGATGCTGTAAGGCGTGTGTGCCGCCAGCGCGCAGGCCAGCGCGCCAAACGCGTCATTCAGGATCAGCACCGGGCCGCTGATTTCAGCGTCATCCAACTGTTGCAGCAGATATTCATCCGCCGCTTCCCACGCCTGAAGCGGGTTAACGTCGTCCGTTTCCGGGAAACGTTTAAGGTTGAGTGAACGGAAACCGTTGTCTAAGTGGCTCATCGGCCCTCCTGAATGGTAAAATTTCGGCGTTATCCCTGAAAAGGGTGCGTGAGTATACCCGTTTTCAACTTATTTTGGGGTTTTGATGAACCAGCTGACTTATCTCCAGGGCTACCCGGAGCATCTGCTTTCCCAGGTCCGGACGTTAATTGCCGATCAAAAGCTGGGCGCGGTGCTGGAAAAACGCTATCCCGGCACGCACGATTTCGCGACCGATAAGGCGCTCTGGCAGTATACGCAGGATCTGAAAAACCGGTATCTGAAGAGCGCGCCGCCGGTCAACAAGGTGATGTACGACAGCAAGATCCACGTGCTGAAAAACGCGCTCGGCCTGCACACCGCCGTCTCCCGCGTGCAGGGCGGCAGGCTGAAGGCCAAAGCGGAGATCCGCGTGGCGACCGTATTTCGTAACGCGCCCGAAGCGTTTCTGCGGATGATTGTGGTGCACGAGCTTGCCCACCTCAAGGAGAAGGAGCACGACAAAGCGTTTTATGCCCTTTGCTGCCATATGGAGCCGCAGTACCACCAGCTGGAGTTTGATACCCGTTTGTGGCTGACGCATTTATCGTTAAAGAGTAATGCGCAGTAGCGCACGCGAAATGTCATGATGACGTGCTACAGTGGCTTCAGGTTCCCTGCTACGGAGTACGTAAACGTTTATGATACGTTTCGCAGTCATCGGTACGAACTGGATCACGCGCCAGTTCGTCGACGCCGCCCACGAAACCGGCAAATATAAGCTCACCGCAGTCTATTCCCGCAGCCTTGAGCAGGCGCAGAGCTTCGCGAACGATTACCTGGTCGAACACCTGTTCACCTCGCTCGACGAGATGGCGCAAAGTGACGCTATTGACGCGGTTTATATCGCCAGCCCGAACTCCCTGCACTTCCCGCAAACGGCGCTGTTCCTCGGCCACAAAAAGCATGTGATCTGCGAGAAGCCGCTTGCCTCGAATAGTCAGGAAGTGGAAGCCGCCATTGCGCTCGCCCGCGAAAACCAGGTGGTACTGTTCGAAGCGTTTAAAACCGCCAGCCTGCCCAACTTCCTGCTGCTGCAGCAGTCCCTGCCGAAAATTGGCAAAGTGCGTAAAGCCTTTATCAACTACTGCCAGTATTCGTCGCGCTATCAGCGCTATCTGGACGGCGAAAACCCGAATACCTTTAACCCGGCCTTCTCGAACGGCTCGATTATGGATATCGGTTTTTACTGTCTGGCCTCTGCGGTTGCGCTGTGGGGGGAACCACACGGCGTGACGGCCACCGCCAGCCTGCTGGACAGCGGCGTGGACGCTCACGGTATCGTGGTGCTCGACTACGGTGATTTCAGCGTGACGTTGCAGCACTCGAAGGTCAGCGACTCCGTGCTGCCAAGCGAAATTCAGGGCGAAGACGGCTCGCTGGTGATCGAAAAAATCTCCGAATGCCAGAAGCTGAGTATCGTCCCGCGCGGCGGAAAAGCGCAGGAGCTGACGCAGCCTCAGCATATTAACACTATGCTCTATGAGGCAGAGGTCTTCGCCCGTCTGGTAGAAGACAATGAAGTGAACCACCCGGGGCTTGCGATAAGCCGCACCACAGCGAAGCTGCAAACGGAGATCCGCCGACAGACCGGCGTGGTCTTCCCCGCAGACGGCGTGAATGCGGAAGCTATCGCGTAAAGCTGTGTAATGAAACCGTGCAGAGCATTGACGAAATCAATGTTCTGACATATTTTGTTACCTGCAAAGGGGAGTAACTTCTTCGCCGGTGGATCGTCATTACGATGCGTGCAAAACCGCATCCGGTCGCCGGGCAACCTTCATGGTTGTAAGTGAGACCTTGCCGGAAGGCGAGGTCTATGCATAAAAAGCTAACGGCTATCGTCTTCTGACCATAGCCGTTTTTGTTTTTTTATGTGTAAGGAAAATAGTATGCATTCTGTCGGCACTCCAATGCTGTGGGGCGGATTCGCGGTTGTCGTGCTCATCATGCTGGCGATCGACCTCTTTTTGCAGGGCCGCCGCGGCGAGCACGGCATGAGCGTTAAGCAAGCCGCCGTCTGGTCGCTGGTGTGGGTATCCCTCTCACTCCTTTTCTGCGCCGCCTTCTGGTGGTATCTGGCCTCGACCGAAGGCCGCGCGGTGGCCGATCCTCAGGCTCTCGCCTTCCTCACCGGTTATCTGATTGAAAAAGCGCTGGCGGTGGATAACGTCTTCGTCTGGCTGATGCTGTTTAGCTATTTTGCCGTGCCTGCGGCTCTGCAGCGCCGTGTGCTGGTGTACGGCGTGCTGGGTGCCATCATCCTGCGTACCATCATGATCTTCGCCGGCAGCTGGCTGATTACCCAGTTTGAATGGCTGCTGTACGTGTTCGGCGCGTTCCTGCTGTTCACCGGCGTCAAAATGGCGCTGGCGAAAGAAGACGATACCGGTATCGGCGATAAGCCGCTGGTGAAGTGGATCCGCGGTCATCTGCGCATGACGGACAAGATCGAAAGCGAGCATTTCTTCGTGCGCAAGAACGGCCTGCTGTTTGCCACCCCGCTGCTGCTGGTGCTGATTCTGGTCGAGCTGAGCGACGTGATTTTCGCGGTAGACAGTATCCCGGCTATCTTCGCGGTCACCACCGACCCGTTCATCGTGCTGACCTCTAACCTGTTCGCGATCCTCGGCCTGCGCGCGATGTACTTCCTGCTGGCGGGCGCGGCGGAGCGTTTCTCGATGCTGAAATACGGCCTGTCGGTGATTCTGGTCTTCATCGGTATCAAGATGCTGATCGTCGATTTCTACCATATCCCGATCGCCATTTCGCTCAGCGTGGTGTTTGGCATTCTGCTGGTGACGCTGGTTATTAATACCTGGGTTAACCGCCAGCACGATAAAAAGCAGCAGGCGGAGTAATCCCCTCTCCCCGGCCCTCTCCCTACAGGGGAGAGGGTGAACACACTTTTGTAACGCAATAGTTAAAAAATATGACGCAACACGCAAAATCCAGCATTTTACGCTTCCGCCTTTCCCCGCTTTCCGTGATACTCAACCAGGCAAACAAATATTTACATCCTGAAATAAATGTGACTTAGAGCACATCCAGGATGGAACGCAATTTCACTTAGGAATTTAGTATGAGCACACAATCTAAAGGCCTGCTGGCGCGTATCACGCAGGGCAGCCTGGTTAAACAAATCCTGATAGGGCTGGTTCTGGGGATCCTGCTGGCGCTGGTGTCAAAACCTGCCGCGGAAGCGACAGGGTTACTCGGCACCCTGTTCGTGGGCGCGCTGAAGGCCGTTGCGCCGGTGCTGGTTCTGATGCTGGTCATGGCTTCCATCGCCAATCACCAGCACGGACAAAAAACCAACATTCGTCCGATTCTCTTTTTATATCTGCTGGGCGCGTTTTCTGCTGCGCTGACCGCGGTGGTCTTTAGCTTCCTCTTCCCGTCCACGCTGCATCTGACCTCTGCGGCGGGCGACATCACGCCGCCTTCCGGCATCGTGGAGGTTCTGCGTGGCCTGCTGATGAGCATGGTGACAAACCCGATTGATGCCCTGCTGAATGCAAACTACATTGGCATCCTGGTCTGGGCAATCGGGCTTGGCTTCGCCCTGCGTCACGGCAACGAAACGACAAAAAACCTGGTCAACGATATGTCCAACGCCGTGACCTTTATCGTGAAGGTCGTCATTCGCTTTGCGCCGGTCGGTATCTTTGGTCTGGTGTCGTCTACGCTTGCGACAACCGGCTTTGACGCGCTGTGGGGTTATGCACAGCTGCTGTTTGTGCTGGTAGGCTGCATGCTGCTGGTGGCGCTGGTGATCAACCCGCTGCTGGTGTTCTGGCAGATCCGCCGCAACCCGTATCCGCTGGTATTGACCTGCCTGCGCGAAAGCGGCGTATATGCCTTCTTTACCCGCAGCTCGGCGGCGAACATTCCGGTAAACATGGCGCTGGCTGAGAAGCTGAACCTGGATCGCGACACCTACTCGGTTTCCATTCCGCTGGGTGCGACCGTCAACATGGCGGGTGCAGCGATTACCATCACCGTGCTGACGCTGGCGGCCGTGCATACGCTGGGTATTCCGGTCGATCTGCCAACGGCGCTGCTGCTGAGCGTGGTGGCGTCGCTGTGCGCCTGCGGCGCATCCGGCGTGGCGGGCGGTTCGCTGCTGCTGATCCCGCTGGCCTGTAATATGTTTGACATTCCGAACGAAATTGCCATGCAGGTTGTTGCGGTCGGCTTCATTATCGGCGTCCTGCAGGACTCCTGCGAAACCGCGCTGAACTCCTCAACGGACGTGCTGTTCACCGCGGCGGCCTGCCAGGCGGAAGATGCGCGTTTAGCGAAGAACGCCCTGCGCGGATAAAGCAAAACGGCAACCCTGAGGTTGCCGTTTTAGTATTTGCCCCCCCTCTCCCCGTGGTGTACGGTCCGGGGACATGGTAGACAGGTGTTCGGGGACATGGTGAACACTTTTTAACATCCTTTACCCATGGTGATCGACTTTTTCTTCAGGTCGATCACCCCCACTTTCGTGCTGTACCACCACACCTCGTAGCGGCCGTCTTCCTGCATCTCCTTCAGCCCGACCCGTTCTCCCCTGAACGCCTTGCCTGCGCTCAGACTTACCCCTTTCACGCTCAGCTTTCCGCTGATATCCACTTTCCTGACCATCACGCCCTCGTCGTATTCCGGGGGCGGTGTGTTGCCGCTGTACTGCCGTGCAGACGGCTTATACCGCGAGCCCGGTACCGCCATGTCCAGCGCCTCATGCGGGCGTTCAAGGTTATAGACCGTCCGCCAGTGGTCGAAGGCGCGCTGTAGTTCACCCCCGCTCGCGAACCACTTCCCCTGCAGCACCTCTGCCTTCAGGCTGCGGTGAAAACGCTCCAGCTTACCCTGTGTCTGCGGATGATACGGCCGGGAGTGCCCCACCCGGATACCCAGACGCATCAGCCACAGCTCCAGCGCCGTCCAGGTGCCGGTGGTGTCTCCCCACGGTGAGCCGTTATCCATCGTCATCCGGTCCGGCAGGCCGTAGCGTTCAAACACGCTGACCAGCTGCTGCTGCACGGTCTCGCGCCGTTCATCGGTACAGTGCGCCAGGCACAGGGAAAAACGGGAGTGGTCGTCCAGCAGGGTGAGCGGATGGCAGCGGCCCCCGCCAAAGGGAAAGTGGCCCTTAAAATCCATCTGCCAGAGCCGGTTCGGCGCGTCATGTTCGAACCGTCCCGTGACGGGAATGCCCGGTGAAGTGCCCGGCAGCAGACCATGGCGGGCCATCAGGTTATGAACGGTGCTGAAGGCGGGCATAGTGTGCCCCTGGTCTTCCAGCCAGTGCTTTATCTTGCGCGCGCCCCAGCGTTGATGGCGGTTATGGGCCATACGCAGCAGGGCAGTGATGTCGTCAGATGAGCGGTTCGGGGAATGGTGCGGTATGCGCGGGCGGTCCTGAAGGCCCGCGGCCCCTTCCTCCGCCCAGCGGTGAAGCCACTTGTAGCCGGTGGCAGGTGAAATGCCAAAGTGACGGCAGAGGGAACGGATGTTCGCCCCGTCCTGCGAGGCGAACAAAACAAACTCGGTACGTAATGACATGGTATCTCTCGCATCCCAGGGCATAAGCGACTCCATAAGCGGGTTCTTATGCCTTAGTTGTAAGTGTCTACCATGTCCCCGAACAAGTGTTCACTATGTCCCCGGACCGTACAGTGGAGAGGGTTGGGGTGAGGGCTCCAGCCCGCACCCAGCTTAGAGCGTCACACCACTCTTAAAAATCGCCAGCTCGCGGAAGTCGTTCTTCTCGTTACAGGTCTGCCTGCCGCTGGCGAACTCTGCGATAGCGTCCACGAACTCGGTCAGCAGCTGCGGCATCGCTTTGCCGTGGATCAGCTGTCCTGCGTCGAAATCGATCCAGTGCTTTTTCTTTGCCGCCAGCTCGCTGTTGGTGGCAATTTTAACCGTCGGCACAAACCCGCCGTACGGCGTACCGCGGCCGGTACTGAACAGCACCATATGGCAGCCCGCTCCCGCCAGCGCGCTGGTGGCGACCGCATCGTTACCCGGCGCGCTCAGCAGGTTCAGGCCGTGGGTTTTCAGGCGTTCGCCGTAGCGCAGAACGTCCACCACCTGGCTGGCGCCCGCCTTCTGGGTGCAGCCGAGGGATTTCTCTTCCAGCGTGGTGATCCCCCCCGCTTTGTTACCCGGCGACGGGTTCTCATAAATCGGCTGGTTGTGGGCTATAAAGTACTGTTTGAAGTCGTTCACCAGGGTGACGGTCTTTTCAAACGTCTCTTCGTCGCGGCAGTGGCTCATCAGAATACGCTCCGCGCCGAACATCTCCGGCACTTCGGTCAGCACCGTGGTGCCGCCGTTGGCAATCACGTAATCCGAGAAGCGACCCAGCATCGGGTTGGCGGTAATGCCGGAAAGCCCGTCAGATCCGCCGCACTCCAGGCCAAACTTCAGTTCGCTCAGCTTGCCCGGCTCGCGCCTGTCGTGACGCATCACCTCATACAGCTGATGCAGCTGTTCAACGCCCACCTCCACTTCGTCATCCTGATGCTGACACACCATAAAGCGCACGCGCCCGGGATCGAAGTTGCCCAGCGTTTCGCGAAAGGCATCCACTTGGTTGTTTTCGCAGCCGAGGCCAATCACCAGCACCGCGCCCGCATTCGGATGACGCACCATGTTTTGCAGCATGGTGCGGGTGTTGATGTGGTCGTCACCCAGCTGGGAGCAGCCGTAGGTGTGGCTGAACAGATGCACCCCGTCGGTGCCTTCGGCACCGCTGGTCTCTTTCAGGAAGCGCGCCTGGATTTGACGCGCAATCCCGTTCACGCAGCCGACGGTCGGGAGGATCCACAGTTCATTGCGGATCCCCACCTCGCCGCTGGCGCGGCGGTAAATCTGCACCTCACGATCGGCCGCCTGGGCTTCTTCCGTCTGAAAGTCAGGTTGATAGCTGTACTCGTCCAGATCGCTGAGGTTGGTGCGGGTATTGTGGGAATGAATGTATTCACCCGGCGCAATATCCGCCAGCGCGTGACCGATGGGCAAGCCGTACTTCACCACGCTCTCCCCTTTCCCAATGGGGATCAGGGCAAACTTATGGCCACGCCCAATGGCCTGGCGTAACGTCACCGACTGGCTGTCGAAGGTCACTTCCGTCCCTTCGGCTAAATCTGCCAGCGCGACGGCAACGTTATCCAGCGAATGGATTTTGATGTATTGCATATCAACCTCAAGCGGCCTTAGTTCAGTTCAATGGCGAAGTAGTCACGCGCATTGTTAAAGCAGATGTTTTTCACCATTTCGCCCAGCAGCTGGATATCCGCTGGCGCTTCGCCCGCGTGCACCCAACGGCCAATCATCTGGCACAGAATGCGGCGGAAATATTCGTGGCGAGTGTAGGAGAGGAAGCTGCGGCTGTCGGTCAGCATGCCGACAAAGCGGCTTAACAGGCCAAGCTGCGCCAGCTGCGTCATCTGACGCTCCATGCCGTCTTTCTGGTCGTTAAACCACCAGCCGGAGCCGAACTGCATCTTGCCCGGCATCCCTTCCCCCTGGAAGTTGCCGATCATGGTACCCAGCACTTCGTTATCGCGCGGGTTCAGGCAGTAGAGGATGGTTTTTGGCAGCAGGTTTTGCTCGTTCTGTTTGCTCAGCAGCTTAGACAGCTCTTCCGCCAGCGGACGGTCGTTGATGGAGTCAAAGCCGACGTCCGCGCCCAGCAGCATAAACTGGCGCTGGTTGTTATTGCGCAGCGCGCCGATGTGATACTGCTGAACCCAGCCGCGACGGGCATATTCCGCACCGAGGAACACCAGCACCGCGGTTTTAAACTGGGCGACTTCATGCTCGCTTAACTGTTCGCCGGAGAGACGGCGCGCCAGAATGCTGTCCAGCTCGGCTTCGTTAGATTCCGCGAACAGCACCACGTCCAGCGCGTGGTCAGAGACCTTACAGCCGTGCGCGGCGAAGTGATCCAGACGTTTGGTGAGCGCCGTTTGCAGATCGGCGAAACGACGGATGTCGGTATCGGAGACTTCCGCCAGCTTCGCCATGTAGTCGTTAAAGGTTGCCTGCTCGATGTTGAAGGCTTTATCCGGGCGCCAGCTTGGCAGCACCTTGATGTCAAACGAGGCGTCTTTGGCGACCACCGCGTGGTGCTCCAGGGAGTCGATCGGATCGTCGGTCGTCCCCACCATCTTCACGTTCATCTGCTTCATGATGCCGCGCGCGGAGAAGTTGTCCTGCGCGAGCAGGTCGTTGCACTGGTCCCAGATTTCATCCGCGGTGGCTGGAGAAAGCAGCTTGCCGGTGATGCCAAACGGACGACGCAGCTCAAGGTGCGTCCAGTGGTATAGCGGATTACCGATGGTGTGCGGAACGGTAGCGGCCCAGGCGTCAAACTTCTCGCGGTCGGTGGCGTCGCCGGTACACAGGCGCTCGGCCACGCCGTTGGTGCGCATCGCTCGCCATTTATAGTGGTCACCCTTCAGCCAGATATCATACAGGTTTTTGAAGCGGTAATTTTCGGCAACCTGCTGCGGCGGTAAATGGCAGTGGTAGTCGAAAATCGGCTGGTCTTTTGCGTAGTCGTGGTACAGGCGGCGGGCAAATTCGGTATCTAACAGAAAATCGTCGGTCATAAACGGCGTCATTATCGTCTTCCTCATTACGGGAGCGGCAGAAAGCTTATGTTCAGATGCTGCAAAGTTATCACACCAATTTCCAGAGGCCGACGTTTTTTTCGTGAGTTAGATCAATAAACGTCGACAAATAAATTACCCTCAAAGGGGTAAACCCTCTCGCAGACCGCGCCAGCACTGGCTTTATCCGCGCCGCAGAATATCCCTACAAAGATTCACACTTTTGTGATGTCACTCACCTTTTAAAGTTGTATGACAAGTTATCGTTTCGCCGTCGCAAACACTATGCCGACGGAATGCATTACCGGTGCTTCACACCGGATTTAACGGTACGGAAACCGACTTAAGCACGATTACTTATGGCAAGGTTCGGGCCGTTCCGGGACACGCTCCCGGTTACGCCCCTCCCGTTACAGAACAGCTCCCGATAACGGTTGAGCTGTTGCCGTGTCCCGACACGGAAATAACATAACGATGAGGTTTTACATGCGTAAAATTAAAGGGTTACGTTGGTACATGATTGCACTGGTGACGCTCGGCACCGTGCTGGGCTACCTGACGCGTAACACCGTGGCAGCCGCGGCGCCAACGTTGATGGAAGAGTTACATATTTCCACGCAGCAATACTCTTACATCATCGCGGCGTACTCTGCCGCTTACACCGTAATGCAGCCTGTTGCAGGTTATGTTCTTGATATTCTGGGTACAAAAATTGGTTACGCCTTCTTCGCCGTTGCCTGGGCCGTCTTCTGCGGCGCGACCGCACTGGCAGGGAGCTGGGGCGGGCTGGCGCTGGCGCGTGGTGCGGTTGGTGCCGCCGAAGCGGCGATGATCCCGGCGGGGCTGAAGGCCAGCTCCGAGTGGTTCCCGGCAAAAGAGCGCTCCATTGCGGTGGGCTACTTCAACGTGGGCTCGTCCATCGGGGCGATGATTGCGCCACCGCTGGTGGTATGGGCCATCGTGATGCACAGCTGGCAGATGGCGTTCATCATCTCGGGCGTACTGAGCTTTGCCTGGGCGATGGCGTGGCTGATCTTCTATAAACACCCGCGCGATCAGAAAAAGCTGTCTACCGAAGAACGCGACTACATTATTAATGGTCAGGAATCGCAGCATCAGACCGATAACGGTAAAAAGATGTCAGTCTGGCAGATCCTCGGCACCCGTCAGTTCTGGGGTATCGCCCTGCCACGCTTCCTGGCAGAACCGGCCTGGGGCACGTTCAACGCCTGGATCCCGCTATTCATGTTCAAAGTTTACGGCTTTAACCTGAAAGAGATCGCGATGTTCGCCTGGATGCCAATGCTGTTCGCGGACCTGGGCTGTATCGTAGGCGGCTACCTGCCACCGCTGTTCCAGCGCTGGTTTGGCGTGAACCTGATTGTTTCCCGTAAGATGGTGGTCACCCTGGGCGCGCTGCTGATGATCGGCCCGGGCATGATCGGTCTTTTCACCAGCCCTTACGTTGCTATCGCGCTGCTGTGTATCGGTGGTTTTGCTCACCAGTCTCTCTCCGGCGCGCTGATTACGCTCTCTTCCGACGTGTTTGGCCGTAACGAAGTTGCCACCGCCAACGGCCTGACCGGCATGGCCGCCTGGACAGCAAGCACCATGTTCGCCCTGGTGGTCGGCGCGCTGGCAGACACCATCGGCTTCAGCCCGCTGTTCGCGGTGCTGGCTATCTTCGACCTGCTGGGCGCGGTGGTGATCTGGACGGTGCTGAAAAGTAAATCCGCCGACGAACTGGCGAAAGAGTCCCTTGGAGGGCCGGCGACGCAGAGTTAGCGCTGCGCCACCACCCGGGAAAATCTTCGCAGAAGCCGCCTCCGGGCGGCTTTTTTGATGGCAAAATCTGGAGACTGGCACGTAAAAGTGGTATAACAAATCATTCGCGGTACCCTGCCTGGAGCGTATATGGAAATCACCGAATCTCGTCGTTTATATCAACAACTTGCTGCCGAGCTGAAAGATCGCATCGAGCAAGGTGTCTATCTTGTCGGTGATAAACTTCCCGCCGAGCGTTTTATCGCGGACGAGAAAAGCGTCAGCCGCACGGTGGTGCGCGAAGCCATCATCATGCTGGAAGTGGAAGGCTACGTTGAGGTGCGAAAAGGCTCCGGCATTCACGTGATTTCCAGCCAGGCAAAGCACTCTCCGGCCCCGGACGAAAGCCTGGAGTTTGCCAGCTACGGCCCGTTCGAGCTTCTCCAGGCTCGCCAGCTGATCGAAAGCAATATCGCGGAATTTGCGGCGACTCAGGTGACCAAGCAGGACATCATGAAGCTGATGGAAATTCAGGATCACGCGCGTAAGGAAAAATGTTTCCGCGATTCCGAATGGGACCTGCAGTTCCACGTCCAGGTCGCCCTTGCAACCCAGAATACGGCGCTGGCGGCAATCGTAGAAAAAATGTGGACTCAGCGCGTTCACAACCCGTACTGGAAGAAACTGCACGATCACATCGATTCCCGCACGGTGGATAACTGGTGCGACGACCACGATCAGATTCTTAAAGCACTGATTCGTAAAGACCCGCACGCGGCGAAGCTGGCGATGTGGCAGCATCTGGAAAACACCAAACAGATGCTCTTTAATGAAACCAGTGATGACTTTGAATTTAACGCAGACCGCTATCTTTTTGCCGATAATCCGGTCGTTCATCTCGATACTGCGGCCAATCTCGCAAAATAAGCCACTGGCCTGCCGGCAGGCGCACCGCTGCGCCTTCCGGCGACGCAGGGTAAGAAAACCTCTATAGTGTCAGCCTTTGTAAAAATTCTCGCTCCCCTTCATGGCTTACGCCAAAATCACGTTTCCCCTCAAATTCTGTGACGCAGAACGTCGGGCTTTGTTACAATTGGATTCACTTCGTTATTTTGTAAGTTAGTGCTTGCTAACCAGCCAATTAACAGGGAACAGTGTTGGCCACGCATCAATGTGTCCGCGAGCGACCATAATGAAATCACTACAATGTCGCCGTGCTGTTTTTCCCGAATGACAGGCGTGACGTTAACCGATTTCCAGGAACACTGAATGGAACTTTTGACCCAACTACTGAACGCCCTCTGGGCTCAGGATTTCGAAACGCTGGCCAACCCGTCCATGATTGGCATGCTCTATTTTGTCTTATTTATGATCCTGTTCCTTGAGAACGGTTTGTTGCCTGCCGCCTTTTTACCGGGCGACAGTCTGCTGGTGCTGGTCGGGGTACTTTGTGCAAAAGGGGCGATGGCCTTCCCGCAAACGGTATTGCTGTTAACCATTGCCGCCAGCCTGGGCTGCTGGGTGAGCTATATTCAGGGGCGCTGGCTGGGCAACACGCGTATCGTCCAGAACTGGCTTTCGCATCTTCCGGCACATTACCACCAGCGGGCGCACCACCTTTTCCACAAGCACGGGCTTTCCGCGCTGCTGATTGGCCGCTTCATCGCGTTTGTTCGCACCCTGCTGCCCACCATTGCGGGCCTGTCTGGCCTGAGCAGCGCGCGCTTCCAGTTCTTTAACTGGATGAGCGGCTTGCTGTGGGTTCTGATCCTGACCACGCTCGGCTACGCGCTCGGCAAAACGCCGGTATTTATGAAGTATGAAGATCAGCTCATGTCCTGCCTGATGCTGCTGCCGGTCGTCCTGCTGGTGTTTGGTTTGGTAGGTTCACTGGTTGTGCTGTGGAAGAAGAAATACGGAGCCAGGGGTTAACGATGGTTATCTCCCCGCTCGCCCTCCGCCGCTTCTCTTATGCTATCGTCGCGCTGATGATGTTAAGCACGCTCATCCTGCTGTGGTCTGCGCTACAGCATCAGGAGTCGACGCTGGCTATCCGCCCTGTGAGTCAGGGAGCCAGCGTGCCGGATGGTTTTTCCATCTGGCATCATCTGGACGCAAACGGGATCCGCTTTAAAAGCATCACGCCGCAAGACGATGTGCTGCTGATAAAATTTGACTCCAGTGCGCAAAGCGCCGCGGCAAAAGCCGTGCTGGACCGAACGCTGCCTCATGGTTATATCATCGCGCAGCAGGACGATGACAGCCACGTGGCCTCCTGGATGTCACGGTTACGCGACACGTCGCATCGATTTGGTTAACGACTACTATTCCGAATATTTTCACCTACTTTGGTGAAACTCCCGTTTACTTACTATGCTTAAGTACGCGGAGCACCCCTCAGATGTTCTCCGCATAGTTCTGGAACACGGCTTACGCCGTAACACAATGGAAGGTTTCTATAATGAAATACCGCATCACCCTGGCTCTGGCCCTTTTTTCGTTAAGCACAACTTCCTTCGCAATGTCTCTTTGTCAGGAGAAAGAACAGGATATCCAGCGCGAAATCAGCTATGCCGAAAAGCATAACAACCAGCACCGGATCGACGGTCTGAAAAAAGCGCTGAGCGAAGTGAAAGCCAACTGTTCCGACAGCAAGCTGCGTGCCGAACATCAGGAAAAAATCGCTGAACAGAAGGACGAGATAGCCGAGCGCCGTCAAGACCTGCAGGAAGCGAAAGAGAAAGGGGATGCGGAAAAGATTGCCAAGCGCGAGAGGAAGTTACAAGAGGCGCAGGACGAACTGAAAGCGCTGGAAGCTCGCGATTATTGAGTTAACGGAAATCTCAACAGGAGAGAATCATGTCAAAAGATACAACTTCAGAAAATCTGCGCGCTGAACTGAAATCCCTGGCGGACACCCTGGAAGAGGTGCTGAACTCCTCTGCCGATAAATCGAAAGAAGAAGTGAGCAAGCTGCGCAGTAAAGCGGAGCAGGCGCTGAAAGAGAGCCGTTATCGTCTGGGTGAAACCGGTGATGCGCTGGCGAAACAGACCCGCGAAGCAGCAGCGCGCGCAGACGAATATGTACGTGATAATCCATGGACTGGCGTAGGTATTGGTGCCGCAGTAGGTGTGGTGCTGGGCGTTCTGCTGACGCGTCGTTGATTATGGAAGATCCTCGTCACGCACAAGGGCCTGCTAAAAACGTCCTCGGCATCGGCCAGCGTATTCTTACGACGCTGGTCGGGATTGCCGAAACGCGCGTCCGGCTGGCGGTAGTGGAGCTGGAAGAGGAGAAAGCCAATCTCTTCCAGATGCTGCTCATGCTTGGGCTTACGATGCTCTTTGCCGCGTTCGGGCTGATGAGCCTGATGGTGTTAATCATCTGGGCTATTGACCCGCAGTATCGTCTGAACGCGATGATTGCGACCACGGTGGTTCTGCTGGTTGCCGCTCTGATAGGCGGTATCTGGACTCTGCGTAAAGCGCGTACGTCGACCTTCCTGCGCCATACGCGTCAGGAGCTGGCCAACGATCGCGCCCTGCTGGAGGATGACAAGCCGTGAGCGACAAAGCCGAACGTCAGAAGCGAAAAGCGTATCTGCTGAGCCAGATCCAACAGCAGCGGCTGGACCTGTCCGCCAGCCGTCGCGACTGGCTGGAGCTGACCCAGCGTTACGACCGCGGCTGGAATACCATCCTGAGCCTGCGTTCGTGGGCGCTGGTTGGCAGCAGCGTGATGGCTATCTGGACGATTCGTCATCCAAATATGCTGATTCGCTGGGCGCGCCGCGGCTTCGGCGTCTGGAGCGCATGGCGTCTGGTGAAGGCCACGATTCGTCAGCAGCAGCTGCGGTAAAAAGCAAAACGGTAACTCAGGTTACCGTTTTTTGTTTTTGCGCCCTCTCTCTTCAGGACAGTGCTGGCGTGAAGGCAACAGCGCGCACTCCCTTACTCAATATCTTTGAAGAAGATTGACAGTTTTCCTTGCTAACAATTGCTACCCGCCCCGTTTACACTCCTCTCCATCGACAGCAAAGACGCGGTATCTACCCGAATTTGCACATAAATAAAGTTAAGCCGCTGATGTGGTTCCCTGGAGAGTAAAATGAAAAAATTAGAAGATGTTGGTGTACTGGTAGCGCGTATCCTGATGCCTGTTCTGTTTATCGTGGCAGGCTGGGGCAAAATCACCGGCTATGCTGGCACACAGCAGTATATGGAAGCCATGGGCGTGCCGGGGTTCCTGCTGCCGCTGACCATTCTGCTTGAGTTTGGCGGCGGCCTGGCGGTACTGTTCGGTTTCCTGACCCGCACCACGGCGCTGTTCACCGCCGGCTTCACCCTGCTGACCGCGTTCCTGTTCCACAGCAACTTTGCGGAAGGCGTGAACTCCCTGATGTTCATGAAAAACATGACCATCGCAGGCGGCTTCCTGCTGCTGGCCATCACTGGCCCGGGCGCATACAGCATCGACCGCCTTCTGAATAAGAAGTGGTAAGCACGCTATACTGACTGAACTGAAAGCGAGGAGATCTCTCCTCGCTTTTGCTATCTGACGGAGGAGAAAAGAATGGGACAACTCGTAGACGGCGTCTGGCAGGATGTCTGGTATGACACCAAATCCACCGGCGGACGCTTTAAGCGCTCTGTTTCGGCCTTCCGTAACTGGCTGACCGCCGACGGTGCCCCCGGCCCGAGTGGCGAAGGCGGTTTTGCGGCGGAGAAAGACCGTTATCATCTGTACGTTTCTCTCGCCTGTCCGTGGGCGCACCGCACGCTGATTGTGCGCAAACTCAAGGGTCTCGAATCGTTAATTCCGGTTTCGGTGGTGAACCCGCTGATGCTGGAGAACGGCTGGACTTTTGACAGTGATTTCCCTGCCGCGACCGGCGACGATCTTTACCACCACGATTTCCTTTACCAGCTCTACCTGCGCGCCGATCCGCACTACACCGGGCGCGTGACCGTGCCGGTGCTGTGGGACAAGAAAAACCAGACGATCGTCAGCAATGAGTCTGCGGAAATCATCCGCATGTTCAATACCGCGTTTGACGCGCACGGTGCCCGCGCCGGGGATTATTATCCGGTTGAGCTGCGCGAGAAAATTGACGAGCTGAACGGCTGGATCTACGACAGCGTGAACAACGGCGCCTATAAAGCCGGCTTCGCCACCAGCCAGGAAGCCTACGACGAAGCGGTCGGCAGCGTCTTTGCCTCTCTGGAGCGCCTGGAGCAGATCCTCGGCCAGCACCGCTATTTAACGGGCGATCGCCTGACGGAAGCGGACATCCGCCTGTGGACTACGCTGATCCGCTTCGATCCGGTTTACGTTACACACTTCAAGTGCGATAAACACCGCATCAGCGACTACCTGAACCTGCACGGTTTCCTGCGCGATATCTACCAGACGCCGGGGATCGCGGAAACGGTCGATTTCGATCATATTCGCACCCACTATTTCCGCAGCCATAAGACCATCAACCCAACGGGCATTATCTCTGTTGGGCCCTGGCAGGATCTGGATGAACCGCACGGGCGCGACGTTCGTTTTGGATAATTATTTAGGGAATCAATAGATTCCCTTTTTTAATTCACACCATGCATCTATCCTTACCTCGATCGCTTAGAAAACAAGTGATTGACTGATTAAAGAGGCAAGGAAAATGGACTGGTATTTAAAAGTACTGCGCAATTATTTTGGTTTTGGTGGCCGCGCCCGCCGCAAAGAGTACTGGATGTTCATTCTGGTGAACGCTGTACTTATGATGGTGCTGGGCATTATGGATAAGATTCTCGGCTGGGAGGATTCTGACGGAAAAGGGATCCTTACTGCAATTTATAGCGTGCTGGTTTTGATACCGTCATGGGCCGTGATGTTCCGACGCCTGCACGACACGGATCGTTCTGCCTGGTGGCTGCTGCTGCTGCTGATTCCGATTATCGGCTGGCTCGTGATTTTGGTTTTCCACTGTCAGAGCGGGACGCCGGGCGAAAACCGCTTTGGTCCGGATCCTAAGGTCGGCGCGTAAATTATTGCCCGGTAGCGCTTACGCTTACCGGGCCTGCCCGCTCATTTGTTGTTATGCGCAAAGAGCTTTGGAATTTCACGCAAACACCACGATTTGGCTTCGCCCATGCTGTCGCGACGCCACGCCATTATGATATCCACTTCGCTGGTGTACTCCGGGCTGACGACCCGCAGCCGCCCCTCCGCAATATCGTTTTCCACAAACGGGTACGGCATGGTTGCCACGCCCAGCCCCGCCAGCAGCGCCTGCCGCTTATCCTCCAGCGAGGTCACCGTCAGACGAGGCTGTTTATCGAGCAGCTGAACCGTCAGTACCGGACGCTCGCGGGCGGTGTCCGCGACCGCCACGCCGCGGTACTTCACGCGCGTGACCTCGGAGAGCGGCTCCGGCTCCTGATGGATAGGATGATCCGGGGCGGCAACGTAGACGTTCATGACGCTGTAGAGCTTGCGGGAGTTGATTTCCGACGAGGAGCGGAAGTGCATGTCCGGCGCAATGACGATATCCGCCCTGCCCGTCTCCAGACGCTCCCACGCTCCTGCCAGCACCTCGGTGATGATCGACAGCTGGGTATTGGCTTTTGCGGCCAGCCTGTCCACCAGCGGGAACAGCGCCTCGGTGGGCACCAGCGCTTCGGTAACTAACGTCAGATGGGTTTCCCAGCCGCGGGCCAGCGCTTCAGCATCCGTCGTCAGCTTGTCCGCCGCTTCCAGCAGCACGCGCCCGCGCTCCAGCAGCATCCGGCCAACGTTGGTGAATTTAGTTCGATGACCGGAGCGATCGAAGAGCACCACGTCCAGCTCTTCCTCCAGCTTCTGCATGGTGTAGCTCAGCGCAGACGGAACGCGCCCCAGTTCATCTGCCGCCGCGGCAAAGCTGCCACGCCTGTCAATTGCGTCCATGACACGAAGCGCCTCAAGCGTCAATGCTCTCTCTTTAGCCATCTCGTTCTCATTCAGGAAATTTGAACATACCGGGCAGAATATCTGGCTAACAATGCAGCGTCCATACCTTTACCATTGATTTAGTGTAAAGAGAGGTCAAGTTTATGATTACGACAAGAACAGCTAAACAGTGCGGACAAGCCGATTTCGGTTGGCTGCAGGCCCGCTACACCTTTTCCTTTGGACACTACTTTGACCCTAAACTCCTCGGTTACGCTTCACTGCGCGTATTGAACCAGGAAGTGCTCGCCCCGGGCGCGTCCTTCCAGCCGCGCACGTACCCGAAAGTCGATATCCTGAACCTGATCCTGGAAGGCGAGGCAGAATACCGCGATAGCGAGGGCAATCATGTCCAGGCAAAGGCTGGCGAGGCGCTATTAATTTCCACGCAGCCGGGCATTAGCTACAGCGAGCATAACCTCAGCAAAGACAAAACGCTGACCCGCATGCAGCTGTGGCTGGACGCCTGCCCCGAGCGGGAAAACCCGCTGGTGCAAAAGATCGATCTGAAGGGCGGTAAACAGCAGCTGATTGCGTCGCCTGACGGCAGCAAAGGCAGCCTGCAGCTGCGTCAGCAGGTGTGGCTGCACCATATTGAGCTGAAGAAAGGCGAACAGGCGAGCTTCCAGCTGCACGGCCCGCGCGCCTACTTACAGTCCATTCACGGTACGGTGCATGCGGTAACGCACGCGGAAGAGAAAGAAGCGCTCACCTGCGGCGACGGGGCGTTTATTCGCGATGAGGCGAATATCACCCTGGAGGCGGATACGCCGCTGCGCGCGCTGCTGATTGATTTGCCGGTTTAAAGAACAGACTCGCCCCTCACCCTAGCCCTCTCCCCATAGGGGAGAGGGAACGATCGAGCCCCTCGCCCCTTTGGGGAGAGGGGTTGGGGTGAGGGGAAATTTTTACACCTTACTCGCCATAATCTCAATAATCTGCCGATCCGTTGCCTGCATTGATCGGCAGGCTAACGCACACAGGTTCGAGATCGACTGCTCCACGTCGTGCGCCACAATGCCCTCATTGCCCGTCACGGCAGTATCGTCCAGCGCCATCATCACGGCCTTCCAGGCGCTCCCCACGCTGGTCGACACTTTCATCGCGCAGCTGTTGGACGCCCCATCGCAGATCATCCCGCTGACGTCGCCGATCATACTGCCGATCGCCATTGCTATCGTTCGGTAGTTTCCGCCCATCAACCATGCCATCCCTGCGGCTGCACCCATTGCTGCCGTCGTCGCCGCGCACAGTGCGGACAGGCGCGGAAGCTGATAATGGATATAAATTGCCGACAGATGCGAGAGCATCAGCGCCCTCGCCAGCCGTTCGTCATCAGCCTGAACGTGCTCAGCCACCACCACCACCGGCATGGTGGCGGTGATGCCCTGGTTCCCGGAGCCCGAGTTGCTCATGGCCGGCAGCGTCGCGCCGCCCATACGGGCATCCGAGGCCGCGCTGGTGCGGATAACAATATCTGAGCCCAGATCCTGCGCCACCCATCCGCGCGTGCGCTGCCTGTTGAGGGTCGCGCCAACGCGCAGCCCCCAACGGCCACGTAAACCTTCCCGGGAGAGCGCATCGTTCAGGCGCCCAGCATCAAGGATGAAGCGGATCGCGCTGTACGGCACCTGCTCCACGAACTCCAGGATTTGCGACAGCGTGGCGTTCGCGAGCACCGCCAGCGGGTCATCCTTAGCCTGGCTCTGACGATCGTCAAGCGTGAAGCGGGTTTCCCCCTGGCAAACCACCTCTACCACCCGGGTATGCCCGCCCGCGATGGTTACCATGGCCGAGGACTCTCCGGCATAAACGCAGGCGCGTGAATAGAGGATCTCATCGCAGGGTTCCTGCAATTTAATCTGCACCAGGCCCGCTTTCAGCATCGCTTTGGCGCGCGCCAGCGCATCGGCCGATACGTCTTTCAGCACCTCCAGCCCGGCCCGTGCATTTCCGCCGAGCGCGCCTAGCGCCGCCGCGATGGGCAACCCGACCATGCCGGTGCCGGGCACCGTTACGCCAAGCCCGTTTTTCATCAGGTTTGGCGATACCCACGCCTCAATTCGCGTCACCTCACCGGACAGCTGCCCGGCAGCCATAGCGCAGGCCAGCGCCAGCGAGACGGGTTCAGTACATCCCAGCGCGGGCTTTACCTCTTCCTGCACGGCGCGAATAAAATGGTTCCATAAAGGATTAATTTGCTCAGACATCGTTACGACCTTATTTAACCTCATGAGAAGGCGAGGAAAGGAGAAACACAAAGCAGCAGCCCGGTAATCACAATAATGACCAGCGAAACGCCTTTATATTTGTGAAGTGCGGGCACTTTGTAGACCAGCCACGCCGGAATTAAGCAGCCCACCATCCCGAAAATAGGGCTACAGATGGAGGTGAAGCTCAGCACCGGCGCGTTTAAGACAATGGCGCTCCAGGCGAGCAGAATGGCGAAAAGCATGATGCCGCGCTGGACGGTGCGTTCATTGATGCTTTCAGCCGGCATTTTGCGGCGCAGGATATTCATGACAATCCCCTGCGTCGCCTCGCGAAAGCCCAGATAAACGCCGAAGAAAGCGGTCATCACCGCAAAAATATTCAGGATAACGCTGACGATTTTGACCCAGCCCGCCCCCTCGCCGCTGATAAACTGTGCGGCAATCGCCAGGGCGGAAATATTCTGCTCATAGGCTTTTACCGCCTCGTCGTGGCCCATCGCGAGGGTAAAGGAGACGGCATAGAAGAAGACGGTTACAAACAGTACGCCAAAGGCAATGTTCATCGCCCGCAGCGCCTTATGTCGCGCGACCTCAACGGATTTTTCCCGCGAGCGATAAGAGATCACCATCGGGCTTAATGTCTGAATAAACAGAATAGAGGTTAAGGTAAAGGGCAGCGTGATGATGGCATTTTTAATCAGCAGCCCCATCGGCGGAAGCATACCCACGTTTGCTAAATGCCAAAGGCCAATCATCGACAGCCCCAGCGCGGCCACTACAAACAGTTTTGTGAGCACCATCAGGCTGGAGACTTTAAACAGCAGCTTTTCGCCGCGTGAAGAAATGGCGACCAGAATGCAGATCAGGAATAAACCGTAGAACGGGTTTTCCGACAGCAAACCGTCCGTTACGCCAAAGGTGTGTAAATAGGATGCGCTGTCGTTGGTGATAGCCGTGGAATAAACAAACATCCAGATCACCAGCATCACGAAATAAAGCGCGCCTAATAAGATACCCCAGTTTTTACCCAGGTAACCGCTAATCACGCTCGGGTAGTCTTTGCATTCCGGGGATTCCGCCAGCGTATTAATAAACAGGCGCTGGAACATATACATTGCCGGATAGCCAATTATCGACGAGAGCAGAAAGACCCACAGCCCCATTAATCCCACCTGCACCGGGAGAAAAACAATTCCCGCGCCGATGGCCATTCCAATACTCATGATGACCCAGCCCGTGTCGCTGCTGTCGAATTTAATCGCCTCTCGCCATTCGCTTTCGCTCATTCCCGCCCGCCTTGCCGCAGGGGAATCACTCACAATCACACTGCTTTTTGTTGCCGTATCCATTGGGCACTCGCTTAATTTGTAGGGTAAGTGTTTATTTTTTATATGTTTCTGTTCGCCAGCGATGGCGAGTCAGAGGGTGCAGGTGCGTGTTGTTAGCGTGAGAAAATCATAGCCGGAGAGAGGGAGAAAAAAGTCACAAAATAAATAGGGTTTTTCTTATGCCGGAGGAAGATTTGCTTTTGAAATACTCAATAAGGAGGATATTTTCTAAACGTGATGCTATTCACGAAATTAAAAGCCTCCCCAAAGGGGGGAGGCTCAGCCTTAGCCTGAATTACATCGCCTGCGTAAACGTCCTTGAAATCACGTCCTGCTGCTGCTCCCGCGTCAGGGCATTAAAGCGCACGGCGTAGCCTGAAACGCGGATCGTCAGGTTCGGGTAATTTTCCGGGTGCTCAATGGCATCCAGCAGCATCTCCCGGTTCATGACGTTAACGTTCAGGTGCTGCCCGCCCTCAATTGCCGCCTCATGGTGGAAGTACCCGTCCAGCAGCCCCACAAGGTTGGTTTTGCGCACCCGCTCATCTTTGCCCAGCGCCTGCGGCACGATGGAGAAGGTATAGGAGATCCCGTCTTTGGCGTAAGTGAACGGCAGCTTAGCGACCGAGGTTAACGACGCCACCGCTCCTTTCCTGTCGCGTCCGTGCATCGGGTTGGCGCCCGGCGCAAACGGCGTGCCGCCGCGGCGTCCGTCCGGCGTGTTACCGGTCTTCTGGCCGTACACCACGTTGGAGGTGATGGTCAGGATCGACTGGGTCGGCACCGCGTTGCGGTAGGTTGGCAGCGCCTGAATTTTCTTCATAAAGCGCTCCACCAGATCGCAGGCAATACCGTCCACGCGGTCGTCGTTGTTGCCGTACTGCGGGTAGTCGCCTTCAATCACAAAATCGACCGCCAGGCCGGTGTGGTCGCGCACCGGTTTCACCGTGGCGTATTTAATGGCGGAGAGAGAATCCGCTGCCACCGACAGCCCGGCAATGCCGCAGGCCATGGTGCGATAAACGTCCCGGTCATGGAGCGCCATCAGCGAAGCTTCGTAGCTGTACTTATCGTGCATGAAGTGAATGAGGTTCAGCGCGCTGATGTACTGCACCGCCAGCCAGTCCATAAAGTGATCGAGGCTCGCCATCACGGTATTGTAATCCAGCACCTCATCCAGCAGCGGCTCGGTTTTCGGGCCAACCTGAATCTTCAGCCTCTCGTCCACCCCGCCGTTGATCGCGTACAGCAGCGTTTTCGCCAGGTTGGCGCGGGCACCGAAGAACTGCATCTGCTTGCCGATCACCATCGGGCTGACGCAGCAGGCAATGGCGTAGTCGTCGCTGTTGAAGTCGGCGCGCATCAGATCGTCGTTCTCATACTGCAGCGACGAGGTAACGATCGACACCTGCGCGGCGTATTTCTTGAACGCGATCGGCAGTTGTTCAGACCACAGAATCGTCAGGTTAGGCTCCGGTGCGGGCCCCATGGTGTGCAGGGTATGCAGATAGCGGAAGCTGTTTTTGGTTACCAGCGTACGGCCGTCCAGCCCCATGCCGCCGATCACCTCCGTCGCCCAGATCGGATCGCCGGAGAAGAGGGTGTCGAACTCCGGCGTGCGCAGGAAGCGCACCATGCGGATCTTCATGATGAAGTGGTCGATCAGCTCCTGCGCCTGAACTTCATTTAGCCGCCCGGCCAGCATGTCGCGCTCAATGTAGATATCCAGGAACGACGCCGTGCGCCCCAGCGACATCGCCCCGCCGTTCTGGGATTTTACAGCGGCAAGATAGGCAAAGTAGACCCACTGCACCGCTTCCCGCGCGTCGATCGCCGGGCGTGAAATATCGAAGCCGTAGTTCGCCGCCATCTGCTGGATCTGGAGCAGCGCGCGCCGGTGCTCCGCCAGCTCCTCGCGCAGGCGGATCGTCGCTTCAAGATCTTCTCCGCGCTCCAGCCTGCCCTGCAGATCGGCAAACTGCAGTTCGCGCTCGCGCACCAGGTAGCTGATGCCGTAGAGCGCCACGCGGCGATAGTCGCCGATGATGCGCCCGCGCCCGTAGCCGTCCGGCAGGCCAGTGAGCACGCCGGATTTGCGGCATCGCATCATCTCCGGGGAGTAGACGTCAAATACGCCCTGGTTGTGGGTTTTGCGCAGGTCGGTAAAGAGATATTCAAACTGCGGATCCATCTCGCGACCGTAGGCTTCAAAGGAGCTGCGGATCATGTTGATCCCGCCATACGGATGCAGCGCGCGCTTGAGCGGTTTGTCGGTTTGCAGGCCGACGATCGTCTCAAGCTCCCGGTCGATATAGCCCGGTCCGTGCGCGGTAATGGTAGTAGCAATATTGGTGTCAAAATCCACCGGGGCGTGAGTGGCGTTCTCCTGGCGGATGCCGACCATCACCTTCTGCCACAGCGCCGTCGTTGCTGGCGTCGCCTGTGCGAGGAAAGCTTCATCGCCTTCATAAGGGGTGTAGTTATGCTGAATAAAATCGCGCACGTTAACGGCGTGTTTCCACTCTTCACCGCGAAACCCGGCCCATGCGTCGCTGTATGGCGCGACGCTCGTATCGATTGTTACTTTCATCAGTTTCTCGCTTTATCAGGCGTAAGCCGCTGCCGGGGTAACCTTTCCAAGACGGAGGGCGTCCAGCGCGATCATTTTTTCTTCGTTGGTAGGGATCACCGCGCAGGCCACGCGGGACGATACGGTGGATATCACGCGCTCACCCGCGCTGCCCGGCAGGGCATTTTTTGCCTCGTCGAGCGCGATGCTAAAGACGCTCAGGCGTTCCGCTACCAGCGCGCGGATAAGCGTTGAGTTTTCGCCAATGCCGCCGGTAAAGATCACCCCATCCAGACGGTGCAGGGATGCGGCGTGACCGGCAATATGCCGCGCAATGCGGTGAACAAAGGTGTGTATCGCCAGCTGCGCCCGCTCGTTGCCCTCGTGCCAGGCTTTCTCCAGCACACGCAGATCTGAGGAGATACCGGAGATCCCCAGCAGTCCTGACTCTTTGTTGACCACCCGCTCCAGATCGTCAAATGACTGGCCGGTCTGCCGGGCGATCCACGCCATCGCGCCAAAATCCACGTCGCCGCAGCGCGTGCCCATCATCAGCCCTTCCAGCGGCGTCATGCCCATGGACGTATCAACGCTTTCGCCGTTACGCACCGCGCAGATGGACGCCCCGTTGCCGAGATGGGCAATCACCAGACCGCTGTCATCGGGGGACAGCCCGAGAAGCGCGTGCGCCTGCCCGGCGACGTAGCGGTGAGAGGTGCCGTGGAAACCGTAACGCCGCACGCCCAGCGTTTCGAAATAGCGGTACGGCAGACCGTACAGATAGGCCTGCGGGGGCAGCGTCTGGTGGAAGCTGGTATCAAACACCGCCACCTGCTGCACGCCGGGGAACAGGCGCTCCGCCGCTTCCACGCCGCTCAGGTTGGCGTAGTTGTGCAGCGGCGCCAGCGGCGACACCTGGCGGATCTGCTCAATCACCTGTTCCGTGATCGGAGTCGACTCGCTGAAGAGATCGCCACCGTGAGCAATGCGGTGGCCAATGAAGGCCACGCTGCTCATCAGGTCGCGCTTCTCCAGCTCCAGGGCGATGGCGGCCAGCGCCCCTTCATAGTCCTGGTGAGCCAGCCTGACCGGCTCACCCCCGTTCACGGAAATAAAGGCTTTTTCAGTGTTGATGCCGTCTGCAATGCCCGTCATCAGGGCATCGCAGCCTGCCGCGTCCAGCACTGAAAACTTAACGGAGGACGATCCGCAGTTAATAACCAGTACTACCGGAAACTCAATCATGCTATGGCTCCGCTCTTCCTGAGCTGTGGTTTAAAACAGTTTGTAGACGATGTTCAGAATGGTCAGCAGACCGACCACGGTAACGAAGACGTTCTCGGTCCGGCCTTTGTACTTCGCCAGCGCCGGTGCCTTGCGGATGGCGTACATCGGCAGCAGGCAGAGCAGAGAGGCGATGATTGGCGCTCCCATGGCTTCAATAAGATCAAGAATGTTCGGGTTCGCGTAGGCCACCACCCAGGTGGAGCCCATGATGAAGACCATGCTGATGGTGTTCAGCTTGCCCACGGAGACTTTCGTCTTATCGCCCTTGTAGCCAAACTTGACGATCAGGCCGTTCAACCCCTCCAGCGTGCCCAGGTAGTGGCCGAAGAAGGATTTGAAGATAGCGACCAGCGCGATGATCGACGCGCCATACTCCAGCACCGCGGCAAACGTGGTTTTACTGCCTGACATCGACGCGAAGTGGTTCGCCAGGTACGAGAGCACCGGTATGTTCTGCGCTTTGGCGTCCGCCATGTTCTGCGGAGAGAGCGTAAACAGGCAGCTAAAGGCGAAGAACATCACCACGGCGACCATCAGCATGCTGGCGCGGCCGATGATTTTTGAACATTTCTGCTCGGTGAAATCTTTACCGAACTCCGGCTCGTACTCTTCGCGCTTGGAGACCACGAATGAAGAGACGATCGGCGAGAAGTTAAAGGAAAAGACCATGATGGAGATCCCCAGCCACACCGTGACCAGAATGCCGTCATGTCCGGTAAAGGCGATATCGCTCAGGTTAACCTGGTCGATCACCGCCGAGTTCCAGTACGGGATCAGCGACAGGGAAATCAGGACCAGGCTGGCGATGAACGGGAACACCAGGTAGCTCATCACCTTCACCATCAGGTCTTTACCGAACCAAATCACAAAGGCCATCAGCAGCAGCAGGAACAGCGCCACCACGCCGCGGTTGAGCGCGGGCATCTGGAGCTGGTTTTCCCAGAAGGTCATGAAGGTGTTGGTAATGGTGACGCCGTAAATCCACAGCAGCGGGCAAATGGCAAAGAAGTAGAGGAAGGTGATCACCACCCCGCCGGTTTTACCGAAGTGCTCTTCCACCGTTTCGGTGATGTTGCCGGAGACGTTACTGCCGGACAGGCACAGGCGCGCCAGCGCCCGGTGGCAGTAAAAGGCAATCGGGAACGCAAGAACCAGCATCAGCAGGATAGGGATCAGGCCACCAAACCCCGCACGGATTGGGAAGAACAGCACGCCTGCGCCAATGGCGGTACCAAACAGGCCCAGCGTCCAGGTGGTGTCCGATTTACGCCAGGAGGAGGTTTTTGACTGGCCAACAATAATGCTTTCTGTGTTGCTCATAAGTCATCCTTTATGCGTCAACGAAGCCGGTAATTTGGGAAACACGGGAGAGATCGATATTGCCGCCGGAGATAATGCAGACGGTTTTTCGGCCCTGAATATAGTGGTCAAGCTTGCCGCTTAATAACGCCGCGCAGGCCAGCGCGCCTGCGCCTTCCGTCACCACTTTATTTCGCTGAATAAGGGCAATCATGCTGTTGCGAATATCGTCTTCGCTGACCAGCACAATGTCGTCGACCAGCTCACGAACGATTTCGAAGGTTAATTTACCCGGGCGAGAAACGTCGCAGCCGTCGGCTAACGTGCCGGTGACGCGATGGTTTATAATTTCACCCGCCTG
Source organism: Enterobacter cloacae (assembly GCF_013375935.1). Classification (GTDB taxonomy): domain Bacteria; phylum Pseudomonadota; class Gammaproteobacteria; order Enterobacterales; family Enterobacteriaceae; genus Enterobacter; species Enterobacter pasteurii. The sequence continues at coordinate 1,687,969 of NZ_CP056117.1, read as the reverse complement.
ATACGATGCCGCCATCCCGTGAACGTTTTCGGACTGCACGCCGATAATATTGATGGTCGGGTTAATAGACTTAATGGCCGTTGCAATACCGGCAATTAATCCGCCGCCGCCGATGGGGACAATGACGTTATCCACGTCGTATAAATCTTCGAGAATTTCGAGGCCGATGGTGCCCTGGCCGGCAATGACTTTCGGATCGTCGTAAGGCGGGATAAATATACGGCCTTCCATCTCGACGATTTCGCTCACTTTGGCGATGGTGTCGTTGAAGTTCTCACCGTGCAGCACCACTTCCGCCGAGTAGTCGCGCGTGGCGGCGACTTTGGATTTCGGTGCCCCCATCGGCATCACTACTTTGCCGTCGATACCGAGCATGGCGCAGGAGAGCGACACGCCCTGCGCATGGTTTCCTGCGGAGCAGGCTACCACGCCTTTACGTTTTTCAGCGTCCGTTAACGAGCTTAACTTATTAAACGCCCCGCGTATTTTAAACGAACCGGTACGCTGCATATTTTCAAACTTCAGGAATATCTCGCCCTTACAGCGTTCGCTCAGGTAATTTGAGCGCGGCATACCGGTTTTATATATTTTTCCCGCCAGTCGTTTTCTGGCATCCTGAATATCGTCAATCGTCACCGGGAGATCGTAGGTAATGTGCATAATATCCTCGTTATAATAATTCATTGTTTTCAGGCAAAGTCAGGGTATCAGAGCGTTAAAAAGCGTCGCTCCGGGTGTTTTAAAACGTCATTATTTTTATCGTCGTCTTTCGATATTCATCGACGAATATTGTTTGGCCAGTTCAACCAGAACCGACGCCGATTTTTTAATACTGTAATTTTTCGACCACACGGCGGCATAACGCGCCACGGGTAATTCATCCTCAACCGGCAGAACGATAAACTGATCCGAACCGAATGGTGCAATCATGTCACGGGGGATCACCGTCAGATAATCGGCGTTAAGGACAAGGTTATAGATGGTGACGACGGAATCGGTCTGGACGATGTTTTCGATGCTGATGTGGTTGTCTTGCAGGGTATTCAGGAGTTCTTTGTAGTAGCCCATATCGGTTTGCGGCATCACCCACTGTTCATGCGTGAGCGATGCCAGCCTTGTCGGGCCGGTGCACGTTCGTGATTTACTCGCCACCAGCACAAACTCGGATTCAAACAGCGGCTCGACGTGAAGATCCTGAAGTAGCATGCCGTCGCTCAGCGTCCCAATGGCGAAATCCAGGCGGCCGTCGCGAATGGCGGGCAGGAACGACGAGAGCTGCGCTTCATACATCGAGACGCGCGCTTTCGGGAACACTTCCCTGAATTTCTTGATCATCTCGGACAGGAAGGTGAAGCCAATCAGCGACGGATAGCCAAAGGAGACGTCCATGACGGTGCTGAAGCTGAGGCTGTTGATTTCGCTCACCATGTTTTTCATTTCGCGGGTGATTGACTCAGCGTAGGACAGCAGCACCTGGCCTGCGGCAGTGAGCTTTACGCCAGTATTTTTGCGCACCATCACTTCCACCCCGAAGTAGGATTCGATATCGCTGATGATTTTGCTGACCGCGGGTTGCGTCAGGCCCAGTTGTCTTGCAGCAGAACCTATCGAGCCACTTTTAATGACTTCCTGAAATACTACGAGGTGCTGAGTTTTCGGTAGAATAATAGTATTCATAATATTCTGCGCTTATTTCCCTGTGACGCTGCGAATTCTACCCAATATTGTTTCAGGGGGTATGTGCTGTTACTCACAATTTGCCAGAACGCCTTTCTTTCTGACTCCTGAAAACGCATTTATCATCATATAAATCAATATCTTAACCTTATGAAAATACGCTATTCCGCTGATATCGATCAACAAAAACAGGCCGAATAAATTTATTTTATGGCAATAACCTTGAAGACGTTTTTCGCATTATAAATATTAATAAAGACTATCTTTCAGACAATTAAAGGTTAATAAAGCATCATTATTTCTTTAAAACATTTTTGTGGTTTATCAACTTCGGCAGGAATATTTAGTGTGTCCAGGATGAAAGAGAGGGGCATGTCACACATTCACCAGGAAAATGTTTTTGAATTCAATATCTGATTATCAAATGAGAAAAGACTATTTATCACACCGACAACAACCGCAACATGCCATCAACACTGAAATTTTCGAATTTTATAGCGTTAAATTTTGTGATTGAGATCGTCTGCGGAAGATGAATAAAAGAAGATGCCTGATTAATAGTGAAATGTGCTTAGCGTCGCAAAACCGGGAATTGATGTCGCCCAGCGCCTGCAAGGCCAGCAGGTGGCGGAAAGCAAAAACCCCGCCGAAGCGGGGTTTCTTAAGAAGTTGAAGCTGACCGATAAGCCGGGTTCTGTCGTGGACAGTCATTCATCTAGGCCAGCAATCGCTCACTGGCTCAAGCAGCCTACCCGGGTTCAGTACGGGCCGTACCATGTGAACCCCTATTTGGCCTTGCTCCGGGTGGAGTTTACCGTGCCACGGACTGTTACCAGCCGCGCGGTGCGCTCTTACCGCACCCTTTCACCCTTACCTGATCCCGCTTGCGCGGGCCATCGGCGGTTTGCTCTCTGTTGCACTGGTCGTGGGTTTCCCCCCCAGGCGTTACCTGGCACCCTGCCCTGTGGAGCCCGGACTTTCCTCCCCTCCGCCCGTCTCCCCCGAAAGGGACGACGACGAAGCGGCGACTGTCTGGTCAGCTTCGGCGCGCAGTATAGAGGGTTTGCGCCCCGCTGTCACCCCTGGCTGCGCATGCCCACCTGCAATGTCGCGGCGATATTGCGCGAGGCGCGATAAATGTTGTCATACGCGCCGCGAAACGCCTCATCCAGTGAGCCGATGCTGGTCAGCACGCTGAACACGGCGTCAATGCCGTGCTGGTGTACCACGCCCACGTCCTGCGTCAGGCTTCCGGCGATGCCAATCACCGGCTTGTGGTATTTTTTGGCAACGCTCGCCACGCCAACGGGCACTTTGCCGTTAACGCTCTGGCTGTCGATGCGCCCTTCGCCCGTCAACACCCAGGTGCAGTCGTGAATATGTTCCTCGAGGTTGAGCGCCTGGGTGACGATCTCAATCCCGCTTTTCAGCTCGGCCCCCAGAAAGGCCATCAGCGCCGCGCCCGTACCGCCCGCCGCCCCCGCGCCCGGCACCTGGTTGACGTCGATGCGCAGCGATTTCCCGATAACGTCGGCATAGTGGCTAAGGCTGGCGTCGAGTTCAAGGATCATCGCCTCCGTGGCCCCTTTTTGCGGGCCAAAGATACGCGACGCGCCGCTTTCGCCCACCAGCGGATTTGTCACGTCACAGGCAACGCGGATCGCGCATCCCTTTAGCCGCGGATCGAGCCCCGAAATATCAATGCTATTAAGCGCCATCAGGCTACCGCCGCCGTAGCCGATCTCCGTTCCATTGGCATCCGAAAACCGCGCGCCCAGCGCCTGCATCATGCCAGCGCCCCCGTCGTTGGTTGCGCTCCCGCCGATACCGATAATGATATTGCGCGCGCCTTTATCCAGCGCACGGAGGATCAGCTCCCCCGTGCCCCGCGTTGTGGTAACAAGGGGATTACGCTGCGCGGGAGGAACGAGCACCAGACCGCTGGCGGCGGCCATCTCGATAAAGGCGGTTGTGCCATCCCCGGAGATCCCCCAGCAGGCGTTAACCTTCTCACCCAACGGGCCGGTAACGACCGCCTGCTGCCGGGTACCCTGCGTGGCGGCGATCATCGCTTCAACCGTCCCCTCCCCGCCATCGGCAACAGGGACAGAAACGTAGTGGGCATCGGGGAAGATTTCCCGAAATCCTTTTTCTATCGCCTGCGCAACCTCGGTAGCAGACAGGCTTTCTTTATATGAGTCTGGCGCGATTACGATTTTCATAGTGGTATGCCTGGACCGTAGGCCCGGTAAGCGCAGCGCCACCGGGCAGGACGTCATTAGCGAGCAATTTCAACCTTCGCCAGTTTTTCGTAATAGCACGCTAACGCGCTGTGATCGGCGGTGCCCAGGCCATCCGCACGCAGCGCCTGCATCATCTCCATGACGGCAGCGGTCAGCGGCAGCTGCGCGCCCACGCCATGGGAGGTATCCAGCGCGTTCGCCAGATCTTTAATGTGCAGATCGATGCGAAAACCCGGCTTGAAGTTACGATCCATCACCATCGGCGCCTTGGCATCCAGCACGGTGCTGCCCGCCAGACCGCCGCGAATAGCCTGATAGACCAGGTCCGGATTAACGCCCGCTTTGGTTGCCAGCGTCAGCGCCTCCGACATGGCCGCAATGTTCAGCGCCACGATCACCTGGTTTGCCAGCTTGGTGACGTTACCCGCACCAATTTCGCCGGTATGCACCACGGAGCCGGCCATCGCCTTCATCAGGTCGTAGTATTTGTCGAACACGGCCTTATCGCCGCCCACCATCACCGACAGCGTGCCGTCGATGGCTTTTGGCTCGCCGCCGCTGACCGGCGCATCCAGCATGTCCACGCCCTTCGCCTTCAGCGCCTCGCTGATTTCACGGCTCGCCAGCGGTGCGATAGAGCTCATGTCGATCACCACCAGGCCCGGCTTCGCGCCGTCGATGATGCCGTTCTCGCCCAGCGCGACCTCTTTTACGTGCGGGGAGTTAGGCAGCATGGTGATGATGACATCACACTGTTCGGCAATCGCTTTTGCGGTTGACGCCGCTTCCGCGCCAGCCGCAATTACCTCTGCCACCGCGTCTGAATTACGATCTAAAACCACCAGCGAGTAACCTGCTTTAATAAGGTTTTTGCTCATTGGTTTGCCCATGATACCCAGGCCAATAAAACCTACTTTCAGCGTCATAATCTGTTTCCTCAATGATGGTTATTTTTTAAAAGCGTCCGCTAATCTCTGCGTCGCCGCGCGGAATACGCCAAGGTCACTGCCCACGGCAACGAACGTTGCGCCCCACTCCAGGTAGCGGCGGGCATCGGCTTCGACCGGCGCCAGAATGCCGCACGGTTTACCGTGCGCTTTCGCGCGGGCAAAGATATGCTGGATTGCGCGCTGCACGTCCGGGTGGCCGGCATTGCCCAGGTGGCCAAAGGCGGCAGCCAGATCGCTCGGGCCGACGAAAATACCGTCCACGCCTTCGGTTGCGGCAATGGCGTCGACGTTATCGACTCCCTGCTGGCTCTCAATCTGAACCAGAATGGTGATGTTCTTGTTGGACCGGGCGAAATAGTCCGGCACGGTGCCAAACATGTTGGCGCGGTGCGAGACGGAGACGCCGCGGATCCCTTCCGGCGGATAGCGGGTAGCAGCCACGGCCAGCGCCGCTTCTTCTTGCGTTTCAACAAACGGGATCAGGAAGTTGTAGAAACCGATATCCAGCAGACGCTTGAGGATTACCGGATCGTTAGTCGGCACGCGCACTACCGGCGCGCTGTGGCTGCCTTTCAGCGCCATCAGCTGCGGAATAAACGTGCTGATATCGTTTGGCGCATGTTCGCCGTCCAGCACCAGCCAGTCGAACCCGGCCAGGCCCAGCACTTCGGTGCTGATGGGGTTTGCCAGCGCGGACCAGCAGCCAATCTGGATCTGGTGCGCCGCGAGGGCCGCTTTAAACTTATTCGGGAAGATATCGTTATTCATTTCTTATACCTTTTTAATTCCGCAGCTTTAGCCAGTATCTTTTTATTTATTCCGACGCAGCGTCAGCGTTATATTTATTTTTCTGACTGAATTCCGGCGTTATAAAATCGTCATTCAGTATAATCGTCACCTCACGCCAGCACATTGTTTTAATGCTCAATTATCAGGCATTGCATGAACACTATTTTGAGCATTTGCACAATGCAGTGGGCGCTGATGCACAGAATCAAGGATTAGTGATTCGGGAGCGATCGCGATCACATTCTCACTTTTCCTCTCCTGACATTCTTTATTTCTCAGATAAGAAACTATTAACCATCTGGCTATATTTAGAATCAGATATTTTGCTGGAGAACCGTGAACAATGGCCGATATTGAAATTCGACAGGCATCGCCGACGGCGTTCTATATTAAAGTGCACGACACCGATAACGTGGCGATTATCGTCAACGACAATGGCTTAACAGCAGGAACCCGGTTCCCGGATGGGCTGGAGCTGATTGAGCACATTCCGCAAGGGCATAAGGTGGCACTGGTCGATATCCCGGCGCACGGCGAAATCGTGCGTTACGGCGAAGTCATCGGCTATGCGGTGCGCCCTATCCCGCAGGGCAGCTGGATTGATGAGTCGCTGGTTGAGCTGCCCACGGCCCCGCCGCTGGAGACGCTGCCGCTGGCGACCCGGGTACCCGAGCCGCTGCCTCCGCTGGAGGGATATACCTTCGAAGGCTACCGCAACGCGGACGGGAGCGTGGGAACCAAAAACCTGCTCGGCATCACCACCAGCGTGCACTGCGTGGCGGGCGTGGTGGATTACGTGGTGAAAATCATCGAGCGCGATCTGCTGCCGAAATACCCCAACGTGGACGGCGTGGTGGGCCTGAACCACCTGTACGGCTGCGGCGTGGCGATCAACGCGCCGGCGGCGGTCGTACCGATCAGAACCATCCACAATATCGCCCTCAACCCGAACTTTGGCGGCGAGGTAATGGTGATTGGCCTCGGTTGCGAAAAATTACAGCCAGAACGCCTGCTGCAGGGTACTGAGGATGTGAAAGCCATTCCGGTTGACGATGCCAGCATCGTTCGTCTGCAGGACGAGCATCACGTTGGTTTTCGTTCAATGGTCGACGATATTCTTCAGGTGGCAGAGCGCCATCTGGACAAGCTGAACAGACGCCAGCGTGAAACCTGCCCGGCCTCTGAGCTGGTGGTGGGAACACAGTGCGGCGGCAGCGATGCGTTTTCCGGGGTCACCGCCAACCCGGCGGTGGGTTACGCGTCGGATTTGTTCGTGCGCTGCGGCGCCACGGTGATGTTCTCCGAGGTGACCGAAGTGCGCGATGCTATCCACCTGCTCACGCCGCGCGCGGTCAACGAGGAGGTGGGCAAACGCCTGCTGGAGGAGATGGCCTGGTACGATAACTATCTCGATATGGGCAAAACCGACCGCAGCGCCAACCCGTCACCGGGCAACAAGAAGGGCGGCCTGGCAAACGTGGTGGAAAAAGCCCTCGGTTCAATCGCCAAATCCGGCCAGAGCGCGATTGTAGAAGTGCTCTCTCCGGGCCAGCGGCCAACCAGGCGCGGCCTGATCTACGCGGCAACGCCCGCCAGCGATTTCGTTTGCGGCACCCAGCAGGTGGCATCCGGCATTACGGTACAGGTCTTTACCACCGGGCGCGGCACGCCGTACGGCCTGATGGCGGTACCGGTGATCAAAATGGCAACCCGCACCGAGCTGGCAAACCGCTGGTATGACTTAATGGATATCAACGCGGGCACTATCGCCACCGGGGAAGAGAGCATTGAGGACGTGGGCTGGAAGCTGTTCCACTTCATTCTGGATGTCGCCAGCGGCCGGAAGAAAACCTTCTCGGACCAGTGGGGGCTGCATAATCAGCTGGCGGTGTTTAACCCGGCGCCGGTGACGTGATGCACCTACCCAACCGCACCGAACGGTTCCCTCTCCCCTGTGGGGAGAGGGTTAAGGTGAGGGGATGAACGTTACCCCTTCACCAGCACCACATCGATCCCGCTTTTGCGCAACCCGTCCAGGCTCTCCGCCGGAATGCCTTCGTCAACGATAATCATATCAATCCGCTGCGTATCAATGATTTTATGCAGGCTTGAGCGGTTAAACTTGCTGGAGTCGGTCACAACAACAATACGTTCTGCAACTTCACACATCCGGCGGTTGAGGCGGGCTTCGTCCTCGTTATGCGTACTCACGCCGCGATCGAGATCGATGGCGTCAACGCCGAGGAACAGCAGGTCAAAGTGATAATTCTGTAACGACTGCTCCGCCTGGTCGCCATAGAAGGACTGTGACTGGCGGCGCAGGTGCCCGCCGGTCATCAGGAGTTCTACCCCTTCCGCTTCCAGCAACGCATTCGCGACGTTCATTCCATTGGTCATGGCAATCACATCCGTGTGCTGGCGCAGCATGCGGGCAATTTCAAACGTCGTGGTGCCGGAATCCAGAATTATGCGGTGTCCGGGCTTCACCAGCGCGGCGGCGGCCTGCGCAATGCTGCGCTTCACCGCCGTATTAAGCGAGCTTTTGTCTTCCACTGAAGGCTCAGCACCCGGTGCATTGCCCTCGCAGATTAGCGCGCCACCGTAAGCGCGCACGGCAATGCCCTGCTTTTCAAGGAAGGCCAGATCGTTGCGGATCGTAACCGTTGATACGCCATATAACTGAGAAAGATCGTTAACCTGTACGCTTCCCTGCGCCCGGAGCCGCTGAATGATCTGCTCTCGCCTTTCACTGGTGCCGGTGACGCGCTTTTCTGCGGATGGATCGGTGCTGCTCATGCGAGCTCCTTAGTAAAATCACTTTCGTTTTATTTCGTTTTACCTATTAACGCCTTTCTTTTGGGGGAATGCAAGCCCTGAAAGCCTGCCATTCACTCGCTTACGCTGCGCTGAAACCTTTCATTATGTTTCTTTTGTGAAACAGATCGGAAAACTATTATCTTTCGTTTTATTTTTAAATCACCATGATGCAGGATTAAATGAAACAAAACGAAAGATAAGCATCATTACCATCCGACATGGAGAGGAAAGTGAAATATCTGACAGAAATGGTGGAGCAACATAAACAAGGTAAGATGAACGGAATTTATGCCGTCTGTTCCGCACACCCGCTGGTACTTGAAGCCGCAATTCGTTACGCCAATACGCAACAGACGCCTCTGCTGATTGAGGCCACCTCTAACCAGGTCGATCAGTTTGGCGGCTACACCGGCATGACGCCCGCCGACTTTCACGGGTACGTCTGCAAGCTGGCAAATTCCCTCGGATTCCCGGCGTCAGGGCTTATCCTCGGCGGCGATCACTTAGGGCCAAACCGCTGGCAACACCTGCCCGCGCAGGAAGCGATGGCCAGGGCCGACGATCTCATTAAATGCTATGTCGCGGCCGGATTCAAAAAGATCCACCTCGACTGTAGCATGTCCTGCGAGGACGATCCGGTTCCTCTGACCGACGCGATCGTCGCCGAACGCGCCGCACGTCTGGCAAAAATTGCCGAAACAACCTGCCTGAAACAGTATGGTGAATCCGATCTGGTCTACGTTATCGGCACGGAGGTTCCGGTTCCGGGTGGCGCGCACGACACGCTCACCGAGCTTGAGGTGACCACGCCAGACGCGGCGCGCGCAACGCTTGAAGCGCATCGCCACGCGTTCGAAAAGGAAGGATTAAGCGACATCTGGCCGCGCATTATTGGCCTGGTGGTTCAGCCCGGCGTGGAGTTTGACCACGCGCACGTCTGTGACTACCAGCCGCAAAAAGCCATCGCCCTGAGCGAAATGGTAGAAGCTTACGATACGCTGGTTTTTGAAGCTCACTCCACCGACTACCAGACGCCACAGGCGCTTCGCCAGCTGGTAAACGATCACTTCGCCATCTTAAAAGTCGGCCCGGCCGTCACCTTCGCCCTGCGCGAGGCACTCTTTGCGCTGGCAGCCATCGAGGAGGAACTGCTGCCAGCGAAAGCCAGCTCGGGACTGCGTCACGTGCTGGAAAACGTGATGCTCGATCGGCCGGAATACTGGCAAAGCCACTACCATGGCGACCGCAACGCGCGTCGCCTGGCGCGCGGCTACAGCTACTCTGACCGCGTTCGCTATTACTGGCCGGACAGCCAGATTGACGATGCCTTTGAACGTATGGTGCGCAATCTGGCAGACGAACCCATCCCGCTGCCGCTGATCAGCCAGTACCTGCCGGTGCAGTACAGCAAAGTTCGCGAGGGCGCTCTCAAGCCGACACCGCGAGAACTCATCATCAACCACATTCAGGACATACTCCAGCAATACGACGCCGCCTGCGAAGGCGTAACGACTCAACATGCATAATTAAAAAGAGGAAAAAGGCTATGCCAAATATTGTCTTATGCCGCATTGATGAACGCCTGATCCACGGCCAGGTGGGCGTGCAATGGGTGGGGTTCGCGGGGGCGAACCTGGTGCTGGTCGCGAATGACGAGGTGGCAGAAGATCCGGTTCAACAGAACCTGATGGAAATGGTGCTCGCGGAGGGGATCGCCGTGCGTTTCTGGTCGTTACAAAAGGTGATCGACAACATTCACCGCGCCGCCGACCGCCAGAAAATTCTGCTGGTCTGTAAATCTCCCGCCGATTTTCTGAAGCTGGTTGAAGGCGGCGTGCCCATCACCCGTATCAACGTAGGAAACATGCACTACGCCAGCGGCAAACAGCAAATTGCCAAAACGGTATCCGTAGACGCTGACGACATCGCCGCGTTTAACGGCCTGAAATCGGCCGGGGTGGAATGCTTCGTTCAGGGCGTTCCGACAGAGGCTGCTTTGGATCTCTTTAAACTGCTCTGAGGGTTTCAAAATGGAAATCAGTCTGTTGCAGGCATTCGCGCTGGGACTTCTCGCCTTCATCGCGGGTCTGGATATGTTTAACGGGTTAACGCACATGCACCACCCGGTCGTTCTCGGTCCGCTGGTTGGCCTGATTCTCGGCGATCTGCATACCGGGATTTTGACCGGCGGGACGTTAGAACTGGTCTGGATGGGTCTGGCACCGCTCGCGGGCGCACAGCCGCCAAACGTGATTATCGGCACCATTGTCGGAACCACGTTTGCCATCACCACGGGCGTCAAGCCGGATGTCGCCGTCGGGGTCGCCGTGCCGTTTGCTGTCGCGGTACAGATGGGGATTACCTTCCTGTTCTCCGTGATGTCCGGCGTGATGTCCCGCTGCGACCGCATGGCGGCCAATGCTGATACCAGCGGTATAGAAAGGGTTAACTATCTGGCCATGCTGGCGCTCGGCATCTTCTACTTCTTGTGCGCATTTCTGCCCATCTATTTCGGTGCGGAACACGCGAAAACGGCTATTGATGTTCTGCCGGCGCGTCTGATTGACGGCCTCGGCGTCGCGGGCGGCATCATGCCAGCTATCGGCTTCGCCGTGCTGCTGAAGATCATGATGAAAAACGTCTACATCCCTTACTTCATTATCGGCTTTGTCGCGGCGGCCTGGCTCAAGCTTCCGGTACTCGCGATTGCGGCCGCCGCGCTGGCAATGGCGCTGATCGACCTGATGCGTAAATCACCTGAACCGACGGCTCCAGCGGCCCAGAAAGAGGAATTCGAAGATGGCATCTAATCAAACCTCGTTACCGGGCGTGTCTGAAGCTGAAGAGACCCTGCTGACCGGCGTCAACGAGAACGTCTACGAAGACCAGAGCATCGGTGCCGAGCTGACGAAAAAGGATATTAACCGCGTCGCCTGGCGTTCGATGCTGCTACAGGCCTCGTTCAACTATGAACGTATGCAGGCCTCCGGCTGGCTGTACGGGTTGCTGCCCGCGCTGAAAAAGATCCACACCAACAAGCGGGACCTTGCACGAGCAATGAAAGGCCATATGGGCTTCTTTAATACTCACCCGTTCCTGGTGACCTTTGTTATCGGCATCATTCTGGCGATGGAGCGCTCAAAACAGGATGTGAACAGCATCCAGAGCACCAAAATTGCCGTCGGTGCGCCGCTTGGTGGGATTGGTGACGCCATGTTCTGGCTTACCCTCCTGCCTATCTGCGGCGGTATTGGCGCCAGCCTGGCGCTGCAGGGATCGATTCTGGGGGCCGTGGTCTTTTTCGTGCTGTTTAACGTGGTGCACCTCGGCCTGCGTTTTGGTCTGGCGCACTACGCCTACCGGATGGGCGTTGCGGCCATTCCGCTGATCAAGGCCAACACCAGAAAGGTCGGTCATGCGGCCTCCATCGTCGGGATGACGGTGATCGGCGCGCTGGCGGCAACCTATGTCCGTCTCAATACCACGCTTGAAATCAAAGCCGGCGATGCGGTCGTTAAGCTACAGGCCGACGTCATCGATAAGCTGATGCCCGCGTTTCTGCCGCTGGTCTATACCCTGACCATGTTCTGGCTGGTGCGTCGTGGCTGGAGCCCGCTGCGGCTGATTGGTATCACCGTGGTGCTGGGCGTTGTCGGTAAATTCTGTCACTTCCTGTAAATGCAAAGAGGTTGCGATGTTAGGCATTATTTTGACGGGTCACGGTGGGTTTGCCAGCGGGCTTGAGCAGGCAATGAAGCAGATCCTCGGCGAGCAGCCGCAGTTTATCGCCATCGATTTTCCTGAAACGTCCACCACGGCGCGGCTGACCGCTCAGCTTGAGCAGGCGGTGAGCGACCTCGACGCACAGCAGGATATTGTGTTTCTCACCGATCTGCTGGGCGGCACGCCGTTTCGCGTCGCGTCTACGCTCGCCATGAAAAGACCGGGCAGCGAGGTGATTACCGGCACCAACCTGCAACTGCTGCTGGAGATGGTGCTCGAACGTGAAGGTCTGAGCAGCGAAGCGTTTCGTCTGCAGGCGCTGGAGTGTGGCCACCGCGGCCTGACGAGCCTGGTGGACGAGCTTGGCCGCTGTCGTGAGGAATCGCCCGCAGAGGAAGGGATATGAGCCAGCTGCTGCGCGCGCGTCGGGTGCTCACCGAACAGGGCTGGCTGGATGACCACCAGCTTCGTATCGAGAACGGCGTTATCGCGGCGATTGAGCCTGTCCCTGCGGGCGTTGTCGCCCGTGATGCCGGGCTACTTTGCCCGGCGTTCATCGATACTCACGTTCATGGCGGCATGGGTGTGGATGTGATGGATGAGGCCCCCGATACGCTGGACGTTTTAGCCATTCATAAGGCACGTGAAGGGGTGGGGGCATTTTTGCCCACTACCGTCACCGCGCCGCTGGAGGCGATTGACGGGGCACTCACGCGGATCGCCCAACGCTGTCGGTCGGGCGGCCCTGGGGCGCAGATCCTTGGCAGCTATCTGGAGGGCCCGTACTTTACCCCGCAGAACAAAGGGGCCCATCCGCCAGCGCTGTTTCGGGAACTGGATCTCGCCGAGCTGGACGCGTTAATTACGCTCTCGCAAAACACGCTGAGGGTGGTGGCGCTGGCGCCGGAAAAACCCGGTGCGCTACGAGCCATTCGCCACCTGAAGCAGCGAGGTATACGTGTGATGCTGGGCCACAGTGCCGCCACGTACGAGCAAACCCTTGCCGCCTTTGACGCCGGCGCGGACGGGCTGGTGCACTGCTATAACGGCATGACGGGGCTGCATCACCGGGGGCCGGGAATGGTCGGCGCGGGGCTTACGGACAAACGGGCGTGGCTTGAGCTCATTGCCGACGGCCACCACGTCCATCCGGGAGCCATACGTTTATGCTGCTGCTGCGCCAGGGACCGCGTGGTGCTGATTACCGATGCCATGCAGGCGGCAGGCATGCCGGACGGGCGGTATACGCTATGTGGCGAAGAGGTCACGATGCACCACGGCGTGGTAAAAACCGCCTCCGGCGGGCTGGCAGGAAGCACGCTGTCGCTGGATGCCGCCGTCAGGAATATGGTAGAGCACGCAGGCGTGACGGCCGAAGAGGCTATTCATATGGCCTCGCTGCACCCTGCCCGCCTGCTGGGGATCGATCGTCAACTCGGATCCTTAGCAGCGGGTAAACGCGCCAATATTATTGCGCTGGATGGCGGCCTGCACCTTCAGCAGATTTGGATTCAGGGCCAGGCTCTCCCCCTTTAGCCCTTTCATTGCGTCACCTTGTGGCTTTACGGCCTCAACCGTAAGGCCTTTCTTTTCCTTTCCTTAAATCTGCCCTTTCCTTTCACGATCACACTTTTCGTTTTATTTCTTTTCTTTCATTGAACTTTCGATTTCTTTTCTATAGATTTTATTTAACTGTTTAAGTGAACAAGTGAAACGAAACGAAAGATAGCGACACGTTTGCCAGCGTCTGATGTGGAATTCACACGACTAAGGACTGAGTTATGCCACAAATCACTCCCGCCGCCACAACCGGCACCTGGACCGAAGAAGAGATCCGCCAGCAGCCTGCCAGCTGGATCCGCTCGCTCACCAATATCGATAATCTGCGCTCCTCGATTGACGGTTTCCTGACGCCGCTGCTGCGCAAGCCCAATCTGCGGATCGTGCTGACCGGCGCGGGCACCTCCGCGTTTATAGGCGATATCATTGCGCCATGGCTTGCGAGCCACACCGGGAAAAACGTTTCCGCCATACCGACAACCGATCTGGTCACGAACCCGATGGATTACTTCAGCCCGGCACATCCGCTGCTGCTGGTTTCGTTTGCCCGTTCCGGTAACAGCCCGGAGAGCGTGGCGGCGGTAGAGTTGGCCAATCAGTTCGTGCCGGAGTGCTATCACCTGTCTATCACCTGTAACGAGGCGGGCAGCCTGTATCAGAATGCCGTTAATAGCGATAACGCTTATGCCCTTCTGATGCCTGCCGAAACGCACGATCGCGGCTTCGCGATGACCAGCAGTATTACCACCATGATGGCGAGCTGCCTGGCGGTATTCGCGCCAGACGCGATCGGCAGCCGCAGCTTCCGCGACGTGGCCGATCGCTGTCAGGCGATCCTCACCTCTCTCGGCGATTTTCGTCAGGGCGTATTTGGTAACGAACCGTGGAAAAGGATCGTCTACCTGGGAAGCGGCGGCCTGCAGGGCGCGGCGCGTGAAGCGGCGCTGAAGGTGCTGGAACTGACGGCGGGCAAGCTGGCGGCATTCTATGATTCCCCAACGGGCTTCCGTCACGGGCCCAAATCGCTGGTGGATAACGAAACGCTGGTGGTGGTGTTTGTCTCCAGCCATCCGTATACCCGTCAGTACGATCTCGATCTGCTGGCCGAACTGCGCCGCGATCGTCAGGCTCTTCGCGTTGTCGCCGTCGCCGCCGAAAACGATCCGGTGATTGAAGCGGGTCCGCACATCCTGCTGCCGCCTTCCCGCCCGTTTATTGATATGGAACAGGCGTTCTGCTTCCTGATGTACGCCCAGGTCTTTGCGCTTTCCC
This sequence comes from Enterobacter cloacae, assembly GCF_013375935.1. GTDB lineage: Bacteria > Pseudomonadota > Gammaproteobacteria > Enterobacterales > Enterobacteriaceae > Enterobacter > Enterobacter pasteurii. Next base: position 1,672,938 of record NZ_CP056117.1, on the reverse strand, counting down.
AGTCCCTCAGCGTGGGAAATACGCCCGATACGCCATCTGCCAGCGGAACGGTTAACCGCGTAGTGCAGGGCGTTGTTATTCATCCGTGGCAGGCTTAAGAGGATCGCACCATGAGCATTATTTCAACGAAGTATCTCCTCCAGGACGCGCAGGCAAAAGGCTACGCCGTGCCGGCGTTCAACATCCACAACGCGGAGACGATCCAGGCGATCCTCGAAGTCTGTAGCGAAATGCGATCGCCGGTGATCCTCGCGGGCACGCCGGGCACGTTTAAGCACATTGCCCTGGAAGAGATCTACGCCCTGTGCAGCGCGTACTCGTTAACCTACGACATGCCGCTGGCGCTGCATCTCGATCACCACGAGTCCCTCGACGATATTCGTCGTAAGGTCAACGCAGGCGTGCGCAGCGCGATGATCGACGGCAGCCACTATCCGTTTGAACAAAACGTGAAGCTGGTGAAGTCGGTGGTTGATTTTTGCCACCTTAACGACTGTAGCGTCGAGGCCGAGCTGGGCCGACTGGGCGGCGTGGAAGATGACATGAGCGTCGACGCCGAAAGCGCGTTTCTCACCGACCCGCAGGAAGCGAAACGCTTTGTCGAACTGACCGGCGTCGATAGCCTCGCCGTCGCCATCGGCACCGCGCACGGCCTGTATACAAGGCGTCCCAAAATCGACTTCCAGCGGCTGGCCGAGATCCGCGAAGTGGTCACCGTGCCGCTGGTGCTGCACGGCGCGAGCGACGTGCCGGATGAAGATGTTCGTCGCACCATTGAGCTGGGTGTGTGCAAAGTCAACGTGGCTACCGAGCTGAAAATCGCCTTTTCTGACGCGGTTAAAGCCTGGTTTGCCCAAAACCCGCAGGGTAACGATCCGCGCTTCTATATGCGGGTCGGTATGGACGCCATGAAAGAGGTGGTCAGAAGCAAAATTACCGTTTGCGGTTCGGCTAACCGCCTGCTGCTTCCGGCAGAAGCCTGATCAAAAAGGAGCTTACGCTGATGAAAAAAATCCTCACACTCTCCATGCTTGCCCTGTGCGTTTCCCATAGCGCGGCGGCAGCGAACTACACGCTCAATAACGACAATATTGCCCTGTCGTTTGATGATGCAAACTCGACGGTAGTGGTTAAAGACACCAGAACTCAACGTCCGCTCCAGCCGCAGGAGCTGTTTTTTCTGACGCTGCCGGACGAGAGTAAGATCCACACGGCGGATTTTAAAATCAGGCATGTCGAAAAGCAGGACAGCGGGATAGTTATCGATTTCACCCATCCGCAATTCAACGTGACGGTGAAGCTGAAACTGGTGAAGGGCAAATACGCCAGCATCGACTACACCATCGCCGCCGTTGGGCAGCCGCGGGATGTAGCGAAAATTACCTTCTTCCCGACCAAAAAGCAGTCTCAGGCACCTTATGTAGACGGGGCAATTAATAGCTCGCCGATCGTCGCAGACTCGTTCTTTATCCTGCCGAATAAACCCATTGTTAACACCTACGCCTATGAGGCGACGACCAACCTCAGCGTGGAGCTGAAAACCCCTGTTCAGCCAGACGCCCCGGTCAGCTACACCACGTACTTTGGCACCTTCCCGGAGACCAGCCAGCTGCGCCGCAGCGTAAACCAGTTTATTAATGCCGTCCGTCCGCGTCCGTATAAGCCTTATTTACACTACAACAGCTGGATGGATATTGGCTTCTTTACCCCCTACTCCGAGCAGGATGTGCTGGGGCGCATGGACGAATGGAATAAGGAATTTATTACCGGGCGCGGCGTGGCGCTGGATGCTTTCCTGCTGGATGATGGCTGGGATGATTTGACCGGTCGCTGGCTGTTTGGCCCGGCTTTCAGCAACGGTTTTGGCAAGGTACGGGAGAAAGCGGACAGCCTGCATAGCTCCGTCGGCCTGTGGCTCTCGCCGTGGGGCGGATATAACAAACCGCGCGACACGCGCGTCTCGCATGCAAAAGAGTACGGTTTCGAAACGGTAGACGGGAAGCTGGCGCTGTCGGGCCCGAACTACTTTAAAAACTTTAATGAGCAGATCGTTAAGCTTATCAAAAACGAGCACATAACCTCGTTCAAGCTCGACGGGATGGGCAATGCCAATTCGCATATTAAGGGCAGCCCGTTCGCCTCGGATTTTGACGCCTCTATCGCTCTGCTGCATAACATGCGCAGCGCCAATCCGAATCTGTTTATTAACCTGACGACAGGTACCAACGCCAGCCCCTCCTGGCTGTTCTACGCCGATTCCATCTGGCGTCAGGGAGATGATATCAACCTGTACGGCCCCGGCACGCCGGTTCAGCAGTGGATGACCTACCGCGATGCGGAAACGTATCGCTCCATCGTGCGTAAAGGTCCGCTTTTCCCGCAGAACTCCCTGATGTATCACGGGATCGTCAGCGCGGAGAACGCGTATTACGGCCTGGAGAAGGTGCAAACGGACAGCGACTTTGCCGACCAGGTATGGAGCTATTTCGCCACCGGCACCCAGTTGCAGGAGCTGTACATCACTCCATCAATGCTCAACAAGGCGAAGTGGGATGTCCTGGCGCAGGCCGCGAAGTGGTCCCGGGATAACGCCAGCGTGCTGGTCGATACCCACTGGATCGGCGGAGATCCAACGGCGCTTGAGGTTTACGGCTGGGCGTCGTGGAGCAAGGACAAAGCGATTATCGGCTTGCGTAACCCGTCGGATAAGCCGCAAAGCTACTATCTGGATCTTGCCAGAGACTTTGAGGTCCCGATGGACGGCACGACGCACTTCGGTTTAAAAGCGGTGTACGGCAGTAACGATAGCGTACCGGAACAGTATAAAAACGCGGTGGTGATTACCCTGAAGCCGCTGGAAACGCTGGTTTTTGAAGCGACGCCTGTAAAGTAACAGGCGCAAAGCCGGGTAAGGCGAAACCGTACCCCGGCAAAACAGCAGCAGGGATCACCCCCCCCTGCTGCTCCAGCGCATACTTATACAGCGCATTTTTCTTCACGCCGTGGATTTCCGCCGCCAGTGCCGCCGCTTTCTTAAGCGGCAGTTCGGCCTGTAGCAGGGCCAGGGTGCGCAGCGCATCGGCAGGGAGCGCGTCTTCCTGCGCCTTATGGCCTTCGACAATCAGCACCATTTCACCCTTGCGGCGGTTTTCATCTTCCTTCACCCACGCCAGCAGTTCGCCGACAGGCGCGCCGTGGATGGTTTCCCAGGTTTTGGTCAGTTCACGCGCCAGCACCACGTAGCGGCCTTCGCCCCAGACGGTGACCATATCTTCCAGGCTTTCCAGCAGGCGGTGAGTGGATTCGTAGAAAATCAGGGTACGCGGCTCAGCTTCAAGATCCTTTAATACGTCACGGCGGCCTTTGGATTTGGCGGGCAGGAAACCTTCATAGCAGAAACGGTCGGACGGCAGGCCCGCGGCGCTCAGCGCAGCAATCGCGGCGCACGGCCCCGGCAGCGGCACAACGCGGATCCCGGCTTCACGGCAGGTGCGCACCAGATGGTAGCCGGGGTCGTTAATCAGCGGCGTGCCCGCATCGGAGACCAGCGCAATGTTCTGCCCCTCTTTAAGCTTCGCCACCAGCGTTTCGGCCTTTTGTTGCTCATTGTGATCGTGAAGGGCAAACAAACGGGCGTTAATCGCGAAATGTTGCAGCAGTAAACCGGTATGGCGCGTGTCTTCAGCAGCAATTAAATCAACAGCTTGCAATACAGTGAGTGCACGTTGGGTAATATCAGACAAATTCCCGATAGGAGTAGGTACAATATAAAGCTGGCCTTGAGAATTATCTGCCGTTTCGTGTTGTTTCATTGTTTCGTCCGTATTGCCGATTTAATATTGAGCATTGCGTAAAAAAAATCACTGGATACAGTATGGTACCGTTAACGTTTCTTCGAAAAAAAGCCACGTGCGGCGTGCCGCTTCTGCTCGCAGCCCTGATCTTCTCAGGCTGTGGCACCCAGGCACCCGACCAGAGCACTGCTCATATGCAGGGATCCGCTCAGGCTGATTCTGGCTTTTATCTGCAACAAATGTCGCAGAGCTCAAATGATACCAAGACCAACTGGCAATTACTCGCCATTCGTGCACTGCTGAAAGAAGGGAAAACCCAGCAGGCCGCCGAACTGTTCAGCCAGCTGCCGCAGTCGCTCAACGACGAGCAGCGTCGTGAGCAGACGCTGCTGTCGGCAGAGCTGAAAGTGGCGCAGAAAGATTACGACGGGGCGAAAAAGATCCTCGGCAATATCGATCTGAGCGCGCTGGATAAAAACCAGCAGGCCCGTTTCTGGCAGGCCGGCATCACCGCTGAGCAGGGCCGCCCTTCCCTGACGCTGCTCCGGGCGCTGATTGCTCAGGAGCCTCTGCTCGCGGGTGCGGACAAGCAGAAAAATATTGATGCGACCTGGCAGGCGCTCGCCTCCATGACCCAGGAGCAGGCACGGGCGCTGGTCATTAACGCCGATGAAAACGTCCTGCAGGGCTGGCTTGATCTTCAGCAGATGTGGTTCAACAACCGCAGCGATCCGAACATGCTGAAAGCCGGCATTACCGACTGGCAAAAGCGCTACCCGCAAAACCCGGGAGCAAAAATGCTGCCAACGCAGCTGGTGAACGTGCAAAACTTTAAGCCCGCCTCCACCAGCAAAATCGCCCTGCTGCTGCCGTTAAACGGCCAGGCGGCGGTGTTTGGTCGCGCCATTCAGCAGGGTTTTGAAGCGGCGAAAAACGGCACCACCGCCGTCACCGGCAGCGCGGTGCCTGCACAAGCGGCGCAGGCGGCAAACGTGAACGACGTTGTCAGCCCGTCGGCTGCTGAAACCGACGACCTGACCACCGCACAAACCCCTGCGCAGGGTACGATGCAGAATCCGGTCACTGCGCCAGCCACGCAGCCAGCCGCCACGCCAGCGCCCGTAGCGACGCAGGCACCGGCTGAAACCCCGGCTCCCGTCACGGCCGAACAGCCTCAGCCGCAAACAGTACAGCCGGAACAGCAGCCCGCAGCGCAGCAGCAGGCGGTGGCAACCACCAGCGCTAACCCGGGCGCAGAGCTGAAAATCTACGACACCAGCGCTCAGCCGCTCGACCAGGTGCTGGCGCAGGTTCAGCAGGACGGCGCCAGCATCGTTGTCGGCCCGCTGTTGAAAAACAACGTGGAAACGCTGATGAAGAGCAATACCACGCTGAACGTGCTGGCGCTTAACCAGCCTGAGCAGGTTCAGAACCGCGCCAATATCTGTTACTTCGCCCTTTCACCGGAAGATGAAGCCCGCGATGCGGCGCGTCATATTCACGAGCAGGGCAAGCAGGCGCCGCTGCTGCTGATCCCGCGCAGCACGCTGGGAGACCGCGTAGCCAACGCGTTTGCTGAAGAGTGGCAGTCCCTCGGCGGCGGCGTAGTATTGCAGCAGAAATTTGGCTCCGCTTCCGAACTGAGAGCGGGCGTGAACGGCGGTGCCGGTATTGCCCTCAACGGTAGCCCGGTGTCTGCCAGCCTGCCGCAGCAGCAGAGCGTTACCATCGGCGGCCTGACGATCCCGGCACCGCCAACCGACGCGCAAATCAGCGGCGGCGGTAAAGTGGATTCGGCCTACATCGTCGCCACGCCTGAAGAGATCGCCTTTATCAAACCCATGATCGCCATGCGTAACGGTAGCCAGAGCGGCGCAACCCTTTACGCCAGCTCGCGCAGCGCGCAGGGTACCGCTGGCCCGGACTTCCGTCTGGAGATGGAAGGGCTGCAATACAGCGAGATCCCAATGCTGGCAGGCAGCAACCCGCAGTTGATGCAGCAGGCGCTGGGCGCGGTGCGCAATGATTACTCCCTGGCGCGCCTGTACGCGATGGGCGTCGATGCCTGGGCGCTGGCGAACCACTTCACCCAGATGCGTCAGGTACCGGGCTTTGAGCTTAACGGTAATACCGGCGATCTGACCGCCAACCAGGATTGTGTGATTAACAGGAAGTTATCATGGCTCAAATACCAGCAGGGGCAGATTATCCCGGCCAGTTAAGCCGCAAACAGACCGGCGACGCGTGGGAGTTAAAGGCGCGCCGCTGGCTTGAAGGCAAAGGACTGCGCTTTGTCGCCGCCAACGTTCGCGGGCGCGGCGGCGAGATTGATCTGATCATGAAAGACGGTCAGACCACCGTGTTTGTTGAAGTACGCTACCGACAGTCGTCCCGTTTTGGCGGTGCTGCCGCCAGCGTGACGCTCGCCAAACAACATAAATTATTACAGACTGCCCACTTGTGGCTTGCCCGCCATAATGGGAGTTTTGATACTGTGGATTGCCGTTTCGATGTGGTAGCCTTCACCGGAAATGCGATCGAATGGCTTAAAAACGCGTTTGGCGAAGACGCTTAAATAAGATTTTAAAGGGATACCGTGCTCGAAAGAATTAAAGTGTGCTTCACAGAAAGCATTCAAACGCAGATCGCCGCGGCGGAAGCCCTTCCGGACGCGATCTCCCGCGCGGCGATGACGCTGGTTCAGTCGCTGCTCAACGGCAACAAAATCCTCTGTTGTGGCAACGGCACGTCCGCCGCCAACGCACAGCATTTTGCTGCCAGCATGATCAACCGCTTCGAAACCGAGCGACCGAGTTTACCGGCCATTGCACTTAACACCGATAACGTGGTCTTAACTGCGATTGCCAACGATCGTCTGCATGACGAAATTTACGCCAAGCAGGTGCGCGCCTTAGGCCATGCCGGAGACGTGCTGCTGGCGATCTCCACGCGCGGCAATAGCCGGGATATCGTTAAGGCGGTTGAAGCGGCAGTGACCCGGGACATGACGATTGTCGCCCTGACCGGTTACGACGGCGGCGAGCTGGCTGGCCTGCTGGGGCCGCAGGATGTGGAGATCCGCATTCCTTCGCACCGTAGCGCCCGCATCCAGGAGATGCATATGCTCACGGTGAACTGCTTATGCGATCTGATCGATAACACGCTTTTCCCTCACCAGGATGACTAAGGAGTTCTCATGAAGGTTTTATCGGCCCTTGCAGTCGTGATGTCTGCATTACTGCTTCAGGGATGCATCGCCGCCGCTGTAGTCGGTACCGCAGCGGTTGGCACCAAAGCAGCGACCGATCCGCGTACCGTTGGAACGCAGGTGGATGACGGTACGCTTGAGCTGCGCGTGAACAGCGCGCTGTCGAAAGACGAACAGATCAAGAAGGAAGCACGCATCAACGTGACGGCCTATCAGGGCAAAGTGCTGCTGGCAGGCCAGGCGCCAAATCCTGAACTGGCGTCACGCGCCAAGCAGATCGCGATGGGCGTAGAAGGCACGGCGGAAGTGTTTAACGAGATCCGCCAGGGCCAGCCGATTGGCCTCGGCACCGCGTCATCTGATACCTGGATAACCACCAAGGTGCGTTCCCAGCTGCTGGGTACTGACCAGGTGAAATCCTCAAACGTGAAGGTGACCACGGAGAACGGCGAAGTGTTCCTGCTGGGCCTGGTGACAGAGCGTGAAGGGAAAGCGGCAGCGGATATCGCCAGCCGGGTGAGCGGCGTGAAGCACGTCACCACCGCCTTTACCTACATCAAGTAAGCTGAACCTGACGGTAAGCCCGGTAGCGTAGCGCCACCGGGCTTTTTTTATACCAGCGCCATACTCCCCACGATCACCCCGCTCAACGCCACCAGCCCCGCCGTCAGCCACAGCGCTTTTGCCGGGAATGACTTACGCAGCATGATAAGCGACGGCAGGCTCACCGCCGGCAGCGTGATGAGCAATGCCAGCGCCGGTGCGGTACCCATCCCGGCCATCATCATGGTCTGAATAATCGGGATTTCCGCCGCCGTTGGGATCACGAACAGGCACCCGGCCACCGCCATCGCAATCACCCACATCAGCGTGTTGTCGATAGCGCCATCCGCGTGCGGGAACAGCCAGACGCGCGCCGCCCCCAGCGCCAGTACAGCCAGGATATAAACCGGAATGGTGCTCCAGAACAGCTGCCACAGCGCTTTGCCCCAGCGAGCAAAGAAGCTGCCCTGCGGCTCGCTGACGTCCAGCTCAACGGAGGCAGGCCCGGCCTCGTTGTCTTTCACCAGGTGCTGTACCAGCGTAGCGACAAGCACCACCGTCAGCAGGCCAGCCGCCAGCCGGATAAACGCGAAGTGCCAGCCGAGCACGAAGCCCATAAACACCAGCGTCGCCGGGTTCAGCAGGGGGTTACCCATCCAGAAGGCGAGCGCGCCGCCCATCGACACGCGCTGACGGCGCATGCCCGCCGCCACCGGAGCGGCGCAGCAGGAGCACATCATGCCCGGCAGGGAGAAAATCGTCCCCAGCAGCGTCCCCTGCAAGCGCGGCTGTCCTAAGGTTTTCACCAGCCAGTTACGCGGGATAAGTACCTGAATCAGCGACCCCAGCAGCACGCCCAACACAGCGGCTTTCCACACCGCGAGAAAATAGACCATTGCGTAATCCCACGCCGCCTTTAGCGGGCTGGAATCTGGCTGAGCGAGAATTGAGTTGCCAATGCTGTGGGTGTCGGCGGCGGTGAAGGCTTTACCGTAGTACGGCTGCCATTTCACATACCAGAGGCCAATGATGACCACGAGAAAGAAAAGTGCGGGCTTCCACCACTGAACGGGTGTTGCCGCCTGAGATGAAGACTGACCAGTCATACCATTCCCCGGAAGGTGTTATTTAATAAGCCGGGGAAGTTTACGCCTCGCCCTGCGCGATTTCACGCAGTTTTGCCGACGGGATAATATTTACGCCCTCCTGCGACGGAGCCAGCGCCTCTTTCAGCATGGCCTGCGCGACGTCCCGCGCCTCGATGGACTTCCAGTTACCCGGCAGGATGCGAAAAAGCGGAGCGAAAAAAGACTCGTTAAAACGCCGCTCGTCACGGTGGCCCATCAGCATGGAAGGCCGCACGATGGTCAGGCGCTCCCACTTCTGCGCAATCAGCGCCTCTTCCATTTTGCCCTTCACCCTGTTGTAAAAAAACGGCGAGCCGGCGCTGGCGCCGTGGGAACTGACCACCAGAAAATGCTTTGCCCCCAGCTTTTTCGCCGTCAGGGCGGTATCCACCACCAGCGTGTAATCCGCATGGATAAACGCCTCTTTACTGCCCGCTTCCCGTCGGGTGGTGCCCAGGCAGCAAAAGGCGATATCGACAGGATCCTGCACCTGCGCCAGGGCGTCGGTGAGCTGTGGATCGTGCGGGTTAAAGACGCCGGTGACGTCCAGCAGCGGCCGACGCGTCGGCGCGGCGATGTAGTTGATATGACGATCCTGGATCAGCAGCCGCAGCAGGTGTCCACCCACCAGCCCGGTAGCACCGGTAATCAGTACCTGACTCATCTTTTCCCCTTTACAGAATTGTCCGTTTGCGATCTGGGCCTGCTCTACCACACTTAAAAGTCTGTTACCGGTAAGTATTTACCACAAACGGGAAAAAAACAGTCTGAAGCGAAAACAACGGAGGAAGCATGGGTAAAAAAATCGCAGTCTTGATTACCGACGAGTTTGAAGATTCAGAGTTTACGTCGCCAGCAGAGGCATTCCGCAAGGCGGGCCACGAGGTGGTCACCATCGAGAAAGAAGCGGGTAAAACCGTGAAGGGCCACAAGGGCGAAGCCAGCGTGACCATTGACGAATCTATTGATAACGTCAGCCCGTCTGATTTCGACGCCCTGCTGCTACCGGGCGGCCATTCACCGGATTCCCTGCGCGGAGACGAGCGTTTCGTCACCTTCACCCGTGACTTCGTCGGCACCGGTAAGCCGGTCTTTGCCATCTGTCACGGCCCGCAGCTGCTGATCAGCGCGGAGGTGGTGCGCGGACGCAAGCTGACCGCGGTGAAACCGATCGTCATTGACCTGAAAAACGCCGGCGCCGAGTTTTACGACCAGGAAGTGGTTAACGACAACGACCAGCTGATCACCAGCCGTACGCCGGACGATCTTCCGGCGTTTAACCGCGAAGCGTTACGCCTGCTCGGCGCGTAACCAGTGCAGCTTCTTGCCAAAGCCCAGCGTGTTGTCGGTAAATTTCAGCTCATCGAGGCGGATTTCCCACACCGGGGCTTTTAGCGCAGCGGCAACCGGGAAGCGGCGCGTGTAGCGTTTACGCTGCGCGTCGCTCTCCTCCCCTTCCAGACGACGGATTTCGCCCGTGAACTGAACCCCGCGGATCAGCGCAACGGTTTTAGGCTGACCGTTTACCGTGCCCGCCACGTTTGCCTGCGGGCCCGACATCTGCGCATGCCGCGTTTTATCTTCACTCATCACGTAAAAGGCGACGCGCTCGGGGTCGTAGTAATAAAACGCGTTCGCGCACCACATCTCCCCGTCTTTACAGACGCACCAGGTGACGACGTGCTGCTTTGCCAGCCAGCGGCTAATGGCGGCCAGTGTTTCCATTTTCGCTCTCTCTCATGCTATGGTGCGTTCACCTTAACATACTGAATCTGCTTACCGTGTGCTGGTTTCTCTATCTTGTCCGAACCGCCGATAACGCGCTCTACACCGGGATCACCACCGATGTGGAACGGCGTTTTTTACAACATCAAACGGGAAAAGGGGCAAAAGCGCTGCGGGGGAAAGGTGAGCTTAAGCTGGCTTTTTCAGCCGCCGTGGGCGACAGATCGCTGGCGCTCAGGCTGGAGTACCGCATCAAACAGCTGACGAAGCGCCAGAAAGAGCGTCTCGTCAACGGGGATGGCTCTTTTGAGGCGCTACGCGACAGCCTGCTTAAAAGCGATTGAAACGATCGTGATACTCAACCAGGCCGTTAACGCCATCGAGCGCGTCGTCCGCCAGAGGATGGACCAGGAAGGACGCTTCCGTATCCGGCCAGCGGCAGTGCAGATCGTGTTTGGCCGCCGGCTCAAACCCCAGACGTTCGTAGAATGCCGGTTCGCCCAGTACCACGACGGCGGCATAGCCAAATTCATTCAGTGAATCCAGCCCTTCATAAACCAGCTGACGTGCCAGGCCCTGGCCGCGGTAGTTTTCATCCACCGCCAGCGGCGCCATGCCAACCCACTGCAACTCTTCGCCCTGAACAATCACCGGACTGAACGCCACGTAGCCGACCACCTGCCCTTCATCATCGGTGGCAACCAGACCCAGGGTAATCAGGCCATCTTCGCGAAGATCGTGAACCAGCTGCGCTTCGCCGTCCCCCGCAAAAGAGCGGCGTAACAACGCGTCGATGCCCGGCGCATCAATCCCAATTTCGACTCGAATCAGCATGGCTCACCTACTGAAGTGTGTTTACTGTCCGGCGGGGTTTTCAGCCCGGCCTCAACGAAATCTGCCATTTGCATTAGCATCACGCGCAGCGCCTTCGGCATCTGCTCAAGCTCAATGGCATCCATTAAATTTTTGACGTACAGGCCAAGCTCCGTATCGCCCTCAATCACCAGACGACGCTGGAAGAACAGCGTATCGGGATCCTGCTTGCGCGCGGCAATCATCAGCAGATCGCTGGCGTCGGCGCTAAAGCTTACATCCGCCTCGGCGGACTCACGAACGATCAGCCGATCGTTCTCAACGGAAGTAAACCAGCGCAGCCCGATATCGCGCACTTCGATGCTTAACCAGCGGCCTTCCAGAAACTCCAGCTCACCGTCCTGCAGCGCCTGACGGAACTGCCAGGTCAATACCTGTTCCAGCACCTGGCGCTTAAGCGCGAACGGCGCCAGCTTTACCGGCACGCTCAGCATTAATGGACCAAATTGTACGAGACGTGAACGCAGTTTATCCAGCACGAGTTTACTCCCTGATAGCTATAATCCTGCTATTTTGCCATATCCCGACAAGAAGATAGCGGCGTAAATCAACAAACCGTAGTCCTGTGCTCCTCATTATTGGTGCCATCAATACGCCATTAGCTGCCTTAAATCAAAAATTGTCGCGTATGGGTTAATTAAAATCCCAGCTCGTTAACATTTTTTACGATCCCTGCGATCGACAACATCGGGATAAATTATGGAGCTGCTCTGCCCTGCCGGAAACCTTCCGGCGCTTAAGGCGGCCATCGAAAATGGGGCCGACGCGGTCTATATCGGGCTGAAAGATGATACCAACGCCCGCCATTTTGCTGGCCTTAACTTTACGGAGAAGAAGCTCCAGGAGGCCGTTAACTTCGTTCACCAGCACCGCCGCAAGCTGCATATCGCCATCAACACCTTCGCCCATCCTGATGGCTATGCCCGCTGGCAGCGCGCCGTGGATATGGCCGCCCAGCTGGGCGCCGATGCGCTGATCCTGGCCGACCTTGCCATGCTTGAGTATGCGGCAGAACGCTACCCGCACATTGAGCGCCACGTCTCGGTTCAGGCATCCGCGACGAACGAAGAGGCGGTGCGTTTTTACCATCGACATTTTGACGTGGCTCGCGTGGTGTTGCCGCGCGTGCTCTCTATTCATCAGGTTAAGCAACTGGCGCGCGTCACGCCAGTACCGCTGGAAGTTTTTGCCTTCGGTAGCCTGTGCATCATGGCCGAAGGCCGCTGCTATCTCTCCTCCTATTTAACCGGGGAATCGCCAAATACCGTGGGCGCCTGCTCGCCTGCCCGCTTCGTTCGCTGGCAGCAAACGCCGCAGGGGCTGGAGTCGCGCCTGAACGAAGTGTTAATCGACCGCTATCAGGACGGGGAAAACGCGGGCTACCCGACGCTGTGCAAAGGCCGCTATCTGGTGGACGGCGAGCGCTACCACGCGCTGGAGGAGCCCACCAGCCTCAACACGCTGGAGCTGCTGCCGGAACTGCTGGCCGCCAATATTGCCTCGGTGAAAATCGAAGGCCGCCAGCGCAGCCCGGCCTACGTGAGCCAGGTTGCGAAGGTGTGGCGTCAGGCCATCGACCGCTGCATGGCGGACCCGCAGAATTACGCCGCGCAGCCGGCGTGGATGGAGACCCTCGGCGCAATGTCTGAAGGCACGCAAACCACGCTCGGCGCGTATCACCGTAAATGGCAGTGAGATAACCATGAAATATTCATTAGGGCCGGTGCTCTACTACTGGCCAAAAGAGACGCTGGAAGATTTTTATCAACAGGCGGCGACCAGCAGCGCCGACGTGATTTACCTCGGCGAAGCGGTGTGCAGCAAGCGCCGCGCCACCAAAGTAGGCGACTGGCTGGAGATGGCAAAAAGCCTGGCAGGCAGCGGCAAGCAGGTGGTGCTCTCCACGCTGGCGCTGGTTCAGGCGTCTTCGGAACTGGGCGAGCTGAAGCGCTACGTGGAAAACGGCGAGTTTCTGCTGGAGGCGAGCGATCTCGGCGTGGTGAACATGTGCGCCGAACGCAAGCTGCCGTTTGTCGCCGGCCATGCGCTGAACTGCTATAACGCGGTGACCCTGCGCCTGCTGCTCAAGCAGGGGATGACGCGCTGGTGTATGCCGGTGGAACTCTCCCGCGACTGGCTGGCAAACCTGCTCGCTCAGTGTGAAGAGCTTGGCATTCGCAATCAGTTTGAAGTGGAAGTGCTGAGCTACGGCCATCTCCCGCTGGCCTATTCTGCCCGCTGCTTCACCGCGCGTTCTGAAGATCGCCCGAAAGACGAGTGTGAAACCTGCTGCATTAAGTACCCTAACGGGCGCAGCATGCTGTCGCAGGAGAACCAGCAGGTATTTGTCCTCAACGGCATTCAGACCATGAGCGGCTACGTCTACAACCTCGGTAACGAGCTGGCGTCGATGGACGGGCTGGTGGATATAGTGCGTCTTTCACCGCTGGATACCAGCGTGTTCGCGATGCTGGACGCCTTCCGCGCCAATGAAAACGGCGCGTCGCCGCTGCCGCTGACGGCAAACAGCGACTGTAACGGTTACTGGAAACGTCTGGCCGGGCTGGAACTTCAGGCCTAAAAAAGGCTCACTTTGTTAACAACGGTTAGTAAACTTTAATGCAGTATTAAAGATTCACCGTCGACAAAGTGAGCTGTTATGACTGATAAAACCATTCCGTTTTCGGTGCTGGATCTGGCGCCGATCCCACAAGGCTCCTCGGCAAGAGAAGCCTTCACGCACTCTCTCGATCTCGCTCAGCTTGCCGAAAAGCGTGGCTATCACCGCTACTGGCTGGCGGAGCACCACAACATGGTGGGTATCGCCAGCGCCGCCACCTCGGTGCTGATTGGCTATCTGGCGGCGAATACCACCACCCTGCACCTTGGCTCTGGCGGCGTCATGCTGCCGAACCACGCTCCGCTGGTAATTGCCGAGCAGTTTGGGACCCTGAATACCCTTTATCCGGGCCGAATCGATCTGGGGCTTGGCCGTGCGCCTGGCAGCGATCAGCCGACCATGCGCGCCCTGCGCCGCCACATGAACGGCGATATCGATAACTTCCCGCGCGACGTGGCGGAGCTGGTGGACTGGTTCGACGCGCGGGATCCGAACCCGCACGTGCGCCCGGTTCCGGGCTACGGCGAGCAAATCCCCGTGTGGCTGCTAGGCTCAAGCCTCTACAGCGCGCAGCTCGCCGCTCAGCTGGGCCTGCCGTTCGCGTTCGCCTCCCACTTCGCACCGGATATGCTGCACCAGGCGCTGCATCTCTACCGCACGAACTTTAAACCGTCTGCACGTCTGGAGAAACCGTATGCGATGGTGTGCATCAACATCATTGCCGCCGACAGCAATCGCGATGCGGAATTCCTGTTTACCTCCATGCAGCAGGCGTTTGTGAAGCTGCGTCGCGGCGAGACGGGCCAGCTGCCGCCACCGGTGGAGAATATGCATCAGCTGTGGTCCGCCTCCGAGCAGTATGGCGTGCAGCAGGCGCTGAGCATGTCGCTGGTAGGCGATAAGACGAAAATCCGTCACGGGCTTGAAGCGGTACTGCGCGAAACGCAGGCGGATGAGATTATGGTTAACGGCCAGATTTTCGATCACCAGGCGCGTTTGCATTCCTTTGATCTGGCGATGCAGGTGAAAGAAGAGTTGTTGGGGTAGTTTTTTTGCCGGATGGCGGCTTCGCCTTATCCGGCCTACGGTTTTCTCCCTCTCCCTTCGGGAGAGGGGCGGGGTGAGGGGATCAGGCAGCACGGTTTAATGGTAAACAGGCAACAGGTTAAAGCTCGACAGCACGTGGACCAGCGCGTTTCCCACACCAAACACCAGAATCAGCGCAATCATCGGCTTGCCGCCCCAGACGCGGAAGGTCGGGCTGCCGAAGCGTTTACGTGATTTACGTGCCAGCAGCGCCGGCACAATCGCCGCCCAGATGGTTGCCGCCAGTCCCGCATAGCCGATGGCATACAGGAAGCCGTTCGGCCACAGCAGGCCGCCCACAACCGGCGGCAGGAAGGTCAGTAGCGCGGTTTTGAAGCGGCCCGCCGCCGAGTCATCGAAGCCAAACAGGTCCGCCAGATAGTCAAACAGGCCCAGCGTCACGCCAAGGAAAGAGCTCGCCACGGCAAAGTTGGAGAAGATGACCAGCAGCAGATCCAGGCTGCGGCTGTTCAGCACGCCGCTCAGCGCCTGTACCAGCACGTCGATATTACCGCCCTTCTGCGCAATGCCGATAAATTCCGGACGCGGGATATTGCCCATCGCCCCGAGCAGCCAAATCACGTACAGCCCCAGCGCCAGCAGCGTGCCGTAAACCAGGCATTTCACAATGGTGCGCGGCTCTTTGCCGTAGTACTTCATCAGGCTCGGCACGTTACCGTGGTAGCCGAACGACGCCAGGCAGAACGGCAGGGTCATCAGCAGGTACGGCGTGTAGGAGGTGTTCACTTCCGCGACGTTAAACAGGGTGGCGGGCGTGACGTGCCCGAGCAGGCTGCCGAAGGTCAGGAAGAAGGTAATGACCTTTGCGCCCAGCACGATTGCCGTCATGCGGCTCACCGCTTTGGTACTCATCCAGACGATAAACGCCACGCCCAGCGCAAAGCACAATCCTGCCAGACGCGCGGGCACGTTCAGCGACATCTCCGCGAAGGTATGATGCAGAATCGAGCCGCTCGCCGAAATGTAGGCGTAGGTCAGGATGTACAGCACAAACGCAATGGAGAGACCGTTGACCAGGTTCCAGCCTTTGCCCAGCAGATCCCTGGTGATGGTGTCGAAGCTGGAGCCAATGCGGTAGTTGAGGTTGGCTTCAAGGATCATCAGCCCGAAATGCAGCATACAGAACCAGGTGAAGACCAGCGCCGCCAGCGACCAGAAGAACCACGCACCGGACATAACCACTGGCAGGGAGAACATCCCGGCACCAATAATGGTTCCGCCGATGATCACCACGCCGCCAAGCAGCGAAGGTGACGTTTGGGTGGTGGTTAGTGTCGCCATACAGCCTTATCTCCAGTCAAAAATGTGGTTTACATTTTAATGCGATGCACTGTACCAGTACAAGAGTACAAAAGGAATAAAAAAAGCCCCGATAGCGACTATCGGGGCTGTATATTTTACTTTACGTCAGAAGCGAAAGGCTTATGCGTCACCGAAACGACGACGGCTGGCGCCTTCTTCACGGCGTGGGCCACGGTTTTCACGACGCTCGCCGGAGAAACGACGAGGTTCGCCAGTGCGACCTTCGCTGCGACCGCCTTCACGACGTTCGCCACCGAAACCGCGACCGCCGCCACGACGTTCGCCGCCGCGGTCAGGACGTGGCTGTGCATCGCCCAGCAGCTGCATGTTCATCGGCTTGTTCAGGATGCGGGTGCGGGTAAAGTGTTGCAGTACTTCGCCCGGCATACCTTTCGGCAGCTCGATGGTAGAGTGTGAGCCAAACAGCTTGATGTTACCGATGTAACGGCTGCTGATGTCGCCTTCGTTAGCGATCGCGCCAACGATGTGACGAACTTCAACACCATCATCACGGCCCACTTCAATGCGATACAGCTCCATTTCGCCAGCGTCACGACGCTCGCGACGTGGACGGTCTTCGCCACCACGCTCTGGACGGTCACCGCGTGGACCACGATCGTTACGGTCGCCACGACGTTCGAAACGATCGTCACGGTCACGGAACTCACGCTTAGGACGCATCGGTGCATCTGGTGGCACGATCAGGCTACGTTCGCCCTGCGCCATTTTCAGCAGTGCTGCGGCCAGGGTTTCCATATCCAGCTCTTCGCCTTCAGCGGTTGGCTGAATTTGTGACAGCAGCGCACGGTACTGATCCAGATCGCTGCTTTCCAGCTGCTGCTGTACTTTCGCGGCGAATTTTTCCAGACGGCGTTTGCCCAGCAGTTCTGCATTTGGCAGCTCAGCTTCTGGAATAGTCAGCTTCATGGTGCGTTCGATGTTACGCAGCAGACGACGCTCGCGGTTCTCAACGAACAGCAGCGCGCGGCCCGCACGACCTGCACGACCGGTACGGCCGATACGGTGAACGTAAGACTCGGAGTCCATTGGAATGTCGTAGTTTACCACCAGGCTGATACGCTCAACGTCCAGACCACGTGCTGCCACGTCGGTTGCAATCAGGATATCCAGACGACCGTCTTTCAGACGCTCAAGCGTCTGCTCGCGCAGCGCCTGGTTCATGTCGCCGTTCAGCGCTGCGCTGTTGTAGCCGCTACGCTCCAGCGCTTCAGCCACTTCCAGGGTCGCGTTTTTGGTACGTACGAAGATAATCGCCGCATCAAAATCTTCCGCTTCCAGGAAACGCACCAGCGCTTCGTTTTTACGCATGCCGTATACAGACCAGTAGCTCTGGCTGATGTCCGGGCGAGTGGTCACGCTGGACTGAATACGCACTTCCTGCGGCTCTTTCATGAAGCGGCGGGTAATGCGACGGATCGCTTCTGGCATGGTTGCAGAGAACAGAGCGGTCTGATGACCTTCCGGGATCTGCGCCATGATGGTTTCAACGTCTTCGATGAAGCCCATACGCAGCATTTCATCTGCTTCATCCAGTACCAGGCCGCTCAGCTTAGAGAGGTCCAGGGTACCGCGCTTCAGGTGATCCAGCAGACGGCCCGGCGTACCGACAACAATCTGTGGGCCCTGGCGCAGGGCGCGTAACTGCACGTCATAACGCTGGCCGCCGTACAGGGCTACCACGTTTACGCCGCGCATATGTTTAGAGAATTCCGTCATTGCTTCAGCAACCTGAACAGCCAGTTCACGGGTTGGAGCCAGGACGAGGATCTGCGGTGCACGCAGGTCCGGATCGATGTTGTTCAGCAGCGGCAGCGAGAATGCTGCAGTTTTACCGCTACCGGTCTGGGCCATGCCCAGCACGTCACGACCAGAAAGCAGGTGTGGGATACACTCAGCCTGGATCGGAGATGGTTTTTCGTAACCCAGATCGTTAAGGGCTTCAAGGATAGGAGCCTTCAGGCCCAGATCTGCAAAAGTGGTTTCGAATTCAGCCATGTAGTACAAGTGCCTCGATATTAATGGCGGCCAGTCTACTTAGCTCATCGTGAAAATGATTAGCAATTTTCATTGAAAAGTGTGAACCGGCTCAAATTAGGTGTATTGACGAACAACAACGCCCTCACCAGTGAAGGTGATGGCAATCAAAAAGATTACGGGCTGATGTTTATGTCGTCAGCTATTGCTGGTCCGATTCTGCCAGGTCGTCTTGCTCCTGGCCCAAGAGCGATAATTCCAACAATGCATAACGGTGCTCAACGAAGTTATGTACGTTGTTAGCAACCGCTAATTTGAACAGTGCCGTAGCGCTGTCCATATCCCCCAGACTTAGGTAGTACTTACCTAAATAGAAGTTGGTTTCACTGAGATGCTCAGCGAGCGAGGTGTTATCCGTTGCGTCCGCCTTGAGGCGTTCCATCAGCGTTGCTTCGCTAATGTTGCCCAGGTAGAACTCGACAATGTTCCATCCCCACTGTTCCTTATCCGATTTTTCGAAGCGCTGTTGTAGTGCTTCTTTGGCCTGCTTCTCATCGAGCTTCTGCTCAACGATGTAAAGCCACAGGCTGCGGAAAGGATCATTAGGATCGTCTTGATAAAACGCCAGCAGATCATCTTGCGCTAACTTATCACGACCGCCGTAATACAATGCGATACCGCGATTCAAGTGCGCGTAGTTGTAAGTTGGATCAAGCTCAAGTACAGAATCAAACGCTTCATAGGCAGCATCAAAATTGCCTGCCTGCGTTAAGTAAATGCCTAAGTAATTGAATACTTCAGGCATATCAGGTCGGATTGCCAGCGCTTGTGAAAAATCATTTCGCGCTAATGCCCTCAGACCGAGACTATCATACAACACTCCGCGCTCATATAAAAGCTGTGCGCGTTCGTCATCGGTTAAAGCCCGACTGGCAAGAATTTGTTCCATGCGTGCCAGAATCACTTCCTGCTGCAAAGTCGGTTGCAGTGGCACTGCGAGGACTTCGCTCTTACGCCAGGCAGAGTTGCTGCATCCTGCCAGCGTTAAAGCTGTCGCAACGAAACACCAGCGCAAAAAAGGCTTCATTTCCCACTCCCGAAGACAACTATTGGATGAACGTCCTGTCCCCCGGCGGCTTAACAAGGCGTCCTGCCTGATAATAAGCCCTCCGCTATCGCGGAGGGCAAACGGCAACCTTACTCGCCTTGCTGTTCAGCAGCCGGAGCTTCCGGTGCCGCAGCAGGCTGAGACTGCTCGGTTGCTTCTTTGATGCTCAGACGGATACGGCCCTGGCGATCGACTTCCAGAACTTTCACCGGTACTTCCTGACCCATCTGCAGGTAATCGGTCACTTTCTCAACGCGCTTGTCAGCGATCTGAGAGATGTGTACCAGACCTTCTTTACCGCCACCGATGGCAACGAACGCGCCAAAGTCAACGATACGGGTTACTTTACCCGCATAGATACGGCCCACTTCGATTTCTGCGGTGATCTCTTCGATGCGACGGATAGCGAATTTCGCCTTCTCGCCGTCGGTTGCTGCGATCTTCACAGTACCGTCATCTTCGATTTCAATGGTGGTGCCAGTTTCTTCGGTCAGCGCACGGATTACGGAACCGCCCTTACCGATAACATCCTTGATCTTGTCTGGATTGATCTTGATGGTGTGGATACGTGGTGCGAACTGAGAAATGTCGCCACGCGGCGCGTTAATCGCCTGTTCCATCACGCCCAGGATGTGCAGACGTGCACCTTTAGCCTGGTTCAGAGCAACCTGCATGATCTCTTTGGTGATACCTTCAATTTTGATATCCATCTGCAGGGCAGAGATACCGTCGCGGGAACCCGCCACTTTGAAGTCCATATCACCCAGGTGGTCTTCATCGCCCAGAATGTCAGACAGCACAACGTAGTTGTCGCCTTCTTTCACCAGGCCCATTGCGATACCCGCAACGGCGGCTTTGATTGGCACGCCTGCATCCATCAGCGCCAGAGAGGCACCACACACGGAAGCCATGGAAGAAGAACCGTTGGATTCGGTGATTTCAGACACAACACGTACGGTGTACGGGAATTTGTCTGCTTCTGGCATAACTGCCAGCACGCCGCGCTTCGCCAGACGACCGTGACCAATTTCACGACGCTTCGGTGAGCCAACCATACCGGTTTCGCCCACAGAGTACGGAGGGAAGTTGTAGTGGAACAGGAAGCTGTCAGTGCGCTCGCCCATCAGTTCGTCGATGATCTGTGCGTCACGTGCAGTACCCAGAGTCGCGGTAACCAGCGCCTGCGTTTCACCACGGGTGAACAGCGCAGAGCCGTGGGTACGTGGCAGAACGCCAGTACGCACGTCCAGGCCACGAATCATGTCTTTTTCACGGCCATCGATACGCGGCTCGCCTGCCAGCACGCGGCTACGAACAACGTTTTTCTCGATAGCGTGCAGGATTTCGCTCAGCTCGTTAGCGTCCAGCGCTTCATCTTCAGCAACCAGCGTCGCGATGGTTTCAGATTTGATCGCGTCAACCTGAGCGTAACGCTCCTGTTTGTCAGTGATGCGGTAAGCATCGCTCAGACGAGATTCTGCCAGAGCTGCAACACGTGCGTTCAGCGCGTCGTTTGCCGCTTCTGGCTGCCAGTCCCAGCGTGGTTTACCGGCTTCTTTCACCAGGTCGTTGATGTTCTGGATAACAACCTGCTGCTGGTCGTGGCCAAATACCACAGCGCCCAGCATCTGGTCTTCGCTCAGCAGTTCCGCTTCAGATTCAACCATCAGAACCGCGGCTTCAGTACCGGCAACAACCAGGTCCAGCTTACTCTCTTTCAGCTCTTCCTGAGTTGGGTTCAGCACGTACTGGTCGTTGATGTAACCGACGCGGGCAGCACCGATTGGGCCATTAAATGGAATACCAGACAGTGACAGGGCTGCGGATGCACCGATCATCGCTACGATGTCCGGGTTAACCTGTGGGTTAACGGAAACAACGGTCGCGATAACCTGCACTTCGTTTACGAAGCCTTCCGGGAACAGCGGACGAACCGGGCGGTCAATCAGACGCGCGATCAGGGTTTCGCCTTCGCTTGGACGGCCTTCACGACGGAAGAAGCCACCCGGGATTTTACCGGCAGCGTAGGTACGCTCCTGGTAGTTAACGGTCAGCGGGAAGAAGTCCTGACCTGGTTTAGCTTTTTTCTGGCCAACTACGGTAACGAATACAGCAGTGTCATCCATGCTTACCATAACGGCAGCAGTAGCCTGACGTGCCATCATGCCGGTTTCCAGCGTGACGGTGTGCTGACCATACTGGAATTTACGAACGATCGGATTCAGCAAAATTCTGTCCTTTCTCAAATGATTGTCAGCACACCACAGGTGTGCTGACGATTTAACCCGACCTTCTTCGCATCCTCGCGACTAATGACAACCGACACCCCCATGGGTGAAGCCTCTCATTAGCCGCGCGAACCTCTGCAATGAAGATCATTTATAGCAACAATACAATAGTTTCCATTGAATTGCTGCCGTCTGGTTGAAAAAAGGGGCCATCAGGCCCCCTTTTCTGAAACTCGCAAGACTTAGCGACGCAGACCCAGACGCTCGATCAGCGCGGTGTAGCGTGCAACATCTTTACGCTTCAGGTAGTCGAGCAGTTTACGACGCTGAGAAACCATACGCAGCAGACCACGACGGCTGTGGTGATCTTTTTTGTGCTCTGCAAAGTGACCCTGCAGGTGGTTAATCTGTGCAGTCAGCAGTGCAACCTGAACTTCGGTAGAACCGCTGTCGTTAGTACCACGACCAAACTCAGAAACGATTTTAGCTTTAGCTTCAACGCTTAGAGACATTTTCAAACTCCAAAGTATAAAGAATGTAAGGATGCCGATCTCTAATTCAGCTATCCCATGTACGCCCCGCAGATTGTTAAACAATTTACCAGGCGTTAAGCGGCGATATTCTACTCGTCTCCCCTGCTTATCGCAAGGTGAGGCGTAATCACCGTCAAGCGTCGACCGGATATTCGACGACCAGACGACGCGGCGCTACGCGCCCTTCACCGTCCATTTCGCCCATACCGATAAACTTGCCTTCCTCACCTTCCGTCACGCGCACCAGGCCCTCAAGCGGTGCCCCCGCTGTGCGTACCGGGTTTCCGTTCTTAAAGTAAACGGACGACGTTAAAGGAAGATTAACAACCGGGAAGTCCGCCGCCGGGCTGTCCATTGGCATCAGCAGCGGATCCAGCAACTCTGCTGACGCGATTCCCTGCGCTTCTGCCTGTTCAACCAGCGCGCGCAGATGCTCAAGCGTCACCATGCGTTGGACCGGGTACGTGCTGACCGCCAGACGACGCAGATAGATCACGTGCGCGCCGCAGCCCAGCTTTTCGCCGAGGTCATCGATGATGGTACGAATGTAGGTCCCTTTCGAACAGTGGACCTCCAGCTCCAGCTCATCACCTTCATGGCGAATAAACAGTAGCTCATACACGGTAATCGGACGGGCTTCGCGCGGAACCTCAATGCCCTGACGCGCATATTCGTAGAGCTTCTTGCCCTGGTACTTCAGTGCCGAATACATCGACGGCACCTGTAGCGTGTCGCCACGGAAGCTTTCCAGCGCCGCATCAAGCTGCTCTGCGCCGAAGGTCACCGGACGCTCTTCCACCACCTGACCATCCGCATCGGAGGTATCCGTGCGCTGGCCAAGCCGGGCAATCACGCGGTAGCGCTTGTCTGAATCCAGCAGATACTGGGAAAACTTTGTCGCTTCACCCAGGCAAATCGGGAGCATGCCGGTTGCCAGCGGGTCCAGCGCGCCGGTGTGGCCCGCGCGGTTGGCGTTATAAATACGCTTTACTTTTTGCAGCACGTCGTTGCTGGATGCACCCTGCGGTTTATCCAGCAGCAGCACGCCATGCACGTCACGACCGCGACGACGAGGACGACTCATCAGTCCTCCTTGCTGTCGTCCGCCGGGTTAACACGACGCTCATCGTCATGTTTCACCACGCTGGTCACCAGGTTGGACATGCGCATACCTTCGACCAGCGAGTTGTCGTGGAAGAAGGTCAGCTCCGGCACGATACGCAGGCGCATCGCTTTGCCAAGCAGAGAGCGGATGAAACCAGAGGCTTCCTGCAGCGCTTTAATACCGTTCTTAACCGCGTCTTCATCCTGGTCGTTCAGGAACGTCACGAACACCTTGGCGTACGCCAGGTCGCGGGACATTTCCACGCCAGACACGGTGGTCATCATACCCACGCGTGGATCTTTGATTTCACGTTGCAGAATGAGTGCGATCTCTTTCTGCATCTCCTGCGCGACGCGCTGAGGGCGACCAAATTCTTTCGCCATAATAAATTCTCCAGACAAAAAAGGGGCTAAAGCCCCTTTTAAAATTATTGCCGGGTGGCGCGAGGCGATCCCGGCTTACGTCAGTCAATCTTCCGTTGACGAAGATTAAGCGATGGTACGCTGAATTTCGATGATCTCGAACACTTCGATCATATCGCCAACGCGAACGTCGTTGTAGTTCTTCACGCCGATACCACATTCCATGCCGTTACGGACTTCGTTAACGTCATCTTTGAAGCGGCGCAGGGATTCCAGCTCGCCTTCATAGATAACCACGTTGTCACGCAGTACGCGGATTGGGTTGTGACGCTTGATGGTCCCTTCGGTAACCATACAGCCCGCGATCGCACCGAATTTCGGTGATTTGAACACGTCACGAACTTCAGCCAGACCGATGATCTGCTGTTTCAGCTCAGGAGACAGCATGCCGCTCATCGCCGCTTTCACTTCGTCGATCAGGTTATAGATGACGGAGTAGTAACGCAGATCCAGACTTTCAGCATCGATAACTTTACGCGCAGAAGCGTCAGCACGAACGTTGAAGCCAACCAGGATAGCGTTGGACGCTGCTGCCAGCGTGGCGTCGGTTTCGGTGATACCACCTACGCCAGAACCGATGATCTTCACTTTCACTTCGTCGGTAGACAGTTTCAGCAAGGAGTCGGAGATCGCTTCCACAGAACCCTGAACGTCCGCTTTCAGAACGATGTTCACTTCGTGAACTTCGCCTTCGGTCATGTTGGCGAACATGTTCTCGAGTTTAGATTTCTGCTGACGAGCCAGCTTAACTTCACGGAATTTACCCTGACGATACAGAGCCACTTCACGCGCTTTCTTCTCGTCACGAACGACGGTCACTTCGTCACCCGCAGCCGGCACGCCGGACAGACCAAGGATTTCCACTGGAATGGACGGACCAGCTTCCAGCACTTCCTGACCCAGTTCGTTACGCATCGCACGAACGCGACCGTATTCGAAACCACACAGAACGATGTCGCCCTTGTGCAGAGTACCTTCGCGAACCAGAACGGTTGCAACCGGACCACGACCTTTATCCAGGAAGGATTCGATCACCGCGCCGCTTGCCATACCTTTACGAACCGCTTTCAGCTCCAGAACTTCAGCCTGAAGCAGGATAGCGTTCAGCAGGTCGTCGATACCGGTACCCGCTTTTGCAGATACAGGGATGAACTGCGCTTCACCGCCCCACTCTTCCGGCATAACGCCGTACTGGGACAGTTCATTCTTCACGCGATCCATATCGGCTTCTGGCTTATCGATTTTGTTGACCGCAACAACCAGAGGCACCTGCGCCGCTTTCGCGTGCTGGATAGCTTCAATGGTCTGTGGCATCACGCCATCGTCGGCAGCAACAACCAGTACAACGATATCCGTTGCCTGAGCACCACGAGCACGCATTGAGGTAAACGCTGCGTGGCCCGGGGTATCCAGGAAGGTGATCATGCCGTTTTCAGTTTCTACGTGGTAAGCACCGATGTGCTGGGTAATACCACCCGCTTCGCCGGAGGCAACCTTAGTAGAACGAATGTAGTCAAGCAGAGAGGTTTTACCGTGATCAACGTGACCCATGATGGTTACAACCGGTGCACGCGGTTCAGCCGCAGCACCTGTGTCACGGTCGCTCATTACTGCTTCTTCCAGCTCGTTTTCACGACGCAGGATAACTTTGTGGCCCATCTCCTCGGCAACCAGCTGTGCGGTTTCCTGGTCGATGACCTGGTTGATGGTGGCCATTGCGCCCAGCTTCATCATCGCTTTGATGACCTGAGAGCCTTTCACCGCCATCTTGTTAGCCAGTTCGCCAACGGTGATGGTTTCGCCGATCACAACGTCACGGTTGACGGCCTGAGCTGGCTTCTGGAAGCCCTGCTGCAGAGCGGAACCTTTACGCTTACCGCCTTTACCACCGCGAACCGCTGCGCGTGCTTCTTCACGGTCAGCTTTAGATTCAGCGTGCTTATTACCTTTTTTCGCAGGACGCGCCGCTTTTGTACTGCGAGTACGGCCACGACCACCTTCAACTTCACGGTCGTTATCGTCTTCTGCCTGGCGCGCATGCTGAGAAGTGGTGACGTGATAATCGCTGTTGTCTTCAGTTGGTTCAGCGGTATTCACACCGTTCTTCTCGTTTTCTTCTGCCATGCGACGCGCTTCTTCGGCGACGCGGCGAGCTTCTTCTTCAAGCTTGCGGCGGGCTTCTTCTTCCGCTTTACGCTTCAGCTCGGCAGCTTCATTTTCACGGCGGGCTTTTTCAGCCTGGGCAGTTTTGGTCATTTCGTCGGTCTGTTGATTGCTCACTTTGTCTTTTTCCGCAGCGTCACGCTTCGCTTTTTCACCGGCGTCGCGTTTCGCTTTTTCTGCGGCCTCACGTTCAGCTTTTAATTCTGCTTCACGTTTGGCAGTGGCTTCTGCCTCACGCTGAGCTTGTTCTTCCGCTTCACGCTGTGCCTGCTCTTCCGCAGCAAGGCGTTCTGCCTCTTGCGGATCACGTTTTACAAAGGTGCGCGTCTTGCGGACTTCAATTTGTACCGATTTGCTTTTGCCACCGGTACCAGGGATGTTCAACGTGCTACGCGTTTTGCGCTGCAGCGTTAACTTGTCAGGCGTAGAGCCGTGTTCACGGTTCAGGTGCGCTAACAAGGTTTGTTTTTCTTGCGCGGTCACCGAGTCATCAGCGGCCTTCGGGATCCCTGCATCAGCAAATTGCTGTACCAGGCGGTCCACGGAGGTCTGAATCTCAGCAGCCAGCGATTTTACAGTTACATCAGTCATGCTGTTCCTTCCTGCTACAGTTTATTACGCTTCGTCGCCGAACCAGCAAATATTACGTGCGGCCATGATGAGTTCGCCGGCTTTCTCGTCGGTTAAACCTTCGATATCGGCCAGGTCATCAACGCCTTGCTCAGCGAGATCTTCCAGCGTACAAACACCACGGGCAGCCAGCTTGAACGCAATCGCACGATCAAGACCTTCCAGATTCAGCAGGTCATCAGCCGGCTTCTTATCGCCAAGGCTTTCTTCCTGAGCCAGTGCCAGGGTGGTCAGTGCGTTTTTAGCGCGTTCACGCAGGGCTTCAACGGTTGGTTCATCCAGACCGTCAATTTCCAGCAGCTCTTTCATTGGCACGTAGGCCAGTTCTTCCAGCGTAGAGAAACCTTCTTCAACCAGCACAGTGGCGAAGTCTTCGTCAATGTCCAGGTATTTGGTGAAGGTATCGATCGCCGCGTGGGCT
This sequence comes from Enterobacter cloacae, assembly GCF_013375935.1. Classification (GTDB taxonomy): domain Bacteria; phylum Pseudomonadota; class Gammaproteobacteria; order Enterobacterales; family Enterobacteriaceae; genus Enterobacter; species Enterobacter pasteurii. Next base: position 1,646,034 of record NZ_CP056117.1, on the reverse strand, counting down.
TCAGCCTGATGCTTGGCCTGCAGGTCATCAACGGTCATCACGTTGAGTTCCCAGCCGCTCAGCTGTGACGCCAGACGTACGTTCTGACCGTTACGGCCAATCGCCTGCGCCAGGTTGCCCGCTTCTACAGCGATATCCATGGTGTGTTTGTCTTCGTCAACCACGATAGACGCCACATCAGCCGGTGCCATTGCGTTGATCACGAACTGTGCCGGGTTGTCGTCCCACAGAACGATATCAATGCGCTCGCCGCCCAGTTCGGTAGAAACCGCCTGAACACGTGCACCACGCATACCGACGCAAGCACCGACCGGGTCGATACGCTTGTCGTTGGTTTTCACCGCAATTTTCGCACGAGAACCCGGATCGCGGGCCGCCGCTTTGATTTCGATAACTTCTTCGCCGATTTCCGGCACTTCAATACGGAACAGTTCAACCAGCATTTCTGGTTTAGAACGGGTCACGAACAGCTGTGCGCCACGCGCTTCAGGGCGTACGGCATACAGCACACCACGGATACGGTCGCCTGGGCGGAAGTTTTCACGCGGCAGCATGTCTTCGCGCAGGATCACGGCTTCTGCGTTCCCCGGCATCCCTTCGGATTTGATCTCCAGAGAGATGTTGTCGCGGTTCACTTTCTTCACCACGCCGGTGATGATTTCGCCTTCCTGATCGCGGAACTGATCGACAACCAGCGCGCGCTCGGCTTCGCGAACTTTCTGCACGATAACCTGCTTCGCGGTCTGGGTGGTGATACGGTCGAAGGTAACAGATTCAATCTGATCTTCAACGTAGTCACCCACGTTCAGACTTTCGTCTTCAAAACGTGCCGCTTCCAGGGTGATCTCTTTGGTCGGCTGGGTCACTTCTTCAACGATTACCCAACGACGGAATGTATCGAAGTCACCGCTTTTACGATCGATTTCTACGCGAACATCGATCTCTTGTTCGTATTTTTTCTTGGTTGCTGTAGCCAGTGCACTTTCCAGCGCTTCGAAAATCTTCTCACGCGGCAGTGATTTCTCGTTGGAGACGGCTTCAACAACAGCCAAAATTTCTTTGTTCATCGCGGGCTTTTCACCTCAATCCAGACTGTTAAAAGTGGGGAACCAGGTTCGCCTTCTGGATATTACTCAGCGCGAACACTTCATCTTTGCCTTCGACTGTAACCGTGATCATTTCACCATCAACGGCTTTGATAATTCCCTGCCATTTACGGCGGTTCTGTACGGCCATACGCAGAACGAGAGCCACTTCTTCACCGGTAAAGCGCACATAGTGCTCGGCCGTGAACATCGGGCGATCGAGGCCAGGTGAGGAAACTTCCAGGTTGTACGCAACGGTAATTGGGTCTTCAACGTCAAGAACCGCACTCACCTGGTGGCTAACATCAGCGCAATCATCAACATTGATGCCATCTTCACTATCAATATAGATGCGCAGCGTCGATGTGCGGCCGCGAACGAATTCGATGCCGACCAGTTCGTAGCCCAGTGCTTCGACCGGTGCAGTAATCATCTCTGTTAATTTTTGCTCTAATGTGGACAAGCCCACCCCCAAGACATAAAAAAAGGGCGTAAAGCCCAGTTATTCTGTAGTCAGATAACAAAAAACCCCGATAAATCGGGGCTTTAGATAACTGAACCCTATAGCCACAACTGTGGCCTGGAGCACTCTCCGAAAGAATTTTTTCAAATCCAGCTACGAAGGCTCTAAGTCTTCACAGTATATTTGAAAAAGAACTTTATGGGAAAGTGGTTGCGGGGGCCGGATTTGAACCGACGACCTTCGGGTTATGAGCCCGACGAGCTACCAGGCTGCTCCACCCCGCGCCTGAAACGTGGCAAATTCTACGCGTTTTGGACAGAATTTGCAAATAATGCTGGGATTTGGTACCGAAGACGGGACGTAAAATCGGCGTTCAGTATATTGATAGTTGACCCCACCTGTCAACCCAACATCTGCCAGGGCAATCAAAGGGAAATTTTGACAAAAAACGCACGCGTCTCTTTCGGTCATCGATAAAAGATGATTAAATGAATACTCACTTATTTTGCATAAACATGCATCGAGAGCGAAAGCGGTCTCTTATCAGTCAATCAAGCAGGGTTTTATTATATGACGACGATTCTCAAGCATCTCCCGGTAGGACAACGTATTGGCATCGCTTTTTCTGGCGGCCTGGATACCAGCGCTGCACTGCTGTGGATGCGCCAGAAGGGAGCGGTTCCTTATGCATATACAGCGAACCTGGGTCAGCCGGACGAGGAAGATTATGACGCGATCCCTCGTCGTGCCATGGAATATGGCGCAGAGAACGCACGTCTGATTGACTGCCGTAAGCAGTTGGTTGCAGAAGGTATCGCCGCTATCCAGTGCGGTGCATTCCATAACACGACCGGCGGCCTGACCTATTTCAACACCACCCCGCTGGGCCGGGCAGTCACCGGTACCATGCTGGTTGCCGCCATGAAAGAAGATGGCGTGAACATCTGGGGTGACGGTAGTACCTATAAAGGCAACGATATTGAACGCTTCTATCGTTATGGCCTGCTGACCAACGCCGAGCTGCAGATTTACAAGCCGTGGCTGGATACCGACTTCATCGACGAGCTGGGCGGCCGTCATGAAATGTCCGAGTTTATGATTGCCTGCGGTTTTGACTACAAGATGTCCGTTGAGAAAGCCTATTCAACCGACTCCAACATGCTGGGCGCAACGCACGAAGCGAAAGATCTGGAATTCCTGAACTCCAGCGTAAAAATTGTTAACCCGATCATGGGCGTGAAGTTCTGGGACGAGAGCGTGAAGATCCCGGCAGAAGAAGTGACCGTGCGTTTCGAACGCGGTCATCCGGTTGCCCTGAACGGCAAAACCTTCTCTGACGATGTTGAGCTGATGCTTGAAGCAAACCGCATCGGCGGTCGTCACGGTCTGGGTATGAGCGATCAGATTGAAAACCGTATCATCGAAGCGAAAAGCCGTGGCATTTACGAAGCTCCGGGGATGGCGCTGCTGCACATCGCTTATGAGCGTCTGCTGACCGGCATTCACAACGAAGACACCATTGAACAGTATCACTCTCACGGTCGTCAGCTGGGCAAACTGCTGTATCAGGGCCGCTGGTTCGATCCGCAGGCGCTGATGCTGCGTGATGCCCTGCAGCGCTGGGTGGCAAGCGCGATTACCGGCGAAGTGACGCTGGAACTGCGTCGCGGTAACGATTACTCCCTCCTGAATACCGTGTCTGACAACCTGACCTATAAAGCAGAGCGTCTGACCATGGAGAAAGGTGATTCTGTATTCTCCCCGGACGATCGTATTGGTCAGCTGACCATGCGTAACCTGGACATCACCGATACCCGTGAGAAGCTGTTCAACTACGTTGAGAACGGACTGCTCTCTGCAAGCTCGGGTAACGGGCTGCCGCAGGTTGAGAACCTGGAACACAGCGATAAGAAGTAACGCTGACCAGAAATGCAGAAGGCGCCTGATGGCGCCTTTTTTATTGGGGCTTGCACCGGTCCGGTAAGCGCGGCGCCACCAGGCGGACAAATACCAGACACGATCTACAGACGAAAAAAAAGACGTCTTGCGACGTCTTTCTTCTGGAATATTGGTACCGAGGATGGGACTCGAACCCACAAGCCCGTTAGGGCACTACCACCTCAAGGTAGCGTGTCTACCAATTCCACCACCTCGGTACGGAATACTTACTGCGGGATATCGCTGGTCGGCTTAGCCGGTGCAGCTGGCTGAGTCTGCTCAGTTTTCGCTGGCGCGCTCAGGTTTTCCCACTCGCTTCCTTTACTGGTCTTGTTGCTATTGATATTGCCCAGCACCAGACTGATGATGAAGAACAGCGTAGCCAGAATCGCCGTTGTGCGGGTCATGAAGTTCGCAGAACCACTTGAACCGAACAGCGTACCGGAAGCGCCTGCTCCGAAGGAGGCTCCCATATCAGCGCCTTTACCTTGCTGCAGCATAATCAGCGCTACGAGAGCGATGGCTACAATAAGGAAAATAACTAAAAGAGCTTCGTACATAATCAACCTGTTCCTTGCGGATTTGCCGCATACCAATGCTTCGACCAATTAGCAGGATTTTGTTTCCCACTGAAGCGGGTGTGAATACTAACCAAAGCGAATCACCTTCGCAAGGGCATTTTCGACGCATTGTATCAACTGCGGAAAAAAACAGCAAAAAGCCATTTATTGCTTAAAACGAAGGCGGCAAACGCCGCCTTTTTAAACACTTACTCTGAAAAATTATGCAGCTTTAACGGCGTCCGCAATGCGGTGAGCAAATTCAGTCACCTGCGCTTCGTCTTCACCTTCCACCATCACGCGGATCAGCGGTTCAGTACCGGACTTACGCAGCAGAACACGACCACGGTTACCGAGGGCAGCCTCAACGTCTGCCATCACTGCTTTGACGTTATCATTTTCCAGCGGATCGCCTTTACCCGCGGTGAAACGCACGTTCACCAGGATCTGCGGGAACATTTTCATGCCGCTGCAAAGATCGTGCAGGCTCATATGGTTACGCGCCATCGCGGCAACAACCTGCAGCGCCGCCACAATGCCGTCGCCGGTGGTGGTTTTGTCGAGCAGGATCACGTGACCGGAGTTTTCCGCGCCGATACGCCAGCCTTTCTCCTGGAGTTTTTCCAGCACGTAGCGGTCACCCACTTTCGCGCGCACGAACGGGATCCCCAGCTGCTTCAGCGCCAGCTCCAGGCCCATGTTGCTCATCAGCGTGCCAACCGCACCGCCGCGCAGCTGACCCTGACGCAGGCCTTCACGGGCAATAATGTAGAGGATCTGATCGCCATCGACCTTGTTGCCTTCATGGTCAACCATGATCACGCGGTCACCGTCGCCGTCCAGGGCAATACCCAGATCGGCTTTTTCGGCCAGCACGCGCGCCTGCAGGGCACGAACGTCGGTTGCCCCGACTTCTTCGTTAATGTTCAGGCCATCCGGCTCGCAGCCGATAGTAATCACTTTTGCGCCCAGCTCGCGGAAAACATTCGGCGCAATGTGATAAGTCGCACCGTTTGCACAGTCCACGACAATTTTAAGGTCGGCCAGGCTCAGTTCGTTCGGGAAGGTGCCTTTGCAAAACTCGATGTAGCGACCCGCAGCATCGACAATGCGATTGGCTTTACCCAGCTCAGCCGAGTCAACGCAGGTGATCTCTTTTTCCATTTCCGCTTCAATCGCCTCTTCCACGTCATCCGGCAGCTTGGTGCCGTCGATGGAGAAGAATTTGATACCGTTGTCGTAGAACGGGTTATGAGAAGCCGAAATAACGATACCGGCCTCAGCACGGAAGGCGCGGGTCAGATACGCAACAGCAGGGGTAGGCATTGGCCCCGTAAAGGAAGCAGAAAGCCCCGCCGCTGCCAGCCCGGCTTCCAGCGCAGACTCCAGCATATAGCCTGAAATACGGGTGTCTTTACCAATAATGATTTTACGGGAGCCATGACGCGCCAGTACTTTACCTGCTGCCCAGCCCAGTTTCAGGACAAAATCAGGTGTGATTGGCGCGTCGCCTACGCGCCCGCGGATGCCATCGGTGCCAAAATATTTACGATTACTCATAGCGTTTATTTCCCTTCGCTGCCAGTGTGGCTTCCACCACGCGCATGGCCTCTACTGTTTCTTTTACGTCATGGACACGAATTATATGCGCGCCCTGCATTGCGGCTATCACCGCGCAGGCCAGACTGCCGCTCAGGCGTTCGCCCGGCCCGACATTCAACAACTGCCCAATCATCGATTTTCTCGACATCCCTACCAGCAGCGGCAGGCCGAACTGATGAAACTCTGACAGGCGCGCAAGCAACGCGTAATTGTGAGAGAGATTTTTACCGAAACCGAAGCCCGGGTCGAGTAGCAATTTCTCTTTTGCGATACCCGCACGCTCACAGCGAGCGATGTGTTCAGTAAAGAAGCGGCTGACGTCGGCAAACACATCATCATATTTTGGCGCTTCCTGCATCGTCTTAGGCTGTCCCTGCATATGCATCAGACACACCGGCAGCCCGGTTTCCGCAGCGGCTTCAAGAGCGCCTGGCTCGGTCAGCGAGCGGATATCATTGATAATGTGAGCGCCCACTCTCGCAACTTCGCGGATTACCTCAGGCTTAGAGGTATCTACCGAGATCCACACTTCGAAGCGCTGAGCAATAGCTTCTACCACCGGCACCACGCGCGCCAGCTCCTCTTCCACCGAAACATCCGCCGCGCCAGGACGCGTTGATTCACCGCCAACGTCAATGATGGTGGCCCCCGCGTTGATCATCAAATTCGCGTGCTTAACCGCGTCGATGAGCGAGTTGTGCGTGCCGCCGTCAGAGAAGGAATCAGGCGTGACGTTCAGGATCCCCATCACATGGGGATGTGAAAGGTCGAGATGCGAGTCCTGGGCGAATAGTTTCATGACGAAATCCCTGGTATAGATATGGTTTAACAGATAAGAAAAACCCCGGAGCAAGCTCCAGGGTTTGAGGTACAGACAAACGCTTCAACAGTCGTGCTTACTTGTCGCCCAACTGCTCTGACATGGTGTTACCCGGGTTCGGCGTACGCGGTTCATCGACCGGACGCGGCGCACGCGGGGTGCCATTGTTGTCAGAATTATTGGAAGCACCTGGGTCTTCCCAGCCTGCTGGCGGACGCACTTCGCGGCGAGCCATCAGGTCGTCAATCTGCGGTGCATCGATGGTCTCATATTTCATGAGCGCATCTTTCATCGAGTGCAGGATGTCCATATTGTCGTTCAGGATCTGACGAGCGCGAGCGTAGTTACGTTCAATCAGCGCTTTCACTTCCTGGTCGATGATACGAGCCGTCTCATCGGACATATGCTTCGCTTTCGCCACAGAACGGCCCAGGAATACTTCACCCTCTTCCTCTGCATACAGCAGCGGACCGAGTTTGTCGGAGAAGCCCCACTGCGTCACCATGTTACGCGCCAGGTTCGTCGCCACCTTAATGTCGTTCGACGCACCGGTGGAAACATGTTCCGCACCGTAGATAATCTCTTCTGCCAGACGACCGCCGTACAGGGTTGAAATCTGGCTTTCCAGCTTCTGACGGCTGGCGCTGATCGCGTCGCCTTCAGGCAGGAAGAAGGTCACACCCAGCGCACGACCACGTGGAATAATCGTTACCTTGTGTACCGGATCGTGTTCCGGCACCAGGCGACCGATAATGGCGTGGCCTGCTTCGTGGTATGCCGTGGACTCTTTCTGCGCTTCCGTCATCACCATGGAGCGACGTTCCGCACCCATCATGATTTTGTCTTTCGCTTTCTCGAATTCCACCATTGATACCACACGCTTGTTGCCGCGAGCGGCGAACAGTGCGGCTTCGTTGACCAGGTTAGCCAGATCGGCACCGGAGAAGCCCGGCGTACCACGCGCAATGATTGCCGCGTCGATGTCTGGCGCCAGCGGTACGCGACGCATGTGCACTTTCAGAATCTGTTCACGACCACGAACGTCCGGCAGACCGACCACAACCTGACGGTCGAAACGGCCTGGACGCAGCAGCGCAGGGTCGAGTACGTCCGGACGGTTAGTTGCCGCGATAACGATAATACCTTCGTTACCTTCGAAGCCGTCCATCTCAACCAGCATCTGGTTCAGGGTCTGCTCACGTTCATCGTGACCACCGCCCAGGCCTGCGCCACGCTGGCGGCCAACGGCGTCGATTTCATCGATAAAGATGATGCACGGCGCTGCCTTCTTGGCCTGTTCGAACATGTCACGCACACGAGATGCACCGACACCGACAAACATTTCAACGAAGTCAGAACCTGAAATAGTAAAGAACGGCACCTTCGCTTCACCCGCGATGGCTTTCGCCAGCAGGGTTTTACCGGTACCCGGAGGGCCAACCATCAGCACGCCTTTCGGGATCTTACCGCCCAGCTTCTGGAAACGGCTCGGCTCGCGCAGGTATTCAACCAGCTCACCCACCTCTTCTTTTGCTTCGTCACAACCTGCAACGTCAGCAAAGGTGGTCTTGATCTGATCTTCCGTCAGCATACGCGCCTTGCTCTTACCGAACGACATGGCACCTTTGCCACCGCCGCCCTGCATCTGGCGCATAAAGAAGATCCAGACGCCGATAAGAAGCAGCATCGGGAACCAGGAAATGAAGATAGAAGCCAACAGGCTTGGTTCTTCTGGCGGCTCGCCTACCACTTTGACGTTTTTGGTCAGAAGGTTATCAAGCAGCTTAGGATCGTTCACCGGGATGTAAGTCGTGTAACGGTTACTATCTTTCTTGGTAACGTTGATCTCACGTCCGTTGATACGCGCTTCGCGAACCTGGTCCTGATTGACCTCCTGCAGGAAGGTAGAATAATCCACCTTGCGGCCATTCGACTCGCTGGGCCCAAAGCTCTGGAATACTGACATCAGCACAACGGCAATGACCAGCCAGAGTATTAGGTTTTTCGCCATGTCACTCAAGGGATTAACCTCATATTACAACTGTGTTAAAAACAGCGTCAGGATACTCTATATCCAGTTTCATTCAAACTTTCGCCTGAAATCTACCGGTTATCATTTTCGCCCGGTCGCTACAATATACACTTCTCGGGAACGGGCCCGGGAAGAGTCCGGCTTACGAACTTTGACCTTCGCAAACAGGGAGCGAATTTCCTTAAGATACTCCTCGAAACCTTCGCCCTGAAACACCTTCACAACAAAACTACCACCAGGCGCTAGTACATCACGACACATTTCTAACGCTAGCTCCACCAGATACATGGCGCGGGGGATATCCACCGCCGGTGTTCCGCACATATTTGGTGCCATATCCGACATGACAACCTGGACCTTACTGTCACCTACACGATCAAGTAACGCTTTAAGCACTAATTCATCACGAAAGTCGCCCTGAAGGAAGTCGACACCGACAATGGGATCCATTGGTAAAAGATCGCATGCGATGATTCGGCCCGTTCCGCCGATCTGCGTTACCGCATACTGGGACCATCCGCCAGGTGCCGCACCGAGGTCGACTACGGTCATTCCCGGTTTAAAAAGTTTGTCACTTTGCTGTATTTCATCAAGTTTAAACCAGGCGCGGGAACGCAACCCTTTTTTCTGCGCCTGTTGAACATATTTATCGCTAAAGTGTTCCTGAAGCCAGCGGCTGGAACTGGCAGAACGCTTTTTACCTGTCATTTAACATTTCCGTCCTGGTTCATCGTTGCTTGCCTGTGACGTAAATTTCTACGCAGCTATTTGGCGATATAAGGGAGATGGCGGTAGAATGAACCGTTTTCAATCCCAACGTAAGCAAAAATATACGATGAATCTGAGTACTAAACAAAAACAGCACCTTAAAGGTCTGGCACATCCGCTCAAGCCTGTAGTGATGCTTGGCAACAATGGTTTGACCGAAGGGGTGCTTGCCGAGATTGAACAAGCGTTGGAACACCACGAGCTGATCAAGGTGAAAATCGCCTCTGAAGACAGAGACACTAAAAACCTGATCGTGGAAGCCATCGTGCGCGAAACCGGCGCCTGTAATGTACAGGTCATCGGTAAAACGCTGGTGCTCTATCGCCCATCTAAAGAGCGTAAAATCTCGCTGCCACGCTAAGGATATCCTGAATCGAACACATTTTGTGTGTGAAACGAGGGATTTCTTTCAGCAGGCGAGCAAAATGCCATGCTCCTTGAGTTGATAAAAGGCCGCTATGCGGCCTTTTTCTTTTCTTTACAATGTATCAACATCTTAGTAGAGAAGCGAATTACAGGTATTCAACCTTAATAATTTCGTATTCCACTTCACCGCCGGGCGTGCGGATGGTGACTACATCGTCCTGTTCTTTGCCAATCAGGCCGCGAGCAATCGGTGAATTCACTGAAATCAGATTCTGTTTGAAGTCTGCTTCATCATCCCCCACGATGCGATAGGTCTGCTCTTCGTCGTTATCGAGGTTCAGGACGCTAACGGTAGAACCAAAGATCACGCGGCCATTGTTTGGCATTTTAGTGATATCGATTACCTGTGCATTGGACAGTTTCGCTTCGATATCCTTAATGCGCCCTTCACAGAAACCCTGCTGCTCACGCGCCGCGTGGTATTCAGCATTTTCTTTCAGGTCGCCATGTTCACGCGCTTCTGCGATAGCGGCGATGATTTCAGGGCGACGTACGGACTTCAGAAAATCCAGCTCTTCGCGCAGTTTTTCAGCACCACGTAAGGTCATCGGAATAGCTTGCATTTGTTATACCTCTTAAACATTCCTGTTGGGAGCAGTGTTCCCTGCTCCAGCCCACCTGAACAGGCCAGAAGCAAAAAGAAAACCGACCCGGGAGCAACGCCCCAGGTCAGCAGCAATTTTTCAATTTGATACGTATTTTACCGCGAAGTTCACTATGGGTCATCGTTTACTTTACGGTGCCATGCACCGTAGTATGACGGTTTGTTTTCGGGTTGTTAGCGCGAGATTATGCGATTTTCCAGTTTTATCATCGGATTGACTACCAGTATAACGTTCACCGTTCAGGCCGCGAATGTTGAAGAGTACATTAATCAGCTGCCCGCTGGCGCGAACCTTGCCCTGATGGTGCAGAAGGTTGGCGCGCCGGCTCCCGCAATTGACTATCACAGTCAACAGATGGCGCTGCCTGCCAGTACCCAGAAGGTGATCACCGCCCTCGCCGCCCTGCTCCAGCTCGGGCCAGACTTCCGTTTTATCACCACCCTTGAAACCAAAGGTAACGTCGAGGGCGGTGAACTGAAAGGCGATCTTATCGCCCGTTTTGGTGGCGATCCCACCTTTAAGCGCCAGGATGTCCGCAACATGGTGGCGGCGCTGAAAAAATCCGGCGTGACAAAAATCGATGGCAACGTGCTGATCGACACCTCTATTTTCGCCAGCCACGATAAAGCGCCGGGCTGGCCCTGGAACGACATGACGCAGTGCTTTAGCGCCCCGCCAGCCGCCGCGATCGTCGACCGTAACTGCTTCTCCGTCTCGCTTTACAGTGCGCCAAAACCGAACGATTTAGCCTTCATCCGCGTTGCGTCCTACTATCCGGTCACGATGTTCAGCCAGGTTCGTACGCTGGCGAAAGGCTCACCGGAGGCACAGTATTGCGAGCTGGACGTGGTACCGGGCGATCTTAACCGCTATACGCTAACGGGATGCCTTTCCCAGCGCGCCGACCCCTGCCGCTGGCCTTCGCCATTCAGGACGGTGCAGGGTATGCCGGCGCGATTTTCAAAGACGAACTCAAGCAGGCGGGCATAACCTACACCGGAACGCTGCTGCGCCAGACGCAGGTGAACGAGCCAGGTACAGTGATCGCCAGCAAGCAGTCCGCGCCACTGCATGATTTGCTTAAGATTATGCTGAAAAAGTCGGATAACATGATTGCCGACACGGTGTTCCGCATGATTGGGCATGCACGCTTTGGCGTGCCGGGAACCTGGCGTGCCGGTTCTGATGCCGTGCGCCAGATCCTGCGCCAGCAGGCGGGTATCGATCTGGGCAATACGATCGCCGTCGATGGGTCCGGCCTATCGCGCCATAACCTGATTTCTCCGGCCACCATGATGCAGGTGCTGCAGTACATTGCGCAGCACGACGCTGAGCTAAACTTTATTACGATGCTGCCGCTTGCGGGGCACGATGGCTCCCTTCAGTATCGCGCGGGGCTTCACGCCGCGGGCGTGGATGGCAAAGTGTCAGCCAAAACCGGCTCCCTGCAAGGGGTTTACAACCTTGCTGGTTTTATCACGACAGCCAGCGGGCAACGTATGGCATTTGTGCAGTATCTTTCCGGCTATGCCGTCGAACCGGCCGACCAGCGCAATCGTCGTATTCCACTGGTACGCTTCGAAAGCAGGCTCTATAAGGATATCTACCAGAATAACTAGCGATGAAACTACTTATAGTTGAAGACGATCTGTTATTGCAGGAAGGGTTAGCGCTGGCGCTGGGGAACGAAGGCTACGCCCTGGATTGTGCCGCCACGGCTGCTGAAGCGGATGCCCTGATCCAGAGCGGCGAATACAGCCTGGTGATCCTGGATTTGGGCCTGCCGGATAAAGACGGGGCGACGCTGCTGAGCCAGTGGCGTCGTCGCGGAGTGGATAACCCCGTACTGATCCTCACGGCCCGCGATGCCATAGAGGACAGAATTAACGGGCTGGATTCTGGCGCTGACGATTATCTGGTAAAACCCTTTGCCCTTGCCGAGCTACAGGCCCGCGTGCGGGCGCTGATCCGCCGCTATCAGGGCCACAGTGACAACCTGCTTACGGACGGGGATATTACCCTTAATCTACAAACCCAGCAGGTGCTGCGCCAGTCCCAGCCGGTGGAAGTGACGCCAAAAGAGTTTGCCCTGCTTACGCGCCTGATCATGCGCAGCGGGCAGACGGTGCACCGTGAAACGCTGCAGCAGGACATTTACTCCTGGCAGGACGATCCGGGATCAAACACGCTTGAAGTTCATATCCATAATCTGCGGCGCAAGCTCGGTAAAGATCGCATTAAAACCGTCCGCGGCGTGGGCTACCGTCTGGAGAGCCAGAAATGAACAGTATGCGCCGGCGGTTGATGGTGTTGCTGGCGGTTATTCTGTTATTTTTCCAGTTGATTAGCGTGATCTGGCTGTGGCATGAGAGCCGCGAGCAAATCGGTTTTCTGGTGAACGAAACGTTGTCCGCGAAATCGCGCAACAACCATGTCGAAAAAGAGATCCGTGAAGCCATTGCCTCCCTGCTGGTTCCTTCTCTGGTGATGGTCGGTTTTACCCTGTTCTTCTCATTCTGGGCGGTAACCTGGATCACCCGCCCCCTCAATAAGCTGCGGGCCAGCCTTGCGAACCGCTCGGCGGATAACCTCACTCCCCTGCCGATGTATTCCGACATGGAAGAGATTGGCGCGGTGACTACCTCGCTGAATCAGCTTCTCGCCCGGCTGGATCATACTATTCAACAGGAGCGCCTGTTTACCGCCGACGCGGCGCACGAGCTGCGAACGCCGCTTGCGGGTATCAGGCTCCATCTTGAACTGATGGCTCAGTCCGGATCGCCGCAGGCCGCCCCGCTGGTAAGCCGCATCGATCAGCTTATGCATACGGTGGAACAGCTGCTGATGCTGGCGCGTGCCGGACAGGCGATGGCAAGCGGTCACTACGAAACCGTTAACTGGACGGAGACGATCATTGCACCGCTCAGCCTGGAGCATGAAGCCAGAGAGCATATGGTGATATGGCCTGCTCACAGCCCGCTGACGGTGCAGGGCGATGCCGTCCTGCTGCGTCTGATGTTAAGGAATCTGCTGGAGAACGCCGCCCGCTACAGCCCGGCAGGAACGACGATTGAAGTGACGTTAGCAGAGACGGAGGACGGTACCCGGGTCAGCGTTATAGACCAGGGTCCGGGTATTGACGATGCGCACCGACAGTCGATCACCGAACCTTTCCGACGCCTCGATCAGCGCTACGGTGGCAGCGGCCTTGGGCTGAGCATCGTACAGCGCATCGTGCAGCTCCATCATGGTCGTTTAACGCTGGAGAACGGCACCGAGGGCGGCCTAATCGCCAGCTGCTGGCTACCCGCGAAGATAGGATAAAAAAAGCCCCGTTAAGGGGCTTTATGCGGGATTTAGTGCTTGTAGATGAACTCGACGCCTTCTTCGTCGTCTTCATCCCAGTCGTCGTCCCAGTCTTCATCATCTTCTTCCGCTTCCAGCTCTTCGAGCTGCTGGCGGTGGTAGTCATCCCACATGAATTCGACTTTTTCCGGCTGTTTCGCTTCTTCCGCCTGAACCACCGGGTTTTCGATGATAAAGGTCATCACATCCCAGCAGAGATCCTTCACGCCAACCTGGCTCGCGGCAGAGATCAGATAGTACTTATCTTCCCAGCCCATCGCTTCAGCGATCGCTTTAGCTTTCGCTTCGGCTTCCGCTTTGTCCATCAGGTCGATCTTGTTGAAGACCAGCCAGCGTGGTTTATCCGCCAGTTTCTCACTGTATTTTTCCAGCTCGCCGATGATGATCCGGGCGTTTTCAACCGGATCGGAGCCGTCGATTGGATCGATATCAATGAGGTGCAGCAGGACGCGGCAGCGCTCAAGGTGCTTCAGGAAGCGAATACCCAGGCCAGCGCCTTCTGCTGCGCCTTCAATCAGACCCGGGATGTCAGCCACCACGAAGCTCTTCTCGTTATCCATACGGACAACGCCGAGGCTCGGAACCAGCGTCGTAAACGGATAGTCCGCCACTTTTGGTTTCGCAGCAGAGACAGCGCGGATAAACGTCGACTTACCGGCATTTGGCATACCCAGCATGCCCACGTCTGCCAGCAGCATCAGTTCCAGCTGCAGATCGCGCTTATCGCCCGGGGTACCCATTGTCTTTTGACGCGGGGTACGGTTAACGGAGGATTTGAAACGGCTGTTGCCCAGACCGTGCCAGCCGCCTTTCGCCACCATCAGGCGTTGACCGTGTTTGGTCATATCACCCATGGTTTCGCCCGTGCCCTGGTCGATCACACGCGTACCCACCGGCACTTTGATCGTCACGTCTTTACCGCGTTTACCGGTACAGTCGCGGCTCTGGCCGTTCTGGCCACGCTCGGCGCGGAAAGATTTTTCGAAACGGTAGTCGATCAGCGTGTTGAGGTTCTCATCCGCCTCCAGCCACACGTCACCACCGTCTCCACCGTCACCGCCGTCAGGGCCGCCACGAGGAATATATTTTTCACGGCGGAAGCTTACACAACCGTTACCGCCATCACCTGCCACGACCAGAATCGTCGCTTCATCAACAAACTTCATTTTACTCTCCGTAACTCATTCGCCTGAGCGGGGACCGCTTCATTTTTGCGCCAACGTCCCCAGAGACGATGACCAATGGCGGAATACATCGCGCCCGCAACCACGACAAACGCACCGAGATAGCCCAACAGGTTGAGCATCGGCTTGACGAAGACATCGGGCCAGGCCATTGATAACAAATCTGAAAATAACAGCGTAAACAGCGGGGTAAGCGTGATTAAGGCGCTCACCTGTGCTGCCTGCCAGCGCGCCATTGCTTCGGCCAGCGCGCCATAACCGACCAGCGTGTTAAGCCCACAAAAAATGAGACACGCCAGCTGCCAGTCGCTGAGCTGGGCGATAACACCCGGCTTCGCTAACGGCAATAATGCCAGTGTACACAAAGTGTACAGCAAAAAGAGGATCTGCTGTGAGGCAAGACGGCGCAATAACACCTTTTGCGCGACGCCATAACTCACCCAGACCGTTGCTGCACCCACCCCAAAAATCACACCCCAGGTGTAATCCGTCAGGCGGGTGAATATCTCGATCAGGCTGGTGTTAAAGAACATCACCAGACCGCAAAGCAGCATGCTTGCCCCGATAATCTGCGTCCCGCGCATCTTCTCCTTGAGGATGAATACGCTGGCGACCATCATGCCGACCGGTGAAAGCTGACCAATCACCTGTGACGCCGTGGGGCTAAGATATTGCAGGGAAGAGCTGAACAGGATGAAGTTACCGAACAGACCGCCCGTCGCGATAGCCAGTAACACCAGCCAGCGCGGCTTACGGAAGATGCGCAGCGGTGGCAGCTTACCTTTGACAGCCAGAATGGCGCCCAGGCCGATGCTTGCCATCAGGAAGCGATAAAACACCACCGTAGGCGGCTCCATCACTTCGAGTACCTGCTTCATTGCAATTGGCAGCGCACCCCAGCACATTGCGGTGGTGAGCGCCAAAAGAATACCAATGCCGGCCTGCTGCTTCATGCCCGTTTTCCCTACAGAAAATTTTCCGGGTTTCCAATGTAAAAAGCCCCGCAACACGTTGCGGGGCTTTAATCCGTTACCGGACCGAGAAAACCTTACTCAGCAACGATGCTGATGTATTTACGGTTGTTCGGGCCTTTAACTTCAAATTTCACTTTACCGTCTGCTTTAGCAAACAGAGTGTGGTCACGACCGCAACCTACGTTGGTACCCGCGCGGAACTTGGTGCCACGCTGACGAACGATGATGCTACCCGCCAGAACGGATTCGCCACCGAAACGCTTAACGCCCAGGCGTTTAGCTTCTGAATCGCGACCGTTACGTGTGGAGCCGCCAGCCTTTTTATGTGCCATTTAAATCTCTCCTCAGGTCTTAGGCGCTGATGCCAGTAATTTTCACATCAGTGAACCACTGACGGTGGCCCTGCTGCTTACGATAGTGTTTACGACGACGAAACTTAACGATTTTAACTTTCTCGCCACGACCGTGAGCAACAACTTCAGCTTTGATAACGCCGCCATCAACGAAAGGAACGCCGATTTTGACTTCTTCACCGTTTGCGATCATCAGAACTTCAGCGAACTCAACAGATTCGCCAGTTGCGATGTCCAGCTTTTCCAGGCGAACGGTCTGACCTTCGCTTACTCGGTGTTGTTTACCACCACTTTGGAAAACCGCGTACATATAAACTCCGCTTCCGCGCACATCCTCGTATGATTCAGAGTGCGCTATAAATATTCACAATAGGGCGCGAATATTACGCAAAACGCGAGCCTTTGACAAGTGCTAGCATCAATACATGAAGAAAAAAAACACAACACGTACGGTAACGTTTATCTGCGCCGTTTTTTCAGTACAATCAGCAATACTATTTATAAACCGAAACCCTTTGTGAACCCATATCGTGTGGGATAAACAGGATAAAAAGCCCGGCTTTTGCGATGAATTTAGAAAAAATCAATGAGTTAACCGCGCAAGATATGGCGGGTGTAAATGCAGCAATCCTGGAGCAACTCAACTCTGACGTTCAGCTGATCAATCAGTTGGGCTATTACATCGTCAGCGGCGGCGGCAAACGCATTCGTCCGATGATTGCCATTCTGGCCGCTCGCGCGGTTGGCTATCAGGGAAATGCTCACGTCACGATCGCAGCGCTGATCGAATTTATCCACACCGCCACCCTGCTTCACGACGACGTTGTGGATGAGTCGGACATGCGCCGCGGTAAAGCCACCGCCAACGCGGCGTTTGGCAATGCGGCAAGCGTCCTGGTGGGGGATTTTATCTATACCCGCGCCTTCCAGATGATGACCAGCCTGGGCTCGCTGAAGGTGCTGGAAGTGATGTCAGAGGCCGTCAACGTTATTGCTGAGGGTGAAGTCCTGCAGCTGATGAACGTCAACGACCCGGACATCACCGAAGAAAACTACATGCGCGTGATTTACAGCAAAACCGCGCGCCTGTTTGAAGCGGCCGCGCAGTGCTCTGGCATTCTGGCAGGCTGTAGCGAAGCGGAGGAAAAAGGCCTTCAGGACTACGGCCGTTACCTCGGCACGGCGTTCCAGCTGATCGATGATCTGCTGGACTACAGCGCAGACGGCGAAACGCTCGGCAAAAACGTCGGTGATGACCTGAACGAAGGCAAACCAACGCTGCCGCTGCTCCACGCCATGCGCAATGGCACGCCGGAACAGGCGCAGATGATCCGTGAAGCAATCGAGCAGGGAAATGGTCGCCATCTTCTGGAACCAGTACTGGAAACAATGGCAATCTGCGGCTCGCTGGAATGGACGCGTCAGCGTGCTGAAGAAGAAGCGGATAAAGCCATCGCCGCGATTCAGGTGATCCCTGACAGCCCGTGGCGTGATGCGCTTATAGGCCTTGCTCACATCGCCGTTCAGCGCGATCGTTAATTCCTCCCTCCTCTCCCTGCGCCCCGCAGGGAGATTTTAGTATGCTCCAGTAAATTCCATATTCGTGTAAATTCATCCGGTTACAGGCCGCATGCATAAAGCCGTGCCTTATTCTGAATATTGCTTCTCGTAACATGAACTTTTTAAATCGCATGTTCGAAGTGGGTATAGTAATGCTGTCTTTTCACACGAAAAGGCGTGGACGATAACGAACACAAGGACAGCATTATGGATACAAAATTCATCGACTGGCATTCTGCTGACATTATTGCGGCGCTGCGTAAAAAAGGGACATCGCTGGCTGCCGAATCACGTCGTAATGGGTTGAGCTCGTCGACGCTGGCAAACGCGCTGACCCGCCCATGGCCGAAGGGGGAGCTGATTATCGCAACGGCGCTGGAAACGCATCCATGGATAATCTGGCCGTCACGCTACCACGATCCCGTTACCCATGAATTTATCGACAGAACGCGCATGATGCGCCAGAGCAAAGTGAAGAAAGCACATCAGGACTGATGCACCCGGACTGGCAGGAACAGCAATCCCCCGGCCTGGTCTGGCAGGGGGGTGCCGGAAAGATTACTCGCCCTTCACACGCTCAATATTTGCACCCAGCGCGCGCAGTTTGTCTTCGATACGCTCGTAACCACGATCGATGTGGTAGATACGATCGACAACGGTAGTGCCTTCCGCAATGCAGCCTGCCAGTACCAGACTCGCAGACGCGCGCAGATCGGTCGCCATGACCTGCGCACCGGACAGTTTTTCAACGCCGTGACAGATTACCGTATTGCTTTCGATTTCAGCATGCGCACCCATACGGATCAGTTCCGGTACGTGCATGAAACGGTTTTCGAAGATGGTTTCCGTGATAAAGCCCGTGCCTTCAGCCACCAGGTTCAGCAGGGTAAACTGCGCCTGCATGTCCGTCGGGAATGCCGGGTGTGGCGCAGTGCGCACATTAACGGCTTTAGGACGCTGGCCATGCATGTCCAGGCTGATCCAGTCTTCACCGATTTCAATATCCGCACCCGCATCGCGCAGTTTAGCCAGAACAGCATCCAGCGTATCAGGCTGTGCATTGCGGCAGACAATTTTACCGCCAGAAATAGCCGCGGCCACCAGGAAGGTACCGGTTTCGATACGGTCTGGCAGTACGCGATACACGCCGCCACCCAGATGCTCAACGCCTTCGATGGTAATGCGGTCAGTACCCTGTCCGCTAATTTTCGCACCCAGCGCCACCAGGAAGTTCGCGGTATCAACGATTTCAGGCTCGCGTGCGGCGTTTTCGATGATGGTGGTGCCTTCCGCCAGCGTAGCAGCCGACATGATGGTGACCGTTGCGCCCACGCTCACCTTGTCCATGACGATGTGCGCGCCTTTCAGACGGCCATTCACGGACGCCTTAACGTAACCCTCTTCCAGCTTGATCTCTGCGCCCAGCTTTTCCAGGCCGAAGATGTGCAGATCGACCGGACGCGCGCCGATGGCACAACCGCCCGGCAGTGAAACCTGTCCCTGACCGAAACGTGCCACCAGCGGGCCAAGCGCCCAGATGGATGCGCGCATGGTTTTCACCAGCTCATACGGTGCTGAGAAGTTGTTCACGTTGCTGGCATCGATCCAGACGGAACCGTTACGCTCCACTTTGGTGCCCAACTGGCCGAGCAACTTCATGGTCGTGTCGATATCTTTCAGCTTCGGTACGTTCTGGATCTCTACCGGCTCTTCTGCGAGCAGCGCAGCGAAAAGAATGGGCAGCGCGGCGTTTTTAGCGCCAGAAATTGTGACTTCGCCCTGGAGACGCGTTGGTCCCTGTACACGAAATTTATCCATCGTTTGCTCTCTTATAAATTCAACCGTGCTGCGGGCGTTTCGCCCTCAGCTCAAAAACCGTTTAGTTTGCGATCGCGAGCCCACTCCTGTGGGGTGAACGCTTTAATCGACAGGGCGTGGATGCGGTTATCCGCAATATATTCCATCAGCGGCGCGTACACAGCCTGCTGTTTCTTCACGCGACTCATTCCGTCGAACATCTCACCCACAGCAATAACCTGGAAGTGACTGCCATCGCCAGAGACGTGGGCTTCCTGAAGGGAGAGTGCATTCATCAGCACAGTCTGGATTTCATTATTTTCCATGGGGTCTACATCATCTGATAGTGAAAACAAGCCCAACATCTTAGAGCAAAGTGACGCGGTCTTAAACAAGCAAAAAGCCCCGACGAGTAAACTGACGGGGCTTTCGGAAGTAACGTACTGAAAAAGTTAGCGAGGTAATACGTCCTCAGGCAAATTGTAAAGCTTTGCAAGGGTAACGACGTTATCGCTTACCCCCGCCAGGGTAACGTTGCTCCCCTGCTTCTTACCCGTGGCAACCAGATGCGCCAGCAGGGCAATACCGGCGGTATCCACCCGCGTGACGCCATGTAAGTCAATCCGCGTCACGCCCTGCATCGCGTTATGGCGAGCCTCCCACAGCGGGTTAAGCAGATCCTGATCCAGCTCCCCCGTCAGCGCCAGCGTCTCGCCGTCGCGCGCCCAGCTAAGTTGCTGCGACATTACTTCTTCTCGTCCAGCGTAATTTTCTGACGAGAGATAGACTGAAGCTGTGCAGTCAGGCCATCAATGCCTTTGGTGCGCAGCAGATCGCTCCACTCGTTCTGTTTAGTGGTGATCATGCTGACGCCTTCGGCGATCATGTCGTACGCCTGCCAGTTCCCGGTCTGGCTGTTCTTACGCCACTGGAAGTCCAGACGAACCGGTGGGCGGCCGTTTGGATCGACGATCGTTACGCGGATAGGAATGATGGTGGCATCGCCCAGCGGCTGTTCAGGGGCAATCTGATAGGTCTGGCCGTGGTACATCGCCAGCGCCTGGCCGTAAGCCTGCTTCAGGTATTCACGGAACGCGGCAAAGTAAGCCTCACGCTGCGCCGGGGTCGCATCTTTGTAGTAACGCCCCAGCACCAGCGCGCCCGCATATTTGATCTGCACGTACGGCAGCAGCTCCTGGTCTACCACATCGCGCAGATAGTCAGGGTTAGAGCGGATTTTAGGCTGTTCATTTTTAAGACGGTCGAAGGTTTTCTTCGCGGCCTCATTCATCAGCTTGTACGGATTGCTCTGATCCGCAGCGTGCGCCGCGGTAAGAGGGGCAATGACCAGCATGGCAACCATTAACAGTCGTTTAAACATGGACTTCTCCTGAAATTAATTCGTCGCGCCTGGCGTCGGTTCGACGTTGGTGTGGTCTTCACTCTGCGCAGGGGCATCGTCAGACTTTTTATCATCCCCTTTACTGTTGTAAAGGAACTGACCAATCATATCTTCCAGCACCATCGCTGACTTGGTATCCTGGATTACGCTACCGTCTTTAAGGATAGTCGTTCCCAGCTCAGGATCTTCAAAACCAACGTTAAGGGCCAGGTATTGCTCCCCCAGCAGGCCGGAAGTGCGGATGGAAAGCGAGCTGGTGTCCGGAATGTGGTTGTAGCGCTCTTCAATATCCATCGCGACGCGCGGCAGATAGGTTTTCTCATCCAGCGTAATGTCTGAGACCCGGCCGATAACGACGCCACCAATACGAACCGGTGAGCGCGCCTTGAGGCCGCCGATGTTATCGAAGGTCGCGTAGATGCGGTACGTCGGCTCGGTGCGGACAGAGGTAATGTCCGCCGCACGCAGGCAGATAAACAGCGCGGCCAGCAGCGCCAGAAGCAGAAACACGCCGACCCAAATTTCATTTTTTCTCGTTTGCATGAACTCAATTCCCAAACATCAGTGCGGTGAGCACAAAATCCAGACCCAAAACGGCCAGCGACGAATGTACAACAGTACGTGTCGTTGCACGGCTAATGCCCGCCGACGTTGGAATGGCATCATAACCGTTAAACAACGCAATCCAGGTAACCGTCACAGCGAAAACCACGCTCTTGATCAGACAGTTAATCAAGTCCATCCGCAGGTCGATAGCGTCCTGCATGGCAGACCAGAAGAATCCGGCGTCAATCCCTTTCCAGTTAACGCCAACCAGCGCGCCTCCCCAGATACCTACCGCCACAAACAGGATAGTCAGTAACGGTAAGGAGATTACCCCGGCCCAGAAGCGCGGAGAGATGACCCGGCGCAGCGGATCGACCGCCATCATCTCCATGCTGGAGAGCTGCTCGGTTGCGCGCATCAGGCCGATTTCCGCCGTCAGCGCCGACCCGGCGCGACCGGCGAACAGCAGCGCGGCCACGACCGGCCCAAGCTCACGCAGCAGCGAGAGCGCCACCAGCATGCCAAGGCTGGTTTCCGCGCTGTAGGTAGTCAGCACCAGATACCCCTGCAACCCCAGCACCATGCCGATAAACAGGCCCGACACGATGATGATAAGCATCGACAAAACGCCGACGTTATAAAGCTGCCGCACCAGCAACGGCGCGTGCTTGCGGAACTCCGGCTTGCCCACCAGCGCGTTGAACAACATTAATCCGGCACGCCCGAACGTACTGATGGTTTTTAGGCCACGGTGTCCAAGACCAGCCAACGCATTTAACAGCATGAGTGGCTTAACTCCCTATTCCCAGTAAATCGTCATGATAGTCACCCGCCGGATAGCGGAAAGGCACAGGCCCGTCCGCGATGCCGTCCAGGAACTGCCGCACGCGCGGATCGCCATTCTCCTGCAACGCCTGGGCGCTGCCGTGGGCGACGATCTTTTTATCAGCCACAATGTAGGCGTAATCAGCAATGCTCAGCACTTCCGGCACGTCGTGAGAAACCACCACGCAGGTGACTCCAAGGGCGCTGTTCAGCTCTGAAATTAACTTCACCAGCACGCCCATGGTGATAGGGTCCTGCCCGACGAACGGTTCGTCGAACATGATGAGATCGGGTTCCAGTGCAATAGCGCGCGCCAGCGCGGCGCGGCGCGCCATCCCACCCGAGAGTTCAGACGGCATAAGCTTCGCAGCGCCCCGCAGCCCTACGGCTTCAAGCTTCATCATCACCGTGCTTTGCAGCAGCGCAGGCGGAAGATGGGTGTGCTCGCGCAATGGATAGGCCACGTTGTCAAAAACGT
Organism: Enterobacter cloacae; assembly: GCF_013375935.1. Taxonomy (GTDB): domain Bacteria; phylum Pseudomonadota; class Gammaproteobacteria; order Enterobacterales; family Enterobacteriaceae; genus Enterobacter; species Enterobacter pasteurii. The sequence goes on along the minus strand of NZ_CP056117.1, from coordinate 1,623,250 downwards.
TCATGTCAGTGAACAGCGCGCCCGACTGAAAGAGCATGCTCATCCGTTTGCGAACCGTGTAGAGGCGCGAGCGAGACATCTCCGGGACGTTTTCGCCGTCGAAGAGTATTTCGCCGCTATCAGGGGGGATTTGCCCACCGATAAGACGCAGCAACGTCGTTTTACCGATCCCTGACGGCCCCATGATGGCGGTGATTTTACCACGCGGCACGGTCAGCGAAATATCATCAAATATTAACCGGTTGCCGCGAGAAAAACTGACGCCCCGGACATCGACTATATTCGCCATCGTTTGGCTCATTTATGGTTCCTTTCTTACCTTGCTTCACGGCTGGCATGAAGCGTAAATCAGCCCTAAACCCCGCATTTTTACAGAATATTCGCTATTGGGGTTAGCTAAAGCTGGCATTTGTTTTACTTTTCCGGCGCATAAAGTCAAAATTAGGAATTCGTTACGTCTCAGACTTCATCTGGCGCCAATATTCGTGCGCAGTGGACCAGCGAGTATACCTGAAGAAAGGACTTTTGATGCTTTTAGCAACAGCACTGTTAATAATTGGTTTACTGTTGGTGGTCTACAGTGCTGACCGTTTGGTCTTTGCCGCATCAATTCTCTGTCGACTCATCGGCATGCCGCCCATCATTATTGGGATGACGGTGGTTAGTGTAGGCACTTCGCTTCCTGAAATCATCGTTTCTGTTTCAGCATCGCTGCATGGCCAGGTCGACCTCGCTATTGGTACCGCGATTGGCTCTAACATCGTCAATATATTACTGATTTTAGGCTTAGCCGCATTACTCCATCCATTTCGCGTGCATTCTGATGTTTTGCGCCGCGAATTGCCGCTAATGTTAGTCGTCAGTCTGCTGGCAGGCTGCGTGCTTTACGACGGGATACTGAGCGTCGGAGACGGTATATTCCTCCTCGCCCTGGCCGGGATCTGGTTACTTTATAGCGTTAAAATCGCTCGCCTGGCGGAAAAACAGGGCAACGATAGCCTCACGCGTGAGCATCTCGCCGAGCTGCCCCGGGAGGGCACCTTACCCGTCGCCCTGCTGTGGCTGGGCGTGGCGCTGATCATCATGCCGATGGCCACGCGGATGGTCGTCGACAACGCAACGGTGCTGGCGAACGCGTTTGCGATGAGCGAACTGACAATCGGTCTGACGGTGATTGCCATCGGCACCAGCCTGCCCGAGCTGGCCACCGCCATCGCCGGAGCGCGTAAAGGGGAAGATGATATCGCCATCGGCAATATTATCGGCTCGAATATTTTCAATATCGCGATCGTGACGGGGCTGCCGGCGCTAATCTCGCCGGGGCCGTTTAACCCGATGGTCTTCACGCGCGATTACGGTGTGATGCTGCTGGTCAGCGTAATTTTCGCCCTGCTCTGCTGGCGGCGAAAAGAGCAGATTGGCAAAGGCGCAGGCGCGCTGCTGACGGGTGGATTTATCGTATGGATGGCGATGCTGTACTGGCTCTCGCCTCTTCTCTCTGGGTAAACGGAAACGCATTATGTCGCAAATAGAATTGCAGCCGGGTTTTGACTTTCAGAAAGCAGGCAAAGACGTTCTGGAGATTGAACGTGAAGGTCTGGCGCAGTTAGATCAGTACATTAATCAGGATTTTAGTCTGGCCTGTGAGAAGATGTTCTACTGTGCCGGTAAAGTCGTGGTGATGGGGATGGGTAAGTCCGGCCATATTGGGCGCAAGATGGCGGCGACGTTTGCCAGTACCGGCACCTCGTCATTCTTCGTGCACCCGGGTGAGGCGGCGCACGGTGATCTGGGCATGGTTACGCCGCAGGACGTGGTTATCGCCCTGTCCAACTCCGGGGAATCGAATGAAATCCTGGCGCTGATCCCGGTGCTCAAGCGCCTTCAGGTGCCGCTGATTTGCATGACCAGCCGCCCGGAAAGCAGCATGGCCCGCGCGGCGGATATCCACCTTTGCGTGAAGGTGCCTAAAGAAGCGTGTCCGCTGGGGCTGGCGCCTACCTCCAGCACGACCGCCGCGCTGGTGATGGGCGATGCCCTTGCCGTTGCGCTGCTGGAAGCCCGGGGCTTCACGCCAGAAGATTTCGCCCTTTCTCACCCTGGCGGCGCGCTCGGGCGCAAACTGCTGCTGCGGGTTAACGATATTATGCACACCGGCGATGAAATCCCGCACGTCAGCAAAGAGGCCTCTCTGCGCGATGCGTTACTGGAGATCACCCGTAAAAATCTGGGTATGACGGTAATCTGCGACGATCTGATGAAGATTCAGGGCATCTTCACCGACGGTGACCTGCGCCGGGTGTTCGATATGGGAGTGGATGTCCGCACGCTGGGCATCGCTGATGTGATGACGCCTGGCGGGATCCGCGTCCGTCCGGGCACGCTGGCGGTAGATGTGCTGAACCTGATGCAGTCCCGCCATATTACCTCAGTGATGGTTGCCGATGGCGACCAACTGCTGGGTGTGGTACATATGCATGATCTGCTGCGCGCAGGCGTAGTGTAATGAAGGATAAGACAATGAGTAATGCGGGTGCATCCCTTGCAACCTGTTATGGCCCGGTGAGCGCCCACATGATGGCAAAGGCGGAAAATATCCGTCTGCTGATCCTCGATGTGGACGGCGTGCTCTCCGACGGTCTGATTTATATGGGCAATAACGGCGAAGAGCTGAAAGCCTTTAACGTTCGTGACGGTTACGGTATCCGCTGTGCGCTCACCTCCGGCATTGACGTGGCGATCATCACCGGGCGGAAGGCTAAACTGGTAGAGGATCGGTGTGAAACGCTGGGCATTACTCATCTCTATCAGGGGCAATCTGATAAGATGGTTGCCTTCCGGGACCTGCTGGGAAAACTGGCTATTGCGCCAGAGAATGTGGCGTACGTCGGGGATGATTTGATCGACTGGCCGGTAATGGCGGAGGTCGGTCTGAGCATCGCCGTGGCTGACGCGCACCCGTTGCTGATCCCGCGTGCTGATTATGTTACCCATATTCAGGGTGGCCGTGGTGCCGTCCGTGAAGTCTGCGATCTGCTTCTGCTGGCGCAGGGCAAGCTTGATGAGGCGAAAGGGCAATCGATATGAGTAAAACCAGACGTTGGGTTATCATTCTGCTTTCGCTTGCCGTCCTGATACTGATTGGCGTGAACCTCGCCGACCGCGATGATGCGCAAACGGACGTGGTCAACACGAGTGACCCTACCTACAAAAGCGATCACAGCGATACCGTGGTCTATAGCCCCGAAGGCGCGCTGAACTATCGCCTGATTGCTCAGCATGTAGAATATTTTTCAGATGACGGCACCTCGTGGTTTACCCAGCCGGTCCTGACCACCTTTGATACGGACAAAGTGCCGACGTGGTCAATCAAGTCTGACCGGGCAAAACTGACGAATGACCGTATGCTCTATCTGTATGGTCACGTTGAAGTCAACGCCCTGACTGCGGACGCTCAGTTGCGCAAAATTACGACGGATAACGCCCAGATCAACCTGGTCACCCAGGATGTCACGTCGCAGGATTTAGTCACCCTGTATGGCACAACATTTAATTCCAGCGGTCTAAGAATGCGCGGGAACTTACGCAGCAAAAACGCCGAGCTGATTGAAAAGGTTAGAACCTCCTATGAAATTCAAAACAAACAAACTCAGCCTTAAAGTTGTTATCGCCAGCGCGCTGCTGGCGGCCAGTCTTCCCGCGCTTGCTGTGACTGGCGATACCGAACAGCCGATTCATATTGAATCTGATACGCAGTCTCTGGATATGCAGGGTAACGTCGTCACCTTCACCGGCAACGTCGTTGTGACCCAGGGCACCATTAAAATCAATGCCGACAAAGTTGTCGTGACCCGTCCGGGCGGCGAGCAGGGCAAAGAAATTATTGATGGTTATGGTAATCCGGCCACCTTCTACCAGATGCAGGATAACGGCAAGCCGGTAAAAGGCCATGCCTCGCATATGCACTATGAGCTGGCGAAGGACCTGGTCATCCTTACCGGTAATGCTTACCTGGAACAGCTGGACAGCAATATCAAAGGCGACAAGATCACCTATCTGGTGAAAGAGCAGAAAATGCAGGCCTCCAGCGAGAAAGGCAAACGCGTCACCACCGTGCTTGTTCCTTCGCAGTTGCAGGACAAAAACAACGGTCAGGCTCCGGCACAGAAAAAGAGTAACTAATTCGCTATGGCAACATTAACTGCAAAAAACCTCGCGAAAGCGTATAAGGGCCGCCGCGTCGTCGAAGATGTCAGTCTGACCGTCAACTCCGGCGAAATTGTGGGTTTGCTTGGTCCTAACGGTGCGGGCAAGACCACCACCTTCTACATGGTGGTAGGCATTGTTCCGCGTGACGCCGGCAACATCATCATCGATGATGAAGACATCAGCCTGCTGCCGCTGCATGCCCGCGCGCGCCGCGGCATCGGCTATCTTCCGCAGGAAGCATCCATTTTCCGCCGCTTAAGCGTCTTCGATAACCTGATGGCCGTGTTGCAGATCCGTGACGATCTGACCAACGAGCAGCGCACTGACCGTGCGAACGAGCTGATGGAAGAGTTCCATATCGAACACCTGCGCGATAGCCTCGGTCAGGCGCTGTCTGGCGGTGAACGCCGCCGCGTCGAGATTGCGCGCGCCCTGGCAGCAAACCCGAAATTCATCCTGCTGGATGAACCTTTTGCGGGCGTTGACCCCATCTCCGTTATTGATATCAAACGCATCATTGAGCATCTGCGCGACAGCGGGCTTGGCGTACTGATCACGGACCACAACGTTCGTGAAACGCTGGCCGTCTGTGAACGCGCCTACATCGTGAGCCAGGGCCATCTGATTGCCCACGGTACGCCGCAGCAAATCCTCGAAGATGAGCATGTTAAGCGCGTGTACCTTGGGGAAGACTTCAGACTCTGATAGGGTAGAGGTTAAATCACGCCGAACCGGAGAAAAACGCGCTGAACATGAAGCAAGGTTTGCAATTAAGGCTCAGCCAGCAACTGGCAATGACGCCGCAGCTACAGCAGGCGATCCGTCTGTTGCAGTTGTCCACGTTAGAACTCCAGCAGGAGCTCCAGCAAGCGCTGGACAGCAATCCGCTGCTGGAGCAAACCGATCTTCATGACGAGGTAGATACCCAGCAAACGCAGGACACTGAAACGCTCGATACCGTCGACGCGCTCGAACAAAAAGAGATGCCGGACGAGCTGCCGCTGGACGCCAGCTGGGATGAAATCTACACCGCAGGCACTCCTTCCGGTACGCGTGCAGACTATCAGGACGATGAACTTCCGGTCTATCAGGGCGAAACCACCCAGTCACTTCAGGACTACCTGATGTGGCAGGTAGAGCTGACCCCTTTCTCCGATACCGATCGCGCGATTGCCACCTCGATTGTCGATGCCGTTGACGACACGGGCTATTTGACCGTGACGCTGGACGATATTCTGGAAAGCATCGGCGACGACGAGATTGAACTGGAAGAGATCGAAGCCGTTCTGAAACGCGTTCAGCGTTTCGACCCGATTGGCGTCGCCGCAAAAGATCTGCGCGACTGCCTTCTGATCCAGCTCTCGCAGTTTGCCAAAGAGACGCCGTGGATTGACGAAGCGCGGCTCATTATCAGCGATCATCTGGATCTGCTGGCGAATCACGACTTCCGCACGCTGATGCGCGTCACGCGCCTGAAAGAAGAGGTGCTGAAGGAAGCGGTGAACCTGATCCAGTCGCTCGATCCGCGTCCGGGGCAGTCGATTCAGACCAGCGAGCCGGAGTATGTCATTCCTGATGTGCTGGTGAGAAAACACAACGGCCGCTGGGTCGTTGAACTGAACTCCGACAGTATTCCTCGCCTGCAAATCAACCAGCAGTACGCCTCCATGTGCACCAGCGCGCGTAACGATGCCGATAATCAGTACATCCGCAGCAACCTGCAGGAAGCACGCTGGCTGATCAAGAGTCTGGAGAGCCGTAACGACACGCTGCTGCGCGTCAGCCGCTGTATTGTTGAACAACAGCAGGCCTTCTTTGAACAGGGCGAAGAGTTTATGAAACCGATGGTGCTGGCAGACATTGCCCAGGCCGTCGAGATGCATGAATCAACCATTTCCCGCGTGACCACGCAAAAGTATCTGCACAGTCCACGCGGCATTTTTGAGCTTAAGTATTTCTTCTCCAGCCACGTGAGTACCGAAGGCGGCGGCGAAGCCTCGTCAACGGCCATTCGCGCACTGGTGAAGAAGTTGATCGCCGCGGAGAACCCCGCGAAGCCACTAAGTGACAGTAAGTTAACCACCATGCTGTCCGATCAGGGTATCATGGTGGCACGTCGTACTGTCGCGAAGTATCGAGAGTCTTTATCCATTCCGCCGTCTAACCAGCGTAAACAACTGGTTTGACACAACCGATAAGGAAGACACTATGCAGCTCAATATCACCGGACACAACGTCGAGATTACTGAGGCTTTACGCGATTTTGTGAACGCGAAGTTCGCGAAACTTGAGCAGTATTTCGAGAGAATCAATCAGGTCTACGTTGTGTTGAAAGTGGAGAAAGTGACTCATATCTCGGATGCGACCCTGCACGTCAACGGAGGGGAACTCCATGCCAGTGCGGAAGGGCAAGACATGTACGCGGCTATCGACGGCTTGATTGATAAGCTTGCGCGACAGCTCAATAAACATAAAGATAAACTGAAACAACACTAATTGTCCGGGCAGTTAACGGGTGCAGGACGGCCTGTTGTGAAACACAACAGGCCATTTGTACGGTTAGCGCTTAGGTGAAATTATGATAAACAACGATTCCGCTCTTCAACTGAGCAACGTCCTTAACCAGGAATGTACCCGCAGTGGCGTTCACTGCCAGAGCAAAAAACGTGCGCTGGAAATTATCAGTGAACTGGCCGCAAAACAGCTGGGTCTGCCGCCGCAGATCGTGTTTGAAGCCATTCTGACCCGCGAAAAAATGGGCAGTACCGGCATCGGCAACGGCATTGCGATCCCGCATGGCAAGCTGGAAGAAGATACGCTGCGTGCCGTGGGCGTGTTTGTGCAACTGGAAACGCCGATTGCCTTCGACGCTATCGATAACCAGCCTGTCGATCTGCTCTTCGCGCTGCTGGTTCCAGCTGATCAGACCAAAACCCACCTGCACACGCTGTCGCTGGTTGCCAAACGTCTGGCGGATAAAACCATTTGTCGCCGTCTGCGCTCCGCGCAAAGTGATGAGGAGCTCTATCAAATTATCACTGAAGCAGAAGGCAATCAGGATGAGGCATAATCGGGAGATGGCTTTCAGAACTGCTGCCCTGAGGAGAAACGGAATATGGTGCTGATGATCGTCAGCGGTCGTTCGGGATCCGGAAAGTCCGTGGCCCTGCGCGCGCTGGAAGACATGGGTTTTTACTGTGTAGATAACCTACCGGTAGTGTTGTTACCTGACCTGGCGCGAACGCTTGCGGACAGACAAATCTCTGCCGCCGTCAGTATCGACGTTCGTAACATGCCGGAATCACCGGAGATCTTCGAGCAGGCGATGAACAACCTGCCAGATTATTTCTCGCCTCAGCTACTGTTCCTTGATGCTGACCGCAATACGCTGATCCGCCGCTACAGCGATACGCGTCGCTTGCACCCGCTTTCGAGTAAAAATCTGTCGCTGGAAAGCGCCATTGATAAAGAGAGCGATCTGCTGGAGCCGCTGCGCTCCCGCGCCGATTTGATTGTCGACACCTCTGAAATGTCCGTCCATGAACTGGCGGAAATGCTGCGTACCCGTTTACTCGGCAAGCGCGAGCGCGAACTGACGATGGTGTTTGAATCCTTCGGCTTTAAGCACGGTATTCCTATCGATGCGGATTACGTTTTCGACGTGCGTTTCCTGCCGAACCCGCACTGGGATCCAAAACTGCGTCCTATGACCGGCCTGGATAAACCGGTGGCGGCGTTCCTTGACCGACACACAGAAGTACACAATTTTATCTACCAGACGCGAAGCTACCTTGAGCTATGGTTACCTATGCTGGAAACAAACAATCGCAGCTACCTGACGGTGGCGATTGGCTGTACCGGCGGTAAACATCGTTCGGTGTACATTGCCGAACAGCTGGCCGATTACTTCCGCTCGCGCGGGAAGAACGTCCAGTCCCGTCATCGCACGCTGGAAAAACGTAAAACATGACCGTAAAGCAGACCGTCGAAATCACCAATAAGCTGGGCATGCACGCGCGCCCGGCGATGAAGCTTTTTGAGCTGATGCAGGGTTTTGATGCTGAAGTCCTGCTGCGCAATGACGAGGGAACCGAGGCAGAAGCCAACAGCGTGATTGCGCTGCTGATGCTGGATTCTGCCAAAGGTCGCCAGATTGAAGTTGAAGCCACCGGCCCGCAGGAAGAAGAGGCGCTGGCGGCGGTGATTGCGCTGTTTAATGCCGGGTTTGACGAAGACTAACGTCTGCTTTGCTGGCGGGTAACGCACCGCGTACCCGCCCTACATCAACGCCTTTCTCTCCATAAAGCCTTGCCCACCTAGCTGCTGCATCTGGCGCATGATCCACGCCTGGCGGCTACGCACGTAGCCTGACGGCGCGCTGGCTTTAAAACGGATAGGGTTCGGCAGAACGGCGGCAAGCAGCGCCGCTTCGGACATCGTCAGCCTGCTGGCGGGCTTGCCGAAATAGCGCTGCGACGCGGCTTCGACCCCAAAAACGCCGTCGCCAAACTCCGCGATATTCAGATAGACGGTCAGGATCCGTTTTTTGCTCCACACCGTCTCAATCCCCAGCGTCAGCCCGGCCTCCAGCCCTTTTCTCACCCAGCTGCGACCGTCCCATAAGAACAGGTTTTTTGCCGTCTGCTGGGAAAGCGTCGACGCGCCGCGTACGCGATTCTCATGGCGCTCGTTGTGATCAAGCGCCTTTTCGATGGCCGCCACGTCAAAGCCCCAGTGTTCCGGGAACTTCTGGTCCTCTGCGGCAATGACCGCCAGCCCCATCCACGGGGAGATCGCATCCATGCTCACCCAGTCTGAATGGGCAACGTAGCCGAAATCACCCGAGAGCCAGGCACTCGCCTGACGCTCCGCCATCACGGCGGAAAACGGGACGGGCACGAAGCTGAACAGCACAATGCCTCCGCCCCAGAAAACCGCCAGGACCATCACTATCCGCAACAGAAGCCGTTTTAACCACCCGGCGGGGGTAAATTTACGGCTCATTCGGTAAGAACCAGCACTCTGTCCACCAGCTTTTCAATGCCCGTGGCAGCCTCGGCGATGGTTTGCGCCAGCATATACGCCGGCGTGGTGATGATTTTGTTATCCTCATCCACCACGATGTCGTCTACCGGGCAAGGCACGTGTTCACCGCCCATATCCTCGATAACCTCAGCGGTATCGATGTCGGTTCCGATCGTCAGCCGCAGCGGGAAATCAAAAATTTTCGGCAGCATGGCCGGGGCGATGCAGATAAAGCCCTGCGGCTTACCTGCCGCATGCATCGCCTGCGAAAGCGCTTGCAGATCGGGATCGACCTGACAGGCCGCGCCCTCCGCTGCAAAGGTGCTCAGGTTTTTTGCCGCGCCAAAGCCGCCCGGCACGATGAGGGCATCGAGTTCAGCGGCATCGGCCTGCGCCAGCGGATGAACGTCGCCGCGCACAATACGCGCTGCTTCAACCAGCACGTTACGGCTTTCGGCCATCGGCTCGCCGGTAAGATGATTAATCACGTCTGCCTGAGCTTTATCCGGCGCGAAGCAGATCACGTCAGCCTCCCGACGGGATAAGGCCAGCAGCGTTAATACGGCCTCATGTATCTCTGACCCGTCGTAAACACCACATCCGCTCAGCACGACACCAATCTTTTTCATTCTGTCGATCCTTCTATGCAACCCGCTGAAGCACATTAAAAATTCTGATTAAAACGCTATGCTTCACACATTTCACTGATTCATGTAACAAACTGTTTAAGATTTGCTATCTTATCTGCGTGCGGCCTCAAATTTCAGGCGGCGCCCATGCGAAAACCACCCATAAAAATCAGGCGCAGCCACGATTTCCCTGGTGTTGGCGCAGTATTCGCGCACCCCGGTATAGCCGGGGTCATTTTTTTCTGGACTCGACCCAGGCTTTCAGCACCGCCACATCGTTTTGCCACTCCTGCTTCATCTCCTCAACCCAATCACCGACGTTATCTTCCCAGGCAGGTAAATCAGGCGACTGGATCTGCTGGCCCAGCTGCTGGAGATGGCGTAACCCGACGGAACCGGCGGCGCCTTTGATTTTATGCCCCTCTTCTACGATGCCCTTCTGGTCACGCGCCGTCAGGTTTGACTCCAGTACGTTCAGATAGCCCGGCATCATTTTCTCGAACACGGCAAGGCCATCGGTGATCAGTTTTGGTCCCACCAGATCGATATACTGCTCCAGCATGGCGGTATCCAGTATCGTTTGGGCTTTGGCGCTGTCAACTGACGTCATGGTGCTCTCCTCTTCATCACAGGTATCCCAGAACTTCTTGATCATCGCCGTCAGGGCAGGTACCGCCAGCGGCTTGCTGAGCACATCGTCCATGCCGGCATCGAGGTACTCTTTTTTATCTTTCAGCACGTTCGCGGTCAGCGCCACCAGCGGCGGCAGCTCGTCAGGGGCATATTTGCGCGTCAGCTCACGGGAGATATCCAGCCCGGTCATGTCCGGTAGCTGAATATCGAGCAGCACCAGGTCGTACTCGCCCGGCGTGAACATCTCCAGCGCGGCTTTGCCGGTCATCGCCACATCCACGCTGTTGCCGAGTTTTTCCAGCACCGACCGCGCGACGATAACGTTCAGCTCAATATCTTCCACCAGCAGAACGTGCAGGGCTGGCAGCGGCATATCGTCGTTCTCAAAGGTATCTTCCACCTCTTCAGCTACGGCAGGCGCGTGCATGGTAAGCGTAAAGGTTGAGCCTTTACCCGGCTGGCTGGCAACGGTGATATCCCCGCCCATACTTTTCGCCAGCCGTTTCGATACCGCCAGGCCAATACCCGTGCCCGTTGCCGGCTTACCGCCGTGGCTGTCTTTGACCTGATAGTACATGGCGAAGATCTTATCCTGCTCCTCCTGAGGAATGCCGATACCCGAATCCTCAACTTCAAAGTGCAGCATGTCCCCTTCGTCGTAGCGAATGCGCACCGCAACCTGCCCCTTCTGGGTAAACTTCACGGCGTTACTGATGAGGTTCCACAGGATCTGACGCAGACGCGTGCCGTCCGTCACCACCTTATGCGGCAGCGGCAGCGTCGGCTCCATCACGAAGCTCAGCCCTTTTTGCTGAGCCTGCAAACCTGACAGGTTCTCCAGATCCGCGAGGAAGCCGGTAAAATCAACAGGCTGGTTATCGAGCTGAACTTTACGGCGCTCCATCTTATCCATGTCGATAATATCATTGAAGATATTCCCCAGCGTAACCGCTGAAACGTGGATCGTTTTGAGGTATTTTTCCTGCTCGCTGGTCAGATCGGTATCCAGCAGGATCCGGCTCAGCCCCACAATGCCGTTAAGCGGCGTGCGCAGCTCGTGGCTGATGGTAGAGATGAAGGTGGTCTTGTCACGGCTGGCGCGCTCCAGCGCGTCCTGGTAGCGCTTACGCTCGGTGATATCGCGGCCAAAGCCCATCAGGCCATGACGCTTGCCGACGCGGTCGCAATAAGGCACTTTGCGGATCTCAAAGCAGGCCTTGCGTCCATCGGGATAATCCAGCCACTGCTCGTAGGTCAGCGAGACGTTATGACGGAACACCTTTTCATCCGTCTCCATCACTTTTGCCGCCGCCTCTTCGGAATAGACGTCCTGAGGCTTCAGGTGGATCAGCTGCTTTTCGCTTTTTCCGGTCAACAGTTCCATAGCCCGGTTACAGCCGGAGAACTCTTTATCTTCATTACGATAGAAAACGAGATCCGGAGAGGCATCCAGGAACGAGCACAGGAAAGAGGACTGCTGTTCAAGCTGGATCTGCGTGACTTCGCGCTCTTTCATCTCAATTTTGAGCTGCTCCAGCGTGGCCTGACGCTCGGCTTCGGCCTTCTCACGATCTGAGATTTCCTGATTCAGCTGGGCAATATTGTCCTTGAGCTGGACGTTGAGCTTGAGATCGCGCTCGCGCATCTCCTCCAGCTTTTCCACCAGCCTCGACAGGCGCTGTCGGGATTCTTCCAGTTGCTCGACCACCACGGAGAGGAAGTAGACCGCCCAGGGCGTGATCAGCAGGCCAAAGAAGATGGAACGGATCACGTCGATACTCTCGACCTGACCATGCAGGACCATGGTCACGGCCATCTGTACCACTATCGCCAGAACCACCAGCGCCAGCGCCAGCAGCATGGAAAAACGCACCAGCCCGAGCTTCATCATCAGGTCTACGTAGTACTGGGCCAGCATTCGAATTTGCTTCATAGAGGATCCCTTCACGACTTTATCGCTCAATAATACTCAAATTCAGAGCGAGGCGTTGCAGGTTGTGAGAAAAAGTGCGGGGTGAAACAGGAGATTAGCCTCGCCCCCGGGGTGCCGGGAGCGAGGAAAATAAAATATCAGGAACGTTTAAGCAGCATCCAGAGGCTGATCAGGAAGAAGCTGGCGCTCGGCAGCAGCGCACCGATAATCGGCGGAATGCCATACACCAGCGTCAGCGGGCCAAAAATCTGATCGAGGACGTAGAAGACGAAGCCGAAGCTGATACCGGTTACCACGCGTACGCCCATCGGCACGCTACGCAGTGGACCAAAGATGAACGACAGCGCCATCAGCATCATTACCGCAACGGACAGCGGCTGGAAGATTTTGCTCCACATGTTGAGCTGGTAACGTCCCGCATCCTGCCCGCTGGATTTCAGATACTTCACGTAGTTATGCAGACCGCTGATGGAGAGCGCATCCGGGTCAAGCGCCACCACGCCAAGTTTGTCCGGGGTCAGGTTGGTTTTCCAGGTGCCGCTCACCGTCTGCGAGCCGGTGATCTGTTTCGGGTCGGTCAGGTTAGACTCATCAACCTGCGATAAACGCCACAGCTTGTTATTCGCATCAAATTTGGCAGAGGCGGCATAGCGCACGGACTGTAAACGACGCTGATCGTTAAAGGCATAAATACTCACGCCGCCCAGCTCGTCATCCCCTTTCACGCGTTCGATATAAACGAAGTTCTGGCCATCTTTGGCCCATAACCCCTGCTGCGTGGAAAGCAGTGAACCACCGTACATGGCCTGAGCGCGGTAGTTACGCGCCATCTGTTCGCCCTGCGGCGCAACCCATTCGCCAATCGCCATGGTCAGCAGCACCAGCGGGATCGCGGTTTTCATCACCGACAGCGCTACCTGCATACGGGTAAAGCCCGACGCCTGCATCACCACCAGTTCGCTTCGCTGTGCCAGCATGCCCAGCCCCAGCAGCGCACCCAGCAGGGCCGCCATCGGGAAGAAGATCTGCACATCTTTTGGTACGCTGAGCAGGGTATACATTCCGGCGCCCAGCGCGTCGTAGCTGCCCTGCCCGGCTTTTTTCAGCTGATCGACAAATTTGATAATGCCGGAGAGCGACACCAGCATAAACAGCGTCATCATGATGGTGGTAAAAATGGTTTTACCGATATAGCGGTCAAGTACGCCAAACGCCTGCATTAGATGGCTCCTTTACGCGTAAACCGGGCACGAATACGACGCACAGGCACCGTGTCCCATAAGTTGAGTCCTACTGCCAGCAGCAGATACAAACCATTCACGACCCAGGTCCAGATCATCGGGTCAATTTTGCCTTTCCCGCCGTTAGACTTGATTGAGGTTTGCAGCAGGAAGAACACCAGATACAGCAGCATCGCCGGCAGCATGGACAGCACGCGGCCCTGGCGCGGGTTGACCACGCTCAGCGGCACGACCATCAGCGCCATCATAAATACTGTGAATACCAGCGTAATACGCCAGTGCAGCTCGGCACGCGCACGATCGGTATTGGTGTTAAACAAGGTGCGCATATCCATCTGCTCGGTGTCCGTAGGATCGAGCGCAACGGCCTGGTGACCGATAATAGCCTGGTAGTTCTGGAAATCCGTAATGCGGAAGTCACGCAGCATTGCCGTGCCTTCGAAACGCGTTCCTTTGTTTAGCGTGACAACCTGAGAGCCATCTTTACGCTGCGCCAGCTGGCCGGAATCCGCCACCACCACGGAAGGACGAGCGTTGCCTTTCGGGCGCAACTGAGCAAGAAACACATCGTTAAAGCGGCTGCCATCAACGCTTTCGATAAACAAAACAGAGTTACCGTCGGTCGCCTGCTGGAACTGGCCCTGCGCAAGCGCCGCCATGCCGGGGTTCGCTTTCGCTTCTGCCAGCACTTCATCCTGATGACGGGAAGAGGTCGGCCCTGCCCACATCACGTTGACAGCAGCAACGATGCCCGTAAACAGCGCAAGCACCATGGCGGCTTTCACCAGTACGGCTTTACTGAGGCCGCAGGCGTGCATCACGGTGATTTCACTTTCGGTATAGAGCTTACCCAGCGTCATCAGCAAACCGAGGAACAGGCTTAACGGCAGGATCAGCTGCGCCATTTCCGGCACGCCAAGCCCGAGCAGGGAAAGCACCAGATTCGTTGGGATTTCGCCATCGACCGCCGCGCCGAGGATCCTGACCAGCTTCTGACAGAAAAAGATCAGAAGGAGGATAAAGAGGATCGCCAGTTGGCTCTTCAGCGTCTCCCGAACCAGATATCTTATGATTATCACTTTAAATACGCCCGTTAAAACTCGTCTTATGCAGGAATTTAGCTTGTTTCATGGCTTAAACGTCATTTATTCTCTTGAGTCGTCGAAATCATCGCTAAGATTAAAAAACCCGGCGGATTCGCGCTTCATGACATTTTTTGACGTGTCGAAACCGTAGTAACGTAAGATTAACACGAAGTCACCACAACGGCGGACATGAGTTACGAAAGGTTTCAATTCTATCCGTAGCCGCCGCCGTTGTCTTTAAGATTCAGGAGCGTAGTGCATGGAGTTCAGTGTAAAAAGCGGTAGCCCGGAGAAACAGCGGAGTGCCTGCATCGTTGTGGGCGTCTTCGAACCACGCCGACTCTCCCCGATCGCCGAGCAGCTCGATAAAATCAGCGACGGCTATATCAGCGCCCTGCTGCGCCGTGGCGAACTGGAAGGCAAACCAGGGCAGACCCTGTTGCTGCACCATGTTCCGAACGTCCTGTCCGAGCGTATTCTGCTGATTGGCTGCGGTAAAGAACGTGAGCTTGATGAGCGCCAGTACAAGCAGGTTATTCAGAAAACGATTAATACACTGAATGATACTGGTTCGATGGAAGCCGTCTGCTTCCTGACCGAGCTGCACGTTAAGGGCCGCAACACGTACTGGAAAGTGCGCCAGGCTGTCGAAACCGCAAAAGAGAGCCTCTACAGCTTCGATCAGCTGAAGACCACCAAAAGCGAGCCGCGTCGCCCGCTGCGCAAGATGGTCTTTAACGTGCCAACCCGTCGCGAGCTGACCAGCGGCGAGCGCGCCATCCAGCACGGTCTGGCGATTGCTGCCGGTATTAAAGCTGCGAAAGATCTCGGCAATATGCCGCCAAACATCTGTAACGCCGCCTATCTGGCGTCTCAGGCGCGCCAGCTGGCTGACTCCTACAGCAAAAACGTCATCACCCGCGTTATCGGCGAACAGCAGATGAAAGAGCTGGGGATGCACTCTTATCTGGCGGTCGGTAACGGCTCTCAGAACGAATCCCTGATGTCGGTCATCGAGTACAAAGGGAATCCGTCTGAAGATGCGCGTCCGATCGTGCTCGTCGGTAAAGGCCTGACCTTCGACTCCGGCGGTATCTCTATCAAGCCTTCTGAGGGCATGGATGAGATGAAATACGACATGTGCGGCGCGGCGGCGGTATACGGCGTCATGCGCATGGTTGCAGAGCTTCAGCTGCCAATCAACGTGGTCGGCGTGCTGGCTGGCTGCGAAAACATGCCTGGCGGGCGCGCTTATCGTCCGGGCGACGTGCTGACCACCATGTCAGGCCAGACCGTCGAGGTGCTTAACACCGACGCCGAAGGCCGCCTGGTGCTGTGCGACGTGCTGACCTACGTTGAGCGCTTCGACCCTGAAGCGGTAATCGACGTTGCCACCCTGACCGGTGCCTGCGTGATTGCGCTGGGCCACCACATCACCGGCCTGATGTCGAACCACAATCCGCTGGCGCACGAGCTTATCGGCGCGTCTGAACAGGCTGGGGACCGCGCGTGGCGCCTGCCGCTGGGCGATGAGTTCCAGGAACAGCTGGAGTCTAACTTCGCGGACATGGCGAACATCGGCGGTCGCCCTGGCGGGGCCATCACCGCGGGCTGCTTCCTGGCGCGCTTCACCCGTAAATACAATTGGGCGCACCTGGACATCGCCGGCACTGCATGGCGCTCCGGTAAAGCCAAGGGCGCGACCGGCCGTCCGGTTGCGCTGCTGTCGCAGTTCCTGTTGAACCGTGCGGGTTTTAACGGCGACGAGTAACACGGTACGGCAGTAAACCGCAGGCCGGGTAAGGCGCAGCCGCCGCCCGGCTTAAGCATTTAAAATGAGCACAAGAAGCCCCACATATGAAGAATGCAACGTTCTACCTTCTGGACAACGACACCCATCAGGACGGCCTCAGCGCCGTAGAACAGCTGGTGTGTGAAATTGCCGCAGAACGTTGGCGCGCGGGTAAACGCGTGTTGATTGCCTGTGAAGATGAGCAGCAGGCGATTCGCCTTGATGAAGCGCTATGGGCCCGCCCGCCGGAGAGTTTTGTTCCGCATAACCTCTCGGGCGAAGGTCCGCGCGGCGGAGCGCCGGTTGAAATTGCCTGGCCGCAAAAGCGTAACAGCAGCGCGCGCGACATTCTCATTAGCCTGCGCACAGACTTTGCAGATTTTGCCACCGCTTTCACAGAAGTGGTAGACTTTGTCCCTTACGAAGAATCTTTGAAACAACTGGCGCGCGAACGCTATAAAGCGTACCGCCTGGCCGGTTTTAACCTGAATACGGCAACCTGGAAATAATGGAAAAGACATATAACCCACGCGATATCGAACAGCCGCTTTACGAGCACTGGGAACAGCAGGGCTATTTCAAGCCTAACGGCGACGAAAGCAAAGAGTCCTTCTGCATCATGATCCCGCCGCCGAACGTCACCGGCAGTTTGCATATGGGGCATGCTTTCCAGCAGACCATCATGGACACCATGATCCGCTACCAGCGCATGCAGGGCAAAAACACCCTGTGGCAGGCGGGGACCGACCACGCGGGTATCGCAACCCAGATGGTGGTTGAGCGTAAAATTGCCGCTGAAGAAGGTAAAACCCGCCACGACTACGGTCGCGACGCGTTCATCGATAAAATCTGGCAGTGGAAAGCGGAATCCGGCGGCACCATTACCCGTCAGATGCGCCGCCTTGGCAACTCCGTGGACTGGGAGCGCGAGCGCTTCACCATGGACGAAGGCCTTTCCAATGCCGTGAAAGAAGTTTTCGTCCGTCTGTACAAAGAAGACCTGATTTACCGCGGCAAGCGCCTGGTAAACTGGGACCCGAAACTGCGCACCGCGATCTCTGACCTGGAAGTGGAAAACCGCGAGTCTAAAGGCTCCATGTGGCACATCCGCTATCCGCTGGCCGACGGCGCAAAAACCGCAGACGGTAAAGATTACCTGGTCGTCGCGACCACTCGTCCGGAAACCCTGCTGGGCGATACCGGCGTGGCCGTCAACCCGGAAGATCCGCGTTATAAAGATCTGATCGGCAAATTTGTGGTGCTGCCGCTGGTAAACCGCCGTATTCCGATTGTGGGCGACGAACACGCCGACATGGAAAAAGGCACCGGCTGCGTGAAAATCACCCCGGCGCACGACTTCAACGACTATGAAGTGGGTCGCCGCCACGCCCTGCCGATGATCAACATTCTGACCTTCGACGGCGATATCCGTGAAAGCGCAGAAGTGTACGACACCAAAGGCAACGAATCCGACGTTTACTCAAGCGACATTCCGGCTGAGTTCCAGAAGCTGGAGCGCTTTGCCGCGCGTAAAGCCATCGTGGCCGCCGTTGACGCGCTCGGCCTGCTCGAAGAGATCAAACCTCACGATCTGACCGTGCCGTACGGCGACCGTGGCGGCGTGGTGATCGAGCCAATGCTGACCGACCAGTGGTACGTGCGTGCCGACGTGCTGGCGAAACCGGCCGTAGAAGCGGTTGAGAACGGCAGCATTCAGTTCGTGCCGAAGCAGTACGAAAACATGTACTTCTCCTGGATGCGCGATATTCAGGACTGGTGTATCTCCCGTCAGCTGTGGTGGGGTCACCGAATCCCGGCATGGTACGACAACGAAGGCAACGTTTACGTTGGCCGCAGTGAAGACGAAGTGCGTCAGGAAAATAACCTGAGTGCCGACGTGGCGCTGCGTCAGGACGAAGACGTGCTGGATACCTGGTTCTCCTCCGCGCTGTGGACCTTCTCAACCCTCGGCTGGCCAGAGAACACCGACGCGCTGCGTCAGTTCCACCCAACCAGCGTAATGGTGTCCGGCTTCGACATCATCTTCTTCTGGATCGCCCGCATGATCATGATGACCATGCACTTCATTAAAGACGAAGACGGTAAACCGCAGGTTCCGTTCCATACCGTCTACATGACCGGTCTGATCCGTGACGATGAAGGCCAGAAGATGTCCAAATCCAAGGGTAACGTGATTGACCCGCTGGATATGGTTGACGGTATCTCTCTGGAAGATCTGCTGGAAAAACGTACCGGCAACATGATGCAGCCGCAGCTGGCTGATAAAATCCGCAAGCGCACCGAGAAGCAGTTCCCGAACGGTATTGAGGCTCACGGTACCGACGCCCTGCGCTTCACCCTGGCGGCGCTGGCCTCCACCGGCCGCGACATTAACTGGGACATGAAGCGTCTGGAAGGTTACCGTAACTTCTGTAACAAGCTGTGGAACGCCAGCCGCTTCGTGCTGATGAACACCGAAGATCAGGACTGCGGCTTTAACGGCGGCGAAATGACGCTGTCTCTGGCAGACCGCTGGATCCTGGCGGAATTTAACCAGACGGTGAAAGCGTTCCGCGACGCGCTGGACAGCTACCGCTTCGACATCGCGGCGGGCATCCTGTACGAATTCACCTGGAACCAGTTCTGTGACTGGTACCTGGAGCTGGCGAAGCCGGTAATGAACGGCGGTTCTGAAGCAGAGCTGCGCGGCACGCGCAACACGCTGATTACCGTTCTGGAAGGTCTGCTGCGCCTGGCGCATCCGGTCATTCCATTCATCACCGAAACCATCTGGCAGCGCGTGAAGGTGATTGCCGGCATCAACGCCGATACCATCATGCTGCAGCCGTTCCCGGAATTCGATGCGGCTAAGGTCGATGAAGCCGCATCAGCGGATACCGAGTGGCTGAAACAGGCAATCGTTGCGGTACGTAACATCCGTGCTGAAATGAACATCGCGCCAGGTAAACCGCTTGAGCTGCTGCTGCGCGGCTGCAGCGAGGCTGCCGTTCGTCGGGTAAACGAGAACAACACCTTCCTGAAAACCATGGCGCGTCTGGAAAACATCACCGTGCTGCCTGCGGATGACAAAGGTCCGGTTTCCGTAACCAAAATCATCGACGGCGCCGAGCTGCTGATCCCGATGGCAGGCCTGATCGACAAAGACGCTGAGCTGGCTCGCCTGGCGAAAGAAGTGGCGAAAGTCGATGTGGAAATTGGCAAAATCGAAAGCAAGCTGGCGAACGAAGGCTTTGTGGCCCGCGCGCCGGAAGCGGTCATCGCCAAAGAGCGTGAGCGCCTGGTTGCCTTCGCCGATGCGAAAACCAAACTGATCGAGCAGCAGGCCGTTATCGCAGCCCTGTAATGCTTTACCCCTTACGCTTCAGGGCGTAAGGGGTTTTCTTCCTGAAAACTCCTCGCTTGCACTCCCCTTCCTGCGGTGCTATTAACAGCAGCTGTGTGTCAATTTTTGTCATGAGTAATGCTATGAGCGTGATTACCCCCGTCGCGACGACAATGCGTCGGATCGCTGTGCAAGACAACCCGTCAATCGCCGCCGTTATCCGCACGGTCTCTGCCGAGTATGGCCTGACCGCCGACAAAGGCTATACCGTAGCCGATCCCAATCTGGACGAACTTTTCCAGCTTTATAGCCAGCCAGGCCATGCTTACTGGGTCATCGAGCAGGACGGCCGGGTGGTGGGCGGCGGCGGCATTGCGCCCCTGCTTTGCAGCGAGCCGGATATCTGTGAACTACAGAAAATGTATTTCCTGCCGACGATACGCGGCCAGGGCCTGGCGAAAAAGCTGGCGCTGGTTGCCCTGGAACAGGCGCGCTCGCAGGGCTTTAAACGCTGTTATCTAGAAACCACCGCCTTCCTTAAAGAGGCCATTGGCCTGTATGAACGTCTCGGCTTTGAGCATATCGATGCGCCGCTGGGCTGCACTGGCCACGTCGACTGCGAAGTCAGAATGCTGAAAAGTCTGTAAATTTTGTTCCTGCCCTCTTCTGTTAAGCGGCTGTAAACTGAATGCTCTACACTCACAGTTCACACCAAAACAGGGGAAACGCGATGTCGAAGATAAAAAGCTACGCCGCACCGCAGGCGGGTGCAGAGCTTGAGCTGTACGAATATGATGCGGGCGAACTAAAAGCGGAAGACGTCGAGGTACAGGTTGATTACTGCGGGATCTGCCACTCCGATCTCTCCATGATCGACAACGAATGGGGCTTCTCCAGCTATCCGCTGGTTGCCGGGCACGAAGTCATTGGCCGCGTTGCAGCGCTCGGTAGCGCCGCGCAGGACAAAGGGCTGAAGGTTGGCCAGCGCGTGGGCATTGGCTGGACGGCACGCAGCTGCGGCCACTGCGACGCCTGTATCAGCGGTAATCAGGTTAACTGCACGGAAGGCGCTGTTCCAACCATTCTGAACAAGGGCGGCTTTGCCGATAAGCTGCGCGCCGACTGGCAATGGGTTATCCCGCTGCCGGACAGCATCGATATTGAATCCGCCGGCCCGCTGCTGTGCGGCGGTATTACCGTCTTTAAACCGCTGCTGATGCACCACGTCACCGCCACCAGCCGCGTAGGCGTGATTGGTATTGGCGGACTGGGCCATATCGCCATCAAGCTGCTGCATGCGATGGGCTGTGAAGTTACTGCGTTCAGCTCTAACCCGGCAAAAGAGCAAGAAGTGCTGGCGATGGGCGCGGATAAAGTGGTGAACAGCCGCGATCCTGACGCGCTGAACGCGCTGGCGGGCCAGTTCGATCTGATCATCAACACCGTGAACGTCGATCTTAACTGGCAGCCGTACTTTGAAGCGCTGGCCTATGGCGGTAACTTCCACACCGTAGGTGCGGTGATGAAGCCGCTGCCGGTTCCGGCATTTACCCTGATCGGCGGCGATCGCAGCGTATCCGGCTCTGCAACCGGTACGCCATACGAACTGCGCAAGCTGATGAAGTTTGCCGGACGCACCAAAGTGGCGCCAACCACCGAGCTGTATCCCATGTCAAAAATCAATGAAGCCATCCAGCACGTGCGTGACGGTAAAGCCCGTTACCGCGTGGTGTTGAAAGCGGATTTTTAATCTGACGGTGCTGGGGTATGTGCGGCCTGGAGCCCTCGCCCCAACCCTCTCCCTGTGGGAGAGGGTGCAAACACTAAAAACGGTAACGGCTGTTACCGTTTTGCTTCCACCATGGCCTTAAACACCTCTGCCACCGCAACCGCCCCCGGATCCATCACGCCGTCCAGATTCTCTTTGTTCACATACGACGAGCGCCCCGCACCGGCTTTCTCCATTTTCGCCGTTGACTCCGCCCCCTGCTGCGCGGCCTGCGCTGCTGCCTGAACATCGCCTTTCTGCAACGCCTCAAGCGCCGGCTGCAGCGCGTCGATCAGCGTGCGATCGCCGAGATCTGCCCCGCCATACTGCTTCATTTGCGCCAGCCCGCTCAGCAGCGCATCCGCAAGCGATTGTCCGTCATGAAGCTTTTGCCCGGCCGCCGTGAAGAAGATCGACATTAATACGCCGCTCGATCCGCCCATTACGGTTGCCAGCCGTTCGCCCACCAGCAGGAGTAACGTCGATACCTCGTTAAGAGGAAGGGCGTTCTCCTCAAGACGCTGCGCAATATCCCGCGCGCCTTGCGCAAAGGTAGAGCCGGTATCGCCATCGCCGACTTTCGCATCCAGCGCATTCAGGCGGTTTTCCAGCTGGCTCAGCGTTTTCGTTACCGCGGAAACGTATGCCCGCACCTGCGGATTGTCCGACGGGGCGTATTCCACGCGGTCGTGGATGGCGCTATGCGGGACGGTACGCAGCGGCGCAAACGCGACGGGTTTCTGCCAGCCCAGCGTTTCTACCTCGGAGCGGATCGCCTTTTCGAAGTAATCGTTAAGCTTCAGCAGCGTCAGCGAAAAGCCTTTCATATCCAGCGCGCTGACCAGCGGCGCGGGGCCAATCAGCCACGCAATCTCGTCTTTCAGCGCCGAGTGCGCCAGCTCTTTGGTCAGCAAAGCCATCTCCAGCGCCGACACGCCGCCGAGGTTATTGATCAGTACCGCAAAGCGCCCCGTTCCCGCCTGGGCCTTCAGCGGCGTAATTAACGTGTCGATAATCGCCCTGCTGTTCTGCGTATCCACCACGGATGCCCCAGGCTCGCCGTGAATGCCCAGCCCCAGCTCCACATGGCCCTGTTTGATCCTTCCTTCTTCTTCATCGCTACCCGGCAGGTTGCAGGTTTGCATCGCCACCCCCAGGCTCCAGAGGTTATCGCAGGCCTGTTGCGCAATATCCCGCACTTCGCTTAATGACTTCCCCTGTTCTGCCGCGTACCCGGCAATCTTGTGCACCAGCGCGGTTCCCGCGATGCCGCGCGGCTGCCTGTTGTCCGGCAGGGCGATGTCATCCGCCACGATAACCATCTCCACCTTCAGGCCGTAGCGTTTGGCTTTTTCAGCGGCCAGACCAAAGTTAAGACGGTCGCCGGTATAGTTTTTCACAATCAGCAGGCAGCCACGGTCGCCCGTGACCGCAACGATGGCGTTCAGCACCGCATCCACGCTCGGAGAGGCGAACAGATCGCCACACACTGCCGCCGTAAGCATCCCTTTACCGACGAATCCCGCATGCGCCGGTTCGTGACCGGAACCACCGCCGGAGATGACCGCTACGCGGCTTTTATCCCAGTCGCCGCGCGCCACTACGCGGATGGCCGGATCGATATCAAGTTTGACGAGATTACCGTGCGGCGCGGAGAGGAGTATGCCTTCAATGGCATCGTTGACAAGCTGTTTGCGGTCGTTAAAAAAGAATCTGGACATAGTTTCCCAAAAATTTGTTTACCGTATGCAAAAGCATAGTCCGCACTGGATAATGCGCCGCAAAGTAAGGAATTTACGCAGACATTTCGCCGTCAGGTTGCCTATACTCCACCCAGGACTAAGAGAGGACGTGCATCATGAGTACACCATTGTTAATCGCCAGGACGCTGGAAAAAGAGCTGTTTTTACTGCCCGCAATGGCAAACCGTCATGGCCTGATCACAGGCGCAACCGGGACGGGGAAAACCGTCACCCTGCAAAAGCTGGCGGAGTCATTGTCGGAGACTGGCGTACCGGTCTTTATGGCTGACGTGAAGGGCGATTTAACCGGGGTGGCTCAGGCGGGTACGGCGTCGGAAAAACTGCTCGAACGCCTGAAAAACATCGGCGTTACGGACTGGACGCCGCACGGCAATCCGGTAGTGCTATGGGATATCTTTGGTGAAAAAGGTCACCCGGTGCGTGCCACCGTCTCCGATCTCGGTCCGCTGCTGCTGGCCCGTCTCCTGAACCTCAACGACGTGCAGTCCGGCGTGCTGAATATTATCTTCCGCATTGCCGATGACCAGGGTCTGCTGCTGCTCGATTTCAAAGACCTGCGGGCCATTACCCAGTATATCGGCGATAACGCTAAATCGTTCCAGAACCAGTACGGCAATATCAGCAGCGCCTCAGTCGGCGCCATTCAGCGTGGGTTACTGACGCTGGAGCAGCAGGGTGCCGAGCACTTCTTCGGCGAGCCCATGCTGGACATCAAAGACTGGATGCGCACCGACAGCAGCGGCAAAGGCATCATCAATATCCTGAGCGCAGAGAAGCTCTACCAGATGCCGAAGCTTTACGCTGCCAGCCTGCTGTGGATGCTCTCCGAGCTCTATGAGCAACTGCCTGAGGCAGGCGATCTTGAGAAGCCAAAACTGGTGTTCTTCTTTGACGAAGCGCACCTGCTGTTCAACGATGCGCCGCAGGTGTTGCTGGACAAAATTGAGCAGGTTATTCGCCTGATCCGTTCCAAAGGCGTCGGTGTCTGGTTTGTGTCGCAAAACCCGTCCGATATTCCTGACAACGTGCTGGGACAGCTGGGTAACCGGGTGCAGCACGCCCTTCGCGCCTATACTCCCAAAGATCAGAAAGCCGTCAAAGCCGCCGCTCAAACCATGCGCGCCAATCCGGCGTTTGATACCGAAGCCGAGATTCAGGCGCTGGGCACCGGTGAAGCGTTGGTTTCCTTCCTGGACGCGAAGGGCAGCCCAACCGTTGTGGAACGTGCGATGGTGATAGCACCCTGTTCACGCATGGGCCCGGTCACTGATGACGAACGCAACGGCCTGATTAACCACTCCCCCGTTTACGGAAAGTATGAAGACGAGGTGGATCGCGAATCCGTGTTTGAGATGCTGCAAAAAGGGGTGCAGGCAACTACAGATGCCCAGGATGCTCCCGCGGCCAAAGGGCAGTCTGTCGCCGTGGATGACGGCATTCTCGGCGGGCTAAAAGATATTCTGTTTGGCACCACCGGACCGCGCGGCGGCAAGCGCGATGGCGTGGTGCAAACCATGGCGAAGAGCGCAGCGCGGCAGGTCACGAATCAGATTGTGCGCGGCATGCTGGGAAGCCTGTTAGGCGGCCGTCGACGGTAGACGAGGAACCCACGGCCTTCCCAGCGCCGACCCCTGCACGCCGTGCTCATGCAGATAGCGGTCGATCTCTACCATTCCCGTCCAGCGGTTCTCGCACCAGAGCGGTGCCAGCAGCGTTGGGCGGCGCGCGCTGGCTGAGAGTCGGTGGTAAACAACCTCCGGCGGCGTGTGGCGAATCATCTCCCCCGCCGTCGCGGTATAGTCGTCGAGCTCAATGCCGCTTAAGCGCCCCGCTTCCCACGCTTTCGCCATTATGCTGCCCTTCACGATATGCAGCGGATGCAGCTTGATACCGTCCACGCCTGTCTCAACGACTTTTTCCAGCGTCTCAAGGCCGTGCTGCTGCCCTTCGCCGGGCAAGCCGACTATCAGATGCGAGCAGACTTTTAGCCCACGCGCGCGGGCGAGGCGCGTGGTACGCTGGTAGCAGGCAAAATCATGGCCGCGATTAATACGGTGCAGGGTTTTGTCGTGCGCGCTCTGCAGGCCCAGCTCCAGCCAAATCTCGTAGCCCTGCTCTTTATATTCGCTGAGTAAATCCAGCACCGCGTCGGGCACGCAGTCCGGGCGCGTACCGACGCACAGCCCGACAATGTTCGCCTGAGCAACCGCCTGCTGATACATCGAACGCAGCACCTGCACTTCCGCCCATGTGCTGGTATAGGCCTGGAAATAGGCCAGATACCGCTTTGCACGGTTTACAAGGCTGGCCTGATGCGCGAGCTGCTCCGCGATGGATTTATGCTGCTGGGCCTCGTCCGCAAACGAGGCCACGTTGCAGAACGTACAGCCGCCACGTCCGATGGTGCCATCGCGGTTCGGACAGCTAAAGCCGCCGTGCAGCGTCAGCTTATGAACCTTTTGCCCATAGCGCTGCAAAAGATCCCCACCAAACATATTGACTAATTTCTGTAACTGCATAATCTGATAGACCGTCCCGAAGAAAGGGGACAAGCCTGCCATTTTTAGCCTCCGTCGGCGATGACCTGGATCAATCGCCCTGGACGGCCTTTATCTATATGAATAAATAATCACGATAACCGAGATTTAATTCACCCAGCGCGTAATTACTTTTCCTTATGTTCTGATTGTTTTTTTCATTTATAGCGCCAACACTGAAAAACAGTGATTTTATGCGGGCCCGAACAGATCACCAGCGTATTATTCTGCTATAAATCAGCATTTCAGCACGCTACATCGATAATACCGCTTTCATACAGTGAGTCAGATCACACTCTTCAGTCGCTTCCCAACGCTTTCGGTGCTTGTAAAAATAGTTAAATATCTTTTTAAATCAATATAATAAATACTCTTTAGCACAATTTTGTATAAATAAGATTGCCATTTGACCTGTGTACCAATTCCCGATAAGTTGGAAATCCGCTGGAAGCTTTCTGGATGAGCGGCCTGCTCATCATATTTATGCAGTAATTGAGATTCCCTCTGAAGCAAGTCCTCAAACTTGTTTACCTGCGCGAAAGGATGAAAAAGAGGGCGAATGCGAGGTCCGCGTATGAAACGCCAGCCCCGTCGCCACGCTCTTTCTGTGCCTGTGCGCCACGGTTACGTTCAGTGGGAAGCCCGACGAGCCTGGGGAGGTTCACTGATATGTTGTACGATAAATCCCTTGAGAAGGATAACTGTGGTTTCGGCCTGATCGCCCACATAGAAGGCGAACCTAGCCACAAGGTGGTGCGTACCGCTATTCACGCACTGGCCCGTATGCAGCACCGTGGCGCCATCCTTGCCGATGGTAAAACCGGCGACGGTTGCGGCCTGCTGCTGCAAAAACCCGATCGTTTCTTCCGCATCGTGGCGGAAGAGCGCGGCTGGCGTTTAGCCAAAAACTACGCTGTCGGCATGCTGTTCCTGAATCAGGATCCTGAAAAAGCGGCCGCCTCACGCCGCATCGTCGAAGAAGAACTTCAGCGTGAAACCCTGTCCATTGTCGGCTGGCGCGATGTGCCAACTAACGAAGGGGTACTCGGTGAAATCGCCCTCTCCTCGCTGCCTCGTATTGAACAGATTTTTGTTAACGCGCCTGCGGGCTGGCGTCCGCGTGATATGGAACGCCGTCTGTTCATCGCCCGCCGCCGCATTGAAAAACGTCTTCAGGACGATAAAGAGTTCTACGTCTGTAGCCTCTCGAACCTGGTGAACATCTATAAAGGTCTGTGTATGCCGGCCGATCTGCCGCGCTTCTACCTGGACCTGGCGGACCTGCGTCTGGAATCGGCCATTTGCCTGTTCCACCAGCGCTTCTCCACAAACACCGTACCTCGCTGGCCGCTGGCTCAGCCGTTCCGCTATCTGGCGCACAACGGCGAAATCAACACCATCACCGGTAACCGCCAGTGGGCCCGTGCCCGTACCTATAAGTTCCAGACCCCGCTGATCCCGGACCTGCACGATGCCGCGCCGTTCGTGAACGAAACCGGCTCTGACTCCAGCTCCATGGATAACATGCTGGAGCTGCTGCTGGCAGGCGGGATGGACATCGTGCGCGCGATGCGTCTGCTGGTGCCACCGGCCTGGCAGAATAACCCGGACATGGATCCGGAGCTGCGCGCGTTCTTCGACTTTAACTCCATGCACATGGAGCCGTGGGACGGTCCGGCGGGCATCGTCATGTCCGACGGTCGCTTCGCTGCCTGTAACCTGGACCGTAACGGCCTGCGTCCGGCGCGCTACGTGATCACCAAAGATAAGCTCATCACCTGCGCCTCTGAAGTGGGGATCTGGGATTACCAGCCTGACGAAGTGGTTGAAAAAGGCCGCGTCGGTCCGGGCGAGCTGATGGTTATCGATACCCGCGGCGGCCGTATTCTGCACTCTGCGGAAACCGATAACGATCTGAAAAGCCGTCATCCATACAAAGAGTGGATGGCGAAAAACGTGCGTCGCCTGGTGCCGTTTGAAGATCTGCCGGACGAAGAGGTGGGCAGCCGTGAAATGGACGATGATACGCTTGCGAGCTTCCAGAAGCAGTTCAACTACAGCGCGGAAGAGCTGGACTCGGTTATCCGCGTTCTGGGTGAAAACGGCCAGGAAGCGGTCGGCTCCATGGGTGACGATACCCCGTTTGCCGTGCTTTCAAGCCAGCCGCGTATTATTTACGACTACTTCCGCCAGCAGTTTGCGCAGGTAACCAACCCGCCGATCGATCCGCTGCGTGAAGCCCACGTCATGTCGCTGGCCACCAGCATCGGCCGCGAAATGAACGTCTTCTGCGAAGCCGAAGGCCAGGCGCACCGTCTGACCTTTAAGTCGCCGATCCTGCTCTACTCTGACTTCAAACAGCTCACTACCATGACCGAGGAGCACTACCGTGCCGACACGCTCGACATTACGTTCGACGTGACCGAAACCAGCCTCGAAGAGACGGTAAACGCGCTGTGCGACAAAGCCGAACAGATGGTACGTAACGGTACCGTTCTGCTGGTGCTGTCCGATCGCAATATCGCAAAAAATCGTCTGCCGGTGCCTGCGCCAATGGCGGTAGGCGCTATCCAGACGCGTCTGGTGGATAAGAGCCTGCGCTGCGACGCCAACATTATCGTGGAAACCGCGAGCGCCCGAGATCCGCACCACTTTGCCGTGCTGTTAGGCTTTGGCGCCACGGCGATCTACCCGTACCTGGCCTACGAAACGCTGGCCCGCCTGGTGGATACCCGCGCCATCGATAAAGACTACCGCGCGGTGATGCTGAACTACCGTAACGGCATCAACAAAGGCCTGTACAAGATCATGTCCAAAATGGGCATCTCGACCATTGCCTCCTACCGCTGCTCGAAGCTGTTTGAAGCGGTGGGTCTGCATGACGATGTGGCCAACCTCTGCTTCCAGGGCGTGATCAGCCGTATCGGCGGCGCCGGTTTTGCTGACTTCCAGCAGGATCTGGTGAACCTGTCTAAACGCGCCTGGCTGGCACGCAAGCCGCTGGATCAGGGCGGTCTGCTGAAATACGTTCACGGCGGCGAGTATCACGCCTACAACCCGGACGTGGTGCGCACGCTGCAGCAGGCGGTGCAGAGCGGCGAATACAGCGATTATCAGCAGTACGCTGAGCTGGTAAACAACCGTCCGGCGGCGACGCTGCGCGATCTCATTGCCCTGAACCCGGGTGACGAGGCTGTCAGCATCGACGACGTTGAGCCTGCCTCTGAGCTGTTTAAACGCTTCGATACCGCGGCGATGTCAATCGGCGCCCTGAGCCCGGAAGCCCACGAAGCGCTGGCGGAAGCCATGAACAGCATCGGCGGCAACTCGAACTCCGGCGAAGGTGGTGAAGATCCGGCGCGTTACGGCACCAACAAAGTGTCGCGTATCAAGCAGGTGGCATCCGGTCGCTTTGGCGTAACGCCTGCGTACCTGGTTAACGCCGACGTCATTCAGATTAAAGTCGCTCAGGGTGCTAAACCGGGCGAAGGCGGCCAGCTGCCGGGTGATAAAGTCACCCCGTACATCGCCAAACTGCGCTACTCGGTACCGGGCGTGACGCTGATCTCTCCGCCGCCGCACCACGATATTTACTCTATCGAGGATCTGGCGCAGCTGATTTTCGACCTGAAGCAGGTCAACCCGAAAGCGATGATCTCCGTGAAGCTGGTTTCCGAGCCGGGCGTCGGCACCATTGCGACCGGCGTAGCAAAAGCCTATGCGGATCTGATCACCATTGCTGGCTACGACGGTGGTACCGGCGCAAGCCCGCTCTCCTCCGTGAAATACGCGGGTTGCCCGTGGGAGCTTGGTCTGGTGGAAACCCAGCAGGCGCTGGTCGCTAACGGCCTGCGTCACAAGATCCGTCTGCAGGTGGACGGCGGCCTGAAAACCGGCCTCGACATCATCAAGGCAGCGATTCTGGGCGCGGAAAGCTTCGGCTTCGGTACCGGCCCGATGGTCGCGCTCGGCTGTAAATACCTGCGTATTTGCCACCTGAACAACTGCGCAACCGGCGTTGCAACCCAGGACGAGAAGCTGCGTAAGAACCACTATCACGGCCTGCCGTTCAAGGTGACCAACTACTTTGACTTCATCGCCCGTGAAACCCGCGAGCTGATGGCACAGCTGGGCGTGAAGCGTCTGGTGGATCTGATCGGCCGTACCGACCTGCTGAAAGAGCTGAAAGGCTTCACGGCGAAGCAGCAGAAGCTTGAGCTGAGCAAGCTGCTGGAAACCGCGCAGCCGCACCCAGGCAAAGCGGTCTACTGCACCGAGAAAAACCCGCCGTTCGACAACGGCGTGCTGAACGCGCAGCTGCTGCAGCAGGCAAAGCCGTATGTTGACGAGAAGCAGAGCAAAACGTTCTGGTTTGATATCCGCAATACCGACCGCTCCGTGGGCGCATCGCTCTCCGGCTACATCGCGCAAACGCACGGCGATCAGGGGCTGGCAGCGGATCCGATCACCGCGCACTTCAGCGGTACGGCGGGTCAGAGCTTCGGCGCGTGGAACGCCGGCGGCGTTGAGCTTATCCTTACCGGCGATGCCAACGACTACGTCGGTAAAGGCATGGCGGGCGGTCTGCTGGCGGTGCGTCCTCCGGTCGGTTCGGCATTCCGCAGTCACGAGGCCAGCATCATCGGTAACACCTGTCTGTACGGCGCAACCGGCGGTCGCCTGTTTGCCGCGGGCCGCGCGGGCGAACGTTTTGCGGTGCGTAACTCCGGTGCTATCACCGTGGTGGAAGGCATTGGCGATAACGGCTGTGAATACATGACGGGCGGAATTGTGTGCGTCCTGGGTAAAACCGGCGTGAACTTCGGCGCTGGCATGACGGGCGGTTTTGCATACGTCCTGGATGAAGACGGTGAGTTCCGCAAACGCGTGAACCCGGAACTGGTGGAAGTGCTGGACGTTGATACGCTGGCCATCCACGAAGAACATCTGCGCGGTTTGATTACCGAACACGTGCAGCATACCGGTTC
Organism: Enterobacter cloacae; assembly: GCF_013375935.1. GTDB lineage: Bacteria > Pseudomonadota > Gammaproteobacteria > Enterobacterales > Enterobacteriaceae > Enterobacter > Enterobacter pasteurii. The sequence goes on along the minus strand of NZ_CP056117.1, from coordinate 1,592,304 downwards.
TTCGCGCGGCGAAGAGATCCTGGCGAACTGGCCGGCGTTCTCAGCGAAATTCGCGCTGGTTAAGCCGAAGTCCAGCGATGTTAAAGCCCTGTTGGGTCACCGTAGTCGTAGCGCAGCAGAGCTGCGCGTGCAGGCGCAGTAAGGAATTCAGATGAGCCAGAACGTATACCAGTTTATCGACCTGCAGCGTGTTGATCCGCCAAAGAAACCGCTGAAGATCCGTAAAATTGAATTTGTAGAAATCTACGAGCCGTTTTCAGAAGGCCAGGCCAAAGCGCAGGCAGACCGCTGCCTGTCCTGCGGTAACCCTTACTGTGAATGGAAATGTCCGGTACATAACTACATCCCGAACTGGCTGAAGCTGGCTAACGAAGGACGTATTTTCGAAGCCGCCGAGCTCTCTCACCAGACTAACACCCTGCCGGAAGTGTGCGGCCGCGTGTGTCCGCAGGACCGTCTGTGTGAAGGCTCCTGTACGCTGAACGACGAGTTTGGCGCGGTGACCATCGGTAATATTGAGCGCTATATCAACGATAAAGCGTTTGAGATGGGCTGGCGCCCGGATATGACCGGCGTGCGTCAAACCGACAAGCGCGTGGCGATTATCGGTGCAGGCCCTGCTGGCCTGGCCTGCGCGGACGTCCTGACCCGTAACGGCGTGAAGGCGGTGGTCTTTGACCGTCATCCGGAGATCGGCGGTCTGCTGACCTTCGGTATCCCGGCCTTCAAGCTGGAGAAAGAGGTGATGACCCGCCGCCGTGAAATCTTTACCGGCATGGGCATCGAGTTCAAGCTGAACGTGGAAGTGGGCCGCGACGTGCAGCTCGACGATCTGCTGAAGGATTACGACGCCGTGTTCCTCGGCGTGGGCACCTATCAGTCGATGCGCGGCGGTCTGGAAAACGAAGAGGCACCAGGCGTGTATGATGCCCTGCCGTTCCTTATCGCCAACACTAAGCAAATCATGGGCTACGGCGAAACTGCCGACGAGCCGTTCGTCAGCATGGAAGGCAAACGCGTGGTGGTGCTGGGCGGCGGTGATACCGCAATGGACTGCGTGCGTACCTCCATTCGTCAGAATGCGGCACACGTGATCTGCGCCTATCGTCGTGACGAAGAGAACATGCCGGGCTCTAAACGCGAAGTGAAGAACGCGCGTGAAGAGGGCGTCGAGTTCCAGTTCAACATCCAGCCTCTCGGTATTGAAGTGAATGCTAACGGCAAAGTAAGCGGCGTGAAGATGGCGCGTACCGAGATGGGCGCGCCGGATGCAAAAGGCCGTCGTCGCGCGGAGATCGTCGCAGGCTCCGAACATGTGATCCCGGCCGATGCCGTGGTAATGGCGTTCGGTTTCCGTCCTCACAGCATGGAGTGGCTGGCGAAGCACAGCGTTGAGCTGGATTCACAGGGCCGCATTATTGCGCCAGAAGGCAGCGACAATGCGTTCCAGACCAGCAATCCAAAAATCTTCGCCGGTGGAGATATCGTTCGCGGGTCTGACCTTGTGGTAACGGCGATTGCCGAAGGTCGTAAAGCGGCTGACGGTATTCTGAACTACCTGGAAGTGTAATAAAAAAGCCCGGTGATAAGCCGGGCTTTTTTTTTGGATTATTTCTTAAGAAGCTGCCACGCCAGGTCAGTCTCGAGCGCGGTTTGATCCGCAATATGGCTAAACGCGCTGTCATTCAGCACCGGGAAAATGGTTACGGTAAAATTCATTTGCTGTCCAACGGGAACCTGACCGTTCTCAACCGCCACGACGGCCTCGTTATTGCGGATAAACAGTGATGATCCACTATCATTATCCGGCGTAAAGTTCACCTGATCCGTTGTTTTCCCTACGCTGTAGCTTTTACCATCAAGCGTCAGGTTGCTGACTTTAATCGCCACACCGCCGTTCTGACCGAACTGAAAACGCCCTTTCTGGCCAGAAGCCCCCTGCAACAGGGTCGCCATCTGCTGCTTTTCCGGGCAATAAACGCTGACGTTAATGTCTTTTTCCGGCATTTTGTTCCAGCTTTGCTGACTGGAAATGATGTTGTCACGCCGCATCTGATGGTAATCCACAATCTGCTGAGAGAGCGTTAACTGGCACTCTTCAGCATAAGAAAGCCCTGGTAAAGCAAGCAGCAATAGCGCAGCCAGACGTTGAAGGTTCATCGACATACTCCGTTCACTTCCTCATAAAACGCGTCTTCGTCATGCTTTTCAGGAAGTGCGAACTCAAGCCTGCACAGACGTTGGTTGTCATCATTGATGGCATACAGTGCAGCGACCCGGTCGGCATCGTTCAGGAAGACATGCCCGTCATCAACGACCGTCACTATGTAGTTATCTTTGTCATCCACTACGGACAGCCCCTTCGTCAGCGGCTTACCGTCCGCCTGTTTGATGCGTAACATCACGCGGCGGCTGTTCAGTACCTTGAAGCTCACTTCGCTTACCGAACCATGTGCAGCAGCAATATATTTGGTACCGTTTGCCAGGGTCATGCTTTGCGGTAACTTGTTCGCGTCTACTTCGATGCGCGAGTTACGCCACTCCGTCAAACCAGGAATAACAGCCTGACCCCAGCGGTCGGTCCAGACGGTACCCTGCGGCGTGGTGATTTCCACACCCGCTTTCGGCTCGCTCAGTCTGGCAATCGCGAAGGTATCCTTGATGGAATACGGCGAGAAGGTGACGCCGTCTTTATGCATTGCAATGCCGCCGGACAGGGTGGCACTGTAGTTACGCTGGTTATCACCGCTGGTTCCCCCACCTACGCTCAGCTGGGTGTAATGCAGGTTGGTATTGACGTTACCGTTAAAACTGTTTTCCTTCGTTTCCTGGTCACGATCGGCAGAAATATAGTAGTTGGTGTCACTACCCAGCGAGCCGCTGTTTGCCAGGCCGTAGCTGGTGCTGTCGCCCTGCTTGCGCATATAGGAGCTCAGGCTCTGCGAACCGCCTAACGGAATGCTGAGGTTGATGTAGAGCAGATCGTCGTCCTGGTCATCATCGGTGCTGCCCACTGCGCTTTGCCAGTTCACGTTGATCGAAGCGTATTTGAAGGTTTTCCCCCATGTAAGCAGTAAATAGCGAGAATCCTCGCCCTCTCCTGCCGCCTGGTTGTAGCTCAGACCAGCACTAAAAGCCCCGGCAAGCTGAGTAGACCAACGCACGTTGCCCGAATAACTGTTGTCGTAACCCTCGTAATCATCGTCCATCGCATCCGCCAGTTCGCGGTAATCACCGCTGTAGTGCGCCACGCTGGCAGACAGGCCTACGTTCTCGGTCAGCGAGTAATCGCTCTGTAATTCGTTTTTGATACCGTTATCGCTGTCACCAAAGTGCGCCTTGCTGGCGGCCATGCTGGTGGAGACGTTCCAGCCATCGGTGACCATAAACTCCGTGCGCGCCCCTGCCGCCTGGTAATCCTCCGCCACCACGCCGGAGGCAAGGAGGTTCATCCAGGGGAAAATTCGCCAGCCATCGGATACGTTGAACACCAGCGGATCGCTGTAGTCGCTGTCAATGTCGCGTACCTGGCCTGCCGAAACGGTCAGCCCGTTTGGTCTTGACAGGTTTCGCGCTTTTACGGATGCGGCGGGAACAATGTAGTGGTTGCTCGAACCGTCAGACTCGACAACGGTGACGTCCAGATCGACGTTATTGCGCACCATGGGCACATCATCAAGGGTAAACGGTCCCGCTGGCACCAGGGTGTTAAAGATAAGCCGTCCATTCTGGCGAACCTCAACGCGCGCCTGGGAGGTACGGGCAATACCGGATACGCTCACCCCGGTACTGTCTTTCTGTAAACCGCTGGTCGGCATTAACTGCACACCCGTGATGGGAATGCCGCTTAGCACATCTGACATGGCGTTAACTTCCCCCACCTGCATGGTCAGGCGCTGGGGAACAAATACATGTTCGGCGTAAGTGTAAATACTCTCTGCGTTTCGGTTGCCGTCATCGTCCGTCAGGATATAGCGGCTGCGCAGAGACCAGTCCATCGCGTTAAATCCCGCCTCCAGGCTTGCCTGTGAGTAACGGTTACTGCTGCCATCGCTGCCGCTGTAGTCGCTTTTGGTGCTGAATAACGAGTAGTTAAGCATGCCTGCCGTGCCGCCATGCTGGAAGTTTTTCACATCAGCGCTCAGGCTGTTAAGCGCTTCCGGTGGCAGATAAAGCTCGACCGTCTCCTGGTTTGGCAAAGGGTTAATCACCGCCTGAGCATAATCGCTGCGAAGATCGTGGCAGGTTTCGTTTGCCTTTATGGGAACCGGCATGAGGCCAGCGAATTCCAGGAAGTCGTTATCAACGCACATCGTACCGTCTTCACTGAAGCGTACGGCTGCCGTTCCGCGATTGTTGCCGTTCACTTTGACCGAAACGGAGTGCGTCCCCGGTAAAAAGCGTGGGGCTTCAGCAAAGTAGCGGTTCAGATCGGTGCCCAGCCCACGGGATTTGAGGATATCGGTATCAAACGTTACCTCCCTCGCGTGGAGGGAGGGGGCATCAAGAAGCATCAGAGGTATTGCGCTATAAATCACAGCGCGCACAAAAAGTGCAAGTTGGCTTTTTTTACGCACTGCCATAATCCTTTATTTATTCAGATCCGCAATAAAACTGGGGACTTCAACGCCATAGCGGCTGGCAGGGAAAAATTTCACTTTGTTATTGCCGCTGACGGATTTACCCATCGAAACCGTCATGGTTTCGCCAGGTAAAATGTAGGTTTTAGCCAGCACGCCGCTGATACCCGATGGTTGCAGCACCACGTTCTGGGCCAGGCGTACAACATACTTACTCGGGTTTTTTACCGTGACGGAGGTGCCGGAGGCGGTCCAGTCGAGGAACTTCCAGGCATCGGTCACCACTGCCAGCTTCGCCGGGCGAATCAGCACGGGAAGGTCCTGACGAATATTGATGCCAATTTTCACTTTGTTGTCATCGCTCTTCGGCGGGATACCTTCAAAGGTCACACGCTTGTAGTGCTCAACGTCTAGCGGTTTGCTGGTTTGCAGGATGAAGCGCAATTGCTGAGTCTGACCGGGTTCGAGTCGCACCACGGGCTGAGTGGTGACGAGTTTGAGGCCCTTGTCATCTGGCAGATCCACCACGTCGGTGTACAACAGCGAAGGATGGCTGTCGGTATTTTTAACGTTGATGGTGCCGCTGTGGGTCGCTTCATCAATAACCAGCAGACTGGTTTCTGGAACCATGCCTGCGGCGTGCGCAGCAAACTGTGCCGTGAATAAGGCGGCTACGGCGAGCGTTTTAAATAAAACATTTTTAGAGCATGTCATAGGTATATTCCTTGAAAGCACTACTTAACACTCCGTGTTTATGGCGCTTCTTTATGAGAGAAAAAGCTTTCCCTCTGCATTAAATTTAACTCACTTTAAATTCGAAGGGATTAGAGATATTTAAGGCTAATCGTTAGCTGGCCATCCAGTCGGGTATCATCGGTAATGGCAAGCGTTGCGGTATTTTGAATAGCCAGAGACGTTACCAGCGGAAATGTTGCTGTCTGAAAAGCGAGCGGGTCAACAGTTCCTGATAATGCGACGGTAATATTGCGATTATTTTCGCCCTGGCTGGAGCCGTCAGTACTTTTAGCCCAGGTTGATGAACCATTCTGCTGATATATGGGATCCACCGATTTGCCGTCTGCAGTAATGCTGTTCACCTTCATGAACATGGCATAAGAGCCAATGTTTACCGTGCCCGCTTTTCCGACACCGTAGGTCTGGTTAATTGCACTCTGCGCGCCTCCCGTGAATGTCCCGGCAGACACGGTTAAACCCGCGTTAGAATCGGCTCGATCGTCTATCATATTCCAGGCAACTTTTGTTGCTGCCGTGCAGGTAATAGTAAGATCGATATTCCTTTGACCAAGCTGGTTAACGGTTGTAGATGACAATTCACCTAAGCGGATGTTGCCGTAGTCCACCACACCGCCATTGCTAAATTCGGGGGTACAGGCCGAGCTCGTCAGCGTACCTTTGATTTTCAGTATCGCGGTTTCAGAGGCAAACGTCGAATTTACGCAAAGGAAGAATGTTGCTGCCAATAGAATCTTTTTCATGAGTTAATCCTTAACTTATGAGATATAGCCAATACAATATCGACGTAAACCATCCCTGCCTGTCGTTATCATCCCCTATGCAGAAAGCATGCCGCGATAATATAGAAATCTTAAATACATGCAATTTAGGTTTATTAATTATTCTTTTTAGATTTTCTCAAACAATAGGTAGGATATATAAAAAAGCACCCTCAAGCTCTTTATAGCCCATTTTTATTCATAATATTTATTGATTAAGCGAGCTTATAAAGATTATATCTTTATTCCATCACCTCTCTTATATGGAATAATGCATTGCATTGTCTTAATTTTCAACAAACCTATACATGATAAAAATACTCTCCCAACGGGTAACGTACTGTCTTTATCCATAAAAAAATCCAGCCGACTGACGAGGGCTGGATTTTATAAGGGATGAGTCGTTATTTTACCACTCTGAGAGCAGGACGCCCCCCCGCGTGGCGGCGGATCGTCATCCGGATCGTTATCATCCTGAGTATCGGGTTTGTCACCGTCAATAACGGACATCACCGTGTCGCTTTCGCGCGCCTCGGCTGCATCGTCATCGTTCAGGCTGGCAACGTCTTCATCGTACGCCGCTTCCGGCTCAAACATGGTGCCTGCACCGTTTTCACGGGCGTAGATAGCCAGTACCGCGGCCAGCGGTACGGAAACCTGACGCGGCACGCCGCCGAAACGCGCGTTAAAGCGCACTTCGTCGTTTGCCAGCTCGAGGTTACCGACGGCGCGTGGCGCAATATTCAGTACAATCTGTCCGTCGCGTGCGTATTCCATTGGAACCAGCACGCCCGGCAACGTCACATCCACAACCAGGTGCGGCGTGAGCTGGTTATCCAGCAGCCATTCATAGAAGGCGCGCAGCAGATACGGACGGCGTGGTGAAAGTTGTGACATTTCCACAGTCATTAGCCTCGGCCGAGACGCATTTCACGTTCCGGTTCAGTTAAGGATGCCAGGAAAGAGTCGCGTTCAAATACGCGAGTCATGTAGCCTTTCAGCTCTTTCGCGCCAGGGCCGCTGAACTCAACGCCCAGGGTTGGCAGACGCCACAGCAACGGTGCCAGGTAGCAGTCTACCAGGCTGAACTCATCGCTCAGGAAGAACGGCTTTTGACCAAATACCGGCGCAATCGCCAGCAGCTCTTCACGCAGCTGTTTACGTGCAGCATCCGCTTCTGAAGAGGAACCGTTAACGATAACGTTCATCAGCGTGTACCAGTCTTTCTCGATACGCTGCATGTACAGGCGGCTTTCGCCACGCGCAACAGGATAAACAGGCATCAGCGGCGGATGCGGGAAACGCTCATCCAGGTATTCCATAATGATACGGGATTCCCACAGGGTCAGCTCGCGATCCACCAGCGTCGGTACGCTTTGGCTCGGGTTGAGATCGATCAGATCCTGAGGCGGGTTATCCTTTTCCACATGCTCGATCTCAAAACTGACACCCTTCTCGGCCAGCACGATACGAACCTGATGGCTATAAATGTCAGTAGGACCAGAAAACAGCGTCATTACCGAACGTTTGTTGGCAGCGACAGCCATGAAAACCTCCAGGTATATTCAGAATTTTTACTGCTACCAGCCCAACGGGGCCAGCCAGATGAAGTATCGCCCATCCCAGAGAAGACACATTGTTCAAGAATCGAACAAAAATCGAGTATTCACCGATATTTGGGCAGAAAATTGGATGATAGTTTACCAGATTTTGATGGCTTTGTGGTGAGGGGATGCCGGAAATGTGGAAAAAGAGAAGATATATGAATTGTTACTGTGGATAACCTGCGCATTATCCATAAAAAAACCCGCCGAAGCGGGTTTTTCGCCAATCGTTCTGCGTGAGCAGAAGGGATTAACGTTTGGAGAACTGTGGACGACGACGTGCTTTACGCAGACCCACTTTCTTACGTTCAACCTGACGAGCGTCACGAGTAACGAAGCCAGCTTTACGCAGTTCAGAACGCAGGGATTCGTCGTACTCCATCAGAGCGCGGGTGATACCGTGACGGATCGCACCTGCCTGACCGGAAATACCACCACCTTTAACGGTGATGTACAGATCCAGTTTTTCTACCATATCAACCAGTTCCAGCGGCTGGCGAACTACCATGCGGGCAGTTTCGCGACCGAAGTACTGTTCCAGAGAACGCTGGTTAATTACGATTTTACCACTGCCCGGTTTAATGAAAACGCGAGCTGCGGAACTTTTGCGGCGACCAGTGCCGTAGTATTGATTTTCAGCCATTGCCTATAATCCCGATTAGATGTCAAGAACTTGCGGTTGCTGTGCCGCGTGGTTGTGCTCGTTGCCTGCGTAAACTTTCAGTTTACGGAACATAGCACGACCCAGCGGGCCTTTTGGCAGCATGCCTTTAACCGCGATTTCAATCACACGCTCAGGACGGCGAGCAATCATCTCTTCAAAGGTCGCTTCTTTGATACCACCGATGTGGCCGGTGTGGTGGTAGTACATTTTGTCAGTACGCTTGTTGCCGGTAACAGCAACTTTGTCAGCGTTCAGAACGATGATGTAATCACCGGTATCAACGTGCGGAGTGTATTCCGCTTTATGCTTACCGCGCAGGCGACGAGCCAGTTCAGTAGCCAGACGGCCCAGAGTTTTACCGGTCGCGTCAACAACATACCAGTCGCGCTGTACGGTTTCTGGTTTAGCTGTAAAAGTTTTCATTAAAAGCTTACCCAAATAATAAGTTACACGTTGGTGAACACCCAAACGTTTAGTCAGTTGAGGTTCACACGACAAAGTCCGGCAAACCTACCCCTTCGAATAGCACATGCCGACACATAGAAAGTTTCGGGAAAAAAACCTTCTCGTAACGTGGGGTCGCAAGATTATAGAGAAGTTGAGGTCAAAGATCGACCCTTAAATGTGATTTGGAATGGGTTTTTCGGGGGGCAAGTTTGTGCGGTCTGGTGCCCTCACCCCCAGCCCCTCTCCCACCGGGAAAGGGGGGCTTTTACGGCATATGTTCAAGCTTCAGGTATTCCTCGCTTTGCATCTCCTGCAAACGCGACAGGCAGCGCTGGAACTCAAACTTCAGGCGCTCGCCCCGGTAGATCGCATATAAAGGCGCCTCGGCGCTGACCACCAGCTTGACGTGGCGTTCGTAAAATTCATCCACCAGCGCGATGAAGCGGCGCGCTTCGCTCTCCATCAGCGGCGTCATCACCGGCACATCCAGCAGCATGACGGTATGGAACAGCCGCGAAAGCGCGATGTAGTCATGCTGGCTGCGTGCATCCACACACAGCGTGGCAAAAGAGACGGCCAGCGTCTGGTTCTCGACGCCCAGCGTCGGCAACGGACGATGGTTAATTTCCAGCTCGGGCGCGTTACCCCGCTTTTCGCCCGCCAGCGCCAGCCACAGTTTCTCCATCTCCCGGGTCGTGTCGTCGTTCAACGGCGAAAGCCACAGGTGCGCCTGCGTCAGCGTGCGCAGACGATAATCGACACCGGCATCGACATTCATAATGTCGCAGTGCTGCTTGATGGCATCAATGGCGGGGAGAAAACGCGCCCGCTGAAGGCCGTTGCGATACAGTTCATCCGGCGGGATATTGGAGGTCGCCACCAGGGTGATTCCGCGCGCAAACAGCGCTTTCATGAGTCCCCCCAGCAACATGGCATCCGTAATATCGGAAACAAAAAACTCGTCAAAGCAGAGCACGTCCGTTTCAGCCTTGAAGCGGTCCGCTACGATTTCCAGCGGATCGGTTTCGCCCTGCAGCGCCGTCAGCTCCTCATGGACCCGCAGCATAAAACGGTGAAAGTGCAGACGCTGCTTACGCGTGCCGGGCAGGCTCTGGTAGAACATATCCATCAGCCAGGTTTTACCGCGCCCTACGCCGCCCCACATATATAAGCCGCGAACCGGTGCGTTTACCTGCGGCTCTTTTTTGCCCAGCAAACGGCCGAATGCCGCCTTCAGCCCGCTGCTCTGCACCGCTTCGGCGGGTTTAGCCTGGAGTTCATGGTAAATAGTGTCCAGGCGGTTAACCGCCTCACGCTGGACATCATCCGGCTGATGCGTGCCCTCACTCAGGGCCAGCTGGTAACGCGATGACGGGGACAGGTTTTGCATGATGTTATTGTTATTCCTTTAGTTAAACCTCATCAGCGGTCGTGGCTGATGAAAAAAAGGCCGTTCTACACTACGCGATGATACGTCAGGATTCCACTTCTGCGGAAATAGCGGTTATAGTGGCATAATCAGGCACAGGCAGGAGCCGAGCCAACACCCTACGGAACAACAAGACAACGGGAGAAGTTCATGACCTGGGAATATGCGCTAATCGGTTTAGTCGTCGGCATCATTATCGGTGCCGTGGCCATGCGTTTCGGTAACCGCAAATTGCGTCAGCAGCAGTCACTGCAATACGAACTGGAAAAGAACAAAGCCGAACTGGAAGAATACCGCGAAGAGCTGGTCAGCCACTTTGCCCGTAGCGCCGAGCTGCTGGACAACATGGCGACAGATTATCGCCAGCTCTACCAGCACATGGCAAAAAGCTCCAGCAGCCTGCTGCCGGAAATGACCGCGGAAAGCAACCCCTTCCGCAATCGCCTGGCGGATTCAGAAGCCGGTAACGATCAGGCGCCGGTGCAGATGCCACGCGACTATTCTGACGGCGCGTCCGGCCTGCTGCGCGGTGGCGTAAAACGCGATTAATCGCACAAGCTGAATAAATTTAACGGGCGCACCTTATGCGCCCGTCCTTTCTTCCCGTCCCCAGCTATTATTTAGTCAAACACCTCATTGTTCAGCGGTTGAAAATTCAATAACATCAAGATGTTTTTGGGGCCGTTCTTTTTCATTCCAGGATACGAGAGTCAGCATCGATGAAGAAAAAAAACCAGCTGTTGAGCGCCTTAGCGTTAAGTGTCGGGTTATCTCTCTCGGCGTCCTTCCCTGCCGGTGCGGCACTGCCTTCGCAGGTGCCGGGACAAAACGCTATCCCAAGCCTCGCGCCAATGCTTGAAAAAGTTCTGCCTGCGGTGGTCAGCGTTCAGGTGGAAGGGACGGCGCGCCAAAGCCAGCGCATCCCCGAGGAGCTTAAGAAATACTTTGGCGATGACGCGCCCGATCAGCAGGCAACGCCGTTTGAAGGCCTGGGTTCAGGGGTGATTATCGACGCGGCCAAGGGCTATATCCTCACCAATAATCATGTGATCAGCCAGGCCGACAAAATCAGCGTCCAGCTGAATGACGGCCGGGAGTTCGACGCAAAACTGATCGGCGGCGACGATCAGAGCGATATCGCCCTGTTGCAGGTGCAAAAGCCCAGCAACCTGACCCAAATCGCTATCGCCGATTCCGATAAGCTGCGCGTCGGTGATTTTGCCGTCGCGGTCGGCAACCCGTTCGGCCTGGGCCAGACCGCGACATCCGGGATTGTCTCCGCGCTGGGGCGCAGCGGCCTGAACCTGGAAGGGCTGGAAAACTTTATCCAGACCGATGCCTCCATCAACCGGGGCAACTCCGGCGGCGCGCTGCTTAACCTGAACGGCGAGCTGATCGGCATTAATACCGCCATCCTTGCCCCTGGCGGCGGCAGCGTCGGGATTGGCTTTGCCATCCCGAGCAACATGGCCAAAACGCTGTCGCAACAGCTGATTCAGTTTGGCGAGGTTAAGCGCGGACTGCTGGGCATCAAAGGCATGGAGATGAGCGCAGATATCGCCAAAGCCTTTAACATTAACGTCCAGCGCGGGGCGTTTGTCAGTGAAGTGCTGCCAAATTCCGGTTCGGCGAAAGCGGGCGTGAAATCCGGAGACGTCATTGTTAGCCTGAACGATAAGCCGCTGAGCAGCTTCGCGGAGCTGCGATCGCGTATCGCCACCACGGAGCCTGGCGCTAAGGTGAAGCTGGGCCTGATCCGCGAGGGCAAACCGCTCACTGTGGAAGTGACGCTGGATAAGAGCACCTCCTCTTCCGCCAGCGCAGAACAGATCTCCCCGGCGCTACAGGGCGCAACGCTGAGCGACGGCCAGCTTAAGAACGGGACAAAAGGCATTTCCGTCACGGCCGTTGAGAAGAGTAGCCCGGCCGCGCAGGCGGGGTTACACCAGGACGACGTGATCGTTGGCGTGAACCGCACCCGCGTGCAGTCCATCGCCGAAATGCGCAAAGTGCTGGAGAGTAAGCCGGCGGTCATTGCCCTGCAAATTATCCGCGGCAACGACACCCTCTACATTTTACTGCGTTAACCATTTGCGACTCCGGGCATCGCCGCCGCGTGTGATGTCCGGATAACTCATGTTATGCTGCAAACCGTTCCTTTATTAACGACACACGCATCATGCTTTTAAAGCTCTTTCGTTCAATTGTCATTGGTCTGATCGTTGCCGGTCTGCTGTTAGTGGCTATGCCGTCTTTACGCCAGTTCAACAAACTGTCGGCTCCCCAGTTCGACAGCGCGGATGAAACGCCTGCAACCTACAATCAGGCGGTACGCCGTGCCGCCCCCGCCGTGGTTAACGTCTATAACCGCGGGCTTAACAGTTCCGCTCATAATCAGCTGGAAATTCGCACGCTCGGGTCCGGGGTGATCATGGATGACCGGGGTTACATCATTACCAACAAGCACGTGATCAACGATGCCGACCAGATCATTGTCGCCCTGCAGGACGGTCGCGTGTTTGAAGCCCTGCTGGTGGGGTCGGACAGCCTGACCGATCTGGCGGTGCTGAAAATCAACGCTACGGGCGGTCTGCCCACTATCCCGATCAATCGCAAACGAACCCCGCACATTGGTGACGTGGTGCTGGCAATTGGTAACCCGTATAACCTGGGCCAGACCATCACTCAGGGGATTATCAGCGCAACCGGCCGAATCGGCCTGAACCCGTCAGGGCGACAGAACTTCCTGCAAACCGATGCCTCAATCAACCACGGTAACTCCGGCGGCGCGCTGGTGAACTCGCTGGGCGAACTGATGGGCATTAACACCCTTTCCTTCGACAAGAGCAACGATGGTGAAACACCGGAAGGGATTGGCTTTGCCATTCCGTTCCAGCTGGCGACCAAAATTATGGACAAGCTGATCCGCGATGGCCGCGTGATCCGTGGCTACATTGGTATCGGCGGGCGTGAAATCGCGCCGCTGCATACGCAGGGCGGTGGTATCGATCAGATCCAGGGGATTGTGGTTAACGAAGTCGCGCCCGGCGGCCCGGCGGCCAATGCGGGCATTCAGGTGAACGACGTCATCCTTTCCGTCAACGGTACGCCAGCGGTCTCTGCGCTTGAAACGATGGACCAGGTGGCTGAAATTCGACCGGGCTCTATCATCCCCGTCGAAGTTATGCGTAATGACAAGAAGCTGACGATTCAGGTCACCATTCAGGAATACCCGGCCACTAACTGACGGGCATAAAAAAACGGAGCATAGCGCTCCGTTTTTTTTACCGGGACAAGATCACTTGTTAACGAATTCTTCGCCCAGGGTGATATCTTTTTTCAGCGTATCCAGCATGCCTTCCATCGCGTTTTGCTCAAACGCGCTCAGCGTGCCGATAGACTTACGCTCTTCAACGCCGTTTTTACCCAGCAGCAGCGGCTGAGAGAAGAAGCGCGCGTGCTCGCCGTCGCCTTCTACGTAAGCGCATTCAACCACGTTTTTCTCGCCCTGCAGCGCGCGAACCAGAGACAGGCCGAAACGCGCCGCCGCCTGGCCCATAGACAGGGTTGCAGAACCGCCACCCGCCTTCGCTTCCACCACTTCGGTGCCCGCGTTCTGAATACGTTTGGTCAGATCGGCTACTTCCTGCTCGGTGAAGCTCACGCCCGGGATCTGCGACAGCAGAGGCAGGATGGTCACACCAGAGTGTCCGCCGATAACCGGCACTTCCACTTCCGTTGGCTGCTTGCCTTTCAGCTCAGCCACGAAGGTGTTGGAACGGATGATATCCAGCGTAGTCACGCCGAACAGTTTGTTCTTATCGTAAACACCCGCTTTCTTCAGCACTTCCGCAGCGATGGCAACGGTGGTGTTCACCGGGTTGGTGATGATACCAATGCACGCTTTCGGGCAGGTTTCAGCGATCTGCTGAACCAGGTTTTTCACGATGCCCGCGTTGACGTTGAACAGGTCTGAACGATCCATACCCGGTTTACGCGCAACGCCAGCGGAGATCAGCACGACGTCGGCACCCTGCAGCGCAGGACGCGCATCTTCACCGGAGAAGCCTTTGATTTTCACAGCTGTCGGGATGTGGCTCAGGTCAACCGCCACGCCTGGGGTTACCGGAGCAATATCGTACAGGGAGAGTTCTGAGCCTGAAGGCAGTTGGGTTTTCAGTAGTAGGGCAAGCGCCTGGCCGATACCACCAGCAGCGCCGAGGACTGCAACTTTCATCCTAAACTCCTTATTATGGTTAACTTTAAGTATCTGTAACTCCGTTGCGGCGACCATAATTCAGCAAGTCATTAATTACAATTTTCGTAGCTAAAGAATTTGAGGTCGCGCGTCTTTCGCCTTCACCTGAATACTATCGGGCTGCGGGCAGCAACGAATTAAGAGGGGGTTACAATACACCCTGCCACACCACCAAAACAACATCATTTTGATAACATTTAATTTACTTTTAAGCTTATTTGCGCGGCGTGACCCAGGCATGTTTTCCGATAACGAAATCTGATAAAATCACTCCCTTTCATAACATTATTTCAGCCTACCCGCTGGCAGATTGTTTGCATAAAAATTCATCCACATGCATAATAATGTTGTTTCTACCGTCATATTCCGGGTGACTTATGCGAAGCTCGTCTAAGCAAGAAGAATTAGTAAGGGCGTTTAAAGCGCTACTTAAAGAAGAGAAATTCAGTTCTCAGGGAGAAATTGTTCAGGCGTTGCAGGAACAAGGCTTCGACAACATCAACCAGTCGAAAGTCTCCCGCATGTTAACCAAGTTTGGTGCGGTGCGTACGCGTAACGCTAAAATGGAAATGGTCTATTGCCTGCCTGCTGAACTTGGCGTGCCGACCACCTCCAGCCCGCTGAAGAACCTGGTTCTCGACATCGACTATAACGATGCTGTGGTGGTGATCCATACCAGCCCCGGTGCCGCACAGCTGATTGCCCGCCTGCTGGACTCGCTGGGTAAAGCTGAGGGGATCCTCGGCACCATCGCCGGTGACGACACCATCTTTACCACACCTGCTAACGGTTTCTCTGTTAAAGACCTCTACGAAGCTATTCTGGTTCTGTTCGAACAGGAACTGTAATTGCCTGCCCCGCAGCATTCGGCTGCGGGGATAATGCTGCCACTGCCTCGTTTCACCCTGCTTTTCTCTGCCTGTCACTTTTGCATTTAGTGCTTTTTACCGTCTGTTAACATTCATTCAGTGAATAATCTGCCGCAAAATCGCACAAAAAATCAAATTTTCATATCCTGTTGATTTTAATTACAAAATGCAGCTTTTGCGGCGCGATAGCGCCCTTTTTTATGCAATACGGTTATTAAAACCAACTTTTTTAACGCGTAATAACAAGCGCAACCATTAGTCTGGTATTAATTTTTTGGGTGATTAGTGTATACTTGATTTTGTGATGAGGGTCACAGAACAAAGACCCCAGTAAAATAATTGACGAGGTAAATAATCATGAAAATCAAAACCACTGTTGCTGCCCTGAGCGTACTCTCTGTCCTGTCATTCGGTGCCTTCGCAGCCGACACTATTAACGCCGAGCAGGCACAATCCCGTCAGGCTATCGGGACGGTTTCTGTCGGTGCCATCGGTACTTCTCCGATGGACATGCACGAAATGCTGAACAAAAAAGCGGAAGAACAGGGTGCGTCAGCCTATCGCATCATCGAAGCGCGCAGCGGCGACCACTGGCACGCTACCGCAGAACTGTACAAGTAAACCCTCGTCGTATCTCATCATACGACTTGCCCCTGGCCTCCCGGTCAGGGGCTTTTTTATGGGTGACGCACATTGAAGCGTAGCTGCCCTTCCAGCTCCTCTTCCGCTTCATCAAACAACAAAATCAAGGCACCGAAGCGTCTGCGCTGTTTTTCAGGCAGATGGGTGAACTCGATTTCCAGCGGTAGCGGCAGCCGATCGCCGGTAACCAAATCCCACAGCATATCCAGATTGCTCACGCTGTCCCGCTCCAGGTCGAACGCCCGAATAAACTCGCGATAGAAGTCTTCCTGACTGTCGATTTCATCAAAATCAAAGGTATAAATTTTCATTGCCAGCCACCCGGTACAGGCGGGCGGCAGATGCCGCCCTGTCTATTATAATCCCCCGATATGCAGGGTTTTAACTTCGAGAAACTCCTCCAGCCCCAGCACGGAACCCTCACGGCCCAGCCCGGACTCTTTTACCCCCCCAAACGGTCCCAGCTCGGTCGATACCGCGCATTCGTTAATGCCGATCATGCCGCTCTCAATCGCCTGCGACACGCGGAACACGCGCGACAGATTCTGGGTATAGAAGTAGGCCGCCAGCCCGCATGGCGTATTGTTGGCGCGCATGACCACCTCATCTTCCGAGGTGAAGCGGAAGCAGGCGGCTACGGGACCAAAGGTCTCCTCTTCTGCCAGCTTCATCCCTTCATGACAGTCGCCGAGCACGGTTGGCATCCAGAAGTTACCGCCAAGCTCGTGCGGCTTACCGCCAGCCAGCACGGTGGCGCCCTTCGCTACCGCATCCTCGACGTGCTCACGTACCTTATCGACAGCCGAAGGTTCAATCAGCGGGCCGACAACGACTCCCTCCTCCAGGCCGTTACCGACCTTCAGCGCCTTCACCGCGTCGGCAAGCTGATTCACAAACTTGTCGTAGACCGTTTCCTGAATATAGAAGCGGTTTACGCTGACGCAGACCTGCCCGGCGTTACGGAACTTATTGGCAATCGCGCCCTTAACGGCGGCATCAATATCCGCATCCTCGAAAACGATGTAGGGCGCGTTGCCGCCCAGCTCCATCGACACTTTTTTCATCGTTTCCGCAGCGTTGCGTACCAGCGTTTTCCCGACGGCGGTTGAGCCGGTGAAGGAGATTTTGCGCACGTCGCGGCTGGCCATAATGGCGTCGCTGATTTCTGAGGTACTTCCCGCGACCGCATTGAGCACACCATCCGGCACGCCGGCCTGCTTCGCCAGCGTCAGCAGCGCAAAGGCGCTCAGCGGCGTGTTGTTTGCTGGCTTAATGACGCCGGTACACCCTGCCGCCAGCGCCGGACCGAGCTTGCGGGTGAGCATAGCCATCGGGAAATTCCATGGCGTGATGGCAGCAACCACGCCGACGGGTTCACGGGTTGCCAGAATACGGGAGCCGGGCTTAACCGGAGGGATGATTTCACCGTTGGCGCGCTTGGCCTGCTCGGCAAACCACTGAATGAAGCTGGCGGCATATTCTACTTCGCCCTCAGCCTCTTTCAGCGGCTTACCCTGCTCGGTGGTCATCAGCCGTCCGAGCCAGCTTTTGTTCTCAATAATCAGTTCATACCAGCGGTAGAGGATCGCAGAGCGCTCTTTTGCCGTTTTTGCGCGCCATGCGGGAAAGGCTTTGGTCGCGGCCGCAATGGCCTCTTCGGTTTCGGCTTTCCCCGCTTTCGCCACCCTGGCGATTGTCTCGCCCGTGGCGGGGTTCAGCACGTCAAACGTGGTGTCGAGGGTTTTCCAGATACCGTTAACCAGATACCCGTTCTGAAAAAGAATACTGTCCTGAAGAGCCTGGGTTGTCATGTGTCCTCCCTTCCTGAATGTTTGAACCTGCAGGAATAAGTATAGCCACAAAAAAACCGACGCTTTTGGCGTCGGTTTTCTCTTCATCAGCTGTCCGTCAGCGCATTCTGGTAGCGGTGGAGCATAAATACCAGCCGCTCTACCGGCTCGGTGACCTGCGGCGGGGCTTCCCAGATCCGCAGCTTCTCCTGGTAAACGTCCAGCTCCTCCAGCAGCTGCCTAAAGTAGCGGCGACGCTTGTCATCGCTGGATGCAGAAATCACGTGGTCCGCCGTGCGCCGAAGCTGGCGGTGGAAGGCGGATAAATCGTCGTTGATCGGCACCGGCGCGTTTCGCAGACGCTGGTGCGCAATAATCATGGTCAACGCCAGGCGGAACCTCGCAATATCGCCCGGGAATTTGTTCAGCAGCAGGAAAAGCTGCTGATAGAGCGCCGGCAGGTGGTTCTCCTTGCGCCGTGCGGTATTGGTGGTCAGGGAAGAGACGGCCGCCGACACGAACTGATTCAGCAGCACGCGCCCTGTCCGCGCCCGGGAGTTATCCCGCACCAGCAGGATCACCATCATCGCCAGGAAACAGCCCACCAGCTGCCCCAATGCGCTGTCCAGGAACTGGCTGAAATGGAAGGTCATCGGGTTATCCAGCACGATGATGTTAATGGTGCTCGCCAGCGCCCCCAGCGATCCCAGGCGGCGCTTCTGAACCTCTATGCCAATAAAGAACGCCATTACCGCCAGGCTGATACAGAGTAAAAGCATGCTTTGCTGCGTCGAGGGGATAATCACCAGGAAGTAGAGCGCGCCAATGGGTAATGCAGCAATGGTGCCGTACAGAAAATCGATGGCGACCATGCGCGGATTGGGCAGACGCATCGCCAGGGCGGTAACGACGGCAATCATCACCATCGCGCCGCTGCCGGACGTCCAGCCGGTCCACAGCCAGAACAACGTGCCGAGTATGCAGGCCAGGGTGGTACGCCAGAAGTTGACCATCGCATGATGGCGCTCGGCGGATTCTGGTTTAATCACCACTTCGCCCTGTAACACTTCTTCTTCCGCCGCACTGATTTTGGTGTTGCCCGTCACGCCGCGCTTCAGAAGCAGATAGCGCGTCGCCGCGCCGACCCAGGTATAAATGGTCACCGGGGTATCGCGCTCCCCTGTCCAGGCGATAACCCGACGCATGCGCTTAAGCTGTCGGTGCACGTCCTGCACCGTCTCTACCGGCTCGTCAAACAGCTCGCGGAAGGTATCCGTTACCGCTTCAGGACGAGTGTTCTGAATCAGGTAGGTTTCGCAGGCCTGGGTGATCAGCGTTAACGACACGGTATTGATCGCTTTCAGGCGACGGTTTGCCCGATCCCAGCGGGAAGACTCCATATTGAGATTACTGCGCATCCCCTCCAGCGCCTGCGTACGACGCACCAGGCCGCTCCAGGCTTTGTCGACCTCTTCGCTGTCGCCATGCTTAATGCACAGCTGCATGAGCTGGTACTGGGCAACGATGAGCGCATCCAGCTCCCGATCGACTTCCTGCTTGATGGATCGCGGAGAGAAAAGCAGATCCGCGACAATCGCGCAGACGATACCGATGACAATTTCGCTGCAACGCTCCACGGCGAACTGCGGGGCGAGCAGCGGTTCGGTCTGAATAGTGATGATGATAATCAGCGCGGTATACCCGGCCAGACCCCAGGCGTAGGAGTTCTCAACCTTCACCAGAGAAGAGACCCAGGTACAGAAACCGGCCCAGATACAGCACACGATCAGCATCAGCAGCGGGGTGCGGATCATCAGTATGATTATGGTCAGCGCGGCGATACAGCCGATAAAGGTCCCGATAATGCGCAGCATCCCGCGATAGCGGATTGCCCCTGAGTAGGGTTCACCGCCGGCAGCAAAGGCGGGACCGGCGGCGACAATCGCGGCGGTCAGAACGGCCCAGCGCGGCGTTTCAAGCTGGAAGTGGAAGCCAACGAACAGCGCCAGCACAATGGCGCATGCCAGCTTCACGGCGAAGCGGATATGCTGGCTGGCGATGGAAAAAATGCCCATACCGATTAACCAAACTCGCGCAGGCGATGGGCGATTTGACGGAAGAGCGAATCCTGGCTGGCATCACGGTCTTTTTCACCGGTGATCACCACCGTCGCGGTGGTGCCTGCGGGCCAGAGGTTACTCTGCTGCTCATCCAGACGAATGCGTACCGGCACGCGCTGCGCCAGGCGCACCCACTCAAGGTTGGAGTCTACGGTCGCCATCCCTTTCGCATCATTGGAGCTGCTGGCGTTAGTTACCCCCGCGGCAATGCTGTCCACGGTCCCTTTCAGAACCCGGTTGCTGCCGAGCGGCGTGATTTCGGCGCGATAGCCCGGACGTACGCCTTCCAGCTTGGTCTCTTCCATATAGGCGAGGACGTAGAAGGAGTTCTGTTTCACCAGCGCCACGGCGGTTGAGCCGCGCGTGATAAACTCGCCCGCATAGACGTTAAGGTTGGTCACCCAGCCATCGGACGGGGCGCGGATCACGGTACGCTCCAGATCGAGCTTCGCCAGATCGCGCGTCGCCTGGGCTTTTGCCAGCTGGTGCAGCACGGTTTGCAACACGTTGTTGGACTGGTCAATCTCTTCTCGGGACATGGCCTGGATGCCCAGCCTGTTACGGCGTCCTGCTTCACGGCGTTTTTCCGAGGCCAGCGCGTTGTAATACGCCACGTCGGCTTCTGCTTCTTCCAGCGCTTTTTGATAGCGCGGCTGGTCGATGGTGAACAGCACCTGATCTTTTTTTACCAGCTGGTTATCGTGGACGTTGACGGCCGTAATAAGCCCGGCGACATCTGGCGCGATGGCGACCACTTCGGCGCTAAAACGCGCATCGCGCGTCCACGGTGACTCAGTGTAATAGACCCAGGCGCGAAAAATAGCGATGAACGCCAGGATGACCAGCGCCATAGTGATGGCGGTGCGGGAGATTTTTCTTGTTAGCGTTTTCACATCAACCTCAGACAAACATGCGCGATATTAAGTAGAACAGGCAGCAATACAGCGCGGTATTAAACAATGCAGGGTGCCAGACGAAATCATAAATCCCGGTGGGGACCAGCACCTTGCGCACCAGCCAGAAGATCGCCAGTGATAAAAGAAGCTCGAAAAATATCGGTGGGAACGACAAACCGAACACCACGATAACGGGAAACAGACTCATGTTGACCTTGATTAGAGAGAGTGCAGGCTACTGGATTGTTAAGCACGCGCCGCCGCAGGAGAGCAGGAAATGCCGGGCGAAAGTGGCGCAGCCGTTATGTAATTAATAGTATATTAACGTAACTGTTATGCTGTTATCTATCATATGTGATCTAAATCACTTTTAAGCCAGAGTGAATAATGGAACGTCTAAAACGCATGTCGGTGTTTGCCAAAGTGGTTGAACAGGGCTCTTTTACCGCCGCAGCTCGTCAGCTACAAATGAGCGTCTCATCCATTAGCCAGACGGTGTCAAAACTGGAAGATGAACTCCAGGTAAAGCTGCTTAACCGCAGCACCCGCAGCATCGGGCTGACGGAGGCCGGTAAGATTTACTACCAGGGCTGCCGCCGGATGCTGCATGAAGTGCAGGATGTACACGAACAGCTCTATGCTTTTAACAACACGCCGATCGGCACGCTGCGCATTGGGTGTTCTTCAACTATGGCACAAAATGTTCTCGCTGCCATGACGGCGGAAATGCTGAAAGAGTATCCCGGCTTAAGCGTCAATCTGGTGACGGGCATTCCCGCACCGGACCTGATTGCCGATGGGTTAGACGTGGTGATCCGCGTTGGCGCCCTGCAGGACTCAAGCCTGTTCTCGCGTCGCCTGGGCAGCATGCCGATGGTGGTCTGCGCCTCGAAAAGCTATCTGGCGCAGTATGGCGTGCCGGAAAAACCCGCCGATCTCGGCAACCATTCATGGCTGGAATACAGCGTGCGCCCGGACAATGAGTTTGAACTGATCGCACCGGAAGGGCTTTCAACCAAACTGCTGCCGGAAGGCCGGTTCGTCACTAACGATCCGATGACCATCTCGCGCTGGCTGGTTGCCGGCGCCGGGATCGCCTACGTGCCGCTGATGTGGGTGATCAACGAGATCAACTCCGGCGAGCTGGAGATCCTGTTCCCCCGGTACCAGTCCGATCCGCGTCCGGTTTATGCGCTCTATACCGAAAAGGACAAGCTGCCGCTGAAGGTGCAGGTCTGTATTAACTATCTGACGGACTATTTTGTGGAAGTGGCGGAGCTGTTTCAGGGCATGCGGGGAAGAAGGAAAGAGTAGGCCTTCCCCCTCATCCCGGCCCTCTCCCAAAGGGGCGATGGCGAAAAGACCGCACGGAGCAGTCCCCTCTCCCCGTCGGGGAGAGGGTCAGGGTGAGGGGGAAAATGAAAAATTACGCCGTACCGCCCACCGTCAGGTTATCGACCTTCAGGGTTGGCTGGCCCACGCCTACCGGCAGGCTCTGACCTTCTTTACCGCAGACGCCCACGCCGTTATCCAGCTTCAGATCGTTACCGACCATGGAGATCTGCTGCATTGCTTCAATCCCGGATCCGATCAGCGTCGCCCCTTTTACCGCTTTGGTCACTTTGCCTTTCTCAATCAGATACGCTTCTGAAGTCGAGAAGACAAACTTGCCGGAGGTGATATCCACCTGGCCGCCGCCAAAGTTTGGCGCGAAGATGCCGTAATCAACGGATTCGATAATCTCCTGCGGCGTGGATTTGCCCGGCAGCATGTAGGTGTTGGTCATGCGCGGCATCGGCAGGTGCGCGTAAGATTCTCGACGACCGTTGCCCGTTGGCGCAACGCCCATCAGACGCGCGTTGAGCTTGTCCTGCATGTAACCCTTCAGCACGCCGTTCTCGATCAGCACATTGTACTGGCCCGGGGTACCTTCGTCGTCGATAGAAATCGAGCCGCGACGGTCGAGCATGGTGCCATCATCCACCACGGTACACAGCTCGGAGGAGACAAGCTGCCCCATCTGGCCGCTGAATACCGACGTACCGCGACGGTTGAAATCGCCTTCCAGACCGTGCCCAACCGCTTCGTGCAGCAGCACGCCCGGCCAGCCGGCGCCCAGCACCACCGGTAGCGTACCGGCGGGGGCTGCCACGGCAGACAGGTTGACCAGCGCCATGCGCACGGCCTCTTTTGCCCACGCATCCGCGCGCGCTTCGCCGTCAACATCGCCCAGGAACCAGTCATAGCCGAAACGTCCGCCGCCACCGCTTGAGCCGCGCTCGCGCTTGCCGTCGTCTTCTACCTGAACGCTGATGGAGAGACGGACCAGCGGACGCACGTCGGCGGCCAGCGTACCGTCTGTCGCCGCCACCAGAATCAGCTCATAGACACCGCTCAGGCTGGCAGACACTTCCTGCACCCGTTTATCCGCTGCGCGTGCCACTTTGTCCACGCGGCGCAGGATGTCCAGCTTCTCTTCGCGGCTCATGCTTTGCAGCGGATCGATGCTGGTATAGAGCGCAGAATGCTGTACTTCACCCAGGGTTTTTACGCGACCGTCGCCGGTATCGCGCACAATGGTTCGCGCGGCCTGCGCGCTCTGCTCAAGTGCGGCCAGGCTAATCTGGTCGGCATAGGCAAAACCGGTTTTTTCGCCGCTGACGGCGCGTACGCCGACGCCCTGGTCGATGTTGTAAGAGCCATCTTTAATGATGCTGTCTTCTAAAACCCAGGATTCGTGATAGCTCGACTGGAAATAGAGATCGCCGTAGTCGAGACGGCGTTCGGTCAGTTGACCAAGAATGGAGAACAGGTCCTGATGGCTCAGGCCGTTCGCTGCGAGCAAATGTTCACTTACCAGGTTCAGACTCATCGTATTGCTACTCGTTCGTTGCCGCCCGTGGCGGTATAAAGATCGTATTTATTGAGAGTGAGGCAATTACCTGCCCACGTCAAATCATTGCTGTGCTTCTTTGCGCGGCTGGCGCAGCACTTCATTAATCTGCGGTTTATCGATTGGGCCCGTAATGCGGTAGCGCAGAATCGAGACTTTGCTCCATAGCGGCCCCAGCACTTTGCTGGCGGCAAATACCGCTGCACCGATAATCGGGTTGACCACGAAAGCCGTCGCCACGCCCACGGTGGCTGAAATTTCCGGGGCGACGACCGCTTCCATATCCAGCTCACGACGCACGAGGTTCACCGACCCTTTCATGGCGATATCCGCTTCCAGGCCGTCCACCAGCGTATCGTCGGTATGCATAACGCCATCCTTGATCCAGGCCGTTGAGCGAATGGAGTCATAATAGAAACCCTCGTTAAAGGTGTCGCTAAAATCGAAGCGCAGCTTGCGCAGCAACGCGTCAAAGCTCAGCAGGCGCAATATCTGCCCCGCATGACCGGTGCTGACATCGGCTATTTCACCCTTACCAAAGCGGGTTCTGAGAATACCGTTGAGCGAGGCCTCATCCGGCGTCCACGGCGCGGCGCGCCAGTGCAGATCGTAATTTACATCGAAGGACGATCCGCGAAGCGGCGTGCTGATACCGAAGAAATTAGCCGCGGCATCGAGCTTGTTCCCTTTAATATCCCCTTTCAGCGAGGTGCGCTGTTCACCCGGTTTATTTACCCATTCGCCTGCGGCGGTAAGGCGTCCAAAGCCAGTATCCACCAGCCCACCGGAGAGGCTCAGCGTATGGCCCTTAATAGCAAAATCACCGTCGATACGGCCATATTTTTGCCCCCACAGCCAGCACTCCGCGCAGCGAAGCTGGAGATCGGGCCAGCCGCTGAAATCCACGCGCGTGGAGCCACTCAGCGGCGAGGCAGTCGTCGGCTGGGCGTTAGCTGCCGCAAAGGTCGGGTTGTAATAGAGATAGCGAATTGCCGCCTGCCACGGGGCGTTATCGCGCATCGTCAACGTGCCGTTAATTTCCCGCCCCTTCGCCTCCACGCGCGAGCCGTTAGCCACTGGCCGGGAAACAATACTCAGGTTATTCCACTGCTGCCCCCCCAGCGTCAAAGCCGGCGTGCGCAAGGTGATGGCCTGCGGGAACTGCGCCGTTTGATCGACGTTTTGTCCTACCCCTTTCTGGAACAGCGCCAGCCACTGCGCGCCGTCCAGCGGCGGGAGGTTCAGCTCAACACCCGCCTGCTCCGGCAGCGGCGGCAGGGTTCGGCTGTCCGTCGTCCAGATCGCCCTGTCCAGCGTCAGCTTGCGGCTGAGCAGCCAGCGGCTGTTAAAGTGGTTCGTTCCGCCAGCGTTACCGGTTAAATTAAAGCTGTTGAGGTTACCCGCAACGTTTACGTTAACAGGCAGTGGTTCACCGCTTTCCTTATTCAGCGGCGCGGGAAGCTGGCTGCTGAGATTTTTCAGGTCGCCGGTGATATCGACGCTGTAGCGCGCCCCGGCGTGATAAGGCAGGTCGATGGCGACCTTGCCATTCCATGACACCGCACCGTCCACCGCGTTCTCAATCGGCTTCGGCAGAACATTCATGCGTGACGGCTGCCAGCTCGCGTCCATATTTACCGCCACCTGATAGGCTTTATCGCCCTCGGTAGTGGAGAAATCGATATTGACGGGTTGATTAAACCAGGTCGCTTTCAGCGGCTCGCTTTTCAGATTGCCGTTAACAAAGCTGAACTGTCCGCTGAGGTTCTTCAGGGTGCTGTCCAGCGGCTTGATATAGAGGCTGTTGTTGTTAAGGCGCACGTCGCCTTTGGCGGTAGTCATCTCGCCGTCGAGGGGAATATCCAGATGTAAGCGAGCATTCACATCGCCATCTAACTGTAGCTGCTGAAGGGTAGCTGCCAGGGAGTCATTCAGAGGCGTTTCCTCAAAGTACGGACCAACCGCTTTACCCGGCCCCTGAATATCCGCATCAATCAGCAATTTCTCTTTGGAGCAATCCGGGATGTTTGCCGTCAGGTTGCTGGCGGTCACGCCGCCCAGCGCAACGCTGTCGGTCTTCATCCACAGGCCGTCATTCAGGAAGTTGAGTTCGATATCCAGATTTTTCAGCGCGGGCCAGCCCGGCTGGAAGGCATAGGTGGCGTTGCGCAGCGGCACCAGCACCTGGAACTGGCCTTCGTTATGTTTATAGGGGAACAGGTGCGGATTACCGCCGTAGACCAGCGTGGCGTTATCAGCCTGACCGCCCTGAATGGCGCCGCTGAGGTAGTCCACCAGCGCCTTGCCCATCAGGTTTTCCGGGAAGTAGCGCCACGCCTGCGAACCATCATCGGTGCTGATGCCCGCCAGAATACCCAGCCACGGCTCATCGCCTTCAGGCTGTAGATAACGGAAGTTTCCGCGCGCATGTACCGCTTTGGCTTTTACATCGATGTCGCGGCCATCCAGCTGAAAACCGTTGCCATTCTTCAGCCAGTTGAGCGTAGCGTTGCCTTTTTCGATTTCCAGCGGTGCTCGAAAGACCGTTTCGTACGGCATGTTGGCGTCATGCATTTCTGCCGTCAGCCTGCCGTTCTCCACGCTTCCTTCCAGCTTGCCGCTGAAGTGTTCAGCACCCGGCAGCAGTTTCCACTGGTTCCACGCGAGGTTTTTCCATGACGCCTGGAAGCGTGTCTTTTCCGTAGCCTGTAGCGGAATATCCAGTGCCAGCCGGTTTATCTGCCCGCTCGGCTGCGTCGCCAGCCAGATTTCGCCCAGCTCCGGGGAGAGTTTTGCCGCCATTGAACGCAGCCCTTCGATCGCCGTCAGGTCCAGGTTACTGGCGCGGATACGCAGCTCGTCGCTGCGTTTACTGCTTATCCCGCCCACGTCCTGCTCCGGCATCCACGCCAGCGTCAGCGCGCCGCGCGGCCAGGGTTTGTTATCCATGGATATCCGCGTGTCGGGAATAGCGAACTGCCAGCCGCCTTTTTCCTGCGTAACGTGCGCGGTGAGGTTATCGACGGAGAGCTGATGCTGACGGCGTTCCCCTTTCCAGCTCGCGCCCCCCTGCTTCAGCCAGATATCTCCGCTGGCGAACGCGCCGTTTGTCAGCGTCATCCAGCCTTCGAGGCTGAAGCGCGCGGTTTCGAGCTGCATGTTTTGCTGCAGCCATTCCCCCAGCCACGGCTTCACATCCACGTCGTCCGCCTGTAGCCAGACCCTGCCGTTGTTCAGCAGGCCGTTGTCGTCGCGCAGATCCATCCGCACCTGCATAACGCCGTGCTGCCCGTTCAGGCTGGAGAGATTCACCTGTCCCTCGGCGCGGTGGCGATCTTTCCCGTTAAGCCATGTCAGCTGCGGGATAGCCAGCTCAGCGCGCTGCCCGGAAAGGGTAATAAAGCTCACTTCGCTGTCGCGTAGATCGAAGTGATCGAACTGACGCAGGAAGAGATCGCTGATACGGCTGGCTTCCAGCCCCTGATTGCCGTCACCGCTTCGCAGCGGCGTGTTGGTTATTAGCTGTAGCTGCCAGAAGGTGAGATCGCGAAACTGCCAGCGCATATGCAGCAGGCTTTGCCAGACGTCCAGCGCCAGGGTGACGCGTTTGATTTTAAGATGGCCGCCATCTTTCAGGCCGGCACTGATATCCCGCGCATCGAGCGTCGGGCCGAAGTTCTGCCAGCTTGCTTCGATGTGGCTCACGTCCACCGGCATTCCGGTGGCGGATTCGATTTTGGCCAGGATCTGCGGACGCCAGCTGTCCAGGTGCGGTAAGGCGAGACGCAGCCCGCTCACGAGCAACGCGACAATCACGACCAGCGTTGCCCCTGTAAGCAGTAAAATCCCCGGCAATCGCCTCACGCGTCTCTCCTTGTCAGCCTTTATTCTCGCAGCGAAAACTGCGCTTACATCATTACGACGTCAAACTGCTCCTGGTTATAGAGCGGCTCAATTTGCACTTTTACCTGTTTGCCGACAAAGATTTCCACTTCCGCCAGCGCGTGCGACTCTTCCCCTTTCAGGGCCTCCGCCACAGCAGGGGAAGCATAGACCAGAAAACGGTCCGAGTCGTAGGCGTGATGAACCCGCACAATCTCACGCATGATTTCGTAGCAGACCGTCTCCACCGTCTTTACCGTTCCGCGTCCATGGCAGGTTGGACACTCATTGCAGAGCACATGTTCCACGCTTTCGCGGGTCCGTTTCCGGGTCATTTCCACCAGACCCAGCTGCGAGAAGCCGTTGATGCTGGTTTTCACGCGATCTTTACTCAGCGCCTGCTCCAGCGAGTGCAGCACGCGACGGCGGTGATCTTCATTATTCATATCGATAAAGTCGATGATGATAATGCCGCCCAGATTGCGCAGGCGAAGCTGGCGCGCAATGGCCTGCGTCGCTTCGATGTTGGTGTTGAAGATGGTGTCATCAAGGTTGCGATGGCCGACAAACGCGCCGGTGTTGATATCAACGGTGGTCATCGCTTCGGTCTGGTCGATGATCAGGTAACCGCCCGATTTCAGCTCAACCTTACGCTCCAGCGCGCGCTGAATTTCGTTTTCAACATCATAAAGGTCGAATATCGGCTGGCGGCCCGTGTAATGCTCCAGCAGACCCGGCATTTCCGGGATGTATTCGGCGGTGAACTCCAGCAAGGCTTCGTACGTCAGGCGGGAGTCCACGCGGATGCGGTCAAGCTGGGCGTCGGCAAAATCACGCAATACGCGCTGGGCGAGCGCCAGCTCACCGTAAAGCCGATAGCGGGTCTGGTTGCGTTTTTTACGCTCCATCACCTTGGTCCAGACGCGCTTCAGGTAGGCCGCGTCAGAGGCCAGATCGTCTTCACTGATCCCTTCAGCCGCGGTACGGATAATAAAGCCGCCCTGCTCGTCGCAGTAGGCGCTAACCACCTTTTTCAGGCGCTCGCGCTCGCTTTCGCTTTCGATACGCTGTGAGACGCCAACGTGCGACGCGCCCGGCATAAACACCAGGTAGCGTGAAGGCAGGGTGATGTCGGTGGTCAGACGCGCGCCTTTAGTGCCCAGCGGATCTTTCACCACCTGCACCATCAGATCCTGGCCCTGACGCACCAGCTCAGAGATGTCGCGCACGGCAAACTGTTTTTGCTCTTCGCCTGCCACGCATTCGGTGTGCGGCATGATATCGGAGGCATGTAAAAACGCCGCCTTATCGAGCCCAATATCTACAAAAGCCGCCTGCATACCCGGTAGTACACGACTGACACGACCTTTGTAGATATTGCCTACGATTCCGCGCCGCGCTTCACGCTCAATATGGATTTCCTGAAGAATGCCACCATCAATGTAGGCCACACGGGTTTCCGATGGCGTTACGTTTACCAACAATTCAGCCGTCATAATTATCCCTTCCCTCACGCAGTGAGTTAAAATTGCTCAGCAACTCATACGTTTCCACCAGCGGTAAGCCGACTACGGCGTGATAGCTGCCATTTATCTTCCTGACAAAACAGCCACCCAACCCTTGAATACCGTATGCACCTGCTTTATCCATAGGTTCACCGCTAGCGATATAGCTGGCGATCTCCTCGTCGGTGAGGACTCTGAACGTCACTTCCGTAACCACCAGGCAATCCAGCACGTGCTGGCTATCCGCCAGCGCCACCGCCGTCATCACCTGATGCGTTTGTCCGGACATTTTGCGCAGCATCCGCGCCGCGTGGGCCGCGTCGCGGGGTTTCTCAAGCACTTCACCATTAAGAATAACGATGGTGTCTGCACCCAGCACCGGCAGGTCACGCGGCACACAGGCAACGCCCGCCTGCGCTTTCTCGCGCGCCAGACGGGAAACGTACTGCTGAGCGCTTTCGCCCTCAGCGCGTTTTTCTTCAATACCGGTAACGATGCGTTCGAAGGACACGCCCAACTGCGCGAGCAGTTCCTGGCGACGCGGAGAACCGGAGGCAAGATACAGAGACGTCATAGAAACCTTTTATTGCACGGCAAACTGCTGGCGGATTTTACGCATCAGCAGGAACAGCCACGGCCAGAGCACACCGTTTACTACACTACTCCAGAACACTTCCGGTCGGAAAGAGACGTTGATCACTAAAAACTCTGCCCAGAAAACAACGATATCCGCAGCGAGCGACAACAACATCACCACCAGCGCCTGTTGCCAGAGCGCAAGGTTACGAAAGAGCTGGAATTTGAGTGCAACAAGATACGCGATAATGCTCATGGATAAGGCGCGCACGCCAAGCGTAGAGCCGCTGATCAGATCCAGTATGGCACCCATCACAAAACCTGTGCCGACATTTACGCGATGCGGCAGGGCAAGGATCCAGTAGAGCAAAATGAGCAATACCCAGTTTGGCCGGAAAACGAGGATGTCGTCCGGCCAGGGCATGATTTGCAGCAGCAGTGCAACGAGAAATGAGAGCCAGATTACCCAGCGCCCCTGGCTACGATAACTTGCCACTACTGCCCTCCACCCGAGACTTGCGGCGGTGGCGGCGCATCCGGCAGCGGCTGCGTTAAGCCTGTCGCCGGAGCCGGTACGGGCGCAGGTGGCCCCATCGCGTCAGGCGCAGGCAGCACCTGCGGCATCATCTGCATCAGGCGCTCGTTCGCCACGCGATGCACGTCTTCCGGCGTCATCGGGTTAGCGCCGTTTCGATCGGCACCCCACAGCAGCAGCAGGTAGCGCAGTCGCTGCAGTCCGGCCGTTGGACGCGCCTGAATAACGGTGTAGGCACGCTGAGTATCGAGCTTCACGGAAGAGACAACCGCAACCGGGTAACCTTCAGGGAAACGGCCGCCCAGCCCGGATGTCACCAGCACGTCGCCCACGCGGATGTCCGTGTTGGCGGGCAGATGTTCCAGCTGCAGATCGTCCGTACAGCCGTTACCGGCGGCAATCACGCGGATGTCGTTACGCAGCACCTGAATCGGCAGCGCATGGGTGGCATCACAAATCAGCAGCACGCGGCTGGTCAGTTTGGCTACCGCCACGACCTGGCCCACAACGCCTTTATCGCTGATAACGGGCTGACCTTCGTATACGCCGTTCACGCTGCCTTTATCAATCACCACCTGATCGCTGTACGGATCGTTAACGGTGGAGATCACCTGGGTGACCATTTTCTGTTCATCCTGGCGCAGCGGCGAGCCAAGCAGTTCACGCAGACGCGCGTTTTCCTGCTTATATTGCCCCAGCATCAGCAATTCGCTGTTTTTCAGCAGCAGTTCCTGGCGTAACGCACGGTTTTCGAGTTCGAGCTGGTCACGCGATGAGAGCGTTTGCGACACGGAGTCGAGCAGTTCACGGGGACCATTTGATATAAAGTAGAAAGGACTGACGGCGGTATCCATGTACGTTCGGATCTGGCTGAACGTACCGAGGCGGCTATCGGCAATAATGACCCCGAGCGCCACCAGAACCGCCAGGATCAGGCGAAACTGTAGCGACGGGCCACGGCTAAAAATTGGCTTCATAGGCTATGCGTATTCTCGCGTCAGAGAGAAAGGGTAGCAAATTGCTACCCTCTCACACCCGACTACTCTTCGCTAAACAAGTCGCCGCCGTGCATGTCGATCATTTCCAGCGCCTTGCCACCACCACGGGCGACGCAAGTCAGTGGATCTTCTGCAACTACGACAGGAATACCTGTCTCTTCCATTAACAGGCGGTCGAGGTTACGCAGCAGCGCACCACCACCAGTCAGAACCATACCGCGCTCGGAGATATCGGAGGCCAGTTCTGGCGGGCACTGTTCCAGCGCAACCATCACCGCACTCACGATGCCGGTCAGCGGCTCCTGCAGCGCTTCCAGGATTTCGTTGGAATTCAGGGTAAAGCCGCGTGGAACGCCTTCTGCCAGGTTACGGCCGCGAACTTCGATCTCGCGCACTTCGTCACCCGGGTAAGCAGAACCGATTTCATGCTTGATACGCTCTGCGGTTGCTTCACCGATCAGAGAGCCGTAGTTACGGCGAACGTAATTGATGATGGCTTCGTCGAAACGGTCACCGCCGATACGCACGGAAGAGGAGTACACCACGCCGTTCAGGGAGATAACGGCCACTTCAGTGGTACCGCCACCGATATCCACCACCATAGAACCGGTTGCTTCAGAAACCGGCAGGCCCGCGCCAATTGCCGCCGCCATCGGTTCTTCAATCAGGAACACTTCACGTGCACCAGCGCCCTGCGCGGATTCACGGATTGCGCGGCGTTCTACCTGCGTTGCGCCAACGGGCACACACACCAGCACTCGCGGGCTTGGGCGCATGAAGCTATTGCTGTGAACCTGCTTGATGAAGTGCTGAAGCATTTTTTCAGTCACGAAGAAGTCAGCAATAACACCGTCTTTCATTGGGCGGATCGCGGCGATGTTGCCCGGAGTACGGCCCAGCATCTGCTTCGCATCATGACCGACTGCGGCCACGCTTTTTGGCGAGCCGGCACGATCCTGACGAATGGCCACAACGGAAGGCTCATTCAATACGATGCCTTGTCCTTTAACATAAATAAGGGTATTCGCGGTACCCAGGTCAATGGACAGGTCATTGGAAAACATGCCACGAAATTTTTTCAACATACTAAGGGATAATCCTGAAAGCTGGGGCGGAAAACAAAATCCGCTTACTTTACCAACCACACGCAGCAGCGACAAGGCGCAAAAATCGTCTGCTACGGTGAAAATTAGTGCAGCACGTTTCCTTTGTTACAAATTCATCCCCTGAATCCCTCAGGGCTGAGTAAACAGCAGCGTCCCTCACTTTCACTTGTAACCCACTAAAGGTCGTTCACTGGCTTTTATGCTCGTCGTACTCAAAGCTACAGGCGCGATATTCTACGTGAAAACAAAGTAAACGGCAGGTCAAACAGAGTATCTTTGCAAATATTTTTTCACGTTGGTGTCAAGCGGCTGAGAGGCGGCAAAAAAATCCCCCTGACCGCCCGCTACGCCGCGCTCTTTCAACATCTGCCATTCACTGCGTGAACGTACGCCTGTGGCAAATACCTGCGTTTGCGTTCCTTTGCACGCTTCCACCAGGCTCTGTACCAGCAGCTGGTTTTCCGTGCGTTTTTCAATCGTTCTGACCAGACCAGGATGCAGCTTCAATAATTCAACATCCAGCTCCTTGATCCAGCTGGTGCTCACCAGCGTCAGACCCGCCTGCGTGACCGCGACGCGAGCCCCCAGCGCATTGATTAATCGCACCACCGGGCGCAACCGGCTGATGTGTTGACCAACATCTGCCTCTGCAAGTTCAAAAATAATGCGTTTACGCTGCGATTTTTCGCACTGCATTAACGTATCGCGCAGCCAGCGCTGGAAGCGCGGGCGAATCAGCGACTCGACGGTCACCTGTAAAGCCAGATTTTCTTCAGGCCAGTACGATAAAAACGGGATGAGGCGGGAGATTTGCTGACGGTCGTACTCTTCAGATAAGCCAAATTGCAGCACCATGGGCAGATACTCAGCGGAAATAACCTCCTCCGCCCCATCAAAAATACGGCACATCAGCTCTCGGTGATGAACGTGACCATTTCTCATGACCGCCGGTTTCTGGTAAATGCGCGGTCCACCGCGGCTCAGCATTTGCTCGATCAGCGTTCGCCAGCGCACGTTACCGCGCCCTTTTTCCGGCAGCGTATCGTCATAGACCGCCCAGCCGTTCGCCCCCTGCAACACGGCGTTACGCGTGGCCGCTTCCGCATGCTCCATGACCTGCTCCGTCGACTGGCCGCCGCGCCATGCGCAGATGCCCATATGCACCATGTCGTCTCGGTCGAGCATTTTGCTCTGCGGCAGCGCATCGACGGCCTTCAGAAGCTGGCTGGCGATACTTTCAGACTCTTTTAACGTGCGGTGAGGCAGTAAGACGGCGAAATCGCTGCGGTGATAGCGTGCCAGTAACGCCCCGGGGTAGCGCATGATAAAGGTCGACAGCAGGTTAATCAGCGTGAAGAGATTCTCCTCCGCCACGCGCTGTCCCCACGTATCGCGCAGGAGGTCGAAATCGGGCAGGCGAATCATCATCACCACGCCGTGCGTGCCCACCTTTTCAGGGTCATCAAGAAGCGTAGCCAGCTGATTATCAAAGAAGAGACGGTTGTTGAGGCCCGTTTTGTTATCCTGCGCGGCGTAGGAGCGGATCAGCGTGTCCATACGGCTACGCTGATCGCTGGCAAACTGGATTTCTGAGAGCAGCACGTCCAGCGCGCTGCTGGTACGTGACGGCCATTCATATACCGACCCCCGCACCTGCGGGCCGCGTTCACCATTGAGTATCCGTACGGAGCGTGTCTCCAGCAGTTCCTGACCGGAAAGCTGGCGACGCTGCCAGCGAACGGCGAGGAAAATCAGCAGTACGATAAAGGCAACGGCGATGGTTAGCGGTGCGGTGGTCATGAGCGAGCGCAGATAGTTGCTCATCGGATCCTGATAGGTCATATGAATCGACATTCCAGGATGCTTAAGGGAGTGCACCGTTACGTCCCGATACTGATCTACCGTGCCGGCTGGCCGATAGCTGCCCTGCCGGGTATGACTAAATACGGTCTGCTTCCCCTGCTTAATGTCGATTTTGACGATATCTACCGGCACCATTAACTCATCCAGCTCGCGCGAAAGCGCCGGGAAGGACGTCGTAATGAGGCGGGTATCAATAACCGATGCCACCGATTCAACCCGATTTATCAGCTTGTCCTGAATGGCGTTATAAAAACTCAGAGAGCAGCCAATTAGCGTGACAAATATGGTCAGCCCTGTCAGCAAGGTGATAAAAGCTGAGAACTTCGTCGTTAATCGCATCCTTGAGATTACTCCGTGGGTTGAAAGGGGTAGCAAGTGAGCGCTAACTTGCATTTCAAATGCGGCATACTACCAAACCTGATGTATCTGGCAATTTATTGCGTTAAATCGGCACTGAGTTTCATTGAGCGAGTATAGTCTTCGGAACATATTTTCCCATTACTAAACCTGGTGAGGACCCCCTATGCAGGCTTTGATCTTAGAACAGCAGGACGGCAAAACCGTTGCCTCGGTACAAGCTATCGAGGAGAGCCGCCTGCCGGAAGGCGACGTGACCGTTGATATCGACTGGTCCAGCCTGAACTATAAGGACGCGCTGGCCATCACGGGAAAAGGTAAAATCATCCGAAATTTCCCGATGGTGCCGGGCATCGATTTTGCGGGCCGCGTGCACGCGAGTGAAGATCCACGTTTTCATGCCGGGCAGGAGGTATTGCTCACCGGCTGGGGCGTGGGCGAAAACCACTGGGGCGGGCTGGCGGCACGGGCTCGCGTGAAGGGCGACTGGCTGGTACCCATGCCGAAAGGTATGGACGGCCGCAAAGCGATGATCGTCGGCACGGCTGGCTTTACCGCCATGCTCTGCGTGATGGCGCTGGAAGAGGCGGGTATCCGCCCTGAATCCGGCGAAATTGTTGTGACCGGCGCCAGCGGCGGCGTGGGCAGCACGGCCGTCACGCTTCTTCACAAGCTGGGATATCAGGTCGCCGTCGTCTCTGGCCGCGAAAGCACCCACGACTATCTGCGCCAGCTGGGCGCAAGCCGCATCCTCGGCCGCGACGAGTTTGCCGAAACGCGCCCGCTGGAAAAGCAGGTTTGGGCGGGAGCGGTTGATACCGTCGGTGACAAAGTCCTGGCGAAGGTGCTGGCACAGATGAACTATGGCGGCTGCGTGGCAGCCTGTGGGCTGGCGGGCGGCTTTGCTCTGCCGACAACGGTAATGCCATTTATCCTGCGTAACGTGCGTCTTCAGGGCGTCGATTCGGTTATGACTCCAGCCGAGCGGCGCGCGGAAGCCTGGGAGCGTCTGGCGCAGGATCTGCCGGCCTCGTTCTACGATCGGAGCGCCACCGAGATTACCCTGAGCCAGGCGCCGGAGTTCGCGAATAAAATCATGGACAACCAGTTCCACGGCCGCGCGCTGGTCAAAATTGCCTAATCTTCAAATTTTCGTGACATATTCGCGCTAAACCACCTCCTCCGTCATGCTTAGAAAAACGCCCGACGGAGGATGCCATGAAAACCCGAAAACTGACGGAAGCC
This sequence comes from Enterobacter cloacae, assembly GCF_013375935.1. GTDB lineage: Bacteria > Pseudomonadota > Gammaproteobacteria > Enterobacterales > Enterobacteriaceae > Enterobacter > Enterobacter pasteurii. Next base: position 1,556,531 of record NZ_CP056117.1, on the reverse strand, counting down.
GACGTAACGTCTGAATCTGTCTTTATGCTACAGCGCCGCCAGATCCTGAAGATGCTTGGCATCAGCGCTACCGCCCTGACGCTTACGCCTGCGGCCCACGCCGACCTGCTCGACTGGTTTAAGGGCAACGATCGTCCGAAAGCGCCCTCCGGCGCACCGCTCGACTTCACCAAACCCGCCCGGTGGCAAAATAAGCTGACGCTGACGCCGGAAGATAAGGTCACCGGCTATAACAACTTTTATGAATTTGGTCTCGATAAGGCCGATCCGGCCGCCAACGCGGGCAGCATGAAAACCGATCCGTGGACCCTCAAAATTGACGGCGAGGTGGCAAAGCCGCTGACCCTCGATCATCACGACCTCACCACACGCTTTCCCCTCGAAGAACGCATTTACCGTATGCGCTGCGTGGAGGCCTGGTCAATGGTGGTGCCCTGGGTCGGCTTCCCTTTGCATAAACTGCTGGCGCTGGTTGAGCCCACCAGCAATGCGAAATATGTCTCCTTCCAGACGCGCTACGCCCCGGACGAGATGCCGGGCCAGAAGGATCGGTTTATCGGCGGCGGGCTGGAGTATCCCTATGTGGAAGGGTTACGTCTCGACGAAGCCATGCATCCGCTAACGCTGTTAACCGTAGGGGTTTACGGTAAAGCGCTGCCGCCGCAAAACGGGGCCCCCATTCGCTTAACCGTACCGTGGAAATACGGTTTCAAAGGCATTAAGTCGATCGTCAGCATCAAGCTCACCCGCGAACGCCCGCCAACCACGTGGAACCTGGCGGCGCCCAACGAGTACGGTTTTTTTGCCAACGTTAACCCGCGCGTTGACCATCCGCGCTGGTCGCAGGCGACGGAGCGTTTTATCGGTTCCGGCGGCGCGCTGGACGTTAAGCGCCAGCCAACCCTGCTGTTTAACGGCTATGCGGATGACGTCGCGTCGCTTTACCGTGGGCTGAATTTACGGGAGAACTTCTAGGTGCGTTTGACTGCAAAACAGATAACCTGGCTGAAAGTGCTCCTGCACCTGGCGGGGTTGCTGCCCTTTCTCTGGCTCTTTTGGGCAGCCAGTCAGGGGCAGTTCAGTGCAGATCCGGCAAAAGATATCCAGCATTTTACGGGTCGGATGGCTCTGAAATTTTTGCTGGCATCCTTGCTCGTCTCGCCGCTGGCGCGTTACGCTAAACAGCCATTATTGATACGCACTCGCCGGTTACTGGGGCTATGGTGTTTTGCCTGGGCGACGCTGCACCTTACCAGCTATGCGCTGCTGGAACTGGGCATTAATAATCTGGCACTGTTAGGCAGCGAGCTGATTACGCGTCCGTATCTGACGCTCGGCGTTGTCAGCTGGCTGGTTTTACTGGCGCTGGCGCTGACCTCAACGCAATATGCGCAGCGAAAGCTGGGCAGGCGCTGGCAGCTATTGCATAATTTCGTCTATCTTGTCGCGATCCTCGCCCCCATTCATTACCTGTGGTCGGTGAAGATTTTATCCCCTCAACCGGTCATCTACGCCCTGCTGGCACTGGCCCTTTTAGCGTGGCGTTACAAGAAGTTCCGCCAGTGGCTGCGATAGTTCGCGAAATTGTGCGTTTTCCCGCAGATTATTTATCAACCGCGAATCTTTTTCGGATAGCGGTTGATAATCTTCCCTGATAAGACCAGTATTTAGCTGCCAAATGCTACGAAATCGTTATAATGTGCGACTTTGGTTTTCCTGAATGAATTTTAGGAAAGTCATCAGGTGACTTTCGCGTTTCGAAGGTATATTTTGGTTTTTACCCGAGAATCGCAGGAGATAGCGACACAATGGCGGAGAAATTCCGAATCTTAGTTTTGAACGGACCGAACCTGAACATGCTCGGCACCCGTGAGCCAGAGAAGTATGGCACGCTAACATTAGGCGAAATTGTTAACCGTCTGGGTACGGAAGCAGGATCGCTGAATGTGGATTTGGACCATTTTCAGTCAAATGCGGAGTACGCAATCATCGACCGTATTCATCAGGCTAAAGACTCTGTGGACTATATCCTGATCAATCCGGCCGCGTTTACGCACACCAGTGTAGCTATTCGCGACGCACTGCTCGCGGTGAGTATCCCGTTTATCGAGATCCACCTGAGCAACGTGCACGCCCGAGAGCCGTTCCGCCACCATTCTTACCTGTCGGATATCGCCGCTGGCGTTATCTGTGGGCTGGGTGCAGACGGCTATTCATACGCTTTACAGACAGCGGTAAAACGCTTGTCACAATCACACTAAACAAGAGTACGGAACCCACTCATGGATATTCGTAAGATTAAAAAACTGATCGAGCTGGTTGAAGAATCAGGCATCTCCGAACTGGAAATTTCTGAAGGCGAAGAGTCTGTACGCATCAGTCGTGCAGCCCCAGCCGCTAGCTTCCCGGTAATGCAGCAAGCCTATGCTGCGCCAGTGCAACAGCCTGCGCTCTCCGCAGCCGTCGCACCAGCAGCAGAAGCGGCACCTGCGGCTGCAGCAGAAATCAGTGGTCACATCGTACGTTCCCCAATGGTTGGTACTTTCTACCGCACCCCGAGCCCGGACGCGAAAGCGTTCATCGAAGTGGGTCAGAAAGTCAACGTAGGCGATACCCTGTGCATCGTTGAAGCCATGAAAATGATGAACCAGATCGAAGCAGACAAATCAGGTACTGTGAAAGCGATCCTGGTCGAAAGTGGTCAGCCGGTAGAATTTGACGAGCCGCTGGTCGTCATCGAGTAACGAGGCGAACATGCTGGATAAAATTGTTATCGCCAACCGTGGCGAGATTGCACTGCGTATTCTTCGTGCCTGTAAAGAACTGGGCATCAAGACCGTGGCCGTGCACTCAAGCGCGGATCGCGATTTAAAACACGTATTGCTGGCGGATGAGACGGTCTGTATTGGCCCGGCTCCGTCCGTAAAAAGCTATCTGAACATCCCGGCGATCATCAGCGCCGCCGAAATTACTGGCGCGGTCGCGATTCATCCGGGTTATGGTTTCCTCTCAGAGAACGCCAACTTTGCCGAGCAGGTTGAACGTTCTGGCTTTATCTTCATCGGCCCGAAAGCCGACACTATTCGCCTGATGGGTGACAAAGTGTCTGCAATCACCGCAATGAAAAAAGCCGGTGTTCCAACCGTACCAGGTTCTGACGGCCCTCTGACCGACGATATGGATGCTAACCGTGCCCATGCTAAACGCATTGGCTATCCGGTGATCATCAAAGCGTCCGGCGGCGGCGGCGGTCGCGGTATGCGCGTTGTGCGCAGCGATGCTGAACTGGCGCAGTCCATCTCCATGACCAAAGCGGAAGCGAAAGCGGCTTTCAGCAATGACATGGTGTACATGGAAAAATACCTGGAAAACCCACGCCACATCGAAATTCAGGTGCTGGCTGACGGTCAGGGTAACGCGATCTATCTGGCAGAACGTGACTGCTCCATGCAGCGCCGTCACCAGAAAGTCGTCGAAGAAGCGCCAGCGCCGGGCATTACCCCGGAACTGCGTCGCTACATCGGCGAGCGTTGCGCCAAAGCGTGTGTTGATATCGGCTATCGCGGGGCGGGTACCTTTGAGTTCCTGTTCGAAAACGGTGAGTTCTACTTCATTGAGATGAACACCCGTATTCAGGTTGAACACCCGGTTACCGAAATGATCACCGGCGTTGACCTGATCAAAGAACAGCTGCGTATCGCAGCCGGCCAGCCTCTGTCCATCAAACAGGAAGAAGTTGTGGTGAAAGGCCATGCGGTTGAATGCCGTATCAACGCCGAAGACCCGAATACCTTCCTGCCAAGCCCGGGTAAAATCACGCGTTTCCACGCGCCGGGTGGCTTTGGCGTGCGCTGGGAGTCCCATATCTACGCCGGTTACACCGTACCGCCGTACTATGACTCAATGATCGGTAAGCTTATCTGCTACGGCGAAAACCGTGACGTGGCAATTGCCCGCATGAAAAACGCCCTGCAGGAGCTGATCATCGACGGTATTAAAACCAACGTCGATCTTCAGATGCGCATTATGAGCGACGAGCACTTCCAGAATGGTGGGACTAACATCCACTACCTGGAGAAAAAACTGGGTCTGAACGAGAAGTAAGAGACCTGTGTTGCTAAAAGGCCGGATAATCCGGCCTTTTTTATTTCTGGGGATCGCCAGGCCCCATCATGTACAATCCCCGCTTTCTTCATCCACAAGGGACAAAAAATGGACAAACGTTTTGTTCAGGCCCATAAAGAAGCGCGCTGGGCGCTGTGGCTGACCCTTCTCTATCTTGCTGCATGGTTAGTAACTGCTTACTTACCTGATTCCGCTATCGGCATAACCGGCCTCCCGCACTGGTTCGAAATGGCCTGCCTGCTGCTGCCGCTGGTGTTTATCGTGCTGTGCTGGGCGATGGTGAAATTCATCTATCGCGATATTTCACTGGAGGACGATGATGCAGCTTGAAGTCATTCTGCCCCTTATCGCTTACCTGTTCCTGGTGTTTGGCCTGTCGGTTTATGCGATGCGTAAACGCTCGACCGGCACCTTCCTGAACGAGTATTTTCTCGGCAGCCGCTCGATGGGTGGCGTGGTGCTGGCCATGACGCTGACCGCCACCTACATCAGCGCCAGCTCGTTTATCGGTGGCCCCGGAGCCGCCTATAAGTACGGTCTGGGCTGGGTACTGCTGGCAATGATCCAGCTTCCCGCCATCTGGCTCTCTCTTGGCATACTGGGTAAAAAGTTTGCCATTCTGGCGCGCCGCTATAATGCCGTGACGCTGAACGATATGCTGTTTGCCCGCTATCAGAGCCGCTTGCTGGTATGGCTGGCAAGCCTGAGCCTGCTGGTGGCTTTTATTGGGGCAATGACGGTGCAGTTTATCGGCGGCGCGCGTCTGCTGGAGACGGCGGCCGGGATCCCCTACGAGACGGGTCTGATTATCTTCGGCGTCAGCATCGCGTTGTATACCGCGTTTGGCGGGTTCCGCGCCAGCGTGCTGAACGACACCATGCAGGGAATGGTCATGCTCATTGGCACCATCGTTCTGCTGGTGGGCATCGTTCATGCCGCAGGTGGCCTGAGCCATGCGGTTGAAACCCTGGAAGCGATCGACCCGAAACTGATCTCGCCGCAGGGGGCGGATGATATTCTCTCCCCAACCTTTATGACCTCGTTCTGGGTGCTGGTGTGCTTTGGGGTTATTGGCCTGCCGCACACCGCCGTGCGCTGCATCTCTTATAAAGACAGCAAAGCCGTGCACCGGGGGATTATTATCGGAACGATTGTGGTGGCGATCCTGATGTTTGGCATGCACCTGGCGGGCGCGCTGGGGCGGGCGGTGATCCCTGACCTTACCGTGCCGGATCTGGTCATTCCGACGCTGATGGTGAAAGTGCTTCCGCCGTTTGCCGCCGGGATTTTCCTGGCCGCGCCAATGGCGGCTATTATGTCGACAATCAACGCTCAGCTGCTGCAAAGTTCCGCTACGATCATTAAAGATCTCTATCTTAACCTGCGCCCTGAGCAGGTCGAGAATGAGCGACGTCTGAAGCGGATGTCGGCCGTCATTACGCTGGCGCTCGGGGCGCTGCTGCTGCTCGCCGCGTGGCGTCCACCGGAGATGATCATCTGGCTGAACCTGCTCGCCTTTGGCGGGCTGGAAGCCGTATTCCTGTGGCCGCTGGTGCTGGGCCTGTACTGGGAGCGAGCGAATGCCGCGGGCGCGTTGAGCGGCATGATCGTCGGGGGCGTTCTGTATGCCGTTCTCGCCACGCTTAACGTGCAGTACCTGGGCTTCCATCCCATTGTGCCTTCGTTACTGTTAAGTTTACTGGCGTTTGTGGTGGGAAACCGTTTCGGTCGCCCGCTTCCGCAAACTGTCCTGATTTCTACTGATAAATAAAGAGTTTTGCCATGCCGTGGATCCAATTAAAACTGAACACAACCGGCGCCAACGCCGAAGAACTGAGTGATGCGCTGATGGAGGCCGGTTCGGTCTCTATCACCTTCCAGGACACGCATGACACGCCGGTCTTTGAGCCGCTGCCGGGCGAAACACGCCTGTGGGGCGATACCGACGTTATCGGCCTGTTTGATGCAGAAACCGACATGAAAGAGGTGGTGGCAATACTGGAAAACCATCCGCTGCTGGGCGCAGGCTTCGCGCATAAAATCGAACAGCTCGAAGACAAAGACTGGGAGCGCGAGTGGATGGATAACTTCCATCCGATGCAGTTTGGCAAGCGCCTGTGGATCTGCCCAAGCTGGCGCGACGTTCCCGATGAAAACGCGGTCAACGTGATGCTGGATCCGGGTCTGGCGTTCGGAACCGGTACTCACCCGACCACGTCCCTGTGCCTGCAATGGCTGGATGGTCTGGATCTGGAAGGCAAAACCGTGATCGACTTCGGTTGCGGATCCGGGATCCTCGCTATCGCGGCGCTGAAGCTGGGAGCCGCAAAAGCCATCGGGATCGACATCGATCCGCAGGCCATTCAGGCCAGCCGCGATAACGCCGAGCGTAACGGCGTTTCCGATCGCCTTGAGCTGTACCTGCCCGACGCGCAGCCAGAGGCCATGAAAGCCGATGTGGTGGTCGCCAATATCCTGGCTGGCCCGCTACGCGAACTGGCGCCGTTAATCAGCGTACTGCCGGTTGAGGGCGGCCTGCTGGGGCTTTCCGGTATCCTTGCCAGCCAGGCAGAAAGCGTCTGCGAAGCCTACGCGGATCGCTTTACCCTCGACCCGGTGGTCGAGAAAGAAGAGTGGTGCCGCATTACCGGTCGTAAAAAATAAGCGTCTGGCGTGGTCCTCTGACCACGCCTTTCCCCTACGATTTTTCTCCCGCCCTCGTCTCTTCCCCGATAAAATACCCCTACAAATCATGGCGGAATCCATCGATTTGAATAATAAAATTCACAGGAAGAATACGATGAAACACATTGCAGGCAAGGCAGCGCTGCTGGCGCTGAGCATGATCCCGGCTTCGGCTTACGCATCACACTGGAGCTATCAGGGGGAAGCCGCACCGGAGCACTGGGGCGAGCTGGACGAGGCGTACAGAACGTGTAAAAGCGGAATGTACCAGTCGCCCATAAACATCGATACCACCACAAAAGGCCACATTGCTCCGCTGGAAACGCGCTACATCGACGGCCCAATCACCCTGACGAACAACGGCCATACTATCCAGGCAAGTGAAAAGGCGGACACGCGGGATAGCATCACGCTTGATAAGCAGACCTGGACGTTACAGCAGTTTCATTTCCACGCGCCATCCGAAAACACGGTGCACGGAAAAAAATACGCAATGGAAATGCATCTGGTGCACAAAAATGCCAACGGCGAACTGGCGGTCGTTGCCGTTATGTTCGATCGGGGCGCAGCAAACCCCGAGCTGGATAAGCTCTGGGGCGTGATGCCGGGACAGGTTGACCAGGACGTCACGATTAAGCCACACCTTGATATGAATAAATTACTCCCTGCGGATAAAACCTACTGGCGCTTCAGCGGCTCTCTGACCACGCCACCCTGCTCAGAAGGGGTTACGTGGCTGGTGCTCAAGCACCCGCTGACCGTTTCTGCCGAACAGCTGCAAAAATTCACCCATACCCTGCATCATGAAAACAGCCGACCGGTTCAGCCGCTTCATGGCCGGGTGGTTGTTGAATAGGTCGATTTATCGCCCTGATATCCTGTGCTGAAATGCGACGCAGATCGCAAAGAAGCACCATAATCTGCTGCATATAGCAGCAGATTATCCCGGACAAGAGGTTCATTTATTCAGAAATGATGAGAAGTTACGGGAAATTGTAAGCGCCTATAAAATATTCATTTATTCATAACACAATGATTTAAATAGCGAATAATCCTATCCGAAAAGTTTGACTGGCGATTCCTTGATCTACAACAGAGGATTGTTCAAAGTTTGGCCTTTCATCTCGTGCAAAAAATGCGTAATATACGCCGCCTTGCAGTCACAGTATGGTCATTTCTTAACTCATGCGCATCGGACACCACCAGCTCAGAAATCGCCTGATTGCAGCCCCAATGGCAGGTATTACCGACCGGCCGTTCAGGACGCTGTGTTACGAGATGGGAGCAGGTCTGACCGTTTCCGAGATGATGTCGTCTAACCCGCAGGTTTGGGAAAGCGATAAGTCCCGCCTTCGGATGGTGCACGTTGATGAGCCAGGTATCCGCACCGTGCAAATTGCCGGAAGCGTGCCTGAAGAGATGGCAGATGCCGCGCGTATTAACGTGGAAAGTGGCGCCCAGATTATTGATATCAATATGGGTTGCCCGGCCAAAAAGGTGAATCGCAAGCTTGCAGGTTCAGCCCTTCTGCAATACCCCGATCAGGTGAAGTCAATCCTGACGGCGGTTGTCAGCGCAGTGGACGTTCCTGTTACGTTGAAGATTCGCACGGGTTGGTCGCCGGAACACCGTAACTGTGTAGAGATTGCCCAACTGGCCGAAGACTGTGGCATTCAGGCCCTGACCATTCATGGACGCACTCGCGCCTGTTTGTTCAACGGAGAAGCTGAATACGACAGCATTCGGGCAGTTAAGCAGAAAGTTTCCATTCCGATTATCGCGAATGGCGACATTACTGACCCGCTTAAAGCCAGAGCTGTGCTCGACTATACGGGAGCTGATGCTCTGATGATAGGACGTGCCGCTCAGGGAAGACCCTGGATCTTTCGGGAAATCCAGCATTATCTGGACACTGGGGAGCTGCTTGCCCCGCTGCCTCTGGCAGAGGTAAAGCGCTTGCTTTGTTCGCATGTTCGGGAACTGCACGACCACTACGGTCAGGCAAAAGGGTACCGAATTGCGCGTAAACACGTATCCTGGTATCTCCAGGAGCACGCTCCAGATGACCAGTTTCGGCGCACATTCAACGCCATTGAGGATGCCAGCGAACAGCTGGAGGCGTTGGAGGCATACTTCGAAAATCTTGCGTAATGAAATAAAGAGCTGACAGAACTATGTTCGAACAACGCGTAAATTCTGACGTACTGACCGTTTCTACCGTTAACTCTCAGGATCAGGTAACTCAAAAGCCCCTGCGTGACTCGGTTAAACAGGCACTGAAGAACTATTTTGCTCAACTGAACGGTCAGGATGTTAATGACCTGTATGAGCTGGTACTGGCTGAAGTTGAACAGCCACTGTTGGACATGGTGATGCAATACACCCGTGGTAACCAAACCCGCGCTGCCCTGATGATGGGCATCAACCGTGGTACCCTGCGTAAGAAACTGAAAAAATACGGCATGAACTAATTTCGATTAGCTAAATGCTTGTTTAAAAAGGCGCTACTCGGCATGGGGAAGCGCCTTTTTTATCGCCCGGATCCGTAAGCGTCAACGCTTTGTAAACCTTCTCTTTCCCCACTTTTCAACGCCCGCTTTTCGTGTATATTTCCACCACCTGAAAGCTCTCTTTTCCCGGAATGACGCATGATTCGTAAATACTGGTGGCTGGTCGTTTTTGCTGTCTCTGTTTTCATTTTCGATGCGCTGCTCATGCAGTGGATTGAGCTGATGAGCACCGAAACCGATAAATGTCGCAATATGAATTCCGTGAATCCGCTCAAACTGGTGAACTGCTCAGAGCTGGAATAATTTCTCTACCGGGTTTGAAACCTGTTACACCCAATAAAAACAGGGGTTTAAATCACTTTTCGTCATTTCATGACGATGATAATGTCTGTGCCCTTTCCGACCGCTCATGCTTAACGTCCCTCAGCGAGTGAACAGACCATGCTGGTTAGCCAATACAACCAAATCCTTGTAGCCATCTCCTTTGTGGTCGCCATACTTGCTGCCTATACCGCCCTGAATATGGCGGCGCGCGTCGCCGGAAGCCGGGGAATGGCTGCACGCGTCTGGCTGGCGGGTGGCGGTGTTTCGATGGGTATTGGCGTGTGGGCAATGCACTTCATCGGCATGCTGGCGATGGACCTGTCCATGAGCATGAGCTACAGCGTCGCCCTGACCGTGTTCTCAATGGTTATCGCCATCTGCTCGTCAATGTTCGCCCTGTGGCTCGTCAGCTGCGAGCAGCTGCGTTTACGCCGGCTGCTTCCCGGCGCAGCCGTGATGGGAACGGGTATTGTCGCTATGCACTACACCGGCATGGCGGCACTGAACGTTACGCCGGATATTATCTGGAATAAAACATGGGTAGCCATATCCGTGGTTATTGCCCTGGCGGCGTCACTGGCCGCTCTGTGGCTGACGTTCCGTTTACGGCATGAAGCCGCGCGAATGGCATTGATGCGGCTGGGGGCGGCGATTGCCATGGGGATCGCCATCGCCGGTATGCATTACGCCGGCATGAAGGCCGCACAATTTCCGATGTCAACGGTGGTTCACCATCACGGCATTAACGGTAGCTGGCTGGCGGTACTGGTGAGCGTGGTCGCGCTCGCGATTCTGGGGATCACTTTACTGGTGTCGATGTTCGATGCCCGCCTTCAGGCTCGTACTTCGCTGCTGGCCTCTTCACTGGCAGAAGCTAACCGTGAACTCGCGCAGCTGGCGTTACATGACACGCTGACTCGCTTGCCCAATCGAGTCCTGCTGGAGGATCGGCTCGATCAGGCCATCAGCAAGGCCGATCGTGAGGGAAACCATTTCGCGCTGATGTTTATGGATCTGGATGGCTTTAAAACCGTTAACGATGCCTACGGTCATGACGTCGGCGACAAGCTTCTGGTCGCGGTGACGCAGCGTCTGCTGTTGCAGCTAAAGGGCCAGTACACGCTGGCGCGTATTGGCGGGGATGAATTCGTTCTGCTGGCCGAAGCCAGCAGCCCGGACGATGCGGCCTCACTGGCCAATTCGCTGGTGCGCGTCATCGACAGCCCGTTCCATCTCGATCCTTACGAACTGATGGTCACGCTGAGCATTGGCATCGCGCTTTATCCGCACGATGGCAAAACCGATCGTGAACTGATGTTTAACGCCGATGCTGCGATGTATCACACGAAGCATATGGGCCGCAACGGCTATCACTTTTTCCAGCCGTCGATGAATACGCTGGCGCAGACGCATCTTCAGCTGATGAATGACCTGTGGCAGGCCATCGCCCGTAACGAGTTGCGTCTGCTCTATCAGCCAAAATTCCACGCTCCTGCCGGGCCGGTTCTCGGATTTGAAGCCTTGTTACGCTGGCAGCACCCAAAACAGGGCTTACTGTCTCCCGACCTGTTTCTGCCGCTGGCGGAAAAAACCGGGCTGATTATTCCGATGGGTAACTGGGTTATCGACGAGGCCTGCCGCCAGCTGCGTGAATGGCATCTTCAGGGTCATACGGACTGGTCAATGGCGGTGAATCTTTCAACGCTGCAGTTCGAACAGCCGTCGCTGGTGAAAACGGTCCTCGACTGTCTGGCGCGCCATAAGGTTCCGCCCGACATGCTCATTCTGGAAGTGACCGAGACCACCGCGATGAGCAATCCGGACGAAAGCGTTCGCCTCCTGACGGCGCTGACGGATGCCGGCGTCAAAGCGTCGATAGATGATTTTGGAACGGGCTACTCAAGCCTTCTCTATCTTAAGCGTCTCCCCGCCTGTGAGCTGAAAATCGACCGCGCTTTCGTCAAAGAATTAAGTGGAGAGAGTGAAGATGCGACGATTGTCTCGGCGATTGTCGCCCTGGCAAAAACGCTTAACCTGAAGGTTGTGGCGGAAGGGGTTGAAACCGAGGCGCAGCAGCAATTTCTGACACAGCTGGGGTGTAATACGCTTCAGGGTTATCTGCTGGGTAAACCGATCACCGCGCAAGCCATTGAGGAACAGTGCCGGCACGGCGACATGTCGCCACCCCGGATGCCGTCATGAGGCTGTATCGTAACGCATCGGCGGCACCCGCGTAATATGCAGCGTCGCCAGAATATGATCCACCAGCGCCGGCGCCTGTTTGTACAGATTAAAACTGTTGCTGTTCATTAACCAGTTTTTGATTATCCCACTAAAAAAGCCGTGAAAAACAATCAGCGTGAGATCGATATTTATCTCTGAGGAGATCGCGTTCCCCGCAATGCATTGCTCCAGTCTCGTACGAAGAAAATCGTCGTTTATCCCAATGCGCCTGCGTATTTCATATTCTGAAATCATATCGTCATGAAATTCACACTTATGATACAGGATTTGTAAAAGAGCGCACTGTCGAGGCTCCCGCGCAATATACTGTAGCGTAACGATGAACTGTTCACGCAGCTTTAACAGCGGATCGTCCCCTTCCGACAGTAACAGCCTGTCGCGAATAACCTCGCGCAGCGGTAATTGTTGCTCCCAGATTGCGTTAAATATTTCTGATTTACTGGAAAAATGCCAGTAAACCGCCCCACGAGTCAGGCGCGCAGCATCGGCAATGTCCGTCAGCGTAGTGTTAGCCACGCCGCGCGCCGCAAACAGCCCGATAGCGGCTTCAATCAGCTGTTGACGGGTCTTTTGAGCCTCTTCTTTCTTTTTACGCGCCATACTCTGCTACTCATTACTCATGCGGTTAATACATTATCAAACCAAAATAAATGGACCGTATAAGTTAAAGTATTCACCATCGTCCGTATCGAGTTTGCACAAAAAAGGTCAGTCTCTTTAATTTATAATTCTGGCAAATGAATTGAACGCATTAAATTCACAAGGCATATAAATGTAGCCAGCAAAAATATTTTTGTTGGCTATCCTGGCAGAAATATAGCGTTGAATACACGCAAACAGATGCCGCGTGTACTTTTCGATGCCTTTCTCAGCACGTATAAATTAAAAAACATTAATTACCCTCATTATTATACGCCACTACATTTTATCTTTGCCTCACGCCCTTTTACCGATTCACGGCCAGTATCGGCTTAAGGGTGGTTTAAGGAACAGTAATGACGAATTATTTCAGCCGATTACCCTTATCCGGTTTAATTGTCTGCGCCGCGCTGCTCGCCGGGTGCGATGGACAAGAAAATCCACAGCAGCATCGCCAGGCTCCTCAGGTCAGTGTTCATATTGTTAAAAGCGCGCCACTGGCGGTAACCACCGAACTGCCGGGCAGAACGGACGCGTTTCGCGTTGCGGAGGTTCGTCCTCAGGTTAGTGGTATCATTCTGCACCGTAATTTTACCGAAGGCAGCGATGTCAAAGCGGGTGAATCCCTTTATCAAATCGATCCTGCTACCTATCAGGCAGCCTATGACAGCGCAAAAGGTGAGCTGGTAAAAGCGCAGGCGGCGGCAAACATTGCCCATCTGACGGTGAAACGCTACGTCCCGCTGGTCGGTACGCAGTACGTGAGCAAGCAGGAATACGATCGGGCGGTAGCAACCGCCCGGCAGGCGGATGCGAGCGTCGTTGCCGCAAAGGCTGGCGTCGAAAGCGCGCGGATCAACCTTGCCTATACGAAAGTCTCCTCGCCAATCAACGGGCGGATTGGCAAATCCAGCGTCACCGAAGGGGCGCTGGTCACTAACGGCCAGTCAACGGCGCTGGCAACGGTTCAGCAGCTCGATCCCATTTATGTCGATGTGACGCAATCCAGCAGCGATTTTATGCGTCTGAAGCAGACAAGCCTGCAAAAGGGGGATGCCAGCAGCGTCGAGTTGCTGATGGAAAACGGCCAGCCTTATCCGCTGAAAGGAACCCTACAGTTTTCGGATGTCACGGTAGATGAAAGCACCGGCTCCATTACCCTTCGCGCCATCTTCCCGAACCCGCAGCATATGCTGTTACCGGGTATGTTTGTCCGTGCGCGCATTGATGAAGGTACGCAGCCGAACGCCATTCTTGTTCCGCAGCAGGGCGTAACCCGTACACCGCGCGGAGATGCAACCGTCCTTGTGGTAAACGATAAAAACCAGGTGGAGTCTCGCACTGTTGTTGCACCGCAGGCCATTGGCGATCGCTGGCTGGTGACGGAGGGGCTGAAAAACGGCGACCGCGTCATTACCAGCGGCCTGCAAAAAGTTCGCCCGGGCGTCACCGTTGTGGCTATTCCTGATACCGCCGCCACACCGGCCAGTTAAGGGATAACGACATGGCTACTTTCTTTATTCAACGGCCTGTTTTCGCCTGGGTACTCGCCATCATTCTGATGATTGCGGGCGGGCTGGCCATCTTACAGCTGCCTGTCGCGCAATATCCCACTATTGCCCCCCCGGCAGTTGCCGTGACGGCCACCTATCCTGGCGCTGATGCCCAGACGGTTCAGGACACCGTGACGCAGGTTATCGAACAGAACATGAACGGCATCGATAATCTGATGTACATGTCATCTACCAGCGACTCTGCCGGTAACGTCACCATTACCCTGACATTCGAATCGGGTACGGATCCTGATATTGCGCAGGTGCAGGTTCAGAACAAGCTTCAGCTCGCCATGCCGCTTCTGCCGCAAGAAGTGCAGCAACAGGGGATCGGCGTGGAAAAATCCAGCAGCAGCTTCCTGCTGGTGGCTGGTTTCGTTTCGGATAATAAAAGCCTCACTCAGGACGATATCTCCGACTATGTTGCCTCTAACGTAAAAGATGCGATTAGCCGTACTTCCGGGGTTGGCGACGTGCAGCTTTTCGGTGCGCAGTATGCAATGCGCATCTGGCTGGACAGTAACGCGATGAATAAATACCAGCTGACGCCGCTGGATATCATTAACCAGCTGAAAACGCAGAACGATCAGATTGCTGCGGGCCAGCTGGGGGGGACGCCGTCTGTACCTGGACAGCAACTCAACGCCTCAATTATTGCTCAAACGCGCCTGAAATCGCCGGAAGAGTTTGGCCGGGTCACGCTGAAGGTGAACCAGGACGGCTCAATGGTCCACCTGAAAGATGTGGCCCGCATCGAGCTGGGTGGCGAAAACTACAACATGGTCACCAAAATTAACGGTCAGGCCGCAACGGGACTGGGGATCAAGCTGGCAACGGGTGCAAACGCGCTGGATACCGCTGCCGCCATCAAGAGCAAACTGGCGCAATTACAGCCTTTCTTCCCTCAGGGTCTGAAGGTTGTCTATCCATACGACACTACTCCCTTCGTGAAGATTTCAATTCATGAAGTGGTGAAGACGCTGTTTGAAGCGATCGTTCTCGTGTTCCTGGTGATGTACCTGTTCCTGCAAAATCTGCGGGCGACCCTGATTCCGACAATTGCCGTGCCGGTGGTGTTACTTGGTACTTTTGCGGTACTGGCTGCGTTCGGCTTCTCCATTAACACGCTGACGATGTTCGGGATGGTACTGGCGATAGGCCTGCTGGTCGATGATGCCATCGTAGTGGTCGAGAACGTTGAGCGCGTCATGGTTGAAGACGGGCTGCCGCCAAAAGAGGCGACGCAGAAGTCGATGGAGCAGATCCAGGGCGCTCTGGTGGGCATAGCCATGGTGCTTTCGGCGGTGTTTATACCGATGGCGTTTTTTGGTGGTTCAACCGGGGCTATCTATCGCCAGTTTTCACTCACTATCGTCTCCGCAATGGCTTTGTCGGTACTGGTGGCATTGATTTTAACCCCTGCTCTTTGTGCAACGCTGCTCAAACCCATATCCAGCGAGCATCATGAAAAGAAAGGTGGTTTCTTCGGCTGGTTTAACGCGCTTTTTGATAAGAGCGTGGAGCACTACAGCAACAGCGTGAGCGGCATATTACGTAAAACCGGGCGCTATCTGCTGGTGTACGTCATCATAGTCGGCGGCATGGCGGTACTGTTCCTGCGCTTACCTACCTCCTTCCTGCCGGAAGAGGATCAGGGGGTGTTTATGACGATGGTTCAGTTACCGGCAGGTGCGACGCAGATGCGTACCCAGCAGGTGCTCGACCAGGTTCAGGACTACTATCTGACGAAAGAGAAAGCGAACGTCGAATCGGTCTTTACCGTAAACGGGTTTAGCTTCAGCGGTCAGGGCCAGAACTCCGGTATCGCGTTTGTCAGTCTGAAGCCGTGGGAAGAACGTCCGGGCCATGAAAACGGCGTTGGAGCCATCGTCAGCCGCGCGACGAAAGCGTTTAGCCAGATTAAAGATGGCCTTGTATTTCCGTTTAACCTGCCCGCTATTATTGAACTGGGCACCGCAACTGGCTTCGATTTCGAACTGATCGATCAGGCAAACCTGGGGCATACACAGCTAACGCAGGCGCGTAACCAGCTGCTTGGCCTGGTGAGGGAACATCCTGAATTACTGGTCCGCGTTCGCCCTAACGGCCTGGAAGATACGCCACAGTTCAAGCTGGATGTCGACCAGGAGAAGGCACAGGCGCTGGGGGTGAGCGTGTCTGACGTCAATCAGACGATTTCAACAGCGCTGGGTGGCACCTATGTAAACGACTTTATCGATCACGGACGTGTGAAAAAAGTCTACGTTCAGGCTGATGCACCCTTCCGCATGTTGCCTGGAGACATTAACGGCCTGTATGTGCGTAGCGCTAACGGCGAAATGGTGCCGTTCTCCGCCTTCAGCAGCTCTCACTGGATTTACGGTTCACCGCGTCTGGAGCGCTACAACGGTATGCCATCTATGGAGATCCTCGGTGAGTCAGCGCCAGGTAAAAGTACCGGTGAGGCGATGGCAATGATGGAAAGCCTCGCGTCGAAATTGCCTGCGGGCATCGGCTACGACTGGACGGGGATGTCATACCAGGAACGTCTCTCCGGTAATCAGGCTCCGGCACTGTACGCCATTTCACTGATTGTGGTGTTCCTGTGTCTGGCAGCGCTCTATGAAAGCTGGTCAATTCCATTCTCGGTTATGCTGGTTGTGCCCCTGGGGGTAATTGGTGCGCTTCTGGCGGCCTCCATGCGCGGCCTTAACAATGACGTTTACTTCCAGGTTGGGCTGCTCACGACAATTGGCTTATCCGCCAAGAACGCCATTTTGATCGTGGAGTTCGCCAAAGATCTGATGGATAAAGAGGGTAAAGGGATTATTGAAGCTACTCTGGAAGCCTCGCGGATGCGTCTGCGGCCTATCCTGATGACTTCTCTCGCATTTATCCTTGGCGTTATGCCGCTGGTAATCAGTAGTGGTGCAGGTAGCGGTGCACAAAATGCCGTCGGGACGGGCGTTATGGGAGGAATGTTGTCAGCAACGTTGCTGGCTATATTCTTCGTTCCTGTTTTCTTTGTAGTAGTCCGAAGACGGTTTACAAAGCACAGGGATTAAGAAGTGATAAAGGCACCTCGGGTGCCTTTTTTATTCCATTGTTTTCTGGAAATAAAAAAACCGCCTCTCCACATTTCCTCCATTAATAATGTCCATCCTTCTTTTTTCTCCATGATTTTTACAATTCACACAAATTGAGATTATTCCCCGTGCTGCACGGGATTGTTGCGGTGGTAAAATATCAACCAGTTCGTTAATTGCCGCATCGGCTTTATAGCGAATAAGCGATTATTTTGAGGTAACATCATGAAAAGATTCATTTCCGTTGCACTTCTCGCTGCGCTACTTGCTGGATGCGCGCACGACTCTCCATGTGTACCGGTATACGACGATCAGGGCCGACTGGTTCACACCAATACCTGTATGAAGGGCACCACCCAGGATAACTGGGAAACCGCAGGTGCGATTGCCGGAGGCGCCGCTGCAATAGCAGGTCTGACGCTGGGTATTGTCGCTTTGACCAAATAAATCAGCCTTTAAAAGCGCGGCACCGTCCGCGCTTTTATTTTTTCTGATGTATTCGTTTTCTGTATTTCGTCAGGGCTTTTCTGATATCAACGCTATTCTTTAGCCTATATTATTTTCCGCCACTTCCCTTATTCTCACGCCTGGATATTCAGTTCACCGGGCGCTGACGTGCAGCATTTTATCTCTGCAATACAGGCTGATTAAAAGGCTTTAATACACCCGCACGGTATTAACATTGCGGGTAAATAGAGGAGGAAGAGGTTGATTAACGGAAGCTATAACGCAAAAAGGCCATCCTTTCGGATGGCCTTTCTACTTGTTTGATGTCTGGCAGTTCCCTACTCTCACATGGGGAGACCCCACACTACCATCGGCGCTACGGCGTTTCACTTCTGAGTTCGGCATGGGGTCAGGTGGGACCACCGCGCTAAAGCCGCCAGACAAATTCTTTTACTTCTTGCCGAACTTTAACCTAAGTATAAAGTGGTGCTGATACCCAGAGTCGAACTGGGGACCTCACCCTTACCAAGGGTGCGCTCTACCAACTGAGCCATATCAGCACGCTAAATTTGATGCCTGGCAGTTCCCTACTCTCACATGGGGAGACCCCACACTACCATCGGCGCTACGGCGTTTCACTTCTGAGTTCGGCATGGGGTCAGGTGGGACCACCGCGCTAAAGCCGCCAGGCAAATTCTGTTAATCTGTATCAGAGCTGAAATTTGAGTGTCTGTCTCTTCGCCAAAACAGCTTCGGCGTTGTAAGGTTAAGCCTCACGGTTCATTAGTATCGGTTAGCTCAACGCATCGCTGCGCTTACACACCCGACCTATCAACGTCATAGTCTTTAACGTTCCTTCAGGAGACTTAAAGTCTCAGGGAGAACTCATCTCGGGGCAAGTTTCGTGCTTAGATGCTTTCAGCACTTATCTCTTCCGCATTTAGCTACCGGGCAGTGCCATTGGCATGACAACCCGAACACCAGTGATGCGTCCACTCCGGTCCTCTCGTACTAGGAGCAGCCCCCCTCAATTCTCCAGCGCCCACGGCAGATAGGGACCGAACTGTCTCACGACGTTCTAAACCCAGCTCGCGTACCACTTTAAATGGCGAACAGCCATACCCTTGGGACCTACTTCAGCCCCAGGATGTGATGAGCCGACATCGAGGTGCCAAACACCGCCGTCGATATGAACTCTTGGGCGGTATCAGCCTGTTATCCCCGGAGTACCTTTTATCCGTTGAGCGATGGCCCTTCCATTCAGAACCACCGGATCACTATGACCTGCTTTCGCACCTGCTCGCGCCGTCACGCTCGCAGTCAAGCTGGCTTATGCCATTGCACTAACCTCCTGATGTCCGACCAGGATTAGCCAACCTTCGCGCTCCTCCGTTACTCTTTGGGAGGAGACCGCCCCAGTCAAACTACCCACCAGACACTGTCCGCAACCCGGATTACGGGTCTACGTTAGAACACCAGCCATTAAAGGGTGGTATTTCAAGGTTGGCTCCACGCAGACTGGCGTCCACGCTTCAAAGCCTCCCACCTATCCTACACATCAAGGACCAGTGTTCAGTGTCAAGCTATAGTAAAGGTTCACGGGGTCTTTCCGTCTTGCCGCGGGTACACTGCATCTTCACAGCGAGTTCAATTTCACTGAGTCTCGGGTGGAGACAGCCTGGCCATCATTACGCCATTCGTGCAGGTCGGAACTTACCCGACAAGGAATTTCGCTACCTTAGGACCGTTATAGTTACGGCCGCCGTTTACCGGGGCTTCGATCAAGAGCTTCGCGTTGCCGCTAACCCCATCAATTAACCTTCCGGCACCGGGCAGGCGTCACACCGTATACGTCCACTTTCGTGTTTGCACAGTGCTGTGTTTTTAATAAACAGTTGCAGCCAGCTGGTATCTTCGACTGATTTCAGCTCCACCCGCAGGGGCTTCACCTACATATCAGCGTGCCTTCTCCCGAAGTTACGGCACCATTTTGCCTAGTTCCTTCACCCGAGTTCTCTCAAGCGCCTTGGTATTCTCTACCTGACCACCTGTGTCGGTTTGGGGTACGATTTGATGTTACCTGATGCTTAGAGGCTTTTCCTGGAAGCAGGGCATTTGTTACTTCAGCACCGTAGTGCCTCGTCATCACACCTCAGCGTTAAAAAGGTACCGGATTTACCTGGAACCTCCGCCTACATGCTTAAACCGGGACAACCGTCGCCCGGCTAACATAGCCTTCTCCGTCCCCCCTTCGCAGTAACACCAAGTACAGGAATATTAACCTGTTTCCCATCGACTACGCCTTTCGGCCTCGCCTTAGGGGTCGACTCACCCTGCCCCGATTAACGTTGGACAGGAACCCTTGGTCTTCCGGCGAGCGGGCTTTTCACCCGCTTTATCGTTACTTATGTCAGCATTCGCACTTCTGATACCTCCAGCATGCCTCACAGCACACCTTCAACGGCTTACAGAACGCTCCCCTACCCAACAACGCATAAGCGTCGCTGCCGCAGCTTCGGTGCATGGTTTAGCCCCGTTACATCTTCCGCGCAGGCCGACTCGACCAGTGAGCTATTACGCTTTCTTTAAATGATGGCTGCTTCTAAGCCAACATCCTGGCTGTCTGTGCCTTCCCACATCGTTTCCCACTTAACCATGACTTTGGGACCTTAGCTGGCGGTCTGGGTTGTTTCCCTCTTCACGACGGACGTTAGCACCCGCCGTGTGTCTCCCGTGATAACATTCTTCGGTATTCGTAGTTTGCATCGGGTTGGTAAGCCGGGATGGCCCCCTAGCCGAAACAGTGCTCTACCCCCGAAGATGAATTCACGAGGCGCTACCTAAATAGCTTTCGGGGAGAACCAGCTATCTCCCGGTTTGATTGGCCTTTCACCCCCAGCCACAGGTCATCCGCTAATTTTTCAACATTAGTCGGTTCGGTCCTCCAGTTAGTGTTACCCAACCTTCAACCTGCCCATGGCTAGATCACCGGGTTTCGGGTCTATACCCTGCAACTTAACGCCCAGTTAAGACTCGGTTTCCCTTCGGCTCCCCTATACGGTTAACCTTGCTACAGAATATAAGTCGCTGACCCATTATACAAAAGGTACGCAGTCACCCCATAAAGAGGCTCCCACTGCTTGTACGTACACGGTTTCAGGTTCTTTTTCACTCCCCTCGCCGGGGTTCTTTTCGCCTTTCCCTCACGGTACTGGTTCACTATCGGTCAGTCAGGAGTATTTAGCCTTGGAGGATGGTCCCCCCATATTCAGACAGGATACCACGTGTCCCGCCCTACTCTTCGAGTTCACAGCAAGTGTGCTTTCGTGTACGGGACTATCACCCTGTACCGTCGGACTTTCCAGACCGTTCCACTAACACACAAGCTGATTCAGACTCCGGGCTGCTCCCCGTTCGCTCGCCGCTACTGGGGGAATCTCGGTTGATTTCTTTTCCTCGGGGTACTTAGATGTTTCAGTTCCCCCGGTTCGCCTCGTTAGCCTATGTATTCAGCTAACGATAGTGCAACGAATTGCACTGGGTTTCCCCATTCGGACATCGCCGGGTCAAGGGTTCATATCACCTCGCCGGCGCTTTTCGCAGATTAGCACGTCCTTCATCGCCTCTGACTGCCAGGGCATCCACCGTGTACGCTTAGTCGCTTAACCTCACAACCCGAAGATGTTTCTTTCGATTCATCGTCGACTTGCGAAAATTTGAGAGACTCGAACACACATGAGCTGTGTGTCGTTTCAATTTTCAGCTTGATCCAGATTTTTAAAGAGCAAATATCTCAAACGTGACTCGCAAGTCAGTTTTGAGATATGACGGCAGGTGACTTTCACTCACGAACCAGCAAGTGGCGTCCCCTAGGGGATTCGAACCCCTGTTACCGCCGTGAAAGGGCGGTGTCCTGGGCCTCTAGACGAAGGGGACACTGAAGTCTCAATCGCAAGACGCCTTGCTGTTTACTTTTCATCAGACAATCTGTGTGGACACTACAAAGGCAGGTTCTTTAAGGTAAGGAGGTGATCCAACCGCAGGTTCCCCTACGGTTACCTTGTTACGACTTCACCCCAGTCATGAATCACAAAGTGGTAAGCGCCCTCCCGAAGGTTAAGCTACCTACTTCTTTTGCAACCCACTCCCATGGTGTGACGGGCGGTGTGTACAAGGCCCGGGAACGTATTCACCGTAGCATTCTGATCTACGATTACTAGCGATTCCGACTTCATGGAGTCGAGTTGCAGACTCCAATCCGGACTACGACGCACTTTATGAGGTCCGCTTGCTCTCGCGAGGTCGCTTCTCTTTGTATGCGCCATTGTAGCACGTGTGTAGCCCTACTCGTAAGGGCCATGATGACTTGACGTCATCCCCACCTTCCTCCAGTTTATCACTGGCAGTCTCCTTTGAGTTCCCGGCCTAACCGCTGGCAACAAAGGATAAGGGTTGCGCTCGTTGCGGGACTTAACCCAACATTTCACAACACGAGCTGACGACAGCCATGCAGCACCTGTCTCAGAGTTCCCGAAGGCACCAATCCATCTCTGGAAAGTTCTCTGGATGTCAAGAGTAGGTAAGGTTCTTCGCGTTGCATCGAATTAAACCACATGCTCCACCGCTTGTGCGGGCCCCCGTCAATTCATTTGAGTTTTAACCTTGCGGCCGTACTCCCCAGGCGGTCGACTTAACGCGTTAGCTCCGGAAGCCACGCCTCAAGGGCACAACCTCCAAGTCGACATCGTTTACGGCGTGGACTACCAGGGTATCTAATCCTGTTTGCTCCCCACGCTTTCGCACCTGAGCGTCAGTCTTTGTCCAGGGGGCCGCCTTCGCCACCGGTATTCCTCCAGATCTCTACGCATTTCACCGCTACACCTGGAATTCTACCCCCCTCTACAAGACTCTAGCCTGCCAGTTTCGAATGCAGTTCCCAGGTTGAGCCCGGGGATTTCACATCCGACTTGACAGACCGCCTGCGTGCGCTTTACGCCCAGTAATTCCGATTAACGCTTGCACCCTCCGTATTACCGCGGCTGCTGGCACGGAGTTAGCCGGTGCTTCTTCTGCGGGTAACGTCAATCGGCAAGGTTATTAACCTTACCGCCTTCCTCCCCGCTGAAAGTGCTTTACAACCCGAAGGCCTTCTTCACACACGCGGCATGGCTGCATCAGGCTTGCGCCCATTGTGCAATATTCCCCACTGCTGCCTCCCGTAGGAGTCTGGACCGTGTCTCAGTTCCAGTGTGGCTGGTCATCCTCTCAGACCAGCTAGGGATCGTCGCCTAGGTGAGCCGTTACCCCACCTACTAGCTAATCCCATCTGGGCACATCCGATGGCAAGAGGCCCGAAGGTCCCCCTCTTTGGTCTTGCGACGTTATGCGGTATTAGCTACCGTTTCCAGTAGTTATCCCCCTCCATCAGGCAGTTTCCCAGACATTACTCACCCGTCCGCCACTCGTCAGCGAAGCAGCAAGCTGCTTCCTGTTACCGTTCGACTTGCATGTGTTAGGCCTGCCGCCAGCGTTCAATCTGAGCCATGATCAAACTCTTCAATTTAAGTTTGATGCTCGTGAATTAAACTTCGTAATGAATTACGTATGTTCACTCAGAGACTTGGTATTCATTTTTCGTCTTGCGACGTTAAGAATCCATGTCACTTTGAGTGCCCACACAGATTGTCTGATAAATTGTTAAAGAGCAGTGCAACGTGGCTTTCGCTCACCGTTGCGAGGTGGCGTATATTACGCTTTCCTCTTTCAGAGTCAACCCGTTATTTCAGGATTTTTTCTCTTCAACCGACCGGGTTGTTTGTGAAGTGATTCACATCCGCCGTGTCGATGGAGGCGCATTATAGGGATCCCAGTTTTTAGCACAAGTACTTTTTAGATCTTTTTTTCCAACTGATGATTTTCCGTGCTTTTCGCTGAAATCCCGCCCGATCCGCTTAAAAATTGACGCATTTTGCCTTGCCTCGATCCCCGAATACGATCAAAGTCTTCTTTATAGCGTTCATCTGTATCGAGGTAGATATGTCTTCAGTATTACGTCCCTATAAAGATCTGTTCCCACAGAAAGGCGATCGCGTGATGATCGATGCCAGCAGCGTGGTCATTGGTGATGTTCGCATGGCCGATGATGTCAGCATTTGGCCGCTCGTGGCGATCCGCGGCGATGTTAACTATGTAGCTATCGGTGCACGCACCAATATTCAGGACGGCAGCGTACTGCACGTCACGCATAAATCGTCCTACAACCCGGAAGGCAATCCGCTCATCATCGGGGAAGACGTCACCGTCGGCCATAAAGTGATGCTCCACGGCTGCACGATCGGTAACAGAGTTCTCGTTGGGATGGGATCGATTTTGCTGGATGGCGTGACGGTAGAAGATGACGTCATGATTGGTGCTGGAAGCCTTGTTCCGCAAAACAAACGCCTGGAAAGTGGCTATCTCTATTTAGGCAGCCCGGTAAAACAGATCCGCCCCTTAAAAGAGGCGGAAATCGAAGGTTTGAAATATTCAGCGAACAATTACGTAAAATGGAAGAATGACTATCTGGATCAGGATAACCAGACCCAGCCCTGATCGTCTTCCTGCCCATCGCGGATTAAATCGCTGGCTTCCTCTTCAAGATCCCAGCGATTTTCGCAAAACACCGCCAACGGATCTGAACCATCAAAGCGCTGGAGCAGCGTGTCCCTTTTAATTGCACAGGTCAGCTGCATTCCATGCACCAGCACCGGGAAGCAGACCGCTTGCCTGCTCTCATCCCAGATTTCTCTGTCGGGAAAATGAATCGCCTGATTCACGCTGTCAGTTCCTGTTTCAGCTTTTCGATAACCGGTTCTACGGCTGGCAACACGCCGTGCCACAGCAGCACCGCATGTGCCGCCTGCCCCACCAGCATACCGAGGCCATCAGCCAGATGTTTTGCACCCTGTTGCTCACACCAGGTCAGAAAAGGCGTCTTTCCTGATTGATAAAACATGTCATAGGCGTAGATATGGGAATGTATCAGGCTCGCGGGAATTGCCGGGATCTCTCCATTTATACCGCTGGAAGTGGCATTGATGACCAAATCGAATTCGTGCCCCGCGAGATCATCCAGCGCTACCGCGGTTACGCTGCCCGTATGTTCGAACAATGTCGCCAGCGCTTCTGCTCTGGAGAAGGTACGGTTGGTTATTGTTACCGCGCAGTCCAGTGAAAGGAGAGGAAGCAATACGCCGCGCGACGCTCCCCCCGCGCCGATCAGCAAGATCCGAAAGCCTGGTTTGATAAACGACAGTCTTTGCAGATCGCTAAGTAAACCTATGCCATCGGTGTTATCACCCAGAAGGCGACCATCTTCAAGCCGCTTAAGCGTATTGACGGCGCCTGCGAGCGACGCCCGCTCGGTCAGTTCATCCGCACGCCCGAAAGCCTCTTCTTTAAAAGGCACCGTAACGTTCGCACCTTTACCGCCAGCATCAAAAAAAGCGTTCAGCGTCGGTATAAATGCATCAACGGGCGCAAGGACCCTGCCATACGGGTGATCTATCTGCAACTGCCCGGCGAACAGCTGATGAATCAGAGGCGACTTGCTGTGTGCAATCGGATTACCAAAAACAGCATAGGTTTCCATCATATTACCCCTGGCGAAAACGTTCGCCGGTTAAGGCGTCGCGAATTTCCGACGGGTTAAGACGACCACCGGTTTCACCCACGGCGACCGGGAAATCATTCCCAAACTGCGCCAGAACGTCTTCCGTAGTACGGCAAGGAGGAAGACCGGTCAGGTTGGCGCTGGTTGAAACCAACGGTTTGCCAAACGCCTGACATAACTCCACCACCAGCGGATGGTCGGTTACACGTACCGCGAGCGAATCGAAACGGCCCGTTAACCAGCGCGGCGTAGTCGGTTGCGCAGGAAAAACAAACGTCACGGGACCAGGCCACGCAGAGAAAATGGTTTCCCGCTGTGCAGGCGTCAGCATGGAATCATCAATATAAGGCTTAAGCTGCTCGTAATTCGCAGCGATCAAAATCAATCCTTTTTCCACAGGCCGCTGTTTAAGCGCCAGCAACCGGCTTACGGCGACTTCGCTGTCAGGATCGCACCCGACCCCAAAAACGGCTTCTGTTGGATAGGCGATGACTTCTTCTTTTTTCAGAACTTCCACCGCCTGCGCGATGGAGCCTGATGGCAGGTTATTATTCACTGATTTGATCCGCCGAAACCGGCTTTCCACATTGTTTACTGGCGCAAAAGCGTTTCAAGCCTTGCGCCGTTTTCTTCTCTATAAGTAACGGATAATCGCAATGAGGGCAGACACCCGCTACTGGTTTGAAATTGATAACGAACTGGCATTCAGGATAGCGATCGCATGAATGGAAGGTCTTACCATAACGGGAGCGGCGCTGCACCAGTTGCCCACGCTGGCACTGAGGGCAGGCAATTGCCGTCTCATCTGGCTTATCAATTTGTTCCGTATGTTCACATTCCGGGTAACGACTGCATCCGATAAACATCCCGAAACGTCCCTGCCGCAGCGCAAGTTCCCCTCCACAGAGCGGACAGAGCTGACCCTCCAGAATTTTAACAATATGTCCGTCCGCCTGGCTTTTCAGGGGACGAACATAATCACATTCCGGATAGTGTGAACAACCGAGAAACGGACCGTGTTTCCCGGACCGTATAACAAGTTCAGCCCCACACTGTGGGCAGGGCTCGTTTTTATGCACCGTGAAGAGTGCTGATTTGGCCATAACAACTCTTGTTGCTGCACGTTGAATTAATGCAGCATACCTTCATTCACTTCAAAGAGTAATTCTTCCATTTGCTGATAGGCGTTTTCACAGCCTGGAATGTTGAACAGAACCATCAGGATCACCCATTTCAGATCTTCCAGTTCAAATTCTGCTGTATCCAGCGCCATAACGCGCTCTATCACCATTTCTCTCGTTTCGAGGTTTAGCACCTGAATCTGCTCAAGGAATAAAATAAATCCCCGGCAGCTGGCATCCAGCCTTTCACACTCTTCAGCTGTATAGATGCGCACAGACAATGGGTCAGAAGCAAGCTGCATCGGTTCGGCGAGGCCGTCCTGATAATCAGCCAGCTTATCCAGCCACATCAACGCATTATAAATATCTTCCCGCCCAAAACCTGCGTCGGTCAGATCCCGTGTTAATTTGTCCTGATCCACGTGCATTTCTGCTTCGTTGTGGATGTAAGTCTCAAACAAATACATCAGTACGTCGAACATGGCATGCCCTCCTTAATCGGACATAGCCGCCGGGTACAGCTGCGATCCACCCTGCTAACTCCAGTTCGAGTAGCTGTGCTACCGTTACTGGCACAGGTTGGCCGGCACGTTCAGCGACAACGTCAACAGGTGTTACCTCATCTCCTACGTTAGCCAGGAGCTTGGGAAATGGCAATGCTACTGCCTCCTGATCTGATGAAATATGTCGCTTTTGAGGTTCATCCTGCAGCCAATGCAATCCGTACTGCAAATTTTCCAGGATATCCTCTTTACAGGTAACCAGCGTCGCCCCCTGCTTTATCAGCCAGTGCGGGCCTTCGCAGCCGGGGTTGCCAATCGGGCCGGGTAACGCAAAGACCTCCCGCCCCTGCTCCAGCGCGCACCTTGCGGTAACCAGCGATCCGCTGCGAATCGCGGCCTCTACCACCAGCACGCCCAGGCTTAACCCACTGATGATCCGGTTACGCCGGGGAAAGTTGCCCGGCCAGGGAGAGGTTGAGAGCGAAAATTCAGAGACGATTGCCCCCTCTGCGGCAATAAGTTGCTCAGCCAGCATTTGATGGCGATGCGGGTAGAGACTGAACAGACCATTCCCCAGCACGGCAATACTTCGCCCTTTTGCCGACAGCGCCGCGTGATGCGCCACGCCATCGATGCCGCAAGCCAGGCCGCTGGTGATGGTAAATCCACATTGTGCGAGTTGTTCACTCAGAATTTTCCCCCACCGCTCGCCGTACCACGAGGGCGCACGGCTGCCCACAACCGCAAGCTGCACGCTATTGAGCGCGTCGACGCTGCCTCGCACAAATAGCGCCCCCGGAAAGTCGGGGATAGTTCGCAACAACGGCGGAAAGCGAGGATCATCAGCCGTCAGCAGGTGATTCTCCGCCTGGTCCAGCCATTTAAGGCTACGTTCAAGTTCACCCTCACTAAATGAAAAAAACTTTCCGGCCTGTTTGGCCGACAGCCCTGCGTCTCTGACAGCGTCGGCATCAACACACGTCTGGCGAAGCAGCCGCTGGGCGGTTGCCAGCATCGCATCACCACATAACGATCCGATGTTTATAAGCCTTAACCATATCTCTGTGGGCGTCATCCTTTTCCCTGCCATAAGCAGCCTCAGCAATCTTTGCGATTGGTCACTGATGCTGTCAATCGACCGGGGATTTGTCTAGAATAGAAGTAATATTCTTATCAACTCCTGAACACGACTCTGGAAATTTATGGCAGTTTTGCAAGTGTTACATATTCCTGACGAGCGCCTTCGCATCGTCGCGGAACCGGTTAAAGAAGTGAATGCAGAAATTCAGCGTATCGTCGATGATATGTTCGATACCATGTACGCTGAAGAAGGCATTGGCCTTGCGGCGACCCAGGTAGACATTCACAAGCGTATTATCGTGATCGACGTTTCTGAAAACCGCGATGAGCGTCTGGTGCTGATCAACCCTGAGCTGCTCGAAAAAAGCGGCGAAACGGGCATTGAGGAAGGCTGCCTGTCTATTCCTGAACAGCGCGCTTTGGTGCCGCGTGCCGAAAAAGTGAAAATCCGCGCACTGGACCGCGACGGCAACCCATTTGAACTGGAAGCCGACGATCTGCTGGCGATTTGCATTCAGCATGAGATGGACCACCTGGTCGGTAAGCTGTTTATCGATTACCTCTCGCCACTGAAGCAACAGCGCATTCGTCAGAAAGTAGAGAAACTGGACCGTTTGCGCTCTCGCGCATAACGTCCCCCCAGATACAAGGAATAACGTGTCTACATCACTACGTATAATCTTCGCGGGTACTCCTGATTTTGCAGCGCGTCATCTTGACGCGCTGTTATCGTCTGGACACCAGATTGTTGGCGTATTTACGCAACCAGACCGTCCGGCTGGCCGCGGTAAGAAGCTGATGCCAGGTCCGGTAAAAGCCCTGGCAGAGGCGCATGGATTACCGGTGTTTCAGCCAGCGTCATTACGTCCTCAGGAAAACCAGCAGCTGGTGGCTGACCTGAATGCAGATGTGATGGTGGTTGTGGCTTACGGCCTCATTCTGCCAAAAGCGGTACTTGATATGCCGCGCCTGGGCTGCATTAACGTCCATGGTTCCCTGCTACCGCGCTGGCGCGGCGCGGCGCCAATTCAACGCTCTCTGTGGGCGGGTGATGCTGAAACTGGCGTCACCATTATGAAGATGGACGTAGGTTTAGACACTGGCGACATGCTGCTTAAACTGGCGTGTCCAATTACTACCGAAGATACCAGCGCCACGCTGTATGACAAGCTGGCGGAACTCGGCCCGCAGGGGCTGATTGAGACGTTACAGCAGCTTGCTGACAATACGGCTAAACCTGAAGTTCAGGACGACGCGCTGGTGACCTATGCTGAAAAGCTGAGTAAAGAAGAAGCCCGGATCGACTGGTCCCTGTCAGCGGCCCAGCTTGAACGCTGCATCCGCGCCTTCAATCCATGGCCGATGAGCTGGATGGTGATTGATGAGCAGCCGGTAAAAATCTGGAAGGCTTCAGTGATAAGCGGCAATACGAAGGCTGAACCCGGTACGATTATCGATGCCAGCAAGAACGGTATTCAGGTTGCAACCGCGGAAGGGATTTTGAATCTGGAATCGCTACAGCCGGCCGGTAAAAAGGCAATGAGCGCTCAGGATCTCTTAAACTCTCGTCGTGAATGGTTTATTCCTGGCAATCGCCTTGCCTGAACAACTTTCTTCTTAAGGCCCGGTGTTTCCGGGCATTTTTATTTTTACGGTTATGAAAAGACAAAATCTACGCACTATGGCGGCTCAGGCCGTTGAGCAGGTTATCGAGCAGGGCCAGTCATTGAGTAATGTTCTGCCGCCCCTGCAACAGAAAGTCTCCGATAAAGACAAAGCCCTGCTTCAGGAGCTTTGCTTTGGCGTTTTGCGCACCCTCTCTCAGCTTGAGTGGTTAATCAATAAGCTGATGTCACGCCCGATGAGCGGCAAGCAACGTACCGTACATTATTTAATCATGGTCGGTTTCTACCAGCTTCTTCACACCCGCATTCCACCTCATGCTGCGCTGGCTGAGACAGTGGAAGGCGCCGTTGCGATTAAGCGTCCCCAGCTCAAAGGACTGATCAACGGCGTGCTGCGTCAGTTCCAGCGTCAGCAGGACGAACTGCTGGCAGAGTTTGCCCAAAGTGAAGCGCGTTTCCTGCATCCGGAATGGCTGCTCAAACGCCTTAAAAAGGCCTATCCGCAGAAGTGGCAAGAGATTGCTGAAGCCAATAATCAACGTCCGCCGATGTGGTTGCGCGTAAATCGTAACCATCATACTCGCGACGCGTGGCTGGCCCTGCTGGAGGAAGCAGGAATGGGCGGCTTCACGCACGATGCTTATCCTGATGCTGTACGTTTAGCCTCTCCCGCGCCAGTACATGCTTTACCCGGTTTTGAAGAGGGCTGGGTAACGGTACAGGACGCTTCCGCACAGGGCTGCATGACCTGGCTTGAACCGAAGGATGGAGAACAGATCCTCGACCTGTGCGCTGCGCCAGGCGGTAAAACAACGCATATCCTCGAAGTGGCGCCACAGGCCAGCGTAATGGCCGTGGACGTTGATGAGCAGCGCCTTTCACGCGTCTACGACAACCTTAAGCGTCTGGGGATGAAGGCGCAGGTTAAGCAAGGCGATGGGCGCAAACCCGCAGAGTGGTGTGGTGAAACCCGGTTCGATCGCATTTTGCTGGACGCCCCCTGCTCTGCAACCGGCGTCATCCGTCGTCATCCGGATATCAAGTGGCTGCGTCGCGATGGCGATATTAACGAACTGGCACAGCTGCAATCCGATATCCTGGATGCCATCTGGCCACATCTCAAACCCGGCGGAACGCTGGTGTATGCAACCTGCTCTGTACTCCCCGAGGAGAACAGCCAGCAAATTGCAGCCTTCCTGAAACGTACCCCTGACGCTGCCCTGCACGATACGGGCACGCCTGAACGTCCGGGCCTGCAAAACCTGCCGGGTGCAGAAGAGGGTGATGGCTTCTTTTACGCTAAGCTAATCAAAGAGTGATGTTGAGAACAGGTCACGAAAGATGAAAATTATCATTCTGGGCGCGGGTCAGGTTGGTGGAACGCTGGCCGAAAACCTCGTTGGTGAAAACAACGATATCACCATTGTGGATACCAACGGCGATCGGCTGCGCGTTTTGCAGGACAAGTTTGACCTTCGCGTTGTGCAAGGGCACGGTTCCCACCCGCGCGTCCTTCGCGAAGCGGGTGCGGACGATGCCGATATGCTGGTAGCAGTAACCAGTTCTGATGAAACCAATATGGTTGCGTGTCAGGTGGCCTACTCCCTTTTCAACACTCCGAACCGTATCGCTCGTATTCGCTCCCCAGACTATGTCCGCGATGCGGAAAAGCTGTTTAACTCAGAAGCGGTACCTATCGATCATCTTATTGCGCCAGAACAGCTGGTTATCGACAGCATTTATCGTCTGATTGAATACCCGGGTGCACTGCAGGTGGTGAACTTTGCTGAAGGGAAAGTGAGCCTGGCGGTCGTGAAGGCATATTATGGCGGCCCGCTGATTGGTAATGCCCTGTCCACCATGCGCGAGCATATGCCCCATATCGATACGCGCGTTGCGGCCATATTCCGTCACGACCGACCCATTCGTCCGCAGGGTTCCACCATTGTTGAAGCCGGCGATGAGGTCTTCTTTATTGCAGCTTCCCAGCACATCCGCGCAGTGATGAGTGAACTACAGCGTCTCGAAAAACCGTATAAGCGTATTATGCTTGTAGGCGGCGGTAATATTGGCGCAGGCCTGGCGAGACGGCTGGAAAAAGACTACAGCGTGAAGCTGATCGAGCGAGATCAGCAGCGTGCGGCGGAGCTGGCAGAAAAGCTTCAGAATACGATCGTGTTTTATGGCGATGCCTCAGATCAGGAGTTGCTGGCCGAGGAGCATATCGATCAGGTCGATCTTTTTATTGCCGTCACCAACGACGACGAAGCGAATATTATGTCCGCGATGCTCGCTAAACGCATGGGGGCAAAAAAAGTGATGGTGCTTATCCAGCGTAAGGCTTACGTCGACCTGGTACAGGGAAGCGTGATTGATATTGCCATATCACCGCAGCAGGCCACCATCTCTGCCCTGCTAAGCCATGTTCGTAAAGCAGATATTGTTGGCGTTTCGTCACTTCGCCGCGGCGTAGCGGAGGCCATTGAAGCCGTCGCCCACGGGGATGAAACGACGTCGCGGGTCGTTGGTCGCGCTATCGACGAAATTAAACTGCCGCCAGGCACTATTATTGGTGCCGTAGTCCGCGGTAATGATGTCATGATCGCCAATGATAATTTACGTATTGAACAGGGCGATCACGTTATTATGTTCCTTACGGATAAAAAGTTTATTACCGACGTAGAGCGTTTATTCCAGCCAAGCCCATTCTTCCTGTAATGGATCGGGTGCTCAGAAGAGCACCCTTTTATTAACCTTTTAATTTCCATGCCTTTTATTTTTCGTGACGATTATTATCCCCAATGGCATTTGGCTAATCATTTGTTAAACTTATAGGCGTCAGCTGGCACAAGGAGAACATAATGAGTTTTATTAAAGAATTTCGCGAATTTGCGATGCGCGGGAATGTGGTAGATTTGGCAGTGGGTGTCATTATTGGTGCAGCGTTCGGTAAGATCGTTTCATCTTTAGTAGCAGACATTATTATGCCGCCGCTGGGACTGTTGATTGGAGGTATTGATTTTAAACAATTTGCCTTCACGCTTCGGGAAGCTCAGGGCGATATTCCTGCGGTTGTAATGCACTATGGCGTATTCATTCAGAACGTATTTGATTTCGTTATCGTAGCGTTTGCCATTTTCATGGCCATCAAACTCATCAACAGACTCAACCGTAAAAAAGAAGAACCGGCTGCTGCTCCGCCAGCACCATCTAAAGAAGAAGTCTTGCTGACTGAAATTCGCGATCTGTTAAAAGAGCAGAACAACCGCGTTTAATCAGAAGACCGAAACAGGAAGGCCAGTGGTAAAAAAGCGATTCGCTTGCTTGCCACTGGCCTCCCAGTTACCCCGTTGTGCATGTTTTCCCTTACGCAGATAACTTCCTTTTCCTTTTTTATTCTTTTCAACACGCTGTCTGAAGAGCGGGTCGTGAAGCAGTGCCTCTATGGCGTTATCCTTAATTTGTCCCTTAGTGTGCTGATAGCGGCTCATAATTTCTCCTGAGCAAGTTAATGACGGCGGGAGTCTAGACCCTGGCTGCTAAAAAATCAACAACCCTGAGTTTCACTACTGGCGCCCTGTTCAAGCGCTTCCAGTATAGAGCAATAAACGCTGCTGTGAGCGGTACCGCAGCACGCATCATTTAACCTTTGCAGAGAACGCTGCATAGTCTGCAATTCCTGAATACGAGCTTCAACTTCTTCCAGACGTGCCTGAACGATGCTTTTGGATTCCTGACAGGTATGATGTTCAGGATCGATACGGATCGACAGCAGCTCGCGGATCGATTCCAGCGTGAAGCCGAGCTGACGCGCATAGCGAATAAAACGAAGGCGCTGAAGATCGTTTTCCGTATAAAGGCGAAACCCACCTTCTGTTCTGATCTCATGGTCAATCATCTGCTGCTTCTCGTAATAGCGGATGGTATCCGGCGTTACGTTAGCGAGTTTCGCGAGTTCACCTATGCGGTACATCATCACTCCTCATTCATTTTCTGCATCAATCTTTCACTATACTCACCGTGTAAGAAGTCAGTATTCATGCCCGCCTGGCGAAGCTTTAGCTCAATGAGCGCCAGCCGGCGGCTGAGTTCTGCATATCGTGGGTCGTTCTTATGAATGCCTTTAAGCAAATCTGAAAGCTCAACCGCTTCATTACGTTGCTGAAGTTCAGGCGGTAAGCAGCCGGCATTCTTCAGCAAGCGATAACCGGCCCGTAATTCGGGCGCAATGTGCGAATCATCATCCAGTACTAAGGGCTTCCCACAGCCTGGGAGATTATCGAATTCGCCTTTGTGTTGGGCATCGCGAATATGGCGTTCTGCCCACTGATCAAGCAACCACATTATGTTCTCCAGGGGATGAACAAAATTGATACAGGTATTGTAGATAAGTGGGTATTCGACAGATATAAAAAAACCCGCCGGAGCGGGTTTTTTTACGTTACTGCAGATTACTCTGCAGCAGCTTCTGCTTTCTCTGAACGATCAACCAGCTCGATGTAAGCCATCGGCGCGTTGTCGCCTGCACGGAAGCCACACTTCAGAATGCGAGTGTAACCACCGGCACGGCTCGCGAAACGCGGGCCCAGTTCGTTAAACAGTTTTGCCACGATCTCGTTATCACGAGTACGGGCGAATGCCAGACGACGATTAGCAACGCTGTCAGTCTTGGCAAGAGTAATCAGCGGCTCAACTACGCGACGCAGCTCTTTCGCTTTAGGCAGGGTCGTCTTGATGATTTCATGACGAACCAGTGAACCTGCCATGTTGCGGAACATAGCCTGGCGATGGCTGCTGTTGCGGTTCAGTTGACGACCACTCTTACGATGGCGCATGACCTTATCCTTCTCAGTAAAACCTTAACCTGTGATCCGGTTACTCGTCAGCAATGCTTGCTGGTGGCCAGTTTTCCAGGCGCATGCCCAGAGACAAACCACGTGAAGCCAGCACGTCTTTAATCTCGGTAAGAGATTTTTTACCCAGGTTCGGCGTTTTCAGCAACTCAACCTCGGTACGCTGTACCAGATCACCGATATAGTGGATAGCTTCTGCCTTGAGGCAGTTAGCAGAGCGGACAGTCAATTCCAGATCGTCAACAGGGCGCAGCAGGATCGGATCGAATTCTGGTTTCTCTTCTTTCACTTCCGGCTGACGTACATCACGTAAGTCAACGAAAGCTTCCAGTTGTTCTGCCAGGATGGTTGCCGCACGACGAATCGCCTCTTCAGGATCGATTGTGCCATTGGTTTCCATTTCGATGACCAGCTTGTCCAGGTCGGTACGCTGTTCTACACGCGCTGCTTCAACATTGTAGGCAATACGCTCTACAGGGCTGTAGCATGCGTCGACCAGCAGACGGCCGATTGGGCGCTCATCTTCTTCCGAATGAATTCGGGCAGAAGCCGGCACATAACCACGACCGCGCTGAACTTTGATACGCATGCTAATAGCTGCGTTCTCATCGGTCAGGTGGCAGATCACGTGCTGCGGCTTGACGATTTCAACATCACCGTCGTGGGTGATGTCGGCTGCAGTCACAGGGCCAATGCCAGATTTATTCAGAGTAAGAATAACTTCATCTTTACCCTGAACTCTCACCGCCAGCCCTTTCAGGTTGAGCAGGATTTCAAGGATATCTTCCTGAACGCCTTCTTTGGTGCTGTACTCATGAAGTACACCATCAATCTCAACCTCGGTCACCGCGCAACCCGGCATCGATGAGAGCAGAATACGGCGCAGTGCGTTACCCAGAGTATGGCCAAAGCCACGCTCTAAAGGCTCAAGGGTCACCTTGGCGTGCGTCGAACTCACTTGCTCGATATCTACCAGGCGCGGTTTTAGAAACTCTGTCACAGAACCCTGCATTGTGTCCTCTCTTTGGTACTAAGCTTTACTTGGAGTAAAGCTCGACGATCAGGTGTTCGTTAATGTCCGCAGACAGATCAGAACGTTCTGGCTGACGCTTGAACGTACCTTCCATCTTGCCAGCATCAACTTCCAGCCAGGTTGGCTTTTCACGCTGCTCAGCCAGCTCCAGAGCGGCTTTCACGCGAGATTGCTTTTTCGCTTTCTCACGAATGCTAACAACGTCATTCGCTTTAACCTGATAAGAAGCGATGTTAACAACACGACCGTTTACCATGATTGCTTTATGGCTAACCAGCTGGCGTGATTCAGCACGAGTCGCGCCGAAGCCCATACGGTATACAACGTTGTCCAGACGACCTTCCAGCAGAGCCAGCAGGTTTTCACCTGTGTTGCCTTTCAGACGTGCTGCTTCTTTATAGTAGTTACGGAACTGACGCTCCAGCACACCGTAGATACGGCGAACTTTTTGCTTTTCACGCAACTGCACACCATAGTCAGACAGACGCGGTTTACGCGCACCGTGCTGGCCAGGAGCTTGTTCAATTTTACACTTGGTATCGATCGCGCGAACGCCAGACTTAAGGAATAAGTCGGTGCCCTCACGACGGCTCAGCTTGAGCTTAGGACCCAAATATCTTGCCATTTTCTATCTCCAACTAACCTAAAAAACGAGCGTTATACGCGACGTTTTTTCGGCGGACGACAACCGTTATGAGGGATCGGAGTCACATCAGTAATATTAGTGATGCGGAAACCAGCGGCGTTCAGAGCGCGAACAGTAGATTCACGACCCGGACCCGGACCTTTAACCATAACTTCCAGATTCTTGATGCCGTATTCTTTTACGGCTTCAGCGCAACGCTCTGCTGCAACCTGAGCTGCGAACGGAGTGGATTTGCGAGAACCACGGAAACCGGAACCACCGGCTGTTGCCCAACCCAATGCGTTACCCTGACGATCAGTAATAGTAACGATGGTGTTGTTGAAAGAAGCATGGATATGAGCCACGCCGTCAGAGACTTGTTTTCTTACACGTTTACGTGCACGAACTGGTGCCTTTGCCATTATTCAATCACCCCGATTATTTCTTGATCGGTTTGCGCGGACCCTTACGGGTACGTGCGTTGGTCTTAGTACGCTGACCGCGCACTGGCAGACCACGACGATGACGCAAACCGCGATAGCAACCAAGATCCATCAGGCGCTTGATGCTCATGCTGATTTCACGGCGCAGATCACCTTCAACGACAAATTTGGCAACTTCGTCACGCAGCGTGTCGATTTGTTCTTCAGACAGCTCACTGATCTTAACATCTTCAGCGATACCCGCTGCAGCCAGAATGGCTTTGGAACGGGTCTTGCCGACGCCGTAGATCGAAGTTAATGCGATCACAGCATGTTTCTGATCAGGAATGTTAATGCCTGCTATACGGGCCACTATGCACTCCTACTATTTAATATGTACGCACCATGCTGAAAAGCCCGTTTTCAGGATACTCAAATGGAAACGTACAGACATACAAAAGATTGGCTGGCTAATCTAGCCAGCTCAACCCAACTTTGCAAGAAAAATATGCGAAATAATCAGCCTTGGCGCTGTTTATGCTTCGGCTCGGCACTGCAAATCACACGGATGACACCATCACGCTTAACGATTTTGCAGTTACGGCATAATTTCTTGACGGAAGCACGAACTTTCATTTTTACTCTCCGTAACTTCTCAGGCGACCAGTTAGCGGCCGTAGCCTTTCAGGTTCGCCTTCTTCAATGCAGACTCATACTGACTGGACATCATCAGAGTTTGCACTTGAGCCATAAAGTCCATAATCACGACCACAACGATAAGCAGTGAGGTCCCACCGAAGTAGAACGGTACTTTCATTGCATCACGCATGAACTCCGGGATCAGGCAGATAAAAGTAATATAAAGCGCACCAACCAAAGTCAGGCGAGTCATTACTTTATCGATATACTTCGCCGTTTGCTCTCCCGGACGAATTCCTGGTACAAATGCACCGGACTTCTTCAGGTTATCTGCTGTTTCACGCGGGTTGAAGACCAACGCCGTGTAGAAGAAACAGAAGAAGATGATCGCAGACGCATAGAGTAACACATAAAGTGGTTGCCCAGGCTGCAAATACAGCGAAATTGTTGTCAGCCAGTTCCAACCAGTACCGCCCCCGAACCATGACGCGATGGTTGCCGGGAACAGAATAATACTGGAAGCGAAGATAGCCGGGATAACCCCCGCCATATTCACTTTCAGCGGTAAATGTGTGCTCTGTGCAGCATAGACACGACGACCTTGCTGACGCTTAGCGTAGTTCACCACAATGCGGCGTTGACCACGTTCAACGAAGACAACAAAGAACGTCACTGCAAATACTAATACTGCAACCAACAGCAACAGGAGGAAGTGCAGGTCGCCTTGACGCGCTTGCTCGATAGTATGGGCGATGGCCGGCGGGAGACCCGCAACGATACCGGCGAAGATAATGATTGAGATACCGTTACCGATACCACGCTCAGTAATCTGTTCGCCGAGCCACATCAGGAACATAGTCCCTGTGACCAGACTTACAACAGCGGTGAAGTAGAATGCAAAGCCTGGGTTTAACACCAGGCCCTGCATACCAGGCATATTCGGTAAACCGGTAGCAATACCGATTGACTGGAATATTGCCAGCACCAGAGTGCCGTAACGGGTGTACTGGCTAATCTTACGACGTCCAGACTCCCCTTCTTTCTTCAGTTCTGCGAGGGCCGGATGAACGACCGTCAGCAACTGGATAATAATCGATGCCGAAATGTACGGCATGATACCCAATGCGAAGATAGAAGCACGGCTGAGAGCACCACCAGAGAACATGTTAAACATTTCAATGATGGTGCCTCGCTGTTGCTCAAGCAGTTTGGCAAGTACAGCGGCATCAATACCAGGGATCGGAATAAAAGAGCCAATACGGAACACAATCAGCGCGCCGATTACAAACAGCAGTCTGCGTTTCAGCTCGCCAAATCCACCTTTGGCACTTTGAAAATCTAATCCCGGTTGCTTAGCCATCTGCTACTTATTCCTCAATTTTACCGCCAGCAGCTTCGATAGCAGCACGAGCACCTTTAGTAACACGCAGGCCACGAACAGTTACCGGAGTAGAAACTTCACCAGCCAGGATCACTTTCGCGAACTCGATCTGGATACCGATAATGTTTGCTGCTTTCAGCGTGTTCAGGTCTACAACGCCGCCTTCAACTTTCGCCAGGTCAGACAGACGGATTTCCGCTGTGATCGCTGCTTTGCGAGAGGTGAAGCCGAACTTCGGCAGACGACGGTACAGTGGCATCTGGCCACCCTCGAAACCGCGACGTACGCCACCGCCAGAACGAGAGTTCTGACCTTTGTGACCACGACCACCGGTTTTGCCGAGGCCAGAACCGATACCACGACCCAGGCGTTTACCCGCCTTTTTAGAGCCTTCGGCCGGAGACAGAGTATTTAAACGCATCTCTTACTCCTCAACTTTAACCATGAAGTAAACCGCGTTGACCATACCACGAACAGCAGGAGTATCCTCGCGCTCAACGGTATGACCAATACGACGCAGACCCAGGCCAAGCAGCGTTGCCTTGTGTTTCGGCAGACGACCGATTGCACTGCGGGTTTGAGTGATTTTAATAGTCTTTGCCATGGTCAATTACCCCAGAATTTCTTCAACGGATTTACCACGCTTGGCAGCGACCATTTCTGGAGAATTCATATTTTCCAGGCCATCAATAGTTGCACGAACC
Organism: Enterobacter cloacae; assembly: GCF_013375935.1. Lineage (GTDB taxonomy): Bacteria > Pseudomonadota > Gammaproteobacteria > Enterobacterales > Enterobacteriaceae > Enterobacter > Enterobacter pasteurii. The sequence goes on along the minus strand of NZ_CP056117.1, from coordinate 1,517,281 downwards.
ACGTTGATCGGGTTGGTGGAACCATATGCTTTAGCCAGAACGTTATGAACTCCAGCAACTTCCAGAACGGCGCGCATTGCACCACCGGCGATGATACCGGTACCTTCGGAAGCTGGCTGCATGAATACACGAGAACCCGTGTGAACACCCTTAACTGGGTGCTGCAGGGTACCGTTGTTCAGCGCGACGTTAATCATATTGCGACGGGCTTTTTCCATCGCTTTCTGGATCGCTGCTGGAACTTCACGCGCTTTACCGTAACCAAAACCAACGCGACCGTTACCATCGCCAACTACAGTCAGAGCTGTGAAGGAGAAAATACGACCACCTTTAACGGTTTTAGATACGCGGTTTACCGCGATCAGCTTTTCCTGCAGTTCGCCAGCCTGTTTTTCGATGTGAGCCATCTTACACCTCTACCTTAGAACTGAAGGCCAGCTTCACGGGCAGCATCTGCCAGTGCCTGGACACGACCATGATATTGGAACCCGGAACGGTCAAAGGAAACATTGCTGATGCCTTTTTCCAGAGCGCGTTCAGCAACAGCTTTACCTACAGCTGCAGCGGCGTCTTTGTTACCGGTATACTTCAATTGTTCTGAGATAGCTTTTTCTACAGTAGAAGCAGCTACCAGAACTTCAGAACCGTTCGGTGCAATTACCTGTGCGTAAATATGACGCGGGGTACGATGTACCACCAGGCGAGTTGCACCCAGCTCTTTGAGCTTGCGGCGTGCGCGGGTCGCACGACGGATACGAGCAGATTTCTTATCCATAGTGTTACCTTACTTCTTCTTAGCCTCTTTGGTACGCACGACTTCGTCGGCGTAACGAACACCCTTGCCTTTGTAAGGCTCAGGACGACGGTAGGCGCGCAGATCTGCTGCAACCTGACCGATCAGCTGCTTATCAGCGCCTTTCAGCACGATTTCAGTTTGAGTCGGACATTCTGCAGTGATACCGGCCGGCAGCGGATGCTCAACAGGGTGTGAGAAGCCCAGAGACAGGCCTACTGCATTCCCTTTGATAGCTGCACGATAACCTACACCAACCAGCTGAAGCTTTTTAGTGAAGCCTTCGGTAACACCAACAACCATTGAGTTCAGCAGGGCACGCGCGGTACCAGCCTGAGCCCATCCATCCACGAAACCATCACGTGGACCGAAGGTCAGAGCGTTATCTGCATGTTTAACTTCAACAGCTTTGTTGAGGGTACGAGTCAGCTCGCCGTTTTTACCTTTGATCGTAATAACCTGACCGTCGATTTTTACATCAACGCCGGCAGGAATAACGACCGGTGCTTTAGCAACACGAGACATTCTTTCCTCCGATTAGGCTACGTAGCAGATAATTTCGCCACCAAGACCAGCCTGGCGCGCTGCACGATCAGTCATAACACCTTTAGAGGTAGAAACAACTGCGATACCAAGACCAGCCATAACTTTTGGCAGCTCATCTTTTTTCTTATAGATGCGCAGGCCTGGGCGGCTGACACGCTGAATGCTTTCTACAACAGCTTTACCCTGGAAATACTTGAGAGTAAGTTCCAGTTCCGGCTTGGTGTCGCCTTCAACTTTAAAATCTTCGATAAAACCTTCTTCCTTCAGCACGTTGGCAATTGCCACTTTCAGCTTGGCGGAAGGCATGGTGACCGCAACTTTGTTCGCGGCCTGACCGTTACGGATACGGGTCAGCATATCCGCGATCGGATCTTGCATGCTCATCTGTCTTTACTCCCGTGATTCAATTGGTAATTACCAGCTAGCCTTTTTCAAGCCTGGTACTTCACCGCGCATGGCGGCTTCACGCAGTTTGATACGGCTCAACCCAAACTTGCCCACATAACCATGTGGACGACCTGTTTGACGACAGCGGTTACGCTGACGAGACGGGCTGGAATCACGCGGCAGAGACTGCAGCTTGAGAACCGCATTCCAACGATCTTCGTCGGAAGCGTTCACATCAGAAATGATCGCTTTCAGTTCAGCGCGTTTAGCGAAGAATTTATCAGCTAAAGCTACGCGCTTTACTTCGCGTGCTTTCATTGATTGCTTAGCCATTCAGTAACCCTACCTTACTTGCGGAACGGGAAGTCAAAGGCAGCCAGCAGAGCACGGCCTTCTTCATCAGATTTCGCAGTAGTGGTAATGGTAATATCCAAACCACGCACGCGGTCGACTTTATCGTAGTCGATTTCTGGGAAGATGATCTGCTCACGGACACCCATGCTGTAGTTACCACGACCGTCGAAAGACTTAGCGGACAAGCCACGGAAGTCACGGATACGTGGAACAGCAATAGTGATCAGGCGCTCAAGGAACTCCCACATGCGTTCGCCACGCAGAGTTACTTTACAGCCGATCGGATAGCCCTGACGGATTTTGAAGCCTGCAACAGATTTGCGTGCTTTGGTGATCAGCGGTTTTTGACCGGAGATTGCTGTCAGGTCAGCTGCTGCGTTATCCAGCAGTTTCTTGTCAGCGATCGCTTCACCAACACCCATGTTCAGGGTGATCTTCTCGACCCGAGGGACTTGCATGACAGAATTGTAGTTAAACTCAGTCATGAGTTTGTTAACTACTTCGTCTTTGTAGTAATCATGCAGTTTCGCCATCGTACTACTCCAAATTACTTGATAGTTTCGCTGTTAGACTTGAAGAAACGGACTTTTTTACCGTCTTCGAATCTAAAGCCTACACGGTCAGCCTTACCGGTAGCCGCATTGAAGATTGCAACGTTAGAAACCTGAATAGCAGCTTCTTTTTCAACGATGCCGCCTGGTTGGTTCAGGGCCGGAACCGGCTTCTGATGTTTCTTAACCAGGTTGATACCTTCAACGACGAGTTTGCCGGAAGACAGAACATTTTTTACTTTACCGCGTTTACCTTTATCTTTACCGGTTAACACGATAACTTCGTCATCACGACGGATTTTCGCTGCCATGATTCGCTCCTTAGAGTACTTCTGGTGCCAGAGAGATAATTTTCATGAACTTCTCAGTACGAAGTTCACGAGTTACCGGCCCAAAGATACGCGTGCCGATAGGCTGCTCGCTGTTATTGTTTAAAATAACGCATGCATTACCATCGAAGCGAATGACAGAACCGTCAGGGCGACGAACACCCTTCTTGGTGCGCACCACTACCGCCTTCAGCACATCACCTTTTTTGACCTTACCACGTGGAATTGCTTCCTTGATGGTGATCTTGATGATGTCGCCTACGCCTGCGTAGCGACGGTGCGAGCCACCCAGAACCTTGATACACATTACGCGACGTGCACCGGAGTTGTCGGCGACGTTCAGCATAGTCTGTTCTTGGATCATTTTAGTGCTCCGCTAATGTCAACTACTACCTGAGACTCTAAAATCAGAGCCGTTAAAAAGCCCCATATCGAGGGCGCGGCATTATAACACCGCTTCTGCAATATGGGTAGAAAAAATAAACGGCTCATCGCTGAGCCGTTTATTCGTATTGAGAATGCGTACTCTATTACAGAACCGCTTTCTCTACAACGCGAACCAGCGTCCAGGACTTAGTCTTGGACAGTGGACGGCATTCACGGATTTCAACCTTGTCGCCGATACCACATTCGTTGTTCTCGTCATGTACGTGCAGTTTGGTCGTACGCTTGATGAATTTACCGTAGATCGGGTGTTTCACAAAACGTTCGATAGCTACAACAATGGATTTCTCCATTTTATCGCTAACAACACGACCTTGCAGAGTACGGATTTTATCGGTCATTACGCACCCGCCTTCTGAGTCAGTAAAGTCTTAACGCGCGCAACATTGCGACGCACTTGCTTCAGCAGGTGAGTCTGTTGCAGCTGGCCACTTGCAGCCTGCATACGCAGGTTGAACTGCTCACGCAGCAGGTTCAGCAGCTCAGCGTTCAGCTCTTCAACGCTTTTTTCACGCAGCTCTTTTGCTTTCATTACATCACCGTCTTAGTTACAAAGGTGGTTTTGATAGGCAGTTTCGCTGCTGCCAGGCCGAAGGCTTCACGGGCCAGCTCTTCCGGAACACCGTCCATTTCATAAAGGACTTTGCCCGGTTGGATCAAGGCAACCCAGTACTCCACGTTACCTTTACCTTTACCCATACGAACTTCCAGTGGCTTCTCGGTGATCGGTTTGTCCGGGAATACACGGATCCAGATCTTACCTTGACGCTTAACTGCACGGGTCATTGCACGACGTGCTGCTTCGATCTGACGTGCAGTCAGACGACCACGGCCAACAGCTTTCAGACCGAAAGTGCCGAAGCTAACATCCGTACCCTGCGCCAGACCACGGTTGCGGCCTTTGTGCACTTTACGGAATTTTGTACGCTTTGGTTGTAACATCAGCGACGCTCCTTATTTACGGCCTTTACGCTGCTGCTTTTTAGGTTGAGCAGCCGGTTTTTCCGGTTGTTCAACAGCAGCCATACCACCCAGGATCTCACCTTTGAAGATCCATACCTTAACGCCGATTACACCGTAAGTGGTGTGCGCTTCAGAGGTGTTGTAGTCGATGTCAGCACGCAGAGTGTGCAGCGGTACGCGACCTTCGCGGTACCATTCGGTACGTGCGATTTCCGCGCCGCCCAGACGGCCGCTAACTTCAACTTTGATACCTTTAGCGCCCAGACGCATTGCGTTCTGTACAGCACGCTTCATAGCACGACGGAACATAACACGACGTTCCAGCTGAGAAGTGATGCTGTCAGCAACCAATTTAGCGTCCAGTTCAGGCTTACGAACTTCAGCGATATTGATCTGTGCAGGAACGCCAGCGATATCCGCTACGACCTTGCGCAGTTTTTCTACGTCTTCGCCTTTCTTACCGATAACGATGCCAGGGCGAGCAGTGTGAATAGTCACACGGATGCTCTTAGCTGGACGCTCGATAACGATACGAGATACAGACGCTTTAGCCAGTTCCTTAGTCAGGTACTGACGTACTTTAAAATCGCTGTCCAGGTTGTCAGCGAATTCTTTGGTGTTCGCAAACCAGGTAGAGTTCCATGGTTTTACAATACCCAGGCGAATACCATTAGGATGTACTTTCTGACCCATTGCTAGTCTCCAGAGTCTCAGCGATCGGACACAACCACAGTAATGTGGCTGGTGCGCTTCAGGATGCGATCTGCACGACCTTTCGCACGCGGCATAATGCGCTTCATGCTTGGGCCTTCATCTACGAAAATTTTCGCGACTTTCAGATCGTCGATGTCAGCGCCATCGTTGTGTTCAGCGTTAGCAATGGCAGATTCCAGTACTTTCTTGACCAATACCGCAGCTTTCTTGTTGGTATAGGTCAGGATGTCCAGGGCCTGCGACACTTTCTTACCGCGAATCAGGTCAGCAACAAGGCGAACCTTCTGTGCAGAAGAACGAGCATGGCGATGTTGAGCTAAAGTTTCCATCTCTTCCTCCTACCTTATTTCTTCTTCGCTTTTTTATCAGCAGCGTGGCCGCGATAAGTACGAGTCGGTGCGAATTCACCCAGTTTGTGACCAACCATTTCGTCGGTAACAAAGACTGGAACGTGCTGACGACCATTATGGACAGCGATGGTCAAACCGATCATGTTAGGAAAGATCGTTGAACGACGGGACCAAGTGCGCAGGGGCTTCTTGTCTCCGCTTTCCACCGCTTTCTCTACCTTCTTCAGCAAGTGCAGGTCAATAAAAGGACCTTTCTTGAGAGAACGTGGCATGGCTTATCCTCTAAAATTATTTGCTACGGCGACGTACGATAAATTTATCAGTACGCTTGTTGCTGCGGGTCTTCTTACCTTTGGTCTGAACGCCCCACGGAGTTACCGGGTGCTTACCAAAGTTACGACCTTCACCACCACCATGTGGGTGATCGACTGGGTTCATCGCAGTACCGCGAACGGTAGGACGAACACCACGCCAGCGTGCAGCACCAGCTTTACCCAGAACGCGCAGCATATGCTCAGCATTGCCAACTTCGCCCAGAGTAGCGCGGCAGTCTGCTTCGACTTTACGCATTTCACCAGAACGCAGACGCAGGGTGACATAAGCACCATCGCGCGCAACGATCTGAACGTAAGTACCAGCGGAACGCGCCAGCTGACCGCCTTTACCTGGTTTCATTTCTACGTTATGAACGGTAGAACCAACCGGGATATTGCGCATCGGCAGGGTGTTGCCTGCTTTGATTGCAGCATCAACGCCAGACTGAATCTGGTCGCCAGCTTTCAGGCCTTTAGGGGCCAGGATGTAACGGCGTTCGCCATCTTTGTACAGAACCAGCGCGATGTTCGCGGAACGGTTCGGATCGTACTCAAGACGCTCAACAACTGCTGGGATACCGTCTTTGTTGCGTTTGAAGTCAACAATACGATAAGCCTGCTTGTGGCCACCACCGATGTGACGAGTGGTGATACGGCCATTGTTGTTACGACCACCGGATTTGCTGTTTTTTTCCAGCAACGGAGCAAAAGGTTTGCCCTTGTGCAGCTCAGGGTTAACCACTTTAACTACGTGGCGACGACCCGGAGATGTCGGTTTACATTTAACAACTGCCATTGTATTACTCCTCCGACTTACTCAGCGCCGCCAACGAAGTCCAGGTTCTGGCCTTCTTTCAGGGTGACGTAAGCTTTTTTCCAGTCGCTACGACGACCGATACGCTGTCCGTGACGTTTAACTTTCCCTTTAACTACCAGGGTGTTAACGACTTCGACTTCGACTTCAAACAGTTTCTGCACAGCAGCTTTGATCTCTGCTTTGGTCGCGTCTTTAGCAACTTTGAGAACGATGGTGTTTGTTTTTTCCATCGCAGTAGACGCTTTTTCAGAAACGTGCGGTGCGCGCAGCACCTTCAGCAGACGTTCTTCACGAATCATGCCAGCATCTCCTCAACTTGCTTAACAGCATCAGCAGTCATTACGACTTTGTCGAAGGCGATCAGGCTAACCGGGTCGATACCAGTCGCGTCGCGTACGTCAACCTTGTGCAGGTTACGCGCGGCCAGGAACAGGTTCTCGTCCAGCTCACCGGTGATGATCAGCACATCTTCCAGAGCCATGTCTTTCAGTTTCTGTGCCAGCAGCTTAGTTTTAGGCGCTTCAACAGAGAACTTCTCGACAACGATCAGACGATCCTGACGTACCAGTTCGGACAGAATGCTTTTCAGCGCGCCGCGGTACATCTTTTTGTTAACTTTTTGACTGTGGTCCTGTGGACGCGCAGCGAAGGTCACGCCACCTGAACGCCAGATCGGGCTCTTGATAGAACCTGAACGCGCACGGCCGGTACCTTTCTGGCGCCATGGCTTTTTGCCAGAACCAGTTACTTCAGCACGAGTCTTCTGAGCACGAGTACCCTGACGAGCACCAGCTGCATAAGCAACAACAACCTGGTGAACCAGCGCTTCGTTGAAATCACGACCGAAGGTAGTTTCGGAAACAGTCAGCGCGCTCTGCGCGTCTTTCAATACTAATTCCATTGCTATCCCCTTACGCCTTCACAGCTGGTTTAACGATCAGGTCGCTACCGGTTGCACCCGGGACCGCACCTTTAACCAGCAGCAGGTTGCGCTCAGCGTCAACACGTACTACGTCCAGGCTCTGAACGGTTACACGTTCGTTACCCAGCTGACCTGCCATTTTCTTGCCTTTGAACACTTTGCCCGGAGTCTGGTTCTGACCGATAGAACCCGGAACACGGTGAGACAAGGAGTTACCGTGGGTAGCGTCCTGGGTACGGAAGTTCCAGCGCTTAACGGTACCAGCAAAACCTTTACCTTTAGAGGTACCGGTTACGTCAACTTTTTTAACGTCAGCAAACAGCTCAACGCTAATGTCCTGACCTACGGTGAACTCTTCGCCTTCAGCAAGACGGAATTCCCACAGACCACGGCCAGCTTCAACGCCAGCTTTAGCGAAGTGACCCGCTTCTGGTTTGGTTACACGGTTAGCTTTTTTAGCACCAGTGGTAACCTGAATAGCGCGGTAGCCATCGTTAGCCAGATCTTTAACCTGAGTAACGCGGTTTGCTTCAACTTCGATTACGGTTACTGGGATAGAAACGCCATCTTCAGTGAAGATGCGGGTCATACCCACTTTTTTACCGACTAAACCAATCATTGTTTCAACCTCTCAATCGCTCGATGACCTGATTAACCCAGGCTGATCTGCACGTCTACACCGGCAGCCAGATCCAGACGCATCAGAGCATCAACGGTTTTCTCAGTTGGCTCAACGATGTCAACCAGACGCTTGTGAGTGCGGATTTCGTACTGATCACGCGCATCTTTGTTAACGTGCGGAGAGATCAGAACGGTAAAGCGCTCTTTGCGGGTCGGCAGCGGGATCGGACCACGGACTTGCGCACCAGTGCGCTTAGCAGTCTCGACGATTTCCGCGGTTGATTGATCGATCAGACGATGATCAAACGCTTTAAGGCGGATACGGATTCTTTGGTTCTGCATGAGACCAGAGCTCCAATTATTTTATAAACGAAAATGATTACTCCTCAAACCCATTACGATTGATGGGAGAGTGTAACCGTTCTTACGTAGCTCCCCAATTGGGAGCATTGTTGAGTAACAAAGTGAGCTACTCTGGTTCAGATTGAACCCGCCGTCAATTACGACAAGCCCGCGCATTATACGTAAATCTGGACAAGACGCAAGTGCCGTTTAGAAATTAAGCGCTAAAGACGCACGATGCGTAAGGTCACGCACTTTTTTATGTAATCGATCCCTTCTCAAGGCTTTATCGGACGCCGCTACGCAATTGCGGTTTTTGTAAATTGTCGGACATGCAGATTATGGCGAGTATGCGTGCAAACCCTTTTGAGGCCTTTTCCATGGTTATGACCCTCCCCTTTCTGCTGACCTATTTTTCACTGACGGCTGTCCTTATACGTGCAGACATTCGCACCGGGCTTCTTCCTGATAAATTTCTCTGCCCGCTGCTTTGGGTGGGCCTGCTCTATCAGCTCTGTCTCCACCCAGATTTTCTGCCGAGTGCAGTGGTGGGTGCGATGGCGGGATATGCCGGGTTTGCCGCTGTCTATTGGGGCTATCGGCTACTCTGCCGGCGTGAAGGGATGGGCTACGGCGATATTAAATATCTGGCGGCGCTCGGCGCGTGGCATGGCTGGTGCGTACTGCCGATGCTGGCATTGGTAGCGGCGCTGTTAGCGCTACTTTCCTTCCTGTGTCTCTCGTTGCTTACCCCTGATAAGCAAACATTAAAAAACCCGCTGCCTTTTGGGCCATTTCTGGCGGCAGCGGGTTTATGCGTCGGTTGGGAAAACCTGATTAATTTTCCACTTTGATCTGAGACTGAAGATAGTTCTGTAGGCCAATTTTGCTGATGAGATCCAGTTCTGTTTCAAGCCAGTCGATGTGACCTTCTTCATCGGCCGGGATCTGGATCATCATGTCGCGGCTGACATAGTCATGAACGCTGTCCGCATAGGCGATAGCTTCACGCAGATCTTTCGCGCCTTCCAGTTCAAGCCGGAGATCAGAACGCAGCATCTCTTCGACATCTTCTCCGATGCCAAGCTTTCCGAGATCCTGCAGGTTAGGAATGCCTTCAAGGAAGAGAATACGCTCGATGTATTTATCGGCGTGTTTCATCTCATCAATGGACTCATGGTATTCAACATCGTTGAGGCGAGTCAGTCCCCAGTTTTTGAACATTCTTGCATGGAGAAAATACTGGTTGATTGCGACAAGCTCATTTCCCAATAATTTATTGAGATAACTTATGATTTTAACATCACCTTTCATTATATAGTCCCTCCGCTTCCACTCATTGAAGCGTAGAACGGGCTACAGGGATGTCAAAAAAAAGATGGTAGCTTACGCGATCTCTTTGAATTCCGGGATCTGCATCAATTCGTCCTGCATAATCTCACGCGCCGCGCGCACGCATTTACCGCATTGATTTCCCACCGGAACGAACTTGCGAAGCTGCTGAAAAGACTGTGACTGAAACTGGCGAACGGCCTGACGAATTTTTTTGTCGCTTACACCATTACATAAACAAACGTACATAAAGACTCCCGTTCAAAATATGCGCAAAGTGTAAGTGAGAATGCTTATGATTACAATAGCACATACGCCTGTATGCGGCGCGGGAGGAGACAAAAAATGCGACATGCTGTGACAAGAAAAAGGGCACAAAAAAAAGGACGCCGAAGCGTCCTTTTTATTTCAGGGATAATTAATTAGCCCAGAACTTTAGCAACAACGCCCGCGCCAACGGTACGGCCGCCTTCACGGATTGCGAAACGCAGACCGTCGTCCATCGCGATTGGGTGGATCAGAGTCACAACCATCTTGATGTTGTCGCCTGGCATTACCATCTCTACGCCTTCTGGCAGTTCGATGGTACCGGTCACGTCAGTTGTACGGAAGTAGAACTGTGGACGGTAGCCTTTGAAGAACGGAGTATGACGGCCGCCTTCGTCTTTGGACAGAATGTACACTTCAGATTCGAACTTGGTGTGTGGCTTGATTGAGCCTGGCTTCGCCAGAACCTGACCACGTTCGATTTCTTCGCGTTTGATACCACGCAGCAGAACACCTACGTTCTCACCAGCACGGCCTTCGTCCAGCAGTTTGCGGAACATTTCAACGCCAGTACAGGTAGACTTCGCAGTCTCTTTGATACCAACGATTTCAACTTCTTCACCAACTTTGATGATACCGCGCTCTACACGACCGGTAACAACGGTACCACGACCGGAGATAGAGAATACGTCTTCGATTGGCAGCAGGAATGGCTTGTCAATCGCACGCTCTGGTTCTGGGATGTAAGAATCCAGGTAGCCAGCCAGTTCGATGATTTTCTCTTCCCACTCTGCTTCGCCTTCCAGCGCTTTCAGCGCGGAACCACGAACGATTGGGGTATCGTCGCCTGGGAAATCGTACTGAGACAGCAGTTCACGAACTTCCATCTCTACCAGTTCCAGCAGCTCTTCGTCATCAACCATGTCGCATTTGTTCAGGAACACGATGATGTAAGGAACGCCTACCTGACGACCCAGCAGGATGTGCTCACGGGTCTGAGGCATTGGGCCGTCAGTCGCAGCAACAACCAGGATCGCGCCGTCCATCTGCGCAGCACCGGTGATCATGTTTTTAACATAGTCGGCGTGGCCTGGGCAGTCTACGTGCGCGTAGTGGCGAGTCGGGGTGTCATACTCAACGTGAGAGGTGTTGATGGTGATACCACGAGCTTTTTCTTCTGGTGCGTTATCGATCTGGTCGAAAGCACGAGCAGCACCGCCGTAGGTTTTAGCCAGTACGGTAGTGATTGCAGCAGTCAGGGTAGTTTTACCATGGTCAACGTGGCCGATAGTACCAACGTTGACGTGCGGTTTTGTACGTTCAAATTTTTCTTTAGACACGGCTATATTCCTTACTATAGTGCTCTCCCCTTCGGAGAGAGCACGGGACTTAGGTTTTAATCCTGTGGATTACTTACCACGGGCTTCGATAACGGCCTGAGCAACGTTGTTCGGCACATCATCATACTTCAGGAATTCCATAGTGTATGATGCACGACCTTTGGTCAGAGAACGCAGCTGAGTTGCATATCCGAACATTTCAGACAGCGGAACTTCAGCGTGGATCTTAACGCCAGTTACTTCGGATTCCTGACCACGCAGCATACCGCGACGACGGCTCAAGTCACCGATAACGTCACCGGTGTTCTCTTCAGGAGTTTCTACTTCAACCTTCATGATTGGCTCAAGCAGAACTGGTTTTGCTTTCTTAAAGCCTTCTTTAAAGGCAATAGACGCAGCCAGTTTAAACGCCAGTTCAGAGGAGTCAACGTCGTGGTAAGAACCGAAGTGCAGACGAACACCCATGTCTACAACCGGGTAACCAGCCAGAGGACCAGCTTTCAGCTGCTCCTGGATACCTTTATCAACGGCAGGGATGTATTCGCCAGGAATTACACCACCTTTGATGTCGTTGATGAACTCGTAACCTTTAGGGTTAGAGCCCGGCTCCAGTGGGTACATGTCGATCACAACGTGACCGTACTGACCGCGACCACCAGACTGCTTAGCGTGTTTACCTTCAACATCGGTAACTTTCGCGCGAATCGCTTCGCGGTAAGCAACCTGAGGTTTACCCACGTTCGCTTCAACGTTGAATTCACGCTTCATACGGTCAACGATGATGTCCAGGTGCAGTTCACCCATACCGGCGATGATGGTCTGGTTAGATTCTTCATCAGTCCATACGCGGAATGATGGGTCTTCTTTCGCCAGACGGCCCAGAGCCAGACCCATTTTTTCCTGGTCAGCTTTGGTTTTTGGTTCAACCGCGATGGAGATTACCGGCTCAGGGAATTCCATACGCTCCAGAATGATCGGGTGATCCGGGTCACACAGGGTGTCACCAGTGGTCACGTCTTTCAGACCGATAGCTGCAGCGATGTCGCCCGCACGAACTTCTTTGATCTCTTCACGTTTGTTAGCGTGCATCTGTACGATACGGCCAAAACGTTCACGCGCCGCTTTCACGGAGTTCAGGATGGTGTCACCGGAGTTAACCACACCAGAGTAAACGCGGAAGAAGGTCAGGTTACCCACGAATGGGTCGGTAGCAATTTTGAACGCCAGTGCAGAGAATGGCTCGTCGTCGCTTGCGTGACGCTCAGCCGGAGTATCTTTACCGTCGTCCAGGATGCCGTTGATCGCAGGAACGTCAACCGGGGATGGCAGGTAGTCAACTACCGCATCCAGCATCGCCTGAACACCTTTGTTCTTGAACGCAGAACCACAGGTTACCAGGATGATTTCGTTGTTCAGAACGCGCTGACGCAGAGCAGATTTGATCTCTTGCTCAGACAGTTCTTCACCACCCAGGTATTTTTCCATCAGCTCTTCAGATGCTTCAGCCGCGGATTCGATCAGGTTCTGGTGCCATTCGTCAGCCAGGTCCTGCATCTCAGCCGGGATATCTTCGTATTCGAAGGTAACGCCTGCATCTGCTTCGTTCCAGTTGATGGCTTTCATTTTCACCAGGTCGATAACGCCGGTGAAGCCTTCTTCAGCACCAATTGCCAGCTGCAGCGGAACAGGGTTCGCGCCCAGACGGGTTTTGATCTGACCAACAACTTTCAGGAAGTTAGCACCCATACGGTCCATTTTGTTAACGAACGCGATGCGTGGAACTTTATATTTGTTTGCCTGACGCCATACGGTTTCAGACTGTGGCTGAACACCACCAACTGCGCAATAAACCATTACCGCGCCGTCAAGAACACGCATGGAACGTTCTACTTCGATGGTGAAGTCAACGTGCCCTGGGGTGTCGATGATGTTTACGCGATGCGGTTCGTACTGCTTAGCCATACCTGACCAGAATGCAGTAGTCGCTGCGGAGGTGATAGTAATACCACGCTCCTGCTCCTGTTCCATCCAGTCCATGGTGGCTGCGCCGTCATGAACTTCACCGATTTTATGGTTTACACCGGTGTAGAACAGAATACGTTCGGTAGTAGTGGTTTTACCGGCGTCGATGTGCGCACTGATACCGATGTTACGGTAGCGTGCGATGGGTGTTGTACGAGCCATTTGATTCCTCGTTTATATCTTTAGGCGTTCAGTTAAGTTACCCAGAGCGGGCGGCTTCTCTGAAGCGCCCGCCTGGTGACTACGACTCCGAAGGGATTACCAACGGTAGTGTGCGAACGCCTTGTTGGCTTCTGCCATACGGTGAACGTCTTCACGTTTCTTAACTGCAGTACCTTTGTTTTCTGCAGCATCAGAAAGTTCGTTCGCCAGACGCAGAGCCATGGATTTATCACCGCGTTTACGAGCAGCTTCAACGATCCAACGCATTGCCAGAGCATTACGACGAACCGGACGAACTTCAACCGGAACCTGATAAGTAGAACCACCAACGCGGCGAGACTTAACTTCTACAGTCGGGCGCACGTTGTCGAGAGCGACTTCGAAAGCTTCCAGTTCATTTTTACCAGAACGCTGAGCCAGGGTCTCCAGCGCGCTGTATACGATTGCTTCTGCAGTAGATTTTTTACCATCTACCATCAGGATATTTACAAATTTTGCCAGCAGTTCTGATCCGAATTTCGGATCTGGAAGAATTTTACGCTGACCAATGACGCGACGACGTGGCATGGGATTACTCCGTTGTTAATTCAGGATTGTCCAAAACTCTACGAGTTTAGTTTGACATTAAGATAAATCAGTTTGGCCTTACTTAACGGAGAACCATTAAGCCTTAGGACGCTTCACGCCGTACTTGGAGCGAGCCTGCTTACGGTCTTTAACACCTGAGCAGTCCAGCGCACCACGAACGGTGTGGTAACGAACACCCGGAAGGTCTTTAACACGACCGCCACGGATCAGGATCACGGAGTGCTCCTGCAGGTTGTGACCTTCACCACCGATGTAGGAAGTCACTTCGAAACCGTTAGTCAAACGCACACGGCATACTTTACGCAGTGCGGAGTTTGGTTTTTTAGGAGTGGTGGTATATACACGAGTACATACACCACGTTTCTGCGGGCAGGCTTCCAGCGCAGGCACGTTGCTTTTTGCAACTTTGCGTGCACGTGGTTTGCGTACCAGCTGGTTAACTGTTGCCATTAAATAGCTCCTGGTTTTAGCTTTTGCTTCGTAAACACGTAATAAAACGACCTCATACAATATGAGGACGCGAAATTTTAGGGCTACGTCGAAAAGGTGTCAAGAAATATACAGCAATCTCAAATCACCAGTTCATTTGACTGGCGTGCGTCACAGTAAGATTGACGAAATCAGTATAGCCAACCACGTCAATTTTGGCTGAAATTTGACCAGAAAGACCCCGCGCCTCCAGATCGTCCTTCAGCGCAGAGACTATTATGGCGGCATTGCTGAGGATTTCAACAAAACGGCTGCCCTCAAGCGCCGCCAGCACGCCGTCCTGAATCAGCAGCAGATCGTCGCCTTCGCGCAGCATGCTCAGTAAGGTGTCGATATCGCATTGCCACGGTGAACGGCTCAGGGTATGGAGCATGACAGCCTCAGAAAGTCAGAACGGTATCGTAGTGAGAGAGATGTTCGCGCAGGGTGCCGGATGCAAGGATCGTCACGTCCAGCACGAATGCCGTTTTCTCGTTTAACCCCCGCGCCGCCAGCGAGTCGGCACACACGTAGAAGATTTCAATGTCATAGAGCGGCAGCACTTTAAACGTCGCGATGTAATCGCGCGCAAGAATAGCCTGCGGTTGTTGACCCGCCAGAAGCTGGAATACGCCATCGCCCAAAAAGAACACGCCGATGTCTTCCGTCAATGCCGACATCGCGAGCAATGCATCCAGCCCTTCCCGACCTGACGCGCTGCCATGCGGCGCAGAAGTAAAAACAAACGCTACGCGCTTCATCAGAATTGTACCACCCTGTCGCAGGTCAGCGCAGCCTGTGCTAAGGCGCCTAAGCCGCTGAGCGAAAAGCCCGGCTGCAGGTTAGCCCCCGACAGACCGAGGCGTTCGGCTTCGGCCGCATCCGCTACACCGCGCCGCAGTGCCGCCGCCACGCAGATGTGCAGCTCAACGCCCTGCGTCTCGTTTAATTTTTGCCAGGCGCGCACAAGGTCAAACTCATCGCTCGCCGGAGACGTAAACTGGTTCGCGTTATAGACCCCTTCACGATAGAAAAAGACGCTTGCCAGTTCATGACCGGCCTCAAGCAGGGCATGGGCAAACTGGAGCGCGCTGCTGGCCTGCTGGGTGCCGTACGCCGGGCCCGTCACCATTAACGCAAAACGCATTACTTCTCTTGCCCCAGGAGGTCGCCGCTTTTGAACTGGCGAATATAGAGGTAAACCGTGTGCTTAGAGATGTTAAGACGATCGGCCACCTGGTTGATGGCATCTTTGATATCAAAAATCCCTTTCTCATAGAGGTTCAGCACGATCTGACGATTCTTGGCGTTGTTGGATACGTTGCGATCGGCATTCACCTCTTCGATGGTGAACTCCAGCGTCTGGGTCACAAGGTCTTCAACAGAAGAAGCAAAGTTCACCGACGAGCCTACGTCCGGCGTTTCTGGCGGAACGAAGGTACTCATGATTTGGGAGAATGGCACATCAAGGTTCATGTTGATGCACAGCAGGCCGATAACCCGCTGATCGCGGTTACGGATTGCGATAGTTTCAGACTTCATCAGCACGCCGCTTTTGGCGCGGGTGAAATAGCATTTTGAGACGCTGCTGTCCGCGCCGGTCATGTCATGCAACATACGCAATGCAAGGTCGGTGATTGGCGAACCAATTTTACGGCCAGTGTGCTCACCATTCGCAATGCGGATAGCGGAACACTTAAGATCTTGCAGGGAATGCAATACGATTTCGCAGTGGGAACCAATGAGCATCGCTAACCCGTCCACTACCGCTTCGTAGGATTTCAGAATATCGAAGTCGGTCTGGTCAAATGGACGTTGATCCAGCAAATCAAGTTCACTGGTTTCGTTGGTTAAAAGCGACCTGGACATGAAAAAAACACTCCTTTTCAGGAGCCTGTCGTTAGGTTTTCAGGGCAGGCTCATTATCTACACGGACAACTAAATTAATACAGCGCGTATAACGCTTTCCAGTGTTAATTATATCTGCCCCACAATAAAAAAAACCGCCGCCTGAAAGGCGGCGTTTTTTTTCAGCATTACTTCTTCGCTGCTGCGGCTTTGTCGTCAGCCGGTGCGTCTGTTTTCGCATCCGCTTTCGGTGCCGGTTTGATGTCCAGCAGTTCTACATCAAATACCAGCGTGGAGTTAGCCGGGATCCCCGGAACGCCCGTTTTGCCGTAAGCCAGATCCGGTGGGATAACCAGCTTGATTTTACCGCCTTTCTTGATGTTCTTCAGGCCTTCAGTCCAGCCCGGGATCACACCGTCCAGACGGAAGGAGAGAGGCTCACCGCGCGTGTAGGAGTTGTCGAACTCCTTACCGTCGATCAGCGTACCTTTGTAGTTAACGACAACGGTGTCGCTGTCTTTAGGCGCGCTACCGGTACCTTCTTTCTCAACTTTATAGATCAGGCCAGTAGAGGAGGTTTTAACGCCTTTCTCTTTAGCAAACGTATCGCGGTAGGCTTTGCCTTTCGCTTCATTTTCTTTAGCGTCAGCTTCCATCTTGGTCTGAGCGGCGCCTTTCACGCGCGCTTCAAACGCCTGCAGAGTCTGCTCGATTTCCTGGTCAGACAGTTTGCTCTTGTCTGCGAACGCATCCTGAACACCTGCGATCAGCTGGTTTTTGTCCAGTTTGATGCCCAGCTTCTCTTGTTCTTTCAGAGAGTTTTCCATGTAGCGACCCAGAGACGCGCCCAGTGCGTAGGCGGATTTCTGGTCGTCATTTTTGAATGCCGCTTTGCTGTCTGTAGTCGCAGCAGGCTTCGCAGCAGTATCAGCAGCGAAAGACAGCGGCGCGTTGAGCGCTACAGCCATGGTGGTCGCCAGCAGCGTAACTTTAAACAGTGATTTCATCCATATCTCCAGGACCTGAGGTCTCTCACCCCAGTGTTAAACGTAAATGAGTGACGTACTATAAAACGTTGTGGAAGAAATCTACAGACAGACTCCCCCGAATGTCTCTTCTTTTCAGACTATTTTTGTTTAAATAAGTTTCTTGTCAGGGAGATGGATACTGTACTTAAGGGAAAAGTCAGCTAAACTTCGCCGCCGCAGGCCCCTGATGGCCCATGAGAGATGAACGAGGTGAATGATGAAGGATACAATGATGGAAGCGAGACTGGCTGAGCTGGAAAGCCGCCTGGCTTTTCAGGACATCACCATCGAAGAGCTAAACCAGACCGTGACGGCACATGAGCTTGAAATGGCAAAACTGCGGGATCATATGCGCCTGCTGACGGAAAAGCTGAAGGCGACGCAGCCGTCGAACATTGCCTCTCAGTCTGAAGAGACGCCACCACCTCACTATTGAGGCGTAAAAAAAGCGGGATTATCCCGCTTTTTTATTTTCCGTCTTACGGAATTAGTGGCAACCGCAGCCGCCGTTGCCGCAACCACCTTTACCGTGGTCGTGACCATGGTCGTGGCCGTGACCACCGCAGCAGCCATCGTGGCCGTGTTCGTGATCGTGGTCGTGACCGTGCGCACCGTGAACGTGGCCATGAGCCAGCTCTTCTTCGGTTGCTTCGCGGATGGCAACAACTTCCACGTTGAACTTCAGGTTCTGGCCAGCCAGCATGTGGTTGCCGTCAACCACAACGTGGTCGTCTTCAACTTCAGTGATTTCAACCGGAACCGGCCCCTGGTCGGTTTCAGCCAGGAAGCGCATGCCAACCTGCAGCTCGTCAACGCCCATAAACACGTCTTTAGGAACGCGCTGAACCAGGTTGTCATCATACTGGCCGTAAGCGTCGTTCGCGCCCACAGCTACGTCAAATTTGTCGCCAACTTCATGACCTTCCAGCGCAGTTTCCAGGCCGGAAATCAGGGAACCGTGACCATGCAGGTAGTCCAGCGGCGCACTCACCGGAGACTCATCAACCAACACACCGTCTTCTGTACGTACCTGATAGGCCAGGCTGACCACCAGGTCTTTTGCTACTTTCATGATATCTCCTGAGCGTGGGAAAATTGCTGGCGCAGATTGTAGCGGAAATCTGCACCCGTGTACCCTTAAGCTTAAAAAAACTCAGAGCATATCGCTAGTCTGGATGAAAAATGCCGATCACTTGCTCTTCTTTGCGAACGTGATCGCGGGCTTCTTTGTCGGCCTCACGCATCTGGTGTCCGCACTTAACGCATTCAACTATATCGATATTATTTTCGCGCCACATGGCCAGCGTATCCTGTGCCTGGCAGGACGGACATTTTGCGCCCGCGATAAAGCGTTTACGTACAGCCATCTTTCGTTACCCTTTATTCAAATTCATCCCAGCCGTCGAGCTGGCGTCGTTCCTGCTGCATCTCGCGCTGGAAGATCTCCTCCAGTTCGCGGCGCGCTTCCCGCACGCGGGATATCTGCGCCGTATCGCTGTGCACAGGCATCAGTTCACGCAGCATTCGCATATCCAGCCGGCGGAAATGCATCTGGGCGCGTTGCGCCTGGTGAGGATGCATCCCTAGCGAGATAAGCGCCTTACGACCCAGCTCCAGCGCGCTGGAGAAGGTTTCACGGGAGAAGTGTTTCACACCTGCCTGTAAAAGTTCGTGAGCTTCAACACGTCCGCGGGCCCGCGCCAGAATATGCAGATGCGGGAAATGCTGCTGGCACAGCTCCACCAGCTTCATCGTGTCTTCCGGGTCGTTACAGGTGATGACGATAGACTCCGCGGCCTCCGCGCCCGCCGAGCGCAGCAGTTCAAGCTGGGTCGCGTCGCCGTAGTACACCTTATAGCCATATTTGCGCATCAGGTTGACCGCACTGATATCGCGCTCCAGCACCGTGATGCGCATTTTGTTCGCCATCAGCAGTCGCCCGATCACCTGCCCGAAGCGGCCAAAGCCCACGACGATCACCTGCGGTTTATCGTCTTCTACCCACGGCGCTTCGTCTTCATCGTCTGCCGGGTTCAGGCGGCGCGACAGCAGTTTGTCCACCAGCTTCATCAGCAGCGGCGTAGTCATCATCGACAGGGTCACCGTCACCAGCAGCAGCGCCATCTGGTCATCCTTGAACAGCTTTTGTGACGACGCGGTAGAAAAGAGCACAAACGCAAACTCTCCGCCCTGGCTTAACACGCTGGCAAACTGCATTCTTTCCGAACTGCGCAGGCCATAAATCCTCGCCAGGACATACAGCACCAGCGCTTTCACCGCCACCAGCACCGCCACGCTCATCACTACCCACAGAAGATGGGTATAGAGCACGCCAAGGTTGAGCGCCATGCCCACCGAAATAAAGAACAGCCCTAACAGCAGCCCCTTGAACGGATCGATGGCCGTCTCCAGCTCGTGCCGGTACTCGCTTTCAGCAAGCAACACCCCGGCGATAAACGTACCGAGCGCCATCGACAGGCCCAGCGCATCCATAAACAGCGCAGAGCCAAGCACCAGCAGCAGCGTTGCGGCGGTAAATACCTCGCGCACGCCGGATGCGGCAATAAAGCGGAACACCGGACGCAGTAAAAACCGTCCGCCGATCAGCATGCCCGCGAAGGCCAGCACCTTCATGGAGATTTTCATCCAGTCGAAATGATCGTCTCCGGAGCCTGCCAGCAGCGGCACCAGCGCCAGCGCCGGGATCACCGCTAAATCCTGAAACAGCAGCACCGAAAAGCCCAGCTGCCCCGCCTCGTTGCGGTTCATTCCCTTATCGCGCATCAGCTGTAGCGCCATCGCCGTCGACGACATCGCAAGCCCTATCCCGCCAATCGCCGCGGCCTGCCAGGAAAACTGCGTCAGCATCAGCAGGCCCGCGAGAATGGCGGCGCTGAGCAATACCTGCGCCGCCCCGACGCCAAAAATGGATTGCCGCAGCTGCCACAGCTTAGCGGGGTTCAGCTCAAGCCCGATGATGAACATCAGGAATACCACGCCCAGCTCGGAGAAGTGGAGAATTTCATCCACATCGCTGATAAACCCAAGCCCCCAGGGGCCTATGGCAATCCCCGCCAGCAGGTAGCCCAGCACCGCGCCAATGCCAAGCCGTGCGGCAAGCGGTACCGCGACAACCGCGGCAAATAAAAACAGCACGCCGGCAAGGAGTAAATTCGAACCGTCCATTAACGTCCTCCCGCCGGAATTGGTGATGCCAGCCATTCGCCATAGGCTCTGGCGTGGCTCGCCAGCGCCTTCGGATCCTGCCGCCGCGCCCAGTAGACGATAATCGGGCTCATCCAGTGCATGCGGCACATCGCTGCCGTCAGCTCGAACGGCCGCAGGATATCGCTCATGGGATAACGGTTCAGCCCGTCATGGCGGTAAGCGCTCTCCGGCTCACCGGTGGTAATGACGCTCCGCCAGTACTTTCCCGCCAGCTGGTTGCCTCCCACCCCGCTGGAAAAGCCCCGGCTCAGCACGCGGTCCAGCCACTCTTTCATCAGCGCCGGACAGCTATAGGTATAAAGCGGATGCTGGAACACGATGACGTCATGCTGACGCAGCAGCTCCTGCTCGTAAGGAATGTCGATAAAGAAATCTGGATAGTGCGCGTAGAGATCGTGCACCGTTACGTTGCTGAGCTGTGTGGCCGGCTTAAGCAGTACCCGGTTCGCCACCGAGTCCTGTGATTCCGGATGGGCATACAGCAGCAGCACTTTCGCTGTCTGAGACATCACTCCCCTCCCGGTTCTGTTTTTGTGTATTGTTGTCGTTTTGGGCTACCATGGCGGCCCGGTGGGGAAAATGGCCCACACCTTACATTATCATAATGACAAATTAACATAGTCGGAACATACGGCGCTTCTATGATTGTTTTCTCCTCGTTACAAATTCGTCGCGGCGTGCGCGTCCTGCTGGATAACGCGACTGCTACCATCAACCCGGGCCAGAAAGTTGGGCTGGTCGGTAAAAACGGCTGCGGTAAATCCACCCTGCTGGCGCTGCTGAAAAACGAGATAAGCGCGGATGGCGGGAACTTTACCTTCCCGGGCAACTGGCAGCTCGCCTGGGTGAACCAGGAGACGCCCGCGCTGAGCGAACCCGCGCTCGACTATGTTATCGACGGCGACCGCGAATACCGCAGGCTGGAGGCGGAGCTCAACGCCGCCAACGAGCGCAACGACGGTCACGCCATCGCGACCGTCCACGGCAAGCTCGACGCCATCGACGCCTGGACCATTCGCTCCCGCGCCTCCAGCCTGCTGCACGGTCTGGGCTTCAGCAACGAACAGCTTGAGCGCCCGGTCAGCGACTTCTCGGGGGGCTGGCGTATGCGCCTTAACCTGGCGCAGGCGCTGATCTGCCGCTCTGACCTGCTGCTGCTCGATGAACCGACCAACCACCTCGATCTCGATGCGGTTATTTGGCTGGAGAAGTGGCTTAAGAGCTATCAGGGCACTCTGATTCTGATCTCCCACGACCGCGACTTCCTCGACCCGGTGGTGGATAAAATCATTCATATCGAACAGCAAAGCATGTTCGAGTACACCGGTAACTACAGCTCGTTCGAGCGCCAGCGCGCGACGCGCCTCGCCCAGCAGCAGGCGATGTATGAAAGCCAGCAGCAGCGCGTGGCGCACCTGCAGAGCTTTGTGGATCGCTTCAAGGCTAAGGCGTCAAAAGCCAAGCAGGCCCAGAGCCGCATCAAGATGCTGGAACGCATGGAGATGATCGCCCCCGCGCACGTGGATAACCCGTTCCACTTCAGCTTCCGCGAGCCGGAGAGCCTGCCGAACCCGCTGCTGAAGATGGAAAAAGTGAGCGCGGGCTATGGCGATCGCATTATTCTCGACTCCATCAAGCTCAACCTGGTACCGGGCTCGCGTATCGGCCTGCTGGGGCGCAACGGCGCCGGTAAGTCAACGCTCATCAAACTGCTGGCGGGCGAGCTTAACCCGGTCAGCGGCGAAATCGGGCTGGCGAAGGGCATCAAGCTTGGCTACTTCGCCCAGCATCAGCTGGAATTTTTACGCGCCGATGAATCTCCGATTCAGCACCTGGCGCGCCTGGCGCCGCAGGAGATGGAGCAGAAGCTGCGCGACTACCTTGGCGGCTTCGGCTTCCAGGGGGATAAGGTCACCGAAAATACCGCGCGTTTCTCCGGCGGTGAAAAAGCCCGCCTGGTGCTGGCGCTGATCGTCTGGCAGCGTCCGAACCTGCTGCTGCTCGATGAACCTACAAACCACCTGGATCTCGACATGCGTCAGGCGCTGACCGAAGCGCTGATTGAGTTCGAAGGCGCGCTGGTTGTCGTTTCGCACGATCGCCACCTGATCCGCTCCACCACCGACGATCTCTATCTGGTGCACGGCGGCAAGGTGGAGCCGTTTGACGGCGATCTGGAGGATTACCAGCAGTGGCTGACGGACGTGCAGAAGCAGGAAAACCAGCCGGAAGAAGCGGCGAAAGACAACGCCAACAGCGCCCAGGCGCGTAAAGACCAGAAGCGCCGCGAGGCCGAGCTGCGCACCCAGACTCAGCCGCTGCGTAAAGAGATTGCCCGTCTCGAAAAAGAGATGGAAAAGCTCAACACCACGCTCGCTACCGTTGAAGAGAAGCTGGGCGACAGCGAACTGTATGACCAGAGCCGTAAAGCCGAGCTGACCGACTGTCTGCAAACCCAGGCGAAAGCCAAATCCAGCCTCGAAGCGTGTGAGATGGCGTGGCTGGACGCGCAGGAACAGCTGGAAGCCATGCTGCAGGCCGACTAACACGCCGGGAGGGCTATGCGTTTCGATACCACGAGCGAGATTACATTCCGCAAGCTCAGCATCTTCATGACGTTTATGGAGAAGGGCAATATCGCGCGTACCGCCGAAACGCTGAGCCTGAGCGGCGTCAGCGTACACCGGGCGCTGCATACCCTGGAAGAGAATGTCCGCTGCCCCCTCTTTACCCACAAAGGGCGTAACCTGATTGCCCTTCCCTCGGCGTGGACGCTGCTGGAGTATTGCCAGGAAGTAATGCAGGTGATGGAGCGCGGGCTGGAAGAGTCGCGCAAGGTCGCCGGCATCGGTCAGGGCCGGTTACGCGTCGGCACGCTCTACTCGCTGACGCTGGAAACCGTACCGCGCCTGATAATGGGCATGAAGCTGCGCCGTCCGGATCTGGAAATGGATCTGACCATGGGCTCTAATGAAACGTTGCTGCACATGCTGGACGACGGCACGCTGGACGCCATTTTAATCTCCATCTCCGAGAGCGATATCGACCGCAACAGCCTCGAAGTGCTGCCCCTGTTCCACGACGATATTTTCCTTGCCGCGCCTGCCTCTGCCACGCTCGATACCAGCGGCCCCGCCGATCTGCGCGACTATAAAGACCGCAAGTTTGTTGCCCTCGCGGAAGGGTTTGCCACGTATGCGGGGTTTCAGGAGGCGTTTCATATCGCCGGATTCGAACCGGAGATTGTGACGCGCGTGAACGACATATTTTCGATGCTGAGCCTGGTGCAGGCGGGGGTTGGCTTTACGCTGATGCCGGGCAGGATGAAGAAGGTGTACGAAAATTCGGTGCAGCTGCTGAAGCTGGCGCAGCCGTACCAGATGCAGCAGCTGATTGCGATCGTCTTTGCCCGCAACCGCGAGCAGGATCCGAGCCTGCGGGCATTAGCCGCCGAGGGGCGGATGTATGCGCGCAGCCTGCAGGAGGATGCGTGACGTATTGCCCGGCCGCGCTTTGCCGGGCAAAAACTTACCGCTGAAGCCGTCCCGCCAGATGCACCGCCACGTCCACGCCGCTGCGCTCCAGCGAAATTGACTCCCCTTCCCACGAAGCCTGTCGCGTCAGGCAGGTCAGCACGCCGCCGGGAGGCATTTCAATCGCCAGCCTTGCGTCACGCTCGTTAGCCGAAATCACCGCTTCCTGCCAGCGCACGGTGCGCGCCATGTTTATCGCCAGATCGTCGGCAATGCTTTCCGGCTGCCAGAGCACGCGCCCCGTGCTGCCGCTCAGGTACGCGCAGCGCGGGCGTGAAAGCGTGACCGAACTAAACGCCGCCACCAGCTTCTGCGCCGGCTCCGCCAGAAGCTCGCAGTGCGACGGCACGCTAACGGCCAGCCGCTTCGCTTTGCTCGCGCCCTTTTCCAGGGCGCGTTTTGCCACCTGCGCCATCCCTTCATCGGATCCGGCAATGACGATCTGCGTTTCGGCATTCAGGTTGGCAATGTACGTTCCGCTACCCTCGATAAGCTGTTCCACCTGCGGCAGGGTTAAGCCCATGATTGCCGTCAGGCCGTAGCCGTGCGGCCAGGCCTGTTCCATCAGATCGCCGCGCAGCGCCACCAGCCTCAGCGCGTCCGTAAATTCCAGCGCGCCCGCCACCACCGCCGCGGGATAAGCGCCAATCGATAAACCGCTAACGATGTCAGGCGACACGCCGCGTCGCTCCAGCTCGCGCGCCCAGGACACGCCGGCAATTAACAGCGAAAGCTGCACCGCGCGGGTGTGGGTTAACGAGGCTGCGCTGTCCAGCGTATCGACTTCCGCCCCCAGCACGCCACGAGCCTGTTCCAGCTCCGTTCCCGGCAGGTTTTGCAGCATACCCTCATGCTGCGTGCCCTGGCCCGGAAAGGTAAACAGTATTTTCATCACTCCTCCCTGCGCCATGGATCTGCCACCAGGCGTGGCCCACGGCGGGTTTTCAGCAGCGTTTTACCGTCGCGCAGCCACTCCGCCAGCGCGAATCCGCCTTCCGGCGTATCCACCTGCGTATCCGCCCGGCACAGCGCGCGGCCGAGCTGAAGCTGCCAGCCAGCAAAAGCGTCAGGGGAAACGGCGTGCGGAGCGCGGATCAGCAGATCAAGATCGCTGTCGGCATGGATCACCGGAATACCGGTCGCCAGCGCGTAGCCGGTGCTGCCGGTAATGCCCCACGTCCACGGCCACGACTGCTGAGCAAGCTGAAGCGCCACCTGTACCGGCGGCTGGGTTACAAACGGCGAACGCAGCAGATCGGCGGTGACGCACAGGTCTTCAGGTGAAACCACGTGCAGCACGTTCCCGGGCTTCACCCATCCGGCCGCCCGCTGGTCGCGGCGCAGTCCGCGCACGCCAACGGGAATACGGCCGTCGTTATCAACATCACGCCGTACCACCACCGGCAGGCCGGCATGCCAGGCAGATTCAACCCAGGATTCGGTAATACCTTCCAGCGCGTCGCGCGAGGTAAGCCAGATGAGGTCGTGGGGGCGTAATGTTGTGGTCATAATTACATTCCTGAAGTCAGCGAGATAAACAGCGGCAGCGACAGGATACACAGTACGGAGCTTAACAGCAGCACGGCTTCTGCATCCGGCGACTGCACGCCAAAGCGGTTACCGAACACCACGCCGAAGAAGCCCGCGGACAGCGCAATCATCAGGATAGCGGTGATCGCCACGGAGCCGTGCAGACCGAAGATTAAAACGATACCCCAGGCAATCGCCGGCTGGATCAGCAGCTTGGCGACGGTGGAGGTGATCACCATGGTGTTGATCTGGAGCTTACGGGCAGAGAGGATCACGCCGGTCAGGAACAGCGCCGCCGCGGTCGCGGACAGCCCCAGCGGTTTAATTGCCGCCAGCACCAGTTCCGGCATTTTGATGCCGATAGCGGACAGGATCACACCCAGCAGCGGGCCCATCACGATCGGTTTTTTAATGGAGCGCCACATCAGCACCGGCAGCATGGAGAGCGTTGAGCCGGAGCTATTGCCCTCGGCGCGCGCTTTTTCACGCTCCAGAATAAGCAGGCAGAACGGGGTCATCAGCACGGAACCGCAGGCGATAGAGACCGCCACGGACAGTGAGGTGGAAGAACTTTCGCCCAGCACGCTGCCCAGAATCGGCAGGCCAAGCGCCGCATAGTTTGGCAGCGCGACGGTGAGCGTCAGCACGGCCGCATCCTGCGGGGATTTTTTAAATACTTTCGTCGCGAGGAAGTAGATAGCCGCATAGGTGATCCACATCGCCAGCGTCAGCACCAGGATCAGCGGCGACTGCGCCACGATGCCGGTCCACGGGGTTTGCACGGTGGCGCTAAACAGCGCGGCCGGAAGCGCAAAATCCATGACGAAAATATTCAGCAGGGAAACATTTTTGTTATCGACCATCTTTGCCTTACCGGCCCAGAATCCCAGCAGCATGATGACGAAAATCGGTGCAAGAGCATGAACAATTACGTAAGTCATAAATCACCTGTAGTAAAAAAGTTTAAGCACTGACGCGATGTTTATTATTTTCAGGATGCAGGCACCCACGCGGGCGCAGCGGGCGCGCCCACGGGATGGTGCATCTGGCAGGTCTCTTTTTACTTACCAGCTGGCTCGCATACGTTCGCGTACGAGCGCCGAGCTGCGGCGGTTGTCAGCACCCAGACGGCTTTTCAGCGTGGTGTCCTGACGAGCGTCACTGATGGCCTGTTGCAGGGTGGTTTTCACCAGCGTCAGATCGTTATCGGATGGGGCATCCGGGTTGCTGATATCCAGCAGGTCGGCAAGCAGCCCCAGCGTGGCGTAGTTGCTGATGTCGTACGCCATTGGCGGAATGGTTGCCGCCAGTTTTTCCAGCGCGTCGACGGTACGCAGCGTAATGCGCGCCGCAGACTCTTTGCCCATCGCGTGGATCAGCACGCCTTTATCGTTAAAGGCAATCAGACGGTTAGCCTGGTAGCCGTGCGCCAGAAACGCGCCGGACATTGCCTTACCGACGATAAGACCAATCACCGGATGACCCGCCAGACGCGCGTTGGCGTAGGCGGCCGCGGCTCCCGCGAGCGCCTGGTGGATACCAAACGCCTCTTCGCGACGGCCATAGGCCTGGCTTGGGACGTCGATCACCGCCACAATCGGGCGCTTAACGGCTTTATCAGCGTCAGCGGCTACGGTTTCGCTGACCACTTTTGCCAGCGTCCAGCCTTCCAGCAGACCTACTTCCCCTTTCGCCGCGCGCGGGAAGTGGTTGTTGGCATCCGGCACCACGGCGACAAAACGCACCGTTTCACCGTTCAGCTCGCCGTCTGCCGCCTGCACGGACGGGCACAGCCCCTCAATACGTTTGGCGTTCGGGGCGAGGGTTTCCAGCCAGCGTTCGCCACGGCTTATTGCGTTATTCATCATTTCACCTCCCGGGCAAAAAGCGCTTTAATCTGTTCGGCATCGGCCTGTTTGCGGGTGTCGAAATTCGTCAGACGGCTCAGGTAATCGTCATAGTTATCGGTGCGATGCTTCGCCGGTACGCCTTTCGCGATGGCCTCGTTCATCGCGGCTTTCACCGCGTTCACGCCGTCGCCTACCAGCGCGTCCACCAGCCCGCTTTCATAGCGTACTTCGCCGCCGGTCATGCTCCAGATAAACGGACGGTCGCGGGAGTCGTACTCTTCAATGCCCGCTTCCTGCTCGATAACCTGCGGGCCGTTGAGGCCGAGACGCGCTTCGCGGGTCACAATCAGGTAGCTGCACAGCGCCGCGGCGATAGACATCCCGCCGAAGCAGCCCACGGTTCCGGCCACAATCCCGACGACCGGGGTATAACGACGCAGGTCAACGATCGCGGCGTGGATATCGGCAATCGCCGCCAGGCCAAGGTTCGCTTCCTGCAGGCGCACGCCGCCGGTTTCGAGGCACAGTACCGCCTGCGTTGGAATGCCGTTGCGGTTATCTTCCGCCGCCAGCTCCAGCGCCGCCGCCATTTTGGCGCCGGAAACTTCGCCCATGCTGCCGCCCTGGAAGGTACCTTCAATCGCCACGACTACCGCTGGCTGGCCGTTGATGGTCCCTTTCGCGACCACCATGCCGTCATCGGCCTGCGGAACAATCCCCTGTGGCCCAAGCCACGGAGAGATAATGCCTTCAAACGGATCCAGCAGTTCGCGGTAGCTGCCCTCGTCGAGCAGCGCCTGCGCACGCTGGCGCGCTTTTAATTCGATAAAGCTGCTGTCATCACGCATGGCTCACCCCTTCAAACACCTGTTCAATACGAATGCGCGCCACGCCCGGCGTCGCGCCGAAGTCGTGGATGGTCAGTTTGCCTGCGGGCAGGCTGCTGACGGTTTCCAGGCGGCTGAACAACGCCTCCCAGCGTCCGCGGCTGTTGTCGACGGAGGTGGTGATATCAACGGTCAAGGTCTGGCCCGGTTCGGCGGTGAAGAGCACCTCCATATCCCCGGAGCCGACGACGCCTGCCAGCGCCCTGCCGCTTACTTCGCGGCGGGCGGGCACGGTCAATGTAATTTTTTCCATAACATCCTCTTAATGCTTTGAATATGGCGTTTCGACGCGATCGAGAAACAGCGTGGCCGCAAGCAGGTCTGCGGCGCCGCCCGGTGAGGCGTTAAGCGTTAGCATCTGGCGGTCTAACTGCGCCAGCGCCTGCTGCCCCGCGAGCGTTGCGCATCCACCGGCGTTCAGCACCGCCCGGGCGCCGTTCTGCATGGCGTCCAGCCCCTCCATTCCGGCGCGCGACAGCACGCAGGTATCGGTGAGCGAGGTCATGATTGCCATCAGCGCGTCGAGTCTGGCGTTCGTTTCGCTGCTGCCGTTAAGGCGGCTCAGGCGAAGCTGCGGCAGCGCGCGCTGCATGATGTGCGGAAACGCCTGCTGCGCCTCTTCACGCGCGCCGGGCACGCGGTAGCGGTGCGTGGCGCGTAACCCCTTGCTGAACACCTTCGGTGCCGCATCGTCCGGGAGTTTTGCCAGCCGGGCGGCGGTGTTAGCGACGGCCTGCGCGCTGGCATCACCGCCCAGCATCGCCACCGCGCTCACCAGCAGCCCCAGCGCCCAGATCGCGCCACGGTGGGTGTTTACGCCGTCGGTAGCGGCCATCATCTGCCGCTCGCCGTCGCGCCCCAGGCGCCCAACGGTTTGCCGGAGGGCAATATCCGCCGGACGCTGCCAGCTTTGCTGCGCCAGCGCCTGAAACGTGGGAGTCAGGCTGTGCGCGGAGCGCTCCATCAGCGCAAGCGATAAATCGTGGTGCGCGCCGTTCCCCCGACTGTCCACCAGACCGGGTTTCGGGCTTAAACGTGCTTCGTCAATCAGACACTGCGTGGCGGTTCGCGCCAGCCATTCGGCACCGCCTTCAACCTGGATCCGGGGCAGAAGTTTCATTACCAGCTCCGGAATTTCGCAGGTGGGTTGTACAGGCCGCCGGACCACTCAACGAGGTCGGCCACGCTGCCCGCCGCCAGCAGAGAGCGGGTGGCATCGGTGCGGCGAATACCCATATCTTCCGGATAGACCACTTTGCCGCTCTGGCGCAGTTCCGCCACGCGTTTGGCATCCACGCCCAGACCGATATCGGTGATGCCCGCCACGGCGGCGACCATGGCGCGACGCTCTTCCAGATCTTTCGCCCGGTAGAGGTAAGCAATCCCCTCTTCCGTCAGCACGTGGGTAACGTCATCGCCGTAAATCATGACCGGCGCCAGCGGCATGCCGGAGGCTTTCGCGACGTCAACGGCGTCCAGTTTTTCCACGAAGGTTGGCTTCACGCCTGCCTGGAAGGTTTCCACCATCTGCACGACCAGTTTTTTACCGCGCTGCATTGGGTCAGGCTCGGTGATCATGTTCAGCCAGGCCGGCGTGGCGTGGCGGCGGCCGTGCGGATCGTGGCCCATGTTTGGCGCGCCGCCGAAGCCGGAGAGGCGACCGCGGGTGACGGTTGAGGAGTTAGCGTAGCCATCAACCTGCAGCGTAGAGCCGATAAACATATCTACCGCGTACTGGCCTGCCAGCTGGCAGAAGGCGCGGTTGGACCGCATGGAGCCGTCGGCACCGGTAAAGAACACGTCCGGACGGGCGCGAATGTACTCTTCCATCCCCAGCTCGCCGCCGAAGCAGTGCACGCTTTCCACCCAGCCGCTTTCGATTGCCGGGATCAGCGTCGGATGCGGGTTCAGCATCCAGTGTTTACAGATTTTGCCCTTCAGGCCGAGCTGTTCGCCGTAGGTGGGCAGCAGCAGCTCAATCGCCGCGGTGTTAAAGCCAATCCCGTGGTTGAGGGACTGCACCTGGTGTTCAGCGTAGATGCCTTTAATCGCCATCATCGCCATCAGGATGTGTTCCTGTTTAATCAGGCGCGGGTCGCGGGTGAAGAGCGGCTCAATGAAGAAGGGCTTGTCCGCCACAACCACGTAATCGATCCACGAGCCCGGAATATCGACGCGCGGCAGGTCGCACTCGTCGTCCACCAGCTCGTTCACCTGTGCGATGACGATGCCGTCGTGGAACGCGGCAGCTTCCACCAGCGCCGGGGTATCTTCGGTACTCGCCCCGGTGTAGAGGTTACCCTTGCGGTCCGCTTTAAACCCGGCAATCAGCGCCACGTTTGGCGAAAGGTCGACGTAGAGGCGTGAGTAAAGTTCGATGTAGGTGTGAATCGCACCGATTTCGAGCTGGCCATCTTCCAGCAGCTGCGAAATGCGCAGGCTTTGGGTACCGGAGAAGGAGAAGTCCAGCTTGCGGGCGATGCCTTTCTCGAAGATATCCAGATGCTCGCTGCGCCCGACGCTCGGCATGATCATATGCAGGTCGTGAACAATTTGCGGGTTCACTTCAGCCAGTGAACGGGAAAGAAAATCCGCCTGCTTCTGGTTATTGCCTTCCAGAACGACTTTGTCGCCTGGTGCGATCAGTTTTTCCAGCATGGCGACAAGATCGCCGGTTGGCAGTACCTTGCCCTGCACCGGTACGGATGCCAGACGACGCGCTTTCTCGCTGCGTCGGGTGTTCCATTGCCGGGTGGGTGTTTGCCCAGATAACATTATTAACCTCCTGATTCAGCACATCATTCTGATTTGCTTAACGTTGAGTAAAGTGTGCGCTCTGGTGATAAAGGCATCAATTAAGCGTAGGAGTGAATCATTAGCTTGAGAGTAATAAACAAGGTAAGGAAATGTGATCGGGATCAGTTCATGTTTCGGAAAAACGGGCTAAACGGGGTACAATTCGGAAGGTATAGTTAATTTCTGACAAGAATCAGCATCGCCCTTATGACCCAAATCATTCCCTCAGACTTCGACATTGCAGCCGAAGAGAGCGCCGAGTTCGTGCCCATGCGCGGTGTGGCTAACCCCCACCTGCAAACCATGCTCCCGCGCCTGATCCGCCGCAAGGTGCAGTTCAACCCCCACTGGCAGCGCATTGACCTGCCGGACGGTGACTTTTTGGATCTCGCCTGGAGCGAAGCGCCAGAGCAGGCCAGGCATAAACCCCGTCTCGTGGTGTTTCACGGTCTGGAGGGCAGCCTGCACAGCCCTTACGCGCACGGCCTCATCGAGGCGGCAAAGGCCCGCGGCTGGCTTGGGGTGGTGATGCACTTTCGCGGATGCAGCGGCGAGCCAAATCGGCAAAAACGCATTTATCACTCGGGTGAAACCGAGGACGGCACCTGGTTCCTGCACTGGCTGAGAGACAATTTTGGCGCGGCGCCTACGGCGGCGGTGGGGTATTCGCTGGGGGGTAACATGCTGGCCTGCCTGCTGGCGAAGGAGAGCGACGCGGTGCCGCTGGACGCGGCGGTTATTGTCTCCGCGCCGTTTATGCTGGAGCAGTGCAGCTATCATATGGAAAAGGGGTTTTCGCGGGTTTATCAGCGGTATCTGCTCAACCTGCTGAAGGCTAACGCCGCGCGCAAGCTGAAGGCCTATCCGGACACGCTGCCCGTCACGCTGCAACAGCTCAAACGCGTGAAGCGCCTGCGCGAGTTTGATGATTTGATCACCTCAAAGATCCACGGTTTTGCCGATGCAATTGACTATTACCGTCAGTGCAGCGCCATGCCTTTGCTGAATCAAATCACGAAACCCACGCTGATTATCCACGCCAAAGATGACCCGTTTATGGATCATCACTCGATCCCCGCCCCTGACTATCTGCCGGATAACGTGGAGTATCAGCTCACCGAGTTTGGCGGCCACGTGGGCTTTGTTGGCGGCACGCTGCGTCGGCCAAAAATGTGGCTTGAGACGCGTATACCCGACTGGTTAACGGCCTATCTGGACGGTAAAAAATGATTATTCCCTGGCAGGATCTCTCTCCCGAAACGCTCGATAACCTGATTGAAAGCTTTGTCTTGCGCGAAGGCACCGATTATGGTGAACATGAACGTTCGCTTGAACAAAAGGTCAACGATGTTAAGCGCCAGCTTAAGAGCGGCGACGTGGTGCTGGTATGGTCCGAACTGCATGAGACGGTCAATATTATGCCCCGCAACGCGTTTCATGGCTGATCTTTAAACCTTTCCAGTCAGGGAGTTGCTATGTCTGCCAGACATCCGGTTATTGCCGTTACGGGTTCGAGCGGGGCGGGAACCACCACCAGCCTCGCCTTTCGCAAGATCTTCGCACAGCTGAATTTACGGGCGGCAGAGGTGGAAGGCGACAGCTTTCACCGCTACACGCGCCCGGAGATGGACATGGCCATCCGCAAGGCGCGCGATCTGGGTAAACACATTAGCTACTTCGGACCGGAGGCCAATGACTTCGGCCTGCTGGAGCAAACCTTCCGTGAATACGGGCAGAGCGGTACCGGACAGTCCCGCAAGTATCTGCACACCTACGATGAAGCCGTGCCCTGGAATCAGGTGCCGGGCACGTTCACGCCCTGGCAGCCTCTCCCGGAACCGACTGACGTGCTGTTTTATGAAGGGTTGCACGGCGGCGTGGTCACGCCACAGCACGACGTGGCGCGCCATGTGGATTTGCTGGTGGGCGTGGTGCCGATTGTTAACCTTGAGTGGATCCAGAAGCTGACGCGTGACATCAGCGAGCGCGGGCACTCTCGCGAGGCGGTGATGGACTCGGTAGTACGTTCCATGGAAGATTACATCAACTTCCTGACGCCACAGTTTTCCCGAACCCATATCAACTTCCAGCGCGTCCCTACCGTAGACACTTCAAACCCGTTCGCCGCAAAAAGCATTCCGTCGCTGGACGAGAGCTTCGTGGTGATCCACTTCCGCAATCTGGAAGGCATCGACTACCCGTGGCTGCTGGCGATGCTGCAGGGTTCATTTATTTCGCATATGAATACGTTAGTGGTGCCGGGCGGAAAAATGGGGCTGGCGATGGAGCTGATCATGACGCCGCTGGTACAGCGGTTGATGGAAGGGAAGCAGATCGCATAATCATATCCCCTCTCCTGTGGGAGAGGGTTAGGGTGAGGGCATCAACACGCAGATACCCCCTCACTCACGCCTCGATCACCTCATACGAATGCGTGATGTTTACCGCTTTCTCGAGCATTAACGCCACCGAGCAGTACTTCTCCGCGGAGAGGTCCACCGCGCGGGACACCGCCGCGTCCTTCAGCGCTTTACCGGTGACCACAAAGTGCAGATTGATGTGCGTAAACAGGCGTGGCGCCTCTTCACGACGTTCTGACGTCAGCTTCACTTCACAATCGGTCACGTCATGACGGCCTTTTTGCAGGATCGACACCACGTCGATAGCGCTGCATCCACCCGCGGCCATCAGCACCATTTCCATAGGGCTTGGGGCTTTATCGCCGGAGTTGCCATCCATCAAAATCTGATGCCCGGAAGCGGACTCGCCCAGGAACGTTAACCCTTCAACCCATTTCACGCGCGCTTGCATATTCACTCACTCCAACGTTGCATTTTTTATGACAGATTACGTGTACGTTACATTTCTCGCAACGGAAGGCGACCTGCGTCATGCTGAAGCGAGACACCAGGAGACACGCGGCGAAAGCTATGCTAAAACACTCTGGATGCTACAGTAATACATTGACGTTACACATGTATGCAGAGGACATCAAACTTTACTGGCTGCGAAACGTTACAACAGCCGACTTCCCAGGTATGGGTAAGAATTCGATTGCAACCCCAGAGTCCGGATGCATCTTATGACTCTGGTGACAGCTTATAACAGAGGATAACAGCGCATGGTGCTTGGCAAACCGCAAACAGACCCGACTCTCGAATGGTTCTTGTCTCATTGCCACATTCATAAGTACCCATCAAAGAGCACGCTGATTCACCAGGGTGAAAAAGCGGAAACGTTGTATTACATCGTTAAAGGCTCGGTGGCCGTGCTGATCAAAGATGAAGAAGGGAAAGAGATGATCCTTTCTTATCTGAACCAGGGTGATTTTATCGGTGAACTGGGCCTGTTTGAAGAAGGCCAGGAACGTAGCGCCTGGGTTCGTGCAAAAACAGCATGTGAAGTGGCTGAAATTTCTTACAAGAAATTCCGTCAGCTGATTCAGGTTAACCCTGACATCCTGATGCGTCTTTCTTCCCAGATGGCTCGCCGTCTGCAGGTGACCTCTGAGAAGGTAGGCAACCTGGCCTTCCTGGACGTGACCGGCCGTATCGCGCAGACCCTGCTGAACCTGGCGAAACAGCCAGACGCCATGACCCACCCTGACGGCATGCAAATTAAAATTACCCGCCAGGAAATTGGTCAGATCGTCGGTTGTTCCCGTGAAACAGTGGGCCGTATCCTGAAGATGCTGGAAGATCAGAACCTGATCTCTGCCCACGGTAAAACTATCGTGGTCTACGGAACCCGTTAATTCCGGCCAAACGGCGTGCCGCCGCAGGGTGGCACGCCGTTTTTGTCTCTACTCCTAATGTGGCGCAGGCTGATCTATCACCCGGAAGTTAACTACGCACTGCGACAAACGCTGGTGCTGTGTCTTCCCGTGGCCGTGGGCCTGATCCTCGGACATCTACAGCAGGGCCTGCTGTTTTCCCTCGTTCCCGCCTGCTGCAACATTGCCGGTCTGGACACGCCGCATAAACGTTTTTTCAAACGCCTGATCGTCGGCGGCTGCCTGTTTGCCGGCTGTAGCCTTGCCGTCCAGCTCCTGCTGGCCCGGGACATTCCCCTGCCGCTGATCCTGACCGTGCTGGCGATGACCCTCGGCGTGACCGCCGAAATCAGCTCGCTGCACGCCCGCCTCCTTCCCGCGTCGCTGATCGCCGCCATCTTCACCTTAAGCCTGGCGGGCAATATGCCGGTGTGGGAGCCGTTGCTGATCTACGCCCTCGGCACGCTATGGTACGGGCTGTTTAACTGGTTCTGGTTCTGGCTGTGGCGGGAACAGCCGATGCGCGAATCCCTCAGCCTGCTCTACCGTCAGCTGGCGGAGTATTGCGAAGCGAAATATACCCTGCTGACGCAGCACACCGATCCGGAAAAATCGCTGCCGCCGCTGCTGGAGCGCCAGCAAAAGGTGGTGGATCTGATAAGCCAGTGCTACCAGCAGCTGCACATGCTCGCCGCCAGCCAAAACCAGGAATACAAGCGGCTGCTGCGTATCTTCCAGGTCGGGCTGGATTTGCAGGAGCATATCTCCGTCAGCCTTCACCACCCGGAAGAGGTGCAAAAGCTGGTGGAGCGCAGCCACGCGGAGGCGGTGATCCGCTGGAACGCGCAGACCGTTGCGGCGCGCCTGCGGGTGCTGGCGGACGATATTCTCTATCACCGCTACCCGACGCGCTTTACCATGGACAAACAGCTCGGCGCGCTGGAGAAGATTGCGCGTCAGCACCCGGATAACCCGGTCGGCCAGTTTGCCGCCTGGCATTTCAGCCGTATCGCCCGGGTGCTGCGCACCCAGCGCCCGCTGTACGCCCGTGACCTGATGGCGGATAAGCAAAAGCGGCTCCCGCTGCTGCCCGCCCTGAAAAGCTATCTGTCGCTGAAGTCAGCCGCCCTGCGTAACGCCGCCCGGATAAGCGTGATGCTGAGCGTCGCCAGCCTGATGGGCATGGCACTGCACCTGCCGAAACCCTACTGGATCTTAATGACCGTGCTGTTTGTCACCCAGAACGGCTACGGCGCCACGCGGGTACGTATTCTGCACCGGGCGGGAGGCACCATGGCGGGGCTGATTATCGCGGGCGTGACGCTGCACTTCCACGTGCCGGAGGGCTACACGCTGGCCGGCATGCTGGCCATTACCCTGGTGAGCTACCTGATTATCCGCAAAAACTACGGCTGGGCGATGGTGGGCTTTACGGTGACGGCGGTATATACCCTGCAGCTGCTCACGCTAAACGGGGAACAGTTTATTATCGCCCGGCTGGTCGATACGCTGATTGGCTGCCTGATCGCCTTTGGCGGCATGGTCTGGCTGTGGCCGCAGTGGCAGAGCGGGCTGCTGAGGCAGAACGCCCACGACGCGCTGGAGGCCGACCAGCGGGCGATTCGCCTGATCCTGAGCGACGATCCGCAGCCTTCCCCGCTGGCCTACGAGCGGATGAAGGTCAACCAGGCGCATAACGCCCTGTTCAACTCCCTCAACCAGGCCATGCAGGAGCCGGGCTTTAACGCACACTATCTGGCGGACATGAAGCTGTGGGTAACGCACAGCCAGTTCATCGTCGAGCATATTAACGCCATGACCACGCTGGCGCGCGAGCACACGATGCTGACGCCGGATCTGGCGCAGCGCTATTTGCAGTCGTGTGAAATTGCGCTGCAGCGCTGCCAGCAGCGTCTGGAGTATGACGCGCCGGGCGAGTCGGGAGAAACGAATATACTGGAAGCGCCGGAGACGCTGACCCACGGGCCGATGAGCACCCTGGAGCAGCATTTGCAGCGCGTGCTGGGGCATCTGAACACCATGCACACCATTTCGTCGGTGGCATGGCGCCAGCGTCCGCATCACGGGATTTGGTTAACCCGCAGGCTGAAGCGGACGGCGTATTAACCTTTTACAATCTTCGCGACCGCCGCTGCAAAACGGCTTAACCCGTCTTCAATATCTTTCTCTTCCACCACCAGCGACGGCGCAAAGCGCATGACGTCCGGCCCCGCGTTGAGCACCATAACGCCTTCATGCGCGGCAGCGTGCAGGAAATCGCGCGCGCGGCCTTTGTACTGCGGCTTTAGCTCCGCGCCAATCAACAGCCCCATCCCGCGGATCTCGCTGAAGACGTCATACTGGTCGTCAATCTGCTGAAGGTGCTTCACAAACCGTTCGCGCTTCGCGTTCACGCCGTTCAGAACGTCCGGCGTATTAATGATGTCGAATGCCGCGCCCGCCACGGCGCATGCCAGCGGATTACCGCCGTAGGTAGAGCCGTGCGAGCCGACGTGGAACGCGGAAGCGATATCCTGGGTGGTGAGCACCGCGCTGACCGGGAAACCGCCGCCGAGCGCTTTGGCGCTGGTCAGAATATCCGGCGTTACGCCGTAGTGCATATAGGCGAACAGATCCCCGGTACGCCCCATCCCGCACTGGACTTCATCAAACACCAGCAGCGCCTGGTGCGCATCGCACAGCTCGCGCAGCCCTTTCAGGAATTCCGGCGTGGCCGCCGTCACGCCGCCTTCGCCCTGGATTGGCTCAACCACCACCGCGCAGGTGTGGTCGTCCATCACCGCTTTCACCGCGTGCAGATCGTTAAACGGCACGTGGATGATATCCGCAGGTTTCGGACCAAAGCCGTCGGAATACTTCGGCTGGCCGCCCACGGAAACGGTGAAGAAGGAACGGCCGTGGAAGGCGTTATGAAACGCGATGATTTTGGTTTTGTACGGGCTGTGGCGCGTAGTGGCGTAATAGCGCGCCAGCTTGAAGGCCGTTTCGTTGGCTTCGGTGCCGGAGTTCATAAACAGCACGCGCTCGGCAAAGGTCGCATCGATGATTTTACGCCCGAGACGCAGCGCCGGTTCGTTGGTGAAAACGTTGCTGGTGTGCCACAGGGTTTCGCCCTGGGTTTTCAGCGCCTCCACCAGCGCAGGATGGCAATGGCCCAGCGCCGTCACCGCAATACCGCCCGCGAAATCAACGTACTCGTTACCCTGCTGATCCCAGACGCGGCTGCCTTTCCCTTTCACCGGGATAAACTCAGCCGGTGCATAAATCGGCAGGATCACTTCATCGAATGTCGCGCGGGTAATTGCTGGTTGTTCAGTTGCCATGTCATGACCATCCATTTTTATGTCACAGTGATTGTGAAAATATAATCACAAAATATGCATAAAAAATCACAGCAAGGCAACTGATATTCAGCGATTGAGGAAATTAGCCAGCAGCGCGTGCCCCTGCTCGCTGAGAATACTTTCCGGGTGGAACTGCACGCCTTCGAGATCCCATTCCCGGTGGCGGATGCCCATGATCTCCTGCGTCTCGCTCCAGGCGGTAACCTCAAAACAGGCGGGTAGCGTTGGCGGGTCGATGACCAGAGAGTGGTAGCGCGTGACGGTTAACGGGTTATTTAACCCCGCGAATACGCCCGCGCCGGTGTGGGAGACCGGTGAGGTTTTGCCGTGCATCACCTTCGCGGCGCGGACAATGGTTGCGCCAAACGCCTGCGCAATGGCCTGATGCCCCAGGCAGACGCCCAGAATCGGCAGCCTGCCCGCGTAGTGGCGGATAGCGTCCAAGGAGATACCGGACTCGGACGGGGTGCACGGCCCCGGCGATATCACTATTTTTCGCGGAGCCAGCGTTTCAATGTCGGCCAGCGCGATGTCGTCGTTGCGACGGACAACCACCTCTGCACCCAGCTCACAAAAATACTGGTAAAGGTTCCAGGTGAAGGAATCGTAGTTATCAATCAGCAAAATCATGGCGGCTCCCGAAAAAAATGCCGCCCTATTCTACTCAGATTCCCGCGCTTCGCTCACTACTTTGGCAAAGATGGATTTCAGGTCGGTCAAATCTCCGGTTGCACCGCTCTGGTTTGCCGCCACCCACTGCTCAGGATCGATATCGCGCCAGTCCAGGATGTAGCCGGCATGGATTGCCAGCTGTTCAAAGAATACGCGCTGCGCAATGCCGTTACCGCTCGAGAACGGATGTAGCATATTGATTTCACAGTAGTAATGACTTATGCGTTCGATAAACGCCTCTTTCTGAAGGCCAACCAGATACCTGTCGCTTTCCAGCGCCGCCATCAGTTCATTTCCCATCGTCTCGATGTATTCGAAATGGCAGAAAGGGATCTCACCTTTAAAAATATCGTCGGTACGGAACTCGCCTGCCCGCTTCATCTCGCTGCGATACAGATGGCGGTGAATGTGGCACAGATGGGGCAAACCGGGTGCTGAAGGCCCAAGCTCCAGCGTATCAATGTGGGGTTCAGCAGGACCATGACCTTTTTCAAGGAGGCTGCTCGCCTGTAGATTGGTATTGCGCTGTCGCTCCCAGAGACGGGATTTTTGCTTGTCGGTGAGTTTTTTCACTAAACGCCTCCCTGAATAGTCCGTTTGCCACAAGTATAAGCAGCAAAACGCGCTTTCGCAGGGAGGGCAGTTTCACACGGGCAGGATCTGCCCGCGTGTGAAGGGTTACGGCAGCACTTTCGCGGAGAGGATCACCACCGGTTTTGACGGCACATTCTGATAAGGACCAACATCGTGGGTCTGCACCTGAGAGATCTTGTCCGCAACGTCCATGCCTTTCACCACCTTGCCGAACACCGCGTAGCCGAAGTCGCGCTGGCCGTGGTCCAGGAAGGCGTTGTCCGCCACGTTGAGGAAGAACTGGCTGGTGGCGCTGTCTTTGTCCGCCGTACGCGCCATGGAGATGGTGCCGCGCTTGTTCAGCAGGCCGTTGTCTGCTTCATTTTTAATTGGCGGGTTAGGCTGTTTCTGCTGCATCTGCTCGTTAAAACCGCCGCCCTGAATCATAAAGCCCGGGATGACGCGGTGGAACGTGGTGTTGTTATAGAAACCACTGTTCACATAGTCGAGGAAGTTTTTCACAGAAACAGGGGCTTTCTGGCTATCCAGCTCCAGCTCAATATTCCCCGCAGAGGTTGTCAGCAGGACGTGGGGGTCTCCTTTTGCTGCCAGCGCAGCAGGGGAAACGGCAGAAAGAGCAAACACAGCTGCGACAGCCGCCAGTGTTGATTTGAGCATGAGAATTCCTTAACAAAGCGCAGTATAAAAAGCGAATGGCTTGATTCTAAAGAGCAGTATGAACCCAGACCAGTCTTTTACCTAATTTTACGAAATTGAAACAATTATTACCGCGCAAACGATTGTCCATCACGCGGTTTAATGTGATCTTTATCACGATAAAGCCTGCAATTGTGCTCAAAATTTTCTGAAAAGATTTAATTAGATCACTTTCGAGACTAAAATCTGCCCGCTCAAACGCACTCACTGCGTTTTTCTTTACTTTTAACAGGCCAGACATGACTAACAGCAACCGCATCAAGCTCACATGGATCAGCTTCTTCTCTTACGCCCTGACCGGCGCGCTGGTGATCGTCACCGGAATGGTGATGGGAAATATCGCAGACTACTTCCAGCTGCCCGTTTCCAGCATGAGTAACACCTTTACCTTCCTGAACGCGGGGATCCTGATCTCTATTTTCCTTAATGCCTGGCTGATGGAAATCGTGCCGCTGAAAACGCAGCTGCGTTTCGGCTTTGTGCTGATGGTTGCCGCCGTGGCGGGCCTGATGCTGAGCCACAGCATCGCCCTGTTCTCTGCCGCCATGTTCGTGCTGGGCCTCGTGAGCGGTATCACCATGTCGATCGGTACGTTCCTGATCACCCATATGTATGAAGGCCGCCAGCGCGGCGCGCGTCTGCTGTTTACCGACTCCTTCTTCAGCATGGCCGGGATGATTTTCCCGATGGTCGCCGCGTATCTTATCGCGCGCAGCATCGAATGGTACTGGGTGTACGCCTGCATTGGTCTGGTCTATGTTGCGATCTTCATTCTGACCTTCGGCTGTGACTTCCCGGTGCTGGGCAAAAAAGCGCAGGCTGCCTCAGAGCCGGTTGCGAAGGAAAAATGGGGTATCGGCGTGCTGTTCCTCTCCATCGCCGCCCTGTGCTACATCCTGGGCCAGCTGGGCTTTATCTCGTGGGTACCGGAATACGCGAAAGGTCTGGGCATGAGCCTGAACGACGCGGGCAAACTGGTGAGCGATTTCTGGATGTCTTACATGTTCGGCATGTGGGCGTTTAGCTTCATCCTGCGCTTCTTCGACCTGCAACGTATTCTGACCGTGCTGGCGGGTCTGGCGACCGTGCTGATGTATCTGTTCATCAACGGCTCTCCGGAGCATATGCCATGGTTCATCCTCACCCTGGGCTTCTTCTCCAGCGCGATTTATACCTCGATCATCACCCTTGGCTCGCTCCAGACCAAAGTGGCCTCACCGAAGCTGGTGAACTTCGTGCTGACCTGCGGCACCATCGGCACCATGCTGACCTTCGTGGTCACTGGCCCGATCGTAGCGCACAGCGGCCCGCTGGCGGCGCTGCATACCGCTAACGGTCTGTACGCGGTGGTATTTATCATGTGCTTCGTGCTCGGCTTCGTGACCCGCCATCGCCAGCACAATACGGCAACCGCTACCCATTAATCGCCATCACCCCTTTGCGCCTGCAAAGGGGTGATTCCCCGCCTCGCCCGCCCTGCCCGCCGCGTTCTCAAAATCCACACAAATTTGTGCAAAAAACCAGCAAGCACAAAAATCGAACAATATCCGCCACTTATAAAAATCCTGACAAATCATACATATACCCCCTAAGGGGTAGGTGAAGGCGTATTTGATTTGCATCAATAAGTGCCCCTGCTGAATCGTTAAGGTAGGCAGTAATAGAAAAGAAATCGAGGCAAAAATGAGCAAAGTCAGACTCGCTATCATCGGTAACGGCATGGTCGGCCACCGCTTTATTGAGGATCTTCTTGATAAAGCCGATGCTGACCAGTTCGATATTACCGTGTTCTGTGAAGAACCCCGCAAGGCGTACGACCGTGTGCACCTGTCTTCCTACTTCTCCCACCATACCGCCGAAGAGCTATCCCTGGTGCGCGAAGGGTTCTACGAGAAGCATGGCGTAAAAGTGCTGGTGGGCGAACGCGCTATCACCATCAACCGTCAGGAGAAAGTGATCCACTCCAGCGCCGGGCGTACGGTTTTTTACGATAAGCTGATTATGGCGACTGGCTCGTATCCGTGGATCCCGCCAATTAAAGGTTCGGACACCCAGGATTGCTTCGTTTACCGCACCATTGAAGATCTCAACGCCATTGAATCCTGCGCGCGCCGCAGCAAACGCGGTGCGGTTGTCGGCGGTGGTCTGCTGGGCCTGGAAGCAGCGGGCGCGCTGAAAAACCTCGGCATTGAAACCCACGTCATCGAATTTGCCCCGATGCTGATGGCCGAACAGCTGGACCACATGGGTGGCGATCAGCTGCGCCGCAAGATTGAAAGCATGGGCGTGAAGGTTCACACCAGCAAAAACACCAAAGAGATCGTTCAGGAAGGCACCGAAGCGCGTAAAACCATGCGCTTTGCCGACGGCAGCGAGCTGGAAGTGGACTTTATCGTCTTCTCTACCGGTATTCGCCCGCGCGATAAGCTGGCCACTCAGTGCGGCCTGGCCGTTGCGCAGCGCGGCGGGATCATGATCAACGATACCTGCCAGACCTCCGATCCGGATATTTACGCCATCGGCGAGTGCGCCAGCTGGAATAACCGCGTGTATGGTCTGGTAGCGCCAGGGTACAAAATGGCGCAGGTCGCCGTTGACCATATCCTCGGCAGCGAAAACGCCTTCACCGGCGCAGACA
The DNA here is from genome assembly GCF_013375935.1 of Enterobacter cloacae. Classification (GTDB taxonomy): domain Bacteria; phylum Pseudomonadota; class Gammaproteobacteria; order Enterobacterales; family Enterobacteriaceae; genus Enterobacter; species Enterobacter pasteurii. Next base: position 1,474,218 of record NZ_CP056117.1, on the reverse strand, counting down.
TGAGCGCCAAGCTGAAGCTGCTGGGCGTAGACGTGGGCGGTATCGGCGATGCGCACGGCCGTACCCCGAACTCCCGCAGCTACGTCTATCTGGACGAAAGCAAAGAAGTCTATAAACGTCTCATCGTCAGCCAGGACAACAAAACCCTGCTCGGTGCGGTGCTGGTAGGCGATACCAGCGACTTCGGCAACCTGCTCCAGCTGGTGCTGAACGCCATTGAGCTGCCGGAAAACCCGGACGCGCTGATCCTTCCGGCCCACGCGTCCAGCGGCAAACCGTCTATCGGCGTGGATAAACTGCCGGACAGCGCGCAGATTTGCTCCTGCTTCGACGTGACCAAAGGCATGCTGATCTCCGCCATCAACAAAGGCTGCCACACCGTTGCGGCGCTGAAGGCCGAAACCAAAGCCGGTACCGGCTGCGGCGGCTGTATTCCGCTGGTAACGCAGGTGCTGAACGCTGAGCTGGCAAAACAGGGCATCGAAGTAAACAACAACCTGTGCGAGCACTTTGCCTACTCTCGCCAGGAGCTGTACCACCTGATCCGCGTGGAAGGCATTAAGTCCTTCGACGAACTGCTGGAGAAACACGGCCAGGGCTACGGCTGTGAAGTGTGTAAGCCGACCGTCGGTTCCCTGCTGGCGTCCTGCTGGAACGAATACGTGCTCAAACCTGAGCACACGCCGCTGCAGGACACCAACGATAACTTCCTGGCCAATATCCAGAAAGACGGTACTTACTCGGTGATCCCGCGTTCTGCCGGTGGGGAAATTACCCCGGAAGGCCTGGTCGCCGTGGGACGAATCGCCCGCGAGTTTAACCTGTACACCAAAATTACCGGTTCCCAGCGTATCGGCCTGTTCGGCGCGCAAAAAGATGACCTGCCGGAAATCTGGCGTCAGCTGATTGAAGCAGGATTCGAAACGGGTCACGCGTACGCCAAGGCGCTGCGCATGGCGAAAACCTGCGTGGGCAGCACCTGGTGCCGCTACGGCGTGGGCGACAGCGTGGGCTTCGGCGTAGAGCTGGAAAACCGCTACAAGGGCATCCGTACGCCGCACAAAATGAAGTTCGGCGTCTCCGGCTGTACCCGTGAATGTGCGGAAGCGCAGGGTAAAGACGTGGGTATTATCGCCACCGAGAAAGGCTGGAACCTGTACGTATGCGGTAACGGCGGGATGAAGCCACGCCACGCCGACCTGCTGGCTGCGGATCTCGATCGCGATACGCTGATCAAGTATCTCGACCGCTTCATGATGTTCTACATTCGCACCGCCGATAAGCTGACCCGTACCGCGTCCTGGCTGGATAACCTGGAAGGCGGCATCGACTACCTGAAATCGGTCATCATCGACGACAAGCTGGGCCTGAATGAACAGCTGGAGTCCGAGATGGCTCGCCTGCGCGAGGCGGTGATCTGCGAGTGGACCGAAACCGTGAACACGCCAGCGGCGCAGACTCGCTTCAAACACTTTATCAACAGCACCCAGCGCGACCCGAACGTGCAGGTGGTGCCAGAGCGCGAACAGCATCGTCCTGCAACACCGTATGAACGCATTCCGGTGATGCTGGTGGAGGAAAACGCATGAGCCAGTGGGTAAACATCTGCAACATTAACGACATTCTGCCAGCGACCGGCGTTTGCGCGCTGCTGGGTAACGAGCAGGTCGCGATTTTCCGTCCTCGCCACGACGAACAGGTCTTTGCCATCAGCAATATCGACCCGTTCTTCGAGGCCAGCGTGCTCTCACGCGGACTTATTGCGGAGCACCAGGGCGAGCTGTGGGTCGCCAGCCCGCTGAAAAAGCAGCGTTTCCGCTTAACCGACGGCTACTGCATGGAAGATGAAAGCTTCTCGGTCAAGCACTACGACGTTCGCGTGAAGGACGGCGAGGTGCAGCTGAAAGCGTAACGCCCCGCCTTTTCAATAGGAAAGGCTTATGACCCCTTATGGGTAACGGCAGGAAAAACCGTATGTTCTGTACGATTCCTGCTGTTATCCTGACGTCAATTCTTCCCCCGCCACCCATGCTGTGAGGTAACGTCGTGGATCACCTGCCGATTTTTTGTCAATTACGCAACCGCGACTGCCTGCTCGTGGGCGGCGGCGATGTGGCTGAACGCAAGGCGCGCCTGCTGCTTGAGGCTGGCGCCCGACTGACCGTCAACGCCCTCACCTTTGCCCCGCAGTTTCACGTCTGGGCGCAGGAAGGGATGCTCGCGCTGGTACAGGGTGAGTTTGACGAATCCCTGCTGGAAACCTGCTGGCTGACGATTGCCGCCACGGACGACGACGGGGTGAACCAGCGCGTCAGCGACGCCTGCGAAGCGCGCCGGATCTTCTGTAACGTGGTGGATGCGCCGAAAGAGGCCAGCTTTATCATGCCGTCGATTATCGACCGCTCACCGCTGATGATTGCGGTGTCGTCCGGCGGCCGCTCGCCCGTTCTTGCCCGCCTGCTGCGGGAAAAGCTGGAGGCCGTGTTGCCGCAGCATCTCGGCCAGATCGCCCACTATGCAGGTCAACTGCGTTCACGCGTGAAGCAAACCTTCGCGACCGTGGGCGAGCGCCGCCGCTTCTGGGAGAAATTCTTCGTCAACGACAGGCTGGCGCAGTCGCTGGCAAATCAGGACGCGAAGGCCGTTGAAGAGACGACCGAGCAGCTGCTCTCTGAACCGCTGGATCATCGTGGCGAAGTGGTGCTGGTAGGCGCAGGCCCCGGCGATGCGGGTCTGCTGACGCTGAAAGGCCTGCAGCAGATCCAGCAGGCCGACATCGTGGTGTATGACCGACTGGTCTCCGATGACATCATGAACCTGGTGCGCCGCGACGCTGACCGGGTTTTCGTCGGCAAACGGGCGGGCTACCACTGCGTGCCGCAGGAAGAAATTAACCAGATCCTGCTGCGGGAAGCGCAGAAAGGTAAGCGCGTGGTGCGCCTGAAGGGCGGCGATCCGTTTATCTTTGGCCGCGGCGGCGAGGAGCTGGAAACCCTGTGCAACGCGGGCATTCCGTTCTCCGTGGTGCCGGGCATTACGGCGGCATCCGGCTGCTCTGCCTATTCCGGCATACCGTTAACCCATCGCGACTATGCCCAGAGCGTGCGCCTGGTGACGGGCCACCTGAAAACCGGCAGCGAGCTGGACTGGCATAATCTGGCCGCTGAAAAGCAGACGCTGGTGTTCTACATGGGGCTTAATCAGGCTGCGACCATTCAGGCCAGGCTTCTGGAGCACGGCATGGAGGCAGATATGCCGGTCGCGCTGGTGGAAAACGGTACCGCTATTACCCAGCGCGTGGTCGATGGCGTGCTGACGCAGCTGGGCGAGCTGGCGCAGCAGGTTGAAAGCCCGGCGCTGATCGTCGTTGGCCGCGTGGTTGAGCTTCGCGAAAAGCTGAACTGGTTCTCAAACCACTAACGCATATTCTCTTGTCCGGGAGTAGTCTTTAAGCGGACTACTCCCTTCTTACCGCAGTCGATAACATACCGTCCGCATAGTGGAACTTTTCCATTTATTCCCTCGTGTTACATCCATTTTTCGATATTTAGACAAGGAATGCGTATGTTCAAACTGGCAAAAGCCGCCGTTCTGGTTGGCCTGTTATCGACTCTGACTGCCTGCACCGGTCACGTTCAAAACACCAAAAATAACTGCAGCTATGATTACCTGCTGCACCCGGCGATCTCCATTTCGAAGATCATTGGTGGCTGCGGCCCGGCAGCACAGCAGTAAGCGTTTTTCAGGCGTAAAAAAACCGGGGGTTTCCCGGTTTTTTAGTTTGGGTGGTGCGGCCTGATGCCCTCATCCTGGCCCTCTCCCACAGGGAGAGGGAATAAACTCTAAAAACGGTAACGTGGTTACCGTTTTGCTTTTAGCTATGGCTTAGCGACAAACCCGATTGCTTCGTATACCGCTTTAAGCGTTTCGGATGCGCGCGCGCTGGCTTTTTCCGCACCGTCTTTCATCACTTTTTGCAGGAAGGCTTCGTCGTTGCGGAAGCGGTTATAGCGCTCCTGCAGCTCGGTCAGCATTCCTGAAACCGCTTCTGCCACTTCGCCTTTCAGGTGGCCGTACATCTTGCCCTCGAAGTGTTTTTCCAGCTCAGGGATGCTCTGTCCGGTTACGCCGGAGAGGATATCCAGCAGGTTGGAAACGCCGGCTTTGTTCTGCACGTCGTAGCGCACAACAGGCGGCTCGTCGGAGTCGGTCACCGCACGCTTCAGCTTTTTCACCACCGATTTCGGATCTTCCAGCAGGCCGATAACGTTGTTGCGGTTATCGTCAGACTTGGACATTTTCTTGGTCGGCTCCAGCAGCGACATCACGCGCGCGCCGGATTTCGGAATAAACGGCTCAGGCACTTTGAATACGTCACCGTACAGGGCGTTAAAGCGCTGGGCGATATCGCGGCTCAGCTCCAGATGCTGCTTCTGGTCTTCACCCACCGGCACCTGGTTGGTCTGGTACAGCAGAATGTCTGCCGCCATCAGCACCGGATAGTCAAACAGGCCGGCGTTGATGTTTTCAGAGTAGCGGGCAGACTTATCCTTAAACTGGGTCATGCGGCTCAGCTCACCAAAGTAGGTGTAGCAGTTCAGCGCCCAGCCCAGCTGCGCGTGCTCAGGCACGTGAGACTGAACGAAGATGGTGCTTTTCTCAGGATCGATGCCGCACGCCAGGTACAGCGCCAGCGTATCCAGCGTCGCTTTACGCAGCTTCTCGGGATCCTGACGGGCGGTGATGGCATGCAAATCCACGATGCAATAGATGCAGTGGTAGTCATCCTGCATGCTCACCCACTGACGTAACGCACCCATATAGTTACCAATGGTCAGTTCACCTGAAGGCTGTGCGCCACTAAAAACGATGGGCTTAGTCATTATTCAATTCCTGATGTTCACTGTGCGAGAGCCCGAGTGCGGGCAACAAATCTTTGAAGTGGTCGAACACGACGTCCGGCTCACTCAGCGTGATGGCCTCACCGTAGTTGTAGCCATAGGTCAACCCAACAGAGGGGCAACCTGCCGCTCTGGCGGCCAGAATATCATTGCGTGAATCGCCGACAAAGAGCAGCTCCGCAGGCGATAAGGATAATTTTCCTGCCACAAGCAGCAGCGGCTCGGGATGCGGCTTTTTGTTCTGCACGTCATCGCCGCCCACAATCACGGAGAAGTATTTCGCGATATCCAGCGCGTCCAGCAGGGGCGCAACAAACGGCGTCGGCTTGTTGGTGACCAGCCCCAGCGGAATACCTTTCGCGTGCAGCGCACTCAGGGTTTCAGCCACGTCCGGGAACAGGAAACTGCCCTCTTCAACGGTCTCTTCGTAGAAGCGGTCGAACAGCTTGCGCAGAATACGCTGCTGCTCGTCCTGGGGAATATCCGCGTGGTCAACGCCCGGCTTTCCCTGCGCGGAACGCTGAGAGGCGCGCTCCTGACGAGCCCAGGTCAGCGCGCGCTCCATCAGCACGTCCGCACCGTTACCAATCCACGTCACGACGCGCTCTTCGCCCGCAACGGGTAGTTCAAGCGCATACAGCGCACGATCGACGGCGCTGGTTAATCCTGGCGCGCTGTCGACCAGCGTGCCGTCGAGGTCAAATGCTACACCCCGAATAGCCTGCAATTTATCCATGACTTACCTTCGCCAGTTCACGGCGCATTTCATCAATGACGGTTTTGTAATCCGGTTGGTCGAAGATGGCAGAGCCTGCAACGAACATATCTGCCCCCGCAGCCGCAATCTCACCGATGTTACTGACCTTCACGCCGCCGTCCACTTCCAGGCGAATATCATAGCCAGACTCGTCAATACGGCGGCGCACTTCACGCAGCTTGTCGAGGGTCTGAGGGATAAACGACTGGCCGCCAAAGCCCGGGTTGACGGACATCAGCAGGATCACGTCCAGCTTGTCCATCACGTAGTCGAGATAGCTCAGCGGCGTCGCCGGGTTAAACACCAGCCCCGCCTTACAGCCGTTCTCTTTGATAAGCTGCAGGGTGCGGTCGACGTGCTCGGAGGCTTCCGGATGGAACGTGATGATGCTGGCACCCGCCGCGGCAAAATCAGGCACGATGCGATCAACCGGCTTCACCATCAGGTGCACGTCAATGGGCGCGGTGATGCCGTAGTTACGCAGCGCTTTAAGCACCATCGGGCCGATGGTCAGGTTGGGAACGTAGTGGTTATCCATAACGTCGAAATGGACGACGTCCGCGCCAGCCGCGAGAGCTTTGGCTGTGTCTTCACCCAGGCGGGCAAAATCGGCCGACAGAATTGAGGGAGCAATCAAAAACTGTTTCATCCGCATCTCCTTGAAATGTGTTTACCGGCGGGCAAAGGCTCAGGGTCGATAAAGCGCCAGAAGTTCGTCCACCTTTTTACGTGTGCCGCCGTTGCTGCTAATGCTACGACGCACTTTTACCTGAAAATGCTTCGCGGCTTTGTACCATTCGCGCGTATCAGGCGTGTCGTGATTCGAAATTAACACCGGAATTCTTTTGCTGACCAGCTTTTCCGCCATCTCTGCCAGACGGGCCTGCTCGGCCGGGCTAAAGCTGTTGGTGTGGTAGGCGGTAAAATTTGCCGTGGCCGAAAGCGGCGCGTAAGGCGGATCGCAGTAGACCACCGAGTTTACGCCAGCCAGCTCCATGCACGCTTCATACGAAAGGCAGTAGAACTCGGCATTCTGCGCTTTTTCAGCAAAGTGATACAGCTCGGCCTGCGGGAAATAGGGGCGCTTATAGCGGCCAAACGGCACGTTAAATTCGCCACGCAGGTTATACCGGCACAGGCCGTTATAGCCATGACGGTTGAGATAGAGGAACAACAGCGCGCGGCGGAACGGATCCTGGCTCTGGTTAAACTCAGCGCGGAACTGATAGTAAACGTCCGGGCTGTTGTTCTCTGGCGTAAACAGCTTGCGTGCCTCTTCCACATACTCGTCGGTACGCAGCTTAACAATGTTATAGAGGCTGATGAGGTCGCTGTTGATATCCGCCAGGATATAACGAGAAAAATCGGTATTCAGAAACACCGATCCCGCGCCCACGAAGGGCTCAATAAGACACTCGCCTTTCGGCAGGTGCTTTTTAATATCGTCGAGCAGGGGGTATTTCCCCCCTGCCCATTTCAGAAAAGCGCGATTTTTTTTCATGCTGACTAACTGATTACACCTTCTCCGGCTGTGGAGAAAGCTCCGACAGCATCCTGCGCTTTAAACATTACTTCAGATCGGCCTGCACCTGATGGATCGGCTTCGCCCACGGGTTCTTCGCCTGTACGTCCGCTGGCAGTGACGCCACGGCGCGTTTTGCTTCATCTTTAGAAGCATAAACGCCGCTTACCAGCACGTACCACGGCTGCCCGTTACGGGTCGTCTGATAAACCACATAGTTTTTCAGATTCGATTTCTTCGCCCAGGCGTTGAGGTTGTCGTAGTTAGACGAACTGCTCAGCTGCAACGTGTAGTTGCTGGATGACGCCGACTTCAGAGAACCTACGTTGCCCGTCGTTTTACCTGCCGCGGTGCTGGATGCGCTAGCGGTTGGCGTTGCAGCCGGTGCCGCTGTCGCAGCAGGCGCCGCTGTGGTCGCCGTCGCTTTCGGAGCAGCGGTTGCTGCTGGCGCTGGCGCTGGCGCTTTAACCGGCTGGCTCACCGCAGATTTTGTCTGCGCTGGCGCTTTCGCTTCAGGCGCTTTTACTACGGCCTGCGGTTTAGCCTCACGCTTCGGCTCAATCACGGCCTGCTTACGTTCCTGACGCGGTGCAGTCTGCGTCTGACGCGGTTTGGTTTCCGTTGCCGCAGCCTGCTGTTGGGCAGTACTGCCATGAACTGGCGCAACGGTGGCAGGTTCAGTTGGCAGCGTGGAGTTCACCACGGCATTGTTAACCTGCTCCTGATTTTGCGGCTGCATCAGCGCGTTGTTCAGATCGCCCTGGACTTCGACACGCTGCTGGCCTTCAGGCGCAGCAGGGGTCTGGCCCTGAGTCGGGGTAGCAGAAACAGGCGGCAGAGAGATATCCTGACCGGCGCTGGTGTTGCCGGCAGTCTGCTCTGCAGAAGTCATGCCCGGCGCAGGCTGTGCGCCGTTCGCCTGATTGCTCGCATCGTTACCAGACAGGTCGATGCTCTTTTCAGCAGACGCGGTCTGCTCGCCAGAATTTGTAGAAGGTGCTTTCAGCGCGGAACCGATGCCGACAATCAGCAATATCAGTACCAGAACGCCAAGACCCATCATGATGTACTGTCGGGAAGCCGGTTTTGCCGCTACCGCTTTTTTACGCTTGCGCGGTCGGCGTTCGACGGGCTGTTCATCCATTAACGCTTCTTCGGATTCGTACTCCTCATCTTCACGCTCATTTCGCGCATTGCGGCTGCGCGAAGGACGACGATCGTCTGCATCCAGATCGACATCGTCAAAATTGATCTGCGGCTCGTTATCACGTTCTGAAGATTGACGAGAACGACCAGTACGACGATCGCTGGGATCGGGTTTCAGCTCGTCTTCTGGTTTGAATTCATCCATTTAACACCCCACTCAAAGGCTTATGCCAACGACTCTGCATTTACCTGAAGCTAAACGACCACCCGTTAGAGCGGTCTGACCTTTCTAGTTGTTACGCCTGCTGACAATCAGCAATAGCGCCAAGTACGACGTCGTGCGGCACTCCGCCGCGCACTTCACTTTTCCCTATTGCAAGCGGGAGCACCAGACGCATCTCGCCTGCCAATACTTTTTTATCGCGCATCATGTGGGGAAGGTACGCCTGCGCAGCCATTTCCTGCGGTCCGCTCACCGGCAACCCCGCACGTTTAAGCAACGCGATGATACGCGCGGTCTCTTCCGGCCTGAACTGACCCAGACGTTCAGAGGCACGCGCTGCCATGACCATCCCGGCAGCGACGGCTTCACCGTGAAGCCAGTTACCGTAGCCCATTTCGGCTTCGATCGCATGGCCAAACGTATGCCCCAGATTCAGTAAAGCACGTAAGCCGGTTTCACGCTCATCTGCGGCAACGACTTCTGCTTTCAGCTCACAGCAACGGCGAATACAGTAGGCCATTGCCTGCCCATCGAGGCGCAGCAGCGCATCCATATTCTCTTCGAGCCAGTTAAAAAACTCACCGTCAAGAATAATGCCGTATTTGATCACTTCTGCAAGGCCAGAAGCCAGCTCGCGCGCTGGCAAGGTTTTCAGACAGTCGAGATCCACCACCACCGATGCAGGCTGGTAGAACGCGCCAATCATGTTTTTGCCAAGCGGATGGTTCACCGCCGTTTTACCGCCTACAGACGAATCGACCTGTGACAGCAACGTGGTTGGAATTTGAATAAAGCGCACGCCGCGCTGGTAGCTGGCGGCTGCAAAACCGGTCAGATCGCCTACAACACCGCCGCCCAGGGCAAGCAGCGTTGTATCACGACCGTGCGGTTTTTGCAGAAGTGCGGTAAAGACGGTATCAAGCACCGTCAGGCTTTTATACTGCTCGCCGTCGGGCAGAATCACACTGTCGACCTTTACGCCCGCCTGCTCAAGCAGGTGACGTACGCGGTCGAGATAAAGCGGAGCCAGCGTCTCGTTGGTGACCAGCATCGCCTGATCACCCGCTTTCAGTGGTAAGAAGGAAGCTGGGTCGTTAAACAAACCAGCCGCGATGGTGATAGGGTAACTACGTTCCCCGAGAGTAACTGTAATCCTCTCCATGACGCGACATCCACCTTAAATGCTTATTACCCGCAGGCGAGTGTATATAAAGCCAGAATCAGTTGCTTTCCAGCATATGAATAATCTGGTTTGCAACCACTTTAGCGCTCTGATCGTCAGTACGAATGGTCACATCAGCAATCTCTTCGTACAGAGGATTGCGTTCATCGGCCAACGCTTCCAGAACTTCACGTGGCGGCGTTTCAACCTGCAGCAACGGGCGCTTTTTATCACGCTGCGTGCGTGCCAGCTGTTTTTCGATGGTCGTCTCAAGATAGACCACTACACCACGGGCGGAGAGACGGTTGCGGGTTTCGCGAGATTTTACAGAGCCGCCGCCTGTTGCCAGCACAATGCCCTGTTTTTCCGTGAGTTCGTTGATCACTTTTTCTTCTCGGTCACGGAAACCTTCTTCGCCTTCTACATCGAAGACCCAGCCCACATCCGCTCCGGTTCGTTTCTCAATCTCTTGATCAGAATCGTAAAATTCCATATTGAGTTGTTGAGCTAACTGACGCCCAATAGTGCTTTTGCCGGCACCCATAGGCCCAACCAGAAAGATATTGCGTTTCTCTGCCATTTTTTCGGTACTACTAAGACTATTCGTTAATGGTAATCCCCGCTGCGCAGACACCTGGCGTAGCAGGACATGAACTGAAACCTCATATGCAATAGAGCGAGAGTCAGACGAAAAATTATCTCAATACTCCGGCTTGTTTGGCAACTGATTAAATCACCGTACCCGGTGCACTGGGAAATAAGACGTAAGTCCAACTCAAATCGGTACTCCTTGTATGCTAATTCATGCCCCACGTCAAACATCTGCAACAAACTGAATGCAAAATCATTGCGGGGATCGTTACCCATTAATCAATACTGACCAGACGTGGCGTGATAAACACCACCAGCTCGCGTCGTTCATTATCTTTTCCGTCATGGCGAAACAGCTGGCCCAGCAGCGGGATGTTTCCCAGCACGGGCACGCTATCGCGTCCGGTTTTATTCTTTTGCGAAAAAATGCCGCCCAGCGCGAGCGTTTCTCCACTTTTTACCTCAACCTGCGTTTCAATCTCCTGCTTATCAATTGCCAGCGTTTCGCCGTCTGCCTGTTGCAGCACCTGGCCGGGCATATTTTCACTGATATGCAGCTTAAGGCGAACGCGGCCTCCCGGCAGCACCACCGGCGTGACCTCCATCCCCAGTACCGCCTCTTTAAACTCAACCGAGGTTGCCCCGCTCTCGCCGCTCGAGACCTGATACGGAATTTCGCTGCCCTGTTTGATGCTTGCTGGCTGCATGTGGGACGCCAGCAGCCGCGGGCTGGCGATGATATCCACCTGCTGCTTTTGCTCAAGCGCCGACAGTTCCAGATCCAGCATCCTGCCGTTGATGCGCCCGATGTTAAAGCCAACGTGGGCGGTCGCGCCCGCCGCCGCCAGGTCTGCGCCAAGCGTCGTGACCTGTCCGATTTTTTCGGTCCCAGTTGCCCCGGCAAGGCTCCACTTCACGCCCAGCTCGCGCAGGCTTTTTTCACTGATTGTTACGATTTGCGCCGCCAGCTCCACCTGCTCGACGGGCAGATCCATCTGCGCCGCCCAGCGCTGCAGCACGTCCACCACCGTCTTGTTATCCCTTACCAGAAGACGGTTGGTGCGCCTGTCGACGGATAAGCTGCCCTTCGGGCTTAAGAGCTTTTCCGCCGCTTTTTGCAATTCGCCGGCGTCTGCGTAAGAAAATGGAATGCTGTGAGCGATTAACGGGGCGTTGAGCTGACGCTGGGCCCGCTCCTGCTCCTTACGCGCCTGTTGCTCCCGCTGCCAGGCCGCCGTATGCACATAAAAAATGCCAGCCTCTTCCCGCAGTACCAGCCCGGCGCTGTTGACTACCGTCTGAAGCGCCTGCCGCCAGGGCACCCGCGCTAAATTCAGCGAAAGCGAGCCGCTAACGTCCGGCGATACCACCAGGTTGCGGTCCTCCTGCGCGACCAGCGCCTGCAGCACCTGAACCACCGGCACCTCATCCACCAGCAGGGTGACCAGCTTTGGCGCGGCGGCCAACAGGGGCTGGCTGAGCGCCATCAGCAACAGCAATATCCTTATCTTCACTTTTTTTCGATCCTTCTCGTTGCCATGTCCATTGCTGCGGCTCGCACCTCTCGCCGACGTCAACGGTCAGTTGTTGTTTATCTATCGCGCTTACCCGCCACCCTGGCGTTAACCGCATCTGTCGCTTAACCCGGTGCCAGCGTTTCTGCCCGTCCTGCATAAGGCCGATATCGCTGCTGCCGCTGATAACTCCCCGATACCGCCACTGGCCGAGCTGACCAGCGGCGCAAAGGTCTTCCGGCGCGGAGAAGGGGTCCCGCATCCCCGTCAGGAAAAGCAAAGAAAGCAGGATCAGTACGCGTGCTTTACCGGGCATGGCCGGTCTCCAGCTGGAGGCTGAGGCGAAGCTGCGTGCCCTGAGGGGCGATATCAAACGCGCTTACCCGCACGTCCTTACGCGCCAGACGGGAAAAGAGCGCCGGGACCGCCTGCCATGAAGCGTCAAGCGCCAGCTCTCCCCCGATCTGCCGCGGTTTCCAGTGCACCAGCCTGGCGCCCTCTCCCTGAAGCGCCAGCGGGGAAAAGGGCTCAGCCGAATGCGCGCCTCTCACCTGCGCTACCACCGGCTGCCGCAGAGCCCGTGGCCACAGCGACGCGTTGATGCGCCCGGCACTAAGGACCTGCGCCTGAATGCGGGCGAAGTGGATATAAGCGGGTCTCAGCAGCAGCCCCCAGATCGCAAGCGCAACAATAGCCGAGGCGATCGACCAGCAAAGCACGCGCCGGGAAGGAGGCGCGTCGGCCCAGCGTTGATACCACATATTCATCGCCTACCTCCGGCTATGAAGCTGAAACGTAAACATCCACCGCCCCCGGCTATCCTGCTGCAATGCGCCTGCCGGACCGGGGATAAACCCCTTTATCCGCTCCAGCGCATCGGTCATGGCGGTGAGTGCCGTGAAAGAGGTGGCGTAGCCGCTCAGGATCAGTGAGGGGGGCTGATAACGTAACGTCGTCAGCCAGGCCTGCTGCGGCATCGCGCTGGCAAGGGATTCCAGCGCGGGTTGCCATGCTACCGGCTCCGGCGGCTGCGAAGGGGAGCTCGCTTTCGCAGGCTGCGGCTGCCGCGCTTTCAATACCTTCTGAACCGCACGCGTTCCCGCCAGATCGCTCTGCAACGCCTGTGACGCGAGGCTCTGCGCCACACGCAGGCTGACGCCTCCCGCCAGCATCAACAGCAGCGAGGCGGCGTACAGCAGGCCCCAGAACCGCAGCTGCTGAATGCGCCGTTCCCGGCGCCACGGTAAGAGATTCGGCATGCTCATTAAGGCGCCTCGCTCATGGCCAGCGCCAGGGCGACGGTGAAATCGGCGCCGCATTCTGGCAGCGGCGGCTGGCATAGCGACACCGTTTCCCAGGGATCGTGTTCAGCATCAAAAACGGCAATATCGGAAGGAGAAAGCGCAAGCAGCGCCGCCAGCGCATTCGCATCTGCCGCTTCCGTGGCGTAGCGTCGCCCCCACTGGTGCCGCATCGCCCACAGCCACTGGTCTTTATCCCTCCAGGCTACGCACCGGGCGGGCGCAACCGCAGAAAGAAGGTTTGCCAGCGCGCCGGCATCCGGAGCGATTGCCGCCAGGCGCAAACGCAGCGCTTTCGCCAGCGACAGCAGGGTATCGACCTCCCTGTTCTGCGCCGCGGTGACGTGAAATGTGTTGCTGAACGTGTCCTGCGCGTAGTCAAAACACAGCGTATCGGCAGGCATCTCCAGCTCGCGTGATAATGCGGACCCTAGCCAGGTGAGCTGTTCGCTGTCACGCAGGGCAACGGAAGGTCGGGGCAAAGCGCGTTGCAGAACGCGCGCCGCCGGAAATGAGAGAAATACCCGATGCGAGTGCGGCAGCGTCTTCCGCCAGGCGCGCAGCGCATTAACCAGCTGTTCTGGCTGAAGAATCTTCCCGTCCCGGATAATACCGTCCGCAACCGGCACGGCCCACCAGCGCCGTAAACGCCAGCCCGCCCGCTCTCTGGTTAGCGCAACCGCAACCACCTTATCCTGTTGAATATGAACGCCCGTTTGCCACGTTTTAAAAGCCATGCTTCACGATCTCCTTATCGCCCGTCGGAGTGACGGCTATATCAATGAATCAGGCTTGCCTTTATACTACCGCGCGATTGTTTAGAAACTGCCCAGGCTAAACCAAATGGGAAATCTCCGGTGAAGTTCGTAAAGTATTTATTGATCCTTGCAGTCTGTTTCATTCTGCTGGGAGCAGGCTCGATTATTGGTTTGTACAAATATGTCGAGCCACAGCTACCTGATGTCGCCACGCTTCGTGATGTGCGGCTCCAGATCCCTATGCAGGTCTATAGCGCCGATGGTGAACTGATGGCGCAATACGGCGAAAAACGTCGTATCCCTCTGACCTTAAACCAAATTCCACCCGTAATGGTGAAGGCCTTTATCGCCACCGAGGACAGCCGTTTTTACGAGCACCACGGTGTGGATCCGGTCGGTATTTTCCGTGCGGCAAGCGTGGCGCTGTTCTCCGGTCATGCCTCTCAGGGGGCAAGTACCATTACCCAGCAGCTGGCGCGTAACTTCTTCCTCAGCCCGGAAAAGACGCTGATACGTAAGATCAAAGAGGTATTCCTCGCGATCCGCATTGAGCAGCTGCTGAGCAAAGACGAGATCCTTGAGCTTTACCTCAACAAGATCTATCTCGGCTACCGCGCCTATGGCGTCGGGGCAGCGGCACAGGTCTATTTTGGCAAGCCGGTCGAACAGCTCACGCTGAGCGAAATGGCGACCATTGCCGGCCTGCCGAAAGCGCCATCCACCTTTAACCCGCTCTATTCGCTGGACCGCGCCACCGCGCGTCGTAACGTGGTGCTGTCGCGCATGTTGAGCGAAGGCTACATCAGCCAGGCTGACTACGATCGGGCGCGCAGCGAGGCTATCGACGCCAATTATCACGCGCCGGAAATCGCCTTCTCGTCGCCGTATCTCACTGAAATGGTTCGCCAGGAGATGGTGAGTCGCTACGGTGATAAAGCGTATGAAGATGGCTATCGCGTCTATACCACCGTGACCCGCAAGGTGCAGCAGGCTGCCCAGCAGGCGGTGCGTAACAACGTCATGAATTACGATATGCGTCACGGCTACCGCGGCCCGTCCAACGTGCTGTGGAGAGTGGGCGAAGGCGCATGGGACAGCAAAAAGATCGTTGATTCCCTGAAGGCGCTCCCGACCTACGGCCCGCTGCGACCGGCGGTAGTAACCCAGGCCGATCCGCAGGAAGCGGTGGCGATGATGGCCGATGGCACATCCGTATCGCTGCGCATGGACGGCATGCGCTGGGCGCGTCCGTACCGTTCCGACACCCTTCAGGGGCCTACCCCACGTAAAGTGACCGACGTTGTACAAACCGGACAGCAAATCTGGGTGCGTCAGGTAGATGATGCCTGGTGGCTGGCCCAGGTGCCGGACGTGAACTCCGCGCTGGTTTCCATCAATCCGCAAAACGGTGCCGTCATGGCGCTGGTCGGCGGGTTCGATTTCAACCAGAGCAAATTTAACCGCGCAACCCAGGCGCTGCGGCAGGTGGGTTCCAACATCAAGCCGTTCCTCTACACCGCAGCGATGGATAAAGGATTGACGCTCGCCAGCATTCTCAACGACGTGCCAATCTCCCGCTGGGATGCCGGTGCCGGTTCCGACTGGCAGCCGAAGAACTCTCCGGCGCAATATGCCGGCCCTATACGTCTACGTCAGGGTCTTGGCCAGTCGAAAAACGTGGTTATGGTGCGTGCGATGCGGGCGATGGGCGTAGATTATGCGGCAGAATATCTGCAACGCTTCGGCTTCCCGGCGCAGAATATCGTTCATACCGAATCGCTGGCGCTGGGCTCCGCGTCCTTTACGCCGCTCCAGGTGGCCCGTGGATACTCGGTGATGGCGAACGGCGGCTTCCTGGTCGACCCGTACTTCATCAGCAAAATCGAGAACGATCAGGGCGGCGTGCTGTTTGAAGCGAAACCGAAAATTGCCTGCCCTGAATGCGATCTTCCGGTGATTTACGGCGATACGCCAAAATCAAACGTTCTTGAAAACAAGGATATGGAAGACGTTGCCATCTCACAGGAGCGTCGGAACCTGGCGGTACCTCAGCCTCAGCTGGAGCAGGCCAATCAGGCGCTGGTCGCCCAGAGCGGCGCTCAGGAGTATGCCCCGCACGTGATCGGCACCCCGCTGTCGTTCCTGATCAAGAGCGCCCTGAACACCAATATCTTTGGCGAACCGGGCTGGCAGGGTACCGGCTGGCGCGCGGGCCGCGATTTGCAGCGCCGCGACATCGGCGGCAAAACCGGCACGACCAACAGCTCAAAAGATGCATGGTTCTCAGGCTACGGCCCGGGCGTAGTCACCTCCGTCTGGATTGGCTTTGACGATCACCGCCGCACGCTGGGGCGCACAACCGCTTCTGGCGCGATTAAAGATCAGATCTCCGGCTATGAAGGCGGGGCGAAGAGTGCGCAACCGGCCTGGGATGCTTTCATGAAAGCCGCTCTCGAAGGCGTGCCGGAGGAGCCGTTAACGCCTCCTCCGGGCATTGTTACGGTCAATATTGACCGCAGCACCGGGCAGCTCGCCAACGGCGGCAACAGCCGCGCAGAGTATTTCATCGAGGGCACGCAGCCAACCACGCAGGCGGTGCATGAGGTGGGTACAGAGATAATTGATAACGGCGAGACGCACGAGCTGTTCTAAAATCGAAACGGCAACCTCGGGTTGCCGTTTTTACGTTTGCACCCTCTCTCACACGAGAGGGATTCAGGCCGCTACAGGCGCCCCTGCCCCTTCAGCCACTCCCGCACCAGGAACAGTGCGCTCACGTTGCGCGCCTCGTTAAAGTCGGGGTCTTCCAGCAAATCCATCAGGTGGGCCAGCGGCCAGCGAACCTGCGGCAGCGGTTCCGGCTCGTCTCCTTCCAGCGACTCAGGATAGAGATCTTCCGCCACCACGATATTCATTTTGCTGGAGAAGTAGGACGGCGCCATGCTCAGCTTTTTCAGGAACGTAAGCTCCTTCGCGCCAAAACCGACCTCTTCTTTCAGCTCGCGGTTTGCCGCTTCAAAAACCGTTTCGCCCGGATCGATTAGCCCTTTTGAGAAGCCCAGCTCGTAAGATTCGGTCCCCACGGCGTATTCACGTATGAGGATCAGATGCTCGTCGACGACGGGCACAATCATTACCGCTTCGCGCGAGGAGGGGCGCATACGTTCATAAACACGACGCACGCCGTTGCTGAACTCCAGATCCACACTTTCAACATTAAACAGACGCGATTTTGCGACGGTTTCAACATTCAGAATGGTGGGTTTTTGTAAGGGTTTGGTCATCTTGACGGGTCTATGCTGGGGGAACTGGCTTTATTGTGCGATACGCCGCACGGTTTCGGCAATGTCAATTGCTCTTTATTTACATTTATGCAACGTAACTGAGGTTGATTCGCATTTCAAATCAAATGTCAAGAGGTTGAAATGTTTCCAGGAATTTGCTGATATCGCGCCGGTACAGGCTTTGATATCATTATCGGTCACTGGGATACGCGTCAACATGCTCAAGTTAGACTCCATACTTGCCGATAGCCGACCACAGATCTCATTCATTGTACAAAAGGTGCGACCGACAACACCTGTAAGAAGATAAGTAAGATGGGGAAAGCATGAGCACCATTTTGATTTTTCTCGCTGCTGTGCTGGCCTGCGCGTCGATTGCGGTGTGGGTATTCAGGCGCCGCGTACATCGCCGTTACCGGTTGCCCTTTTTAAACGCGTTCGCCGGGGCAAGCACGCGCAAGCTGTCGCCTGAAGAACGCAGCACCGTTGAGCAGTATCTCGACACGCTGAACCGATCCCGGCTCTCGCCTGGACCTACCGGTGCCAGCACCGCCCCCGTGTCGCTCAACCTGAATGCACAAAGCGATACCGTTCTGTGCGTGACGCGCTCGATCACCCGCTACGGCATCACGACCGACGATCCCAACAAATGGCGCTACTATCTCGATTCGGTTGAAGTCCACCTGCCTCCCTTCTGGGAGCAGTACATTAACGATGAGAACAGCGTTGAGCTGATCCATACCGACACGCTGCCGCTGGTTATTTCCCTTAATGGTCATACCCTGAGCGAATATGTTCAGGAAGCGCCACGCTTTGCGCTGGAACGCGCGAGCGGAACGCAGGCCTCTATTCGCGGTGAAGAAACGGAGCAAATCGAACTGCTTAACATCCGTCAGGAGACGCATGAAGAGTATGTCCTGAGCCGCCCCGATGGTATTCGCGAAGCGGTGCTGATTGTCGCCTCGTTCCTGCTCTTTTTCATCTGCCTGCTGACGCCGGACGTGTTTGTTCCGTGGCTTGCGGGCGGCGCGGTGCTGCTGCTGGCCGCCGGGCTGTGGGGCATATTTGCCCCGCCGGCAAAAACCTCACTACGTGAAATTCACTGCCTGCGCGGCACGCCAAAACGCTGGGGCCTGTTTGGGGAGAACGATCAGGAGCATATCAACAATATCTCGCTCGGGATTATCGACCTCATTTATCCGCGCCACTGGCAGCCGTGGATCGCCCAGGATTTGGGCCACAAAACGGATATTGATATCTACCTCGATCGCCACGTCGTCCGCCAGGGGCGTTATTTATCCCTGCACGATGAGGTGAAAAACTTCCCGCTTCAGCACTGGCTGCGCAGCGCGGTAATTGCCGGTGGCGCCGCGTTGGTCTTCATCATGCTGCTGCTTTTCGTGCCGCTGGATATGCCGATCAAATTTACCCTGTCGTGGATAAAAGGGGCGCAAACCGTAGAAGCCACCAGCGTGAAGCAGCTTGAAGAAGCGGGCGTCCGCGTGGGGGATACGCTGCGTCTGAAAGGCACCGGCATGTGTAATATCCACGCGCCGGGAGCCTGGAACACGCGCCAGAACTCGCCGTTCTCGCCGTTCGATTGCTCACAGATCATCTGGAACGACGCCTCGCCGCTGCCGCTGCCGGAATCGGATGTGGTCAATAAAGCTACCGCGCTTACCCAGACGATAAACCGCCAGCTCCATCCGAAACCGGACGATGATTCTCGCGTAAGCCCTGCCCTGCGCTCGGCTATTCAGAAATCGGGCATGGTGCTGCTGGATGACTTTGGCGAAATCGTTCTGAAAACAGAAGACCTCTGTTCAGCGCAGGACGACTGCGTTCGCCTTAAGAACGCGCTGGTGAACCTCGGCAACAGTAAAGACTGGGAAGCGCTGGTGAAGCGCGCCGAAGCGGGACGCCTGGACGGGGTGAACGTGCTTCTGCGTCCGGTCAGCGCCGAGTCGCTGGATAACCTGGTGGCGACCTCTACCGCCCCCTTCGTGATGCGTGAAACCACCCGTGCGGCCCAGGCGCTTAACAGCCCGGCGCCGGGCGGTTTTGTAATCGCCAGCGATGAAGGCAGCGACCTGGTAGATCAACCCTACCCGCAGGTTTCGCTTTACGACTATCCGGCTCAGGAACAGTGGAGCGAGTTTCAGCGCCTGGCGCAGATGCTGATGCAGACGCCGTTCAGCGCGGAAGGGATCGTCACCAGCATCGTTACCGACGCCAACGGCACGCGCCATATTGGGCTGCACCGGATGCCGGATAGCGCTGGCCTGTGGCGCTACGTGGGAACGTCCCTGCTTTTGATGGCGATGCTGGCCTGCATCGTCTGGAACGGTTATCAGGCCGTACGCCGCTACCAGCGGTCCCGTACGCGACTGGCTGAAATCCAGGCCTACTACGAAAACTGCCTCAATCCGAATCTGATCTCCACCCCTTAGCGCCTGATCGGATAACGTCCCCGCGCGACAAGTTGTGATACCCTGTCGCGCACGTTTCTTCTGGCTGGAGTTCCCCCTTATGCATCTTGACATCGACTGGCAGGCGGTCGATACCGTCCTGCTTGATATGGACGGCACGCTGCTCGATCTCGCCTTTGATAACTATTTCTGGCAAAAGCTGGTCCCGGAAACGTACGGTGAACAGCAGGGGATCTCCCCGGCAGAAGCGCAGGAATTCATTCGTTCGCAGTATAGTGCGGTGCAGCATACGCTAAACTGGTACTGTCTTGACTACTGGAGCGAGCGACTCGGTCTGGATATTTGCGCCATGACCACCGCCCAGGGCGCGCGCGCCGTGTTGCGCGACGATACGGTCCCGTTCCTGGACGCGCTGAAAGCCTGCGGCAAGCGCCGTATTCTGCTGACGAACGCGCATCCCCATAACCTGGCCGTGAAGCTGGAACATACCGGTCTTGCTTCACACCTTGATTTATTACTTTCCACCCACACATTTGGTTATCCGAAAGAGGATCAGCGGCTGTGGCATGCGGTGGTGGAAGAGACCGGTTTACAGCCGGAAAGGACGCTGTTCATTGACGACAGCGAGCCGATTCTGGATTCTGCGGCAGCGTTTGGCATTCGCTATTGCCTTGGCGTGACCAATCCTGATTCCGGCCTGGCTGAAAAAAGCTATCTGCGACATCCGGGGCTGAACGACTATCGCCGGATGATCCCCTCACTCACCGTGAAGGAGACGCCATGAAAGAAAAACCCTCTGATGGGGTAAGACTGGATAAATGGCTGTGGGCCGCCCGTTTTTACAAAACGCGCGCCCTTGCCCGTGAAATGGTTGACGGCGGTAAGGTGCATTACAACGGCCAGCGCAGCAAACCGAGCAAGCTGGTTGAGCTGAATGCCACGCTGACGCTTCGCCAGGGCAACGATGAGAAAACGGTAGTGGTGAAAGCCATTACCGAACAGCGGCGGCCCGCCCCGGAAGCCGTTTTGCTTTATGAAGAGACGGCGGAAAGCATAGCGAAGCGCGAGAAAACCGCGCTGGCGCGCAAAATGAATGCGCTGACCATGCCTCACCCGGACCGGCGACCGGATAAAAAGGAGCGCCGCGATCTGATGAAATTTAAACACGGTGAGAACGAGTAACCCTCACCTGCACGAGAGATGAAAATGGCCCAACACGACCAATTACACCGCTATCTGTTTGAACAATTCGCCGTGCGCGGCGAGCCGGTCACCGTATCCGAAACCTGGAAACAGATTCTGGAAAACCACAACTACCCGCTGCCGGTGAAAACCCTGTTGGGCGAACTGCTGGTTGCCACCAGCCTGCTGACCGCCACGCTGAAGTTCGCGGGCGATATTACCGTTCAGCTTCAGGGCGATGGCCCGATGTCGCTGGCGGTGATCAACGGCAACAACCAGCAGCAGATGCGCGGCGTGGCGCGCGTTCAGGGCGATGTGCCTGAAAATGCCGATCTGAAAACGCTGGTCGGCAACGGCTACCTGGTGATCACCATCTCCCCTGAAGAGGGCGAGCGCTATCAGGGCGTTGTCGGGCTGGAAGGCGATACGCTTGCCGCCTGCCTGGAAGATTACTTCATGCGTTCCGAACAGCTGCCAACCCGCCTGTTCATCCGTACCGGTGAAGTGGATGGCCAGCCGGCAGCCGGCGGCATGCTGTTGCAGGTTCTGCCAGCGCAGGATGCGCAGACCAATGATTTCGAGCATCTGGCAACCCTGACGGAAACCATCAAAGCGGAAGAGCTGTTCACCCTGTCGGCGACCGACGTGCTGTGGCGTCTGTACCACGAAGAAGAGGTGACGGTCTACGATCCGCAGGCGGTGGAATTTAAGTGCACCTGCTCCCGCGAGCGTTGTGCTGGCGCCCTGAAAACGCTGCCGGACGAAGAGATCGACAGCATCATGGCGGAAGACGGTGAAATCGATATGCACTGTGACTACTGCGGTACGCACTACGTGTTCAATTCGATGGATATCGCGGAGATCCGCAATAACGCCTCTCCGGCGGACCCGCAGGTTCACTAAGCATGGCAAAACGGCTCCTTACGGAGCCGTTATTCGTTATGGGCGCCGTAAGCTAGCGCCACTGCCGTAAAGCATATCTACGCGTTCCCCGAAAATTTCAATATCTGCCCAGGGCTTCACGACCGGCTTAACCTTTCCCTGCTGTAAGGCACGGTCCAGCTCCTCGCGCGTCAGTCCTTCCGGCATTGTCCAACCATCCCCCACGTGCTGCCAGCCCGTACCGGTATGCGTATAGGCCATGATGGCGCGATCGGTAAACTGGTACAGCACGGCCTCAGGTTTACCGTCAGCATTCAGGTCCAGCGGCATGAGCAAACAGTTTCTCTGCGCCCTGCTGCAGGATTCAAACCGATACTGCTCCCTGAGCATCGCTTGCCATAGCGCGCTATCGGGACGCGGCATGCCGGGCGCGAGCTGGATCGCTTTCTCCAGCATGGTGGCCGTCATTTGTCCCGCTCCCCGGGGGCTGCCGGCGAGCAACCCTTTCACTTCACGCGCGCGTTTCGGGTTAGACATAAACTGCGGATCGTTTTGCAGCGTTTGTAACGCCTCACGCCCCTTGCGCCCGGCGTGGCTGAGCATGTGGAGGCTTACCCGATCCGCGGTAATTTTTCCGGTCTGATAGCGGGCCATGTGGCTTGCGACGCTTATTCGCCACGGATCCAGCACGGGGGTATGGATCAACATCAGGAAGACGAGGGAAAGCAGCCCGGTCGCCGGGATGACGTACGTATGGATCTGCTGCGGCTCACGACGCTGTATCAGGACGCTGGCACAAAATCCGACCGCCCAGACCAGCGCCACGATGGTTATCAACACGCCGTAAAGACGCTCGGGTGACCAGCCGTATTGCGAAATGCGTAGCCAAAGCGCCCACCCCGCCAGAACCGGATATGCGGGTACGATAGCCACGGCAAGGCGAATCATCCCTCGCAGCGGGGCATAGTAAGGCAGCGTTTGACGCTGTGGATGCCACACTATCGTCACCAGGAATAGCAGCAGCAGCGCCAGGGTAGTGAGCAAGCCCGCGGCGGATATCCTGGCCGAAATGGTTTCGAAGCCGACGAAAGGCAGCGCGCCAATAAAGAGCAGGGCCAGCGCCGCCATCAGGGGTAGCAGACCGGTGGCGATCAGGGTGAGCAGGTTTTGCAGGGCAAGGAGTAACCGTACCTGCACGCGCGTGAGCACGGCCGCACTGGCTGAAACTACGCCAGTCGCCACTGAAATAAACCCGTCAGAATGGAAGAAAAGCCGATCAAAAAAGCGTATGCCGATAAGTTCGAAAAGCTCGGCCCACAGGAAAAGCACCAGCCAGAAGAGGCCATTTGAAACAAAAATAACGAGCAGCGTCAGCGCGTTATGCCAGTTTCGCTGATAAAAGTCGCTGTAAAAGGAGGTAGTCGGGACGGGATCCAGACGCCGCTGTAGCCATGGCAGTATGAACAGCGTCATCAGCAGCAGGTGAAAGCCGAAAACGAGCATCTCATCCCTGATGCTCCAGCTTTCGAGCCCCGCTACGCTCCACTTAAGCCAGCCGCCCATGGCCGCAACGGCCGCGCCGGTCATCCCGAGCGCCAGCCACAAAAAAGGCTTTCGGAACGATGTCACAGCAAGCGACATCGTGGTCGTCATTACCACGGTGGCAGGAATAACGCACATCAACCACAGCGTATCGGTCGGCAATTTCGCATACCCGATGTACCAGGTAATGGCATAGCAGAGCACTCCCTGTAAGGCGCCCGCCAGCACGACGGCCAGGCGCGTTGAAGGGGATAACGTTTCACTGTTGTCCATCTTTCATCCCTTGTTTACGAAAAGCATAGTGCCCCATTAAAGCGATAACAGGGCGTCAACGGCAATATCTGAAATCATAGCTGCGGGAGACATGAATCGTTTTCTCAATGTAACCCTTACGTAATTTTCCTACATGTATGCGATTACATTCACATTCTTCCGGTTAAATTCACCATCAATTAACCTTTTAAGAACATTTTCCCCAACCAAAAAGCGATTCCTGCGATAATCTGCCCGCCCTGTGGCTGGAGTCGCAGGGTTTTCCGTTAGTAAGGGTTTTGACCAGATACGTAAATCTATGAGCCCCGTCGCGGTTAACATCCCCAGAAAAACCCTACAATTTCAGGCAGTACATATTGGCTAAGGAGCAGTGATATGCGTGTTAATGGTTTAACCCCGCAAGATCTCAAGGCTTATGGTATTCACGACGTTCAGGAAGTGGTCTACAACCCCGATTACGATACGCTGTATCAGGAAGAGCTCAATCCAGCGCTGGAAGGATACGAGCGAGGTGTGTTGACGAACCTTGGAGCTATCGCCGTCGATACCGGTATCTTTACCGGCCGTTCGCCGAAAGATAAGTATATTGTCCGAGACGATACCACCCGCGATACGCTGTGGTGGGCTGATAAAGGCAAAGGGAAGAACGATAACAAACCGCTCTCTCCCGAAACCTGGCAGCATCTGAAAGGGCTCGTCACCCATCAACTTTCCGGAAAGCGTCTGTTTATCGTCGATGCTTTCTGCGGCGCTAACGCCGACACCCGCCTCTCCGTACGCTTTATCACCGAAGTGGCCTGGCAGGCGCATTTCGTGAAGAACATGTTCATTCGTCCGACTGACGAAGAGCTGCAGGACTTTACCCCGGATTTCATCGTCATGAACGGGGCGAAATGCACTAACCCACAGTGGAAAGAGCAGGGTCTGAACTCCGAAAACTTCATCGCCTTCAACCTGACCGAGCGCATCCAGCTGATTGGCGGGACCTGGTACGGCGGCGAGATGAAGAAAGGGATGTTCTCCGTCATGAACTACCTGCTGCCGCTGCGCGGTATCGCCTCCATGCACTGCTCGGCCAACGTCGGTGAAAAAGGCGACGTGGCGGTATTCTTCGGCCTTTCCGGCACCGGTAAAACGACGCTGTCCACCGATCCAAAACGCCGTCTGATTGGCGACGACGAGCACGGCTGGGACGACGACGGCGTGTTTAACTTTGAAGGCGGCTGCTACGCGAAGACCATTCGCCTGTCTGAAGAGGCAGAGCCGGATATCTACCACGCCATTCGCCGCGATGCGCTGCTGGAAAACGTCACCGTGCGCGCCGATGGTTCTGTCGACTTCGACGATGCGTCCAAAACGGAAAACACCCGCGTCTCTTACCCGATCTACCACATCGACAACATCGTGAAGCCGGTGTCGAAGGCGGGCCACGCCACGAAGGTGATCTTCCTGACCGCAGATGCCTTCGGCGTCCTGCCGCCGGTTTCTCGCCTGACGGCCAGCCAGACGCAGTACCATTTCCTCTCCGGCTTTACCGCCAAGCTGGCGGGCACCGAGCGCGGCGTGACGGAGCCAACGCCAACCTTCTCCGCCTGCTTCGGCGCGGCATTCCTGTCGCTGCACCCGACGCAGTACGCGGAAGTTCTGGTGAAGCGCATGCAGGCATCCGGCGCGCAGGCCTACCTGGTGAACACCGGCTGGAACGGTACGGGCAAACGTATCTCCATCAAAGATACGCGCGCCATCATTGACGCCATTCTGGACGGTTCGCTGGATAACGCCGAGACCTTTACGCTGCCGATGTTCGACCTGGCGATCCCAACGGCGCTGCCGGGCGTGGATACCCGTATCCTTGACCCGCGCAATACCTACGGTTCACCGGAACAGTGGCGTGAAAAGGCAGAATCGCTGGCGAAGCTGTTTATTGAGAACTTTGAGAAGTATACCGATACCCCGGCGGGTGCTGCGCTGGTGAGTGCGGGGCCGAAGCTGTAGCCCTTCTTCCTCTCCCTGTGGGAGAGGGTTGGGGTGAGGGCATCAGGCCGCAGAGAACGTACCTTGTCGGGTGGCGGCTTCGCCTTACCCGACCTACGAAAAAGGGTGGCTAAAGCCACCCTTTTTTAACCCTCCTTAACCTGCCCCCGCATCACCGGCACCGGTAACCACGCGCGAATACTCAAACCACCCCGCTCGCTGGTGCCAATTTCCAGCAGTCCGTTATGGTTATCAACAATACGCTGCACAATCGCCAGGCCTAAGCCGGTGCCGCTGGTGCTGCGCGCGCTGTCGCCGCGCACGAACGGCTGGAACAGGTGCTTACGCTGTTCGGGCTTGATGCCCGGGCCATCGTCTTCCACCTGGAACCACGCGCGGTTAAGTTCCGTACCGCTGCTGACTTTAATCCAGCCGTTGCCGTAGCGCGCCGCGTTGACCACCATATTCGCGACCGCGCGTTTGATGGAGAGCGGGTGCATACGTACCTGAATCTCACCCGCCTGAAGGTCGGTGGCAATTTCACGTTCGTAGCCGCTTTCGGCGGCGACCACTTCCCCCAGCACCGCGTTCAGATCCGCCATCTCCATTGGCATCTCCTGCCCGGTGCGCAGGTAGTCGATAAACTGCTCGATGATGGCGTTACACTCTTCGATATCCTTGTTGATGGACTCGGCAAGATAGCCATCCTGTTCGCCCATCATCTCCGTCGCCAGGCGGATACGCGTCAGCGGCGTGCGTAAATCATGGCTGACGCCCGCCATCAGCAGCGTACGATCGTCCGCCAGCTGTTTGACGCCTGCGGCCATATGGTTAAACGCACGCGTTACCGAGCGCACTTCCGACGCGCCGTATTCACGCAGCGGCGGAGGAATAATGCCTTTACCGACCTGTAGGGCCGCATGCTCCAGGTCGACCAGCGGTCGGTTCTGGATACGGATAAACAGCCACGCGCCGCCGATGGCCAGCAGCATAATCGCCAGGGTGTAGCGGAACAGCGGCGAGAAGTCGCCCTGATGGATTTCGGTCAGCGGAACGCGCACCCAGATGTTGGGTGACAGCCAGGTTTTCAGCCAGACAACCGGCGAGCTTTTGTTGACCTCAACGCGTACTTCCGTCGGACCGCCAAGCTGCTGTGCCATCTGCTGGCTGAGAAATTCATAGTGCTGCGCCCAGCGCAGGCCCGCGTCTTCCGCCGCTTCGTTCGAATACAGTGAAATGCCCAGCTCGCGGTAGATTTCCCGACGGAACGCCGGGGGAACGACCAGCTGCGTGCCGTCCTCCAGCTGCAGCTTATCGGTCATCAACATACGCACTTCGTATGCCAGCACCTTATTAAACTGCTGAAGGCTCGGCAGGATCGCAAAGTTCAGCACCACCAGGTAGGTCGTCACCAGGCTGACGAACAGCAGGGTGACGATCAGTAACAGCGTGCGGGCAAACGAGCTTCGCGGCGAGAAGCGCATTCGCCTCATGCTTTAGAGCCGTCCGGGACGAACACGTAGCCCAGACCCCATACGGTCTGAATATAGCGAGGGTGCGCCGGATCTTCTTCCACCATGCGGCGCAGACGGGAAATCTGTACGTCGATAGAGCGCTCCATCGCGGAATATTCACGACCGCGCGCGAGGTTCATCAGCTTGTCACGGGAGAGCGGTTCGCGCGGGTGGCTGACCAGCGCTTTCAGTACCGCGAACTCGCCGTTGGTGAGCGGCATTGGCTCATCTTCACGGAACATCTCACGGGTGCCGAGGTTCAGCTTGAACTTACCGAATGCAATCACCGCCTCTTCCTGAGACGGCGCGCCAGGCAGCTCGTTCGCCTGACGACGCAGCACGGCGCGAATACGCGCCAGCAGCTCACGCGGGTTAAACGGTTTTGGAATGTAATCGTCAGCGCCGATTTCAAGGCCGACAATGCGGTCAACTTCTTCACCCTTCGCCGTCACCATGATGATCGGCATCGGGTTACTCTGGCTGCGCAGGCGGCGACAGATAGAGAGCCCGTCTTCGCCCGGCAGCATGAGGTCCAGCACCATCAGGTGGAAGGATTCACGCGTCAGCAGACGATCCATCTGTTCCGCGTTCGCGACGCTACGAACCTGGAAGCCCTGCTCTGTCAGATAACGTTCCAGCAGCGCACGCAGGCGCATGTCGTCATCTACGACCAGAATTTTGTAGTTCTCTTGCATTGTGTGTACTCCCAAAGGTTCGGATAGGCCTGGAACAGCGTATTCTAAAAAAGTGCACGTGTTCGACCAGCAAATTCTGGTATAAATTCTAGACGAAATTGTTACAAAGCATATTTAACAGCAGCTTATCTGTTCATTTCATCACATAAATCATTATTAATCTTGTCTGTTACACTGTGCGCTACGTATTGTGCGCAAAGACAGTTAACCGGCATTAAAGGCTGCACCATGAAAACGCCCCTGATCACCCGTGAAGGGTATGAGAAACTCAAAAAAGAGATGGATTACCTGTGGCGCGAAGAGCGTCCTGAAGTGACCAAAAAAGTCACCTGGGCGGCAAGCCTGGGCGATCGCAGCGAGAACGCGGACTACCAGTACAATAAAAAGCGCCTGCGCGAAATCGATCGCCGGGTGCGCTACCTGACCAAATGCCTCGAAAATCTCAAAATCGTCGATTACTCCCCGCAGCAGGAAGGTAAAGTGTTCTTCGGCGCCTGGGTGGAGATCGAAAATGATGACGGCAATACCCTGCGTTTTCGCATCGTCGGTTACGATGAAATTTTTGGTCGTAAGGATTACATTTCTATCGATTCGCCGATGGCCCGCGCCCTGCTGAAAAAAGAGGTGGGCGATTTAGCCATCGTCCAGACGCCCGCGGGTGAAGCAAGCTGGTACGTCAACGAAATCGAGTATGTTAAATAGTCCGAGAGCGCCCTCCCCGGCTGGCATTTTTCGGTGTCAGCCCGTATAACTATCCCCCTGATTTTCGATCCACAAGATGAACTGACCATGATGAAAGAGTCGCTCTGCCGCATTATTGCGGGTGATATTCAGGCCAGAGCCGAACAGGTAGAAGCTGCCGTTCGCCTGCTTGATGAAGGGAACACCGTGCCGTTTATTGCACGTTATCGTAAGGAAGTCACCGGCGGTCTGGATGACACGCAGCTGCGTAACCTGGAGACGCGTCTGGGCTATCTCCGCGAACTGGAAGACCGGCGTCAGGCGATCCTCAAGTCTATCGGCGAGCAGGGCAAGCTGACCAGTGAACTGGAACAAGCCATTAACGGTACCCTCAGCAAAACCGAACTCGAAGATCTCTATCTGCCGTACAAACCGAAGCGCCGCACGCGCGGGCAGATTGCGATTGAAGCAGGCCTTGAGCCGCTGGCCGACCTGCTGTGGAACGATCCGTCTCACGACCCGGAAACCGAAGCCGCCAGATTTATCGATGCCGACAAAGGCGTGGCGGACACCAAAGCCGCGCTGGACGGTGCACGTTACATCCTGATGGAGCGCTTCGCCGAAGACGCCGCGCTGCTGGCCAAAGTGCGTGACTATCTGTGGAAGAACGCGCATATCGTCGCCACCGTGGTGGCCGGCAAAGAGGAAGAAGGCGCGAAATTCCGCGACTACTTCGATCATCACGAACCCATTTCAACCGTACCGTCTCACCGCGCGCTGGCGATGTTCCGCGGCCGTAACGAGGGCGTACTGCAACTCTCCCTGAATGCCGATCCGCAGTTTGACGAGCCGCCAAAAGAGAGCCACTGCGAGCAGATCATTATCGATCACCTCGGCCTGCGCCTGAACAACGCTCCGGCGGACAGCTGGCGCAAAGGCGTGGTGAGCTGGACCTGGCGCATCAAGGTGCTGATGCATCTCGAAACCGAGCTGATGGGCACCGTACGCGAGCGCGCCGAAGACGAAGCGATTAACGTCTTCGCCCGTAACCTGCACGACCTGCTGATGGCCGCCCCCGCTGGCCTGCGCGCCACCATGGGTCTCGATCCGGGTCTGCGTACCGGCGTGAAGGTGGCCGTGGTTGACGGTACCGGCAAGCTGGTTGCCACCGACACCATTTACCCGCACACCGGCCAGGCAGCGAAGGCGGCGACGGTCGTGGCTGCGCTGTGTGAAAAATATAACGTTGAGCTGGTCGCCATCGGTAACGGTACGGCCTCCCGCGAAACCGAGCGTTTCTACCTCGACGTGCAGAAGCAGTTCCCGAAGGTAACGGCGCAGAAAGTGATCGTCAGCGAAGCGGGAGCGTCGGTCTATTCCGCCTCCGAGCTGGCGGCACAGGAGTTCCCGGATCTGGACGTTTCCCTGCGCGGTGCGGTCTCTATCGCCCGTCGTTTGCAGGATCCGCTGGCGGAGCTGGTGAAGATCGACCCGAAATCCATCGGCGTGGGCCAGTATCAGCACGACGTGAGCCAGACGCAGCTTGCGCGTAAGCTGGACGCGGTGGTGGAAGACTGCGTAAACGCCGTCGGCGTGGACCTGAACACCGCGTCCGTACCCCTGCTGACCCGCGTGGCAGGCCTGACCCGCATGATGGCGCAGAACATCGTCGCCTGGCGTGATGAAAACGGTCAGTTCCAGAACCGCCAGCAGTTACTTAAGGTTAGCCGCCTGGGGCCAAAAGCGTTTGAGCAGTGCGCGGGCTTCCTGCGCATTAACCACGGCGATAACCCGCTGGATGCCTCTACCGTTCACCCGGAAGCGTACCCGGTTGTAGAGCGTATTCTGGCCGCCACCCAGCAGGCGCTGAAAGATCTGATGGGCGACAGCAGCGCGCTGCGTAACCTGAAAGCCGTGGATTTCACCGACGAACAGTTCGGCGTGCCGACGGTCACCGACATCATCAAAGAGCTGGAAAAGCCGGGCCGCGATCCGCGTCCCGAGTTTAAAACCGCGACCTTTGCTGACGGCGTGGAAACCATGAACGACCTGCTGCCGGGCATGGTGCTGGAAGGCGCAGTTACGAACGTCACCAACTTTGGCGCGTTTGTGGATATCGGGGTGCATCAGGATGGTCTGGTGCATATCTCATCCCTCGCCGACAGGTTCGTGGAAGATCCACATACCGTGGTCAAAGCGGGCGACATCGTGAAGGTGAAGGTGCTGGAAGTGGATCTCCAGCGCAAGCGTATCGCCCTGACCATGCGTCTGGACGAGCAGCCGGGTGAAACCAACGCGCGCCGAGGCGGTAACGGCGGTGGCCGCGAACAGCAGCGTCCGGCAGCGAAGGCCGCGAAGCCGCGTGGACGTGACGCACAGCCGGCCGGCAACAGCGCCATGATGGATGCGCTGGCGGCGGCAATGGGTAAGAAACGCTGACCTCTCCCCTCACCCCGGCCCTCTCCCCAGAGGGGAGAGGGTGTTAAAGTCCCCTCTCCACTCTGGGGAGAGGGTTAGGGTGAGGGGAATAAATCATCTCGAAATATATGAAACCGATTGCATATCCATATTTAAACCACTAGTTATCACTCCGTTAACAAATAAATTTATTATCCCCTTCCGCGTAATTCCGTAAATATTGAGCAAGGTCAATCTGACCGCAAATTAATACGTTTAACAACATCCCGTCACATTTTTATTATTGCTGATAAAAACTATTCTCATTATCATCGCAGTGTAGATTATTTAACCTCTCGTGGAATCAGGCGCTATGCAATTCACTCCAGACAGTGCGTGGAAAATTATCGGTTTTACCCGTGAGATAAGCCCGGCCTACCGGCAGAAGCTGCTGTCACTGGGCATGCTGCCCGGCTCATCGTTCCAGGTGGTGCGCGTGGCGCCGTTGGGCGATCCTGTTCATATCGAAACCCGACGCGTAAATCTGGTTCTGCGTAAAAAAGACCTCGCATTAATTGAAGTTGAATCTCTATCCCGTTAACAAGCCAGCGGTTTTGGTGGGTCTAATACAATGAAAAAATTAACTATTGGCTTAATTGGCAATCCTAATTCCGGCAAGACAACATTATTCAATCAATTAACCGGCGCGCGCCAGCGAGTGGGAAACTGGGCAGGCGTAACGGTTGAACGTAAAGAAGGCCAGTTCACGACGACAGACAATCAGGTCACGCTGGTTGATTTGCCGGGAACCTATTCACTCACCACCATTTCTTCCCAGACCTCTCTCGATGAGCAGATCGCCTGCCACTATATTCTGAGCGGCGACGCGGATCTGTTAATCAACGTGGTAGATGCCTCCAATCTCGAGCGAAATCTCTATCTCACGTTACAGCTGCTGGAGCTGGGCATTCCCTGCATCGTGGCGCTTAACATGCTCGACATCGCAGAGAAGCAAAAGCTGCGCATCGACGTCGATGCCCTCTCCGCCCGTCTGGGCTGCCCGGTGGTTCCGCTGGTTTCTACCCGCGCGCGCGGCATTGACGCCCTGAAGCTGGCAATTGACCGCCACACGGGCAACGCCAACGTTGAGCTGGTGCACTACGCGCAGCCGCTGCTGCGCGAAGCCGGCCAGCTGGCGCAGGCGATGGACAACGCCATGCCTGCCAGACAGCGCCTGTGGCTTGGCCTGCAAATGCTGGAAGGGGATATCTACAGCCGCGCCTACGCAGGCGATGCGGCGGATAAGCTGGACGCTGCGCTGGCTCGCCTGAGCGACGAGCTGGACGATCCCGCTCTGCATATTGCGGATGCCCGCTATCAGGCCATCGCCGCGATCTGCGACGTGGTCAGCAACGCGTTAACCGCGGAGCCCAGCCGCTTTACCGCCGCAGTGGATAAAATCGTGCTCAACCGGTTCCTCGGTTTGCCGGTCTTTTTACTGGTAATGTACGTGATGTTCCTGCTCGCCATTAACATCGGCGGTGCACTGCAGCCGATCTTTGATGGCGGCTCTGTCGCTATTTTCGTGCACGGCATTCAGTGGCTGGGCTACACCCTCCACTTCCCGCAATGGCTGACCATTTTCCTTGCCCAGGGGATCGGCGGCGGTATCAACACCGTCCTGCCGCTGGTGCCGCAAATCGGCATGATGTACCTGTTCCTCTCCTTCCTTGAGGATTCCGGCTACATGGCGCGCGCGGCCTTCGTAATGGATCGCCTGATGCAGGCGCTGGGGCTGCCGGGCAAATCCTTCGTGCCGCTGATTGTCGGCTTTGGCTGTAACGTGCCGTCGGTAATGGGCGCCCGTACGCTGGACGCACCGCGTGAACGCCTGATGACCATCATGATGGCACCGTTCATGTCCTGCGGCGCGCGTCTGGCGATCTTCGCGGTGTTTGCCGCGGCGTTCTTTGGTCAGGAAGGGGCGCTGGCCGTCTTCTCCCTGTATGTGCTGGGTATCGTGATGGCTATCCTCACCGGCCTGATGCTGAAGCACACCATCATGCGCGGCGAAGCGTCGCCGTTCGTGATGGAGCTGCCGGTTTACCACGTTCCGCATCTGAAGAGCCTGGTAATTCAGACATGGCAGCGCCTGAAAGGCTTTGTGCTGCGCGCCGGTAAGGTGATTGTGGTGGTCAGCATTTTCCTGAGCGCCCTTAACAGCTTCACCCTGAGCGGCCAGGCGGCAGATAACATTAATGATTCTGCGCTTGCCTCCGTCAGCCGGATTATTACCCCGATCTTCAAACCGATTGGTGTTCAGGAGGACAACTGGCAGGCAACCGTGGGCCTGTTCACCGGCGCGATGGCAAAAGAAGTGGTGGTCGGCACCCTGAACACGCTCTACACCGCTGAGAATATTCAGGACGAGGAGTTTAATCCGGCAGCGTTCCACCTCGGTGATGAACTGCTCGGCGCGGCGGAAGAGACCTGGCAGAGCCTGAAAGACACCTTCAGCCTGAGCGTGCTGGCGAACCCGATTGAAGCCAGCAAGGGCGACGGCGAAATGGCGACCGGGGCAATGGGCGTGATGGGCCAGAAATTCGGCAGCGCGTCGGCGGCCTACAGCTACCTGATCTTCGTCCTGCTCTATATTCCGTGCATCTCGGTGATGGGGGCCATCGCCCGCGAGTCCAGCCGCGGCTGGATGGGCTTCTCCATTCTGTGGGGGCTGAACATTGCCTACTCGCTGGCGACCGTGTTTTACCAGGCCGTTAACTACGGGCAGCATCCGCGCTACAGCCTGGTCTGTATCCTGGCGGTGATCCTGTTTAACGTGATGGTGATTGGCCTGCTGCGCCGGGCGCGTAGCCGCGTTGACGTCAACCTGCTGGCGACGCGCAAAACCCCAACCACCTGCTGCAGCAGCCCTGCGGGCGACTGTCACTAAGGGGCAAACGGATGGCAACGTTGATTCAGGTACGTGACCTGCTGGCGCTACAGGGACGAATGGAGGCGAAGCAGCTCAGCCTCAGCCTGCATACGCCGCAGCCGATGATCGATGCCATGCTGGAAAGGCTGGAGGCGATGGGAAAAGCCGTGCGCATTCAGGAAGAGCCGGACGGTTGTCTGTCCGGCAGTTGTAAAAGTTGTCCGGAAGGTAAAGCCTGCCTCAGGGAGTGGTGGACGCTTCGCCAGTAAAGGAGCACAGCGCCGAACAAAACTCAGCAGGATGAGAGATGAACGGCGCGTGTGCCGCTTTGGCAACCACCAGCGACTGGCTCTCCGGCCACAGCGCGTCCAGCAGCGGAACCACCCTGCGCGGCACCAGCCCATCCAGATAGCCATAAATACGCAGATGCGGTACCGCCAGCGACGCCAGCGGCTCGCGCAGATCGACCGTCTTCAGGATCTCCAGCCCACCGTTCAGCACGTCAACTTCCGGCATCGGCAGGGAAAGCACCGTCTGTTTCAGCGTCCGCGCGTCCTGCCGGGCGGTCTCCGTCCCCATAGTTTGTAGCGCCAGAAAACGCTCCACCGTCCGCTGGAAGTCTTCGCTCAGCTGGTGCTGGAATCCGGCCAGCACCTCAGGCTTGATGCCCGGCCACGCCTCGCGGGCGCTGAAGCACGGTGATGACGCCACCGTCACCAGCGCCTGAACCCGCTCAGGATGGTTCAGCGCAATCTGGCTTGCCACCAGCCCGCCCAGGCTCCAGCCGAGCCAGACGGCTTTTTGCGGCGCGGCATCCAGAACCTGCTCCGCCATCTCGTCGAGCGTCATCGCGCCGTAGCCGTGGCTGCGGCCATACCCCGGCAGATCGACCAGATGTACCGTGAACTGCGAGGCCAGTTCCTCACTTATGCAACGCCACACTTCGGCGTTCAGTCCCCATCCGTGCAGCAGCACAAGATGACAATTTCCCGTCCCTACGGTCTGCCACCACAGCGTCTTCATCAGTTAACGTTCTCTTTTTTCACATGGAGGTTACGTATGCTAACAGTGCCCGGCTTGTGCTGGCTATGCCGAATGCCGCTTGCGCTAAGCGCGTGGGGCGTCTGTTCCGTCTGCACGCGAGCTGTGGGCTGCCTGAAGGGCTGCCCGCAGTGCGGCTTGCCTGCCGTCAGCCAGACGCTCCCCTGTGGACGATGCCTTAAAAAAGCGCCGCCGTGGAGTGCGCTCGTGGCGGTGGATGATTACGTTTTACCGCTGAGCCGTCTGATTCATCAGTTCAAGTTTTCCAGCCAGAGCGCGCTGGCGCAGCCGCTGGCACGCCTCCTGTTACTGGCGGTGCTTCAGGCGCGGCGAACGCGCGGGCTGCCGCAGGTCGACGCGATCGTGAACGTGCCCCTCTTTCAGCGTCGCCACTGGCGGCGCGGCTACAATCAGAGCGACCTGCTGTGCCGTCCGCTCGCCCGCTGGCTGGGTTGCCGCTACCCAGCCTCTGCGCTGACGCGCGTCCACGCCACCGCCCTTCAGCACCGGCTCAACGCCCGGTCGCGCAAAAGGAACCTGAAAAACGCCTTTCGCCTTGAATTGCCGGTTAGCGGCCTCCATATCGCGATTGTGGATGATGTCGTCACGACGGGCAGTACCGTTGCTGAACTTTCCCGACTGCTTTTGCAAAGCGGCGCCGCGTCAGTTCAGGTATGGTGTCTGTGCCGTACCTTGTAGCCCTTCTTCAATGGGCGTATGATTATACCCAGGTAATTTAGTCAACTATTAGGCCAAAGCTATGATCCGTATTTCCGATTCTGCACAAGCGCACTTTGCCAAACTGCTGGCAAATCAGGAAGAAGGGACGCAGATCCGCGTGTTTGTGATCAATCCAGGCACTCCGAATGCAGAATGTGGTGTCTCGTATTGTCCTCCGGACGCTGTGGAAGCAACCGACACTGCCCTTAAATTTGAGCAGCTCACCGCTTACGTCGATGAACTGAGCGCGCCGTATCTTGAAGATGCGGAAATCGACTTTGTCACCGACCAGCTGGGTTCTCAGCTGACCCTGAAGGCACCGAACGCGAAAATGCGTAAAGTGTCTGACGATGCGCCGCTGATGGAGCGCGTGGAGTATCTGCTGCAGTCCCAGATCAACCCGCAGCTGGCGGGCCACGGCGGTCGCGTTTCCCTGATGGAAATCACCGAAGACGGTCTGGCTATCCTGCAGTTCGGCGGCGGCTGTAACGGCTGCTCCATGGTCGATGTCACCCTGAAAGAAGGGATCGAGAAGCAGCTGCTGAACGAATTCCCTGAGCTTAAGGGCGTACGCGATCTGACCGAACACCAGCGCGGCGAGCACTCTTACTACTGATTCCGTGCCCGTCCGTATTGCCCGGTAGCGCTACGCTTACCGGGCCGACCCTCCTCCTGCCTCCCGCCTCTATATGTTGACCTGCGTCGCATAATTTAAATTTTGCCATCCTGGGTGATTCTCAACCGCTCTATGTTACCCGTATCATTCCCATGGGCACTCAACACCCTTATAACAGCCGACTAAACTTAACGGTTTCGCAGGCATCAGTATGAGTGCCGTTATCGCTCTGTTCCCAGTTGGGACAACCGGAATTTGTCGTTGAAACAATGACGTTACCCATAACAATTCAAAGGCCAGGTCAATCATGCCATTAGTCATCGTCGCTATCGGTGTTGTGTTATTACTGCTCTTGATGATCCGCTTCAAAATGAACGGATTTATCGCTCTGGTTCTGGTGGCACTTGCAGTCGGTCTGATGCAGGGAATGCCGCTGGTTAAGGTTATCAGCTCCATCAAAGCCGGCGTCGGCGGTACGCTCGGCAGCCTGGCGCTGATCATGGGCTTCGGCGCCATGCTCGGTAAAATGCTGGCGGACTGCGGGGGCGCGCAGCGTATCGCCACCACGCTGATTGAGAAATTTGGTAAGCAGCACATTCAGTGGGCGGTGGTGTTAACCGGCTTTACCGTCGGCTTCGCGCTGTTCTATGAGGTGGGCTTCGTGCTGATGCTGCCGCTGGTGTTTACCATCGCCGCCGCCGCCAACATCCCGCTGCTGTTCGTGGGTGTACCAATGGCAGCAGCGCTGTCCGTGACCCACGGCTTCCTGCCGCCGCACCCGGGCCCAACCGCTATCGCCACCATTTTCCATGCCGATATGGGTAAAACCCTGCTGTTCGGTACGATTCTGGCGATCCCAACGGTTATCCTGGCAGGCCCCGTTTATGCCCGCTTCCTGAAAGGCATTGATAAGCCAATCCCGGAAGGGCTGTACAGCGCCAAAACCTTCACCGAAGAAGAGATGCCTGGCTTTGGCGTCAGCGTCTGGACCTCGCTGGTGCCGGTGATCCTGATGGCGATGCGTGCCGTAGCGGAGATGGTTCTGCCAAAAGGCCACGCGTTCCTGGCCGTTGCCGAGTTCCTGGGCGACCCGGTGATGGCAACGCTGATTGCGGTGCTGATCGCCATGTTCACCTTCGGGCTTAACCGCGGTCGCTCCATGGATCAGATCAACGACACGCTGACCTCATCCATCAAAATCATTGCCATGATGCTGCTGATTATCGGCGGTGGCGGTGCGTTCAAGCAGGTGCTGGTCGACAGCGGCGTGGATAAATACATCGCGGCCATGATGCATGAAACCAACGTGTCGCCGCTCCTGATGGCCTGGTCTATCGCCGCGGTTCTGCGTATCGCGCTGGGCTCTGCAACCGTTGCGGCAATCACCGCAGGCGGTATCGTTGCGCCGCTGATCGCTACAACGGGCGTCAGCCCTGAGCTGATGGTTATCGCGGTAGGTTCCGGTAGCGTGATTTTCTCCCACGTGAACGATCCGGGCTTCTGGCTGTTCAAGGAGTACTTTAACCTGACCATCGGTGAAACCATCAAGTCCTGGTCCGCGCTGGAAACCATTATTTCGGTGTGTGGTCTGGTCGGGGTGCTGCTGTTGAATATGGTGGTCTGACTTCCCTCACAGAGACTCGATCGGTTCCCTCTCCCCGTTGGGGAGAGGGTTAGGGTGAGGGGCAAATTACCGCTTCTTGCCCACCGCCCTTCTGCGCTTATCCAGATCCTTAATCAGCCTGTTTACCCCGTCATCGGCAAACATCTTCTCAAGCGTTGTGGACAGCTTGCGGCGCCAGTTCTTGTACTGATAGCTGGTTCCCGGAATGTTCACCGGCTCCGCCATATCAATCCAGTCTTCCGGCTGCAGACCAAGTAAGGCGCTGTTGCTGTCGGCAATGTAGCGCTGTAAGCCACGGTTAAGCGTTGGGGTCATCGACATCAGCGACGCCTTATGCCCGGCGCGCTTCGGCAGACAGCCATGCTTGTGCAGCGCGTCCAGCAGCCCCTGCTTCGCCAGCTCGCGATCCTGATACAGGCCGCGAAGGACCTCTTCATCAGGATAAAGCCCCAGCGTTTTGCCAAGGGTCAGATCGCCGCTTTCCCAATAGCCACGAAGCGTAGGAAGGTCATGCGTCGTCGCGACTGCCATTGACTGCTCAGGGTACGCTTTCGGCGCGCGGAAGGTTTTCTCATGGTCGTTTTCAAAATAGAGCACTTTGTAGGAGTAGACGCCGCTGTCGCGGAGCTTGCTGACAATCTCCACCGGCACGGTACCGAGATCTTCACCGATCACCATGCACTGGTGACGTTTGCTCTCCAGCGCGAGGATCGACAGGAGATCGTCAACCGGATACTGCACGTACGCCCCGTGGTCTGCCGTTTCACCATACGGGATCCACCACAGACGCAGCACGGACATCACGTGGTCGATACGCAGCGCGCCGCAGTTCTGCATGTTAGCGCGCAGCAGGTCGATAAACGGCTCGTAGGCGCGCGCCGCCATGACGTGCGGATCCATCGGCGGCAGGCCCCAGTTCTGACCGAGCGGGCCAAGGATATCCGGCGGCGCACCGACGGAGGCCTTCAGGCAGTAAAGCTCACGATCGCACCAGGTTTCCGCGCCGCCTTCCGCCACGCCCACGGCCAGATCGCGATACAGCCCGATCGGCATCTTATAGCCCTGGCTCACCTGCCAGCAGGCGGCAAACTGGCTGTACGCCAGCCACTGCAGCCAGAGATAGAAATCCACCTCGTCGGCGTGCGTTTCACAGAACGCCTTCACTTCCGGGGTATCAACGGACTGATACGCTTTCGGCCATACCGGCCAGCCCCAGCGCATCTCGTCCTCCTGCACCTGATAAGCGTGCAGCGCATCAAACGCCGCCTGCCAGTAAAGGCTCTCGCCTTCCTGCATCACAAACTGGCGGAAGGCTGCCATCTGCTCGTCGTCACGCTTCGCAAAGCCCTTCCACGCCAGACGCAGGGCCGCCATTTTCAGGGCGGTAACGGTGGCGTAATCAACCCAGTCCGCGTCGCGAGCCTGTTTCAGCATGTGCTGCGTGGTCTCAAGCTTCCACCAGGCCTGCGCCTCTTTGCTGTTTTTAAAATCCTCTAACGCGTTAACGTCGATGTAAATGACGTTCAGCCAGCGACGGGAAGAGGGGCTGTACGGGCTGGCGCTTTCCGGGTTGGCCGGATAGAGCGCGTGGATCGGGTTAAGGCCGATAAATGCCCCGCCGCGCTCGCCAACGTCCACCAGCATCTTTTTCAGATCGCCGAAATCGCCGATGCCCCAGTTGCTGTCCGAGCGCAGGGTGTAGAGCTGCACGCAGGCCCCCCACAGCTTTTTGCCTTCGAGCAGCGCCTGCGGCTCATAGCAGCGCTTTGGCGCCACGATCACCCGGCAGTGAAAACGCTGGTCGTCCCGGGTGAGCGTTAAGGTGTGGTAGCCCTCCGGCAGCTTCGCCGGAAGGTTAAGCGTTTTGCCGCCGGTGGCCTGGCCTTTGTGCTGATGCCCCTCTTCGGTAGTGAGCAGCCAGCTGAACTCGCCGCGCCCTTCCACCGCCAGCGGCATCTTTTTGCCTGCGGTAAAGACCTTCACGTTCGGCACCGGCGCAGCCGACGCTTTCGCGTCGGTTTTGTGCATGGCATCCAGCAAACGTCGTTTGGTATCCGCACCAATTGACTGCGGTTTGCCGTGCGCGTTGATGTAACTGAGGCTAATTCCCGCCGCCTGCGCGGCACTGTCCAGACGTTTACTCTCCATCGCGCTTCCTTAGCGTTTTGCCTGCCAGATACGGGCCTGATAATCACGGATTGAGCGGTCAGAGCTGAACATGCCGCAGCGCGCGGTGTTCAGGATGCACGCGCGGGTCCACGCTTCCTGGTCGCGATAGAGCACGTCGACCTGCTTCTGCGCTTCAAGGTAAGCCGTGAAGTCAGCCATGACCAGGTACGGGTCGCCGCCCTGTTTGTCCATGCTGTGCAGCATCTGGTCAAACGCGTGCCTGTCGCCATCGCTGTACTTACCGCTTTCCAGCTCTTTCAGCACCGCATCCAGCACTTTGTCTTTTTTACGCCATTTCACCGGGTCGTAACCTTTGGCTTTGATGGCTTTCACTTCTTCAACAGTATGGCCGAAGATAAAGATGTTCTCTTCACCGACCTTCTCCGCGATTTCAACGTTCGCGCCGTCCAGCGTGCCGACGGTCAGGGCGCCGTTCAGCGCCAGCTTCATGTTGCCGGTACCGGACGCTTCTTTACCGGCGGTCGAAATCTGCTCAGAGATATCCGCCGCCGGGATCAGCATCTCAGCCGCAGAGACGCAGTAGTCCGGCAGGAACACCACCTTCAGCTTGTCGCCCACCTTCGGGTCGTTGTTGATCGCCGCCGCCACTTTATTAATGGCGAGGATAATGTTTTTCGCCAGGTAATAGCCCGGCGCCGCTTTCGCACCGA
Organism: Enterobacter cloacae; assembly: GCF_013375935.1. Taxonomy (GTDB): domain Bacteria; phylum Pseudomonadota; class Gammaproteobacteria; order Enterobacterales; family Enterobacteriaceae; genus Enterobacter; species Enterobacter pasteurii. Next base: position 1,433,717 of record NZ_CP056117.1, on the reverse strand, counting down.
ACAGGAACACGCGCGGCACGCGGTCGGCCTGCGGGTTCTCACGGATCTCTTTATACAGCGCGAGGATGTGCAGCAGGTTCAGGTGCTGGCGTTTGTACTCGTGCAGGCGCTTGATCTGGATGTCGAAAATCGCATTCGGGTTGATGACAATCCCGGTACGCATTTTCACAAACTCCGCGAGACGAACCTTGTTCTCCCGCTTGATGGCGCGGTACTCTTCGCGGAACGCTGCGTCGTCAGCGTATTTTTCCAGGTTAATCAGCTGGTCCAGATCGTTGGCCCACTCTTTCTTGAGGGTTTTATCCAGCAGACCGGCCAGCAGCGGGTTGCACTGCTTGATCCAGCGACGCGGCGTAATGCCGTTGGTCACGTTGTGGAATTTGGTCGGCCACAGCTGGTGATATTCCGGGAACAGATCCTTCACCACCAGATCCGAGTGCAGCGCGGCCACGCCGTTTACCGCAAACCCGCTCACCACGCACATGTTCGCCATGCGTACCTGCTTGTCGTGCACCACGGCCAGCTTCGCCCAGACGGCCTTATCGCCCGGCCAGGTTTTCTCCACCAGCGTTTTGAACCGATCGTTAATCTTATTGATGATCTGCATATGGCGCGGCAGCAGCGTTTTCACCAGCTTCTCATCCCAGCACTCCAGCGCTTCCGGCATCAGGGTGTGGTTGGTGTAGGCGAAGGTGCGGCTGGTGATTGCCCAGGCGTCGTCCCAGCTCAGCTGATGCTCGTCGATCAGCACGCGCAGCAGTTCCGGAATGGCGATGGTTGGGTGGGTGTCGTTCAGCTGGATGACCTCGAAGTCAGGCAGCTGCGCCAGCGTGCGGCCCGCCAGGTGGTGGCGGCGCAGAATGTCCGCCACGGAGCAGGCGCACTGGAAGTACTGCTGCATCAGACGCAGCTTTTTGCCCGCCAGATGGTTGTCGTTCGGGTAGAGCACTTTGGTCAGCTTCTCGGCGTCAATACCCTGCTGCTCGGCGCGCAGGAAATCACCGTCGTTGAATTTGGTCAGGTTGAACGGATGCGCGTGCTTCGCCTGCCACAGTCGCAGCGGCTGCGCCACGCCGTTACGGTAACCGAGCACCGGCAGATCCCAGGCTTCGCCGGTGAGGGTGAACGCCGGCTCCCAGAGGCCCTGCTTCGTGACTTTACCGCCAATCCCTACCTGCACGTCCAGCTGCGCGTTGTGGCGGAACCACGGATAGGTATTGCGGTGCCAGTCGTCCGGCGCTTCCATCTGGTGACCGTCGGCAAACGACTGACGGAACAGGCCATACTGATAGTTCAGGCCATAGCCAATGGCGGACTGGCCCACCGTAGCCATGGAGTCCAGGAAACAGGCTGCCAGACGTCCCAGACCACCGTTGCCCAGCGCCGGATCAGTCTCTTCTTCGAGCAGATCGGTCAAATTAATGTCGTGTTCTTTCAGCACATCACCGACGTCCTGATACCAGCCAAGGTTCAGCAGGTTATTGCCCGTCAGGCGACCAATCAGGAACTCCATCGAGATGTAGTTGACGTGGCGCTGGCCTTTAACGGGCTTCGCCACGGGCTGAGCATCCAGCTGCTCTGCGAGCGCCCCGCTCACCGCCTGCCACCACTGGTGCGGCGTCATCTCGCTTGCAGCTTGAAGGCCAAAACGCTGCCACTGACGCGTCAGGGCAGCCTGAAATTGAGCTTTGTTGAAAGTAGGCTGTGACATAGGGAATCGGCATCCTGTAGAGAGAAAACACATTTGGCGCTAGTGTGCCTGGCTCATTGCGCCTCTTCCTCCTCCTGTCGGGGATTAGGCAGGGAGGAGTAGCGGGGATGAGCATAAAAGTGTGATCGAGGCCACTCTGTGAGTGTGCTTTGCGGGGAAAAAGATATCCCGGAGCGTGTCAAAAAAATGAAATGCGGTTTCGGGGGAAATTAATCCTCCCTGAAATGATTACTTACCTGGAATAATATTTTCGGACGCGGAGGATAATTAAGTACCGCGATGAAGTCCCTGAAACGTTACCCTGACTTTATTAACTTTTCCGTCATTATCTCTTTCTGAAACCAGTTTCAGCGAAGCCTTTCTCCACGCATTCAAACCAGCAGCGGCGCGGCATCCAGCCCTGAATGAGAAAGTTCCAACATTCCGGATAATGTTTTGTGACACAGTGCAAATTCACGGGTACAAAACCCAGACATAACTTGCAATAGTTCCTTTATTGGCCGAACTTATAGGCATTAATTACGAAGCGCAAAAAAAATAATTTCTCTCGTTCCCCACAGTGAAGTGAAAACTATGTTGATTCCGTCCAAATTAAGTCGCCCGGTTCGTCTTGACCATACTGTGGTCCGCGAGCGCCTGCTGGCTAAACTTTCCGGCGCGCATAATTTCCGACTGGCGCTGGTTACGAGCCCTGCAGGTTATGGAAAGACAACGCTCATTTCACAATGGGCGGCGGGCAAGAGCGATCTCGGCTGGTACTCCCTTGACGAGGGGGATAACCAGCAGGAGCGTTTTGCCAGCTATTTAATTGCCGCTATTCAGCAGGCAACCAACGGACACTGCGTCACCAGCGAAGTGATGGTGCAAAAGCGCCAGTACGCCAGCCTGTCCTCCCTTTTCTCACAGCTGTTTATCGAGCTGGCCGAATGGCACCGTCCGCTGTACGTGGTGATTGATGATTACCATCTGATCACTAACCCGGTTATTCACGAGTCGATGCGTTTCTTCCTGCGCCACCAGCCGGAAAATCTGACGCTGGTCGTGCTGTCGCGTAACCTGCCGCAGCTGGGCATTGCCAACCTGCGCGTGCGCGATCAGTTGCTCGAAATCGGCAGCCAGCAGCTGGCTTTTACCCATCAGGAAGCGAAGCAGTTCTTTGACTGCCGTCTGACCTCTCCGATTGAAGCGTCTGAAAGCAGCCGCCTGTGTGATGATGTTGCTGGCTGGGCCACGGCGCTTCAGCTGATTGCCCTGTCCACGCGGCAAAACAACAGCCCGACGCACCAGTCCGCGCGTCGCCTGGCGGGAATCAACGCCAGCCACCTGTCGGATTATCTGGTTGACGAGGTCCTCGACAGCGTCGATCTCACTACCCGCCACTTCCTCCTGAAAAGCTCCCTGCTGCGCTCCATGAACGATGCGCTGATTGTGCGCGTCACCGGCATTGAAAACGGTCAGCTTCAGCTTGAAGAGATTGAACGTCAGGGCCTGTTCCTGACGCGGATGGACGATCCCGGCGAATGGTTTAGCTACCACCCGCTGTTTGGCAGCTTCCTGCGCCAGCGCTGCCAGTGGGAGCTGGCCGCTGAGCTGCCTGAAATACACCGCGCCGCCGCCGAAAGCTGGATGGCGCAAGGTTTTCCGAGCGAGGCTATCCACCACGCGCTGGCCGCCGGTGATGCCGGTATGCTGCGCGATATTCTGCTCAACCACGCGTGGGGGCTGTTCAACCACAGCGAGCTGACGCTGCTGGAGGAGTCGCTAAAAGCGCTGCCGTGGGAGAGCCTGCTGGAGAACCCGCGCCTGGTGCTGCTCCAGGCCTGGCTGATGCAGAGCCAGCATCGCTACAGCGAAGTGAACACCCTGCTGGCGCGCGCCGAGCAGGAGATGGAAAGCGAGATGGATGCCACCCTGCACGGCGAATTTAACGCCCTGCGTGCGCAGGTGGCGATTAATGACGGCGATCCGGACGAAGCTGAACGGCTGGCCATGGTCGCCCTGGATGAGCTGCCGCTGGCGAACTTCTACAGCCGCATTGTAGCCACCTCGGTGCACGGCGAAGTCCTGCACTGTAAAGGCGACCTCACGCGTTCGCTTTCACTGATGCAGCAAACCGAACAGATGGCGCGCCGCCACGATGTCTGGCACTACGCGCTGTGGAGCCTGATCCAGCAGAGCGAGATTTTGTTTGCTCAGGGGTTCCTGCAGGCCGCCTGGGAAAACCAGGAAAAAGCGTTCCAGCTAATCCGCGACCAGCATCTTGAGCAGCTGCCGATGCATGAGTTCCTGCTGCGCATTCGCGCCCAGCTGCTGTGGGCGTGGTCGCGGCTGGATGAAGCCGAAAGCTGCGCCCGTCAGGGTGTGAACGTGCTTTCCAGCTTCCAGCCGCAGCAGCAATTGCAGTGCCTGGCCCTGCTGGTGCAGTGCTCGCTGGCGCGCGGCGATCTGGATAATGCCCGTAACCATCTTAACCGCCTTGAAAACCTGCTCGGCAACGGTCAGTACCATAGCGACTGGGTATCCAACGCCGATAAGGTCCGGGTGATTTACTGGCAGATGACCGGCGATAAAAAATCCGCCGCCAACTGGCTGCGTCAGACGCCAAAACCGGCGTTTGCCAATAACCACTTCCTGCAAAGCCAGTGGCGCAATATCGCCCGCGTGCAGATCCTGCTGGGCGACTTTGAGCCTGCCGAGATCGTGCTGGAAGAGTTAAATGAAAACGCCCGCAGCCTGCGCCTGATGAGTGATTTGAACCGTAACCTGCTGCTGTTAAACCAGCTTTACTGGCAGGCGGGACGTAAAAGCGACGCCCAGCGCGTGCTGCTGGAAGCGTTGCAGCTGGCGAACCGCACCGGGTTTATCAGCCACTTTGTGATTGAGGGTGAAGTGATGGCGCAGCAGCTGCGCCAGCTGATTCAGCTCAACACGCTGCCGGAACTCGACCAGCATCGCGCCCAGCGCATTCTGCGCGAGATCAACCAGCACCACCGCCACAAGTTTGCGCATTTCGATGAGAACTTTGTTGAACGACTGCTGAACCATCCGGAAGTGCCGGAGCTTATCCGCACCAGCCCGCTCACCCAGCGTGAATGGCAGGTGCTGGGGCTAATCTATTCCGGCTACAGCAACGAGCAGATTGCTGGCGAGCTGGCGGTGGCGGCGACCACCATCAAAACGCACATTCGCAATCTGTATCAGAAGCTGGGCGTGGCGCACCGTCAGGACGCCGTGCAGCATGCGCAGCAGCTGCTGAAGATGATGGGGTACGGGGTCTGATGCCCTCAGCCCGGCCCTCTCCCACAGGGAGAGGGAGAATGGCTTCTCAACATAACTCTAACTGCACATTATTATCCTTAATTACCTGCAGTACCCCCGCCGGCGGCATCACGTCGGTGTAAACCGCGTTGACCATGCTGATGCTGCCCATGTTCACCATCGCGTTACGGCCAAACTTGGAATGGTCCACCACCAGCATCACGTGGCGCGAGTTTTCTATAATCGCGCGCTTGGTGCGCACCTCGTGATAATCGAACTCCAGCAGCGAGCCGTCGGTGTCGATGCCGCTGATCCCCAGAATGCCGAAATCGAGACGAAACTGAGAAATAAAATCGAGGGTCGCCTCGCCGATAATGCCACCGTCGCGGCTGCGCAGTTCGCCCCCTGCGAGAATGATGCGGAAATCATCTTTCTGCATCAGGGTGTTGGCCACGTTCAGGTTGTTGGTGACCACGCGCAGGTTCTCGTGGTTGAGCAGCGCGTGGGCGACCGCTTCCGGCGTGGTGCCGATATCAATAAACAGCGTTGCGCCGTTCGGGATCTGGCTCGCCACTTTGCGGGCGATACGCTCTTTCTCTGCCGTTTGCGTGGCCTTACGGTCATGCCACGAGGTATTCACCGAGCTGGACGGCAGCGCGGCGCCGCCGTGGTGTCGCAGGATACGGTTCTGATCGGCAAGGTCGTTCAGGTCACGACGGATGGTTTGCGGGCTGACGGCAAACTGCTCCACCAGCTCTTCGGTGCTGACGTATCCCTGTTTTTTTACCAGTTCGATAATGGCGTCATGACGTTGTGTTTGTTTCATGAAATATCCCTGGGAATTATGTTCGTTTTCGCGCATGGAGCGTGTCGGCAAGCGCCATCGCCAGCCCGACCGCCAGCCCGGTGACGTGCGCACCGTTGGCGATAGACATACCAAACAGATCGAACCATCCGGCAATAAGCCATATTAACGCAAAGGTTATTAAGCCGCGTTGTAAATAGATGCCGCTATCCGGGTCGCGCTCGCCTCTGAGCCAGGCGTAACCCATCAGGGCGTACACCACGCCGGATAACCCGCCAAACCACGGGCCGCTGAATTTGTGCTGCACGTAGCCGCTCAGCAGGGCGCTAATGATGGTGATTACAATCAGCTTGCCGCTGCCGAGCCGCTTCTCCACCGCGCCGCCGAGATACCACCACCACAGCAGGTTAAAGAGAATATGCATTACCGAGAAGTGCATCAGCGCATGGGGGACGTAGCGCCAGACGTCAAACTCCAGGGAGGGATCGTACGGCCATGCCAGGGCCAGCATCACGCTCTGGTCGCCCACCACGTTCATAATAATGAAAACGAGGATACAGGCCGCCATCAGCAGCAGGGTAAACGGGCCTGCGCGCTCGCGGATCGTGGCAAGGAACGGAAAACGCTGATAATGCAGTCCGCTACCGGTATGGCCGGACTGCCAGCTTGCCGCCAGATAGCGAGGGTCGCCAGGATTTTCCAGGAAGCGCGCCAGCTCGGCGTTAACGCGATCGGCCTGGCTTTCATCCGCCAGCCAGACGTCTGTTTGCGTATGCTGCTGAATAGTCAGGATAATGCCCTGCGTCGCCATATAGTCGACAAACGCCTGGGCGACGCGCGGGTTGCTAAAAGAGGTGATCATCAACATGGGCAGCGGTCGCTTATTTCCACACAAAAGGGGACAGTATAGCGGGATCAGCGCTCGAACGCGTATTCAACTTCTGCCGGGAAATGACGATGCCAGGCGTCGAAGCCGCCGTCGACGCTGTAGACCGCATCGTAGCCCTGCTGGATCAGATACTGGGCCGCGCCTTTACTGCTGTTGCCGTGGTAGCACATTACCATCACCGGAGTTTCGAAGTCGTTATCGCGCATAAACGCCCCCAGCGTGTCGTTGGTCAGATGGAACGCGCCCGGGGTGTGGCCCATCGCAAAGCTCTGCGGATCGCGGATATCCACCAGCACCGCTGTTCCCTGATGCATCTTCTGGTGGGCTTCTTCTACGTTAATACATTCAAACTGATCCATGGTGTTCTCTTTCTGTTGTTCAGGTTGGGTGCGCTCTGATGCCCTCACCCCAGCCCTCTCCCACGGGGAGAGGGAGAAAAGTTAGTCGCACTATTTTACCCCGTAGTGTACGTCCTGGCGGCGGGTAAACGCCATTATGTTATCCATATCACTCTAAATTGTTTTTTTGATGTTACCAAAAGCGCGTTCCTTTGCTATTATGAGCGATATCGAACATTTTTGAGCTTTAACGAAAGTGCATGAGGGTGTTATGGAAACCAAAGATCTGATTGTGATAGGCGGTGGCATCAACGGTGCCGGTATTGCGGTCGACGCCGCAGGACGCGGTTTATCCGTGCTGATGCTGGAAGCTAACGATCTCGCCTGCGCGACGTCGTCCGCCAGCTCCAAGCTGATCCACGGTGGCCTGCGCTACCTGGAACACTACGAATTCCGCCTGGTCAGCGAAGCGCTGGCCGAACGCGAGGTGCTGCTGAAGATGGCGCCGCATCTGGCAATCCCGATGCGCTTCCGCCTGCCCCACCGCCCGCACCTGCGTCCGGCGTGGATGATCCGCATTGGCCTGTTTATGTACGATCATCTCGGCAAACGCACCAGCCTGCCGGGTTCGAACGGTTTGCGTTTTGGCTCAGAATCGGTCCTTAAGCCTGAAATCGTGCGCGGTTTCGAATATTCCGACTGCTGGGTTGACGATGCGCGTCTGGTTCTGGCTAACGCGCAGATGGTGGAGAAGAAGGGCGGCGAGGTGAAAACCCGCACCCGCGCGACCGCCGCGCGTCGTGAAAACGGCCTGTGGATCGTGGAAGCGGAAGACGTGGATACCGGCGAGAAGTTCAGCTGGAAAGCGCGCGGCCTGGTGAACGCCACCGGCCCGTGGGTGAAACAGTTCTTCGACGACGGCATGCACCTGCCTTCACCGTACGGCATCCGCCTGATTAAGGGCAGCCACATCGTGGTGCCGCGCGTGCATACCCAGAAGCAGGCTTATATCCTGCAAAACGAAGACAAGCGCATCGTGTTCGTGATCCCGTGGATGGACGAGTTCTCCATCATCGGCACCACCGACGTGGAGTACAAGGGCGATCCGAAAAACGTGGAGATCGACGAAAGCGAGGTCAGCTACCTGCTGAAGGTGTATAACGCGCACTTTAAAAAGCAGCTTGCGCGCGATGACGTGGTCTGGACTTACTCCGGCGTGCGTCCGCTGTGCGATGACGAATCTGATTCACCGCAGGCGATCACCCGCGACTACACGCTCGATATCCACGACGAAGGCGGTCAGGCGCCGCTGCTGTCAGTCTTTGGCGGCAAACTTACCACTTACCGCAAGCTGGCCGAGCACGCGCTGGAAAAACTGGCGCCGTACTATAAAGGCATTGGCCCGGCGTGGACCAAAGAGGCGGTGCTGCCTGGCGGTGATATCGGCGGAAACCGCGACGATTACGCCGCGAAGCTGCGCCGTCGCTACCCGTTCATCACCGAAGGTATGGCGCGCCACTATGCCCGCACCTACGGCAGCAATACCGAGCTGTTCCTGGGCGACGCGAAAGCGCTTGCCGATCTGGGCGAGCATTTCGGCCACGAGCTGTACGAAGCGGAGCTGCGCTACCTGGTTGAACACGAGTGGGTTCGCCGCCTGGAAGATGCCATCTGGCGCCGTACGAAAGAAGGGATGTGGCTCAACGCCGAGCAGCAGTCTCGCGTGGCGCAGTGGCTGGCGCAGCATGCGGGAAAGCGTGAGCTGTCGTTGGCGTCTTGATGCGATCGGTGCGGGCTGTCCCCCTCACCCTAACCCTCTCCCCGAAGGTGAGAGGGGACTTTAATATCCTCCCCCCTTCGGAGAGAGGTAACTAACGCTAAAAGCGGCAACCAGGGTTGCCGCTTTGCTTTTATAACCGCACCGGATCGATATGCCAGATATTCTCGGCATACTCCTTGATGGTTCTGTCCGACGAGAAGTAACCCATGTTGGCGATATTATGCATCGCGGCGCTGGTCCACTTCTCCTGATGCCGGTACAGCTCGTCCACCTTATCCTGACAATCCACGTAGCTGCGGTAATCCGCCAGCACCTGATAGTGGTCGCCAAAGTTAATCAGCGAATCCACCAGGTCACGGTAGCGGCCGGGCTCCTCAGGATTAAATACCCCGGTAGCGATTTGCGTCAGCACCTGGCGTAACTCCTCATCCTCTTCGTAATACTCGCGCGGCGAGTAGCCCTTCTTGCGAAGCGCCTCCACCTCTTCCGCCGTATTGCCGAAGATAAAGATATTCTCCGCCCCCACGTGGTCCAGCATCTCAACGTTGGCGCCGTCCAGCGTGCCGATGGTCAGCGCGCCGTTCAGGGCAAACTTCATGTTGCTGGTGCCGGACGCTTCCGTTCCCGCCGTGGAAATCTGCTCAGAGAGATCCGCCGCCGGAATAATCAGCTGCGCCAGGCTCACGCTGTAGTTCGGGATAAACACCACCTTCAGCCTGTCGCCGATGTCCGGATCCTGGTTGACGACCTTCGCCACATCGTTGATGAGGTGAATGATGTGCTTCGCCATGTAGTAGGCGGACGCCGCCTTGCCGGCAAAGATTTTCACGCGCGGCACCCACTCCGCCGTCGGATCGGCCTTTATGCGGTTGTAGTGGGTAATAACGTGCAGCACGTTCATCAGCTGACGCTTGTACTCGTGGATACGCTTGATCTGCACGTCGAACAGCGCTTTCGGATTGGCGACCACGTTGAGGTGCATCGCCAGCCAGACTGCCAGACGCTTTTTGTTCAGCAGCTTGGCTTCCCGCACGGCTTTGTTTACCGTCGGGAAATCAATGTGCTGCTCAAGCTCGCTCAGCTGGCTCAAATCGGTGCGCCAGGTGCGGCCAATGTTCTCATCCAGCACGTCGGAGAGCGGCTGGTTCGCCAGCGCCAGCCAGCGGCGCGGCGTAACGCCGTTGGTCACGTTGCAGAAACGCGTCGGGAAGATCCTCGCGAAGTCCGCGAACAGCGACTGCACCATCAGGTTCGAGTGCAGCTCTGACACCCCGTTCACCTTGTGGCTAATCACCACCGCCAGCCAGGCCATGCGTACGCGACGGCCGTTGGATTCATCAATGATCGAGGCGCGGCTCAGCAGGCCGGTATCGTTCGGATACTGCTCCTGCAGGGTCTTGAGGAAGTAGTCGTTGATCTCGAAGATGATCTGCAGGTGGCGCGGCAGAATTTTGCCGAGCATGTCCACCGGCCACGTCTCCAGCGCTTCGCTCATCAGCGTGTGGTTGGTGTACGAGAACACCTGACAGGTCACTTCAAACGCGTCATCCCAGCTGAACTTATGCTCGTCAATCAGCAGGCGCATCAGCTCGGGGATCGACAGCACCGGATGGGTGTCGTTGAGGTGAATAGCGGTTTTCTCTGCCAGATTCGCGTAGGTTTTGTGCAGCTGATAGTGACGGCTGAGGATATCCTGAATCGTTGCCGAGACGAGGAAATACTCCTGGCGCAGGCGCAGCTCGCGGCCCGAGTAGGTCGAGTCATCCGGGTAGAGCACGCGGGAGACGTTCTCGGAGTGGTTTTTATCTTCAACCGCCGCGAAGTAGTCGCCCTGGTTAAATTTACCCAGGTTGATCTCGCTACTGGCCTGCGCGTTCCACAGACGCAGCGTATTGGTCGCGTCGGTGTCGTAGCCGGGGATGATCTGGTCATAGGCAACGGCGAGGATCTCTTCGGTTTCCACCCAGCGGGATTTTTTCCCTTCCTGCTGAATGCGCCCGCCAAAACGCACCTTATAGCGCGTATTGTGGCGCTTGAACTCCCACGGGTTACCGTATTCCAGCCAGTAGTCCGGCGACTCTTTCTGACGGCCATCAACGATGTTCTGCTTGAACATGCCGTAGTCGTAGCGAATACCGTACCCGCGTCCCGGCAGCGCCAGCGTCGCCAGCGAATCAAGGAAGCAGGCGGCAAGACGCCCGAGACCGCCGTTACCCAGCCCCGGGTCGTTCTCTTCGTCAATCAGCTCTTCTAAATCCAGCCCCATCTCTTCCAGCGCGTTTTTAACGTCGTCGTAAATACCGAGCGACAGCAGCGCGTTGGAGAGGGTGCGGCCAATCAGAAATTCCATCGACAGGTAGTACACCTGTCGCGTCTCCTGCGACAGCTGGGCGCGGTTGGAGCGCAGCCAGCGTTCAACCATACGGTCACGCACCGCAAACAGCGTGGCGTTCAGCCATTCGTGCTTGTTGGCAATAACGGGATCTTTTCCGATGGTAAACATCAGCTTATAGGCGATGGAGTGCTTTAACGCCTCAACGCTGAGCGTGGGTGAAGAGTAGGTAAATGGAGCATTCATATCAGTAACTTCGCCTCGTTACATCAAGCGTTGATAAAGGTCGCGGTAGGACTGCGCCGCAACGTGCCAGCCAAAGTCCATGGACATCGCCTGACGCTGCACGTAACGCCAGAGGGATGGACGGGACCACAAGACGAAAGCGCGCCGGATCGCACGTAGCAGCGACCAGGCATTACTGTCCTCAAAGACGAACCCGCTGGCGATACCGTCCGCCAGGTTCTCCAGAGAACTATCCGACACCGTATCCGCCAGCCCGCCCGTGCGCCGCACCAGCGGCAGCGTGCCGTATTTCAGGCCATAGAGCTGCGTCAGGCCGCAGGGTTCGAATCGGCTCGGTACCAGAATGACGTCCGCACCGCCCATGATGCGGTGGGAAAACGCTTCGTGATAGCCAATCTGTACGCCCACCTGCCCCGGATGTTCCGCCGCGGCCGCCAGGAAGCCTTCCTGCAACACCGGGTCGCCCGCGCCGAGCAGCGCCAGCTGGCCGCCCTGCTCCAGTAGCCCCGGCAGCGCCTCCAGCACCAGATCCAGCCCTTTCTGGCTGGTCAGGCGGCTGACCACCGCAAACAGCGGCACCTTGTCGTTGACCTTCAGCCCCATCGCAATCTGCAGCTGACGCTTGTTTTCCGCTTTATCTTCCACCGAGTCGCGCCCGTAGCGCGCCGCCAGCAGAAGATCGGTTTCCGGGTTCCAGATCTGCTCATCCACGCCGTTCAGGATGCCCGACAGGCGACCTTCACGATGGCGCTGCTGCAGCAGGCCTTCCATGCCGTAGCCAAACTCCGGCTGGGTGATTTCTCGCGCATAGGTGGGGCTAACCGCCGTAATGTGGTCGGCGTAGTACAGCCCCGCCTTCAGGAACGAAATCTGCCCGTTAAACTCCAGCCCGTGCATGTTAAAGAACGACCATGGCAGATCGATGTCATTCATATGATGGGCGTAATACATGCCCTGATACGCCAGGTTGTGCACCGTAAACACCGACCTGGCCGGATGGCCTTTCGCCGCCAGATACGCGGGCGCAAGCCCGGCATGCCAGTCGTGCGCGTGCACCACGTCAGGACGCCAGAACGGATCCAGCCCGACCGCCATCTCTGCGCCCACCCAGCCGAGCAGCGCAAAGCGCAGCACGTTGTCGGTATAGGCGAACAGGTTGGTATCGTGATACGGGCTGCCCGGTCGGTTGTATAAATGTGGCGCGTCAATCAGGTAAATCCCTACGCCATTGTAGTGTCCAAACAGCAGGGTGATACGTCCCGCGAAGGTTTCACGGCGGCTAACAACCTTTGCATCAGGAATACCGCGTCGGATATCCGGAAAAGCGGGCAACAACACGCGGGTATCTACCCCTCCGGCAATTTGCGCCGCCGGTAGTGCCCCAAGAACATCCGCCAGTCCGCCCGTTTTTAACAACGGGAACATCTCAGAACATACGTGTAAAACCTGCATCATCGCTCCTGTTTGATTTGCAGCTTCCGCAACATTTCCCGTGTTACTAACACGATCCCCTCTTCCGAACGGTAGAAACGACGCGCATCTTCTTCCGCGTTTTCGCCAATCACCATCCCCTCAGGAATGACGCAGGCACGGTCGATTACGCAACGACGCAGACGACACGAGCGTCCTACCCAGACATCCGGCAGCAGAACGGCCGAATCGATATTACAGAATGAGTTTATACGCACGCGCGGGAACAGCACGGACTGCACCACCACCGAACCGGAAATAATGCACCCGCCAGAAACCAGCGAGTTCAGCGTCATGCCGTGGCTGCCGGAACGGTCCTGCACGAACTTCGCGGGCGGCAGCGATTCCATATGGGTGCGAATCGGCCAGTTCTGGTCGTACATGTCCAGCTCGGGCGTTACGGATGCCAGATCGAGGTTGGCTTTCCAGTACGCTTCCAGGGTTCCCACGTCGCGCCAGTAAGGTTCCGCATTAGGATCGGACTGCACGCAGGACAGCGGGAAGGGGTGTGCATACGCCATGCCAGCTTTGGTGATTTTCGGGATAATGTCTTTGCCGAAATCGTGGCTGGAGTTCTCGTCTTTGTCGTCTTCTTCCAGCAGCTCATAAAGATAATCTGCATCAAAGACATAGATCCCCATGCTGGCGAGCGATTTGGTGTCGTCCCCCGGCATGGTTGGCGGGTTCGACGGCTTTTCGACAAAGTCGATAATCTTGTCGTCCGCATCCACGTGCATCACGCCAAAGGCGGTTGCTTCAGCAACGGGCACGGGCAAACACGCCACGGTGCATCGCGCCCCTTTTTCCACATGGTCGATCAGCATGTGGGAGTAATCCTGCTTGTAGATGTGGTCACCCGCGAGGATCACGATGTATTCCGCGTTGTAGCGGCGAATGATGTCGAGGTTTTGGGTTACGGCATCCGCCGTGCCGCGGTACCAGTTTTCCCCGTGAACGCGCTGCTGAGCGGGAAGCAGATCGACAAACTCGTTCATCTCTTCGCTGAAGAATGACCAGCCGTGCTGAATGTGTTGCACCAGCGTGTGCGACTGATACTGCGTAATGACGCCAATACGGCGAATGCCTGAGTTCAGGCAGTTGGAGAGTGCAAAATCGATAATACGAAACTTACCACCAAAGTGAACAGCCGGCTTGGCGCGCTTGATGGTCAAATCTTTCAGACGGGTACCGCGCCCGCCCGCGAGTATCAGGGCAACTGTTTTTAATGGTAGCTGGCGTGCCAACATTAACGGATCGTTCTTCTCTAATCTAACCATGACTAACTCCTTTTTTATCATCTTTGGAATACGCACACTCCGTGCGCAGGCCCGTGCCAGACAGCCATAACTACCGGATTATCCGCTCCGGCAAAGGGAGGAACGGCTCGCCATTCCCCGTCAGGTAAAACAATCTCTGCGACGTCATCCGTCGCGTTGAGCGTGACCAGCCAGCGATCCGAAAGCAGGATCTGCAGGCGCGGTACGCCGTGTTGCCACTCTTGCGCGCTTAACGGTTGCGCGTCTTGATTCAGCCAGCGAACGTTGCCGTCGCCCTCTTCCCACCAGCTGTCGGCGGTAAGCGCGGGAATGTGCTGGCGAAGATGGATCAGCGCCGCGGTGAAATGGATCAACCCGCTGTTCGCTTCTCCCCAGTCGAGCCAGGTCAGGGTGTTGTCCTGGCAATAGGCGTTGTTGTTGCCGTGCTGGCTATGGCCGTGCTCATCGCCCGCCAGCAGCATCGGCGTGCCCTGCGACAGCAAAAGCGTCGTCAGCAGCGCATGAACGCTGGCGCGTCGCCGCTCGATCACGTCCAGACTTCCGCCTAACCCTTCTATACCATGATTGAAGCTATGGTTATTGTTAGTGCCATCGCGATTCTCCTCGCCGTTTGCCTCATTGTGTTTCTGATTGAAACAAACGCAGTCGCGCAGCGTGAAACCGTCGTGCGCCGTCACCAGATTGACGGTGGCCGACGGACGTTTTCCGTCACGCTTAAAGAGATCGCTGGAGCCGGCAAAGCGGCTGGCGAACTCTCCCAGCGACAGATCGCGCGCCAGCCAGAAGCGGCGGACGGCGTCGCGGAAGTGGTCGTTCCACTCGGCAAACAGCGGCGGGAAGTTGCCCACCTGGTAACCGCCCTCGCCGATATCCCACGGCTCCGCGATGAGCTTCACCTGTGAAAGTACCGGGCAGTTTTTTATCGCCTCAAACAGCGGCGCCTGCTGGCTGAATGCCGGAGTACGCCCCATCACCGGCGCCAGGTCAAAACGAAAGCCGTCCACGTGGAACGTCTCAACCCAGTACTTCAGGCACTCGTACGCGTAATGCGTGACTGCCGGATGGCTTAGGTTGAGGGTGTTACCACAGCCGGTCCAGTTCTCGTAGTCGCCGTCTTCCCTGATCCAATAATAGCTACGGTTATCGATTCCGCGCTGTGAGAGCGTCGGGCCGTCCAGATCGCTTTCCGCGCTGTGGTTTAACACCACGTCGAGAATGACCTCAATTCCCGCCGCGTGAAGCGCCTTCACCGCGTCGCGAAACTCATCCCCCGCCTTCTCCGGATGCACGGCGTAGCGCGGGTCAAGGGCGAACATCGCCAGCGGGTTGTAGCCCCAGTAGTTGCTTAACCCAAGACGCTGAAGGCGCGGCTCGCTGGCGAAATGCGCCACCGGCAGCAGCTCCAGCGCGGTAATGCCCAGCTGCTTCAGGTAGGCGACCATCGTCGGATGCCCAAGCGCCTTATAGGTGCCGCGCATCTCTTTCGGGATCGACGGGTGCAGATACGTCAGCCCTTTGACGTGAGCTTCATAAATGACGGTATTGCCCCACGGCGTGCGCGGCGGGGCATCGTCTTCCCAGTCGTAGAGATCGTGCACCACCACGCTTTTGGGCGCGACGGACGCGCTGTCGCGGTGGTCGGGTTCACCGTAGCCGACGTGGAACAGCGGGTCGTCTTTAAACTCGCCGTCCACGCGGTGGGCACACGGGTCAATCAGCAGCTTCGCCGGGTTAAACCAGTGCCCCTGAGAAGGCGCCCAGGGACCGTGAACGCGAAAACCGTAGTGCATCCCCGGCCGTCCTCCGGCCAGGTAGCCATGCCAGGTATCTCCCGTGCGCGCCGGTAAATCGTAACGATGCTCGTTACCTTCCCCGTCAAACACACAGAGTTCCACCCGCTCCGCGTGAGCAGAAAAGAGCGTGAAGTTCACCCCCTTTCCGTCAAAACTCGCCCCGAGCGGTTCGGGTTTACCTGCCGTAAGCTGCGTCATTCTCCCTCCCGCACCAGCCAGATGGTGCTAAGCGGCGGCAGCGTCAGACTGAGGGAGTTCGGACGACCGTGGCTTTCGATGGCGTCGCTCTGCACCAGGCCACCGTTACCGGCGTTGCTGCCGTGGTAGTGCATGGAGTCGGTATTGAGAATTTCGCGCCATTTGCCCGGCTGGTTAATGCCGAAGCGGTAGTGCTCACGCGGCACCGGCGTGAAGTTGCTGGCAACGACGATCTCGTTACCCGCTTTGTCACGACGCACAAAGACAAACACCGAGCGCGCGTGGTCGTCCACCACCAGCCACTCAAAGCCATACGGATCGAAATCCAGCTCGTGCAGCGCTTTGTGATGGCGGTAGGTCAGGTTCAGATCGCGGACCAGACGCTGCACGCCGTGGTGCCAGTTGTCAGCGCCTTCCAGCAGATGCCAGTCGAGGCTGGAGTCGTGGTTCCATTCGCGCCCCTGGGCAAACTCGTTGCCCATAAACAGCAGCTTTTTGCCCGGGAAGGCAAACATCCAGCCGTAGTAGGCACGCAGGTTGGCAAACTTCTGCCACGCGTCGCCCGGCATGCGGTCGAGAATGGATTTTTTGCCGTGCACCACTTCATCGTGCGACAGCGGCAGCATGAAGTTTTCGGTGTAGTTGTAGAGCAGCCCGAAGGTGAGCTTGTCGTGATGATACTGACGATAAACCGGATCGAGCTTCATGTAGTCGAGCGTGTCGTGCATCCAGCCAAGGTTCCACTTGTACCAGAAGCCCAGGCCGCCCGTTGACGGCGGACGCGAAACGCCCGGGAAGTCGGTGGACTCTTCCGCCATGGTCACGGCACCGTCGACCTGCTCGCCGATAATGCGGTTGGTGTTGCGCAGAAACTCAATCGCTTCCAGGTTCTCGCGACCGCCATACTCGTTCGGGATCCACTCGCCCTCTTTGCGGCTATAGTCGCGATAGATCATCGACGCCACCGCATCCACGCGCAGGGCATCAATGCCGAAGCGCTCGATCCAGTAGAGCGCGTTCCCGACCAGGTAGTTCGCTACCTCACGCCGCCCGTAGTTGTAGATCAGCGTATTCCAGTCCTGGTGATAGCCTTCGCGCGGGTCGCTGTGCTCGTACAGCTTCGTGCCGTCGAACTCGGCCAGCGCAAAATCATCCGACGGGAAGTGGCCCGGCACCCAGTCGAGAATGACGTTCAGGCCAGCGGCGTGCGCGGCATCAACGAAATAGCGGAAGTCATCGCGCGTGCCGAAGCGGCGGGTAGGCGCGTACATTCCGGTGGGCTGATAGCCCCAGCTTCCGTCGAAGGGGTGTTCGTTGATCGGCAGCAGCTCCAGATGGGTAAAGCCCATCCATTTGGCGTACGGTACCAGCTGGTCAGCCAGCTCACGATAGCTCAGCCAGAAGTTGTCATCGGTGTGGCGGCGCCAGGAGCCGAGATGCACCTCATAAACGGAGATCGGCGCGTCGAAGCGGTTGGCCTGCTTGCGCTCCTCCGTCTGGACCACCTTCTCCGGCAGGCCGCAAATAAGCGAGGCAGTATTCGGGCGCAGCTCCGCTTCAAAGGCGTACGGGTCAGATTTAATACGCAGCTTGCCGTTGGCATCGATCATCTCGAACTTGTAGAGCTGACCGTTATGCGCCCCGGGGATAAACAGCTCCCAGATGCCGGTTTCCCGGCGCAGGCGCATGGGGTGGCGGCGGCCGTCCCAGTAGTTGAACTGCCCGACGACGGAGACGCGCCGGGCGTTTGGCGCCCATACGGCAAACCGCGTGCCGGTAATACCATCCATGGTATCCGCATGGGCACCCAGCGTTTCATAAGGCCGCAGATGGGTGCCTTCGGACAGCAGCCAGGCATCCATCTCTTTTAAGAGCGGACCAAAGCTATAGGGGTCGTCAATCAGGTTCTGCTGACCGTGCCAGATGACGGCAAGCTGATAACGAAAGGGGTTTTTACGACGAGGCATGACGCCTGAGAAGAAGCCACGCGAGTCGAGGCATTCCAGATTACCCACCTTGCGGCCGGTTTTGGGTTCGATAACCCATACTTCTGTTGCATCCGGTAACAGCGCGCGAACTTCCAGCCCGGCCTCTGTACGGTGCATCCCTAGCACAGAAAAGGGGTCGGCAAAATGACCCGCAATAAGCGCATTAATCACGTCTCTCGAAATACGATCGGACATGGTATTCATCCTGTTTTTTTATGTCGCCCTTTTTACTCGCTCCGGGACGACTTTTAATGTGACCTAAACGGTGCAGCTCATCCTCTCTGCTCCGTCCTACCCTCAGGTGAGAAATAAATCTTCCTTAAAGCATAGCCAACGACGAGGTTCCTCCTGATAAAAAATAAGACATCTGCGTTTTACTCCATGTAGTACGCACAAAAAGGGGGGCGATAATCACCCCCCGTGTTTAACAAAGTATTACGCCAGCTGGCGCAGCATGCGGCGCAGCGGCTCGGCGGCACCCCACAGCAGCTGGTCGCCAACGGTGAACGCGGAGAGGTACTCCGGGCCCATGTTCAGCTTACGCAGACGGCCAACCGGCGTGGTCAGCGTGCCGGTGACGGCTGCCGGAGTCAGTTCGCGCATGGTGATATCACGATCGTTTGGCACCACTTTCGCCCACGGGTTGTGTGCGGCGAGCAGCTCTTCCACGGTCGGAATAGACACATCTTTTTTCAGTTTAATGGTGAAGGCCTGGCTGTGGCAGCGCAGCGCGCCGATACGCACGCACAGGCCGTCAACCGGAATGGCGTTCGCGGTAGCGAGGATTTTGTTGGTCTCAGCCTGGCCCTTCCACTCTTCGCGGGTCTGGCCGTTATCCAGCTGTTTGTCGATCCACGGGATCAGACCGCCGGCCAGCGGTACGCCAAAGTTATCGACCGGCAGCTCGCCGCTGCGGGTCAGCTGGGTGACTTTGCGCTCGATGTCCAGAATCGCGGAAGCCGGATCGGCCAGCTCGGTCGCAACGCTCTGGTGCAGCTGGCCCATCTGCGTCAGCAGCTCGCGCATATGGCGCGCGCCGCCGCCGGATGCCGCCTGGTAGGTCGCCACGGAGACCCACTCCACCAGATCCTGGGCGAACAGGCCGCCGAGGGACATCAGCATCAGGCTGACGGTGCAGTTACCGCCGACAAAGGTTTTCACGCCGTTGTTCAGGCCGTCGGTGATGACGTCCTGGTTAACCGGGTCGAGAATGATGATGGCATCGTCTTTCATGCGAAGCGAAGAGGCCGCGTCAATCCAGTAGCCCTGCCAGCCGCTTTCACGCAGCTTCGGATAAATATCGTTGGTATAATCGCCGCCCTGGCAGGTCACAATAATGTCGAGTGCCTTCAGCGCTTCCAGATCGTAAGCATCCTGCAACGTGCCTGTGGTACCACCAAAGGACGGTGCAGCCTGGCCGAGCTGTGAAGTAGAGAAGAAGACCGGGCGGATGGCGTCGAAATCGCGCTCTTCAACCATGCGTTGCATGAGTACAGAGCCGACCATACCGCGCCAGCCGATAAAACCAACGTTTTTCATAGCATTTTTTTCCTGCAAGGGGTGTGTGCTGATTGTGCAAGCCAGTATTGAACTGGGATATGCTTCACATTACAAAATGCTGCCAAAGTCGCAAGCGAAATTAATCGATGATTGCCCGGCTATCAGAAAAAGTGCTAATCATCGGAATAACACTACTAAGACTCAGGGATAATTTAAAGATGAGTGAAATCATTTCCGCCGCGGTTTTATTGATCCTGATTATGGATCCACTCGGAAACCTGCCGATCTTCATGTCGGTGCTGAAACACACCGAGCCGAAGCGCCGCCGGGCGATCATGATCCGCGAGCTGCTCATCGCCCTGGTGGTGATGTTCATCTTCCTGTTCGCCGGTGAAAAAATCCTCGCGTTCCTGAACCTGCGCGCTGAAACGGTTTCGATTTCCGGCGGGATTATTCTGTTCCTGATTGCCATTAAGATGATTTTCCCGAGCGCGGAAGGCAGCAGCAGCGGCCTGCCTGCGGGTGAAGAGCCGTTTATCGTGCCGCTTGCGATTCCCCTGGTTGCAGGGCCAACGATTCTGGCGACGCTGATGCTGCTGTCGCATCAGTACCCGAATCAGATGAGCCACCTGGTCATTGCCCTGCTGATCGCCTGGGGCGGCACGTTTATCATCCTGCTGCAGTCGTCGCTGTTCCTGCGCCTGCTGGGCGAAAAAGGGGTGAACGCGCTGGAGCGTCTGATGGGGCTGATTCTGGTGATGATGGCGACGCAGATGTTCCTGGACGGGATACGGGCGTGGATGAAGGGCTAGGTAAAAGCAAAACGGCAATCCTTGATTGCCGTTTTTAGTGGTTGCTCCCTCTCCCCGTGGGAGAGGGAGAAAACCGGAGTGACTTTTAGGTCGGGTAAGGCGAAGCCGCCACCCGACAAAATAAGATCTCTGCGGCCTGTTGCCCTCACCCCACCCCTCTCCCACAGGGAGAGGGAGAAAACCGGGTTAGCTCAGCAGCGTAAACGCAATCATCCCGACAATCGCACCCGTCGTGCCGAGGATGGTTTCCATCAGCGTCCAGGTTTTCAGGGTTTGCGCTTCGGTCGCGCCGGTAAATTTACCGAACAGCCAGAAGCCTGCGTCGTTCACGTGGGATACCACAATCGAACCACCCGCGATACAGATAGACAGCGCCGCCATCTGCGCACCGGAGTAGTTCAGCTGTTCAATCACCGGCATCACCAGGCCTACGGCCGTTAAGCAGGCCACGGTCGCGGAGCCCTGAATGATACGTACCGCCGCGGCCAGCACGAAGCAGGTGACCGCAATCGGCAGGCCCATTCCGGTCAGCGCTTCACCCAGAGCAGGACCCACGCCGGAATCCACCAGCACCTGTTTGAACACGCCACCGGCACCGATCACCAGCAGAATGATGCCCGCAGGCTGGAGCGCAGCACCGCAAATCTCCATCACGCGGTCTTTTGGCATGCCCTGACGCATCGCCAGGCCGTAAATTGCCACCAGACACGCCACCAGGATCGCGGTAAACGGATGACCGATAAACTCAAACCATTCATAGGCGGTAGAGCCTTCAGGCACAAAGCGGGCGGCAATGGTTTTCAGCCCTACCAGCACCAGCGGGAGCAGGATCAGCGACAGGCTGAAGCCGAAGGACGGCATTTTGCCCTCGCCCAGGTGCGGCTCGGTGATGTCGTCAGGAATGTGCAGCTCGACGTAGCGGCTGATGAAGTTGCCCCACAGCGGACCGGCGATAATCATCCCCGGGATTGCCGCGCACAGGCCAATCAGGATCATCCAGCCAAAGTCGGCGTGCATCTGGGAAGCCAGCAGCATCGGCGCAGGCCCCGGCAGCAGAAACGCCGCGGCTGCCGCCACGCCCGCAAACAGCGGAATGACCAGCTTCACAAGGTTAGTGCCGGTATGGCGCGCCATGGAGAACGCTACGCTAATCAGCAGCACCACGGCCACCTCAAAGAACAGCGGCAGCGCGCAAATCAGGCCAGCGAGGCCAATCGCGTAATGCGCGCGGCTGTGGCCGAAGGATTTCAGCATCTTGACGGCAATCTGGTCGACCGCGCCCGTCTCGTGCAGGATCTTGCCAAACATCGCGCCCAGCGCGACCACAATGGCCAGGAAGCCCAGCGTGCCGCCCATCCCTTTTTCCATCGTCGCGGCGATCTTGTCGAGCGGCATGCCGGAAAAGAGACCTGCACCAATAGAAACCACCATCAAAGCAACGAAAGCGTGCATACGCGCCTTCATCACTAAAAACAGCAGCAGTAAAACGGAACCCACTGCTGTCAAAACAAGCGTTAATGTACTCAAAACTTATTGCCTTTTATTGATAACCTCGATGGTGCTGGCTACAACACCTTCCAGCGGCTGATCGATATCAACCACCAGGACATCCTGCTCGTCAGCACCCGGCTCCTGCAGCGCTTCGAACTGCGTCACCAGCATCTGGGTTTTGAAGAAGTGACCCTTACGCGCCTTCAGACGGCTTTCAATCACCTCAAAATCACCCTTCAGATAGATGAAGGAGAGGTTCGGGTTGCCGTCGCGCAGCAGGTCGCGATAGGTTTTTTTCAGCGCGGAGCAGACGATCAGGGAAACTTTGTTGGTACGCTGCATCGCGAACGCGGCGTCATTCAGCGCCTGCAGCCACGGTTTGCGATCGTCGTCGTTCAGCGGCTCGCCGGCAGCCATTTTGGTGATGTTGCTGCGCGGATGGAGGAAGTCGCCATCAAGAAACGCAGCCTGGAGTTGATGCGCCACTTCGCTCGCCACGGCAGATTTACCGCTACCGGACACGCCCATCAGGACGTAAACGTGGTGATCGTGATTAGTCGTGCTCAAAGGGTGTCCCTCAGTCAATTGTTACGGGTAACAGTTATCGGTAACATTGTCCTGCCGGGGCAAAAGAGAAGCAATATCCAAACGTGCGCGAAGTGAATAAGTGTGAGCTACTTCAAATTTGTCGGATTAAATAGATCCACCCGGTGACAAGGTGAAACCTAAATCTAACATTTTAGGGGTAACTGCCTCACCACGAATGCGCGCCAGCAGGCGTTCTGCACCGATGCGGCCCATGCGTTCACGCGGGGTCAGGACGCTCGCCAGGCGCGGCTCCATCACCTGACCAATGTCGTGGCCGTGGAAGCCGGCAATCGCCATATCGTCAGGGATCTTCAGCCCCAGACGCTGGCACTCAAACGCCGCGCCGACCGCAAGGTCATCGTTGGTACAGAAAATACCGTCCAGTTGCGGATACTCGCGTCGCGCCTGGCGCATCAGCTCAATACCCGAGGTGTAGGATGAGGATTGCTCCACCATCACGCTGTACGGGATCAAACCGGCGTCGAGCATCGCCTGCTCGTATCCTTTCTGTTTGATGATAGTACGTTCATCCAGACGTGCACCCAGGTAAGCGATGTGCCGGTGGCCGCGGGCGATGATGGCCGCGGTCATCTGCCGCGCCGCTTCGAAGTTATCGAAACCAACGGCAATGTCGAGGCACGGCGACTGGCTGTCCATCAGCTCCACCACCGGAATGCCCGCCACTTCGATCATTTTCAGCGTGCGGGCAGTGTGGGTACGCTCCGTTAAAATTAGACCATCGATGTTCCAGGAGAGCATCGATTCAAGTCGTTCTTCCTCCAGTTCCGGCTTGTACCCATAGTGCGCGAGCATGGTCTGATAACCAAACGCATCGGTGACGCTTTCGATACCGCGCAGCACTTCGGCGAAAACCTGGTTAGTTAAGGAAGGAAGCAGGACGCCCACCGCACGGCTGGTCGCATTGGAGAGAATATCGGGTGCGCGGTTGGGGATATAACCCAGTTCATCAAGGGCTGCGGCAATCTTGCCACGCAACGCGACGGAAACCTGTTCCGGGTTACGTAAAAAGCGGCTGACCGTCATTTTGGTCACACCGACGCGATCGGCGACATCCTGAAGTACGGGGCGTTTCTTTTTCATCGTCCTGAGAAATCTTGAAGTGAGAGATTTGCTCAGTTTATCACGGACAAAGCTCAACCTTCCCCGTTTAAAGGGAAGGTTGAGAAATTATTTAGACCGGCGGCAGGTCAAACAGCAGGATTTCGCTTTCGCTGTCGGCATGCACGGAGAGCGCCTGCTCGTCCCAGATAGCCAGACCATCTGCGGTTGTGGCTTTGGTGCCGTTAATGGTCACGTCGCCCTTCACCACCTGGATCCACACGCGGCGGTTGGCGGCAATCTGGTGTACGGACTGTTCGTCTTTCGCCAGCGCCCAGCGGTACAGTTCCATATCCTGATGCACCTTCAGGGAACCTTCTCTCGCATCCGGAGAGAGCACCAGCTGTTTGCCCTGCTTCGCGTCGAAGCGGCGCTGCTCGTAGCGCGGCGTGATGCCGGTTTCTTCCGGAATGATCCAGATCTGATACAGGTGCAGTTTTTCCGTTTTGCTCGGGTTGTACTCGGAGTGACGCACCCCGGTGCCCGCGCTCATAATCTGGAACTCGCCCGCCGGAACCTGCTCCTTGTTGCCCATGCTGTCCTGGTGCTCAACCGCCCCTTCCAGCACGTAGGTCAAAATTTCCATATCCTTGTGCGGGTGGGTACCGAAGCCCTGGCCTGCATCAATCACGTCATCGTTAATGACGCGCAGCGCGGAGAAGCCCATGAAGTTCGGGTCATAATAGTCGGCAAACGAGAATGAATGCCATGAGTCCAGCCAGCCATGATTTGCGTGACCACGTTCGTTTGCTTTGCGTAAGTAGATCATTGTTTTCACCCTCAGTTCGTTTCGATGGAGTAAGTGTGGACGCAAACCGTCTGGGATCATAGAGGGTGAAAATTGACTCCTCTGTTCAAAATTTGTGAACAAGTTCAGAGGAGCCGTTTTTGCTTATCTGGCAAGGGTTATCGTGGCAGGAGACGCCTGTTCGAAAGCGCGTTCAAGGATTTCCAGGTTGGTGAGAACGTCAGATTCCTTGACGTAATTCGGCGCGCCGTTGGTGAGGGTTTCATACAGCGCATCGTAGACGCGGCCATAGTCACCGGCTTCGGGCTTCAGCTCTTCTCTGACCGTTACGCCCTCATCGTTCACATACTCGAGCACGCCGACGGAATCGTCTGCGGCAAAACCCGGTTCGCCGGGCATGATATTGGCCTTCAGGCTAGTCTCCTGCTGGTCGATGCCGTACCTGATAAACGAGCCTCTGGTGCCGTGAACGATAAATTTCGGGTAGTCGATTTTCACAAGATGGCTGGTTTTGACGATGGCTTTCAGGTCACCGTAGAACAGCTGTGCCTCGAAGGTGTCGTCCGGGTTGGCTTTATTGCGCAGGCTGCGAATGTCGTACGCCACGTGGTCCGGTCGGCCAAACAGGGAAATGATCTGGTCCATGGTGTGGACGCCAAGACCGTAGAAGGAACCGTCCTGCGGCAGGCCGGGTTTGGTCTCCGCCACCGGGCGGTAGTAATCGAAGTGGCTTTCCATTTCCACGATGTCGCCGAGCTTGCCGCTCTCTATCGCCTTTTTCGCCGTCAGGAAGCAGCTGTCAAAGCGGCGGTTCTGATACGGCGTGACGGTCAGCCCCTTGCTCTTCGCCAGCGCGAACAGTTCCTTCGCTTCGGCGATGGTCGGGGTGAACGGCTTTTCCACCAGCACGTTTTTACCCGCTTCCAGTGCGCGTTTCGCATAGTCGAAGTGGCTGTCGGCATGGGTGCAGACGATGACCAGTTTAACCTGCGGGTCGCCCAGCACCTCATCAAGATCGCTGGTGAAATGAATATGGGAATACTGTGGAGACTGCTCTTCCGGCTTCGCGCTGCGGCGGTAGATATGGGCAACGTGCCAGCTGTCTTTGCGGTTGAGAACATACGGAAGGTGATAGCGGGTGGTGCTTTTACCAAATCCAATAAATGCACAGTTCAGGGTCATGGTTCCGTCCTTTGTTATCAGGTTTCTGTTTTCACTATAGCGATAAATTTGACCTAAAGAATCCT
This sequence comes from Enterobacter cloacae, assembly GCF_013375935.1. Taxonomy (GTDB): domain Bacteria; phylum Pseudomonadota; class Gammaproteobacteria; order Enterobacterales; family Enterobacteriaceae; genus Enterobacter; species Enterobacter pasteurii. Next base: position 1,408,127 of record NZ_CP056117.1, on the reverse strand, counting down.
AAAATGGCGGCAGTTGCCTTGACCGTGCTGCTAAAAAACACGATAAGGTGAAGGTCAAATCTATGCTCGCGAAGGGAGTCGCGCCCATTCCTATGGAAAGGAAATATCTCGCGTTAAACAGTGCGCTTCTCTTCTGGCTGCTGGCGCTTCTCGCCTGGTGCTATGCCGCCTGGCAACTCGCATGGCTCTTCGCAGCATTATCTGTACTGGCCTTCACTCTCCCCCTGCTTATCAACCTGGGAAACGTTATGTTTAAGAAGAACAAAATGAATGAAATCAAGGTGCCAAATCCCCTGCCGTCGCCACCTGTCCTGGAGAAAGAACCTACCGCCACCGAGAAGCACGGTACCACGGTGATTGCGACTGACGTCCGCGTTGAAGGCAATATCGTTTCGACTGGCCACGTCTACGTGCACGGTGAGCTCATCGGCAACATTGCTTCCGAACAGAGTCTGATCAAAATCATGCGCGGGGGGCGGGTTGAGGGAAACATCACCTGTCGGGAGCTGATTATTGACGGGACCGTCATCGGTGAATGCCACAGTGACGCCATAGAAATATGCGAAAACGGTGAGCTGACGGGAACGCTTTCCTATCGCGCGCTGGCCGTTAAAAAAGGGGGGATCTTTTCCGGTATTGCCGAGATGCTGCCCGCCGCTATCGAAAAGAACAACGTCGTAGGCCTGATCAAGGACATCCCTGCTAACGCACCTGAAGCGTGCGAGCTTGCCAAATAAAAAGCAAAAAAAAGCCAGCTAGAAGCTGGCTAAAGTAATACTGGAAGCAATGTGAGCAATGTCGTGCTTTCAGGTTACCGCAGAGGTCTTCCTGAACGCAGAGCAATAATAATCATTCTCATTCGCACTTGTCCAACACTTTTTGCAAAAAATAGCGATTGACTCGAAATTTAAAGTCATTGATGTTGGAAGGGACTTTTAACTGACCGAGGATGAAGGAATGAGTGAGATAGTGATACGCCACGCTGAACCGAAAGATTATGACGCCATTCGTCAGATCCACGCCCAGCCGGAGGTGTATCACAACACGCTACAGGTTCCTCATCCCTCAGAGCAGATGTGGCAGGAGCGGCTCGCCGACCAGCCGGGCATTAAACAGCTGGTCGCCTGTATCGACGGCACCGTTGCCGGACACCTGTGCCTTGCGGTTGCGCCACGTCCGCGCCGCAGCCACGTTGCCGATTTTGGCATCAGCGTGGGCGCGCAGTGGCAAAACCGTGGCGTCGCCAGCGCCCTGATGCGCACCATGATCGATATGTGCGACAACTGGCTGCGCGTCGATCGCATTGAGCTGACGGTGTTTGTTGATAACGAACCGGCAATCGCGGTGTACAAAAAGCACGGTTTTGAGATTGAGGGGACCGGAAAGCGCTTTGCCCTGCGCAACGGTGAGTATGTGGACGCGTATTATATGGCGCGGATGAAGTAACCCCTCTCCCCAAAGGGGCGAGGGAGAAAAGACCGCACCGTGCAATCCCCTCTCCCCTATGGGGAGAGGGTTAGGGTGAGGGGAGCCCTCAATACCCCGCCGTTAAATCATCCACCGAACGCGGGTCCGACGCGCCAAACAGCGCCCCGTCCGGCCCGACCATGATGCTCTGGGTGCTGCCCATCGCCTCCTTCACCGCCACCTTCTGTCCGCGCTGCTCCAGCAGCTTCAGGGTATCCGGGCTAAAGCCCTTCTCCACGCGCAGCTCGTCCGGCAGCCACTGGTGGTGAAAGCGCGGCGCATTGGTCGCTTCCGCCACGTTCATGCCAAAATCAATGCTGTTCACTACCATTTGCAGCACGGTGGTGATAATACGGCTGCCGCCAGGGCTGCCCGTCACCAGCCACGTTTTGCCGTCTTTCACCACGATGGTGGGCGACATGGACGACAGCGGACGTTTCTTCGGCCCCACGGCGTTGGCGTCTCCGCCCACCAGTCCGTACACGTTCGGCACGCCCGGCTTGGCGGAGAAGTCATCCATCTCGTTATTCATCAGAATACCGCTGTTGCCCGCCACTATCCCGGTCCCGAACGTGGTGTTGAGCGTATAGGTCACCGCTACCGCGTTACCGTCTTTGTCCACCACCGAGAAGTGCGTGGTCTGGTTGCTTTCATACGGTGCCAGCTTGCCGGGGCGGATCTCGCTCGACGGCTTCGCCTTGTTGATGTCGATCCCATCGGCTATGGATTTGGCATAGGCTTTGTTGGTTAGCGCCTGCCAGGGCACCTTCACGAAGTCCGGATCACCAAGGTATTCCGAGCGGTCCGCGTAGGCGCGTTTTTCCGCCTCGGCCATTACCTGCATGGCGTCCGCGCTGCCGAAGCCGAACTTGTGCATATCGAAGTTTTCAAGAATGTTGAGGATCTGCACGATGTGAATACCGCCGGACGACGGCGGCGGCATGGAGAACACCTCATACCCGCGATAGGTGCCGCTAATCGGCTCGCGCTCCACCGCCCTGTATTCCGCCAGATCCGCTTTGGTAATCAGCCCGCCGTTCTTTTGCATTTCACTGGCAATCTGGTCGGCTATCGCCCCTTTATAGAAGGCGTCCGGGCCGTGCTCCGCAATGCGCTCCAGGCTGGTTGCCAGGTTCTTCTGCACCAGCCTGTCGCCCTTCTTCAGCGGCTCGCCGTCTTTCCAGAAAATAGCTTTGCTGTTTTCATGGTTCGGAATGACTTCGCTGCCGTAGGTTTTGAGATCGTCCGCCAGCGCGTCGTTGACCACGAAGCCGTCGCGCGCCAGCTTAATGGCAGGCTGGACCACCTTGTTCAGCGGCATGGTGCCGTATTTTTCCAGCGCCAGCGAGAAGCCCGCAACGGTGCCCGGCGTGCCGGACGCAAGGTGCGAGGTCAGGGATTTTTTGCTGTCAGGGTTGCCCTGATCGTCGAGGAACATATCGCGCGTGGCCTGGCCGGGCGCCATTTCGCGGAAGTCGATGGCCGTGGTTTTGCCGTCTTTGGTGCGCAGCAGCATAAACCCGCCGCCGCCCAGATTCCCCGCCTGCGGGTGCGTTACGGCCAGCGCGTACCCTACCGCGACCGCCGCATCCACCGCGTTGCCCCCCTGCTTAAGAATATCAACGCCCACCTGCGTCGCCAGCGCGTCAACCGAGGCCACCATGCCGTGCGTCGCCCGCACGGGGTGGAAAACGTCCTCCTCCACGCCGTACGACACCGGAGGCGCGGCGGGCGGATTGGCCGCCACGGTAAATGTACCCCCTGCCATCAGCGCAGCGATGGCAACCCAGCGCAAAAAGGTTGGTTTCATCATTATTGTTCTCCAGGTGAAGGGGCCCATATTCCCCGCTTAAGCCTGGTTCACAACTCCTAAAAAATCATCGTTATGGTGGAATCGGAGTAAACTTAAGAGAAGCCTCAAAGGAGGAGATAACCATGAAACGATTACCGATCCTGATCGTGCTGCTCCCGTTCGCCGCGCTCGCACAGCCGCTCAACACGCTGAACAACCCGAACCAGCCGGGCTACGTGATCCCGAGCCAGCAGCGCATGCAGACCGAGATGATGAACCAGCAACAGCAGCAGAAAGGAATGCTCAATCAGCAGTTAAAAACGCAGACGCAGGTGCAGCAGCAGCACCTGCAAAGCCAGATGAACGCCAACACCCAGCGCGTCCAGCAGGGCCAGATGCGCGAGCAGCCGCTGCCCAATTCAAACGGCGGGATGTTAGGAGGCGGAATGTCGCAAAGCGGCGGTCAGCAGCATATGCTGCCGACCCAGCAGAACGGCAGCATGCTTAATAAGTAAAGTTCGGCCCGATCCGATCAATCTCATCGGTGCAGATGCTGTCCACGCCCCAGCGCAGCAGTTCGGCCGCGCGCTGGGGTTTGTTGACGGTATACACCAGAATGCGCAGACCGGCCGCCTTCAGCGCCGTCACGCGCGCCTCATCCAGCAGCTTGTGGTTGAGGTGGATCGACACGCAGCCTAAGCGGGTCGTCAGCTCGCGCCAGTCCTCGCGCCACTCGTCCAGCAGCAGCCCGCGGGGCAGCTCCGGTGCCGCTTCCTGCGCCGCTGCCAGCGCGTCAACGTCAAACGATGACAGCAGCGGCGCGGTCATCCCTTCCCACAGCTCGCGCGCGGCCAGCGCGATGACTTTGCCCGTCAGCGGCCCGGTGCCGGTGGTCGGTTTGATTTCGATATTGGCCATCATGCCGTGCTGACGACAGCGGTCCGCCACTTCCGCCAGCAGCGGCAGCGGCTCGCCCTTAAATTCGCTGCTGTACCAGCTTCCGGCGTCCACCTTCAGCAGATCGCGCCACGGCAGTTCACCCGCCACGCCCCAGCCGTTGCTGGTGCGTTCAAGGTTGTCGTCATGCAGCAGAAATATTTCGCCGTCTTTCGACAGCTTGGCGTCAAACTCGATCATCGTGTGGCCGAAGCGTGCGCCAGCGTCAATTGCCGCCAGGGTGTTTTCCGGCGCCAGCTTACCGCCGCCACGGTGGGCGACGATGCGGGGATAAGGCCAGTTGCTCATACTCGTTGTCCTGTTTCACCATCAAATAAGTGCAGGTGATTTTCCGGCATATGCAGCCACAGCGTGCTGCCTGCTTTCGGGCGCTCCTGATGCGGCAGACGCACCACCAGCTTTTGCTCGCCCCAGCGTCCGTGCGCCAGGTTGTCCGCGCCCAGCATCTCCAGCGTGTCCATCACCAGCGGCACGCCGCCCTCCGCCTGAGAGGTTAAACCAATATGCTCCGGGCGGATACCGAGCGTCATCTTACGCCCGGCGTAGCCACGATAGTACCAGTTGACGGGCAATGCCATCCCGCTTTCCAGTTCAAAGTGGGTTCCCGCACTATTGATTCGCCCGTCCAGCAGGTTCATCGCCGGGCTGCCGATAAAGCTCGCCACGAAGCGGCTGGCCGGTTTTTCGTACACCTCCACCGGCGTGCCAATCTGTTCGGCAACGCCTTTATTCATCACCATCACCCGCTGGGCGAGGGTCATGGCTTCAACCTGATCGTGGGTTACGTACAGGGAGGTGGTTTTCAGACGGCGGTGCAGCTGCTGCAGCTCCAGGCGCATCTGCACGCGCAGCTTGGCGTCGAGGTTCGAGAGCGGTTCGTCGAACAGGAACACCGCCGGATCGCGCACGATGGCGCGCCCCATCGCCACGCGCTGGCGCTGGCCGCCGGAGAGTTCGCGCGGGCGGCGCTTGAGCAGGCCGTCCAGCTCCAGAATGCGCGCCGCCTCTTTCACCCGTGCCTCAATATGGCCTTTGCCCATCCCGCGAATTTTCAGCCCCCACGCCATGTTCTCCTCCACGCTCATGTGCGGATAGAGAGCGTAGTTCTGGAACACCATCGCGATGCCGCGATCTTTTGGCTCCATCTCGGTGACGCGCTGGCGGTCGATCCAGATATCGCCAGAGGTAACGCGTTCAAGCCCCGCCACCATGCGCAGCAGCGTCGATTTGCCGCAGCCGGACGGGCCGACCATCACGATAAATTCTCCGTCCGCCACGTCGAGGGTGAGCGGCTGAATGACCTGGGTTTTACCATCCCAGCTTTTGGTGACTGCCTGAAGTTTTAAACCTGCCATCTTATTTCTCACTGTCCACTAAACCACGCACAAACGCACGCTGCATGGCTAAAACGATAACGACCGGGGGGATAAGGGTGAGCAGCATCGCCGCCATCACCTGGTTCCAGAGGGTGGTGCCTTCGCCGGTGGCGATCATGCCCTTGATGCCCGCCACGGCGGTGCCGAGGTTGACGTCCTGAATAATCAGCAGCGGCCACAGGTACTGGTTCCAGCCGTAGATAAAGGTGATCACAAACAGCGCCGCGAGGTTGGTTTTCGACAGCGGCAGCACGATGTCGCGGAAGAAGCGCATCGGCGAGGCGCCGTCAATGCGCGCGGCCTCAATCAGCTCGTCCGGCAGGGTCATAAAGAACTGGCGGAACAGGAAGGTGGCGGTCGCGGAGGCCATCAGCGGCAGGGTTAAGCCCGCGTAGCTGTCGAGCATCTTCAGGTTGGCGATTACCTCTACCGTGGGAAAGATACGTACCTCCACCGGCAGCATCAGGGTGATAAATATCATCCAGAAGAACAGGTTACGCAGCGGAAAGCGGAACCAGACGATGGCGAAGGCCGAGAGCATCGACACGGTAATTTTGCCCACCGTAATGCCGAACGCCATGATGAAGCTGTTGAGCATCATCAGCCAGAACGGCGCGCTGTTGGCGCCCACGCCCTGGGTCCAGATGGTCTTCATGTTCTCGAAGAGGTGCGTGCCCGGGATCAGCGTCATCGGCGTGTCGAACACCGCCCTGGTGTCCAGCGTGGCGGCGACAAACGCCACGTACAGCGGGAACAGGATGACGAGAATGCCCAGAATCAGCATGGTATGGCTGAAAATCGTCAGCCCGCGACGGTTCTCAATCATTGGTAGCGCACCTTACTTTCAACATAGCGGAACTGCACCACCGTCAGGATGATGACGAGGAACATCAGCACCACCGACTGGGCGGCAGAGGCCGAAAGATCCAGACCGGCAAAGCCTTCGCGGTAGATTTTATAAATCAGTGTGGTGGTCGCCTGCACCGGTCCGCCCGCGGTCGCCGCGTCGATCACCGGGAAGGTGTCGAAGAAGGCGTACACGAGGTTGACCACCAGCAGGAAGAAACTCACCGGGGCAATCAGCGGCAGCGACAGCCTGAAGAAGCGGCGGATCGGGCCTGCGCCGTCAATGGCGGCGGCCTCCACCAGCGAGCGCGGGATGGACTGCAGCGCGGCAAAGAAGAACAGGAAGTTATAGCTAATCTGCTTCCACACCGAGGCGAACACCACCAGGAACATCGCCTGCCCGCTGTGCTGGGCGTGGTTCCAGTCGTAACCCAGCTCTGCCAGAAAATGGGTGATCAACCCGCGGCCGGGGTTAAACAGGAAGATCCACAGCACGGCCGCCACGGCCGGAGCGACGGCGTACGGCAGCAGCATCAGCGTCTGGTACAGGCGGCTGCCGCGCACCACGTAATCCACCAGCGCGGCGAAAAACAGCGAGACGACAAGGCCGCTCACGGTGACCAGAGCGCTGAATTCGATGGTCGTCCAGAAGGAGTCCAGATAGTAGCTGTCATGAAAAAGCGCGGTGAAGTTATCCAGCCCGACAAACTGGCTGGAAAGCCCGAACGGATCGACGCTTTGCACCGAGTACCACAGCGCTTCGCCCGCAGGCCAGATAAAGAAGATAACGGTGATGACCAGCTGCGGCGCGACCAGCAGATACGGCAGCCAGCGGGAACGGAACACCGCACGGGATGATGACATAGGTTAGCTCAAGTAGGTTTTCGCCCCTCACCCCGGCCCTCTCCCCATAGGGGCGAGGGAGAAAAGACGGCTCCGTGCAGTCCCCTCTCCCCTAGGGGGAGAGGGTTAGGGTGAGGGGTAAGGTTTTAATTAAGACTTCGTCGACTGCTCAAAGCGGCGCAGCAGCTGATTCCCGCGCTCTACCGCGGAATCCAGCGCCTGCTGTGGCGTTTTCTTCCCGGTCCACACGCTTTCCAGCTCTTCATCAACGATGGTGCGGATCTGCGGCATGTTGCCCAGACGCAGGCCCTTGGTGAACGGCAGCGGCGGCTTGTTCAGCATCTGGCGCGTCGCAATGTCCGCCCCCGGGTTCTTGCTGTAGAAGCCCTGCTCGCGGGTCAGGTCATACGCGGCTTTGGTGATCGGCAGATAGCCGGTTTTCTGGTGCCATTCGGCGGCGTTTTCCGGCTTCGCCAGGAAATCGAGGAACTCGGCCACGCCCTTGTAGGTGCCGGCGTCTTTACCCTGCATCACCCACAGGCTCGCCCCGCCGATGATGGCGTTCTGCGGCGCGCCCTTCACGTCGGCGTCATACGGCATCATGCCCACGCCGTAGTTGAATTTGGCGTAGTGACGGATATCGGCCAGCGAGCCGGAAGACGCGGTAGTAATCGCGCAGTCGCCGTTGTAGAACTTCTCGGTGGATTCGTCCTTGCGCCCGAAGTAGCTGAAATCGCCCTTCTTGTTCAGGGCTTCAAGCAGCGCGATGTGCTTTACCTGCTCCGGCTTGTTGAACTCCAGTACCGCGTCGGTACCGTCGAAACCGTTGTTTTTAGTGGCTACCGGCAGGCCGTGCCAGGCGCTGAAGTTTTCAATCTGGATCCAGCCCTGCCAGCCGCTGGCGTAGCCGCACTTCATCCCCGCCGCTTTCAGCTTCGCGGTGTACTCCGCCAGATCCTGCCAGGTTTTTGGCGGCTGCTCCGGATCTAAACCGGCTTTTTTAAAGGCGTCTTTGTTGTAGTACAGCACCGGGGTGGAGCTGTTAAACGGCTGCGACAGCAGGTGACCGGTTTTAGAATCGGTGTAATAGCCCGCCACGGTCGGCACGAAACGGGATTCATCAAAGCTGATACCCGCCTCTTTAAACACTTCGTACACCGGCTTGATGGCTTTGGAGGCCATCATGGTCGCGGTACCTACTTCATACACCTGTAGCAACGCAGGTGCGTTACCGGTACGGAAGGCGGCAATGCCCGCGCTCAGGCTCTGCTCGTAGTTGCCTTTGTAGACCGGCACAATTTTGTAATCCGGATGGGTGTCGTTGAAACGCTGCGCCAGAGAATCAACCTCTTTACCCAACTCCCCTTCCATGGAATGCCAGAACGGAATGGTGGTCACAGCCATTGCGTTCGTCGCAAAAGCCAGACCGATTGCCAGACCCAAAGCCGTGTGTCGTAACGATGTCATTGTCATCTCTCTTATTGTGCCGGATGCGCGATATCACGCGTTTTGTGCTCGCGAGGTAACATGACATGCTCGAATGACAGAAAAATAACCGTTTGCTTACAGATAAATGACGGCAAAGCGTCAGGGGGATGATGGTTGTGTGAAGGGGGTTGGGGGGTTGGGTGGTTGGGTGCGGTCTGGTGCCCTCACCCCGGCCCTCTCCCACGGGGAGAGGGAGAAAACACTAAAAATGGCAACGTGCGTTGCCATTTTGCTTTTACCTATCCGCCTAAATACGCGCTCCGCACCGCCTCGTTCGCCAGCAGCGCGTCGCCGGTATCGGAGAGCACCACGCGTCCGTTTTCCAGCACGTAGCCGCGGTCCGCGAGCTTCAGCGCCTGGTTGGCGTTCTGCTCGACGAGGAAAATGGTCATTCCCTCTTTGCGCAGCTGCTCGATGGTGTCGAAAATCTGCTGGATGATGATCGGCGCAAGGCCCAGCGACGGCTCGTCCAGCAGCAGCAGGCGCGGCTGGCTCATCAGCGCGCGGCCAATCGCCAGCATCTGCTGCTCGCCGCCGGACATAGTGCCCGCACGCTGAATGCGGCGCTCCCACAGGCGCGGGAAGAGTTCGTACACCCACTTGATGCGGGTCTGGTATTCATCGCGGTGAGCAAAGAAGCCGCCCATCGCCAGGTTCTCTTCCACCGTCATGCGGGAAAACACGCGACGCCCTTCCGGAACGATGGCCACCGCTTCACGCATGATTTTGGCGGTCTGCCAGTCGGTAATGTCTTTGCCATCGAACACGATCCGCCCGCTGGTGGCGCGCGGGTCGCCGCACAGGGTGCCGAGCAGCGTGGTTTTACCCGCGCCGTTGGCCCCGATTAGCGTAACGATTTCGCCCTGATTGATGTGCAGGCTGACGTCGTGCAGCGCCTGGATCTTGCCGTAGTGCGCGTTGACCTTGTCGAACGTTAACATCGCTTTTTCCATCTTATGCCTCACCAAGGTATGCGCGGATCACGTCCGGGTTGTTGCGGATCTCTTCCGGCGTGCCGTTCGCCAGCGGTGTCCCCTGGTTCACCACGTAGATACGGTCCGAAATACCCATCACCAGCTTCATGTCGTGCTCAATCAGCAGGATGGTGGTGTCGTGACGATCGCGCAGCTCGGCAATCAGCTCGTCCAGCTCTTTGGTCTCTTTCGGGTTAAGCCCCGCCGCCGGTTCGTCGAGCATCAGGATTTCCGGCTGCGTCACCATGCAGCGCACAATCTCCAGACGACGCTGATCGCCGTAGGCCAGGTTGCTCGCCTGCCGGTTGGCGTGCTGAAGCAGGCCGATGCGGTCAAGCCAGGTGGCGGCGCGATCCAGCGCTTCCTCCTGCGTGCGGCGAAATGCCGGGGTTTTCAGCAGGCCGGAGAAGAGGCCGGTTTTCAGCTGCTGGTGCTGTGCCACCAGCAGGTTCTCAATGACCGTCATCTCGCGGAACAGGCGCACGTGCTGGAAGGTACGCACCACGCCCATGCGGGCAATCTGCTGGCCCGGCAGCCCTTCAAGGTGCTGGTCGCGCAGCATGATGGTGCCGCCCGTCGGCTTGTAGAAGCCGGTCAGGCAGTTAAAGACCGTGGTTTTCCCCGCGCCGTTCGGGCCAATCAGGGAGACGATCTCTTTCTTGTACAGGTCCAGGTTCACGTTGTTGACCGCCAGCAGGCCGCCAAAACGCATCATCAGACCGTTAACGGATAATAATGGCTGACTCATGCCTGCTCTCCTTTCGCTTCCGCACTCTTAAGCTTCAGCTGTGGACGGGTCATCGGCAGGAGGTCCTGCGGACGCCAGATCATCATCAGCACCATCAAACCGCCCAGCATCAGCATGCTGTATTCGTTAAAGTCGCGCATCAGCTCGCGCGAGACCACCAGCAGAATGGCCGCGAGGATAACGGCGAACTGCGAACCCATCCCGCCGAGCACCACGATCGCCAGCACGAAGGCCGATTCGGCAAAGGTGAACGATTCCGGGCTAACGAAGCCCTGGCGCGCGGCAAACAGCGTTCCGGCAAAACCGGCAAACGCGGCGCTGATGGTGAACGCGGTCAGCTTGATGCGGGTCGGGTTCAGGCCCAGAGAGCGGCAGGCGATCTCATCTTCGCGCAGCGCTTCCCACGCGCGGCCCAGCGGCATGCGCAGCAGACGGTTGATCACGAACAGGGTAATGACCACCAGCAGCAGCGCGACCAGATAGAGCCAGATCACGCGGTCGGACGGGTCGTACTTGATGCCAAAGAAGTTGCTGAAGGTATCCCAGCCGCCTTCGCGGGCGGTACGGCTGAATTCCAGGCCGAAGAAGGTCGGTTTCGGGATCTGGCTGATGCCGTTCGGGCCGCCGGTCACTTCGGTGTTGTTGAGCAGCAGGATACGGACGATTTCGCCGAAGCCTAAGGTCACAATCGCCAGATAGTCACCGCGCAGGCGCAGTACCGGGAAGCCGAGCAGGAAGCCCGCCGCGGCGGAGACCAGCCCCGCCAGCGGCAGGCAGGTCCAGAAGCCGAGGCCGTAATAGTGGTTCAACAGCGCAAAGGTGTAGGCGCCGATGGCGTAGAAGCCGCCGTAGCCCAGCACCAGCAGGCCAGACAGCCCCACCACGACGTTCAGACCGAGGCCGAGGATCACGTAAATCATGGTCAGCGTGGCGATGTCCACCGTGCCGCGCGACACCATAAACGGCCACGCCACGGCAGCCACCAGCAGCGCCACGAGGAACAGCTTCTGCTTCACGGTCGTACCGTCGATGGCCGGCAGTACGAACTTCGGCCCGGAGACGTTTTTCAGCGACTTCTGGAACGCCGGGCGCAGCAGCTGGAACAGGAACACCACGGCGGTGCCGATGAACACCCACTGCCAGCGGATGTCGGCGGCGGTATCCACCACCAGCTTAGTGCCCTCAAGCCCGAGCTGGACGCCCATAAAGACGCCCGCCAGCACGAAGAACATGGCGGCAGAGAGCAGCGCCATTGCAAAATGCATCGGTTTCATACTTTCTCTACCTCCGGACGGCCCAGAATACCGGTAGGCATTACCAGCAGAACCAGAATCAGCAGGGCAAACGACACCACGTCTTTATATTCGGTGCTCAGGTACGCCGAGGAGAGCGCTTCGGCCACGCCCAGGATCAGGCCGCCGATCATCGCCCCCGGAATGCTGCCGATACCGCCCAGTACCGCCGCGGTGAAGGCTTTCATGCCGGCCATAAAGCCAATGTACGGGTTAATCACGCCGTAGAACTGGCCGAGCAGTACGCCAGCGACTGCCGCCATCGCCGCGCCGATCACGAAGGTCAGGGCAATCACGCGGTCGGTATTGATCCCGAGCAGGCTCGCCATCTTCAGATCTTCCGCGCAGGCGCGGCAGGCGCGTCCCATGCGGGAGTAGCGGATGAAAACGGTCAGGGCCAGCATCGCCAGGAAGGTGACCACCCAGATAACCAGCTGCATGGTCGTGACGGAGGCAGAGAAGTTTTCGCTGGCGCCGACAACCCACTGGCCGTTAAACAGGCTTGGCAGCGCCACGTCGCGTGAGCCTTCGGTCAGGCTGACGTAGTTTTGCAGGAAGATCGACATACCAATCGCGGAGATCAGCGCAATCAGGCGCTTGGAGCTGCGCACCGGCCGGTAGGCCACCCGTTCGATACTCCAGCCGTAGGCGCTGGCGATCACAATCGCGCCGACAAACCCGGCGGCGACCAGCAGCCAGCTGCTGTCGATGCCCATCATCATCAGCGCGGCGATGATCATAAAGGAGACGTAGCTACCGATCATGTACACCTCGCCGTGGGCGAAGTTGATCATGCCGATAATGCCGTAAACCATCGTATAGCCGATGGCGATCAGCGCGTAGGTGCTTCCCAGCGTGACGCCGTTAAACATCTGCTGCATGAAATAGAGAAACTGCTCGGACATATGCAAACCTTTTTATACCCGCCCGGCGGTCCGGGCGGTGGGATGATTATTTGGCGGCCGAGGACGAACCGTCGGCGTGCCACTTAAAGACACCAAATTCAAATCCCTTCAGATCGCCTTTCTCATCCCAGTTCAGCGGCCCAATCACGGTGTTCGCCCCGTGTGCTTTTAAATCTTTCACCAGATCCAGCGGCTCTTTGCTGCCGGTACGATCCATTGCCGTTGCCAGCGACTGCACGGCGGCATAGGTGATCCAGACGTACGGACCGCTCGGATCTTTCTTCTGCGCCTTGAGCGCGTCCACGATAGCCTTATTCGCCGGATCCTGGTCATAGCGTTTTGGCATCGTGACCAGCATGCCTTCGGCAGAATCCCCCGCGATGTTCGACAGGGAGGCGTTGCCCACGCCCTCTGGCCCCATGAACTGGGTTTTCAGGCCGGTAGCGCGCGCCTGGCGCAGCATCTGGCCCATCTCCGGGTAGTAGCCGCCGTAGTAGACGAAGTCGATATTCTCTTTTTGCAGACGGGCGATCAGCGCGGAGAAGTCTTTCTCTCCGGCGGTGATACCGTCGAAGAAGACGATGTTCGCGCCGCCTTTTTTCAGGCCGTCCTGCACGGAGCGCGCCAGGCCTTCGCCGTACTGCTGTTTGTCGTGAATAATGGCAATACGCGCTGGCTTGACGGTCTCAAGGATATATTTCGCCGCGGTTGGCCCCTGGGAGGAGTCCAGACCGGCGGTACGCATGATGTGCTGATAGCCGCGCTGGGTCAGCTCCGGGTTGGTGGCGCCAGGAGTGATCATCAGAATGCCTTCGTCTTCATAGATGTCAGACGCAGGCTGGGTGGAGGATGAGCACAGGTGGCCGATGACGTACTGGATGCCGTCGTTAACGATTTTGTTGGCAACCGCGACGGCCTGTTTAGGATCGCACGCGTCGTCATACTCAACGCCCACCAGCTTGTCGCCTTTGATGCCGCCTTTGGCGTTGATGTCTTTAATAGCCTGACGCGCGCCGTTGAACTCCATATCACCCCACTGGGCGACAGGGCCGGACATCGCACCGACCACAGCAACTTTAATCTCTTCCGCCATCGCCGCCTGCGAAATCGACAGTGCAACTATCCCCGCGATTAACGTCTTCGCGTTCCTTTTCATCTCAGAATCCCCATTCGTGAAGTGATGTTTATATTTTGTTTTATTATGGTTAAAAAGCATTCTGTACTTTTAATGCACAACGCTATTTTTACCAGTGCCTTTAATGGTTTAGCGCAGGTTTATATCAAAAACCAGACTAATATCTCTATTTTTCAGGCGATTAAGAAAAGATAATATTCTGAAATCAGGCAGAGATAAACAAATAAAAGCGCCTTTTGCAGCATAAAATAACGGTACAATGCACGGAATAAATCACTGCCTTTCAGGTTAAAATCCTGCTTATTTTTCAATCCATGTGTTTTCGAACTACACAATGCATTGTCAAAAAACTAATCGCCTGGCAAACGGGAATAAAAAGAGAAAGCCCCGGGGCAGGTAAATTGAGTACACTGGCCCCACTTTTATTGATTTGGACAAGCAGCTAATGAAACTGACTATCGTTCGTCTGGTGACCTTTAGCGAACAGGATCATATCGACCTGGGCAAGATCTGGCCGGAATATTCCCCTTCGTCGCTGGCCGTCGACGAGAACCACCGCATTTATGCCGCACGCTTCAACGAGCGCCTGCTGGCTGCCGTTCGCGTGACGCTGAGCGGCACGGAAGGGGCGCTGGACTCGCTGCGGGTGCGCGACGTGACCCGCCGTCGCGGCGCCGGGCAGTACCTGGTTGAGGAGATTATCCGCGACAACCCGAGCGTGACCTCCTGGTGGATGGCCGACGTGGGCGTGGAGGATCGCGGCGTAATGGCGGCGTTTATGCAGGCGTTAGGGTTTACGGCACAGGTAAACGGGTGGGAGAAGCGCTAGATGTGTGCGGCCTGATTCGTGCGGCCTGATCTGTGCGGCCTGATGCCCTCACCCCAGCCCTCTCCCACGGGGAGAGGGGGCAAACATTAAAAAAAGGCAACTTACGTTGCCTTTTTGCTTTTATTTGGCATCAGTAGCAGTACCGTTCGCATGCCAGTCAAACACGCCGAACTCAAAGCCCTTCAGATCGCCCTTCTCATCCCAGGAGAGCGGCCCCATCACAGTTTCCACGGAGTTCGCCTTCAGCCAGGCGGCAATCTCAGCCGGATCGGCCGACTGGTTCAGGCCCGCCTGCAAGGTCTGTAGCGCGGCGTAGGTCGTCCAGACGAACGCGCCGCTTGGATCCTGTTTCTTCGCTTTGATGGCATCCACAACAGGTTTGTTCGCAGGCACCTGGTCGTAGTTCTTCGGCTTGGTCACCAGCAGCCCTTCAGCAGATTCACCCGCGATGTTAGACAGAGAAACGTTCGCCACGCCTTCCGGCCCCATGAACTGGGTTTTCAGGCCCGCCGCACGCGCCTGGCGCAGGATCTGCCCCATTTCCGGGTGGTAGCCGCCGTAGTAAACGAAATCGATATTCTCTTTCTTCAGACGCGCCACCAGCGTGGAGAAGTCTTTCTCACCGGCGGTAATGCCGTCGAAGAACACCACGTTAGCGTTCGCTTTTTTCAGGTTGTCCTGCACCGCACGCGCCAGACCTTCACCGTACTGCTGTTTGTCGTGAACAATCGCGATGCGCTGCGGCTTCACTTTTTCCACGATGTATTTCGCGGCGGTTGGCCCCTGATCGGAGTCCAGACCGGTGGTGCGCAGGATCAGCTTATAGCCGCGCGCGGTCAGCTCTGGCGCCGTCGCAGCCGGGGTGATCATCAGAATGCCTTCGTCTTCGTAGATGTCAGACGCGGGCTGGGTGGACGAGGAGCACAGGTGGCCGATAACGTATTTGATCCCGTCGTTCACCACTTTGTTCGCCACCGCGACCGCCTGTTTCGGGTCACAGGCATCGTCGTATTTTACGATCTGCAGCTTTTCGCCCTTGATGCCGCCCTTAGCGTTAATGTCTGCAACCGCCTGTTCCGCGCCCGTAAATTCCTGGTCGCCGTACTGGGCTACCGGACCGGACATCGCGCCCACCATGGCCACTTTAATATCGGCCTGCGCCATGGTGCTGAATGCCAACGCGATACATCCTGCCAGTAACGCTTTACCCTTCATATTCATCCTGAGATTCCCCATTATTATGGTTATTACGATTGTTGTGATGTTGTTGTGTAGCGCTTTATTTCAGTTATAGGCGTGCTGTTCGCGCTTTTTCAGCATACTCTGCTAAAACATACCCCATTTTTATGATTTTGGAATAGCTAATTTGAAATGAAAATATGATAAGCCCGGCCGTCATTTAGCCGGGCTTTTGGCTTTATCGTGTCAGCGAGGCGGAAATAATATCCAGCGCTTTACGAAACTGCGCTTCGGGGATGGTGAGCGGGTAGAGGAAGCGGATAACGTTGCCGTAAACGCCGCAGCTCAGGAGCAGCAGCCCTTCGTTCAGCGCGCGCTCCTGCACCTGACGGGTAAATTCCGGCGACGGCTGTCCGGTTTGCGGATCGGTAAATTCCACCGCCACCATCGAGCCCTGCGCGCGAATGTCGGCGATCCAGGGGCAGCTGTCCTTCGCTTTATGCAGCACTTCCACCAGATGATGGCCGAGATGCGCCGCGCGGGTGCAGAGATCTTCTTCGTCAATCACGTCCAGTACCGCATGGGCCGCAGCAATCGCCAGCGGGTTACCCGCGTAGGTGCCACCCAGCCCGCCCGGCGCGGGGGCATCCATCACCTCCGCCCGGCCAGACACCGCCGAGAGCGGCATCCCGCCCGCCAGGCTTTTCGCCATGGTGATAAGGTCCGGCTTTACGGTGTGGTTTTCCATAGAGAACAGCTTGCCGGTCCGGGCGAAGCCGGTCTGCACTTCATCGGCAATAAGCAAAATCCCGTGCGCGTCGCACAGGGCGCGAAGCGACTGCATAAAATCAGCGGGCGCGACGTTGAAGCCGCCCTCACCCTGAACCGGTTCAATAATGATTGCCGCCACCTGATCGGGCGCAATATCCGCTTTGAAGATGCGCTCAAGGCTTTTTAATGCCTCCGCGGTGCTGACCCCGTACAGATCGTTGGGGAATTGCGCGTGGAACACCGAGCCGGGGAACGGGCCGAAGCCGAGCTTATAGGGGGCCACTTTGCCGGTCAGCGCCATGGTCATGAAGGTTCGCCCGTGGAACGCGCCGCCGAAGGTGATAAGGCCGGGACGTCTGGTGTACGCGCGGGCAATTTTTACCGCGTTTTCGACGGCTTCCGCCCCCGTCGAGAAAAAGGCCGTTTTTGCCGGGCCGTCTATCGGCACGCGCTGGTTGATGCGCTCGGCAAGCGTCACGTAGCCTTCATAGGGGACAATTTGATAAGCGGTGTGGGTAAAGGCGTGGAGCTGTTTTTCGATGGCGGCGATAACGTCAGGATGGCGATGGCCGGTGTTCAGCACGGCGATCCCGGCGGCAAAATCAATGTACTCGTTGCCCTCCACGTCCCACACCGTGGCGTTTTCGGCTTTATCGGCATAGAAGTTACACATCACGCCGATGCCGCGCGGCGTCGCCTGCACGCGCCGGTCGTTCAGTTCGTTATTTTTCACCCTGTCCCCCTGAGAAAGTCGCCTGCTTAGCGCATCAGTAAGTGTTTGCCAGGGGGGAGAAATTCGCCAGAGCGGGCGCTAAAAAAACAAAACCCCCGAATTTGCATTCGAGGGTTCTCGGTATACTTCGCGGAAATTACGCTTCGATAGCGGCGCGAAGTTTTTTCATGGCGTTCTTTTCAAGCTGACGCACGCGTTCAGCAGAAACGCCGTAGCGGTCGGCCAGCTCCTGCAGCGTGGACTTGTTGTCTTCGTCCAGCCAGCGGGCGCGGATGATATCCTGGCTACGCTCGTCGAGACCTTCCATCGCGAAGGTCAGCTTGTTCGCCGCCTGGTCTTCCCAGTTATCCTCTTCAATGCCGTCGGCAAAGTTAGAGGTTTTATCCTGCAAATACAGGACCGGGGCCATCGGCTGGCTGTCAGAGGCGTCGTCGTCGGCGGACATATCAAACGTCATGTCCTGCGCGGCCATGCGGGATTCCATCTCGCGGACGTCTTTGCTGGAAACGCCCAGCTCGCGCGCCACCATTTCCACTTCATCCTGGTTGAACCAGCCCAGACGCTGCTTGGTTTTACGCAGGTTGAAGAACAGTTTGCGCTGCGCCTTCGTCGTGGCGACTTTCACAATACGCCAGTTACGCAGCACGTATTCGTGAATTTCTGCTTTGATCCAGTGCACGGCGAAGGAGACCAGTCGAACACCCACTTCCGGGTTGAAGCGACGTACGGCCTTCATCAGGCCAATGTTACCTTCCTGAATCAAGTCCGCCTGCGGCAGGCCGTAGCCCGCGTAATTACGAGCAACGTGAACAACAAAGCGCAGGTGAGACAGGATCAGCGTTTTAGCTGCTTCCAGATCGCCCTGGTAATGCAGCTTTTCAGCAAGCTCCTTTTCTTCCTCGGCCGTTAACATCGGCCAGGTGTTCGCAGCCCGGATGTAAGATTCCAGGTTACCAACAGGGGCTAAAGCTAAAGTTTGCATTTCTTTGGTCATTCATTCCTCTCAATGTTTCTTCTGGTCCAGGTCGTCCCCGTCAGGCAACAACCATGCCAAAGCGTTTGAGCAGCGAGATTAGCATTCACTCTTTTATCAGACAGTGATTTTATCCACAAGTTCCAGGTGCAACCGTGAATAAATTACGCACAAAATGTGACATGAAGATGATTACAGGGGAAGAGACAACAGGGACGCTTTCCCTGCAGAGCGAACATCTCGGTGCAGGGAAAGATTATATCACGCTTTTATTAGTCGGGAGTAAAGTGGCGTAAATGTTGAACCGTCGCCAGCCATGCGGCCACCCAGCCGATCATCGAACAGACCAGCAGCAACAGCAGGCACTCATCGAAACCTAAGCCACTGATATCAAACTTGGTTCCGAAAACCTGTGCCACCTCAGTGACGGCGGACGACAGCCGCATGACCAAAATTTCTGACAAAATCAATGAAAGAAATGCACCAGAAAAACCTAATAACGCGCCGCCATAGAGGAACGGGCGGAGGATAAAGCCATCCGTTGCGCCAATCAGCTTCTGCACGTTGATGGTATCGCGACGGGCAAAAATGCTCAGGCGCACGCTGTTACCGATGACGAGGAATACCGCCGCCACCATCAGCACGCCGATCATCGCCGACACGCACCCCACCAGCCCGGTCAGCGCGGCAAGGCGGGCAAACCAGCTGTCGTCCATGCGCACTTCATCAATCCCGTTAATGCGGGTGATGCGGTCGCGCAGGGTGTTGAGCGAATCAGTGCCCTGGAAATCGAGCTTCGGGATCACCACCGCCACGGCGGGCAGCGGGTTCTCTTCGAGCATATCCAGCGCCCCGCCAAAGCCGGACCAGTTGCGGAATTCGCCCAGCGCTTCGTCGCGGGAAAGATAGTTGACCTTCTCCACGCCCTGCTCGGCCTGAATCTGCCCGACCACCTGCGCCGCCGCGTTATCGTCGAGCGCCTTATCCAGATAAACGGTGATCTGCGGCGACGGATAATACTGGGACGCCGCCTGGTTCACGTTCTTATAAACCATGTAGCAGACGCTCGGCAGCGTCAGGGAGATGGCGATCACCATCACCGTCAGGAACGTCGCCAGCGGCTTGCTTTTCAGATCCTGCAACGCCCCCTGGAAGGCGTAGCGCACCTGTTCGTTGAAGACGTTGGTTTTGCGGGAGTTCGGTTTCGGTGTCGCCCTGGCGCGCTTTGGCGCATTGCGATTGCCGTCGCCGCCGCCCTGCGGCTTGCGGAAACGGTCAAACCGGTTGCTGAACTGCCGAATCTGGTTCATTGCATCACGCTTGTTCACCGTGGCCTCCGTGCAAGTGCCCGTCGCTCAGGGTCAGCATGCGGTACGAACGACGGGAGATAAGCCCCATGTCGTGCGTCGCCATCAGTACCGTGACCCCCACGCGGTTAAATTCCTCAAACAGACGCAGGATCCCTTCGGACAGGGCATCGTCCAGGTTACCGGTCGGTTCATCCGCCAGCAGCACGGCAGGCTTGTTCACCACCGCACGGGCAATGCCCACGCGCTGCTGCTCACCGCCGGACAGCTGGATAGGAAAGTTCTTCGCTTTGTCCAGCAGCCCGACCTTATCCAGCGCCGCAGAGACGCGACGGCGGATATCATCGTAGCTGGCGCCGGCAATAATCAGCGGGATCGCCACGTTGTCGAAAACCGTGCGATCCATCAGCAGGTGGTGATCCTGGAAAATCATGCCAATCTGACGGCGCAGAAACGGCACTTCACGGTTCTTTAGACGGCTAATTTCATGGCCGCTGAACCAGATTTTCCCGGCGCTTGGCCGTTCGATCCCACAGATAAGCTTGAGCAGGGTACTTTTCCCCGCGCCGGAATGGCCGGTCAGAAATGCCATCTCGCCTGGCTGCAGGTGGAATGTCACCCCCTGCAGCGCTTGTCTCCCACCGAGATAGGCCTTGCTGACGTGTTCAAAGCGAATCATTGTTAGTCCTCTCGGGCAAATAATGCCTCAATAAAGTCGTCCGCCTTAAACGGACGCAAATCCTCAATACGCTCGCCCACACCGATGTAGCGGATAGGAATGCCGAACTGGTCGGCCACGGAGAAGATCACCCCGCCTTTCGCGGTGCCGTCCAGCTTGGTCAGCGTGATCCCCGTCAGCCCTACCGCTTCATGGAACAGCTTCGCCTGGCTAATGGCGTTCTGTCCGGTGCTGGCGTCGATAGTCAGCATAATTTCATGCGGTGCTTCTTCGTCCAGCTTCTTCATGACACGTACGATTTTCTTCAGTTCTTCCATCAGGTGCGATTTGTTCTGCAAACGCCCTGCGGTATCGGCAATCAGCACGTCCACGTTACGCGACTTCGCCGCCTGAATGGCATCGAAAATCACGGAGGCAGAGTCCGCGCCGGTGTGCTGGGCAATCACCGGAATGTTGTTGCGCTGGCCCCACACCTGGAGCTGCTCCACCGCTGCCGCACGGAAGGTATCGCCCGCCGCCAGCATGACCGATTTGCCCTGCTGCTCAAACTGACGCGCCAGCTTGCCGATGGTGGTGGTTTTACCCACGCCGTTGACGCCAACCATCAGAATAACAAATGGCATTTTGCCTTCAATATTAAGCGGTTCGTCAACTTTTGCGAGAATTTCGCCCATCTCGTCTTTCAGCAGGCCGTACAGCGCTTCGGCTTCGCGCAGCTGTTTGCGGCTCGCCCCTTCGGTCAGGTTGGTGATGATCTTACGGGTGGTTTCCACACCCACGTCCGCAATCAACAGCTGCTCTTCCAGCTCCTCGAACAGATCGTCGTCGATCTTCTTGCCGCGGAACAGACTGATAAATCCGGAACCTAAGTTTTCTTTGGTTTTTAACAGGCTGCGCTTCAGGCGGGCGAAGAAACCTTCTTTGGTCGGCTTCTCCTGCTCCTGGGCGATCTCCTCTTCGGCCTGTTCTTCGACCTGCTCTTCTACCGGCACGACGATAACCGCTTCTTCAGCCGCCTGCGCCGCCAGCGCCTGCGCTTCCAGCTCTTCGTCGGTCAGCTCCGGCTCAAGCGCGGCTTCTTCTTCCACCGCCTCAACAATTTCAACGGTTTCCGCTTCGGCCTGCCACTCTTCGGCAGAGGCCTCTTCGGCTTTCACCTCTTCCGGCAGCGGCAGCGCTTCGTGTTCGATAGCGGCCTGCGGCGTTTGGACAATCTCTTCGACAACAACCGGCTCGGGCTTCTCGCTCTCCTGAACCTGTTCAGTGACCTCAACCACCTCTTCAGCAAAGGTTTCAATCTCTTCTTTGCTGTGCGCCGTTTTTTCCGCCTCGACAACCGCAGCGGTTTCTACAGGCGTTTCAGGCTGTGACTGCTCTTCTGCAACCTGTTGTTCTTCGGTTTTCTGTTCTGTTTCTTGCTCTTTTTCACCGAAACCCAACCAGGAAAAGAAGCCACGTTTTTTTTGTTTTGCCATCTGCGACTACACTCCTCGCGGCGCTATATACAGGGAAGCTAAAAAAATGATGAAATAGTCTAACACTTTACTTAATTGACATCACCGCCCGCAATCGCAGGGCATTGTTAACAGAGCTTTCCTGAGATGAAGAAACCCACCCGCGCCCCGGCCGGTCAAATACGAATTATCGGCGGTCAGTGGCGAGGCCGGAAATTACCGGTGCCGGATAGCCCCGGTTTACGCCCCACCACGGACCGCGTTCGCGAGACGCTGTTCAACTGGCTTGCCCCCTCAATGGTAGACGCCAGTTGCCTGGACTGCTTCGCCGGGAGCGGTGCGTTAGGGCTGGAGGCGCTGTCGCGCTATGCCGCCAGCGCCACGCTGCTGGAGATGGAGCGCGGCGTCGCGCAGACGTTGCAGCAAAATCTGGCTACGCTGAAAGCGAACAACGCGAAGGTGGTGAACACCAACACGCTGAGCTATCTCGCGCAGCCGGGCACGCCGCATAACGTGGTATTTGTTGACCCGCCGTTCCGCAAGGGGCTGCTGGAAGAGACGCTACTGTTGCTGGAAAAAAATGGCTGGCTGGCAGACGACGCGCTGATTTACGTTGAAAGCGAGGTGGAGAATGGTCTGCCACCCGTTCCCGTTCACTGGGATCTGCACCGCGAAAAGGTCGCAGGCCAGGTGGCTTATCGTCTGTATCATCGTCAGGCACAAGGAGGCTCCGATGCCAGTACTGATTAACCTGGGACGTTTGCTGATGCTGGGCGTCTGGGCATTTTTGATTTTGAATCTGGTGCACCCGTTCCCGCGTCCGCTGAACATCTTCGTTAACGTGGCGCTAATCTTTACCGCCTTCATGCACGCCCTGCAGATGGTGATGCTGAAAAACGGCCTGCCGAAAGATAGCCCACCGATGACCGGCTGGCAGCAGCTGCGGGTGTTTATTTTCGGCGTGTTCGAGCTGCTGGTGTGGATGAAGAAATTTAAGGCGCAGGTGCAGGTGAAGAAGTAACGTGCGGCCTGATGCCCTCACCCTAACCCTCTCCCACAGGGAGAGGGGACCGCATTATTCAGCCCTGAACCCTTCAAACCGCGACCCTTTGTAGCTCAGCGTCCCTTTCTCTCCCACCTTCAGCCGATGGTACTGCTGCGCCTCCAGGCGGAAGGTCATCTCCAGCCCGCCGGTTTCCGGCTTAAAGCTCGCGTCATAGCGCATCGCTGTGCCGGCTGGCGTGACCTGCTGCTGGCGTGAACGGCGATCGTTGAGCGGTTTCTCGCGCTTGTTGGTCACCACCACGCGCTTTTGCACCAGCGGCGCGGCATCGTTGTCCGCCTTCTCGCGGCGCTGCTGCACGAAGCGAAACGAGGCGGCAATAACGATAATCGCCACCACGATAATGAAAAAAAGCGGCATCTTGCTCATTCAAACGTCCCATCAGATTATGCGGAATTCAGGATACCTCGCCTGCCCCGGCATTGCCAAACGGCCGTTCGCGTCACTACACTGGATCAGAAACTGATTATTCAGCCTCAACAGTTACAGGGAGTTAATATGCTTTGGTCATTTATCGCTGTCTGTTTTTCCACATGGCTTTACGTCGATGCGTCCTATCGCGGTCCAGCCTGGCAGCGCTGGTTGTTTAAACCCGTCACGCTGCTGTTGCTTCTGCTGCTGGCCTGGCAGGCGCCGATGTTTAACGCCATCAGCTATCTGGTTCTCGCCGGGCTGTGCGCGTCCCTGATTGGCGATGCCTTAACCCTGCTGCCGCGTCAGCGCCTGCTGTACGCCGTTGGGGCGTTCTTCCTCTCCCATCTGCTCTATACCATCTACTTTGCCAGCCAGATGACGCTCTCCATCTTCTGGCCGCTGCCGCTGGTGCTGCTGGTGATTGGCGCGCTGCTGATTGCGGTGATCTGGTCGCGCCTGGAAGAGATGCGCCTGCCGGTGTGTACCTTTATCGCCATGACGCTGGTGATGGTGTGGCTGGCCGGTGAGCTGTGGTTCTTCCGCCCGACCTCACAGGCCATGTCCGCCTTCTTCGGCGCGGCGCTGCTGTTGCTCGGTAATATCGTCTGGCTGGGCAGCCACTATCGCCGCCGCTTCCGCGCGGATAACGCTATTTCCGCCGCCTGTTACTTTGCCGGACACTTCCTGATTGTGCGTTCGCTGTACATCTAAATAACGCTTGACTCTGGAGTCGACTCCAGAGTGTATGCTGCGGTTAATGAGAAAATTATCATTACCGGAGACTGCCATGTCGACTCCAGAAGCACCAAAAAAAGTCCCACAATTCTCGGCGCTTAAGCTCAGCCCGTTTCCGCCGAAAGACGACTGCTGCTGCGAGGGAGCATGCGAAACGCAGGCTGACGTCCTGCCGGAAAGCGGTAGCCGCTACAGCTGGCTCGTCAACGGTATGGACTGCGCCGCCTGCGCCCGTAAGGTTGAAAACGCGGTAAGGCAGGTTCCGGGCGTGAACCACGTTCAGGTTCTGTTCGCCACCGAAAAGCTGCTGGTCAGCGCCGATAGCAACGTCAGCAAACAGGTAGAAGCCGCGGTCAGCAAGGCGGGCTATACCCTGCGCAGCGAAACGACGCCTGTTGAAAAGACCTCCTCCCTGAAGGAAAACCTGCCGCTCGTGACCCTCATCATCATGATGGCCCTGAGCTGGGGGCTGGAGCAGGTTAACCATCCGCTCGGCAACCTGGCGTTTATCGCCACCACGCTGGTCGGCCTGTTCCCGATTGCCCGCCAGGCGCTGCGCCTGATGCGAAGCGGCAGCTGGTTTGCCATCGAAACGCTGATGAGCGTGGCGGCCATCGGGGCGCTGTTTATTGGCGCGACGGCGGAAGCGGCCATGGTCCTGCTGCTGTTTCTGATCGGCGAACGTCTTGAAGGCTGGGCAGCGAGCCGGGCGCGTAAGGGGGTGAGCGCGCTGATGGCCCTGAAGCCTGAAACCGCCACGCGGGTTGTGAACGATAAGCGCGAAACGGTGGCCATCAGCACCCTGCGCCCGGGCGACGTGATTGAAGTGCCCGCAGGCGGGCGCCTGCCTGCCGACGGCGCGCTGCTTACCGCCACCGCAGGCTTTGACGAAAGCGCCCTTACCGGCGAATCCATTCCGGTTGAACGCGCAATGGGCGAAAAGGTGCCCGCCGGCGCCACCAGCGTTGACCGCCTCGTGCAGCTTAGGGTGCTGTCCGAACCGGGAGACAGCGCCATCGACCGCATCCTGAAGCTGATTGAAGAGGCCGAAGAGCGCCGCGCGCCGGTCGAACGCTTTATCGATCGCTTCAGCCGGATTTACACCCCCGCCATCATGCTGGTTGCCCTGCTGGTGACCGTCGTTCCTCCGCTGTTTTTCGGCGCACCGTGGGAGGGCTGGATTTATAAAGGGCTGACGCTGCTGCTGATTGGCTGCCCGTGCGCGCTGGTGATCTCCACGCCGGCGGCCATTACCTCCGGGCTGGCGGCGGCGGCACGTCGCGGAGCGCTGATTAAGGGCGGCGCGGCGCTGGAGCAGCTGAGCCAGATCCGGCACATCGCCTTCGACAAAACCGGAACGCTCACCGTCGGCAAACCGCAGGTGACCGGCGTGTACCCGCAGGATGTCAGTGAAGACGATCTGCTGACGCTGGCCGCCGCCGTGGAGCAAGGCTCTACCCACCCGCTGGCGCTGGCGATAGTGCGCGAGGCGCAGGCGCGCGGGTTAACGATCCCGGCGGCAACGGCGCAGCGCGCGCTGGTCGGGTCAGGGATTGAAGCGGTGGTCGACGGAAAAAAAGTGCTGATCGCCGCGGCGGGCCACTCCCCTTCCGCACGGGTTCAGGCGCTGGAGCAGGCCGGGCAAACGGTGGTGACGGTAATGCGGGACGGCGTACCGATGGGCTTGCTGGCGCTGCGCGATACCCTGCGTAATGATGCGAAAGAGGCCGTCGACGCACTGCACAAATCAGGCATACAGGGCGTAATCCTGACCGGCGATAACCCGCGCGCGGCGGCAGCGATCGCCGACGAGCTGGGGCTGGCGTTTAAGGCCGGATTGCTGCCAGCCGATAAGGTCAGCGCCGTCACCGAACTGAACCGCCACGCCCCGCTGGCGATGGTCGGCGACGGCATTAACGATGCCCCGGCAATGAAGGCGGCGACCATTGGCATTGCCATGGGCAGCGGCACCGACGTGGCGCTGGAGACCGCCGACGCGGCGCTAACCCACAACCGCCTGACCGGGCTGGCGCAGATGATTAGCCTCGCGCGGGCCACGCGCGCCAACATCCGTCAGAATATTGGCATTGCGCTGGGCCTGAAGGGGATATTCCTCGTGACCACGCTGCTCGGCATGACCGGCCTGTGGCTGGCGGTGCTGGCCGACACCGGGGCGACGGTGCTGGTGACGGCGAACGCGCTGCGGTTGTTGCGTCAAAGGTAAAAGTGAAACGGCAACCGGGTTGCCGTTTCTCGTGTTTGCCCCCTCTCCCCGCGGGAGAGGGCCGGGGTGAGGGCATCAGGCCGCACGCGTCACTGCATCCCTAACACCCCCGGCAGCCACAGGGAAATCGCCGGGATGTAGGTCACCATCCCCAGCACCACCAGCAGGATGCCGTAAAACGGCAGCATCGCCCGCACCACGGTTTCGATCTTCTGCTTACTCACCGCGCTCGCCACGAACAGCACCGACCCGACCGGCGGGGTGATCAGCCCGATCCCCAGGTTGACCATCATGATCATGCCAAAATGTACCGGGTCGATCCCCAGGGCGTTGGTCACCGGCAGCAGCACCGGCGTCAGGATCAGGATGATCGGCGCCATGTCCATCAGCGTGCCAATCAGCAGCAGCATGATGTTGAGGTACATGAGGATCACGTACTTGTTATCGGAGAGCGAGGTGAAGAACTCGGTGATGCGCATCGGCAGCTGCATGTAGGTCATTACCGCGCCAAACGCTGCCGCAAAGCCGATCAAAATCATCACGATGGTGACGGTTTTAACCGTGCGGCACATCAGCTTCGGCAGTTCGCTCCACCTGTAGTCGCGGTAGATGAACATGGTGACGAAAAACGCCCACAGGCAGGCCACGGCGGCGGATTCCGTGGCGGTAAAGATTCCGGACAAGATCCCGCCGAGGATAATCACCACCGTCATCAGCCCCCACAGGGCGTCGAGCATAATTTTCAGCGCCTGCCTGAACGGGATTTTATCCCCCTTCGGATAGCCGCGCTTACGGGCGAAGCACAGGCAAAGCACCATCAGGCTTACGCCAAGCAGCAGGCCCGGCAATACCCCTGCGATAAACAGCGTGGCGATAGAGACCGTTCCCCCCGCCGCCAGGGAGTAAATCACCGAGTTGTGGCTGGGCGGGATCAGGATCGCCTGCACCGACCCGCTCGCCGTGACCGCCGCGGCGTATTCGCGCGGATAGCCCTTCTTCTCCATTTCCGGAATCATCACGCTGCCGATAGACGCCGTATCCGCCACCGACGAGCCGGAAATCGCGCCGAAGAACGT
Organism: Enterobacter cloacae; assembly: GCF_013375935.1. Lineage (GTDB taxonomy): Bacteria > Pseudomonadota > Gammaproteobacteria > Enterobacterales > Enterobacteriaceae > Enterobacter > Enterobacter pasteurii. The sequence goes on along the minus strand of NZ_CP056117.1, from coordinate 1,380,867 downwards.
CGAGGCGACGATGTTCACCAGCGACAGCCCGCCGCGAATAAAGCCGACAAACACGTAGGCGAAATTCACCAGACGCCGGGCAATGCCGCCTTCCGCCATGATCGCCCCGGCGAGGATGAAGAACGGGATCGCCAGCAGGGTGAATTTATTGACCCCGCTGGTGATCTGGATCATCAGCGCCTCCAGCGGCAGGTCGATCCACAGCGCGCCCGCCACGGCGCTCAGGCCAACGGCGAAGGCCACCGGCATACCCAGCGCCAGCAAAATGGCGAGGGTGAATAACAAAATAAAAGCATCCATCGTTCACCCCTTAACTGTGATTGCCGATCAGCACGACCGGACGGTTTTCCTGCGAGCCAAACAGCAGGCGCTCAAGCACAAACAGTATCAAAATGGCCGACCCGACAGGCAGCGGCAGATAGCTTTCGCCGGAGGTCAGGAGCGGAAACTCTGCCACCGGCTGATCCCACAGCTCGACGCACAGCCAGTAGCTGTACCAGCACATCAGGCCGGCGATCAGCAGCATCAGCAGATCCACCACCCGCGCGCACAGCCGTTGCAGCGACGCGGGCAGACGGTCGGTAAGCATGTTGACCGCAATATGCGATCCGGCGCGGTAGCTCACCGCCGCGCCGATGAAGGTAAACGTCACCATGCAGATGATGGCGACAGGCTCGGGCCAGGATTCCCCGCGATTGAGCACGTAGCGTGAGAAGATGCCGATGGGGATCACAATCGTCATCACCAGCAGCGAGACGCCCGCCACCGTCATGGCGAGCAGGTACAGACGGTCCATCCACTTCAGGTAGAGTTCGGACATACGTACTCCGGCTTACTGAACGTCAGCGATGGCTTTCATCAGATCCTGATGCTTGTCGCCATACTGCGCGCGCACCGGCTCCGTCGCCTTGATAAACACCGCTTTATCGATATCGTGGAACTGCACGCCGCCGGCCTTCATTTTCTTAAGCGCCTGGTCGTTATACGCGTTCCACAGCTTGCGTTGATCTAACTGCGCCTCACGGGCCAGCGTCAGGATTTTTTGCTGCTCGTCAGCGCTCAGCTTGTCCCATTTTACTTTTGAGTAGAGCAGCATTTCCGGGGTGATAAAGTGGCCGCTCAGGGTGTAGTTTTTCGCGACCGGCATATAGTTATGGGCGATAAAGGTTGGCGGATTGTTCTCCGCACCGTCGATTACGCCGGTCTGCATACCGCTGTAAACCTCACTGACGCCCATCGCGATCGAGTTAGCCCCCATCGCTTTCAGCGTGGCCAGCGCCACCGGGCTGCCCTGCACGCGGATTTTCTTCCCTTTCAGATCGTCCGGCTTCACGATCGGCGCTTTGGTGATCAGGTTGCGGGTGCCGGAATCCATCCAGCCGAGGAAGACCAGCCGCGATTTCGGGTTGGCGGTGAGCTTGTCGCCGATCTGCTTGCCGATGTCCCCGTCGATCACCTTGTGCATGTGGTCTTCATCGCGGAACACGTAGGGCAGCGTAAACACTTCGATATCCGGCAGGATGGCGGCAACCGGTGCCATAGAGACGCGGATCATATCAATCGCTCCCATCTGCGCCTGCTCAATCATCTGCTTTTCATCGCCCAGCACGCCGCCCGGGAAGACCTTAATCTCCAGCTTGCCGTCGGTTTGTTGTTTGAGTTTTTCACCCATCTGCTGCACGGCCACCACGTTCGGATAGCCTTCCGGGTGCACGTCTGCGGCTTTAATGGTTTGGGCGGAGACGGTGCAGGCAAAAGCAGACAGGCACAGAGCGGCCAGTAACGGCTTGAGGGTCGTTTTCATTAAGTAGCTCCAGGGTAGTGAGATAAGCGTTAAAACGGTGTTTTAGTTTTAGACGTTTAAAAATTAGACTACGGCTGGAAAAGGGAGGGTGAAGCGCCTCACAAAAGCGCTAAATTTTGAAACGATGGTTTAGAAAGATGATCTCCCTCTCCCTGCGGGAGAGGGTCGGGTGAGGACATCAGGCCGCACTCAGCCCTTACGAATCATATACCGGTACGGCAAGGCTTCCGTTTCCTGCGCCACCAGCTCGTGTTCCATGAAGGTACAAAAACCGGGAATATCGCGGGTGGTGGCCGGGTCATCAGCGATAATCAGCAGCGTTTCGCCGCTCTGCATGTTGCGCACGGTTTTGCGCACCATCATTACCGGCTCCGGGCAGCGGAGGCCCAGGGCATCAAGCGTGTGGTCAGGGCTGGAAAACAGGTCGGTCATTTTCTTCTCGTTCAGGTAAAAACGGCTGTAGTTTACGCCCCGCCGCCGTCAATGCAAACCAGGTTAACGATTGCGTGAAAATTAGCCATTGCAAAGCGTCGTCAAAGCAGTATCATGCGGCGGCTTTATTGGGTTCCCTCACCCCAAATATTAATCAAAAAGGTACAATATGAACTCCTTTACACAATCGCAGCGCGTTAAGGCGTTGTTCTGGCTTTCGCTATTTCATCTGCTGGTGATCATCTCCAGCAACTACCTGGTGCAGCTCCCGATCTCCATTTTTGGTTTCCATACCACCTGGGGCGCGTTCAGTTTTCCGTTTATTTTCCTCGCGACCGATTTGACCGTGCGAATTTTCGGCGCACCGCTGGCGCGGCGGATTATCTTTGCGGTGATGATCCCGGCGCTGTTTGTCTCCTACGCCATCTCCTCCCTGTTTTATATGGGAAGCTGGCAGGGCTTCGAGGCGCTGACGCATTTCAACCTGTTCGTCGCGCGTATTGCCGCCGCCAGCTTTATGGCCTATGCCCTGGGGCAGATCCTCGATGTTCACGTCTTTAACCGCCTGCGTCAGAACCATCGCTGGTGGATGGCGCCAACGGCCTCCACGCTGTTCGGAAACGTGAGCGATACGCTGGCCTTCTTCTTCATCGCCTTCTGGCGCAGCCCGGACGCCTTCATGGCAGAGCACTGGATGGAAATCGCCCTGGTAGACTACGCCTTCAAGGTGCTTATCAGCCTGGTATTCTTCCTGCCGATGTACGGCGTGCTGTTGAATATGCTGCTGAAAAGGCTGGCAGATAAATCTGAAATCTCCGCATTGCAGGCAGGTTAAGGGTTCGCTTTATCAGTTGTGATAAGATGAACGAATGAGCCGCTATGGCCGTTTATCGAAAGGAAGAAGTCAATGCGCAATCTGGTTAAATATGTCGGGATTGGCCTGCTGGTAGTTGGCCTTGCAGCCTGTGATAACAGCGACACCAAAACGCCTGCTCAGGGCGCGTCAGCAGAAAGCAACGCCACCGGTCAGCCGGTGAGCCTGATGGATGGCAAACTCAGTTTCTCTTTGCCCGCAGACATGACCGACCAGAGCGGTAAGCTGGGCACCCAGGCAAACAACATGCACGTCTATTCCGATGCCACCGGCCAAAAAGCGGTGATCGTGATTGTCGGTGACGATACCAGCGAAGATCTGGGCGTGCTGTCCAAACGTCTTGAAGATCAGCAGCGCAGCCGCGACCCGCAGCTCCAGGTGGTAACCAACAAGTCCGTTGAACTGAAAGGCCACACGCTGCAGCAGCTGGACAGCATTATCTCTGCCAAAGGCCAGACCGCGTACTCCTCCGTCGTGCTTGGCAAGGTCGATAATAAACTGCTGACCATGCAGATCACCCTGCCGGCAGACGATCAGCAGAAAGCGCAGACCACCGCTGAAAACATCATTAACACCCTCGTGATCCAGTAACGCTTCACCAGGATGACGTGGCCTCCGTCGCTTGCGCCGGGGGCCATTTTTTTGCCGCGACTTTCAGACTAACGCTCCAGACGAAGCAACTCCGGCGCACTACAATTAGCAGGCCCCCCCGGAAAAAGGAATTCTTATGACTGCCAGCCCGCCCGATAAAGCCGGACTCCATATTTTATTAAAACTCGCCTGCCTGGTGGTTATCCTTGCGGGTATCCACGCGGCGGCGGATATCATTGTCCAGCTGCTGCTGGCGCTGTTTTTCGCTATCGTCCTCAACCCGCTGGTGACATGGTTTTTACGCCGCGGCATCAGCCGCCCGGTCGCTATCACCATCGTGGTGATGGTGATGCTGGTTGTCCTGACGGCGCTGTTCGGCGTGCTCGCCGCCTCGCTGAGCGAATTTTCCACCATGCTGCCGCAATACAATAAAGAGCTGACGCGCAAGCTGGTCGATCTCCAGCGAATGTTGCCGTTCGTAAACCTGCATATTTCACCGGAACGGATGCTGCGCCGGATGGATTCCGAGAAGGTGATGACCTACGCCACGACCCTGATGACGGGGCTTTCCGGGGCGATGGCCAGCATTCTGCTGCTGGTGATGACGGTGGTGTTTATGCTGTTCGAAGTGCGCCACGTGCCGTATAAGCTGCGTTTTGCCCTGAACAATCCGCAGATCCATATTGCCGGTTTACACCGCGCGCTGAAGGGCGTCTCTAAATATCTGGCGCTGAAAACCCTGCTTAGCCTGTGGACCGGCGTCATTGTCTGGCTGGGGCTGGTATTGCTGGACGTGCAGTTCGCGCTGATGTGGGGCGTGCTGGCGTTTTTACTGAACTACGTGCCCAATATCGGCGCGGTGCTCTCCGCCGTCCCGCCGATGATCCAGGCGTTCCTGTTTAACGGATTTTATGAGTGCATGCTGGTGGGGGCGCTGTTCCTCGTCGTGCATATGGTGCTGGGCAACATTCTCGAACCGCGCATGATGGGCCACCGCCTGGGCATGTCAACGATGGTGGTGTTCTTATCGTTGCTGATCTGGGGATGGCTGCTGGGACCGGTGGGCATGCTGCTCTCCGTGCCGCTCACCAGCGTCTGTAAAATCTGGATGGAAACCACCAAAGGAGGCAGTAAACTCGCCATTCTGCTGGGGCCGGGTCGGCCAAAAAGCCGTTTGCCGGGATAACCGGGTGCAAAGGGTTAAAAGTGACGTTTATTCGCCAGCGCGCCGACAACATTGTAGGATGTGCGCAGCAAATCGCGCTGGCGAACAAAAAGACAACGAAACAGGTTTATCGCGGACGCGCGTAGATGAAATTTACACTCACCATTATCGACTGGCAGGCACGAGCGCCGGGACTCAGCGATGCCGACGCATGGCAGGCGTGGTCACGCCGGTCTGACGCCATCGATCCCGCTGCGCCGCTGGCGAAACTGACCGATCTGCCGATGATGACCGCCCGCCGCCTTAACCCGGGCAGCAGGCAGGCCGTCGATCTTGGCCTGGCCATGCTTCGCAAACACCGCATCGACGCCGTCGTCTACGCCAGCCGCCATGGCGAACTGGAACGCAATTACCGCATTCTGGAAGCGCTGGCGGCAGAGGAGCCTGTTTCACCTACCGATTTTGCGATGTCGGTCCACAACTCGGCGGTTGGTAATTTGACCATCGCTGCCCGCCAGCCGATCGTCTCGTCGTCGGTGTCCGCCGGTATGGATACTTTTCAGCAGAGCTTATGCGAGGTGCTGAGCCTGCTGCATGCGGGCTACTCCCGCGTGCTGCTGGTGGATTTCGACGGCCTGCTGCCCGCGTTTTACCACGCCGGGCTGCCGCCCCAGATGCCCGTCTGGCCCTACGCGCTGGCGCTGGTGATTGAAGCCGGAGAGGCGCTCAGCTGTGAAACGCACGGTAAAAGCGCAGGTGAAGAGCCCGCGCTGCCGCAAAGCCTTCAGTTCCTGCGCCATTATCTGAGCGACGAACAACGCTTCACCCTGCCCGGCGAGCGCCTTGAGTGGCAATGGACGCGCCGGTGAGCGGGCTGCTTACTCGCCTCGAACGGCTATGGCGCGTGCTGATGACCGGATTCTGCTTCGCGCTGTTCGGCTTCGGCGGGCTGATGCTGTCGCTGGTGTGGTTTAACCTGCTGCTGATTTTCCAGCGCGACCGCACCAGGCGCCGCCGTCTTGCACGCCGCAGCATCTCCGCCAGCTTTCGCCTGTTCCTCGCGGTGGTACGCGGGGTCGGGGTGCTGGATTACCGCTTCACGAACCTGGACGCGCTGCGCGCCGAGCGCGGCTGTCTGGTGATTGCGAATCACCCTTCGCTGCTGGACTACGTCCTGCTGGCTTCGGTGATGAACGAAACCGACTGTCTGGTGAAAAGCGCGTTGCGGCGTAACCCGTTCGTCAGCGGCGCGATCCGCGCGGCCGATTATCTGATTAACAGCGAAGCAGACGCGCTGCTTTCCGCCAGCCAGCGGCGTCTGGCCCAGGGCGACACGCTGCTCATCTTCCCGGAAGGGACCCGCACCCGGGTGGGCGAAGGGATTACCCTGCAACGCGGGGCGGCGAATATTGCCGTTCGCTGCAACAGCGCCGTGCGCGTGGTTATTATCCACTGTAGCGAACGGATGCTGGATAAACAGAGCAGCTGGTATAACGTTCCCCCCAATAAACCTGTTTTCACCGTGGATGTTCGCGAACGCATCAACATTCATGATTTTTATGATGCGAGCCAGCACGAGCCCGCGCTGGCGGCAAGGCAGTTAAACCGGCATATGCAGCATCAGTTAACAACCGGTCTTCAATCTTTGTCAGGAACGAAAGATGCAAGCGCTCTATCTTGAAATTAAGAATCTCATTATCTCTACGCTGAATCTGGAAGAACTTACCCCAGAGGATATAGATACAGACGCCGCGCTGTTTGGCGACGGGCTGGGTCTGGACTCAATCGACGCCCTTGAGCTGGGGCTGGCGGTGAAAAATCAGTACGGCGTAGTGCTTTCTGCCGAAAGCGACGAGATGCGTCAGCACTTCTATTCCGTTGCCACGCTCGCTGCTTTTATCCATCAACAACGCGCCTGAGAATGACCCGCTATGACAGAACAAAAAACGATTTATCAGGAAGTCTCTGCGCTTCTTATTACGCTGTTTGAAGTCGCGCCGGAGGATATTACGCCAGAGGCACGGCTTTACGAAGACCTGGATCTCGACAGCATCGATGCCGTTGATATGGTGGTGCACCTGCAAAAGAAAACGGGCCATAAAATCAAGCCTGAAACCTTCAAAGCGGTGCGCACGGTGCAGGACGTCGTGGACGTTGTGGAACAGCTTCAGCGCGACGCGTAACGTGCGTTCAATTCCGGTACTTCCCGTCCTGACGGGGCTGATGCTGCTGGCATGGCCGTTTTTGATCGGCTTCGGTCTGGCGAATAATAGTCTGCACGGCATCCTGCCCGTGATGGCGCTGGTGCTGCTGTTGCGCGTCTGCCAGGCCCGCCGGCAGGACGGCCCCCTGCGCTATACGCTCGTGGGCGTAGCGCTCGTGGGCATCGTGCTTTGCGCCGCGAGCTATGTCCTGCACGCGCACCGGTGGGTGCTGTATTATCCGGTGGCGGTGAATCTGGTCATGCTGGCGGCGTTTGGCGGCTCGCTGTGGACGTCAATGCCTGTCGTCGAACGGCTGGCGCGCCTCCGTGAACCGGATCTCTCCCCCGCCGGGGTACGTTACACGCGCCGGGTGACTCAGGTTTGGTGCGGCTTTTTTATTATCAACGGGGCGATTGCGCTGTTTACCGTGCTGCACGGCGATATCCGCCTGTGGACGCTGTGGAACGGGATGATTGCCTATCTCCTGATGGGCACGCTGGCGATCTGCGAGTGGCTGGTGCGGCAACGGGTGATGAAAAACGATGATTAATCCTCTTCCGCTGGGCCAGTGGCTCAACGCGCCCCGTCCTGACGATACGCCCGTTGCCTGGCGCGGGGAGCGCCTCTGGACGCTCGGCGACCTGCGCCACGACGTCACGCGCCTGGTCGACGCGCTGCGTCATGAAGGCGGCGATCGCTGGGCGCTGTGCGTTGAGGACGGCTATCTGTTTATTGTTGCGCTGCTGGCGACGCTGCACGCGGGCAAAACGCCCGTTCTTCCCGGCCACGCCCGCGGCGCGCAGCTTGATGAGCAGCGGGCGCTGTTCAGCGGCATCCTGAGCGATACCGCGCTTGACGTTCAGGGGCGACAGCTGCGGGTGACTTGCGCAACGCGGACGGACCGCGCCTTTTCACCGCTGCCCGATATCGACAAAACGCGCGTGATTGAGCTTTACACCTCCGGCTCGACCGGCACGCCGCAGCGGGTGAGCAAGCCGGTGGTCAGCCTGGATCGCGAAGCCCGCCTGCTGGCGGACCATTTTGGCGATCGCCTGGCGGGCCGTCACGTCGTGGCTTCCGTGGTTCTGCACCACCTGTACGGCCTGACGTTTCGGGTCGTCCTGCCGATGGCGCTCGGCCTGCCGCTGCACGCCAGCCTGCTCAGCTATGCCGAACAGCTCTCTGCCCTGCCCGACGATAAACGCTATCTTTTCATCAGCAGCCCGGCGTTCCTCAGGCGGCTTGACCCGTCGCTGACGCCGCCGCCCGTCGACCTCCTTCTCTCCGCCGGCGGCGTGCTGCCCTGGCGGGATATCGCCGCGGTTCACGGCTGGCTCAGCGTCTGGCCGGACGAGATTTATGGCAGCACGGAAACGGGGGTTATGGCCTGGCGCTACCGTCAGGAGGAAAGCACGCTCTGGGAGCCTTTCCCCGGCGTGACGTTTCACGGCGACCGCGTTTTGTCGCCGCTGATCCACGAGCCGGAGGGGATCGCGCTGGATGATATCCTGCATTTCACGGCTGACGGGCGGTTCAGCCTCGCCGGGCGTCGGGGGCGGGTGGTGAAAATTGAAGATAAGCGTATTTCGCTCGATGAAGTCGAGCGCCGCCTGCTGGCGCTGGACGGCATCCGCGAGGCCGCCGCGCTGGCGGTCACGCGCGGCGGGCGTCAGGGCATTGGCGCGCTGCTGGTGCTCAGCGACGAGGCGCGTCTGCACAGAGAAAGAGTGGGTAAAAACGTTCAGGAATCTGCCTGGCGTCGCGCCCTTCGTCCCTGGCTTGAGCCGGTTGCCGTACCGCGCTGCTGGCGCATCGTTGATGAAATTCCGGTCAACAGCATGAACAAGCGCGTGACCGCGCAGCTACAGGAGCTATTTCATGAAGATGCATGAGATCGAACGCCGCCAGCCCGAGCCCGGGCATCTGGAGATAACGCTCTATCTCGACCCCGGCCTGGTCTGGTTCAGGGGGCATTTCGCCGTACAGCCGCTGCTTCCCGGCGTGGCGCAGCTCGACTGGGTGATGCACTACGCCGCCGCGCTGGCGCCGGGCTATCGCTTTCACAGTATTCAGAACGTGAAGTTCGCGGCCCCGCTGCTGCCTGAGAATACGGTGTCGCTGCTCCTGGCCTGGCAGCCCGAACGCCAGATGCTCACCTTCAGCTATCAGCGCCATGCGGGCGGCGAGCGCCATACCGCCAGCAGCGGGAAAATTCGCTTATGCCAGTAGCCTTCCGCCCCTGCGTGCTGATCCCGTGCTACAACCACGGCGCGACGATGCCCTCGGTGCTGGCGCGCCTCGCGCCGTTCGATCTGCCCTGCCTGGTGGTGGACGACGGCAGCGATGCCCCCACCCGCCGCACGCTTGAAGCGCTGGCGGCGGAGCGATCGCGGGTCACGCTGCTGCGCCTGCCAGAAAACCGCGGTAAGGGCGCGGCGGTGATGCAGGGTCTGGAAGCCTGCGCAGCGCGCGGCTTCACCCACGCCGTTCAGGTGGACGCTGACGGCCAGCACGCTATCGAAGACATCCCCAAACTGCTGGCGCTGGCCGAACGCCACCCCGAGGCGTTAATTTCCGGGCAGCCCGTTTACGATGATTCGATTCCCCGCTCGCGCCTGTACGGACGCTGGATCACGCACGTCTGGGTCTGGATCGAGACCCTCTCCCTGCAGCTGAAAGACAGCATGTGCGGTTTTCGCGTTTACCCTGTCGCACCGGTACTGCGCCTTGCGGCAGAGGTGCCGCTCGGTAAGCGGATGGATTTTGACACCGAGGTGATGGTGCGACTCTACTGGCAGGGCAACACCAGCTATTTTCTGCCCACCCGCGTGACCTACCCGCCGGACGGGATATCCCATTTCGATGCCCTGAGAGACAACGTGCGCATCTCGCTGATGCATACCCGCCTGTTCCTCGGCATGCTGCCGCGCATGCCCGCGCTGCTGATGCGTCGCCGCGCGCAGCACTGGGCGCGGCAGCAGGAGGTGAAAGGGCTGTGGGGCATGCGCCTGATGCTGCGCGTCTGGCAGCTGCTGGGGCGAAAGGCGTTTACCGTCCTGCTGTGGCCGGTGACCGCCGTCTACTGGCTCACCGCCCGCTCTGCGCGTCAGGCGTCCCGGCAGTGGCTGGCGCGCGTCAGGCGGGTGATGGCGCAGCGGCAAATGCCGAAACCCGCGCGGCTCAACAGCTTTTCCCACTTCCTGCGCTTCGGTCATGCCATGCTCAACAAGGTGGCCAGCTGGCGCGGCGAAATGAAGCTGCATCGCGATCTGGTCTTTGCGCCGGGAGCGCAGGAGGCGCTTGGTCTCGACGATCCTCAGGGTAAACTGCTGCTGGCATCGCACCTTGGCGACGTGGAAGCCTGCCGGGCGCTGGCGCAGCGTGAAGGCGCAAAAACCATCAACGCGCTGGTCTTTAGCGATAACGCCAGACGGTTTAAGCAGGTGATGGAGGAGATGGCCCCGCAGGCGGGCATTCACCTGATGCCCGTCACCGACATTGGCCCGGATACCGCCATCCTCATTAAAGAGAAGCTCGATCGCGGCGAATGGGTGGCGATCGTGGGCGATCGCATCGCCGTCACCCCACAGCGCGGCGGCAGCTGGCGGGTGATCTGGAGCGAGTTCCTGGGCCAGCCCGCGCCGTTCCCGCAGGGGCCGTTTATCCTGGCGTCCATCTTACGCTGCCCGGTGGTGCTCATTTTTGCCCTCTGCCAGCAGGGAAAACTGACCCTGCACTGCGAGCGCTTCGCTGACCCGCTGCTGCTGCCGCGCGGCGAACGCCAGCAGGCGCTACAGCAGACCGTCGACCGCTATGCGCAGCGGCTGGAGCACTACGCGCTCATGTCGCCGCTCGACTGGTTTAATTTTTTCGATTTCTGGCGGCTGCCAGAGGTCAACGAGAAGGAGTAAAGGGTGCTGACCGATCCCCGCTTTACGGCTGAAGTTGAAATCACCGTCCCCTTCCACGACGTCGATATGATGGGCGTGGTGTGGCACGGCAACTACTTCCGTTACTTTGAGATTGCCCGCGAAGCGCTGCTCAACCAGTTTGACTACGGCTATCGCCAGATGAAAGCCTCGGGCTACGTCTGGCCCGTGGTGGATACCCGCGTGAAGTACCGCGACGCGGTGACCTTCGAGCAGCGCATCCGCGTTCGCGCCCGGATTGAAGAGTATGAAAACCGCCTGCGCATCGCCTATCAAATCGTTGACGCGCAAACCGGGAAACGCACCACCACCGGCTACACCATTCAGGTGGCGGTGGATGAAGCAAGCCGGGAGATGTGCTTTGTCAGCCCGGCCATTCTGTTCGAACGCATGGGGATCGCGCCATGAAATGGATACCTCTTATCGCCCTGCTGCTTAGCCCGCTGGTCAGCGCGGTGACGCTGGATGAACTGCAGCAGCGGTTTGCGGAGCAGCCGGTCGTGCGCGCGCACTTTGAACAGACCCGCACCATCAAGGGCATGCCCCAGCCGCTGCGCTCGCGGGGGGAGATGCTGATCGCCCGTGACGACGGCCTGCTGTGGGATCAACAGGCGCCGTTCCCGATGACGCTGCTGCTGGATGACAAACGGATGGTGCAGGCGATCGGCGGCCAGCCGCCGCAGACCATCACCGCCGACAATAACCCGCAGATGTTCCAGTTCAACCATCTGCTGCGGGCGCTGTTCCAGGCCGACCGTAAGGTACTGGAAGAGAACTTCCGCATCGATTTTCAGGATCGGGGGGAAGGCCGCTGGTCGCTGGTGCTGACGCCAGTCACCACACCGCTGGACAAGATTTTCGCCACCCTTGATTTGCAGGGTGCCCTCTATCTGGAGTCTATTCGCCTGAACGACAGGCAGGGCGACACGACGGATATCACCCTTTCCCGCCACCAGCTTACGCCCGCTCGCCTGACCGATGCAGAACGCCAACGCTTTGCCGCACCGTAACCCTCTGCGCCCGGCGCTGCTGTGGGCTGGGTTATGCCTGATCCTGCTCGTCGTGCTGCTGTCGCTGCTGCCCGGCGCGCGGCTGAACAGCAGCGTGCTCGCCATGCTGCCGAAACAGACGCTCGGGGCAGTTCCTCCGGCCCTCAACGACGGGTTTATGCAGCGCCTGGACCGCCAGCTCGTCTGGCTGGTCAGCCCCGGCAAACGGCCGGACCCGCGCGTGGCGCAGCAGTGGTTAACCCTGCTGCAACGCAGCCAGGCGCTCAGCGAGGTAAAAGGCCCGCTGGACGCCGCCGGGCAACGGGCGTGGGGGGATTTTTTCTGGCAGCACCGCAATGGTCTGATCGATCCGGCCACCCGCGCCCGCCTGCAAAACGGCGGAGAGGCGCAGGCCCGGTGGATCCTGTCGCAGCTTTACTCCGCCTTTTCCGGCGTGAGCGGCAGGGAGCTGCAAAACGATCCGCTGATGCTGACGCGCGGCGCGCAGCTCGCGCTGGCGAAGAACAGCCAGAAGATGCAGCTGATGGACGGCTGGCTGGTGACGAAAGATGAGGCCGGAAACTACTGGTATCTGCTGCACGGCGAGCTGGCGGGCTCCTCGTTTGATATGCAGCAAACCCACCGGCTGGTGACCACCCTTAACGCGTTGCAGCAGACGCTGAAAGCCCGGTATCCACAGGCGCAGCTGCTCTCGCGCGGAACGGTGTTCTACAGCGATTACGCCAGCCAGCAGGCCAAACGGGATATTTCCACGCTCGGCGTCGCCACGGTGCTCGGCGCGATCCTGCTGATTGTGTCGGTGTTCCGCTCCGTGCGCCCGCTGCTGCTGAGCCTGCTCTCAATTGCCATCGGCGCGCTGGCGGGCACGGTCGCGACGCTCCTGCTGTTCGGCGAGCTGCATCTGATGACGCTGGTGATGAGCATGAGCATCATCGGTATCTCGGCGGACTATACGATTTACTACCTCACGGAGCGGATGGTGCACGGCGCGACACAAACGCCCTGGCAGAGCCTGGAGAAAGTGCGTAACGCGCTGCTGCTGGCGCTGCTGACCACCGTCGTGGCGTATCTTTTCATGATGCTGGCTCCCTTCCCCGGCATTCGGCAGATGGCGGTGTTCGCCGCCGCAGGGCTGAGCGCCTCGTGCCTGACGGTGATTTTCTGGCATCCGTGGCTGTGCCGGGGGATGCCGGTTCGCCCGGTGCCCCTGTGCGGGGTGATGCAGCGCTGGCTGGACGCCTGGCGCAACGGTAGAGCCCTCTCCGTCGGGCTGCCGGTAGCGCTGGCGCTGCTCTCCGCCATCGGGATCGCCAGCCTGCGGGTTGATGACGATATCGCCCAGCTTCAGGCGCTGCCGCAGGGCATACTGGCCCAGGAAAAAGCCATCACCGCCCTGACCGGGCAGAACGTCGATCAGAAGTGGTTTGTGGTGTACGGCGCGTCGGCTCAGCAAACGCTGGAGCGGCTGGAGGCGTTTACCCCGGCGCTGGCGCAGGCGCAAAAAGCCGGCGAGTTTTCCCGCTGGCGCACCCTGCCGCTGAACTCGCTGACGCGCCAGGAGAGCGATCTGCGACTGCTGCGCGGCGCCGCGCCGACGGTAACGAACATGCTGCAAAGCGCGGGGATGAACGCCGTGACGCCGAATCTGAACGCCATGCCCGTCAGCATGGAGACGTGGCTCGCGAGCCCCGCCAGCGAGGGCTGGAGACTGCTGTGGCTGACGCTGCCGGACGGTAAAAGCGGCGTGCTGGTTCCGGTCGACGGCGTCAGAAACAGCGCCGCACTCGGCGAGCTGGCCGCCCGCCATGCAGGGGTCGTCTGGGTCGACCGTAAGGCCAGCTTCGACAGCCTGTTTGCGCTTTACCGCGCGCTGCTGACGGGGCTGCTGTGCGTGGCGCTGGCAGTGATTGCCTGCGGCGCGGTGGTGCGTCTCGGCTGGCGCAAAGGGCTGGTGGCCCTGGTGCCGTCCGTGCTGTCGCTGGGCGGCGGGCTGGCGGCGCTGGCCGTGGCAGGCCACCCGGTGAACCTGTTTTCCCTGCTGGCGCTGGTGCTGGTTCTGGGCATTGGCATCAACTACACGCTGTTTTTCAGCAACCCGCGCGGTACGCCGCTGACCTCCATGCTGGCAATTACTCTTGCCATGATGACTACCCTGCTGACGCTGGGGATGCTGGTGTTCAGCACCACCCAGGCCATCAGCAGTTTTGGCATTGTGCTGGTGAGCGGTATCTTTACCGCGTTCCTGCTCGCTCCGCTGGCGATGCCCGCTAACAAAGAGAACACACCATGACCCGTTTTATTCGCCTGGCGACGGTCGTGATGGCCCTGCTGCTGGCGGGATGTAGCCATACGACGAACCGCGATGACGCGCGCCCTCAGGCCTGGCTACAGCCGGGCACCCGCGTCACGCTACCGCCGCCGGGCATCACCCCGGCTATTCGTTCGCAGCAGCTTCTGACCGGCAGCTTTAAGGGTCAAACCCAGTCACTGCTGGTAATGCTTAACGCAGACGAACATAAAGTGACGCTCGCCGGCCTCTCCTCCGTCGGGATCCGCCTGTTCCTCGCCACCTACGACGAGACCGGGATCCACACCGAGCAGTCGGTTGTGATGCCGCAGCTGCCGCCAGCAAGCCAGGTTCTGGCCGATGTGATGCCTAGCCACTGGCCGCTCCGCGCCTGGCAGCCGCAGTTGCCGAAAGGCTGGACGCTGAACGATACTGACGCCAGACGCGAACTGCGCAACCCCGACGGCAAACTGGTTACGGAAATTGTTTACCTGAACCGCAGCGGCAAACGCGAGCCGGTCAGCATTGTGCAGCACGTTTTTAACTACCACATCACCATTCAATATCTGGGTGACTGAGATGATTTACCTTTCTGCGGTTGGCATGGTCAACGCCCTGGGCAACTCGGCTGATGAAATAGCGGCAAACCTGAACGCAGGCATGGCGCCCGGGATGCGTCCGCGCGCGGGCTGGCTACAGGGCTTTCCGGAGGCCGTGCTGGGAGGCGTTGAGGGTGAACTTCCGCCTATACCCGAGCGTTTTTCCGCCCATCGCAGCCGCAACAACCAGCTGCTGCTGGCGGCGCTGGCGCAAATCCGGCCCTCGGTTGAGGCGGCCATTAACCGCGCAGGACGCGACCGCGTGGCGGTGGTGCTGGGCACCAGCACCTCCGGGCTGGACGAGGGGGATGAAAACGTGCGCCTCTCCCGTAGCGGGGAGCGCAGCCCGCAGTGGCAATATCCGCAGCAGGAGCTCGGCGATCCGTCGCGCTTTCTCGCCAGCTGGCTTGAGCTGGACGGCCCGGCGTATACCATCTCGACGGCCTGCTCCTCCAGCGCGCGGGCGATTATCAGCGGGCGTCGCCTGATCGACGCCGGGCTGGTGGACGTCGCCATCGTCGGCGGGGCAGACAGCCTGAGCCGCATGCCGGTTAACGGCTTCAACAGCCTGGAGTCACTCTCGCCGACCCTGTGCGAGCCGTTTGGCCGCGACCGTCGGGGGATCACCATTGGTGAAGCGGCGGCGCTCATGGTGCTGACCCGCGAGCCGGGAGAAATTGCGCTTCTGGGCGCGGGAGAATCCAGCGATGCGTACCATATTTCCGCCCCGCATCCGCAGGGTGAAGGGGCGATCCGCGCCATCAACCAGGCGCTGAACGAGGCGGGGATCACGGCGGAGGACGTAGGCTATATCAACCTGCACGGCACCGCCACGCCGCTGAACGATCGGATCGAGGCGCAGGCGATCCACGACCTCTTTGGCGAGCGCGTGCCGTGCAGCTCGACGAAACACCTAACCGGCCACACGCTGGGCGCCGCCGGGGTCACGGAGGCAGCCCTGAGCTGGCTGATCCTGACCCGCGGCCTGCCGCTGCCGCCGCAGGATTTTTCCCGCTACGCGCCGGACGACACGCTCCCCGCCTGCGGCTTGCTGCACCACAGCGCGCCGCTGAAAAAGCCGACGATCCTGTCGAACTCGTTCGCGTTTGGCGGCAACAACGCCAGCCTTCTGCTGGGGAGAGTGTGATGCGCTATTTACCGCCAGGCGATTATCTTCCTCACGACGCGCCGATGATGCTGCTCGAAACCGTTGAGAGCGTCACCGACGACAGCGCCGTCTGCCGCGTGACGGTAAACGGGCAGGGCGTCCTTGCGCCCTTTCTGAACGCTAATGGCGACCTGCCCGGCTGGTTTGCGCTGGAGCTGATGGCCCAGACCGTGGGCGTCTGGTCTGAGTGGCACCGGATGCAAAAAGGGCTGCCGCACTGTGCGCTGGGTATGGTGCTGGGCGCGCGCGAGCTGGCGTGCGCCGCGGGACATTTTGCCGCAGGCAGCACGCTGAACATCACCATCGAACGCCTGATGCAGGATGAACGCTTCGGCAGCTTCGAGTGCACCGTTCAGTGCGACGGCGTGCCCCTCGCCACGGGCCGCGTGAATACCTTCCAGCCGAGCGAGGATGAATTAACCACACTTTTCAACCAGGGAACACCATCATGAGTCTGAGTCGATCCGTACTGGTCACCGGGGCCAGCAAAGGCATTGGCCGCGCCATCGCCCTTCAGCTTGCGGCGGACGGTTTTACCGTCGGCGTGCACTACCATCGTGATGAGGCGGGCGCGCAGGAGACGCTGGATGCGATTGTCCGGGCGGGCGGCGCGGGCCGTTTACTCACGTTCGACGTGGGCAACCGCGAGCAGTGCCGCACGGTGCTGGAGCAGGAGATCGCCGATCGCGGCGCGTTTTATGGCGTGGTAAGTAACGCCGGCATTACCCGCGACGGCGCATTTCCGGCGCTCAGTGAGGATGACTGGGACCGCGTGATCCACACCAATCTCGACAGTTTTTATAACGTTATTCACCCCTGCATTATGCCGATGATTGGCACCCGCAGGGGCGGGCGGATCGTCACCCTGTCGTCGGTGTCAGGCATTATGGGCAACCGTGGGCAGGTGAACTACAGCGCGGCCAAAGCCGGGATTATCGGGGCCACCAAAGCGCTCGCCACCGAGCTGGCGAAACGCAAAATCACCGTCAACTGCATCGCGCCGGGGCTGATTGATACCGGCATGATCGAGATGGACGAGGCCGCGCTGAACGCGGCGATGTCGATGATACCCATGCAGCGCATGGGCCAGGCCGAGGAGGTGGCCGGGCTGGCGAGCTATCTGATGTCGGATAAGGCAGGCTACGTGACGCGCCAGGTGATTTCGATTAACGGAGGCATGCTATGACCCGCCGGGTAGTGATTACGGGCACGGGCGGCGTTACCGCGTTTGGCGAGGACTGGCCGACCATTTCGCGCCGCCTGCGCGGGTATGAAAATGCGGTGCGCACCATGACGGAGTGGCAGGCGTATGACGGCCTGCAAACCCTGCTCGCCGCGCCGATTGAAGGCTTCACCCTCCCCGCTCACTACACCCGCAAGCGCATTCGCGCCATGGGCCGCGTGTCGCTGCTTTCAACCCGCGCCACCGAGCTGGCGCTGGAGCAGGCGGGCCTGATCGACGACGCGGTGCTCACCAACGGTCAGACCGGGATCGCCTACGGCTCGTCGACAGGCAGCACCGGGCCGGTCAGCGAGTTTGCCTCCATGCTCACGGAAAAGCACACCCATAACATCACCGGCACCACCTACGTGCAGATGATGCCGCACACCACTGCGGTCAACACCGGGCTGTTCTTTGGCCTGCGCGGACGGGTGATCCCCACGTCGAGCGCCTGCACCTCCGGCAGCCAGGCGATTGGCTACGCCTGGGAAGCGATTCGTCACGGATACCAGACGGTGATGGTGGCGGGCGGCGCGGAAGAGCTGTGCCCCTCGGAGGCGGCGGTTTTCGATACCCTGTTTGCCACCAGCCAGCGTAACGACGCGCCGAAAACCACGCCGTCGCCGTTTGACGTTCAGCGCGACGGCCTGGTGATTGGCGAAGGGGCTGGCACCTTAATTCTGGAAGAGCTGGAGCACGCCACCGCGCGCGGGGCGACAATTTATGGCGAGATCGTGGGGTTTGCCACCAACTGCGATGCGGCGCACATCACTCAGCCCCAGCGTGAAACCATGCAGGTGTGTATGGAGCAGTCGCTGGCGATGGCCGGTCTGCAGCCTCAGGACATCGGCTACATTTCTGCCCACGGCACGGCGACCGACCGCGGGGATATCGCCGAGAGCCAGGCGACCGCCGCCATTTTCGGCGACGGGGTGCCCATTTCATCCTTAAAGAGCTACTTCGGCCATACTCTGGGCGCCTGCGGGGCGCTGGAAGCCCTGCTGAGCCTGCACATGATGCGGGAGGGCTGGTTCACGCCGACGCTCAATTTAAGACAACCGGATGAGCAATGTGGCGCTTTAGATTATATTATGGGGGAAGCCCGCCCGATTGACTGCGAATTTATACAGAGCAATAACTTTGCCTTTGGCGGCATCAATACCTCGATAATCATCAAACGCTGGGCGTAACTATGTACCAGTTTGTACTGGGAAAGATCTCCACCCTTAGCGCGGACCCGCTGGCGTCAACGCTCGCTGACAGGGCACCTCAGGGTGCACGACGCGCTTCCTGGCTTGCAGGCCGGACGCTGCTCGCCAGAACCTTATCCCCCTCGCCTCTCCCCGAGATAATCTACGGCGAGCAGGGAAAACCGGCCTTCGCTAGCGGCCATCCGCTGTGGTTTAACCTGAGCCACAGCGGGGACGACATTGCCCTGCTGCTGAGCGACGAAGGCGAAGTTGGCTGCGATATTGAAGCGATCCGCCCGCGCGAGAACTGGCAGGCGCTGGCGAATGCCGTCTTCAGCCTTACCGAACATGCCGAGCTGGAGCGTGAAGCGCCGGAAGAGCAGCTTTCCGCCTTCTGGCGCATCTGGACGCGCAAAGAGGCCATCGTCAAACAGCGCGGCGGCAGCGCGTGGCAGATTGTCAGCATTGACAGCACCGCGCAGCCGCTGCCGGTCAGCCAGCTACGCGTCGGATCGCTGAGCCTTGCGGTCTGTACGCCCACGCCCTTCACCCTGACGGCGGAATTAATCGCTTATTCCGGTACCTCTGCGGCATAAAAAACGGCCATTCCGGTAAAACCGCAATGGCCGATGTGCACTTAACGCGCTGCGAAGCTTATTTTAAATTTTCAGGGAAGTTTGCCGGCAGCTCGCTGGCGGCACACGCAATAACGCTGTCATCGTTAGCGCCGCAGTCGCGTACAAAGGTAATCGTCGCAAATTCATCAATCACCTCCGTCGGATAGGCCGGACCGGCATCACGGTAGCTGTTCATCAGCGGAATGTGATCGTTCTGGAAGCAGACGGTTTTTTCCGGATTGTTCATGACCCAGCGCGGGAAGAAGATGGTGCCGTGGAACAGGCTGTCGCCCAGGTTCACAATCAGGCTTACGTCGGTACCGGTTGGCTCCGTCCAGGAAATTTTATAGATGCTCTCCCCGACGCGAACGATGTACGCCTGCTGATCTTTCACCCAACGGTTGCCCACCAGACCGCTGTGAATACGGTAGTCGAGGGTGTTCTCGTTTTTGACGTAAATTTCGTAGTTCCAGCCATTATCGTAGGTATAAACCAGATGTTTGCCGACGAAGCCGCTTAAGTCATGTTTGTCGAAGGTGCTCATAAGATGTCTCCTTTGTTTTGATGAAGCTATCGTACCCCTTCAAAAAATGAATGAATAACGCTATGTTTGAATCAAATTCATCCAAAATTTAGATTGATCATGCATAAGACGACGCTAGAACAATGGGCCCTGCTGGAGAGAGTAGTTGAGGCTGGCAGCTTTGCCAGAGCTGCGGAGGAGACGCACCGCAGCCAGTCCTCGGTCAGCTATAACCTGTCGCTTTTGCAGGAGCGGCTTGGCGTGGCGCTGTTAATGACTGAAGGCAGGCGGGCGGTGCTGACCCCGGCGGGAGAATTATTGCTGAATCAGGTGAAGCCGCTGCTGAAAGCCTTCGCCTACGTTGAGACGCGCGCCGCCACCCTGCGCAGCGGTATGCGAACCCGTATCGATCTGATGGTAGACAGTATTTTTCCGCGCGGCCGGCTGTTTGCGATTTTGCGCCAGTTCCAGCAGCGGTATCCGCAAACGCAGGTGCGGCTCACCGAGGTGCTGGAAAACAGCCGGGAAGATGCGCTCAATGATGAAGCCGACGTGATGGTCTTAACCCGCCGCCAGGACATTACCGGGCTGGGTGAATGGCTAATGAACATTGATTTTGTCGCCGTCGCGCATCATGCGCACCCGCTTTTTGCGCTGGACACGCCGCTAAATGACGAGACGCTGCGGCCGTGGCCACGCATTCAGATCGCAGACAGCCAGCCCGCCGTTCGCCCGGGCGGCGAGTCGTGGACCTTTTCCACCATTGATGCCGCGATCGAGGCGGTGATGTATCAGGTTGGGTACGGCTGGCTACCGGAAGAACGCATTCAGCCCCTGCTTCAGCAAGGCATACTCAAAACCCTGCCCCTCAGCCACGGCGTTCGACGCGCCACGCCGCTCCACCTCATCGTTAAGCGCTCCCTTAGCCCGCTGGACGAGCAGGTTGAGACGTTGTTGCGCCTTTTTAGGCAGGAGCCGTCATCGTCAACTGCTACGCTTTAAGGTCTGAAGGTTAAGACGACAAGGAGCGAACGATGAAAATCGATTTAACGGGGAAAGCGGCGCTGGTGACCGCATCAACCGGCGGGATTGGCTTCGCCATCGCCCGCGGGCTGGCGGAAAGCGGTGCGGAAGTGATTGTGAACGGGCGCAGCATCGACTCGGTAAATAAGGGCATTCAGGCGCTGCAGCAGGTGGTGCCAGGCGTACAGGTTCGTGCCGCCGTCGCCGATCTCAGCTCGCCGGAAGGCGTAGACGAATTGCTCAGGGTCGCCTCGCAGGTCGATATTCTGGTCAATAACGCCGGGATTTATGGTCAGCAGGATTTTTACTCCACCGACGACGATACCTGGGAACGCTACTGGCAAACCAACGTGATGTCCGGCGTGCGGCTCTCCCGCGCCCTGCTGCCGGGCATGGTGCAAAAAGGCTGGGGCCGCGTGGTGTTCATCTCGTCAGAATCGGCCCGCAATATTCCTGCGGACATGATCCACTATGGCGTAACGAAAACCGCGCAGCTCTCCCTGGCGCGCGGGCTGGCGAAGTTCGTGGCCGGCAGCGGCGTCACCGTGAACAGCGTGCTGCCCGGGCCGACAATGTCGGACGGCTTCGCCGCGATGATGAAAGACGAGATGGAGAGAACCGGTAAATCGCTGGAACAGCTGGCGAACGCGTTTGTGATGGCGAACCGCCCCAGCTCGGTTATTCAGCGCGCCGCGACGGTTGAAGAAGTGGCCAATATGGTGGTGTATGTCTGTTCAGTGCAGGCCTCCGCTACCTCCGGCGCGGCGCTGCGCGTCGACGGTGGCGTGGTGGATGACATAGTTTGACCCGTCAGTCACAGGTTAGAGAAAAAATGAGGACTGATATAAGGACTGTGAAGATAAAGCAGGTAAACTAGTGAACAGAATGTGTATTTAAGCTAAGACGTATTTATGACCAATATGATTGCCGACGAAGCCGTGGCCAGATCCAGCGTGCTCTCTGTCTTTGACTTTGATGGTACGTTGACGCACCACGACAGCTTTATTCCCTTCCTGCGCTTTGCCTTTGGCAAGCGCTACTTTGCGGGCCGCCTGGTGCGTATGGCCCTGCCCACGCTGCACTGCGTGCGCCGCAAGCTGACGCGTGATGAGCTGAAAGAGGTGCTGATTAAAACCTTCCTGACGGGGGTGGATGAGCGCTGGTTACGCCAGCAGGCAGAGGCCTTTTGTGAAAAATACTGGAGCAAGCTGATGCGCCCGGAAGGCGTTATGGCCGTGGCTAACGAAGTCAACTCCGGTGCGGAAGTGACGATTTGCTCCGCCTCCCCGGCGCTGGTATTACAGCCGTGGGCCGACAAGCTCGGCATTAAGCTGATTGGCACGCAGCTGGAGGTGAAAGACGGCAAGCTGACCGGGCGGATCACCGGCAACAACTGCCGCTGCGCGCAGAAAGTGGCGAGGCTGGAGAAGGTGTATGGCGACCTGAACGCGTATCACCTGCGCGCCTGGGGCGACACGCGAGGCGACCACGAGCTGCTGGCAGCGGCGCAGGATCCGCACTGGCGGCACTTCCATCATCCGCGCAAGCGCCGGAATTCACCGATTAAGGGGTAAGTGCGGCCTTTTGCCCTCACCCCGGCCCTCTCCCACAGGGAGAGGGAGAAAACCAAATCGTAGGCCCGGTAAGCGAAGCGCCACCGGGCGGTACATCAGGCCTCACGTTTCCCCGGGAACATCACGCTCGCAATAATCCCCAGCGCCAGCACGCCCAACACCACAAACAGGCTGGCCGTCGCGCCAATGCTGTAACCGTGATGCCAGAAGTGGTCGGTGGCATTTAGCCCCAGCTTGAACGCCACGAAGAACAGCAGCAGCACTACCGCTTTCTCCAGATGCACCAGATACTGCTTAAGCGCCTCCAGCACGAAGTAGAGGGTACGCAGGCCGAGGATCGCGAACATCATTGCGCTGTAGATAATCAGCGGCTCGCGGCTGACGGCAATGATCGCGGGAACGGAGTCGAACGCGAACATAACGTCGGACAGCTCCACCACCGCGACGCAGAGCAGCAGCGGCGTCGCGTAGCGCTTCGCCTTCTTCACGCGGCCTACCGTCACATCCTTGTTTTCAGGCTTCTCCAGTTCGGCATCCACCTCTTTCTGGGTCAGGATAAACGCATGGCTGCTGATTTTTGGCCAGACCGGATAGAAGCGTTTTACCAGGCGGTACGCCAGGTGATCGGAGTAATCTTCCACCTCGTCGCTCTCTTCATTGCGCCTCAGCATCATCACCGCCGTCCAGCCAACGACCAGCGCAAAAATGACCTCAACGTATGGCCCCAGGCTCAGCAGGCTGGTGCCGATAGCAACAAAAATACCGCGGAACACGATCGCCCCCAGCACGCCCCAGTAGAGCACGCGGTGGCGATACTTATCCGGCACGCCGAACCAGGCGAAGATCGCCATCATCACGAACAGGTTGTCGACGGAGAGAACCTCTTCCAGCGCATAGCCGGTGAGGAACAGGCTCGCCATCTCCGCGCCGTGGTGCACGTATAAGAAGCCGGCAAACGCCATGGCCATCATGACCCAGAAGATGGACCACATGGCCGCGCTTTTCAGCGAGATCGGTTTATCGTGACGGTGCATGAAGAGGTCGATAAACATCGCCCCAACGGCCATCACCACAAAGACAACAACGGTTTCCGTCGGGAAACCGAGATGAGCAGCAGACATAGACAACCCTTTTAAGAAGACAAAACACAACACCATGCAGGCTGGCGTAAACCAGAAGTGGAAATGGGGGAACGTGTTATTCGCATATACCCCACAAAACCGCAGCTCTTTGGCCGCGCAAGGTAGGTACTTTACCTCACAACGTGGGGTGGTGCATCTGTCGTTTAGGCACATTCCGCAGCGCGCATTATCTGTGAGTCACGTCTTATTTACATCATTTAAACCTTCCATTAACTGGATAAAAAGAACGCGCGGACGCTATAGTGGTTTTGTTTAATAAAACTGAGTTGTACCTGATAAAACCAAGAACAGACCCTGCGAGGAACACATGACAGAACATATTCGTAATGGCGTTGCCGCCATTGAGGACATAGAACGAGAAACTATGCGCAAGGTGATCTGGCGTATTCTTCCGTTTCTGATAGTCAGTTACCTGATTTCCATTATCGATCGCGGCAATATCGGTATGGCTTCGCTACAGATGAATGAGGATCTCGGCCTCAGCAAAGCGGCGTTTGGCTTCGCCAGTAGCCTCTACTTCGTGGCGTATTTTCTGTTTGAAGTTCCAAGCAATCTGGCGATGCAGAAAGTTGGCGCACGCTTGTGGATCCCCCGCATTATGATCAGCTGGGGCGTGGTATCCATGTGCATGGCACTGGTACAAAACACCACGTCGCTTTATATCGTGCGTTTTCTGCTGGGTGCCGCTGAGGCGGGCTTTTTCCCCGGCGTCGTGCTCTTTCTGACCTGGTGGATCCCTTCCCGCTACCGCGCGCGAATCATCGCGTCCTTTATGGTTGCGATCCCGCTGGCCAATTTTATCGGCTCGCCGCTGTCCGGGTTGATCCTCTCACTGGATGGCTGGCTGGGCCTGCGCGGCTGGCATCTGCTGTTTATCATTGAAGGTTTACCCGCGGTTCTGCTGGGTATTGCCGCCTGGTTTGTTCTTCGCGATCGCCCTCACCAGGCCAACTGGCTTAGCGCGGAACAGAAAAAATGGCTGGAAACGACGCTTGAAACCGAGCGTCAGCAGCAAAAAAATATCGGTCACCAGACGACGTGGCAGCTGCTCCGGCATCGTCAAATCTGGCTCCTGGCCCTGATTTACGCAGGCGCGTCATCGGCAGGCACCACGATCAGCGTCTGGTCACCGCAGCTGCTGAAATCGTTCCACCTGGATAATCTGGAGACCGGGCTGTTCAACGCCATTCCTTACGGCCTGGCATCCGTACTGATGATTGTCTGGGGACGGAGTTCTGACCGAACTAACGAACGCCGCTGGCATACCGCTCTGACCCTTTTCATGATTGCCGCAGGCGTAATCGCCGCATTTGTGAGCACCTCCCTTTTTGCCACGATTATTATTTTGAGCATCATTCTGATAGGGGCGTATTCAATGAAGGGGCCGTTCTGGGCGCTGGCGTCAGGCTGGATGAGCAGCACGTCTGCCGCTGCGGGGCTGGCCGCGATTGGCGCCATCGCGAACCTTATCGGCGGCGCGGTGATGGTTAACGCTTACGGCATCATCAGCGAGCGGACCGGTAGCCACACGCTGGCCATGCTTCCTCTGGCTGCGCTGTGCGTCGCAGGAGGTGTCGCGGTGCTGGTGATGGGACGGCAGGCGCGCAATTCGCATCTGCATGAAAAGCAGGTCACCCATTAGACATAAAAAAGCGGGACGCCCGTCCCGCGTTATGCTCAGAGGCTCTCTTCCGCAGCGTCTTGCGTTTCCCCATAAAACTGCTGGCAGAAAGCCTTACTCGCCCCCATTTTCTGCGACAGGCGACTGGCGGTGGCGTGCATCAGCTGGCTGATCCCCTGTTCACGCCGATCTTCTGTCAGTCTGGAAATAGGGCCGGTCAGCGCCAGCGCCGCAATCAGCTTGTCGTTAACGCCGAAGACGGGCATCGCAAACGCCGCGGTATGCGGATCCCGGGCGCCTGCGGTATAGAGCGGCACGGCGGGTTCCCCCTCCGGGAGCGCGTCATTCAGGCCCCAGTGGCGAAGCACCTTACTGATGGCAGAATCGTCCAGCGGAAACTGAGTGCCCGGCAGATTACTGTGGCGTAGCCCGTGGGAGGCTTCCGCACGGAACAGGCACAAGCGTTGCCCGCCTTCCAGGACATACCAGCTGGCGCTCTCCTGAGAGGCCAGAGATAACGCCTGAAGCTCGGGCTGCACCACCCGGGAAAGATGGAAAGATTGCTCATAAAGCTTACCGAGGTAAAGCAGACGTGGGCCAAGCGCGTAATTGCCGTCCTCGTGCCTGACGACATAGTTCATTCGTTCAAGCGAATTCATTAACCGGTAAACCGTGGTTTTATGATAACCCGACAGCTGCGCCAGCGCGGTCAGCGTCAGGCTCTCATCGCCGGGACGGAAGCAATCCAGTAAAGCCAGCGCCTTTTCGACCGCTACAACGCCTTCATTACCCATCATCATCTCCTTTTCTGCTCGGCAGTGAGTGTACCTTAATTTTTGTGAGTCACTTCGTGTTTACATCACAAACGCCGTCGCAGATCTGGCTAAAGGGAAAGCTACACCGCTATAGTTGTTTTGTATTGTACACCTGCATTGTACACAGTAAAACAATATGGAGGCATTCATGTCCGTTTCAGAAAAATCATTCATTAACCGTCAGTTCGAACGCGTATCGACCGAAGAGGTGCACCAGGCCGCCGAGTATCAGGCCGCCATTCTGGCGGACGTTGCCGGTCGCCGCGGTACGCTGCATGGCCGTATCAAGCCGCTCGCACCTCACATGGCCGTTGCGGGCCCGGCGGTCACCGTGGAGGTGCGTCCGGGAGATAATCTGGCCATCCATGCCGCAATGGCCGTCGCGCAGCCGGGCGATGTGCTGGTTGTTGACGGAAAAGGCGACCTGACCTGCGCGCTGCTCGGCGAGATTATGGCGACGCAGGCTCAGGCGAGCGGTATCGCGGGCATCATCATTGACGGGGCGGTACGTGATGCCGACACCCTGAGTAAAGGGCACTACCCGGTCTTCGCCGCCGGCCTTAACCCCTGTGGCCCGACAAAATCAATTCCTGGCCGGGTTAATCATCCCATCTCCATTGCCGGAGCGACGGTACGAGCCGGGGATCTGGTTGTAGCGGACATCGACGGCGTGGTGGCGATCCCGCGTGATGAAGTTCAGGCCGTTATCGCCATGGCTAAAGGGAAACTCGAAACGGAGACCAGACGTCTTGCTGCTATTCGTGAGGGCGATTTACGTCCGCACTGGCTTAACGACGCGCTGCGCAAGGCGGGCATGTTATCTGACGGGGAGACGCTGTAATGGGAGGGAAACGCGTTGTGCTGGTCACCGGGAGCGATCTGGCAGACCAGGCTGTAGACATGCTGCGGGACGTTGACGTGGTGTATGCCGGCCGTCAGCCTACGGAAAATGAGCTGGTTACGCTGTGCGAGCGGCACAATCCCGTGGCCATCCTGGTGCGTTACGGCAGGATAACCGCGAGGATCATGGACGCAGCCCCCGCGTTACGGGTCATATCGAAACACGGAAGCGGCATTGACGTGATAGACCAGCCAGCGGCAGCGGCGCGTAATATCGCCGTACGTTCCGCCCCCGGCGCCAATGCGGCTGCGGTGGCAGAGCATACCTGGGCGTTGATCCTTGCCTGTGCCAAATCCGTGGTCACCCTCGATAAGCGCCTGCGCGACGGGCACTGGGATAAAGCCACGCACAAATCGATCGAACTGGAAGGTATGACGCTGGGGCTTGTCGGCCTGGGAGCTATCGGCTCGCGGGTTGCGGCTGTAGGTCAGGCATTCGGCATGCGGGTGGTAGCGTACGATCCGTACGCTAAAACGATGCCTTCAGGTTGTGAGCGGGCAAACACCTTAACGGACCTGCTTTCCCGTGCCGACGTTATCTCCCTGCACTGCCCGCTCACCGACGAAAACCGGGGAATGATCAACGCAGAGACGCTCGCGCACTGTAAGCGTAACGCTATTCTGGTTAACACGGCGCGCGGCGGGTTAATAAACGATGAAGCCCTGTTCCACGCCCTGAAGGAGGGAACGTTGCACAGCGCGGCACTCGACAGCTTTACCAGCGAGCCACTGACCGCCCCGAACCTGTGGCAGAACGTCGAAAACGTCATTATCTCGCCGCATATTGGCGGCGTCAGCGCAGCGTCTTACATTAAGATGGGAACCGTGGCGGCCAGCAATATTCTGGACGTTTTGCGCGTGACTGACGACGCCACCGTCAGCCCGTAAGCGCATTGATGAATGACGGCGCCCGCCTGTCACTTATCCTCAGCGAGTGCCTGCGCGCATGCCCAGGCACTGGCCCACGCCCACTGGAAGTTATACCCGCCGAGCCAGCCGGTTACGTCCATCACTTCGCCAATAAAATAGAGGCCCGGCACGTTGCGGGCTTCCATCGTGCGCGAGGAAAGCTCATTCGTGTCAACGCCGCCCAGCGTTACTTCCGCCGTGCGGTAGCCCTCGGTGCCGTTTGGCTGCACGCGCCAGTTCGTCAGCGTTTCCACCAGCGTTTCCTGCTCGCGGCTGTTCAGCTGCTTAAGCGACACGTCCGGGATCTGCCCTAACGCCTGCAGACACTCCACAAGACGCTTCGGCAGCTGTATCGCCAGGGTATTTTTCAGGCTTTGATTCGGGTGCGTGGCGCGCTGTTCGTTAAGGAACGCGTCCAGATCGCAATCCGGTATCAGGTTCACGGTGACGAACTCCCCCGGCTGCCAGTAGCTGGAGATCTGCAACACCGCCGGCCCCGAGAGGCCGCGATGGGTAAAGAGCAGGTTTTCGCGGAATACCGTACCGTCTTCGGCAGTGATGACCGACGGAACCGACACGCCGGAAAGCGTCTGAAGCTGCTCAAGCAGCGGCTTATGCAGCGTGAACGGCACCAGCCCGGCGCGGGTTGGCAGCACCTTCAGGCCAAACTGCTCGGCGATTTTGTAGCCGAACGGCGAGGCGCCGAGCCCCGGCATCGAGAGGCCGCCGCTGGCGATCACCAGATTATCGGCGCTGACGGTTTCGCCGTTGAGCTGCAGCGTGTACCCCTGCTCGTCGCGCGCGACCCCGAGCACTTCCGTGCGCAGGCGCATGACCACCCCGCCTTTCTCGCACTCGGCCACCAGCATATCGACAATCTGCTGGGCGGAGTCGTCGCAGAACAGCTGTCCCAGCGTCTTCTCATGCCAGGCGATGCCGTGTTTACCCACCAGTTCAATGAAATCCCACTGGGTGTATCGCGCCAGCGCAGATTTACAAAAATGGCGGTTCTGGCTCAGATAGGCCGCCGGCTCGACATAAAGGTTGGTGAAGTTACACCGCCCGCCGCCGGACATGAGGATCTTACGGCCAGGCTTTTTTCCGTTATCCAGCAGCAGCACGCGACGACCCGCCTGTCCGGCCATTGCCGCACAAAACATACCCGCCGCACCGGCGCCAATTACTACGGCATCAAACCTTTCCACGTCAAAATCCTCTTCGTTAACTGCCGCGGATTGTAAAGTTTCCTCAGTGGTCGCACCAGCGTAAAAAGATATTACAAAGCCATTCCATTGATATTTAAAGATTATCCTTTCAGGCACATTTCTCAAATCAGGTGGTATGTCAAAAAAAGTCTATATTTCACTTTGCCCGTTGCGCATTTGTCCTGGATAATGCGCCGCGTTCATGTCCTCAAAATGGCGTAACGTCCTATGCTACATTTGTTTGCCGGCCTGGATTTACATACCGGGCTTTTATTATTGCTTGCTCTGGTTTTTGTGTTGTTTTACGAAGCGATCAACGGCTTCCACGACACCGCAAACGCAGTCGCAACGGTTATCTACACTCGCGCAATGCGATCGCAGCTTGCGGTTGTTATGGCGGCGGTATTTAACTTTTTTGGTGTCCTCCTGGGCGGACTGAGCGTTGCGTATGCGATCGTGCATATGCTGCCAACGGATCTGCTGCTTAACGTTAGTTCTGGTCATGGCCTTGCCATGGTGTTCTCAATGCTGCTTGCCGCCATTATCTGGAACCTCGGAACCTGGTATTTCGGCCTGCCTGCATCCAGTTCTCACACCCTTATCGGCGCGATTATCGGTATCGGGTTAACCAATGCCCTGATGACCGGCACATCGGTTGTTGATGCGCTGAACCTGCCTAAAGTGCTGGGCATTTTTGGCTCTCTCATCATCTCCCCTATCGTGGGTCTGGTCGTTGCGGGTGGATTAATTTTCATTCTGCGTCGCTACTGGAGCAACACGAAGAAACGCGCGCGCATCCACCTCACGCCAGCAGAGCGTGAAAAGAAAGACGGCAAGAAAAAGCCGCCGTTCTGGACGCGTATCGCTCTGATCGTTTCCGCCATCGGCGTTGCCTTCTCTCACGGTGCTAACGACGGTCAGAAAGGTATTGGTCTGGTGATGCTGGTTCTGATTGGCGTCGCACCGGCGGGATTCGTGGTTAACATGAATGCCTCTGGCTACGAGATCACCCGTACCCGTGATGCGGTGAACAACGTTGAAACGTACTTCCAGCAGCACCCGGATCTGCTGAAGAAAGCAACCGGCGTAGACCAGCTTATCCCTTCTCCTGACTCTGGCGCACTGACTGCACCGGGCGAGTTCCATTGCCACCCGGCAAACGCGATTAACGCGCTGGAACGTGCGAAGGGCATGCTGGCCGATATCGAAAGCTACGACAAACTGGCTGTTGAACAGCGCGGCCAGCTGCGTCGCATCATGCTCTGCATCTCCGACGTGACCGATAAAGTCGCGAAGCTGCCAGAGGTGACTGGTGACGACAAACGTCTGCTGAAGAAACTGAAAGGCGATATGCTCAACACCATTGAGTACGCGCCAATCTGGATCATCATGGCCGTCGCGCTGGCGCTGGGTATCGGTACGATGATTGGCTGGCGTCGTGTGGCGACCACCATCGGCGAGAAGATCGGTAAGAAAGGCATGACCTATGCGCAGGGTATGTCCGCGCAGATGACGGCGGCGGTTTCTATCGGTCTGGCAAGCTACACCGGTATGCCGGTATCAACAACCCACGTACTCTCCTCTTCCGTGGCAGGTACCATGATTGTTGACGGCGGCGGTTTGCAGCGTAAAACCGTGACCAACATTCTGATGGCCTGGGTGTTTACCCTCCCGGCGTCAATCCTGCTGTCTGGCGGT
Source organism: Enterobacter cloacae (assembly GCF_013375935.1). Classification (GTDB taxonomy): domain Bacteria; phylum Pseudomonadota; class Gammaproteobacteria; order Enterobacterales; family Enterobacteriaceae; genus Enterobacter; species Enterobacter pasteurii. The sequence continues at coordinate 1,350,365 of NZ_CP056117.1, read as the reverse complement.
CTGTACTGGATTTCGCTGAAGCTGATTTAATCGGTTGAAGGCGACAAAAAAGCGGGTCAGGAAACTGACCCGCTTTTTTTATGTACAAAATTTGTTAACTCAGTCATTTCATTAGGAAATTCTGAACATTTTATGTTCAGAAAATCTCCATACAAGAATCTATCATCTCCGGCAGGACTCATAACGCATACTGGAGAATGTATGGCTTCTGTTCCAACTCCCGGCCCTGGTTCAATTGTTATAGTTAACAACATGCGTGAAGCGCGACAAAATGGAATGTCACGAAATATGGCGACGGCCTCTACCTATTACTGGTTTTATCAAAAAGTCCGAAATGGCGGACCATGGGATTATAAAAAATTCGATCCGTATTTTGCTGCTTTCGGTAATTTCAACTTCGGTGCCGCAGGGATTGCTGCAGGAATTCCTGCAAAGATCCTGCTTATGGGCGCAGGTTGGGCTCAGCATCGCGCAGGTACCTTAAGACCTGAATGGGGTAATTGGTACGATAAGCCGCCTTACGGTGACGACCCAACCGATCAGCGCAATATCAGAGAAGGAATAGACTATGCCATTCAGAACGGTTATTAGATGGCTCCATCGGCTTCTCACGCTTGTACTTCTCATCATGGTTACGGGTTTTATCTGGCTAAACCAACAGCCCGATCCCCGCAGTAACGACGAGCTGCAGCATGTTTATCACGTTTCGGATAGCGTTTGGCTGTACATGACGGCGAATCATCACGGTGGCGCAACCGTGCCAACTATTTACCGTTATTATCTGTCAAATAAGCTGGTGGGCGATGACGCGGACATTATTCAGCAACTCTCAACGAAACTTCCCATCATTGAGGGCACTGGCACTATTACGAATGCCAGCTTAACCAAAAACGGGGCAGTGAGCATATCTTACAGCGGTAAAGTTATCTCGATTCAGGAAAATATCTCAGACCTCCGGTTCACGATTACGCCTTAAGCTACATAATAAAAAGGCGAGGACGCCCTCGCCTTTTTATGCTCAGTGCCAAATCATCAGTGCAATCATACTCACCAGCACCAGGCCACACAGGGCGCTGGTCAAAATGAACTGACGACGCAGGCGCTCGCAGCGACGGATAAACTCTTCATCGTGGTGATCGCGGTAGCGCTGGTAGTAGATATACCCCACCAGACGCATCTGCTTGCTGGGCTGCCCGTGCGAGGTGAAGAACCCTCCACCGTCCACATACTGATAAAGCAACGGATCGCAACCACGAAGTACCACTAACAGCGCACGTAACGATGAGAAGTAGCGCGCCATATTCACTATGCAAACCACGCATAACGCCCAAAACAATGCGACGGTGCTAATCATACATCCTCCCCGGCGTCCGCCCACGAAGCGAGGCTCCTGAGCTACCGCACACCAATGCCCTGACAGACAGTTCAGTGAAAGAATGACTAAAAGTCGATCCGGTTCGCGTTTTGATATCCGAACGGCTCATTGAATAGTGTAGGAGATCCGTTAATTTTTTTGCCACAAGGTTAATCGTTATCAACACCAAAGCTTGAAAAATATGTTTAACTGGGCCGTAATGAAAGCATCAGACGACGCTTTCCCATTTAGTCATCGATAACTTAAGGAAGGAGTAACACTATGGCTTACAAACACATTCTTATCGCGGTAGACCTCTCCCCGGAGAGCAAAGTGCTGGTTGATAAAGCAGTCTCTATGGCACGTCCCTACAACGCGAAAGTTTCGCTGATTCACGTTGATGTGAATTACTCCGACCTTTACACCGGTCTGATCGACGTGAATCTTGGCGATATGCAGAAACGCATCTCCGAAGAGACTCACCACGCGCTGAGCGAGCTTTCCACCAACGCGGGCTATCCGATCACCGAAACCTTAAGCGGTAGCGGCGACCTGGGCCAGGTGCTGGTTGATGCGATTAAGAAATACGATATGGACCTGGTGGTATGCGGCCATCATCAGGACTTCTGGAGCAAGCTGATGTCTTCAGCGCGCCAGCTGATTAACACCGTGCATGTGGATATGCTGATTGTTCCTCTGCGCGACGAAGAAGACGAGTAAGTGCATTAAATTCCCCTCACCCTAACCCTCTCCCCATAGGGGAGAGGGAACGATCGAGCCCCTCGCCCCTATGGGGAGAGGGGTTGGGGTGAGGGGATATAGATATCAAACCGGTGCCCTTTGGTGGTCACCGCGTTGGTCGTGGCAACGTTCGCCAGCGGCGGCGCGTAGTCAGGCCGTTTCACCACCACCCGCTTCGTTGCAAGCTGGCGTGCAGGCTCCAGCAGGCCGTCCGCATCTAAATCCGGCCCCACCAGCGACTGAAACACACGCATCTCTTTCTTCACCAGCGCGCTTTTCTGCTTGTGCGGGAACATGGGGTCGAGGTAAACCACCTGCGGGCGCGGCGCAATGTCCGTCAGGGCCGTCAGGCTTGACGCGTGGATCAGCTGCAAACGCTCCTGCAACCACGAGCCGATTTCCGGGTCCGCGTAACCTCGCGCCAGCCCGTCGTCGAGCAACGCGGCGACAACCGGGTTACGCTCCAGCATCCGCACGCGGCAGCCCACCGAGGCCAGCACAAACGCGTCGCGCCCTAGCCCAGCCGTGGCGTCAACCACGTCCGGCAGATAGCTCCCTTTAATGCCGACCGCTTTGGCCACCGCTTCGCCCCGGCCGCCGCCGAACTTGCGCCGGTGCGCCATCGCGCCCCCGACAAAATCGACAAAAATACCGCCAAGCTTCGGTTCGTCGCGCTTGCGCAGCTCGAGATGTTCCGGCGTCATCACCAGCGCCATCAGGTTGTCTTCATCGTGCTCCAGCCCCCAGCGGGCCGCCAGAACAGATAAGGCGCCGTCTCCGGCGCCCGTTTCATCTACTAAGCAGATCTTCACGTAGCAATCAGCCTTTGATCCCGTAATGCTCCAGCATCGCATCCAGCTGCGGCTCGCGGCCACGGAAGCGTTTGAACAGCTCCATCGGCTCTTCTGAACCACCGCGGGTCAGAATGTTGTCGAGGAACGACTGGCCGGTTTCGCGGTTAAAGATCCCCTCCTCTTCGAAGCGAGAGAAGGCATCTGCCGCCAGCACGTCGGCCCACAGGTAGCTGTAGTAGCCCGCCGCGTAGCCGCCTGCAAAGATATGGCTGAACGCGTGCGGGAAGCGTCCCCAGGCAGGCCCTGGAATAACCGCGACCTGCTTTTTAATCTCGGCCAGGGTCTCGAGGATTTTTGCCCCCTGCTCCGGGCTGAACTCGGCGTGCAGGCGGAAGTCGAACAGGCCGAACTCCAGCTGGCGCAGGATAAACATCGCCGCCTGGTAGTTTTTCGCCGCCAGCATTTTATCCAGCAGCGCTTTCGGCAGCGGTTCGCCGGTCTCGTAGTGGCCGGAGATAAACGCCAGCGCGTCCGGCTCCCAGCACCAGTTTTCCATAAACTGGCTTGGCAGCTCGACCGCATCCCACGGCACGCCGCTGATACCGGCGACGCCTGCGGTTTCGATGCGGGTCAGCATGTGGTGCAGACCGTGACCAAACTCGTGGAACAGGGTGATCACTTCATCGTGGGTGAACAGCGCCGGCTTGCCGCTGACCGGACGGTTAAAGTTACAGGTCAGGTAGGCGACCGGCTTTTGCAGGGTTCCGTCCGCTTTACGCATCTGGCCCACGCAGTCGTCCATCCACGCTCCGCCGCGCTTGTTCTCACGCGCGTAGAGATCGAGGTAGAAGCTGCCGCGCAGCTCGTTTTTCTCGTCATACAGCTCGAAGAAGCGCACGTCCGGATGCCAGACGTCGATATCGGTACGCTCTTTGGCGGTGATGCCGTAGATGCGTTTTACCACTTCGAACAGGCCGTTTACGGCTTTGTTTTCCGGGAAGTACGGGCGCAGCTGCTCGTCGCTGATGCTGTAGAGGTGCTGCTTCTGCTTTTCGCTGTAGTACGCGATATCCCAAGGCTGCAGCTCATCGACGCCAAACTCCGCTTTGGCGAAGGCGCGCAGCTGGGCCAGCTCTTTCTCGCCCTGCGGACGGGCGCGTTTCGCCAGATCGGTGAGGAAGTCGAGCACCTGCTGCGGGTTCTCGGCCATTTTGGTGGCGAGGGATTTATCCGCGTAGCTGTCGAAGCCCAGCAGCTGTGCCAGCTCGTGACGCAGGGCGAGGATTTCCGCCATCACCGGGCTGTTGTCCCATTTGCCCGCGTTCGGCCCCTGATCGGAGGCGCGGGTGCTGTAGGCGCGGTACATCTCTTCACGCAGCGCCTGGTTGTCGCAGTAGGTCATCACCGGCAGGTAGCTCGGGATATCCAGCGTTAACAGGAAGCCCTCCTGCTCTTTCGCTTCGGCCTGGGCTTTCGCCGCCGCCAGCGCGCTTTCCGGCATACCCGCCAGCTCCGCTTCGTCGGTAATCAGCTTCGTCCAGCCCATGGTGGCGTCAAGGACGTTGTTGCTGTACTGGTTGCCAAGCTCGGACAGGCGCGCCGCGATTTCGCCGTAGCGAACCTGCTTCTCTTTTGGCAGGCCAATCCCGGACAGTTCGAAATCACGCAGGGCGTTATCGACCGATTTTTTCTGCGCGGTGTTGAGCCCTGCATAGTGGTCGCCGTCGCGCAGGTCGCGGTAGGCTTTGTACAGCCCTTCGTGCTGGCCGACCCAGGTGCTGTACTCGGAGAGCAGCGGCAGGGTCTGCTCGTAGGCTTCACGCAGTTCCGGGCTGTTTTTCACCGAGTTCAGGTGGCTCACCGGGGAGAAAATGCGCCCCAGCACGTCGTCCACTTCGGCCAGCGGCTGACACAGATTTTCCCAGGTGTACGGCGCGCCCTGCGCGACCACGTTTTCTACCGCCGCGCGGCAGTTTTCCAGCGACTGCGTAACGGCTGGAACCACATGCTCGGGGAGGATTTTAGAAAACGGTGGCAACGAAAAAGGCGTCAGTAATGGATTGGTCATAAACGCTGTCCTGTTGAAATAGGTGAATGTAGCGCGCATCCGGCGCTGTGCATATGGTTCAGTAATGGGGTTAAGTGTAGAGGATTTCAATAGCCGCGCTTACCGCGCCTGCGGGTAATCTGAACCGTTCTGCTGTAAACTGTGGCAAATCGTCATTTCAGCGGAATTTCATTACCCATGCTTAGTTATCGCCACAGCTTCCACGCTGGCAACCACGCCGACGTTCTCAAACATACCGTTCAGAGCCTCATTATCGAATCGCTTAAAGAGAAGGATAAACCGTTTCTCTATCTGGACACCCACGCGGGCGCGGGCCGTTATCAGCTGAGCGGCGAGCATGCCGAGCGTACCGGTGAATATCTCGAAGGGATCGCCCGTATCTGGCAGCAGGACGATCTGCCTGCCGAACTGGAGCCGTACATCGGCGTGGTGAATCATTTCAACCGTAACGGCCAGCTGCGCTATTACCCTGGCTCTCCGCTGATTGCCCGCCAGCTGCTGCGCGAGCAGGACAGCCTCCAGCTGACCGAGCTGCACCCGAGCGACTTTCCGCTGCTGCGCTCTGAGTTTCAGAAAGATAACCGCGCCCGCGTGGACAAAGCCGATGGCTACCAGCAGCTGAAAGCCAAACTGCCGCCGGTTTCCCGCCGTGGCCTGGTGCTGATCGACCCGCCGTACGAAATCAAAACCGACTATCAGGCGGTGGTAACCGGCATCAACGAAGGCTACCAGCGCTTTGCCACCGGGACGTATGCCCTGTGGTATCCGGTGGTGCTGCGCGCGCAGATCAAGCGCATGATTAAAGACCTTGAAGCCACCGGCATCCGTAAAATCCTGCAAATTGAGCTGGCGGTACGCCCGGACAGCGACCAGCGCGGCATGACCGCTTCCGGCATGATCGTTATCAACCCGCCGTGGAAGCTGGAAGCGCAGATGAACAACGTGCTGCCGTGGCTGCACAAAACGCTGGTGCCTGCCGGAACGGGGCACGCCACGGTAAGCTGGATCGTGCCGGAGTAATCGCAGCCATCGGTGGAAACTATTGATTTCAGGTATACAATCGCGGCAATTCACGATTAAGGACAAAAGCTATGACTAAGCATTATGACTACATCGCAATCGGCGGCGGCAGCGGCGGCATCGCCTCCATCAACCGTGCGGCCATGTACGGCCAGAAGTGTGCGCTGATTGAAGCCAAAGCGCTGGGCGGCACCTGCGTGAACGTGGGTTGTGTACCGAAGAAAGTGATGTGGCATGCCGCGCAAATCCGTGAAGCTATTCATATGTATGGCCCGGACTACGGCTTTGACACCACCATCAATCATTTCGACTGGGACAAGCTGATCGCCAGCCGTACCGCCTACATCGACCGCATCCATACCTCGTACGATAACGTGCTGGGCAAAAATAACGTCGACGTGATCCGCGGCTTCGCCCGCTTCGTGGACGCGAAAACGATCGAAGTGAACGGCGAGACGATCACCGCCGATCACATCCTGATCGCCACCGGCGGCCGTCCGAGCCACCCGAATATTCCGGGCGCGGAATACGGTATCGACTCCGACGGTTTCTTCGAGCTGCCAGCCCTGCCAGAGCGCGTTGCCATCGTGGGCGCAGGCTACATCGCGGTTGAGCTGGCCGGCGTGATTAACGGCCTGGGTGCGGAAGCGCACCTGTTCGTGCGTAAGCACGCGCCGCTGCGCAGCTTCGATCCGCTGATCGTCGAGACCCTGGTTGAGGTAATGAACGCCGAAGGCCCAACCCTGCACACCAACGCCGTGCCAAAAGCGGTAGTGAAAAATGCAGACGGCAGCCTGACGCTTGAGCTGGAGGATGGCCGCAGCCAGACCGTCGACTGCCTGATCTGGGCGATTGGTCGCGAACCGGCAACCGACAACTTCAACCTGGCCGCGACGGGCGTGAAAACCAACGCAAAAGGTTATATCGTCGTCGATAAGTTCCAGAACACCAGCGTACCGGGCATTTACGCCGTTGGCGATAACACCGGTGCGGTAGAACTGACCCCGGTTGCCGTTGCGGCGGGCCGTCGTCTCTCCGAGCGCCTGTTCAACAACAAGCCGGACGAGCATCTGGACTACAGCAATATCCCGACCGTAGTGTTCAGCCATCCGCCAATCGGCACCGTCGGCTTAACCGAGCCGCAGGCCCGCGAGCAGTACGGCGACGACCAGGTGAAAGTGTATAAATCGGCGTTCACGGCGATGTATACCGCCGTCACCTCGCACCGTCAGCCGTGCCGCATGAAGCTGGTTTGCGTAGGGCCTGACGAGAAGATTGTCGGCATCCACGGCATTGGCTTCGGCATGGACGAGATCCTGCAAGGCTTCGCGGTGGCGCTGAAGATGGGCGCAACGAAGAAAGACTTCGATAACACCGTGGCGATCCACCCGACGGCGGCGGAAGAGTTTGTTACCATGCGTTAAGCCTGATGCCCCTCCCCGGAGGGGCATTTTTCATTAACATTCATAAATCGTTGCAAAACGAATGCTCCGAAAATAGTGATCTACCGCACATATCCCCCCACATCTACCGAAGCGAATGTCTACGCTTATAGGACGCCCGGAAAAACCAGTCTTTGAGAACACACAACCGGAGGTCTTTATCACCATGTTCAACCAGAAACTACAGACTGCCGAGGAGATCGAGTTCGAGATTGCAGAGGAGCTGCGCTATGAAACCGATCCTTGCGAGTTAAAACTGGATGAGATGATCGAGGCGGAGCCGGAACCGGAAATGATTGAAGGGCTGCCGGCGTCCGATGCCCTGACGCCCGCAGACCGCTACCTTGAACTGTTTGAACACGTGCAGTCGTCGCGGCTGTTTGCGGACAGCAAAACCTTCCCCGACTGTGCGCCCAAAATGGATCCGCTGGATATTTTGATTCGCTACCGCAAGGTGCGTCGCCATCGCGATTTTGACCTGGCGCGCTTCGTGGAGAATCACTTCTGGCTGCCGGAGGATTACAGCAAAGAGTATATTTCTGACCCCGGTCTGTCCCTGAAGGAACACATTGATAATCTGTGGCCGGTGCTGACGCGCGAGCCGCAGGACCATATTCCCTGGTCGTCGCTGCTGGCGCTGCCGCAGGCCTATATCGTCCCCGGCGGGCGATTCAGCGAGACTTACTACTGGGATTCCTACTTCTCCATGCTGGGGCTGGCGGAAAGCGGCCGCAACGACCTGCTGAAGTGCATGGCCGATAACTTCGCCTGGCTTATCGAGCGCTACGGCCATATCCCGAACGGTAACCGTACCTACTACCTCAGCCGCTCTCAGCCGCCGGTCTTTGCCCTGATGGTAGAGCTGTTTGAAGAGGACGGCGTGCGCGGCGCAAAGCGCTACCTTGAGCATCTTAAGATGGAGTACGCCTTCTGGATGGACGGGGCGGAATCGCTGCTGCTTAACCAGGCCTACCGCAGCGCGGTGCGTATGCCGGACGGTTCCCTGCTCAACCGCTACTGGGACGACCGCGATACCCCGCGCGACGAGTCCTGGATTGAGGACGTTGAAACCGCCCGCCACTCTGGCCGTCCACCGAATGAGGTGTACCGCGACCTGCGCGCCGGGGCGGCTTCCGGGTGGGACTATTCGTCCCGCTGGCTGCGCGATCCGGCGCGGCTGGCCAGTATCCGCACAACGCAGTTTATCCCCATCGATTTGAACGCCTTCCTGTTCAAGCTGGAGAGCGCTATCGCCAACATTTCGGCGTCGAAGGGGGATAAAGAGACCGCCGATCTGTTCCGCCAGAAGGCCAGCGATCGCCGCGCGGCGGTGAACCGCTACCTGTGGGATGACGAGAACGGCTGTTATCGCGATTATGACTGGCGACGCGAAGCCCAGGCGCTGTTCTCCGCGGCCAGCATCGTGCCGCTGTACGTGGGCATGGCGACGCACGAGCAGGCGGAGCGGCTGTCCGACGCCGTGAAATCACGCCTGCTTACGCCGGGCGGCATTCTCGCCACCGAATATGAAACCGGCGAGCAGTGGGATAAGCCTAACGGCTGGGCGCCGCTGCAGTGGATGGCGATTCAGGGGTTCAAGCAGTACGGCAACGACTCGCTGGGTGATGAGATCGCCTGGAGCTGGCTGCATACGGTGAACCATTACTATAAAACCCATCACAAGCTGATCGAGAAGTACCACATCGCCAGCAGCACGCCGCGCGAGGGTGGCGGGGGTGAGTATCCGTTACAGGATGGCTTCGGCTGGACGAATGGCGTGGTGCGCAGGCTGATTGGGCTGTATGGGGAGCCTTGACCTTATCCCCTCACCCTAACCCTCTCCCCTGAGGGGAGAGGGGACTTAACGGCGCGGCCTTCTCTCTCTCGCCCCTCTGGAGAGAGGGGGAGAAATCATCAGCGAATCACCTCATAAATGGCGGTCTGGATGGACTGCCATTTTTTCGTGCCCGCATCCGGCTGCGTCTTCGCGCGGCGCGCGGCCATCTCTGCGTCATGCTGCTGGCGCTTCACCACCGCGGGTACGGTACAGAACGCTTTCAGGTACTGCTTGCGCATAGACGTCAGTGATTCACCGTTCGCCATCGCGTGGCTAAGCGTATTGATAAAGCGACGGCAGGGCTTTGGCTCTGTCATTTGCAGGCGGTAGCGCAGCATCAGCTCCAGCACGTCGTCATAGCCTGCCGACAGCGCCTCTTCGGTCCATGAAACTTTCCAGTCCATCCCGCCCTGCAGGAACAGAAGCGCCACGCGGGTATCATTGCGGCTGATGGCTGAGCGGAAGTTGTTTTCATCCCAGGTTACGCCCATACGCGTCAGCGTTTCGCGCGAGGAAGGGGTTTCCCGCATCTCCTGCACCGGCGCGGGAGGTGCCGTGCTGGCAACGGCCGGCTGTGGATTACTGCCGGTCACCAGCCAGACTCCCCCCACGATAATCGCGATAGCCATCACCCCCACGGCGCCCCACAGCGCGCCGGAAATCAGCTGTTCGCGCTGTTCAGGCGTGCGCGGGGCGCGCTGGGTCGGTTTTTCGATGCTGTCGCGCACTTCAAAGAGATCGCCGCCGGTGGTGCGGTCCATCTTTTGCGCCTTTTCCCAGAACGCGTGCAGCTCACCGTCATCCACCGCCATCAGCGCCGCCGGGTTAACGCGCGTCCGCCCTTCCTCAAACGCGCGCTGAACGGGGCGAGCGATCTGCGCGTAATAGCTGTCGAGCAGTTGAATTTGCGCCCTGCTCAACGGCTGCTGAACGGTAATGCTGTTGCGGATTTGACGGATATCTTCGAGGAAGGTTTGCAGGGTTTTACGCGGCTCCACCAGCAGCGTCAACATGTCAGGCGCGTTAAACAGCGACGAGTAGTAGCGGCTGAACTCCTTTTTATCCACCAGCATCTGGGCCAGCTCGCTGAACAGCATCCCGCTCAGAACGTCGTTAATCTCGCCGTTTTTCAGCCAGCGACGCACGCGATCGGCGTTAAACAGGGTCTTAAGATGATTATTTAGCCGCACCGGATCGGGCCACGCCTGCTGAATCAGCCCTTTGATCGTCAGCTCAATGGCCCGCACCTGTTTCTGCGCCTGGCGCTGGCTCTCGCTCTCCGGCACCGTTCCGGTATCGTACGTCAGGAGGGGCTGTTGCAGACGCAGATATTCAAGCGCCGTCACGAAGCGCATCGCCGCAATCAGCTGGTTTTCGCTAACGTCCTGCCCGCTTTCATACTGGGGTACGCGCTGCTGAAGCAAGCGCAGCTGGAGCGTAAATGCCGTCATTTCCGCATCATTGAGGTTCAGCTTTCTGGCAACGGCTCCCCAGCCGCCCAGCCCCAGGCGGGCGCTGTCCAGCTGCTCCAGAAACCAGCGTGGATCTTTTCCTTCGGAAACCTGTACATTCAGCAGAAGTAAGATTTCAACAGATGCCTGACGGATCGCCGCCAGGCAGTGTTCAAACTGCTCGCGGGTATGATGCGATGAGCTAACCATCATTGTTTTCCTTGAGAGACAACGAATACTGCTAAAGTGGCGCTAAAGGCCGTTTTTCTTTTTATTTATACGAGGTTAAACATACCTGACTTTCTGTTGAAATAAAGTGACAACCCTTTAATCGTGTGAAATCTCTCAGGAGAATCTTAATGCCTGTTTTTACCACCGCGCGCCTCACCTGCTCGCCCCTGCAGGAGCAGGACTGGCCCTTTTTTCTGGCGCTTCAGCAAAACGCCGAGGTAATGCGTTTTGTCGCGGAGGATCGCAGCGAGGAAGACGTTCGGGAAGCCTTTGAGGCGCGCCTGACGCCCTGGACGCCGGGCTGCTTACGCTGGCTGTGCCTTGTCGTGCGCGATACGTCCAGCCAGACGCCGCTGGGCGTGACCGGCTACGTTCACCGGGAAGCGGATTGTGCCGAAGTCGGCTTTCTCTTTGCGCCCGCGGCTCAGGGAAAAGGTTACGGCTATGAATCTCTTAAGGCTCTGTGCGATTTCGCGTTTACGTCGGGCAAAATTCGTCGCCTCACCGCGACCGTGACGGCGGGAAATATCGCCTCAAGGCGGCTGCTGGAAAAAACGGGCTTTCTGCTGGAAGGCGAACTTCGCGAGAGTTATTTCCTTTCGGGGCAATGGCATAACGACTGGCTATTCGGTTTGTTAAAAAAGGAATATCGTTAAATAAAGCCTGATCCACGGCCATTTGGCGGATATATCCCGGTCTGCTTTTCCTCTATAGTCGCGCCGTTAAGAGGAAATGCTTATGACAGGTTATGCACTGCAAATATCTTCTGCTGCAATTGCTTTAATTAAACAACAGCAGGGTCTTTCCCTGGAAAAATATCGTGATGAAAACGGGATGTGGGTTATTGGCTACGGTCACGTGATACGCCAGTGGGAAAAGTTTAACGGCCCCATCACTCCGGCAGAGGCGGAGTACTTGCTTCTCGAGGATATCCAGCTTTATGAAACGCTGCTGCGGGAAACGATTGGACGCCCCTTACCCCAACAGCAGCATGATGCTCTGGTATTAACGCTCTTCAGCTTCGGGAATGAATCCCTGGTGCCAGAGACGATCCTTCAGGCCGTCGCCCGGGTGTAGTACATCGCGGCCTGGGTCCGGTTCTTGACATCAAGGCGGCGGAAAAGCGTTTCCAGATGCGCTTTTACCGTTGCCGCGCTGATGTTGAGGTTACGGCCAATCCCCTTATTTGACTCCCCGGCAGCCAGCAGCTTCAGCACCTCACGCTGGCGCTCGCTTAACGACGCCAGCTCATCCTGCGATGGCTGCTGTTCAAGCCACTCGCCGGGAAAGCAGACCATTCCTCGCGATACGGAATCCAGCACTGCGGAAAAGCGTTCAGGATTCGCATGGCGGGGAACGATCGCCACCACGTTGCGCTGAAGCATCTGCTCAACCCAGCGCGGCTCTTTTTTCGCTAATACCAGCACGATGCGCGCCGCTGGAAAGCGATCCACGATCGCTTCCAGTAAAGTCACGCCAGTATCGCGAATTAAATATCCGTCAATCATCACGATAGCGGAGGGGGATGCCGATAAAAGCGTCCATAATTCATCAGCCTGACGGGTCCCTGTCATATCTATTTCCGGAATTAATTTTTGCAGACTGCACATCGCTCCATGAATAAATATTGACTGCCTGTCAAACATGATTACTCGCATCGTTTTACTCCCTCTGAGAATAGCGAAGGGGGATTCTACAGAGGCGTTATTTAAGAAAAAACTCAATGAATGGAGCGGTTACAAAACCCCCGGCTATCTTTATATCTTCCAGCATTTAGACACACCCGGATTAAGGATTTCCTTAAAAGGGCTCCCTCCCCCTTAAGAGTGAACGTTACAGGAACATACCGCCTGAAACTTCAATACGCTGCGCATTCATCCAGCCCAGCTTATCGCTGAGCAGGGCCGCGATGGCGTCACCAATATCATCGGGCAGGCCCACGCGCCCCAGCGCGGTTTGCGAGGCCAGCAGCTGGTTAAGCCCGGCGTCATCCCGCACGCGGCCGCCGCCGAAGTCGGTTTCAATGGCGCCCGGCGCGATAATATTGACCGAAATGCCACGCGCTCCCAACTCCTTCGCCTGATAGCGGGTCAGTACCTCCATCGCCCCCTTCATTGCCGCATAGGTGCCTGAGCCCGGCTGAGTGAAGCGGGCCAGCCCGCTGGAGACGTTCAGGATCCGCCCGCCGTCTTTTATTAACGGCAGCAGCCGCTGGGTCAGGAAAAACGGCCCTTTGAAATGGACGTTCACTGCGTTATCAAACTGCGCTTCCGTCGTCTCGGTATAGGGGGCGTATAAGCCCGTACCTGCGTTGTTCACTAAATAGTCGAAGGTGTCGCGTTGCCACACGCGCTTAAGGGTGTCATGAACCTGTTGCGCGAAGCGCTCAAAGCCTGCCGTATCGCCGACGTTAAGCTGTAATGCAGCCGCCTTAACGCCTTTTCGCTCGATTTCCTGCACAACGTCCTGCGCCTCCTGCTGGCTGCTGTTCCACGTCAGGATGATGCCGGTCCCTTCCGCGGCCAGCTTCAAAACGGCATTTTTGCCCAATCCGCGGCTGCCGCCCGTCACTAATGCAATGCGTTCAGTCATGATTCACCTCGTTTCGGTTGTGATGGAGATTGAGAATGAGCTTATTAGATGGTAGAAAATCAATAAATACTGCCGCTAACGCTTCACTGTTTCATTAATAACAACAATGACTAACATCTATGGATAAAATTCACGCAATGCAGCTTTTCCTCCGCGTCGCGGAACTGGAGAGTTTTTCCCGCGCGGCGGAAACGTTAAGCCTGCCGAAAGGGAGCGTATCGCGGCAGATCCAGGCGCTGGAGAACGCGCTCGGCACCCGGCTTCTGCACCGCACCACCCGCCGCGTCAGCCTGACGCAGGACGGCATGGTCTATTACGAACGCGCTAAAGATCTGCTGATGAACCTGGACGAACTGGACGGCATGTTCCTGCACGATCCCTCCACCATCAGCGGGCGGCTGCGTGTGGATATGCCCGTTGCCATTGCGCGAAATGTAGTCATCCCTAAGCTGCCTGCATTTTTACAGCAGTACCCCGGTATTGAGCTGGAGCTGAGCAGCAGCGATCGTCTGGTGGACGTCATCCGCGAAGGGTTTGACTGCGTGGTTCGCGTGGGCACGTTAAAGGATTCCGGGCTTATCGCCCGACCGCTCGGTAAGCTCTCCGCGATCAACTGCGCCAGCCCGGATTATTTGACGCGTTTTGGCTATCCGGAAACGCTGGAAGATTTAGACTCACATGCCATCATTCACTACTCCACTACGCTGGGCACGCGCCCGCAGGGGTTTGAGTTTTACAGCGGCAGCGAGACCCGGTGGGTGAAAACGGGAGGCGTACTGACGGTCAACAGTACGGAGACCTACCAGGCCGCCTGTATCGCAGGACTGGGCATTATTCAGGTGCCGCGCGTCGGGGTACGTGATGCGCTGCGCACGAAAAAACTCGTTGAGATCCTGCCGCAATACCGGGCTGAACCGATGCCCGTCTCCCTCATTTATCCCCACCGCCGTAACCTCTCTCGACGGGTGCATGTGTTTATGGAGTGGCTTACCGAACTCACAAAAGCTTACGTAGACTAGACGCAAGCTATAATTCAGTAACATCCAGCTCAACGAAAAGGAAAATGCGCGTGACGCCGGAAAATAACCCGCAACGACCGACTCAACATTTAGATTATGAACCCATCCAAAAGATGGATAACGAGCCTGAAGCGCCGAAAGAGCCCGGAACGGCCAGCAAAGCGCTGGGCACCGTGACCGGCATAGCTGAAAAAATTCAGCAGATACCTGCTATTGCGCACCTGATACGCGCTGCGGAGCGCTTCAACGACCGCATGGGAAATCAGTTCGGTGCGGCGATCACCTACTTCTCTTTCCTGTCGATGATCCCCATCCTGATGGTGTCGTTTGCCGCCGCCGGTTTTGTGCTGGCCTCTCACCCGACGCTGCTGCAGGACATCTTCAATAAGATCCTGGCCAACGTCAGCGACCAGACGCTCGCCACGACGCTCAAAAGCACCATCAACACCGCCGTTCAGCAGCGTACCACCGTGGGTATCGTCGGTTTGCTGATTGCCCTCTACTCCGGGGTTAACTGGATGGGCAACCTGCGTGAGGCCATTCGCGCCCAGTCGCGTGACGTCTGGGAGCGTACGCCGCAGGATCAGGAGAAGATATGGGTGAAGTATTTGCGCGACTTTATTTCGCTGATTGGTCTGCTGGTGGCGCTGGTCATTACGCTCTCCATCACCTCGGTCGCCGGTTCCGCGCAGCAGATGATTATCTCCGCGCTCTATCTGGACTACATTGAGTGGCTGAAGCCGGCCTGGCGCGGCATTGGGCTGGCCATCTCCATCTTTGCTAACTATCTGCTGTTCTTCTGGATCTTCTGGCGTTTGCCGCGCCATCGTCCGCGCAAAAAGGCGCTGATCCGCGGGACGCTGATTGCCGCCATCGGCTTTGAGGCGATCAAAATCGTGATGACCTATACGCTGCCGTCGCTGGTGAAGTCCCCCTCCGGTGCGGCTTTTGGTTCGGTGCTGGGGCTGATGGCCTTCTTCTATTTCTTCGCCCGCCTGACGCTGTTCTGCGCCGCGTGGATCGCCACGGCCGAGTATAAAGATGACCCGCGCATGCCGGGAAAAACCCATCACTGATCGGCTTCCGGGCTGATATTTCAGCCCGATTCATCATTTCAGCATATAAATCCAGACCGTAACTTTTATTTAACTCAAAACCAGTTTTAATGACTGATATTTAAAAAGTGTGAAGCATTTCATGGAAGTGTTTTGGCTGGTCTGAAAATTATCCGCTTTTTGTTGCTTTTATAACCATCCCGCGCCTTTGTTACAGATTGAAATGTCGCTTTTGCTGTGCCTAATATGGCCCTTCGTTCGTCCAAAAATAAGAAAATATTATGCAAGCAACAGCCACCACACTTAACGAAGGGGCGGAACACGTTCCGGTTAACTCGCGCAATAAAGTCGTCGTCGCATCGCTGATTGGCACCGCCATTGAGTTCTTCGACTTTTACATTTATGCCACCGCTGCGGTTATTGTCTTTCCGCATATTTTCTTTCCACAGGGCGACCCGACGGCCGCTACGCTACAGTCTTTAGCCACCTTTGCTATCGCCTTCGTTGCGCGTCCGATTGGTTCAGCGGTCTTTGGCCACTTTGGGGATCGCGTCGGGCGTAAGGTGACGCTGGTTGCCTCGCTGCTGACCATGGGGATCTCCACGGTTGCCATCGGCCTGCTGCCGACCTATGAAACCATCGGCATTCTGGCGCCGGTGCTGCTGGCGCTGGCGCGCTTTGGTCAGGGTCTGGGCCTGGGCGGTGAATGGGGCGGCGCTGCGCTGCTGGCCACCGAGAACGCCCCGGCGCGCAAGCGTGCCCTGTACGGCTCATTCCCACAGCTGGGCGCACCGATTGGCTTCTTCTTCGCTAACGGCACGTTCCTGCTGCTCTCCTGGCTGCTGACGGATGAACAGTTCATGAGCTGGGGCTGGCGTATTCCGTTTGTCTTCTCTGCTGTCCTTGTTCTGATTGGCCTGTACGTGCGCGTATCGCTGCACGAGACGCCGGTCTTTGCAAAAGTTGCCGCGGCGAAAAAGCAGGTCAAGGTCCCGCTGGGTACGCTGCTGACCAAACACGTCCGCGTGACCGTGCTGGGCACGTTTATCATGCTCGCGACCTACACGCTGTTCTACATCATGACCGTTTACTCCATGACCTACAGTACCGCCGCGGCGCCGGTTGGGCTGGGCCTGCCGCGTAACGAGGTGCTGTGGATGCTGATGATGGCAGTCATCGGGTTTGGCGTGATGGTGCCCATCGCGGGCCTGCTGGCGGATAAGTTTGGCCGTCGTTCGAGCATGATCGTCATCACCACGCTGATTATCCTGTTCGCGCTGTTTGTCTTCCCGCCGCTGCTGGGTTCAGGTAGCCCTGCGCTGGTGATGGCATATCTGCTGATTGGCCTGAGCCTGATGGGGCTGACCTTCGGCCCGATGGGTGCGCTGCTTCCGGAGCTGTTCCCGACCGAAGTGCGTTATACCGGCGCGTCGTTCTCGTATAACGTTTCGTCAATACTGGGCGCCTCTGTGGCACCGTATATCGCCACCTGGCTCCAGGCGAACTATGGCCTGTTCTATGTGGGCGTCTATCTGGCAGCCATGGCAGCGCTGACGCTGATTGCACTGCTGCTGACGCACGAAACGAAGCATCAGGCGCTGTAATTCACTTCGGCCTGATGCCCTCGCCCCGGCCCTCTCCCACAGGGAGAGGGTTCCCCAGTAATTTTTTAAGCAGAAGCAATAATGTTGCTTTCTGAATGACTGAGGGCTGTCAGCGATGCCCTGGTCCGGCTGTAAATCGCTGAGGCGTTTCCTGCAGGCCGGGGCGAGGCGCAGGGATGCGCCGAGAGGGCGGCTTTACAGGGATGTTACATCCGCCCGTACCCGATAAGCCGGAAGGAATAAGCCGAGGGCACCGCGAAGCGGCGATTTACCGCCGGGAGCCCGGGTCGCCAGGGTGGTGGCGACTGAGCCACCCTGGCACGTTCACCGGTCATGTCGTTACAGAGTAGCAAGAAACATAAAGTGAACGGAATCACCACCACCGCCGTATGTTCCCCTCACCCTAACCCTCTCCCCGGAGGGGCGAGGGGATTGCTTAGTGCTCGCATTAATTTGTGGGGAACCCTCAGCCCACAGGGAGAGGGAGAAACGGGTCTACTTCTTCATCTGCGACAAAATCGTCCGACACTGATTCGCTTCACCTTCTGACGGTGAAATCAGCGCCAGCAGCGCCGCCGCTGGCGTCACCAGCGTGGCGAGCGCTGCGGCAACCGCGCCCCGGGCAATCAGCGGCCCGGCCTTCACGCCCGCCTGCGGATCGCTGAAGCTTCCGCGCACGTACAGCGGCGAGCGCAGGGTGATAATGCGAATGCCCTTGCTTTCAGGATCGATGGTTAAATCCAGCTGCTCGGACGCCATGCTGGCCGTGCCGGTGACGTTTATGACCGCGTTTTCCGTGTCGAAGGCGAATGTCTGCGGACGCGCCACGCCGTTTACCAGATCCACGTTTGCCGCCGCACAGTTGACCCGCACCTCGTCGTCACCGAAGATTTGCCCGACGATAAAGTTCCCGACGTTAAGCCCCAGGATTTCCATCAGGTTACGGCTCACCAGCCCGTCGTTCATAAGCAGCTTCAGGTTGCCATTGCCGTTACCCAGCAGCGCCGCCACGGAGTTACCCGTACCGCGAATGTCTGCGTCGCCGTTCATCTCGCCGAGGGTTTTCTGCATCAGCTCCACGTCCGGCATCAGCTCCTTCAGCTTCAGACGACGCGCCTGGATCTCCGCCCGTCCCTGCATCGGCTTTTTATCGCCCTCCAGGTGGATGTTCGATGAGATGGTGCCGCCCGCCATGCCAAACTTCAGCGGCTGCAGGCGCAGGTCGGCGTTTTTCAGGATGATATGGGTCGAGAGGTTGCTCAGCGGCAGCGTGCTGCCGTGCTCAATTTTACGCCCCTTGAAGCGCACGTCCGCATCCATCACGTCCCACTTGTCGGTTTCGAAGCGGTCATTCGGCAGCACTTTACCCGCGGGCTGTACGTCCTTTTTGACCTCTTTTGACCGGGTCCCTTTACCCGAATCCACGCCAATCAGCGGGCCAAGGTCGGCCAGACGCAGCTGACGGGATTCAACGTCACCTTCCAGCTTTGGTCGCGGTTTTCCGGTGGTGTAGGTCAGAGTGCCATGAATATCGCTGTCGCCAATGCGTCCGTTAAAATCCCGATAGTCAAAGACGGACGATTTTTCGGTGTCGATTTTGGCAACCAGATGCCCGTCCGTTTCAAACGGCGGGGTGTCCGGCAGCAGTACGCCGGTCAGTTCATACAGTTCACCCAGCGAGTCACCGGCAAACTTGAGCTGGAGATCGACGCCCCCCATGTTCATCGGGTCGTTTACCGTGCCCACGAACGCCACGCGGGTATTACCGGAGCGGAAGTCGGCCTGCACCGGGAACGGCGTGCCCTCGCTCCGGAGCGCCAGCATGCCGCCAATTTTGCCCTTACCGGTCAGCGGCTGGCCGTTGTAACGCCCTTTCGCCGTCAGGCCGAAAACGTAATCCCCCGCTTTGCCGCTATCGCCTTTAGCTTTGCTGCCCGTCACCTCGCTGAACGGCAGCGGTTTACCCAGCGGATCGACGAGGATCTCCACGTCAGCCTTGCTCACCTTGTCATCAATGGCGATCCGCCCCCGATCGAACAGGATGTTGTCGAGACGGAAAGACCACGAAGATGGCTGCGCGTTCGGATCTTTATCGCCGCTGCTGGCGAGATCGAACGTCCAGTTGTTGTTTTTCTCTGAAAGGCGAATCAGCCGCGCGTCGGGCTGCTGGAGTTTGATCCACGGCAGATAGACCGTTTTGGTTAACAGCGCCAGCGGCGCCAGCGTGGCTTCCACGCGCGGCAGGTGGATCATGGTGACTTCAGGGATATCCGGCGGGTTGCCAAGAATAATGTCGTCGGCGTGAACGTGCGGCCAGGGCACCCAGCTTCGCCAGCCGGTTTCCTCTTTCTGGCGCTCCCACACGACGCCCAAATCGCCACGTATTGCAAAGGGGCGGTTCAGCTCGGTTGAGACTTTCTGGTTGATGGTCGGTTTGAGACGGTTCCAGTCAAACGTGGCGATAATGATGATTGCGACCACAATCAGCAACAAGAAAATCCCTGCGGTCCAGGAAATCACCCTGGTTGTTTTTGTCATTGTTGTCCCCTTTCCTGATGAACTTGCCTCTAAAACTATAGTTCAGACAAAGGGAAGCGGGCAGATCAGAGCGTGGTTATTACCTTTTCCAGGGTATCCATAGGCACCGGGCGAGAGAGGAAATAGCCCTGGGCCGCCGCCGCCGGAGAATTTTGCACGTCGCGCCACTCTTCCAGCGTTTCAACGCCTTCCACAATGACGCCCTGGCAATAGCGGTTCATCAGCTGCAGGAGCAGCGTAAACAGGTTTCGTCCCTCCGGCGTCTGGCGCAGCATAATGAACAGATCGCGGGCCACTTTGATGTAGTCATAACGCACTTCGCTCAGGGCCGAGAAGTTCGCCATACCGGTACCGAAGTCATCCAGCCACAGCGGGCCAAATTCACACATTGAGGCAAACGAGGAGTCCTGCGGCAGGCGAACATGCTCCACCAGCTCGAACCGCATCCACGGCAGGGTGGCAATCAGGGCCTGCAACGCCGCGTTCTGACGTAACGCCATCAGGGTTGGGCCATCCACGTTCACCGATGCCAGAATACCGTGCTGCTCAAAGAAGGCCCGCTTCGTCGCCAGCATTCTCAGCTGCTCTTCCAGCACGTCGATGCGCTGACGCACGGCTACCTCCGCAAAATAGCGGTCCGGCGCGATTCGCTGTGACGGATTCGAGGGGTGCGTGACGACCGTTAATACCTCAATCGCCATTAACCGACCGTCGGTACGGTAGATGGGCTGATAGGTATACGCTCGCTCACATTGCAGCCAGTAGCGATGCTCCTGCAAGTTCTCAATACTTGCCTCAGGCGTAGTGCTCAGCCGCTGGATAACCTGCTCTGACTTCATTTCGGATGTCCTGTTGTGTGGGGATAGCCTTTCTGGACTCGTCACTGAGTTATCGGCCCACCAGGTGAGAACTTTATGTTCAATTCACCGGGAAAATGAAATTAAGATGACAGAAATGTACCGGAACACGCGCTGGCTCAAAAAAAATAATGGAACGTCGTTTTAATATGGTTGACCGTAAAAAACACACAGCGCACACTACCTTTAATTACTCTGTTCAGGTTCACGACTATGTCTAAAAAAATTGCCGTGATTGGCGAATGCATGATTGAGCTGTCCCAGAAAGGCGCGGAAGTCAGCCGCGGTTTTGGTGGCGATACATTGAACACCTCCGTTTATATTGCCCGTCAGGTTGCTCCCGACGCGCTAAGCGTGAACTACGTTACCGCGCTGGGAACGGACAGCTTCAGCCAGCAGATGCTGGAAGCCTGGCAGGGTGAAAACGTTAATACCTCGCTGATCCAGCGCATGGAAAACCGTCTGCCGGGCCTGTACTACATCGAAACCGACAGCACCGGCGAGCGGACCTTCTACTACTGGCGCAACGAGGCGGCCGCCAAATTCTGGCTGGAAAGCGATGCCGCCGCGGCGATTTGCGAAGAACTGGCTACCTTTGACTACCTCTACCTGAGCGGGATCAGCCTCGCGATCCTGAGCCACGAGAGCCGTGAGAAGCTGCTGTCACTGCTGCGCGAATGTCGCGCCAATGGCGGTAAGGTGATTTTCGACAACAACTACCGCCCGCGCCTGTGGGCCAGCCGCGAAGAGACGCAGCAGGTCTACCGGCAGATGCTGGAATGCACCGATATCGCCTTCCTGACGCTGGACGACGAAGACGCGCTGTGGGGCGAAAAACCGGTTGATGAGGTGATTGCCCGGACGCAGGCCGCCGGGGTCAGCGAAGTGGTGATCAAGCGCGGGGCAGACTCTTGCCTCGTGGCGGTTGCGGGTGAAGCCGTGACAGAGGTTCCGGCGGTGAAGCTGGCGAAAGAGAAAGTGATAGATACCACCGCGGCGGGAGATTCTTTCAGCGCGGGCTATCTGGCGGTACGTCTGACGGGCGGAACGCCGGAAGCGGCGGCGCAGCGTGGCCATTTAACGGCCAGCACGGTGATTCAGTATCGCGGAGCGATTATTCCGCGCGAGGCGATGCCTGCTTAAGCACTCCCTAACCCTCTCCCACAGGGAGAGGGAATAAAGAACCTCGGGCCTTACTGACCCTGCGGAATATCGCTCGCGTCCTGGTGCAAATCATCCGCCGCCTGTGCTGGCTGCGGCGCGGTTGCCATAATGGTGCTCCAGGTCGCCTTCAGCTCCTTCATGTCGTACTCAGGCTCACCTTTCGGCTGTAGCAGAATCAACGCCATATCCTGCGAGAGCTGCTGACGCAGATCCTGATTCAGCATTTCAACGGTCAGCCCGCTGAGGAAGTCCTGACGCAGCTTCTGATACTGTTCCGGCGCGATGTCCACAACCTGATTCTGCAGGGAACGAATGCGCTGGCTGATTAAGATATCGGTATCGGCGCGGGCATAGGTGGCGAACAGCTTCTGCAATTCGAGGGATTTCTGCGCGACCAGGGCGTTAAACTCCTCTTCAGACAGCCCCTCTTTCCGCACTTTTGCCAGCTCTTTTGCCACCACGGCGAGATTCGCGTTCAGCTTATCGCCCGGCGACTCCACGTTAATGGCGCACTGCGCGCGCTGGAACAGCACGCGGCAGTCAAAGCCGAGGCCAATATCTTTCACGTTGTTCTTGCTGAGCGTCTGCTGAACGTGCCAGAACAGCGCTTCACGCGCCAGGTCCGCGCGCCAGTAACGCAGCAGCGCCGAGGACTCGCGGATCGGCTGCCAGGCGGTATCCCACATCATCGAAAGACGATCCTGACGCACCGTATCGGTCATGATACTGACCGCTTCAGGGCGCAGCGGAGAGAGCGTTGGAACAGGAGCCGGGGTTTCACGCTTCCCTTTCAGGTCGCCAAACGCTTTGTTGATTTGCTCGATTACCGCACGGCTGTCCACGTTGCCGACCACAATCAGGGTCATGGCGTCCGGGGTATACCACTGCTGGTAGAACGATTTTACCTGCCCGGCATCAACCGGCTGCTTCAGCGGCTCTGCCGGGTCATGCCCAAGCAGCGTTGAGCCTTTCAGGCGGTAGCGCCACCAGCCTTCTTTGGTATCCACAGGCCAGGTTGCCACCATGTCGCTGTTGCTCAGCGCATAGTTAACGGTCTCGGGCGTGATCGCCAGTTTGCCGGTTGCATCGGAAAGGTAGGTGAGCGCTTCTTTAAGCAGATCGTTACGGTTGTTAGGCAGGCTCAGGTTAAACATGGTGTAGTCATACGAGACAACAGCCGGCGGCAGCGGGCGTTTAGGATCGATGGCCTGTTGCCATAGCGAACGCACCTGAACCGCCTGCAAACTGCCGCTCTGGGTGAGCGCCAGTCGAGGAATAAAATGGCTTAAGCCGGTCTGCTGGGTGCTTTCAGTGAGGGAGCCGGTATTCACAGAAAGACGAATTTCGATGCGATCGCTCGGACGTTGCGGAGTGGCTAATACCTGCCACTGGAACCCGTTCGCCAGTGTTCCCTGTTGCCAGGCCGGGTCTGGCTGGAGCGCATCTGCCTGCACATAACTGGCTGCTGCCATCATCAGCAAACCGCCGGTTAAGAGTCGAATTTTTGTGCCCTGCATGTGAACCCCTGATCAACATTCCTGGTTAAAGAGAGTGTCTCGCGACGTGAGCACTCAAATATGACGATGAAAACATCCGATTAGACAGCGTGTTCGGCTAAACGTCACGGACGGAAGCGAAATATACCCAAAAAAAATCTTGTCGAATTATGACAGGTATGAGCGGTTATTATGCGCAGGTGCCCGCATCCCCACAAGGGAATACGGGCATTTATGAGGGATTAAGAGGATAAACCGGGGTTTTGTCCTCAGAAGGACGATTATTTAACGTATCGTTGAGCTTCTTGTGATCCAGCTCTTTCACCCATTTCGCTACCACCACCGTCGCCACGCCGTTGCCGATCAGGTTGGTTAACGCGCGGGCTTCAGACATAAAGCGGTCAATACCCAGAATCAGGGCCAGGCCCGCCACCGGCAGATGGCCAACCGCAGAGATGGTCGCTGCCAGCACGATAAATCCGCTTCCCGTAACCCCCGCAGCCCCTTTCGAGGAGAGCAGGAGCACCACCAGCAGCGTAATCTGATGGAAGATATCCATGTGGCTGTTGGTGGCCTGGGCGATAAAGACCGCCGCCATGGTCAGGTATATGGAGGTACCGTCCAGGTTAAACGAGTAGCCCGTAGGAATAACCAGCCCCACCACCGACTTACGGCAGCCCAGCTTTTCCATTTTATCGAGCATGCGCGGCAGCGCGGACTCAGAGGAGGACGTGCCGAGAACAATCAGCAGCTCCTCGCGAATGTAGCGGATAAATTTGAAGATGCTGAAGCCGGTCGCGCGGGCGATGGAGCCGAGAACCACGACCACAAACAGAATACAGGTGATGTAGAAGCAGATAATCAGCTGGCCCAGCTGTACCAGCGTGCCGACGCCGTATTTACCGATGGTGAAGGCCATTGCGCCGAATGCGCCAATCGGGGCCAGACGCATGATCATGTTGATGATGCCGAAGATAACCTGCGAGAAGCTTTCAATGACGTTAAAAATCAGCTGGCCTTTGCTGCCCAGGCGATGCAGGGCAAAGCCAAACAGCACGGCAAACAGCAGCACCTGAAGGATGTTTCCGCTCGCGAACGCGCCGATGACGCTGCTCGGAATAACGTCCAGCAGGAAGGCGACAATCCCCTGATCTTTCGCCTGTTCAGCGTAAACCGCCACCGCCTTCGCATCCAGCGTGGCCGGGTCAACGTTCATGCCCGCGCCAGGCTGCACCACGTTAACGATAATCAGGCCGATAATCAGCGCGATGGTACTGACAATCTCGAAGTACAGCAGGGCGACTGCCCCCGTACGACCGACCGCCTTCATGCTTTCCATGCCGGCGATACCGGTCACCACGGTACAGAAAATTACCGGCGCGATAATCATTTTAATCAGCTTAACGAACGCGTCGCCGAGCGGCTTCATCTGCGCGCCCAGTTCCGGGTAGTAGTGACCGAGCAAAATACCGATTGCGATGGCTGTCAGGACCTGGAAGTAAAGACTTTTAAAGAGTGAGGTTTTCATAGGGTGTCCTTGAAAAGAAAAACCACAGGTTTTGTAAGGTTATGGTTAACCTGCGGCTTTAAAATAACACCCACATAACAGGACAGAAATAAACGAGGTTCAAATTTGAAACACAAATGTTAAGAACTTTGAGCTGGCTCGCACAAGCCAGCAACAAAATTACACTTTTGCGTTATTGCCGGCATCGGCGAGATAGCGTTGTTCGAAAATATCCGACGGCACGGCGCGGGCAAACAGGAAGCCCTGCCCGCTCTTAACGCCCGCCGCAGCCAGCCACTCGCGCTGGGCTTCGGTTTCAATACCTTCGGCAATCACGTGCAGGTTCAGGCTGTGCGCCATCTGGATAATGGCCTGCACCAGGCTGCTGTCTTCCGGTAATCCCTCAACGAAGGTTTTGTCGATTTTCAGGACGTCTACCGGCAGGGCCTTCATGTGCTGAAGCTGGCGCAGGCCTGAATAGCCCATCCCAAAATCATCCAGCGCAATGCGGATCCCGGCGTTGCGCAGCGGTTTCAGAATGGCGACGGCGTCGTCAGGATCGTCGATACAACGGCTCTCGGTTACTTCCAGAATCAGCGTGTCTGGCTGAATGCGGTAGCGCTGGATCAGCTCCAGCATCTCCGACACCATGGTCGGATGCATCAGCTGTAGCGCAGAAAGATTCACCGACAGCGGCAGAGTGATCCCCCGCTGCTGCCAGGCCGCGAGCTGGCGGCACGACTCTTCCAGCACCCAGTAACCCACGGTCACCATCAGGCCGCAGGACTCGATACGCTCGATCATGCCTTCAGGCAGTTCCCACGCGCCATCCGGCTGCTGCATACGCAGTAACGCTTCGGCGCTGGTTACTTCGCCCGTGCTCAAATTCACCTGCGGCTGTAGCCAGAGCGCAAACTGGCGATTGTCCATCGCCGTCAGAATGTCGCTCTCTTCCGTCAGGCGCTGCTGGGCTTTTTCCATCTGCTCCGGGTCAAAGAACTGGATCTGATTTTTCCCTTTACGGCGCGCGGTAAACGCCGCCGAGAAAGCGCGACGGTACAGCTGCTCGGCGGTCAGGCCACCGTAGTACATCGCAATGCCGATGCTGGCGCTCGGGCGTAGCTGGATGCCCTGCACGGGCAGCCGCTCATTAATGACAGTGAGTACTTGCTGACCTAGCGTGATGGCGTGCCACGGCTCTTTTACACCGTGAGCAATAACCACCAGGTCATAGCCGCTCACCTGGGTGAGCACCATCCGCGGCGACAGCACTGATTTCACCTTTTCCACCAGCGTCAGCAGCAGCATCTCGCGCTGGCTCTCTTTCAGCACGCCTGCCGTGTCCTGCAAGGTTTCGCAGGCTATCACCATCAGCGCGGTGGTCTGCTGGCGGGCCACGATCTGCTCCAGCAAGGCCATCAAAAACGCTTTGTTTGGCAGGTCTGAAACCGGGAAGCGGGTGGCGTTGTTGCTCAGCTCTTCCTGCTGGCGCAGAACGCGCTGCTGGTTGATATTGTAACTCCGGACCAGCATGCCGATTTCATCGTCGTGGTGAAGGCGCGGCAGGGCAAGCTGATGCCCGACGTGCTCCTGCGGGGAGAGATCGTTCAGCTCACGGGCGATGCGGCGCAGGGGATGCACAATCAGCCGGTTGATGCACCACGTCAGCGCCACGCTCAGCATTAACGTCAGAAGTAAGTAAGTAGTTACTAACGTAGCAACCCAGCTCATGACGAATTTATACATGCGGTACGAGTCCGCCTGTAACACCAGATACGCCAGCGGCTGCGGGTTGGCAGGCCTTTCCAGTGAATAGAGGGGCAGCGAAATCTGCACCGGCAGCTCAAACATGCGCATCACCATCATCGGGACGGGGCGCTCAGGAATAAAACTCATCCGCAGCGCCTGGAACTGGTTAGGCAGCACGACGTCTGCGCGGCTTACGATACCGGCGGGCTGGATGCGTTTCAGAATAGATTCCGCCTCGGGAATATCCCCCTTCAGGATCGAGGCTGACAGCGGTTCCCGCACCGAGCGGGCGATACTTTCCAGTTGCGAGGCCGTGTTATAGCGATTCTGCTGTACGGAATGAAACAGCAAAATAACGCAGAAGATGAAGACAAACAGCATTGTGACGGCAGACACCATCGCCATCTGTTTGATCGTTAAGGAACGGCTGACACGCAAAATGACTCTCCACAAAACTCGAAGCGCAGGGCGCACCAGGGTGTAAACCTGGTGCGCCCGAGTATACCCGATAGCTGGACTTTTAAGAGAGACTTACAATTAGATTAAGAGAAAATCCGATTACCAGTCTGCATAAGGCACCAGCGGTTCCGGCGGTAAGTCCATATCACCCTGCCAGCCCGCGGCAGAATAGCGCACATAGAGCAGCGCGTGGCTCGGGGTATAATCTTTCGCTTCCTGAATATCGACGCCCAGACCGACAAACCAGTTGGACGTCACGCGGCGCTCAACAATCGCCCTCGCGGTATAACCGGTGCCCGACGAGCTGCTGCCGGTTTCCATCACCCCTTTATCGGTATAACGGCCTGGCTCATTGTCGGGGATCAGCCCCTGCAGCGGATAACGCATCACATCTTTTGTTTTTGAATGGGACCAGGAGACGGAGCCACCCAGCTCCCATGACCAGTTCTCCGTGCGCTTGCGCCAGTTCACCGGTAAGGCGAACGATACATACTCCTGAGGACTGTAGTAGCCGCCCTGACCCAGCGAATAGCCGCTTAAGTCTTTATCATAGTGCCACAGCATGTTCGACACGCCGACCGTCAGGCGCTCATTGTTTTTGTTGATGAGCTTGTAGTAGTAGCCGGTCATCCAGCGGACGCGCCAGTTATCTTCCACATGCTTCCCGGTCAGGCTGTCGGCGCTCAGGCTTGACCAGATACCGTTAGCTTCGCCTTTATCATAGCTCACGCTCACGCCGCCGCCGGTAGCCCGCACGCCGCCCCAGGTGGTGTCGGTATTGGGATCTTTTTGCCCGGCAAACGCCAGCACGGAGCTGGAAACCGGACGACGATGGGCGTTCAGGGTGTAGCCAATCGGCCCTAGATCGTTGCTGTAGCTCAGGCTACCCACCACGTCCACAACGTTAAAGCCCATCGGCGTGGTACCGATATCCCACACCCAGGTGTTATTCTGCCAGCCGACGGCCACGCTGGCGCCGTTGGCCGACTGATTCGTGCTGCCGCGACATGGCGTTTCGGCGCAGGTACCCCACGTTGGATCGTAGGTGCCGTTGTCCGTATCAAAGGAGCCGGCGTTCATATTGACCAGATCGCTACGGAAGAACATTCGACCGTCCGACAGCGGCGCGTCAACCTGAAGCATGGTGGTGTGTGCTTTAAGGTCGGAATACCCTCCCGTACCGCTGGATCCCCAGTAATCGTGTTGCAGCGTGACGTTAAGATCCTGCTGACGGTACAGCTCGCCCGCATCGCTGCGCACGCCGCGCTTCAGCCAGTCATCTTTTTCATCGTTACGCGTCAGGCGCGTAAAGCTGTCGTTATCGGACGGGCGGGTCGTGGTAATGCCCGAGGAGACCATCGCGTCTTTATATGTGTCCAGCGCCTGCTGAGGCCGACCGCTTTGTGCCTGGAAACGGGCGGCATCACGCACCACCAGCGCGCTCTCCATAGATGGCGGCTGCGACTTTGCCTGAGGAAGAATGGCGTTGAAGGTCTTTTCTGCTGCGGCCGAATCGCCCAGGCCTGCCTGCGCCATGGCAAGTCGTCGCTGCATATTGATGGAGAGCGGTTCGCCGTTTTGTTCCGCCGGCATCGTCGCCAGCGTCGCGCGCGCCGCGTCCTTGTTGCCCTGCGCAATATACACTTCGGTCAGGCCGAGAATAGCGTCTTCGTTCTGCGGTTCGCGTTGCAGGACGGTGCTGTAGGCGTTTTTCGCGGCGTCGCGGTCGCCACGCTGTTCCGCCCAGTCCGCCAGCGTCAGGTCGATACGGGTGGACGCAGGCTGCTGGCGAAGCAGCGCTTCCGCCTCCTGCTCTTTACCGCTGTCGCGCAGGCGGTTAGCGGTTTCCAGCACCTGATTGCTTTGCAGACGTTCCGCCAGCTCCTGGATATTACCGTTCCACCTGTCGCGCGGCAGCGTATTCAGATGTGCCAGCGCGGCACGGTCCCGATCGTTACCGGACAGGTAAAGCCCGCTGGCGTACACCTGCTCCGGATCGCCCGGCTTCTGGCTTGCCAGCTGGAGCATAAGGTTATCCGCCTCGCTGCGCTGGCCCGCGCTGTACAGATCGCGCGACAGACGGTAGGTGATCCACACGTCGCCCGGCGAAAGCGCAAGGCGGCGGCGCTGAATTTCTGCGGCCTGGGCATATTTCCCCTGACTTTCCAGCTGTTCAGCCTGGGCCGAGAGCTGCTCGTTCGTCAGGCTGCGTTCAATATCATCAATGCTGCGGCGCTGGCTGGCAGAGAGAGACTGAATAAACTGTGTTGCTTTCTCCGGGGACTGCGCGCGATAAATATTGGCAAGGCCGCGCACCGCGTTGCTGTTGCCGCTGTCCATGCGTAACGCCTGGCGGTAATAGCGTTCCGCCTGAGCCGGGTTGTTGGCCTTCAGGGCGTTATCACCCTGCTGGATCAGCAGCCAGTACCGGTTGACCTTCAGCAGGCTGTCCCATTTCCCGCGATTTTCGCTCTGGGGATCGAGGGCGATCGCCTTTTCAAACTGCGCCACCGCGCGGACGCGATCGCCTTTTTGTGAATAGGCCTGCCCCAGCGCGCCGACGGCTTCACTGTCGGCGTGGTTGGCGCTGACCGCTTTTTGCAGCTCGGCCACCGCTTTGCTGCCCTGCCCGGCATCCACCGCGGCTAACCCTTCGGCTTTCGCGCGGAACGCCGGATCGGCGAGCTGTTTTTGCTGCGCTTCAAGCTGGGCGCGCGCTGCCGTCACGTTTTCGCCATCGCTGAACACGCTCAGGTATTTTTGCAGTGCAGTCACGCTGGCGCTGCTGGCCGGCAGATCCTTGATCTGCTGGTACCACATATCCGACGCCTGGCTGCGGCCATTGTTTGATTTAGCCATCTCCTGCAACACCGCAAACCCTTCATCGCGGCGTCCGTCCTGGAACAGGAGCTGCGCCAGCGAAGCCTGTAGCTGGGCGTTGCCCGGGCTGCTGGCGTTAATGTTTTTAAGCTGGCCTATGGCCGAATTACGGCGGGCAGGCTCTTTCGCCACCACGTTCCAGTACTCTGTCGCGATCTCGCCGGTAGGCGGATTACCGTCAAACAGTTTGTCGTACGCGGCAATGGCTTCCTGCGTATGGCCAGTGGTGGCAAGCAGGCGAGCCTGCTGTAGGGCCTGACGCCCCTCCGGCGTGGAGAGCAGCATGGTATTACGGGAGGACTGGTACACGTCCGAGTCTGGCGCCATCCCTTTCAGGCGATCCAGCTCTTTTTGCGCGCCCGCCGTATCGCCCTGCCGTAACAGGTAGCGGAAGCGCGCGGCAATAACATCCGGGTTGTTGGGGTCGATAAGCTCAAGGCGATAAAGCGACTGACGCACCAGATCTTCGCGCTGCGTGGATTCCCCCAGACGGACCTGTTCCAGCAGCTGTCTCTGCTGCGGGGAGTTGGCGGCCTGGGCCAGGGGCATCAGCGCCAGGCCAAGCGATAAGGTGAGTAGATTTATTGTGAACGTGCGCATTCCTGACCCCAGTCCGGTATTAATTCACCTTGCGCGGTGAAGCGAAAACGATGCTCATCCCACCCTTGTCCGAACAGGGTCAGAACGTAACTGTAATAGGCATTGTTATCGGGAAAACGATCGGCGACGCGCTGACGCTGCACCGCCTGCGCGTCCCGGTTTTGTAAGAACGGAAGCAGCGAGGCAGAGAACCCTACCGGCCCGTCGCCGGTGCGTTTCCCCGTTGCCACATCCACTTTCTCCGGCGGCAAGCCTTGCCTGATTGTCGTGGTCGCCATGGGCTTGAAACGCGCCAGAAGCCGGGCTTTTTGCGGATCGTTATCGTTCATCATCCCCACCCAGAGATAGACGCGAATCGCATCGTAGCTGCCGATCAGGGTCGGATCCTGCTTCAGCTGCCAGCCGCCCTTTTTCTGGTATTTCACCCAGTTAGGGGAAAACCCTTTCGGCGCGGTCTCCAGCAGCAGGCGCAGGTTGGTTTCGCGTAGCGTCGTCCACGGGGCGCCAAAACGGGTAAAATAGCCCGCAAGCTGCGGCGGCAGGTAGCTGGGGTTGAAGCGCCAGACGTTCTCGTCGGCAAAACCGACCTTACCCGGTAAAAGCATAGAGCCCAGCCCAGGCACCTTCACCACCTCCTCGCGGGCAATGCGCGTTAACAGCGCCTTACCCGTGCGGGTGTAATCGGGATTGTTCCACAGCCGCCCGGCTTCCAGCAGCGACCAGGCAATCCAGATATCGGCATCAGACGCAGAGTTATCGTCGATAACCGCCCAGGTTTCTTCATCCGTTTTCCCCCACAGCCAGGCAGGGAGTTGTTGCGCTAAATCCCCCCCGGCGAGGTTATCGCGCGTCCACGTCAGCAGCAGATCGAACGCGTTGCGGTCGTTTGCGGCAAGGGCAAAGAACAGACCGTAGCTTTGCCCTTCGGAGGTGGTGATTTTGCGCGCGTCGCTGGGGTCGATCACGCGCCCGCTTTCGCTCATGTAATCCTTTTTAAACGTCTCCCATGCAGGCCAGTTACAGGCGGCGTGAAGCGTCGTCGTCGTCGCCAGCATCAATGCTGCCAGTACACATCCGCGAAAGACTTTCATCACAGCTTACTCATGGTCCGGGTTAAGTCGACGGCGGCTGATGATCCGCAGCAGACGCCACAGCACCCAGGCCAGCAGTACCACGCTGAGCGCAGCCAGCACGGCCAGCAGCACCGGATGGTTAGAGAGGGCGTACCACAGACGCTCGAACCACGGCAGATGGCCCACATAGTAAACATCCCCCACGCGCAGGCTGTTGACGCCCGACTCACGAATAACCGAGACGGAACCGAACATTGCCGCTCGTTTACCGCTGTCGTTCATGGCCTCGTTGAGCAGTTCATACCCGCGCGGGCTGTCCGCCAGCAGGGCGATAACGCTGCGCTGGTCGTTGTACGGAGACTGGAAGCCAACAATCGCGGCCATCGGGCCCGTTGAGCTTACGGTCGTCTTGATATTGGCCTGACGATCGCCGCTGTCCGGCATGATGCTCGGGAACTCGGTCTGGCGCAGCGGGGTGTTGACCCAGGACTGGGCCGCCTGCACCAGCAGATCGACGCGCTTCTCGTCTTTCAGCTTGTCCGGGATGTTGCCGATGACCATGATATCGGCGTCTTTGTCCTGGATCTGACTACCGTCATCCGTCACCGTCACGTTAATGGCCGGCAGGCCGGTTTGCGCCCCGACGGTGCCCATGGTGTCGAGCAGGGTGGCAACCTGACCTTCGTTGGCCGCTTTTGGCATTACAACAATCGATTCAGAGAGATCCGCCATGCGGCTGAACGGGAAGCTGGCGTTAGCAAACGCACGCAGATCCGGCATCGCAATAAAGTGGTAGTACTTCGAGAAGTCGATGGTGGAATCATCGCCAATCACCACGTGATTTTGCACCGGCTGGAAGGTAATACAGTTTTCCACCGAACCGCCCGGCATCGGGTTCATATACTGGAAGTTAAACCGCAGCTGGTTTATCGCCCCCAGCTTCAGCGCCGGGATAGAGACATCGGTTTTACCGTCCAGCAGCCCCTGCAGAACCGGCAGACGCAGCATCAACCGGTTTGTCTCCTGGTTACTGGCCAGGCTGAACGATTGCAGGAACTGGTTGTTAAGGCTGATATCCATGCGCGAGCTGTCTTTGGTTGGCGGCGCGGTGTAACGGTAGTTCAGGTTGATATCGATACCGTTGGTGCGCAGCAGATACAGATCCGGCGGCAGGTTCAGAGACAGGCTCACCGGAGAAGGTTCCAGCCCGGTTGACTGCAGCTGCTCTTCATAGGTTTTCAGCTCGCCGAAGGTAATCGCGCGGTCGGTGCGCACCCAGTTCGGCGCATCGTAAGGCTTACGCGCCAGCAGCGGTTTCACCTCATCCACCACGACGCTGTTACCGCGGAACAGGATATTTCCCTGGGCAATGCCCTTCGCGGCCTGCACCAGATCTTTTTCGTCACGCCCGAAGACCACCAGCAGCTTCACGTACGGGTTGTCCGGGTGGCTCATCATCTCGATGGTCGGCGCTTTCACATCCGGATGGTCGCGCAGGAACGCCGGGCGCCTGGCGTTGGTTGCAAACACAATGGCATTTTTGTCGGGCATTTTGTCGTACATCACCGGGAAGCTCTGTCCACGCCAGCCGGAGCGGGAGCCAAACCACGATGCCACGATGGTCGCCGCCAGCTGTTCGGTTACGTCCGGCGCGCCGGCAAAGACCATCGGCAGATTCAGCGGGCGGTTATCGCGCGGGTCGAAGAACGGCACCGGGAAGGCAGAGAGATCGTTTTTCAGCGCCAGCGGCTGATAGGTCATCTGCAACGAGGAGTTACGACCAACGTCCAGCCACAGCGTGCTGCTGGACGGGTTTTCGCAGACGTCGCGATAGTGGCCGACAAACTCCAGACGCACGCGGTTAAAGTCGGTGATAAACAGCGGGTTAATCGGAACCTGCGCCAGGGTTTTCTTACCCAGCTGCTCTTTGGTGACCGGCAGAACCTCCATCAGCTCGTCGTTCAGGTAAACCTTAAGCTGGGACTGCACCGGCAGCAGCGACGGCGATGGCGTGTATTCCAGGTTCAGCATCGCTTTCGACACCAGCTCATCGCTTCGCATGCCAAATTCAATGCCGCCGTTCGGGTTAGTACCGCGCAGCACCATGCTGCCAGGCGGCGGCGCAATCTGGGCAAAGGTCAGCTTCACATCACGCGACGGCGTATTTTCCGCCACTACCGGCGCGCTGGCCCCGGGCACGCCGGGCATCACTTGCCCGACAACCGGGCTGTCGGCGGGCAGCGTATTCCCCGCTGTCGGCTGATTCGGGGTGACGTTTTCCGTCTGCCCCGGCGCCGCAGTCACAACCGGATCGGTCGCCTGCGCGACGACAGGCACCGTTGGCGCAGGCGTGGTCGCCGCGTTGTCAGGCGCTGCGTTAACCACTGTTGCAGGGAGCGCACTCATCCCCATTGCCACTGCACATAACCAGGAAAGTTTTGTTTTCATCGCGTTATCATCATTGTTGAGCCATAACCGGGTCCGCCTGCTTCGCTTCATCTCGCTCGGGCCGGCGCGGAATGAACGACACGACCCAGGAAACCAGCGAAGTAAGTGACCGGAAAATTAATTTCACCGACGACGGGGCAAATTCTGCAAGGTGACGATAGCCACGGAACCCCAGCTTGAGAATATCCAGCAGGCTTTCCAGAGGCTTATCCTCAGGGAAGCTGTCCTGCCAGAGAGCCCACGTATCCGCGCGGGCAAACGTACACTGCACAAAATCAATGTGTTGCTTTTTGGTCAACGGCATCAGCTGCAGGCCAACTTCACTGCCCCTCACGCGTACAACCTGCGTCGGGAAGACATACTCCTGCTGGCCGCGCTTGAGCAGCAAGTTGACCTTCTGCCCCTCCAGCACCTTCGCCTGGCCGTTGATCTTGATGCCCAGACCGCCATCAGAGAAGTCGTGTACGGTGCAGGAAAAGAGATGGCCATCCTCGCGGGCAATGGCCGCCGGCATGCTGATTTCGACGCGATGCGCGCGACGAACCTGTTTACTTTCCACCGATACCGCCACGGCGCCACCGAGGATGATCAGGTTATAGAACACCCACGCCATGCTCACAAATACCGTCAGAATTTCGTTTTCCGGGCCGTAGAAGTAGCGCCAGATCCCGGCAATTACCCCCACGATGTTCAGGAGCACCAGGAAGATATACGGCCGGGAGATCACCCAGTCGACGTACTCCTCTTCCACCAGCCCGCCCTTCGCGGTGACGTTGAATTTCCCTTTATGCGGGTTGATTAGCGCCACCATGGTTGGCGGCGCGATGTACCAGGCCAGCACCGTTTCGTAGATTTCGCTCCAGAACGAGTGGCGGTATTTCCCCTGAATCTTTGAGTTCGTCAGGCTGGCGTGAACCATGTGCGGCAGCACGAACAGGGCGATCATCAGCGCGGGAGCGTAGATGATGTAAGCGTGAAGCAGCAGGAACGCCAGCGGCGCGGTGAGGAAGATAAGCCGTGGAATGCCCGACAGGAAGTGGAACATGGCGTTGACGTAGCAGAGGCGCTGCGCCAGCTTTAGCCCTTTACCCATCAGCGGGTTATCGAGACGGAAGATCTGTACCATGCCGCGCGCCCAGCGAATACGCTGGCCGATATGAGCGGAAAGCGATTCCGTAGCCAGCCCCGCCGCCTGCGGAATACGCATGTAGGCAGAGGTGTAGCCAAGGCGGTGCAGACGCAGGGAGGTGTGAGCATCTTCCGTGACCGTCTCCACGGCAATACCGCCGATTTCATCCAGTGGCTTACGGCGGATAACCGCGCAGGAGCCGCAGAAGAACGTCGCGTCCCACATGTCGTTTCCGTCCTGCACCAGGCCATAGAACAGCGTGCCTTCGTTCGGGGTTTTACGGAAGCGGCCCAGGTTACGTTCAAACGGATCCGGCGAGAAGAAGTGGTGCGGCGTCTGCATCATCGCCAGCGCTTTCTCCTTCAGGAACCAGCCCATGGTCATTTGCAGGAACGAGCGCGTAGGCACATGGTCGCAGTCAAAGATGGAGACAAACTCCCCTTTGGCATATTTGAGCGCGTTGTTGATGTTGCCGGCTTTCGCGTGTTCGTGGGTGGTACGGGCGATGTACTCAACCCCCACTTCGTCTGCGAACTGGCGGAACTCGGCGCGACCACCGTCGTCCAGGATCCAGATTTTAATTTTATCCTTCGGCCAGTCGATGCCCAGCGCGGCGTAAATGGTGTTTTTCACCACCGACAGATCTTCGTTGTAGGTCGGCACGAAGAGATCGACCGACGGCCACTGGGTCGTATCTTTTGGCAGCGGTACCGGCTGTCGGTTCAGCGGCCAGATGACCTGGAAGTAACCCAGCACCAGCACGATCCACGCGTAGGTCTCCGCAAACAGCAGAACTAACCCACACACCAGGCTGACCGGATCGTCCCAGTTCAGGGTAGAAGTGTATCGCCACCAGATGTAGCGGCAGGAGACGGTCAGCGACAGCACAATCAGCATCAGGGCCGAGAAACGCCCAGGAATGCGCCGTACCAGCAGCGCCACGCCCCACAGCAGGATCAGGAAGGTGAACTGCGCCAGCGGGTTGAACGGCTGGGTAATGCAGACCAGCGCCAGAATGAGCGAGAACGCCACAACCACGCCGAGAATAAAACGGCGCAAGCCCGGGTGGAGGTGCCCGAGCTCTTTATGGTGATCCAGATGACCCGTTCGGTCGCCGACGCGGTCGGGCAGCCGATCCAGCCACTGGTGATAGCGCTCGCGCAAGTGCTGCACGCGATCGAAGCTGCGCCAGCGGGACGTTTTTTTCTCCGCGCCCGTTGAGGTCGCCAGTAGCCAGATGGACTGAATAAGATAGCGCGCCGGATCCAGCGGCCGCGGCCTGTCCGGGTTGATATGCGGATAGAGCTCGTCGTGGCGCGTACGAATACGCTGCCAGCGAGGATGTTCGAGGGGAAGAAACATCCACGCCAGAACCATCCAGAAGCAGCCTGACGCAGCGCTCAGC
The DNA here is from genome assembly GCF_013375935.1 of Enterobacter cloacae. Lineage (GTDB taxonomy): Bacteria > Pseudomonadota > Gammaproteobacteria > Enterobacterales > Enterobacteriaceae > Enterobacter > Enterobacter pasteurii. The sequence continues at coordinate 1,313,852 of NZ_CP056117.1, read as the reverse complement.
GAGGAGGCGTTGTGATGGCGGTAATGGCGGTAGCGTTCACTTAAGCGCGAACTGACCGGCGGGATGAGCAACCAGTTGGCAACGCGACTCATGCTGTACTCCCGGCAGACTCCGGTCGTTTTGCAAAGTGCAGCAGACACCAGTTTGCCAGCGTCAGGATCTCTTCCGCCGCCAGCGAATCGCTACGGTATTCCCCAAGCGGTTGTTTCGAAGCGAGGCACTCCGCCATCGCTTCGTCACGATGAATAACCATCGGCAACAGGCGGCGCTGGCTCTGAAGCCAAACCTGGTACAGATCGTCCTGGATCTGGCTGCCAATGCGCAGATCGTTAATCAAAATATGGGCATTCGCGGGCATCGCCTGCTGGTGCAGACGGATATGGCAGTTCGCATCCACGTTCGCGATGGAAAGCACATGGTCACACTGCGCCAGGAGCTGGCGGGTCAGCGAGGCCGCGCCGTGCGGCAGGTCCAGCAGGATCCACTGATAGTGCCCCTTCTCTTTCAGGCTCTGCAATGCGGTGGTGAAGCGAGAGAACAGACGCTGAAACGCGGCTTCATTGCCGCGCTCGGTTTCGGTTAGTTGCCCAAAGGGAAGCAAATCGAGCTGGGAGGTATAGCGTAAACCCGCATCCCGCCAGTCTTTATCGTCCAGAAGCGCGCGCCCCCAGCCGTTTGAATGCGTAAAGTCTACATTGAATGAGATGCGCAACAAATTATCGGAACAGGCATCAATGACCAGTACCGATTCACCTAATACCTGCAATGACCACGCCAGCGCCGCGGTAACGGAAGTTGTACCTACCCCACCACGGACGCCTTGTAATCCTAGTACGGCCATCAATGGCTTCCTTATTGTTGTTGGGCAAATTCAGCTAATAACGGCCAGCGTTTAATAGCCGCGGCCAACTGTTCCCGCTGGGAAATATCGGTGTAGTCTATTTCTGGCAAAGAAAAGGCCTGCGTGAGCGCCAGAAAATCGTTTTGGAATGTGTAACCCAGGCTTGAATCGACCGGCGTTGCGGGTTCGTTATTTTGCATTCTTATTTCATCCCTTTGGGTAAAATCATAAGATTCAGATGCAGCGAGGCGTCCTGCCCACGAAATTTCATTTACATGCTAAATCTGATGTTCTTTAATTTCAATGTTAGGTTTATTTCTACGCTTTCGCTAGTAAACTGAGAGGCATAGAAATTCGACGAAAGAGGGACACCGTGGACTCCATATTTTCTATTGGCATCCAGTCATTATGGGACGAATTGCGCCACATGCCAGTCGGAGGAGTCTGGTGGGTTAATACGGATCGTAATGCTGATGCCATCAGTCTGGTAAACCAGACGATAGCGGCGCAGGGTAAGGATTCCCGCGTTGCCGTCATTACGATGGGCGAAGAGCCAAAGTCTGTCATCAGGCTCGAAACTGACCGTGGACCCCAGACAGTACGATTATTTTCCATGCCTGAGGATACTAACAGTCTATACTTTTTACCCCGCGATATTCAGTGTTCTATTGTTCCCGAACACTATTTGCTGATTCTTAAATGTTCTAATAATGGCCTGCAAAATATTCAAACTGAAAAACTGCAAAAATGGCTGGGAAGAATCAACCGCTGGGCTAAAAATCAAAACTGCACCGTATTGGTTGTTAACCCAGGCAGTAATAATGACAAGCTTTTTTCACTTTTAATGAGTGAATACCGTTCTCTGTATGGCCTGGCCAGTATCCGCGCTCAGGCAGACAGCTATCTTTACGATATTGCTTTCTGGTGCAATGAAAAAGGGGTGAGTGCCCGACAGCAGCTTACCCTCAACCATGTCGGGGACGAGTGGCATCTCGCGCAGCAGGAAGAGACGGTGGTTCAGCCACGCAGTGATGAAAAACGCATTCTGAGCCATATTGCGGTACTGGAAGGTGCGCCTGCGCTTTCTGAAAACTGGTCACTGTTCGATACCAATGAAGCCTTATTTGAAGAAGCCCGCACAACGCAGGCGGCAACCATTATTTTCTCGCTGATTCAGAATAACCAAATCGAAACGCTGGCGAGGCACATTCACACGCTACGCCGTCAGCGCGGAAGCGCGTTAAAAATCGTGGTGCGTGAAAATACGACCAGCCTGCGTGCCACCGATGAGCGTTTACTGCTGGGCTGCGGCGCCAATATGGTCATCCCCTGGAATGCTCCCCTGTCGCGCTGCCTGACGCTGATCGAAAGCATTCAGGGCCAGCAGTTTAGCCGACATGTTCCGGAAGATATCAGCACCCTGCTCTCAATGACGCAGCCGATGAAACTGCGTGGCTACCAGAAGTGGGACACCTTCTGCGATGCGGTCAGCAATATGATGAGCAATACGCTGCTGCCGGCTGACGGTAAAGGCGTGATGGTTGCCCTGCGTCCCGTGCCGGGGATTCGCGTTGAGCAGGCGCTCACGCTGTGCCGCCCTAACCGCGTCGGGGATATCATGACCATTGGCGATAACCGCCTGGTACTGTTCCTCTCCTTCTGCCGGGTGAACGATCTCGATACTGCGCTGAATCACATCTTCCCGCTGCCTACCGGGGATATTTTCTCCAACCGCATGATCTGGTTCGAAGATAACCTGATCGCTGCTGAAATCGTCCAGATGCGTACTCTGGCACCAGAACAGTGGGCAAAACCTTTGCCTGTAACAAGCGGCGCTACACCGGTGCTCAATGCGAAACATGACGGCCAAATCTGGCGTCGAATTCCCGAGCCGCAGCGCTTATTAGACGAGAACGAGGAGAGCGCCCCATTATGAACATCAGCGATATCATCCAACTGGTCGTTCTGTGTGCGCTGATTTTTTTGCCGCTTGGTTACTATGCGCGCCATTCCCTGCGCCGTATTCGCGATACGGTCAGATTACTGTTTGTTAAACCTCGCTATATCAAACCCGCCGGAACACTGACTCGCGCTCCGAACGTCAAGGCAAACCGAAAACATGACTAACTCTACCTATACCTCGTCGGCGCCGTCGCCACTGTGGCAATACTGGCGCGGCCTGTCCGGCTGGAATTTCTATTTCCTGGTGAAGTTTGGCCTGCTCTGGGCAGGCTACCTGAATTTCCACCCGCTGCTTAACCTGGTGTTTATGGCATTCCTGCTGATGCCCATCCCGAACCTCAGGCTGCACCGTATTCGCCACTGGATCGCCATTCCCATCGGTTTCGGCCTGTTCTGGCATGATACCTGGCTGCCTGGCCCCGAAAGCATCATGAGCCAGGGCTCTCAGGTCGCGGGCTTCAGTTCGGACTATTTGCTCGATCTGGTTGAGCGCTTTATTAACTGGCAAATGATCGGTGCCGTCTTCGTCCTGCTGGTGGCGTGGCTGTTCCTGTCCCAGTGGATCCGCGTGACGGTGTTTGTCGTTGCGATTATGGTGTGGCTTAACATCCTGACGCTGACGGGCCCGAGCTTCTCTCTGTGGCCAGCCGGTCAGCCGACGTCAACCGTGGCCACCACGGGCGGCTCCGCCGCTGCTACCGTCGCAACAGCAGGGGATACGCCCGTTGTGGGAGATATTCCGGCGCAGACTGCGCCGCCGACGTCCACCAACCTGAACGCGTGGCTGGCCAGTTTTTACGCTGCGGAAGATAAGCGTCAGACGAAATTCCCGGACGCGCTGCCTGCCGATGCTCAGCCGTTTGAGCTGCTGGTCATTAACATCTGCTCTCTGTCCTGGGCTGACGTTGATGCGGCTGGCTTAATGTCGCATCCGCTGTGGTCGCATTTCGATATTCAGTTTAAAGACTTCAATTCCGCCACCTCGTACAGCGGCCCGGCGGCTATCCGCCTGCTGCGCGCGAGCTGCGGTCAGCCTTCACATAAGAACCTCTATCAGCCAGCCGCAAACCAGTGTTACCTGTTTGATAACCTGGCAAAACTGGGCTTTACGCAACACCTGATGATGGGCCATAACGGCCTGTTCGGGAACTTCCTGAAAGAAGTGCGTGAACAAGGTGGAATGCAGGCCCCGCTGATGGATCAGAAAGGGTTGCCGGTAACGCTGCTGGGCTTCGATGGCTCGCCGGTGTATGACGACACCGCGGTGCTTCAGCGCTGGTTAGATACCGTTGGTAAGGAAGAAGGAACACGCAGCGCGACGTTCTATAACACGCTGCCGCTTCACGACGGGAACCATTATCCGGGCGTGAGCAAAACGGCCGATTATAAGGCCCGCGCGCAGAAGTTCTTTGACGAGCTGAATGCGTTCTTTAACGAGCTGGAAAAATCAGGTCGTAAAGTGATGGTGGTAGTGGTACCAGAACACGGCGGAGCGCTGAAGGGCGACAGGATGCAGGTGTCGGGTCTGCGCGATATTCCAAGCCCGTCCATCACTAACGTTCCGGCCGGGATTAAGTTCTTCGGCATGAAAACGCCGCATCAGGGTGCGCCATTTGAAATAACTCAGCCAAGCAGCTATCTGGCGATCTCCGAGCTGGTCGCCCGTGCGGTAGACGGTAAGCTGTTCGTGGAAGATAGCGTGAACTGGGATCAGCTCACCAGCGGCTTGCCGCAGACGGCAGAAGTATCGGAAAACGCCAATGCGGTTGTGATCAAGTACCAGAACAAACCTTATGTCCGACTGAATGCCGGGGATTGGGTGCCGTATCCGCAGTGATAGCCTGCTACACCCTCTCCCCTGTGGGGAGAGGGTTACTCAGCACTTCGCAACGAAATTTCACCGCCTACCCAGGGCTTAATCACGCCATCCTGCTCAAGAAGCAACGCCCCCTGCGCATCAATACCTCGTGACGTACCGTAAATCTCTTTATCGCCAATTAGCAGCTTAACCGGTCGGTTAATAAAGTTATCCAGCTTCTCCCAGCGGGACAGGAACGGGGCTAAACCCTCTTGCTCAAAGAGCGTCAGCGAACTTCGCAACTCGTTGATCATGCGAACGGCAAGCGTGTTGCGATCGATGGCGATCCCCGCTTCCTGAAGGTTGGTCCAGGCCTGGTTCACCACGTCGTTTTGCACGTTTCGCATCACCATGTTCAGCCCGGCGCCAATGACGATCTGCGCGGCATCGCCCGTTTTTCCCGTCAGTTCAACCAGGATACCTGCCAGTTTACGATCGTTGAGATAGAGATCGTTCGGCCATTTCACCCGAACTTTGTCCGCGCCCAGATCGTGCAGGACCTCAGCCATCACGATACCGATGACCAGGCTCAGCCCGATAGCCGCAGCCGGCCCCTGCTCAAGCCGCCAGTACATGGAGAGGTAAAGGTTGGCACCAAATGGCGAAAACCACTTGCGACCGCGTCGGCCTCGCCCGGCCTGTTGATACTCAGCAACGCAGGCATCGCCGGATGTCAGCTCGCTCAGGCGATCCAGCAGATACTGATTCGTCGAATCAATGACCGGCAATACCGCGACATTACCGTGCCCAATCTGGCTGCGGATAGTCTCTTCATTGAGCAACTGGATCGGTTCCGGCAGGCTGTAGCCTTTTCCTGGTACCGTAAACACATCCACACCCCAGTCGCGGAGCGTCTGAATATGCTTATTGATTGCAGCGCGGCTCATGCCCAGCTGTTCGCCCAGCTGCTCGCCAGAGTGGAATTCTCCATCTGCAAGAATGCCGATCAGCGTTAACGGGATTGTATTGTCCTTCACGAAATGGTCTCCACGGCATTCACTTCGCCCGTTCGGCCTATAAAGCGAACTTCAGGCTCCAGCCAGACGTTAAATTTTTCACCCACGCGCTGACGAACAAGGTGCGCCAGGCTGATGACGTCATCGCTTGTTGCGCTGCATTGATTGATCAGTACCAGTGCCTGCTGACGATGAACCGCCGCGCCGCCGACCGTGGTGCCTTTTAATTCACATTGATCGATAAGCCAGCCCGCGGCCAGCTTCACGCTGCCATCCGGCTGGGGATAATGCGGAGCCGTTGGCCAGCCAGCAAGAAGCACTCTAGCGTTTTCGCTGCTGATAACCGGGTTTTTGAAGAAACTGCCCGCATTTCCGTTCACTTTTGGATCGGGGAGCTTTGTCATTCGCATATGGCAAACGGAATCGAACACGTCCCGAGGCGTGACGGTCGCCGGATCGAGGCGAGTCAGATCGCCATAGGTCAGAACGGGTTTCCAGTCCTTCGCCAGGCGTAGCCCAACGGCCACAATGACGAAACGATCCTGATAATCGTGCTTAAAAATACTGTCGCGATAGCCAAAGCGGCACTGCTCTGCGGTTAAGCGTTGAGCTTTTCCCGTGACCAGCTCAATACAGTCGACATATTCACAGACGTGTTTCAGTTCGATGCCGTAAGCGCCGATGTTTTGAATCGGGGACGATCCTGCACAGCCCGGGATAAGGGCCAGGTTTTCCAGTCCGGGCATCCCTTTTTCAAGGGTATATTGCACCAGCTGATGCCAGTTTTCGCCGGCACCTACGTGTAAATGCCAGCTGTCAGCACTCTCTTTACTCTCGATCCCCATGATGCGGTTGACGATTACCGTCCCCGCAAAATCATCAAGAAACAGGACATTACTTCCTTCGCCCAGAATCAGTACGGGTTCACCGTTTTCTGTTGCGCTCTGCCACGCTTTCAGCAGCTGCTGAGCATTATCGGCACGTACAATTTGATTAGCATTTCGTTGAATACCAAAGGTATTCCAGGGCTTAAGAGAGTGGTTCATAGACGCTATCCTGATGCAAAAACCGGGATAGTTTACCGTATATACGGGGGGATAGGTGATTTGTTTATGGAAACGAGGAAAGTCCCAAAACGCAAAAAGGCCACCCTTCCGGATGGCCTTTTCACTTAGTTGATGCCTGGCAGTTCCCTACTCTCACATGGGGAGACCCCACACTACCATCGGCGCTACGGCGTTTCACTTCTGAGTTCGGCATGGGGTCAGGTGGGACCACCGCGCTAAAGCCGCCAGGCAAATTCTGTTAATCTGTATCAGGCTGAAAATCTGTCTCTTCGCCAAAACATCTTCGGCGTTGTAAGGTTAAGCCTCACGGTTCATTAGTATCGGTTAGCTCAACGCATCGCTGCGCTTACACACCCGACCTATCAACGTCATAGTCTTTAACGTTCCTTCAGGAGACTTAAAGTCTCAGGGAGAACTCATCTCGGGGCAAGTTTCGTGCTTAGATGCTTTCAGCACTTATCTCTTCCGCATTTAGCTACCGGGCAGTGCCATTGGCATGACAACCCGAACACCAGTGATGCGTCCACTCCGGTCCTCTCGTACTAGGAGCAGCCCCCCTCAATTCTCCAGCGCCCACGGCAGATAGGGACCGAACTGTCTCACGACGTTCTAAACCCAGCTCGCGTACCACTTTAAATGGCGAACAGCCATACCCTTGGGACCTACTTCAGCCCCAGGATGTGATGAGCCGACATCGAGGTGCCAAACACCGCCGTCGATATGAACTCTTGGGCGGTATCAGCCTGTTATCCCCGGAGTACCTTTTATCCGTTGAGCGATGGCCCTTCCATTCAGAACCACCGGATCACTATGACCTGCTTTCGCACCTGCTCGCGCCGTCACGCTCGCAGTCAAGCTGGCTTATGCCATTGCACTAACCTCCTGATGTCCGACCAGGATTAGCCAACCTTCGTGCTCCTCCGTTACTCTTTGGGAGGAGACCGCCCCAGTCAAACTACCCACCAGACACTGTCCGCAACCCGGATTACGGGTCTACGTTAGAACACCAGCCATTAAAGGGTGGTATTTCAAGGGCGGCTCCACGCAGACTGGCGTCCACGCTTCAAAGCCTCCCACCTATCCTACACATCAAGGACCAGTGTTCAGTGTCAAGCTATAGTAAAGGTTCACGGGGTCTTTCCGTCTTGCCGCGGGTACACTGCATCTTCACAGCGAGTTCAATTTCACTGAGTCTCGGGTGGAGACAGCCTGGCCATCATTACGCCATTCGTGCAGGTCGGAACTTACCCGACAAGGAATTTCGCTACCTTAGGACCGTTATAGTTACGGCCGCCGTTTACCGGGGCTTCGATCAAGAGCTTCGCGTTGCCGCTAACCCCATCAATTAACCTTCCGGCACCGGGCAGGCGTCACACCGTATACGTCCACTTTCGTGTTTGCACAGTGCTGTGTTTTTAATAAACAGTTGCAGCCAGCTGGTATCTTCGACTGATTTCAGCTCCACCCGCAGGGGCTTCACCTACATATCAGCGTGCCTTCTCCCGAAGTTACGGCACCATTTTGCCTAGTTCCTTCACCCGAGTTCTCTCAAGCGCCTTGGTATTCTCTACCTGACCACCTGTGTCGGTTTGGGGTACGATTTGATGTTACCTGATGCTTAGAGGCTTTTCCTGGAAGCAGGGCATTTGTTACTTCAGCACCGTAGTGCCTCGTCATCACACCTCAGCGTTAAAAAGGTACCGGATTTACCTGGAACCTCCGCCTACATGCTTAAACCGGGACAACCGTCGCCCGGCTAACATAGCCTTCTCCGTCCCCCCTTCGCAGTAACACCAAGTACAGGAATATTAACCTGTTTCCCATCGACTACGCCTTTCGGCCTCGCCTTAGGGGTCGACTCACCCTGCCCCGATTAACGTTGGACAGGAACCCTTGGTCTTCCGGCGAGCGGGCTTTTCACCCGCTTTATCGTTACTTATGTCAGCATTCGCACTTCTGATACCTCCAGCATGCCTCACAGCACACCTTCAACGGCTTACAGAACGCTCCCCTACCCAACAACGCATACGCGTCGCTGCCGCAGCTTCGGTGCATGGTTTAGCCCCGTTACATCTTCCGCGCAGGCCGACTCGACCAGTGAGCTATTACGCTTTCTTTAAATGATGGCTGCTTCTAAGCCAACATCCTGGCTGTCTGTGCCTTCCCACATCGTTTCCCACTTAACCATGACTTTGGGACCTTAGCTGGCGGTCTGGGTTGTTTCCCTCTTCACGACGGACGTTAGCACCCGCCGTGTGTCTCCCGTGATAACATTCTTCGGTATTCGTAGTTTGCATCGGGTTGGTAAGCCGGGATGGCCCCCTAGCCGAAACAGTGCTCTACCCCCGAAGATGAGTTCACGAGGCGCTACCTAAATAGCTTTCGGGGAGAACCAGCTATCTCCCGGTTTGATTGGCCTTTCACCCCCAGCCACAGGTCATCCGCTAATTTTTCAACATTAGTCGGTTCGGTCCTCCAGTTAGTGTTACCCAACCTTCAACCTGCCCATGGCTAGATCACCGGGTTTCGGGTCTATACCCTGCAACTTAACGCCCAGTTAAGACTCGGTTTCCCTTCGGCTCCCCTATACGGTTAACCTTGCTACAGAATATAAGTCGCTGACCCATTATACAAAAGGTACGCAGTCACCCCATAAAGAGGCTCCCACTGCTTGTACGTACACGGTTTCAGGTTCTTTTTCACTCCCCTCGCCGGGGTTCTTTTCGCCTTTCCCTCACGGTACTGGTTCACTATCGGTCAGTCAGGAGTATTTAGCCTTGGAGGATGGTCCCCCCATATTCAGACAGGATACCACGTGTCCCGCCCTACTCTTCGAGTTCACAGCAAGTGTGCTTTCGTGTACGGGACTATCACCCTGTACCGTCGGACTTTCCAGACCGTTCCACTAACACACAAGCTGATTCAGACTCCGGGCTGCTCCCCGTTCGCTCGCCGCTACTGGGGGAATCTCGGTTGATTTCTTTTCCTCGGGGTACTTAGATGTTTCAGTTCCCCCGGTTCGCCTCGTTAGCCTATGTATTCAGCTAACGATAGTGCAACGGATTGCACTGGGTTTCCCCATTCGGACATCGACGGGTCAAGGGTTCATATCACCTCGCCGTCGCTTTTCGCAGATTAGCACGTCCTTCATCGCCTCTGACTGCCAGGGCATCCACCGTGTACGCTTAGTCGCTTAACCTCACAACCCGAAGATGTTTCTTTCGATTCATCGTCGACTTGCGAAAATTTGAGAGACTCGAACACACATGAGCTGTGTGTCGTTTCAATTTTCAGCTTGATCCAGATTTTTAAAGAGCAAAACTTCGCAGTGCACCTTTTCAGGTTCACTCTGAAGTTTTCTTGTTTTGCAGTAAATGATGGTGGAGCTATGCGGGATCGAACCGCAGACCTCCTGCGTGCAAGGCAGGCGCTCTCCCAGCTGAGCTATAGCCCCATCGTAGTGATCTCTCTACCGGTATTTTTGTTGAGGCAGGGCGTGGTGACACGAAGCATACCCGAGTATGTGAGTGTCGCCGCAACGCAGCGTCAGCAAAAATTTGGTAGGCCTGAGTGGACTTGAACCACCGACCTCACCCTTATCAGGGGTGCGCTCTAACCACCTGAGCTACAAGCCTGCAGAGATTTTTACTGCTGTTTTTCATCAGACAATCTGTGTGGACACTACAAAGGCAGGTTCTTTAAGGTAAGGAGGTGATCCAACCGCAGGTTCCCCTACGGTTACCTTGTTACGACTTCACCCCAGTCATGAATCACAAAGTGGTAAGCGCCCTCCCGAAGGTTAAGCTACCTACTTCTTTTGCAACCCACTCCCATGGTGTGACGGGCGGTGTGTACAAGGCCCGGGAACGTATTCACCGTAGCATTCTGATCTACGATTACTAGCGATTCCGACTTCATGGAGTCGAGTTGCAGACTCCAATCCGGACTACGACGCACTTTATGAGGTCCGCTTGCTCTCGCGAGGTCGCTTCTCTTTGTATGCGCCATTGTAGCACGTGTGTAGCCCTACTCGTAAGGGCCATGATGACTTGACGTCATCCCCACCTTCCTCCAGTTTATCACTGGCAGTCTCCTTTGAGTTCCCGGCCGGACCGCTGGCAACAAAGGATAAGGGTTGCGCTCGTTGCGGGACTTAACCCAACATTTCACAACACGAGCTGACGACAGCCATGCAGCACCTGTCTCAGAGTTCCCGAAGGCACCAATCCATCTCTGGAAAGTTCTCTGGATGTCAAGAGTAGGTAAGGTTCTTCGCGTTGCATCGAATTAAACCACATGCTCCACCGCTTGTGCGGGCCCCCGTCAATTCATTTGAGTTTTAACCTTGCGGCCGTACTCCCCAGGCGGTCGACTTAACGCGTTAGCTCCGGAAGCCACGCCTCAAGGGCACAACCTCCAAGTCGACATCGTTTACGGCGTGGACTACCAGGGTATCTAATCCTGTTTGCTCCCCACGCTTTCGCACCTGAGCGTCAGTCTTTGTCCAGGGGGCCGCCTTCGCCACCGGTATTCCTCCAGATCTCTACGCATTTCACCGCTACACCTGGAATTCTACCCCCCTCTACAAGACTCTAGCCTGCCAGTTTCGAATGCAGTTCCCAGGTTGAGCCCGGGGATTTCACATCCGACTTGACAGACCGCCTGCGTGCGCTTTACGCCCAGTAATTCCGATTAACGCTTGCACCCTCCGTATTACCGCGGCTGCTGGCACGGAGTTAGCCGGTGCTTCTTCTGCGGGTAACGTCAATCGGTAAGGTTATTAACCTTACCGCCTTCCTCCCCGCTGAAAGTGCTTTACAACCCGAAGGCCTTCTTCACACACGCGGCATGGCTGCATCAGGCTTGCGCCCATTGTGCAATATTCCCCACTGCTGCCTCCCGTAGGAGTCTGGACCGTGTCTCAGTTCCAGTGTGGCTGGTCATCCTCTCAGACCAGCTAGGGATCGTCGCCTAGGTGAGCCGTTACCCCACCTACTAGCTAATCCCATCTGGGCACATCCGATGGCAAGAGGCCCGAAGGTCCCCCTCTTTGGTCTTGCGACGTTATGCGGTATTAGCTACCGTTTCCAGTAGTTATCCCCCTCCATCAGGCAGTTTCCCAGACATTACTCACCCGTCCGCCACTCGTCAGCGAAGCAGCAAGCTGCTTCCTGTTACCGTTCGACTTGCATGTGTTAGGCCTGCCGCCAGCGTTCAATCTGAGCCATGATCAAACTCTTCAATTTAAGTTTGATGCTCGTGAATTAAACTTCGTAATGAATTACGTATGTTCACTCAGAGACTTGGTATTCATTTTTCGTCTTGCGACGTTAAGAATCCATGTCACTTTGAGTGCCCACACAGATTGTCTGATAAATTGTTAAAGAGCAGTGCCGCTTCGTTTTTCGCTGCGGCGCGGGGTGTGCATATTACGCTTTCCCGCTTCAGAGTCAAGCGATTATTTCGCTTTTCTCTGCTGACCCGGCGGCTTGCGTGCCGTTGTTCCGTGTCAGTGGAGGCGCATTATAGGGAGTTCTTCCGAAGTGACAAGCACAAAATACAAAAAACTTTTCGTTCGCTCACTTTTCAAACTCAACGCTTATTTAACTCGCGAATCGTCCGTTAAACGCGCAATTTCACGGGCAAAACTGGCAACCTGAGCCCAGTCGGCATAAACCACCTCTTTACGCGTATCGGTTTCGCCGCCCGTCATTTTCATGATCAGGCGGATCATAAAGCGGTCGTACCAGCGATAGCGCGGGTAGCGCAGCGCGCCAGCAAAGACAGAGCAGATATCGGGCTGCCAGGGTGAACTCAGCAAAAACTTGCGCGTATAGCTGTTGGTCTGCGGCGTGCGCTTCTCGGCTTTACGGGCGACCAGGTTGACCGAGTAAAAGGCGCCGGGCAGCTTATCAAGCTCCGCCGTATGCTTTTTCACAAAGCGATCCAGCGCCGGATGGAAATGGCCGTAACGAATTGATGCACCAATCACCACACGGTCGTAATCCTGCCAGGAAATTTGCTCCGTGCGATTCAGGTTCACCACATCAGAGTAAATGCCCAGCTCTTTGAGTTCAGAAGCCAGATATGAAGCAATCTCACGCGTTTGCCCGTCACGCGTTGAGAAAAGAATTAACGTTTTCACTAATGTCTCCTTACTCACGCCAGAATGTTGGGGTGAACAGCACCAGCAGCGTAAAGACCTCAAGACGACCAAACAGCATATTGGCGATTAAGATCCACTTCGCCACGGGGTTCATACTGGCAAAGTTATCCGCCACTACGCCCAGCCCTGGCCCCAGGTTGTTTAACGTTGCCACCACAGAGGCGAAGGCGGAAAAATCATCCACGCCCGTGGCGATAATGGCCAGCATACTGACAATAAAGACCAGCGCATACGCAGAGAAGAACCCCCACACCGCTTCGAGGATACGCTCCGGCAGAGCGCGGTTCCCCAGCTTGATGCTGTAAACCGCGTTCGGGTGAACCAGACGCTTCAGCTCACGGTTCCCCTGCTTGAACAGCAGCAGAATACGGATCACCTTCAGGCCGCCGCCCGTCGACCCGGCACAGCCGCCGATAAACGCAGAACACAACAGCAGTACCGGCAGGAACAGCGGCCAACGCGCGATACTGTCCGTGGTGAAACCAGCGGTTGTCGCCATTGATACCACCTGGAAGAACGCCTGGTTCAGGGTCGTAACCGCCGAGTTATAGACATCGTGGAACCACAGCACCAGGGTACAGATGATAACCAGCGTCAGCTGGACGCCGATAAACATCCGAAATTCCGGGTCGCGCCAGTACACCTTCAGGCTACGTCCGCTCAGCAAGGAGAAGTGTAGACCGTAGTTACAGCCTGAGATCAGCAGGAAGATAGCAATGATGGTATTGATCGTCGGGCTGTCGAAGTAGCCTACGCTTGCATCGTGCGTAGAGAACCCGCCGATAGCGATAGTCGCAAAGCTGTGCCCGATAGCATCAAAAGCAGGCATCCCGGCAAACCACAGCGCCAGCGCACAGGCCACCGTCAGCAGAACGTAGATCAGCCACAGAGTCTTCGCCGTCTCCGCAATGCGCGGGCGCATTTTGTTATCTTTTAGCGGGCCGGGCATTTCGGCCCGGTAAAGCTGCATCCCGCCGACGCCCAGAATCGGCAGAATAGCCACCGCCAGGACGATGATCCCCATACCGCCGAACCACTGCAGCATCTGACGGTAAAAGAGGATCGCATGAGGGAGCGAGTCCAGCCCTACAAGCGTGGTGGCCCCGGTGGTCGTTAAGCCGGAGAACGACTCAAAGAACGCATCCGTGATGGTGAGATTCGGTTGTTCAGAGAAGATAAACGGCAGCGCACCGACGCTTCCCAGCACCGTCCAGAACAGGACGACAATCAGAAAACCTTCCCGGGCTTTCAGCTCGCCTTTCTCACGACGGTTTGGCCACCACAGCAGCGAACCAATGGTCAGCGCCACAAAAAAGGTTTGCGTAAATGCACGCCCCGCGCCGTCCCGGTAGATAAGCGCCACCAGACCGGGAATGATCATCGTTCCGGAAAAAAGTATGACCAGTAATCCAACGATTCGGGTAATGGCACGAAAATGCATCTCTGCCGCTTCCTTAGGTATTCAAAATTGTGAGGTGGGGATTATTCTTCAATCGGCAGTAATTGCAATGAACCGCGACTAAAATCAGCGAGTTTTGCTGAAAAAGCAGCCAGTTCCGCCTGAGGAAGCGCCACGCGTAATTGCACCATTGCCTGATAATCACTGTGCGCGATGACGCCGTTAAACTGTTTAAGCAGTGTTTCTACACCCGAAAGCTGGGCGTAATCGCATAACAAAGTATATTCGGTTAGCGGCGTTTTGCGGGTCGTTGTCAGAAGATTAAGCGCCTGCTGGACTCCGCCACCGTAGGCTTTAACCAGGCCACCGGTGCCTAACAAAATGCCGCCGTAGTAGCGAACCACGACGGCGGTTATCTCGCCCACGCCGCTGCCCATTAGCTGGGAGAGCATCGGTTTTCCGGCCGTGCCCGCCGGTTCACCGTCGTCAGAAAACCCGAGCTGCTGTGAGTCGTTCGGCGGCCCGGCTACCCACGCCACGCAGTGGTGGCGGGCATCGGGGTGCTGCGCGCGAACGGACTCGACGAACGCCTTTGCCGCCTCCACGCCGTCGGTATGCGCCAGCAGCGTGATAAAGCGGCTTTTCTTGATTTCCTCAACAAAAGTGACCGGCTCAGCCGGTATCAGCCAGCTTTCCATCAGGCCAGCTTCAGGTCTCGCGTCATGTTCTCGATGCTGTTCTCATGGATAACCACGTTATCTTCGATACGAATGCCGCCAAACGGCTTCAGCGCTTCAATTTTTTCCCAGTTGAAGTGCTTGCTGAACTGCCCTTCACGCCACGGCGCCAGCAGAGATTCAATAAAGTAGATGCCCGGCTCGATGGTCAATACCATGCGCGGTGCCAGAACGCGGGTGCAGCGCAGGTAAGGATATTTCGACGGCGCCGCCAGGTGCGTACCGGTATCGTCCTGCATAAAGCCCGCGACGTCGTGCACCTGCAAACCCAGCGGGTGGCCGATACCGTGCGGCATAAACGGCCCGGTCAGATCGTTCTCAACCATCGCCTCTTCGCTCATGTCTTTGACAATCTGATGCTTGCGCAGCAGTTTAGCGATGCGCTGATGGAACTGGATATGGTAATCCACATAGCTGGTACCCGCTTTCATGGTGCCGATCAGCGCCAGCTGTTCATCGTTCACGTCTTTAATCAGGTGCGCAAAATCGGTATCCGCATTCGCCGCCCACGTACGGGTGAGGTCTGCCGCGTAGCCGTTGTACTCGGCACCCGCGTCAAGCAGGAAACTGCGCATCTCAGACGGAACCTGGTGATCCAGTTTGGTATAGTGCAGAACCGAGGCATGCTCGTTGAGCGCCACGATGTTGCTGTAAGGCACGTCGGTATCGCGATGACCGGTCGCGGTCAGGTACGCCAGGTTGATATCGAACTCGCTCATGCCTGACTGGAACGCCTCATGCGCCGCGCGGTGGCCATTTACCGCCGTTTTTTGCGCTTCGCGCATGCAGTAAAGTTCGTAGTCGGTCTTATAAGCGCGATAGTAATGCAGATAATCCAGCACCCCTTTCGGGTTGAGCTTATCGGCCGGGATATCCAGGCCCAGCGCGCGTTCAGGCACAGGGCCAATGTAGCCGATGTTGCCGCGCGCCGCTGGCAGCTGGCTGCCAATGCCGTCCGCTTTCGGCAGCGCAATCACGTCAATTTCTTCAGTCCAGAAAGAGGTCGGCAGCGGTTCCACGTTGTGCCAGTAATCCACCGGCAGGTAGAACCACAGTTTCGGCTTGTTCACGCCATCCACCAGCAGCCAGCAATTTGGAACCTGCGTGACGGGCACCCAGGCTTTAAACTGCGGGTTAACCTTGAAGGGATAAGCGTGGTCATCAAGAAACGTATTCATCAGCTCGCCGGAGTGGATCAGCAGGGCATCCAGCTTGAAGCGGGCCAGTACATCGCGGGTACGTTCCTGTAGGGTAACGATATGATTTTTATAGAGCGAAGCCAGTGAGTCCATCATTCTTCCTTTCGTTTTTTTGACCTCAAGTCATCGCATCTTAGCACACCTCACTCCGGCTGCGTGATTTCCGCCGACCGTGATCAGCGCAGCATTTTCTTAATGAGTAATTTGCATTTTATTAACATAAATTCCACACTCCGTCTCATCTGGTATGACCAGATCCAATTGCTGGATTCAGGAGACCGACATGCTCTACAAAGGCGACACCCTGTACGTAGACTGGCTGGAAGATGGCATTGCCGAACTGGTGTTCGATGCCCCCGGCTCAGTGAACAAGCTTGATACCGCGACGGTGGCCAGTCTTGGCCAGGCGCTGGATGTACTTGAAAAGCAATCAGATTTGAAAGGGCTGCTGCTGCGCTCAAACAAAGCGGCCTTTATCGTTGGTGCAGATATCACCGAGTTTCTGTCGCTGTTTATGGTGCCGGAAGAACAGCTGAGCCAGTGGCTGCATTTCGCCAACAGCGTCTTTAATCGTCTGGAAGACCTGCCTGTCCCGACCATTTCCGCCGTTAACGGCTACGCGCTGGGCGGCGGCTGCGAATGTGTGTTAGCCACTGATTACCGTCTGGCCACCCCTGACCTGCGCATCGGCCTGCCGGAGACCAAACTGGGCATTATGCCGGGCTTTGGCGGCTCCGTGCGTATGCCGCGCATGCTGGGTGCAGACAGCGCGCTGGAAATCATTGCCGCCGGTAAAGACGTTGGCGCGGAGCAGGCGCAGAAAATCGGCCTGGTGGACGGCGTCGTCAAACCTGAGAAACTGGTCGACGGTGCCGTCGCCATTCTGCGTCAGGCGATTAACGGCGACCTCGACTGGAAAGCCAAACGCCAGCCGAAGCTGGAGCCACTGAAGCTAAGTAAAATTGAAGCCACCATGAGCTTTACCATCGCCAAAGGCATGGTGATGCAGACGGCAGGTAAACACTACCCGGCGCCCATCACGGCGGTAAAAACCATCGAAGCCGCAGCCCGTCTGGGTCGCGATGAAGCCCTGAAGCTTGAAAATCAGAGCTTTGTCCCGCTGGCGCACACCAGTGAAGCCCGCGCGCTGGTCGGCATCTTCCTTAACGATCAGTTCGTGAAGGGAAAGGCTAAACAGCTGACCAAAAACGTTGAGACGCCAAAACGCGCGGCGGTGCTCGGCGCCGGCATTATGGGCGGCGGCATCGCTTACCAGTCCGCCTGGAAAGGCGTGCCGGTTGTGATGAAAGACATCAATGAAAAATCCCTGACGCTGGGCATGACCGAAGCGGCCAAGCTGCTGAATAAACAGCTTGAGCGCGGCAAAATTGACGGACTGAAGCTCTCCGGCGTGATCTCCACCATTCAGCCCGTGCTGGAATACAGCGGTTTCGATCGCGTTGACGTGGTGGTTGAAGCGGTCGTCGAGAACCCGAACGTTAAAAAAGCGGTTCTGGCCGAAACCGAAGGGAAGGTTCGTCCGGAAACCGTGCTGGCCTCCAACACCTCCACCATTCCAATCAGCGAACTGGCGAGCGTGCTGAAGCGTCCGGAAAACTTCTGCGGGATGCACTTCTTTAACCCGGTGCACCGTATGCCGCTGGTCGAAGTGATCCGTGGGGAAAAAACCTCTGACGACACCATCGCCAAAGTGGTGGCGTGGGCCAGCAAAATGGGCAAAACGCCAATCGTCGTTAACGACTGCCCGGGCTTCTTCGTTAACCGCGTGCTGTTCCCGTACTTCGCCGGCTTCAGCCAGCTGCTGCGCGACGGCGCGGACTTCCGCAACATCGACAAAGTGATGGAAAAACGGTTCGGCTGGCCGATGGGCCCGGCCTACCTGCTGGACGTGGTCGGGATCGACACCGCGCATCACGCCCAGGCGGTCATGGCTGCCGGCTTCCCGCAGCGTATGCAGAAAGACTATCGCGACGCGATTGACGCCCTGTTCGATGCCAGCCGCTTTGGTCAGAAAAACGGCCTGGGCTTCTGGCGTTATAAGGAAGACAGCAAAGGCAAACCGAAGAAAGAAGAAGATCCGGCGGTGGATGGCCTGCTGGCCGACGTCAGTCAGCCAAAACGCGACTTCACCGACGATGAAATCATCGCCCGCATGATGATCCCGATGATTAACGAAGTGGTGCGCTGTCTGGAAGAAGGCATTATCGCCAGCCCGGCAGAAGCGGATATGGCGCTGGTGTACGGTCTGGGCTTCCCGCCGTTCCACGGCGGCGCGTTCCGCTGGCTGGATACGCTCGGCAGCGCCCGCTACCTCGATATGGCTCAGCAGTATCAGCACCTCGGCCCGCTTTATGACGTGCCGGAAGGTCTGCGTAACAAAGCGCGCCATAACGAACCCTACTATCCAGCAGTCGAGCCAGCCCGTCCGGTTGGCGCGCTGAAAACGGCTTAAGGAGTCACAATGGAAAAGGTTGTCATTGTTGATGCGATTCGCACCCCGATGGGCCGTTCAAAAGGCGGCGCGTTCCGTAACGTGCGTGCGGAAGATCTCTCCGCGCACCTGATGCGTAGCCTGCTGGCGCGTAACCCGGCGCTGGATCCTGCGGCGCTGGACGATATCTACTGGGGCTGCGTCCAGCAGACGCTGGAGCAGGGCTTTAACATCGCCCGTAACGCCTCCCTGCTGGCAGAAATTCCGCATTCGGTTCCGGCGGTTACCGTCAACCGCCTGTGCGGCTCGTCAATGCAGGCCCTGCACGACGCGGCGCGCATGATCATGACCGGCGACGCGCAGGCCTGCCTGGTGGGCGGCGTGGAGCATATGGGCCACGTGCCGATGAGCCACGGGGTCGATTTCCACCCGGGCATGAGCCGCAACGTGGCGAAAGCCGCCGGTATGATGGGCCTGACCGCCGAGATGCTCTCCCGCCTGCACGGCATCAGCCGTGAAATGCAGGATGCCTTCGCCGCGCGCTCGCACGCCCGCGCCTGGGCCGCCACGCAGTCCGGCGCGTTTAAGAATGAGATTATCCCAACCGGCGGCCACGACGCAGACGGCGTACTGAAGCAGTTCAGCTACGACGAAGTGATCCGTCCTGAAACCACGGTCGAAGCGCTTTCTGCCCTGCGTCCGGCATTTGATCCGGTCACCGGCACGGTAACGGCGGGCACCTCGTCTGCCCTGTCCGACGGCGCCGCCGCAATGCTGGTGATGAGCGAAAGCCGCGCCCGCGAGCTAGGCCTGACCCCGCGTGCCCGCGTGCGTTCGATGGCGGTCGTGGGCTGCGATCCTTCCATCATGGGTTACGGTCCGGTTCCGGCGTCAAAACTGGCGTTGAAAAAAGCGGGGCTGAGCGCAAGTGATATCGATCTGTTTGAGATGAACGAAGCCTTCGCCGCGCAGATCCTGCCGTGCATTAAGGATCTGGGCCTGATGGATCAGGTAGACGAGAAGATTAACCTCAACGGCGGCGCGATTGCCCTCGGCCACCCGCTGGGCTGCTCCGGGGCGCGCATCAGCACCACGCTGATTAACCTGATGGAACGCAAAGATGCCCAGTTTGGTCTGGCAACAATGTGTATCGGATTGGGTCAGGGTATCGCAACGGTATTTGAGAGAGTGTAATAAAAAAGCCGGGCAGTTTTTGCCGCCCGGCATGAGTTTAGTTGCCGTTCTTCCCGCCTGTCAGGGGCGGGTTTTTTGCATTATTGCAGCAGCGAAATATCCGCCACGCGCAGGAACAGCTCACGCAGCTTCTCAAGCATAGAGAGACGGTTAATACGCAGCTCTTTATCTTCCACGTTCACCATCACTTTCTCGAAGAAGGCGTCGATCACGTCACGCAGCTCCGCCAGCTCCACCAGCGCTTCCTGGTAGCGGCCTTCCGCGAAGTACGGTTCCAGCTTGTCACGCAGCACGACAACCTGCATCGCCAGAGCGATCTCTTCCGGCTCTTTCAGCGTCGCGGCGTTTACGCGCTCGTTCAGCGTCTCGTCGGATTTCGCGAGGATGTTCGAGACGCGCTTGTTGGCCGCGGCCAGGGCTGATGCCGCTTCCAGCGTACGGAAGTGCGATACCGCCTTCATTCGCGCATCGAAATCTGCCGGACGGGTTGGACGACGCGCCAGCACCGCCTGAATGGTATCGACGCTGTAGCCTTCGCCCTGATACCACGCGCGGAAACGACCGAGCATAAAGTCGATAACATCATCCACAACCTTCGCATTGGTCAGCTTGTCGCCGTACAGACGCACCGCTTCTTCGGTCAGCGTTTGCAGATCGAGGTTCAGGTTCTTCTCAACGATGATACGCAGCACGCCCAGCGCGGCACGACGCAGCGCGAACGGGTCTTTGTCGCCTTTTGGATGCTGACCGATACCGAAGATACCCGCCAGGGTGTCCATCTTATCGGCAATCGCCACGGCGCAGGCAACCGGGTTGGACGGCAGATCGTCACCGGCAAAGCGCGGCTGATACTGCTCGTTCAGGGCTACCGCCACATCTTCCGCTTCGCCATCGTGACGCGCGTAGTGCATGCCCATGACGCCCTGGGTGTCGGTAAATTCGAACACCATGTTGGTCATCAGGTCACACTTGGAGAGCAGGCCCGCGCGGGTGGCGTGGTTAACGTCCGCGCCAATTTCACGGGCAATCCAGCCGGACAGCTCCGCGATACGGTCGGTCTTGTCGCGCAGCGTACCCAGCTGCTGCTGGAACAGTACGGTTTGCAGACGCGGCAGGTTATCTTCCAGACGTTTTTTACGGTCGGTATTGAAGAAGAACTCGGCATCCGCCAGACGCGGACGCACCACTTTCTCGTTACCGGAGATTATCTGGCTCGGATCTTTGGATTCGATGTTCGCGACGAAGATGAAGTTTGGCAGCAGCTTGCCGTCGTTGGCGTAAACCGGGAAGTACTTCTGGTCACCCTTCATGGTGTACACCAGCGCTTCTGCCGGAACGGCGAGGAATTTCTCTTCGAACTTCGCGGTCAGCACAACGGGCCATTCAACCAGGGAGGTGACTTCTTCCAGCAGGCTGTCGCTCAGGTCGGCGTTTCCGCCAATCTTGCGCGCCGCTTCTTCTGCATCGGCTTTAATTTTGGCTTTACGCTGTTCGTAGTCAGCAATGACCTTACCGCGCTCCAGCAGGATCTGCGGATACTGGTCGGCATTGTCGATGGTGAACTCTGGCTCGCCCATAAAGCGGTGGCCGCGAATGACGCGATCGGACGCCACGCCCAGAATGGTTGCCGGAATAACGGTGTCGCCCAGCAGCAGGGTCACGGTGTGAACCGGACGCACGAAGTGAACGTCAGACGCGCCCCAGCGCATCAGCTTAGGAATCGGCAGCTTAGCCAGCGAGGTCGCGATCATGTTCGGCAGCAGCGCTTCTGCGCTTTCGCCTTTTACATGGGCACGATACAGCAGCCATTCACCTTTATCGGTTGTCAGACGCTCGGCCTGGTCAACGGTGATGCCGCAGCCGCGCGCCCAGCCTTCAGCCGCCTTGCTTGGCTTGCCTTCCGCGTCGAACGCCTGGGCAATCGCCGGGCCACGTTTTTCGACTTCACGATCAGGCTGGGATGCCGCCAGATTTGCCACCTTCAGCGCCAGACGACGCGGGGCAGCAAACCACTCAATTTTACCGTGCGCCAGGCCGGCGTTATCCAGCTCAGCAGTGACGTTCGCAGCGAAAGACTCAGCCAGGCTGCGCAGGGCTTTTGGTGGCAGCTCTTCGGTGCCGATTTCCACCAGGAAAGTTTTCTCAGACATGGCCGCCTCTTATTTGTTTCGGTTGCACATCGGGAAGCCAAGGGCTTCACGGGACGCGTAGTAAGCTTCTGCAACGGCTTTGGTCAGGGTACGAATACGCAGAATGTAGCGCTGACGTTCAGTCACGGAGATCGCTTTGCGGGCATCCAGCAGGTTGAAGCTGTGGGCGGCCTTCAGAATACGCTCGTAGGCAGGCAGCGGCAGCGGAGTCTCCAGCGCCAGCAGCTGCTGCGCTTCTTTCTCGTACTGCTCGAAGCAGGTGAACAGGAAGTCCACGTCCGCGTATTCGAAGTTATAGGTGGATTGCTCCACTTCGTTCTGATGGAACACGTCGCCGTAGGTGGTTTTACCCAGCGGGCCGTCGCTCCAGACCAGGTCGTAAACACTGTCTACGCCCTGAATGTACATTGCCAGACGTTCCAGACCATAGGTGATTTCACCGGTGATCGGCTTACATTCCAGACCGCCAACCTGCTGGAAGTAGGTAAACTGGGTCACTTCCATGCCGTTCAGCCACACTTCCCAACCCAGACCCCAGGCACCCAGCGTTGGGTTCTCCCAGTTGTCTTCCACGAAACGAATGTCGTGAATGGTCGGATCCATACCCAGCTCTTTCAGTGACCCGAGGTACAGTTCCTGAATATTGTCTGGTGATGGCTTAATCACCACCTGGAACTGATAGTAGTGCTGCAGACGGTTCGGGTTTTCGCCGTAACGGCCATCGGTCGGACGACGGGATGGCTGCACGTAGGCGGTCGCCATTGGCTCTGGCCCTAACGCGCGCAGGCTGGTCATCGGGTGTGAGGTGCCTGCGCCAACTTCCATGTCCAAAGGTTGAACAATGGTGCAGCCCTGACGAGCCCAGTAATCCTGTAAGGTCAGGATCAGGCCCTGGAAGGTCTTGGTATCAAACTTTTGCATAGTATTTCGTGCTGGATACGTGTGGTTTTAAATGGAAGGGATCAGTATACCCGCTGGCTGCAAGATATACAGTACGAAACGGGGTTGTTTAAGATAAATTGGGGAATAAGGCGCGTAGCCAGAACCTGTAAGGGCTCTGGCTGCTGATTATGCGAGCAGTTTAGCGCATTGAGAGATGTAAAAACTGGCCGTCTGCATCAAAAGAGCAGACAAAGCCCTCTTTACGTGCAGTATAGCCTTTAAGCTCATAGCTGCCCTGAAAGCGCTCAAAGCCGGTCACGTTTATTTTCTGTGCATCAGCGTTATAGCGGTGAGCCGCCCGATCTTTACACAGCTGCTCCATGTTCAGGGAGCGCTCCGGGCTGATTTTTCCCTGCTGCGCTTTTTGTGCAGGTGCCTCCTCAGAAGCACTGCATCCCGCTAATAAAAGCAGCAGAAAGAGTGACGCCCCACGCTTCATCATCATTTTTATTACCGCCCTGGCCAGTGGCTGTTATTTTTAGTAGCAATACGTTTATAGAGTAAAGTCCTTCATTCTGCGAATCTCGCCTGCTCCCTACAAGATAGCCTGGCTAAACTCAGAATTTTCCAAGGGAAAAGATTTACCCAAACGCAGTCACACTTTCTTTATCAGGAATACAGAGGAACTGATGCAGTCAAAAATTAACTGGATTGATAACCTGCGGGGAATAGCCTGTCTGATGGTGGTGATGATCCACACGACGACCTGGTATGTCACTAACGCGCACAGTATCAGCCCCGTTAACTGGGATGTCGCCAATATTCTGAACTCGGCCTCCCGCGTGAGCGTCCCGCTGTTCTTTATGATTTCCGGCTTTCTCTTTTTTGGCGAGCGGAGCGCGCAGCCGAGACATTTCATCCGTATCGCCTCGTGTCTGCTTTTCTACAGCGCCATTTCTCTGCTCTACATTACCCTGTTCACCTCAATTAACGCCGGCCTTTCCCTGACCAACCTGCTGCAAAAACCCGTGTTCTATCATCTGTGGTTTTTCTTCGCGATAATCGTCATTTATCTGGTTTCACCGTTAATTCAGGTAAAAAACGTCAGCGGTAAAATGCTGCTGGCGCTGATGGTGGTCATCGGGATTGTGGCGAACCCGAATACCGTCTCGCAGAAAATAGCGGGCTTTGAGTGGCTGCCCGTCAATCTCTATATAAACGGCGACACGTTCTACTACGTGCTGTACGGCATGCTGGGGCGCGCCATTGGCATGATGACCACGCAAAAGCGGGGAATGAACTGGCTTTGCGCGGCAGCGTTTATCGCCAGCGTGTTTATTATCTCTCGCGGGACGCTGCACGAGCTGCAATGGCGCGGCAACTTTGCCGATACCTGGTATCTGTACTGCGGTCCGATGGTCTTTATCTGCGCGGTTTCCCTGCTGACCCTGGTGAAAAACACCCTGAACGAACGTCCGCTTCCGGTGCTGGGTTTTATCTCACGCCACTCGCTGGGCATTTACGGTTTTCACGCGCTGGCGATCCACGCCCTGCGTACGCGCGGCGTTGAGCTTAAGAGCTGGCCGGTGCTGGATATTGTCTGGATCTTTACCGCCACGCTGGCCATTAGTCTGTTGCTCTCGATGCTGCTGCAACGCATCGATACGCGCAGGTTTGTGAGCTAACCCGGTTGAAGGCTGGCAGGCCGGGTAAGCGTTAGCGCCACCCGGCTACTGTTTATGACATTAGCGGCAAAAGCTGCTGATAGATTTTGCGGAACACGTCCCGTCTTTCGGCATAGCGGGCGTGGTTTTTCGCATCGGGAAGATGCTGCTGTTCAAGCGGCAGCTGCGGCAAAAGCTGGTTCAGTGGCTTATCCGGATTAAGCGCAATTTGCGCCAGTCGCGCCGCACCGAGCGCAGGGCCGACGTCTCCCCCGGTGCGGTAGTCCAGCGTGAGTCCGCTGATATCGCAAAGCATTTGCCGCCAGTAGCTGCTGCGCGCACCGCCCCCAATGAGCGTAATGCTGGATGGCTTCAGGCCACAGTCATGCACCACATCCATTCCGTCCGCCAGCGCATAACCGACACCTTCAAGCACCGCGTGCGCCAGCTCCGCCGGGCCGTGCTGATGGGTAAGACCGAAGAATACCCCTTTCGCTTCCGGATTGTTGTGCGGTGTCCGCTCGCCGGAAAGATAGGGTAAAAACCAGACCGCACCGGCATTTTCATCCGCCTGCTGTGCCGCTGCGATAAGCGCAGGGACGTCCGCCATTCCGGTGAGCTTCGCCGCCCAGTCCAGGCAGGACGCCGCGCTCAGCATCACCGACATCAGATGCCATTTTCCCGGCAGCGCGTGGCAGAAGCTGTGTACGGCACTTTCAGGGTTACTTCGATAGCCGTCACTCACGGCAAAATAGACGCCAGAAGTGCCGAGTGAGAGCATGGCATGCCCTGCGTCCACCATCCCTACGCCGACAGCACCCGCCGCGTTATCGCCACCGCCGGCAACAACCGGAACGGCCGGCATATTCCAGCGTTCGGCAATGGATGGCTGCAAAGCGCCCGTTATTTCACTGCCTTCGAACAGCGCAGGCATGTGCTCCCGCGTCAGATGGCAGGCATCGAGCATCGCCTCGCTCCAGTCCCGTTTCGCCACGTCGAGCCACAGGGTGCCGGCGGCGTCAGACATATCGCTGGCAAAATCCCCCGTCATGCGAAAACGCAGGTAGTCTTTTGGCAACAGAACCTTCGCCACCTGGCGGAAAACGTCGGGTTCATGGCGCTGCACCCACAGTAATTTGGGGGCTGTGAAGCCGGGCATCATCAGGTTGCCGGTGATGTCGCGGGACGTGGGCACGCGCTCTTCAAGCAGCGTGCACTCTTCTGCACAGCGCCCGTCATTCCAGAGAATCGCCGGGCGCAGGACGCGGTGCTGGCTATCCAGCAGCGTGGCGCCATGCATTTGCCCGGCAATGCCCAGCGCTTTCACGTCGCGCAGGCTGTGCTGCTCGCCCAACGCTTTCAATGCGCGATCCGTCGCCTGCCACCACTGCTCCGGATCCTGCTCAGACCACAGCGGATGCGGGCGTGAAACCTGTAGCTTTTCAGTCTGCGTTGCGACTACCTCGCCCTGCTCGCTTAACAGGATGGCTTTCACACCCGACGTGCCAAGATCGATCCCGATATACATTGCGGTGACTCCTTTGACAGAAATGCCCGGCAGCGCGCGGCGAGCCGGGCCTGTGTTTTTACTTATCGAACAGATAGTGGTTAACCAGATTTTCCAGCAGCTCCTGATGTCCGCTCTGATGCTGCGGCGCCAGCTGATGCTGTTCAGCGTACTTCGCGATCTCCGCAAGCGATAACTGACCTTTCAGTATTTGCTGGCCCAGCTCACTGTTCCATCCGCTGTAACGCTTCGCCACGCGCTTATCCAGCTCTCCGTCTTCAATCATACGGGCCGCCACTTTCAGCGCCAGCGCCATCGTGTCCATCGCCCCAATATGGCCGTAGAACAGATCGTATTTGTCGGTGCTCTGGCGACGCACTTTGGCGTCGAAGTTCAGGCCGCCGGTGGTGAAACCGCCCGCTTTGACGATTTCGTACATCACCAGCGCATTCTCTTCCACGCTGTTCGGGAACTGGTCGGTGTCCCAGCCCAGCTGCGGGTCGCCACGGTTCGCATCCACCGAGCCGAAGATACCCAGCGCAATCGCAGAGGCAATTTCGTGATGGAAGGAGTGGCCCGCCAGGGTGGCGTGGTTAGCCTCAATGTTCACTTTGATCTCTTTTTCCAGACCAAACTGCTTCAGGAAGCCATACACGGTGGCGACATCGTAGTCATACTGATGCTTGGTTGGCTCCTGCGGTTTTGGCTCAATCAGCAGCGTGCCGCGGAAGCCAATTTTGTGTTTGTGATCCACCACCATCTGCATGAAGCGGCCAATCTGCTCGCGCTCCTGACGCAGGTCGGTATTGAGCAGCGTTTCATAGCCTTCGCGACCGCCCCAGAGAACGTAGTTCTCACCACCCAGCTGATGCGTGGCGTTCATTGCGGTCACGACCTGAGTAGCCGCCCAGCTAAAGACTTCCGGGTCCGGGTTGGTTGCCGCACCCGCGCCGTAGCGGGGGTTAGTAAAGCAGTTAGCGGTACCCCAGAGCAGCTTCACGCCGCTTTGTTGCTGTTTTTCAGCCAGCACGTCGACCATCTGCGCAAAATTGTTCAGATACTCCTTCAGCGACGCCCCTTCCGGCGACACGTCCACGTCGTGGAAACAGTAGTACGGCACGTTCAGCTTATGGAAGAACTCGAACGCGACGTCGGCTTTACGCTTTGCCAGCTCGATGGCCTCGCCCGGCTGCTGCCAGGGGCGGTCAAAAGCGCCCACACCGAACATATCGGCACCGTTCCAGCAGAAGGTGTGCCAGTAACAGGCGGCAAAGCGCAAGTGATCTTCCATGCGCTTACCCAGCACCAGCTCATCCGGGTTGTAATGACGAAATGCTAAAGGATTGGTCGTTTTCGTGCCTTCGAAACGAACGCGATCGAGTTGGTCGAAATAAGCTTGCATATTGAGCTCCATAATCAGGGTATGCGGCGTGGTATTGCTTCTGGAGTAATAGTGAATAGACATTTTGGGTTGCTCAATTACGTTATTTCACACTGCTATTGAGAGAATGCACAACTGTGCGCTGGCTCGCAAAATAATGTGCAGACAAACTATTTTTCGGCGCATATTCCAGAATCAAATGTAATTAGTAGGTTACGCTTTTTAAAATCCGATCGCGGTCATAAATTCAGAAATAAACCAAATATCGTAATGAGAAGATAAAAATCTGTAATTGCCAGCAGGCCTTTCCACGTTAAAAATTTGCTGCGTCTCAGCAGTGAACGTTTCTTTTATCTCAGCTACACATACCCTACAAAAAGGCCTAATAATTATGAAGATAAAGAACCTGACCCTAACGCTCTGCACTACTCTCCTGCTTGCAAGCTTTGCCGGGCACGCCAAAGAGGTCAAAATCGGCATGGCGATTGACGACTTACGCCTGGAGCGCTGGCAAAAAGATCGCGATATCTTTGTTAAAAAAGCGGAATCTCTCGGTGCGGAGGTGTTCGTTCAGTCCGCTAACGGCAACGAAGAGACGCAAATGTCGCAAATCGAGAATATGATCAACCGGGGCGTCGATGTGCTGGTCATTATCCCGTATAACGGCCAGGTATTAAGCAACGTGGTGAAAGAAGCTAAACAGGAAGGCATAAAAGTTCTGGCCTATGACCGCATGATTAATAATGCGGATATTGATTATTATATTTCGTTCGACAATGAGAAAGTCGGTGAATTACAGGCTAAAAGCCTGGTGGCTAAAGTGCCGCAGGGAAATTATTTCCTGATGGGCGGCTCGCCGGTGGATAACAACGCCAAGCTGTTCCGCCAGGGACAAATGAAAGTGCTTAAGCCATATATCGACGAGGGCAAAATTAAAGTCGTCGGCGACCAGTGGGTTGACGGCTGGTTACCGGAAAACGCGCTGAAAATCATGGAAAACGCGCTAACCGCAAACAATAACAAAATCGACGCGGTGGTAGCCTCTAACGATGCCACGGCGGGGGGTGCCATTCAGGCGCTGAGCGCGCAGGGGCTTGCCGGAAAAGTCGCTATCTCCGGCCAGGATGCAGACCTTGCGGGTGTGAAACGCATTATCGCGGGCACCCAGACCATGACGGTTTATAAACCCATCACCGAGCTTGCCAATACGGCCGCTGAAATTGCCGTTGAGCTGGGCAATGGCCAACAGCCTAAAGCAGATGCAACGTTAAATAACGGCCTGAAAGACGTGCCTGCTCGCCTGTTAACCCCTATTGAAGTCAACAAAGAGAATATTGACGCCACGGTGGTAAAAGACGGTTTCCATAAGAAGAGTGAACTGTAATCCAGCGCAGCCCCTGCCCGGCAGGGGCGCATCGTTCTGCCCTGTTCATCTGTCGGGCTATGTGGAGCAGTTATGTCTTATTTACTTGAAATGAAAAGCATCACCAAAGTCTTCGGGGCGGTGAAAGCCGTCGACAATGTAAGCCTGCGCCTGAACTCTGGCGAGGTACTCTCCCTGTGCGGCGAAAATGGCTCGGGGAAATCCACCCTGATGAAAGTGTTGTGTGGGATCTACCCGCACGGCAGCTACGAGGGCGAAATCGTTTTTGCCGGTGAGGTGCTCCAGGCCACGCACATTCGCGATACCGAGCGTAAGGGCATCGCCATCATTCACCAGGAGCTGGCGCTGGTGAAGCACCTTACCGTGCTGGAAAATATCTTCCTCGGGGCCGAGCTCTCGCGCCATGGCGTGCTGGATTACGACACCATGACGCTGCGCTGCGAAAAGCTGCTGGCGCAGGTGAGCCTTACCATTTCACCGGATACCCGCGTAGGCGACCTGGGTCTGGGCCAGCAGCAGCTGGTGGAGATTGCCAAGGCGCTCAATAAACAGGTACGCCTGCTGATCCTCGATGAGCCGACCGCCTCGCTCACCGAACAGGAAACCGCCGTACTGCTCAACATCATCCGCGACCTGCAACATCACGGCATCGCCTGCATCTATATTTCGCACAAGCTCAACGAGGTCAAGGCCATTTCAGACACCATCTGCGTCATCCGCGACGGGCAGCACATCGGCACCCGTGAAGCGGAAGGCATGAGTGAGGATGACATCATCACCATGATGGTAGGCCGCGAACTGACCGCGCTGTACCCCAACGAACCGCACGCCATCGGCGAAGAGATCCTGCGCGTGGAAAACCTGACGGCGTGGCACCCCGTCAACCGCCACATCAGGCGCGTAAACAATATCTCCTTCTCGCTGCACCGCGGCGAAATCCTCGGCATTGCGGGTTTAGTGGGTGCCGGACGGACCGAGGCCGTGCAGTGTCTGTTTGGCGTCTGGCCCGGGCGCTGGGAAGGCACAATCTATATCGACGGCCAGCCGGTGAAAATCGACAACTGCCAGCAGGCCATTGCCAAAGGCATTGCCATGGTGCCTGAAGACCGCAAAAAAGACGGCATCGTGCCGGTGATGGCGGTGGGAAAAAATATCACGCTGGCGGCGCTCGGACAGTTTTCCGGCGCGCTGAGCAGCCTGGATGATGCCGCAGAACAGCAGTGTATTCTCCAGTCGCTCGCCAGGCTTAAGGTGAAAACGTCCTCACCGGAGCTGGCGATAGGGCGCCTGAGCGGCGGCAACCAGCAGAAGGCCATTCTGGCGCGCTGCCTGCTGCTTAATCCGCGCATTTTAATCCTGGATGAACCCACCCGCGGGATCGATATCGGCGCGAAGTATGAAATCTACAAGCTGATCAACCAGCTCGTGCAGCAAGGGATTGCCGTTATTGTCATCTCGTCTGAATTGCCGGAAGTGCTGGGGCTGAGCGACCGCGTGCTGGTCATGCACGAAGGGAAACTCAAAGCCAACCTGAACAACCAGAACCTGACGCAGGAGCAGGTGATGGAAGCTGCCTTAAGGAGCGAACGCCATGTCGAAAAGCAACCCGTCTGATATCAAAGTCGCTGTTCCGACGCCCGGTGCGTTCGCAGGACTTAAATCGCTGAATCTGCAAGTTTTTGTGATGATTGCAGCCATTATCGTCATCATGTTGTTCTTTACCTGGATGACCGATGGCTCCTATTTGAGCGCGCGTAACATCTCAAACCTGCTGCGTCAGACCGCCATCACCGGCATCCTGGCGGTGGGGATGGTATTCGTCATTATCTCAGCGGAAATTGACCTGTCGGTAGGATCGATGATGGGCCTGCTCGGCGGCGTGGCGGCCATCTTTGACGTCTGGCTCGGCTGGCCGCTGCCACTGACGATTGCGGTGACGCTGGTGCTGGGCCTGCTGCTTGGGGCATGGAATGGCTGGTGGGTGGCCTACCGTAAAGTCCCGTCGTTTATCGTCACCTTAGCGGGGATGCTGGCCTTCCGCGGCATTTTGATTGGTATTACCAACGGCACCACCGTCTCCCCCACCAGCGCCTCCATGTCCCAGATCGGCCAAAGCTACCTCTCAGACGGGGTCGGCTTTACGATCGGCGTGGTTGGGATGATGGCGTTTATCGCGTGGCAATGGCGTGGACGCATGCGTCGTCAGGCGCTGGGACTGGCCTCCCCTGCTTCAACCTCGGTTGTTGGCCGTCAGGCGCTTACCGCCGTAATTGTGCTGGGGGCCATCTGGCTGCTGAACGATTATCGCGGTGTCCCGACGCCCGTTCTGCTGCTGGCGCTGTTGCTGTTGGGTGGGATGTTTATGGCCACACGTACCGCCTTCGGTCGCCGTATTTATGCCATCGGCGGCAATCTTGAAGCCGCGCGTCTGTCGGGCATCAACGTGGAGCGCACCAAACTCGCCGTCTTTGCCATTAACGGGCTGATGGTGGCCATCGCCGGGCTAATCCTTAGCTCGCGTCTGGGCGCGGGTTCCCCCTCCGCCGGTAATATTGCCGAGCTGGATGCCATCGCCGCCTGCGTGATTGGCGGAACCAGCCTTGCCGGGGGCATTGGCAGCGTGGCGGGGGCGGTAATGGGCGCATTTATTATGGCTTCGCTGGATAACGGGATGAGTATGATGGACGTGCCGACGTTTTGGCAGTATATCGTCAAGGGTGCCATTCTTTTGCTGGCAGTCTGGATGGACTCTGCCACCAAGCGGCGCGCCTGATAACAGTATCGTGACTAATTTGGGAAAGTGAACCATGTTTGAAAAGCGTCACCGCATTACGTTGTTATTCAATGCCAATAAAGCCTATGACCGCCAGGTGGTTGAAGGGGTTGGTGAATATTTGCAGGCGTCGCAATCTGAATGGGATATTTTCATCGAAGAAGATTTCCGCACCCGTCTGGAGAACATTAAAGACTGGCTGGGAGATGGGGTCATCGCTGACTTTGACGATCCCGTGATTGAGCAACTGCTCAACGGCGTCGACGTCCCTATCGTGGGCGTTGGCGGCTCCTACCATTCGCCGGAACATTATCCCCCCGTCCATTACATCGCCACGGATAACCACGCCCTGGTCGAGGCCGCCTTTCTCCATCTAAAAGAGAAAGGCGTACATCGTTTTGCGTTTTACGGGCTGCCCGCCACCAGCGGAAAGCGCTGGGCGATGGAGCGCGAATATGCCTTCTGCCAGCTAGTGGCTCAGGAGAAGTACCGCGGCGTGGTGTATCAGGGGCTGGAAACTGCACCAGAAAACTGGCAGCACGCGCAAAACCGGCTGGCTGACTGGCTGCAAACGCTGCCGCCGCAGACCGGAATTATCGCCGTGACGGACGCCCGCGCCCGCCACGTACTGCAGGTATGCGAACATTTGCACATTCCGGTGCCTGAAAAGCTGTGCGTGATTGGTATCGATAACGAGGAGCTTACGCGCTATCTGTCTCGCGTGGCGCTCTCATCAGTGGCGCAGGGCACCCGTCAGATGGGCTATCAGGCCGCGAAGCTGCTGCACAGGCTGTTAGACAACGAGTCCCTTCCGCTTCAGCGCCAGCTGGTTCCGCCCGTTCGGGTGGTGGAGCGTCGTTCAACCGACTACCGTTCGTTAAACGATCCGGCCGTGATTCAGGCGATGCACTACATTCGTAACCACGCCTGCAAAGGGATTAAGGTCGATCAGGTGCTGGATTCGGTCGGCATTTCACGTTCGAATCTCGAGAAGCGGTTCAAGGAGGAAGTGGGCGAGACGATCCACGCCGTTATTCACGCGGAAAAGCTGGAGAAAGCTCGCAGTCTGCTGATCTCCACCTCACTGTCGATTAACGAGATTTCACAGATGTGCGGCTACCCGTCGTTACAGTATTTCTATTCGGTGTTCAGGAAAGAGTATGACACCACGCCGAAAGAGTACCGTGAACGGTACAGCGAAGTCCTGCTTTAGAAATAAGAACGCCTTCCGATGGAAGGCGTTTTTCATTACATGTGCGCGGCAATCAGACGCTGGTTATCCTGGTACATTGAGAACAGGTAGTTGTTGTAACGCTGTCCCTGGGTGGAATAACCTTTCAGCTTGTGGATCATCACCGTAGCCGTCACTTCCTGATCCGCCTTACGCAGCTGCGCGCGCGACTTACGGAACGAAGAGTAGGCCGGGTGGGTGTTCAGATTCACCACATAGGCATGTACGGAATCTTTAACCGATTCAAACTGTGAATAGCCCTTCACCTTGCCTGGCGCATTGGTGCAACGACCTTTTGCGCATTTCATACCAAACAGGTTGTTGTTGCTGCGGGCCAGCTTCGAGGTGCCCCAGCCGCTTTCAGCGGCGGCCATCGTCGCGACCATACTGCCCGGAATGATGTCAACGCGCTCTAACAGCGAGTTCCACGGCACGCGACGCGTGTTCCCGTTCCACTTCACCTTATAGCGTTTGGCAATGTCTTTCAGGCGCGTGCGCTCGGACGGCGACCAGCGGCTATCGTACTGTTTGGAGATCAGCCAGTTACGATCCGCCGTAATCGCGGCATTTTGACTTTTAATGTAAGGCATTACCGTCCGGAGAAACGCTTTTTTTCGTGGTGTCCCGGAAGGGTATTTTCGCAAATCAGGAAGTGAACTACTCTTTGCACTATTGCGAGAATACTCTTGTTTACTGCTAACCTTACTGCTTGTCGTCTTTATTACGTGGGCTTTCTTACTCGTTGTATCCGTGTGCGTCTTTGCAAGCACCTCACCTGAAAACGCCATGGTGAGTAACATGAGTATCGCGGCCCCATATCGTCGAATGGGAGTCGATATCATTAGGTCTCCTGGTCGGATATAAACATTCCAACACCTTATTTTGTTTAAAAATTTGAGAGCGGAATCTCAAATCATACCAAAAATAGTCCTCAAGAGCACGTATACAAATAGTCCAATTCCGAAACTATGTCATCCCGGACGTGCTCAATTAACCATCAATACTGAAAAAATGTGCGCGATATCGCAGATAACTGCCTAAATTTGCGCGGGATCACTCATCCCTTCGCGTCCTCCCGGCAGAAAGCGCCGCAGGAGGAGTTTTTCCCCTGAGCCGAATGGCACACTGGTTAAAAATGCCGCGACAGGAAAATGGAATGAAACGCACTGCATTAGCTTTTCTGATGTTACCCGCACTCGCCCATGCCGGCTGGTCATCGCCGGGGTTTGACGCGTTTAGCGCTGAAGGTACCGGCGTCTTTACCGGTCAGGCAACGCTTGCGAAGGGTACCCGTCCGCTGACGCTGAGTCTTGACAACGCGTGCTGGCAGCCGACGGGCGCAATTAAGCTCAATGAAATGCTGTCGCTCAAACCGTGCGAAGGCACGCCTCCTCAGTGGCGGGTATTCCGTGACGGTGATTACCAGATGCGTATCGATACGCGTTCGGGAACGCCAACTCTGATGCTGACGGTGCAAAGTGCGGCCCGGCAGCCCGTCGCAAACGTCATTCGCCAGTGTCCGAAGTGGGACGGGAAACCGCTCACCCTCGACGTGGCTGACACCTTCCCGGAAGGAACGGTGGTGCGTGATTTCTACAGCAAGCAGACCGCAACCGTCCTGAATGGCAAAGTCACCCTCCAGCCAGCCGCGAACAGCAACGGCCTGCTGCTGCTTGAGCGCGCCGAAACCGACAAACCCGCGCCGTTCAGCTGGCAAAACGCCACCGTCTATTTCGTGCTGACCGATCGCTTTGTGAATGGCGATCCCGCCAACGACAACAGCTACGGCCGCCATAAGGACGGGATGCAGGAGATTGGCACCTTCCACGGCGGCGATCTGAAGGGGCTGACCAGCAAGCTGGATTACCTCCAGCAGTTGGGCGTGAACGCGCTCTGGATAAGTTCTCCGCTGGAGCAGATCCACGGCTGGGTTGGCGGCGGAACCAAAGGAGATTTCCCCCACTACGCTTACCACGGCTATTACACCCAGGACTGGACGAAACTCGATGCCAACATGGGCAGCGAAGATGATTTACGCCAGCTTGTTGATGAAGCGCACAGGCGCGGTATCCGCATCCTGTTTGACATCGTCATGAACCACGCGGGCTATGCGACGCTTGCGGATATGCAGGAGTATCAATTTGGCGCGCTGTATGTGCAGGGCGATGAGCTGAAAAAAACGCTCGGCGAGCGCTGGACCGACTGGAAGCCAGGCGCGGGACAAAGCTGGCACAGCTTCAACGACTATATCAACTTCAGTGATAAGGCCGCGTGGGAAAAATGGTGGGGTAAAAAATGGATCCGCACCGATATCGGCGATTACGACAACCCCGGCTTCGACGATTTAACCATGTCCCTGGCGTTTCTGCCGGACCTGAAAACGGAATCGACCACGCCATCCGGCTTGCCCAACTTTTATCAACGCAAGCCCGACACCCGCGCAAAAGCGGTAGCCGGGTTTACGCCGCGCGATTACCTGACCCACTGGCTCAGCCAGTGGGTGCGTGATTACGGCATCGACGGTTTTCGGGTCGACACGGCAAAACACGTTGAGCATGGAGCCTGGCAGCAGCTGAAAGACCAGGCAAGCCAGGCGCTGGCCGCGTGGAAAGCCGCCAACCCCGACAAAAAACTCGATAATGCGCCGTTCTGGATGACCGGTGAATCCTGGGGCCACGGCGTAATGCAGAGCGATTATTATCGCCACGGCTTCGATGCGATGATCAACTTTGACTATCAGGAGCAGGCCGCGAAGGCGGTGGAGTGCCTGGCGGATATGGATTTAACCTGGCAGCAGATGGCCGAAAAGCTGCAAAGCTTTAACGTGCTGAGCTATCTCTCCTCGCACGATACGCGCCTGTTCCGGGAAGGCGGCCAGCGCGCCGCTGAGCTGCTGCTGCTGGCCCCGGGAAGCGTGCAGATCTTTTACGGCGATGAATCAGAGCGCCCCTTTGGCCCGACGGGCTCCGACCCGCTACAGGGCACCCGCTCGGATATGAACTGGCAGGACGTAACGGGTAAACAGGCCCTGACCGTCGCCCACTGGCAGCTTCTGGGGCAGTTCCGCGCCCGACATCCGGCGATGGGTGAAGGCAAGCAAACCACGCTTTCGCTGAAAGACGGGTATGGCTTTGTGCGCGAACATAAGGGCGATAAGGTGATGGTGGTGTGGGCGGGGAATCAGTAGGTCGCCTCCCCTCACCCTAACCCTCTCCCCAAAGGGAGAGGGGACTGCACGGCGAGGCCTTTCACCAGAATGATTCACTACACAAATCCAAACCCACAAGATAAAACAACAAATCCGACCACACCTCCCGATTTGCACCAGGACGGTGCTGGCGTTATGGTGACTGCCTTTCATCATAAGCCCGACAGATCACCTGCTATGACGTTTTCACTTTTCGGCGACAAATTTACCCGCCATTCAGGCATTACCCGCCTGATGGAGGACCTCAACGACGGGCTGCGCACGCCAGGCGCCATCATGCTCGGCGGCGGAAACCCGGCTCAGATTCCTGAGATGAATACTTACTTCCAGACGCTGCTGGCAGACATGCTGGAAAACGGTAAAGCGACCGATGCGCTGTGCAACTACGACGGCCCGCAGGGCAAAACAGAACTGCTGACGGTGCTGGCGGCGATGCTGCGGGAAGAGCTGGGTTGGGATATTGAACCACAGAATATTGCGCTAACAAACGGCAGCCAGAGCGCGTTTTTCTACTTGTTTAATCTGTTCGCCGGACGCCGCGCCGACGGCACCACGAAAAAAGTGCTGTTCCCGCTGGCGCCGGAGTATATCGGCTACGCCGATTCCGGCCTCGAAGAAGACCTGTTTGTCTCCGCGCGCCCGAACATTGAGCTGTTACCGGAAGGCCAGTTCAAATACCACGTCGATTTTGAACATCTGCATATCGGCGAAGAGACGGGCATGATCTGCGTGTCGCGTCCTACCAACCCGACGGGCAACGTGATCACCGACGAGGAGCTGATGAAGCTGGATGCGCTGGCGAATCAGCACGGTATTCCGCTGGTCATCGACAACGCCTATGGCGTCCCGTTCCCGGGAATTATCTTCAGCGACGCGCGCCCGCTGTGGAACCCGAACATCATCCTCTGCATGAGCCTTTCCAAACTGGGCCTGCCGGGCAGCCGCTGCGGCATTATTATCGCTAACGAAAAGATCATCACCGCCATTACCAACATGAACGGCATTATCAGCCTGTCCCCTGGCGGGATCGGCCCGGCGATGATGTGCGAAATGATCAAGCGTAACGACCTGCTGCGCCTGTCGAATGAGGTGATTAAGCCGTTTTACTCTCAGCGCGTTCAGGAAACCATCGCTATTCTGCGCCGCTATTTACCGGAAGAGCGCTGCCTGATCCACAAACCGGAAGGGGCGATTTTCCTGTGGCTGTGGTTTAAAGATCTGCCGATTACGACGGAGCTGCTCTATCAGCGCCTGAAAAAGCGTGGCGTGCTGATGGTGCCGGGGGATTACTTCTTCCCCGGGCTGGATAAGCCGTGGCCGCACACGCATCAGTGCATGCGCATGAACTACGTCCCGGACCCGGAAAAAATTGAAGCGGGCGTGAAAATTCTCGCCGAAGAGATTGAAAACGCCTGGCGCGAGGCCGGTTAATCAGACCTCAGGCCAGATTACGCAGCCGTTCAGCGCGTAATCTGGCAGGGTCGACGCAGCTCAACGCGCGGGTAGGACAGGCTTCAACGCAGGCGGGCCCGCCCTCGCGATGCGCGCATAAATCACATTTCAGCGCCCGAGCGCGTTCCGCCACGTACCGAACCTGCATCGCTCCGAACGGGCACGCCACCATACAGCTTTTACAGCCGATACAGCGCGCCTGATCCACCAGCCAGGCTCCCGCGGTGCGGCGAATTGCCCCCGTCGGGCAGACATTTGCACAGGGCGCATCCTCGCACTGATGGCAGCCCACGGCCGTAGTGAAAGTGCCACCCTTAACTACCCTGATGCGGGACGTCAATGCATCCGGCGCAGCGGCATCCTGGTGCGACATCATGCAAGCCACTTCACAGGTGCGGCACCCGATGCATTTTTCAGGATCCGCCAGGATAAATCGGTTCATCAGTTACGCCTCGCGTGCAGTAAAACCCGGTTCTGCGCACATCTTACAAAAGGTCTGAGGCAGCGAAGGTGTTATGGGTCAAAGAGGAGGCGCTCAGCCGGAATTAATATGTTCCTTACAGTACCGTCGTTTCCAGACGGCGGGGGTTAAGCCGGTATGCTTCGAGAAGATTTGCCGAAAATAGCCCACGTCATTAAAGCCGCAGCGGGCTGCCACCTCGGTTAACGAGGCCGCATCGTTCAGCAACAGCTTTTCCGCCGCCCTGACGCGCTGGCGATGGATGGCCTCCGTCAGCGTTAAATGGAATGTCCGGCGAAATACGCGCCCCAGATAATCCGCATTGCAGTGCAGCGCTTTTGCCAGCTGCGAGGTAGACATAGGCAAATGAAATTGCGTGCGGATAAGCTGCCTGGCCTTCCACGCTATTGCCGCTCCCGCGTCATCCGCGTTGTCTTCATATCCCGGCGAGAGCGATATTTGCTGCAAAATTAACAGCAACATCATCTCCAGCGCCTGACTGCGATGTAATTTTTCCTGCTCGCTTAAAAACTGACGAAATAACGCTATGACATAATCGGGATCGCGCACGTTACAGTGTTGTTCTATCGCCAGCGGCGCCGCGTTCGGCAATGCGGGAAATCGTTCATCCACCTCAAAGTGCAGCCAGTAAAATTTCAGTTCCTCGGGAAAATCCTCCACGCCCACGTGCCGTCGCTGCGGCCAGAGCAATAAACTCTCTCCGGCGTTAACCTGAAACTGCGTATTCTCCTCCTGGATCGTTAATGTCCCTTTTTCGACAAAAATAATCTCCCAGGAGGTTAATTTCCGGGCAGGATGACGCCCCACGCCCCGGGATATAAATAACCCGCCATTTTGTACCTTAATCGGAAGCGCTATGGATAAATTAAGCATGGATATTCATTTTTCCGCTTTTATGAGGGTGAATATTGCCTTTATTCCTTGATTATTAATAAATATCAGCTTAACGGCTCGATCAAACTCACACTTTTATCACAAGGTCGGAATCGTCACCTTTTTATACTTTTCCCTTCCCTTGTTGGTCTGCCCGTTGGATGCAGAA
Source organism: Enterobacter cloacae (assembly GCF_013375935.1). Taxonomy (GTDB): domain Bacteria; phylum Pseudomonadota; class Gammaproteobacteria; order Enterobacterales; family Enterobacteriaceae; genus Enterobacter; species Enterobacter pasteurii. The sequence goes on along the minus strand of NZ_CP056117.1, from coordinate 1,274,866 downwards.
TAAATGGGGTACCTACAAATACGATAAAAATCGTTAACGAGGAGTTACCCCATGACTTCCACACCGATTACAGACGCAGAAGTTGCCAAACAGACGGTCGATGACCGGCTGTCAGTCCGCGAAAAAATTGGCTACGGCCTGGGCGACGCGGGCGGAACGGTAATTACCTGCCTGATCATGAATTTTCTGACCTTTTTCTATACCGATGTTTTCGGCCTGACTCCCGCGCTCGTCGGCACGCTGTTCATTGCCCTGCGGGTATTCGACGCTATTTCCGATCCGGTGATGGGCGTGATTGCTGACCGCACCCAGAGCCGCTGGGGACGTTTTCGCCCCTGGCAGCTGTGGGTTGCGTTGCCCATCGGGATCGTCGGCGTACTGACCTTCACCGTTCCGGAAGCCAGCATGGGGGTGAAAATCGCCTGGGCGTTCGGCACCTATTTACTGCTGTCTGTAGGCTATACCGCCATCAACGTGCCGTACTGCGCCCTGATCAACACCATGACCACTCGCCATAACGAGGTGATCTCCTGCCAGTCATGGCGTTTTGTGCTGTGCGGCGTGGCGGGGTTTCTGGTCTCCGTTGGTCTGCCGTGGCTGGTGGCGGAGCTTGGTCAGGGCAATGCCGCTCGGGGCTATCAGCTGGGTGTTGGCGTGCTGTGCGCCATCGCCGTGGTGATGTTCCTGTGCTGCTTCTGCTGGGTGCGCGAGCGCGTCCCGCTGGCGCTGATGGGTAAATTCACGCTGCGCGAGCACCTGGCGGGCCTGCGTAAGAACGATCAGCTGCTGCTGATGCTGGTAATGTCGTTCCTGCTGATTAACGTCTTCAATATTCGAGGCGGCGGGTATATGTACTTCATTACCTACGTTCTCCAGGGCAGTACGGCGTATACCTCGCTGTTTTTCACCATGGTGACGTTTGCCGCCATTCTGGGCGCGGTGATCGTTAACCCGCTGTCGCGCCGTATTGATACCGTCAAACTCTACTACCGCACCAACCTTGTGCTCGCCGCACTTGCGGCAGGTATGTGGTTCCTGCCGGGTGGTCCGGCGCACCAGACGCTCTGGCTGATCGTCATCTTAAGCAACGGCGTGATCCTGGGCTTCACCCTGCCGCTGCACTTCTCGCTAATGGCCTTTGCGGACGACTACGGCGAATGGAAAACCGGCGTGCGCTCATCGGGAATGAACTTCGCCTTCAACCTGTTTTTCATCAAGCTCGCGTGGGCATCCAGCGCCGGGATCATCAGCCTGGTTTTCATCGCCGTGGCCTACCAGCCAGGCACCGGCAACCAGACGCCAGCCTCACTGCAGGGCATAACCGCCATGGAGACGCTGCTCCCTGCCCTTTTCCACCTGCTGCTGGCGTTCGCTATCCGTCGGTGCAGGCTTAACAATCCCATGATGTCGCGCATTGCTACCGACCTGCGCCAGCGTCATGTACCGTCCTGAGGAGAACGATATGTCCATAATGGAAGCCGACCTGCACAAGCTGAAAATCAACGACCCGTTTCTTGGTCAGTATCAACGCCTGGTTCGCGATGTGGTGATCCCCTACCAGTGGGATGCGCTGAACGACCGGGTGGCGGAGGCCGAGCCCAGCCACGCCATCACCAACTTCCGCATAGCGGCCGGTCTGGAACAGGGAGAGTTCTACGGAATGGTATTTCAGGACAGCGACGTGGCGAAATGGCTGGAAGCCGTGGCGTGGTCGCTGTGCCAGAAGCCCGACGCAGAGCTGGAAAAAACCGCCGACGAGGTAATTAAACTGGTCGCGGCGGCACAGTGTGAAGATGGCTACCTCAACACCTACTTTACGGTGAAAGCCCCCGAAGCGCGCTGGACCAATCTGGCCGAATGCCATGAACTGTATTGCGCCGGACATATGATTGAGGCGGGCGTGGCCTGGTTTCAGGGAACCGGTAAGCGCGACCTGCTGGACGTGGCGTGCAGGCTGGCGGACCATATCGACAGCGTGTTTGGCCCTGGTGACAGCCAGCTGCACGGCTATCCGGGCCATCCGGAAATCGAGCTGGCGCTGATGCGGCTGTACGACGTCACGCAGGAACCTCGTTACCTCAATCTGGTGAAATATTTTATTGAGGAACGCGGCGCGCAGCCTCACTTCTACGATATCGAATACGAGAAGCGCGGCAGAACGTCGTACTGGAACACCTATGGACCGGCGTGGATGGTTAACGACAAAGCCTATAGCCAGGCGCATCAGCCGCTTGCGGAACAACAAACGGCCATCGGCCACGCCGTGCGTTTTGTCTATCTGATGGCGGGCATGGCGCACCTGGCGCGCCTGAGCAACGACGAGGATAAACGCCAGGACTGCCTGCGGCTGTGGAACAATATGGCCCAGCGCCAGCTGTACATTACCGGCGGCATCGGCTCGCAAAGCAGCGGCGAGGCGTTCAGCAGCGATTACGATCTGCCCAACGATACGGTGTACGCGGAAAGCTGCGCCTCCATTGGCCTGATGATGTTTGCCCGGCGGATGCTGGAAATGGAGGCAGACAGCCGGTACGCCGACGTCATGGAGCGCGCGCTATACAATACGGTACTGGGTGGAATGGCGCTGGACGGGAAGCATTTTTTTTACGTGAATCCGCTGGAAGCACACCTAAAGACGCTGGCGTTTAACCATATCTATGACCACGTAAAACCGGTGCGCCAGCGCTGGTTCGGCTGCGCCTGCTGCCCGCCAAATATCGCCCGCGTGCTGACCTCGCTGGGACACTATATCTATACCGTTCGCCCGGATGCGCTGTTGATCAACCTGTACGTGGGGAACGACGTCGCCATACCGGTTGGGGATAAGACCCTGCAGCTGCGAATTAGCGGTAACTATCCGTGGCAGGAACAGGTCAAAATCGAGATAACGTCGCCTGTTCCGGTCACCCACACGCTGGCCCTGAGGCTCCCGGACTGGTGCGCGCAACCGGCCGTTTCGCTGAACGGAGAAGCCCTTTCAGGCGAGGTATCCCGCGGTTACGTTTACCTCAACCGACGCTGGCAGGAAGGCGACACGCTGACCCTGACGTTACCCATGCCGGTTCGCCGCGTGTATGGCAACCCGCATGTGCGCCAGCAGGCGGGGAAGGTCGCCATTCAGCGCGGGCCGCTGGTGTACTGCCTTGAGGAAGCCGATAACGGCGCCGGTCTGCACCATCTTTCTTTGCCTTCGGACAGCAAGTTCCGGGTGTTTGAAGGGAAAGGCATTTTCGCGCACAAGATACTGATACAGGCAGAAGGGAGCGGTTACCACGCGAAGGACACCGACGCGCTATGGCAATACGACCGCTCACCGGTACAACGTCAGCCCCAGACGTTGACCTTTATACCCTGGTTTAGCTGGGCAAACCGGGGAGAAGGAGAAATGCGCATATGGGTTAATGAAGGCTGAACAGCTGCGGCCTGTTGCCCTCACCCTCTCTCACGGGAGAAGGAGTAGGCCAGCTCAGGCCGTTCACGGACGGCCTGAGCCGGAAGTTTAAAACAGCCCCAGCGGTTTATCGGAGTAGCTCACCAGCAGGCATTTGGTCTGCTGGTAATGTTCCAGCATCATCTTATGGGTTTCTCGTCCGATGCCCGACTGCTTGTACCCGCCAAACGCCGCGTGAGCCGGATAGGCGTGGTAGCAGTTGGTCCATACGCGTCCGGCCTGAATGCCGCGCCCCATCTTATAGGCCAGATTACCGTTACGGCTCCAGACGCCCGCCCCCAGGCCGTACTGCGTGTCGTTGGCGATCTCCAGCGCCTCCTCCATCGTTTTGAACGTGGTTACGGCCAGCACCGGCCCAAAAATTTCCTCCTGGAAAACACGCATGTTGTTTTTACCGAACAGGATGGTCGGCTCAAGGTAGTAGCCCTCCTGTAAATCGCCGCCCAGCATCTTGCGGCGGCCGCCGGTCAGAACGTCGGCGCCCTCATTCTTACCAATATCGATGTAGTTGAGGATGGTTTCCAGCTGGCCATGCGATACCTGCGCCCCCATCTGGGTGACGTTATCGAGCGGGTTACCGCTGCGAATCGACTCCACGCGCCTGATTGCCCGCTCCATAAAGCGCTCATAAATGGACTCCTGCACCAGCGCGCGGCTCGGGCAGGTACAGACTTCGCCCTGGTTAAAGGCAAACAGCGCAAACCCTTCCAGCGCCTTGTCGAAGAAGGCATCTTCTTCATCCATCACGTCGGCAAAGAAGATGTTTGGCGATTTCCCGCCCAGCTCCAGCGTGACCGGAATGATGTTTTGCGTCGCGTACTGCATGATCTGCTGGCCCACTTCCGTTGAGCCGGTGAACGCCACTTTGGCGATACGTTTTGAGGTTGCCAGATACTCGCCAATCTCTCCCCCGGCCCCGTTGACCACGTTGATGACTCCCGGCGGCAACAGGTCGCCAATCACCTCCATCAGCAGCAGCACCGAAAGCGGCGTTAAGCGTGCGGGCTTCAGCACAACGCAGTTCCCCGCCGCCAGCGCCGGGGCCATCTTCCAGCTCGCCATCAGCAGCGGGAAATTCCAGGGAATGATTTGCCCCACCACGCCGAGCGGCTCGTGGAAGTGATACGCCACGGTATCGCTGTCCACCTCGCTGATCCCGCCCTCCTGGGCGCGAATGCAGGACGCAAAATAGCGGAAATGGTCAATCGCCAGCGGGACGTCCGCCGCCATGGTTTCCCGGATCGGCTTACCGTTGTCCCACGTTTCCGCGGTCGCCAGCAGCTCCAGATTCTGCTCCATGCGATCGGCGATTTTGAACAATATGGCCGCCCTGTCCTGAACGGAGGTGTGCGCCCATTTATCTTTCACCTTATGCGCCGCGTCCAGCGCCAGATCGATATCCCGCCTGCCCGAGCTGGCAATTTCACACAGCGGCTGGCCGGTGACGGGCGTCAGGTTGGAATAGTATTCACCGTCGACGGGTGCCACCCAGTCGCCGCCGATAAAGTTGTCATAGCGGGGCTTAAGCTTAAGGGGAAAACCATACTCGCCAGGCTGGATGCGCGATGAGGGAGGATTGTTTGTCATGTCCGTCTCCTTGCTGTTGGTGTACAACAAGGGTAGTTCCGGCTGGTGATTTTCTCGCCAGCCGGTAACGGGTTTACGAGCCGTATCACGGATTACCGTACTTTACGTTTCGTTTCTGCCGCCGGAGCCATACTTAATAGCTCAAGGGCTCATGAGGAACGATGTAATGCAGCTATTTATCGGCTTTGACGTGGGTGGAACCCATATCAAACACGGCGTAATTAACGAAAACGGCGAAGAACTGACATCCGATGAATATGATACGCCTGACGATGAAAGCACCTTCAAACAGAAGTGGAAGGCCGTGGTGGATGAGTACAGCCGGGAACATGACATCGTCGGAATCGGCGTAAGCTTTCCAGGGCATATCAATCACCACACCGGCGAAGCGGCCAAGGCCGGGGCGCTGGATTACCTTGACGGGGAAAACCTGTGCGAACTGTTCGCGGAGCTGACCGATCTCCCTGTGACAATCGAAAACGACGCTAACTGCGCGGCGCTGGGCGAGCGCTGGCAGGGCGCGGGTAAAGATTATGAGCATTTCGTCTGCATCACCATCGGTACCGGCATCGGCGGCGGTATCGTCATGGAGGGCGATCTCTACCGCGGGTCGCACTACCGGGCGGGTGAATTTGGCGTGCTGCCCGTGGGCAATGAGGGCGAGCCGATGCATGAAGTGGCGTCTGCCAGCGGCCTGATGAAAGCCTGCCGCCGCGCGCTGGCCGTGTCGGAGGACGAAATGCCTGACGGTGAGGAGCTGTTTAAGCGCATGGACAGCGACGTGCACCTGCGCGAGGCCATTGAGGAGTGGGCGCACTGTCTTTCGCGCGGCGTTTACAGCGTGATCTCCATGTTCGATCCGCAGGCGGTGCTGATTGGCGGCGGCATTAGCGAGCAGGAGAAAATCTATCTCCTGCTGGACAAATATCTACAGCGATTCGAGGAGTGGGAAGCGCTCCGGGTGCCCATCCTCCCCTGCGAGCTGGGTAACCAGGCGGGAAGGCTGGGCGCGGTCTGGCTGGCTAAACAGAAGCAGGCGCGCAGCGCTTAGCGCTTACGGGAACAGCTGCGCGTCGCGTAACACATGGTCATTGCCCCGGCGACGCGTAAACCCGATGCGGTTGAAGTACTCCAGGATCTGAATCGCCAGCTTGCGCCCCACGTTCAGCCGATCGCGGAAGTCGGCGGCGCAGGTCGATCCGCGCTCCCGATCCAGCTCCCGGATCAGGTTCGCGAACGCCACGATCCGATCGTTGCGGTAATAACGATCTTTCACGATCGCCACAATCATGCCCTGCTGCGCCGCATGGCGCAGCACCTGACGCATCAGCTGCTCATCGGTACCGGTTTCACGCGCCAGATCGCGCACCCACCAGGGTTCATCGCCAAACAGCGCCGCCACTTTCTGCCAGACCGCTTCCTGGTCGGCGGTAAAACCGGCCTTGTGATCGGGCAGGTGCAGCCAGCCGTGGTGGCTTGCGATCGCCCCGCTGGCGCGCATGTTTTCAATCAGCAGCAGCACCAGCGCGTCGTCTTCCATAGGCAACGCCATGCGCCGCAGACGTTCACGGCCCGGGCCTGGCTCATCCTGATGCTGTTCGTGGTAGTTCGCCAGCGTGCTCAGCACTTTGCGCTGCCAGCCCGCCGCCACCGGCGCATTCAGCAGGCTGTTACCGGCCTGAATAAAGCCGGGCTCCTGCGTCAGGAGGCGCAGCCCTTCGCCGCTGAGCTGGCGCGCCCAGGCGAACGCGGTCAGATCCACCGCACCGCGCTCAAGATGGGCATCTAACGTGGATTTATCATCATGGGCCCTGGCCAGCGCGGCCAGCCACTGTAAATACTCGGGCTTACGCTTGCCGCGACGGGGCGGATTCAGCATTACCACGCGGGCGCCCGCCAGGGTTTCGCGCGCGGAGATGTCACGCAGAACCAGGCGGTCGTTATCCGCAAGCCAGAGCGGGGAATCGAACACCAGCTCGGCGAGATCGTTTTCCAGCAGCGACACGCGGCCGGTGATATGGCTGGCCGCGTGGTGGATGTGCAGCGGCTGCCACTGGGCCAGCGGCGTGTGGGTCTGAAGAGAGACGATTACACGCTCAGACGGCTCTGGCGGGGCGTCAGCCATCAGCCAGTCGCCGCGGCTGAGCTGCTCTTTCTCCGCATCACCCGCAATGTTCAGGGCGATACGCTGCCCGGCGTGGGCCCGCTCTACCGGCTGGTTTTGCGCATGCAGCCCGCGCACGCGCATGGGTTTGCTAACGCCCGTCAGCCACAGGGTATCGCCCACGTTAACTTCCCCGCTCAGCGCGGTGCCGGTTACCACCAGCCCCGCCCCCTTAACGGTAAACGCCCTGTCGATGGCCAGGCGGAAGCGGTGATGGCCGGCATGCTCACGAGACGGGATCTGCTGCAAATGGTCGCGAAGGGCGTCGATACCGCGCCCTTCTGTCGCCACGGTGACGAAAAGTGCAGCATCCATAAAACCATATTCGCGTAGCGTCGCCTGCAGCTCAGCGCGTACCTCGTCGATACGCGCGTCGTCCACGCGGTCCGCTTTGGTGAGGGCTACGGTTAACTGCGGGTTTCCCGTCAGCTGGAGGATCGCCAGATGCTCGCGCGTTTGCGCCATCACGCCGTCGTCGCACGCGACCACCAGCAGAGCGTGATCGATACCGCCCACGCCCGCGAGCATATTGGAAAGAAACTTTTCGTGGCCGGGCACGTCAATAAAGCCCAGCACGCGGCCATCGGGCTGCGGCCAGTAGGCATAGCCCAGGTCAATGGTCATGCCGCGCTTTTTCTCTTCCGGCAGACGGTCGGCATTTACGCCCGTAATCGCCTGCAGTAACGTGGTTTTGCCGTGGTCAACGTGACCGGCGGTGGCAATAATCATTTCAACATCATCTCCAGAAACCGCACTTCATCTTCAAGACAGCGTAAATCCAGCCACAGGCGACCATCACCGATACGGCCAATGACCGGCGTCGGTAAGGCGCGCCAGCGCGCCGACAGCGCCTCAAGCTGGCTTCCGCGCCCGTCGCGCGGGGTGAACGTCAGCGCTTCGCTCGGCAGCCGGTCCACGGGCAGCGAGCCGCTGCCAATTTGCGAAAGGCAGGGTTCACTCCGCACCTCGAACTCAGGGTAATGCGGCGCAACCTGCGGCAGCAGCCTTTGCGCCTGCGCGCGAATGGAAGCCGCATCACGGCTTAACAACCGCAGCGTGGGCAGGCGGTCAGCCAGTTTTTCCGGATGCAGATAGAGCCGCAGCGTCGCTTCCAGCGCGGCCAGCGTCATTTTATCGGCACGCAGGGCGCGCTTCAGCGGGTGCTGCTGTAGCTGCGCAATCAGCTCGCGCTTGCCGACAATAATTCCCGCCTGCGGCCCGCCCAGCAGCTTGTCGCCGGAGAAACTGACCAGGCTCACGCCGGCGGCGATCGCCTCCTGCACCATTGGCTCTTTTGGCAAACCGTACTGGCGCATATCCACCAGCGAACCGCTGCCCAGATCGGCTATGACCGGCACGCCGAGCTCGCGCCCGATGGCGGCCAGCCCGGCTTCTTCCACCGTTTTGGTAAACCCTTCGATGTGGTAATTGCTGGTATGCACCTTCATCAGCAGCGCGGTGTTCTCATTTACCGCGGCACGATAATCTTTTGCATGGGTGCGGTTGGTCGTGCCCACCTCATGCAGCGTGCATCCCGCCTGGCGCATCACATCCGGAATACGAAACGCCCCGCCAATTTCGACCAGCTCGCCGCGGGATACTACAACCTCTTTCCCGCTCGCGGTGGCCGCCAGCATCAGCAGCACCGCCGCCGCGTTGTTATTCACAATGCAGGCATCTTCCGCGCCAGTAATCTGGCAGAGAAGATCCGCCAGCGCGCGATCGCGATGCCCGCGCCCGGCGCCGTCCAGATCGTACTCCAGCGTCACCGGCGAGCGCATGGCCTGGGCCACTGCCTCAATGGCGTCTTCCGCCTGCTGTGCCCGGCCGAGATTGGTGTGCAGTACCGTGCCCGTCAGGTTAATAACGGGGCGCAAGGCGCTTTGCGCGTGCTCGCTCAGCCTGCGTTCAACCTCCTGCACCCACCCCGCGCACCAGCCGGGAAGCGCGTTTTCAGCCTGAATATGGCGACGCGCGTCGCCCTGAAGCTGGCGTAGCATGTCGACCGTCGCAGCGTGGCCGAACCGCGCCAGCACCGCGGCAATGTTCGGATCTCGAAGCAGACGATCGGTTGCGGGGATCTGGCTGTAGAGGGAATGATGAGTAGTCATGAATGCGCCTGGCGAGTAAATATCTTCCCCCCTCCCAACGGGAGAGGGAGTTAACATGTGGGGGGATTGTACCGCCTCCCGCCAGGAAGTGTTATAACCCGCGTCAAGCCTTTGGTGGTTCAGTACGGGCAAAACTTTCGCGCTGGAAGAGCGTCTCCGCGAGTTTGACCAGCAGGGGACGATCCACGCACCAGCCGGGGGAGACGCGGCGGAAATTGAGGTAGCCAATGGCGCAGGCGATGGCAATCGTCGCCAGATTCAGGCTATCGCTTTGAATTTTGCCGTCGCGGATCAGCTGTTCGCACATATCGAGGCTGCGGCTGATTTTTTCACGCTGGCGCAGCAGTTCGTTCTCTGACTGCTGTGCGGCAGGCCTTGCCTGCTCGCGCACGGAGGCTAGCGCCGCATCCATAATGCCATCCGCCAGGGCCTCGATTTGCTTCATCGCCAGCGCCGCTTTGGGATCCGCTGGCAGCATAGCTGGTGCAACGCCGAGCAGCTCGACGTACTCCGCAATAATTGGGGAGTCAAACCAGTAGTCGCCCTCGTCCGTTACCAGCGCCGGAACTTTCCCCAGCGGGTTGTACTGCGCAACGCCGTTCTCAGCGCTGTACGGCTGTTCATTCACAAATTCAAATTCGATCCCTTTCTCCAGCAGGAGAATCGAAATTTTACGCACGAAAGGACTGGTATAACTGCCGATGAGTTTCATTGCTTATCCTTAATGCCCACAAAGAGGTCAGTATGGATCAAGCCGGGAAAAAAGGCAGGCAGGCGTATCGCATTCCTGCCGTTAGGTGATACGGGAGAAATCTGCATAAAAATATTTTGTGAATTCAGTCACAACTCGAAAACAAAGCGCCAACCTGGCAATGTGATAATCATCACAAAAAAGCGCCTGCTCTGACTAAATTTCGCGCGATGTATTTTTTTTACACACCTGATATGTGATCACGATCACTTCATTAATATCCTCACCCCCTACATTTACGTGACGACGATCACACAAAATTTCGCTGTCTGGACAGTTGAACGATTCAGTGCCAGATTTCACAGCATCAGAACAGGGCCCGGCTACCTCTGCCGCCGCACATTAACGATAAACCTCGGGCCGCAAGCCTAAGCGTAAACATAAGAAGGGGTGTTTTATGTCATCCGATTTCAAGATCAAAGTTCAAAGCTTTGGTCGTTTCCTCAGCAACATGGTGATGCCAAATATCGGCGCGTTTATCGCGTGGGGTATTATCACCGCATTGTTTATTCCGACAGGGTGGTTGCCTAACGAAACGCTGGCGAAGCTTGTTGGCCCAATGATTACTTACCTGCTGCCGCTGCTCATCGGTTATACCGGTGGTCGTCTGGTAGGCGGTGACCGTGGCGGCGTAGTGGGTGCCATCACAACCATGGGTGTTATCGTCGGTGCGGATATGCCGATGTTCCTCGGCGCGATGATTGCCGGTCCTCTGGGCGGCTGGGCCATTAAGAAATTCGACGTCTGGGTTGATGGCAAAATCAAGTCCGGCTTCGAAATGCTGGTGAACAACTTCTCCGCGGGCATCATCGGGATGATCCTCGCGATTCTGGCGTTCCTCGGCATTGGTCCGGCCGTTGAAGTGCTGTCCAAGCTGCTGGCAGCGGGCGTTAACTTCATGGTGGCGCACGACATGCTGCCGCTGGCGTCTATCTTTGTTGAACCGGCGAAAATCCTGTTCCTGAACAACGCCATCAACCACGGTATCTTCTCGCCGCTGGGTATTCAGCAGTCTCACGATCTCGGCAAGTCCATCTTCTTCCTGATTGAAGCCAACCCGGGTCCGGGCATGGGCGTTCTGCTGGCATATATGTTCTTCGGTCGCGGCAGCGCGAAGCAGTCTGCTGGCGGCGCGGCAATCATCCACTTCCTGGGCGGTATTCACGAAATTTACTTCCCGTACGTGCTGATGAACCCACGCCTGATCCTGGCCGTTATCCTCGGCGGTATGACCGGCGTGTTCACCCTGAGCGTGCTGGGCGGCGGTCTGGTCTCTCCGGCTTCCCCAGGCTCTATCCTGGCGGTGCTGGCGATGACCCCGAAAGGCGCCTACTTCGCCAATATCGCGGCGATCTGTGCGGCCATGGCGGTCTCCTTCGTTGTCTCTGCCATCCTGCTGAAAACCAGCAAAGTGAAAGAAGACGACGATATCGAAGCGGCAACCCGTCGTATGCATGACATGAAGGCGGAATCCAAAGGCGCGACCCCGCTGGCGGCCGGTGATGTCTCTAACGACCTGAGCCACGTGCGTAAAATCATCGTTGCCTGCGATGCCGGTATGGGTTCCAGCGCAATGGGTGCGGGCGTGCTGCGTAAGAAAGTGCAGGATGCGGGTCTGACCAACATCTCCGTTACCAACAGCGCGATTAACAGCCTGCCGCCGGACGTTGACCTGGTCATCACGCACCGCGATCTGACCGAACGCGCCATGCGTCAGGTGCCGCAGGCGCAGCACATTTCCCTGACCAACTTCCTGGACAGCGGCCTGTACTCCAGCCTGACCGAACGTCTGGTGGCGGCGCAGCGCCATGAAGATAACGAAGTGAAGGTGCGTACCAGCCTTCAGGACAGCTTCGACGAGAGCAACGCGCACCTGTTCAGGCTGGGCGCAGAAAACATCTTCCTTGGCCGCACCGCGACCAATAAAGAAGAGGCCATTCGCTTTGCCGGCGAGCAGCTGGTGAAAGGCGGCTACGTTCAGCCTGAATACGTTGACGCCATGCTGGAACGCGAAAAACTGACCCCAACCTACCTGGGTGAATCCATCGCGGTGCCGCACGGTACGGTTGAAGCGAAAGACCGCGTGCTGAAAACCGGCGTGGTGTTCTGCCAGTATCCGGACGGCGTGCGCTTCGGTGAAGAAGAGGACGACATCGCCCGTCTGGTGATTGGTATCGCCGCTCGCAACAACGAGCACATTCAGGTGATTACCAGCCTGACCAACGCCCTGGACGATGAAACCGTCATTGAGCGTCTGGCCAATACCACCAGCGTGGAAGAAGTACTGGCACTGCTTAACAAATAACAGCGTCTCCTCCCTCTCCCCTCCGGGGAGAGGGCTAGGGTGAGGGGATAACGTTTCTCACCCCAGCCCTCTCGGGTAAAAACATTGATGAAGGTTAACACTATGAAAGCATTACATTTTGGCGCAGGTAATATTGGTCGTGGCTTTATCGGTAAATTGCTGGCAGATGCGGGCATTACCCTGACGTTCGCCGATGTGAATCAGGTGGTTCTGGATGCCCTGAATGCCCGTCATAGCTATCAGGTTCACGTGGTGGGTGAAAACGAACAGGTTGAAACGGTCTCCGGCGTGAACGCGGTCAGCAGCATTGGCGACGACGTGATTGACCTCATCGCGAGCGTCGATCTGGTCACCACGGCCGTGGGTCCGGTGGTGCTTGAGCGTATCGCCCCGGCGATCGCAAAAGGCCTGGCGAAGCGTAAGGCGCAGGGTATCGACTCCCCGCTGAACATCATCGCCTGCGAAAACATGGTGCGCGGCACGACGCAGCTGAAAGGCCACGTTCTTGCGGCTGTGGCAGACGAAGACAAAGCCTGGGTTGAAGCGCACGTCGGGTTTGTGGATTCCGCCGTAGACCGCATCGTCCCGCCGTCCGAATCCGCCACTCACGATCCGCTGGAAGTCACCGTGGAAACCTTCAGCGAGTGGATCGTCGATAAAACCCAGTTTAAAGGCGCGCTGCCGACCATTCCGGGAATGGAATTAACCGATAACCTGATGGCATTTGTCGAACGTAAACTCTTCACGCTGAACACCGGGCATGCTATAACCGCGTACCTCGGGAAATTGGCCGGTCACCAGACTATTCGCGACGCGATCCTTGACGAGAACATCCGTGCGGTGGTCAAAGGGGCAATGGAAGAGAGCGGCGCGGTGCTGATCAAACGCTACGGTTTTGATGCTGACAAACATGCAGCATACATCCAGAAAATCCTCGGTCGTTTTGAAAACCCGTATCTGAAAGATGACGTTGAGCGCGTTGGGCGTCAGCCGCTGCGTAAACTGAGCGCGGGCGATCGCCTGATTAAACCGCTGCTGGGCACGCTGGAGTACGGCCTGCCGCACGCTAACCTGGTGAAGGGCATTGCCGCGGCGATGCACTACCGCAGCGAGCAGGATCCGCAGGCGATTGAGCTGGCCCAGCTGATTGACAGCAAAGGCGCGCAGGCTGCGCTGGCGCAGATCTCCGGTCTGGAAGCCAGCAGCGACGTGGTTGCGGAGGCGGTAAGCGCATATAACGCAACCAAATGATGCAGAGTCCGGCGCAGGCTAGCCTGCGCCCGAATAACAGATTGTCAGATATGCAGGCAATAATGGAACAAACCCAGGCCTTTGAAAATCGTGTGCTTGAGCGTCTGAATGCTGGCAAAACCGTACGAAGTTTCCTGATTGCCGCCGTCGAGCTGTTAACCGAGGCGGTGAACATTCTGGTGCTTCAGGTGTTTCGCAAAGACGACTACGCGGTAAAGTATGCTGTAGAACCGTTACTGGACGGAGACGGACCGCTGGGCGATTTGTCGGTACGGCTGAAGCTGATCTATGGTCTTGGCGTGCTGAACCGACAAGAGTATGAAGACGCCGAGCTGCTGATGGCGCTGCGCGAAGAGCTGAATCATGACGGTAATGAATACACCTTTACCGATGACGAGATTCTGGGGCCCTTCGGCGAACTGCACTGTGTATCCGCGCTTCCCCCCGCACCTCAGTTTGATAACAGCGACCCTGAGCTGTACGCGATGCAAAAGCAGCGTTATCAGCAGGTTGTCCGCTCCACCATGGTGCTTTCCCTGACCGAGCTGATTTCTAAAATCAGCTTAAAAAAAGCGTTTCAGAAGTAAGCCCGCACACATTGGTGTATCCTTCCCTGTAAATCCCCCGTTTTCAGAGTTATTTGTCATGAAAGAAGTCGAAAAGAACGAAATTAAACGCCTGAGCGACCGCCTGGATCTGATCCGCCACCAGATGGCCGACCTCTCTCTGGTCGATGCCGCCGAGAAGTATGCCGAGCTGGAAAAAGAGTCCGTGAAGCTGGAAGCGGAAATCGAGCGCCTGCGCGAAGTGAAAGGCCAGAAGCTGAGCAAAGAAGCGCAGAAGCTGATGAACATGCCGCACCGCCGCGCGATCACCAAAAAAGAGCAGGCCGACATGGGCAAGCTGAAGAAAAGCGTCCGTGGCCTGGTGGTGGTGCACCCGATGACCGAGCTTGGCCGCGAAATGGGCCTGAAAGAGATGACGGGTTTTAGTAAAACCGCATTCTGATCCCGCTTCCCCTGCCGCTGCGGCAGGGGAAAACTCAGTTGTAAATCAGGTTAAACGTGGCCATCGCATCCGCTTTTCCCGCCGTCACGTTCTCTTCGGTCTGAATATAATGCGCATCAAACCAGAAGGTCTGCGTCTGGTTATCGCCCACCTGTCCAAGCGCCGATACCTGCGGGGTGTTCCACGGCACCACCTGCCCCTGAACCGCACCGGTATTGTCGCCGTAAAGCAGTTCGATTCCGACGCCGCTGGCGCTGTCCTGCTGCTTCGTTAACGCCAGCGCCCGATCGTTGCCCGGCGCGGTATCGCCGAAGAAGCCCATCTTCACCGTCGTGTTATTTTCACAGGTCACCGGAATGCTGAAGCGTCCGCCCCCCGGCGCGGGAGCCTGTGCCGTGAAATTCACGCTGGCTTACGGTTCCCATCGGTACCAGAATGCTGCGGGATCCAACGGAACAGCTGGTATGCCTGACCGTGAAGCTGGCGAGACGGATCTGCACCGGCGTCGCGACGTTAGTCGCGCTGGCTTTGTTTTCTCCCGCCTGCAAAACCAGCGATCCGACGTTTTGCTCCTGGGAGTTGGCGTTATCGTCAGGCATGGGGCTGGTCGTCGGGATTTTGTAAAACACCACCCAGAACTGCAATTTATACGTTGGGGCGCTGGCAAAGGCAGGGTTCTGTGAGGCGTCGCAGATACGCCGGGACTCGTTGCCGTCTACCGGGCTGGTGCCGTCAATATACCGCACGGCATCCGCACCACAGTACTGCTGCTCGCGGAACCCGAGCGCGTAGCCGATGCCGTCAATCTGGGTTTTGTAGACGTGACGCGGCGCACCGTCTTCCCCCATCACGGTGCCGACGGGTTTATACAGCTCGACAAATCCGATACTACGCCAGGGGTCACTACCGCCATCGCAGCTGTAGAAATCCGCCCCGGTAGACTGTATCGGCGCGGAAACCGGCGTCCAGTCCGCGGTGCCGGGAGCATATCCAATGGCGTAAGGTACCTGGACAACCCACTGATCGCGCGTGGTGCGGCAGGGTGAGGCCTGAGCGTGCGCATGAAAACTCAGCATGCCAAAAAGAGAAAGCAGACTGAGATAGAAAACCCATTGAATAAAGTGACGCATGATATTCCTCTAGTGGCACTCAAGAGACAGCGTAGCGATGCCGGGGGCCATATGAGCCGCCCCCAGCCTGAACGGCGTCTGGCACTGACGCGGCTCCCCGTCTTCATACCAGGTTACGCGCAGCGTGCCGCGCTCCGGTACTCCGCTCAGGTAAGCCTGGCCGCCGTCAGCCACCATGCTTCGGTTGGCTGAACGGCGGTTTTGCTCCATCACCTCGGCCTGCGCGCCAAACGGCAATGGCTCGCCGTGGTATCGCAGGGAGAACAGCACGCGATAGCCAATGTGCGTTGCGTAATTGGCCAGCACCACCGCGCCGCTGGTGGGTACGAGCGTCAGCCCGCTCTGCTCAACGTCGACGTTTTCGCCAAGCGTCGCCGTATCAAGATTGACGGTATTCTTACGATAGGCCGAAAGCGCGGGCATGACCGCGTAGCCGCGGCTGTCGGTATGGATGCCGCTGTAGCCCTCCGGCTCAACGTTGGCCGCGCCCGGCACGCGCAGGAGGGCGACGCTATCGCCCAGCGGCTGGCTGAGCGTGACGCCATACCGGGTGGCGATAACGCCTCCGGCGAGGCCGAGACTGGCATTATCGCCGTTTCGGCTGCGGTCGTAACCGAGGCTTACGTTGCCGTAGCCGCCGTTGTATTGCAGCGCCAGGCTGGTGCTGTCGGCTTGTCCCCCGCTGGCTTTACTCTGCTGAACGCTGTAGTTGAGGTTGCGGTTCGCCAGCGCGCTGCCGTTGAGTGATACCTGCTGCGTGGACATCCCACGGTTATTTTTATTGATGAAGTAGCTAACCGAACTGCCCGGCAGCCAGTTACCGAGCGGGACGTTGATGTTAAACGACACGGTGCGATCGGGATGTTGCTCACGCGCTGAGTCGGTGTAGTCATACCCCGCTCCCCATGAAATGCCCCGCCAGCTGGTGTACCAGCCAAGGTGAATGGTTTTGTCCTGCCCGGAGGTGTGCCAGTAATCCTGCATCCACGCCGAAACGCTAAGGCTGCCGAACTGCCCCAGCGTCTGTGAGAAGGTTATTTGCGAGCGGCTACGGCGGTTATTGAGCCGTAGCTGCTGGCTGTCAGACTGATTCAGCTCGCTGAACTCATAAAAGTTGCGTGAGGCATAGCGATAGCTCGCCAGGTTGAAGGCGGTGCCGGTGGTATTAAAATCCTTCTGATACTGAATGCGCCACGCCTGCCCCATTACGCTTTTGCCGTCAGGTAAACGGCTTTTTGCCAGCGTATCGTCAACGCCCAGCGAGCCGAACGCGCCAAACCCTCTGCCCACGCCAATGGCGCCGGCCTGGTAGTTATTCGCGGTACGAAAGCCGCCGTACACCGTCATACTGGAGAACAGGCCGTAGAAAAAAGCGCCTTCAACAAAGTCCGGCGACCGGGCATCGCTGGCGCCGGAGTGAAAGCGTCCGGCATTGAGGCTGTATTTCAGGCTGCCCTGGCGCCGCATAAACGGCACCGCAGAATAAGGCTGGGTAAATACGCGTTTCGAGCCGTCGCTTTCGGTGATGGTCACCTGCAAATCGCCGCTTTGCGCGCCGGGGAACAGATCGTTAATAACAAACGGCCCGGCGGCAACCCAGGTTTCATAAATCACATAGCCATTTTGCGAAACGGAAACCCTGGCATAGCTGTGCGCGACGCCGCGGATTGTCGGCGCGAAGCCGCGCTGGCTGTCGGGTAACATGCTCTCGCTGGACGAGAGCTGAACCCCGCGAAACGCCACGCTATCGAACAGATCGCCTGCGGTCCAGGCATCGCCGATCCGCAGCTGGCTGTTCAGGCTGCGAATATCCCTGCTCAGCCAGCTGCTTTGTGACTGAAAACGATCGCCGCCCGCGTTGCTGTAGCTCCAGGCCGACGTATTACGCAACCGCCACGGTCCCAGGTTTACGCCGTTACGCAGGCTGAGGTAGCTTGACGTCGTGTCGCCGTTTTGATGATGGGCCTGCCCGCCCGTGAGGCTGTAATCAACAAATGCCGCCGGAATACCGTCATCCCACTGCGAGGGGGGCACATAGCCACGGCTGCGGTGCGTCATCGCCGCCTGCGGCAGGCTGATAAACAGGCGCTGCTGGTTAAAATCATAGGAGGTTCGCGCCGCCGGGATAAAATCGGCGATATGCGTGAAGGTCTTTCCCTCGTGCAACCGGGAAAGCGCCGGGATCGCCCCCACATTCACCCCGAGCGCCTCCAGCAGCGGCACGCTAAGCACGGGCTGCAGGCTGCCTTTCTCATTAACGAAGGTAAGCTCCTGATGCCGTTCCTCGCGTCCGTTAACCTCAATCGTTACGAGCCACGTGCCGGGCATCTGCCCGCCCTTTTCGGAGAAATAGTGCAGATCCGCCGTTTTCTGTTCGGCAGAGGAGAGCTCCAGCGCGGCGGGATCGAAATAATCCTCGGCCCATCCTGTGCGGCTGAAGCTGAGCAGCAGCACCGATAGTGGCGCATAACGAAACAGGCGAGAAGGCATGGTTTAAAGAGGCTGCGACCGGGTAGCGGTAATCGCGCCAAAATCATTAATAGCCGACCAGGTAACGCTGCCGGAGGCTGTCACAGGCCATTCGCGGGTTTCGCCTGGGCCGATCATGCCCGGTTGCTCAATTTTATGCCCAGAAACGCTGAGGCGATAAAAAGAGACGTAGTACGGCGTCGGGTTGGTGGCCTTAAGCCCTTTTGGCGTATGTGAAAACCTCACCTTTTGCCAGGCCGTTGCGGCATCGCCTTTCAGATTTTCAGGGCGGTAGAATATTTTAAATTTCGATTTAACGTTAATTTGTAATTCGTTGCTGCTCTCTTTTGGCTTTGGCGCAATGGCTTTAATATCGAGCCAAAATACGGATTCGCGATCTGCGGGCAGCGGCGCGCCGGTATATTGAATACGCAGCGTATTGGTCTGATCCGGATCAAGCCTGAACAGCGGCGGCGTGACGATAAATGGCGCGGCGTGATTTTTCCCTTCGGCGTCATTCTCAACCCACGACTGAATCAGATAGGGAACTGCACTTTCCATATTAGAAACAGAAAATGCCACCTCCTTGCTGTTTTGCGGGTATACGATCCGTGTCCCGCCCATTACTACGCCTGCGGAAACTGACGCAGAGCTAACCATTAATGCAGTGAGCATAATATACGATAAACGTTTCATCTCTATTATCTCTGGAGGTGGCTGAAAAAAATCAGTTATAAACCATCAGGAAGTTGGACACGGCGTTGACATCACCCGCCTGGATTTGCGCTCCATCTTTGTCCAGTGCGGCATAGAACGTTAATTCTGCATTGCCTTTTTCATCTGGTGCGGCGGTTTTTGAAACCGTGCCCGGCTTAATAGCCGTGCTGCGGTCGCTGTTATAAAGCTTCACCCCGACACCCGTCGCCATGCCCGTGCCAGGCGTAACCTGCAACAGCGAGTCATCTTCCGCATCTTTATTTCCGTCAAACAGCACCGCAACGGATTCAACCGTTTCCGGGCATTTTTCGACGTTGATTTTGAACTCACGCGGCGTTGTTTCGACGTGCTCATCGAAGTAGCTCTTCGCCCACGCCCCAAGGTCTACGGTTTTGTTTTTTGACGCTGGAGTAATATCACAGGAAATAAGGGTTATCTTACCGGTAAAGTTGATTACCCCGCCTGTGCCCTGCGTACCAGCGCCTGTATCCAGATTAGCAGTAACATCTGAACCACTGCTTGCCAGCACCGCCTGAGAAGATAACAGAAACCCCGCCGCGGCAAATGCCAGCGCCACATTTTTGATTTTCATTTGAAAGTAAAACCCTCTGTAAATAAAACAGATATAGATTTGTCGTACCTGATCGAATAATCGCTATAAGAACTTAGAAACGTCACCAAAGGGTACTAATAGAGTTGGTGATGCGACCTCTTAGTAAAGCATGGGGTCCATCCCGATGTGATAATCCATATATTTTCCTTAAGCCATAAATGTATATCCCACAGGAGAGAAATACCCTAGGCAGAAAATAACAATGAATACTTTAAGGTTAAAAAGGAATTTATTTTCTTCCGTAACGCAGCATCGACATAAATAGTAAATCAAATACCTAATAACGTCTACGTATCGAAAAGGGTGCAGTAATTTTTATAAACATTTTGGAATTAACAGAAATGTAACAATTTTTACCTGATTTGCTTACCCACAAAACTATTCCCTCCCTTCTAGTTCCGTTATGAAATTAAAAAAACAGTTAACTGATCAATGTTTGATCAATTTTTTTCAGATCATTATTAGGATGAAAAGTTAAAGCAGGAGAGACATCTTTGCGATTATTCTGCAAAAACGCTTAAACGCAGAATTTTTCATTATTGATCAGCAATTGATCGTTTGTAATACGCTGTTAAAATCTATATGTGAAATTTATCTTAATTAAAATTTTTTGCTACATATTATATTTCGCATTTTTACCTAAAAAAAATTTATATTTCTCTTAAATAAATCATGCAGTTTACAAATTGTCCCTTTATCGTAAACTAAAATAAAACAAATCCATCTTAGGCGCTTAACGTAAATAGCGCAAACAGGCATTTTTATCATCATATTTTACCCGCCGTGCCCGCCCACGGTGGCGGAACGCTGCTCAACCCGCAGCCTACGTCTGCGTCATAAATGAACGATCTGCGCAGGCCTTTTGGTCCTACCAATCGACTCCAAAGCGAACCATCCTTCACAGTTTTACTGCTTCACTTCACAAAAGTATTGCTGAATAGCAACACTTGATTAACCATTCATTGTCATTACCCCTACATCACAATATTGGATGGACCACTTTTACACAGCGTGTGACGCAGAGATGAGCGGAGACTCACCCGCAGCGCAAGCCGTGTGGTCCTCAGGAGACCTGCATGAGCCTCTGGCAACAAAACTACGATCCGGCCGGGAATATCTGGCTTTCCAGCCTGATCGCATCGCTTCCGATCCTGTTCTTCTTCTTTGCGCTGATTAAGCTCAAGCTGAAGGGCTACCTCGCCGCGACGTATACCGTTGCCATCGCCCTGCTGGTGGCGCTGTTTTTCTACAAAATGCCGGTCGATCGCGCGCTGGCCTCCGTGGTGTATGGCTTCTTCTACGGCCTGTGGCCGATTGCGTGGATCATCATCGCCGCGGTCTTTGTCTACAAAATTTCGGTGAAAACGGGGCAGTTCGACATCATTCGCTCGTCGATTCTCTCCATTACGCCGGACCAGCGTTTACAGATGCTGATAGTCGGCTTCTCCTTCGGGGCGTTCCTTGAAGGGGCGGCAGGGTTTGGCGCGCCGGTGGCGATCACCGCCGCGCTGCTGGTCGGGCTGGGCTTTAATCCGCTGTATGCCGCTGGCCTGTGCCTGATCGTGAACACCGCGCCGGTGGCGTTTGGCGCGATGGGTATTCCGATTCTGGTGGCCGGACAGGTGACCGGGCTGGACAGCTTTGAGATTGGCCAGATGGTTGGCCGCCAGCTGCCGTTCCTGACCATTATCGTGCTGTTCTGGATCATGGCGATTATGGACGGCTGGCGCGGCGTGAAGGAGACCTGGCCTGCGGTAATGGTGGCGGGCGGTTCGTTCGCGATTGCCCAGTATCTCAGCTCCAACTTCCTTGGGCCTGAGCTGCCGGACATCATCTCTTCCCTGGTGTCGCTGGTCTGTCTGACGCTGTTCCTGAAACGCTGGCAGCCGGTGCGCATCTTCCGCTTTGCCGATATGGGCGCGTCGCACGTGGATCAGACGCTCGCCCGCACGGGTTATACCGCCGGGCAGATCGTCCGCGCGTGGTCACCGTTCCTGTTCCTGACCGCCACCGTAACGCTGTGGAGCATCCCGCCGTTTAAGGCCCTGTTCGCCCCGGGCGGCGCGCTGTACGACATGGTGATTAACATCTCCGTGCCGTTCCTCGACAAAATGGTCGCCCGCATGCCGCCGGTGGTGCACGACGCCACGCCGTATGCGGCGGTGTTTAAGTTTGACTGGTTCTCGGCAACCGGTACGGCCATTCTGTTTGCGGCTATCCTTTCCGTGGTGTGGCTGCGCATGAAGCCGGCCGCCGCCGTGCAGACCTTTGCGGCGACGATTAAAGAGCTGATGCTGCCGATTTACTCCATCGGCATGGTGCTGGCGTTCGCGTTTATCTCGAACTACTCCGGCCTGTCGTCGACGCTGGCGCTCGCCCTGGCGCACACCGGACACGCGTTTACCTTCTTCTCGCCGTTCCTCGGCTGGCTGGGGGTGTTCCTGACCGGTTCAGATACGTCCTCAAACGCCCTGTTTGCCGCCCTGCAGGCAACGGCCGCGCAGCAGATTGGCGTCTCGGATGTGCTGCTGGTCGCGGCGAACACCACCGGCGGCGTGACCGGCAAAATGATCTCCCCGCAGTCCATCGCCATTGCCTGTGCCGCGGTGGGACTGGTGGGTAAAGAGTCGGATCTGTTCCGCTTTACCGTTAAGCACAGCCTGATATTTACCTGCATGGTGGGCGTTATTACCACCCTGCAGGCCTATGTCTTAACCTGGATGATCCCATGATAGTGATGCCCAGACGCCTGTCCGACGAGATTGCCACTCGCGTGCGGGCGCTGATTGAAGAACAACAGCTGGAGGCGGGCATGAGATTGCCCGCCGAGCGCCAGCTTGCCGCCCAGCTTGGCGTTTCGCGTAATTCGCTGCGCGAAGCGCTGGCGACGCTGGTCAGCGAAGGGGTGCTGCTGAGCCGTCGCGGCGGCGGCACCTTCGTGCGCTGGCAGCATGATGACTGGTCCGAGCAAAACATCGTTCAGCCGCTGAAAACGCTGATGGAAAACGACCCGGACTACAGCTTTGACATCCTCGAAGCGCGCCACGCCATCGAAACCAGTACCGCATGGCATGCGGCGATGCGGGCAACCGAGGCCGACAAAGAGAAGCTCAAAGCCTGCTTCGAGGCCACGCAAAGCAGCGACCCCGATATCGCCTCCCAGGCCGACGTGCGTTTTCATCTGGCGATTGCCGAGGCGTCGCACAACGTGGTGCTGCTGCAAACCATGCGCGGGTTCTTCGACCTGCTGCAATCCTCCGTGAAGCAGAGCCGCCAGCGCATGTATCTGGTTCCGCCCGTGTTTGCTCAGCTGACCGAACAGCACGAGGCGGTGCTCAACGCCATTCTGGCCGGCGATGCCGAAGCCGCGCGTAAGGCGATGATGGCGCACCTGGGCTTCGTGCACACCACCATTAAACGATTCGATGAAGATCAGGCCCGACAGGCGCGTATTACCCGTCTGCCCGGCGACAGTGATATTTCCAGGGAGAACAAAGCATGATTATTTCAGCAGCCAGTGACTACCGCGCCGCGGCGCAGCGCATTTTGCCGCCGTTCCTCTTTCACTACATCGACGGCGGGGCGTATGCCGAATACACCCTGCGCCGCAACGTGGAAGATCTCTCGGAAGTGGCCCTGCGCCAGCGCGTGCTGAAGAATATGTCTGACCTGAGCCTTGAGACAAAACTGTTTAACGAGACGCTCTCCATGCCGGTGGCCCTTGCGCCCGTTGGCCTATGCGGTATGTACGCCCGTCGTGGCGAAGTGCAGGCTGCCGCCGCGGCGGATGCCAAAGGCATTCCGTTTACCCTTTCCACCGTGTCCGTCTGCCCGATTGAAGAGGTCGCGCCGACCATCAAGCGCCCGATGTGGTTCCAGCTGTACGTCCTGCGCGATCGCGGCTTTATGCGTAACGCGCTTGAGCGCGCCAAAGCGGCGGGCTGCTCAACGCTGGTCTTTACCGTCGATATGCCAACGCCCGGCGCGCGATACCGCGACGCGCACTCCGGCATGAGCGGCCCGAACGCCGCCCTGCGCCGCTACTGGCAGGCGGTAACGCATCCGCAGTGGGCGTGGGACGTAGGCCTGAACGGTCGTCCGCACGATCTGGGCAATATTTCGGCCTACCTCGGTAAACCGACCGGGCTTGAGGATTACATCGGCTGGCTGGCAAATAACTTCGATCCGTCGATCTCGTGGAAGGACCTGGAGTGGATCCGCGAATTCTGGGACGGCCCGATGGTGATCAAAGGGATCCTCGATCCGGAAGATGCGCGCGACGCGGTGCGCTTCGGCGCGGACGGGATCGTGGTCTCTAACCACGGCGGACGCCAGCTCGACGGCGTGCTCTCTTCCGCCCGCGCGCTGCCCGCCATTGCCGATGCGGTGAAGGGCGATATCGCGATCCTGGCCGACAGCGGCATCCGCAACGGGCTGGACGTGGTGCGCATGATTGCCCTCGGCGCCGACAGCGTGCTGCTGGGCCGGGCCTATCTGTACGCGCTGGCCACCAGCGGCCAGGCGGGCGTGGCGAACCTGCTGAACCTCATTGAGAAAGAGATGAAGGTGGCGATGACCCTGACCGGCGCGAAGACGATAAAAGAAATCAGCAAGGATTCGCTGGTGCAGGAACTCAGCAAGCTGCCGGCGGCGCTGGCTCCCCTTTCCCAGGAGAACGCGGCCTGATCGTTTTTAGTTGATATACGTTTCTCAGGCGCCCGACTCCCCCTCGGGCGCTTTTTTTGTCGAAAATAACACCTACGTAACATTCTGGATAAGAAAATTTGACACGCCACGCCTCTCCGCAATTGTATAGACAAGCAAATACAAGAACACAAAAACAACATTACATCGGAGGGGAGCGTATGACGTATTCAGGTCGGGTGGATATTCAGCAGGTGATCGATGAAAGTCGCTTTTCAGGGTTTCACTGGCTTCTTATTGTGCTGGGCTTTCTGGTTCTGGCAATCGATGGTTTCGATACCGCCGCGATGGGTTACATCGCGCCGACGCTGTCGGCGGAGTGGGGTATACAAAAACAGGATCTGGGGCCGGTGCTGAGCGCGGCGCTGCTGGGGCTGTCGCTCGGGGCGCTTATAGCAGGTCCGGTATCGGACCGGATGGGGCGCAAGCGCGTGCTGATCTTTTCGTGCCTGTTCTTCGGCCTTGCGAGCCTGGGCACGGCCTGGGCGCAAAGCCTGAATACCCTGACGCTGTGGCGGTTCCTGACGGGCCTGGGGCTCGGCGCCGCGATGCCTAACGCCATCACGCTGATCTCAGAGTTTGCCCCCAGGCGCTGCCGCGCCATGGCGATTAATACCATGTACTGCGGTTTCCCTCTGGGTGCGGCAGGCGGCGGCGCGATCTCTTCCTGGCTTATCCCTCACCACGGCTGGCGAAGCGTGCTGCTGACCGGCGCGATTGCTCCGCTGATCTTAACGCTGCTGCTGGCGCTGCTGTTGCCGGAGTCGGTGAAGTTTCTGGTGCAGCGCGGGAAAGACGTCGTGCAGGTTCGCCGCATCGCCGGCCGGTTTGCCCGCAGCACGCTTGACGGCGTCACGGGCTTTTTCCTGGCGGAGGAAAAGGTTGCCGCTAAAAAGGGGAGCGTGGCACAGCTTTTTTCCATGCCCTGGCTTCCCGGCACGCTGATGCTGTGGGTGACTTATTTTATGGGGCTGGTCATTTACTACGTCCTGCTTAGCTGGATGCCGACGCTGATGCAGGGGATGGGCTATGCGCTGGCGGAATCCGCCTGGCTCACCTCGCTGTTCACCTTCGGCGGTACCGCAGGCATTCTGCTTGCGGGCTGGATGATGGACCGCTGGGAAGCACACAAGGTGGTCGCCGGAGGATTCGTGTTGACGATGGGCCTCATTCTTTTGCTTGGCCTTGAGCATAACCATATCGCCCTGTTTGGCGGCTTAATTTTCCTGATGGGGATCGCGATGAACGGCGCACAGTCGGGAATGCAAACCCTGGCCGCCACCTTTTACCCTACCGAATGCCGCGCGACGGGCATCGCCTGGATGCAGGGGATCGGCCGCTTTGGCGGCGTGGCGGGAACCATGACCAGCGCCCAGCTGCTTTCCATGCAGTGGCAGGCGGACAGTATTTTAATGATCCTCAGCGTGCCCGCCCTCGTGGCCGCGGCGGCCACCTGCTACAAAATGCTGCGCTGCCGCGCGCATGAACCCGGCGTCGCCTAGTCGCTCTCTTTTCTGCTATTCTGCCCCCGCAATTAAGGGGGCAGCATGCTTAACATCGTTTTATTCGAACCAGAAATTCCACCCAATACCGGCAATATCATCCGCCTGTGCGCCAACACCGGTTTTCGTCTGCACATTATTGAGCCGATGGGCTTTACGTGGGACGACAAACGCCTGCGCCGCGCGGGGCTGGATTATCATGAATTTACCGCCGTGGTTCGCCATCACGATTACGCCGCGTTTCTGGAAGCAGAGAAGCCGCAGCGCATGTTCGCCCTGACCACAAAAGGCACGCCAGCGCACAGCGCGGTAAGCTATCAGGATGGGGATTATCTGATGTTTGGCCCGGAAACCCGCGGCCTGCCGGCCACTATTCTTGATGCTTTACCGGCTGAACAAAAAATTCGTATTCCGATGATGCCGGACAGCCGCAGCATGAACCTGTCGAATGCGGTGTCGGTGGTGGTGTATGAGGCGTGGCGCCAGCTGGGATATCCCGGCGCGATACTGCGTAGCTAAAAGCAAGTCGGGTGGCTTGCGCCACCCGATTCGTCGTTGTTAGCCTGCTACCGCGATACGCTTCATGTCGGTCATGTAGCCGCGCAGTTTCTGGCCCACTTTCTCGATTTCGTGGCTGCGAATGGCTTCGTTTACGTCACGCAGCTGCGCGTTGTCTACCGCACCTTCCGCAATAGCCTTGCCCAGATCGCCAGCCTGCAGGGTGGTCATGAACTCTTTCAGCAGCGGTACGCAGGCGTAAGAGAACAGGTAGTTGCCGTATTCTGCGGTATCAGAGATAACCACGTTCATTTCGTACAGACGCTTACGGGCGATGGTGTTCGCGATCAGCGGCAGCTCGTGCAGTGATTCGTAGTACGCAGACTCCTCGATGATGCCGGAATCCACCATGGTTTCGAACGCCAGCTCAACGCCCGCTTTCACCATCGCGATCATCAGTACGCCTTTATCGAAGTACTCCTGCTCGCTGATTTTACCGTCGAACTGTGGCGCCGTTTCGAACGCGGTTTTACCGGTTTCTTCACGCCAGGTCAGCAGTTTTTTATCGTCGTTCGCCCAGTCCGCCATCATGCCGGAGGAGAACTCACCGGAGATGATGTCGTCCATGTGTTTCTGGAACAGCGGCGCCATGATGGTTTTCAGCTGTTCAGAGAGTGCGAACGCGCGCAGTTTTGCCGGGTTGGACAGGCGGTCCATCATCAGCGTAATGCCGCCCTGCTTCAGCGCTTCGGTGATGGTTTCCCAGCCGAACTGAATCAGTTTTTCCGCGTATGCCGGGTCGGTGCCCTCTTCCACCAGCTTGTCGAAGCACAGCAGGGAGCCGGCCTGGAGCATGCCGCACAGAATGGTCTGCTCGCCCATCAGGTCAGACTTCACTTCAGCAACGAAGGAGGATTCCAGCACGCCCGCACGGTGGCCGCCGGTAGCCGCTGCCCATGCTTTGGCAATGGCCATGCCTTCGCCTTTTGGATCGTTTTCCGGGTGAACCGCGATCAGCGTCGGCACGCCGAAGCCACGCTTGTACTCTTCGCGTACTTCCGTACCCGGGCATTTCGGTGCCACCATCACCACGGTGATGTCTTTACGGATCTGCTCGCCCACTTCAACGATGTTGAAGCCGTGGGAGTAACCCAGCGCGGCGCCGTCTTTCATCAGCGGCTGTACGGAACGCACAACGTCAGAGTGCTGCTTGTCTGGCGTCAGGTTTACCACCAGATCCGCCTGCGGGATCAGCTCTTCGTAGGTACCCACTTTAAAGCCGTTTTCGGTCGCTTTACGCCATGAAGCGCGCTTCTCAGCAATCGCTTCTTTGCGCAGGGCGTAGGCGATATCCAGCCCGGAGTCACGCATGTTCAGGCCCTGGTTCAGACCCTGCGCGCCACAGCCGACGATGACCACTTTTTTACCCTGAAGGTAGCTCGCGCCATCGGCAAATTCATCGCGCGCCATGAAGCGGCATTTGCCCAGCTGCGCCAGCTGCTGGCGCAGGTTCAGTGTATTAAAGTAGTTAGCCATGGGTGATACCTCGTGATGTTGTGTGTCTTATTGTTCGGTTCGCGTTTCAGCGAGAATGTACCCACATTACAACAGGAAATTTATTGCGGAAATTGATATATTCACAACGTCATGTTGCAATTTTTGCAATATAAAAAGAGGGAGTGGAATCGGTGGATTTACGCGATTTGAAAATGTTCCTGCATCTGGCGGAAAGCCGTCACTTTGGCCGCAGCGCCCGGGCGATGCACGTTAGCCCCTCCACGCTTTCGCGCCAGATCCAGCGCCTTGAAGAAGACCTTGGCCAGCCGCTGTTCGTGCGCGATAACCGCACCGTCACGCTCACGGAGGCCGGTGAGGAGCTGCGCATCTTTGCCCAGCAGACGTTGCTGCAGTATCAGCAGCTGCGGCACACCATCGACCAGCAGGGACCGTCACTCTCCGGCGAGCTGCATATTTTCTGCTCCGTAACTGCCGCCTACAGCCATCTTCCCCCCATCCTTGACCGCTTCCGCGCGGCGCATCCGTCGGTTGAAATTAAGCTCACCACGGGCGACGCCGCCGACGCGATGGAAAAAGTGGTGACGGGCGAAGCGGATCTCGCCATCGCCGGGAAGCCCGAAACGCTGCCGGGCGCGGTGGCATTCTCGATGCTGGAGAATCTGGCGGTGGTGCTGATTGCCCCGGCGCTGCCCTGCCCGGTGCGTAATCAGGTCTCGGTGGAGAAACCGGACTGGTCGACGGTGCCGTTTATCATGGCCGATCAGGGCCCGGTGCGCCGCCGCATTGAGCTGTGGTTCCGCCGTCAGAAGATCAGCAACCCGTCGATTTACGCCACGGTCAGCGGCCATGAGGCGATGGTGTCAATGGTGGCGCTCGGCTGCGGCGTGGCGCTGCTGCCGGAAGTGGTGCTGGAAAACAGCCCGGAGCCGGTGCGCAACCGCGTGATGATTCTGGAGCGCAGCGACGAGAAGACGCCGTTCGAGCTTGGCGTGTGCGCACAAAAAAAGCGGCTGCATGAGCCGCTTATCGATGCGTTCTGGAACATTCTGCCGAACCACTAGCCCGCCAGGAAAAAGCGGAACGCCGGGTTGTGGGTTTCGTCGTGACACTCATAGCCCAGCTCGTTCAGGCGCGTTTCGAAATCCGGCTCGTGATCGCCCAGCTCGAACGCCGCCAGCACGCGGCCGTAGTCGGTGCCGTGGCTGCGGTAGTGGAACAGCGAGATGTTCCAGTGCGTGCCCAGCGTGTGCAGGAACCTGAGCAGCGCGCCCGGCGATTCCGGGAACTCGAAGCTGAACAGGCGCTCCTTTAGCGGCTTCGACGGACGACCGCCGACCATATAACGCACATGCAGCTTCGCCATTTCATCGTCAGAGAGATCGACCACGCTGTAGCCGCCTTCATGCAGCAGGCTGAGGATCTCTTTGCGCTCCTCCACGCCGCGGCTCAGACGCACGCCGACAAAAATACAGGCGTCTTTGGCATCGGCGAAGCGGTAGTTAAACTCCGTCACCGAGCGGCCGCCCAGCAGCTGGCAGAACTTCAGGAAGCTGCCCTTCTCTTCCGGGATGGTCACTGCCAGCAGCGCTTCACGCTGTTCACCCAGCTCGCAGCGCTCGGAAACGTAGCGCAGGCCGTGGAAGTTCACGTTGGCACCAGACAGCACGTGCGCCAGACGTTCGCCGCGAATGTTGTGCCGGGCAACGTACTTTTTCATGCCCGCCAGCGCCAGCGCGCCGGACGGTTCCGCCACCGCACGCACGTCCTCGAAGAGATCTTTCATCGCCGCACAGATTGCGTCGCTGTCGACGGTGACGATATCGTCGAGATACTCCTGGCACAGACGGAACGTTTCATCGCCAATGCGTTTCACCGCCACGCCCTCGGCAAACAGCCCGACGCGCGGCAGATCCACCGGATGTCCGGCATCCAGCGCCGCCTTCAGGCAGGCAGAATCTTCCGCTTCAACGGCGATGACCTTGATCTGCGGCATCAGCTGTTTGATCAGCACCGCCACGCCCGCGGCTAAGCCGCCCCCGCCGACCGGGACGAAGACGCGGTCGAGATGGGCGTCCTGCTGCAGCAGCTCAAGCGCCAGCGTGCCCTGTCCGGCAATCACCATCGGATGGTCGAACGGCGGCACCCAGGTAAAGCCCTGCTGCTGCGCCAGCTCGATCGCTTTGGCTTTCGCTTCGTCGAAGTTGGCGCCGTGGAGCAGCACTTCGCCGCCGAACCCGCGCACCGCGTCGACCTTGATATCCGCGGTAGCGACCGGCATCACGATCAGCGCCTTCAGCCCTAAACGGGCAGAGGAGAACGCCACGCCCTGCGCGTGGTTGCCCGCCGAGGCGGTAATCACGCCGCGCGCTTTTTGCTCGTCCGTCAGCCCGGCCATCATCGCGTAGGCGCCGCGCAGCTTGAAGCTGTGCACCGGCTGGCGGTCTTCGCGCTTCACCAGGATCACGTTGTCGAGGCGCGAGGAGAGTTTTTCCATTTTTTGCAGGGGCGTGACCTGTACGGCTTCATAGACCGGCGCGCGCAGCACCGCTCTTAAATATTCCGCCCCCTCGGGGGCGGCGGATAAGGGTTGTGACTCGGCCATCATTAGCCCCCAAGTTTAGATTTATCGCGCACCGCGCCTTTATCTGCACTGGTGGCAAGGCTCGCGTAAGCGCGCAGGGCGAAGGAGACCTCACGCTGGCGATCTTTCGGCGTCCAGGCTTTGTCGCCGCGCGCTTCCTGCGCTTCACGACGGGCCGCAATTTCCTGGTCGCTCAGCCTGAGCTGAATGCCGCGATTCGGAATGTCGATTTCAATGAGGTCGCCATCTTCGATGATCGCGATGTTGCCGCCGCTTGCCGCTTCCGGGGAAACGTGGCCGATGGAGAGGCCAGACGTGCCGCCGGAGAAACGACCGTCGGTGATCAGCGCACACGCTTTGCCAAGGCCCATGGATTTCAGGAAGGTGGTTGGGTAGAGCATCTCCTGCATGCCAGGACCGCCTTTCGGCCCTTCATAGCGGATGACCACCACGTCGCCCTCCACCACTTTGCCGCCGAGGATGGCCTCTACCGCCTCGTCCTGGCTTTCGTACACTTTTGCCGGACCGGTGAACTTCAGGATGCTGTCGTCCACGCCTGCGGTTTTCACGATGCAGCCGTTTTCCGCGAAGTTGCCGTACAGCACGGCCAGGCCGCCGTCTTTGCTGTAGGCGTGTTCCAGCGAGCGGATGCAGCCTTCGGCGCGATCGTTATCCAGCGTGTCCCAGCGACAATCCTGCGAGAACGCCTGCGTGGTGCGAATACCGGCAGGACCGGCGCGGAACATGTTTTTAACCGCTTCGTCTTTGGTCAGCATCACGTCGTACTGGTCCAGCGACTCCGGCAGCGTCAGGCCAAGCACGTTTTTCACGTCACGGTTCAGCAGCCCGGCGCGATCCAGCTCGCCGAGAATGCCGATGACGCCGCCCGCGCGGTGTACGTCTTCCATATGATATTTCTGGGTACTCGGCGCGACTTTACACAGCTGCGGCACTTTGCGGGAGAGCTTGTCGATATCGCTCATGGTGAAGTCGATTTCGGCTTCCTGCGCGGCGGCCAGCAGGTGCAGGACGGTGTTGGTGGAGCCGCCCATGGCGATATCCAGCGTCATGGCGTTCTCAAACGCGGCCTTGCTGGCGATGTTGCGCGGCAGCGCGCTGGCGTCGTCCTGCTCGTAGTAGCGTTTCGTCAGCTCAACGATGCGCTTACCGGCATTCAGGAACAGCTGCTTACGGTCGGCATGGGTTGCCAGCAGCGAACCGTTGCCCGGCTGAGAGAGGCCCAGCGCTTCGGTCAGGCAGTTCATGGAGTTAGCCGTGAACATCCCGGAACAGGAGCCGCAGGTCGGGCACGCGGAGCGTTCCACCTGGTCGCTCTGCTCGTCAGACACTTTCGGATCCGCGCCCTGAATCATCGCGTCGACCAGGTCGAGCTTGATGATTTTGTCGGAAAGCTTGGTTTTTCCCGCTTCCATCGGGCCGCCGGAGACGAAGATCACCGGAATGTTCAGGCGCAGGGAGGCCATCAGCATCCCCGGGGTGATTTTATCGCAGTTCGAGATACAGACCATCGCATCGGCGCAGTGGGCGTTGACCATGTACTCCACCGAGTCGGCAATCAGCTCGCGCGACGGCAGTGAATAGAGCATGCCCCCGTGCCCCATCGCGATACCGTCATCCACCGCAATGGTGTTGAACTCTTTTGCCACGCCGCCGGAGGCTTCGATTTGTTCGGCTACCAGTTTACCGAGGTCGCGCAGGTGTACGTGGCCGGGTACAAACTGGGTGAAGGAGTTCACCACGGCGATAATCGGCTTGCCGAAATCGGCGTCGGTCATTCCGGTGGCGCGCCAGAGCGCGCGGGCACCCGCCATGTTACGACCGTGGGTGGTGGTGGCTGAACGATACTTAGGCATGCTTTATTTACTCCCGTCTGACTATGCAGTGGGACGGTGCGAGCCGTCCCAAATTTATATTTAGTGATTAACCTGATCCAACCAGCCGTATTTGTCTTCTGTTTCGCCGGTGAAGAGGCCGAAGAACGCCTGCTGAATGCGTTTGGTGACCGGACCACAGCGGCCTTCGCCCACCTGGATCCCGTCTACGCTGCGCACCGGCGTGATTTCAGCCGCGGTACCGGACATAAAGACTTCATCGGCCAGATACAGGGATTCGCGGGACAGCACCTGCTCGCGCACTTCGATACCGAGGTCTTTCGCCAGCCTGATGATCGCGTCACGGGTGATGCCCGGCAGCGCGGAGGAGGTAAACGGCGGGGTGAACAGAATGCCGTCTTTCACTTCGAACAGGTTTTCGCCCGCGCCTTCGGAGATGTAGCCATTGACGTCGAGTGCGATACCTTCCTGATAGCCGTGGCGGCGCGCTTCGCTGCCGACCAGCAGTGAGGAGAGGTAGTTACCGCCCGCTTTAGCGGCGGTTGGAATGGTGTTAGGCGCAACGCGGTTCCAGGAAGACACCATGGCGTCGATCCCCTGATCCAGCGCTTCCGCACCCAGATAGGCGCCCCACGGGAACGCGGCAATGATCACATCGGTGCTGTAACCGGCTGGCGGGTTTACGCCCATGCCGACGTCGCCCACGAAGACCAGCGGACGAATATAGGCGCTGGTGAGGTTGTTCTTGCGAATCACCTCGCGGCAGGCTTCCATCAGCTCATCCACGCTTTGAGAGACCGGGAAACGATAAATTTTGGCTGAGTCATGCAGACGCTGCATGTGTTCGCGATGGCGGAACACCACTGGCCCTTTGTGAGAATCGTAGCAACGGATGCCTTCAAAAACGGAGGTACCGTAGTGCAGCGCGTGGGACATCACGTGGACCTTCGCGTCCTCCCAGCGAACCATCTCACCATTGAACCAAATGTAATCAGCTTTTTTTGTCGTCATTTTTTCGTCCTGTCACGCTTAAGCGCGGATTTGTTGTGATGTGGTTGTGCTCTGGCAGATGGCAACATGGGCAACGTCTACCAACTTTGATAACTGACTAAACAGTAAGTCGACCGGCCGCGGGCTGGCAACGGTTAATTCGATACTGATGTTTTGCGCGTCGGTGGCCGTTTCCATATTCATTGCGCAAATTTGAAAACCGCGATGACGGACCACGCGCAAAACGCGTTCTAACGTTTCCGGGTTGAAGCGAGCCTGCACGGCGACCTGATGTTGCATCATGATAATTTCTCCAGCATTTGTGAGTTACTGGCACCGGGCGGTACCAACGGCCAGACGTTCTCAAGCTCGTCGATTGAGACATGAAGCAGGTAAGGCCCTTCGCTTGACAGCATGGTGTCGAGTGCCGCTTCAACCTGGTCTTTACGGGTGATGTGCTGGCCAGGGATACCGAAGGCGCTGGCCAGAGTCAGAAAATCGGGGTTATCGGTGAGGGTCGTTTCGCTGTAACGCTCCTGGAAGAACAGCTGCTGCCACTGACGCACCATCCCCAGACGCTGGTTATCGAGCAATACGATCTTCAGCGGCAACTGCTTGCGCTTAACGGTGCCGAGCTCCTGGACGTTCATCATGAAGGAGCCGTCACCGGAGATACAGATAACGGTATCGTTCGGGCGGGCAACCTGTGCACCCACGGCAGCAGGCAGGCCGAAGCCCATCGTGCCCAGGCCGCTGGAGGTGATGAAGTTTTCCGGGCGGGTGTAGGTCATGTGCTGGGCTGACCACATCTGGTGCTGGCCCACGTCCGTTGTCACCACGCTGTCTGCCGGTTTACGGTCGGACAACTGCTTCAACAGCAGCGGCGCGTAGATGGCCTCGCCGGGATGGTCGTAACGCCAGGCATGTTCAGCGCGCATGTCTGCGGTGTGCTGGCGCCATGCGCCGATCTCCAGCGGCTGTGCCAGCGCCGGTAACAGCGCGTTGAGATCGCCCTGCAGCGCGACGTGCGCCTGACGCAGCTTGTTCATTTCCGCCGGATCGATATCCATATGGATGACTTTGGCATTCGGCGCGAAGGTATTCAGCTTGCCGGTGACGCGGTCGTCAAAACGCGCTCCGACAGCGATAAGCACGTCGCACTCCTGCACCGCCAGGTTAGCCGCTTTGGTGCCGTGCATGCCCAGCATGCCGAGGTAGTACGGGTAATCCGCCTCTACCGCACCCAGACCTTTCAGCGTGCAGGTGGCGGGAATTTGCGTGGTGGCGATAAACGCGCGAAGCGCCGGGACGGCCTGGGCCATGCCCACACCGCCGCCTACGTACAGCATCGGCTGCTTCGCCTGCGCCATCATCTGACGCGCCTCTTCAACCTCCGCGTGCGGAAACGCATCGTCGCTTTCCACGGTGGAGAAGTGCGGCTCCAGATCGCCGAGCGCGACCTGGATATCTTTCGGGATATCAACCAGAACCGGGCCCGGACGGCCAGAGCTGGCAACTTCGAACGCTTCGGCCATCACGCGCGGCAGCTCTTCGAGGGACTGAACGAGGAAGCTGTGTTTGGTGCAGGCCAGGGATAAGCCAAGCACGTCAACTTCCTGGAAGGCATCGGTACCGATGAATGGAGAGGCCACCTGGCCAGTGATCGCCACCACGGGAACGGAGTCGAGCAGTGCGTCAGCCAGGCCGGTAATCAGGTTAGTTGCACCCGGACCGGAGGTCGCCATACACACGCCGGTTTTCCCGGTCGCGCGGGCATAGCCGATAGCTGCCATTGCTGCGCCCTGCTCATGTCGGCACAAGAGGTGCTCCACGCCGCCGTCATACAGTGCATCGTAAATCGGCATAATTGCGCCACCCGGATAACCGAATACGGTTTCGACTCCCTGCGCGCGCAACGCATGTACTACCCATTGTGCCCCATTCATAGTTAGTTCCCCGTCATAAATCTGGAGAAACAGAATTTTGTGCTAGTGGTCATTCTCTGCTCCTCATTTAAGTTTTTTAGTCATAAAAAAACCCCCGGACCTTTCGGTGCGGGGGTCTTAGTTCGTTAAGGCTTGATTCTTAAGCCTTTCCTCGTCCAAGTGCAGCCCCGCACGGTGGGATAATAATCACCACCACGCTAATCACGACCAGGCTAATCACTAGTAGAAGGGCTGTCATTTTCTGTTCTTTTTGCATCTTGTTCGAAGGAATACCTAAAGAGTTACCACAGATATTTCATATGACACAAGATTTTTTTATGGCGAATTTCTGTAGCAGGCAAACTATTTCTATTAAAACCTTTGTTTTATATAGGGAAAAAATGGAAATGAAGTTTTTTCATTTTTTCGCCTGGTTCCCGCAGGCAAAACGCGCGTCATTTCTTTTCTGCGAGGCCAGTTCCGCAATCGTGCAATGATTGCAGTTTGTCGCGAAAAAGTAGGAACGCGCGCCGTAATTCGGTCATTCAACGCTAAACAGTGCGCAACCTTACTGGCATAGTCATCGCCAGGGAGGTGCTTATGTCACTGTCTGTTGTTTATACACGCGCGGCTATCGGAGTGAAGGCACCGCTTATTTCTGTGGAGGTCCATTTAAGTAATGGACTGCCCGGACTGACGCTTGTCGGCTTACCCGAAACGACCGTCAAAGAGGCGAGGGATCGCGTACGCAGTGCAATCATCAATAGCGGTTATGCTTTTCCCGCGAAGAAGATCACCATTAATCTGGCGCCTGCTGATTTACCAAAGGAGGGCGGGCGATATGATTTACCTATTGCTATAGCGCTTCTCGCGGCTTCTGAACAGCTCAACACCCCGACGTTAAGCTCCTGCGAGTTCGTAGGTGAATTAGCGCTTACAGGCGCGTTAAGAGGCGTTCCCGGCGCTATCTCGGGTGCGCTTGAAGCCATACGCGCAGGGAGACAAATCATTGTAGCCAATGAAAATGCCTCTGAAGTCAGCCTTATCGCCGAAAAGGGGTGTCTGGTAGCGGGTCATTTACAGGAGGTTTGCGCCTGGCTGGAAGGCCGACACGAGCTTGCCGAACCGCAGGAGAGTGACGAGGCGGTGCCAGATTCGCCCGATGACCTCAGCGATATTATGGGTCAGGATCAGGGTAAGCGGGCGTTAGAGATAACCGCCGCGGGTGGGCATAATCTGCTGCTTATCGGTCCGCCAGGCACGGGTAAAACGATGCTGGCGAGCAGGTTAAGCGGCCTGCTGCCGCCCCTCAATAATCACGAAGCGCTCGAAAGCGCCGCGATTTTCAGCCTGGTCAGCGCAACGTCGCTGCATAATCAGTGGCGCCGCCGCCCTTTTCGCTCTCCCCATCACAGCGCGTCTCTCACCGCCATGGTGGGCGGAGGGTCAATTCCAGGACCGGGTGAAATCTCACTGGCGCACAACGGTATCCTGTTTCTGGATGAATTACCCGAGTTTGAACGCCGCGTGCTGGATGCGCTGCGGGAACCGATTGAATCTGGCGAGATCCATCTCTCTCGTACACGAGCCAAAATAAGCTATCCAGCGCGGTTTCAGCTGGTGGCCGCGATGAACCCCAGCCCAACGGGCCATTATCAGGGTAACCATAACCGCTGCACGCCGGAGCAGACGCTGCGTTACCTGAGTAAGCTGTCCGGGCCCTTTCTTGACCGTTTTGATTTATCGCTGGAGATCCCTCTGCCTCCTCCCGGCCTGCTGAGGCAAACCGGTTTGAAAGGCGAAAGTTCGGCAGTCGTGCGGGAACGCGTCATTACGGCGCAGGCGCGGCAGTATGCTCGTCAGAACACGCTGAATGCCCGGCTGGATAACGCCGGGATCCGACAATTCTGTTCTCTCACCGCGGAGGATGCAGGCTGGCTGGAAGAAACGCTGACGCGTTTTGGGCTATCCATTCGCGCATGGCAGCGTTTGTTAAAAGTAGCGCGTACTATCGCCGACGTGGAGGGTTGCACAGGAATTGAGAGGCGACATTTGCAGGAGGCACTTAGCTATCGGGCGATAGATCGCTTGCTGCTGCATCTGCAAAAAATGCTGGCATAAAAAAAGGGGCCGTAGCCCCTTCTCTTCTTAGTCGTCAGACTCGGTGTAGTCTTCAGCACCTTCCATCTGCGGCTTACCGCCGGACAGCGTATGGAAACGCTTAGGACGCTTGATGCGAGCCATATACTTGATCCATACACGTTCTGCATCAGACTGCGGCTCACGCTCACCACGGCAAACAGAGACAAACTGTTTTTCGTCTTCGGTTGCTGGTTCACGTTTACCCAGATCCAGCTCGTTAAAGGCATAACCATGGCGCTCAAGAAGTTGAGCTTCTTTGATAGTGAAATCGCCGTGACGAGAGAACCCGCGCGGATAATGTTTATTGTCGAAAAAACGATTAGTCGTCGTAAAGCTTTCCGCCATCCTACACGCTCCTAATTCTTTGGCCGAGCTATTTATGGCGCGGAGTATTAGTTACGCTTGACAGAGTGTAAAACAAAACATTTAAATCATAACGACAAATAATTTTGTGGAGAAAGATGTGGATACGGAATTGCTAAAAACTTTCCTCGAAGTGAGCAGAACGCGACACTTTGGGCGAGCCGCTGAAGCCCTTTACCTGACGCAGTCAGCAGTCAGTTTTCGTATTCGACAGCTGGAAAATCAACTGGGTGTGAATCTGTTCACCCGTCATCGCAACAATATCCGCTTAACGCCGGCCGGTGAAAAACTGCTGCCGTATGCAGAAACCTTGATGAATACCTGGCAGGCGGCGCGAAAGGAGGTTGCGCACACTTCCCGACATAATGAATTCTCCATAGGAGCCAGCGCGTCTCTTTGGGAATGCATGCTCAGCCAGTGGCTTACGCGACTGTATCGCTCGCATAACCATCTACAGTTCGAGGCCCGAATTGCGCAACGTCAGTCGCTGGTAAAGCAACTCCACGAGCGCCAGCTGGATCTTCTGATCACTACCGAAGCGCCCAAGATGGACGAATTTAGCAGCCAGATTGTAGGGCAGTTTAGCCTGGCGCTGTATGCAACAGAGCCTTCAATGATGAAGGCAGACCTCAATTATTTACGCCTGGAATGGGGCCCGGACTTTCAGCAGCATGAGGCTGGGTTAATTGCCAGTGATGATATCCCGCAGCTCACGACAAGCTCTGCGGAGATCGCCTGCCAGCAGCTTCCCTCGCTGAAAGGGTGTACCTGGCTACCCGTTCGCTGGGCAGATAATAAACCTGAGCTCCATGTTGTCACCGATTCGACGACGCTCTCCAGACCGCTGTATGCCATTTGGCTGCAAAACAGCGATAAGCAGTCGCAGATTAAAGATCTTTTGAAAATCAGTATACTGGATTAACGCAAAAGCCTGCGGAAACGCAGGCTGCACAAATTTCAGGAAGGTTTTCGCCTGTTTTACAGGAAAAAAAAAAAATCCTTTGCCGAAGCAAAGGATTCTATATGGCAGGGGCGGAGAGACTCGAACTCGCGACACCCGGTTTTGGAGACCGGTGCTCTACCAACTGAGCTACGCCCCTAAAGTTTTTTGCCATTAAGCCTGCCGATAAGGCAGGCTTAATGTCTTAATAAGTGGCGGAACGGACGGGACTCGAACCCGCGACCCCCTGCGTGACAGGCAGGTATTCTAACCGACTGAACTACCGCTCCACCGAATACTTCTGTAACCACCGGATTAATGCACCGGCTCACTACTTAATTTGATGCCTGGCAGTTCCCTACTCTCACATGGGGAGACC
The DNA here is from genome assembly GCF_013375935.1 of Enterobacter cloacae. Classification (GTDB taxonomy): domain Bacteria; phylum Pseudomonadota; class Gammaproteobacteria; order Enterobacterales; family Enterobacteriaceae; genus Enterobacter; species Enterobacter pasteurii. The sequence goes on along the minus strand of NZ_CP056117.1, from coordinate 1,235,914 downwards.
CCACACTACCATCGGCGCTACGGCGTTTCACTTCTGAGTTCGGCATGGGGTCAGGTGGGACCACCGCGCTAAAGCCGCCAGGCAAATTCTGTTAATCTGTATCAGGCTGAAAAATCTGTCTCTTCGCCAAAACATCTTCGGCGTTGTAAGGTTAAGCCTCACGGTTCATTAGTATCGGTTAGCTCAACGCATCGCTGCGCTTACACACCCGACCTATCAACGTCATAGTCTTTAACGTTCCTTCAGGAGACTTAAAGTCTCAGGGAGAACTCATCTCGGGGCAAGTTTCGTGCTTAGATGCTTTCAGCACTTATCTCTTCCGCATTTAGCTACCGGGCAGTGCCATTGGCATGACAACCCGAACACCAGTGATGCGTCCACTCCGGTCCTCTCGTACTAGGAGCAGCCCCCTCAATTCTCCAGCGCCCACGGCAGATAGGGACCGAACTGTCTCACGACGTTCTAAACCCAGCTCGCGTACCACTTTAAATGGCGAACAGCCATACCCTTGGGACCTACTTCAGCCCCAGGATGTGATGAGCCGACATCGAGGTGCCAAACACCGCCGTCGATATGAACTCTTGGGCGGTATCAGCCTGTTATCCCCGGAGTACCTTTTATCCGTTGAGCGATGGCCCTTCCATTCAGAACCACCGGATCACTATGACCTGCTTTCGCACCTGCTCGCGCCGTCACGCTCGCAGTCAAGCTGGCTTATGCCATTGCACTAACCTCCTGATGTCCGACCAGGATTAGCCAACCTTCGTGCTCCTCCGTTACTCTTTGGGAGGAGACCGCCCCAGTCAAACTACCCACCAGACACTGTCCGCAACCCGGATTACGGGTCTACGTTAGAACACCAGCCATTAAAGGGTGGTATTTCAAGGGCGGCTCCACGCAGACTGGCGTCCACGCTTCAAAGCCTCCCACCTATCCTACACATCAAGGACCAGTGTTCAGTGTCAAGCTATAGTAAAGGTTCACGGGGTCTTTCCGTCTTGCCGCGGGTACACTGCATCTTCACAGCGAGTTCAATTTCACTGAGTCTCGGGTGGAGACAGCCTGGCCATCATTACGCCATTCGTGCAGGTCGGAACTTACCCGACAAGGAATTTCGCTACCTTAGGACCGTTATAGTTACGGCCGCCGTTTACCGGGGCTTCGATCAAGAGCTTCGCGTTACCGCTAACCCCATCAATTAACCTTCCGGCACCGGGCAGGCGTCACACCGTATACGTCCACTTTCGTGTTTGCACAGTGCTGTGTTTTTAATAAACAGTTGCAGCCAGCTGGTATCTTCGACTGATTTCAGCTCCACCCGCAGGGGCTTCACCTACATATCAGCGTGCCTTCTCCCGAAGTTACGGCACCATTTTGCCTAGTTCCTTCACCCGAGTTCTCTCAAGCGCCTTGGTATTCTCTACCTGACCACCTGTGTCGGTTTGGGGTACGATTTCGTGTTACCTGATGCTTAGAGGCTTTTCCTGGAAGCAGGGCATTTGTTACTTCAGCACCGTAGTGCCTCGTCATCACACCTCAGCGTTAAAAAGGTACCGGATTTACCTGGAACCTCCGCCTACATGCTTAAACCGGGACAACCGTCGCCCGGCTAACATAGCCTTCTCCGTCCCCCCTTCGCAGTAACACCAAGTACAGGAATATTAACCTGTTTCCCATCGACTACGCCTTTCGGCCTCGCCTTAGGGGTCGACTCACCCTGCCCCGATTAACGTTGGACAGGAACCCTTGGTCTTCCGGCGAGCGGGCTTTTCACCCGCTTTATCGTTACTTATGTCAGCATTCGCACTTCTGATACCTCCAGCATGCCTCACAGCACACCTTCAACGGCTTACAGAACGCTCCCCTACCCAACAACACATAGTGTCGCTGCCGCAGCTTCGGTGCATGGTTTAGCCCCGTTACATCTTCCGCGCAGGCCGACTCGACCAGTGAGCTATTACGCTTTCTTTAAATGATGGCTGCTTCTAAGCCAACATCCTGGCTGTCTGTGCCTTCCCACATCGTTTCCCACTTAACCATGACTTTGGGACCTTAGCTGGCGGTCTGGGTTGTTTCCCTCTTCACGACGGACGTTAGCACCCGCCGTGTGTCTCCCGTGATAACATTCTTCGGTATTCGTAGTTTGCATCGGGTTGGTAAGCCGGGATGGCCCCCTAGCCGAAACAGTGCTCTACCCCCGAAGATGAGTTCACGAGGCGCTACCTAAATAGCTTTCGGGGAGAACCAGCTATCTCCCGGTTTGATTGGCCTTTCACCCCCAGCCACAGGTCATCCGCTAATTTTTCAACATTAGTCGGTTCGGTCCTCCAGTTAGTGTTACCCAACCTTCAACCTGCCCATGGCTAGATCACCGGGTTTCGGGTCTATACCCTGCAACTTAACGCCCAGTTAAGACTCGGTTTCCCTTCGGCTCCCCTATACGGTTAACCTTGCTACAGAATATAAGTCGCTGACCCATTATACAAAAGGTACGCAGTCACCCCATAAAGAGGCTCCCACTGCTTGTACGTACACGGTTTCAGGTTCTTTTTCACTCCCCTCGCCGGGGTTCTTTTCGCCTTTCCCTCACGGTACTGGTTCACTATCGGTCAGTCAGGAGTATTTAGCCTTGGAGGATGGTCCCCCCATATTCAGACAGGATACCACGTGTCCCGCCCTACTCTTCGAGTTCACAGCAAGTGCATTTTCGTGTACGGGACTATCACCCTGTACCGTCGGACTTTCCAGACCGTTCCACTAACACACAAGCTGATTCAGACTCCGGGCTGCTCCCCGTTCGCTCGCCGCTACTGGGGGAATCTCGGTTGATTTCTTTTCCTCGGGGTACTTAGATGTTTCAGTTCCCCCGGTTCGCCTCGTTAGCCTATGTATTTAGCTAACGATAGTGCAACGGATTGCACTGGGTTTCCCCATTCGGACATCGCCGGGTCAAGGGTTCATATCACCTCGCCGGCGCTTTTCGCAGATTAGCACGTCCTTCATCGCCTCTGACTGCCAGGGCATCCACCGTGTACGCTTAGTCGCTTAACCTCACAACCCGAAGATGTTTCACTTCTGATTGCGAAAATTTGAGAGACTCGAACACACATGAGCTGTGTGTCGTTTCAATTTTCAGCTTGATCCAGATTTTTAAAGAGCAAAACTTCGCAGTGCACCTTTTCAGGTTCACTCTGAAGTTTTCTTGTTTTGCAGTAAAGGATGGTGGAGCTATGCGGGATCGAACCGCAGACCTCCTGCGTGCAAGGCAGGCGCTCTCCCAGCTGAGCTATAGCCCCATCGTAGTGATCTCTCTACCGGTAATTTTTGTTGAGGCAAGGCGTGGTGACACGAAGCATACCTGAGTATGTGAGTGTCGCCGCAACGCAGCATCAGCAAAAATTTGGTAGGCCTGAGTGGACTTGAACCACCGACCTCACCCTTATCAGGGGTGCGCTCTAACCACCTGAGCTACAAGCCTGCAGAGATTTTTTACTGCTGTTTTTCATCAGACAATCTGTGTGGACACTACAAAGGCAGGTTCTTTAAGGTAAGGAGGTGATCCAACCGCAGGTTCCCCTACGGTTACCTTGTTACGACTTCACCCCAGTCATGAATCACAAAGTGGTAAGCGCCCTCCCGAAGGTTAAGCTACCTACTTCTTTTGCAACCCACTCCCATGGTGTGACGGGCGGTGTGTACAAGGCCCGGGAACGTATTCACCGTAGCATTCTGATCTACGATTACTAGCGATTCCGACTTCATGGAGTCGAGTTGCAGACTCCAATCCGGACTACGACGCACTTTATGAGGTCCGCTTGCTCTCGCGAGGTCGCTTCTCTTTGTATGCGCCATTGTAGCACGTGTGTAGCCCTACTCGTAAGGGCCATGATGACTTGACGTCATCCCCACCTTCCTCCAGTTTATCACTGGCAGTCTCCTTTGAGTTCCCGGCCGGACCGCTGGCAACAAAGGATAAGGGTTGCGCTCGTTGCGGGACTTAACCCAACATTTCACAACACGAGCTGACGACAGCCATGCAGCACCTGTCTCAGAGTTCCCGAAGGCACCAATCCATCTCTGGAAAGTTCTCTGGATGTCAAGAGTAGGTAAGGTTCTTCGCGTTGCATCGAATTAAACCACATGCTCCACCGCTTGTGCGGGCCCCCGTCAATTCATTTGAGTTTTAACCTTGCGGCCGTACTCCCCAGGCGGTCGACTTAACGCGTTAGCTCCGGAAGCCACGCCTCAAGGGCACAACCTCCAAGTCGACATCGTTTACGGCGTGGACTACCAGGGTATCTAATCCTGTTTGCTCCCCACGCTTTCGCACCTGAGCGTCAGTCTTTGTCCAGGGGGCCGCCTTCGCCACCGGTATTCCTCCAGATCTCTACGCATTTCACCGCTACACCTGGAATTCTACCCCCCTCTACAAGACTCTAGCCTGCCAGTTTCGAATGCAGTTCCCAGGTTGAGCCCGGGGATTTCACATCCGACTTGACAGACCGCCTGCGTGCGCTTTACGCCCAGTAATTCCGATTAACGCTTGCACCCTCCGTATTACCGCGGCTGCTGGCACGGAGTTAGCCGGTGCTTCTTCTGCGGGTAACGTCAATCGGCAAGGTTATTAACCTTACCGCCTTCCTCCCCGCTGAAAGTGCTTTACAACCCGAAGGCCTTCTTCACACACGCGGCATGGCTGCATCAGGCTTGCGCCCATTGTGCAATATTCCCCACTGCTGCCTCCCGTAGGAGTCTGGACCGTGTCTCAGTTCCAGTGTGGCTGGTCATCCTCTCAGACCAGCTAGGGATCGTCGCCTAGGTGAGCCGTTACCCCACCTACTAGCTAATCCCATCTGGGCACATCCGATGGCAAGAGGCCCGAAGGTCCCCCTCTTTGGTCTTGCGACGTTATGCGGTATTAGCTACCGTTTCCAGTAGTTATCCCCCTCCATCAGGCAGTTTCCCAGACATTACTCACCCGTCCGCCACTCGTCAGCGAAGCAGCAAGCTGCTTCCTGTTACCGTTCGACTTGCATGTGTTAGGCCTGCCGCCAGCGTTCAATCTGAGCCATGATCAAACTCTTCAATTTAAGTTTGATGCTCGTGAATTAAACTTCGTAATGAATTACGTATGTTCACTCAGAGACTTGGTATTCATTTATTGTCCGAAGACATTAAGAATCCATGTCACTTTGAGTGCCCACACAGATTGTCTGATAAATTGTTAAAGAGCAGTTGCAACGCGGCTTTCAGCTCACCGTTGCGAGGTCCCGTATATTACGTTTTCCTCATTCAGAGTCAAGCAAATATTTTCACTTTTCTCTGTTGGCGTTCATCTCTGAACCCCGCTGTCCCGGCGGCCTGTAAGCCGTTGTTCCGTGTCAGTGGAGGCGCATTATAGGGAGTTCTCAGACGTTGACAACCCCTCTTTTAAAAAAAACGTTCAACCGTCTCTTTTTTGCTCAAAACCGTGCTACAGCGCCAGTTTTTCGAGCGTTTCGAAGCCATAACGATGTAAAACGGGTAAAAGCTGTTCAGTTTCTTTTGTTATTGCCATACAGAAAGCGATATTTGCATCCGCTGATTTCGCATCCGGCGCTTCATGTTCCAGCAGCCAGGCCGTCCGACGCGCAATGGCAGCACCGGAATCCACCAGCCGGGTACCTTCTGGCAGAACCTTTAACAGCTCTTCCTGCAATAGCGGGAAATGGGTGCAGCCAAGGACAACCGTATCCGGTGGTTCCTGCATCCGCAGCCATGGACGCAGAATGCGACGCAGCTCTTCAAGCGATACCGTCTCGCCGTGCAGTTTCGCTTCCGCCATCTCCACCAGCTCTGCGGAGCCGAGCATCGCGATCTGGCATTCATTGGCAAAGCGATCGATAAGCTCGCGCGTATAAGGACGTTTCACCGTACCGCGCGTTGCCAGCAGCCCCACGATGCCGTTTGCCGTCAGGCGTGCAGCCGGTTTGATTGCCGGAACCACGCCCACAACCGGGAACGGAAATTTTTCGCGCAAGGCAGGAAGAGAAACCGTGCTTGCCGTATTACAGGCAATGACCGCCAGCGCCAGGGGATAGCGCTTTTGTACCGCGGTGACAATTTCAACCACGCGCTCAACAATAAAGTCTTCGCTCTTTTCCCCGTACGGGAAGGCGACGTTATCGAAGGCGTAGATGTAATGAAGATCCGGCAGGAGCTGCCGAATCTCGTCATAGACCGAAAGCCCACCGACGCCGGAATCAAACACCAGCACGGTGGGACGCGGATCAGAAGGTGTAGCTGCCAGACAAGGTGTATTCCCGTCCTGCAGTTTGGTAGCCATAAACTGTCTCGTAATCTTTATCGAACAGGTTGGCTATTTTACCACGAACTGTGAGGTGAGAGGTGACAGGATATGAAACCGCCACATCCCACAGGCTGACGCCGCCCATTTTCACCTTCTCTGACGGATATGTGCCGAAGTCAGTATCGTAGCGCGTACCGAGATAGTGATATGTCAGGCTCCAGTCAAAATCATAGATCCGGGTATCGAGCTGATACTTCACCTGCTGCTTAGCGCGACGATCCAGCAGTTGGTTGGTTGCCGCATTACGGGCATCAACATAGTCGTAACCGAGAGTATGCATGACCGGGCCAGTATCAAACGAGGCAGTCGCTTCAACCCCTTTAATACGTGCTTTACCGACGTTGTAATACTCCTGAAGGTTATTGTTGAAGTCGATCAGGTTATCAACATCGTTACGGTAAGCCGACACGCGCCAGTTCACACCAGCGGTAAGACCTTCGAACGCGCCTTCCCACTGCTTGCTCTCTTCGGGATCGAGGTGTTCGTTGCCGTAGAAGCCATAGAGCTGTCCAAGGTTTGGCGCTTTATAGGCTGTGCCATACGAAGCGATAACGCGATAACCTTCAATGAACTCCCAGGCCGCACTACTTTGCCAGGTACCGTGACGACCAAACTGAGAGTTATCATCGCTACGCACCGCCCCTTCCAGGGTGACATCACCAAACTGCTGCAATCCGGTGAGGTAGACGCCGGTGTTACGCAAATCATAGCCATTCGTCACATAGTTAGTGCCCGGTTCAGTGCTCTGCTTTTGCCAGTCTACGCCTGCGCCAACGTTGCCATGGCCCACATCCACGGAGTTAACCCACTGAACATTGTACTGTTTAATTTCATCCAGTGTGGCAGTCGAATCATATCGCCCTGAATGTGGGTCGTAGTTATAGTCTTTACTGTGGCTATAGCTGGTCAGAAGCTGTGAATGGAAGATGTCATCGTTGAAGCGCAGCCCTGCGTCCCAGGTCTGGCTGTACAGCTGACGCGTGTCGACCAGTACATCAGGCGTAAACGAGCTGTAATAACCGTCATAGGCGGTACGGTTGCTGTAGCCAAAGCCGCGAACGAACCCGCTCCACTGGTCTGAGAATGCATGCTCCAGTGCGCCGTAGAGCGTTTTATTCATAAAGCCATCGCGGTCGGTCTGAGCAAGGCCGCCGTTGTTGCCGTCCGCGACCACATCAAAACCTTTGATATAGGTGTAATCACCCGCAAGCGTTACGCGCGTGCTTTCGCCAAGCGTTTGCTGAGTGCTGCCGCCATAATTTTGATAGCCATGCGATCCTGCGCCCGCGGTCAGCGTCGTACCGTCCTTCGCACGGGTAGTAATAATGTTCACGACGCCGCCAATCGCGTCTGAGCCGTAAATCGCCGAACGCGGCCCACGAACATATTCGATACGCTGCACCAGGGAGATGGGGAACTGGCTAAGATCGGATGAACCTGTGACACCTGCCTGGTTAAGGCGCATACCGTCAACGAGGATCAGAACGTGGCTGGAGTTGGTACCGCGAATAAAAAGAGAAGACAGTTGTCCCATACCACCGTTTTGCGCCGTATCAACGCCTGGCAGTCTGCGCATGACATCCAGTACCGTCGTGGATTGCCAGCGTTCAATATCTTCACGGGTCACGACGGATGTCGGAGCCAGAACGGTTTTTACAGGCTGTTCAAAACGGTTTGCTGTCACCACCAACGAGTCAGCGCTTTCCTGCGCCCAGCCCGAAAATGCCGTGACGGATAACGCCGTCAACAGCGATACTTTTTTAATCATTGTTAAAGCATCCACAATATAAGAAGGATGCCGCAGGCCTCATCCATAGCACGCGATGATGAAACCAAATGCGACGTGATCCCGGCAGGTCTTCGGGCTGGGTGGCGTTATACGGATGAAGACTTCCCATTTTCACAGTGTCTCTTCTTCTCATCCCGCCAGTCTTTACCGCTGCGCGTCAGCTCCAGATTTACACTGGATTCCCTTTTCACTCTCAGGAGACCGGAAACAGAATGCTACAATTAGACACGTATAGATGTCCAGACAGCTATTAGCCATTAAATCTGGACATCCACTGCACAATCCCTACAATCCCCGCGTAATTCTTTATCATTCAGGACGCATCATGACCCCCGAACACCTCCCTACAGAACAGTACGACGCACAGCTGGCAGAAAAAGTTGTCCGCCTGCAAAGTATGATGACGCCGTTCAACGCGCCCGTTCCCGAGGTGTTCCGTTCTCCGGTCAGCCACTATCGTATGCGCGCCGAGTTCCGCATCTGGCACGATGGCGACGACCTGTATCACATCATTTTCGATCAGCAGACGAAATCCCGCATTCGCGTGGAAAGCTTCCCGGCGGCGAGTGAACTGATTAACCAGCTAATGACGCTGATGATTGACGGCGTGCGCGACAATCCGGTACTGCGAAACAAGCTGTTCCAGATTGACTACCTGACCACCCAAAGCAATCAGGCGATTGTCTCCCTGCTCTATCACAAAGCGCTGACCGACGAATGGCGCGAGCAGGCAGAAGCCCTGCGCGATGCGCTGCGCGCGCAGAACATCAACGTGCACCTGATTGGCCGCGCGACCAAAACTAAAATCATGCTCGACCAGGATTATATTGACGAGCGTCTGCCGGTGGCCGGTAAAGAGATGGTTTACCGTCAGGTAGAGAACAGCTTCACCCAGCCGAATGCGGCAATGAACGTGCAGATGCTGGAGTGGGCGCTGAACGCGACGGAAGGATCGCAGGGCGATCTGCTTGAGCTGTACTGCGGTAACGGTAACTTCTCGCTGGCGCTGGCGCGTAACTTCGAGCGCGTGCTGGCGACGGAAATCGCCAAGCCGTCGGTTGCTGCCGCGCAGTACAACATCGCCGCTAACCACATCGACAACGTACAAATCATTCGTATGGCGGCAGAAGAGTTTACCCAGGCGATGAATGGCGTGCGTGAGTTTAATCGCCTGCAGGGGATTGATCTGAAGAGCTACCGGTGTGAGACGATTTTTGTCGATCCGCCGCGCAGTGGCCTGGACAGCGAAACCGAGAAGATGGTGCAGGCGTACCCGCGTATCCTGTACATCTCCTGTAACCCGGAGACGTTGTGCAAGAACCTGGAAATGTTAAGCCAGACGCACAAGGTTGAACGTCTGGCGCTGTTCGATCAGTTCCCGTATACGCACCATATGGAGTGCGGCGTACTGCTCACTGCACGATAATCTGCATGCCGAACACGCGTAGCGCCATCCGGCATTTTTTGGCAGGTGGCGCTTTGCTTACCTGCCCTTAAACCTTCATTACTCCGGCAGCTGGCTCTTGCGGCTACGCATGCGCGAGCCGATCCAGAACACCAGCGCAACGGACAGTACCGCAGGCAGGAAGTTAGAGCCGATATCCGGGTATTCTGCACGCACCACGGTGCTGTACAACAGCACGCCCAGGATAAAGCTGGCTGCGGCCAGCCCCGGTAACCCGACAGGCATAGTGCGGTTCTGATAACGCTGATGCAGGCAGTACACCGTCAGCACCAGCGCGATAATCGGGAAAATCGAAAACGGAACGATTGAGCTAAAAATAGCGGCAAACGTACCGTTAATGGATAAGCCAGCGATCAATGCCAGCAACAGCGTTCCTTTATCCTGACCTGACTGTTTCATTACTCACCTTCACTCATCGGTTTGATGTGCCAACTTTTCTTGTTCACGGCGATACCAGTAATACGCACCCTTGGAGATCATCCGCAGCTGCAATACCAGCCGCTCTTCGAGCTGCTTGCGTTGTTCGATGCTGACGTCCAGCGCTTCGGCACCCGCGCTGAAAACAATGGTCACCATCGCCTCAGCCTGAGCTTCAGTAAACGCACGCGGCATATGGTTTTCGATTTCGAGATAGTCGGCAAGTTCCGCGATAAAATGCTGAATTTCACGCGCGACCGCGGCGCGAAACGCCGCCGACGTGCCGGAGCGCTCGCGCAGCAAAAGGCGAAACGCGTTAGGGTTATTGCCGATAAACTCCATAAATGTCGACACGGAGGTGCGGATCACGCTGCCCCCTTTAGCGATACGCTGGCGCGCCTGGCGCATAAGCTGGCGCAGCATCAGACCGCTCTCATCGACCATGGTCAGGCCCAGTTCATCCACATCACGGAAATGACGGTAGAAGGACGTTGGCGCAATCCCGGCCTCGCGTGCGACTTCTCGCAGGCTTAAACTGGCAAAACTCCGCTCAGCACTCAGTTGACTGAATGCGGCTTCCACCAGCGAACGCCGGGTTTTCTCTTTTTGTTGTGCTCTTACGCCCATCACGATAGTTGAATCCTTCCAAAGGCCCGTTGGCACTATACCAGAGAATAAAATTAATCTGTTTGCTCAGCTTTGTGAATGATTGTTTACGCGCGGTTTGTGCTCCACTGCCCGAAAAAAGCACAACGATAATTGGGTTACCCTGGCAATGATGTTATGATTCTGTTGCTTTTATGTATAAGAACAGGTAAGCCTTGCCATGCCACATTCCTACGATTACGACGCAATAGTTATTGGTTCCGGCCCCGGCGGCGAAGGTGCTGCTATGGGTCTGGTAAAACAGGGAGCCAGAGTAGCGGTAATTGAGCGCTACCATAATGTCGGCGGCGGTTGCACCCACTGGGGCACCATCCCTTCAAAAGCCCTCCGCCACGCCGTTAGCCGCATTATTGAATTTAACCAGAACCCTCTTTACAGCGACCACTCCCGACTTCTTCGTTCCTCTTTTGCCGACATCCTGAACCACGCAGACACGGTCATTAACCAGCAGACGCGCATGCGTCAGGGTTTCTATGAACGTAACCACTGTGAAATTCTGCAAGGCAACGCGCATTTTGTGGACGAACACACCCTGGCCCTGGAGTGTCATGACGGTTCGGTTGAGACAATCACCGCTGAAAAGTTTGTGATCGCCTGCGGTTCACGCCCGTATCATCCGGCAGACGTGGATTTCTCGCACCCGCGCATTTACGACAGCGACTCCATCCTCAGCCTGCACCATGAACCTCGCCATGTGATTATCTATGGCGCAGGCGTTATTGGCTGTGAATATGCGTCTATCTTCCGGGGAATGGAGGTCAAAGTTGACCTGATCAACACCCGCGACCGCCTGCTGGCGTTCCTCGATCAGGAGATGTCAGACTCCCTCTCCTACCACTTCTGGAACAGCGGCGTGGTGATCCGTCACAACGAGGAGTACGAGAAGATCGAGGGCTGCGACGACGGTGTGATTATGCACCTGAAATCCGGTAAAAAGCTGAAAGCGGACTGCCTGCTGTATGCCAACGGCCGCACCGGCAACACCGATTCCCTGCAGCTGGCAAACATCGGGCTCGAAACCGACAGCCGCGGCCAGCTGAAGGTCAACAGCATGTACCAGACCGCGCTGCCGCACGTTTACGCGGTAGGCGACGTGATTGGTTACCCAAGCCTGGCATCAGCCGCTTACGATCAGGGGCGCATTGCCGCACAGGCGCTGGTAAAAGGTGAAGCGACCGCGCATCTGATTGAAGATATTCCGACGGGGATCTACACCATTCCGGAAATCAGCTCCGTAGGGAAAACCGAGCAGCAGCTGACGGCCATGAAGGTGCCTTACGAGGTGGGCCGTGCTCAGTTTAAACATCTGGCGCGGGCGCAAATCGTGGGAATGAGCGTGGGTACGCTGAAGATCCTGTTCCATCGCGAGACGAAAGAGATCCTCGGCATTCACTGCTTTGGTGAACGCGCGGCGGAAATCATTCACATCGGCCAGGCGATCATGGAGCAGAAAGGTGGCGGTAACACCATTGAGTACTTCGTTAACACCACCTTTAACTACCCGACAATGGCGGAAGCCTATCGGGTAGCCGCGCTGAACGGCTTAAACCGCCTGTTTTAACGCGCTGTCGAAATGGCCATCCATCGCACCGCGGATGGCCTCTGCCAGCTGCTCATAGCGGCTGCGCAGCGGTGACCCCGGACGATACACCAGGCCAATCGTACGACGCGGCTCCGGCTTAATGCACGGCAGATAGACCACGCCATCACGCTTACGCTCGCGCGGCACGGCCAGTGCAGGCAGCAGCGTAATTCCGCTTCCCGCCGCGACCATATTACGCAGCGTTTCCAGGCTGGTTGCGCGGAAATGGGTATCTTCGTCAGCGCCCGCCTCGAAGCAGAAGCCCATCGCCTGATCGCGCAGACAGTGACCATCTTCCAGCATCAGCAGCTTTTCACCGGCCAGATCGGCCATCGGCACGCGGTCGCGGTTCGCCCACGGGTGATCTTCATAGATCGCCAGCATCATAGGTTCATCGAACAGCGGCACTTCAATAAAGGCTTCACTCTCTTTTACCAGCGCCAGAATCGCGCAGTCGAGCTTGCCGCTGTCCAGCTGCGCCAGCAGCTGATGGGTTTGCGCTTCATGCAGATACATTTCGAGTTTCGGGAACGTCTGGTGCAGCATGGGAATGATGTGCGGCAGCAGATACGGGCCAACGGTTGGGATCAGGCCGATGTGCAGCGGGCCGGACATTGCCTCCCCCTGCTGGCTTGCCATTTCCTTGAGCACTTTGACCTCGCGCAGCACGGTGCGCGCCTGATCCACCAGCAGCAGACCTGCCTGTGTGAACAGAACCTTACGACTGGTGCGCTCCAGCAGCATCACGCCCAGCTCGTCTTCCAGCTTGCGGATCTGGCCGCTCAGCGTGGGCTGGCTGACGTGGCAGGAGTCTGCCGCGCGGCGAAAATGGCGGTGCTCGGCTAACGCTACCAGGTATTCAAGATCACGAATATTCATTATTCATCCTCCGTCGCCACGATAGTTCATGGCGATAGATAGCATAGCAACGAACGATTATCCCTATCAAGCATTCTGTTGAATAATACATCACACAGACGAGGCGGAACGTGTTTGACCCTTGACGACCCGTCACCGTCATCGAGTTTCTCTCAAAACTCGAACAACTAAAGCCAACGTGAACTTTTGCGGACCCCGTGGTCCGCTTTTTTTTGCGTAAAAAAGCCTGGCGTTACGCCAGGCTTCGTTTTTCCCCTCACCCTAACCCTCTCCCACGGGGAGAGGGAACCGATCGAGCCCCTCTCCCCAAGGGAGAGGGGTTGGGGTGAGGGCACCAGCCCGCACGGTTCAAACCAGCCGGCTCTTCGCGTCCGCTATCGCCTGCGCCACCTGCTTAGGCGACACGCCGCCTTTCGCCGCACGCTTGTCCAGGCAGGACTGCAGCGCCAGAATCGGATACACATCATCCCCGATAACCGCGCTGAATTTTTGCAGATCGGCAAGCGGCAGATCCTCCAGCGGTTTACCCTGACGAATGGCTTCCACCACCGCTTCGCCCACGATGTGGTGCGCTTCGCGGAACGGTACGCCTTTTGCCACCAGGTAGTCCGCCAGTTCGGTAGAGTTGGCATAGCCCTGCTGCGCCGCTTCCTGACAGCGCGGACGCTTCACCTGAATGCCGTCCAGCACCAGCGCGCCCATGTGCAGGCAGTCCAGCCAGGTGTCGAGCGCGTCGAACAGCCCCTCTTTGTCTTCCTGCATGTCTTTGTTGTACGCCAGCGGCAGCCCTTTCAGGGTCATCATCATGCCGGTCAGCGCACCCTGAACGCGGCCACACTTCCCGCGGATCAGCTCCAGCGCGTCCGGGTTTTTCTTCTGCGGCATCAGGGAAGAGCCTGACGTCACGCGGTCGGACAGCTCGACGAAACCGGCTTCGCCCGAGTTAAAGAAGATCAGGTCTTCAGCAAAGCGCGACAGGTGCACCATGCCAATAGACGCGTTTGAGAGCAGCTCCAGCACGTGGTCGCGGTCAGACACGCCGTCCAGGCTGTTGCGGGTAGCAGAGGCAAAGCCCAGCCAGCCTGCCAGCTGTTCACGGTCGATTTCATACGCTGTTCCCGCCAGCGCACCGCTGCCCAGCGGGCTCACGTCCAGGCGCTTGAGCGTATCCTGCAGGCGGCTTTCGTCACGCGCCAGCATCTCAACGTAGGCCAGACACCAGTGCGCAAAGGTCACCGGCTGCGCGCGCTGCAGGTGGGTATAACCCGGCATGACCGCGTCCTGGTTGTTCTGCGCCGTTTCCACCAGCGCGCTCTGCAGCTGACGGGTAGCCGCCAGCAGTTCGCCAACGGTCTCTTTACACCACAGCTTCAGATCGGTCGCGACCTGGTCGTTACGGCTACGGCCGGTGTGCAGCTTTTTACCCAGCTGGCCCACTTTGTCGATCAGTTTGCCTTCCACCCAGCTGTGAATGTCTTCCGCATCGCTTTGCAGGATTTGCTGCGGATCCAGCCGCACCTCTTCCAGCAGGTTATTCAGCGCTTCTTCAAGCTGCTGCTGTTCATCTGCGGTCAGCACGCCCACGGTCACCAGCGCTTTGGACCAGGCCACAGAGCCGACAATATCCTGTTCGGCCAGGCGGTAGTCGAAGCGCAAAGAGTCATTGAACTGTTTGAACCGCTGATCCGCTGCCTGTGTAAAACGCCCACCCCAAAGTGCCATAACATGCTTCCTTAATATCTTTGAATGTCATTGCCCGGCGGTGCTGCGCTTGCCGGGCCTGCAAAACAGAAAATCGATTACGCCAGAATACGCGTGCCAATCGGCGTGCCGTTAAACAGCGCCGGAAGCTGCTCCGCGTGACGCCAGGAGGCGATATCCACCGGGCGACCCAGCGTGCGAGCCGCATCCAGCGCGGCGTTGACTTTGACGATCATGCCGTCGGTAATAATGCCCTGCTCAATCAGCTGCTCGGCTTTCGCGGCGGTCATTTCCGCAATGCGCTGGCCTTTGCCGTCCAGAATACCGCTTACGTCAGAGAGCAGGATCAGGTCTGCGCCCAGCGTTGCCGCCAGCGCGGTTGCCGCCTGGTCCGCATTCACGTTCATCAGCGCGCCCTCTTCGGTCACGCCGATAGAGCTCACCACCGGCAGGAAACCGCCTTCCAGCAGCGTGTTAATCAGCTCAGGCGAACCCGGCTGCGCCAGCCCAACGTGGCCGAGCGCTTCGTCGAGCTGGGTCACTTTTACGCTGTCGCCATCGCCGAGGTAGAGCCCAACGGACGCGATACGGTGTTTCTTCGCCCACGCCAGCAGCGTTTTGTTCGCCGTACCCGCCAGCGCACCGGTAATGATGTCAATCTGGTCGGCAGGCGTGACGCGCAGGCCGTTTTTCTTTATCACCGGCAGGTTGAGCCCTTTCATCAGCTCGTCCACCACGCAGCCGCCGCCGTGCACAATCACCAGCGGACGCTGGTGTGATTCGCGATAGTTAACCAGCGCGGTAAACAGACGCTCCAGCGCTTCTTCGCTGTCCAGCAGCACACCACCGAGTTTGATAATTAATGGGTTCATCATCACACCTTAAATAAGAGCCTGCGTTTCAGGGAAGCCGAAACGAATATTTGCACACTGCATTGCCTGTGCGGCAGCGCCTTTGAGTAAGTTATCTTCTGCGGCGACCACAATCAGGTGCTCGCCCTGAACGGCAAAGCCGATATCGCAGAACGGCAGGCCGACCACGTTTTTCAGCGCCGGCACGCCTTTGTCGTACAGACGCACCAGCGGTTTATCCGCATACGCCTGCGTGAAGGCTTCACTTACCTGTTCTTTGGTCACGCCCGGCTTCAGGCGGCAGGTAATGGTTTCGAGGATCCCGCGCGGGAAGCTGCCCAGATGCGGCGTGAAAACCACGTCCGCGCCCAGATGGGTGGTGATTTCAGGATGATGGCGATGGTTGAACACGCCATACGGCTGAAGGCTCACTTCGCAGAAGCTGTTGGAGATGGCCGCCTTGCGCCCGGCACCGCTCACGCCGCTGGTGGCGTTGATCACCGGCCACTGGTTCAGATCCAGCAGACCCGCGTCGATCAGCGGCTTAAGGGAGAGCTGCGCCGCCGTCGGGTAGCAGCCGGGCACGGCAATCGGATTCGCTTCTTTTAGTTTATCCGCGCTCCACTCCGCCAGGCCGTATACCGCTTTTTCGAGCAGATCCGGGTGCTGATGGGTGAAGCCGTAATATTTTTCGTAAAACGCGCCGTCGTTGACGCGGAACGCGCCGGAGAGATCGAAGACTACGCAGCCGGCCGCCAGAAACTGCGGCGCCAGGTCGTGGCTGACCTCGTGCGCGGTGGCTAAAAACACCACGTCGACGCCGTCGGTAAACTCGCTGATGTCAGACATTGGCTGCAGCGGCAGATCGACAATGCCCTTAAGCCACGGATGCAAATCAGAAATTAACTTTCCGGCATCATTGCTTTGCGCTGACACGGTCAAAGCGGTTATGGTCATATGAGGGTGGCGATTCACGTAGCTTACAAGCTCTGCGCCCGCATAACCGCTAGCGCCTACAATCAGCGTATTCAACATCGGGTTCCTTTATGCTCAACGTTAATGTATTTTTATTCACATTTATTGCATGAATATTGATACTATCACGACCTAAGGTGTGTCAACAATGAAAATGAACTTACCGCCATTTATCGAGATTTACCGCGCCCTGATTGCCACACCCTCCATCAGCGCGACCGAAGAAGCACTGGATCAGAGCAATGAGTCTTTAATCAATCTGCTGGCGGGTTGGTTTAGCGATCTTGGGTTTAACGTTGAGGTTCAGCCCGTCCCCGGAACACGTCACAAATTTAACCTGCTCGCCAGCACCGGTACCGGTGCGGGCGGCCTGCTGCTGGCCGGTCACACCGACACCGTGCCGTTTGACGATGGCCGCTGGACCCGCGACCCGTTCACCCTGACCGAGCACGACAACAAGCTCTACGGGCTGGGCACGGCGGACATGAAAGGCTTCTTCGCCTTTATTCTCGACGCGCTGCGTGACGTGGACGTGACGACCCTGAAAAAACCGCTCTACATTCTGGCGACCGCCGATGAAGAGACCAGCATGGCGGGCGCACGCTATTTTTCTGAAAACACGTCGATTCGCCCGGACTGCGCGATCATCGGCGAACCAACCTCTTT
The DNA here is from genome assembly GCF_013375935.1 of Enterobacter cloacae. GTDB lineage: Bacteria > Pseudomonadota > Gammaproteobacteria > Enterobacterales > Enterobacteriaceae > Enterobacter > Enterobacter pasteurii. Next base: position 1,218,574 of record NZ_CP056117.1, on the reverse strand, counting down.
GCAGCCGATCCGTGCGCACAAGGGCCATATTTCCACGGCGGTGCGCGTGCTCGGCCAGTCCGGTCACTCCAGCGATCCGGCGCGCGGCGTGAACGCCATTGAGCTGATGCATGACGCCATCGGCCGCATCATGACCCTGCGCGATGACCTGAAAGAGCGGTATCACTACGACGCGTTCACCGTGCCGTATCCGACCCTGAACCTCGGCAGCCTGCACGGCGGCGATGCCTCCAACCGTATCTGCGCCTGCTGCGAGCTGCACATGGACATCCGCCCGCTGCCGGGCATGACGCTGAGCGATCTCGACGGCTTGCTGAACGAAGCGCTGGCCCCGGTAAGCGAGCGCTGGCCGGGCCGCCTGACGGTCTCCGAGCTGCATCCGCCGATCCCGGGCTATGAGTGCCCGCCGGATCACCAGCTGGTTGAAGTGGTGGAAAAGCTGCTCGGTGAGAAAACCGACGTGGTGAACTACTGCACCGAAGCGCCGTTTATTCAGACCCTGTGCCCGACGCTGGTCCTTGGCCCCGGTTCGATCAACCAGGCGCACCAGCCGGATGAATATCTGGAAACCCGCTTCATCAAGCCAACCCGCGAACTGATTACCCAGGTCGTGCATCACTTCTGCTGGCATTAAGACCGCACCGAAGAGTCCCCTCTCCCTGTGGGAGAGGGTTAGGGTGAGGGCAACAAATCCCGCGATCTCCGTCACATTCCCATAAGCATCTCTTATCTGACGCAAAGCGAATTAAATTTCGTAAATTACCCACATTTATTCATCTGCTGAACCGTTTTCGCAGCAATTGACGACGGGGGTTTTACGTGGCTTTATAAAGGGAGATGACAAAATATTGTCCAGAAAATTTTCGCCTGGGCATAAACAAAAATGATGGGGTGACTGGGTTTTTATGAACGAACAATATTCCGCGTTGCGTAGTAATGTCAGTATGCTCGGCAAGGTGCTTGGAGATACCATCAAAGACGCGTTGGGGGAAAACATCCTCGACCGCGTTGAAACCATCCGCAAGCTGTCCAAATCTTCCCGTGCCGGTAACGAGGCGAACCGTCAGGAGCTGCTCACCACCTTGCAGAACCTCTCTAACGATGAGCTGCTGCCCGTTGCCCGCGCGTTCAGCCAGTTCCTTAACCTGGCAAACACCGCTGAGCAATATCACAGCATTTCGCCAAAAGGCGAAGCGGCCAGCAACCCGGAAGTCATTGCCCGCACCCTTCGTAAACTGAAAGACCAGCCAGACCTCAACGAAGACACCATCAAAAAAGCGGTGGAATCCCTTTCGCTGGAGCTGGTTCTGACCGCGCACCCAACCGAAATCACCCGTCGTACGCTGATCCACAAAATGGTGGAAGTGAACAACTGTCTGAAGCAGCTGGATAACAAAGACATTGCCGACTACGAACGTAACCAGCTCATGCGTCGCCTGCGTCAGCTGATTGCCCAGTCCTGGCACACCGACGAAATTCGTAAGCATCGTCCAAGCCCGGTCGACGAAGCCAAATGGGGCTTTGCGGTGGTGGAAAACAGCCTGTGGGAAGGGGTACCAAACTACCTGCGCGAGCTGAACGAACAGCTGGAAGAGAACCTCGGCTACCGCCTGCCGGTCGACTTTGTGCCGGTTCGCTTCACCTCCTGGATGGGCGGCGACCGCGACGGCAACCCGAACGTGACGGCGGACATTACCCGCCACGTTCTCCTGCTGAGCCGCTGGAAAGCAACCGACCTGTTCCTGAAAGATATTCAGGTGCTGATCTCCGAGCTGTCGATGGTTGAAGCCACGCCGGAACTGCGCGCGCTGGCCGGTGAAGAAGGCGCCAGCGAGCCGTACCGGTTCCTGATGAAAAAACTGCGCGGCCAGCTGATGGCCACTCAGGCCTGGCTGGAAGCGCGCCTCAAAGGGCAGCGCCTGCCGAAGCCGGAAGGTCTGCTGAGCCAGAACGAACAGCTCTGGGAACCGCTGTACGCCTGCTATAAATCGCTCCAGGCCTGCGGGATGGGCATCATCGCCAACGGTGAACTGCTCGACACCCTGCGCCGCGTGAAGTGTTTCGGCGTGCCGCTGGTGCGTATCGACGTACGTCAGGAAAGTACCCGTCATACCGAAGCGCTGGGCGAGCTGACCCGCTATCTCGGCATCGGTGACTATGAAAGCTGGTCAGAAGCCGACAAGCAGGCGTTTCTAATCCGCGAGCTGAACTCCAAGCGCCCTCTGCTGCCGCGCAACTGGGAGCCAAGCAACGACACTCGCGAGGTGCTCAACACCTGTAAAGCGATAGTGGATGCGCCGAAAGGATCGGTGGCCGCCTATGTGATCTCCATGGCGAAAACCCCGTCCGACGTGCTGGGCGTTCACCTGCTGCTGAAAGAAGCGGGCATCGACTATGCCCTGCCGGTGGCACCGCTGTTTGAAACCCTCGACGATCTGAACAACGCCAACGACGTGATGACCCAGCTGCTGAACATCGACTGGTATCGCGGCTTTATTCAGGGCAAGCAGATGGTCATGATTGGCTATTCCGACTCCGCAAAAGATGCGGGCGTGATGGCGGCATCCTGGGCGCAGTATCAGGCGCAGGACGCGCTGATTAAAACCTGCGAGAAAGCCGGCATTGAGCTGACCCTGTTCCACGGACGCGGTGGCTCAATTGGCCGTGGCGGTGCGCCAGCACACGCAGCGCTGCTCTCTCAGCCGCCGGGAAGCCTGAAAGGCGGCCTGCGCGTGACCGAGCAGGGCGAGATGATCCGCTTCAAGTACGGCCTGCCGGAAGTGACCATCAGCAGCCTGTCGCTCTATACCAGCGCGATCCTGGAAGCAAACCTGCTGCCGCCGCCGGAGCCAAAAGAATCCTGGTGCCGCATTATGGATGAGCTGTCTGACATCTCCTGCGACCTGTACCGCGGCTACGTGCGTGAAAACAAAGACTTCGTACCTTACTTCCGTTCAGCAACGCCTGAGCAGGAGCTGGGTAAACTGCCCCTGGGCTCACGTCCGGCCAAGCGTCGTCCGACCGGCGGCGTTGAATCCCTGCGCGCCATTCCGTGGATCTTTGCCTGGACGCAAAACCGCCTGATGCTGCCCGCCTGGCTGGGTGCCGGTGCGGCGCTGCAAAAAGTGGTGGAAGACGGTAAGCAGAGCGAGCTGGAAACCATGTGCCGCGACTGGCCGTTCTTCTCCACCCGTCTGGGCATGCTGGAGATGGTCTTCTCGAAAGCCGACCTGTGGCTGGCGGAATACTACGATCAGCGCCTGGTTAAACCAGAGCTGTGGGCGCTGGGTAAAGAGCTGCGCGAGCTGCTGGAGGGCGACATCAAGGTGGTGCTGGATATCGCCAACGACTCCCACCTAATGGAAGACCTGCCGTGGATCGCCGAGTCAATTCAGCTGCGCAACATCTACACCGACCCGCTGAACGTTTTGCAGGCTGAACTGCTGCACCGTTCGCGTCTGGCGGAAGAGGAAGGTAAAGATCCCGATCCACGCGTTGAGCAGGCGCTGATGGTGACGATTGCGGGCGTTGCGGCGGGCATGCGTAACACCGGTTAATGCTCAGTCCCCGGGGCGCTACGCCTGCCCGGGCCTGCGACAGACAGGCCAGGTAAGCGTTAGCGCCCCCCCGGCAATACCTCGGTATTTACACCATGCAGCATGATATTACCCACATCCTGACTGACCTGATCGGCGGCACGACGCCGCTGCGTCAGGTGCATTTCGCCAACCCCGCCCTCTGCGCACCCGAGCTCGCCCTGCAGGTCGATTTCCCCCGTCTGGAGATCGTGCTCGAAGGCTCGGTGAAAGACCCGGCGGCTTGCGTATTACAGCAGGGTGACGTTTTATACGTCCCGGCTGGCGGCTGGAACGATCCGCAATGGCACACGCCCGCGACAACGCTGAGCATCCTGTTTGGCAAACAGCAGCTTGGATTTAGCCTTTTGCACTGGGACGGCGTAGACGTTCGTAACCTAGCAAAACAGCACGTCGCCCGTCGGGGGTCCCCGCATCGGCTCCTTCCTGCTACAGACGCTTCATGAAATGCAGATGCAGCCGCACGAGCAGCAGACGGCGCGGCTGGTTGTCGCCAGCCTGCTTAGCCACTGCGTCGACTTGCTGGGTAGTCAGATCCAGACCGCCTCCCGCAGCCAGGCGCTGTTTGAAGCCATTCGCGTTTATATCGATGAACATTATGCGACCCCGCTTACCCGGGAATCCGTAGCGCAGGCGTTTTATATCTCTCCGAACTATTTATCGCATCTTTTCCAGAAAACCGGCGCGGTCGGTTTTAATGAATACCTGACCCACACGCGGCTGGAGCACGCGCGTCAGCTGCTGAAAGGATATGACTTAAAGGTAAAAGAAGTGGCGCATGCCTGCGGTTTTGTCGACAGTAACTATTTCTGCCGCTTATTCCGTAAAAATACGGAGCGCTCGCCGTCGGAATACCGTCGCCAGTATCACAGCCAGCTGACCGGGAAAGCGGCTAGTCCAGAATGACCTGCGTATGCTGCGGTGCGGATACCATTTTTCGTACCGCTGCCATGACCTTTTGCGGATCCCGCAGGAAAGCATTAATCCCGCATTTCACATAGCGGGCGGATTCGAAGCGTTCGTTACCCGCCAGCTCAATATCCGTGATAAGCAATACGACATCGGCGCGGCGGATATCGTCCTCCGTCAGTTCACTTTCAATGCCTAACGCCCCCTGCGTCTCAATGCGCACTGACCATTTCTCCTGCTGGCAAATCCGCTCCAGCCGTTCTGCGGCCATGTAAGTATGCGCCACGCCGCTCACGCACGCGGTTACCGCCACCAGATGACGCCCTGCTATTACTGTCATTTTTAACCTCCAGTGGTGACATGAAACCCTTTATCTTCGGCCATACGGCGCATTGCCGCGACCTCGTCAGCTGTCGGAGGATTGACCTCCCGCATCAACCATTGTTGCCCAAGCAGACGGTATTTTGGTTCACCATACGTGTGAAACGGTAATAAATGCAGCTGCCGTATCCCTGAAGGTAACAAAAATGCCAGCACGCGCGCCATGTTGGCATCGGTTAGCGTATAGCCCGGAATAAGCGGCACGCGGGGGATGACGTTGATGCCTTCGGCCACCAGTTGCGTAAGGTTTTCCAGCACTCTGGGAAGATTTACTGCCGTCACCGCGCGCGCCTGCTCAGGATCCATAATCTTCAGATCAAACAGCACTTCGTCACACTGGCGTGCCAGCGGCAGCAGTCGGGACAGGGGCGCATCTCCCGCCGTCTCAATAGCGGTGCGAATACCGTAGCGGCGCAAACGCTTAAGCAACTGCGTCGCAAAAGGTGCCTGCATTAATACTTCCCCGCCTGACAGCGTCACCCCGCCTCCCGATGAGCGAAAGAAGACATCATCCTTCATCACCTCGCGTTCAAGCTCGTCCAGCGTCACGTCGCGCCCGATGCGCTCAAACGCCCCGGACGGGCACTCGTCCGCATCGCGCAGGCAGGGTGCGCAGTGCAGACATTTGCTCTCCCGGCGAACCGTCTCAATTTTTGGCGAGATCGACTCCGGGTTGGCGCACCACGGGCAACGGTGAGGGCAGCCTTTGAAAAAGACTACCGTGCGAATACCTGCCCCGTCGTTCAACGAATAGCGCTGAATATTGAAAATACGCGCTACGTCGGGGCGTGCTTCAACCACGTCACAGCTGATGCGCGGTCCGACGGATAATGTCATCCTGGATCTCCTTCGACAGCTCAACAAAGAAGGCGCTGTAGCCGGCAACGCGCACCACCAGCCCGGCAAAATCCTGCGGACGCCGCTGCGCCTCACGCAGGGTTTCCGCGTTGACCACGTTGAACTGGATATGCTGCAGCTTAAGCTGCGTAAACGCGCGGAGGAAGTCCGCCAGCTTCTGCAGCCCGGCATCGCCTTCCAGCGTGGCGGGGGTGAACTTAACGTTTAGCAGCGTACCGTTAGATAACAGGTAGTTATCCAGCTTGCTTACCGATTTCAGCACGGCCGTCGGCCCCTGCATATCCTGGCCGAGCATCGGAGAGAGCCCTCCATCCGCCAGCTGTTCGCCCGCCAGGCGGCCATCCGGCGTAGCGCCCACGACCGCGCCAAGCGGCACGTGCGCAGAGACGGTATACGAGCCAGGCGTGAAGATCCCACCGCGCGGGTTGCGGTATTTTTCGACCTCTTTACAGTAATGGCGCAGCAGCTCCGCGCTGATATTGTCGACATCGTCGATATCATTACCGTATTTCTCAAAGCGATTGATCAGCCGCGCGCGCACCTTTTCGCCCTCCGGAGTGGCAAAATTCGCTTTTAGCACCGCCAGCAGCTCGTCAAAACTTAAGCGCTGCTGTTCAAACACCAGCCCTTTCAGGGCGTGAAGCGAGTCGCTCAGATTGGCAATGCCAATCCCCTGCACGCCGGAGAAGTTATAGCGCGCGCCACCGTCAGTAATGTCTTTCCCCGTTTCCAGACAATCGCTGATAAAGGAGGAGAGCAACGGCACGGGCGCCCAGTCGCGATGGCCGATATCGCAAATGTTGCTCCCTTCCACCATCAGCGCAATGTAGTGATTAATCCTGCCGCGTATGTGTTCAATTAACCCCTCGTACGTCAGCTCGCTATTGCCTTCGTTCTCCTGCATAGCGATTTCCATTACCTTCAGCAGGTTAAACATGGCGATATCGTGCAGGCCGTAAGTTTTACCTGGAATCGACAGTTCAACGCAGCCAACAACCGCGTAGTCACGCGCGTCTTCCAGCGACACGCCGCGATTTAAAAACGCAGGTACTATTACTTCATCGTTGAAAATCTGAGGAATTCCGGTGCCCAGGCGAATAGTCTCCGCTGTTTTCAGCAGGAAAGGTCGGTCGATCAGTTCGTTTACCCGTACGCCGAGGTTAGGCTGGGGAAGCTGAACGCTCTGGTAGGCGTCCAGGCACAGGAACGAAAGCACGTTCACCGCGCTACGCCCGTTTTCCGTCAGGCCGCCCAGCAGCGCGGTATACCCGGTCGGGAATCCGGCAAAATAACGGGCGCTGCTGGTCGAGCGCAAGAGCACCACGTCGTTACACTTCACCCACAGCGATTCCAGCAGCTCTTTCAGAAACGCCGGATCGTCTCCCTGCATTAACGAGGCCTGATAAAACGGCAGCATATACTGGTCAAAACGCCCGATGGAGAGCGAACTGGCGTTGGATTCGTACTGCAAAATAACGTTCATGTACCAGAACAGCTGACACGCCTGCCAGAAGGTTTGCGGCTTATGCTGCGCGTTATGCCGCGAGATGTCGGCCATTGCCAGCAATTCTTCGCGACGTGCCGCATCGCTGCTCTGAGCCAGTTCTTCAGCGAGCGTTGCATAACGCAGAATATGGCGCTGGGACGCTTCGAGCAGTATCAGCGCCGCCGCATAGAACGTGTTTTGCGCATCGCGAGCGCAGCGTTCACGCATTTCCGCCACCAGCGCTCCCAGCCCGTTATTGAGTAGGCGCGGATAATCAATAATGATATGCCCCTGCCCTTTATCCGTCTGGTTGACGCTAAAAATCTGCGTCCCGACCGCGGCTTTCACCTCATCCGTCATCTGGCCGTTGATGAAATCTTTCATCGACCGGTTTTCCCAGTAGGGATACAGCACCTCACGGTAGGTCTGCTTATCCTCATCGCTGATTTCAAAGCGGTCTTGTGGACGGGTGGCGAACTGGTCCAGCTCCTTGAGCAGCCAGTAGGGATCCATCTCCGGGGACATAATGCCTGCACGCGGCTTAACGGTGCGATTTCCGGCAATCAGTTCTTCATCACGAATCGCGATTTCCACATGGTCGAGAATGTGCGCCGTTGCTTTCGCGCGCCGGAGAATAACCGGCTCGCCTTCCGTCTGCCGATGGCTGGCAGTATAGAGCAGCGCACGCTCAAGCGAGATTTCGCGAGGGTTGGCAAAGAGCGCATCTTTCAGGCGCGGTATACGATTCGTCATGAGGGAACTCCTGTAACGGAAAAAAACCAGCCCGCCCCGAAGGGCGGGAGAGCATCAGGCGGTTTGCGCCAGGTGGGCATCGATTTTGTTCATGATGGCGTCGGCACGCTTTACCGCGTCGCTGATATTGACGCGCACGATGGTTTTCCCGGCAAAACGCTCCTCGAATTTAATGCCGATGTCTTTAGTCAGGATCGCGATATCTGCTGCGGCGATATCCTCCGCCGTTAGTTCGTTCTCAAGACCAATCGACCCCTGCGTTTCTACCTTCACTTCCCAGCCTTTGGCTTTTGCGGCGCTTTCCAGCGCTTCGGCAGCCATATAGGTATGGGCTACGCCAGACGGACATGCGGTTACTGCGATAATTCGGGCCATGTTCTCTTCCTCACTCAGTTAATTTCGAAATCCAGATCCAGGTCATCCTCTTTTTCCTCGACCTGCTTTGTGTTCTTACGGGCAATACGCTTCAGCACGTTGACGCTGACTGCCGTCACCACTGCACCCACGGCAACCGCTGCGATATAGCCGAGCTTGCCGTCCACCACGGGAAGCACAATTAACCCGCCCCATCCGGCATAGCATTGCGCGCCCATAACCGCAGCAGTGACCGCGCCGCAGGCGGAGCCCAGCATAATGGAAGGAATCACGCGCAGCGGATCGGCTGCGGCAAACGGAATCGCTCCCTCGGTGACGCCCACGCAGCCCATCACCAGCGCCGCTTTACCTGCTTCACGTTCTTCACCAGTAAAATTTTTGCGGCCAATCAGCGTCGCCAGGCCTAACCCCAGCGGCGGTATGCAAATAGCCACGGCGGCAATCGCAACGACGGTGTAGACGCCCTGCGCGACGCAAATCAGCATGAAGGCATACGCCACTTTGTTAACCGGGCCGCCCATATCGAACGCCAGCATGAGACCGATAATGATGGCGAGTACCACGATGCTGCCCTGCTGCATTCCTTGCAGCCACTGGGTGAGACCGGTGGTAAGCGCGCCTACAGGCTCGCCAAGCCCCCACATCATGATGCCTGCCGTGATAAACGTGCCGATAATTGGGATGATGAAGATAGGCATGACGGAGCGCAGCACTTTCGGCACGGGCAGCTTTTTCAGATACCAGACGACAATGCCGCCGAAAATTCCGGCGATAATCGCGCCAAAGAACCCCGCACCGAAGCTGTTGCCCACCCAGGCGGCAATAGCACAGGGGGCCAGCGCGGCGCGTTCTGCAATGGAGTAGCCAATATAGGCAGCGAGAAACGGCACCATCAGCGTCAGACCCGCCACGCCGATATCAAAGAGCTTTTTCAGATTGGGATCGGTTGCGGCGTCGGGCACCGCACCTTTGCCGTAAAGCATGACCGAAACCGCCAGCAGAATGCCGCCCGAGACCACAAACGGGATCATGTGCGACACCCCTGTCATCAGATGCTGCCGCGTGTTCTTGAGAATATGCACCAACGCTTTCATATGCCGCTCCAGGCCTTTATCCACAAAGATGTTGTGGCAAACAATAGGCAATCAGGAAGACGGCGGACAGGAGACAAAAAGGCCATTTACTGGATTTTTGTAATGTCGGAATGAAAATGCGATCCGCCTCGACATTTCGCACTGACCTCACATTAAGCAAACCGTCACAACCTGTGAGTGAAATCTCACTTTTAAGGTGATATTACATTTGTCCAGCTTTTGGCAGTTTTGTCACATGGCGCGCCTCATCATCACGCTCGTATGCTGTTTCGCATAATTGACGATTGGTTTCAGGAGTGTGTATGGCTCTGGTAGTGGAATTTACCTGTGAACTGCCCAACGGCGTTCACGCGCGTCCGGCAAGTCATGTGGAAACGCTGTGCAATACGTTTATCTCGCAAATTGAGTGGCATAACCTGCGTACGGATCGTAAAGGCAATGCCAAAAGCGCGCTGGCGCTGATTGGTACCGATACGCTGGCGGGCGATGCCTGCCGCCTGCTGATCGATGGTGAAGACGAGCAGCATGCCCGCCAGCAGCTGGAACGGTGGCTAAAAGAGGAGTTTCCGCATTGCGACGCGCCGCTTGAAGGGGTAATCAGCACGGAGCTGGATCCGTTGCCGGAATCGCTGACACGCCTGAACCCGACGCTGTTTCGCGCCACTCCGGTATGCAGCGGCAGCGCACGCGGCATCCTGACGTTACTGACCTCGCTGGACCTCAACGCCCTGACCGATTTACCCGACGCGCAAACCGTTGAAGCCGAGCAGTCGGCGCTGGATAACGGGCTGACGCTGCTGGTCAAACACATTGCGCTGCGCGCGCTGGACAGCGACAGCACCGCCAGCGCTATTCTTGAAGCCCACCGCTCGCTGGCTACAGATACCTCGCTGCGTCAGCACCTCCTGTCAGGAGTCAGCCAGGGCCTAAGCTGCGCCCAGGCCATCGTCGCCACGGCAAACCATTTCTGCGACACGTTCTCCCGTTCCAGCAGCGCCTATTTGCAGGAGCGCGTGCTGGACGTGCGCGACGTCTGCTACCAGCTTTTACAACATATCTACGGTGAAGCGCGTTTCCCGGCTCCCGGCCAGCTGACGCAGCCGGGCGTCTGCCTCGCGGACGATCTTACTCCCGGGCAGTTCCTTGAACTTGATAAAACGCTGCTTAAAGGGCTGCTGCTCAGAAGTGGCGGCACCACCTCGCATACCGTGATCCTCGCGCGCTCCTTCAATATTCCGACGCTGGTGGGCGTCGACAGCGAAAGCCTGCTGCAATGGCGCAATCAGCCTGTATTTGTGGACGGCAATGCCGGTGCGGTGGTCGTCAATGGCAGCGAGGCTGTGGCGCGTTATTATCGGCAGGAAGCGCGCGTCCAGCAGGCGATACGCGAGCAACAGCGCGTCTGGCTTGACCGTGAAGCCAGAACCGCCGACGGCCTGCGCATTGAAATTGCCGCCAACATTGCCCACGCGGTGGAGGCCCAGGCAGCGTTTGGTAATGGTGCCGAAGGCGTGGGCCTGTTTCGCACTGAAATGCTCTATATGGATCGTGCCAGCGCACCCGGCGAAAACGAGTTGTACAACATTTTCTGTCAGGCGCTGGAAAGTGCAAATGACCGCAGCATTATTGTGCGCACCATGGATATCGGCGGCGATAAGCCGGTGGAGTACCTGAATATCCCGGCCGAGAACAACCCGTTCCTCGGCTACCGCGCCGTGCGCATATATGAAGAGTATTCACCGCTTTTCACGACCCAGCTTCGGGCGATCCTTCGCGCCTCTGCCCACGGAAACCTTAAGATCATGATCCCGATGATCTCCTCCATGGAAGAGATCCTGTGGGTGAAGGAGAAGCTCGCCGAAGCGAAGCAGCAGCTCCGTGCTGAACATATTCCGTTTGATGAGAAAATCCCGCTCGGCATTATGCTGGAAGTCCCTTCGGTGATGTTCATCATCGATCAGTGCTGCGAAGAGATTGATTTCTTTAGCATCGGCAGCAATGACCTGACGCAGTATCTGCTGGCCGTGGACCGCGACAACGCCAAAGTCACGCGCCACTACAACAGCCTGAACCCCGCCTTCCTGCGGGCGCTGGACTACGCGGTGCAGGCCGTTCACCGCCAGGGTAAGTGGATTGGCCTCTGCGGGGAGTTAGGCGCGAAAGGATCGGTACTGCCGCTGCTGGTGGGTCTGGGGCTGGACGAACTGAGCATGGGCTCCCCTGCCATTCCTGCCACCAAAGCACGCCTGGCGCAGCTTGATAGCCGCGCCTGTCGCCAGCTGCTGAACCAGGCCATGGCGTGTCGCACCTCGCTTGAAGTAGAGCACCTGCTCGCCCAGTTCCGCATGAACCAGCAGGATACGCCGCTGGTCACGCCACGCTGTATTTCGCTGGATAACGACTGGAACAGTAAAGAAGAGGTCATGAAAGGCATGACCGATAACCTGCTGCTCGCCGGGCGATGCCGCTATCCGCGCAAGCTGGAGGCCGACCTGTGGGCGCGCGAAGCGGTATTTTCAACCGGGCTGGGTTTTGGTTTCGCCATTCCACACAGCAAATCAGAACACATTGAACAATCCACCATCAGCGTCGCCCGCCTGAAAGCGCCTGTGATGTGGGGGGACGAGGAGGCGCAATTCATCATCATGCTGACGCTGAACAAACACGCCGCCGGCGACCAGCATATGCGCATTTTCTCCCGCCTGGCCCGCCGCATCATGCATGACGATTTTCGCAGTGCTCTGGTTAATGCCAGCTCTCAGGAGGCTATCGCTTCCCTGCTGCAACACGAATTAGAACTCTAAAACGAGGAAGAGTGATGGAACTGTATCTGGATACCGCCAACGTGGCGGAAGTTGAACGCCTTGCACGTATTTTTCCGATTGCGGGCGTGACCACCAACCCAAGCATCGTAGCCGCCAGCGGCGAATCTGTCTGGGAGGTACTGCCGCGCCTGCAGCATGCTATCGGCCCGGAAGGCAGGCTGTTTGCCCAGACCATGAGCCGCGACGCAGAAGGAATGGTGGCGGAAGCAAAACGGCTGAGCAATGCCCTGCCGGACATCGTGGTAAAAATTCCCGTCACCGCGCAGGGGCTCATCGCGATTAAGGCGCTGAAAAAAGAGGGAATTACCACGCTGGGTACCGCCGTTTACAGCGCCGCTCAGGGGTTACTGGCCGCGCTGGCTGGAGCAAAGTATGTCGCACCGTATGTAAACCGCGTCGACGCGCAGGGCGGTGACGGCATTCGCACGGTACAGGAGCTGCAATCCCTGCTGGAACTGCATGCGCCAGAGAGCATGGTGCTGGCTGCCAGCTTTAAAACGCCGCGCCAGGCGCTGGACTGCCTGCTGGCCGGCTGCGAGGCAATCACGCTTCCCTTAGACGTAGCGCAACAAATGCTCGGCACGCCGGCGGTAGAGTCAGCTATAGAGAAGTTCGAGCAGGACTGGAAAAACGCGTTTGGTAACCTCAACCTCTAAGGGAGAAATGTTATGGACCGTATTATTCAATCGCCGGGGAAGTACATCCAGGGCGCTGATGTTCTCACTCGTCTCGGCGACTACCTGAAGCCGCTGGCGGCTCGCTGGCTGGTGGTGGGCGATAAGTTTGTGCTGGGTTTTGCCGAAGAAACCCTGCGTCAGAGCTTTAAAAAAGCTGAACTTCATGCTGAAATCGCGCCGTTTGGCGGCGAATGTTCGCAAAACGAAATCGATCGCCTGAAGAAACTGGCCGACAGCGCCGACTGTCTGGCAGTGCTGGGCATCGGCGGCGGCAAAACGCTGGATACCGCCAAAGCGCTGGCGCACTTTATGGACGTGCCGGTGGCCATTGCGCCGACCATCGCCTCCACCGATGCGCCGTGCAGCGCCCTTTCCGTCATTTACACCGACAGCGGCGAGTTCGACCGTTACCTGATGCTGCCGCACAACCCGAACATGGTGATTGTCGATACCAAAGTGGTTGCCGGCGCGCCCGCGCGCCTGCTGGCCGCCGGGATTGGCGATGCCCTCGCAACCTGGTTTGAAGCACGCGCCTGCTCGCGCAGCGGTGCCACGACCATGGCGGGCGGCAAGTGCACCCAGGCAGCGTTAGCGCTGGCCGAGCTGTGCTACAACACGCTGGTTGAAGAGGGCGAGAAAGCAATGCTCGCGGCGGAGCAGCACGTCGTCACCCCCGCGCTGGAACGCATTATCGAAGCGAACACCTATCTGAGCGGCGTGGGATTCGAAAGCGGCGGGCTGGCGGCGGCGCACGCCATTCACAACGGCATGACGGCGGTGCCGGATGCACACCATTTCTACCACGGTGAAAAAGTGGCGTTCGGCACGCTGACGCAGCTGGTGCTGGAGAACGCGCCGGTTGAGGAAATTGAGACCGTCGCCGCGCTTTGCCACAGCGTTGGGCTGCCGATCACGCTGGCGCAGCTGAACATTAAAGAGGATATTCCGGCCAAAATGCGTCTGATTGCGGAGGCATCTTGCGCAGAGGGAGAAACCATCCACAACATGCCGGGCGGCGTGTCGCCGGATCAGGTGTACGCGGCGCTGCTGGTAGCCGACCAGTACGGGCAGCGGTTCCTGGAAGAGTGGGAGTAAACCGCGTTAATAAAAATCCCCGCACCGGCGGGGATTTTTTTGCCTGTGGCCTGGCCAGCGTTAGCGCTGACCGGCGAAGGGCTACTTCAGGTCAAACCGATCCAGATCCATGACCTTCGCCCATGCGGCAACGAAGTCGCGCACGAACTTCTCGTGTGCATCGCTGCTGGCGTAGACTTCGGCCAGCGCGCGCAGAACGGCGTTAGAACCGAATACCAGGTCGGCGCGGGTCGCGGTGTATTTCACCTCACCGCTGGCGCGATCGCTGCCGGTAAACAGCTCGTTTGTGTCGTCGGCTGCTTTCCACTGGGTGTTCATATCAAGCAGGTTCACGAAGAAGTCGTTGCTCAGCACGCCCTCGCGGTTGGTGAACACACCATTCTTGCTGCCATCGAAGTTTGCGCCCAACACGCGCAGACCGCCGATCAGCACCGTCATCTCCGGCGCGGTCAGCGTCAGCTGCTGGGCTTTATCAATCAGCAGTGACTCGGTTGTGGACACATCCACCTCGGCACGGTAGTTGCGGAAGCCGTCGGCAATCGGTTTGAGCAGGTTGAACATCTCAATATCCGTCTGGTCCTGACGCGCATCCACGCGGCCCGGGTTAAACGGTACGTTGACGTAAACGCCTGCCTCTTTTGCCGCCAGCTCAACGCCCACGACGCCCGCCAGCACGATAATATCGGCCAGTGACGCTTTGTTGGTGGTGCGCTGGATAGCTTCCAGAACCGGTAACGCGCGCACGGCAGCGGCGTTAACGTCCCAGTCGCGCTGAGGCGCAAGCGCCAGGCGCGCACCGTTGGCGCCGCCACGCTTGTCGCCGCCGCGGAAGGTCGATGCAGACGCCCAGGCGACCGAGACCAGCTCGCTTACGGAGAGACCCGAGGCTGCGATTTCCGCCTTCAGGCTTTCGATATCCTCTTTCGACGGGCTGAACACCGGCTGCGGCAACGGATCCTGCCAGATCAGATCTTCTTTCGGCACTTCCGGACCGATGTAGCGCGCTTTTGGCCCCATATCGCGGTGGGTCAGTTTGAACCACGCGCGCGCAAAGGCTTCGTTGAAGGCCTGCGGATCGTTCAGGAAGCGACGGGAAATCTTCTCGAATTCCGGGTCAAAACGCAGCGTCAGGTCGGTGACCAGCATGGTTGGCTTGCGTTTTTTCGACGGGTCGAACGGGTCCGGCATGATCTCAGGCGCGTCTACGGCTTCAAACTGAATCGCACCTGCCGGGCTGCGGGTCTGCACCCATTCATATTTGAACAGGTTCTCGAAGAAGTAGTTGCTCCACTGGGTTGGGGTTTGTGACCAGATAACCTCCAGCCCGGAGGTAATGGCGTCAGCGCCAATACCGGTACCGTGCGTGCTGGTCCAGCCTAAGCCCTGCGCTTCAATCGGTGACGCTTCCGGGTCGGTGCCGACGTGCGTCGCTTCACCTGCGCCGTGGGTTTTGCCGAGCGTATGGCCGCCCGCAATCAGCGCAACGGTCTCTTCGTCATTCATGCCCATGTTGCCAAAGGTGGCGCGGATCGCGGCTGCCGCAGACAGCGGTTCACCGCTGGCGTTTGGCCCTTCCGGGTTTACGTAAATCAGACCCATTTCAGTGGCCGCCAGCGGGCGCTTCGCCAGCGCTTCGGGGTCACGGTGGGTCAGCCAGGCTTTTTCATCGCCCCAGTTCACGTCCAGATCCGGTTCCCAGACGTCTTCACGCCCGGCGCCGAAACCAAAGGTACGGAAACCTGAGTTCTCCAGCGCCACGTTACCCGCGAGGATAAACAGGTCAGCCCAGGAGATTTTTTGTCCGTATTTTTGCTTGATTGGCCACAGCAGGCGACGAGCCTTATCCAGGCTGACGTTATCAGGCCAGGAGTTCAGAGGCGCAAAGCGTTGTTGACCGCGTCCGGCACCGCCGCGCCCGTCAACGGAGCGGTAAGTCCCCGCGCCGTGCCAGGCCATACGGATGAACAGGCCCGCATAGCTGCCCCAGTCGGCAGGCCACCACGGCTGTGAGTCGGTTAACAGCGCCTTGAGATCGCCCTTAAGCGCGGAATAATCGAGCTTGCTGAATTCTTTGCGGTAGTCGAAGTCTTCACCCAGCGGGTTAGAACGACTGGAATGTTGGTTTAAAAGATCGATGCGGAGTTGTTTAGGCCACCACTCTTTGCTGCCGGTACCTGCACCCGCGCTGTGATCGACGCCGCCCTGGTGGAACGGGCATTTGCCGGCGGATGCCGCGTTATTGGTCTCGTCTGACGTGCTCATCGCTATGCTCCCTTTACAGTGTTACCGTTACGATATACACCACTAGCGATAAGAGATAGTTGAATTAATCCACAGATTCGATAGTTAATACCTTTTAACTATCGGTTCGATTAAAAAACCCTCATCTCTGTGAGGGCTTTTACCTTACAGGGCAGGACGAACGCCGAGCGTATGGCAAATGGCGTAGCTCATTTCCGCACGGTTCAGGGTATAGAAGTGGAAATCTTTCACCCCTTCGCGGCTCAGGATCTTAACCATGTCCATGGCGATATTGGCCCCCACCAGCTTGCGGGTTTCCGGATCGTCGTCCAGCCCTTCATACATTTTGGACATCCACAGCGGAATGCGCACGTTGGTCATATCAGCGAATTTCTTCGCCTGCTTAAAGTTTGAGACCGGCAGAATGCCCGGGATAATTTCGACGTCAATACCCGCTGAGACGCAGCGGTCACGAAAGCGCAGGTAGCTTTCCACATCAAAGAAGAACTGAGTAATGGCGCGGTTGGCACCGGCCTCCACTTTACGCTTCAGGTTAAGCAGGTCTGCCTGGGCGCTTTTCGCTTCCGGATGCACTTCAGGGTACGCCGCAACGGAGATGTCGAAGTCGGCAACCTCTTTCAGCAGCCCGACCAGATCGGTGGCAAACATCTCTGGCTTACCGCTGCCCGGCGGGAGGTCGCCGCGCAGGGCCACAATGTGGCGAATACCGTTGTTCCAGTAGTCCTGGGCAATGGCGCGCAGTTCGTCTCGGGTGGCGTCGATACAGGTCAGGTGCGGTGCCGCTTCCAGACCGGTTCTGTCTTTAATGCCCTTGATGATGCTGTGCGTGCGGTCACGTTCACCGGAGTTCGCGCCGTACGTCACGGAGACAAACTTTGGCTTCAGGCTGCTCAGGCGATCGATAGAGCTCCACAGGGTTTGCTCCATTTCACTGGTGCGCGGCGGGAAAAATTCAAAAGAGACGTTAATCTGGCCGTTAACTTCGGCCAGGCTCTGATTCAGTGCTTCCCGCTGGTTGGCGTGAAAAAAGCTCATACCTTACCTCTATCTTTCGCGTGTCGTTGTTTGTTGTGTTGTGAACTTCTATACGTTTAGACGTCCAGATGTAAAAATGACGGAAAAGCGGAGTGACGTCAACAGAAATAATCAACAATAACGGTGAGGATTGTTCAGGGAAGATGAAGGTAGTTCATGATGGGGGGAAAAGACCGCACCGAGCAGTCCCCTCTCCCCTTTGGGGTGTACGGTCCGGGGACATGGTAGACAGGTGTTCGGGGACATGGTGAACACTTTTTAACATCCTTTACCCATGGTGATCGACTTTTTCTTCAGGTCGATCACCCCCACTTTCGTGCTGTACCACCACACCTCGTAGCGGCCGTCTTCCTGCATCTCCTTCAGCCCGACCCGTTCTCCCCTGAACGCCTTGCCTGCGCTCAGACTTACCCCTTTCACGCTCAGCTTTCCGCTGATATCCACTTTCCTGACCATCACGCCCTCGTCGTATTCCGGGGGCGGTGTGTTGCCGCTGTACTGCCGTACAGACGGCTTATACCGCGAGCCCGGCACCGCCATATCCAGCGCCTCATGCGGGCGTTCAAGGTTATATACCGTCCGCCAGTGGTCGAAGGCGCGCTGCAGCTCGCCCTCGTTCGCAAACCACTTCCCCTGCAGCACCTCCGTCTTCAGGCTGCGGTGAAAACGCTCCAGCTTGCCCTGCGTCTGCGGATGATACGGCCGGGAGTGCCCCACCCGGATACCCAGACGCATCAGCCACAGCTCCAGCCCCGTCCAGGTGCCGGTGGTGTCTCCCCACGGGGCGCCGTTGTCCATTGTCATCCGGTCCGGCAGGCCGTAACGCTCAAACACGCTGACCAGCTGCTGCTGCACGGTCTCGCGCCGTTCATCGGTACAGTGCGCCAGGCACAGGGAAAAACGGGAGTGGTCGTCCAGCAGGGTGAGCGGATGGCAGCGGCCCCCGCCAAAGGGAAAGTGGCCCTTAAAATCCATCTGCCAGAGGCGGTTCGGCGCGTCATGTTCGAACCGTCCCGTGACGGGAATGCCCGGTGAAGTGCCCGGCAGCAGACCATGGCGGGCCATAAGGTTATGGACGGTGCTGAAGGCGGGCATAGTGTGCCCCTGGTCTTCGAGCCAGTGCTTTATCTTGCGTGCGCCCCAGCGTTGATGGCGGCCATGGGCCATACGCAGCAGGGCAGTGATGTCGTCAGATGAGCGGTTCGGGGAATGGTGCGGTATGCGCGGGCGGTCCTGAAGGCCGGAGGCACCTTCCTCTCCCCAGCGGCGAAGCCACTTGTAGCCGGTCGCAGGTGAAATGCCAAAGTGACGGCAGAGGGAACGGATGTTCGCCCCGTCCTGCGAGGCGAACAAAACAAACTCGGTACGTAATGACATGGTATCTCTCGCATCCCAGGGCATAAGCGACTCCATAAACGGGTTCTTATGCCTTAGTTGTAAGTGTCTACCATGTCCCCGAACAAGTGTTCACTATGTCCCCGGACCGTACATGGGGAGAGGGTTAGGGTGAGGGGTGGATTACAGCAGCTTAGCCAGACGGTTGATGTCCGACTGGATCGCGCCGGCGGTTACATCGCGTCCCGCGCCCGGGCCACGGATCACCAGCGGGTTATCGCGGTACCAGCGGCTTTCAATGGCGAAGACGTTATCGCACGGCAGCAGTGCCGCCAGCGGATGCTCAGGGCGCACCGCCTCCACGCCCACGCGCGCTTTACCGTTAGCCTCGAAGCGCGCCACGTAGCGCAGCACCAGCCCCATCTCGTTAGCCGCTTCCAGACGTTGCACCATTTGCTCGTTCAGCTCGTCACCGTTCTCGAAGAAGCGATCGACAGACCCCTCCTCGCAGCCCGCAGGCACCAGCGACTCAACGCGAACCTGGCCCGGCTCAATGTCGTAGCCCGCTTCACGCGCCAGGATCACCAGCTTACGCATCACGTCTTTACCGGCAAGATCAACGCGCGGATCCGGCTCGGTTAAGCCCTGCTGCCACGCCTGATCCACCAGGTCGGTGAACGGTACGGTGCCGTCAAATTGCAGGAACAGCCAGGAGAGCGTGCCGGAGAAGATGCCGCTCAGCGCCAGAATGCTGTCGCCGCTTTCAATCAGGTCGCGCACGGTATGGTTAACCGGCAGGCCTGCGCCAACGGTGGCGTTATAGAGCCAGTGACGACCGGTTTTTTCGAACGCGTCGTGGATCTGGCGGTATTTATCGGTGCTGCTCGCCCCCGCCAGCTTGTTGGCGCTGATGACGTGGAAACCATGGCTGGCGAAATCCAGATACTGATCGGCAAGCTGTTCGCTGGCGGTGACGTCCAGCACCACCAGATCGTCGTACGGGTGCGCGCGCATCCACAGGAACAGCGACTCTTCGTCCTGCTCAACCGCTTCATCGTTAAAGAAGGCCAGCGCCCGGCTGGCGTCCAGCCCTTCGTATTTCAGCAGGCTGCGGCGGCTGTCCACCACGCCAGCAAGAATAAATTCAAACCCGGTACGCGCCGAAAGGGTAACCTGCTCGCGGGCGAACAGCTCCAGCCAGCGGGAACCGATATTTCCTTTCCCAAACAGCACCAGGCCGATGCGTTTCTCCGCGCGGAACAGCGAGGTATGCAGACCCTGAATCAGGCTTTCGGTTGGCCCTTTACGCAGCACGGCCACCAGGCTAATGCCCTCTTCCGACTGCCAGGTAAACTCAACCGGCTGGCCTTTCAGCTGCTGCCAGAAACGGTGGCAGTGCAGCGGGTTACGGGTGACGCCCGCCCCCACCATCGCCACCAGCGCCAGCCCCTGACGCAGACGAAGCTCGCCCGGCAGGCCCGCTTCATCAAGAATTTTCAGGGCGCTGTCCACCACTTCAGCGGTGTAGCAGAACTGCAGCAGCTGGCGATCGTTATGCACGCCCACGGCCAGCGGACGCACCTGGGCACGTTTCAGGATCGTGTCGATATCTTTATGCGCCAGCCTGAAGTCCTGGCCCGCGGGCACCTGGAACTCAATCAGGCAGATGTCATCGTGGCTGGTAACAATACGCGCCCCGGTACCGGATGCCAGCACGCGTTCGATGCGCGTGGAACCCTGATCTGGCGTGTAGCTACAGCGCAGCTGTAGATCGATGTCGCTGCCGGAAACCGGCTGCAGCGTGCGGGCGTGCAGCACCGGTGCCGCCAGACGGGCCAGCTCGCTGGCTTCGTCGAGACGCAGCAGCGGCAGCAGGCAGGCGTCTTTCACCTTGCGCGGGTCAGCGCTGTACACACCGGCCACGTCGCTCCAGATGGTGACGCGGGACACCCCCGCCAGCGCGCCGATCTGCGTTGCCGAATAGTCAGACCCGTTACGCCCCAGCAGCACGGTTTCGCCCGCGTTGCTGCGGCTGATAAAGCCGGTGACGACGATACGTTTACCCGGATGCTGCACCAGCAGCTGTTGCAGCAGCGGGTAGGACAACCCTTCATCCACCTGCGGCTGTGCGGCACGTTCGGCGCGCAGGAAATCACGCGCGTCGAGCCAGGCCGCGTCCACACCCAGGTGTTGCAGCACGGCAGCCATCAGGCGCGCGGACCACACTTCACCGTGGCCGACCACTTCGGCGTACACGGCATCGGTGATCCCGCTGTCCAGCAGGGCAGCCAGGCGCTCAAGGTCATGCGTGAAGGCGCTAATCAGCCCGTCCGCCACGTCCGCAGGCAGCAGGCCGGCAATCAGCTCGCTCTGGTAACGACGTAAAGACTGTTGCACCTGATGCGCAGAGAGGCGATCGGTCTGGCTGAGCTTCAGCCAGCTAATCAACTGGTTGGTGGTGCTGCCCGCCGCGGAGACAACCATCATGTCCCCCGGCTGTGAATACTCTGTCATGATCCCTGCTACGCGCAGGTAACATTTCACATCAGCAAGACTACTACCACCAAACTTGTGCAGCTGACGACCCTTCGCCCCTGCCTGCGCTATCACACTCATGATTACCCCTTGGCTGCGACCCGGAAGCCATTTTCCAGATCGGCAATTAAATCTTCAGAATCTTCAATACCGGTCGAGATACGCAATAGCGTCTCGGAAATCCCGGCGGCGGCACGTGCTTCTGGTGCCATACCCGCGTGCGTCATGGTCGCGGCGTGGGAGATCAAGCTTTCAACCCCACCTAAGGATTCCGCCAGCGTAAACAATGACAGCCCGCTCAGGAAGCGACGCAGCGTTTGCTCGTCGCCGTCCAGTTCAAAACTTAACATCGCGCCAAATCCCTTCTGCTGGCGCGCGGCAATCTCGTGCCCCTGGTTTTCCGGCAGCGACGGGTGATAGAGCTTCTTCACCAGCGGCTGGGTTTTCAGGAAATCGACAATCGCCTGGGCATTGCGCTGCGCCACGTCCATACGCGGAGAAAGCGTACGGATGCCGCGCAGCAGCAGGTAGCTGTCGAACGCACCTGCGGTGACGCCAATGTTATTGGCCCACCATGCCAGTTCCGTGACAACGTCGGGATCTTTGGCAATCACCACGCCCGCTACCACGTCAGAATGGCCGTTCAGATATTTAGTGCATGAATGCAACACCAGATCGGCACCCAGTGCGAGTGGGTTCTGAAGGGCCGGACTGAGGAACGTATTATCCACTACACTTATCGCTCCCGCATCCCTTGCGAGCTGACAAATTTTCGCAATATCGACGACGCGCAGCAGTGGATTGCTTGGACTTTCCACCAGAACCAGCTTCGGCCGCTCGGCCAGCGCCTGTTTTAGCGCCTGTTCGTCGTTTTGATCGACAAACAGCACGCGGTAGCAGCCGCGTTTCGCCAGGCTATCAAAAAGACGATAGCTGCCGCCGTAGCAGTCGTGCGGCGCAACCAGCAGGTCGCCCGGCTTCAGGAAAACCGTTGTCACCAGGTGAATAGCGGACATGCCGGTATTGGTTAATACTGCACCTGCGCCACCTTCCAGCTCCGCCAGCGCGCGCTGGGTCACGTCACGCGTAGGGTTGCCGCGACGCGAGTAATCATGCGCGCGGGGTTCATTAAATCCGGTGAAGTTATAGGTACTGGAAAGATGAATGGGCGGGACTACGCAGCCGTACTGCTCGTCATCATTTAATCCGCTACGCACTGCGATAGTGGCCTGTTTACGCGTCATGGTGAGGGCTTCCTGGCGAATGAGGTGAAAAGTCAGTCACCAGAGTAAACATTGAAAGTATGGACGTCAATACATCTGGACATCTAAACTTCTTTGCGTATAGATTGAGCAATGCGCAAATAGCCGTTAAAATTATATGCTTTAGGACACGCTGCAGCGGCAATATCCGTGCCTCGGTATCGTCTCTACGGTAAACTACGCAAGATTACGGTTCAAAACCGTCAGTTACCGGTTTTGCACCTTTAGATTAATGACTGAGAGGATTAAAGGTATCTCATGGCTGAATGGAGCGGCGAATATATCAGCCCATACGCTGAGCACGGTAAGAAGAGTGAGCAAGTAAAGAAAATTACGGTTTCCATTCCTCTGAAGGTGTTGAAGATCCTCACCGATGAACGTACGCGTCGTCAGGTGAACAACCTGCGTCACGCAACCAACAGCGAACTGCTTTGCGAAGCGTTCCTGCATGCGTTTACCGGCCAACCGTTGCCGAACGATGACGATCTGCGCAAAGAGCGTAGTGACGAAATCCCGGAAGAGGCGAAGGTGATCATGCGTGAACTGGGTATCGACCCGGAGACGTGGGAATACTGATAAGCGGATACAAAAAAGGCACCTCGCGGTGCCTTTTTTTCGGGAAACTTATTTAGCGCCCGGGATGCTGAAACGCTTGTTGAAGCGGTCAACACGGCCACCGGTTGCAACATCACGCTGCTTACCAGTGTAGAACGGGTGGCATTTGCCGCACACGTCCAGGTTCAGATCGTGACCCACGGTAGAGCGGATCTGGATAGAGTTACCGCAAGAGCAGTTTGCAGTAATCATTTCGTATTTCGGGTGAATATCTTTTTTCATGGGAGAACCTCAGTTAAGGCCGCGTCGCTCTTCCAGCCCTAACGCCAGACACCACGCGATGTTGAATGTAAGTTCTTTGGCGTAAACTACACCAAAGGCGGCGAATCATACAGAATTTGACCAACGTATGCAAACTGAACCGCACGCCGCTTTCACTAATGTGTATACTAACGCGCCACTTTTCAAGTCAGGAAGATTCGATGCCCGTCGCTCACGTTGCCCTGCCCGTTCCGCTTCCCCGCACCTTTGACTACCTGCTGCCCGACAGCATGAGCGCCAAAGCGGGCTGTCGCGTGACCGTGCCGTTTGGCAAACAGCAGCGCGTAGGGGTCGTGGTTTCCGTCAGCGAACAGAGCGAACTGCCGCTTAACGAGCTGAAATCGGTTGTTGAGGTCCTGGACAGCGAGCCCGTTTATACTTCCAGCGTCTGGCGACTGCTGCTGTGGGCGGCAGACTATTATCACCATCCGGTTGGCGACGCCCTGTTCCACGCGCTGCCGATTATGCTGCGCCAGGGAAAGCGCGCCAGCCATGCGTCGATGTGGTACTGGTTTGCCACCGAGCAGGGTCAGGCCGTGGACATTAACAGCCTGAAGCGCTCGCAGAAGCAGCAGCAGGCGCTGGCGGCGCTGCGCCAGGGAAAAATCTGGCGCCATCAGGTGGACGAGCTTGAGGTCAGCGAGACCGCGCTACAGGCATTACGAAAGAAGGGGCTGAGCGAGCTGGCCAGCGAAGCACCCGCCCTTCACGACTGGCGCGACGGCTTTTCCGTCTCGGGCGATCGCCTGCGTCTTAACACCGAGCAGGCCACCGCCGTGGGGGCGATTCACAGCGCCTCCGACCATTTTTCCGCCTGGCTGCTGGCGGGCGTCACCGGCTCCGGTAAAACCGAAGTTTATCTGAGCGTGCTGGAAAACGTGCTCGCGCAGGGCAAACAGGCGCTGGTGATGGTGCCGGAAATCGGCCTGACGCCGCAAACCATCGCCCGCTTTCGCGAGCGCTTTAATGCGCCCGTTGAGGTGCTGCACTCCGGCCTGAACGATAGCGAACGCCTCAGCGCCTGGCTGAAGGCAAAAAATGGCGAAGCGGCGATTGTGATCGGCACCCGTTCCTCGCTGTTTACGCCGTTTAAAAATCTCGGCGTTATCGTAATAGATGAAGAGCACGACAGCTCCTATAAGCAGCAGGAAGGCTGGCGCTATCACGCCCGTGACTTAGCGGTATACCGCGCGCACAGCGAGCAAATTCCCATTATTCTCGGCTCCGCCACGCCCGCGCTCGAAACGCTGCACAACGTTCGCCAGCGCAAGTACCATATGCTGCGCCTGACCCGCCGCGCGGGAAATGCCCGTCCGGCGATCCAGCACGTGCTGGATCTGAAAGGTCAGCAGGTGCAGGCCGGGCTAGCCCCGGCGCTGATTAGCCGCATGCGTCAGCACCTGCAGGCGGGCAACCAGGTGATCCTGTTCCTTAACCGACGCGGCTTCGCGCCCGCCCTGCTGTGCCACGACTGCGGCTGGATTGCCGAGTGCCCGCGCTGCGATCACTATTACACCTTCCACCAGGCTCAGCGCCACCTGCGCTGCCACCACTGCGACAGCCAGCGCCCGGTGCCGCGCCAGTGCCCGTCCTGCGGCTCAACGCATATCGTGCCGGTCGGTCTGGGCACGGAACAGCTTGAACAGGCGCTCGTGCCCTTCTTCCCGGACGTGCCGGTTTCCCGTATCGACAGGGACACTACCAGCCGTAAAGGGGCGCTGGAACAGCAGCTGGCGGAAGTGCATCGCGGCGGCGCGCGCATCCTGATTGGCACCCAGATGCTGGCGAAAGGGCACCATTTCCCGGACGTGACGCTGGTCGCCCTGCTGGACGTCGACGGTGCGCTGTTCTCAGCAGACTTCCGCTCCGCCGAGCGTTTCGCCCAGCTTTATACCCAGGTGGCGGGTCGTGCCGGGCGCGCGGGGAAACAGGGCGAGGTGGTGCTGCAAACGCACCATCCTGAACACCCGCTGCTGCAAACCCTGCTGCACAAAGGCTATGACGCCTTCGCAGAGCAGGCGCTGGCCGAACGCCAGACGATGCAGCTCCCCCCGTGGACCAGCCACGTCCTCATCCGCGCGGAAGACCATAATAACCAGCAGGCACCGCTTTTCCTGCAACAACTGAGAAACCTGCTGCAAGCCAGCCCGCTGGTGGACAATCAGCTGTGGATTTTAGGCCCGGTGCCCGCGCTCGCTCCGAAGCGCGGCGGCCGTTTCCGCTGGCAAATTTTACTTCAGCATCCCTCGCGTATCCGTTTGCAGCAGATCGTCAGCGGCACGCTGGCGCTGATTAATACCCTGCCGGAAGCGCGCAAAGTAAAGTGGGTACTGGACGTCGATCCGATTGAAGGCTGAATGCGGATCGAAAAATTTAACGCGCCTCACACTTTTTATGAAAATTCTGTAACCGATTCCATTAACTATCTGTAAAAATGGTGATGTCCCCAGTTCGGTGTTCAGGCGAGGAGAAGACGTTGAAGTCCAGGAAAGAGGTTGCCCCGGCGACCATGAAAGACGTTGCCGAGAAAGCACAAGTTTCAACGGCAACCGTGTCCCGCGCATTGATGAACCCTGACAAAGTCTCCCAGGCGACCCGAAACCGGGTTGAAAAGGCGGCGCTCGAGGTCGGTTATTTCCCGCAGGCCATGGGGCGCAACGTGAAACGCAATGAATCCCGTACCATTCTGGTGATTGTGCCGGATATCTGCGATCCCTTCTTTAGTGAAATTATCCGCGGCATTGAAGTGACGGCCGCAGCCCAGGGCTATCTGGTGCTGATTGGCGACTGCGCCCATCAGAACCAGCAGGAAAAAACGTTCATTGACCTGATTATCACCAAGCAGATTGACGGCATGTTGCTGCTTGGCTCACGCCTGCCGTTTGATGCCAGCATCGAGGAACAGCGCAATTTGCCGCCGATGGTAATGGCTAACGAGTTCGCGCCGGAGCTGGAGCTGCCGACGGTGCATATCGACAACCTGACCGCCGCGTTTAACGCCGTGAACTATCTTCAGGAGCTGGGGCATAAGCGTATCGGCTGTATTGCCGGGCCGGAAGAGATGCCGCTGTGCCATTATCGCCTGCAGGGCTATGTTCAGGCGCTGCGCCGTACCGGTGCTGTCGTCGATCCGCACTACATTGCGCGCGGTGATTTCACCTTTGAAGCAGGCGGACAGGCGCTGGAAAAACTGCTGGCCTTGCCGGAGCCGCCTACCGCGGTCTTCTGTCACAGCGACGTGATGGCGCTGGGTGCCTTATCGTACGCTAAGCGCCGGGGCCTGCGCGTGCCGCAGGATCTGTCGATTATCGGCTTTGATAATATTTCACTTTCGGAATTTTGCGATCCGCCGCTTTCTACCGTCGCACAACCGCGGTATGACATCGGCCGGGAAGCGATGCTGCTTTTGCTCGATCAGCTGCACGGTCAAACAGTTAGCAGCGGGTCACGGCTACTGGACTGTGAGCTAATTGTACGTGGCTCTACCCAGGCATTAACTTAAAGTAAATACCTTTCGGCACCCTTATCTGGTCAAAGCCCCGTCGCTTAAGTAACATGGCGGGCTGACGAACGAATAAATACAGCGAAACGATAGTGGCACAACGAGATTATGTACGTCGCGGCCAGCCGGCACCTTCGCGACGCAAAAAGAGTAGTTCAAAAAGCAAGCAACGTAGCCTGTCTGCTGTCTCGCCAGCTATGGTCGCCATTGCTGCGGCTGTGCTGGTGGCCTTTATTGGCGGCCTCTACTTCATTACGCACCATAAAAAAGAAGAGTCTGAAGCCCTTCAGGGTAATAAGGTTGTCGGCAACGGCCTGCCTCCGAAGCCTGAAGAGCGCTGGCGCTACATTAAAGAGCTGGAAAGCCGCCAGCCTGGCGTACGTGCGCCTACCGAGCCCTCAGCCGGGGGAGAAGTGAAGAATGCCGACCAGCTGACGGACGAACAGCGTCAACTGCTTGCCCAGATGCAGGCGGACATGCGCCAGCAGCCTACGCAGCTGAACGAAGTGCCGTGGAATGAACAAACCCCGGCGCAGCGTCAGCAAACGTTGCAGCGCCAGCGTCAGGCTCAGCAGCAAACGCAACAGCAGCAGTGGACGCAAACGCAGCCGGTACAACAGCCGCGCACGCAACCGCAGCAGCAGACGCGTACCGCACAAACGCAGCCTGTCCAGCAGCAGCCGAAAGTGCAGCCGCAAAAGCAAACGGCTCAGCCGTATCAGGATCTGCTGCAGACGCCTGCGCATACGACCGCGCAACAGCCTAAAACGCAGCAGGCTGCGCCGGTCGCCAGAGAGACCGAAGCACCAAAGCAGACGGCTGAGAAAAAGGATGAACGTCGCTGGATGGTTCAGTGCGGTTCATTTAAAGGCGCAGAGCAGGCAGAAACGGTGCGTGCTCAGCTGGCATTTGAAGGATTCGACTCACGCATCACCACCAACAACGGCTGGAATCGCGTGGTGATTGGCCCGGTCAAAGGCAAAGAAAATGCCGATGGCACCATTTCCCGTTTGAAAGTGGCTGGCCACACAAACTGCATTCGACTCGCCTCCGGGGGTTGAAACCCCCAAAATCTCCCCCATCTATCATTTAATTCAGCCCTGAGCACAGGCTCAGGGCTTCTGTTTCCCGAATTTGTAACCAGGGGGTCTGCTCGTGACAACAATAGTAAGTGTACGCCGTAACGGCCAGGTGGTAATTGCCGGTGATGGCCAGGCCACGCTGGGTAATACCGTCATGAAAGGCAACGTGAAGAAAGTGCGTCGTCTTTATAACGATAAGGTGATCGCCGGTTTCGCAGGCGGCACGGCGGATGCCTTTACGCTGTTTGAACTGTTTGAACGCAAGCTGGAAATGCATCAGGGCCATCTGGTGAAAGCCGCCGTTGAGCTGGCAAAAGACTGGCGTACCGACCGCATGCTGCGCAAGCTCGAAGCGCTGCTGGCCGTGGCCGACGAAAACGCCTCACTGATCATCACCGGTAACGGTGACGTGGTTCAGCCAGAAAACGACCTGATTGCCATCGGCTCTGGCGGCCCGTACGCCCAGGCTGCAGCCCGTGCGCTGTTGGAAAATACCGACATGAACGCGCGCGATATCGCGGTGAAAGCGTTGGATATTGCAGGTGATATCTGCATCTATACCAACCACAATCACACCATCGAAGAATTACCGTCTAAAGCGTAAGGATCGCCCATGTCTGAAATGACCCCACGCGAAATTGTCAGCGAACTGAACAAACACATCATCGGCCAGGATAACGCCAAGCGCTCCGTGGCTATCGCCCTGCGTAACCGCTGGCGTCGTATGCAGCTCGACGAAGAGCTGCGCCACGAGGTGACGCCGAAAAATATCCTGATGATCGGCCCGACCGGTGTCGGTAAAACCGAAATTGCCCGTCGCCTGGCCAAACTGGCTAACGCGCCGTTCATCAAAGTAGAAGCCACCAAGTTCACCGAAGTGGGCTACGTGGGTAAAGAAGTGGACTCCATCATCCGCGATCTGACCGATTCCGCGATTAAAATGGTGCGCGTCCAGGCTATCGAGAAAAACCGCTATCGCGCTGAAGAGATGGCCGAAGAGCGTATTCTCGACGTGCTGATCCCACCGGCAAAAAACAACTGGGGCCAGGCTGAACAGCAGTCTGAACCTTCCGCTGCGCGTCAGGCATTCCGCAAAAAGCTGCGCGAAGGCGAGCTGGACGACAAAGAGATTGAAATCGATCTCGCTGCCGCGCCAATGGGCGTTGAAATCATGGCCCCTCCGGGCATGGAAGAGATGACCAGCCAGCTACAGTCCATGTTCCAGAACCTGGGCGGCCAGAAGCAGAAAGCGCGTAAGCTGAAAATCAAAGACGCGATGAAGCTGCTGATTGAAGAAGAAGCCGCGAAGCTGGTTAACCCGGAAGAGCTGAAGCAGGACGCTATCGACGCGGTTGAGCAGCACGGTATCGTGTTTATCGACGAAATCGACAAGATCTGTAAGCGCGGAAACGCGTCCGGCCCGGACGTCTCCCGCGAAGGCGTACAGCGCGACCTGCTGCCGCTGGTGGAAGGCTGCACCGTCTCCACCAAGCACGGGATGGTGAAAACTGACCACATCCTGTTTATCGCCTCTGGTGCGTTCCAGATTGCCAGCCCGTCTGACCTGATCCCGGAGCTGCAGGGTCGTCTGCCAATCCGCGTTGAGCTGCAGGCGCTGACCACCGAAGATTTCGAACGCATCCTGACCGAGCCAAACGCCTCTGTAACCGTACAGTACAAAGCGCTGATGGCGACCGAAGGCGTGAACATCGAGTTCACCGACGATGGCATCAAGCGCATCGCCCAGGCCGCATGGCAGGTCAACGAAACCACCGAGAACATCGGTGCGCGTCGTCTGCATACCGTCCTGGAACGCCTGATGGAAGACATCTCTTACGATGCAAGCGACCTGAACGGCCAAAGCATTACCATTGACGCAGAATACGTGGGTAAACACCTGGATGCGTTAGTGGCAGATGAAGATCTGAGCCGTTTTATTCTATAATCGCGTTCAATGCATTTTCATCACTGTTGATGGGGGCTATGGCCCCCATTTTTATTGGCTAAATAACTATGACTGATATCAGCCGTACGCAGGCCTGGCTCGAAAGTCTGCGTCCTAAAACGCTTCCTCTGGCTTTTGCCGCCATTATTGTCGGCACCACTCTTGCCTGGTGGCAGGGCCATTTCGATCCGCTGGTTGCGGGTCTGGCGCTGATTACCGCAGGACTTCTGCAAATCCTCTCTAACCTCGCGAACGACTACGGCGATGCGGTAAAAGGCAGCGACAAGCCTGACCGTATCGGGCCACTGCGCGGGATGCAAAAAGGGGTGATTACCCAGGCACAGATGAAGCGCGCGCTGATTATCACCGTGGTACTGATTTGTCTGTCAGGGCTGGCGCTGGTGACGGTCGCCTCGAAAACCACCAGCGATTTCATTGGCTTCCTGGTGCTGGGTCTGCTCGCTATTATCGCGGCCATTACCTATACCGTTGGCACGCGCCCTTACGGATATATTGGCCTGGGCGATATTTCCGTGCTGGTGTTCTTCGGCTGGCTAAGCGTAATGGGAAGCTGGTATTTACAGGCGCATACGGTGATCCCTGCCCTGTTCCTCCCCGCGACCGCCTGTGGCCTGCTGGCGACGGCGGTACTTAACATCAACAACCTGCGCGACATCGACAGCGATCGTGAGAACGGCAAAAACACGCTGGCCGTGCGTCTGGGGCCGGTGAATGCACGCCGCTATCACGCCTGCCTGCTCATCGGCGCGCTGGTTTGCCTGGCGCTGTTTAACCTGATTTCGCTGTACAGCCTGTGGGGCTGGCTGTTCGTGCTCGCCGCACCGCTGCTTATTAAACAGGCCCGCTTTGTCATGCGTGAACTCAGCCCGGCCGCCATGCCGCCGATGCTGGAGCGCACCGTAAAAGGCGCATTGCTGACTAACCTGCTGTTCGTCATCGGGATTGTCTTAAGCCAGACGCTCAGTTAGCTGACAAATATCAATTAACAATTGATGATTTTGCCAACAACGCATTTCGCACGATATACTGAACACATTCGCAGCAACAGAGCGTTAAACCTATGAAATACGATACCTCCGAGCTTTGCGACATCTACCAGGAAGATGTCAACGTCGTTGAACCCCTGTTCTCCAACTTTGGCGGACGGTCGTCGTTTGGCGGGCAAATCATTACGGTGAAATGTTTCGAGGACAACGGGTTGCTGTACGATCTGCTCGAAGAGAACGGCCGTGGCCGCGTCCTGCTGGTCGACGGTGGCGGTTCGGTGCGCCGTGCGCTTATCGATGCGGACCTCGCTCGCCTTGCCGTGCAAAACGAGTGGGAAGGCATTGTGGTCTACGGCTCCGTGCGGCAGGTGGACGATCTGGAAGACCTGGATATTGGTATTCAGGCCATCGCGGCCATTCCGGTAGGCGCGGCGGGTGACGGCATCGGCGAAAGCGACGTGCGCGTTAATTTTGGCGGCGTGACCTTCTTCTCCGGCGACCACCTTTACGCTGACAATACCGGCATTATCCTTTCCGAGGATGCGCTGGATATTGAGTAGTTAATCGGTAAGCAAGATGCATAAAAAAACCGCCAACAGGAATGTGGCGGTTTTTTTGTCCCTCCGGATTCGCGGTCCGTTGGGAAGACTTGCAGGCTAACACCAGGGATCTTCATCATACTCTCGTCCAAACCTTGGGCAACCCCTCAGAAGCTTTATAAAATCCTAATTGTTTATGAATTCCTTAACACCACGGTTGCTGCTTATTATGATGCAGCGTCCCTTTCCGCCATCTCGCAAATGGGCATCGGTCCAGGGAAAGGTGTATTCACAACCGTAAAACAGGCTAATACCAGGGCTTGTGTCCACCGACTTATCACCGGTGGTGAACGGTGGAGCGGTTAGCTGCAGGGACCGCATAATGAAACGCTATTTATGTATCGCGTTCATTGTCGCCAGCGTACTCGTTGTAAAGAGTGATGAACCTATTGGGTTTGTTGCTTTTGCTACGACAGCGCAGGACAAGTAGCGTTAAGGCCGCCTCGGGCGGCCTTTTTTATGGTTATTGTCAGTTGACGAAAACCATAAAAAAAGCCGGGTGGCGGCTTCGCCTTACCCGGCCTACTCAATTCATTCCTAACGGAAATCAGACTTCTTCCATACGTCCCAGCAGCGCCTGAAGGCGATCCTGCCAGCCGTTCTGCTGTTCGCGCAGCTGGTTGTTTTCGCGCTCCAGTTCTTCGCGGCTGTGCTGAGCGTTCTGAACTTCCTGAGACAGGGAGTTGTTCTTCTCTTTCAGCTCTTCAATTTCCATTTGCAGCAGCGTGATGGTGTCAATCGCCTGCTGTACTTTCGATTCCAGTTTCTCAAACACTTCTAAAGACATGATCCTACCTCTCCTGAATTGCAAGGCGACGCTTTAACGTAAACGCGCACAACATATGTTCCGATTGTATGGAGCGCCGTCGCCCCTGTCCAGCGGCATGCCACGCAGATCGCGGTTTGCAACACTTTTCGGCCTCGTCCTGGTGCGTTCGCGGCATATACCCCTAAGTTGTTAACCCATAAGTTAAAGAAATGATTCAGCAGGCTTTCATCGGTTGATGCAAAAACGCGCTTTATGACGCGAAAACGCTCATTTTATTGACGCGTACCACACATTTTGATTTCGATATTTCTCGTTTTTGCTCGTTAACGATAAATTAACACTGTGTCTACAGGACATCGTGACCGTCACGGGCAGTCACGCTAACAATAAACATTACTCTTATGCAGGATTCCGATTATGAGTCAGACATCAACCTTAAAAGGCCAGTGCATTGCCGAGTTCCTTGGTACCGGGTTGTTGATATTCTTCGGAGTAGGCTGTGTTGCTGCACTGAAAGTGGCGGGTGCCAGTTTCGGTCAGTGGGAAATCAGTATCATCTGGGGTCTGGGCGTGGCAATGGCCATCTACCTGACCGCAGGCGTTTCCGGCGCACATCTTAACCCGGCGGTGACCATCGCGTTATGGCTGTTCGCGTGCTTTGACGGACGCAAAGTTGTTCCCTTCATCATTTCTCAGTTTGCCGGCGCCTTTTGCGCAGCGGCGTTAGTTTACGGGCTTTATTACAATCTTTTCATCGACTTCGAGCAGACGCATCATATGGTGCGTGGTAGTGTCGAAAGTCTGGATCTGGCTGGCATTTTCTCAACGTACCCCAATCCGCACATCAATTTTGTGCAGGCGTTCGCTGTTGAAATGGTGATTACCGCTATTCTGATGGGCGTCATTATGGCGCTGGGCGACGACGGCAACGGCATTCCGCGTGGCCCGCTGGCGCCGCTGCTGATTGGCCTGCTGATTGCGGTGATTGGCGCATCAATGGGTCCGCTGACCGGCTTTGCGATGAACCCGGCGCGCGATCTGGGTCCAAAAACCTTCGCCTTCTTTGCGGGATGGGGCGACGTCGCCTTCACCGGTGGCAAAGACATTCCTTACTTCCTGGTTCCGCTGTTCGGGCCGATCGTAGGGGCTGCGCTGGGCGCCTTCGGCTATCGCAAATTAATTGGTCGCCACTTACCGTGCGACACCTGTGTGGAGGAGGAGAAAGAGACGACTTCCACCACACAACAAAAAGCTTCGCTGTAATCTGACTACGGGACACATACCATGACCGAAAAAAAATATATCGTTGCGCTCGACCAGGGCACCACCAGCTCCCGCGCTGTCGTAATGGATCATGACGCGAACATTGTCAGCGTATCTCAACGCGAATTTGAGCAAATTTATCCGCGTCCAGGCTGGGTTGAGCACGACCCGATGGAGATCTGGGCGTCACAAAGCTCCACGCTGGTGGAAGTGCTGGCGAAAGCCGATATCAGTTCCGACGAAATCGCCGCGATCGGTATCACCAACCAGCGTGAAACCACCGTGGTCTGGGAGCGTGAAACCGGAAAACCGATTTACAACGCCATCGTCTGGCAGTGCCGCCGTACGTCAGAGATCTGCGAACAGCTGAAGCGCGACGGAATGGAAGAGTACGTGCGCAGCGCCACCGGCCTGGTGGTTGACCCCTATTTCTCCGGCACCAAGGTGAAGTGGATCCTCGACCACGTGGAAGGTTCACGCGAGCGCGCAAAACGCGGCGAGCTGCTGTTCGGCACCGTCGATACCTGGCTTATCTGGAAGATGACCCAGGGGCGCGTCCACGTAACCGACTACACCAACGCCTCGCGTACCATGCTGTTCAACATCAACACTCTGGAGTGGGACGACAAGATGCTGGACGCGCTGGACATTCCGCGCGCCATGCTGCCGCAAGTGCGTAAATCGTCAGAAGTGTACGGCCAGACCAATATCGGTGGTAAAGGCGGCACGCGTATTCCTATCGCCGGTATCGCCGGTGACCAGCAGGCGGCGCTGTTCGGCCAGCTGTGCGTCAAGGAAGGGATGGCGAAGAACACCTACGGTACCGGCTGCTTTATGCTGATGAACACCGGCGAGAAAGCGGTGAAATCGGAGAACGGCCTGCTGACCACCATCGCCTGCGGCCCGCGCGGCGAAGTGAACTACGCCCTGGAAGGCGCGGTATTCATGGCGGGAGCGTCCATTCAGTGGCTGCGTGACGAGATGAAGCTGATCGGCGATGCGTTTGACTCCGAATACTTCGCGACCAAGGTGAAAGACACCAACGGCGTATACGTGGTGCCCGCGTTTACCGGCCTGGGCGCACCGTACTGGGATCCGTATGCCCGCGGCGCGATTTTCGGCCTGACGCGTGGCGTGAACGCTAACCACATCATTCGCGCCACGCTGGAATCCATTGCCTACCAGACGCGCGACGTGCTGGAAGCGATGCAGGCTGACTCCGGCATTCGCCTGCACGCCCTGCGCGTGGACGGCGGCGCGGTGGCCAACAACTTCCTGATGCAGTTCCAGTCCGACATTCTGGGTACCCGCGTGGAGCGTCCTGAGGTGCGTGAAGTGACGGCGCTGGGCGCGGCGTATCTGGCAGGTCTGGCGGTAGGCTTCTGGCAGAACCTCGACGAGCTTCAGGAAAAAGCGGTGATCGAACGCGAATTCCGCCCCGGCATCGAAACCACCGAGCGTAACTACCGCTACAGCGGCTGGAAGAAAGCGGTGAAACGCGCCCTGGCGTGGGAAGAGCACGACGAGTAAGACAGACTCACCCCTCACCCTAACCCTCTCCCCAAAGGGGCGAGGGGACTTAAAACACCCTCTCCCCTTTGGGGAGAGGGCCGGGGTGAGGGGCTCCGGCCGCACCGGTTCCCTCACCCTTCTCCACTCTATGATAAACTTCGTGCAATTCCTTTTGATTGTACGAGTACCTCATGAAACGTGAACTTGCTATCGAGTTTTCCCGCGTCACCGAAGCGGCCGCCCTCGCAGGCTATAAGTGGCTGGGTCGTGGCGACAAAAATACCGCAGACGGCGCGGCTGTCCATGCCATGCGTATTGTGCTTAATCAGGTCAATATTGACGGCACTATCGTCATTGGCGAAGGCGAAATCGACGAAGCCCCGATGCTCTACATTGGCGAAAAAGTCGGAACCGGCAAAGGCGATGCGGTGGATATCGCGGTCGACCCGATTGAAGGCACGCGCATGACGGCGATGGGCCAGGCCAACGCGCTGGCAGTGCTCGCCGTGGGCGATAAGGGCTGCTTCCTTAACGCGCCCGATATGTATATGGAAAAGCTGATTGTCGGCCCCGGCGCGAAGGGCGCTATCGACCTCAGCCTGCCGCTGGACGCTAACCTGCGCAATATCGCGGCGGCGCTGGGCAAGCCGCTCAGCGAGCTCACCGTGACCATTCTGGCAAAACCACGCCACGACGCTACCATCGCATACCTGCAAACGCTGGGCGTGCGCGTGTTTGCCATTCCGGATGGCGACGTTGCCGCGTCTATTCTGACCTGCATGCCGGACAGCGAGGTCGACGTGCTGTACGGCATCGGCGGCGCGCCGGAAGGCGTGGTCTCCGCGGCAGTGATCCGCGCGCTGGACGGCGATATGCAGGCGCGCCTGCTGCCGCGCCATGAGGTCAAAGGCGACAGCGACGAGAACCGTCGCATCGGTGAGGACGAGCTGGCGCGCTGCGCGGCAATGGGCATCGAAGCCAATAAGGTGCTCGCGCTGAACGAGATGGCGCGCAGCGATAACGTGGTCTTCTCCGCAACCGGCATTACCAAAGGCGATCTGCTGGACGGCATTACGCGCAAGGGCAACATGGCAACCACCGAGACCCTGCTTATCCGCGGTAAATCGCGCACCATTCGCCGCATTCAGTCTATCCACTATCTGGATCGTAAAGACCCGGACGTGCAGACGCACATTCTGTAAAACCGTTTGATCGATCGAGCTTTCCGGCCCGAAGGGGCTGGAAATGTTTCCCATAAGTACGGAAGATAGAACAGAGAAACAGCACAGGAGAAGATCATGGCGGACTGGGTAACAGGTAAAGTCACAAAGGTACAGTTCTGGACCGATGCGCTATTTAGTCTCACCCTTCACGCTCCCGTTCATCCGTTTACCGCCGGGCAGTTTGCCAAGCTCGGGCTGGATATCGACGGTGAACGCGTACAGCGGGCCTACTCTTACGTTAATGCGCCTGATAACCCGGATCTCGAGTTCTACCTTGTTACCGTCCCGGACGGTAAGCTCAGCCCGCGCCTTGCCGCGCTGAAACCGGGCGATGAAGTGCAGATTGTCAGCGACGCGGCGGGGTTCTTCGTGCTGGATGAAATCCCGGACTGCGAAACGCTCTGGATGCTGGCGACCGGCACGGCCATCGGCCCGTATCTCTCTATTTTGCAGTACGGTAAAGATCTGGAGCGCTTTAAAAACATCGTGCTGGTTCACGCCGCGCGATATGCCGCAGACCTGAGCTATCTGCCGCAGATGCAGGCGCTGGAACAGCGGTATGGCGGGAAGTTAAAAATTCAGACGGTGGTCAGCCGGGAAAACGCGGCCGGCTCATTAACCGGCCGCGTTCCGGCGCTGATTGAAAGCGGCGCGCTGGAAGAGGCGGTTGGTTTGCCGATGAACACTGAAACCAGCCACGTGATGCTGTGCGGCAACCCGCAGATGGTGCGCGACACGCAGCAGCTGCTGAAGGATACCCGGCAGATGACGAAGCACCTTCGCCGCCGGCCGGGCCATATGACCGCCGAACACTACTGGTGATCAGCGGTACTTCACCTCAAGTGTATCTTTTCCGTATTTGTTCTCGCTCTGGGTGCCGATAAACGCGCCCAGCTCGACCACCATCATCACAAAAATAATGGTCGGTAGCAGCCTGCCTACCACCCAGGGAAGGATCGAGGGCAGCATCGCCCAGTTCCCCGCCACCAGCATCCACGCCAGAATAATCAGAAATGCCCATGCGCCGGAGCGGCCACGATCGTGCAGACGCTTAACCACCACGGCGGCGGTTGGCCACAGTAAACAGACCAGCGCAAACGCCGCGGTTTGCGTGCTCAGCCACGCGTTGAAGGCAACAAAAAACAGAAGCAGCATGGCGATAACCCACGTTGCCATCCAGATCCAGAAGTCACGGCGTCCAATACGCCCTTTGAATGAAAACAGCCACTGCTGTATGGTCATGTAAGGTTCCTTATTATCGTTTAGCCCGCATTTTACCCTGGAGTTGTGACCTTTTGACAAGCCGACCAGATATCGTTTTAATCATGGGCAATAACGGCCAGGGGCAATGTTGATGAAAAGTTCGGCACACTCTCTTTTTATGTGTTTAGCGATGTTGAGCGCCAGTTTCACCCTGCATGCCGCGGAAAACGCGTCCCCGGTCACCGCCCCCTATCTGCTGGCGGGCGCCCCCTCCTTCGATCGGTCTATCAGCCAGTTCCGCGAGGCCTTTAACAAAGACAATCCCTCGCTTCCGCTGGGAGAGTTCCGTGCGATTGACAGCGCCCGCGATACCCCGACCCTGACCCGCGCGGCCAGCAAAATTAACGAGAATCTGTATGCCTCCACCGCCCTGGAGCGCGGAACGCTGAAAATCAAAAGCATGCAGATCACCTGGCTGCCGATTCAGGGGCCAGAGCAAAAAGCGGCGAAAGCAAAAGCGCTGGAGTATATGAGCGCTATCCTGCACGCCTTTACGCCCACCTTCACCAAAGCGCAGAGCCAGCAAAAGCTGCAAAAACTGCTCGCTGCCGGTAAAAACAAACGCTATTACGCCGATACGGAAGGTGCCGTTCGCTATGTTGTCGCAGATAACGGCGAAAAGGGGCTGACCTTCGCAGTTGAACCGATTAAGCTGGCACTATCAGACGCACTCGAGGGGGCGAATTAATGACAAAAAGCAAAGCCTTTCGAGGGAAAATCTCTATACTGATTCACAGACCATGCTGCCCTTAAGGGTGGCCATATTCCTTAATTCGCTTATTGAGCGTGGAGAATTGAAATGCGACATCCTTTAGTGATGGGTAACTGGAAACTGAACGGCAGCCGCCACATGGTAAACGAACTGGTTGCTAACCTGCGTAAAGAGCTGGCTGGCGTGACCGGCTGCGCGGTTGCTATCGCTCCGCCGGATATGTATCTGGATCTGGCTAAACGTGCCGCTGACGGCAGCCACATCGTGCTGGGCGCGCAGAACGTTGACGTTAACCTGTCCGGCGCATTCACCGGTGAAACCTCCGCTGAAATGCTGAAAGATATCGGCGCGAAATACATCATTATCGGCCACTCTGAGCGTCGCACCTACCACAAAGAATCTGACGAGTTCATCGCGAAGAAATTCGCCGTGCTGAAAGAGCAGGGACTGATCCCGGTTCTGTGCATCGGTGAAACCGAAGCAGAAAACGAAGCGGGCAAAACTGAAGAAGTGTGTGCTCGCCAGATCGACGCCGTGCTGAAAACTCAGGGTGCGGCAGCGTTCGAAGGCGCGGTTATCGCTTACGAGCCAGTATGGGCGATCGGCACCGGCAAATCTGCAACGCCAGCGCAGGCTCAGGCGGTGCACAAGTTCATCCGTGACCACATTGCTAAAGCAGACGCGAAAGTGGCTGAGCAGGTTATCATTCAGTACGGCGGTTCCGTTAACGCATCCAACGCTGCCGAGCTGTTCACCCAGCCAGACATCGACGGCGCGCTGGTTGGCGGCGCATCCCTGAAGGCTGACGCTTTCGCGGTGATCGTTAAAGCAGCAGAAGCGGCAAAACAGGCGTAATGCTGTTGTGGCGGGTGGCGCTTGCGCTTGCCCACCGCTCTTCTCCTCCCTCTCCCTGTGGGAGAGGGTTGGGGTGAGGGGAAACCCCTCGCACCGAACTACACTTTCCCCAACACGCTAAACCACAAGTAATCCAGCGGCAGCAGCACCAGATACGTCGCAATCGCCAGCGCCAGGCAGAGCAGCATTCCCGCCTTCGCGGGCACTTTCCCTAAGCCCATCGCCACCACAATCGGCGACGCCTGATACGGCAGCAGCGGCGTGGAGTACCCCAGCACCTGAATCATAATCACCGACAGCAGCGGAAAACCGGTCGCGTCGGAAAAGCTCTGCGCCAGCGTGGTATAGAGCGCCGGAACGCCGTTGGCGGTCATAATGAAGTTGAGCGCCGTGGTGATCCCGGTCAGCGCCAGGAAGCTGGTAAACGGTCGGTCCGCATCCAGCGGCATGATATGAAGCAGCGCCTCTCCCACAGCCGAACCGATACCGGTTTGCGTCACGACGATCGCCAGCCCGAGAATACCCGCAACGTAAATACAGGTGCGCATATTTACCCCCGCCGAGAACTCCTCGCCGGTGATAAAACCAATGCGCGGGAGCATGACGATGATCGAGGCCGCCAGCCCCGTCCACGCCGGCCCCACGCCGTGCCAGCTCTCCGTCACCCACATCACCAGCACCACCGCCAGCAGCCAGGCGAGACGCTTTTCGTCACGCCCCATCGGTTCAGACGGCGTGAGATCCTTCGCCGGTTTCGGGCTGCCGGGGAACAGCCAGCAGATCAGGCCAATCAGAATCAGGCCCTTGAGCATGCCCAGAACAGGCGTGTGCAACAGCAGGTAGGGAACGTAGTTCAGGTGAATGCCGTACGAGCCTTCCGCCGCGCCGCTCATGACCAGGTTAGGCACGTTGGCGGGCAGGATAGTGGCCGAGAGCTGGAAGGTGCCGAAGCCGACCGCCAGCGCCAGGCCAAACCAGGCGCGCGAGCCGTCGGGAATGTCGGCCCGCTTCGCCATGGCCGCGACAATCGGCATCAGCAGCGCAATACGCCCCATGTTTGACGGCATCACGAACGCCAGGGCGTAGCTCAGCAGCACCACGCTCGCCACCATCAGCACCCAGGAGTCGGTGAGTTTCGCCGACAGCGCCCGGGCGGCCCTGTCTGCCAGACCGGTTTTACGGATCGCCACGCCCAGCACAAAGCCGCTGAATACCAGCCAGAAAGCCGACGAGGCAAAACCGCCGAAGATCGCTTCCGGCGGGGCAATTCTGGCGGCCATCGCCGCCGTGAAGAACAGCAGCGCGGTGATAAATTCCGGCAATAGCGACGTCGCCCACAGGACGATGGTGACGCCGACGATCAGCGAGGGAAGCAGCAGAGGATGCGTTAACCAGAGCGACATACCTGTCTCCTGTAGAATTTTTCAGCAAGTCTACGGCGACAGGCAGGACGAGTAAACGCTATTTATGGTGGGGTCACTTCAGGATATTGCATTGATGATCCTGTAATTCCTCAGCCGACGCGCGGTTGAAGGCAAGCCAGTTACGCTCCGTCGCCAGCAGCACAAACGATCCGTCAGACTGCTGCGCCATCGCCAGCGCGAAGCGCCCCATATGGTCGCGCGCTTCCGGCAGTTCCTCCGCCAGCATCATAAAAGGACTGCGCTGCACCAGCTCGTTCTCCGTCACCCGACGGGCAAGGTACTCGTGCCCTTCCAGCCCGCCCGGAAGCGGTAGCCACTGGGTGCTGATTTGCCCCTGCGCCGCGTTAAGCTTCTCGCGCACGTCCGGGCGCAGGCAGGAGATATGGATATGGAAATGGTTTTGCGTGCGTCCGGTCGGGGAGTTGATGGTCAGCGAAACGGCGCTGTCGGGTACCTCAGCTCCCCGCTTCATGCTCATAAAGTTACGCGACTGCCATGCCAGCCAGAAGAAGTTCGGCGTCTGAGGCTCGGTCAGCAGCGGGCTTTCGGTGCCGTTGATGCGATAGGTGGGCATCAGAAGATATTGCAGCGGCCCGTTGCGGTCTTTAAACACCACGTAGCCGGCATCCGGCTTCACCTCTGCGCACGGCGCCGGATTATGGTTTTGCAGCTGGTTGGGCACACACTGGTCGAGAACGATATGGCGCAACGCATTCGGATTACCCGCTTTCATCCAGTACACGCCGCCTGCGGCAAGGGCGATAATAATCAGGATCGATAAGATAATTTTTTTCACAACGCGTTCCCTGTTTTCAATAAAGGCAAAAGAGTAACGCAAAATGATGACCAAATAAAAAACCCGGTGGATTTCTCACACCGGGTAACCGTGTCGTGCGTCGTGAAACGCTTAACGCTTGCTGATCTGGTCGAAGGTGCCGCCGTTAGAGAAGTGCTCCTTCTGCGCTTTCGTCCAGCCGCCAAACACCTCATCGATAGTGAACAGCTTCAGCTTCGGAAAGGCGTTTTCATACTTCTTCGCGACAGATTCATCCCGTGGGCGGTAGTAGTTTTTCGCCGCGATTTCCTGGCCTTCCGGCGAGTAGAGATATTTCAGGTAAGCTTCCGCCACCGCCCGGGACCCTTTTTTATCCACGACCTTATCGACCACGGAGACGGTCGGCTCGGCCAGAATGGATTCGCTCGGGGTCACGATCTCAAACTTGTCTTTACCCAGCTCTTGGGTTGCCAGCAGGGCTTCGTTTTCCCAGGCAATCAGCACGTCGCCAATGCCGCGCTCAACGAAGGTATTGGTCGCGCCGCGCGCGCCGGAGTCCAGCACTTCGACGTTTTTAAACAGCGCCTTGACGAAGTCCTGCGCTTTCGCCTGGTCACCGCTGTTGTGGTGCAGCGCATAGCCCC
The DNA here is from genome assembly GCF_013375935.1 of Enterobacter cloacae. Classification (GTDB taxonomy): domain Bacteria; phylum Pseudomonadota; class Gammaproteobacteria; order Enterobacterales; family Enterobacteriaceae; genus Enterobacter; species Enterobacter pasteurii. Next base: position 1,176,645 of record NZ_CP056117.1, on the reverse strand, counting down.
AGGCCGCCAGGTAGTTCCAGCGTGCGCCGCCGGAGCTTTTCGGGTTCGGAGTAATGACGGACACGCCCGGCTTAACCAGATCGTTCCAGTCTTTGATCTGTTTCGGGTTGCCTTTACGCACCAGGAAGACAATGGTCGAGGTGTATGGCGCAGAGTTATCCGGCAGGCGCTTGATCCAGTTTTTGTCGATACGGCCACGTTCGGCAATCGCGTCCACGTCATAGGCCAGCGCGAGGGTGACCACATCGGCTTCGATGCCGTTGATCACGGACGTCGCCTGCTTGCCGGAACCGCCGTGAGACTGGCGAACCACCACGTTATCGCCGGTTTCCTGCTTCCAGTGCGCCGCGAAGGCCTTGTTGTACTGGTCGTACAGTTCACGCGTCGGATCATACGACACGTTCAGTAGCTGAATGTCCTTTGCCAGTACGCTGGTCGATGCCAGCAATAATGTTAACCCCACGCCCCATTTGTTCATCGCCCGGCTCTCTTATGCAGTGTTTTGATGAATGCAGCGTGCCAGAAAGCGAATCGATGATTAAAGAATAAAAAAAGATTGGCTATAACGTGAGGGAATAAAAAACTGGATGATTGGCCTGATGCTCCCACCCCAGCCCTCTCCCACAGGAGAGGGAGCACACAAAAAAAACGGTAACCCTGGGGTTACCGTTTTGCATTTATCCTGAATGCCGATCAGTACAGTTTTTTCGCGCAGTCCAGCCAGTCACCTTTGAACGGACGCTTCATGTTTTCAATCGCGTCGATGATGTCATGGTGAACGAGCTGTTCGTTCTGGATGCCGACGCAACGGCCGCCGTGCCCCTGCAGGAGCAGCTCGATAGCGTACGCGCCCATGCGGGACGCCAGGATGCGGTCGTATGGACCCGGGGAACCGCCACGCTGGATGTGGCCCAGAACGGTCGCACGGGTTTCGCGTTTGGTTTCGGTTTCGATGTACTTCGCCAGTTCATCAACGTCACAGATGTGCTCGGTGATGGCAACGATCGCGTGTTTTTTACCCTTCGCGATACCGGCTTTGATTTCAGCAACCAGATCTTCGCGGCTGAATTCCACTTCCGGAACCACCACGAACTCACATCCACCGGCAATGGCCGCCGCCAGGGTCAGGTCACCGCAGTAACGGCCCATCACCTCAACGATAGAAATACGCTGGTGCGAAGAAGAGGTATCACGCAGGCGGTCGATAGCTTCCACAACGGTACCCAGCGCGGTGAAGTAACCGATGGTGTAATCGGTGCCTTTGATATCGTTATCGATGGTGCCAGGCAGGCCGATGCACGGGAAGCCCATTTCGGTCAGACGTTTTGCACCCATGTATGAGCCGTCGCCGCCGATAACCACCAGCGCGTCCAGGCCGCGTTTTTTCATGTTTTCGATAGCCACTTCACGGATGTGTTCGTCACGGAATTCCGGGAAGCGCGCGGAGCCGAGGAATGTACCACCGCGGTTGATCATGTCAGACACGCTGTAACGGTCGAGTTGAACCATGCGATCTTCATACAGACCCAGATAACCGTCATAGATACCAAAAACTTCCAGACCTTCCGTCAGCGCTGCACGGACAACCCCACGAATTGCCGCGTTCATGCCCGGCGCATCACCGCCGCTTGTCAACACACCGATTTTCTTAATCATGACTACCTCTGAACTTAGGAATGCAAAATTGAAATCTGCTGCCGGAAGAAACTGCTCAACCGTCGAATACTGCAAATAGTATATCAATCCCTTCCAGCTGAATTGATTCAGGTCAGGCCATATGGTGGTAATTTATCCACAAAATGCTGGTCTGGCTCACTTTTTTACAACGAATTACGAAAGCTCAAACGCCCTGGGAATGACCGAGCATGGATCCTGGTGAATAATGACGTCTGACCCAGGGAAACGCTGCAAAATCGCCTGCTCCACCTGTTCAGCTATCATATGCGCCTGAACCAGCGGCAGGTTGTCTTCCATTTCCAAATGAATCTGAATAAAGCGGGTCGGCCCTGACTGCCGCGTACGAAGATCGTGGGCACCACTGACGCCAGGCCAGGAGGTCACGATGTTATAAATTTCATCGCGTTCTGCGTCGGGTAGCGCACGGTCCAGAAGCGACTGTACCGCGTCATACCCCATGCGCAACGCGCTGTACAAAATATAGATCCCTATCCCTAACGCAAACAACGCGTCGGCCCGGTGCCAGCCATACCAGGCCAGACCAAGCGCAATAAGAATAGCCCCATTCATCATAACATCAGACTGATAATGAAGCATATCTGCCCGTACCGCCTGGCTTTGTGTTTTTCTTACTACCCAGCGCTGGAACGTTACAAGAACAAGTGTGCTTATAAGTGCAACTACCGTTACGACCACGCCAACGCCCGGATCGTTCATCGGAGAAGGCGAAATAAGGTGCTGAATGCCGGTTAAAAACAGGAACAGCGCCGAGCCAGAAATAAACATGCTTTGCGCCAGCGCGGCCAGCGATTCCGCTTTGCCGTGGCCGAACGTATGCTCTTCATCCGCCGGTTGCAGCGAGTAGCGCACCACCAGCAGGTTGGTCAGCGAGGCGGCGATATCCACCAGAGAGTCCACTAACGCCGCCAGAATACTGACCGACCCGGTGTACCACCACGCGAAAATTTTAATGATCAGCAAACACGACGCCATTACCGTCGCGGCTATTGCGGCCCGGCTTACCAGCCGTCCATAGGATTGATTCATAAACACTCCTGTCATGCCATGGCGCTAGTATAACGGATGGTGGTGGAGTGAAAGGATGAATAAAGCGTTAACAAACCTGAACGACGGGCAAAAAAAACCCCCACATCATGTGGGGGAAGACAGGGATGGTGTCTATGGCAAGGAAAACAGGGTTTACTGGTTACTACGGGTACTGCTATTGCTACTGAAAAGCGTCATATCTGAGCTTCGCTGCATCCGTGCAACCTCACGCAGCTGGTTCATACGCTGCTGATGTTTGGTATTCAAAACCGCCTGCTGCTCGGGCGTTAACAGGTGGAACATCTGGTTGCGGACCTTCGCCATTTCTACCTGGCGGGCAACCTGTTCCTGCGCCATTTTTTCTGCCTGAGCGCGTACAGCGCTTTCGTCAAAATTTTCTGCGGTGACAAGGCGATGCATTGTCTCCATTTCGCTAACATTAACAGGGGGCTGATCGTGTCGTGCCCTCTGCATCAGATCTCGCATCTGTTGACGCTGATGTTCGGTTAAACTTATGCCGTCAAACATATGGCTTTGGCTGCTGTGCTGCGTTGCGCCCTCCAGTGAGGAACCGTTATCGCTGTTGATAGCTACAGCAGCCTGGCTAAACGCACTGAACGCCAGCGTTGAGGCCATGACGGCAGCGGTAACTTTGCGCATCACTTGCTCCCAAAATCTTTCGTGTCGCGATTCAACGAGAGACAGTCTACGATTCAGGCTGCAAACATGCGTCAGGGGGTGTAAAACAACGTAAAGTCATGGATTAGATAGCCTTGATGTCGTAATTTCTGCCTCGGAGGTATTTAAACAATGAATAAAATCCTGTTAGTTGATGATGACCGAGAGCTCACATCCCTTTTAAAGGAGTTGCTCGACATGGAAGGTTTCAACGTCCTGGTTGCCCATGATGGGGAACAGGCGCTGAGTCTCCTTGACGACAGCATCGATCTACTTTTGCTCGACGTAATGATGCCGAAGAAAAACGGTATTGATACGCTGAAAGAGCTTCGCCAGACACACCAGACCCCCGTTATCATGCTGACCGCGCGCGGCAGCGAGCTTGACCGTGTACTCGGCCTTGAGCTGGGTGCGGATGACTATTTACCTAAGCCGTTCAACGATCGTGAACTGGTGGCCCGTATTCGCGCCATCCTGCGCCGTTCCCACTGGAGCGAGCAGCAGCAGAATACCGACAACAGCTCACCAACGCTGGAAGTTGACTCCCTGAGCCTGAATCCGGGCCGTCAGGAAGCGAGCTTCGACGGTGAAGTTCTTGAGCTGACCGGCACCGAGTTCACCCTGCTGTATCTGCTGGCGCAGCATCTCGGCCAGGTTGTTTCGCGTGAGCATTTAAGCCAGGAAGTGCTGGGTAAACGCCTCACGCCGTTTGACCGCGCTATCGATATGCATATCTCGAACCTCCGCCGTAAGCTGCCGGAGCGTAAAGACGGTCATCCGTGGTTTAAAACCCTGCGTGGTCGCGGTTATCTGATGGTTTCCGCTTCATGATAGGCAGCTTAACCGCCCGCATCTTCGCCATCTTCTGGCTGACGCTGGCACTGGTTTTAATGCTCGTTTTGATGTTGCCAAAACTCGACTCACGCCAGATGACGGAGCTGCTGGACAGCGAGCAACGTCAGGGCGTGATGATCGAGCAGCACGTGGAAGCGGAGCTGGCAAACGATCCGCCGAACGATTTAATGTGGTGGCGCAGGCTGTTTCGCGCTATCGACAAGTGGGCGCCCCCCGGACAACGCCTTTTGCTGGTGACCAGCGAAGGCCGCGTCATTGGGGCCGATCGCAATGAGATGCAGATTATCCGCAACTTTATTGGCCAGGCGGATAACGCCGATCACCCACAGAAAAAGAAATATGGTCGGGTAGAGATGGTTGGCCCTTTCTCGGTACGGGATGGGGAAGACAACTACCAGCTCTATCTGATTCGCCCAGCGAGCAATTCCCAGTCCGACTTCATCAACCTGCTGTTTGACCGTCCGCTTCTGCTGTTGATTGTCACGATGCTGGTCAGCTCTCCGCTGCTGTTATGGCTGGCATGGAGCCTGGCGAAACCGGCGCGTAAGCTGAAAAACGCGGCGGACGAAGTGGCACAGGGCAACCTGAGGCAGCATCCGGAGCTGGAATCCGGGCCGCAGGAGTTTCTGGCCGCGGGAACCAGCTTCAACCAGATGGTAAGCGCTCTTGACCGCATGATGACCGCACAGCAACGCCTGCTGTCAGACATCTCGCATGAACTGCGCACGCCGCTCACGCGCCTGCAGCTGGGTACCGCCCTGCTGCGTCGCCGCAGCGGCGAGAGCAAAGAGCTGGAGCGTATTGAGACGGAAGCCCAGCGCCTGGACAGCATGATCAACGATCTGCTGGTGATGTCGCGCAATCAGCAGAAAAACGCGCTGGTGAGCGAAACGGTGAAAGCCAATCAGCTGTGGCACGAGGTGCTGGACAACGCGGCGTTTGAAGCGGAGCAGATGGGCAAATCCTTCACCGTCAATTTCCCGCCGGGCCCGTGGCCGCTGTACGGTAACCCCAACACGCTGGAAAGCGCGCTGGAGAATATCGTGCGTAACGCCCTGCGCTATTCCCATACGAAGATTGAAGTGGCGTTTTCGGTGGATAAAGACGGGATCACCATCATCGTGGACGACGACGGTCCAGGCGTCAGCCCGGAAGATCGCGAGCAAATTTTCCGTCCGTTCTACCGTACAGACGAAGCGCGCGACCGTGAATCTGGCGGTACGGGGCTTGGGCTGGCGATTGTCGAAACCGCCATGCAGCAGCACCGCGGCTGGGTGAAGGCCGATGACAGCCCGCTGGGCGGGTTGCGGTTAACGCTGTGGCTGCCGCTGTATAAGCGTTCGTAATCCCCTCACCCTAACCCTCTCCCCATAGGGGAGAGGGGACGGCTCGGTGCGGTCTTTTCACCCTCGCCCCTTTGGGGAGAGGGCCGGGGTGAGGGGCATTATTTACCCCACAATCTCCGCGAACTGCTCTCGATCTTCCCGCTTATCCGCCGCTTCTGCATCGTTCTGGTCCAGCTTGTCGACAGCCCCGCCGCCGACAGCAGCCGATGATACTGCTCGTCATCGAACGGCATATGCCATGCAATGGCGCAGGCCTCATGCACGGAGACATCGCTCAGGCGTGAGGCGAGCGCCAGCGGCGCATCCGCAGCAACCTCTCCCGCCTGCACCACGCGGTACAGCCAGCCGGTTTTACCCGCGTTTTGCAGCTGGGCCGACATATCCTGAATGCCGAAATGGTAGTTAAGCTTGAAGCACGGCGAGCGTGGCTGCGTCACCTGAATCAGGGCATCGCCCCAGCGGTAAATATCGCCGATAAAGACGTTCTTCTCCGTCAGCCCTTCGGTCGACAGATTTTCACCAAACGCCGGCGCGACGAACAGGTCCGCCTGTTCAGGAAATTCGGTTTTCCAGTGCTGATAGTGCTCGCGCGGATAGTGGCACAGCGCGCGCTCGGGCCCGCCGTGGATCTTCTTTTCAGCCTGCTGGTCACCCGCCAGGCCAAGCTCGGTCAGCGTCAGCTCGCCGTCGACCTGCACCTTGGCGATGGCGCTCGGGCGGCTGCCGTCGTACTCCCTTACCTTGCCTGTAAACACATTCACCGGGTAATGCATCTCTACTCCTTCAGATACAAAAAAAGCGAGTCATCAGACTCGCTTCTCACAGGCGTCAATGCAACCTTATTTTTTAGCGGCGAAACGCGCTGCTGCTTCGTCCCAGTTCACTACATCCCAGAACGCTTTGATGTAGTCAGGGCGACGGTTCTGGAACTTCAGGTAGTAAGCGTGCTCCCACACGTCCAGACCCAGGATTGGGAAACCGGATGCGCCAGAAATAGCTTCACCCATCAGCGGGGAGTCCTGGTTTGCGGTAGAAACAACCGCCAGCTTGTCGCCTTTCAGCACCAGCCACGCCCAGCCAGAGCCGAAACGGGTTGCAGCCGCTTTTTCGAATTCCGCTTTGAAGTTATCAACGGAGCCGAAGTCGCGCTCGATAGCCGCTTTCAGGTCGCCCTGAAGGGTGGTGCCGGTTTTCAGGCCTTTCCAGAACAGGCTGTGGTTAGCGTGACCGCCAGCGTTGTTACGCAGCACGGTTTTTTTGTCTGCCGGCAGCTGGTCCAGTTTGGTAATCAGCTCTTCAACAGGCAGGTTTGCGAACTCTGGCAGGCTTTCCAGCGCAGCATTCGCGTTGTTCACGTAGGTCTGGTGGTGTTTAGTGTGATGGATTTCCATCGTCTGCTTGTCGAAATGCGGTTCCAGTGCGTCGTAGGCATACGGCAGGGATGGCAGTGTATAACTCATAATCCTCTCCATTAGTGTCGGGCGGCACAGCTGTTAATGCCGCGTAAGCAGTTGGTTCATTATAGTTAATTAAATGATATTGAAAATGATTATCAATGCCGTAGTTTTTATAAGGTTATTCGCGTTTCGATAAATCACAAAATTGTGAGTCTGCTCACCTGCTTAACGTGATAATTGCCACCCTGAACAAAAGTGCGGCAACCTTCTCAAGGTTACTGAACCGCCTAATTTTTACACTCATCAGGTCGGCGGGAAGCCACCGACTATAAAAACGATGAGGATGTAAAAATGAATCATGCGATTACGATGGGTATCTTCTGGCATTTGATAGGCGCGGCCAGTGCAGCCTGTTTCTATGCCCCGTTTAAAAAGATTAAGGGCTGGTCATGGGAAACCATGTGGTCCGTTGGCGGTACGGTCTCATGGCTGATTTTGCCCTGGACCATCAGCGCCATGCTGCTCCCGGATTTCTGGGGCTACTTCTCCTCCTTCAGTGCCTCCACCCTGCTGCCGGTGTTTCTGTTCGGCGCGATGTGGGGCATCGGTAATATCAATTACGGCCTGACCATGCGCTACCTCGGCATGTCGATGGGGATTGGCATCGCGATTGGCATTACGCTGATCGTCGGCACGCTGATGACGCCGATCCTCAACGGCGACTTCGACGTGCTGATCAACACTCAGGGCGGGCGGATGACCCTGCTGGGCGTGCTGGTAGCGGTGATCGGCGTGGGTATCGTCACCCGTGCGGGCCAGCTGAAAGAGCGCAGGATGGGCATCAAGGCCGAAGACTTTAACCTGAAGAAAGGGCTGCTGCTGGCAGTGATGTGCGGCATCTTCTCGGCGGGCATGTCGTTCGCCATGAACGCGGCGAAGCCCATGCACGAAGCGGCCGCCGCGCTGGGCGTCGACCCGCTGTACGTGGCCCTGCCAAGCTACGTGGTGATCATGGGCGGCGGCGCGCTGGTAAACCTTGGCTTCTGCTTTATTCGTCTGGCAAAGGTGAAAAATCTGTCGGTAAAAGCCGACTTCTCGCTGGCAAAATCCTTAATCATCACCAACGTGCTGCTCTCCGCCCTTGGCGGCCTGATGTGGTATCTGCAGTTCTTTTTCTACGCCTGGGGCCACGCCAGCATTCCCCCGCAGTACGACTACATAAGCTGGATGCTGCACATGAGCTTCTACGTCCTGTGCGGCGGGCTGGTTGGGCTGGTGCTGAAGGAGTGGAATAACGCCGGGCGTCGTCCGGTGGGCGTGCTGAGCCTGGGCTGCGTGGTGATTATCATTGCCGCCAACATTGTCGGCCTCGGCATGGCGAGCTGATCAGGCCGCCTTTCGACTGTGATGACGCCACTGAACCGGCGTCATCCCCACCTCGCGGTTAAACACCACCGAAAAGTAGTTACTGTCCTCAAAGCCGCAGCGCATCGCCACCTCGCTGACCATCAGCTCCGTATGCTGCAGCAGGTACTGGGCGTGGCAGATGCGCAGCTGGCGCAGGTAGTGGTTCACCGTCATCCCCGTCTGGGCGCGGAACTGCTGGCGCAGCGCGCGCTCGCTGCACTGCTCCTGCTCGCAAAACTTTTCCAGCACGAAGCTTTTGTTCAGGCTGCCCGCGAGCCGGGCGATCAGCTTGTCCAGCAGCGCTTCCTGCGCGGTAGCGGAGGGGTTATCGGTGGCGTAACGATGGCGCCTGAGGGTTATAACCAGCTGGGCGAAAAGCAGTTCCGCCATCTGGTTAGCCACCGGATCGCTTTTCTGGCTCTCCTGCTCCAGCTGGGAGATCGTCTGGCGCACCTGAGCCATGCCGCTGCTGCTTAAGCGCCAGTGCGGTTCGCCGCCGGCATCAAGAAAACGGGGGATGCTGGCCGCCCAGTCGATATTCAGCCTGAGCCTGTCCGGGCAGTAGATGACGTTCTGCAACACCAGATCGTTAACCGAGGCGTAGGCGTGCTTGTCTTCGGCGCGGATGTAGAACAGATCCCCGCGCGTGATGCGGTAGGGCCGGTCGTTGAGGATGTGTAAACCGTTGCCGCGCCACACCAGCACCAGCTCGCAGAACTCGTGGGTGTGCCCGGCAAAGACGTTTTGCGGGTAGCGGTCCGCCACCGCGACGGCCTGACTCGCGGAGGCGAAAAAATCATCTTTGCGAAGAATTAACTGAGCGGCCACACCACAACCTCTACGGTGAATAACCGGACATTATTAGCCTTTTTGCGGCCTGAAAACGGTGATTGCCCTCGCGTTACTGAAGCAACGCGTCTTTCCCCTGCCGGATATCGCGCGGCGACCAGCTGAATTCCCGGCGAAACAGGGTCGAAAAGTGATTGCTGTCGCCGAAACCGCAGCGATAGGCGATATCCGTGACGCTTTCGTCGGTGTGGCGTAAAAGATGGCGCGCCTTGATCAGGCGCAGGCGGTTAAGGTAGCGCTGCGGCGTCAGCCCGGTGCGCTGCTTAAGCTGACGATGCAGCGTGCGCAGCGACAGCGAATAATCCTCCGCCAGCGTCTCCCAGCACACGTCCTCGGCAAAATGGTCCTCCAGCCAGGCCATCAGCTGGTTCAGCCGCGCGTCGTTATTTTCCAGGCCTTCCACCAGGCTGCCGCGGCGCAGCAGCACCAGCAGCTGCATGAACAGCAGCTCGCGGGTGACGATAGCGTGCGTCTCCTGCCCGTCTTCGCCCTGCTCCATCTGGCTCACCAGCTGGCGCACCTGCTGCAACGTGGACTGATTTACCCGCCAGTGCGACGGATAGTGTCCGTCCTGCTCCTGGGGCAACAGCTGGTTCAGCCCCGAAATAAACTGGAACGCATCCGGCGAACGATAGAGCACATTGGTCAGGCACAGGTTGTCGGTATGTTCATACAGGTGCCTGTCGTGGTCGCGAACGAAGCACACCGTGCCGCCGCTGATGGTATACGGCTGGCCGTTGAAGACATGAATGCCCGTCCCGTGCTCCACAATCACAATCTCATGAAAATCATGGTGATGTTCTGGAAACGCAGCCTGAGGAAGCCGTGGCTCAATCGCGACCGGAGACGCTCCCGAAGGAAAAAAATCGACGCTGTGCAGTACGGTCATAACGGCCTCCACCAATGAGAAAAGTTCTCAAAATAGTAATTAAGGCCTTTCGCGCTCACCTTAAATTTTTGACAGCAAACCGCGCAAAAGCTGCCGATTTTTCAAGAAACAGGCGGAAAGATCGGGAAATGCGGTCAGCGTCACACTGCCCGAAAACCCCGCCATTCCTGGAAACTGTGAACTCCCTCACGTTCATCTTTGCTTTCTTGCCAGCGCGAGTTTTGGGCTGTCAGTGACGAGAAGGTGGTCTTTTCTTCCCTTTTTTACACTCAGCGCTAATGACTTAAGAAGGGACCTGACCATGACTTTTCGCCATTGTGTGGCTGTCGATTTAGGCGCATCCAGCGGCCGCGTAATGCTCGCCACCTGGGACTGCGGCCAGCGCGCTCTTACGCTTCGCGAAATGCACCGCTTCGCCAACTGCCTGCAAAAACGGGACGGCTTTGATACCTGGGATATTGATGCCCTGGAAGCGGAGATCCGCATCGGGCTGAACAACGTCTGCAACGACGGCATTCGCATCGACAGCATCGGGATTGATACCTGGGGCGTGGACTACGTTCTGCTCGACGGCCACGGCGAACGCGTCGGCCTGCCCGTCTCGTATCGCGACGGCCGCACCGACGGGCTGATGGCGCACGCCATCGCGCAGCTTGGCAAGGACAGCATCTACGGCCGCAGCGGCATTCAGTTTCTGCCGTTTAACACGCTGTATCAGCTGCGCGCGCTGGTTGAGCAGCAGCCGGAGCTGGCCGCAAAGGTGGCGCACGCGCTGCTGATCCCGGACTACTTAAGCTACCGGCTGACCGGCAACAAGAACTGGGAATACACCAACGCCACCACCACGCAGCTGGTCAACATCAACACCGATAGCTGGGATGAAACCCTGCTTGCCTGGACCGGCGCTTCGCCTTCCTGGTTCGGCACGCCGACCCATCCGGGTAACGTGATCGGTCAGTGGATTTGCCCGCAGGGGAACGCCATCCCGGTTGTCGCCGTCGCCAGCCACGATACCGCCAGCGCGGTGATCGCATCGCCGCTGGCCGATAAAGACGCGGCCTACCTCTCTTCCGGCACCTGGTCGCTGATGGGCTTTGAGAGCAAAACGCCGTACACCAGCGACGCCGCACTGGCGGCGAACATCACTAACGAAGGCGGTGCCGAAGGGCGCTACCGCGTGCTGAAAAACATCATGGGCCTGTGGCTGCTCCAGCGGGTGCTGAAAGAGCAGCACATTGCCGACCTGCCTGCGCTTATCGCAGAAACCGAAAAGCTGAAGGCCTGCACGTTCCTGATCAACCCGAACGACGACCGCTTTATCAACCCGGTGCACATGAGCGCCGAAATCCAGGCCGCCTGTTTTGAAGCCGGGCAGCCGGTGCCTTCGCGCCCTGCCGAGCTGGCGCGCTGTATTTTTGACAGCCTGGCCCTGCTCTATGCCGACATCCTGAGCGAGCTGGCGAGCCTTCGCGGTAAACCGTTCAGCCAGCTGCATATCGTGGGCGGCGGCTGTCAGAACCAGCTGCTGAACCAGCTCTGCGCTGACGCCTGCGGCATCACCGTGGTGGCGGGTCCGGTGGAGGCCTCGACGCTCGGCAATATCGGCATTCAGCTGATGACCCTGGACGAACTTTCAGACGTCGACGATTTCCGCTCGGTGGTCGCCGCGAACACCCGTCTGACCACCTTCACCCCCAATCCCTGCCATGAAATTGCCCGCTACCGGGCGCAGTTTCAGCAAAAACGACTGACTAAGGAGCTTTGCGCATGACCACTCAACTTGAACAAGCCTGGGACCTGGCTAAACAGCGTTTCGCCGCCGTCGGCGTGGATGTCGAAGCGGCGCTGCGCCAGCTCGACCGTCTGCCGGTCTCCATGCACTGCTGGCAGGGCGATGACGTGGCCGGCTTCGAGAACCCGGGCGGTTCTCTGACGGGTGGCATTCAGGCGACGGGTAACTACCCGGGCAAAGCGCGCAGCGCGAGCGAGCTGCGTGCGGATCTGGAGCTGGCGCTGAGCCTGATCCCGGGGCCAAAACGCCTGAACCTGCACGCGATTTATCTGGAGTCCGACGAGCCGGTGGCGCGTAACGAGATCAAACCGGAACACTTTAAGAACTGGGTGGAGTGGGCGAAAGCTCACAAGCTGGGCCTGGACTTTAACCCCTCCTGCTTCTCGCACCCGCTGAGCGCGGACGGCTTTACCCTCGCCCACGCCAACGACGACATCCGTCAGTTCTGGATCGACCACGTCAAGGCCAGCCGCCGCGTCTCGGCGTATTTTGGCGAGCAGCTCGGCACGCCGTCGGTGATGAACATCTGGATCCCGGACGGCATGAAGGACATCACCGTCGACCGTCTGGCTCCGCGCCAGCGCCTGCTGGCCGCGCTGGATGAAGCCATCAGCGAAAAGCTGAACCCGGCGCACCACATCGACGCGGTGGAGAGCAAGCTGTTCGGCATTGGCGCAGAGAGCTACACCGTCGGCTCGAACGAGTTCTACATGGGTTACGCCACCAGCCGCCAGACCGCCCTGTGCCTGGACGCCGGCCACTTCCACCCAACAGAAGTGATCTCCGACAAAATCTCCGCCGCCATGCTCTTCGTGCCGCGCCTGCTGCTGCACGTCAGCCGCCCGGTGCGCTGGGACAGCGACCACGTGGTGCTGCTGGATGACGAAACCCAGGCGATTGCCAGCGAAATCATCCGCCATGACCTGTTTGACCGCGTGCACATTGGCCTCGACTTCTTCGACGCCTCCATCAACCGCATCGCGGCGTGGGTGATCGGCACCCGCAACATGAAGAAAGCGCTGCTGCGCGCCCTGCTGGAGCCAGTCGCCGCGCTGAAACAGCTGGAAGCAAACGGCGACTACACCGCGCGCCTGGCGCTGCTGGAAGAGCAAAAATCCCTGCCGTGGCAGGCGGTGTGGGAAATGTACTGCCAGCGTCACGACGCCCCGGCAGGCAGCCAGTGGCTGGAAAACGTGCGGGCGTATGAAAAAGACGTATTGAGTCAGCGCGGGTAACTGCCCCCTCACCCCTGCCCTCTCCCCAAAGGGGAGAGGGAGCAAACCATCCCCTCTCCCCTTTGGGGAGAGGGTTAGGGTGAGGGATTTCACCTCACCGCGATAACTGGAAAAGAAAACTATGCAGACCATCACTACCTCCTGGTTCGTCCAGGGCATGATCAAAGCCACCTCCGACGCCTGGCTGAAGGGCTGGGACGAGCGTAACGGCGGCAACCTCACGCTGCGCCTGGACGACGCGGATATCGAGCCGTTCGCCGCCGATTTTCATCAGAAGCCGCGCTATATCGCCCTGAGCCAGCCCATGCCGCTGCTCGCAAATACGCCGTTTATCGTCACCGGTTCCGGCAAATTCTTCCGCAACGTCCAGCTCGACCCGCAGGCCAACCTCGGCGTGGTGAAGGTGGACAGCGACGGCGCGGGCTACCACATTCTGTGGGGGCTGACGGACGACGCGGTGCCAACGTCCGAGCTGCCGGCACACTTCCTCTCCCACTGCGAGCGCATTAAGGCGACCAACGGCAAGGACCGCGCGATCATGCACTGCCACGCCACCAACCTGATCGCCCTGACCTACGTGCTGGAAAACAGCTCGGACTTTATCACCCGCAAGCTGTGGGAAGGCAGCACCGAGTGTCTGGTGGTCTTCCCGGACGGCGTCGGCATTCTGCCGTGGATGGTGCCGGGTACCGACGAGATCGGCCAGGCGACCGCCAGAGATATGCAAAAACATTCGCTGGTGCTGTGGCCGTTCCACGGCGTCTTCGGCAGCGGCCCGACGCTGGATGAAACCTTTGGCCTGATCGACACCGCTGAAAAATCGGCGGAGGTGCTGGTGAAGGTCTATTCCATGGGCGGTATGAAGCAAACCATTACCCGCGAAGAGCTTATCGCGCTCGGCAAGCGCTTCGGCGTGAGCCCGCTACGGTCAGCGCTGGAATTATACGCGTAACCCCTCGCTGGCCGGACGGTACTGGCGATAGTTAAGGAGAATTATCATGAGCTTTATGTTGGCACTTCCAAAAATCAGCCTGCACGGCGCGGGCGCAATCGGCGACATGGTCAGGCTGGTGGCAAACAAGCGCTGGGGAAAAGCGCTGATTGTCACCGACGGCCAGCTGGTGAAGCTGGGCCTGCTCGACAGCCTGTTTACCGCGCTGGACGCCCATCAGATGTCGTATCACCTGTTCGACGAGGTGTTCCCGAACCCGACGGAAGCGCTGGTGCAGAAAGGATTCACAGCGTACCGGGACGCGGAGTGTGATTATGTAATTGCCTTCGGCGGCGGCAGCCCGATTGATACCGCCAAAGCCATTAAGATCCTCACCGCTAACCCCGGCCCGTCCACGGGCTACTCCGGCGTCGGCAAGGTGAAAAACCCGGGCGTGCCGCTGGTGGCGATCAACACCACCGCGGGCACGGCGGCGGAGATGACCAGCAACGCGGTGATTATTGACTCCGCGCGCCAGGTGAAGGAGGTGATTATCGACCCGAACATCATCCCGGATATCGCCGTGGATGACGCCAGCGTGATGCTCGATATTCCCGCCTCCGTGACCGCCGCCACCGGCATGGACGCGTTAACCCACGCCGTTGAGGCCTACGTCTCCGTTGGCGCGCACCCGCTGACCGACGCCAACGCGCTGGAAGCAATTCGCCTGATTAACCGCTGGCTGCCGGAAGCGGTCAACAACGGCCATAACCTGGAAGCACGCGAGCAGATGGCGTTTGGGCAATACCTGGCGGGCATGGCGTTTAACAGCGCTGGCCTCGGCCTCGTGCACGCCCTCGCGCACCAGCCGGGCGCGACGCACAACCTGCCGCACGGCGTGTGCAACGCCATCCTGCTGCCGATCGTCGAAAACTTTAACCGCCCGAACGCCGTAGCCCGCTTTGCCCGCGTGGCCCAGGCGATGGGTGTCGACACGCAGGGTATGAGCGACGAGGCGGCCAGCACGTCAGCGATTCAGGCGATTCGCGACCTGAGCGCCCGCGTCGGCATTCCGTCCGGCTTCAGCCAGCTTGGCGTCAGCAAAGCCGATATCGAAGGCTGGCTGGATAAAGCCCTCGCTGACCCGTGCGCGCCGTGCAATCCGCGCACCGCCAGCCGCGACGAAATTCGCGAGCTCTACCTGGAGGCATTATGATCCGCAAAGCCTTTGTCATGCAGGTTAACCCGGACGCGCACGAGGAGTACGCGCGCCGCCACAATCCGATCTGGCCCGAGCTGGAATCGGTGCTGAAAGACCACGGCGCGCACCGCTACGCCATTTATCTCGACGGTGAACGCAGCCTGCTGTTTGCCACCGTGGAGATTGAATCGGAGGAGCGCTGGAACGCGGTAGCGAATACCGACGTCTGCCAGCGCTGGTGGAAACACATGCGCGATGTGATGCCGTCGAACCCCGACAACAGCCCGGTGAGTGCCGGGCTGAAAGAGGTGTTTTACCTGGACTGACCGGTTAACGCTGCCGCGCCCGCGGCAGCGGCAATCTCCTGCCTGCTGCTCAGCGTAAACGCCGACACCACCGTAACCGCCAGCACGAAGCAGCCCAGCATCAGATACGTCTCCTGGAAGCCGATCCGGTCATACATATTCCCGGCAAAGGCGGAGAGGAAGATCGCTGCCGACTGCTTGGCAAACTGGAAGCCAATCAGGTAGATGGTGGCCGACAGACGCGTATCAAACACGCCGGTAATATACTTGAACGCCCCCACCAGCAGGAACGGGACCTCCAGCGCGTGCAGCATCTTGAGGGCAATCACTTCCACGGCGGTGGTGGCGAAAGACGAGCCGATGATGCGCGTCGCCATAATCACCCCGGCGATCAGCAGCGTGTTTTTCGCGCCGATGCGGTTAATGATCCACGGCGAGCAGAACATGATGATGGCGTTGCAAATTTCTCCCGCCGTCGTCGCAAAACCAAAGGCGCGGGTGCCCTCCTGCGGCGTGGCGAAGAAGGTTTTGAAGAAGGTGGCAAACTGCTGGTCGAAAACGTCATACACGCAGGCCACGCCGATCACGTACAGAATAAACATCCACATTCTGCGCTGGCGGAACAGGCTGAACACGGTTCTGGCGGTGATCTGCGGCTGGTTCGCGCCCAGGGCGTTCATCACCTGCGCCGTCTGGTTGGGCTTCGGCTTCGCGACCACCAGCAGCAGCATCAGCAGCAGCGCCGCCCCCGATCCCATCCAGAAAACGTACGACGGATCGATGCCGAACAGAATGCCGCCGGTTGAGGCGCACAGCCCCCAGCCGAGGCAGCCGAACATGCGCGCCTTGCCGTATTCAAAAAAGCTGTTGCGGCTCACGCGCTCGATGTAGGCCTCAATCGCTCCCGACCCGGCCGAAAAGACAAA
Organism: Enterobacter cloacae; assembly: GCF_013375935.1. Lineage (GTDB taxonomy): Bacteria > Pseudomonadota > Gammaproteobacteria > Enterobacterales > Enterobacteriaceae > Enterobacter > Enterobacter pasteurii. The sequence continues at coordinate 1,160,110 of NZ_CP056117.1, read as the reverse complement.
GCCGATATACAGCCCGCCGCTCAGCGCGCCCAGCCAGATATTGGTTTTCAGCAATGGCGCAAAGACGTACAGAAAGAACGGCGCGAAGAGAAACAGCAGCACCGAGATAATCCACAGCAGGTGTTTTTTCAGCCCCAGCTTGTCCGAAATCACACCCAGCACCGGCTGGAAGGCGATAGCCGAGAGCGAAATGCAGGAGAAAACGATGCCGGTATGGGTTTTATTCAGGCCGATGATGTCCGACAGCCAGATAGGCAGAAACGGAAAGCAGGTGGCCATGATGAAGAAGTAGAGAAAGAAGAACAGCCCAAAAATCCAGAAGTTAGGGTTGTCTTTGTGGGTACAGGTTGTTGTGTTCATTATTTTTATCCTCAACGGAGGGCCGGCTCCCCGGCCCGTCACCCTTACACGCGTTCCACGCCAATCAGAATGGCGGTCTCCGGATCCAGAATCGGCAGCGCAATACCCGCCTGCATCAGCCATTCACCGCTCGCCGTTTGCGGCGCGTTCATCCACGCCGGCAGCTTGCGCATGGTGTGCCCGCCCTCTCCCGTAATCTGAATATTCGGGTGATCGAGCAGCGTGATGCGGTACTGCGCGCTGGCGTCCAGCCCCGGCATGCGCAGCGGCATCATCAGGGTGTAATCCGGCATCGCGAGCTGGCTGACCATAAACAGTCCGTGCTTCCTGTCGTCACTCACTATACCCTGCGCCAGCGTGGTGGCGTCCGGCATATCCACGCGCCACTGGGTGCCGCGGTGGATCACCTCGCGCCACTGCTTGTGCAGCGCGGCGTAATGGCGATAGCCTTCGCGCTCCTGCGCGTCCACGGTGAGCGGATCCAGCTCCAGCCCCATATGGCCAAACAGCGCCGTCAGCCCGCGAAAGGCAATGCTGTGCTGGCGGAAGGTGGCGTGACATTTATGATGACCGATATGCGCGCCCATCACCTCCGGCGGGAAAAAGTAGCTCATGCCGCGCTGAATGGTGCTGCGCTCCAGCGCGTCGTTATTGTCGGACGCCCAGAAGCGGTGGCTGCGGGTCAGCACCTCATAGTCAATACGTCCGCCGCCGGACGAGCAGGATTCAAACTCAACGTGCGGGAAGCGCTCGCCCAGCACGTCCAGCAGGCGATAAAACTGGCGCGTCTGGGCATCGGCGGCGGCTTTGCCGTTGTGTCCAGGCTGCACCAGTTCGCGGTTCATGTCCCACTTCACGTAGTCGACCGCATGTTCGCCCAGCAGCCAGCTCATGCGCTCCACCAGGTAATTAAAGGCTTCCGGAATGTTCAGGTTAAGCACCAGCTGGTGTCGTCCGGTCGCCTGCGCGTATCCCGGCAGCGCCAGAACCCAGTCAGGATGCGCGCGGTATAAATCAGAATCCGGGTTAATCATCTCCGGCTCAACCCAGATGCCAAACTCCATGCCGAGCCGTTTAACGTGGTTAATCACCGGCGTCAGGCCGTTCGGGTATTTTTTCTCGTCCAGATACCAGTCGCCCAGCGCGGCATGGTCGTCGTTGCGGCCTTTGAACCAGCCGTCGTCAATGATAAAGCGCTCCACGCCCAGCGCCGCGGCCTCGTCGGCCATGCGCATGATGCATTCCGGATCGTGGCTGAAGTAGATCCCCTCCCAGGTGTTGAGGTGTACCGGACGCGGTTTGTTTTCCGGGAAGCGGATGATGTTGTCGCGCAGGTAGCGGTGGAACTGCTGACTCATGCCGTTCAGCCCGTGCGCGGAGTAGCTGGCATACAGGCGCGGCGTCCAGAGCGTTTCGCCCTCGTCAATCGCCATTTCACCCGGCAGGTAGAGCGCTTCGGCCTGCATATAACGGCGGCCATCGGTTTTTGCCTCCGCGCGCAGGCGGTGGTTACCGCTCCAGCCCAGGTGAACGCCCCAGACGTCGCCGTGCATTTCGCTGAACGACGGCGTGCCCGAAATCAGCGCCGGGAAGTGTTCGTGGGAGGTTTTACCCCGACGGTTTTCGATGACAAAGCTGTCGTGCTCAAGCATGACGCGGTGCGGCTGAAATTCTCTGATCCAGCGTCCGTGGAAGGCCATTACCTCCCGCGCGCGCTCGGCCACCGGCAGCGTAACGGCGAAACGATCCACCTGCCACGCCTGCGATTTCAGGTTGGTTAGGCCGTGGCGCACGACCAGCACGCCGCTGGCGTCCAGCGCCAGCTCGCTGGTCAGGCGCAGGCCCGCGTGTTCATCTTCTGCCGTTATCGTCAGGGTCTGTCCCTGCTGCTGCACGTCCGTGGTGCTGAAAACCGGGGAGCCGTCCAGCCCCTGCCGGTGCCCCTCAATGCCGGGGGAACCAAACAGGCCGTGCCCCAGCTCGGCCATCAGCGTAACCGGTGAATCTACATCAAGCCTGCCGTTGGCCACCGGGCGCGCGAGCGTAGCGGCATCCTGCGGCGAAAAGTGCTGAAGGTGCGGCCCCCAGTAGAGAATTTCGGCGAACGGGCGCGTTTTTATTACCACGTCCACAGCGTTGCTTACGAGTCGAAATACGGAATCTTGCATCAGACATCTCCTGTCATCGGGATGTCCTGAGTGTTGATCCGAAACGTTTCGGATACAAACCAAAACGTTTCGGATCTGTGATCGAGTTTGGAATTTTGCGTAGTTTAGGCCGTCTGGCCCGGGGAGAATTCAGGCTGCCAGAGCACCTGAAGCGTGCTGATGTCGTCGCCGTTAATCAGCTGGCGCACCATACCGGCAATCTGTTTCCCGACGCCCTGACGGGTTGACTGGATCACCGCCGCAACGTCGACATCCACAATGCTGTCCTGCGGTAAGCCGTCGTAGACCACCGGCGAGACGGCGTTTTCACCAGACAGGCGTCCCATCTGCGCCAGCGCCATTGCCGCGCCGTCGCCGTGGGTATTGCAGTCGGTGATGATGGCCGTGGGCGGCTGCGGCAGAGAGAGAAGTTCTTTCGTGGTGGCATACCCCACGCGGCGCGAAGGCGGCATGGCGCGCAGCCACTCGCTGGAAAGCCCCGCTTCACGCAGCGCGTCGAGATAGCCCTGACGACGCTGGGTAATAAATGCCTGATTGTTGCTTTCGCCCAGCAGGGCAATGCACTGATGGCCCTTCTCAATCAGCCATCGGGTGGCCTGATAGGTGCCGGCATAGTTGTCAAAATCGAACCACGCGTACGGCTGCGGCAGCTGGCTGCGCCCGAGCGCCAGGAACGGAAACCCGGCGGCCTGAAGCTGCTCCAGGCGCGGATCGTGATCCAGCGTGTGCGCCACAATCAGCGCGTCCACGCGGCGGCTTTGCACCATGCGCATATAGCTGTGCTTGTCCGCCAGATCGTCATCGGCGATGAGCAGCAGGTCGATCTCATGTCGCGCCAGTTCGTGGCTAATTTCGCCGACCATGTCCATAAATACGCTGTTATTGAGCGGAACGGGATGGACCGGGAAAACAAGCCCGACGGCGTCAATTTTGCCCATCTTCAGGCGACGGGCAAAGGTATTAGGCCGGTAGCCACGGCGCTGGGCCTCCGCCTCCACGCGGGCGCGCGTCTCGGCAGAAACGTCATCATACCCGTTGAGGGCGCGGCTGACGGTGGTGACGGACAGCCCCAGTTCTTTAGCAATGGCTTTAAGCGACATGATTTTTCCGTATCTTCGTTAATTTTGTTCAGCCACCAGAAGCGCGTGCGTGTCTGGCTCCAGCGCCTTAAAGATATGCGGCTGGTCGGCGGGGTAGCAAATGTAATCTCCCGGACCAAGCTCTTCCGCCGCGTCGACCAGGCCAACCATCGCCCGCCCCTGCGTCACGATAATATGTTCGACCGAGCCGGGCGGATGCGGCTGGGAAATACGGTCGGCTCCCGGCTGAGTCAGCAGCAGATAAATATCACGACGCGCGCCCGGCGGACACGCCGCCAGCAAAATAGCCTCGTAGTTCGCCTGCCCGGCGACCACTTTTGTTCCTTCGCCGCGGCGGATCACCTGCGTGGCAGGCTGCTGCGGCTCCAGAAGCCGGGCGAAGGGAATATCCAGCGCCACGCACAACGACCAGAGCGTTTCCAGGCTAGGATTGCCGTTGCCGGACTCCAGCTGAGAAAGCGTGGATTTGGCGATCCCGGCACGGCGGGCAATCTCCGCCAGCGAAAGCCCGGTTCGCAGGCGTTCCCGCACCAGGCTTTTGGCGATTACGCTGATTGGCTGCGTCATAGAAACGGCCTCTGTCTCTCTATAACGAACGAATCGTTCGTCTTGTAAAACGTTTTTGATGCGTTCATTATAATGGAAATACGTTCGATATGGCTAAAATGGTATGAAACATCACCTCTCTTGCCTGAAAGGCGACACGATAAAAGCGATTGTCCTGGTCTGCCTTGCGGTGGGCGTGGTCGGCATGTCCTACGGCTCGCTGGCGATGGCCTACGGCTTCCCGCTCTGGGTGCCGTTTGTCCTCTCCCTCACCGTGCTGGCGGGCGCGTCTGAATTTATGTTTATCGGCATCGTGGCGAGCGGCGGCAACCCGCTGGCGGCGGCCGCTGCGGGTTTACTGGTGAACGCCCGCCACGTGCCGTTCGGCGTAACGGTGCGCGACCTGGTGGGCAAGCGCGGCCTGAGCCTTTTGGGCTGCCATATCATGAACGATGAAAGCGTGGTGTTCGGCCTGTCGCAAAAAACCGCCGAGCAGCGAAAGGCGGCCTACTGGCTGTGCGGCCTGGGCGTGGCGATCGTCTGGCCGCTCGGGGCGGTGCTGGGGGCGCTGGTCGGCACGCTGCTGCCTGCCCCGGAAACCATCGGGCTGGACGCGGTGTTTCCGGCGATCCTGCTGGCGCTAGTGGTACCGGCATTTAAAAACCGCACCACGCTTGTCCGCGCCTGCAGCGGCGCGGCGCTGTCGCTGGCCGCCGTGCCGTTCGCTCCGGTGGGCTTACCGGTACTGCTCTCTTTACTCGGCCTCGCCGCGAGGAAAAAATAATGGACAACATGACGGTCTTTATCCTCGGCATCGCCATTTTATCTGCGGGAACCTATCTGATGCGTCTTGGCGGAGCCAAACTCGGCAGCCGGCTGGCGCTTTCTGAACGCTCGCAGGCGCTGCTTTCAGATGCGGCCACGGTGCTGCTGTTCTCCGTCGCGCTGGCGACAACGTTTTATGAAGGGGAACATTTTGCCGGGATGGCGCGCGTGCTTGGCGTGGGATTTGCGGTGTTTCTGGCCTGGCGCAAAATGCCGTTGATTGTGGTGATCGTGGCGGCTGCGGTAGTGACGGCGCTGCTGCGCCTGGCAGGAATAGAGTAAAAAAGCCCGACAGCGCGCGTCCGTCGGGCAAGGCGGCGTTTACTGCGCCGCGAGGGTAACGTAATTCACCGTCAGCATTTCTTCGAGCTCCGCCGTATTGCCCGTCTTAAACGCGCTATCGTTAAGATAAGTGACCACGGAGAGCGTAACGACCAGCTGTTTGCCCGCCACCTCGCTGCCGTTCACCGCCACGAGAGACATATCCGGCGGCAGCACGACCTCCGCCGCGCCCGCGGTTATCTGCGCCGAACCGCGCGGCACGGCTGCCAGCTGCACGGCACCATTATCCATGCGGGCCTCTTTAGCCGCGATTTTCAGCACGCCGCTGTCGCTGAAGCGATACGCCTTGTTTCCACGGGCCGGGCCGTCCACCTGAAGTCGGATCCTGCGCGCGTCCGGGCAGATCGCCGACACCTGGATCTCACGCTCTGACGAGGCGTAGCCCCGGTACGTTTTTCCGCCAATATCCGTGCTGACCTCGCGCATCGTCTCCCGACGCAGCAGACCATTATTGATACTCTTCACTGAAGAAACGACCTGACACTCCTCTTCTGCCAGGACGGAGGGAGCATGGCTGAGGGCGACGCAGGCCAGCAGCAGTAAAAACGTGCGACGAATAATCAGAGACATTTTCCGTTTATCTCCTCGTAGAATTGAGTGGGGTCCGCTTCCGGTAAGCTAAAGCTCAGCGTGCAGCGGCCAGTATCCAGCTTCGCGTACAGCGTCTGGCTGGCGGAAATATCATTCAGGAAGATGATGCCGTCCTCCGGTGCAGAGGTGATGTACTCCCCTTTGCCGTTCACAACGGAGACGCCTTTCGGTAACGGCGTGCCGTCCGCGCGCGTAATGTTCAGCAGCACGCGGCGCTGGCTCAGGGTGGTGAACTTCCAGTGAGCAAATGCCCCGTGGGAGGCCTTCAGCGACGCGTGGCCGTTGCTGACGTCCAGGTTGCCCGGCAGGCTTTGGGTATCTATCTCAACCGTACTTTCGCTAAACGGCGTCAGGGCGGGGACAACCGCTCTGCCCCATTTGTCCGTCCAGACGTTGCCGCGCGGGGTGCCGATCGCCACCCCGGCAACGGGCTTGTCCAGCGCCACAACCGCATAGGTATCCGTCACCGGATAGGGAGAGAAGGTGACGCCATCACCGTGCGCGACAACGCCGCCGCTCAGCGCGATCGAGGAGTTACGGTTGCTTTCATTGTCACCGCCAAACCCTAACGCGAGCGTGGTGTAGTGCAGGTTACTGTTCAGCGAACCATCCCAGCTGGTTACGCTGTCGTCGCGATCCTGAGAGACGCCCACTGTGTAGGTATTTTCATCGTTAAGTGACCCCATGGCGCGGGTGCCGTAAGAGGCTTTGCCCTCGTTTTCACGATACCAGCTGTTGGTGGATACGCCGGTGCGGCCCAGAGGCACAGAGACGTTCACGTAAAACATATCGCTGTCGCTGGCGTACTTATCACCGTGGCTGATGTCTGACTCCCAGTTTACGCTGACGTTGAAATAGCGGAACGACCGGGACCATGACGAAATGATGCGGCGGCTGTCGTATTCGCTGTTCCAGGTCTGGTTGTTGTAATAGCTCAGCGAGAAACGGCCCAGCGTCGTGTTAGCCCAGCTGACGCCAACGTTGGTGTCGTATTTCGTGGTCGAGTAATCGTCGTCGTCGCTGTAAAGCTCCTGCATTTCCCGGTACTTCGGCGTACCGTAGCTCCCGCCAAGCGACAGGCCGAGCCCCCACGGCAATGCGTAGCCGACATCCAGCGTGGTTTTGTTGCCATCGGTCTGCGAAAGGTTATCAATAGAGCCGAGAAAGCCCAGCGAGGCGTACATATGCTGCATCGGCACGGTGTCAACGTTGGCGGAGAAGCCGTAATAGTGGTTATCCGCCATCACCATGCCGGCGAGAAAGTTTATCCGGCTGTTAATGGACCAGCCGTTTGACGCGGCGACAATCCACGGCTGCGCAAAACTCGTCTCCATATCCTCCGCACGCCCGACGGCCAGGGAAAAGCCCGGCGCGCGGCCCACGTGGTTGCTACGAAAGGTGCTGGCGGCGATCGTGAAATGGCTTTCGCTGCCGTCGGTTTCCGCCACCGTGACGCTTAAATCCGTATTCAGGTTGGCAATGGGTACATCGCTTAAGGTGAACGGCCCGGCCGGCACCAGCGTGGAGAAAATCAGCTGTCCGCCCTGGCGAATGTCCACGCGCGCCTGGGCGTTACGGGCTATACCGCTCACCTCAATGCCGCTGCTATAGCCAGGCTGAAGGGCGTTATCCGGCATCATCTGTACGCCATAAATGCCCGGCATACTGAAGCGGCTGTTGGCGATGTTAATTTGCCCCCCCTGAACCATCACGCCGTAGTCGGTAAAGGTGCGCTGTGCATAGGTATAAAGCGATTCGCTCTCGAAGTCCATGCCGCTGCCGTCGCTGATAAACTGCGAGCTGCGCACAATCCAGTCGCCGGCGTTAAAGCCAAACTCAAACGAAGACTGAAAGCGATCGGATTTATCATCATCGAAGTCGTAATGGGTGCCAAACATGGAGTAGTTCAGCATAGCCGCGCGTCCGCCGCGCACGTCAGCCACCTGGCGGCCGCTTTCCGGGTTAATGGCCTCTGGCGGAACAACCAGCGAAATTTCGTCGACGTCCGGAGAAGTGACCACCGTCGCGTTTTTCCAGTACTGATGAATTAAGGGGCAGGTTTCACGCTTGATTTTTTTATATAACCCGGCGGCGTCCAGAAATTCCCCATCAATACAGGGAAGACCTTCGTCATTAAACTTCACGGGCATAATGCCGCGCTTTTTGCCGTTAATTACCACGGTGACATTATGATAGCCCGGTATAAATCGCGGGGAGACGGCATAATAGTCAGCAATTGCCGGATCGAGACCACTCTGTTTTAACGCTTCGGTATCGAAAAAGGCTCTTGCCAGCTCTATAGCGGGCGCTGTAGCTGGATGAATTTCTGCACGAATGCCGAACGCCACCGCGCTCAGGCAAAATGCCAGCACGCCTGTTTTACAGGTGGAAATTATCATGACCGCTCCGTCTGTTATTATTTTAATTCAGCAACGTAAGAACCGGCTTTATAGCCAAAGCGGGTAGCAGGGTACATTTCTACCTTGTTATTCTGCCCTGATATTTTGTTATCCGACGCCGCTATCATCGTCTGGCCGGGAAGAATATAGCTTTTATCGAATTTGACCTTAATTCGTGACGGTAATAACGTGGCGTGTTGCTCCATACGCACCACATAAGGGGTATCGTTTACCACCGTCAGGCTGCCGTTTTTAATCTGCCAGCGCAGATCTTTCCAGGGCTCCATATTCACGTCGAGACCTGCCGGGCGAATAATGACGGGCAGATTCTGGCTGAAAACCATTTTCACTTTATTCTGCTCTCGTTGCGGAATAGTGGAAAAGATGACGCGCTTTAAGTGTTCAGTTTTTAATTTTTCCGCGCTGTCTTTTAAGACAAAGCGTACGCGCTGCGTTTTTCCGGCGTTTATGCGCACCACCGGTTGAGTGACAACCACGCCGGGTTTTGGATCGTCCGGTAAATCGACAATGCGGGTATAGAGAAGCTGGGCGGTATCGTCGCTATTTTTCACATCCATGCTCGCTCCCCGCTCGTCTTCGTTAATTAACAGCAGAGAAGTTTCTGGCACCATACCGGCGGCAAACGTCTGCAACGACGAAAACAGGCAAACGCAGAGCAACGTTTTTTTAGAGAGAATCATAATATTAGTCCGTTAATATTGATGGAGACTGCTCCCCCAATCAGAGGAGCAGTGAATTATCAGCAGTGCGATAATCAGAGGTAAACCAGCTCTACGTTGGTTAAACCGTCCAGCGTCACTTCATCCGTAACGTTTAAATCGTTGGTTGGGTTAATTGTGGCGCTTACAGCAACTTTGAAGTTGATCTTACTTTGAGCAGAAAGCTCGGTACCCGATCTCTCCGTACTAAATCCATATATTTCAGAGTTATTGCTGGTAATCTGCAAATAGTCGATACCTTTAGTGCCCCAGGTTTTACCAGCATCTACGCTCGCCATTGGGTAAAGCGATTCGCCAGTATCGTTGGTGTTAACACCTTGCGTGCGGGATAACGCTAATGCATAGGCACCAATTTTTTTATCGTTATACAATCCCAGGCCAAACATATAAAATGGTGAACCCGAAAAATTACTATTAATTTTGACACTTTCTGTAGGAGAAGAGTCGTCACGCGCATCGGTAAACTTCACCGCAACACGCGTGGCCTCTTCACAGGTAATGGTAACGGGAATTTCTTTAATGTCCGCCAGCGGGGTCATGCTGGTCGAATTGAGAGATGCCGCCTTCATGGTACCAAAGTCAGCAATACCGCCGCCGCTTGGGAAGGCTGGGGTACAGGATGACGGAAGAATTTTACCTGTTACTTTAATATCAATGCTTTGTGCAGCCATGGCCGTATTAACCGACATCGCTAACGCTGTGGCCAGCACTCCTTTTTTGATAAGCGCGTTCATTCAATTTCCTTATTAAGGTGAAGTACAAATAAAGCCAAATACAAACATTTGACCAAAGGGTTAGAAAATCAATATTAATTGCAGGAAAATACCAGCATCAATAACCCCTATCAATTATCTGCTTCATCTTTAGGATTAACGCCTGAGGAATTCCTTAATTATTAAGATCAAACATTTAAAAAACGAATATAACAAGCAAGAAAATTGCTTCGGGTGAGAAAAAGCATAGATTTAAATAATATTATCGCCAACCCGGTTAGAAATATTATTTTAGAGGTTTATTTAACGACGAAGGATAAACAGAGGAGACAATAAAGCGGAAATAAGGAGGGGTAAAGCCTTTGGCAGCAATATTTAATTTACACCTGTCCCCGCTCCGAAGAGCGAGGGACAGTGGCAATACGGCTTATTTGTTCAGTTCAGCGGTCATGTGCACGCGGTTACCGGTGAACGCCTGGGTAATTTTGTAGGATGACGCGCCCGCTTCCTGAGCCTGTGCGGCGATTTTCGCTTCTGCACCATCCAGCGTGGAGGCGGAAGCGGTGACGGTCTGTGCAGCGAAAGAACCGAATGAAGCAGCCAGAGCGATTACAGCGACAAAAGTTTTGATGCTTTTCATGATTTAAACCCTTTCGTTAAGTTGTTTAGGTAAGGCACCGTGCCTTGATGAGATAAATATTAGTCCTCATCCCGTTCAACTGATAGCGGAAGGATTTGCTATTATCATTCAAAATTACTGATTAACTATTAACCGCTGTGGATGGGTATAAATCGTCGCCCTTCCCGGCTTGCAGAAACCCACCAGCGTCAGGTTGCAGCGCTCCGCCACTTCCACCGCCAGCGTGGTTGCCGCCGACACCGCAAACAGGATCTCTACCCCGCACATCGCGGACTTTTGCACCATCTCATAGCTGGCGCGGCTGGAAACCAGTGCCGCGCCCTGCTGCCAGAGCGTGCTTTCCCGTGCGCGGCGGCCTAACAGCTTATCCAGCGCCACGTGACGGCCCACATCTTCATGTCCGCCTGCAATATCCCCGGACGGCAAAACCCACGCCGCCGCGTGCGTACAGCCGCTGAGCTGGCCGACAGGCTGCACGTCGTTCAGGTGCCCGAGCGCCCGGTCAAGATGCGCCAGATTAAACGTCTGGGTAAACGGCAGCGGGACAATGGGCTTGCCGATATCGTTAAGCTGTTCAACGCCGCACACGCCGCAGCCGGTTCGTCCGGCCAGCGCGCGGCGGCGCGCTTTCAACCCCATAAAGCGACGGCTGGAGAGCTCAATTTGCACTTCAAGACCGTTGCAGGCCTGCACGACGTCCATGCCGTAGATCTCCTGCGGATGCGCAATGATGCCTTCCGAGAGGGAAAAACCAATGGCGAACAGCTCAAGATCTTTCGGCGAGGCCATCATCACCACGTGCGAAATACCGTTGTACACCAGGGCAACGGGAACTTCTTCCGCCAGAAAATCCGGCGTGGCATGCGAAATGTGGGGCGGTCTGTGCACCGACAGTTCCACGATGCCCGCAGGCAGTGGCGACGCGTGGGTAGCACGGTTTTGTTTAGACACAACGGTATTCCTGAACAACCACGGAAGTGAGCCTGCTATTGCAGCATAAATCACAGGCGATACGCATAGTATGGATCAACTTTTCAGCAGCCATCTTCGACAAGTTTACCTACTCACTTGGGAGCGGTGCAACCTGCCCCCTGCTACACCCCTTTAACATGCAGGGTTAATATTGTGATTGATATCACATTTTATAATCAATGGAGTGATAATACGTTCACTTTGTTTTAACGCCGTTGGAACAGGCGTACCGACATTGTGGTATTCTGGGCATATCCCTCGGAGACATGAGGGATTAACGCAAATTTTTCTCCTTTGCGGTCCATTCTCAACCGCGAAGTAAAAACTCCATATATAAGCAATGTCGAACAAGGAGTGACCCATGCAGGTCAGCAGAAGGCAGTTCTTTAAGATCTGCGCTGGCGGTATGGCAGGCACCACGGCGGCGGCACTGGGCTTTGCGCCCGGCGTAGCGCTGGCGGAAACGCGGCAGTACAAACTGCTGCGTACCCGCGAAACCCGTAACACCTGTACGTACTGCTCCGTCGGCTGTGGGCTGTTGATGTATAGCCTCGGCGACGGTGCGAAAAACGCCAAAGCATCTATCTTCCATATCGAAGGCGACCCGGATCACCCGGTCAACCGCGGCGCGCTGTGCCCGAAAGGGGCCGGTCTGGTGGACTTTATCCACTCCGAAAGCCGCCTCAAATTCCCGGAATACCGCGCGCCTGGCTCCGACAAGTGGCAGCAAATTAGCTGGGAAGAGGCGTTTGACCGCATCGCAAAACACATTAAAGAAGACCGCGATGCCAACTTTATTGAGAAAAACGCCGACGGCGTCACGGTTAACCGCTGGCTCTCCACCGGGATGCTGTGTGCTTCAGCGTCCAGTAACGAAACCGGCTATTTAACCCAGAAATTCACGCGCGCACTCGGCATGCTCGCGGTCGACAACCAGGCGCGTGTCTGACACGGACCAACGGTAGCAAGTCTTGCTCCAACATTTGGTCGCGGTGCGATGACCAACCACTGGGTCGACATCAAGAACGCCAACCTTATCGTGGTGATGGGCGGTAACGCCGCTGAAGCGCACCCTGTCGGGTTCCGCTGGGCGATGGAAGCCAAAATCCACAACGGTGCGAAGCTGATTGTGATCGATCCCCGCTTTACGCGTACGGCGTCAGTGGCGGATTTCTACACCCCTATTCGTTCAGGTACTGACATCACTTTCCTGTCAGGCGTATTGCTGTACCTGATGACCAACGAAAAATACAACCGCGAATACACCGAAGCCTATACCAACGCCAGCCTGATCGTGCGCGAGGATTACCACTTCGAAGATGGTCTGTTCAGCGGATATGACGCCGAAAAACGCAGATACGACAAAACCAGCTGGAACTACGAGCTGGACGAAAACGGCTTTGCGAAGCGCGACACCACCCTGCAACACCCGCGCTGCGTGTGGAACCTGCTGAAAGAGCACGTTTCCCGCTATACGCCGGACGTTGTGGAAAACATCTGCGGAACGCCGAAGGCGGACTTCCTGAAGGTCTGCGAGCTGATTGCGGAAACCAGCGCGAAGGATAAAACCGCGTCGTTCCTGTACGCGCTCGGCTGGACGCAGCACTCCATCGGCGCGCAGAACATCCGCACCATGGCGATGGTTCAGCTGCTGCTCGGCAACATGGGGATGGCAGGCGGCGGCGTGAACGCCCTGCGCGGCCACTCCAACATTCAGGGTCTGACCGACCTCGGCCTGCTGTCGCAAAGCCTGACGGGTTACATGAACCTGCCAAGCGAGAAACAGACCGACCTGCAAACCTACCTGACGGCCAGCACGCCAAAACCGCTGCTCGAAGGCCAGGTGAACTACTGGGGCAACTATCCGAAGTTCTTCGTCTCGCTAATGAAAGCCTTCTACGGCGACAAGGCGACGGCGGAAAACAGCTGGGGCTTTGACTGGCTGCCGAAGTGGGACAAAGGTTACGACGTACTCCAGTACTTCGAGATGATGCACCAGGGCCAGGTCAACGGCTACATCTGCCAGGGCTTCAACCCTGTGGCGTCGTTCCCGAACAAGAACAAGGTTGTCGAGTCTCTGTCGAAGCTGAAGTTCCTGGTGACCATTGACCCGCTCAATACCGAAACCTCGACCTTCTGGCAGAACCACGGTGAATCGAACGACGTCGATCCGTCGAAAATTCAGACCGAAGTGTTCCGTCTGCCGTCCACCTGCTTCGCGGAAGAGAACGGTTCTATCGTCAACTCCGGCCGCTGGCTGCAGTGGCACTGGAAAGGCGCGGACGCCCCGGGCATCGCCATGAACGACGGCGAGATCCTGGCCGGTATCTTCTTACGCCTGCGTAAGATGTACGCGGCTGAAGGCGGCGCGAACCCTGAACCGGTTCTGAACATGACCTGGAACTACTCGACGCCAGAAAACCCAGCGCCGGAAGAAGTGGCGATGGAGAGCAACGGTAAGGCGCTGGCGGACGTTATCGACCCAGCTACCGGTGCGGTTCTGGCGAAGAAAGGCGATCAGCTCAGCACCTTCGCGCACCTGCGCGATGACGGTACCACCTCAAGCGGCTGCTGGATTTTTGCCGGTAGCTGGACGCCGAAAGGCAACCAGATGGCCAACCGCGACAATGCCGACCCGTCGGGTCTGGGCAATACGCTCGGCTGGGCATGGGCGTGGCCGCTGAACCGCCGCATCCTCTATAACCGCGCATCCGCTGACCCGCAGGGCAACCCGTGGGATCCGAAGCGTCAGCTGCTGAAGTGGGACGGCGCGAAATGGGGCGGCGTGGATATTCCGGACTACAGCACTGCCGCACCGGGCAGCGATGTCGGGCCGTTTATCATGCAGCCTGAAGGGATGGGCCGTCTTTTTGCTATCGACAAGATGGCGGAAGGGCCGTTCCCGGAACACTACGAGCCGTTTGAAACGCCGCTGGGCACTAACCCGCTGCACCCGAACGTGGTCTCTAACCCGGCAGCCCGTATCTTCAAGGGCGACTTTGAAGCGCTGGGTAAAAAGGACAAGTTCCCGTACGTGGGTACTACCTACCGTCTGACCGAGCACTTCCACTACTGGACCAAGCACGCGCTGCTTAACGCCATCGCGCAGCCGGAACAGTTTGTGGAGATCGGCGAGAAGCTGGCGAACAAGCTCGGCATTGCCCATGGCGATACCGTGAAGGTCTCCTCCAACCGTGGCTACATCAAAGCCAAGGCGGTGGTGACCAAGCGTATTCGCACGCTGAACGTTCACGGTCAGCAGGTGGATACCATCGGTATTCCGATCCACTGGGGCTATGAGGGCGTGGCGAAGAAAGGGTTCATTGCGAACACCCTGACGCCGTTCGTCGGCGATGCGAACACGCAGACGCCGGAGTTTAAGGCCTTCCTCGTGAACGTGGAAAAGGTGTAACGGAGACGACTTATGGCTTATCAATCTCAGGATATTATCCGTCGTTCCGCGACTAACGGTTTCACGCCCGCGCCTCAGGCGCGGGACCATCAGCAGGAAGTGGCGAAGCTTATCGACGTAACCACCTGTATCGGCTGTAAAGCCTGTCAGGTGGCCTGTTCGGAGTGGAACGACATCCGTGACGAAGTGGGTCACAACGTCGGGGTGTACGACAACCCGGCGGACCTGACCGCCAAGTCCTGGACGGTAATGCGCTTCTCGGAAGTGGAGCAGAACGACAAACTGGAATGGCTTATCCGCAAAGACGGCTGTATGCACTGTGCGGATCCGGGCTGCCTGAAGGCGTGTCCGTCAGAAGGGGCTATCATTCAGTATGCCAACGGTATCGTCGACTTCCAGTCCGAGCAGTGCATTGGCTGCGGCTACTGCATCGCGGGCTGTCCGTTCGACGTGCCGCGCATGAACCCGGAAGACAACCGCGTCTACAAATGTACGCTGTGCGTTGACCGCGTAAACGTCGGCCAGGAGCCAGCGTGCGTGAAGACCTGCCCGACGGGCGCTATCCACTTTGGCTCCAAAGAGGATATGAAGACGCTGGCGGCCGAGCGCGTGGGCGAGCTGAAAACCCGTGGTTACGATAACGCTGGCCTGTACGATCCGGCCGGGGTTGGCGGCACGCACGTGATGTACGTGCTGCACCACGCCGACAAGCCGAATCTGTATCACGGCCTGCCGGAGAATCCGGAAATCAGCGCCACCGTGAAGTTCTGGAAAGGCATCTGGAAACCGCTGGCAGCGGTCGGTTTTGCTGCCACCTTCGCAGCGAGCATCTTCCACTACGTCGGTGTTGGTCCGAACCGCGCGGAAGAGGAAGACGATAACCTGCATGAAGAGAAAGACGAGGTGCGCAAATGAGAAAACGTGACACCATCGTGCGCTACACCGCGCCGGAACGTATCAACCACTGGGTCACCGCCTTCTGCTTCATGCTGGCGGCGATAAGCGGGCTGGGGTTCTTCTTCCCGTCCTTTAACTGGCTGATGCAGATACTGGGTACGCCGCAGCTGGCGCGCATCCTTCACCCGTTCGTGGGTGTGGTGATGTTTGCCTCGTTTATCATCATGTTTTTCCGCTACTGGCACCATAACCTAATCAATCGGGATGATATCTTTTGGGCGAAGAATATTCGTAAGATCGTCGTCAACGAGGAAGTAGGTGATACCGGGCGCTATAACTTCGGCCAGAAATGCGTATTCTGGGCGGCGATTATCTTCCTGGTCCTGTTGCTGGTGAGCGGCGTGATCATCTGGCGTCCGTATTTTGCGCCTGCTTTCTCAATCCCGGTGATCCGATTTGCGCTGATGCTGCATTCATTTGCCGCAGTAGCGTTAATTGTGGTTATCATGGTGCATATTTACGCCGCCCTTTGGGTGAAAGGCACCATTACCGCGATGGTGGAAGGATGGGTAACCAAAACGTGGGCGAAGAAACATCACCCGCGCTGGTACCGTGAAGTCCGCCAGAAACAGGAAAAGTCATCTGAATGAGTATTCGCATAATCCCGCAAGATGAGCTGGGGTCGAGCGAGAAACGTACGGCGGAGTATATTCCGCCGTTGTTATTCCCCAGACTCAAGAACCTCTACAACCGCCGCGCAGAGCGCCTGCGCGAGCTGGCAGAGAACAACCCGCTGGGCGATTTTCTGCGTTTTGCCGCGCTGGTAGCCCATGCGCAGGAAGTGGTGCTGTACGACCACCCGCTGCAAATGGACCTCACCGCACGCATCAAAGAAGCCAACGAGCAGGGCAAGCCGCCGCTGGACATTCACGTCCTGCCGCGCGACAAGCACTGGCATAAGCTGCTGCATTCGCTGATTGCCGAGCTGAAGCCCGAGATGAGCGGCACGGCGCTGGCGGTCATTGAGAACCTGGAAAAAGCCTCCGATCAGGAGCTGGAAGAGATGGCGAGCGCGCTGTTCGCGTCCGACTTCTCGCTGGTGAGCAGCGATAAAGCGCCGTTCATCTGGGCTGCGCTGTCGCTCTACTGGGCGCAAATGGCGAGCCTGATCCCGGGTAAAGCCCGCGCCGAATACGGCGAAGCGCGCCAGTTCTGTCCGGTGTGTGGCTCAATGCCTGTTTCCAGCATGGTACAGATCGGCACCACTCAGGGGCTGCGCTATCTGCACTGCAACCTGTGTGAAACCGAGTGGCACGTGGTGCGCGTGAAGTGCAGCAACTGCGAGCAGACTCGCGATCTGAACTACTGGTCGCTGGAAAATGAAGACGCGGCGGTGAAGGCCGAAAGCTGCGGCGACTGCGGGACCTACCTGAAGATTCTGTATCAGGAAAAAGACCCGAAAGTCGAAGCGGTGGCCGACGATCTCGCCTCGTTGATTCTGGACGCCAAAATGGAGCAGGAGGGCTTTGCCCGTAGCTCTATCAACCCGTTCCTGTTCCCGGGTGAAGGGGAGTAATCTCCACCAAAGCCCGGTGAGCCTCTGTGCAGCCGGGCTAATTACTGCGATAGCGCAGGGATGACATGTTGAGGGTCGTTAGCTATGGCGCGCAACAGTGCTTTAGCCGGCCCTGTTGGCGAGCGTCTGCCTTGCTCCCAGTTACGCAACGTATCAACGCTGACCGAGATTAAGTTCGCGAATTTACTCTGCGACAATCCGGACGCCTGGCGAATTTCTTTGATTTTCATCGCATCGATTTGAAAGGTGCGCGACGGCGCACGTTGGCCTCCGGCAATCTCGTTCATTTGCGCAATGCTATGGGTTAATCGCTCAAATAGCGCCTTATCCATTTACCACCTCTCAATCATCTTTTTCAGAATGGCTTTCTCCCCCGCGGACAGGTCATCTTTGATCCCTTTGCGGTAGATAAGCAGCAGCCTGATTTCAAACTCGCGCGTACGGTGAAAATAAATAACCCTTACTCCACCACGCTTTCCCCGGCCCCCTGAAAGCCAGCGAATCTTTCGCAGGCCTCCCGTATTCTGGATCAGATCGCCATAATCAGGTTGCGTTGCCAGAAAAACCTGAAGCTTATGGTATTCGTCGTCATCCAGTAACGTTTTGACGTCTTCTGTGAAGATATCCGTTTCAATGAATAGCATAAAATATACGCCATTGGCTTAGAGTAACACATCTCCAATGTACGTCAATGACGTACCCCTGTGAGAAATACGTTATTGAGATTTCGGTAACTTATCCATTGAATTCAATGAATGAAGCAGGATTTTGCGAGCCTTTTTCCAGATCTCAGTTTTCACCCACGTTGATTGTTTTCTTCCGAATTAATACAGGTTATAAGACTGTGTATGCATACAGCTAAAGGACATAACCATGGCTCTGGAAAAGGGTATTGATAAGCTTGTACTGGGATTTATTGCAGCAGGGCGGCCTTCATCGCGAAAGCAGAGTATTGATGACCGGAGAGCCGGGTATGTAGCCAGTACGGCGCTGGCCGGGAAGACAGAAACGCGCGTTCAGGTTGAAACGTTTGTTCTTGAGGAGATGACCTTTAGGATCTTTTCGCCTCTCAATGCTCCTGAAACGTTACCTTCTGCCCTCTACTATCATGGCGGTTGTTTTGTTAGCGGTGGGTTTGAAACCCATGATAATCAGCTTCGTCAGCTGGCGTTTTACGGTAACTGCCGGGTCATTGCGGTTCAGTACAGACTCGCACCCGAACATACGTTCCCCGCTGCGCATGACGACGCAGAAAGAGCGGCGGATCTAGTCTGGCAAAACGCAGAGAAATTAGGCGTGGATAATAACCGGATTACGCTTTGTGGAGACAGTGCGGGAGGCCATCTTGCGCTGGTAACCGCGCTTCGGCTCAAGGCCAAAGGTCTCTGGGAGCCGGCGCAGCTCATTCTTATCTACCCCATGCTCGACGCCACGGCCAGCTTTGAAAGCTATACCCTCAACGGCATGGATTATGTGATTACGCGCGATACCCTTCTGAGTGGCTATGAAATGTATCTGGCTGGAGCCGATCGTCAGCATCCTGAAATCAGCCCCCTGTGGCGGGAAGACTTTAGCGGTCTGCCGCAGGTTCACATTATTACCGCTGAGTATGATCCGCTATGCGATGAAGGTGAGGCGCTTTTTCAGCGCCTCACGAAGCAGGGAGTTAAGTGTACCGCTCAGCGATGGCTGGGTGTTATTCATGGCTTCATTCAGCTTGGCGGGGTTAGCCAGTCAGCGCGAGATGTTTTACGGGATATCGCCTGGCGAATTAATCAAGCCAGACGCTAGCAAAGAGGAGATTACTCCTCCTCGTTTCCGCCCTCTTCATACGCGCCATACGGCTTAGCGGGAAGCACGATATAGGTGCCTTCAAACACCGCGCCCGGGGTTTCATCCCCGAACAGCTCGACCTGCATCTGCACGCGTGCCTTACGGCCGCGCGCCAGACGGTCGAGATCGCCACCCAGCGCGCCCAGGTCAGCCACCGCGCTCGGCTTGCCGCTGATCGGCGCGCTGTAGCGGATATGGGCATCGGCGAGAATAATAGTGCCGCCCAGATGACGCTCGCGCAGCATGAGCCATATCAGCCCCCATCCGGTGAGCGTGGCCAGCGAAAACAGGCTGCCGGCAAAAAGGGTATGGTGCGGATTCTGGTTGCCGGTTTCCGGCATGGTGGTGATGAATTTTTGCCCGGTATATTGCTGAATGCGCACGCCCATTTTTTCACTGAGCGGGATGTGTTGATACCAGGCCTGCTGGAGCTGCCCGCACCAGTCGGCGCGATGGAGAATGTCATCGAGCGTGGCGATGGGTTTGATCATTAAGAAGTGACGGATCGGCGTGGTTTGCGGGGCGGCGATTTCCCCCTGATTCACAAAACCGAGCTTAGCAAAGAACTCGACGGCATCTTCGCGGGCGCTACAGGTCACGCGCTTCACCCCTTCCTGACGGGCGACGGATTCCAGCGTCATCGCCATCAGCGTGCCGAGGCCTTTGTCCTGAACGGAGGGGTGAACGGCCATAAAGCGAATAGAGGCTTCGTTGTCGGCGTTGATATACAGACGCCCCACGGCGACGAGGTTACCCTCTTCATCAACCACCATCTGGTGATGCGCCATTGCATCCCAGGCGTCGCGTTCAGATCCTTTCGGTTGATGTAATGGCTTGCGCAGCATTTCCCAGCGGAAATGGTAATAAGCGTCTAATTCTTCTTCCGTTTGCGGTACTCGAAGGTGATACATAGCTGTACTCTCTCTTGTTACCCGCGGCCAGGCCGCCAGTTGGCTCATACCTGGAGCCAGAACGTGACGGGGCCATCGTTTACCAGCGATACCTGCATATCCGCAGCGAATCGTCCGGTTTGTGTAGGCATTTCCTGTTGGCGACAGCGCTCAACAAAATATTCGTAAAGGGCTTCTGCGCGATCCGGGGCCGCGCCTTTTGAGAAACTCGGGCGCATGCCGCGTTCGGTATCGGCGGCCAGCGTAAACTGGGAGACCACCAGCACGCTGCCGCCAGCCTGCTGGACGTTCAGGTTCATCTTGCCCTCCGCATCGCTGAAAATGCGGTAGCCCAGCACGCGCTCGCACAGGCGGTTGGCTTTTTGCTCGTCGTCATCCTTTTCGACACCCAGGAGCACCAAAAGTCCTGGGCCGATTTCACCCGTCACCTCATCCGCCACGGTGACGCTGGCACGGGTTACGCGCTGAATTAATGCAATCATGGTTGGTCTGCTTCTTGTTGTTTTTCAGCTTCTGCTGCTTTTTTGAGTTCCCGGTAGACCCCGAGAGTGACAGTTATTTCCGCACCAAGCAAGACGATACACCACGTCCAGTAGACCCAGACAAACAAAATGGGGATCACCGCCAGCACGCCGTAAATCAGCTGATAGGAGGGGAACATGGTGATATAAAGCGCGAATCCTTTCTTGCCCAGCTCAAAGAGCAACGCCGCCACCAGCGCGCCGATAACCGCGTCCCGGTTGGGTACGCGGATAGTCGGCACTACGCTGTAAAGCAGCCAGAACGAGAGCCACGACAGGATCAGCGGGAAGATGCGCAGCACGTTATCAATCACGCTGTTTAAATCGCTCGCCCAGCGCAGCGAAAGAAGATAGGAGCTGATGGCCAGGCTTGCCCCCGCCAGCAACGGGCCGAGGGTTAAAATCATCCAGTAGACGGCAAAGGAATACACCTTCGGCCGGACTTTTTTACTCCGCCAGATGGCGTTGAGCGCGCTGTCGATGGAGTACATCAGCAGCAGCGCGGTGACGATAAGCCCGCACGCCCCCACCGCCGTCATCTTGCTGGAGTTAGCCACAAACTGTTCTATGTAGTTCTGGATAACGTCGCCGGTGGCAGGAATAAAGTTCGCGAAAACGAAGTGGCGAAGCTGCATGCTCACATCGGCAAACATCGGAAACGCGGAAAAAAGCGCAAAAACCACCGCCACCAGCGGCACCAGCGAGAGCAACGACACGTAGGCGAGATTGCCCGCCAGCGTGGTCATGTTGTCCTCATCGATGCGGTGCCAGAGGAGCTTCAGCCACGCCCTCAGCGGGCGCGTGTGGTGGTTGGCTTTTTGATGAACGGTTTTTAGCATAACTGCTTCGCAAAGTAGTTCGGTATCGTCTCTTTTCCGGTCACCAGAATTGAGGTGATACCTGTCTGGTTAGCTCCCTCTATATTATCGACGTTGTCGTCGAAAAAGACCGCATCCGCCGCCGTGAATCCTTCCTCCTGCAACACCGCCTGATAGATCCGCGCCTCCGGTTTACGCATCCCCATCTCCTGGGAGAGATACACTTTATCTGCCGCCGCGTGGATTTCCGGGTATTCATCCGGCCAGAAGGTGGTATGCAGACGGTTAGTATTCGACAGCACAACGACGCGATGCCCCTGCGCGCGAAGCTTGTGCATGATGTCGATCACTTCCGGGCGGATCGCGACAAATACCGCCTGCCAGCCGTGGGAAAACTGCTCGTAGCTCAACGAGAGCCCCATCTCCTGACAGAAACGTTCAGCGAACGCTTCGTCGCTAATTTCACCGCGCTCGTGCAGGTGGAAAGTCTCGCCCATCGCGAAATTCTGCTTTAACGTCGCCAGCGGAACACGGCTAAAATCGCTCCATGCGCCCAGCACCCGGTTAAAATCGATATCGACGATTACATTTCCTAAGTCAAAGATATAAAGCATGTTTATCTCCTTTCGCCGTGGAAAACTAACTGTAGCGGGAAAGAGAAACTTTAGCTATGCGCCAGATTCAGCTTAAAGAGAGGAACGGCCCGAAACGGAATATCGGGCCATATGACGATCAGCCAGCCTGCTGCTCTTCTCCTGAATGCACCTCGACAACCTCAACCTTGCTGGATTTAAGATGGTTGTGCAGCGCCGGGCCGGGCAGCTCATCGGTGAAAAGCGCCGTTGCCTGAGCCACGTTGCCGATTTCAACCGCCGCGGAGGCGTGGTATTTCGTATGATCGGCCGCCAGTAAAATGTGGCGGGAATGGGCAATCATGGCCTTCACCACGCTGGCTTCATTGACGTCAAACTCCATCATGGCGCCGTCGTGTTCAATCGCCCCCACGCTGGTCACGAGATAATCCGCCCGAAAGCCGGACACGAATGCCGTCGCCGCCGGGCCGATAATGCCGCCGTTGTGCGGGCGCAGCGTACCGCCGGGCACCATCACCTCAAAACGCGGATTCTTATAAAGAATGTGCGCCACCCGAAGGCTGTTGGTGATGATGCGCAGATGATTATGGTTAAGCAGCGCCCGGGCAACGTGCTCCACGGTCGTCCCGATAGTGATAAAAATGGTTGAGCCATCGGGAATATAGTCCGCAATCGCTTCGGCAATCGCCCGTTTCTCTTCGGTAAGCGAGACTTCGCGCTGCTCAAATGCCGTGTTTACCACGCTGGATGCCCTGCCCGCGCCGCCATGATGCCGCGTGATCAGCCCCTGCTCGCTGAGCTTGCGGATATCCCGGCGCACCGTTTGCGTCGACACATCCAGCAGCTGGGCCAGTTCATCAATGTTCATATAGCCGCGTTCGGCAATCAGCGTCAGCAGACGATCGTGGCGCGGGTTGCCGGTCAGTTCGGTAAGGCTCATGGGCTGTCCTCTGAAAACCATCACGCCCCGCATTTTATACAAAAAGTGACAAAAAAGAGCGGGTTTGATCACAGTCGGGTATACCCGCGCGCCCGCCGGGCCTGGTACATTTCAGCGCGGCGACGGCGCTGGCAAAACGCACGGCGTCTGCGGCGGCGGAGTGCTGGGCCAGGCTGAACGCCAGCGCGCCGTGGAAAACGTCGCCTGCGCCGGTGGTATCGATGACGTTCACCTCAAAGCCCGGCTGATGGCATAACGCGCCGTTCTCCAGCCAGAAGCAGCCGTCTCGCCCCTGGGTGACGTATACGTGTCCATTTGTGAGCGTTTGTGCTTTTTTCAGCGCCTCTTCGGCCTCATCCCGCTGCGTTAAGCGCCGCAGTCCCGGCGCGGAGAAGGCCGCGTGGTCGCTCAGGGCAACCAGCTCTGCGATGTCCTGCGGGGTAACATCCGCATCAAGCAGGGTCGGCACGCCCCGCTGGCGGGCAAGGGTAAACGCCTGTTTTGCCCCGTCATGCCAGCGCACGTCCGCTAACACAATATCCCACTGAGAGAAGTCGATTTCATGCAGCCAGTCTGCCGCAGCAGGGAGATCCGGGCTGGGGTAGTTCGCAATGACGCGCTCCCCGCTCGCGTCCACCAGCACCGCCGACTGTGACGATCGGGCACCTTTAACTACGCGCGTAAAGCGGGTATTCACCCCCAGGGAGCCCAGCTCCGCAAGCAGCCGTCGGCCGGTATCGTCGTCCCCCACCCGGCCAATAAACTCCACTTCCGCGCCCAGCTTCGCCGCTGCCACCGCAGCCGTTGCCGCCGGGCCACCGCCCACTTCCGTATAGTCTTTTGCGACATATTTCCCACCTACCTTCGGTAAATCATCGAGATACCAGATGCGATCCAGCACGGTAATGCCGACACAAGCAATGCGAGTCATGGTGATTCCTTCTGCGATTTCTGATGCCTTCATTTTAATTTCAGCAAATGTTTAAAAAGTGACCCCTGTCAATTTTTTGACTATAAATTACAAATACGATCAAAAACAGACAACACAAACGCGCAGAAATTGACACGATATGACAGGAGAGAGGCATGTCAGCAATCGCATTTATCGGTTTAGGGCAGATGGGCTCGCCAATGGCGAAGAATCTGTTGAAGCAAGGTCACCGGCTTCAGGTCTTTGATGTGAACCCGCAGGCGGTTCAGGTCCTGGTGGAGAGCGGCGCGAAGGCGGCGGCAACGCCCGCGCAGGCCGCAACGGATGCCGAGTTCGTCATCACCATGCTGCCCAACGGCGACCTGGTGCGCAGCGTACTGTTCGGCGAGCACGGCGTATGCGAAGGGTTATCCCGCGACGCGCTGGTGATTGATATGTCGACCATTCATCCCCTGCAAACCGACGCGCTGATCCGCGACATGGCTGACCGCGGCTTCAGCCTGATGGACGTGCCCGTCGGACGCACGTCTGACCATGCCATCGCCGGCACGCTGCTCCTGCTGGCAGGCGGCACGGCGCAGCAGGTTGAGCGCGCCACCCCCCTATTAATGGCGATGGGCAACGAGCTGATTAACGCCGGTGGCCCGGGCATGGGCATCCGCGTGAAGCTCATCAATAACTACATGAGTATCGCCCTGAACGCCCTCTCCGCCGAGGCGGCCGTGCTGTGTGAAGCCCTCGGCCTCTCCTTTGAGGTGGCGCTGAAGGTGATGAGCGGCACGCCGGCGGGTAAAGGCCACTTCACCACCTCATGGCCGAATAAGGTGCTGAAAGGGGATCTTTCCCCCGCCTTTATGATCGACCTTGCGCATAAAGATCTGGGGATCGCCCTGGACGTGGCCAACCAGCTCCACGTGCCGATGCCGCTGGGCGCGGCCTCCCGCGAAGTTTACAGCCAGGCCCGCGCCGCCGGGCGCGGGCGCGAAGACTGGACGGCCATTCTTGAACAGGTTCGCGCATCTGCCGGGCTGAAAAAATCACACTGATACGAAAGGACTGAAGAATGACGATGTACACCCTGAAAGATATCACCCGACCTTCCGGCGGTTTTGCGATGCTGGCCGTGGATCAGCGCGAAGCGATGCGCCTGATGTTTGCCGCGGCAGGCGCGCCGGTGCCGGTAACCGACCAGCACCTGACGGATTTTAAGGTCAATGCCGCGAAAATTCTGTCCCCGTACGCCTCTGCCATTCTCGTCGACCAGCAGTTCTGCTATCGCCAGATTGTGGAGCAGCAGGCCGTGGCAAAAAGCTGCGCGATGATTGTGGCGGCCGACGAGTTTATTCCGGGGAACGGTATTCCCGTCGACAGCGTGGTGATAGACAAGAGCATCGACGCTCAGGCCGTGAAACGCGACGGCGGCAAGGCGCTGAAGCTGCTGGTGCTGTGGCGCAGCGATGAAGATCCGCAGCAGCGGCTTGAGATGGTGAAGGCGTTCAACACGCTGTGCCACAACAGCGGGCTGCTGAGCATTATCGAGCCGGTTGTGCGTCCGCCGCGCCGCGGTGCCGCGTTTGACCGCGAGCAGGCGATTATCGACGCGGCCAAAGAGCTGGGCAACAGCGGTGCCGACCTCTACAAAGTGGAGATGCCGCTGTTTGGCAAAGGCACGCAGCAGGAGCTGCTGGCGGCCTCGCAGAGGCTGAACGAGAACATCGCCATGCCGTGGGTGATCCTCTCCTCCGGCGTGGACGATAAGCTATTCCCGCGCGCCGTGAGCGTGGCGATGCAGGCGGGGGCATCGGGCTTTTTAGCCGGACGCGCCGTCTGGTCATCGGTGATTGGCCTGCCGGACACCGGGCTGATGCTCCGCGATATTTCCGTACCAAAACTGCAGCGTCTGGGTGAGATCGTCGACGAAATGATGGCTCGCCGTTAAGAAAGGACCCGAACATGAAATGGTTTAACACCCTGAGCCACAACCGCTGGCTCGAACAAGAGACCGACCGCATTCTTGATTTCGGCAAAAACGCCGCCGTACCGACCGGCTTTGGCTGGCTGGGCAATAACGGACAGGTTCGCAGCGATATGGGCACGCATCTGTGGATCACCGCCCGTATGCTGCACGTTTACGCGGTGGCGGCGAACATGGGACGTCCCGGCGCGTACGCCCTGGTTGAGCACGGCATCAATGCCCTCAACGGCCCGCTGCGCGACAAACAGCACGGCGGCTGGTACGCCTGCGTTAACGATGAAGGCGTGGTGGATGCCTCCAAGCAGGGCTATCAGCACTTCTTCGTGCTGCTCGGTGCGGCAAGCGCCGTGACCACCGGCCATCCGCAGGCGCGAAGGCTGCTGGACGACGCCATCGAGGTGATTGAGCGCTACTTCTGGAGCGAACGGGAGCAGATGTGCCTGGAGTCATGGGATGAAGCCTTCAGCAAAACGGAAGATTACCGCGGCGGTAACGCCAACATGCACGCCGTGGAAGCCTTCCTCATCGTGTATGACGTAACCCACGATCGTAAATGGCTCGACCGCGCCCTGCGCATCGCCTCGGTGATTATTCACGACGTGGCGCGCAAAGGTGAGTATCGCGTTAACGAGCATTTCGACACCGACTGGAACCCGATCCGCGACTACAACATCGATAACCCCGCCCACCGCTTCCGCGCCTACGGCGGCACGCCGGGGCACTGGATCGAGTGGGGCCGCCTGATGCTGCACCTGCGCGCCGCGCTGGAGGCGCGCTTTGAAACCCCGCCGGCGTGGCTGCTGGAAGATGCGAAAGGGCTGTTCCACGCCACCATCCGCGACGCCTGGGCGCCCGACGGGGCCGATGGTTTTGTCTACTCCGTAGGCTGGGACGGCAAGCCTATCGTGCGCGAACGCGTGCGCTGGCCGATCGTCGAAGCGATGGGTACGGCCTACGCCCTCTACACCGTGACCGGCGAGGCGCAGTACGAAGCCTGGTATCAGAAATGGTGGGATTACTGCATCAAATACCTGATGGATTACGAGAACGGATCCTGGTGGCAGGAGCTGGACACTAATAACGAAGTGACCACCAAAGTCTGGGACGGCAAGCAGGATATTTATCATCTGCTGCACTGCCTGGTGATCCCCCGCCTGCCGCTGGCGCCGGGCTTAGCCCCTGCCGTAGCCGCCGGATTACTGGATAGCCAGGCCAAATAATAAAGACGGAGTTTTTATGCGTACCCTACACAATATTGACCTGAAAAATAACGAAAATGGTTTCACCCTCAGTTGGGAGAACCGACTGATTTTGTCCCACACCACGGACGAGCCTTGCCTGTGGATCGGCGCGGGCGAGGCCGATATCGAGATGTTTCGCGGCAACTTCAGCATTAAGGACAAGCTCAACGAAAAGATTGCCCTGACGGACGCGACCGTCACGCGGCAAAGCGCGGACTGGGCGATTTGCTTTACCCGCGGCGACGCGGTGAGCGCCACGCTGCTGGTGGGTGTGGATGCAGAAGGCCGTCTGGAGCTGAAGCTTAAAAATGATGCCACCTGCCATAACCGCATCTGGCTGCGGCTGGCGGCGCAGCCGGAGGAGCATATCTACGGCTGCGGCGAGCAGTTCTCGTACTTCGATCTGCGCGGCAAGCCGTTCCCGCTGTGGACCAGCGAGCAGGGCGTAGGCCGCAATAAGCAGACCTACGTGACCTGGCAGGCCGACTGCAAAGAGAACGCGGGCGGCGATTACTACTGGACCTTCTTCCCCCAGCCTACCTTCGTGAGCACCCGGAAGTACTACTGCCACGTGGACAACAGCTGCTACATGAACTTCGACTTCAGCGCGCCGGACTTTCACGAGCTGGCGTTCTGGGAGAATAACGCCACGCTGCGCTTCGAATGTGCGGAAACCTACGTCGATCTGCTGGAAAAACTTACCGGCCTGCTGGGGCGACAGCCAGAGCTGCCGGACTGGGTTTACGACGGCGTAACGCTGGGTATTCAGGGCGGCACCGGGGTGTGTCAGCAGAAGCTCGACGCCATGCGCGAGGGCGGCGTAAAGGTGAACGGCATCTGGGCGCAGGACTGGTCGGGCATTCGCATGACCTCCTTCGGTAAACGCGTGATGTGGAACTGGAAGTGGAACAGCGAGCTGTATCCGCAGCTCGACGAGCGTATTGCGCAGTGGAAGCAGGAAGGCGTGCAGTTTCTTTCCTATATCAACCCGTACGTCGCCAGCGACAGAGACCTTTGCGAAGAGGCGGCCAAACGCGGCTATCTGACCAAAGATGCTGACGGCAAGGACTACCACGTCGAATTCGGCGAGTTCTACGCGGGCGTTATCGACCTGACCAACCCGGAAGCCTACGGCTGGTACAAAGAGGTCATCAAAAAGAACCTGATTGAACTGGGCTGCGGCGGCTGGATGGCCGATTTCGGGGAATATCTGCCGACCGATACCTTCCTGCACAACGGCGTCAGCGCGGAGATTATGCATAACGCCTGGCCCGCACTGTGGGCGAAATGTAACTACGAGGCGCTGGAAGAGACCGGCAAGCTTGGGGAGATTTTGTTCTTCATGCGCGCGGGCTACACCGGCAGCCAGAAGCACTCGGTAATGATGTGGGCGGGAGATCAGAACGTCGACTGGAGCCTGGACGACGGTCTGGCGTCCGTCGTACCGGCGGCGCTGTCGCTGGCGATGACCGGGCACGGGCTGCACCACAGCGACATCGGCGGCTATACCACCCTGTTCGAGATGAAGCGCAGCAAGGAACTGCTGCTGCGCTGGTGCGACTTCAGCGCCTTTACGCCGATGATGCGTACCCACGAGGGCAACCGCCCCGGCGATAACTGGCAGTTCGACGGCGACGCTGAAACCATCGCGCACTTTGCGCGCATGACCAACGTATTCACCACCCTGAAGCCGTATATCAAAGCCGCCGTCGCGCAGAACGCGAAAAGCGGCCTGCCGGTGATGCGTCCGCTGTTCCTGCACTACGAGGACGACGCGCGCGCCTACACGCTGAAATACCAGTATCTGTTTGGCCGCGACCTGCTGGTGGCGCCGGTTCATGAAGAGGGCCGCCGCGACTGGACGCTCTATCTGCCGCAGGACAGCTGGGTGAATGCGTGGACCGGGGAAATCAGCCAGGGCGGTGACGTGACCGTTGATGCCCAGCTCGGCAAACCGCCGGTCTTCTATCGCCAGCAAAGCGAATGGGCAGATCTGTTTAGCACCTTGCGTCATATCTGATAAGGCTCGCCCGCAGGAAAGCCTGCGGGCAGGCGGAGAACAATAATGAGTCAACATACTTCCGATCCGGCAACCCTGCGCCTGCCGTTTAAAGAAAAACTCGCCTACGGGATGGGCGATCTCGGCTCTAACATCCTGCTGGATATCGGCACGCTGTATCTGCTGAAATTTTACACCGACGTGCTGGGCCTGCCGGGCGCCTACGGCGAGATCATCTTCCTGATTGCCAAATTCTTTACCGCCTTCACCGATATGGGTACCGGGATCATGCTCGACTCCCGGCGCAGGATCGGCCCGAAAGGAAAATTTCGCCCGTTCGTGCTGTATGCGGCCTTCCCGGTGACCTTGCTGGCGATTGCCAACTTCGTCGGCACGCCGTTTGAGATAACCGGCAAAACGGTAATGGCAACGGTGCTGTTCATGCTGTACGGCCTGTTCTTCAGCATGATGAACTGCTCTTACGGCGCGATGGTGCCCGCCATTACCAAAAACCCGGACGAGCGCGCCTCGCTGGCCGCCTGGCGTCAGGGCGGCGCCACGCTGGGCCTGCTGCTCTGTACCGTGGGCTTTGTCCCGGTAATGAACCTTATCGAGGGCAACGACCAGCTTGGCTATATCTTTGCCGCCACGCTTTTCTCGCTGTTCGGGCTGTTTTTTATGTGGTGGTGCTACAAGGGCGTGACCGAGCGTTACGTCGAGACGCAGCCTGCTAATCCGGCGCAAAAACCGGGCCTGCTGCAGTCGTTTCGCGCCATTGCCGGGAACCGTCCGCTGTTTATCCTGTGCATCGCCAACCTGTGCACGCTGGGCGCGTTTAACGTCAAGCTCGCCATCCAGGTTTACTACACGCAGTACGTGCTGAACGACCCGATCCTGCTGTCATACATGGGCTTTTTCAGCATGGGCTGTATTTTTATCGGCGTCTTTATGATGCCCGGCGCGGTGCGGCGCTTCGGCAAGAAAAAGGTCTACATCAGCGGGCTGATGATTTGGGTAGCGGGCGATCTGCTTAACTACTTCTTCGGCGGCGGCTCGGTGAGCTTTGTGGCGTTCTCCTGCCTGGCGTTCTTCGGCTCCGCGTTCGTGAACAGCCTGAACTGGGCGCTGGTGTCCGATACCGTGGAATACGGCGAGTGGCGCACCGGCGTGCGCTCCGAGGGGACGGTCTATACCGGCTTTACCTTCTTCCGTAAGGTCTCGCAGGCGCTGGCGGGCTTCTTCCCGGGGATCATGCTCACGCAGATCGGCTATGTGCCCAACGTGGTGCAGTCCGCCGGAACGGTTGAGGGGCTGCGGCAGCTGATTTTTATCTATCCGAGCCTGCTGGCGGTCATCACCATTGTGGCGATGGGCTGCTTCTACAACCTCAACGAGAAGATGTATGTGCGCATCGTGGAAGAGATCGAACTGCGCAAACGTACGGCATAAATGACGTGATAGGGCGCCCCTGCGCGGCGCTCTGAGGATCGACCATGACACACAATACTGATCCGTTAACCCTGAAACTGAGCCTGCGAGAGAAGTGCGCCTACGGGATGGGCGATTTTGGCTCGAATCTGATGCTCTGTATTGGCACGTTGTATCTGCTGAAGTTTTACACGGACGAGCTGGGCATGCCCGCGTTCTATGGCGGCATTATTTTCCTGGTGGCGAAGTTTTTTACCGCGTTCACCGACATGCTGACCGGCGTGCTGCTGGACTCCCGGCGTAATATCGGCGCGCGGGGAAAATTCCGGCCATTCATTCTGTACGCCTCCGTCCCGGTGGCGCTGGTCGCCGCGGCGCAGTTTATGGCCAACGACTTTAGCCTGACGGTGAAAGCGACCCTCGCCACCGCGCTCTTCATGATGTTTGGCCTCTGCTACAGCCTGATGAACTGCGCCTACGGTGCGATGGTCCCGGCCATTACCAAAAACCCGAACGAGCGCGCGCAGCTTGCGGCGTGGCGTCAGGGCGGCGCAACGGTGGGGCTACTGCTTTGCACCGTCGGCTTTATGCCCATCCAGGCGCTGTTCGTCAGCCAGCCCTCCCTCGGCTATCTGGTGGCCGCGCTGGTGTTTGTCACCGGCGGCCTGTTCTGCATGTGGTGGTGCTACAGCGGGGTAAAAGAGCGTTACGTGGAGATCGCGCCCGATCACCATAAGCCGGGTATTCTGAAGTCGTTTTGCGCGATATTCCGCAATCCGCCGCTGCTGGTGCTGTGTATCGCCAACCTGTGCACCCTCGCCGCGTTTAACATCAAGCTGGCGATCCAGGTCTATTACACCCAATACGTGCTGAACGATCTGCATCTGCTGTCGTGGATGGGCTTTTTCAGCATGGGCTGCATTCTGATTGGCGTGTTTCTGGTACCCGGCGCGGTGAAGCGCTTTGGCAAGAAGCCGGTCTATCTGGGCGGGCTGGCGCTGTGGGCGGTAGGCGACGTGCTGAACTTCTTCTGGGGGACCAGCTCCCTGCTGTTCGTGCTGTTTTCCTGCATGGCCTTTTTCGGCACCGCGTTTGTTAACAGCCTGAACTGGGCGCTGGTGCCGGACACCGTCGATTACGGCGAGTGGAAAACCGGCATCCGCGCCGAGGGATCGGTTTATACCGGCTATACCTTCTCGCGCAAAATCTCCGCGGCGCTCGCCGGTTTTCTGCCCGGCATCATGCTGACCCAGATTGGCTACGTTCCCCATGCGGTACAGAGCGCGGGCACGCTGCTGGGCCTGCGTCAGCTGATTTTCCTCTGGCCGTGCGGCCTGGCGATAGTTGCCGCCGTGACCATGGGGCTGTTTTATAAACTCAACGAAGCGCGCTTCGCCTTTATTATTGAGGAGATTGGAAAACGGAAAAAAGAGTCAGCACATACCCCTGAGATAACCAACAACAATAAAGCGTCAGCAGTCACTTTATAACAATAAAACCGGCCAGTATTTCCTTCCTGTTAATCAGGAGGGAGGCCTTTCTGTACCTGATACATGGACAAATTATGAAAAGAATCATCACTGTACTGATCGTGTCGTCTGTGTCCTGCCCGGTATTTGCCGGGGCTTATGTCGAAACCCGCGAAGCATACAATACGGCCTCTGAGCTGCACGAAGTTATCCTGCGCGCCAGCTATAACTTCGATATGGGCGCGGGGCTGATGTTCACCAACGCCTATAACGTGGGGAAATGGGATGAGCTAAAGCACAGCTATAACGAAATAGAGGGGTGGTATCCGCTCTTTAAACCAACCGACAAACTTACCTTCCAGCCCGGCGGATTGATTAACGACAGCAGCGCAGGCTCAGGCGGCGCGGTCTATTTAGATACCAACTACAAATTTACGGACGGGTTCAACCTGACGCTCCGCTATCGCTTTAACCATAACAACTACGACACGCCGGACTATAACGGGCAGATGGACAAGAACGACACGCACGAATTTGTTAACTACTGGAATTTCAAAGTGACGGAGGTGTTTTTCTACACCTTTGAGCCGCACTTTTTCCAGCGGGTAAATGATTACCACAGCAAAAATGGCAAAGACCATCACTGGGAAATCACCAACAAGTTCAGCTACAGGATCGACAGAAACTGGCTGCCGTACCTCGAGCTTCAGTGGCTGGACAGATGGAGAGATTACAACCGGGAGCAGTACCGGATTCGCCTGGGATTACGCTATTCGTTTTAATAAAAAAAGCCGCTGATCTCTCAGCGGCTTTTTAACCTGCCGGGTGGCGCACGCGCTTCCCCGGCCTACGGCATAACCGAATTACTCTTCTTTCGCACCGCGCATAGCACGTTTACGATCGTTCTCGGTCAGGTGACGTTTACGGATACGAATTGACTGAGGCGTCACTTCTACCAGCTCGTCGTCATCGATGAATTCCAGAGCCTGCTCCAGGGTCATCTTGATCGGTGGAACCAGAACCGTTGCTTCGTCAGTACCGGACGCACGCATGTTGGTCAGTTTCTTACCGGTCAGGCAGTTTACCGTCAGGTCGTTAGAACGGCTGTGAATACCGATGATCTGGCCTTCGTAAACTTCAGCACCGTGACCCAGGAACAGCTTACCGCGATCCTGCAGACCGAACAGCGCAAACGCAACCGCTTTACCCTGACCGTTGGAGATCAGTACGCCGTTGTTACGCTGGCCCACTTCGCCCGGACGAACGTCGTCGTAGTGGCTGAAGGTGGAGTACAGCAGACCGGTACCGGACGTCATGGTCATGAACTCAGAACGGAAGCCGATCAGGCCACGGCTTGGGATCACGTAGTCGAGACGTACGCGGCCTTTGCCATCTGGATTCATGTTTTTCAGGTCGCCTTTACGCTCGCCCAGCGCCTGCATTACAGAACCCTGGTGCTGCTCTTCAACGTCCAGCGTCACGTTCTCGAATGGCTCTTGTTTACGGCCATCGATTTCGCGGAAGATAACTTTCGGACGGGAAACCGCCATCTCGAAACCTTCACGACGCATGTTTTCGATCAGAACTGACAGGTGCAGTTCGCCACGACCGGAAACGCGGAAGGCATCAGCGTCTTCCGTTTCTTCAACGCGCAGCGCAACGTTGTGCACCAGCTCTTTGTTCAGGCGGTCAAGGATCTGACGAGAGGTAACAAACTTACCTTCTTTACCACAGAACGGAGAGGTGTTGACGTTGAAGAACATGGATACGGTTGGTTCATCAACGGACAGGGCTGGCAGCGCTTCAACGTTCTGCGGATCGCAGATGGTGTCGGAGATGTTCAGTTCACCCAGACCGGTGATGGCGATGATGTCGCCAGCTTCAGCGATGTCGCTCTCGATACGCTCAAGACCCAGGTGAGTCAGTACTTTACCGACTTTACCGTTACGGGTTTTGCCTTCGCTATCGATGATAGTGACCTGCTGGTTAGGCTTCACTTTACCGCGCTTGATACGGCCGATGCCGATAACGCCAACGTAGTTGTTGTAGTCGAGCTGGGAGATCTGCATTTGCAGCGTGCCTTCCAGGTCAACGTTTGGCGCAGGAACACGGTCAACAATCGTCTGGTACAGCGGAGTCATGTCTTCAGCCATGTCTTCGTGATCCAGACCGGCAATACCGTTCAGCGCAGACGCGTAAACGATAGGGAAGTCCAGCTGTTCGTCGGTCGCGTCGAGGTTAACGAACAGGTCGAATACCTGGTCAACAACCCAGTCAGGACGCGCGCCTGGACGGTCTACCTTGTTGATAACAACGATAGGTTTCAGGCCGTGGGCAAATGCTTTTTTGGTCACGAAGCGCGTTTGCGGCATCGGGCCGTCAAATGCGTCAACCACCAGCAGCACGGAATCCACCATGGACATCACGCGCTCAACTTCACCACCGAAGTCGGCGTGCCCTGGGGTATCAACGATGTTGATACGGTAGTCATTCCATTTGATAGCGGTGTTTTTGGCGAGGATGGTAATCCCACGCTCTTTCTCCAAATCGTTGGAGTCCATCACACGCTCTTGAGTTTCGGCACGAGCATCAAACGTACCGGACTGCTGCAGCAGCTTATCAACCAGGGTAGTTTTACCATGGTCGACGTGCGCGATGATGGCGATATTACGCAATTTTTCGATCACAACTTTGCCTCAGGCATTTAGAAATAGCGCGTTATTGTACACGGATTAATCGCACTACAAAACAGGATCACAAACATCCCCCGCAAACAAGTATTGCAGAGATGCTTTGTGATCGCTTTCACGGAGCGGTAAAAGGGCACTTTAACGTAAATTGCACCAATATGGTGCTCAATGTTCACATCGAAGCACTATAATGGTGCAAAGAATCCAATGTGGTGCAGCCCTTCTGCACTATGGTGCGCATGATAACGCCTTTTGGGGGTGTTTTAAAAGTTGGCACAGATTTCGCTTTACAGAAATACAGTAAAAATATGGCAGCCCAGCCGATTTGAAGACCTCGTTACCACGACGACAATGACCAATCTGGAGAGTTAAGTATGTCCGCTGAACACGTTTTGACGATGCTGAACGAACATGAAGTGAAGTTTGTTGATCTGCGCTTCACCGATACCAAAGGTAAAGAACAGCACGTCACTATCCCTGCTCATCAGGTGAACGCCGAATTCTTTGAAGAAGGCAAAATGTTTGACGGCTCCTCCATTGGTGGCTGGAAAGGCATTAACGAATCCGACATGGTTCTGATGCCAGACGCTACCACCGCGCTCATTGACCCGTTCTTCGAAGAGCCTACGCTGATCATCCGCTGCGATATCCTGGAACCAGGCACGCTGCAGGGCTACGACCGCGATCCACGCTCCATCGCAAAACGTGCTGAAGAGTACCTGCGTTCTACCGGCATCGCGGACACCGTTCTGTTCGGGCCAGAGCCAGAGTTCTTCCTGTTCGACGACATCCGTTTCGGCGCGACCATCTCCGGTTCCCACGTGGCTATCGACGACATCGAAGGCGCATGGAACTCTTCCACCAAATACGAAGGTGGTAACAAAGGTCACCGTCCAGGCGTGAAAGGCGGTTACTTCCCGGTTCCTCCGGTCGATTCTTCACAGGACATCCGTTCTACCATGTGTCTGATCATGGAAGAGATGGGCCTGGTTGTTGAAGCGCACCACCACGAAGTGGCAACGGCTGGCCAGAACGAAATCGCCACCCGCTTCAACACCATGACAAAAAAAGCGGACGAGATTCAGATCTACAAATACGTTGTGCACAACGTTGCGCACCGTTTCGGTAAAACCGCGACCTTCATGCCAAAACCAATGTTTGGCGACAACGGTTCCGGCATGCACTGCCACATGTCCCTGTCCAAGAACGGTACTAACCTGTTCTCTGGCGACAAGTACGCGGGTCTGTCCGAGCAGGCGCTGCACTACATCGGTGGTGTTATCAAACACGCTAAAGCGATCAACGCCCTGGCGAACCCAACCACTAACTCCTACAAGCGTCTGGTCCCTGGCTACGAAGCACCAGTAATGCTGGCGTACTCTGCCCGTAACCGTTCTGCTTCTATCCGTATCCCGGTGGTGGCATCTCCGAAAGCGCGTCGTATCGAAGTGCGCTTCCCGGATCCGGCGGCTAACCCATACCTGTGCTTCGCAGCGCTGCTGATGGCAGGCCTGGACGGTATCAAGAACAAGATCCACCCGGGCGAAGCGATGGATAAAAACCTGTACGACCTGCCGCCAGAAGAAGCGAAAGAGATCCCACAGGTTGCCGGCTCTCTGGAAGAAGCCCTCCAGGCGCTGGACGCAGACCGCGAGTTCCTGACCGCTGGCGGCGTGTTCACCGATGAAGCTATCGACGCTTACATCGCGCTGCGTACCGAAGAAAACGACCGCGTTCGCATGACGCCGCACCCGGTTGAGTTCGAGCTGTACTACAGCGTTTAATTGATTTGTTTTACCCGGCGCTTTCGCGTCGGGGGTAGTTGCCGTGGAAACTTTAGCCCATCTTCGGATGGGCTTTTTTCTCCACCAACAACCTGATCTCACGCGCTTTTTACCTCTAAAACGCTATACTGCACTAAAATAGTGCAACAACTCCAGGAGACT
The DNA here is from genome assembly GCF_013375935.1 of Enterobacter cloacae. Classification (GTDB taxonomy): domain Bacteria; phylum Pseudomonadota; class Gammaproteobacteria; order Enterobacterales; family Enterobacteriaceae; genus Enterobacter; species Enterobacter pasteurii. Next base: position 1,123,534 of record NZ_CP056117.1, on the reverse strand, counting down.
GCTGAATGGCAACTGGCACGCTGCCCGATGCTGGGCAGATCCTCAATTCTTTGATTAACAGCATCCTGCTGGTCGACGACGAGCTGGCGGTGCATTACGCCAACCCGGCGGCGCAGCAGCTGCTCGCCCAAAGCTCACGAAAGCTGTTTGGCACGCCGCTGCCGGAACTGCTGAGCTATTTCTCGCTGAATATCGGCCTGATGCGCGAGAGTTTGCAGGCGGGCCAGGGCTTTACCGATAACGAAGTGACGCTGGTGATCGACGGACGCTCTCATATTTTGTCCCTCACGGCACAGCGTCTGCCGGACGGCCTGATCCTGCTGGAAATGGCGCCGATGGATAACCAGCGTCGTCTCAGCCAGGAGCAGCTTCAGCATGCGCAGCAGATTGCGGCGCGCGACCTGGTGCGCGGGCTGGCCCATGAGATCAAAAACCCGCTGGGCGGCTTACGCGGTGCGGCGCAACTTCTGACCAAAGCGCTGCCCGACCCTGCGCTGGCGGAGTATACCAACGTCATTATTGAGCAGGCGGACCGTCTGCGTAATCTGGTCGACCGCCTGCTCGGGCCCCAGCAGCCGGGGATGCACGTATCGGAAAGCATTCACAAGGTCGCTGAGCGGGTGGTGAAACTCGTCTCGATGGAGCTGCCGGACAACGTCACGCTGGTGCGTGATTACGACCCAAGCCTCCCCGAGCTGGCGCACGACCCGGACCAGATTGAGCAGGTGCTGCTAAACATCGTGCGTAACGCGTTGCAGGCGCTGGGCCCGGAGGGTGGCGAAATCATTCTGCGTACCCGCACCGCGTTCCAGCTGACGCTGCACGGCGTTCGCTATCGCCTGGCGGCACGTATTGACGTGGAAGATAACGGGCCGGGTATTCCGCCGCAGCTGCAGGATACGCTCTTTTACCCGATGGTCAGCGGTCGCGAAGGCGGCACCGGGCTGGGCTTATCCATTGCCCGTAACCTGATTGACCAACACTCCGGCAAAATTGAATTTACCAGTTGGCCGGGACATACCGAGTTCTCGGTTTTCCTGCCAATTAAAAAATAAAGGTGACGTTTATGCAACGAGGGATAGTCTGGGTAGTCGATGACGATAGCTCCATCCGTTGGGTGCTTGAACGCGCGCTCACGGGAGCGGGATTAAGCTGCACGACGTTTGAGAGCGGCAGCGAGGTGCTCGACGCGCTCACCACCAAAACGCCGGACGTGCTGCTCTCGGATATTCGCATGCCGGGGATGGACGGGCTGGCGCTCTTAAAGCAGATCAAACAGCGCCACCCGATGCTTCCGGTCATCATAATGACCGCCCACTCCGACCTGGATGCCGCCGTCAGCGCGTACCAGCAGGGCGCGTTTGATTACCTGCCAAAACCGTTTGATATTGACGAAGCCGTTGCGCTGGTTGAGCGCGCTATCAGCCACTATCAGGAGCAACAGCAGCCCCGCAACGCCCCCGACTTTGGGCCAACGACGGACATCATCGGTGAAGCGCCGGCCATGCAGGACGTGTTTCGCATCATCGGCCGCCTGTCGCGTTCATCCATCAGTGTATTGATTAATGGCGAATCCGGGACCGGTAAAGAGCTGGTGGCTCACGCCCTGCATCGCCACAGCCCGCGGGCGAAAGCGCCTTTTATCGCCCTGAACATGGCGGCGATCCCGAAGGATTTGATTGAATCTGAGCTGTTCGGCCACGAAAAAGGGGCGTTTACCGGGGCGAATACCATCCGTCAGGGACGCTTTGAACAGGCGGACGGCGGCACGCTTTTCCTCGATGAAATCGGCGATATGCCGCTGGATGTCCAGACCCGTCTGCTGCGCGTGCTGGCGGATGGCCAGTTTTATCGCGTGGGCGGCTATGCCCCGGTGAAGGTGGACGTGCGTATTATCGCCGCGACGCACCAGAACCTGGAGCTGCGGGTGCAGGAGGGGAAATTCCGTGAGGATCTTTTCCATCGCCTGAACGTGATCCGCGTTCATCTGCCGCCGCTGCGCGAGCGCCGGGAAGATATTCCGCGCCTGGCACGCCACTTCCTGCAGGTGGCAGCCCGCGAGCTGGGCGTAGAAGCCAAGCAGCTTCACCCGGAAACCGATGCTGCCCTCACCCGTCTGGCGTGGCCGGGCAACGTGCGTCAGCTGGAAAATACCTGCCGCTGGCTGACGGTGATGGCCGCCGGACAGGAAGTATTGATTCAGGATTTACCGGCAGAGCTGTTTGAAGCCACCGTGCCGGAAAGCAGTACCGGACACGCCCTGCCGGACAGCTGGGCGACGCTGCTGGCGCAGTGGGCGGATCGCGCGCTGCGTTCCGGTCATCAAAACCTGCTTTCTGAGGCTCAGCCTGAAATGGAGCGCACGCTGCTGACCACCGCGCTTCGCCATACGCAGGGACACAAGCAGGAAGCGGCTCGCCTGCTGGGATGGGGTCGAAACACCCTGACCCGCAAGCTGAAAGAGCTGGGCATGGAGTGATCGTTACCGCTGTGTAAAGATGATTAATTGAGCGCAAACTGTCGTTATTTTGCGCTTTACTGTTCCGATGAGTTTTGTATGATCGTGCCCGGAAATTTGGGGGGACCATCATGCTGGAATCACTAGTGTCTTTACTGTCGAGCGGAGCAGCTGAAAGCCACACGCCGCAAACCGCCGTAGCTGCGGTATTGTGCGCGGCGCTGGTTGGGCTGTTTAGCTAGCGCGTTGCAGATGAAAAGCCGGGTGGCGCTTCGCTTACCCGGCTTTGCGCCTTAAATCACCCGCGAGAACTGCTGCATACGCGCTTTCTGCCGAAGGTAAGCGTCAAAGCACATGCAGATATTACGAATCAATAAACGTCCTTTCGGCGTGACCTCAATCGCATTCTCCGACACATCCACCAGCCCGTCTTTCGCCAGCGGCGCCAGAAGCTTCAGGTCTTCCGCAAAATAATCGCTGAACGTCAGATCCCACTGCGTCTCCACGTCGCTGAACTCAAGACGGAAGTTGCAGATAAGCGCCTTGATCGCGTCGCGGCGAATGCAGTCATCGCGGGTTAACGCAATGCCGCGCCACAGCGCATTGCCGGTGTCGTCTACCTGCTGGTAGTAAAGCTTCAGCTCTTTCTGGTTCTGGGCATAGCAGTCACCGATCATGCTGATGGCGGAGACGCCCATTCCGAGCAGATCGGTGTCGCCCTGGGTGGTATAGCCCTGGAAGTTGCGGTGGAGCACGCCCTCACGCTGGGCAATCGCCAGCTCGTCATCCGGGCGGGCAAAGTGATCCATGCCGATAAACTGATAGCCCGCTTCTGTCAGCGATGCGATGGTTTCCTGCAAAATGTCCAGCTTCTGCTGAGCGGAGGGCAGATCCGCATCTTTGATTTTGCGCTGAGCAGCAAACAGCGTCGGCAGGTGCGCATAGTTAAAGACGCTCAGGCGGTCCGGGTTGAGTTCAGCCACGCGCTTTAGCGTGAAGGCGAAGCTCTCCGGCGTCTGCTTCGGCAGGCCGTAAATCAGATCAATGTTGGTCGAGGTAAAGCCGATCTCACGCGCATGGTTAAGCAAGGCGAAAATAAACGCTTCGTCCTGCTCGCGGTTTACCAGGCGCTGCACCTCTTTGTTGAAGTCCTGCACGCCCATGCTCAGGCGGTTAAATCCTTCTTTGCGTAAGTGATCCAGTACATCCAGCTCTATTTCACGCGGATCAACCTCGATCGAGATTTCGGCGTCGTCGTTAAACGTGAAGTTGCCGCACAGCAGCGCCATCAGGCGGCTTATTTGCGCTTTATTCAGGTAGGTTGGCGTGCCGCCGCCCCAGTGAAGCTGGCTCACCAGGCGTCCTTTAAACAGCGGTGCGCGATGCACAATTTCCTGCTCGAGCGCATCGAGGTACCGATCGGCTTTGTGCTGCTGGCGGGTAACGATTTTATTGCAGCCGCAGAAGTAGCAGAGCTTGTGGCAGAACGGAATATGGACGTAGAGCGACAGCGGGCGTTCCGGATAGCGCGCAACGGCCTGCTGGAAATCCGCCTCGCCGAAAGCCCCGGAGAACTCCAGCGCGGTGGGGTATGAGGTATAACGCGGCCCGGAATAGTTATATTTCTGGATCAGGGCCAAATCCCAGTCGATAGATGGTACAGACATGCTCACTCCTTCCGTTGGTGTCGCGTTCGTATACGGCGGCCCGTTCTGGCTCCGTTGCGGGCCATCATTCGGGTGCGCAGCCACTTCTGTCGCCGCGACAACCGCCGTAGTTTAACGAATAACCACACCAGATAACATATAACCGGAAGGGTTATAAGCAGGGCAAGCGTACCTGCCGGGTGCAAATGTTAGTTTCCACCTTTCAGGAGACGCATCATATCTTCCTGCTTTTCGTCTTCCTCTTCGTCTTCTTCATCGTCGTACGACAGACCGAGCTTCTGCATCAGTTCGTCAATGCGATCCAGTTTGGCATCCACCCATGTCTGCTCTTCAGCGGTCAGGGTTTCACCCTCTTCAAGACGTTCCAGCAGCGCATCCAGGCGCTCATCGTTCTCCAGCAAATCCAGCTCAGCCTGCGGTGAAAGCATAGGTTTCTCGCTCTTTGGTTTGTGCTGCTTAGTGACCGGGGTGTCTGTCACGCCCAGTGGAATGGGAGTTTTACTGCCGATACGAGGATCTTTCTGCTGTTTGCCTTTTGCAGAAGCGCCCGCGGCACCGCCACCGTTAGCACGGCTGCCCGCAGCATGGCCACGATGTTTTTTATCGCGTTTGCGATCGCGCGCTTCCTGATTCAGTTCTTCGCGCGTTTTGCGGCGTGCTTTTGCAGGGCGTTTCGCGCCCGCTGCGGAGGTCGGTTTTTTCATGATGTTTTATCTTTAAGTCGTTTTCTTCAGTATAGAATTGCGGCGAAATCTAGCAGAAAGCAAGCAAAGAAAAAAGGCGACAGAGCAATCTGTCGCCTTTTTTCCTGACTCACAACCCTTAACGGGTTACACATTCCCTGTTTACCTACAACAAACCCTGTTTATCCTTTGGCTGCTACCGTCCGTGATACGGTTCCGTTTCCTGTTAAAACGCCTCCAAGGCGCCGGTCATCCTGACAATCCTGAGTCTTCGCCTCCTGGCGCTCCTGACCCTTGTCCTTAAGTCGTAATCCTGTTGGCATCCTCGCCATGGCGCACACTTTACCTTGTTTCACTAAACGCACAAGCAACGAAAAGGTACAAAACCGGATTTTCAGAATATTACTCACTATCAACTCTTTGAATTTTAATGGTTTGACATTTTTGAGGCCTGCGATTTCTCTTAAATGTCTTATAACCTCAGGAGCAGATGTCTCACATTTCTCAGGGTTTACGCTCACACGTCAATGACGATGGGAAAAGCCTTTTGTCCGCATTCAGGTATAATCCCCGCAGATTACGATTTTTGGAGACGACCACGTGACTACCTGGAACTACCAACAGACGCATTTTGTCACCAGTGCGCCCGATATTCGCCACCTGCCCTCAGACACAGGGATTGAAGTGGCATTTGCTGGCCGCTCCAATGCGGGAAAATCCAGCGCCCTGAATACGCTGACCAATCAGAAAAACCTGGCGCGGACCTCAAAAACACCTGGCCGTACCCAGCTGATTAACCTGTTTGAAGTGGCTGAAGGCAAACGCCTGGTCGACCTGCCGGGCTACGGCTACGCGCAGGTGCCGGAAGAGATGAAGATCAAATGGCAGCGTGCGCTGGGTGAATACCTGGAAAAACGCATGTGCCTGAAGGGGCTGGTGGTGCTGATGGACATCCGCCATCCGCTGAAAGATCTCGACCAGCAGATGATTGACTGGGCAGTGGCAAGCGATATTGCGGTGCTGGTGCTGCTGACAAAAGCGGATAAGCTGGCGAGCGGCGCGCGCAAAGCGCAGGTGAACATGGTTCGCGAAGCGGTGCTGGCGTTCAACGGTGATGTGCAGGTTGAGCCGTTCTCCTCGCTGAAAAAGCAGGGCGTGGACAAGCTGCGTCAGAAACTCGACAGCTGGTTCAACGATCTGGAACCGGCGACAGAAGCGGAAGCAGAGTAACGATGGGCGCGGCGATGACCGCGCTTTTTTTTGCCTGACGTTTTCTTTGCCGCAATAAAAAACGCCCCAGTCATTACTGACTGGGGCGGCTAAAATATTCAGCCAAATCCGATTACGTGAAGTAAAAGGTCTGAAAGATAGAACATCTTACCTCTGTACCCTACGTCGTTAACTCTACTCTTTTTTTGTCGCCTGAAAAAGCACTTTTTGTAGTTTTTTTTCATTCTTTACATAGGGAATTCTAATGATCGTCACAAAACGCGCGTACTTATGTTGCTTACTTACATAAAACGCGCGTTATTCCGATAACGCTTAGTGAGCCTGATCCCAGTTTTCGCCGCTACCCACTTCCACCAGCAACGGCACGTCCAGCTTCATGCTGTTTTCCATCAGTTCATGGATCTTCTGAGAGACCTTTTCCAGGTCGTCTTTATGAACTTCAAATACCAGCTCATCGTGTACCTGCATGATCATTTTTACGCGCGGTTTCTCTTTTTCCAGCCAGGCATCAACGGCAATCATTGCACGTTTGATGATGTCTGCCGCAGTGCCCTGCATCGGGGCATTGATAGCAGCGCGTTCAGCGCCAGCGCGGCGCGCCGCGTTGCTGGATTTGATGTCCGGAAGGTAAAGACGACGGCCATCCAGCGTTTCAACGTAGCCTTTCTCTTTCGCCTGCGCGCGGGTACGTTCCATATATTCCAGCACGCCCGGATAGCGTTCAAAGTAGAGATCCATATACTTCTGCGACTCTTTACGCGGAATATTGAGCTGGCGTGACAGGCCAAATGCGCTCATACCGTAAATAAGGCCGAAGTTAATCGCTTTTGCGCTACGACGCTGTTCGTTTGTCACGCTGTCCAGCGGCAGGCCAAACACTTCGGCAGCCGTCGCCCGGTGGATATCCTTCCCTTCGGCAAATGCCGTCAGCAGGCCTTTGTCACGCGACAGGTGCGCCATAATGCGCAGTTCAATTTGCGAGTAGTCCGCGGAGACAATCAGATAATCTTCTGGCGCGATAAACGCCTGACGAATACGGCGGCCCTCTTCATTACGCACCGGGATGTTTTGCAGGTTAGGATCGGTCGACGAAAGTCGCCCGGTTGCCGCGACAGCCTGATGATATGAGGTATGCACGCGGCCCGTTTTCGGATTGATCATCAGCGGCAGCTTATCGGTGTAGGTCGATTTCAGCTTCGCCAGGCCACGGTATTGCAGAATAACTTTTGGCAGCGGGTAGTCCAGCGCCAGTTCTTCCAGCACCTCTTCAGAGGTTGAAGGCGCGCCGCCCGGGGTTTTCTTCAGCGGTTTGATACCCTGCTTTTCAAACAGGATGGTCTGCAGCTGTTTCGGTGACGACAGGTTGAACGCCTCGCCCGCAAGCTCGTGCGCTTTCTGTTCAAGCTCCGTCAGACGCTGCGCCAGTTCGCCAGAATGGTTATGCAGCACCGTTGGATCGATTTTAACGCCGTTGCGTTCGATGCGGGACAGCACGGGCACCAGCGGCATCTCAACGTTCTGAAACACGTTCAGCGGCCCTTCGTGCTTCTGCAATTTCGGCCACATCTTCAGGTGCAGCTGTAGCGTAACGTCAGCATCTTCCGCGGCATAGCGGCCTGCTTCTTCCAGCGCAATCTGGTTAAAGGTCAGCTGATTTTTGCCCTTACCGGCAATTTCTTCAAAGGTAATGGTTTTGTGCTTCAGCCAACGGTCCGATAAGGAATCCATATCGTGACGGCCCGCCACGCTGTCCAGAATGTAGGATTCCAGCATGGTGTCGAAGGCAATACCACGCAGTTCGATACCGTAGTTTTGCAGAATGCCGCGGTCGAATTTCAGGTTCTGACCGACTTTCAGCGCTTTCTCGTCTTCCAGAATTGGCTTCAGCAGCGCTAAGGCGCGCTCGCGCGAGATCTGCTCTGGCGCATCCAGATAGTCGTGAGCAACAGGAACGTAGGCTGCAATACCCGGCTCCGTCGCGAACGACAGGCCCACCATATTGGCAGAAATGTTATCAAGGCTGTCCGTTTCGGTATCGAACGCAAATACCGGTGCTTTTTTCAGCTTTTCAATCCAGGCGACGAGCTGTGACTCTTCGAGAATGGTTTCATAGTTATCGAAGGAGAGCGCTGTCGCCGCTTCTTCTGCCTCTTCTTCGGCATTTACGACGAGGGTTTCCTTCGGCTTAGCCGCGGGTTTCGCTCCTTTAGCCTGGAGCCATTTACCGCCTTCCACATCGGTGATCCAGCGTTTAAATTCATACTTCCTGAACAGGCCAAGCAGTTCATCGGCGGCGGGTTCCTGTACTTCAAGCCGATCGCAGGTAAGTTCCAGCTCTACGTCGGTTTTGATGGTGGCCAGCTGATAGGAGAGGTAAGCCACCTCTTTATTATCGGCGAGCTTTCCGGCCATGGTTTTTGCGCCACGGAAGGTAAGCCCGGCAATTTTCTCAGGCTCGGCGTATAGCGTATCCAGCCCGCCCAGCCCTTGCAGCAGCGCCTGAGCCGTTTTTTCGCCCACGCCCGGTACGCCAGGAATGTTATCGGAGGTGTCTCCCATCAGGGCGAGGAAATCGATAATGAGCTCTGGCGGTACGCCGTATTTGGCGACAACTTCTTCCGGGCCCAGAATGGTGTTGGTCATGGTGTTGATCAGCGTGATCCCCGGCGTCACAAGCTGCGCCATGTCTTTATCACCGGTACTGATCAGCACCGGGCGGCCTGCCTTTTCGGCTTCACGCGCCAGGGTGCCAATCACGTCGTCAGCCTCAACGCCCGAGACAGCCAGCAAAGGCAGCCCCATTGCTTTCACCATAGCGTGCAGCGGTTCAATCTGCGCACGCAGATCGTCAGGCATAGGAGGGCGGTGAGATTTGTAGTGTTCGAATAATTCGTCGCGGAAGGTTTTGCCCTTCGCATCAAAGACGACAGCCGCATGCGTTGGGTGATACTGCAAAATCAGGCTGCGCAGCATATTCAGCACGCCGTACATTGCGCCGGTAGGTTCTCCTGCGCTGTTGGTCAGAGGAGGAAACGCATGATACGCCCGATAAAGGTAAGAAGAGCCATCGACGAGTATAAGTGGGTTTTCTGGGATCTGAACCATAATGTCCGTGCCTTTAATTAATTTATGGATAAAGGATGCCACAGAAGGATGAAAACATCAGGTTTTAGCGCCTGATAGCGGAAAAGATTTTGCGATCGTGATGATCGCTCGCAAAATCAAACTGTGGATAAGTTTGTGAATATTTTCAATACAGGTGAATAACAGTTCTTTAAGCTTGAGGTTTTATATTAATTTACCCAATGAAATCAATATAATAATTAACGATCGAGCGAGATCACCCCTTGCTGATGGTTATTTAGTCTTTGTGGATATAAGACGTAAACACGCTTCCTGCATGGATAAATTCGCTGCCATGAGGCACGGACCGCCGCCTCTTCGCTTGAAAGCGCCCTGCTGTGAGCGAATTTCTGATAAGATCGGCACCCAGCACCGGATAGCCGGCTGCTCATTTACAGCTAACTATCTGAAAAAAATGATTATGTCGAAAATACTCGCTGCAATAACATTATTGCTTAGCGTCATTTTAACCATTCTGGTTACCATCGCCTGTTCTGTGCCGATCATTATTGCCGGAATAATTAAGCTGCTGTTGCCTGTTCCTGCGGTATGGCGCGCGGTTTCTGCTTTTTGTAATTTTATGATGTATTGCTGGTGTGAAGGGCTGGCGATCCTGCTGCACCTTAACCCCTGGCTTAAGTGGGATGTTCAGGGTCTCGACATGCTGAACAAAAAGAACTGGTATCTGCTGATCTGCAATCATCACAGCTGGGCCGACATCGTTGTATTGTGCGTGCTGTTTCGCAAACGCATATCGATGAATAAGTACTTTCTGAAGCAGCAGCTGGCCTGGGTCCCTTTTATTGGGTTGGCCTGCTGGGCGCTGGATATGCCGTTTATGAAACGCTATTCGCGCAGCTATTTGCTTCGTCATCCGGAACGCCGTGGTAAGGATGTTGAAACCACGCGCCGCTCTTGCGAAAAGTTTCGCGCGCATCCCACCACGATAGTTAACTTCGTTGAAGGGTCCCGCTTTACCGAAGAGAAGCGCCAGCAGACTCGCTCCCCCTATCAGAACCTGTTGCCGCCAAAGGCGGCGGGTATAGCCATGGCGCTCAACGTGCTGGGTGCACAGTTCGATAAGCTGCTGAACGTGACGCTCTGCTATCCCGAGAACGACAGGACGCCGTTCTACGATATGCTGAGCGGCAAGCTGACGCGTATTGTTGTTCGTGTTGATCTGGTGCCGGTCGACACGGCACTGCATGGTGATTACGTAAACGATAAAAACTTCAAACGTCGTTTCCAGCTTTGGCTTAATACGCTCTGGAAAGAGAAAGACGAGCAGATAGCGAGTATTAAATCTTCATACAAAAACGCCGGTCAGTGACCGGCGTTTTCGTTATGTCTGTTACTTCTTCTCAACCAGATACTTCACGGTATCAGCGTACTGTTGTACGAAGATATCCATGCTGGTCGTATCCATACCACGCGTATTCACCTGGTATTTGCCGTTAACATACATCGCCGGAACGCCCTGCAGCTGAAGGTCTGAAGCCGCTTTTTCCTGCTGCGCCACGAGGGATTTCACCACAAAACTGTTCCAGGCCGCGTCGTAGTCTTCACCTTTCACACCGGCATCTACGAACACTTTGCGGATATCTGCGGCGGTCTGCACGGTCTGGGTTTTCTGTACGGCTTCAAACATTGGCGCGGTGATCTTATCTTCCACACCCAGCGCAATTGCAACCGCCCACGCCTGAGTCAGGTCTTTACCCAGCGGGCCAAGGAACTCAACGTGATATTTGGTCATTTTGGTGCCTTCCGGCAGTTTTTTCTTCACGTTATCAGAAACATGAAGTACCTGTTCAAACTCGTAGCAGTGCGGGCAGTAGAGCGAGAAGAACTCCAGCACCTGCGGCTCGCCAGCAACAGGCTTGTCCAGCGTGATGTACTGCTTGCCGTCGGTAAACTGCGCAGCAGATGCGCTAAATGCCAGAATCATACCAGCCAGCGCCAGCCAAATTTTTTTCATGATTAACTCTCTCCTGGGTGTGTCCAATTAATACATCGGCGTTAATTGCAAAGGTGGTTCCTGCAAAATCTTAACCTGCTCGGTAAATGTGGATATCTGGTTGCGCCAGTAATCCTCCCCGGTAAGCCAGGGGAAATTTCGGGGAAACGCCGGGTCTTCCCAACGCCTGATTAGCCACGCGAGATAATAAACAAAACGCATCGCACGTAAAGGCTCTATCAAGGCAATTTCGTCTGAATTAAAGGGGCTAAATTCTTCATAAGCTTCAATTATGGTCTCAAGCTGCATGCGCTGCTCGGCTTTATCACCGTTGAGCAACATCCACAGATCCTGAACCGCTGGGCCCATACGGGCATCGTCGAGATCGACAAATAGCGGGCCGTCGCGCCAGAGAATATTCCCGGCGTGGCAGTCACCGTGCAGACGCAGCGTCGTAATTTCCTCTCGCCAGCTGGCTTTTACGGCATCAATAAGCTTATCGGTCGCCGCGAGGAAATTATCCTTTAACGCCTTCGGAATTAGCGTCGACGTTTCGAATATATGTCGCGGCTCGATGAGATATTCCTGAACACCAATGGTCGGACGGGCCATAAACGGTGTTTTACGTCCCGTCTGATGAATACGCCCCAGATAGCGAGCGACCCATTCCATCTGATCGATATTATCCGCCTCAAACTGTCTTCCACCCAGGCTCGGAAATACCGCGTAGTAAAACCCCTGATGGGTCAACAGCGTTTGGTTATTGAATGCGAGCGGAGCGGCAACGGGAACATCATCATTCAGGAGATCGTGGGCAAACTGATGCTCTTCCTGAATTTGTTCTGCGGACCAGCGCTGCGGGCGGTAAAACTTTACGACAAAGCGCTGGCGCTCTTCGTCCTGAAACTGATAGACGCGATTTTCATAGCTGTTTAAAGGGGTTAACCCGGAATCCACACGAATACCCTGCTCGAACAGCGCATCCATAATGGTATCCGGGTGTAATGTCTGGAAAGTAAAAGCCTGGTCGTTCATCCGATCATCCGGAAATTATACGAATGATTCAGGATATCATCTTGTGGCGATTTCGGTGGCTCCGCTTACAAGCTTTTACTCTTTAATTACGCCCCTGGCGCGCAGCAGTGCGGTTTTAAAATCTTCCTCATAGTCTTTCTGAATACCAGGAATAACAGCATCTTTAGCTGAGTCGCGCATTTTAAGGTGGTAGATCAGGATGTCGTCAGAAAGGTCTGCCAGTTCGCCATCAAAACCTGACTCTTTGGCCAGTTTCTGTAAAAATTGCATCAGATTCAGCTCTGGCTCTTTCTGCCATGCCGGCTGGAGGAGTTCAATGACTTCATTTAGACGTTTACATTTCATGGTAGTGCTCCTTTCATTTAGAGAGACACGTTAGCAGGGTCAATCCCACAATAAAAGAGGCGATATTCGTGAATCAACGCCAGGAAATCATCGGGGTCGTTCTGGCCGGTGGCAGAGCAACGCGAATGGGCGGAAAAGATAAGGGGCTTCAGCTCCTGAACGACAAACCGTTATGGCAGCATGTTGCTGATACGCTGGCAGATCGGGTCTCGTCGATGGCAATCAGCGCTAACCGGCATCTCGACATCTACCAGCGCAGTGGATATCCGGTTTATCAGGATAACCAGCTCAATTACCCCGGTCCGCTGGCGGGAATGCTTTCCGTTATGCAGCAGTCGCGGGGCGAGTGGTTTCTCTTTTGTTCGTGCGATACGCCCTGTATCCCGTCTTGTCTGGTTGAACGTCTGGTGCAGCGGCGCGGTGATGCTCCCGTCGTATGGGTACACGACGGCGAGCGCGATCATCCAACTATCGCTTTAATGAACCGCTCGTTAACGGCTGCGCTGGAAGCTTACCTGGCCGCAGGAGAACGGCGGGTAATGGTATTTATGCGCCAGGCCGGTGGGCATTCCGTTGATTTCAGCGACATGAAATCTGCGTTTGTGAACGTGAACACCACGGAAGATTTGCAGATGATGCAGGAGAAGACATGATACCCGTTTTAGCGATCTCAGCCTGGAGTGGTACCGGAAAAACCACGCTGCTAAAAAAACTGATACCAGCACTTTGCGCCAAAGGCATTCGTCCCGGATTGATTAAGCACACGCACCATAACATGGATGTCGATAAGCCGGGGAAAGACAGCTATGAGCTACGCAAGGCTGGCGCTGCGCAAACGATGGTGGCGAGTAATCAGCGCTGGGCATTGATGACAGAAACACCGGATGAAGCGCCGCTGGATCTCGCTTATCTGGTCAGTCGGATGGATCATTCCAGGCTGGATCTGGTGCTGGTTGAGGGGTTTAAGCATGAGGCCGTGCCTAAGATCCTGCTGTTCAGAAGCGGTGCCGGACATGATGTCAGCGAATTAACGCTTGATGAGCACGTGATTGCAGTGGCGAGTGATGTTGCTTTGCCTCTGGAAGTACCGGTTCTGGATTTAAATAATGTGGATGAGATTGCGGAGTTTATTTTGAGGTGCGGTGCGGTCTGACGCCCGCTTTCACAGGGGAGGAGGGAAAACCCCAAAACGCAAAAAGGCCATCCTTCCGGATGGCCTCTTCACTTAATTGATGCCTGGCAGTTCCCTACTCTCACATGGGGAGACCCCACACTACCATCGGCGCTACGGCGTTTCACTTCTGAGTTCGGCATGGGGTCAGGTGGGACCACCGCGCTAAAGCCGCCAGGCAAATTCTGTTAATCTGTATCAGGCTGAAATTTGAGTGTCTGTCTCTTCGCCAAAACATCTTCGGCGTTGTAAGGTTAAGCCTCACGGTTCATTAGTATCGGTTAGCTCAACGCATCGCTGCGCTTACACACCCGACCTATCAACGTCGTCGTCTTCAACGTTCCTTCAGGAGACTTAAAGTCTCAGGGAGAACTCATCTCGGGGCAAGTTTCGTGCTTAGATGCTTTCAGCACTTATCTCTTCCGCATTTAGCTACCGGGCAGTGCCATTGGCATGACAACCCGAACACCAGTGATGCGTCCACTCCGGTCCTCTCGTACTAGGAGCAGCCCCCCTCAATTCTCCAGCGCCCACGGCAGATAGGGACCGAACTGTCTCACGACGTTCTAAACCCAGCTCGCGTACCACTTTAAATGGCGAACAGCCATACCCTTGGGACCTACTTCAGCCCCAGGATGTGATGAGCCGACATCGAGGTGCCAAACACCGCCGTCGATATGAACTCTTGGGCGGTATCAGCCTGTTATCCCCGGAGTACCTTTTATCCGTTGAGCGATGGCCCTTCCATTCAGAACCACCGGATCACTATGACCTGCTTTCGCACCTGCTCGCGCCGTCACGCTCGCAGTCAAGCTGGCTTATGCCATTGCACTAACCTCCTGATGTCCGACCAGGATTAGCCAACCTTCGTGCTCCTCCGTTACTCTTTGGGAGGAGACCGCCCCAGTCAAACTACCCACCAGACACTGTCCGCAACCCGGATTACGGGTCTACGTTAGAACACCAGCCATTAAAGGGTGGTATTTCAAGGTTGGCTCCACGCAGACTGGCGTCCACGCTTCAAAGCCTCCCACCTATCCTACACATCAAGGACCAGTGTTCAGTGTCAAGCTATAGTAAAGGTTCACGGGGTCTTTCCGTCTTGCCGCGGGTACACTGCATCTTCACAGCGAGTTCAATTTCACTGAGTCTCGGGTGGAGACAGCCTGGCCATCATTACGCCATTCGTGCAGGTCGGAACTTACCCGACAAGGAATTTCGCTACCTTAGGACCGTTATAGTTACGGCCGCCGTTTACCGGGGCTTCGATCAAGAGCTTCGCGTTGCCGCTAACCCCATCAATTAACCTTCCGGCACCGGGCAGGCGTCACACCGTATACGTCCACTTTCGTGTTTGCACAGTGCTGTGTTTTTAATAAACAGTTGCAGCCAGCTGGTATCTTCGACTGATTTCAGCTCCACCCGCAGGGGCTTCACCTACATATCAGCGTGCCTTCTCCCGAAGTTACGGCACCATTTTGCCTAGTTCCTTCACCCGAGTTCTCTCAAGCGCCTTGGTATTCTCTACCTGACCACCTGTGTCGGTTTGGGGTACGATTTCGTGTTACCTGATGCTTAGAGGCTTTTCCTGGAAGCAGGGCATTTGTTACTTCAGCACCGTAGTGCCTCGTCATCACACCTCAGCGTTAAAAGGTACCGGATTTACCTGGAACCTCCGCCTACATGCTTAAACCGGGACAACCGTCGCCCGGCTAACATAGCCTTCTCCGTCCCCCCTTCGCAGTAACACCAAGTACAGGAATATTAACCTGTTTCCCATCGACTACGCCTTTCGGCCTCGCCTTAGGGGTCGACTCACCCTGCCCCGATTAACGTTGGACAGGAACCCTTGGTCTTCCGGCGAGCGGGCTTTTCACCCGCTTTATCGTTACTTATGTCAGCATTCGCACTTCTGATACCTCCAGCATGCCTCACAGCACACCTTCAACGGCTTACAGAACGCTCCCCTACCCAACAACACATAGTGTCGCTGCCGCAGCTTCGGTGCATGGTTTAGCCCCGTTACATCTTCCGCGCAGGCCGACTCGACCAGTGAGCTATTACGCTTTCTTTAAATGATGGCTGCTTCTAAGCCAACATCCTGGCTGTCTGTGCCTTCCCACATCGTTTCCCACTTAACCATGACTTTGGGACCTTAGCTGGCGGTCTGGGTTGTTTCCCTCTTCACGACGGACGTTAGCACCCGCCGTGTGTCTCCCGTGATAACATTCTTCGGTATTCGTAGTTTGCATCGGGTTGGTAAGCCGGGATGGCCCCCTAGCCGAAACAGTGCTCTACCCCCGAAGATGAGTTCACGAGGCGCTACCTAAATAGCTTTCGGGGAGAACCAGCTATCTCCCGGTTTGATTGGCCTTTCACCCCCAGCCACAGGTCATCCGCTAATTTTTCAACATTAGTCGGTTCGGTCCTCCAGTTAGTGTTACCCAACCTTCAACCTGCCCATGGCTAGATCACCGGGTTTCGGGTCTATACCCTGCAACTTAACGCCCAGTTAAGACTCGGTTTCCCTTCGGCTCCCCTATACGGTTAACCTTGCTACAGAATATAAGTCGCTGACCCATTATACAAAAGGTACGCAGTCACCCCATAAAGAGGCTCCCACTGCTTGTACGTACACGGTTTCAGGTTCTTTTTCACTCCCCTCGCCGGGGTTCTTTTCGCCTTTCCCTCACGGTACTGGTTCACTATCGGTCAGTCAGGAGTATTTAGCCTTGGAGGATGGTCCCCCCATATTCAGACAGGATACCACGTGTCCCGCCCTACTCTTCGAGTTCACAGCATGTGTGCTTTCGTGTACGGGACTATCACCCTGTACCGTCGGACTTTCCAGACCGTTCCACTAACACACAAGCTGATTCAGACTCCGGGCTGCTCCCCGTTCGCTCGCCGCTACTGGGGGAATCTCGGTTGATTTCTTTTCCTCGGGGTACTTAGATGTTTCAGTTCCCCCGGTTCGCCTCGTTAGCCTATGTATTCAGCTAACGATAGTGCAACGAATTGCACTGGGTTTCCCCATTCGGACATCGCCGGGTCAAGGGTTCATATCACCTCGCCGGCGCTTTTCGCAGATTAGCACGTCCTTCATCGCCTCTGACTGCCAGGGCATCCACCGTGTACGCTTAGTCGCTTAACCTCACAACCCGAAGATGTTTCTTTCGATTCATCGTCGACTTGCGAAAATTTGAGAGACTCGAACACACATGAGCTGTGTGTCGTTTCAATTTTCAGCTTGATCCAGATTTTTAAAGAGCAAATATCTCAAACGTGACTCGTAAGTCAGTTTTGAGATATGACGGCAGGTGACTTTCACTCACGAACCAGCAAGTGGCGTCCCCTAGGGGATTCGAACCCCTGTTACCGCCGTGAAAGGGCGGTGTCCTGGGCCTCTAGACGAAGGGGACACTGAAGTCTCAATCGCAAGACGCCTTGCTGTTTACTTTTCATCAGACAATCTGTGTGGACACTACAAAGGCAGGTTCTTTAAGGTAAGGAGGTGATCCAACCGCAGGTTCCCCTACGGTTACCTTGTTACGACTTCACCCCAGTCATGAATCACAAAGTGGTAAGCGCCCTCCCGAAGGTTAAGCTACCTACTTCTTTTGCAACCCACTCCCATGGTGTGA
Source organism: Enterobacter cloacae (assembly GCF_013375935.1). GTDB lineage: Bacteria > Pseudomonadota > Gammaproteobacteria > Enterobacterales > Enterobacteriaceae > Enterobacter > Enterobacter pasteurii. The sequence continues at coordinate 1,106,224 of NZ_CP056117.1, read as the reverse complement.
CGGGCGGTGTGTACAAGGCCCGGGAACGTATTCACCGTAGCATTCTGATCTACGATTACTAGCGATTCCGACTTCATGGAGTCGAGTTGCAGACTCCAATCCGGACTACGACGCACTTTATGAGGTCCGCTTGCTCTCGCGAGGTCGCTTCTCTTTGTATGCGCCATTGTAGCACGTGTGTAGCCCTACTCGTAAGGGCCATGATGACTTGACGTCATCCCCACCTTCCTCCAGTTTATCACTGGCAGTCTCCTTTGAGTTCCCGGCCGGACCGCTGGCAACAAAGGATAAGGGTTGCGCTCGTTGCGGGACTTAACCCAACATTTCACAACACGAGCTGACGACAGCCATGCAGCACCTGTCTCAGAGTTCCCGAAGGCACCAATCCATCTCTGGAAAGTTCTCTGGATGTCAAGAGTAGGTAAGGTTCTTCGCGTTGCATCGAATTAAACCACATGCTCCACCGCTTGTGCGGGCCCCCGTCAATTCATTTGAGTTTTAACCTTGCGGCCGTACTCCCCAGGCGGTCGACTTAACGCGTTAGCTCCGGAAGCCACGCCTCAAGGGCACAACCTCCAAGTCGACATCGTTTACGGCGTGGACTACCAGGGTATCTAATCCTGTTTGCTCCCCACGCTTTCGCACCTGAGCGTCAGTCTTTGTCCAGGGGGCCGCCTTCGCCACCGGTATTCCTCCAGATCTCTACGCATTTCACCGCTACACCTGGAATTCTACCCCCCCTCTACAAGACTCTAGCCTGCCAGTTTCGAATGCAGTTCCCAGGTTGAGCCCGGGGATTTCACATCCGACTTGACAGACCGCCTGCGTGCGCTTTACGCCCAGTAATTCCGATTAACGCTTGCACCCTCCGTATTACCGCGGCTGCTGGCACGGAGTTAGCCGGTGCTTCTTCTGCGGGTAACGTCAATCGGCAAGGTTATTAACCTTACCGCCTTCCTCCCCGCTGAAAGTGCTTTACAACCCGAAGGCCTTCTTCACACACGCGGCATGGCTGCATCAGGCTTGCGCCCATTGTGCAATATTCCCCACTGCTGCCTCCCGTAGGAGTCTGGACCGTGTCTCAGTTCCAGTGTGGCTGGTCATCCTCTCAGACCAGCTAGGGATCGTCGCCTAGGTGAGCCGTTACCCCACCTACTAGCTAATCCCATCTGGGCACATCCGATGGCAAGAGGCCCGAAGGTCCCCCTCTTTGGTCTTGCGACGTTATGCGGTATTAGCTACCGTTTCCAGTAGTTATCCCCCTCCATCAGGCAGTTTCCCAGACATTACTCACCCGTCCGCCACTCGTCAGCAAAGCAGCAAGCTGCTTCCTGTTACCGTTCGACTTGCATGTGTTAGGCCTGCCGCCAGCGTTCAATCTGAGCCATGATCAAACTCTTCAATTTAAGTTTGATGCTCGTGAATTAAACTTCGTAATGAATTACGTATGTTCACTCAGAGACTTGGTATTCATTTATTGTCCGAAGACATTAAGAATCCATGTCACTTTGAGTGCCCACACAGATTGTCTGATAAATTGTTAAAGAGCAGTGCCGCTTCGTTTTTCGCTGCGGCGCGGGGTGTGCATATTACGCTTTCCCGCTTCAGAGTCAAGCGATTATTTCGCTTTTTCTCTGCTGACCCGGCGGCTTGCGTGCCGTTGTTCCGTGTCAGTGGAGGCGCATTATAGGGAGTTCTTCCGAAGTGACAAGAGGTAATTTAAAAAAAGTTTCTGACCGTGTTTTTTTTCACCAAAAGCGATGAGATCAAGCTACAAATTGTTCTATTTGATGTATCTGCAACCACAATCACACCTGAGGTGGCATAATTAGCGGCAAGAATAGTTAAGGAATAAAAGCGATGCCATTAAGCGCACAACAGCTGGCAGCCCAAAAAAACCTGTCGTACGTGCTGGCAGAGAAGCTGGCTCAGCTGATCCTGGCAGGTGTATATGCCCCAGGCAGCATCCTGCCCAGCGAGATGGAACTTGGCGATCGGTTTGGCGTAAGCCGTACCGCCGTTCGTGAAGCGGTGAAAACATTATCGGCGAAAGGGATGGTGTTACCACGTCCGCGCATTGGCACCCGCGTTATGCCACAGGGGAACTGGAACTTTCTCGATCAGGAGTTACTCACCTGGTGGATGACCGAAGATAATTTTAACCAGGTCGTCGACCACTTTCTGGTCATGCGCAGCAGTCTTGAACCGCAGGCCTGCCTGCTTGCCGCCACGCTCGGCACCGCAGAACAAAAAGCGCAGCTCAATACCTTAATGGAAGAGATGGTGTTCCTGAAAAAACACTTTAACCGCGAACGCTGGGTCGAGGTCGATATGGCCTGGCATGAGCATATCTATAATATGAGCGCGAATCCGTTTCTGACGTCTTTTGCTTCTTTATTCCATTCGGTGTACCACACTTACTTTACCTCTATTACGCAGGATGAGGTGGTGAAGCTGGATCTGCATCAGGCGATTGTCGATGCTATTCAGGAGAGCGACGGGCAGCGAGCCCTGAGTGCGTGCCAGGCATTGCTGGCCGCGCCAACCCACCAGCAGGTAAATAAATGACAGAGAAAAAAGCGCGCAGTATGGCCGGATTGCCGTGGATTGCAGCCATGGCGTTCTTTATGCAGGCACTGGATGCCACTATCCTCAATACCGCACTTCCCGCAATAGCACAGAGCCTTAACCGTTCTCCGCTGGCGATGCAGTCAGCCATCATCAGTTACACCCTGACGGTGGCGATGCTTATTCCGGTTAGCGGCTGGCTGGCCGATCGATTCGGTACCCGAAAAGTTTTTATGGTGGCGGTCACGCTCTTTACGCTTGGCTCGCTGGCCTGCGCCCTCTCCACCTCCCTGACGGAGCTGGTTATCTTCCGCGTGCTGCAGGGTATTGGCGGCGCGATGATGATGCCCGTCGCTCGCCTGGCGTTATTGCGCGCCTATCCGCGCAGCGAACTGCTTCCGGTACTCAACTTTGTAACCATGCCGGGGCTGGTCGGTCCGATACTTGGTCCGGTACTCGGCGGGGTACTGGTTACCTGGGCAAGCTGGCACTGGATTTTCCTGATTAATATTCCGATTGGCGTGGCCGGGCTGATTTACGCCCGCAAATACATGCCGAACTTCACCACGCCTCGACGCAGCTTCGATATGGGCGGCTTTTTCCTGTTTGGCCTGAGCCTGGTGCTCTTCTCCAGCGGGATGGAGTTGTTCGGCGAGAAAATCGTGGAAACGTGGCTGGCGCTTGCCGTTATCCTCAGCGGTATTCTGCTGTTCCTTCTCTATATACGTCACGCGCGCCGCCACCCGACGCCGCTTATCTCTTTATCCCTTTTTAATACCCGAACATTTTCCGTCGGGATCGCGGGCAATATTGCCTCACGTCTGGGCACGGGCTGCGTACCCTTCCTGATGCCGCTGATGTTGCAGGTCGGTTTTGGCTACCCGGCGCTGATCGCGGGCTGCATGATGGCGCCCACGGCAATGGGATCGATTCTGGCGAAATCCACGGTTACGCAGGTGCTGCGCTGGTTCGGCTATCGTAAGACGCTGGTTGGCGTAACGGTATTTATTGGATTAATGATTGCGCAGTTCTCGCTGCAGTCTGCGGCGTTACCCATCTGGATGCTGATCCTGCCGCTGTTTGTGCTGGGGATGGCGATGTCGACGCAGTTCACGTCGATGAATACGATAACCCTGGCGGACCTTACCGACGAGAACGCCAGCAGCGGCAACAGCGTACTGGCGGTGACCCAACAGCTGTCGATCAGCCTCGGGGTCGCCGTGAGCGCCGCGGTCCTGCGGTTTTATGAAGGGTTTGACGGTACCAATACCGTGGAGCAGTTCCACTATACCTTTATCACCATGGGCGCGCTTACGGTGGTGTCGGCGCTGGTCTTTGTGCTGTTAAAACCGAAAGATGGCCAGAACCTGATTAAAGAGCGTCACAAGGAAAAGGCTAAACCGAACCGCGTTCCATCAGAACAGGAGTAAGCTGCAGCCGTTGCTGTTGCAGCGTGGGCTGCGCCATGCGGTGGATCAACACATCAATGGCCAGCTCGCCCAGTTCATCCTTAGGCTGATGAATCGTCGTCAGCGGCGGCGTCATGTAGCGCGCCAGTTCGATATCATCGTAACCAATAATCGCCATATCTTCCGGAACGCGTAATCCGGCCTGATACAGCGCCTGATACGCGCCAAACGCCATCGCGTCGTTACCGATAAATACCGCCTGAGGGCGAATCTCCTGCGCCAGCAGTTTCTGCATCGCCTCGAATCCGCCGTTAAATTCAAAATCGCCGGTGATCTGATAACCATCAGGAACGGCAAGCCCCGCACGCTGCATTGCAGAGAGATAGCCTTCCAGCCGCAGGCGCGCCGGGGTTTTATCCAGCGGACCGGTAATGCAGGCAATGCGGGTATGACCTTTATCGATCAGATGCTGCGTCGCCATATCGCCGCCCAGCAGCGAGTTATCCTGGATCAGATCGCTGGTACCGTCGAACGGCGCCCAGTCCATCATCACCGTGGGAATAGAAGGGTAGCGCTGGATGATCTCTTTCGAAGGTTGATGCGTTTCGGTACAGAGCAACAGCAGCCCGTCGACGCGTTTTTGCATCAGCGTCTCCAGATTGCGGTTCATGCGCTGCTCGTCCCCTTCGGTATTGCACAGCACCAGGCTGTAGCCGCGCTCAAAGCAGCTGCGCTCCACGCCGCGCACCAGTTCAGAATAGAAAGGGTTGGTACTGGCCGTGATCAGCATGCCGATGGTGCGCGTCTGGTTGAGCTTCAGGCTGCGCGCCAGCGCCGACGGCGCATAGTTGAGTTCTTTTATTGCAGCGTCAACTTTCTCCCGAATCGCCTCGCTGACGAAGCGATCTTTATTGATAACGTGGGAAACAGTCGAGGTAGAAACACCCGCCATACGGGCGACATCTTTCATTGTGGCCAAGCGTTACCCCTGCTGACTTAAGAATTCATCGATCTCTTTACGCCACGGCACGGAAGGCTGAGCGCCTTTACGCGTCACCGCAATCGCGGCGGCGGCATGCGCAAAGCGGATCGCGTCATCCATCGCTTTCCCTTCCAGCAGCGCCGTCACCAGCGCACCGTTAAAGGTATCTCCAGCGGCGATGGTATCGATGGCTTTCACCTTAAAGCCCGGTACGCGACGGCCTTCGCCGTTGACGCTTGCCCACACGCCGCGGCTACCGAGGGTGATAATCACGGTGCCGATGCCTTTGTCGTGCAGCGCTTTTGCTGCACGCGCTGCGTCGTCATCAGTTTCCACGCGGATCCCCGTCAGCTTTTCCGCTTCGGTTTCATTCGGGGTGATGATATCCACCAGCGCCAGCAGTTCGTCTGATAATACACGGGCAGGCGCAGGGTTCAGTACGACAGAGGTATGATTTTCCTGGGCTATTTTCGCGGCGGCGAGCACGCTTTCAACCGGCGACTCCAGCTGCATCAGCAGGGCTGCCGCTCCGGCGATGATTTCACGCTGCGCTTCGACGCGTTCTGTCGTTAACGCAGCATTGGCCCCCGCATGAATACCGATGACATTCTCACCTTCCGCGTTGACGAAAATCAGCGCCACACCGGTAGATTCCCCTTCAACCACGCTGACTGGCGCAATATCGATATTGTCGCTGGCCAGCTGTTTGCGAACGCGCTCGCCGGTATCGTCATCGCCCGTGCAGGCGATAAACGCGATATTCGCCCCGCTGCGCCCGGCCGCTACCGCCTGGTTTGCGCCCTTACCGCCGAACGCCACCTGGTACTGATTGCCGGTGACGGTTTCGCCCGGCGTGGGGAACGTTTCAAGGTTGAGAATGTGATCGGCATTGATACTGCCAAGGACGACGAGGTTGCCTGCGGTTTTCATGTATGAGCTGTCCATCTGAGAGCGCCACCGGTATTACCCGGTGGCGTATGCCACACTTTTCTTTTATTTGGTGTCCCTCAGGCAGCCAGCGACTGCCTGAATCGCCTTTTACTGCTTAATGACCAGCTTCAGGTCAACCGGGTATTTGGCCTGAACTTTTTCGCCCTTCAGCACTTTATCGGCAGTTTGCACGCCAGTTGCGCCAATCTGCTCAGGCAGCTGAGCGATGGTCGCAGCCAGTTTGCCATCATTTACTGCTTTTTCACCATCCGGAGTGCCGTCAAATCCGACAACCATCACATCAGTTTTACCCGCAGTCTGAAGCGCACGCAGCGCGCCCAGCGCCATTTCATCGTTCTGAGCGAACACGGCCTTCACGTCAGGATGCGCGGTCAGCAGGTTCTGCATAACGTTCAGACCTTTAGTACGGTCGAAGTCTGCCGGCTGGCTCGCCAGCACGTTAAATTTGTGCGCAGCAACGGCCTGCTGGAAGCCTTCACCACGCTCACGCGCAGCGGACGTACCGGCAATGCCCTGTAGTTCGATAACTTTAGCGCCTTCTCCGGCTTTCTTCGCAATGTAATCACCGGCGATTTTACCGCCCAGTACGTTATCAGACGCGATGTGGCTGACAACTTCACCTTTCGTTGCCTGACGGTCAAGGGTGATGACCGGGATCTTCGCCTGGTTTGCCATCTTCACGGCGTTACCTACCGCGTCGGAATCGGTTGGGTTGATCAGCAGGATTTTGGTACCACGAACGGTTAAGTCCTGAACGTTCGCCAGCTCTTTTGCCGGGTTGTTCTGAGAGTCCAGCACCACCAGGTTGTAGCCCAGTTTGTCCGCTTCTTTCTGCGCACCGTCCTTCAGGGAGACGAAGAACGGGTTGTTCAGGGTTGAGACAACCAGCGCGATGGTATCTTTCGCCATGGCGTTAGCACTTACGGTTGCGCTCAGCGCGACAGCAGAAACCAGGGTAGCCAGTTTTTTCATGTTCATATCTAAGATGTCCTGTAGTGTCGTCAGTTACTGTTTTTTGTTGTCTACCAGTACCGCCAGCAAAATCACCACTGCCTTAACGATCATCTGGTAATAGGAGGAAACACCTAACAAATTCAAACCATTATTCAGGAAACCGAGGATCAGTGCGCCGATCAATGTCCCAACAATGCGACCTTTACCGCCAGCAAGGCTGGTACCGCCCAGAACCACTGCCGCGATGGCATCCAGCTCATACCCCGTACCCGCCGTTGGCTGCGCGGAAGAGAGGCGCGCCACTTCGATGATGCCCGCCAGAGACGCCAGCAGGCCGCACAGGGAGTAAACGATAATTTTGACTTTATTAACGCTGATGCCGGACAGACGCGTTGCCGCTTCGTTACCGCCCAGCGCATAGATATAACGGCCCAGACGGGTATGGTGCAGCATGTACCACGCCGCCAGGAAGACGATAGCCATAATCCAGACCGGCGTCGGGATACCCAGCGGACGGCCGATACCGAACCAGCCAAACAGATCGGCGTTTTCGGTAAAGCCGGTATTCACCGGGCTACCGTTGGTGTACACCATGGTGACGCCGCGCAGCAGCAGCATCATCACCAGCGTGGCAATAAACGCCTGCACGCGGCCTTTTGCCACAATTACGCCGGTTACCGCGCCAATCGCCGCGCCAGTCGCCAGCGCAGCGGCAACGGCCACCAGCGCGTTGACTTCAATACCGACAATCGACGCGGCAATCGCACCGGTGAGCGCCAGCAGGGAACCGACGGACAGATCGATACCCGAAGTCAGAATCACCAGCGTCATCCCCACCGCCATAATGGCGTTTACGGAAGTCTGCTGAAGAATGTTGAACAGGTTATTAACGGTAAAAAAGTTCGGGCTCATGGTCGATACAATCGCGATCAGCACCAGCAGGGCAATCAGCGATTTTTGCTCCATCAGCCATGCCTTTGTGAAATAGCGGCGACCAGAAACAGCCTGGGTAGTCATCTTCTTACTCCTGATTCACGCGATTAAGCTTGCCCACAGCGGCAGCCATCAGAACTTCCTGGGTGGCCTGCTCGCGAGTGAATTCACCGCCGAGATGCCCTTCATGCATGACGATAATGCGATCGCTCATGCCTAATACTTCTGGCATCTCGGAAGAGACCAGAATGATGCTCAGACCGTCGGCCTTAAACTGGTTAATCAGCTGATAAATCTCTTTTTTGGCGCCCACGTCTACGCCACGGGTTGGTTCATCGAGGATCAGCACTTTCGGGCGCGTCATCAGCCCGCGGGCAATCGCCACTTTCTGCTGATTACCGCCGGACAACAGGCCAATCGCCTGCTCCATCGACGGCGTTTTAACATTAAAGAGACGGATAAAATCGCTGACCGCCTGCTGTTCATCTTTGTGCTTCAGGCTGCCGCCGCTGCGGCTGAAATAGCGCAGCGCGGTGAGTGACATGTTCTCTTTTACCGACATGCCCAGCACCAGGCCGTCGCGCTTACGGTCTTCGGAGATATAGACAATGCCGTTCGCCAGGCCATCCTGCGGCGAGCGGGTGACCACCTCGTGGCCGTCAAGAGTGACGTAACCGCTGGTGCGCGGCAGTGCGCCGTAGAGCACTTTCATAAGCTCGGTGCGCCCCGCGCCCATCAGGCCTGCGACGCCGAGGATCTCGCCCTGGCGCAGGGTAAAGGTCACGTCGTTTACGCCCGGCCCGCAGAGGTTATCCACCTTCAGGCGGATGTCGCCCGGCGCTTTGTCCAGACGCGGATACTGATCTTCAAGCTTGCGTCCCACCATCATTTCGATAAGCGAATCTTCCGTCAGCGTCGCCACTTCGCGCTCGGCGATAAATTGGCCGTCGCGAAAAACGGTGACGTCGTCGCAGATCTCGAAGATCTCTTTCATGCGGTGAGAGATATATACTATGCCGCGGCCCTGCGATTTCAGCTCGCGGATAACGCGGAACAGGGATTCGGTTTCCGTATCGGTCAGGGCGTCGGTCGGTTCATCCATAATGATGACCTTCGACTCAAAGCTCAGCACCTTAGCGATTTCCACCATCTGCTGATCGCCGATGGAGAGGTCCCCCACCAGCCGGTCGCTCTTAAAGCGCAGGTTCAGCTTCGCCAGCAGTTTGTCCGCTTCGGCGTACATGGTTTTCCAGTCGATTTTTCCGAACCGGTTAACGAACTCGCGGCCCAGGAAGATGTTCTCCGCAATGGTGAGCTGCGGGATCAGGTTTAGCTCCTGGTGGATAATGCCGATACCCGCTTCCTGCGAGGATTTCGGGCCGTTGAAGGTGGTCTCTTTACCCAGCCAGACGAGTGAACCGGCATCGCGCTGATAGATCCCGGTCAGCACTTTCATCATGGTGGATTTGCCGGCGCCGTTCTCGCCCACCAGCGCCATCACGCGTCCGGAATAAACGTTCAGCGCCGCGCCGGAGAGGGCTTTTACGCCCGGGAACGATTTATCGATCCCTTTGAGTTGCAGTAATGCGTCCATGATGGCCTCAGAAGGTGACGCCAGCACAGAGAATGATATTCGCATACGGGGAACACTCCCCGCTGCGAATCACCGCCTGACTGTCTGCGGTTTGTTGTTTGAACTTCTCGTGCGTTGTGTAACGAATTTCAATGGTGTTTCCCTGGTGCTGTTGCAGTTGCTCAATAAACGTGAGCAACGTTTCGTGGAGTTGCGGATTATGTTGTTTGATTTCCGCGGCGAGAATGGCCGTCTCAACCTGCATCTCCGCGGTCACCACTTCCAGTACCTGCATAAACGAGGGTACGCCCTGCGTTAACGCCATATCGATACGGGTTGTGCTGCGCGGAACCGGTAAGCCTGCATCGCAAACCACCAGCGTATCGGTATGCCCAAGGCGGGAAATAACCGATGAGATTTCTGAGTTGAGTACTGTGCCTTTCTTCATTTTTTGCTCCACTAGCGAAACGTTTCGCTAAAAACAGTGTAGCCGCAAGAGTGTTCAGAAAACCATCATGACGTAACGGATTTGTGATCGAAGTCGAAACGTTTCGCTAAGTGAAATGAGGCAGAAGGTAAATGCAAAAACGGTAACCCTGAGGTTACCGTTTTTTATGTTTGCGCCCTCTTACTCTGGAAAGCGCATCAGGCCACACGGAGGCTTAAATCTCGACCTGCGTCCCCAGCTCAATCACGCGGTTAGGCGGGATTTCAAACTGGTCAGGGGCGCGCAGGGCGTTACGCTGCAGGATCAAGTACAGCTTGCCGCGCAGGCGCAGATACCATGGGCGTTTTCCGATGATCAGCGACTCGTGCGACATAAAGAACGATATCTCCATCATGCGGCAGCTTAACCCTTCCAGGCCGCAGCGGTGGAACACCTCTTCCACGTTCGGCGTTTCGCGCCAGCCGTAGCTCGCCACCACGCGCCAGAAGGTCGGCGATAGCTGCTCAATCTGCACGCGACGCACGTTGTGTACATACGGCGCGTCTTCGGTGCGCAGCGTCAGCAGGATCACGCGCTCGTGTAGCACCTTGTTGTGCTTGAGGTTATGCATCAGCGCAAACGGGATCACGTTCAGCGCGCGAGACATATACACCGCGGTACCCGGCACGCGCACCGGCGGGGATTTCTCCAGCGAGGCGATCATCGCTTCCAGAGAGTTACCATGCTCGTGCATACGACGCAGCAGGCGGAAACGCTCGCTCTTCCACGTCGTCATCACAATAAACATCACCAGGCCCAGCGTCAGCGGCAGCCAGCCCCTGGAGACAATCTTGTCGAGGTTTGCTGAGAACAGCGGTACGTCGATGCAGAGGAAACCGGCCAGGATCAGCCCGACCAGGAACTTATTCCAGTGCCAGTTACGGTACGCCACCGTGGTGGAGAGCAGAGAGGTCAACACCATCGTTCCGGTCACGGCGATACCATACGCCGCCGCCAGGTTACTGGAGTGCTCGAAGCTGACGATAACAATCACCACAGCAAAATAGAGCAGCCAGTTGACGAACGGAATGTAGATCTGGCCTGACTCCATCTCCGAGGTATGAATAATGCGCATCGGGGAGAGATAGCCCAGACGCACAGCCTGACGCGTCAGGGAGAACACGCCGGAGATCACCGCCTGAGAGGCAATCACCGTCGCCAGCGTCGCCAGGATCAGCATTGGGACCAGCGCCCAGTCAGGAGCCAGCAGGAAGAACGGGTTTTTAATCGCTTCAGGATGTTCAAGCAACAGCGCGCCCTGGCCGAAGTAGTTCAGCACCAGTGAAGGCAGGACAAGGCTAAACCACGCTACGCGGATAGGGAGTTTCCCGAAGTGGCCCATATCCGCATACAGCGCCTCGACGCCGGTAATGGAAAGCACCACCGCACCCAGCGCCACGAACGACACCACTTTATATTCCAGGAAGAAATGCACCGCCCACATCGGGTTCAGCGCATGCAGGACATCCGGGTTGGCAATAATGCTGCGCAAGCCCAGCGCCGCCAGGATCAGGAACCAGGCCAGCATAATAGGAGCGAACAGCTTGCCCACCAGACCGGTACCGTGTTTTTGTATGGCAAACAGCAGTGTCAGCACGATAATAGCGAGTGGAACGACCCACGTATCAAGCTGCGGCGCGACAATCTCCAGCCCCTCTATGGCTGACATCACCGAAATCGCCGGCGTTATCACCACTTCCCCATAGAAGAAGCTGCCGCCTATCAGGCCGATAATGACCAGCACGGAGGTCATTCTTGCCGACGTATTGCGTCCGGCAAGGGACATCAGGGTCAGAATACCGCCCTCGCCCGCGTTATCAGCACGCATAACGAAAGAGAGATACTTAACGGAAACTACCAGGATTAGCAGCCAGAAGATGAGCGAGAGGAAACCAAATACGGCGTCGCGCTCTACACCAAAACCAAACTGACCGGACAAACATTCACGAAGCGTATAAAGCGGGCTGGTGCCGATATCACCGTAGACAACCCCGATCGCCGCAAGCGTTACTGCGGGTAATGATTGCTTATTATCAGTGCTCATAGACCAGTCTTTTCGTTTGAATAACAAATGTGTGCTTAGTCCCTTGGCCCACAAAAAGCGCACAGTATGCACGATTCAATGCAAAATCGTACCCCTAAATGCTGCCGCATTAATGTAGCGCAAAGAAAATAGCGCCGCACTTCAGCCTATTATCAGGCCAGACCGAAACGTCTATACTCGCTTCAATTAGCCGCCACGACGGCGAAAGGATGCAAAACTATTATGGCTCACTCACATTTATTAGCAGAAAGAATTTCCCGCCTCAGCAGCGCGCTGGAGAAAGGCCTTTTCGAGCGTAGCCACGCCATTCGCCTCTGTTTACTGGCGGCGCTGAGCGGTGAAAGCGTATTTCTGCTGGGACCGCCGGGCATTGCCAAAAGCCTGATCGCGCGCCGCCTCAAGTTCGCATTCCAGAACGCCCGCGCATTTGAGTATTTGATGACCCGTTTCTCCACGCCGGAAGAAGTGTTCGGGCCGCTCTCTATTCAGGCGTTAAAGGATGAGGGACGCTATGAGCGTCTGACGGCGGGCTATCTCCCTGAAGCCGAAATCGTCTTTCTTGATGAGATCTGGAAAGCCGGTCCGGCCATACTGAACACCCTGCTGACGGCGATCAACGAACGCCGGTTCCGCAACGGCGCGAGCGAAGAGAAGATCCCCATGCGCCTGCTGGTGGCAGCGTCAAACGAACTGCCCGAAGACGACAGCAGCCTGGAAGCGCTGTATGACCGCATGCTGATCCGCCTGTGGCTGGATAAAGTGCAGGACAAGTCGAACTTCCGTTCAATGCTGGTGAGCCAGCAGGACGAAAACGAAAACCCGGTGGCAGCGTCATTGCAGGTGACGGACGAGGAATACCACCAGTGGCAGGAGGAGATCGGCAAGATAAAGCTGCCGGATAGCGTATTTGAGCTTATCTTCATGCTGCGCCAGCAGCTTGATTTGCTGCCTTCCGCGCCGTATGTCTCCGATCGTCGCTGGAAAAAAGCGATTCGCCTGCTTCAGGCAAGCGCGCTGTTCAGCGGTCGCGATGCCGTCGCGCCAGTCGATCTGATCCTGCTGAAAGACTGCCTGTGGCACGACGCCGAAGGGATGAACCTGATGCAGCAGCAGCTGGACGTTTTGATGACCGGACACGCGTGGGGCCAGCAGTCGATGCTTAACCAGCTGGGAGCGATTGCCCAACGCCGCCTCCAGCTCCAGCAGCAGCAAAGCGATAAAACCGCGCTAAAGGTGAACCGCCTCGGCGGGATGTTCGCCCGTAAGCCGCACTATGAACTGCCGGCCGAACTGACCGATGACTCGCTCACCCTGCTTCTTCAGCAGCAGCTGAAGCTGCATGATATGCAGGTAGTGCACGTGACGATCGAACGTGTCGCGCTGGCGCAGTGGCTGGATAAAGGCGGCGAGATCCGCGGCAAGCTCAACGGAATTGGCTTTGCCCAGCCGCTGACGATGGAAGTCGACAGCAGCCAGCATCTGGTGATCCGCGACGTCAGCCTTCAGGGATCGCGCCTTGCGCTGCCGGGCACGGCCTCCGACAGTATCCCGGAGGAGATCAAACAGCAGCTGGAAGCGCTGGATGCCGAATGGCACCGGCAGCACACGCGCTTCAGCGAGCAGCAGAAATGCCTCTTTATCCATAGCGACTGGCTGGGCCGCATTGAAGCCAGCCTTCAGGACGTTGGCGCGCAGATCAAACAGGCGCGTCAATGCTAACGCTGGACACGCTCAACGTCATGCTGGCGGTTAGCGAGGATGGTTTAATCGAAGAGGTTGTTATCACCCTGCTTGCTTCACCGCAGCTGGCGGCCTTCTTTGAAAAATTCCCGAAGCTCAAAAGGGCAATGACGGACGATCTCCCACGCTGGCGCGATAACCTGCGGCAGCGGTTTAAGGAGACGGAAGTTCCGCCGGAGCTGACAGAGGAAGTTGCCGGCTATCAGCAGTGCCAGCGGCTTTCTACGCCGCAGTTTATTGCCCGGCTTCAGCAAACCCTGGCTCTGCTTGATAACGTTCAATCCCCGTTTGCCGGCCAGGCCAGAGCGCTGGTCACGGACAACCCTACCTTCACGCCCGCGCTGCACACGCTTTTTTTACAGCGCTGGCGGCTGAGCCTTGTGGTGCAGGCCACGACCCTTAACCAGCAGCTGCTGGAGGAGGAGCGCGAACAGCTGCTCAGCGAAGTGCAGGAGCGAATGACGTTAAGCGGCCAGCTGGAACAGGTGCTGGTGGAGAATGAAAACGCTGCCGGACGGCTCTGGGATATGAGTGCCGGGCAGCTAAAGCGTGGCGATTATCAGCTGATCGTGAAGTACGGCGACTTTCTGGCAGAGCAGCCGGAGCTGATGAAGCTCGCGGAACAGCTGGGCCGCTCCCGGGAGGCCAAATCGGTCCCAAAGAAAGATGCGCCGATGGAAACCTTCCGCACGCTGGTACGCGAACCCTCCACCGTGCCGGAGCAGGTGGATGGATTACAGCAAGGTGATGACATCCTGCGCCTGCTGCCTACGGAACTCGGCACGCTGGGAATGACCGAACTGGAGTACGAGTTTTATCGTCGGCTGGTGGAAAAACAGCTGCTCACCTATCGGCTGCATGGCGAAGCCTGGCGCGAGAAGATCGGCCAGCGCCCGGTTGTGCATCAGGACTTTGACGAGCAGCCGCGCGGGCCTTTTATTGTCTGCGTGGATACGTCCGGATCGATGGGGGGCTTCAATGAACAGTGCGCAAAGGCGTTCTGCCTGGCACTGATGCGCGTGGCGCTTGCCGACCGCCGTCGCTGCTACATCATGTTATTTTCCAGCGAAGTGGTGGGATACGAACTGACCAGCTCACAGGGACTGGAGCAGGCGATCCGCTTTTTAAGCCAGCGCTTTCGCGGGGGCACCGATCTGGCCAGCTGTTTTCGCAGCATCATTGAACGCATGCAGGGCGGCGACTGGTACGACGCGGATGCGGTGGTGATTTCCGATTTTATTGCCCAGCGGCTGCCGGACGATGTGGTGAATAAGGTGAAGGAGATGCAGCGCGTTCACCAGCACCGTTTTCATGCGGTGGCGATGTCGGCCCATGGAAAACCCGGCATCATGCGCATCTTCGATCATATCTGGCGCTTTGATACCGGGCTGCGTAGCCGCCTGCTCAGACGCTGGCGACGCTAGTTAAAGAAGAGAGCCGACGCTTTCACGTACCTGCTGCGGCCAGACGCCACACTGCACCTGGCCAATGTGGGACAGCTGCAGCAGCAGCATGGTCAGACGAGACTGGCCAATACCGCCACCGATGGTCTGCGGCATTTCACCGCGCAGCAGCGCCTGGTGCCACTCCAGCTTCAGACGATCTTCATCTCCGGTAATGGCCAGCTGACGCTTCAGCGCTTCGGCATCCACGCGGATCCCCATAGACGAGAGTTCAAACGCATCTTCCAGTATCGGGTTCCAGACCAGAATGTCGCCGTTCAGACCGGCATACTCGCTCTCGCCCACGGTGCTCCAGTCATCATAATCCGGCGCGCGGACGTCATGACGTTTACCGTCAGAGAGTTTGCCGCCAATGCCGATCAGGAATACCGCCCCCAGCTCTTTGGCGATCGCCCGTTCACGGCCTTTGGCATCCAGATCCGGGAAACGGCTCAGCAATTCCTGACTGTGAACAAAGTGGATCGTATCCGGCAGGAAAGGTGCCAGGCCAAACGCTTCGCTCACGGCGGCTTCAGTCGCTTTGATCCCCGCGTAAATTGCCTCAACGGTAGATTTCAGCGTACCGACGTGGCGCTCGCCGTCACCCATTACGCGTTCCCAGTCCCACTGGTCAACGTAGACAGAGTGAATCGGGGAGAGGCGGTCTTCATCGGGGCGAAGGGCTTTCATGTGCGTGTAGAGCCCTTCGCCCGCGCTGAAGTCGTGTTGCCCCAGGGTCTGACGCTTCCACTTCGCCAGTGAATGAACCACTTCGAACTGGGCGTCTGGCAGTGTTTTCACTTTCACCTGTACCGCTTTTTCGCAACCAGACAAGTTATCCTGCGTCCCGTCACCCACGCGGCTCAGAATCGGAGCCTGAACTTCAATAAGGCCAAGCTTCTCTTCCAGCTGGCGAGAAAAATGGGATTTTACGAAACTGATCTGGCGTTGTTTTGCGATGTAAGCGGTTTTCATTATTTATACTCCTGCGTCCTGTTAGTAATGATTAAGCAACAGAACCGGCACCTGATTCAATAACCCATCAACAAAAAGGCGCCTTCACTTTTGATTCGTTAAAATAAGGCGCTAGAATAGACATATTCATTAATCTTCATAAGAAAAAGCTATGGAAAATTATCAGATCGACAATCTGGACCGCGGCATCCTGGAAGCGCTGATGGCCAACGCGCGCACCGCGTATGCCGAACTGGCGAAACAGTTTGGCGTCAGCCCCGGGACGATTCACGTGCGCGTAGAGAAAATGAAGCAGGCAGGGATCATCACCGGCGCGCGCATTGATGTCAGCCCGAAGCAGCTCGGGTACGACGTTTGCTGCTTCATTGGCATTATTCTCAAAAGTGCCAAAGATTACCCTTCCGCGCTCGAGAAGCTGAACGCGCTGGATGAGGTCACCGAGGCGTACTACACCACCGGGCACTACAGCATCTTTATAAAGGTGATGTGCCGATCCATCGACGCCCTTCAGCAGGTACTTATCAACAAGATCCAAACAATCGATGAAATTCAGTCCACCGAGACGCTGATCTCCCTGCAAAACCCGATCATGCGTACTATCCGCCCGTGATCGGGCAAATTCATTCCCACATTTTCCACAGGTAGATCCCAGCTCGTTCACAGCGTACAATGTCCGCCTCTTAATCTGAGCGAGCGATCAATGGCGGACATTACTCTTATCAGCGGCAGCACGCTTGGCGGTGCTGAATATGTAGCGGAACATCTGGCCGAGAAGCTGGAAGACGCGGGCTTTTCCACGGAAACCCTGCACGGACCGCTGCTTGACGATCTCCCGACTGACGGGGTCTGGCTGCTGATCACCTCCACGCACGGCGCGGGCGATCTGCCGGATAACCTGCAACCTTTATATGACGAACTGCTGGAACAACAGCCCGATCTGTCAAACGTCCGGTTTGGCGCAGTCGGGATCGGCAGCCGTGAATATGACACGTTCTGTGGTGCAATAGAGAAAGTCGAAGCTGCGGTGACCGCTTGCGGAGCAAAACAGCTGGGTGAAACGCCGAAGATCAACATCCTCGATCATGACATTCCGGAAGATCCAGCCGAGATCTGGTTGGGTGAATGGAAAAATTTACTCAAAAACGATTAAAGATCGCGCGATCAGATGTGGATAACTCTGGTTAAAAGCTCGTATTAAGCCGTAGTTATCCAAAGTATAACCCTGAGACTGTTTTCGCCCTGTGTATAAAGTGGCGATCTGATCCCAGCTTATACGGTCCAGGATCACCGATCATTCACAGCAAACGATCCTTCCTAACTGCATGATCTTATTTATTGGATCGGACTTATCCACAAAGGTCTGCGATCCTAATAAGAGATCACAATAGAACAGATCTCTAAATAAAAAGATCTTCTTTTTAATAGCCCAGGATCCCAATGCTTTCTCGAAAGACTAAAGTTGAGTAGAATCCACGGCCCGGGCTTCAATCCATTTTCATACCGCTTTACGCGAGGCAGACCACCATGTTTTATCAGGATCCTTTTGACGTCATCATCATTGGCGGGGGTCACGCAGGCACTGAGGCCGCAATGGCCGCAGCGCGAATGGGTCAGCAGACCCTGCTTTTGACACACAATATCGACACGCTGGGACAAATGTCCTGTAATCCGGCGATTGGCGGCATTGGGAAAGGACACCTGGTAAAAGAAGTGGATGCACTTGGCGGCCTGATGGCGAAAGCGATCGATCGCGCTGGCATTCAGTTTAGGATACTAAACGCGAGTAAAGGTCCGGCTGTACGTGCCACCCGTGCACAGGCAGACCGCGTGCTTTACCGTCAGGCCGTGCGCACCGCGCTGGAGAACCAGCCGAACCTGATGATCTTCCAGCAGGCGGTTGAAGATCTTATCGTTGAGAACGATCGTGTTGTGGGTGCCGTGACCCAGATGGGGCTTAAGTTCCGCGCTAAAGCGGTGGTGCTCACCGTCGGGACATTCCTGGATGGCAAGATCCACATCGGTCTGGATAACTACAGCGGTGGCCGCGCCGGCGATCCGCCGTCCATTCCGCTGTCACGTCGTCTGCGCGAGCTGCCGCTGCGCGTGAGCCGCCTGAAAACCGGTACGCCGCCGCGCATTGATGCGCGCACTATCGATTTCAGCGTACTGGCGCAGCAGCACGGCGATAATCCGATGCCGGTGTTCTCGTTCATGGGCAATGCGGCGCAACATCCGCAGCAGGTGCCGTGCTACATCACGCATACCAACGAAAAAACCCATGACGTGATCCGCAATAACCTCGATCGCAGCCCAATGTACGCAGGCGTGATCGAAGGGATCGGGCCACGCTACTGCCCGTCGATCGAAGACAAGGTGATGCGCTTTGCCGATCGTAACCAGCATCAGATCTTCCTCGAGCCGGAAGGGCTGACCTCTAACGAAATTTACCCAAACGGCATCTCCACCAGCCTGCCGTTCGACGTGCAGATGCAGATAGTGCGCTCAATGCAGGGCATGGAGAACGCGAAAATCGTTCGTCCTGGCTACGCTATTGAGTACGATTTCTTCGATCCGCGTGACCTGAAGCCAACCCTGGAAAGCAAATTCATCCAGGGTCTGTTCTTCGCGGGCCAGATTAACGGCACGACCGGCTACGAAGAAGCCGCAGCGCAGGGTCTGCTTGCCGGTCTGAACGCCGCCCGTTTCTCTGCCGAGAAAGAAGGCTGGGCACCGGGGCGTTCCCAGGCTTATCTGGGCGTGCTGGTTGACGATCTCTGCACGCTGGGTACCAAAGAACCGTACCGTATGTTTACCTCTCGCGCGGAATATCGCCTGATGCTGCGCGAAGACAACGCCGACCTCCGTCTGACCGAAATGGGCCGCGAGCTGGGTCTGGTGGATGACGAACGCTGGGCGCGCTTCAACGAGAAGCTGGAACGCATTGAGCAGGAACGTCAGCGCCTGAAAACCACATGGGTAAACCCGCAGGCGGAAACCGCTGCCGAAGTAAACGCTCACTTAACTGCGCCGCTTTCGCGTGAGGCCAGCGGTGAAGATCTGCTGCGTCGTCCGGAAGTCACGTATGAGAACCTGGTCAAACTGACGGCGTTCGCGCCGGGCCTGGAAGACGCTGAAGCGGCTGAGCAGGTCGAAATTCAGGTGAAATACGAAGGTTACATCGCGCGCCAGCAGGATGAGATCGAGAAACAGCAGCGCAACGAAAATACGCTGCTGCCGGAAATGCTGGACTATCGTCAGGTGACGGGCCTTTCCAACGAAGTGATCGCTAAGCTGAACGATCACAAACCTGTGTCGATTGGCCAGGCCTCGCGTATCTCCGGCGTCACACCCGCCGCGATTTCGATTCTGCTGGTGTGGTTGAAAAAGCAGGGCATGCTCCGCCGTAGTGCGTAATGCCCTGAATATTGCCCGGTGGCGCTGCGCTTACCGGGCTTACTGAACCCCGTAGGGCGGGTTAGCGAAGCGTCACCCGCCGCTTAAGTATCTCAACAGGTATTCACCGTGCTCAATAAACTCTCTCGTCTGCTGGAACAGGCAGGTATTTCGCTCACCGATCACCAGAAAAACCAGCTGGTGGCCTACGTCGATATGCTGAACAAATGGAACAAAGCGTACAACCTGACTTCCGTACGCGATCCCAACGAGATGCTGATTCGCCATATTCTCGATAGCATCGTGGTGGCGCCGTATCTTAACGGTGAACGTTTTATCGACGTAGGTACGGGTCCGGGCCTGCCGGGGGTTCCGTTGTCCATTGTCCGTCCGGAGAGTCATTTCACGCTGCTGGATAGCCTGGGCAAGCGCGTTCGCTTTTTACGCCAGGTCCAGCATGAACTGAAGCTGGAAAACATTACGCCCGTGCAGAGCAGGGTAGAAGCGTTTCCGGCAGAGCCGCCGTTTGACGGGGTTATCAGCCGTGCCTTTGCCTCGCTCAACGATATGGTGAGCTGGTGTAAGCACCTGCCTGCAGAAAATGGCCGTTTTTATGCGCTTAAAGGTCAACTGCCGGGTGATGAAATTGAGCTGCTTCCGGACGGCTATACTGTCGAATCCATTGAGAAACTCCAGATTCCTCAGCTCGATGGCGAGCGCCATCTGGTTATAATTAAGCCAAACTCTTTTTAAAAAATTAATAAAAAATGTGGAATTTGTGCTGTTCTGATCGTGTTAAAAAACAGCACTTCCAGCCAGAACGGACGCTGGTTAATTTAACCTTGTTGTTACTATGGATTTTCTTGTGGTTAACCTTATCTTATTCATTCACCATGAAGATAATCAACAATGAAAATATCAGCCTGCTAAAAGTGGGTGCTGGCAACCAGAATGTGATGTTAAATATTTATTAAGAATGTCAATAAAAGGTTTTTGTTGTAGATAAGCCTGTTTTAAAAATAGTTGCGAATTTTTATCTTGAATTTCATAAAGATGGAATAAAGCGTTTTACGTCTTTGATAAATACAACTTTATCGCAAATGTGCAATTTGTGATCTTGTGCACGCTTTATCATCAACGTTTTCGCGCTGTTTGCAGTTTCGCCTGAAGGTCGACGCTTTGGTCAAAAGTTGAAAAATAGCGCTGGGGAAAAATATTTAAACATTTATTCACCTTTTCGCTACTTAATGTTTGAAATCACGGGTACGCACCGTATAATTTGACCGCTTTTTGATGCTTGACTCTGAGCCTTAAAGGACGTTTTATACGACACGCGGCATACCTCGAAGGGAGCAGGAGTAAAAACGTGATGTCTGTGTCGCTCTTGAGTAGAAACGTTGCTCGTAAGCTTCTGTTCATTCAGTTTCTGGCTGTGATAGCAAGTGGACTGCTGTTTAGCCTCAAAGACCCCTTCTGGGGCATCTCCGCCGCGTGCGGGGGTTTGGCGGTAGTGCTGCCAAACGTGTTGTTTATGATTTTTGCCTGGCGTCATCAGGCGCATACACCTGCCAAAGGCCGCGTGGCCTGGTCCTTCGCTCTCGGCGAAGTGTGTAAGGTGTTGCTGACCTTTGCATTGCTGGTGATGGCGCTGGCGGTTTTGAAAGTGGTATTCATGCCGCTGATAGCAACGTGGGTTTTGGTGCTGGTGGTACAAGTTCTGGCTCCAGCTGTAATCAATAACAAAGGGTAAAAGGCATCATGGCTTCAGAAAATATGACGCCGCAGGATTACATAGGTCACCATCTGAATAACCTTCAGTTGGACCTGCGTACATTCTCGCTGGTGGATCCACATCACCCCCCGGCCACCTTCTGGACGATCAACATCGACTCCATGTTCTTCTCGGTGGTTTTGGGTCTTCTGTTCCTGGCCATGTTCCGCAGCGTTGCTAAAAAGGCGACCAGCGGTGTTCCAGGGAAATTCCAGACGTTCGTTGAGATGATCATCGGCTTCGTTCATGGCAGCGTGAAAGACATGTACCATGGTAAGAGCAAGCTGATTGCTCCGCTGGCCCTGACCGTGTTCGTTTGGGTGTTCCTGATGAACCTGATGGACCTTCTGCCTATCGATTTCCTGCCGTGGATCGGCGAGCATGTCTTCGGTCTGCCTGCTCTGCGCGTGGTTCCGTCTGCGGACGTGAACATCACCCTGTCGATGGCGCTGGGCGTGTTTATCCTGATTCTTTTCTACAGCATCAAAATGAAAGGCGTAAGCGGCTTTGTGAAAGAGCTTACCTTGCAGCCGTTCAACCACTGGGCGTTTATTCCGGTCAACCTGATCCTGGAAGGCGTTAGCCTGCTGTCCAAACCTGTTTCACTGGGTCTGCGACTGTTCGGCAACATGTATGCGGGTGAGCTGATTTTCATTCTGATCGCGGGTCTTCTGCCGTGGTGGTCACAGTGGATTCTGAATGTGCCATGGGCCATTTTCCACATCCTGATCATTACGCTGCAAGCCTTTATCTTCATGGTTCTGACGATCGTCTATCTGTCGATGGCGTCTGAAGAGCACTGATTTTTTACCAACACTACTACGTTTTAATTGAAACAAACTGGAGACTGTCATGGAAAACCTGAATATGGATCTGCTGTACATGGCTGCCGCTGTGATGATGGGTCTGGCGGCTATCGGTGCTGCGATCGGTATCGGCATCCTCGGAGGTAAATTCCTGGAAGGCGCAGCGCGTCAACCGGATCTGATTCCTCTGCTGCGTACTCAGTTCTTTATCGTTATGGGTCTGGTGGATGCAATCCCAATGATCGCTGTAGGTCTGGGTCTGTACGTGATGTTTGCTGTCGCGTAGTAGTTGTTTTAAAACCCCAAGCCACAGAAATTTAAGAGGTATTGTGCTGTGAACATGAACGCAACAATCCTCGGCCAGGCCATCGCGTTTATTATCTTTGTCTGGTTCTGCATGAAGTATGTATGGCCGCCTTTAATGGCTGCCATCGAAAAACGTCAGAAAGAAATTGCTGACGGTCTGGCTTCCGCAGAACGCGCTAAGAAAGATTTGGACCTTGCACAGGCCAACGCGACAGACCAGCTGAAAAAAGCGAAAGCTGAAGCTCAGGTAATCATTGAACAGGCTAACAAACGCCGTTCACAGATCCTGGACGAAGCCAAAGCTGAAGCAGAACAGGAACGTACTAAGATCGTGACACAGGCTCAGGCTGAAATTGAAGCTGAGCGTAAACGTGCTCGTGAAGAACTGCGTAAGCAGGTTGCGATTCTGGCTGTTGCTGGCGCCGAGAAGATCATCGAACGTTCCGTGGATGAAGCTGCTAACAGCGACATCGTGGACAAACTTGTCGCTGAACTGTAAGGAGGGAGGGGCTGATGTCTGAATTTGTTACGGTAGCTCGCCCCTACGCCAAAGCAGCTTTTGACTTTGCTGTCGAACACCAAAATGTCGATCGCTGGCAGAACATGCTGGCGTTTGCCGCTGAGGTGACGAAAAACGAACAAATGGCCGAGTTGCTTTCCGGTGCGTTAGCACCTGAAACTCTCGCCGCGTCGTTTATCGCCGTGTGCGGAGAGCAACTGGATGCCAACGGCCAGAACCTGATTAAGGTAATGGCAGAAAATGGTCGTCTCCGTGTGCTCCCGGATGTTCTCGAGCAGTTTGAGCACTTACGTGCCCTTAGTGAAGCAACCGCTGAAGTTGAAGTAACTTCCGCGACTGAACTGAGTGACGAACAGCTTGCGAAAATCACTGCCGCGATGGAAAAACGTCTGTCACGCAAAGTTAAGCTGAATTGCAAAATCGATAAGTCTGTAATGGCAGGCGTAATCATCCGCTCGGGTGATATGGTCATTGATGGCAGCGTACGCGGCCGTCTTGAGCGCCTTGCAGACGTCTTGCAGTCTTAAGGGGACTGGAGCATGCAACTGAATTCCACCGAAATCAGCGAACTGATCAAGCAGCGCATTGCTCAGTTCAGTGTTGTGAGTGAAGCTCACAACGAAGGTACTATTGTTTCTGTAAGTGACGGTGTTATCCGCATCCACGGCCTGGCCGATTGTATGCAGGGTGAGATGATTTCCCTGCCGGGTAACCGTTACGCTATCGCACTGAACCTGGAGCGCGACTCCGTAGGTGCAGTTGTGATGGGTCCATACGCTGACCTCGCCGAAGGCATGAAGGTTAAGTGTACTGGCCGTATTCTGGAAGTGCCGGTTGGCCGTGGCCTGCTGGGTCGTGTTGTTAACACCCTGGGTGCGCCAATCGACGGTAAAGGTCCGGTTGAGCACGATGGCTTCTCCCCAATCGAAGTTATCGCACCGGGCGTTATCGACCGTCAGTCCGTTGATCAGCCAGTGCAGACTGGTTATAAGTCCGTTGATGCCATGATCCCAATCGGTCGTGGTCAGCGTGAACTGATCATCGGTGACCGTCAGACCGGTAAAACCGCGATGGCAATCGACGCCATCATCAACCAGCGTGACTCCGGCATCAAATGTGTGTACGTGGCTATCGGCCAGAAAGCGTCCACCATTTCCAACGTGGTTCGTAAACTGGAAGAGCACGGCGCGCTGTCTAACACCATCGTTGTTGTGGCTACCGCTTCTGAATCCGCTGCACTGCAATACCTGGCACCATACGCCGGTTGCGCAATGGGCGAATACTTCCGTGACCGCGGTGAAGATGCGCTGATCGTATACGATGACCTGTCTAAACAGGCCGTTGCTTATCGTCAGGTTTCCCTGCTGCTCCGTCGTCCACCAGGACGTGAAGCATTCCCGGGCGACGTATTCTACCTCCACTCTCGTCTGCTGGAGCGTGCTTCCCGCGTTAACGCGGAATACGTCGAGAACTTCACCAAAGGTGAAGTGAAGGGTAAAACGGGTTCTCTGACCGCGCTGCCGATCATTGAAACCCAGGCGGGTGACGTTTCTGCGTTCGTTCCGACTAACGTAATCTCCATTACCGATGGTCAGATCTTCCTGGAAACCAACCTGTTTAACTCCGGTATTCGTCCGGCGGTTAACCCGGGTATCTCCGTATCCCGTGTTGGTGGTGCTGCTCAGACCAAGATCATCAAGAAACTGTCCGGTGGTATCCGTACCGCGCTGGCACAGTATCGTGAACTGGCTGCGTTCTCTCAGTTCGCATCCGATCTGGACGAAGCAACCCGTAAACAGCTGAGCCACGGTCAGAAAGTGACCGAGCTGCTGAAGCAGAAACAGTACGCTCCAATGTCTGTTGCTCAGCAGGGCCTGGTACTGTTCGCGGCTGAACGCGGTTACCTCGAAGATGTGGAACTGGCGAAAATCGGTAGCTTCGAAGCCGCTCTGCTGGCTTACGTCGACCGTGATCACGCTCCGCTGATGCAAGAGATCAACCAGACCGGTGGCTATAACGACGAAATCGAAGGCAAGCTGAAAGCTATCCTCGATTCCTTCAAAGCAACCCAATCCTGGTAATCGTCCGGCGGCTTGTCTCAGGACAAGCCGCCTGGCATTGAGGAGAAGCTCATGGCCGGCGCAAAAGAGATACGTAGTAAGATCGCAAGCGTCCAGAACACGCAAAAGATCACTAAAGCGATGGAGATGGTCGCCGCTTCCAAAATGCGTAAATCGCAGGATCGCATGGCGGCCAGCCGTCCTTATGCAGAGACCATGCGCAAAGTGATTGGTCACCTTGCAAACGGTAATCTGGAATATAAGCACCCTTACCTGGAAGAACGCGACGTTAAGCGCGTAGGCTACCTGGTGGTGTCGACTGACCGTGGTCTGTGTGGCGGCTTGAACATTAACCTGTTCAAAAAACTGCTGGCGGATATGAAAGGCTGGTCCGATAAAGGCGTTCAGTGCGATCTGGCACTGATTGGCTCTAAAGGCGTCTCTTTCTTTAACTCCGTTGGCGGCAACATTGTCGCTCAGGTGACCGGTATGGGTGATAACCCGTCCCTGTCCGAACTGATCGGCCCGGTTAAAGTGATGTTGCAGGCCTATGATGAAGGCCGTCTGGACAGACTGTACGTTGTCAGCAACAAATTTATTAACACCATGTCTCAGGTGCCAACGCTCACTCAGATGCTGCCTTTACCGGCATCAGAAGATGACGAGCTGAAACAGAAAGCCTGGGATTACCTGTATGAACCCGATCCGAAACCGCTGCTGGATACCCTGCTGCGTCGTTACGTTGAATCTCAGGTTTATCAGGGCGTTGTAGAAAACCTGGCCAGCGAGCAGGCCGCACGAATGGTGGCGATGAAAGCCGCGACCGATAATGGCGGCAGCCTGATTAAAGAGCTGCAGTTGGTTTACAACAAAGCTCGTCAGGCCAGCATTACTCAGGAACTCACCGAGATCGTCTCGGGGGCCGCCGCGGTTTAACCAGGTTTACGAATTACGTAGAGGATTCAAGATGGCTACTGGAAAGATTGTCCAGGTAATCGGCGCCGTGGTGGACGTCGAGTTCCCTCAGGACGCCGTACCACGCGTGTACGACGCGCTTGAGGTACAGAATGGTAACGAGAGCCTGGTGCTGGAAGTTCAGCAGCAGCTCGGCGGCGGTATCGTGCGTACCATCGCCATGGGTTCTTCCGACGGTCTGCGTCGTGGTCTGGAAGTTAAAGACCTTGAGCACCCGATCGAAGTCCCGGTAGGTAAAGCAACACTGGGTCGTATCATGAACGTATTGGGTCAGCCAATCGACATGAAAGGCGACATCGGTGAAGAAGAGCGTTGGGCTATCCACCGCGCGGCACCTTCCTACGAAGAGCTGTCCAGCTCTCAGGAACTGCTGGAAACCGGCATCAAAGTTATCGACCTGATGTGTCCGTTCGCGAAGGGCGGTAAAGTTGGTCTGTTCGGTGGTGCGGGTGTAGGTAAAACCGTAAACATGATGGAGCTGATCCGTAACATCGCGATCGAGCACTCCGGTTACTCCGTGTTTGCGGGCGTAGGTGAGCGTACTCGTGAGGGTAACGACTTCTACCACGAAATGACCGACTCCAACGTTCTGGACAAAGTTTCCCTGGTTTACGGCCAGATGAACGAGCCACCAGGAAACCGTCTGCGCGTAGCGCTGACTGGTCTGACTATGGCTGAGAAGTTCCGTGACGAAGGCCGTGACGTTCTGCTGTTCGTTGATAACATCTACCGTTATACCCTGGCCGGTACGGAAGTATCCGCACTGCTGGGTCGTATACCTTCTGCGGTAGGTTATCAGCCAACGCTTGCGGAAGAGATGGGTGTTCTTCAGGAACGTATCACCTCTACCAAAACCGGTTCTATCACCTCCGTTCAGGCGGTATACGTACCTGCGGATGACCTGACTGACCCATCTCCAGCAACCACCTTTGCTCACTTAGATGCAACCGTGGTACTGAGCCGTCAGATCGCGTCTCTGGGTATCTACCCGGCCGTTGACCCGCTGGACTCCACCAGCCGTCAGCTGGATCCACTGGTTGTTGGTCAGGAACACTACGACACCGCGCGTGGCGTACAGTCCCTGCTGCAACGTTACCAGGAACTGAAAGACATCATCGCCATCCTGGGTATGGATGAACTGTCTGAAGAAGACAAACTGGTGGTAGCACGCGCGCGTAAGATTCAGCGCTTCCTGTCCCAGCCGTTCTTCGTTGCGGAAGTATTCACCGGTTCTCCAGGTAAATACGTTTCCCTGAAAGACACCATCCGTGGCTTTAAAGGCATCATGGAAGGCGAATACGATCACCTGCCAGAGCAGGCGTTCTACATGGTTGGTTCCATCGAAGAAGCCGTGGAAAAAGCCAAAAAACTTTAACGCCTTAATCGGAGGGTGATATGGCAATGACTTACCACCTGGACGTCGTCAGCGCAGAGCAACAAATGTTCTCTGGTCTGGTCGAGAAAATCCAGGTAACGGGTAGTGAAGGTGAACTGGGTATTTTCCCGGGTCACGCACCGCTGCTCACCGCCATTAAGCCTGGTGTGATCCGCATCGTTAAACAGTTCGGTCACGAAGAGTTTATCTATCTGTCCGGCGGCATTCTTGAAGTGCAGCCTGGCAGTGTGACCGTTCTGGCCGATACCGCTATTCGTGGCCAGGATCTCGACGAAGCGCGAGCCCTGGAATCGAAGCGTAAGGCTGAAGAGCACATTAGCAGCTCTCATGGTGACGTGGATTACGCTCAGGCGTCTGTGGAGCTGGCCAAAGCGATCGCCAAACTGCGCGTTATCGAGTTGACCAAAAAAGCGATGTAACACCGGCTTGAAAAGCACAAAAGCCAGTCTGGTTCCCAGGCTGGCTTTTTTTATGGCTCCGTCCAGGGGCTGAACTTTATTCATGCAGCAAAAAAATAGCTAACCTGTTGTCGCTGCTGGTTACTTACCGTGGGAATGCTATATTCCAGAGAAAAAGGGGTTTACTCAGCCCCTAAAGATGGCCTCAAATAGCCATTACAGGCCGATGTTGAACGTTTTAACACCACTCCATTTTTTTGCGCAAAATATGTAGAATTTTCAACATCAAAGGGTTTAACTTCTCACATAAATTACAGTCAGGACGCGTATGTTGAATAATGCGATGAGCGTGGTCATCCTTGCCGCTGGCAAAGGCACCCGCATGTATTCCGATCTTCCTAAAGTGCTCCACACACTGGCAGGAAAGCCTATGGTGAAGCATGTCATTGATGCAGCAAATGAATTAGGTGCCAGCCAGGTACATCTGGTTTATGGCCATGGCGGTGATTTGCTGAAAAAAACGCTGCATGACGATAAGCTCAACTGGGTGCTACAGGCAGAACAGCTCGGTACCGGTCACGCAATGCAGCAGGCTGCACCCTTCTTCGCCGATGACGAAGATATCCTTATGCTTTACGGCGACGTCCCGTTGATTTCTGTAGAAACCCTGACTCGCCTGCGTGAAGCCAAACCGCAGGGCGGCATTGGGTTGCTAACCGTTGTACTGGACGATCCGAGCGGCTATGGCCGTATTACCCGTGAAAACGGCAACGTGACGGGAATTGTCGAGCATAAAGATGCCAGCGAAGCGCAGCGTAAAATTCAGGAGATCAACACCGGTATCCTGATTGCGAACGGTGCCGATCTGAAGCGCTGGCTGTCGAAGCTCGACAACAACAACGCCCAGGGTGAGTACTACATTACCGATATTATTGCGATGGCGTACCGTGAAGGGCGTGAAATTGCCGCCGTTCATCCGGCACGCATCAGCGAAACGGACGGGGTTAACAACCGTTTGCAGCTGTCCCGCCTTGAGCGTATTTACCAGGCCGAGCAGGCTGAAAAGCTGCTGCTGGCGGGCGTGATGCTGCGCGATCCTGCGCGTTTCGATCTGCGCGGCACGCTGGCCCACGGGCGCGACGTTGAAATTGATACTAACGTTATCCTGGAGGGTAACGTGACGCTGGGCAATCGCGTCAAAATTGGCGCCGGCTGCGTGATTAAAAACAGCATTATCGGTGACGACTGCGAAATCAGCCCGTACAGCGTGGTGGAAGATGCGCATCTTGAAGCGGCGTGCACCATCGGTCCATTTGCGCGTCTGCGCCCGGGCGCCGAGCTGCTGGAAGGCGCTCACGTGGGCAACTTCGTCGAAATGAAAAAAGCGCGTCTGGGCAAAGGCTCCAAGGCTGGTCATCTGACCTATTTGGGCGATGCAGAAATTGGCGATAACGTGAACATTGGTGCAGGTACCATCACCTGTAACTATGACGGTGCCAATAAGTTTAAAACCATCATCGGCGACGACGTGTTTGTTGGCTCAGACACGCAGCTGGTGGCGCCCGTCACTGTAGGTAATGGCGTGACCATTGCTGCCGGAACGACCGTAACGCGCGACGTAGCGGATAACGAGTTAGTGTTAAGCCGCGTGCCACAGGTACACAAGCAGGGCTGGAAACGCCCGGTGAAGAAAAAGTAACGACAATATACACCCCTCACCCCTATGGGGAGAGGGCCGGGGTGAGGGGATAATATAATCCTCCCCCCACAGGCAGTACCCATAACAATAACCCCACTCTCTACAAGGCTCGGGGCGCCCGGAAAGGGCAAATACAGGTCAGCGACAACGCATGGCATAACGCCATAATCAGGAAATCTAACTATGTGTGGAATTGTTGGCGCAGTTGCGCAGCGTGATATTGCTGAAATCCTTCTCGAAGGTTTACGTCGTCTGGAATACCGTGGCTATGACTCTGCCGGTCTGGCCGTTGTTGATGCAGAAGGTCATATGACCCGTCTGCGTCGTCTCGGTAAAGTGCAAATGCTGGCCCAGGCCGCGGAAGAACATTCCCTGCACGGTGGCACCGGTATCGCGCATACCCGCTGGGCGACCCACGGCGAGCCGTCTGAAGGCAACGCGCACCCGCATGTGTCTGAACACATTGTGGTAGTGCATAACGGCATTATCGAAAACCACGAACCGCTGCGCGAAGAGCTGAAAGCGCGCGGCTATACCTTTGTCTCTGAAACTGACACCGAAGTGATTGCTCACCTCGTACACTGGGAGCTGGCACAGGGCGGTACGCTGCGTGAAGCGGTGCTGCGCGCTATCCCTCAGCTGCGCGGTGCTTACGGCACGGTAATTATGGACTCCCGCGATCCGTCCACGCTGCTGGCCGCGCGTTCCGGTAGCCCAATGGTGATCGGTCTGGGCATGGGCGAAAACTTTATCGCTTCCGACCAGCTGGCGCTGCTGCCGGTTACCCGCCGCTTCATCTTCCTGGAAGAGGGCGACATTGCCGAAGTTACGCGTCGCAGCGTGACCGTATTCGACACCAAAGGCGAGCAGGTTAAGCGTCAGGAGATCGAATCAAACCTGCAGTACGACGCGGGCGACAAAGGCGCCTACCGTCACTACATGCAGAAAGAGATCTACGAGCAGCCAAACGCGATTAAAAACACCCTGACCGGGCGCATCAGCCACGGTGAGGTGGATCTGAGCGAGCTGGGCGCAAACGCCAACGAGCTGCTGGGCAAGGTTGAGCACATTCAGATCGTGGCCTGCGGTACCTCTTACAACTCCGGTATGGTCTCTCGCTACTGGTTTGAATCTCTGGCTGGCGTGCCGTGCGACGTGGAAATTGCCTCTGAATTCCGCTATCGCAAATCCGCGGTGCGTCGTAACAGCCTGATGATCACCCTTTCCCAGTCTGGCGAAACGGCGGATACCCTGGCGGCGCTGCGTCTGTCTAAGGAGCTAGGCTACCTGGGCTCGCTGGCAATCTGTAACGTGCCGGGCTCCTCGCTGGTGCGTGAGTCCGATCTGGCGCTGATGACCAAAGCGGGCACCGAAATCGGCGTGGCCTCCACCAAAGCGTTTACCACTCAGCTGACCGTTCTGCTGATGCTGGTGGCAAAACTGGCTCGTCTGAAAGGCCAGGATGCTTCCGTTGAGCACGACATCGTGCACGGCCTGCAGGCGCTGCCGAGCCGTATCGAGCAGATGCTGTCTCAGGACAAACGCATTGAAGCGCTGGCTGAAGACTTCTCTGACAAACACCATGCCCTGTTCCTGGGTCGTGGCGATCAGTACCCGATTGCGCTGGAAGGCGCGCTGAAGCTGAAAGAGATCTCCTACATCCACGCTGAAGCTTACGCCGCAGGGGAACTGAAACACGGCCCGCTGGCGCTGATCGACGCGGATATGCCGGTTATTGTCGTGGCACCAAACAACGAACTGCTGGAAAAATTGAAATCTAACATCGAAGAAGTGCGCGCCCGTGGCGGTGTTCTGTATGTCTTCGCGGATAAAGATGCCGGTTTCGCCAGCAGCGACAACATGCACATCATCGAGATGCCGCATGTGGAAGAGGTGATTGCGCCGATCTTCTACACCGTACCGCTGCAGCTGCTGGCTTACCACGTCGCGCTGATCAAGGGCACCGACGTTGACCAGCCGCGTAACCTGGCGAAATCCGTTACCGTAGAATAATCCTTCCAGGCTCCACCATCCGGTGGGGCCTTTTTTATGACAATCCGTCATTTTCAGCTATTTTATCAGTGTCACATAAAGAAAATATTACTGAAAACAGGCTGTCATGTTATCTGGTAATCTCTTGATAAATAAAGAGAGTTTGACTTGTTTTTAAGTGAAATTTTCTTTGTCATAAAACTGTCATAATTCGTACATTTATCTGTCACCTGTTTGTCCTATTTTGCTCATCGTAGCCACTTAAACAATGATTTACGAAATCCTTGCAGGAGACATTATGAAAGTTATGCGTACCACTGTCGCAACTGTTGTCGCCGCGACCTTATCTCTGAGCGCTTTCTCTGCCTTCGCAGCAGCAAGCCTGACTGGCGCTGGTGCAACCTTCCCTGCGCCGGTGTATGCCAAATGGGCGGATACCTACCAGAAAGAAACCGGCAACAAGGTTAACTATCAGGGTATCGGCTCCTCCGGTGGCGTAAAACAAATTACCGCGAATACCGTTGATTTCGGCGCATCCGACGCTCCGCTGTCTGATGAGAAACTGAATCAGGAAGGCCTGTTCCAGTTCCCGACCGTGATCGGCGGCGTTGTGCTGGCCGTTAACATCCCTGGCCTGAAATCAGGCGAGCTGGTGCTGGACGGCAAAACCCTGGGCGACATCTACCTGGGCAAAATCAAAAAATGGGACGACGAAGCCATCACTAAGCTGAACCCGGGCGTTAAGCTGCCTTCGCAGAATATCGCTGTGGTTCGCCGCGCCGACGGTTCAGGTACCTCCTTCGTATTCACCAGCTACCTGGCGAAAGTTAACGAAGAGTGGAAATCTAAAGTGGGTTCCGGCTCTACCGTTAACTGGCCAACCGGCCTGGGCGGTAAAGGCAATGACGGCATCGCCGCATTCGTGCAGCGTCTGCCTGGCTCCATCGGCTACGTAGAGTACGCCTACGCTAAGCAGAACAATCTGGCCTACACCAAACTGGTCTCTGCTGACGGCAAACCGGTTAGCCCGACCGAAGAGAACTTCGCCAACGCCGCCAAAGGCGCTGACTGGAGCAAATCCTTCGCTCAGGACCTGACCAACCAGAAAGGCGATGATGCATGGCCAATCACTTCCACCACCTTCATTCTGGTCCACAAAGATCAGAAGAAACCTGAGCAGGGTGCTGAAGTGCTGAAGTTCTTCGACTGGGCATACAAAAACGGCGGCAAACAGGCTAATGACCTGGATTACGCCAGCCTGCCAGACAGCGTGGTTGAGCAGATTCGTGCTGCATGGAAAACCAACGTGAAAGACAGCAGCGGTAAAGCACTGTACTAACAGGATATAGTTAACGAAGATGGCGGGCGGCGTTAACGCCTACCCGCCCTACGGTTCAGACTGTAGGCCCGGTAAGCGCCAGCGCCACCGGGCATATTCGTAAAACGTCTCAAAAAGAAGAGTAATTTATGGCTGCAACCAAGCCTGCATTTAACCCTCCGGGTAAAAAAGGTGACATGATTTTCAGCGCCCTGGTCAAACTGGCTGCGCTGATTGTGCTATTGCTGCTGGGCGGCATTATCGTGTCCCTGATCTTTTCCTCCTGGCCGAGCATTCAGAAATTTGGTTTCTCCTTCCTGTGGACCAAAGAGTGGGATGCGCCGAACGATATCTACGGTGCGCTGGTGCCGATTTACGGCACGCTGGTCACCTCCTTTATCGCCCTGCTGATTGCCGTTCCGGTGAGCTTCGGTATTGCCCTGTTCCTGACGGAGCTGGCACCCGGCTGGCTGCGACGTCCGCTGGGTATCGCCATTGAACTGCTGGCGGCCATTCCAAGCATCGTTTACGGCATGTGGGGTCTCTTTATCTTTGCTCCGCTGTTTGCGACGTACTTCCAGGAGCCGGTGGGTAACGTTCTCTCTGCCGTTCCGTTTGTGGGTGCGCTGTTCTCAGGCCCGGCGTTCGGTATCGGTATTCTGGCGGCCGGGGTGATCCTCGCCATCATGATTATTCCGTACATTGCGGCGGTAATGCGCGATGTCTTCGAGCAAACCCCGGTGATGATGAAAGAGTCGGCCTACGGCATCGGCTGCACCACCTGGGAAGTGATCTGGCGCATCGTTCTTCCGTTCACCAAAAATGGGGTGATCGGCGGCATAATGCTGGGTTTAGGCCGCGCGCTCGGCGAAACCATGGCGGTGACCTTTATCATCGGTAACACCTACCAGCTCGACAGCGTTTCGCTGTATATGCCGGGGAACAGCATCACTTCCGCGCTGGCGAACGAATTCGCCGAAGCCGAATCGGGTCTGCACGTCGCGGCGCTGATGGAGCTGGGTCTGATCCTGTTTGTTATCACCTTTATCGTGCTGGCTATCTCCAAGCTGATGATTATGCGTCTGGCTAAAAATGAGGGGGCACGCTAATGGCGACTCTCGACATGCAAAACACCGCCCAGCTTGCGGAATCTCGCCGTAAAATGCAGTCAAAGCGCCGGATTAAAAACCGCATTGCGCTGACGCTTTCGATGGCAACGATGGCATTCGGCCTGTTCTGGCTGATCTGGATCCTGATGTCCACCATTACCCGCGGTATTGATGGAATGTCCCTGGCGCTGTTCACCGAGATGACGCCGCCGCCGAACACGGCGGGCGGCGGTCTGGCAAACGCCCTGGCGGGTAGTGGCCTGCTGATCCTGTGGGCGACCGTTTTCGGTACGCCGCTGGGCATCATGGCGGGTATCTACCTGGCGGAATACGGCCGTAAGTCCTGGATCGCTGAAGTCATCCGCTTTATCAACGACATTCTGCTTTCTGCCCCGTCGATTGTGGTAGGTCTGTTTGTTTACACTATCGTGGTGGCACAAATGGAACACTTCTCCGGCTGGGCGGGTGTGATCGCGCTGGCGCTGCTACAGGTGCCTATCGTTATTCGTACCACTGAAAACATGCTGAAACTGGTGCCGGACAGCCTGCGTGAAGCGGCTTACGCGCTGGGCACGCCGAAATGGAAGATGATTTCGGCGATTACCCTGAAAGCGTCCGTCTCCGGGATCATGACCGGTATCCTGCTGGCTATCGCCCGTATCGCCGGTGAAACCGCACCGCTGCTGTTTACCGCGCTCTCCAACCAGTTCTGGAGCACGGACATGATGCAGCCGATCGCCAACCTGCCGGTGACGATCTTTAAATTTGCGATGAGCCCATTCGCGGAATGGCAGCAGCTGGCCTGGGCCGGGGTGCTGATCATCACCCTTTGCGTACTGTTGCTGAACATTCTGGCGCGCGTCATTTTCGCGAAGAAGAAACACGGTTAAATTTTTACGGCGCGGCACATCGCGGCGCCGAATGAGGAAATGAGTCAATGAGTATGGTTGATACTGCCCCGGGTAAGATTCAGGTTCGTGATTTGAACTTCTACTACGGCAAATTCCATGCCCTGAAGAACATCAACCTGGATATCGCGAAGAACCAGGTGACGGCATTCATCGGTCCGTCAGGCTGTGGTAAATCCACGCTGCTGCGTACCTTTAACAAGATGTATTCGCTTTATCCGGAGCAGCGCGCAGAAGGTGAAATTCTGCTGGACGGTGACAACATCCTGACCAATACCCAGGATATCGCCCTGCTGCGTGCGAAAGTGGGTATGGTGTTCCAGAAACCAACGCCGTTCCCGATGTCGATTTATGACAACATTGCTTTCGGCG
The DNA here is from genome assembly GCF_013375935.1 of Enterobacter cloacae. Lineage (GTDB taxonomy): Bacteria > Pseudomonadota > Gammaproteobacteria > Enterobacterales > Enterobacteriaceae > Enterobacter > Enterobacter pasteurii. The sequence continues at coordinate 1,071,143 of NZ_CP056117.1, read as the reverse complement.
TGCGTCTGTTTGAGAAACTCTCCCGCGCGGATATGGACGAGCGCGTGCAGTGGGCATTGACCAAGGCCGCATTATGGAACGAAACCAAAGATAAACTTCACCAGAGCGGGTACTCTCTCTCCGGTGGTCAGCAGCAGCGTCTGTGCATTGCGCGCGGTATCGCCATTCGCCCGGAAGTGTTGCTGCTTGATGAGCCGTGTTCAGCGCTGGACCCGATCTCAACCGGGCGTATCGAAGAGCTGATCACCGAGCTGAAGCAGGATTACACCGTGGTGATCGTTACCCACAACATGCAGCAGGCTGCACGTTGCTCTGACCACACGGCGTTTATGTACCTGGGCGAGCTGATTGAGTTCAGTAACACGGACGATCTGTTCACCAAGCCCGCGAAGAAACAAACCGAAGATTATATTACTGGCCGCTACGGTTGATTTGCCTCAGTGCATGTGGAGAAACCATGGACAACCTCAATCTTAATAAACACATTTCCGGCCAGTTCAACGCAGAGCTGGAAAGCATTCGCACCCAGGTGATGACCATGGGCGGCATGGTCGAGCAGCAGCTTTCTGATGCGATCACGGCGATGCATAACCAGGACAGCGAGCTGGCGAAGCGCGTCATTGAAGGCGACAAAAACGTCAATATGATGGAAGTGGCCATCGACGAGGCCTGCGTGCGCATTATTGCGAAGCGTCAGCCGACGGCGAGCGACCTGCGCCTGGTGATGGCGATCATCAAAACTATCGCCGAGCTGGAACGTATCGGTGACGTTGCGGATAAAATCTGCCGCACCGCGCTGGAGAAGTTCTCTCAGCAGCACCAGCCGCTGCTGGTGAGCCTGGAGTCCCTTGGTCGCCATACCGTGCAGATGCTGCACGACGTGCTGGATGCTTTCGCGCGTATGGATCTGGACGAAGCGGTTCGTATCTACCGTGAAGACAAAAAAGTTGACCAGGAATACGAAGGCATCGTGCGTCAGCTGATGACCTACATGATGGAAGATTCACGCACCATTCCAAGCGTTCTGACCGCGCTGTTCTGCGCGCGCTCAATCGAGCGTATCGGTGACCGCTGCCAGAATATTTGTGAATACATCTTCTACTTCGTTAAGGGTCAGGATTTCCGACACGTGGGCGGCGACGAGCTGGACAAGCTGCTGGCGGGTAAAGATCCGAAAGAGTAAGGGTTATGGCGGGTGGCGCGTAGCGCATACCCGCCCTGTTTTCATTTACCGCGTAATATCCCACCCGCGCGCCTTCCACAGTGCAGGCAGCTGCGCCAGATCGGTAAAGGTGGTCACTTTTGGATGATCGATCGGCTTGTTGTGCGGATCGGCACAGAAGTAAAACACCTCCATTCCCGCATCAATTCCCGACTGCGCGCCCGCAGAAGAATCATCCACCAGAATACAGTTCTGCACGTTGACGTTCATCGCTTTCGCCGCGTGGAACATCAGCGCCGGATCGGGTTTCCAGCGCTGGATATCGTAGCCGCTGAACAGTTTTTCCGGGAAGTGGTGCAACAGGTCCAGCTTGCCGAGTGAATGCTGCATTTTGCTGACCGGACCGTTAGAGACCACGCAGATCGGCACCGTCATCGCATCCAGCAGCGCGTTAGCCCCGGCGATCACCTCCAGTTCGGCATCGAACAGGCGTGCGACCTCGGCGCGGTACACCGGCTCCAGATCCGCTTTCGCCAGATCCACACCGTGCTCTTCGTTAATGATGTCGATGATCTCGTACAGCTTCACGCCCTTAAAGCGTTTAAACACCTCTTCGAGATCGAGCGTAATGCCAAATTCCTGGAACATGGCGACATACGCGCGGGAACAAATGACCTCACTGTCCACCAGCGTACCGTCACAGTCGAAAAATACCGCTTCAATTCCGGACATGCCCTTCCCTTTTAACAAGTTTAACGTTTACGTACGACAGTTTAACGAGACGCAATCGTTGCCGTATAAGCAAAATCAATGAAAAAAGTATCCCGTAACCGCCACTATTGTCGCATTTTGGTATAGGATAGCGACGAATTTTCCCTCCTTGTTCGGAAATTGATGATGAGTCAACAACACACTACCCAGACGTCTGGTCAGGGTCTGCTTGAGCGCGTGTTTAAACTGCGCGAGCACGGCACAACGGCACGCACCGAAGTGATCGCCGGTTTTACTACCTTCCTGACGATGGTCTATATCGTTTTTGTTAACCCGCAAATTCTGGGCGTGGCTGGCATGGACACCAGCGCCGTCTTTGTAACCACCTGTCTGATCGCGGCCCTTGGCAGCATTCTGATGGGCATTTTCGCTAACCTGCCCGTGGCGCTGGCCCCGGCAATGGGTCTGAATGCGTTCTTCGCTTTCGTGGTGGTTCAGGCAATGGGTCTGCCGTGGCAGGTCGGTATGGGCGCCATTTTCTGGGGTGCGGTAGGCCTGCTGCTGCTGACCATCTTCCGCGTGCGCTACTGGATGATTGCCAATATCCCGGTGAGCCTGCGCGTAGGCATCACCAGCGGTATCGGTCTGTTCATCGGCATGATGGGGCTGAAAAACGCCGGCGTTATCGTGGCGAACCCGGAAACCCTGGTGAGCATTGGTAACCTGACCTCCCACAGCGTGCTGCTGGGCGTGCTCGGCTTCTTTATTATCGCGATCCTGGCGTCGCGCAACATTCATGCCGCGGTGCTGGTTTCTATCATTGTGACCACGCTGCTGGGCTGGATGCTGGGGGACGTGCATTACAACGGTATCGTCTCTGCGCCACCGAGCGTTTCCACCGTGATTGGCCACGTCGATCTGGCTGGCTCTCTGAACCTGGGCCTGGCAGGGGTGATTTTCTCCTTCATGCTGGTCAACCTGTTTGACTCCTCCGGTACGCTGATCGGCGTGACCGATAAAGCGGGTCTGGTAGATGAAAAAGGTAAATTCCCGCGCATGAAGCAGGCGCTGTATGTGGATAGCGTCTCTTCCGTCGCCGGCTCTTTCATCGGCACCTCGTCTGTTACCGCTTACATTGAATCCTCTTCCGGCGTGTCCGTGGGCGGTCGTACCGGCCTGACGGCGGTAGTCGTGGGGCTGCTGTTCCTGCTGGTGATCTTCCTCTCTCCGCTTGCCGGGATGGTGCCTCCGTACGCGGCTGCGGGTGCGCTGATTTATGTCGGCGTGCTGATGACGTCGAGCCTGGCGCGCGTGACGTGGGAAGATTTAACGGAAGCCGTTCCGGCGTTTATCACCGCGGTAATGATGCCGTTCAGCTTCTCGATTACCGAAGGTATCGCGCTGGGCTTTATCTCCTACTGCGTGATGAAGATCGGCACCGGCCGCTTCCGCGAACTCAGCCCGTGCGTCATCATCGTGGCGCTGCTGTTTGTGCTGAAGATTGTGTTCATCGACGCCAAATAAACAGCAAGCCCTTTTCTCCGAAAAGGGCTTTAGTGTTTGTACCCTCTCCCCGTGGGAGAGGGCCAGGGTGAGGGCATCAGCCCGCACCTCACCTTAAGCCTTCACCCTCTTGATATAATCCCCAAACGCCGTCAGCTGGCCAGAGAGATGGTCGCGCGTGCTTTGATCCACCACTTCACCCGTCTGCGGGTCGACCTTGTTCTGAATTACGCCACCCATAAATTCCGGCTTGTTCATCACCATCGCATCCAGGAACACCAGGATCTGACGCAGGTGATACTGGCAGCGCGCGCCGCCGATAGCACCCATAGAGCTGGTCTGGATCAGCACCGGCTTGCCTGACAGCGGCTGCTCCGGTAAGCGGGATAACCAGTCAATGGCGTTCTTCAGGCCACCCGGTACCGAATAGTTATATTCTGGCGTCACGATCACCACGCCGTCGGCCTGGCGGATCTGCTCGGCTATTGCCTCCACGCTTTGCGGGAATCCTTCTTCCTGCTGAACATCAGCATCATAAAGCGGGATGTCGCCGATTGATGGCAGGGCGCTAATCTCCATTCCAGCCGGTGCCAGCTGCGGCAGCGTGCGGGCAACCATCCCGTTAAACGAACCTTTGCGCAGGCTCCCCAGTAACGTAACAACTTTCAACGTATCAGACATGATTACTCCTGTTTCATCATGATGACCCTGAACGGATCAGCTAAGGGTATATGCTTTTTCTGCCGGTAAACTGGTTAATCGTATCAGGCGCGCGGCGGGCTCGTTGGCGCGCTCGGGTACATCCGGAAGACTACGCCAGCCGCGTATACTGTCAAACTCCCAGACTTTTAGTCGTTCGATGGCGGGGGTAACCGCAACGGACCAGATCAGCACGTCCTCAGCGTCGCTGAGCGCCTCTACCAGCGACGCTTTCGCGGCACGCAGGCGCCCGGAACCGGGAAGCAGCTGCAACAGGCTGGCGTCGTCTGACGCCGCGCCGCTCAGTTTACGGATGCTCTGGCGAAGGGTGATGAGCTGCGCTCTGGCTTCAACGGGATCGTTCTGGTTACGTACCCACAGCTTTTCATTGCTGGAGAGCGGGTATTCATCAAGCGCGTTGGCACCGTGGAAGCTGCGCGTCACGCGCTGCAGTTCCATATCCAGTCCGCAATCGCCTTCCGTGGTCAGGGCGACGCCAACTATATTGCCTGTGTAAGCAATGGAAAAACGGGGCAGCGCAGGGTCCGCAAACACCGGACGTCCCTCTGGCTGGATAATGATGTCCGGTAGTTCGCTGGTGCCGTACAGCATAAAAAGCAGTTCAGCGAGGAGTGCCCTGGAGGCTAAAAACCGCGTCCTGCGGTGTTCTGGTAGCTTGAGTGCCTCGCTGTGGCAGGCTGAAGAAACTCTGGCCGATACGAGATGCCCTTCTGTTAATGTCCCTCGTGCAAAGTGCGTAGCCATTTTTCGCTCCCTGATAATGGTCGTATTCGGTTAAACGGTTACATGATTATCGCTTAACTCAGCTTCTGTTTTAATCAGTAAATGGAAATATGAGAAGCCTGAGGACCGAACTTTACATTATCTTAGGCGAAAACCTGACCTGGCGCGGTATACAGCGCTTTTATCGTCTCGCGTAGCCAGAGAATTTTCGGATTATGGCTGTTCCGTTTATGCCAGATCAGCGTGAAGGGCACGGTCAGCTTTTCTGCCTGCGCTTCATCGATGGGGATGGGAAGGCAGATCAGATTTCGCTGGTGGAGGTGGTTGTAATGGCGGCAGTAGCCTGGCGCGGTCGCGATATAGTGATGGCTGGGCTGCGCCGCCATAAACATCGACTGTTCAAAACCGGGCAGGCTCATGGCGATATTGCGCTCCCGGCCCATTTCTCTTAGCACCTCGTCGAGCGCCCAGGTATCGCTGCGTTCCCAGAAGATGCTGATATGCGGGTAGCGCAGAAACGTCTCGAGGTTCCACTCATCCTGAAGCGCCGGGTGATCTTCCCGCAAATAGACGCAGGGACGGTCGCTGAACAGGATTTCATAGTCAATAAACCACGGCATCAGCTTTAACAGCTCCCGCGAGCGCGGATGCGTTTCGCGACCGGTAAAGCCCAGATCGACCTCTCCGCGCGTGATGGCGTCCAGCGAGTCATAATCCCAGTGGCGCATCTTCACCGTGGCCTGCGGATAGCGCTGATTAACCTGCTCCAGCAGATCGTTAAACCGGATCAACATCAGCGGCGTTTCCGCGGCCAGCTCGAAGTTCAGGCCGCCGGGCGAATCGTGGTGGAATTTATCGAGGATCTGATTGCCAATCTGCATCCAGTCGGCCAGATCCTGCTCCAGGCTCACCGTCAGCGGCGTGGGCAGCAGCCCTAACGGCGTTTTCACAAACAGCGGATCGTCGAACCAGTCGCGCAGCTTCGCCAGCGATTTACTCACCGCGGAGGGCGTCACGTTCATCCGCTTCGCGGCCTTGGTGACGCTGCGCTCCTGAAGCAGGAGCTGCAGGCAAAGTAAAAGATTAAGATCGAGATTGCGGATGGGCTTCTTCATAGTTCGCCGCGGGCTGAATGACCAAAAGTAAGGTGATGCAGAGTATGCTACAGCCAATCAGAACCCCGATCAGCATATTCAGCGCGCTAAGGCCGATCACCGCCGCCAGCCAAATCCACAGCGACGAACCGCAAACCTGGGCAATGCCCAGCACCGAACTTGCGACACCCGCGCGCAGCGAGAACGGGCCAAGCGCCTGGCTCATCGCCACGCCGAAGCCGACGGAAAACCCGGCGCAAATCAGTGTGATGCCCACCAGCATCAGCGCGTGCGAACTGGCGGTTGCCAGGATCGCGCCGGCGGCAAGGAACAGCGCCTGCGAAGTCAGCATCAGCGTGCGCTGGCGAAAAATATTGAGCGCAAAAGGCGTTGAGAAAGAGACCGCCATGCTGACCATCGCGGTTAGCGCCATCACCGCTGAATACTCGCCGCGATCGAAGCCCATCGTCTCCATCAGCAAAACCGGGGAAACGTTTACATAGGTAAGGATCACCGCCACGCTAAGCGTGGTGATTGCCAGTCGGCTAAGGAAAAAGCGGTTCAACAATTTTTCAGCCGGATGGATGGTTGCGGTATGGGGGGACTGCTGCGAACCGGGGTGGGTCTCTTTCAGCACCGTCACGGACAGGATAAAGACGAGGGCGCCCATTGCCGCCATGGTCCAGAAAAGGCTCTGCCACGGAAATTTGAGCATGATCAGGTAGCCTATAACCGGTGCCAGTACGGGAATGATGCAGGTAATGCCGTTCAGCATTGAGAGCACCTTGGCGCGGCGCTGGGCGCTCAGGGTATCGCGCAGAATGGCAAACGCCACCACGTAGCAGCCGCCCGCGCCAACGCCCTGAATAAAACGTCCGGTCAGGAACAGGGGACTTCCCTGCGCGACAGAGCAGAGTATGGATGCCAGCGCGAAGACGATCGCACCGGTAATGGCGACGGGCTGACGCCCGGCCTTATCCGCGATTTTTCCCGCAAACACCATTGAGGACGCCATCCCTGCAAGGTAGGCCGAAAAGGCGATGTGCAGCTGTGCCTCACTGGCCCCCAGATCTCGTGCGATGTGCGGTAAACCCACCAGATACATATCAATGCCGGACGGATAAAGCAGAACCAGCGCAAAACTACAAAACAGAAAACGAGCCATATATCCCCCATAGATGCAGGCATGCAGAATAGGGGGATGGCGGTAAATAGGCGAGTTGCCATTTGGACAATGGTGATTTCCTGAAAGGAAATCACCCTGTGCTAGCGGGAATTACTTACCGATACAGAAGCTCGAGAAAATCCTTCCCAGCAGATCGTCCGACGTAAACTCTCCGGTGATCTCACTCAGATTCTGCTGTGCCAGACGCAGCTCCTCCGCCAGCAGTTCACCCGCCCAGGCGCCGATCAGCTGGGCTTTACCCTGGTCAAGATGGCGAGCCGCCTCTTCCAGCGCCTGCAGGTGACGGCGACGCGCCAGGAAGCCACCCTCCATACTCGTATCAAAGCCCATGCTCTGCTTGAGATGGTTACGCAGGTCGTCCACGCCTTCTCCGGTGCGCGCCGAGAGGCGAATAAGTGAGTGACCATTCACATCGCTGATGCCCAGCGTTTCGCCGGTCACGTCCGCTTTGTTACGCACCACGGTGATCGGCAGTTTAGCCGGCAGACGGGCGATAAAGTCCGGCCAGATCTCCGCCGGGTCGACGGCGTCGGTCGTGGTGCCGTCCACCATAAACAGCACGCGGTCGGCCTGCTCAATCTCCTGCCAGGCGCGCTCGATACCGATACGCTCAACCTCGTCGCTGGCATCGCGCAGCCCGGCGGTGTCGATGATATGCAGCGGCATGCCGTCGATATGGATATGCTCGCGCAGCACGTCGCGGGTCGTCCCGGCAATGTCGGTCACGATCGCCGCCTCACGGCCCGCGAGGGCGTTCAGCAGGCTCGATTTCCCGGCGTTCGGGCGTCCGGCAATCACCACCTTCATCCCTTCACGCAGCAGGCTGCCCTGACGCGCTTCGGCACGCACCGCGTCGAGATCGCTCATCACCTGATTGAGCTGGGCTTCGATTTTGCCGTCAGAGAGGAAGTCGATCTCCTCGTCCGGGAAGTCGATAGCCGCTTCGACGTAGATTCGCAGGTGAGTAAGTGCTTCCACAAGATGATTTACGCGCGCGGAGAAGGCCCCCTGCAACGAGTTCAGCGCGGAGCGGGCCGCCTGTTCGGAGCTGGCGTCGATCAGGTCTGCAATCGCCTCGGCCTGCGCCAGGTCGAGCTTGTCGTTCAGGAAGGCACGCTCGGAGAACTCGCCCGGCTTCGCAATGCGCAGGCCCGGCAGGGTCAGAATACGCTTCAACAGCAGGTCGAGGATCACCGGGCCGCCGTGGCCCTGGAGCTCCAGCACGTCTTCACCGGTAAAGGAGTTCGGGCCGGGGAACCACAGCGCAATGCCCTGGTCCAGCGGGGTGCCGTCGGCATCTTTAAACGGCAGATAATCGGCGTAGCGCGGCTTTGGCAGTTTACCCAGCACCGCTTCGGCCACCTCGCGCGCCTTCAGGCCGGAGATGCGCAGAATGCCTACACCACCTCGTCCCGGTGGGGTTGCCTGGGCGACGATAGTGTCGTTATGGCTCATGGTTGCTCTCGTTCAGTACAAATAAAAAAGGCGGTCAATCGACCGCCCTTATTTTAGCGTTAACTTACCGAATCAGGACTTTTTCTTTTCGCGGCTGTGCAGGCCACGTTTTTCCAGACCACGGTAGATCAGCTGCTGCTGGATGATGGTCACCAGGTTGCTGACGATATAGTACAGCACCAGACCTGACGGGAACCACAGGAAGAACACGGTGAAGATGACCGGCATAAAGGTCATGATCTTCTGCTGCATCGGGTCGGTCACGGTGGTCGGAGACATCTTCTGAATGAAGAACATCGTCACGCCCATCAGGATCGGCAGGATGTAGTACGGGTCCTGTGCGGACAGGTCATGGATCCACAGGGCGAACGGCGCGTGGCGCAGCTCAACGGAACCCATCAGCATGTAGTACAGCGCAAGGAAGATTGGCATCTGAATCAGCAGCGGGAAGCAACCACCCAGCGGGTTCACTTTCTCTGCTTTATACAGGGCCATCATTTCCTGGCTCTGACGCTGTTTGTCATCGCCCAGACGCTCACGCATTGCCTGAATCTTCGGCTGCAGCATACGCATCTTCGCCATGGAGGTGTACTGCGCCTTAGTCAGCGGGTACATGATGCCACGAACGATAAAGGTGATAACGATGATGGAGAAGCCCCAGTTACCCAGGAAGCTGTGGATGAACTTCAGCAGCTTGAACAGCGGCTGAGAGATGAACCACAGCCAACCGTAATCTACGGTCAGGTCCAGGTGTGGCGCAACGGCAGCCATTTTGTCCTGGATTTCCGGGCCAACCCACAGGGTGCTTGCCAGCTTACCGGTTTGACCCGGCTGCACCAGAACCGGCTGAGACTTGTAGCCGATAGCGGCAATACCGTTGCCGAGGTTCGCGGTGTAGAAGTTATTCGTCCCGTCGTTATTCGGTACCCACGCCGTTGCGAAATACTGTTGCAGCATTGCGACCCAACCGCCTTTAGAGCTGACGTTCAGGTTTTCGTTATCGGCAATGGTGTCGAACTTGTATTTCTCGTACTTGGTGTCTGGCGTGGAGTACGCCGCGCCGCGGAAGGTATGCAGCGCAAAGTTGCTGCTTCCGGTGTCACGGTGAGACGGCAGATTGATGGACTGCTTCAGCTGACCAAAGGTAGAGATTTCCAGCGGTTTCTCACCGGCGTTCTGTACGCTGTAGCCCACGTTCACCGCATACTCACCGCGTTTCAGGGTGAAGGTTTTGGTGAAGGTGTTGCCTGCGGCGTCGGTGTAGGTCATCGGGATAACCAGTTCGTTCTGACCATCAGCCAGCACAAATGTGTCATTCTCGACGTTATACAGTGGACGCGCACCGTTAGCCGGGTTATCCGGGCCATCACGACCGGTCAGGCCGCTCTGCGCCTGGTAGATAAACTCAGGCGTGGTTTCCAGTAACTGGAACGGTTCGGTAGACTTCAGCTCTTTCGGGTAGGTCAACAGCAGCGCCTGCTCAACATCACCGCCACGGGTGTTGATAGTCAGCTCAAGCACATCGGTTTTAACCGTAATCTGTTTCCCCTGGCCACTGGCCGGTACGCCCTGGTCGGCGGCGCTACCCGCTGCGGTGGTCGTGGTCTGCGTGGTCTGCTGCTGGGGTTGAGGATTTTTATCCTGCTCCCATGCCTGCCAGATCATGAAAGACACGAACAACAAAGCGATGATAAGAAGATTGCGTTGCGAATCCATCGTTAGTGTTCTCTGGTATCAAAGGGTCCTGGAGGGACGGGGTCGTCTCCACCTGGGTGTAAAGGGTGGCATTTTAATACGCGTTTCACCGTCAACCAACTGCCTTTTATCACTCCAAACCTGCGCAATGCCTCAATTCCGTAGCTTGAGCATGTTGGGGTGAAACGGCAATGTGGCCCGAGTAGCGGACTAATCAGGCGTTGATAGACCCTGATGAGGGCTATCAGGACCCGCGAGCCAGGCGACAGTGGCGGCGCCATAATTTTTCCAACGCTTCCGAGAGAGCACGGTTATCGAGGTCGGCAACCCCTTTTTTAGCCACCACCACGAAATCCATCGAAGGCAGTTCGTGTTGACGTAAACGGAAGCTTTCACGCGTCAGACGTTTAATCCGGTTGCGTTCATGCGCACGCTTAACGTTTTTCTTGGCGACTGTGAGACCGATGCGGGGATGCCCCAGCGAATTTTGGCGGCCGAGGATGGTGATTTGCGGCGTGCCAGCCCGTTGTGGCTGCTGGAAGACGAAAGTGAAATGAGTGGGAGTTAACAAACGTAACTCCCTGGGAAATGCTAGCTTAACCACTCAGGGGTTAGCTTTATTACTTGGAAACGGTCAGACGAGCGCGGCCTTTAGCACGACGACGTGCCAGAACCTGACGACCATTTTTAGTAGCCATACGAGCACGGAAGCCGTGAGAACGGTTGCGCTTCAGTACAGACGGTTGAAAAGTGCGTTTCATGGCGATTTCTACCTAAACTTGAATAAATTCACTGACTTTTGCGTATACCCGAACGAGTTTCGAACGACTAACGCCTCAGCGTGGGTGATTAAAGAGGCCGGATTGTAATAATTGTACACTCCGGAGTCAATTCTCTTTCCTTATTTCCTGCGTATTTCCGCACTATTTTGCGTGGAAAATGAGCAGCGAACGACGCAGGAAGATGAGCCTCACGCGCCGGGTCGAGGATTATACGGCGTCATCCACAAAGCGCAAGGATCGTCCCGGATCTTCGTTAGATCATTTAAGCCAAAAAAGGTCTGTGCTCATTAAATTTTCCAATATGCGCGCTAAATCGCGGGGCACTCGCGTCAGGATCGTTTACACTTACCCGGTTTCGGATCTTCCTGTGGATAAATCGGGAAGAATCTGTGAGAAACAGAAGATCTCTGTCTCAGTTTAGGCTATGATCCGCGGTCCCGATTGGGATCCCAGGATCCTGGTCAGGATTTAATTGCAGATAGCAATTCGCACGTCCCCCTTTTGCACAGGGTCATGTCGATGTGCGCCAACAATCATGAATATTCAATAGTTTTCTTTTATTGTTCGAGTGGAGTCCGCCGTGTCACTTTCGCTTTGGCAGCAGTGTCTTGCCCGATTGCAGGATGAGTTACCAGCCACAGAATTCAGTATGTGGATCCGCCCGTTGCAGGCGGAACTGAGCGATAACACGCTGGCTTTGTATGCGCCAAACCGTTTCGTGCTCGATTGGGTAAGGGATAAATACCTTAATAACATCAATGGACTGCTGAACGATTTCTGCGGATCAGATGCCCCACAGCTGCGTTTTGAAGTGGGCACAAAGCCGGTCACCCAAACCGTTCGTGAAGTTGTCAATGTGGCAGCCCCTGCTCAGGCGGCGCCCGCTCCTGCACCGCGTGTTGCACCGGCTCGTCAGGGCTGGGATAACGTTCCGGCCCCCGCAGAGCCTACCTACCGCTCTAACGTTAACGTGAAGCACACGTTCGATAACTTCGTTGAAGGTAAATCGAACCAGCTGGCGCGCGCGGCGGCCCGCCAGGTTGCCGATAACCCCGGTGGTGCTTACAACCCGCTGTTCCTTTATGGCGGCACGGGTCTCGGTAAAACGCACCTGCTGCACGCGGTGGGTAACGGCATTATGGCGCGTAAGCCCAATGCCAAAGTAGTGTATATGCACTCCGAGCGCTTCGTTCAGGACATGGTAAAAGCCCTGCAAAACAATGCGATCGAAGAGTTTAAACGCTACTACCGTTCCGTTGACGCACTGCTGATCGATGACATCCAGTTCTTTGCCAATAAGGAACGATCGCAGGAAGAGTTTTTCCACACCTTTAACGCCCTGCTGGAAGGCAATCAGCAGATCATTTTGACCTCGGATCGTTATCCAAAAGAGATCAACGGCGTTGAAGATCGTCTGAAATCCCGCTTCGGCTGGGGCCTGACCGTGGCGATCGAGCCGCCGGAGCTGGAAACCCGCGTCGCGATCCTGATGAAAAAAGCCGACGAGAACGACATTCGCCTGCCGGGTGAAGTGGCGTTCTTTATTGCCAAGCGCCTGCGTTCCAACGTTCGTGAGCTGGAGGGGGCACTGAATCGCGTTATCGCCAACGCCAATTTTACCGGTCGTGCGATCACCATCGATTTTGTGCGTGAAGCGCTGCGCGATTTGTTGGCATTGCAGGAAAAACTGGTCACCATCGACAATATTCAGAAGACGGTGGCTGAGTACTACAAGATCAAAGTGGCAGATTTACTGTCTAAACGTCGTTCCCGCTCGGTGGCGCGTCCGCGTCAGATGGCGATGGCGCTGGCAAAAGAGCTAACCAACCACAGCCTGCCGGAAATCGGCGATGCGTTTGGTGGCCGTGACCATACGACCGTGCTGCACGCCTGTCGCAAGATTGAGCAGTTACGCGAAGAAAGCCACGACATAAAAGAAGATTTTTCCAATTTAATCAGAACATTATCATCGTGACGCTATGAAATTTACCGTTGAACGTGAACATTTATTAAAACCGCTGCAACAGGTGAGTGGCCCATTAGGTGGCCGCCCAACGCTGCCTATTCTCGGAAACCTGCTGCTTCAGGTCGCGGACGGTACGCTGTCGCTGACCGGCACAGATCTGGAAATGGAAATGATCGCGCGCGTTACGCTGACGCAGCCGCACGACGCGGGCGCGACCACGGTTCCGGCACGTAAATTCTTTGATATCTGCCGTGGGCTGCCGGAAGGTGCTGAAATTGCCGTACAGCTGGAGGGCGACCGCATGCTGGTGCGCTCTGGCCGCAGCCGTTTCTCACTCTCCACGCTGCCCGCTGCGGACTTCCCGAACCTGGACGACTGGCAGAGCGAGGTTGAATTTACCCTGCCGCAGGCAACGATGAAGCGTCTGATTGAAGCCACGCAGTTCTCGATGGCGCATCAGGACGTTCGCTACTACTTAAACGGCATGCTGTTCGAAACCGAAGGCGAAGAGCTGCGTACCGTGGCCACCGACGGGCACCGTCTGGCGGTCTGTTCTATGCCGATTGGCGATTCACTGCCAAACCATTCGGTGATCGTGCCGCGTAAGGGCGTGATTGAGCTGATGCGTATGCTCGACGGTGGCGACACGCCGCTGCGCGTGCAGATTGGCAGCAATAACATTCGCGCACACGTGGGTGATTTTGTCTTCACGTCGAAGCTGGTTGACGGTCGTTTCCCTGACTATCGCCGCGTATTGCCGAAAAACCCGGACAAAACGCTGGAAGCGGGCTGCGACATCCTCAAGCAGGCGTTCGCCCGTGCGGCCATTCTCTCTAACGAGAAATTCCGCGGCGTACGTCTGTACGTGAGTGAAAACCAGATCAAAATCACCGCTAATAACCCGGAGCAGGAAGAGGCAGAAGAGATTCTGGACGTCACCTACGCCGGGGCTGAGATGGAAATCGGCTTCAACGTCAGCTACGTGCTGGATGTGCTCAATGCACTGAAATGCGAGAACGTTCGCATTCTGCTGACTGACTCCGTTTCGAGCGTACAGATTGAAGATGCGGCCAGCCAAAGCGCGGCTTATGTTGTCATGCCAATGAGACTGTAATGTCGCTCACCCGTCTGTTGATCCGCGACTTTCGCAATATCGAAAGCGCGGATCTCGCTTTATCCCCTGGCTTTAACTTTCTGGTTGGCGCAAACGGCAGCGGCAAAACCAGCGTGCTTGAGGCCATCTATACGCTCGGCCACGGTCGGGCGTTTCGCAGTTTGCAGATTGGTCGCGTGATTCGCCACGAGCAGGAATCCTTTGTTCTGCACGGGCGTTTACAGGGCGCTGAGCGGGAAACCGCCATCGGCCTGACCAAGGACAAGCAGGGCGACAGCAAGGTACGCATCGACGGCACCGACGGCCACAAGGTGGCGGAGCTGGCGCTGCTGATGCCGATGCAGCTGATTACGCCGGAGGGGTTTACTTTACTCAACGGCGGCCCCAAATACAGAAGAGCGTTCCTCGACTGGGGATGCTTTCACAACGAAGCCGGCTTCTTTAACGCCTGGAGCAACCTGAAGCGTCTGCTTAAGCAGCGTAACGCCGCGTTGCGTCAGGTCACGCGCTACGCCCAGCTGCGCCCATGGGACATGGAATTAATTCCTCTTGCGGAACAAATCAGCCGCTGGCGTGCCGAATACAGCGCGGGTATCGCCGAAGACATGGCCGACACCTGCAAACAGTTTTTACCCGAATTCTCTCTCTCCTTCTCGTTCCAGCGTGGCTGGGAGAAAGAGACGGATTATGCCGAGGTGTTAGAGAGAAGCTTCGAGCGCGATCGCATGTTGACCTACACCGCGCACGGCCCGCACAAGGCGGATTTCCGCATTCGTGCTGACGGCGCACCGGTAGAAGACACGCTGTCGCGCGGGCAGCTAAAGCTCCTGATGTGCGCGCTGCGCCTGGCGCAGGGGGAGTTCCTCACCCGCGAAAGCGGACGACGCTGCCTGTACCTGATAGATGATTTTGCCTCGGAACTTGACGACGCGCGGCGCGGGCTGCTTGCCAGCCGCTTAAAAGCCACGCAGTCGCAGGTTTTCGTCAGCGCTATCAGCGCTGAACACGTTATGGACATGTCGGACGAAAATTCGAAGATGTTTACCGTGGAAAAGGGTAAAATAACGGATTAACCCAAGTTGAAATGAGCGAGAAACGTTGATGTCGAATTCTTATGACTCCTCCAGTATCAAAGTCCTGAAAGGACTGGATGCGGTGCGTAAGCGCCCGGGTATGTATATCGGCGACACGGATGACGGCACCGGTCTGCACCACATGGTATTCGAGGTGGTAGATAACGCTATCGACGAAGCGCTCGCGGGTCACTGTAAAGACATCGTGGTCACGATCCATGCGGACAACTCCGTGTCCGTTACCGATGATGGTCGTGGCATCCCAACCGGTATTCACCCGGAAGAGGGCGTATCTGCTGCGGAAGTGATCATGACCGTTCTGCACGCAGGCGGTAAGTTCGATGATAACTCGTATAAGGTTTCCGGCGGTCTGCACGGCGTAGGGGTTTCCGTAGTAAACGCCCTGTCGCAGAAGCTGGAGCTGGTTATCCAGCGCGAAGGCAAAATTCACCGCCAGATCTACCAGCACGGCGTGCCTGAAGCCCCGCTGGCCGTTACCGGCGATACCGAGAAAACCGGTACCATGGTGCGTTTCTGGCCGAGCCTGGAAACCTTCACCAACGTTACCGAGTTTGAGTACGACATCCTGGCGAAACGCCTGCGTGAACTGTCGTTCCTGAACTCCGGCGTGTCGATTCGTCTGCGCGACAAACGCGACAACAAAGAAGACCACTTCCACTACGAAGGCGGTATCAAGGCGTTCGTTGAGTACCTGAACAAGAACAAAACGCCAATTCACCCGAATATCTTCTACTTCTCCACTGAAAAAGACGGTATCGGCGTGGAAGTGGCATTGCAGTGGAACGACGGCTTCCAGGAAAACATCTACTGCTTCACCAACAACATTCCGCAGCGCGACGGCGGTACTCACCTTGCGGGCTTCCGCGCGGCGATGACCCGTACCCTGAACGCCTACATGGACAAAGAAGGCTACAGCAAAAAAGCGAAAGTCAGCGCCACCGGCGACGATGCCCGTGAAGGCCTGATTGCTGTTGTTTCCGTGAAGGTGCCGGATCCGAAGTTCTCCTCGCAGACCAAAGACAAGCTGGTCTCTTCTGAGGTGAAATCGGCGGTTGAGCAGCAGATGAACGAGCTGCTGAGCGACTACCTGCAGGAAAACCCGTCCGACGCGAAAATCGTGGTGGGCAAAATTATCGATGCGGCGCGTGCCCGAGAAGCGGCGCGTAAAGCCCGTGAAATGACCCGTCGTAAAGGCGCGCTGGACTTAGCCGGCCTGCCGGGCAAGCTGGCTGACTGTCAGGAGCGCGATCCGGCGCTGTCTGAACTGTACCTTGTGGAAGGGGACTCCGCGGGCGGTTCTGCGAAGCAGGGCCGTAACCGTAAGAACCAGGCGATTCTGCCGCTGAAGGGTAAAATCCTCAACGTTGAGAAAGCGCGCTTCGACAAGATGCTCTCTTCTCAGGAAGTGGCGACGCTTATCACCGCGCTCGGCTGCGGTATCGGTCGCGACGAGTACAACCCGGACAAGCTGCGCTATCACAGCATCATCATCATGACCGATGCGGACGTCGACGGCTCGCACATTCGTACGCTGCTGTTGACCTTCTTCTATCGTCAGATGCCGGAAATCGTTGAGCGCGGCCACGTCTACATTGCACAGCCGCCGCTGTACAAAGTGAAGAAAGGCAAGCAGGAACAGTACATTAAAGATGACGACGCGATGGATCAGTATCAAATCGCGATCGCCCTTGATGGCGCGACCCTGCACGCAAACTCCAGCGCGCCAGCGCTGGCCGGCGAGCCGCTGGAGCGTCTGGTCTCCGAGTTCAACGCCACGCAGAAAATGATTGGCCGTATGGAGCGTCGCTATCCGAAAGCGCTGCTGAAGGAGCTGATTTATCAGCCAACCCTGACCGAAGCCGATCTGAGCAACGAGCAGGCCGTGACCCGCTGGGTAAACATCCTGGTGAGCGAGCTGAACGAGAAAGAGCAGCACGGCAGCCAGTGGAAGTTTGACGTTCAGCAGAACGCGGCGCAGCAGTTCGAGCCGATTGTTCGCGTCCGTACTCACGGCGTCGACACCGACTACCCGCTGGAGCACGAGTTTGTGACCGGTCCGGAATACCGCCGTATCTGCACCCTGGGCGAGAAGCTGCGCGGTCTGATCGAAGACGATGCGTTCATCGAACGTGGCGAGCGCCGTCAGCCGGTGGCAAGCTTCGAGCAGGCGCTGGAATGGCTGGTGAAAGAGTCCCGTCGCGGCCTCTCTATTCAGCGTTATAAAGGTCTGGGCGAAATGAACCCGGATCAGCTGTGGGAAACCACCATGGATCCGGAAAGCCGCCGCATGCTGCGCGTTACCGTTAAAGACGCGATTGCAGCGGATCAGCTGTTCACGACCCTGATGGGCGACGCGGTTGAACCACGTCGTGCCTTCATCGAAGAGAACGCCCTGAAAGCGGCGAATATCGATATTTAATCGTTGTTATACTGCACGACTCAGGCCGCGCATTTAGCGCGGCTTTTTTATGGGCGCAGGCATATCCAGCGACAGCACTGACGGTAAACGGCTGGCAAGCGTATCGACAGCAATTCTAACCCTCAGCGGCAGATGCGGCGTCTGTTGCCAGGCTGCATGAACGTCGAAGCGCACGTCCGGTGCCTGCTTTAAAAGCGGGATGAGTTTTCCCTGATGTATTTCTCTGCGGGCCATCCAGCAGGGCAACCACGCAAGGCCGTGTCCGGCCAGCGCAGCGTCGCAGATTGCCTGTAAATCATCCATATTGAGCGATGAGCGGGGAGTAAAGGTGTGCGATCTCCCTTCGCTATCCATCAGTTGCCAGGGTAGCACTCTGCCCGATCGCAGATAGTTAATGGCAGTGTGGTGAGGTAAATCAGCAACGTTTTCCGGCTGGCCGTTCTTCATCAGGTAATCCGGAGCGGCGCACAGCACCATGCGGTGCTCGCCCAGCCTTCTGGCGACCAGCACGCTGCTGTCCTGTAGCGTGCCGTTACGTACCGCCATATCAAAGCCTTCCTCTACCAGATCCACCACGCGATCGCTGAATGACATTTCAAGCTCAAGCCCGGGATGTTCCTGCGTCAGTTCTATCAGCAGCGGCGCGACGCACTGGCGACCAAACAGTACCGGCATGGCGACGCGCAGGCGGCCGCTGACCTGCTGCTTCCCTGTTTCAAGCAGCGACTCCGCGCCCCGAATTTCCTCCAGCGCACGCAGGCAGCGTTCATAAAACAGAGCGCCGTTGTCGGTAAGCCTCTGGCTGCGGGTGGTGCGCTGGAAAAGACGTACGCCCAGCCGCTCTTCAAGGCGGGCGATGCTTTTTCCTACCGCAGAGCGCGACAGGTGCAGACGAACAGCGGCCTGAGCAAAACTTCCCGCCTCAACGGCGGCCACAAAGACAGGAATATCCTTCAGCGTATCGGTCATAGATTGTATCCACTGCGTCATCAATTATGGGAAAAGTTATCGCCACTGGCGACAATGTGTCAACGGTAGACTGTCAGTCCTATAGCTTATTTGATGGCAGGAGAGAAAAAATGACAGAGACAATGCAGCGCTGGTCTATGAACGCCCTCGGGCGCGATAGCCTCAAACTCATTCAGGAGCCGGTGCCACTGCCAGGCCCGGGTGAAGTGCGCGTCCGGGTGAATGCCGTTGCGCTCAACTTTCGCGATAAAATGGTGATTGAAGGCACGATGCCGATTCCGCTTTCCTTCCCGTTCACTCCGGCATCTGACATGGCGGGCGTGGTGGACAGCGTTGGTGAAGGAGTGACGCGGTTCCAGCCCGGCGCTCGCGTTATCTCAACCTTCTTCCCGGAGTGGATCGACGGTAAGCCGCAGGCGGACGCCCGTAATTTGCCCTATAAAACGAGCGGAGGGTACTTCCCGGGGATGCTGGCCGAGTATGTGGTTGTGAAGGAAAGCGCGCTGGTGGCATCCCCGGAGACGCTGAATGACGAAGAGGCCAGCACGCTGCCCTGCGCAGGGCTTACCGCCTGGTTCGCGCTGGTGGAGCGCGGGAACTTGCGAGCCGGACAATCGGTGCTGGTTCAGGGAACGGGCGGCGTGGCGATCTTTGCCCTGCAAATTGCAAAAGCGCACGGAGCGGAGGTGTTTGTCACCTCGGGAAGCGATGACAAACTTGCGCAGGCCAAAGAACTCGGGGCCAGTCAGGGTATTAACCGGCTGAAGGGCGACTGGGCAGAAGATACGCTGGCGCTCACGCAGGATCGCGGCATCGACCATATTATCGAAACCGTAGGTGGGGAGAACCTGAAGCATTCCCTGCGCGCGGTAGCCGTTCACGGGCGTATCTCCGTCATTGGCGTGCTGGCCGGAACGGACATTTCCCTGCCTGCTGGCGAACTGCTGCTGAAATCCCCCGTTATTCAGGGCATTGGCGTGGGGCACCGCCGTGCGCTGGAAGATTTCGTCCGCGCCGTGGATGTGATGGAACTCAAGCCCGTGATTGAGCATCGCTACCGCTTTGATGAACTTGAACAGGCGCTTGAACATCTGGATCGCGGTGCGTTTGGTAAAATCGTCCTTACCCGCAAGTAAGTTGTCGTTCCCCAGGATAAGCGTAAAAGGGGTGTTTCCGTTGCGCAATGTAGCTCTATTTTTGTGTGCTTAATCGCGTTAGCATGAGGTAGCACTCATTCATCCTGGGGAACACATGGCTATCAAACTCATTGCAATCGATATGGACGGCACGCTGCTGCTGCCTGACCACACCATCTCTCCCGCCGTTAAAAACGCGATCGCCGCCGCCCGCGAAAAAGGCGTGAACGTGGTGCTGACCACTGGCCGCCCGTATGCCGGGGTGCACAGCTACCTGAAAGAGCTGCACATGAATCAGCCGGGCGATTACTGCATCACGTATAACGGCGCGCTGGTACAAAAGGCCGCAGATGGCAGCACGGTGGCACAAACTGCGCTGAGCTACGATGACTACCTGTTCCTTGAAAAACTCTCCCGCGAAGTGGGCTCCCACTTCCACGCGCTCGATCGCACTACGCTGTATACCGCTAACCGCGATATCAGCTACTACACGGTGCATGAATCCTACGTTGCGACCATCCCGCTGGTGTTCTGCGAAGCGGAAAAAATGGACCCGGCGACGCAGTTCCTCAAAGTAATGATGATCGACGAGCCGGCGATTCTGGACAAAGCCATCGCGCGCATTCCTGCAGAGGTGAAAGAGAAATACACCGTGCTGAAAAGCGCGCCGTACTTCCTCGAAATCCTCGATAAACGCGTCAATAAAGGCACCGGCGTGAAGTCGCTTGCCGATGCGCTGGGCATCAAGCCTGAGGAGATTATGGCGCTGGGCGACCAGGAGAATGACATCGCGATGATCGAGTATGCGGGCATGGGCGTGGCGATGGATAACGCGATCCCGTCGGTGAAAGAAGTGGCGAACTTCGTCACCAAATCTAACCTGGAAGACGGCGTGGCTTACGCGATTGAGAAATTTGTCCTGTCCTAGCAGTTGCCCGTAATCATCAGCCTCGGTTATCAACCGGGGCTTTTTTTGGCCCTGAATTTATTGAATTGTTCTTTTTGTGATCTGGATTGTAGTACAACATTAAATGATTGTACTACATTATCGTCACGGCAAAGGCGAAAGGCTTCACGTTTGTACTGCAAAAGTGAGGCGAAATTCAGCGGTCGCGGTAAAGTAGTGATGGACTTACAGAGCACAAGGACTCTCCATGACACTCAATAAAACCGATCGCATTGTCATCACGCTGGGCACTCAGATTGTGGGTGGTAAATACGTTCCCGGTTCGCCGCTGCCGGCGGAGGCCGAACTTTGCGAAGAGTTTGAAACCTCGCGCAACATCATCCGGGAAGTGTTCCGCTCGCTGATGGCGAAGCGGTTGATTGAAATGAAGCGCTATCGCGGCGCGTTTGTCGCGCCGCGCAACCAGTGGAACTACCTCGATACCGATGTCCTGCAGTGGGTGCTGGAAAACGACTACGACCCGCGGCTTATCGGCGCGATGAGTGAAGTGCGAAACCTGGTGGAACCGGCCATCGCCCGATGGGCAGCGGAGCGCGCAACGTCAGGCGACCTGGCGCAGATTGAGTCGGCTTTAAACGACATGATCGCCAATAACCAGAACCGGGAAGCGTTCAACGAGGCGGATATACGCTATCACGAGGCGGTATTGCAGTCGGTGCATAACCCGGTGTTACAGCAGCTTAGCGTGGCGATCAGCTCGCTACAGCGAGCGGTATTTGAACGTACCTGGATGGGCGATGAGGCCAACATGCCGAAAACGCTCCAGGAACATAAAGCGCTGTTCGATGCGATACGGCATCAGGACGGCGATGCGGCAGAGCAGGCGGCTCTCACCATGATTGCCAGCTCAACACGAAGGTTGAAGGAAATCACATGACATCACGCTACATCGCAATTGACTGGGGATCGACCAACCTGCGCGCCTGGCTGTACCAGGGCGAGCAGTGCCTGGAAAGCAGGCAATCAGAGGCGGGCGTGACGCGCCTGAACGGTAAATCCCCGGAGGCGGTGTTAGCAGAGGTGACGCAAGACTGGCGCGACGGCGCTACGCCGGTGGTGATGGCGGGAATGGTCGGCAGTAACGTGGGCTGGAAGGTTGCCCCCTATCTGCCTGTTCCGGCCCAATTTGCCGCCATTGGCGAGCAGTTAACGTCCGTTGACGACAATGTCTGGATTATTCCCGGCCTGTGCGTCTCTCGCGACGATAACCATAACGTGATGCGCGGCGAAGAGACACAGCTGCTCGGCGCGCGCGCTCTCTCTCCCTCTTCCGTCTACGTTATGCCCGGTACGCACTGCAAATGGGTGCAGACCGATGCCGGGCAAATTCATGATTTTCGCACCGTAATGACCGGCGAATTACACCATTTGCTGCTTAAGCATTCGCTGGTGGGCGCCGGTTTACCTGAGCAGGTTCCGTCGCCGGAGGCGTTTGCCGCCGGGCTTGAGCGTGGGATCGCCTCCCCTGCCGTTTTGCCACAGATTTTTGAGGTTCGCGCTTCGCACGTGCTGGGAAATCTCCCGCGCGAGGAGGTTAGCGAATTTTTGTCCGGCCTGCTGATTGGCGCGGAAGTCGCCTCCCTGGCCGACGCGTTCGCCGGGCAGCAGACCATCACCCTCGTCGCGGGCTCATCGCTGACGTCTCGTTACCGGCAGGCGTTTCGCGCCGTCGGTCGGGATGTTGCTGCGGTGGAAGGCGACACGGCATTTCAGGCAGGAATAAGGAGCATCGCTCATGCAGTGGCAAACTAGTCTTCCCCTTATCGCAATTTTACGCGGCATTACGCCCGATGAGGCGCTTGCCCACGTCGGCGCGGTTATCGACGCCGGTTTCGACGCGGTGGAAATCCCGCTCAACTCCCCGGAATGGGAAAAAAGCATTCCGGCCGTGGTGGATGCGTTTGGTCATAAAGCACTGATTGGCGCGGGAACCGTGTTACAGCCGGAGCAGGTGGACAGGCTGGCGAAGATGGGCTGCAAACTCATCGTCACCCCCAACATCAACCCCGAGGTCATCCGCCGGGCGGTGGGCTACGGCATGACCGTCTGCCCGGGATGCGCTACGGCTACCGAAGCCTTTACCGCTCTCGATGCGGGCGCGCAGACGCTCAAAATTTTCCCGTCGTCGGCCTTTGGCCCGGATTACATCAAAGCGCTGAAAGCGGTCTTACCCGCCAGCGTGCCGGTCTTTGCCGTGGGCGGCGTAACGCCAGAAAACCTGGCGCAGTGGATGAAGGCAGGCTGCGCGGGCGCTGGGCTGGGCAGCGATCTCTATCGCGCCGGACAGTCCGTGGAGCGTACCGCGCAGCAGGCGGCAGCATTTGTGAAAGCGTATCGAGAGGCAGTGCAATGAAAATAACCAAACTCACCACGTACCGTTTACCCCCGCGCTGGATGTTCCTGAAGATCGAAACCGATGAAGGCGTGGTTGGCTGGGGCGAGCCGGTGATTGAAGGCCGCGCGCGCACGGTTGAGGCCGCCGTGCATGAGCTGGGGGAATACCTGATTGGTCAGGATCCGGCACGCATCAACGACCTGTGGCAGGTGATGTACCGGGCGGGCTTCTACCGCGGCGGCCCGATTCTGATGAGCGCCATCGCCGGTATCGACCAGGCGCTGTGGGATATCAAAGGCAAAGTGCTGAATGCCCCGGTCTGGCAGCTGATGGGCGGCCTGGTGCGCGACAAAATCAAGGCCTACAGCTGGGTAGGCGGCGACCGTCCGGCAGAGGTGATCGACGGCATACACAAGCTGCGCGGCATCGGGTTCGATACCTTTAAGCTCAACGGCTGCGAAGAGATGGGTATTGTCGATAACTCCCGCGCCGTAGACCGGGCGGTGAATACCGTGGCGCAAATCCGCGAGGCCTTCGGCAACGAGATTGAGTTTGGCCTGGACTTCCACGGACGCGTCAGCGCGCCGATGGCTAAGGTGCTGATCAAAGAGCTGGAGCCGTATCGCCCGCTGTTTATCGAAGAGCCGGTGCTGGCCGAGCAGGCAGAGTACTACCCGAAACTGGCAGAACAGACGCACATTCCAATCGCGGCGGGTGAACGCATGTTCTCGCGCTTCGAGTTTAAACGCGTGCTGGAGGCGGGCGGCGTTGCGATCCTGCAGCCGGATCTCTCCCATGCGGGCGGCATCACAGAATGCTACAAAATTGCCGGCATGGCGGAAGCCTACGATGTTGCGCTGGCGCCGCACTGTCCGCTCGGGCCGATTGCGCTGGCGGCCTGCCTGCACGTCGACTTTGTCTCCCGTAATGCGGTGTTCCAGGAGCAAAGCATGGGTATTCACTATAACAAGGGCGCGGAGCTGCTCGACTTTGTGAAAAACAAAGAAGACTTCAGCATGGAAGGCGGTTTCTTTAAACCGTTAACGAAGCCGGGCCTTGGCGTGGAAGTTGACGAAGCCAAAGTCATTGAGCTGAGTAAAAATACGCCGGACTGGCGTAACCCGCTGTGGCGCCATGAGGATGGCAGCGTAGCGGAATGGTAAATGCGCGTCATACTTCGCGCTGGTGATGCGTTGGCTGCGTTTTCTTACCCCAGCACGAATTATTTAGCGCATTCTGTTTACGTTTTTAATTAAAAAAACCAAATACACCCTCTGTAAATTACAGGGCATGGTGAGCGGCTTCGCTATGCCCAAAATCTGGAGACAGATTGCGATGGATATTCCAGTTACTGCTACAAAGACCGGGCGTCGCCGCTACCTGACGCTAATTATGATTTTTATTACCGTGGTCATTTGCTATGTAGACCGCGCCAACCTTGCCGTGGCATCGGCCCATATTCAGGAAGAGTTTGGGATCACCAAAGCGGAAATGGGCTATGTCTTTTCGGCGTTTGCCTGGCTTTATACGCTCTGCCAGATCCCCGGCGGCTGGTTCCTGGACCGCGTGGGGTCGCGTCTGACCTACTTCATCGCCATTTTAGGCTGGTCCGTGGCGACCCTGTTCCAGGGCTTCGCGACCGGGCTGATGTCGCTGATTGGCCTGCGCGCCATCACCGGGGTGTTTGAAGCGCCGGCGTTCCCGACCAACAACCGCATGGTGACCAGCTGGTTCCCGGAGCATGAACGTGCCTCTGCCGTGGGCTTCTACACCTCCGGGCAGTTTGTTGGCCTGGCGTTCCTGACGCCGCTGCTAATCTGGATCCAGGAGCTGCTGAGCTGGCACTGGGTGTTTATCGTCACCGGCGGGATCGGCATTATCTGGTCGCTTATCTGGTTTAAGTTTTATCAGCCGCCGCGTCTGACCAAAAGCATTACCAAAGCCGAGCTGGACTACATCCGCGACGGTGGCGGTCTGGTGGACGGCGATGCCCCGGTGAAAAAAGAGGCGCGTCAGCCGCTGACCCGCGCGGACTGGAAGCTGGTCTTCCATCGTAAGCTGGTGGGCGTGTATCTGGGCCAGTTTGCGGTCACGTCGACGCTGTGGTTCTTCCTCACCTGGTTCCCGAACTACCTGACCCAGGAGAAGGGGATAACCGCGCTGAAGGCGGGCTTTATGACCACCGTGCCGTTCCTGGCGGCCTTCTTCGGGGTGCTGCTTTCGGGCTGGCTGGCGGACAAGCTGGTGAAAAAAGGTTTCTCACTGGGCGTTGCGCGTAAAACGCCGATTATCTGCGGGCTGCTGATCTCTACCTGCATCATGGGCGCTAACTACACCAACGATCCGGTATGGATTATGACCCTGATGGCGGTGGCGTTCTTCGGAAACGGTTTTGCCTCCATCACCTGGTCGCTGGTGTCGTCTCTGGCGCCGATGCGTCTGATCGGCCTGACCGGGGGCGTGTTCAACTTCGTAGGCGGTCTGGGCGGGATCACCGTGCCGCTGGTCATCGGCTACCTGGCGCAGGACTACGGCTTTGGTCCGGCTCTGGTCTACATCTCCGCCGTGGCGCTAATCGGGGCGCTCTCCTATATCCTGCTGGTGGGCGACGTGAAACGAGTAGGCTAATCCCTTCGGATGTTTTACCCTGATGCGAAAACCGCGCATCAGGGTACGTCCATGAAACAAATCACCTTCGCTTCCCGCAACCACCAGCTCACCAATACCAATACCTGGACACCGGACAGCCAGTGGCTTGCTTATGATGTGCGCCCGTCAGGCGCGTCGTTCACCGGTGAAACCATCGAGCGGGTAAACGTCTTTACGGGCGAGGTTGACGTGATCTACCGGGCCACTGACGGCGCGCACGTTGGCGTGGTGACCGTTCATCCGGCACAGGAGAAATACGTTTTTATCCACGGCCCGAAAAACCCGGACGCAGAGTGGCAGTATGATTTTCATCATCGTCAGGGGGTGATTGCGCACAATGGCCAGGTGAGCAACCTTGATGCGATGGATATCACCGCGCCTTACACGGCCGGCGCGCTGCGCGGCGGCAGTCACGTCCACGTCTTCAGCCCGAACGGGCAGTTCGTCAGCTTTACCTATAACGACCACGTGCTGCACGAGCGCGATCCGAAGCTGGATTTGCGTAACGTCGGGGTGGCAACGCCTTTTGGCCCGGTGCACCCGCAGGGAAACCATCCACGGGAATACGCCGGCACCTTCTGGAGCGTGCTGGTGAGCCGCACCACGCCGGATCCAAAACCGGGCAGCGATGAGATCGGCCGCGCCTATGAAGAGGGCTGGGTGGGCAACGGCAGGCTGGCGTTTATTGGCGATACCCTGTCTGCGAAAGGCGAAAAGGTACCCGAACTGTTTATTGTCGATCTGCCCCAGGACGAGCAGGGCTGGAAGCGGGCGGGCGATGCGCCATTGCAGGGAACGCCGGAAACCATGCCCGCGCCTCCTGCGGGCATAACGCAGCGCCGCTTAACCTTCACCCATCAGAAGGCGTATCCGGGGCTGGTTAATGTGCCGCGTCACTGGGTGCGCAGCAACCCGCAGGGGACGCAGATTGCGTTTTTAATGCGCGACGATAGCGGCGTTGTACAGCTGTGGCTTATCGCACCTGATGGCGGCGAGCCGCGCCAGTTAACCCACAATGAGAGCGACATTCAGTCGGCGTTCAACTGGCATCCTTCCGGCAACGCGCTGGGTTTTGTGCTTGAAGGCCGCATTGCCTGCTGCGATGCGCGGACCGGTGAGGTCACGTTTTTGACGTCCGATCATGGCAACCCGCCGTCTGCTGACGCCGTCGTGTTTTCGCCGGACGGGCGTTTTATCGCGTGGATGGAGGATAAAGCGGGTTTCCGCCAGCTGTGGCTAACGGAAACCGCACGGGACTAGCGTGGAGGCATCGCGGCGGGCGGAATGACGGAGTTGGTCGCCAGATTTTCCTGCTCGCTTTTCTCCACGCGCGAGCGCACGGAGCTGTCGGTGCGGAACATGTCCCACGGCAGCAGAAGCGTATCGGCAACCGCAGTAAATGGCATATCAAGAATCGCCAGAGATTTGGTGCCCCAGTTCGTCTCATCGTCAGAGATCATTGCGGCGCTGGCGCGCGTCCCTGGATATGTTCCTTCTTTACCGCCGGTGTGAGACATCACGCTCGAACACCCGCAAAGTAAAACAACCCCGCTGAACGTCGCCAGCTTAATCAGAACATTTCTCATCATCACTCAGTCATCATTATTAGCACGGCATTGACCTGCAACTCAGGGTTATAGCGAGGCTGGTACAAAATGGACAGCGCAAAACGTCCGCACTGTGGAGGCCATCGCAATTTAACCCTTTGTGCTGTTGCCCCTGAGTCTATGCGACAACCAGCAAAGTGCAAAAAAATCTCACATAAATACGCTTGAAAAGCCCGTAACCAGACCCATTTTAAGAATGTAACCCGATAACGAACGCGCCTGATGGGTGTTCGGGGAAACAGAAGCCTGTCCATGGTGGAAGGCTAAATTTTCTCGCTGATTTCAGGAGTTTTAATCTATGCGTAATTTCGATCTCTCTCCGCTATACCGTTCTGCCATTGGTTTCGATCGCCTGTTCAACCACTTAGAAAACAATCAGAGCCAGAGCAACGGCTATCCTCCCTACAACGTTGAACTGGTTGACGAAAACCACTATCGCATCGCGATCGCTGTTGCCGGTTTCGCAGAGAGCGAACTGGAGATCACCGCGCAGGATAACCTGCTGGTGGTGAAAGGCTCCCATACGGCCGAGCAGAAAGAACGTACCTACCTTTACCAGGGCATTGCCGAGCGCAACTTTGAACGCAAGTTCCAGCTCGCTGAAAACATTCACGTTAAAGGCGCGAACCTGGTCAACGGCCTGCTGTTTATTGAACTGGAACGTGTGATTCCGGAAGAGAAAAAACCGCGCCGTATCGAAATCAACTAATTGTGCGGGTCGCGAAAGCGGCCCATCTGAAACTGCTTGCCGTAACGGGAGCATATGCGAATCCATAAGGATTTGCAGGAACAATTGTGCACAAAATTAAACTGTGCCGAACTCGCTTCTCAGAAGGAGATTTAGTATGCGTAACTATGATTTTTCCCCTCTGCTGCGTCAGTGGATTGGTTTTGACAAACTGGCTAACGCCCTGCAAAGCGCGACCGAACAGCAGACGTTTCCGCCGTACAACATCGAAAAAAGCGACGATAACCACTACCGCATCACGCTTGCGCTGGCCGGATTCCGTCAGGAAGATCTCGACATTCAGCTTGAGGGCACGCGCCTGACCGTGAAAGGGTCGCCGGAAAAACAGGAAACCGAGACCAAATGGCTGCACCAGGGGCTGGTAACTCAGCCGTTTAGCCTGAGCTTTACCCTGGCAGACCATATGGAAGTTTCCGGCGCGACGTTCACTAACGGGCTGCTGAACATCGATCTTACCCGTAACGTGCCGGAAGCCATTGCGCCCCAGCGCATCGCCATTAGCGAGCGTCCGGCGCTGAACAGCTAATAGCTGTGTCACACTAACCCTCTCCCCCAGGGAGAGGGTGAAAAGTTAAAGCCCTGCCCCGGCAGGGCTTTTTTGTGCGCCATCGCCCATACAGCCGCCGCCAGCTCTGAGAGAATCCTTAGTATACCTATGGTTATACACAGGAAGTGGATCATGAGTGATATCGCGTTAACCGTCAGCGTGTTGGCCCTTGTCGCGGTAGTGGGGCTGTGGCTGGGGAATATCAAAATCCGCGGCGTCGGGTTTGGCATCGGAGGAGTGCTGTTTGGCGGGATTTTCGTCGGCCATTTTGCCGACCAGCTTGGGTGGGTGCTCAGCGCCGATATGCTGCATTTCATCCAGGAGTTCGGCCTGATCCTCTTTGTGTATACCATCGGTATTCAGGTGGGCCCGGGTTTCTTCGCTTCGCTGCGCGTCTCCGGTTTACGGCTCAACCTCTTTGCTTTCGGCATTGTCGTGATGGGTGGGCTGGTCACCGCCATTCTGCATAAGCTCTTTGCCATCCCGCTGCCCGTGGTGCTGGGCATCTTCTCCGGGGCCGTCACCAACACGCCCGCGCTCGGGGCGGGGCAGCAAATTCTGCGCGATTTGGGTATCCCTTTCGACGTCGTCGATCAGATGGGCATGAGCTACGCCATGGCCTATCCGTTCGGCATCTGCGGCATTTTGCTCTCGATGTGGCTGGTGCGCGTGCTGTTTCGCGTTAACGTTGAGCAGGAGGCAAAGGACCATGAAAGCACGCCGACCAACGGCCATACGCTGATCAAAACCATAAACATCCGCGTCGAAAACCCTAACCTTAATAATATGGCGATTCAGGACGTACCCATCCTGAACAGCGCAACCATTATCTGCTCGCGGCTGAAACGGGATGAAACGCTGATGGTGCCCTCGCCCGGCACCCTTATTCAGCACGGCGATCTCCTGCACCTGGTAGGACAGCCGGCGGATTTAAACAACGCGCGGCTAGTGATTGGCCAGGAGGTGGATACCTCGCTCTCTACCCGCGGTACGGACATGCGCGTGGAGCGCGTGGTGGTCACCAACGAGAAAGTGTTAGGTAAGAAAATCCGCGATTTGCAGGTAAAAGAGCGCTATGACGTCGTGATCTCCCGGCTTAATCGCGCCGGCGTCGAGCTGGTTGCAAGCCAGGATGCCAGCCTGCAGTTTGGTGATATTCTCAACCTGGTCGGGCGTCCGGCCTCCATTGATGCGGTGGCGGACATGGTGGGCAACGCGCAGCAGAAGCTTCAGCAGGTGCAGATGCTGCCGGTATTTATCGGCGTCGGGCTTGGCGTCATGCTTGGCTCCATTCCGCTGTACGTGCCCGGCTTCCCGGTTGCGCTCAAGCTGGGTCTGGCGGGCGGACCGCTGATAATGGCGCTGATCCTTGGGCGTATCGGCTCCATCGGTAAGCTTTACTGGTTTATGCCCCCGAGCGCTAACCTGGCGCTGCGCGAGTTAGGCATTGTGCTGTTCCTGGCGGTGGTAGGGCTGAAATCGGGCGGCGATTTTGTTGATACCCTGGTGAACGGCGACGGGATCAGCTGGGTAGGATACGGCATTTTTATCACCGCTATCCCGCTGCTAACGGTCGGGATACTGGCGCGAACGTTCGCTAAAATGAACTATCTGACGCTGTGCGGCATGCTGGCGGGCTCGATGACCGACCCGCCCGCGCTGGCTTTTGCAAATAATCTGCACGCCACCAGCGGCGCGGCGGCGCTGTCGTATGCCACGGTCTATCCGCTGGTGATGTTCCTGCGCATCATCACCCCGCAGCTACTGGCGGTGTTGTTCTGGGGAATAGGCTAATTTCGCTGACCGGCATCGCCCGATGCCGGTCTCCTTGTCCCTGCCAATTTACGCTATGCTGAAGCCTGCCCGCAGCAAGACAAGGAGCCTTCATGAAACTTTCCCGCCTCGGTAAAGCACCGGACTATCGCTTCTCTCTGGCAAACGAGCGTACCTTTTTAGCGTGGATCCGCACGTCGCTGGGCTTTCTGGCCGCAGGCGTTGGGCTTGACCAGCTCGCTCCCGATTTTGCTACCCCGCTGATCCGCGAAGTTCTCGCCCTGCTGCTGTGCCTGTTTGCGGGCGTACTGGCGATTTATGGCTATTTGCGCTGGCTGCGAAATGAAAAGGCGATGCGACTGAAGCAGGATCTCCCCTATACGCGAGGCCTGCTCATCATCAGTACGATACTGCTGGCCGTCGCTGGCGTAGTGATGGTGCTGGTGTTCTATGCCGGATAGCCGCAAAGCGCGCCGCGAAGCCGATCCCGGCCTGCAGCCGGAGCGTACCTCGCTCGCGTGGTTGCGGACCCTGCTGGGATATGGCGCGCTCATCGCCCTGGCGATAAAGCACAACTGGCACCGCACGGGAGGGCCATTCTGGATCGCGCTGGTGGTGCTGGCGCTGGTGGCCCTCATTTTATGGCGCTACACCCGCAGCCGTAACCTGATGGATGTGGCCCAAAGCGATTTTGTGCAGCCGAAAGCCGTGCGGGACAAGTTCCTGATCGCGCTGGCGGTATTGTTGCTGTCACTGCTGTTTGCGGTGACGCATATTCAGCAAATAGTGAGCCTGTAAGCCCGGTGGCTATGCCTTACCGGGCCTGCGATTATCGGCCTTTTGCTAAATATTTCGCCATCTCACCTTCCGGCACCATGCCGCCGCCGGTTGCCCATACCAGATGGGTAACGCCGGCATCAGACTGCACGCGCAGCGGCCCGGCCATCCCCGCCAGCGCCGACGGCTCCAGACGGATCCCCTCCTCCTGTGCCAGCCAGCCGAGCATGTCGTACATGCTTTGATCGGACAGGGTATAGAACCCGTCAAGCAGGCGCTCCATCGCGCGGCCGACAAAACCGGACGCCCGACCTACCGCCAGCCCGTCAGCCGCCGTGACGTTGTCGATGCCCAGATCCTGCACGGCGATCTCGTCATGCAGGCCGGTATAAACCCCCAGCAGCATGCACGGCGAGTGGGTCGGCTCGGCAAAGAAGCAGTGCACGTTATCGCCAAAAGCCAGCTTGAGGCCAAACGCCACGCCGCCCGGGCCGCCGCCAACGCCGCACGGCAGATAGACGTTCAGCGGATGCTCCGCATCCACCACGCGCCCCTGTGCGGCAAACTGCGCCTTCAGGCGCTCGCCCGCCACCGCATAGCCCAGGAACAGGGTGCGTGAATTCTCATCGTCAATAAAGAAGCAGTTCGGATCGCTTTCCGCTGCTTTACGACCCTGCTCCACCGCCACGCCGTAATCCTGCTCGTACTCCACGACGGTCACGCCGTGGCCGCGCAGCCTGGCCTTCTTCCACTCGCGGGCGTCGGCAGACATATGCACCGTCACCCTAAAGCCAATGCGCGCGCTCATGATCCCGATGGACATCCCCAGGTTGCCGGTTGAGCCTACCGCAATGCTGTACTGGCTGAAGAAGTCCTTAAAGCGCGGCTCCAGCAGGATGCTGTAATCGTCTTCCACGCTCAGCAACCCGGCTTCCAGCGCCAGCTTCTCCGCGTGGGCCAGCACCTCATAAATGCCGCCGCGCGCTTTAATCGAGCCGGAGATCGGCAGATGACTGTCTTTTTTTAGCAGCAGCGTGCCGGGAACGGATTTGCCAGATTCTTTCTCCAGCCGCGCCTGCATTGCCGGAATGGCGACCAGCTCAGATTCAATAATCCCCTTCGTGGCGGCCGTCTCCGGGAAGGCTTTCGCCAGATACGGCGCAAAGCGGTTAAGGCGAGCGTGCGCGTCGTCCACGTCGGCTTTGGTCAGCCCGACGTAGGGCAACCCTTCGGCAAGCGTGGTGGTTTTCGGGTTAAGCCAGGTGGTCTCTTTCAGGGCAATCAGGTCCTCAACCAGAGGAAACTGTGCGGTTAACGCGTTGATCGTTGCGCTTTTCATCGTCCATCTCTTCGCAAGGGGTTTCATCCGGTATTAAGCAAAAAAAAGAGGCGTACTGACAAATGATATAAATTACGTTTCAGGTGAACCAGATTGAACCAACCACGAAGAGATGAGGGCGATGGAGGAAGATAAGCGACGGCTAAACGGCTGGCAGCTGTCAAAAATGCACACCTTTGAAGCGGCGGCCCGGTATGAATCTTTTGCGCTGGCAGCCGCTGAGCTGTCCCTGACACCCAGCGCGGTGAGCCACCGCATAAGCCTGCTGGAAGAGGAGCTGGGCATTCAGCTGTTATCCGCTCGCACCGTAAGGTGGAGCTGACGCAGGAGGGAAAGCGCGTTTACTGGACCCTTAAATCGTCCCTCGACACCCTGAATCAGGAGATCCTGGATATTAAAAACCAGGCGCTCTCCGGCACGCTGACGGTCTATTCACGGCCGTCTATCGCCCAGTGCTGGCTGGTACCCATGCTGGGCGACTTTACCCGCCGCTACCCGTCGATTTCGCTCACCGTCCTGACCGGCAATGATTACGTTAACATGCAGCGAACGGGGATCGATCTGGCGCTCTACTTCGACGATACGCCGCCAAACCACGTCTCCCATCACTTTTTGATGGACGAAGAGATTTTGCCCGTCTGCTCGCCGACGTATGCCCGCGAGCATGCGCTGCTGGAAAACCCGGCGCAGCTCGGCCACTGCACGCTGCTGCACGACCGCCAGGCCTGGAGCAATGATACCGGCACGGATGAATGGCTAAGCTGGGCGCAGCATTTTGCGGTGAATATGCCGCCATCGTCGGGGATGGGTTTCGATCGCTCAGACTTAGCGATTACCGCGGCCGTTAATCACCTGGGCGTGGCGATGGGCAGAAAGCGGCTTGAGCGGGGCGAGCTCATTGCCCCGTTTGGCAGCAAGGCTCTCAAATGCCATCAGCACTATTACATCTCCACGCTTCCCGGCCGCCAGTGGCCGAAAATCGATGCCTTTATCGGCTGGCTGAGGGAGCTGGCAGGCTGAAGAATTATTACGCTTTGGCGCTACACCAAATGTGAAAAAGCGTGCTAAATACAGGTAATGCTATTGATGTGTCCTGGATAAACCGTGCTAAAGGCTTTCATTGTCACCCTGTTAGCGATCGCTTCCGGCTGGGCCTGTGCCGCTGAGCCGCCCCTCACGGCTGCCCGATACGCGCAGTTGCTGGGCGTGGGGATGGACGTGGACTGGGCGCGCACCGAGCGCGGCATCCGCGAGTTCGACCCGCTGGTGGTCCGCGATTTTCGGGCGAAGGGCATAACGCACGTGCGTATTCGTGTGGCGGGCGAGCCGACGGAAGCGCGGCTGATTCACCTGCGCAAGCTGGTGGAGGCCTGCAGGCAGTACGGAGTGATCCCAATCGTTGCTTATCAGGCCGATGAATATAAAAATGACCCGAAAGCCGATACCGAGAAAGAGACGATCGGCTGGTGGATTGCCGTGGCGCACTATTTCAGCCACAGCTACCCGCTCCTCGGTTTTGACCTCATTTACGAGCCAACCGACAGGCTGAACCACAACCTCGCGTCGTTAAACCGCGTCTATGAAAAAAGCATTAAGGCAATCCACGACATCGACCCGCAGCGCATGATCTTCATCGCACCGCGCCTGCGCGCCGCGCCGGAGGATTTATCCAGCCTGAAGCTGCCTGCCCATAGTCAGAACTACCTGCTGGCGGAGTGGCATATTTTTCCGTGGGGGCCGCTGAAAATTAACGGCAGATACCCGTGGACCTCCGGCACGGCGGCGGAGAAAGCGGCGATCCGTAACCGCATCACTACCGCGCTGCGCTGGCAGCAAAAAACCGGCCACGTCAGCTGGGTTGGCGGCTGGGGCGTGGGAGAATCACAAAGCCTGACGCCAACCGCCTCGCAAATGGCGTTCGCAACGTTTATGGCCTGCGAGCTGCAGCAGGCGAAAATTCCGTATGCGCTGAACGCCGATTTCCAGTTTTACGACGGGGAAGAGGGCGCCTGGCGGCCTGCGCCAGAGCCGTTATTGCAGGCGATGATTGCGCCCGTCTGTGAAAAGCCCGGCGAGAAGCCGGGCCATCGTGCGGTTAAACCGGCTGCTCGTGATGCGGAACACGCGACGCCAGCGGCAGCCAGCACAGCAAAATCAGCAGCCCCATCAAGGTCATCAGCAAACCTAAACTAGCCTGCCCGGTCTGCGGCATCATCGCCGACAGCCAGGCCAGCGCGCCGGAACCGATGTTCTGCAAACCGCCCACCAGCGCGCCCGCGGTGCCCGCCAGGAACGGGAACGGCTCCATCGCGCCGCTGGTGGCGAGCGGGAACAGCATGCCCGCACCGAAGAAGAACAGCGCCGCCGGGACGAGTAGCGTCCAGACCGACATGACGTCAAACAGCCCCGGGATCCACATCATCAGCCCGGCCAGCAGGCAGCTAATGACCGATTGCCACATTAGCGTGGAGAAGCGCTTGTTCGGGCGACCGGCGAACCATGCCCCGAAGAACGCCGCCGGGATCGGCAGAATAAACAGAATGCTTACCACCATGCTGCTCAGGCCCAGACCCGCCCCCAGCAGCACGCCGGAGCAGGCCTCGAATACCGCGATACCCGCCAGACCGCCGATCAGCATCAGCAGGTAGCACGTAAACGCCCCGTTGCCGAACAGCGTTTTGTAGCTGGTGATGAGCCGGGTGCGCGGCGCGTCCTGCGGCCGCGTTTCCGGCATCCAGCGCGCCATGCTGAAGGTGACAATCACGCACAGCACCAGCAGGAAGGCGTAGCAGGCGCGCCAGGACCATACGGTATCCAGCAGCCCCCCAATCAGCGGCGCGAGGAGCGGGCTGACCAGAATGCCCATGTTTAACAGGCTGTTGGCGTGACGAAGCTGGGTGCCCTGGTACATATCGCGCGGCAGGGTACGCGCCATGACTCCGCCGACGCCCGTGCCCACGCCCTGAAGGGCGCTGGCGGCAATCAGTACGGTCAGGCTATGGGTAGAAATGGCAATCACCGTCGCCACCATGAAAATGCTCATACCCACCAGGATCACCGGGCGACGCCCGACGCGATCGGAGAGCGGGCCGTAGATGAGTTGCGAAACGCCGTAGGTCAGCAGGTAGGATGCCATCACGCTCTGAACCGCGCCTTCGCGAACGTTCAGGTCTTTTGCCATATCGGCAATAGCCGGAATGTAGATCGTTTGCGCCATCTGACCGACGGCCACGAGTAACACCAGCATCAACAATAAGTTCACGTTCCGTTGCTTTTTCATGTCGCTGAATACTTTTGCCAAAAGAGAGAAATGAAGAATAAGTGACTACGCATTCCCATAAATGCGCGAGGAATCTACCACAGAGAGATGACAATTTAAGCATTGTCGTGGTGAATGGGAAAAGCGGAAAAGGCAGGATTTGTAAACAAGATCGGCAACTAATGTTGCCAGTGGATTACGCGAGGCGCAGCAGGATCGCGCCAGCGGCAATTCCCAGCGCCGCCGCGACGCGCAGGCCGCTAACCTTCTCTTTTAAAAGCACAAATGCAATGGCTGTGCCGAAGAGAATCGAGGTTTCACGCAGCGCCGCGACCACCGCCAGCGGCGCCTGCGTCATCGCCCAGAGCGCCAGGCCGTAAGAGCCCATGGTGGCAACGCCGCCGGGCAATCCTTTTTTCCAGTGCAGGCGCAGGTAGCCGGACGCTTCACGGCGGCGCGCCACCATCGCCCAGCCCAGCAGGCAGGCGCCGTTCATGAAGAAGGTCCAGAGCGTGTAGCCCAGCGCGGAATCCGCTAACCGCACCCCGGTACCGTCCACCAGCGTATACCCGGCGATAAAACAGGCGTTCAGCAGGGCAAGCCAGATCCCCTTGCGTGACTGCACGCGCCCATGCATCGACATCGCCAGAATAGAAAGGCAGATCGTGCCAATACCGGTCCAGGCGAGCCAGGAGAGGCTATCCCCGAGCATCAGCACGCTGGCCAGCGCCACCAGCAGCGGGGCGGTTCCGCGCATCAGCGGGTAGGTCTGGCTCATGTCGGAGACCTGATAGGTTTTTGCCACCAGAACCGTATACACCACCTGTAAGGCACAGGAGACGAACAAATATGGCCAGCTGGCGGCGGAAGGCTGCGCAGAGAAGGGCAGTAAAATCAGGGCAATAAGCGCGGCGGAGCCGCTGACGCTAATGGCGGAATAGAGCTTGTCCGTTCCGGCTTTAACAATGGCGTTCCAGCTGGCATGCAGCAGTGCGGCGAACAGCAGAATGCAGAAAACGGTGATGGTCATGGCGTACCGGATGGCGAAATGTCATACAACTGTAACATTCACCCGTCGATGCTGCTACCCGTCTACACCGCGCAAAACAGGCGGTGCGTTACCCGGGGTTCGTCCGAGACCAGCGTAAAACCCGCCCGGTGATAGAACCCGAACGCAGCGTCCGGCGCATGGGTATTCAGAAAATCAAACCAGATGCTGGCGTCGGCCATCACCACGGTTAAAAGCTGTTTACCAATCCCCATCCCGCGGCACTTCTCGCTGACGTAGAGATGTCGAATGCGCCCGGCGCGCGGCTGCTGGCTGAACGGATCGCGGTTAAGGCCGCACACGCCCACCAGCCTGCCGTTGAGAAACGCGCCCAGTAGCTTTTCGCCCGGCGCGTTAAAACGATTTTCTCCACGCTGCCAGTTCTCTTCCAGCCTGCGCAGCATGCTGAAATTTAAGGCGATACTCTCGGCCTTCAGGGCAATATACCCCGGCTCGTCCGGTGTGACAGGCTCAATTAACAGACGCGACATAGCATTCCCTCGTTATTAAAGAGGGGCGGTTACCCGCCCCTCTCAGGTGCGGCTTGAACCTGAATCACCGAATGAATTTCAGGACAGCATCAAGCAGTTGCAGTACAGCAACAATGAGTTTGAGGATAAGTATGACCATATCCACGACGCTCATACGCGTCTCCTTTTGGTTAAAAGGAGCACGATGCTGGCGTACCTTTCCGCCGCCTGTTGCCAGCACCTGGATTGACGTAACACAGTGTGCTCACTTCAGGGGTTAAGGCACTGACGGCACCACCCGTTTCAGCCAGGACTTCGTTGCGCCGGTAGAACTGCGGCCCCCTCGCTCACTGCGAACATACTCAGTATAGATAAATACTGTATGTATGAACAGTATTTTGTGGACAAAATGTGGAAGGCAATCCATACTCAAAAACGTCAAAATCCGTGCCGGAATTGCGCGTTCGTGTTCGATCGCGTATACTTTTTGCGTTGACGTAACACAGTGTGTTCTGCGGCGACCAACCGCAAAACTCTGAAAAAAACCTCGCTTAGGCGGGGTTTTTTGTTTTCTGTTGTCGTAAAAATGCTGCCTCTCGTTGACTTATTGGCAATGGATGTTATCGTTGCCATAATGGCAACGGACGCGGCAGGCATGCAGTATGCACTTAATCTCGATGAAGGCAATTTTGGATGCGGTAAGTCAGTTTCCGCAACACAGGGAAGAGCTCCTCTTTTTAGGACGAGTTATCGAGAAGAGCCATTGCCCAACGCCCGCCGTGCTGAAAAAGCTTTTTCCAACACTGGATAACTTCAAGTATCTCGATAAGCATTATGTTATTGATATTGCAAACAACAATCTCAGAGTAGTGGCTCTCATATTTTTTGAAAGCCAGAAGTTTTATGTGCGCCATGTTTTTACTCATAAGGAATATGACCGTTTTACGGAGAAACATCGCACTAAGGGGAAGAAATGATGATCGTCGCTGATGCAATGAAGGCTACGCATGATCTTGTCGCGGCTGTTCCTTTACTGGGTGAACATCCGAACGAGAAGGATTACCAGGACGCACTTGAGCTGGTTGAATATCTGCTTATGAATGAGCCCGGCAGTCCTCTGCTGGATATCGTATGTGCAAGAATTAGTCGTTACGAAGCGAATCGACCCGAAATTGTCGCGTTACGCCAGGAGATAGATTCTGTTCCTGTGGGGATTGCAGTTTTACGAACCCTTATGGATCAGCACAAACTTACGCTCTCAGACTTTCAGGATGAAATAGGCAGTAAATCAATGGTTTCGAGGGTTCTCAACGGGCAGCGCCAACTTACGCTGAACCATATTAAAAAACTGGCGGCCCGTTTTGGCGTTTCGCCTGCATTGTTTATTGAATAAAAAAACGGCTGCTCGCCGTTTCATCACCCAACAAACGAAACGTGATCCCTGACGCATTTTTGCACAGATGAAAATATTTCCATTGTCACGTACGAAAACCTGTGTTTGTATAAATTCAATCAATGATTCTAAACACAGGTCCCCCATGACTGCATCCATGAACACCGCGACCCTACTAAAAACTGCGCAACCAGCCGCAGTGGTCGTCGTGCGTGTGGTGGTGGTCGTCGGCAATGCGCCGTAGGGACTGGATCAACACACGAATCCAAAACCCCGCCGGCGCAAACCGGGCGGGGTTTTTCGTTTAGGACCCCTCCCCGGAAAGTCGGCCCATAAAAGGACTGGAGCATGGCAAGTTCGGGCACAACATCCTCAAAGACGCGCTTTACAGGCGCGCAGCTGATTGTTCATTTACTGGAACGACAGGGCATTACCACGGTTGCGGGCATCCCTGGCGGCACGGTGCTGCCGCTGTACGATGCGTTAAGCCAGAGCACGCAGATCCGCCACGTGCTGGCCCGCCACGAGCAGGGGGCAGGCTTTATCGCTCAGGGCATGGCGCGTACGCAGGGCAAACCGGCGGTCTGCATGGCCTGTAGCGGGCCGGGCGCAACCAACCTGGTGACCGCCATCGCCGACGCGCGTCTCGACTCCATTCCGCTGATCTGCATTACCGGTCAGGTGCCGTCCTCGATGATCGGTACCGACGCGTTCCAGGAAGTGGATACCTACGGCATCTCTATCCCCATCACCAAACATAACTATTTAGTTCGCGATATCAGCGAGCTTCCTCAGGTTATCAGCGATGCGTTCCGCATTGCGCAGTCTGGCCGCCCGGGCCCGGTGTGGATAGACATTCCTAAGGATGTCCAGACCGCAGAAATTGAGATCGACGTACTGCCGGAGCCGGGCGCCCGCGCGTCCGCGCCCGAATTCAGCGCTGAGAGCGTGCGCGACGCCGCGGCCATAATTAACGCAGCCAAACGTCCGGTGCTCTATCTGGGCGGCGGGGCAATCAACGCCGCGGATGAAATCCGTCAGTTCGCTGAAAAGGCTAACCTGCCCACCACCATGACCCTGATGGCGCTCGGCATGCTGCCCAAAGCGCACCCGCTCTCTCTGGGGATGCTGGGCATGCACGGCGCGCGCAGCACCAACTATATTCTGCAGGAGGCTGATTTGCTGATCGTGATGGGCGCGCGTTTTGATGACCGGGCGATCGGCAAAACCGAGCAGTTCTGCCCGAACGCCAAGATCATTCACGTGGATATCGACCGCGCCGAGCTGGGTAAAATCAAGCAGCCGCACGTGGCGATTCAGGGTGACGTAGCGGAAGTGCTGGCGCAGCTGATCCCGCAAACGGACGCAACTGACCGCGCCGACTGGCGTCAGCTGGTGGCCGATCTGCAGCGCGAGTTCCCGGGGGCCATCCCGTCCGAAGGCGACCCGCTGAGCCACTACGGGCTGATTAACGCCGTGGCCGCCTGCGTGGACGACAGCGCAATTATTACCACCGACGTGGGGCAACACCAGATGTGGACCGCCCAGGCCTATCCGCTTAACCGTCCGCGCCAGTGGCTGACCTCTGGCGGCCTCGGCACCATGGGCTTTGGCCTGCCTGCCGCCGTGGGTGCGGCGCTCGCCAACCCTGACCGCAAGGTGATCTGCTTCTCCGGCGACGGCAGTCTGATGATGAACATTCAGGAGATGGCCACCGCGGCGGAAAACCAGCTGGACGTCAAAATCATTCTGATGAACAACGAGGCGCTGGGGTTGGTGCACCAGCAGCAGAGTCTGTTCTACAAGCAGGGCGTGTTTGCCGCGACCTATCCGGGGACGATCAACTTTATGCAGATTGCCGCCGGTTTTGGCCTGCACACCTGCGATCTGAACGCGGAAGAGGACGCCCACGCGGCATTGCAGGCGGCGATCTCCCGCCCTGGCCCGGCGCTGATCCACGTGCGTATCGACGCGCAGCAAAAAGTGTATCCAATGGTGCCGCCGGGTGCGGCAAATACTGAGATGGTGGGGGAATAAGCCATGCAGAAACAACATGAAAACGTCATTCTGGAACTCACCGTCCGCAACCACCCTGGCGTCATGACGCACGTCTGCGGGCTGTTTGCCCGCCGCGCGTTTAACGTGGAAGGCATTCTCTGTCTGCCGATTCAGGGCAGCGAGCACAGCCGCATCTGGCTGCTGGTCAACGATGACCAGCGTCTGGAGCAGATGATGGCGCAAATCGACAAGCTGGAAGACGTCACCAGAGTGGTGCGCAACCAGTCCGATCCCACCATGTTTAACAAAATTGCGGTGTTCTTCGAATAAATCGCTCATTGCTTGAACACCCGCGCGCTTATCGTTAAGGTAAGCGCGTTTTTTTATCCGCCCGCCAGGAACGCGCCATGACCACCATCGCCCTTATCGACGATCACCTAATCGTCCGCTCCGGATTTGCCCAGCTTTTAAACCTCGAACCGGATTTTCAGGTGGTGGCCGAGTTCGGCTCCGGGCGCGAAGCGCTGGCGGGCCTGCCGGGGCGCGGGGTACAGGTGTGTATCTGCGATATCTCCATGCCGGATCTCTCCGGGCTGGAGCTGTTAAGCCAGCTGCCGAAAGGGATGGCGACCATCATGCTCTCGGTTCACGACAGCCCGGCGCTGGTGGAGCAGGCGCTCAACGCGGGCGCGCGCGGGTTCCTTTCCAAACGCTGTAGCCCGGACGAGCTGATTGCCGCCGTGCGCACCGTCTCTACCGGCGGCTGCTACCTGACGCCGGATATCGCCATCAAGCTGGCGGCCGGACGGCAGGATCCGCTGACAAAACGCGAGCGTCAGGTGGCGGAAAAGCTTGCCCAGGGGATGACGGTGAAAGAGATTGCCGTAGAGCTTGGCCTGTCGCCAAAAACCGTTCACGTTCACCGCGCCAACCTGATGGAAAAACTGAACGTCAGCAACGACGTTGAGCTGGCGCGCCGCATGTTTGACGGATGGCAATGAACCCGCTGATTTCGCGGCTGATCGCCGTCGTTGCCAGCTTTTTTATCTTCTCCGCCGCGTGGTTTTGCCTGTGGAGCATCAGCCTGCATCTGGTGGAGCGCCCGGAGCTGGCGGTGCTGCTGTTCCCCTTCGGCCTGCGTCTTGGATTAATGCTGCAATGCCCGCGCGGCTACTGGCCGGTGCTGCTTGGCGCGGAGTGGCTGATGCTGATCTGGCTGGCGCGGGAGGTGGCGCTGGCGCATCTGCCGTTATTGACGATCGGAAGCGTGCTCACGCTCCTCCCGGTTGCGCTTATCTCCCGCTACCGCCACCAGCGCGACTGGCGCACGCTGCTGCGTCAGGGTGCGGCGCTATTTGCCGCCGCGCTGCTGCAGTCCCTGCCGTGGGTGGGCGACAAGGAGATGCTCAACGCCCTGCTGCTGACCCTGACCGGCGGCCTGACGCTGGCGCCGACCTGTCTGGTTTTCTGGCACTACCTCACCAGCACCGTATGGCAGCCGCTCGGCCCGGCGCTGGTGTCTCAGCCCGTCAACTGGCGCGCCCGGCACCTCATCTGGTATCTGCTGCTGTTTGTGGTTAGCCTCTGGCTACAGCTTGGCCTGCCCGCTGAACTATCGCGCTTCACGCCGTTTTGTCTGGCGCTGCCGATCGTTGCCCTTGCCTGGCACTACGGCTGGCAGGGAGCGCTGATTGCGACCCTGATGAACGCCATCGCGCTGATCGCCAGCCAGACCTGGCACGACCATCCGGTGGATTTACTGCTCTCGCTGCTGGCGCAAAGCCTGACCGGGCTGCTGCTCGGGGCGGGCATTCAGCGTCTGCGCGAGCTGAACCTCTCCCTGCAAACCGAGCTGGCGCGCAACCGCCGTCTGGCTGAACGCCTGCTGGAGACCGAAGAGAGCGTGCGGCAGGAGGTGGCGCGCGAGCTGCACGACGATATCGGCCAGACCATTACCGCCATCCGCACGCAGGCGGGCATCGTCCAGCGCCTGGCGGCGGAAAATGCGGGCGTGAAGCAGGGCGGGGCGCATATCGAACAGCTTTCGTTAGGCGTATATGACTCGGTGCGCCGGCTGTTAGGGCGGCTGCGCCCGCGGCAGCTCGACGACCTTTCGCTGGCGCAGGCGGTGCGCTCCCTGATGCGCGAGATGGAGCTGGAAAGCCGCGGGATCGTCAGCCACCTCGACTGGCGCATTGATGAACCTGCGCTGAGCGAAGGCCAGCGCGTGACGCTGTTCCGCGTCTGTCAGGAAGGGCTGAACAATATCGTCAAACATGCCAGCGCCAGCGCGGTGACGATACAGGGCTGGCAGCAGGACGAGCGCCTGATGCTGGTAATTGAAGATGACGGCTGCGGCCTGCCGCCGGGCTCCGGCCAGCAGGGATTTGGCCTGGCGGGCATGCGCGAGCGCGTGAAGGCGCTGGGCGGCACGCTGAACATCTCCTGCACCCACGGGACGCGCGTCAGCGTCAGCCTGCCGCTTCGGAGTCACCATGTTTAACACCCCTGTCGACGCAGCCCCGATACGCGATAAGGCGGAAATCGACGCCCGCTACCGCTACTGGCGACGCCATATCCTCGTCACTATCTGGCTCGGCTACGCGCTGTTCTACTTCACCCGCAAAAGCTTCAACGCCGCCGCGCCGGAGATCCTCGCCAGCGGCGTGATGGCGCGCACCGATATCGGCCTGCTGGCGACGCTGTTTTATATCACCTACGGGCTGTCGAAATTCCTTTCCGGCATCGTCAGCGACCGCTCCAACGCGCGCTATTTTATGGGATTCGGGCTGATCGCCACCGGCGTGGTGAACATCCTGTTTGGCTTCTCCACCTCGCTGTGGGCCTTTGCCCTGCTGTGGGCGCTGAACGCCTTTTTCCAGGGATGGGGCGCGCCGGTGTGTGCCCGCCTGCTCACCGCCTGGTACTCGCGCAACGAGCGCGGCGGCTGGTGGGCCATCTGGAACACCGCGCATAACGTCGGCGGGGCGCTGATCCCGATGGTGGTCGGTGCCGCGGCGCTGCACTACGGCTGGCGCGCGGGGATGATGATTGCCGGCTGTCTCGCGATCCTCGCCGGGCTGTTCCTCTGCTGGCGGCTGCGCGACAGGCCGCAAACCGTGGGGCTTCCGCCGGTAGGCGACTGGCGGCACGACGAGATGGAGATTGCCCAGCAGCAGGAGGGGGCGGGGCTGTCCCGCAAGGAGATCCTTACCAAATACGTGCTGAAAAACCCGTACATCTGGCTGCTGTCGCTCTGCTACGTGCTGGTCTACGTGGTGCGCGCGGCCATCAACGACCGGGGCAATCTGTACATGTCCGAGACGCTGGGTGTGGATCTGGTGACCGCCAACTCGGCGGTGACCATGTTCGAGCTGGGCGGGTTTATCGGCGCGCTGGTGGCGGGCTGGGGCTCGGACAAACTGTTCAACGGCAACCGCGGCCCGATGAACCTCATTTTTGCCGCCGGGATCCTACTCTCCGTCGGCTCGCTGTGGCTGATGCCGTTCGCCAGCTACGTGATGCAGGCGGCGTGCTTCTTCACCACCGGCTTCTTCGTGTTCGGCCCGCAGATGCTGATCGGCATGGCGGCGGCGGAGTGTTCGCACAAAGAGGCGGCAGGGGCGGCGACGGGCTTTGTCGGCCTGTTCGCCTACCTGGGGGCGTCGCTCTCCGGCTGGCCGCTGGCGCGAATAATCGACATCTGGCACTGGAGCGGATTCTTCGCGGTGATCGCCATCGCGGCGGGGATTTCGGCCCTGCTGCTGCTGCCGTTTTTGCATGCGCAGGCGCCGCGTGAAGCCAGCTTGATGTGATGCGCTTCACCTTTTGGTGCCGGGAGGCGCAAAACTAAGACATTTTCCCGGTTTTACCTGGACGCTGTCTCAGGCATCTCTCCCGGCTGATTTTTACAATGCGGTAAAAATCAGCTCAGGAGTAAACCAACCATGCTGGCCTTCCTCAATCAGGTGCGCAAACCGACCCTGGATCTGCCGCTCGACGTGCGGCGCAAGATGTGGTTCAAACCGTTCATGCAGTCTTATCTGGTGGTCTTTATCGGCTACCTGACCATGTACCTGATCCGCAAGAACTTTAACATCGCCCAGAACGACATGATCTCAACTTACGGGCTGAGCATGACGCAGCTGGGGATGATTGGCCTGGGCTTCTCCATCACCTACGGGGTGGGGAAAACGGTTGTGTCCTACTACGCGGACGGTAAAAACACCAAGCAGTTCCTGCCGTTTATGCTGATCCTCTCCGCCATCTGTATGCTTGGCTTCAGCGCCAGCATGGGCGCA
The DNA here is from genome assembly GCF_013375935.1 of Enterobacter cloacae. Classification (GTDB taxonomy): domain Bacteria; phylum Pseudomonadota; class Gammaproteobacteria; order Enterobacterales; family Enterobacteriaceae; genus Enterobacter; species Enterobacter pasteurii. The sequence continues at coordinate 1,026,203 of NZ_CP056117.1, read as the reverse complement.
GGCTCCGTTAGCCTGTTCCTGATGATCGCCTTCTACGCCCTGAGCGGTTTCTTCCAGAGCACCGGCGGGTCGTGCAGCTACTCCACGATCACCAAATGGACCCCGCGGCGCAAGCGCGGGTCGTACCTCGGCATGTGGAATATCTCCCACAACCTCGGCGGTGCCGGTGCGGCAGGCGTGGCGCTGTTCGGCGCGAACGTCCTGTTCGACGGCCACGTGATCGGCATGTTTATCTTCCCGTCGATTATCGCCCTGATCGTTGGCTTTATCGGCCTGCGCTTCGGCAGCGACTCCCCGGAATCTTACGGCCTCGGCAAAGCCGAAGAGCTGTTCGGCGAGGAGATCAGCGAAGAGGACAAAGAGACTGAAGAGAACGAGATGTCCAAATGGCAGATCTTTGTTGAATACGTGCTGAAAAACAAAGTGATCTGGCTGCTGTGCTTCTCAAATATCTTCCTGTACGTGGTGCGCATCGGTATCGACCAGTGGTCAACCGTGTATGCCTTCCAGGAGCTGAAGCTCTCGAAAGAGGTGGCGATTCAGGGCTTCACCCTGTTCGAAGTGGGCGCGCTGGTCGGCACCCTGCTGTGGGGCTGGCTCTCGGATCTCGCCAACGGCCGACGCGCGCTGGTGGCCTGCGTTGCGCTGGCGCTGATTATCGCCACGCTCGGCGTGTACCAGCACGCCAGCAACCAGTACGTCTACCTGGCGTCCCTGTTCGCGCTCGGCTTCCTGGTATTTGGCCCGCAGCTGCTGATTGGCGTGGCGGCGGTCGGCTTCGTGCCGAAAAAAGCGATCGGCGCCGCCGACGGGATCAAAGGCACCTTCGCCTACCTGATCGGCGACAGCTTCGCCAAGCTGGGCCTGGGGATGATCGCCGACGGCACGCCGATTTTCGGCCTCACCGGCTGGGCGGGCACCTTCGCGGCGCTGGATGCGGCAGCGATTGGCTGTATCGTCCTGATGGCGATGGTGGCGGTGCTGGAAGAACGTAAGATTCGCCGTGAGAATCGTGCGCAGAAGCAGAAATTAAAAGCGGCCTGAGTGTGCAGGTAACTTCTTTGCCCGGCGTGTGATGCCGGGCTTTTTTGTTTTGAATCTCCAGTCTTTACCCCGCTTTACACACCCATTCCTCTCCTTGCTCTACAGTGTTTTTGCTGCCGCCTTTCGCGCAGCCTTAGCCCTTTTTGCTATTGGAGAGCTTGCATGTTGACCCGACGATTATCCTGCCTGGCGCTGCTGGTGGCGCTGTCAACCCCCGCAATGGCTGCGGATGCCCCCACCTACGGCGAGAAGCTGGAAGGTTTCGACTACGGCTGGCCGGTAAAACACTTTACGTTTACCTCGCAAGAACAGTCTCTGGATATGGCTTATCTGGACGTGAAGCCGGAAAAGCCCAACGGCCGCACCGTGGTGCTGATGCACGGCAAAAACTTCTGCGCCGGCACCTGGGACGGTACTATCCGCGCGCTGTCGGCGAGCGGATATCGGGTGATCGCCCCCGACCAGATCGGCTTCTGTAAATCCACCAAGCCGGAGCGGTATCAGTACACCTTCCAGCAGCTGGCGGATAACACCCACGCCTTGCTGAAAACCCTCGGCGTCGATCGCGTGACGGTTATCGGCCACTCGACCGGCGGCATGCTGGCGACCCGCTACGCGCTGATGTGGCCGCAGCAGGTGGAGCAGCTGGTGATGGTCAACCCGATAGGCCTGGAGGACTGGAAAGCGCGCGGCGTGCCGCATATTACGGTCGACCAGTGGTACCAGCGCGAGCTGAAGGTCAGCGCCGACGGCATTCGTCAGTACGAGAAAAATACCTACTATGCCGGAGAGTGGAAGCCGGAATACGAACGCTGGGTGACCATGCTCGCCGGGCTGAACAACGGGCCGGGAAAAGAACGTGTGGCCTGGAACTCGGCGCTGCTCTACGACATGATCTACACCCAGCCGGTGATCTACGAATTTAGCGAACTCAGCATGCCGGTATTATTGATGATCGGCACGAAGGACAACACCGCCATCGGGAAAGATCTCGCCCCGCCTGAGATCCGCAAAACGCTCGGCAACTATGCGGTGCTGGGGAAGGAGACGGCGAAGCGCATCCCGCACGCGACGCTGGTGGAATTTAACGACATGGGCCACGCGCCGCAGATGCAGGATCCTGAGCGCTTCCACGAGGCGCTGCTTAAGGGGCTTCAGGCCCGCTGACTGGTTTGCAGTAACAGCCCGCGCAGCCACGCCTGCGCGGGATTGCGGTGCGTTCTGCCGTGCCAGGCCATGCTTTTGGTAAAGCCTGGCACGGGAACTGGCGTCTCGCAGATGAACATTCCCGTCTGATTTTCCGCGATGCGTGACGGCACGACGGCAATCATATCGCTGAGGGCCAGCACGTCCGGCAGAACCAAAAAGTGGCTCACCGAGAGTCCCACGTGCCGCGTTCGGCCAATTTTCTCCAGCGCGCTATCGGTTACCCCGCGAAAGCCGTCTCCCTCGTAAGAGACCAGTACATGCTCAAGGGCGCAAAATCGGTCTAACGTCATTGGCTCTCCGGCGTTTGGATGATCGGCACGCATCATGCATACGTACCGTTCATCATAAAGCGCACGGCTGTGAAGCTCATCGGGTGTGGTGTGGGGGGGTGATAAGCGCTACGTCAATAGCGCCCTGCTCAAGCTGGCTGACAAGGCTACCGGGGGTAACGGGCACCACGCGCACGCGTATGCCAGGCGCCTGTGTTTTAAGGGCGGCGATAAACGGCACAACAACCGCCCGAAGTGCATAATCCGTAGCGGCAAGAGTGAAGGTGAGGCGAGCGGTATTAGGGTCAAAGGCAACGGGCTGAAGCAGCACGTCGATATCCGCGAGAATGCGCTTCACCGGAGCGGCCAGCGCTTCCGCGCGCGTGGTTGGCACCATGCCGTGCGGGGCGCGGATAAAGAGCGGATCGTCGAAGTAGTCCCGCAGGCGGTTGAGCATGCCGCTCACGGCGGGCTGGGTCAGAGCAAGACGCGCCGCCGCGCGGGTGACGCTGCGTTCATCCAGCAGAGCGTCGAGCGTTTTCAGCAGGTTTAGATCCAGCGTGCGCAGATCCGCTTTCATGGTGTTTTGCTACCTCTTTTCCGTTCACTATTATGGCGCTGCCCGCTGTCGACGCGTTGCGTTTCCCGCTATGATGGGCGGCTAGTCTAAGGAGAACGCATGGTCTGGATAATGCTGGCAACGCTTGCCGTGGTGTTTGTGGTTGGGTTTCGTGTCCTGACCTCGGATTCCCGCCGCGCCATCAAACGTTTAAGCGAACGGCTGGGTATCACCCCGATGCCGGTCGAGTCGATGATCGACCAGTTCGGTAAAACGCCGGGCAATGAGTTTATCCGCTACCTTGAGCGCCCAGACGAAGCGCACCTGCAAAACGCCGCCCAGGTCCTGCTTATCTGGCAGGTCTGCATCGTCGACGGGAGCGAGGAGAATCTGCATACCTGGCACCGCATGCTGCGTAAAGCCCGCCTGGCCGCACCGATCACCGATGCGCAAATCCGCCTCGCGCTCGGCTTCATGCGCGAGATAGAGCCCGATCCGCAGGAGCTTAACGCCTTCCAGCTGCGCTATAACCAGCTTTTCCTCCCGGAAGAGGGCGTATTTTATCTGCACTGATATCACGAAACGTGATGAAGAGTATAAAGCATCGTCATTAGATTTATATCTGCCGCAGGCGCACCATCACTTCATCCACTCGATGATGAGGTGAACCATGAAACAATCCGCCATTATCTGGCCAAACGACTACCTGCCAGGCACAACCGATAACTTTGCATCCAACGAAATCATCGTCGCCGGGCTGAGCGCAAAAGAGATTTGGGCGCAGCTTAACGACACCACCCTGTGGCCGAACTACTACAGCAACGCCGAAGATATTCGTTTTCACGACGGCAGCGGTCCGGAACTGAGCGCCAGCGCCCGCTTCCGCTTCACGACCTTTGGCTTCCCGGTTGAGGCGCAGGTCACGGAGTATGTTCCGCCCGTTGACGGCGAAGCCGCACGGATCGCCTGGCACGGCTGGGTGGAGGGCGATGCCAGCTCGCGTCTGGATGTGATCCACGCCTGGCTGTTTGAGGACTTGCCGGGAAACCGCGTCCGTATTCTGACTCAGGAGTCGCAGAAAGGCGTTCCTGCACAGGAACTTGCTCGCACCGTGCCGAATCCGATGATCAACGGGCACCAGGAGTGGATCGTTGGGCTGGCGAATGCAGCGATGCAAGAAAAGTTGTCGAAACGTTAAATTCGTCACACTTTTGATGATAAACTGCGCGACTTTTCCGCACGTTTTTATCTCAGGTGACGCCATGACAGAACATATCCAGCCCACGACCCCGCCGCAGGCCAAAGAGGTTTCACGCCCCAACTGGTCGGCGGTTTTCTCCGTGGCGTTTTGCGTAGCCTGCCTGATTACCGTTGAGTTTCTGCCGGTCAGCCTGCTGACGCCGATGGCGCAGGATCTGGGCATTTCCGAAGGCGTGGCGGGGCAGTCTGTTACCGTCACCGCGTTTGTAGCGATGTTCGCCAGCCTGTTTATTACCCAGGCTATCGGCACCATCGACCGCCGTAAGGTGGTCATTCTGTTCAGCGTGCTGCTGACGCTCTCCTGCCTGCTGGTCTCCTTCGCTGAAAGCTTCACCCTGCTGCTGCTCGGCCGTGCCTGTCTGGGTCTTGGGCTTGGCGGCTTCTGGGCGATGTCGGCCTCGCTGACCATGCGCCTGGTGCCCGCGCGCACCGTGCCGAAAGCGCTGTCCGTTATCTTCGGTGCGGTCTCCATCGCGCTGGTGATTGCCGCGCCGCTGGGCAGCTTCCTCGGCGGGATTATCGGCTGGCGTAACGTCTTTAACGCGGCGGCGGTGATGGGCGTGCTGTGCATTATCTGGGTGTGGAAGGCGCTGCCGTCCCTGCCGGGTGAGGCGGCGCACCACAAACAGAACATGTTCAGCCTGCTTAAACGCCCGGGCGTGCTGGCGGGGATGACCGCCATCTTCATGGCCTTTGCCGGGCAGTTTGCCTTCTTTACCTATATTCGCCCGGTGTATATGACCATGGCGGGCTTTGACGTGGACGGCCTGACGCTGGTGCTGTTGAGCTTCGGTATCGCCAGCTTTGTCGGCACCTCGCTGTCGTCCCAGTTCCTGAAGCGCTCGCTGAAGGTGGCGCTGGCCGGTGCGCCGCTGGTGCTGGCGATAAGCGCGGCGGTGCTGGTGCTGTGGGGCAGCGATAAGTGGGTGGCGTCTGCCATCGCGATTATCTGGGGCTTTGCCTTTGCGCTGGTGCCGGTGGGCTGGTCGACGTGGATCACCCGCTCGCTTGCCGATCAGGCGGAAAAAGCCGGGTCGATTCAGGTGGCGGTGATCCAGCTGGCGAACACCTGCGGTGCGGCAGTGGGCGGCGTTGCGCTCGACCACCTGGGGCTGACGTCTCCGCTGGTCATTTCCGGCACGCTGATGCTGCTGACCGCGCTGCTGGTGGCGGGGAAAGTGAAGGCGAAGTCGTAAATTCCCCCCTCACCCCGGCCCGCTCCCCACTGGGGCGAGGGTGAAAAGACTGCACCGGGCCGTCCCCTCTCCCCATAGGGGAGAGGGTTAGGGTGAGGGGACATTCGCTTATGCCGATGTCTGAACCCGTCTTCTCGAATCCATCGAAATCAACACTACCGACGACACGATCAGCAGCGTGCCCAGCCAGTCCGGAAGGGTAAACGCCACGCCCAGTAAAATCACCGACAGCAGCGCGCTGCTCAGCGGCTCGGCGCAGCTCAGAATGCTTGCCTTCGGCCCGCCGATCATCTGCGCGCCTTTCAGGTACAGGCTGAACGTCAGCGCCGTGCCGATCACCACCAGGTAGAAAAACGCCAGCAGCAGGCTGCCGTCTATAACAAACGCGGTGCCGCGTCCGGCGTAGAACGGCGTCAGCGTTAAGCCGGCGATCAACATACTCCAGCCGACAATCGGCAGCGTGCCGTAGCGGGCGATAAGCGTTGACGGATAGGTGGTATAAAACGCGGCGGCAAAGGCCGAGGCGATACCGAAGAACAGCGCGGCAGGCGAGATGGAGAGCGAGGTTGGGTCGCCGTGGGTGACCAGCAGGAAGGTGCCGACCAGCGACGTCAAAATCGCCGACAGGACAAACACGCCGGGACGCTTCTTCCGCGCCAGGGCGAACCACGCCACGATGATGGTTGGCGACAGGAACTGGAGCACGGTCGCCGTAGCGGCGTTGGATTTTTCAATCGTCAGCAGGAAGGTGAGCTGCACGGTAAGCGCGCCGACCAGCGAGAAAAACAGCAGGCTGATGGCGTCTTTACGGTTTTTGATGACCGAAAAAATCTTATCGCCGTGAACGAAGGAAAGCGTCAGGAGGATCACGCCGGTAAACAGCAGGCGAATCATGGTCAGGTAAGGCGAAGAAATGTGGCTTTTCTCCATGATGTACTGCGCGCAAACCCCGGAACTGCCCCATAAAACGGCGGCGATCAGGACGTTTAGCATCCCTTTACGTGTGGACCCCATGTTCTCCCCTGCGATGTTGTCGTTAATTGGCCAACAGCATAGCATGGTTGTGTGCGGCCTGATGCCCTCACCCCGACCCTCTCCCACGGGGAGAGGGGGGAAACACCGTTTTGCTTCTAACTTGCTTAGAACCACGCCTCCCACATCGCGCCGACGTTGAAGTCGTCGAGCGTTTCGTCTTTGGTGTTGTTCACGCGCGCGGTGCGTTCGTTATCCACCTTGCCGCCGGTCACGTAGAAGCGCAGCATCGGACGGAACTCCGGCCCCATGGCGATAGACATGTTCTGGGATAGAGTCAGCTTCCAGCCCTTGTTGTCGCCGCCGTTATCGTAGTCAACGTGCTGCCAGCCCGCTTCCAGCCAGGTGGAGTGAACGTCGTTCCACCAGTGCATCGGGCGCACAATCGCGTTGTAGTTCTTACGATTGTCGGCGTCATCGCGGCTGTTGTCATAGTCGTGGAAGGCGAGAATGTACTCCACCTGCGTGGCCTGGGTGAATTTATACAGCCCTTCGAAGCTGGCGTAGACCGTGGTCAGATCCTCGGTCTTGTTGAAGACGCTGTTGTCCGCGTTATCAGAGTAGCGGGCGATCACTTTGTTCACGCCGCTGTCGTTGGTGTGGCTCAGCACCACGCCCCCCTGCCAGGCATTCAGGCGCTCGTCGCTCTCGATTGCCTTAGAGTCGAAGCCGTAGTTGGCGTAAAGCTCCATGTCGATGGGGCCGAGCTTCATGCCGTGGATTTTAGAGGTGGCGGCGTAGTTGCCTTTATCGCCCGTGCCGGAACCGCCGGTACAGGTGATGCGCGACGGGTTCGCTTCGTCCTCCATCACTTCCGGGCTACAGGATTCCACCGCCGCCACGGCAGCGACGTCAAACTGCACGCCGCCGATGTCGAAGTTCTTCACCCCGGCGCCCTGGCCGTCGTGGTTCATCCAGAAGTAATCGTTAATGCCCTGCTGCGGACGCTGGTGGAAGTCCCGACCGGCCCAGAAGTAGGCGTTCGGGTTGGAGGCCATAACGTTGGTCACGCCCGCGTAGGCTTTTTTCAGGTTAACTTCGTCACCCCAGTGGTCGATCATCACGTTGATGTCCCAGACGGCGCCGTTTTCACCCTTGAAGGCCTTGGAGAGCTGGAATTCACCGCCGTTGCCTTCGTTACCCAGACGACCAATCGCGGAGGCACCGTTGTAGGAGCCGTCTACCGCCACGTATTTCTGATCGGCGGCCTGGAAGTGCGCGCCGTAGCGGGCGTAGCCGGTAAATTTAACCCCGAACGGGATCGCCATATCCGGGGACTGCGCCGCGCTTTGCGGTTCGGTTACCACGTCCGCTTTTTTCGCGATCGCCGCGTCCATTTTCGCCTGCCGTTCGGCCAGCGCTTTATCCACCGCTTTCGCCACAATGGCGTCGATTTGCTCCTGCGTGAATTCTTGTGCGAGCACGGAAATTGGGCAAAGCGCGGCGATAACCGCCATGGTTAATGGAAGTTTTTTACTGTTTTTCATTGTCGTCTCTATTAATTTACATTTTATTCAGACAATAATCCTCTCGTTCCGATTAGACAGAATATGTCGCTATCATCAGAAACAGAGTGATTTATATTTTCAGGTACGGAGGTCTTACGGTAACGTTATTTCGTCATAGGCTATCTCTGATATAAATGAATAATCTCTTCGGATAATTCACGCGCCAGCAGGGAGTTCATTAAATGATCCTGCGCGTGCACCATGATTAACGTCATCGGCTGGCGGGCTTCGCCCGCGTCCTGCTCGATCAGTTTTGTCTGCATCTTGTGCGCCTGGCGCGCGTAGCCGTCGGCTTCGCGCAGCAGGCTTTTGGCTTCGTCAAGGTTGCCCTGGCGCGCCGCGTGCAGGGCTTCAAAGCACAGGCTGCGGGACTGACCGGCGTTGACGATAATTTCCATTACGGCTTCTTCTAGTGCGATCATCATGGTTACTCTTTATCAAAGCTATTATTTAAGGCGGTGGCGGCAAACCACTCCCCGCTTTTCTTGATGGTGCGCTGCTGCGTCTCCAGATCGAGCTGGATAAAACCGTAGCGGTTTTTATAGGCATTACACCACGACCAGTTATCTATAAACGTCCACATATGGTAGCCAAGACAATTGCAGCCTTCGCTAATACCTTTGTGCAGCCACGCTAAATGACCGGAAATAAAATCGATGCGGTACCGATCGTTAATCTGGCCATTTTCAATAAAGCGCTGCTCATTTTCGACGCCCATGCCGTTTTCGGAAATAAAGCAGCGCGGGTTGCCGTAATTGTCGCGCAGGTTAATCAGAATATCGTAAATACCCGGCTCGTATATTTCCCAGCCGCGGTACGGGTTCATCTTGCGGCCCGGCATCTCGTAATTATCGAAGAACCACTCCGGCATAAACGGCGCCTGCGGGTTTACCGCGCTGTTGCGACACTTCACGCGACGCGGCTGATAGTAGTTCACGCCGAGCAGGTCGATTTTCCCCTCCGCAATCAGGAAACCGTCTTCCGGTTTACAGGCGGGTAATTGATCGTAGGATTTCAGCAGCGCCACCAGGTCTGCCGGGTATTCACCGCGCAGGACCGGGTCCAGGAAGCTGCGGTTAAACATCAGGTCTGCGATGTGCGCCGCCTTCACGTCTGCCGGATTCTGCGAACGCGGGTATGACGGCGTCAGGTTCAGCACGATGCCGATCTCCCCCGCGTAATGCCCGGCGCGGTAAGCCTGAACGGCCTTCGCATGGGCCAATACGGTGTGATAGGCCACGGTCGCTGCCCGACGAAAATCCACCACGTTCGGATAGTGAAAATCGTACAGATAACCGCCCTCAACCGGCACAATCGGCTCGTTGAAGGTAAACCAGTGCAGCACGCGATCGCCAAACAGCTCGAAGCAAATCTGCGCATAGCGGGCGTAAGCGTTTACCACGTCGCGGTTTTCCCAGCCGCCGATCTCCTGCATCGCCATCGGCATGTCGAAATGGAACAGGGTAATAAACGGCGTGATGCCCTGTTCATTCAGCTCATCAATGACCTGATTGTAAAAATCGACCGCTTCCGGGTTCACTTCACCGATACCGTCGGGGATCAGGCGCGCCCAGCTAATCGAGGTGCGAAAGCTGTTGTGGTTCAGCTGCTTTAACAGCTGAATATCCGTTTTCCAGTGCTGATAAAACGTGGAGGTGTGCTGCGGCCCCACACCGTTGTGAAAACGGTTCGGCTCGCGGGCAAACCAGTAATCCCACGTGGTTTCGCCCTCTCGTGTCCCTTCGGTCTGGAGCGCGGAGCTTGCGCTGCCCCACCAGAAATTATCGGGAAATGCGTATTTCATGTCCTTTCCTCTTTGACTTATTGGCTTACGGTTTCAGCTGCACCGACGGTTGCCTGGGCTTTCTGCTCTTCGTTTTTCATCAGCGTACGCTCATAGGCGCGCAGGAACGGCAGGTACATCAGTGCGGACATCACCATACACACCAGGCACATAATCACCGGGCTGAGCGCCCAGTTTGCCGCCCACGAGGCGCCAATCGGCGCGGGCGTGGTCCACGGCGTTAACGAGACGACCTGTGCCAGCCAGCCGAGCTTTGTTGCGCCGTACGCCAGGCAGGCGTTGACCAGCGGAACGAACACGAACGGGATAAACAACATCGGGTTCATGATGATCGGCGCGCCAAACAGAATCGGTTCGTTAATGTTAAAGAAGCTGGGCACGACGCCCATTTTGCCGATGGTGCGCAGATGCGTGGCGCGGCTGCGCAGCAGCAGGAACGCCAGCGGCAGCGTGGAGCCTACGCCGCCAATCAGCAGGTAGTGATCCCAGAAGCCTTGCAGATAAACGTGCGGGAGCGCTGCGCCAGCGGCCAGCGCCGCCTGGTTAGCAGAGAGGTTCGCCATCCAGAACGGGTTCATGATGCCGGTAACAATCAGCGACCCGTGAATACCGGCGAACCAGAAGATCTGGCACAGCAGTACGGAGAGCAGGATCGCGGGCAGGGAGTCTGACGCTGACACCAGCGGCTCCAGCAGGTGCATGATCGCCTGCGGGATAATCATTCCGGTCTGCGCTTCAATGAACAGGTTCAGCGGATGCAGCGTGCCGATCACCACCATTACCGGAATCAGGATCTCGAACGAACGCGCCACGCCGGTCGGTACCTCTTTCGGCAGGCGGATGGTCACGTTGTTCTGCTTCAGCCACGCATAGACGCGGGTGGAGTAGATAGCGGTAATCAGCGCGGTGAAGATGCCCTGGCCGGACAGATACTGCGTTGAGATCTTGCCGTCGGCATACGGCGCCGCAACCAGCAGAAAGGCCATAAAGGCCAGCAGGCCGGACATCACCGGGTCGAGGTTAAACTGGCGCCCCAGGCTCGCCCCAATCCCCACCGAAATGAAGAAGGTCATGACGCCCATGCTGAGGTTAAACGGCAGCATCAGCTGCTCGCGATAGGTCTCGGAGAAGTCCAGCCAGCCGCGGGCGAAGCTGTTGGTGGTATCCGCCGAGAACGGCGGGAAGATGAACACCAGCATAAACGAGCCGATGATCATAAACGGCAGCGCGGCGGTAAAGCCGTCGCGGATGGCAATCACATACTTTTGCTGGCCAAGCTTTGCGGCCAGCGGGGTAATTGACTGCTCAATAACCGCGACCATGGATTGATATAACGAACTCATGTGAACACCTTTTAGTGTGCCGCTTCGATGAGCGACAGAGCATAGTCCAGTACTTTATCGCCACGCTGCATGCCGTAGTCCATCATGTCGATGGGCTGCACCGGAATACCCTGCGTCGCCGCCTTGTCTGAGAGTGTCTTTAACATGTATTTCACCTGCGGTCCGAGAAGAACCACCTGGTATTGCGGAAACTGCGTATCAAATTCGGACACGCCGTACGCATCAATCTTCACGGGCAAGCCCCGCTCTTTAGCAACATCGATCATTTTGCTGACCAGCAGGCTGGTGGACATCCCGGCAGAACAGCACAGCATAATCTTGAACATCGACAACCATCCTCAAAATGTAAAAAGTTATTGCGAGGATGATTGGACATGATACGGAAACCGGTTTCCATTCATAAAAGACAGAAGTGTGACAACCATCAATATCCACTACTTATGACGCTAATTAACCGGATGTGGGTCACATAATTTGGCTGTTTTAACGTCAATTTGAGTGGAAACGGAAAATCGGTTTCCATGGAAAACGGAAACGGATATACTCCGTTCTGGCTATAATGTGAGCCGTAGCGGTTATGGAATTTGCAGGCGCGAGGATGGCCTGCCAGGGGAAAAAGATGTCGACAATCAATGATGTATCACGTCTGGCCGGGGTGTCTAAAGCCACGGTATCGCGAGTGTTGAGTGGGTCACGTGGCGTAAAAGAGGCCAGCCGTCAGGCCGTGCTGAAAGCGGTGGATGAGCTGAACTATCGTCCTAACGTGATTGCGCAGTCGCTGCTCAGTCAGTCGACGGGGTGCATTGGGGTGATTTGCGCGCAGGAAAATATTAACCAGACCACCGGTTACCTGTATGCGCTGGAAAAACACCTCAGCCAGCATCAAAAACACCTGCTGCTGCGTTTCGCGCACACCAAAACGGAAGTGATGAACGCCCTTGAAGAGCTCTCCTGCGGGCTCTGCGATGACATCCTGGTCATTGGCGCGCGTTTCCCGCTGGACGTCGACATGGACAACGTCATTCTGGTCGACTGTATGGAAGCCGATAACGCCAACAGCATCCAGTTCGATCACGCTTTCGCTGCTGAAACGGCGTGTAACTACCTCACCAGCCAGGGGCGTCGCCAGATTGCGCTGATCCACCCCCACGGCAGCGGGTTTGCCGACCAGGTGCTGCTCGGTTACAAACACGCGCTGGAGAAAAACTTCCTGCCCTTTAATCGCAACCTCGTGTTCATGGACGCAACCTCGTCGTCCGTTGCGCTTCAGGAGTTGCTCAACAACGCGTCGACGCTGAACTTCAACGCGCTGCTGGTGGCGGACGAGCAGGAAGCCCAGAGGGTGATCCCGCAGCTTCAGGCGTTTAATAAATCGGTACCGGAAGACATCATGGTGTTTAGCCTGGCCGGGTCGCTGCATCTGCCTGGAATTCCGGTGATCCCGGCTATCGAGTATTCCATGGACGCCATGGCGGCGCGCATCGTGACCTGGCTGAATCAAAAAACGCAGATGCTGGGATCTTACGTGCTGCGCGGGGATTTAATTATTCCGGACGTGCGGAAACGTTAAACGTGTGATGTAGGCCGGGTAAGCGCAGCGCCACCCGGCGAAAACTCAATAATCCTCCATATAATCCACTCGCCGCGTATCCGGTTTATTCAATCCCACCCCCCAGCGACTGCCACAGCGTGATGCGGTTTTCCAGATCGGTTTGCCGTAAGGCAATCAGTGATTCCTGCGCCGACCACAGCGACCGCTGCGCGGTGAGCACCGTCAGATAATCCCCGGCGCCCGCCTTATAGCTGCGGGTCGCCACGTCCAGCGTTTTTTGCTCGGCCGCCACGTATTCACGCTGGGCATCCAGCTGCTCGCTCAGGGTTTCACGGCGCGCCAGCGCGTCCGCCACGTCCTTAAACGCGCTCTGGATGGTCTTCTCATAGGTGGCGATCAGCCCCTTCTTCTCTGCTTCCGCGTAGCGCAGCTGTGCCATATTGTTGCCACCGCTAAACAGCGGCAGGGTGATGGACGGCGCGAACGACCAGACCTTCATGCCGTGGCTGAACAGGGATGACAGCGAATCGCTGCCGACGCCCGCGCTGGCGGTGAGCGAAATCGACGGGAAGAAGTTGGCTCGCGCCGCGCCGATACTGGCGTTGGCGCTCAGCAGGTTATGTTCCGCCTCCTGAATATCCGGACGACGCAGCAGCGCGCTGGAGCTGACCCCCGCCGGGATCAGCGTGATGGCGTTGTCGCCCAGGCTTTCCAGCGTGCCGGGCAAAAGGTTGTCCGGCACCGTATCGCCCGCCAGCAGGTTGAGGGCGTTTTTATCCTGCATCACCAGCGTCTGGTAGCTCGCAACGCTGGCGCGCGCCTGCTGGTAAACCGCCATCGCCTCGCTGACGTCCGTGGCGGCCGCCACGCCCACCTCCTGCTGGCGCTTCACAATCCTGAGCGAGTTCGCCGCGCTCTCCATGGTGGATTTCGCCAGCGCCAGGTTGCTGTTATCCGCCGCCAGCGTCACCCAGGCGGTGGTCAGCTCGCTGACCATCGTCAGGCGCGTGTTCTGGGCGGTGAACTCGCTGGCAAGCCAGGTTTCACGCGCGGCGCGCGAGAGGCTCTGGTTACGGCCAAACAGATCCAGCTCGAAGCTGGAGACCGCGCCGTTGGCCTCGTCGCTTGTGGCGACGCCGCTTGCCAGCGTGCGGCTGCGGGTATGGCTCAGGCCTGCGTCCACCGTCGGGAAGAGTGACGAGCGCGTTTCGCCATACTGGGCGCGGGCGGCGTCGATATCGGCAATTGCTTTTTGCACGTCGCGGTTGCTGTTCAGCGCCATCGTTACCACGCTTTTCAGCCGCGCATCGTTCATCACCTCCTGCCACTGGCTTACTACGGCGGTGGCTTCGCCGTGCGCGCCGGGCAAGGTTGCCGGAACGGGAGCGTCCGGGCGCTGATACGTTGGATCTAAAGACACGCAGCCTGCGCTCAGCAGCGCTAACGTTAATACGGTTACACGAAACATTATGACCTCCGGTTTGCGTGCTTACCGGAGAACAGACGTTTCACCAGTACGAAGAATAAGGGAACGAAGAAGATCGCCAGCAGCGTCGCGGCCAGCGTTCCGCCGATTATGCCGGTACCGATCGCCACGCGGCTGTTGGCCCCCGCGCCGGTGGCAATCGCCAGCGGCGTTACGCCTGCAATAAACGCCAGCGAGGTCATGATGATGGGACGCAGACGCGTCTGGGCGGCACGCAGGGCGGCGCGCGTCAGGGAGTAACCTTCGGCGACTTTGGCTTCGGCAAATTCAACAATCAGGATGGCGTTCTTCGACGACAGGCCGATGGTGGTCAACAGCGCCACCTGGAAGTAAACGTCGTTGTTCAGGCCGCGCAGGGAGGCGGCCACGGCCGCGCCCAGCACGCCAAGCGGGATCACCAGGATGACCGAAATCGGTACTGACCAGCTCTCATACAGCGCCGCCAGACACAGGAACACCACGAGGATGGAAAGGGCGTAGAGGCTCATCGCCTGGCCGCTCGCCAGTTTCTCCTGTAAGGACAAACCGCTCCAGGCCCAGGTGCTGCCGGACGGCAGACTGTTTGCCAGCTGCTCCATTTTGCTCATTGCCGTGCCGGAGCTGGCCCCGCTGGCGTTTTCGCCCTGAATCTCATATGCCGCCGAGCCGTTGTAGCGCACCAGGCTTTCCGGACCGTACTCCCAGCGCGTGGTAGCGAAGGCGGAGAACGGGGTCATGGTGCTGTCGCTGCCGCGCACGTACCATTTGTTAAGATCCGACGGGACGGCGCGATAGTCGCTGTCGCCCTGGATGTAGACCTTCTTCACGCGGCCGCGATCGATAAAGTCGTTCACGTAGGTACCGCCCCAGGCGCTGGAGAGGGTATCGGTGACGTCGCTCAGGGAAAGCCCCAGCGACACCGCTTTGTTGTTATCAATATCGACCTGAAGCTGCGGCATCTGCGGCAGATCGTTGGCGCGCACCGCGTGCAGCGAGCTGTCCTGATTAGCCCTGGCAATCAGCTGATTACGCATTTTCAGCAGCGTGTCACGGTCGGTGCCGCCGCTAGCCATGAGCTCAAAGGTAAAGCCGTTACTCTGGCCAAGGCCGTCTACCGCTGGCGGCGTCATCGCAAATATAGTGGCATCGCGGATGGCGCTCAGCTCCTGCGTGGCGCGCAGGGCAATGGCCTGGGCGGTGTTTTCATCACCCTTACGTTCGGACCAGTTTTTCAGGGAGACAAACGCCATCCCGGCGTTCTGGCCGCTGCCGCTGAAGCTGAAGCCCTCAATGGTGAAGATAACGTTGGTGTTAGCTTTCTCTTTGGTGAGGAACCACTCTCGCACCTGACGGCTAACTTCGGCAGTACGTACCGCCGTTGCGCCGGCTGGGAGAGTGTACTGCACCATGATTTCGCCCTGGTCTTCCGTCGGCAGGAAGCTGCCCGGCAGCTTCAGCATGGCGAAGCCCATGGCGCCGCAGAGCAGAGCGTAGATGACCAGCATGCCGCCGGAGCGTCGCAGGGCGCGCAGCACCTTGTTCTGATAGCCTTGCTCGGTCCTGCTGTAGAAGCGGTTAAACGCGCCGAAGAAACCTTTCTTGTGCTGAGGCGAGTGTCTCAGAATTGAGCCGCACAGCGCGGGCGTCAGGGTCAACGCCACGACTACGGAGAGGAACATCGCCGAAATAATGGTGACCGAGAACTGACGGTAAATTACCCCGGTCGAGCCGCCGAAAAAGGCCATCGGCAGGAATACCGCAGAGAGCACCAGCGCAATGGCGATCAGCGCGCCGGAGATTTCGCCCATCGATTTTTCGGTGGCCTCCCGGGCGGGCAGCCCTTCGTCGCGCATAATACGCTCGACGTTTTCCACCACCACGATGGCGTCATCCACCAGCAGGCCGATGGCCAGCACCATTGCAAACAGCGTCAGGGTGTTAATGGAGTAACCGAACAGCACCAGCACGCCGAAGGTGCCCAGCAGAACCACCGGAACGGCCAGCGCCGGGATCAGCGTGGCGCGGATGTTTTGCAGGAACAGGTACATCACCACGACCACGAGGATAATGGCTTCAAACAGGGTCTGAATCACGTCTTCAACGGAAATCTTAATGAACTCGGTGCTGTCCTTCGGGTAGGCCACGTCGTAGCCTTCCGGCATCGACTTTTTGAACTCGGCGATTTTATCCTTCACCGCCGTCGCGGTGTTGAGCGCGTTCGCGCCAGGTGAAAGCATCACCGCCATACCCGCCGCCGGGTGGCCGTTCAGCTTCGCGGTGGCGGTGTAATCCTCGCTGCCCATCTCCACGCGGGCGACATCGCTGATGCGCACCACCGCACCGCTGGACTGGCTCTTCACGATGATGTTTTTAAACTGATCGACCGTCTGCAGGCGCGACTGGGCGCGCACGGTGGCGGTCAGCTGCTGGGCGTTCGACGAGGGCAGCGCGCCGATCTTACCGGCGGAGACCTGCACGTTTTGCGCTTCAATTGCGCTCTGCACGTCTGAAGGCATCAGCGAGTAAGAGGCCAGTTTTGCCGGATCGAGCCAGATACGCATCGCGTATTCCGCGCCAAACACCTGCAAACTCCCGACGCCATCCACGCGCGCCAGCGGATCCTGCATATTGCTCACCAGCCAGTCGGCGATGTCCGAGCTGCTGGCGGTGTCGGTTTTGTCATACACGCCCATGATCAGCAGAAAGTTGCTCTGGGACTTTTCAACGGTGATCCCGGACTGCTGCACCTCGGTCGGCAGGCGCGATTCCGCCTGCTGGACTTTGTTCTGTACCTGCACCTGCGCGGTGTCCGGGTCAGTTCCCTGCTCGAAGGTGACGGAGATGCTCACCGACCCGTCCGAACTGCTGGTGGAGGTGAAGTAGAGCAGGTTATCCAGCCCGGTGAGCTGCTGCTCGATCACCTGCGTTACGCTGTTCTCCAGCGTCTGCGCGGAGGCGCCGGTGTAGGTGGCAGAGATTTTGATCGACGGCGGGGCGACGTCCGGGTACTGCGCGACCGGCAGCGTGCGGATCGCCAGCACACCGGCGAGCATGATGAGAATGGCGATCACCCAGGCAAAAACCGGGCGACGCACGAAGAAACGGGAAAACATCAGGCGTTCCCTCCGGCGTTTTTCATCTCTTCGGCCTTCACTTCCTGCCCGGCGGTGACTTTGTCTGTGCCTTCCACTATCAGCCTGTCACCGGCCTTCAGGCCGCTCAGCACCAGCCATTTGTCGCCGTAGGTCTCGCCCGTTTCGAGCTGGCGCTGCTCTACCTTGTTGCTGGCGTTCACTACCAGCGCGGTGGCGGTGCCTTTGGCGTCGCGGGTGATGCCCTGCTGCGGCGCGAGGATTGCGTCATTCATGATGCCTTCATCCACTCTGGCGCGGACGAACATGCCCGGCAGAAGCTGGTGCTGCGGGTTCGGGAAGACGGCGCGCAGGGTAACCGAGCCGGTAGACTCATCCACTGCCACTTCGGTCAGCGCCAGGCGGCCCTTTTCGCTGTAGGTGCTGCCGTCTTCGAGAATTAAGGACACGTTCAGCTTATCGCTGTTGCTGGCGAGGGTTTGCTTGCGTAATCGCAGCAGGTCGGCGCTGGAGCGGGTTAAATCAACGTACATGCTGTCCAGCCCGCGAATGGTCGCCAGCGCGGTATCCTGCTGGGCCGTTACCAGCGCGCCGGGGGTAACGGACGAGATCCCGATGCGTCCGGCAATCGGTGCGGTGATGGTGGTCCAGCTGAGGTTAATGCGCGCGCTCTCCTGCGCGGCCTTCTTTGACGCGACGCTGGCCTTGTCCTGCGCGCAGGTGGATTTAGCGTCTTCCGCATCCTGACGCGATACGCCGTCGTCTTTCACCAGCTGCGCATAGCGCTGGGCTTTCTGGCAGTCGGCCTGGACCAGCGCCTGCGCCTGCTTCAGCGCGGCGGCGGCTTCATCGTAAGCGGCGCGGTAGCTGGAGGGATCGATTTGATACAGCGCCTGCCCGGCTTTAACGGTATCGCCTTCGGTAAAAAGCCGCTTCTGAATAATGCCGCCCACCTGCGGGCGCACTTCGGCGCTCATCGCGGCGGTAGTGCGGCCGGTCAGCTCGCTGACCACGGACACGGGCTGGCTCATGAGCGTGACAATCCCCACTTCCGGCAAAGGGTGCTGGGGAGAAGACGTTTGTGCATTATCGCACCCGGTCAGGAGGAGTAATGCTGCGATGGAGGTTGTTATGGTTTTCATAATCTTTTTCCAGGGTGAACGAAGCCTGCCCCGTTAATCGCTTAACATGGAGGAGGGCTATTTAAAGGCACAGCGATACCGCATCTCTGGCTAAGCCAGAAATGTTAAAAACGAGAAATTACTTATCTCGTTTAATTATTCACATGCGATTACTTCGCAGAGAAAAGCATATTTAAAATATTCTGATAAATCGGCTCTAATTGTTCTGACGGTACTTTTAACGGCGTGAGCCGACGATAAATGGTGCCTTCGATCATCACGGCGGTAATCTCCACGCAGCAGCGAATATGTTCATCGCTCAGGTGGGGAAACTGCTTTTTCAGGTGCCCACAGGCGTTGGCGAACATACGTGATTCGGCTTCTGTCAGCATGGCGGCAACATGAGGATTTCGCGTGGCCTCGGCGGACATTTCAAGCATTAGCGCATCGTCGTCTTCGTTGAGCGTCTGTCGCCAGGCAAGTGCCTGCGGCATCCCCTCTACCAGCGTTTTACCCTGCATCTCCTGGATGCGCGAGTCGATGATACGGCGGATCATCTCTTCAATAATCGCGTCTTTGTTACTGAAATAGCGGTAAATCTGCCCGACGCTGAGCTTCGCCTCGCTGGCGATCTGCGACATGCTGGCCGCGTGAAACCCGCTGGCGCGAAAGCAGCGGCGCGCGGCGGTGATGATCTCGTCCTGGCGCAGTTTTTGTCGTTCTTCCAGCGTTGTGCTCATCGTGTGCTACCGTGTAAAAGTGAGAATGATCGTTCTCATTATACGTTTCAGGAGTCTATTGGAAAGGCTTTTTTTTATTTACATATTGAATAAATATTTCCTGGTATAAACAATGGAGAAAATAAGGAGTTTTTATGAACTTTAAACTGTGAGATATTCAGATTGCGCTGAAAATAAGGAGAGTATTATGCACCTGAGTATTACAGATAACGTTACTTCTGAAGAAAAAGAAGAATTATTAACGGGGCTGCGCGCCTATAACGCGCAGTTTTTAGATCTCTCGAACTTCAGCGGCGATACAGGCGTTTATGTACGAGACGATAACGGCGTCATGCTGGGTGGGCTGATCGGCGTGCGTAAAGGCGACTGGCTGAATATTGATTATCTGTGGGTCAGCGAGAGCGTGCGCGGTTCCGGCGTTGGCAGCCAGCTTATCAAAGCGGCCGAAGACGACGCCCGCCGCAAAGGATGCAGGCATGCGCTGGTGGATACGGTCAGCTTCCAGGCGCGTCCGTTCTATGAGAAACAGGGCTACCGGCTACAAATGTCTTTGCAGGACTACCCTTATGAGGGGATGCAAAGACACTATCTGACGAAAAACCTTTAGCCGCCGATGCCGTTGCCCATCACGGCCAGCGCGAGGCGCCGCTGCGCAAGGACCAGTAACGTTAGCGATACCGCTAATTATTGCGAGTCGCTTTCTGAATTTGAGATGTCTCCCTTGTCGCCTCCCGGGACGTTAGCGCATGCTGTGGGCTGGTCAATAAACCTACAGAGGTTGCCATGGAGCGCACAGCGAAACTCGTTAAAAAAGGGCGAAACTAGGTCGTGGTCTTGCCGACGGAATTTGCGTTTGAAACGGAGAGTGTCTACATCAAACGGGATGCAGAGGGGAATGTGGTTTTGACGGCGAGGTCTGAGAAAGAACGGCACAGGGATAACTTTTTGCGTATGCTCAAACAAACGCATGTGCCTGATTCTTTTCTGAGTAAAGAGGAGCGTAATCAAAGCTATACGACAAGAGATCCTCTCGAAGGGCTGTAGAAGATGCTGCATATGCTGGACACTAACATCGTAAGCCATCTGGTGAGGCAGCATCCTGAGGTTGTAAACCGATATTCGCACATCACGCCAGAAAAGATGTGTATTTCAAGCGTAACGGAGGCTGAATTGCTTTATGGCGTAGCCAAAAAGCAAAACAACAAGCTGCACGAAACCATAATGGAATTTCTTAAAACCATCACTATCTGCGACTGGGATAGCGCAGCCGCGGCCACCTACGGTGAACTTCGTGCAGCAATGGAAAAAAAAGGGAAAGTAATGGGCGATTTGGATCAGCTTATTGCGGCACATGCCATCAGCCGTGGCACAACGATTGTTACGAACGACCGCGCATTCGGGATGGTGCAAAACCTTACCGTAGAAGACTGGACGGTAGCTTCGTAAGCGTCATCGCCCGGAGGCGCTACGCTTACCGAGCCTGCATCCTTCCGAATACGTTGCAAAAACATATATAACTTATCCCTCTTACTGATTCCTTTTCGTTTTTTAGCCTGCCGCCTCGTTGTCGATATAGTCTTTAAAACGTTTATCAAAAGGAACTGTCTCGTGAAACTTCGACTGGGTGCGCTTATCCTGGCTGGCCTGCTGCTCGCGGGCTGCGATCAAAGCAGCAGTGATGCCAGACACATTAAGGTCGGCGTAATTAACGGCGCCGAGCAGGACGTGGCGGAAGTCGCCAAAAAGGTGGCGAAAGAGAAATACGGTCTGGACGTGGAGCTGGTAGGCTTTAGCGGCTCGCTGCTGCCCAACGATGCCACCAGTCAGGGGGAACTGGATGCCAACGTCTTTCAGCATCGCCCGTTCCTCGCGCAAGATAATAAGGCGCATAACTACAGGCTGGTTGCCGTGGCGAACACCTTTGTCTTTCCGATGGCAGGCTATTCCCGCAAGATTAAATCGGTTTCTGAACTGAAGGACGGCGCAACCATTGCCATTCCCAACGATCCGACAAACCTTGGCCGCGCGCTGCTGCTGCTGCAAAAAGAGAGGCTGATTAGCCTGAAGCCGGACGTGGGCCTGCTGCCGACGGCGCTGGATATTACCGCGAATCCTAAGCGCCTGAACATTATGGAGCTGGAAGGGGCGCAGCTGCCGCGCGTGCTGGACGATCCGAAGGTGGATGTGGCCATCATCAGCACCACCTATCTCCAGCAAACCGGGCTTTCTCCGGTGCATGACAGCGTCTTTATTGAAGATAAAAACTCGCCTTACGTGAACATCATCGTCACGCGTGAAGACAACAAAGATGCCGGGAACGTGAAGGCGTTTATTCAGTCCTATCAGTCGCCTGAAGTGGCAAAAGCGGCAGAGACGATTTTCAACGGCGGAGCGGTGCCGGGCTGGTAATGCGCGAGTTGAAGGCCCGCGATCCGCTGGCCTTCATCGCGTTACGCTGGCGTCCGTTCGGCCTTCGGGCCACAGAAAACCCTGTCCAAGCTGCGCACCGGACGCGCGGGCGCGCGCCAGATCCCGCGAGTTCTCAATGCCTTCAATAAGTACAGACCGAGCGATACCGGCCCTGATGTCCTTCACCAGCGGGGCAAGCGGTGCATCACCGCTCAGCGCTGAGCGGTCGATCTTCACGCCGTCCAGCGGAAGGGCGAGGCGCCGGTACTCCTCTGCCAGGTCCCGGGTCAGATCGTCCAGCCAGATTTTCCAGCCCGCCTCTTTTAGCCGAACAAGCGTGGCACAGAGGCGACGTTGCTCCGCCTCACTCAGCCGCGTGGGGGTAAGGGGATCCTGAATTTCAATCGTTAACCGCTGCTGATGACGTAACGCGAGCAATAGCCGGATGGCGCGTTCGTCGAGAAGATGTTCTGCCGGGAGGTTAAGCCAGTAGGCGTCCCGGCCGGGTATCTGTAAAAGGGTACTGGCCTGCCAGAAGAAGATTTGCAGCGCGCTGCGCGAAGGCAGCGAGGCAAACAACACCTCAAGATTGACGTTCGGGATCTCCACGAGAACTTCATGCGCAACAACCTGTCCCGACCGGAGATCGACAAGCGGCTGGAATCGCAGCCCTGAGATACGTTGCAATACGGGGGAGGGAAGAACGGTATACATGGAGCAGCCTTCAGAAACAAAAAAGGTTCCCGCGGACACGGGAACAAAAGGCAAACGACACACGGTCACACACTTAATTCAGGATCCAGCGAATGCTTTGATAAAAAGACGGGCCGCGCACGGCTTTCAGCTTATTCATGGCATTGTTTTTATAAAAATAAACGAGCCTGACGTTGCAGCCCAGCTGTCGGGCAATTTGCTTGGTTTTAAGATTACAGGAGTAGCCGCGCAGTACGCTGGCTTCCTCGCTGGACAGCCTTGCCGGCGTGCGTAAACGGGTTGTCATGCCGACGTTATAGCGGCCCGATTCCTGCGGCGTCTGGCTCATCAGTATTTGCCACAGCGCTTTGATATCGCCCAGGGAAACCCTTTTGCTGATGACGCCATCAACGTGCTTGAATTTTAAATAGCCCGCAGACAGCGAATAAATATAGATCTTCGCCGTTTTTTGCTGTTGTTTAATACAGAGAATGTCGTCATTGGTTGTCACCCTGAAATGACGCGTATTCAATGGATCATAAATGATGATATCAAAAAGCTGTTCGCAATTTGCAAGCTCTTCGATATGGGTGAATCCATGGAAAATAACATCGTGCTTTTCATCAGGCTCACGCTTTCCAAGCGATTGCAGGCCAATCATCGTGAATTCGCAGCTGTCGACAACAGCAACATGAATTGTTTTTTTATTTTGCATTGGCATTCTCCTTTCGCTGAGTAAACAGTCCGTATAAGAGAAACTGGCGGACGCGCAATTTCTTATTACACAAAGAGTAGTGAACACCGTTTAAATAGTGTTGTGCGATGGCATCAATGTAAGCCAATACAAACTGTTGAGTAAAGCTACTGCCTGTTATTAACAAAAGATAAAATTGAAAAGCGGTTTTAATGATAAATGTAATTCTTTTAATCTTCTAATAATATTCACGGCAGCTTTTTATTCTGAAAATTAGAGCTTAATAACCATTGGGGTGGTTTTTAATGTGGGTAACCCACGGTTTTTCAACGGTTTTGATACCGTCCTTGTACGTGGTTCTGTGATCCCGGCAGGATTATTTGCAGGTCTGGCCATTCAGGCATGAGAAGCTTGCAGAATAAAATAGAATATTTTCTATAAATTTAATGTACTCGTTCAGAATTTTAGTCACGAGAAGGATAAAATCCTGGCGCGTAGAGGTTGAGAGTGGTGAGGACATAAACTATTATCCTTTTCCTCCGGTCACGATAATTTAGACATGACATGATTAATACTGAACGTATCGTAAGAGTAATGGTGTTTTACAAAATAAATATCTTTAAAGAGATAATATTCCAGGCGCTGCATGACCTTTTACCCGAGTACGTGTTGAAAATTAATCTGGTCGATTCCACTGAACAGGCACTGGCAGCCGTTGCTGATAATGGTGTGGATATTTTTTTAACCGAATTTAATTATCTGCTGAATCATAAGGAGTGGAGCACTGAAGTCAGCAGCCGTTTCACCGCCTTATGCAAAACGCATAACGTCAGGCGGGTGCTTCTGGTGCCCGAACTGCCGTACGGGCTGTTAAAAAAAGTGCTACAGATGAAATTTGAGCTGACCATTAGCCAGCAGGATGAGTTTTCAGAACTGAAGAAGGAGATACCCGCGTTACTCATGACGGAAATGCCAAAACCGCTGATCTCTTCCTGGCTCAGGCAGGCAATGCGGGCAGGTTCGCGATCGCGTTCCATTCTTTCAGCCAGAGAGTGGGAGGTACTTCATCTTATCGTGGAGGGTTTTTCAACGACTGAAATTGCACGTCATCGCAACCGCTCCGTCAGCACTATTGCCACGCAGAAGCACAATGCGATGAAAAAGCTGAATCTTTCCAACCATAGCGAACTGATTAAGTATCTGCATATGGTTGGAAAAATGGAGGAGTAGCCTGCCCGCACGGGTCCCGTCAGGGATAGATAATATTCAGCGTAGCCGAGGTATTGATCTTGCCCTGGCTTGCCTGAGCGGGTGCCCACGCGTAATAGTACGCCGCCATAGGTATAGTGAAATGTTCGCTCAGGGCCGCGCCGGCCGCCACGCTGAAAAGCATCGTGGCGTTACCGCGGCTGGTGGTGGAGGTGGAGAAGGTGACCGGCGTTTGTGGGGCATCACGTTTGATCAGCCGTAGCCCAACGCCCTGCGCCGCGCCGCTGCTGCCGTCAATCAGCACCGAATTGTCGGTTGACAGCAGCTGCGTGCTGGAGAGGAACATCTCGATTGTCCGGTCGGAATTCCCGTTAACCCCCACGTTCTGGCAGCTCATGTTGAGTGAAAAAGGCGTCAGCCCCGGCTGGGAGGATGCGCTGAGCTGGGGAATGCCGAGCGTCGGAAGCGCCACGGTCAGTCCCGCGTTATCAAACGAACAGGTGGTCAGCTTCGGCGCATATTTGATGATCATCGGCTGACCGAACATATCGCGGTTGTCGTAAGGCCACTTGAACCCGCTGAATAACCACTGGGCGATTTTGATGACCTGATTGATTGGCCAGAGGACGATTTCCAGAAACGACAATCCGCTCATATCGCTGACGAACAGAACGTCGCTCATGTTCGCCGTATCGCCCGTAAGCGTGGTGCCGCTCTGGCTAACGAGGGTGAAGCGAACCGTAAACGGCGTGTTCAGCTCAGCCGCCGTATGGCTTCCGCTGGCGGCCAGCGTTTTATTGGCCGGAGGATTGGTGATCTCCGCCCGCACCATATACTTGTTATTGCTGAACCCGAGGATGGTGGCGTATTGGCTGTCGGTCGACAGGATAGGCGTGTATGAAAACTGGCTGTTGCCCGTCGTGCAGTTGAACGTGCCGCTGTACTGCGTGGTAAAGCTTCCGGTCCAGGTCGGCGTGGCGGGGCTCAGCTTATCCGATAAATCGACCGAAATGGGCGTGCCATAGACGATGCTGCTGCCGGAGCAGGTGGCATAGCTCAACCCGCTGATACTGGAAAGAAGCAGGAAAACAAATAAACGTATCATATTGATAACCCGTAATTATTGGCAGACCGATGGCGAGCCGTCCAGCCCCCATGCCGGCGCGGAAATTTCGCATTTACCGCCGCGAAGATGCACGTTGAGCGCGCGTGGCGGCTGTTCAGCGCGGATATAAAGCACGCTGGCCTGGCCGACATACCCGACGGATCCACCGTGCTCGTCCAGGACTTCGGTTCCGAATGGCAGGGGCTTACCGTCGGCACGCGCCGCGCGAAGCACCCACGACTGGCGTTTGTCGGTTTCAAAGCGGACATAGCTCACCGCCCCGTCGTAGGGAGCCACGTTCGCCATGTTGCCGATCACTTCCGCGCCAGCGCTGTTTTCCGTTTCAGTTAACGTAATGGCGTTTTTACGATACGGGGTGGCGTAAGGCACCAGCGCCACGCCGTCGCGGTTGGTCACAATACTTTCATCGCCGTTCACCATCAGCCCCTCGGCCTTAGGCGCATCGACAATAGTCATGGTTGTGCCGGTTTCGTTTGAGGCGAGAACGTGCCACGGGAAGGCCACCAGGCTTCCGCGCCCGCTGAGCCCGGTCTGGCGATAGTCGGAAGATTCGCTGTAAGAGCCGCCCAGCGTCGCAAAGTTAGAACGATACGCCGCGTTCACGCTCGCCGCGTTTTTTCCACCGCGCGCGTTGCTGCCGGAGAGGGTATAGCTCAGGCGGTTCGACGCCATCGCGTTTCCGCTCATGCTGATATTGCTCTGCTCGTAATGCGAATCGCTGGCCGTCAGGCTGGAGGTGATCCACGCATTGTTATCAAACAGCGAGAACGGCAGGCTGAGGGAGAGGTAAACGCGGGTCTCTTGTTCGCTATCATTATTACGTACCCGGCTGGCCGACACGGTGTAGCTGGCGCGGCCAATCGCGTTGGAATAGCCCATCTGATATTCGCGTGAGGTTTGCTGCGAATTCCAGTAATCGCGCTGCGTGCCGGAGATAAACACCGTGCCCCAGTTATCGAGCAGGCGCTGGTTAAGGTTAAGCGTGAAGGTGTTTTTGGGCTGCGCCGCGCGCAGGGCATCCCAGGTGCTCAGCGACATGTCGGGCGCAACGCCAAACCGCTCTTCGTAATTGTCGTACTGTTCTCTCAGGCGCTGATAACCTTCACGTGAATAGAGCGCGTCGCTGAAGCTGTAATAGCCTTTAGTGGAATAGCGATAGGCCGCCAGCGTGAAGTTGGTGGCGGTGGTATCGATAAATTTGCTGTACGACACGCGATAGCTCTGACCGCTGCTGGAGCGATCCTGTAGGGTCGTTTTTGCGTGGGTGACGTCGAACGAGACGGCACCAAAGGGAAGGTTCCACCCGGTACCGACAAGCCCGGCCTGGTAGTTATCGCTAAAAATCGTCCCGGTATACCCGGTGATGAGGTTGTTAAACCCGTAGCGCAGCGTGGCCTGCAGAAAGGCGGGTTCGGCGTCGAGCGTGTTTTGATGCACCTTGCCCGCCACCACGCTGTACTGGCTCACGCCCTCTTTTAGCATGCCGGGCACGGCGGAAAACGGCACCGTGAAGGACTGCCGGGAACCATCGGCTTCGCGTACCACGACCAGCAGATCGCCCGCGGAACCGGTAGGCTGAATGCTGTCGAGCGTAAACTGGCCCGGCGGAACGTTTTCCTGATAGATCACGTTGCCGTTCTGGATAACCTTCACCAGGGCGTTAGTCCGCGCAACGCCGTGGACCACCGGCGAAAATCCCTGCTGTGAATTTGGGCGCATCTTCATGTCCGATGCCAGCGACGCGCCGCGTACGCGAAGCGAATCAAACAGATCGCCCGGAATATAAAAATCACCCAGCGTCAGGTTGGACTTCAGCGAGGCCAGGGGACGGCGCAGATAGCGGGTATTGTTCTGCCAGCTGCTCTCTCCGCTGGCCGTTTTCCGCCAGGTGCTGCTGTCGCGAAACTGCCAGCCGAACAGGTTGGCGCCGGAATCCAGCCCGGCATAAAAATCATCGTTTGTGTCTTTCGCCGCGCCCTTGGCGCGGGTGTTGTACCAGGTCGTGTTCCACGACAGCATCAGCGCCGGTATCCCCTCATCCCAGAATTGCGGGGCAATGTACCCTTCTTCAGTATGTAGTACCGCCGCCTGGGGAACGGTGAGCGCCAGGCTCAGGGTGCCGGTATCGGTTTTCACGTCGCCGCCCTGAACCAAATCGCGCAGCTGGACCTGCCCATTCGCAATGGCGGGCGCGGGAACGGACGCGGTGTTGATGCCAAGCGTCCGGGCATCTTTCCAGGCGAGGCGGATGTCATCACGCTGCTCGCCGTAGACCACGGTATATCGCCCCTTCCAGCTGCCGTTCACGTAGATATCCATCTCCTGATTGCCGGCAGGCATGACGTTGTTTTCGGAAAAGCGAGACAGATCGGACTCACCGGATGCGCCAGCAAGCAGGGAGGGATCAAACGAGACGGCCCCTGATTTATGCGTAAGCAGAAGCGAGCAGACTGCCAGCAGACAGAGTCTGTTTTGTTTCATTTTCATGGTGAGTCTTTCCGATCACTGACTGGTGATAGTCCGGGTTTTATACGCGCCGAGATCGTCTACATACATCAGCTGGAAGCGCTGTCCGCGCTTAACCGTCTGCTTTGCGGTAACCGTCAGCTGCCCGAACGGGGAAACCATCGGGGACTCCTGGAGTAATTTCGTTTTACCCAGTGAAATATTGGCGATGGTAATATGGTACGGACTGTTATTCGTAATGCGGAAGCGATCCCCGTCGGCGGCGAGCGTCAGTTTTGCCACCGCGTCTTCCAGCGTGCCGTTGAGCGCAGCGGGCCGATAAAACAGCTTGATGCGTGATTTAATGGCCAGCTGTACGGTATTCTGATTTTGCAAATTTTCAGGCTTTGGCGGAATGTCGAGAACGTTCAGGAAAAAGACGGATTCGCGATCCGCAGGCAAGCTGGACGGAAGCTTCTTAATGCGAAGCTGTTGACCATTATGTTCGCTGACCTTTATTACCGGTGGCGAAAGCAGAAACGGCACGTTTGCTGTTTCCGGCGTTGAATTAATATCGCCATCGTCTATCCAGGACTGTACCAGAGCGGGCGCATCGCCCGTATTCATTAACTGGACAATTACCTCTTTATTATTTTCTGGATAAAGGACACGGGTGCCATTAATGACAATATTGGCCCATGAGTGACCCGTGCTGAGCAGCAGGCCTGCCAGCAAAATTGCCTTACGCATGATTGCAACCTTCAATACAGGCTCTGCGAAAACAGAGCCTGAATAATTAATATTACAGGTAGGAAATGGTATAGGTAACGTTGGAGCTTAATTCACCCACCGTTGCGGCAGCCGCGTTGGTTTTGTAGTAATAAACGTCCAGCGTCAGGGTTTCAGAATCCGGCGCGGTCGCCGTACCCATAATATCGGTGGTGTAAGCCTGGTTCAGGGCAATAGGCGTAGACGACCCTGGCTTCACTAACGCAAAACCAACGTTACGCGCAACGCTGGTATCGTTTTCGTTAACCGTGTTATTCAGCAGGTATTTGCCGTCGGTAGAGATATTATCCGCGCTTGAGAAATAGACTTTCAGCGGCGTGCCGGTGGTGCCCGCGGCAGGTGAACAACCTGAGAACGTCAGCGCGATGGATTTTTTATTTTTAGTGATCAGGCCAACCGTCGTACCGGCATCTTTTACCGAAATAGGAGAAAGCGCAACGGTGAAGTCCGCGCTTTTTCCGCCGTTAATGGTACAGGTTGTATCGGTAATTGCGCCGGTAAAGTTAATGACACCACCCGCAGAATTGTCTGCAGCCACAGCGCTGGTAGAAGCGATTGCTGCG
Organism: Enterobacter cloacae; assembly: GCF_013375935.1. Classification (GTDB taxonomy): domain Bacteria; phylum Pseudomonadota; class Gammaproteobacteria; order Enterobacterales; family Enterobacteriaceae; genus Enterobacter; species Enterobacter pasteurii. The sequence goes on along the minus strand of NZ_CP056117.1, from coordinate 997,081 downwards.
GCCAGCATAGATACGGTCATGATCGATTTGAACATGATAAACTCCATAAAGATTTGTTTTATTTAAAAAGAATGTTCATCGGCTGCACATCTCCCTGACACACCGGCCAGACGCTTAGCGACTCGGGAGGATGCTTTGACGATATTATGTTGCACTAAAAATGTACATAGCGAAACATTATTCCAACATATTCTAATATTTAAGATTATAATCTTGAGTATTCGTTTTTCTTAAAGTTTTAACCTAAATGTTCATGTTGGAAGAAATTTATTAATGATTTAATAATCGTTAATTAATGAAGCTTTATGAATTCCTCTCTCAATTAATATCACGCGACTTGACCACACAAACTTTAGACTTATTATTGCCTGGCAAATGCACAAAAATTTAACAATGGCGTAATAATAATATGAAGTATCTCATTGATCTCACAATGCTTTATGAAGTAGACACCGGCATGATCATGATTAATGGAGAAGAGGAGTCTTCCATTAAGTTATCTAACCAGGCGGGACGTCTGCTTTATGAACTTATTATCAATAATGGTAAAACGCTCGACAGAGACGACCTGATAAAAAAGGTTTGGGAGGATCACGGTTTCTCCGGCTCTTCAGTGAGCCTGAATGTTGCCATAAGTGAAATCAGAAAAGCCTTTCGTACGTTAGGGTGCGATCCTTTACTGATAAAAACCATACGCGGCAAGGGCTTCAGCCTTGCCGCGTATATTGAGCATCACACGGTCAGGCCGCCGGTTGTTCCCGCTCTTAACGAACAATCTGCATCTGAAGTGAACGACGCTTTACTGCATAAGAAAGACGCGGATCCGCCTAAGCGAATAATAACGGTGCCCGCGCTCTTAATTTCGCTGGGAATGCTGTTGCTGGTGCTGGTTATCGGCGCCGTCATATTACTGCTGCACCAGCGCGTGTCCTATGCCGACAGCATGAATGATTCTGATATGCATCTGCTCGGTAAAGTGGACCGGTGTACGGTATACCTTATCGATAAGAATATGTTCCAGCCGCGACAGCACTACTTTAATCACGTAAAAGAGGTCATTGCGAAGCAGCATATCGACTGCCAGCATCAAGTTGCGGACGCTTACTATTCCAGGTTTAAAAAGTCGCAGATGGAAAATTATTTTCTGGCTATCTGTTATCAACAGGACAGTATCGACGATTATAAGAATTGCATTTCTTACAGAAGCCTGACCGGGAGTTAAAATATGTCAAGGACTAAAATGAGTGTAATGTTCGGTATCGTACTACTGCTGTCTGTTATCACGCTGGTATGGGTCTATTTAACGAGAACCCAGGACGAAGGATTTGGCTGCCAGTCAGATACGATTTCCTGGAAAACCTATTCCACGGGTGATTCAACCGATATGTCATTAACCACGCTCTTCTTGTTTAACAGTAAAGATATGGTGACGGTTATCCATAAAGGCGTACTGAAGAAAGAGGGCAAAAGCTATCTGATCGACAGGAATTACACGCTCAGCGTGGAAAAGGTCGACGGGAGTAATATTTTTTATATCAAGGATAAAAAGCTGAATAAATCTGAAGACGATATGGCACCTGACGGTGTTGTAAACGAAATGTTACTTGATAATATCAACTTCTTCTATATTACCAGCGTCAAAAAACAAGCGTGGTTAATTAAGGGGCTGGTTTTACCTGTAATGATGTGCGTGGCCGTGCCAACATCCTGATATTTCGCTTCGATGAAAAAATCGATATTTATCTATCGCCAAAAAAAAGACTAATTTACTCAATATGTAACAATAAGATACGGGGAATTTATTTCTCTTTTTATTGTTGCTTATCGCCGAGTGAATTTTTCTGTATTGCCTCGTTATTTTGCGGCTGTCTATACTCCGCCTCGAAAAAGGGGCTCCCCTTTTTATACATGTGGATTCTTTTTTGAAGGACTAAATAAATGAACAAACTGAACGCTATCGTTCTGGGCTCCCTGCTGTCTGTTTCTGCCCTGAGTGCAGTTAATGCTGCAGAAACGACCGCTTCTGCCACCTGGCAGGCAACCGCAACCAAAGACAGCGAATCCGATCTGGTGGTTACGCCAACGCGTGCTTTGAACTTTGTTTACAGCGCCAATACCAAATCTTTCAACACCGATACCGGTCTTTTTGACGTGGCTATCCGTGGCGATCACTCTACGGCGACCAGCTTTAAGCTCGAAGCTATCCTCGACGATTCAAACAACACCCTGTTCAGCGTGGGCGGTGAAGCGACCAAGCTGAAAGTGGGCGCGCGTTGGGGCGGTAACGACCTGGGCTCTATCGGTGGCACCGTGGGCGCAAAATCTACCTCATGGACCACGCTGGTTGATTCTTCTTCCAACACCGGCGTGTCTTCTGGCCTGTGGAACCTGACCACCAGTGCAGGTGCTGCGGCAAATACCGAAATTACCGGCCAGGACAAATTCGTCTTCTACGTTGACTCCGCTCAGGACAACGCGGGTACCGCGAAAGAGTTCAAAGACCTGACCAACAGCCTGTGGGAAGGTACCGTTTCTGTTGCGTTCCGCGCAACCTGGGGCTAAGGCCTGATCGATCCAGGGGCGCAAGCCCCTGTTTAGGGAAATAGCATGTTTAACCTCAAATCCGCCTTCTTATTTTTATTGTTTATTTCTTCCTCCGCGCTGGCCATTAATGTGGGAAAAGTCACCACCATTATTCCAGCGAACGCTGACTCCACCGCCAAGGAAATAAAAAACGAAGCAGACAGCGTGCGTATTGTTTCTGTTCGCGCACAGCGGATCAGCAGCCCGATGGATGAAGGTGTTGTGATTAACCCGGAGAAAGTGGACGAGCTGTTGCTGACGCCGACACGCATGGTGATGCCCGCCGGTACCAGCAATATTGTCAAATTTTACTATCACGGTAATGCCGACAATAAAGAGCGTTACTACCGTATCACCTTCACGGATGAGGGGGTGAGCGAAGAGGTGGACAACGGTTCGCCAAAATACGGCACGGGCATGACGCGCGCGGTGGTGAGCACCATTCTGGTGGTACAGCCCCGGGATAAGAAAATCGATTTCGTCTACGTGGCGGGAAAAATAACCAATAAAGGTAACACCTCTTTTCGCGTCAACGCGACCGGGACCTGCCTGAAGCCGAACCCGGAATCCCCGACAACGCCGTGTACCAAAAACTTCTACCTGATGCCGGAAACCTCGCGCGCTATCGAGGATATCAACATTACGGATAACCATTTTCATCTCGGAATATGGGACCTGAAACAGTTCATTCCTGTTAAGTAAGGATGCATGGTGAAAAATAAATTAGTGTTGCCGGTAATGATGGCTTGCGCATCCGGCACGCTGCCCGCGCTCGCGTACGCAGCCTCAAGCTCCGTGGTTATCGCTAATTACCGTTTTCCCGACTCGCTTTATGGATTGCTGGAGCAGGGGATCAAAATTCCCGTCTATCTGGTGAATGCGCGTCCTCATGCAGCGCAACAAGGGAATCGCGAAGGCACGGCGAGCGAATACGTTCGTATCGGTGACGTGACGCTCTTTGCAAAAGATCGCAAGCTGGGGCTGAGGGACGTTCAGGTTCAGGAGTCCGATAACGGCATCCGCCTGTCAAAAGAGATGCGGACGCTGCTGCAAAGCATTAACGATAAGCAGTTTGATGACCAGATGCGCATTCCGGTAAGCGCGGGTTCAGCGTTCCAGCTGGATCAGAAAAAAATGCGCCTGCTGCTGAACCTGTCGAAGAGCGACTACGGGGTGAATATTCGTCCGCGTGAGGTGGATACTGATGCCCCGACGCCCGACGACCTGAGCGGGACATTCTCCTACAACCTTGGGGCGTATCACACCGAGAGCGGCTACGGCGAAAGCTGGTCATCCGGCTATCTGAATGCCAAAAACTGGATCTCGATGGGCGTCGATCACCTGCTGATCGACGGCTCTGGCTACGTCAACGAGAGCAGCAGCGACACCCAGATGAACGCGGTCATGTGGGAGCGCGACTATCAGGGGATGCGCTACGCCGCAGGCATGCTGAACGGCTGGGCGATGCAGTCCCTGGCAAGCGTCAGCGGTATTTCCGGCGGTGAGGTCTACGGCGTCTCCATGGGCAACCAGGCCAACTCGCGCAAGCGCGATAACACGCTCTCCCTGACGCCGGTAGTGGTCTACTTCCCTACGGCGGGGGAGGCCCGCATTCGTCGGGACGGGCAGCTTATCGGCATCCAGCGCTTTGACGTCGGCAACCATGAAATTGACACCAGCAGCCTGCCCTACGGGATCTACAGCATCGAAGTCGAAGTGGTAAGCGGCAGCCGCACCGTGTCGCGCAGCATGTACACCGTAAATAAGCCGTTCTCCAGCAACGTGTCGGAAACGCTGCGCTGGCAGATGTGGGGCGGGATGTATAGCCGCGATAAGTCCGTCGTTAACTATAAAAAATACGCGAAGCGCAAAAACGAGCAGGACAACACGTACTACTACGATTACGACACCAAACATAAAGACACCATGTCGCTGGTGGGGGCCTCGTTCAGCAAGCGCAGCGGGATGGTCGACTGGAACGCCTCCACCTACATGATGCGGGAACACATCGTCGGCGAGATGTGGGCCTCCCTGAACCTGACGGGCTATTTCTCGGTTAATACCCAGACCATGGCCGCGTCCGACGGGACGTACCGCGCCAACTACGGCGCGAACCTCAGCCTGCCGTGGCAGATCGGTTCGGTCTGGTACTCCCATGAACAGCTCTCCAGCGGTAAGTTCCTCGACATCTATGAGAGCAAGGGCAACACCTGGGGCGCCTCGTTCAGCCTGCCGTCGTTCGGGCTGCCCTCTGCGGGCAACCTGAGCGTGATGCGCCAGGAAGACGACCTTTATCGCTATAAACGCTACCAGCTGGATTACTCCCAGGGGCTTTACGCCGGTCGCTACGGCACGGCGCGCCTGCGCGTGGGGATGTCGCGGAACAAATACGACGGCTATTACGAGGAGAAAGATCGTTATGTGATGCTCGATTTCGCCATACCGATCGGAAACACCGTGTCGGTTGGGGTCTCCCACAATCGTGATACCGGTACGGCGCTGAACGTCAGCGCCAGCCGCCAGTTTGAGGGCGATTACCTGAAGTCGGCCACGGCCAACGTCTCGAAGGCCTTCAACAGCCGCCAGGATCGCAGCGTAAGCGGCGGCGGCAGCGTGAATTTCGACACGCCGTGGAACAGCAACATTCTCAGCGTCCAGAGCGGCATGAGCAAAGGCTGGAACTCCACGCTGACCAGCGACGGCAGCGTGGGCTGGTCCAAAGAGGCGATCGCCGCCGGGAAAGGCACCGAAAGCGCAGGGGTGATCGTCAGCACCGGCCTTAAGTCGGATGAAGCCCTGACGCTGAAGCTTAATGGGCGTGCGGAACGCATCAAAGGGGATAAAACCTGGCTGTCGCTGCCGGCATACCAGGCTTATGACCTGGAGGTGATGAACAGTGAAACCGGTACGGAAAGCTATGAGATTGGCGCGAACGCGCGTCGCCATATCACCGTCTATCCGGGCAATACGGTGGTGATGAAGCCGCAGGTGAAGAAAATCGTCACCCTGTTTGGTCGTCTCGTTGATGCAAACGGTAACCCGATTGGCGCCACGCAAATCAAAAACCACGTCGGTCTGACCCGTACAGAAAACGACGGACGCTTTGTGATTGACGTTGATAAGAATAACCCTGTCCTGAGTATTGCCACGCCGGACGACAGCGTCTGCGAGGTGCGTCTGGATATTGAGTCTAACCGCGGCGCGCTGTGGCTCGGGGACATCTCCTGTAATAAAGGCGATTTCGTCTGGCAGGAAGCAAAAGGAACGCTGGAACGTGACGATGAAAAAGATATTCGCTCTTAATTTGCTGCTGATGAGCGCGGCGGCCTGTGCGCAGGAGTTGCCCTACTTCGCCATCAATAACCCGGATAACGACGGCACGGGAAACAGCGCCGGGCTGTTTAGCCTGAACAGCACCTCGACCGCGTTTTTACACGGTTCGCGCGAGTGGCCGACGCTGAGCGCGAAAACGAATAACGGGATCGCCACCTATATACCGGACAACAGCTTCAACGGCCCGGCAGGCAGCGCGCTGACCATCGACTTTTCGGTGACCGGCTCAAGCGCCTCGCCGTTCTTTAAGGGGACAGCGTGTTCGTCCTGCGGCACCGCGGGCTACACCCCGACGACCAGCTATACCGACACGTCGATGGTGGTGAAGCCTCCGGTGATGGAGTCCGGCACGTCTTATGGACGCTGGGTATTGGGCGATCCGTTCTTCAACTATCTGCTTAACGCCGCGCCAGGCGATGAGGTGACCATCACCTCCACGCCGCAAATCAGCTCGATCAACAAGGTCACCACCACCAATACGCTTCACAAGGTGGGCACGCTGACGATGACCAACTCCAGGGCGCTTAACCTGGGGATTGACCCGATCAGCGGCGAAGTGACGATTATTGACGGATCGACGGGGGCCACCTGCACAAAATACACGCGTAACACGGTGTCTGGCGTGCTGTGCGACCTGCTCGAGTACACCTTTATTGGTGAAGATATCTCCGGCTACAACGGGGGGGCTGGCGCTTACCTCCTCCCGCGTAAACAGCGTGCTGCAAACGCACATGAACGGCGGTACCGGGCTTGCCGCGGAGCTGACCTTCGATGAAAACACCTGGTACAGCATCTCCGGCGGCATCCTGAGCGATACGCGCGTGCTGGCGAACACGTTCCTCGCGGCGCCGCAGAAAAACGGCGGCAAAGCGTACCTTAAGATCTTTTTGCCAAAGGCGTTGATTTTGAGCGTGGCGCAGGCGGGGGACGGCAGCAGCATCGGCAATATCGTCAGCCTGTGCCTGACGCCGGGCAACAGCTCGCTGGCGGCGGACTTCTGCTTCCAGCCCGGCGGCGGACTGGTGATTAACCCTATCGAGCCGGGTCTGGAAATTGTGCCCGATAACCCGGACTACACCCTCGATCCTGACGGTCTGGGTGGCTCCGGAAAAGGCACCATAGGCGAAACGCCGATTGAGATCCCCTACACCATCACCTACAGCGGCGCGCAAAAAGATGCGGCGATCGCGGTCACGGTAAAAGTAACCGGGCCAACCCAAAGCCTGAACGGGGTGGACTACTGCGCCTTCAGCGGCAACGGTTTTACGGTTCCCATTCCGGGCAACGTGCTGGTGGGGAAAAGCCAGGCGAGCATGGCGCATAACTGTAAGGGCGAAGTGCTGCCGATCCCCGCGCCTGCTACGCACCCGGAAGAGTGGGACAAAATGAGCTCCGGCGTGACCGATATGTGGCTATGGAAAACGCCGCTGGTGTTGCAGTTTGTTATGGATAACCCGGTCTCGAAAACTACCTACGACGGAAATAGCTGGTTTGGCGAAGTTACCGCGCAGGGAAGAATAGATGTTAGTGCATCCTGGAATTAATCAACCATGACTGCAAAATTCCTGGCTATTTTTGCAATAAATTGCTTCATTTCCACAGGGGCAAATGCTTTAATTATCGAAAGTCTGAATATTGATTTTCTGCCTGAGAAAGAAGTTGTTTTTCAGCCCATAAAAAATGATACCAGCGAGCGCCAGAATTATACCGTCTCGCTTATCCAGGTAGACGTTCCTAAAGAGAAGGGAAAAGAAACTGAAATAAAAGATGGCGAAGTCATGTATTCGCCAAAGCAATTAACGTTGGGGAGCGGCGAGCGGGCAGGGTTTAAATTTTACTATACCGGCCCGCACGACAATAAAGAGCGATATTATCGCGTAAAATTCACCGAGACGCCGCTCCAGGCAAAGGTTGTCACGCGCAAAGGCCAGCGCATCCAGTCGGATGTGGTGGTCTCGCTTGAGGCGATTTTGATTGTTCGTCCATGGACCCGACATTTTGATTATGCGTTTAGCAACGGGGTGGTGAGTAATACCGGGAATACCTATTTTAAATATGTTTCCTCGGTCGGATGCAGCACGCAATATAACAATTCAAAATATATTCCGCCGGGGCACCGGCTGGAAATAGATAATGCCGGACAGGCCGCAAAGCGGATGATTATTTATGGAAATAAAATCATTCCGCTTACCACCTGCCCGTAGCAACCGCTTTCCTTCATAAAAGGAAATTAGCCTTTAGCAACATGCTAAAGATCCATAACTACAGGAGAAAAAAATGAAAGCGATTTCATTCGTAGAAGCGAAAGATATTATCGGTGGCGCGTTAAACCCGTTCGCTGGTCTGGTTAAGGGTGCACAGCTGGGTTGCGACACCGGCGCGAGCATCATGGGCATGGTTGGCGGTGTGGTTGGCGGAATTCTGGGTGGCGCAATGGGCTTCCTGGGCGCGCTGGTTGGTAGCTACAACTAATTCACGTTTACAGGAAAAGTATCATGCAAGTTATCGATTTCAAAAAAGCACAGGACATCATCGGTGGTTGGGATCCGTTTGCGGCCGCTATTCAGGGTGCAAGCGCAGGCTATAACGCGGGCAGCCAGATGTTAGGCGCGCTGGGCGGCACCATCGGCGGCGTATTCGGCCTGGTGGGCGGCTTCATCGGCGGTTTCTTCAGCGCATAAGCGTGAAGAACGTTGTACGCATGGCCCGCATTGCCGGGCCATTTTTTTATTTCAGCCACGGATAATTATGTTTTCGCTCTTTCAGTATAAAAAGCAGGGTAAGACTCCTGTTATTCGCCAGCATGAATTTACCGAATGTGGGCTGGCCTGCCTGGCGATGGTGCTGGGGCACTACGAGCACCATGTCTCTGTCAGCCAGCTGCGCCGGGAGATTTCCGTTTCCGCCGATGCGGGAACCTCAATGGCGGAATTGATGACCCTTGCCAGCGATAAGAATATGTCCGGCCGGGTGCTAAAAGGCGAAATCACTGAAATAGAAACGTCTGAGCTGCCGCTCATCGCCTTCTGGCGCGGCAACCATTTCGTGGTGATTGTGAAGATCGACAGCCGCAGCGTGACCGTCCACGATCCCGCCAGCGGCGTGCGCCGCTACCGTCTGAAAGAGGCGGAAAAACTCTTTTCCGGCTATGTCCTTGAGCTTAAGCCCACGCCGTGTTTCGAAAAGAAATCTCCGGATGAAAAGCTGACCCTCGGGCGCCTGGCCAATAAATCTCCGAGCCTGTTCCAGCGCCAGCTGCTGCTGTTTGTGCTCTGTATCTTTACCCTCATCACCATGCTGGCGAGCCCCACCTACGTACAGCTGATCATGGACGAGGCTATTTCCCGCAGCGACAGCGATCTGGTGATATTGCTCACCGCGATCTTCGCTATCGTCTTTATTTTTGAAGTCATCGGTAAATTCCTCAAGCAGCTGCTTGAGATCCTGATGCGTAACATTGCCTATGACGACTTGAGCCAGTCCGTCCGGCACTACATGCTACGCACCCAGACCAGCTGGTTCCGCTCGCGTCCGCCGGGCATCGTGCTGGCCATTGAAAAATCGCTCCACGCCTGCGCGGAGTTCATCAGCAATGGCTACGTGCAAATTCTCTTTTCCAGCCTGATCGCCGTGACCAGCCTGCTGTTTATGCTGCTCTATAACGTCAAAATTGCGGTGCTGACGATGCTGCTGATGGGCGTGTTTTTCCTGATCCGCTTTTCGCTGATTGGCCCGTACCAGCGCGCGGTGGATGACTCCATCGAGCGCACCGCCCAGTATGAATCCCTGCTGGTGGAGACGCAGAAAGGGATCATCACGCTCAAGGCGAACAACATGGAGCAGGCCCGGGACGCGGTGATGGACAAATCCCAGCGCGAACACATCGCCGGGCTGATGCGAAAAGAGCGGCTGCTGGCCCGCTTTGACGTGGCCTCGCTGCTGGTGATCAATGCCGAGCAGCTGCTGGTGGTGTGCTTTGGCGCGTGGCTGATCCTGGAAGGGCAGATGAGTATCGGGATGCTGTACGCCTACATCAGCTACAAACGCTATTTTTCAGACGCCATGGTGCAGGTGGCGCAAAAGCTGCTGGACAAAAATGCCCTGAAGGGGCCGCTGGATCGCGTGGGCGACCTGCTGTTCGCCCCTTCAGAGACCAGCCAGTTTGGTAAGCGGATAGTGACCTCGCCGGTCTGTCTGCAGTTTGAGGACGTGTCATTTGCCTATCCTGGCCGGGAGGCCACGCTACAGCATATCAACATGATCCTGCAGCAGGGCGAAGAGGCGGTCATTGTCGGCCAGAGCGGGTCGGGGAAAACCACGCTGCTGCGATTGATCTCCGGCATGCTGCTGGCGTCGTCAGGCACGCTGCGGATCAATAAGATCCCCGTTGAGGAGTGCGATCTCTCCTCGCTGCGCCAGCATATCCGCATCGTACATGCGGACGATATTCTCTTCACCGGCTCGATTCTGGACAACATCGCCTGCTTTGACAGCGCGCCGGATAAAGATCAGGTCATTGCCGCGTGCCGGCTGGCTGAGGTGGACCACGTCGTTGCCCGCCTGCCGCACGGCTACGAAACGGAAATGCTGCCGGGGAACACCTTTTTCTCCGCCGGGGAGATGCAGCGGCTGGTTCTGGCGCGCGCCCTGTACAGCCAGCCGAAGCTGCTGCTCTGCGACGAAGTGACGGCGAACCTGGATAAGACGACCGCGCAAAAGGTGCTGGCGAACCTGCGAAGCCTGGGGATTGGCCTGGTGTTTGTCACCCACTCGCCGGATGTGGTGGGCTGCCACGGGCGTCTCTATACCATGGAAAACGGAACCCTGCGGGAGAGTGAGCAATGATGTTTCTGCCGCGCCTCTATGCCCGGCTCTGCGCGCGCCAGGCCGGGCGCACCCTACTGGCAAACCGGATCGCCCAAAACTACAGCCAGTTTATGCGCTGCCCGGAGGCCGACGTCCCGGCTGATTTCCTGCATCAGAACGCCCATGAGCTGAGCGGTTTTAACTTCGTGGAGCAGATCTTTCCGCCCGCGCTATGGCGGCGCAACGTCCGCTTCGATCTGCACGCCTATGTCGCGCGGTGGACGCAGGCGCAGGGGTTCTACAGCTCGCCCCGCACCCTGCTTCTGGGGATGCGCTGGGCGGGCTTTGGTCTGATCGTGGATGCGCTGCTCGCCACCGCGCCAGAGGATGTACGCTTTCAGTTTATTACCCGCCACCCCGCGCTGCATAAGCTCATGGCGGCACATGAAGAACGGCGCGCCGGTTCGTTTTTCGCCCCCCATCGCCTGGTGACGGTGCTGCTGATGGACGAACGCCTGCCGGACGTGCCGCTGTTTATGACTCAGGCGGGCGATCAAAAGGCAGGGTTAACGGATGTCTCAACGCGCTTTTTATCGCGCTATGGCTACCGTATCCGCACGCTTCTGCCCGTCTGCTCGCTGCACTCGGCGGAATTTGCGCTGGAAAGCCAGGCGTATGCGCCGGAGGATTACCGTCAGGCGGCCACCGACACGCTAAACGCGCTGCGCAAAACCCCCACGCTCTGGAGTGCCTGGGACGATCTTTCAGTGATTTATCATGGATGACATATCGTGAAATTAAAAAACCGAAGCCGACAGCGTCGGGCGCTGATCCCGCACCACTTCTCAAAAAGTTACCACATCAACGCGCCGCGGCTGAAAACCGTGCTGGCGCTGTTCATCTCCTTTTTCCTCTGCCTGCTGGTCTTTGCGATTGTCTTTAATTTTTCGGAAACCACGCTGGCTCGCGGTGTGCTGATCCCGGCGCAGGGCGATGTCGAAGTGCGCGCCCGGGAGTCCGGTACGCTGGTTGATTTTGCCGTGCGCCCGGGCCAGTACGTGAAGGAAAACGATCCGCTGTTCACCGTGTCGCAGGACTACGGCGGCAAGCAGGGCTCGGTGGTGCAGTTTGACCGCCAGCAGATGGAAGCCGAGAAAAAGCGCAGCGAGCAGCGCATTCAGGCTATTGAGGATTCTATTGCGTCGTACCGCAAAAACCTGGCCCAGCAGCTGAGCCTTACCGACCGGCAGATAGCCGTTTCCCGCGATAAGGTGAAAAAGCTGCGCGCGCTGCTTAAAAACAGCACCGACACCTACCAGGCGTGGAAATCTGTCTCCGGAAAGGGCTATGTTTCTAAAGTGGACCTCGATAAAAGCCACAACGATGTGCTCAACGCGCAGCTCAACCTGACGCTGGAGGAGAGCACGATCCTTGAGCTTGAGGCGCGCAAAACCAGCCTGACCGACAGCACCCAGTCGCAAATCGACTCCCTGAGCGAGGAGCAGCTGTACGTGAAAAACCGCATCAGCGAAATCGACCGTAACCTGTCCAGCCGGGGCAGTTCGACCATGGCCATGCTTGCCCCTGCGGATGGCTACGTGGTGGCGATTAACTTCCCGCCCGGCCGGGCCATTACGCAAAACAGCGAGGTGGTGGTGGTGATCCGTAAAAATACCGCGGCCACGATGGAAGGGTACCTTTATGTTCCGGCAACGGGGGTGGGGCGCGTGGCGAAAGGCGATAAGGTCAAGCTGCGCTTTGACTCCTGGCCCGTGGACAAATACGGATCGGTGGAGGCAACGCTGTCCGATTTCTATGAGGTAAACATTGATGCCCATTCGGCGCTGATCCCGCTGCAGGAAGGGCAAAACTACTACCTGGCCAAAGTGCGCGTTCCCTCCTGGTTTACCGATCCGGACAAGAAAAAGCGCATGCTGATGGGCGGGATGACGGTTAACGCCGATATCGTTATCGATCGTAAGCCGCTTATCAACCTGCTGATTGCTCCGCTGGAAAGGGTGCGCAAGCGGTTTATCGATTGACCCGATTTCATCGATCATCGCCCTGTAACCCACATTTTAAACGACAGCATGCGGCTATTCTCCTTCTCATACCAACCGGAGGATAGCCCATGAACATCACCCAAATACGCAATGCCACCCAGCTGATTACCTATGCGGGAAAACGCTTTTTAATCGATCCGATGCTGGCCCCGAAGGGCGCTTATCCGGGCTTTCCCGGCACGGCGCGCGCGGATATTCGCAACCCGATGGTCGAGCTTCCGGTCGACGTTCATACGCTGCTGGATGCCGACGCCGTGATCGTCACCCATACCCATGACGATCACTGGGATCGGCACGCCGTTGAGCTGATCGCCAAAGATAAGCCGATCTACGTGCAAAATGATAGCGACGCCGCGCTGCTGCGCGGCCAGGGATTTAACAACCTGACGGTCATGACCGATGAAACGTCGTTTGGCGATATCCGCATAGCGAAAACCCACGGCGGCCAGCACGGAACCGATCGCGCCTACGCCGTTCCGGAACTGGCGGAACGGCTGGGCGAAGCCTGCGGAGTGGTATTACGCCATCTCGACGAAAAAACGCTCTATATTGCCGGAGATACGATCTGGCGCGATGAGGTTGCGGCCGATCTGCAAAAGCACCGGCCGGATGTCGTCGTGCTCAACGCCGGTTATGCCCACGTCATCGGCTTTGGGCCGATCATCATGGGGCAGGAAGACCTGCTTAACGTGCATTTCCTGCTGCCTCAGGCGAAAATTGTGGCGACCCATATGGAGGCCATTAACCATTGTCTGCTGACCCGCCGCGCGCTGCGTGAGTACGCTGAAGCCAATCAGATCGGTGACGCGGTAAGCATTCCCCAGGACGGCGAAACCGTTATATTCTGAGCCTCTGAAGGGAAAGGAGAGACAGATGCCACTCATCAACGTTGCTATCGTCGCGGTGGACGGGTTTAGCCCGTTCCACTACTCCGTTCCCTGCATTCTGTTCGGCGATACGGTGTCGGGTGAAAAGCGCTTTAACGTGACAATCTGCGCCGAAAAACCCGGCATGTTGACCTCAAATGACGGTTTTGCACTGAATGCGACGCAGGATTTTACTGCCCTGGGGCAAGCGGATATCGTGGTGGTGCCTTACTGGCAGCACGTTTTTGAACGTCCGCCCCAGGCCTTGATCGACAGCCTGATTCAGGCCCGAAACAACGGGGCGGAAATCGTTGGGCTGTGCCTGGGCGCGTTCGTGCTGGGCTATACGGGCATCCTTGATGGCAAGCGGGCCGCCGCCCACTGGGAGTTTGAACGCCAGTTTCAGTCGCTCTTTCCGCAGGTCCGGCTGGATATCAACGCCCTCTATGTTGCTGACGGCAATATTATTACCTCTGCGGGTACCGCCGCCGCGCTGGACTGCTGTTTGTATATCATCCGCCAGCGCTTTGGCAGCGTGGCCGCCAATCAGATTGCCCGCCGGATGATTGTGCCGCCGCACCGCGAGGGCGGGCAGGCGCAGTTCATTGCGCAGCCGGTGCCGAAGGATACCCGCGACGGGCGGATCAACTGTCTGATTGACTACCTCCAGCAGCACATTGCCGAACCGCACAATCTGGATTCGCTGGCGGAAATCGTCTCGATGAGCCGCCGGACGCTGACCCGCCATTTCAGCAAGGCCACGGGGATGAGCGTGGCCGACTGGCTCACCGCCGAGCGCCTGCGGCGCAGCCAGATCCTGCTGGAGTCCGGCAATCTGCCCATCGAAAACGTCGCCGAGCAGGTAGGGTTTTTATCCGCGGTGACGTACCGGCAGCAGTTTAAGGCGCGCTTTGGCGTCAGTCCGGCGGAGTGGCGTAAGACGTTCCGCACTCGCCTGTAGGCCAGGTCAATGTAACGTCTCCTGGCAACTACCCCAACCGCTCCATCCGCGTTTCGCCCTCCACCATCGACAGCTGATACAGCGAAAACGACCGGTGCTTTTCAATTAACTGTGCCAGCTGCGGCGAGTGGCTGGTGAGCCAGATCTGCGAGTAGCGGCTGGCCTCGGCAATGAGGCTTGCCAGCGCGGGCAGCATCTGCGGGTGCAGGCTGTTTTCCGGCTCGTTGAGGGCGATAAAGGCCGGTGGCCGCGGGCTGAGTAACGCCACCGCCAGGCACAGGAAGCGCAGGGTGCCGTCGGAGAACTCTGCCGGTTCCAGCGGGCGGCTTAAGCCCTCGCGCTGCATCATCATGCGAAAGCGTCCGCCGGTGTTGTCGCTGTAAAACACACAGCCGGGGAAGGCCTGGTCGAGGATGCGCATCAGGAGCAGTTCGTCGCCGATTTCGACAATGGTCTGAAACGCGGCGGCAAGGTTCGCGCCGTCGCTGGCCAGCACCGGGGAGCGGAAGCCCACCTGCGGCGCGCGGATCGCCGAGCCGGATGAGACGGAAAACTCATGATAAAAGCGCCAGTTACGCAGGGACTCTCGCATCTGCGACACTTCCGGGTAGAGGTGCGGTTCACCGAGCTGCCCGAATACCGATTCGTTCTCATACAGCGTGCCGCTGTGGGTCACTTTTTCATGATGAACGTTATTGAGAAAGACCGCCTGATTTCTGCGCTTCATCAGCTGTGACGACGGGCGACGGTGCTGGCCGCTCAGCCAGATAGACTCCTCTTTGATCACCGGATCGAGCTGAAACTGTGAGGGGTAGGGCAGCTTTTCCACAAACCCGACCTGGAGTTCGTACTCATAGGTTTCGGTTTCCACCGCCAGGTTCATGCGCCGCAGCCGATCGCTACGGGTTTGACCCGCCCAGAACACCTTCAAAATGCCCCCCTCGTTCGCCAGTGCCTGGGAAAATTGCCCCTGCGCCGCGCTGTGCATCAGGTAAATGGCCTTATAAATATTGGATTTCCCGGTGCCGTTGGGGCCGAAAACAATGTTGAGCTGTTCCAGCTCCAGCGACATGTCGCGAATCGAGCGGTAGTTTTGAATATGCAGGGTGTTGATCATTGGTTTACTCCGCGGTGCTGTCTTAACCTGTATATAGTTACAGTGTTTTGCGCGGAGTGCAAAAAAAGACGACAATGAGGTGTCGTCTAAACGGGGTACGGCTTTGGGCCTCTGTGGGTCAACGGGGCCTTCGCTTCTTTATTATCAGGTTACGGCCAGACGCAGACCCAAATCATCAGGATAGGGATCAAAGTAGTTTTGCGTCATCAGATACCGGTCAGGGTATTCGGCCAGATAATGTTTCAGCAGCGTCAGCGGCGCGAGGATCGGCAGCAGTCCGTCGCGGTAGTGCAGGATCACGTCACGCAGCTCACCGCGCTGGCGGCTGTTCAGCTGGTTACGGAAATAGCCCTGAATGTGCATCAGCACGTTAGTGTGATTTTTCCGCGACGCGGGCTTTTTCAGGATCGTCATCAGCTTTTCGCGATACGCCACGAAAAACGCGTCCAGATCGTCCCACTCGTGCAGCGATGCCACAAACGGGCCAATTTCACGGTAGCCTGCCTGATGATGCGCCAGAAGCTGAAGCTTATAGCGGCTGTGGAAGTCCAGCAGCGCGCGGCGCGTCAGGCCATTTTTACGCAGCACGTTCAGCTCGTGGAGGGCGAAGACGCGCTCAACAAAGTTTTCCCGCAGCACCGGATCGTGCAGTCGACCATCCTCCTCTACGGGCAGCCACGGCCAGGATTCAAGGAGAGCGGCGGTGAACAGCCCGACGCCCTCCTTGCGGCCCCGGTTGCCGTTTTCATCATACAGCCGCACGCGCTCCATGCCGCAGCTCGGTGATTTTGCACAGACGATAAAACCGGACAAATCGCCGATTTTTGGCAGATAATCGCGCGTGAAGTCGGCCATTTTCTGCGTAACGTCATCGTGCGGCGCTTTGCTAAAACGCATTTCTGTCTCGCCGCTAGTGGTCATGATCAGGCGCAGCGCCGGACGAGGCGTAGGCAGACCGATGGCCATCTCGGGGCAAACGGGCCGGAAAGTGACCCACTGGGCCAGCTCGTCCATTACAAAGCCCATACGCTTATGCCCGCCGTCAAAGCGAACGGCGGAGCCGGTCAAACATCCGCTAATACCCAGCACAGGTTTTGTTGTCATGGTGTGCACCTCCCGATCTCATATCTAAAAGTTACACAACAATGAGTATTTGTCCAAGTATTGGCGGAATTATTTTTTAATAGTCTTTAAAATCAAAGGCAATTAGCTTCCCTTGTAGGTCGAGTAACCGTACTGGCTGAGCAGAAGCGGGATGTGCAGCTTTTCGTTAGTACGCGTCACGGTGAACAGAACCGGAACTTCCGGGAAGAACGTTTCCAGCTTTTTACCGTGGAAGTAATCGGCGGTTTTGAAGGTCACTTTATACACGCCAGGCTCCATATCCCGATCCTGCGGATAGAGTGATTTGATACGCCCGTCGTGGTCGGTTTTACCGCTGGCAATCGGGGTCCACTTGTCCTGCTGCTGCTTCTCAAGCGTGACGGTAACGTCCGATGGCGGCATACCGGTTTGCTGGTCAAGGACGTGCACGCTGAGCGTGCCTGCCGGGGCGCTGAAGGCGGCAGGGGCGAAGGCCAGGGTGGAGAGCATCAGCAGTGGGAGTGTTTTTTTCATCGCGTTTTCCTGTTGTGTGTAATGGGTGACAGGAAAACGTTAGCACTCGCTGCGCGGAAAAATATTCAACTTTTCGTGAAGTTTGCCACAGCAGAAAATAATCAGAGGATAATTACCTCAAGGGAAACCTGCTGTTGCCACTGCGAGGCCTGTTTTTTCCGCGCGGCGGTGAGTTTGCCGCTGGTGACCAGCAGCCATTTGCGATCCGGGAAAATTTCCGGCGCCAGCGCGGCAGGGGGAACCGGCAGGATGTCGATGCGGTGGCCCTGGCCGGTGCGCGTTAACGCTTCGAGCCAGATTTCACACGGGTCGTTGAGGTACCAGCCGCTGATGAGAACGTTATCGCCCGGCGCTTTTTTGTCGCCCTCAAGGCAAAACGAGGTGTAGGCGATGATAATCCCGTCGAGGATCTCGCGCAGGGTCATGGCGGCGGCGACGTTGGCTGATATCTGGCTGCGCAACGGACGCAGCACGTTAGCCACCAGCTCCGGCCGAGGGTATTCGCGTCCGGCGTCGTAAATCATCTGACGCAGGGATTCGATTTTTCCCTCCTGCAATTTTTGCATCATGGTCTGTTGCAGGGTTTGCCAGTTGTTGGCGCGACGCGGGACGGGGCGCTCCAGCAGCGATTTTACCTGGCCGATGGGGACGCCTTTTTTCACCCAGTCGAGGATTTTTAACGCCTGCTGAACGTCCTCATCGCTGTACTGGCGATGGCCGCCGTCCGTGCGCTCTGGCTTGAGTAAACCATAGCGGCGCTGCCACGCCCGCAGCGTGGTGGCGGTGATGCCGCTGAGTCTGGCGAATTCGCCGATGGAGTAAGCCATGTCTGCATCCGAAGAGAAGGAATAATCTCAATATACTACGAATATTTGATGATGAGATGAAGCACCTCACCGGTGCACTACACTTAACTTCCAACCGCGTAAAAGAAAGGAGCTCTCATGAGGCTATGGCCTGTTGTTACCGGTGTCGCCATTGCGCTGACGCTGGTTGCCTGTAAATCTCCCACGCCGCCGAAAGGCGTGCAGCCCATCTCAGGCTTCGATGCCAGCCGCTATCTCGGCAAATGGTATGAAGTCGCCCGACTGGAAAACCGCTTCGAGCGTGGTCTGGAACAGGTCACTGCGACTTACGGCAAGCGCAGCGACGGCGGCATCAGCGTGCTTAACCGCGGCTACGATCCGGTGAAGAACAAGTGGAACGAGAGCGAAGGTAAAGCCTACTTTACCGGCGAGCCGACCACGGCCGCGCTGAAGGTATCGTTCTTCGGCCCGTTCTACGGCGGCTATAACGTGATCAGGCTGGACGATAAGTACCAGTATGCGCTAGTCAGCGGCCCGAACCGCGACTACCTGTGGATTTTATCGCGCACCCCGACCATCCCGGATGCGGTAAAACAGGACTACCTGAATACCGCACGCAGTCTGGGCTTCCGGGTCGATCAGCTGGTGTGGGTTAAGCACTAAGCCTACTGATACGAAAAGGTGATGCTCGCCAGCGCGTTAGCCGAGCCGGGGACCAGTTCTCCGGTTCGGATATACTGCGCCTGGAACGGCAGCGACAGCGTTTGTGCCGCACCGGTGGTCTGGATATAAAACTGCCCCCCCCGTGCCCGCGGCCGAGCTGTCCGGCCCCATCGTCAGCGGCCCGGTGCCGTTATAGTAAAACTGCACCCCGATGCCGGAGGCCGTGGAGTCCCCGGTCAACGACACGACCGATGAGGTGTTTGACGGCGTGGTCTGATCGGTCATGACGGCGTTAACCGCCACGTTCTCATCGCAACTCAGGCTGACGGTAAACTCCCCCGACGGCGAGGTGCTGCCAACCACGGGCAGGGTATGGACGTCAATGGCGCCCAGCTCAACGTTGGCGCTTTTTGCCCCCACCGTGCAGCCGCTTGCCGTCACCGTGATGGTGGTAGGGTTGATGATCACCTGCGCGGTTTTCACTTCGTTGTTGTAAGCCGTCAGGATCGCCGCGTTGAGGGTGCCGGTCTGATAAACGCCGGATTTCAGGGCGGTACCGGTCTTGATAAAGGTCACTTTTGCCGACCAGCCCAAAGAGGTGGCATAGCCGTTGGTGCCGTCTGCGGGATAGCTCTGGGTGACGCCGGTTTGCAGCGGTACCCAGGTGGTACCGTTGAAGTCCTTCAGCCCGATGATGTACCCCACGCCGGGCACGCCGGTTTCAAAAATGGTGTAATTTACCCCGTCCAGGGTAACCGTCATGCCGCTTGATATGGCGCTACTTCCCGGCTCCAGCGTGCCTTTATTGCAGGTAAACACCAGTCCACACCAGAAGACCTCCTGGACATTCGCCGTGGCGCTCCACGTTGAGCCGATGATTTTACCCGGCGTGATGGAGTCTGCCGGGCCGCTGTAGGTCATCGGCTGGGGTGACAGCACGATATCTGATTTCCACTCCATTGCGAGCGCGCTGGTCGACGCCAGCAGCCAGCCGATCGTCAGAAAAATACGCATTATTGATACTCCGTAGTCCAGGTAGCCACGGCGGAAACGTCGCCGACCGTTACGGGGGCGCCGGTCGCGACCAGCCGTGCATAAAACGTCATGTTCACGTTCTCATCGCCCGCCGCGCCGTAGGTGCGGGTTTGCGCGTCCAGCGGGATCGGTACGCCGTCGCGGTCGAGGATCTGCACCGCCACGCCGGTCGCGCCGCCGTCGGCAATCTTCAACAGCTGCGGGTTCTCGCTATCCGGGCTGCCGCTGAAGCGAATTTTTACTCCGGCAAAGGTCGGCCCGCACTCCTCAAGCCTGAGCGCGAAGGGCGTTTTGACGTTGCTGACCGCGCCCGTCTCGCTGAACTGTTTGATGCCGGGAGTGCCCAGCGGCACGTTTTGCTCCTTCGACGCTTCCGCGACGATGCAGGTATTACCGATGACGCTGCCGGTAACGGAGACCAGCACGTCATAGCCGCGCACCGGAACGGCGATCGGCAGCAGCAGGGCCAGATAAATAAACCGGACGGTTACTGACATACCACCTCCTGTGAATAAAGCCCGGTGCGGGCGTTATAATTCTGCGCGTTCAGCGCGTAGTGAATGGTGCAGCGCTGGCCGCTGCCGCGTCCCCACGCGGCGTTTAAGGTTCCTTTTGCTGACAGGCCGGTCAGATACAGGCTGCCGCCATCGCCGACGATACCGCTGGCGTAGTTATCCTCTGATGAGACCAGCGCGCCGAACGGGAGCACGTCCTTCGCATGACGCACGATCAGCATCGCTTTAGCCCCCTGACGCGTGGTGAGGGTGGCGCGAACCAGTGCCCCGTCGGTCGGCGTTTTGTTGACGATGGCGTTCTCCAGCTCCACGTCGCTGCCAACGGTTGTGACATCCAGCGCAACCTGATTGACGCGATACGGCGTGGCGTAGGGGATCACCGCATAGCCCCGGCTGTCGGTTTTAATGCCCCTGTGGTTGAGCACGGTGACGTTGCCGGCTCCCGGCGCTTTCACCAGAATATTGGTGTTCCCGAGCGGCTGGCTTAGCGTCAGACCATCTTCATGCAGTACCGCGCCGCCGCTCATTCCGTAGCTGAGGTTGCGGGAGTCGCCGGCGTAGCTGTAGCCCAGGTTATAGTCTCCCCATGCGCCTTCATACTGCAGCGCGGCATCGCCGCCGTAGTGCTGCTGCGCGCTGTAGCGCTGGTTGACGCTATAAAAGAGGTTCTCCTGCCCCGGCAGATATCCGCTCACGCCTGTACTGGCGGTAGTGCCGGCCGGGTCCGCATGGGTGGCGGTAAAGCGAAGACGCGTCGACAGCGCCGGGTTGCCCAGCGGTACCGAAAGGGACAGCGCCAGGAGGTTATCTTTCCTGCTGTCGTACAGGCTCGAGCTTCGCTGAGCGCTGATGCCAAGCGACAGGTTACGAAACGTAGCGTTCCACGCGAACTGCAAACTTTGCGTGGTTTTCGACGTGTTCCAGTAGGTTTGTTGATCCCATGACAGCGACAGCGAGCCGTACTCGCCCATCGGCTGCGACACCAGCAGCTGGTTTTTGGCTTTACGCGCCATATGCAGGTTGTACACCGAATCGTAGTGGGTGGTGACGGTGCCATCCGCTTCCACGGTCTGCTTCGGCGCTCCCCCCGCCATGCTCTTCCACGCGGTATCGCTGAGGGTATAAAACCCTTCCGTTGAGTACCGCAGCGAAAAGAAGTTGATCCGCGTACCGGTATTGTTCAGCAGCTTGCTGTACCGCAGGCGCACCGAATCGCCGGTGTAGCGCTGATTATCGGCAAGCTGGCTCCTGGCATGGGTCAGATCGAGAGAGTACGCGCCAAAGCGGCCGAGGTTCTGCCCGATCCCGAAGGCCAGGCCGCGATAGCGATCGGAAAACTGCGCCCCGCCATAAAACGTGAGGCCATATCGCCAGCCCAAAAACAGCTCGCCCTGGCCGAAGGAGGGCGAGATCTGATTGCCCACCGGACGGTATTTCCCCGCTCCCAGGGCATATTTCACCTGACCGTTACGCACCAGATTTGGCACGCTGGCAAAGGGCAGGGTATACCGCGTCTGGCTGCCGTCGCTCTCCTGAATGGTGACCGCGAGATCGCCGCCGGAAGAGGTCGGATAGAGATCTTTCAGCACAAAGGCCCCCGGCGGAACGGAGGTTTGATAGATGATGTTACCGTTCTGGCGAACCGTCACCGTGGCGTTGCTGCGCGCGATGCCGCGCACTTCAGGGGCGTACCCGCTCAGGCTGGCGGGCAGCATATTGTCATCGGTCTTCAGGGCTACCCCACGCAGGCCAACGGCGTCGAACACCTGCGACGAGGTGTACGTTTCCCCCGCATAGGCCTGAGCGCGCAGGGCGCGGATATCCCGCTGTAGCCAGGTCTGCACGTGGGTCAGTTCGTTACCCTCTTTGGTCCACGTGGTGAAATCACGCAGCCGCCATGCGCCAAGGTTGGCGCCGCTGTTGAGGCTGACGAACAGCTGCTGTTCCCGCGTGCGCGTCTCGCCCCGGTATTCATTATTCGCGCCGTTGACCACGTAGTTCAGCCATGCGGCAGGGATTCCTGATTCCCAGCTCTCGGGGCTGACGTACCCGCGTGGCACGTTGCGCATCGCGCTTTGCGGCACGGTGAAGCTGAGGGTGAGGGTCTTCTGGTCAAAATCGAACCGGGCATCGGCAACTGACCGGGTGACAAAAATGCAGCCCCGGGCAGGCGAAGGCGCATCCCCTTTTTCCTGACGGCTTTCAATCCCAAGCGCGGCGAACTGCTCTGGCGTAAGGCACGGCAGCGCTTCGCCCGATCTGTTTTCAGCAGCGCGGAACGTGACATTCCCTGTGAAGGCGTACCGGGTGTTGATATACACGTTGAGGTTGTAATCGCCCGGAGGCAGCGCGCTGCCGGCGTTCACCCAGGCGAGATCGGCGCCGTTTGCGCTTTCGCCGTTGAGAAACGCGGGGTTAAACTGCAGCTCGCTTTCAGCAGCCGCGGCTTGCCGAATCACCAGGGCGATTACCGTGGCGCACAGGATTTTTGTTTTCATGTGGTCACGCCTTACTGTTTTTATTATTGGGATAACGTGGTGCGGGTCGCAGGCGTCCATGCCCCATAATCGTTAATGGTCTGATAGCTCATGCTGCTCGCGTGGCTGAAGGTTTCCGCCAGCGTCACGCTGGCCTTCGGCGGCACCATGACGGGCTTCACCGGCCTGCCGTCGATTTTCACGTTAATGGTGGTGAGGTAGTACGGCGTCGGGTTGGTAAGCGTGACCTTCCCCGCACGATACGCACCGGCCAGCTTTTTCCAGCCATCACCAACGCCTTCAGCCAGCCCTTCCGGGCGATAAAAAACCTTGATGCGGTTGGCCGACGCAAATTGCAGCGAGTTGCCGGAGCCGTTTTTTACCTGCTGTGGGATAGCTTTAACCGTCATCCAGTAAAGCGTTTCGCGATCGGCAGGCAGGGCGTTGCCGTTGAACATAATTTTCACCGCGCTTTCGCTGGCGGGCTTCATGACGTACAGCGGAGGCGTGATGACAAAATCCCGGGTACGGCTGCCTTTTTCGTCCTCCATCCACGACTGGATCAGGAACGTGGCGTCAGGATGGGTATTTCTCACCTGCAGCATTGTCTGCGTTGCCGCGCCGGAGTAGACCAGTCGCGTTGCGCCTAATCCCACGCCGCCGGCATACGCGGCGGTTGAACATAACGTTCCAGCCAGGCAAATCCATGTGTTTACGCGCATAGTGCGTCTCCTGAAAGCTGAGTCAGGCCCGGCCAGCAGGCCGGGCCTGAAGGTCACGAATAGGTAACGGTGTAGGTGGCGACAGCGCTGGCATCACCCGCCGTGGCTCCGCCCTGCGGGGAGTAATACTTCGCGCTGAAGTTCAGGGTGTTTTCTCCTTTACGCAGCGGGATCGCGGCCGCGGGCTCACCCAGCCTCACCACGTTGCCCTGTTCGTCATAAAGTCGAATAGCGACATGCTGCGCCGAGCCGGCACCGCCGTTTATCCCTGCCGCCAGGCTATTGGTATCCGTGGTGTCCGGCGTACCGGTAAAGGTGACGGCCACGGTCGTTGCGGCAATCGGGTTTTCTGGCGTGGAGGCTGAGGTATCGGCGATTTCACAGTCTTCCAGCGTGATGGAGAAGGCCTTCGCGGTACTGGCTTCGCTGCCTGCCGCAGCAAGCGTTGCGGTACGCACTTCACCCATGTCGACGTCAATATTGGCGCTACCGGCGCTGATGGCACAGGCAGAGGTCACCACTTTCCCGCTAAAGTTAACCGTGCCGCCGCTGGTGGTGGCGGCAAGTGCAGAGCCTGCTGGCAGCAGGGCGGCGATGGTTAATGCCAGCAGAGAGGTGCGTGTCATACGTGCTTTCATTTCACTATTCCTTCATTTTTTTTATTACGAGATTTGCTCTGAAAGCGGCAGGTCTAACTGGTTAAAAAGACCAGCAAATCTGTCTTATTCCTGAGCCCGAGTTTTCGTATCGCTGAGCTTTTTAAGGCGCTCACCCGGCGATATGAAAGTTTCTCCAGTTCTGCGATGTAACGTATATCCAGTCCGTTCCTGAGTTCCTTTAATACCCTCCTTTCTCCTGGCGTCAGCGATAACGCCGCTGGCTGCTTTTGCGGTCGATAATGTTTATCCACCATCTTTGCTAACTTGCTTCGCCACTGATAAACCGTGTTTTGTAGCGAGATATAGGCATCAATATTTTCCCGGACCCATAACAGCGAATGGGCAGACGTTGAATACAGGCAGATAATCACGTCGGGATGCATGGCCTTAATTTTTTTTAAATATTTCAGCGAACCATATCCCGTATGGTATTTCTCTGCGCCGGATATAAATAAGATATCGAGGCGCGTCAGCGACAGCACGTTATCAAGCTGCTCATAACCCCCTTCGATGATATTGATTTGAAGATCGTTATTAATGCTTCTTAATAGCGTTTTAATACCGTTTCTTGCATAACGATCGCCGCCCATCAAGGCAATAGTAATATGCTGTGTTGTCTGGGTTGTATCCGTCATATTATTCCCTCGATTTATAATAGTAATCAGGCGAATTATTTGCCGTGTTATCGCCAGTATTCTCGAAGCAATGACGCATTGCATAGTGTAGGCCTACTATACGACGGCCAATAAAGAGGTAATCTGAATTAATCTAAATTTGTATTAATTGCTACGATCGAGGCCGGTTACGACGTTTCCTCTGATTGGCCTAATTCCGCTTTGCTTTCTGTAAATTATGATAACCGCTGTTTTTCATGAAAATTTAGCTTTGATAAATGTTTTGTAAGGGTTTTGTCTGCTGGTGTCAGTGCGGGTGTGAAGTTACTGACGGGGCATAACAATTTACGAGCGTTATCATCGGTAAAAACTGATGCATTGATGCACAAAATATAGGCGGATAAGCGCAAAATGGTTGATAGTTAAGAGGTTAAGAAAAGATGAGGTTTCACGTTTCTGAATATTTTGGACATGCTTGTCCGCGGCGTACAATCTTTTTTTGTGTATGTTTTTGTCAATGTCAAGGGTGTCTGGAACGGTTCAGGAGGAGGGATCATGATTAACGAGTAATTTACTGATTCAGGATAATTCGGGAGGCGAAATGTCGCTTCATAAAAGTTCAGAAAACAGGGGCATGGCTTATGTCTCAACCCCGTAAGCCGCATCGTGCAAGGGCTGCGTTCTTATGCAGGTTCAGTGAAGCTGCAGGAGGGTAATATGAATTAAGATTTTTCGCCAATTGCTGAGATATACAGCCTGCCGTTTATCGTTCACATTAAACACGACGAGGTTGTCTTCTCAGTCATACGGTGATTCAGGTTCACTATGCGTTAACCGGAGAATTCATACAGCCCCTATGCATAAGCATTACATAATTAATAATATCGTCGAATTTCATCCTGCGGCCAGCACGTTACGTGATATCAACAATCCTGACCGTGTGGTTGTGTTAAATTCGCCAGCAGGCCGGTGCCTGCTGTTATTAATCGACAGAGCGGGGTCGATTGTTACTCAACAGGAATTCCTTGATATTGTCTGGCAAAGCCGTGGCATGCTCGTCTCTCCCAATACCTATTACCAGAACATTTCAATTCTGCGCAAAGGGTTAAAAAAGATTGGTTTTGAAACCGATCCTATCGTCACGATCCCCCGTATTGGGTTGACGCTGGCAAGCGATACGCAGATCGTCATCAGAGAACCTTTGCCCGGCGCGGCTCCGGCAGCAGATGAAAAGTGTCCTGAGGTACTCGAGCCCGAGGAACCGTCAGCGCCTTCTCTGGAGGCAGCGGAGCCAGCAGCCCCCGTCTCTGTGAAGCCTACCCGCTGGCCGGCTGTGGTTCTGGGAATGCTGCTTATCATACTGGCCGGTGCAGGCGTGACGGGCTATATGAGCGCAACGGAAAACCGCTTTGTTGAGGATTACCATTTTGCGGCCTCCATCGGAGCCTGTCGCGTCTATCTGGCGAACGATATTCAGACTCAGAACGAGCGCGCCTCTGCGCTGGCTTACGTGGAACCCTTTAAGGCTGACTGCGCGCAGTACCCGTGGGTTTATATCAGCTGGTACGCGCTGCTTCCCCGCGCTTCCGTAATTCGCTGCGATCGGCCTATGAAGGAACCCAACCGCTGTATATCTGATTATTTTCTTAAGGACAGCTAGCATGACTCGTATTAAGCAGATGCTGTACATCCTCGCGACCTGCCTCGTTACGTTGGGGGTAATGACGGGCTATTACCTGTGGCACCGATCCTACGTCCACCCTTTTACATGCCAGGCGAACCTGTTTCAGCACCATCCGGATGAGACGTTAGGGGTCTGGCTGAACTATACCTTCGACGGCAAATTCGGCACCCTGAGCATGAACGCCCGGTCGCAGAACGATCCGAATAAAATTATCGATCGGAAAATTTCATTTCAGGTGGAGCGAAAGGATCACCTGTATTTGCTGACGTCAGATAAGAATATGATCTTCCCGGATGATAATGTCGAAGATAGCTGGCTGGAAGAATATTTACCGCAATTTTTCGTCTATCCGGGGAAAAGTATTTATATGCGCATCAATGAACAACATAACGGTAACTATATCTTTACCTTAGGAACATTGCCGACATATGTGTGTCGGGGTTCAAAAAAAGAATGATAGCCGTAAAAAAAGACTATAAATTCTCCCACACTCATTTATGCTTAATTTAAAATTATAGAATTATCTTAAGAATATAAAATGCGACATATTGTGTTGCGATAATGTAATTAATTTTAAATTTGGCAAGTAAATGAAAAACATATTTGATCCAGCCGGCAGCGGAAAATCAGCGCCGGGAAAACCGCTTCATATTGGGTTGATACTGTGGCCTCGCTATTCACTCCTGGCAGTTTCGGGATTGCTGGAGGCGCTGCGTTATGCCGAGAAAGCGCAGGATAAAATAGCATTCAGAATCAGTCTGATAAGCGAATTCCCCGACATCCCCATCCCCAGCAATGCGGGGATAATCATGAGGCCTGACTCCCCCCATGCACCACCCGAACGATTTAACTATATTGCGGTGATTGGCGGTGAACTACAGTATCTGGACTTAGGCTATCGGGGGGATAAAGCGTATCTGGCGCATGCCCACCATGCCGGAGTGCCGCTCATTGGCATTGGCACCGGCAGTTTTGTGCTGGCGCAGGAAGGGTTACTCAACGAACGAAGAGCCTCGATACATCCTTTTCATCTGGATACATTCCGGCAGTCTTTCCCACAGGTATATGCCGAGCAGGGATTTGATTTCATTGATGATGGCGATGTGCTGACCTGCCCGGGCGGCATTTCGACCCTTACGCTTGCCACGGAGCTCATCCGCGCGCATGCCGGAAAAGAGCTCGCCAGCACCACCTGTCAGCGTTTGTCGCTCGTACCACATGAAATGGCCACGCCCCGCCCGGCAAACATTGCCCTGATACCGGACTCGCGGCTGCGTCGCGCCGTTATGCTAATTGAACAGTTTCTGACCCGGCCCCTGACCACCGCCGGGCTGGCCAGCGAAGTGGCCTTAAGCGAGCGCCAGCTCAACCGGCTCTTCAACGCCGAGTTTGGTAAAACGACCCGTGAGTTTATCCGCAGCGCCAGGCTACGGTATGCCTGCTGGCTGCTTAAGAACTCACAGCAAAGCGTTACCGAGATTGCAGAACGGATGGGGTTCAGCGACTGTGCGCACTTTATTCGCCATTTCCAGACAGAGTACGGCTGTACGCCTGGCGTATGGCGCACGTCGCAGAGCTGAATTTCTTACATGGATGTAAAATGTGGCATATGTGGTTGCACCAATGACTGCGGATACCATCGCGCTAGAGATGAAACGCTACTCGCTTGCCAGTGGGAAGTTCCACGTTAATGGAAAGTTTTCCGCCCATCGCTTCGATGTAACGCTTAAGCGTAGCAATCTTCAGATCGTTTCCACGTTGCTCCAGCTGTGTTACCGCAGGCTGACTTACGCCCATAAGATCGGCGACATGTTTTTGCGAAAGCTGGAGCTCTTCACGCAGAAGTTGCAGACCGGTTTCGAGGAACATTTCCTCTGCCATCTCCTGAATGCGCTGTTGGCTTTCCGGTGAGCGTGACGCAATAACTTCATTTAAGGTTTTCACTTGGATGCCTCCAGGCTTGTCAGATGAAGAGTGAATTCAGCATCCGCAATGCGAATCAGTTTTCCATAAAAGGCTTTGTCGTTACGCTTATCGCCCGCGCAAAGCACAATGGCCTGACGTACAGGATCAAACGCGAAGAACGCACGAACCGGGCGACCGGCATATTGAATACGTAACTCTTTCATATTCTTATATTGTGAGCCCTTAACGGTATCTGCATAGGGACGAGGAAGACGAGGTCCATAATTCTGTAGATTTAACAGGTCTGCCAGTACCTTTTCCTGCAACCCATCTTCCTGTTCAAGCAACCATTGCTCGAATACCTTACTAAACACTACGGTCCACATGTTTTCATCCATGATAAGCTGTAGCTTATAAAAAGAATATAAGCTGTAGTTAATAAATGCAATAGCTGCGCGTTGCAGCCAGGCCATAAGTGGCAGGAGTATGACAAAGATGGGATATCAAACGGATGGTGCAACAGAGAAACTGCGAGGCGCTTTCCAGCATTTCTTCGAAATAAACATTTAGGGCGGATGATCTGAGTGGGAGATTCTTTAGGCACTTGTTATCCATAACTAAGCCATTTACCAGGTACTCCTGAAGCGCCTGGCCTAACCGATAGCGAGGAAGCCGGGAAGGCAATAGTGAAATGTGTTGCGATTGACCTTCTTGCTGAACCTGTAAGTAAGCCTTACAAGTTGCTTTTTTATTCAAGTTCACCCTCTTCATAAATTGCTTTGATATGCTGAGTTATGGCTTGCGGTGTGACCTGAAAAGAACCGCTCTGGCTGCTTGCGACAGCCAGAGTGTTTCATGTTTAAAGCGACATGTAATGCGAACCGTTCCGTCATCACAGGTAAACATAACAAATCACCTGTCGGAGATTGGATTATGTCTTATCAGCCATGTCGCCTCCATATCTTAAACGCCTATTGCACAAGACGGTTTGCGCGCCAGAAACAGCCGCTAAGCCAGGTGGTTTGTATTTGATTTTGCGAGGCGCTTTCCAGCATGTGGAATTTGGATCGCTGCAAGCGCATCCTCTATCTCAACGAGCTTTGCCTTCGTACGTTTATAATCGTCCTGCAACCTCTGCTCCTGCTCGTTATACGCCACCAGAACGATGCATCCTTTCATGACTTTTATCGTGACCTGCTGTCCGGTATCAAAACCTGCAGCGCGTAGCCATTTGCCGGAAAGGATGATTTTCGGCGTGGATTTGTCGAAAACATTCGGGCGGTATCCCACAATTAGCGAACGCTCGGTTCCGGATTGGTCTGTGTCTGAGGTAGAATGCGAATCAGCCATAATCAACTCCTTGATAGTTGGTGAGGTTAGACGCTCCGGCTGTGTTCCCGCACATCGGGGCGTTGCTAGTAGAGGAGGTTTAGGTGGCCTCCTATGTGACACAGAGTAGATGGATAGGTGGCCTCATGTCAATCATATCGCGCGAAAAAAAACCAAAAGGCGGCGGGCAGTCTCCGCAGTTTAAGATGCGAATTGATCCGGCATTGAAGGAGCAGTTGGATGCTGTGGCGGCTGAGGAAGGGGTGAGTCTCGCCAGCTGGTTGAAGGAACTGGCGAGGGAGGCTCTGAGGCAAAAGGGAGTAACTCCAAAAGGATAAAATAAGATAAAATTTTGAAAAGTATCAAGCGCAATAGTCCTAATTACAACTTTTTATAGTATTGTAATAGCTTGTCATGCCTTTCTAAATCAACGCTTTTAATAAATGCTAAAATGCCAAGAATAATTGCTTTGCTATTAGGATCACCTTTCTTAGAAAGATGGAATATTTTATTTCTATAAGAGTTATAACTGTTCTGACCGATACCCAATTTAGGGGTTGCTATAATTCCAGTTATTTCTCTTCGGGAGCGCGGCCCAGAAAGCATTTCTTTATTTTTGTTTACTGAGTAACCCTCCTCACTAATGATTAACTTAACAACGGTCCAAGCTTTTTTTATAACACTAAGTTTATTACCTGATATTGATATATCATCTGCATATCTGGTATAGGTAAGCGCATGTCTATCACAATATTTCCCAATTCGCTGATCCATCCTCAAAGAAACAAGATTTGATAAGCAAGGAGAAGAGGGAGCACCTTGTGGTAGATAGCCGTTTAAAGTACATATAGATGTTAAATGGAAAGCTATTTTCTTGGAGTAACCAGCGGCTCTAAAAATAGAGTAAACATAGCTGGCTTTAATGCTAGGGAAAAAATCCTTTATATCCAACTTTAGAATATATTGATTTCCGGTATGCGGCTGAACGTTTTGTTTTAATGATATGCCTGATATAAAACCAGTGGCATATGGTGATGATTGCAGTTTTTCGAGAATATTACGCAATATCCATCGTTGTAAAGCTTTTAACTGTCGATTTGGGCTATCAATTGGCCTATAACCACCAGTTTTTTTTGGTACCTTGATATGACAATAGTATCGAGAGTTATCGGTTAAATATTGCGAAAGCAATGCATGTGGCAGTCGTGTCTTAACGGAAAGATCTTCAATGCTTTGTAAGATTGGTAAGGAAAGTAACCTTTGAGTATATAAGCTTTGAGAGTGTTTGGCCAAAATAAGCTCCAAATTAATAAAGCGTAAATGGTGCTAACTCCTAACGGCTAAGGAGAGCCAG
The DNA here is from genome assembly GCF_013375935.1 of Enterobacter cloacae. GTDB lineage: Bacteria > Pseudomonadota > Gammaproteobacteria > Enterobacterales > Enterobacteriaceae > Enterobacter > Enterobacter pasteurii. The sequence goes on along the minus strand of NZ_CP056117.1, from coordinate 965,972 downwards.
GCAGGGCTTAAAAACCCTGGCGCACAGGGTTTTTAAGCCCTGATTGGCTCGTAATGCGCACGAGGCGCCAAAACCACTGGGGGTGGGTTTGGCGAATCGATCGCATTACCATGTTACAGCTAAATTGTAGGACTAGAGGTAATGCTTCTCTATCCTCTGGAACGTCACACCGCATTTAAGGCCTTGCGCATATGATTAGTTCCCGCTTAGGAGTTAGCTTAGTCATTATTCTATAAACAGAAATGAATGTCTACCCCTAAGGAGACAATTGTTTATTCATTATGCTAACTCTTAAGCTACTTATTTCATTTAATGCATAATATTTATTTTGTATGTCCAAAAAACCACGGCTGGTAATTGAGAATTCATCACCAATCTTCTCGATAAATAAAGATCTTATAAGTGAATGTATGGCCGCTTTACATCCAATGACCTCTTGATTGGTTAGTTTTCTTTTGGAAAGTATTAATGCCATTAGTTTATGGATAGCATTCATAGATAAGCTATCGAAAAGATAGATTAATAATAATATATGGTTTTGATACAATAGAATATTATTTATTGATTTAGATTTTCTTCCTGATGGGATCATTTTTTTTACAGTCTTCAATATCGAAGATGTATGCTCAATTTTTTGATTATCAAATTTACTTTGTATGTCTAATATTTTTCCTTTATAAGATCTGACAAGTCTGATTGGTCCATGGTTAATGAAGCTTTTATCGCTTTTATATTTTTTAGGCCTCAACACGAGCATTTTTTCTGCTAATTCTTTTTGCGTTGAAAAAGCGCCAAGTTCTGCGAAAGAACCAGGGCTTTCTGGGATTAGGATTATTAAGTCTACTGCTTCAGCTAATTGTTGTTCTAAAGATAATAAGCTATTGCTTGCTTGTCCCTCCAATAGATCTTCAAAAAGATCTTCGGGATATGCCAGCTGATAATTAGTTTTTTGTTCTAGTAATTGAGATATTTTAAAGCGAAAGCTTTCTTTATCCGATTTATCTTTCCCACAAATAAAGATAACTTTTTTTGTATCATTAATACCATTTGTAATAATGTTTATGATGGAGTCAATATATTTTCTTAAATCTTTATCTGAAAATGATTCTATATTTATAGGCATGTGTACGGACATTTTTTTCGTCTTCATGTAATCAGCCAATAAATTTATTCTGCCATAAAAAAAAGCTTGTGTATATTTTCTATGAGTGAAAACAGGGATTAAATAAGCTGAAATGCCAAAATGCACTGATTCATTTTTGGCGGAAGATCACAGGAGTCGAACCTGCCCGGGAACGCTGGCGTCCCCAACTGGATTTGAAGTCCAGCCACCTCACCGGAGATGACGATCTTCCGCGCCTCGATTGCTACATGGAGGCGGGGCGCATTATAGCTACTTTCAGACATTTACCACATACCCCACACCACTTTTTTCACCTCTCTTTTGACCTGAATCCCCCTGTTTCAGTTAATTCTTAAGAAAATCCTCAGGTTAGCATTTCGTGCTCATCAACTTTTATCCCGATCACAAAAAACAAGAAACGTAATCTGCTAACCAGAAAACGCAATACTCGCATCTGAAACAATGGTTTAAAACCAAAGCAACCGGTCTCAGCGCCCCCTACAGCGTGAAGGATAAGAAGATGAGCGAAGTATTGTCAGTAAAAGAGAAGATTGGCTACGGCATGGGAGACGCCGCCAGCCATATCATTTTTGATAACGTCATGCTGTACATGATGTTTTTTTACACCGATATTTTCGGCATTCCCGCCGGGTTTGTCGGCACCATGTTCCTGCTGGCGCGTGCGCTGGACGCAATCTCCGACCCCTGCATGGGGCTGATTGCCGATCGCACCCGCAGCCACTGGGGCAAGTTCCGCCCGTGGATTTTGTTCGGCGCTATCCCGTTCGGCATCGTCTGCGTGCTGGCCTACACCACGCCGGACCTCAGCCTCAACGGCAAAATGGTTTACGCCGCCATTACCTACACGCTGCTGACCCTGCTCTACACCGTGGTCAATATCCCTTACTGCGCGCTGGGCGGGGTGATCACCAACGACCCGACGCAGCGCATCTCCCTGCAATCCTGGCGCTTTGTGCTGGCGACGGCGGGCGGCATGCTCTCCACGGTGCTGATGATGCCGCTGGTAAATCTGATCGGCGGAGACGATAAAGCGTTCGGCTTCCAGGGCGGGATCGCCGTGCTGTCGGTGGTCGCGTTCCTGATGCTGGCGTTCTGCTTCTTCACCACCAAAGAGCGCATCCAGGTACCGCCGAGCACCACCTCCATGCGTGAAGACCTGCGCGACATCTGGCACAACGACCAGTGGCGCATCGTCGGCGTGCTGACCATCCTCAATATCCTCGCCGTCTGCGTGCGCGGCGGCGCGATGATGTACTACTGCACCTGGATAATGGGCTCGCCGGAGGTGTTCGTCGCGTTCCTCACCACCTACTGCGTCGGCAACCTGATCGGCTCCGCGCTGGCGAAACCGCTCACCGACTGGAAGTGCAAGGTCAGCATCTTCTGGTGGACCAACGCCGCGCTGGCCGTGGTCAGCGTTGCGATGTTCTTTGTGCCGATGCATGCCACGGTGCTGATGTTCGCCTTTATTTTCGTTATCGGCGTGCTGCACCAGCTGGTGACGCCAATCCAGTGGGTGATGATGTCCGATACCGTCGACTACGGCGAATGGACCAACGGCAAACGCCTGACCGGCATCAGCTTCGCGGGCACGCTGTTCGTGCTGAAGCTCGGCCTCGCGCTGGGCGGCGCGACAATCGGCTGGATGCTGGCCGGCGGCGGCTACGACGCGGCAGCCAGTACGCAGAACAGCACGACCATCAGCATCATTATCGGCCTGTTTACGCTGGCGCCGGCGATCTGCTACGTGCTGAGCGCCATTATCGCCAAACGCTACTACACGCTTAAAACCCCCTTCCTGACCAAAATCCTGAGCGAGCTGGCACACGGTGCGCGCCGCAATCAGCAGGAGTTTGAAAACCTGCCGACCGGCAAAGAATTACAGAACTAAGAGGACGAAAGCATGAAAATCAGTGATGGAAACTGGCTTATTCAACCGGGGCTGAACGTGACGTATCCGGTTCAGGTGTTCGACGTGGAGCGGCAGGGCAATGACCTGGTGGCGTATGTCGCCCCGCGCGACGTGCGCGAACGTACCTGGCAGCTCGACACGTTGATGTTCACGGTGCGCCTGTTTGCTCCGCAGGAAGGCATTGTCGGGGTGCGCATCGAGCACTTCCAGGGCGCGCTGAACAACGGCCCGCACTATCCGCTCAACGTGCTGAAGAACGTAGAGGTAGAGATTGAAAACAACGCCGATTTTGCCGAACTGAAAAGCGGCAGCGTCAGCGTGCGCGTTACCAAAGGCGAGTTCTGGGCGCTGGATTTCCTGCGCAACGGCCAGCGCATAACCGGCAGCCAGCTGAAAAACAACGGTTACGTGCAGGATACCAATACCGATCGCAATTACGTATTTGAGCGTCTGGATCTGGGCGTGGGGGAGACGGTTTACGGCCTGGGCGAGCGCTTTACCGCCCTGGTGCGCAACGGCCAGACGGTAGATACCTGGAACCGCGACGGCGGCACCAGCACCGAGCAGTCCTACAAAAACATCCCGTTCTACCTGACCAACCGCGGCTACGGCGTGCTGGTCAATCATCCGGAAAACGTCTCGTTTGAAGTCGGCTCCGAGAAAGTCTCCAAAGTGCAGTTCAGCGTGGAAGGGGAATATCTCGAGTATTTCGTGATCGACGGTCCGACGCCGAAAGAGGTGCTGAACCGCTATACCCGCTTCACCGGGCGTCCGGCGCTGCCGCCGGCGTGGTCGTTCGGCCTGTGGCTGACTACCTCGTTCACCACCAACTACGACGAAGCGACGGTAAACAGCTTTATCGACGGCATGGCCGAGCGCGACCTGCCGCTACACGTTTTCCACTTCGACTGCTTCTGGATGAAGGCCTTCCAGTGGTGCGACTTCGAGTGGGACCCGGCGACCTTCCCGGACCCGGAAGGCATGATCCGCCGCCTGAAGGAGAAAGGGCTGAAGGTCTGCGTGTGGATTAACCCGTATATCGGCCAGAAATCGCCGGTATTTCAGGAGCTGAAGGCGAAGGGCTACCTGCTTAAGCGGCCGGACGGCTCCCTGTGGCAGTGGGACAAATGGCAGCCTGGGCTCGCGATTTACGACTTCACCAACCCGGAAGCGTGCCGGTGGTATGCCGATAAGCTGAAGGGCCTGGTAGATATCGGCGTTGACTGCTTCAAAACCGACTTTGGCGAGCGGATCCCGACCGATGTCCGATGGTTCGACGGGGCCGATCCGCAGAAGATGCATAACCATTACGCCTACATCTACAACGAACTGGTGTGGAACGTGCTGAAAGAGACGGTGGGCGAAGAGGAGGCGGTGCTGTTTGCCCGCTCCGCGTCCGTGGGGGGCGCAGCAGTTCCCGGTGCACTGGGGCGGGGACTGCTACGCCAACTACGAATCCATGGCGGAAAGCCTGCGCGGCGGGCTGTCGATTGGCCTGTCCGGCTTCGGGTTCTGGAGTCACGATATCGGCGGATTCGAAAACACCGCCCCGGCGCACGTCTACAAACGCTGGTGCGCGTTCGGGCTGCTCTCCAGCCACAGCCGCCTGCACGGCAGCAAATCCTACCGGGTGCCGTGGGCGTACGATGACGAGTCCTGCGACGTGGTGCGCTACTTCACGCAGCTGAAATGCCGGATGATGCCTTACCTGTACCGTCAGGCGGCGCTGGCTCGCGAGTGCGGCACGCCGATGCTGCGGGCGATGATGCTGGAGTTCCCGGACGATCCGGCGTGCGATTACCTCGACCGGCAGTACATGCTGGGGGATTCCGTGATGGTGGCGCCGGTGTTCTCCGAGGCGGGCGACGTGCAGTTCTATCTGCCGGAAGGCCGCTGGACGCACCTGTGGCATAACGACGACGTTGAGGGCAACCGCTGGCATAAGCAGCAGCACGATTTCCAGAGCCTGCCGGTGTATGTGCGCGACAACACGCTGCTGGCGCTGGGCAACAATAGCCAGAAACCGGACTACGCGTGGAACGAGGGGACGGCCTTCCAGCTGTTTAACCTGAGCGATGGCGCAACGGCGGTAAGCGAAGTGCCTGCGGCGGACGGTTCGGTGGTATTTACGCTGAAGGCGTCACGCCAGGGCGACACCGTGACCCTTACCGGTGCGGGTGAAGCGCGGAACTGGTCGGTATGCTTGCGCAACGTGCAGAAGGTAGGCGGCGTGAAGGGCGGAACGCACGCGGGCAGCGAGTGGGGCGTGGTGGTGAAAGCGGAGGGGGATGAGGTGGTGGTGCACCTTTAATTCCCCCTCACCCTAACCCTCTCCCCAAAGGGGCGAGGGAATGGTTTGCTCCCTCTCCCTTTCAGGGAGAGGGCTGGGGTGAGGGTAGTGTCGATACCACACCACCCGTCATCGTCTGCTGCACCTGCTGTTTATCCATATTTACCGCGCTCAGCTTGCCGTTCACCGTTGGCTTCAGGGGCGCATTCGCCTGCACGCTACCGCTGGCAGTCAACTGAATATTACCGTCACCCGCAATCGGCAGGGCTGGCCAGCCCCACTGCTGCAACACGCTGAGCGGCACGCCGCGCCCGTTCAGGCTAACGGTGGTCTGCCGCTGCGGCAGCTGTGAAACCGTGGCGGTCGCCTCCAGGATCCCTTTCTCGGTAAACGCGCTCAGGTCAGTAATATTCACCGTCGCGGCGTTGGCGTTCAGCGCGAGCGACGGGCGGCGCACATCGACGCGGTTAAAGGTTGCCGCCGCGCCGTTCAGGGTCGCACTGCCGCCCCATACGCCCCACTTACGGTCTTTCGCCAGCTGCAGGTTGGCGCCGTAACCGTCGAGAGAGGTGATCTGCCACGGGAAAGCAGGATCGATGTCGATCACCAGATTGCGGCTCAGGCCGAATTTTTTCAGCGTCACGCTGTTCAGCCACGCCGGCAGCGGATCCATCCACAACGTTTTCCAGTTTTCCGGAAGCGTATACTCCAGCCCGGCAACGGCGACATCATCCAGCACCAGGGCTTTACCCTCGCGCAGCCAGTTACCGGACGTGCGCACCATACCGCCTTCCCAGCGGGAGGTGAACTGGCGCAGCGCCATACCCTGCGGGGAAAATTCCGCATTCATAATCGGGTCGTACAGGTGCAGCGAGCCGTAGATAAATTCGCTGGCGTTCATGGATAAGCGACCCTCCTGGCTTTGCCAGTCGCCTTTGCTCAGCGTCAGGTTGCGCAGGCTCAAATCCAGGTCGGTCACCGCCCAGTCTGGCCCCTGCAGGCGGGCATCGGTCACGTCCAGCCGCCCGATCCGTAACGAAGGCAGCGTGGCGAGAGGGGCGAAGAAATCCAGCAGCGGTTTATCGCTTTGCAGGCGGATCTCGTTCAGACGCAGGGTATTAATTACCCAGCTGCCGTCGGCGTTACGCAGGGCCGAGCCCGTAAGCGAGCCGCGCGCCATATCGGCACCGATAGTGTTCAGCGCCACCTCATTACCGTTGAGTTGCCCCTGGATCAGCACGTTGTTGGCCGGTATGCCGTTGAGGGTGAGCGAGCCGGCGCTCATCTGGATTTGCGCCTTTTTCCCCAGCACGTTCCCCGCCTCTGGCTGCCACGGGCTGACGCCGCCAGTGACCTTTTGCGCACTCAGATCCCACGCCGTATTCGGGCTGTTAAAGGCCATGTTGTTGAGCTGCAGACGGTCGGCCTGGAACGGCAGCGGTGCAGTCTGCGGCGATAAATTCAGCGTGCCATCAGACAGGGCGATGGTGTCCATATGCAGCGGGTCGGTGATTTGACGGCTGCTTAAGCCAATGTCCACCGTTTTGGCGACCAGCGTGGCCGGTTGGCCATCGCGTCCGAAGGTGACGTTCTCCAGAAGGACGTGGGAAGGAGATGAAAACCGGTGATCCATCTGGTCGAAGCTGAGCTCGTAATCGGTATTCTCCGTGATCCAGCTGCTAGCCTGCGACGCGCCCCAGCGGGTCTGGAGCAGAAAATAGAAGGCGAGCACTACAATAAGCAGGGCTACCAGAAGATAGATGAGCAGCTTTCCAATAAATTTCATGGTCTTCCCTCCCGCGAAACGCATATAGAGGAGTTATGCACGATTTATGCGCAATGCTCAAGGCGGGAATGGTGTAAAGAGATGTCACGGCAGGCATTGACAGTCTGCCGTGAGGAGGATCAGTTCTTTTCAGGCGGGAATACGAGGTTCAGCACGATAGCCGTGATGCCGCCCGCGGCAATGCCGGAGGAGAGCAGGTTCTTCACCCAGTCCGGGGCAAACTGCAGAATCAGTGGCTGCTGGGACACGCCAAGACCCACGGCGAGAGACAGCGCGATAATCATGATTGCGCGGCGGTTCAGCGGCTCGCGTGAAACGATACGCACGCCGGAGGCGGCGATGGTGCCAAACATGACCAGCGTCGCGCCGCCCAGGACCGGCTCAGGGATGTGCTGCACGAATCCGCTCACCGCCGGGAACAGGCCGAGAACGACCAGCATCAGCGCCACCACGAAGCCAACGTAGCGGCTGGCGACGCCGGTCAGCTGGATCACGCCGTTGTTCTGGCCGAAGCAGGAGTTCGGGAAGGTGTTGAACACCGCAGAGACGAAGGAGTTCAGGCCGTTCGCCAGCACGCCGCCTTTCAGGCGTTTCATATACAGCGGGCCAGACACCGGCTGCTCGGAAACGTCGGAGGTGGCAGTGATATCGCCAATGGTCTCCAGCGAGGTGATCATAAAGACCAGCATCAGCGGCAGCAGCAGGCTCCAGTCAATGCCCAGGCCGTAATAGAGCGGGGTAGGGACGGTTATCAGCGCCGCGTTCGCTGGCGCGGTGTTTTCAGGCAACATGCCCAGCGCCCATGCGAGCAGGTAACCGGCCGCCATGGCGATCACCAGCGACGCAACGCGCAGGTAAGGGTTACGCTGGCGGTTAAGCAGAATAATGATCGCCAGCACGACGCCAGCCAGCAGCAGGTTTTTCGGGGCGCCAAAGGTATGGTCGCTCATTGCCGCGTAGCCGCCTCCGATGGAGGTCAGGCCCACCTGAATCAGCGACAGGCCGATAATCATCACCACCACGCCGGAGACCAGCGGGGTGATCACGCGGCGCGCCAGGTGCAGCACGCGGGAAATAATCATCTCTGTGCAGCTTGCCAGCATCAGGGTGCCGAACAGCGCTGCCATCATCGTCGGGACATCTGCGCCGCCGGTTTTCAGTGCCGTACCGCCCATGATCAGCGGCGCCACGAAGTTGAAGCTGGTGCCCTGAATCGACAATAAACCCGAACCCACCGGACCCCATGCTTTAATTTGAATAATGGAGGCCACGCCGGAAGCGAACAGAGACATACTGATGATATGTTGCGTATCCTGTGCCGGTAATCCCAGCGCCTGACAAATCAGCAGAGCAGGCGTGATGACCGCAACGAACATCGCCAGCAGGTGCTGGCAGGCGGCAAACAGGGTTTGTGGCAGCGGGGGACGATCTTCAAGGCGGTAAATCAGTTCGCTGTTTTGCTTCTGCGCAATCGGTTGCGCATCAGAAGACTCCAGAGTATTAACAGACATCGGCGGCAATCCCACGGTGGAAAAGCGGGCATTTTATCTGACCACCTGGTAAAAGCAAACGATTGCCAGCAAAAAAAAGAGAGAAAATCTGCCGGTGTGAGCAGGTTTTCTACAACGCAGAGGGAAAAAAAATTACACTTTTCGCGCCGGTGGCTCATGACGAGCATAACCCGGCCCAGGATAACGCCGCGTGTGTATGGAATACGCGCATAACAGGAGCCTCTTATGATTCATCTCGATACGTTGTCGACCCTTGTTGCCGCAACGCTGGTTCTTCTGCTTGGTCGCAAGCTGGTACACAGTGTTTCCTTTCTGAAAAAGTACACCATTCCTGAACCTGTCGCCGGTGGGTTGCTGGTGGCGCTGGCCCTGCTGGTGCTGAAAAAAAGCATGGGCTGGGAAATCGATTTTGACATGTCCCTTAAAGATCCGCTGATGCTGTCCTTCTTTGCCACTATCGGCCTGAACGCCAACCTGGCGAGCCTGCGCTCGGGCGGCAAGGTGCTGGGCGTGTTCCTGATTGTCGTGGTTGGGCTGCTGCTGATGCAAAACGCCATCGGCATCGGTATGGCGTCTTTGCTGGGGCTGGATCCGCTGATGGGTCTGCTGGCGGGCTCAATCACCCTGTCAGGCGGCCACGGTACGGGGGCGGCGTGGAGCAAACTGTTTATCGAACGCTATGGCTTTGAAAACGCGACGGAAGTGGCGATGGCCTGCGCGACCTTTGGTCTGGTGCTTGGCGGCCTGATTGGCGGCCCGGTAGCGCGTTACCTGGTGAAGCACTCCACCACGCCGGAAGGCAGACCGGATGATGAAATGGTGCCAACGGCATTCGAAAAACCGGACGTTGGCCGCAGCATCACCTCGCTGGTGATGATTGAAACCATCGCCATGATTGCGATCTGCCTCACCGTGGGCAAAATCGTTGCGCAATGGCTGGCGGGAACGGCCTTCGAGTTGCCAACGTTCGTTTGCGTGCTGTTTATCGGGGTGATCCTGAGCAACGGTCTGGCGCAGATGGGCTTCTACCGCGTCTTTGAACGCGCGGTGTCCGTGCTGGGTAACGTCAGTCTGTCGCTGTTCCTGGCGATGGCGCTGATGAGCCTCAAGCTGTGGGAGCTGGCGTCGCTGGCGCTGCCGATGGTGGCGATTCTGGCGGTTCAGGCCGTGTTTATGGCGCTGTATGCCATCTTTGTCACCTGGCGCATGATGGGCAAAAACTATGATGCGGCGGTACTGGCAGCGGGTCACTGTGGGTTTGGGCTGGGGGCAACGCCTACGGCCATCGCCAACATGCAGGCGATCACTGAACGATTCGGCCCGTCGCACATGGCGTTTCTGGTGGTTCCGATGGTTGGCGCGTTCTTCATTGATATCGTCAACGCGCTGGTCATCAAGCTATACCTGATGCTGCCGATGTTTGGCTGATCGTCAGGCGTTGGAATACCGTTCGGTTTCCGGCATCCAGCGCTCGATTAACGCTGCCGCCTGTTCGGGGTAGCGTTCATGAATATGGCGCGCCAGGCGTTGAACCTCGGGGATCATGGCCTGATCGCGCAGCAAATCTGCCACTTTAAACTCGGCATTACCCGTCTGACGCGTGCCCAGCAGTTCGCCCGGGCCGCGGATCTCCAGATCTTTTTGCGCAATCACGAAGCCGTCGTTGCTGTCGCGTAATACCTGCAAACGCATCTGCGCGGTTTTCGACAGCGGCGCTTTGTAGAGCAGCACGCAGTGGGAGGCGATCGCGCCACGCCCCACGCGGCCCCGCAGCTGGTGGAGCTGCGCCAGGCCCAGACGCTCCGGGTTCTCGATAATCATCAGGCTGGAGTTTGGCACGTCCACACCTACCTCGATGACCGTTGTCGCAACAAGTAAATGCAGCTCGCCCTGCTTGAACGACTGCATTACCGCCTGCTTCTCGGCGGGCTTCATGCGGCCGTGAACGAGTCCGACGTTCAGCTCCGGCAGGGCGAGCTTTAGCTCTTCCCACGTGGCTTCGGCAGCCTGCGCTTCCAGAAGCTCAGACTCTTCAATCAGGGTGCAGACCCAGTACGCCTGACGGCCTTCCTGGGTGCAGGCGTTGCGCACCCGGTCAATGATGTCGCTGCGGCGCGTGTCCGGTATGGCGACCGTGGTCACCGGCGTACGGCCCGGCGGCAGTTCATCGATGGTGGAGGTATCCAGATCGGCGTAGGCCGTCATTGCCAGGGTGCGCGGGATAGGCGTGGCGGTCATGATCAGCTGATGCGGGTGGAAGCCCTGCTGCAAACCTTTCTCCCACAGCGCCAGACGCTGATGCACGCCAAAGCGGTGTTGCTCGTCGATAATGACCAGCGCCAGGCCGTTAAACTGCACCTGTTCCTGGAAAATGGCGTGCGTACCGACAATCATCTGCACCTGCCCGCTGGCTATCGCCTCCTGCTGCGCAAGGCGCGCTTTGCCCTTCTGTTTCCCGGCCAGCCAGCCCACCTCGATGCCCAGCGGCGCGAACCAACTGCGGAAATTACTGGCGTGCTGCTCGGCCAGCAGCTCAGTCGGTGCCATCAGCGCCACCTGCCTGCCGTGGGCGATGGCGCGTAGCGCGGCCAGCGCTGCAACCAGCGTTTTACCGGAACCCACGTCGCCCTGCACCAGGCGCATCATCGGCACGTCGAGCGCCATATCGCGTTCAATCTCGGCGGTAACCCGCGCCTGTGCGCCGGTGGGTTTAAACGGGAGTGAGGCCAGCAGCTTATCTTTGAGTTCATCACGCTGGCCTAAAGGCTGAGCGTGGAAACGCTGCGCACCGGCGCGCAGTGCCAGCATGCTCAGGTTATGAGCCAGTAACTCCTCAAGGATAAGACGCCGCTGTGCGGGGTGTTTACCGCTTTCTAAGTCTGTGAGCTGAAGCGTCGGCGGCGGACGGTGCAGGGTGCGCAGCGCTTCCGGCAGGCTCATCATGCCTTGCGCCAGCTCCGGGGGCAGCAGCTCGGAAATGGCGCAGGTATCGAGCAGCTCCAGCGCCTGGTCGGTGAGCTTGCGCAACGTTGCCTGCTTAACGCCCTCGGTGGTCGGATAAACCGGCGTGAGCGTTTCCTGTAGCTCAGGCGAGCTGAGATCGCCCTGTATGCGGTATTCCGGGTGGATCATCTCCGCACCGTATTTACCACGTTTGGCTTCACCGTACGCGAGCACGCGTCGGCCTGCGGCAAGGCTGTTTTTCATCGCCGCGCTGAAGTTGAAAAAGCGCATGGTGAGAATGCCGGTCCCGTCGCTGATCTGACAGGTCATCATCCTGCGTCCACCAAAGGTGATATTGCAGTTCAGCACTTCGCCTTCAACGGTGGCGTAAATAGCGGGCAGCAGATCGCCAATTTTATAAAGCTGGGTACGATCTTCGTAACGCAGGGGGAGGTGGAGCAGGAGATCCTGCACGGTATGCAGGCCAATCTTCGCCAGTTTGCTGCTTTGTGCCGCGCCCACGCCCGTCAGGCTGTTGAGCGGGATGGCGTCCAGCAGGCGGCCTTTCATGGTTTACCCGGCGTACTGCATGGTAGACCACCACTCGGCATCGGCTTCAATTTCGCCCTGCGCGTTGACGTGGGGGTAAGGCAATTTTTTCTGCTTCGCAACGCGAGCCAGCACCGGATAGCCACCTTCAAACAGCAGGCGCTGCTGTTCATCTTCCGGCAGCATGCTGTTGCTGCGCTCGTACATGCCGGCGTTCTGACGCTGGCGCTGTGCTTCATACAGAATAAGCGCAGAGGCGACCGACACGTTCAGTGACTGGACCATGCCGATCATCGGGATGATGATGTCCCGATCTGCCAAATCCAGCGCTTCCTGGGTGATCCCCGTTTTCTCCTGACCCATCAAAATGCAGGTCGGGCGAGTGTAGTCGATCTCACGGAAATCTACGGCTTTGTCGGAGAGGTTGGTTGCCAGAACCTGCATGCCGCGCCCCTTCAGGTGCGAGACCGCTTCACCAATGGTCTGGTGAGTTTTCACGGATACCCAGCTGTTACTGCCTGCGGCAGTCGAGGCCATGGTGCGCATGCGTGCGCCCGGCCAGACGGCGTGTACTTCATGTACGCCGACGGCATCTGCGGTGCGAACGATAGCAGAGACGTTATGAGGTTTATGGACCTGCTCCATGCAGACCGTCAGATCAGGCTGACGCCTGGCGAGCATTTCGCAGATTCGCTCGTAACGTTTTGAATTCATAATGCTAGTTTCGGTTACGGGTGACTTTAATGACGTCCGGCATTACGCGGATCTTGCGCATAATATTCGCCAGATGCACGCGGTCACGGGCGGTCAGGCGAATAAAGGCGCTGTAAACGCGGCCGTCTTTCTCTTCCGTATTCAGGCTCTGAATATTGGACGAGGCCGTGTTGATCGCTGCCGTCAGGTTTGCCAGTGCGCCCTGGTGGTTGAACATATCCACCTTGATTTCGGTGATAAATTCCTGCGCCGTCTCTTTATCCCACTCGACCGCCATGAACTTCTCTGGCTCTTTCTGGTAGCCACGGATGTTACGGCAGGATTCGTGGTGGATCACCAGCCCTTTACCCGGGCTGACGTGCGCAATAATCGGGTCGCCAGGGATCGGACGGCAGCATTTGGCGAAGGTAATCAGCACCCCGTCAGCGCCTTTGATCGGCAGATGGCCATGATTTTGCGCGGTGGCAGGAACGGCTGTCGTTTCGCCTTGTTGCAGGTTCTTGGCCACCACCACGCTCATGGCGTTGCCGAGGCCGATCTCTGCCAGCAGGTCATCCAGCGAGGCGAGCTTCATGCGCTCCAGCTCATGCTGAATATTCTCTGGCGGGATCTCAGCCAGCTTGCGGCTGCCACCCAGGGCGTGGTTAAGCAGACGACGCCCCAGGCTGACGGAGTCGTCGCGCTTGAGGTTTTTCAGCAGCTGGCGGATTTTCGCACGCGCTTTAGAGCTCACGACAAAGTTCAGCCAGGCTGCGTTAGGACGGGCGCCCGGCGCGGTGATGATCTCTACCGTTTGCCCGCTGAAGAGCGGCTGAGACAGCGGATAAGGCTGCCTGTCGACGCGGGCACCCACGCAGGCATGGCCGATATCGGTATGTACGGCGTAAGCGAAGTCGACCGGTGTCGCACCCGCAGGCAGTTCGACAATGCGCCCTTCAGGTGTGAAAACGTAAATCTCATCCGGGAAGAGATCGGATTTAACGCTCTCGATAAATTCAAACGAGCTGCCTGCGCTTTGCTGTAGCTCCAGCAGGCTCTGCATCCAGCGCTGAGCGCGGATTTGCGCAGTAGTGCTGCTTTCGCCACCGTGCTCTTTATAAGCCCAGTGTGCCGCGACACCCATCTCCGCCATCTGATCCATGTCTTCGGTACGAATTTGCACCTCAACCGGAACGCCGTGCGGGCCAATCATCGAGGTGTGCAAAGACTGATATCCGTTCGCTTTTGGAATGGCGATGTAATCTTTGACGCGCCCCGGACGTGGCTTGTACAGGCTATGCATCTGCCCCAGCACGCGGTAGCAGGTGTCCGAGTCGTGGACGATTACGCGGAATGCGTAAATATCCATGATCGAGTGAAAACGCTGCTCTTTGAGCACCATTTTACAGTAGATAGAGTACAAATGCTTTTCGCGACCGCTGACGCGGCACGGAATGCCGGCTTCCTGCAAGCGCCCTTCGATTTCAGAGAGGATTTTTTGAATCATCTCTTTACGGTTACCTCGTGCGGCTTTCACCACCTCTTTAATCACGCGATAGCGGTTTGGGTATAACGCTTCAAAACCCAGCTCTTCCAGCTCGGTTTTAATGTGGTGAATACCTAAACGGTGCGCCAGCGGACTGTAGATTTCGAGGGTTTCACGGGCGATGCGGCGACGTTTATCCGGGCGAAGTGAGCCCAGCGTGCGCATGTTGTGGGTACGGTCAGCGAGCTTGATGAGAATGACGCGGATATCCTGCACCATCGCCATGATCATCTTGCGAAAGTTTTCGGCTTGCGCCTCTTTCTTGTCGCGGAATTTCAGCTTATCAAGCTTAGAGACCCCCTCCACCAGCTCGGCAACGCTTTTGCCAAACAGCTGTTCCATATCCTGGTAGGTGGCAGGGGTATCTTCGATCACGTCATGCAGCAGGGCGGCCATCAGCGTTTCGTAGTCGAGTTTCATCTCGGCCAGAATGCATGCCACCGCCACCGGGTGCGTGATGTAGGGTTCACCGCTTGAACGTGTCTGGCCCTCGTGAGCGTCACGTGCAACGAGATACGCCTGCTGAAGACGCTTAATCTGGTCTTCAGGCAGGTAGGTTTGAATCAGTTGATTCAGGCTTTCAAACAGATACAAGGGCGACCCGCAGGTTTAATTAACGACGACCTTCAGCAATGGCGGTTACGGCCTGCAGTTCTGCGGCTTCCTGCTCTTGCTGCTCCTGGCGCTCACGCACGTCGAGGATCTGGTTGTTGATCAGACCTTCTTCGATTTCGCGAAGTGCAATAACGGTGGTTTTATCGTTTTCTTCCGGTACCAGCGGATCTTTACCGCCTACCTGCATCTGACGAGCGCGACGCGCGGCGACCAGTACCAGGTCAAAACGGTTACCAATTTTCTCTACAGCGTCCTGAACAGTTACGCGTGCCATACTTAAAATGCTCCACAGGTGAAGAAATGACTGGGCATGATACTGAAAGTGGGTTCAGTCTGCCAACAGTTTGGTGATTAATGCGTCATGTCGCTGCTTCTGGCGGCTCATACGCAGACGTTCTGCGCGAAGGATAGTTTTGAGATCGCTCAGCGCGGCATCAAAATCATCATTCACAATAAGGTAATCATATTCCGCGTAATGGCTCATTTCTGCAACAGCCTGTGCCATACGCTTCGCGATAACTTCTTCGCTGTCCTGACCGCGGCCACGCAGGCGGCGATCCAGTTCATCTTTCGATGGCGGTAAAATAAAGATACTGCGCGAATCAGGCATTTTCTTACGAATTTGCTGCGCGCCCTGCCAGTCGATATCCAGGAACACGTTCACGCCCGTAGCCAGTACCTGCTCAATGGTTTCACGCGAGGTTCCGTAGTAGTTACCGAAAACTTCCGCGTGTTCAAGAAACGCGTCTCTGGCAATCATCGCTCTAAATTCGTCGTGATTTACAAAGAAATAGTGTTCACCGTGCACCTCACCCGGACGCGGTGCCCGCGTGGTGTGAGAAACAGAAACCTGTGTATCGTACAGCGGTTGGGTTTTTAACAGTGCCTGAATAAGGCTGGATTTACCCGCGCCACTAGGGGCAGAAACAATATAAAGCGTGCCTTGAGCCATGAGAGTCTTTTGTATGTGTTAGCGAAGAAGTCCTACATACGGGCTTATTATACACGTCGCCGCTGTGTGACGTAGCCTTTGTCACACTTTTTCCCCTGGATTATTGATTTTTGCGTGCCGTTTTCAGGTTTTATCTGCGGTTTGCAGCAATAAAAAGAAACGCTGGATAACGCCTCGCAAAGCGTAACGTTGCCATTCGCGTAGTTTTCAACGCCGGGTTATACCTCCTCCAACGCAAGGGAGGGGTAATGATGTGGCGATGGATAAGCGGGTTAGCGCTGTTGTGGTGTGGCACCGGGTTAGCGGTGTGCCCGGTATGGTCGCAGGCAAAAGCAGAGAAGGAAATTGCAGCGCTGAGCGCGCAGATCAAACGCTGGGACGATGCTTACTGGAAGCAGGGAAAAAGTGACGTTGATGACGGCGTGTACGATCAGCTTAACGCGCGGTTGAATCAGTGGCAGCACTGTTTTGGTCATGCCTCTGCCGGGGAGAAGCTGCCCCCTCTTACGGGCAGTGTGAAACACCCGGTTGCGCATACGGGCGTGCATAAGGTTGCCGGTAAGGCTGAGCTCAGCCGGTGGATGCAAGCCCGGCAGCATCTCTGGATGCAGCCCAAGGTGGATGGCGTGGCTGTGACGCTGGTGTACCAGAGTGGGAAGCTTGCCCAGGCCATTAGCCGTGGCAACGGTGTAAAAGGCGAAGACTGGACGGCGCAGGTTCGCTCGATCCCCTCTGTTCCGCAAAACCTGTCCGGCCCCCTGGCAAACAGCGTCTTACAGGGCGAACTGTTCTGGATCCGTGAAAACCACATCCAGCGTCAGATGGGGGGAATGAACATGCGGGCAAAAGTGGCGGGCGCCATGATGCGTCAAAATGATAGCGCGCTGCTCAGACAAATAGGCGTGTTTATCTGGGCCTGGCCGGATGGACCGAAAGAGATGCAGGCCTCTCTGGATGCGTTGTCAAAAGCCGGGTTCGCCCTGACGGCGCGTTATACGCTGCCCGCCGCGTCTGTGGATGCGGTCGAAGCGCAGCGTTCAGCGTGGCATACAGCAGCACTGCCCTTTGCCACGGACGGCATTGTGGTGCGCTCAGCGGATGAACCCGCGGGCGACGGTTGGTTGCCCGGTGAAGGGCGCTGGGTTGTCGCATGGAAATATACGCCTGTCGCTCAGGTTGCTGAGGTGCGAGGGATACAGTTTGGCGTCGGGCGAACGGGTAAGGTGTCCGTGGTAGCCGAGCTGGATCCGGTAAAGCTTGATGATAAACAGGTGTGGCGGGTGAGCCTGGGCTCGGTTGCCCGCTGGCAGCGGCTGGACGTTGTTCCCGGCGATCAGGTTCTGATAAGCCTTGCCGGACAGGGGATCCCCCGGTTCGACCGGGTTGTCTGGCGGGGAGCGGACAGGAAAAAACCCGAACCTCCGGCCCCGCGGTACCATTCACTGACCTGTTTTTATGCCTCACCGGCGTGTATGGAACAGTTCTTTGCCCGGCTGACGTGGCTTAGCTCGAAGCAGGGGCTGGGGATCGAGGGGTTAGGCGAGGCGGGCTGGCGGACGCTTCATCAGACGCATCGTTTCGAGCATATTTTTTCGTGGTTAACACTGACGCAGGAACAGCTACAGTCCACGCCGGGCTTTTCCGCCGGGCGCGGGCTATCGCTCTGGCATCGTTTTAATCGGGTGCGCAAACAACCCTTTATTCGCTGGGTCACAGCGATGGGGATCCCGCTGACAAAAGCCACGCTGAATGCGGTTGGGGCGGCGTCGTGGCAGGCGCTTAATCAGCGGAGCGCCGCTGACTGGCAGGCTTTGCCGGGAACAGGTGAAGAGAAGGCGCAGCAGATCGTGAGCTGGCTGCATGCGCCTCCCGTTGATGGGCTGGCAAGATGGCTGGCTGAGCAGCACATTAACGGGTTCTGAATTTAATGCGCGTTGTGCTTGTAGTGAAAAACGGGCAGGCCGAGCTTCAGGCGCAACGCGAGCATACGCGCGGTAAACCCAAACAGCAGCGTGGAGATAACCACCACGTCGTGATTGGTTACATAGTGCTGTAAGGCAACATAGAGCACCGCGGCGGCAAAGGAGATGCCAGCATACAGCTCCTTCTGAAAGACCAGAGGTATGCGTTTGCAAAACATATCGCGCAGCACGCCGCCAAACACGCCCGTTATCACGGCTGCGATGGTGGCGATTACCGGGCCTTCCCCCATATCGAGCGCGATTTGCGCGCCAATGATGGAAAAGACGATAAGCCCAAGCGCATCCAGCACCAGGAACAGGCGGCGCAGGTGAGGCATGACGGGTGCCACGATGGTGGTCAATACGGCGGCAGTCGCGACGATAATGACGTATTCAGGGTTTTTGACCCAGCCGAGCGGATAATGACCAAGCAGGATATCGCGCACGGACCCGCCGCCCAGCGCGGTGGCAGTGGCGATAATGATCACGCCGAAGGTATCCATACGGCGACGTCCGGCGGCGAGCGCGCCGGTCATGGCTTCTGCGGTAATGCCAATAAGATAAAGAATGTGAAGCAGCATAAAACCTCCAGTATGAAGGCGTGGAGGTTAGCGATTTGTGCGGAAGATCACGATTGAGATTTTCTAAAGTGACTCATTTCGGATAAGAAATAATAATGATCGTGCGTAATGTTTGATAAGTTTAATATACTGTTTTAATTGGATAAATAATTGGGATTCATCTCGGATATTAGCAGCGCAAGGTTGGATTTAACCTTAAAAAAGCTAAAGCGTGAAAGCAGCCCGTTGCAGCATTCTGCTGCGCAGGGTTTGGCGAGATCGTCACATGCTCAAGAAAAGCCCTGTAAGGGCACTTACTTTACCGACGATTATTCTTTATAACAAAATAGTCGATATTACATTTATAAAATAAATAAATGACAAAATTGAGTAACATTAAAAACAAATATTTAAATATTGATTTTGTGAATTATTTATAACGTTTTATTGCATTAAAAAAATGTTTTAGACAAAATATGCGCCCTTTTTGATTAAAAAATATCCTAATGGTTAAGTGTTTGATTAAATATCTTATTTTTGCAGCTGCACTGACGAGTACCAGTGTTTACGCGGTGAATTGCCAGCGTGCCGTTACTCCGCTCCAGAATACGGTCTGTAATAATGCTAATCTTCACTGGCTGGATGACACCATGACCAACGTCTACCGGGCGATGCTGGTCGCTCGCGATGCCGGCCGGGTGCATCAGGAGTTTGAGGAGTGGGAAAAATCGCTCGGTGAGTGCGCTTCGGACGACTGCATTGAGCGGGCTTACTATAGCGGAATCAGCCGGATAGCCGACGTGCCGTCTGGCTTCTCCTGGGAGGGGCGCTGGTGGAATACCAGTGCCGCCAACGTCAGCGGTGGGGTGATCCAGTTCAGCCATAGCGCGGACTGGTCCATCGTCGCCGATATACGCATCTGGGCGGGACTGAATAAAGATGAGTTCACCGCCGAAGCCCGAAAAATAAACGGCATGGTGCTGATCGATAATATGGTCGATAGCAAACATTGTAAGGTGCTATTTATTCCGCGAATTAGCGGCGCAATACAGGCCTACAGCAACGCGGACTGGGGCTGTCGCCTCTTAATGCCGAGCGGGGCATTTATCGATGGGCGCTACCTGAAGTCAGAGCAGGATCCGCGGCCGAAAGCGACGCTGCGTACCCTGGAAATCTTCCCAAATGCGGAGGTGGACGAACGTTTCCGCGCGCTGGTGGGTGACGATTATCAAAAATTCGTTGATACCGCTAATATCTATATTTATCAGGATGATATGGATAATGTTGGCGCAACGGTGGTATCAATGTGGGTCCGCGGTGCCGCGAATACCCGTACGGCAATCATTATGTACACCGCCCACGACATCTGGGCGGCGCGGATCGAACCGAACGGCAAAGGTAAGCTAACGTTTTCTTACTTCAGTACCCAGGGCAACGACGCCGTCAAAATGCCGCGTACCCTGGCGGAGTGGAAGCTGCGTTATTTGGCGCAATAAATCAGGCGAGGGTCCCCACCACGTTCAGATCGGCGTCGTCCGGCACTTCATTATAGGAAAGCACGTGTAGGCCGCTGGCAAACAATCTGCCGTAACGTGAAATGACCGGACGCAGCTGCGGGGTGACCAGCAGCAGCGGCGGCAGGCCTTTCGCTTTCATCTGCTCGTAAATCATCGGCATCGTATTTTGCAGCTGCGTCAGAATGTTTGGATCGACCGGGAAGCTGTCCAGCGCCACTTTTCCTGCCTGCTGAGCCTGGTTGAGCGCGCTCAACAGCATATTTTCCAGCTGGCTATCAATGGTGTAGGCCGCAAGCTGCGGACGATCGCCATTGATGCTGTGGACGAGGGCGCGACGCAGCGCGTAACGCACGTCTGACGTAAGTAATATCGGATCTTTGGTAACCGCCGAGCTTTCAAGTAGCGTCGAGGCGATGGTGACAATATCCTTGAGCGACACCTGCTCCAGCAGCAGCTGGCGGTAAATGCGCAGCAGCTGACTATAGTTTAGCGCGGCGTTTAAATCTTCTGCCAGCTTCGGCGCCTGCTGTGCCAGGCGGGCATGCAGATGGGTGATGTCATCGTAATTAAACAGCTCCGGCAGATGTTCACGGGCAACTTTATTAATATGCGTAGCCACTACGCTTGCGCAGTCGACGACCTGGTAGCCCAGATTCAGCGCTTTAGCCTTCTGCTCCGGGTCAATCCATACAATTGCCATACCGTAGGCCGGGTCGGTGTCCAGCACCCCATCGATTTCCCCATAAAGCTCTGTTCCGGGTATGGCCATCAGCTTTTCGGCGTTAACGTCCCCCATCGCCGTGCGGATGCCGTTAATATGAATGGCGTACTGAGCAGGCTTGAGGCGGAAATTTTCGCGGATGCGGATTTCGGGCAAAAGCACGCCGCACAGTTCGGAGATCACCTGGCGAACCCCGCGCACGCGCAGCGACAGCGGGCTGCCTTTGGATTCATCGACCATGGAAACCAGCTTATAGCCGAGGTTCAGGCCAATCGGTTCCACGAGCGGAATGCTGTCCCAGGTAATCGGCGGGTTGGCGTCGGGTGCCAGCGCGTCGCCAATCGCCTCCATATCCGTCTCTTTTGGCGCAGGCTGCACTGCTTTGCTTTGTCGCCAGGCGGCAAACAGCAGCAGCGCCGTAAAGCTCAGGAAGGCAACGTGGGGCATCCCCGGCACGATCGCAAGAATAAACATGACGAACGCGGCGGTGTAGAGCACCCTCGGTCTGGAGAGCAGCTGGCTTTTAATTTCATCGCTGATGTCGTTACCTTCACTGACGCGGGTAACGATGATGGCGGCAGCGGTTGCCAGCAGCAGCGACGGGATTTGGGCGACCAGGCCGTCACCAATCGTCAGCAGCACGTACTGGCGGAAGGCGTGGCTGGCGTCGAGATCGTATTTAAAGATACCGATACAGATACCGCCGATCACGTTGATGATCAGCACCATAATCCCGGCGATGGCGTCGCCGCGAACGAACTTCGACGCACCGTCCATCGCGCCGTAGAAGTCTGCTTCCTTCGCCACCTCCTGTCGACGGTTCCGTGCCTGCTGCTGATTGATAAGCCCGGCATTCATGTCGGCGTCAATCGCCATCTGTTTGCCCGGCAGCGCGTCCAGCGTAAAGCGCGCGGAGACTTCTGAAATACGTTCCGCCCCTTTGGTGACCACCACGAAGTTAATGATCATCAGGATGATAAATACGACGAAGCCGACGACGAAATCGCCGCCAATCACCACCTGGCCGAAGGCCTCGATCACCTTACCGGCCGCCCCCTCGCCCAGATGACCGTTCAGCAGCACGACGCGCGTCGACGCCACGTTCAGCGTCAGGCGCATCAGCGTGGTGATCAGCAGCAGGGTCGGGAAAACGGCAAAATCCAGTGGGCGCTGCATGTTTACCGCCACCAGCAGCACGATGACCGCCAGCACGATATTGAACGTAAACAGGATGTCCAGCATCAGCGGCGACAGCGGCAGGATAACCATCGCCAGCACGCAGAGAAGCAGGACAGGTACCGCGACTTGCCCCTTGCGGAGCACGCTAAGCAAGTTGTGCAACTTACTGTTATCCATTGGATTTTAATACCTCTTGAGGAATATCTATTTGCCTGTTCAGGCGGGGTTTTTGCTCAACGCGGCCTTCGCGCCAGGATTTGAGCTGCATGACGTAGGTCAGCACGTGAGCGATGGCGCGAAACAGCTGCGCCGGAATTTGTTGATTCACCCGGGTGGTGTAATACACCGCGCGCGCCAGCGGCGGGAACTCCACCACTTCGATGCTGTGACTGGCTCCCACTTCACGGATCCACAGCGCTACGTCATCAATCCCCTTAGCGACGATGTAGGGCGCTTCTGCCTTCTGCGGGTCGTACTTCAATGCCACCGCATAGTGGGTCGGGTTAGTGATAATGACGTCGGCGGTGGGCACGGTGCGCGAAATCTGTCCCATCGCCATCTGGCGCTGTAGCTGGCGAATTCGCCCCTTAATCTGCGGATTCCCGTCATTATTTTTGTACTCCTCTTTCACCTCTTGCTTAGTCATGCGCATTTTTTTGGTAAACATGAATTTGCTCAGGGGCACATCAAGCAGGGCGAAAATGACGATAACGGCGACAAAGTAGCTGACAACATGATGGAAAATGGTGAATCCATAGCCAATTGCCTGGTTCAGATACAGCTGTTGCAGGTGCAGCAGCTCGCTCATCTGGCTATGAACCATGGTGTAAAGCACGGCCAGGATAGTCGCGCATTTCAGCAGCATTTTGCCGACTTCCGTGTAATGGCTGGCGGAAAACATACGCTTGACGCCGCTTATGGGGCTGAGTTTTTTAAAGTCCGGCTTGAGCTTCACTGGCGTAAATAACCAGCCGCCCGGCACCAGGCTGGCGACGATGCAGGCCAGCGGAATGGGGGTTAGCGTGGCGATAAAACGCAGCAACACGCTCAGATTGAGCATCAGAAACTGGTTCAGAATGGTCGGGTTATCGAGGTCTTGCGCCATTGTGCCGGCGGCGGCGAATGACTCGCCGATGAGCTGGTGGTAATAAGGTAAAAACGCCGACAGAGTGAAAAAGGACGCCAGCAGGCCGACCGCCATCGTTAAATCTTTTGAGCGGGGAATGTCACCCTTTTCCCGCGCTTTGCGCAGCTTCCTGGGGGTAGGTTTTTCGCTCTTATCGCCGCCAGAGGCCATTACTGAACCCTTATGGCGTCAAGTTTCGCCAGAATTTCATTGGTCAGATTGAGGTAGTGATCCGGAATGTTGGTCACCAGCATTGAGATACACAGCAGCCCAAACAGCATGCTGATAGGGAAACCAAGGGAGAACAGGTTAAGCGTCGGCGACACCCGGTTGAGCAGGCCGAATCCGCCCTGGACGATCAGCATCACGAAGGTGGTTGGCAGCGCAATCAGCGTGGCGGAGGCCATAATCCAGCCTAGCCCCTGCACGACCAACATCAGCGACGGCTGGTTAATGGCCTGTCCGATGGGCCAGTAGCTGAAGCCTTTGAACAGAATGGTGACCAGCAATAAATGGCCGTCCATAATGAAAAACAGCAGTCCGCAGAAGATATAGATAATTTGCGAGATAACCGTGGTGGAGCTGCCGTTAACGGGGTCGTTCATCATCGCCATCCCGAGCCCCATATTCATCGACAGAATATGCCCCGCCGTCTGTAGCGCGACGAATACCAGCTGCAGCCCCGTAGCGAAGAGAAATCCCCACAGCAGCTGTTCGCCAATGAGCAGTATGCTGCGCATGGATAGCAGTTCGTTAAGCACCACGTTGTGGTGCAGCATAGGCGTAATGATGATGGCCAGCGCCAGCGCGGTCCCGATTTTGATACGTCGTGAAAAGACGCGGTTATCGAGTACCGGCGCAAATTGTAAAAAGGCGAGAATGCGGAAGAAGGGCAGAACCAGCGCCATTATCGGCGTCAACAGCGCCTGAATATCGATTCCCATTACGCGTTAACCCACCAGCGCCGCCGCCTGATGAAAAATCTGGACGGTAAAATCTACCAGCTGGGTCAGCATCCATTTCCCGGCAAAAATCAGTACGCCCAGCGTCACGACCAGCCGCGGCAGGAAGCTCAGCGTCTGTTCGTTAATCTGGGTCGTGGCCTGAAAAATACTGACGCACAGGCCGACAATCAGGCTGGGAATAATCGCCACGGCGGAGATCACCAGCACCAGGTGAATGCCGGAGGCCATGATGTCGCCCGCCGTGTCCATGTTCATCATCGCTACAGCCCCTGCACGCTGGAGGTGAGCGTGCCGACGATAAGCGTCCAGCCGTCGCACAGCACGAACAGCATCAGCTTAAACGGCAGCGAGACGATAAGCGGCGACAGCATCATCATCCCCATCGCCATCAGGATACTGGCGACGATCAGGTCGATAACCAGGAAAGGGATGTAGATCATAAAGCCGATCTGGAAGGCCGTTTTAAGCTCGCTCAGCAGATAGGCCGGGGTGACGATGGTCAAATCCTGCTCGCGGGCATCGCCTTCAACCCCGGCGATGGTCATGATCTGCGCCATCGCTTTGGTGTTAGTTTGTGCCAGCATGTACTTCTTCAGCGGCCCTTCGGCGTTAACCAGCGCCTGCTTAAGGGTGATCTGGTCATTCTGGAACGGCTCGACGGCATCGGCGTAAATCGTGGTCCATACCGGACGCATCACCAGCAGCGTCAGGGCCAGCGCAATGCCGGTAAGGATCTTGTTGGGCGGACTCTGCTGCAGGCCCAGCGCCTGACGCAGGATCGCCAGCACGATGATAAAGCGGGTAAAGCAGGTCATCATCAACACCATGATCGGCAGCAGGCCGAGCAGGGTCATCAGAATGAGGATTTCAATTTTGACATTGTAATCCTGTCCTGCGCCGTTCGCCGTAGTGCTAAACAGCGTGATATCGCCATTAGCCGCCAGAGCGGGTGTAGCAAACAGCAGGCCAGCCACCAGCAGCAGCGTCAAGCCGTTGCGGTAAAACGTGCGGTTCATCGGGTCAGCTCGCCCAGTTCTTTTGCATTGAACTCGATAATGCGCAGGCCGTATTTGTCGTTCAGGACCACCACTTCCGCTTTGCCGAAGGCAATGCCGTTCACTTTAATATCCAGCGGCTCACCGGCCATTTTGTCCAGCTCGATCACGGAATCGCTATTCACCGACATCAGTTCAGCCAGCGAGATATCCACGGAGGATACTTCCAGGGTAAGCGTGACCGGAATGCGGCTGAACAGCGCCATGCGGCGTTCGTCGGTTTGTGGCGCATGGCGGATTTCAGGCTGAATATCAAGGCGGATATTGCCTTCAACGGTCTCTTCCTGCGGCATATCGCTCAGGTTCAGGTCGTCCAGGTCCAGAGACTGGCTCAGCTCATGTTGCAAATCACTCATAGTGCTTCTCGGTTGTCTTGTCATGGATATCGCATAAGAAAAGCTTGCTGCGATCTTCGGCGATTGCGGCTTCAAAAATCTGTTCTTTACCGATAAAAACCGGCACCGGTTCGTTAATTGCGATCGGAATAATGTCCCCGGGTTTGATGTCGGCAATCTGCGCGACGGTCAGGTTCAGGCTGGCGAGGCGGCCGGTCAGCTTCAGCGGCAGGCTGTCGAACAGGCGTTCGATCTGGGCCGGGCTTAGGGTCACGCTTTTCTCAGTGGCCCGCGCGTGAAGATCCGGCGTGCGCAGCGTAGCGAGCATCTGATCGACGTGATGATTGTCCAGCAGGACGGTAAAATTGCCGTGGCTGTAGCCGGCCAGAGTAAAGGTGATGCCCCAGGTCCACTGATTAATGACGGCGGAATAATCCACCTTGATATCCAGATCTTCGCCAAAGGTTTCTTTGCAGATAATCAGCGACGTGAGCTCTTGCCCCAGCTTACTTTTAAGGCGTTCTTCCGTTTTGGTTATCGGTAATGACTCATCGGGCGCTATCTGATTGGTATCTTTACTCAGGCCGTAATAATCATGAAGCACGTTAAGTAATAAAATACGGTCAATAACAAAACCGATATTCCCGTAAGGCGTAGAGAATATCTGTGCATTCTTATAATGCTTATCAATGACAAAGGTCATTGATTCCAGCGCGGCATTAACCCGTAGTTTTTTCAGAAAGTAAATGCTCAGGCGCGCATCAAGAATATCAAAGCTATCATTCATTAACTTAGGTAGCTTATGCCATGGTCGGCCGAGTTTACTCACATCAAGCTTTACCAGATCAGGAAGGTTATTCTGCTGGTGGATTCTGATTCGTTCTGAAGCAGGGTACATGTTTATTCCGCTTTGATAACAATTCCTGGTATGACCATAACGTAAGGGTGAAGACCTGTATGACCCATCACGAAAATTTCTTCTGCCAGCATTTGAGTTTTGAAATCGTTGTGACGCTTATCACTGGCACCAAAGGCGCGTTGCCTGTCGAAAACCCATATGCCTTTTTATTCAGGCTGAGAATTAGACCTTTCTCTTCATTTTATTGCAAGAGTGCATGGTTTATTAATCCATTATTTTTCCGGTTGAAAGTAGATTAATGTTATTCATAACCATATGAATTTAAATGGTTAATTTTTTAATATGCATTAAAGATAAGACAATTCTTAGGCGGTGCGTATACTAGGCAACATATTTTCCAGGAAGATTCCTTTCCTCGGGATAATAAATATAAGTTCTAATCTTTTTTAACATTATTTAAACGTTTTAATTATCCATCCAGCAATGGAAGGACAATTGTGGATGTTAATAAAGGTGTGGCGAATTCTTGTTTTTAAGTTCTTTTAATGGTACTCCAGCATGAACATTATCATTGAACGTGAAGACCGTAATGGAGAGGGGTTTATTGCCGTTTCCCCTGCCAGTGTGGGTGTGATGTCATTAGCCCGCCGCGTTGCTAAATATAATGTGTCAGTCTTGGTCACCGGCGAGACGGGAACAGGTAAAGAGTGCGTCGCCAAATATATTCATGAGCATGCCTGCGCCAATGGTGCGCCATATGTTGGCGTTAATTGTGCGGCGATCCCGGAAAGCATGCTGGAAGCCATTTTATTCGGCTATGAAAAAGGGGCTTTTACCGGGGCGGTCGCCAGCGTGGCCGGAAAATTCGAGCAGGCTAATGGCGGAACGCTGCTGCTGGATGAAATTGGCGATATGCCTTTATCACTACAGGCAAAGTTATTACGCGTATTGCAGGAGCAGGAAGTTGAACGTCTGGGAAGCCATAAGCGTATTCCTCTCGATATTCGTCTGATTGCCTCCACCAATAAAGATCTGCAACAGGAAATCGCCGAAGGCCGTTTTCGTCAGGATCTGTTTTACCGTATTTCGGTCGTGCCGATCCATATTACGCCGCTGCGCGAACGCAAGCAGGATATTTTGCCGTTGGTTCAGCGTTTTATTACCAAATATCGCGCCTTCCATAAGGGCAATGTTCGTCTGAGCGACGATGCCCGCCACGCGCTGCTGAACTATGACTGGCCGGGCAACGTGCGTGAACTTGAGAACGTGATCCAGCGGGGCATGATACTCGGCAACGGTGATGAAATCAAAGCCGCCGATCTCGGGCTGGTTGCGTGCGCACCCCTGCCGGCAAACCCGGCTGTCGGGGTGATGCCCGCCTATCGGGAGCAGGACAACAGTTCAGCCATACGCGACGTTAAGCTGCACGGCCGCATGGCGGAATATCAGTACATCATCGACCTGTTAAAACGCCACAAAGGCAACAAATCTAAAACGGCAGCGTTCCTTGGCATTACGCCTCGCGCGCTGCGTTATCGCCTTGCGTCCATGCGTGACGAAGGTATTGATATTGAATGTTATTCCTGAGGCCAGAAAGGAACAAATCATGGACAAAATAGCTGCCGCAGGTATTAACAGCGCGCAACAGGCGCTTCTGGATCGTATGCAGCGCACGGCCTCGCTGGCCTCTTCCGGCGCGGTTAACCTTTCCCCCACGATAGCGCCGGCTGGCGACGCGTTTACCCGTACGGCGCCGGTCTCTTTCGCGCGCGTGCTGAACAGCGCTATCGATAACGTCGATGCATTGCAGCACAGCGCCAGCGCAAAGCAAACCGCAATCGATATGGGGCAAAGCGACGACTTAGCCGGCGCAATGATTGAGAGCCAGAAAGCCAGCGTGGCCTTTTCGGCCATGATGCAGGTGCGCAATAAGCTCAACAGCGCGCTGGACGAAGTGATGAACATCTCGCTGTAAGGTTTGTACCGTGTTAAACAAAATCAAAGCTCGTCTTCCCGCTCTCTCTCTGCCCTCCGGCACTAACGCACCTAAACTGCTGGCGATTGCCGGTGGCGCCGTGCTGGCACTCGGGATCGTCGCCTCGCTGTGGAACCACAATCAGGGCTATGTAGCCCTGTACGGCGCGCAGGAACAGATCCCTGTTTCGCAGGTGGTGGAAGTGCTGGGTGCAGAAAACATTCCTTATCGCGTTAACCCCGATAACGGCCAGATCCTGGTCAGTGAAGGTAAGCTGCCGCAGGCGCGTATGGCGCTGGCGGCGAAAGGTATTAGCGCCGCGACGCCGGACGGCTACGAGCTGATGGATAAAGAAGAGATGCTCGGCAGCAGCCAGTTCATTCAGAACGTGCGCTATAAGCGCAGCCTGGAGGGCGAGCTGGCTAAGAGCATCATGGCGCTGGATCCGGTGGAACACGCCCGCGTGCATCTCGGCCTGAGCGAGTCCAGCTCGTTTGTTCTGACCAACAAGCCGAACAGCAGCGCGTCGGTGATCGTGCAGCTGCGCTACGGCAAACGGCTGGATGAACAGCAGGTGGCCTCGATTGTGCAGCTGGTCTCCGGCTCCGTGCCGGGCATGGCCGCAGGCAGCGTACGCGTGGTTGACCAGGCGGGTAACCTGCTCTCAGCCGGTATTGAAGGCCCTGAGGGCAAACGCCCCGGCAACGAGGTTGTGCAGCACATCCGCGACGATACCCGCAAGAACATCACCACGCTGCTGACCTCCCTGGTGGGCGAGGGGAACTTCCGCATCAGCGTTGCCCCGACCGTGGATTTGAGCCGCGTTGAAGAGACGCAGGAGCGGCTGGGCAAAGATCCGCGCGTGAGCGATGAGCAGATAAGCCACGAAAACAGCACCAACGAAATGGCGTTTGGTATTCCCGGCTCGCTAAGCAACCGTCCGGTGAACCAAAATCCGCAGGCGGCCGCGGCTCAGGCCGCGGGCCAGGCAGCGCCTGCCGCGACGAATACGACGGAAACAACCACCCGCGATCCGCGTTCCCTGAGCAACCGTAGCCAGGAGCAGCGCAAGTATGCGTTCGACCGCGACATCCGCCATATCCGCTACCCCGGCTATAAGCTGGAGAAGCTGAGCGTGGCCGTGGCGTTGAACCAGAGCGCACCCGCGCTGGCTAAGATCACGCCCGAGCAGCTGACCTCAATTACCCGCCTGGTAGAAAGCGCCGCCGGGATCGATAAACAGCGCGGTGATGCGTTAACCCTGGACGTGCTGACCTTTACCCCTCCGGTCAGCCAGGACCCGGTAGTCGGGAAATGGTGGAAAGATCCGGATATGCAGTACTGGGCGCAGAACGGCGGTATTGGCCTGCTGCTTCTGCTGACGCTGCTGTTCGGCGTACGGCCGCTGGCCCAGCGATTGGGACGCCGCGAGCGCGTGGTAAACGCGGTCGAGCAGGACGATTCAATGCTGCTGACAGACGATTCTCCTGCGTCGGAAAACGGGCTTTCCACGCTGTCGAAAGCGGGCTTTAACAATAATGACGATCTGCTGCCGCCGCAAAGCTCCGGCCTGGAAACCAAGGTGGAGTATCTCCAGGTTCTGGCCCAGAGCGAAACAGAGCGCGTGGCAGAAGTTCTGAAACAATGGATTAACAGCAATGACCGAAGCAACAGCAAACCGGACCAGTAACGCCAAAGGGCGTAGCCGCCTGGAGCAGGCGGCGATCTTGCTGATGAGCGTGGGCGAAGAGGCCGCTGCGCAGGTTATGCAGAAACTCACCCGTGAAGAGGTGGTTTTGCTGAGTGAAACCATGGCGCGTCTGCATGACGTGAAGGTGAGCCAGGCGCGTCAGGCGATGAATAATTTCTTTTCCGACTACAGCGAGCAGAGCGGCATCAACGGCGCGTCGCGCTCCTACCTGCGCAGCATTCTGGAAAAGGCGCTG
The DNA here is from genome assembly GCF_013375935.1 of Enterobacter cloacae. GTDB lineage: Bacteria > Pseudomonadota > Gammaproteobacteria > Enterobacterales > Enterobacteriaceae > Enterobacter > Enterobacter pasteurii. The sequence goes on along the minus strand of NZ_CP056117.1, from coordinate 935,832 downwards.
GGGGGTGAAATTGCCCGCAGCGTCATTAACGGTATTTACGGCGATGAGATCCGCTACCGCATGGCGCGCCTGCAGTGGGTTGATATTCCCCAGCTGGCGGCGCTGATCGATCAGGAGCACCTGCAGCTGCAGGCGGTTTTCCTCGCTTTCCTGCCGCCAGACATCGCCGCCAGCGTGCTGAGCGTGCTGCCGCGCGAACGTCAGGATGAAATCATATACCGCGTTGCCCGGCTCGATGATGTCAACCGCGACGTAATTGACGAGCTCGATCGCCTGATCGATCGCGGTATCGCGGTGCTTTCGGAGCATGGTTCTAAGGTGGCGGGCATCAAGCACGCCGCCAATATCGTCAACCGTATTCCCAGCAACCAGCAGGAGCTGCTGGAGCAGCTGCGCGAGCGCGACGAAAGCGTGGTCGACGATTTGCAGGACGAAATGTACGAGTTCTTCATTCTCAGCCGCCAGACGCCAGCCACGCTGCAGCGCCTGATGGAAGAAGTGCCGATTGAAGAGTGGGCCGTGGCGCTGAAGGGCACCGAGCCGGTGCTGCGCCAGGCGATTTTCAACGTCATGCCGAAGCGTCAGGTGACTCTGCTGCAAAGCACCACCAGCCGCCTGGGTCCCGTGCCGGTCAGCCGTATTGAGCAGGTGCGAAAAGAGATTATGCAGACCCTGCGTCAGCTGGTGGAAGAGGGTGAGATTCAGGTGCAGCTCTTCGCCGAACAGACGGTGGAATAAACCATGTTCAAGAAAAGGAGTCCCGCGCTCGAGGCACTGACCTCGCGGCGTCAGGCGGTGGTTAAACCCCGGCTGCATAAATTCCCCCCGCTGCGCAAACGCCGGGCGACGCCGCACGCGGACGGCGAGAGCGAGGTGTCCGTCATGCAGGATCCCGGCGAGCATCAGCGGCAGAGCGAAGCCGGCTTCCGCGAAGGCATGAACCAGGGCTTTGCCCAGGGCATGGAAGAGGGCAAGCAGGAGGGCTACCAGGAAGGGGTGCGCCTCGGCTTCGACGAAGGGATGCGCAAAGGCCTGGCGGAAGGTAAACAGCAGGCTCGCCAGCAGTTTCTGGAGGCGGCGGCGCCGTTTGAACGCCTCACCGCCGACGTGCAGCGTTTCCTCGAAAGCTATGAGCAGCGCCGTCGTGAAGAGTTAATGCAGCTGGTGGAAAAAGTAACCCGCCAGGTGATCCGCTGCGAGCTGGCGCTGCACCCGACCCAGCTGCTAGCGCTGGTGGAAGAGGCGCTGACCAGCCTGCCGCAGCCGCCAGAGCAGATGCGCGTGGTGCTGAACAGCGAAGAGTTCCGCCGCATCAGCGAAGCGGAGCCGGAAAAAGCGCGTGAGTGGGGGCTGACCGCCGACCCGGCGCTGGAGCCAGGCGAATGCCGCGTAATCACCGAGACCACCGAAATGGATGTGGGCTGCCAGCACCGTCTCGACCAGTGCGTGGCGGTGCTGAAAGACAACCTGTTGCCGGACGCATCCCATGAGCAGCCTTGATTTCGAACAGGCGTTACGCTCCATCGAAGAGATTGACCTGGCACGCGTCGCGGGCCGTCTGGTGCGGGTGAACGGCATTCTGCTGGAGTGCGTGGGCTGTCGACTGGCGATAGGCCAGCTGTGCTACGTAGAAAGCGTTGAGCAAGAGATGATGGAAGCCCAGGTGGTGGGATTTGACCGTGAGGTTACCTACCTGATGCCGTTCAAACAGCCGTCCGGACTGATTGCCGGGGCGCGCGTCTTCCCTGCCGGTAAAAGCGAAGGGGTGATGGTGGGTGACCAGTGGCTTGGCCGCGTTGTTAACGGCCTCGGTGAACCGCTGGACGATAAGGGCAAGCTGACCGGTGACACGCTGCTGCCACAGCAGCTGCCGCAGATCCACCCACTTCGACGGCAGCTGGTTGAAACACCGCTGGACGTGGGCGTGCGGGCGATCAACGGCCTGCTGACCGTTGGTAAAGGCCAGCGCGTAGGGCTTATGGCGGGCAGTGGGGTGGGCAAAAGCGTCCTGCTGGGGATGATCACCCGCTATACCCAGGCCGAAGTGGTGGTCGTGGGGCTGATTGGCGAGCGTGGACGTGAGGTTAAAGAATTTATTGAGAATTCGCTCCAGGCTGAAGGCCTGGCAAAGTCGGTGATCGTCGCCGCACCGGCGGATGAGTCGCCGCTGATGCGCATCAAGGCCACCGAGCTGTGCCATACCATCGCCAGTTACTATCGCGACAAGGGCAAAGATGTGCTGCTGCTGGTAGATTCCCTGACCCGCTACGCCATGGCCCAGCGCGAGATAGCCCTCTCGCTCGGCGAGCCGCCCGCAACGAAAGGGTATCCACCCTCCGCGTTCAGCATGATCCCCCGCCTGGTCGAAAGCGCCGGTAACAGCGGGAGTAACGGATCGATGACGGCGATTTATACCGTGCTGGCGGAGGGGGACGATCAGCAGGATCCCATCGTTGACTGCGCGCGCGCGGTGCTTGATGGTCATATCGTGTTGTCGCGCCATCTGGCGGAGGCCGGGCACTATCCGGCCATCGACATCGGCCAGTCGATCAGCCGCTGCATGAGCCAGGTGACGACCCGTGAGCACCAGCTCGCCGCGCGTACCCTTAAGCAGCTGTACGCCGAATACCAGAATATTAAGCCGTTGATACCGCTGGGCGGCTATATCGCGGGGACCGATCCGCTGGCGGATAAGGCGGTACGCCTTTCTCCGGCCATCGCGCATTTTTTACAGCAGGAAGTGCACGACGCGGCGTTGATTGACGCCACCGTAACGGATTTGTGTGCGCTGGCGCAGGCAGGATAACCGATGAGCAAACTCATTTCGACACTGGAACAGCTACAGCTGATGCGTACTCGCGCGGTTGATGACCTGACCGTAAAGCTGGCCTCGCAAAAACAGCTCTGCCAGCGCTTTGAGAAGAACATTGATGCATTGACCTCGCTGGCATCAGGCCTCGTCACGCAGAGCGCGAACAGCGCCGTGCTGATGATCAACCAGTCGAAATATAAGCAAAATATTCAGCGGGTTATCGACTGGCAGAAGCAGGAGCAGGCGCTGGCTTCGCTGGAAGCAGCAAAGATTCAGGATAACCTGCTGGCCGAAGCAAAGCGGGAAAAAAGCCTTGCGATGGTGCTGGATGCCAAACGCAGCGACCAGCGGATGGCGTTAAGCCGACGCGATCAAAAAATAACCGATTCTGTTTCTGTTCAGTGCTGGCTGCGCCAACGGCAGGCCGCCGCTCGCCAACGATAAATGTTATGACCACAACCTCTAAAAACACTCAGTCTTCCCTGATCTCAGCCCTGCTGGCGCGCCAGCAGCGTTCGCAGCCGCGGTCGACGCCGTTTGTCAGCGTTATCTGCCCGACCTACAACCGCCGCGAGTTTTTGCCCTATCTGCTCTATATCTGGCAGTACCAGGACTACCCGGCGGACAGGCGCGAACTGGTGATCCTCGACGATTCGCCGGCCAGCAACGCCGATCTCATCGATATGATGGTCGATCCGTCGCAGCCAAACGTACGGTATATCCACAGCCCGGAGCGGCTGACGCTGGGCAATAAACGTAACCGGCTCAACGCGCTGGCGAAGGGTGAATACATCATCTGTTTCGATGATGATGACTATTATGCGCCGGATAAGATTTCCCATCAGGTGGCGCAGATGCAGACCCACCGCGCGCTGTTTTCCGGCAGCGACCAGATTTATATCTGGTACAGCCATCTGGATAAAATCTATCTGACCCACTCCTTCGGGGCCCGCCACGCCCTGAACGGCACGTTCGGCTATCATCGTAACCTGCTGAAAAATCATCGTTATGATGATGAAGCGATGCAGGCGGAAGAGGTGGGATTTCTGAATAATTTCACCACGCCGGTGCAGCAGATTGACCCGAAGCGAACCATCCTCTGTATTTCGCACAGCAGCAACACCTATGACAAAGATTTCATTCTCGATAGCTCAACGCCGGTCGATCTTACGCTGGAGGACTTTGTCAGCGATCCCAACCTGCTGGCGCACTACCGCCGGCTTAGCACCGCGCCGCTCAGTACGCGGGTGAACTGGTCGGTATTCGAGAAGATTGCCGTTCTGTATGACCCGCAGCAGGAATCAACGCTGCCGACGCGATGTGAAGCGCTGCTAGCGCTGGGGGTAGAAGCCGGACAAATCTGGCCGGTGGCAAAAGTGCAGACGGGAACGCCGGAGGCCGCCGAACTGGCAACCCACGTGCAGGTGCTGTCCCATGCCCAACAGCAGGGCTGGAAAAACGTGGTGCTGCTGGATGCCGGGCTGCGCTTTGTCAGAAAAGAGAATGCGATCCAGAACGTCAACAAACTGCTCGATGGACTGGACCAGCTGGACTGGCAGGTGCTGCTGCTGGGTGGACGTTATGAAAACTTCACGCCAACCCGATCTTTAAAAGGAGTGGCACGTATCTTTAATGCGGGCTGCGCGTGCGCCTGTGCGGTGAATGCCGATTACTACCCTGTGCTGCTGGATGCCTATCGTCAGGCGATGGAGCAGAGCGTCAGCATCGATCGCTGCTGGGCGGTATTAATGAGCAAAAACGCGCTGTGGCTGGGATTCAGCCCAAGCTTCGCCTTCCTGCAACACTACCCGGACCCCAAAAGCGGCGAGCCTGTTGACTGTACGCACTGGTTCTTCCGTAAACACCGTTAACCCGCGACAGCCCGAAAGAGAACGAACATGGAACTGACTGAACACTACCAACCTGAATTTGTGTCACGTTTTGATGCGCGCGAGACCGCGTGTGAATGCCCGGCCTGCCGGAACGGCGGGGAGGGCTGGCCGCATATCAGCGTGAAGATGAAAAACCAGCAGCGTGAGAGCCTGGATATCGTTTGTGAAACGGCGGCCAAAGAGATGCTGTTCAATCCGGACGCGTTTATTTTGCACACCACGCAGAGGGCAGCGCAGGGCGAAGAGATGCTCTCTCCATGGAGCGAGACCCTCAATCAGCAGTGCGTTAACCTCGCCATTCATCCGGCGCTGGCGCTGGAAGTGAGTCTGTACAGCATTGGCGTGCTGCTCAGTAAAGCGCAGCAATATCGGGATAACGGTGAGTGCGACCCGGCACTGCTGGTAAATATGGGAGAACAGCTGGCCGCGCTGGCGGAGCAGGGAGTGTTAACGCAGCAATTCGCGATGCTGCCTCCGATTATTGAGAACCGCGTGGCCACGCTGAAAGAGATGGGCACCCTGCGCCTTAATCTCAACCTGCCGATGGTGGAGAAGATGGGTATGGCGCTGAAGCTGAGCGAGCTGTCGATCATGCAGCCTTCGCGCCTGGCGGAACGTCTGCAAACGCTGGAAGCGGTATGGGCGGATATCAGCCTGTTTAACGAGCAGCCGCACATCCTTCGCAATGCGTTGATTTATCCGCTGTACAACGATGTGTTCCCCGGCGTGAACTGTAGCAACTATGGCGAAGCCCTGCTGGGGCTGGCGCGACAGTTCTTCCACCTCAAAATGCTGTGCGCCATGCGCGCCGAGCAGGGCGCGTTTGGTCAGGACGACGCGGCGTTGCTGATCGGCGCGTTACGCGGCTGGCAGCAGGAGAATCCATTTGCGACCGACGCGGCAAATACGGCGGATTACAGCCTGCTGTGCGGGCTGTCGCTGTTGTAAAGCACTTGCTCCTTTTAATACGTAATAAATAAACAGGCATAAGTGATGATTGCATTTCTGATAGAAGGGCATTTCTACGCATATTTTTTTATCCGTATCGTAAAAGCGCTACCGGAAAGGGAAAGAAAAAATGTGATATTTTTTTCCCGTGATTCTGACATTTGCAATTTGATTAAGAGTCAGTTGCCATACTGTCAGGTAATGCAAATTCCGATGCTCAAATCGGTGCCAGAAGAAAAATTATTTCATCACTCCAGACCGCTTCTTGGTGAGCGGCTTGGTAAGGCGATTGAAAGTAGCTTCGAGTACGTCATCGGGGGCGGTGAGCGTAAGGTCTGTTGGCATGTTCTATTGTCATGCTTTGTTTTTTTTAACCAATTTGAACCCGCCAGAATTTCTCGGTTTGTCATGTGTAGCGGCTGTGGCATCGGGGCAAAAGCAGCAAAGGTGGTATGCGAGCTAAAATCGATCCCAATGCAATTTGTAGAACTGTCAAATTTACCCAATAAGATTTTTGTCGATCCACTGGGTACGAATGCCCACTCACAACTTGCCATGACTCCAGAAATACTTGAAAGGTATCCAGCGGTTGAAGAGACAACACATCTGGCATGGATGTCCAGGTACCGCGCTTTTAAAGCACAGCCGCCCCGCCAGGCGCAGGGGAATATATTGACTAATTTCATTAACGAGTGTTCGACAGATAAAATTCTTAACACTGGGGCACCTTATCTCTTTGTTCCACTTCAGGTTTCCAATGATGCGCAACTCTGGCTCTATTCACGTTATAAAAACGAAGATGTTATCCGTTATGCATTACAGTTGGCACAGAGCAGTGGGTATCAGGTTGTAGTGAAACTCCATCCTGCGGAACCACAAAGTGAAGAAGTTCGACATATTGTGCAATTACAAAAGACGCTAGGTTTTAAATTATCGAGAGAGTTAACTACCGATCTTATCAAACAGTCAGAAGGTGTAGTGACGATAAATTCGACTGTAGGGCTAGAAGGTTTATTACATTATAAGCCAGTTATAGCTATAGGTGATTGTTTTTATAAAACATTTAATCAGGAAATGCTGAAAAAATATATTCACTATTATTTGTTTAATGGCATCGATTTTTTCAGTAACGATAGAATCGATCGGGAAAAAGCGATAGAGTTTATTAATCGTTAAAATATATAACACAATTATGAAAGAATCACTTATTCCTAGAGAAAGCTGCTTTCTTATTCAGTTAAAAAATCTTGCTATGACATTATCTCTCACTAAACTGGATGAAGTCATAGATGCAATAAAAGAATGTGTTATTAAAAACCAATGTGTTATACCTGATGAAATTCAGTCTGTGAATTTTATTGAGAAACTCATTTCTGTATCTGAAAAAAAAGTAAGCGGTAGAGATGTCGATGATTTTTTAATTCATCTTTCCGCATTCTGGCAGTGGCTTGTACAGCGCCGTCCTTTGGATTTCATTTATATTGGCAAGCGCAAAAACTTTCATTTGAGCTGCCATATCCTTGGCAATGCTCCTCTGTATTTTAAGAATACTATCTTTGTCGATGAAATAAGTCCAGAGACACTTAAAAATGAACTGAACTGTATCAATCTCCCTCGCCCCGTTATTCTTGGAGACAAAGAAGGATTATCCCATGTAAATGTTCGAAACTTGCTGGGTTATATAAATATTGAAACAGCTGGTTCTCTCATTGGTAATCATGCTGAATATATAGGCGTCATTCGTAAACATATTGATATGGTCGCTATTCTAAATAATAACTTGCGAAAATTAGAAAGTAATAACAACTATGATAAGGTAATTCTTGGGTCTTCGTTTGGCTATTATGGTATGCATGATGCTTTGTTAACGAATGCTGTGAATTTATCTATTGCTAGTGGGGATGCGGCCTACAATAAAGCACTGGTTGAACACTGTATCCGACACCATAACATTAAGGATTTTGTTATTGTTATCGGCTTTTTTGAATTATTCCATGAACTAGCTAAATCATCCAATGGATACTTTCATTTGGCCTCTGAGTTTTTTTCAAGTAACAATATTGCATATGATTATCGTGGCCGTTATAAGTGTAATTCTTTTTTGTTTAATTTTGAAAGGGAGCCAATTGTTGATATATTAAACGTCGATATTGCCTCTTGGGTCGCGAGGAGAGAAATTACATCGTTGCGTTCATCCTCGCCGTTAATACCTGAAAAACCAATTTCTACTGATTTTATTTATAGCAGTGCATATACTAGAAGAGAAACTGAATATTTTGCCAGGTTTTATGAGCGCGAGGGGGTTGCTGAATATAATAAACTTATTTTTCAGGGTATTGTAGAACAGGTGAGGCAAGTACAGGGGCATATTTATTTTATCATTCAACCCTTTACCCGGCTATATAATGCACTATTCCATGAAAAAATGCGCCGCGAAACCAAAGAATTTTTAACTTCAGTTACTGACGGCAAAAACGCATTTTGTATCGATCTTTCTGAAGATAATGATTTTTCTCCAGAAGATTTTAGTGACGCCCACCACCTCAATTTCACAGGTGCTCAAAAACTTTGCGATAAACTAAAGTGGCTAAAGTTATAACTGACCCATCATTAAAACGGCGGGTGTTGCATCACCCCTCCTGATACAACCAGTTCTCCGGCGCGCTGCTGTTCAGCAAATTCCCAAGGATCTCCTGCTGCATATTTATCAGCGCACCGTTGTAGTCGTTGGCGCGTTGACAGGCGGTGGCCTGCTGCTGGAGACCTTTCCAGAGAGCTGAAACGGTTGGCCGGTGGGTGGCGGGCAGGCGGGCGATCAGCGATTTTATGCCTTCGGCATTCGGAGTGATGCCCAGTTCGTTCAAAAGCTTGTAGCGCTGTTGGCTATTTTTTGATAGCTGCTGGTAAATCGCCATCAGCTGCGCGTTGAGCGTTTCCAGCGCCGCGCTATCGCGGGCGACAATATGGCGGCGCTGTGTGTCGAGCAGGGCGGTCAGGGCGCTGTAGTGCTTGCGGTCTTCCGCCATATCCTGAATCAGGGTTTTAACGCGCTGGGCGGCGTTGGTCATAATTACCTCTGGAAATACTTCTGCATCGCCTCGGCCAGCGAATCAATATTGATGCTGATTTTGCCGCTGCTAATGGCTTCCTTCATTTCGGCGACACGCGCCATGTCCACTTCTGGCAGCGTGCTTAACTGCGTCTGCGCATCGCCCAGGACCGGATCGATGGCGGCGCTGCGCATCACGCGGGTACCCTCCTGCGCCACGGTGCACGTTTGTTCCGCGCTGCTGGCTTTATTAATTGCAGTGGTCAGGTTGTACTGCGGTGCTGCTACTTTCATCGCTTTGCCCTTTTACCTATCGTCTGTTCTGGTTGCGTATGAACCTTGCCCTGCGGAAGTCCTGCTTCCTGTGCCGTTATGTGTAAAGAGCGGCTATGGCATGCGGTAACTTAAACAGGGAGGTAAGTTTTTTACCTGCCGCTGGCATACACCATATTCACCACGCCAACGTCGGCAACAATAGCGCTGACGATCCGTCCGCTGGTCTCGTTTTTGACCTTAATGATCTCGCCTTTGCGTCCCTTCTTCATGGCTTCACCCATCGTTCTGGCTTCTACGCCGTTTTGTCCGGCAATCATCAGCACGCGCTGGCCGCGCTCTACCAGCAGCGGCGCTTCCAGCTGTTGAAGCGTAATTGCCTGCCGATCCCGTATGCGGCGCCTGACGGTCATCCCGATGATGTCGTCTGGCTGGGTCAGATATTCACCGCGCATATTGCTGACGTTGAGCTTTTTAATGGCGATGCTGTCGGGAGTGATGACGTGACCGCGTTCCAGCGTGGCGCTGGCGACGATTGCCGGCAGGTAAATATCTGGCTTTACGGTAACCGGAATATCCCAGCCTCCGGGGCCCGCGCAGCGCACGTCAAAGCGCAGGCGATTGATGTCAAGGCGGTCGCCGCCGGGAAGAGAAACGGCCAGTTTTTCAGGGCATGCCGCGTACTGTGATACTTCACCAGGAATAAACAGATTCATTTTCGCCTGATAGTCAGGCCAGCGACGGCGCTTTGCCTCCTGGCGAATGAGATCCGACGCGTTGTGCTGGACGGTGGCAAAAACTTGCTTGCGGGCGCTGATGGGAGGGGCGACATCGGCCAGCGCGGTAACTGAAAACGACAGCAGGAAAAACGCCATCAGAAAGCGGAAATACCGTTTCACCCTGAGGCTTAAAAAAAGAGGAAAAACATTGTAAATCATAAACTTAAAACCTTGGCATGAAAGTTGCTATGAAAACGCAGAGCATGCAGGTTTAAGCATCACGAGGGTGTGAATTGTGAGTATTACTTTTGACAAAGCATTGGGCGTTCATCCACAGGCTGTAGCACTTCGACTTTCCCGAGCAGAGCTGCTTTCAGCCAATCTGGCAAACGTTGATACCCCTAACTTCCAGGCTAAAGATATTGATTTTGCCTCCGAGATGCAACGTTCACGGTCGAGTTTTTCCTTTTCGTCTGCCCCGCAGGAGATGTATCGGGTGCCTTACCAACCGTCTTCCGACGGCAATACCGTTTCACTGAACGTCGAGCAGGCGGAGTTCGCGAAGAACACCCAGGACTATCAGATGAGCCTTGCCTTTTTAAACATGAAGTTCACTGGCCTTAAAAAGGCCATTGACGGTAAGTAACCCAACGCAGGTAACCACGAAATATGGCTTTTTCGGATATTTATCGCGTTTCGGGATCGGCGATGACGGCGCAAACCGTTCGTCTTAATACCATCGCCAGTAATCTCGCCAACGCAGAAACCGCCTCTGCTACCGAAGACGGCACCTATAAAGCGCGCCGTCCGGTATTTGCTGCGGTGTATAAAAATGACGAGTTGATGAACCATCAGGCCTTAACCGGTGCGCGCGTGCAGGTGATGGACGTCGTTGAGACCGGTAACGCGGTACAGCGCTATGAGCCGCACAACCCGATGGCCAATCCCGACGGCTATGTCTACTACCCGGACGTCAACGTTGTGGAAGAGATGGCGGATATGATGTCGGCATCACGCGGTTTTGAAACCAACGTGGATGTGCTGAACAGTGTGAAAAGCATGCAGCAAAGCCTGCTGCGACTTGGAGAAGCATAAGCATGGATATGAACGTAGACGGCGCTTACGCCAAAAGCCGTTCCGGCAGTACAACGGACGGCATTGCCAGCAACCAGTCCGCCTCCGGCATGAACACCATGTTTATGCAGCTTCTGGTCGCGCAGATCCAGAACCAGGATCCGCTCAACCCTACCGACGGTACCGAGTACGTGAGCCAGCTGGCCCAGCTTACCCAGGTGCAATCAATGGAAACCATGTCGCAGCTGATGGCGAACAATTCCGTGCTGATGGACAACCTGCAAACGCTGACTACCGGCAACCTCGTTGGACAGCACGTGATGGTGCAGACCGATTCGGTGAACAGCGATGGCGAGAGCGTGCTTGACGGACGTCTGACGCTGGAGCACGCCGCCGGCGTGGTGACGGTGATTGCCAAAGACGCCGCCGGCATTGAACACAAAATTGAGCTGGGCAAGCAGGAAGCGGGACAGGTGGATTTCACCTTCGACCCGGAAGCGCTGGGGCTGAGCGAAGGCAAATACACCCTGAGCGTGGTGACCGATACCGGTGAAGAGAAAGTGCCGCTCGAAATGGGCGGGGTGGTAAACAACGTGCGCATTCCTCTCGACGGTAGCCCGACGGTACTCAATATCGACGGTCTTGGCGAAGTCGCCTACAACAACATCAGCCAGTTTGGCACTGCCTCCAGGAACAAAGCCTGAAGTGAATCAGGATATTAATTAAACAGGAACGATTATGAGCTTTAGTATTGCAACGTCCGGTCTGAATGCGATTACCGAGCAGCTGAGTGCTATCTCTAACAACATTGCCAACTCCGGTACCGTGGGGTTTAAATCCGGGCGCGCGGAGTTTTCCGCGCTGTACGCGGAAAGCCAGCCGCTGGGCGTGGGCGTAACTGCCGTTACCCAGAGCATTACCAAAGGGGGAAGTATTACTTCCACCGGTACCGCGCTGGATCTGGCCATCAACGGTAATGGCTTTTTTATGGTTCGCGATAGCGCAGGTACTACCGCCTATACCCGCGCGGGCTACTTCGGCACCGACAGCAACGGTCATCTTGTCAACAACAAAGGGATGTATCTTCAGGGTTATCCTGTCGATGCCAGCGGTACGCTCCAGGTGGGCACTATCGGCAACCTGACGATCAGCAGCGGTTCGATTCCGGCAAAAGCGACGGAAAGTATCGCTTTTACCGCCAACATGGACGCGCGCGCGGACGTTCCGGCCACTACGCCATTCAATCCTAAAGACAACACCTCCTATAACAACTCCTACACCACTCAGGTTTATGACTCGCTGGGCCGTGAGCACACCCTGAACCAGTACTTCGTGAAAACCGGCGAAAACGCCTGGGAAGTGCACTACTACATGGACGATACGCCGGTGACCAGCGGCGGTACGGAGCAGGTACAGAAGCTGACCTTTAACAGCCAGGGCGTGCTTACCGATCCGAGCGGAGCAGTCACGCTGACCGCGGATGTTGCGGGCGCTAATCCCATTACGCTTGACATGACCTATGGCGGCACCAGCCAGTATGGTTCTGATTTCTCCGTCAGCAAAAACAAAGGCGACGGCTATGCCTCCGGCGAACGTACGGGCCAGGCAATCGATCAGGACGGCTGCGTTTATGCCACCTTCTCTAACGGCGAGCGTTTGCTGCAGGGGCAGCTGGTGCTGGCGAACTTCGCTAATCCGAACGGCCTGTCCGCGCAGGACGGTACAACCTGGTCACAAACCACCAGCTCTGGCGCGCCGCTGACCGGCACGCCGGGTACCGGCCTGCTGGGTTCTGTTGTTTCCGGGGCGCTGGAGTCGTCAAACGTCGATCTGACCGCCGAACTGGTCGGGCTGATGACCGCCCAGCGAAACTATCAGGCGAATACCAAGGTGATCAGCACCAACGACAGCATGATGACCTCGCTCTTCCAGGCGGTGTAATCGATGGATCGCCTACTGTTCACCGCCGTCAGCGGCGCCTCGCGAAGCCTGACGCAGCAGGAAATCCACGCGAATAACCTGGCGAACGTTAATACCCAGGGTTTTCGTAGCGATCTCGACAAAGCGCTCACGCAGCAGATTAACGGCGAGGGATATGCCTCGCGTTATCTGGCGCAGCCCACTCAGGGCGGCGTCGATATGACGCCGGGAGCCATGCGTGAAACCGGGCGTGACCTGGATATTGCCGTGAAGGGCGACGGCCTGATTACGCTGCGCAGCGGCACTCGTGAGGTCTACACGCGTAACGGCCAAATCGACATCAACGCCGATGGCGAGCTGTCAGTCAGCGGCCTGCCGCTGGAGGGCGATAACGGCCCGATCGTGCTGCCGCCTTACTCCTCCATCTCAATCGGTGAGGATGGGGTAATCACCATCGTGCCGGAGGACGGCGACATCGCCGCCCCGATGGATATTGACCGCGTGAAGCTGGTGAATATCCCCGCCAGCGAGCTCAGCAAAAACGAAGCCGGTTTCTTGATCACCAGCGCGGCGTTTAATCCGCGTGACGAAGAGGTGAAGGTGGCCGCCGGACATCTTGAATCCGCCAACGTGTCGGCCATCAGCGAAATGGTCTCCAGCATTGCGCTCAATCGCCAGTTTGAAGCGCAGATCAAGATGATGAAAGCCGCTGAAGATCTCGCAAACGCCGGTAACCGCCTGATTCGCGGCACCTGACAACACATTTGAGGAATACAGATGAATCCCGCTTTATGGATCAGTAAAACTGGGCTAGCGGCGCAGGACGCCAAAATGACCGCCATCTCCAACAACCTGGCGAACGTCAATACCACCAGTTTTAAACGTGACCGCGCTATGTTCGCCGATCTGTTCTACCAGAATCAGCGCACCCCGGGCGGCCAGCTCGATCAGGACACTATCTCACCGACGGGCATCCAGTTCGGTACCGGCGTCAAGATTGTCGGTACCCAGAAAGAGTTCACCGTCGGCAACATCCAGAACACCGGGCAGAGCCTGGACGTGGCGATTACCGGGCAGGGCTTTTTCCAGGTGGAAACGGCCAACGGTGATATCGCCTATACCCGCGCCGGTAACCTGCAAAAATCGCCTGAAGGCGTGCTGACGAACGCGCAGGGGCTGCCGCTGATCCCGCAAATCGAACTGCCGGATAACGTGAAGGATATTCAGATCGGCAAAGACGGCACCATCACCGCGACGGTCGCGGGTGAAACCGATCCGATTGAACTGGGGCAGCTGACGCTGGTGAATTTTGTCAATCCGGCCGGTCTCGAGGCTGTCGGCGGCAACCTCTATCGTGAAACGGCCGCCAGCGGTGAAGCGGTGGAAGGCGTACCCGGTGAAGAGGCGTTTGGCCAGCTGGAACAGGGTTCGCTGGAAGGCTCCAACGTGCAGGTTGTTGAGGAGATGGTCGATATGATCACCGTCCAGCGCGCCTATGAAATGAACGCCAAAATGGTTTCTGCCGCTGACGACATGCTGAAGTTTGTTACGCAGTCGATGTAAGGGCAGAGCCGTAAAGTGAAAGAGATGAAAAAGCAGGTAGCGATCGGTTTACTGGCGCTGGTGCTGTCGGGCTGCGAAAGCCCGGCACTGCTGGTGCACAAAGACGATGCGGCGTACGCGCCGCCGGAAGATTTCGCCATGCCGGAGACGCACGTCCGCGGCGGTGGCGTCTATAACAGCGGCTATAACTGGTCGCTTATTCAGGATCGCCGCGCCTATCGTGTTGGCGATATCCTGACCGTAAAGCTGGACGAATCCACCCAGGCGAGCAAGCAGGCGCGAACGAACTTTGGCAAGAAGAATGACGTCTCGCTCGGCATCCCGGAGGCCTTTGGCCACTCGGTGGATAAGCTGTCCGGGTCGGTAGATGGTAACCGTAACTTCAACGGTAGCGCCACGTCGCAGCAGCAAAACAGCCTGCGCGGAGCGATCACCGTGGCGGTTTATAAAGTCTTGCCCAACGGCGTGCTGGCAATCCGCGGCGAAAAATGGCTCACCCTCAATCAGGGAGATGAGTACATGCGGGTAACCGGCCTCGTAAGAGCCGACGATATTGAGCGCGATAACTCCGTCTCCTCACAGCGTATCGCCAACGCGCGTATCTCCTACGCCGGACGCGGCGCGCTGAGTGATGCAAACGCGGCCGGCTGGCTGGTGCGCTTCTTTAACCATCCCCTGTTCCCTATCTGACGGAGTCGAGCGTGTTTAGACGAATTTTACTGCTCCTGTGCCTGTACAGCCTTGGCGTTGCTGCCCAGCCTTTGCGCGATGTGGTGGACATTCAGGGGGTACGTGGTAACCAGCTGATCGGCTATAGCCTGGTAGTGGGTCTGGACGGAACCGGGGATAAAAACCAGGTGAAGTTCACCAGCCAGTCGGTCACCAATATGCTGCGCCAGTTTGGTGTCCAGCTGCCGGCCAAAATTGACCCGAAGGTGAAAAACGTCGCGGCCGTCGCCATTAGCGCCACGCTGCCGCCGGGCTACTCGCTCGGACAAACCATTGACGTCACCGTCTCTTCCATCGGCGATGCCAAAAGCCTGCGCGGCGGAACGCTGCTCCTGACTCAGCTTCGCGGTGCCGACGGTGAGGTGTATGCCCTGGCGCAGGGTAATGTGGTCGTGGGCGGCGTGAAGGCGGAAGGCAATAGCGGTTCCAGCGTTACCATCAATACGCCAACGGTAGGCCGCGTACCGAACGGCGGTTCGGTGGAACGTGAAATCCCGAGCGATTTCCAGCAGGAGCCGACGGTGATGCTGAACCTCAAGCGGCCGAGCTTTAAAACCGCCAACGCGGTAGCGGTAGCGCTGAATAACGCCTTTGGGGCAGGAACGGCGACGGCCCAGAGCGCCACCAATGTCTCCGTGCGTGCCCCAATGGGGGCGGGCGAGCGGGTGGCTTTTATGTCGTCGCTTGAAGATGTCCAGATCAACGCCGGCAAGCAGCCGCCGCGGGTGGTGTTTAACGCCCGGACCGGCACGGTGGTGATCGGCGATGGGGTGATCGTCCGCGCCGCGGCGGTTTCTCACGGCAATCTGACGGTCACCATTCGCGAATCCGCAAACGTCAGCCAGCCCAATGCCTTTGGCCGTGGACAGACGGTGGTGACCCCGCAGAGCGACGTTGACGTTAATCGCGGACGTGGGCAGATGGTGACCATCTCAGCCGGCACCAGCCTGCGCAGTATCGTCAATACCCTCAACAGCCTGGGGGCGGCCCCGGATGACACGATGGCTATCCTGCAGGCGCTGCACGAAGCCGGGGCGCTGGATGCTGAACTGGTGGTGATGTAATGCTGAATGCGATTAACCGACAAACCGCTATTCTGCCGGGTGATATTACCGGCCAGGTAAAGCCGCAAACGCTTGAACAGGCCGCCGGGCAGTTTGAGGCGCTGATGCTGCGCTCAATGCTATCGCAAATGCGTAAGGCCTCCGACGTGCTGGGGGAAGATAACCCCTTCAACAGCAAACAGCAGCGCATGATGCGCGATTTCTATGATGACAAAATGGCGTCAGAGCTGGCCTCCCAGCGCAGCACCGGCATTGCTCAGATGATTATTAACCAGCTTTCCCCGCAGGTGACGGCCCCGCTTAAGAATCAGGTGGAAGCGGCCGCTTTACAGGGACAACCGCAGGAACGCCATTTGCAGTCGTTCCAGATAACCGAAGGACAGGAGTAAGCCATGAGTATGTTCGATATCGCCTATAGCGGACTGCAGGCAGCTAACATGGGGATGCTCGTCTCGTCGATGAATGCGAATAATCTGCTGACGCCAGGCTATACCCGTCAGGGGATTGTTCAGAGCGCCATCGGCCCGATGGGCGAGGCCGGACTCTCGCCGGGTAACGGCGTTCAGGTGAACAGTATTCGCAGGCTCTCCAGTCAGTACCTTGTCAACCAGGTCTGGCAGACCAACACCAAAGCCGCCTATTTCAGCATGGGTAACGAGTACGTCAGCTCCCTGGAGAAGGTCATCGGCACCGACTCGACGAGCCTCGGAAATGGCCTGGACGATTTTTTTAGCGCCCTGAACGCCCTGACGCAGCAGCCTGAATCTCAGGCGCTGCGCCAGCAGCTGTTGAACCAGGCAAACACGCTCTCTACCCGCTTCAACAGCATGAATGATTTTATCTCCAGCCAGAAAGAGTCCATCAACACGCAGCGTGGGGCGATGGTGGAGCAGATCAACACCCTGAGCGGCAACATTGCAGAATACAACAAGAAGATTGCTGCGATGGAATCCACGGGCGGCAACAGCAGCGTATTGCGCGATCAGCGTGACGAGCTGGTGAAGACGCTGAGCTCAATGGCTGACGTCAAAGTAACCGACGATAGCAACGGCTACACCGTCTCGTTAAGTAACGGTCAGCCGCTGGTGAGCGGCAAGACGGCGGGCAAGCTTAGCACCGGTAAGGACAGCAACGGTAATACCACGCTGACGCTGGCGTTTTCGACCAGCGAGTTTTCCCTCAATCCCTCAACGGGCGGTCAGCTGGGGGCGCTTTATGACTATGAAACCGGCACGCTGAAGCAGATGGGCGACTCCGTGCAGGGCATGGCGCAGGCCGTGGCGGATATGTTCAACACACAGCTGGCGCAGGGCTACGATCTGAACGGCAAGCAGGGGAAACCGCTGTTCACCTTCGATGCGTCGAACCCGGCGGGCATGCTACAGGTAAACGATCTGGCTCCCGACGAGCTGGCGCTTTCCGGCGACCCGAAGGAGCCGGGCAATGGCGACAACCTTAACGCCCTGCTTGAGCTGAAGAACCAGAAAGCCGACATTCCGGGGATGGGCAACATGAGCCTGAACGAAGGGGCGGCGGCCATTATTTCGACCATCGGTATTGCCAGCAAGCAGAGTAAAACCGAAATGGATGCGGCCGTCGCGGTAAGGGACGACGCGCAAAAGCAGCGTGATGACCTGAGCGGCGTGAATCAGGATCGTGAGGCGATGAATCTGCAAGCCTACATGCAGGCCTACCAGGCGAGTATGAAGGTGATTTCCACGGGTAATCAGGTTTTTAGCGATCTGCTAAGTATGTTTTAAGCGCAACCACGGGATCTGAAATATGCAAGTAAGCAGCCTTTTTCTCTATAACGCCATGATGTCGCAAATGGGCGTTAATAGTTACCAGATGGGCAAACTCACGGAACAACTGTCGACGCAAAAGCGTATTAACGTACCGTCGGACGATCCGGTTATCGCCAGCCGTCTGGTACAGCTTAATCGCGAGCAGTCAGCCATTAAGCAATATCAAAGCAACATCACCAGCCTGAGCGGCGCGCTGTCGATACAGGAGTCCCATATCAACGCCCTCAGCAACCAGGTGATGTCCGTGAGCGATAAGCTTAAGCTGGCGAATAACGGTTCGCTGAGTCAGAAAGATCTGGCGAGCTACGGTGCGGAGCTGGGATCTATGCTGGACTCGCTGGTGGCGACGATGAACAGCAAAAACGAAAACGGGAGCTACCTGTTCTCCGGCACCATGACCGACAGCAAAACCGTCACGCTGGACGAAAACGGTCAGTACGTATTCGGCGGCAATGAAAAGACCCGGGAAACGACGGTGGCCAACGGCGTTAGCATTACCGAAAACACCAATATTTCCCACGCGTTTTCCAGCTCAGGCAACGATCTGGAGATGCTGAACAAGCTCAAAGCGCTGAGTGAGAAAATGCAGGATCCGAACGCCAGCCTGACGGATTACCAGGACGACCTGACGGCGATGATCGATATGACCCAGACGACCAGCGATAGCCTGGGAGCGCTGTTTACCGATCTCGGCGGCCGGCAGAACCGACTGACGCTTATTGATGATGCCCATACCGATGTTAGCCTGTCGAACGGCCAGCTGGAGACCGATCTTAATGAGGCGGATTACGCGACGACTTACACGAAGCTCCAGCTGTACAATACCTCGGTCCAGATCTCGTATAAGGCCTACAGCATGGTCAGCAATCTCAATCTTTTCAGTATGTTGTAAAATGATATGCAAGTCGGTTTAAAAACATCCTCACCGCTCTCCAGCGCACCGGCACCCGCCGGGCGCGGGAATATCGATGCACCGCAGACCGTCGGGCGGGTACATTTGCCCGACGCTGAATTTACCCGTCATTCATTTCCTGAATCCGCACTGCTGTCGCGCCGGCCGATGCGCTATAACGTACAGCTCAATCAGCAGCTGACCGCCGTGCAGCAGGCGGACAGCTATCTGGCGAAAACCGAAACGCAGCTGCTCCAGCTGCGCCAGACTTCCGGTCGCAGCGGGGATGCCAGCGTGCAGACTGCTGCGCTGCAAAAGCACCTTTCACGCCGTATGCAGCTTTCCGGCGGTACGATCGATCGCCATCTCAACGCCTCGCTGGAGAAGAAGAACGCGGTTAATTTCACCCTGCCGGGCAGCGAAAAATTAGTGCAGTTCCCGGCCGGGGAAACGCTGATCTTCGCGCTTGGGGGCACCCGACGGGAGATGGCTGCCGTTGCGCTGCCGGAAGAGGCGACGCCGCGACAGACGCTGACAAAGCTGAATGTTGGTCTGGGGCGCTTAGGGATCCATGCCAGCCAGACGGACAGCGGCCAGCTGCTGTTCAGCGTTGATGAGAGCAGGTGGGAGCAGGTGAAGCAGCACTTTTCGGTGCGTGGCGAAGGTAAACTTTATCCAGCCGATGCCTTCACCCTGCTGGCCCCGCAGGCGGAAAGCGCGAACAGCGATGAGATGATGGCGCTCTCCGCGCGGCGGGAGCGAGAGGGGCAAATGAAGTTGCAGGATACCCTTAATCACATCACCAGCCAGCGCAGCAAACTGCGCCAGCAGCAGGACCGCGTCAGCGCCCGTATAAACGATATGGCGACGGTGTACAGCTCACAGCAGGCGCTGCACACTTCACGCAGCCTGGGTGAGGGGCTGGCTCGCAGCGCCGACAGTTTTAGCCAGCTGTCGCAGGCGCTGGGTGCTCAGGCCAACGTCCGGCTGGCAACGGTTAAAAACCTGCTGGGCTAAGGGCCATTAATGCCGGACAGCCACGTCATCGGGACGCCGGGTAGAGGAATATCGCGCCGTTTTGTCCCACCACCAGCGACTTGTGATTAAAAGAGAGCGGCTCCATCCAGTAGTTGGAGTACATGAGCTGGTCGACAAGGCCATCTATCATTAGCCCCTTCTGCTCGGTGCTGTAGTAAATTGGGGTGAGCGTAAAGTAGATTCGCCCGTGTTTTTTCTGCGTCGGCGTAAACTTTCCCTTCAGGACAAAGCGGTTGTCGTCCGGGCTGGTGATATTGGCCATCAGTACGCCGCGCGTGGTTTTCAGGCTCACATCGTAAATCTCTTTTTGCTGTGACATCAGGTCGTAAAAGCCCATCTGGAAGTCATCTTCCACATTGCCGTACTGTAGCGTTGAGGTCGTGGTGAAATACTTAAACGCCAGAACGACGAGCGTCGCCAGAACGGCGATGACGATCGCCACGTTAAGGCGTTTTGCACGTAGCCAGTTCATGAAGCTTCCTTCGGGTTTCTCGCAGGATCAGGTTGTTGAGTTGGTCCGTATCGGTACGCCAGTGGTAGATGGACATCGCCAGCTGTTTATTGTCGCATTTATTGGACAGCGTGAAGCTGTAGTTCAGCGACGAATTGGTGCTGTGAAAGAAGATCTGCATCGTGGCGGACTGCATCTGGATCTGCTGGTTGATGGCATACAGCGAGTCTTTTAACTTGCCGTACAGGTTCACGGAGATATAGGGCGGATCGCCTGCCGTTTCGACGGCATAAATGTGGATATTGCTGTAAACGCCCGGCTGGATCTCCCGTGAAACCAGATGTTCGCTGTAGCCGCCCAGCAGGTACCAGCAGGCGGCTGTCGTAAAGAGGGCCGTGGCGGCCATCACCAGTAAAAAGCTAACGATGCCATGACGACGCCATTTCGGCTTCAGCACCGGGACGGGCTCCATTACCGGTGCAGGATCGTCGTTACCTTCAGGCTGCTCCGGTTCAGTCAGAGGCTCAGCGTTAAGCGACGCCTCGGCAGGCGGAACGTCAGCCTCCGCATCTTCCCCATCGCAAGGCTCATCGGTTTCGATCAGACGACAATACTCGGGCTCAATCAGATAGCCCTTGCGCGGAATAGTCTTGATGATGCGCTGGTTTTTACCATCATCCTCTAATGCGGTGCGCAATGCGTGAATGGCATTCGGCAAGCTATTATTGCCGATGACCCGGCGTTCCCAGACCAGGGTCGTTAACTCTTCGCGGGTAAATATTTTACCCGCATCCTGAACCAGAATATCCAGCAGCTTGAGCTGATATTCACCCAGGCGCTTTCGTTCCCCTGTGGTTAAATGGAGAATAGAGCCTGAAGCGACGTCAACCAGCCAATTATTTACGGAGCAATAACGTTTATTCATTTATATGTTATGGATTCAACCACCCCATTATTATGGCGATAACCTGTTGAACACCCGGAGGGATCAGAGGTTATCCGATTGAGTTGTTAACTCCATTTAGAATTCTTAATGAATGCCGCATGCCTGCGGAGATTAAAAGAGGACGTAGTCTTCCCTGTTGTTGCTCGATTTTATGCTACAGCGGGAAGGTTTTCATCTGTTTTACGCCCATAAGGGAAGGAATGATCGTTTCCTGCCCTCTTTTTACGCGATTAAAATGTGATGCGCAACACCATTTTTAACTTAGCGAGCAGGAAGAAATGAAGCAGTTTGTTTTATGGTTAACAAGAATCATTAAATAAAACTTATGTTATTTAGATGATTAAAAAGTGAAGGTGTTGTGTTATTGTTGTGATCTGTTTGATAATGATCATTGTTTCTGTGGCGAACTTAAAAAAATAATAATTCCCATTTAATTTATTGAATTTTTGGCCGCTTTAATAAAGCTTTTATATTTGTTTCCGAATGAAACCGGATAAATAAGAACGTTACTTTTTATATTAAATATTATTAATAAAGATACCAAAATGCCCCTGTCCTGCCGGTGAAAAGACACGATGAAAAAAGATCGTTGGCGTGAGCCTTTTAGCAATTTTTTAATCCTTAGAAATCAACCTGCTATTTCTATGCCTGCGTAAAAAATAAGCATTCGGTAACCGTTGATTTAATCTTCGCGCCTGCCGTGTCGTCTTTACTGAATACACCATCTGTATCACCAGGACGAAAAAGGAATCCTTATGTCATTCTCAATTTTTACCAGCTCTTCCTCCATGGCATCTACCAATGCGATGAATAAAGCCAACAACATGCTGTCCACCGCAATGGAGCGCCTGGGTACCGGTAAACGCATTAACTCCGCTGCTGACGATGCGGCAGGTCTGCAGATCGCGACCCGTCTGCAGGGCCAGACCAACGGTATGGACGTTGCAAAGCGTAACATCGCCGATGCGACCGCGCTGCTGCAAACCTCTGAAGGGGCGTTCGATGAAGTGAGCAACATCATGTACCGCATGAAAGACCTCGCAACGCAGGCAGCGAACGACACCAACACTCAGAAAGACCGTGACGCGATCAACTCCGAGCTGAACGACCTGAACGCTGAGCTGGGCAACATCATGAACAACACCTCTTACGCGGGTGACAAACTGTTCGGCGCATCCGGTAAGTTCTCTAAAGAGCTGAACTTCCAGATCGGTTCTTCTACTGATGAAACCATGAAGATTAACCTGTCTGCTGAACTCGGCGCTAGCGGCGCAGGCGCGCTGACTACCTCTGGTGGTCTGTTCTCAACTATTCAGGGCACGGCTAGTGCAGTAAACGCCAGCGGTAAGCTTGAACTGACGGACGCCGAAAGTGCAAAAGCTCTGATGAGCTCGCTGGAAACGACTCTGGATCAAGTCGGTGCCGTTCGTTCCAAAATGGGTGCGAGCATTAACCGTCTGAGCCACACGGCGGCGAACCTGGCAAACATGAAAGACAACACCGATCTGGCGCTGAGCAATATCCGCGATGCTGACATGGCCTCCGAAGCGTCAAGCATGACCCGTAACCAGATGCTGGCACAAACCAGTATGTCCATGCTGAAGCAGTCCAACAGCATGTCCGGCATGGTTATGTCTCTGCTGGGCTAATCCAATCTGGATAAAAGCTGAAAAAACACCGCTGTATGGCGGTGTTTTTGTATCCGGCTTCGCCTTTCCCCCGGGCGGAAAAAGCGGAAGTCCTCCTTCCAGCTTGTGCATAACCACCTGAAAAACCACAAATAAAAAATTGGCACGATAGTTGCTATGTCTGAAGCATACCGAACTACATTTGCGTGCCAGGAGAACCAATAATGTCTGATTTCGATCCAAAACAGATGGCGACAACACTGGCGACCTACGACGTCCTTGCACTGCAAAACGCGATCGCCACCCAGACAAAAACCTATGAAGCCCAGTCGTCAGCCCTTTCGTCGCTGCGTACCGCGCTAACGACGTTCCGCACGTCAATTAATGCCCTGAATTCCACCAGCGCCAGCGTCCTGAAAAATATCGCCACCATGAACCAGGAGGGGATTGCGACGATCAACGCCAGCGCCAGCGCGCGTAAAGGGACCTACAGCCTGAACGTCACCCAGCTGGCGACCGCTCAGCAGATCAGTTTCGACAAGCTGGACGATGACGCGATTAAAAATGCGAGCGGAACCCTGAAGATCAATCTCAATGGCGAGAGCATGGAGATTGATATGGATGGTCTGGACAGCCTTGCTGATTTTGCCGATGCGATTAATAAAACTGACTTCCCGAGCGCGTCGGATCCCACTTCCACCACGGCGGCCAGCGGGCAGAACGGAGTTACCGCTTCACTGATGCGAATTGACGGCAAAGTCTCGCTCATGCTGAGCAGTGACCAGAGTGGCGAGAAGTACAAAATCGAGATGGATACCAGCGGCATGTCTGCCGGGCAGGATATTTTTGCAGACCAACAAACGATTACTGACGGAAAGGACGCGCTCTTCACGCTCGGCGATTCCACCAGACAGTATGCCAGCAGTTCCAACACCCTGGACGATCTGGTCGATGGCGTCTCTATTAAGCTGACCGGCACTACCGAAAAGAACAAACCGCTGGTGATTTCGATCGACACCGATAACACCGAAACGAAAAACCAGATCCAGGCGTTTCTCGATGCCTATAACACCCTGCGCGATACCCTCACCGGCATGACGAAAAGCGGCAGCAGCTCGGAAAAGCGCGGCGCGTTTGCCGGTGATGCCACGATGTCCTCGCTCGGCACCGATATTGGCAATCTGCTGCGCGGCACCTTTGGTGACCAGAACATGAGTAAGTTCGGCATCTCCGCCGATAAAGACGGCAAGCTCACCCTCGATGCTGACGTGCTGGAGAAGCAGCTCAAAAACGATCCGCAGACCGTCGCGCAATTCTTCAACGGCAACGACGGCATGCTCAAGGCGATGGATAAATCGCTGGATAAATACCTCAGCACCAGCAGCGGCATGCTGAAGGGACGCCAGGAAATCCTCGATCGGCAAAAAACTGACATCGATACCAAAACCGAAAAAATGAACTTGCGTTATGACGCCTCTTACAACCGCTACTACAAGCAGTTTACGCAGCTGCAAAAAGTCATGACGCAGATGAACAACACCATGAGCATGTTTGTTTAATTCTAAGGGAACCGACTTTCAATGTACGGAAATGATCAGGAAGGCTACGGCCTGTATCAACAATCCGATCTGGCTATTCAGGCCTCGGCGGCGAATCCGCATCAGCTGGTGCTGATGCTGTTTAACGGCCTGATGGATGAGCTTGTTCGTGCCAAAAGCCATATTGTTGCCCGTCGCTACGAGCGTAAGGCCCAGAGCATCAATAAGTGCATCGACATTCTCAACGCGCTAACCAGCGCGCTGGATTTTGAAAAGGGCGGCGAACTGGCGCTGAGCCTGGCGAACCTATACGACTACTGCGTTTATCGCCTGTATGACGCCAGCCATAAGCTCTCGGTCGACATCATTGACGAAGTGGAAACGATCCTTGGCAACATCCAGGACGGCTGGCAGCGAATGGGCCAGGGGGCATGAGGATGCTGCACGTCATTCAGGCCCTGACGCGGGGTTTACGCCAGGCGACGGAGGATCATAACTGGTCCGCCGTCATGAACGTTGACGCCAAAATCGCCGAGCTACTGACCGCGATTCAGGGGAAAACGCTGGAGGTGGACGAGCGACAGGCGCTGGATAACCTGAAAAAGATCCACCTTCAGGCGCGTGATTACTGCCAGGTAGAGAGCGACAGGCTGGCCGTCAAGCTTAACCTGACGATGCGCAATCGTGAAGGGGCGGCCGCGTATGCCCAGTTTGCTGACGATGAAGGAATGCGCTGATGGATATCCTCAACCTGGCGCAGGGCCTGGTTAACGGTTCTGGCCTGCCGATGCAGGCCGAACCCATTGCAGGCCCGAAAGCGGTAGCGCATACCACACAAACCCCGGCGGCGTTTAACGACGCGCTGCTGAACGTGATTGATTCACTCATGATCGGGCAGGGGAAGGCGACACGCGATATTGCCGTAAGCGCGGTGCCGCTCCCGCAAGGCAGTGACGATGACGAGGAAACCGCTAACGAGCCGGTGCCGGGAGATTCACTGCTCAGGGCTGATGCGCCGCAGCAGCTGCTGGAAGCGCTGCTGATGACCAGCCAAATTCCGGTGCACGCTTCTGCTGGCTTTCCCGGTAAAGCGCAGCCCGTCGATGATGTCATGCTGAAAAACCTGCAGCCGCAGGGGGTGATGCAGGGAGCGGCGAAGGGAGTGCCGATGGGCATCTCTGCCTCGCTTTTGCATCAGTATCCGGTGCCGTCACCGGTGAGTCCCACCGATTCCGCGGCGAGCCCGCAGCCCGTTATTCATAGCGTCGCTCCAGCGCTGATAACGGCGATGGTTCCGGCGGCGCAGACGAACACCTTTGCGCCGCTGCCGACAAGCGATATTACCGCCACGCCGGCGGCCGCACCGGCAACGACCACCACCACCCTGAAAATGGATCCGGAGCCTTCGCGCTGGGGTGAACAGCTACAGCGTGCGCTGGGCGAGCGTTTGCAGGTGCAGGTAAAGCAGCAGGTCCAGCATGCCACCATCCGCCTCGATCCGCCGGATATGGGCAAAATTGATATTTCCATGCAGGTCGAAAGCGGACGCGTGCAGGTGCAGATCAACGCCAGCCATGCTGAGGTCTATCGCGCCCTGCAGCAAACGAGCAACGACCTTCGTCAGAGCCTGACGGAGCAACATTTTGTCCAGGTCAACGTGCAGGTGTCATCCCAGTCCGGGGGGCAGCAGCAGGGCAGAGGGCAATCCTTCACCGGGCAGCATAACGCCATTCTGGCGGGAGCGGAAATCGCGACCCATACGACGGCGTCGCAGGATCTCCGCAGCGATGACTCGGTACTACTGACGGTTTAAGACAAGACTATATGAACGTAAAAACACTCTCTTTCGGCCTCGTTATCGCGCTCTTCACCGCCATGCTGGCGGCGGGAATGACGGTAGTGGGTACTCATCTGCTGCGCATGGATGAAGCAACAGGCAGCAGTTTCTTATCCGGGATATTCACCAGCTCTGACAAAGAGACCGTGGAGTTTGTGGAGATTAAAAACGTCGTTATCACCCTGAAAGGAAACGGGGACACGGAACGCTATCTGTTGCTGGAGCTGAACCTGGCGACCAGCAGTACGGAAGACGCGAGTAAAGCGAGAGACATGATCCCCGCGGTGCGTGGCGCCACGGTGAGCCTGCTTTCCGATCTCGACTACGACGACGTGCGCGCAATGAGCGTTAACCAGCTGCACGATAAGCTGCAGGCAGCCTACGTCGAACGGTTCAAAAGCCTGAAGATGGATGTCCCCTTTGAAGACGTCATCATCAGCAAAATGGTCTTCCAGTGACGGTTAAGCCGTAATGGAAATGATGGACTTTATCGCCAGCGACACCCTGACGGCGGCAGATGAAGCGCGCTATGTCAGCGCGTATTTGCCGCTGGTCAACAAAGTGGTCAAACAGCTCTCGTATCAGACCAGCAGCGTGATCGATCGGGAAGATATGGAGCAGATTGCCCTGATGGGGCTGTTGACCTCGCTGCGCCGCTACGGGCATCCGGATGCCCAGTTTGCCGCCTACGCCGTACAGCGCATTCGCGGGGCGGTACTGGACGAACTGCGTCTGCTGGACTGGCGCCCCCGTCGCCTGCGGCAAAAAACGCACAAGCTAAACGACAGTATCCGCGATATTGCGCGCCAGCTTGGGCGGACGCCCACGTTTGAAGATATTAGCCGCCATCTGTCCATCTCCGCGGAGGAGTATCAGGAATATTTATTGCTGGACTGCGCCAAAACGATAGAGAGCCTGGATGAACTGTTAGGCAATGACGCCCTTACGGGTGCGCTGGATAGCCGAAAGCTGGAAGACGAAATCGTCACCAGCCGGACGCTGCGCAGCGCGCTGGCAGCGCTGGACGAGCGTGAACAGCTGATCATGACGCTCTATTACCAGCACGAGATGAGCCTGAAAGAAATCGCTCTGGTTCTTGATTTAACGGAAGCCAGAGTGTGTCAGCTCAATAAAAAAATCGCCCAAAAAATTCAGTCTTTTTTCCAGAAGTGAAAGGTGTATGCAGAAATTCTTCGGTATCGTAATTATCCTGGGCTGCGTGGTTGGCGGCTTTCTCATGTCCGGCGGCCATCTCGCCTCGTTCTGGCAGCCCGGTGAAATTATCATCATTCTTGGCGCGGGCTTAGGCGCCATGGTGCTTGCCAACCCTCGCGCCGTTCTGTCGGAAATGTACCGCCAGTTTCGCGGCATTATGCGCAAAAACGAATACACCAGTGAATATCAGCGCCAGCTGCTGATGCTGTTATATGAACTGCTTGAGCTGGTGCAGGACGGCGGCCTGAAGGTGCTGGATGAGCACATCGAGGCGCCAGAAAACAGCGAGCTTTTCCAGCGATACCCGCTCATGCTGCACGATAAGGCGCTGGTGACGTTTATCTCGGATAACTTCCGCCTGATGGCAATGGGCAAGATTAACGAACACGAGCTGGAAGGCATTCTTGAGCAGGAGCTGGTTGCCATGGAAGAGAACCTTCTCCAGCCGTCCCGCTCCCTGCAGCGTACCGCTGAAGCGATGCCGGGCTTCGGTATCTGCGCCGCGGTGTTGGGCATCATCATTACCATGCAGTCCATCGACGGTTCCATTGCGGTGATTGGGGTGAAAGTGGCCGCTGCGCTGGTGGGGACGTTTCTCGGCGTCTTCTTCTGCTATTGCTTAATGGATCCTGTTGCGAACGCGATGGAGCAGCGCACAAAAAAACAGCTCGCGGTACTGGAGTGCGTGCGTACGGTGCTGGTTAATCACGTGGCCGGTAAGCCGACGCTACTGGCGGTGGATGCGGGCCGCAAAATGCTGCCAATGGATTCCAAGCCTACGTTTGCCACCCTTGACGGTTGGGTGGAACAGATGACGGGTGGATCCTGATGCGTAACAGCAAAAAAGGACATACCACCATCATCAAACGCTCCTCGCGCAAAAGCCATGACGCTTTTCACGGCGGCGCGTGGAAGGTTGCCTTCGCCGATTTTACGCTGGCGATGATGGCGCTGTTTATGGTGCTTTGGATTATGGGCGCGGTGACGGAAGAGGAACGTAAAGAGATTGTCTCGCTTCTGAACGGCGAGTCTATTTTTGAAGGTAATACGTTAACTCCTGTCACCCAAAAAGAGGGGAACGGCGGCGAAATTTCGCTGTTTGACACGCGTCACGCCAGAAAAAAAGATCGGCCTGAAACGCAGGCGAAGAAAGAAGTCACGCCAGCGGTTCAGAGTGAGAAGACGGAGAGCCTGGAAGAGGTTAACGCGCGGTCTAAAAGCGAGATTGAGGATCTGGCGCGCATCATTATGAAGATCACCTCAGCCTATGATGCACAGGCCAACCTGAAGATGGAGATTGTGCCGCAGGGGCTGCGCATCCTCATCACCGACGATCGCAAACGCGAGATGTTCCAGCGCAGCAGCGCCATCCTGACGCCATTCTTTAAGCGCTTGCTCACCGAGTTTGCGCCCGAACTGAACAAAATTAATAACAAAATCATCATCACGGGACATACCGATGCCACGCGCTTTCGCGATCAGGTGCTTTATAACAACTGGAATCTCTCCGGCGAGCGCGCCATGCAGGCGCGCTCGGTGCTGACCCGCAGCGGCCTGGATCCCAATAAAGTTTTGCAGGTCAGCGGCATGGCTGACCAGATGCTGCTCGATCCCGAGCATCCGCTGAGTTCGGCTAACCGCCGTATTGAAATCATGGTGTTGACACACTCGGCCAGTGATTCGCTGTATCAATTTTTCGGTCAGCACGGTGAAAAAGTCATTAAGCCACTGACCGAAAAACTCACTCAAGACCATTAACCCGATTGTTGTGCTGTGAACCTTTTCCTCCTTACCACTGCATTTGTACCTGGGCGGACTGCCTCCCACCAGGTACGTTTTTTTTACTTTATTTTGCTGCTGCTGTTGTTGCCGGGGCACGCCAGCGCAGCCCCTTTACAGGCAAAAATCCCGGAGTCCAGCGCTCACAGTGACGCGCAAAAGCGCAAGCAAAATCGTCTGCGGCTGATGGCAAAAGCGAAAAAGCGTGTCGCCGTGGTGCCGCCGACGCCAGAGCAGAAGCGTCTTGAGATTGCGCGGCAGCAGGCCGAGCGCGCCCGAAATCGGGAGATGCTGGCGATGCACGCCCGCTGGGCTCCTGGCAACCTGGGCGGCTCCGAAGCGCTCTGGGATGAGGTGCAGGATGGCGTAGTGACGACGCGCTCCCCGCAAAAGACGCTCATCAAGCTGCGAACGGTGATACATCGCCTGGAGAGCCAGCTTGGTAAACCCTATCTGTGGGGCGGCGATAGCCCGAGCGACGGCTTCGACTGTAGCGGGCTGGTCTTCTACGCCTTTAATCATGTACTGGATCGCAAGCTGCCGCGCACCGCCAACGGCATGTTTCAGGACAACGCCCTGAAGCCCGTCAAGCAGCAAAAGCTGCGGCGTGGCGATCTCGTCTTTTTCAACATTAACCAGCGACCCGGCGCGGATCACGTTGGTGTGTATCTCGGTGATGGCCGTTTTATTGAAGCGCCACGTACCGGACTGAAGATTCGTATCAGCCAGCTTTCTGACAATTTCTGGCAATCCCGTTATTTGGGTGCCCGGCGCGTTCTGTAGCCTGGCCTGACCTCTAAACTCCCTTTTGGACTGAGAAAATCATGACCGTAACCCGTATGAAATTCGCCATTGATGATGGATCTACAAACGTAAAAATTAGCTGGATTGAGAACGGCACGCTGAAGACGGTGGTATCACCGAACTCCTTCCGCAAGGACTGGAAAAGTGCGGCACTGCTGCGCGGTCAGTCGGTCTACAACTACACCATCGGCACCACCAAATATACCTATGATGCGACCTCCGATAAGGCGTTATCCACCACCCATATTGACTATCAATATGACGATCTTAACCTGCTGGCGGTACACCATGCGCTGCTGCTGACCGGCATTACGCCGTGTGACGTGGAGGTGATCGTCACGTTGCCGATTACCCAGTTCTACAACCCGGATGACTGCCAGCGCAACGAAAGCCGCATTGAGGCTAAGCGCCGTAACCTGATGCGGGATATCTCTCTCAATAAAGGTGAGCTGTTCCGTATCGTTGATGTTCAGGTGATGCCGGAAAGCCTGCCCGCCGCGCTTTCGCATCTTCTGAACTCCAGCGTTACCGAATTCACCCGCTCGCTGGTCATTGACTGCGGCGGCACCACGCTGGATATGGGGGTTATTGTCGGCGAGTTCGACGATGTCTCCGCGATTTACGGGAACAACGAGATTGGCGTAGCGATGGTGACCGATGCTACCCGCAAGCTGCTGGCGGCGGCCGACAGCGACTCCAGCTATCTGGTAGCGAATGAGCTGATTAAACGCCGTCACGATATGGATTTTGTCAAAAGCGTCATCAACGATGAGTCGCGTATTGAAGAGATCCTGGAGCGGGTGGAAATTAAGATCCAGGAGCTGGGTGACCAGGTGGCTTATGAAGCGAAGAAATTCGCCAAAAACCCTAACCGGGTTTATCTGGTCGGGGGCGGTGCGCACCTGGTGGAATCCGCCGTTCGCGAGGCCTATGCGACGCTCGGCGACCGGGTGATTGCGATTGATAACCCGCAGAGCGCGCTTTCCCGCGAGATATGCCTCTATCACGCCGAGAGCGGCGTGGAGACGGTAGCCGAGCCGCGCATGGCCGAGGTGGGCGAAGATGAGTAACAGGCGCATTCGCCGCGTTGATCTATCGCTGCATTTGTCGCCAGAGCAATCGCGCGCGGACCTGCGCGCGATGCTACAGCTGAAAAAGTGGCATCAGGCGCTTAGCCAGGCGGGCAGTAACCCGGGTGATATCAGCATGGAAATGCGTCGTTTCCATCGCAACGTTTACCTTGCCGGTCTACAGCTACAGCTGCTGAGCCCGCCGCTGTGCAGCCATATTGCCGAGTCGCTGGGGCGCGAAGCGTTAACTCTGGAGGCGCTGTGCAGCGAGCTGGCAAGCGGCGAACTCCTGCCAGCCGCTACGGCGTCCGCGCCAGAAGCGCCCGCGTCGAGCGGTGAGTTTAGCAAGCAGCAGTTGCGGCAGATGCGCGCGCTGATGTCGGACGCACTACAGCGACAGAGCGCGCCGGATGAAGCCTCACGCCAGGCGCTGGAGCAGTTACATAGCGAAGTGGCGCAGCTCAAGGCCCTGCTCGACCAGCAAAACGTGCTGCTACAACAGCTACGGATGTCCGGCCGTGCCGCCGAGGCCGAAACGGCTAAAAAAGGGCTTACGGAAACGCTGGACGTGAATGCCCTGAATGCGCCAACGGAAAAAATGAAGCAAATCCGCAAGAAAGGCATTTTTTAGGGCCGGGGGAGCGACGGACGATGCGCTAAAAAAAGACCATAAATTACAATGGTCTTTTTTATGAACAAGTATACGCGGAACGTTACTCGATATTCTGAATCTGCTCGCGCATCTGCTCAATCAGGACCTTCAGCTCAATTGCTGAATTGGTCACCTCGGCATTGATAGACTTAGACGCCAGCGTGTTCGACTCGCGGTTGAACTCCTGCATCATAAAGTCGAGGCGGCGGCCTACGGCTTCTTTCTTCTTCAGAATGTTGTAGGTCTCTTTAACGTGCGCTTCCAGGCGATCCAGCTCTTCAGCCACGTCCACGCGCTGTGCCATCAGCACCAGCTCCTGCTCCAGCCGGTTGTTTTCGAGCTGGACTTCGGCCTCTTCAAGCTTAGCGACAAGGCGCTCGCGCTGCCACTGCAGCACTTCTGGCATATGGGCGCGAACTTTCGCCACTTCGGCGCTCACGCCTTCAAGACGCTGCTCAATCATCGCCTTCAGCGCCTGGCCTTCGGTTTCGCGGGCCACGATAAAGTCATCCAGCGTGCCGTCGAGCGCCGCCAGGATTTCAGCGGCGATCGCGTCCAGATCCTGCTCTCCTGCGGCCATTACGCCAGGCCAGCGCAGAATATCAACCGGGTTGATCTCGCCTTCATCGCTTTGCATTTTGACCCAGTTCGCCGCATTCACGAGCTGTTTCGCCAGCTTTTCGTTGAGGATCAGCTCGCCCTGCGCGCTGGCATCGGGCTCAAAGCGCAGGTTACATTCCACCTTTCCGCGGGTCAGACGCGTACGGATACGCTCACGCACCACAGGCTCAAGGCTGCGGAACTGTTCCGGCATACGGAAATATGTTTCCAGATAGCGCTGGTTTACCGAGCGCATTTCCCAGGTAGCGCTACCCCAGCTACCCTTGATTTCACGCCGGGCGTAGGCGGTCATACTGCGGATCATAGACATTCCCGTTTTTAAAGGAGAGATGGGGGGATTATAGCTTTCGGGGGCTTCTCAGGATAGGAATAAGCGTCCTTTATCCGTATAATGCGCAGCCACATTCGTTTCAAGCCGGAGAATCCATCATGCGTCCATCAGGTCGTAGCGCCAATCAGGTGCGTCCCGTCATCCTGACCCGTAACTATACAAAACACGCTGAAGGCTCCGTGCTGGTTGAGTTTGGTGACACCAAAGTGCTTTGCACCGCGTCTATCGAAGAGGGCGTGCCTCGCTTCCTGAAAGGTCAGGGCCAGGGTTGGATCACCGCCGAATACGGCATGTTGCCGCGCGCAACCCATACCCGTAATGCCCGTGAAGCGGCGAAGGGTAAGCAGGGCGGCCGTACCATGGAGATCCAGCGCCTGATCGCGCGTGCGCTCCGCGCCGCGGTTGATCTGAAAACGCTGGGTGAGTTCACCATCACGCTGGACTGCGACGTGATCCAGGCCGATGGCGGCACGCGTACGGCCTCCATTACCGGAGCTTGCGTGGCGCTGGCAGACGCGCTGAACAAGCTGGTGGCCGCCGGTAAGCTGAAAACCAACCCGATGAAAGGGATGGTTGCCGCGGTTTCCGTCGGTATCGTTAACGGCGAAGCGCTTTGCGATCTGGAGTACGTTGAAGATTCTGCCGCAGAAACCGACATGAACGTGGTGATGACCGAAGATGGTCGCATCATTGAGGTGCAGGGCACGGCAGAAGGCGAGCCATTCACCCATGAAGAGCTTCTTACCCTGCTGGCGCTGGCCCGAGGGGGAATCGAATCTATTGTAGCGACGCAGAAAGCGGCGTTAGAAAATTGATTTTAAGGCGACCGATGAGTCGCCTTTTTTTTGCCCGTAAGACAGAAAAGACAAAGGAGCAAATCCATGAAATCGTATCAGCGCCAGTTTATTGAGTTTGCGCTTAACAAACAGGTACTCAAGTTTGGCGAGTTTACGCTGAAATCCGGGCGTAAAAGCCCCTATTTCTTCAACGCCGGGCTGTTTAATACCGGGCGCGATCTGGCACTGTTAGGCCGCTTCTATGCCGAAGCGCTGGTGGATGCCGGGATTGATTTCGACCTGCTGTTTGGCCCTGCGTACAAAGGCATTCCGATTGCGACGACCACCGCAGTGGCGCTGGCGGAGCACCATGACCGCGACGTGCCGTACTGCTTTAACCGTAAAGAGGCCAAAACTCACGGCGAGGGCGGGAATCTGGTCGGCAGCGCGCTGCAGGGCCGCGTGATGCTGGTGGATGACGTGATCACCGCAGGCACCGCGATTCGTGAATCAATGGAAATTATCCAGGCAAATGGCGCAACGCTTGCGGGCGTGCTGATTTCGCTCGATCGTCAGGAGCGCGGGCGCGGCGAAATCTCCGCTATTCAGGAAGTGGAACGCGATTACGGCTGCAGGGTAACGTCGATTATCACCCTGAAGGACCTGATTGCGTATCTGGAAGAGAAGCCTGAGATGGCGGATCATCTGGCGGCGGTACGGGCATATCGGGAAGCGTACGGGGTGTAACTGCATTGCCCGATGGCGTCAGGCTTATCGGGCAATGCACTCTGTAGACCGGATAACCGGCAGCGAGGTTACTGCAACTGAGCTGCCACTAACGGCCAGCGGGCGTCAAAATCGTCCGTCGGGCGGTATTTAAACTCGCTGCGCACAAAACGAGAGAGCATCCCTTCGCAAAACGCCAGGATCTGACTTGCCAGCAATGTCTCATCCGTGGTGTAACCTTCGCCTTCACGCATTTTCTTCTCGCGCAGTACCTGGCGCAGCTGGGCTTCAATACGCTCAAAAAGCTGGTTTATACGGCCCTGCAGGCGATCCTGTTCGAACATCAGCGCGTGGCCGGTCAGAATACGGGTCAAACCCGGATTACGTTCACCAAAGCCCAGAATCAGCAGCACAATCAGACGCAGACGCGCGCTGGTGTCTTTTTCGTCCTTCAGAATCAGGTTGATGCGCGTAATCAGGCTATCTTCGATAAACTCGATCAGGCTGTCGAACATCCGGGTTTTGCTCGGAAAATGTCGATACAGCGCCGCTTCTGACACGCCTACAGAGGCCGCCAGTTTTGCGGTGGTGATGCGTTGACTGCCGTCGCTGGATTCAAGCATCAGAGCCAGAGATTGAAGTATTTCTTCGCGACGATTCCTTTTCGCGGTTTGTTTTTCTGCCATGTTACAAAATACCCCTGAAAATAAGCACTTGTCAGGCCGTCATCCACACAGCGACCGCAAACTGGCGTTTGCGGTTTGTTATTGCATTATGGCGCTGTGAAATGCGTGTCTGTCGGGCGGTTATTTGCGCCCGGAATGGCCGAAGCCGCCTTCGCCACGGTCAGTAGCATCAAAGTCTGCCACCAGGTTAAATTCTGCCTGCACCACCGGGACAAATACCATCTGCGCGATACGCTCGCCCGGTTCAATGGTGAAGCTGTCCTGGCCACGGTTCCAGACGGATACCATCAGCTGACCCTGATAGTCAGAGTCAATCAGGCCAACCAGGTTACCCAGCACGACGCCATGCTTATGGCCCAGGCCAGAGCGCGGCAGGATCACCGCCGCCAGCGACGGGTCAGCAATGTGGATCGCCAGTCCGGTCGGGATCAGGGTAGTTGCACCCGGGGCCAGCTCTACGGCGTCATCGAGACAGGCGCGCAGGTCAAGACCGGCAGAGCCGGAGGTGGCATAAGTTGGCAGCGGAAATTGCTCGCCAACGCGCGGGTCCAGAATCTTAACGTCGATTTTTTTCATCATAACGGGTAACGATCTCGTCCAGTAATTGTTGGCCCAGGAGTTCTTTGCGCTCAAGCGGTAAGACTTTATCTCCATCCTGCCAGAAAAGGTGCAATGCGTTGCTGTCGCTGTTAAATCCTTGCGTGGACAGCGATACGTCGTTCGCGCAAATCAAATCGAGGTTTTTGCGGGTACGTTTTTGCCGGGCATATTCTTCCACATTATTCGTTTCGGCGGCAAACCCAACAACGTAAGGACGATGCGTTTTTAGCGCGGCCACACCGGCAACGATATCCGGGTTTTTGACCATTTTTATCGTTAATTCATCGCCTTGCTTTTTAATTTTGGCGTCAGCAATGGTTTCTGCCCGGTAATCCGCCACGGCAGCACAGCCAATAAAAATATGCTGCTGTTGTGCATGCGCCTGTACGGCGGCTTCCATTTCCAGTGCGGTGATGACATCAATACGCTGCACCGACGCAGGCGCGGTAAGCGACACCGGGCCGCTCACCAGCGTGACGTTCGCACCGCGCCTGGCCGCCGCGGCGGCAATCGCATAGCCCATTTTGCCGGAGCTGTGGTTAGTAATGTAACGCACCGGATCCAGCGGCTCGCGCGTTGGACCCGCGGTAATCATGATGTTGAGATGTTGCAGATCGTTGACAGGCGAGAAATGGGCCGCGGCCATATCAACAATCGTTAGCGGGTCGAGCATTCGGCCCGGACCCACGTCGCCGCAGGCCTGGCTGCCGCTGTCGGGGCCCCAGATCAGCAGGCCGCGCGAGGCCAGCGTTTCCAGATTATGCCGGGTAGCGGCGTTGCGGTACATCTGCTGGTTCATGGCGGGCACGACCGCGACGGGCGCCGGGGTGGCGAGGCAAATGGTTGAAACCAGATCGTTCGCCATACCTGCCGCCACGCGGGCAATTAAATCCGCCGTGGCGGGGGCAAGAATAATCAGATCGGCCCATTTACCCAGCTCAATGTGGCCCATTGCGGCTTCGGCCGCCGGATCAAGAAGGCTGTCGGATACCGGGTATCCCGATACGGCCTGCAGGCTCAGCGGAGTGATAAAGGCTTTGCCGCCTTCGGTGATCGCGACCCGCACATCGGCCCCGCGCTCGCGCAAACGGCGCACCAGGTCCGGCGTTTTATAGGCAGCAATACCGCCGCTTACGCCAAGAACGATTTTTTTACCGGCCAGGCTCATCATGATTCTTTCCTGTTGGGTTTCACCAGAGAGCGGGCATTTTATCACAATCCCAAAAACGGGGTGATGAAGTCCTTTATTCACTTTGCGAGGCGTTACGCAAGAACGAAACGCGAGCGTCGAGCCCGGGAGGTGCCTGTGGCAGCATAGTGGCAAACAGAAGGAGGGCGGGCATGGAAGAGACTGAACAGCTGCTACCGCGCGAAAAAATGCTGCGCCATGGCGTCACGTTATTAAAAGACGACGAGCTGCTGGCGCTCTTTTTACGCACGGGCACGCCGGGAAAAACGGTTTTTACCCTGGCGAAGGATTTAATAGACCATTTTGGTTCACTGTATGGTTTGCTGACCGCGGACCTGGCGGAATTTACGCACGTAGAGGGCATCGGCGTGGCGAAATATGCCCAGCTGCGGGGAATTGCAGAACTTGCCCGACGATTTTATAACGTGCGTATGGAGGAGGAAGACCCCATTCTTACTCCTGACATGACCCGCGAATTTCTGCAAAGCCAGCTGTCCGATCTGGAGCGGGAGATCTTTATGGTGATCTTTCTCGACAACAAAAATCGTGTGATTAAACATACCCGCCTTTTTTCGGGGACGTTAAGCCACGTTGAGGTGCATCCGCGTGAAATCGTGCGGGAAGCGATAAAAGTGAATGCAGCCGGCGTGATCCTCGCGCATAATCACCCCTCTGGCTGTGCAGAACCAAGCAGAGCTGACAAAGCTATTACCGAACGTATTATCAAATGCTGTCAATTCATGGACATTCGTGTGCTGGACCATCTGATAATTGGCCGCGGAGAGTACATATCTTTTGCCGAACGCGGCTGGATTTAGGCCTTTTCTCGCGATCCATCGGGATCTTTGTCTGTTCGGGACTTGAGCACACCGCCGAGTCAGCGTATACTACGCCACCTTTGAGAATCTCGGGTTTGGCATTTGGGCCTGGCAATCGAGAGTTCAATAGAACTATGCGATGACCGGGCTGTAAAGCCTGACGAGGCGCCGATACCCCATACGAAGCTCGAGCTAATTTGATTTTTGGAGAATAGACATGTCCCGAGTCTGCCAAGTTACTGGCAAGCGTCCGGTGACCGGTAACAACCGTTCCCACGCACTGAACGCGACTAAACGCCGTTTCCTGCCGAACCTGCACTCTCACCGTTTCTGGGTTGAGAGCGAGAAGCGTTTTGTCACCCTGCGCGTATCTGCTAAAGGTATGCGTGTAATCGATAAGAAAGGCATCGATACAGTTCTGTCCGAACTGCGTGCCCGTGGCGAAAAGTACTAAGTACTTAAAGAGGAAATAAATCATGGCTAAAGGTATTCGCGAGAAAATCAAGCTGGTTTCTTCTGCTGGTACAGGTCACTTCTACACCACCACGAAGAACAAACGTACTAAGCCGGAAAAACTGGAACTGAAAAAATTCGATCCAGTTGTACGCCAGCACGTACTGTACAAAGAAGCTAAAATCAAATAATTTTAGTCTCCTTGTATTGAAAAACCCCGCATCTGCGGGGTTTTTTGCATTCTGCATCTCAACGGAGGAACCATGCCTGAATTACCTGAGGTAGAGACCAGCCGCCGCGGTATTGAGCCGCATCTGGTCGGCGCGACTATTCTGCATGCCGTCGTTCGCAACGGGCGTCTGCGCTGGCCGGTTTCCGATGAGATCCATGCGCTAAGCGACAAACCCGTCCTGAGCGTCCAGCGCCGCGCTAAATACCTGCTGCTGGAACTGCCTGACGGCTGGATCATCATCCATCTGGGCATGTCGGGAAGCCTGCGTATCCTCACAGAGGACCTGCCTGCGGAAAAGCACGACCACGTCGATCTGGTGATGAGCAACGGCAAAGTGCTGCGTTATACCGACCCACGGCGTTTTGGCGCATGGCTGTGGGCCAAAGAGCTTGAAGGGCACAACGTGCTGGCGCATCTCGGGCCAGAGCCGCTCTCAGAGGCGTTTAACGCGGAATACCTCAAAGAGAAATGTGCCAGGAAGAAAACCCCGATTAAACCCTGGCTTATGGATAACAGGCTGGT
This sequence comes from Enterobacter cloacae, assembly GCF_013375935.1. Classification (GTDB taxonomy): domain Bacteria; phylum Pseudomonadota; class Gammaproteobacteria; order Enterobacterales; family Enterobacteriaceae; genus Enterobacter; species Enterobacter pasteurii. Next base: position 897,180 of record NZ_CP056117.1, on the reverse strand, counting down.
AGTGGGCGTGGGGAATATTTACGCCAGCGAATCGCTGTTTGCCGCCGGGATCCATCCCGATCGGCTGGCCTCTTCGCTGTCGGCGCAGGAGTGCGAGCTGCTGGTTAGCGTCATTAAAGCGGTGCTGCTGCGGTCGATTGAACAGGGCGGGACGACGCTGAAGGATTTCCTGCAAAGCGACGGGAAGCCGGGCTATTTTGCGCAGGAGCTGCAGGTCTACGGCCGTAAAGGTGAACCGTGCAGAGCCTGCGGAACGCCGATAATTGCCACGAAGCACGCCCAGCGCGCCACGTTTTACTGCCGTCAGTGTCAGAAGTAACGTTACTTTAATTTTTCCATCAGCGCCTGGTGGACGTTATCCGGCAGGAAGTGGGTAACGTCCCCGTGATGGCGCGCGACCTCTTTCACCAGTGAAGAAGAGATAAAAGACCACTCCTTGGAGGGCATCAGGAACACGCTCTCCAGCTCCGGCATCAGGTGGCGGTTCATGTGCGCCAGCTGCATCTCATATTCGAAGTCCGCCACGGCACGTAAGCCGCGGATGAGTATATTGGCCTGCTGGGTGCGGGCAAAATTTGCCATCAAATCGCTGAACCCGACGACCTCAACGTTCGGCAGGTGCGCAATCGCCCCGGATGCCAGCGCCACGCGTTCGTTCAGATCGAACATTGGCTTTTTGCTCGGGCTGGCGGCAATAGCCAGAATGACCTTGTCGAACATACACGCCGCACGGGTGATGATATCAAGATGACCGTTGGTGATCGGATCGAAGGTACCCGGATAAATCGCTTTTGTGCTCATGGCTCACGTTTTCTCTGAGTAGCCGCGGTTCAGCGCCCACAGCTCGGTGTATTTGTTGAAAGTATACTGGGCATTCACCACCGCCAGTAGCCAGCCCTGCTTGCCGTCCAGCACGCCGCCGCGCAGCAGCAGCGTTTTCAGAAACGCGCCCAGCGTGTGGGTGAAGATCCCGGTAAGCGAGGCCTTCTTGCCGCGCGCATGCCGCTCCTGTGCCCAGGCGGTGGCATAGTTCAGCTGTTTACGCTGGAAGCTGGCGAAATCCCGGCAGGTCAGGTGAAGCAGATCGCCCGTCAGGGGAATTACCCTGGCGTTGTCACAGGCCAGAGACTCATGAACCAGGCTGTCGTTGTACTGGTAGCGTTCGCGCTCGTAGAGACGCATCACGCGGTCTGGATACCAGCCGCTGTGGCGCATAAAGCGCCCAAGAAAATAGTTACGACGCGCGATGCTGTAGACCGCGCCAGGCTGGGGAGCGGCAAGTACCGTCTGAATGGCCTGTCGGAGTTCCGGGGTAACGCGCTCGTCGGTGTCGATCATCAGCACGTAATCGCCCGTGGCGTAACCCTGCGCGCGCTGACGCTGAATGCCGTAACCCTGCCAGTCGGTGTCGGTATAGACGTTTACCCCCGCTGCACGGGCCACGTCTGGCGTGTTGTCCGTACTGCCGGAGTCAAGAAGGATTATCTCGTCAGCCCAGGCTACAGACGCCAGGCAATCCGGAAGCAGGTCGGCGGCGTTTTTGGCGATCATCACCACCGACAGACGCGTTGACATTAGTGGCTCCGCTGAGGCAGATAGGGTTGCAGGAGCTGCAGCAGACGGGTCAGCGCGCCCTGGTTCTGGTGCAGAACCTCAACGGCATGACGACCGTACCACAGGCGGTAATCTTCGTCGGTCAGGAGGGTGGAGACCTCTTTGACCACCGAATCTGCGTCGGTGACGGTGATTAAGCCATCGGCCTGCTGCAATTTCGCGCAGATGTCCTTGAAGTTAAACGTGTGTGGCCCCATCAGCACCGGAATGGCGTGCGCGGCCGGCTCGAGCGGGTTATGGCCGCCGCGCTCTACCAGGCTGCCGCCGACAAAGGCGAGATCCGCAATGCCGTACAGCAGCATCAGTTCACCCATCGTATCGCCAATGACGACCTGCGTGCTGCCAGAGGGGATTTCGCCGCTGCTGCGCAGGGTAAAGCTGAAACCGCCTTTTTGCACCATTTCGCGGGCATCTTTAAAACGCTCCGGATGGCGAGGAACCAGAATCAGGAGCAGGTCCGGGAAGGTTTCCAGCAGCTTGCGGTGAGCCTGCAAAATAATCTCTTCTTCACCGTCGTGGGTGCTGGTGGCAATCCAGACCTGACGGCGCGGCGCCCACTGTCGACGCAGCGTCACCGCACGGGCGGCGAGTTCAGGCGTGACGGAAATATCGAATTTCAGGCTACCCGTTACCGCAAGCTGGTTGCGTTTCAGGCCCAGGGCGATAAAGCGCGCGGCATCTTCTTCATTTTGCGCGGCGATCAGCGTGATTTTGCTGAGCAGGCGACGCATAAATTTACCCAGCTTGCCGTAGCCTTTCGCCGAACGCTCTGACAGACGCGCGTTCGCGATAACTAAAGGAATTTTACGGGCATGCAGGGCGGAAATCATGTTCGGCCACAGCTCGGTTTCCATCACGATCACCAGTTTGGGGCGAACGGTGTTCAGGAAACGGTTCATGGCGCAGGGGAGATCGTACGGGAGGTAGACGTGATGGACATCTTTACCGAATGCGGACATCACGCGTTCTGAGCCCGTCGGCGTCATGGTGGTGACGGTGATCGGCAGTGACGGATAACGGTGGCGCAGGGCGCGCACCAGCGGAATGGCCGCCAGCGTTTCCCCGACGGATACGGAATGCAGCAGAATACCGTCCGGCGCGACTTTATTGCGGCAGAAGCCATAGCGTTCGGCCCAGCGTTTACGGTACGCAGGCGCTTTACGGCTACGAAGCAACAGTCGCAGCCACACCAGTGGCTGAATGATGTAGAGCAGGGCGGTATACAACAATTCCAAGCGATTATCCGTTTTTTTAGTTTCGGCCGGGAAATTCTAAGCATTTAAGCGTGCTAAAGCTATCTCTTATGCCAGATACCGTTTTAAACGGAAGTAGCGTCGGCCCAGGCGCCAGCGCAAACGCGGGCTTTTGGCACTTTTCCAGATAAGCTTCCAGATCCCGGTGTCGAAGAACTCTTTGATTATCATTGCTTTCTTCGCCTCATCCTTCATGTTATCGAAGGTATGAATAATCCCCAGCCCCTCTTTAGCGATTTGCCAGTGGCAGGCAGGGATATTTTTCACTTTATCCGGATAGCGCTGATTAATGGCATCGAGCATCTTCAGGATCTTCATGTAATGGCGCGCTGAGCGGATAAGCGTGTCGTCGTTATCCGGAGTGTGCGATACCGAAGCGGAGTGAATGTAGTAGTCATAAAAGCGTTCGCTGGTGTACTGAACGCGTTCCGCGGCAAGCAGCACCTCGGTAGTCCACGGGATATCCTGATGGCGCAGGCCGGGCTCGAAGCGGAAGCCGTTCTGGCGAATGAAATCGTGGCGATAGATATTCAGCCAGGTAACGTGCAGGAACTTACGCGAGTCCAGCGCCTTTTTTAGCCATGCCGCGCCATTCATAACGCCCGTTGAGGCGAGCTTGTCTTCCGGGAAGATGGGGCGAGACGGTTTCTTGTTATTTTCCCAGACGTAGTTGCCGTTGCAGGTGGCGACGTCCAGATTCTGCGTGACGGCCATATCCAGCAGGCGCTGATACATGCCGGGTCTGAAAACATCATCAATATCCGGGAAGGAGAGATAGCGGCCGGTCGCAACGGCCAGGCCGGTATTACGCGCGATGGAAACGCCCTGATTAGGCTGTTCAATGACCTGCATATCCGGCAGCTTTTCGCGCCAGTTATCGACGATCTGCATCGAACGGTCGGTGGAGCCGTCATTGACGATGATGACTTCCATACTGTCGATGTTTTGATTTACAAGGCAGGTAAAGAACTGATCAAGAAAAGCTTCACCGTTATAAACGGCAACCACCACGCTTAATAATGGCGCTGAATTTTGCATATGAAACCTGATTATTTTTGGGTGTCGACCAAAGCAATGTATTACCGGCAAATGGCGTTGATACCGAACGAGGCAATCGTGTCGCGATCAACCACCGGCGGAGAGGCATACAGTTCTGCCAGCGTTTTCGCCAGTGATTCGTCTGTTAACGCCGTCAGACCGCGGGCCAGGGGGCCGGTGAGGATCTCAGCAGGGCCGCCAGGGCAGTTTGTACTGACCGGTGGAATCTGACAGATAATCGACTCCACGAGTACATTACCAAAACCTTCGCAGTCGGAACTTAACACTAAAAGGCGTGCTCCTTTGATCCACGGGTAGGGATTGGCTTCGAACGGGCGGAAAATGATCTTGTTTTCAATGCCAAGCCCGGCGGCAAGCTGCCTGAGCTGGTCTATTTTCGTTGCGGAGCCGTTGCCCATCATCACCAGGGTTGTGTCGAGCTTGCTTAGCGCGAACGCCCGCAGCAGGCGGTCGTGACGTTTGTGCTCATGAAAACGGCCAACGTGGATAATGTAATTCTGCCCCTGCATCTCAAAAGGCGCTTCTGCCAGACGCTGAATTTCAGGAATATCAAAGGGGTTATGGATCACCGCTTTGCGTCGCAGGGGGATAGCGAGCGTCTCTGAGAGATCGTGCAGTACGGCTCCGGATACCGCGACAACGTTGCGGTTTTCGTAGGTATGTCGAATTTTAGAATGTTTAAACCAGCGGGAAAGGCCGCTGCGATGGCGTAAATAGGAGAACGAGAACATCCCGTGTACGCAGAACCACACCTTGTCCCGATCCAGCACCCGGCTGTGCGCCACGATACGATCGGTTTTATGGAGGTGCGAGAAGACCACGTCAAATTTACCGCTGCGCTCAGCCCGCTCAATAGCGCGATCCAGTAAGCGGGCGCGCCGCGGGATCTCTGTCAGCTTGCGCCAGGGTTTTTTACACGTATCCTGCACAACCTGAAAATCGATGCCTTCCGGAATGGCGTAGTCGCACACCTTCCGCAGGGAGAAAAGGGTAACCTGATGTCCCAGTTCCGTCAGTCCGCTGGAGAGGGTGAGAACCGTTTTTTCGGCTCCTCCACCGGGTAAACCATCAATAATCATTAGGATGCGCATTATTAATCCAGTAATTTTTGATAAAGCGAAATAAGCTGACTTGACAGTTTTTCTGGCGTTGCTTCTCTGACGCGTTCGCGCGCCGCAAGCCCCATATTGTTATTCTTTTCCAGAGAAGGAATGGACACGACGGCCTCCTTCAGGGTGCGAATATCAAGTGCATCACAGTAAAACCCGTTCTGGCCTTGCTCAATAAATTCTGACCCACCGCAGCTCTCTGACGTAATGACGGGTAATCCACAGGCCATTGCTTCAAGTATGACGTTAGGGAAAGGATCATACAGCGTCGGCAGCAGTAAACCATCGGAAAGCTGATAAAACGGCAGCGTCTCTTTTTGCATTCCCAGGAAACGGATTTGCCCCTCACAGCCTAATGAACGGGCGAGGTCGCGATAGCGGCTTTCCGCTTTATCCTGACCGACCACAATCAGCCATGCCGATGTCCCTGCAATAGCCTGGATAGCGCTCGCCAGCCCCTTGCGTTCAAACCCTGACCCCACGAAGCAGAAAATGACGGCATCAGCGGGTAGCCCAAATTGCTGACGCAGTACGGCGCGCTGTCTCTCTTCTGCCGGAACGAAGCGGCTGGAATCTATTGAATTATAAATCACATGTATCTTTTTTGCGTCAATATCAAAGTCTTCGACGATTTCGCGCTTGATCATCTCCGCATTACAGATAACCGCCTTTAGCTCGGGAGCCTGATACATTTCACGTTCCGCGTTCATCACGTAGCGGTGATAGCGATCGTGCATAAGCAGCTTCGCGCGCCAGGCGGGAAGTATACGCGTACGCTGTAGCAGCCAGCGGCGATGCACCCCGTCGCCGGCACGGTAAATGTCGCAGCCCGGGATACGCTCGTGGCTCTGTACAATATCAAACTGCTGCTGTTGCCACAGGGCGCGCGCGGCGTGCGCAAAGCCGCGCTCGCGGCTGATGCGACCCCATTTTCGGGGATCGCAGATATGAATATGCCAGTCGTCCTGTTTTTCGCCTTGCCACTCGCGGGTGATGACGTTCAGCTCAAGGTTCTGATTGCTCAGCGCAGCGAGTGCCCTGGAGACAAAACGTTCTGCTCCGCCATCCGGGCGATATTTTTGACGCACAATGGCCAGGCGATGAGGCTTCATCACAGGTATCTCCTTGCGGCAGAGACGACAGCATCAACGGGAATGGCGTCGAGATAGCGTTCGGTGGTTTTCGTATCAATGGCGTCAGGGTTGGGAAGCGGGCCGTAATTCCCGGCCCAGATAACTTCGCCGTTTACCTGCCATGGCGACCAGAACGTCAATTTTGATGGGCCAAATAGCGCCACGCAGGGCGTCTGCAGGGCGGCGGCCATGTGCATAGGAACAGAGTCAACGCCAATGAACAGGCTGGCGTGGTCGATGAGCGAGGCCAGCTGGCGCAGGGTTAACTGTCCTGCCAGCGAAACAACACCCGTTTTCGGGGAGGCGGCAAGGATGCGGTCTACCATCGCCAGCTCTTTCTTATCCGGTCCCGCCGTCAGGACGACAGTGTGGCCGTCCTGCTGCAGCGCGGCGATAGTTTGCGCCATTTTCCCTTCATCCCAGCACTTAAAGAACCAGCGTGAGGTGGGCTGGATAACGATGTAGCGCTCTCCCACACCCTGTTGCGTTAGCTTTTGCTGTGCATGGTGCCAGTCATCCGCGCGGTAAGCCATGGTGACGGCGGATTTGGCGACAACCGGTAACGGTGCCAGTATCGAAAGGTTTTGTTCAACGGTGTGCAGTGACTGATGGCTGGCGACAGAAACCAGTTCGCTATGACAAAAACGCCAGAACGCATTGTTGCGCTTGTTAAAGGCAAACCCAAGCCGAACGGGGGCACCCGTGAGGCGGGTGACAATCGCGCTGCGCCACTGATCGGCAAGATTAATCACCAGATGGTAATGCTGCGCGCGTAGCGTACGCAGCAACTGCCACTCTTTTTGCAGGTGCTTCAGCGTGCCCAGCTGCTTCCACTTACGGTCGATGCCATAAATCGTATTGATTGCCGGGTGCGCGGCGAGCATGTCTCGCGTCTCTTCATACAGGAGCACGTCGATTTGGGCTTCTGGCCATTTTTGGCGTAGCGAATTGATGACGGGAGTGGTGAGTAACATGTCGCCATGATGGCGAAGTTTGATCAGTAAAATGCGCAAATCAGGCGTGTCGGGTAAGTTATTCATCATCATCTTATCGGCGTTGTACTAATGGCAATTCTAATAGACCTGGTAGCGACTTGCACTCTTTCTCCATAATGTCAGGAATTTCCCTGGAAGGGTTTACTCCTGCTTTCGGGAGTGCGTAACATAGCGCTAACTATTTTGTCTTGCGGGCTCATTATGAAAAAACCGGCGTTTATCATCACGATCGATACCGAAGGGGATAATCTCTGGCAAAACCACAGGGTGATCAAAACGGAAAATGCGCGCTATCTGGCACGGTTCCAGACGCTTTGTGAGCGTTTCGGCTTCAAGCCCGTCTGGCTGACCAACTACGAGATGGCGGTTGAGCCGGTGTTCATTGAGTTCGCTAAAGATGTAATCGCCCGGGGCCAGGGCGAGGTGGGAATGCATCTCCATGCCTGGAACAGCCCTCCTGAGCACGATCTGACCGGTGATGACTGGCGCTGGCAGCCTTATCTGATTGAGTTTTCAGACGAGGTCATGCGTGAGAAAGTGGTATTTATGACCCGCTTACTGGAAGAGACCTTCCAGACTAAAATGCTTAGCCATCGCGCCGGGCGCTGGGCGTTTGATAGCCGTTACGCCAGGCTGCTGATTGAACTGGGTTATCAGGTCGACTGCTCCGTCACGCCGCGCGTGAACTGGCGTAACGCGAAAGGCGCCCCCCAGGGAAGTGGCGGGACGAATTACCAGCATTTCCCCGATCGCGCTTACTTCTTAGATGCAGATGATATTTCCCGTCCGGGAAACAGCCCTTTACTCGAAGTGCCGATGAGCATCCAGTACAAACATCCGGCATGGCTGAATTCGCTTAAGCAGGGTTACGATCGTCTTCGCGGTAAATACCGCTCTCCTTCAGTTAACTGGTTACGTCCGTCCGGCGGTAACGCCCAGGAGATGATTAAGGTAGCGCAGCAATGCCTGTCCCAGGGAAATGACTATGTGGAGTTTATGCTTCATTCGTCGGAATTTATGCCTGGCGGAAGCCCTGCGTTTAAAGATGACGCCGCGATTGAAGGGCTGTATCAGGATCTTGAGCAGCTGTTTAGCTGGTTATCAGATAAGACGGTGGGAATGACGCTGGCGGAGTTTTATTCTTATAAAAAAGGCGCCGAAACATCGGCGCCTTAACGTTATTTTTGCAGCGCCGTTTTTATCGGCGCACTAAAAATAATGGCAAAAGGAAGCCAGAACAACACCCAATATTCTCGTGGGTTGCTGATAACAAACATGCCCTGCGTCACGTAGAACATTAGCGCAAATACGATAACCGCGATTTCAGCTTTATGATTAGCTGCAAGGTGGCGAAGGCTTTGTCTGGCGGCAAATAAAATCATGCCTAAAAGCAGCAGCAGTCCTACCGCACCTCCCTTTAGAAAGGTTGCTAAATAGAGGCTATGCGTCGTGGTAACATGCTGACCAAAACCATTAATGAACTGAAGTTCTTTATTGAAACCCCATCCGAAGAGTGCTTTCTGTTTTGCCACTTCAAAAGCATGCTGCCAAATACCGAAACGGACGGATCCTGCTCGTGAAGAATCTTCTACGCGTTTGAAGAACATATCGAGCGAGCCACTAAAATAGAGGCTTGCACCGATGATCGCCAGTAGAATAAGTGAACCTGTCAGCAGCTTAATATCCCATTTCGGTTTACAGAGGAAAGCGACAACCGCGGCGACAACAAGTGAAAGGAGTGGCCCTCGACTTTGGGTCAGAATCAAGCAGACCAAAAGCAGAGGAACTGGAATATAAAACCAGAAGTTACGCGTTTCACGAACCAGTATGGCGCTCAATAAAATACCCAGCGCCATGTATCCTCCAAGATCAATTACGTTATCCGGAGAGAAAGGAAAAGCTCGCGATAGCCTGTTTTGAAATATGTGCTCTTTATTGACATAAATTAGAGTTAATATCGTTAAAGCCACAATGCCGAAATATGCTGCACCTATGATATATTTTTTTCTGTCCTGTAGTTCACATTGACGATACAGGCAGATAAAAATAAACAAATAAAATGAATGGGTTAGCGCAGACCTGAGGTGGGACGAATCAGCCCAAAAATTAGTTAATGAGAAATATAATAAAAATGCACCAGTAAAGCCCAGTGCGGGTAGAAAGTCACGATCGCTAATAAAACGCGTTCTTACCTCATGATTTATCATCATAGCGATGATAAACAGTGCAAGGGCAATGTGGAAGAAAATATTTACTTTTGAAACGCCACAAAAAATCATGCTCAAAAAGATAAAGAGCATAAAAGGATAGAATATAAAACGTTGAAGATTAGTTGAAGACATCAGTAAAATCCTTTCTGGGGAAAACAGAGTCAGGTATTGCGCTTTGAGGAGATAGATTGATGACAGTGATCTTATTTTTTTTTGAAAACAGTACTTGCCAGCATCAACGCCGGAATGACAATATTATTCACCTTTTTATCAAGGAAAGTTGGTAACATTGTACTATTGGTTTCATAAAATCGAGGTTGATTGAAATTATTCATATCAAGCCCCGCAATATATATTTTTTTAAAGCCCAGAAAATAGAGTACCTGGAGAGCCCAATACATCACGGTTCCGGCATCTACGACCCCGTGACGAACATCACAACTAAAGGCTGTATTAGGATGTGTCTCTGAAAATATGATACCTGGCGTACCCGCTAGAGCCTCGCGTAAATCAGCTTGCTTAATAGAGGGTTTATAGGTCTCATAACAAATATCTTCAATAATGCATAATTCACACTGGATTTTGTCGTATGAAAAACGCTCTATAAGTTTAACGATGCCCATAACCGTAGTAAAGAGAATGACATCTTTACAGCTTACAATACGCTTCAACAATGCAGTCTGACGATCGATAAACGTCATATCAACGACGAAATAGAGAGAAAAACTTAGCGCGTGGTGAAGGTGCCAGGCACCGTTCACGCCCGCCGTGATTACCGTCGATGGTAGAGTCTTGAAATCGATAGCTTTGATTGAAGGGCCAGTCGCCGCAATAAGTATATCGCCATCGAACCGATGATGAAGTGAGGAGAGCGGGATCAGATCGATACTGCGTCCCTTATACTTTAATTCTGATATTTCACCGGTTTCAGCACGCGATATTTTAACGAAGGGCCATAATTTTTCATTATGTCGCATATTGCGCTTATGCGTATACCGATACAGTTGCTTGGTCAACGAGTTCATTTTACGCCTCAGGAAATTATTTTTTATTTTTATTCACGGTCGTTAATAAACTCACAATGTTATCCAAATCCGCGTCGCTTACTGCAAACAACTCTTCTTTCGGTTGGCTGAAGTAGTAACGCGTTTCAAAAACGTAAGAGTTAATATTTTCATCGTTACCAATCAACAGAACCTCGCCGAGAGGACGCTGCTCGTAATGACAGCATGGGCCAAATAACATGATTACCGGCACGCCCACAGCATCTGCAATGTAAATATTCCCCGAATCAGACGCGATATAGCAGTCCATCTTCGAAATGGCCCAGGGAAGCTCTTCGAGCGAAATTTTACCAATGAGATTGATAAAATTCGGGATCTCACCGTAAAGGCGGGTGATATCGTCCATCCACGACTGTTCATTTGGGGCGCCGAAAACATAAAACTCGCAGGGTAAGCCGGCGAGGCGATCGACAATTCGCTTCCAGATAACCGGCGGCACCGTTTTAGCTTTATTGCCTGCCGCAATACTGATACCGATGCGGATAACGTCAGGTTTGTCGAGAATGGCCGGATAGGTCGCCGGTTTAAACAGCGGCTTTGTGGCGTGTTTGGGAGAGTCCTGCCACGTGAGTGAACGGTCGGCCAGCTTCAGGTAGTTGGTTACTGATAGCGTTTTTTTGCCGTGCTCAACGGTACCGTCGGCGGTGAGATAAAAAATACCGTGATACCATCTGCGGGTGTAAATGCTTAAAAATTGTTTGTTTTTTGCATTACAGACGGCGGCAAAGAAGAGATTCACGCTATTCGGCTGTAGCAGGTAGACATTATCGTAACGGTTCATGATCCTGCAGGCGAAGCAGAGCTTACGCCACAGGTTGCGCTTATGCTGTTCGATGAAGTAGATCTGCTCGATGTTCTCGTCATGCTTCGCCAGCGCGCCGACGCTGCGGCTGATCAACACATCGCTTTTTTGCAGATGCGCCAGTAGGGGCGTCGCATTGATAAAGTCACCGATTTTGGCCGTCTGAATGACAAGGTTCCTGCCCGTGTCTTTTCGAAACAGCTTCCGAAAGAGCTTCACCGGAAAGAGTAAAATCAGCAGAAATACGTAACTCATGGGTTAAATATCCCTGTTGGAAAGCAGCTGGCTGCCCTGTAAAAATGAAAAAATAGCATCTGCGCTGATATCCTTCGTTTGTTGCGTCGGGCTGACCATCTGATGCTGGTTTTTACCGTAACCCCCGATCAGCCCGGGGTCTGTCGGGCCGAAAATCGTGATATTAGGACGATCCAGTGCGGCGGTTAGATGGCTTAGCCCCGTATCCACGGAAACGACGGCATTCGCGCCCGCCAGCTGCGCGGCAACCTGCGCCAGCGTAAGTTTGGGTAAAACCTCGACGTGGGTAAAGCCTGCGGCCAGACGCTCCGCACGCTGACGCTCATGTTCAGCGCCCCACGGGAGTTTAATATGGATACCGCAAGGTTGCATTAGTTCAATCAGCCTTCGCCAGTGCGTTTCCGGCCAGTGCTTATCGTCGCGCGTTGTGGCATGCAGGAACACCAGATACGGCTCGGCATGCTCCGTCTCGCGCAAAAAATGCTGTGCGATAGCGTAGTCACCCTGGGCTTCAGGTTTTGCATAGCCCAGGCTTTTCGCGAACAGCTCGCGGGTGCGCTCCACGGCGTGCTGCTGCTTCGCAATATGGTGGCGTCGGTTGTAGAAAAGGCTCGCCAGCGGTTCGCGTGCGGTTTGCCAGTCCATACCGTGCTTTACGCCGTGTGCCAGACGCGTCACCAGCGCCGCGCTTTTGACCAGCCCCTGGGCGTCGACGATCGCGTCGTAACGCTGCGCCTGCACCGCTTCGCGGAAGGCTTTACGTTCGGCTTTAATCGGTGCGGAGAACCACGCTTTGCGCCAGCGGCGAATCGCCACCGGGATCGCGCGATCGACCGCCTCATGCCAGGTGGGGATTTGCGCGAAGCCTTCTTCCACCACCCAGTCAAAACGGATGCCGGGAATGGCCCGCATGGCGTCCGTCAGCGACGGCAGCGTATGCAGGACATCACCCATCGAGGAGGTTTTAACGATCAATACCCGCATCCGTTATCCTTCTTCGCTCAACAGCAGTTCGTTGAGTTCTTCGAGAACGCGCTGCGGCGTGATGTCGATTAGACTCTGATGATAGCCCTCTGCGGCATCGCCTTTGCGAACCTTATGGTAGCCGGTGATTAGCCGGATAATGCGCGCTTTGTGTGACAGAGGCGGCGTGAAGTCCGGGCTGCTGGGGCCATACAGCGCGACCAGCGGGCGGTCCAGCGCGGCGGCGACGTGCATCAAACCGGAATCGTTAGTGACCACGGCTTTACAGGCGGCAATCAAAATTACGGCCTGCTCAAGCTGCGTTTCCCCCGCAAGGTTCCGGCACCAGGCCTGCTGATCGATGCTCAGCGCGGCGAGAATTTCATTGCCCGCCTCGTGATCTTTTGCCGAGCCAAACAGCACAATCTGATAGCCTTCGTCGATCAGCTGTTTCGCCAGTTCGGCGTAGTGATAGTGCGGCCAGCGTTTTGCCGGACCAAATTCCGCGCCAGGGCAAAAACCAATCATCGGACGCTCGGACGACATGCCAAACGCGTTGCAGGTGTGGGACTTCTCCCCATCGTTGACCTGAAGCTGCGGCCACAGCAGCGGCTGCGGCAGGTCTTTCGCGCTGCGCATTACGCCTTTGTCATAGGCCAGCGCCACATAGCGCTCAACCATCAGCGGCCAGGCCTCTTTATCCAGCACGCGGGCGTCGTTCAGCAGGCCGTAGCGCATTTCGCCTCGCCAGCCGGTACGGTGCGGCACGCCAGCAAAAAAGGGCACAAGGGCGGATTTGAAGGAATTAGGTAGCACATAGGCACGGTCATAGCGTTTTTCGCGCAGGCTATGGCCGAGCCTGCGACGCTCGCCAATTTCCAGCGCACCGTGGCCGAGCGGCATTGGGATCGCCTCGTTCACTTCTGGCATACGCGATAACAGCGGACGGCACCACGCGGGTGCCATCACGTCGATTATCGCCTGGGGATAACGCGCCTTGAGCGTGCGATAGAGACTTTGCGACATCATCATGTCACCCACCCATGACGGGCCGATCACCAGAATTTTCATACTTATGCGTCGCGGTTCAGCCAGGCCATGTATTCCGTTACGCCTTCGGCAACGGTCTTGAACGGCTTGTCGTAGCCTGCGGCACGCAGGTTGGTCAGGTCAGCCTGCGTGAACGCCTGGTAGCGGCCCTTCAGCTTATCCGGGAAAGGAATGTACTCAATGCTGCCTTTTTTATGGTACGCCAGCGTTGCGTCAGCCACGGCCTGGAAGGATTCCGCGCGGCCTGTGCCCAGGTTGAAAATACCGGATACGCCATTTTCCAGGAACCACAGGTTGACGGCCGCCACGTCGCCTACGTAGACGAAGTCACGCTTGAAGCCGTCGCTGCCTTCAAACAGTTTCGGGCTTTCGCCATTATTCAGCTGGGTGTTCAGGTGGAACGCCACGCTCGCCATGCTGCCTTTGTGGCCTTCGCGCGGACCGTAAACGTTGAAGTAGCGGAAGCCAACAATCTGGGAGTTCGCTTCAGGCAGGATCTGGCGCACGTACTCATCAAACAGGAACTTGGAATAGCCGTAAACGTTCAGCGGCTGCTCATATTCGCGGGACTCGATGAAATCAGAGGTGCGGCCGCCGTAGGTTGCCGCAGAGGAGGCGTACAGGAACGGAATTTCACGCTCCAGACAGTAGTGCAGGATCTCTTTGGAGTACTGATAGTTGTTGTCCATCATGTACTTGCCGTCCCACTCGGTGGTGGATGAGCATGCACCTTCGTGGAAGATGGCTTCGATCTCGCCGAACTCTTCGCCTGCCATAATCTGGATAAGGAAGTCCTCTTTATCCATATAATCAGCGATGTTCAGATCCACCAGGTTGACGAACTTGGTGCCGTCTTTCAGGTTATCCACCACCAGAATGTCGGTGATGCCTTTGTCATTGAGAGCTTTAACAATATTGCTGCCGATAAAGCCCGCGCCGCCGGTAACGATGATCATAACTGTAACCTTTGAAGTGTTGAGTCCGGGGACAATCCCGGACGCTAATGTCTTTATCATATCATCACAATGCCCGGTCTTCAGCCATTCACCGATATGCAGCAGGGGTACACGTGATTTATGCTGCAAAAACGAGAAGTGATACTGCGTCATCTCGTCATGAACTATAGGTTTGGGTAATATGTGCCGAAATTTGCCGAGTCTGGAGAATTGCAATGCGTGGTGATTTTTACAAAGAGTTAAACAGCGACCTCGAAACCGCCCGTGCGGAAGGGTTGTTCAAGGAAGAGCGTATTATCACGTCTGCTCAGCAGGCGGACATCACCGTTGCCGACGGCAGCCATGTGATCAACTTTTGTGCGAACAACTACCTGGGTCTTGCGAATCACCCTGAGCTGATTGCCGCAGCGAAAAGCGGCATGGATACCCACGGCTTCGGCATGGCCTCCGTGCGCTTTATCTGCGGCACCCAGGACAGCCACAAGCAGCTTGAACAAAAGCTGGCGAACTTCCTTGGAATGGAAGACGCAATCCTCTACTCCTCCTGCTTCGACGCCAACGGCGGTCTGTTTGAGACGCTGCTGGGCGCAGAAGACGCAATTATCTCCGACGCCCTGAACCACGCCTCTATTATCGACGGCGTCCGCCTGTGTAAAGCGAAGCGTTTCCGCTACGCCAACAACGACATGGTTGAGCTGGAAGCCCGCCTTAAAGAGGCCCGCGAAGCCGGCGCGCGTCATGTGCTCATCGCCACCGATGGCGTGTTCTCTATGGACGGCGTGATCGCTAACCTGAAGGGCGTGTGCGACCTGGCCGACAAATACGACGCGCTGGTGATGGTAGACGACTCGCACGCGGTTGGTTTTGTGGGCGAAAATGGCCGTGGCTCCCACGAATACTGTGACGTAATGGGCCGCGTGGATATCATCACCGGTACGCTGGGCAAAGCGCTCGGCGGCGCATCCGGCGGCTATACCGCCGCGCGTAAAGAGGTGGTTGAGTGGCTGCGTCAGCGCTCCCGCCCGTATCTGTTCTCCAATTCCCTGGCGCCAGCGATCGTGGCCGCCTCCATTAAAGTGCTGGAGATGGTGGAATCCGGTGCTGAGCTGCGCGACCGCCTGTGGGCTAACGCCCGCCTGTTCCGCGAAAAAATGAGTGCCGCAGGATTCACCCTGGCCGGTGCCGACCACGCGATCATTCCGGTGATGCTGGGCGATGCGGTCGTCGCGCAGAAATTTGCTCGCGAGCTGCAGAAAGAAGGGATTTACGTGACCGGGTTCTTCTTCCCGGTGGTACCAAAAGGTCAGGCGCGTATCCGCACCCAGATGTCTGCGGCGCACTCGCCTGAACAAATTGAGCGTGCGGTGGAAGCCTTTACCCGCATCGGCAAACAGCTGGGCGTAATTGCCTGAGGACGTGTGATGAAAGCGTTATCCAAACTGAAAGCGGAAGAAGGGATTTGGATGACCGACGTGCCGGAGCCGGAAGTCGGTCATAACGATCTGCTGATCAAAATTCGTAAAACCGCCATCTGCGGTACTGACGTTCACATCTACAACTGGGACCAGTGGTCACAGAAAACCATTCCTGTCCCGATGGTGGTCGGCCATGAATATGTGGGTGAAGTGGTTGGCATCGGCCAGGAAGTAAAAGGGTTCAACATCGGCGATCGCGTCTCCGGTGAAGGCCATATTACCTGCGGTCACTGCCGTAACTGCCGCGGTGGTCGTACGCACCTGTGCCGCAATACCGTCGGCGTGGGCGTAAACCGTCCGGGCTGCTTCGCGGAGTATCTGGTGATCCCGGCGTTCAACGCGTTCAAAATTCCGGACAATATCTCTGACGACCTGGCCTCCATCTTTGACCCGTTCGGCAATGCGGTACATACGGCGCTCTCCTTCGACCTGGTGGGTGAAGACGTGCTGGTCTCCGGCGCGGGCCCAATCGGTATTATGGCGGCAGCGGTGGCGAAGCACGTGGGTGCACGCAACGTCGTGATCACCGACGTCAACGAATACCGTCTGTCGCTGGCACGTAAAATGGGCGTTACCCGCGCGGTGGACGTCTCTAAGGAGAGCCTGACCGACGTGATGGAAGAACTGGGCATGACTGAAGGCTTCGATGTGGGTCTGGAGATGTCCGGTGCGCCACCGGCGTTCCGCACCATGCTTGACACCATGAACCACGGCGGGCGTATCGCGATGCTGGGTATTCCGCCGTCAGATATGTCTATCGACTGGAATAAAGTGATCTTCAAGGGGCTGTTCATTAAAGGCATCTATGGCCGTGAAATGTTCGAAACCTGGTACAAGATGGCGGCATTAATTCAGTCTGGCCTGGATCTGTCCCCGATTATTACCCATCGATTCTCTGTCGATGAGTTCCAGCAGGGCTTTGACGCTATGCGTTCTGGCCAGTCCGGGAAAGTGATTCTGAGCTGGGGTAAATAATGAGAAAGGGGCCGAGGGCCCCTTTTACTTATGCAGCAGTTCTTTCGCAACCAAGCTTGATGAGTACTTTTGCAGCAATAGACTGGATATCAAGTTTGTTGTGGTGTTTATCGAATATTAGCTGCTCTGAGTTATTACCAACAGGCGCGAAAATGATATTGCCTTCGAATTTTTTATTATGATCCAGCAGCATGGAAAAATAGATAGCAATAAGTTTTTTATCAAAGGCGCAGGCGATATGTACGATGGCTGTATCTACAGAGACAATCAAATCGGCTTTTTTGATAAGTGTTATGGCATCCCAGAGCGAGTTGAAACGACAAATGGTGACCTGGCTATTTTCAATGTGGAGGCCAGCAAGTTTCTTACCTTCGCCAATGATAAACACATGAACATCTGGGTTTTGTGTAATCTCATTCGCCAATTTTTCTAACTGTGAAGGCGAGAGGCTGCGCTCTGCAACGCTTGCGAATGGATTGAGAACAACGCACGTTTTACCAGAATGCGATTGCAGATAACTGTCAATAAAGTCATCGTGCTCCGGCAAATCGGGTAACGAATAACGAAGGAATTCAGGCTTAACATTCAATATGTTAAGTATTTCTTTTTGAGGATGGGTAATGTGGAACTCGGAATCAATTGGCAACATTAAGTTATAAGGCTTATCCAGCCAGCCGCCAAATCCAACGGCATATTTATAATGCACTTTACGCAGGAGAAGCGTATTGAACAATTCTTTTCTTTTCATCCATGCGTAATGGCTAATGACTAAATCTGTCTCGATGGTGTTCATTGCATCGATGTTATTGATATCAGCAATATAAACTTCATCAATATCCGTCATTTTTTCGAATAAATCGCGATTTCGTTCCTCGACGATGACCTGCAGCGTATACCCTGCTTCTTTTAAACTATGCCAGGTCCCGGTGTGGCAAACAGCATCACCAATTCCAAGGTCTACAAAAGGGAAAAGGATGCGCTTCACACGGGAAACATCAATTTTTTCCTGCCGCTTATCATGGAGCTGGCGCGCTACTGAAAGTAGCTTTAACCGTCTTTTTAATTCTTTCGTTTTATGGTTTCGTTGCCTGTTAATTTCCTTCAGGTAACTAATAATTTTCTTCATGTTCGCGCCAAACCAACTTAAGCAGTATATTGACGATAGTATAATCTTAACGTCTGCCAAAAGGAATGATTGCGATGCCAGAGAGGGGCCTGCATCATTTTATTGTTACTTAACAAGTAGTTAAATCATATGCTCTCTGGTTTATCCCGTTTCTGACGTGCGTCACCCCTACTCGCTAATGCCAGCACCGTTTTGTAAATAAAAATTATGGTTCAGACCCGGATATGACAGTGGTAATGGCTGAAGCTATCCTCTCATGATCGAATTGATTAAGATCAGGGGACAATATGTTCAAGCTAACCGTATGCCTTTTGACGTACAACTCTGCTCGTTTGTTACATCAGGTTTTACCTCCTTTGATACGTATTGCGGATGAGATTGTTGTGGTTGATTCCGGGAGCCATGATGAAACGTTATCTGTTCTCGAAGAATATGGAATCTCACCAATTTATCATCCCTATGCAATGCATGGTGAACAGATGAATATAGCCATTTCTCGGTCAAGTAACGATTGGGTTTTATGCATGGACAGTGATGAAATACTGGATGAAGATACCCTGGAATATATCATCGCGCTAAAATCCAGAGAGGAACCTCCAGCAGACTGGGGGTGGAGTCTGTCTCGTTACTGGTATGTATTAGGCGAGCGCACCCGAACAATCTACCCGGTTTCTTCCCCTGACTATCCCTTGAGGTTATTCAATCGTCGTTATGTCACATTTAACAATCGACCAGTAGATGATAAAGCCGTTGGTGCAGGGCAGGTGATGCGAATACCGGGTCATGTCCGACACGATACCTTTTATTCCCTGCATGAAGTGTTTGATAAGTTAAATACGTATACATCGCGAGTGGTAAAGTATCAGGCACCCAGACCTTCAATCGTACGCGGTATCGTCAGTGCTATTGGCGCCTTCTTTAAATGGTATTTATTTAGCGGTGCATGGAGACAGGGAAAAGTTGGGGTGGTTACGGGACTCTATGCAACCTTGTACAGTTTTTTAAAATATTTCAAAGCCTGGTATCGCCATCAGGATGAAGGGGAACCCGCAGCCCGAAAGCATACGGATTCACATCTTATTAGATAGTTACGACTTTTTCCCCCAGCCCTGCCACTGATGCTGGAAATACTGCACCAGCGTACTCTGGCTCACGCTTTCGCTGATTACCGTGAAGAAGCGGGTTGCATGCACCGGTTCAGGCGGCTGTTTCAGCGTGCAGTGCTTCACGCCGCGGAACGGATTACGCGGTTGTGTTGCTGGTGGCTGCGCGCTACCCGGACGAGACGTATCCACCTGAGGTTCATTGAGCAGATCGCCCGGACGCACCAGCGTAATATCGGCAGGTAAGGTCGGCAGCATTTGCTGCAACACGCGTACGGTAGACGGATGCGGATGGCCGATGGCAATCGCCGACCCGTTACGGCGCGCCAGCTGTACCGCACGGTTGAACTGCACGCGGATATCCGCCTCGTTCTGGGAGTCGTCCAGGAAGACCTTGCGCTTGATGACCTTCACGCCCGTCCCCTGAGTGGCACGCATTGCCTGGCTGTTGCCGATGGTCATGCTGTCGAGGAAATAGAGATTGTAACGCTCCAGCGCCTGCATCACTTTCAGCATGCCGTACAGGCTGGAGGTCATCGCGCTGCCCATATGGTTATTCAGGCCCACGGCATACGGCACTTTGTTATAGGCGTCGCGGATGATGCGATCGATCTCGTCGCTGCTCATATCCGGGCGCAGAGTATCTTTTTCCAGCGGCTGCTTGCTGAGGGGCGCCATCGGCAGATGGATGAGGACCTGATGGCCGCTATTATGGGCTTTCGTCGCCATTTCACGGGCATGTGGCGCGTTAGGAAGAACGGCGACGGAGATGGCTGGCGGCATCGCCAGCACCTGATTTTCGTAGTGAGGGCGATAACCGAAGTCATCGATCACTATCGCGAGTTTGCCTGCATAAACCGGTGCAGCCAGCGCCAGCGCGCTGACGACGGAGAGAATAATTCGACGAAATTGAAGCAAAACTTATCTTCCCAACCACGGCTGTGGATTGACCGCCTGACCCTGGCGACGAATTTCGAAATAGAGTGACGGGCGGCCCTGACCGCCACTGCTGCCCACAAGGGCAATGGGTTGGCCGGCGCGCACCTGAGTGCCGACGCTGACCAGCGCGCTCTGGTTGTAGCCGTAAAGGCTCATGTCGCCTTTACCGTGTTCAACCACCACCACAAGTCCGTAACCCTGCAGCCAGTCGGCCAGAATAACGCGACCATCGGCGATGGCTTTCACTTCGCTACCTTCAGACGCACCGATAACGATCCCCTTCCAACGTAGCTCACCCTGCAACTGTTCGCCATAGCGATGCAGAATCGTACCGCGAACGGGCCAGTAGGCCTGGCCACGAGGTGAACCGAGGCCGCCGGTACGCGACATCAGGGAACGTTCATTTTCAGTAGGCTTATAGGTGGTGCCTTTACGGGAGGCTTCCTGCTGCTTATTACGCACGGCCTGTGCTTCACGCGCCTCTTTTTCAGCGCGCGCTTTGGCCGCGGCTTCCGCACGGGCGATGCTGTTACGCAGCTTCGATTCGTTGGCGCGCATTTCGCTCAGCTGGCTTTGTCCTGCCTGAATAGAGGACTCCAGTCCGGCGAGCGTCTTTTTACGTTCATTCCGCGCCTGCTCAAGCTTCGCCTGCTGGGCCTGCTGTTCGTAGAGCAGCGTCTGCTGCTGGCTCTGCTTCTCTTCCAGCTCGGCTTTTTGCGTGGTGACCTCTTCGCGCGTCTGTTTGAGCTGCGCGATAGTCTCCTGACGCGCCTGATTCAGGTAGCCAAAGTAGGCTTGCAGGCGCTGCCCGCGCTGGCTCTCTTCACCGCTGAGGATCAGCTGTAGGCCGGTGTGCTCACCCTGGCGGAAGGCGGCATCAAGCTGTGCAGCAAGGTTGCGCTCCTGTGCGTCACGCTGACGCTCCAGATTCGCAATCGACGCGTTCATTTCATCGATTTGCTTATTGAGCTGAGCAAGGGTGTTTTGCGTTTCACGCAGCTTACGCGCGGCGGCGGAGATGGCCTCTTCCTGCTTTTTAAGCTGGGCAAGCAGGGCTGAACGCTGCTGCTGCTGCTGGCGTACGGCGCGCTCTTTAGCGGCGATATCAGCCTGAATGGATTTAAGCTGGTCGCGGTCATCCGCGTGGGCGGATGCGGCGCACAGCAATACGCCAGCGCTGAGTGCGCTGGCGTAAAGCAGAGGTCTGACTGATAACCTAAGCGGCTTCACGACCCATGTGATTGAAAAAATCGCCTTTCCCCTCATGGGGAGCGATTATTCCACGATGAACAGCGGCTTGCCAGTCATCTCTTTAGGGATTTCCATACCCATCAGCGACAACATGGTTGGCGCGATGTCGGAAAGCTTGCCGCCTTCCACTGCTTTTACTGATTTATCACCTACATAAATCAGCGGAACAGGCAGGTTGGTATGTGCGGTGTGCGCCTGTCCCGTTGCCGGATCGCGCATCTGTTCCGCGTTGCCGTGGTCGGCGGTGATCAGCAGCTGGCCACCTACGGATTCGACCGCTTTCGCAACCTGCTCAACGCAGCGATCCAGCGCTTCAACCGCTTTCACCGCGGCTTCCATCACGCCGGTGTGGCCTACCATATCGCCATTCGGGTAGTTACAGATGATGGTGTCGTATTTACCGCTTTCGATCGCGGCCACCAGTTTTTTGGTCAGCTCCGCAGAGCTCATCTCCGGCTGCAGATCGTACGTCGCAACTTTCGGTGAGTTAATCAGAATGCGGTCTTCGCCTTTGAGCGGCTCTTCCACGCCGCCGTTAAAGAAGAAGGTCACGTGTGCATACTTTTCAGTTTCAGAAATACGCAGCTGGGTTTTATCGTTTTTCGCCATCCACTCACCGAAGGTATTTTCCAGCGACGCGGGCGGATAAGCGCAAGGGGCTTTGATATCCGCTGCGTACTCGGTCAGCTGGATGAAATCGATCTTCACCACCTTCTTACGGGCGAAACCGTCGAAATCGGCGTTGACGAAGGCACGGGTGATTTCACGCGCGCGGTCAGCACGGAAGTTCATGAAGATCAGCGCATCGCCATCTTCCATGGCGGCATCGGCCTGGCCTTCAGCGCGGATAACGGTTGCCTTCACGAACTCGTCGTTTTCATCGCGCGCGTAAGCGGCTTCAAGGCCTTCAACGGCGGTCGCGAACTGGAACTCGCCTTTTGCCAGGGTCAGCAGGTCATAGGCCTGCTCTACGCGATCCCAGCGGTTGTCGCGATCCATGGCATAGTAACGGCCAATGATGGACGCCACGCGGCCTTTGCCCAGCGCGGCTAATTTGTTTTCAAACGCTTCCAGAGAACCTTTAGCGCTGCGCGGAGGCGTATCACGGCCATCCAGGAACGCGTGCAGATAGATTTTTTCCGCACCGCGCTCGGCGGCCAGCTCTACCATCGCCATGATGTGATCTTCGTGGCTGTGAACGCCGCCCGCAGAGAGCAGGCCCATGATGTGAACGGCTTTACCTGCGGCAACGGCTTTATCAACCGCCCCGGTGAGCGTTGGGTTGGCAAAGAAGGTACGTTCTTTGATTTCAACGTCCAGACGCGTCAGGTCCTGATAAACGATACGGCCCGCACCCAGGTTAACGTGACCCACTTCAGAGTTACCCATCTGGCGATCTGGCAGACCCACTTCCAGGCCAGACGCATCAATCAGCGTGTGGGGACGTTTTGCCCATAGCGCATCCATAACCGGGGTTTTGGCGTTGAAAATGGCATTATCCTGTTGATCTTCACGGTAGCCATAGCCATCCAGAATCACCAGTACCATAGGTTTTTTAGACACCGACATTGCGACAACCTCATGCTCAAGAGACAAAAAATTTGCGTAATTTTACTACAGCTGAATCGATAAAATAGCCGCAGAAGATCAAAGAAAGAGCGGAGGCAATGCTGTTCTCAGGACATTTTGAGGCTTTTTTTTACGTGGCATGCCGCAGAAAATAGATTAGCTTTATGTCGCTGGCTGTATTTGCCACAACGCACAGGTATACTCCTGTCCTGGTTTTTTTTAATCACTACGTCGGGAGTAGTTACCCCCCATGCAAGAAATTATGCAATTCGTTAGCCGCCATCCGGTCCTGAGCATCGCGTGGATTGGCCTGCTGGTCGCTGTACTGTTCACCACATTTAAGGGACTGACGTCTAAAATTAAGGTGATCACCCGCGGTGAAGCGACTCGTCTGATCAACAAAGAGGACGCCGTTGTGGTTGATTTGCGTCAGCGCGACGATTTCCGTAAGGGCCACATTGCAGGTGCTATCAACCTGCTGCCTGCGGAAATCAAAGCAAACAACATTGGTGAGCTGGAGAAGCATAAAGCCCAGCCGATTATCGTTGTTGACGGCACCGGCATGCAGGCGCAGGAATCTGCCAACGCACTGCATAAAGCAGGTTTTGAAAACGTAACGGTACTGAAAGAAGGCATTTCCGGCTGGAGCGGGGAGAATCTTCCTTTAGTGCGCGGCAAATAAGGAGTTAAGTGATGGCCAATATTGAGATCTACACCAAAGCAACGTGCCCGTTCTGCCACCGGGCGAAAGCGCTGCTGACCAGCAAAGGCGTAACGTTCAAGGAACTGCCGATCGATGGTGACGCGATTAAACGCGAAGAGATGATCCAACGCAGTGGCCGCACGACGGTTCCACAGATTTTTATTGATGCGCAGCACATTGGCGGCTGTGATGACTTGTATGCGCTCGACGCGCGTGGCGGACTCGATCCGCTGCTGCGCTAAGAGACTTTAGGACAATTAAAAAGGGTTTTTCCATGTCAGAACAAAACAACACCGAAATGACTTTCCAGATCCAGCGCATCTACACCAAGGATGTCTCTTTCGAAGCGCCAAATGCGCCGCACGTTTTCCAGAAAGACTGGCAGCCAGAGGTTAAACTTGATCTGGATACCGCATCCACCCAGCTGGCGGATGACGTGTATGAAGTCGTACTGCGTGTAACCGTAACCGCTTCTCTGGGCGAAGAAACTGCATTCCTGTGCGAAGTACAGCAGGGCGGCATCTTCTCCATCGGCGGTATTGAAGGCAACCAGATGGCGCATTGCCTGGGTGCATACTGCCCGAACATCCTGTTCCCGTATGCACGTGAATGCATCACCAGCCTGGTTTCTCGCGGTACGTTCCCACAGCTGAACCTTGCGCCAGTGAACTTTGATGCGCTGTTCATGAACTACCTGCAACAGCAGGCTGGCGAAGGTGCCGAACAACATCAGGATGCCTGATGAGCACTGTTAATGCGTCAATGACTGTGATCGGTGCCGGCTCTTACGGCACCGCTCTTGCCATCACGCTGGCAAGAAATGGTCACGACGTGGTCCTGTGGGGCCACGATCCAAAACATATCGCGACGCTGCAACACGACCGCTGCAACGTGGCGTTTCTCCCGGACGTTCCGTTCCCTGATTCCCTGCATCTGGAAAGCGACCTTGCGACCGCGCTGGCCGCCAGCCGCAATATTCTGATTGTGGTGCCGAGCCATGTGTTTGGCGAAGTGCTGCGTCAGATTAAGCCGCTGATGCGTGCGGATGCGCGCGTTGTGTGGGCGACGAAGGGGCTGGAAGCCGAAACCGGACGTCTGTTGCAGGACGTTGCCCGCGAAGCGCTGGGTACGGAGATCCCCCTGGCGGTGATCTCCGGGCCGACCTTTGCCAAAGAGCTGGCTGCTGGCCTGCCGACAGCGATTTCGCTGGCATCCACCGACCAGGCCTTCTCCGACGATCTCCAGCAGCTGCTGCACTGCGGCAAGAGCTTCCGCGTGTACAGTAACCCCGATTTTATCGGCGTGCAGCTGGGCGGTGCGGTGAAGAACGTCATTGCTATTGGCGCCGGGATGTCCGACGGCATCGGTTTCGGCGCGAATGCGCGTACGGCGCTGATTACCCGCGGGCTGACCGAAATGTCCCGCCTTGGCGAAGCGCTGGGTGCCGATCCGGCCACCTTTATGGGGATGGCAGGCCTGGGCGACCTGGTGCTGACCTGCACCGACAACCAGTCGCGTAACCGCCGCTTTGGCATGATGCTCGGACAGGGCAGCGATGTTAAAAGCGCGCAGGAGAAGATTGGTCAGGTGGTTGAAGGCTATCGCAATACCAAAGAAGTTCGCGAATTGGCGCACCGTTTTGGTGTCGAAATGCCAATAACCGAGGAAATTTATCAGGTATTGTATTGCGGAAAAAATGCGCGCGAGGCAGCATTGACCTTATTAGGTCGTGCGCGCAAGGACGAGCGCAGCAGCAATTAGCCGGGAAATATCGTCACCTGAATGACCCAGCCAGCGCAGAACTGGCTGGTCATTAACTATCGTCTGGAGCAAGCAATGCCGTGTGAAGAACTGGATATCGTCTGGAACAATATTAAAGCCGAAGCGCGAGCTTTGGCAGACTGTGAGCCTATGCTGGCCAGTTTCTATCACGCGACGCTACTCAAGCACGAAAATCTCGGCAGCGCCCTGAGCTATATGCTCGCCAATAAGCTGGCTTCCCCTATCATGCCTGCTATCGCCATCCGCGAAGTGGTGGAAGAAGCCTACGCCGCAGATCCGGAGATGATCGCCTCTGCCGCCTGTGATATTCAGGCCGTGCGCACGCGTGACCCGGCCGTCGATAAATATTCCACGCCGCTGCTGTATCTCAAAGGCTTTCACGCCTTACAGGCTTACCGCATCGGTCACTGGTTATGGAAAGAGGGCCGCCGCGCGCTGGCTATCTTCCTGCAAAACCAGGTCTCCGTGACCTTCCAGGTCGATATTCACCCGGCGGCGAAAATTGGCCGCGGGATCATGCTCGATCACGCCACCGGCATTGTCGTCGGGGAAACGGCGGTGATTGAGGATGACGTGTCGATCCTGCAATCCGTTACGCTGGGCGGTACCGGTAAAACCAGCGGCGATCGCCATCCGAAAATTCGTGAAGGGGTGATGATTGGCGCAGGCGCTAAAATCCTGGGCAATATCGAAGTCGGACGCGGAGCGAAGATTGGCGCGGGGTCGGTTGTGCTACAGCCGGTACCGCCGCATACCACTGCCGCTGGCGTCCCGGCGCGCATCGTCGGTAAGCCAGACAGCGATAAACCGTCGATGGATATGGATCAGCACTTCAACGGGATCCACCACACCTTCGAATACGGCGATGGAATTTAAGCGCCGGCAATCCCGAAAAAAAAGCCCGGTGAGTGAATGCACCGGGCTTTGGATTAGTTGCGGTATAACACTTTGATAATGTGATATCCGAACTGCGTGTGCAGCGGGCCGGTTGGCTCCAGCACCGGGCAGGAGAAGACCACTTTATCAAATGCCGGAACCATCTGGCCCTGGCGGAACTCGCCTAAATCACCACCGCGTTTGCCTGAAGGGCAAATAGAGTGCTTCTTCGCCAGCTTGCCGAAGTCGGCGCCGTTTTTGATCTGCTCCAGAAGATCCTGTGCCAGTTTCTCTTCTTTAACAAGGATATGCAGTGCTGCTGCTGTTTTTGCCATGATCGTGCCTTGAGTCGACTTGTTTACGATCGGTATACTACCACGCGTTTTTCCTCCTCTCCCTACTTTCATTGAGCGATCGTTTATGCGTTTAAACCCCGGACAACAACAAGCTGTCGAATTCGTCACCGGACCATGCCTGGTGCTGGCGGGGGCGGGATCCGGTAAAACACGCGTGATCACCAACAAAATCGCCCACCTGATTCGCGGCTGCGGATACCAGGCGCGCCATATCGCGGCGGTCACCTTTACCAACAAAGCGGCGCGCGAAATGAAAGAGCGCGTGGGCCAGACGCTGGGCCGTAAAGAGGCGCGCGGGCTGATGATCTCCACCTTCCACACGCTGGGTCTGGATATCATCAAGCGCGAATACGCGGCGCTGGGGATGAAGTCCAACTTTTCGCTCTTCGATGACACTGACCAGGTGGCGCTGCTTAAAGAGCTGACGGAAGGGCTGATTGAGGACGACAAGGTTCTGCTGCAACAGCTGATCTCGACGATCTCCAACTGGAAAAACGATCTGATGACGCCAGCCCAGGCGGCGGCGAGCGCCAAAGGCGAGCGCGATCGCATTTTTGCCCACTGCTACGGGCTGTACGACGCGCATATGAAAGCGTGTAACGTGCTGGATTTCGACGACCTGATCCTGCTGCCGACGCTGCTGCTCCAGCGTAACGAAGAGGTGCGCGAGCGCTGGCAGAACAAAATCCGCTACCTGCTGGTGGATGAATATCAGGATACCAACACCAGCCAGTACGAGCTGGTTAAGCTGCTGGTAGGACAGCGGGCGCGCTTTACCGTCGTAGGCGACGACGACCAGTCCATTTACTCCTGGCGCGGCGCGCGTCCGCAAAACCTGGTGCTGCTGAGCAAAGACTTTCCGGCGTTGCAGGTGATTAAACTGGAGCAGAACTACCGTTCCTCCGGACGCATTCTGAAGGCGGCGAACATCCTGATTGCCAATAACCCGCACGTGTTTGAGAAGCGTCTGTTTTCCGAGCTGGGCTACGGTACCGAACTGAAAGTGCTTAGCGCCAATAACGAAGAGCACGAAGCGGAGCGCGTAACGGGGGAGCTGATTGCCCACCACTTCGTCAACAAAACCGAATACAAGGATTATGCGATCCTCTATCGCGGTAATCACCAGTCCCGCGTCTTTGAAAAGATGCTGATGCAGAACCGCATTCCGTACAAAATTTCCGGCGGCACGTCGTTCTTCTCGCGTCCTGAAATCAAGGATCTGCTGGCCTATCTGCGCGTGCTGACGAATCCGGACGACGACAGTGCTTTTCTGCGTATCGTGAACACGCCGAAGCGCGAGATTGGTCCTGCGACGCTGCAAAAGCTGGGCGAATGGGCGATGACCCGCAACAAGAGCCTGTTTACCGCCAGCTTCGACATGGGGCTGAGCCAGACCCTGACCGGGCGCGGTTATGACTCCTTGACCCGCTTCACCCACTGGCTGGGTGAGGTGCAGCGCCTGGCCGAGCGCGAGCCCGTGGCGGCGGTGCGCGATCTGATCCACGGCATTGACTATGAATCCTGGCTGTACGAAACCTCCGCCAGCCCGAAAGCGGCAGAGATGCGTATGAAAAACGTTAACCAGCTTTTCAGCTGGATGACCGAAATGCTGGAGGGTACTGAGATAGACGAGCCAATGACCCTGACGCAGGTGGTCACCCGCTTCACGCTGCGCGATATGATGGAGCGCGGCGAAAGTGAAGAAGAGGCCGATCAGGTTCAGCTGATGACGCTGCATGCGTCGAAAGGGCTGGAGTTCCCGTATGTCTATCTGGTGGGTATGGAAGAGGGGTTACTGCCGCACCAGAGCAGCATCGATGAAGATAACGTCGACGAAGAGCGCCGTCTGGCCTACGTGGGGATCACCCGTGCGCAGAAAGAGCTGACGTTCACGCTGTGCAAAGAGCGCCGCCAGTACGGCGAGCTGGTGCGCCCGGAGCCGAGCCGTTTCCTGCTGGAGTTGCCGCAGGACGATCTTATCTGGGAGCAGGAACGCAAAGTCATTACCGCTGAAGAGCGCATGCACAAAGGCCAGGCAAACGTGGCAAACATTCGCGCGATGCTGGCAAAAGCCAAAGAGAAAGGATAATTTTTGCAGGCCGGGTAAGCGCCCCCGGCACTGTACAGACGATTACTTCACCTCAAGCGCCCAGTGCACATAGCTTTGCCACTGGAACTCCTGCTCAACCAGTTCTGCGCCAAGCGGGTGATCTTCAAGCCAGTTTTTCGGTAGCGTCAGCGTCAGTTTCTCGTCGTCCGCCACCAGCGTAATGTCCGGCAGCAAATCATCGCGACGGCGGCTGGCAAACAGAATGGCCAGGCGCAGCAGGCGGCAAAGATGCTCGGCCACGCGCGGGGGCACAGCGTTCTGCTGATGAAGCGAAGAGAGATCGACGGCGTTGGTCTGGTTCAGCAACAGGGTGGCCAGCAGCTTCTTCTGCGCGGGCGTAAAGCCCGGCAAATCGAGATTGCGCACCAGCCAGGCCGCGTGCAGCGGCGCCTGCTTGTACTCCACGCTCAAACCAATTTCATGTAACGCGCAGGCGCTAAGCAGCAGATCGCGGCTTAAAGGTTCAATATCCCAGCTTTTCTTTACCTGATCGGCAAACAATGAGGCCAGCTGGCTCACCCGCTGCGCCTGGTCGGTATCGACGATAAAGCGGCGCTGAACGTTACGCAGCGTGCGGCTACGGATGTCCTGATCGACAGACTGGTGCAGCATTCCGTAAACCAGACCTTCGCGCAGCGCGCCGCCTGCCAGCGTCATACACTGGATATTCAGCTCGGTGAAAATGGCGATCAGAATGGCGAGCCCGCTTGGGAAAACCAGCGCGCGTTCGAGCGTCAGCCCCTCAATTTCAAGCTCTTCCAGGCGACCACACTGGATGGCGCGCTGTTTCAGCTGCTGGAGCTTGGCAAGCGTGATTCGCTCGTCCATCCCCTGCGCCATCATGATCTCCTGCAACGCCTGTACGGTTCCGGATGCCCCTACGCAGACTTTCCAGCCGTGATAGCGCAGTTCGTCCATGACCGGGCGCAGCACTTCACGTGCAGCGTTTTCCGCTTCATCGAAGTTTTCTTTCGCAAGGTTGCGGTCGGTAAAGTAACGCTCCAGCCAGGTCACGCAGCCCATCGACAGGCTGAAAAGCGACGTAGCCTGTGCGCCCGTGCCGGTCACCAGTTCGGTACTTGCTCCGCCAATATCCACGACCAGACGGCGATCGTCGCCGCCGGTAGTGTGCGCTACACCCTGATAGATCAGGCGCGCTTCTTCTTCACCGCTGATGACCTGCACCGGGCAGCCCAGAATGTCCTGCGCTCTGGCTATGAAATCGCCAGCGTTAACCGCCAGACGAAGGGTTGCCGTGGCAACAACGCGAATTTGACTGAGGGGGATATCCTGCAGACGTTCGGCAAACAGACGCAGGCACTGCCAGCCACGTTCCATGGCTTCAGGAGAGAGGTGGTTATCGCCGCTCAGGCCCGCCGCGAGGCGGACCTTGCGCTTGATGCGCGTCAGCGTTTGTATGCTTCCTGCCACCTCGCGCACAACCAGCATATGAAAGCTATTCGAACCGAGATCGATTGCCGCATAAAGCGAGGTGGAGCTGAGCATATTTTCTTAACCTGAACGACGACGATTACGCGGTGCGCCGCCGGAACGACGCGGGCCATTGCCGGAGCGCGG
The DNA here is from genome assembly GCF_013375935.1 of Enterobacter cloacae. Lineage (GTDB taxonomy): Bacteria > Pseudomonadota > Gammaproteobacteria > Enterobacterales > Enterobacteriaceae > Enterobacter > Enterobacter pasteurii. The sequence continues at coordinate 866,874 of NZ_CP056117.1, read as the reverse complement.
GCGGGTCAGGCGCTTAGGCGGCGGCAGCTCGCTTAACAGCGCGTCCGGGTTGTATTTGCTCTGCGGAATAGAGTGACCGATATAGGTCTCAATGGCCGGAAGATTCAGCGCATACTCTTCACACGCGAGGCTAATAGAGTGACCGCTTGCGCCCGCACGACCGGTACGACCGATACGGTGTACATAGTCTTCGCAGTCGTCTGGCAGGTCGTAGTTAAAGACGTGCGTCACGGCTGGAATATGCAGGCCACGGGCCGCCACGTCGGTTGCGACCAGAATATCGAGGTCGCCGCGGGTAAATTCTTCGAGAATACGCAGGCGTTTTTTCTGCGCAACGTCGCCGGTCAGCAGGCCTACGCGGTGACCATCTGCCGCCAGGTGGCCCCAGATATCTTCACAGCGGTGCTTGGTGTTCGCAAAGATAATGGCGCGATCCGGCCACTCTTCTTCAATCAGCGTTTGCAGCAGGCGCATTTTCTCTTCATTAGATGGATAGAAGAGCTCTTCTTTAATGCGGTGGCCGGTTTTCTGCTCCGGTTCCACTTCTACATATTCGGCGTTGTTCATCTGCTCGAATGCGAGTTCACGCACGCGATATGACAGGGTTGCGGAGAACAGCATGTTCAGACGCTGGTCTGCGGCAGGCATACGGCGGAACAGCCAGCGGATGTCTTTGATGAAGCCCAGATCGTACATGCGGTCTGCTTCATCCAACACCACCACCTGGATTGCGCCGAGGTTGATATGGTTCTGTTTGGCGTAGTCGATAAGACGGCCAGTGGTCCCAATCAGGATATCCACGCCGCTTTCCAGCACCTTCAGTTGCTTATCGTAGCCGTCCCCGCCATAGGCCAGGCCGAGTTTCAGGCCGGTGGCTTGCGCCAGAGGCTCAGCGTCTGCGTGGATCTGTACCGCCAGTTCTCGCGTCGGGGCCATAATTAGCGCGCGCGGCTGGTTAACTTTGCGGTCTGCAATCGCCGGGTGAGAAAGTAAATAATGAAACGTTGACGTTAAAAACGCCATCGTTTTGCCGGTACCGGTTTGCGCCTGCCCTGCAACGTCGCGACCGGCCAGCGTCAGCGGCAGGGCGAGAGCCTGAATGGGCGTGCAGTTATGAAACCCTTTTGTTTCAAGGGCTTCGATCACCTTCGGGTGCAGGGCGAAGTCGGAAAACTTCTGTTCTGTTAAATGTGTTTTGCTCATAGTGTGGTAGAATATCAGCTTACTATTGCTTTACGAAAGCGTATCCGGTGAAATAAAGTCAACCTTTAGTTGGTTAATGCGACATCAACACGTCGTTGGTGGAGATAAAACCAACGTACCAGGCTTATTCCTGTGGAGTTATATATGAGCGATAAAATTATTCACCTGACTGACGACAGTTTTGACACGGACGTACTTAAAGCTGACGGGCTGATCCTCGTTGATTTCTGGGCTGAATGGTGTGGTCCTTGCAAAATGATCGCTCCGATTCTGGATGAAATCGCTGACGAATATCAGGGCAAACTGACCGTTGCCAAGCTGAACATCGACCAGAACCCGGGCACCGCGCCAAAATACGGTATCCGTGGCATTCCGACCCTGCTGCTGTTCAAAAACGGCGACGTGGCGGCGACCAAAGTGGGCGCACTGTCCAAAGGTCAACTGAAAGAGTTCCTGGACGCTAACCTGGCGTAAGGTTTCTCAGCCGAGCGTCCAGATCGCCTAATTAATGGTGAACTCTGGACGCCCGGCTTTAGTCGTGCTAAGTTAGCTATGACTACGTTTTAAACATATCTTGTTGTTTGAATCTTGTTTTACCCGATACTTCCCGTTGTTAACATAAACATTGCGTGAAGTTGCTAGATTCCGGGCTTGTCACTCAATCCGTCTTGTCGTTTCAGTTCTGCGTTCTTTCCCTGTGACCAGACAGCGAACAGACATGAGGTGATGGCCGCTAAACAGGCATGGATGACCCTGCCATACCATTCACAACATTAAGTTCGAGAATCACCCCGAGTTTAAGAACCCACACCATTATGAATCTTACCGAATTAAAGAATACGCCGGTTTCTGAGCTGATCACTCTCGGCGAAAATATGGGACTGGAAAACCAGGCTCGTATGCGCAAGCAGGACATCATTTTCGCCATCCTGAAGCAGCACGCTAAGAGTGGCGAAGATATCTTTGGCGACGGTGTGCTGGAGATATTGCAAGACGGATTTGGTTTCCTCCGCTCTGCAGACAGCTCCTACCTCGCCGGCCCTGACGACATCTACGTATCCCCTAGCCAAATCCGCCGTTTCAACCTCCGCACTGGTGACACCATTTCAGGTAAGATTCGTCCTCCAAAAGAGGGTGAACGCTACTTTGCGCTGTTGAAGGTTAACGAAGTTAACTACGACAAACCGGAAAACTCGCGCAATAAGATCCTGTTCGAGAACTTAACGCCGCTGCACGCGAACTCTCGCCTGCGCATGGAGCGTGGTAACGGGTCTACTGAAGACTTAACCGCTCGCGTTCTGGATCTGGCCTCGCCAATCGGTCGTGGTCAGCGTGGTCTGATTGTGGCACCGCCAAAAGCGGGTAAAACCATGCTGCTGCAAAACATCGCGCAGAGCATTGCCTACAACCACCCAGACTGCGTGCTGATGGTGCTGCTGATTGACGAACGTCCTGAAGAAGTGACCGAGATGCAACGTCTGGTGAAAGGTGAAGTGGTTGCGTCTACCTTCGACGAACCGGCATCTCGCCACGTTCAGGTTGCCGAAATGGTTATCGAGAAGGCAAAACGCCTGGTTGAGCACAAAAAAGACGTGATCATCCTCCTCGACTCCATTACGCGTCTGGCGCGTGCCTACAACACCGTGGTGCCGGCTTCCGGTAAAGTACTGACCGGTGGTGTGGACGCCAACGCCCTGCATCGTCCGAAGCGTTTCTTCGGTGCGGCGCGTAACGTGGAAGAGGGCGGTAGCCTGACCATTATCGCGACGGCGCTGATCGATACGGGCTCCAAAATGGACGAAGTTATCTACGAAGAGTTTAAAGGGACAGGCAACATGGAGCTGCACCTTTCTCGTAAGATCGCAGAAAAACGCGTCTTCCCGGCTATCGACTACAACCGTTCCGGTACCCGTAAAGAAGAGCTGCTTACCACTCAGGAAGAGCTACAGAAAATGTGGATCCTGCGCAAAATCATTCACCCAATGGGTGAGATCGACGCCATGGAATTCCTCATTAACAAACTGGCGATGACCAAAACGAACGACGATTTCTTCGACATGATGAAACGCTCGTAACGCAAATATTCCCAGTAAACGCCACGTTTTTACGTGGCGTTTTTTATTTATGGACTATACGCTATTACCACACACTCCCAATTTTGACCGGTCGGTGCGACAATAAGCAGGTTTGTACAGTCAAAGAAATAATTGATTGAAAAATATACAAAGGGAGTTGTGAGAGGCCGTCTTTAATCCTTCTGAGGCAGAGGCTTCATGGTTATACTTCCGGGACTAACATTTGTTGAGAGCAATCCATTGTGAATCTACTCACTGCAGTAACTGAGCTGATCAGTATTTTTTTATTCACAACCTGTTTTTTGTTCATTGCGCGCAAGGTAGCAAAAAGAATTGGGTTAGTGGACAAACCGAATTTCCGTAAACGCCATCAGGGGCTTATTCCGCTGGTGGGCGGTATTTCGGTGTACGCAGGCATCTGTTTCACATTCGGGATCGCGGATTACTACATTCCTCATGCCGCGCTCTACCTGGCATGTGCAGGCGTGCTGGTGTTAGTCGGCGCCCTTGATGACCGTTTTGATATCAGCGTGAAGTTCCGCGCCACGGTACAGGCGGCCATCGGCATCATTATGATGGTGGTGGGCGGTCTCTATCTCAGAAGCCTGGGCTACGTGTTTGGTCCCTGGGAGCTTGTGCTTGGGCCATTCGGCTTCTTCCTGACGCTGTTTGCCGTCTGGGCCGCCATCAATGCCTTCAACATGGTTGACGGTATAGACGGCCTGCTTGGCGGGTTGTCCTCTGTTTCGTTTGGCGCTATCGGCATCATTTTATGGTTTGACGGCCAGTACAGCCTGTCAATGTGGTGCTTTGCCATGATTGCCGCCATCCTGCCTTACATTTGCCTCAACCTGGGTGTGTTAGGACGTCGCTATAAGGTCTTTATGGGCGATGCGGGCAGTACGCTGATTGGCTTTACGGTTATCTGGGTTCTGCTGGAGACCACTCAGGGTAAAACGCATCCTATTAGCCCGGTAACGGCGCTCTGGATTATTGCTATCCCGCTGATGGACATGGTTGCCATTATGTACCGCCGTCTGCGTAAAGGGATGAGCCCATTCTCCCCCGACCGTCAGCATATTCACCATCTGATTATGCGCGCCGGTTTCACGTCCCGTCAGGCATTTGTGCTGATTACGCTTGCGGCTGCCATTCTGGCTGCCATCGGCGTTGCTGCGGAATACGCACATTTCATTCCTGAATGGGTAATGTTGGTATTATTCTTGCTAGCATTTTTCATGTACGGTTACTGCATCAAGCGTGCATGGAAAGTCGCGCGTTTCATTAAACGTTTAAAACGCAGGATGCGTCGTAACAGTGGCAAAAACACAACATTAACTAAGTAAAACCGGGACTATGATGACTCAACCGTTGGCGGGAGCGAAATCAGTGGTAACTGAGAACGAGCTGGATATTCGTGGTTTGTTTCGAGTGCTTTGGCGAGGCAAGCTGTGGATTGTGGGGATCGCGTTGGGGTTCGCACTGTTGGCGCTAGCCTACACCTTCTTCGCAAAACAGGAGTGGAGCGCCACGGCGATCACGGACCGACCAACGGTAAATATGCTCGGAGGATACTACTCCCAGCAGCAGTTCCTGCGTAATCTTGATATCAAGGCCAATCTGGCGACCCCGGATCAGGCCTCGGTCATGGATGAATCCTACAAAGAGTTCGTGATGCAGCTGGCGTCATGGGATACGCGCCGTGATTTCTGGTCCCAGACGGACTACTACAAGCAGCGCATGGTCGGTAACAGCAAAGCGGATGCCGCGCTGCTGGATGATTTAATCAACAACATTCAGTTTATGCCTGGTGATGCACTCCGTAATGTCAGCGACAGCGTAAAGCTGATCGCGGAAACGGCGCCGGATGCCAATAATCTTCTGCGTCAGTATGTCGCGTTTGCCAGCCAGCGCGCGGCGAGTCATCTGAATGACGAACTTAAAGGCGCCTGGGCTGCGCGTACTATCCAGATGAAAGCGCAGGTGAAACGTCAGGAAGAGGTCGCAAAAGCTATCTTCGCGCGACGCGTGCATAACATTGAGCAGGCACTGAAAATTGCGGAACAGCACAATATTTCCCGTAGCGAAACGGATGTTCCCGCTGACGAACTCCCTGACTCAGAAATGTTCCTCCTTGGTCGTCCAATGCTTCAGGCCCGGCTGGAAAATATCCAGGCCGTTGGCCCTGATTTCGATCTTGATTACGACCAAAACCGCGCCATGCTCAACACGCTCAACGTTGGTCCAACGCTGGATCCGCGTTTTCAGACCTATCGTTATTTGAGAACGCCTGAAGAACCTGTAAAACGCGATAGTCCGCGTCGCGCATTCCTGATGATCATGTGGGGGATTGTGGGCGCACTGACTGGCGCTGGCGTGGCGTTAATGCGTCGCCGCACAAACTAAGAACGCCGTCTACGATGAAGGCTGCGGCCTTCATCGTCTAATCGAAGAGAATCGATGTGAAAGTACTAACCGTATTTGGCACCAGGCCGGAGGCCATTAAGATGGCGCCTCTGGTTCATGCGCTGGCCAGAGATCCTGATATTGAAGCGAAAGTCTGCGTGACTGCCCAGCACCGCGAGATGCTCGATCAGGTTTTAACCCTCTTTTCTATCGTCCCGGATTACGATCTAAATATTATGAAACCGGGGCAGGGACTGACGGAAATTACCTGCCGTATCTTGCAAGAGTTAAAGCCTATCCTTGAGTCGTTCAGGCCAGATGTGGTGCTGGTGCACGGCGATACCACCACCACCGTGGCGACCAGCCTGGCCGCGTTCTACCAGCGTATCCCTGTTGGCCATGTTGAAGCGGGTCTGCGTACCGGCAATCTTTATTCCCCGTGGCCGGAAGAGGCCAACCGCACGCTCACCGGTCACCTGGCAATGTACCATTTTGCGCCAACCGAAAACTCACGTCAGAACCTGCTGCGAGAAAACATCAGCGACAGCAAAATCTTTGTTACCGGCAATACGGTTATTGACGCGCTGATTTGGGTGCGTGACCGCGTGCTGGCTAACAGCGAGCTTCAGGCTGAACTTGCTGCACGCTATCCGTTCCTGAACAACGGCAAGAAAACGATTCTGGTAACGGGGCACCGCCGCGAAAGTTTTGGTCGTGGCTTTGAGCACATCTGCCATGCGCTGGCTGAAATCGCCGCGCAGAACGACGATGTGCAGATTGTCTATCCGGTGCACCTCAACCCTAACGTCAGTGAACCGGTCAACCGTATCCTGGGCCACGTGGAGAACGTGCTCCTGATTGAGCCGCAGGACTATATGCCGTTTGTCTGGCTGATGAACCACGCCTGGCTGATCCTGACCGATTCCGGCGGTATTCAGGAAGAGGCGCCATCCCTCGGCAAGCCGGTGCTGGTGATGCGTGAAACCACCGAACGTCCGGAAGCGGTGACTGCCGGTACGGTACGTCTGGTGGGAACGGATCCGCGCCGTATTGTCGAAGAGGTCACGCGCTTACTGCATGACGAAGAAGAGTATCAGGCGATGAGCCGGGCCCATAACCCGTACGGTGATGGCCAGGCTTGTGGTCGTATTTTGCACGCACTTAAACACAATCGGGTAACGCTATGAGTTTTACTACCATCTCTGTCGTTGGTCTTGGCTATATCGGGCTGCCTACCGCCGCGGCCTTTGCCTCTCGTCAAAAGCAGGTTGTCGGCGTTGATATCAACGCGCGCGCGGTGGAAACCATCAACCGTGGCGAAATTCATATCGTGGAGCCCGATCTCGATCGCGTGGTGAAAAAGGCGGTGGAAGGTGGCTTCCTGCGTGCCAGCACTACGCCGGTGGAAGCCGATGCGTACCTGATTGCTGTTCCCACCCCGTTTAAAGGCGATCATGAGCCAGACATGGCTTACGTCGAGGCGGCAGCAAAATCAATTGCGCCCGTGCTCAGGAAAGGCGCGCTGGTAATCCTTGAGTCCACTTCGCCTGTTGGGGCAACCGAGCAAATGGCGCAGTGGCTGGCCGAGGCGCGTCCCGACCTCAGCTTCCCGCAGCAGGCGGGAGAACAGGCCGACATCAATATCGCCTACTGCCCTGAGCGCGTGCTGCCGGGCCAGGTGATGGTGGAACTGATTAAAAATGACCGCGTGATTGGCGGCATGACGCCAGTCTGCTCCGCGCGCGCCAGCGAGCTGTATAAGATCTTCCTTGAAGGCGAATGCGTGGTGACCAACTCGCGTACCGCCGAAATGTGCAAACTGACGGAAAACAGCTTCCGCGACGTCAACATCGCGTTTGCAAACGAGCTGTCGCTGATTTGCGCCGATCGGGGGATTAACGTCTGGGAACTGATTAGCCTTGCTAACCGCCATCCGCGCGTGAATATTCTTCAGCCGGGGCCGGGCGTGGGCGGGCACTGTATTGCGGTCGACCCGTGGTTTATCGTGGCGCAAAACCCGGAACAGGCGCGCCTGATCCGTACCGCGCGCGAAGTGAACGACTACAAACCTCAGTGGGTGCTTAATCAGGTTAAAGCCACGGTTGCCGATTGCCTGGCCGAGAGCGGCAAGCGCGCGAGCGAGCTGAAAATTGCCTGCTTTGGCCTGGCATTCAAACCGAATATTGACGATCTGCGCGAAAGCCCGGCGATGGCCATTGCCGAAACGATCGCCCACTGGCACAGCGGTGAAACGCTGGTGGTTGAGCCGAATATTCATGAGCTGCCGGCAAAACTTGCGGGCCACTGTACCCTTACCGCACTGGATAACGCGCTGGCGACGGCTGACGTGCTGGTGCTGCTGGTGGATCACAACGCGTTTAAAGCCGTTTCCGGTGATGCCGTATCCCAGAAGTATATTGTTGATACTAAAGGCGTGTGGCGTTGAGTACGCTCAACGGCGTGCTGGAATCGCTTGAGTGGGAAAGCGCATTTTTTTCCCGCCCTTCGGCGATAGTACGTTTGCGCGAGAATGCCCCCGCGTTGCAGGACGCAGACTTCAGCGCCTGGCAGCGCGTACAGGCGAAGATCCCGGCGGACCGCGCCGATCTGCTGGACGCGCTCCAGCAGCACGGATTCCGGCTGGTTGAAGGTGAGGTCGATCTCTCCATTAACGTGACCCTTCACGGCACCCCGGGCGCGGAAGTGGCATCAGAGCAGGACATTCCAGCGCTGCGCCAGATGGCGGCACAGGCCTTCGCTCAGAGCCGCTTTCGTGCGCCCTGGTATGGACCTGATGACAGCGGTCGTTTTTATGCCCAGTGGATTGAAAATGCGGTTAAAGGCACGTTTGACCACGTTTGTCTGGTGTTCCGCGCTGCGGAGGGGCAGATTCAGGGCTTTGTTTCGCTTCGCAAGCTCAACGAGCGCGAAGCGCGCATCGGTTTGTTAGCCGGTCGCGGCATGGGCGCGAAACTCATGCAGGCGGCGCTGCACTGGGCGCATCAACAACAGGTTTCGACGCTGCGGGTAGCGACCCAGATGGGCAACACCGCTGCGCTTAAACGTTATATCGCGAGTGGTGCCAGCATCGACGCCACCGCCTACTGGTTATACAGGTGACAAAATGATTCCATTTAACGCGCCTCCCGTCGTGGGCACTGAACTTGATTATATGCAGTCCGCTATGGGCAGCGGCAAGCTCTGCGGCGACGGCGGTTTTACCCGTCGCTGCCAGCAGTGGATGGAGCAACGTTTTCAGAGTGCTAAGGTACTGCTGACGCCGTCCTGCACCGCATCGCTCGAAATGGCGGCGCTGCTGCTGGATATTCAGCCCGGCGATGAAGTGATTATGCCGAGCTACACCTTCGTCTCCACGGCAAACGCGTTCGTCCTGCGCGGCGCAAAAATTGTGTTTGTGGATATCCGTCCGGATACGATGAATATCGACGAAACGCTGATTGAAGCGGCCATCACCGACAAAACGCGGGCGATTGTCCCGGTGCATTACGCGGGCGTGGCCTGTGAAATGGACACCATCATGGCGATCGCCAAAAAGCACAACCTGTTCGTGGTGGAAGACGCCGCGCAGGGCGTGATGTCCACCTACAAAGGTCGCGCGCTGGGAACCATCGGCCATATCGGCTGCTTTAGCTTCCACGAAACCAAAAACTACACCGCAGGCGGTGAGGGTGGCGCGACGCTGATTAACGATCGTGCGCTGGTTGAGCGTGCGGAAGTGATCCGTGAAAAAGGGACCAACCGCAGCCAGTTTTTCCGTGGTCAGGTGGACAAGTACACCTGGCGCGATATCGGCTCAAGCTACCTGATGGCAGATTTGCAGGCCGCGTACCTGTGGGCGCAGCTTGAAGCGGCAGAGCGTATCAATCTGCAACGCCTGTCCCTGTGGCAAACCTACTACGACGCGCTGCAGCCGCTGGCGAAAGCGGGACGTATTGAGCTGCCGACCATTCCGGCAGACTGCGTCCACAATGCCCATATGTTCTACATCAAGCTGCACGATAACGACGATCGCAGCAAGCTGATCGCCTGGCTGAAAGAGGCGGAAATTATGGCGGTATTCCACTATATCCCGCTGCACTCCAGCCCGGCTGGAGAAGCGTTTGGGACGTTTGCCGGTGAAGACCGCTACACCACCAAAGAGAGCGAACGCCTGCTCCGCCTGCCTCTGTTCTACAACCTCGCGCCGGTGAACCAGCGTACGGTAATCAATACGCTTCTGAGTTATTTCGGCTGATATGTCTCTGGCAAAAGCGTCGGTGTGGACGGCAGCGTCCACGCTTGTAAAAATTGGCGCCGGGCTGCTGGTCGTCAAGCTGCTGGCCGTCTCATTTGGCCCTTCAGGCGTTGGTCTGGCGGGAAATTTCCGCCAGCTGGTCACGGTGCTTGGCGTTCTGGCAGGCGCCGGGATATTCAACGGCGTGACCAAATACGTCGCCCAGCATCGCGACGATGCCGAAAAGCTCCGGACCGTGGTGGGCACCTCTTCTGCCATGGTGCTGGGCTTTTCCACGCTGCTGGCTGCGGTATTTTTGCTGGCGGCAGCACCGATTAGCCAGGGGCTGTTCGGACACTCGCACTATCAGGGGCTTGTGCGGCTGGTGGCGCTCGTTCAGATGGGCATCGCCTGGGCGAACCTGCTGCTGGCGCTGATGAAAGGCTTCCGCGATGCCGCCGGGAATGCGCTGGCGCTCATCCTCGGTAGCGTCATCGGCGTGATTGCCTACTATTTTTGCTACCGGCTGGGCGGCTATGAAGGCGCGCTGCTGGGGCTGGCGCTGGTGCCTGCCCTGGTTGTCATTCCGGCGGCCTTCATGGTGATGCGCAGGGGCGACGTCCCGCTGAGCTACCTGAAGCCGCAGTGGGACAAGATGCTGGCGGGCCAGCTGGCGAAATTTACGCTGATGGCCCTCATCACTTCCGTCACGATTCCGGTGGCCTACGTGATGATGCGAAACCTGCTGGCGGCGCATTACAGCTGGGACGAGGTCGGAATCTGGCAGGGCGTAAGCAGCATTTCCGACGCCTACCTACAGTTTATTACGGCTTCCTTTAGCGTCTATTTGCTGCCAACCTTATCGCGCCTGACTTCCAGGCAGGATATTACCCGCGAGATTTTTCGCTCCCTGCGTTTTGTGCTGCCAGCTGTTGCGGTCGCCAGCTTTACCGTCTGGCTATTGCGTGATGTCGCCATCTGGCTGCTGTTCTCGGCGAAGTTTACCGCCATGCGCGACCTGTTTGCCTGGCAGCTGGTCGGCGATGTGCTGAAAGTAGGGGCTTACGTTTTCGGCTATCTGGTGATTGCGAAGGCGTCGCTGCGGCTGTATATCCTGGCAGAGATTAGCCAGTTTGCGCTGCTGACGGCGTTTTCTCACTGGCTGATCCCTGCCCACGGCGCGCTGGGAGCGGCTCAGGCCTATATGGCAACCTATATCGTTTATTTCGCTGCCTGCTGCGGCGTATTTTTACTTTGGCGTAAACGCGCATGACTGCACTGATTCACATACTGGGATCGGACATTCCGCATCATAACCAGACCGTACTTCGCTTCTTCAACGATGAGCTGGCATCCGGCACGCCCGATGCGCGCGAGTTTATGGTCGCTGGAAAGGATAACGGCCTGAGCGCGGCGTGTCCGGCACTGAACATCACGTTCTGGCCAGACAAAGCGGCACTGAAGAAGGCCGTCGTGGCTAAAGCCAAAACGGATCGTACCCAGCGTTTCTTCTTCCACGGACAGTTCAACGCCGGGCTGTGGCTGGCGCTGTTAAGCGGTGGGATCAAGCCTTCCCAGTTCAGCTGGCACATCTGGGGGGCCGATCTCTACGAAGTCTCCCGGGGCTGGAAATTCCGTCTTTTCTATCCGCTGCGTCGTCTGGCGCAGGCGCGCGTGGGCTGTGTTTTTGCCACCCGGGGCGATCTCAACTACTTTGCCAGGCAGCACCCGAAGGTTCGCGGGGAGCTGCTTTATTTTCCAACCCGTATGGATCCGGCGCTGAACGGCATGGCGAATGACGCGGTTCGTGAGGGCAAGCTGACCATCCTGGTGGGGAATTCCGGCGATCGCAGTAACGAGCATGTCGCGGCGCTCCGGGCGGTGCATCAGCAGTTTGGCGATACGGTAAGCGTGGTGGTGCCGATGGGCTATCCCGCCAACAACGACGCCTATATCGACGAGGTCCGCCAGCAGGGGCTTGCGCTGTTTAGCGCGGAAAACCTGCACATTCTCAGCGACAGGCTGGAATTTAATGACTACCTCGCACTGCTGCGAAAATGCGATCTGGGCTATTTCATCTTTGCCCGTCAGCAGGGGATTGGCACGCTGTGTCTGCTGATTCAGGCGGGTGTGCCGTGCGTGCTCAACCGCGAAAACCCGTTCTGGCAGGACATGACCGAGCAGCATATTCCGGTCCTGTTTACCTCCGACACGCTAAATGTCGACGTCGTGCGGGAAGCACAGCGCCAGCTCGCGCTGGTGGATAAAAATAGCATCGACTTTTTCAGCCCGAACTACCTTACGCCGTGGCAACGCGCGCTGCGTATTGCTTCAGGAGACAACGCATGAGCCAGTTGCAGTTTAGCGGCCTGCTGGTGGTCTGGCTGCTGAGCACGCTGTTTATCGCCACGCTCACCTGGTTTGAGTTCCGGCGCGTACGTTTTAACTTCAACGTATTCTTCTCGCTGCTGTTTTTGCTGACCTTTTTCTTTGGCTTCCCGCTGACCAGCATCCTCGTGTTCCGCTTTGATGTTGGCGTCGCGCCACCGGACATTTTGCTGCAGGCGTTGCTCTCTGCCACCTGCTTCTACGCGGTGTACTACGTCACCTACAAAACGCGCTTGCGGGCTGCGAAAGACGCTACGCCCCGTCGCCCGCTTTTTACCATGAACCGGGTAGAAACCCATCTGACGTGGGTCATGCTGATGACCATCGCCCTGGTCAGCGTGGCGATTTTCTTCATGCATAACGGCTTCCTGCTGTTTAAGCTCCAGTCCTACAGCCAGATATTCTCCGCCGAAGTCTCCGGAGTCGCGCTTAAGCGTTTCTTCTACTTCTTCATTCCGGCGATGCTGATGGTCTTTTTCCTGCGTCAGGACAGCAAAGCCTGGCTGTTCTTCCTGGTCAGCACGGTCGCGTTTGGCATTCTGACCTATATGATCGTCGGCGGTACGCGCGCCAACATCATTATCGCCTTCGCGATTTTCCTGTTTATCGGCATTATTCGCGGCTGGATCTCCCTGTGGATGCTGGTGGCGGCAGGCGTCTTTGGCATTGTGGGGATGTTCTGGCTGGCGCTGAAGCGCTATGGATTGAACGTGGCCGGCGACGAAGCGTTTTACACCTTCCTGTACCTCACGCGCGATACCTTCTCTCCGTGGGAAAACCTGGCGCTACTGCTGCAAAACTACGACAAGATCGAATTCCAGGGGCTGGCGCCGATTGCGCGAGATTTTTACGTCTTTATCCCGTCGTGGCTGTGGCCCGATCGCCCCGGTATTGTCCTCAACACGGCGAACTATTTCACCTGGGAAGTGCTGAACAACCATTCAGGTCTGGCGATTTCGCCAACCCTGATCGGCTCGCTGGTAGTGATGGGCGGTAACTGGTTTATCCTGCCTGGCGCGATCGCGGTAGGGCTGATAATAAAATGGTTCGACTGGCTGTACACGCTGGGCAATGAAGAGACCAACCGCTACAAAGCCGCTGTTTTGCACAGTTTCTGTTTCGGTGCCATTTTCAATATGATCGTTCTGGCGCGCGAGGGGCTAGATTCGTTCGTCTCACGCGTGGTGTTCTTTATGGTCGTTTTCGGCATCTGTCTGCTGCTGGCAAAACTCCTGTACTGGCTGTTTGAAAGTGCAGGGCTTGTGCACAGACGTGAGCCACAGGGCAGCACAACGCTGCCGCAAGTCTGAGTAGGGATTATCATGACGGATACAACTTCAGCACCGCGTTATGCGCTGCGTGGGCTACAGCTTATCGGCTGGCGCGATATGCAACATGCGCTGGATTTTCTGTTCGCGGACGGGCAGATGAAATCGGGCACGCTGGTGGCCATCAACGCAGAAAAAATGCTGGCGGTTGAGGACAATGCGGAAGTGAAAGGCCTGATTGAGGCCGCGGAGTTCAAATACGCAGACGGTATAAGCGTGGTGCGTTCAATCCGGAAAAAGTTTCCTGGCGCTAATGTTTCTCGCGTGGCGGGAGCCGATCTCTGGGAGCGGCTTATGGAGCGCGCAGGGGCTGAAGGCACGCCGGTGTTTTTGATAGGCGGTAAGCCCGAGGTGCTGGCGCAGACGGAACAAAAGCTGCGCAGCCAGTGGAACGTTAACATCGTGGGCAGCCAGGATGGCTACTTCAGGCCGGAAGACCGCCAGGCGCTCTTTGAGCGCGTGCGCGACAGCGGGGCGAAAATTGTCACCGTTGCCATGGGATCACCGCGCCAGGAGATCCTGATGCGTGATTGCCGTCTGGTCAGCCCGGACGCGCTTTATATGGGCGTGGGCGGCACCTACGACGTCTTTACCGGCCACGTTAAGCGTGCGCCAAAGGTCTGGCAAAACCTTGGGCTGGAGTGGCTGTACCGCCTGCTTTCCCAGCCGACGCGTATCAAACGGCAGATTCGTCTGCTGCGCTACCTCGCCTGGCACTACACCGGAAAAATGTAACCACAAGGCAGCGCGATCTGCTGTTCGCGCTGCAACGCCTCCCGCAAAACTGCTGAGTTTATGTGCAATGCATTCATTTTTTTAATGCATTGTTTGCCATTTGCCAGAATTTAAGAAACCATTCGCTCCGTATTTCACTACCCCTCAAAAATAATAACCGGCAGCAAGTCGGGAAACAGCAAACACAACCGAGGATTTATGGCAGAGAAAAAACCGGAGCTTCAGCGTGGGCTGGAAGCTCGACATATTGAATTGATCGCGCTGGGCGGAACTATCGGCGTTGGCCTGTTTATGGGCTCGGCAAGCACGCTGAAGTGGGCGGGGCCTTCCGTGCTGCTGGCCTATATCATTGCCGGGCTGTTCGTCTTCTTCATCATGCGCTCCATGGGCGAAATGCTGTTCCTGGAGCCGGTGACGGGCTCTTTCGCCGTTTACGCCCACCGTTATATGAGCCCGTTTTTCGGCTATCTCACGGCCTGGTCGTACTGGTTTATGTGGATGGCCGTCGGCATTTCAGAGATCACCGCCATCGGGGTCTACGTGCAGTTCTGGTTCCCGGAGATGGCCCAGTGGATACCCGCGCTTATCGCCGTAGGGCTGGTAGCGCTGGCGAACCTTGCCGCCGTTCGTCTTTACGGCGAAATCGAGTTCTGGTTTGCGATGATCAAAGTCACCACTATCATCGTGATGATTGTCGTGGGCCTCGGCGTCATCTTCTTTGGCTTCGGTAACGGCGGGCACGCCATCGGTTTTGGTAACCTGACAGAGCACGGCGGCTTCTTTGCGGGCGGCTGGAAGGGCTTCCTGACGGCGCTCTGTATCGTGGTGGCATCCTATCAGGGCGTTGAGCTGATCGGCATTACCGCGGGTGAAGCGAAAAACCCACAGGTCACGCTGCGTAGCGCGGTTGGCAAGGTGCTGTGGCGTATCCTGATTTTCTACGTGGGTGCGATCTTTGTTATCGTCACCATATTCCCCTGGAACGAGATCGGCACTACCGGCAGCCCGTTTGTCTTAACCTTCGCTAAGATTGGCATCACGGCGGCAGCCGCGATTATCAACTTTGTGGTGCTGACGGCGGCGCTCTCGGGCTGTAACAGCGGGATGTACAGCTGCGGACGCATGCTTTACGCGCTCTCGCAAAACAAACAGCTGCCGGCAGCGATGGGCAAAGTCTCCCGCGTGGGGGTCCCCGTGGCGGGCGTGGCGGTGTCGATTGTGATCCTGCTGATTGGCTCTTGCCTGAACTACATCATCCCGAATCCGCAGCGCGTGTTCGTTTATGTTTATAGTGCCAGCGTGCTGCCGGGAATGGTGCCGTGGTTTGTTATTCTGATTAGCCAGCTGCGTTTTCGTCAGGCGCACAAACAGGCGATTGCCAGCCATCCGTTCCGCTCCATTCTGTTCCCGTATGCGAACTATTTAACGATGGCGTTCCTGATTTGCGTATTAATTGGAATGTACTTTAATGAAGATACCCGCATGTCGCTGTTTGTCGGGATGATCTTCCTGGCCGCCGTGACGGCTGCCTATAAGCTTTTTGGCCTGGGCCGCCGTGGCTCCGCCCAGAAAGTGGAGGAATAAGCGGCAAAATGTGCAAACCATAACCAAACGCGCATTTTTTTCAAAAAAGCACTAGACAGCGGGGGCGGAGGTACGTAATATCCAGCCCCGCAACGGCGCTAAGCGCCCGTAGCTCAGCTGGATAGAGCGCTGCCCTCCGGAGGCAGAGGTCTCAGGTTCGAATCCTGTCGGGCGCGCCATTTTAGTCCCGGCGCTAAGCTGCGGTGGTCTGAGAAGTAGTCAGAACCGCGTGAAAGAATACAGTGGTGGCTATAGCTCAGTTGGTAGAGCCCTGGATTGTGATTCCAGTTGTCGTGGGTTCGAATCCCATTAGCCACCCCATTATTGAAAGAGTTGTGAATTGCGAAGGTGGCGGAATTGGTAGACGCGCTAGCTTCAGGTGTTAGTGTTCTTACGGACGTGGGGGTTCAAGTCCCCCCCCTCGCACCACGACTTTTTAATGAATTGAACTAAAAATTCAAAAAAGCAGTACATCGGCGAGTAGCGCAGCTTGGTAGCGCAACTGGTTTGGGACCAGTGGGTCGGAGGTTCGAATCCTCTCTCGCCGACCAATTTTGAACCCCGCTTCGGCGGGGTTTTTTGTTTTCTGCGCTTTTACATCCTGTAGTCCTTCCCCGACAGCACCCTTTTTCATTGTCGCGATTCAGCGACATTTAACCTGTTAATATTAAAAGCTTTTTAATTTTATCGCTCTGGCTGTCTCCTGATGGCGACAAATTACCGCCTGCGGCGCTACGTTGTGCGGCTTCAGACGGCGCTAAACAGCATAATTTCCTTTAATCTTAAAATGTTGCGCGATGTAAAAGTTCTGCGTGTAAACCTGGCACATTACGTGCAATAATATACGTGTAGATGCTCATTCCATCTCGTATGTTCGCCTTAGTGCCTCATATACTCAGGAATGACGCAGAGCCGTTTACGGTGCTTATCGTCCACTGACAGATGTCGCTTCGGCCTCATCAGACACCATGGGCATAACGTTGAGTGAAGCACCAAATATGTTGTCTTACAGACCTGTTTTAACGCCTGCTTTTATAGCAGGCGTTTTTTTATGCCTAAAAAAAGGAGGCCGTCTGGCCTCCTTGATAATTACTGCTGCGTTCCGTTGTTCTGTAGCGTTAGCAAAAGCCCATCGCGTCGCATGGCGGCGGCCTCCTCCGGCTTGTGCTGCTTGTCCAGCGAATCGGCAAGCCAGGCATAATCAAACGCGTCCGGGCGCTGTTTCAGCGCCGCGCGGAAGGCGAGGCTCGCCTCCTGCCATTCGCCGTGCTTCATCAGGGACTGGCCCAGCGTGCTCCACAGCAGCGGACGATCGCCGACGGTTTTAATCTGCTGGCGCAGCACTTTTTCGATCTGCTCAGGATTATTGGTCTTCAGGCGCGGGATCACCATCACCAGGCGATCGTCATACTGGCGCTTCAGGCCGTCGAGGAGGATCTCCTGCGCGGTGTCGTGGTCGTCACACTCGATCAGATGTTCCGCCATCGCTACCTGCAATGGAACCTGCTGGCGCGTTTTGCGGCTCTGGTTTTTCCACCAGGTTTTCAGGCCGTCGCTGCCGAGATCGGCACGCGCCTGATCCATCAGGCCAATCCAGGCCAGACGCTGAAGCTCATCACGATGTTCGTCATCGCCCACGTCGGCTTTCGCCATGGAAGGGATAATGTCCAGCAGCGAGCCCCAGGCACCGGTGCGAATGTACGCCTGTTCGGCAAGACGCAGCACTTCCGGATGGCGGGGAGTAATTTCCAGCAGGCGATCGACGCCGTGACGCGCCGCATGGTTCTCATTCCGCGCCAGCTGCAGGCGTACGCGGGTGATCTCAACCGGAATAGGATCCTTAGTAGAAAGCTCAGACGCGCGCTCAAGATGCTGATTCGCGCGCGCTTCATCACCGCGCTGCTGTGCCGCTTCCGCCGCCAGCAGGTAGTTCACCACCGGCTGTTCGGCGTGGTCGGCATTTTTCGACATCAGCTTTTCAACCTGCTGATAGTCGCCCTCGGCCAGCTTCAGCAGCGCCTGCTCGGTCTGTTTACGGGCGCGACGGCGCTTACGACCAACGAACCAGCCGCGGGTATGGGCCCCGGTGCGGAAAATACGGCGCAGGATCCATTCCACCGCCAGCAGCACGACAACGCCCAGGATGAGGATAATCACAAGCCCGGTAACGCTGGTTTCGATATTGTAGTTATCGGTCTGGATCAGCACATAGCCCTGGTGCCCCGCGAGCATTGGCCCCAGCACGATCCCGGCGATAAGCAGGATGAAGAGCAAGAATACTTTTAGCATCATTACTCTCCTTGCGGCGCGCTTTCAGGCGCTGGCGCGGCGGCAGGGGTTTCAGCCGGGCGCTCCGCCGGAACGCCCGGCTGGGCCAGCAGGTTACGCACGCGCGTCTGCATGATCTTCTCAAGAATCGGCTGGCTTTCCAGCCTGTCCGGCACGTTCATGGTGATATTTTGCTGGCTCAGCTTGTCGATATCCTCAAGGAACGCGGTAGTGGTGGCGTCATTGGTATCGTAATAAGCACGAACCCAGGTTGATACGTTATCCAGCGCCTGTTTGTAAGTCTCTTCCTGATGACGCGGTACGGCCTGAGCCGCCACCAGCAGGCGGGAGCGAATGTTTTCGCGCAGATAGACGTCCTGGTTCGGCGCTAACAGCGGCACGGCAGTTTCGTCGCGGCGGCGAATGGTAATAAAGCTGTCCATAAAGTTCTGCCAGCTTTTTTGCAGGTTAATACGCCACTCGCTCAGGGAGCTGGACAGCTCGGTACCGTCGGAATCCATCGGGGAGTCGTCGTCGTTATTATCGGCAAGCTGAAGGTTATCAATCTGGTTTGAGAGCTGATTCACCTTAAGAATGATGCCGTCGTAATCGACCTGAGACACCGCCGACAGGCTGGCGATATCTTCCGTAATGGCGCGACGCGCGCCGATCAGGCTTGGATCGTTCATGTCGGCCAGGCTTGCGTCGGCGCTTTTCAGCAGCGCGGCGGCGGTGGTGACATCCTGATCGCTCCAGAGCTTACGTCCGGCCAGCTTCACCAGAAAATCGGCCTGCGAGAGCAGCCAGGTTTTGGCATCGGTCCCGGAAATCGTGGCGACTTTTTCCTGCACTTCGCTCAGCTGTTTGGTCAACGCTTCACGCTTGCTGTTCGCGTCGGCGAGAGCGGCGGCCTGCTGCTTAATCACGCCCTCCAGCTCGGCTTTTTGCGTCTCCTGCGCTTTTTGCAGGGCCGTGATTTGGTTCACCAGCGCGTCGCTGGTGGCCGTCTGGTTCGTGCCCTGTTTTTTCACCAGCCCGTAAAGACCCACGCCTGCGGCCAGCGCAATCGCGATGGCAATAACGCTCAGCGTAAGGCTGGTTTTGTTGCTGCCGTTTTTCTTCTCAACGGTTTTGTCTGTCGTCTCTGGCTGTGACGTGGTGTCCACAGTCTCCCTGGTCTCTTCAACCACGGCGGAGGATTTTTCGTGTTCCGTCATTATGGCTTCCCATTTGAGAGTTATTGTAATGCGCGCAGCAGCGCATCGTTGTCGGCGTTATCAGCGATCCGAATATCCTGCCAGCCCAGTTCCCGGGCGTGGTTCGCCAGACGCTCGCTGACGACCAGAAGCCGACAGCGGAGTAACCAGTTTTCGCGATACCAGAGCGGTATCAGCAACCAAAGCTGTTGTAACATTTCACCGCTGGTGACGACCAGCGTATTAATTCCGCGCGCCTGCCAGCGCATCGCCTCTTCCGCGCCATCATAGTGTTTTGCACAACGCTGATAGCACTCAACAAACGTCACGTCCGCACCGCGTTCCCGCAGCGTTTCGCCCAGCAGCTCGCGGCCACCGTTGCCGCGCAAAATGAGCGCGCGCTTTCCGGCAATAGTTTGTAATTCAGGTAATTGTAGCAAGACTTCGCTGATTTCCCGATCTAACGGGTAACGAACATCTATTCCGCTGGCGGTATGTAAGGCCAGCGCGGTGGTGCGCCCGATGGCGAAATAGTGCGGGGCCTGGGGCCAGTTAACGGCCTGCTGTTGCAGCTGCGCATGGGCAAACTCCACGGCATGCTGCGACAGGGCAAAGAGCAGATCTCCTTCGCGGAGGATATTCATCTGGTTCGTGAGCGTGGACAGCTCGCGACCGGGGGAGAATTCAATCAGCGGAAAACTCCAGGCCACCTGCCCCAGTGTGCGCAGACGGCTCACTAACTGCTCTCCTGCGGGAGAAGGGCGGGTGACAAGAATACTCATGCAGGGGGCTCTCCGTTATAGACCTCGGCCAGAATTTCACGTGCGCCGTTATTCAGCAGTTCTTCCGCCAGCGACACGCCAAGCTGCTCGGCATCCTGCGGCGTGCCGCGGCGTTCACCGCGCACCATCCGTGAACCGTCCGGTGCGCCGACCAGCGCACGCAGCCACAGTTCACCCTCGGTTAATTCAGCATAGCTGCCAATTGGCACCTGGCAGCCACCTTCAAGGCGAGTATTCATTGCGCGCTCGGCTTTTACGCGAACGGCGGTGTCGTCATGATTCAGCGGCGCGAGCAGTTCCTGAGTGCGCGCATCGTCCAGACGGCACTCAATGCCGACGGCACCCTGACCGACGGCGGGCAGCGACAGCTCGGGCGGCAGCGCCACGCGAATGCGCGACTCCAGCCCCAGGCGTTTCAGACCTGCAACCGCAAGGATAATGGCATCGTAGTCGCCGTTATCCAGCTTGCCAAGGCGCGTGCCGACGTTACCCCGCAGCGAACGAATCACCAGGTCAGGGCGACGTTCAGCCAGCTGACACTGGCGGCGTAAGCTTGACGTGCCGACCACGCTGCCCTCTGGCAAAGCGTCGAGCGACGCATAGCGGTTAGAGACAAACGCATCGCGAGGATCCTCGCGCTCGCAGATGGTCACCAGCCCCAGCCCTTCCGGGAACTCAACGGGCACATCCTTCATCGAATGCACGGCGATATCGGCGCGGTTCTCAAGCAATGCCAGTTCCAGCTCTTTGACAAACAGGCCCTTCCCACCGACCTTGGCCAGGGGCGTATCAAGAATGACATCGCCACGCGTAACCATAGGCACCAGCTCAACGCGTAATCCGGTGTGGCAGGCTTCCAGGCGCTGCTTAACATAATGTGCCTGCCAGAGCGCAAGAGGACTTTGGCGTGTGGCAATTCTCAAAACATTGTCTAACATGCTTGTTACCGTCATTATCAATCGCTAACCATCCTAACATTGTTGACACTCGGATGGCAGTTTTACGGTTGATGAAGAGTGAGAGGGACGGGCGGCGTTCTCGTCAGCCACAGCCGTATTCAGGAATTTACACGTGCAGAACGGTGCTACACTTGTATGTAGCGCATCTTTCTTTACGGTCAACCGGCAAGGTGTTAAATTGATCACGTTTTAGACCATTTTTTCGTCTGTACCACCAGAAAAGCAAAAGGCGAAAGAAGGGTAACGGTTATCTTTTTGAAATACTGCGGGTCCGCTGCTTTTTCTGTTTTGACTGGCGTGCGACACCCGGAAACATCAGGCGATACGTCTTGTACCTCTATATTGAGACTCTGAAACAGAGACTGGATGCCATCAACCAACTGCGTGTCGATCGCGCGCTTGCTGCCATGGGCCCTGCTTTCCAGCAGGTATACAGTCTACTGCCGACATTGTTGCACTATCACCATCCGCTAATGCCGGGTTACCTTGATGGTAACGTTCCCCAGGGCATTTGCCTCTTCACGCCTGATGAAACCCAACAGCACTACCTGACTGAACTTGAGCTTTACCGCGGCATGCCGCCGCAGGTCTCGCCGAAAGGTGAGCTGCCGATCACCGGGGTTTACTCCATGGGCAGCACCTCCTCGGTTGGGCAAAGCTGTTCGTCTGACCTGGATATCTGGGTCTGCCATCAGTCATGGCTCGATAACGAAGAGCGCCAGCTGCTGCAGCGTAAATGTAGCCTGCTGGAGAGCTGGGCGGCGTCGCTCGGCGTGGAAGTGAGCTTCTTCCTGATTGATGAAAACCGTTTCCGCCATAATGAAAGCGGCAGTCTGGGTGGTGAAGACTGTGGCTCGACTCAGCACATCCTGCTGCTGGATGAATTTTACCGTACTGCCGTTCGTCTGGCCGGGAAGCGTATTCTGTGGAATATGGTGCCGTGCGATGAAGAAGAGCATTACGACGACTACGTTATGTCGCTCTACTCGCAGGGCGTCCTGACGCCAAACGAGTGGCTGGATCTGGGTGGCCTTAGCTCCCTGTCCGCCGAAGAGTACTTTGGCGCAAGCCTCTGGCAGCTCTATAAAAGTATTGATTCGCCGTACAAAGCGGTGCTGAAAACCCTGCTGCTGGAAGCCTATTCCTGGGAATACCCTACGCCGCGCCTGCTGGCGAAAGATATCAAGCAGCGTCTGCACGACGGAGAGATTGTCTCCTACGGGCTTGATGCCTACTGCATGATGCTGGAACGCGTTACCGAATACCTGACGGCCATTGATGACACCACGCGTCTTGACCTGGTGCGCCGGTGTTTCTACCTCAAAGTCTGTGAAAAACTGAGCCGCGAACGCGCCTGCGTTGGCTGGCGTCGTGAAGTGGTGAGCCAGCTGGTAAAAGAGTGGGGATGGGACGAAGAGCGTCTCTCTATGCTCGACAACCGCGCCAACTGGAAGATCGATCAGGTGCGTGAAGCGCACAACGAATTGCTCGATGCGATGATGCAGAGCTACCGTAACCTGATCCGCTTTGCTCGCCGTAACAACCTGAGCGTTTCCGCCAGCCCGCAGGATATCGGGGTATTGACCCGTAAGCTGTACGCCGCGTTTGAAGCGCTGCCGGGCAAAGTTACCCTGGTGAACCCGCAGATTTCGCCTGACCTGTCTGAGCCGAATCTGACCTTTATCTACGTGCCGCCGGGCCGCGCTAACCGCACCGGATGGTATCTGTACAACCGTGCGCCAAGCATGGACTCGATCATCAGCCATCAGCCGCTGGAGTATAACCGCTACCTGAACAAGCTGGTGGCCTGGGCCTGGTTTAACGGCCTGCTGACCTCGCGCACCCGCCTGTTTATCAAAGGCAACGAGGTGGTCGATTTAGCCAAATTGCAGGAGATGGTGGCGGATGTCTCCCACCACTTCCCGCTGCGCCTGCCGGCGCCAACGCCGAAAGCGCTCTATAGCCCATGCGAGATTCGCCACCTGGCGATCATCGTCAACCTGGAATATGACCCGACGGCGGCCTTCCGCAATCAGGTGGTCCATTTCGACTTCCGCAAGCTGGACGTCTTTAGCTTCGGCGAGCAGCAAAACTGCCTGGTGGGCAGCGTGGATCTGCTGTACCGCAACTCGTGGAACGAAGTGCGTACCCTGCACTTCAACGGCGAGCAGGCGATGATCGAAGCGCTGAAAACCATCCTCGGCAAGATGCATCAGGACGCCGCGCCGCCGGACAGCGTGGAAGTGTTCTGCTACAGCCAGCACCTGCGCGGCCTGATTCGTACCCGCGTGCAGCAGCTGGTTTCAGAGTGCATCGAGCTGCGCCTCTCCAGCACCCGTCAGGAAACCGGGCGTTTCAAAGCGCTGCGCGTCTCCGGTCAGACCTGGGGCCTGTTCTTTGAACGTCTGAACGTGTCGGTGCAGAAGCTGGAAAACGCCATTGAGTTCTACGGCGCGATTTCGCACAACAAGCTGCATGGCTTGTCCGTTCAGGTGGAAACCAACCACGTCAAGCTGCCGCAGGTAGTGGACGGCTTTGCGAGTGAAGGGATTATTCAGTTCTTCTTCGAAGAGTCGGGCGACAACGCCGGGTTTAACATCTACATCCTGGATGAAACCAACCGCGCCGAGGTGTATCACCACTGTGAAGGCAGTAAAGAGGAGCTGGTGCGCGACGTCAGCCGCTTCTATTCGTCCTCGCATGACCGCTTCACCTACGGCTCAAGCTTCATCAACTTCAACCTGCCGCAGTTCTACCAGATTGTGAACGTGGACGGACGCGCGCAGGTGATCCCGTTCCGTACGCAGGCGATTACGCCCGCCGTGCCTGCTAATCAGGATACCGCACCGCTGTTGCAGCAGTATTTCTCCTGAGTCTTTTAGCCGGGTGGCGCTTGCGCTTTTCGAGCCGTTGCAGGCCCGGTGCATAGCCGCCACCGGGCAGCAAAAAACTACCTGAAACTCACGTCCTCGCCCGCCTGCGCCGTCGCTGCCTGCTCCAGCAGATCCCAGAACGTTTCGCCGCTGCGGTCGCAAATCCACTCGTCACCTTTCAGATCAAAGTGATAGCCGCCCTGTTTGGCCGCCAGCCATACCTGGTGAAGCGGCTCCTGGCGGTTAATAATGATTTTGCTGCCGTTTTCAAAACTCAGGGTCAGGATCCCGCCGTTGATTTCACAATCGATATCGCTGTCGCCGTCCCAGTCGTCCAGACGCTCTTCGATGGTCATCCACAGGGTGTCGGCAAGGCGATGAAATTCACTGTCGTTCATGGTGTTGTTCCTGTTTTTCGTGATGGCGGCAGTATAACGCTAAATAATTCCCGTTGCAGGAAAGCGGCAAACTCTTGCTTTTGTGTCTTCTCCTGCGATGATAGAAACAGATTTGAACTTACGGGCAACCTCTACATGAAAAACGTCTTTCGAACGCTTGCCGTTCTTGTCACTCTGTTTAGCCTGACCGGCTGTGGACTGAAAGGGCCGCTGTACTTCCCGCCAGAGGATAAAAACGCACCACCGCCGACGAAACCGGTGCAAAGTGGTATCGAGTCATCAACGCCGAATACTAACGATCGCGGCAACAACGGTGGCCCGACTCAGGTCAATCTCTGACGATTACGTTCTGTACCCGCGCAATGGAGCAAATGATGCAGTTCTCTAAAATGCATGGCCTTGGCAACGATTTTATGGTCGTCGACGCGGTAACGCAGAATGTTTTTTTCTCCCCGGAGCTGATCCGTCGTCTGGCGGATCGACACGTGGGAGTGGGGTTTGATCAGCTGCTGGTGGTGGAACCTCCTTACGATCCTGACCTGGACTTCCACTATCGCATTTTTAACGCCGACGGCAGTGAAGTCTCCCAGTGCGGCAACGGCGCGCGCTGTTTTGCCCGCTTTGTTCGCCTGAAAGGGCTGACCAACAAGCGCGATATCCGCGTCAGCACGGCCAATGGCCGGATGGTGCTCAGCGTCACTGACGACGAGCTGGTGCGCGTGCACATGGGCGAGCCCAACTTCGAACCGTCTGCCGTGCCGTTTCGCGCCAACAAAGCGGAAAAGACCTATATCATGCGTGCCGCCGAGCAGACAGTATTGTGCGGCGTCGTCTCGATGGGTAACCCGCACTGCGTAATTCAGGTGGATGATGTTGCCACCGCCGCGGTTGAAACGCTTGGCCCGGTGCTGGAAGGCCATGAACGCTTCCCTGAGCGGGCGAACATCGGCTTCATGCAGGTGGTGAAGCGTGAACTCATTCGCCTGCGGGTTTACGAGCGCGGCGCGGGTGAAACCCAGGCCTGCGGAAGCGGTGCCTGTGCGGCCGTGGCTGTTGGTATCTCCCAGGGGTTACTGGCGGAAGAGGTTCGCGTGGAATTGCCAGGTGGGCGGCTTGATATCGCCTGGAAAGGACCGGGTCATCCACTGTACATGACTGGCCCGGCGACACATGTTTATGACGGGTTTATCCATCTATGAAGCAACCAGGGGAAGAACTGCAGGAACCCGTAACGGAGCTGGACGATAGCGCAGTTGTGGATTACCTGCTGAACAATCCTGAGTTTTTTATCCGCAATGCACGCGTCGTCGAACGGATGCGCGTGCCGCATCCGGTTCGCGAGACCGTGTCGCTGGTCGAATGGCACATGGCGCGCTCGCGCAACCACATCAGCCAGCTCGAAGAGAACATGACGCTGCTGATGGAGCAGGCCAGCACTAACGAAAGCCTGTTCTACCGCCTTCTGCACCTGCAGGCGCGCCTGGCTTCTGC
Source organism: Enterobacter cloacae (assembly GCF_013375935.1). Taxonomy (GTDB): domain Bacteria; phylum Pseudomonadota; class Gammaproteobacteria; order Enterobacterales; family Enterobacteriaceae; genus Enterobacter; species Enterobacter pasteurii. Next base: position 840,954 of record NZ_CP056117.1, on the reverse strand, counting down.
GCACAGCCTCGAAGAGTTCCTCAACCGCTTCCACCGCTGGGCGCGCGAGCTGGGGCTGGCAGGCGCAACTATCCGCCTGTTCCCTGACCGCTGGCGTATTGGCGCGCCGTCCGGTTTTACCCACCTGGCGCTGAGCCGTCAGGCGTTTGAGCCGCTGCGCATTCAGCGTCTGGGCCACGAGCACCATTATCTGGGGCCGCTGAACGGACCAGAGCTGCTGGTGGTGCTGCCTGAAGCTAAAGCCATCGGCTCGGTGGCGATGTCGCTGATGGGGCGCGACGGCGATCTGGGGGTGATGTTATTTACCAGCCGCGACGCGCATCACTATGAGCAGGGGCAGGGCACGCAGCTGTTGCAGGAGGTGGCACTGATGCTGCCCGAGCTGCTGGAGCGCTGGATCGAGCGCGTATGATGGACGATCTCCTCGCCGCTGACGTCACGCGCTTTCTGCGTTACCTGAGCGTGGAACGTCAGCTTAGCCCCGTCACGCTGCTGAACTATCGGCGCCAGCTTGAAGCCATCATGCAGATTGCCGGCGACATCGGCCTTAAAAGCTGGCAGCAGTGCGACGCCGCGACGGTACGCGGCTTCGTGGTGCGTAGCCGTAAAAAAAACTTAAGCCCGGCGAGCCTGGCGCTCCGGCTCTCTGCGCTGCGCAGCTTCTTCGACTGGCTGGTCAGCCAGGGCAGCCTGAAAGCCAACCCGGCAAAGGGTATTGCCACGCCAAAGGCTCCGCGCCATCTGCCTAAAAATATCGACGTTGACGACGTAAACCGCCTGCTGGATATCGATCTTAACGATCCGCTGGCCGTGCGCGACCGCGCGATGCTGGAAGTGATGTACGGGGCCGGGCTGCGTCTGTCAGAGCTGGTCAATCTCGACATAAAACACCTCGATCTGGAAACGGGCGAAGTTTGGGTCATGGGCAAGGGCAGCAAAGAGCGCCGCCTGCCGATTGGCCGCAACGCCGTCTCGTGGATCGAGCACTGGCTGGATCTGCGCGGGCTGTTTGGCGCGGAAGACGATGCGCTGTTCTTATCGAAGCTCGGCAAGCGGATCTCGGCGCGAAACGTGCAGAAGCGCTTTGCGGAGTGGGGGATCAAACAGGGGCTGAACAGCCACGTTCACCCGCACAAGCTGCGCCACTCTTTTGCGACGCACATGCTGGAATCGAGCGGCGACCTGCGCGGCGTGCAGGAGCTTCTTGGCCATGCGAATCTGTCGACCACTCAAATCTATACCCACTTAGACTTCCAACACCTTGCCTCGGTGTATGACGCGGCGCATCCACGCGCCAAACGGGGGAAATAATGCGTTTTTACCGCCCACTCGGTCAGATCTCAGCCCTGACGTTTGATCTTGATGACACCCTTTACGACAACCGCCCGGTGATCGTGCGCACCGAGCAGGAGTCGCTGGCGTTTGTGCAGAACTATCATCCTGCGCTGAAAGCGATGCAGAACAAAGACTTCCAGCTGCTGCGCCAGTCCCTGCGGGAAACCGAACCGGAGATTTACCACGACGTAACCGAATGGCGTCGTCGTGCTGTTGAGCAGGCAATGCTCAACGCGGGCCTGAGCGCGCAGGAAGCGGCCGTGGGTGCCGAAGCGGCCATGGAAAACTTCGCCAGATGGCGTAGCCGCATCGACGTGCCGCAGGAAACCCACGACACGCTGGCTAAACTGGCCGCGAAATGGCCGCTGGTGGCAATAACAAACGGCAATGCCCAGCCAGAACTGTTTGGCCTGGGGAATTATTTTCAGTTCGTGCTGCGCGCGGGCCCGCACGGACGCTCGAAGCCGTTCAACGATATGTATCATCTGGCGGCGGAAAAGCTGGGCTTGCCGCTCGGTGAAATTCTGCACGTGGGCGATGACCTGACCACGGACGTCGCCGGGGCGATCCGCTGCGGCATGCAGGCCTGCTGGATCAAGCCGGAAAACGCCGACCTGATGACCACTTCCGACAGCCGTCTTCTGCCGCACGTGGAAATTTCACGGTTGGCATCCCTCACGACGCTGATATAATCATCAATTGTTCTGTATAAATTAACAGGGTTTTGGCGAGTGGAAACATTCGCCTGCCCGACATGACGTGACGGTGCCAATGGACGTTTCTTACCTGCTCGACAGCCTTAATGACAAACAGCGTGACGCGGTTGCCGCCTCGCGTACAAACCTGCTGGTACTGGCTGGAGCGGGCAGTGGTAAGACGCGCGTGCTGGTTCACCGTATCGCCTGGCTCCAGAGCGTGGAGAACTGTTCGCCGTACTCCATCATGGCGGTGACGTTTACCAACAAGGCGGCAGCAGAGATGCGCCACCGTATCGCACAGCTGATGGGCACCAGCCAGGGCGGCATGTGGGTTGGCACCTTCCACGGCCTGGCGCACCGTCTGCTGCGCGCGCACCACATGGACGCCAACCTGCCGCAGGATTTCCAGATCCTCGACAGTGAAGACCAGCTTCGCCTGCTTAAACGCCTGATTAAGGCGATGAACCTCGACGAGAAGCAGTGGCCGCCGCGTCAGGCGATGTGGTACATCAACGGTCAGAAAGACGAGGGGCTGCGCCCGCACCACATTCAGAGCTTCGGCAATCCGGTCGAGCAGGCCTGGCAGAACGTGTACAAGGCCTATCAGGAAGCGTGCGACCGCGCCGGCCTGGTCGATTTCGCCGAGCTGCTGCTGCGCGCCCACGAGCTGTGGCTGAATAAGCCGCATATCCTGCAACATTACCGCGAGCGCTTCACCAACATCCTGGTGGACGAATTCCAGGATACCAACAACATCCAGTACGCCTGGATCCGCCTGCTGGCGGGGGATACCGGCAAGGTGATGATCGTAGGGGATGACGACCAGTCTATCTACGGCTGGCGCGGGGCGCAGGTAGAGAACATCCAGCGCTTCCTCAACGATTTCCCCGGCGCGCAAACCATCCGACTGGAGCAGAACTACCGTTCAACCAGCAACATTCTGAGCGCGGCCAACGCCCTGATTGAAAACAACAACGGGCGTCTGGGTAAAAAGCTGTGGACCGACGGCGTCGACGGCGAACCTATTTCGATTTATTGCGCCTTCAACGAGCTCGACGAATCGCGCTTCGTGGTGAACCGCATCAAAACCTGGCAGGACAACGGCGGCGCGCTGGAGCAGTGTGCCATTCTCTATCGCAGCAACGCCCAATCGCGCGTGCTGGAAGAGGCGCTGTTACAGGTGAGCATGCCGTACCGTATTTATGGCGGTATGCGCTTCTTCGAACGTCAGGAAATCAAAGATGCCCTTTCGTATCTGCGCCTGATTGCCAACCGTAACGACGATGCGGCGTTTGAGCGCGTGGTAAACACGCCGACGCGCGGCATCGGTGACCGTACGCTGGACGTGGTGCGCCAGGCCTCGCGCGATCGCCAGCTCACGCTCTGGCAGGCGTGCCGCGAGCTGTTACAGGAAAAAGCCCTCGCCGGGCGCGCCGCGAGCGCGCTGCAGCGCTTCCTGGAGCTAATTGACGCGCTGGCGCAGGAAACCGCCGACATGCCGCTGCACGTGCAGACTGACCGGGTAATCAAAGACTCCGGCCTGCGCACCATGTACGAGCAGGAAAAAGGCGAGAAGGGCCAGACCCGTATTGAGAACTTAGAGGAACTGGTGACGGCAACGCGCCAGTTCAGCTACAACGAAGAAGATGAAGACCTGATGCCGTTGCAGGCATTCCTCTCTCACGCCGCGCTTGAGGCGGGTGAAGGGCAGGCCGATACCTGGCAGGATGCGGTTCAGCTGATGACCCTGCACTCCGCGAAAGGTCTGGAGTTCCCGCAGGTGTTTATCGTCGGGATGGAAGAAGGCATGTTCCCGAGCCAGATGTCGCTGGATGAGGGCGGACGGCTGGAAGAGGAGCGTCGTCTGGCCTACGTGGGCGTGACCCGTGCGATGCAGAAACTGACGCTGACCTACGCCGAAACCCGCCGTCTGTACGGGAAAGAGGTGTATCACCGTCCGTCGCGCTTTATCGGCGAGCTGCCGGAAGAGTGCGTGGAAGAGGTGCGTCTGCGCGCCAGCATCAGCCGTCCGGTCAGCCATCAGCGTATGGGGTCGCCAATCTCTGAAACCGACACCGGCTACAAGCTGGGCCAGCGCGTTCGCCATTCGAAGTTTGGCGAAGGAACCATCGTGAACCTGGAAGGCAGCGGCGAGCACAGCCGTTTGCAGGTCGCGTTCCAGGGGCAGGGGATCAAATGGCTGGTAGCGGCCTATGCTAAGCTGGAAAGTGTGTAACTTTCAGAAAAATATCACTATTTTGTAATAATCTGCTAGCCTTATACGTTGAAGGTCAATTAATGCCCTTCAGCGTTCCGTTGCGTGTTGACGCCACAGTTATTGCTGGCGTAACATGCGCGCACGATTACGCTAAGAGGACATTCGCCTTGGACACACCCAGTAGATACTGGCTCAATTCCCTGTCATCCAGGAACAACTCCTAAGGCTATCTCCTCTTGCTGATGGCCTTAGTGGTTGTCAGCGACTGCATCATTCCCGTCGCGCTGAGTCAGGCTGTTTAATGGTCTGAAACCCAATTTGTTTCTGTGTGCCCACCGAACTGTCCGATATTTTTTGCATTGGGAGTCCCGGTCATGCTGAGCGCATTTCAACTCGAAAATAACCGACTGACTCGGCTTGAAGCCGAAGAGTCACAGCCCCTCATTGATGCCGTATGGGTGGATCTGGTCGAGCCGGACGACGATGAACGCCTTCGCGTACAATCTGAACTGGGGCAAAGCCTGGCGACACGCCCGGAACTGGAAGACATCGAAGCATCCGCCCGTTTTTTTGAAGACGAAGACGGCCTGCACATTCACTCCTTCTTCTTCTTTGAAGATGCCGAAGACCACGCGGGGAACTCCACCGTGGCGTTCACCATCCGTGATGGCCGCCTGTTTACCCTGCGCGAGCGCGAACTGCCTGCGTTTCGTCTCTACCGCATGCGCGCCCGCAGCCAGGCGATGATGGACGGCAACGCCTACGAGCTGCTGCTGGACCTGTTTGAAACCAAAATCGAACAGCTGGCGGATGAAATTGAAAACATCTACAGCGATCTGGAAAAGCTGAGCCGGGTGATCATGGAAGGCCATCAGGGCGATGAGTACGACGAAGCGTTGTCCACGCTGGCGGAGCTGGAAGATATCGGCTGGAAGGTGCGCCTGTGTCTGATGGATACCCAGCGCGCGCTGAACTTCCTGGTGCGCAAGGCGCGTCTGCCGGGCGGCCAGCTGGAGCAGGCGCGTGAGATCTTACGCGATATCGAATCCCTGCTGCCGCACAACGAATCCCTGTTCCAGAAGGTGAACTTCCTGATGCAGGCGGCGATGGGCTTTATCAACATCGAGCAGAACCGCATTATCAAGATCTTCTCGGTGGTATCCGTGGTGTTCCTGCCGCCGACGCTGGTGGCATCCAGCTACGGGATGAACTTTGAGTTTATGCCGGAGCTGAAGTGGAGCTTTGGCTACCCGGGGGCGATTATCTTTATGATCCTCGCGGGGCTGGCGCCGTATCTGTACTTCAAGCGGAAGAACTGGCTGTAAGATCCAGGGGAATTCCCTCTCCCTGTGGGAGAGGGTTAGGGTGAGGGCAGCATTACAACCCTTTACGCACCCGGCGCTGGGTATAAATCGCATCGGCAACAAATATCGCCAGCGCCACCCAGATAAACGCGAACGTTACCATCTTATCTGCCCCCGGCACTTCGCCGTAAAACACCACTGCCAGCAGGAACATCAGCGTCGGGCCAATGTACTGGAAGAAGCCCAGCGTGGAGAGGCGCAGACGCGTTGCCGCGCCGGTGAAGCACAGAAGGGGGATCGTCGTGACCACGCCTGCGGCCATCAGCTTCAGGTTCAGCGACCACGGGTTGCTGCCCATGTGGCTCGTCGCGCTGTCGGCAATGCCAAACAGGTAGATCGCGGCAACCGGCAGCAGCCACAGGGTTTCAAACAGCATTCCCGTCTGCGCTTCTACGGCAATTTTCTTACGCACCAGGCCGTAAAACGCAAAGCTGAATGCCAGCCCCAGGGCGATAACCGGCAGCGAGCCGAAGGTCCACAGCTGCACCAGCACGCCGCAGAAGGCCAGAATCACGGCCACCCACTGCATGCGGCGGAACCGCTCGCCGAGGAAAATCATCCCCAGCAAAATATTCACCAGCGGATTAATAAAGTAGCCAAGGCTCGCTTCGAGCATGTGGTGGTTATTTACCGCCCAGATAAACAGCAGCCAGTTTCCGCCAATCAGCACCGCGGAGAGCGCAAGCAGGAACACCTTCTTCGGGGTTTTGAGCAGCGTTTTGACGCCTGACCACTGGCGGCTAATGCTCATCAGCGCGATCATAAAGAAAAACGACCAGATGACGCGGTGGGTGAGGATCTCGTCCGCCGGTACATAGGCGATAAGCTTGAAGTACGCTGGTGCAATACCCCAAATAAAATAAGCGGCAAGGGCGAGTAAAACGCCCTGCCGCGTCTGTTTAGCATCCATCGGGAAAATCCGTTACAAAAAAGTGAAGTAATTTTACCCGATTTTGCCGCCTCAACCCACCATATAAGTGGCGGTTGCGCTGGCGATATAAACCTGCTCTTCGTTATGCAGCTCAACGCGGGCAACGGCAACTTTATTCCCGGCGCGCAGCAGGCTGCTGGTGCAGGTAAAGCGATTTCCACGCCCCGGACGCAGGTAGTCGACGCGTAAATCGATAGTGCCCATGCGTGAAAGGCGCTGGCGCAGCTCATCTTCGTTGATGGTATCGTGGCGCGTCAGCGTGCTGCCCACGCAGACCAGCCCTGCCGCCACGTCCAGCGCAGAGGCAATAACGCCGCCGTGTAAAATGCTTTGCGCCCAGTTACCCACCATCATTGGCTGGTTATTGAAGCTCAGCTGGGCAAAGTCTTTTTCGTATCGCTCCAGCTCAAGACCGAGCGCTCGGTTGAACGGCATGTGGTACACAAAAATCTCGCCCACGAGTTTTAAGGTTTCTTCGGCAGTTAGCGTGGCTGACATGAGACGCGGCATCCTTGTTGTTAACAAAATGTTGATTTTATGCTTCAGGGTTAAGGAATGCCACTTTAAGAAACGAGGTAGCGGAAGTTATCGCAGAAGTCTGTAGAATGCCCGGACAAAACTATTCATTAAATGTCACCATTTCAGGAGAACACCACCGATGCGGACGTATCTGGGTTGGTTACTGGCGGCGGTTGCGCTGCCCCTCACAGCATATGCGCAGGAAGCGACGATCAAAGAGGTGCATGATAAGCCTGCCGTTCAGGGCAGCATCATCGCCAATATGCTTCAGGAGCATGACAATCCGTTCACGCTTTACCCTTACGACACGAACTACGTGATTTACACCCAGACCAGCGATCTCAACAAAGAGGCGATAAGCTCCTATAACTGGTCTGATAATGCGCGTAAAGATGAGGTGAAGTTCCAGCTCAGCCTCGCCTTCCCGTTCTGGCGCGGGATTTTAGGGCCTAACTCGGTGCTTGGCGCGTCATACACCCAGAAGTCCTGGTGGCAGCTCTCCAACAGCGGCGAATCTTCACCGTTCCGCGAAACCAACTATGAACCGCAGCTGTTCCTCGGTTTCGCCACCGATTATGAGTTTGCAGGCTGGACGCTGCGCGACGTTGAGGTGGGCTTCAACCACGATTCCAACGGGCGTTCCGACCCAACCTCACGCAGCTGGAACCGCGCCTATACGCGTCTGATGGCGCAGAACGGCAATTTCATGGTGGAAGTGAAGCCGTGGTATGTGGTGGGCGATACCGATGACAACCCGGATATCACCAAATACATGGGTTACTACCAGCTTAAGGTGGGCTATCAGCTGGGTGACGCGGTGCTGAGCGCCAAAGGTCAGTACAACTGGAATACCGGATACGGCGGCGCTGAGCTGGGCCTGAGCTACCCGGTAACGAAACACGTACGCCTTTATACTCAGGTATATAGCGGCTATGGTGAATCGCTGATCGACTATAACTTCAACCAGACCCGCGTCGGCGTGGGCGTGATGCTGAACGATATTTTCTAAGCTGCTCGAATGTTTTTGCGTTAAACGTTGAAGTTTCTCTCTCAGGCGCTGAAAATAGCGCCTGTTTCATTTCTGGCATATGGGGTTAACGTGGCGCAGGCGGAAGTATTGAATCAGGAATCGCTGGCTAAACAGGTTTTGCATGAAACCTTTGGCTACCAGCAGTTTCGCCCTGGCCAGGAAACCATCATTGAAACCGTGCTGGAAGGGCGCGATTGCCTGGTGGTGATGCCGACCGGCGGCGGGAAATCGCTCTGCTATCAGGTGCCCGCGCTGGTGCTTAACGGCCTGACGGTCGTGGTATCTCCTCTTATTTCCCTGATGAAAGACCAGGTCGACCAGCTGCTCGCCAACGGCGTAGCGGCCGCCTGTCTTAACTCAACCCAGACCCGCGAGCAGCAGCAAGAGGTGATGGCCGGGTGCCGTACCGGGCAGGTTCGCCTGCTGTATATTGCGCCAGAGCGCCTGATGCTGGACAACTTCCTCGATCACCTGGCGCACTGGAATCCGGTGCTGCTGGCGGTGGATGAAGCGCACTGTATCTCGCAGTGGGGGCACGACTTCCGCCCCGAATATGCCGCTCTCGGCCAGCTGCGTCAGCGCTTCCCTGAGCTGCCGTTTATGGCGCTTACCGCCACGGCGGATGACACCACGCGTCTGGATATCGTTCGCCTGCTGGGGCTGAACGACCCCTACATTCAGGTCAGCAGCTTCGACCGCCCGAACATCCGCTACATGCTGATGGAAAAATTCAAGCCGCTGGACCAGCTCTTACGCTACGTGCAGGAGCAGCGCGGCAAGTCCGGCATCATCTACTGCAACAGCCGCGCGAAGGTGGAAGACACCGCCGCGCGTCTGCAAAACCGCGGCTTTAGCGCCGCGGCCTATCACGCCGGGCTGGAGAACCACATCCGCGCCGACGTGCAGGAGAAATTCCAGCGCGACGATTTGCAGATCGTGGTGGCGACGGTGGCGTTCGGCATGGGTATCAACAAGCCCAATGTCCGCTTCGTGGTGCATTTCGATATCCCGCGCAACATTGAATCTTACTATCAGGAAACCGGCCGCGCGGGGCGCGACGGCCTGCCTGCGGAAGCGATGCTGTTTTACGATCCGGCCGACATGGCGTGGCTGCGCCGCTGCCTGGAAGAGAAACCGCAGGGTCAATTGCAGGATATCGAGCGCCACAAGCTCAACGCGATGGGCGCGTTTGCCGAAGCGCAGACCTGCCGCCGCCTGGTGCTGCTCAACTACTTTGGGGAAGGGCGCCAGGAGCCGTGCGGCAACTGTGATATCTGCCTTGACCCGCCGAAGCAGTACGACGGCCTGATGGACGCGCGTAAAGCGCTTTCGACTATCGGACGCGTGAACCAGCGCTTCGGGATGGGCTACGTGGTAGAAGTGCTGCGCGGTGCCAACAACCAGCGTATCCGCGACATGGGCCACGACAAGCTGCCGGTTTACGGCATCGGTAAAGACCAGAGCCACGAGCACTGGGTGAGTATCATCCGCCAGCTGATCCACCTCGGCTTTGCCACGCAAAACATTGCCCAACACTCTGCGCTTCAGCTAACCGAAGCCGCGCGACCGGTCCTGCGCGGTGAAGTTGAACTGAAGCTCGCCGTACCGCGCGTCATCGCCCTGAAGCCGCGCGTGATGCAGAAATCCTACGGCGGCAACTACGACCGCAAGCTGTTCGCCAAGCTGCGTAAGCTGCGTAAAGCCATTGCTGATGAAGAGAACATCCCGCCATACGTGGTGTTCAACGACGCGACGCTGATTGAGATGGCCGAACAGATGCCCCTCAGCGCCAGCGAGATGCTCAGCGTCAACGGTGTCGGCACGCGTAAGCTGGAGCGCTTTGGTAAAGAGTTTATGGCGCTTATCCGTTCCCACGCTGATGGTGATGATGAGGAGTAGTCAGTCGGGCTAAAAAGTGCCAGGATGATGACTCACTGAATTATTTCCCCGCGAGCTAATTATGTTAATGCTATTTCTCACCGTGGCGTTAGTGCACATCGTTGCGCTGATGAGTCCTGGCCCTGACTTTTTCTTCGTGTCGCAAACGGCCGTCAGCCGCTCCCGCAAAGAGGCGATGATGGGCGTGCTCGGTATTACCATGGGCGTCATGGTCTGGGCAGCGGTTGCGCTGCTCGGTCTGAACCTGATCCTGGCGAAGATGGCGTGGCTGCATAACATCATCATGGTCGGTGGCGGTCTGTACCTGTGCTGGATGGGCTACCAGATGCTGCGCGGGGCCTTAAAGAAAGAAGCGAAAAAACCGGACGCGCCAAAGGTTGAGCTGGCCACCGGAGGCCGTAGCTTTGTGAAAGGGCTGCTGACCAACCTGGCGAACCCGAAAGCGATCATCTACTTCGGCTCTGTGTTCTCGCTGTTTGTCGGCGACAGCGTCGGCGCAGGCGCACGCTGGGGGATATTCCTGCTGATCGTTGTTGAGACGTTTGCCTGGTTCACTATCGTTGCCAGCCTGTTCGCCTTACCGGCGATGCGTCGCGGCTACCAGCGCATCGCGAAGTGGATCGACGGCTTTGCCGGCGCGCTGTTCGCCGGCTTCGGCATTCATCTTATCCTCTCTCGCTAAGCATGACGCGCTGACGCAAGCAGCGCGCCAACCAGCATAAACAGCGAACCAAAGACTTTATTCAGGGCCTTCATCTGCTTAGGCCCTTTGATCCACGCCGCAATTCGCTGCGCCAGCGTCGCGTAACCAATCATCACGATGATGTCGACAATGATAGTGGTCGCGCCCAGCACCGTACTGTACTGCATCACCTGCGGCTGATGCGGCACGATGAACTGCGGAAACAGGGCGGCAAGGAACACAATGCTTTTCGGATTGGTCAGGTTAACGAATACCGCGCGCTTAAACAGGTGCCCGCGGGTTTGCGTCCGGGAGAGCGTGTTCAGGTCAATCGAGCCTGCCGCCCGCCACTGCTGAATACCGAGCCAAATCAGATACGCCGCACCGGCCCATTTCAGCACCTCAAAGGCCAGCACCGAGCGGGAGAACAGCGTACCCAGGCCAATCCCCACCAGCACAATGTGAATGCCGAGCCCGGTCTGTAAGCCGGCAATCGAAGCCACCGCACCGCGATAGCCATGGTTGATGGAGGTGGTCATGGTGTTAATTGCGCCAGAGCCAGGTGAAAGGCTGAGGATGATGGATGTCAGCAGGTAAGCGAACCACCACTCGAAGGTCATTTGAAGCTCCCGGAACGTCTGTTTTTATGCCACAATACGCTATTGTTGAGTCATTTTGTGACCGGTGACGAAAAAAACAATATTCCCTGAAAACGGGGGTGGAAACCCGATGTTGCAGCAGAAAAAGGACTGGGAAACGCGAGAAAACGCATTTGCTGCTTTCTCCATGGGGCCGCTGACCGATTTCTGGCGCCAGCGTGAGGAAGATGAGTTTACGGGCGTCGGGGATATCCCGGTACGCTTCGTTCGTTTCCGTGATGAAAAAAATGACCGGGTGATTGTGGTCTGCCCCGGGCGTATCGAAAGCTACATCAAATATGCCGAGCTGGCGTATGACCTGTTCCATCTGGGTTTTGACGTGTTAATTATCGACCATCGCGGGCAGGGACTCTCCGGCCGGATGTTGCCGGATACCCATCGCGGCCACGTGGATAACTTCAGCGATTACGTCGACGATCTGGCCGCCTTCTGGCAGCAGGAAGTGCAGCCCGGCCCGTGGCGCAAGCGCTATATTCTGGCGCACTCCATGGGCGGCGCCATTTCTACGCTCTTTTTGCAGCGCTACGATCACCAGTGCGATGCCATTGCGCTTACCGCGCCGATGTATGGCATCGTGATACGTTTTCCGGACTGGATGGTGCGCCATCTTCTCGACTGGGCTGAGGGCCATCAGCGCATCCGCGAAGGTTACGCCATCGGAACGGGGCGCTGGCGGGCTTTGCCGTTTGCCATCAACGTCTTAACCCACAGCCGGCAGCGTTATCGCCGCAACCTGCGCTTCTATGCCGACGAGCCGCGCCTGCGCGTTGGCGGCCCCACCTGGCACTGGGTGCGGGAAGGTATTCATGCCGGCGAGCAGGTGCTGGCTGGCGTTGGTGATGATGACACGCCGACGCTCCTGATTCAGGCAGAAGAAGAGCGTGTGGTAGATAACCGCATGCACGACCGCTATTGTGAACTGCGCGCCGCCGCGGGCAATCCCTGTGAAGGGGGTAAACCGCTGGTCATCAACGGCGCGTACCATGAGATCCTTTTTGAAAAGGACGCTATGCGCTCAGTCGCGCTCAACGCCATTGTTGAATTTTTCAACAGGCATAACTGATTCTTGCTTTTACCAGAGGTTTAAATCCCTATGTACCAGGTTGTTGCATCTGATTTAGATGGCACGCTGCTTTCTCCCGACCACACCCTGTCGCCTTACGCGAAAGAGACCTTAAAACTCCTGACTGCCCGCGGCGTGAACTTTGTGTTCGCCACGGGCCGCCACCACGTGGACGTGGGGCAGATCCGCGATAACCTGGAGATCAGGTCGTACATGATCACCTCCAACGGTGCGCGCGTGCATGACACGGACGGCAACCTGATTTTCACCCACAACCTGGATCGCGATATCGCCGCCGATCTGTTTGGCGTGGTGCATAACAACCCGGATATCGTTACCAACGTTTACCGCGACGACGAATGGTTTATGAACCGTCATCGTCCGGACGAAATGCGCTTCTTCAAGGAAGCGGTGTTCAGCTATTCCCTGTATGAGCCGGGTTTGCTGGATCCTGAAGGGATCAGCAAGGTGTTCTTTACCTGTGAAAGCCACGAAGCCCTGCTGCCGCTGGAGCAGGCGATTAACGCGCGCTGGGGCGACCGCGTAAACGTGAGCTTTTCCACGCTGACCTGTCTGGAAGTGATGGCGGGCGGGGTGTCCAAAGGCCATGCGCTGGAAGCGGTAGCAAAACGCCTGGGCTTTGATCTGAAAGACTGCATCGCCTTTGGCGACGGCATGAACGATGCCGAGATGCTCTCTATGGCGGGCAAAGGCTGCATCATGCAGAACGCGCACCAGCGCCTGAAGGATCTGCACCCGGAGCTGGAGGTCATCGGCACCAACGGCGACAACGCGGTACCAAAATACCTGCGCAAGCTGTTCCTTGAATAATCTTCATTCGGTTGTTTATTGTTCAGATGTCAACTAAAGAGTTCGCTACAATGCCTCTCCTTCTTTCTCAGAGACAAGCATTGTGGCGCTACTCATTATCACCACTATCCTGTGGGCCTTCTCCTTTAGCCTGATTGGCGAATACCTTGCCGGATCGGTCGACAGCTACTTCTCGGTGCTGATGCGCGTAGGGCTGGCGGCGCTGGTATTCCTGCCGTTCCTGCGCACCCGCGGGCAAACGCTGAAAACCATTCTGCTGTACATGCTGGTGGGCGCGATGCAGCTCGGCATCATGTACCTGTTCAGCTTCAGGGCTTACGTTTACCTGTCCGTCTCGGAGTTTCTGCTCTTTACCGTGCTTACGCCGCTCTATATCACGCTGATTTACGATCTGCTGAGCAAGCGGCGCCTGCGCTGGGGATATCTGCTGAGCGCCGCGCTGGCGGTGGTTGGCGCGGCGATCATTCGCTACGACAAGGTGAGCGATCACTTCTGGACCGGGCTGATGTTCGTCCAGCTCGCCAATATCAGCTTCGCCATCGGTATGGTGGGCTACAAGCGCCTGATGGAAACCCGCCCGATGCCGCAGCACAACGCGTTTGCGTGGTTCTATACGGGCGCGGCGATCGTCGCGGTGGCGGCGTGGTTTCTGCTCGGCAACCCGCAAAAGCTGCCGACTACCTCCGTGCAGTGGGGAGTGCTGGTCTGGCTGGGCGTGGTGGCGTCAGGGCTGGGATATTTCATGTGGAACTACGGCGCTACGCAGGTAGACGCCGGGACGCTTGGGATCATGAACAACGTGCGCGTGCCGGCGGGGCTGCTGGTGAACCTCGCCATCTGGCAGGAACAGCCGCACTGGCCGAGTTTCCTTATTGGGGGAACGGTGATCCTGGCTTCGCTGTGGGTACATCGCCGCTGGGTCGCTCCGCGCTCCGCACAAACGGAAGATGGTCGCACGCGTGGTTCCGCGCTGAGCGAATAAACGCTTCCGTAATCGGCTGACGCTGCTCGCCATCGCGCACGGCGGCGTACAGCCGGCTCCACAGTCCTTCACCCAGGGTTTTGGTCACGACAAGACCCTGGCGTTCAACGGTCTCGACCACCCAGTGCGGCAGCGCCGCGATCCCCATTCTGGCCGCCACCATCTGGATCAGCAGCAGGGTATTGTCCACGCTTTTCAGCTGTGGGCTAATGCCAGCGGGCTGCAGGAAGTGACGCCAGATATCCAGGCGACTGCGCTGCACCGGGTAAATCAGCAGCGTTTCGCTGGCAAGATCTTCCGGCGTAATGCGCGTTTTGGCGGCCAGCGGGTGATCCGGCGCCAGCACCAGACGCACCTCAAAATCAAACATCGGCGAATAGTGCAGGCCGCTGCGCGGCAGAATGTCCGAGGTCATCACCAGATCCAGCTCGCCCTGCTGGAGCGACGGCTGCGGATCAAACGTGACGCCGGATTTGAAGTCCATCTCCACCTGCGGCCACTTCTGGCGGAAGTTCTCAAGCGCGGGGGTCAGCCACTGAATACAGCTGTGACACTCAATGGCGATGCGCAGCGTGGTCTGCTGCGGCTCGTTGCAGGACTGCAGCGCGCTGGCAATTTGCGGCAGTACCTGGTTAGCCAGCTGAAGCAGAATTTCGCCCTGCGGCGTAAAGCGCAGGGGCTGGCTCTTACGCACGAAAAGACGGAAGCCGAGGCGTTGTTCCAGATCGCTGAACTGGTGAGAAAGGGCAGACTGGGTCTGGTGCAGCGTGGCCGCTGCCGCCGCAAGAGAACCGCAGTTCCGCAACGCTTGTAGCGTTTTCAGGTGTTTAATCTCGATCATGAAAGTCCTTCACTTCGCCATGAACATTTTGCGCTTGAGGAATATACAGTACCTGCCAATTATAGAAGTGTAAACATCTGGACGTCTAAATAACGATTTTCTACAAGGGGTATGCCATGACAATCCGCAATCACACTCTCGGTTTCCCTCGCGTTGGCCTGCGTCGCGAGCTGAAAAAAGCGCAAGAAAGCTACTGGGCGGGTAATGCCACCCGTGAAGAACTGCTGGCGGTGGGGCGTGAGCTTCGTGCACGTCACTGGGAGCAGCAAAAGCAGGCGGGCATTGACCTGCTGCCGGTGGGCGATTTTGCCTGGTACGACCATGTTCTGACGACCAGCCTGCTGCTTGGCAACGTGCCGGCTCGTCATCAGAACAACGATGGATCGGTAGATATCGATACCCTGTTCCGCATTGGCCGTGGCCGTGCGCCAACGGGTGAGCCAGCGGCGGCGGCGGAAATGACCAAATGGTTTAACACCAACTATCACTATATGGTGCCGGAGTTTGTAAAAGGCCAGCAGTTCAGGCTGACCTGGACCCAGCTTCTGGATGAAGTGGACGAAGCGCTGGCGCTGGGCCACCAGGTAAAACCGGTGCTGCTGGGGCCGGTAACGTACCTGTGGCTCGGCAAAGTGAAAGGCGAGCAGTTCGATCGTCTGAGCCTGCTGAAGGACATTCTGCCGGTCTACAAACAGGTGCTGATTGAGCTGGGCAAACGCGGCATTCAGTGGGTGCAAATCGACGAGCCGGCGCTGGTGCTCGAGCTGCCCCAGGTTTGGCTCGACGCCTTCAGGCCGGCGTATGACGCGCTCACAGGGCAGGTGAAGCTGCTGCTGACGACCTATTTTGATGGCGTGACGCCGAACCTCGGCACCATCGTCAGACTGCCGGTGCAGGGCCTGCACGTTGACCTCGTACACGGTAAAGACGATGTCGCGGAACTGCACAAGCGACTGCCCGCAGACTGGCTGCTCTCCGCCGGTCTGGTTAATGGCCGTAACGTCTGGCGCGCCGATCTGACGGAGAAATATGCGCAAATCAAAGATATCGTCGGCAAACGTGAGCTGTGGGTGGCCTCGTCCTGTTCCCTGCTGCACAGCCCGATCGACCTGAGCGTAGAGACCCGTCTGGATGCCGAGGTAAAAAGCTGGTTTGCCTTCGCCCTGCAAAAATGTGAAGAGCTGACCCTGCTGCGCGAAGCGCTGAACAGCGGCGATACGGCGGCGATTGCCGGCTGGAGCGCACCGATCCAGGCACGTCGCCACTCGGCGCGCGTGCATAACCCGGCGGTGGAGAAACGTCTGGCGGCCATCACCGGCCAGGACAGCCAGCGTCAAAGCCCCTATGAGGTGCGCGCCGAAGCCCAGCGCGCCCGCTTCAACCTGCCCGCATGGCCGACTACGACCATCGGCTCCTTCCCGCAAACGACGGAGATCCGCAGCCTGCGCCTGGACTTCAAAAAGGGCAACCTTGATGCGAACCACTACCGCACCGGTATCGCCGAACACATCAAGCAGGCGATCGTCGAGCAGGAACGCCTCGGGCTGGACGTGCTGGTACACGGCGAGGCCGAGCGTAACGACATGGTGGAATACTTTGGTGAACACCTGGACGGCTTCGTCTTTACCCAGAACGGCTGGGTGCAGAGCTACGGATCCCGCTGCGTGAAGCCGCCGATAGTCATTGGCGACGTCAGCCGCCCCGAAGCGATCACGGTTGAGTGGGCGAAGTATGCCCAGTCGCTGACCGACAGGCCGGTAAAAGGCATGCTGACCGGGCCGGTGACGATCCTCTGCTGGTCCTTCCCGCGCGAAGACGTGACCCGCGAAACCATCGCCAAACAGATAGCGCTGGCGCTGCGGGATGAAGTAGCGGATCTGGAGGCGGCGGGCATTGGCATCATCCAGATCGACGAGCCGGCGTTGCGCGAAGGTCTGCCGCTGCGCCGCAGCGACTGGGATGCCTATTTACGGTGGGGCGTGGAAGCGTTCCGCATCAGCGCCGCCGTCGCTAAGGACGACACGCAGATCCACACCCACATGTGCTACTGCGAATTTAACGACATCATGGATTCGATTGCCGCGCTGGATGCCGACGTTATTACCATCGAGACCTCGCGTTCAGACATGGAACTGCTGGAGTCGTTTGAAGAGTTCGACTACCCGAATGAAATAGGGCCGGGCGTGTATGACATTCACTCCCCGAACGTGCCGAGCGTGGAGTGGATTGAGGGCCTGCTGCAAAAAGCAGCCCAGCGCATCCCCGCGGAACGCCTGTGGGTGAACCCGGACTGCGGCCTGAAAACCCGCGGCTGGCCGGAGACGCGCGCGGCGCTGGCGAACATGGTGAAGGCGGCGCAGAACTTGCGTCAGGGTTAAGTCATTAGTCATATCTATAGCCCGGTAAGGCGTAGCCGCCGCCGGGCTTCTGCTTTACGCTTTCTTTCCGCCGTACTGGCTGAACCACGCCAGCATTCTCTGCCAGCCATCTTTCGCGGATTCGGCGTGATAGCTCGGACGATAGTCGGCGTTAAACGCGTGTCCGGCATCCGGATACACCACAATCTCCGCCTTCGCATTCGCCGCGCGTAGGGCATGGCGCATGGTCTCGACGGTATCAAGCGGGATCCCCGTATCCTGGCCACCATACAGGCCTAATACCGGTGCATTTAAATCCGTGGCGATATCCACCGGATATTTCGGTGAGTTTAGGGTCTTTTCCCCCACCAGTTTGCCGTACCAGGCGACGGCAGCTTTGAGCTGTGGATTATGCGCGGCATACAGCCAGCTAATACGTCCACCCCAGCAGAAACCCGTTATCATCAGTCGATGCGCATCACCGCCGTTGCGCGCCGCCCAGTTGGCAACATGATCCAGATCGGCCAGCACCTGCGCATCCGGCACTTTGCTGACCAGGTTGCTGAACAGCGTCGGGATGTCGCTGTAATCGTTCGGATCGCCCTGACGGAAATAGAGCTCTGGCGCAACGGCCAGATAGCCCTCCAGCGCCAGACGGCGGCAGAGGTCGCGAATATGTTCATGAACGCCAAATATTTCCTGAACCACAATCACGATGGGCAGCGGGCCCTCGGCGGATTTTGGCCGCGCGTGGTACGCCGGCATGTTCTCTCCCTGCGAGGGAATGGAGGTCTCGCCCGCGGTAATAGCCTCTTCAGGGGTTGAGACGATGGTTGAAGCATGCGGGGCAGCAGCAGGTGCAAAACCGGTTTTTTCAGTCATGGCATTCTCCGTACCAATGAATGGATTAGCGCAAAGATAAATATAGACACCAGGTTAACAACCCACAGTGCCTCATAGCGTCTATCTTTTGTGCAGCACCCTACGTTATAACTTGTTAATGTGATGTAAATCACTATTTTGTGGAAATTAACTGCAACCATTTTCATTCATGGTGAGGTGTGTCACGAAATGATGCGTGTTGCTTCTGTAAAGTACCGTTTTACTTCTTCTGACTAACCGACCCACAGAGGAGTCACCTATGTCTAAGTCTGATGTTTTTCATCTCGGCCTCACTAAAAACGATTTACAAGGGGCTACGCTTGCTATCGTCCCCGGCGATCCTGAGCGTGTGGAAAAGATCGCCGCGCTGATGGATAAGCCGGTTAAGCTGGCAGCCCATCGCGAATTCACCACCTGGCGCGCGGAGCTGGACGGTAAAGCGGTGATCGTGTGCTCTACCGGTATTGGTGGCCCGTCTACCTCTATCGCCGTTGAAGAGCTGGCGCAGCTGGGCATTCGTACTTTCCTGCGTATCGGCACCACTGGCGCCATTCAGCCGCACATCAACGTGGGCGACGTGCTGGTGACGACGGCATCCGTCCGTCTGGACGGGGCAAGCCTGCACTTTGCGCCGATGGAGTTCCCGGCAGTGGCTGATTTCGAATGCACCACCGCGCTGGTTGAAGCGGCGAAATCCGTGGGTGCCACCACTCACGTGGGCGTCACGGCATCCTCCGATACCTTCTACCCGGGCCAGGAGCGTTACGACACCTTCTCAGGCCGCGTGGTGAGCCGCTTCAAAGGCTCTATGGAAGAGTGGCAGTCCATGGGCGTGATGAACTACGAAATGGAATCCGCGACGCTGTTGACCATGTGCGCGAGCCAGGGTCTGCGTGCCGGTATGGTGGCGGGCGTTATCGTTAACCGTACCCAGCAGGAGATCCCGAACGCCGAAACCATGAAGCAGACTGAAAGCCATGCGGTGAAAATCGTGGTAGAAGCGGCTCGCCGCCTGATCTAATCCTCTCTTCTGAGAGTAAAGGCCGACGCGTTCGGCCTTTATTTTTTTTTGCGTAGCGCCTCGCAGGAAAACCCTTTCAAACTGGACGTTTATACAGCACAATTCTATTTTGTGCGGGTAATACGTGGATGCAGGGGGCATTGTGGATATCTCAATCCTGATTTATGCGGTAGTTGCGCTGGCGAGTGCGGGGATTGGCTGGCTCATCTCCAGCTATCAGCACGCGCAGCAGAAAGCCGAGCAGCTGGCAGAGCGCGAGGAGATCGTCGCCGAGCTCAGCGCAACGAAGCAGCAGCTTTCGTTAAGCGCTCACTGGCGCGACGAGTGCGAACTGCTCAATAACGAACTGCGTAACCTGCGTGATATCAACACCTCGCTGGAGGCCGATCTTCGCGAAGTAACCACCCGCCTCGAATCCACCCAGCTGCACGCCGAAGACAAAATCCGCCAGATGATCAACAGCGAGCAGCGCCTTAGCGAGCAGTTTGAGAACCTCGCGAACCGTATTTTTGAACACAGCAACCGCCGCGTGGATGAACAGAACCGCCAGAGCCTGAACAGCCTGCTGACGCCGCTGCGCGAACAGCTGGACGGCTTTCGCCGCCAGGTGCAGGACAGCTTTGGTCAGGAGGCACGCGAGCGCCACACGCTGGCGCATGAAATTCGTAATCTCCAGCAGCTGAATGCCCAGATGGCGCAAGAGGCGGTTAACCTGACGCGCGCCCTCAAAGGCGA
The DNA here is from genome assembly GCF_013375935.1 of Enterobacter cloacae. Taxonomy (GTDB): domain Bacteria; phylum Pseudomonadota; class Gammaproteobacteria; order Enterobacterales; family Enterobacteriaceae; genus Enterobacter; species Enterobacter pasteurii. The sequence continues at coordinate 820,907 of NZ_CP056117.1, read as the reverse complement.
TAACAAAGCGCAGGGGAACTGGGGCGAAGTCGTTTTAACCCGCGTGCTGGAAGCCTCTGGCCTGCGCGAGGGATACGAATATGAGACGCAGGTCAGCATCGAGACTGACGCGCGCTCGCGAATGCAGCCGGACGTGATTGTGCGTCTGCCGCAGGGCAAAGATGTGGTCATCGACGCGAAAATGACGCTGGTGGCCTATGAACGCTACTTCAACGCCGAGGATGACTACACCCGCGAATCGGCGCTGCAGGAGCACATTGCTTCCGTGCGTAACCATATTCGTCAGCTTGGCAGAAAAGACTATCAGCAGTTGCCGGGGCTGCGATCGCTGGATTACGTGCTGATGTTTATTCCGGTCGAGCCGGCCTTTCTGCTGGCGCTGGACAGACAGCCCGAACTGATCACCGAAGCGCTGAAAAATAACATTATGCTGGTCAGCCCCACCACGCTGCTGGTGGCATTACGCACCATTGCCAACCTGTGGCGTTATGAACACCAGAGCCGTAACGCGCAGCAGATTGCCGATCGCGCCAGCAAGCTGTACGACAAAATGCGGCTGTTTGTGGACGATATGTCCTCGGTGGGGCAAAGCCTGGATCGGGCGCAGGATAATTACCGTCAGGCGATGAAAAAACTCTCCTCCGGGCGCGGCAATTTGCTGGCGCAGGCGGAGGCGTTTCGCAGCCTGGGGGTGGAGGTTAAACGCGAGATTAATCCGGATCTGGTGGAGCAGGCGACCGCGCAGGACGAAGAGTTCCGCCTGCGCGAAGGCGACGCTGAGCAAAATACCCGCAATGAAGACAACGATTTAGCGGCGAGTTTATCACCAGAAGCGCAGCCGACGCGTTTCTTTCGCGGTGGTTGAAACGTAGGGCAAATGCGCCCAATCTGTTACACTTCACGAACATTTGACTGATTAGCAGGCTCTGAGATGGTTGACGATTCACAAGACACGACGCACTTTGGCTTTCAGACTGTCGCCAAAGCGCAGAAAGCTGACATGGTGGCCCACGTATTTCATTCCGTGGCGGCGAAGTACGATGTGATGAATGATTTGATGTCATTCGGCATTCATCGCTTGTGGAAGCGCTTCACCATTGATTGCAGCGGCGTACGCCGTGGACAAACGGTGCTGGATTTAGCCGGAGGAACGGGCGATCTCACCGCAAAATTTTCCCGCCTGGTAGGTGAAACCGGTCGCGTGGTACTGGCCGATATCAACGACTCCATGCTGAAAATGGGACGCGAGAAGCTGCGCAACATCGGCGTGGTAGGCAATGTTGAATACGTTCAGGCCAACGCCGAAGCGCTGCCGTTCCCGGACAATACCTTTGACTGCATCACCATCTCTTTCGGGCTGCGTAACGTGACCGATAAAGATAAAGCGCTGCGCTCTATGTACCGCGTGCTGAAGCCGGGTGGACGCCTGCTGGTGCTCGAGTTCTCCAAACCGATTATCGACCCGCTGAGCAAAGCCTACGATGCGTATTCCTTCCACGTTCTGCCACGCATTGGCGAGCTGGTGGCGAACGATGCCGAAAGTTACCGTTATCTGGCTGAATCCATCCGAATGCACCCGGATCAGGACACGCTGAAAGCGATGATGCAGGATGCAGAATTTGAAAACGTGGAGTACTTCAATATGACGGCGGGTGTCGTCGCGCTGCATCGTGGTTACAAGTTCTGAGTGGAGGTTTCCCGTGCCCATTAAACCCTTAGTCACCGCAGGCATCGAGAATGTACTGAATGCCTTTCTGTATCGCGCCCCGGCGCTGAAAACCGCACGTCAGCGGCTTAACGGAAAGGTACTGCGTATCGTTTTAAAAGAGTTCTCGACGCCGCTTGTGCTGGTCTTCAGCGAACGCCAGCTTGACGTTCTGGGTGAGTGGGAAGGCGAGGCTGACTGCTCGGTGATCACGCACATGAGCGTGTTGCCAAAACTGCGCGATCGCCAGCAGCTGACGGCGCTTATTCGCAGCGGCGAACTGGAAGTCCAGGGCGATATTCAGGTGGTACAGAACTTCGCTGCGCTTAGCGACCAGGCCGAATTCGACCCGGCGGAGCTGCTGGCGCCCTATATCGGCGATATCGCGGCTGAAGGGATAAGCAAAACGCTGCGCACGGGTTCTGCTTTTTTGCGCAAAGGTCTCCAGCGTCAACAGCGCTACGCTGCTGAGGTTCTGACCGAAGAGTGGCGTATGGCGCCGGGGCCATTGGAAGTTGCCTGGTTTGCAGAAGAGACCGCGGCAGTTGAGCGCGCAGTGGATGCGTTAACCAAACGGCTGGAAAAACTGGAGGGCAAATGACGCCTGGTGAAATTCGGCGCCTCTATTTTATCGTTCGCACCTTTTTGAGCTACGGGCTCGACGAGCTTATCCCCAGAATGCGTATCACCCTGCCGCTTCGGCTTTGGCGGCGCACGCTGTTCTGGATGCCGAATCGCCATAAGGATCAGGAGCTGGGTACACGCCTGCGTCTTGCTTTGCAGGAACTGGGTCCGGTCTGGATCAAGTTTGGTCAGATGCTCTCAACACGTCGCGATCTTTTCCCGCCGGAGATAGCCGATCAGCTCGCGCTGTTGCAGGACCGCGTCGCCCCGTTTGATGGGGAGAGGGCAAAGAAACAAATCGAGGAAGCGATGGGCAATATTCCCATCGACACCTGGTTTGATGATTTCGATATCCAGCCTCTGGCATCCGCTTCTATCGCGCAGGTTCACACCGCGCGCCTGAAGGAGAATGGCAAAGAGGTGGTCATTAAGGTGATTCGCCCGGATATCCTGCCGGTTATCAGAGCGGACATGAAGCTGATTTATCGTCTGGCTCGCTGGGTGCCGCGCCTGCTGCCGGATGGCCGCCGTCTGCGCCCGCTGGAAGTGGTACGGGAATACGAAAAAACGCTGATTGATGAGCTAAACCTGCTGCGCGAGTCGACCAACGCCATTCAGCTGCGTCGTAACTTTGAAAACAGCCCGATGCTGTATGTTCCTGAAGTCTATTCTGACTATTGCAGCCAGAACATGATGGTAATGGAACGTATCTACGGTATTCCTGTCTCGGACGTGGTGGCGCTGGAAAAACAGGGCACCAATATGAAGCTGCTGGCCGAAAGGGGCGTGCAGGTCTTCTTTACTCAGGTTTTCCGCGACAGCTTCTTCCATGCGGACATGCATCCTGGCAACATTTTTGTCAGCTATGAGCACCCGGAAGATCCACAATATATTGGCATCGACTGCGGTATTGTCGGCTCGCTGAACAAAGAGGATAAGCGTTATCTCGCCGAGAACTTTATCGCTTTCTTCAACCGCGACTACCGTAAGGTGGCCGAACTGCACGTAGATTCAGGCTGGGTTCCGCCAGATACCAACGTGGAAGAGTTCGAGTTTGCGATCCGCACCGTCTGCGAGCCGATTTTTGAAAAGCCGCTGTCGGAGATCTCGTTCGGACACGTTCTGCTCAACCTGTTCAACACCGCGCGCCGTTTCAATATGGAAGTGCAGCCTCAATTAGTTTTACTTCAGAAAACATTACTTTACGTTGAGGGCGTAGGCCGCCAGCTCTATCCTCAGTTAGACTTGTGGAAAACCGCTAAACCCTTCCTCGAATCCTGGATTAAGGATCAGGTCGGTATTCCAGCGCTGGTTCGCTCGCTTAAGGAGAAAGGCCCGTTCTGGATTGAAAAAATGCCTGAAATTCCTGAGCTGGTTTACGACAGTTTGCGTCAGAGCAAGAACCTTCAGCACAGCATGGATAAAATCGCGCATGAGCTTCAATCCAGCCGCGTGCGTCAGGGGCAGTCTCGCTATCTCTTCGGAATTGGCGCGACGCTGCTGATAAGCGGCACGTTGCTATTGATCAATCGCCCGGACTGGGAAATGATGCCTGCGTGGATTATGGCTGCCGGTGTTGTTGTCTGGCTTGCTGGCTGGCGAAAAACGCGTTGAATTAGCGTCGCTATCGATGGGTTGCATACGTATAATGCGATCTGACTAATTAATCATCTATCACTGGGGAACGCGCATGGGTGGTATCAGTATCTGGCAGTTAGTGATCATTGCCGTCATCGTTGTGCTGCTGTTTGGCACGAAAAAACTCGGGTCCATTGGTTCCGACCTTGGCGCGTCAATCAAAGGCTTTAAGAAAGCCATGAGCGATGACGAGAATAAGCAGGATAAAACCGGTCAGGATGCTGATTTCACTGCTAAGTCCATCGCCGACAAGCAGGATGAAGCCAAAAAGGACGATGCTAAACGTCACGATAAAGAGCAGGTGTAATTCGTGTTCGACATTGGTTTTGGTGAGTTACTGCTGGTATTTGTGATTGGTCTGATCGTGTTAGGGCCGCAGCGCTTGCCCGTTGCGGTGAAAACCGTGGTGGGCTGGGTGCGTGCGCTTCGCTCGCTGGCAACGACCGTGCAGAACGAGCTGGCGCAGGAGCTTAAGCTTCAGGAATTTCAGGACAGCCTGAAAAAGGTTGAAAAGGCGAGCATGGACAACCTGACGCCGGAGCTGAAAGCGTCGATGGATGAGCTGCGTGAAGCAGCCGAATCCATGAAGCGCTCATACAGCATTAACGATCCTGAAAAGGCGAGCGACGAAGCTAACACCATCCATAACCCGGTGGTGAAGGGCAGCGAGGAGCAGCGCGAGGGGGTGACGCCTTCCAGCGCGGAGCATCAGGCTGCTTCGCCAGAGCAATCGCCGCAGGAGCCTGAAGTGAAAAAGCAGGTGCCGTCAGAAGAGCCCGTGGTGAAAGCCGCTGAAGTTAAACCTGCCGCACCCGTTTCCGAATCATCCCCTTCCTCAAGTGATAAAGCGTAAACATGGCAGTAGATGATACTCAACCGCTCATCGCGCACCTCATTGAACTGCGCAAGCGCCTGTTAAACTGCATTATTGCGGTTTTCCTCATATTCCTGTGTCTGGTCTATTTCGCCAACGATATCTACCAGGTGGTCTCTGCGCCCTTGATTAAACAGATGCCGCTGGGGGCAACGATGATCGCAACGGACGTTGCTTCGCCGTTCTTTACCCCAATCAAGCTCACCTTCTGGGTGTCGCTGATTGCGTCTGCGCCGGTTATTTTGTATCAGGTCTGGGCCTTCATCGCCCCGGCGCTGTACAGGCATGAGCGTAAGCTGGTGATCCCGCTGCTGGTATCCAGCTCCCTGCTGTTCTATATCGGCATGGCGTTCGCTTATTTCGTGGTCTTCCCGCTGGCCTTTGGTTTTCTGACGCATACCGCGCCGGAAGGGGTGCAGGTATCCACGGACATCGCCAGCTACCTCAGCTTTGTCATGGCGCTGTTTATGGCGTTCGGCGTCGCGTTCGAAGTGCCCGTGGCGATAGTCCTGCTCTGCTGGGTAGGCGTTACGACACCGGACGATCTGCGTAAAAAGCGTCCGTACATCCTCGTCGGGGCGTTTGTCGTGGGTATGCTGTTAACTCCGCCAGACGTTTTCTCGCAGACGCTGCTGGCAATACCTATGTACTGCCTGTTTGAAGTCGGCGTGTTCTTCGCACGTTTCTACGTGGGTAAGGGGCGTACGCGTGATGATGAAGACGTAGAGTCGGAAGAGACCACTAAAGAATAAAATCAGCCGCCCGTCAGGGCGGTTGTCATATGGGGAATACCATGTTTGATATTGGGCTTAACCTGACCAGCTCACAGTTTGCGAAAGACCGTGATGAGGTGGTGGCGCGCGCGTTTGCCGCTGGCGTTAACGGGCTGTTGCTGACGGGAACCAATCTGCACGAGAGCGAGCAGGCACAGCAGCTGGCGCAACGCTATCAACGCTGCTGGTCCACCGCAGGCGTGCACCCTCATGACAGCAGCCAGTGGACGCATGAAAGTGCTGAGGTACTTCATCGCCTGGCGAAAACGCCGGAAGTCGTTGCCATTGGTGAATGCGGGCTTGATTTCAACCGCAACTTCTCAACGCCTGAAGAGCAGGAAAACGCGTTTACCGCCCAGCTCGCCCTGGCAGCAGAGCTGGGAATGCCGGTGTTTATGCACTGTCGCGATGCGCATGAACGTTTTCTGGCATTGCTGGAGCCCTGGCTGGATAAACTGCCTGGCGCGGTGCTGCACTGCTTTACGGGCTCCCGGCAGGAGGCGCTGGATTGCCTGAACCGCGGGCTTTATCTGGGAATTACCGGCTGGGTGTGCGATGAACGGCGTGGGCTTGAGCTGCGCGAGCTGCTGCCCGTTATCCCGGCCGATCGTTTGCTGCTTGAAACAGATGCGCCGTATCTGCTGCCTCGGGATATGCAGCCCAAACCGGCATCGCGACGTAATGAACCCGCTTACCTGGGGCACATAGCTGAACGCGTGGCGCACTGGCGCGGAGAGGATGCCCAGTGGCTGTCAGCACGAACCGATGACAACGTGCGTCGTCTGTTCGGCGTGCAGTTCTAAACTTTACGGAAATCGGTGTTTTGACGCTCTGCAACACCTCTTTGTTCAACAGGTTAAGCAGCAGCATTGAACGCGCTTCACCGTCCGGCTCAGAGAAGATGGCCTGTAAGCCTTCAAAGGCGCCTTCGGTGATCACCACGCTGTCGCCGGCATAGGGGGTTTCCGGATCGGTAATATCTTCAGGCTGCTGGTAAACGGAAAGCTGATGAATAACCGATGACGGTACTCTTGCCGGATGGGCGCCAAAACGCACAAAATGGCTGACGCCGCGCGTGGCGCTGATCGTCGTGGTGTGGATCACTTCGGGGTCGAACTCAACGAACAGGTAGTTCGGGAACAGGGGCTCGCTGACGGTCGTGCGTCTTCCACGCTGCATTTTTTCAAGCGTGATCACGGGTGTCAGGCAGTTAACAGACTGACGTTCAAGATGTTCCTGCGCGCGCTGAAGTTGCCCGCGTTTGCAATACAGTAAATACCAGGCCTGCATAATCACTCTTCCCATTGTTCGGGGCGCAAGCATATCAAAACCCTGGCGGGATCGCTAAGGTGATTATAATGGGCAAAAAGCGAGTAAGTCGTGGAAGTTCACGCTAATTTAACAAAATTACAGCATCACGCGGGCTTACGCCGTATAATGAAGCGCTTACAGAGAGGCCATGATTAACTGCATGAAATACCACGATCTACGCGACTTCCTGGCGCTGCTTGAAAAGCAGGGCGAACTCAAACGCATTACGCTTCCTGTTGATCCGTATCTGGAAATGACAGAAATCGCTGACCGCACCCTGCGCGCGGGCGGCCCGGCGTTGCTGTTTGAAAACCCAAAAGGCTACGCCATGCCGGTACTGTGTAACCTGTTCGGCACACCTCGCCGCGTGGCGATGGGGATGGGGCAGGAAGATGTTACGGCGCTGCGCGAAGTGGGCAAACTGCTGGCCTTTCTGAAAGAGCCGGAACCGCCGAAAGGATTCCGCGACCTGTTCGACAAGCTGCCGCAGTTTAAGCAGGTACTGAACATGCCGACCAAACGCCTGCGCGGTGCGCCGTGCCAGCAAAAAGTGCTGGAAGGCGATGCGGTTGATCTCACCACCATTCCGATTATGCAGTGCTGGCCTGAAGATGCCGCACCGCTGATAACGTGGGGCCTCACCGTCACGCGTGGGCCGCATAAAGAGCGTCAAAACCTCGGCATCTATCGTCAGCAGCTGATTGGCAAAAACAAGCTCATCATGCGCTGGTTGTCCCATCGCGGAGGCGCGCTGGATTTCCAGGAGTGGTGCGCGGCCCGTCCGGGCGAACGCTTCCCGGTTTCCGTCGCGCTGGGTGCCGATCCGGCAACCATTCTGGGCGCGGTTACGCCCGTTCCTGACACGCTGTCGGAATATGCCTTTGCGGGGCTGCTGCGCGGCACCAAAACTGAAGTGGTTAAGTGTATCTCCAATGACCTGGAAGTACCGGCCAGTGCGGAGATCGTGCTGGAAGGCTACATTGAACAGGGCGAGCTGGCACCCGAAGGGCCGTACGGCGACCACACCGGCTACTACAACGAAGTGGATAACTTCCCGGTGTTCACCGTCACGCACATTACCCAGCGTGAAGATGCCATTTATCACTCCACCTACACCGGCCGTCCACCCGACGAGCCGGCGGTACTGGGCGTGGCGCTGAATGAAGTGTTCGTGCCGATCCTGCAAAAACAGTTCCCGGAAATTGTTGATTTTTATCTGCCGCCGGAAGGGTGTTCGTATCGCCTGGCGGTGGTAACGATGAAGAAGCAGTATGCCGGTCACGCTAAACGCGTGATGATGGGCGTATGGTCTTTCCTGCGCCAGTTTATGTATACCAAGTTTGTGATTGTCTGCGATGATGACGTCAACGCCCGCGACTGGAATGACGTCATCTGGGCCATCACCACGCGTATGGATCCCGCGCGTGATACGGTGTTAGTGGAAAACACGCCGATTGATTATCTGGACTTTGCCTCGCCGGTTTCCGGCCTTGGCTCAAAAATGGGACTGGATGCCACGAATAAATGGCCTGGCGAAACCGACCGTGAATGGGGTCGCCCGATCGAGAAAGATCCTGCCGTGACCGCGCGCATTGACGCGATCTGGGACGAGCTGGCCATAATGAATAACGGTAAGGCAGAATAAGACCGTTTAGCCCTATAGACTTCCCGACAGAGAGAGCGAATGACAACCTTAAGCTGTAAAGTGACGTCGGTAGATGCTATTACCGACACCGTATATCGCGTCCGTTTGGTTCCTGAAGCGGCATTCTCATTCCGTGCCGGCCAGTACCTGATGGTCGTGATGGACGAGCGTGATAAGCGTCCTTTCTCTATGGCCTCTACGCCTGCAGAGAAGGAATTTATTGAGCTGCATATTGGTGCGTCTGAGCTTAACCTGTACGCGATGGCCGTGATGGACCGCATCCTGAAAGAGCGTGAAATCGTGGTCGATATCCCTCACGGCGAGGCCTGGCTGCGTGAAGACGAAGATCGCCCGCTGATCCTGATTGCCGGTGGCACGGGCTTCTCTTATGTTCGCTCTATTCTGCTGACCGCTCTGGCGCGCAATCCGAATCGTGATATCACCATCTACTGGGGTGGCCGTGAAGAGAAGCACCTTTACGATCTGTCGGAGCTGGAAGCGCTGAGCGTGAATCATCCACACCTGCGCATCGAGCCGGTTGTCGAGCAGCCGGAAGAGGGCTGGCGCGGGCGCAGCGGTACCGTGCTGACAGCGGTATTGCAGGATCACGGAACGCTGGCCGGGCACGATATCTACATTGCCGGTCGCTTTGAAATGGCGAAAATTGCCCGCGACCTGTTCTGTAACGAACGTGACGCGCGGGAAGATCGCCTGTTCGGCGATGCGTTTGCGTTTATCTGAATCAGAAACCCGCTTCGGCGGGTTTTTTCTGCTCTGATAAAAGCGCTGGTGAAAATTTAACCTTGAAATGGGCAGCGCATTACCGCTATCCTTATTCCGGATAAATTTCGTCCTCAGGAGCGCCCCCCAAAAATGAACAAACACGACTGATGAATTTCGATCCTTGCTAAACGCAACGCGTCGGCAGGGGATGTTTTGATTTCATTCAGGAGTGCTTATGGCTCATTTTGCGCAGTCCCCCTCTTTTATTTTGCATCAGGTCACCTGTCAGTTTGCGACGGGCGATATCCTTTTTGGTCCACTGAATCTTTCTCTGGATTCGTCGGTTTGCGCGCTGGTTGGCCGCAACGGCAGTGGAAAAACGCGCCTGCTGCGCCTGCTGGCTGGCATAGACGAACCCGCCAGCGGGCACGTTGAGCGCTTTGGCTCGCACGCCTACGTGGCCCAGCAGCAGGATATTTCCCCTCACGCCACGCTTGCCGGGCTGCTTGGCCATGAGGCGATCTTCGCCGCCCGTAAACGCGTCGACAGCGGTGATTATGAACCCGAGGATCTCGACACGCTCGAGGGACGCTGGGATCTGGCTGAACGTCTGAGCCATGCTTTCATCGCTGCAAACCTTCCCCCGTTCGATCCAAATAAACCCGCAGCGGCGCTGAGCGGCGGCGAGCGTATTCGTGCCTTGCTGTGTGGCGCATTCACCGAAGATGCGGATTACCTGCTTCTGGATGAACCGACCAACCACCTCGACGGGCAGGGCCGGGAATGGTTCTACGAGCAGCTTTCCCGGTATCAGGGCGGCGTGCTGGTGGCCTCTCACGACCGTGAGTTACTGGCGCAGGTAACGCGCATCCTTGAACTGAGCGCTTTTGGCTTGCGCAGCTTCGGCGGAAATTATGCTGACTATAAAAGCCAGCGTGACGCTGAGCAGCAGGCCGCCCGCGCTGCGCTGGAACATGCCGCCACCGAGCGTAAACGTACCCGCGCCCGTATGCATAAAGAGCATGATGACAGCCAGCGGCGTTCAGCAAAAACGCTTCGCAAGGTCGATAGCCTCAACATTGCCTCGTTTGAACGGGTCAAGTACAAAGCGGCGGCGAAAGAGCGCATCGGTTCCTGGAAAAAACAGCATAGCGATCAAAATGATGCGCTTAACGCTGCGGTTAACCAGGCACGCGAGCGGGTAGAAGCGGATAACGCGGTGATGTTTACCCTGCCGGGCAGTCAAATTGCGCAAGGGAAGCAGGTGCTGGTGCTCCAGGATCTGGTGCTTCCGCATGTGTCTCTCCCGCCGATAAACTGGCGAATGGACGGCCCCATGCGCGTGGCGCTTCGCGGGCCTAACGGCTGTGGGAAATCTACGCTTTTAAAAGTGATGCTGGGCGAAACTGCCCCCGTTTCCGGTACCTGTAACGTCTCCGTCACGCGCGCCTGTCTCGATCAGCAACTTTCCCGGCTGGATCTGTCGCAGTCGGTGATGACACACCTCAACCTGGGCAATACGCCGCTCGAGGAGGGCACGCTGCGTACCCGGCTGGCGCAGCTTCAGCTGGGCGCGGAAAAAGTAACGCTTCCTCTGGGTGAACTGAGCGGCGGCGAGCGCCTGAAGGCCGCGCTGGCCTGCGCGTTGTGGCGTGAAGCTTCAGCGCAGCTGTTGCTTCTGGATGAGCCGACCAATCATCTCGATCTGGCCTCCGTTCAGGCCATTGAAGCGGCCCTGGCCGATTTTCCCGGCGCGCTGCTGGTGGTATCGCACGATGAAGCCTTTCTGAAAGGGCTGAAGCTGACGCATGAGCTGGTGTGGGAAGAGTCAGGATGGCGATGCGGAAGTCTGTAAACACAAGCCCCCGCAAGGGCGGGGGCAAAAAAACGTTATCAGGCTAACTGCTTGCGAAGGTCTGGGTTCGCCTGAATCAGGCGCATCAGCTTTAACTCGGCCGGAGTAGGTTTTTCGCGTTTTGACTCCCACTCCATTACCATCGCTACGCTGACACCCATCGCTCTTGCGAATTCATCTGTTTTCAGGCCCGATCCTTTGCGTAAACGCTCAAATTCACTGAAAGGATTGGGCTTTGTTTGCAGGGTAAACGTCGGCGGTACATCTTTAAAAATAATCTGTTCCAGGCTGCTCAGCAGCTCAAACTCAGGATCTTTTAATTCCATTGAGAACTCCTCATAAATCACACATCGGGATCATGAACATCAGAGAGCCTGTTAAGAATAGTCCCTAAACCAGACACAGGATCGTCACGGCTGTGATTAATTGTGCGATCACCATCGCTTTACGCGTTTCAGCTATATGGATATTTATGCTAATTACCTGATTAGTCATATATCGGGCGGGTCAGGTATTTTTTTGTAAATAGTAAGCCATAAAATGGGAATACCCGTTTTGTATGAAAAGTCTATCTTGCAAGGCTGTCCTGGACTATTCTTGTCAGCGTTAGGCACGCGTGTGCCGGTGTGCGCTTTTTTGGGTGAAAGGAGTAATAAAATGGCGACAGGAAAGTCCTGCTCTCGCTGGTTTGCGCCTGTAGCGGCGTTATTAATGGTGGTTAGCCTGAGCGGGTGTTTTGATAAGGAAGGCGATCAGCGCAAAGCGTTTATCGATTTTCTCCAGAATACAGTGATGCGTAGCGGCGAGCGTTTACCAACGCTGACTGCGGATCAGAAAAAACAGTTTGGTCCATTCGTCTCTGATTACGCCATTCTGTATGGCTATTCGCAGCAGGTAAGCCAGGCGATGGATTCCGGGATCCGCCCGGTCGTGGACAGCGTAAATGCCATCCGCGTACCGCAGGATTATATGACCCAGCGTGAACCGCTGCGCCAGTCCAACGGTGCGCTTGGGGTGCTGAGCCAGCAGCTGCAAAATGCCAAAATGCAGGCTGATGCATCGCGCTCCGCGCTGAAGCAGGGCGAAGATCTGAAACCGGTCTACGACCAGGTGTATGAGAAAGTGGTGACCAAACCGTCAAACGCCTTGCAGCCGCTGATCCCGGCTGCTCAGGTCTTTACTCAGCAGCTGGTGCAGGTGGGTGACTTTATCAGTGAACAGGGTACGCAGGTGAGCTTCGTCTCTAATGGTATCCAGTTCCCGACCTCCCAGCAGGCGAGCCAGTACAATACGCTGATCGGGCCGCTGGCGTCCCAGCACCAGGCCTTTAGCCAGGCATGGAGCGCAGCGGTCGCTGCTACGGAATAATAAAAACCCCCGCTTCCGGCGGGGTTTTTTTATGCGTAATGAAAATAACGCTTGTCATTCGTCTACCACATCGGTATAACTATGTTCGTCGGTTTGTTACACAGACCTAAAGCAGTTTAGTAAAGCAGTCCAGATTGTTATCCATAGATACCCTTCGTAGTGACCCTTCCTTCATCGCTTAAAAATCTGTAACGCAATCCATCAAAGCCGGAAGGCACAATATATTTGTTAATAAGGTAATTTCTATGTCTGCTAAAATGACTGGTCTGGTAAAATGGTTCAACGCTGATAAAGGTTTCGGCTTCATCACTCCTGACGATGGCTCTAAAGACGTGTTCGTACACTTCTCTGCTATCCAGAACGATGGCTACAAATCTCTGGATGAAGGTCAGAAAGTTTCCTTCACCATCGAAAGCGGCGCTAAAGGCCCAGCAGCTGGTAACGTTGTAAGCCTGTAAGCTTCCAACCCAGTAGCACAAAATTCAAAAACCCGCCTTCTGGCGGGTTTTTTCGTTTCTACTGCCGTACCTGCGGATTAACGCAGTTTTTATCCACTTTTCCGCTAAGCGCAGCAATCAGGTTGTCTACTGCGGTCGCCGCCATGCTGTAGCGCGTTTCGTGAGTCGCAGAGCCGATGTGGGGCAGGGCGACGACGTTTGGCATGGCCAGCAGCGGAGAATCTACCGGCAGCGGCTCCTGTTCAAACACGTCCAGGCCGGCGGCGTGGATCTCACCGTTTTGCAGTGCCTCAATCAGCGCCTTCTCATCCACCACCGGGCCGCGACCCGCGTTGATGAAAATGGCCGATCTCTTCATCTTTTCAAACGCCGCTTTGCCAAAGAGATGACGCGTTTCATCCGTCAGCGGCAGGATCAGGCAGACAAAGTCGGCTTCCTGTAGCAGCGCATCAAGCTCGCAGTAGCGGGCGTTGAAGCGCTCCTCAGCTTCGCCGTGATGACGGCGTGCGTTATAGAGAATCGGCATGTTGAAGCCGAAATGGGCGCGCCGGGCCAGCGCCATACCGATACGCCCCATCCCGACTATTCCCAGGGTTTTGCCATGAACGTCCACGCCGAACCAGTCGGAGCCGATGCTTTTCGTCCATTCGCCTGCCTTTACGCGCTCAGCCACTTCCACCACGCGACGGGCGGTGCTGAGCACCAGCGCCATCAGCGTGTCGGCGACGGTTTCCGTCAGGGCATGTGGCGTATGCATCAGCAGGATGTTGCGCGCGTTAAGCGCATCCACGTCGAAGTTGTCGTAACCCACGGAAACGGTTGAGGTTGCACGAAGCTTCGGCATTTTCTCCAGCAGCGCTGCATCCACCTTTTCGCTTGACCCCAGCAGGCCCTCGGCGCTGGCAAACGCGTCGGCGTGCTGCGCCACGGTTTCCGGGCTGAGGTTCTTCACCCGGGTAACGGTAAAGTGTTCTTCCAGGCGTTTTTGCAGATCTTCGGGCAGTGCTTTGTACAAAATGACGGACGGCTTCATGCTAATCTCCGTTGATTTTAAAAGGATTCAGGCGTGGCGTGCGCCGACGGGTAGCTGTTGATTATTAGCAGGCTTAACGATCAGAGTAAGCCATACCGAGGCAAAAAGCGCCACCCCCATAAAGATGTAAGAGGCTGAAGGGCTGCCGGTTGCGCCGTTGAGATAGCCGACAAACCACGAGCCAAAGAACGAGCCCAACGCACCCATGCTGTTGATCAGCGCCATCGCGCCGCCCGCGACGTTACGCGGCAGCATTTCCGGGATGATGGCAAAGAACGGACCATATGGGGCGTACATGGCAGCACCCGCGATCACCAGCAGCGTATAGGAGGCCCAGAAGTGGTTCGCACCCACGGCCCAGGAGCCAATAAAGGCAAAGGCAGCGATCAGCAGCAGTGGCCAGACGAACAGCTTACGGTTTTGCAGCCTGTCCGACGCCCAGGAAACGACGATCATCGCGATGGTTGCGGCCAGGTAAGGCACCGATGACAGCCAGCCAACTTCCACCATGCCCAGGTTCTCACCGCCGCTGCGGATAATCGACGGCAGCCACAGCACAAAGCCGTACACGCCAATGCTCCAGGTAAAATACTGCGCGCACAGCAGGATGACGTTACGGGAGCGGAAGGCTTCGCCATAGTTACGCACCGCTTTCAGCCCCTGCTGCTCTTTATCCAGCTGCGCCTGCAGTGCGGCTTTCTCATCCTCCGAAAGCCACTTTGCCTGGGCAGGCTTATCTTTTACCAGCACCCACCAGCAGAAGGCCCAGAGGATCGCGGGAACCCCTTCGATGATAAACATCTCACGCCAGCCGTAGGACTGGATGAGGTAGCCGGAAACCACCGACATCCACAGTACGGTGACCGGATTGCCGAGTATCAGGAACGTATTGGCGCGTGAACGCTCGGATTTCGTGAACCAGTTGCTGATATAAATCAGCATCGCCGGCATAACTGCCGCCTCAACCACGCCGAGAATGAAGCGAATGGCGGCCAGAGCAGGAATATTATTCACCACCCCAGTGAGGGATGCACATGCGCCCCACAGGATCAGGCAGATGAAGATAAGCTTTCGCACGCTGCGGCGCTCGGCGTAAATCGCGCCGGGGATCTGGAAGAAAAAATAGCCCAGGAAGAAGAGAGCCCCCAGCAGGGAGGATACCCCTTTGGTGATCCCGAGGTCTTCGTTGATCCCGGCGGCGGATGCAAAACTGAAGTTGGCACGATCCAGGTACGCCAGGCTGTACGTGATAAACACGATTGGCATGATGTACCACCAGCGTTTTACTGCATTGGTCGAACTGTTCATAGGCTTGCCTCTGTTGTTGAGGTTGTTAACCCCTTACCCTAACCCTCTCCCCTTTGGGGAGAGGGCCGGGGTGAGGGGATTTAGTCGTTAAGCTGCGCGCGGGTTGGCAGGCCTTCACTGTCGCCCTGCACCTGAATCGCCAGCGAACCAATTTTGTTGCCACGCGCCACGGCCTGCGGCAGCGGTTTGCCTTCCAGCAGGGCACTGATGACCCCGACGGCAAATCCATCGCCAGCGCCCACGGTATCGACCACGTTGTCGACTTTTACCGCGGCGACCGCGCCTTGCTCACCGTCGGCGGTTTTAAACCATGCGCCGTCGGCACCGGTTTTCAGCACCACGGCCTTCACACCTCTGTTGAGATAAAAATCAGCAATGCCTTCCGGCGTACCTTCGCCCGTGAGGATCATTCCCTCTTTTATACCCGGCAGAACCCAGTCCGCCTGGAATGCCAGACGATTCAGCTTCTCGACCATATCCGCCTCGCTTTTCCACAGCACCGGACGCAGGTTAGGATCGAACGAGATCGTCTTACCCAGAGCCTTCATGGTGGTCGCGGCACGATCGAGCAGCTCATACGAGCTGGCCGACAATGCGGCTGCCACACCGCTCAGGTGCAGATGGCGTGCACATGCAAAATAGTCGGCGTGATAATCTTCCACCGAGAGATGGCTTGCCGCCGACCCTTTGCGGAAGTATTCCACGATGGGATCGGTTCCATTTTCGACTTTAGACTTAAGCTGAAAGCCGGTCGGGAAGCGCCCGTCGAGCGTGACGCCTTCGGCATCAATCCCCTCTTTTTTCAGCGAGTCGAGAACGAAATGGCCAAAGCTGTCATCCCCCACGCGGCTCACCCATCCGACGTTCAGCCCAAGGCGCGCCAGCCCGGTTGCAACGTTCAGCTCTGCGCCTGCCACGCGTTTAATAAAGCGTTCAACCGCGCTCAGCTCGCCCGTTTCGGTGGCAACGAACATTGCCATGGCCTCGCCGATAGTGATCACATCCAGCGTCTTGTGCATGGTTTACTCCTCGCGCAGCAGGTTGACGTAATGACGGGTAACGGCGGTCAAGTCCGTCCCTTCGAGCGGAAACTCGATACCGCGCGGGGCGTCGGCAGGCAGTTGATTAAGCAGATCCCGCCAGCCTGAGTCGCTCTGGTCCGGGGCAACGGCGCGGAACTGCTCCTTGTGGGGGACGGCGGCTTTGACGTGAATATAGCTGACGGCCGGAGCCAGCTGGCGCGCGGCCTCTTCCGGAGAGTCGCCGACCCACAGCCAGTTGCCCATATCGAACGTCAGCGTAACCGGCAGCGACATCACCCGACAGGCGGCCTTGAAGCGCTGCATCGGGGCGAGCTGGCCGCAGTCCGTCTGATCGTTCTCTACCACCAGCGTCATGCCGCTTTCATCCAGCAGCGCGCGCAGGGAGTGAAGCGGCTGTTTGTTGCTGAAATGACCCAGTGAGACCTTAAGCCACAGCGCGTTCAGCGTGCTGGCTTCGGCAAGATAGCGCGGGAGATCCGGGGTGAGGGTTCCGTCTGGCATAAACAGGGGCGCCGGTGCCGAGTAGCACGCCAGCAAACCCAGCAGTTCAATGGACTCGCCAAGCGCAGGCAGCGCCAGCAGTTCGTCGCTGCAAAACAGCTCGCGGCGGATCTCGACGCCATCCGCCCCTGCGGCAGCAATTACGGGCAGCATCGCCCGCTGTCCGCCCGCCTGACGCACACGGTCGGCGCCATACGCGGCGGTGACCACCATTATTTTCCTGCTCATTTCCTGACTCCATCGCGTAATCGATAGTATTACGCTAGATGGAACCGGTTCCAAAGAAAAGTTCAGGATGCCAGATTTATGATCGCTGTCACGAAGGGGAGTTTAACGGGCGGTAGAGCCGCGAACGATCAGCTCGCCGGAAAAAACCTGCTCGCGGACGGCGTCGCTGGTGCCTTCAATTCGACGAACCACTTGTTCAACAGCGGCATAGCCGATCTGCCAGGTAGGTTGCTTGAGTGTGGTAATCCCCACGCCTGCTATTTCTGCCCACTCCAGCTCATCGAAGCCGAGTAAGCCGATGTCGCTGCCCCAGTGCAGGCCAATACGCTTGAGCGAGCGCGCCACCTGAAGCGTGAGCGCGCCGTTAGCGGAGATCACCGCTTTACGCATGCCCCGATGGCGGGTGTGGAACTGGCGCAGGGCATTATCCATCTGGCCAGATTCGTGCAGGGGGATTTCGGCATTTTCGGCGATTACGCCGGGATAACGCGCCAGCGTGGCGTGAAACGCCGCCAGACGGTCGCGGCGGGTGTTTACCATACCCAGCGGTTCGCTCAGGAACAGAATCGCTTCGAAACCCTGCTCGATAAGGTGCTCGGTGGCGGTGGTGGCGGCCTGGGTGTTATCCAGCCCGACCACATCGCAGGCAAACTCCGGGATTTTACGGTCGATAAGCACCATTGGCAGGGACGACTGTTGCAGGCGATTTAACCCTTCTTCACGCATCCCGACGGCATTCACCACGATCCCTTCTACCTGATAGCTGCGGAGCAGATCGAGGTAGTGCAGCTCCTGATCAACCTCGTTATTGGTATTACAGACCAGCGGGGTAAAGCCTTTTTCACGGCACGCCGCTTCGATGCCGCTGAGGACGTTAACGGAGTAGGGGTTGGTGATGTCGGCGATAATAAGGCCTATCAGACGGGTTCGACCGCGCTTGAGGCCGCGCGCCATAAGGCTGGGACGGTAGTCGAGTTCGGCAATGGCCTGTTCAATACGCGCCAGCAAGGCATCGGAAAGCAGGTGTTTCTCGCCGTTGAGGTAGCGCGAGATGCTGGTTTTACCGGTTCTGGCGGCTTTCGCCACGTCGCTGATGGTGGCCCGGGCTGGTTTGCGCATCGCTGATTTCCCTGAAATGAGTGAGAATACCTTAGCGGGAAAATTATCGATGGCAAGTGGTTCATTATGAAAGGTGTTGCCTGATGCCCTTACCCCAACCCTCTCCCGTGGGAGAGGGCGCAAACGCTAAAAACGGCAACGAACGTTGCCGTTTTGCTTCCACCTACTGAATCGGGCTTAAGGTGATCTCAACGCGACGGTTCTGCGCTTTGCCTTCCGCCGTGCTGTTGCTGGCAATCGGGTTAGCCGGACCCATACCGCTGGTGCGGATGCGGTTCGCTTCAACGCCCTGGGTAATCAGCGAGCTGGCCACGGAATCGGCACGCTGCTGCGACAGGCGCATGTTCAGCTCCTGGCCGCCGGTGCTGTCGGTATAGCCAATTACGTTTACCGCCGTCTTGTTGTACTCTTTCAGCACCATGGCCACGCCGGTCAGGGTATTCGCGCCTGCGGGCTTCAGTGTTGCGCTGCTGCTGTCGAAGGTCACGTTATTTGGCATGTTCAGGATGATGTTGTCGCCGCTGCGCGTGACGCTCACGCCCGTACCTTTCATTTTGTCACGCAGCTTCGCTTCCTGCACATCCATGTAATAACCCACGCCGCCGCCCAGCGCTGCGCCTGCTGCTGCGCCAATTAGCGCGCCTTTGCCACGATCTTTCTTGGAGGAGGAGAGGGCACCCACGCCTGCGCCGACCAGCGAGCCAATACCTGCGCCGATGCCGGATTTACCCGCTTCGCGTTCGCCGGAGTAAGGGTTGGTTGTGCAGCCAGATACAGCCAGTGCACCGCTCACCAGAGCGGCAATAACGAGTACGCGTTTTTTCATCTTATTTCCTTAATCCTTTTTATTCTTTGCCACGACGAACGTGGCAGTGGATTATGACGTCCGGATACGGAGAAAATTCAGTGCATAACTCTGAAATTCGTCACAAACCTTAAACTGCCTCATCGAAAGGCCGGAACACCTGCACGCAACCAGGAGCGCACGCTTTGAGCACCTCAATCAAAACCATTCTGACCGCCGCCCACTGGGGGCCAATGCTGGTCGAAACTGATGGCGATACTGTGCTGTCGTCCCGCGGGGCTTTGCCTTCACGCCACCTCAACTCGTTACAGACCGTCGTTCGCGATCAGGTTCACAGCAAAACCCGCGTGCGCTGGCCGATGGTGCGTAAGGGCTTTCTGGCCTCGCCGGATAAACCGCAGGGCATTCGCGGGCAGGATGAATTCGTTCGCGTAAGCTGGGACGACGCGCTGGCGCTGATCCACTCGCAGCATAAACGCATCCGCGACAGCTACGGCCCGTCGTCCATTTTTGCCGGATCGTATGGCTGGCGCTCTAACGGCGTGCTGCATAAGGCCGCCACCCTGCTGCAGCGCTACATGAGCCTGGCCGGGGGCTATACCGGCCATCTGGGTGATTACTCTACCGGAGCGGCGCAGGCGATCATGCCGTATGTCGTAGGAGGCAATGAGGTATACCAGCAGCAGACCAGCTGGCCGCTGGTGCTGGAGCATACCGGGGTGGTGGTGCTGTGGAGCGCCAACCCGCTCAACACCCTGAAAATTGCCTGGAATGCGTCCGACGAACAGGGCATCGGGTATTTCGATGCGCTGCGTAAAAGCGGCAAGCGCATCATCTGTATCGACCCGATGCGCTCTGAAACCATGGATTTCTTCGGGGACAGCGCCGAGTGGATCGCGCCGCATATGGGTACCGACGTGGCAATGATGCTGGGTATCGCCCATACGCTGGTTGAGAACGGCTGGCACGATACGGCATTTCTCGCGCGCTGCACCACGGGTTTCGATAAATTTTCCGACTATCTGACGGGCAAATCCGACGGTGTCGCCAAAACGGCAGAGTGGGCCGCGGGGATTTGCGGCGTAGAGGCGGTTAAAATCCGCGAACTGGCGGTCTTATTCCATAATAATGCAACGATGTTGATGTCCGGCTGGGGAATGCAGCGCCAGCAGTTTGGCGAGCAGAAGCACTGGATGCTGGTGACGCTTGCCGCCATGCTCGGACAGATTGGCACGCCGGGCGGCGGTTTTGGTCTTTCCTATCACTTTGCGAACGGCGGCAATCCGACGCGTAAAGCGGCGGTGCTGGCTTCTATGCAGGGCTCGGTGCAGGGCGGCGTGGACGCCGTAGATAAAATCCCCGTGGCGCGCATCGTTGAGGCCCTGGAGAACCCGGGCGGGTTTTATCAGCATAACGGTCAGGACCGCCATTTCCCGGATATCAAATTTGTCTGGTGGGCGGGCGGGGCCAACTTCACCCATCATCAGGATACTAACCGCCTGATCCGCGCCTGGCAGAAGCCGGAGCTGGTGGTGATTTCGGAGTGCTTCTGGACCGCATCAGCGAAGCATGCCGACATCGTGCTGCCGGCCACGACCTCTTTCGAGCGTAACGATCTCACCATGACCGGGGATTACAGCAACCAGCACATGGTGCCGATGAAGCGCGTCGTCGCTCCACGGGATGAAGCGCGTGATGATTTTGACGTCTTTGCCGACCTGAGCGAAATGTGGGAAGCGGGCGGCCGCGAGCGTTTCACCGAAGGTAAAACGGATCTGCAATGGCTGGAAACGTTTTATCAGATTGCCGGCCAGCGCGGGGCCGCGCAGGGCGTGACGCTGCCGCCGTTTGCTGAATTCTGGGAGGCGAATCAGCTTATCGAAATGCCGGAAAGCGAGCAGAACGCGCGGTTTATACGTTTTGCGGATTTCCGTCGCGACCCGGAGAATCACCCGTTAAAAACGGAAAGCGGGAAGATTGTGATCCACAGCGAGCGCATCGCCAGCTTTGGCTATGCGGACTGCCCGCCGCACCCAGCGTGGCTGGAGCCGGACGAATGGCATGGCAATGCGCAGCCGGAGCAGCTCCAGCTGCTCTCAGCCCATCCGGCGCATCGTCTGCACAGCCAGCTCAACTATTCGTCGCTGCGCGAGCAGTATGCGGTGGCCGGGCGTGAGCCGATCGTGCTGAATAGCGATGACGCAAAAGCGCGGGGGATCCACAGCGGCGATATCGTTCGCGTCTGGAACGCGCGCGGGCAGGTGCTGGCGGGTGCCGTGGTGAGTGACGGGATCCGCCCTGGCGTTTTCTGCATTCATCAGGGCGCATGGCCCGATCTGGCGCTGGACGAGGGCGGCATTTGTAAGAACGGGGCCGTAAACGTGCTGACCAAAGATCTCCCCAGCTCGAAGCTGGGGAACGGCTGCGCGGGCAATACGGCGCTGGCATGGGTCGAGAAATATCAGGGGCCAGAGCTTACGCTGACGGCGTTCGATCCGCCTGCCAGCTCATGATCCACGTCGGGTGCTGAGTATCATCCTGCCAGGCGCTGTCTTCAATGCGAAAACCCTGAGCATGATAGAAATTCACCGCCCGCACGTTTTTCTGATACACCTCCAGGGTTAAATACGGGTAGTGCTGCTGAACGTGGTTCAGCAGCGCATGCCCGATACCCTTTCCGATAAATGCCGGGGCGACAAACAGGGCGCCAACGAACTGGGACTGCATCACGCTGATAAAGCCACGCAGGGCGCCGTTCTCCTCCCATACCCAGGTTTCGGCAACGGGAAGGTATTCATCGCGCACCATTGCTTCATTCGCTTTCCAGTAGCCTGCATCGATAAACGGGTGCGCCTCGGTTGTGCTCTCAAGCCACAGGCTTAAAAGCCGGGCGGTATTCTCACTTTCCCATTTGCGGATCATGTTCTCCCTCCGGGTGGCAGAAGCAGCCCGTGATGTGGCCATTGACTAACCCGCAGGCCTGCATAAAGGAGTAGCAGATGGTGGTGCCCACAAATTTAAAGCCGCGTTTTTTTAGCGCTTTTGACAGGGCATCTGAAGCGGGTGTCGAGGTTGGGATCTCTGCAAGCGTGGCGGCCTGGGTTACCTTCGGCTCGTTATCCACAAACGACCAGACGAAGGCCGAAAAAGGTTCGCCGTTTTGCTCCATCGCCAGGTAAGCCCGCGCGTTACCGATAATCGCCTGAATTTTACCGCGATGGCGGATGATGCCGGCATCCAGAACCAGCCTTTCCACGTCTTCGTCACCCATTGCCGCAACGGCAACCGGATCGAACCGGTGAAAGGCGTTGCGGTAGTTCTCACGCTTTTTCAGCACGGTGATCCACGATAGCCCAGCCTGCTGGCCTTCAAGGCAGATCATCTCAAACAGTTTTTTACCGTCGGTCTCCGGTACGCCCCATTCCCTGTCGTGATAATCGATATAAAGCTGATCCTGGCTTACCCAGCCGCAACGTTGCATAGGCTCTCTCCCTTCCTGATACGGTAAACGCAAAAATTTCAATCTGCCCGGCTTGACGTGCCTGCTAAAGAGACAATAGTTAATACAGGGCTATATGCCCTAATACCTCTTCGAACAATGACATATATCGCCGGACTCGGCTCTTTCTGGAGTCGCTTTGATGATGATAAAAAAAATCAGTGGTCGCCATGCTGCTTCTGGCCTGGTGGGCGTCTCAGCCTGCCTGTTTTCTTGTAACACCGCTTTTGCGTGGCAACAGGAATATATCGTTTCAGATGCACAAAGTAATACGACAGAACGCTATACATGGGACGCCGATCACCAACCTCGCTATGAAGATATTCTCGCGGAACGTATTAATCGCTCGCAGAATGCTGCGGGGTTTGCCCTGAACGACCCATCCGGTTCGGATGCGGAAACCGTTCTGAGCGTTGGCTGGAATTTTCCCGTGGCGGGACGTTTCACGACCGGACCCGTCATGGCGTGGCGCAATGATGGCTCTGCCCCTGTAGTGGTGAATGCGTATGGTGATACAACCACCACGCAGTCGCTTACCGACCCCCTCTGGCATGCCAGCTTTAACTCGCTGGGGTGGCGTGTCGATACGCAGTACGGTGATTTACACCCCTGGGCGAAGATAAGCTATAACCAGCAGGCCGATGAAGAGTATTTATATACCCTGGGATTGAGTGCCAGATTTTAGGGTTGTTATTTTTTTAAACGCTGCGGTAACATATTTAATACAATAATGGCGCGGCTTGTGGCGATAGTGTCCACTCACATCCGGGCATTTTCTTTCCCGGCAAGGTCATTCATTCCCGATTCCAGGCATTTCATTCCGTTTCTCCTGCATCTCATGCCGTTTTACCCCAGCTGTTGCAGGGTTTTCTGTATCGTTGTCCTCAGCGAATTCCCTTAATTTCTCTTGCAGGACAACTGCCATGAACACATCAACCTATAACCGCACGCGCTGGCTGACGCTATTCGGCACCATCGTTACCCAGTTTGCACTGGGCTCGGTCTATACCTGGAGCCTGTTTAACAGCGCGCTGTCCGATAAGCTCGGCGCACCGATAAGCCAGGTGGCGTTCTCCTTTGGCCTGCTGAGCCTTGGGTTAGCAATTTCCTCCTCCGTGGCGGGTAAACTGCAGGAGCGCTTCGGCGTGAAGCGCGTGACCATGGCCTCCGGCATCCTGCTGGGGGTGGGCTTCTTCCTGACGGCGCACTCCAGTAACCTGATGATGCTGTGGCTGAGCGCCGGGGTGCTGGTGGGGCTGGCGGACGGCGCAGGCTACCTGTTGACGCTGTCCAACTGCGTGAAGTGGTTCCCGGAGCGTAAAGGGCTCATCTCAGCCTTTGCCATTGGTTCATATGGTTTGGGCAGCCTTGGTTTTAAATTCATCGACTCCCAACTGCTGGCCTCGGTAGGGCTTGAGAAAACCTTTATGATCTGGGGCGTGATTGTTCTGGTCATGATCCTCTTCGGCGCCACGCTGATGAAAGATGCTCCTCAGCAGGAGGTAAAAAGCGTTAACGGCGTGGTGGAGAATGATTTCACCCTCGCGCAGTCCATGCGTAAACCGCAGTACTGGATGCTGGCGGTGATGTTCCTGACGGCCTGCATGAGCGGTCTGTATGTTATTGGCGTGGCGAAAGATATCGCGCAGGGAATGGTGAAGCTGGATGCAGCGACGGCGGCGAATGCGGTGACGGTGATCTCCATCGCTAACCTCTCTGGTCGCCTGGTCCTGGGTATTCTGTCTGACAAAATCGCCCGTATCCGCGTGATTACGCTGGGACAGGTTATCTCGCTGGTGGGCATGGCGGCGCTGCTGTTCGCGCCGCTGAACGAGGCGACATTCTTTGCGGCAATCGCGTGCGTGGCCTTTAACTTTGGCGGCACCATTACCGTCTTCCCGTCGCTGGTGAGCGAGTTCTTTGGCCTGAATAACCTGGCAAAAAACTACGGCGTGATTTATCTCGGCTTTGGTATCGGCAGTATTTGCGGTTCGCTGATTGCCTCGCTGTTTGGTGGCTTCTACGTGACCTTCTGCGTGATATTTGCCTTGCTGATTATTTCCCTCGCGCTCTCCACGACGATTCGTCAGCCGCAGCGTGAAGCGTATAAAGAAGCGCATGCATGATTCGATAAAAAGAGGCCGCAGGGCCTCTTTTTTTATCTCAGCATCGCTTCCGGACTTGTTATTTTGTAAAAATCCTTATCGATCACATTCTCTGCTGCCACTTTTCTTTCCCGCTGTGGTCTACTTATCGCGCTTGTAGACGTTTCTGATAACGGTTTCTCTCGCATCTACTTACTCTGTCAGCTTTCTCAATGAGATTCGGCGGGTCTATATACCCCTTCCCCCAGGGTTGTTTGCATGAAATATATTAGGTCTCTTACCCAGCAAAGATTGTGTTTGATGCTGGCTGTCTATATCGGATTATTTCTGAATGGCGCGGTGCTGTTCAGAAGAGTGGAAGGTTACTTCGAGCACCTCACCGTAAGAAATGGAATTTTTGCCGTAATTGAAGTGTTCGGTTCCGTCCTCGCGACATTCTTCCTGTTACGCCTGCTCTCGCTCTTTGGCCGCCGTACCTGGCAAATTCTGGCCTCGCTGGTGGTGATTATCTCCGCCGCCGCCAGCTATTACATGACCTTCATGAACGTAGTTATTGGCTATGGTATTGTCGCCTCGGTGATGACCACGGACATCGACCTCTCGAAAGAGGTGGTGGGACAAGGGTTCATCATGTGGACAATTCTGACCTGCCTGGTGCCGCTCTTCTTTATCTGGAGCAATACCTGCCGCTATACCCTGTTACGCCAGCTGCGTACCCGGGGACAGCGTATCCGCAACGTCGTCGTTGTTCTGCTGGCGGGGCTGCTGGTGTGGGCACCGATTCGCCTGATGGAAAAACAGCAACGAAATGTCGAAAAAGCCACGGGCGTGGATATGCCAAGCTACGGCGGCGTGGTCGCCAACTCGTATCTGCCCTCTAACTGGCTGTCGGCGCTAGGCCTGTATGCATGGGCGCAGGCGGACGAGTCCAGTGATGTGAAATCGCTGATCAACCCGACCAAAAAATTCACCTACCAGGCCCCGGCAGACGGGCTGGATGATACGTATGTGGTCTTTGTAATCGGCGAAACGACGCGCTGGGATCATATGGGCATTCTCGGTTATGACCGCGACACCACGCCGAAGCTGGCGCAGGAAAAGAATCTGGTGGCTTACCGCGGCTACTCCTGCGATACCGCCACGAAGCTCTCGCTGCGCTGTATGTTTGTGCGTGAGGGCGGTGCGAGTGAAAACCCGCAGCGTACCCTCAAAGAGCAAAACGTGTTTGCTGTGCTGAAGCAGCTTGGCTTTAGCTCTGATCTGTTCGCCATGCAAAGCGAGATGTGGTTCTACACCAACACCATGGCGGACAATATCGCCTACCGCGAACAGATTGGCGCCGAGCCGCGTAACCGTGGAAAGAGCGTCGATGATATGCTGTTGCTCGAGGAGATGTCACAGTCTTTGAAAAGTCATCCTAAAGGTAAGCATTTGATTATCCTGCATACCAAAGGATCACATTACAGCTATTACCAGCGTTACACGCGAGATTATGCGAAGTGGCAGCCGGAGTGTGTCAGCATTAATGCCAGCTGTAGTAAGGAAGAGCTGGTAAATGCTTTCGATAACACGGTGCTGTATGTGGATACTTTCCTCAGCAGGGTAATAGATCAGCTGCGCGATAAGAAAGCGATCGTTATCTACGCGGCTGACCACGGCGAGTCCATCAACGAGAAAGAGCATTTACACGGTACGCCGCGTAAGCTGGCGCCGCCGGAGCAGTTCCGGGTACCGATGATTATGTGGATGTCGGATAAGTATCTGGAAAACCCTGACAAAGCCAAAATGTTTGCCCATCTGAAACAGCAGGCAGAGATTAAGGTGCCGCGCCGTCACGTTGAGCTGTACGACACCATTATGGGCTGTCTCGGCTATACCTCCCCAGACGGTGGGATTAACGAAAATAACAACTGGTGTAAACTCCCTGATAACACCACAAAAGCCGCGCAGTAGCTGCTCTGGCGACAATATCGCCAGTTGAATGGCTTTTTGAAAATAAGGGATTGACGGGGAGCGTACCTCAGCAGTAAGATGCGCTCCGCATTCGGCGAGTAGCGCAGCTTGGTAGCGCAACTGGTTTGGGACCAGTGGGTCGGAGGTTCGAATCCTCTCTCGCCGACCACATTCTAAAAAGGGCTAACCGCAAGGTTAGCCCTTTTTGCATTAACGCCTTATCCCATGCCATTTATTAAAATACCCCTTAGCCCTGCTTCTCCCTGTCTGCTCACGGTTTTGTGACATAATCCATTGTATTTTTTTATATATAGTTTGATCTTTTTTCGCGTTGCTTATGGATAACCTCAGCATTTTTCGCTGTGCGTTTTAACGTTCGCGGTATTTAGTGCTCAGATAATCACCATTCTGTAAGAAAATTTACCCATTCTGAATAAAACTTAATCACTGTGTGTTGCGAAATATGAAGATAGTTGTGCTGCATCATGGCGAGTAGCATAAATTTCTCTGCTGAAAACTGGCTTTCAGAGTTTTTTTAATCTTTGTTTGCGGTTTCTCACACTCCACGTAAATCCCCGCCACCTGTATTGACATTTTCACATTCTGTTGACAGATTGTAGGGCACGAGGGGCATATCAGGGAGGATCTGCGCTGCAACTCAAACGCTCTTCTGAAAGGATTCTCTATCCCTTTTAACGCCTTCGGGCATCACCGACCGGACCGGGTAAAAAATAAATAAAGGTCAGGCGGCGTAACACAACAAAGCAAAACATCACATTGGAGCACAATAATGAGTATTTCCTTGAAGAAGTCAGGGGTGCTGAAGCTTGGTCTGAGCCTGGTGGCCATGACCGTCGCAGCAAGCGTACAGGCCAAAACCCTGGTTTACTGTTCTGAGGGCTCTCCTGAAGGCTTTAACCCACAGCTCTTTACCTCTGGTACGACTTACGACGCAAGCTCTGTACCGATCTATAACCGTCTGGTTGAATTTAAAACCGGCACCACGGAAGTGATTCCTGGCCTGGCTGAAAAGTGGGATATCAGCGAAGACGGTAAAACCTATACCTTCCACCTGCGTCAGGGCGTGAAGTGGCAGGACAGCAAAGAATTCAAACCAACGCGCGATCTTAACGCCGACGACGTTGTGTTCTCCTTCGACCGTCAGAAAAACGCGCAGAACCCGTACCATAAAGTGTCTGGCGGCAGCTATGAATACTTCGAAGGGATGGGCCTGCCGGACCTGATCGCTGAAGTGAAAAAAGTGGACGATAAAACCGTTCAGTTCGTGCTGACGCGTCCGGAAGCGCCATTCCTGGCTGACCTGGCCATGGACTTCGCCTCTATTCTCTCTAAAGAGTACGCGGACAACATGCTGAAAGCCGGCACGCCGGAAAAAGTGGACCTGAACCCAATCGGTACCGGCCCGTTCCAGCTGCTTCAGTACCAGAAAGATTCCCGTATCCTGTATAAAGCCTTCCCGGGCTACTGGGGCACCAAGCCGCAGATCGACCGTCTGGTCTTCTCCATCACCCCTGACGCATCCGTGCGTTACGCAAAACTGCAAAAAAATGAATGCCAGGTGATGCCGTATCCAAACCCGGCTGACATTGCTCGCATGAAGCAGGACAAAAATATCAACCTGATGGAGCAGGCGGGCCTGAACGTGGGCTATCTCTCCTTCAACACCGAGAAGAAACCGTTCGACGACGTGAAAGTGCGTCAGGCGCTGACCTACGCGGTGAACAAAGAAGCGATCATCAAAGCCGTATACCAGGGCGCGGGCGTTGCGGCCAAGAACCTGATCCCACCAACCATGTGGGGCTATAACGATGACATCAAGGACTACACCTACGATCCTGAGAAAGCGAAAGCGCTGCTGAAGGAAGCGGGTCAGGACAAAGGCTTCACCGTTGAGCTGTGGGCAATGCCGGTACAGCGTCCTTACAACCCGAACGCACGCCGTATGGCGGAAATGGTCCAGGCTGACTGGGCGAAGATTGGCGTTCAGGCCAAGATCGTGACCTACGAGTGGGGCGAGTACCTGAAGCGCGCCAAAGCGGGTGAACACCAGGCGGTAATGATGGGCTGGACCGGCGACAACGGGGATCCGGATAACTTCTTCGCTACCCTGTTCAGCTGTGCGGCAGCGAAAGACGGCTCTAACTACTCTCGCTGGTGCTACAAGCCGTTTGAAGACCTGATCCAGCCGGCGCGTGCGACCGACGATCACAACAAACGTATTGAACTGTACAAGCAGGCGCAGGTTGTCATGCACGACCAGGCTCCGGCGCTGATTGTTGCTCACTCCACCGTGTACGAGCCGGTGCGTAAAGAAGTGAAGGGCTACGTTGTTGATCCGCTCGGCAAACATCACTTCGAAAACGTATCAATCGAATAATAAGTAGGGTGTTCTCCCTCTCCCTTCAGGAGAGGGCAGGGGTGAGGGCCGCGCATGTTTGCCCTCACCCTGACCCTCGCCCGATGGGAGAGGGAATTTACATTTGTGAGCAATACAGACGTTGCGCCACTGGGCGTGCGTCATCAGAGAGAATCCGGGTTATGTTGCAGTTCATCCTCCGACGTCTGGGACTTGTTATCCCGACGTTTATCGGTATCACCCTTCTCACTTTTGCCTTCGTCCATATGATCCCGGGTGACCCGGTGATGATTATGGCGGGCGAGCGTGGTATCTCCCCTGAACGTCATGCGCAACTGCTGGCTGAACTCGGCCTTGATAAGCCGATGTGGCAGCAGTACCTCCACTATATCTGGGGCGTATTGCACGGCGATTTAGGGATTTCACTAAAAAGCCGGCTCCCGGTGTGGGACGAGTTCGTGCCGCGTTTTAAAGCGACGCTGGAGCTGGGTATCTGCGCCATGATCTTTGCGACCGCGGTGGGTATTCCCGTTGGCGTACTGGCTGCCGTTAAGCGTGGCTCTATTTTCGACCACACTGCCGTTGGCCTGGCCCTGACCGGCTACTCCATGCCTATCTTCTGGTGGGGCATGATGCTGATCATGCTGGTATCGGTGCAGTGGAACCTGACGCCGGTCTCCGGTCGCGTCAGCGATATGGTCTTCCTTGACGACACCAACCCGTTAACCGGCTTTATGCTGATTGATACGGCGATCTGGGGCGAAGAGGGCAACTTCATTGATGCGGTTGCGCACATGATCCTGCCTGCGATGGTGCTGGGCACCATACCCCTGGCGGTAATCGTGCGTATGACCCGTTCTTCCATGCTGGAAGTGCTGGGCGAAGATTATATTCGTACTGCCCGCGCCAAGGGCCTGACCCGTATGCGCGTCATCATCATTCATGCCCTGCGTAACGCCATGCTGCCGGTTGTCACCGTTATCGGCCTGCAGGTGGGAACACTGCTGGCGGGGGCAATCCTGACCGAAACCATCTTCTCGTGGCCGGGCCTCGGACGCTGGCTGATTGATGCGCTGCAACGCCGTGACTATCCGGTGGTGCAGGGCGGTGTGCTGCTGGTCGCGACGATGATTATTCTCGTCAACCTGCTGGTCGATTTGCTGTACGGCGTGGTGAACCCGCGTATTCGTCATAAGAAGTAAGGGGCCATCATGTCACAAGTAACTCAAAATAACGTGGTCACTGCACCGGTGCCTATGACGCCGATGCAGGAGTTCTGGCACTACTTCAAGCGCAACAAAGGCGCGGTTGTCGGGCTGGCGTATGTTTCCATCATGATCCTGATTGCGGTATTTGCGAACTTCCTCGCACCGTATAACCCGGCGGATCAGTTCCGCGATGCGCTGCTTGTGCCGCCGGTCTGGCAGGACGGGGGCAGCTTTGCCCACCTGCTGGGCACCGATGACGTGGGCCGCGATGTTCTGTCGCGCCTGATGTACGGCGCGCGTCTGTCGCTGCTGGTTGGCTGTCTTGTCGTGGTGCTGTCGCTGGTCATGGGCGTCGTGCTCGGCCTGGTGGCGGGCTACTTCGGCGGCATCGTTGATAACATCATTATGCGCGTCGTCGATATTATGCTGGCGCTGCCAAGCCTGCTGCTGGCCCTGGTGCTGGTGGCGGTCTTCGGTCCGTCGATCGGTAACGCCGCGCTTGCGCTTACGTTTGTTGCGCTACCGCACTACGTGCGTTTAACCCGTGCGGCGGTGCTGGTGGAAGTGAACCGCGATTACGTCACCGCGTCCCGGGTGGCGGGTGCCGGTGCGATGCGCCAGATGTTTATCAATATCTTCCCGAACTGCCTTGCGCCGCTGATCGTTCAGGCGTCGCTCGGTTTCTCTAACGCCATTCTCGATATGGCCGCTCTTGGCTTCCTTGGCATGGGTGCGCAGCCGCCAACGCCGGAGTGGGGCACCATGCTCTCCGACGTGTTGCAGTTCGCGCAAAGCGCCTGGTGGGTCGTCACCTTCCCGGGTCTGGCGATTCTGCTGACGGTGCTGGCATTTAACCTGATGGGTGATGGCCTGCGTGATGCACTTGATCCCAAACTGAAGCAGTAAGAGGCACGAGATGGCGTTATTAAATGTAGATAAATTATCCGTGCACTTCGGCGACGAAGGCACACCGTTTCGCGCCGTGGACCGAATCAGCTACAGCGTAAATCAGGGTGAAGTGGTCGGTATCGTTGGAGAGTCAGGTTCCGGTAAATCCGTTAGCTCGCTGGCAATCATGGGGCTGATTGACTACCCCGGCCGCGTGATGGCGGAAAGCCTGGAGTTTAACGGCCAGGATCTGAAGCGCATTTCCGAGAAGCAGCGCCGCCAGCTGGTGGGCGCAGAAGTGGCAATGATCTTCCAGGACCCCATGACCAGCCTGAACCCGTGCTACACCGTTGGCTTCCAGATTATGGAAGCTATTAAGGTGCATCAGGGCGGTAATAAGAAAACCCGCCGCCAGCGTGCTATCGATCTGCTGACGCAGGTGGGGATCCCCGATCCGGCGTCACGCCTGGATGTTTACCCGCATCAGCTTTCAGGCGGGATGAGCCAGCGCGTGATGATCGCCATGGCGATCGCCTGTCGGCCAAAGCTGTTGATAGCCGATGAACCGACAACCGCGCTGGACGTTACCATCCAGGCGCAAATCATCGAGCTGCTGCTGGAGCTGCAGCAGAAAGAGAACATGGCGCTGGTGCTGATTACGCACGATCTGGCGCTGGTGGCGGAAGCGGCGCACAAGATCATCGTGATGTACGCGGGCCAGGTGGTGGAGACCGGAAGTTCGCACGATATCTTCCGCGCGCCGCGTCACCCGTATACGCAGGCGCTGCTGCGTGCGCTGCCGGAGTTTGCCCAGGACAAAGCGCGTCTGGCGTCGCTGCCGGGTGTGGTGCCGGGTAAATACGACCGTCCGCAGGGCTGTCTGCTCAATCCGCGCTGCCCGTATGCGACGGACAAATGCCGCGCTGAGGAGCCAGAGCTGAATCTGCTGGCCGATGGTCGACAGTCAAAATGCCACTACCCACTCGATGATGCCGGGAGGCCAACACTATGAGTACGCAACAGGCCACCACGCAACAGCCGCTGTTGCAGGCTATCGACCTGAAAAAACACTACCCGGTGAAGAAGGGCATTTTTGCCCCTGAGCGCCTGGTGAAAGCGCTGGACGGCGTCTCCTTCAGCCTCGAACGCGGTAAAACGCTGGCGGTGGTTGGGGAGTCTGGCTGTGGAAAATCCACGCTGGGCCGTCTGCTGACGATGATTGAAACGCCAACCGGCGGCGAGCTTTACTATCAGGGGCAGGATCTGCTCAAGCACGATCCGCAGGCGCAGAAGCTGCGTCGTCAGAAAATCCAGATTGTGTTCCAGAACCCGTACGGCTCGCTGAACCCGCGGAAGAAGGTCGGGCAAATTCTGGAAGAACCGCTGCTGATTAACAGCAATCTGAGCAAAGCGCAGCGCCGCGAAAAAGCGCTGGCAATGATGGCGAAAGTGGGGCTTAAAACCGAGCATTACGATCGCTACCCGCATATGTTCTCTGGCGGTCAGCGTCAGCGTATTGCCATCGCCCGTGGTCTGATGCTTGACCCGGACGTGGTGATCGCAGATGAGCCGGTTTCGGCGCTCGACGTCTCCGTTCGCGCGCAGGTGCTTAACCTGATGATGGATTTACAGCAGGATCTTGGGCTGTCGTACGTCTTCATCTCCCATGACCTCTCCGTCGTCGAGCACATTGCCGACGAGGTAATGGTGATGTATCTGGGACGCTGCGTGGAGAAGGGGACCAAAGACCAGATCTTTACTAACCCGCGTCATCCCTATACGCAGGCGCTGCTGTCCGCGACGCCGAGACTGAACCCGGACGACCGTCGTGAACGCATCAAGCTGACCGGCGAGCTGCCAAGCCCGCTGAATCCGCCGCCGGGATGTGCCTTCAACGCCCGCTGCCGTCGCCGCTTTGGCCCGTGCACGCAGCTGCAGCCACAGCTGAAGGATTACGGCGGTCAACTGGTGGCCTGCTTCGCGGTCGATCAGGATGAAAACGGCGAAAAGCCGCAAGC
Organism: Enterobacter cloacae; assembly: GCF_013375935.1. GTDB lineage: Bacteria > Pseudomonadota > Gammaproteobacteria > Enterobacterales > Enterobacteriaceae > Enterobacter > Enterobacter pasteurii. Next base: position 787,848 of record NZ_CP056117.1, on the reverse strand, counting down.
ATAAAGAAAAAAACCGGCGATGAGCCGGTTTTTTTACGCCTGACGTCTACTTCCGTAAACGAATCTGGTCGACGGCGTGTTTCTCACTCTTGGTGAGGATCAGGCTGGCGCGTTCGCGCGTCGGCAGGATGTTCTCTTTCAGGTTCACGTAGTTGATCTCATTCCACAGCCCGGTCGCCACGTTGATAGCCTCTTCTTCAGAGAGCTGGGCGTAGTTATGGAAATAGGAATCCGGGTCGGTGAAAGCGCCTTCGCGGAACTTCAGGAAGCGGTTGATGTACCAGCGCTGCAGCAGTTCCTCCGGCGCATCGACATAAATAGAGAAATCGACGAAGTCAGAGACAAACACATGATGCGGATCGTGAGGATAGTCCATCCCGCTTTGCAGAACGTTTAATCCTTCCAGAATCAGGATATCGGGCTGCACAACCGTTTTGTCGCCGTCCGGGATGCGGTCGTAAATCAGATGCGAGTAGACCGGCGCGGTAACGTTCGGCACGCCCGATTTTAAGTCAGAGACAAACTTTACCAGGCGGTGCATATCATAGGAGAGCGGGAAGCCCTTCTTCTTCATTAAGCCGCGTTCTTTTAAGACCTCGTTGGGATGCAGGAAGCCGTCGGTGGTGATCAGCTCAACGCTGCGGTGTTCTGGCCAGCGGCTCAGCAGCGCCTGTAGCACGCGCGCGGTGGTACTTTTGCCCACTGCCACGCTGCCCGCAATGCTGATGATATAAGGAATACGTTGACCGTTCGTGCCAAGGAACTGTTCCAGCACGGCCTGACGACGCAAATTGGAGCTGATATAGAAGTTAAGCAAGCGAGAGAGGGGGAGATAGATTTCTGCCACCTCTTCCAGGGAGAGATCTTCGTTTATCCCTTTTAGCCGTGCGATTTCACCTTCCGTCAGTGTCATAGGGACGGAGTCACGCAGGGCTGCCCACTGGCTACGGTTAAACTGAAGATATGGCGTCATTAACGTTTGCTCTTTTTTGCTCATAAGCATGCTTCTGTGAACCATCACGAAACGGCGGGTGCGGGCTCATCACATAGTTAATTTTGGACAATGGGCAGGAGGTTAACACCAGATGAGAGGAATAATAAGAAAAAATATGGGAAAGCGATGCGTAACCGGGGAGGCATCACGCAGGGCTATAGCATGTCAAAATCAGAGGTTCATGTTGAATATTTAACCGCGAGTGGATGAATTTACAGCGGTTAGCACTGGTTTCGAATAAAATGTGAGCGAAAGAACGTTTTATGCAATTTTTTAGTTGCATGACCGCGCATGTCTCCATAGAATGCGCGCTACTTGATGCCGACTTAGCTCAGTAGGTAGAGCAACTGACTTGTAATCAGTAGGTCACCAGTTCGATTCCGGTAGTCGGCACCATCAAGTCCGGTGGGGTTCCCGAGCGGCCAAAGGGAGCAGACTGTAAATCTGCCGTCACAGACTTCGAAGGTTCGAATCCTTCCCCCACCACCACTTTCTGGCAGCGTCAAAGCCGCCAGAGCTGGTTGGAAAAATTGACCAGCTCGAACAGAAAAGAGAGAAATCTCTTTTTTTGTTACAGAAAGAACTGGGTAGCCGAGTTTCAGGATGCGGGCATCGTATAATGGCTATTACCTCAGCCTTCCAAGCTGATGATGCGGGTTCGATTCCCGCTGCCCGCTCCAATACGTGCTGATATGGCTCAGTTGGTAGAGCGCACCCTTGGTAAGGGTGAGGTCCCCAGTTCGACTCTGGGTATCAGCACCACTTCACTTCTCCCTCCCATTTCTCTCTGTTTCAATATAAATGTATTCAACAGTTCAGGCATTTTCGCCTGGTTGATGTGGTGATATCACCGATTTATCCGTGTCTTAGAGGGACAATCGATGTCTAAAGAAAAGTTTGAACGTACAAAACCGCACGTTAACGTCGGTACTATCGGCCACGTTGACCATGGTAAAACAACGCTGACCGCTGCAATCACTACCGTACTGGCTAAAACCTACGGTGGTGCTGCTCGTGCTTTCGACCAGATCGATAACGCACCAGAAGAAAAAGCTCGTGGTATCACCATCAACACCTCTCACGTTGAGTATGACACCCCGACTCGCCACTACGCTCACGTAGACTGCCCAGGCCACGCCGACTATGTTAAAAACATGATCACCGGTGCTGCGCAGATGGACGGCGCGATCCTGGTTGTTGCTGCGACTGACGGCCCAATGCCTCAGACCCGTGAGCACATCCTGCTGGGTCGTCAGGTAGGCGTTCCTTACATCATCGTGTTCCTGAACAAATGCGACATGGTTGATGATGAAGAGCTGCTGGAACTGGTAGAGATGGAAGTTCGTGAACTGCTGTCTCAGTACGATTTCCCAGGCGACGATACCCCAATCGTTCGTGGTTCCGCGCTGAAAGCGCTGGAAGGCGAAGCAGAGTGGGAAGAGAAAATCATCGAACTGGCTGGCTACCTGGATTCTTACATCCCAGAACCAGAGCGTGCGATTGACAAGCCATTCCTGCTGCCAATCGAAGACGTATTCTCCATCTCCGGTCGTGGTACCGTTGTTACCGGTCGTGTAGAGCGCGGTATCATCAAAGTTGGTGAAGAAGTTGAAATCGTTGGTATCAAAGACACTGCGAAGTCTACCTGTACTGGCGTTGAAATGTTCCGCAAACTGCTGGACGAAGGCCGTGCTGGTGAGAACGTAGGTGTTCTGCTGCGTGGTATCAAACGTGAAGAAATCGAACGTGGTCAGGTACTGGCGAAGCCAGGTTCAATCAAGCCACACACCAAGTTCGAATCTGAAGTGTACATTCTGTCCAAAGACGAAGGCGGCCGTCATACTCCGTTCTTCAAAGGCTACCGTCCACAGTTCTACTTCCGTACAACTGACGTGACCGGTACCATCGAACTGCCAGAAGGCGTAGAGATGGTAATGCCAGGCGACAACATCAAGATGGTTGTGACTCTGATCCACCCAATCGCGATGGACGACGGTCTGCGTTTCGCAATCCGTGAAGGCGGCCGTACCGTTGGCGCGGGCGTTGTTGCTAAAGTTCTCGGCTAATCGCTGATAACATTTGACGCAATGCGCAATAAAAGGGCATCATTTGATGCCCTTTTTGCACGCTTTCACATCAGAACCTGGCTCATCAGTGATTAATTTTGTCATAATCATTGCTGAGACAGGCTCTGCAGAGAGCGTATAATACGAAAAGCGAATAGCATTTCGATTGGTTTGCCTCGCGCTCGCGGGGTGAAAATGTTTGTAGAATACTTCTGACAGGTTGGTTTATGAGTGCGAATACCGAAGCTCAAGGGAGCGGGCGCGGCCTGGAAGCGATGAAATGGATAGTTGTAGCCGTGCTGCTGATTGTGGCGATTGTCGGCAACTATCTTTATCGTGACATGATGCTGCCGCTACGTGCGCTTGCAGTGGTAATTCTGATTGCTGCAGCGGGTGGTGTCGCGCTGTTGACGACAAAAGGCAAAGCGACCGTTGCGTTTGCCCGCGAAGCGCGTACCGAAGTCCGCAAGGTCATTTGGCCGACTCGCCAGGAAACATTGCACACCACGCTGATTGTAGCGGCGGTTACCGCTGTAATGTCACTGATCCTGTGGGGACTGGATGGTATTCTGGTTCGCCTGGTATCCTTTATCACTGGCCTGAGGTTCTGAGATGTCTGAAGCCCCTAAAAAGCGCTGGTACGTCGTTCAGGCGTTTTCCGGTTTTGAAGGCCGCGTAGCAACGTCGCTGCGTGAGCATATCAAATTACACAACATGGAAGAGTTATTTGGCGAAGTTATGGTTCCGACCGAAGAAGTGGTCGAGATCCGTGGCGGCCAACGTCGCAAAAGCGAGCGTAAATTCTTCCCGGGTTACGTGCTGGTTCAGATGGTTATGAACGACGCGAGCTGGCACCTGGTGCGCAGCGTACCGCGCGTGATGGGCTTTATCGGCGGCACGTCTGACCGTCCGGCGCCAATCAGCGACAAAGAAGTTGATGCGATTATGAACCGCCTCCAGCAGGTTGGTGATAAGCCGCGTCCGAAAACGCTGTTTGAACCGGGTGAAATGGTTCGTGTTAATGACGGTCCGTTTGCTGACTTTAATGGCGTTGTGGAAGAAGTGGACTACGAGAAGTCCCGCCTGAAAGTTTCTGTTTCTATCTTCGGTCGTGCGACCCCGGTAGAGCTGGACTTTGCCCAGGTAGAAAAAGCCTAAGCAGCGATCAAAAAAGCGACGATTTAATCGTTGCACAGGGCGCGAGATTGGAATACAATTTCGCGCCTTTTGTTTTTATGGGTCCCGGCCCGTAAAACGAATTTTATTCACGGGGAGCCTCTCTGAGGCGTTATTACCCAATCAGAGGATTTTAGAATGGCTAAGAAAGTACAAGCCTACGTCAAGCTGCAGGTTGCAGCAGGTATGGCGAACCCAAGTCCACCAGTTGGTCCAGCTCTGGGTCAGCAGGGTGTGAACATCATGGAATTCTGTAAAGCGTTCAACGCGAAAACTGAATCCATGGAAAAAGGTCTGCCAATTCCAGTTGTTATCACTGTTTACGCTGACCGTTCTTTCACTTTCGTTACCAAGACCCCTCCAGCAGCAGTTCTGCTGAAGAAAGCGGCTGGTATCAAGTCTGGTTCCGGTAAGCCGAACAAAGACAAAGTGGGTAAAATTTCCCGCGCTCAGCTGCAGGAAATCGCGCAGACCAAAGCTGCCGACATGACTGGTTCCGACATTGAAGCGATGACTCGCTCCATCGAAGGTACTGCACGTTCCATGGGCCTGGTAGTGGAGGACTAAGAAATGGCTAAACTGACCAAGCGCATGTCCGTGATCCGTGACAAAGTTGATGCGACCAAACAGTACGACATCAACGAAGCTATCGCTCTGCTGAAAGAACTGGCTACCGCTAAGTTCGTTGAAAGCGTTGACGTTGCCGTTAACCTGGGCATCGACGCTCGTAAATCCGATCAGAACGTTCGTGGCGCAACTGTACTGCCACACGGTACTGGCCGTTCCGTACGCGTAGCTGTATTTGCTCAGGGTGCAAACGCTGAAGCCGCAAAAGCTGCCGGCGCTGAACTGGTAGGTATGGAAGATCTGGCTGATCAGATCAAGAAAGGCGAAATGAACTTTGACGTTGTTATTGCATCTCCAGATGCAATGCGCGTTGTTGGCCAGCTGGGCCAGGTTCTGGGTCCACGCGGCCTGATGCCAAACCCGAAAGTTGGTACTGTAACGCCTAACGTTGCTGAAGCGGTTAAGAACGCTAAAGCAGGTCAGGTTCGTTATCGTAACGACAAAAACGGCATCATCCACACCACCATCGGTAAAGTGGACTTTGACGCTGACAAACTGAAAGAAAACCTGGAAGCTCTGCTGGTTGCGCTGAAAAAAGCAAAACCAACTCAGGCTAAAGGCGTGTACATCAAGAAAGTTAGCATCTCCACCACCATGGGTGCAGGTGTTGCAGTTGACCAGGCTGGCCTGAGCGCTGCTGCAAACTAATGCCTTTACGTGGGCGGTGATTTTGTCTACAATCTTACCCCCACGTTTGCTAACAAAAGTTAGCGGCTAAAAGAATTGTTCGTTGGAGCCTGGCCTATCCAGGCCTCCGTCGAAGACCGCAGGTGTTTCGCAAGAAACTTAATCCCCTGCGTAGACGGTGACAGAACGCTAAGATTATTTTAAATACTCTGGCTTGTTTCTGCTCACCGTATTAAGACGCTCTTCCCGTTGGGTTGAGTGAAGTGAGTTCCGGAACATGAGTTCCGGCAAACATCCAGGAGCAAAGCTAATGGCTTTAAATCTTCAAGACAAACAAGCGATTGTTGCTGAAGTCAGCGAAGTAGCCAAAGGCGCGCTGTCTGCAGTAGTTGCGGATTCCCGTGGCGTTACTGTAGACAAAATGACTGAACTGCGTAAAGCAGGTCGTGAAGCTGGCGTATACATGCGTGTTGTTCGTAACACCCTGCTGCGTCGCGTAGTTGAAGGTACTCAGTTCGAGTGCCTGAAAGACACGTTTGTTGGTCCGACCCTGATTGCATACTCTATGGAACACCCGGGCGCTGCTGCTCGTCTGTTCAAAGAGTTCGCGAAAGCGAATGCAAAATTTGAGGTCAAAGCTGCAGCCTTTGAAGGTGAGTTGATCCCGGCATCGCAAATCGATCGCCTGGCAACCCTGCCGACCTACGAAGAAGCAATTGCACGCCTGATGGCAACCATGAAAGAAGCTGCGGCTGGCAAACTGGTTCGCACTCTGGCTGCTGTACGCGATGCGAAAGAAGCTGCTTAATCGCAGTTATCTTTATAAAGCATTTGCTTACGTATAAACTTATTCTGATTTTCAGGAACAATTTAAATGTCTATCACTAAAGATCAAATCATTGAAGCAGTAGCAGCTATGTCCGTAATGGACGTTGTAGAGCTGGTTTCTGCAATGGAAGAAAAATTCGGTGTTTCTGCTGCTGCTGCTGTAGCTGTAGCTGCTGGCCCGGCTGAAGCTGCTGAAGAAAAAACTGAATTCGACGTAATTCTGAAAGCTGCTGGCGCGAACAAAGTTGCTGTAATCAAAGCAGTACGTGGCGCAACTGGCCTGGGTCTGAAAGAAGCTAAAGACCTGGTAGAATCTGCTCCAGCTGCGCTGAAAGAAGGCGTGAGCAAAGACGACGCAGAAGCACTGAAAAAATCTCTGGAAGAAGCTGGCGCTGAAGTTGAAGTTAAATAAGCCAACTTTTCTGGTTGCAGCCTAAGTCATTAGGCTGATGGCTGGTGACTTTTTAGTCACCAGCCTTTTTGCGCTGTAAGGCATCAGCAGCATTTCACACTGTTTGACTGCTGGTTGTCCTGACAATGCTTGTTTCTATCGACGACTTAATATACTGCGACAGGGTGCTCGCTCTGTGTAAATCGCAATGAAATGGTTTAAGCGTGATAGCAACAGGTATTGCGGAAAGTATTCAATTTTCCGGTCCACAAAATGGTGTTGCACAAACTGTCCCTTCGTCGGACAGATGGGTCGACTTGTCAGCGAGCTGAGGAACCCTATGGTTTACTCCTATACCGAGAAAAAACGTATTCGTAAGGATTTTGGTAAACGTCCACAAGTTCTGGACATTCCATATCTCCTTTCTATCCAGCTTGACTCGTTCCAGAAGTTTATCGAGCAAGATCCTGAAGGGCAGTACGGCCTGGAAGCAGCCTTCCGTTCCGTGTTCCCGATTCAGAGCTACAGCGGTAATTCCGAGCTGCAGTACGTCAGCTACCGCCTTGGCGAACCGGTGTTTGACGTTCAGGAATGTCAGATCCGTGGCGTGACCTATTCCGCACCGCTGCGCGTAAAACTGCGTCTGGTGATCTACGAGCGCGAAGCGCCGGAAGGCACCGTAAAAGACATTAAAGAACAAGAAGTCTACATGGGTGAAATTCCACTCATGACGGACAACGGTACTTTCGTTATCAACGGTACTGAGCGTGTTATCGTTTCCCAGCTGCATCGTAGCCCGGGCGTCTTCTTCGACAGCGATAAAGGTAAAACACACTCTTCCGGTAAAGTACTGTATAACGCACGCATCATTCCTTACCGTGGTTCATGGCTGGACTTCGAGTTCGATCCGAAAGACAACCTGTTTGTCCGTATCGACCGTCGTCGTAAACTGCCTGCAACAATCATTCTGCGTGCACTGAACTATACCACTGAGCAGATCCTGGACCTGTTCTTTGAGAAAGTGATCTTTGAAATCCGCGACAACAAGCTGCAGATGGAGCTGGTGCCGGAACGTCTGCGTGGTGAGACCGCGTCGTTCGACATCGAAGCCGACGGCAAAGTGTATGTGGAAAAAGGTCGCCGTATCACCGCGCGCCACATCCGCCAGCTGGAAAAAGATGATATCAAACACATCGAAGTTCCGGTTGAGTACATTGCAGGAAAAGTAGCCGCGAAAGATTACGTTGATGAATCAACTGGCGAGCTGATCTGCCCGGCTAACATGGAGCTGAGCCTGGATCTGCTGGCTAAGCTGAGCCAGTCTGGCCACAAACGTATCGAAACGCTGTTCACTAACGATCTGGACCACGGTCCGTACATCTCTGAGACTGTACGCGTCGATCCAACCAACGATCGTCTGAGCGCGCTGGTAGAAATCTACCGCATGATGCGTCCTGGTGAGCCACCAACTCGTGAAGCGGCTGAAAGCCTGTTCGAGAACCTGTTCTTCTCCGAAGACCGCTACGATCTGTCCGCGGTTGGTCGTATGAAGTTCAACCGTTCTCTGCTGCGCGACGAAATCGAAGGTTCCGGTATCCTGAGCAAAGACGACATCATTGAAGTGATGAAGAAGCTCATCGATATCCGTAACGGTAAAGGCGAAGTGGATGATATCGACCACCTCGGCAACCGTCGTATCCGTTCCGTAGGCGAAATGGCGGAAAACCAGTTCCGCGTTGGCCTGGTACGTGTAGAGCGTGCGGTGAAAGAGCGTCTGTCTCTGGGCGATCTGGATACCCTGATGCCTCAGGATATGATCAACGCCAAGCCGATTTCTGCAGCAGTGAAAGAGTTCTTCGGTTCCAGCCAGCTGTCTCAGTTTATGGACCAGAACAACCCGCTGTCTGAGATTACGCACAAACGTCGTATCTCTGCACTCGGCCCAGGCGGTCTGACCCGTGAACGTGCAGGCTTTGAAGTTCGAGACGTACACCCGACGCACTACGGTCGCGTATGTCCTATCGAAACGCCTGAAGGTCCAAACATCGGTCTGATCAACTCCCTGTCCGTGTATGCACAGACAAACGAATACGGTTTCCTTGAGACGCCGTACCGTAAAGTGACTGACGGTGTTGTTACCGACGAAATTCATTACCTGTCTGCTATCGAAGAAGGCAACTACGTTATCGCTCAGGCGAACTCCAACCTGGATGACGAAGGCCACTTTGTAGAAGACCTGGTTACCTGCCGTAGCAAAGGCGAATCCAGCTTGTTCAGCCGCGACCAGGTTGACTACATGGACGTATCCACCCAGCAGGTGGTATCCGTCGGTGCGTCCCTGATCCCGTTCCTGGAACACGATGACGCCAACCGTGCATTGATGGGTGCGAACATGCAACGTCAGGCCGTTCCAACTCTGCGCGCTGATAAGCCGCTGGTTGGTACCGGTATGGAACGTGCTGTTGCCGTTGACTCCGGTGTTACTGCAGTTGCTAAGCGTGGCGGTACCGTTCAGTACGTTGACGCATCCCGTATCGTTATCAAAGTTAACGAAGACGAGATGTATCCGGGCGAAGCGGGTATCGACATCTACAACCTGACCAAATACACCCGTTCTAACCAGAACACCTGTATCAACCAGATGCCTTGCGTATCTCTGGGTGAGCCAGTTGAGCGCGGCGACGTGCTGGCAGACGGTCCGTCCACCGACCTCGGTGAACTGGCGCTCGGTCAGAACATGCGCGTAGCGTTCATGCCGTGGAACGGTTACAACTTCGAAGACTCCATCCTCGTCTCCGAGCGTGTGGTTCAGGAAGATCGTTTCACCACCATCCACATTCAGGAACTGGCATGTGTGTCCCGTGACACCAAGCTGGGGCCAGAAGAGATCACCGCTGACATCCCTAACGTGGGTGAAGCTGCGCTCTCCAAACTGGATGAATCCGGTATTGTTTACATCGGTGCGGAAGTGACCGGCGGCGACATTCTGGTTGGTAAGGTAACGCCGAAAGGTGAAACCCAGCTGACGCCAGAAGAAAAACTGCTGCGTGCAATCTTCGGTGAGAAAGCGTCTGACGTTAAAGACTCTTCTCTGCGCGTACCAAACGGTGTTTCCGGTACGGTTATCGACGTTCAGGTCTTCACTCGTGATGGCGTTGAGAAAGATAAGCGTGCGCTGGAAATCGAAGAGATGCAGCTCAAGCAGGCTAAGAAAGACCTGTCTGAAGAACTGCAGATCCTCGAAGCGGGTCTGTTCAGCCGTATCTATGCGGTGCTGGTTGCCGGTGGCGTTGAAGCTGAGAAGCTCGACAAACTGCCACGCGATCGCTGGCTGGAACTGGGCCTGACCGACGAAGAGAAACAAAATCAGCTGGAACAGCTGGCTGAGCAGTATGACGAACTGAAACACGAGTTCGAGAAAAAACTCGAAGCGAAACGCCGTAAAATCACTCAGGGCGACGATCTGGCACCAGGCGTGCTGAAGATTGTTAAGGTATATCTGGCCGTTAAACGTCAGATCCAGCCTGGTGATAAGATGGCAGGTCGTCACGGTAACAAGGGTGTTATCTCTAAGATCAACCCGATCGAAGATATGCCGCACGATGCTAACGGTACGCCGGTAGATATCGTACTGAACCCGCTGGGCGTACCGTCTCGTATGAACATCGGTCAGATTCTGGAAACCCACCTGGGTATGGCTGCGAAAGGTATCGGCGACAAGATCAACGCCATGCTGAAACAGCAGCAGGAAGTCGCGAAACTGCGCGAATTCATCCAGCGTGCCTACGATCTGGGTACCGACGTGCGTCAGAAAGTCGACCTGAACACCTTCAGCGATGAAGAAGTGCTGCGTCTGGCAGAGAACCTGCGCAAAGGTATGCCAATTGCAACGCCGGTATTCGACGGTGCAAAAGAAGCTGAAATCAAAGAGCTGCTGCAACTGGGTGGTCTGCCAACGTCTGGTCAGATTACGCTGTTTGACGGCCGTACTGGGGAACAGTTCGAGCGTCCGGTAACCGTAGGTTACATGTACATGCTGAAACTGAACCACCTGGTCGACGACAAGATGCACGCTCGTTCTACCGGTTCTTACAGCCTGGTTACTCAGCAGCCGCTGGGTGGTAAGGCTCAGTTCGGTGGTCAGCGCTTCGGGGAGATGGAAGTGTGGGCGCTGGAAGCATACGGCGCAGCATACACCCTGCAGGAAATGCTTACCGTTAAGTCTGATGACGTGAACGGTCGTACTAAGATGTATAAAAACATCGTAGACGGCAACCATCAGATGGAACCAGGCATGCCGGAATCCTTCAACGTACTGTTGAAAGAGATTCGTTCGCTGGGTATCAACATCGAACTGGAAGACGAGTAATTCTCGCTCAAACAGGTCACTGGTGTCGGGTTAACCCCCGACACCAGATTGTGCTAACTCCGACGGGAGCAAATCCGTGAAAGATTTATTAAAGTTTCTGAAAGCGCAGACTAAAACCGAAGAGTTTGATGCGATCAAAATTGCTCTGGCTTCGCCAGACATGATCCGTTCATGGTCTTTTGGTGAAGTTAAAAAGCCGGAAACCATCAACTACCGTACGTTCAAACCTGAGCGTGACGGCCTTTTCTGTGCGCGTATTTTCGGGCCAGTAAAAGACTACGAGTGCCTGTGCGGTAAGTACAAGCGCCTGAAACACCGCGGTGTGATCTGTGAGAAGTGCGGCGTTGAAGTGACCCAGACCAAAGTACGCCGTGAGCGTATGGGCCACATCGAGCTGGCGTCTCCAACTGCTCACATCTGGTTCCTGAAATCCCTGCCGTCCCGTATCGGCCTGCTGCTGGATATGCCGCTGCGTGATATCGAACGTGTTCTGTACTTCGAATCTTATGTGGTTATCGAAGGCGGTATGACGAATCTGGAACGTAACCAGATTCTGACCGAAGAACAGTATCTGGACGCGCTGGAAGAGTTCGGTGACGAATTCGACGCTAAGATGGGTGCGGAAGCTATTCAGGCCCTGCTGAAGAGCATGGATCTGGAGCAAGAGTGTGAAACTCTGCGCGAAGAGCTGAACGAAACCAACTCCGAAACCAAGCGTAAAAAGCTGACCAAGCGTATCAAACTGCTGGAAGCGTTCGTTCAGTCTGGTAACAAACCAGAGTGGATGATCCTGACCGTTCTGCCGGTTCTGCCGCCAGATCTGCGTCCGCTGGTTCCGCTGGATGGTGGTCGTTTCGCAACGTCCGATCTGAACGATCTGTACCGTCGCGTTATCAACCGTAACAACCGTCTGAAACGTCTGCTGGATCTGGCTGCGCCGGACATCATCGTACGCAACGAAAAACGTATGCTGCAGGAAGCGGTAGATGCCCTGCTGGATAACGGTCGTCGCGGTCGTGCGATCACCGGTTCTAACAAACGTCCTCTGAAATCTTTGGCCGACATGATCAAAGGTAAACAGGGTCGTTTCCGTCAGAACCTGCTCGGTAAGCGTGTTGACTACTCCGGTCGTTCTGTAATCACCGTAGGTCCATACCTGCGTCTGCATCAGTGCGGTCTGCCGAAGAAAATGGCACTGGAGCTGTTCAAACCGTTCATCTACGGCAAGCTGGAACTGCGTGGCCTGGCCACCACCATCAAAGCCGCTAAGAAAATGGTTGAGCGTGAAGAAGCTGTCGTTTGGGATATCCTGGACGAAGTTATCCGCGAACACCCGGTACTGCTGAACCGTGCACCAACCCTGCACCGTCTGGGTATCCAGGCATTTGAGCCAGTACTGATCGAAGGTAAAGCTATCCAGCTGCACCCGCTGGTTTGTGCGGCATATAACGCCGACTTCGATGGTGACCAGATGGCTGTTCACGTACCGCTGACGCTGGAAGCCCAGCTCGAAGCGCGTGCGCTGATGATGTCTACCAACAACATCCTGTCTCCAGCGAACGGTGAACCAATCATCGTTCCTTCTCAGGACGTTGTATTGGGTCTGTACTACATGACCCGTGACTGTGTTAACGCCAAAGGCGAAGGCATGGTGCTGACTGGCCCTAAAGAAGCTGAGCGTATTTATCGCGCTGGCCTGGCCTCTCTGCATGCGCGCGTTAAAGTGCGTATCACCGAGTACGAAAAAGATGAAAACGGCGAATTCGTTGCGAAAACCAGCCTGAAAGACACGACCATTGGCCGTGCGATTCTGTGGATGATCGTACCGAAAGGTCTGCCTTTCTCCATCGTCAACCAGGCGCTGGGCAAGAAAGCGATCTCCAAAATGCTGAACACCTGTTACCGCATTCTGGGTCTGAAGCCGACCGTTATCTTCGCTGACCAGACAATGTACACCGGCTTTGCTTATGCAGCGCGTTCAGGTGCATCTGTTGGTATCGATGACATGGTCATCCCGGAGAAGAAACACGAGATCATCTCTGAAGCGGAAGCTGAAGTTGCTGAGATCCAGGAGCAGTTCCAGTCTGGTCTGGTAACCGCAGGCGAACGCTATAACAAAGTTATCGATATCTGGGCTGCGGCGAACGATCGTGTATCCAAAGCGATGATGGATAACCTGCAAACCGAAACCGTGATTAACCGTGACGGCGTAGAAGAGCAGCAGGTTTCCTTCAACAGCATCTACATGATGGCCGACTCCGGTGCGCGTGGTTCTGCGGCACAGATTCGTCAGCTGGCAGGTATGCGTGGTCTGATGGCGAAGCCGGATGGCTCCATCATCGAAACGCCAATCACCGCGAACTTCCGTGAAGGTCTGAACGTACTCCAGTACTTCATCTCCACGCACGGTGCGCGTAAAGGTCTGGCGGATACCGCACTTAAAACGGCGAACTCCGGTTATCTGACGCGTCGTCTGGTTGACGTTGCGCAGGATCTGGTCGTAACCGAAGACGACTGTGGCACCCTTGAAGGTATCACCATGACCCCGGTTATCGAGGGTGGTGATGTTAAAGAGCCACTGCGCGATCGCGTACTGGGTCGTGTGACCGCGGAAGACATTCTGAAGCCGGGCACCGCAGACATTCTGGTTCCACGCAACACGCTGCTGCACGAACAGTGGTGTGACCTGCTGGAAGCGAACTCTGTTGACTCCGTGAAGGTGCGTTCCGTTGTATCCTGTGACACCGACTTTGGCGTGTGTGCACACTGCTATGGTCGTGACCTGGCGCGTGGCCACATCATCAACAAAGGTGAAGCCATCGGCGTTATCGCGGCACAGTCCATCGGTGAGCCGGGTACACAGCTGACGATGCGTACGTTCCACATCGGTGGTGCGGCATCTCGTGCGGCTGCTGAATCCAGCATCCAGGTGAAAAACAAAGGTAGCATCAAGCTCAGCAACGCGAAGTCTGTTGTTAACTCTGCAGGCAAGCTGGTTGTGACCTCTCGTAACACCGAGCTGAAGCTGATCGACGAATTCGGTCGTACCAAAGAGAGCTATAAAGTGCCTTACGGTGCGGTTATGGCGAAAGGTGATGGCGAGCAGGTTGCCGGCGGTGAAACCGTTGCAAACTGGGATCCACACACCATGCCGGTTATCACCGAAGTAAGTGGTTTCATCCGCTTTACTGACATGATCGACGGCCAGACCATTACTCGTCAGACCGACGAGCTGACCGGTCTGTCTTCTCTGGTGGTTCTGGATTCTGCTGAACGTACTACCGGCGGTAAAGATCTGCGTCCTGCACTGAAAATCGTTGATGCTCAGGGTAACGACGTTCTGATCCCTGGTACCGATATGCCTGCGCAGTACTTCCTGCCGGGTAAAGCGATTGTACAGCTGGAAGATGGCGTACAGATCAGCTCTGGTGACACCCTGGCGCGTATTCCTCAGGAATCCGGCGGTACCAAGGACATCACCGGTGGTCTGCCACGCGTTGCGGACCTGTTCGAAGCACGTCGTCCGAAAGAGCCTGCAATTCTGGCGGAAATCAGCGGTATCATCTCCTTCGGTAAAGAGACCAAAGGTAAACGCCGTCTGGTTATTACTCCAGTAGATGGCAGCGAGCCGTACGAAGAGATGATTCCTAAGTGGCGTCAGCTCAACGTGTTCGAAGGTGAACGCGTGGAACGTGGTGACGTGGTTTCCGACGGTCCAGAAGCGCCGCACGACATCCTGCGTCTGCGTGGTGTGCATGCTGTTACTCGTTACATTGTTAACGAAGTACAGGACGTATACCGTCTGCAGGGCGTTAAGATTAACGATAAACACATCGAAGTAATCGTTCGTCAGATGCTGCGTAAAGCAACCATCGAAAACGCGGGCAGCTCCGACTTCCTGGAAGGCGAGCAGGTTGAATACTCACGCGTTAAGATCGCTAACCGCGATCTGGAAGCGAATGGCAAAATCGGTGCAACCTTCGCACGCGATCTGCTGGGTATCACCAAAGCGTCTCTGGCAACCGAGTCCTTCATCTCCGCAGCGTCGTTCCAGGAAACTACTCGTGTCCTGACCGAAGCGGCTGTTGCTGGTAAACGTGATGAACTGCGCGGTCTGAAAGAGAACGTTATCGTGGGTCGTCTGATCCCGGCCGGTACCGGTTATGCGTACCACCAGGATCGTATGCGTCGTCGCGCAGCGGGCGAACTGCCGGCTGCTCCGCAGGTTACTGCCGAAGATGCATCCGCGAGCCTTGCAGAACTGCTGAACGCAGGTCTGGGCGGTTCCGACAACGAATAATCGTTGATGCCGTTAATAAAAAACCCGCTTCGGCGGGTTTTTTTATTGTGTTTTTTCAGGCCCGAAACGCGTAGCGCCACCGGGCTTTTTATCAGTTTACCAGCGGGATCCGCCGATAAAGCTCAATCATATCGCCTGCCAGATCCTGAATAACCATCGCGTTCATCAGATGGTCCTGCGAGTGAACGGTGATCAGGTTAACCGGAAGTTTCCCGGTCCCTTCGTCAAGGCCGATAAGCTGCGTCTGAATCGTGTGCGCATGCTTCACATACTCGCGCGATTCTTCCATCGCTTTTTCAGCTTCGTCAAACTCACCCTTACGCGCCATCTGCAGCGCCGTCAGCGCCGCACTGCGCGCCGCGCCCGCGTTAACCAGCAGTTCCATGATGGTGGTTTCTAAGTCTTCCATTATGACTCCAGCAGCTTGAGCGCTTTTTC
The DNA here is from genome assembly GCF_013375935.1 of Enterobacter cloacae. GTDB lineage: Bacteria > Pseudomonadota > Gammaproteobacteria > Enterobacterales > Enterobacteriaceae > Enterobacter > Enterobacter pasteurii. The sequence continues at coordinate 772,032 of NZ_CP056117.1, read as the reverse complement.
CAGTACGGCATCGCCTTTCATCATGCCGTAATCCATCATGTCGATCACCGCGACCTTCTTGCCCAGCGGATCGGCCTGAGCCTGCAGTTTTGCCTGCTCGTATTTAACCTGTGGCCCCAGTAATACGATGTCAGCCGTCGCGATGTTGTCTTTAAACTCCGCGACCGGAACGGCTTTAATGGTTACTTCGACTCCTTTTTTCTGCGCGGCATCTTTCATACGTTGAACCAGCATGCTGGTTGACATTCCCGCTGCACAGCATAAAACGATGTTCTTCATAGTCAGCCTCGATCTACATGTGTTTATTGATAATTATCCCGTGCAGACCGCTTCAACAACCGCTTTACCGCGATTGTGTGTCAGGCATCACAAAGAAATCGGCATTTTCCTGAAACCGGTTACAATTTTAAACAGGCGTGCGTTCTGCCCGTCGGAACGGGCGAAATGCCAGGCGGGAAATTAACGGCTGGACGTGCTTAAAACACGGTTTTTGCCCTGCTGTTTGGCGCGGTAAAGCGCTTCATCAACGCTACCAACAAATTGCTCCAGCGGTTCGAAATGCCATTCTCCCAGCCCGGCGCTGAAGGTCACCTGCAGGTTCTCTTCCCGCCAGGCACGCTGCTGGACGGCGGTGCGCCAGGCTTCCAGAAGTGCATGAGCGGAGTGAATCAGCTCGGCAGGGAAAATCACCGCGAACTCTTCACCTCCGTAGCGGTAAACGGAGAGGTGATGCGGCTGCATGATCTGAATGCCTTCGCGCGCCACGTTGCGCAGCACGATATCCCCGCTCAGGTGGCCCCAGGTGTCATTGATGGATTTGAAGTTATCAATGTCGACCAGCGCCAGGGCGAACGGCTGATGGGCGTTCAGCAGCTCATCCACATCGCTGTCGAACGCCCGGCGGTTTTTACAGCCCGTTAGCGCATCATGCGTGGCCTGACGGACATACGCCATCTCGCGTTCCTTGTTCGACTGTATGGTATGGCTGAGCATCGCCTCAAGGCGCGGAGCCTGGTTGACGTCCCCGGTTTTGATGGCGTTGATAATGTTCATCAGCACGGAACGTGAGGCGTGACGCAGGTACAGCCCGAACAGCATGATGATGATGGCCGCCAGCGCAAATCCCCAGCCGACGATAGTGGTCTCATGCCGGGTAATGACGGTGAGGGTGGTATCGGAAACCCGATAAATTACAAACCAGTCCGGGTTGGTGAAGGAGTAGTAGTAGTACCAGGTCTTACTTTTGGGATCGAAAATATGGCCTTCGCCGCTGGTCATTTTGTCCATCAGCGCTTCGCTTACGTACTGCTTAAAGAGCGCGCCCGTGTCCGGATGAAGCACAACGGCGCCGTCGCGCTCAACGACAAAAAACTCACCCTGCACCGGCGCCACCATCTGGCGCAGGGTATATCCCATGGAGGTCAAATCAAGATGGAAAGCGAGCGTGCCCTTGAGGCGGCCTTCGGGTGAAATGACCGGCTTAAAAAGGGTGACGGTGGGATGCCCGGTGAAATAGTCCAGATAGGGGCGGGTATAGTGGGGGAAGTTGCTGGCCTCTGCCTGCCCGATAAACCAGGGGCGGGTTTTTGCGTCGAAAGACCGGCTCTTTTCCGTAGGCAGCACTTCCGGCGCGCGCAGATGATGCCCCCCGGTGTCCGCGAGAGAGATAGACGACACGGTCGGCATCAGGTTCTGTAAATGCATTAACATCTGCAGGCCGTGTGTTGGATCGATATTAATGGTCTGATTCACTCTGTCGTTACGCGCGAAGTACATCGCGGCGCGCCCGAGAATATAGTCATTTTCTCGCAGGATAGACTCGGTGTAGTTCACCGCCAGGTTATGGGTGAAATTACCATTAATTCTATGATAATCCTCGAGAAAGTCCTTTCGCTGTGAAAGGGTTACCAGCACGGCGATCAGCACGAAGCTGAACAGGATCCCGGCGAAGCTGACCATAATCGGCCGCGTAAAAGAGAGCTTTTTACTGTGGAGTGCCATGAGTTGTACATCAGTCCAGAAGGTGGACGCGTTGCGTCTGTCGTAATCCTCAGCATAGTCGCTGTCCGGTTGCTGGTAGTAAATTATACAGAAGGTGATTACCGACGAGATGATTTATCTTAAGAACAGATAAGAAGCGTCCTATTTATTTTATCGGTTAAGATTCTGATTAAGAGGCGGGGGGCAGGGCGAAACGAGGAAGAAGCATTTTCGCCCTGGTCAGCATCCGTTGCTGACGTGCCAAGCATAAGGAAACCGGGCTGAGGATAACAATCGCCCGGTTTCAATCCTACGAGACGCCTCGTAACCTTTCCGCGTTTTTACAGTCTGTTTCAGCGCAAATGCGAGGCTCTTCCCAGCCAGCTGTCCCAGTCTTTCCACACGGGCTGTAGCCCCTGCGCGGCCAGCGCTTCCGCGACCGCCTCTGGCCGCCGCCCGTCGTGAGGCGCAAACTGCTCCAGCTCCGGACGCTCGTCGGCATAGCCGCCAGGCTGCGTTTTGGAAAAGGCGCTGACGTTGTTGATGGCCAGCGGGATGGCGCGATCGCGGAACGCCGGGGACTCGCGGGTGGAGAGCGACAGTTCCACCTCCGGCGCGAACAGGCGAAAAGCGCAGATGGTTTGCACCAGCTGGCGTTCATCCATTAGCGAGGCCGGTTCAATGCCGCCCGCGCAGGGACGCAGCCGCGGGAACGAGATGGAATAGCGGCTCTGCCAGTAGCGTTGCTGCAACCACAGCAAATGTTCCGCCATCATGTAGCAATCCACCCGCCAGCTATCGGAAAGCCCAATCAGCGCCCCCAGACCGATTTTGTCGATCCCGGCCCGTCCCAGTCTGTCCGGCGTCTCCAGCCGGAAGAAGAAATCCTGTTTCTTCCCCTTCAGGTGGTGCCGGGCATACGTCGTCTCGTGGTAGGTTTCCTGGTAAACCATAACGCCGTCCAGCCCGAGGGTTTTCAGCTCTGCGTATTCCTCCTGCGACAAAGGCTGCACTTCCATCTGCAACGAGGAAAATTCCCGACGAATGGCCGGAAGGTGCTGGCGGAAGTAGTCCATTCCCACTTTGCTTTGATGTTCACCCGTCACCAGCAGGAGGTGCTCAAACCCCATTTCACGAATAGCCGCACACTCGCGGGCGATCTCATGCTCGTCCAGCGTTTTACGCTTAATGCGGTTGCTCATGGAGAAACCACAGTAGGTACAGTCGTTGGCGCACAGGTTAGAGAGGTAGAGCGGCACGTAAAAGCTCACCGTGTTGCCGAAGCGCTGGCGGGTGAGGCGCTGCGCGCGCAGCGCCATTGGCTCGAGATACGCGCTGGCCGCGGGGGAGAGAAGGGCCATCAGATCCTCACGGGTAAGGTGGCGGGCATGCAGCGCGCGCTCAACGTCAGCCGCGGTTTTGCTGTTGATGCGCAGGGCAATATCGTCCCAGCCAAGCTCACGCCAGCGATCGGTAAAGGTAGCCATCAGAGCGCCTCCAGAAAGCCGGTGAGCGGGCTGGTGGCCTGCGCCTGAAAGCTGCGCGCGCCGGGGCCGGACTCTCTCGCCAGCACGCCAGCCTCCACGGCCAGACGGAACGCGCGCGCCATCATCACCGGATCGTCGGCGACCGCAATCGCGGTATTCACCAGTACCGCATCGGCCCCCAACTCCAGCGCCTGCGCGGCGTGGCTGGGTACACCTATCCCCGCGTCCACCACCACGGGTACGGTAGCCTGCTCAATGACGATCTCCAGCATCGCGCGGGTTTCGAGCCCCTGATTAGAGCCGATGGGCGCGCCCAGCGGCATCACGGCGGCGCAGCCGACCTCCTCCAGGCGCTTGCAGAGAACGGGGTCGGCGCCGCAGTAGGGCAGCACGATAAACCCCTGCTGCACCAGCTTCTCGGCGGCTTTCAGGGTTTCAATCGGGTCGGGCAGCAGCCAGCGGGCATCCGGGTGAATTTCCAGCTTCAGCCAGCGGGTGCCGAGCGCCTCGCGAGCCAGCCGGGCGGCGAAAATGGCCTCCTCGGCCGTTTTCGCCCCGGAGGTGTTCGGTAAAAGCGTCACGCCAGCCTCCAGCAAGGGCGCAAGAATGGCATCGTTGTGCTGGCGCAGGTCCACGCGCTTCATGGCCAGCGTCACCAGCTGGCTGCCGCTTTCACGGATGGCATCAACCATCAGCTGCGGAGAGGCAAACTTCCCGGTTCCGGTAAACAGATGTGAATCAAAGACCTTATCGGCAATACGTAACATCTCAGCCCCCTGCGATAACCTGAAACAGCAGGATCTGGTCGCCTTCATTGACCTGCTGGTGTTCCCACCGCTCGCGCGGCAGGATCTGTTGATTGAGCGCCAGCGCCGTTCCCGGCTTTAGCTGGCGCAGCGTGTCGAGCAGTGCGGCAACGGTGAGCCCGTCGTCGCACGTCACCGGCTCATCGTTAAGCAGAATGCGCATCGCGGCCTCCGCATACCGGGCAGCGGCTGGCGCGATGTAACGCCAGATGGCGCCAGCCGCCGGAGCGGGCATCGAACAGCCGCAGCGTGTTCCGTTCCGTCTCCATGCCGCTGAGCAGCTTGATGGCCTCCAGCGCCTGCAGCGTGCCCATCACGCCCACAACCGGGCCAAGAATACCTGCCGTGCGGCAGTTGCGCTCCGGTTCGACCTCGTCTGGCCACAGGCAGCGGTAGCAGCCCTGCGCCCACGGCGGCGTAAGCACCATTATCTGCCCGCCAAAACCGACCGCGCTGGCGGTGATCAGCGGCGTATTCCGGGCCACGCAGGCGGCATTGATCGCCTGGCGCGTCGCCATGTTGTCGGTGCAGTCCAGCACCACGTCGGCAAGGGCAACTTCGCGCTGCAGATCTTCGCCGCTAAGCCGCGTCCGGAGCGCAACCAGCTCAATGTCCGGGTTTAGCTGGTTCAGCCGCTGGCGCGTGACGTGCGCTTTAGGCTGGCTGACGTCTTCCGTTGTGAAGAGGATTTGCCGCTGCAGGTTGCTGAGGTGCACCTCGTCGTCGTCCGCCAGCACCAGCGTGCCCACGCCCGCGCCGGCCAGATAGAGCGCGGCGGGGGCGCCTAATCCGCCCAGGCCAACAATCAGTACCCGGCTGGCGAGCAGCTTTTGCTGCCCGTCGATGGCGATATCTTCCAGCAGGATCTGGCGGCTGTAGCGCATAAAATCACGATCTCTCATCGCCAGCTCCTGCCAGTTGTAAAAGCTGCGCGGTGGCGGCCTGCCAGTCGGCCGCGTGGGTGATCGCGCTGACCACGGCGATGCTGCCGACGCCGGTTTCCAGCACGGCAGGCGCGCGCTCAAGGCCGATCCCGCCGATGGCGACGGTGGGATAATCGGCGAGGCGTTTAACGTGCGCCGCCAGCTGCGTCAAGCCCTGCGGGGCCGACGGCATCTGTTTGGTTTGCGTCGGGAAAACGTGGCCGAGGGCGATGTAGGAGGGGCGGGCCGCGAACGCCACGTCAATCTCCATATCGTCATGAGTGGAAATGCCAAGACGCAAGCCGGCTTCGCGGATGGCATGCAGGTCGGTCGTCTCCAGATCTTCCTGACCCAGATGCACGCCGTAGGCCCCGTGCTTAACGGCAAGCCGCCAGTAGTCGTTGATAAACAGGCGGGCATCGTAGCGACGCCCCAGCGCAACGGCGGCGGCCACGTCAGCCTCTACCTCTTCATCGCGCTTATCCTTGATGCGCAGCTGGATGGTGCGCACGCCTGCCTCAAGCAGACGGGCAATCCACGCCACGCTGTCCACCACCGGGTAAAGCCCTAAGCGGAAGGGGACGGGGGGGAAATCGGGCTTGTACATTATGCCTCCTCTTTTTTGAGGTAGATTTCGCCGCCTTTCGCGCGGAAGGTTTCTGACATGTCCGCCATACCCACTTCAATGGTCTGCGCGGCGGCGTAGTCGCGCACCTCCTGGCTGATTTTCATTGAGCAGAATTTTGGTCCGCACATGGAGCAGAAGTGGGCCACTTTGCCGGATTCCTGCGGCAGGGTTTCGTCGTGATAGGCGCGGGCGGTGAAGGGATCGAGCGCCAGATTAAACTGGTCTTCCCAGCGGAATTCAAAGCGCGCTTTGGACATGGCGTTGTCGCGGATTTGCGCGCCCGGGTGGCCTTTCGCCAGGTCGGCGGCGTGGGCGGCGATTTTGTAGGTAATCAGCCCCTGCTTTACGTCCTCTTTGTTGGGCAGGCCGAGGTGCTCTTTCGGCGTAACGTAGCAGAGCATGGCGCAGCCGAACCAGCCGATCATCGCCGCGCCAATCCCTGAAGTGAAGTGGTCATAGCCCGGCGCAATATCGGTGGTCAGCGGCCCCAGGGTGTAGAACGGCGCTTCGTGGCAGTGCTCCAGCTCTTCGGTCATGTTGCGGCGGATCATCTGCATCGGCACGTGTCCCGGGCCTTCAATCATCACCTGCACGTCATATTCCCAGGCGATCTTGGTCAGCTCGCCCAGCGTATGCAGCTCGGCAAACTGCGCTTCGTCGTTGGCATCGCGGATGGAGCCCGGACGCAGGCCGTCGCCCAGCGATAGCGAAACGTCATAGGCGGCGCAGATTTCGCAGATCTCGCGGAAATGTTCGTAGAGGAAGTTTTCCTGATGATGGGACAGGCACCACTTCGCCATAATCGAACCGCCGCGCGAGACGATGCCGGTCAGACGTTTCGCCGTCATCGGCACGTAGCGCAGCAGCACGCCGGCGTGGATGGTGAAATAGTCCACGCCCTGTTCCGCCTGCTCCAGCAGCGTATCGCGGAACGCTTCCCAGGTAAGGTTTTCCGCAATGCCGTTCACTTTTTCCAGCGCCTGATAAATCGGGACGGTGCCAATCGGCACCGGGCTGTTGCGCAGGATCCACTCGCGGGTTTCGTGAATGTAGCGGCCGGTGGAAAGATCCATCACCGTGTCCGCTCCCCAGCGCGTCGACCAGACCAGCTTTTCCACCTCTTCTTCGATGGAGGATGTTACCGCCGAGTTGCCGATGTTGGCGTTGACCTTCACCAGGAAGTTGCGGCCGATAATCATCGGCTCGGATTCCGGGTGGTTGATGTTGGCGGGGATTATCGCGCGGCCTGCGGCCACTTCGTCACGCACAAACTCCGGCGTAATGTTCTCCGGCAGGCGTGCGCCAAAGCCTTCGCCCGGGTGCTGGTGGCGCAGGACTTCGCTGCGGATGCGCTCGCGCCCCATATTTTCGCGAATGGCGATGAACTCCATCTCCGGCGTGACGATCCCCTGGCGCGCGTAGTGCAGCTGGGTCACGCATTTGCCCGCTTTGGCGCGTTTTGGCGTCAGCAGGCCGGTGAAGCGCAGCTCGTCCAGGCCGTCGTCGGCCAGGCGCTCGTTAGTGTACGCTGAGCTGCGCACGCTCAGTTCCTCGCAGTCGTTACGCGCGTCAATCCACGGCTGTCGCAGCTTTGTCAGACCCTGCTGCACGTTGATAGCAACAGAAGGATCGCCGTAAGGGCCGGAGGTGTCGTACACCGGCACGGCTTCGTTGTCTTCAAACTGCGGGTTCTCTTTGCTGCCGCCGATAAGCGTCGGGCTAAGCTGGATTTCGCGCATCGGCACGCGGATATCGGCCTGCGAGCCGGAAATGTAGATGCGTTTAGAGTTCGGGAAAGCGGTGCCTTCCAGGGTGTCGATGAAGCGTTGGGCGTGTTCGCGCTGTTCGCGGCGGGTCAGTTTTGTTGTAGACATAGCTCATTCCAAAAGTGAAGGACATGGCTTGTCAGACGACGGATGAAGCAAGAGAAGATCGCCTCTGGGGCGATACAACAGCAGCATGACTCTTGTTCCCTTCGCAGGTATTAACCTGATCAGGTTCCGCGGATCCCGAATTAACGGTCTCAGCCCGTGCTTTCACACTGGGCACTCCGACAAGAAAAATCCCCCTCCGCAGAGGGGCGACTGGTTGTAAATTACTCGTTAACGATTAATAACTCAAGCAGGACGCACGACGTTATCGTCGCTGCTGACAAGCAGGTTGTTATCCAGCACGAGGGCAATGAGCTTGTCTTCCAGCGTGAACCGCTCTTCCAGCGCTTCGCCAAGATCGGACAGCGCCTGCTGAAACTCAAGATAATTATCGTGATCGATAGCGTTTTCGAGCGTTGAATCGTAGTACTCCATTATCTGCTGGGTATTGGCCTCCAGCTGTGGATAGAGTTTTGTTGCGGCTAAAAACGGGCTTGTGCCTTCCATTTCGCGGATAATGCGTTCATAAATGTTGAAATGGCCGTTGGAGAGGTAGTCGACCAGGCGCTGACAAAAGTCATCCAGCGCCTTTTCATTCAGCCGCATAAAGGATTCTTTGCCAGGCTTAAGACCGACCAGATTGTAATACGCCACGAGTAGATGCTTGCGCACATGTAGCCAGCGATCCACCAGGTTGTTACTTCCTCCAACGCGCTCAGTCAGGCTTTCCAGCTGGTTTAACATGGTCGACTCCACAAGGTTTAGAATGGGATCTACTTATCCAAAATGTAACCACAATGCTAACAACATGTCAGTGAAGCGAAGGTAGTGCAATAGATATGGATCGTATTATTGAAAAATCAGATCTGGGTTGGTGGATCGTCAGCCACGAACAGAAATTATGGCTGCCCGGTGGAGAATTACCCTACGGTACGGCGGAAACGTTCGATCTTGTGGGGCAACCCGCGCTGAAGATCGGCGAGTGGCAGGGCGAATCCGTGTGGTTGATCCAACAGGCGCGCCGTCAGGATATGGGATCCGTTCGCCAGGTTCTGGATCTGGATGTTGGCCTGTTCCAGCTGGCGGGCCGGGGCGTGCAGCTGGCGGAGTTCTACCGCTCGCACAAATTCTGCGGCTACTGCGGCCACACCATGCACCCGAGCAAAACCGAGTGGGCGATGCTCTGCGGCCACTGCCGGGAACGCTACTATCCGCAAATCGCACCGTGCATCATCGTCGCCATCCGGCGTGACGATTCCATTCTGCTGGCGCAGCACACTCGTCATCGTAACGGCATTCATACCGTCCTCGCCGGCTTCGTCGAAGTGGGTGAAACGCTGGAGCAGGCGGTGGCGCGGGAGGTGATGGAAGAGAGCGGCATTAAGGTGAAAAATCTGCGCTACGTGACCTCCCAGCCGTGGCCGTTCCCGATGTCGCTGATGACGGCGTTTATGGCGGACTACGACAGCGGCGAGATTGTTATCGACCAGAAAGAGCTGCTTGAGGCGAACTGGTATCGCTACGACGATTTACCCCTGCTGCCCCCGCCGGGAACCGTGGCGCGCCGCCTGATAGAAGATACCGTGGCAATGTGTCGGGCCGAGTATGAGTAGTGTTACACTGACGGACTGACGCAATAAGGAACTGCAAAATGACCGAACTGAAGAACGATCGTTATCTGCGTGCGCTGCTGCGCCAGCCCGTTGATGTCACCCCGGTGTGGATGATGCGCCAGGCGGGACGCTATCTGCCAGAATATAAAGCCACGCGCGCGCAGGCGGGCGATTTTATGTCGCTATGCAAAAACGCCGAGCTGGCCTGCGAAGTGACGCTCCAGCCGCTGCGCCGCTTCCCGCTCGATGCCGCCATTCTCTTTTCGGACATCCTTACCATTCCGGACGCGATGGGCCTTGGGCTCTATTTTGAAACCGGCGAAGGTCCGCGCTTCACCTCTCCGATTAAAAGCAAAGCCGACGTCGATAAGCTGCCGATCCCCGATCCGGAAGGCGAGCTGGGCTACGTGATGAACGCCGTGCGCACCATTCGCCGCGAGCTGAAAGGTGAAGTGCCGCTGATTGGCTTCTCCGGTAGCCCGTGGACGCTGGCAACCTACATGGTGGAAGGCGGCAGCAGCAAAGCCTTTACCGTTATTAAAAAAATGATGTACGCCGAGCCGCAGGCGCTGCATACGCTGCTCGACAAGCTGGCGAAGAGCGTCACGCTCTATCTCAACGCGCAGATCAAAGCGGGCGCGCAGTCAGTGATGATTTTCGACACCTGGGGCGGCGTGCTGACCGGGCGTGATTATCAGCAGTTCTCGCTGTATTACATGCACAAAATCGTCGATGGCCTGCTGCGTGAAAACGAAGGCCGCCGCGTGCCGGTGACGCTGTTCACGAAAGGCGGCGGCCAGTGGCTGGAAGCCATGGCGGCAACCGGCTGCGACGCGCTGGGCCTCGACTGGACCACCGATATCGCGGATGCGCGCCGTCGCGTGGGCGACAAAGTCGCGCTTCAGGGCAACATGGATCCCTCCATGCTCTATGCTCAGCCAGCCCGCATTGAAGAGGAAGTGTCGACTATACTGTCTGGTTTCGGCCAGGGTGAAGGCCACGTCTTCAACCTCGGCCACGGCATTCATCAGGATGTGCCGCCAGAACACGCGGGCGTATTTGTGGAGGCGGTGCATCGGCTTTCAGCCCAGTATCACAGGTAAGGAGTAGGTATGGATCTCGCGTCGCTACGCGCTCAGCAAATCGAACTGGCTTCATCAGTGATCCGCGAGGATCGTCTGGATAAGGATCCCCCGCAGTACATTGGCGGGGCGGACGTCGGGTTTGAGCAGGGCGGTGAAGTCACGCGGGCGGCGATGGTGGTGCTGAAATACCCTTCGCTGGAGCTGGTGGAATACAAGGTGGCGCGTATCGCCACCACAATGCCCTACATCCCCGGCTTTCTCTCCTTCCGCGAATATCCGGCGCTGCTGGCCGCGTGGGAGCAACTCTCGCAAAAACCTGACCTGCTGTTTGTGGACGGACACGGTATTTCGCACCCGCGCCGCCTGGGCGTCGCCAGCCACTTTGGTCTGCTGGTGGATGTGCCTACCATTGGCGTGGCGAAAAAACGCCTGTGCGGCGCGTTTGAGCCGCTCTCTGCTGAACCGGGCGCGCTGGCGCCGCTTATCCATAAAGGCGAGCAGCTGGCGTGGGTCTGGCGCAGTAAGGCGCGCTGCAATCCGCTGTTTATCGCGACCGGGCACCGTGTGAGCATGGACAGCGCGCTGGCGTGGGTACAACGCTGCATGAAGGGCTACCGCTTACCGGAGCCGACGCGCTGGGCTGATGCCGTCGCTTCCTCGCGTCCGGCTTTTGTTCGATGGCAGGCAATTCAGCCGTGATTCAGGTAAACTGCGGCTAATTTTCGATTCGAGACATCATCATGTTACAAAACCCGATTCATCTGCGCCTTGAGAAGCTGGAAAGCTGGCAGCACGTGACTTTTATGGCTTGCCTGTGCGAGCGCATGTATCCCAACTACGCCGCGTTCTGTAAGCAAACGGAGTTTGGCGAAGGCCAGATTTATCGTCGTATCCTGGATTTGATCTGGGAGACGCTGACGGTCAAAGACGCGAAGGTGAATTTTGACTCTCAGCTCGAAAAGCTGGAGGAGGCGATCCCGGCAGCGGATGATTACGACCTGTATGGTGTTTACCCGGCCATCGATGCCTGTGTGGCATTGAGCGAGCTAATCCACTCCCGTCTGAGCGGTGAAACCCTGGAACACGCTATTGAAGTCAGTAAGGCATCGATCACTACCGTCGCGATGCTGGAAATGACCCAGGAAGGCCGCGAAATGACCGACGATGAGCTGCGTGCTAACCCGGCGGTGGAACAAGAATGGGACATTCAGTGGGAGATTTTCCGCCTGCTGGCAGAGTGTGAAGAGCGTGATATTGAGCTGATCAAAGGGCTGCGCGCGGACCTGCGCGAGGCCGGTGAGAGCAATATTGGTATAATTTTTAACCAATGAGACAACAAAACGTGATTTAACGCCTGTTTTGTCACTCCTCGACTCTTCCCTTTCGCCCCCCGTCTGGTCTACATTTGGGGGGCGAAAAAAAGTGGCTATCGGTGCGTGTATGCAGGAGAGTGCTTTTTTGGCATTTTCGTCGCACTCGATGCTTAGCAAGCGATAAACACATTGAAAGGATAACTTATGAACAAGACTCAACTGATTGATGTAATTGCGGACAAGGCTGATCTGTCTAAAGTGCAGGCTAAAGCTGCTCTGGAATCTACCCTGCTGCTATTACTGAGTCTCTGAAAGAAGGTGATGCTGTACAACTGGTTGGTTTCGGTACCTTCAAAGTGAACCACCGCGCTGAGCGTACTGGCCGCAACCCGCAGACCGGTAAAGAAATCAAAATCGCCGCAGCTAACGTGCCGGCATTTGTTTCTGGTAAAGCACTGAAAGACGCAGTTAAGTAAGACGCGTGGCAGTGAACAGTTTTAACGAAGGGGCGGCAACGCCCCTTTTGTCATTCTGGCGTGGCGCGCTCGCGCTGGCAGGCGCGCTGTTGCTGTCCGCCTGTAGCCACGATGCCTCACTCCCTCCGTTTACCGCCAGCGGTTACGCTGACAACCAGGGGGCGGTCAGGATCTGGCGTAAAGACTCCAGCAATGAAGTTCATCTGCTTTCCGCATTCAGCCCGTGGCATAGCGGCAATACCTCGACCGCAGAATATCGCTGGCAGGGCGAGGCGCTAACGCTGATTGAGCTGAACATCTACAGCAAGACCCCCGAACACGTGAAAGTGCGTTTCGATGACCACGGCGAGCTGAGCTTTATGCAGCATGAAGCCAGCGGTCAGAAACAGCAGCTTTCCAGCGATCAGATCGCCCTCTACCGTTACCGCGCTGAACAAATCCGCCAGACCAGCGATGCGCTGCGTCAGGGCCGCGTGGTGCTGCGCCAGGGGCGCTGGCATACCGATGGGACGGTGACCACCTGCGAAGGGCAGACGGTAAAGCCTGACCTTGAATCCTGGGCAACCGAACATATTCAGCGCCGTCAGCGGCATTCATCGATGGAAGTGAGCGTGGCGTGGCTTGAGGCGCCGGAAGGTTCACAGCTGCTGCTGGTGGCGAACGAAGATTTCTGCACCTGGCAGCCGACAGAAAAGAGTTTCTGATTTGATTTCCCTCTCCCCTGAGGGGAGAGGGTTAGGGTGAGGGGGAAATTACTCGCCCTGCTCCCGCGCAATCGCCCGATAGCCGATATCCTGACGGCTGAAGCTGCCGTTCCAGCGAATATCCGCCATCAGCGCATAGGCGCGCTTCTGCGCTTCGGCAACGGTATCGCCCAGCGCGGTGGCGCACAGCACGCGGCCACCGTTGGTCAGGACGCGATCGTCGTCAGCCAGCGTCGTACCGGCGTGGAACACCTTCGCACCGTCAATTTCCTCCAGCGGCAGGCCGTGGATCTCATCCCCGGTGTTGTAGTTGCCAGGATATCCACCCGCAGCAATCACCACGCCCAGCGATGCACGCTCGTCCCACTCTGAGGTTTTCTCGTCCAGCTTGCCGTCGCAAGCCGCCAGGCACAGATCCACCAGGTCAGATTTCATGCGCAGCATGATCGGCTGCGTTTCCGGATCGCCAAAGCGGCAGTTAAATTCGATAACCTTCGGATTGCCCTGCTTGTCGATCATCAGGCCCGCATAAAGGAAACCGGTATAGGTATTGCCTTCTGCCGCCATCCCTTTCACGGTTGGCCAGATGATGCGATCCATGGTGCGCTGATGCACTTCATCAGTGACCACCGGAGCAGGGGAGTAGGCACCCATTCCGCCGGTATTCGGGCCGGTATCGCCATTACCCACGCGCTTGTGATCCTGGCTGGTGGCCATCGGCAGAACGTGCTCGCCGTCGACCATCACGATAAAGCTCGCCTCTTCGCCGTCGAGGAACTCTTCAATCACGATGCGGTGACCCGCATCGCCAAAGGCGTTGCCGGCCAGCATATCGTGAACGGCGGCTTCGGCTTCTTCGAGCGTCATCGCCACGATCACGCCTTTCCCGGCGGCCAGGCCGTCGGCCTTAATGACAATCGGTGCGCCTTTTTCGCGCAGGTAAGCCAGAGCGGGCTCCACCTCTGTGAAGTTCTGGTATTCCGCCGTCGGGATGTTATGGCGAGCCAGGAAATCTTTGGTAAAGGCTTTCGAACCCTCCAGTTGGGCAGCACCCTCCGTTGGGCCAAAGATTTTCAGGCCAGCGGCGCGGAAGGCGTCTACCACGCCGATCACCAGCGGCGCTTCCGGACCAACAATAGTCAGATCGATGTTTTCGCGCTGAGCAAAACTCAGCAGCGCGGGGATATCGGTGACGCCGATGGCGACGTTCTGCAGCGCGGGCTCAAGCGCAGTACCGGCGTTACCCGGTGCCACAAAGACGGTTTCAACCTGCGGGGACTGCGCCGCTTTCCACGCCAGCGCGTGCTCGCGCCCGCCGTTGCCAATCACTAATACTTTCATTTTCTGCTCCGGGAATTAATGGCGGAAGTGACGCATGTCGGTGAAGATCATCGCGATGCCGTGTTCGTCGGCGGCGGCAATCACTTCGTCGTCGCGGATTGAGCCGCCAGGCTGGATCACACAGGTGATGCCCACCGCAGCGGCCGCATCGATGCCGTCGCGGAACGGGAAGAAGGCGTCAGAGGCCATGGCGGAGCCTTTCACTTCCAGACCTTCGTCACCTGCTTTGATACCGGCAATTTTCGCAGAATAAACGCGGCTCATCTGGCCTGCACCTATCCCGATGGTCATGTTCTCTTTCGCGTAGACAATGGCGTTGGATTTCACGAACTTCGCCACCTTCCAGCAGAACAGCGCATCACGCAGCTCCTGTTCGGTCGGCTGGCGCTTGGTCACCACGCGCAGGTCGGCTTCCGTCACCATACCCAGATCGCGATCCTGAACCAGCAGGCCGCCGTTCACGCGCTTGAAGTCCAGGCCCGGCACGCGTTCTGCCCACTGGCCGCAAACCAGCACGCGCACGTTCTGTTTCGCAGCGGTGATTTTCAGCGCTTCTTCTGATGCGGACGGCGCGATGATCACTTCAACAAACTGGCGGGAGATAATGGCCTGTGCGGTTTCGGCATCCAGCTCGCGGTTGAAGGCGATAATGCCGCCAAACGCGGAGGTCGGGTCGGTTTTGTAGGCGCGATCGTAAGCGTCAAGGATAGAGGTGCTCACGGCAACGCCGCACGGGTTGGCGTGCTTGACGATAACGCAGGCCGGCTCGCTGAATTCCTTCACGCATTCCAGCGCGGCGTCGGTGTCGGCAATGTTGTTATAGGAGAGCGCTTTGCCCTGAACCTGCTGAGCGGTTGCGACAGAAGCTTCTTTTACCTCTTCTTCTATATAGAAGGCAGCCTGCTGGTGGCTGTTCTCGCCGTAACGCATATCCTGTTTCTTAATGAAGTTCAGGTTCAGCGTGCGCGGGAAGCGGCCGGAAGGATCTTTGCTTTCACCGTGGTAAGCCGGCACCAGGCTACCGAAGTAGTTGGCAATCATGCTGTCGTACGCGGCGGTGTGTTCGAAGGCTTTGATGGCGAGGTCGAAACGCGTTTCCAGGGTCAGCGACCCTTCGTTGGCGTCCATCTCATTAATAATGGTGTTGTAGTCGCTGCTCTTCACCACAATGGCTACATCTTTATGGTTCTTGGCGGCAGAGCGCACCATGGTCGGACCGCCGATGTCGATATTCTCAACCGCATCTTCCAGGGAGCAGCCTTCGCGGGCTACGGTCTGGGCAAATGGATAGAGGTTAACGACAACCATGTCGATTGGCGCGATGTCATGCTGTTCCATAATGCCGTCGTCCTGACCGCGACGGCCAAGAATACCTCCGTGCACTTTCGGGTGCAGGGTTTTGACGCGTCCATCCATCATTTCCGGGAAACCGGTGTAGTCGGACACTTCGGTTACCGGCAGACCTTTATCTGCTAACAGGCGCGCGGTGCCACCTGTAGAAAGCAGCTCCACACCACGTGCGGAAAGTGCCTGAGCGAATTCGACGATACCGGCTTTATCAGAAACACTGAGCAGAGCGCGGCGGACTGGACGACGTTGTTGCATGGTAAATCCCCTGGATTTCACGATTACAGAGAGCGTTAGATGAATTTTCCCGCGAAAAACTCATCTAACACACCTGACGGGGCATCCTTGTTAGGCGCGAGCATTTTAACGAAAACGTTTGCGCAACGCTCGCATATTTTCACTTTTTCGAAGCGCTGTGGATAACTCTGTGCGTAAAAGGGTATAAGGCGGGGTTTTGCTGGGGAATGCAGCAGTCAGTCATTTTTCTGTCATTTAGCGGTTGCGGCCTGCGGAGAACTCCCTATAATGCGCCTCCATCGACACGGCGGATGTGAATCACTTCACAAACTACCCGGTCGGCTGAAGAGAAAAAATCCTGAAATAACGGGTTGACTCTGAAAGAGGAAAGCGTAATATACGCCACCTCGCAACGGTGAGCGAAAGTCGCGTTGCAACTGCTCTTTAACAATTTATCAGACAATCTGTGTGGGCACTCAAAGTGACATGGATTCTTAACGTCGCAAGACGAAAAATGAATACCAAGTCTCTGAGTGAACATACGTAATTCATTACGAAGTTTAATTCACGAGCATCAAACTTAAATTGAAGAGTTTGATCATGGCTCAGATTGAACGCTGGCGGCAGGCCTAACACATGCAAGTCGAACGGTAACAGGAAGCAGCTTGCTGCTTCGCTGACGAGTGGCGGACGGGTGAGTAATGTCTGGGAAACTGCCTGATGGAGGGGGATAACTACTGGAAACGGTAGCTAATACCGCATAACGTCGCAAGACCAAAGAGGGGGACCTTCGGGCCTCTTGCCATCGGATGTGCCCAGATGGGATTAGCTAGTAGGTGGGGTAACGGCTCACCTAGGCGACGATCCCTAGCTGGTCTGAGAGGATGACCAGCCACACTGGAACTGAGACACGGTCCAGACTCCTACGGGAGGCAGCAGTGGGGAATATTGCACAATGGGCGCAAGCCTGATGCAGCCATGCCGCGTGTGTGAAGAAGGCCTTCGGGTTGTAAAGCACTTTCAGCGGGGAGGAAGGCGGTAAGGTTAATAACCTTGCCGATTGACGTTACCCGCAGAAGAAGCACCGGCTAACTCCGTGCCAGCAGCCGCGGTAATACGGAGGGTGCAAGCGTTAATCGGAATTACTGGGCGTAAAGCGCACGCAGGCGGTCTGTCAAGTCGGATGTGAAATCCCCGGGCTCAACCTGGGAACTGCATTCGAAACTGGCAGGCTAGAGTCTTGTAGAGGGGGGTAGAATTCCAGGTGTAGCGGTGAAATGCGTAGAGATCTGGAGGAATACCGGTGGCGAAGGCGGCCCCCTGGACAAAGACTGACGCTCAGGTGCGAAAGCGTGGGGAGCAAACAGGATTAGATACCCTGGTAGTCCACGCCGTAAACGATGTCGACTTGGAGGTTGTGCCCTTGAGGCGTGGCTTCCGGAGCTAACGCGTTAAGTCGACCGCCTGGGGAGTACGGCCGCAAGGTTAAAACTCAAATGAATTGACGGGGGCCCGCACAAGCGGTGGAGCATGTGGTTTAATTCGATGCAACGCGAAGAACCTTACCTACTCTTGACATCCAGAGAACTTAGCAGAGATGCTTTGGTGCCTTCGGGAACTCTGAGACAGGTGCTGCATGGCTGTCGTCAGCTCGTGTTGTGAAATGTTGGGTTAAGTCCCGCAACGAGCGCAACCCTTATCCTTTGTTGCCAGCGGTTAGGCCGGGAACTCAAAGGAGACTGCCAGTGATAAACTGGAGGAAGGTGGGGATGACGTCAAGTCATCATGGCCCTTACGAGTAGGGCTACACACGTGCTACAATGGCGCATACAAAGAGAAGCGACCTCGCGAGAGCAAGCGGACCTCATAAAGTGCGTCGTAGTCCGGATTGGAGTCTGCAACTCGACTCCATGAAGTCGGAATCGCTAGTAATCGTAGATCAGAATGCTACGGTGAATACGTTCCCGGGCCTTGTACACACCGCCCGTCACACCATGGGAGTGGGTTGCAAAAGAAGTAGGTAGCTTAACCTTCGGGAGGGCGCTTACCACTTTGTGATTCATGACTGGGGTGAAGTCGTAACAAGGTAACCGTAGGGGAACCTGCGGTTGGATCACCTCCTTACCTTAAAGAACCTGCCTTTGTAGTGCTCACACAGATTGTCTGATGAATGATGAACTTCTGAATGTACTTTCGAGTGCATTAAGAAGTTTTGCTCTTTAAAAATCTGGATCAAGCTGAAAATTGAAACGACACACAGCTCATGTGTGTTCGAGTCTCTCAAATTTTCGCAAGTCGACGATGAATCGAAAGAAACATCTTCGGGTTGTGAGGTTAAGCGACTAAGCGTACACGGTGGATGCCCTGGCAGTCAGAGGCGATGAAGGACGTGCTAATCTGCGAAAAGCGACGGCGAGGTGATATGAACCCTTGACCCGTCGATGTCCGAATGGGGAAACCCAGTGCAATCCGTTGCACTATCGTTAGCTGAATACATAGGCTAACGAGGCGAACCGGGGGAACTGAAACATCTAAGTACCCCGAGGAAAAGAAATCAACCGAGATTCCCCCAGTAGCGGCGAGCGAACGGGGAGCAGCCCGGAGTCTGAATCAGCTTGTGTGTTAGTGGAACGGTCTGGAAAGTCCGACGGTACAGGGTGATAGTCCCGTACACGAAAACACACTTGCTGTGAACTCGAAGAGTAGGGCGGGACACGTGGTATCCTGTCTGAATATGGGGGGACCATCCTCCAAGGCTAAATACTCCTGACTGACCGATAGTGAACCAGTACCGTGAGGGAAAGGCGAAAAGAACCCCGGCGAGGGGAGTGAAAAAGAACCTGAAACCGTGTACGTACAAGCAGTGGGAGCCTCTTTATGGGGTGACTGCGTACCTTTTGTATAATGGGTCAGCGACTTATATTCTGTAGCAAGGTTAACCGTATAGGGGAGCCGAAGGGAAACCGAGTCTTAACTGGGCGTTAAGTTGCAGGGTATAGACCCGAAACCCGGTGATCTAGCCATGGGCAGGTTGAAGGTTGGGTAACACTAACTGGAGGACCGAACCGACTAATGTTGAAAAATTAGCGGATGACCTGTGGCTGGGGGTGAAAGGCCAATCAAACCGGGAGATAGCTGGTTCTCCCCGAAAGCTATTTAGGTAGCGCCTCGTGAATTCATCTTCGGGGGTAGAGCACTGTTTCGGCTAGGGGGCCATCCCGGCTTACCAACCCGATGCAAACTACGAATACCGAAGAATGTTATCACGGGAGACACACGGCGGGTGCTAACGTCCGTCGTGAAGAGGGAAACAACCCAGACCGCCAGCTAAGGTCCCAAAGTCATGGTTAAGTGGGAAACGATGTGGGAAGGCACAGACAGCCAGGATGTTGGCTTAGAAGCAGCCATCATTTAAAGAAAGCGTAATAGCTCACTGGTCGAGTCGGCCTGCGCGGAAGATGTAACGGGGCTAAACCATGCACCGAAGCTGCGGCAGCGACGCGTATGCGTTGTTGGGTAGGGGAGCGTTCTGTAAGCCGTTGAAGGTGTGCTGTGAGGCATGCTGGAGGTATCAGAAGTGCGAATGCTGACATAAGTAACGATAAAGCGGGTGAAAAGCCCGCTCGCCGGAAGACCAAGGGTTCCTGTCCAACGTTAATCGGGGCAGGGTGAGTCGACCCCTAAGGCGAGGCCGAAAGGCGTAGTCGATGGGAAACAGGTTAATATTCCTGTACTTGGTGTTACTGCGAAGGGGGGACGGAGAAGGCTATGTTAGCCGGGCGACGGTTGTCCCGGTTTAAGCATGTAGGCGGAGGTTCCAGGTAAATCCGGTACCTTTTTAACGCTGAGGTGTGATGACGAGGCACTACGGTGCTGAAGTAACAAATGCCCTGCTTCCAGGAAAAGCCTCTAAGCATCAGGTAACACGAAATCGTACCCCAAACCGACACAGGTGGTCAGGTAGAGAATACCAAGGCGCTTGAGAGAACTCGGGTGAAGGAACTAGGCAAAATGGTGCCGTAACTTCGGGAGAAGGCACGCTGATATGTAGGTGAAGCCCCTGCGGGTGGAGCTGAAATCAGTCGAAGATACCAGCTGGCTGCAACTGTTTATTAAAAACACAGCACTGTGCAAACACGAAAGTGGACGTATACGGTGTGACGCCTGCCCGGTGCCGGAAGGTTAATTGATGGGGTTAGCGGCAACGCGAAGCTCTTGATCGAAGCCCCGGTAAACGGCGGCCGTAACTATAACGGTCCTAAGGTAGCGAAATTCCTTGTCGGGTAAGTTCCGACCTGCACGAATGGCGTAATGATGGCCAGGCTGTCTCCACCCGAGACTCAGTGAAATTGAACTCGCTGTGAAGATGCAGTGTACCCGCGGCAAGACGGAAAGACCCCGTGAACCTTTACTATAGCTTGACACTGAACACTGGTCCTTGATGTGTAGGATAGGTGGGAGGCTTTGAAGCGTGGACGCCAGTCTGCGTGGAGCCAACCTTGAAATACCACCCTTTAATGGCTGGTGTTCTAACGTAGACCCGTAATCCGGGTTGCGGACAGTGTCTGGTGGGTAGTTTGACTGGGGCGGTCTCCTCCCAAAGAGTAACGGAGGAGCACGAAGGTTGGCTAATCCTGGTCGGACATCAGGAGGTTAGTGCAATGGCATAAGCCAGCTTGACTGCGAGCGTGACGGCGCGAGCAGGTGCGAAAGCAGGTCATAGTGATCCGGTGGTTCTGAATGGAAGGGCCATCGCTCAACGGATAAAAGGTACTCCGGGGATAACAGGCTGATACCGCCCAAGAGTTCATATCGACGGCGGTGTTTGGCACCTCGATGTCGGCTCATCACATCCTGGGGCTGAAGTAGGTCCCAAGGGTATGGCTGTTCGCCATTTAAAGTGGTACGCGAGCTGGGTTTAGAACGTCGTGAGACAGTTCGGTCCCTATCTGCCGTGGGCGCTGGAGAATTGAGGGGGGCTGCTCCTAGTACGAGAGGACCGGAGTGGACGCATCACTGGTGTTCGGGTTGTCATGCCAATGGCACTGCCCGGTAGCTAAATGCGGAAGAGATAAGTGCTGAAAGCATCTAAGCACGAAACTTGCCCCGAGATGAGTTCTCCCTGAGACTTTAAGTCTCCTGAAGGAACGTTGAAGACGACGACGTTGATAGGTCGGGTGTGTAAGCGCAGCGATGCGTTGAGCTAACCGATACTAATGAACCGTGAGGCTTAACCTTACAACGCCGAAGATGTTTTGGCGAAGAGACAGACACTCAAATTTCAGCTCTGATACAGATTAACAGAATTTGCCTGGCGGCTTTAGCGCGGTGGTCCCACCTGACCCCATGCCGAACTCAGAAGTGAAACGCCGTAGCGCCGATGGTAGTGTGGGGTCTCCCCATGTGAGAGTAGGGAACTGCCAGGCATCAATTAGAAGAACCCCGTACCGTAAGGTGCGGGGTTTTTTGCTTTGGGCTTTCCTCTCTTCCTGTGAAAGAGGCCTTCAGACCGCACCATCCCCTCCTTGAAACTTTCTCACCTTTCGCTTGCAGACTCGACATTCCAGCCAAATCTGGTTATCGTTAGCTGTCTGGATGTCTAAACGTTTATACGTATGCTGTGAGGATTTAAGGTTATGCCGATTCGGGTGCAGGACGAGCTACCAGCCGTCAATTTCTTACGTGAAGAAAACGTCTTTGTGATGACGGCTTCACGCGCTACAGGTCAGGAAATTCGCCCGCTGAAGGTACTGATTCTTAATCTGATGCCAAAGAAGATCGAAACGGAGAACCAGTTCCTGCGTTTGCTTTCGAACTCTCCGCTTCAGGTTGATATCCAGCTGCTGCGCATTGACGCGCGTGAATCGCGGAATACGCCTGCTGAGCATCTGAATAACTTCTACTGTAATTTTGACGACATTCGCGAGGAGAACTTCGACGGGTTGATCGTCACCGGCGCTCCGCTGGGGCTGGTAGAATTTAATGACGTTGCCTACTGGCCGCAGATCAGGCAGGTGCTGGAGTGGGCAAAAGATCACGTCACGTCCACACTATTTGTCTGCTGGGCAGTCCAGGCCGCGTTGAATATTCTCTACGGCATCCCTAAGCAAACCCGAACCGAAAAGCTTTCTGGCGTTTATGAACACCACATTATTCACCCTCACGCGCTGCTGACGCGCGGTTTCGATGACTCCTTCCTGGCACCGCACTCCCGCTATGCTGATTTCCCGGCGCAGCTGATCCGCGATTACACCGATCTGGAGATCCTGGCCGAAACGGAAGAGGGCGATGCTTACCTGTTTGCCAGCCGGGACAAGCGCATCGCGTTTGTGACTGGCCATCCGGAATACGATCCGGACACCCTCGCGTCAGAGTATTTCCGTGATGTCGAAGCGGGCCTTAATCCTGAAGTGCCGTACAACTATTTCCCAAAAAACGATCCGCAGAACAAACCGAGAGCTACCTGGCGCAGCCATGGCAATTTACTGTTTACTAACTGGCTCAACTACTACGTCTACCAAATCACGCCATACGATCTGCGCCACATGAATCCGACGCTGGAGTAATCTTCTGCGTTAAACGATCCTAAAGCGTTTCAGCTGTTCAAAACAGGCACCTTCGGGTGCCTTTTTTATTTCCGAAATACCGCTCAACAAGCAATGATATTTTAATTCAATGTTAATCAACAGGTTATCTACAATATTTTATTAAAATGGAAATTGTTTTTGATTTTGGAAAAAATATAGATAGTCTTAATTCTGCTGAGCGAAAACTACACAACGATCTTTCGCTCGCATCGGGAGCGTGAATTTGGATCTTTGACGAGGAGCAGCGTAATGAATCAACAGGCAACCACTGCGGATGAACTGGCCTTTACCCAGCCATACGGCGAGCAGGAACAACACGTTTTAACGACAGAAGCCGTCGAATTTTTGACTGAGCTGGTGACCCGCTTTACCCCGCAGCGCAACAAGCTGCTGGCGGCACGTATTCATCAACAGCAGGAAATCGATAACGGCAAGTTGCCTGGTTTTATTTCGGAAACCGCTTCCATTAGGCAAGGCGAATGGAAAATCCGCGGTATACCTGAAGATTTACAGGATCGTCGCGTCGAGATCACCGGTCCGGTAGAGCGTAAGATGGTGATCAACGCCATGAATGCGAACGTCAAAGTGTTTATGGCGGACTTCGAAGACTCCCTCGCGCCGGACTGGCGGAAAGTTATCGAAGGGCAGATCAACCTGCGCGATGCCGTAAACGGTACCATCAGCTATACCAATGAAGCCGGTAAAATTTACCAGCTCAAACCTAATCCGGCAGTGCTGGTCTGCCGCGTACGCGGTCTGCATTTGCCTGAAAAACACGTCACGTGGCGCGGAGAAGCGATTCCGGGCAGCCTGTTCGACTTTGCGCTCTACTTCTTCCACAACCATAAAAACCTGCTGGCGAAAGGCAGCGGACCCTATTTCTATCTGCCGAAAACCCAGTCCTGGCAGGAAGCGGCGTGGTGGAGTGAAGTGTTCAGCTACGCAGAAGACCGCTTCAACCTGCCGCGCGGCACCATTAAGGCCACGCTGCTGATTGAAACCCTGCCTGCCGTATTCCAGATGCACGAGATCCTTCACGCGCTGCGCGACCACATTGTGGGCCTGAACTGCGGTCGCTGGGACTACATTTTCAGCTATATCAAGACCCTGAAAAATCACGCCGATCGGGTGCTGCCGGATCGCCAGGTCGTCACTATGGATAAGCCGTTCCTCAGCGCTTACTCGCGCCTGCTGATCAAGACCTGTCACAAACGCGGCGCATTTGCGATGGGCGGCATGGCGGCCTTTATCCCGAGCAAAGACGCGGAGCGTAACAATCAGGTGCTCAACAAGGTGAAAGCCGATAAAGAGCTGGAAGCCCGCAACGGCCATGACGGGACGTGGATCGCTCACCCGGGCCTGGCCGATACGGCGATGGAGGTTTTCAACCGCGTGCTGGGTGACAATAAAAACCAGCTTTTTGTTACGCGTGAAGACGATGCCCCCATCGCTGAAGAACACCTGCTGGCACCGTGTGCGGGTGAACGAACGGAAGAGGGAATGCGCGCTAACATTCGCGTCGCCGTTCAGTACATCGAAGCGTGGATTTCCGGTAACGGCTGCGTGCCAATCTACGGCCTGATGGAAGATGCGGCGACGGCGGAAATTTCACGTACCTCAATCTGGCAGTGGATCCACCATCAAAAAACGCTCAGCAACGGCAAGCCGGTAACGAAAGCACTGTTCCGCCAGATGCTGGCCGAAGAGATGCGGGTGATCCAGGACGAGCTGGGCGAGCACCGCTTCAGCAGCGGTCGCTTTGACGATGCCGCGCGCCTGATGGAGCAAATCACCACGTCAGATGAGTTAATCGACTTCCTGACCCTGCCGGGCTACCGCTTCCTGGCGTAATTCACCACATAACAATATGGAGCATCTGCACATGAAAACCCGTACCCAACAAATCGAAGAATTACAGAAAGAGTGGACTCAACCGCGCTGGGAAGGCATCCGCCGTCCCTATAGCGCAGAGGAAGTGGTGAAGTTACGCGGCTCGGTTAACCCGGAATGCACGCTGGCGCAGAACGGCGCGGCGAAAATGTGGGATCTGCTGCACGGGGGCGCCAGAAAGGGCTATATCAACAGCCTCGGTGCGCTGACCGGCGGCCAGGCGTTGCAGCAGGCGAAGGCCGGTATTGAGGCTATCTATCTCTCCGGCTGGCAGGTTGCGGCTGACGCCAACCTGGCCTCCAGCATGTACCCGGATCAGTCCCTCTACCCGGCTAACTCCGTACCGTCGGTGGTGGATCGGATCAACAATACCTTCCGCCGTGCGGATCAGATCCAGTGGGCCGCGGGTATCGAACCTAACGATCCGCGCTTTATTGACTACTTCCTGCCGATCGTCGCGGATGCGGAAGCCGGTTTCGGCGGCGTGCTGAACGCCTTCGAGCTGATGAAATCGATGATTGAGGCTGGTGCAGCGGCCGTTCACTTCGAGGATCAGCTGGCGTCGGTGAAGAAGTGCGGCCACATGGGCGGGAAAGTGCTGGTGCCGACCCAGGAAGCGATTCAGAAGCTGGTTGCCGCGCGTCTGGCCGCGGACGTGCTCGGCGTGCCAACGCTGGTCATTGCCCGTACCGATGCGGACGCGGCGGATCTGATCACCTCTGACTGTGACCCGTACGACAGCGAGTTCATCACCGGCGAGCGCACCAGCGAAGGGTTCTACCGCACCCATGCCGGTATCGAACAGGCGATCAGCCGCGGCCTGGCGTATGCGCCGTATGCCGATCTGGTCTGGTGTGAAACCTCCACGCCGGATCTGGCGCTGGCGAAGCGCTTTGCCGACGCCATTCATGCGAAATATCCGGGCAAGCTGCTGGCCTATAACTGCTCGCCATCCTTCAACTGGCAAAAGAATCTGGACGATACCACCATCGCCAGCTTCCAGCAGCAGCTGTCGGATATGGGTTACAAGTACCAGTTCATCACCCTGGCGGGCATCCACAGCATGTGGTTCAACATGTTCGACCTGGCGCACGCCTACGCGCAGGGCGAAGGCATGAAGCACTATGTTGAGAAGGTGCAGCAGCCGGAATTCGCCGCGGGTAAAGAGGGCTATACCTTCGTCTCGCACCAACAGGAAGTCGGGACGGGCTATTTCGATAACGTGACCACTATCATTCAGGGCGGCACCTCTTCCGTCACCGCCTTAACGGGGTCAACTGAAGAAGCGCAGTTCTAATTTTTTCCCTCACCCTAACCCTCCCCCGAAAGGGAGAGGGGATGGTCTGGTGCGGATCTGTTTTCTCCCTCTCCCCTCCGGGGAGAGGGCCGGGGTGAGGGGTGAGGGGAAATCTATGTCGCGTGGCCTGGAATTGCTGATTGTCCAAACCATTTTGCAGGGCTTTGATGCCCAGTATGGTCGTTTTCTTGAAGTGACATCCGGCGCGCAGCAGCGCTTTGAGCACGCCGACTGGCATGCGGTTCAGCAGGCCATGAAGCAGCGTATCCATCTTTACGACCACCACGTGGGTCTGGTGGTGGAGCAGCTGCGCTGTATTACCGACGGTAAAAGTCCTGATGCGGAATTTCTACTGCGCGTCAAAGAGCACTATACCCATTTGTTACCCGACTACCCTCGCTTCGAAATTGCGGAGAGCTTTTTTAACTCCGTCTATTGCCGGTTATTTGACCACCGCTCGTTATCTCCTGAGCGGTTATTTATCTTCAGCTCCCAGCCCGAGCGACGCTTTCGTACCATTCCGCGCCCGCTGGCGAAAGATTTTTTCCCCGACCGCGGATGGGAAAAGCTGCTGCACCGCATCTTAACGGATTTGCCGCTGCGTCTGCCCTGGGAGAATAAATCCCGTGATGTCGGCTATATCCATGCGCATCTCAGCGAAACCTTCGGCGGGCAGGTGCTCAGCCGCAGCCATTTGCAGGTGGCCAACGAGCTATTCTACCGCAATAAAGCCGCCTGGCTGGTCGGCAAACTGGTTACGCCAACAGCCATCGTGCCGTTTCTGTTACCCATCCACCGTACCGACGAGGGCGAACTGTTTGTCGATACCTGCCTGACCACCAGCGCCGAGGCCAGTATCGTATTTGGCTTCGCCCGCTCCTACTTTATGGTTTACGCCCCGCTGCCCGCCGCGCTGGTGGAGTGGCTGCGGGAGATCCTGCCGGGCAAAACCACCGCCGAGCTGTATATGGCGATTGGCTGCCAGAAGCACGCCAAAACGGAAAGCTACCGGGAGTATCTGCGGTACGTCACGACGGCCGATGAGCAGTTTATCGAAGCGCCGGGAATCCGCGGCATGGTGATGCTGGTCTTCACGCTCCCGGGCTTTGACCGGGTGTTTAAGGTGATTAAGGATACATTCGCCCCGCAGAAAGAGATGACCGCAGCCCACGTTCGCGCCTGCTACCAGCTGGTTAAAGAGCACGATCGCGTCGGGCGCATGGCCGATACCCAGGAGTTTGAAAACTTTGTGTTGGACAAGCAGCAAATCGACCCGGCGCTTATGTCGCTGTTAATGCAGGAAGCCTCCGGCAAAATCACCGATCTTGGTGACAAAATCGTGATAAGCCATCTCTATATAGAGCGCCGCATGGTGCCGCTGAATATCTGGCTGGAGCAGTCTAAAGGCCAGGCACTGCGTGATGCCATTGAGGAGTACGGCAACGCGATTCGCCAGCTTGCCGCCGCCAATATTTTTCCGGGCGATATGCTATTTAAAAACTTCGGCGTCACCCGCCACGGCCGGGTTGTGTTCTACGATTACGATGAAATTTGCTATATGACCGAGGTGAATTTCCGCGATATACCGCCGCCCCGGTATCCGGATGACGAGCTTTCCGCCGAGCCGTGGTACAGCGTTTCGCCGGGGGATGTGTTTCCCGAAGAGTTTCGCCACTGGCTATGTGCGGACCCGCGCATTGCACCGTTATTTGAAGAGATGCATGCCGACCTGTTTCGGGCCAGCTACTGGCGCGGGCTGCAAACGCGGATTAAAAACGGACATGTGGAAGACGTCTACGCTTACCGCCGCAAGCAGCGGTTTTGCGTCCGGTTTTCTCCCTCTCCCGCAGGGTAAGGGCATCATGTTTTCTCCCTCTCCCTGTGGGAGAGGACCCGGGTGAGGACATCAGACCGCCCTCAATCCTAGCGAATCCCGCCGTACGCCAGCGTGACCTCTTTCGCCGCCTTAATGACCAGCGCGCCTAGCTCGGTTACCCGGTCATCGGTCATACGTGAAATGGGGCCGGAGATAGAAATGGCGGCAAACGGCTCGCGGTGCTCGTCGAAGATACAGGACGCGAGGCAGCGCAGCCCGAGGGCATGTTCTTCGTCATCAAAGGAATAGCCGCGCTTGCGGGTCAGGGCCAAATCTTCCTTCAGATGAACCGGCGATACCAGCGTGGCGTGGGTGTAGGCGTGCAGCCCTTTGCGGTGCAGCAGCCCCGTCACCTGCTCTTCGCTCAGCTGCGAGAGAAACGCTTTTCCCGCCCCGGAGGCGTGCATCGGCAGCTTGCCGCCTATCGGCGCGGACATACGCATCAGCTGCGTGCACTGCACCTGGTCGATGATAATCGCCTGATGGTCGCTCTGGTCCAGCACCGCGAGATTTACCGTCTCGCCGGACTCTTCCATCAGCTTGCGCAGAATCGGGTGGACAATGGCCAGCAGGTTGCGGCTTTGCAGGAAGCTGCTGCCAACGATAAAGGCATGCGCGCCAACCGCCCAGTGACCCAGCTCGCCCACCTGACGTACGAAGCCCAGCTGCTGCATGGTGGTCAACAGGCGGTGAGTGGTGGAGTTCGGCAGTCCCGCCTGCTGCGCCAGCTCCGTCAGGGCCACGCTGCCGTGCGATTCGGCTATCCATTCCAGCAGCTTCAGGCCGCGGGTCAGGGATTGAACCTGTCCGCCGGGCTGTGCGGCAGGGTTGGCGGCAGGTTTTCTGCCGCGTTTGGCGGGAACGGTCGTAACCATGATGAACTCCTTTTTCTGTATCGTGGAAATCATTTTCGTTTTATTTGGTGGTTTTGCAACCGTTATCCTGACTGATCGGAGGAGTGATGGTGAACATGTCTCATGTTACCGCCGTGTGGCTTTTCGGCCCTGCGAGATTATGCCAGTATGGAACGCAGCCTATTGGCCATGTTGAGCGTTGTCGGGAGCAAGTGTGAGCAGCAAAGTAGAGCAACTGCGTGCGCAGTTAAATGAACGAATTCTGGTGCTGGACGGCGGCATGGGCACCATGATCCAGGGCTATCGTCTGAGCGAAGACGATTTCCGCGGCGAACGCTTTGCCGATTGGCCCTGTGACCTGAAAGGCAACAACGACCTGCTGGTGCTCAGCAAGCCGTCCGTGATTAAGGATATCCACAACGCCTACTTCGAAGCGGGTGCGGATATCGTTGAGACCAACACCTTTAACTCGACAACCATCGCCATGGCGGATTACCGGATGGAATCCCTGTCGGCGGAGATCAACCTTGAAGCGGCCAGACTCGCCCGCGCCTGTGCCGATGAGTGGACGGCGCGCACGCCGGACAAGCCGCGCTACGTTGCCGGGGTGCTTGGCCCCACCAACCGCACCGCGTCGATTTCACCGGACGTCAATGACCCGGCATTCCGTAACATCACCTTTGACCAGCTGGTCGCGGCCTATCGTGAATCGACCAGAGCGCTGGTGGAGGGCGGCTCCGACCTGATCCTGATTGAAACCGTCTTCGACACCCTCAACGCCAAAGCCGCGATTTACGCGGTGAAGGAGGAGTTCGAGGCGCTGGGCGTTGACCTGCCGATCATGATTTCCGGCACCATTACCGACGCCTCCGGCCGTACCCTGTCCGGCCAGACAACGGAAGCTTTCTACAACTCGCTGCGTCACGCGGAGGCGCTCTCCTTTGGCCTGAACTGCGCCCTGGGGCCAGACGAACTGCGCCAGTACGTGCAGGAGCTGTCGCGCATTGCGGAGTGCTACGTCACGGCGCACCCGAACGCCGGCCTGCCGAACGCGTTTGGCGAGTACGATCTGGATGCCGACACCATGGCGGCGCAAATCCGCGAGTGGGCCGAGTCCGGCTTCCTGAACATCGTTGGCGGCTGCTGCGGTACTACGCCGGAGCACATCGCCGCCATGAGCAATGCGGTGGCCGGGCTGCCGCCGCGCAAGCTGCCGGAGCTTCCCGTTGCCTGTCGCCTTTCCGGCCTGGAGCCGTTGACCATCGGCGACGACAGCCTGTTTGTGAACGTGGGTGAACGTACCAACGTGACCGGTTCTGCTAAATTCAAGCGCCTGATCAAAGAAGAGAAGTACAGCGAAGCGCTGGACGTTGCCCGCCAGCAGGTGGAAAGCGGCGCGC
Source organism: Enterobacter cloacae (assembly GCF_013375935.1). GTDB lineage: Bacteria > Pseudomonadota > Gammaproteobacteria > Enterobacterales > Enterobacteriaceae > Enterobacter > Enterobacter pasteurii. The sequence goes on along the minus strand of NZ_CP056117.1, from coordinate 742,317 downwards.
AGATCATCGATATCAACATGGACGAGGGGATGCTCGACGCCGAAGCGGCGATGGTGCGCTTCCTCAACCTGATTGCCGGCGAGCCGGACATCGCCCGCGTGCCGATCATGATTGACTCCTCCAAATGGGAAGTGATCGAAAAGGGGCTGAAGTGCATTCAGGGTAAAGGCATCGTTAACTCCATCTCCATGAAGGAGGGTGTTGATATCTTTATCCACCACGCGAAGATGGTGCGCCGCTACGGTGCCGCCGTGGTGGTGATGGCCTTCGACGAAGTGGGCCAGGCGGATACCCGCGAGCGCAAAATCGAGATATGCCGCCGCGCGTACAAGATTTTGACCGAAGAGGTGGGCTTCCCGCCGGAAGACATTATCTTCGACCCGAATATTTTCGCCGTCGCGACCGGCATCGAGGAGCACAATAACTACGCCCAGGACTTTATCGGGGCATGTGAAGATATTAAGCGCGAGCTGCCGCATGCGCTGATCTCCGGCGGCGTGTCGAACGTGTCGTTCTCGTTCCGCGGTAACGACCCGGTGCGTGAAGCAATCCACGCCGTGTTCCTCTACTATGCCATCCGCAACGGGATGGACATGGGGATCGTTAACGCCGGGCAGCTGGCAATTTACGACGATCTGCCAGCGGAGCTGCGCGATGCGGTGGAAGATGTGATCCTCAACCGTCGTGACGACGCAACCGAACGCATGCTGGAGCTGGCGGAAAAATACCGCGGCAGTAAATCTGACGAATCAGCCAACGTTCAGCAGGCCGAATGGCGCGCCTGGGACGTGAAAAAGCGTCTGGAATACTCGCTGGTGAAAGGCATTACCGAGTTCATCGAGCAGGATACCGAGGAAGCGCGTCAGCAGGCAGCCCGCCCGATTGAGGTGATCGAGGGGCCGCTGATGGACGGCATGAACGTGGTCGGCGATCTGTTTGGCGAGGGCAAAATGTTCCTGCCGCAGGTGGTGAAATCCGCCCGCGTCATGAAGCAGGCCGTGGCTTATCTGGAGCCGTTTATCGAAGCCAGCAAAGAGAAAGGCTCCAGCAACGGCAAGATGGTCATCGCTACCGTGAAGGGCGACGTGCACGACATCGGCAAGAACATCGTCGGCGTGGTGCTGCAGTGCAATAACTACGAGATTATCGATCTTGGCGTGATGGTTCCGGCGGATAAAATCCTCAAGACCGCGCGCGAGGTGAACGCCGATCTGATTGGCCTCTCAGGGCTAATCACCCCGTCGCTGGACGAGATGGTCAACGTTGCAAAAGAGATGGAGCGTCAGGGCTTCACCATTCCGCTGCTGATTGGCGGGGCGACCACCTCGAAAGCGCATACGGCGGTGAAAATCGAACAGAACTACAGTGGCCCGACGGTTTACGTGCAGAACGCTTCGCGCACCGTTGGCGTGGTTTCCGCGCTGCTCTCCGACACCCAGCGCGATGACTTCGTGGCGCGCACCCGCAAAGAGTATGAAACCGTCCGCATTCAGCACGGCCGTAAAAAACCGCGCACGCCGCCTGTTTCACTTCAGGCGGCGCGGGATAACGATCTGGCGTTCGACTGGTCCAGCTATACGCCGCCGGTTGCGCACCGTCTGGGCGTGCAGGACGTCACCGCCAGCATCGAGACGCTGCGTAACTACATCGACTGGACGCCGTTCTTTATGACCTGGTCGCTGGCGGGCAAATATCCGCGCATCCTTGAAGATGAAGTGGTAGGCGAAGAGGCGAAGCGCCTGTTCAGAGACGCCAACGACATGCTCGACAAACTGAGCGCAGAGAAAGCCCTTAATCCGCGCGGCGTGGTGGGCCTCTTCCCGGCGAACCGCGTGGGCGACGACGTGGAAATTTATCGCGATGAGACCCGTACCCACGTGCTGGCAGTGAGCCATCACCTGCGCCAGCAAACGGAGAAAGTGGGCTTTGCCAACTACTGCCTGGCGGATTTTGTCGCGCCGAAGCTGAGTGGTAAAGCCGACTACATCGGCGCGTTTGCGGTAACCGGCGGTCTGGAAGAAGACGCGCTGGCGGACGCGTTCGACGCGCAGCACGATGATTACAACAAAATCATGGTTAAAGCGATTGCCGACCGCCTGGCGGAAGCCTTCGCCGAGTATCTGCACGAGCGCGTGCGCAAGGTGTACTGGGGCTATGCGGCGAACGAGAATCTCAGCAACGAGGATCTGATCCGCGAAAACTACCAGGGCATCCGCCCGGCGCCGGGCTATCCGGCCTGCCCGGAACATACGGAGAAGGGCACCATCTGGAAACTGCTCGACGTAGAAGCGCATACCGGCATGAAGCTCACCGAGTCATTCGCCATGTGGCCGGGGGCGTCCGTTTCGGGCTGGTATTTCAGCCATCCGGACAGCAAGTATTTCGCCGTGGCGCAGCTTCAGCGCGATCAGATTGAAGATTATGCCCGGCGCAAAGGCATGAGCGTGTCAGAGGTAGAGCGCTGGCTCGCGCCAAATTTAGGCTACGACGCGGACTAACGTCACTTTTCCTTACAACAAACAGGGCACCGCTAGGGTGCCTTGTCTCTTTCTTACGTTTAAACCCTTATACTGAATCATAAAAACGAATAACGATAAGGAGGAACACCTTCCGTGTTGACGTTGTTACACCTGCTCTCGGCAGTCGCACTGCTGGTATGGGGCACCCATATTGTCCGTACCGGCGTGATGCGCGTGTTCGGCGCGCGCTTACGTACCGTTCTTAGCGGCAGCGTTGAGAAGAAGCCGCTCGCCTTCTGCGCGGGCATTGGCGTGACGGCGCTGGTGCAGAGCAGCAATGCCACCACCATGCTCGTCACCTCTTTCGTGGCGCAGGATCTGGTGGCGCTCGCCCCGGCGCTGGTCATTGTCCTGGGTGCCGACGTCGGTACCGCGCTGATGGCGCGTGTCCTCACCTTCGATCTCTCCTGGCTGTCGCCGCTGCTGATTTTTATCGGCGTCATCTTCTTCCTCAGCCGTAAGCAAAGCCGCGCCGGGCAGCTCGGTCGCGTCGGTATTGGCCTCGGGCTGATTCTGCTGGCGCTGGAGCTGATTGTGCAGGCGGTCACGCCTATCACCCAGGCCAACGGCGTGCAGGTTATTTTCGCCTCGTTAACCGGCGATATTATGCTGGATGCGCTCATCGGCGCGGTGTTTGCCATCGTCAGCTACTCCAGCCTGGCGGCAGTGCTGCTGACGGCCACGCTCACCGCCGCAGGGGCCATCTCTTTCCCCGTCGCGCTGTGTCTGGTGATCGGCGCCAACCTCGGCTCGGGCCTGCTGGCGATGCTCAACAACAGCGCTGCCAATGCCGCTGCCCGCCGCGTGGCGCTGGGAAGTTTGCTGTTTAAGCTGGTGGGCAGCCTGATTATTCTGCCGTTTGTACACCCGCTGGCGAACCTGATGGATAACCTCCCTCTGCCAAAGTCGGAGCTGGTGATCTACTTCCACGTCTTCTACAACCTGGTGCGCTGCCTGGCGATGGTGCCGTTTGCCGCGCCGATGGCCCGCTTCTGCGAGCGGCTAATTCGTGATGAACCGGAGCTGGACGCGCGCCTTAAGCCGAAGCATCTGGACACCTCGGTGCTGGATACCCCCGCGCTGGCCATCGCCAATGCCGCCCGCGAAACGCTGCGCATGGGCGATGCGATGGAAACCATGCTCGAAGGCCTGCAAAAGGTGATGCACGGCGAGCCGCGGCAGGAGAAAGAGCTGCGCAGGCTGGCGGACGATATCAACGTGCTGTACACCGCCATCAAGCTCTATCTGGCGCGCATTCCGCAGGACGAGCTGGCGGAAGAAGAGTCCCGCCGCTGGGCGGAAATCATCGAGATGTCGCTGAACCTGGAACAGGCCTCGGATATCGTCGAGCGTATGGGCAGCGAAATCGCGGACAAATCCCTGGCCGCGCGTCGGGCCTTTTCCGTTGAAGGGCTGAAGGAGCTGGAAGCGCTGCACGAACAGCTGGTGAGCAACCTGAAGCTGGCGATGTCGGTCTTCTTCTCCAGCGACGTGCCGAGCGCGAGGCGCCTGCGCCGCAACAAGCATCGTTTCCGCATCCTTAACCGTCGCTACTCGCACGCCCACGTTGAGCGCCTGCATCAGCAAAACGTGCAGAGTATCGAGACCAGCTCCCTGCACCTGGGGCTGCTGGGGGATATGAAGCGCCTCAACTCGCTGTTCTGCGCCGTGGCGTACAGCGTGATGGAACAGCCGGATGAAGACGACCAGCGGGATGAGTATTAATCTCTGAAAGCGTCTCGCAAAACCCATTTGCGAGGCGTGACACTTTATAAGGGTCAATTTACTCTTCAGACCTTACTTTTTGAAGGGAATAGAAAATGCTCGTTTATTACGCTACACTTCGCCAATTCATGCGCATTCCAATGGGGGTTCTCATGCGCACTACTCATGGCATTAAAAAATCAGTCAATGTTTCGTTAGCACCAGAAATTCTTGAGGAAGCGCGACGGCTTAAACTCAATCTCTCTGCTGTACTCACGGCCGCGCTACAGGAGCAGTTTCGTGCGCATCAGCGCGCAGAGTGGTTAGCAGAAAATAAAGCGTCTATAGAGGCCATCAACCAGTGGGTTGATGAAAATGGCTCCTTTAGTGACTTTCAGAGGTCGTTCTGATGGAGCAATATTTTGCTTATGAGAATGAAGGTAATGGGAGAAAAGCTTATCCATGGCTTATTAATATGCAGCATCCTGTTGCTAATGTGATGAAGCATGTACTGGTTGCTCCCGCCGTTGAATTAAGCCAGCTTGGCGGCATTCGTCCGCCTGCGAAAGTGTGCCCTGTCGTTGAAATCGCGGGTAAGCCCTGCGTTGTCATGATGCATATGCTGTCAGGCATCTCTTCAAAAGAGTTAGGTGAACGCGTTGCCGATCTCACTGACAACAGTGCTTCATTGCGGGATGCACTCGATTTTCTGATCAACGGTTACTAGGTCTTTTTTGTCAGCCGCAAGGTAAGGTATATTTCGCCCTTCACAGGAGAAACTATGCTGCCAACTCAATCAACCCGATTAAACAAATACATTAGCGAGAGCGGGATCTGCTCACGTCGCGAGGCTGACCGTTACATTGAACAGGGTAACGTGTTTCTGAACGGCAAACGCGCCACCATCGGCGATCAGGTGGTGCCTGGCGACGTGGTCAAAGTGAATGGTCAGGTCATCGAACCGCGTGATGCCGAAGACCTGGTGTTTATCGCGTTGAATAAACCGGTTGGTATCGTCAGCACCACGGAAGATGGCGAGCGGGACAACATTGTTGACTTCGTGAACCACAGCAGCCGTATTTTCCCGATTGGCCGCCTGGATAAAGACTCTCAGGGGCTGATTTTTCTCACTAACCACGGCGACCTGGTGAACAAAATCCTGCGTGCCGGTAACGACCATGAAAAAGAGTACATCGTTACGGTGAACAAGCCGGTCACGGACGAATTCATTCGCGGAATGGGCGCAGGCGTGCCGATTCTGGGCACCGTGACGAAGAAGTGTAAGGTGAGGAAAGAGGCGCCGTTCGCGTTTCGCATTACCCTGGTGCAGGGCTTAAACCGACAGATCCGCCGCATGTGCGAATACTTCGGTTATGAAGTGACGAAGCTGGAACGCACGCGCATCATGAACGTCAGCCTGTCCGGGATCCCGCTGGGCGAGTGGCGTGACTTAACGGACGACGAGCTGATTGAGCTGTTCAAACTTATCGAGAACTCCTCGTCAGAAGCGAAGCCGAAAGCCAAAGCCAAACCGAAAACGCAGGCGGTTAAGCGTCCGGTGGTTAAGGCGCCGCATGCGGAAGAGAAAGGACGAGGCAAGCCGGGTAACGGAAAACGCTTTACCCAGCCGGGGCGTAAAAAGAAAGGGCGCTGATTAGCGCCTTCCACGGGTTGATGTGCTGGCGGACCAGGAGAAGGTCGCCTCTGCGTCCGGCTTGTAAGCCTGCTCTTTTTTCAGCTTGCGGGCCTTTTTCGCCGCGGCCTCACGTTGTGCCATCAGTTTATCGATGTACTCTTTTTTAACCTGGTTGGTTTCGGCGTTCGTTAGCGTGCGGCCATGCGCGATGCGGGCGCGGTCAAGAAGCGTTTTTAGTTCGCGCTGCTCGGCTTCCGTCATGTCTTTCTGGGTCAATCGTGGTGTAGCCATTGCTGAAGCCTCCTGATGGGGAGGCTTCAGTGTAAAGCAAGCCGCGTAAATTAACCCTGCTTCACCGCATCTTTTTTCGCTTGTTCGTCAATCGGTTTGCCGGACCAGTAGCCCGCCAGCAGCGAACCGGACAGGTTGTGCCAGACGGAGAATAGCGCCCCCGGCAGAGCCGCCAGCGGCGAGAAGTAAATTTTGCCAAGCGCCGCCGCCAGGCCAGAGTTTTGCATTCCCACTTCGATCGCCAGCGTGCGGCAGGTGGATTCGTCAAAGCCAAACAGCTTCCCGCCCCAGTATCCGCCCAGCAGGCCGATGGTGTTGTGCAGCACCACAGCGATAATCACCACAAAGCCCACGGATGCGATGTGCGATGCGGAACCCGCCACCACGGCGCTGATGATGGCCAGAATGCAGACCATCGAAAACGCGGGCAGATACGGCTCAACCGCTTTCACTACCCGCGGGAAGAGGTGGTGAATGATAAGCCCCAGCGCGATCGGGATCACCACGATTTGCAGAATGCTCAGCAGCATGCCCATCACGTCCACCTGGATATGCGCATCCACGTACAGGCGGGTTAACAGCGGTGTGGCAATCACGCCCACCAGCGTCGAAACGGACGAGATGGTGACGGAGAGCGCGACATCCCCTTTCGCCAGATAGATCATCACGTTAGAGGCCGTACCGCTGGCTACGCTGCCCACCAGCACCATCCCGGCGGAGAGATCCGGCGGCATCCTGAAGGCCATCGCCAGCAGCCACGCCGCAAGCGGCATCACCAGATAGTGCAGGAAAATCCCTGCGGCAACCGGGGCCGGACGCGCAAGCACGCGCTTAAAGTCGTCGATTTTAAGATGTACGCCCATGCCGAACATAATCAGCATCAGTAGCGTGGTTACCCACGGACCAATGCCGGTGAACGTGGTGGGGGTGTAGTACGCGAGTACGGAGAGCAGCAGCGCCCATAACGGGAACAGCCGGGTGATGGCGGATAACATAGTGGATTCCTTGCAGTATTGTCGTGTTGTTTTGTTATAAAAAAGCCGGGTCTGTGCCCGGCTTATTGGTATTGTTTATCGTGCTAATGAATTTTATTCAAACAAATTCTGATGAAGTTTCTGCACGACCTGCTCGGCCTGATCGGCGGGCACCAGGAAGCAGAGGTTATAGCTGGACGCGCCGTAGCAAATCATGCGAATACTGAACGGGTCGAGTACGCCAAAGACCTCTTTGCCCACGCCGCAGGCGCGTGAGAGCTTGTTGCCAATAATGGCAACCAGCGCCAGATCTTCTTCTACTTCCACGCGGCACAGTTCGGATAGCTCGATCAGCAGTGACTGCGTCAGCAGGGTGTCACCGGTTGAGGTGGAGCCGGTAGTGTCGAGCGTCAGCGCAATGCTGACTTCCGAGGTGGTGATCAAATCCACGGAGATATTATGGCGCGCCAGAATACCAAACACTTCTGCCAGGAAGCCGCGTGAGTGCAGCATATTATGGCTGTGCAGCGTGACCAGCGTCTGCTTACGGCGCAGGGCCAGCGCGCGGAACAGCGGCGGGTTCTCCGTCTTCTTGCAGACCAGCGTACCGCCCGCCTTTGGATCTTTACTGGAGCCAACGAAGACCGGAATGTCACTGCGCACGGCTGGCAGCAGCGTTGCCGGGTGCAGCACTTTCGCGCCGAAGGTGGCCATTTCAGCCACTTCTTCAAACGCAATCACATCAATACGTTTTGCCGCAGACACCACGCGCGGGTCGGTCGTGTAGATGCCCGGCACGTCCGTCCAGATATCCACGCGGGTGGCGTGCAGGGCCTCGCCCAGCAGGGCGGCGGTATAGTCGCTGCCGCCACGGCCCAGCGTCGTTGTACGCCCTTTGGCTTCGCTACCGATAAAGCCCTGGGTGATCACAATGCCTTCTTCCAGGCGCGGGGCAAGCTGCTGGTTGGTCAGCTCGGCCAGCGCTTCCACGTCCGGCTCGGCGCGACCAAAGCGATCGCTGGTGCGCATCACTTTTCTCACGTCAAACCACTGCGCCTGAATATTACGTTCGCGCATGATCTCAACGAACAGCAGGGTGGACATCAGTTCGCCGTGGCTGACCAGCTCGTCGGTCAGGGCGGTGGAGGTTGCCAGCGACGCGGCCTCTGCCAGGGTGGTGATATTTTCCAGCAGGCGTTCCACTTCCTCACGTATGACGTTCGGATTTTGCAGACGCTCAAGAATATCGAACTGAATTTTGCGCAGTGCATCCAGCTTCACGAAACGTTCGGTCGCTTCCAGTCCTTCAGACAGCGAAACCAGCAGGTTCGTCACGCCGGCGGATGCAGAGAGCACCACCAGGCGGGTATTCGGATCGGCCAGCACCACATCGGCGCTGCGGTTCATGGCAGCGTAGTCTGCCACACTGGTGCCGCCAAACTTGGCGACCACAAAACTCGTCATAACAACCTCGTGTCAGGGAATGAATAGAGCGACCTTGGCACAAGAGTGGAGCGAGAACAGGTGCAGGCGCAAAATACGGCCCTATAAATAAAATGCGGGGGAGGTCCTGTCAATGCTGGGATTATGCGGATTTTTCATGGGGGGGTACCCCTCAGAAACAGGACTAATAACAGGCCCATATTTTATGCTCCTTTTTACCCCATTTTGACCGACATTTCGCCCCTCCGGGAGAGGGCGTCAGCAGCTATACTTTTCGGGTCTTTTCACCTGCGTTTGATGCAGGCCAGGGCAATGGCATAAAAACCATCACAATTTTTATTTGCAGGCGCTACAATCGACCGCAGTCACAATTCTCAAATCAGAAGAGTATTGCTATGAAAAACATCAACCCAACGCAGACCGCTGCATGGCAGGCACTACAGAAACATTTTGATGAAATGAAAGACGTCACCATCGCGGATCTGTTCGCGCAGGATGCCGATCGTTTCAGCAAGTTCTCCGCAACGTTCGATGACCTGATGCTGGTGGATTTCTCCAAAAACCGTATCACCGAAGAGACGCTGGCAAAGCTGCAGGATCTGGCGAAAGAGACCGAGCTGGCAGACGCCATCAAATCCATGTTCTCCGGTGAGAAGATCAACCGCACCGAAGACCGTGCCGTGCTGCACGTGGCGCTGCGTAACCGTAGCAATACGCCAATCATCGTTGATGGCAAAGATGTGATGCCTGAAGTGAACGCGGTGCTGGAAAAGATGAAAACCTTCTCAGAAGCGATTATCTCCGGTAGCTGGAAAGGCTACACCGGCAAAGCGATTACCGACGTGGTGAACATTGGTATCGGCGGCTCTGACCTCGGCCCGTTCATGGTGACCGAAGCGCTGCGTCCATACAAAAACCACCTCAACATGCATTTCGTGTCTAACGTCGATGGTACCCACATCGCCGAAGTGCTGAAGAACGTGAACCCGGAAACCACGCTGTTCCTGGTAGCGTCTAAAACCTTCACCACCCAGGAAACCATGACCAACGCCCACAGCGCGCGCGACTGGTTCCTGAAAACCGCGGGTGACGAAAAGCACGTAGCGAAACACTTCGCGGCCCTGTCTACCAACGGTAAAGCGGTAGGCGAGTTCGGTATTGATACCGCGAATATGTTCGAGTTCTGGGACTGGGTTGGCGGCCGCTACTCCCTGTGGTCTGCGATTGGCCTGTCCATCATCCTGTCCGTGGGCTTCGACAACTTCGTTGAACTGCTCTCCGGCGCGCACGCGATGGATAAACACTTCTCCACCACCGCACCAGAGAAAAACCTGCCGGTGCTGCTGGCGCTGATCGGTATCTGGTACAACAACTTCTTCGGCGCTGAAACCGAAGCAATTCTGCCGTACGACCAGTACATGCACCGCTTTGCGGCTTACTTCCAGCAGGGCAACATGGAGTCCAACGGTAAATACGTTGACCGTAACGGCAACGCCGTGGACTACCAGACAGGCCCAATTATCTGGGGTGAGCCGGGCACCAACGGCCAGCACGCGTTTTACCAGCTGATCCACCAGGGCACCAAAATGGTACCGTGCGATTTCATCGCCCCGGCTATCACGCACAACCCGCTGTCCGACCACCATCCGAAGCTGCTGTCTAACTTCTTCGCGCAGACCGAAGCGCTGGCGTTTGGTAAATCCCGCGAGGTGGTTGAGCAGGAGTATCGTGACCAGGGTAAAGATCCGGCAACGCTGGAACACGTTGTGCCGTTCAAAGTGTTCGAAGGCAACCGCCCAACCAACTCCATCCTGCTGCGCGAAATCACCCCGTTCAGCCTGGGCGCGCTGATTGCGCTGTATGAGCACAAGATCTTTACTCAGGGCGCCATCCTGAACATCTTCACCTTTGACCAGTGGGGCGTAGAGCTGGGCAAACAGCTGGCAAACCGTATTCTGCCAGAGCTGGGTGACGATAAAGCGATCGACAGCCACGACAGCTCCACCAATGGTTTGATTAACCGTTATAAAGCATGGCGCGCGTAATAAATATGTCATGAAGCATGCCGGCGATATGCCGGCATTTTTTTATCGGATAATTCCTGATGTCTGTTAGTTAACTCAAATTCTGAATCTGAGTTTAATCCGAAAAAGACGGGCAACCCGTTAATTACTGCGGTTTATTTTAAGAAAATACGGAGCAGGCATATATTGTGGATATATTATAACTAGCTGATTTTTATGGTTTATATATTTTATTTATTTTTATCCTCTTTCGATTTTAACCATTAGTCCGAAAACTTCATCCCTATTTCCCCCCACGGTAAACCCGCTGCTTTAGTTGTGTATACTCGAATCCGCCTGAATTTCTTTTCGGGCAAATCTCCATTCATTCATTGAAGGGAAATTGTTATGAAGAAAGTACTGTATGGCATTTTTGCCATATCTGCACTTGCGGCGACGTCTGTCTATGCAGCTCCGGTCCAGGTCGGGGAAGCAGCAGGGTCGGCAGCGACGTCTGCGTCTGCGGGGAGTTCTACCGCAGCCAGCACCAGCGCCGTAAGTTCAGCCGTGGGTGTCGCGCTGGCGGCAACCGGTGGCGGTGATGGCTCCAATACCGGAACCACGACCACTACGACGACCAGCACCCAGTAATTCCGGGTGTTTTAATCATAACCACACTTCGGTGTGGTTATTTCGCCCCTTCGGAGAAGAGTCGTGAAGCGACCTGCAATCATTCTGATTTGCCTGCTGTTGCAGGCGTGCTCAGCCACCACCAAAGGGCTGGGCAACTCACTGTGGGACAGCATGTTCGGCACACCGGGCGTGCATCTGACCGATGACGAACTTCAGAACATGCCGTATGCCAGCCAGTACATGCAGCTAAACGATGGTCCGCAACTGTTTGTGGTGCTCGCTTTCGACGAAAACGGGCAGCAGAAATGGGTGACGCAGGATCAGGCCACCATCGTGACGCAGCACGCCCGCATCGTGAAAACCCTGCTCGGCGGCGACAACCTGCTTGAGGTGAACAACCTGGCTGCGGATCCGCTCGCCAGGCCCAATCAGATCGTCGACGGCGCAGGCTGGACGCGCACGATGGGCTGGACCGAGCACAAGCAGGTGCGCTATGCCACGGCTCGCTCGACCTTCCGCTGGGACGGTACGGACACCGTGAAGGTCGGCAGCGACGAAACGCAGGTTCGCGTGCTTGATGAAGAGGTGACAACCGATCGGGCCACCTGGCATAACCGCTTCTGGGTGGACGACGAGGGCCAGATTCGCCAGTCCTTACAGTATCTTGGTGCCGGTTTCTTCCCGGTGAAAACCACCCTGATCAAGGCGGCGAAATCATGAAAGCACTTCTTCACGCGGCGCTGATCGCCTCTCTTGCCTCACCGCTGGCATGGTCTGCCGGAACGGTACAGGTCTATACCCCCGACAGCGAAAAACCTAAAACCTTAACCAATGCCGGACACCTGCTTGATTTGGTTGGACAGCCGAGGCTGGCGAAAAGCTGGTGGACCGGGGCGGTAATAAGCGAGCGTCAGGCGACGATTCGCGCGGAACAAAGGCATCAGGCGCTGCTCGCCCGACTGAACGGGCTGACGCAACAGGAAGATGCCGACGATGCGGGCGCCATCAACAGCCTGCGCCAGCAGCTCCAGGCGCTGAAGGTGACGGGACGCCAGAAGGTGAACCTCGATCCTGACGAAGTGCGGGTGGCGGAAAACGGCAACCCGTCGCTGGAAGGGGAATATACCCTGTGGCTTCCGGCTCAGCCGTCCACCGTCACCGTGATGGGGCTTATCAGCAGCCCTGGCGATAAGCCGTTTACGCCGGGCCGCGATGTTGCGAGCTACCTTGACGAGCAAAGCCTGCTGAGCGGTGCCGATAACAGCTACGCCTGGGTCGTTTACCCTGACGGGCGCACGCAAAAAGCGCCGGTTGCTTACTGGAATAAACGCCATATCGAACCCATGCCGGGCAGCATCATTTTTGTCGGATTTGCCGACCATTTCTGGACGAAAGCGTATGACGGGCTTAATGCCGACATCCTTCGCTCCCTGATACAGCGGATACCGGAATAATGAAAAAAACCTATCTCTACAGCATGCTTGCACTGTGCGTGAGTGCCGCCTGTCATGCAGAAACGTATCCGGCACCGATTGGCACGTCTCAGTCCGACTTTGGCGGCGTGGGCTTACTGCAAACCCCAACCGCGCGTATGGCGCGCGAGGGGGAAATTAGCCTTAACTATCGCGATAACGATCAGTACCGCTATTACTCTGCGTCCGTGCAGCTGTTCCCCTGGCTGGAGACCACGCTGCGCTACACCGACGTGCGTACAAAACAGTACAGCAGCGTCGACGCCTTCTCCGGCGATCAGACCTATAAAGACAAAGCCTTCGACGTGAAGCTGCGCCTGTGGGAAGAGAGCTACTGGATGCCGCAGGTCTCCGTTGGGGCGAAGGACATTGGCGGGACCGGCCTGTTTGATGCGGAATACATCGTTGCCAGCAAAGCCTGGGGACCGTTTGATTTCTCGCTGGGTCTTGGCTGGGGCTACCTCGGTACCAGCGGCAACGTAACCAACCCGTTCTGTACCTACAGCGACAAATACTGCTACCGCGATAACAGCTACAAAAAAGCGGGTTCCATCAACGGCGACCAGATGTTCCACGGCCCGGCCTCGCTGTTTGGCGGCGTCGAGTATCAAACCCCATGGCAGCCCCTGCGCCTGAAGCTGGAATACGAAGGCAATAACTACAGCGAAGATTTCGCCGGCAAAATTGAGCAGAAGAGCAAGTTTAACGTCGGGGCCATTTATCGCGTGACCGACTGGGCCGACGTTAACCTCAGCTACGAGCGCGGCAATACCCTGATGTTTGGCTTTACGCTGCGCACCAACTTTAACGACATGCGCCCGCGCTATAACGACAATCCGCGGCCGAAATACCAGCCGGAGCCGCAGGATGCGATCATTCAGCACTCCGTGGTGGCGAACCAGCTGACGCTGCTGAAGTATAACGCGGGGCTGGCGGATCCGAAGATCCAGACCAAAGGCGATACGCTGTACGTCACCGGCGAGCAGGTGAAATACCGTGACTCCCGCGAAGGGATCGAGCGCGCCAACCGGATCGTCATGAACGATCTGCCGGAGGGGATCCGCACAATCCGCATTACGGAGAACCGTCTTAACCTGCCGCAGGTGACCACCGAAACCGATGTTGCCAGCCTTAAGCGCCATCTGGAAGGCGAACCGCTGGGGCATGAAACCGAGCTGGTGCAAAAACGCGTTGAGCCGGTAGTGCCAGAAACCACCGAGCAGGGCTGGTATATCGATAAATCCCGCTTCGATTTCCATATCGATCCGGTGCTGAACCAGTCCGTCGGCGGGCCGGAAAACTTCTACATGTATCAGCTGGGCGTCATGGCAACGGCGGATCTGTGGGTCACCGATCACCTGCTGACGACGGGCAGCCTGTTCGGCAATATTGCGAACAACTACGATAAATTTAACTACACCAACCCGCCGAACGATTCAAAACTGCCGCGCGTGCGTACCCAGGTGCGTGAATACGTACAGAACAACGCTTACGTGAACAACCTGCAGGCCAACTACTTCCAGTACTTCGGCAACGGCTTCTACGGCCAGGTTTACGGTGGCTATCTGGAAACCATGTTTGGCGGTGCGGGAGCTGAGGTGCTTTACCGTCCCGTCGACAGCAACTGGGCGTTTGGGATTGATGCCAACTACGTGAAACAGCGTGACTGGCGCAGCGCGCAGGACATGATGAAGTTCACCGACTACAGCGTCAAAACCGGCCACCTGACCGCCTACTGGACGCCGTCATTCGCGCAGGACGTGCTGGTGAAAGCCAGCGTCGGGCAGTATCTTGCCGGCGATAAGGGCGGCACGCTGGATATCTCTAAACACTTCGACAGCGGCGTAGTGGTGGGCGGTTATGCCACCATCACCAACGTTTCGCCGGACGAGTACGGTGAAGGGGACTTCACCAAAGGGGTTTATGTGTCGATTCCGCTGGATCTCTTCTCGTCAGGCCCAACCCGCAGCCGCGCGGCGGTGGGCTGGACCCCGCTGACGCGTGACGGTGGTCAGCAGCTTGGACGTAAGTTCCAGCTGTATAACATGACCAGCGATAAGAACATTAACTTCCGCTGACGCTTGTTCCCCTCACCCCGTCCCTCTCCCCAGAGGGGCGAGGGTGAAAACCGCACCGAACAGTCCCCTCTCCACTGCGTCAAACATAAACAAAAAATATAGATCCCCGTCACATTTTTGCGTTATACAGGAACCTCGCCCCGGAGAATGAGGTGCTGTATGACATCCCTGACTCGTCCGCGCGTTGAGTTCATCTCAACCATCCTCCAGACCGTGCTCAACCTCGGTCTGCTAAGCCTTGGCCTGATCCTGGTCGTCTTTCTCGGCAAAGAGACGGTGCATCTGGCGGATGTGCTGTTTGCTCCCGAACAAACCAGCAAATACGCGCTGGTGGAAGGCCTGGTGGTCTATTTTCTCTACTTCGAATTTATTGCCCTGATTGTGAAGTATTTCCAGTCCGGCTTTCACTTCCCGCTGCGCTATTTCATCTACATTGGCATCACCGCGATTGTGCGGCTGATCATCGTCGATCACAAATCCCCGCTCGACGTGCTGATCTACTCGGCGGCGATCCTGCTGCTGGTGATCACCCTCTGGCTGTGCAACTCGAAGCGGCTTAAGCGCGAATAAAAAAATGGCGCTCCGGAGAGCGCCTAACAACAGTCACAAGTTGGGTTAATACAATACGTCTAAAGTTGAGGGTTGCAGTGGCATAACAGATAAAACTTAACCTTTCACACCGCCCGCCGTCAGGCCGTTAACCAGCCAGCGCTGCGCCAGCAGGAACACCACGGTAATCGGGATAGCGGAAAGTACGGCCGCAGCGGCAAAGTCGCCCCACAGGTAGTTTTGCGGGTTGAGGTATTGCTGCATGCCCACGGCCAGGGTGTAGCTGTTCACATCACGCAGCAGCAGCGAGGCGACCGGCACTTCGGTGATGGCGGCGATAAACGACAGGATAAACACCACCGCCAGAATCGGGACCGACAGCGGCAGCAGTACCAGACGGAATGCCTGCCACGGGGTCGCGCCATCCAGCGCGGCGGCTTCTTCCAGCGAACCGTCGATGGTTTCGAAATAGCCTTTGATGGTCCACACGTGCAGGGCGATACCGCCAAGATAGGCGAAGATCACGCCGCCGTGGGTGTTCAGGCCGATAAACGGCACGTACTGGCCGAGACGGTCAAACAGGGCATACAGCGCCACCAGTGAGAGCACCGCCGGGAACATCTGGAAAATCAGCATCCCTTTCAGCAGCGTCGCTTTGCCAGGGAAACGCATACGGGCGAAAGCGTAAGCGCAGGTGGTGGAGAGCGTTACGATGCCGATTGCGGTGATGGTTGCCACCTTTACCGAGTTCCACAGCCACAGCAGCACCGGGAACGGCGGTGGAGTAACGCGGCCGTCGGCGTGCTCAACGCTGAAGCCCAGCGCGAGCTTCCAGTGCTCCCAGGAGATTTCGTCCGGGATCAGGCTTCCGGTTGCGAAGTTGCCCGAACGCAGGGAGATGGCGATAACCATCAGCAGCGGGAACATGATTGCCGCGATGAAAATCAGCAGGCCTAAGTGCGTCGCGAGGAGGCGCAGCTTCTGAGATTTGGGTTGTACCATAGACATATTCAGTGTCCTCCTTAGTCAAATTTCATACGTGTGGCTTTCAGGTTCACAATCGCCAGCGCGCCAACCAGCAGGAAGATCAGGGTGGCAATCGCTGCCGCCAGACCGAAGTCCTGGCCGCCGCCGCCTTCGAAGGCGATACGGTAGGTGTAGCTCACGAGCAGGTCGGTATAGCCTGCCGGCGTGGTCGTGCCGAGACGGTCCGGGCCACCGTTGGTCAACAGCTGAATCAGCACGAAGTTGTTAAAGTTAAAGGCGAAGCTGGCGATCATCAGCGGCGTCAGCGGCTTAATGAGCAGCGGCAGCGTAATTTTGAAGAAGTTCTGGAACGGGCCTGCGCCGTCCATCGCCGAGGCTTCATACAGGTCATCCGGGATGGCCTTCAGCAGCCCCATGCACAGGATCATCATGTACGGATAACCCAGCCAGGTATTCACGATGATAATCATCGAGCGGGCGGTGGTTGGGTCGCTGAACCAGGCCGGTTTGATGCCGAACAGCGCGCTCAGCATCATGTTGATTTCACCGAAGCTCTGGTTAAACAGCCCTTTGAAAATCAGAATCGAGATAAACGACGGTACGGCGTAGGGCAGAATCAACAGCACGCGGTAAATCGCTTTACCTTTCAGTGACTCCCACTGAACGAGACAGGCCAGCACCATGCCCACGGCTACGGTCAGGATCACGGTCAGTACGGAGAATACCACCGTCCAGACGAAGATGGCGAAGAACGGTTTCTGAATGCCTTCGTCGGTAAATACGCGGGTAAAGTTATCCCAGCCGATGGTGACGGTATAGCCCGGGCTGAGTTTGTCATCACCCCAGCCGCCGTCTGCGTTCACGGACTGATAAAAACCAATATCATTGTTCGGGCGGTACTTCACACCGCTCTGGTTGTTCGTCAGCGTGCCGTCATCCGCCAGGGTGTAAAGCGGCTGCGTGCCGGAGAACTGGCGCAGCGAGCTCATGGTCACTTTGCTGTCATCGGGCAGCACGGCGGTGAGCTGGGTCAGCGCCTGACGATTCTGGGTAATGATACGCAGGTTGGCACGTTCACCTTCCGGCAGGGCCGCCGCCTCTTTTAAGGCCAGCTTCTGCTCGCCGCCAAACCTGAACGCGTCGGAAATATAATGTTTGCCGCTCTCGCCGTCAGTAAGCGCTAACTTCCATTCGTCGCCCTCAGGATACAAACCGAAGTTGAAGGTCTTACCGGCCTGATAGGAACGGTCCAGAAGCACCTGAGTGGCGCGCTCTTGCGCAAGCTGGTTGGTGCTGCTGTAGTTGGTAAAGGCAATCGCAATAGTGCAGATCAGCGGAAAGAGGACAAAAAGCCCCATTCCGGCAACGCCAGGGTAGACATAGCGCCAGGCATACGCCTTGCGGTTGGCGAAAATATACAGGCCAACCGAGCTTAAAATCAGCGTCATGATGGCGAAAAGGTATTCCCCTTGCACGTACATTAAAACAACAAGGTAACCCACCAGCAGACACAGCAGACCAATCACTGACCACTTCAGCGCGTCGTTTTGCCACCAGTGTTTCTTTTTAATGACATCCATGGGGTTCTTCCTCTACAACATTTGATCTTTTCTCCCTCTCCTGGGGGAGAGGGCCGGGGTGAGGGCGTGCGGATAGCGACAACCCTCACCCTAACCCTCTCCCAGAGGGAGAGGAGACTACGGCGTTACTTAGTGATACGGCCCTGAGCATCCTTCAGCGCGGCATCGACAGTCTGACGACCGCTGGCGGCGTTGATGACCGCGGTACGGGTGGCGTACCAGAACGCTGCCATCTGTGGGATGTTCGGCATGATTTCGCCTTTCTGGGCGTTATCCATGGTGGCCGCAATGCGCGGATCTTTCGCCAGCTGATCCTGGAAGGATTTCAGCGCAACGGCGCCCAGCGGTTTGTCCTTGTTCACGTTACCCAGACCTTCATCGGTCAGCAGGTAGTTTTCCAGGAACTCTTTCGCCAGCTCTTTGTTCGGGCTGGCGGCGTTGATGCCCGCGCTCAGCACGCCAACAAACGGTTTAGACGGCTTGCCGTTGAAGGTTGGCAGCAGGGTAACGCCGTAGTTGATTTTGCTCTTGTCGATGTTGGTCCAGGCCCACGGACCGTTGATGGTCATCGCGGTTTCGCCTTTGTTGAACGCCGCTTCCGCGATGGAGTAGTCGGTATCGGCGTTCATGTGTTTGTTCTTGATGAGGTCAACCAGGAAGGTCAGGCCCGCTTTCGCGCCCGCGTTGTCCACGCCCACGTCCTTCACGTCATATTTGCCGTTTTCAAACTTGAAGGCGTAGCCGCCGTCGGCAGCAATCAGCGGCCAGGTGAAGTACGGCTCCTGCAGGTTGAACATCAGGGCGGATTTACCTTTCGCCTTCAGCTCTTTATCCAGAGCAGGGATCTCTTCCCAGGTTTTCGGCGGGTTTGGCACCAGGTCTTTGTTGTAAATCAGCGACAGGGCTTCAACCGCGATTGGGTAAGCAATCAGCTTGCCGTTATAGCGAACGGCGTCCCAGGTGAACGGGAACAGCTTGTCCTGGAAGGCTTTGTCTGGCGTGACTTCCGCCAGCAGGCCAGACTGCGCGTAGCCGCCAAAACGGTCGTGCGCCCAGAAGATGATGTCCGGGCCATCGCCCGTCGCGGCAACCTGCGGGAACTTCTCTTCCAGCTTGTCCGGGTGTTCTACGGTAACTTTGATACCGGTGTCTTTCTCGAATTTTTTGCCCACTTCGGCCAGGCCGTTATAGCCCTTGTCGCCGTTAATCCAGATAACCAGCTTACCTTCTTCAATTTTGGCGAGAGCCGGTGCGGAAATCATCATTGCTGCGAGGGCGGACAATGCGAAAACGCGTGCGCCAGTCTTGATCTTCATATCTGCCATCCTTTTTGGTGATGTGCTCGTGGATACATAAGGTGGTTCAACGTGACTCAGTCTCCTTATTTGACATCCTCTTTCCATCCTCCCAGGCCCTACGCCCCACCCCCCGTTTGTGTGATCGCTGTAACATAAATTTAAGTTATGAGTGCTGGCGCACATAAAAACCCACCGAAATTTGCAGGCCGCTTCACGATTTTTGCCTCAGCCCCTCAGCTGCGGTCGCAGAGCCTGCTCTCTCATCCTCCCGCCTCCTCCCCCATAAAAAAGCCGGGGGTGGAGGATTCACGAAAGTAATGAAACACGCATAGTGAACTTATCTTGAATGTTTCTGTCGGTGACAGGTTGTAACGAAGGGAGAAGGGCATGGCGAGCGTACAGCTGCGTAATGTAACGAAAGCCTGGGGCGACGTAGTGGTGTCAAAAGACATCAATCTGGACATCCACGACGGCGAGTTCGTGGTGTTTGTTGGTCCATCAGGCTGTGGTAAATCGACTCTGCTGCGTATGATTGCCGGTCTTGAAACCATCACCAGCGGCGATCTGTTTATTGGTGATACCCGAATGAACGACGTCCCGCCCGCTGAACGCGGCGTGGGCATGGTGTTCCAGTCCTACGCGCTGTATCCGCATCTTTCCGTTGCCGAGAATATGTCCTTTGGCCTGAAGCTGGCCGGGGCGAAAAAAGAGACCATTAACCAGCGCGTCACTCAGGTGGCGGAAGTGCTCCAGCTGGCACACCTGCTGGAGCGTAAGCCGAAAGCGCTCTCCGGTGGTCAGCGTCAGCGCGTGGCGATTGGCCGCACGCTGGTGGCCGAGCCGCGCGTATTCCTGCTCGATGAACCTCTCTCTAACCTGGATGCCGCCCTGCGCGTCCAGATGCGTATCGAAATCTCCCGTCTGCACAAGCGTCTTGGCCGCACGATGATTTACGTCACCCACGATCAGGTCGAAGCGATGACGCTGGCCGATAAGATCGTGGTGCTTGATGCCGGCCGCGTGGCGCAGGTGGGCAAACCGCTTGAGCTCTATCACTATCCGGCAGACCGCTTTGTTGCGGGCTTCATTGGCTCGCCAAAAATGAACTTCCTGCCCGTTAAAGTGACCGCGACGGCGATTGAACAGGTACAGGTGGAACTGCCTAACCGCCAGCAAGTCTGGCTGCCGGTCGACAGCGCCAACGTACAGGTGGGGGCCAATATGTCCCTCGGTATCCGTCCTGAGCATTTACTGCCGAGCCATATCGCCGATGTGACGCTGGAAGGTGAAGTTCAGGTGGTCGAACAGCTTGGTCACGAAACACAGATTCATATCCAGATCCCCGCCATCCGTCAGAACCTGGTCTACCGCCAGAATGACGTGGTGTTGGTAGAAGAGGGTGCCACATTCGCTATCGGTTTGCCGCCAGAGCGTTGCCATCTGTTCCGTGAGGATGGCACAGCGTGTCGTCGGCTGCACAAAGAGCCAGGCGTTTAAGCATTCCAATTACAAAGAAAAGCAATGATCTCAGGAGATAGAATAATGATTACTCTGCGCAAGGTCCCTCTGGCTGTCGCCATTGCGGCAGGCATCCTGTCTGCCCAGGCGGGCGCCGTAGACTTTAAAGGTTATGCTCGTTCCGGCATCGGCTGGACCGGTAGTGGCGGTGAACAACAGTGTTTCCAGGCAACCGGGGCACAAAGTAAGTACCGTCTCGGTAACGAATGTGAAACCTACGCCGAGCTGAAGCTGGGCCAGGAAGTGTGGAAAGAGGGCGACAAGAGCTTCTACTTCGACACCAACGTAGCCTACTCCGTTTCTCAGCAGAACGACTGGGAATCCACCAGCCCGGCCTTCCGTGAAGCTAACGTGCAGGGTAAAAACCTGATTGAATGGCTGCCGGGCTCCACCATCTGGGCCGGTAAGCGCTTCTATCAGCGTCATGACGTCCACATGATCGACTTCTACTACTGGGATATCTCTGGTCCTGGTGCGGGTATCGAAAACATCGATCTGGGCTTCGGTAAACTGTCTCTGGCCGCGACCCGTTCTTCTGAATCCGGCGGCTCTGCAACCTTCGCCGATCGTGACGCGAACGGTGACCGTATTTATGACAACGTGGTGCCAAACGACGTCTTCGACGTTCGCTTAGCCGGTCTGGAAACTAACCCGGGCGGTACGCTGGAGCTGGGCGTTGACTACGGTCACACCAACATTCCTGACGACTACTACCTGCAACCTGGCGCCTCTAAAGATGGCTGGCTGTTCACCGCTGAACACACCCAGAGCATGATGAAGGGCTTCAACAAGTTCGTGCTCCAGTACGGTACGGACTCCATGACCTCTAACGGTAAAGGCATTCCGCAGGGTGGCAGCATCGATAACGACGGCTCCATGTGGCGCGTGCTGGACCACGGTGCAATCACCCTGGCAGATCGTTGGGACCTGATGTACGTCGGTATGTACCAGAACATCGATCGTGATAACAACAACGGTACCGAGTGGTGGACCGTGGGCGTTCGTCCAATGTTCAAATGGACGCCGATCATGAGCACCCTGCTTGAAGTGGGCTACGACAACGTTAAGTCTCAGAAAACTGACGACAAAAACAGCCAGTACAAAATCACCCTGGCCCAGCAGTGGCAGGCAGGCGACAGCATCTGGTCTCGTCCGGCTATCCGCGTCTTCGCAACCTACGCGAAGTGGGATGAGAAATGGGGCTACGCGAACAACGACTCAGGTGCAGGTTACACCTCTGGCGTAGCGTATAGCGACACGTCCGCGAAAACCTTCAGCCGTGGCGACAACGATGAGTGGACCTTCGGCGCCCAGATGGAAATCTGGTGGTAATTCGTCAAACCTGACGTAATGACCTGAAAAGAGGGGCGTAAGCCCCTCTCTCCTTAGGCGCTGCGCGCTATTGCCTGGCCACCGCAGCGCTCACGCTATCAGAGGTAATAACAATGAAAATGAAGAAAAGTCTCGTCGCGCTGTGCCTCTCTGCGGGGCTGCTGGCCTGCGCGCCTGCGGTCACCTTTGCAGATGTGAATTTCGTTCCTCAAAATACCAGTGCTGCGCCAGCTATTCCGGCGGCGGCACTTCAGCAGCTGGTGTGGACGCCAGTTGACCAGTCGAAAACGCAAACCACCCAGCTTGCCGCTGGCGGTCAGTCGCTGAACGTTCCGGGTATCAGCGGTCCTGTCGCGGCGTTCAGCGTGCCCGCGAATATCGGCGAGCTGACCCTGACGTTGACCAGTGAAGTCAATAAACAGACCAGCGTCTTCGCGCCTAACGTGCTGATCCTCGATCAGAACATGACGCCATCCGCATTCTTCCCAAGCTCCTATTTTAGCTATCAGGAGCCTGGCGTGATGAGTGCAGACCGTCTGGAAGGCGTTATGCGCCTGACGCCGGCCCTGGGTCAGCAGAAGATTTATGTTCTGGTGTTCACCACAGAGAAAGATCTGCAACAGACAACGAAGCTTGTCGATCCGGCAAAAGCCTACGCGAAAGGCACCGGTAACGCTGTCCCGGACATCCCGGACCCGCATGCTCGCCATACTACCGACGGCCTGATCAAACTGAAAGTGTCCACCAACAGCGCCTCCAGCGTGCTCGTAGGCCCGCTGTTCGGCTCGTCGGGTCCTGGCCCGGTAACGGTAGGTAATACCGCCGCGCCTGCTTATGCCGCCCCTGCCGCTGCACCAGCCGCAGCGCCAGCCCCGGCCAAGAAAGCTGAGCCGGTACTGAACGACACCGAAGAATACTTCAACAACGCCATTAAGCAGGCGGTGAAGCGCGGCGACGTCGATAAAGCGCTGAAGCTGCTTGATGAAGCCGAACGTTTAGGTTCAACCACTGCCCGTTCCACCTTTATCAGCAGTGTAAAAGGCAAGGGGTAACCGTCTCCCCACAGTGCTGATTTTGTTAGTAGTTTAGTGCGCCTTAACGGGCGCACTTTTTTTGGCCACTACTCAGGGGCAATCTGTTCAGAACGCATTTTCCCTGACGCGGAAAGAACGAATGATGCGATCCCAGATTTCCACCATTTCAGCGTCGCTGTAGGCCGGTGGGGATGAGACATCACTTCCTTCAGGTAAGATTTCATTGCTTAATGTCAGATCAAGGCTGGGGTGTGCAAAATCAGCGTTGGTTTCATTGGCTACGGCGGTAAACATTAGTTGTTTTGACGGATTATCGGATGAGTTATCTGGCGGGGCGGTGATTAGCCATTCACTGGCATTAAAGCCGGCAATGCGTGCTTCTCCTTTTCGCAGCGTACTTCCGTCTATGCTATTGATGTAAGGCTGAATTTCCCCGCTGCGCTCCAGCATGGTTGTACTTTCCTTAAGGGCGTTATTGCTCCAGACTGAAAAAGAAAACACCGAACTATAAGGGTAAACAAAGGTAATATCTTCCTTAGGCTTGCCGTTTCCGTCGCGGATAAACCCTTGCGGAATACAGGTGCCGGGTACGGAAGGAATATCCTCATTATGCCGTCCGCTCAGCCGGGACATGAGGTCCTGTAATTCTGTCAGTTTCTGGGGTTTAGTATTGAGTTGATGCTCTTTCATCCCCCCGTTTAAATAATCAATCCTGTCTTTCCTGTATTTGGGATCCGATACGTCTCTGATTTCAGAAGTCAGGATGAATGCCACTCCGTCAACGTAGAGGTGACCTTCCAGAACGCGCCCAAACCCCGCCACACTCTCATTTCTGTTGCGGTCAAAAATCACCGCATTATCACTCAGCTTGTATATCTGCTTGAGAAATGGCTGATCTACAGGGTCCACGGTAGCGCTGTTTTTCAGTTTCTGTTCCCGCAACCGGATACGCTGCTCAAATGCCGGGCGGTAGAGCCGCTTGCTGCTGATGCGGATCTCATTAATCTGTGCCCGGTCAGTCAGGGTATTTTCGAACGAGGCCGGAACCTCAAACACATAGCGCCCCACGCACTGGGATTTGGTGGTGGCAAAAAGAGTATTAACCATACGTTTTTCCTTGTCCGTTAACGCCGGGGGCGCATGCACGAATGTCACATAGTTATGGGTGTAATATCCTGCCGCCAGCAGCAGGAGCGTCAGCGTGACAATCACGGGGGAGGTATCTTTTTTCATGGAGCGGGAACCTGCTGCACAATTTTCACCACCGAGCGAACCGTGAACACCAGTGCGTCGGAGAGATCGCTGTATACCGAGCGGGAGCGATCGACAGGATCGACAGCATAAGCTCCTTCATGATCGACATCTGTCGCCAGGACGCCCTGAATACGTGAAGAGGAGGTGCGGACGGAGGTGATCGGCACGGTCCCATCGCCGGGGCTTGCGGATGAAATTAGTTGATGGGACCTTAACGGGGACAGTTCAAAAGGGTGACCTGCATTCATCCTGTACCTCTGCGCTTCCTTGACGCTTTGGGGGATCCGCTCTTTCCATGTCAGGAATCCATCTGACGGGTTGCTTTTGCTGGCTCCGTAAAACAGCCTGGTCTGGGGGTGGTATTTGCCGTTTAACTTCTCAATAAATTTGTATACGTCCTGTTTTATTCTATCTTGAAAATCGCTCCATTCCCGGTCAGTATCATCCAGCAGCAAATCCTGCTCACATAGACGCCACCACGCTGTTTTGTTTAGATAAATTTCCTCATACGGATTGGCCACCGGAGGGAGAGTTGAGTCTCTTTACTGTTGATTTTCAGCCATCCCGGACCATAAGCCATACCCGGCAGAAGCTGTAACGGACCGGGAGACTGTGCTAGCACCGGCATCAGCTTTTCTGCACTGTCTCCGATAATCATTCCAGTAATGCCACGCTCACCGATCTTCATGCGGCGATAAGCTGCCGGTGAGCCGAGATCCGGCATGACGCCGTGTACGATGCCCAGGATTAAGTCTTGTCCGCCCATATTTTCCGAGTAATGGCGGGCGACCAGTCCGCCCATCGAATGGGTGACCAGGATGACCTTGTTGACTGCCAGGCGTCCGTGGTACGCACTCAACACCTTACGGATATATTCGCCCAGCAACGCCGCAGAGTCCGCATTAGATTGCAGCCAGTTGTAACCAAAAACGTGCAGCGGGAATAAGAACTTGTGTCCGTGAGCCACTTCTTCTTCGCTCAGCACCTGCTCCTGAGGCTCGTCACCGATTTTGACACCGATAAAACGCTGCCGTGCCGTTTGCAACTGTGTCTCCCGAAAGTAATTATCCATCAGGATATCGTCGTCGCTGAGCAGATATTGCAGCCGGTCAAGCGCCTCACCGTAGCTCATGTAAAATGCACTTCCCCATCCTCGGGCGCGACGGGACGGGAATTTTTTCCCATCCGCACCGTCGTTTAAAATTTCCCCAGAGTCATCGACGACGGTGGTCGTCGGATCAAGCAGTTGCTTTCTTTTTTGGGGCCGGCAAGTGGCCATTTTTTAAGCGATGACAAGCTGAACTGCCAGACTTTCTTATCCCCACTCTTTAAGTTTGACCCCATCACCCCAGGAATAAAAATCACCGGGATCACTTTTGTAGGCGGCACAAGGCAAACCGACGTGTGGTTTTTGTCCTTTGGCTGAGGAACAAGCTTATAATGAAACGTGCCATCGTCATCCCAGATAGGGCGATGATAAGAGCGATTAGGGGGGCTATTTTTATTGTCATCCATGTATTAAGTTCCTGATATTCCTTCCCAAGAGCTGCATTAGCTCACAATTTATCCGCGCGATACTTAACCAAAATCAAGTTCTGCTGTTGCTGCCACGAACATTTCTCCCGCCTTGTTGCGCCCCTGTTGCGATAGTGATCGTTAAATTTTGTTTGTCCGTCCTCATTTTGCCAATCTGCGATACAATGCTTTTACGTTATGTATCGGAGAGTCTGGCATGTCACACCCCGCGCTAACGCAGCTGCGTGCGCTACGCTATTTCGAACAAATTCCTGCGCTTGACCCAGAACAGCTGGACTGGCTGCTGCTGGAAGATTCCATGACAAAACGTTTTGAGCAGCAGGGCAAAACGGTCACGGTGACGATGATTCAGGAAGGGTTTGTCTCGGCTGAGGCGATTGCCAGCGAGTTGCCGCTGTTGCCGCAGGAAGAACGATACTGGCTGCGTGAAATTTTACTCTGTGCGGATGGCGAGCCGTGGCTTGCCGGGCGGACGGTCGTTCCTGAGTCTACACTTTCCGGGCCGGAGCTTGCACTGCAACGCCTCGGCAAAACGCCGCTGGGGCGATATCTGTTCACCTCGTCTGAACTGACCCGTGATTTTATTGAAATTGGTCGCGATGCCGACCTGTGGGGGCGCCGTTCCCACCTTCGTTTGAGCGGCAAGCCGTTAATACTGACGGAACTATTTTTGCCCGCATCGCCGTTGTACTAAGAGGGAGAAAAAATGGAGTGGAGTCTGACGCAGAATAAGCTGCTGGCCTATCACCGCTTAATGCGTACCGATAAACCCATCGGCGCGCTGCTGCTGCTGTGGCCGACCTTATGGGCGCTGTGGGTTGCAACGCCGGGCGTGCCGCCGCTGTGGATCCTGGCGGTGTTCGTGGCGGGCGTCTGGCTGATGCGCGCCGCGGGCTGCGTGGTCAACGATTATGCCGACCGAAAATTTGATGGACACGTTAAGCGCACCGCCAATCGTCCTCTGCCGAGCGGTCAGGTAACCGGAAAAGAGGCGCGCATCCTGTTTGTGGTGCTGGTGCTGCTCTCTTTCCTGCTGGTGTTAACGCTCAACACCATGACTATCCTCCTGTCCGTCGCCGCGCTGGCGCTGGCCTGGGTTTACCCGTTTATGAAGCGATACACCCATCTGCCGCAGGTGGTGCTGGGTGCGGCATTTGGCTGGTCGATTCCGATGGCGTTTGCCGCGGTCAGCGAGTCCGTTCCGCTTAGCTGCTGGCTGATGTTCCTGGCGAATATTCTCTGGGCCGTCGCGTACGATACGCAATATGCGATGGTCGATCGCGATGACGATCTGAAGATCGGCATTAAGTCGACGGCGATCCTGTTTGGTCGTCACGACAGGCTGATCATCGGCATTTTGCAGGTGGCGGTGCTGGCGCTGATGGTGGCGATTGGCCGCCTGAACGGACTGAACTGGGAGTTTTACTGGTCCGTGCTGGTGGCGGGGCTGCTGTTTGCGTACCAGCAGAAGCTGATCGCAAAGCGCGAGCGTGAAGCCTGCTTTAAGGCGTTCCTGAATAATAACTACGTCGGGCTGGTGCTGTTCCTGGGGCTGGCGATGAGTTACTTCTCCTGAAAGCCCGGTGACGAGGTAAAAAAACGGCAGTCAGAGACTGCCGTTTTTCATGTTTTCACATATGCACCTGGGATAGGGCATCAAACCGCTGATAACATCACTCGCCCTGCGTCGAACTCTCAATCGTCAAACGCACATCCGAGGTAATCAGCTCCGCCAGCATCTGATAAACCTTCAGCGTCTCAGCAGGCTCGGCGTCGCCCGTATCGCTGATAAACCCTTCATCGCGCAGCGTCAGTACCAGCGAGCTGAATACCGCTTTGTCGAAGAATTCCGGTGCGTTAATGCCGTGCAGTACGGACAGGCGCTGTGCCAGGGTCCGGCTCTCTTTTTCCAGCGTACCGCGGTTGATTGAAGGGTTTGCACTCAACAGCCAGAAGGTGATGGCATAGCGCTGCAATGTTTCGCGCGCGCCGGAAGCGAGGAGCTGCAGGGTGCGAGAACGTGACGGATTGATATGCAGTTCGTCACTATTGATGGTAATGAGCCCCTGACGATGCATCTCTGCCGACATTTTATCGAGCTCTACCGCCAGCTCATCTTTACTCCAGCGCAGGAACAGCTCCGCTTTCAGCATCGGGTAGATGGTCTGAATATGGCGCAGCAGCTCCTCACGTGAAATACGGCGATGCTGGGTAATAATGGCCGCCATCAGCGACGGCAGCATCAGCATATGCGTGATGTTATTGCGGTAGTAGGTCATCAGCACGGCCTGCTCGCGCGGCAGAATGATGATGTCACCGATCGTATCTTTCTCGACTTCGAACTTGTTCATCTGCAGCGCGTGGTCGATTAGCTCGCTGGCGGTGGCAGACGGCACGGTCGAATCCGCGGAATACGGCACGTTGCGCATGATGTCCAGGTAGCAATCGATCTGCTCGGTCAGCTGTTCGCGGGTGAGTGAACGCTGGCGAGAGGCCAGAAGCGCGGTACAGCACAGGTTCATGGCGTTCGCTGCGCCGGCGTTGTTGATGCGCACCATGAGCTCGGAAGCAATGCCGTTAACCGTTGGCGTCAGCCAGGCCGGGCGTACCGCTTCGATAGGATCGATAGACTCGCGCCACTCCGGAACGTGGTTGTTCAGCCAGGTCATCAGCGGCATTGGCTCGCCAAAGTTTACGTAGCCCTGGCCGAGGTTGCGCAGCTTGCTCAGCCCACGCAGCATCTGCGGCAGGCTCTCTTTCTCTTTGGTCGCACCGCGCAGCTCTTTTGCGTAGGTTCCCACTTCCATCACGTGCTCATAACCAATGTAAATCGGCACCAGCGTGATAGGGCGCGTACCGCCGCGCAGCATCGCCTGGATGGTCATCGACAGCGTGCCGGTCTTCGGATCGAGCAGACGACCGGTACGGGAGCGTCCCCCTTCCACGAAGTATTCTACGGAATAGCCGCGGCTGAACAGCTCGCCCAGATACTCACGGAAGACGGTGGAGTAGAGCTTGTTGCCCTTAAAGGTACGACGAATAAAGAACGCGCCCAGACGGCGGAAAATCGGGCCCGCTGGCCAGAAGTTCAGGTTAATACCGGCAGCGATGTGCGGCGGTACCAGACCCTGGTGATAAAGCACGTAAGAGAGCAGCAGGTAGTCCATGTGGCTGCGGTGGCAGGGCACGTAGACAATCTCATGGCCGTCGTGCGCTAACTGACGCACGCGCTCGGCGTTGTGGACGTTAATGCCCTGATAGAGGCGGTTCCACGTGAAGCCGAGAATACGGTCGGACAGACGAATCATCTCGTAGGAGAAGTTCGCGGCGATCTCTTCCATCAGCGCAATCGCGTTCTGCTGCGCTTTCTCGTGTGAAATTTTCTTGCTGCGCGCTTCGTCTTCTACGGCACGGGCAATCGCTTTGGATGCCAGCAGCTTGTTGAACAGATCCTGTCGCGCCGGGAGGCGTGGCCCCACTGCCGCCAGACGCTGGCGTGCAAAGTGCATTCGGGCAACGCGCGCCAGCTTTTGCGCAATGATCTTATCGGTGCCGTGTTCGTCCGCCATGCGGCGCAATGAAACGGAAGGAGAGAAGCGGACAAAGCTGTCGCGTCCCAGCCAGGAGACGGCGAAGAACTTCTGAATGCCGTTGAGCATGCGCAGCGGCGGGTTCTCTTCCCCTTTTTCGCGTCCCGGACGACGTCCAAACATCACCGACACCGGCACCATCTGTACGTCCAGATCGGGGTTGCTGCGGTGCAGATCGAGGTAGTCATGGAACAGCTTGATGGACTCTTCTTTCGGCGTGTAATAGGTAAACACGCGTGGCCCGCCATGAATGAACACGTAGCGCGGCAGCAGGGTGCCGTCGACTTCCAGCGGTTCAAGCGGGTCGGGTAAATCGTGCGCCAGACATTGAGCGCGAAGCGTCAGCAGGTCTGCCTTCGAGTTATAAGGCAAAACGTACATAATAGGGCGCGACGTATCGAGCCCTAATTCCAGCGCGGGTTCTGCTGGAATAGACTTACTTTTTACCAGTACGCTTAATGGTAAATTAAGTAATTTGTAGTAAATTCGTGGCCAGCCGGACATAAACGATGTAAAGCCTCTGGTTAATAATGCAATTGCGGCGCAAGGATAACAGAAAGCGCGCAAAATTTCTGTTGTTACCCGTCATACTTGAGGCTGTAGCGCAACGCGCTGCGCCCCCTGTTACAGACGCTCTTTTTCCTAAAAGGTTCTTTAAATGGCCAATAATACCACTGGGTTAACCCGAATCATTAAAGCCGCCGGCTATTCCTGGAAAGGTTTCCGTGCCGCGTGGATCAATGAAGCCGCATTTCGCCAGGAGGGTATCGCAGCTATTGTTGCGGTGATTATCGCCTGTTTCCTTGATGTTGACGCGATTACCCGCGTGCTTTTAATTGGCTCCGTACTGTTGGTGATGATAGTGGAAATTCTTAATAGCGCTATTGAGGCCGTCGTTGACCGTATTGGGTCAGAATTCCATGAGCTTTCTGGCCGGGCGAAAGACATGGGCTCTGCCGCCGTGCTGCTGTCGATTATCACTGCGGTAATAACCTGGGTCACGCTGCTTTGGTCACATTTCCGATGAGCCTCGAGGAATAATTAAGTCCCTGGTTTTTTGTGCAGTTTTTGGTTCCAAAATCGCCTTTGACTGTATATACTCACAGCATAACTGTATATACACCCAGGGGCGGAATGAAAGCGTTAACGACCAGGCAGCAAGAGGTGTTTGATCTCATTCGGGATCATATCGGCCAGACGGGTATGCCACCCACGCGTGCAGAAATCGCGCAGCGTCTGGGCTTCCGTTCTCCTAATGCTGCCGAAGAGCACCTTAAAGCGCTGGCGCGTAAAGGCGTCATTGAGATAGTTTCCGGCGCGTCACGCGGTATTCGTCTGCTGGTGGAAGAAGAGACCGGTATTCCGCTGGTGGGTCGCGTCGCCGCAGGTGAACCCCTGCTGGCACAGCAGCATATCGAAGGGCACTATCAGGTTGACCCGGGCATGTTCAAGCCGAGCGCTGATTTCCTGCTGCGCGTTAGCGGTATGTCCATGAAAGATATCGGTATTCTTGATGGCGATCTGCTGGCGGTACACAAAACCCAGGACGTGCGTAACGGACAAGTGGTCGTAGCGCGCATTGATGATGAAGTGACGGTTAAGCGCCTGAAGAAACAGGGTAACACCGTACAGCTTCTGCCAGAAAACAGCGAGTTTTCCCCCATTGTAGTGGATCTCCGCGAGCAGAACTTCTCTGTTGAAGGCCTGGCGGTAGGTGTTATCCGCAACGGCGAATGGCTGTAATCTCTTCCTGACGGGCCGCAGTTCCTCTGCGGCCTGGCTTATTTTCTGATTCCGGTAATTTCAATGGCCTTGCTAACTTCTGCCGATAAGGCGTTGTGGCGTCTTGCGCTACCGATGATTTTTTCCAATATCACCGTTCCTCTGCTGGGGCTGGTTGATACGGCGGTAATCGGGCATCTGGATTCGCCGATTTATCTGGGCGGCGTCGCGATTGGCGCAACGGCGACCAGCTTCCTCTTTATGCTGCTGCTCTTTTTGCGCATGAGTACGACAGGCCTGACGGCCCAGGCGTACGGTGCAAAAGATCCCCTGCGTCTTGCTCGCGCGCTGGTTCAGCCGCTTATCCTGGCTTTTGGTGCCGGCGCGTTAATCGTTCTGTTGCGTACGCCGCTTATCGATCTGGCGCTTCATATTGTGGGCGGCAGCGATGCCGTACTGGAGCAGGCCCGGCGGTTCCTTGAAATTCGCTGGCTGAGCGCGCCTGCTTCACTGGCAAACCTGGTCCTGCTGGGCTGGCTGCTGGGCGTGCAGTATGCCCGCGCGCCGGTGATCCTGCTGGTGGTGGGTAACCTTCTCAATATTCTCCTCGATCTCTGGCTGGTAATGGGGCTGCACATGAACGTCCGCGGCGCGGCGCTGGCCACGGCAATCGCCGAATACGGCACGCTGCTTATCGGTTTGTGGATGGTCTGGCGCGTGCTGGCGATGCGCGGTATTACGCTTGCGCTGCTGAAAACGGCCTGGCGCGGCAATATGCGTAAGCTGCTGGCGCTCAATCGCGACATCATGCTGCGTTCGCTCCTGTTGCAGCTGTGCTTTGGCGCACTGACGGTTTTTGGCGCGCGCCTTGGGCCAGAAATAGTTGCGGTCAACGCCGTTCTGATGACGCTCCTGACCTTTACCGCATACGCGCTGGATGGCTTTGCTTACGCCGTGGAAGCGCACTCAGGTCAGGCCTATGGCGCGCGTGAAAGCGGCCAGCTGCGCGAAGTATGGCGTGCAGCCTGCCGGCAGGCGGGCCTGGTG
Organism: Enterobacter cloacae; assembly: GCF_013375935.1. Lineage (GTDB taxonomy): Bacteria > Pseudomonadota > Gammaproteobacteria > Enterobacterales > Enterobacteriaceae > Enterobacter > Enterobacter pasteurii. The sequence goes on along the minus strand of NZ_CP056117.1, from coordinate 710,117 downwards.
GCGCTGATTTTTGCGCTGGTTTACGCCTGCTTTGGCGGGCATATTGTCGCGCTACTCACCTCGTTGCCCGCGCTGCGCGAGCTGGCAGATCGCTATATCCTCTGGCAGGTGGTTTTACCGGTGGTGGGCGTGTGGTGCTATCTGCTGGACGGCATGTTTATCGGTGCGACGCGAGGGGCGGAGATGCGTAACAGCATGGCCGTCGCTGCGGCGGGGTTCGGCCTGACGCTGCTGACGCTGCCGTATCTCGGCAACCACGGACTGTGGCTGGCGCTGGCGGTCTTTCTCTCACTGCGCGGCCTTTCGCTGGCTGTTATCTGGCGTCGCCACTGGCGAAACAATACCTGGTTTCCTGCCCGAAGCGATATATCGTAACGGTTAAAGATTCCGAATATAAAACCAGCTGCCGAATCCTTAACTACAATAATAATCACGTCCAGCAGAAAAGAACGAAGCGGACGATACTCTTAGACGCTTAACACGAGGACACGATTATGAATAAAGATGAAATCGGCGGCAACTGGAAGCAATTCAAAGGTAAAGCGAAAGAACAGTGGGGTAAGCTGACAGATGACGATATGACCGTCATTGAAGGCAAGCGCGATCAGCTGGTAGGTAAAATCCAGGAGCGCTACGGTTACGAAAAAGATCAGGCGGAAAACGAAGTCAAAGACTGGGAAACCCGTAACGACTACCGCTGGTAACCGGACAGTACCCTAAAGGGCGGCCATGAGCCGCCTTTTTCTTTGCCGTCAGCGCGGTTTTTTCTTCACCAGAATGGAGTGATCGTGCTGGCAGGCATCCTGATGGCGGCATGATTCCACCTCCACGCAGGCAGAGCATAAGCCGTGTGCTTCTATCACGTTATGGCGTAGCGCAAAGCCCATTCTGGCTGCCAGCGTATGCATAATATCTTCCACGCCTTCTGCACCTTCCTCCTTTACCACGCCGCAACGATCGCAGATAAACATAGCGGACGTGTGGGTCGGCTGGTCGAAAAGGTGGCAAAGCACGTAGCTGTTTGTTGATTCCACCTTATGCACAAACCCTTGTTCGAGCAGGAAGTCGAGCGCCCGGTAGACGGTTGGCGGTTTTGCCTGCGGCTCGCTTTCGCGCAGCAGGTCGAGCAAATCGTACGCGCTGATGGCGCCCTGCTGCAGGCTCATCAGACGCAGTACCTCAAGGCGCTGCGGGGTCAGGCGCACATTGCGTTGCGCGCACAGCTTTTCAGCTTGCGCTAACAGCTCTTTTGTGGACTTGTCCATCGGGCACCTCGGATGTGGAAAGGGTAGAAAACCCTCACTTTATCATGTTCTGATAAAAACACCGAGATCCGCCGGGCTGTGCTATACCTGACGCATCGCAAATGGGGAGAATGCATAATGAAAAGACCTGACTGTATTCGGCACTGGCGGGACGTAGAAGGTGCCGATAACGCCACCTATCCTGACAGCAACGAACATTTTTCAATTGGTGCGCCGCTGTCCCGCAAGCTGGGGCTGGGCCGCATCGGTATTCACCATGAACGGCTGCCGCCCGGACGCCGCACGTCTTATCCCCATGCTGAAAGCGACGAAGAAGAGTTTGTGTACGTTCTGGAGGGTTACCCGGAGGCCTGGATCAATGGCTATCTGTGGAAGCTCGAACCCGGAGACAGCGTGGGTTTCCCTGCCGGGACGGGAGTCTGCCATACCTTTATCAACAACACCGATGAAGAGGTGCGCTTGCTGGTGGTGGGGGAGGCCAATAAAAAACATAACCGCATCTACTATCCGCTCAATCCGGTATATGCCGCGACCCGCGAAGACCGCTGGGTGGATCATCCGCCTCAATTTTTTGGTCCGCACGATGGAAAACCTGGGCGAAAATAATTTCCTCTTCTATAAATATTGATGGTCGTCACATATTACAACAGGCCGGGATGGAATTTAACTTAGGGAAATAGCGGGTCTTTTTGCACTTATTCACAGCAATAGTTCGTTCCTGTTTGGGTGATAACAGACAGGGTTAACTAATAACAAACTATTTACGAGCACACTGTGAAAAAACATTTTAAATTTTCGATGGTTAGCATCGCTGTCTCCTTTTTTATGGCAAATCAGGCGGGAGCAGCCAATACCTGGACGGAAGCGCGTAGTGACGCAATGGGCGGCACGGGAGTGGCAGCAGGCAGTTATGGCAGCGGGGCGTTAATCAACCCCGCGCTGCTGGCAAAGTCTAAACCTGAGGATGACGTGACGGTCATTTTGCCGTCCGTTGGCGTGCAGGTGACCGATGAAGACAATCTTCAGGACGAAATCGACACCATTAACGACAAAATCAATCGTTACAAGGATGTGGTTGATAGCCTGACGCCCATTGATATCATCACCAATCCATTAGGTTCGATCAATCAGTTCCAGGGCGCCGCGAAAGATCTCGCTGATGAGCTGGACTACCTGAAGGGCAAAACCGCACGCGCTAACGCGGGCGCCGGAATTGCCGTCAGTATCCCTAACGATGTGCTCTCGGTGGCCTTTATGGCGAAAGGCTACGCCCATGGCCGGGTCAGCTCCTCTATCGATCAGCAGGACATTGATTATCTGCGCGGTATTCAGGGAAGCGATGCGGTGGCGGCCGGCGTGGCGCTGGACGCCGCGCTAAACGGTACCGATCAAATCACCAAAAACCTGAACTCTACGGCGTCCGGCCGGGCGGCAATTGTGTCCGACTACGGTATTGCGGTGGCCCGCCAGTTCGATTTTGGCGGCGTTCCGGTTTCCGTTGGCGTCACGCCAAAGCTGCAAAAAACCTGGCTCTATAACTACACCACCTCAATCTACGATTACGACAGTAATAAGTGGAACGACAGCCGCTACCGTACCGACGACACCGGCTTCAACGTCGATGCCGGTATTGCTGCTGATTTCGGTGAAAACTGGACGGTTGGCGTAAGCGGGCAAAACCTGATGTCGCGCGATATCGATACCAAAGATATCCGCATCCGCAACGGGCGTACGGGAGAGGTGGTGAGTTATAAAGACACCTATCAGATCCGTCCGCTGGTGACCGCCGGAGCCGCCTGGCATAACGATCTGGTGACGCTGACCGCGGACGGGGATCTGACCGAAACCAAAGGCTTCAAAAGCGAAGATACCTCCCAGTACGCCGGCATTGGTGCTGAAGTCACGCCGCTTAGCTGGCTGGCGGTGCGCGCCGGTTACCGTGCGGACATGAAAGGTAATGACAGCAACGTCTTTACCGGCGGCGTCGGGTTTGCGCCGTTCAGCACCGTTCATGTCGATCTGATGGGGCTTTATGGCGAAGACGAAACCTGGGGCGCCGGCGCTCAGCTGAGCATGACGTTCTAAAGTACACCGGAGGCGCTGCGCCTCCGGCTTTTCTTTGTGCTATAGTAGCGCCCCTTTTCCACCAGATGCTTAAAACTTCGCCATGTTGTCAGAACGCCAGACCACCTTCCCAGCACACCGTTTCTCCATTGCGCCGATGCTCGACTGGACGGACAGACACTGCCGCTATTTCCTGCGCCAGCTCTCCCGCCATACGCTGCTGTACACCGAAATGGTCACCACCGGCGCAATTATCCACGGCAAGGGCGACTATCTGGCGTACAGCGAAGAAGAGCATCCGGTTGCGCTACAGCTGGGTGGCAGCGATCCGGCCGCGCTGGCGCAGTGCGCAAAGCTGGCTGAAGCGCGCGGCTATGACGAGATTAACCTCAACGTCGGCTGCCCCTCCGACCGCGTACAGAACGGCATGTTCGGCGCCTGTCTGATGGGTAACGCACAGCTGGTCGCAGACTGCGTCAAAGCGATGCGCGATGTCGTGTCCATTCCGGTTACGGTCAAAACCCGTATCGGCATTGACGACCAGGACAGCTACGAATTCCTGTGTGACTTCATCGACACGGTGTCAGGGAAGGGCGAGTGCGGGATGTTTATCATCCACGCCCGTAAAGCCTGGCTCTCGGGCCTCAGCCCGAAAGAGAACCGCGAGATCCCGCCGCTGGACTACCCGCGCGTGTACCAGCTGAAGCGCGATTTCCCGCATCTGACCATGTCGATCAACGGCGGAATTAAGTCGCTGGACGAAGCCAAAGCGCACCTCGAACATATGGATGGCGTGATGGTCGGGCGCGAGGCGTATCAAAACCCGGGCATCCTGGCGACGGTTGACCGTGAAATCTTCGGCACTGAAGGTGCCGACGCCGATCCGGTAGCCGTGGTGCGCGCCATGTATCCGTACATTGAGCGCGAGCTGAGCAACGGTACCTATCTGGGCCACATTACCCGCCACATGCTCGGCCTGTTCCAGGGCATTCCTGGCGCGCGCCAGTGGCGTCGCTACCTCAGCGAGAACGCGCATAAGGCCGGTGCGGATATTAACGTGCTGGAACACGCGCTGCGCCTGGTCGCGGATAAGCAATAATATTCGCTAAAAGATGGTCAAAAACACCACGCCCTGCAACACGTTGCGGGGCGTTTTGTTTTCAAAACAAAGGGTTATTTTTGGCATGATTCTTGTAACGATTGCAGCATCATTCGGGAATTCGTGGGAGAGCACCATGCTGGAACTACTTTTTGTGATTGGCTTCTTTATCATGCTGATGGTCACGGGCGTATCGCTGCTCGGTATTCTGGCCGCGCTCGTTGTCGCTACGGTGGTGATGTTTGTCGGCGGACTGTTTGCCCTGACGATCAAGCTGTTGCCGTGGCTGCTGCTGGCGGTTGCGGTGGTATGGGCGATACGGGCGATTAAATCGCCAAAACTGCCCGCTTATCAGCGTAATAACCGCTTTCGTTACTAAGGTATTGAGGGGTACGTCACATACCTGCAACTTTTCCGGCGGCAATGTTTAGAACAGAATAGGATTTACTTATCGAATCTGTCACTATGGCTGCCGCTAAAGAATTCATCGAGCTGTACCCTACATACAGCCGAACTAAAAAAAGAAAGGGCTTCCCACGGGAAGCCCAATTTCTTTACAGAACTCAGGGAATGAGCAGGCTCGACCCCTGCGTCGCCCGGCTCTCCAGCACCTCGTGCGCCCGCTGCGCATCGGTTAGCGCGTACTTCTGCGCGTCGGCCACGTCCACTTTGATTACGCCGCTGGCGATCAGCGAGAACAGCTCGTTGCTGGCTTCCTCAAGTTCTTCCCGGCTGGTGATGTAACCCTGCAAAGAGGGGCGCGTGACGTACAGCGACCCTTTCTGATTCAGAATGCCCAGATTCACGCCGGTGACAGCGCCCGAGGCGTTACCGAAGCTCACCATCAGCCCGCGACGTTGCAGGCAGTCGAGCGAGGACTCCCAGGTATCTTTCCCCACCGAGTCATACACTACGCGCACTTTTTTGCCGCTGGTGATCTCTTTCAGCCGTTCAACGATGCTCTCTTCCCGGTAGTTGATCACCTGCCATGCGCCCGCGTCCAGCGCACGCTGGGCTTTCTGCGCGCTGCCGACGGTGCCGATCAGCTTCGCGCCCAGGGCCTTCGCCCACTGGCAGGCAATCAACCCCACGCCACCTGCGGCAGCGTGGAACAGAAACTGCTCATCCGGCTTAATTTCGTAGGTTTTGCGCAGCAGGTAAAAGACCGTCAGCCCTTTCAGGAATGAGGCAGCAGCCTGCTCGAAGGAGATGGCGTTTGGCAGACGCGCCGCCTTCTCGGCCGGTACGTTATGAACGGAGCTGTAAGCACCCAGCGCGGACTGCGCGTACACCACGCGATCGCCTTCTTTAACGTGCTTAACCGCGCTGCCTACTTTGCTGACGATACCGGCCGCCTCGGTGCCCAGCCCGCTCGGCATTGACGGGGGCGGGTAGAGACCGCCGCGAATATAGGTATCGATGTAGTTAATGCCAATCGCTTTGTTTTCAACCTGAATTTCGTTCTCGCCAGGCGCAGCGGGGGTAAATTCAACCGCCTTCAGCACTTCCGGACCGCCGTGTTTCTGGAACTCAATGCGCGTTGCCATGCTCCCTCCGTAAGAAAAATATGGTAACCTTTCGACCCACTCTTTATCTCGGTAACTCCATTCACTATGGCAGGAAACAAACCCTTCAACAAACAGACTGAACCTCGTGAGCGTGATTATCAGGTCGCCGGGTTAAAAGTCCCGCCGCACTCGATTGAAGCGGAACAGTCCGTGTTGGGCGGTTTAATGCTGGATAACGAACGCTGGGACGACGTCGCCGAGCGCGTTGTCGCGGAAGATTTCTATACCCGCCCGCACCGCCATATCTTCACTGAGATGGCGCGTTTGCAGGAGTCGGGTAGCCCGATTGACCTGATTACGCTCGCAGAATCGCTGGAGCGCCTGGGGCAGCTGGACAGCGTCGGCGGGTTTGCCTATCTGGCGGAGCTGTCAAAAAACACGCCAAGTGCCGCGAACATCAGCGCCTATGCGGACATCGTTCGCGAGCGCGCCGTTGTTCGCGAGATGATCTCGGTGGCGAACGAAATCGCCGAGGCCGGTTTCGATCCGCAGGGGCGCACCAGCGAAGATCTGCTCGACCTGGCGGAATCCCGGGTCTTTAAAATCGCTGAAAGCCGCGCGAACAAAGACGAAGGGCCGAAAAACATCGCCGACGTGCTCGATGCCACCGTTGCGCGTATCGAACAGCTTTTCCAGCAGCCGCACGACGGCGTCACCGGCGTTAACACCGGCTATGACGATCTCAACAAGAAAACCGCGGGCCTTCAGCCTTCGGATCTGATCATCGTCGCAGCGCGTCCGTCGATGGGTAAGACGACATTTGCGATGAACCTCGTCGAAAATGCGGCGATGTTGCAGGACAAGCCGGTACTCATCTTCAGTCTTGAAATGCCCTCCGAGCAGATCATGATGCGTTCTCTGGCATCCCTGTCGCGCGTGGATCAGACCCGTATCCGTACCGGCCAGCTCGACGATGAGGACTGGGCGCGCATCTCGGGTACCATGGGCATTTTGCTGGAAAAGCGTAATATCTACATCGATGACTCCTCCGGCCTGACCCCGACGGAAGTGCGCTCCCGCGCGCGCCGCATCGCCCGCGAACACGGCGGCATCGGCCTCATCATGATCGACTACCTTCAGCTGATGCGCGTCCCGTCGCTCTCCGACAACCGTACGCTGGAAATCGCCGAGATCTCCCGCTCGCTCAAGGCGTTAGCCAAAGAGCTGCACGTCCCGGTGGTGGCGCTCTCCCAGCTTAACCGCTCCCTGGAACAGCGTGCTGACAAACGTCCGGTCAACTCCGACCTGCGTGAATCCGGCTCCATCGAGCAGGATGCCGACTTAATCATGTTCATCTACCGTGATGAGGTTTATCACGAGAACAGCGACCTGAAAGGGATCGCCGAAATTATTATCGGTAAGCAACGTAACGGTCCTATCGGTACGGTACGTCTTACCTTTAACGGCCAGTGGTCACGCTTTGATAACTATGCGGGCCCGCAGTACGACGACGAATAAGGATTTTTTACATGCAAGCGGCAACTGTTGTTATTAACCGCCGCGCTCTGCGACACAACCTGCAACGACTGCGTGAGCTGGCACCCGCCAGCAGGCTCGTTGCAGTCGTGAAAGCGAACGCTTACGGTCACGGTCTTCTTGAGACCGCGCGAACGCTCCCCGATGCCGACGCCTTTGGCGTCGCCCGTCTCGAAGAAGCTCTGCGCCTGCGCGCGGGCGGCATAACGCAACCGATTCTGCTCCTCGAAGGCTTTTTTGACGCCGCCGATCTGCCGACCATTGCCGACCAGCATCTGCACACCGCGGTACACAATGAAGAACAGCTGGCCGCGCTGGAAACGGCCGGGCTGAGCGAGCCGGTTACCGTGTGGATGAAGCTCGACACGGGCATGCACCGTCTGGGCGTGCGCCCGGAAAACGCAGAGGCCTTTTATCAGCGCCTGTGCCGGTGCAAAAATGTGCGCCAGCCGGTGAATATTGTCAGCCACTTTGCCCGTGCCGATGAGCCTGAATGCGGTGCGACCGAGCAGCAGCTTGATATCTTCAACACCTTCTGCGAAGGCAAGCCGGGGATGCGCTCGATTGCGGCGTCCGGCGGTATTCTGCTGTGGCCGCAGTCGCACTTCGACTGGGCGCGCCCGGGCATTATTCTTTACGGCGTTTCACCCCTGGAGCACAAACCCTGGGGGCCTGACTTTGGCTTCAGGCCGGTTATGTCGCTGGTTTCAAAGCTGATTGCCGTGCGCGAGCACAAAGCGGGGGAGCCGGTGGGCTACGGCGGAACCTGGACCAGCGAGCGCGATACGCGCCTCGGCGTGGTGGCGATGGGCTACGGCGACGGTTATCCGCGCGCTGCCCCAACGGGTACGCCGGTGCTGGTCAACGGCCGGGAAGTGAAGATTGTCGGCCGCGTGGCGATGGATATGATTTGTGTCGATCTGGGGCCAGACGCGCAGGACAAGGCGGGTGATGAAGCGGTTATGTGGGGGGAAGGCCTGCCCGTTGAGCGCATTGCTGAAATCACAAAAGTGAGTGCTTACGAACTTATCACGCGGCTGACGTCGCGGGTGGCGATGAAATACATCGACTAACACATTGTCCGGGAAGGGATATGTCACCATCTGAAATGGCTGCTTGTCTGGCCTATGCGCTCTCCGTCTGGCTGGCGGCCAGAAACAATATCAATACGTGGTGGATCGGCATTCTCGGCAGCGGGCTATACGCCTGGGTCTTCTATTCGGTGCAGCTTTATGCCGATGTCACCCTACAGCTCTTCTTCATCATCACGAGCATAACGGGGTGGATACACTGGCTTAAAGGGCACCGTGGAGATGTATTACCTGTACGGCGAACCAGGCCTGGGCATATTGCTATTTTGCTAGCCTGCGCCACGATTGTGGCGGCGGGGTATGGACTGATATTGCATCTCTACACCAATGCCTGGGCCCCCTGGCTGGACTCCCTTATTTTAACATTCAGCGTCCTTGCTCAGTTTATGTTGATGGGACGGCGCCTGGAAAACTGGTACGTGTGGCTGGCAGTAAACACGCTGGCAGTTCCGCTGTATGCGACGAGAGAGCTGTATCTGACGGCCGTTTTATACCTGGCGTTTTGGTGTAATGCCTGGCACGGACTGTATCAATGGCGTAAGGAACTCCGTACGCAATGAAGCGTTACCCAACCGGCCTGGTCGTGGGCAAATTTGCACCTTTACATTTAGGCCATGAAGCGCTTATCCATGCAGCGCTCGCGCAGTGCGATACGGTCGTTATCATCAGCTATTCGTCGCCTGAAATACCGGGCTACGAGCCAGAAAAGCGGCTTCACTGGTTACGGACGCGTTTCCCTCAGTGCCGCCACCTTGTGCTGTCTGAGCGGGTGATGGCGACCCACGATATTGCGCCACCGCCACCGCCACCGAATGACGCTGACGACGATCTCCATCGTCATTACGTTGCCACGCTGTGTGAAGACGTTCTGCACTGTCAGCCGCAGGCGGTATTCACCGCAGAAGACTATGGGGACGGTTTTGCGGGTGTGTTAAGCCAGCGTTTCGGATCCCCGGTTACGCACGTGCGGCTTCAGCGCCCGGAGGGCCCTGATGCGCCCTCAGGCACGCTTATTCGCTCCGATGTTCATCGCTACCGTGAGATGCTCCCGGCGGAGGTTTACCGGAGTTTTGTCTTTCGAATTTGCTTATTAGGCGGCGAATCGACGGGCAAAAGCACGCTTTCCCGGGCGTTGGCAGCAGCGCTTAACGCGCCCTGCGTCGCTGAGTTCGGTCGCGAATACTGGGAGGAAAAGAACGGAGTACTGGAATGCGACGATCTCCTGCATATTGCGCGTGAGCAGGTGCGGCGTGAGGAAGCAGCCAGCACGGCGCCTTATCTGATCTGCGATACGTCGCCCTTAACCACGCTGTTTTATACGCTCGACCAGTATGGCTCGGCGCCTCAGGCGCTGCACGACTTAGCCCGGCGGGACTATTCGCTGGTTATACTGTGCGGCGATGAATTTCCATTTGTACAGGATGGTACCCGGCAAGGCGCGGCGTTTCGCCACAGGCAGCAGGCGTGGTATGTCGCTGAACTGGCGCGCCGAAATATCCCGTATTTACACGTCACAGGGTCGACCTGTGAGCGTATCGAACAAATTCGTCGGCATATACAGAAACGGTTTTCATAACCTTCTCGATCTTCTCCTGCTTCCGGTTTATTGTGGAATTCCCTGCCGCAAAAAAAATCCGGAGAACATCGCGTGTTTCAGAAAGTAGACGCCTACGCCGGCGACCCTATCCTCTCCTTGATGGAGCGTTTCAAAGAAGATCCTCGCAGCGATAAAGTGAACCTCAGCATCGGTCTTTATTACAACGAGGACGGCATTATTCCTCAGCTACAGGCCGTTGCCGAAGCTGAAGCGCGTCTTAACGCCACGCCGCACGGTGCTTCGCTTTATCTGCCGATGGAAGGGTTAAACGCATACCGCAATACCATCGCGCCGCTGCTGTTTGGTGCGGACCACGCGGTGCTCGCGCAAAAGCGCGTGGCGACTATCCAGACGCTGGGTGGCTCGGGTGCGCTAAAGGTGGGCGCCGATTTCCTGAAAAAATATTTCCCGGATTCCGGCGTATGGGTCAGCGACCCGACGTGGGAAAACCACGTGGCCATTTTTGAAGGCGCGGGCTTTAAGGTCGCGACCTATCCGTGGTTCGACAGCGAAACCAACGGCGTGCGCGTTGACGCGCTGCTTGAAAAACTCAATACCCTGCCGGAGCGCAGCATCGTGCTGCTGCACCCGTGCTGCCATAACCCGACCGGTGCCGATCTCACGAATACGCAGTGGGATGCGGTAATCGAAGTGCTGAAGGCGCGAAACCTGATCCCGTTCCTCGACATTGCCTACCAGGGCTTTGGCGCGGGCATGAAGGAGGACGCGTACGCCATTCGCGCTATCGCCAGCGCGGGTCTGCCTGCTCTGGTCAGCAACTCCTTCTCGAAAATCTTCTCACTGTACGGCGAGCGCGTTGGCGGCCTTTCCGTGGTGTGTGACGATGCTGAGGCGGCAGGCCGCGTGCTCGGCCAGCTTAAAGCGACGGTCCGCCGCATCTACTCCAGCCCGCCGAATTTTGGCGCGCAGGTGGTGGCGACCGTACTGGGCGATGACCAGCTGAAAGCCAACTGGCTTGCGGAAGTGGAAGCGATGCGTAAGCGTATTCTGTCGATGCGCCAGGAGCTGGTTAACGTGCTGAAAGAGGCGGTGCCGGGGCATAACTTCGACTATCTGCTCAAGCAGCGCGGGATGTTCAGCTACACCGGGCTAAGCGCTGCGCAGGTCGATCGCCTGCGCGAAGAATTCGGCGTCTACCTGATCGCCAGCGGCCGCATGTGCGTGGCGGGGCTGAACGCCAGCAACGTTCAGCGCGTGGCGCAGGCCTTTGCCGCCGTTATGTAGGCACTCACTAACCCCCTCTCTCCCGGTTGGAGAGGGGCGGGGTGAGGGCATCAGGCTGCTCAGGTCGATGTCCCGCTTTGTGATCTTCTTCTTTTTATTCAGCTTCATAAGTAAAAACTCCTTTCCATCCCCTCCCGTCGGGGTTATGGTCGGATAGTTTTTTGACCATCCACTCAAATTAAAACGATAACAAGCTGAAAATTCAGGGGAAAATATGCGCAAGATCACACTGGCGCTCAGCGCCGCCTGCTTATTGTTCTCGCTTAATAGCGCCGTAGTGGCGCGAGCCTCCGCACCGACGCCGCTTTACACCGGAACCACCGCCGCCATTCTTGCCGAACAGGCGCCCATTCACTGGGTCTCTGTGGCACAAATTGAAAACAGCCTGACGGGTCGGCCGCCGATGGCCGTGGGCTTCGACATTGACGACACCGTTCTCTTCTCCAGCCCCGGCTTCTGGCGCGGCAAAAAAACTTATTCGCCGGGCAGCGAAGCCTATCTGAAAAACCCGGAATTCTGGGAAAAGATGAACAACGGCTGGGATGAGTTCAGTATTCCGAAAGAGGTTGCCCGCGCGCTTATCGCCATGCACGTAAAGCGCGGCGACAGCATCTACTTTGTAACCGGGCGCAGCCAGACCAAAACCGAAACCGTATCGAAAACGCTGCAGGATGATTTCCTGATCCCGGCTGCCAGCATGAACCCGGTCATCTTTGCCGGTGACCATGAAGGGCAAAACACCAAAACCCAGTGGCTGGAAAAGAAAAACATCAGGGTGTTCTACGGCGATTCGGATAACGACATCACTGCGGCGCACGACGTGGGAGCCAGAGGCATCCGGGTGTTACGCGCCTCGAACTCGACCTACCGGCCGCTGCCAATGGCCGGAAAATTTGGCGAAGAGGTGATCGTTAACTCCGAATATTGATGCGTTAGCGGCGGGTTGATTCTTTTTTAAGCAAATCTCGCCGCGCGGGTTTTACCTTTCGCTTTCTTGCTGCACACTTAGAAAGATTCATCTTTCAACACGGAGCAGCACATGTGGTATCAACAGACCCTGACCCTAAGCGCAAAACCACGCGGATTTCACCTTGTGACGGACGAAGTCATCGGTCAAATCCGCGACCTGTCGCGCGTTAAAACGGGTTTACTGCATCTGCTGCTTCAGCACACCTCAGCTTCTCTCACGCTGAATGAAAATTGCGATCCCACCGTCCGGTCCGATATGGAAAGACATTTCCTGAAAAGCGTTCCGGATAACGCTCCGTATGAGCATGATTACGAGGGGGCGGACGATATGCCTTCGCATATCAAATCCTCTTTGCTGGGCGTCTCGCTGATGCTGCCGGTCCACAATGGACGCCTGCTTTTGGGTACCTGGCAGGGGATCTGGCTGGGAGAGCATCGCATTCACGGTGGTTCGCGTAAAATTATCGCAACGCTACAAGGGGAATAATGATGACAATTTCGGAGATACTTCAGTACTGCATGAGCAAGCCTGGCGCGGAACAAAGCGTTCACAGCGACTGGAAAGCCACGCAGATCAAAGTGGGTGACGTGCTGTTCGCGATGGTGAAAGAGGTGGAGGGACGTCCTGCGGCGTCGCTGAAAACCAGCCCGGAACTGGCCGATTTACTGCGCCAGCAGCACGATGACGTCAGGCCAAGCAAGCATCTGAACAAAGCGCACTGGAGTACGGTGTTTCTCGACGGCTCGCTGCCGGGATCGCAGATTTACTATCTGGTAGACGCGTCGTATCAACAGGCGGTTGAGCTGCTGCCGGAAACAATTCGACAGCAGCTCTCCGTGTGACGATTACAGCAGTGGTTTGAGGAAGCGCGCGGTGTGCGAGGCTTCGCACTCTGCAACGGTCTCTGGCGTACCGGAGACGAGGATTTCACCGCCGCCGCTGCCGCCTTCCGGGCCGAGATCGACAATCCAGTCCGCGGTTTTAATCACGTCCAGGTTGTGCTCAATGACCACGATAGTGTTGCCCTGATCGCGCAGCTGGTGCAGCACGTCCAGCAGCTGCTGGATATCCGCAAAGTGCAGGCCGGTGGTCGGCTCGTCCAGAATATACAGCGTCTGACCGGTACCGCGTTTGGACAGCTCACGCGCCAGCTTTACGCGCTGCGCTTCCCCGCCGGACAGCGTCGTCGCAGACTGTCCCAGACGAATATAGGTCAGACCTACGTCCATCAGCGTTTGCAGCTTGCGTGCCAGCGCAGGGACGGCGTCAAAGAACTCGCGCGCCTCTTCGATGGTCATATCCAGCACCTCGTGAATGGTCTTGCCTTTGTACTTAATCTCCAGCGTTTCGCGGTTATAGCGCTTGCCTTTGCACTGGTCGCACGGCACGTAGATATCCGGCAGGAAGTGCATTTCAACCTTGATCACGCCGTCGCCCTGGCACGCTTCACAGCGGCCGCCGCGCACGTTAAAGCTGAAGCGTCCTGGCGTATACCCGCGCGAGCGCGCTTCCGGCACGCCGGCAAACAGTTCACGTACGGGCGTAAAGACGCCGGTATAGGTCGCCGGGTTGGAGCGCGGCGTGCGGCCAATCGGGCTCTGGTCGATATCGATAACCTTATCGAAATGCTCCAGCCCCTGAATGTCGCGGTACGGCGCAGGTTCGGCCAGCGTCGCGCCGTTCAGCGCCGTCTGCGCAATCGGGAACAGCGTATCGTTGATCAGCGTCGATTTACCGGAACCGGACACGCCGGTAATACAGGTGAACAGCCCGACGGGCAGCGTCAGGGTCACGTCTTTCAGGTTGTTGCCGCGCGCCCCGGTTAGCTTCAGCACTTTTTCCGGGTTCGCTGCCACGCGCTGTTTCGGCACTTCAATCTTGCGCTTTCCGCTCATGTACTGACCGGTCAGCGACTCCGGCACCGCCATAATGTCTTTCAGCGTTCCTTCCGCAACCACCTGGCCGCCGTGCACGCCAGCGCCCGGGCCGATGTCAATCACGTGGTCTGCGGCGCGAATTGCGTCTTCGTCGTGCTCAACCACGATCACCGTGTTGCCAAGGTTGCGCAGGTGAACCAGCGTGCCGAGCAGACGTTCGTTATCGCGCTGGTGCAGGCCGATAGACGGCTCATCCAGCACGTACATCACGCCGACCAGGCCCGCGCCAATCTGGCTCGCCAGACGAATACGCTGGGCTTCACCGCCGGACAGGGTCTCCGCGGAGCGGGAAAGCGTCAGGTAGTTCAGGCCGACGTTAACGAGGAACTTCAGACGGTCGCCGATCTCTTTCAGCACTTTTTCGGCGATTTTCGCCCGCTGGCCGGAGAGCTTCAGGTTGTTGAAGAAGTCCATCGCGTGACCGATGCTCATGTCTGAGATGGTCGGCAGCGCCGTGTTTTCCACAAACACGTGGCGCGCTTCGCGACGCAGGCGCGTGCCCTCGCAGGTGGCGCAGGAGCGGTTGCTGATGAACTTCGCCAGCTCCTCGCGCACCGCGCTGGATTCGGTCTCTTTGTAGCGGCGCTCCATGTTGTGCAGCACCCCTTCGAACGGGTGACGGCGCACGGAGGTATCGCCGCGATCGTTCATGTACTTGAACTCGATGTTCTCTTTACCGGAACCGAACAGGATCACTTTGTGCACGGTTGCGCTCAGGCTGGCCCACGGGGCTTCGACGTCGAACTTATAGTGCTCTGCCAGCGATTTCAGCATCTGGAAGTAGTAGAAGTTACGCTTATCCCAGCCGCGAATGGCCCCGCCCGCCAGCGACAGCTCCGGGTTCTGGATCACGCGGTCCGGGTCGAAGTACTGCTGCACGCCCAGGCCGTCACAGGTTGGGCATGCGCCCGCCGGGTTGTTGAACGAGAACAGGCGCGGTTCCAGCTCGCGCATGCTGTAGCCGCAAATCGGGCAGGCGAAGTTAGCGGAGAACAGCAGCTCTTCCGCTTTTGCGTCGTCCATGTCGGAAACCACCGCCGTGCCGCCGGAGAGCTCCAGCGCCGTTTCAAAGGATTCCGCCAGACGGGTCGCCAGATCGTCACGCACCTTAAAGCGGTCAATCACCACTTCGATGGTGTGTTTCTTTTGCAGCTCCAGCTTTGGCGGATCCGACAGGTCACACACTTCGCCATCGATACGGGCGCGGATATAGCCCTGGCTTGCCAGGTTTTCCAGCGTTTTGGTGTGCTCGCCCTTGCGCTCTTTAATAATTGGCGCAAGCAGCATCAGGCGTTTGCCTTCCGGCTGCGACAGCACGTTATCCACCATCTGGCTTACGGTCTGCGCCGCCAGCGGGACGTCGTGGTCCGGACAGCGCGGCTCGCCCACGCGCGCATACAGCAGACGCAGGTAGTCATGGATTTCGGTAATCGTACCGACCGTGGAGCGCGGGTTATGCGAGGTAGATTTCTGCTCAATGGAGATAGCAGGCGATAACCCTTCAATATGGTCTACATCCGGTTTTTCCATCAGCGACAGGAACTGACGCGCGTACGCCGAGAGTGATTCAACGTAACGACGCTGTCCTTCGGCATACAAGGTGTCGAAAGCCAGTGAGGATTTGCCAGACCCCGAAAGCCCGGTCACGACGATAAGTTTGTCGCGAGGGATTATGAGGTTGATATTCTTGAGATTATGGGTGCGGGCGCCCCGAACTTCGATCTTATCCATTCACCTTTCCCGGTTGGAACACGGATTGCCTGATTTGTTTGAAGGACAAACGGCTGTCAGAAACGGCTAATTATGACACAAAATGACCTGTTTGAATATACAGTATTGGAATGCATTTTCTGATTGTCTGTGTAACAATGTCGAGTCCGCGAGAGAACTCTGGAACATGCTACGCAACTATCAAAGTGTCGCATGGAAATGGTACACTCGCGCGTTTACACTATTAAGAAACGTATTCAGGAGACACGAACATGGCCAGCAGAGGCGTAAACAAGGTGATTCTCGTCGGTAATCTGGGCCAGGACCCGGAAGTACGCTACATGCCGAGTGGTGGCGCAGTTGCCAACATTACGCTGGCTACTTCCGAATCCTGGCGTGATAAAGCGACCGGTGAAATGAAAGAGCAGACCGAATGGCACCGCGTAGTGCTGTTTGGCAAGCTGGCAGAAGTGGCCGGTGAATATCTGCGTAAAGGCTCTCAGGTTTACATTGAGGGCCAGCTGCGCACCCGCAAATGGACCGATCAATCCGGTCAGGAAAAATACACCACGGAAGTGGTGGTCAACGTTGGCGGCACCATGCAGATGCTGGGTGGCCGTCAGGGCGGCGGCGCACCAGCGGGTGGCGGTCAGCAGCAGGGCGGCTGGGGCCAGCCTCAGCAGCCACAGGGCGGCAACCAGTTCAGCGGCGGTGCGCAGTCTCGTCCGCAGCAGCAGTCTGCTCCGGCACCGTCTAACGAACCGCCAATGGATTTTGACGACGACATCCCGTTCTGATTGTCTTCAGCACTAAAAAAAGCCCTGCTGTTGCAGGGCTTCTTGTTTAATACTCATCACGTTATATTGGGTACCTGACCCATATCATCCGCGAGGAGCTATGCCACAACAACTCTTTGATCCCGCAGACGTTCAGAAGACATTCGCAATGCTCACGGTGGATAACCACAACGCTGCGTTGCTGAATGAAATTTCCCCTTGCGCGTCAGTGGATGAAGAACTGTGCTTTGGCCCATTCCCGCCGGGATATCATTTTGTCAGAGCTGAAAATCGAATTGCTGATATTCCTAATGAGCACTTTGAACTGGCGCTGGTCAATGAAATTACGCAGGAGATTGTTTACTACAATCGCGTGATTTATCAGAAAGATGCATTTTTAAATTACATGCCAGTGACGCAAATTCTGATATGGCGCTCGCCTAAACCGTCGCACCGTGGCGTGTTGCGCGATTTGCCAGGAAAAGTGTTTTCTCGCTATTTACTGGAAAAATACAACGTCATTGTTACAGACCGCCATCAGACACGAGATGGTATGAGCTTCTGGCAATCGCGTCTATATGATGCCATCGCCAGTGGGCATCATTTGTATGCGTACGACATGATCACCTGTGAAATGCGGCCGATTGTGAAAGACAGTGATATAGGCGATCAGGTGAACTGGCTTTGGGGCGATGAAGAGCACCACCAGAACCGACTGGCGATTATCAGTAAATTTCCGCTGCCGATTAGCGCGTAGGTGTGTTAGTACGCGATGGCCAACGCGGCTACGGGCGGTAAAAAACTACACCACCACGCACATCGGCCTGCCCGATACCGGCTCCGGATGGATTTCCGCCTCCACGTTAAACACGGCTTTCAGCAACGCGGGGGTCATCACCTCCTCTGGCGTACCCTGCGCCATCACGCGTCCGCTTGCCAGCACCACCAGATAATCGCAGTAGCGGCTTGCCTGATTTAAATCGTGCAGCACCGCGACCACCGTTTTTCCCTGCGTCCTGAGGTCACCCATCAGACGCATCAGCTCAACCTGATGATTAATGTCCAGATACGTCGTTGGCTCATCAAGCAGCACGACGGGGGTATCCTGCGCCAGCACCATTGCCAGGAACGCGCGCTGGCGCTGGCCGCCAGACAGTTCGGTTAACCGCCGGTCAGCCAGAGCGTGGGTCTGGGTCTGGCTCATGGCCACGTTAACGCGGGCATTGTCTTCAACGGATAAACGCCCCCATAGCGGTAGCCACGGGCTGCGGCCATAAGAGACCAGTTCCCGAACGGTGATCCCCTCGGGCGTTAAATGGTGTTGCGGCAGCAAGGCCAGACGACGAGCCAGCTGGCGGGCCGTCATGCCTGCGACAGGCTGTTCATCAAGCAGTATCGTCCCGGACTCAGGGGTTAACAGCCGGGAAAAGCAGTTCAGGAGCGTCGATTTTCCACAGCCGTTCGGGCCGAGCAGCGCGGTGATCTTTCCCGCAGGCAGCGTAAGAGATAGCCCGTCGAGCACCGTTTGCGTGCCGTAGCGGAGGGACAGATTTTCAGTTCGTAACGTCATTTATCGCATTCTCACAAGCAGCCAGACGAACCACGGCGCGCCGATAATCGCGGTCATAACGCCTGCCGGAAGCTCCAGCGGCGGATGAATCACCCGCGCCAGCAGGTCGGCGATAACCAGTAACAGCGCGCCCGTCAGGGCAGAAACGGGCAGCAGCCTGCGGTGTCTTCCGCCGGTAATTTTTCGCACCATATGCGGCACCACGAGGCCGATAAAGCTGACGGGGCCGCAGACGGCCACGCCGGTTGCGGTCATGGCAACCGCCAGCAGGAGGCCCCGAAACCGGGTGCGGGATACCGATACGCCGAGCGTGGCTGCCCGGGCATCGCCCAGGGCCAGCAGGTCAAGATCGCGGCAGAAACGCAGGCTCAGGGGCAGAAATACCATCAGCAGCGGCACGGCGATTTTCACAAAGGTCCAGTCTCGTCCCCACAGGCTGCCTGTCAGCCACGTCAGGGCACTGTTCACATCCTGCGGGTGCAGGAGCATGAGGTAATCCGTCAGGCTTGCCCAGCAGGCTGAAAGGGCGACCCCCGTCAGCGCCAGCTTCATCGCCTGTCGGGTATTTGCCAGCATTTTCAGCAGGAAAAGTCCCGCCATGCCTCCGGCAAACGCCAGCAGCGGCAGGAGCATCACCGGCAGCGACGGGATAAGCAGCAAAGCGCCCACCGAGGCAAGGCTGGCGGCATGGTTGATGCCGAGAATATCCGGCGAGGCCAGGGGATTACGTACGATCCCCTGCACCAGCACGCCCGCCACCGCGAGGGCCGCCCCGACAAACAGCGCCAGCAGCAGGCGCGGCAGGCGGTAATCCATCAACACGTAATAGTGCTCGCGTCCGGGCTGCCAGTCGGTCAGCAGCGAACGCCACGGAACGAGGATTACGCCCAGATGGAGCGACAGCAGGGAACACCCTGCCAGGGCAAGCACGATGGCCAGCACCTTTTTCATCCCCGCCTCCTGACCAGCCAGACAAAGCAGGGGGCACCGGCCAGCGCCAGCACCGCGCCGGCGGGAAGATCGCCGGGGAAAGCCAGCGCGCGGGCGAGTACATCAGCCAGCAGCATAAACATCGCGCCCAGCAGCATGCTCATCGGCAAGACGCTGCGCTGATCGAATCCTGTCCAGTAGCGTGCCAGATGCGGCATCAGCAGTCCGATAAAGGCCACCGGCCCCGCCACGCTGACGCAGGCTCCCACCAGAAGTAACACCAGTACGTTGATGATGAGGCGCAGCCTCGGCAGATCCACCCCCAGCGTATGGGCGGTGCTGTCGCTGACGTTAAGCAGATTCAGCTGCTTCGCCAGCAGCAGCACGACCGGCGCGGCAATGGCCACCACCGGCAGGAGCTGCCAGAACTCCTGCCAGCGGGCGTGTGAAACGCCCCCTGCCAGCCAGTAGAAAATGCCGTAAGCGTGATCTTCCGCCAGCAGCAGCGTAATGCGGGTCAGGGCCATGCAAAAGGCCGACAGGGCGATACCCGCGAGGATCAGCCTGTTTCTGTCCTGCGTATGGCGAAATCCGCCGCCTGCGGTCATCACCAGCAGCCAGCTCGCGCCGCCGCCGCATGCGGCGATGAAGGAGAGGGAAAAACCGGCCACCGGCGTCGGGCTCAGCGCGCTGGTGAGCGCCATGGCCAGCGCTGCCCCGCTGTTAATGCCGAGCAGGGAAGGAGAGGCCATGGGGTTATGCGTCAGGGTTTGCAGGAGCGAGCCTGCAAGGGCCAGGCTTGCACCGGTCAGGATCGCGACCAGGCTGCGCGGTAGCCTGAGGTTTTGCACCAGCGCCTCGGGGAGCGTCGGCGCGTGGCCAGGCAGCAGGGCGCGAAAAGCGTCAGCCCCGGAAACGGGAATGGCCGAGTAGCAAAACAGACTCAGCCAGAAAAGAAGCAAGAGCGCGACAGCGGGGAGGCCCCACCGTAGCGCCGGATGTCTGATAGGCATTATTTCACATCGGATAAAGGCTGGTGATGAACGATTTTTACCGTATCGCTGGCGATGCGCTCGGCGGCGAAAATACCGCGCATCCGCGCCCAGGCGTTGCTGTCGACCGAAACAACCTGCTGTTTTTGCGCCGCGGTTAACATCTGCCAGAGCGGATCCTGCTGCCAGCGCTTAACGATGCTCTCTTCGCGATAATGCGCAACCAGCAGCCAGGCCGGATTGAGCGCCAGCAGCTGCTCCAGCCCAACAGACGGCATGGATGCCCCGGCCATCGCCGTTGGCACCTTTAGCCCCAGGGCGGTCAGGACGCTGCCGGTATAGGTCTCCCGGGTGTGCAGGTTGAACTGCTGTTCCCTAGAGGTACCGAAGATCGCCAGCGTTCCCTTTGGCAGCTGGCTGGCCCACTGCGCCATCAGCTGTTTATGACGCGCCAGCCTGGCCTTCATCTGCGCTGATTTCCCCACAACGTCGCCGATGAGGGCGGCAGACTGCAGGTTTTCCGCGTACGTTTCGTTCCGTGACTTGAGCAATAATACCGGAGCAATATTCTGCAACGCGCCATAGATGCCTGAATGACGGCTGCTGTCGGCAATAATCAGGTCCGGCTTCAGGGCGCCGATCGCCTCCAGGCTCGGCTGCGCACGCGTGCCGACGGACTGCCAGGGCTTCAGCCGCGCGCGCACCTCGGGGAGGATGCGGTTGGTATCGTTATCGTCGGCAATACCGACCGGGCTGACGTCTACGGCGGCCAGCGCGTCCGCGAACGACAGTTCCAGTACCACGATCCGTTGCGGCGTTTTATCCAGCGTAAACGTGCCGCGTTCGTCCTGAACCGTGACGGCAAAGGCGTGGCCGGCGATCAGCAGCAGAGCGGCGAAAAGGGTGCGTAATGGTGTGAACATGTGAGTAGCCTGTGTCCTGTAGCGCTTCGCTGACCCGACCTGCAAAACCCGCGTGCAGGTCGGGCTGGCGGGAGTTAAAACTTCAACGACCCCTGCATATACAGCGTGCGCGGCTGGCCAGCGTAGATGCCTTTGTTGTTGTCGTCGTAAGAGCGGGTGAAGTACGCCTGGTCGAAGATGTTTTTCACCCCGAACGCCAGGTTGAGATCGGCCATCCGTGGGCCAAAGTCGTACGCCACGCGCGCGCCCCAGAGCATAAAGCCCGGAATGCGTCCGGTGCTGCCGTCGGCGCTCTCTTTAACGGTATTGGCGTTATCCGCAAACTGGCTGGACTGGAAATCGCCGTTCAGGTTGAACGTCCAGTTGCCCGGCCTGTAGTCCACGCCCAGAGTACCTTTGTGTTTCGGGGAGAACGGCACCTGATTGCCATAGGTGTCGCCTTTCTCGCGGATCTCCGCATTCACGTAGGCGTAGCTTGCGTAAACAGAGACGTTATCCAGCGTCGGGGTCAGGGTACCGAGATCGTAACGAGCCTGGGTTTCCAGCCCGGTGTGGCGCGTTTTACCGCGCGCGGTAACGGTGTCGTTAGTCTGGTTGGAGTCGTACTGATTGTTAAAGTTAATCAGGAACAGCCCCATTTCCGCCGTCAGCGCCCCATCGTCGTATCGGGTGCCGAGCTCCCAGGTTCGCGCTTTTTCCGGTTCCACATTGCCGCTTTGCACAGCCTTGCCAATCTGGCTGTACTGTACGGTGCCGAACGAGCCTTCGGTGTTTGCATAAAGATTCCAGCTGTCAGTCAGGTGATAGAGCACGTTTAATGCCGGAAGCGGGGCGTTGTAGCTCACTTCCTGGTGCGTGCCTTTGATGCCGTTGTTCTGGTATGACTCGATATGTTCAAAACGCATGCCCGGCGTGATGGTCCAGTTGCCGACGTCAATTTTGTCATCCAGATACCAGGCGTGCGCCTCGGTACCGGAGCGGGTGTCACGGTCGTAAGGGCTTGAACCTGACGGCAGCTGGCCGCTACGGGTGGCGGTGTAGTAGCGCATTTCGTGGGTGGATTCATTCACGTAGCGATAACCTACGCCCACTTCGTGCGCGGTCGGGCCGATCGTAAAGCTCTGGCTGTAACGTGGCTCGATGCCGCGTACCCAGTAGTTTCGCGGGGAGAGCGTGATACGTTTCCCCTGCTCCAGATAGCCGCTGCGCAGGGTTTGGGTATAAAAGCCCTGAACGGTAAACTTATGCTGACCGTCAGGCTGGTACTGATAGCCCAGGCTTGCCAGCTTGCGACGGCCCCAGAAACGATCGTACGGACGGGTAGATTGCCAGCGGTCGGCGTTGTAATCCGCGCGGGACAGGCCGCCGGGCATATCTGCTTCGCCGTCGTAGTATTGCAGCAGGCTGGTAAAGCTGTGCACGTCGTTCGGCGCATATTTGCTTTTCAGCATCAGGTCGTCGATGCGGGTTGCGCTGTGCTCGCGCCAGTCGCTGCCGCGGGTGCCGGAGTAGAGCAGGGCAGTGCCGAATCCGCTATCCGCCGTGCCGCCCACCATCAGGTTGTGGGTCTCTTTCGGGTTGTTTTGTGAGGAGGTGGGGCTGAGCTGGCCTTCCACCCCCGCTTCGATGCCGAAATCCTGTGGGATCGCGCGGGTAACAAAGTTCACCACGCCGCCCACGCTTTGCGGCCCGTAGCGAACCGCGCCGCCGCCGCGCACCACGTCAATCGCATCCATGTTGCCGAGCGAGACGGGTGCAAGCGAGAGCTGCGGCTGGCCGTAGGGGGCAAACGGCACAGGAATACCGTCCATCAGCACGGTCGAGCGGCTGGCAAGACGCGGGTTGAGGCCGCGAATACCAAAGTTCATCGCCAGATCGTGGCTGCCGGTTCCGTTATTGTCCGGGGCGTTAACGCCGGGAATGCGGTTGAGCACTTCGCGCGTGGTGGTTGCGCCGGTTTTGGCGAAATCCTCACGGCGGATCGCATCGCGCGCGCCGGCATGTTCGAATACGTCGTTTTCACGCGCTTCGCCCAGCCAGTCTCCTGATACGATCAGGGCATCTTCCTGTGGGGCGGGAGCAGGCTCCAGCGTCCAGCTGTTGTTACCCAGCGCTTTAACCTGCAGGCCACTGCCGTTCAGCAGCTGCTGCAGGCCGCTTTCGACGCTGTAGTCGCCGTGCAGACCGTTACTTTGCCTGCCGCGCGTCAGGCTGGCGTCAACCGACAGGGTAATTCCGCTGCGTGCGGCATACTGGTTAAGCGCTTTATCGAGCGTGCCCGGTGCGATATCAACCTGTACGGCGAAGGCGGATAGCGAAAGCCCGGCCAGCGGCAGCAGGCTCAGGCGAATGGCGTTAACCAAAGGTGTTGCTGAGTGAAAAACGCGTAAAGGCGTCATACCTTCTCCATCATCATTTTTGTTGTATTCAGCTATGAGTCGAACGAGAAGGGTAAAAAGGACAATCGAAATGAGAATTATTTTTCTTACGCTGGAGAGAGGGTGATCCAGTAGCGCGTAACTGACTCAATTTTCACCGGCAGCGTCTGTGCTATAACGTTCAGAACCGCATCGGTATCTTTCAGCGGGAAGGTGCCGCTCAGCCGTAGCTGCGCGACCGCCGGATCGCAGCGCAGTACGCCGCTGCGGTAGCGGCTCAGCGTGGCAATAACCTCACCCAGCGGTTTATCGCTAAAGCTCAGCACCCCCTGCGTCCAGCTGGCGCTTTCCTCCTCCGCCGGAATCGTCTCGCCGAACTCAGCGTCGCTGAACCGCAGGCTTTCGCCAGCGTTTACGATGCGTTTTTCCTGAGGATGTCGTGCCAGTGAAACCTCAACCGCATGCTGCTGGACCGTGAGCAGCGTGCTGTTGTCCTCATGCAGCACGGAGAAACGCGTGCCTAACGCGGTGAGCTGGCCCTGGCGGGTCAGAACGCGGAAAGGCCGCTGGCGCTCATCTTTAGCGGTAGCGACGGCAATTTCGCCGTACCAGAGCCGGACGGTACGCTGATGCTCGTCAAAACGAACATCCGCTGCGCTCTGCGTGTTGAGCGCGAGCAGTGAACCATCCTCCAGCCGCTGATGGCTGACCGCGCCTCTGGCGGTACGGTAGTCGGCACGCAGGCCTTCCCCGGCTTCAGAGTGCCAGAGCTGCCAGCCGCCGCCGACGCCGAGCAACAGCAGCAGACCTTTCATGACGTGGCGACGGGTAAAACGGGTGTCCTGCAGCGCCCGGCTGGCAACCTTACCCGGCACGCGGCCGAGCTGGCTGCGCAGGTTTTCGACCTGCTGCCAGGCCCACTGATTATCCTGGTCCTCTTCATACCACTGCTGCCAGCGCGCTTCCTGCTGCGGGCTGACGCGTTCGCCGCTTAATACCGCATACCAGTGCGATGCCGAGCGCAGCGCCCGGCGGCGGGAGTCGGTTACGGAAGGATTCACAGGCCGTGCTCCAGGCGAAACAGCAGGCAGTGCTCAACGGCCTTTGCCACGTATTTTTTCACCGAGCTGACGGAGACGGACTGCCTTTGGGCAATCTCGCTGTAGGAAAGGCCCTCGAGCTGTGACAGCAAAAAAGCCTCGCGCGTTTTGCCGCTGAGCCCGTCAAGCATGGCGTCGATAAGCTGTAGGGTTTCCAGCTGGCTTTCGCGCGCTTCCGGTGACGGTGCCAGCGCCTCTGGCATAAGCGCCAGCATCTCCAGGTAGGCTTTTTCCAGCGCGTTTCGGCGAAAGAGATCGACCATCACCCGTTTAGCAACCGTGCACAGGAAGGCGCGCGGATCGCGGATTGTGGTCAGGGCGTCACTGCCCATCACCCGCAGGAAGGTGTCCTGCGCGATATCATCGGCATCAAAGGTGGACTGCAGTTTGCGGGTAAGCCAGTTTTTCAGCCAGCCGTGATGCGCGCCGTAAAGCGATTCGAGGGTCAAAGAAGCTGTGTTGGCGGCGCGGTCAGACATGCGGAATGCATCAAAAGTTAATCATCACGCCGCTATATTAATATGAGAATGGTTATCATTACAATTGGAAATAAAAAAGCCTCCCGCAGGAGGCTTTCAACAGTTTGTTATCAAAAGATAATCAGGTAATGACCATCGGCCAGTCTGGTGGCGTATGGCTCATGGCTTCCACCATTACCACTTTAATGTTTTCCCAGACGGCGGCCATATCCATCAGCGTAATGCCGAGCAGACCTGTCGCGAACCAGCACGCGGCGCCTAGTCCCAGCAGGGTGCTAATGACGGCAAGACCCGCGTAATCCGATTTTCGAAACTGAATGTTTAACGTGCTGGCCAGGAACATCAAAACCGCGCTTAACAACGGCCAGCGCAGGAGTACCATGCTGGTGGTAATGGTTGCCATAAAACCCATCCTCGACAGAGCAGACGAACTGGAATGAAACAATGTTTCTCGTTACATAAGATGTGTGAACTATATCACATTTGCTGTTTTATTCGCCAGTCTCTGCGCGTCGAAAAAAGGGAATTTATAGCTCAGGAAAATATATCTCCGTCGCGCAAATCAGCATCTCTGCGGTGCAGAGAACAGATAATTTAAGAAAAACGGGTGCTTATTAACGACGGCATGCAGGCGCTGGCGTCGCTCAACGCCCGGCGTTCGCTGAAAAAGCTGCACCAGCCGGCGGCATGGGGCAAATCTCTCCTGGGGCGGCGCCGGAGCTCTCCTACAGCGCAGGCGTGGTTGAAGCGTGAGCGGCAGCGGGAAACTCAGCAATACTGACCCGTGCCGATAATGCCTTATATGACGCCAGGCGTACGGAAAGACGGAAAACGGTCCTGGCATCTGATTATTTATAAATCAGCACGGGAACAAATAGCCCCTATTTCATGTTGGCAGACTTTTCACTTCTGCCGCGGGTAATTATTTCCTTACCTTAAACGAAACGAATACTTTTAGTTTGGCTTACGGGAAAATATTATCGTCATCATGAAATTTCAGATTTTTAATACCAAAAGTCAGTTGCTAACTTCGCATGATTCATGCAACGTAATCACCTGTTTTTCAAAGCAGCCGGCCTTGATTGCCGCAGGCGTACAACATGCAGGGATATAGAGCGGGAAATGAATCGTAGCGCGCGGCGCAAGGTGCTCAGAGCGGTAGGGATTATCATGGTAGTCATGCTGCCGGTGATGCTTGCGCTATGGTTTGCCCAGCTGAGAGCCGTGTCGGAAACCAGTTCCCAGCTTCGCACGTTTGCTGAACTTGCTTTAGACAAAACTGAACTGGTTATTCAACAGATTGGTCTGGCGCAGGACGAGGCGGAAAAATATCAGGGTAAAGTTTGTACGCCGGAGCATCGTCAATATATGTTGAACGTTGTCCGCGGCCGCCTGTTTGTTGCTGATTTAATTTATGCTGAAGGTCAGAGTTTTCTTTGTTCGACCATTTCTACACCGGCACATCCTTATACGATCTCCACTGCCAATTACAATCGTAAGCCCGACGTTGCCATCTATTATTTTCGCGATACGCCATTTTTTAACGGCTATAAAATGATATATGTGCAGCGCGGACATAATGTGGTGGTGGTTAATCCGCTTTCATATAGCGAAGTGATGTCAGACGATCGTGCCCTGGCGTGGGGCGTGTATGACACCGTCAGCAATGCTTTTTTTTCCGTTAGCCAGAAAGCCAATATTTCCTTATTAAGCTCGATGATTGGACATAAGGACGCGGCGTTTCAAAAGGATGACCGGTTTTATACGATCGTGAAATCGGATACGCGGCCCATTGCCGCCATCGTTTCAACCTCCAGCGCCCGCTTTTATCAAACGCTTTATCATCAGGCTACCCTGACGCTGCCGCTGGGGATGATTTGCAGCATTATTATTCTGCTGGTGTGGTCCCGCACGCACCGTGAATTTAATTCCCCTGGCCGCCTTCTGCACCGGGCGCTGAATAAGCGGCAGCTTTGCGTACATTATCAGCCCATTATTGATATTAAAAATAACCAGTGCGTGGGTGCAGAGGCGCTGCTGCGCTGGCCCGGCTTTAACGGACAGGTCATGAGCCCGGCGGAGTTTATTCCCCTGGCCGAAAAAGAGGGGATGATTGAGCGCATAACGGATTACGTCGTGGAGGAGGTGTTCAGCGATTTGGGGCATTTTCTTGCCGCTCATCCTCATCTCTATATCTCGATTAACCTGTCGGCCTCGGACTTCCACTCCTCGCGTCTTATCGCGCTGATCTCAGACAAAGCCCGCTATTACGCGGTTCGCGCGCAGCAGATCAAAATTGAGGTGACGGAGCGTGGCTTTATTGATGTGCCCAAAACCACGCCGGTGATTCAGGCGTTCCGCCAGGCGGGCTATGAAGTGGCGATTGATGATTTCGGAACCGGCTACTCTAACCTGCATAACCTCTATTCGCTGAACGTCGATATTCTGAAAATCGACAAATCCTTTATCGATACCTTAACCACCAACAGCACCAGCCACCTGATTGCCGAGCACATCATAGAGATGGCGCAAAGCCTGCGGCTGAAGACCATTGCGGAAGGGGTCGAGACGGGGGATCAGGTGAGCTGGCTGCTGAAACGCGGCGTGCAGTACTGTCAGGGATGGCACTTCGCGAAAGCGATGCCGCCCCAGGCGTTTATGGCCTGGCAGCAGCAGCCATCGCGTTAACACGCATTAATTAAGCTGATGGCGGTAGTCGCTCGGCGTTCGGTCAAACTCGCGGCGGAACACGCGGGAAAGCGTTTGTTGCGACACATAACCCAAATCCATCGCGATATCAAAAATGGGCCGCTGCGTAGAGCGTAGCGCCTGTGCCGCCAGCAGCAGCCTGCGCTGGCGGATATAGTCCCCGAGCGTCTGGTGCATCACGGTGCGGAACATTCTCTGAAGATACCATTTCGAATAGCCCGACTTCTTAGCGACCACATCAATGCTTAACGGCTGGTCGATGTGTTCATCAATCCATTCAATAAGCGTCTGAATAATTTGCTGATGCGACATAAGGTTACCCCTCTGTGGAGACATCTGTCCTGGTTGATTCGTCGTTTTCTCTGCGGGGGAGTATAATTCCTCAAGTTAACTTGAGGTAAAGAGGTTTTATGGAAAAGAGATTGCCGCGTATCAAAGCGCTGTTAACCCCCGGTGAAGTGGCTAAGCGAAGCGGCGTGGCGGTGTCGGCGCTTCACTTCTATGAAAGCAAAGGGTTAATAAAAAGTATCCGTAACGCCGGAAACCAGCGGCGCTACACCCGTGACGTGCTCCGCTACGTGGCCATCATTAAAATTGCGCAACGTATCGGCATCCCCCTGGCCACGATTGGGGACGCGTTCGGCGTGTTGCCGGAAGGGCACTCCCTGAGCGCAAAAGAGTGGAAGGAGCTGTCGTCCCAGTGGCGAGAGGAGCTGGACCGGCGTATTCATACCCTGGTAGCGCTGCGCGATGAGCTGGACGGATGCATTGGCTGCGGGTGCTTATCCCGTAGCGATTGCCCGCTGCGTAACCCGGGCGACAGGCTGGGCGAGCAGGGGACGGGGGCGCGCCTGCTGGAGGAAGATTGAGCCAGCGCCGCCCGTTGCCGTGTAAAAGCATCAAAAACTAAAGCGCCACAAGGGCGCTTTAGTTTATTTCCGGTCTTTGTCTTTCGCTCTATCCCGCTGGTTCACGGGAGGGTTTCCCCCGACATCAGCACCCCTCGTGTCGAGCTTGTGGAGGAGGTTCCGGTTTGTGCTGACACTTTAATTCTAAGCGTGGTGGTCGTTTTTTCCAGCGGGGACGGTCGGATTTTAGCCGAATTTTTTTCGTGAAGTTGTTCAGTTTTCTATAGTTAATAAGTATGACTCACAGGAGAACATCATGCTAACGGTCCACCACCTTAACCAGTCTCGTTCACATCGCGTCCTCTGGGCGCTGGAGGAGCTGGGGCTGACGTATGAGATTGTGCGCTACCAGCGCGAAAAATCCATGCTGGCGCCTGACTCGCTCAAAAAAGTGCACCCGCTGGGTAAATCCCCGGTGCTGGAAGATAACGGACTGGTTCTGGCCGAATCGGGGGCGATTCTGGAATATCTTCAGGAAACGTACGATCCGGAATCACGATTCAAGCCGTTAGATCCCGCCAATAAAGTGCAGTATCGATTCTGGCTCCACTACGCCGAAGGTTCGCTGATGCCGCTGCTGTTAATGAAGCTGGTCTTCAGCAGCCTGGGTAAACCTCCCGTACCGTTTGGCCTGCGCACGCTGGGTAAGGCGCTGGGGCAGGGGTGCAAAAGGCATATCTCAACCGCCAGCTGGAAACGCACGCGCGTTTTATCAACGATTATCTGGCTAAGCGCCCCTGGTTTGCGGGCGACGCGCTGACCATGGCCGATATACAGATGAGTTTTCCGCTTTTTGCCCTGCTGGCGCGAGGCGGCATCGACAATCTGGACCATATTCAGGCGTGGAAGCAGAGAGTGGAAGCGCGTCCCGGCTGGCAGACCACGCTGGAGAAAGGCGGCCCGCTGACCATTCCCGGCGAGGGGTGATCTGTAACGAAATTGCGCATGGACGATAACGTTTGCGCATCCTCTGATTACTTCTTCATCGTCATAAGGGAATTTTAGCGAAAAACGAGAAAGTTCAGTTGAAAAGGGCGGGTATTAGGCTGGATAATCGTTTGCCTAAATTTGACCACCCGTTTTGTAAGCGCGGAGCTAAACGTTTGCTTTTTTTGTGACGCCCCTTTCGTCGCAAACGCAGCACAAGGATTTGACGTTTCGCTGGCAGTGGAGTCTCCACCACGCTTACGGACTTTCTATAAAAACTCTCAGGGGATGTTTTCTATGTCTACGCCATCCGCGCGTACCGGCGGTTCACTTGACGCCATGTTTAAAATTTCTGCACGCGGCAGCACCGTGCGTCAGGAAGTCGTTGCCGGTCTGACGACGTTCCTGGCGATGGTGTACTCCGTTATCGTCGTGCCGGGCATGCTCGGCAAGGCTGGCTTCCCGCCAGCGGCGGTTTTTGTTGCTACCTGTCTGGTTGCGGGTGTTGGCTCTATTGTGATGGGCCTGTGGGCGAACCTGCCGCTGGCGATCGGTTGCGCCATCTCCCTGACCGCGTTTACCGCCTTCAGCCTGGTGCTGGGCCAGCAGATCAGCGTGCCGGTAGCGCTCGGCGCGGTATTCCTGATGGGGGTACTGTTCACCGTAATCTCTGCCACCGGCATCCGTAGCTGGATTTTGCGCAACCTGCCGCAGGGCGTGGCGCACGGTACCGGTATCGGTATCGGCCTGTTCCTGCTGCTGATTGCCGCGAACGGCGTGGGCCTGGTCATCAAGAACCCGCTGGACGGCCTGCCGGTTGCGCTGGGTAACTTCGCGAGCTTCCCGGTGATCATGTCGCTGGTGGGGCTGGCGGTAATTATCGGTCTTGAAAAGCTGAAGGTGCCGGGCGGCATTCTGCTGACCATTATCGGCGTTTCCATCGTCGGCCTGATCTTCGATCCAGCCGTTCATTTCTCCGGTATTTTCGCCATGCCGTCGCTGAGCGACGACAACGGCAACTCTCTGATCGGCAGCCTGGACATCGTGGGCGCGCTGAATCCGGTTATTCTGCCGAGCGTGCTGGCGCTGGTGATGACCGCCGTGTTTGACGCGACCGGTACCATTCGTGCCGTGGCCGGTCAGGCAAACCTGCTGGATAAAGACGGTCAGATTATCGACGGCGGCAAAGCGCTGACCACCGACTCCCTGAGCAGCGTCTTCTCTGGGCTGGTAGGGGCCGCGCCTGCGGCAGTGTACATTGAGTCCGCGGCGGGTACGGCGGCAGGCGGTAAAACCGGCCTGACGGCAATTACCGTCGGCGTGCTGTTCCTGCTGATCCTGTTTCTCTCGCCGCTCTCCTATCTGGTGCCGGCTTACGCGACCGCGCCTGCGCTGATGTACGTCGGCCTGCTGATGCTGAGCAACGTGGCGAAAATCGACTTTGCGGATTTCGTGGATGCCATGTCCGGCCTGATCACCGCGGTGTTTATCGTGCTGACCTGTAACATCGTGACCGGCATTATGATCGGTTTCGCCTCGCTGGTGATTGGCCGTCTGGTATCCGGCGAGTGGCGCAAGCTGAACGTTGGTACCGTGGTTATCGCCGTTGCGCTGGTCGCGTTCTACGCGGGCGGCTGGGCAATCTGAGTTAACCTTTGATGCGAAAACGGGTGGCTAAGGCCGCCCGTTTTTTTATTTTCAGGACTCATCCCGTTGTCTTTTGCGTTACTCTGGTGAGGATAGAATAAAAGGCACGACGCCTTCCGTAGTACATAAGTAACACAGCAAACAGGGAACGCATGGAAATTTTCTTCACAATACTCATCATGACCCTTGTGGTCTCATTATCCGGGGTGGTTACACGCGTACTGCCCTTCCAGGTCCCCCTGCCTTTAATGCAAATAGCTATCGGCGCGCTGCTGGCGTGGCCGACGTTCGGTCTGCACGTGGAGTTCGATCCGGAACTGTTCCTCGTGCTGTTTATCCCGCCGCTGCTGTTTGCCGATGGCTGGAAAACCCCGACGCGCGAATTTCTTGAGCACGGGCGAGAGATCTTCGGGCTGGCGCTGGCGCTGGTGGTCGTTACCGTGGTTGGGATTGGCTTCCTGATCTACTGGGCCGTACCGGGTATCCCGTTAATTCCCGCCTTTGCGCTGGCCGCCGTGCTGTCGCCTACCGACGCCGTGGCGCTGTCCGGCATCGTGGGCGAAGGCCGTATTCCAAAGAAAATCATGGGCATATTGCAGGGCGAGGCGCTGATGAACGACGCCTCCGGCCTGGTGGCCCTGAAGTTTGCCGTGGCGGTTGCCATGGGAACCATGGTCTTTACCGTGGGCGGCGCGACCCTGGAATTCTTCAAGGTGGCGATTGGCGGCATCCTCGCAGGCTTTGTGGTGAGCTGGCTGTACGGCCGCTCGCTGCGCTTCCTCAGCCGCTGGGGCGGCGATGAGCCGGCGACGCAGATCGTTCTGCTGTTCCTGCTGCCGTTTGCCTCCTACCTGATTGCCGAACATATCGGCGTATCGGGCATTCTGGCGGCGGTAGCGGCGGGGATGACCATCACCCGTTCCGGCGTGATGCGCCGCGCGCCGCTGGCGATGCGCCTGCGCGCAAACAGCACCTGGGCGATGCTGGAGTTTGTCTTTAACGGCATGGTCTTCCTGCTGTTGGGCCTGCAGCTGCCGGGCATCATGGAATCCTCGCTTATCGCGGCAGAAGCGGATCCCAACGTTGAAGTCTGGATGCTGTTTACCGATATCGTGCTGATCTACATCGCGCTGATGCTGGTGCGTTTCGGCTGGCTGTGGACGATGAAAAAGTTCAGCGTTCGCTTCCTGACGAAAAAGCCAATGGAGTTCGGCTCCTGGACCACGCGCGAGCTGCTGATTGCCTCTTTCGCTGGCGTTCGCGGGGCGATTACCCTTGCCGGTGTGCTCTCTATTCCGCTGCTGCTGCCGACGGGCGACGTCTTCCCGGCGCGTTACGAACTGGTGTTCCTGGCGGCGGGCGTGATCCTCTTCTCGCTGTTTGTCGGCGTGATTATGCTGCCGATTCTGCTGCAACATATTGACGCGGGTGACTCCTCGCAGCAGCACAAAGAGGAGCGGATTGCCCGTGCGGCGACGGCAGAGGTGGCGATTGTGGCCATCGAGAAGATGGAGGAGCGTCTGGCAGCCGATGCCGAAGAGAATATTGATAACCAGCTGCTGAAGGAAGTCAGCTCACGCGTGATAGGTAATTTGCGTCGCCGTGCTGACGGACGTAACGACGTGGAAAGCTCGTTGCAGGAAGAGAACCTGGAGCGGCGTTTCCGCCTTGCGGCGCTGCGCTCCGAGCGTGCCGAGCTGTATCACCTGCGCGCGACGCGTCAGATCAGCAACGAGACGCTGCAAAAGCTGCTGCACGATCTGGATCTGCTGGAAGCGCTGCTGATAGAGAATCAGTAGCGCTGTTGCCCCTCACCCTGACCCTCTCCCCATAGGGGAGAGGGAACCGATCGAGCCCCTCGCCCCTATGGGGAGAGGGGTTGGGGTGAGGGGGAAACCCAAAACCCCTCGCAACACTCCAGCCACGCCTGCGCGCTGTGCGACAGATACACCCCTTCCCGCCAGATCATCCCCAGCTGCCAGTGCAGATCGCTTTCGAGTGGGATCCAGCGCAGCGTGCTTTTATCCAGACGCTCGCAGATGGGCTGCGGCAGAATGGCAATCCCCACGCCCGCCTGCACCATGGCAGCCAGAAAATCCCACTGGCCGCTGCGCACCGCAATGCGCGGCTTCACGCTGTGGTGATTAAACAGCGCCATCAGCTGACGGCTTAAGGCGAAATCTTCGTTATAGATCAGCAAAGGGTGTTCGCCGAGCAGCTCGGGCTTCACCGAGTCAGTTTTCAGCCAGGCGCCGGAGCGCGGCACCAGAACGCACAGCGGATGGCTGAACAGCGGCAGCGTCGCCAGGCCGCTCTCTTCCTCCACGGGAAGGGCCGTCATGGCAACGTCCAGCTCGCCGTTCATCACCGCCTGCTGCACGGTCAGGCCGCCAAACTCGGAAATTTTTAGCTCAACGCCGGGGTAGCGCTGGCGGAACAGGCTTATCGGTCCGGCCATCATCATGCCGACCATCGGCGGAATGCCGAGCCGCAGCAGCCCCTTCGTCAGGTGGTTGATATCGCCAAGCTCGGCCTCCAGCTGGCGGAACTCTGCGAGGATCGCCAGCCCGCGTTCGAACACCACGCGTCCGGTATCGGTCAGCAGCAGCTTGCGTCCGTCGCGGATCAGCAGGGTACAGTTCAGCTCATCCTCAAGGTTTTTCAGCATCTTGCTGATGGTGGGCTGGGTAACGAACAACTTCTCCGCTGCGCGGGTAAAACTTTGCTGGCGAACCACCTCGACAAAATAGCGCAGCGTTCTTATGTCCATGATTATTCCTCGAAACTATACCTTCGATGATTTTAATTCATTTCAGTCGATTACGTACGCTCACTATACTGGCGCCTCGTCTCATTTCTGAGGAAAACCCCCATGGCCGTGGCGTTAAGCCGTGTTACGCCTGCCGTTGTGCAACGACTCCAGGTACCGGTTCAGGTACTGCTCTACGCGGGACTGTTTGTTTTTGCGGAATATCTTGTCGACTGGCTGCATCTGCCTTTACCCGCCAACCTGGTGGGGATGGTGCTGATGCTGACGCTGATCCTCTCGCGCGCCTTGCCCCTTAGCTGGGTGCGGGCCGGCGCGCGCTGGCTGCTGGCGGAGATGCTGCTGTTCTTCGTGCCGGCCGTGGTGGCGGTGGTGAACTATGCGCAGCTGCTGATGGTCGACGGCTGGCGCATCTTCGCGGTTATCGCCCTGAGCACGCTGATGGTGCTGGGCGCCACCGCCTGGGTGGTGGATAAGGTGTATCGGTTTGAAATCAGCAGGCACAAGCATGACTAACTTTCAGATAAGCGTGCTGTGCCTGATTGCGACGGTGGCGATCTACTATGCCAACAAGCGCCTGTATCGCCGCTTTCGCGCGCTGCCGCTGATGCCGCTGGTTTTTACGCCGATCCTGCTGGTGCTGATGCTGGTCTTCGGCCATATCTCCTGGCAGAACTACATCGGCGAATCCCACTGGCTGCTGTGGCTGCTCGGCCCGGCTACCGTCGCCTTTGCGGTGCCGGTGTATGACAATCTGCGCGTTATCAAACGTCACTGGATGTCCCTCAGCGCGGGCGTTATCACCGCGACGGTGGTGGCGGTGTGCAGTTCCGTCTGGCTGGCGCGGCTGTTTACCCTGTCCGATGAAATTCAGCGCAGCCTGGCCGTGCGTTCGGTGACCACGCCGTTTGCGCTGGCGGCCGCTAAGCCGCTCGGCGGACAGCCGGATCTGGTGGCGCTGTTTGTGGTGGTCACGGGCGTCTTTGGTATGGCGGTGGGGGATGTGCTGTTCCTGCGGCTTTCTATCCGCGAAGGGATGGCGAAAGGGGCAGGGTTTGGCGCGGCGTCGCACGGTGCGGGGACGGCGCGTTCGTACGAGCTCGGCCAGCAGGAAGGGGTCGTGGCAAGCCTGGTGATGATGCTTTCGGGCGTTCTGATGGTGCTGATTGCACCGCTGGTGGCGTGGGTGATGTTTTAAAACCCCGGCCGGAGCGGCCGGGGAGTAAGGCTTAGTGCGCGCGGCCCTGCTCAACGCCCAGGCCGGTTTGCGAGCGGATAAACTGGGCGCGGAATTTCTCACGCTCCAGGTTACCCTCCGGTGAATTATCGGTAGCCGAGAAGAACCAGATCCCGATAAACGCCACGGCAATGGAGAACAGCGCCGGGTATTCATACGGGAAGATCGCGCTTTCGTGACCGAGGATCTGCACCCAGATGGTCGGGCCGAGGATCATCAAAATCACCGCCGTCAGCAGCCCCAGCCAGCCGCCAATCATTGCCCCTCGGGTGGTCAGTTTTGACCAGTACATGGAGAGCAGAATGATCGGGAAGTTACAGCTTGCGGCAATCGAGAGGGCCAGCCCCACCATAAAGGCGATGTTCTGCTTCTCAAACAGAATGCCCAGCAGGATCGCCACCACGCCCAGCACCAGCACGGTAATTTTGGAGACCTTCAGCTCATCGCGCTCGCTTGCGCCTTTACGGAAGACGTTGGCGTAAAGGTCGTGGGATACCGCAGACGCGCCAGCCAGCGTCAGCCCTGCAACCACCGCGAGGATGGTGGCGAAGGCCACGGCAGAGATAAAGCCGAGGAACAGGTTACCGCCCACCGCGTCGGCCAGATGCACCGCCGCCATGTTGTTACCGCCGATCAGCGCGCCCGCCGCGTCCTTAAACGCCGGGTTTGCACCCACCAGCATGATCGCGCCGAAGCCGATGATAAAGGTCAGGATGTAGAAATAACCCATAAAGCCGGTGGCGTAGAACACGCTCTTACGCGCCTCACGCGCGTCTGATACCGTGAAGAAGCGCATCAGGATATGCGGCAGGCCTGCGGTACCGAACATCAGGCCGAGACCGAGAGAGAGCGCGGATATCGGATCTTTCACCAGCCCGCCCGGGCTCATGATCGCTTCCCCTTTCGGGTGCACCGCCATCGCTTCGGTAAACAGATTATTGAAGCTGAAGCCCACGTGCTTCATCACCATAAAGGCCATGAAGCTCGCGCCGAACAGCAGCAGCACGGCTTTGATGATCTGCACCCAGGTTGTGGCGAGCATGCCGCCGAACAGGACGTACATCACCATCAGCACGCCAACCAGCACCACCGCGACGTGGTAGTTCAGGCCGAACAGCAGCTCGATCAGCTTGCCTGCACCCACCATCTGAGCGATCAGATACAGGGCCACCACCACCAGCGAACCGCAGGCGGAGAGCATGCGGATAGGGCCTTGCTTCAGACGATAGGAGGCCACGTCCGCAAAGGTATAGCGGCCAAGGTTACGCAGGCGCTCGGCAATCAGGAACAGAATGATCGGCCAGCCGACGAGGAACCCGAGTGAGTAGATCAGGCCGTCATAGCCGGAGGTATAGACCAGCGCAGAAATCCCGAGGAAGGAGGCGGCAGACATAAAATCACCCGCAATCGCCAGCCCGTTCTGGAAGCCGGTAATATTGCCGCCCGCGGTGTAGTAATCGTTACGGGAGCGCACGCGCTTTGACGCCCAGTAGGTGATGTACAGCGTCAGCACGACGAAAATCAGGAACATAACAATCGCCTGCCAGTTGGTAGGCTGGCGCTGGACCTCGCCGGTAAGGGCATCTGCCGCGTGGGCGGCAAAGGGAAGAGTGGCAGCAAGCGCCGTCAGGACTCGCTTCATGATGCTTTTACCTCTTGCAGTACCGCTTTATTAAGGCGATCGAATTCGCCGTTCGCGCGCCAGACGTAGACGCCGGTCAGCAGAAATGAAATCACAATAACGCCAATGCCAATCGGGATACCGCGCGTGACGCTGGTTCCGGCGTGCAGCGGCGTGCCGAGCCACTGGGGGGCAAAGGCGATCAGCAGAATAAAGCCGACGTAGATGATCAGCATGATGATGGAAAGCAAGAAGGCAAACCGTTGCCGTTTTTCGACCAGCTCCCTGTAGTGCGCACTATTCTCTATCTGCTGACAAATATCGTTATTCATCACAGAAATCTCCAGAAGTAAGGTTGGTTTGTTTTATCCCCTCTCCCCTATGGGGAGAGGGTTAGGGTGAAGGGAGGAAGGTGCGGTCTGATGCCCTCACCCCGGCCCTCTCCCACAGGGAGAGGGAGAAAAGATTACGATGGCATTGCGATGGCCTGCTTCTCTTCGAGCAGTTTGTCCACCACGCCAGGATCGGCAAGCGTCGAGGTGTCGCCGAGGTTACTGGTGTCTCCAGCCGCGATTTTGCGCAGGATTCGGCGCATAATTTTGCCGGAACGGGTTTTTGGTAAGGAGTCCGTCCAGTGCAGTACGTCCGGCGTGGCAAGCGGGCCGATCTCCTTACGCACCCAGTTACGCACCTCGGTATACAGCTCTGGAGACGGCTCTTCGCCGTGGTTCAGGGTAACGTAGGCGTAAATCGCCTGGCCCTTAATGTTGTGCGGAATGCCAACAACCGCCGCTTCGGCGATTTTCGGATGTGACACCAGCGCCGATTCAATCTCTGCCGTGCCGAGACGGTGGCCGGAGACGTTAAGCACGTCGTCCACGCGCCCGGTGATCCAGTAATATCCGTCTTCATCACGGCGCGCGCCGTCGCCGCTGAAGTGCATGTTTTTAAAGGTGGAGAAGTAGGTCTGTTCGAAGCGCTCATGATCGCCGAACAGGGTACGCGCCTGTCCCGGCCAGGAGTCGACGATCACCAGGTTGCCTTCGGTAGCGCCTTCCTGCGGGTTGCCTTCGTTATCCACCAGCGCAGGCTGCACGCCAAAGAACGGCTGAGTTGCGGAGCCGGCTTTCAGCCGCGTAGCGCCGGGCATTGGGGCGATCATGAAGCCGCCGGTTTCGGTCTGCCACCAGGTGTCCATCACCGGGCACTTCTCGTTGCCGATTTTCTTCCAGTACCACTCCCAGGCTTCCGGGTTGATAGGCTCGCCTACGGATCCGAGAATACGCAGGGATGAGCGATCGGTGCCTTCGATGGCCTTGTCGCCTTCCGCCATCAGCGCGCGGATGGCCGTCGGCGCGGTGTAGAGAATGTTGACCTGGTGCTTATCCACCACCTGGCACATACGCGCCGGGGTCGGCCAGTTCGGTACGCCTTCAAACATAAGCGTCGTTGCGCCGCAGGCCAGCGGACCGTACAGCAGGTAGCTGTGACCGGTGACCCAGCCCACGTCGGCGGTGCACCAGTAGATGTCGCCCGGATGGTAGTCGAAAACGTATTTAAAGGTCGTGGCCGCGTAAACCAGATAGCCGCCGGTGGTATGGAGGACGCCTTTTGGCTTGCCGGTGGAGCCGGAGGTATAAAGGATAAACAGCGGATCTTCCGCGTTCATCTCTTCCGGCTGGTGCTGGTCGCTGGCGTTTTCAATCAGGTCGCTCCACCACAGGTCGCGCCCCTCGTTCCAGTCGATTTTGCCGCCGGTGCGCTTAAGCACAATGACGTTCGTGACGGATTTTACGCTCGGGTTTTTCAGCGCGTCGTCGACGTTTTTCTTCAGCGGGATACCGCGCCCG
Organism: Enterobacter cloacae; assembly: GCF_013375935.1. Taxonomy (GTDB): domain Bacteria; phylum Pseudomonadota; class Gammaproteobacteria; order Enterobacterales; family Enterobacteriaceae; genus Enterobacter; species Enterobacter pasteurii. The sequence continues at coordinate 671,281 of NZ_CP056117.1, read as the reverse complement.
GCGCGCACGCCTTCGTCAGCGGTGATCACCAGCTTCGAGTTCGAGTCAACGATGCGTCCGGCAACCGCTTCCGGTGAAAAGCCGCCGAAGATAACGGAGTGGATGGCGCCAATGCGCGCGCAGGCCAGCATCGCCACTGCGGCTTCCGGCACCATTGGCATATAGATAGCCACCACGTCGCCCTTTTTAATGCCCTGGGCCAGCAGGACGTTGGCGAAGCGGCACACGTCGCGGTGCAGCTCTTTATAGGAGATATGTTTGCTCTGAGAGGCATCGTCGCCTTCCCAGATAATAGCCGTTTCGTTGCCGCGTTCCGCCAGGTGGCGGTCCAGGCAGTTCGCCGCCAGGTTCAGCGTGCCGTCTTCATACCATTTAATGGAGACGTTGCCCGGCGCGAAGGAGGTGTTCTTTACCTTCTGATAAGGTTTGATCCAGTCGAGGATATGGCCCTGCTCACCCCAGAATGCGTCAGGGCTGGATACGGATTGCTGATATTTCTCGTGGTACTGCTCCGGGTTGATCAGGCAACGGTCCGCAATGTTTGCGGGAATGTCGTGTTTGTGTATTTGGCTCATGGCTTTTTTTCTCCTTGTAAGATGTTAATAATATGTCGCAAAAACGTTAATAGTAGGGGCTTTACAAGCTTTGTTTAGTATTTGGGCGACAGATCACGCAATGTTTGAATAGTATGAAAATTGAGCGAATGAAACTTTGAAGGGAAATAATTCAACTGAAGAATTATTCACTTTTTTGAAGTGAAAATAGTTTGTATAACAAACGGTTATTTATGCGTATTGTTATAAATTACCGTCATTGACCCTTTTTGCAGTGAAATGCCTTGTTTTTTAAGGCTTGCGCAGCATGCCGTGCAAATGATACTCATACGCCGCGTTAAAAAATCCCATAAACCAACGCAACACAATTCATACCCTTTCAGTATGTCTCCATATTCATGCAGTTTTGATGGTGCGGAGATTTCATTGAGGAAGTCAGTTTCTATGAAAAATTTGAAAGTCAGCCTGGCCTGGCAGATCCTGCTGGCCCTTGTGCTGGGCATCTTGCTGGGCAGTTATCTCCATTATCATAGTGACAGCCGCGAGTGGCTGATTGCGAACCTTCTCTCGCCGGCGGGCGATATCTTTATTCATCTGATCAAGATGATCGTTGTACCGATTGTGATCTCGACGCTGGTGGTCGGTATCGCCGGAGTGGGTGATGCGAAACAGCTGGGCCGCATCGGTGCAAAAACAATTATCTATTTCGAAGTGATCACTACGGTTGCCATCATTCTCGGCATTACCCTGGCGAACGTGTTCCAGCCAGGTTCCGGGATCGATATGTCGCAGCTGGCGACGGTGGATATTTCGAAATATCAAAGCACCACCGCCGACGTGCAGAGCCATGCGCACGGTCTGATGGGCACGATCCTGTCGCTGGTTCCGACCAACATCGTGGCATCGATGGCGAAGGGCGAGATGCTGCCGATCATCTTCTTCTCGGTTCTCTTCGGTCTGGGACTCTCTTCACTCCCGGCGACGCACCGTGAACCGCTGGTAACCGTGTTCCGCTCTATCTCTGAAACCATGTTCAAAGTGACCCACATGGTGATGCGCTATGCTCCGGTCGGGGTCTTTGCGCTGATCGCCGTGACCGTGGCGAACTTCGGCTTTGCTTCCCTGTGGCCGCTGGCGAAGCTGGTGATTCTGGTGCACTTCGCGATCCTGTTCTTCGCGCTGGTGGTGCTGGGGATTGTGGCGCGTCTGTGCGGGCTCAGTATCTGGATCCTGATCCGCATTCTGAAAGATGAGCTGATTCTGGCGTACTCCACGGCAAGCTCCGAGAGCGTGCTGCCGCGTATCATTGAGAAGATGGAGGCCTACGGTGCGCCGGCCTCCATTACCAGCTTCGTTGTACCGACCGGTTACTCCTTCAACCTGGATGGTTCAACGCTGTATCAGAGTATTGCGGCAATCTTCATCGCTCAGCTGTACGGCATTGACCTGTCGCTGTGGCAGGAAATCGTGCTGGTGTTGACCCTGATGGTGACCTCAAAGGGTATCGCAGGCGTGCCGGGCGTCTCGTTCGTGGTGCTGCTGGCAACGCTGGGCAGCGTCGGTATTCCGCTGGAAGGCCTGGCGTTTATCGCCGGTGTGGACCGTATCCTCGATATGGCGCGTACCGCGCTGAACGTGGTGGGCAATGCGCTCGCGGTGTTGGTTATCTCCAAGTGGGAACACAAGTTCGACCGTAAAAAAGCGCTCGCGTATGAACGCGACGTGCTGGGCCGTTTTGATAAGACGGCTGACCAGTGATGTAACGTATCCTTCCCTCTCCCCAGTGGGGAGAGGGGCAGGGTGAGGGGGTTCTACTCCCCGCTCAGCGCATCAAACTCCTCGCACCCCGTATCAAACCCCTCGGTACAGCTCAGGTTCAACCAGTAGAGCGCTTTCTGTTTATTCGGCGCGATAAAGCCTTTCTCGCCCTGCCTGAACAGCATTCCTGCCCAGTACTCCGCATAGCCCGTGCGTGACAGGGCTGAACTCCGCTTGAACCACGACGCGGCCTGCACGTCATCCTGCGCCACTTCTACACCGTTGGCATAAATCAGCCCCAGCAGCAGCTGCGCGTCTACCGCCGAGTCGCTATCGATGTCTTCGGTAGCCGTTTGCAGCAGCCTGATGGCCTGTGGGTAATCGGTACTGCCCGCCTGCGTGTTCACCAGCAACCGCGCCAGCATGATTGCGCCGCGTTTGCTGCCGGCAATGTTCGCCTGCTGGGCCAGGGCTTTAGCCTGCGCATAGTCGCCCTGCGTAAAGAGGATTTGCGACAGCAGCGCCATGGCGTCGACGTCGCCGCCTTTTGCCGCTTTTTCTGCCCACCGTGCCGCCTGCGCGCTATCGCCGGAGCTGAACCAGGTGTCAGCGAGATAATACTGCGCGCGCGCATCGCCGGCTTCAGCCTGCTTTTTATACTGGCTGCCAATCTCGTCGGCGTGGGCAAAAGCGATAAAAAATAACAACAACAAAAAAATGGATTTCATGGATTCTTATCATCTGGGTACATGCCGCGCAGTATAGTCGTGGTGACAGAAGAAAAAAACGGGTGCGTTAAGACCTCAGCATCCTACAAGCCGGGCGGAACCGTCGCTCCGCCCGAAGAGGTTAGCCTGCGTTGCAGGCTAATTTCGCCGCCACCTCCCGATGTTCACCCTTAATTGAAAACTCGCATAGCTTGCCGCGAGTAATAAAGGTAAATACCACTATCGTCAGGCAAATAATAAAGACGATGCCTAACGCAGATTTTAATGGCGTCATGCCTTTTACTCCTTGTGAAAAATAGAATAAGAGGCTACTTTCAACCTGTTGGTAGTTGAGGGGTAGCCTCGGGTAAATGACGATTTCCCGGGGCTTTCCACCTTCTGTCCCTCAACCATGCTCAAGACAGAAAGCCTTAAGCACCCGCCGCATATCTTATCTGCCTGAATCAAAATGCAAAGATGTAATTCATTTTCTTGTGAATTACATTTTTCTGCGAGACGCCTTCAGAGATATTTATAGATATTATTAATAGTTATGTCAGAAATAATAATGGGGTGAATCTTTCACCCCATTTATTCATTGAATAATTAACAGCGTCATCCCATTGCGCTTTCACGCAGGCGGGCTTTCAGCTTGTTATATTCGTCGATCACATACTGTTCCGCAGCGCGCTGATCCGCTATGGGCTCCACGTTTACGGCGCAGTACTTATACTCCGGCGTTTTGGTTATCGGGCTTAAGTTCTCCGTCACCAGTTCGTTACAGGCGCCAATCCACCACTGGTAGGTCATATACACCGCGCCTTTGTTCGGACGGTCGCTAACCTGCGCGCGGGTAATGATGCGGCCCTTACGGGAGTTCACCCACACCAGCGCTTCATCCTCAATACCGAGCCGCTCGGCGTCGGCGGTGTTGATTTGCGCGTAGCCCGGTTCGTCCGCCAGCGCCGCCAGCGCGGCACAGTTACCGGTCATCGAACGACAGGAGTAGTGGCCCACTTCGCGCACGGTGGAGAGCACCATCGGATACTCATCGGTGAGTTTATCGATCGGCGCGACCCAGTCGCAGGTGAAGAACTGCGCCAGCCCGTTCGGGGTATCGAATTTCTCCTCAAAGAGATAAGACGTTCCCCGATCGTCCTCCGACTCGTCCCGGCACGGCCACTGGATGTAGCCCAGCTCACCCATTTTTTCATAGGTAGCACCGTAGAAGTCCGGGCAAAGATGACGCAGCTCGTCCCAGATCTCCTGGGTATTGTTGTAGTGCATCGGGTAGCCCATGCGGGTGGCGATTTCGCTGATGATTTGCCAGTCGGTTTTCAGATCCCATTTCGGCTCAACCGCCTTAAAGAAGCGCTGGAAGCCGCGGTCTGCCGCCGTATAGACACCTTCATGCTCGCCCCAGGAGGTCGACGGTAAAATCACATCCGCCGCCGCCGCGGTTTTGGTCATAAAGATATCCTGGACGATGACCAGCTCCAGATCCTCAAAGCCTTTGCGCACCGCGGACAGCTCGGCGTCGGTCTGGAGCGGATCTTCACCCATGATGTACGCCGCACGCACTTCACCATGCGCCGCACGGTGCGGCAGCTCGCTGATGCGATATCCGGTATGTTCCGGCAGGCTCTCCACGCCCCAGGCCTTCGCAAACTTCTCGCGGTTTTCCGGGAATTTTACGTACTGATAGCCTGGATAGGTATCCGGCAGCGCACCCATATCGCACGCACCCTGCACGTTATTCTGGCCACGCACCGGGTTCACGCCCGTATGCGCTTTACCCAGATTGCCGGTCAGCATGGCGAGGCTGGTCAGCGAGCGCACGGTTTCCACGCCCTGATAGAACTGGGTCACGCCCATACCCCAGAGGATGGCGGCGGTTTTGGCCCCGGCATACATACGTGCCGCCTGGCGGATCTCCTGCGCGCTTACCCCGGTTATCGCTTCCACCGACTCCGGCGTATAGCCTTCGACGATTTTCCGGTACTCCTCAAACCCTTCCGTACGGCTTGCAACAAACGCCTGGTCGTACAGGCTCTCCTCAATAATGACGTGCCCCATCGCATTCAGCAGCGCGATATTCGAGCCGTTTTTCAGTGCGATGTGCATATCGGCAATGCGCGCGGTTTCGATTTTGCGCGGATCGCAGACGATAATTTTCGCCCCGTTCTGTTTGGCGCGAATCACGTGGTTCGCAACGATGGGGTGAGAATCCGCCGGGTTATAGCCAAAGATAAACACCAGATCGGTGTTATCAATCTCATTAATGGCATTACTCATTGCGCCGTTACCGACCGACTGGTGCAGACCTGCAACCGATGGGCCGTGTCAGACGCGAGCGCAGCAGTCAACGTTATTGGTACCAATAACGGCGCGCGCGAATTTTTGCATTACATAGTTGGTTTCATTCCCGGTTCCGCGGGAGGAGCCGGTAGTCTGAATCGCATCGGGTCCATACTTGGCCTTAATAGCGCTGAGGCGCGAGGCGACGTAATCCAGCGCCTCATCCCAGGAGACGGCTTCCAGCTTGCCGCCGCGCTCGCGGCGGATCATAGGGGTTTTCAGGCGTGGCGTGAGGATTTGGGTATCGTTAATAAAATCCCAGCCGTAGTATCCTTTCAGGCACAGCGTGCCCTGATTGGTTTTACCCTGCGCCGCTTCCGCCCGGACGATTTTGCCGTTATCGACCACCAGGTGGATCTTGCAACCTGAGGCACAATAAGGGCAAACCGTGACGACTTTTTTCATCACTTTGCTCCAGTTAAACAGTTCTTACCTGCCCATTATGCAGCTTCTATGCCATGTTTTTGTTGTGGGTATTTCCTGACTTTACGACCCTTTGTCGGGCAAAACCCTGACGAAAAACAGGCAATCGTCAAAATTGACGTGTCGAAAGGGCAGGGGGAGGTGACGGGGGTTGAATAAACCTTCGGCAAGCCTGAGCGGCGCTGCTCAGGTGATGATAATTTGAGATTCCTCCGCTACACCAGCCAGTAGCCAGTCATTACCTTAAGGCCAGTTCACCTGCGAGTCTGGCCTTATGAAACGTTACTCTACCGCCCTGCTATGGGGTCTGCTGACTTTAACCAGCCAGCTGGCGCATGCCGATGTGATTGATGATGCCATTGGCAATATTCAGCAGGCGATCAACGACGCCTATAACCCCGGCAGCAGCCGTAATGACGATGATGACGATCGTTACGATCGCAGCCGTCAAACCGACAGCCGGCAGTACGACGATCGCCGCCGACAGCTCGAAGACAGGCGCCGCCGCCTGGACGAACGCCAGCGCCAACTGGATGATGACCGACGTCGGCTAGAAGAGGATGAACGCAGGCTGGAAGAGGATTACGAACGGTGGTAGGGGCTGCCTGATGCCCTCTCCCGCAGGAGAGGGAAATCGCTTAGTCCAGCACCAGTACCATGCCGTCATATCCCGCTTCGATGCCGTCCGGCAGCGGGTTATCCATCATCCACACGTCAAACTGATGGCTGATATGCGTCAGGATCACCTGCGGACAGCCAATCACCTCGTTCAGCGCAATCACGGTGTTTAAATCGCAATGGTTGCGCGGCGTCTCCGGGCGAGGTTCATGGCTACAGTCGATAATCATCGCCTGCGGCTGGTTGTTGAGCAGGAACTTCACCGTTTTATCCGGCAGGCCGGCGGTATCCGAAAGCCACGCCACCCGGCTGTGGGCAGACTCCAGCAGATAACCAAAGGTAAGCTTTGAATGGTTGAGCGGCAGCGGCGTGACCCGCAGACCCTGTAGCTCAAACGTCACAAACGGCTCGACCGTGTGGCTGAAATCCAGTAGGCCAGGATGTTTAAACAGGTCGTCGCAGCCTGCGTCGTCAGGCGGCCCGTAGACCGGGATCGTCGCGCCCACGCCCCAGCGCAGGGGGAACAGCCCCTGAACGTGATCCATATGATAATGGGTAAGCAAAAACTGCTGGAAGCTGCCCGCGGGCCAGTCGTCCATCAGGTGCGGGATCCCCGCGTCAAGCAAGGTGACCGCATCGTTGAACTTAACGGCCGCGCTGCAGGGGCGACGACGATAATTCTCCTGCAAACGCGCCCGGCGGCACGCCGCGCAGTCGCAGCCAAAAACCGGCACCAGCTGCGCGCCTCCGGTACCCGTTAACGCGATCGTCAGACTCATGGCGCACCTCTACAGCGGTTTGGTGAATCGGAAATGGCTTTGCGTGTACCCTTCACGAACGTAAAAACGATGCGCGTCCACGCGCTTCACGCTGGTGGAGAGCTCGGTCAGCTCGGCGCCGGCCTGTCGCGCGAAATCTTCTGCCCAGGCGAGCAGCTGACTGCCCACCTTCAGCCCGCGCGCCTGCGGCATCACGACCAGCTCCTGGATCTCGCCGATCCAGCGGGCGTGGTGCAGGTGAAACTGCATGTGCAGGCCGATCATGCCGATGACCTGCCCGTCCAGCTCGGCAAGCTGGTAGCGCATATTGTGATCCTGAAGGTTGGCAAGAAATCCGGCGTGAAACGCCTGGCGATCGAATTCACACTGCTTAAGCTCGCAGATAAGGGCGTAAACGCTCTGTGCATCCTCGGCCGAGGCGGGGCGAAGCTGGCAGTCAGGCATGCTGTCTCTCCTTCTGGCGGATAAGGGATAGAAAGGTCTCGACTGACTGTAGCAAACTTCCGTCGTTATTGAGGACGTGACACCCGGACGGGGCGTAGCGCGCCGCGCGCGCCAGCCGCTCGTCTATCTCGCGCGCGTTCTCGCGTCCCCGGTTTTGCAGCCTGCTGCGCAAAACGTCCGGAGAAACCTGTAAACAGATCGGCAGCAGCGCCGTTTCGTATCGGGCGCGAGCCTGCGGGAGATGCGCCCGCGAGCCGTTAACCAGCACGTCGAACCCCGCGTGCAGCCAGAGATCGATCTCAATGCCCACGCCATAGTAAAAGCCGTTGGCGTGCCAGCTGAGCGCCAGCAGGTTTTGCCCGGCGCGGGTAAAAAACTCCTGCTCGCTCAGGGCGATATGGTTCTCGCTTCCGGCGTTAGCGGCGCGCGTAATGTAGCGGTGCGCCACCAGCAGCTGTGAATGTTCCCGCTGCCGTAGCGCCGACAGCAGGCTGTCTTTACCGGAGCCGGACGGGCCCATTAGCCAGATTAATCTTCCCATCAAAACACCCTTTTTCCCTGACGCCAGACGTGGTCGATATGAACGTGTTCGCCCTTACGGTGGGCCAGCACCAGATCGGCCCGCTTGCCTTCGGCGATTTCACCGCGATCGTGAAGGTGAAGCGCGGTGGCCGGGTTTTTCGTCACCAGGCGAATCGCCTGCGGCAGGGTGAAGCTGTTCTCCTCGTCGTCCGCCACGCGGAAGGCCGCATCCAGCAGGCTGGCGGGGTAGTAATCGGAAGAGAGGATATCCAGCAGGCCGAGGGAGGCGAGCGAACTTGCCGCCACATTGCCGGAGTGCGAACCGCCGCGCACGACGTTCGGCGCGCCCATCAGCACGTTCATACCGTGCTTACGCGAGGCTTCTGCCGCCTCGAAGGTGGTGGGAAATTCGGCTATGACGCTGCCAAGCTGGTGGGATTCACGCACGTGGTCGTGCGTGGCGTCGTCATGGCTGGCCAGCGCGATGTTGCGGTCACGGCACATTGCGGCAATCGAAAGTCGGTTCGGCTGCGACCACCGCGCCGCAAGCTGAAGCTGCTCCTCTTCGTAGCGCGCCATCTCCGCATCGCTGAGGGCGTATTTGCCCTGATAGTATTCCCGATATTTCTCTATGTTGGCGAACTGGCGCTGCCCCGGCGAGTGATCCATCAGCGAGACCAGCGAGACCGGATCGCGGCCAACCAGTTTTTCAAACAGCGGCAGGGTGGTGTGGTGCGGCAATTCGCAGCGCAGGTGCAGACGGTGCTCGGCGCGGTTGAGGCCGCGTTTTTGCGTCTCTTCCACGGCGTTAATCATCTTCTCCAGATTCTCCAGGCGATCGCCGCCGTCGCGCACGTCGCCAATCGCTACCGCATCCAGTACGGTAGTGATGCCGCTGGCGACCATCAGCGCGTCGTGGCTGCTCATCGCCGAATGGGCAGGCCAGTCCACCTTCGGGCGTGGAGTGAAGAATTTATCGAGATTATCGGTATGCAGTTCGATCAGCCCCGGCAGCAGCCAGCCGCCTTCGCCGTTCATCGCCTCGGGGGAGCGGCTCTGGGTTTCGGCAAACGAGCGGATGACGCCGTCCCGGACGTCGACCGAACCCTCCACAACCTCGTTTTCCAGCACCAGCCTGACGTTATTGATAATCATGCGTTTTCCCCCATCGGATGCAGCCTGTCCGCCACGCGGTTGCGTACGGCGTCGTCGTGGAAGATCCCGACGATCGCCGCCCCGCGCGCTTTGGCCTGTTCGATCAGCTCAACCACTGCCGCGCTGTTTTTATCATCGAGCGAGGCGGTGGGTTCATCCAGCAGCAGAATCGGGTAGTCGACGACAAAGCCGCGCGCGATGTTCACGCGCTGCTGCTCGCCGCCGGAAAAGGTCGACGGGGCAAGGTGCCACAGGCGCTCCGGCACGTTGAGGCGCGCGAGCAGGCTGGACGCTTTGGCGACGCAGGTTTCCCGCGGCACGCCGAGATCAAGCAGGGGCTGCATCACCACGTCCAGGGCGGAGATCCGCGGGATCACCCGCAGAAACTGGCTGACCCAGCCGATCGTCGAGCGGCGCACTTCCAGCACCTTGCGCGCCGGAGCCTGCACCAGATCGACCCACTCTTCGTTATGGCGTATGCGGATATGGCCTTCGTCCGGCAGATAGTTGGCATACAGGGAGCGCAGCAGGGTGGATTTGCCGCTGCCGGAGTGGCCGTGCAGCACCACGCATTCGCCCTTGCTGACGTCCAGAGAGGCGTTTTGCAGCACCGGCAGGCGCACGCCGTTTTGCTGATGGAGCACAAAGGTTTTACTGACATTTTCAACGTGAATCATTTTGGCCTCGCGAATCGACTTGCCGGGTAAGCGCAGCGCCACCCGGCGAATGAGCATCAGTTCTGCAAAACAGATGACACCAGCAGCTGGGTATACGGATGATGAGGATCGTCGAGCACGCGGTCGGTTAGCCCACTTTCCACCACCTGGCCCTGCTTCATCACCAGCAGGCGGTCCGCCAGCAGGCGCGCAACGCCCAGATCGTGGGTGACAATCACCACGGCAAGGTTCAGCTCCACCACCAGACCGCGCAGCAGGTCGAGCAGGCGCGCCTGCACCGAGACGTCCAGCCCACCGGTGGGCTCATCCATAAACACCAGCTTCGGATGAGTGACCAGGTTGCGGGCGATCTGTAAACGCTGCTGCATGCCGCCGGAGAAGGTGGTGGGCAGGTCGTCGATGCGCGAGGCGGGGATCTCAACCTCTTCAAGCCAGCGCTGCGCCGTAGCGCGAATGCTGCCGTAGTGGCGCGCGCCGGTGGCCATCAGCCGTTCGCCGATGTTGCCTCCCGCCGATACCTGACGGCGCAGGCCGTCCATCGGGTGCTGGTGCACCACGCCCCACTCGGTGCGCAGCAGGCGGCGGCGCTCGGCTTCGCTCATGCCGTACAGCGACCTGCCTTCATACAAAATGTCGCCGTTCTGCGGCGTCAGGCGCGCGGAGATAGACTTCAGCAGGGTGGTTTTGCCGGAGCCGGACTCGCCGACAATGCCCAGCACTTCGCCCGGCCACAGCTCAAACGACACGTCGCTGAAGCCTTTTCCCGGCGCATAAAGATGGGTCAGGTTATTAACCGAAAGCAGCGGTTTCATTGGGCGTTCGCCTCGCTCTGTTGGCGGCAGTAATCGGTGTCGGAGCAGACAAACATCCGTTTGCCCGTGTCGTCCAGCACCACTTCATCCAGATAGCTGTGCGTCGAGCCGCAGATGGCGCACGGCTCGTCCCACTCCTGCACCGTAAACGGGTGATCGTCAAAATCCAGGCTTTCGACGCGCGTCCAGGGCGGGACGGCGTAGATGCGTTTTTCGCGTCCGGCGCCAAAGAGCTGCAGGGCGGGCATCATGTCCATCTTCGGGTTATCGAATTTCGGGATCGGCGACGGGTCCATCACGTAGCGACCGTTCACCTTCACCGGATAGGCGTAGGTGGTGGCGATGTTGCCGAAGCGGGCGATATCTTCATAGAGCTTGACCTGCATGATCCCGTACTCCTCCAGCGCGTGCATGGTGCGGGTTTCGGTTTCGCGCGGCTCGATAAAGCGCAGCGGCTCCGGGATCGGCACCTGGAAAATCAAAATCTGATCTTCCGTCAGCGGGGTCTCCGGGATGCGGTGCCGGGTCTGGATCAGCGTCGCGTCTTCGGTTTTTTCGGTGGTGTTCACCCCCGTTACGCGCTTAAAGAAGTTGCGGATCGATACGGCGTTGGTGGTGTCGTCCGCGCCCTGGTCGATGACCTTCAGCACGTCCGCCTCGCCAATGACGCTGGCGGTAAGCTGGATGCCGCCCGTCCCCCAGCCGTAGGGCATCGGCATTTCACGGCCGCCGAACGGCACCTGATAGCCGGGGATCGCGACCGCTTTTAAGATGGCGCGGCGGATCATGCGTTTGGTTTGCTCATCCAGATAGGCAAAGTTGTAGCCGCTTAAGTTAGCCATTGGCGCGCTCCCGTTGCAGGCGTTTCAGCAGTTCCAGTTCGGCCTGGAAATCGACGTAGTGCGGCAGCTTGAGGTGCGAGACAAAGCCCGCGGCCTCGACGTTATCCGCGTGGGCCAGCACGAACTCCTCGTCCTGCGCCGGGCCGGAGACATGTTCGCCGTAGTCCGGCGCCTGCAGGGCGCGGTCAACCAGCGCCATTGCCATCGCCTTGCGTTCGCCGAGGCCAAACACCAGGCCGTAGCCGCGGGTAAAATGCGGATCTTCATCTTCTGGCGCGACAAAGCCGTTGACCATTTCGCACTCGGTCATCAGCAGTTCGCCGACGTTCACCGCAAAACCCAGCTCTTCCGGCACGATTTCAACGTCGATATAGCCGCTGCGGATCTCCGCCGCGAACGGGTGGTTGCGCCCGTAGCCGCGCTGGGTAGAGTAGGCGAGCGCCAGCAGGTAGCCTTCGTCGCCGCGCATCAGCTGCTGCAGGCGGGACGAGCGCGAGCAGGGGTAAACCGGCGGCGTGCGGGTGATGTCGTCGGGCTGTGCGCCCGTATCTTCTTCCGCCTTCGCCAGCCCCTGGTTTGCCAGCAGGCTGAAGACGTGCGGAGACGGTTCCTGCCCGGCGTCTGACGTGCTGAGCGTTGGGGCTTCGCCGTTCGCCAGCAGGGTGAAGTCCAGCAGGCGATGGGTATAGTCATAAGTCGGGCCAAGCAGCTGGCCGCCGGGAATATCTTTATAAACGGCAGAAATGCGGCGCTCCAGGCGCATCTCCGCCGTGTTCACCGGCTCGCTGACGGCAAGGCGGGGAACGGTGGTGCGCCAGGCGCGCAGCAGAAAGATGGCTTCGACGTTATCGCCGCTGGCCTGCTTCAGCGCCAGCGCTGCAAGCTCGCGGTCGGCCACGCCGCCTTCGGTCATCACCCGGTCGACGGCCAGGTTTAGCTGCTGCTCAATCTGGGCGACGCTGAGCTCGGGAAGCTGTTCATCACCCCGTCGTCTGTGCTCCTGCAATGCATGGGCGGCGGCGATCGCCTTCTCGCCTCCTTTGACGGCTACGTACATCAGCACACCTCCACGTGAGTGGTCCGCGGGATCGCCAGCAGGCGCTCGCCGCAGGTCAGGATCAGGTCAATGCCCAGCGGGAACGGATGCGGGCGCTCGGTCAGCTCGTGAATAATGCACTCCGGCAGACGTGGCGCGACCATGCGTTCGTCGGCAATACCTGCACCGGTCAGGCGCAGCATGCGCCCGCCGCTCAGGCTGGAGACCTGCAAAATCAGCGTGGCGCTGGTTTCAGGGGCGACGGCACTGCCTTCGCTCAGGGCATTCAGCTGCTCATGGCTGATTTGCTCGTCGGCCACGGCAAAGACCGCCTGCTGGGGCCGATCGACCAGCGGTGCGCTGGTGTGAAAACGCAGGTTCTGGCTGGCGATATCGTTCAGTAACGCGCCCGACAGCCACACCGGGGTGTCGTTGTCGGCCAGGGTCAGCAGCACGCTGGTGGAGGCGAGGTTCAGCGGTAGCCAGCCCTGCGAAAGCTGGTGCAGCGAAACGATCACCCCGGGCTCGCTCATGGCCTTCAGCAGACGACGAAAACTCTGTTGGGCATCCTGAACGGCAAGGGTAAAAGCAGGTTGAAGCGTCATGCGTTATCTCCGCGAACGAGCGTAAAGAAGTCGACCCGGCTGGTGTTTACCTCGGCCTGACGCGCGGCAATGCGTGCGGCGCGGTCGGCTTCCAGCGGGGCAATAAGGGTTTCCATTAACGTCTGAAAATGCGGCTGTTCCTGTAAAAGCGCGTCTATTACCGCGCAGCGCTCGGCGTGCGGTTTATCGCGGCCGAGCACATAGCTGTAACCCAGCGTGCCGCTGTGCAGGCGGATTGCCGCGCGGGTAAGGGTGGCGTCACCGGCGAAGAAGCGCTCGCCGGTGCCGCCCATGCGCGCCTGAATTTGTACCAGGCCAATTTCCGGCGCGCGAATGGTGTCGTAGTCCGGCGTCAGGCCGAGCGTTTTCATGCGGCTGTGCAGCGCGGCAGGCTGGCTGTGGGCCAGCACGCGCATCCAGCGCTGACGGGTGGCGGTATCGAAGTGCATTCAGTGCTCCATGGTAAATTCAATCATGTCGGCGCGGGTCAGGCTGACGGAGTATTCCGTTGCGTTGATGTCGCCGTCACGGTGGTTGAGGGTGCGCACGCAGAGCAGCGGGGCCATGTTGGGAATTTCCAGCACCTTGCTCTCTTTCGCCTGCGCGCGGCGGGCGCTGATGCGCGTCTGGGTGCGTTTGAGGGCAATGCCGGTGGCGTCCTGAAGGAAGTCGTGCAGGGAACCGCTGGCAAAATGTTGCAGCACCGGCCAGAGGGTAAGATCCGCGAAGTAGTGGTCGATCTGGCACACCGCCACGCCGTTTACCCGGCGCAACGTGCGCAGATGAACGACGTTGTCGCCCTCCTGGATCCCCAGCGCGTCGGCCACGTGGCTGGAGGCCGGGCGCAGTACCGAGAGCAGCTTTTCGCTGGTGGGATGGCTGCCCTGGTCCAGCAGGTTCTGGCTAAAGCGCGCCTGCGCGTTGAGCGGATAGTCAAACGGGCGCATCAGCACCAGCACGCCCACGCCCTGGCGACGCTGCACCCAGCCGCGCTCCACCAGCTGGTCGATGGCGCGGCGCAGGGTATGACGATTGACCTCGTAGCGGTCGGCAAGCTGCTGCTCGGCGGGCAGGTAGTCACCGCAGCGGTAGTGCGTGCGCAGCTCCACTTCGAGCTTTGCCGCAATCTCTTGCCAGCGGGTGGGGTAACTGGTCGGATGTCTGGATAAGTGCATATAAAACAAAGCCTCGCTTCTCAGATGAAGTGCTTACGCAAACGTTGAGAAAGGAAATCCAGCAGGCTGACGGTGACGATGATAAGCACCATCAGCGCGCAGGTTTGCTGGAACTGGAAACCGCGAATCGCTTCCCACAGGGTGACGCCAATCCCGCCTGCGCCGACCATGCCGACAACGGTGGCGGAGCGGACGTTGGACTCAAAGCGGTACAGGGAGTAGGAGATGAGCAGCGGCATGACCTGCGGCAGCACGCCGTAGAGGATCTCTTCGATTTTGTTCGCACCGGTCGCGCGGATGCCTTCCACCGGGCCGGGCTCGATGGCTTCGACCGCTTCCGAGAGCAGCTTGGAGAGCACGCCGGTGGTATGGATGAACAGCGCCATCACGCCCGCGAACGGACCGAGGCCGACGGCCACCACGAACAGCATTGCAAAGACCATTTCGTTGATGGCGCGGCAGGCGTCCATCAGGCGGCGCATGGGCTGGTATACCCACCACGGCACGATGTTTTCGGCGCTCATCAGGCCAAACGGAATGGAGAGGATCACGGCGAGGGCGGTGCCCCAGACGGCGATTTGCAGCGTGATCGCCATTTCACCGAGGTAGTCCTGCCACTGGCTGAAGTCCGGCGGGAAGAAGTCGGCGGCGAAGGTGGCCATGTTGCCGGAATCCTTGAAGAGCAGCAGCGGATCCATCTCCGCGCCCTTCCAGGAGATAACGAGCACCGCCAGCAGAATGGCCCAGCTTATGAGCGAAAACCAGCTGCGTTTTGGCGGTGGGAGAGTGATGGTTTGCATGATAACTCCGTTGGTTTATGTCCCCTCACCCCGACCCTCTCCCCAAAGGGGCGAGGGGGGAAATAACCGCACCGGGCAGTTCCCTCTCCCCTATGGGGAGAGGGTTAGGGTGAGGGGTAGAAAAGCATTACTGCACCGCTTTATTCACGCTGGTCATGGCGCTCAGCGCGGCGGTCAGACGGTCGAGATCTTCCAGCTGCGCCTTAATTTCCGACACTTTGCTGGTCTTCTCCTCTTCCTTCAGACCCGCGTTATCCTTCACGCCCTGCATCTGTTTAAACAGCGCCAGCTGGCGAATCGGGACCAGCTGCAGATCGCTTGAGGCACGGAACGGTGCCCAGCCCAGACGCTCCAGAACCCCTTTCTCTTCCGGCGTTTTGCCGTAGTTCATGAAGAAGTCGTAGACCTTGTCCTTGGTGCCTTCGGAGAGATTTTTGCGCCACACGATCGGGTCGCCGGGGATCAGCGGTGATTTCCAGATGACCTTCAGCGCCTTCAGCTTGTCCGGCGCGGAGGTCTTCAGCTTGTCGAGGTTTTCGGTGTTGTTGGTGGCGACGTCTACCTGCCCGTTCGCCACGGCCAGCGCGTTGGTTTCGTGCCCGG
The DNA here is from genome assembly GCF_013375935.1 of Enterobacter cloacae. Taxonomy (GTDB): domain Bacteria; phylum Pseudomonadota; class Gammaproteobacteria; order Enterobacterales; family Enterobacteriaceae; genus Enterobacter; species Enterobacter pasteurii. The sequence goes on along the minus strand of NZ_CP056117.1, from coordinate 655,413 downwards.
CGTTCACCGTGCGTTTGAAATCGCTGGCGGAGATGTTGTTTTTCGCGAAGACGTAGTAGCCCGGCACGAGGAAGCCGGACGTCGAGTTCGGGTCGCCGTTACCAAACGTCAGCTCTTTGCGTTTGGCGATCATGTCGTTGAGGTTGTTGATCGGGCTGTCTTTGTTAACGATCAGCACGCTCCAGTAGCCCGGGGAGCCATCTGCCGCAACGGTCTGGGCAAAAACCTGACCGTTGGCGCGGTCCACCGCTTCCATGGCGGAGAGGTTGCCGTACCAGGCGATATCCACTTTATTGAAGCGCATCCCCTGGATGATGCCCGCGTAGTCCGGGGCGAAGAAGGCGTTCACTTTGATCCCCAGTTTGGTTTCCATGTCCTTCAGGAACGGTTCCCACTGCGGCTTCAGGTTTTGCTGTGATTCCGTCGAAATGATGCCGAAGTTCAGCGCTTTTTCCTGTTCCTCGGCGTACGCCGGGCTTAGCAGGGTGCTGATGCTGAACATGCTGGTGAAGGCCAGCGCGGCAACGGCTTTGTAGTTCATTTCCATTCCTCGTTATGCGGACGTTAAGCAGCCTGCGCGCGCTCTTCGACGCGGTTTACGCTGCGGTAGAGACGATCAAAACGTTCGTTATCAAACTGGTGGCTGGCGCCATCGAAGAAGACATGCCCCTGACGCAGGGCAACGATCCGCTCGCAGTAGCGCAGGGCGTAATCCACCTGATGCAGCGTTACCACCACGGTGATGCCGTCGTGCTTGTTGATGTCGCTCAGGGTCTCCATCACGATGCGGGCCGATTCCGGATCCAGCGAGGCGATAGGCTCATCGGCCAGAATGATTTTCGCTTTCTGCATCAGGGCGCGGGCAATGGCCACACGCTGCTGTTGCCCACCGGACAGGGTAGAAACACGCTGGTGGGCGAAATGGGCCATGCCGACGCGGGTCAGCGCCCTTAAGGCGTCTTGCTTCTGGGACGGGGAGAACCAGCGCAGGCAGGTGCGCCAGAACGGGGTGCTGCCGAGCGCGCCAATCAGCACGTTCTCAAGCACCGTCAGGCGGTTTACCAGGTTGAACTGCTGGAAGATACAGCCCGTGCGGGCGCGGCTTTTACGGATATCGCTCGCCAGGCGGCCCGCGCGCTGCACGGTGTTACCCAGCAGCTCAACGTGGCTTTCCGGCGTTTTATCACCGGTGATGAGGCCGCTTAAGTGGCGCAGAAGGGTGGATTTACCTGAACCAGACGGCCCCAGCAGTGCTACCATTTCGCCCTGCTGGACGGTCAGATCAACGGCATGCAGCGCCCTGTTGTGATTGAAGGTCTTGCTCAGTTTCTCGACGCGGATGACAGTTTGCATGTGCTGGGCCTCACGATAAATGTGGCCTCATGCTGGCGCATCAATGTGACATTTGGGTTAAGTGTTGGTTGCGGGAATTTGAAGAGTTGTGCGGAGTTTGATGACAGCCACGCCAGGCCCGGTGAGCCAGGCGTCACCGGGCGCGGTTGCCGGATGCGCAGCGCTTATCCGGCCTGGGACGGTTGCTGTTGCTTAACGACGTTAATCATCCACGGTACGCCGTATTTGTCGGTCACTGTGCCGAATCCGTGCGCCCAGAAGGTTTCCTGCCAGGCCATTTCGATAGTGCCGCCATCGGCGAGGTTGTCGAACCAGCGCTTGCCTTCCGACACGTCCTGGGTGTCGAGCACCAGCGTGAATCCGGCATACTGCGCGCTGCTGCCCGGCGGCAGCCCGTCGCTCATCATGATATCGCTGCCGGCAATGCGAACGTTAGAGTGGGCGATGGCGGAGTCCGGGAAGTTCATGCCCGACGGGCAGCCTTCATCGCTGTTTTCGTCTTTTGGCATTTCACCGAAGGTGATTTTATAGAGAAGCTCTGCGCCGACGGCCTGCTGGTAGAAGGCGGTGGCTTCTGCACAGTTGCCGGCGAAGGAGACGTAGGGACTTAAGGGCATAATCATTACCTCAGGTAAGAGAAGCCCGTTAAGTGTAGTATCCGTCAGCCCGGTGAGCGAAGCGCGACCGGGCGGATAAATCAGTTCTTTTTCACAAATTCAGATTTCAGCTTCATTGGTCCAAAGCCGTCAATTTTGCAGTCGATATTATGATCGCCTTCCACCAGACGGATGTTTTTCACTTTGGTACCAATCTTCAGCATGGAAGAACTGCCTTTAACCTTCAGATCTTTTACTACGGTAACGCTGTCGCCGTCTGCCAGCAGGTTGCCGTTTGCGTCTTTCACAATCAGCGTATCGCTGTCCGGTGCAGGCTCCGCATCATTCCATTCATGGGCGCATTCCGGGCAAATGAACATGCCATTGTCTTCATAGGTGTATTCAGAATTGCATTTCGGGCAGTGTGGAAGTTGCATGTTGGTATCCTCAAAAGTGTTAACACGCTGGAAAATGCCAGCAAATGACGGCAGGATGCCGAAAAAGGCAGCGAGTATAGCGCAAATCCCCACTTTTGTCGGTGATATTATCTTATAAAAATAGCGTATCAATGCTGCCGGGTGAGAGGTATCGTCAGTCATTGAAGGGACGCTTAAGCCCCTAACGGCAGCGATGGTAATGATGCTAACGATATCGAATATTTTATTACAGCAAATTGCTACGCTGTGTCATTTCGGATAAGGTGAAGCCACAAGCCGTTATTTATCCATCTTCTCTTAACCTATACATCTTTTGGTGACGGGGAATACCTCTCTTTTTTGGTGGGTAAATAACGGTGATATATCCTGAAGTTTTCTGAAAATGAGCTCTGTCTATTCACTTTTGGCTTTCTGGCCAGGGGATGCTTAACACGCGTTACAACAATGGGAATTAAATTTCCATTGCCTTCAGTACGTTGTATTAAATGAACATGTTTTCCATACGTGGTCATATAAGCCTAAAAAGCATAATTAAAAAAAGTGGCTTAATAAAAGTAATAAATTTGCGTTAAGGAAAGGCTTTTATCATGCACACACAGACCATATTTGAATTAAGCCAGGAAGCCGAACGTTTGTTGCAGCTCGCGCTGAACAATCTTGCTTCATTAAAATCAATACCGATAGCTAAGCTGGATAGTACAGCCGCTGCGATGAGCGGCATTAATAACAACGTTTTGCCATTACATTTCAGCGCGCGTGGCGTCGATGCGCAGCAGGCGATGCTGAATAATGAATTACGCAAAATAACCCGCCTCGAAATGGTGCTGGCGATTGTTGGCACCATGAAAGCGGGGAAATCGACCACCATCAATGCCATTGTGGGCACCGAGGTGCTGCCCAATCGCAATCGTCCGATGACGGCGCTTCCCACGCTAATCCGCCATACGCCGGGCCAGAAGGAGCCGGTTCTCCATTTTTTACACGTTGCGCCCATTGATATCCTGATTTCTCAGCTGCAGAAAAAATTGTCCGATAAAGATCGCGGCAAGCTGGCGCGGCGTCTGGAAATAGACAAGGACATGAACACGCTGCTGGCGCGCATCGAAAAAGGCGAGGCGTTTGAAAAACATCATCTGGGCGCAGAGCCTATCTTTCACTGCCTGAAAAGCCTGAACGATCTGGTGCGCCTTTCCCAGGCGCTGGGCGTGGAGTTTCCGTTTTCCGAGTATGCGGCGATTGAAAATATTCCGGTGATTGAGGTGGAGTTTGTGCACCTCGCCGGACTGGATGCGCACCTTGGCCAGCTGACGCTGCTCGACACGCCGGGGCCGAACGAGGCCGGTCAGCCGCATCTGCAAAAAATGCTCAGCGAGCAGCTGGCGCGCGCCTCCGCCGTGCTGGCGGTAATGGACTATACCCAGCTCAAATCCATTTCGGACGCAGAGGTTCGTCAGGCGGTTTCGGCGGCGGGAAAATCCGTGCCGCTTTATGCCCTGGTCAATAAGTTCGATCAGAAAGATCGTAACAGCGATGATGCTGAGCAGGTGCGGGCGATGATCTCCGGCACGCTGATGAAGGGGAATATTTCGCCCGGGCAGATTTATCCCGTTTCATCCATGTGGGCCTATCTGGCGAACCGCGCCCGCTATGAGATAAACGCCCACGGGCGGCTTCCCGATCATCAGGATCAGCGCTGGGTACAGGATTTTGCCGAGGCCGCGCTGGGCCGACGCTGGCGAACGGCGGATCTGGACGATATCGACCATATTCGCCACGCGGCAGATCTGCTGTGGGAAGATTCGCTGTTTGAGCAACCGATCCGCAGGCTGATTTACGCGGCTTACGCCAACGCCTCGCTGTTCGCGCTGCGTTCGGCTTCGCATAAGCTGCTTAATTACGCGCAAAACGCCCGAGAGTACCTGGACTTTCGCCATCAGGGGCTGACCGTCGCCTTTGACGAACTGGAGCTGAATATTGCCCGTCTGGAAGAGGATATGGCGATGCTCAGGCAGCGGCAGAGCGCGGTAAGCGATGAGGTGCAGCATGAAGTCGAAGAAGCCCTCAACGCAGCGGATGCGTTCCTGCTTCGCCAGAAAGAAGCGCTTCGGCAGGCGCTAGGCGACATTTTTAGCCGTCCTTATCTTCTTGATTTAGCAGGACGTGAGTCAGCCTGCGCGCATGCTGACGACGCGGACGGGATCCAGCAGCTGGTGCTTGAAGATGAAGGGCAGGCGCAGATTTTGCTGAATAAGATCAGATCGTCATGCGAACCGATCGTGCTGGATGCGCAGAGCAGGATTAGCCGGGAGCTGGCGCTACGCTTCGATCAGCTGGAGTCCACGCTGGCCCGCTCTCTGAACGAGGCCATACGCCCCATCGAGACGCGAATTAAAGAACAGCTCAGCCATGCCGGTTTTCGGGCGCGGATCAGCTTTCCGGCGTTTCAGGCGAACCAGCTTAATTTCAATACGCGCGGGCTGTTTAATGATGCCATTGTGCGGGACACCCCTCCAGCCGATCGGCCTTCAGGGACGGGCAGCATGCGGGAGACCGTCTCGCGCTGGCTCAATAATCCGTCCTGGGGCTGGGAGGAATATGTGGCGACCCGCACACGATACGTCATCAACATCGCTCAGCTTCATGACAACTTTACGCAGCATACCGATCGGTTTTGCGATCAAATCCGTAAAGCTTTGGCTGCGCAGGTCGATGTTTCTGTTACGGCGGGTATGGCAACGTTCTTTGCGGAATTTTCGTTATGCCTGACCGGTTTACAGGAAAGCTTGCGTGATAGCCTTGCCGTGCGGCAGCAAAATGAGCGTTCAACCCGGGCGCTTAGCCAGCAGCTGAAGCAAAGTATGACCACAGCGGCGTGGATTCAGGAAGATACCCGACTGTTACGCGATGACATTCAAACCTTATTCGCGGCAGAGCAACCATGACAACACGGCTACTGGACGGTCCCGGGCGGACGCTGGAGTGTATTCATCCCAAATTTATGGTCGATCTGGTGCAGGGGGTGGATGCTGCGCGTCATTCCCTCTCCGGGCCACAGCAGCTGCAGTTTCGTGAGCGTTTGACGCAGGAAATCATTTTGCACGCCCGGCTGCGGGCGTGGGCCATGGCGGGAATGCTCAACGAAAATGCAGCATTACGGATGGGGCTGGCGGAGAAGCTGGCCGGTATGCTCGATCCCGGGCACCTGGCGCTGACCCGTATGACCGACAGGCTGGTAGCCCTGCGCCAGCAGGCTAATCCACGCCTTCCTCAGTCTCCCGGAGTGTTACAGCAGTGCGAGGCGCTCTCCGCTCATTTCAGCCAGCGTGCCGCCTATAAAGAGAAAGCGCTTGCCCAGCGCGGCCTGATGGTTCAGGCAGGGGAGCACAGCGAGCAAATCTTTACCCGCTGGCGGGCCAGGCAGTATGACGGCTGGTCGCTGGCTGGCCGCTGCTATATTGTCCTGGAGGAGCTGCGCTGGGGCGCCTTTGGCGATGCCTGCCGCCTGGCAAATCACGATGTGGCGGCAATGCTTAAGGATAACCTGCGCAGCATGGCGGCTAACTATCTGGCGCAGGGGATTAATGCCTCTCCCACGACCCGCCATTTTTATCATCAATGGCTGACGACGCCCGCTTCTCCCGATCTGACGGATTATAAAGACATGCTGGGCTGGCTGGGGGACTGGTGTCAGGCGGATAACCACCCGCTGTGCTGGTCGGTGACGCAGAGCTGGCAGACGGTTGCGTTGGGTATGCCGAGGCTCTGTTCGGCAAAACGGCTGGTAGATGGCATGGTGGAGGAGATTTTTGGCGCGTGAGATGCCCCCTCGTTGGGAAGAGGGGGGCGACAGGATCAGTGGTGCATTTCTACCGCTTTTGGTTCTGCCTGAGTCTCCGGAACCTGTCCAAAGCGTCTGGCGTACAGCGCCGTGATGATCGGCACCAGAATTGCGGTCACAATCACGCTGGCGGCAACCAGAGCTGTGGCGGAGGCCGCAACCGGTTCGAAGGCCGGGTTAATCTGGGCAATAATCACCGGGTTGGCTACCGCTGCGCCCGCTGCTGACGAGGCGGCCACGCCTGCCGTTCCGTTGCCACCCCCGATTACGCGGTCTGCAATAATCAGCGGAATACCCGTGATGATGATAACTGCCACACCCAGCACAATGCCCAGCAGGCCGGTTTCCAGGATCACGTTCAGGTTGATGGTATTGCCCAGCGCGAAACCGAAGAATGGGATCAGCACCGGCGTAGCTTTGCTGAAGAAATCGCGCAGATCGTGATCGAGGTTACCCAGCGCGAAGCCGATCAGGAATGGCAGAATTGCGCCGACAAAGTGGTGAGGTTCAAAGGAGGCGAGGCCCGCAGAGCCCAGGATCAGCATGGTCATCAACGGACCCGACTCCAGGGACATCAGCACGAACGCGCCCGACTCTTCTTTGGTGCCGTATTGATTCATCAGGCTGGCATACAGACCGCCGTTGGTCATATCCATCGCTGAGACAATCGCCAGAACGGATAACCCGGCGAAGAATCCGGTCTGGATCCCATTCTCCGGAATGAACATCGCGCAGACCATGGCAACAACCCAGGCGACCGCTATTTTAGTAATAACCAGCGTCCCCGATTTACGTAATACCGTACCTGTTGCACGTAAGTTAATAGACGCGCCGATGCAAAAGAACCAGACGGCCAGAATCGGTACCGTTCCGGTAATCATTCCTTTTGTAAAACCACCAAAATAAGCGCCGGTATTCGGAGCCAGCGTATTTAATATCGCACCAAGTACCAGCGGGACCAGCATCATCCCACCAGGGATGCGTTCTATTGTTGCTTTAATCTTCATCATTAACCCTCACATCTCGCCCGCTTGGCTGGCGGAAAGCTTTAAAAAAATAGCTCAATAAATTCAACTAATTGGCTTATGGACAGGCCAGTTAATTGGTCACTTATGCTGTAAAGCGAAATACTGGCTTTCATTCAGCCTTCGCTTGAAAGCCGTTGAGAAATCGTGTTCGGATTTATGATGCGATCTTTGGAATTGTGATTCAATGAAAATAAAACAGTGTTTTAGTTATCTTCGTCACATATTCAATGTAAACCGCGTTTCCCGCTGTTAATTATTAAATTTTGTGTAAATTCGATGTGAAGAAATGTGATTGTTTTTGGTTTTGAAAGGAATAATAACGCCCGTGAAGATCTCTTCGTGAAGGAGATTGCGAATGACCTTAATTCTCGGGAATTGACAAAAGCTGAAGCCACTTTACGAACGCGAAAAATATATGTGAAGTTGATCACATATATAAACGCTGGTAGGGTAAAAAGGTCATTAGCTGCCCAGACAGGCGTCAACAGGTTCGGTTGTATCGACGTAAAACGTCAATGTAAGTAAACCTGCTACGCTTGAATAAGGAGATTCGCATGGAGCGGATCCCTGGTTCACAGAGTGCTAAATACGCTGTGAAACGGACGGGGCTGAGTCTACGAGGAAAGCTATGCTTAGAAGGAAAAAGGTTAAACCCATCACGCTGCGCGATGTCACCATTATTGATGACGCTAAGCTGCGCAAAGCGATTACGGCGGCCTCGCTCGGTAATGCGATGGAGTGGTTCGATTTTGGCGTCTACGGCTTTGTTGCCTACGCGCTTGGTAAAGTGTTCTTCCCTGGTGCCGATCCCAGCCTGCAGATGATTGCCGCGCTGGGTACGTTCTCTGTTCCCTTCCTTATTCGCCCTCTCGGTGGCCTTTTCTTCGGCATGCTGGGTGATAAATATGGTCGCCAGAAGATCCTGGCTATTACCATCGTCATTATGTCGATAAGTACATTCTGTATCGGCCTTATTCCCTCCTACGCGACCATTGGCATATGGGCGCCAATTCTGCTGTTGATCTGTAAGATGGCACAGGGCTTCTCCGTTGGCGGCGAATATACCGGCGCGTCGATTTTTGTCGCCGAGTATTCTCCGGACCGTAAACGCGGCTTTATGGGCAGCTGGCTGGACTTTGGCTCGATTGCCGGGTTCGTCATGGGCGCGGGGGTCGTGGTGCTGATCTCAACCGTGGTCGGGGAAGAGAACTTCCTCAGCTGGGGCTGGCGTATCCCGTTCTTCCTGGCGCTGCCGCTGGGCATCATCGGTCTATACCTGCGCCACGCGCTGGAAGAGACGCCTGCATTCCAGCAGCACGTAGAAAAACTGGAGCAGGGCGACCGCGAAGGGTTGCAGGATGGCCCGAAAGTGTCGTTCAAGGAGATTGCAACCAAACACTGGCGCAGCCTGCTGACCTGTATTGGCCTGGTGATCTCCACCAACGTCACCTATTACATGCTGTTGACCTACATGCCGAGCTATCTGTCGCATAACCTGCACTACTCGGAAGACCACGGTGTGCTGATTATTATCGCCATCATGGTGGGTATGCTGTTTGTGCAGCCGATTATGGGTCTGCTGAGCGACCGCTTTGGCCGTAAACCATTCATCATTCTCGGCAGCGTCGCGCTGTTCGCCCTGGCTATTCCGGCCTTTATCCTGATTAACAGTAATGTGCTGGGGCTGATTTTCGCCGGTCTGCTGATGCTGGCGGTGATCCTTAACTGCTTTATCGGGGTGATGGCTTCTACGTTGCCGGCAATGTTCCCGACGCATATTCGCTACAGTGCGCTGGCGGCAGCCTTCAACATCTCCGTTCTGATTGCGGGCCTGACGCCGACGCTTGCCGCTTCCCTGGTGGAGAGCACGCAGAATCTGATGATGCCTGCCTATTACCTGATGGTCATTGCGGTGGTCGGCCTGATTACCGGTATTACCATGAAGGAGACGGCGAACCGTCCGCTGAAAGGGGCAACGCCCGCGGCGTCCGATATTCAGGAAGCGAAAGAGATCCTGCGTGAGCACTACGATAATGTAGAGCAGAAGATTGAAGATATTGACGCAGAGATTGAAGAGCTTCAGAAAAAACGCTCTCGCCTTGTTGACCAGCATCCGCGAATCAACGAGTAATAAAAAAACCCGCCGCTGGCGGGTTTTCTTTTATTAGCATCCTGCGGCAATGTAGTCGCCGCCGGCGCTGACGGGGATCACCGTCAGGAACAGGACGGTCGCGAAGAGGATAAGAACTATCCCGCCGGCAATTTTGACCAGCGGAACCATCCCGCTCAGGGAAGATCCGCCGCCAAACCAGGCCACTGTGCGTTCACGGGCGTAACGTACCGCCAGCGACAGGCCCATAATCGACAGCGCCGTGCCCAGCGACATCGTCATTACCGCAGCAATGCCCCAGCTGATGATGCCAAGCGCATTCGAAAACATCAGAATCATGATTGCGCCACTGCACGGGCGCGCGCCAATTGCCAGCACTACTCCCAGACGGGTTTTCCAGTCGCTTTTTGCGAGATCTACCCCCACGCCGTGATGGCCGCAGCCGCAATGCTCATCGTGCTGGTGAAGCGGCGTGAGCGTGTTAATCGTCAATTTGCGCGGGCGCAGGCTTTTCAAGGCCTGATAAATGATAAACGCCCCGAAGGCGGCAATCAGTACGGCGCTGATTTTCTCGACGTACCACCGGCTGGTGCTGATATCCCCGGATGCGAGGTTTAAGCCCACCGCCAGGATAAAGACAAAGAGGATCGCGCTGACGCCCTGCATCAGGCTACCGATAAACGGTACGACGCGCGCCGCGAGCTGGCTCTCTTTATTGGTGGTGAGATACGTAGCGACGATAAATTTGCCGTGCCCTGGCCCAATGGCATGGAGTACGCCATAAAAGAAAGCGCCGGTTACCAGCCATAGCCCACCGCTGTACTGGTGGTTATTAAGCTGCAACAGATACATCACCAGATAACGGTGCAGAGCGATCTGGGCAGCCAGGCACCACTGAAGAAAAGCATTCCAGTGCGCGTGAAGGGCAAAACCTGCAATGAGTAACACCAGCACGGTGAGTCCGGCTGCAGGGATGCGCCAGTCACGATGAAGACGTTGTGTCGTCATAAGGTTGACCTGCGAGGGAATTATTTGCCGCTAGTATAGTGGATCTTCGCTTTCAATTCGTTGGATCGCACAGGGATCGTCGATGAATTGTGGATAACTCTGTGCGTAAAAGGGTATAAGGCGGGGTTTTGCTGGGGAATACAGCAGTCAGTCATTTTTTTGCAACTTTTCTGTTGCGGTCGCTCGGGAACTCCCTATAATGCGCCTCCATCGACACGGCGGATGTGAATCACTTCACAAACAGCCCGGTAGGTTGAAGAGAAAAAATCCTGAAATAACGGGTTGACTCTGAAAGAGGAAAGCGTAATATACGCCACCTCGCAACGGTGAGCGAAAGCCGCGTTGCACTGCTCTTTAACAATTTATCAGACAATCTGTGTGGGCACTCAAAGTGACATGGATTCTTAACGTCGCAAGACGAAAAATGAATACCAAGTCTCTGAGTGAACATACGTAATTCATTACGAAGTTTAATTCACGAGCATCAAACTTAAATTGAAGAGTTTGATCATGGCTCAGATTGAACGCTGGCGGCAGGCCTAACACATGCAAGTCGAACGGTAACAGGAAGCAGCTTGCTGCTTCGCTGACGAGTGGCGGACGGGTGAGTAATGTCTGGGAAACTGCCTGATGGAGGGGGATAACTACTGGAAACGGTAGCTAATACCGCATAACGTCGCAAGACCAAAGAGGGGGACCTTCGGGCCTCTTGCCATCGGATGTGCCCAGATGGGATTAGCTAGTAGGTGGGGTAACGGCTCACCTAGGCGACGATCCCTAGCTGGTCTGAGAGGATGACCAGCCACACTGGAACTGAGACACGGTCCAGACTCCTACGGGAGGCAGCAGTGGGGAATATTGCACAATGGGCGCAAGCCTGATGCAGCCATGCCGCGTGTGTGAAGAAGGCCTTCGGGTTGTAAAGCACTTTCAGCGGGGAGGAAGGCGGTAAGGTTAATAACCTTGCCGATTGACGTTACCCGCAGAAGAAGCACCGGCTAACTCCGTGCCAGCAGCCGCGGTAATACGGAGGGTGCAAGCGTTAATCGGAATTACTGGGCGTAAAGCGCACGCAGGCGGTCTGTCAAGTCGGATGTGAAATCCCCGGGCTCAACCTGGGAACTGCATTCGAAACTGGCAGGCTAGAGTCTTGTAGAGGGGGGTAGAATTCCAGGTGTAGCGGTGAAATGCGTAGAGATCTGGAGGAATACCGGTGGCGAAGGCGGCCCCCTGGACAAAGACTGACGCTCAGGTGCGAAAGCGTGGGGAGCAAACAGGATTAGATACCCTGGTAGTCCACGCCGTAAACGATGTCGACTTGGAGGTTGTGCCCTTGAGGCGTGGCTTCCGGAGCTAACGCGTTAAGTCGACCGCCTGGGGAGTACGGCCGCAAGGTTAAAACTCAAATGAATTGACGGGGGCCCGCACAAGCGGTGGAGCATGTGGTTTAATTCGATGCAACGCGAAGAACCTTACCTACTCTTGACATCCAGAGAACTTTCCAGAGATGGATTGGTGCCTTCGGGAACTCTGAGACAGGTGCTGCATGGCTGTCGTCAGCTCGTGTTGTGAAATGTTGGGTTAAGTCCCGCAACGAGCGCAACCCTTATCCTTTGTTGCCAGCGGTCCGGCCGGGAACTCAAAGGAGACTGCCAGTGATAAACTGGAGGAAGGTGGGGATGACGTCAAGTCATCATGGCCCTTACGAGTAGGGCTACACACGTGCTACAATGGCGCATACAAAGAGAAGCGACCTCGCGAGAGCAAGCGGACCTCATAAAGTGCGTCGTAGTCCGGATTGGAGTCTGCAACTCGACTCCATGAAGTCGGAATCGCTAGTAATCGTAGATCAGAATGCTACGGTGAATACGTTCCCGGGCCTTGTACACACCGCCCGTCACACCATGGGAGTGGGTTGCAAAAGAAGTAGGTAGCTTAACCTTCGGGAGGGCGCTTACCACTTTGTGATTCATGACTGGGGTGAAGTCGTAACAAGGTAACCGTAGGGGAACCTGCGGTTGGATCACCTCCTTACCTTAAAGAACCTGCCTTTGTAGTGTCCACACAGATTGTCTGATGAAAAGTAAACAGCAAGGCGTCTTGCGATTGAGACTTCAGTGTCCCCTTCGTCTAGAGGCCCAGGACACCGCCCTTTCACGGCGGTAACAGGGGTTCGAATCCCCTAGGGGACGCCACTTGCTGGTTCGTGAGTGAAAGTCACCTGCCGTCATATCTCAAAACTGACTTACGAGTCACGTTTGAGATATTTGCTCTTTAAAAATCTGGATCAAGCTGAAAATTGAAACGACACACAGCTCATGTGTGTTCGAGTCTCTCAAATTTTCGCAAGTCGACGATGAATCGAAAGAAACATCTTCGGGTTGTGAGGTTAAGCGACTAAGCGTACACGGTGGATGCCCTGGCAGTCAGAGGCGATGAAGGACGTGCTAATCTGCGAAAAGCGCCGGCGAGGTGATATGAACCCTTGACCCGGCGATGTCCGAATGGGGAAACCCAGTGCAATTCGTTGCACTATCGTTAGCTGAATACATAGGCTAGCGAGGCGAACCGGGGGAACTGAAACATCTAAGTACCCCGAGGAAAAGAAATCAACCGAGATTCCCCCAGTAGCGGCGAGCGAACGGGGAGCAGCCCGGAGTCTGAATCAGCTTGTGTGTTAGTGGAACGGTCTGGAAAGTCCGACGGTACAGGGTGATAGTCCCGTACACGAAAGCACACTTGCTGTGAACTCGAAGAGTAGGGCGGGACACGTGGTATCCTGTCTGAATATGGGGGGACCATCCTCCAAGGCTAAATACTCCTGACTGACCGATAGTGAACCAGTACCGTGAGGGAAAGGCGAAAAGAACCCCGGCGAGGGGAGTGAAAAAGAACCTGAAACCGTGTACGTACAAGCAGTGGGAGCCTCTTTATGGGGTGACTGCGTACCTTTTGTATAATGGGTCAGCGACTTATATTCTGTAGCAAGGTTAACCGTATAGGGGAGCCGAAGGGAAACCGAGTCTTAACTGGGCGTTAAGTTGCAGGGTATAGACCCGAAACCCGGTGATCTAGCCATGGGCAGGTTGAAGGTTGGGTAACACTAACTGGAGGACCGAACCGACTAATGTTGAAAAATTAGCGGATGACCTGTGGCTGGGGGTGAAAGGCCAATCAAACCGGGAGATAGCTGGTTCTCCCCGAAAGCTATTTAGGTAGCGCCTCGTGAACTCATCTTCGGGGGTAGAGCACTGTTTCGGCTAGGGGGCCATCCCGGCTTACCAACCCGATGCAAACTACGAATACCGAAGAATGTTATCACGGGAGACACACGGCGGGTGCTAACGTCCGTCGTGAAGAGGGAAACAACCCAGACCGCCAGCTAAGGTCCCAAAGTCATGGTTAAGTGGGAAACGATGTGGGAAGGCACAGACAGCCAGGATGTTGGCTTAGAAGCAGCCATCATTTAAAGAAAGCGTAATAGCTCACTGGTCGAGTCGGCCTGCGCGGAAGATGTAACGGGGCTAAACCATGCACCGAAGCTGCGGCAGCGACGCGTATGCGTTGTTGGGTAGGGGAGCGTTCTGTAAGCCGTTGAAGGTGTGCTGTGAGGCATGCTGGAGGTATCAGAAGTGCGAATGCTGACATAAGTAACGATAAAGCGGGTGAAAAGCCCGCTCGCCGGAAGACCAAGGGTTCCTGTCCAACGTTAATCGGGGCAGGGTGAGTCGACCCCTAAGGCGAGGCCGAAAGGCGTAGTCGATGGGAAACAGGTTAATATTCCTGTACTTGGTGTTACTGCGAAGGGGGGACGGAGAAGGCTATGTTAGCCGGGCGACGGTTGTCCCGGTTTAAGCATGTAGGCGGAGGTTCCAGGTAAATCCGGTACCTTTTTAACGCTGAGGTGTGATGACGAGGCACTACGGTGCTGAAGTAACAAATGCCCTGCTTCCAGGAAAAGCCTCTAAGCATCAGGTAACACGAAATCGTACCCCAAACCGACACAGGTGGTCAGGTAGAGAATACCAAGGCGCTTGAGAGAACTCGGGTGAAGGAACTAGGCAAAATGGTGCCGTAACTTCGGGAGAAGGCACGCTGATATGTAGGTGAAGCCCCTGCGGGTGGAGCTGAAATCAGTCGAAGATACCAGCTGGCTGCAACTGTTTATTAAAAACACAGCACTGTGCAAACACGAAAGTGGACGTATACGGTGTGACGCCTGCCCGGTGCCGGAAGGTTAATTGATGGGGTTAGCGGCAACGCGAAGCTCTTGATCGAAGCCCCGGTAAACGGCGGCCGTAACTATAACGGTCCTAAGGTAGCGAAATTCCTTGTCGGGTAAGTTCCGACCTGCACGAATGGCGTAATGATGGCCAGGCTGTCTCCACCCGAGACTCAGTGAAATTGAACTCGCTGTGAAGATGCAGTGTACCCGCGGCAAGACGGAAAGACCCCGTGAACCTTTACTATAGCTTGACACTGAACACTGGTCCTTGATGTGTAGGATAGGTGGGAGGCTTTGAAGCGTGGACGCCAGTCTGCGTGGAGCCAACCTTGAAATACCACCCTTTAATGGCTGGTGTTCTAACGTAGACCCGTAATCCGGGTTGCGGACAGTGTCTGGTGGGTAGTTTGACTGGGGCGGTCTCCTCCCAAAGAGTAACGGAGGAGCACGAAGGTTGGCTAATCCTGGTCGGACATCAGGAGGTTAGTGCAATGGCATAAGCCAGCTTGACTGCGAGCGTGACGGCGCGAGCAGGTGCGAAAGCAGGTCATAGTGATCCGGTGGTTCTGAATGGAAGGGCCATCGCTCAACGGATAAAAGGTACTCCGGGGATAACAGGCTGATACCGCCCAAGAGTTCATATCGACGGCGGTGTTTGGCACCTCGATGTCGGCTCATCACATCCTGGGGCTGAAGTAGGTCCCAAGGGTATGGCTGTTCGCCATTTAAAGTGGTACGCGAGCTGGGTTTAGAACGTCGTGAGACAGTTCGGTCCCTATCTGCCGTGGGCGCTGGAGAATTGAGGGGGGCTGCTCCTAGTACGAGAGGACCGGAGTGGACGCATCACTGGTGTTCGGGTTGTCATGCCAATGGCACTGCCCGGTAGCTAAATGCGGAAGAGATAAGTGCTGAAAGCATCTAAGCACGAAACTTGCCCCGAGATGAGTTCTCCCTGAGACTTTAAGTCTCCTGAAGGAACGTTGAAGACGACGACGTTGATAGGTCGGGTGTGTAAGCGCAGCGATGCGTTGAGCTAACCGATACTAATGAACCGTGAGGCTTAACCTTACAACGCCGAAGATGTTTTGGCGAAGAGACAGACACTCAAATTTCAGCTCTGATACAGATTAACAGAATTTGCCTGGCGGCTTTAGCGCGGTGGTCCCACCTGACCCCATGCCGAACTCAGAAGTGAAACGCCGTAGCGCCGATGGTAGTGTGGGGTCTCCCCATGTGAGAGTAGGGAACTGCCAGGCATCAAATAAGTGAAGAGGCCATCCGGAAGGATGGCCTTTTTGCGTTTGTGCGTTGCACAAACTTCAGCGCGCGTAAGGTACCCACTCATCAATCAATGTCGCCCCCTACCTGAACCCCATCATCTTAGTCTCTCCCTACCGTGCAACATAACTTCTTCTGATACAGGTACGCCCCCCTGGGTTGTGTTACCGGGCATATTTCTCGGCCTATTCTCAACTACTTATGAGTAACATAGACATTAACTGATTCGAAAAAGCTAACTATTGAGCGTATTGGTAGAAGATTCAATACACTATCCCGCTTCACATCCTACCGCATATCCTGTGTTATTAAATATATTCGTATTTTCTTCTACGAATTATCTTAATTGATTTCAGTCCAGGAGAATTATTCCTTTATAAAAACGTCATGAAATTAGGATTAATCATTACTCTTTGCGACATATAACTCCTGCCCTTCGCATTCCCGCGAATTAACAATGCGTATATATTCCACATCAAATGTATTGCTTTGTACTGAAATTTTGATTTGATAGCATTTCTATCAGTTCGAAGAAACGGTGGTAATTAAAAATATGGCGACCTTAAAGATTGCCATAACGTTTCCCGGACAAACAAGGAGTTAATTACAGTCGCGATATATATCGATCGCGGTGTGCTGCCTCCTTATTTCTCAGGATATTAGTACAAACAGGATATTGTTATGAAACTGAATAAAATTGCTATGGCAGTGGCTTTTACCGCCGCTCTGGGATCGGTGTCTGTATTCGCTGACACGACGACAGGCCAAATTGAATTCCAGGGTGAGCTGGTGAACACCGCGTGCGGTCTGGCGCCAGGTTCAAGCCCGGTAAGCGTCGATTTTGGTCAGATTCCTGTTTCTGCGCTGGCTAACGGAGCACACGCCGGAAACGTACACCAGAATATCGAACTGCAACACTGCGATACTACCGTAGCGCAAACGGCTGAAGTGACATATACCCCAACCAGCGTCAACCCAACAGATGCCTCTCTGGCAGCCTTTACCTCGGGAACGGCGTCTGGTGCAGGCATTGGTTTGCGTGACAGCGCCAGTCAGGACGTGGTATGGGGTACGGCAACCACTCCTGTGCAGCTGGTCGATGGCGCTAACGCTATCCCGTTCGTGGCATACGTAAAAGCAGAAAGTACAAGTGCGACTGTAACAGCGGGTTCCTTCCAGTCCACGGTTAATTTCGAGATTGCTTACCAGTAATTCGCACAACGTACAAAGTGCGGGAATATTTCCCGCACTTTTTAAAATTAGCATAATAAAAATCTATTCGTAAAAATATTTTATTTCCGTATTTAGTGCATAACGCATTAAGACGAGAAGACATAAGCACTTATCAGTTTGCTTACGTATTGTAACTAACACAATAAAAATTCGCAGTGGAATACAGGACGTTTTTAATGGATTTGTTCAGGGCGGGGATGATGTCGGGAAAATTAAAAACTAATCTGACGATGATAGCTCTTCTGATCATGACCAGTTGCTATACCGCAATGGCCAGTGCAGAGGAACGTATTGAGTTTAATACCGATGTCCTGGACGCTGCGGACCGCACACATATCGATCTGTCGCGATTTGCGACAGACAACTATGTCACACCGGGAGACTATCTGCTGGATATCCGTATTAACGGTCAGTCGGTAGGGCAAGAGAAAATTCGTTATGTCGAAGCGCCTGGAGAAAAACGTTCATTGCCGTGCATAAGCGGCGAGTTGCTGGACAAACTTGCGCTCAAGGAGGACGCGCGTTTACAGGCTACTCAGATCTACGAGAACTGCTATTCGCTGCATCGTCTGCCAGGGGGCAAAATTAAGCAACTATGCCGGCGTGCTTGATATTACCGTGCCGCAGGCATGGATGAAATATAACGATCCTGACTGGACGCCGCCTGAACGCTGGGATGAAGGTATTGCCGGTCTGATTTTTGATTACAGCCTGAACGGGCAGCTTACCCGTCAGTTAAACGATCATGAAAGCTACAGTGCAATATCGGGGTACGGCCAGGCTGGAGCCAATGTGGGGGGCTGGCGGGTTCGGGGAGAATACCAGACCAGCTATTACAGCCAGGACCATCAATCCGATTTCGACTGGAATCAGATCTACGCTTATCGACCACTGCCGTTGATGGCGGCGAAACTGACGCTGGGTGAGATTTACCTGAACTCACAGGTTTTCGATACCTTACGTTTCACCGGGATCAATCTTGCGAGTGACGAGCGCATGTTGCCACCTGCTCTACAGGGCTATGCGCCTGAGATCCACGGCATTGCCCGCTCAAATGCCAAAGTGACTGTCAGCCAGAGTGGACGAGTGATTTATGAAACCACGGTGCCCGCTGGTCCATTCAATATTCAGGATTTACGCAGCTCGGTACGCGGAACGCTCGACGTACGCGTTGAGGAGCAGGATGGTTCTGTCTCCCTTTTCCAGGTGAACACTGCCAACATCCCGTATCTCACCCGTCCGGGCTACGTACGTTACAACCTCGCTGGTGGTACTCCGTCCCGTTACGACCACTCCCTGAAGGGGCCATCATTCCTCTCCGGCGATTTCTCCTGGGGGATCAGCAACGCCTGGTCGTTGTACGGAGGTTTGCAGTCTTCGGGCGAAGCCTACACGGCGACCTCGCTGGGTATTGGGCGCGATCTGAATGCTTTTGGGGCTATTTCCGTCGATGCCACCGAGTCATGGAGTCGCCAGCCTGACGGTAAACGCCTGAAAGGTACCTCATTCAAGCTCAGTTACGCAAAGACCTTTGATGAATACAACAGCTCAATCACTTTTGCGGGCTACCGTTTCTCGGAGGAAGACTTCCGTTCGATGGCACAGTACCTGGATGAGCGTTATGAAGGTTATGACCAAAGAGGACGTGAAAAAGAGCTCTATACCCTCACCGGAAGTAAAACATTTTGGGCAGGCGAAGCGGGCAAGGCAACAACCCTTTTTCTCACCTGGACTCATCAAAACTACTGGAATAAACGCAGCCAGGATCGCTACGGCCTGTCGGTGGGCCGCGCCTTCCGTATCGGTGATATCAGCGGTATTACCGCCAATCTCTCCGCTTACCGTACCGATTATCAGGGACGCCAGGATGACGCGATATCTTTCTCCCTCTCCGTGCCGATAGGCGATAACACGTGGGGGGGGGGCTGGATATCCAGACCACTAACGGTAAGAGCAGCCCGATGGCCTCATACACCGATAACAGCGACTTCAATAACCTGTGGCGGGTTCGCGCGGGTGCCAGCCAGAACAGCAACGCCAGCGTAGATGGCTATTACCTGCATCGTTCTCAGTTGGCTGAAATTAATACTAATGCCAGCTATCAGCAGAATGAGTTCATGGCGCTAAGCACCACATTGCGCGGCGGTTTTACGGCAACCCGCCATGGAGCGGCTATGCATAACAGCGGGGCAACGATGAATACGGCCCGCGTCATGGTCGATACCAACGGCATTAGCGGTGTGCCGCTTAACGGTGAAAAGTCTCGAACGAACCGCTTCGGTATCGCCGTAGTACCGGACGTGGTGAGCTACAACAGCTTTGATACACGTGTGGATGTCGATGCAATGGACAGCGATATCGAACCGGCAAAATCCATCAGCACGACCACTCTGACGGAAGGCGCCATTGGCTATCAGGCTTTCGGCATCGCGAAGGGGATGAAGATGATGGGTACGGTACGGCTTGCGGACAACAGCGTTCCGCCATTCGGAGCGGAAATTTACAACACCGATGGCGTTAGCGTCGCGATGGTGCTTGAGGACGGTAAGGCCTGGCTTTCCGGCGTCAATGCCAATGAAACCCTGAACGTTTTGTGGGGCGGCAAACAGCAATGCAAGGTCACAATCCCGCCGAGCATAAACAATGGCCATTCGGACACGTTATTGCCGTGCCGTAAAACCCTGTAGACATGTTATCTCACTGTAATAAAGGCCAAAAATGAGCAAGAAAAGACAGAATGGTTATCTGATGGCGGCGTGTGTTTTGAGTATGGTGGGAGGCTGCGCCCAGGCGGGAGTTTCTCTGGATCGGACTCGCCTTATTATTACGGAGAAAGATGCATCATCCAGTGCCAATCTTTCAAATACCAGTCCGGATATTCCTTTCCTCGCTCAGTCGTGGGTGGAGGATGAAAAGGGCAACAAGATCACCTCGCCTCTGATTGTTTTACCGCCGTTACAGCGCATCAACGGGGGGCAAAAAGGGATCGCGCGCGTGACCAAAACGGCCGACATAGACAAATTGCCGAAGGACAGAGAGAGCCTTTTCTATCTCAATGTCAGGGAGATACCGCCTAAGCCGGAAAAGCCCAATACGCTACAGTTGGCTATGCAGTCACGCATTAAGCTGTTTTACCGTCCGGCGTCGGTGATCCCGAAGATGAAGGGAGAAATCTGGCAGGATCAGGTGGTGTTTCATAAAAATGCCGGTCAGATGACAGCACAGAACCCAACGCCTTACTACGTCACAATCCTTAACCTGACCAAAGATGATGGGCAGAAGATCACGCGGTTTCCGGGGATTATGATTGCCCCCAGGTCGAGCCAGCAGTTTGCGATAACAGACCCAAACGTTAGCCAGTTTTCCATGATGTTTGTGAACGATTATGGCGGGCATCCGGCGCTGAAATATCGTTGCGATGGCAATACCTGTAAAGCGTTACCAGCGGCCCAGCAGGGTTAATCAGGAAGGAGCCTGAAGATGCAATATCATTATGCAGCCCTACTGGCGATGTGCGCGCTTGGGGCACCCGGGACGGCATGGTCCGAAGTGGGCGGCGAAATTAAGGCGGTGAATGGCACCTACGAATATCTTATTAATATTAATAATCAGGATATTACCAACAATCAGGTCGGCGCTGTGGTTACGGATGAATTTGACCTGGCAGGGATGTTCCAGGGCCGGGCTTACTGCACGCAGCCTATGGTTAACCAGCCAGTGTATTACACATCGAAGGCGACGCTGACCCAATCTGGAATGACGACGGGTTATCTCAAGCTCAATGAGTATATGGACGTGAAAATTGAGATCTATATCGGCGGTAACCTGCAACAGTACAAAACCGTGCCGTTCGACAGTGTTTCAAACAACGTCAATCAGAACTACTGCAACCCGCCGAGCACCGTCCTGTCCAACCAGTTTGCGTCCGGCGCGAAGGGAAGGGTGACCTTTATGATCACCAGGCCCATTATCAACGGGGTGAATTTACAGGGCTCTGAAATTGCGACACTTTACGGTCGTCTGGGGCCTGGCGTGATGGGGCAAACCCCGCTGTCGCGCGTTACCATCGCCTCCGGCGTCGTCACCGTTCCAGATAAATGCATCGTCAATCAGGGTACGCCTATCGTCGTTGATTTCGGCAACATCCCTGGGACAGGTAGTCGCCTGAACGGTATCAATTACAGTCAGAACGTACCGATACACGTGAAATGCCAGGGCGGCAGTTTTTCTCAGGGAGCACTCAATATCAGGTTGGGGATCCAGCAGGCTAACCCGGCATTTGAAGACGGTAAGTACCTGAGTACGCAGGGAGCAACCGATCGTTCAGAGCTGGGTATTGCGCTGCGCGATACCCAGGGCAACCCCGTGGTGCCAAATACGTTCTATAACGTGCCGGGATTCTCCAACAACCAGGGCGACTGGAACCTGACTGCCGCTCCGGTGGCCAAAAGCGTCACTTCATCGATCCCTGAAGGTGATTTTCACGCGTCTGCAACCGTTGTGGCTGAATTCCAGTAAGGAGGGAATATGCATCGCATGACACTTATCCTCGCCTGTTTGTTGACGGTAGTTTCAGTAGTACCAGCCTGGGCGAAGGCCGAGTTGACCGGTGGCGATCTCAGCTTTAAAGGGGTGGTCATGGCTTACCCGTGCAGTATTGCACCAGAGTCTGAACGCGTGCAGGTCGATTTTGGTGAAATTTCTACAAAATCGTTGTCTGGCAGCGGAAAAACGACGCCCGTACCCTTCACCATTCGATTGCAGGACTGTAATCCGAACGTGTTTGACGCGGTAACGGTAACTTTCAGTGGCGTCGCTAACGCAAACCTGGCGGATCGACTGGCGATCAACGCAACCCCCTCCGGGAATGCGGGAGGGGTTGGGATTGGTCTGCTGGAAGCCGATGAAACGCCCGTGCGTCTGAACGTTGCGACCCGTCCAACCCCTCTTAACGACACGCTAATACGGCTGAGCTTTCTGGCTTTTATTGAAGCCGAGCCGGATGCCTTAACAAATGGAACGATAACCGCAGGGCCATTTACCGCCACTGCCAATTATACATTGAACTATCAGTAGCGGCGTTAACAGGATAGTGACACATGAATCATCAGTATTTTCTTTACGATAAAAACATCTTTTATTCGCAAGGAATTAGAATACTTATTACCAGTTTACTGGCTGAAACGACGGAAGCTTTATATACCGTAACGGATGATTATGAACAGCTTATCACTCAGCTTCAGCGTCGGGTTAATGATGAGTGTTGCGCATGGATCCTCTGTGATGTGGATAGCCTGCCGCGAGAACGGATTCATACATTGCAAATAATGAAGGAATGCTATCAGCATGAAAATAAAAAAATGGTTATTTTATTGGGTAAGCACCATATGCCCATTTTCTTTGCACTTTATGCCATATTCCCAACCGCCCATTGGCTCTTAAAAAGCGAAAGTATGGAAAGCATAACGTTATATTTTAAGGAGCTTCTGCAACACAGGTGTCAGGGATATTGCTTCAGCCCCTCTCTGGTGAGCTATACGCGACGAAAACTCTTTAACCGGGACGTGGAACCTACGATTTCAGGAAATGAGTGGTGGTTAATAGAAGAGTTATTTAAAGGAAAATCACTGTCGCAAATCTCCGGTGAGATTAATGTAGATGTCCGTCGCCTGAGTTATATCAAACGGCATCTAATGAAAAGATTGAATATCAGAAACAACATCGCCTTATTCTCAGCGTTCAGAGGCATGATGCCCTGATCCTGTGAAACATTTTCGGCAGAACGATTTGTCGAATTATCGGTGCAAATTATGGCACTTCAATTAAATCTGAGTAAGGAAATGAATATGAAAAAACTGACAGTAGTCGAAGCAGCTAACGTTGTAGGTGGAACCTGTAAAACCTGCGAAATCACCTATCAGAACGTCACGATCGGTGGCGTAACTTCCTGTAAGCAGATAACCACCTGTACGGATAAACACGGCTGTACCACCTCTATGCAGGATGCTGATTCCAGCAAATGTGGCGGCATCCCGAACCGTTATTAATCGACTCTGGCCTGGGGGATTCCGCCTCCAGGTTTCTTTACTTCTGACGAGAATATACTGGTGACTCAATTTACACGCGTTACGCTTATAGCCTACTCCTTGTTTTTGGTTATGGTTTCAGCGCTGATTACAGTGCTTTATTACCATATTTTTGTCTTTAGTTCTTTTGCAAAAGATGACTCGCAGACCCAGGCGTTTCAGGAAGTCAGCAGCGAACAACTTGCCAAAAGTCCAATAAAAGAACCCTACGGTATTATCGAAGTAATGTCTTATGGCTGCCATTATTGTGCAGCGAACGAAGACAATCTGACTGAATTTTCACGGGCTCTGCCGCAGGGCAGCACATTTACCGCTATACATATCGCAGGTGATAATAATGGCCTTGCCGTCTGGGCGCCTGTTTTTGCCACGCTGGAAGCTATGGGGGTAGAAAAGACTGTTCGGGAGAGTGCATATAACACCATTATCACGAAAAACATCGACCTCACCAATGAAAAAAATCTCGACGCCTGGCTGGTAAAAAATCACATCGATGTCAGTAAATTTAAAAATCTGCGTTACAGCAAGGCGGTAAAAGATCGGCTCAACGAAATGACGGCTATTACCGAGCACTATAATATCAGCGCTACGCCGATGTTCATTATTAATAAACGCTATGTAGTTGCTCAGGATAGCGAGTTTCCTACATTTGCACAGCGTATGCTGAAATTGCTTAAAGAGGATAAATAATTTCGTGGTCAGAATTTTTATTCTCTGGAGCGTGTTCGGTTTTAAGAACAGCGCCGAAAGAATTGTCGACCTTCGGCACAGTCTTTCGCGGACCGCGTTATTTCTCCTGCGGAGAATGGTGCGCTACGGACCTCTTCCCGTACTGTTGGTCGTGGCGAAAGGGCTTTGTGCGTTGCGATTGACCGGACGTTTATTTCATCTTCGAAACGCGGTAGCAAACGAAAACTACCGCTGCCTGACGGGTCAAAACGGCCGGATAGACGTGGCCTGGATTGCGGTGCGTCGACGCCTTCTGGAAGAGGCGGCCACCTGGGGGCAAAACGCGGGACTACTTCAGCAAATCCGTGAGTGTACGGCGGAACTGGAAGCGGTGGTTGCACCGCTGCACCAGCAAAAAACGCCCTGTATTCTGGCTCCGCTCCATACGGTTTCGGACGTATTAGCCGCTATCGTCGGTGCCAGCGTTACGCCAGGAAAGGCCTGCGCGTTGGTCTCCTCCAGTGCAGAACTGTATAACGCGCGCGCCCGTGCCCTGGGCGGGATTGCGCTTTCCTACTGCTCTATCCATCAGGAGAACAACGCACTTGCCAGTAGCCTGATGGCGCATATCACTGAAGTCGCCACCGGGCAGCAGAATATGATTATTTTTCCTGATATTTCCCCAGATTACACCCTGCAGGCTGAAGGGAGTCTGGCGGCGAAACTGCCGTGTCGTTTATTCGGACGCAGCGCGAAGCTGCACAGCGGCGTTGTGCGCCTTGCTGGTGCTGTTGCGGCTCAGGTGGTGTTTTACCACCTGAGTTATGACAGCAGGCTGCGCATCCACATTCATCCTCCGGTGAGCAGTCTAAACGTTGCTGGTGTTCTGCCCAGGGTTATCGAATCAACCCTGCGTGAACATCCGCAGGAATGGCTTTTGTGGCACAGCCATTCTCTCTACTTTATTAATCATTAACGATAAACATGACAACCACGATCCCGAATCTGATTTTTCAGGAAGAGACTAACGAGTGCGGGCTGGCATGCGTGGCGATGCTGGCACAAACGCAGGGACAAACAGTTTCTCTGGAAACGCTGCGCGATATTTTTCCGGCATCCGATCACGGCACCTCGCTGGACGCGTTGATGAACATTCTGACACGCCTCGGTATCACGACGACGCCGGTATTATTCGAACACGATGAGCTGAGCGATCTGCCGCTGCCCGCTATTTTACATTATGGCGCGAACCACTATGTCCTGCTGGCATGGCGA
Organism: Enterobacter cloacae; assembly: GCF_013375935.1. Classification (GTDB taxonomy): domain Bacteria; phylum Pseudomonadota; class Gammaproteobacteria; order Enterobacterales; family Enterobacteriaceae; genus Enterobacter; species Enterobacter pasteurii. Next base: position 630,277 of record NZ_CP056117.1, on the reverse strand, counting down.
AAAGGTAGCCATGTCTGTGTAATGAATCCAGCGATAGGCGAACAGTGGCTGCCTTTCGCTGCGCTTAAGCAGGAGATCAGCGGCTACGCGCTGATCGTTGATCGCGGCCAGGAGCAGACGGCCGAGCCCCATCTTGCGTTACCCACAAAAACGCGAAGCGTGCCGGGGGCGATGAGCCTTCAGGAGACGGCGCAGGTGTCGGGCATTTATCGGCTGATGATATTGACCTTCCTCGTATCGTTGACGCTGTTTCTGATGCCAACGATGGTGAGTGGCGCCATCAACCAGGCGTTCTCAAGCGTAGAAAACAGCGCCTTTCCGTACGGGTGGTTTATGCTGGCGTTTGTGGCGGCTTCCCTGATGGCGCTGGGCGTGCGAGTGCTCAGCGAGCGTTATATCAAACGCTTTGTACTGCTTAACAGCGGCACTGGGTTTTCTCGTTTGCTTCAGAACCCGCTTCGTTTTTTTGAAAGACGTGCTCCGGGGGAGATCTTCAGCCGTTTCACTGCCTGGCAGATGGGCCTGCTACAAAAAATTGAGCTGGATAACGGGCTGCGTTCCGACTAGGTGATCGGCACGATCGCCCTGGCAATCATGTTCTGGATCGCCCCTGTACTGGCGGCGATCTCCGCTATCGGTGTCACGGTGATGGGGATCATCAGCGTCTGGGCCGTGATCCGCGACCGCTGGTATACCCAGCAGCTCCAGTTAAAAAGCGCCGCGTTGAATGACTTTTTCATGGAGACCATACAGGGCATTCTGACCGTAAAAACCGCCGCACTGGAAAGCCAGCGGCAGGGACAGTTTGCCGCCTTGAGCCGCGATTTATACGCGTGTCTGCAGCGTCAGAAAGTTTATCAGCAGGTAAAAGAAGGGCTGTATCAGCTTAGCGGAAGCCTGGAGATGGTGGCGTTTATGCTGGTGGTGCTGCCGATGGTCCACAGCAAACAGATCTCCCTTGGCGATTTTTTTGCCTACAGCTTTCTGCGGCAAATCTTCATCTCATATGTGACGCGGATCTTCTACGCCATCATTCAGAAATCGCAATTACACGTGATCGACACCCGTGCTCATGCCCTGTTTGCGCCACGTGAAGAGGAGGCCCGCTCGTCTCTGGCGCTACAGCGACCTGCAGAAAGGGCACCGGATTTGGCTTTCAGGGGATGGTGTTACGGCTACGATCCCGCGAACCCCCTCCTGTCATCCATCTCGTTTTCGTTAGGGGCAGGTGAACACATCGCGATCGTGGGCGGGTCCGGCGCGGGCAAAAGCACCTTATTGCGGCTGATTGCCGGGCTGTTAACTCCGCAGGCGGGCGAATGTTATGCCGCAGGAACTGTACTCCCGGCTGCACAGCTGGCGCACTATGTTTTCCTGCAAAGCCAGGAGGACATTCTGTTTAATACCTCGGTGCGTGAAAACATCACATTATTCGACACGCGCTACCGGACACGCGAGCGTGCACGGATTGAAGCCCTGCTTGATTCCCTTGTGCTGGGTGACGTGGTGCGTGCATTACCGGGGGGGATTGACGCCCTGATCCGCGAAAGTCACGCGGCGCTTTCGCTCGGCCAGCGCCAGCGTCTGTTGCTGGCGCGCGCAATGTACAGTACACGCCCGGTTTTATTGCTCGATGAACCGACCGCCAATCTTGACGATGATACCGCCGCAGTTGTGATGGCGACGATCCACGCGCATTGCCGGAAAAGCGGAAAATCGCTGATCGTGGTCTCCCATAGCGAGCAGGTTCTGACGAACTTTCAGAGGATTTATCAGCTGGCCGCAGGCAAGCTCAGCCTGAGGGAGAGCCGTGATGAAGCCTGATTATCGTTGGGTTGTGCTGAGCTGCATTCTGGTGCTTACCGTTGCGTCAGCAGCAGCCTGGCTGACGATGGACACAACCTCACCGCACGACGCTTTACCGCTGGAAACGATCGGCACCGGCGATATTAAAAAGGTCGTGCTGGTGACGGGGATCCTGAAACCGGCGGTACAGGTTAACGTCGGTGCTCAGGTCAACGGCCAGTTGCGTAAGCTGTACGTTCGCCAGGGAGAAAAGGTAAAAAAAGGGCAACTGCTGGCGGAAATTGATCCGACTTTGCAGGAGTCTGATTTGAAAAACGCACGGGCTCAGCTGGCCAGCGCCAGAGCGCAAAAACTGTCGGCGCAGGCCACGCTGCTGCGTTACCGTCAGGAACGCGACCGCCAGCGGATGATGCTTCGCGACGGCTCGGGGGTGCGCAGCGAGCTTGAGCAGGCCAACGCGCAATATGCTGTGCAGGTGCAGCAGGTCGAGGTGAGCGACGCGCAGATTGCTCAGGCTGAAATGGCGGTGAAAGCAGCGCAGGCCAACCTGAGCTATACCCGCATCGTCGCTCCTGTAGACGGTGAAGTGTTGGGCATCGTGACCCGGGAGGGGCAGACTATTGTCTCTTCGCAAAGCGCGCCGACCATTCTGGTACTGGCGAACCTCGATACGATGCAGGTACAAACGCGCATCTCAGAGGCCGACGTGCAAAAAATACGCCCCGGCCAGCCGCTAAGTTTCTATGTAATAGCTAATCCGGAAAAACGCTACGTCGGCGTCATGGGTTTTGTACAGCCGGCGCCACAGGAGACGCTGGACGGCTCCGGTGAGCGAGGCGCTGGAGGGAACCAGCAGGCGATGGCGGTCTACTACACCGGCACATTTGAAGTGCCTAACGTCGGGCGCGAACTTAAAACGGCCATGACGGCACAGGTATTTATCAAGATTGCCGAGGCCAGAAATGCTCTGCGCGTTCCGGTTGCCGCGCTAGGTCAGGCGCTGGATGCCGGGCGTTACACCGTTACCATCCTTGAAAACGGATTACCGCAACCCCGTGCGGTCCGCATCGGTATCAACGATCGGCAGTATGCAGAAGTGCTGGACGGATTACAGGCGGGCGATCGGGTCGTGCTGGCGCAGGATACGGTGAGGGGATAGCGGATGGAGCCGATTATCGTGCTACGGCGGGTCTGCCGTACCTTTCATGCGGGAACGCAAACGCTGGCGGCGTTGAACAATATTTCACTGACCATCTATCCCGGGGAGATGGTAGCGATCGTGGGGGCGTCCGGCTCGGGAAAGTCCACGCTGATGAATATTATTGGTTGCCTGGACAGGCCTTCCTCGGGCGAGGTACTGATAAACGGCACGCCGGTACATAACGCTGACAGCCTTCATCTGGCCGACCTGCGCAGTCGCTATCTGGGATTCATTTTCCAGCGGTACCACCTGATGCCCTATCTGACGGCGGAAGAAAATATTGCTATCCCTGCGCTGTATACCGCCATGCCTGAACAGGAACGTCACGCACGTACGCACAGACTTGCGCGTCAGCTTGGGCTGGAAGATCGGCTACAGCACCGCCCTGCCCAGCTTTCCGGTGGTCAGCAGCAGCGAGTGAGCGTTTGCCGGGCGCTGATTAACGGCGCGCATGTCATCCTGGCGGATGAACCTACCGGTGCGCTCGACAGCCTCAGCGGCAAGGCGCTAATGGAGGTATTCCACCAACTGCACAGGGCAGGGCATACGGTGATTATCGTTACCCACGATCGCGACGTCGCCCGGCAGGCACAGCGCACTATCGAGATCGGAGACGGACGACTTATCAGCGACGTCCAGCACACCGCTGCTCATGCGTCTGTTCCGTTGCCGGAGCAGGATAACGGGCGCGCGTCGTTACATCGTCGCCTTCACGAATCTGTCCGCATGGCCTGGCGTTCGTTGCTCGGGCACCGGTTGCGTGCGTTTCTCTCTATGCTGGGGATCATCATCGGTATTGCGTCAGTTGTGTCATCAATGGCGGCAGGCGAAGGCGCCCGGCAGGCGATCATGAATGAGATCGGCAAGCTGGGAAACACAACGCTGGAGATCCGACCCGGCACCGGATGGGGCAACACGCGCCCGGACATGGCGCGCGCGCTGTCGCTGGACGACGTGCGCAGCCTGCAGGCTCTTCCCTGGATTATGGGCGTTTCGCCGGTCATCAGCACCACCATGCTGGCCGTTCGCAAGGGCTTAGACTCCTCAATGTTGCTGTCCGGCGTTTCGCAGGACTTTTTCACCCTGCAAGGTCTGCGGTTTGTGCAGGGTAGCGGTTTTACCGCGCGCGATGTTGCTGAAGGTGAACCGGTTCTGATCCTCGATGAAACCGGTCGCGATACGCTGTTTCCCGGTGGAGAAGATCCGCTCAACGAGATCGTGCAGATTGCCGGTGCGCCATGGCGGGTGATCGGTGTTGCATCTCGCCCCGGACCAAAAGTGGTGGGTGGGTTTATGGCCGCATGGGTACCTCATACTGCCTTGCAGCAGCGGCTTACGGGTGAAAAACCGCTGGAATCCCTGGTTCTGCGTTTTCAGCCGCCTCTGGACCCGCATGAGGCGGCACGGCGTGTGGAACATCATCTGCTGCGTGAGCATGGGCGCAAAGATTTCTTTGTTCAGACTGACGATCGGCTGGCGAACGCCATGCAGAAAACCTCTGACTCTATGTCGCTGCTGATAACCGCGATTGCGGCAATCTCCCTGCTGGTGGGCGGCGTCGGGGTGATGAATATCATGCTGGTGTCGGTGACGGAACGGACACACGAGATTGGGATCCGCTTGTCTGTTGGTGCACGCCCCTCAGACATCCTCAACCAGTTTCTGATTGAGGCAGTGATGATTTGCGCCCTTGGAGGCCTGGCAGGGGTTTTCGGATCGTGGTTAGTTGGGCTGCTTTTCGCCTGTGTGACCGACGCGTTCCCAATGGTTTTTACTCTTTTCCCGGTGCTGTTGGCCTGCGGCTTCTCCGCATTGATCGGCCTGACGTTTGGCTATTTTCCGGCGCGCAGCGCGGCCCGCCTCAATCCCACCGAGGCGCTGGCCCGAGAATGAAAAGTCTTCTGATGCTATCGATGCTGTTACTTCTGACGGGATGTGGTGCATTAACCCGCAGCGACTTCCAGCGCCCGCTGCTGTCGTTGCCCACCCAGTGGCCTGCGGCAATGGATAAGAATGCTGAAAGCCGCTGGCGTTTTGACGATCCCCGATTAGCGCGGGTGATTGAACAGGTGCTGGTAAGCAATAACGATCTGGCTGCGGCGGCGATCGCGTTGCAGCAGGCGCGCGTAACGGCGGGGCTCACCCACACTAACATGACGCCTGCCGTCACGATTAGCGGCGCGGCCAGTAACGTCAAAAATGTACGTAGCGGGGGGGCGTCTCAGGAGAGCTACAGCAGCGGTATTTCCATCGCCTGGGAGCTGGATCTGTGGGGAAAACTGGCGCGTATTCGTGAGCAAAGCGAGTGGCAGGCGTTGGCGAGCGAGCAGGATTATCATGCAACGGTGCTTTCTACCATCAGCACCACCGCTCAGCTTTACTGGCGGATCGCCCTCTATAACCAGCAGATCCGTAATCAGCGTGCCGGTCTGGCAATCTCGCAGCAGACCGTTGAGCAGGTCGTATCATGGTTCAACGCAGGGAAGGTCGGTCAGCTTGATGTACTGCAATCCCGACAGGCGCTGCTGACGCGGCAGAATCAATTACGCCTCCTGAACCAGCAGCGGCAGAACGCCCGCAATGCGCTGGCGCTGTTGCTCAACAGACCGGCAGAACAGCACGCGGATGAAGCGACCGTGCTGGATGTGAATCAGCAGGTTCCAGTTGCACAACATACCCCGCTGCGGGTGATTGCCCGCCGGCCTGATATTCAGGCTGCTGAGTCCCGCCTGCGAGCAGCACTGGCAGGCTATGACGCGGCGCGATTGCAGTTCTATCCCGCGCTTTCTCTTGATGCTTCCCTGAATGCCGGAAGTCAGATCTTTAGCCAGTGGTTCCACGATCCTATACGCACAACGGGCACCGCGCTGACGCTGCCCTTTATTCAGTGGAATACCCGACAGCTCACCATCACGCAGGCAGATTTAGCAATAAAACAGGCAGCCATCGCTTTTCGCGCTACCGCCTACAGCGCACTCGCCGAAGTGGACGATGCCATGGAAAACCGATCGAGCGCTGAGGAACAACGCGTTCGGCTTCACCAGTCGCTGACCCTCAGCGAGCGGCGTTTATCCCTGACGCAAAGCCGTTATCGCGCAGGGGCGGTGGATTTTCAGACGCTGTTAAACGCGCAGGACGATCGGCTGAACCTGGAGAATGCCCTTGCGCAGGCTCAATACGACTACCTCTACGCCACGCTGCAGCTCTGGCTGGCACAGGGAGGCGACACGCAATACAGGATGATAAGACATGAAGCGAAATGATGGATATAAGCGGGTGGTGGTGACCGGGTATGGTGCGGTCACCCCACTTGGCGCCACGGCAGATGAGAGCTGGCAGGCAATCATGCGTTATCGCCTGGGCTATCGCTATGTCGATAACTCGGCGCGGAATATTAAAACCTACTTTCTGGGGCTGGTGGACAACGAACCGAGCCTGAGCGGCGTTCCTGCCGTGGTACGGCGTCGGCTGCCACGCTTTGCCCGGCTTACGCTCGGTGCGGCTCGTCAGGCCATGGCAATGGCCTTTGGCGGTGAGCCACCGCAGGAATTCTACAGCCCTTTAGACTGCGGCGCGATCATGGGCACCGGTTGGGGAGGGCTGGACGAAAGCTACCATGCACAGAGTGAGTTTGCGACAAGAGGGCTCGCCTCTCCGTTTACCTGTTTTTATTCCATGCCAAGCGTTACCACCGCTGCCTGTAGTCAATTTTGGGGGCTAAATGGCTATCAGAATACGGTAGTCGCTGCCTGTGCGACGGGAACTATCGCTATTGGTGAAGCGTATGAAGTGATCCGCAGCGGCAGGGCGCAGATGATGCTTGCAGGGGCCGGAGAATCTCTGACAAGCCACTGTGCGATCTGGAACATTGACGTGCTGGGGGCGCTGAGTAAAGAGGCGTCAGATCCTCAACGTGCCAGTTGCCCGTTCAGCGCCCATCGTAGCGGATTCGTATTGTCTGAAGGCGCGGCGGTGCTGTGCCTTGAGGAGCGTGAGGGGGCGATTGCGCGCGGAGCGACGATTTTGGGCGAAGTCACCGGTTACGCCAATTTCTCAGATGCCTGGGATTTTACGTCTCCCGCGGAGGATTGCCTCGCTCGCGAGCACACCATCACCTGTGTACTGCAACAGGCGGGACTACAGCCTGAGCAGCTGGACTATATCAACGCGCACGGCACCTCGACTCCCCTCAATGATATCAATGAAACGCAGTCGCTGAAAATGGCGCTGGGCGATGCGGCCTGGTCTATCCCGGTTTCCAGCACCAAATCGTACACCGGGCACTTAATTTCTGCCGCAGGTACGTTTGAGAGCATCGTCTGCTTACAGGCTATCGGCCACGGTATCATTCCCGCGACGACCAACTATCAGCAGGCGGATGAACGCTGCGATCTGGATTACGTCATTGAAGGCCATCGTGCCGGTAACATCCGCAGAACGCTGAACCTGAGCTTTGGTTTTGGTGGCGCAAACGCGGCACTGATTCTGGAGAAGCACGCATGAGGACGCTGTGTTACAGCCAGCTGGATGCGCGTCAGTGGGCTGCGTTTTCGGGAGATTATAATCCTGTGCATTTTGATAAAGCGTGGGTGAAAGCGCGTGGCGGAAATCAGCTCAGCGTACATGGTATGCGTGCCGCGCTGGATGTGAAACGGTTTATCAGCCCTATGGCCACCAGCGCCCCCTTTCTCAAGTGTACCGTACGTTTTCGCCGACCGCTGTGGCGCGATACCGCCTACCTGATGATGCGCGACGTGAATAAGCGTGATGCTGCTTTTGTGCGCGATCTTTCTGCAAAAGAGCATTACCTCTCGTGCCAAATCGCGCCGGTAAATCTCTTTGCCATTGAACACGAAAAAAGCCAGCGGGAGCTGGGGGCATCGACAATTGTTGCTCTGCATCAGACCTTTTTACCCCTGTTACCCGATGCCCGGCAGTGGCATTTTCTTGATGCGCTGCTGTTTCGTCACCTTCTTCAGGATAGCGCGCTGCTACGTCAGCAGGCCATCGCGGCCATCCTGCCGGTCTGCCACTCGCTGGATATGTTGTTTTCCCGATTTCACGTAGTACAGACCCATCAGGAGGTTATCTTCGACTCTCATCTGCTGGAACCCTGGTCTACGGAGCCATTTTCAGAAAGCCTGGAAATTGAAACGCTGCCCGCCGTGGTGGTCGGCGACCTGGTAAATGGCGCAGCGGTGAGAATCGCTGCGCGTACGCATTATCAACAACGCTACATTAGCAGTGCCGTGACGCTAAAAATCGGCGCCCTGACAAAAGGAAAATAACATGAGCCAATATGAAACCATCTACGACAGCATCGCTGAAATGCTCTGCGATGCGAAAGATCTGGCACCGGAAGCCCTCACGCCGGAGACGACACTGGCTGAACTGGAACCAGATAGCCTGGACTATGTGGAGTTGATGGTGCTGGCGAAACGTGAGTTTAACGTAACGCTCACTGCTGACATGTTTATGACAAAACCACCCGTCACGCTTCGCGACCTGAGCATGCTGATTGCACAGGAAATGGCAGGCTAAGATGGAGAAGAAATGGATGTTGATCACCGGAGGCAGCCGGGGAATTGGTCAGAGCCTGGTGAACCACCTGTTGCCTGAGTGGAATATCGTCTTCACCGGTCGAAATATGGCCGGCATTGACCGCACGCTGCAATACGCGCGCAGCCGCAGTACGTCAAACTGGGTTAAAGGCTACCGCTGCGATGGAAGTGACGAAGCTGGAGTCGAGAAGTTAGCGACGTCATTGCTCAGTGAGTTCGGCGCGCCCTCTGCAATTATTCACAACGCCGGAATGACCATTGATGCGCTGCATATTCACCAGAAAGCACGCGACTGGCATGAGGTGCTGGAAAACAATCTTGTTGCTGTCGTGAACTGGAATCGGATCCTGCTGCCAGCGATGATGATGCAGGGAAGTGGTGCAATCGTCTTTATGTCGTCCGTGACGGCCATAAAGGGCAATAGTGGGCAGACGGCCTATGCGGCCAGTAAGGCGGCAATGATCGGCCTCACGCGTTCACTGGCGCGGGAAGTAGGGCGCTTTGGCATTCGGGTTAACTGTCTGGCTCCAGGCCTGATTGATGGTGAAATGGTTCAGGCTATTCCTGAAACACGGCTGAAAGCCATGCGGCAGAATATTCCCTTGCGGCGACTGGGACGAACGCAGGACGTAGCGCGTGCCGTAGCTTTTCTGATCGGGGAAGGAAGCAGTTACCTCACCGGGCAGACGCTGGTACTGGACGGTGGGTTATCCGCCTGAGGAACAACAACCGCGAGAAGAGGCTTCTCGCGGTTCATGGCTGGCTAAGCTGGTTAATGCGTTGCACCAGAGCGCGTCGTTCCTTAACGGACTCCTGAAAGATCTGCAATAAAACCGCACTGTGTTGCTGCACTATGCCTGCCAGCTCTGGTGCGATTTCCGCCGTTTCCCCGACGCGCGCTTTAAACTCCGATGATAACGTAACCCCCTGCAGCAGTGACGCCAGCCAGATGCTGGCTTTCATAATCATCACTTCCTGCGGACAGCCAGATTTAGCAACAACGGTTTTTTGAATCTGACACCAGCGCGCAATATCTCTTATGGCTTCAATGGAACAGAGTTCATTCCAGACGGCACTCCCCCCGTCGGCATGCGCCGGTGTATCGCACTGTGCCAGAGAAGAAAGGTTATGCAGCAATCCACCTGTTTCAATTTTCAGACATTGTTCCGGTGGGATACCCATTTTTTTTGCGAGGTATCCCGAGATTCGTCCGGCCACCAGAGAGTGCTGGACGCCATGATGGCTGAAGCCGTCAATTATAAATGCCAGCATCCCGGCAATATCGCGGAAATTATGTAACGAAACGGAGTCATTATTTATACGAGGGATATCCTGAATATAGTCATGAAATTCTGTCGATTCAATTATTCGCCAAAAAAGCGCGCTGTTTGTCATTCGACGGAATGCTCGGATATAGTCTGGTTTAAACAGGGTATCTTCTCCACTGGAAATAATGTCTATGATTTCATCTTTGGCCGTGATTATATCGCTGGTACGGTATTGAGCAATTAATACGTCCAGTCGATCAGCCAGAAAGATGATATGGCTTTCTTTTGGCGTTTTTGCACCATTAACACTCGCGCCTTTGCCATTTTCCCAGGGAATATGATGATAACGGACAATGGTCTTAAGGGGGGCCAGCAGCGGCACGGTCGCCAGCAGTTCCGCGCCCACAGCAGCATGGTTATTGAATTCATTATCGTAATAGCTTATGGGCTGCTGTCGTGATTCCTCGTTAAGCCCGCCGATATCATGAAGCAGGGCTGCGAGCAGGGTCTTCCGACATTGCGCAGACGTTAACTGCGATTCACGGGCAAGATGCCAGGCAATATATGCCGTTCGGACATGATGCAAGTTAAGTCGAGGATTGATCATATCTATTATTTTTGAGATGCAAGCCAGTAATTCTATTAGGTTTATATTCATGATATTAAGAAAATTAATTTACGCTGCGCTTCGTTAAAGAAAACCACACGAATTATTTTCGTTTGCAACCATACTGCGGAAATGTGTGGTTACCAAAGAGTATTGTATTATTATTGAGTTTATTAAGATAAATGAGCTTCCCGTCAGGGCCTTTGCCAAACAGCAGGTTTATGGCAATCTTATCGTCGACGTTATCTGTATTGTCACGCTGAATGTTAATATGCGTTATTTTATATAGGTGCGCTTTAGTATTATAAGCTTTATAGCTAATCTTAAGCGTGCGAGAGATTAGATATTTTTTGTTATTGTGTGAAAGAAGACCATCAATGTTGATAAGGATAACGTCATCTGTCATGTTAAAAAAAATGAGTCCTTCTGCACGGATGTTATCTCCGTTGATGCTTTGCAAGACAGAAAACTGAGATTCGCACGAGAAAGCCGTAGGCCTGGTAAGAGCGTAAACCATGCCGATCAGGGCCAGACCGACGATGACTATCAGGAAAAGGAGGCGTTTAGACATTGTTTTTTTCTCTGTAATAAAAACTTACGCAACTGTCTTTATTACACTCGATGAGCAGCAGTTGCATAATATTACCCAGGGTTCCTTTTACCTGTTTCTTGTAGACGTACAGCTCCTTTGGATGCGAGCAGTCGAACTTTTGGGAGGTAAAGTTAAAACTACTTTGCACCTCGCGCAGTGACAGGGCAGGAGACATGAAAATGATGCATTGATCCTCAATCATTTTTTGAACGTCAGTGTCTGATTTGAAGGCCACCGGCTTGATTAAGAGAAGAATAAAAGCAAAGGCCAGAATAGCTATTCTGCCTGCCCGCTGAAAAAGGGATAAATGCGGCGGTCTGATTGTCGGTTTGGGTATCTTTTCCTCAAGAAAGGGGGGCGATACTCGCGATCGTTGTGGATAATGGCATCGTCCGCAATCTTAAAACCAATACGAGGAACTGTGGTAATGATCTCTTTCTCAACGCCCAGATCGCTCAGGTTTCGGCGTAACGTTGAGATATATTGGTTCAGGTTACTGTTTGACGCTCTGGCACCATATTTATCAAATACGGACTGGAAAATTTCATTTCGCGAAAGGATATCGCCCTGGTGATTGAGTAATTCAGCCAGCAGACGTGTCGAGGTTTGGGATAATTCAACGCTATCCCCGGTCAGTAAGTTAAGGAGGGATGCCTCCTCCGTATCAAAAGTGATGAATCCCTCAATATCGAACCTCATGTCGATCCTCTCCCTTAGCCTTACTTTCCCCTAACATACCGACTCAATTTGATAAAACATTATGAATGTCAGATAAAAATCCTGTTTTTGCGCTCATCTGAAGCTAATGTTGCTGATTGACTCAGGGGGATACATACTGCTAACTCCTTCAATACCAAGGAGTCGACGATGAAACTCCCACAGTGTTCATACAACCCGGGTGCAGTACATCCAGGTTACAACGCACCTCATGACAATCTGCAAATGTTAGCGGCGGAAATGGGAATAAGTGGTCTGGCGATGATCAGAGGGCCTGAACAAATATTGATACTCAATTTATTAAAAAACCACAGCATGCGCGGCTTGTCGACCAGAGAACTTGCCGATCTGTGCGGTATTTCAATTTATAAAGTGAGACACTTGCTGCTTCCGCTTGAAAAATATGGTCAGGTTATGCGGGATAAAATGCAAAAGCATCATCAGTGGTTTTTGTCAAAGGAGACCACATAAAGTATGTCAGTATTCTAACAAGGGGTATTTTCATTTGCAACATAGTACGGGAAGTCAAATAGATAAGCTAAAGGAGTTGATAAATACTAATTATAATCTCGCAAGGTCTTAAGAAAATTCCCAATGAAGTTTTAATGTTCCTGCATAATGGCAATTATTTTTTATTCTCTTCGTTTAAGCTTGCCCTCATGCCCGATGTATAGTGTACACGGGCAACTATTTTGGCGTTACCATAATGCATAACTGAAATTACACGTGCTGTTGTAAGGAAACAGGGAGAGAGGCGAGATTTTAGCTGGAACAGAAAAGCAAAAACCCAGCCATAGGCTGGGTTCTTAGAATAGTGGTGCCCGGACTCGGAATCGAACCAAGGACACGGGGATTTTCAATCCCCTGCTCTACCGACTGAGCTATCCGGGCAACGGAGCGCATTAAACCGCAATCACGTGAGATCGTCAATACTAATTCAGAAAAAGCGGTTTAACTGCTCAACTTTACGGCAATGTGCTGGCTTCTGGGGACGCTTACGTTAACGCCCCACCCGCACGACACTGAGCAAACCGCAGGATATCTTCCGCCAGACGGTGAGCCGTATCCACGTCCGCCTGACTACGGTTCACCAGCATACGGCTCAGGCAACCTTCCAGGACCAGCTCCATCTGCTTCGCCACCATTGCCGGGTCATCCACTTCAAGCGTGGTCAGCAGCTCGTGTGTGAACTCGTACGCTGCCCGTTTTTGCCGATCGGCCAGCTGATGAACAGGGTGTCCAGGATCGGGAAAGTAGGTGCAGGCGGCGATAAACAGGCAGCCGGGATAGCGGTTGTTGCTTACACACTCCGTCAGCGCGGTATAGCGCGCCAGCAGCTTTTGCTCTGTGCTCAGCTCTTCGTTCAACAACAGCTGCCTGCGCCAGATATCTACCTGCTGGCTGAGATAGCGCAGGGCATCGTAAAGCAGCGCCTCTTTATCCGGCCAGAAGCGCTTAAGTTCATCCAGAGGGTAATCGATACGGTCGGCGACCATCTCAAGCGTGGTGCTGGCGATCCCTTGAATCTCAAGTAATTGCAGGGCTTGTCCCAGTACGTCTTCGCGTTGCACGGTTATCTCCTCCGCTATTCCCAACGGTTTATCCCGTCTAAAGTGTTGTTTACGGTTGGCGATTGCGCAAATGCGCGCTGAAAGCCGTTGCGTCCATAAACCCGGTTACGCGCTGCGCTGGCTGCTCATTCCCCTCTTCATTGAAGAAAAGGATGGTAGGCAGGCCGAGCACGTTAAGCTGCTTCAGCAGGGCTTTATCCTGCGCGCTGTTGGCGGTTACGTTTGCCTGAAGCAGAACGGTGTCGCTCAGGGCGCGCTGTACCTGCGGATCGCTGAAGGTGTATTTTTCAAACTCCTTGCAGGCTACGCACCAGTCGGCATAGAGGTCGAGCATGACCGGTTTACCTTTCGCCTGTGCCAGTGCGTGGTTGAGGTCATCCACGTTTTTAACCGGGGTGAAATTCAGATGCGCCTGCGCCTGGGCACTCGGGGTGCCGAACGCCCAGTCCTGCAAAGGACGAACGCTCACCAGTGCGGCGGCCAGCAGAAGAATTTGCACCAGACGCATCCACGGTTTTTTCGCCCCCAGGCTGACGATGAACGCCCAGCTGAAGAAGGCCACGCCAAGCATCGCCCACAGGCGAATGCCCCAGGCGTCACCGATGATACGCTCCAGCAGGAACACCGGTAGCGCCAGAATGACAAAACCAAATGCAGTTTTCACCGTCTCCATCCACGGGCCGCTCTTCGGCAGCAGGCGATTGCCAAACACCGTCACCAGAATCAGCGGCAGGCCCATGCCCAGCGCGTAGAGGTACAGCGTTCCGCCGCCGAGCCACATGTTGCCGCTCTGCGCAATGTACAGCAGGATGGCGCTCAGCGGCGCGGTGGTGCAGGGAGAGCAAATCAGCCCTGCGATAGCCCCCATGGCGAATACCCCGCCCGCAGAGCCGCCCTGCTGGCGATTGCTCATCAGCGTCAGGCGGGTTTGCAGGGAAGAGGGCAGCTGCAGGGTGAACAGACCAAACATCGACAGCGCCAGCAGGACAAATACCGCTGACAGCCCAATAAGCACGTAAGGATGCTGAAGCGCAGCCTGGAACTGCAACCCGGCAGCGGCGACCACCAGGCCAAGCGCCGTATAGGTTAATGCCATGCCCTGCACGTAGATAAAGGCCAAAAGCAGCGCGCGGGCGGTGGAAAGACGTTGTTTGCCGCCCAGCACGATGCCAGAGATAAGCGGGTACATCGGCAGCACGCAGGGGGTAAAGGCGATGCCAATGCCAATCAGTAAGGCCCAAAGCGCTGAGAACGGAAGGTCTGTATTGCCTTCGCTGCTCTCGCCGGAGGGGGGGCGGAGAAACGGCGACAGCCGCTTTCACTTCGCTGAGCGGTACGACCTTCGTTTCCGGCGGATAGCAGAATCCGGCGTCGGCGCAGCCCTGATAGGTCACCGTCAGCGTAGCGCCTTTATCCGCCTGGTTCACCGTGACGGGCACGCTTAAGCGCTGACGATAGATTTCGCTTTTACCGTAGAACTCGTCCTCGTGCCACTCGCCCGCGGGCATCTGCAATGCACCGACGTCAGCCTTTGCCGGCGTGATGCTGACCTGCTTGCGGTAGAGGTAATACCCCTCTTTTACCTGCCAGGTGAGGCTGAGCTCGTGCTGGTTCTGCTGGAAGTCAAAAACGAACGCCTGGTCGGCAGGAATAAAGTTCGAACGGCCGGGCGCGTCAAACAACCCGGCAAAAACTGACGTGCTGCACAGCAGCAGGATCAGCGTAAGGAAGCGTTGAGCCATGAGAGATAGTCGTTATCGCCGTGGACCACTGGCAGCACCAGCAGTTCCGGGGTTTGGTATGGATGATGAGACTTGAGGCAGTCGAGGAGCGCCTGCTGATTTGTCAGATTAGTTTTAAGCAACATCTGGACTTCATACTCCTGCTCCAGCTTGCCTTCCCAGTAATAAAGGGAGGTAGCGCCGGGAAGCAGCGTGACGCAGGCAGCCAGTTTTTCGGCCAACGCTTTGGCGGCGAGATCCTGGGCAGAAGCTTCATCAGGGGCGGTACACAGTACAACAACAGCATCAGGCGTGTTCACAAGCTGACCTCCTCATCACGAAAGTCTTCACTATATCACGCAAGGCGTCTGGTCATTAATGAAACGGGCCGCAGAGCGGCCCGATTTTAACTATTTTTACAACGGCTAATCGTTTACAGCACAATGCCGCCGATGATAAAGCCGAGGACCACGCAAAGCGTAATCGCCACCACGCCCGGGATCAGGAACGCGTGGTTAAACACGTATTTACCGATACGGGTTGAGCCGGTGTCATCCATCTCAACCGCGGCGAGCAGGGTTGGATAGGTGGGCAGAACGAACAGGGCGGAAACGGCCGCGAAAGAGGCAATCGCCGTCAGCGGCGTAACGCCCAGCATCAGTGCCGCAGGCATCAGCGCTTTGGTGGTTGCCGCCTGGGAGTACAGCAGCGTCGCGGCAAAGAACAGCACCACCGCCAGCAGCCACGGATAGTTGTGCAGCAGGTCGCCTGCGACGGTCTGGATATCGCTGATGTGCGCTTTTACGAAGGTGTCACCAAGCCACGCCACGCCCAGTACGCACACGCAGGCGCTCATGCCGGATTTGAAGGTGCTGGCGTTCAGCACTTCGCTGGTGTCGATTTTGCAGGTGATGCTAATCAGCGTTGCGATGGTCAGCATGAACACGACAATCGCTTCGTTACGCGGCAGAACCGGGTTCTGAATGAGGCCTACCGTGTCGCTGATGGCGGTCGCGTAGAACATGACGGCGACGATACCAATCAGGAACAGCAGTACGGAGCGTTTTGCGTGCGGCTTCAGCCTGAAGACCTGGCTACCGCGCAGGCTCACTTCGCCTTTTGCCAGACGCTCCTGGTAAACCGGATCGTCTTTCAGCTCGGCACCGAGGAAGTTGCACAGCACGGCAGTAATCATTACCGCAATCAGCGTCACCGGAATGCAAATTGCCAGCAGCGTCAGGTAGCTCACGCCCATCGGCTCAAGAATACCCGCGAAGAAGACCACGGCCGCTGAAATAGGCGACGCGGTGATTGCAATCTGGGATGCCACCACGGCAATAGAAAGCGGGCGGGACGGGCGAATACCCTGCTCTTTCGCCACTTCGGTGATCACCGGCAGCGTGGAGAAGGCGGTGTGGCCAGTACCGGCGAGAATGGTCATAAACCAGGTCACCAGCGGGGCAAGGAAGGTAATGTATTTAGGATGGCGACGCAGCATACGCTCCGCCAGGCTCACCAGGTAGTCCATACCGCCAGCGACCTGCATGGCCGCGATAGCGGCAATAACCGCCATGATGATTTCGATAACGTCAAACGGGATGGCGCCGGGTTTAATCTGAAAGATAAGGGTAAGTACGAGCACACCGAGACCGCCGGCAAAACCGATGCCGATACCCCCGAGTCTTGCTCCCAAATAAATCGCCAACAGGACGATGACGAGTTCTGCTCCAAACATAAAGACCTGCCTTGCTCATTAACAAGTTGATATTGAATTGTTGTGTTTTGGTAACGCCCATAAAGAAAAAAGGCACGTCACAAGTGACGTGCCTTTCGGAAGCTTAGCCTGAACGGTTATTGTTCGCTTTCATCGGTATATCGTTTCGCTTTATACGCCGGGTGCATCAGGTTCTGGGCGGAGAAGATATCGTCCAGTTCGGCTTCGGTCAACAATCCTCGCTCGAGAACGACCTCACGCACGCTCTTACCGGTTTCGGCACAAATCTTCCCGACGATGTCGCCGTTGTGGTGGCCGATGAACGGGTTGAGGTAAGTGACGATCCCGATTGAGTTGTACACGTAGCCTTCGCACACCTCTTTATTGGCGGTGATGCCGTTGATGCATTTTTCCAGCAGGTTGTAGCAGGCGTTAGTCAGGATATGAATGGATTCAAACATCGCCTGGCCAATCACCGGCTCCATAACGTTCAGCTGCAGCTGACCGGCTTCGGAAGCCATGGTGACGGTGGTGTCGTTACCAATAACCTTGAAGCAAACCTGGTTCACCACTTCTGGCACCACCGGGTTCACCTTGGCTGGCATAATGGAAGAACCCGCCTGCAGCTCTGGCAGGTTGATTTCGTTCAGGCCAGCGCGCGGGCCGGAGGAGAGCAGGCGCAGGTCGTTACAGATTTTGGACAGCTTAACCGCCAGACGCTTCAGCGCGCTGTGCACCATCACGTAGGCGCCGCAGTCGGAGGTAGCTTCAATCAGGTCTTCGGCAGGCACCACCGGCAGGTTAGACACTTCCGCCAGCTTCTGTACTGCCAGCTGCTGATAGCCATCCGGCGTGTTCAGGCGTGTACCGATGGCGGTTGCGCCCAGGTTCACTTCCAGCAGCAGTTCGGACGTGCGCAGCAGGTTTTTGGTCTCTTCGTTCAGCAGCACGTTAAACGCGTGGAACTCCTGGCCGAGGGTCATTGGCACCGCGTCCTGAAGCTGGGTACGACCCATTTTCAGAATGTCCTGGAACTCAACGGCTTTACGCTGGAAGCCATCGCCCAGCTGGTTAATCGCGTCCACCAGTTTCACCACAGAGGCATACACCGCGATGCGGAAGCCGGTTGGGTAGGTGTCGTTGGTGGACTGACATTTGTTAACGTGGTCGTTCGGGTTCAGGTACTGGTATTCACCTTTCTGATGGCCCATCAGTTCCAGGCCGATGTTTGCCAGTACTTCGTTGGTGTTCATGTTGACGGAGGTACCCGCGCCGCCCTGATAGACGTCAACCGGGAACTGATCCATGCACTTGCCGTTGTTCAGCACTTCATCGCACGCGGCGATAATCGCATTTGCAGCGCTTTTAGGAATGGTTTGCAGCTCTTTGTTCGCCAGAGCCGCGGCTTTTTTTACCATCACCATGCCACGCACAAATTCAGGGATGTCGCTGATTTTGCTGTTGCTGATGTAGAAGTTTTCAATCGCTCTCAGAGTATGAACACCATAATAGGCATCCGCTGGAACTTCCCTGGTACCCAACAAGTCTTCTTCGATACGAATGTTGTTTAACATGTGAACCTTCTTTTCAAGCTGCCGATGGATTGTACTAAACACACAGTATATATGTGGTTTTGAATATTTTCTGACCGACGATTATTCCCTCAATCGGCCCGATGTTCGAGATCATATGCTGATGATAGCGAATTGCCGTAAGCTGGATCACTTATTATCGACCCGATTCCATGATAATTATTAATCTGTGAAATGGGTCACCGCTTTAATATTTCCAAAAAAAATATCCGTGCAAACCGATTGAATTTTGGCTAACCGTCTCCATCTCTTACTTACGCGCTTCGCGAACACATTCAGACAGGGGCCCGAAGGCACCTGCCACACAGGAGATGCCAGTGCGCTGGATACCATTTATTGCTTTCTTTCTCTATGTTTACATTGAGATTTCGATTTTCATCCAGGTTGCCCACGTGCTGGGCGTCCTGCTGACGCTGATTCTGGTGATCTTCACCTCCGTCATCGGCATGTCGCTGGTGCGTAATCAGGGTTTCAAAAATTTCCTGTTAATGCAGCAGAAGATGGCCGCAGGCGAAAGCCCGGCAGCCGAAATGATCAAAAGCGTGTCGTTGATTATTGCTGGCCTGCTGCTGATCCTGCCGGGGTTCTTCACCGACTTCCTCGGCCTGCTGTTGCTGCTGCCGCCGGTGCAGAAGCACCTGACTCTGAAGCTGCTGCCGCATCTGCGATTCAGCCGTATGCCGGGCGGTGGGTTCAGTACCGGGCCGGGAGATACCTTTGAAGGGGAATACCAGCGCAAGGACGACCAGCGTGACCGCTTAGATCATAAGGACGATCGTTAAGGAATGTTAAGCCCGGTAAGCGTTGCGCCACCGGGCTTTATTTCACAGGCTGCTCCGCTTCGGTAAGAACGCCCACAGCCCCGCCAGCACGACGATAGCGTACACGCTCTTCCAGCCCACCATCGCCAGTAGCACCAGACACAGCACACACCCGACGGCCGCCAGCGCCTTATAGCGTCCCTTCAGCAGCCGACAGCCCGCCAGCATGCACAGCAGGTAGATCATGATGAAAATACCGTTGGCGTAAACAATCAGCGCGTCAAGGTTGATGTCGAGAAGATAAATGCCCAGGGAACTCACCGCGCAGCAGCCCAGTACGGTATTCAGCGCATTTATCGGAAGCTGCCGTGCAGAAAGGCGAGCCAGGCGGCTATCCGGTTTATAAAGTGCCTGAGACCACACCAGCCGGGCGAAGCTCTGAATATAAATATTGAGGCTGGCAAAGCAGGCGAGATAGCCGATTACGCAGGCTACCCACAACGCTTTTACGCCAAACAGCTGCACCACGATGCCCGGCAGCGACGCGGCGGCGGCTTTATCGTCACCGAACGCGTTGAAGTGCAGCACCAGTACCGTACAGGCCCAATACACGGTGCCCGCCAGCAGCAGGCCAATCATCAGGGCGCGCGGAAAATCACGCTCGGGCTGTTTAAATTCCGATGCCAGGTGAGCGAACGCCTCAAGGCCGACGAAACACCAGAACATGACGGATAACGCAGCAAATAGCTGCGGGCGATCGATGTCGTTCACCGCGGGGAAAGGAATATCCGCCAGGGTAATGTCGCCCGCAAGCCAGATGGCGACGATCAGCGCGACGATTAACACCGCGACCAGCGTTTGCAGATTGGCGCTGGAGCTGGCCCCGCGTGAGCCGACCCACCAGATAATCGCCAGCGTACCCAGTTCAGCCAGCAGCAGCTGTTGGTCGTGCCAGCCAAACAGCGCCTGTCCAAAGCCGGTCGCGATATGCAGGGCTGCCGGAAGGCCGACGGGGATCACCGACAGAAACAGCCAGCCGGTCACGCGCTCCAGCCGCGGACCAAACGCCATACCGACAAAATGCGCTACGCCGCCCGCGCTCGGGAAGTGCCGGCCGAGGATGGCAAACACGATTGCTACCGGGAATACCAGCACGATAAGCACCGGCCACGCCCACAGGCTGTTATTTCCTGCTACCAGCGCCGCCAGGGCGGGAACCGCAAATACGCCCGTACCTAACAATGACGTTGAGAGTAGGCCAATGCCCTGCGCCAGCCCCAACTCCTGCCTGAGTCCACTCATTTACCTCGTCCTGCCACCGTCAAAAGAGAGTCGATGGTAACACTTTCGCAAATTTTTTTTCGGCTACCCCTTGAAGGGGTAAAAAGCTATCCCCATCTCTCAGGGCACTAGCCGGAAAACCGCATGCGGACCGGCGTCATCCATAACTGATAATGACTTTCTCAAAGGAGAGCTATCAATGAGTATTCGTCCGTTACATGATCGTGTGATCGTCAAACGTAAAGAAGTTGAAACCAAGTCTGCTGGCGGTATCGTTCTGACCGGTTCTGCAGCAGCAAAATCAACGCGTGGCGAAATCATCGCTGTCGGTAAGGGCCGCATCCTGGAAAACGGAACTGTGCAGCCGCTGGACGTTAAAGTTGGTGACATCGTCATTTTCAACGATGGCTACGGCGTGAAATCCGAGAAGATCGACAATGAAGAAGTGTTGATCATGTCCGAGAGCGATATTCTGGCAATTGTTGAAGCGTAATTAACGCACGAAACTGTACGAATTTGAGGAAATAAGAACATGGCAGCTAAAGACGTAAAATTCGGTAACGACGCTCGTGTAAAAATGCTCCGCGGCGTAAACGTACTGGCAGACGCAGTGAAAGTCACCCTGGGCCCGAAAGGCCGTAACGTAGTGCTGGATAAATCCTTCGGCGCGCCAACCATCACCAAAGATGGTGTTTCTGTTGCACGTGAAATCGAGCTGGAAGACAAGTTCGAAAACATGGGTGCGCAGATGGTGAAAGAAGTTGCCTCTAAAGCGAACGATGCAGCAGGTGACGGTACCACCACCGCGACCGTACTGGCGCAGGCGATCATCACCGAAGGCCTGAAAGCTGTTGCTGCGGGCATGAACCCAATGGATCTGAAACGTGGTATCGACAAAGCTGTCGCGTCCGCTGTTGAAGAACTGAAAGCGCTGTCCGTACCGTGCTCTGACTCTAAAGCTATTGCTCAGGTTGGTACCATCTCCGCTAACTCCGACGAAACCGTAGGTAAACTGATCGCTGAAGCGATGGATAAAGTCGGTAAAGAAGGCGTTATCACCGTTGAAGACGGTACCGGTCTGGAAGACGAACTGGACGTGGTTGAAGGTATGCAGTTCGACCGCGGTTACCTGTCCCCATACTTCATCAACAAGCCAGAAACTGGCGCCGTTGAGCTGGAAAGCCCGTTCATCCTGCTGGCTGACAAGAAAATCTCCAACATCCGCGAAATGCTGCCAGTACTGGAAGCCGTTGCGAAAGCAGGCAAGCCGCTGGTTATCATCGCTGAAGATGTTGAAGGCGAAGCGCTGGCAACGCTGGTGGTCAACACCATGCGCGGCATCGTGAAAGTGGCTGCGGTTAAAGCACCTGGCTTCGGCGATCGCCGTAAAGCGATGCTGCAGGATATCGCTACCCTGACCGGTGGTACCGTGATCTCTGAAGAGATCGGTATGGAGCTGGAAAAAGCGACCCTGGAAGACCTGGGCCAGGCGAAACGCGTTGTGATCAACAAAGACACCACCACCATCATCGACGGTGTGGGTGAAGAAGCCGCTATTCAGGGCCGCGTTGGTCAGATCCGCAAGCAGATCGAAGAAGCAACTTCCGATTACGACCGTGAAAAACTGCAGGAGCGCGTGGCGAAACTGGCAGGCGGCGTTGCGGTAATCAAAGTGGGTGCTGCAACCGAAGTTGAAATGAAAGAGAAGAAAGCTCGCGTTGACGATGCCCTGCACGCGACCCGTGCTGCGGTAGAAGAAGGCGTGGTTGCTGGTGGTGGTGTCGCGCTGGTGCGTGTAGCCGCTAAACTGGCTGGCCTGACCGCTCAGAACGAAGACCAGAACGTGGGTATCAAAGTTGCGCTGCGCGCGATGGAAGCTCCTCTGCGTCAGATCGTATCCAACGCCGGTGAAGAGCCGTCTGTGGTAGCGAACAACGTGAAGGCGGGTGAAGGTAACTACGGTTACAACGCTGCAACGGAAGAATACGGCAACATGATCGACTTCGGTATCCTGGATCCAACTAAAGTTACCCGTTCTGCTCTGCAGTACGCGGCATCTGTAGCTGGCCTGATGATCACTACCGAGTGCATGGTAACCGACCTGCCTAAAGGCGACGCGCCTGACTTAGGTGCTGCTGGCGGTATGGGCGGCATGGGTGGAATGGGCGGCATGATGTAATCATGTTGTTCTGAACCTCTCAGAACGAACCCCGGGCAGCGATGTCCGGGGTTTTTTATTGCCCGTCGAGCCGTTACTCAAACAAGATGTGCATAGCGTAAAAGCGGGGATTCCGGCACTGAAAAATCCATTTTTATCTCCTCAGAAGAGTAGCTGCATCACCCACATTGAGAGCAGGGCATTAATGACGCAGAGAGTAATTATGTGCGGGTAATATTTCGGGTTCACGCCCGCGGTGCCGAGGCAGCGGCCCGTGTTTTGCACCGGATTGCCCATCAGGTAGATGGCGGGCAGCAGGATGGTGGCATCATGGCCGCTGAGCGTGCCGGCGACGACCAGGCTGGCGCAAACCCCCACGCCGCCGCCCATACTCATCACCGAGGCAAGAAGGACCGTCGCCGCCGCGCCCGGAAGTCCCCACAGCGCCATAATCGGC
The DNA here is from genome assembly GCF_013375935.1 of Enterobacter cloacae. Taxonomy (GTDB): domain Bacteria; phylum Pseudomonadota; class Gammaproteobacteria; order Enterobacterales; family Enterobacteriaceae; genus Enterobacter; species Enterobacter pasteurii. The sequence goes on along the minus strand of NZ_CP056117.1, from coordinate 607,270 downwards.
TCGCATATCCTGCCGACAACATCCAGCAGGCCAGTGACCTTGAGCGCCTGAATGAGGACAAACGCCATAACCACGTTCGGCAGCAGGCTGGTGGTGGCGATGGTGAAGCCGCGGCGGGCGCCATCGATAAACATGTCCATCATATTTTTACGCGGCTGGGCGATCATTTTTCCTCCTGAATACGACGATGTTCCATGTGGGCGATCCACAGCCGCAGGAAGTTGGCGCCAACAAATTTGAATACCAGAATGACCGCCAGCGGCGCGATCGCCGGGACGGTAATGAAGGCAAAGAGGGCTGCTCCGGAAGAAAAGTAGTTAGTAATAATGGCGCTGCCGCTGGTCTGGAAGGTGGCGAAAATGGCGCGCTCATGGTCCGTTATCGCCCCTTCGTCGGTCAACTCTTTGGTCATCCCTGCGGCAGCATCGGTGTTTTGCAGGTTGGCGATAAGCGCCAGAGAGCAAATGCCCGGCACGCCAAGCAGCGGGCGCAAAACGGGCGTCATAAGCTTTTGGGCGGCACGCAGCCCGCCCAGCCCTTCGGTGACGGCAATGATCCCGAGCGATAAAATGACCGACGGCGCCAGCTCAAGGGCAAACAAGAAACCGTCTTTCGCCCCCGAGCCGCCCTCGCCGCGAAACGTTAGCGCGCCGCTCACCGGCCCAAAGCTGCCGTTTAAGACGGTAAAATCCAGCACCCGCCACCATTCGGTGCTTTTAGCGAAAAAGCCTGAGAAAAATACGATGGTGAGCACGAACGCCAGATAGCCCACCCATGTTACTTTTTCCTCTCCTGAGGATGATGCACTCATGAAACCCCCCGTTTTAGTCGCGTACAAAAGTTGTACGTCGCACCACTAAAAACGATCGGGGGCTAAAACACGATATCCCAAAGGTTATTATCAGAATTCATTTAAGATGTCGGAGGAGTGCCGGGCGGAATCTGGCTCGCAGAAATGCTCAGCATTTTTCTTTTGGTCATCTTTTTAGTATAAGGTTTACACGCGGACAACTACTGTCCAGCTTATTGAAAACGAGGAATAACATGCGCATAAAAGTCTGTGCAGGGATTGTAGGTGCAGCATTGCTGCTGGCGGGTTGTAGCACCAGCAATGAGCTGACGGCAGCGGGCCAGAGCGTTCGCTTTGTGGAAGATAAGCCGGGCAGCGAATGCCAGCTGTTAGGCACCGCCACCGGCGAGCAAAGCAACTGGATGTCGGGACAGCACGGCGAAGAGGGCGGCTCTATGCGCGGTGCGGCCAACGCCCTGCGTAATCAAGCTGCGGCAATGGGCGGTAACGTGATTTACGGCGTAAGCAGCCCGACGCAGGGGATGCTGTCCAGCTTTGTGCCGACCGCCAGCCAGATGAACGGCCAGGTCTATAAGTGCCCGAACTGATAGCCTTTTCCCTCTCCCCGCAGGGAGAGGGTTAGGTAAGCTAGCGTTGCCTAAGCTGCAAATCCAGCGGCGTCTTGCTCGGCTCTCCGCCAATCTCGCGTGCCAGCTTCGGCACCATATAACCTGAAACCAGCGTTAACAGCTCGCGCATAATCTGTCGGGCCTCGTCATCCGTCACCATGAAGTGTGCCGCACCCTGTACGCGATCCAGAACGTGCAGGTAATACGGCATCACGCCCGCATCAAATAAGGCATTGCTGAGATCGGCCAGCACGCGGGCGCTGTCGTTTACGCCGCGCAGCAGTACGCTCTGGTTGAGCAGCGTGACGCCCGCCTTTCGCAGACGCGCCATCGATGCACGAAAGTCTGCGTCAATTTCATTCGCATGGTTGATATGGTTCACCAGCAGCACCTGCAAACGGGACTGTTCGAGGCGCGTGACCAGCGCGTCGGTAATACGCGCCGGGATCACGATCGGCAGACGGCTGTGAATGCGCAGACGCTTAACGTGCGGAACGGACTCAAGCTGAGTCAGCAGCCAGTCTAGCTCATGATCTTTAGCCATCAGCGGATCGCCGCCGGAGAAGATGATCTCATCCAGCTCCGGGTGCGCCGCGATGTAGTCCAGCGCCACCTGCCAGTTGCGCTTGTTGCCCTGATTTTCGGCATACGGGAAGTGACGACGGAAGCAATAGCGACAATTTACCGCGCAGCCGCCCTTTACCAGCAGCAGGGCACGGTTGCGATATTTATGCAGCAACCCCGGTACCACACTGTTCTGCTCTTCCAGAGGATCGGTGCTGTATCCTGGTGCCGTAATAAACTCGTCCTGAGAGGTAAGCGTTTGTTTAAGCAATGGATCGTCGGGATTCCCTTTTTCCATGCGGGCAACAAACGCGCGGGGAACGCGCAGGGCGAAAAGGCGCTTCGCCTCACGGCCTGCACGCAACGTTTCATGCTGTTCGAGGTCTAAAAGACGCAGCAATTCATCAGGACTGGTGATTACATCGGCAAGTTGCGATAACCAATCTTCTCTGGACGGGGTGTTTAGGGTTACAATATGCGCCATTTTGTGGCTTAGCTACCAGTTAACAAATTTAGAGGGCCTTATGGCAACGTACTATAGCAACGATTTTCGTGCTGGTCTTAAAATCATGATGGACGGCGAACCGTACGCGGTTGAAGCCAGCGAATTCGTTAAACCAGGTAAAGGCCAGGCATTTGCGCGCGTTAAGCTGCGCCGCCTCCTGACCGGTACCCGTGTTGAGAAAACCTTCAAATCTACTGACTCCGCTGAAGGCGCTGATGTTGTCGATATGAACCTGACTTACCTGTACAACGACGGTGAGTTCTGGCACTTCATGAACAACGAAACCTTCGAGCAGCTGTCTGCTGACGCGAAAGCGATTGGCGACAACGCCAAATGGCTGCTGGATCAGGCTGAGTGCATCGTGACCCTGTGGAATGGTCAGCCTATCGCCGTTACGCCTCCGAACTTCGTTGAGCTGGAAATCGTTGAAACCGATCCAGGCCTGAAAGGTGATACCGCAGGTACCGGCGGCAAGCCAGCAACGCTGTCCACCGGCGCTGTGGTAAAAGTGCCGCTGTTCGTTCAGATTGGTGAAGTGATCAAAGTGGATACCCGCTCCGGCGAATACGTATCCCGCGTGAAGTAATTTACGTGATGATATAAGGCGCAGCGCCCGCTGCGCCTGATTTTGCAGGCAGGGAAGATGAAACGCACCGTTAAAATTCTGCTTCTGTTAGCGCTCTCCGGCGCCATTCTCTCCGGTTGCAACACCGCGCGTGGCGTGGGTGAAGATATCCAGGATCTCGGCCATATCATTTCCCATGCTGCCAGCTAATTCCGTCTAATTTTCCTAAAAATTCTTCCTTTTCCGTCAAACGACAAGATCTTGTCTATTCTTAAGTTGCTATACACAAAATAACTTTGGCTATAAAAGGAAGATATTATGGTTAAGAAAACAATTGCAGCGATCTTTTCTGTTCTGGTGCTTTCTTCGGTACTGACTGCATGTAACACCACCCGTGGCGTAGGGGAAGATATCTCCGACGGTGGTAACGCTATTTCTGGTGCAGCAACTAAAGCTCAGAACTAATGAAAGCGACGGTACGGCGCCTGGTTTCACCGTACCGTCAATTCTCCGCTTCCTGTAGCGATAAAAACGGGGAATAGCGCGTATCCATATGCAGCTTCATGCGGATGTTGCGTTTGTACGTATATACCGTCTTACCGTTAATACGTAAATTGCTGGCAATCTTCTGGTTGCTTGCGCCATCCATCCACAAAGTCAGCACTCTCTCTTCCTGACGCGTCAGCAGCGGTGCCGCAACTTTTGGTATTTCCGCAGTGGCGCATGACGTCAGGGCGTCATTGATAACCGTCGCTAATCCTTCCAGATCGGTATGCTTCGACAGCGAAGACCATACCGGGTAATGCGCAAGATAATCCGTCATCTCCTGCTCCTGCCCCGGCTGCAGCAGTATAAAAGGCAGCGTTTCGCTGGCAATCAGCAGGGAAGAGAGCTGCTGGAAGTGGTGCATATCCTGCCGAAAGCTATATAAATCGGCGATCACCAGCGAAGGCTTCCATTGCAAAATATGCTCTCTGGCAAGAAAGAGATTATTTAACCCGGTTACGACGAATTGACCCGGAAACAGGCCGGAATGATTGAGCCATGCTTCAAATCCCGTGCGGGTGAAGTGACAACGGTCAACCAAAAGAATTTTGAACATAAAATATTCGCAGTCGGCTAGTGGTTTGGCTTCCTGCCATCAGAAAGCCTAACATCATAGAGAAGTCGGATGAGTTATAAATGCCGGAACTACGTGCCTTACAGAGGCTATTTCTTGCCTTAACGCGTTCAGCAGAAAAGGATTGAAAAAAAATTTCTCGCTAACCAAAATAAGAGGCTCAATCTCTGCCTTGCGGGACGACCCGCAAGCGCATCACTCATCGGGGACGGCCCCAACTTGTCGTTAAGTTAAGGAGCCTGTTATGTCCTGGATCGTTCTTGTTATTGCCGGTTTACTCGAAGTGGTATGGGCTATTGGCCTGAAATACACCCACGGTTTTACCCGCCTGACGCCCAGCGTTATTACCATTGCCGCGATGATTGTCAGTATCGTCATGCTTTCATGGTCGATGCGCACCCTGCCCGTAGGGACGGCTTACGCTGTCTGGACGGGAATTGGCGCGGTAGGCGCTGCCATTACCGGCATTCTCCTGCTGGGGGAATCCGCGAGCCTGGCGCGTATTGCCAGCCTCGCATTGATTGTCGCGGGTATCATTGGGTTAAAACTCAGCACGCACTAATGCGGCTGTTTCACCCAGATTAATTTCGTCACATCAAACCCTTGCCGGGTCGCAACGTTAAGCATCTGCTGCTTCATTTCCGCAGAGATCGCTGGCGTGCGGGAGAGGATCCACAGGTAGTTGCGATCCGGCCCACAGATCAGCGCGTGGCGGTACTCTCTGTCCAGCGCAATGACGTTATACCCGCCGTAGAACGGGCCGAAGAAGGAGACCTTCAGCGCGGCGCGGTTCGACGCGCCGGTGAAATAGGCCTGACCAACCGACTGCTGCCACATCTGCCGATCCGGGTTATAGCCGCGATTAACGACCTGGATCCCGCCGTCATCCATCGCGCTGTAGGTGGCCGTGACTTTCTCTAAACCGCGTTCAAATTGATGATCCATACGGGCGATTTCATACCACGTACCGAGGAAGCGCTGTGCGTCGAAGTTGCTAACCACCGTAACGCCGGGCGGGGGAGTGGGGGAACTGCAGGCCACAGCTAAAAATGCGGCCGTCACGACGGCAATAACGGACAGAATGCGCATAAGAATTTCCTTACCGTTTTTTGTTAAGTGTAGATGACGGCAGGAAAATGTGGATGTGGCCGGGTAGGGTGAAGCCGCTACCCGGCAGTGTTTTACTTCAGCGCGCTCAAAATACGATAACCCGCGTCAACGCGCGCCGGGTTGGGGTAACTTTTATTCGCCAGCATCACGATCCCGATCTGTTTTTCCGGAATAAAGGCCACGTAGCTGCCGAACCCGCCAGTCGATCCGGTTTTGTGCACCCAGGAGGCTTTTACAGGCGGTGCCGGAGGAACTACCTCGACCGCCGGCAAGGCGGCCAGCGCCACCTTGCCGTCACTCCCCTCGACCACCGTTTTGGCCTCCACCGGCCAGTTGAGCATCTCCCAGCCCAGACCCTGGTACATTGAACCTATCCGCCAGTAGCGCGACTGCGCCAGCGCGATGCCCTGCTTAAGTGAGGCGTCAGCGACCTTCTCCGGTGCCATGTTTGCCATCACCCAGTCTGCCATATCCTGCACGTTGGTTTTGACGCCATAGGCTTCCGCGTCCAGCATTCCCGGCGAAACGTGAACGGCTTTACCATCACGGTAGCCCCAGGCGTAATTTTTCTCTTCCGCTTCTGGAACGTTAATCCAGGTGTGATGCAGCGCCAGCGGTTTAAATACCCGCTCGGTCATTGCCTGCTCGTAACGCATGCCGGAAGGTTTAACCGCCAGCGCCCCGAACAGGCCGATGCTGGCGTTTGCATAAAGACGCGTTGTGCCCGGCTTCCACTGCGGCTGCCACCGTTGATAGAAGCGCAGCAGTGAGGCGTTATCCGTCACCGCATCCGGTACCTGTAGCGGCAAACCGCCGGCGGTGTAGGTCGCCAGATCCAGCATCCGAATGCCCTGCCACTGCTTGCCTGTCAGCTCAGGCCAGTATTTGGTCACCGGATCGCCCAGAGAAATTTCACCGCGAGCGACAGCATCCCCACCCAATACCCCGGTGAAGGTTTTACTTATAGAGCCCAGCTCGAACAGGGTATCTGGGGTGACCGGTTTGTTGGCCGCGACGTCGGCTTTGCCGAAGGTGTAGTAGTGCGGTTTACCCTGATAAATAACGGCCACCGCCATGCCGGGAATGGACTGGGCCTTCATCAGCGGCGTAATCGTATCCGCGACCACCTGCGCCAGCTGTTTATCCGACACCGGCGCGGCCAGAGCAGAGCAAGAAACGCCGAGCAGCAGGGCGCAGCAAAGGGATTTTTTCATCATCAGTAATCTTCCGTAATAGCGAGTCAAGGGGATGTCCGGGCCCGTCAGACAGGCCTAGTCTGTTGGATTTGACTGTATCTGACAAACGGTTAAATTTAGCATTAGCTGTTAATTTTTCTAACGGATGAGGCCATGACGCGAAGCTATCTCCCCCTTAATTCGCTTCGAGCCTTTGAAGCGGCCGCAAGGCATCTCAGCTTTACGCATGCGGCCATTGAGCTGAACGTGACGCACTCGGCCATTAGCCAGCATGTGAAAGCGCTGGAGCAGCATCTGAACTGTCAGCTGTTTGTCCGCGTTTCGCGCGGGCTGATGCTGACCACCGAGGGCGAGAACCTGCTGCCGGTGCTGAATGATTCGTTTGACCGTATAGCCGGAATGCTGGATCGCTTTGCTAACCATCGCGCGCAGGAGAAGCTGAAAATCGGCGTGGTGGGCACGTTCGCGACCGGCGTTTTATTCTCCCGTCTGGATGATTTTCGCCGCAGCTATCCGCACATCGATCTTCAGCTTTCTACCCATAACAACCGCGTCGATCCGGCTGCCGAAGGTCTTGATTACACCATCCGCTACGGTGGAGGGGCGTGGCACGGCACCGAGGCCGAGTTTCTTTGCCATGCGCCGCTCGCGCCGCTGTGCACGCCGGATATCGCCGCCGAACTGCACAGTCCGTCCGACATCCTCAGGTTTACGCTGCTGCGCTCCTACCGACGCGACGAGTGGAGCGCGTGGATGCAGGCAGCTGGCGAACTCCCGCCTTCACCAACGCATCGTGTGATGGTGTTCGATTCGTCAGTCACGATGCTGGAAGCGGCGCAGGCGGGCGTGGGCATAGCCATCGCGCCCGTCGATATGTTTACCCATCAGTTAGCCAGCGAGCGCATTGTGCAGCCGTTTGCGACGCAGATCGATCTCGGCAGTTACTGGCTGACCAGACTGCAGTCGCGGGCGGAAACCCCTGCCATGCGTGAATTTGCCGGGTGGCTGGTGGAGAAGATGAAAAAATAAAAGGCCCGCCGGATGGCGGGCCTGTTCACTCAGATAGTGACCACGGCAATCAGCGTGACCACCGTCAGAATGGTCGCCAGACCGTAGAAGACCCATTTACCGCTCGGTACATGGATTTTCAGATCGTGCATCGCATGGTGGATACGGTGCAGGCCGCACCACAGCGGCAGAACGATCGTCAGGAAGATGAATGCGCGGCCAATAAAGCTGCTCGCAAAGGCCATCACGCGCTCGTAGCTCAGCGCGTCGCCCGGGAACAGCCCCAGCGGCAGCATAATCCCGACCAGCAGGATGATGACCGGGGCAATAATGGCGCTCCACATGCCGCCTGCGCCAAACAGGCCCCAGAAGACCGGCTCGTCTGAACGTTTTGGATTTGGATTGATCACAATAGTCTCCTTACCAGAACAGTGCGACAAACAGAATGACTACAGAGACCACTGCCGTCACTCCCCAGAGCCCTTTAATGACCGGCTCTGGTCCCATTTTCTCGCCTTTTACAATAATGTTCGCGGCTTTTGGCGCCAGTTCAAACCAGGTTTTGGTATGAAGCAGCGCGGCTGCGAGCACAATCAGGTTCAGAACAACGATGATTGGGTTTTGCAGGAAGCCCACAAAGCTCGTCCAGGCTTCCGGGCCGTGCTTGAGGGCAAAAACGCCGTACATCAGTTCGAGGCTGAACCAGACCGCAGGAACTGCCGTGCCTTCACGCAGCATATAGAAGCGATAAAACGGCAGTTTTTTCCACCAGGTGGACGGCATCGGCCGCACGTAGGCTTTGCGTTTAGTCGTCATCATGCACTCCTTAGCGTGGTTTCAGGGTGGCGATAAGAAAGTCTTTCGAGCTTTCCACCTTACCCTGCTGAATGGCGGCGGCCGGGTCGACGTGCTTCGGACAGACTTCGGAGCAGTAGCCCACAAAAGTACAGCTCCAGACGCCGTTCTGGCTGTTAAGCTGCGCCATACGTTCTTTTTTACCGTTGTCGCGGCTATCCTCGTTGTAGCGGTGCGCCAGCGTGATCGCCGCCGGGCCAATGAACTCAGGGTTCAGGCCAAACTGCGGACAGGCGGCGTAGCACAGGCCGCAGTTAATGCAGCCGGAGAACTGATGGTATTTCGCCATCTGGGCCGGCGTTTGGGTGTTGGGCCCCTGATCCGGCGTGCGCGGGTTGCCGATAATGTACGGCTTAATCGCTTCCAGGCTTTCGATAAAGTGGGTCATATCAACCACCAGATCGCGCTCGATCGGGAAGTTGCCCAGCGCTTCAACCTTGATGCCTTTGGTGTAATCACGCAGGAAGGTTTTGCACGCCAGCTTCGGCACCTTGTTGACCATCATGCCGCAGGAGCCGCAGATTGCCATGCGGCAGGACCAGCGGTAGCTCAGGTCTGGCGCCAGGTTATCTTTGATATAGCCGAGCGCATCCAGCAGGGAGGTTTGCTCGTCGTAAGGGACTTCATAGAAAGCGCTGTGCGGCGCGGTGTCCACTTCCGGATTGTAGCGCACCACTTCAACTTTCAGTTTTTGCATCTCAGCCATTCGCCTTCTCCTTCTTATCGGCGGCTTCTGCTTCTGCACCGTACACGCGTTTCGCTGGTGGCAGCGTGGTGATTTTCACGTCGCTGTAGCCCAGACGGGTGGTGCCATCCGCATCGCGCCAGGCGAGAGTGTGTTTAAGGAAATTAACGTCGTCACGTTCGGTGCAGCCTTCATCCAGGCGCTGGTGCGCACCGCGCGACTCTTTACGAGCCAGGGCGGAATGGGCCATACACTCCGCGACGTTCAGACCGTGGCCCAGCTCAATGGTGTAGAGCAGGTCGGTGTTGAAGACGCTGGAGGTGTCGGTAATGCGCACGCGCTTGAAGCGCTCCTGCAGTTCCGCCAGCTTGTCGACGGTTTTCTGCATCAGCTCCGGCGTACGGTAGATCCCGCAGCCCTCTTCCATTGAGAGACCCATTTCGTCGCGGATCTTCGACCAGTTTTCGTTGCCTTCCTGGTTTACCAGGCCTTTCAGACGCTTCTCGACGTCTGCGGCCTGCGCATCCAGCGCCGCGCCGTTTGCTTCGCCTGCGGTTGCGGCACGCTCCATCGCGCGCTCGCCCGCCATGCGGCCAAAGACCACCAGCTCAGCCAGCGAGTTAGACCCAAGACGGTTTGCGCCGTGCAGGCCGACGGAGGAGCATTCGCCCACCGCAAACAGCCCTTTGATGCGGGTTTCGCACTGCTGATCGGTTTCAATACCGCCCATGGTGTAGTGCGCGGTTGGACGAACCGGAATCGGCTCTTTCACCGGGTCGACACCCACGTAGGCTTTAGCCAGCTCGCAGATGAACGGCAGACGCTCCAGCAGCTTCTTCTCGCCCAGGTGACGCAGGTCGAGATGCACCACGTCGCCGCGCGGCGTGGAAATGGTGTTGCCTTTGCGCCACTCGTGCCAGAAGGCCTGAGAGACTTTATCGCGCGGGCCAAGCTCCATGTATTTGTTTTTCGGCTCGCCGAGCGGGGTTTCCGGACCCATGCCGTAATCCTGCAAATAGCGATAGCCGTTTTTATTGACCAGAATACCGCCTTCGCCGCGGCAGCCTTCCGTCATCAGAATGCCGGAGCCGGGCAGGCCGGTTGGGTGATACTGCACGAACTCCATATCGCGCAGCGGCACGCCGTGGCTGAGCGCCATGCCCATACCGTCTCCGGTCACGATGCCGCCGTTGGTGTTATAGCGATAAACGCGGCCCGCGCCGCCGGTCGCCATGACTACCGCGCTGGCGCGGATCTGGACCAGCGTGCCTTCCATCATGTTCATCGCCACCAGGCCACGCGCCTGGCCGTCGTCCACCAGAATGTCGAGAACGAAGTGTTCGTCGAAGCGCTGAATTTGTGGGAACTGGAGGGACGTCTGGAACAGGGTGTGCAGCATGTGGAAGCCGGTTTTATCGGCGGCAAACCAGGTGCGTTCGATCTTCATTCCACCGAAGCGGCGGACGTTGACGCTGCCGTCCGGACGTCGGCTCCACGGGCAACCCCACTGTTCAAGCTGGGTCATTTCCGTTGGGCAATGGTGTACGAAGTAATCAACGACATCCTGTTCGCAAAGCCAGTCGCCCCCTGCAACCGTGTCGTGGAAATGGTATTCGAAGCTGTCATGATCCTGCGCGACGGCGGCGGACCCTCCTTCTGCGGCCACCGTATGGCTGCGCATCGGGTAGACTTTTGAAATCAGTGCGATTTTAGCGTTCGGATTGGCTTGTGCTGCTGCGATTGCAGCGCGTAATCCAGCCCCGCCAGCGCCTATTACGGCAAGATCGGCTTGAAAAGTTTGCACGACATTCCTCCAGATTTTTGTTTTCCCGCAACGCGATGAGCTAAAGGTCGTTCACCTGCCCGAACGGGCGGTTGCGGAAGCGATTCCACTGCTCCTTTATGGGTAAAACAGTATAACCGCGTAGATGGAAGGGAAATTTGACGTGTTCGATTTTTTTGCTGTTCTGTGCGGTGATTTATCATCGTGATTAATGAATTTCGTCACAGTATTTTTCTGCGTAATGAAAAAGGACTTTTACTGCGCAAAATTTGTCTCTGCTCCGGCTTGCGAGTAGACTTCGTGCCCTTGTATGAAATCGGAGAAAATACTCATGAGCGAAACGGCCACCTGGCAGCCGAGCGCATCCATTCCAAACCTGTTAAAGCGCGCGGCAATTATGGCGGAGATCCGCCGCTTCTTTGCCGACCGCGGAGTCCTGGAGGTGGAAACGCCGTGCATGAGTCAGGCAACGGTAACGGATATTCATCTGGTCCCGTTTGAAACCCGTTTTGTTGGCCCTGGCCACTCTCAGGGCATGAATCTGTATCTGATGACCAGCCCGGAATACCATATGAAGCGTCTGCTGGCGGCCGGGTGTGGCCCGGTGTATCAGCTGTGCCGTAGCTTCCGTAATGAAGAGATGGGCCGCCACCACAATCCGGAATTTACCATGCTGGAGTGGTACCGCCCGCACTACGACATGTATCGCCTGATGAACGAAGTCGACGATCTGCTGCAGCAGGTGCTGGATTGCGCGGAAGCCGAGACGCTCTCCTATCAGCAGGCCTTCCAGCGCCATCTGGAAATCGATCCGCTCTCGGCCGATAAAACCCAGCTGCGTGAGGCGGCGGCAAAGCTGGATCTGAGCAACGTGGCGGATACCGAAGAGGACCGCGACACGCTGCTGCAGCTGCTGTTCACCTTTGGCGTTGAACCCCAGATTGGCAAAGATCGTCCGACGTTTGTTTATCACTTCCCGGCCAGCCAGGCCTCGCTGGCGCAGATCAGCACCGAAGATCACCGCGTGGCGGAGCGCTTTGAGGTGTATTACAAAGGCATCGAGCTGGCGAACGGTTTCCACGAGCTGACCGACGCGCGTGAACAGCAGCAGCGTTTTGAGCAGGATAACCGCAAGCGCAACGCGCGCGGCCTGCCGCAGCAGCCGATTGATACCAACCTGCTGGAAGCGCTTAAGGCCGGTCTGCCGGACTGCTCCGGCGTGGCGCTGGGCGTGGATCGTCTGGTCATGCTGGCGCTTGGCGCGGAACAGCTGGGCGACGTGATCGCGTTTACGGTCGATCGCGCTTAAAGATTAGCCGGGTGGCGCTGTCGCTTACCCGGCCTGTTTCAGACGGCAATTTCCCTTTCCATCTCCGCAAACAACATTAAAAACTGCCACATTCTCTGTACACGGGTCTTTTTCTTAATTTGACTCGTATAGCCACAATATTTGTCTGGTCATCTGCTACCATCCGCGCAGTTTACTTCCTTACCGGATGGCTATATGTCCCACTCGCTTAAAAAGATGACCCTTACCGGGCTCATCCTCATGATTTTTACCTCAGTGTTCGGCTTTGCCAACAGCCCGTCGGCTTTCTATCTGATGGGCTACAGCGCGACGCCGTTTTATATCCTTTCTGCCCTGTTCTTCTTTATCCCGTTTGCGCTGATGATGGCGGAGATGGGCTCGGCTTACCGAAAAGAGGAGGGCGGCATTTATTCGTGGATGAACAACAGCGTCGGGCCCCGTTACGCGTTTATCGGTACGTTCATGTGGTTTTCATCCTACGTCGTCTGGATGGTCAGCACGGCGGCTAAGGTCTGGGTGCCGTTCTCCACGTTTCTCTTCGGCGCGGATAAAACCCAGGCCTGGTCTCTGGCGGGGCTGAGCTCCACGCAGGTGGTCGGTATTCTGGCGGTGTGCTGGATGGTGGTGGTTACGCTGGTCGCCTCGAAAGGCATCAACAAAATTGCCCGTATCACCGCGGTGGGCGGAATTTCAGTGATGTGTCTGAACCTGGTGCTGCTGCTGGCCAGCATCGCCATCCTGTGCCTGAACGGGGGGGCATTTCGCGCAGGAGGTGAATTTCGTTTCATCACCTAATCCGGGCTATCAGTCCGGGCTGGCCATGCTCTCCTTTGTGGTATTTGCCATCTTCGCTTACGGGGGGATTGAAGCCGTAGGCGGGCTGGTCGACAAAACAGAGAACCCGGAAAAGAACTTCGCCAGAGGCATTATCTTTGCCGCCATCGTCATTTCCATTGGCTACTCGCTGGCGATTTTCCTCTGGGGCGTCAGCACCAGCTGGCAGCAGGTGTTGAGCAACAACACCACCAACCTCGGCAACATCACCTACGTTCTGATGAAAAGCCTGGGGATGACGCTGGGTAACGCCATGAACCTGACGCCGGAAGTCTCGGCCACCCTGGGGATCTGGTTTGCGCGTATCACCGGCTTGTCGATGTTCCTGGCCTATACCGGCGCGTTCTTTACGCTGATCTACTCCCCGCTGAAGGCGATCGTTCAGGGTACGCCAAAGGCGCTGTGGCCTGATTGTATAACGCAGCTAAATACTGCCGGTATGCCCGCAAACGCCATGTGGATGCAGTGCCTGCTGGTGTGCGTGTTTATTTTGCTGGTGTCGTTTGGCGGGGATACCGCGTCGGCGTTCTACAACAAGCTAACCCTGATGGCGAACGTGTCGATGACGCTTCCGTACCTGTTCCTGACGCTGGCGTTTCCCTTCTTCAAGGCGAAGCAGGGGCTGGAGCGACCGTTTGTGATCTTCAAAACCCGCACGGCAACGCTGCTGGCGACTACCGTAGTGGTGCTTGTCGTGGCGTTTGCCAACATCTTTACCGTTATTCAGCCAGTGGCAGAGGCCGGTGACTGGAGCAGCGCGCTGTGGATGGTCGGCGGTCCGATCTTCTTCTCGCTGCTGGCAATGGGGATTTATGAGAATTACCGCCGTCGCCCGACGGCCTGCGTAGCAGACGTCGCGCAGTAGGCTAAAACCCCCTCCCGACGGGGAGGGGGAAAAGATTACAGACTGCCGGCCGGGCGCGAACGCGCCGCAGACGTTAACGTTCGTCCCGTTTTGCGTCCATCCAGCGTTTCCAGACGCATCTGGAACGGCGGGAACGGCATATCAATACCGTGCTCGCGGAAGCCTGCCAGGATCAGCTGGTGGATCTCATGGCGCAGCGGCATACGGTGCCCCATCTCCGCGGCGTAGATACGCAGCTCGAAAATCTGGATCCCCTGCTGCAAATCCACCAGGAAGACTTCCGGTGGCGGGTTGTCGATCACCAGAGAACAGCGTTCCGCAGCGGTATAGAGGATCTGGGTTACCTCTTCGCTGTTGGCATCCGACGGTGCCGGTACGGTCAGCACCACGCGCGTGACGGAGTCAGACAGCGACCAGTTGATAAACTGCTCGGTGATGAACGCCTTGTTCGGCACGATGATCTCTTTCCGGTCCCAGTCGCTGATGGTGGTTGCGCGGGTATTGATCTTGGTAACGCTGCCGGTTAAATCGCGAATAGTCACCGTATCGCCAATGCGAATCGGCTTTTCAAACAGAATGATCAGGCCGGAGACGAAGTTGGCAAAGATCTCCTGCAAACCGAAGCCGAGGCCCACGGTCAGGGCGGCGACCAGCCATTGCAGCTTTGACCATTCGATCCCAATCATCGAGAAGCCAACCAGCCCACCAAACAGCATGATTAAGTATTTGGTGATGGTGGTGATCGCATAGCCCGTGCCGGGGGTTAAATCCAGATGCTGCAACAGCGCCAGCTCCAGCAGGGCCGGGAAGTTACGTATCAGCTGCGTGGTGATGATCAGCACCAGAATCGCAATCAACACGGCGCCTAAGGTGATTGGCTCAAGGCTTTCCACTCCCTGCACCGTAGAGGTTACATCCCATAAAGAGATGTTCTCCAGGAAGCCAAACGCGGAGTGGATTTCCGACCACAGGAAGATAACCGACAGCAGGGCGACCAGCATGAGAATGGAGCGCACCAGCCGCAGGGACTGGGTGCTGATGGCATCCAGATCCAGTTCGACTTCATCTGCGTCCGTCGCCCCCTCGGTACTGTTAACGTGGTTCGGCTCTTCTTCGCCGCGCGCGCGCTGGGCCAGGATTTCCGCACGACGGTGTTTGGCACGGTCAAAGGCCAGCCGACGCCGCTGGATCAGCATGCCGCGGCGGATAACGTGGTACACCACCAGCAGCAGGAACCAGATCGCAACCGACGTTTCCAGACGGGCGAGCAGCGCCTGCGCCGTGGCAAGGTAACCGACGGCCGCCGCCAGCATCGCCGCCAGCGGCGCGCCGAGCAGCAGGTTCCACAGCAGACGGTTAAACATGTTATCGCCAGTGCCGGACTTATCGAGATAGAGCGGGATCCCGGCGCGCTTCAGGCTGAGCGTCACCACCGCTAGCGCCCCGCAGATCAGCATAAAGCACAGGCGCCCCAGCGATCCGGAGAACTCCCGGTCATTGAGGTTATCGAACATGATCAGCGCCATAATCAGCGGCACAATCAGCCCGATACTCATCAGGTAGTAGCGCATCGCCCGCGCAACGCGGTTTCGCGGCCAGCCAAAGTGGGCGATAAACAGACCGTTTGGCCGCGCGAACGTGGCGCAAATCATCACGACCCACAGCAGCGGCACGGTGGCGGTCACGCCATCACCAATCGCGACGGCGAGCGGGTAAGGCCAGGCTTCGCGCAGGCCGTATCCGAGCGTCATCCATAGCACCGGCAGCGGAGACGCAACCAGAATCGACCAGAACACCGTGCGCAGCGTCAGCCAGAAGTGGTCCTGGGTCACTTTCCCCACCCGGGCGCTGGAGCGCTCAAGAAAACGGGTGAAGTGGCGACGGGAATATATGCTGAAGCCCACCAGAATCAATGCCCCCAGCAGCGGGAAGATGGTTTCCTTGCTGGTAATCATCATCACGCTGGCGAGGCCCAGCTGGCTAAAGGTGTCGAGCGAAATGAGGCGGCGCAGATCCTGCACGATCTCAATCGGCCAGGCGAAGGTCATCGGCCGCACGTCAGACGTCCAGAAGAGATAACGGTGCGTCGCCTCGTTCACCTCTTTCAGCGCGTCCTCCAGCTGGCTATTGGAAACTTTCAGCTTGGTCAGCTCCAGGATCAGCGTATCGCCACCCTGTAGCAGAGAGTTCAGCAGCTCACGCTGGGTGCGCAGCTGCGCTTCCAGAATACGGCTCTGCTCGCCGGTGAGCGGCTTCCCGTCGGCCTGACGGATCTGGCGGATTTGCGGCTGCTTGTTGAGAAGATCTTCATAGTGCAGGCGCTGAACGCGCAGCTGCGCCATTTCGGTATCAAGCTGCTGCGGTTTTGGCATCTCCGGCAGGCGAGCAACCTGGGCGCGTAACGCCTCGCCGAGCAGGTTCGACGCGCCAAGCCACTGGGACTGCTCGCGCAGCGTGTTGAGCGCCTGACGAACCTGGAGCGTCTGATTGGTGGCCTGACGCTGCTGCGACGCGACCAAATCCATTCGCTGCGCCTGCTGATTCAGCGCGGCGGAAAGCTCGCGGTTAACCTTAAACTGATCGACGATGCCGGCGGGCAGGTTTGCGCTGTTTTCGGCCAGCAGCTCGGTGCTCTCCAGCGCACGTTCAGCTTCACGCTGACGCTGGCTGTTGAGGTGATTTCTGAGGGCCTGGAGATACGCGTCAAGCTGCTCGCTCTGCTTTTGCGCCAGCTCGGAGCGCATACGCGACAGCTCCTGGCGGTTATTAGCGGAAAGCTGCGCCAGCTCAAGCTCATCGACCAGCGCTTTGAGTCTGGCGGATTCCGCCTGTAGCCCAAGATTTTGCGCCTGGTTTTGCGGCGTGCTGCCTGTCTGCGCCCCGAGACGGCGTTCCACCTCGTTCAGCTGACGGCGGGCATCGGTCTGCTGCTGCGGAAGCTGGCTGAGCGAGTCGGCAATTTCACGCGCCCGCTCCTGCTCCTGCTGCGCCTGGCGGCTTTTTTCCAGAAGCTGGCTGCTGACCTGGAGGATCTCCTGGTTCAGCGCCTCGGAGGTCATGCCTGCCGGGACTTCGCGTGGCTCATCGCGCAGGTTAGTTAACTGCGAACGCAGGGTCTGTGAGAGTTTAGGGAAATTGTCGATAACCTGCTGATACTGCTGCGCGCGCTCGAGGGAGCCTTTCCGCTCCTCAAGCGCGTTCAGTGCAGACTGGAGTGACTCAACGGCCTCCGGCTGAGCGGGTTTCGCCGCCTTTGCCTGCTCCAGCTCCTGGGCTATCTGTTTGGCGTCGGGGGCCGTCGCTGCGTACGCCCCCATGCTGAGGCACCAGGCCATCAGTAATACGATAATCGGGCGCACGTCAGCGATCCTTCTGTTGTTAGCCTTCGTCTTTTTTGTCGTCAACCAGCGGGCTGGCGTCGTGTTCGGCTTTGATCTCTTCTTCAGACAGCGGCGCAGGCTCTGCATCCGGCGTCACGAAGGTTTCGGTAGAGATTGCCAGAGGCTGGCCGAGTTTGGTCACTGACAGGCTCTTAAGCTCATCAACCAGGTTAACTTTGCCCGGTGCGAACAGGTTTATCACCGTTGAGCCCAGCTTGAAGCGGCCCATCTCCTGGCCTTTCAGCAGGGCAACGGAGCCTTCTGCTTCACCGGCAGGCCACGTCCAGCGCTTGATCACGCCTTCGCGCGGCGGCGTAATGGTGCCCGCCCAGACGGTTTCGATGCTGCCTACAATGGTCGCACCCACCAGAATCTGCGCCATTGGGCCAAATTCAGTATCGAACAGGCAGATGACGCGCTCGTTACGGGCAAACAGGTTAGGGACGTTTTGCGCCGTCAGGTGGTTTACGGAGAACAGATCGCCCGGCACGTAGATCATTTCGCGCAGGATACCGTTACACGGCATATGAACGCGGTGGTAGTCGCGCGGGGAGAGATAGGTGGTGGCGAACGTACCGTTGCGGAACAGGTCCGCCATCAGGTAGTTCCCGGCCAGCAGCGCTTCGAGGCTGTAGTTATGGCCTTTCGCCTGCAAAATTTTGTCGTCTTCAATTTTACCAAGCTGGCTGATCACCCCATCCGCAGGCATGACCAACACGTTAGGGTCGGTATTCAGCGGGCGCACTTCGTCGCGCAGTGGGCGCACGAAAAATTCGTTAAACGTGCGGTAGCTGGCCGTATCCGGCTTCTGCGCTTCCTTCATGTCGACCTTGTAGTATTTCACAAACAGATCGATGACCAGTTTGGTCAGCCAGCCCGCTCGTTTGCTCGCGCCCCAGCCCGCCAGGCGAGTGAGCCACAGTTTCGGCAGAATGTATTGAAGCGAAAGTTTAAATGAGTTTAACAAGGTAGCCTCCAGGTCATTGTTTTGTCGTTCCTGATCCGGCAGCACGCCGCCGGAACCTGAAAAAAGGGGACGATTTTAGCGACGCTTAGCTTAGTTGTCAGTTATCAGAATCAGAAAAGTTTTTACGCGTTTTTACCTGGTCCATGCTTTCGAGAATACGGTGGTAATTTTCGAAACGGGTTTCCGCAATTTCACCGTTCTCTACCGCTTCGCGGATTGCGCAGCCCGGATCGTTGTCATGTTTACAGTCGCGATATTTGCAAGCGCCTAAATAGTCATGGAATTCGACAAATCCGTTGAAGATTTGTTCCGGCTCAAGATGCCAGAGACCAAATTCACGCACGCCCGGAGAGTCAATCACGTCGCCGCCGTGCGGGAAGTGGTAGAGGCGTGAGGCGGTGGTCGTATGCTGGCCGAGGCCGGAGACGTCTGACACATCGTTAGTGAGGATCTCCTGCTGAAGGCCAAGCAGGTTGTTAAGCAGGCTCGATTTACCTACGCCGGATTGCCCTGCAAAGATGCTGATTCGGTCCGTCAGCGCATCTTCCAGCGGCTTCAGGCCATCTTTGGTGCGGCTGGAAACCATCAGTACGCGATAACCGATATGGCGGTAGATATCCATCTGCTCATTCACAAAGGCCATGGCCTCGTCATCCAGCAGATCGATTTTATTCAGGACGATAAGCGGCTCAACCTGCAAGGTTTCGCAGGCCACCAGGTAACGGTCGATAATATTGAGCGAAAGCTCGGGCAAAATCGCCGAAACGATCACAATCTGGTTGATATTGGCGGCAATAGGCTTCACGCCGTCATAGAAATCGGGGCGGGTAAGGACCGACGTGCGTTCATGTACGGCCTCAACAATGCCTTTAACCGTTACCCCTTCCGCTGCCGCTTTGCCTGGACGCCAGACCACGCGGTCACCGGTAACCAGTGAACGGATGGTGCGACGGATATTGCAGCGGTGGATGTTCCCGTCGGCGGATTCGACATCGGCGTGCATACCGAAGCGGCTAATCACAACGCCTTCTGTCGCTTCGCCAAACAGGTTGTCGTCGTAATCGGGCTTCTCCGTAGTGGTTTTAAGACGGCGCTGGTGATTGGCGTTCACGCGGCGCTGCTGCCCTTTGGAGAGTTTATTTTTACTCAATCGCGCTGGCTCCTGGTCGCCCGTAGCGGGCAAAACCTCTATGATACACTCTAATTAATACTAGTTAACCTGCTACTGCCGGTTATGCGAGAAGGGTGGAAAATAACATGAGCGCGGACGAAAATAACCTGATTTGGATCGATCTGGAGATGACCGGGCTGGATCCCGAGCGCGATCGCATTATTGAGATCGCCACGCTGGTCACCGATGCTAACCTCAATATTCTGGCGGAAGGCCCAACGATTGCGGTGCATCAGTCTGATGACCAGCTTGCGCTGATGGATGAGTGGAACGTGCGTACCCATACCGGCAGCGGGCTGGTGGAGCGCGTGAAGGCCAGCACCATGGGCGACCGCGAAGCGGAGCTGGCGACGCTTGAATTTCTTAAGCAGTGGGTGCCCGCAGGAAAATCGCCTATCTGCGGCAACAGCATTGGCCAGGATCGTCGTTTCCTGTTTAAGTACATGCCGGAGCTGGAGTCCTACTTCCACTACCGCTATCTGGACGTGAGCACCCTGAAAGAGCTGGCCCGCCGCTGGAAACCGGAAATTCTCGACGGCTTCAAAAAGCAGGGGACGCACCAGGCAATGGACGACATCCGCGAGTCTGTTGCGGAGCTGGCGTACTACCGCGAAAACTTTATTAAGCTGTGAT
This sequence comes from Enterobacter cloacae, assembly GCF_013375935.1. Lineage (GTDB taxonomy): Bacteria > Pseudomonadota > Gammaproteobacteria > Enterobacterales > Enterobacteriaceae > Enterobacter > Enterobacter pasteurii. The sequence goes on along the minus strand of NZ_CP056117.1, from coordinate 587,301 downwards.
TTTGCGATCCGGCGCCTTGCGCGGCCGGGTTTTTGTCGTTAAATTGTTCAGCTTGCCGATTAAATAAGCACTTGAACTTAATTTCGAAAAAATCGCTTTGAGGGGGGTTGCAGCTAAACGGATTTCTCGTATAATGCGCCTCCCGTAACGACAGAGAATTACACGTTACGACAGCAACAAAAGCAGTACAGATTTGCGGGAATAGCTCAGTTGGTAGAGCACGACCTTGCCAAGGTCGGGGTCGCGAGTTCGAGTCTCGTTTCCCGCTCCAAAATTTGAAAAGTATCGCAAGATACGCCAGCACCAGAACACCCAAGCGGGAATAGCTCAGTTGGTAGAGCACGACCTTGCCAAGGTCGGGGTCGCGAGTTCGAGTCTCGTTTCCCGCTCCAAATTTTTACTTCTTATCAAAATCATCCACAGCGAGTTTCGTCGTTGGGGACATCTTTCGTTGTATCTGAAATACTCTTGTAAACAGAGTTATCCACAGAAAAGTCGCTTAACCAGAACCGTTCAAAAAGTTAGCAGGGTGAATGAAATTCTCCTAACCGCATGAATTATATTAATAAAATTTCATGTCAAAATGTTATTGAGATCACTTGACCTGTTTGCTAAGCCTGATGGCGCCTGCGTTCTTATTTTTATTCACAGGCTGTGAATATATCACGCATCCCGCGGAAGCCCTTTTTCAATGACCCTGACCAGACGCTGTTTTTTCGGTAACTGCACCTCGACCACGCAGGCATTTCGCTTCTCGATTTGCTGCGCAATCGCCCATTCTATGTGTTCATCGAGAAGTGGGTGCTCACCTCTTCGGCTTTCGAGCGCCTGAATATTCGCTTCATCCCACGGGGCATTGCCCAGCGCGACGGCCACATTTCGCAGCCAGCGCAGATGGCCGATACGACGAATGGCGGAACCTTCCGTCACTTTCAGGAACCAGGCTTCGGTCCAGGCAAACAGCTCGATTAACGGCGGAGCATGTAACGCCTTGCGTGGGCTAAAATCTTCTTCGTCCGTCAGCTGTGAATAGCGGTTCCACGGACAGATCAGCTGGCAGTCATCACAGCCGTAGATGCGGTTGCCGATAAGCGGGCGGAATTCCTCCGGAATAGCCCCTTCCAGTTCGATCGTGAGGTAGGAGATACAGCGACGCGCATCAACGGTATACGGCTCAACGATAGCGCCCGTTGGGCAGATGGTCATACAGGCCACGCAGCGCCCACAGCCTTCTTCCACCGGGCCGTCTACCGGCAGCGGTAAATCAATCAGCAGCTCGCCCAGGAAAAAGAACGAGCCCGCGTCGCGGCTTAAGATAAGTGAGTGCTTACCTGTCCAGCCAAGCCCGGCTTTTTCAGCAATTGGACGTTCCAGAATAGGCGCAGAATCAACAAAGGGTCTAAAATTCAGCGAAACACAGTGCTGCTGAATGGTTTCCCCGAGCTTTTTTAGGCGGTTGCGCAGAAGCTTATGGTAATCACGCCCCAGAGCGTAACGGCTGACGTAGCCCAGAGAGGGATTTTTTAGCGTACGCGCAAAGGCCGCACTGGCGGGAAGATAGTTCATGCGTACGCTAATGACGCGTAACGTACCCGGCAAAAGCTCGTGAGGGCGGGCACGCATCATGCCGTGACGCGCCATCCACTCCATTTCGCCGTGATATTGTTTATCCAGCCATGCCTGTAGCTTAGGCTCGCTGGCAGAGAGATCGGTGTCGGTGATACCGACCTTCTGGAAGCCCAGTTCAGCGCCCCACTGTTTTATTTTTTGCGCTAATTCATTGAGATCGAGGGGCTGTGACATGACGGACCATACTGTGAAGAAAAACCCCGCAAGTATACCACATTCCATCTGGCATGCGGATGACCTCCGACGCGCCGAAAAAGAGGCCGCAGACAGCCTGGGCATCACCCTTTATGAACTGATGCAGCGCGCGGGCGAGGCGGCGTTCAACGTTGCGCGCATGGCCTACCCGGATGCTTCGCATTACCTGATATTGTGCGGGCACGGCAATAACGGTGGCGACGGCTATGTCGTGGCTCGTCTGGCGGTGGCGGCGGGGCTGCGCGTCACCCTGCTGGCGCTGGAGAGTGATAAACCGCTGCCGGAAGAAGCCGGTACGGCGAGAGAAGCCTGGCTGAACGCCGGGGGCGTTATTCACGCGCCTGATATCGCCTGGCCCGATGACGTGGACGTGATTGTTGACGGGCTGCTGGGAACGGGACTGATGCGCGCCCCTCGCGATAACGTCGCCGCCCTGATTGCGCGCGCCAACGCGCATCCCGCTCCGGCGATTGCGCTGGATATTCCCTCCGGCCTGATGGCGCAAACCGGCGCGACGCCGGGAGCGGCGATCGAGGCCGCGCATACCGTGACCTTTATCGCCCTGAAGCCGGGCCTGCTTACCGGCAAGGCGCGGGACGTGGTGGGTATCCTGCACCACAACGCGCTGGGGCTGGAAAACTGGCTGGCGGGGCAGGAAACCCAGCTTTCCCGCTTTGATGCCTCTCAGCTTGCACGGTGGCTGCCGCCGCGCCGGCCCACGTCCCATAAGGGCGACCATGGCCGGCTGGTGATAATTGGTGGCGATAGCGGTACCGCAGGCGCGATTCGCATGGCCGGAGAAGCGGCCCTGCGCAGCGGTGCCGGTTTAGTGCGCGTGCTCACCCGCAGCGAAAACATTGCGCCGATCGTTACCGCGCGTCCGGAACTGATGGTCCACGAGCTTACCCCGCAGTCGCTGGAGGAGAGCCTCGAATGGGCGGATGTGGTGGTAATTGGCCCCGGGCTCGGGCAACAAAGCTGGGGTAAACAGGCCCTGCAAAAAGTCGAGAACTTTCGTAAACCGATGCTGTGGGACGCCGACGCGCTTAACCTTCTGGCAATAAATCCGGATAAGCGTCACAATCGCATTCTGACGCCACACCCCGGCGAAGCCGCGCGGCTGCTTAACTGTAGCGTGGCAGAAATTGAAAGCGATCGCTTACTTTCTGCCCAACGTCTGGTAAAACGTTACGGAGGTGTTGCCGTTTTGAAAGGGGCGGGAACCGTCATCGCAAGCGATGACGCCGTGGGCATTATTGATGCCGGTAATGCAGGCATGGCGAGCGGCGGCATGGGCGATGTGCTCTCCGGCATCATTGGCGCATTGCTCGGACAGAAACTTCCCCTTTATGATGCAGCCTGTGCTGGCTGCGTGGCCCACGGTGCGGCGGCTGACGGGCTGGCTGCCCGTTATGGTACGCGCGGTATGCTGGCCACCGATCTTTTTTGCACGCTGCGGCGTGTTGTTAACCCGGATGTGATTGACGTAGAAAATGACTAATCGAGCAATTCCTTTACCTGATGAACAAGCCACTTTAGATCTCGGCAAGCGCGTGGCGCAGGCCTGTCAGGGGGCGACCGTCATTTATCTGTATGGCGATTTAGGCGCGGGTAAAACAACCTTCAGCCGCGGTTTTTTGCAGGCGTTAGGCCATAACGGGAACGTAAAAAGCCCGACCTACACGCTGGTAGAACCGTACACGCTTGAAAATATCATGGTGTACCACTTTGATTTATATCGTCTTGCGGATCCGGAGGAGCTGGAATTTATGGGGATCCGCGATTACTTTGCCAACGACGCCATCTGCCTGGTGGAGTGGCCGCAACAAGGTGCGGGTGTGCTGCCTGACCCGGATGTCGAAATTCACTTAGATTACCAGGCACAAGGGCGTGAGGCGCGCATCAGTGCGGTTTCCTCATCAGGCTGTTCCTTACTGGCGCGTTTAGCCGGTTGAGCGTAGGGATAACGGGATGATTAATCGCGTTAAAAGTTGGGTGTTGGCTGCCACGGTACTGTTGTGCGCGCAGGCCGGGGCGGCAAGCCTCTCGGATATTCAGGTGTCGAATGGCGATAGCCAGGCCCGCATTACGTTCAGCTTTATGGGCGATCCTGAATATGCTTTTTCACAAATCGACAGCCGCAGCGTGGCGCTCGATATTAAACAGTCCGGGGTGATCCAGGGGCTGCCGCTACAGTTCAGCGGTAATAATCTGGTGAAAAGCATCCGTTCGGGTACTCCGAAGGATGCCCAGTCTCTTCGCCTGGTGGTTGACCTCACCGAAAAAGGCAAAACGAAGGCGGTTAAGCAGCAAAACGGCGCGAATTATACGGTGGTCTTCACCATCAATGCCGACGTGCCGCCACCGCCGCCACCACCGCCGCCTGCACCCGTTGTGGCAAAGCGCGTAGAGGCACCGGTTTATACCTCACGACCGTCTGAGCCTGCCCGTAATCCGTTTAAATCACAAAATGACCGTCTTACCGCCGTGACCAGCAGCAACACGGTGACGCGTCCGGCGGCCAGCGCGCGACGTACGCCAGCTAGCGGCGATAAGGTGATTATCGCCATTGACGCCGGACACGGTGGGCAAGATCCCGGCGCGATTGGCCCGGGCGGCACGCGTGAGAAAAATGTCACCATTGCCATTGCCCGCAAGCTGCGCGCGCTTCTGAATGACGATCCGATGTTTAAAGGCGTATTAACCCGCGACGGGGACTACTTTATCTCCGTGATGGGACGCTCGGACGTGGCGCGCAAACAGAACGCTAACTTCCTGGTCTCGATTCATGCGGACGCAGCGCCGAACCGTAGCGCCACCGGTGCGTCCGTGTGGGTGCTGTCCAACCGTCGCGCCAACAGCGAAATGGCCAACTGGCTTGAAGAGCATGAGAAGCAGTCGGAACTGTTAGGTGGGGCAGGCGATGTGCTGGCAAACAGCCAGGCCGATCCGTATCTCAGCCAGGCAGTGCTGGATTTACAGTTCGGTCATTCTCAGTGCGTCGGGTATGATGTCGCCACTAACGTACTCAATCAGCTGCAAAGCGTTGGATCGCTGCACAAGCGTCGTCCGGAGCATGCGAGCCTCGGCGTGCTGCGCTCGCCGGATATTCCGTCGATTCTGGTAGAGACCGGCTTTATCAGCAATCACGGTGAAGAGCGTCTACTGGGAAGCGACAGCTATCAGCAGCAAATTGCCGAAGCGATTTATAACGGCCTGCGTAAATACTTTGAGGCGCATCCGCTTCAGTCTGCACCACAGGGCGGTGCAGCCCAGACGGCCAGTGCAGCGCTGCCGGGTGAGATGACCGCGACTAATTAAGGAGAATTCATGCCGATTCAGGTTCTACCGCCGCAGCTCGCGAACCAAATCGCCGCCGGTGAGGTGGTGGAACGCCCTGCGTCGGTAGTGAAAGAGCTGGTGGAAAACAGCCTCGATGCGGGGGCAACCCGCATTGATATCGATATTGAACGCGGGGGCGCAAAGCTCATCCGCATTCGCGACAACGGCTGCGGCATTAAAAAAGACGAGCTGGCGCTGGCGCTGGCGCGTCATGCCACCAGCAAAATTGCCTCGCTGGACGATCTGGAAGCGATTATCAGCCTGGGGTTTCGCGGCGAAGCGCTGGCCAGTATCAGCTCCGTTTCCCGCCTGACCCTTACTTCCCGCACGGCGGAACAGCAGGAAGCCTGGCAGGCCTACGCCGAAGGGCGCGATATGGACGTCACGGTCAAGCCTGCGGCGCATCCGGTAGGCACCACGCTGGAGGTGCTGGATCTCTTCTACAACACGCCCGCTCGCCGCAAGTTTATGCGAACCGAAAAGACTGAATTCGGACATATCGACGAGATCATCCGCCGCATCGCGCTGGCGCGTTTTGACGTCACCATTAACCTCAGCCATAACGGCAAGGTGATGCGCCAGTATCGCGCGGTGGCGGAAGGCGGGCAAAAGGAGCGTCGGCTGGGGGCCATCTGCGGCACGCCGTTTCTGGAAAAAGCGCTGGCTATTGAGTGGCAGCATGGCGATCTGGCCCTGCGCGGCTGGGTTGCCGATCCGAACGCGAGCAGCGCCGCATTTGCTGAGATCCAGTATTGCTACGTTAACGGCCGCATGATGCGTGACCGCCTGATAAACCACGCTATTCGGCAGGCCTGCGAGGATAAGCTCGGAGCCGATCAGCAGCCTGCCTTTGTGCTCTATCTGGAAATTGACCCGCATCAGGTTGACGTTAACGTGCATCCAGCCAAGCATGAGGTGCGTTTCCACCAGTCGCGTCTGGTGCATGATTTTATCTATCAGGGCGTGGCCGCTGTATTGCAGCAGCAGGCCACGCCAGAGCTGCCGCTGGCAAAGGAACAACCCGAGCCGCGTCCGCTTCCGGAAAACCGCGTGGCGGCCGGACGGAATCACTTTGCCGAACCGGCGGCGGTGCGCGAGCCGTCTGCGCCGCGCTTAGCCTCGACGGGTAACGCTCCGCGACCGACCGGGGCGAACTATCCCAACGCCCAGCCGGGCTATCAAAAGCAGCAGGGAGCGCTGTACCGCAAACTGCTGGATACGCCGTCGGTAGAGCATAAAGAGCACATCACGGTTTCAACACCCTCTCTGGATGGGCATAGCCAGAGTTTTGGCCGGGTGCTGACCATCGTCGCGCCTGACGTGGCCCTGCTTGAACGCGAGGGTAAGCTAATGTTGCTGGCCCTTACCGTGGCGGAGCGCTGGCTCAAGCAGGCGCAGCTAACGCCCGGCGTGAATGCTGCCTGCGCGCAGCCGCTGCTGATCCCCGTTCGCCTGAAAATATCCCCGGAAGAAACAAGGGTTTTGCAGCAGGTACAGGCGCAGCTGGCCGAAATGGGCATCGAAATCGTACTGGACGCGCAGCATGTGACAATTCGCGCAGTGCCTTTACCCTTACGCCAACAAAATTTACAAAACTTGATTCCTGAACTGATAGGCTACCTGGCGCAGCAAACGACGTTTGATGCCGCCGATACCGCGCAGTGGATCGCCCGCCGTCTGGCCAGCGAACATTCGTCGTGGAGTGTGGCGCAGGCGATTACCGTGCTGGCGGAGGTGGAGCGTCTCTGCCCGCAGCTGGTAAAAGCGCCGCCAGAGGGTTTGTTACAACCTGTTGATTTACAAAAGGCGATGACCGCCCTGAAACATGAATGACGTAAGTAAGGCGAGCCTGCCAAAGGCAATTTTTTTAATGGGCCCAACGGCCTCCGGCAAAACGGCGTTAGCCATTGAGCTACGTAAAGTTTTGCCAGTAGAGTTGATTAGCGTCGATTCTGCCCTCATTTACCGAGGGATGGACATCGGCACGGCGAAGCCCGGCGCAGAGGAACTGCGTGCGGCACCGCACCGTTTGCTGGATATTCTCGACCCGGCGCAGGCTTATTCCGCGGCAGATTTTCGCCGCGATGCGTTAGCCGAGATGGCCGAGATTACCGCCGCGGGACGTATACCGCTGTTGGTTGGCGGAACCATGCTCTACTTTAAGGCGCTGCTGGAGGGGTTATCGCCTCTGCCATCGGCAGATCCTGAAGTGAGGGCAAAGATTGAGCAGCAGGCGGCAGAGCAGGGTTGGGACGTTTTGCACAAGCAACTGGAAGAGATTGACCCGGTTGCCGCAGCGCGGATCCATCCAAACGATCCGCAAAGGCTTTCCCGGGCACTGGAAGTTTTTTTCATTTCGGGTAAAACTTTAACGGAACTGACGCAAACGTCAGGAGACGCTCTGCCGTATCAGGTGCATCAGTTCGCCATCGCCCCGGCGAGCCGTGAACTGCTCCATCAACGAATTGAGCAGCGTTTTCATCAGATGTTGGCTTCAGATTTTGAAGCAGAAGTGCGGGCGCTTTTTGCCCGTGGAGATTTGCATACGGACATGCCTTCCGTTCGTTGTGTGGGATACCGCCAGATGTGGTCGTATCTTGAAGGCGAGATTTCATACGATGAAATGGTTTATAGAGGTGTTTGCGCCACGAGACAGTTAGCGAAGCGCCAGATCACCTGGTTGCGCGGTTGGGAGGGAGTTCACTGGTTAGACAGCGAAAAACCGCAACAGGCGTTAAACGAAGTGATTGAGGTTATTGGTGATATCGCTCACTGAATGTGTACAATTGAGGCGTATCGTGCGCAATTTTTCAGAATCGCAAGGTTCTAAGTACAAAACAAGCATATAAGGAAAAGATAGAATGGCTAAGGGGCAATCTTTACAAGATCCGTTCCTGAACGCATTGCGTCGGGAACGTGTTCCAGTTTCTATTTATTTGGTGAATGGTATTAAGCTGCAAGGTCAGATTGAGTCTTTCGATCAGTTCGTGATCCTGTTGAAAAACACGGTCAGTCAGATGGTCTATAAGCACGCTATTTCTACTGTTGTTCCGTCCCGTCCGGTATCTCATCACAGCAATAACGCTGGCGGCGGCACTGGTAGTAACTACCATCATGGCAGCAACGCGCAGGGTTCTTCTTCTCCTGCGCAGGACAGCGACGAGACTGAATAAGGTTTCGTACTGTTATCCACACGGGGAGCCAGGGATCCTGCGTTCCCCGCTGATCTTTTTAGAGAGGTTTACGCTTGTTTGACCGTTATGACGCCGGTGAGCAGGCGGTGCTGGTACACATCTATTTTTCGCAAGACAAAGATATGGAAGACCTCCAGGAGTTTGAATCTCTGGTCTCTTCCGCCGGTGTCGAAGCAATGCAGGTGATTACCGGTAGCCGTAAAGCGCCGCACCCGAAGTATTTTGTTGGTGAAGGTAAAGCAGTAGAAATTGCGGATGCCGTAAAAGCAACCGGCGCATCCGTTGTGCTGTTTGATCATGCGCTGTCTCCGGCTCAGGAACGTAACCTGGAAGCTCTCTGCGAATGCCGTGTTATCGATCGCACGGGGTTGATCTTAGATATTTTTGCTCAGCGTGCGCGTACCCACGAGGGTAAGCTGCAGGTTGAGCTGGCGCAGCTGCGCCATCTGGCGACGCGTCTGGTGCGTGGCTGGACACACCTTGAAAGACAAAAAGGCGGGATTGGTTTGCGCGGCCCGGGTGAAACCCAGCTCGAAACCGACCGCCGTTTGCTGCGTGGCCGTATTACCCAGATCCTTTCACGTCTGGAACGTGTAGAGAAACAGCGCGAGCAGGGGCGTCGTGCGCGAACCAAAGCGGACATCCCGACGGTGTCGCTGGTGGGCTATACCAACGCCGGTAAATCCACCCTGTTTAACCAGATAACCGAGGCCCGGGTTTATGCCGCAGACCAGCTTTTTGCGACCCTGGACCCCACGCTGCGCCGGATTGACGTAGCTGACGTCGGTGAAACGGTGCTGGCGGATACCGTAGGGTTTATCCGCCATCTGCCGCACGATCTCGTCGCGGCGTTTAAAGCGACGTTGCAGGAGACGCGTCAGGCAACCCTGCTGCTGCACGTGATTGATGCAGCAGACGTACGCGTGCAGGAAAACATCGACGCGGTGAATGTGGTGCTCGAAGAGATCGACGCCCACGACATTCCCACGCTGTTGGTAATGAACAAGATCGATATGCTGGACGATTTCGAACCGCGTATCGACCGAGATGAAGAGAACAAACCGATTCGGGTCTGGCTGTCTGCGCAGTCCGGGATTGGTGTGCCACTGCTTTTCCAGGCTTTGACAGAACGTCTTTCCGGTGAGGTAGCTCAGCACACGCTGCGACTGCCGCCACAGGAAGGCAGGCTGCGCAGCCGGTTTTATCAGCTTCAGGCGATAGAAAAAGAGTGGATGGAGGATGACGGCAGCGTGGGGATGCAGGTGCGTATGCCGATCGTTGACTGGCGTCGCCTCTGTAAACAAGAACCTGCGCTGGCGGACTATATCGTCTGATCAGAAAGGGGAAGCCTGAATAATTCGCCCTTGCATAACAAATATGGAGCATATACATGGCGTGGAATCAGCCCGGTAATAACGGACAAGACCGCGACCCGTGGGGAAGCAGCAATAATCAAGGCGGCAACTCTGGGGGAAATGGCAACAAAGGTGGTCGCGAGCAGGGGCCACCGGATCTGGATGATATCTTCCGCAAACTGAGCAAAAAGCTTGGTGGCCTCGGCGGAGGAAAAGGTTCTGGCTCGGGTGGCAATTCCACTCAGAGTTCGCGCCCGCCTATGGGTGGCCGCGTAGTCGGCATTGTGGCCGCTGCGGTGGTAATCATCTGGGCAGCCAGCGGGTTCTACACCATTAAAGAAGCAGAGCGCGGCGTGGTAACCCGTTTCGGTAAGTTCAGCCATCTGGTTGAGCCGGGCCTGAACTGGAAGCCGACCTTCATTGACAACGTGACCGCGGTGAACGTGGAGTCCGTTCGCGAACTGGCGGCCTCCGGCGTGATGCTGACGTCTGACGAAAACGTGGTGCGCGTTGAGATGAACGTGCAGTACCGCGTGACGGATCCAGAACGTTATCTGTTTAGCGTGACCAGTGCGGATGACAGCCTGCGTCAGGCGACCGACAGCGCCCTGCGTGGCGTGATCGGTAAATACACCATGGACCGTATCCTGACCGAAGGTCGTACCGTTATTCGTAGCGATACCCAGCGCGAGCTGGAAGAGACCATCCGTCCGTACAACATGGGTATCACCCTGCTGGACGTCAACTTCCAGGCTGCTCGTCCGCCGGAAGAGGTGAAGGCCGCGTTTGACGATGCGATTGCTGCGCGTGAAAACGAACAGCAGTACATCCGTGAAGCGGAAGCGTACACCAACGAAGTTCAGCCGCGTGCTAACGGTCAGGCGCAGCGTATTCTGGAAGAGGCGCGTGCGTATAAGACCCAGACCATCCTGGAAGCGCAGGGTGAAGTGGCTCGCTTCGCGCGTATCCTGCCGGAATATAAAGCGGCTCCGGAAATTACCCGCGAGCGTCTCTATATCGAGACCATGGAAAAAGTGCTGAGCCATACCCGCAAAGTGCTGGTTAACGACAGCAAGGGCGGAAACCTGATGGTACTGCCGCTGGATCAGATGCTGAAAGGCGGTTCTGCGCCAGCCGCGAAAGATAACAGCGGTGCGAACAACCTGCTGCGTCTGCCGCCAGCCTCGTCTGGCAGCGCCAGCGCGAACACAACGCCTTCTTCGAACGATGGTGACATTATGGACCAACGCCGTGCTAACGCGCAGCGTAACGACTACCAGCGTCAGGGGGAATAAGGATGCGTAAGTCAGTTATTGCGATCGTCGTCATCGTACTTGTCGTGCTTTATACCTCGATCTTTGTGGTGAAAGAGGGCGAGCGTGGGATCAAGTTCCAGTTCAGCAGCGTCGTGCGTGACGGCGACAAGCGTCCGGTGATTTACGAGCCGGGCCTGCACTTCAAGGTGCCTTTCATTCAGTCTGTTAAAACGCTCGACGCGCGTATCCAGACCATGGATAACCAGGCCGACCGTTTTGTGACTAAAGAGAAGAAAGACCTGATCGTTGATTCCTATATTAAATGGCGTATCAGCGATTTCAGCCGCTACTTCCTGGCAACAGGCGGCGGCGACGTTTCTCAGGCGGAAGTGCTGCTGAAGCGTAAGTTCTCTGACCGTCTGCGTTCCGAGATTGGTCGTCTGGATGTGAAAGACATCGTGACCGACTCCCGTGGCCGACTGACGCTGGAAGTGCGCGATGCGCTGAACTCCGGTACCGCGGGCACGGAAGACGAAGTGGAAACGCCAGCAGCGGATGATGCGATTGCTAAAGCGGCTGAACGCGTTCAGGCTGAAACCAACGGTAAAGTGCCGGTGATCAACCCGAACAGTATGGCGGCGCTGGGTATTGAAGTGGTCGACGTGCGTATCAAGCAGATCAACCTGCCGGCGGAAGTGTCTGAGGCTATCTACAACCGTATGCGCGCCGAGCGTGAGGCGGTAGCCCGTCGTCACCGTTCACAGGGTCAGGAAGAAGCGGAAAAACTGCGCGCGGCAGCGGACTATGAAGTGACCAAGACGCTGGCGGAATCTGAGCGTCAGGGCCGTATCCTGCGCGGTGAAGGTGATGCCGAAGCGGCGAAACTGTTTGCTGATGCATTCAGCCAGGATCCTGACTTCTACGCCTTTATCCGTAGCCTGCGAGCTTATGAGAATAGCTTCAAGAGCAACCAGGATGTGATGGTGCTCAGCCCGGACAGCGATTTCTTCCGTTATATGAAGACGCCATCCAACGCAACGCGATAAACTCAGTCTCGTTTGAGTATTCAAACCACCGCTTCGTCAGGAGCGGTGGTTTTCTTTTATAAGGATGAAAAATGAATTCAACGATCTGGCTTGCTCTGGCCCTGGTTCTGGTGCTGGAAGGTCTCGGCCCGATGCTTTATCCCCGCGCGTGGCGTCGAATGATCGCAACAATGAGCCAACTGCCGGACAATATATTGCGTCGTTTCGGCGGCGGTCTTGTGGTTGCCGGTATCGTTATCTACTACATGTTGAGGAAAACGATTGGCTGATCAAAAACTAACCGTAACTGGCATATTTTAGGGTCAAAAAGTGCTGTATATCTGAAAAAGCGATGGTAGAATCCATTTTTAAGCAAACGGTGATTTTGAAAAAAATGGGTAACAACGTCGTCGTACTGGGCACCCAATGGGGTGACGAAGGTAAAGGGAAGATTGTCGATCTTCTGACTGAACGGGCTAAATATGTTGTACGCTACCAGGGCGGTCACAACGCAGGCCATACTCTCGTAATCAACGGTGAAAAAACCGTCCTTCATCTTATTCCATCAGGCATTCTTCGCGAAAACGTCACCAGCATCATCGGTAACGGCGTTGTGCTGTCTCCAGCTGCGCTGATGAAAGAGATGAAAGGTCTGGAAGACCGTGGTATCCCTGTTCGTGAGCGTCTGCTGCTCTCCGAAGCCTGCCCGCTGATCCTGGATTATCACGTGGCGCTGGACGTTGCGCGTGAAAAGGCGCGTGGCGCGAAAGCTATCGGCACCACCGGTCGTGGTATCGGTCCGGCTTACGAAGATAAAGTTGCACGCCGCGGTCTGCGCGTGGGCGATCTGTTCGACAAAGCCACCTTCGCTGAAAAACTGAAAGAAGTGATGGAATATCACAACTTCCAGCTGGTGAACTTCTACAAAGCTGACGCTGTTGACTACCAGAAAGTGCTGGATGACGTCATGGCGATCGCAGACATTCTGACCGGTATGGTTGTTGATGTGTCCGATCTGCTGGACCAGGCGCGCAAGCGTGGCGATTTCGTCATGTTTGAAGGTGCGCAAGGGACGCTGCTGGACATCGACCACGGTACCTATCCGTACGTAACCTCCTCTAACACCACCGCCGGTGGCGTGGCAACCGGCTCCGGTCTGGGCCCACGTTATGTGGATTACGTTCTGGGTATCATCAAAGCTTACTCCACTCGCGTGGGTGCAGGTCCATTCCCGACCGAGCTGTTTGATGAAACCGGCGAGTTCCTGTGCAAGCAGGGTAACGAATTTGGCGCGACCACCGGTCGTCGTCGTCGTACCGGCTGGCTGGACGCCGTTGCCGTGCGTCGCGCAGTGCAGATTAACTCCCTGTCTGGCTTCTGCCTGACCAAGCTGGACGTGCTGGACGGCCTGAAAGAAGTGAAAATCTGCGTAGGCTACCGTATGCCGGATGGCCGTGAAGTGACCACCACTCCGCTGGCTGCTGACGACTGGGAAGGCATCGAGCCAATCTACGAAACCATGCCGGGCTGGTCTGAGACCACCTTCGGCGTGAAAGAGCGTAGTGGCCTGCCAAAAGCCGCGCTGGATTACATTAAGCGTATTGAAGAACTGACCGAAGTGCCGATCGATATTATTTCCACCGGCCCGGATCGTACTGAAACGATGATCCTGCGCGACCCGTTCGACGCATAATGATGGTTTCGCCCGGCGGCGCTGCGCTTGCCGGGCCTGAAAAAACTGTCTCAGGCCGGATATGCAACGCGCATCCGGCTTTTTCGTTCTCCTTCCCCCTTTCAGTTCAAATAAATTAGCCGCTACCTATCTGGCTGGTTTATCATCATTAATGAATATCTCTGCGGTTTAACCGCGTTTTCCCTTTTTCCTGAGGTTGATGTGCAGTTAACAAGTTTCACCGATTACGGCTTACGCGCGCTGATTTACATGGCGTCGTTACCCGATGGGAAGATGACCAGTATCTCTGAAGTCACAGAGGTGTACGGTGTATCCCGTAATCATATGGTCAAAATAATCAATCAACTTAGTCGTGCCGGATACGTTGCTGCCGTCCGCGGGAAGAATGGAGGGATCCGTCTCGGTAAACCGGCACAGAGTATTCGTATCGGCGATGTGGTACGTGAGCTGGAGCCGCTATCTCTGGTGAACTGTAGCAGCGAGTTCTGCCACATTACGCCCGCCTGTCGCCTGAAACAGGCGCTTTCAAAGGCCGTGCAAAGTTTTCTCAAGGAACTGGATAACTACACGCTGGCCGATTTGGTTGAAGAGAATCAACCGCTTTATAAATTATTGCTGGTGGAATGAAGAAAATTTCCACCGGAGCTGACAACGGAGGAACCGACATGTCACAAGATCCTTTCCAGGAACGCGAAGCAGAAAAATACGCGAATCCTATCCCCAGCCGCGAGTTCATCATTGAACACTTAACAAAACGCGAAAAACCCGCCAATCGTGAAGAACTTGCCGCTGAATTAAACATTGAAGGTGAAGAGCAAATTGAAGCCCTTCGCCGCCGCCTGCGCGCCATGGAGCGCGACGGGCAGCTGGTCTTTACCCGTCGCCAGTGCTACGCGCTGCCGGAACGCCTCGACCTGCTGAAAGGCACCGTTATAGGTCACCGCGATGGCTTTGGCTTCCTGCGTGTGGAAGGCCGTAAGGACGATCTGTACCTCTCATCCGAACAGATGAAAATGTGTATCCACGGCGACCAGATACTGGCGCAGCCGCTGGGTGCAGACCGTAAGGGCCGCCGCGAAGCGCGCGTGGTCCGCGTGCTGGTGCCGAAAACCAGCCAGATTGTGGGCCGCTACTTTACCGATGCGGGCGTAGGCTTTGTTGTGCCGGACGACAGCCGTCTGAGCTTCGACATCCTGATCCCGCCTGAAGAGGTGATGGGCGCGCGTATGGGCTTTGTGGTGGTGGTTGAACTTACCCAGCGCCCGACCCGCCGTACCAAAGCGGTAGGTAAAATCGTCGAAGTGCTGGGCGATAACATGGGCACCGGCATGGCCGTTGATATGGCGCTGCGCACCCATGAAATTCCGTACGTCTGGCCGAAAGCGGTGGAAGACCAGATCGAAAACCTGCGTGAAGAAGTGCCGGAAGAGTCCAAAGCAGGCCGCGTGGATTTACGCGATCTGCCGCTGGTCACCATTGATGGTGAAGACGCCCGCGACTTTGATGACGCCGTGTATTGCGAGAAAAAACGCGGTGGCGGCTGGCGCCTGTGGGTAGCCATCGCTGACGTGAGCTATTACGTTCGCCCGCATACGCCGCTTGATAACGAAGCGCGCAGCCGCGGCACGTCGGTTTACTTCCCGTCTCAGGTTGTGCCGATGCTGCCGGAAGTGCTTTCCAACGGTCTGTGTTCCCTGAACCCGCAGGTTGATCGCCTGTGTATGGTCTGTGAAATGACCATCTCCAGTAAGGGGCGCCTGACCGGATACAAGTTCTACGAAGCGGTCATGAGTTCCCATGCGCGCCTGACCTACACCAAGGTCTGGCATATGCTGCAGGGCGACCGTGACCTGCGCGAACAGTACGCGCCGCTGGTCAAACATATTGAAGAGCTGCACAACCTCTACAAAACGCTGGATCAGGCGCGCGAAGAGCGCGGTGGGATCTCGTTTGAGAGCGAAGAGGCGAAGTTTATCTTCAATGCCGAACGTCGCATCGAGCGTATCGAACAGACCCAGCGTAACGATGCCCACAAGCTGATTGAAGAGTGTATGATCCTGGCGAACATCTCGGCGGCACGTTTCGTTGAGAAAGCCAAAGAGCCTGCGCTGTTCCGTATTCACGATAAGCCGACCACGGAAGCCGTTACCTCGTTCCGCTCCGTACTGGCCGAGCTCGGTCTGGAACTGCCGGGCGGTAATAAGCCTGAGCCACGCGATTACGCCGAGCTGCTGGAGTCCATCAGCGATCGTCCTGACGCGGAAATGCTGCAAACCATGCTGTTGCGCTCCATGAAGCAGGCGATTTACGATCCGGAAAACCGCGGTCACTTTGGCCTGGCGCTACAGTCTTACGCGCACTTTACCTCGCCGATCCGCCGTTATCCGGATCTGTCGCTGCACCGTGCGATCAAGTATCTGCTGGCGCATGAGCAGGGCCACAAAGGCAACACGACCGAAACCGGGGGGTATCACTACTCCGTGGAAGAGATGCTGCAGCTGGGCCAGCACTGTTCCATGACCGAGCGCCGTGCCGATGAAGCCACGCGCGACGTGGCGGACTGGCTGAAGTGTGACTTTATGCTGGATCAGGTAGGTAACGTCTTTAAGGGCGTGATTGCCAGCGTCACCGGCTTTGGTTTCTTCGTGCGTCTGGATGAGCTGTTTATCGACGGCCTGGTGCACGTTTCCAGCCTCGATAATGATTACTACCGCTTTGACCAGGTTGGCCAGCGCCTGATCGGCGAATCTGGCGGCCAGACCTACCGTCTGGGCGATCGTGTGGAAGTGAAGGTCGAAGCCGTCAATATGGACGACCGTAAAATCGACTTTAGCCTCATCTCCAGCGAGCGTGCGCCGCGTAACGTCGGCAAAACCGAGCGCGAAAAGGCGAAGAAAGGCGGCAACGGCAAAGCGGGCGGCAAGCGCCGCCAGGCGGGTAAGCGCGTGAACTTTGAGCCAGACAGCGCCTTCCGTGGCGAGAAGAAGCAGAAGCCAAAGGCGGCGAAGAAAGATGCCCGTAAAGCGAAAAAACCGTCGACTAAGACCCAAAAAATAGCGGCCGCGACCAAAGCGAAGCGCGCGGCGAAGAAACAGCAGGCGGAGTAAATCCTCCCCTCAACCTGACCCTCTCCTCCAGGGGAGAGGGGAAATATTTATTACGAGAACCATCAATGAGTGAAATGATTTACGGCATCCACGCGGTGCAGGCCCTGCTGGAGCGCGCACCAGAGCGTTTTCAGGAAGTATTTATTCTGAAAGGGCGTGAAGATAAGCGTCTGATGCCGCTGATCCACGCGCTGGAAGCGCAGGGCGTGGTGATCCAGCTGGCGAACCGCCAGTATCTGGATGAGAAAAGCGAAGGCGCGGTGCACCAGGGCATCATCGCGCGCGTGAAGCCGGGTCGTCAGTATCAGGAAAACGATCTGCCGGATCTGATCGCCGGGCTGGAGAACCCGTTCTTCCTGATCCTCGATGGCGTAACCGATCCCCATAACCTTGGCGCGTGCCTGCGTAGCGCGGATGCGGCAGGGGTGCATGCGGTGATTGTGCCGAAAGATCGCTCCGCACAGCTGAACGCGACCGCTAAAAAAGTAGCCTGCGGCGCGGCGGAAAACGTGCCGCTGATCCGCGTCACCAACCTGGCGCGCACCATGCGTCTGTTGCAGGAAGAGAACATCTGGATCGTCGGCACCGCCGGTGAAGCGGATCACACCCTGTATCAGAGCAAAATGACCGGCCGTCTGGCGCTGGTGATGGGTGCTGAAGGCGAAGGTATGCGCCGTCTGACGCGCGAGCACTGCGACGAGCTAATCAGCATCCCGATGGCGGGCAGCGTGTCGTCACTGAACGTTTCCGTTGCGACGGGCATCTGCCTGTTTGAAGCGGTGCGCCAGCGCGGAGCATAAACAGCCATTCTCCCTCTCCCTGTGGGAGAGGGCCGGAGTGAGGGCACCAGACGGTGATAACCTCACTCCTCCAGCGACCGCAAATGGTCATCCTTCCTCAACGTCATCAGCGCAAAAATGCTCACCACCGCCGTCGCCATTACGTAATACGCCGGAATATCCAGATTCCCCGTCTCTTTAATCAGCCCGGTAATGATTAGCCCCGCACAGCCCGAGAAGATCGCGTTCGACAGGGAATAGGCCAGCCCCAGCCCGGTATAGCGCACGCGCGTCGGGAACATTTCAGACAGCATTGCCGGCCCCGGGCCTGCCAGCATTCCCACCAGACCTCCCGCAATCAACACCACAATCGCTTTGACCGCCAGCGTGCTGGACTCCGCCTGCAGTATTTTCAGCAGCGGCAGGGCGAGGATCAGCAGCAGCACCGTGGCGATAACCATTACCGTACGCCGCCCGATTTTGTCGCTGAGCATTCCCGACGGAATGATGGTGAGCGCAAAGCCAACATTAGAAATCACCGCAATCAGCAGCGCCTGGTTAAACCCGGTGTGCAGCGCCGATTGCAGATAGGTCGGCATAATCACCAGATAGGTATACCCCGCCGCAGACCAGACCATAACGCGACCAATGCCCATCAGGATGGTTTTGAAGGTGGCGGCGGTGCTGGCCCGTGCAATAACCGGTTTTTCCTGCTGCTGCACGAAGCTTGGCGTCTCTTCCATGCTCACCCGCAGCCATAGCGCGACCGCACCCATCGGCAGCGCCAGGAAGAACGGGATCCGCCAGCCCCAGTCGTGCAGGGCTTCGGGTGTTAGGAGGGCGGAGAGCAATGCGACAATGCCTGCGCCCGCTAACAGTCCGAGCGCTACGGTGAAGGATTGCCAGGCGCCGTAAAGGCCGCGCTTGCCGCGCGGAGCGAATTCCGTCATCAACGAAACCGCACCGCCATACTCACCGCCCGCGAACAGACCTTGCAGAATACGCAGCAGCGTAACGATCAGCGGCGCGGCAATCCCGATGCTGGCGTAGACCGGCACAATACCGATGGCGGCGGTGGCGAGCGTCATCAGCACCAGCACGATAATCAGCGTCGGTTTACGGCCGATCCGGTCGCCAGTGCGGCCAAACACCACCGCCCCCAGCGGGCGGAAGAAGAAGGCGATGGCGAACGAGGCCCAGGTGAGGATCAGGCTCGTCAGTCCCGCTTCCCCTTCAAGCTGGAAGAAATTTTTCGCAATAACGGTTGCCAGAAAACCGTACACCGCAAATTCATACCACTCGATGAAGTTACCAATGGAGCCTGCAATTAATGCACGCTTGTGCGCATCCTGTTGCATAACGATCCTCACAACGACGGGTTAAGAATAAATTATTCAACATAAGCGGAGTAATGAAATAGTTTATTCTTATGTTCTGTGAGCTAATTCACGAATGATATCAGTGCGATCGCCATCGTGTGACCCCCCTCCCATGCAGCGTTCAGGCGCCCTGTCCATACTTACGCTAATTGCCAATGAAAGGAGGGAGACAGCATGCACTGGCAGACGCATACCGTTTTTAATCAACCCGCGCCGCTTTCGAACAGTAACCTTTTTCTCTCTGACTGCGCCCTGCGCGATGCGGTTGCGCGCGAAGGGGCTGAATGGGATATGGAGCTTCTTGCCAGCATCGGACAGCAGCTGGGCACGGCGGAGTCGCTGGAGCTGGGCAGGCTGGCGAACGTTAACCCGCCTGAACTGCTGCGTTATGACGCTACGGGAGAGCGGCTGGATGACGTTCGCTTTCATCCGGCATGGCATCTTCTGATGCAGGGGCTTTGCGCTAACCGGGTCCACAACCTGGCGTGGGAGGAAGCGGCGCGAAAAGGATCTTTCGTCGCCAGGGCCGCGCGTTTCGTGCTTCATGCTCAGGTGGAGGCCGGGACGTTATGCCCGGTGACCATGACCTTTGCCGCCACGCCGCTGTTGCAGCAGTCGCTGCCCGCGCCCTTTCATGACTGGCTAACGCCGCTGATGAGCGATCGCTACGATCCCCATCTTGCGCCGGGCACCCAAAAGCGCGGCCTGCTGATAGGTATGGGGATGACGGAAAAGCAGGGCGGATCGGACGTGCTCAGCAATACTACCAAAGCAGAAAAATGCAGCGATGGCAGTTACCGGCTGGTGGGCCACAAATGGTTTTTCTCCGTGCCGCAGAGCGATGCGCACCTGGTGCTGGCGCAGGCGAAAGGCGGTTTATCCTGCTTTTTTGTCCCGCGCTTCCTGCCTGACGGCCAGCGTAATGCCGTTCGCCTGGAGCGTCTGAAGGATAAGCTCGGCAACCGCTCGAACGCCAGCAGTGAGGCGGAGTTCCTTGATGCTTCCGGCTGGCTGCTGGGCGAAGAGGGCGAAGGCGTCCGGCAAATCCTGAAGATGGGCGGGCTGACGCGCTTTGACTGCGCGCTGGGCAGCCACGGACTGATGCGCCGGGCGCTCTCGGTGGCGCTTTATCATGCCCATCAGCGCCAGACCTTCGGTAAAAACCTTGTCGATCAGCCGCTGATGCGCGAGGTGCTAGGCCGTATGGCGCTGGTGCTGGAGGGACACACGGCGCTGCTGTTCCGCCTGGCCCGCGCGTGGGACAAACGTGAAAACGCGCAGGAAGCCGCATGGGCGCGGCTTTTCACTCCGGCGGCTAAATACAGCGTCTGCAAAGCGGGTATCCCCTTTGTGGCGGAAGCGATGGAGGTGCTGGGCGGCGCAGGCTATTGCGAAGAGAGCGAACTGCCGCGGCTGTACCGTGAAATGCCGGTTAACAGCATCTGGGAAGGTTCAGGCAATATTATGTGCCTGGACGTCCTGCGCGTGCTGGCGAAGCAGCCAGGCATTCTCGAGCTGCTCACCGACGATTTTGCGCAGGTGAAAGGCCAGGACAGACACTTCGATCGCAGCTGGCGGCAGCTGCAGCAGAAGCTGCGTAAACCGCAGGAGGCGCAGGGCAGGGAGATCGTCCAGCAGCTCTTTTTACTTGGCGCAGGAAGTCAGATGCTGCGGCACGCATCGCCGCCCGTGGCGCAGGCGTGGTGCCGCATGATGCTGGATGCCCGGGGCGGTACGCTGTTGAGCGAGCAGGTGCAAAATGACCTGCTGCTGCGCGCAACGGGCAGAGTCGGTTAACCCTTCAGCTGGAACAGGCTTACCAGCCTTGTGAGGTGGGAGCCCTTCTCGCGCAGCGTTTGCGCCGTCTGCTCGCTGCGTGAGATGCGATCGGCGTTAATGTGCGATGCCTCCCCGATGTGCGTCATCGCCAGATTCACCTGACCAATCCCCGCAGACTGTTCGCGGGACGCGTGGTTGATCTCGGTAACGAGCTGGCTGATGTTATCGATATGGACAATGATCGAGTCCATCGCCAGGCGCGTCTGTTCAGACAGCGCATGGCCTTCGCTAACCTTGTTCAGCGTGTCGCCAATCAGCTGCTCAATCTCCTTCACCGCATTGGCGCTGCGCGCCGCCAGGGCACGCACCTCCTGCGCCACCACGGCAAAGCCCTTGCCGTGTTCGCCTGCCCGCGCCGCTTCAACCGCCGCATTGAGTGCCAGAATATTGGTCTGGAAAGCGATGGACTCAATTACGCGGGTGATGTCTTCGATACGTTTCGATGCGTCGCGAATATCATCCATGGTGGATACGGCATGCGTTACCGTCTGTCCACCGTGGTGTACCGCCCGCGAAGTTTCTCCCACCAGCTGCTGCGTTTGCTCCATGTTGGCGGCGTTTTGCTGCACGGTCGCGGCTAATTGCTCCATGCTGGCAGACGTTTCCTCAACGCTGCTGGCCTGCTTGTTGATTTGCTCAGAAATCTCGCCAGTGTCTGAGGCCAGCGCGTTAGTTCCCTGATGGATCTCGCCTGCGGCCTCGCGGACCTGCAGCACAATTTTTTGCAGGCCATCCCCGATGCCGTTAATGGCGTCAACCAGCTGGCCGACCTCATCCTGACGCGTTACCGGCAGGCTGGCGCGAAGATCGCCTGCGGCATACTGGCGGGCAAGATCGATTACCCCGCGCAGCGGGCGGGTCAGCATCCGGCGAATGATGAGAACGAACAGGCCCGCGAAGAGTGCAGACAGCGCCACGCCCGCCAGCAGGAAGCGATCGCGCAGGGTCGTCACGCTTGAAAGCAGCACGGCTTTATCCACTTCACCCACGATGGTCCAGTTCCAGCCCGGCAGCGGCGTATAGGCGACTTTTAGCGTACGGCCATCCGCGCTCACGCGTTCCAGCGTGCCGGGTTTATCACCCAGAAGCTGCTGCTGTGTGGCGGCGTCCCAGTTCGGCAGCTTACCCTCTTCGGTGGCGTGGAACAGGTACTGTCCGCGCGTTTTGCCATTGCTGCGGTCCAGTACAAAGAAGCGACCGCTCTCGCCCAGACGACGGTTCAGGATTTTCTCGCGCATGACGTTCCACGAATGGGTGATGTCCACGCCGACAAAGATAATCCCGATTACCTGGCCTTGCGGATCCTTAACGGGCTGGTACTGCGTGATGTAGCGCTTACCAAACAGCAGCGCCAGCCCACGATAGACTTCCCCTTTGGTTACCGCCGCGAACGCCGGGCCGGTGGCGTCGAGTACGGTTCCGATCGCGCGCTCCCCATTCTCTTTGCGCAGCGACGTGGCCACGCGGATAAAGTCATTACCGCTGCGGACAAACAGCGTCGAAATTGCCCCCGTACGGCTCAGGAAGTCATCAGAAAGCGTATTGTTCTCGTGTAGTTCCGTTTCCCCACCTTTGAGCAGGGGAACGGTAAGCCCGTTGATGGTCCGGCTCTGGCTGCTGTCGCTATTCAGCGGCTGCGGCAAAAAGGTGGTGAACAGGCGAGTATAGCTTTCGACCTCTTCGCTCAGGCTGGTGTTGAACATCTGCACCATGTCCACCATGCCGGTAGACTGATTGTGCAGGTCTTCAACCGCTAAATCTTCGAGCTGCTGGCTGGCTTTGTGGCTGAGAAGAAAGGTGAACAGCAAAAAAAGCGTGGCGACACCCGCGCCTGTCAGCAGCGATAGCTTCGTGCCCAGGCCCGCCCGGTGGAAGAAAGTGATCATAAATTGCTCATCATTGAAAAGGTATGGCTGTTCAACGGCAGAGCGAAGCGAACGTTTATCACTTTAATGTAACAAGGTGTTACATGGTTGTTTTTATTTGGTTTCAGAGAGGATAAAAAATTTGCAAATACGAAAAGCCACTAAAATTAAGTGGCTTTTATCGGGAGGAAGTTATGCATAAAGAATGGCCTGGACCCGCCAGTGGTTAATATGGCGGTCTTCCTGCATCTGGACGATGCGATACCAGGAGGCGCCCTGTTCGTCCGCCTTCAGGGCCACGACACGTTCAACGTCCTGCGGGCTCCCCGTAATATTCGTCACGGAGATCTGACCAATTTCGTTCAGGCCAGTGACACAATCAGCGCTGGCAAATTCGGCTGACTGCGCCGTGGTGCTCAGCAGGCCTGCTGAAAGTAATAACGTCGTTAAGGCAAGGGTTCGTTTCATCGTCAGCTCCTTTTCACGTGTCTCCGGTATCCGCCGGGCAATCCTTCGCGAATAAACTCATTTCCATTGTTGCTGGCATGGAGTTTATTGTGGACAGGAAAATGTCTACGGACGCAAAGCAGTGTAAAAGTCGTTTAAATGATGATGCTTACCTGCGGTACAAAATCCCCTGTGCGTACCACTGTCCCGTAATAATGGTTTCATCAATCATCGTGATGACGTAATAATCTGCTTTTGCGGCGACGGCCTGTGCTTCAATTGCGTCTTCTGCATCATCCGGGGAACCGCGAACCATCGCGGAGACGGAACCCAGACGTTGTAATCCTTCCGTCTGGTTACGACGAATTTCCTGAGGACGATCGGTAACCGGTGGAGCCGGTTCTGGCGTACCCTGCAGTACGGAACATCCGCTAAGCAGTGAGACCAGCAATAAAGCGGTAAGCCTGCGCATAAACCTGTCTCTTTTCCTGATAGCCATAGTGTAGTTGTCTGCGAATTTAGTTTTGGGGGAATGTTCCCGAAGTGTTATCTGGGGCGTAGATTTCGAATGAAAATATCGCGAAACCGTAATCCAGCTCTCAACATTATGAATCATTCATCAGTTCAGGATCGACAATGATTGAAATTGAAACCCGGCGCCTTGTTGACCATGAAATCATTCATGCATTTCCGACAGGTAAAGCTGAACAACCGTTGCCGACGGTGGTTTTTTATCACGGCTTTCTCTCCTCTAAGCTGGTCTACAGCTATTTTGCCGTAGCGCTGGCGCAGGCCGGTTTTCGTGTAGTCATGCCTGATGCGCCAAATCATGGCGCCCGCTTTACGGGTGATGAACAGGCGCGGCAGGGGCTGTTCTGGCAAACGCTGCACGGCAGCTTGACCGAGTTCGCCGGGCTGCGCGACGCGCTCCTGTCGGGCGGGCTGGTGGAGGGGCAACGGCTGGGGGTAGCGGGCGCATCGATGGGCGGAATGACGGCGCTGGGGATCATGGCCCGACATCCTGGAGTGAAGTCCGTGGCGTGCCTGATGGGGTCGGGTTATTTTTCGTCACTGGCTAAGACGCTGTTTCCGCCGCAGGCGCCTCAGGAGATTGAGGCTTTGCTATCCGAGTGGGACGTCAGCCATGCGCTCCCGCAGCTGGCCGATCGCCCGCTGCTGCTGTGGCATGGCGATGCTGACGACGTGGTCCCGCCCGGCGAGACGTTCCGTCTGCAGCAGGCGCTACAGCGCGAAGGGCTGGATGGCAATCTGACCTGCCTGTGGGGAGCCGGCGTCCGGCACCGCATTACGCCCGCGGCGCTGGATGCGACCGTCGCATTTTTCCGCCAGCATCTTTAGACGCGAAGCACCTTAACGCCCTGATCCTCAAGCTTGCTGAGGATATCAGGGTTGGCGTTTTTGCCGGTGATCACCATGCTGATTTGCTCGGCGCGGCTGAAAAGCATCCCGGCGCGCTCACCGACCTTGCTGCTGTCCACCAGCACCACCAGCTTGCCCACCACGTTAAGCATATTTTGTTCCGCCATGGCGGTGAGCATATCCGTCTTATAGAGACCTTCTGCGGTCAGCCCCTTGCCGCTGGTAAACATCCAGTGCCCGGCGTAGAGGCTGTTTTCACTGTCCTGCGGGCTGAGGGTAATGGACTGGCTCTTGTTGTACTGGCCGCCCATGATCACCACGCTTTCATGTTCCTGGTCAATGAGATAGTTGGCCAGCGGCAGATAGTTGGTAATGATTTGCACCGGCTTGCCGCACATCTCCCGACCCAGCAGAAATGCCGTTGAGCCACAGTTGATCACGACGCTTTCACCGGGGTTCACCAGCTGTGACGCTGCCCGGGCAATCCGCACCTTTTCATCGTGATTCTGCGCCTGGTGGATGTTCATCGGCGTCCAGCGTGGACGCTGCTGGCTAATGGCCTCTGCGCCGTTGCGGACTTTTTTCAGCTTGCCGCTCTCATCCAGCTTGTTGATGTCCCGCCGCGCGGTGGCGGGGGAGATCCCTAAACGTTCGATCACTTTCTCGACGGTGATAAACCCGGTTTGCGCCAGGAGTTCCAGTAAAATTTGATGCCGTTGCGCTTCCGTCATGAGCTATTCCGATAAGAATTGATTTGAAAAGATGATATTTGAAATAGCGTGAAATTACTAAAAGAAATACGACATCGCCAGACACAGGGTCTGGCGATTTGGCTTCACAATCAGAGGAAGGACTTGAACGGCAGATCTGGCTCAATAGTAAAGCAATCATCGAAGCCACGCGGGTAGTGGTACTCAAGATTATCTTTGTCCAGCGGCCAGGTGAACTTGCCGCCAACCTGCCAGATAAACGGCTTGAAGCCATACTTGAGACGATCTTTTTTCATCTCCCACAGAACGCGGATCTCTTGCGGGTCGGCCTGGAAATTCGACCAGATATCGTGGTGGAACGGGATCACCACTTTGGTATTCAGCGCCTCCGCCATGCGCAGCATATCCGCGCTGGTCATTTTGTCGGTAATACCGCGCGGGTTTTCACCGTAAGAGCCGAGCGCCACGTCAATCTGATGCTCGTTACCGTGCTTCGCGTAATAGTTGGAGTAGTGGGAGTCACCGCTGTGATACAGGGAACCGCCGGGGGTTTTGAACAGGTAGTTCACCGCACGCTCGTCCATGCCGTCTGGCAGTACGCCGGCGGCTTTCTGGTTGGCGGGCAGGGTAATCAGCGCAGTGCGGTCGAAGGCATCCAGCGCATGAATTTCAACGTCTTTGATTTTGACCACGTCGCCAGGTTTCATCACGATGCAGCGCTCTTTTGGCACTCCCCAGCCAATCCATAAATCCACGCACGTCTGCGGCCCGATAAACGGCACGTCGTCAGCGCAGTTTTGCATTACCGCTGCCGCCACGTTCACATCAATGTGATCGTTATGATCGTGGGTAGAAAGAACGGCATCGATCTGGCGAATGGCAAAAGGATCAAGAACAAACGGCGTGGTACGCAGGTTCGGCTGAAGTTTTTCCACGCCGGCCATGCGCTGCATCTGGTGGCCTTTTTTCATCAGCGGATTGCCGTGGCTCTGTTTACCGGTGCCGCACCAGAAATCGACGCAAATATTGGCGCCGCCTTCAGATTTCAGCCAGATACCGGTGCAGCCCAGCCACCACATTGCAAACGTGCCGGGAGCAACCTGTTCCTGCTCAATCTCTTCGTTCAGCCAGCTACCCCACTCCGGAAAGGTGCTCAGAATCCATGACTCACGGGTGATGGTTTTCACTTTACTCATCGGTTTAGCTCCTGCTTTTAATCAAAAATAATCATGTTGTGACGTGTTGTGATTAATGTTGGCACTGTTTGAATCGGTTTGCAATGACTATCTTGCGGAAAATTCCCCTCGCCGCATCACGGTAAATACCGTTTAGCATTGTTAAGATAACCTCTAATTATCATTAATATGCTGAATTTTAAGAATTAATTAATGTTCTTTAATCGGTAGTGAAAATCATTACTGATACCAGGGAAATAAATTGCGTGATACGTCACAAATAATCAAATGCAATCTTGTGGTGATTATTTGTGATTAATAGAGTGAAGGCACCAACCACGCAGGGATTGCCCCGCGTGTTCTCATTTTCTGGAGAGAGTTATGGAGATCCTCTACAACGTCTTTACCGTTTTCTTTAATCAGGTAATGACCAACGCCCCGCTGTTGCTGGGTATCGTGACGTGCCTGGGGTACATCCTGCTGCGCAAAAGCGTCAGCGTGATTATCAAAGGCACCATCAAAACCATCATTGGTTTTATGCTGCTGCAGGCGGGGTCTGGCATTCTGACCAGCACCTTTAAGCCGGTGGTTGCCAAAATGTCGGAGGTGTACGGCATTAACGGCGCCATCTCTGATACCTACGCGTCCATGATGGCCACTATCGATCGCATGGGGGATGCGTACAGCTGGGTTGGATATGCGGTACTGCTGGCGCTGGCGCTGAACATTATTTATGTGCTCCTGCGGCGCATCACCGGTATTCGCACCATCATGCTCACCGGGCACATCATGTTCCAGCAGGCGGGGCTGATTGCGGTTTCGCTCTATATCTTTGGCTACCCAATGTGGACCACGGTTATCTGCACCGCTGTGCTGGTCTCACTTTACTGGGGCATTACCTCCAACATGATGTACAAGCCAACGCAGGAGGTCACTGACGGCTGCGGCTTCTCCATCGGTCACCAGCAGCAGTTCGCTTCATGGATAGCTTACAAAGTTGCGCCGTATCTGGGCAAAAAAGAGGAGAGCGTTGAAGACCTCAAGCTGCCGGGCTGGCTGAACATCTTCCACGACAACATCGTCTCAACGGCGATTGTAATGACTATCTTCTTCGGGGCCATTCTCCTCTCCTTCGGCATTGACGTGGTGCAGGCGATGGCGGGTAAAACCCACTGGACGGTCTATATCCTGCAAACCGGTTTCTCCTTTGCCGTGGCTATTTTCATCATCACTCAGGGCGTGCGTATGTTCGTCGCCGAGCTGTCTGAAGCGTTCAACGGTATCTCTCAGCGCCTGATCCCTGGCGCGGTGCTGGCGATTGACTGTGCGGCTATCTATAGCTTTGCGCCAAACGCCGTCGTGTGGGGGTTCATGTGGGGCACCATTGGCCAGCTGATTGCAGTTGGCATCCTGGTGGGCTGCGGCTCCTCCATCCTGATTATTCCTGGCTTTATCCCGATGTTCTTCTCCAACGCCACTATCGGCGTGTTTGCTAACCACTTCGGCGGCTGGCGCGCGGCGCTCAAGATCTGCCTGGTCATGGGCATGGTTGAAATCTTTGGTTGCGTGTGGGCGGTCAAGCTCACCGGTATGAGCGCCTGGATGGGCATGGCGGACTGGTCAATTCTGGCACCGCCAATGATGCAGGGCTTTGCCTCCGTCGGGCTGGCCTTTATGACCGTCATCATCCTGATTGCACTGACTTATATGTTCTTCGCTGGCCGTTCGCTGCGGGCTGAAGAAGATGCGGAAAAACAAACAGCAGAAGTTTCTGCTCACTAAGGAGTTTCGATTATGACCGTACGTATCCTGGCTGTGTGTGGCAATGGGCAAGGAAGCTCCATGATCATGAAAATGAAAGTGGACCAGTTTTTAACCCAGTCAAACATTGACCACACGGTGAACAGCTGCGCAGTGGGTGAATACAAAAGTGAACTGAACGGCGCGGACATCATTATCGCTTCAACTCACATTGCCGGTGAGATCAGCGTGTCGGGCAACAAATATGTGGTAGGCGTGCGCAACATGCTGTCGCCTGCGGATTTCGGGCCAAAACTGCTGGAAGTGATCAAAGAACACTTCCCACAAGACGTGAAGTGAGGGCGACACATGAAGCTACGTGATTCGCTGGCAGAGAATAACTCCATTCTTCTACAGGCCGAAGCCAGCACCTGGCAGGAAGCGGTGAAGCTGAGCGTGGATCTGCTGGTCAAGGCGGACGTTGTCGAGCCGCGTTATTACCAGGCCATTCTGGATGGCG
The DNA here is from genome assembly GCF_013375935.1 of Enterobacter cloacae. Taxonomy (GTDB): domain Bacteria; phylum Pseudomonadota; class Gammaproteobacteria; order Enterobacterales; family Enterobacteriaceae; genus Enterobacter; species Enterobacter pasteurii. The sequence continues at coordinate 558,671 of NZ_CP056117.1, read as the reverse complement.
TGGCGCAGCACGGCCCGTACTTTGTGATTGCCCCGGGCCTCGCAATGCCGCATGGCCGTCCGGAAGAGGGAGTCAAGAAAACCGGCTTTGCGCTGGTGACGCTGAAAACCCCGCTGGTGTTCAACCACGAAGATAACGACCCGGTCGACATCCTGATCACCATGGCGGCCGTAGATGCCAATACCCACCAGGAGGTGGGCATCATGCAGATTGTTAACCTGTTTGATGATGAAGCTAATTTTGACCGTTTACGCGCCTGCCGTACCGCGCAGGACGTGCTGGATTTAATTGATAACGCCACTGCGGCGGCAGTTTAAGAGGGAATTGAAAATGTCATTACCAATGTTGCAGGTCGCGCTGGATAACCAGACTCTGTCTCACGCCTACGAAACCACCCGCCTGATTGCGGAAGAGGTAGATATTATCGAAGTGGGTACCATTCTGTGCGTGGGCGAGGGCGTTCGCGCGGTTCGCGACCTGAAAGCGCTCTATCCGCACAAAATCGTGCTGGCGGATGCCAAAATCGCCGATGCGGGCAAAATTCTCTCACGCATGTGTTTTGAAGCCAACGCCGACTGGGTCACCGTCATCTGCTGCGCGGATATCAACACGGCCAAAGGCGCGCTGGACGTGGCAAAAGAGTTCAACGGCGACGTGCAGATTGAACTGACCGGTTTCTGGACCTGGGAGCAGGCGCAGGAGTGGCGCGAGGCGGGCATCCAGCAGGTGGTTTATCACCGCAGCCGTGATGCGCAGGCCGCCGGCGTGGCGTGGGGCGAAGCCGATATCAGCGCGATCAAACGCCTGGCCGATATGGGCTTCAAGGTGACCGTAACCGGTGGCCTGGCGCTGGAAGATCTGCCGCTGTTCAAGGGTATTCCAATTCACGTCTTTATTGCCGGTCGTAGCATTCGCGACGCGGCGTCTCCGGTGGAAGCGGCGCGCCAGTTCAAACGCTCAATCGCTCAGCTTTGGGGCTAAGGAGCGGGTATGTTGTCAAAACAGGTCCCGCTTGGCATCTATGAAAAGGCACTCCCGGCGGGGGAGTGCTGGCTGGAGCGGCTACAGCTGGCGAAGCGGCTGGGCTTTGATTTTGTCGAAATGTCCATGGATGAGACGGACGAGCGCCTTTCGCGCCTGGACTGGAGCCGCGAACAGCGTCTGGCGCTGGTGAGCGCCATTGCCGAGACCGGCGTGCGCGTGCCGTCCATGTGCCTGAGCGCTCATCGCCGCTTTCCTCTCGGCAGCGAAGATGATGCCGTGCGCGCGCAGGGGCTGGAGATCATGCGGAAAGCTATCCGCTTTGCGCAGGATGTCGGCATCCGCGTGATCCAGCTGGCGGGTTACGATGTTTACTATCAGGAGGCCAACGACGAAACGCGGCGTCGTTTTCGTGACGGCCTGAAAGAGAGCGTCGACATGGCAAGCCGCGCGCAGGTGACGCTGGCAATGGAGATCATGGACTACCCGTTGATGAACTCCATCAGCAAGGCGCTGGGCTACGCGCACTATCTGAATAACCCGTGGTTCCAGCTCTATCCGGATATCGGCAACCTGTCGGCATGGGATAACGACGTGCAGATGGAGCTACAGGCGGGCATCGGGCATATCGTGGCGGTGCACGTCAAGGACACCCGTCCCGGCGTGTTTAAAAATGTGCCGTTCGGCACCGGGGTAGTGGATTTCGAACGTTGCTTTGAGACGCTCAAACAGACAGGTTATTGCGGGCCTTACCTGATTGAGATGTGGAGCGAAACCTCGGACGATCCGGCGGCGGAAGTGGCGAAAGCCCGGGACTGGGTGCGCGAGCGCATGGCGCGGGCAGGCTTACTGGAGGCGGAACATGCGTAAGCTGAAGCAGCAGGTCTTTGAGGCTAATCTGGATCTTCCGCGCTATGGCCTGGTGACGTTTACCTGGGGCAACGTGAGCGCCATCGATCGCGAGCAGGGGCTGGTGGTGATTAAGCCGAGCGGCGTGGCATATGACGCCATGAAAGCAGACGATATGGTGGTGGTCGACCTCGAAGGAAACGTGATTGAGGGCAAGTGGCGTCCTTCTTCGGATACGGCTACCCATCTGGCGCTCTACCAGCGTTATCCGTCGCTGGGCGGTGTCGTGCACACGCATTCTACGCACGCCACTGCCTGGGCGCAGGCTGGCCTGGCCATCCCGGCGCTGGGCACGACGCACGCGGACTACTTCTTCGGAGACATTCCGTGCACGCGAGCACTAACGCAGGCTGAGGTGGAAGGCGAGTACGAGCTCAACACCGGCAGGGTGATTATCGAAACGCTGGGGGAGACGGAACCGCTGCATACGCCGGGTATTGTGGTGTACCAGCACGGTCCGTTCTCCTGGGGTAAGGATGCGCACGACGCCGTGCATAACGCGGTGGTGATGGAAGAGGTGGCAAGAATGGCGTGGATTGCCCGCGGCATTGACCCACAGCTTCAGGGCATTGATGATTATTTGATGAACAAGCATTTCACGCGTAAGCACGGCCCGAATGCCTATTACGGGCAGAAGTAAATATGCGCTCTGGGATACCGAAACAGCTGTAACCGGTGGTATTCCGGAGCCATTCATAAAAAAGCCCCCGTGCAGGGGGCTGGCTGGTTGTTGCTCTGTCTCGTTGGCTTTCCTGGTGCTGGCGATAAAGCGTTATTGGTAAATATCTGCACTGGCGTGCATATTGCCGTTGCTGCCGGGCTCACGCGTCAGCATGACGTGATAGTATTTTGCGCCCCGGGCGTCGGTTTCTTCATTAAGCGCCCGATCTGCTTCACTTTCGGTGGCGAAGTTATGATTGATGTAAATTACGCCTAAGCTCTGCACATCATCCATGTTTCTGGCCTGCTGGCTGTCTATCCTGATGGCTGCCATCGCGTTTGCACTGAGCAAAAGCGCAGCCATAATGGCGATTGCGATGTTTTTCATGATTTGCGCTCCACGACTGCATGCTGCGGTAATACGGTTGCTGCTCTCCTTCCCGGTTTATATGGTCTTTGCTTAAAGTGTAATCGCTTCTCTGTCAGCGATGAGTGACCATTTCTGATGGTGTTGTTCAAAAAAACAGCACTTCAGATATGAGCGATTTTAAATCACCCACTTAGACCCGCTTCGCGCTTTGTGCGAATTATTTGTGCAATCAGCTTGAGTTTCCGGGGGGCGCAAGTATTATGACGCGTCAATTTTTCAGCCGACCTTTAACACGTTCCTTGCCTCCCCGGGCCTCGGCTGACCCAGACAGGAGGCTGAATAATCCGTAAGGAGCAATTCGATGCGTCATTACGAAATCGTTTTTATGGTCCACCCTGACCAGAGCGAACAGGTTCCGGGCATGATCGAGCGTTACTCTGCTGCCATCACTGGTGCAGAAGGCACGATCCACCGTCTGGAAGACTGGGGCCGCCGTCAGCTGGCTTACCCGATCAACAAACTGCACAAAGCTCACTACGTTCTGATGAACGTTGAAGCTCCGCAGGAAGTGATCGATGAGCTGGAAACTACCTTCCGCTTCAACGATGCCGTTATCCGCAGCATGGTTATGCGTACTAAGCACGCAGTTACCGAAGCATCTCCGATGGTTAAAGCGAAAGACGAGCGTCGTGAACGTCGCGATGATTTCGCAAACGAAACCGCAGATGATTCTGATGCTGGGGATTCTGAAGAGTAATTTCTGATGACCAACCGTCTGGTGTTGTCCGGTACCGTGTGCAGGACCCCCCTTCGAAAGGTCAGTCCATCAGGAATTCCGCATTGCCAGTTCGTGCTTGAGCATCGTTCTGTGCAAGAGGAAGCCGGGTTTCACCGGCAGGCGTGGTGCCAAATGCCCGTAATTATTAGCGGACACGAAAACCAGGCCATTACTCACAGTTTAACGGTCGGTAGCGCAGTAATCGTTCAGGGGTTCATTTCTTGCCACAAGGCAAAGAACGGTCTGAGCAAAATGGTTCTGCATGCCGAGCAGATTGATTTGATAGATTCTGGAGACTAGCCATATGGCACGTTATTTCCGTCGTCGCAAGTTCTGCCGTTTCACCGCGGAAGGCGTTCAAGAGATCGACTATAAAGATATCGCAACGCTGAAAAACTACATCACCGAAAGCGGTAAGATTGTCCCAAGCCGTATCACCGGTACTCGTGCAAAATATCAGCGTCAGCTGGCTCGCGCTATCAAACGCGCTCGCTACCTGTCTCTGCTGCCGTACACTGATCGTCATCAGTAATCGGGCACGGTCCATTAATACGACTTTAAGAGGATAAGGTAATGCAAGTTATTCTGCTTGATAAAGTAGCAAACCTGGGCAGCCTGGGTGATCAGGTAAACGTTAAAGCGGGTTACGCTCGTAACTTCCTGGTACCACAGGGTAAAGCTGTTCCAGCTACTAAGAAAAACGTAGAGTTTTTCGAAGCACGTCGTGCTGAACTGGAAGCCAAACTGGCTGACGTTCTGGCGGCTGCTAACGCTCGCGCTGAAGCAATCAACGCACTGGGCACCGTTACTATCGCGTCTAAAGCTGGCGACGAAGGTAAACTGTTCGGTTCCATCGGTACCCGCGATATCGCTGATGCAGTAACTGCAGCAGGCGTTAAAGTGGCTAAGAGCGAAGTTCGCATGCCGAACGGCGTTCTGCGTACCACTGGTGAGCACGAAGTTGACTTCCAGGTTCACAGCGAAGTGTTCGCTAAACTGGTTGTTAACGTTGTAGCTGAGTAATTTTTTACTCTGCTCACGTCGAAGCGCCGGCCCTGTGCCGGCGTTTTGCTTTTTAGCGTGACCCTGCATCATCTTTTGCTCTTGTAAGGTCGCTATTCCTGACGCATTCTCTGATAATAAATTGAAACGCAATTTTATTTATGAGATTAGTCATGGACACCGCTCTACCCACGCCCGTCTTTGCCCGTCGAAATGTGGCCTATGCCTGCGCCACGCTCTGCTGTCTGCTTTGGGGTAGCTCGTACCCGGCCATAAAAAGTGGCTACGAACTCTTTCAGATCGCGACCGATGATATCCCGTCCAAGGTGGTGTTTGCCGGATACCGTTTTCTGTTTGCCGGTGCGCTACTGCTGCTGTTTGCCCTGGCCCAGCGAAAACCGATTGGCAGGCTCACCCCCACGCAGTTTGGCCAGCTAACGATCCTCGGGCTGACTCAGACCACCATTCAGTACACCTTCTTTTATATTGGCCTGGCCTACACGACGGGCGTGAATGGCTCCATCATGAACGCCACCGGCACCTTCTTCAGCGTGCTGCTGGCGCACTTTATCTATCACAACGACAAGCTCAGCTATAACAAAACGCTGGGCTGCATTCTCGGGTTTGCCGGGGTGATGCTGGTAAACTTCCACAGCGGGTTGAGTGATTTCCAGTTTGTCTGGCAAGGTGACGGTTTCGTGGTGCTGGCGGCCTTTATTCTCTCTGCCGCCACGCTTTACGGAAAACGGATCTCCCAGACCGTTGACCCGACGGTGATGACCGGCTGGCAGCTGGGGATAGGCGGGGCGGCACTGGTTGCGGGTGGCTATGCTACGGGCGGGACGCTGGAAGTGCACAGCATGAAGGCCGCCGCCGTGCTGGGCTATCTGACGCTGCTTTCATCGGTGGCGTTCGCCCTGTGGAGCGCGCTGCTGAAGGTGAACCGCGTAAGCATGATTGCCCCGTTCAACTTTGTCATCCCCGTGGCAGGGACGGTGCTCTCCGCTATTTTTCTCGGCGAAAACATTCTGGACATCAAATACGCGATTGCGCTGGTGCTGGTCTGTTCGGGGATATGGTGGGTAAATAAGCGGAGCGCCTGAGAATTATTGCCGGGTAACGGCGTTGCCTTACCCGGCCTGCAAACTACCGTGCTCTGATAAAGCTGCCGTCCGGCTGGCGGGTAAACAGCACCTGCTGGCCGTTCCCGGTATCAATCGTCAGCCCGGTCACCACGCCGCTGGCATTCTGGCGGATCTGCACCATCTGACCATTTTGCAGGTTGCTGAGCGGCTTGCCTGCCCCTTCGACTTGCGCCATGGCATACACGTCCGTCGCGGGCAGATTGTGGTCGCGGAATAGTTGGGCAAGGGTTTTCCCCGACTCGACGCGATACGAGCGCCACTGCTGCTCGATGCCGGTAGGCTGTTGAGCCTGCGGTTCAGAAGGGGCGGCGGCCTGCTCCTGATCGTCCTGAACGGGCTCAGGCTCAACTGGCGCAACCTGGCCCGGATCGTTAGATGGCGTAACCAGCTGCGTCTGCATCGGCTGTGAATCGAGCTGCGGCCGGCTTTGCGACTGAATATCCAGCTCGGCATTCCGGCTAACCGGCGCGGTATCACCGCTGTCACCGCCGGAAGGAAGCAGGAAGCCGATGACGATCAGCAGCGCGCCAATGATAATGCCCCTGCGGTGCAAAGGCGGCAGCGGGTCCATGATGCGAAAGTTATCCGGCGCATGCCAGATTTTCGCCAGGGTAGGTTTCAGTTCAAATCGCCCGGGCATGGCTCTCCTCCTGCTCCGCGTCTTTTTATCCTGTCCTGAGAAGTGTAGTTTGCTAACTGCCTGATGGGCGTAACAAAGCCAGCTTTCGTGACATATATTCGGGAAAATCCTGACGGCTACTATTGTTTCCGTTTCGCCGCAGTTTGTCACCTTTACTTAAGACAAAGTTTTACCCATAAGGGCATGGCTGATATGCTGCCCGCTACTTTAAATGTGATGGAAGGAAAACCCATGACCACCCCGACTTTTGACACTATCGAAGCGCAGGCAAGCTACGGCATCGGCTTGCAGGTAGGACAGCAGCTGAGCGAATCCGGCCTGGAAGGTCTGTTACCGGAAGCGCTGGTGGCGGGTATCGCTGATGCGCTGGAAGGCAAGCAGCCTGCCGTGCCGGTAGACGTTGTGCACCGTGCGCTGCGTGAAATCCACGAACGTGCTGACGCCGTACGTCGCGCGCGTTTCGAAGAGATGGCGGCAGAAGGCGTGAAATATCTGGAAGAGAACCGCGAGCGTGAAGGCGTGAACAGCACCGAGTCTGGCCTGCAGTTCCGCGTGATCAACCAGGGTGACGGCGCAATCCCGGCTCGTACCGACCACGTTCGCGTCCACTACACCGGTAAGCTGATTGACGGTACCGTGTTCGACAGCTCCGTAGCGCGCGGCGAACCGGCTGAGTTCCCGGTTAACGGCGTTATCGCTGGCTGGATCGAAGCATTAACCCTGATGCCAGTAGGCTCCAAATGGGAACTGACTATCCCTCATAACCTGGCTTACGGCGAGCGCGGCGCTGGCGCGTCCATTCCGCCGTTCAGCACCCTGGTGTTTGAAGTCGAGCTGCTGGAAATCCTGTAATCGGCTTTTCTTATTTTCCTCTCTCAGCACGGGGAGAGGAAAATAGCGATAAAACCTATAGTTACGACGGAATCAACATTTTATGTTGCAAACGAAACTGTTGCGTGTATTTTTGTGAGCTGTTTCGCGCTGTATGAGTGATATGACACTCACTTTCAACATATTATTAACATAATATTCAATTCATAGTATTCATCCCGCCGATTCTTACCTACTATCGATAAGCCCTTACAAAGGGACCGTCATTTATTTGGCGTATTTAAAGGCCAACAGAGCCTTAACAACACAGACAGGCATAAACAGGAAAATATAACATGGTAGATCAGGTCAAAGTCGCCGCCGCAGAAGAGGCGACATCTGAACAGTCGCTACGGCGTAATCTCACAAACCGTCACATTCAGCTTATTGCCATTGGGGGCGCCATCGGCACCGGGCTGTTTATGGGCTCGGGCAAAACCATCAGTCTTGCCGGGCCGTCGATCATCTTCGTTTATATGATCATCGGCTTTATGCTCTTTTTCGTGATGCGCGCAATGGGCGAACTGCTGCTCTCGAATCTCGAATACAAATCCTTCAGCGATTTCGCGTCGGATCTGCTCGGCCCGTGGGCGGGCTATTTTACCGGCTGGACCTACTGGTTCTGCTGGGTCGTTACCGGTATGGCGGACGTCGTTGCCATTACGGCTTACGCACAGTTCTGGTTCCCCGGCCTGTCGGACTGGGTAGCCTCGCTGGCGGTGATAATTCTGCTGCTGAGCCTCAACCTCGCCACCGTTAAAATGTTCGGTGAGATGGAGTTCTGGTTCGCGATGATCAAAATCGTCGCCATCATCGCGCTGATTGTCGTCGGGCTGGTGATGGTGCTGACGCACTTCCAGTCGCCAACCGGCGTTCAGGCGTCGTTTGCCCATCTGTGGAATGACGGCGGCTGGTTCCCGAAAGGCATTAGCGGCTTCTTTGCCGGGTTCCAGATTGCGGTATTCGCGTTTGTAGGCATTGAGCTGGTCGGTACCACGGCGGCGGAAACCAAAGATCCGGAGAAATCCCTGCCGCGCGCGATCAACTCCATTCCGCTGCGTATCATCATGTTCTACGTGTTCGCGCTGATTATCATCATGTCCGTGACGCCGTGGAGTTCGGTAGTGCCAACGAAGAGCCCGTTCGTCGAGCTGTTCGTGCTGGTCGGCCTGCCGGCGGCGGCGAGCCTGATTAACTTTGTGGTGCTAACCTCCGCGGCTTCATCGGCGAACAGCGGCGTGTTCTCCACCAGCCGCATGCTGTTCGGCCTGGCGCAGGAAGGCGTTGCCCCGAGCGCGTTTGCCAAACTCTCTAAACGCGCGGTACCGGCGAAGGGGCTGACCTTCTCCTGCATTTGCCTGCTGGGCGGCGTGGTGATGCTCTACGTCAACCCGAGCGTGATTGGCGCATTCACCATGATTACCACTGTCTCTGCGATCCTGTTCATGTTCGTCTGGACCATCATCCTGTGCTCGTACCTGGTGTACCGCAAACAGCGTCCACACCTGCATGAGAAGTCGATCTACAAGATGCCGCTGGGCAAGCTGATGTGCTGGGTATGCATGGCGTTCTTCGTCTTCGTGCTGGTGCTGCTGACGCTGGAAGAAGATACCCGTCAGGCGCTGATCGTCACCCCGCTGTGGTTTATCGCGCTGGGGCTGGGCTGGCTGTTTATCGGTAAGAAACGTATGGCGGGCGTAAGGTAAAAGCAAAACGGCAACGTCGGTTGCCGTTTTTAGTTTTTGCTCCCTCTCCCCGTGGGAGGGGGCATCAGGCCGCAGCGGCCTTTTTTATTCCCCGGCCAGTGCACGCGGGAACAGAACGTTATTCTCAAGACTGATGTGTTCCATCAGATCGTCGATCGTCTCGTTAATGCCGTTGTACAGGGCTTTCCAGGTGGTGCACGCTTCTGGCGGCGGGGTGACGTTGTTGGTGGTGTGTTTGATCACTTCCAGCAGCTCGCCGGCGTCATCATGCTCGCTTTCCATCACGCTTATAGGCCCCATCGCCTGGCTACCCATTCCCTGTTTAATCATCGGGAAGAGGATCTGCTCTTCTTTCATCATGTGGCTGGAAAGTTCTTCGTGCAGCATGGTCAGGTATTTTGCCAGACCGCGCGGTACGGAGGGTTTGTCGGCGTGAACGCGCTCGACTTTGGTCGCCTGCAAAATTAGCTCCGGCAGCTGTTCGCGGTGACGATCGTGGTAACGCACGATGATATGGTCGATGATTTCAGCAAGCGGCGCGGTGCGCCAGTCTTTATCGACAGGCTGTTCGGCCAGCAGCGCCAGCTCCGCTTCGATAGCCTCCACGTCCAGCTCTTTACGCGACGCTGCACGCGCCAGCGTTTGCTTACCGCCGCAGCAGTAATCCATGTCGTATTTGCGGAACAGCGCAGAAGCGCGAGGGATGGAGAGCGCCAGCTCGCCCAGGGGTTGATCGCGGAAGGCCATAGTCGTTACCTCATCATCAGTAATATAAGATGCATTTTAAATACATCTTTAAGCCGATACTATAACCCTTTAGTGGCAAGGGTAAAAATGAGAGGGCGCTCACAAAAAAAAAGAGCGCTTTTAAGCTGCTGATTGAATGCAGAAAAGGGCTTTAGAAAGTTTTTAAAGGTGGAGAAACAGTAAACAACCCGCCGCGCGTGCCGATAGATACACGTCAGACAAACCTGCATATAAAAAGGCAACGCATGTTTAAACGTATAAAAGTGATTACTCTTCTGATTTCGGTGCTGCTTGTGCTCGGCATTATGCAACTGATCTCCGCCGGCATTTTCATTAACGCGCTCAATAACGATAAAGAGAACTTCACCGTTTCTCAGGTTTCCAGCCAGAACGTGGCGGAGTTTACCGATGCATGGATTAGCCTGAACCAGGCGCGCGTCACCCTGAACCGCGGCATGCTGCGCCTGCAAAGCAGCATGGCTTCCCAAATCAACGGCGGCCAGCTGAACGAGCTGGTGAATACCACGAAAAACCTGCTGGCCGACGCGCAGGCCCACTACGATACCTACTACGCGCTGCCGGAAACCCCGGGGCTGGATGAGCGCCTGGCCGACAGGCTGGAAGAACAGTACCGCATTTACTCCGCCACGCTGACGCAAATGAACGTCCTGCTGGGCCAGGGTAATCTGGAAGATATGTTCAAGCAAAATGCGGAGCAGAAACAGACCGCGATGCAGAAGGTCTATCACGAGTGGCGTGAGGCACAGGCCGCGCTTACCGCGAAAGGCATCAAGGACAATGAAAGCGACTACAAGCGCATTCTGTGGATCCTTTCTGCGGTGATGCTGCTGGTGATCGCGGTGATTATTTCCAGCTGGGTTGCGATGCGCCGCGTGCTGCTGCTGCCGCTGGAAGAGGTGATTAACCACATCCGCGCCATTGCAGCAGGGGATTTAACCCAGACCGTTCAGGCTGAGGGGAAAAACGAAATGGCGATCCTGGCGCGTAACGTCCAGGAGATGCAAACCGCGCTGGCCAACACGGTGGGCGTGGTGCGTGAAGGCGCAGACACCATCTACACCGGCGCGGGTGAAATTTCTGCCGGCAGTAACGATCTCTCTTCCCGTACCGAGCAGCAGGCCGCGTCGCTGGAAGAAACCGCCGCCAGCATGGAGCAACTGACCGCTACCGTGAAGCAAAACGCCGATAACGCGCGTCAGGCTTCCCGTCTGGCGCTGGATGCCTCCTCCACCGCGAAGAAGGGTGGGAACGTGGTGGAAGGCGTGGTGCGCACAATGGATGAAATCGCCACCAGCTCCAGCAAAATAGCGCAGATCACCAACGTGATCGACGGTATTGCCTTCCAGACCAACATCCTGGCGCTGAACGCGGCGGTAGAAGCCGCGCGCGCGGGCGAACAGGGCCGCGGCTTTGCGGTGGTTGCGGGCGAAGTGCGTACTCTGGCCCAGCGCAGCGCTCAGGCGGCGAAAGAGATCAAAGCGCTAATCGACGATTCTGGCGAGCGCGTGAACGCAGGCTCTCAGCTGGTGAATGAGGCGGGCGCGACGATGGCGGAAATCGTCAGTGCGGTTACGCGCGTAACGGACATTATGGGCGAGATTGCTTCTGCGTCCGACGAGCAGAGCCGCGGTATCGACCAGGTAGGTCAGGCCGTGGCGGAGATGGATCGCGTCACCCAGCAGAACGCCTCGCTGGTGGAGGAGTCTGCGGCAGCGGCGGCAGCCCTGGAAGACCAGGCGGCGCGCCTTAACGAAGCGGTGGCGGTATTTAAAATTACCCGCAGCCAGGCGGTGAAGGCAGCCCCGGTGAAAAGCGTTGCAGCCAGGGCGCAGCCCGTAGCGTCGGCGTCTGAAGCGAACTGGGAAACGTTTTAACCCGGTGCCGGGTAGGCGTTCGCGCCACCCGGCAAAATCACGTCTCCGAAGCCGGAACGACCCTCGGTTTTTCCGGCTTCGCCCTCACCGCAATCACCACCCCAAGGACCAGCAGCGCGATCCCGCAGGCCGTTAACAGCGGCGGCACGCTTTGGCGCATCAGGAAGGTATAGAGCAGCCCGGCCAGGGTTTCGAAGACAATCAGCGGCCCCAAGATCACCGTCGGCAGCTTCTGGCTGGCCACGTTCCAGCACAGCGCGCCTACCCATGAACACAGCACGGCAATGGCTACCATCAGCCCGACGAACACCCACGGGCGCGGCCCAAAGGGCAGGGTAAACGCCGGCTGCTGGCTGCCCAGCCAGATACACGCGCCGACATAGCCCACTAACGAGACGGGGAGCGTCACCAGCGCCTGCGCCGTGGCCCACATCATCGGGTGTTTGTCCGGGTTCTCCCGCAGCCAGCGCGCGTTGCGCAGGGCATACCAGGCCCAGCACGCCACCGAGATGAACGCTAACAGGATACCCGAACCGTAGCGCCACAAGCTGAAATCCTCCAGACCGTGGCGCAGCTCGGCGATATTAACGCACACCAGCCCCACAGCGGTGCAGGCCAGCGCCGGCGCCATTTTTGACCACGCCAGCCTGCCGTCACGCTGGCTGTAAAGCAGGTTCGCGAAAACCGGGATCACGACCGGCAGCGTACCGATAATCATGGTGGAAACCGGCGCGCCGGTGCGCTGAATGGCGCTTGCCAGACAAACGTAATAGATGAGATTGCCCATCATAGTCAGCGCCAGCGCGGTGCCCCAGTCCTGACGACCAAGCTGGCGCAAGCGCGCGCGTCCCAGCCACGCCAGCGGCACGGCAATCAGCCCCAGCGCCAGATAGCGTCCGGTAGACTGCAATATCGCCGGATACTCCGGCACAATCAGCGGGCCAACGAAAATCAGCCCCCACATTAAACCCGCAAGCAGGGCATACAACACGCCGCTAATCATCTTCTCATCCACAGTGATTCATTTTGTAACCAGTGTAGGAGGCGGACGCGCGCGCGTATTGTATGAGATTGCGCATCAGCGCCTGGCAACCTGCTTCTGGTAGCGCACGGGCGTAATGCCGTAGCGGCGGGTAAAGGCGCGGGTCAGGTGCGACTGATCGGTCAGCCCCGTTGCGGCGGCCACTTCGGCGGCAGGCATGCCGTGCGTAAGGAGCGCTTTGGCGCGCCACAGGCGAATGGCCATCAGCATCTGATGCGGGGTGACGTGAAAATGGGCTTTGAACTGACGCTGAAAATGGTACGGGCTGAGCGAGACGACGTTGGCCAGCTCGTCCAGGGTAAGCGAGCGCATATAGTTATCGTGCAGATAGTCGCGAACGCGTTCGAAGCGGTGCGCGCCTTCGTTAACGACCGGCGCATGGTGGGCCAGCGGCTGAAAAGTCTGAATCAAATCCAGCAATAACCCCTTCTGTGCCAGCGGATCGTCCGTATGCCACAGGCCGTAAATCAGCTGGCCGATTTGCTGCGAGCGCAGCGGGTCATGGCGGGTTACGTCGCTAAACCACCAGTGGCGCAGGCCGGTGACCTCCTCCAGCAGATCGGGTTCGAGATAGACCATCCGATAGCGCCAGCCGCCCTCGGTTGCAGACTCTCCGGTGTGGATCTCGTCCGGGTTCATGGTGACAACGGATTTTTCAGCGGCGAGATGCTGGGTCCCGCGATAGCGAAAGCGCTCGGCACCGGTTTCGATGGTGCCGATGCCGAAGGCTTCATGGGTATGAGGCTCGAAGGCGTAGTCAGAGATATGGGCATGATAAAGCTCAAGACCGGGCAGCTGCGCCAGATGGCGAAAGCGCGCGCTGTCTCTCTCATCAGTAAACTGTTCCGGTACGCCTTGCACGGTGAGCCTCCTTGTGGGTCATCGCTTCATTATCAGAGATGACCCAGGGGGATGCCACAAAAAATAACCGATTCTTAACAATTACAGAATGGCTTTGATGCTTTCCGCCAGCGGCGTCGTCGGACGGCCAATCAGCCTGCTCAGGGTACGGCTGTCGTCAAACAGGCCGCCTCTGGACGCGCCCGTGTCGGAGTCCGCCAGCATATCCGCCAGCCCGGCAGGCAGCCCTGCGCCCTTCAGCGCGGCGGCGAAATCCGCTTCGCTCAGGTTCTGATAAGCCACCGGCTTGCCGCTCTGCCTGCTCAGTTCCGCCGCCAGCTCGCTCAGCGTCCAGCCGTGGTCGCCCGCCAGCTCGTAGACCTTGCCTGCATGGCCCTCTTCAGAAATGACTTTCGCCGCTGCCGCCGCGTAATCCGCACGGGTCGCGGAGGCTATTTTGCCGTCACCCGCCGCGCCAATAAACACGCCGTGCTCGAGGGCTGGCGGCGCGCTCGCCAGATAGTTTTCGGTATACCAGCCGTTGCGCAGCAGGGCATAAGGCACGCCGGAGGCCGCCAGCGCATTTTCGGTTTCAACGTGCTCTGCGTGCAGGCCCAGCGGGGAGTTATCCGCGTGCAGCAGGCTGGTGTAGGCGATGAACTTCACGCCTGCCGCTTTGGCAGCGTTAATCACGTTCTGATGCTGTACGGCGCGCTGGCCCACTTCGCTGGAGGAGATGAGCAGCAGTTTATCCACGCCGTTCAGCGCGGTGGTGAAGGCAGCTTCATCGGTGTAGTCCGCCTGACGCACGTCGAGCCCCTGCTGACTCAACGCGTCGGCTTTCGCCGGGTTACGCACGATAGCCACAATCTGGCTGGCCGGAACGGTTTTCAGAAGCTGTTCAATAACGAGTTTGCCAAGCTGGCCGGTAGCGCCGGTAATTGCGATCATGATGAATCTCCTTCGTGTTTGTCTGGTGTTGTGGCACACTAGCACCATAACTAACTTTTAGTAAGTACGTACAAAAAGGTAAGTATTAAAATGACGATACCAATGCTCACCGAGCAAATGCGTGACGGGAATCTTTTTGCCGAACAGTGCCCCTCCCGGGACGTGCTCAAACACGTAACCAGCCGCTGGGGCGTGCTGATCCTGGTGGCATTACGCGAGGGCACGCACCGCTTCAGCGACTTGCGCCGCAAGATGGGCGGCGTCAGCGAGAAGATGCTGGCCCAGTCGCTTCAGGCGCTGGAGCAGGACGGATTTGTCGATCGCGTCTCGTATCCGGTCGTGCCGCCGCATGTGGAGTATAGCCTGACGCCGCTGGGCGTTGAGGTAAGCGAGAAAGTGGTCGCGCTGGCGGACTGGATTGAGGTGAATACGCCGCAGGTGCTGGCGAACCGGGACGAGCGCGCGGCCTGATGCCCTCAGCCTGACCCTCTCCCGCGGGAGAGGGAACAAACGTTAAAAACGGCAACGTGCGTTGCCGTTTTGCTTTTACCTGCTCAAATCCACCTGATAAATCGCAAAGCCAACGTCATCCGTCGCGACCTTTTTCATCGGATACTGGGCTTTATCCTGAATAAACGCGGCTGCCTTATCGGACGGTGAGGTCTCAAAGCGAATATCCAGCGTTGTGTCGCTGTGGATGGGCGCCAGACGCCAGTTGTTATCCACCGCCGGATGAATTTCACCCGCTTTTTTAGACTCTGCGCCGATCCACGCCGCCAGCACCGAGCGGTTCTCGTCCGGGGACGCAAAGGCGATATGGCTGTCGCCCGTTCCGGCGAACTTACCGCCATAGGCGCGATAGTTATTGGTCACCACCAGGAAGGTCGCATTCGGGTCAATGGCCTTACCGTTGAAGGTCAGGTTTTTGATGCGCTCCGCCTGCGGGTTTATCGTCTGGCACTCGCCGTCATATCTGGCGGGCTGGGTTACATCAATCTGATACTCCACGCCGTCGATCACGTCGAAGTTGTAGGTGCGGAAGCCGTCCCAGTTAATCAGCGACTGCGGCTTGCTGCTGTGCGGGTCGATCTGGTTAAACTGCCCGGCGGAGCACTCCAGCCACTCCTTCACCTCTTTCCCCGTGGCCTTCACCACGACGAGGGTGTTGGGATAAAGATAGAGGTCGGCGGCGTTGCGGAAGGTCAACTGGCCTTTTTCCACCTCAACGTAGCTGGCCGGATCGTTCTTGCGGCCGCCCACCTTGAACGGCGCGGCGGCAGACAGCACCGGCAGTTTTGCCAGGTCCGGGTCGCCCTGAATAAAGTGTTCGGCGTAGGCTTTCTGCGCCATGTTTACCACCTGCACGGTCGGGTCATCCTGAACCAGCGCCAGGAAGCTGTACATGTTGTCGGCTGATTTACCGATCGGCTTGCTGACAAATTCACGCGTGGCGTCGTGATCGTGCTTCAGCACCTCGACCAGCGGTTTATCTTCTGCGGCCAGGGATTTTTTCGCGGCGACGTCATAAATCGGACGCGCTTGCGCTTTCGACTGCGTGACTTTCCAGCTTCCGCCGTCGTTATTCAGCACCAGATCCACCACGCCAAGATGATCGCCCCACATGCCCGGCATCACGGACGGTACGCCGTTGAGCGTGCCTTTTTCGATGTCTGCGCCTTTGATTCCGGCGAAATCTTTGCCCGGAAAGACCGCGTGGGCGTGGCCGAACAGGATCGCATCGACGCCCGGCACCTGGCTGAGGTAGTAAACGGAGTTTTCGGCCATCGCCTGATACGGGTCGGCGGAGAGGCCCGAGTGGGCGACAACCACCACCAGGTCTGCGCCTTTCGCGCGCATCTCCGGCACGTACTTACGCGCGGTTTCGGTAATATCGTTGACGGTCACTTTACCGTCGAGGTTGGCTTTATCCCACGTCATGATCTGCGGTGGTACAAAGCCGATATAGCCGATTTTCAGCGTCTGTTTTTTACCGTCCCGATCGACGGCGTCGGTCTCTTTAATCAGATAAGGGGTAAACAGCGGCTTCTGGGTTTTAACGTCGATGATATTGGCGTTAACGTACGGGAATTTAGCCCCTGCCAGCGCGTCGTGCAGGTATTTAAGCCCGTAATTAAATTCGTGATTGCCCAGGTTGCCGACGGCATAGTCCAGCGTATTCATCGCCTTATAGACCGGGTGGATCTCACCGTTCTTCAGCCCCTTCGCCGCCATGTAATCGCCGAGCGGGCTGCCCTGAATCAAATCGCCGTTGTCCACCAGCACGCTGTTTTTTATCTCACCGCGAGCGGCGTTAATCAGGCTTGCCGTGCGCACCAGGCCGAATTTTTCGGTTGGGGTATCTTTGTAGTAATCGAAGTCCATCATGTTGCCATGCAGATCGGTGGTTTCCAGAATGCGGAGATCCACCGTCGCTGCCTGAACGCCTGCCGCAATCAGCGTTGCCAGGAGCGTTGCGCTAAACTTAATCATCTGAGGAGTCCTTTTTTTCGATCCAAGCCACAAAAGAATATGTATGTATATTTTATTGCTTACAGAAGTGTGAATGCTGCCAGAAAAAAGGCCCCTGAAACCAGAATTGCTTCACAGATAGCGGAATTGTTCACATTACGATATAACTAAAACAATAAGTTATGCCCACTGCGTTAACGAAGAGGTGGAGAATGTTAGATAAGATTTGTCAGCTCGCACGGGATGCGGGTGATGCGATCATGCAGGTGTACGACGGTGCGCAGCCGATGGACGTTGTCAGCAAGGCGGACGACTCTCCGGTTACGGCGGCGGATATCGCGGCGCATGCGGTGATCCTGAAAGGCTTACAGGCGCTGACGCCGGACATCCCGGTGCTTTCCGAAGAAGCGCCCCAGAGCTGGGACGAACGTCAGCACTGGCAGCGTTACTGGCTGGTGGATCCGCTCGACGGCACCAAAGAGTTCATCAAGCGTAACGGTGAATTTACTGTGAACATCGCCCTGATTGAAAACGGGAAAGCGGTGCTGGGCGTGGTTTACGCTCCGGTGATGAAGGTGATGTACAGCGCGGCGGAAGGCAAGGCCTGGAAGGAAGAGTGCGGGGTACGTAAGCAGATTCAGGTGCGCGACGCGCGTCCACCGCTGGTGGTGATCAGTCGCTCGCACAGCGACAGCGAGCTGGAGGAGTACCTGCAGCAGCTGGGCGAACATCAGACCACGTCGATTGGCTCGTCGCTGAAGTTCTGCCTGGTGGCGGAAGGGCAGGCGCAGCTGTACCCCCGTTTCGGGCCAACGAACGTCTGGGATACCGCAGCGGGCCATGCCGTTGCCGCTGCGGCCGGTGCGCATGTGCATGACTGGCAGGGCAAGCCGCTGGACTACACCCCGCGCGAGTCATTCCTGAACCCGGGCTTCCGGGTATCACTTTACTGAGCCAGCAGCTTGTGCAGCAGGGCAACCACCTGCTGCACCTCATCCTGGGTCAGCGCGCCGTCTTTGACCCACGCTACGCGGCCCTCTTTATCCAGTACGATAACCGCTGAACTCTCTTCTTCCAGCTGCCAGGCCTTACGCGTCACGCCGTTGCTGTCGACAATAAACTGCGACCACGGATAGAGCTTCTTATTGCTCTCCAGGCTTGAACGCACAAACATCCCGGAGCCGGGAATGGCATCGTCGGTGTTCACGATGGTGGTGGTCTGGTAGCGGTCGTGAGGGAATTTTGCTGACTTGATCGCCTCCACGAGTGTCGCGTTTTTCTCTTTTGCGGATGTACGACCGGCAATATGTTGTACAACTCTCACTTTGCCCGCGAGCTGCGCGCTATTCCAGGCTTTATAGCTAAACTTATCATTGTCGAGAATCAATTCTCCCCGGTCAGCAATGCCGACGGGCGGAACGCGTTGTCCTTTTTCAATGTTATGTGCGGATGCCATCAGAGGCAGCAACAGGCAAGCTGCTGCCAGGATGTTACGTAGGGTCATGGTGTTTCCTTATTGTGAGCAGGTGATCCGACCACTTGGTCATGCGCTTTAATCATAAGTGCGATCAATGGGCTTTTCCCGCAATCCCGATGCCAGTTTGCGGGCGAACGCACATATCCTTGCAAAAACGACGGCATATACTGCTCTGCATCACGGTTTGCAAAGATTATTCTGAATAATTGTAATCAAACGGTAAATAAACTTATGCACACTGGGTAAGTACGAGGTTCTGGTCTATAGTCATTGGGCATCAAAATTTGCGCTCAGGACAGTCGGGCCGATTGTGGCACCGCAAGAGCGTATGATTCACAGGAGATACAAGAATGAAAATTTTCCAACGCTACAACCCGCTTCAGGTGGCGAAGTACGTGAAGATCCTGTTCCGTGGACGGTTGTACATCAAGGATGTTGGCGCTTTTGAGTTCGATAAGGGGAAAATCCTTATCCCGAAAGTGAAGGACAAACAGCACCTGTCTGTGATGTCCGAAGTCAACCGCCAGGTTATGCGTCTGCAGACTGAGATGGCTTAACCAACGTGCTATGCAGTAGTTAAAAAGACGGCTCCCGATGGGAGCCGTTGATGTATTTAGGGTATATGAGCTATTACGCCGACACCTTCTCTTCCGCGTCCGGCAATTTCGGCACCAGCACGGTCGGCTTGCTGTCAATACGCGTCACCAGCAGCTGGTCGATGCGGTAGTTATCGATATCCACCACTTCAAACTTGTAGCCTGAGAACTTCACCGAGTCGGTGCGTTTCGGGATTTTACGCAGCATAAACATCATAAAGCCGCCGATGGTCTCGTAGTTTCCGGACTGCGGGAACTCGTCGATATCCAGCACGCGCATCACGTCTTCAATCGGCGTACCGCCGTCGATCAGCCATGAGTTCTCGTCACGCTGCACAATTTGCTCTTCCAGCCCCTGGCCGACCAGGTCGCCCATCAGCGTCGTCATGACGTCGTTGAGGGTAATAATACCTACCACCAGCGCGTACTCATTCATGATCACCGCAAAGTCTTCCCCGGCGGTTTTGAAACTTTCCAGCGCTTCGGAGAGCGTCAGGGTATCCGGCACAATGAGGGTGTTGCGGATCTGCACGCCGCTGTTCAGCGCCAGACTCTGGTTCGCCAGCACGCGGTTCAGCAGGTCTTTGGAGTCAACATAGCCGATGATATGGTCAATATCTTCGTTACAGACCAGGAACTTGGAGTGCGGATGCTGCGCCACCTTGGTCTTCAGGCTCTGCTCATCTTCATGCAGATCGAACCAGATGATGTTTTCACGGCCGGTCATGGAAGAGGGAACGGTACGGGATTCCAGTTCGAACACGTTCTCAATAAGTTCGTGTTCCTGCTTGCGCAGCACGCCGGCCAGCGCGCCGGCTTCCACCACCGCATAAATATCGTCGGAGGTGATGTCGTCCTTACGCACCATCGGCAGCTTGAAGATGCGGAAAATGACGTTCGCCAGGCCGTTAAAGAACCACACCAGCGGGCGGAAGACGTACAGACAGAAGCGCATCGGGTTGATGATACGCAAAGCCACGGCTTCTGGCGCAATCATACCGATGCGTTTCGGGGTCAGGTCCGCGAACAAAATGAACAAACCGGTGACCAGCGAGAAGGAGAGGATGAAGCTCAGCTGCTCGGCCAGCTCTGCTGACATGTAGTTAACGAAGAGGCTATAAAACGCCGGGGAGAATGCTGCATCGCCCACGATACCGCCAAGAATGGCGACCGCGTTCAGGCCAATCTGCACCACGGTAAAGAACATGCCGGGATTTTCCTGCATTTTCAGAATGCGTGATGCGTTGATGTTGCCCTCGTCGGCAAGCAGCTTCAGTTTGATTTTACGGGAGGCTGCCAGCGAGATCTCAGATATCGAGAAAAATGCGCTGACGGCAATGAGACAAAGTATTACTAAAATACTGTTTAACATAGTTTATCCGGCGTAACGCCAGATCCTCAGAAGGGGAGTTGATACCATTCGTGTGAAGACACATTGAACTCAGCTCGTAGCGTTGAGCCGATTATTTCAGCGGTAGTATAGCGTAAAGAGATGTAAATCTGCCAGAGGTCACGTTTTCGACAAAAAAAGCCGGACCGGCACAGGGCCGATCCGGCGCAAGGGCGTTATTTTACGGGGGATAAGCTAACATCTCCCACCGCCTGGCGGGTAGCTTCGCCGCCCCAGACCTGATCGTACTCGTAGCCCGTAAGCTGCTTTATGACCGCGCGGGTGTTGGCGTCACAGTCGCGGTAATCGCCGCCAAGCTTCCGACGGGCGATCTCCTTGAGCAGCACCTTGTGCGTTTCACGGGTCAGCTTGAATTTATAGGTAGTGAAAAAGCTCACGGCCAGCAGCGCTGCGGTGGCAAAAATCATCAGGCCGATTATCGCCCCGAGGGCGCTTTCAGGCTGCGCGCCGCTGCCTTTCACAAAGCCGGACTCCTGCAACACCAGGCCGATAATCATGATGGCAATCGCGACGGTGCTTTTGCGCGTCAGCACCATCACGCCGGCAAAAATGCCTTCCCGGCGCTGCTGCGTGACGATTTCGTCGATATCCGGAATAAAGCTGTAAATATTCCACGGGATATAATAAAGGCCGGATCGGGCGGCACCCAGCAGGATAAAGACGGCGGAGAACAGCAGCGTCGGTACCTGTGTTTCAGTGAGATAGACCGTAAACAGGAACGCCAGCACCAGAAAGATGCAGCCATACGAGAGGCGCAGCGCGGCGGAAGGGGTTATGTTGAGCCTGTTCAATAGCAGCATAAATCCGTACGTGCCCGGCACGGAGGCAAACGCCGCAATACTCAGCCAGCCGGACACCGCTGCCGCGTCCTGACTCAGGCAATAGACTACGTAATAGGTAAATACTGAACCAAATACGTCCATCGCGGTGAAGGAAAAAATATATATCAGAATATGCAGGCGGAACGCGCGAATACGGAATGACGAAAAGAGATCCAGAACCAGATATTTCAGGTGATTACCTATTCCGCTGCTGCGCCGGGTATCCATCTTAAAGTCCGACTCCTGATGCACGTCTTTTGCTTCCCAGGTGGTGTACCAGGTAATAAATACCGCAATACAAAAGACGCAGGAAAATATCAGCCCGGTCAGCGTATAGGTAAATGAATTATCCTTGCCGGTAAACTGCATAATTACGCCGGGGACCGACACCGCAAGAAAACCGCCCAGCTGGGAGCAAATCATACGTACGCCGGACAGGCGGCTGCGCTCTTCATAGCGGTTGGTCATTTCAGCGGCGAGGGTCTCCCACGGCACCAGCACCATCGCCGACAGCAGCTCGATAGAAAGGTAGGTGCCCAGGTAATACCAGTAGCCCATATCCGTCAGCCACAGCAGGGCATACAGAAACATGAGCGGGGAGCTGAGTAATAAGAAGAAGCGGCGACGGCCAAATTTACGCCCAAGCCAGGTATCGCCGAAATTATCGGTGATATACCCCATTATCGGGCTTAATAACGCATCAATGACGCGGGCTATGGCAAATATAGAACCCGCTTCTACGACGGATAATCCGCAGTAGGTGGTATAAAAAAATAGCAGCCAGGTGCCGATAATGGCGAAAGCGCCTCCGCCAAAGAGGTCGGTTATGCCGTAGCCAAGCGCCACGCCATAACCCACTCTGCGTTCAGTTGGTTTAACCATAATAATATCCAGTGTAGGGTAGATGTAGAGGTTGTTTTTTTATTTCACTGCTGGACTACACGTGACGTTCTGATTATTAATATCAATCCATTGCCTTAGCTGAGACGATCGATAAAAAGCCTCCACGAGCCTGAGTGATATTCCGGCGGTACGGATATCGATAAAATCCGTATTCTCCGGGTGATGAATGGCGTGATAAAAACGGCGAATGGCCTGCTGGTGTCCTAATCCCCAGTAACTTTTCGCCGTGCCGTCGGGAGAAGCATCGCTTTCAAGACGAAACCGCTCGTCGGGCGTTATGCGCCATAGGGTGTTGTCGTTAAGCAACAGCGAGCCGCGTTCGCAGCGGATCTCCAGCCAGAGGGGGGAGTCCGCGGTGTGACAGTTGCTGGCATAAAACAGGCCGCGGGCCCCGTTGGCGAAGTGCAGCGTGGCCATCGCGCTGTCTTCCCCTTCCGTGACGTCGGCCAGCTCACCGCAGTCGACCACCCCCTTCAGCCGCGTCACGCCACCGCCGAACCACTGCATCAGGTCGAGAGTATGGATCGCCTGGTTGATCAGCAGGCTTCCGCCTTCCGTTGCCAGCTTTCCACGCCACGGGCTTTCCGTGTAGTACGCGCCAGAGCGGGACCAGGTGAGTACGGCCTTGATACTTAACATCCTGCCCAGCCCGCCCTCCGCCAGCTCCTTGCGAATGCGCAGGCTGGTAGGGTTGAGCCGGTTCTGGTAGCAAACGCCGAGCCTGCCGGGCGCCTGCACGGCGGCAGAGGCAATGTCCGCAAGCTCGCTGCTGTTCATGCCCACCGGTTTTTCACAAAAAACATGCTTCCCGGCGGCCAGCGCCGCCAGAATCATATTTTTATGTTCGAAGTGGGGCGTGCAGATATGCACCACATCGATACTCTCATCCAGCAGCATTTCCCGGTAATCCTGATAAAAGCGGCACCGATAGTTCATCGCCAGCGTCAGCCCTTTGACGCTGTCAGTGTCTACCAGCGCGCGCAGGGCCACGTTGGGGAGTTGCCTCAGGGCATTCACGTGGCAGCCGTGAATGGCCCCGGCGCCGATAATCGCCGCGTTGAGGTGTGTCATCTCGCCCCCTTACCCGGCCGCATTGGCGAGCATTTGCGCCTTAACGCACAGCTCGGCCGCCTTGAACGCGTGTGCCTGGGTCATGGCATTTTCAGTGCGGTGCAGGCAGTCGAGGATCAGGGCGCCAAAGTACGGGAATCCGACCTGCCCGGCGACCGGATAGCGGAACTCGCCCTCCTTATTGACGAGGTAGACCACATCCTGCTCGCCACGGGTAAGATCGACATACTTGCGGATCTCGATATAGCCGTCGGTACCGAGCAGCGTCAGGCGACCATCGCCCCAGGTAGAGAGCCCGTCAGGAGTGAACCAGTCGCAGCGGAAATAGCCGCTGGCGCCGTTTGCCCCTTTAATCATGGCGTCGCCAAAATCTTCGAAGGCCGGATGCTGAGGGTGGTTAACGTTGCGCACCTGGCTGGCCACCACGCGGGCATCGCTGTTGCCGGTATAAAACAGGAACTGCTCGATCTGGTGGCTGCCGATATCGCACAGGATGCCGCCAAAGTAGCGACGATCGTAAAACCACGCCGGTCGGCCCGTGCCTTCCCGGTGCGGCCCCGTGCCAAGGGTTTGCACCACGCGACCAATCGCCCCCTGCTGCACCAGCTGCCCGGCAAAGACCGCGCTTTCCACGTGCAGGCGCTCGCTGTAGTAGACCGCGTATTTTCTCCCGGTTTTCTCCACCATCGCTTTGGCATCGGCCAGCTGTTCCAGCGTGGTGAGCGGCGCTTTGTCCGTGAAGTAGTCTTTGCCCGCCGCCATTGCCTTCAGCCCCAGCGCGCAGCGTTCGGAGGGGATGGCTGCCCCCGCGACCAGACGTACCTCGTCGTCGTTGAGTATCACCTCCAGCGACTCCGCGACTTTCGCCTGCGGGTACTGCTGGATAAATTTATCCACGTTGGCCGGGTCGGGATCGTACACCCACTTCAGCGTGGCGCCTGCTTCAATCAGGCCGTTACACATGCCGTAGATATGCCCGTGGTCGAGCGCGGCGGCGGCAAACACAAATTCACCCGCCTGCACCACCGGCTGCGGTTTGCCGACCGGCGCGTAGTTCATTCCGTCATTCTTGTTCATGGTTACAGTCCTCGATCCAGATCTTTACCCAGAGGGATAGCGCCCACTTCGCTGAAGCTGGTGACGCTTGCGGATTTTTCATAAAAACGGGGGGCGAGAGCATTAATGCCGCCGGTCAGGTAGAACGGGTCATCGCTGCGGATGGGTAAGGCGACGATACTGCGGGTGATGGCCGACTTGTAAATTGCGGTTATCAGCTCCAGCGAGCGCTTACCCTGCACGCCGTCCACCAGCGGGGCCGTGCCGCGCTCAATGCTCTGGAGCAGGTCATTAATCTGCCCGGCGTGGAGCGTCCATGCGAGCCTGGGTGTCTCCTGAAACACGGCGTTTAGCCGCGCTTCGCGTTCAGCGTCGCTGGTCTCCTGCGGGAACCCGTTGTCGGCGCTTACGCTGGCAAAAGCCTGCCACGGCGCGGAGATGCGCGCCTTATCGCCCTGAATAATGATTTTCTGGTCTTCGCCGTGGTGCACCACCGAAGCCGTAAGCTGCGTGAGCGCGCCGCTGGGGTATTTAAATATCGCGGCGCTAAGATCTTCCACCTCGGCGTTATCGTGGGCCACGTTGCTCATCATCGCCACCACCTCAGACGGAAAACCGAGCATCCACTGAATGGCGTCAATGTGGTGCACCGCGTGGTTAAGCGTGCAGCCGCCCCCCTCTTTTTCCCACGTGCCGCGCCACCACAGGTCGTAGTAGCAGTGCCCGCGCCACCAGAACGAATCTACCTGCGCATGGCAGATCTTCCCGGCGAGGCCGGAATCCACCGCCGCTTTTAAGCGCCAGAAGGCATCGGTGAAGCGGTTCTGGGCAATAACCGAGAGCATTTTTCCGCTGGCCTGCTGTGCGGCGATCATCGCGTCGCACTCCTCCAGCGAGGCGGCCATCGGTTTTTCACACAGCACATGGCAGCCCGCACGCAGCGCATCAATGCTGATTTCCGCATGAACATAGGGCGGGGTGCAGACGTCAACGATGTCCAGCGCGACCGTTTCTTCCAGCATCTGCTGATGGCTGGCGTACACGCGGGCCTCCGTCAGGCCGTAGCGCGCTTTTTTCTCCTCCGCTTTCTCCGGGTAGATATCAACCAGCGCGACAATCCGGCAGCGCTGTCCAAACTGCAAATAACCCTGAATATGGTTATGGGCAATGTTGCCCGTTCCCACAATGGCGACATTTAGCATCGATTTTCTCCGGCGTTACCAGGTGCCCGAGGCGTCCAGCGTGATGCTGGCGGCCCCTTTATCTACAGAGGTGCTGATGCGCTGCTGAAGCAGGCGTAGATACTGTTTTTCATTCAGCGGCAGCTCAACCCAGTCGTCGGTCCAGGTCGAGAGGTGCATGGCGTTTGAGAGCGTTAAGCCGCGAATGCCGTCCAGACCCGGCGCAATTAGCGGTTCGCCGCGCAGCACGGCGGCGCAGAAGTTGGCGGTGATAACGTGATGCTCGCTGTATTCAGGGGCTACGGGGAGGGTGACTTCCCAGCATTCCGGCTCGCCAAAGCCATTCTGCCAGCGGGCGTTAAACGAGGTTTCCGATTCGCGCAGCCGCCAGTAGCGCAGTTTCCCTTCCTCAACGACGACTTTGCCGCGATCGCCCACGATCTCCAGGCGGTTGGTACCCGGCGTTTCCGCGACGGTGGTGATGAACACGCCGGTCGCGCCGTTGGCGTACTCCGCATAGGCGGTGACCTCGTCTTCCACTTCGATATCGCGATGCTTGCCGAACTGGCAAAACGCGCGCAGACGAACCGGCATGCCCACCAGCCACTGCCACAGATCGAGCTGATGCGGATCCTGATTGAGCAGCACGCCGCCGCCTTCGCCTTTCCAGGTGGCGCGCCAGCCGCCGGAGTTGTAATAACTTTGCGAGCGATACCAGTTGGTGATGATCCAGTTGGAGCGGCGGATCTCGCCCAGCTCGCCGCTGTCGATCAGATCTTTCACTTTCTGATACAGCGGGTTGGGCCGCTGGTTATACATGATGCCGAACACCACGTCGCACTCGCGGGCGCAGGCGTTCATCTCCTGCACCTGCGCGGTATAAACGCCTGCCGGCTTCTCGCACAGGGTATGAACGCCGTGACGCATCGCCAGCATCGACAGGCGCGGATGGTCGTAATGCGGCGTAGCGACAATAACCGCATCAATAAGCCCGCTCTGGAGCATCTCCTGCGCGTCACTGAACAGCGGAAGGGTGCCAACCAGCTGACGAATGGCGGGATGCTTATCCACCGCGTTATCGCACACCGCGGTCAGGCAGGCGTCGCTGACGGTACCGGCCAGTAAATAGCGCGCGTGAACCGTACCGATATTACCTACACCAATAATGCCAAAACGTACCTTCTCCATGTCTCACCTTAATTTCAGCCAAAAAGCGTGATGACCGAAAAATAGGAAAGGCGAGCCGCAGCGACAATGTGTTTTTGTGAGAATACTCGCAAGGTCAATAAGTAAACTCTAACCGTTTTGAAATTTAGTTTTAAAATCAATGCGCTGTTTCTGCAAATATTTGCAAAAACTGATTGAGAGCGAGGTCACACTATGCCGGGCAGGTTAAAAATGGAGGAGATCGCCTCCCTGACGGGGTATTCCGTGAGCACGGTTTCCAGAGTGTTAAGCGGCAAGTCTTACACCAGCGACAGGGCCCGGGAGGCGATTGTCCGCACCGCGCGGGAGCTTGGCGTGCTGGAATCGATGGCGAGCGGGCGGCTCTTAATTAACGGCATCGCGGTATTTGCTCCCGAAAGAACCTTTCAGGGGC
Organism: Enterobacter cloacae; assembly: GCF_013375935.1. Classification (GTDB taxonomy): domain Bacteria; phylum Pseudomonadota; class Gammaproteobacteria; order Enterobacterales; family Enterobacteriaceae; genus Enterobacter; species Enterobacter pasteurii. Next base: position 531,550 of record NZ_CP056117.1, on the reverse strand, counting down.
GCGGGGATATTTTTTATCTGGAAGTGACCAAAGGTATTGCCGAGGCCAGCGCGCCGCACAATGTCTGGATCAGCTATTGCGGATTAGAGGAACAGCATGCGGATGTGAAATTATTTATGGAAAAAGCCAGCCATAAAAATATTAACGCGATCATTATCATTGGTACGGATGATTCCACCATATTTAAGCTGGCCAGTACGCTAAATAAACCCTGCGTATTAATTAATTCCGTCGACCGGGATCGGGTGCTGGATTCCGTTTCTCCCGATCACCGCGCGATTGGCTTTACCACCATGCAGTATCTCTTCGAGCAGGGGCACCGGCGGGTGCTGACCATCACCTGCTTGCGGCGGGACACGCTCTATGCGCGGCTGGACGGCATAAAAGAGGCGTACCGGCATTTTCACGTGGCGTTTGAGCCGCAGCGGGACCTGCTGGTCACGGAGTGGTTTACGGCGGAGGAGGCTGAACGCGAGCTTGACGCATGGCTGTCAGGCCACGACAGAGCGCAGTGGCCCGAGGTGATTTTTCCCAACAGCACCAGCATGACGGAGGGCGTGCTCAGGGCACTCCGGCGCCACGGGCTGCGCGTGCCGGAAGATATCTCCATCATCACCACCGATTTTGCATGGAACTTAGCCAACCGGCTGGAAAAGCCGATTACGGGGATTGCGGTGCCCTGCCGGGAGCTGGGGATAGAGGCGGTGCATTTGGTGCAGACGCGGCTTAACCGGCCGCAGGCGCCGGTCTTTAACCTGCTGTTGCAGGGGAAAGTGCTGGATTACGGTTCGGTGAGCAACGCCACGCGCCACGCGGCTCGCGTGGCGCTGGATCGGTAGTCAGGCCTGCTGCGGCGGCAGGCAAACGCCGATGCCGCCAATACCGCAGTAGCCGTACGGATTTTTATGCAGATACTGCTGGTGGTCGTCCTCGGCATAGTAGAACGGTTTTGCGGTGGCGATTTCGGTCGTCACCTGGCGTTTATCACCCGCTGCCTGCATCGCTTCCTGGAAGCGCGTCAGGCTGGCACGGGCGGCGGCCTCCTGCTCTGGGGTGAGCGGATAGATGGCCGAGCGGTATTGGGTGCCGTGATCGTTACCCTGACGCATGCCCTGCGCCGGGTCATGGTTTTCCCAGAACACCTGGAGCAGCTGTTCATAGCTGATGACGCCCGGGTCATACACCACGCGGACCGCTTCGGCATGGCCGGTCTCACCGGAACAGACTTCGCGATAGGTTGGGTTAGGCGTATACCCTCCGGTATAGCCCGCCGCGGTGCTGTACACGCCCGGCAGCTGCCAGAAGAGGCGTTCCACGCCCCAGAAGCAGCCCATGGCGAACAGGGCGATCTCCATTCCATCAGGAACGTTTGTCATTGAATGGTTGTTTACGGCGTGTAATGTCGCCACGGGCATAGGGGTGTTGCGTCCCGGTAACGCATCGGCCTGTGATACCAGATGCTTTTTATCGAATAAACTCACGGTGGGGCCTCCCGGGTGGCGTTGTTTCGGTTAAGGTTGTCACGACGCGTTTAATTGAACACAATAAATGCGATGAATGAGTCTAGATTTAATCATAAGAAATATTTGGGTGTTACACCCTTTTTCAACCCGTTATTTGGGTTTTTGGCCACCAGGCCGTATTTTGCCGCGGAGCGGCACTGCATTTGCTTCCAGGGTGGAAACAGGGATATTCAGGAGAAAACGTGACAAAGATCCGCCAGTTATGTTTGGTCAGTTTAATGCTGACAAGCGGGATTGCCAGCGCGGCGAATGTCCGTTTGCAGGTTGAGGGGCTATCCGGGGCGCTGGAAAAAAACGTGCGTGCGCAGCTTTCCACCATCCAGAGCGACGAAGTGACGCCGGACCGGCGTTTTCGCGCGCGCGTGGATGACGCTATCCGTGAGGGCCTAAAGGCGCTGGGGTATTACGAGCCCACCATCGATTTCGATTTACGCCCGCCGCCGGCCAAAGGGCGGCAGGTGCTGATTGCCCGCGTTTCGCCGGGCGAACCCGTTTTAATTGGCGGCACAAACGTGGTGCTGCGCGGCGGTGCGCGTACGGATCGGGATTATCTCGACCTGCTCAGCACCCGCCCGAAAGTGGGCACCGTCCTGAATCACGGTGATTACGACCGCTTTAAAAAGTCGCTCACCAGCGTCTCGCTGCGCAAAGGCTACTTCGACAGCCAGTTCAATAAAAGCCAGCTGGGCGTCGCGCTGGAGCGGCGTCAGGCGTTCTGGGATATCGATTACGACAGCGGCGAGCGCTATCGGTTTGGCGACGTAACCTTCGAAGGCTCGCAGATCCGCGAAGAGTACCTGCAAAACCTGGTGCCGTTCAAAAAGGGCGACTACTACCAGTCCAGCGATCTGGGCGAGCTTAACCGCCGTTTGTCCGCCACCGGCTGGTTTAACTCGGTGGTGGTGGCGCCGGAGTTTGAGAAGTCCCGTAAAACGAAGGTTTTACCGCTGCATGGCGTGGTCTCTCCGCGCACCGAGAACACCATTGAGACCGGTGTCGGCTACTCCACGGATGTCGGCCCACGGGTGAAAGCCCAGTGGCGAAAACCGTGGATGAACTCCTACGGCCACAGCCTGACCACCAGCGTCAGCCTCTCGGCACCCGAGCAGCAGCTGGACTTCAGCTATAAAATGCCGCTGCTGAAAAACCCGCTTGAGCAGTATTACCTGCTTCAGGGCGGCTTTAAGCGCACCGATTTGAACGATACCGAGCAGGACTCGACGACGCTTGCGGTATCCCGCTTCTGGGATCTCTCCAGCGGCTGGCAGCGCGCCATCAACCTGCGCTGGAGCCTCGACCACTTTACCCAGGCAAACGTCACCAACACCACCATGCTGCTTTATCCGGGGGTGATGATCAGCCGTACCCGCTCGCGCGGCGGCCTGATGCCAACCTGGGGCGATTCGCAGCGCTACTCCATTGATTATTCCAATACGGCCTGGGGTTCGGACGTGGACTTCTCGGTGGTACAGGCGCAGAACGTCTGGATCCGCACCCTGTACGACAAACACCGCTTCGTGGTTCGCGGCAACCTCGGCTGGATTGAAACCGGCGACTTTGAGCGCGTTCCGCCGGATCTGCGCTTCTTCGCCGGGGGCGACCGCAGCATTCGCGGGTATAAGTACAAATCGATCTCGCCTGAAAACGAAAAAGGGCAGCTGACCGGGGCATCTAAGCTGGCGACCGGCTCGCTGGAGTACCAGTACAACGTCAGCGGCAAATGGTGGGGCGCCATGTTTGTCGACGGTGGTGAAGCGGTGAACGACATCCGCCGCAGCGATTTCAAAACCGGCGCGGGCGTGGGCGTGCGCTGGCAGTCACCGGTCGGGCCGATCAAGCTCGATTTCGCCGTTCCGGTGGGTGACAAAGACGAACACGGTTTACAGTTTTACATCGGTCTGGGGCCTGAATTATGAGTTTATGGAAGAAAATAAGCCTCGGAGTGCTGATTTTTATCGTATTGCTGCTTGGTGCGGTGGCGTTTCTGGTGGGCACCACCACCGGCCTGCACCTGCTGTTTAACGCCGCGAACCGCTGGGTGCCGGGGCTTGAAATCGGTCAGGTGACGGGCGGCTGGCGCGATCTGCGGCTGAAAAATATCCGTTACGAACAGCCCGGCGTGGCGGTAAACGCCGGTGAGTTTCATCTGGCGGTGAAGCTGGGCTGCCTGCGGGATAGTCAATTGTGCGTAAACGATCTGTCGTTAAAAGACGTTAACGTGGCGATAGATTCCGAGAAAATGCCAAAGTCTGCGCCGGTCGAGGAAGAGGATAGCGGCCCGCTTAATCTCTCCACGCCGTACCCGATCGCGCTCAGTCGGGTGGCGCTGGATAACGTCAATATCAAAATCGACGATACGACGGTGTCCGTGATGGACTTCACCTCCGGCCTGCGCTGGCAGGAGAAAAACCTCACCCTGACGCCAACCTCTTTGCAGGGGCTGCTGATTGCGCTGCCGAAGGTCGCTGACGTGGCGCAGGAAGAGATCGTTGAGCCGAAGATCCAGAACCCGCAGCCGGAAGAAAAACCGCTGGGTGAAACCCTGAAGGCGCTCTTCTCGAAACCGGTTCTGCCTGAGATGACCGACGTGCATCTGCCGCTGAATCTTAATATCGAATCGTTCAGGGGCGAGCAGCTGCGTCTGACCGGGGATACCGATCTGACGGTCTATAACATGCTGCTTAAGGTCAGCAGCATCGACGGCAACATGAAGCTCGACGCGCTGGATATCGACACTAACCAGGGCTCGGTGAACGCATCAGGCAACGCGCTGCTGCGCGACAGCTGGCCGGTGGATATCACGCTTAACAGCGCCCTGAACGTCGATCCGCTGAAGGGCGAGAAGGTGAAGGTGAAGGTTGGCGGTGCGCTGCGCGACAAGCTGGAGTTCGGCGTAAACCTCTCCGGTCCGGTGGATATGGTGCTGCGTGGGCAAACCCGGCTGGCGGAGGCCGGTTTACCGCTCAATCTTGAGCTCGTCAGCAAGCAGCTTTACTGGCCGTTCACCGGCGAAAAACAGTTCCAGGCCGACGATCTGAAGCTGAAGCTAAGCGGCAAAATGACCGATTACACGCTGTCGTTCCGTACGGCAGTGAAGGGGCAGGGTGTACCTCCCGCCGATATCACCCTCGATGCGAAGGGCAACGAGCTGCAGGTTAACCTCGACAAGCTGACCGTGGCGGCGCTGGAAGGGAAAACCGAGCTGACCGCGCTGCTCGACTGGCAGCAGGCGATCAGCTGGCGCGGCGAGCTGAAGCTGACCGGCATCAACACCGCCAAAGAGGTGCCGAACTGGCCGTCAAAACTGGATGGTCTGATCAAAACCCGCGGCAGCCTGTACGGCGGCACCTGGCAGATGGACGTGCCGGAGATCAGGCTCACCGGCAACGTGAAGCAGAACAAGGTCAAGGTCGAAGGTTCGGTTAAGGGCAACAGCTATCTCCAGTGGGTGATCCCGGGCCTGCACGTGGCGCTCGGCCGCAACACGGCGGACATTAAGGGTGAGCTGGGGGTGAAAGACCTGAATCTGGATGCCACCATCGACGCGCCGAATCTTGATAACGCCCTGCCCGGGCTGGGCGGCACGGCGAAGGGGTTAGTGAAGGTTCGCGGTACGGTTGAAGCGCCGCAGCTGCTGGCAGACATCACCGCCAATAACCTGCGCTGGCAGGAGCTCTCCATCGCCCGCGTACGGGTCGACGGCGACGTGAAGTCCACCGATCAGATTGGCGGAAACCTGGACCTGCGCGTGGAGCGTATCTCCCAGCCTGACGTGAACATCAGCCTGGTGACGCTGGTGGCCAAAGGTAACGAAAAGCAGCACGATCTCCAGCTGCGCGTGCAGGGCGAGCCGGTCTCCGGTCAGCTCCACCTGGCAGGCAGTTTTGACCGTGAAGCGACGCGCTGGAAAGGCGTGCTGGATAACACCCGCTTCAGTACGCCGGTAGGGCCGCTGGTGCTGTCACGCTCTGTCGCGCTGGACTATCGCAATGCGGAGCAAAAGATCAGCATTGGGCCACACTGCTGGACCAACCCGAATGCCGAGCTGTGCGTGCCGCAGACCATTGATGCGGGGGCGGAAGGGCGCGCGCAGATCAACCTCAACCGTTTCGACCTGGCGATGCTGAAACCGTTTATGCCGGAAACCACTCAGGCCAGCGGCGTCTTTAGCGGTAAAGCGGACGTGGCGTGGGACACCACCAAAGAGGGGCTACCGCAGGGTAGCGTTACGCTCTCCGGGCGTAACGTGAAGGTGACGCAGGAGGTCAATGACGCGCCGCTGCCCGTGGCGTTTGACACCCTGAACCTGAATGCCGACCTGCGTAACAACCGCGCCGAGCTGGGATGGCTTATCCGCCTGACCAACAACGGCCAGCTTGACGGACAGGTGCAAATCACCGATCCGCAGGGCCGACGCAATCTTGGCGGCAACGTCAATATTCGCAACTTCAACCTGGCGATGGTGAACCCGATTTTCTCGCGCGGGGAAAAGGCGGCGGGCATGCTCAGCGCCAACCTGCGCCTGGCGGGGGATGCGCAAAGCCCGCAGCTGTTCGGCCAGATGCGGTTAAACGGTGTGGATATCGACGGTAACTTTATGCCGTTCGATATGCAGCCAAGCCAGCTTGCGATGAACTTTAACGGCCAGAGCTCAACCCTCAGCGGTTCAGTGCTGACGCAGCAGGGGCAAATTAACCTGAGCGGTGACGCAGACTGGAGCCAGCTCGACAACTGGCGCGCCCGTATTGCGGCCAAGGGCAGCAGGGTTCGCATCACGGTACCGCCGATGGTGCGGCTGGACGTGTCGCCAGACGTGGTCTTTGAGGCGACGCCGAGTCTCTTCACGCTGGATGGCCGCGTTGACGTGCCGTGGGCGCGCATCGTCGTGCACGAGGTGCCGGAAAGCGCGGTCGGCGTCTCCAGTGATGAAGTGATGCTCGATGAAAATCTGAAACCTCTTGAACAGAAGAGCGCCGGCATACCGATCAATAGTAATCTTATCGTGCACGTGGGGAATAACGTGCGTCTGGACGCGTTTGGGCTGAAGGCGAGGCTCACGGGCGATCTGAAAGTGGCGCAGGATCAGCAGGGGCTTGGCCTGAACGGGCAAATCAATATTCCTGAAGGGCGCTTCCATGCCTACGGCCAGGATTTGATTGTGCGTAAAGGCGAGCTGCTGTTCTCCGGTCCGCCGGATCAGCCGGTCCTTAACATCGAGGCGATTCGTAACCCGGACGCCACCGAAGATGACGTGATTGCGGGCGTGCGCGTTACCGGCTCTGCCGACGAACCTAAGGCTGAAATCTTCTCAGACCCGGCCATGTCGCAACAGGAAGCGCTCTCGTACCTGCTGCGCGGTCAGGGGCTGGATAGCCAGCAGGGCGATGGCGCGGCAATGACGTCAATGTTAGTGGGTCTGGGGGTTGCACAAAGTGGTCAGGTTGTGGGTAAAATCGGCGAGACGTTTGGCGTAAGCAATCTGGCGCTGGACACTCAGGGCGTGGGTGACTCTTCGCAGGTAGTGGTCAGTGGCTATGTACTGCCGGGTCTGCAGGTAAAATATGGCGTGGGGATCTTTGACTCGCTGGCTACACTCACGTTACGTTATCGCCTGATGCCTAAGCTATATCTGGAAGCAGTGTCCGGCGTAGACCAGGCACTTGATCTGCTCTATCAGTTTGAGTTTTAGCAATGCGAATATTTGTTTACGGCAGTTTACGAACCAAGCAAGGCAACAGCCACTGGATGACCAACGCCCAGTTGCTGGGAAATTACACAATCGAAAACTACCAGTTGTACAGTCTGGGCCACTATCCAGGCGCGGTTCCGGGGAACGGAACGGTACAGGGTGAAGTTTATCGTATTGATAATGCTACGCTGGCCGAACTTGATGCCTTGCGCACCAGGGGCGGTGAATACGCTCGCCAGCTGATCCAGACGCCTTACGGCAGTGCATGGATGTACGTGTACCAGCGTTCGGTTGACGGGTTAAGGCTGATTGAAAGCGGTAACTGGTTAGACAGAGACCAGTACTGAAAAACGACAACGCCACCGTAAGGTGGCGTTGTTTTTTATTCATTCAGCTCTGTTCTGTATCCCTGCGCCGGGTTAAAAACAGAGGAACGAACAGCATGATGTACGGGGCAATAAGCCATAACAAACACAGCGAGCGTGAACGGCCATAGTAGTTTATGCACCGCGTATTGCTTGAAATGACGGGCAGAAAGAACAGTAAAAACAGCAGAATCGCATAATCGCTTCGATAAGGGAGCCATAAGTAACACATAAACCAGGCAAGCTGGAACGCCATGATGCAGAGATACTGCCCTTTGCTGTCTTTGCCGTAGCAGTCAAACGCCTTTATGTAGCCCATCTTTATGCTTCGAAGAAAGAAACTTAGCATGTATTACGCTCACGATCGCGACGGTCAGGAGAGTGCTCGTCAGCAACGCCCCTAAAAAATAGCCGTAGGTAATGTCAGTAGCACCCGGGCCTAATGTATGCAATTTACTATATCCTCTATCTACTGCAACGAAAAGGGTATATAGCCCAATGTTAATACAGAACTGAAGCAGACAAGAAACTACGATATTTTTGGGTATTCTTTTTAAAAGAGTGAGTAACCCGTAAATGATACATGCTGACAAAGCGAAATAAAGGCCGTTAAATAAACTGGATACTAATGAGGGGGTGATTTCTTTAAATAGTAAATCATTGCTCCCGTAATACCATGCCAGATAATCAATATACGTGCTTCTGCCGAAGATAAAAGCGGCAATAATAAGGATGATTAAACTTACAATATGACTTTTATTACTCATAGTCTTGCTCCTTTTGAGAGCAGTTCTTTCATTGTTTTACTGGCTTCTAGCTGATCTTTGATTATGGCAAGATCACGCGTATTATGATTATATTTTGCAATAGCGGTTGGCGTACCTTTTCCACCATTATCCATAAAAAAGACAATATCCTTACGACCATAAAGTAGAACGTGTGGTATGGGATCACGGCCATAACTCACCGCCTGTGGCAGGGAGTGGATAGACTCTGTTGTGAGGAAACGAGGAATATTTTCAAGCTCAATATTGCCTAACGGTGTTGTGGCAACAAGGGAGCCGATAAAATCGGTGGTATACACTAGCGTTTCTGTATCTTTAGTCGTGACTTTTGAACCCGTAAGGTATTTTATCTGTTGCCAAAGGGTTATATCTTTAGGTGTAACCTTAACGCCATCCATGAACATGTCTTGCTTACGTTTTAGCTGAATGACAGTACGGTGTACCTGCGTTAAAGAGGGGCTGATTTCCCCAAAAGAAGGCATAAGGCCATCACGGGAATACAGCCGTTCAATGATAAAATAAATCCCAGTAGGACGGGCAACATCAATGTTAATGGATGACATAGTGAACCTGTGGAAGAGAAAGCTGTATGTATTATTAAAACAGTATGTTACTCATGACACATTCATTCAACTATTTCCCACCATTTATGATAGGGCTCTCTTCAGTTTTACTATTTACACTCCCAAAATTAAGATTATTCTTAGCGGGCCTGTCCTGCTTCTGATACCACAGTCGATACTTACGCTGTGCTCTTTGGAGAAGTTACGTGGGAAGTATCACAAAAAATGTGAAATGAATTTTTGTAATATTTTTAACGTCGAGCATGCTTCGTAATTTTTTCTCGTATATCTTTCTGCTGGTATGTGGCTGTTTTAAGAGCGCAACTTCATTCGCATCGTATGAATTATATTTTGTATGACTCTGGAGGAGTCGATGCGTATTATCAGGGGAAGCAGTGCCGGTATGGTCTTTCCTGATATTGTGATGAACGCGCTTCACCTTAAGCCAGGCGCCAGCCATAAAAAAGCCCCGACGCGCGGGGCTTAGCATCAGCGGTAAGAATTACTTCTTAGCAGCGCGTTCGAAAGACGCGATGATTTCTGCTTTCGCAGCTTCTGCGTTATCCCAACCTTCAACTTTAACCCATTTGCCTTTTTCGAGGTCTTTGTAGTGCTCGAAGAAGTGGGCGATCTGCGCTTTCAGCAGCTCTGGCAGGTCGTTCACATCTTTAATGTGATCGTACTCTTTGCTCAGCTTGGTGTGCGGTACGGCAACCAGCTTCGCATCTTCACCCGCTTCGTCGGTCATTTTCAGCACGCCAACCGGGCGGCAGCGAATGACGGAACCTGGCTGCAGTGGGTACGGCGTTGGGACCAGCACGTCAACCGGGTCACCGTCCAGAGACAGGGTGTGGTTGATGTAGCCGTAGTTGCATGGATAGAACATGGCGGTAGACATGAAACGGTCAACGAACAGCGCACCGGTGTCTTTGTCGATTTCGTATTTGATTGGATCTGCGTTGGCCGGGATTTCGATAACCACGTAGATGTCTTCTGGCAGTTCTTTACCCGCTGGGACGTTGAGTAAGCTCATGTCGGTGTCCTTTAAAATGGATGGTAAACAAGTGGCAAGTATTATAGCCAACTGGCGCTGAAAGTCTCCGCCTGTTTTCGTCTTCTCTCCCTCCTCCCGTCACTTTTCGGACCGATTCCATGACAGGATAATCCATAAACTCAGTCGCATTTTAAATGTTGAAATGAAAGCGATTACAAACTTGTGATTAACGTTTTATTCACTTTTCTGAAGTGTGATGTAACGCAATCCGTAACATATTCGATTGGCTATAGTTCAACCGCGGAACATCTTTTAACCAACAATAACCTACCCTACGAGGACGTTCATATGTGGAAGCGCTTACTTCTTGTTACAGCAGTTTCGGCAGCCATGTCGTCTATGGCGATGGCCGCACCGTTAACCGTTGGATTTTCGCAGGTCGGATCTGAATCCGGCTGGCGCGCCGCTGAAACTAACGTGGCGAAAAGTGAAGCTGAAAAACGCGGTATTACGCTGAAAATCGCCGATGGTCAGCAAAAGCAAGAGAACCAGATTAAAGCGGTACGCTCCTTTATCGCCCAGGGCGTGGATGCGATCTTTATCGCCCCGGTTGTCGCCACGGGCTGGGAGCCGGTTCTGAAGGAAGCCAAAGATGCTGAAATTCCAGTCTTCCTGCTTGACCGTTCCATCGACGTAAAAGACAAATCTCTCTATATGACCACCGTCACCGCAGATAACGTTCTCGAAGGCAAGCTGATTGGTGAATGGCTGATGAAGCAGGTGGATGGCAAGCCGTGTAACGTGGTTGAGCTGCAGGGCACCGTCGGCGCGAGCGTGGCTATCGACCGTAAGAAAGGCTTTGCGGAGGCTATCGCCAGCGCGCCAAATATTAAGATCGTCCGCTCTCAGTCCGGCGACTTCACCCGCAGCAAGGGCAAAGAGGTTATGGAGAGCTTCATCAAAGCTGAAAATAACGGCAAAAACATCTGCATGGTTTACGCCCACAACGACGACATGGCCATCGGCGCTATCCAGGCCATCAAAGAAGCGGGCCTGAAGCCGGGCAAAGATATTCTCACCGGCTCTATCGACGGCGTGCCGGACATCTATAAAGCGATGATTGACGGTGAAGCGAACGCCAGCGTCGAGCTGACGCCAAACATGGCGGGCCCGGCATTCGATGCGCTGGAGAAATTCAAGAAAGACGGCACGATGCCTGAAAAAGTGACGGTCACCAAATCCACGCTCTACCTGCCGGATACGGCGAAAGAAGAGTTAGAGAAGAAGAAAAATATGGGCTACTAAGCTCAGCCCCCTCACCCCAGCCCTCTCCCCGGAGGGGAGAGGGGGAAAGGCAGGGCGGAGCTGGATATTAACAGTTGGCACGATCAATCCCCTCTCCCCTCCGGGGAGAGGGTCAGGGTGAGGGGGAAAACCATGACCACTGAACAACACCAGGAAATCCTCCGCACAGAGGGCCTGAGTAAATTCTTCCCGGGCGTTAAGGCGCTGGATAACGTTGATTTTAGCCTGCGGCGCGGGGAGATCATGGCGTTGCTCGGCGAAAACGGCGCGGGGAAATCGACGCTGATCAAAGCCCTGACCGGGGTGTATCACGCCGATCGCGGCACCATCTGGCTGGAAGGCAACGCCATTTCGCCAAAAAATACTGCCCACGCGCAGCAGCTGGGGATCGGAACGGTCTACCAGGAAGTGAACCTGCTGCCGAACATGTCGGTGGCGGATAACCTGTTTATTGGCCGCGAGCCCAGGCGCTTTGGGCTGCTGCGCCGCAAGGAGATGGAAGCCCGCGCGGCGAAGCTGATGGAATCTTACGGCTTCTCCCTCGACGTGCGCGAGCCGCTGAACCGCTTTTCCGTGGCGATGCAGCAGATCGTCGCGATCTGCCGCGCTATCGATCTCTCGGCAAAAGTGCTGATCCTTGATGAACCCACCGCCAGCCTCGATACCCAGGAAGTGGAGATGCTTTTTACCCTGATGCGCCAGCTGCGCAATCAGGGCGTGAGCCTGATTTTCGTTACCCATTTTCTCGATCAGGTCTACGAGGTAAGCGATCGCATTACGGTGCTGCGCAACGGCAGCTTTGTTGGCTGCCGCGAAACCCGCGAGCTGCCGCAGATTGAGCTGGTTAAAATGATGCTGGGCCGGGAGCTGGAGGCCAACGCGCTCCAGCGCGCGGGCCGGACGCTGCTGAGCGAAAAACCGGTCGCCGCGTTTCACGACTACGGCAAAAAAGGCACTATCGCACCGTTTAACCTGGAGGTGCGCCCCGGTGAAATTGTGGGGCTGGCGGGGCTGTTAGGCTCTGGTCGCACCGAAACCGCCGAGGTGATCTTCGGGATCAAACCCGCCGACAGCGGAACGGCGCTGATCAAAGGCAAACCGCAAACGCTGCGTTCGCCGCATAAGGCGTCGTGTCAGGGAGTGGGCTTCTGCCCGGAAGACAGGAAAACGGACGGCATTATTGCGGCCGCCTCGGTGCGCGAAAATATTATTCTGGCCCTGCAGGCCCAGCGCGGCTGGCTGCGGCCGATCCCGCGTAAGGAGCAGAACGCCATTGCCGAGCGCTTTATCCGACAGCTCGGCATTCGTACCCCGAGCGCTGAGCAGCCCATCGAGTTTTTGTCGGGCGGCAACCAGCAGAAGGTGCTGCTTTCTCGCTGGCTGCTGACCAAACCGCAGTTCCTGATCCTCGACGAGCCAACGCGCGGCATCGACGTGGGCGCGCACGCCGAAATCATCCGGCTTATCGAAACGCTGTGCGCCGACGGCCTGGCGCTGCTGGTCATCTCGTCGGAGCTGGAGGAGCTGGTTGGCTATGCCGATCGCGTCATCATCATGCGCGATCGCAGGCAGGTGGCGGAGATCCCGCTGGATGAACTGTCCGTTCCGGCGATCATGAATGCCATCGCGGCGTAAGGAGTCACATGTGATGTCCCGTTCTCTTTCGCAAACCGGCGAAGCGAAGCGCCGCTTCAGCTGGCCGACCGGCACCCCGCAAATCGCGGCGCTGCTGCTGGTGCTGCTGGTGGATAGCCTGGTGGCTCCGCACTTCTTTCAGATCGTCGTGCAGGATGGCCGCCTGTTTGGCAGCCCTGTCGACATCTTAAACCGTGCCGCGCCCGTGGCGCTGCTGGCGATTGGGATGACGCTGGTGATTGCCACCGGCGGCATTGATCTTTCTGTTGGCGCCGTGATGGCGATAGCGGGCGCTACCGCCGCCTCGATGACCGTCGCCGGGCACAGCCTGCCGGTAGTCCTGCTCGCCGCGCTGGGCTCTGGAGTACTGGCCGGGCTGTGGAACGGCATTCTGGTCGCGGTTCTCAAGATCCAGCCGTTTGTCGCGACGTTGATTTTGATGGTGGCCGGACGCGGCGTGGCGCAGCTTATCACCTCCGGGCAGATCGTCACCTTTAACTCTCCGGGCCTGGCGTGGATCGGCAGCGGTAATTTTCTGTTCTTCCCGACGCCGGTGATTGTCGCCCTGGTAACGCTGGTGGTGTTCTGGCTTTTCACCCGCAAAACGGCGCTTGGCATGTTCATCGAAGCGGTCGGGATTAACATCCGGGCCGCGAAAAACGCCGGGGTAAATACACGGCTGATGGTGATGCTGACCTACGTGCTGAGCGGCGTCTGTGCCGCAATTGCCGGGGTGATTGTGGCGGCAGATATTCGCGGGGCGGATGCCAACAACGCCGGACTCTGGCTGGAGCTGGACGCGATCCTCGCGGTGGTTATCGGCGGCGGGTCGCTGATGGGCGGGCGTTTCAACCTCCTGCTCTCGGTGGTGGGGGCGCTGATTATTCAGGGCATGAACACCGGGATTTTGCTCTCCGGGTTCCAGCTGGAGCTTAATCAGGTCGTCAAGGCGGTCGTGGTGCTTATTGTACTTATCGTGCAGTCGCCGCGCTTTATCACTCTCATTAAGGGGATCCGCGGTCATGATAAAACGTAATTTACCGTTAACGATCACGCTGGGCGTGTTCGTGCTGGGTTACCTTTACTGCCTGACCCAGTTTCCGGGCTTTGCCTCAACGCGGGTGATTTGCAACATTCTGACCGATAACGCGTTTCTTGGGATTATCGCCGTCGGCATGACGTTTGTGATCCTCTCCGGTGGGATCGATCTCTCCGTCGGGTCGGTGATCGCCTTTACCGGCGTGTTCCTTGCCAAAGCGATTGGCTACTGGGGGATCTCGCCGCTGCTGGCCTTCCCGCTGGTGCTGGCTATGGGCTGCGCGTTCGGCGCCTTTATGGGGCTTTTAATCGACGCGCTGAAAATCCCGGCGTTTATCATCACCCTCGCCGGGATGTTCTTCCTGCGCGGCGTAAGCTATCTGGTGTCGGAGGAGTCGATTCCGATTAACCATCCTATCTACGACACGCTCTCCAGCCTGGCGTGGAAAATCCCCGGCGGCGGTCGGCTGAGCGCGATGGGGCTGCTGATGCTGGGCGTCGTGGCAATCGGCATCTTGCTTGCCCGCCGTACCCGGTTTGGTAATCAGGTTTACGCCATCGGCGGCAGCGCTACGTCAGCGAACCTGATGGGGGTGTCGACGCGCAGCACCACCATCCGCATCTACATGCTCTCGACCGGGCTGGCGACGCTGGCGGGTATCGTGTTCTCGATCTACACCCAGGCGGGCTATGCGCTGGCGGGGGTGGGCGTCGAGCTGGACGCGATTGCCTCGGTGGTGATTGGCGGCACGCTGCTCAGCGGCGGGGTGGGAACGGTGCTCGGCACGCTGTTTGGCGTGGCGATCCAGGGGCTGATCCAGACCTACATTAACTTCGACGGCACGCTCAGCTCCTGGTGGACCAAAATCGCCATCGGCATCCTGCTGTTTATTTTTATCGCGCTCCAGCGCGGCCTGACGGTGCTCTGGGAGAACCGCCAGAGCTCGCCTGTTACCCGTGTGAACACATCAGTAACAGAGCGATAACATGCTGAAAGTCTAAACAAATTCCGGTAGCGGCCGATACTCTTTCTTTATGCCCAGAAATATCTCGCTACCGGAAATAACATCATGCTTAAAACGCTATCGATTCGTACCGGCTTGCTCTCTTTACTGGCCGTTATGACCCTTCTGCTGCTGGCCGTCAGCGGCATCGGCATTTATGCCCTCACGCAAAGCTCCTCATCGCTCCAGCGCATCAACCATCTTCAGGGGGAACAGATGGTGCAGCTGAACGCTGGCTACACCCTGATCCTGCGCGCGCGCAACGAAGCGGGGCAGGCCGTCCGCATGATGGAGATCGGCATGCTGGACGATGCTGCAAAAGCGGTCAAAACCATTAATCAGGAAGTGGCGCAGGCGCGGAAAACGCTGCAGGGCACGATCGACGGTGGCGTAGCGGATGAACGGGGACAAACGCTGCTGGATAACGTGGCCGCGAGCCTGGCGGCCTATAACAAGCAGGGTATTGACCCGATGCTGAAAGCCCTGAACGAGCAAAGCGCGGACAGCTATTACGATCTGCTGGAAAATAAGCTGATCCCTGTGGCGAAGCGGTTTGATAACGACATGCAGGCGTTCCAGGCGTGGAGCGAGGCGCGCGGCAAAGCGGAAGTGAGCGCCGTGCAGGCGAGCAAAACGCGGGTGCTTATCCTGATCGTTGTCGCGGCGCTGCTGACGGCGGGCATTATCGTGCTGGCCTGGCTGGCGCTGCGCCACATGCTGCTCAGGCCGCTTTCTGCCTCGATTGCCCAGCTGGAGCACGTAGCGGCCGGAGATTTAACCCACGCGCTGAACGCCCCGGCGAGCCAGGAGTTTAATCGCCTTAACGCGGCGATCGAAGCGATGCGCCGGTCGCTGATGGACTCGGTGCTGCGCGTGCGCGACGCCAGCTCGCAGATTGATACCGGCAGCCGCGAGCTGACGGCGGGAAACCGGGATCTTGCCGTACGCACGGAATCCACCGCCACCTCGCTGGAGCAGACCGCCGCCAGCATGGAAGAGATCACCGCCACGGTGAAACTCAACGCCGACAACGCCGGGCAGGCGCACCAGCTGGCGAAGTCGGTATCCAATACCGCCGATCGCGGCAGTGAAATGGTGTGCTACGTGATTGAGAAGATGCGCGATATTTCCGGCAGCTCGGCGCGCATCGCCGACATCCTGAGCGTGATTGACGGCATCGCGTTCCAGACCAACATTCTGGCGCTGAACGCCTCCGTTGAAGCGGCGCGCGCGGGCGAGCAGGGGCGCGGTTTCGCGGTCGTGGCGGGCGAAGTGCGTAACCTCGCCAGCCGCAGCGCCGACGCCGCAAAAGAGATCCGCTCGCTTATCAGCGATTCGCAGACCCACGTGAACGAAGGCAGCGAGCTGGCGCAGCAGGCCGGCGAGACGATGGACGAGATCGCCACCGAAGTGCTGCGAATGACAAAGCTGATGCGTGAAATTGCGACCGCGTCTCAGGAGCAGAGCCGGGGTATTGAGCAGGTGAATATTGCCGTCAATCAGATGGATGAAACCGCCCAGCAAAACGCGGCGCTGGTGCAGCAATCTACCGCCGCCACGCGCTCGCTGGAAGCGCAGTCGCGCGAGCTGATGGAAGCCATGGCCTCTTTCAGGCTCACGGCGCAATCGGCATAACGAAAAAGGGGAGCCTTCCCGGCTCCCCTGTTGGCGTATTACGCGTCCGGGTATTCGCGGATCATACGTTCTACGTCATCAACCATATGGTCATTGCCGACGAAGAACGAACGGCGCTGGTGCAGGCTTTCCGGCACGATATCCAGAATACGCTCTTTACCGTCGCTCGCCTTGCCGCCCGCCTGTTCGGCCAGGAACGCCATCGGGTTGCATTCATACAGCAGACGCAGCTTCCCGTCCGGGTGGCTTGCGGTGCTTGGGTAAAGGTAAATGCCGCCCTTCAGCAGGTTACGGTGGAAATCCGCCACCAGCGAGCCGATATAGCGGGAGGTGTACGGGCGCTGGGTAGCCTTATCTTCTTCCTGGCAGAATTTGATGTATTTCTTCACGCCGTTCGGGAATCTGATGTAGTTGCCTTCGTTGATGGAGTAGGTGTTGCCCTTCTCCGGGAAGCGCATACGCTCCTGGCTCAGACAGAAGACGCCCAGCGACGGATCGTAGGTAAAGGCGTGAACGCCGCAGCCGGTGGTGTACACCAGCATGGTGGACGAGCCATATACCACGTAACCGGCCGCGACCTGATTGCTGCCCGGTTGCAGGAAGTCTTCTTCCGTCACCGGCGTGCCAACAGGCGTGACGCGGCGGTAGATAGAGAAAATGGTACCGACAGAAACGTTAACGTCGATGTTGGAGGAGCCGTCCAGGGGATCCATCAGAACAACGTATTTTGCGTGTTCACACCCTTCGAAAACGACGATTTCATCTTCTTCTTCAGAGGCGATACCCGCAACGATGTCGCGCGCGCGCAGTGCTGCTTTTAGTTTTTCATTGGCGAACAGGTCGAGTTTCTGCTGAACCTCACCCTGAACGTTCTCGGCACCGCTGGCACCCAGGATATCGACCAGACCGGCCTTGTTGATATCACGGTGGATGATCTTAGCGCCCAGCTTTATTGCCGACAGCAAAGCAGTGAGCTCACCCGTAGCATGAGAGAACTCGTGCTGCTTTTCGACAATAAATTCACCTAACGTTTTCATAACACTTTCCCTGCATCTTATGTTGAGTAAAGCGGTTGATGTCCAACAATCTTAACAAACATTCAAATATTAGCGCAGAGGTGAATCGCGCCAGCAAAATACGGATTTACCTGAAATGCGTTTCACAGCCGCTGACATGCGGGTAAAATGTGCGCCACATTGAAGAAGGATAGTGACGTATGCGCATTCATATATTGGGGATTTGTGGCACTTTCATGGGCGGACTGGCAATGCTGGCGCGCTCGCTGGGCCATGAAGTGACGGGTTCGGACGCCAATGTGTATCCGCCGATGAGCACGCTGCTGGAGAAGCAGGGTATCTCTCTGATTCGGGGATATGACGCCAGCCAGCTGGAGCCGCAGCCGGATCTGGTGATCGTGGGTAACGCCATGACCCGTGGAAATCCATGCGTTGAGGCGGTGCTGGAACGCAATATTCCGTACATGTCTGGCCCGCAGTGGCTGCATGATTTCGTCCTGCGCGACCGCTGGGTTATCGCCGTTGCCGGTACGCACGGCAAAACCACTACCGCCGGAATGGCGACCTGGATCCTCGAAGCCTGCGGCTACAAGCCGGGCTTTGTGATCGGCGGCGTGCCGGGGAATTTCGACGTCTCCGCGCGTCTGGGTGACAGCCCGTTCTTTGTGATAGAAGCGGACGAATACGACTGCGCATTCTTCGACAAGCGTTCCAAATTTGTGCATTACTGCCCGCGCACGCTGATCCTCAACAACCTTGAGTTCGATCACGCTGACATCTTTGACGACCTGAAGGCGATTCAGAAACAGTTCCACCATCTGGTGCGTATTGTTCCAGGTCAGGGGCGCATCATCCTGCCGGAGAACGACATCAACCTGAAGCAGACCATGGCGATGGGATGCTGGAGCGAGCAGGAGCTGGTGGGCGAGCAGGGCCACTGGCAGGCGAAAAAGCTCAACGCGGATGCATCCGAGTGGGAAGTGCTGCTCGACGGTGAGAAAGTGGGTGAGGTGAAGTGGAGCCTGGTGGGCGAGCACAACATGCACAACGGCCTGATGGCGATCGCTGCGGCGCGTCATGTGGGCGTACTGCCTGCGGATGCCGCCAATGCGCTGGGGACGTTTATCAACGCCCGCCGCCGTCTGGAGCTGCGCGGCGAAGCCCACGGCGTGACGGTGTATGACGATTTCGCGCACCACCCAACCGCTATTCTGGCGACGCTTGCGGCGTTACGCGGCAAGGTTGGCGGCACCGCGCGCATTCTGGCCGTGCTGGAACCGCGTTCAAACACCATGAAAATGGGTATCTGCAAGGACGATCTCGCGCCGTCCCTGGGGCGTGCCGACGAAGTCTTCCTGCTGCAGCCGCAGCATATTCCGTGGCAGGTGGCTGAAGTGGCCGACGCCTGCATTCAGCCTGCGCACTGGAGTGCGGACGTGGATGTATTAGCGGATATGGTGGTGAAAGCGGCACAGCCTGGCGATCACATTCTGGTGATGAGCAACGGCGGGTTTGGTGGTATTCATCAGAAACTGCTGGACGGTCTGGCGAAGAAAGCGGAAGCGGTAGCAGAGTAAGCCCCTCACCCCAGCCCTCTCCCCTGTACGGTCCGGGGACATCGTGAACACTTGTTCGGGGACATGGTAGACACTTACAACTAAGGCATAAGAACCCGCTTATGGAGTCGCTTATGCCCTGGGATGCGAGAGATACCATGTCATTACGTACCGAGTTTGTTTTGTTCGCCTCGCAGGACGGGGCGAACATCCGTTCCCTCTGCCGTCACTTTGGCATTTCACCTGCCACCGGCTACAAGTGGCTTCACCGCTGGGCGGAGGAAGGGGCCGCGGGCCTTCAGGACCGCCCGCGCATACCGCACCATTCCCCGAACCGCTCATCTGACGACATCACTGCCCTGCTGCGTATGGCCCATAACCGCCATCAACGCTGGGGCGCGCGCAAGATAAAGCACTGGCTGGAAGACCAGGGGCACACTATGCCCGCCTTCAGCACCGTTCATAACCTGATGGCCCGCCATGGTCTGCTGCCGGGCACTTCACCGGGCATTCCCGTCACGGGACGGTTCGAACATGACGCGCCGAACCGGCTCTGGCAGATGGATTTTAAGGGCCACTTTCCCTTTGGCGGGGGCCGCTGCCATCCGCTCACCCTGCTGGACGACCACTCCCGTTTTTCCCTGTGCCTGGCGCACTGTACCGATGAACGGCGCGAGACCGTGCAGCAGCAGCTGGTCAGCGTGTTTGAACGCTACGGCCTGCCGGACCGGATGACGATGGATAACGGCTCACCGTGGGGAGACACCACCGGCACCTGGACGGCGCTGGAGCTGTGGCTGATGCGTCTGGGTATCCGGGTGGGGCACTCCCGGCCGTATCATCCGCAGACACAGGGCAAGCTGGAGCGTTTTCACCGCAGCCTGAAGGCAGAGGTGCTGCAGGGGAAGTGGTTCGCGAGCGGGGGCGAACTGCAGCGCGCCTTCGACCACTGGCGGACGGTCTATAACCTTGAACGCCCGCATGAGGCGCTGGACATGGCGGTACCGGGCTCGCGGTATAAGCCGTCTGCACGGCAGTACAGCGGCAACACACCGCCCCCGGAATACGACGAGGGCGTGATGGTCAGGAAAGTGGATATCAGCGGAAGGCTGAGCGTGAAAGGGGTAAGTCTGAGCGCAGGCAAGGCGTTCAGGGGAGAACGGGTCGGGCTGAAGGAGATGCAGGAAGACGGCCGCTACGAGGTGTGGTGGTACAGCACGAAAGTGGGGGTGATCGACCTGAAGAAAAAGTCGATCACCATGGGTAAAGGATGTTAAAAAGTGTTCACCATGTCCCCGAACACCTGTCTACCATGTCCCCGGACCGTACACCCCAAAGGGGAGAGGCTGTTCAATTCCCTTCTCCCCTTTGGGGTGAGGGAAACATATTATTCGCCGTTCTCGGACAGCTCGCGCAGATACTGGAAAATCAGACGCGCAGACTTCGGCGGCTTATTCCCTTCTTTCTCTTTCTTCGCGTTACGGATAAGCGAACGCAGCTGCTGGCGGTCGGCATCCGGCCACAGGTTCAGCACTTCAGGTACGGCGTCATCGCCCTGTTCAATCAGACGATCGCGGATCTGCTCCAGCTTATGGAACAGCGCAACCTGCTGGTTGTGGCGGTTTTTCAGCTTGTCCAGCGCCTGACGGATCGGCTCAACGTCGCGCTGACGCAGCAGTTTACCGATAAGCTGAAGCTGGCGGCGACGCCCTTCTTTCTTGATTTTTTGTGCCAGTTCAATGGCATCACGCAGATCCTGGTCGAGCGGGATCTTATCCAGCGCGTTTTTACCCAGATCGACCATCTCTGCGCCAAGCTGTTTTAACTCTTCGGCGTCACGTTTAATTTCACTTTTACTGACCCAGATGATCTCATCATCTTCGTCTTCGATGTCATCACCGGGAACGTCGTCGAGCCAGTCTTCGGGCTGCTTAGTCATGTCAGGCTCCTTAAAAAAAGAGGCTAATGTTACCAGTTAAGACGCGCACTGAAAAACGGTTCTCTGTTAGACTTCACTTAACTCTCTCTTACAGTATGGCATTTGCGATGAAAGTAACCTCACAAGTTGAAGCGCAGCGTAAGATCCTGGAAGAAGCCGTCTCCACCGCGCTGACGCTCGCTTCAGGTAAATCAGATGGCGCCGAAGTGGCGGTCAGCAAAACCACCGGCATTAGCGTGAGCACCCGCTATGGCGAAGTGGAGAATGTAGAATTCAACAGCGATGGCGCGCTGGGGATCACCGTTTATCACCAGAATCGCAAAGGCAGCGCCTCGTCTACCGATCTCAGCCCGGATGCCATCGCCCGTACGGTGCAGGCGGCGCTGGATATCGCCCGTTACACCTCCCCGGATCCTTACGCTGGCGTGGCCGATAAAGAGCTGCTGGCGTTTGATGCCCCGGATCTCGATCTTTTCCACCCGGCGGAAGTGACCCCGGATGAAGCCATCGAGCTGGCCGCACGCGCCGAACAGGCGTCTTTGCAGGCGGATAAACGCATCACCAATACCGAAGGCGGCAGCTTCAACAGCCACTACGGCATCAAAGTCTTCGGCAACTCACATGGCATGCTGCAGGGCTACTGCTCTACCCGTCACTCGCTTTCCAGCTGCGTGATCGCCGAAGAGAACGGCGACATGGAGCGTGATTACGCCTATACCATCGGCCGCGCGCTGGGGGATTTGCAGTCTCCGGAGTGGGTGGGTAAAGAGTGTGCCGAACGCACGCTGTCACGCCTGTCGCCGCGTAAGCTTTCCACCATGAAGGCCCCGGTGATCTTTGCCAACGAAGTGGCGACCGGCCTGTTTGGCCATCTGGTGGGCGCTATCGCGGGCGGCTCGGTGTACCGTAAATCGACCTTCCTGCTCGACTCGCTGGGCAAGCAGATCCTGCCGGAATGGCTGACCATCGAAGAGCATCCGCACCTGCTGAAAGGGCTGGCCTCCACGCCGTTCGACAGCGAAGGCGTTCGCACCGAACGTCGCGACATTGTTAAGGACGGTATTCTGACCCAGTGGCTGCTGACCAACTACTCCGCGCGCAAGCTGGGGCTGAAAAGCACCGGTCACGCGGGCGGCATCCACAACTGGCGCATTGCCGGCCAGGGCCTGAGCTTTGAGCAGATGCTGAAAGAGATGGGCACCGGCCTGGTGGTGACCGAGCTGATGGGGCAGGGCGTAAGCGGCATCACCGGCGACTACTCGCGCGGCGCGGCGGGCTTCTGGGTGGAAAACGGCGAAATTCAGTATCCGGTGAGCGAAATCACCATCGCGGGTAACCTGAAGGGCATGTGGCGCAACATCGTTACGGTCGGTAACGATATTGAAACACGCAGCAATATACAGTGTGGTTCAGTTCTTCTGCCCGAAATGAAAATTGCGGGTCAATAAAGATAGCGTTTTGTTAATAATAAAAAAGGAAGTGAGCAATGCGTAAACACCTGTTAGCGATCGTCGCGGCTTCAACGCTGGTTCTTGGCTCGTCCGCGTTTGCTGCCGATCTCGAAGACAATATGGATATTCTCAGCGAAAACCTGAAGGTTGTGCAGAAAACGGACAATGCGGCGGACATGAAAGACGCCCTGACCAAAATGCGCGAAGCGGCGCTGGACGCGCAAAAGGCGACGCCGCCGAAGCTGGAAAGCAAAGCGGCGGACAGCGCCGAGATGAAAGACTACCGTCACGGTTTTGACGTGCTGGTCGGCCAGATCGACGGTGCGCTGAAGCTGGCTAACGAAGGCAAGGTGAAGGAAGCCCAGGCGGCAGCGGAGCAGTTTGCCACCACGCGCAATACCTATCACAAAAAATATCGTTAATTGGGTGCCTGAGCTGTACGTCCTTTCCCGTATGCGGGGGCGCAGTTAGCGCCCCCGCATCTTTGCTCCCTACTTGCCGGAGCGACACTCCATCCGCGCTGTCACTTCAAGCGAGCCGTTTCGAAAACGGATCTCGCACAGTGTTTTCCTCGTCACCAGCGTTAAGATGATTATTGTCAAAGAAATAATCATCAAAACCCCGATACTTGGGTTTCTGCGTTTCATGGATGCCTCCTTGCTTCAAAGCGGGCGAGGTAGCGAACTCCACGGTCGTGACGTGTCGTTTCGAGCCCCCGCCCTGATTTTTTATCAGGCGGGGCTTTCCACTTTCCGTCCCATGCCTGAGACGGTCAGTCTCAAGCACCCGCCGCCACTCTAGCGGATCCCCATAAGAAAACCTTATCCACGTCACATTTCTACGAGTCGGCTCGTAATCTTTTCCACTTCGCTGACCTGTCCATTGCCGCGTAATAGCGTGATATTCATCACGCAAATACAGCGTTTTATCCAGATTCACCGCATTTATGTGGCACAGATCACTGCCGCTGCTCGCCTTTCCACTTTGAAGTGGAAAACAACTCGCTACAAACCCTTCCCTCCCAACGTTAGTTTTATTCCAGAGCCATTAACGGGGTAAGACGAGTGATTAACGGAGCGGTAATGAACGACGTTGGGGAACAGGCGGTGCAGACTGAACAGCTCGCGAACACCATGCTACAGCAGGTTTATGCCCTGCTGGCCCGGCACAACATCATCCCCAATGCAGTACAGGAGCAGATGCTGACCTCCCACGTTCGCGCAATGGCGCACCGGTCCGTGACCGGCGAGCCGTTGCCGGAGGTTGAAGCAGAGCTGTTCGACGAAATTTCACCCGATTCAATGCGGCTCGCCCGTGAAGTGGTGGCGCAGTTTGGCAACCTTCCTGATGAAGAGGCCTGGCTGCTCTCCGTTCACTTCGAAGTCGCGAAAGACAACCTTTAAGGAGCAACACATGGAACAGATTACAGTCGTGATTGGCGATCGCCTGGGCAAAGGTCAGAAAGTGGCTGCCGGCGTGGAGAAAGCCGGTGGGCGCGCGGTTGTCGTACCGGGCATGGCCGCGGACATGAAGCTGGGTGACGTAATGAAGGCGGAAAACGCCACCTTCGGTATCTCGTTCTGCGGCAGCGGCGGCGCGGGCGCCATCACCGCCCAGACCAAATACGGCTACAAGGCTAAGTACGGCATGCGTTCCGTGGATGAGGGCGTGACCGCCATCAACGAAGGCTGCAACGTGCTGGGCTTTGGCTTTATGGATAAAGAAGAGCTGGGCGAGCGTCTGGTGCAGGCGTGGCAGAAGAAATACGGCGCATAAGCATGAAAGAACAGTTCACAACCACGGTGAGGGTGAAGGGGAAGGGCGACGCCAAAGCGCGCGCCTTTGCCGACGCGCTCAACCACGTTCAGGCCGCGGTGATGAAAGCCTCACCGCATATCTTACTGCGTATTGAGCCACAGGATGTGCAGGTCGTTCAGGCGCAAGAAGCGGTGCGAAAAGAAGCCTTTCTGTTCTTCTTTTTGCGCCGGGAAAGACGCACCTACAGCGTGGAGCTGGATGTGACCGTCAACGTGACCGCCATCAATCTCGACCAGGTGGACTTCGTCACGCAACGCTGATTATTCATAAAAGGGCAGACTGATGTTCTTAATTATATTAATAAAATCGCTCATCATTGGCGGCCTGGTTGGCGTCGGTGTTGGAGCCGGGGCTGCACGCATGTTTCATGCGCCTACCACTCAGGGTATGGGCGCGTTTCGTACGTTGGGGGAGCTGAACTCCTGCGAAGGGGATCCGGCGTCCCACTTCTCCTTTGGGTTAGGCTTCTTCTTTAACGCCTGGGCCTCTTCCGTGGCCGCTGGCGCCTTCACACAGGACGTTGACCACCGCATCATCCCAAACTGGGGTGCTGCCGCACTGATGATCAAAAACCGTAACGTCGGCGAAACGCTGCACGATCCCCGCAAAATGGCGATTGCCTGCGGCATCATCGGCATGATTGTCGTGACCTTCCTGAACCTTACCGCCTCCTCCGTTCCGGCCGCGCTTCAGGTCACCGCCGTGAAGGTGCTGGTGCCGGCGGCGAACCTGCTGGTGAACACCGTAATGCCGGTGATCTTCTGGCTGGCGGCCATCGACGCGGGTAAAAAATCGGGCTTCTGGGCCACCATCTTCGGCGGCGCGGCGCAGCTGATTATGGGTAACGCCGTACCGGGCCTGGTGCTGGGGATCCTGATCGGTAAAGGCGTGGAAGAGAGCGGCTGGAACCACGTTACCAAGGTGATGATGGCGGCCATCGTTCTGCTGTTCGTGCTGAGCGGCTTCTTCCGCGGCTTCGACATGAAGATGATCGAATCCTTCCATCTGACGGTGCCGAACTGGCTCGACATGATCCACAACTCGCTCAGCGGTAAATAACAGGAGCCTCCAATGGAACAGAATAAAGGTTTTTGGTATGCCGACTGGTCGTTCCCGATCTTCGTTGGCCTGCTCTCCTCCGGCGTGTTTGCCGGGACGCACATGTACTACCTCTACGGCATCGGCGCGTTTAACGAAGTGGCCTTCGTGGCGATGCTGAAGGCGGGGATTGATACCGGCGTGTACGGCGCGGTGGCCGCGTTCGGCGCGAGCTTCCTGTTCGCCCGTATTATCGAAGGCTCGCTGGTGGGGATCCTCGACATCGGCGGGGCGATCCAGACCGGCGTGGGGCTTGGCGTGCCGGCGCTGCTGCTGGGTGCGGGGATCATGTTCCCGGTGACCAACTTCATTGCCTCGCTGATTACCGGCCTGGTGATTGGCCTGGCGATTGGCTACGTCATCATCCTGGCGCGTAAGTTCACCATCAACCAGAGTAACTCTACCTACGGTGCAGACGTGATGATGGGCGCGGGCAACGCTTCCGGCCGCTTCCTCGGTCCGCTGATTATCCTCAGCGCCATGACGGCCTCCATTCCTATCGGCGTCGGCTCCCTGGTGGGTGCGCTGCTGTTCTACATCTGGCAGAAGCCGATCACCGGTGGCGCCATCCTCGGCGCAATGATTTTGGGCTGGCTGTTCCCGGTCGCCCTTTAATACCCGCGGGCGCTCCGGCGCCCGATTTATCAGGAGAACCTTATGTTTGATTTACTCCTGCGCCGTGCGCGCCTTGCCGACGATACCCTGACCGATATCGCCATTCAGGACGGGAAGATCGCCGCGACAGGCGAAATTGACGCTCCCGCCCGCAAAACGGTTGAGCTTAACGGTAACGTGTTCGTCAGCGCGGGCTGGATTGACTCCCACGTTCACTGCTACCCGAACTCCCCCATTTACCACGACGAGCCGGACAGCGTCGGCATTGCCACCGGCGTCACCACCGTGGTGGACGCGGGCAGTACCGGTGCCGACGACGTGGACGATTTCTATGAAATTACCCGCAAAGCCTCAACCGAGGTGTTTGCCCTGCTGAATATCTCCCGCGTGGGGCTGATTGCCCAGAACGAGCTGGCCAATATGGCGAATATTGATGCCGATGCCGTAAAGCAGGCGGTGAAGCGCCATCCTGATTTTATCGTCGGCCTGAAGGCGCGCATGAGCAGCAGCGTGGTGGGGGAAAACGGTATTACCCCGCTGGAGCGCGCGAAGGCCATTCAGAAAGAGAACGGCGGCCTGCCGCTGATGGTGCACATCGGCAACAATCCGCCGAACCTCGACGAAATTGCCGAGCTGTTAAGCTCCGGCGACATCATTACCCACTGCTACAACGGCAAGCCAAACCGCATTCTGACGCCCTCCGGCGAGCTGCGCGCCTCCATCACCTCCGCCCTGAAGCGCGGCGTGCGCCTGGACGTTGGCCACGGTACGGCGAGCTTCAGCTTTGAGGTGGCGAAACGCGCCATCGCGATGGGCATTCTGCCGCACACCATCAGCTCGGATATCTACTGCCGCAACCGCATTAACGGCCCGGTCGGCTCGCTTTCGAGCGTGATGTCAAAATTCCTCGCCATCGGCATGTCGTTGCCGCAGGTGATTGACTGCGTCACCGCGAACGCCGCCGACGGCCTGCGCCTGACGCGCAAAGGACGTATCGAGCCCGGCCTCGACGCCGACCTGACGCTGTTCACCGTTAAGCGCCAGCCGACGGTGCTGACGGATGCTGAAAACGACAGCCTGCAGGCTGAACACATTCTGGTGCCGCTTGCCGCGATCCGCGCGGGCAAGGGCTACATGACCGAACAAGGGAGCACGGAACATGCCTTCGATTTATGAGAAGTACCACTTAAAGCAGGTTATTAACACCTCTGGCCGCATGACGGCGCTGGGCGTCTCCACGCCGCGCCCGGAGGTGGTGCAGGCGGCGATGGACGGCATGAATCACTACTTCGAGATGAAGGATCTGGTTAACAAAACCGGGGAATACATCGCGAAGCTGCTGGACGTGGAGGGCGCGACGGTGGTCTCCTGCGCGTCGGCGGGAATTGCCCAGTCCGTGGCGGCAGTGCTGGTGAAGGACAGCGACTGGCTGCTGGAAAACCTGCACGTCACCCCGATTGAAAACAACGAGATCGTGCTGCCGAAAGGCCACAACGTAAACTTCGGCGCGCCGGTGGGCACCATGGTGGCGCTGGGCGGCGGCAGGCTGGTGGAGGCAGGCTACGCCAACGAATGCTCTGCCGATCAGCTGGCGGCGGCGATCACCCCGCGCACCGCGGCGATCCTCTACATCAAATCGCACCACTGCGTGCAGAAAAGCATGCTCAGCGTTGAGCAGGCGGCGGTCGTGGCGCGTAAGCACGACCTGCCCCTGATCGTCGATGCCGCAGCGGAAGAAGATCTGCACGCGTACTACCGCTCCGGCGCTTCTCTTGTTATCTACAGCGGCGCGAAGGCGATTGAAGGGCCAACCAGCGGGCTGGTGATCGGCAAAACTCAATATGTTGAATGGGTGAAGCGTCAGACGGCGGGCATTGGCCGCGCCATGAAGGTGGGTAAAGAGGGCATCCTTGGCCTGACCTGCGCCATCGAACACTACCTGACGGCAACCAAAGAGAGCGGGGCGGAGATGGTGGCAAAAATGACGCCGTTTACCGACGCGCTCAACACCCTGAACGGCGTCACGGCGAGCGTGGTCTGGGACAGCGCCGGTCGCGACATTGCGCGCACCGAGATTAAGTTTGACGAAGCGACCACCGGCGTCGGCACCGGCGAGCTTGTCGCGCAGCTGAAGCAGGGTGAATACGCCATTTACTTCCGTGGCTACAAGGCCAACGAAGGGATCATCGAAGCGGACGTGCGCAGCGTGAGCGCTGACCAGCTGAACATCGTGTACCGCCGCATTAGCGAAGTATTAGGACAGGAGAAAAAAGCATGAAACTGACCCCCAATTTTTACCGTGACCGCGTCTGCCTGAACGTGCTGGCAGGCTCGAAAGCCAACGCCAGCGCCATTTACGAGGCGGCGGAAGGCCATGTGCTGGTGGGCGTGCTCTCCAAAAACTATCCGGACGTGGCGAGCGCGGTCGCTGATATGCGTGAGTACGCGGCGCTGATTGATAATGCGCTCTCCGTAGGGCTGGGCGCGGGCGATCCGAACCAGTCGGCGATGGTGAGCGAAATCTCCCGCCAGGTTCAGCCGCAGCACGTCAACCAGGTTTTCACTGGCGTGGCCACCAGCCGCGCGCTGCTGGGGCAGAATGAGTCCGTGGTCAACGGACTGGTCTCACCGACCGGCACCGTCGGGATGGTGAAAATCTCCACCGGCCCGCTGAGCAGCGCGGCACCGGACGGCATTGTGCCGGTTGAAACGGCGATTGCCCTGCTGAAGGATTTCGGCGGCAGCTCGATCAAATACTTCCCGATGGGCGGCCTCAAGTGTCGCGACGAGTATAAAGCGGTGGCGGAAGCCTGCGCCCGACACGACTTCTGGCTGGAGCCGACCGGGGGAATCGATCTGGATAACTTCGAGGCGATCCTGCAGATCGCGCTGGACGCGGGCGTGAGCAAAATCATTCCGCATATCTACAGCTCGATTATCGACAAAGACAGCGGCGATACGCGTCCGGAAGACGTGCGTACGCTGCTTGCGATGACGAAGAAGCTGGTAAAGTAAAACAAAACCTTACCCCTCACCCCAGCCCTCTCCCCAAAGGGGAGAGGGTGTAATCGTCCCCTCTCCCCTTTGGGGAGAGGGTTAGGGTGAGGGGAAACACGCCGCACAACCCCAAAGGAGCCACCATGCACACCCAAAACCTGCTTGTCGCTTCACTCTCGTTGCTTGCCACTGCCGCTATCGCCCAGCCGCAGTACGCCTGGGTTGGCACCTATAACCCCAACGGCGAGGGGCTGTACCGCTTTACCGTCGACCCGAACACCGGCGCGCTCGGCGATAAAACGCTGGTGAGCAGGCTCCCGAACGCGGCGCAGCTGACCGTCTCTCACGACGGCAAAACGCTGTATCTGGCAAGCGAGGTGGAGCAGGGCGTGGTGCAGGCGCTGCGCGTGGGCGATAACGGCGAGCTGAGCGAGCTGAATCAGGTCTCCTCCGGCGGTGCGGGGCCGGTGTACCTGTCGCTAACGCCGAACGGCCAGCACCTGCTGGTGGCGAACTACGTCAGCGGATCGATCGCGGTGCTGCCCGTCAACGCAGACGGCAGCCTGGGTGAGGCCACGGACACGCATCAGGATCGGGGCGAACCGGGGGCGGCGAAGCCGGAAGCTGCCGTTGAGGGCAGCTTTGCCATCAGCGATCATAACGGCCCCCACGCGCACATGATCGCCGCCGATCCGAGCGGGAAGTATGTGTTTTCTACCGATCTGGGGCTGGATCGCATCTACCAGTACCGCTTTGACGATCGAAGCGGCAAGCTGACGCCGAACGATCCGCCGTTTATCAGCGCCTCCTCAAAAGGTGCCGGGCCGCGCCACTTTGTCTTTACGCCGAAGGGAGACGCCCTGTGGCTGATTAATGAAGAAGCCTCTACGCTCACCCATTATGCGCTGGACAGCAGCGGCAGGCTCAAAGAAGGTAAAACGGTTTCAGCCCTGCCGGACGGTTACAGGGGCACCAGTTTTGCCGCCGGGCTGGCGTTAAGCGCCGATGGTAAACAGCTGTATGTCGCTAACCGTTTGCATAACAGCATCGGGCACTTTACCGTAACGGCGGAGGGGACGCTGACGCACCAGGACGATGTCTGGACGCGCGGTGACTATCCGCGAACCCTGACGCTCGATAAGCAGGGGCGCTGGCTGTACGTCATGAACCAGCGCAGCGACAACATTACCCGCTTCCGCGTGGCGCAGGACGGCAGGCTGAGCGTTGAGCCAGACTATACCCCGGTCGGCAGCCCATCCCAGATGGTTATTTCACCCTGAGCAGTAAGAGGACGACGACGTGCGATTTCCGAACCAACGTTTAGCGCAACTTTTCGATCTGTTGCAAAACGAGACGCTGCCGCAGGACGAGCTGGCGCAGCGGCTGTCGGTCTCCACGCGAACCGTCCGGGCGGATATCACCGCCCTGAACGCGCTGCTGGCGAGCCACGGCGCGCAGTTCATTCTGAGCCGCGGTAACGGCTATCAGCTTAAAATTGATGATGCTGAACGTTACCAGCAGCTGCAGGCATCGCACCCGCGCGCGCTGCGCATTCCGCGAACCGGGCCGGAGCGCGTGCACTATCTGGTGGTGCGTTTTCTGACCTCGGCGTTTTCCCTTAAGCTGGAGGACCTGGCGGACGAGTGGTTTGTCAGCCGCGCCACGTTGCAGAGCGACATGGTGGAGGTACGCGAGTGGTTCCACCGTTACAACCTGACGCTGGAAACCCGCCCGCGCCACGGCATGAAGCTGTTTGGCCGCGAGATGGCGATCCGCGCCTGCCTGACCGACCTCCTGTGGGAGCTGGCGCAGCAGGACAGCCTGAACCCGCTGGTTACCGAGGTAGCGCTCAACGCGGGCGTGGCGGAAAAGATGGTGCCCGTACTTCACGACGCGCTGACCCGCCATCACATTCGCCTGACCGACGAAGGCGAGCTGTTCCTGCGCCTGTACTGCGCGGTGTCGGTGCGGCGCATCAGCGAAGGTTACCCGCTGCCGGAATTTCATGCAGAAGACGTGGAGGACAACGTGCGCGAGGCGGCGAAAGCTATCGCGGCGTCCATCCAGCAGCTGGCGGACAAAGCGCTTTCACCTTCGGAAGAGAGCTGGCTGTGCGTGCACATTGCGGCGCGGCAGATCCAGGAGATCGCCCCCAGCGCGATTAACGCCGACGACGATGAGGCGCTGGTCAACTACATCCTGCGCTACATCAATACCCACTATAACTACAACCTGCTCAGCGACGAACAGCTGCACGCGGATCTGCTCACGCACATCAAAACCATGATCACCCGCGTGCGGTATCAAATCATGATCCCCAATCCGCTGCTGGATAACATCAAGCAGCACTATCCGATGGCGTGGGACATGACCCTCGCGGCCGTGTCGAGCTGGGGGAAATATACCCCGTACGCGATCAGCGAAAACGAGATTGGCTTCCTGGTGCTGCACATCGGCGTCGGGCTGGAGCGTCACTACAACATCGGCTACCAGCGCCAGCCGCGGGTGCTGCTGGTGTGCGACGCCGGAAACGCGATGGTGCGGATGATCGAGGCGGTGCTCCAGCGTAAATACCCGCAGATTGAGATCGCGCGGACGCTCACCCTGCGCGAGTACGAGCAGGCGGATACCGTCGGCGAAGACTTTGTTATTTCCACCGCCCGCGTGAGCGAGAAATCCAAACCGGTGGTGACGATCGCGCCGTTCCCGACCGACTATCAGCTGGAGCAGATCGGCAAGCTGGTGCTGGTGGACAGAACCCGTCCGTGGATGCTGGAGAAATACTTCGACGCGGCCCATTTCCGCATTATCGACAAGCCCGTCGACCAGCAAACCCTGTTCCGCGAACTGTGCGAGCAGCTCGAACGCGAGGGCTTTGTCGGGGCGGAGTTTCTGGATTCGGTCATCGAGCGTGAGGCCATCGTCAGCACCATGCTTGGCGACGGCATCGCGCTGCCGCACTCCCTCGGCCTGCTGGCGCAAAAAACGGTGGTCTACACGGTGCTGGCGCCGCAGGGCATTCAGTGGGGAGATGAAACAGCCCATGTGATTTTCCTGCTTGCGATTAGCAGGAGTGAATACGAAGAGGCGATGGCCATTTACGACATCTTCGTCACCTTCCTGCGTGAACGCGCGATGGCGCGCCTGTGCCAGTGCGAGGATTTTGCGGCGTTTAAGGCTGAGGCCGTGGAGAGTTTGAGCCGGTTTTGAGAAAAAAGCGGATAGAGGCTATCCGCTATTAATTAACGCAGATGATGCACAACCTGGTTACTGCTGCCTCGCCAGATCAGCATGGGATCTTTCAAATCCTGCACGAACTTGCCGTCGACCAGCACGTTAATCAGATCCACCACTTCTCGTTGTGCAGCATTCAGTTCATCCAGCTTATAGCCCGTCCAGACCCAGATATCTTTTCCCGCGCATTCGCGGCGAATGCGTTTCACCAGCTTCAGAATATCCGGCACGTTTTGCGGATGCAGCGGGTCGCCGCCGGATAGCGAAATCCCCTGACGTTTGATGCGCGTGTCGTTCAGGTCGCTGATGATGCGGTCTTCCATTTCAGCGGTGAACGGCATACCGGAATTTAAGCGCCAGGTGCTTTTGTTGTAGCAGCCGGGGCACTCGTGAATGCAGCCCGATACAAAGAGCGTGCAGCGGGTGCCGGGGCCGTTGACGATGTCGACGGGGTAGTACTGGTGATAGTTCATAGCGTTAACCTGATGTGATGCCTTAACCCTCACCCTAACCCTCTCCCCAAAGGGGAGAGGGGACGATTACACCCTCTCCCCTTTGGGGAGAGGGCTGGGGTGAGGGGGAGAACCCGGCAAAAAACTTACCCGATCTGCCCATTCCCTAAATGCTTCACGCGGCGCTTCACCTCTTCCTGCTTGCCGGCGTTAAACGGACGCGCGTCCGGGCTGCCGAGATAACCGCACACGCGGCGGGTTACGGAGACGCGGGCCGCATCGTGGTTACCGCATTTCGGGCAGGTGAAGCCTTTGCTGGTGCACTCAAACTCGCCGGTAAAGCCGCACTCGTAGCACTCGTCGATTGGCGTGTTGGTCCCGTAGTACGGCACGTGCTGGTAGCTGTAGTCCCACACGTCTTCCAGCGCCTTCAGGTTATGCTGAATGTTCGGGTACTCGCCGTAGCAGATGAAGCCGCCGCTGGCGATCGGCGGGTAGGCCGCTTCGAAGTCGATCTTGTCGTACGGGTTCACCTTCTTCTCAACGTCGAGGTGGAAGCTGTTGGTGTAGTACCCTTTGTCGGTCACCCCTTCCACAATCCCGAACTCGGCGGTGTCCAGGCGGCAGAAGCGATCGCACAGGTTTTCGCTCGGCGTACTGTACAGGCTAAAACCGTAGCCGGTTTCGTCTTTCCACTGGTCCACCGCATCACGCAGGCGCTGCACAATCGCGATGCCTTTCTCGCGCAGGGCATCGCTGTCGTAAATGTGCCTGTCGCCAAACAGCGCGTTAATGGTTTCGTGAATACCGATATAGCCCAGCGAGATCGACGCGCGGCCGTTTTTGAAGATCTCAGCAACGTCATCGTCCGCCTTCAGGCGCACGCCGCAGGCCCCTTCCATATAAAGGATTGGCGCGACGCGGGCTTTCACCCCTTCGAGACGCGCAATGCGGGTCATCAGCGCCTTACGCGCCAGCTGTAAACGCTCATCCAGCAGCGTCCAGAAGGCCTCTTCATTACCTTTCGCCTCCAGCGCGATGCGCGGCAGGTTAAGGCTGATTACGCCCAGGTTGTTGCGCCCGTCGTGGATCTGCTCGCCGTTCTCATCTTCGTACACGCCGAGGAAGCTGCGGCAGCCCATTGGCGTTTTGAACGAGCCGGTGACCTTCACCACCTGGTCGTAGTTCAGAATGTCCGGGTACATGCGCTTGCTCGCGCACTCCAGCGCCAGCTGTTTAATGTCGTAGTTCGGATCGCCAAACTTGTGGTTCAGCCCGTCGCGGATGGCGAAGACCAGTTTCGGGAACACCGCCGTTTTGCGGTTTTTACCCAGGCCTGAAATACGGTTGCGCAGGATGGACTGCTGAATGAGGCGCGACTCCCAGCTGGTGCCGAGACCAAAGCCAAAGGTCACAAACGGCGTCTGGCCGTTGGCGGTGTGCAGCGTGTTCACTTCGTATTCCAGCGACTGGAAGGCGTCGTAGCACTCTTTCTCCGTGCGGGAGCGGGCGTAACCGTCGGCGTCCGGGATCTGCCACTCTTCCGCCGTTTTACGGTGCTTGTTGAAGCTCTCGGTTACGAACGGGGCCAGCACTTCATCGATGCGGTTGATGGTGGTGCCGCCGTAAATGTGGCTCGCGACCTGGGCGATGATCTGCGCCGTGACCGCCGTCGCGGTGGAGATGGATTTTGGCGGTTCAATCTCGGCGTTACCCATTTTAAAGCCGTGGGTCAGCATGCCCTTCAGGTCGATCAGCATGCAGTTGAACATCGGGAAGAACGGCGAGTAGTCGAGATCGTGGTAGTGGATTTCACCGCGCTCGTGCGCCGATACCACGTCGCGCGGCAGCAGATGCTGGCGCGCATAGTGCTTGGCGACGATACCGGCCAGCAGGTCGCGCTGGGTCGGGATTACCTTGCTGTCTTTATTCGCGTTTTCATTGAGCAGCGAGGAGTTGGTCTGCTCCACCAGGCCGCGGATCTCCTGGTTCAGGCGACCGCGCTTCTCGCGCTGGACGTCACGGTCGTGACGGTACTCAATGTAGGCGCGCGCCAGCTGCTTGTAGGGGCCAGACATTAGCTGGTTTTCTACCGCAGTCTGGATCTCATTGATATCCACCTGGCTGCGTTCATGCATCTGGCTGCTAACGACTTCTGCGACGGTGGCGCAGTAATCTGCGTCATCGACTCCCGCTGCTTTAGCTGCACGCAGAATGGCTTCTTTGATGCGCTCTGATTTAAACGGCACTTTACAGCCATCACGTTTCATCACATGCGGTGTCATGATCACTCCATTTTAAAAACAGGTTATCCACAGAGGTGGGGAAGTATTCACCGGGCTTATTGCTCGGCAGGCCAAAGACTTCCCGCGTTCCCGGTTCGTGTTATCCACAATTCCGGCCAGCGTAAGCGCCGTCTTGTTGTTGGAATTGTAGACGATAGATACAATATGTTGGGTCGGGATGCATTTTAAGTGCTACATATAGTGATTTGCATCAAACATGTTTGCGATTTTTTTGATTCAGAACAAAGTAAAAAGACGAGAGTACAAACGGCGGGCGCTGGAGCGATTGTAAATGCGCAGAGGCAAAATTTTGCTTAATTATTCAACAAAAACAGCAAAATAAGCCGGGCGCGACGGGCGCCCGGCGGGGAAGTTACTCCTGTAACCACCACACGGCTTCAAACGGACGGAGCGAAGACGTATGGGGGGCAGGGTAGTTACTCATCACGATCCGCGCCTCGCCGCCCGGAGCGTCTGCGTGCCATTCCTGAGATGTGCCGCTCAGGTTTGCCACCACTATCAGCGTTTGTCCCTGCCACCGGCGGCGGTAGCACCACAGGGAAGGGTGTGTCGGGAGCAAATCTTCATAGTCTCCCCACGTCAGCACCGGCAGGGTTTTACGCAGCCTGATGAGCGACTGATAGGTGTAAAACACCGAGTCCGGGTCGTCCAGCGCGGCCCGGGCGTTCACCGTCTCGTAATTATCGCAAACGCCAATCCACGGCTCGCCCGCGGTAAAGCCCGCGTTGTGCGAGGCGTCCCACTGCATCGGCGTGCGGCCATTATCGCGGGATTTGCACGCCAGAATCGCCAGCAGCTCCTCCGCATCGCGGCCGTTTGCGCGCAGTTCGGCAAACATGTTCAGGCTTTCCACGTCGCGGTAGTCGGTGATGCGGCTGAAGTGCGGATTGGTCATGCCCAGCTCTTCGCCCTGATAAATATACGGCGTGCCCTGCATGCCGTGCAGCACCATGCCGAGCATTTTCGCCGCCGCCACGCGGTGTTCCCCTTCGTCGCCAAAGCGCGACACGATGCGCGGCTGATCGTGGTTACACCAGAATAGCGCGTTCCACGCTTTGTTGTGCATCCCCTGCTGCCAGTGGTTAAAGAGGGTCTTCAGCGCCACGAAGTCCGGCTTCGCCTTTGTCCATTTTTCGCCGCCGGGGTAATCCACCTTCAGGTGGTGGAAGTTGAAGGTCATCGACAGCTCGCGTCCGTCCAGAGACGCGTACTGCTGGCAGTTTTCCAGCGAGGTGGAGGACATCTCGCCTACCGTCATCAGGTTACGCGGGGTAAAGACGTCGCGGCTCATCTCCTGAAGAAATTCATGGATGCGCGGCCCGTCGGTGTAGAAGCGACGACCATCGCCGAAGGGATCGTCCGGGAAGGACCAATCTTTCGAAATCAGGTTAATCACGTCGAGACGTAAACCGTCCACGCCGCGATCGGCCCAGAACTCGCACACCTTTTTCAGTTCGGCGCGCACCTCCGGGTTCTCCCAGTTCAGATCCGCCTGCTCCGGCGCGAACAGGTGCAGGTAATACTGCTCGCTTTCGGCGTGCCAGCGCCAGGCGTTGCCGCCAAACTTGGAGCGCCAGTTATTGGGAAGCTCGTCCGGCGTGCCGTCGCGCCAGATATAGAACTGGCGGTACGGGCTCGCTTTGTTCAGCGATTCGCGGAACCAGGCGTGCTGCGTCGACGTATGGTTAAACACCATATCCAGCACGATGCGAATGCCGCGCGCGTGCGCCTGGGCGACCAGCTCGTCAAAGTCGTCCAGCGTGCCGTAGGTCGGGTCGATGGCAATGTAGTTCGCCACGTCGTAGCCGTTATCCACCTGCGGCGAGATATAAAACGGCGTCAGCCAGATGGCGTCAATGCCGAGGGTTTTCAGGTAGTCCAGGCGCTGCGTCACGCCGCGCAGATCGCCCGTGCCGCTGCCGGTGGTGTCCTGGAAGCTCTTTGGGTAAATCTGATAGATGACGCCGTTTTGCCACCAGTGAGGAAGGGTATTCATAGTACGTTCCTGCAAATGCGAAGGGGCGCAACTGCGCCCCGAAGAGTAATTATACAATCTGCAACGTGCCCTGACGGAACTTACGCTGGTAGACCACGGTAGTCAGCGCCATTGGGACGATAATCGCCACCGCCATTGCCAGCGCAAACACCTGCCAGAACGCGGGCTGAATGGAGAGGATTCCCGGCAGGCCGCCCACGCCAATCCCGTTCGCCATCACGCTGTTCAGGCCGCACAGCAAACCCGCCAGGCCAGAGCCGATCATCGCGCAGAGCATCGGGAAGCGATATTTCAGGTTGATACCGTACATCGCCGGTTCGGTAACGCCGAGGTAAGCGGAGATAGCTGCCGGAACGGAGATCTCACGCTCGTTGTGCTTACGGCTGACGATGATGATGCCGGTAACCGCGGAGGCCTGCGCAATGTTAGACAGGGCGATAATCGGCCAGACCGGCGTGCCGCCCAGGCTCTGGATCATCTGCATA
Source organism: Enterobacter cloacae (assembly GCF_013375935.1). Lineage (GTDB taxonomy): Bacteria > Pseudomonadota > Gammaproteobacteria > Enterobacterales > Enterobacteriaceae > Enterobacter > Enterobacter pasteurii. The sequence goes on along the minus strand of NZ_CP056117.1, from coordinate 494,051 downwards.
TCGATCGCCAGCGTCGTCTGGTGCACGCCGGTGATCACCAGCGGGGCATACAGGAAGCCAAACAGCGCGGCCCCAACCGGCGCAAAGCTGCCGGTCATCAGGTGACGGACCGCGAAGGCCACGCCGTCACCAATCATGCGGCCAAACGGACCGATAAAGGCGTGCGCCAGAAATACCGCCAGGATCAGCGAGCAGACCGGCACTACCACCAGATAAAGGTAATCCGGCACGATGCGCTTCAGGCGCGTCTCAATAAAGCCCAGCGCCAGCCCGGCCAGCAGCGCCGGGATCACCTGCGCCTGATAGCCCACTTTGGCGATGGTAAACAGGCCGAAGTTCCACACTTCAGGCACCTGCTGCCCAAGTAAGTAAGCGTTCATTAACTGCGGAGAGACCAGCGTGACGCCGAGCACGATGCCAAGAATCGGCGTTCCGCCCATCTTGCGCACCGCTGACCAGCAGATCCCTACGGGCAGGTAGAAGAAGATCGCTTCGCCAATCAGCCACAGGAAGTCATAGATGCTTTGCAGCGCCGGGTACATCTGCGCCAGGGTTTTACCGTCGCTCATCGGCACATCGCCGATGACGTTGCGGAAGCCTAAAATTAAGCCCCCGCTGATCAGCGCCGGCAGCAGCGGGAAGAAGATCTCCGCGAAGTGGGAGATAAGCTGCTCGTGCCACTTCATATTCTGGCGCGCGGCCTTCTTCGCCTGCTCTTTGTCGGCGGAAGCGTGCCCGGTGGTCGCCAGCAGAGCCTGATAGTAATCGCCCACTTCGGTACCAATCACCACCTGGAACTGCCCGGCGTTGGTGAAGCAGCCTTTGACCATTGAAAGCTCTTCAATGGCTTTTGGGTTAGCTTTAGCCGGATCGTTCAGCACGAAGCGCAGGCGGGTAATGCAGTGGCTGACGGTGGCAATGTTTTCACGGCCGCCTACCAGGACGATCAACCGATCAATATCGGCTTGTTTGACTTTACTCATCATGAAACCTCATGACAGATGGTGAAGGGATGAATGACCTGAACGCAAGCCTACTCCCTGAGCGCGACGGCGAAAATGGGAACGTTCCCGAAATCGGGCGAAGATCACAATAATCTATTCAAGAAGGTTATGAGAGACGGGCAGGAATAACGATCTGACGCGGCTCAGCGCGCCCGTTGATCTGCTCTATCAGCTGCGCGGCCGCCTGCCTGCCTGACTCGGCGTAGCCCGGATCGACGCTGATAATCTCGGGGTGTAAGAACTTCATCAGCGGCGTGTTTCCCACGCTCGCTAACTGCAGTTCCCCGATGCGCTGCTCCTGCAAATATTTGCTCGCGCCCAGGGCGAGGGTATCCGTGGCGCACACCAGGGCCGTGGTCTGCGGGGTCAGCACGCTGGCGACCTGCTCATATCCCTGCTTCATGCCCAGCCCGGGCAGCGCGGCCACGGCGGGCAGGTTATGTTTTTTACAGAACGCCAGGTACGCCTCATGACGACGCTTGCCGGTCGTGATGTCGGCATGCGGCACGCCGAGATAGCTGATATAGCGATGGCCCTGCTCATACAGGCGCTGCATCAGGATCACAATCGCCCCTTCGTCATCGTAACAGACAGAAGCAAACCCGCTGGCGTCGCGCGCCAGCAGCACCAGTGAAGGCTGCCAGGACTTGAGGACATCTTCTTTAAGGCCGGTAAAGCCGAACAGCACCACGCCATCAATGTTGCGTCGCTGAAGCATACCGAGATGCTCCTCCACCATCTGCGGCGAGAATTTACTCTCCATCATGATCGGATCATAACCCTGCTCGTAAAAGGCGGGCAGCATGGTCTGCACGGCGAGGTTTTCGGAGAGAGAATCCAGACGCGAGACGATAATGGCGACCACTTTATCGCTCTGCCCGCGCATGGCGCGCGCGGAGCGGGAAGGGGAGAAACCGTGCTGATTCATTACCGCCTCGACGCGCTCGCGCGTACGCTCGCTGACGCCGCTTTCGTTGTTCAGCACGCGTGAGACGGTCGATTTCCCCACGCCGCTTAAACGCGCGATGTCTTTAATCGTAAGGCGGTTCTGCATGCTGTATTCCCTGTAACAACGATAAAATAGTCAGTTGAGCCTAATGCTATCCTGCGAATTCGCCATGGGCAAAGTCTGGTTTACGTTTGGTTTATTTGCAGGGCATTATAATACCGCCCGATTAAACACAAACGGTATGGTTAAATCGCTATACTGCGTGCCGACACCCTACTTTTTACTTACCGGAGGCGACATGGATCCCGATCCCACACCTCTCCTGACCAGGAGAAAACCTTCTTTCCGGTAAGCCAGCCTTTTGCTGTCTCACCGGCGTGAGGCAGCAACGTTCATACGTTCCTGCTTGAAAAATTAAGTGCCTGACAGGTACGGCTTTGCCACGCCTGCGGGAAAGACTGCGTCCGCCATTGCGGATGCGGGGGAATGACTATGCTGAAAAATATCACCCGGCAGCTGTTTGCACAGCTGAGCCGCCATCTGCCGCATCGCCTGATTGCGCGCGATCCGCTGCCGAACGGCAAAAATATCGCGGGGGCGACAATTCCCGCCTCCCTGACCGAGCGCTGCCTTAACGTGGCGGCGATGGATGAAAACGAAGTCTGGCGCGCCTTTGGCGGTCACCCGGAAGGGCTGAACGCGTCCGAAGTTGAAAAAATTCGTGCCGTGCACGGCGACAACCAGATCCCGGCGCAAAAGCCCTCTCCGTGGTGGGTGCACCTGTGGCTCTGCTACCGCAACCCGTTCAACCTGCTGCTGACGGTGCTGGGCATCATCTCTTACGCTACCGAAGATCTGTTCGCCGCCGGCGTTATTGCCCTGATGGTGGGTATCTCCACGCTGCTCAACTTTATTCAGGAAGCGCGCTCCACCAAAGCGGCGGACGCCCTGAAGGCGATGGTCAGCAACACCGCGACGGTCTCGCGCGTGATTAACGAACTCGGTGAAAACGCCTGGGTTGAACTGCCCATTGACCAGCTGGTGCCGGGCGATCTGGTGAAGCTGGCGGCCGGGGACATGATCCCGGCGGATTTGCGCATCATCCAGGCGCGCGATCTGTTCGTGGCGCAGGCTTCGCTCACCGGGGAATCTCTGCCCGTTGAGAAGGTGGCGCGCTCCCGCGATCCGCAGCAGATGAACCCGCTCGAGTGTGACACCCTGTGCTTTATGGGCACCACGGTGGTCAGCGGCACCGCGCAGGCGATTGTCACCGCCACCGGCGGCAATACCTGGTTTGGACAGCTTGCCGGACGCGTCAGCGAGCAGGAGAGCGAGCCGAACGCGTTTCAGAAGGGCATTGGCCGCGTCAGCATGCTGCTGATCCGCTTTATGATGGTCATGACGCCGATCGTGCTGCTGATCAACGGCTACACCAAAGGCGACTGGTGGGAAGCGGCGCTGTTTGCGCTCTCCGTGGCCGTCGGCCTGACGCCGGAAATGCTGCCGATGATTGTCACCTCCACGCTGGCGCGCGGGGCGGTAAAACTCTCTAAACAGAAGGTGATCGTCAAACACCTCGACGCCATTCAGAACTTTGGCGCGATGGACATTCTCTGCACCGATAAAACCGGCACGCTGACCCAGGACAAAATCGTGCTGGAGAACCATACCGACATCGCCGGAAAGACCAGCGAGCGCGTGCTGTACAGCGCGTGGCTGAACAGCCACTACCAGACCGGGCTGAAAAACCTGCTCGACGTGGCGGTGCTGGAAGGCGTGGATGAAGAGTCGGCCCGCATGCTCTCCGGCCGCTGGCAGAAAGTCGACGAGATCCCGTTCGACTTTGAGCGCCGCCGCATGTCGGTGGTGGTATGCGAACAGCCGGACGTGCATCAGCTGATCTGCAAAGGGGCGTTGCAGGAGATCCTGAACGTTTCAACGCAGGTGCGCCATAACGGGGAGATCGTGCCGCTGGATGAGACCATGCTGCGCCGCATCAAACGCGTCACTGATAACCTGAACCGTCAGGGGCTGCGCGTGGTGGCGGTGGCGAGCAAGTTTCTGCCTGCGCGGGAAGGTGACTATCAGCGTATCGACGAATCCGATTTGATCCTCGAAGGTTACATCGCATTCCTCGATCCGCCGAAAGAGACCACCGCCCCCGCGCTGAAGGCGCTGAAGGCGAGCGGTATCACCGTGAAAATCCTTACCGGCGACAGCGAGCTGGTGGCCGCCAAAGTGTGTCACGAGGTGGGGCTGGACGCGGGCGACGTGGTGGTGGGAAGCGATATCGAATCGCTCTCAGACGACCAGCTGGCGCAGCTTGCCCTGCGCACCACGCTGTTTGCCCGCCTGACGCCGATGCACAAAGAGCGCATCGTCACCCTGCTGCGTCGGGAAGGGCACGTGGTGGGCTTTATGGGCGACGGCATCAACGACGCGCCCGCCCTGCGTGCGGCGGATATCGGCATCTCCGTGGACGGCGCGGTGGACATCGCCCGTGAAGCGGCAGACATCATCCTGCTGGAAAAGAGCCTGATGGTGCTGGAGGAGGGCGTGATCGAAGGGCGTCGGACCTTCGCCAACATGCTCAAGTACATCAAGATGACCGCCAGCTCCAACTTCGGTAACGTCTTCAGCGTGCTGGTGGCGAGCGCGTTTCTGCCGTTCCTGCCGATGCTGCCGCTGCACCTGCTGATCCAGAACCTGATGTACGACGTGTCCCAGGTGGCGATCCCGTTTGATAACGTCGATGACGAGCAGATCCAGAAGCCGCAGCGCTGGAATCCCGCCGATCTGGGGCGCTTTATGCTGTTCTTTGGCCCGATCAGCTCGATCTTTGACATCCTGACCTTCTGCCTGATGTGGTTTGTGTTCCACGCCAACACTCCGGAACACCAGACCCTGTTCCAGTCCGGCTGGTTCGTGGTGGGGCTGCTGTCGCAGACGCTGATTGTGCATATGATCCGCACCCGCCGCATTCCGTTCATCCAGAGCCGTGCCGCCTGGCCGCTGATTATCATGACCGGGGTTGTGATGGCGCTTGGGATCGCGCTGCCGTTCTCACCGCTTGCGAGCTATCTGCAGCTCCAGGCGCTGCCGCTGAGCTACTTCCCGTGGCTGGTGGCGATCCTCGCGGGCTATATGGTGCTGACGCAGCTGGTGAAAGGATTCTATGCGCGCCGGTACGGGTGGCAGTAAAAACTTACCCTCACCCTGACCCTCTCCCTGGAAGGGAGAGGGGATGATTACACCCTCGCCCCTTTGGGGAGATTGCCGGGGTGAGGGGACTGGCTTTTCTCCCAAATTCAACAACCTGTGATCTCCGTCGGCGCATTCGCTTGACGACAAATTGAGCGCATGTTAACAGAATGTTTTGCCTGTATTTGGCCCGTCAGATAAGGAACATTCATGTTACGGTACGCTCTCTTAACCGCCGGGCTAATGCTCGGCGCCTCCGCGTTTGCCGCCCCGGCAGGCGATCTTCCCCTGATGCCCTGGCCTGCGAAGGTCGAACGCCCGACAACCCAGGGCGCGCTGGTGCTGAGCAACAACGTTTCCGTCAGCGTCAGCGGCGACGATCTGGGTGAGGCGGTGGACCGCCTGCGCCAGCGCATCGCCCTGCAAACCGGCTGGACCCTGCAGCCGCAGGCCGACAAGCCGGAAAAGCCAACCATCCGCATCGCTATCGTCAAAAAGGTCAAGCCGCAGCCGCTGCCGGACAGCGACGAAAGCTATACGCTCACGGTGGATGCCAGTGGCGTAACTATCTCCGCCAACACCCGCTTCGGCGCGCTGCGCGCCATGGAAACGCTGCTCCAGCTCATTCAGAACGGCGCGGAAAACACCTCTATTCCGTGGGTCGAGATTGAGGATTCGCCGCGCTTCCCGTGGCGCGGGCTGCTGCTTGATTCGGCGCGCCACTTCATCCCGCTCCCGGATATCAAACGCCAGATTGACGGCATGGCCGCGGCCAAGCTTAACGTTCTGCACTGGCATCTGACCGACGATCAGGGCTGGCGCTTCAGCTCAGCGCGCTATCCTAAGCTGACCCAGCTTGCCAGCGACGGGCTGTTCTACACGCCGGAACAGATGCGCGAGGTGGTGCGTTACGCTACCGTGCGCGGCATCCGCGTGGTGCCGGAGATCGACATGCCGGGCCACGCCTCGGCCATTGCCGTGGCCTACCCGGAGCTGATGAGCGCGCCGGGGCCGTACGAAATGGAGCGCCACTGGGGCGTGCTGAAGCCGGTGCTGGATCCCACCAAAGCGGCAACCTACGCCTTTGCCGACGCGATGGTCAGCGAGCTGGCGGCGATCTTCCCGGATCCGTATCTGCACATCGGCGGCGATGAGGTCGACGACAGCCAGTGGAAAGCGAATCCGGCCATTCAGCAGTTCATGCGCGATAACAGGCTGGCGGACAGCCACGCGCTGCAGGCTCACTTTAACCGCAGGCTGGAGACGATCCTCGAGAAGCATCACCGGCAGATGGTCGGCTGGGATGAGATCTACCATCCTGACCTGCCGAAAAGCATTCTGATCCAGTCCTGGCAGGGGCAGGACGCGCTGGGGCAGGTGGCGCAGAACGGCTACAGGGGCATTCTCTCAACGGGCTTCTACCTCGACCAGCCTCAGTCCACCGCCTATCACTATCGCAATGAAATTGTCCCGCAGGGGCTGAACGGCGTGGATGTGATAGCCGATACCGACAGCGTTCAGAGCTGGGCCTTCTCCATGCAGCGGCTGAAGGGCAAGCCGGTAGAGGGCAGCTTCACGCTGGTGAAAGGGGAGTCGGGGTGGCGCGGGTTTATCGATTTTGCCGGGAAGTCGCGTCGCGCGGTGCAGGATATCGAATGGCGCGATGACAACCAGGTGACGTTTACCGTCGACACCTGGATGGGCGAAACGCGCCCGGTCGTCTCCGTTGAGAACGATAAGCTGAGCGGCTATTTCCTGGTGGGCAATGCCCGCTACCCGATTAGCGGCACGCGCCTGAGCGAGGTGCCAAAAGGCATCCTGCCGGTGGTGCCGGACGTGGCGAATGAGGCCAACCTGCTCGGCGGTGAAGCCGCGCTGTGGGCGGAAAACGTGGTCGCGCCGGTGCTGGATATCCGCCTGTGGCCGCGCGCCTTTGCGGTGGCGGAGCGGCTATGGTCGGCGAAGGACGTAAACGACGTCGACAACATGTATACCCGCCTGCAGGCGATGGGCAGCCGGTCGACGGTATCGGTCGGGCTGCAGCAGCATACCCAGCAGCAGGTGCAGTTCACGCGCCTGGCCAATAACGCCGATACGCTCCCACTGCAAATTCTCGCCCAGGCGCTTGAGCCGGCCCAGTATTACACCCGCCAGCACCTCAAATTCCAGGCCGGAAACTACCATCAGTTTGAACCGCTAAACAGGCTCGCCGATGCGCTGAACGCCGAAAGCGCCACCGTGCGTCAGATGAGCAAATGGGCGGACCGTCTGGTGAGCGACGCGGAAGACACGGAAAGCGCCGACGCGCTGCGCCACGTGTTTAACCGCTGGCAGAACAACACCAGCGACGCGCTGGCGTTAAGCGAAAACAGCTATCAGCTGAAGGCGATCAAGCCGGTAATTCAGGAGGTGGACAAGCTGGCGTCGATTGGCCTGAGGCTTACCGATCTGGTGGCGCGTCAGGGGACGCTGGACGATAAGGAGATCGCGTCGATTCAGAGCGAGCTGGATAACGCGGCGAAGATTCAGGATGAGGTAGTGATTGCGGCGGTGTATCCGCTGGAGACGCTGCTCAGAGCGACGCGGAATCAGTAGGAAAGAACCCCCTCACCCCAACCCCTCTCCCCAAAGGGGCGAGGGGCTCTATCGTTCCCCTCTCACCGATGAAGAGAAGGCTCGATCGGTTCCCTCTCCCCTTTGGGGTGTACGGTCCGGGGACATGGTAGACAGGTGTTCGGGGACATGGTGAACACTTTTTAACATCCTTTACCCATGGTGATCGACTTTTTCTTCAGGTCGATCACCCCCACTTTCGTGCTGTACCACCACACCTCGTAGCGGCCGTCTTCCTGCATCTCCTTCAGCCCGACCCGTTCTCCCCTGAACGCCTTGCCTGCGCTCAGACTTACCCCTTTCACGCTCAGCTTTCCGCTGATATCCACTTTCCTGACCATCACGCCCTCGTCGTATTCCGGGGGCGGTGTGTTGCCGCTGTACTGCCGTGCAGACGGCTTATACCGCGAGCCCGGTACCGCCATGTCCAGCGCCTCATGCGGGCGTTCAAGGTTATAGACCGTCCGCCAGTGGTCGAAGGCGCGCTGTAGTTCACCCCCGCTCGCGAACCACTTCCCCTGCAGCACCTCTGCCTTCAGGCTGCGGTGAAAACGCTCCAGCTTACCCTGTGTCTGCGGATGATACGGCCGGGAGTGCCCCACCCGGATACCCAGACGCATCAGCCACAGCTCCAGCGCCGTCCAGGTGCCGGTGGTGTCTCCCCACGGTGAGCCGTTATCCATCGTCATCCGGTCCGGCAGGCCGTAGCGTTCAAACACGCTGACCAGCTGCTGCTGCACGGTCTCGCGCCGTTCATCGGTACAGTGCGCCAGGCACAGGGAAAAACGGGAGTGGTCGTCCAGCAGGGTGAGCGGATGGCAGCGGCCCCCGCCAAAGGGAAAGTGGCCCTTAAAATCCATCTGCCAGAGCCGGTTCGGCGCGTCATGTTCGAACCGTCCCGTGACGGGAATGCCCGGTGAAGTGCCCGGCAGCAGACCATGGCGGGCCATCAGGTTATGAACGGTGCTGAAGGCGGGCATAGTGTGCCCCTGGTCTTCCAGCCAGTGCTTTATCTTGCGCGCGCCCCAGCGTTGATGGCGGTTATGGGCCATACGCAGCAGGGCAGTGATGTCGTCAGATGAGCGGTTCGGGGAATGGTGCGGTATGCGCGGGCGGTCCTGAAGGCCCGCGGCCCCTTCCTCCGCCCAGCGGTGAAGCCACTTGTAGCCGGTGGCAGGTGAAATGCCAAAGTGACGGCAGAGGGAACGGATGTTCGCCCCGTCCTGCGAGGCGAACAAAACAAACTCGGTACGTAATGACATGGTATCTCTCGCATCCCAGGGCATAAGCGACTCCATAAGCGGGTTCTTATGCCTTAGTTGTAAGTGTCTACCATGTCCCCGAACAAGTGTTCACTATGTCCCCGGACCGTACATCCCCAAAGGGGAGAGGGGCTCGATCGGTTCCCTCTCCCCTTTGGGGAGAGGGTTAGGGTGAGGGGATCAGACGACTCAGTGCTTAAGAACCCACGCCTCTTTCCAGTGTGAACCTGTGCCCGGCTCAAACTGGGTCGCATACTTGCTCCACTGCACGCAGTAGCCGCTGTACGGGAATGGCTTACATTCGTAGGTCTTACCGTCTTTAGGCTGCAGCACCACGGTACCCGCTTTGTAGGACGCGATATTATCCGGGAAGATAAAGTCGTGCTGGCCGCCGGTGTCCGCCGCGGCATCGCTTTCCAGCATCAGGTTCAGTACGTCCTGCGCAAACAGGGTGCCGTCTTTATTGGTGGCATAGTACTTCAGCATGTGGTGACCCGCTTCAACGCCGGTCAGCGTCATGGTGACGTCCTGATTCGCGTTGTTCATCTCCTGCTTCAGATACCCTTTTTCCGCGCCGTGATGGTTCATGACGTGGGCTTCGAAATCGACGTTGCCGTGGGTATTCACGTGGAAGGTCACGGTCGCGCTGCCGTTCTCGATTTTGCTGTAGTGCAAATCGGTAACGGCGATGGTTTCATTGACGTCCGCCTTCTGCTCTTCGTATGAAATCGCAACGGATTGCAGGGTGCTGCCATCTTTGACGAATACGCTGTTCGCGCCGTGAACCGGGCTAATTTCGCCCGCTTCATCCTTCACCCCGACGCGGATATCGTCGTGCGCGGTGTTAATTTTCTGCGCCAGATCGTAAGACCACTGGTTGGCATCACCCTGAGCGGCAGTGGCAATCGTCAGTTCGGTGCGCAGGGAAGTCACTTCACCGTGCGCGTCGAAGAAGCGGGCAATGACCTTATCGCCGACGTTCAGGTTATTACCCGCAATCTGGCCGCTGAGCGTTTTGCTCCACTCAGATTCGATACCTGTATTTTCATCCGGCGTTACGTTGCCTCCGTTACCGAAATCAACGTCAATGGCCTGGTAGAAACTATTAGATGTATCAGCAATTTCCCAGACGCCATAAATAACCTGATAGCCGGTACGTGACGGCACATTACATTTCATCGCCTGACGCATTGCGGGTGCCTGGCCATTTCCATTAATGGTACAGAACGGCGTTAATTCAAACTGAGCGCGGGTCAGGGGCTTATTTGGATCCCAGTTTTGTTTGGTAATGTAATAACGCCAGTTGGTGGTTTTGTGCGGCGCGGTGTGATACCAGACAAACTCATGCGGGCCCGCTGTTATAGGGTTTTTCGTCCATGCGTTCAGGCTCTGCTTATCCAGCTGGGAGTAATTGGCAATCCCCGCACTGGCAAGCTGGCCGTCAGGCGGCATCGCCCCTGTCGGGAAACCGGAGGTTTTCTCCACGCTCTGCGGTTCGTACTGTACGGAACCGCAGTCAATATTTTGACCGAGCTTACACATATAAGCGCGGCTGGCGGGTGATTCAATATATCCATGCGCGAGTGCGGAAGAGGCGACGGTTAATGTTGCGATCGCCAACGCAATTTTTGAAATTTTCATTCTTAGTCCATTTAAAAGAAGATAACAAAGCAACTGCAGTTTATTAATGGACCGCGTATGGCGTCATTGAATGTCGAGAGTAAAAATAGCCAAAATAATAAAGGGCAGCCTGAGCTACCCTTTATTTATTGAAATGAATTAACGACGTACGGCGATCGCTTCAATTTCAATTTTCACGTCTTTTGGCAGACGGGCGACTTCCACGCAGGAGCGCGCCGGGAAGGTGGCGTTATGTTCGGTGAAGAACGCTTCGTAGGTAGCGTTAACGGTGGCGAAATCGTTCAGATCTTTTACGAAAACGGTGGTTTTGACGATATCGCCCACCTTCAGGCCGGCGGATTCAACGATCGCCTGCACGTTTTCAAGCGACTGACGCGCCTGCGCCGCCACGTCTGCCGGCACTTCACCGGTTTTTGGATTCACCGGGATCTGGCCAGAAGTGATGATCATGCTGCCCAGATCAACGCCCTGAACGTAAGGGCCGATGGCCGCTGGTGCATTTTCCGTCGCGAGTACTTTGCTCATTTTTTCTCCAGAATTACAGCGTTAAGAATGTTCCCGGCCATTATAACAGCCGGGATTTCATTACCAACCTCAATTAGTTGGCCAGCACCACATAATGAGAAAACTCTTTTTCGCAGTATTTGCATTTGAGCGCGATGTCATCGGCGCGTTTTTTCACTGCAAAACTGGAGGAAACCGGTTCGGCGTGGCTAATGCAGTTGCTGTTCGGGCAGACCAGCACGCTCTCAATGCGCTCCGGCAGGCTCGGACGGGATTTGCCCACCACGTCGTAATCGTCGATGCGGTTAACCGTGGCGTCCGGCGCGTACAGCGACAGCTGATTGACCTGCTCGTCGGTCAGGAAGGTATTCTCGATCTTGATCAGGTCCTTACGGCCCATTTCACCGGACGGCAGGTTCAGGCCGATGGTGATGCGCTGGTCGGTTTCGGTCAGCTTGAACAGCGTCAGCAGCTTAAAGCCCACCTGTGCAGGGATGTGGTCAATCACGGTGCCGCGCTTGATGGCTTCAACCTGGAGTTTGTTATCGTGTGTCATGGTCGTTTCCCCTTACAGAGCTAATTCGCGATTCAGAACCAGTGCCAGTAACGCCTGGCGGGCGAAGATGCCGTTCCCGGCCTGCTGGAAGTACCAGGCGTGCGGCGTTTTATCCACGTCGGTGGCGATCTCATCGATGCGCGGCAGCGGGTGCAGCACCTTCATGTTGTCGCGCGCGCCGTCGAGGTCGCTGGCGCGCAGCACGAACTGCGCCTTCACGTTGGCGTATTCGGACGGATCCAGACGCTCTTTCTGCACGCGGGTCATGTAGAGAATATCCACGTTACCCACCACCTCTTCGATGCTGGCGTGCAGGCTCCACTGAATGCCTTTCTCGTCCAGCATGTCGAGAATGTACTGCGGCATCGCCAGCGCGTCCGGGGCGATGAAGAAGAAGCGGTTGCCGTTAAATTTTGCCAGCGCCTGGGTCAGGGAGTGGACGGTGCGGCCATACTTCAGGTCGCCGACCATGGCGATGTTCAGGTTCTCCAGCGTGCCCTGGGTCTCCTGAATGGTGAACAGATCCAGCAGGGTCTGGGTCGGGTGCTGGTTGGCACCGTCACCGGCGTTCAGCACCGGAATGCCGCCGGAAAATTCGGTTGCCAGGCGCGCCGCGCCCTCCTGCGGGTGGCGCATCACAATCGCGTCAACGTAGGTGCCGATCACTGAAATGGTATCCGCCAGGGTCTCGCCTTTTTTGCCCAGCGACGTGTTGCTGCTGTCCGAGAAGCCCACCACGCTCGCGCCCAGGCGGTGCATGGAGGTTTCAAAGGAGAGGCGGGTGCGGGTCGAGGCTTCGAAGAAGCAGCTCGCAATCACCTTGTGCTTCAGCAGCTCCGGTTGCGGATTGGCCTTCAGTTTTGCCGCGGTTTCCAGAACCAGTTCCAGCTCTTCGCGGCTGAGGTCGTTTATGGAAATGATGTGTTTTTGATAAAGCGGATTCATGTTTATCTCCTGACGCCGGGCAAAAAAAAGCCCCTCAAATGAGGGGCTCTGGGAATAGATTACGCAACGGGAAGAAAAACGGCAGGCCAGCGTCTGATTTCAGACGCGGTAAGACGTTATGTCGTACACGCTTGACCATGCTTCCTCCCGGCAAATTGTCGGGCATTATACGCAGCTCGCTTTTCGGATCAAGCGATTTAATGCACGCTTTACTCAAAGCAAACGGTTCTTTGTGAATATTAATGCGTTCTGAGTAAATAATTAATTTGCTTATGCACCAGCGCGGTGCGCTTCACTACCCGGGGGGCGACCCAGACAATACTGCTTCCGGCCACCACGCCTAATATTTCCGGTAACTGGTGATAATCCAGAATACGCGCCACCGCGCGGCCATATCCCGCCACGGTATGGATAAGGATAAATTCGCTATTGTGCTCCACGCTTACCACCATTTCCGAGACGGTGCGCGCCGCGTCGGGGGCAGGGCGCAGCTGTGGATTCAGCGAATAAATCTTTAGCCCTTTAGCATTGCGAATTTTTATGACGCCAAGCAGCTTGAGCAGACGTGAAACGGTGGACTGGCTGATGGTCTCAAAACCATGCTCCTGCAGGTCGCGGCGGATCTCCTCCTGAGAGAGATAGCTCTTTTCCGCGATCAGACGCTGGCAGACCGTTAGCTGTAGTTGCTCTTTGGGAGAGTACTCTTCGTAATCCATCATAGTTCCCATATCAGTTCCCGAAATAACCGGTGGCACCGCACCGATCCGCAGGCCGGATACGCGCAGCGCCATCCGGCAAATCACAACAAGGCACCCAGGCTCAACGCCACCATAATCACCACCGTTAATATCCCCAGCAGCGGCGCGACCCACTTCAGATAACGCACGTAGGGCACGCGGGCGATAGCCAGCCCGCCCATCACAACGGCAGAGGTAGGAGTGACAAGGTTAACGATGCCGGACGCCGACTGGTAAGCCGTAACCACCAGGTCGCGGTTGACGTTAGCGAAATCGGCAAGGGGCGCCATGATCGGCATCGTCAGAACGGCCAGGCCGGACGAAGAAGGCACAAGAAACGACAGCACCACCTCCAGCCAGTACATCACGTTGATGAACGCGACCGTCGACAATCCGGTCACCAGCCCCTCGGCGCTGTGCAAAATGGTGTGGGTAATCATGCCCTTATCCATGATCACTACGATACCGCGCGCGATGCCGATAATCAGCGCGACGCCCAGCAAATCTCGCGCGCCGTTGATAAAGGTTGAGGTCAGCTCCTCTTCGCTCATGCGGGCGATAAGCCCCACGATGATGGCGCTGGCGAGAAACACCGCGGAGATCTCCGCCATCCACCAGCCCAGCACCGCCACGCCGTAAATCATCACCGCGAAGGCGAGGGCAAAAATCACCAGAATCATTTTGCGCACCGGGGTAAATTCCAGCGTCTGCTCGCCCCTGTTGCCGAGGAAGTGGGCGCGGTTCTCCTCCTGCTTATCCGCCACGATCGACAGCGACGGATCCTGGCGGACCTTGCGGGCGTAACGCATTACCCACGCCACGCAGATGACCCAGCCGATGACCAGCAGCGCCACGCGCAGGGCGATCCCGTTGGTGAAGGGGATCCCGGCGGCGTTGGCGGCGATCACCGTGGCGAACGGGTTGATGGTGGAGCCGAGCGTGCCGATCCCCGCGCCGAGCAGCACGGTGGAGGCGGCGACAACCGGATCAAAACGGGCGGCCAGCATCACCGGCACCAGCAGGGTGTAGAACGGCAGCGACTCCTCGGCCATGCCGTAGATGGTGCCGCCTGCGGCAAACAGCGCCATCAGGATCGGGATCATCCACTCCTCGCGCCCGCGCAGCCGGGTGGTGACGCGCTCGATCCCGGCGTCAATCGCCCCGGTTCTGGTGACGATCCCGAGAAATCCCCCGATGATCAGGATAAACAGCGCCACGTCGATGGCCCCGGCCTGGCCGGACTCCGGATCGTACAGCCCGGCAATCGGGGCCATCAGCACCGAAACCAGACCCTGCGGGTGCGCCGCAACGTGCGCGTAGGTGCCGGCAACCGGCACCTCCTTGCCGAGCGCCTCGTTCATTGCCATATGGTACTGCCCCGCCGGAACAATCCACGTCAGCGCGGCAACCACGGCAATCAGCACAAAGAGGATGGTGTAAGCGGAGGGAAACTTGAACTTGCCCATGATGTTCTCCTGAAACCCGGCGCACCCCGCGGCGCGCCGGGCGGTGATTAGTCGCCGAGTGTCGCCACCATGACCGCCTTAATGGTGTGCATGCGGTTCTCCGCTTCGTCGAAGACGATGGAGTTCGGTGATTCGAAGACCTCTTCCGTCACCTCCAGCCCCTTCAGGCCATACGCCATCTCGATCTCGCGGCCCACTTTGGTGTGCTCGTTGTGGAACGCCGGCAGGCAGTGCATGAACTTGACGTTCGGGTTGCCGGTGGCCTTCATGACGTGCGCGTTGATTTGATACGGCTTCATCAGGCTGACGCGTTCGGCCCAGGCCTCCTTCGGCTCGCCCATGGAGACCCACACGTCGGTGTAGAGGAAATCGGCCCCCTTAACGCCTTCCTCCACGTCGTCGGTAAGGGTGATGCGCGCGCCGGTTTCTTTGGCGATGGCGCGGCACTGCTCAACCAGCCCGGCTTCCGGCCAGAAGGATTTCGGCGCCACCAGGCGGATATCCATGCCCATCTTGGCCGCGCCGACCATCAGCGAGTTGCCCATGTTGTTCCGCGCGTCGCCGAGATAGGCAAAGCTCAGCTCCGGCAGGGCTTTGCCCGGCGCGTGCTCCAGCATGGTCATCAGGTCGGCGAGTATTTGGGTGGGGTGGAACTCGTCGGTCAGGCCGTTCCACACCGGCACGCCCGCGTACTCGCCCAGCTCCTCGACGATGGCCTGCCCGTAGCCGCGGTATTCGATGCCGTCGTACATCCTGCCCAGCACGCGGGCGGTGTCTTTCATCGACTCTTTATGGCCAATCTGCGATCCGCTTGGGCCGAGGTAGGTGACCTGCGCGCCCTGGTCAAACGCGCCCACTTCAAAGGCGCAGCGGGTGCGGGTAGAGGTTTTTTCAAAGATCAGGGCGATGTTTTTCCCGACCAGGGTTTGCTTCTCGCGCCCGGCTTTTTTGGCCGCCTTCAGCTCGATGGCAAGGTCGATCAGGTACTGGATCTCTGCCGGGGTGTAGTCCAGCAGCTTGAGGAAATTGCGGTTTTTCAGGTTAATGGTCATGGGGGAATCCTTTTTAAATTGTCAGCTGTCTGGTGCCCGCACCCCTCACCCCGGCCCTCTCCCCAAAGGGGAGAGGGTTAGGGTGAGGGGTGAGGGGCGAGGTGTGAAGTTATTCAGTTACGAATCAACGTGCCTTTCTCGCCCGCGAGGATCTCCGCGCCGTCGGCCAGCGCGCCGATCCCGGCTATCCCATTGCAGGCTTCAACAAACTCGCGGCAGGCGGCGACCTTCGGCCCCATCGAGCCGGCGTCGAACTGCATGCCCCTGAGCAGTTCCGGCGTGACCTGCGCCAGCGGGCGCTGGGTTGGTTTGCCCCAGTCGAGATACACCGCGTCGGCATCGGTCAAAATCAGCAGGGCATCCGCCTCAATCTGGCGCGCCAGCAGGGCGGCGGAGAGGTCTTTGTCTATTACCGCCTCAATGCCGCGGTAGCCGTTGGTGTTTTCCACCACCGGCACGCCGCCGCCGCCGTTGCAGATCACCAGGTGGTCGCGCTGGATCAGCGCCGCGATGGCGTCGCGCTCAACGATGCGCTTCGGCTGCGGAGAGGGCACCACGCGGCGGAAGTAGCCGCCGTCGGCCTTAAACACCCAGCCTTTCTCGGCGGCCAGCGCTTTCGCCTGCGCTTCGCTGTACACCGGGCCGATGTATTTGGTCGGGTTGCTGAAGGCCGGGTCGGCGGCGTCCACCTCCACCTGGGTGAGCAGCACGCTCACCTCGCGCTGGGGCAGGTTGTTTTTCAGCGCCTGCTGGAGCATGTAGCCGATCATTCCCTGGCTTTCCGCGCCGAGAACGTCCAGCGGGTAGGGGGCGACCCTGTCGTAGGCGCTGTTCTGCAGCGCCAGCAGCCCGACCTGCGGCCCGTTGCCGTGCACCAGCACCACGCGCCACTGCTCAGTCAGCCCGACGATGGTGCGGGCGGCCAGCTCGATGTTCTGACGCTGGATGTCGGCTTCCAGCGGTTCGCCGCGCCTGAGCAGCGCGTTGCCGCCCAGGGCCACAACCAGAGTGGGTTTTCGTTCCATGATGGCTCCTTTAAATTCCGTCTCGTTCCAGCGGGCAGCTCATGCAGCGCGCGCCGCCGCGCCCGCGTCCCAGCTCGTCGCCCGGGATGGGCAGCACGGTGATACCCGCCTTGTCGTACTTCTCGTTGGTCCAGACGTTGCGCTCGTAGCCAATCACCACGCCCGGGCGGATAGTGAGCACGTTGTTGGCGTCGTTCCACTGCTCGCGCTCGGCCTCAAAGGCGTCGCCGCCGGTGGTGATCAGGCGTACCTGATTAATGCCGAGCGCCTTCTCGATGGCGTGCAGCAGGTCGGTTTCCTGGGTGCGGAGCAGGCCGCCGCGTCCGTCCGGGGTGAGCGTCCAGCACTGGGCGTCCTTGCGCACCACTTCCGGGTAGACGGAGAAGGTATCCACGTCGATGTGGGTCATGACGGTGTCGAGGTGCATGCAGGAACGGTGCTTCGGTAGCTCAACGGCAATCACGCGCTCGGCCTGGCGATGTTTAAACAGGCTGTTGGCGAGAAACTCCACGCCCTGCGGGGTGGTGCGTTCAGACATGCCAATTAATACCGCGCCGCGGCCAATCACTAATACGTCGCCGCCCTCTAAGGTTGCGTGGTCGTAATTAATATTCTCGTCGCCGAAATACTTAATAAAATCGCCGTCGGCAAACGCCGGGTGCCAGCGATATATTGCCCGCAGGTTATTCGTTTCGCGCTGGCGGGCCGGTTTGGCCATCGGGTTAATGGAGACGCCGTTATAAATCCAGCAAGAAGTGTCGCGGGTAAATAAATGGTTCGGCAGCGGCTTCATAATAAAATCATTCGCCGTGTGGGTATCCACCACCATATTTTTAATGGCTGCCGGAATTTCGCCGTAGGTTAATCCGCCGCTTAATCTGCGCGCCAGTTCCCGGTGCGGCATATCCGCCAGCCAGCCGCGGACGTCGCCGGCAAAGGTTGGCCCGAGACGGTAGTCGGAGATTTGCGTCTCCAGCAGCCAGGCCTTAGCCTCTTCAATATCAAGGGTTTGTGTCAGAAGGTCGGTCAACAGCAGGACTTCCACACCCTGCTCGCGCAGCGTGTTTGCGAAAATGTCATGCTCCTCACCCGCCCGCTCAACCGAGAGCACGTCGTCAAATAGCAGCTCCTGACAGTTTGACGGCGTTAAACGTTTAAGACTTAAATTTGGGCGGTGCAGCATAACGCTACGCAATTGACCGATTTCAGAACCGACGTAATGCTTTTCCATAATTATTCCTTTAACTGTTTTTCAGAATAAAAAGGGCATGCGCCATGTAATGTATTTAATTGCATGGCGGCTAAGCTCAATTGATTTCGTGATTTATACTAGGCAGTTAAATAATCCGTAATGTGATATTGCTCACGCGAAATCGGATATTAAGAGGTTTGTTTTCATTTGCATGATTCGCATCAGATAATGATTAATTTCATATTACGGGCAGATGAATAGCTAAGCAGGATCTGCTGGCATTATTTGAGGTTGTTATTATTTTGTAGAATTAAATACTTTGAAATGGTTGGTCATGTGTTTGATTTTAAAAGATAAAATCATGTCGAAAGAATGGCTATGCAGAAATGCCGGTTAACTATTTTTGACTTAAGAAAAATCAATAAATAAATATGGAGTTATAAAGGAAATAATCGAAGTGATAAAGTGTGATGCGGCAGCAGGTTTTGTGAATTAACCTTGTATTTCAGCCGATTATGCCGGGCACGTAAAACGCGCCGAATGAGGTTATGCATAACCGCTGCATAATTGCCGGCGTGTAATTAACATAGGATTAACACATTTACCGATAAACATGCGCTCGCGCAAAACTTGCCTAAAAAGGGCTGGTGTGAACGAGACAATCCTCGTATAAAAGATAAAAATGAAACGATGTTTTACTTTGAGGATTCAACCATGATTATTGGCAACATTCATCATCTTCAGTCCTGGCTGCCGGTCGAGCTGCGTCAGGCCATTGAGCACGTTAAGGCACACGTCACCGACGCCACGCCGATCGGCAAGCACGACATCAGCGGCAACAGCCTGTTTTATCTGGTCTCCGAAGACATGACCCAGCCGTTTGCCGAGCGCCGCGCGGAGTACCATGCGCGCTATCTGGACATTCAGATTGTGCTCAAAGGGCAGGAAGGGATGACGTTCAGTACGTTGCCACACGGCACGCCGGACACCGACTGGCTGGCGGATAAAGACATCGCGTTCCTGCCGGAAGGCGAGCAGGAGAAAACCGTGGTGCTGAGCGAAGGGGATTTCGTGGTGTTCTGGCCGGGTGAAGTACATAAGCCGCTGTGCGCGGTGGGGGCGCCTGCTAAGGTCAGGAAAGTGGTTGTTAAGATGTTGGTGGAGTAATTTCCCCTCACCCCGGCCCTCTCCCAAGGGGAGAGGGTGTAAAAGTTCCCTCTCCCTGTGGGAGAGGGTCAGGGTGAGGGCACCAGACCGCACCCTCTAATATGTGATCCAGCTTAAACTTCCCGCACTCCCTCTTCCCTTCTCATTTACCTGTGCTTTTTCTGCGTCATAGTATGATCGTTAAATTAATGAACGCTGTTCTATAATGTAGAACAAAATGATTCAGCAAGGAGATCTCATGCCGCAGTCCGCGTTGTTCACGGGAATCATTCCCCCTGTCTCCACCATTTTTACCGCCGATGGCCAGCTTGATAAGCCGGGCACCGCCGCGCTGATCGACGATCTGATCGCGGCAGGCGTTGACGGCCTGTTCTTCCTGGGCAGCGGCGGTGAGTTCTCCCAGCTCAGCGCCGAAGAGCGTAAAACCATTGCCCGCTTTGCTATTGAACACGTCGATCGTCGTGTGCCGGTGCTGATCGGCACCGGCGGCACCAACGCCCGGGAAACCATTGCGCTGAGCCAGCACGCCCAGCAGGCGGGGGCGGACGGCATCGTGGTGATTAACCCCTACTACTGGAAGGTATCGGAAGCGAACCTGATCTGCTATTTCGAGCAGGTTGCCGACAGCGTCACGCTGCCGGTGATGCTCTATAACTTCCCGGCGCTGACCGGGCAGGATCTGACGCCGTCGCTGGTCAAAACCCTGGCCGACTCGCGCAGTAACATCGTCGGCATTAAAGACACCATCGACTCCGTGGCCCACCTGCGCAGCATGATCCACACCGTCAAAGCCGCCCATCCGCACTTCACCGTGCTGTGCGGCTACGACGATCATCTGTTTAATACCCTGCTGCTCGGCGGCGACGGGGCGATTTCGGCGAGCGGCAACTTTGCCCCGCAGGTGTCGGTGAATCTTCTGAAAGCCTGGCGGGATAAAGACGTGGCGAAAGCGGCTGAGTATCATCAGACCTTACTGCAAATACCGCAGATGTATCAGCTGGATACGCCGTTTGTGAACGTCATTAAAGAGGCGATAGTGCTCTGCGGCCGCCCGATTTCCACGCACGTGCTGCCGCCCGCCTCCGCGCTGGACGAGCCGCGTAAGGCGCAGCTGAAAACCCTGCTGCAACAGCTCAAACTCTGCTGAGCCGGACGATAACCATGACCATCGAGAACATTTTCACCCCACAGGACGATGCGTTTTATGCGGTGATCACCCACGCGGCGGGGCCGCAGGGCGCGCTGCCGCTGACCCCGCAGATGCTGATGGAATCCCCCAGCGGCAACCTGTTCGGCATGACGCAGAACGCCGGGATGGGCTGGGATGCCAACAAGCTGACCGGCAAAGAGGTGCTGATTATCGGCACCCAGGGCGGCATCCGCGCCGGAGACGGACGCCCGGTTGCGCTGGGCTACCACACCGGGCACTGGGAGATCGGCATGCAGATGCAGGCGGCGGCGAAGGAGATCACCCGCAACGGCGGGATCCCGTTTGCGGCTTTTGTCAGCGATCCGTGCGACGGTCGCTCGCAGGGCACGCACGGCATGTTTGATTCCCTGCCGTACCGCAACGACGCGGCGATCGTGTTTCGCCGCCTGATCCGCTCCCTGCCGACGCGCCGGGCGGTGATCGGCGTGGCGACCTGCGATAAAGGACTGCCCGCCACCATGATTGCCCTGGCCGCGATGCACGATCTGCCGACCATTCTGGTGCCGGGCGGGGCGACGCTGCCGCCGACCGTGGGGGAAGACGCGGGCAAGGTGCAGACCATCGGCGCGCGCTTCGCCAACCACGAACTCTCCCTGCAGGAGGCCGCCGAGCTGGGCTGTCGCGCCTGCGCCTCGCCGGGCGGCGGCTGCCAGTTCCTCGGCACGGCGGGCACCTCGCAGGTGGTGGCGGAGGCGCTGGGTCTGGCGCTGCCGCACTCCGCGCTGGCGCCGTCCGGGCAGGCGGTGTGGCTGGAGATCGCCCGCCAGTCGGCGCGGGCGGTGAGCGAGCTGGATAACCGCGGCATCGCCACGCGCGATATCCTCACCGACAAAGCCATCGAAAACGCGATGGTGATCCACGCGGCGTTCGGCGGCTCCACCAATTTACTGCTGCACATCCCGGCCATCGCCCACGCGGCGGGCTGCACTATTCCGGACGTTGAGCACTGGACGCGCGTCAACCGCAGGGTGCCGCGCCTGGTCAGCGTGCTGCCCAACGGCCCGGACTATCATCCGACCGTGCGCGCGTTCCTCGCGGGCGGCGTGCCGGAGGTAATGCTCCACCTGCGCGAACTCGGCCTGCTGCACCTGGACGCCATGACCGTCACCGGCCAGACGGTGGGCGAGAACCTCGACTGGTGGCAGGCGTCCGAGCGCCGGGCGCGCTTCCGCCAGTGCCTGCGCGAGCAGGACGGCGTGGATCCGGATGACGTGATCCTGCCGCCGGAGAAGGCAAAAGCGAGAGGGCTGACCTCGACGGTCTGCTTCCCGACGGGCAACATCGCGCCGGAAGGGTCGGTGATCAAGGCCACGGCCATCGACCCGTCGGTGGTGGGCGAAGATGGCGTTTACCGCCACACCGGCCGGGTGCGGGTGTTTGTCTCGGAAGCGCAGGCGATTAAGGCCATCAAGCGGGAAGAGATTAAGCAGGGCGATATCATGGTGGTGATCGGCGGCGGGCCGTCCGGCACCGGCATGGAAGAGACCTACCAGCTCACCTCGGCGCTGAAGCATATCTCGTGGGGCAAGACGGTGTCGTTAATCACCGATGCGCGCTTCTCGGGCGTGTCGACGGGCGCCTGCTTCGGCCACGTGTCGCCGGAGGCGCTGGCGGGCGGGCCGATTGGCAAGCTGCGCGATAACGACATCATTGAGATTGCCGTGGATCGCCTGACGTTAACGGGCAGCGTGAACTTTATAGGTACCGCAGAAAACCCGCTGACGCCGGAAGAGGGGGCGCGCGAGCTGGCAGTAAGGCAGACGCACCCGGACCTGCACGCCCACGACTTTTTGCCGGACGATACCCGGCTGTGGGCGGCGCTGCAGTCGGTGAGCGGCGGCACCTGGAAAGGCTGTATTTATGACACCGATAAAATCATTGAGGTAATTAACGCCGGTAAAAAAGCGCTCGGCATTTAATTATTTTTTGAGATAAACCCGTCTGCGGAAAATATTCCGCGGGCGGCTTTTTTGTGTCTGTTATTTTTCAATATAAACAATAAGTTGAGATATATCGCTGGCGTCACAAAAGCAAAATAACGTAATTCAGAAATAAGATATGACCATTGCTGGTTAATTGAACAGCTCATTACACTCCTCCTACACGATGTTGTAATTCAGCACACTACATAAGGGTGTAATTCTGATGACGCAATTAACCATGAAGGACAAAATTGGCTACGGGCTGGGTGACACCGCCTGCGGCTTCGTCTGGCAGGCCACGATGTTCCTGCTGGCCTACTTCTACACCGACGTCTTCGGCCTGTCGGCGGGGATTATGGGCACGCTGTTTTTGGTCTCCCGCGTGCTCGACGCCGTCACCGACCCGCTGATGGGGCTGCTGGTGGACCGCACCCGCACGCGGCACGGCCAGTTCCGCCCGTTCCTGCTGTGGGGCGCCATCCCGTTCGGCATCGTCTGCGTGCTGACCTTCTACACGCCGGACTTCTCCGCGCAGGGCAAAATCGTCTACGCCTGCGTGACCTACATTCTCCTGACCCTGGTCTACACCTTCGTTAACGTCCCGTACTGCGCCATGCCGGGCGTCATTACCGCCGACCCGAAAGAGCGTCACGCCCTGCAGTCCTGGCGCTTCTTCCTGGCGGCGGCGGGCTCGCTCGCCATCAGCGGCATCGCGCTGCCGCTGGTCAGCATCATCGGTAAAGGGAACGAGCAGGTGGGCTATTTCGGCGCCATGTGCGTGCTGGGCCTGAGCGGCGTGGTGCTGCTCTACGTCTGCTTCTTCACCACCAAAGAGCGCTACACCTTTGAGGTGCAGCCGGGCTCGTCGGTGGCGAAAGACCTTAAGCTGCTGCTGGGCAACGGCCAGTGGCGGATCATGTGCGCGTTCAAGATGATGGCGACCTGCTCCAACGTGGTGCGCGGCGGGGCGACGCTCTACTTCGTGAAATACGTGATGGATCACCCGGAGATGGCGACCCAGTTTTTACTCTACGGCAGCCTTGCCACGATGTTCGGCTCGCTCTGCTCCTCCCGCCTGCTGGGCCGCTTCGACCGCGTCACCGCCTTCAAGTGGATCATCGTCGCCTACTCGCTGATCAGCCTGCTTATTTTCGTCACCCCGGCGGAGCACATCGCGCTGATTTTTGCCCTCAACATCCTGTTCCTGTTCGTCTTTAACACCACCACGCCGCTGCAGTGGCTGATGGCCTCTGACGTGGTGGATTACGAAGAAAGCCGCAGCGGGCGCCGCCTCGACGGGCTGGTGTTCTCCACCTACCTGTTCAGCCTGAAGATTGGCCTGGCGATTGGCGGGGCGGTGGTGGGCTGGATCCTCGCGTACGTCAACTATTCCGCCAGCAGCAGCGTGCAGCCGGTCGAGGTGCTCACCACCATCAAAATTCTGTTCTGCGTGGTGCCGGTGGTGCTCTACGCGGGCATGTTCATCATGCTGTCGTTCTATAAGCTCACCGATGCCCGCGTGGAGGCCATCAGCCAGCAGCTGATCAGGCACCGCGCGGCGCAGGGCGAGGCCGTTCCCGACGCTGCGACAGCCGCATCCCATTAACCGGAGGCAATATGGAAATCACTAACCCGATACTCACCGGCTTCAACCCGGACCCGTCCCTCTGCCGCCAGGGCGAGGACTACTATATCGCCACCTCGACCTTCGAGTGGTTCCCCGGCGTGCGCATCTACCACTCCCGCGACCTGAAAAACTGGTCGCTGGTCAGCACCCCGCTGGACCGCGTGTCGATGCTGGACATGAAGGGCAACCCGGACTCCGGCGGCATCTGGGCGCCGTGCCTGAGCTACGCCGACGGCAAATTCTGGCTGCTCTACACCGACGTGAAGATTGTCGACTCGCCGTGGAAAAACGGCCGCAACTTCCTCGTCACCGCGCCGTCCATCGAGGGGCCATGGAGCGAGCCGATCCCGATGGGCAACGGCGGGTTTGACCCGTCCCTGTTCCACGACGACGATGGCCGCAAGTATTACCTCTACCGCCCGTGGGGGCCGCGCCACCACAGCAACCCGCACAACACCATTGTAATGCAGGAATTCGATCCGCAGACCGGCACCCTCTTGCCGGAGCGCAAAACCCTGTTTACCGGCACGCCGCTCTGCTACACCGAAGGCGCGCACCTGTACCGCCACGCGGGATGGTACTACCTGATGGTCGCCGAGGGCGGCACCAGCTACGAGCACGCCGTCGTGGTGCTGCGTTCAAAAACCATCGACGGGCCGTACGAGCTGCACCCGGACGTGACGATGATGACCAGCTGGCACCTGCCGGAGAACCCGCTGCAGAAGAGCGGCCACGGCTCGCTGCTGCAGACCCACACCGGGGAATGGTACATGGCCTACCTCACCAGCCGCCCGCTGCGCCTGCCCGGCGTGCCGCTGCTGGCATCCGGCGGGCGCGGCTACTGCCCGCTGGGGCGCGAGACCGGCATCGCCCGCATTGAATGGCGCGACGGCTGGCCGTACGTGGAAGGCGGCAAGCACGCGCAGCTGGCCGTTAAAGGCCCGCAGGTGGCGGAACAGCCTGCATCCATTCAGTGCAGCTGGCGGGAGGACTTCGACGGCAGCACGCTTGACCCGGAACTGCAAACCCTGCGCATCCCGTTCGACGACACCCTCGGCTCGCTCACCGCGCGCCCGGGCTATTTACGGCTCTACGGCAACGACTCGCTCAACTCGACCTTTACCCAGTCGACCGTGGCGCGCCGCTGGCAGCACTTCACCTTCCGGGCAGAGACGCGGATGCAGTTCTCGCCTGTCCACTTCCAGCAGAGCGCAGGGCTGACCTGCTACTACAACAGCAAAAACTGGAGCTACTGCTTTGTGGACTACGAGGAGGGGCAGGGGAGAACCATCAAGGTGATTCAGCTCGACCACAACGTGCCGTCGTGGCCGCTGCACGAGCAGCCGATTCCGGTGCCGGAGAGTGCGGAGAGCATCTGGCTGCGGGTGGACGTGGATACGCTGGTCTACCGCTACAGCTACTCGTTCGACGGCGAGACGTGGCACACCGTGCCGGTAACGTATGAGGCGTGGAAGCTGTCGGACGACTACATCGGCGGGCGCGGCTTCTTCACCGGCGCGTTTGTGGGGCTGCACTGCGAGGACATCAGCGGCGACGGCTGCCACGCGGACTTCGACTACTTCACCTACGAGCCGGCATAACGGCTCAGGCCGGGTAGCCCAGCGCGCGTGAGAGCTGGAGCCCGGCCTGCTGAAGCTGCTCGCGGAAATTAACCAGCTCAGCGTCGTCCACGCGGGAGGTCAGCGTCGACAGGCTCAGGGCGGCAATCACGCGGGATTCATGGTTCCACACCGGCACCGCCACGCAGCGCACGCCCTGCTCGTTCTCTTCGCTATCCAGGGCATAGCCCTGCTCGCGGGTCTGCGCCAGGGCGCTCATTAAGGCTTCGCGAGAGGCGAGGGTGGCAGGCGTAAAGGTAGTGTATTGATAGCCCTCCAGCAGGGCGTTCAGCTCGGCCTCGCCCAGCCAGGCAATCAACACCTTGCCGATGGCGGTGGCGTGAACCGGCAGGCGGCGGCCGATGCGCGAATAGGCGATGGCGGCCAGCTTGCCTTCGATCTTCTCGATATAAACCCCTTCACGCCCGTCCAGGATCCCAAGATGGGTGGTCTGCCCGGTCCGCCGGGACAGCTCCGTCAGCCAGCCTTTCGCCTTCTGGCGAATGTCGATGGAGCCCACGACGAAATGACCGCGCTCGACCAACTTCATGCCGAGGCGATACTTGCCGTTCTCCGGGTTCTGATCGATATAGCCGTGAAGCTGCAGGGTTTTCAGCAGCGAGTGGAGGGTACTCTTGCTCAGCCCCATCAGTTTGCTGATGTCGGTGATCTTAAGCTCGGTGGCCTGCTCGTTGAACAGGTCGAGGATCTGCAACGCACGTTCAACAGACTGAATAATCGGCATAATGCTGGCATGTCCACGCTGGAATTAAGGCGAAAACGTACCTTTTTCAGGGTGAAAAATCAATGAAGCAGAGCCGGTTTGCTCCCTCTCCCTGTGGGTGTACGGTCCGGGGACATGGTAGACAGGTGTTCGGGGACATGGTGAACACTTTTTAACATCCTTTACCCATGGTGATCGACTTTTTCTTCAGGTCGATCACCCCCACTTTCGTGCTGTACCACCACACCTCGTAGCGGCCGTCTTCCTGCATCTCCTTCAGCCCGACCCGTTCTCCCCTGAACGCCTTGCCTGCGCTCAGACTTACCCCTTTCACGCTCAGCTTTCCGCTGATATCCACTTTCCTGACCATCACGCCCTCGTCGTATTCCGGGGGCGGTGTGTTGCCGCTGTACTGCCGTACAGACGGCTTATACCGCGAGCCCGGCACCGCCATATCCAGCGCCTCATGCGGGCGTTCAAGGTTATATACCGTCCGCCAGTGGTCGAAGGCGCGCTGCAGCTCGCCCTCGTTCGCAAACCACTTCCCCTGCAGCACCTCCGTCTTCAGGCTGCGGTGAAAACGCTCCAGCTTGCCCTGCGTCTGCGGATGATACGGCCGGGAGTGCCCCACCCGGATACCCAGACGCATCAGCCACAGCTCCAGCCCCGTCCAGGTGCCGGTGGTGTCTCCCCACGGGGCGCCGTTGTCCATTGTCATCCGGTCCGGCAGGCCGTAACGCTCAAACACGCTGACCAGCTGCTGCTGCACGGTCTCGCGCCGTTCATCGGTACAGTGCGCCAGGCACAGGGAAAAACGGGAGTGGTCGTCCAGCAGGGTGAGCGGATGGCAGCGGCCCCCGCCAAAGGGAAAGTGGCCCTTAAAATCCATCTGCCAGAGGCGGTTCGGCGCGTCATGTTCGAACCGTCCCGTGACGGGAATGCCCGGTGAAGTGCCCGGCAGCAGACCATGGCGGGCCATAAGGTTATGGACGGTGCTGAAGGCGGGCATAGTGTGCCCCTGGTCTTCGAGCCAGTGCTTTATCTTGCGTGCGCCCCAGCGTTGATGGCGGCCATGGGCCATACGCAGCAGGGCAGTGATGTCGTCAGATGAGCGGTTCGGGGAATGGTGCGGTATGCGCGGGCGGTCCTGAAGGCCGGAGGCACCTTCCTCTCCCCAGCGGCGAAGCCACTTGTAGCCGGTCGCAGGTGAAATGCCAAAGTGACGGCAGAGGGAACGGATGTTCGCCCCGTCCTGCGAGGCGAACAAAACAAACTCGGTACGTAATGACATGGTATCTCTCGCATCCCAGGGCATAAGCGACTCCATAAACGGGTTCTTATGCCTTAGTTGTAAGTGTCTACCATGTCCCCGAACAAGTGTTCACTATGTCCCCGGACCGTACAGTGGGAGAGGGCCGGGGTGAGGGCACCAGCGCGCAGAGGACTCAACCCCCAAGCGTCGCCACCATCACCGCCTTAATCGTATGCATCCGGTTTTCCGCCTGGTCAAACACGATGCTCGCCGCTGACTCAAACACCTCGTCCGTCACTTCCATCCCGCCGTGCAGATCGAACTCTTTCGCCATCTGCTTGCCGAGGGTAGTCTGGTCGTCATGGAACGCGGGCAGACAGTGCAGGAACTTCACGTCCGGGTTGCCGGTAAGCGCCATCATCTGCGCGTTCACCTGATACCCGCGCAGCAGCGCAATCCGCTCCGCCCACTTCTCTTTGGCTTCGCCCATCGACACCCAGACGTCGGTATAGATAAAGTCCGCGCCCTTCACGCCCGCCGCCACGTCTTCCGTCAGGGTAATTTTGCCGCCGTGCTTTTCCGCCAGCGCAGCGCACTCCGCCACAAGGCTCTCTTCCGGCCAGCAGGCCTTCGGAGCCACCAGGCGCAGATCCAGCCCGGTTAGCGCCGCCGCTTCCAGCATCGAGTTGCCCATGTTGTTGCGCGCGTCGCCCGCGTAGACCAGCGTCATCTCGTTAAACGCCTTGCCCGGCAGGTGCTCCTGCATGGTCAGCAGATCCGCCAGCAGCTGCGTCGGGTGGAACTCGTTGGTCAGCCCGTTCCACACCGGCACGCCCGCGTACTGCGCCAGCGTTTCCACCACTTCCTGACCGTGGCCGCGGTACTGAATGCCGTCGTACATCCGCCCGAGAACCCGCGCGGTGTCTTTAATTGACTCTTTATGCCCAATCTGGCTGCCGCTCGGCCCTAAATAAGTGACGCGCGCGCCCTGGTCAAATGCGGCAACTTCGAAAGAGCATCGTGTACGGGTTGAGTCTTTTTCGAAGATGAGCGCGATGTTTTTACCGGTAAGCTTTTGTACTTCCTTGCCATTTTTTTTATCGGCTTTGAGCTGTGCGGCAAGGGTCAGCAGAGAAGTGAACTGTGCAGGGGTAAAGTCGAGCAATTTCAGAAAGTGTTTCTTGTACAAATCGGACATTTTATCCTCACATGGCGAATGCCACTTATTGAATTAAAATTCACTTTATATGTGTAATTATTCATTTGCAACCCCGTTTCACAAATCTTTCTAACAAAGGTGGAGGCAAACCCGTCCGTGTGTGAAAATAGAAGTATCTGCCGCACTTTAAAGAGGATTGAGCCATGGCAAACCCGGAACACCTGGAAGAGCAACGCGAAGAGACGCGTCTGATTATTGAAGAGCTGCTGGAAGACGGTAGCGATCCGGACGCGCTTTACACCATCGAGCACCATTTCTCTGCGGATGATTTCGACGCGCTGGAAAAACTGGCGGTAGAGGCCTTCAAGCTGGGTTACGAAGTAACCGAGCCGGAAGAGCTGGAAGTGGAAGAGGGCGACACCGTCATCTGCTGCGACATCCTGAGCGAAGGCGCGCTGAAGGCGGAGCTGATCGACGCGCAGGTAGAACAGCTGATGAACCTGGCCGAGAAGTTTGACGTGGAGTACGACGGCTGGGGAACCTACTTCGAAGATCCGAACGGTGAAGACGGCGAAGAGGGCGACGACGAAGATTACGTCGACGAAGACGACGACGGCGTGCGTCACTAAGCGTTTCAGGCGGTGGCGCACGCCACCGCTTTTTCAAGGCAGAACCATGGATTACCCGCAGATACTCGCCCCTGTACTTAACTTCCTCCAGTGCCCGACCCCGCAAGCATGGATTGATAAAGCCCGCGACCCGGCGAACCTGCCGCTGCTGCTCACCGACCACATGGTGTGCGAGCTCAAGGCCGCCCAGACCGCGCTGCTGCTGGTGCGTAAATACGTCGCCGACGAAAGCGGTGCCGATGCGCTGCTCGACTGGCTCAAACCTTACGAACAGTTCACCTTCCGCGATGGCCCGGAGCCGGACTTCATCGCCCTGCACAGGCAGATTGGCAAAAGCGTGATGCCCAAAACCGACGACCCGTGGGGCCAGGCGCTCATCGACAGCATGGTGCTGCTGATTAAAGAGGAGCTGCACCACTTCTGGCAGGTGCGCGAGGCGATGCTGGCCCGCGACATTCCGTACGTCAAAATCACCGCCAGCCGCTACGCCAAAGGGATGCTGAAGGAAGTGCGCACCCACGAACCGCTGACGCTGATCGACAAGCTCATCTGCGGCGCCTACATCGAAGCCCGCTCCTGCGAACGCTTCGCCGCGCTGGCCCCGTTCCTCGACGACGACCTGCAGAAGTTCTATCTCTCGCTGCTGCGCTCGGAAGCGCGCCACTATCAGGACTACCTGGCGCTGGCCCAGCAGGTGAGCGACGACGATATCTCACCGCGGATAAAGCTTTTTGGTGAAATTGAAGCCACACTTATCTCGACACCGGACCACGAGTTTCGCTTCCACAGCGGCGTGCCGGTGTAAACCGGCATAATTCAAGGATAAGGATGCGAGATGAATAAAACGTGGACCCGTATTGTGATTGTCGTCATTGCTGCTGCCGCCGTGGCATTCTGGGGGTTTTTCGACAGGCAGCGCGCCCCGGAACGGCAGATGGATAGCGCCCTCAACGCGATGCCCGCCTGGCAGGTGATTAAGGAGCAGGAGCCCGCGCTGCATCAGCGCATCCTCGACCAGATGGCCGCCCTGCAAAAAGCGGGCGAGCCGGAGCAGCAGATTATCGACACCATCCAGCCGCAGATCCTGCATCTGCAGATGACGCGCCTGCAGAACGCCCCGGACGCCAACGTGGTGAACTACATGACCATCAACATGGAGCAGACCGCCGCCATTCAGAAGGTGAGCGACGACGCCTGCTTCCGCTTCCTCTACCCGATGGTGAAGGGCGGCATCAACCCGATGCGCATGCTGGATAAAGACCTGATGGCGCGGCGCATGCAGGCCGACGCCGACATGATGCGCGCGGCCTACGGCAAAAACCGCCACACCGTGACCCAGGCCGAACGCGAGGCGGCTATCGAGGATGTGCGACCGATTATGAAGGCACTTGCCGATAAGTACGGCGAGGACATCCAGCTGCTGCAGATGCCGGAGAAGGCGGTGGGCAAAGAGAAGCTCTCCTGCGATATGGTGCAGGAGATGTGGGCGAAGGTGCTGGCGCTGCCGGAGCAGAAGGCGGCGAGGGTGATTCGGCTGGCGGTGTCTGAGCTGGACTGACGAAGGGCGCTGGTTTTTTGGGCACTTAGCGCGGGTTTAGCGCGTCGTCGCTTGCATGGCGGCGCGCGACAGGTATAATCCACAACGTTTCCGCATCCCCTTCAGTGCCGAAGTGGCGAAATCGGTAGACGCAGTTGATTCAAAATCAACCGTAGAAATACGTGCCGGTTCGAGTCCGGCCTTCGGCACCAAAAGATGCAAATCAAAGTCGCTTAAGGGCGGCTTTTTTTGTGTCTGTTTAACAAATTTCTTGTTAATAAAATCTCAAATATCACAACACAACGCTGGCTATTTTTCGTATAATTTGAACAATTGATTTATTTCGTTGTATACTTAAATGCAGCCTAAATTGGGCTAGGGTATTTTGATAAATACAAATAAATTAAACAGACTGTCCTAAGAATGATTATTTTGAAAAAAATGAATAGAATTACGAGAATTACGAGAATTACGAGAATTACGAGAATTACGAGAATTAGTTTTTTATTTG
Source organism: Enterobacter cloacae (assembly GCF_013375935.1). GTDB lineage: Bacteria > Pseudomonadota > Gammaproteobacteria > Enterobacterales > Enterobacteriaceae > Enterobacter > Enterobacter pasteurii. The sequence continues at coordinate 462,547 of NZ_CP056117.1, read as the reverse complement.
TAATGTTACACTGTTTATTTTGATGCATTAATTACAAATTTTAAAATGTACAACATGTGCTTTAAAAAGATCTCAATCATATATAAATTATTCGTATGCAATTAAAAGCTGTTAAGAATAATAAGTTTATGATGGTGGTTTATAAATATAAAAGATTTAAGTTTTTATTTGCATTAAATAGATTGTTTTATAGTTAATGTCAGGGCTGCAATATTAATTTATATAAATCTTTTTCTTTAAGAGTGTTAAGGATGCGTGTTTAGCTGAAAAACAGAGTAAATGGATGAATTTTTTACTGAGTTTTTGGACGAATTGGTTGTTATTTCTTAGATATACTATTCTTAAAATTAAAAATTTGTATTAATGTTTCCTGGGTTTTACTTGACAGAATAGATAGCAGTTTATATTTTATGATTCGTTTTTGCGAATTGTATCATTATATTTTTCCCTTGTCGCAATGACTATAACACAGTCGTATTCCAGCGTTGCCTGCAATTAGTTTAGGCATCTTCGTTATGATGGAGGGAGAGTACAGCGAGGGGGTTGTTACTGAAAAGTGCTATTGAGGTGCATCTGCCAATAGAAGTGAAGGGGCAAGTTAGCTGTTCGTTAAGGTCATTTAGCTTACTTTAAGAGCTAGGTTTGACTTGATTATGCAGATGATGTGTTGCAGAATGTCTGTTTATATACACAGTGTTTTTGTTGTTCTGGTGAGCGTATGAAAGAGTATAAAATCATTGATTTGTTTTCTGGTGCAGGGGGCATGAGTACTGGCTTTAGCATGGCTGGATTTAACATATCAGCTTCAATTGAGCTTATGCCTGTATACGCAAAAACACATTCTCTTAACTTCCCTGAGTGTAAGAGTTTATCTGGCGATATAACCAAGATTTCCCCAGAGGAATTCTCTGAGAAAACACAGATTTCATGTAATACTCCAACAATAATAATTGGAGGGCCTCCATGTCAAACTTTTTCTAGTATTGGTCGATCAAAAATTGAGTCAATATCTAGCAAAGATATTAAGCATGATCCAAGAAACTATTTATTCAAAAATTACTTTGATTATGTTTCTTATTTCAAACCCGATGTGTTTGTCATGGAGAATGTTCCTAATTTAAAAACTAAATACAATGGCGAAATTTTCAAGAAAATACTCTCTATTTGTAGCGAGTTAGGTTATGAAATTAGTTATGATATCTTGGATGCATCACATTATGGTGTTCCGCAGAAAAGAAAACGATTATTCATAGTAGGCAGTAAATTAGGAAAGTTTGTTTTCCCGACTGCAAGATTTATACAAAACCCAAGAACTGTTTATGACGCAATAGCTGATTTGCCAATTATTTATGATGGAATTCGAGCAGGAAATCTTCCTTATTCCTTAAATAATAACTTGACTGATTTTCAAGTGGCGATAAGAAATAGCACTGGAGTTGTTGGTAATAACATCTGTAGGGTTTCAAACGAGAGAGCTAAGAAGGTTTTCCCTCACATGAAACAGGGTGATAAATATATGGATCTTGATCCAAGCATTAGAAATATATTGCCTTTTAATGAGGGGAGATTTCAGGATAGATTAAAACGATTGGATATGAATAAACCATCGTGGACTGTTCTTGCTCACATAGGTATGGATGGATATAGATATATTCACCCTACTGAAAATAGAACTCTTTCTGTTAGAGAAGCAGCTAGAATACAAAGCTTCCCTGATTATTTTAATTTTATCGGTAATATGAGAGAGCAGTATATTCAAGTAGGTAATTCTGTTCCCCCGTTACTAGCTAAGTCTATTGCTGAGAAAGTGAAAGAATTATGCAAAAAAAAATAACTTATATAGATTTATTTTCAGGATGCGGTGGGTTGTCATGGGGATTCTACAAATCTCCTTATTTTAAAGGGTTATTAGCTACGGATATATGGAAGGAAGCAAAACGCAATTATGACTTAAATCATGAAGGCATTGATTTTAAATTGAGCGATTTTTCACTTGAAGAGGATAGAGATGAAATAATCAGCCAATTTAAAGGACGATGTGACCTTGTTATTGGTGGTCCGCCTTGCCAAGGATTTAGTACGCTTGGGAAAAGAGAGCTTGATTGCAAAAAAAGTATCTTGGTGGATGCATTTTTAGACACTGCTATTAAAATAAATCCTAGATTTATAATAATGGAAAATGTTAAAGCTATTAGATCTAAAAAACATCCTAATGGTGGTTTTTTTATTGATGCTATTGAGCGTATTTTTAATAAATCTGAATATGTTTATAAAACAGTCATATTGAATTCGTTAGATTTTGGTTTAGGTCAAACTAGACAGAGATTTTTTTTATTTGCATGTAAATCAAACGAAGAACCACTTCTTTCTGAATTTATAAACGCTATTGAAAGCCATAAAAAAAACACACATACAACCTTATATGATTTAATCGGTGATCTACCTTCTATAGGTCCTGGTGAAGAGTACATTGACAAAGAATTGAAGATTTTCAACCATAAGTCGTTGAATCACAGCGATAAATTGGTTGAGAGGTTTAAGCATGTCCCTGTTGGGGGCGGATTGCTAAACGTACCCAAAAATTTGCTAACCGAACATTTAATCAAAATGGTAGAAGGTGAGTATGGCTCAGGTGGTCATGCTAAGAACATCTATGGACGTATGAGTTGGGAATTACCATCAGGAACAATAGTTGCTGGTATGGATAAAATTACTGTAGGCCGTTTTGTACATCCTGTTGAGAACAGGTTGTTAACACCTAGAGAATGTGCACGGATCCAGTCGTTCCCGGATGACTTTATATTTTACGGTAGTTTAGTTACGCAATATTATTTAATAGGGAATGCCGTCCCTCCTTTGTTTTCTGAGATTTTATCAAAATCTTATATTAAAGTTTTTGGAGCGTAAACATGGAAATAATCGTTTATTATGAAGGCGATGAATCAGTAAAATCTTGGTTTTCATCTTTGGTTGATATGGATGTGACATATAAAAAAATGCCTAGCAGGAATGATACTAGTGAATATACTGACCTTCCCGCATATGTATCCGATATTTTATATCTTGATAAGCCTGACCTAATCGTGTCCATGCAACATGATGGCCATGAAAAGCCGTTGCTTTCAATTGAATTTGCTTGTTGTACGCCACAATACCAGCATTCACTACAGAGATTTTCAAGAATGCTGGCGTCAATTAGCAGTGGCTGCCCGAGTATTCTGATTATACCCTCCATTAAAAGAGAAAACTCTGGGGAGAGAATATACAAACGGAGTGTTGCGATAGAGTATGGTGCGGTTAGATTAATGGATGTTTTTAAAACACCATGTTTTGTTCTGGATTGGCCTTCGGATGAAAATCATTTCTTAATTAATGAAAAAAATACTCAATATCCTTTAATTGATAGTAAAGGGATTCAGTATCTAAAGCAATTTATATTTGAGTGTGTCAAATCTCGCGAAGATATAAATTATATCGAGTCGTTATCAAAAAAGAAACTAGTTAGTACACTTACTGATATGATTCGTACAAACGCATACAGAGCAGGAGTCCCTTCAATTTCTAATCCGGGCGGTGGAGATAAAAATTCCACAGTTAAACTTGAGCTTATTGATACTCAAGAGCTAATAAACAAAATCAGTGCAAGCTCACCATTACATAAAGCACTATGCTCGAAAATCCCTTCTTATATTTTAGATAGGAAGGAGTCATTGGTGTTTTATCCAACTAGAATAACAGCTCATGCAGGCGATCCTTATGTTGGTATGATTGGATATTATGATATTGCTTTCGCAAGGTTTGGAAAAAGTACGAGGGAAAGATACCATAATATGGTTGCTTATGCAGAGAATGTATCTATAAAAGAAATTACTGATGTTATGGGTAAGTTCGTTGCGAAGTCATGTCCATTTAATAATCCGTTTGAACCAAAAAATGCTAAAACATACAATTATCATATGCGATATGGATGTAAGGAAACAAAATCAAAGCCTGTAAGGATTTATGCGGAGTTGGCTGATATCGTTATCTTTAAGGACGGGGTTCTCTTTAATGCAGGGTGATTTTTCTAATGAAATATTGATGGTTAATGAATTCAGAAAATACCTGCAATCTAATAATTGGCAGGTAGTACAGCTTGTATGCTCAGGTGGGCAGGCCCATTTGAGCATATCCTATAAGGATAATGGTAAAAATAAGACAGTTTTTCCGGATGTTATCGCTATAAGGGGGAAAATGATTTTAGTCGGAGAAATCAAAGGTCGTTATAATTATAGCGATGAACTTAAACTGCTCGAAATAAAAAAATCTTCATTGGCGCAAGAACGATTGATTAAAAATATAGCTATGAGATTTGGTTTGGAAAAAAATGAACTGTATGCAGAGTTTGCATTGATAAACTCATCTTTTGATCCAGTTCAACCCTCTTCTTTGTTTCAGTTTGTATTTGAGGGGAGAATTTTTGTATTAATTCATCCCAATGGAAGTGTAGGTCATGAATTTTCTGATTTTTTTTGTGTAACCCTTTGATTTATTGATGTTTTGTTCTGTTTATGGTGAGTGTAAAATATACTGCATATCCTTCTCAGGACGAGGGAGTTATTAATATTTTTTTATTTATAGATGTGGCTTTATTAAGAACCCTTCGGATTTATTTTTTTGCTTGGTTAACTAACCTCGGCAAAGTAGAGGATGAATTGGCTGAATACGAATTTCATGTTAATTCCATTTTAAAAAATTATAGTTATCTCTTTTAGGAATATTAGATAATATTAGTTTTGAAAATACCTATAAAAATCAATTTTTCATCAAGCGTCATCAATATGAAGGTAGGGGACGTCTTAAATCACACTCTAAACACCTCTGTCCTATGCCAATCCACAAATCCCTCCCTCGGATAATTCCCTTTTAACATCGGCAACGCTATCTGCTTCCCGGCAAAATCCCAGAACAGCCGCCCAACAATCCCGCTCCCATTCACCGCCTCGGACACCAGCACCCGCATACTTTCATCCAGTCCAATCGATCCTTTATCAAACGCCTTATGATGAATTGCACACAACGCTAGTCCGTTCGGGATCTCACATGGTCCGCCAAACTGCTTCCACTTGATATGTGCGGCTTCAAGTCCAACAGAGGCGTTATCATGTCGCATGTTAAACCCGCAGATTGCGCACTCATAGTTATACGCACGCAGCACCTGCTGGCGGAACAGCGGATCTCGAACCTTACGGATCTGCTGGATATTAAAGCCCATCTCATCCGCGATCTCTTCCTGAATGCTTTCAGGGAAATGTGCTTCAAGGATCTGCTGCGCCAGCGAGCCGATCAGATTTTTGTTCTTGCTCAGTAGCGCAAAGTGTTCTTCATCAAAGCCGCCTGCGACGTTATGTTCCACAAGTTCTTTAACAGGCGGTTGCTTACTGCCAGTGGTCGAACAGAACTCAGTATTCTTCAGATCCCAAAATCCATCCCCTCTGAGCCGCCAGAAGGGCATATTCGGATAATGCGCCTTCCGCTGTGGGCCAAAGCGTTCTAACAGGCTAAGCAGCTGCTCGTGAACCTCGGTTCCGTAATCAAACAGCCGCGCATGTCCCTGCTGATAGTTCGCCAGCACGTACAGAAGCAATAAAGGTTTATGCGGCGCACGCTGTGCGCCTTTGCGCCAGATGGTGATGTCGGCAATTGCCTGTTCGAGAGTTTTGCTGGAAGCCATCGCGTTACGGAAAAAGGTAAATAATTGCGATGATGCTCGCAAAACCCGGACCAATCAACCCGCAGTCAACAAAAACATGATCTTACCGCACACTACTCTATTTCCTGAATCCCCCTCGCAAATTCCAAATTTACCCCACCCAAAACCGCTGTGTTTATATTCAGCCCTGTATAATAAGCACCAGAAATTACGCCGAACGGCAAAGGAAGTATCGAGGAATATTTAACGAAGAATTCGCGATATGAAGGTGCTGCAACACCCCCATACCGCTAACCACAAACAACTATGAAGGAGTTGAAAATGGCTGCGACGAATTTTAAGCCAGAGTTTACTGTTTGCAAAACAGAATCAGACGCTTTCACCGGCATGATTGAAAACCGTGAGCTGGTACGCAAAAACAGCGCCCGCCGTCTGCACGGCAACCCGCCCAACGCGGCGCCCGTCCATCCCCGCGCGGAAACGCCGCAGGACAGTGCCGCTTGCTTCGAACTTTATGCGCGCATAGACATGAAATACCTCCTTCTGGGCGGCGACTGGTTAACCCGTGCGGGCTTTATCAACGGTATGCCGGTAAAAATCCGCGCCATGAAAGACTGCATTGTGATTACGCCGCAGCATACAAGAGAATTATGGGGATGTCTGGAAGGGATGAGCGTGGTGAATATAAATAAGCAGAAAGTCGCGCAGTGGTTGAAGACGTTTCCGGGCGCGTTGAATGATACGGGCGATATACCGGTGATAAAGCGTGGGAATGGGCAGACGAAAGCGTAACGTTACAGAGAAAATAATTTTTTGCCCCTCATGCTGACAGGCAAGGAATGCTCTTCGGTAAATGCTGCTATCAGTTCCGGTCCGGGCATCCTGCTACGATGGATGAATCTGCACCTTACTCAGTTGGGTGTCCAACTGTTGAGGTGCAGTTCATTGTTATGGAGGGGTATGTTTGCCCGGATTTTTCTTCATTGCAAAAAGAGGGGTGATCCTATGTTTGTGATTGGCATCACACTTATCGATTTTTATTAGCACTTTTTAGGGATAGTCCAGAAATGGACGTAAATATTACGCTTTTTAGCACACCCCGCGTAACGTCTGGCGGTGCGGAGGTATTTCAGAATTATTCATTGACGTAATTTAATGAGATATTTCTCTAAAGGATTGCAAAAAATTACCGTATTTAGGTAGGTCAGTTTTTGTTCGTTTTGCAAATAAAATTAACGAGTGACTGCAGTTTTCATTTTCTTTGGATAGTTGTTCTGGGAATTACAGAATTTTTGGAGGATTTTACGCGCGTGTTGGGACACCTTGTTTTTAGCTTTTCGGATTATTGCCTGTTTTCTGAAAGAAAATTCTTAAGAATTTTCCAGTTGAAAAACAAAGATCTGCGTATTTGATTTTGTTAAGGCGTTTACCCTATTATCCGCGTGTAAAGAAATGTAGTCAGGAAACTTTCACACAGTGGTGATAAGAGGGATTTATGAGCGAGAAAAGCTTCCAGAATGAGATTCCGAAGGCGCGCGTTAATTTAAAACTGGATTTACATACCGGGGGAGCCCAGAAGAAAGTTGAATTACCGCTTAAATTGCTGGTGACTGGCGATTTCAGTAATGGTGCAGAACAAAGACCGTTATCAGAGCGTGAAAAAATCGATGTAAATAAAAATAACTTTAATGCAGTGCTTTCCGAATATTCCCCGAAAGTGAATCTCACTGTTGAAAATACGCTGGCGGGTGATGGCAGCGAAGAGAATATCAGCCTGACATTTCGCGACATCAAGGACTTTACGCCAGAAGAGGTCGCGCGCCAGATCCCCCAACTGAAGGCCATGCTCGCCATGCGCAATTTGCTTCGCGATTTGAAAGCGAATCTGCTGGATAACCAGGGCTTCCGAAAAGAGCTGGAAAAAATCCTGCTTGACCCGGCGCTCAGCCGCGAACTGCGCGATGAATTGTCTGCTCTGGCACCGAAACAGCCGTAACGGTCGCAATGAATTAACGGATTAATGAGGAAATGCTGATGTCTGTACAAAATCAAAATGCCGTTACGGGCGAAAGTGTTGTGCTGGAACGCCCGCAGACGGGCGGCGTTTATGCTTCCCTGTTTGAGAAAATCAATCTCAGCCCGGTTTCTGAACTGAGCGCGCTGGATATCTGGCAGGATGCGCAGGCCATGTCTGATGCGAGCGCTGACGAGCGTCTGACCGCCGGGATGCAGGTGTTCCTGGAATGCCTGAGTAAATCAGGTGCAAAAGTTGAGAAGCTGGATAAGACCCTGATTGACCACCATATTGCCACGCTGGACTACCAGATTAGCCGCCAGCTGGATGCCGTGATGCACAACCCGGAGTTTCAGCGGGTTGAGGGGCTGTGGCGTGGTCTGAAGCACCTGGTGGACAACACCGATTACCGCCAGAACGTCAAAACCGAAATCCTTGATGTCTCCAAAGAAGATCTGCGCCAGGATTTTGAAGACTCTCCGGAAATTATCCAGAGCGGACTGTACGCACACACCTATATCGCAGAATACGACACCCCGGGCGGGGAACCGATCGGGGCGGTGATCTCCGCGTATGAATTCGACGCCAGCCCGCAGGATGTGGCGCTGATGCGCAATATCTCCAAAGTATCGGCGTCAGCGCATATGCCGTTCATTGGCTCTGCCGGGCCGAAATTTTTCCTCAAGGAAAATATGGAGCAGGTGGCTGCCATTAAGGATATCGGCAACTACTTTGACCGCGCGGAATATATCAAATGGAAATCCTTCCGCGAGACGGATGACTCCCGCTATATCGGTCTGGTGATGCCGCGCGTGCTGGGACGTCTGCCTTACGGTCCGGATACGGTGCCGGTGCGCAGCTTCAACTATGTGGAAGAGGTGAAAGGCCCGGATCACGAGAAGTATCTGTGGATCAGTGCGTCATTTGCTTTTGCCGCCAATATGGTTCGCAGCTTTATCAACAACGGCTGGTGCGTTCAGATCCGTGGTCCGCAGGCGGGCGGCGCAGTGCAGGATCTGCCGATCCACCTGTACGATCTGGGTACCGGCAGCCAGGTGAAAATCCCGTCTGAGGTGATGATCCCGGAAACCCGTGAATTTGAGTTCTCAAATCTGGGCTTCATTCCGCTTTCTTACTACAAAAACCGCGATTATGCCTGCTTCTTCTCCGCGAACTCCACGCAGAAACCAGCGCTGTATGACACCGCTAATGCGACGGCCAACAGCCGTATCAACGCCCGCCTGCCGTATATCTTCCTGCTGTCGCGCATTGCGCACTACCTGAAGATTATTCAGCGTGAAAACATCGGCACCACCAAGGATCGCCGTCTGCTGGAACTGGAACTCAACAACTGGGTGAAAGGCCTGGTCACTGAAATGACCGATCCAGGCGATGCGTTGCAGGCGTCTCATCCGCTGCGTGAGGCAAAAGTGGTGGTGGAAGACATCGAGGATAATCCAGGCTTCTTCCGCGTACAGCTGTTTGCCGTGCCGCACTTCCAGGTGGAAGGCATGGACGTGAATCTGTCGCTGGTCAGCCAGATGCCGAAAGCCAAAGCATAAGACGGGGCATCAGGGATGAAAATATTTCGCCCGTTATGGGAAGACGGGGCCTTTCTGGCCCCGCAACAGTTCCAGCAGCAGGCCATATGGGATGCCCATATGGCTGATACGGTGGCCCGAATGGGGCTGGCACAGCCGTGGGGCGTGGTGGCGGCAGAGTTTGATGACAGCCTGCTGGCGCTTTCCCGCCTGAACGCTACACGCCTGACCGTCCGCTTCCCGGACGGCACGCTGATTGATACCGATCTGTCTGACAACCTGCCGCCAGTCTGCGATCTCTCGGCCGCCTCAGGCAGAACGTCCGTGGATATCGTGCTGGCCCTGCCGTTGCTCAGCGCAAACGGTGGCAATCTTGATGACGGCAGCGACAGCGAACGTCCGTGCCGCTGGAAAGCTGAACGGGTTACCGTACAGGAGCTCGCCGGACATGAGCGCAGCGAGCTGGCTGTCCTGCGTCACAGCCTGACGTTGCGCATGGCCCATCAGGAGAATGCGGCGTACCTGACCTGTCCGGTCACCCGGCTGGTACGGGATGCGCAGGGGCTGTGGCGGCGCGACAGCAGCTTTATCCCGCCACTGCTTGCCCTGTCGGCCTGCCCGGCGCTGGTCTGCGATCTTTCCGATTTACTGCATCGTCTTCAGGCCCGCCGTCAGCGGTTGATGTCCATGCGCCGGGAAAGTAATGCCCGGCTTGCCGATTTCGCCGTGGCTGATGTGTCGCTGTTCTGGCTGCTGAATGCCCTGAACAGCGCAGAACCCGTACTGGCCGAACTGCTTGCTGTACCGGACCGTCACCCGGAGCTGGTTTACCGTGAACTTGCCCGGCTTGCCGGCAGCCTGCTGACCTTCTCTCTGGAGCACGATACGCGTGATATTCCTGCGTACCGTCATGATGCACCGGAGCAGGTTTTCCCACCGCTGCTCTCCCTGCTCGACAAACTGCTTGAAGCCAGCCTGCCGTCCCGGGTCGTCTCCATTGAACTGAAACAGGATGGCGTGATGTGGAGAGGCGCTCTGCATGATGCTCGCCTCAGGGAAGGTGCAGATTTCTGGTTATCGGTTCGCTCCGCCATGCCCGCTCATGAGCTGCAGACGAAGTTCCCGCAGCTGTGCAAGGCCGGGAGCCCGGATGACGTATCCGAGGTGGTCAATGTGGCGCTGAGTGGGATGGTTATTCGCCCGGTCACCCATGTACCGGCCGCCATTCCGCTGCGGCTGGAAAACCAGTATTTCGCGCTGGATTTAAGCACGGATGCGGCGCGGGCCATGCTGGACGCGGGAAACTGTACCTTCTATACCCCGGCTTCGCTGGGTGAGGTGAAACTGGAACTCTTTGCGGTGCTGCGGACATGAATCAATCCGGAATCATTCAGGCTGAACAGATTTTCTATCCCGGCTGGCTGATGGTGAGCCAGTTGCGTAGCGGCCAGGAGGTGCAGGACGGCAGGGCGCTGTATCGAAAGGCCCGGCAGCTGGTCACGCAGGCGCGTGACAAACTGGCTGAGGCAGGCTTTAGCCAGGCGAACATCGATACCATGCTCTATGCATTTTGTGCCCTGCTGGACGAGAGCGTCCTTAACCGGGGCAAAGCAGATGATGGCTGGCGCACCTGGCAGCAGGACCCGCTGCAGGCGCACTTTTTTGGCCGGCTTGATGCAGGTGAGGAGCTCTGGGAGCGTATTCGCGAGCAGTTAAAAGCCCCGGTAGCGGATCCGGTGGTGCTGATGTGTCTGTACCGTACCCTGCAGCTCGGCTTTACCGGCCAGTACCGTAGCCAGGATGACGAGCGCCGTGAGGATGTGGTGCGTGCCCTCGGCGAACGGGTACCGCCATTCGCCCTCAGCCAGGATGCGCCACTGGTGGTCCGGGCCGCCGGGCGTCGAACCGGGCGGCGGATGTACTGGCTTTCATGGGGCGCGGGGATCGTGGCGCTGGCGGTAGTCTGGTTTGTGCTCTCATCCTTGCTGGCCGGGCAGGTGGCGCAGATTACGGGGCTGGGATGAGCATGCACGAACGTTCCCGTCTTCTGCTGACGCTGCTGGCCCTGTTTTTAAGCCTGTGGCTGATCCTCGGCTTCTGGCCGCTGTCGGTCACAACCCGGTGGATCCTCTGTCTTCTGGTTGTCACGGCTGCGGGTCTTGTGCTGTGGCGTCAGTGGCACCTGCGGCAGTCCCGTCGTGATGCCCTGAGTCGTTTCAGTGCTGACCACCTGCCTCCGGAGGATTATCAGGGCAGCGTGCTGTTCATTATCGGTGATGCTACGGCCTGGTCTGAATCGGGTCAGCCATTCCGGGAAACGCCTTCGGGCTGGTGGCTGCCGGTAGAGAATCCGGAGCAACTCCCTGTTCTGGCAGAACAGCTGGCGACCGTGCGCCCCGCGCTCGTCCCGCAGGTGGCCGTTATGCTGGGCCTTCTGCCGGAGCGTCATACCTCGGATGATGCGTTCGGGCAGTGGCTGCGGACCTGGCAACGGGCGGTAGCTCAGTGTCGCCCGTGGCTGAACGGCCTGCCGCCGGTGCTGGTGACCCTGACGGTTTCAGGGCCGTCCCGGCCGGATGCCTCAGAGGATGACATACCTGTCCGCTGGTTTACCGTAACGCCGGACCTGCCGGGTGTCCGGGTGCGTCTGCCGGCTTTGGGGGCGATCCCCGTGAGCGACTGGCTGCGGGAAAGCCCTGTCACAGACCGTCTGTCACGCCTGGGGGAGGCCTTCTGGCTGGATGCCATGCAGGCTTGGTACGACCGTGCGGTGGGAGCGCAGCTTAATACCCGCCAGGGCGATTTGCCTGCCCTTCCTCCCGTAGCCGCAGGATTCTGCCTGGCACCGGTGGCGGCAAAAGCGGACAACCTGTGGCAGCAGCATATCACGGCCCTCACGACCCTGCCGCCGTCGGCTGACATGCAGGCGGCGATATTGCCCCTGCCGGATATTTTGCTGGCGGGGCTATCGCGCCGCCGTGGACTCAGCCGCAGCCAGCAACGCTGGCGTCAGGCCGGAATGATTGCAGGCCTGTTTCTGCTGCTGGCAATGCTGGCCTCCTTTATCAATAACCAGCGGCTGCTCAACAGCGTCGGCGATCATCTGGCGCTTTACCATCGCCTGGACGGGAAGCCTCCTGCACCGAAGACGCAGGCACAACAGCGCCTCAAAGCGGACAGTAACCTGCTGGATGACTGGCTACGTCGCGGTGCGCCGCTGCGGTACGGGCTGGGCCTGTATCAGGGGCTGCGTCTGATCCCGCCGGTGGAGGCTGCGCTCAGTGACTGGGCTCCACCACCTCCTCCTCGCCCGGTCATTAATAAGGTGGTGCAGGGGCCGAAGACCGTCCGCCTTGACAGCCTCTCACTGTTTGACTCCGGCAAAGCCGAACTTAAACCCGGCTCGGTGAAGCTGCTGGTGAATTCGCTGGTGGGAATTAAGGCGAAGCCCGGCTGGCTGATCGTGGTCAGTGGCCACACGGATAACACCGGTAACCCGCATCTTAACCAGAGGTTGTCACAGGCTCGCGCCACAGCGGTGCGCGACTGGATGCGCGACACCGGCGACGTGCCGGAGAGCTGCTTTGCGGTGCAGGGCTACGGCGAGAGCCGTCCTGTCGCCACCAACGACACGCCGGAAGGCCGGGCGCTGAACCGCCGTGTCGAAATCAGTCTGGTGCCGCAGGCGAACGCCTGTCAGCTGCCGGGCAACACCCCCGCGCCATCGCAGGATGATGGCGTCTCAAAAAATGAAATGGAGTAATTAACATGGCAATTCCTGTTTATCTGTGGCTGAAGGACGACGGCGGTGCGGACATCAAAGGGTCCGTGGACGTTCAGGATCGTGAAGGCAGCATCGAGGTGGTGGCGCAGGAACACAACCTGTACATCCCGACCGACAACAACACCGGCAAGCTGACCGGCACCCGTATCCACACGCCGTTCCTGTTCACCAAGGAAATCGACTCCTCCAGCCCGTATCTGTACAAGGCGGTGACCACCGGCCAGACCCTGAAATCTGCGGAATTCAAGTGGTACAAAATCAACGATGCCGGCCAGGAAGTGGAGTACTTCAACACGAAGCTTGAGAACGTGAAGGTGGTGAAGGTGAATCCGGTGATGCATGACATCAAGGATCCGTCTTTCGAGAAGCACAACCACCTGGAGCAGATTGAGCTGCGCTACGAAAAAATCACCTGGACCTACAAGGACGGCAACATCATTCATTCCGATTCCTGGAACGAACGCGCCACCGCCTGAGTCTCGTGCGGGCGGGTTCTCCCGTCCGCCGTTTTTGCTGAACGCCTGTAGCCGCGGACGTTCAGCAAAGAAAAACACAGCCTGCCTGCCCGACCTTATGCGCTTTGGGTTCCTGAATACCAGGAAAAGCGACGGGCGGTAGCGTGTCCGGAACTGATAAAGAGAGAGTCTCATGGAAAATCCAGCCAGCCTGTTACGTCGTCTGAACCCCTACTGTGCCCGCGCGATGGAAGGTGCAGCCTCCCTGTGCCAGACCCGCGCCCATGCGGAAATCCTGCCCGAGCACTGGCTGCTGAAGCTGCTGGAGCAGGGGGAGGGCGACCTCACCGTGCTGGCCCGCCGTTATGAATGGGACATGGACGGGATATGGCAGGATTTGCTGAATTTTCTGGAGAAGCTGCCCCGTTCAGTGCGCGGCCGCCCGCAGCTTTCGGACAGCACTCAGACCCTGATGCAGGACGCGTGGCTGCGCGCCTCGCTGGCAGGCGAAGCGCATATCCGCAGCATTCACCTGCTGATGGCGCTGGTGGACCGGCAGAGCCTGGTGCGCTGCGACGGCTTATGGCCGCTGCTGACGCTGGGGCAGAGCCAGCTTGAGCGTCTGCGACCGCTGCTGGATGCGCAGTCAGACGAGCGCGAAGAGGTACAGCAGGAAGAGGAGCTGGCGCAGGGCGGCAGCGTGCCGCTGTCCGGCGGTGAGGTGAAAGAGGGCGAACTGAATCCGGCCCTGCAGAACGCGCTGGACAAGTTCACCCTTGACGTCACCGCTAACGCGCGTGAGGGCAAAATCGACCCGGTGTTCGGCCGCGACAATGAAATCCGCCAGATGGTGGATATTCTCTCGCGGCGTCGCAAGAACAACCCGATTCTGGTCGGCGAGCCGGGCGTGGGGAAAACCGCCCTGGTGGAGGGGCTGGCGCTGCGCATCGCCGACGGGAACGTGCCGGAGTCCCTGAAAACGGTGAGCCTGCGCACGCTGGACCTCGGCCTGCTGCAGGCGGGGGCGGGCGTGAAGGGTGAGTTTGAGCAGCGCCTGAAAAACGTCATCGACGCGGTACAGCAGTCTCCGTCCCCGGTGCTGCTGTTCATCGACGAGGCCCACACCATTATCGGGGCGGGCAACCAGGCCGGTGGCGCCGATGCGGCCAACCTGCTGAAGCCCGCGCTCGCCCGCGGTGAACTCAGAACCATCGCCACCACCACCTGGAGCGAGTACAAGCAGTACTTTGAGCGCGACGCCGCGCTGGAGCGCCGCTTCCAGATGGTAAAGGTGGAGGAACCGGACGACGACACCGCCTGCCTGATGCTCCGGGGCCTGAAATCCCGCTACGCGCAGCACCACGGGGTGCACATTACCGATGAGGCGGTCAGGGCGGCGGTGACCCTTTCCCGGCGTTACCTGACCGGCCGCCAGCTGCCGGACAAGGCGGTTGACCTGCTGGACACCGCGTCGGCCCGCGTGCGCATGAGCCTCGACACCGTGCCGGAGCCGCTGACCCGGATGAAGGCGCAGCTCACGGCCCTGGCGATGGAGAAGCAGGCGCTGCTGGAGGATATCGCGGTGGGTAACCTCACCCACGATGAACGTCTGGCGGCCATCGAGCAGGACGAGGTCCGCATTATTCTGGAGCTCGACGAACGGGAGGCGCAGTACGGCCAGGAGCTGAAACTCACGGAAGCGCTGGTGGCCTGCCGCGCAGATATCTCCCGTCAGGCGGAGATTTCAGACCTGCAACAGCAACTGAGTGAAGCTCAGCAGGACAACCCGCTGCTGGAGCTGGACGTGGATGCGCGTACCGTCGCCACGGTGATTGCCGACTGGACGGGCGTGCCGCTCTCGTCATTAATGAAGGACGAGCAGACGGAGCTGTTACGCCTCGAAGAGCACCTCGGTAAACGCGTGGTGGGCCAGGATGCGGCGCTGAGCGCCGTGGCGCAGCGCCTGCGCGCGTCCAGAGCCGGCCTGACGCCGGAGAACGGGCCGCAGGGCGTGTTCCTGCTGGCGGGGCCGAGCGGGGCGGGGAAAACCGAAACCGCGCTGGCGCTCGCCGATGCGCTCTATGGCGGAGAAAAGTCGCTGATTACCATCAACCTCTCCGAGTACCAGGAGCCGCACACCGTGTCGCAGCTGAAGGGTTCCCCGCCGGGCTACGTCGGCTACGGCCAGGGCGGTATTCTCACCGAAGCGGTGCGCAAGCGCCCGTACAGCGTGGTGCTGCTGGACGAAGTGGAAAAGGCCCACCGGGACGTGATGAACCTGTTCTACCAGGTCTTTGACCGCGGCTTTATGCGCGACGGCGAGGGGCGTGAAATCGACTTCCGTAATACGGTGATTCTGATGACCTCCAACCTGGGCGGCGACCACATCATGCAGATGCTGGACGAACAGCCGGAGGCGACAGAGGCCGGCCTGCACGAGCTTGTCCGTCCGCTACTGCGCGACCACTTCCAGCCTGCGCTGCTGGCGCGTTTTCAGACGGTGCTCTACCGCCCGCTCAGTGAGGCCGCCATGCGCACCATCGTGGCGATGAAGCTGGACAGGGTCTCACAGCGCCTTGCCCGTCACTACGGTATCCGCACGACCATTGATGAGAGCCTGTACGACGCGCTGACCGCGGCCTGCCTGCTGCCGGATACCGGGGCGCGCAATATCGACAGCCTGCTGAACCAGCAGATCCTGCCGGTGCTGAGTCAGCAGTTGCTGACCTACATGGCCGCGAAACAGAAACCACAGTCGCTGACTCTGGGATGGAGTGAGGAAGAGGGGATTGTGATGGCGTTTGATGAAAGCAATGGTGAATCTCAGCAGGAAAATATAGATGGACAGTGCTAAAGAAATAGCCAGAGATATGTTGGAGGCCATTAATATTAAAGGCGATGGCTTTCTTGGGGCCGTCGGGAAAGGTATCATTTCTTTACCGGTCAGTCTCGGTTATATGGGGTATGATTTTATAGATACTGAGCACCGGCGTGAGAATCAGGATGACAAATTCAGGATGGCCAGGTTAGTAAAAACAATGACTTTCAATAGAGATCTTATTGAAAAGGTTATTAGTCCATTCATGGAGGATTTTGCATCGCGTATTGATATGGAAAAGATTTCTACCATTATTAGTAATGTAGGCGGAGAAATTATAGGGAAGGTCTTTTTTGCTCAGCTTACCGGGATTAATCTTGGAAGGGCTATATCCTCACGCGGCGTGTCTGCATTTTTCTCGGGTTATATGTCAGGGCTACTGCTGGCGATTGGCGGTGAGGTATCAAGAGCCATTTATACATCAAGACAACTTAAGGGAAGAAATATCGTATTGCATAATAAATTACAGTGTATGGGGGATTTAGATCTTTTGTATTTTCTTGTTGAGGATATTGTTAAACCTTTTGAAAAGGCTTGCGAGATCAGCAATGCAGACAAGGAAAAGTTTAACAGAATATGTGAGCATTTTTTCGGTGGTCTATGAATTTTAAAAAAATAGCCTTAGTTATTATATCCAGGGTTGTTTGCGCTGCCGGAATGACAATGGGGGCTTTAGGTACTGTTTCTTTAATATGGTTTGTCTTTTTTTCAATAAATGATATGCGTTTTTACTGGGCTGGGATGTCAGTAGCAGGAATCTGTATTGGCTATTTCGTGTATAGATTTTCTCTGCGTTATATATATGATGAATGGGGTAATTACCATTAATTCAATCGAAGCTAAGATCTAATAAGTCTGGCAAATATTTTTTTTGGTGGATTATGAAGATAAAACGGATATTACTTATAATCCTATCCCGACTTATCCGTGGCGGGGGTATGGGGTTAGGTGCGTCGGGTATACTATTCACAATCTGGTTCTTTTTTCTCTCGTCTTCTGAATTTAAATATCTGTGGGGTTTGCTCTCGGCTGTGGTCTTTTTTGCGGGTTATCTGATGTATCGATTTGCATATGCATATATTTACGATGAATGGGATGATTATCATTGATTTATCCTAAAAGTAAAACTTAACGGCCATCATTATATAATTACTGCACAATACAGATTACGGACATGGAGTTAACAATATGAGTCTGAAAGATACGCTTTCAAATATTATCCCTCCCCCATTGAATCGCTACCATTTAAATATTCCTTCCTGTCCGTCACCGCTGGATGTTGAGCATTTCAGCGGCAGGGAGGGGCTGAGTCAGACCTATTATTACATCATCAATTTTACCAGTACTGACAACTATCTGGATGCCAGCCTGCTGCTGCGTAAATCAGCAACATTTACATTGGGTACGGGAGTGCTTCAGGATCTGGTGAACCAGAAAGCAGTACACGGTGTCATCACCGATTTTCGCCGCATATCGGGCTCTGCCGACCAGGCAAAATATCAGGTTACACTGGAACCTTCCCTTAAGCTGCTGGACAAACAGCATCGTTCCCACCGATTTTTCGTTAATAAATCGGTGCCTGAGGTAGTGACAGAAGTTCTCCAGGAGCACGGCCTTAAAGGCTGGGAGTTTGAATTCAGGCTCAAAAAAACTTACCCGAAACGCGAGCAGATTAACCAGTATCAGGAAAGCGATCTGACATTTATCCAGCGTCTTCTGGCGGAGGTGGGAATTTTTTATTTTTTCACCCTGCAACCGGATACGCAGACGGAAGTGGTGCATTTTGGCGATAGTCAGGCAGCTCTGACGTTTGACAAGACGCTGGCGATAAATAGCCCGTCCGGCATGAATGATAACGGGGCGGATTCAGTGTGGGGGGCTGAATGTTACGCACAACGTGGCGGAAGCCAGCGTCACCACGAAAGACTATAACCATCGTGAAGCGCAGTATCTTTTGCAGTCCGCTCCGGCAGATATGACGCGCGGCGATGGCGACGGGATTAACTATGGTGAGGTATACCATTATCATCTTCGTCATCTTGAGCAGGGTGATAAAATTGACCCGACGCCAGAGACGGCCAACTTTTATGCCCGCCTCGACCATGAGCGTTTTCTGGCGGAGCAGGTGCGGATAACGGGCAACAGTACGGACGCCACGCTGGCACCCGCGCAGGTTCTGACCATTACCGATAGTCTTCCGCCAACGCTGCCTGCGCCGCTGCACAATCCTGTGCTGCTCACCGGTGTCGGTTTTACCGCGAGTCGTAAGGAAGCCCTGCAGGTTGTTCTGAAGGGGGTGCCCTACAGTGAGGTTATCTGCTGGCGTCCTCCTTTACTTCCGCGGCCGAAAGTCACCGGCACCATGACCGCCCGAGTGACCAGTGCAAAAGAAGGGGATATCTACGCCTGGCAGGATGCATCAGGCCTGTACCGGGTGAAATTTGATGCTGACCTGGATGACAAAAATCCGGGCCAGGAAAGTATGCCGGTGCGTCTGGCGAAGCCTTACGGCGGCGACGTGTACGGTTTTCACTTCCCGCTGATACAGGGAACGGAGGTGGCGATAGCGTTCCACGAAGGCGACCCCGACCGTCCGTATATCGCCCATGCCCTGCATGATTCCCGCCATGTTGACCATGTGACGGAGAAGAACAGCACCCGAAATGTGATCCGCACTGCTGCGTTTAACAAACTGCGGATGGAAGACAAACGGGGTGAGGAACATATCAAGCTCAGTACCGAATATGGGGGTAAGACGCAGCTTAATTTAGGTCACAACGTCAATGCGTCCAGGGAGCTTCGGGGGGAAGGTGCTGAGCTGCGTACCGACAGGCATGTTTCCATTCGTGGTGGGGCTGGTGTGTTTATCACGGCTGATACGCAGTCTTCAGCTAAGGGAATGATGCTAGATATGGCAGCAGCTTTAAGCCAACTGGAGCAGGCTCAGAATCTGACAGAGTCGTTAAATAGTGCAGCAGAGACGGCAAGGGCAGAACTGGCAGATTTACAAATACAGAAGGCTTTGCTAAGTGACACACTGCGAGACCTCAAAAAAGCAGCTTTACTGTTATCTGCCCCAGAAGGCATTGCACAGGTGACACCGAAAACTTTGCAATTATCCGCAGGAGAAAATATCACGGCGACCAGTGGTGGGAATACAGATTTTAGTATTCTGAAAAAACTGACTGTTGCTGCGGGTGAATTAATCAGTCTGTATGCCCAAAAAAAGGGGGTAAAATTATTTGCTGGTAAAGGGAAGATGGAAATTCAGGCGCAGAATGATGAGATGACGTTGGATGCTCTGAAGGATGTTCGAATCAGTAGCAGTGAAGGGAAAATAGTCATTAGTGCGAAAAAGGAGATAATTTTGTGTGGTAGCGGTGGAGCCTATATCAGAATTGGTGATGGAGTAGTGGAAAGCGGGGCACCGGATAAGATTATTGAGCGAGCAGCCGTGTGGCAAAAATTTACAGGGCAAAGCACCAGTCAAATGTTGAATCAATATCAACAGGGTAATTATGAAGTGCAGCCAACTCTGGTTTGGTGTGGGACAAAGACTCCTGTATCTAATCGCCAGACGGTATTGGATAGCGATATGGGGGTAATTGCTGAAAAGACGACATCTGATGGCAATACATCCAGACAGAATTTTAATGCAGTCAGTAGTGTTCGCCTCACCGTGAATAAAGAGAGTTGATAACGATGAAAGATACTGATGAAATAATAAAAATTTATCCAACATATGATAAAGCTGGAAATGCACAGTACGATCTGCATAGCCAACCAAAAGGGAGTGAGCTCGTTCAGCAATGTATTGTGTATCCAGAACGGGTGATACCCGTTGTTTTTATTCCAGGGGTAATGGGGAGTAACCTCAAAAGCAATCGTAAGAATGGCCAGAAAATCTGGAATCTTGACAGCACGGCGAGTATTGCTTTCACATGGCTTGGTGCAAGTGCTGTCATTCGGAAAAAGAAACTCGATCCGTCATTAACCGAAGTAGATGATAGCGGTAAGGTTGATGAAAAAGAGGAGACCTTACTGCTGAAAACCCGCCGGGAGAGGGGGTGGGGAAGTGTGGCATATACAAGCTATGCTCCCTTTCTTTCTTGGTTGCAGGATGAATTGAATGATTTCGAGGCCACGGGAGAACGCGGTAAACTGCTGACCAAAACGCAATTGATGGATTCTGGGGATATTTCGCTGCAACAAGAAGACATTGATTTAACCTACCGATATATCTATCCAGTTTTTGCGGTGGGATATAACTGGCTCCAGTCGAATGCGGATTCAGCCAAAGATCTGGCAGCCAAAATAGACAAAGAGATAATCCAATTTTACCAGAAGAAAGGGCGAAAATGTGAAAAAGTGATCCTGATTACGCATTCAATGGGAGGATTAGTTGCCCGCCATTACACCCAGAACCTAGGGGGAGAAACAAAAGTACTGGGCGTAGTGCACGGGGTGATGCCAGCCTTGGGGGCCGCAGCCACCTATCGCAGAATGAAAGCAGGGACGGAATATCCGGAAGGGAGCATTGAGGGATGGGCAACTTCACAGACTCTGGGGGGCAATGCGGAAGCCATGACTGCTATACTATCACAGGCTCCCGGCCCGATGCAGCTACTGCCAGGGAGGGATTATGGTATGCGATGGTTGAAGATAATGGATGGGAAGGATGTGCATTTCTATCCAAAAGAGGATCCTTACAGTGAAATTTATCTACAGAGAGATAAGTGGTGGGGTCTCTGTGAAGCGCAGTTAATTAATCCGGGAGTTAGAGCTACTCAGAAAGAACAAGACCAAAGTTGGGCTAATTTCGCCAAAATTATAGATCGAACAGTAAGTCCATTTATAGAAGAACTTTCTGGGAAATATCATTCCAATACCTATGCCTTTTACAGTTGTGAATCATCATTCGCATCATATGGCGATATTATCTGGCAGTCAAAAACCCCAGTAATAGAACAGTGGATGAACCGGGGGCGTAGCCGAAGGCCGGAAGATGGACGTGCACTGGATAAAACCGAAAACTCAACCAGTCGTAGTGTCTCAACTCCACTGGACGGAAAAGGATGGGCACAGGGAATCTATCAGACCTGGAAACTTCTACCCCCGCAAGAACCCGGTGATGGTACTGTGCCGGAACGTTCCGGAAGAATTGCCGGGCATCATTTACGGGCCCGCTACCCTGTTTCCGTGCAACACGAACCCGCTTATCAACATGTGCTGGCACAGCAATTCACGCTGCGGGCATTGGTGAAAATTATCCAGGATGTGAAGCAGACGACACTGGCTTATTCATGAAACTAAAAAAACATTTATTGGCAATATTTGCTGTGGCCGCAGGTTTAACTGGCTATTACTTATACGGCGGGTATCCTCCAGAAATAAAACTAACAGAGCAGGAGAATAGTGTGGTGAATACATTTCTGGATGAGATGACGACTCGCTGTGTTGGCCGCTACCTGATTGATATGCCTGAATCATTTTCGGTCACAAATGATAATATAAAGGCTTTTATTAATGAGGCGCCGGTAAAAACAGTAAGGATTTACCGCACGGCATTCGAGCAGAAAATCAGGCTCAGGGAAGAAACCTTGAGGCAGGAGAAAACCGTTAATCCGCAGGACATGCCTTATCTTAAACAGATCTATCCGTTACCGGCAGGGATGGAAGGGGTTGTTTTTGAAAGAAACAGGAGTATTTCTATGCCGGATTCTGCTCGTACATTAGAAGCACTTGTTTACACTAATGGTGTGGCGGTTGAGATTGAAATGAAGGCAAGAAATGGATTATCCTCCCGATATGATGATGATAGAAAAGATATACCGGAGATTTATGGTAATACAGTTCCTGAGAAACTGGCTGAGTTGATCCAGTTGCTCAAAAGGATAACAGGTAAAAAGGATACGGAAATTCCACAGCAGGCAGGGTTTTGCCTTCCGGAAGTTTTTATCGCAGATGGTTTAGGAGAGAATAAGGAAGAGCTTCATATAACTTACACTTCAAATAAATATCCTCGGGCTGATTTTGATTTTTCGACGGACAATTTCAATAAAGCCGAAGACACTATGCTGGACAGAAGTGCTGAGATGGACAAAGTTATAACAGCAGCGGAAGGCCGAACCATTCAAAAAGGAAAGCGGAAAATCAATGGCCTTTATACGGAGGAATGGCTGGTTTTCGGGAATATAAGTAATGATGAAAAAGGGCTGCGTTTTGTGTTTCATTCTAATGAGAATGTAACTCAGCCTGAGTCACCCTGGATGTATATTAGTTTTTTACAACGAGGTCTGTCGGGTAATCATCAGTTGACAGAAAATGAAGCAGTAAGCACCTGGGAGAACATTACCGGTACGTTGAGGTTGCGCCCTGGGGCATTTCGTAAGTGATTTATTGTATCGTGTGTAAACCTTTTTATATAGGGTTGATGTGGCTGGTATTTATTGCAGGATAGTGTGTGGAATTATTGCAGGCACGTTATCTTGTTCATGTGCAGCACTATTCAACCTGTCAATATACGCTGGCACAGCAATTCACGCTGCGTGTGTTGGTTAAAATTATCCAAGATGTAAAGCAGACGACACTAGCTTATTCATGAAACTAAAAAAACATTTATTGGCAATATTTGCTGTGGCCGCAGGTTTAACTGGCTATCACTTATACGGTGGATATCCGCCAAAATTAAAATTAACAGCACAGGAGGCTAGCGTGGTGAATACTTTTCTGGATAATATGACGACCCGCTGTATAGGACGCTATTTGATTGATATTCCTCAAGCATATTCGGTAACGAGTGATAATATTCTGGCATTTATAAATGAGGCATCAGTAAAAACGAAAAGACTATACCGTCCGGCATTTGAGCAGAAAATCCGACTCAGGGAAGAAGCCTTAAGGAAAGAGAAAACTGTTAATCCACAGGATATGCCTTATCTTAAACAGGTCTATCCATTACCGATAGGGATGGAGGGGGTTGTTTTTGAAAGAAACGAAAGCGACTCAGTGCCCGATGTTGGTCGGATATTAGAAGCACACCTTTATACAAATGGTGTTGCAGTGGAAATTGCTATGAAAGCAGATAATGGTTCTGCTAAGCGTTATACTGAAAGACGTGGTAAATATCCTGAGCTTTATGGTAATACAGTTCCTGAGAAACTGGCTGAGTTGATCCAGTTGCTGAAAAGGATATCAGGAAAAAAGGATACGGAAATTCCACAGCAGGCAGGGTTTTGCCTTCCGGAAGTTTTTATTGCAGATGGTTTAGGAGAGAATAAGGAAGAGCTTGATATAACTTACACTTCAAATAAATATCCTCGGGCTGATTTTGATTTTTCGACGGACAATTTCAATAAAGCCGATGACACTATGCTGGACAGAAGTGCTGAGATGGACGAAATTATAACAGCAGCGGAAGGCCGAACCATACAAAAAGGAAAACGGAAAATCAATGGCCTTTATACGGAGGAGTGGATGGTTTTCGGGAATATAAATAATGATGAAAAAGGGCTGCGTTTTGTGTTTCATTCTAATGAGAATGTAACTCAGCCTGAGTCACCCTGGATGTATATTAGTTTTTTGCAACGAGGTCTGTCGGGTAATCATCAGTTGACAGAAAATGAAGCAGTAAGCACCTGGGAGAATATTACCGGTACGTTGAGGTTGCGCCCGGGAGCGTATCATAAGTAATTTATTGTAATTTATTTGGATTTTTATATAGGGAGGGATGTGGTTGGTTTTTATTTGTTGTTGGGTGATTTGATTGAGTTTCTACTAATAATTAAATGGTTCGCTTTTCATTTTTCTAAATATTTTTAATCTATTATTTAATGTCTTATGACTCCGCTCGCTTCTGTTTCTTTACCACGCTCCTGATTTTTGTAATAGTTATAGTTTTTCTTTAAATAGAGTATATTTGAATGATTGCAGTAAAAAAAGAAAATTTTCAGGTTAAATAAATTAGCCATGTGCTGAAATGCTATTGCTATTTAAATTAAACAAAAGAGGTATGCTATGCCAGCATTAGTTTGCCTTGGCGATGCCACTACTCATGGTGGTAAGGTCATTTCGGCTTCTTCTACAATGTTTATTAATGGGGGGCAGGTGGCACTTGTCGATGATCTCGTATTCTGTCCAATACCGGGACATGGTACAAACCGTATTATTGAAGGCGATCCCACGGCAACTGAAGAAGGAATATCTATTGTTGTCGATGGCTGTCTTTGTGAATGCGGTTGTAGGGTTATCAGTTCTCACATCGAAAACAGTATCGAGTCATAATCATGTCATGGCCTATCCCTGATATACAAGAAAAACAATCCCTTTCTCGTCCCGATTTAAAAAAATGGGGGGGAGTATTTTTAATGATGCTGGTGACAGGTATAACCTTAAATCTGCTTGTTGGCAGAGATACCCGTTACGTGCATGTCTTTCTTTATGGTGTGCTACCTGCCATTTTCCTGTGGTTATTTCTTTTTGGGTGGGCCTGGCATCGTTATGAACAATCCATGAATGCTGCTCTGTTATGGAATAATGAAGCTGAACGAACAAAATTACACTGGAAAAATTGGTGTATGAAACAATGGCTCATTGTGGGAAATGTAGTTATGACGCCCGAAGAGCAAGGAGTAAAGGTTTTTTTTGGGAGTTATGCTGATATACCCGCATTTCCCAAAAAAGCACGCCCGCTATTTTCTGCATTTTCTACTTTACCCACTCGATTACAGTATGTGGACGAGCAGTTAGAGAGACAATATCCTGGTTATAGACGTAGTTTGTATACAGTCATCGTATTGCTTACTGACAGGCCTCGCGAGGAATCGACAAGTCTGGCTGTTTATGAGCAATGGGATTTGTATCCCGAATATGCAAACTCGATTGAGGAAGTGCAATCACGCGCTCAGCAGGACGGCCTGATTCTTTTGCTTGGCCTGCAGGTTTGGCCGGAGGGGGAAACGGGTAAATACAGTGAGTTCATTTCAGGGCAACTGATCGCGTCACCTTTATTGGTTGACCAATGTAAGTTGACAGTATTGGCTGGGCTAGGAAGAATTTTGCCTTCCAAAGACTTAATTAAAGATATAGGCATTTTGTTTGAATATAACTCGGTCGATTATAATAATCTCCAACATGTATGGCTTGCAGACATTGATGGTGAAAACCGAAAGCAAATTGTCCAGTATGCCTATGCACAACAGTGGCATTTGCCACCAAAATATCCTTGTTTTTCTCTGGATCATTCATTTGGTCCTAACGGACCATTGGCATTTCCCGTATATATAGCATTGATGGTAGATGCTGCAATCAGTACAGATGAAATGCAATTGCTAATCTTTCGGCAGAAGAAAAGTGTGTACTCACTTTGCTTGATCACCCGGGAGCTATTTCAATGACCAAAGGAAAAACTACGCCAGCAACTGAAGTGCGTTACAGCATCAGTGGATACGTTATATTAATTATTGGTCTTGCCGGGATATGTGCATTACTGTTATTTCTAAATCAGGACAGCGTGGTGGCTAATGGAATCACGTTGCGCAAAGCATGGTCTATTTGGGGAGGCGTGTTTTCAGCATTATTATTATGTATCACTGCTTCACCATTCTGGTTGCAGAGAAAGCAGAGGAAGGCACAGATCATTTATAGTCCAGAGAATATAAACGATCGTAAAGATAATCAGTCTATCAAGAAAGAGACTCTTTCCCCCCGTATTCTGTTACTCAGGGATTTGCGTCGGCATCTTAGATCCACTTACGGTTTATTGTGGTTTCGTAGAACCCGCATCCTGCTAATAACCGGCACCGTCGCTGAGGTTGAACTACTGACTCCCGGTCTTACTTCCCAACTATGGCAGGAAGACCGTGGCACGTTGTTGTTGTGGGGGGAGATCTTAATACACCAATCGACAGTGCCTGGTTGACCGCGCTGCGTAAACTGCGTCGTCGTCCTGTTGATGGCGTGGTGTGGGTAACGTCGGCGTTTGACCGGTTGTCTGCCCCCTGTCTGGACCCAGTAATTCCGGTGCCGTCTGAAAGCACCATGGATTACCTGTCTCATGCCATCAGCAACCTCATGGATGCGCTGGGCTGGAAACTTCCCCTGTACGTCTGGTCTCTGCACCCGCGTGCCGGTAAGCCGGAAGGGCGCATTGTGCAGGCGACAGGCTGTCTGTTGCCTGCCGGTTGTCGTACCGAGGGGCTGACTGAACAACTCTCCACCCTCATGCCGGAGTTGATTTCGCATGGGCTGCAGCAGATCTGTGGTGATGTGAAACATAACTTCTTGCTAACTCTGGCTGACCAGCTTATTCGCGAGCCACAGAGCGTGACCGCACCGCTGTCGGTGATGCTCAATCCGTACCGCCCGTTGCCGCTGGCTGGCGTAATGTTCAGTCAGCCTTCTGCCGGAGCTGAACGTGCCGTTCAGCATCGCTGGTTTATGGACAGACGCTGGGATGTGCTGCCTGCTTCTGTCCGGATGCTACCAGCGGCACTTCGTCCACGCAGGCGGGGCATACCGTGGCATAAGGTGATGGCTTCAATTGTCGTCTCGATGATGGTGGGATGGGGTGTATGGATGGGGATCGCATATGTTGCCAACCGCAGCCTGGTCTCGAACGCACAGGAGCAGGTCCGGCGGACGCTGGACACCCGGCAGCCTGAGGCCGGGCGGTTGCAGGCGCTGTCTGAAATGCAAAAAACCATATCCCGCCTGCAATACCGAGAGGCGCACGGGGCGCCCTGGTACCTTCATGCCGGGATGAACCAGAACGCAGCCCTGCTGGCGGCGGTGTTACCCCGCTACGCGCAGGGCGTATTACCTCTGCTGCGTGATGCCGCCGCCGGGCACCTTCAGCAGCAGCTTGAGGGCTTTATCCAGCTTCCGCCGGACAGCCCGCAGCGCAGCCGGATGGCAAAAGCCGCATATGACCAGCTCAAACTCTACCTGATGCTGGCATACCCGCAGCGGATGGAGCCTGTCTGGTTCAGCCGCACACTGATGCGGGACTGGCCCCAGCGTGAGGGCGTCGCACAGGGGATCTGGCAGGCGAAGGGGCTGGATCTGCTGGCTTTTTACGGCGCGCAGTCTGCAGCGCATACGCAGTGGCAGTTGCCAGCGAATGACGGGCTTGTCAGTCAGGCCCGAACCCTGCTGGTCCGCCTGATGGGGGTGCGTAACAGTGATGCCACGCTGTACCAGAAAATGCTCTCGCAGGTGGCGCACCAGTATGCAGACATGCGTCTTGCAGACATGACCGGCGATACGGACGCCGCCCGGCTCTTCACTACCGATGATGTGGTGCCCGGGATGTTCACCCGCAAGGCCTGGGAGGAGGCTGTTCAGCCAGCCATTGATCGGGTGGCAAAAGGGCGGCGTGAAGAGATGGACTGGGTGCTAACGGACAGCGGCAAGACATCGCAGCAGCAGGCTTCACCGGAAGAGGTCAGGCAGCGCCTGACGGCACGCTATTTTGCCGATTTCGGCGGCGCCTGGCTGGCTTTCCTCAACGGCCTGCGCTGGCAGAAAGCGGAAACGCTCTCTGATGCCATTGACCAGCTGACGCTGATGGCGGATGTGCGTCAGTCGCCGCTGGTTGCCCTGATGAATACCCTGAATGTCCAGGGTCGTACCGGCAGAACCGGCGAGGCGGTGGCTGATTCGCTGGTTAAATCCGCCAGAAACCTGCTTTCCCGGGATACGCAACCGGCCATTGACCAGAGTGCGGTTGCGCACGGGCCGCTGGATGCTACCTTCGGGCCGGTGCTGGCACTGATGGATAATCATGGCGGTGGCAGCGACGTGCTCAGCCTCAAGACCTTCCTGACCCGGGTGACGCAGGTGCGTCTGCGCCTGCAGCAGGTCACCAACTCTTCCGACCCGCAGGCCATGACCCGGACGCTGGCGCAAACCGTGTTTCAGGGGAAGGCGGTGGATTTAACCACCACCCGCGACTACGGCAGCCTGATGGCGGCAGGGCTCGGCCAGGAGTGGAGCGGCTTTGGCCAGACTGTTTTTGTCCGGCCGATGGAGCAGGCTTGGCAGCAGGTGTTGTCTCCGGCGGCGGAAAGCCTGAACGCACAGTGGAGGGCGTCGGTGGTAGATGAGTGGAACAGTACCTTTGGCGGACGTTATCCGTTCAAAAATGTCAGCAGCGACGTGTCGCTTCCCCTGCTGGCGAAATACCTCAACGCCGACGCCGGGCGTATCGCCCGCTTCCTTCAGGGCAACCTGAACGGCGTGTTACACCGCGAAGGGAGCCGCTGGGTACCGGATAGTATTAATGCGCAGGGGCTGAATTTTAACCCGGCCTTTTTACGCGCGGTCAACACGCTGAGCCAGATTGCGGATGTGGTATTCACCAATGGTGAAGCCGGTCTGCACTTTGATTTACGCCCCGGGACGGCAGCAGGAGTCATGCAGACGGACATGGTGATTGATGGCCAGAAGCTGACCTACGTCAACCAGATGCCCACCTGGAAACGCTTCACCTGGCCTGCTGACACCGAGGCGCCGGGAGCCGCCTTAAGCTGGATCAGCACCCAGGCCGGTACGCGGCAGTATGCCGATATGCCCGGAAGCTGGGGGCTTATCCGCCTGCTGGATGAAGCCGATGTGCAGCCTTATTCCGGAGCCGCCAGCAGCTTCAGCGTGCGCTGGAAGGCGCAGGACGGCAGGCTACTTAACTACATTCTGAGAACGGAAGCGGGGGCCGGACCGCTCGCGCTGCTAAAACTGCGTAACTTTGTTCTGCCGGATACGATTTTCAGCGTCAGCGCCGCCCCGCAGGCGGATATGGATTTTGCCGGTATCACCGAAGAAGGAGACAACTGATGGCGACCATTCATTCCCTGCTCAGCGCCTGTCTGGCCACAGCAGAAGAGACGGGGGCCAGAGCGCAGGCGCGTATCGCCCTGTGGGACAACTGGCTTGCGCCGGTTGCCGCGGACAATCCTGCCGGGGATGACCCCGGTTACGATGACGACTTCCAGCAGATGCGTGAGGAGGTCAATAAGCTCTCCGGGGCTGATACGGAGCTTGTCTGCCAGCTTGCGGAAAAGGTTCTGACCACAACGGCCAAGGATATCCGCGTGGCGACGTACTACACCTGGGCCCGTCTGCACAGGGACGGGGAAAGCGGTCTGGCGGACGGCCTCGAGCTGCTGGCCGGGCTGCTTCAGCGTTATGGTAGTCAACTGCATCCGCTACGCGACCGTAGCCGGACGGCGGCGCTGGCGTGGCTGGGCAGTACCCGCATGCTGGACAGTCTCTCACTTTATCCCGAGGTGGCGAAGGCTGATACCCTGCGTATCGCCGGTGCGCTCTGGCTGACCGAGCAAACATTCACTGACGATGCTTCCCGCCCGGAACTGGGTGGCCTGTATCAGGCGCTCGAGGCCCGGCTGATGAAATCCGGCGGTGTCGATGCCATTGTCCCCCAGAACGTGGCCGATACGCCTGCTCCCGCTGCAGGCAGCAGCCCACCCGTCTTGTCCGGTATCACCTCCGGACAGGACCTGCTCTCACAGGCGAGGGTGCTGGCGAAATACCTGCGTGACCAGCCAGACGGCTGGCTCGCAGGGCATCATCTGATGAACAGCATCCGCCACGACACCCTGCATCAGTTACCACCGCTATCGGCAGATGGCAAAACCCGTATTGAGCCGCCTAAACCGGACCAGCGCGCTGCTGAAACGGCTGTACCTGCAGCAAAGCTGGCTGGAACTGCTGGAGCAGGGCGACAGCATGTTTACCCGGGGAGCCAACCACCTGTGGCTGGATTTGCAGTGGTATAGCCATCAGGCGCTGGTGAAGTCCGGGCAGGAAGCGCTTGCCGATATCGTACAGAACGACCTGAATGGGCTGCTCACCCGCCTGCCGGGCCTTGAGACGCTGGGCTTTAACGACGGCACGCCGTTTGCGGATGAAGTGACGCTGAACTGGATACGCCAGCAGGTGATGGATGGCGGTGTCCACTGGCAGGACGAGACATCCGTGACAGCGGCGGCAGCCACCGGGGATAACGATATTCTGGCGCTAGAGCCGGAAGCCTTACAGATTGCCGACAGCGAAGGAGCGGATGCGGCGCTTTCCTGGTTACAGAAGCGGCCCGGCATTACCACAGCACGCCAGCAGTGGCTGTTGCGCCTGCTTATGGGACGTGTCGCTGAGCAGGTCGGCAAAAATGAGCTGGCGGTGCATCTGTTTGCAAAACTGGATGAACAGGCTGGCGGGATGACGCTCAGTGACTGGGAGCCGGAACTGCTGTTCGAAGTGCGCGCCCGTCACCTCAAGCTCCTCAGGCTGAAAGCCGGACGCAGTGAAGCCGATAAAACCCGCCTGGCTCCTGTGATGGACACGTTACTGGCAGGGCTGATTGCTATTGACCCTGCCCGTGCAGCGGTATTGTGTGGATAAAGTGAAAGAGAAACCGGAACGAAATGGACGATTTAACCCTGCGTTATTTTGACGCCGAAATGCGCTACCTGCGCGAAGCCGGAAAGGAGTTCGCACAAACCCATCCTGACCGGGCGGCGATGCTGGATCTCGATAAGGCCGGGACACCCGATCCCTACGTGGAGCGCCTGTTTGAAGGTTTTGCCTTTTCCATGGGGCGGCTGCGTCAGAAAATTGATGATGACCTGCCGGAACTCACCGAAAGCCTGGTCAGCATGCTCTGGCCGCATTACCTGCGCACCATTCCCTCCCTGTCGGTGGTGGCCCTGACGCCCCAGCTGTCGGCAATGAAAATGGCCGAAATCGTACCCGCCGGGCTGGAAATCAGCTCCCGGCCCGTGGGTCCGAAAAATACCGTCTGCCGTTACCGTACCACCCGCGATATGCCGCTCAACCCCATGGCGGTGGAACAGGTCACCATGGCCACGGAGCCGGACGGTCGTTCGCTCCTGAGAATACGTTTTGCCTGCAGCACACAGGCGGACTGGTCGCAGACTGACCTGAAGCGCCTGTGCCTGTACCTGGCGGCGGAAGCTCCGGTCAGCAGCGCGCTACACCTGATGTTGACGAAACGTCAGGCGGCCCTGTATCTGCGCCTGCCGGGGCAGACCGACAGAATACGCCTCGACGCCTGGTTTTCCCCTGGCGGCTTTGCAGAGGAGGACCGCCTGTGGCCCAAAGGCGACAGCGCCTTCAGCGGCTACCAGCTGCTGCTGGAATATTTTACCTTCCGGGAAAAGTTTATGTTCGTTCACCTGAACGGGCTGGAAAACATCACCCTGCCGGCAGGTATATCGGGTTTTGATATTGAGGTGGTGCTGAATCAGCAGTGGCCGTCTGACCTGCCGGTGACGGATGATGCCCTGCGCCTGCACTGTGTGCCGGTGATTAACCTTTTCACGCTTGAGGCCGACCCGCTGACCGTCAGCGGCCTGGAGAGTGAATATCTGCTGCGCCCGAAACGCGTGCAGGATGGACATACGGAGATATATTCCGTGGATTCGGTGACCGGCTCCGGGCGTTCCGGCAGCGCGGAATACGTCCCCTTTACCAGTTTTCGCCACCGGGGCGGCATGCTGCGCCTGGAGGCGCCAGAGCGTTATTACCACACCCGCGTGAAGCGGGGCGTCACCGGCATGCACGATACCTGGCTGATCCTCGGGGGACAGCAACAGGAGGCTGCCAGTATGGCAGAGCGGGAGACGTTATCCCTGCGCATCACCGGCACCAACGGCCAGCTTCCCAGAAGAGCGCTTCAGAGCACGCTGCTTGACCGCTGCGAGCAGACGTTACAGACCCGGGTGAGCGTTCGCAACCTCTGCAAGCCCACCCTGCCGGTCTATCCCCCGGCAGAGGATCGCTTTCACTGGCGGGTGATGAGCCACCTGGGGACCGGATTTCTCAACATGATGAGCAGCGCTGACGTGCTGCGCGGCACGCTTGCCCTCTACAACTGGCAGGAGGATGAGCTGAATAACCGTCGTCTTGATGCCATTCTTGCGGTGGCGCACCACCGCATCCAGCGCTTTGAGGAGGGGTATCTGCTCAGGGGGCTGGATGTGGAGGTGACGGTTGACGGTAACGGTTTCACAGGAGAGGGTGATGTCCACCTTTTCGGCGAGATGCTCAACCGCTTCCTGGCGCTCTATGCCGACATGAACCAGTTTAACCAGCTTACCCTTATCGTTCAGCCTGAAGGAAAATGCATCCGGTGGAAAGAGAACCACAGCCCGCGCCTGCCCGGCTGATTGCGCAGTACCGGGAGTTCCTCCCGTATACCAGTTTTTACCGTTTCGGCCAGTTGCTTGAACAGAGCCTGCCGGATGCGCCCGTTACCGGCAGCAGCTGGCAGGTCCGTCAGGAGCCGGTGCGCTTCCGTCCTCATCCCGGGATGGGCTTCCCTGCTGGTGAAATCAGAGGGGCGGAAGCGCCTGAGCATCCGCATCTGCCGCCCACCGTACGCATCAACTTTATGGGGCTTTACGGCGTCGAATCGCCGCTGCCGTCTCACTATATTGACGATATTGCGCAGCAGCGGGAGGGGTATGAAGCGACGGCGGATTTTCTCGATATCTTCAACCATCGCCTTATCGCCCAGTATTACCGTATCTGGCGTAAATATTCGTACCCGGCCACTTTTGAGGCCGGCGGGCAGGACAGAACGTCACAGTATCTGCTTGGGCTTGCCGGGCTCGGCATTCCCGGATGTGGGCAGAACATTGCCACACCGGTTTCACGCTTCCTGGCGTTATTGCCGGTGATGCTGCTGCCCGGACGCACGGCGGAAGGGCTGGTATCGCTGGTCAGCCTGCTGGCACCCGGAACACAGGGTCGAGTCTGGCATCATGACCGGCGCCGCATACCGCTGAACGCCCCGGTGACCATGAGCGTGCGCCAGCCGGTCAGCCTGAAAGGACGTCCGGTAATGGGAGACCATGCCACGGATGTGAACGGCCAGGTGCTGTTGCAGCTCACAACCGGAGATGCCCGTGAAGCGCAAGGCTGGTTACCCGGAGGGCGACTGCACGCTGACCTTCTGGCGCTGCTGCATGTTTATCTCGGAAGCCGCCTGGACGTTCGCATGCAGCTCCGCGTGGATCGCGCGCTGCTACCTGATGCACAAATCTGTTGCCGCACGGCACCGGACAGCCCTCAGCTGGGGCGAACAGCCATCATGAAACCGCTGGCTGCGGGGGCGTCACGGACCCCCCGTCCGATCATTATCAGTCTGGGCCGATATCAGCGGGTTCAGGAAAATCATCAACGTAAGGAGACTCATGAGGATGGCGATTACCGCTGGTAATACCGGTTCCTGTCTGGCTGCTGTAGTGCTTTCCCTGTCACTGTCAGGCTGTGGCCTGACACAAAAGGTGACGGATGGCACGGTGGCCGTGACGAAATCCATTTTCTACAGGCAGGTGAAAACGCTGCATCTGGACATCCGCGCGCGCGAGGCGGTTAACAGCAATGCCGGAGGCATACCGCTGTCCACCGTGGTGCGCATTTATCAGCTGAAGGAACGTCAGGCCTTTGACAGCACGGACTATCCGTCACTGTTTGCCCGCGACAGCCAGGCACTGAAAGCCGATATCGTCGCGCAGAAAGACATCCGGCTGTTGCCCGGTGGGGCTGTACTGGTGGATATGCCGATGGATGACGCGGCACGGTACGTGGCGGTAGCGGCCATGTTCCTGGCGCCTGACCAGGCGAATGATACCTGGCGGGTAGTGCTCACCCGGGATGACCTTGACCCCGACAAACCCCGTATCATTGATGCGGGTGACAACCGGCTGGTGCTGAAACCTATGGAGGACAACTGATATGCCGCGTCCTTCCCTGTATGACATGCTGTACGGCAACGTGGCCGGCGGGCTGGAGCTGAACCACGTCAGCGAAGAAAACCAGCTCATCCTGTCGGTGCTGGACAACATGCAGCGCATTCTCAACTGCCGGGCGGGCACGCTGGCGCATCTGCCTGACTACGGCCTGCCGGACATGACGAAAATCCTCCAGGGAATGCCCGGTACCGCCCATCAACTGATAGCCACCCTGTCAGGGGTGTTACTGAAATATGAGCCACGCCTGAAAAGCCTGAATGTCACCCTGCTTGAGCAGACGCAGCCGGGCGAGCTGCGCTACGCCATTGATGCTGAACTGAAGGGCATCGGGCTGGTGCGCTATGGCACCGAGTTTATGCCGGAAGGAAGGGTGCTGTTACGGCACCTTAAACAACAACAGTACCTGGACAGCAGGGCCAGGATCTGAGTTACAGGGAAGAACGGTTAACCATGTCAGCAAAAATGCAGTTTCTCACAAAACTACAGGCCCGGAAGGAACCCCTACGCGGCAGTAAAAACAGAAACCAGGCGGACATTGCGGAGTTCCGTCTCCGGATGGAGCAGCTTCAGGAACAGCTCTCCAGCTGGCTAGCGGGTACCGGCGTCACACCTGAATTATCCGACGCATTGCTCTCCGACCTGCTGGTGGAAGGCCGGGTTTTTAAGGTGTCGGGTATTTCGCTATGTTATGAAAACAGGATGATAAAACTTACCCCGCTGTTTTTGTACGCTCAGGGCGTGACGGGCGGAGTGGAAGTTTCTCTTCATGCCCAGGGACGCGTTACCGCGCTGGGGCGTTTATTTATGCGCGCAGGTCACGTTAAGCACTGGACTTTTACTCAGCAAAATGGGCCTGCCCGCACGTTTGATGAAGAGGTTTTTTTCGAGGTTATTGCGGGGCTTTTGCCATAGAAAGGCAGATAGCTGCGAAGCTGCATAAACAATCCCCCTCCGACATTAAATGGACAACTGGTCATGAATGGCACCCCCTCCCGTCAGATTAAAACCGGCAGCGATCCGCGCACGCTACCGGATTATGCAGCCCTGCGCGATGAGCTGAGCAAGCTGACTCATCCGGCGCGCCCGGATGTGAACTGGCAATATGTGGAAAAACTCTGTCTCTCTCTGTTTGAGCAAAATGGTGTCGAGCTTCAGACCGCATCCTGGTATACGCTTGCCCGTACGCAGCTTGCCGGTTTACCCGGCCTGAATGAAGGGTTAGCAATACTGAAGGCCCTCATAAGCCACCAGTGGGGAACGCTCTGGCCGCAGCCTGTGCATGCCCGCATGGAAATCCTCAGCGGGCTCAGCCAGCGTTTGCAGCAGCTGATGCGAACCCTTTCCCTTAACTACAGTGACCTCAGCCAGCTTTATCAAGCGGAGCAACAGCTTACGGCTCTCGGGGAGGCGTTACAGCGCCTTGAGCTTAAACATCTGAGCCAGCTCGATACCCTGCGTACCCTGATGCATAACGGTGCCGTAAGGCTCGAAAACAGCCATGGTGCGTCAGAACCGGGCGTTGTCATTCAGCATCATACAGCTGCTGCCGGAATATCTAACAATGCTGCATTGGGTAGTCCCGTGGCGGCAAAAAACGACCCGGTGAGGTGGGTATATGTGGCGCAGCCGGAGTCTCAGCCAAATATCGACGTTGTGGCGAGACCGGAACCGGTAAAACCCTGGGGATCTTTTGCGGCGGGGATGTGCACGATGCTGGTGGCAGGCGCGGCCGCGGTGTGGGGGTGGCAGCACTTCAACCGGCCAGACCCGCAGGAGCAGCAGCTTGCAGCAACCCTTGCGCCATTACCTGCGATGCTCACGCCTGTACAGCGGGAAGCGGCACGGCAGCGCCTGACGTCACCAGAGTCCTTTATTAAAGCAACGCTGCAGCAGCTAATCCGGCTGGATGCGCTTCCCCCGGACTGGAATATTGCCTACAGCAGGCAGCTTGTGGAGCAGGCGCAGGCTTTGTGGCCGAAGCAGGCTGAGTCCATGGCGCTACGGTGGCAGCAACAGCTTAACGCCAGCGCTTTGCCGACAGAAAATCTGGAAGGCTGGCATCAGGGGATGACAAAGCTGAAGCAGCTGAGCGATCGTCTGAACGGGCTGGATGAGCAGAAGGGCAAATACATGACCGTCAGCGAGCTGAAATCCGCTGTGTTTTCCACGATGCAATCCTTTAACCAGGCGATACCTGTAGAAGAACAGCTGAGGATCCTGGCCAAAACGGCCGAAGGCCAGCCGTTACCTTCTGCGGCAAGCTCGCAGGCAGAAATGCACCTGAAACAATTAACCGCCCGTTATTCTGAGATTAAGCAGAAAGCATCGGGTAGATAAATGGCCCGCTTTTAAGCGGGTAATCATTCCGCCAGCTTGCCCACGCGCAGGTCAAGCACCTCTCCCGCGCCGCCGGTTACCAGCCAGAACGCTTCCCGGAAGCTGATTGCCGAGTCGGGTCTGCCGCGTTGTTCAGCGGCGATACGGGCATCGACACCATCATTCAGGGCTTTGCCGGGGGTTATGGCATGGCGGCAGGCATCAAATACCGAAGGGCTATGGCCGCCCGCAATATCGGTGCCTAAGCCAACGTTAAGCCCGCGTTCCAGCATGGCGCGCAGGGGAAGACCGCATTCGCAAAATAGAAGTTGGACAGAGGGCAGTTAATATCGACAATGGTGCCATTGCCGTCGATACAGAACAGCGTGTCGGTAAAGTGGGTCACATGGTCTTTTGATTACGCCGTGTAGCCCTGAGCCCTGACGACCTGCTGCCAAAGTAAGGCATTATTATTAGCTCAAAAAGGATGACATAAAACCAAAATACATCATCTCATTGATGGGCAATAAAGTGGAACTTATTTTAGTATTTGCGAGGGTAATAAAGATAGGCTGTAGTTATAAACGGGAGTTGCTGGAGCTTATTTGGGATGGTGCCTAAATAACCGACGTGTTATTAACTCTTTGAACCTCTTTTTATCATTCACTTTTTATATACTTTTTTGTGGCGAATTCCCCTGTGCGGCGGGGCATCATTTATGGGTAACGTCATTATGCGGGCTTTGCTCACCGGGAGGCACCCGGCACCACCGTTCTTTTTTTGCAGTATTTCATATAGTGAGTGTGAATAATAACTACGAATAGTTGTGTTCAGATGAATGTTTGTTTTTATTTAAAGAAATAAGCTGTGCCTCTCAAAATAAATTTTTATTAGCTTTTATTATCTCTTCCTGGAACAATCCTCGGAGGAATAATGGACACAACCGAAGAACTAAATGGAACGTATTTTTATGCCGGGAGAACAAACCTTACAGCTGGCGGCCTTTTCTTTATGATTTACTGTGAGTCAATTGCCGATCATTTTGGTATTGACGACGTCGCTGGAATTGCTGCGCTATACAGCGGTGCTAATAATCAGAAGACCAGAAAGAAACCCGCGGGAGCGATGGAAGGAACGTCCCGAGCCTCGAAAGCCATGCGGCGTTATTTTAAACAAGCTAAGTTCCCGTATGGCATTAGGCTCCCGACGTGGATTGGCGGCTACACGCCATGGACTGTACGCTGTAGGATGGTTTCACAAATCAGCACGTTTATCGGAAGAACGATTCCATTAGTTGGTATGGTGATATTAGTCGCTGATGTATCACTAATCACCTATGCTGCAATACGTGATTATAATCGAATCGCACGGGGCTACGACAAGCTATGGTAGAGGATATTGAGCAGCGCATCTACGCCTTAGCCAGACGCTATAATGGCGTTTATCTGATGAATAACGAAGCGAAGCAAAAATTACTGAATGCAAAAACGGATTTGGATACTGACATGCAGCTTGATGTCACTGAAGCAGAAGATTTAATGGAAGAGTTTTTTAAAGAATTTGATGTTGATAGAGGGAATTTTAACATAAACACCTACTATCCTGATGAGCCTTTTTCATGGAATCCATTCAAAAAATTCCCGGTGGTGATGGTTCCAGATTTCACTATCGGAATGCTTATCGAATCCGCAAAAGCGGGCAAATGGTTATACGACTAAAACACAAGGAGCAATAGAATGGCCGTACCTGTACATCTCTTTTTAACCAATGACGGCGGCACAATGATTTGTGGTTCTTGTGACGTTGCACAAAGGGAAGGAAGTATTGAGCTAAGAGGATTACAACATAACCTCAGCCTGCCAACAGACTCGGCAACGGGCAAGGTCACCGGCACTCGCCAACATTCGCCGTTTCAGTTTACCAAGGAACTGGACAGCTCTTCGCCCTATCTGTTCAAAGCGGCAGCGACGGGTCAGACCCTTAAAACGGCAGAATTCAGGTTTTACCATATTAACTACTCCGGGCAAGAGGAGGAATATTACCGAATCACGCTCGAGAATGTTAAGGTCATTTCTGTGAGTCCAGTAATGTATGACACCCGAGGCTGTCCGGGGACGGGGCATATGGAGGAGGTGGCATTTAATTATGAGAAGATTACCCATTTGTACAAGGACGGTAACTTGTTAGCGCACGATGCGTGGAATGAACGTCCAACCTCAGGCTCTGCTGCATAACGTTATATTGAACTTGCCCGCCAGTGTTTCGTATGCGTGGGCAGGAATTATCATTACTAATCTCTTTTCGTAAATGATGGCCTAAACATCATAAAAATAACCCATGCAAACATTCCAATAATCTTCATCGGCCAGGTTCTAACACATCCAGACACACAATAGCTCCAATAACTAATAGCGGCCCTTCTGCCAGTTCAAGTTTCCTTCCTAAAATATGTATCTTATGAGGAAGTACTCGATTCAGTAATGTTGCGATAAGCTGTGCGCTACTTCATATGATCATTATTGCGATTGTGCGGTCCTCCCAGTTATCAAAACTAATCAAAGAAATGAGAAGTATAGTCAGTACATAGCCACAAAAAAATATATTCAGCACATAAGTAATAAACGTGCTCATAGCATTTGCCGAGTCGGTTAATATATAAAGAGTCTATGAATATAGGTCTCTCAACAGAGTGGCAAACGACATTGGCTAATAATGCATTTCAGAATTTATTGCGCCTCGCTGATTTCCGTAATAAAAGAGTTAGCGGCTTCATGCCGGTACCATACACTCCACCGCCAACTCTCTTAACTCACACTCTCAAAACACCGGCACCCCCAGCCCAACCTTCACCTCCCTCAGCGTCTCCTGCGTCACCCCCTGCGCCCGTTCCGTGCCGCGCTTAAGCATCGCCATCAGCTCCCCCTTGTCCTGCATATACATCGTCCTCCGCTCCCGCATCGGCGCAATCAGTTCCTGCAAACATCCCTCCAGCTCGTTCTTGCACGCCCGGTCACCCAGCCCGCCCGCCAGATAGTGCGCCTTCATCGCCGCCACCTTGCCCTTGTCCGGATGAAACGCGTCGAGGTACGTAAACACCACGTTCCCCTCAATCTGCCCCGGGTCGCTCACCTTCAGGTGGTTCGGGTCGGTGTACATGGCGCTGACCGCACGGTGAATGGTCTCTTCGCTGGCAGAAAGGTGCAGCGTGTTGCCCAGCGATTTCGACATCTTGGCGCTGCCGTCGATGCCGGGCAGGCGGCTGGTGTCGCTCAGCATCGCCTTACAGTGGCGCAGCACCGGGGCGGGCAGCAGGCTGTTCATCTTGTGCACAATCTCGTTGGTCTGCTCAATCATCGGCAGCTGGTCGTCGCCGACGGGCACGCACTCGGCCTTGAACGCGGTGATGTCCGCCGCCTGGCTGATGGGGTAGGCCATAAACCCTACCGGCAGCGAGCGGGCGAAGCCCTTCTGCACAATCTCGTTTTTCACCGTCGGGTTACGCTCCACGCGGGCGACGGTGACGATGTTCATGTACAGCATCGTCAGCTCGGCGAGGGCGGGCAGGGCGGACTGCAGGCAGATGGTAGTCAGGTTCGGGTCGATGCCCGCAGCGAGGTAGTCGGCCAGCACTTCGGGGATGTTGTCGCGGATCTTCTGCGGGTTGCTGCCGTTGTCGGTCAGCCCCTGCAGGTCGGCAATCAGCACAAACTGGTTGTGCGTCTGCTGCAACGCCACGCGCTGGCGCAGCGATCCGACAAAGTGGCCGAGGTGCAGCGGGCCGGTTGGGCGGTCGCCGGTGAGGATGGTTTGCGGGTTCATAAAGACTCCTTAACGTTGTAATGCCGAAAGGGGTCTTAGATGTGAGAAAGCCGCCTTTCGGCGGCTATCTGAAAATGGAAAAAACTACTCCGTGCCGCCTTTAAGAAGGCAGCCACCAGCGGTTTACGGTGAGCACGGCGTGGTTTATGTTCATAGAACTACAGTATCATAATTATTGAACAATTCAATTGCATCCTTCTCTACTTTAAAATGGTTACGATAAGGTTTGCCAAACCCAAGCCTACAGCTACGATTATAACTAACCTTAACTGCTCTATCTTTTTACGCTGTGATATGGCTTCTACTTGCAATGTTTTTATACAGTTTAATGCTGTATCAACATTTCCATTTTGCGTATTTGGTGTGACGTCGACCGTCTTAATATTCTCAGCATGGTTGGCGAGTACACCTCCTCCGGCTCCGGCACAAACAAAAAAAGCCATTTGAGTAAATATAGCAAGGTTCTCGTCGAAATCAGGGGTCATTAAGTCTTTATAGTTTTTTTGGAACAGTTCGGGGATTCCTAATCCCATGAAAATCCCAAAGAAAATGAGCGAAACCCCTTTTTCAACGCGCGAAAGACGCTTGCTTTCCAGAAGTGATATAAATGCTAAAAAAAGCCCACCCAACAAAAAAAGCCATGCGGTTTCAAGGCTGGTATACCGCGTTATACTACAACCGATAATTATTAAGAAAAAAGAAATTATGAATGTCTGAAGATTACTCAAACGGTATTTTATGATTTTTTTCATTTGGTTATATGTCCGAGGTGTATGATAGCGAGTATCATATAACAAGATCCTCTGCATCTACTGCTGTCAATTATAGGGGGGGCTAAATATGGAGTTTACTTAATGCAAATTACTCCGAAATGGTTTTGAAAAGGCTCTGTAGAGGTAAGATCAATTAACTAAATTTCAGTCATGCGGGGCACGTCATGCTGCAATCTCTCAACCACCTGACCCTCGCGGTCAGCGACCTGCAAAAAAGCGTCACCTTCTGGCACGAGCTGCTGGGGCTTGCGCTGCACGCCCGCTGGAATACCGGGGCCTATCTCACCTGCGGCGATCTGTGGGTCTGCCTGTCGTACGACGAGGCGCGCCAGTACGTGCCGCCGCAGGAGAGCGACTACACCCACTACGCGTTTACCGTGGCGGAAGAGGATTTCGAACCGTACTCGCAAAGGCTCGAGCAGGCGGGCGTCACCGTCTGGAAGCAGAACAAAAGCGAGGGGGCGTCGTTCTACTTTCTCGACCCGGACGGGCACAAGCTGGAGCTGCACGTGGGCAGCCTCGCCGCGCGGCTGGCGGCGTGTCGCGAGAAGCCCTACGCGGGCATGGTGTTTACCTCAGACGAGGCTTGAGGCGCGTACCTTCAGCCTGCCCGCCAGCGTCACGTGCGTGGCGGCATCTTCCTGATTGCACAGGTACTCCACCGCCAGCCGTCCCAGCTCGCTGTAGGGCAGCTGGATACTGGTTAGCGGCGGGGTGAGCTGCTCGGAAATCTTCTGGTCGTCGTAGCCCGCCAGCAGCATGTCCTGCGGGATGCGCACGCCGTTCACCGCCAGCGCCTGATAGCAGCCAATCGCCAGCCAGTCGCTGGCGCAGAAGATGGCGTCCGGGCGCTCGGCCAGTTCCAGCAGGGAGGTGGTGGCGGTAAAGGACTCGCTGAACTGCCAGTTGGTCTGGCGCACCAGTCTATCGTCGCACGCGAGTCCGGCTTGCTGTAATGCCGCCTGGTAGCCTGCCAGACGCTGGCGCGAGGCCTCCATCCAGCTTTCGCCAGTGATGTGGGCGATGCGCGTGGCCCCGCAGGCGAGAAGGTGTTTAGTCACCTGGAAGGCGTTGGCGTAGTCGTCCGGGATAAACGACGGCAGCAGCGGCGAGCCGGGGTCACGCTGGTTGAGCAGCACCAGCGGGATGCGGGTGCAGTTCTGGAATGCCGTCATGTCGACCAGCGTGGTGACCGGAGAGGCGAGAATAATCCCGATGCAGTTGCGCTTCTCCAGCTGGCGGATGATGTTCAGCGCCAGCTCGATGTCGTCGCCGTAGTCGTAGACGGTGAGCAACGTCTCGTTGCGCCACGCGGCTTCCCGCGCCTGGCTGATGGCGTCGATAAACGGGTCGAAGCTCTGCATGGAGCTCACCAGCAGGGCGATCTCTTCCTGGTTGCGCGGGGCGTGAACGGCGGGGAGGCGGTCGTAGCCGAGCTCGGTGGCGACGCCAATCACCCGCTGGCGGGTGTCGTCGCTGAGCTTGATGTTGCGGGACTGGTTAAGCACCAGCGATACCGTCGCCTGCGATACCCCTGCCGCCCGCGCAATATCGTTCATCG
Source organism: Enterobacter cloacae (assembly GCF_013375935.1). GTDB lineage: Bacteria > Pseudomonadota > Gammaproteobacteria > Enterobacterales > Enterobacteriaceae > Enterobacter > Enterobacter pasteurii. The sequence goes on along the minus strand of NZ_CP056117.1, from coordinate 419,922 downwards.
TTACCTTCGTTTTTCGCTTCATCCGTCCTCTCCCTTTCGCGACTTCGCATCATACCCTAACCGCACGCTTTAGCGCCGTCGATCACGTTTCTCATTCATCGAAGCGTGAACTTTGTGAGTGCCGTCGCTTTTCTCAACGCCGTGATTTGCGCATTTATCCTGCAACTAATATTTATTAGCTAAACTTTATCAGTGAGAGGACGCGTAATGAAAGAGCAGTGGAGCAGGGAGCAGGCACAGGCGTGGTATGAGCAAAAAGGCTGGCTGTGCGGGTTTAACTATCTGCCGTCGACGGCGGTGAACTGGACCGATATCTGGCAGGCAGAGACCTTCGATGCCGCAACCATCGAGCGCGAGCTGGGCTGGGCGGCGGAGGCGGGCTACAACACCCTGCGCATCAACCTGCCGTTTATCGTCTGGGAGCACGACCGCGACGGGCTGAAGGCGCGCATCGACCGCTTTTTGACGATTGCCGATGGTCGCGGCTTCAGCACCATGCTGACCCTGATGGACGACTGCGGCTTCTCCGGCGACGAGCCCTACCTCGGCCCGCAAAAGCCGCCCGTGCCGGGCAAGCACAACAGCCAGGCGGCGGCGAGCCCGGGGCGCGATAAGGTGTGCGATCCGGACTGCTGGCCCCAGATTGAGCGTTATATCCGCGACGTTGTTCGCCAGTTCCGCGACGATAAGCGCGTGCTGCTGTGGGATCTCTATAACGAGCCGGGCAACCGCGGCATTTTCGCGACCGGCACGCAGGAGGTGCAGTACGACGCGAAGCTGGAGACCTGCGCGCACGAACTGATGAAGCTGGCGTTCCAGTGGGTGCGTGAAGAAGACCAGACCCAGCCGCTCACCGTCTGCGCGTGGCGCCTGCCGCCGGAGGAGGAGGGTGAGACGTTCTTCCAGCATCCGCTGGACCAGACCGCACTGGCGCTCTCGGACGTGGTGAGCTTCCACGCCTACACCCACACCGGCCGCATGACGGCGATTATCCAGCAGCTGCAACAGCTCGGTCGACCGCTGTTCTGCACCGAATGGCTGGCGCGCCACGTGGGCAGCACTATCGAGGAGCAGCTTCCGCTGATGTACGCGGCGAAGGTCGCGCCGTACCAGTGGGGGCTGGTGCGCGGCAAAACCCAGACGTGGCTGCCGTGGCCGGTGGTGATGAAGGAGTCCACAGACTACTGCCGCCTCTGGTTCCACGACGTGTTCGAGGAGAACGGCATTCCGTTCTCGCGCCGTGAAATCGCTCTGATGCAGCAGCTGCGCAAGATCGCCCCGCAGGCACAAGGCTAATAATATCGACCCGGCGGTCCACCGCCGGGCAACCAGGCAGGCATATATCAATGGCAACGACAATGAAAATACCGTCTCGCGAGCTGTGGTCTTATTTCGGCTATGGATTAGGCCAGTGTTTTAGCTTTGGTTTAGTGGGTTCGTTTATTAACTATTTTTACACCGACGTGCTGGGGATCTCGGCGCTGGCGGCGAGCACCATCTTCCTGATTGCCCGCGCGTGGGACGCGGTTCACGATCCACTGTTTGCCAGCATTATGGACACCATTAACAGCCGGTTCGGCAAGTTTCGCCACTTTTTGCTGATCGCCCCGCTGCTGATCACCGGCGTCACGCTGCTGTCGTTCTATAAAATCGAAGCGGACATGACCACCAAAATCCTCTACGCCGGGGTGACCTACATCCTGTGGGGGGCGCTGTACGCCATCTCCGATATCCCGTTCTGGTCGATGTCGTCGGTGATGACCAACGACTCCGGGCAGCGCACCCGCGCGGTAACGGCGGCGATGCTCGGGGTGAACGCGGGGATTGCCTGCGCCAACATCTTCTTCCCGAAGCTGGCGGCGTTCTTCGCCCAGTACAGCAACGATAAAGGCTACTTTATGGCGGCGCTGGTGATGATGCTGGTGGGCCTGCCGCTGATGCTCAACGGCTTTATGCAGATCAAAGAGCGCGTGCCGCCGAGCCCGGAAAAGGTAACCATCCGCGACACCTTCCACAACCTGCGCCAGAACAAGCCGCTGTTTATTGTGCTGCTGTCGTTCTTTTTCTGCGTGTTCCACAACGTGGCGGGTGGTCTCTATATCTACTTCTTTATCAACAACCTGGGCGACGGCAGCCTGCAGATGGCGATTGGCGTGATGGGGATTGTGGCGGCGGTGCTGTGTCTGGTGGCCCCGATGCTGACGCGCCGGATGCAGAAGCGGAAGCTGTTTATGATCCTCTGCGGGCTGGACGTGGCGGTGCGCGTGGTGATGTGGATCATCGGCTATCAGCAGGTGACGATGCTGTTTATTCTGCTCGGCCTGAGCACGCTGTTCGTGATGATGACCAACATCCTTACCTCGTCGATGATTGCCGACACCATTGAGTACGCGGAGTACCACACCCACAAGCGCTGCGCGGCGATCACCTTCTCCGGGCAGACCTTTACCGGCAAGATGTCGGTGGCGGTAGGCGGTGGGCTCATCGGCGTGTTTCTGACGATGATTGGCTACGTGCCGCAGGCGCAGATCCAGAGCGAAGGCGTGCTGTCGGGGCTGTTCTTCGGGATCTGCCTGCTGCCGGCGATTGGGTCGCTGATCCGCATGGGGTTTATGTCGCGCTTCACCTTTACCGAGGAGAGGCATGCGGAGATTTGTCGGCTGCTGGCGGAGCGCGAGCACGGCGTTGTGCAACGCGGTCAGCCTGGGCAGAAGCATGAGCCTACGCTTACGGTGAATTGATTAAGTAGCGCCCGCGCTGCGGGCGTTTCTTAACAAGCTACTTGATATCATGAAGCAAATTTAATAAAAGGCTGTCATCGGTAGATTTTATTTTCTGAAAATAAACAGGCTCAGCTATAGGCGAATCCCATTGGTGTATCTCATCCTTCTTAAACGGGATACATTTCATAGCGGTGTTTTTTAATCGTTTTATGCGAAGGTCATATTCGTCAAATTTCTCTGGCGTAGTTTTCAGGCTCAGCGATCTGGCATGATTGATTTGTGTAGGGCAAATAAGCTGAATATTTCCAAGCGAGAAAATGTTTACGCCGGTGATAAAGAATCTCGAAGGGATATCTTTATAGTAACGTGTGTTCCATGTTAAACCATCAAACATCGCTGGCGGGTGAGTATGAGTATCTATGTAATATTGATGCGTGCGCCAGTCGCTTATGCCGGAAAGGTTCATGGTCATGTTAATGATCATATTGGGGGTGGGGCGGAAAATCATTGTCAGGACAAGCATGCTGACAGGAATAATGATTAGTGTATAAATGATTATTTGCAATATACTTTTGTTTTTCTTCTCGTTTATCAGGATCATTCCGGGAAAAATGCCCACAATAATCATCGCGACCGAGAGCGCAAGAAAAATGATAACCTGTAATAATGTATTACTTTCTTCGTTAAAATCTAGCTGGCCCGCGATAAAAATGAGTGGGAAGATTTGTGTAAAAGCAGGGGCAATCAATAACAGAGGCAGCCAGTTCCTGACGGCGTTTTTCTGCAAATATTTTACATCACGCGTATTATCAACATCCTTATATGACTGCACGTTGAACATAAGCTTGTAGCATAAGCCATACGATGCGGCCAGTATTATGGCTACCGCTAAGGCAAGAACGATAAAACCATTTATATCCAGAAAAAATTGTAAGCAAAACGCTCCGATAAGCACAACGCACATCACAAAGCTATTACCAAAACAGACTGAGGTAAAACTATGTGTCAAACCTTCGTATTTAACAAACTCTTTCTCATGTGCGGTGTAAATTAAGTAAGCAAGGAATGATGAGATAAAAATGACAAGGCTGAAGCCAATTAGTGATACAAGGGTAAATCCAAATATGATTCCTACTGCGCTACTCACGCTCAACGCATCGTATAAAATATCAAGCCGGTCAATATTCGCAAGATAGAACCATATAACGCTAAATGTACAGGCTGTGACAAATGAAGAGGATGTTAAAATAGCGAAGATAAACTTTCGGGTTAGCCGCTTATGAAACTGGATATTCATCTTATGTAGTCTCCCTTTGAAATGAAGGAATACTAGTCACAAGGGAGAGGGAGTTCTACGCTCAAATTTAGTATGCCGGGAAGCGCATATTCAGGCTGACGCCTGCTGGCGTCAGCCCCGGGACATTACAGCGACTTCACAAACGCCAGCAGATCTTCGTTGAGCTGATCCTGGTGGGTCAGCGCGAAGCCGTGCGGCGCGTTGTCGTACACCTTCAGCGTGGCGTTTTTGATCATCTCCGCCGCCAGCTTGCCGGTGCTTTCAAACGGCACGATCTGGTCGTTGCTGCCGTGAATGACCAGCGTCGGCACGTCGATTTTCGCCATATCCGGGCGGAAGTCGGTTTCGGCGAAGGCGGTCACGCAGTCGATGGTGCCCTTCAGCGACGCCAGCAGGGCGATGTTCAGCGTCTGGGTCAGCGCACCGGCAGAGACGGTCTGCCCGGCGTTGGTGCCGTAGAACGGCGTGGCGAAGTCGCTGATGAACTGGGCGCGATCTTTACGCAGGCCGTCGCGAATGCCGTCGAACACGCTCTGATCCACACCCTGCGGGAAGGAGTCGGATTTACCGAAGATCGGCGTCACCGCGCCCAGCAGCGCCAGACCGGCCACGCGCGCGCTGCCGTAGTTGTTGATGTAGCGGGTCACGTCGCCGCCGCCCATGGAGAAGCCCACCAGCGTCACCTCCTGCAGGTCCAGGGTAGTAATCAGGTCGTTAATGTCGGACGCAAAGGTGTCGTAGTCGTAGCCGTTCCACGGCTGATCCGAGCGGCCAAAGCCGCGACGGTCAAAGGCGATGGCGCGGAAGCCGCGCTCGGCCAGGTAGTTCAGCTGGCTGTCCCACATGTCGCCGTCCAGCGGCCAGCCGTGGCTGAAGAGAACCGGTTTGCCCGCGCCGCAATCTTTGTAGTAAATCTGCGTGCCGTCTTTTGCCTTAAACGTTGCCATAGTGTGTTCCTGTACAGGTGATGGTTATGGTTATACCGGCGCGACCAGGTAGCGAATAGCCGGTGATGTTGTGCCCTGATGAAAAGCCAGAACGCGGCTCTGCAGCAGGAGGTCATTCATGGTGTGGCGTTCCTGCTGGCGCAGATGCTCAATCCACGAGCCCATCAGGAAGGTCTCGATAAACAGTCCGGGGCGCTCAATATCCTCGTACACCGCCCAGCTCATCGCCCCGGCGCGGCGGCGCACCCGGCGCAGCTCGTGCACCGCCTGCAAAAACGCTTTCGCGTTGTGCGGGTCGATGATGTACTCGTGCGACACCAGCACCGGGCCGCGCTCGTTCGGCAGGTCGATCTCCACGCCGTCCAGGGGCTGGCCGCTGAGGTCGAGATTTAAATCAGGATCTTTCTCCAGCTTCCAGCGGAACGCCGTCGCGCTTGCCAGCGCCATCCCCAGCGTGGCGACCACCAGCGAGGTCGGGGTGCCGAACTGCGACGCGATCTGTCCCCAGATGGCGCTGCCTGCGGTCATCGAGCCGAAAAACACCGTCAGGTACACCGCCAGCGCGCGGGCCTTCACCCAGCGGGCGGCGCTGCGCTGCGCGCCGAGGTTGAGGGTGGAGAGCACCGCAATCCACGCGAAGCCGGTGAAAAACTCAAACAGGTTGAGCAGCCAGAAGTGGCGCACGAACGCCAGCGCCAGCATGGTGAGGGCAAACGTCAGGCTGGCGGCCACCATCAGGCGGTCGGCGTTCAGCCGCTGGCGCAGGCGCGGCAGCAGGATCGCCCCGGCAATCGCCCCCAGGCCAATACACGCCAGCATCACGCCGTAGCCCGCCGGGCCTAAGCCCAGCTCGCGGCGCGCCACCAGCGGCAGCAGTGCCCAGCCCGCGCTGCCGAAAACGAAGAAAGCCACCGTGCGCACCAGCACGTTGCGCAGCACCGGCGCGGCGTGCACGTAGCGAATCCCGGAGCGCACCGCCGAGAAGAAGTGCTCCGGCGGCAGGCGCTGCACGGACGGCGCCGGACGCCAGCGCCACAGCACCCACGCCACGCCGACCACGGAGAGCGCGTTCAGGGCAAACACCATCCACGGCCCGGCGAGCGACAGCAGGAAGCCGCCCAGCGCCGGGCCAATCGCCCGGCTGATGTTCACCCCAAGGGAGTTGAGCGCCACGGCGGCACCCAGCTCCGGCTTGCTCACCAGGTCGGGCACCACCGCCTGAAACGGCGGCGAGCTCATCGCTGCCCCCACGCTCAGCAGGAACGTCGCCACCAGCAGAACCGCGGGGGTAACGTGTCCGGTGAAGGAGAGCACCGTCAGCCCGGCGGCAGCAATAAACACCCACAGCTGGGAGAAGAGCAGGTATTTTCGCCGGTCGACGATGTCCGCCATCACCCCGGAGGGCAGGGCGAAGAGGAACATCGGCAGGCTGCTGGCCGCCTGCACCAGCGCGATATTCAGCGGATCGGCGCTCAGGGTCAGCATGCTCCAGTTGACGCCGACGTCGCTCATCCATGAGCCGACGTTAGAGACCACCGTGGCGATCCACAGCATGCGGAACACCGGCTGGCTCAGCGGCTGCCAGGGGGAAACCGTCGGTGCGGGCGCTGGCTCAACGTGGGCGTCGCGAACGTCGTTAACCTGGGTCATGCGAACCTCTCCGCAGCCTTACGCTGCACGCGCCACTGGCCCGGCCCGGTGAGGGCAAGGGTGGTGAAAATAATCAGCAGCAGCCAGCCAAATTGCCCTTCGGCAATCGACCAGTTCGGGTGTACCACCAGCATCGCCACCAGCAGCACGGCGATAATCGGCAGGCACGCCAGGCGGGTGTAGACGCCCGCAATGATAAACAGCGGGCAAATCACCTCAGCGACAATCGCCGGGATCAGGCTCGCATACGGCCCGAAGCCGAACGGATCCTCAATGCGCGTCAGCTCTTCGCTGAAGTGCAGCACCTTCGGCAGGCCGTGCACGTACAGCAGCAGCAGGCTGCCGGTCAGGCGCAGGAAGAACAGCCCCAGGTCGACCCGGGGCGGAGCAAAGGTGTTTTTCATCAGAATGCAAAGCAGCTGCAGCCCAGCGCCCCCCAGAAAGCGTTATCGTCGGACACCGGCATTGCTGACGTGCGGGCAAAATCGTGCTGGTGGCTGTGCACGCCGCACGGGCCGCTGCAGTGGTGAACCACATTCAAGCCGACGCGTGCGGCCTGCGGCGGCGCGCTGCGGTAGTGGCCCGGCACCTTCACCACCGGGGACCACTCGGGCAGGACCGGAATAGCTGGCGGGGAAAGCGGGCCAAAGCTGCCAGCGGCGTAAACGATATCGCCGTTGACCACGGTAAGGACGGACTCGATGCCCTTGATCTCCTCTTCCGGCACGCGGAAGTAGTCTTTGCTCAGCACCGCCAGGTCGGCGAGCTGGCCGACCTTGATCTGCCCCTTCTGGTTTTGTTCGCTGGAGAACCACGCGCTGCCCTGGGTCCAGAGCATCAGGGCGGTATCGCGGTCCAGACGGGCGCTGTGATCGTACATCTGCATTCCGCCGACGGTGCGGCCGGAGACCAGCCAGTAGAGCGCGGTCCACGGGTTGTAGCTCGCCACGCGGGTGGCATCGGTGCCTAAGCCCACCGGCACGCCGGTCTCGAGCATTTTCGCCACCGGCGGCGTATGGCGGGTGGCTTCGATGCCGTAACGCTCGGCGAAGTATTCGCCCTGGAAGGCCATGCGGTGCTGCACGGCAATGCCGCCGCCGAGCGCTTTGATGCGGTCGATGTTGGCCTGGGTGACGGTCTCCGCATGGTCGAAGAACCAGTGCAGGCCGTTGAACGGAATGTCGCGGTTCACCTTCTCGAAGACGTCCAGCATGCGGCTGATGGATTCGTTGTAGGTGGCGTGCAGGCGGAACGGCCAGCGGTGCTCCACCAGATGGCGCACCACGCGCTCCAGCTCGTCCTCCATGCCCGGCGCGAGGTCCGGGCGCGGCTCGAGGAAGTCTTCAAAATCGGCGGCGGAGAAGACCAGCATCTCGCCCGCGCCGTTGTGGCGGAAGAAGTCGCTGCCCTGGCCCGGCGTGAGCATGTCGGTCCATTTTTCAAAGTCTTCCAGCTCGTGGCCCGGACGCTGGGTAAACAGGTTGTAGGCGATGCGGATGGTCATCCGCTTCTTCTCGTGCAGCTCGGCAATCACCTCGTAATCTTCCGGGTAGTTCTGGAAGCCGCCGCCCGCGTCGATGGCGCTGGTCAGCCCCAGTCGGTTCAGCTCGCGCATGAACTGGCGGGTGGAGTTAACCTGCTGCTCCAGCGGCAGCTTTGGCCCTTTCGCCAGCGTGGCGTAGAGGATCATGGCGTTCGGACGGGCAATCAGCATCCCGGTCGGGTTGCCGTTGGCGTCGCGCTGGATCTCACCGCCCGGCGGGTTTGGCGTGTCCCTGGTGTAGCCGGCCACCTTCAGCGCGGCGCGGTTGAGCAGGGCGCGGTCGTACAGGTGCAGGATAAAGACCGGGGTATCCGGCGCGGCGTCGTTAATTTCGTCCAGGGTCGGCATGCGGCGCTCGGCAAACTGGAACTCGTTCCAGCCGCCCACCACGCGCACCCACTGGGGCGACGGCGTGCGCAGGGCCTGCTCCTTGAGCATCCGCAGGGCATCGGCCAGCGACGGCACGCCTTCCCAGCGCAGCTCGAGGTTGTAGTTCAGCCCGCCGCGGATCAGGTGCAGGTGCGAGTCGTTCAGGCCGGGGATGGCGGCGTGGCCCTTCAGGTCAACCACCTTAGTGCCGTCGCAGTGGTGTTGCATCACCTCGGCGACGGTACCCACTTCCAGAAATTTCCCGTCGCGCACGGCAACGGCTTCGGCGAGAGGGTTCTCGCGATCGACGGTGTGAAACTGGCCGTTAACCAGAATGAGATCGGCTTTACCGAGGGTAACCATAACTGCTCCTGACTGAGAGGGGAATGGTCAGGATTATGGGAACCGGTTTCGGCAAAGATCCAGTTATACAATAGGATAGGTATACCAAAGTATAACTATACCTAAGGTTAACTATACGAAGAGATAATTACGCCCGGAGGCGGAAAACCGCAGGATGGGGGTGATTTTATCGGCGCGGCACTCGCGGCGATTTCACCCTTAACCACTGGAAAATGCTATGACCACTTCAAAGCTCGAAGTTTTAACCCCTGCGAACTGTCAGATTATTTTCATCGACCACCAGCCGCAGATGGCGTTTGGCGTGCAGTCTATTGACCGCCAGGTGCTGAAAAACAATACCGTGGCGCTGGCGAAAGCGGCAAAAGTGTTCAACATCCCGACCATCATCACCACCGTTGAGACCGAAAGCTTCTCCGGTAACACCTACCCGGAGCTGCTGGACGTGTTCCCGGGCCAGGACATCCTGGAGCGTACCTCCATGAACTCCTGGGACGACCAGAAGGTGCGCGACGCGCTGAAGGCCAGCGGCAAGAAGAAGGTGGTGGTTGCCGGCCTGTGGACCGAAGTGTGCAACAACAGCTTCGCCCTGTGCGCGATGCTGGAAGGCGACTACGAAATTTATATGGTGGCGGACGCGTCCGGCGGCACCTCCAAAGAAGCTCACGACTTTGCGATGCAGCGCATGATCCAGGCGGGCGTGATCCCGGTGACCTGGCAGCAGGTGATGCTGGAGTGGCAGCGCGACTGGGCGCGTAAAGAGACCTACACCGCGGTGATGGATATCGTTCGCGAGCACTCCGGCGCGTACGGTATGGGCGTTGATTACGCTTACACCATGGTGCACAAATCCCCGTCTCGCCAGAAGAGCGAGCACCGTACCTTAGCGCCGGTCCCGGCCCGCTAAGCCCCGGCGGCAGGCTGGTCCCTCATCCGGCCTGCCACTGACTGCTTTCTGGAGTTCACTATGAGTACAGGGTTGATATCCCTTGCGGCAGGCGTGCTGATCGGCCTGATGTATGCCGCGCTGAAGGTACGCTCTCCCGCGCCGCCCGCGCTGGCGCTGATTGGCCTGCTGGGAATGCTGGCGGGTGAACAGGCGACGCGCCATCTGCTGGCCCGCGACAGCGTGGCGAGCGTTCCGGCGGTGGTTCACCATCCGGCAGGAGAGTCGTCATGAAGGCCTGGATAATTTCGCTGGTGTGCGGCGTGATGGCTGGGGTACTTTACGCTCTGCTCAACGTCCATTCTCCGGCACCGCCGGTTGTCGCCCTGCTTGGCCTGTTTGGCATGCTGGTCGGCGAACAGCTGATCCCGGTAGGGCGTCGGGTACTGAGTCGCGAACCGCTGACCCTCGCCTGGTTTCGCCACGAGTGTGTGCCAAAAATCAGCGGCACGGCGCCTTCCGCGCCCGTGAAGGAAAACCGCGACGTTTAATGATTTTCTGAGGAATAACAGCATGACGCTGCCGTGGCGCATTGCCATCATCGATGACGAACGTTCTGTCCGCAGCGGGCTGAGTAACCTCCTGGAGTCGGAAGGGTATGCGACCGATACGTTTGATTCGGCAGAGGTGTTTCTGAGCCACCCGTTCGCCCTGTCCGGCGCGTCGCTGGTGATCGCCGATATCAAGCTGCGGGGCATGAGCGGCCTGGAGCTGTTTGAAAAGCTGCGGCTGCTGGCCGCCCCGCCTCCCCCCCGTGCTCTTTATCTCCGGTCATGCTGATGAAAATATGCAGCGGTACGCTCTTGATATGGGCGCCGCTGCATTTTTGCGTAAGCCCATTAACATCGATATTCTGCTGGATCATATTCAGCGGGAGCTGGCCCGCCGACAATAAGGATCGCGGATGAACGAAAACGAGCTGCCTGCATTCTGGCCCGCCCAGGGAAATTTCCATGAAGGGCGGGTTTTTGTCCTTAAAGAGGATGTCATTTTTACCGTGCTGGCGCAGGAGGGAGGGATCTCCTGGATGCACGCGCGGCATCCTCATTCTGGCGGCTCCTTTATCATTGCCACCGCGGTCAGCGACGAAGAGGAAGAGCGGGCCACCCGGCTGCTCAAAAATGAGTTTGCGCTGCGAGACCATCTCCAGGACGGCTGGGCCATCCGCGCCGTGGCCTCCACCCAGTACCGAGGGCGCTTCGCGCTGGTGTATGCCCCGTTTTCCTTCGAGCTGCTGGCGCGACGCGCGGGCAGGGCGATCTCGGGGATCGCGCGGTTTATCGAGCTGGCGATCCAGATCTGCGCGCCGCTGCGCCAGATGCACCTGCAAAACCTGATCCACGGCGATATCAAACCCGGCACCATCTTCGTTCATCACGATTCCAGCTGTCGTCTGGGCAGCTTCGGCCTTTCAGGCAGTATCTCCGGGGCTTTTTCCCAGACCCGGCTGGCCGTCTCGGGCGGTACGCCCGCTTATATGTCTCCGGAGCACACCAACCGCACCCGGCGCGCCGTTGATTGCCGCAGCGATCTCTACAGCCTGGGCATCGTGCTTTATGAGCTGCTGACCGGACGCCTGCCGTTTGAGCTGGCCGCGGAGGAGCAGACCAACTGGGCGCATTACCACATTGCGTCGGAGCCACTTTCCCCCGCCGTGATGCGCCCGGACGTGCCCGGCATGCTGTCGACCATCATCCTCAAGCTGCTGGAGAAGAATCCCGATAACCGTTACCAGACGGTCGACGGGCTGATTGCCGATCTTCGACGCTGTCAGGCGACGTTAACCTGCGAAGGCGAGATCGTCGCCTTTACGCCCGGCCAGCAGGACCGGACGCCGGCGATCCATCTGGCGGACTCCCTGTTTGCGGCGCATCCGCAGGCAAATGACGTTATCGCCGCGTTTGAGCGGGTCGGGCAAAACATTGTGCCGGAGCTGGTGACCATCGGCGGGCCGTCGGGGATCGGTAAATCCTCGATCATCGCCACGGCGCTAAAAACGCTGCAGCAGCGCAGGGTGCTGCTGGCGGTGGGCAAGGTCGATCAGTTTTCGCCGACGTTGCCCTACGGCGTATTAAGCTCGGCGTTTCGCACCCTGACGCTGCACCTGCTCGGGCTGCCCGCTGAAGAGGTGGCGAAGTGGAAAATCCGCCTCTCGCGCGCCCTTGAGGGGTATGAAGCGCTGGCCGTCAGCCTGGTGCCCGAGCTGGGCCTGCTGCTGGAGAGTAAACCCCGCTTCTCGGCGGATACGTTTTCCATTGATGCCCGGGCGCGCTTTAGCCATATGGTGCTGGCGCTGGTCAAAACCTTTGCCTCCCAGGGCTGTCCGCTGGTGCTGGTGCTCGACGATCTCCAGTGGAGCGACGCCGCCAGCCTGCATACGCTGAAGCACCTGCTGATGAACTGCGGCGTTATCCCGCTGCTGGTGGTGGCGGCGCACCGCGATATTGATTCGTTGTCCGACCCGGCGCTACAGCAGCAGCTGGCGAGCCTGCCGGAGGCGGCGCAACGCGCGACGGAGATTGTCCCGCAGGCGCTCTCGGTTAAAGCGGTGGCGCGCTGGCTGGCGACGGTGTTTCGCACCCGCAGCGCGGCGACGACCGACCTCGCCACGCTGATCCACGAAAAAACCGGCGGCAACCCGCTGTTCGTGCATGAGTTTTTCCGCCGCATTGTTGATGACGGGCTGGTGGTCCACAACAAGTATCAGGATAAATGGCAGTACGATCTGCAGGCGATCCGCGCCCGGCATTACACCGAGAACGTCGTTACCCTGGTGCTGGAAAAGCTCGAAGAGATGCCCGACGAAACGCGTCGTCTGCTGGGCAGCATTGCCTGTCTCGGCGGCACGGGGGAGCTGGAAATGATGTGCCGCGTGGTCGGGATGTCGGTCGCGGAAATTCGTTACGCCCTGCACCCGGCGGTGATAGCGCAGCTGATTGTGCTGACGGAAAAAGAGTACGCCTTCACCCACGATCGGGTTCAGGAGGCCGCTTTCGCCCTGCTGGATCAGGGTGAGAAAAGTCACCTGCACCTGACCACCGCCAGCCTGCTGGCCGAGGCCGCGCGGCAGGCGGCGGGCAACGAACTCCTGTTCCGCGCGGTACACCACGTGACGGCAGCCCTGGACAGCATTCAGCCCGCGCCGCAGCGCCAGATGTTCCGCGAGCTGAGCCTGCTGGCCGCGCGGCGTGCGAAGCGCACGGGCGATTACCCTTCGGCGCTGAGCTACATTCAGACCGCCAGGGCGCTGGGCAACGCCGGGGCGGTGTCAGATTTTATGCTCGATATCGAAGAGGCGGGCTGCGAATTTGCGCTCGGCCATCTGGCGCGAACCCGCGAGCTGTGTGACGCCATCCTCGGCTGCCCCGGCGGGCTGACCGAAAAAGCGCTGGCGGCTAACCTGCTGGTGGAAGTGTACATAAGACAGTCGGACAGCCGCCTGGCGCTGGAGGCGGCGCTGTGCTGGCTGGGGATTTTTGGCATCCAGATCAGCCACTATCCGGAAGACGTCGAGTGCGACGAGGCCTGGGAGCGCTTCTGCAACCGCGCGGGCGACGCGCCGCAAAACCTTTTTGTTCAGCTCTCGCAGATGGATAACCCGCAAACCGAAGCGGTGATGAACCTGCTCTACAGCGCCAGCATTTGCGCCAGCTTCATCTGCCCGCGCCTGCACTTTTTGCTGCTCTGCCGCATGATGCACCTGACCCTCGACCACGGCATTACCGGCGCCTCCACCACGGCAATGGCCTGGTTTGGGGTGTTGATTGGTCAACGCTACGCCGAGTACCGCCTCGGGTTCCAGTACGGCACCCTGGCCCGCGAGCTGGTAAACCGCCACGGCTACGATGCGTTTGAAGCCAAAACCCTGCTGCCGCTCGACCAGCTCAGCGTCTGGACCCAGCCGCTGTCCTTCACCATCGAGTGTGCAAAGGCGTGCTTTACCGCCGCCGTGACCCACGGCGATATGACGGTGGCCTGCTTTGCGGCCTGCCACCAGGTGATCAACTTCCTCTCGCGGGGCGATCACCTGGACGGGGTGCTGACCAGCATCGATCGCGGTCTGGCCTTTGTCCGTAAAACCCACTTCCAGGACGTGGAAACGATTTTTATGCTCCAGCGCGGCTACGTTGAGTTTCTGCGCACGCCAACCATCGGCACCTGGAGCGCGTCACAGGTGCTGCCTGAAGCACTGCTCCCCGCCTCGCCGGAGCAGGCCCCGGAGCATACCTCGACCATGCTGTTCTGGTACTGGCTGTATCGCGGCATGGCGCACTTCACCTGCGGGGAGTATGCCGCCGCGCAGGCGGAGCTGGAGCAGGCGGGCTGGTTCGCGTGGTCTGCGCCGGGGCACATCCATCTGCTGGATTACCATCTCTACAGCGCCCTGTCGCTTTCCAGACAGCTGACGCCGGAGACCTTCTCGGCAAATCACCGCCGCAGCATTCACGCCCACTACGACAAAATCGCCCTCTGGGCGCGCATTAATCCGGGCACCTTTGCCGATAAAGAGGCGCTGATTTATGCCGAAATCGTGCGCCTGGACGGCATGAACAGCATTGCGCTTGAGCAGTATGAGAAGGCGGTGCGCCTCTCGCGGGAAGGCGGCTTTAACCCCCTGAACGCGCTGGCCCACGAGCTGGCAGGGCGCTTTGCCCTTGCCTGCGGCTATCCGACCGCCTCGGACGCCCACTTCCGCGGCGCGATAGCCGCCTGGGGACGCACCGGGGCGCAGGCAAAAGTGCGTCAGCTTGAGCAGGATTTCCCGCACCTGCTGAACTCCGCGCAGGCCAGCGCCTACGACACGGTGGCGTTTGCGCAGAATGAGACGATCCGCGATCTGCAAAGCGTGATCAAGGCGTCGCGCGCGCTGTCTGAAGAAATTAACCTTGAGCGGCTGATTGAAAACCTGATGACGCTGCTGCTTGAACGGGCCGGTGCACAGCGCGGCCTGCTGCTGCGCGTGAGCGACAGCCATATCCCGGAGATCGAGGCCAGCGCCTGGACCAGCACCGAGGGGGTACGGGTGCGGATCCTGAAGGAGGCCCCGATGGCGACCGATATGCCGCTGTCGGTGCTGGCGGCGGTGATCCGCACCGGGCAGGAGATCCGCACCGGCAAGCCGGAGGAGTTTCACCCCTTCAGCCAGGATCCCTATCTGGTGACCTCGGGGGCGGCCGTCATGTGCGTTCCGATGTTCAAACAGGCGCGTCTGGTGGGCGTGCTCTATCTGGAAAACCGCCTGATGCCGGAGGTCTTTACCGCCGAACACTCCCGCGTGGTGAGCCTGTTGGGCGCGCAGGCCGCGGTATCCCTGGAGACGGCGCGCCTGTACGCCGAGCTGCTGGCGGAAAACATCCAGCGCCGACGGGTAGAGAAAGAGCTGCGATCCAGCCAGACCTCGCTGATGCTGGGCGAGCAGATCAGCCACACCGGCAGCTGGCGCTGGGAGCTGGAGCAGGATCTGATGTTTATCTCCGAGGAGTACGCCCGCATCCTCGGCCTGCCTGAGATGCAGAAAATGATCTCCATGGCGGAGTTTTTAACCTTCGTTCACGAGGACGACTACGCCCGCATCAGCGCCCTCGTCACCGGAAGCGTGCGTGACGGGCTCTCCATGCGGGCGGAGTTTCGCGTTAAGCGTACCGACGGCTCCACCCGCTATATTCTCGGGATTGGCGATCCGGTGGGCGTGGGCAGCGAAGTGAACGAGTATTACGGCATCATCACCGACATCACCAGCCAGCGCGCCGCGGAGGATGCGATGCGGGTGGCGCAGGCGGATCTGGCGCGGGTGTCCCGGGCGACCACCGTCGGGCAATTGACCTCTTCCATTGCCCATGAGATCAACCAGCCGCTGATGTCGATCGTCTCGAACGCCGGGGCGAGCCTGCGCTGGCTCAACCGGGAGCCCGCCCGGCTGGATAAGGTCCGCGAAGGGCTGGAGGAGATCGCCGCGGAAGGGGCGCGGGCGGGGGAGATCATCCGCAGCATCCAGTCCCTGACGCGCAAGCAGGATCCGACCTTCTCGCGCATCGATCTGCACTACCTGATCCACCACATCATCGCGCTGTCGCGCAGCGAGCTTGAGCAGCGACACATTAGCGTTGATTACCTTTTGCAGGCGCAGGGCAGCTTTATCACCGGCGACAGCGTGCAGATCCAGCAGGTGCTGCTTAACCTGGTGATGAATGCGGTAGAAGCGATGGCCGAGGTGAAAGATCGCCCTTGCACCATCGCCATCGCTACCGGCAATGCGGAGGGGAGGGTGCTCGTGGAAATAGCGGATACCGGCAGCGGTATTGAGCCCGAGCGGCTGGAGAAGATCTTTGACTCGTTCTATTCCACCAAAGCGCAGGGCATGGGGATGGGGCTGACCATCAGCGCCAGCATCATTGAGCGCCACTGCGGGAAGCTGAGCGCGCGTCGGCGGGAGCCGCACGGCACCGTGTTTGCCTTTACGCTGCCGCTTGCCGCGCAGGAGGCGTAGCGGCTATTCCGTCGGCTGGCCCTTGGTCAGGCGCTCAACGGCCCTGACCAGCTCCGCGACGGATCGCACCTGCATCTTCTCCATCACCCGGCGGCGATGGACCTTAACCGTGATCTCACTGACGCCAAGCTCGGCGGCAATCTGCTTGTTAAGCATGCCGCTAATCGCAAGCGTCAGCACCTCGTGTTCGCGCGGGGTGAGGGAGCTGTGCCGCTGCTTCAGGGCGAAATGCTCTTTGTTGCGCACGGCGTTGTGTTCCGCCAGCCTGAGCGCGGATTCGATGGAATCAATCAGCGCGCCGGACTCAACGGGCTTGGTGAGAAACTCGTAGGCCCCGCCTTTGATCGCCCGGACGGACATCGGAATGGTGCCGTGGCCGGTGAGAAAGATAATCGGTATTTCCCGCCCGCTGGCCTTCAGCGCGTCCGCCACGTCAAACCCGGTGATTGTTGGCATCTGCATGTCCAGGATCACGCAGGAGGGCAGCTCCTCAAAGGGATGGTTCAGGAAGGCTTCTGCGGAAGAGAAGCCAAGGGCGCGTAAATCTGCTGATTCCAGCAGCCCGACCACGGACTGCCTGACAGTGTCATCGTCATCAACCACATAAACAATGTGTTCCATTCACCGCCCCGGTGCGATCAGTAAATCATCGAGAATAAAAACAGCCCCCGACGTTTGCGTAAGAGACTGTTTATGCTGACTTTCATCTTAACACATTAAATATCATTATCATTTAACAATATGATAACCATATGAAGTATAGCGAGCCATGGCGGGGCGGTTAAGGAACGAAACGCTGATTTTATGCACCGACCAGCTCAATGCGGTTGCCGTCCGGATCGGCAATCACCGCTTCATAAAAACCGTCACCGGTCATGCGCGGGGCGCTGAGCAGCGTGCCGTTTGCCTGCGCCCGCTCTGCCATGCTGTCCACCTGCGCCCTGCTGCCTACGTTAATGGCGATATGCGCCCAGCCGATGAACTCCGGGTGCGCCGGCGCGCCGGGCAGATCCGGCAGCGTCATCAGCTCAATGGTCGGCCCGTCATCCAGCGTAATAAAATGGGATTCAAACCCCGGGCGGTTTTGACTGACGTAGCGTTCATTGCTGCGGCCGCCAAACACCGTTTCCCAGAACTGAACCTGTGCCTCGAGGCTGCGGGTCCAGAGAGCGACGTGTGCAATATTCATAAGATCCCTCGTTATTTGTCTGTGAGGACTTTCACCGGTAAAACAGGCTACACTCTGGTTTTGAGCGCTAAATGCTGAGGACATAACAATGCACTACACACTGAAAGAAAGCGACAAGGAAAAAGCGGAAGGGTCAAACGGCGCGGGCGCGCTACAGCAAAAGCTGCTTGAGTCCCGTTCGATTGTTATCTCCGGTGAGATCAACCAGGAGCTGGCGCAGAAGGTCATCACCCAGATGATCCTGCTGCAAAGCGTGAGCAACGATCCGATCAAGCTGTACATCAACAGCCAGGGCGGCCACGTGGAAGCGGGCGATACCATCCACGACTTCATCAAGTTCATCCGTCCGGAAGTGCACGTGATTGGCACCGGCTGGGTGGCGAGCGCCGGGATCACCATCTTCCTGGCGGCGAAAAAAGAGCACCGCTACTCTCTGCCGAATACCCGCTTTATGATCCACCAGCCGCTGGGCGGCGTGCGCGGCCAGGCGTCGGACATTGAGATCGAAGCGCGTGAGATCATCCGCATGCTGGATCGCGTGAACAAGCTGATCGCTGACGCTACCGGCCAGCCGCTGGAAAAAGTGAAAAAAGATACCGACCGCAACTTCTGGATGTCTCCGGCAGAAGCGCTGGACTACGGCATCGTCGGCAAGCTGATTACCCATTATGACGAGCTGAACCTGGACTAAGTTTGGCCCGCGCGTGCGTCGGGTGGGGCGCAGCCTTACCTGACCTACGCGCCCACGTTTGACCCACGACAAGTTCCCCCTCTGCCTTCTTGCCTATAATCGCGCCTGTTTCCCCTCTCACTGGTGCTGACCATGGCGTATCAACTGAACCTGAACTGGCCGGAGTTTCTCGAGAAATACTGGCAAAAACAACCCGTTGTGCTGAAAAATGCCTTCCCGAATTTTGTCGATCCGATTACCCCGGACGAGCTGGCTGGGCTGGCGATGGAGCCGGAAGTGGATAGCCGCCTGGTGAGCCATGCTAACGGCAAGTGGCAGGCGAGCAACGGCCCGTTTGAGCATTTTGACCATCTCGGCGAGACCGGCTGGTCACTGCTGGCGCAGGCGGTGAACCACTGGCATATGCCTGCGGCGGAGCTGGTACGCCCGTTCCGCGTGCTGCCGGACTGGCGTCTGGACGATCTGATGATCTCCTTCTCCGTCCCGGGCGGCGGCGTAGGGCCGCATATCGATCAGTACGATGTGTTTATCATTCAGGGAATGGGCAGCCGCCGCTGGCGCGTGGGCGACAAGCTGCCGATGCGCCAGTTCTGCCCGCATCCGGCCCTGCTGCACGTGGATCCGTTCGAGCCGATCATCGACGAAGATCTTGAGCCTGGCGATATCCTCTATATCCCACCTGGATTCCCGCACGACGGCTTTACCCATGAGACCGCGCTCAATTACTCCGTCGGCTTCCGCGGGCCAAACGGCCGGGATCTGATCAGCAGCTTCGCCGACTACGTGCTGGAAAACGATCTGGGCGGGGAACACTACAGCGATCCGGATCTGACCTGTCGCGAACATCCCGGGCGCGTGGAGCAGTACGAGCTGGATCGCATTCGCCAGATGATGATCGACACGATCGGCAAAACGGAAGATTTCACGAAATGGTTTGGCAGCTTCGTCTCCACGCCGCGCCACGAGCTGGATATCGCCGCCGCTGAACCGCCGTATGCGCCGGAAGAGGTGCTGGATGCGCTGCAGGGCGGTGAAACGCTGTCACGCCTGAGCGGCCTG
This sequence comes from Enterobacter cloacae, assembly GCF_013375935.1. Classification (GTDB taxonomy): domain Bacteria; phylum Pseudomonadota; class Gammaproteobacteria; order Enterobacterales; family Enterobacteriaceae; genus Enterobacter; species Enterobacter pasteurii. Next base: position 400,661 of record NZ_CP056117.1, on the reverse strand, counting down.
CGCGTGCTGAACGTTAACGGCAGCTTCTTCATCAACAGCGAGCAGCTGGAAACAGTGGACGCGAAGGGCGCGGATGCGCTGTGCCGCTACACCGAGCTGGGCCAGGCCGAGCTGGGTGACGCACTGAATAATCCGGCGTTTGTGGAAGAGCTGACCGGATTGATTAACCAGGGCTACTGGTACTTCGACGAATGACGAAGGGCGGCGTTTAGCCAGGCTAAACGCCGCGTTGTTCAGACCAGCATATTGCAGGCTTTCCAGTAGTTCAGAAGCCGTTCATCATCGCGTTCTTTTTCGGCTTTGATCTTCATCGCCTGCGCCAGATTTTCCCGCGACACTTCATGCCCTTTTTGGACAATATCTAATACCGCTTCACCAAGGGCCTGTGAAATTTCAGCCCGATTATTACGAATCGCCATAAATGCCTCCTCGTGGTTTGCGTTAATTAAATTATGAAAGAGAAATAACGAGCTGGAAATAATTCATCTAATTCTTATCAGGAACAGTGTAAATAGGAATCGCCAAATAGACTGAATAAGTGATTATGTCAATGATGTTTCAAAATGCTAATACAGGCCGCAAGCAGATTTTTATACGCTACAGTTAATGACGTGCAACAGCCATATAACCGAAACAGGAGAATCAACATGGTAGATAAAAGCGCAATTAAGGATCATACCCAGGTTGTAGCCAGCTGCGGTACGCATGTCGGCGTTGTGGACCATCTGGACGGCGAGCGCATTAAGCTTGCGAAAAGCGATCCTGAATCCGGCGGCAAGCATCACTATATTCCGCTCGGCTGGGTCGACAAAGTGGATGATAATAAAGTTATTCTGACCAAAGACCATAACGCGGTCTTTGCTGAATGGCAGGAAGCATAAATATATTTCTTTCCTGAAAATATATTATCAGGCTCCGGCTCAGGCCGGGGCTTTGTGCTATTAAACCCGCATTAAAAACGCCGCATTGCCGCCACGATAAATGAATGGTACTGTTTCCCTTCGTCTTTTATCCGATGCAGGCTCCTCACGATGCGCCAGAATGCAAATACCCCAGCGAAACGCCTTTACCTTGTGGCGGATTTTCAGGTATTTGGCGAGCGCTACGGCATCGACTACCATTTCCCGCAGCTCAAGGAGACGCAGGCCACCAGCCCGGTGCTCCGCGGCGATGTGGAGGAGATGACGCTCTCTTCAGGGATTTCCCTGACCCATTCCGACGTTCACGTACTGCAGCCCTACGAAACCACCTCCCGCCACAGCAGCCCGCTCTATATGCTGGTGGTGCTGGAGGGATGCGTCACGCTCACGCTCGGGGATGATGAATACGTGGTGCGATCCGGGATGGCGTTCAGCGCCCGCCTCAGCGAAGAGCAGGTGATGGGCGCGCGACACGATGCCGACTGCACCCTGAAGACGCTGTCGTTCGGCGTCTACCCTTCCGATGCCAGACGTGAAGGCCTGCTGGAGTCGCTGCTTCTGGAATGGCAAAACCAGAAGATACCGGGGTTTATCTGGCAGGTTCCGGACCACGTGCTTTCCGGCATTGAGCATGCGCAACGGCAGGGGGTAAGTGCGCTCTCCCGAAGGCTGCTTCTGGAAGGGCTGATGTATCAGCTGCTGGGACATGGCCTGAGCCAGCGCCAGCAGCATGGCCTGTGCCGGCCAGAGCATGCGCGTCTGGAACGCGTGCGGAGCATGCTGGAACAGTCGCCCGAACTGAATCACACCCTTGCCGAACTGGCCGCCCTCGCGGCAATGAGCCAGAGCAGCCTGCGCAGCAAGTTTCGTCAGCGCTACGGCTGTACGGTATTTGATTATCTGCGCGACTGCCGCCTTTCGCTGGCGCGCCGCTACCTTCTTGAAGGCTACAGCGTGCAGCAGGCGGCGTGGATGTCCGGCTACCAGCATGCCACCAATTTCTCGACCGCGTTTCGTCGCCGCTACGGCGTCTCTCCCGGCGAAGTGCGCCAGCCGCGCTAACCCATTTTTTCTGTTCCTGCGAACGCGATCCGTGCGGTTTGCCATCGCGCATACGAAACCTGGCGGCGCGCATAGCTGTTTGCGGAATGAAAAAGGTAATAATTCTTATTAACAATAAGAAATGCCTTTGGAGAGGATCATGTTTGCTAAGTCGCGTCTGGCACTGCTGGTGGGATGGGTTACCGGTAGCGTCGCTTTTCCTTTGCTGGCACAGGATGCCCAAAAAACCGAAACCGTTGTGGTTACCTCGCAGATGCAGTCAGCCGCCACCAAAATTGAAACGCCGGATATTGAAACCCCGCAGTCGGTCTCTGTCGTCACCCGCGAGCAGTTTGAAGAGCAGGGGGCCACCAGCGTGCGTCAGGCGGTGAGCTATACGCCGGGCGTGTACAGCAACCAGATTGGGGCCTCAAACCGCTTCGACTACATCGTGCTGCGCGGCTTCTCTGACGGCAGCCTGGATAATATCTACCTCGACGGCCTGAAGATGATGGGGGACACCAATTCCCACAGCTCGCTGGTGGTCGATCCGTGGTTCCTGGAAAACGTTGAGGTGGTCCGCGGCCCGGCCTCCGTGCTGTATGGCCGTTCATCCCCCGGCGGGATCGTGGCGCTGACCTCCCGTAAGCCGTCGTTCGATCCGGGCGGGGAGATCAAGCTCTTTGCCGGGAATAACGACCAGCGCGGGGCGATGTTTGACGTCACCGGCCCGCTGGACGATAACGACCGCGTGGCGGCGCGCCTCAGCGGCATGACCCGCTACGCCGATTCCCAGTTCGACCCGCTGAAGGAGGAGCGTTACGCGCTGATGCCGAGCCTGACCTGGCGCATCACCGACAGCACCCGTCTGGATTTGATGGCCTACCTGCACCGGGATCCGGAGGGCGGTAGCCACTCCGGTCTGCCGTATGAAGGCACCGTCGTGCCGCACCATGGCAGGAAGATCGCCAACACCTTCTATGAAGGGGAAGACGATTACGACAAATACGATCGCCGCGAGAATATGGTGGGCTACAACTTCGAGCATATGTTCGATAGCGGCTGGTCAGTGCGCCAGAAGCTGCGCTACCTGCATACCAAAGTGGAGCTGAATCAGGTGTATGCCGCGGGCTGGCTGAACGACAGCGAACTGAACCGGGGCTACTCCGGCTCTGACGAGAAGATGAACGCCATCACCCTGGATAACCAGGTGGACGGCAGCTTCGACACCGGGGCGGTGAACCATCGGGTGCTGATCGGCATGGATTATCAGGATCGCACCAACAACGTGACGGGCTACTACGGCGGCTTCCCGCCGATCGACGCCTTCCATCCGGCGTACGGCGCGAAGCCCGACTACATCACCCAGTACAGCCGGGAAAAGCACAAGCTGCGCCAGACCGGGTACTACCTTCAGGATCAGATGTCCATTGACCGCTGGCGCCTGACGCTGGGCGGACGGTACGACCAGGTGAGCGTGTCGAATATCGACAACTTCAACCATACCCGCAGCGATCTGGACAAGAACAACTTCAGCAGCCGCGCGGCGCTGCTGTATCTGTTTGATAACGGCGTTGCGCCGTACGTGAGCTACTCTACCGCCTTTACGCCGACCAGCTTTGCCGACGAGCAGGGTAAGATCCTTGATCCGATGAAGGGCAGGCAGTGGGAAGCGGGCGTCAAGTACGAGCCGGAGGGGATGAACAGCCAGTTCAGTGCCTCGGTGTTCCGCATCAACCAGAAGAACATCGCCACCAAAGAGGAGCCGACCGATCCGTATCGTTCCATCGGTGAAATCGAATCCGAAGGCGTTGAGCTGGAGGCGATTGGCCAGCTAACCGACAGCCTGCGCGTGCAGGCGGCGTATACGTATACCGATATTCGCTATAAGAAGAGCAGCCCGGAAGAGGAGGGCAAGCGCGCCGTCTATGCCCCGCGCAATATGGCCTCCGCCTGGCTGAGCTACGACGTTAAAACCGGTCCGCTGGACGGCCTGACCGTCGGCTCCGGCGTGCGCTACGTAAACGGTATTACCAGCGATCGCCAGAACACCCACACGCTGCCGTCCTATACGCTGGTGGATATGGTGGTGGGCTACGATCTGTCGAAGGTGGGGCTGAAGGGCGTGAGCGCGCAGCTGAACGTCAATAACCTCACGGACAAAAGCTACGTGGCGGCGTGTAACTCGCTTTCGTACTGCTACTTTGGCGCAGAACGCAGCATTGTGGGCAGCGTTTCCTGGACGTTCTGAGGCGTTAGCCCCTTTTCGCCCTCTCCCCGTGGGAGAGGGCCGGGGTGAGGGCATCAGGCCGCACTACTCCTCCATCGCAATCACAATCGCTTCCCCCATTTTTCTCAACGCCTCGCGATGCTTTTCCGAAGGCGGTAACGCCACGTTGATGCGCAGGCAGTTGCGGTACTTGCCGGAGGCGGAAAACAGCGACCCGGCCGCCGCCTGGATCTTCAGGCGGCACAGCTGCTTGCTCACGCACACCATATCTACCTTCTCCGGCAGTTCGACCCAAAGCAGGAAGCTTCCCTGAGGCCGCGTGACGCATATCTCTGCCGGAAAATATTGCCGCACCCAGCAGGTATAGGTTTCCATATTTTGCTGATAAATCTGGCGCATACGCCGCACGTGGCGATGGTAATGCCCGTCGCGAATAAAGGCCGCCACCGCCATCTGCGTACCCGGCACGTTGAATCCGCCGGCGGCATACTTCATGTGCATCACCCGGTCGTAATAACGGCCCGGAACAATCCAGCCGACGCGCAGCCCCGGCGCCACGGTCTTGGTAAACGAGCTACACAGGATCACGCGGCCGTCGATATCCATGGAGTGAATGGTGCGCGGACGAGGGTATTCTGCCGCCAGCTCGCCGTAGATATCGTCCTCCACAATCACAATATCGTGCCGCTGGGCGAGCACCAGCACCTGCTTTTTCCGCGCTTCAGGCATGATAAAGCCGAGCGGGTTATTGCAGTTGGGCACCAGGATCGCCGCCTTGATCGGCCACTGCTCCAGCGCCAGCTCCAGGGCTTCGATGCTGATGCCGGTTTCAGGATCGGTAGGAATTTCAATCGCCTTGATGTCGAAGCCGCGCAGCATCTGCATGGTGCCGTGAAACGACGGGGACTCGACCGCTACGATATCTCCCGGCTTGCAGATCGACAGCAGGGCGATAGACAGCGCGCCGTGGCAGCCGTTGGTGATCACAATCTCGTTTGCCGCCACGGTGGAGCCGCCGTCCAGCATCAGGCGGGCGATCTGCTCGCGCAGCTCCAGGCGCCCGTCTAGCACGTCATAGCTCAGCATCTCGCCCGGATTGTGCTGCGCAATGCGGCTCATCTCGCGCCAGAGCGGCTTCAGGCTCGGCTGGTTAACGTCCGGCGAGCCGCCGCCGAAGGAGATCATCTCTTTATCGGCGCGGGCGTCCAGCAGCATCATCACCTCATCCCACTGGGTAACGTCCACGGGGCGCTGCACCGGGCGCGTCATCGCCGGTACGGGGGGGCTGAGCCTTCCGTGTTGAAACAAAATAGCCGGAACGCGGCCGGGGCGTGATGAGCTGGAGGTTTTCAAGGATGTGATAGGCCTGCTGTATGGTGCTGATGCTTACGCCGTGCTCCTGGCTCAGCGCGCGCACCGACGGCAGGCGTTCGCCGCTGCGGTACAGCCCTTGCTCGATGCGTTCCGCCAGAAGATTGGCCAGATGCTGGTAGCGCGTCATGCTGTATCCTTTGTTATTACCATACAGTTTAATAAACCAGTACAGATTGCTGCAAAAAACGGCAAGCAGATACCGTTTTAGCGGATCTGTATGTTAAACAAAAGGTGTTTTTTAATCTGTATTGCACGGGCTGATTTGCACGATGATAGCCTCACTGGCACAGTGAGGAGAGCATGATGGAATTTAACGAGAACCGCGCAAGGCAACCTTTTATCGCGTTTGTCTGGATCGCGAAAACGCTGCGTAACTGGTACCGGATTAATCGTACCCGCCGCATTTTGAGTAAAATGAGCGACGAGCAGCTCAGGGACGTGGGGCTGTCGCGGCATGATTTCTGACCGTTAATGCCCGGCAAGCGTAGCGCCACCGGGCAAGGCTCAGCCCAGTAGTGCAAGCGTCCGCCGTTTCGGCCTCTCCAGCAGCTCAACCGCCTCCTGATACGACCGCACGTTGTTATAGCCCATTACCAGCCCGTAGCGTTTTCCCGACCCGCAATACCACTCGGACAGCGCGTTAACCTGCAGCTGGTGTGCCTGCCAGCAGCGCGCTACCTCCCGGTCACGGCTTCCTGTGCTGAGAAACGCCACAATGTGCATCCCGCCGTCGTTTTGCTCGGTGAAGAACAGGTCGCCATACACCTCACGCAGGGCGGCAATCATCCAGTCGCGCCGGGTCTGGTAGAGGGCACGCATCTTCTTAAGATGCCGGAAAAAATGCCCCTCGTTGAGAAACGCGGTGAGGATCTTTTGCGTCAGTACCGGCTGGCCGCTGGTGGTGATTTCCGCGCAGTCGGTAAAAGCGCTAACGGTGCGCGCGGGCATGACCACGTAGCCCATGCGCAGCGACGGCATAATGGTTTTACTGAAGGTGCCCATAAAGATCACCCGGTCATGCCGGTCGAGGCTTTTCAGCGACGGCAGCACCTTGCGGGTGTAGTGAAACTCCCCGTCGTAATCGTCTTCAATAATCCACGCCTCGTTCTGCGAAGCCCAGTCGAGCAGCTGCTGTTTGCGCGGCAGGGAGAGCGTTACCGCCAGCGGGCTCTGGTGCGACGGGGTGACGATGGCAAAGCGGGCGTCGCGATGGTGACGGAGCAGGTATTCCGTGTCGATCCCGCAGCGATCGACCGGCACGGTGTGCAGACGCGGCACGATCCGCCTGAGCAGCTGCTGGCCCATAAAATAGCCCGGATCTTCAAACACCACCTTGTCGCTGCGGCTCGCAAGCGTGTCGAGGATCAGGCGCAGGCTGCCGCTGTAGCCGCTGGTGATCAGCACCTGGTCGGCGTTGCAGGAGAGCCCGCGGGAGATATTCAGATAGCGGGCGATCGCCTCGCGCAGCGGGTACCAGCCCGACACCGGCGGGTTGAGCATTTCATCCTGACGCATGGCGCGCGTCGCCTGGCCCGCCAGCAGCAGCCATTTTTTGTACGGGAAGCTGTCGAGCGCGGGAATGCCGGGGCGCAGAAAGCCGGCCCGCTCACGCTGGCTGATAAGCGATGCCGGGAGCGTGCCGGTGGTCTGCTCCGCCGGAGCGGGTGTAGCCGGAAGCAGGAGATCCGGGTTTACCCGCGTGCCGCGGGCGCCCTGGCTTACCAGGTACCCTTCGCCCGTCAGGATGGCATAGGCCGTTTCGACGGTTTTGCGCGCCACCTTCAGCTCCTCAGCCAGCACGCGGATGGCAGGCACCTTATCGCCGGGCTTCAGCACGCCGCGCGTGATGTTGTCGCGATAGCGGGCATAGATGTCGTGATAGCCTGGCTTCATGTCCTACCTCATTTCACGCTTTTTGTATCTTTTTACTATGTCATGAACGGCGTAGATTTGCCTCATCGCGCGACATAAACCGCACAATACAGAGGAAAGACAATGAGCACCCGCGTAAACCACCATAAAGCCACACCTGCCCTCGCCAACGCCCTCTCCGCCCTGAGCATGGAGGTGGCGAAAACCTCCATCGACCCGGCGCTGAAGCACCTGATCGACATTCGCGTGTCGCAGCTGAACGGCTGTACCTTCTGCCTGGATATGCACTCGAAAGAGGCAAAAATCGCCGGCGAGCGCGAGCTGCGCCTGTACCATCTGGCGGCCTGGCGCGAATCCCCGCTGTTCAGCGCCCGCGAGAAAGCCGCGCTGGCCTTCACCGAAGCGCTGACCCAGATTGGCGTTCACGGCGTGAGCGACGCGTTGTACCGCAGCGTGGCGGAGCACTTCTCGGACGTGGAGATTTCGGAGCTGAACTTCGCCATCGCAGCGATCAACGCCTGGAACCGTCTGGGCATTACGTCGCGCATGGCGCCCGGCTCGCTGGATGCGGCTTACGGGCTGAACAAGGCTAACCTGGAATAATCACAATAACGCGGCGCTTACCGGGCCTGCCGTAGACCGATAAGCGCCGCGCCACCACATTTCGCTCCCTGCCGAAGCATCGCCCATTCTGTTCCCGCATGCTCTTCGTAACCTCACAACGGAGAGACAACCATGATCGCAGTCCTTTTCGAAGCCAAAGCCAACCCCGTCCATCAGGCGCGTTACCTGCAGCTGGCCGCTGAGCTCAAGCCGCTGCTGGCGGGTATCGACGGGTTTATCGATATCGAACGTTTCCAGAGCCTGACCACCGACGGCAAAATCCTCTCGCTCTCCTGGTGGCGGGATGAAGCGGCTGTCCGCAGCTGGAAGCAGAACGTCTTTCATCAGGCCGCGCAGGCCGAAGGGCGGGAGTCGATTTTTGCGTACTACCGTATTCGGGTGGCGCAGGTCACGCGGGAGTACGCCTCCGAAACCGGAGGGCACGCGGATGTATGACGTTCATGTCGTGTTTAACGCTGTTCCCGGCGAGCTGGCGCGCTTTGGGCAACTTCTGGGGCGCAACGGCGTGGGGCTGGAAGGCGGCGGCGTATTCGGCACCGATGCTCATTTTCTGGTGGAGGATGGTGAAAAAGCCCGCCGCGTGCTGGCTGAGGGTGGGTTTACCGTGCTGGCCGTACGTAAACCGGTAATCAGGAAACTCAAGCAGGAGCGACCCGGCGAGCTGGGCGAGCTGGCTGCCGCGCTGGCCGCACGGGGCGTGTCTGTCCTTACCCAGTACAGCGACCATGCGAATCACCTTATTCTGCTGACGGATGATGATAAGCTGGCCGCAGAGATCACCGAACCCTGGGCAACGAATGTTAAAGACGAACTTACCTCCTGACGGCAGCGCGGCGCTGGAGCGGGCCATTGCCGCGGTGGCGGCAGCCATGGCCGATCCGTCGCGCGTGAAGATGCTCTGCGCGCTGATGGACGGACGGGCCTGGACCGCCACGGAGCTGAGCGCTGCCGCCGACGTGGCGCCGTCGACCGCCAGCGGGCACCTCGCCCGGCTGGTGGAAGGGAGGCTGATTACCTGCCTGTCGCAGGGGCGGCATCGCTATTATCGTCTGGCGGGGCACGACGTGGCGGCGCTGGTCGAGCAGATGATGGGGCTCTCCTGGAGCCGCATTACGCCGCCGGAAACCTCCGCGCCAAAAGCCCTGCGTGAAGCCAGGACCTGCTACGACCATCTTGCCGGAACGGTGGCGGTGCAGATCTATGAGTTCATGCAGGCGGAAGGCTGGCTTGAGGCGGACGGCTCCGCGCTGACGCTGTATGGCCGGGAGCAGTTCCTGAAGCTCGGCGTTCCGTTAAGCGCGCATCCGCGCCGGAAAGCCTGCTGCGCCTGCCTGGACTGGAGCGAGCGGCGGTTTCATCTGGGCGGAGAGGCGGGGGCGGCGCTGCTCATGCATCTGGAAAGCAAAGGGTGGATCCAGCGGGTGGCGGGATACAGGGAGGTAGTGGTTACGGGCGCAGGGAAGGCGGCCGTCAGGAAGTACTTTAGTCGCTAAACGCCATTGCGGCCCGATCCCCTCACCCACAGGAGAGGCAGCCAGCCTTTCGCAATTCCTGCGCTTTAGATTATCGTTTCTTGATACTTACCCTGATAACTATTATCGTGTTGGGGTAATACGAGAGGAACTCCCCATGAGTGAAGACGATCTGTTTAGCCGCAGGCCGATGGGCATGCGGATGGCGATGATCGTGCGCCAGTGGCGCGCGGTGATCGACGACGCCATTCTCGACACCGGGTTAACCCAGTCGAGCTGGACGGTAATGATGCAGCTTCATCAGCTTGGGGATAACGTCTCGGTCAGCGAGCTGGCGGAAGTGCAGGGTATTGAACTGCCCCCGCTGATGCGCACGCTGACGCAGCTGGAAAAGCAGGGCTACCTGCTGCGCACCGTCTCTCCATACGACAGGCGCATCCGGCTGCTGACGCTGACGCCCGAAGGAAAGGCCGTTCTTCAACGGCTCACTCGGGTGATCGAGACGCTTCAGGCGCGCGTATCGCAAAACATCGCGCCGGAACATATCGATATTTTCAGCGCCACGTTAAATCAAATCGCCTGCAATTTGCGGACAATCCGCGAAGAAGATAACAAGACCGAAAAATAATGACTCCTGAACAAAAGTTTGCCCGCTGGGTAAGGGTGAGTATTGCCTCTTTCCTGCTGATGTTTGTCTACTTTATCGTCGCGGATATCTGGATCCCGCTGACGCCGGACTCCACCGTGATGCGCGTGGTGACGCCGGTGTCGGCGCGCGTCTCCGGCTATGTGGCGGCGGTCCATGTCCATAACAACAGCCAGGTGAAGAGAGGCGATCTGCTGTTTGAGCTCGACGACACGCCGTTTCGCAACCGGGTCGACGCGGCGCGCATCGCGCTGGAGCAGGCCCGCCTGTCTAACGAGTAGCTGGACGCGCAGATTGCCGCCGCGCAGGCCAGCCTGAAAACCGCCGTGCTGACGGCGCGTAACGATAAGGTGACCTTCGACCGCTACCGGAAGCTGAGCACGATGCAGAACGTTTCGCAGGCGGATCTGGACAAAGTCCGCACCGCCTGGCAGAGCAGCGAGCAGTCCGTCAGCGCGATTCAGGCCAACATCCATAACCTGCGCATTCAGCGCGGGGAGCGGGATGAGCACCGCAACGTGACGCTGCAAAAATACCGCAACGCGCTGGAGGAGGCGGAGCTGAATCTGGGCTGGACGAAGGTTTACGCCGGGGCGGACGGTACGGTCAGTAACCTGCAGTTAAGCCCCGGCTTTTACGCCTCGTCCGGCTCCGCCGCGCTGGCGCTGGTGAACACGCAGACGGATATCGTGGCCGATTTCCGCGAGAAAAGCCTGCGCCATACCCACCAGGGCACCGATGCCGCCGTGGTGTTTGACGCCTTCCCGGGGCAGGTGTTCCGCGCCCACGTCACCAGCAGCGACGCGGGGATCCTCGCCGGACAGGAGGCCGTTAACGGCCAGCTGTCACAGCCGGAAACCTCCAACCGCTGGGTGCGTGACGCTCAGCGTATGCGCATTCACGTGGCGCTGGACGAGGCCATACCGAAGCCGCTGCCGACCGGCGCGCGCGCCACCGTTCAGCTCTACAACAGCGAAGGGCCGTTTGCGCGCTTCTTCTCCGGGATGCAAATTCATCTGGTGAGCCTGCTTCACTATGTCTATTAGCACTCTGGCGCGGGTCTTTACCCCGCACGGCAACATCGTCTACACGGCAAACGACTTTCGCCAGACCCTGCGCATCGTCTTTGCCGGGATGATTGCGCTCAGCGTGTCGAGCTTTTACAACACCAGCTACGGCGTGTTTTTTGTGGTTTATCCGATCATGCTGCTGTCGCTGGTGCCGGTGTTTAACCGCCACGTGGCGAAGCAGTTTGTGTTCAGCGCTTCGCTAAACTGCGTGGAGATGGTGCTTATCATCGGCTATCTGTCGCAGTGGCCGGTCATCATGACGCTGGTGGTATTTGCCCTGTACGTGATGCGGTTTCGCTTTATGAGCAAGGGGCCGCTGTTCCTGTTCGGTTCGATGGGGGTGGTGTGCCAGAGCGTGATGCTCAACTTTATGAGCTATCCCACGACCAGCTGGCACACGCTTTTATTCTCCAACATTGAAGCGAGCGTGATGGCGGTGTGCCTGAGCGCGCTGATGAATTACCTGCTGCCGGACGTTGAGCCGCGCAAGCCGCCGCCGCTGATCGAGAAAAACGACGCCCGCGTGCGCCACGAGTCGCTGCTCTCCGGCACCGTGGCGACGCTGATTTTCGTGGTGTTTCAGATTAGCGATTTAAGCGATTCCCTGTCGGCGCTGATGGCGGGCATTCTGATCCTGTTCCCGATGCACTATCGCGGCTCGGTGATCAGCTCCATCTGGCGCGTGGTTGGCGTGGTGCTGGGGTGTCTTTATATCCTTGTCGTCCAGCTTATTCTGTACGATCACAGCAGCCACATGCTGCTGATGATGCCGCTGATTGGCCTTGGGCTGGCCTTTGGCGCGCGTCTGCACGTGATGGAGAAGGTGGGTGCCGGGGTGGGCTTCGCCAGTATTACCACCATCGGCATTATGTTCGGGCAGAACATGCACCCGGACAGCGACCTGGTGTTCAGCGATCTGTACCGCATCACCTCCGTCACCTTCGCGCTGGTGGTCACGCTGACGATGGTCTTTCTGGTGCACCTGATCCTCAACCGCTTCGAGGCGACGCGCTACGTTATCGCGCCGCCAAAAGCGGATTAATGCCCCAGCACGGCGGGCAGCTGCGAGAGCAGAAACAGGATCAGACCAATCGTTCCGCCCACCAGGGTGCCGTTAACGCGAATGAACTGAAGATCTTTACCGATGTTGAGCTCAATCTGACGCGACATATCTTTGGCGTCCCAGCTTTTCACCGTGTCGCTGATATGTCGCGTCAGGAACGCGGCGAAATCCGGCGCCACGCGGTGCGCGGCCTGCTCCAGATGTTCGTTCAGGGACGCGCGCAGGCTGGCGTCGTTGGTCAGCGTTTCGCCAAACCACAGCCCGGCGCTGGCGATGCGCTGCTTCACGCGTGAGTCGTCGCTCTGCATGTCATTTTTCAGCCACTGGCGCAGGTCGGCCCACATCTCCCCCCAGATAGCGGTTAAAGGCCTCGTCATTTTTCAGGTAGTGCTTAATGTTTTCGGCTTTTGCCGTCATCTCCGGATCGTTTTTCAGATTGTCGATGAGCCTGATGGTGGCGCGGTCGAACGCCTGACGGATCTGGTGCGTGCGATCGTGGCTGATGTCGTCCAGCAGGGTATTTACCGCGTTTGACACCATCTCGGCGCTCTGGTCGCCCAGCCACTCGGTGGGCAGCACTATCGCCTTGCGCGGATGCTCGGTCTTAAGCCAGTGGACGATCTGGTCGGAAATAAATTCCCGCGTGCTTTCCCGCTGGATCAGGGTAATCAGCCGGTTAATGATGGCGTCCAGCAGCACCTGATGGCGGTTGTTTTTGGTCATGCTCTCCAGCATGACGGCGCTGGTCTCGGTTAAATCGACCTTGTCGATAGCCTTATGCACCGCGCGCTTGAGCAGGCGCTGAATGCGCCCGTCGTCGGTCAGTTCCAGAAAACCGCTCATCACCTGCACCAGATGCTGCCCCACGCGCTGCGCGTTATCCGGCTGGCTGAACCAGGTGCCGATCATTTTTGCTGGTTCATAGCGGCGGATCAACGCCACCAGCGACTGGGTATCCAGAAACTTCTCCTGCACGAACTGGCCGAGGTTATCGCCGATACGGTCCTTATTGCGCGGAATAATCGCCGTATGGCGCGAGATAAACGGAATGGGCACCCGGCGAAACAGCGCGACAACCGCGAACCAGTCCGCCAGCGCGCCGACCATCGCCGCCTCGGCAATGGCCTTCACGCCGCGCACCCAGAAGGTTTGCGGCAGGAAGAGGGTGGTGATAAACGCCGCGACGGCAATCAGCAGCAGCGACAGCGCCAGCAGCTTGGCGCGTTTGAGTTCAGCTATTTTTTCCATGGGTTAAGGATAGAGGGAGACGGGGGGAAAGTGCAAAAACCGCCACAGCACCCACCCGCCAAACGCCATCAGCACCACCCCTGCCGTGCGCTCAATCAGCCACAGCGAGCGGCTGAGCTTCTGCTGCACCGCGGGTAGCCCCATCAGCGACACCAGCGCCAGATCCCATGCCAGCACCACCATCACCATCCAGACGCCGCAGGTCGACTGCTGAAGCAGCGTGACGTTCGGCCCCAGCAGCGCCGTCATCAGCGCCAGATAGAACAGGGCGTTCTTTGGATTTAACAGCGCCGAGCCGAGCCCCAGCAGGATCTGCTTGCGCAGCGAGGGAAAGCGCTGATGGGTTTCATTCAGCGCCAGCGCTTGCGGGCGGCTGCGTACCAGGTGCGAGCCTATCCACAGCAGGTACAGCGCCCCGCAAAGCTCGATAAGGGTAAACAGCCACGTAAACTGGCGCAGCGCGCTCCAGCCGATAATCACCAGCAGGATATACACCCCGTTGCCCGCGGCGATGCCGAAGCACAGTCCAGCGCTGCCGCGCAGCCGGTAGCGCGCCGCGTAGCCCACCAGCAGGAAAAAATCGGGACCCGGGCTTAGCAGGGCAACAAAATGCGCCAGCGCCAGGGCGAAAAAAGCGGAAGGGAAGAACGTTTCCATAGTGACCTCGTTGCATTAACTGAGGCCACCTTACGATGTTACTTATCCTGATTATTGTCTGATATTGATCGGCCCGTGGCGTACTGGCGCGGCGTGGCGGCGGTATAGCTGACGAAGGTCTTGTGGAAATGGCTCTGGTCTGCAAAGCCGCTCTGATAGCTAACGTCGGCGATATCGTCCCCGGCGCGCAGCCGCGCTTTGGCGTACTCCACGCGGGAAATGTTGAGAAAGCTGCCCGGCGTCAGGCCGGTGTCCTGCCTGAAGGTGCGGATCAGCGTCTCCTTGCGGAGCGAGAAGCGTTGGGCAAGGTCATCAAGCGAGGGCGGTGCGGCAAGGTCGGAAAGCAAAGCCTGCTGAACGTGCTGGCTGGTTGAACGTAGCTCACCCGTGCGGCTGGCGCAGCGCGGAAGGGCAGAAATCAGCGCGTTCAGGGAATTAGCCGACATGTTCTCAACAACGTTCAGGTAAAGCGCAAATAGCGTGCGGTCGCGAATGACCTGTTCTGCCAGCGGAAAGTCCGTGTCGATATAGAGCATATGGTAGCTGCGCGGTTGCCCGGCGACGGGATTGCAGCTGTGCGGCGCATAGGCTGGGATCGCAATGAGGTCCCCGGGATGAAGGATGTACTCTCTGCCATGACACACGCAGCAGGTCTGGCCTTCCACTATCGCACCAATCGAGAGCTGGGGATGACAATGGCGTTTATACGCCACGGTGCTCTGCCACGTGCTGCGCAGCTCAAGGCCCGAGATGCGGTTAAAGTTCTGGCGGACGTGTCGGGTATGGGTCATAGGCGCTCCTGTCGGGTATGTTTTTTATACCATGCCCGTGCCCCACTAAGAACCCTCCGTATATACCCAACTTTACCTCCATCGCCAGTCATTTTGACTACGCTTAAAACCCTAAGCGGTAAAACAAGGAGATTCGATATGGCTTACCAGACAGTAAATCCTGCCACTAACCAGCTCGTCAAAGAATATCCCTCCCACACTGACGCTGACGTTGAGGCGGCGCTGAAGGCAGCCGATGCGCTCTATCACTCCGACTGGGCGAAGGGCGATATAAGCCAGCGTCTGCCGGTGCTGCATAAGCTGGCCGATCTGATTGACGAGCGCGCGGAGGATCTGGCGAAGATTGCCAGCCAGGAGATGGGTAAGCTCATCGAACAAAGCCGTGGCGAGGTGAAGCTGTGCGCGCAAATCGCCCGCTACTATGCCGACAACGCGAAGCAGTTCCTTGCCCCGGTGAAGTACCAGTCCGAACTCGGGGAAGCGTGGGTTGAACATCACCCCATCGGTGTGGTGATGGCCGTCGAGCCGTGGAACTTCCCGTATTACCAGCTGATGCGCGTTCTGGCGCCAAACCTGGCGGCGGGTAACCCGGTTCTGGCCAAGCACGCCAGCATCGTACCGCACTGTGCCGAGACCTTTGCGCAGCTGGTGCGTGAAGCGGGCGCGCCGGAAGGGGCGTGGACCAACCTGTTTATCTCGTCTGAGCAGGTGGCAAACATTATCGCCGACGATCGCGTACAGGGGGCGGCGCTCACGGGTTCCGAAAAAGCGGGGAGCGTGGTGGCAGCGCAGGCAGCAAAGCACATTAAAAAATCGACCCTCGAACTGGGCGGTAACGACGTGTTCGTGGTGCTGGACGATGCCGACCTGGAGAAAGCCGTGAAGACAGGCGTTAGCGCGCGGCTCAACAATGCCGGACAGGTCTGTACCGCGGCGAAGCGCTTTATCCTGCACGAAAACATTGCCGACGCGTTCCTGAGCAAATTCACCGAGGCGTTTAAGCAGGTGAAGATAGGCGATCCGCTGGATGAAAGCACCACGCTGGGGCCGCTATCGTCTAAAGACGCGCTTGAAACGCTGACCAAACAGGTCGACGAAGCGGTGAAAAACGGGGCGACGCTGCACTACGGCGGCAGGCCGGTACAGGGCGACGGGAGCTTCTTCGAACCAACGATCCTGACCCACATCTCGCGCGACAACCCGGCGTATTTCGAAGAGTTCTTCGGCCCGGTGGCGCAGATCTATGTGGTGAAAAATGACGACGAGGCGGTCGCCCTGGCGAACGACTCCCACTACGGTCTGGGCGGGGCGGTATTCAGCCAGGACATCGAGCGGGCGAAGAAGATGGCGTCGCGCATTGAGACGGGGATGGTCTACATCAACTGGCTCACCGACACCGCGCCCGAGCTGCCGTTCGGCGGCGTGAAGCGTTCCGGCTACGGACGCGAGCTGTCGGATCTGGGGATCAAAGAGTTTGTGAACCAGAAGCTGGTGGTGGTGCGCAAGTAACGCGGTAATAAAAAAACCTGCCATCCGGCAGGTTTTTTTCAGGAAATTTATTGCACTTCAATCTTGTCCCAGCCGCTTTTGAACATGCAGCTGTCAACGAGCGTATCCCGGCGATATTCATTCGCGTCTTCCACCATGTAGCTCGTTGAAACATCCTTTTTCTTATGCTTCTTGTCCGTTTTTTCCGAGCTTGAACCGGTCACGACGTTATCCGGGGGCAGATCGATAAGCGCCTGCGCTTCGCATTCCGTGAGCTTCTTATTCATCTCAGCATCACTGACGCCTGGCTTAACCCATTTGTACTGGACACAACCGGCAAGCATGACCGTGATGCTTAAAACACAAAGCGCGGCTATGCGGGGTTTCATCAGAAGCTCACTCCACCGCCCACGTAGGCGCCGTCGATCAGCGTGTGGTTTGGACGGCCGTCTTTACCGTCAACGCTCACGTGGCGGTAGCCCACCTTCAGCGTTACCGGTTTGATCGGAGTCCAGCTAACGCCGCCGTTGGCTTCAACGTAGTTCTTCACGCTGTTGTTCAGGCCGTCCGGCGCAACGTAACCTTCACCAAACACGCGGATGCTGTCGGTCAGAGCAACGTTCACGCCGCCGCCGACTGGGAACGCCACGCCGTTATCGCCTTTTTTCGGGCCGATGTAGATAGCCTTCGCGCCAGCGTTCAGCATCACCGGGCCGACTTCGACGTTGTAGCCTGCGCCCACGCCGCCGGTCTGGGTGCCGTCATCGGTGTTTTTCAGCCAGTTGCCTTCGGTGTACAGACCGGAGGTGGATTTACCCATTTCCACGTTCAGGTTGGTAAAGTTTTTACCCTGCTCGATGCTGCCGCCCATGGCCAGCGCGGAGCCTGATACGGCGGTCAGTGCGGAAAGGATCAGAACGTTAAGTTTTTTCATGAGTATGCCCTCGTCATCAAATTAATCTGAGGGCACCTTAACAAGCGATGTTTATGACTGCAAATGTGATGCATATCGCGGTTTTATGCTGATTATATATATTTATTGAATCTTAAATGTTGCATGAATGTTTGTTTGGCCTGTCGTCAATGCGCAATAAATTCGCGTTTAGGTACAGTTTATATTTCTGGCTAAACGGTGAATGAACGAGGCGCAAATAGTCATTCAGGGTGAATTAATTGGGTTTCTAATAATTTCCAAAAGTATTTCAACTGTCACAGATAAAGACAGAGGTTTACATTTCTGGTGATTGATATACACCCTTTCGGGCAGATCCGTGCGCCCGCCATGTCATTTTTCTGACACGTTTCTTCATTACGTTGTTGGCTTCACTTTATGGATGCTAACAATATGAAAAGAAAAATCATTCCTGTGCTTATCGGCTGTGCGCTCTCTTTCTCTGGCCTGGCGGCACAGCCAACCGCTGAGCGCTACGTGGTCAGCTTTCCCGACGGCTCGCACGTAAAATACAGCGGTGCGTTTGCCGGCGCGTTTCCGAACGGGCTTCCGGTGGGGATTGGCTCTGGCTTGCTGTTTACCGGCAGGCAGGGCGATACCCTGACCTTCGCGACCGTCACCGACCGCGGTCCCAATGCGGATTCGCCAAAGGTGGGGAAAAACGACGCCAAGATCTTCGTGACGCCGGATTTCGCCCCGATGCTGATGACGATTCGCGTGCAAAACGGCAAAGCGGAGGCCGTGGATGCGCGCCCGCTGCATGACGATAAAGGCGAGATTAACGGCCTGCCGCTGGAAAACGGCGTGATTGGCTCGACCAACGAAGTGGCGTTCAGCGACGCTTTAAAGGTGCTCAAGGGCGACAACCGCGGGCTGGATACGGAAGGCATCACGCCGGACGGGAAGGGCGGTTACTGGCTGTGCGACGAGTACGGCCCGTTCCTGATCAACGTTGACAGCAAGGGTAAAATTCTGGCGATCCACGGCCCGCAGGCGGCTGAAGGGGAGAAATCCATTGCGGGCGGTTTGCCCAACGTTATCAAATGGCGTCAGGCAAACCGGGGCTTTGAAGGGCTAACCCGGATGCCGGACGGACGTATTATCGCCGCCGTGCAAAGCACGCTGGATATCGACGGTAAGAGCAAAAAGCAGGCGCTGTTTACGCGTCTGGTGAGCTTCGATCCGGCGACCGGCAAAACCGCGATGTACGGCTACCCCGTCGACAGTGACGTTTACGGTAAGAACAGCGACGCCAAAATTGGCGACATCGTGGCGCTGGATGACCACTCTGTCCTGCTGATTGAACAGGGCGAAGATAAAAACGACGCGATGCGCAACCTCATTTACAGGGTCGATTTGCGCAACGCGAGCGACCTGACGGCGTTCGACAGGCCGGGCGAGTACCCGGAGTTTGATGACGCGAAAACGCTGGCGCAGCGCGGCATTACGCTTGCTAAAAAAACGCAGGTGGTCGACCTGCGCGCGCTGGGCTGGCAGCAGGAAAAGGCCGAAGGGCTGGCGCTGATTGACGGTAAAACGCTGGCGGTGGCGAATGATAACGACTTTGGCGTGAAGGTGGCGATGCAAAAGCCGGTCGAGGGCAAGAAGCTCAAGGATTATCGGGTGAACGCGCAGGGTGCGCTGACGCTGGATGATAAGCCGGTGGAAACCACGCTCAGCGTGAAGCCGCTGAAGAAACCGGAATCAGAAAGCGAGTTGTGGATTGTGACGCTGCCGGAGGCGTTGAAATAAGTTTATCTCTTACCCCTCACCCTAACCCTCTCCCAAAGGGAGAGGGGATTGTTCGGTGCGCGTAGTTAAACGGAGAGGTTATTTCTTCAGCCCCGCAAACGCCGCCCGAATTTCTTCTTCCGGCAGCTGGATACCGATAAACACCATCACGCTGTGCGGCGTTTCCTCGCCCCACGGGCGGTCCCAGTCGGCGCTGTAGAGGCGCTGCACGCCCTGGAACAGCAGGCGGTTTGGTTCGCCGTCGATCCACAGCATGCCCTTATAGCGCAGCAGCTTATCCGCAAACGACAGCAGCAGGTTCTCCATCACGCGGGAGACCTCGCCGATATCTACCGGGTAGTCCAGCTCCACCACAATCGACGCCACGTCGTTTTGCTTGTCGGACATAAAGTGGAAGCGCGGTTTCGCGGTGATATTCTCTTCCAGCATAAAGCCGTTAGTGTTGAACAGCCGGGACAGGTCGATATCGCCGTGCGTCACGGTGAAAATCGGCGCGCGGGAGTTAATGCGCGTCAGGCGCTCGCGCAGCTTAACGCTTTCGCCCGCCACGTCGGTTTTGGTCAGCAGGATGCGGTCGGCGTAGCCCACCTGGGACTGGGCGATGGTGAACTGGTTCATCTGCTCGTCGGCGTGGGCCGCATCAACCAGGGCGATGACGCCGTCCAGCAGGTAGCGCTGGCAAAGAATATCGTGGGAGAAAAAGGTCTGAACGATCGGGCCAGGGTCGGCCATGCCGGTGCACTCGATCACCAGACGGTCAAAGTCGATTTCACCGCGATCGCGGCTGTCGAGCAGGTCCAGCAGGGCGTTTTCCAGCTCGCTGGAGCGGGTGCAGCAGATGCAGCCGTTGGTCAGGGTTTTGATCTGGGTGGCGCGATCGCCAATCAGCTGGTCGTCAACGGAGACTTCGCCGAACTCGTTCTCAATGACGGCGATTTTAAAGCCGTGCTGCTCGTTCAGAATGTGGCGCAGCAGGGTGGTTTTACCGGCGCCGAGAAAACCGGTCAGCAGGGTAACGGCAATCGGGGTCATGGTCTCTCCTTTAGCAGCAGCGGACGCCGCCTTCTCCACTTCCGCCGTAGCGCGCTTCCTGACGCTCGCGGAAGAATTCGGTGTAGGTCATGTACGGCTTATCCGGATGGTTGGTCTTCATATGCTCAACGTAGTTGTCATAGTCCGGAATGCCAATCAGCATTTTCGCCGCCTGACCGAGATATTTTTTTGCTTCGCCTAAGTTACCAAACATAACGGGTCCTGATAAGAAAAAGCCCGGCGATGTGAGTCCGCTGGGCTTGTGTTCTCCTCACCCCAGCCCTCTCCCAAAGGGAGAGGGGGAGGATTGCGGATTAATGGTGGGAAGAGGTCTTCACGCCGCCTTCCGGCACCGGCACGTACGGGGTCTCTTTATCCGTACGACCATCAGCGTTACGCACCTTCATCCAGGTTTTGATGCCGTAGAAGATGATGCTGTACACCACTACCAGGAACAGAATGCTCAGGCCCGCGTTGGTGTAGTTGTTCACCACGATATGGTTCATGTTGGCAACCTGCTGCGCGGTCAGATCCGCGCCGCCTGCGGCGATCTTCTCCTTGTACTGGTTAGCCATGTAGAAGAAGCCTTCCAGCTGCGGGTTGCTGCTGAACAGCTTCAGACCCAGCGCCCAGGTGGTGCAGAGCAGCAACCACAGCGCAGGCACCACGGTGACCCAGATGTATTTGGTGCGCTTCATCTTCACCAGCACAACGGTACCAAGCACCAGCGCCACTGCCGCCAGCATCTGGTTAGAGATGCCGAACAGCGGCCACAGGCTCTTAACGCCGCCAAGCGGGTCAACAACGCCCTGATACAGCAGGTAGCCCCACAGGCCGACACAGCCCGCCGTACCGAGAACGCCCGCCACCAGAGAGTCGGTTTTCTTCAGGAACGGCACGAAGTTACCCAGCAGGTCCTGCAGCATGAAGCGGCCCGCGCGGGTACCGGCATCCAGCGCGGTGAGGATGAACAGCGCTTCGAACAGAATACCGAAGTGGTACCAGAAGCCCATGTCCGCCCACGGTAGCACTTTATGGAACACGTGAGCGATACCCACCGCCAGCGTCGGTGCACCACCTGCGCGGTTCAGCACGGACGGTTCGCCGATGTCTTTCGCGGTCTGCATGATCTGCTCAGGCGAGATCACAAAGCCCCAGGAGCTGACGGTCGCCGCCGCGTGTACGCTGGCCTCTTTCAGCTGGGCCATAATCATTGCGGTATTTTCGCCGCCCATTTCATGCAGGTTTGGCATGGTGATGCCCAGCCCCGCCGGCGGCGTGTTCATCGCGAAGTACAGGCCTGGCTCGATAATAGATGCCGCAACCAGCGCCATGATCGCCACGAAGGACTCCATCAGCATCGCGCCGTAACCGATGAAGCGCGCGTCGGTTTCGTTGGCCATCAGCTTCGGCGTGGTGCCGGAGGCAATCAGCGCGTGGAAGCCAGACACGGCACCGCAGGCGATAGTAATAAACAGGAACGGGAACAGGGCGCCTTTCCACAGCGGGCCGGTGCCGTCAATGTACTGGGTCACCGCCGGCATTTTCAGCTCCGGGTTGATGATCACAATACCGATTGCCAGCCCGACGATTACGCCGATTTTCAGGAAGGTCGCCAGATAGTCGCGCGGTGCCAGAATCAGCCACACCGGCAGAAGGGCAGAGATGAACGCGTAACCGATCAGCGCGAAGGTGATGGTGGTGTCCTTGAAGGTCAGCGCCGGGCCCCAGTACGGGTCGTGCGCAATCACGCCGCCGAAGTAGATAGAGGCGACCAGCAGCACGATACCGATTACCGACACCTCGCCCACGCGGCCAGGGCGCAGGAAGCGCATGTAGATGCCCATGAACAGCGCAATCGGTACGGTAGAGCAGACGGTAAAGACGCCCCACGGGCTTTCGGCCAGCGCTTTCACCACGATTAACGCCAGCACCGCCAGGATGATGATCATAATCAGGAAGCAGCCAAACAGGGCGATAGTGCCCGGCACGCGGCCCATCTCTTCTTTGATCATCTCACCCAGCGACGAGCCGTTACGGCGCGAGGAGATAAACAGCACCATAAAGTCCTGCACCGCCCCCGCCAGCACCACGCCCGCCAGCAGCCAGAGCGTACCCGGCAGGTAGCCCATCTGCGCGGCCAGCACCGGGCCGACCAGCGGACCAGCGCCTGCAATGGCGGCAAAGTGGTGGCCAAACAGCACGTAGCGATTGGTTGGCACGTAGTTCAGGCCGTCATTGTTAATGACCGCCGGGGTGGCGCGCGTCGGGTCGAGCTTCATGACCTTCTGCGCGATGTATAAGCTGTAGTAGCGATAAGCCACAAGGTAGACGGAAACCGACGCGACCACGATCCACAGGGCGCTTACGTGCTCGCCCCGGCGTAATGCGACAACCGCCAGACAGAAAGCGCCGAGGATCCCGAGTAAGGCCCAGGGCACGTGCTTCAGTAGTTTTTTAGTATCCATAGTAAGACCTGGTTTTTTATGTAAAGAAAAAAGGGTCAGGGTTCGTTGTGAGGAGGTATTGATTAATGCTGGAGCGATCGTGCCAGATCCTCGCGCGCGTAAAGGACGGTAAATGGGTGAGTGGTTGAAAGCGATGCGTGAGCGGTCAAAAGCGAGGGCGAGTGGTCAGGACTCGCCCTCAGTGGAGGGAAATATGTGATTGAGATCACTAAGAATAATCCAGCACTGCCGGGCGTGGCCGCCCACACTCGCGCGGAACCTCAGCGTTTTTTGCGCAACGGCATTACACCGCGGCTTCCATCTCCAGCATCACCGGATGGAAACGGCGCCTGAAGTAGATCAGGCCGTGTCCCTCGCCGCTGAGGATGATGTTCTTAATTTCAACGAGGTAAACCAGATGGGTGCCGATAGTTTGCACCTGGGCTATCTCCCCTTCCAGGCTTGCCAGCGCCCCTTTCAGTACCGGCTGCGCCAGCGGGCCTTTCTGCCAGCAGGAGAGGGCAAAGCGCTCCTCCATTGCCATGCCCGTCATCCCGGCAAAGTGGCGGGCCATGATCTCCTGCTCGTGGTTCAGCACGTTAACGCACAGCTTGCCGTTGCCCTGAAAGACCGGGTTCATGGCGCTGCTGGCGTTGATGCACACCATCAGCGACGGCGGCGTGTCCGTAACGGAACAGACGGCGGTGGCGGTAATGCCGCAGCGACCGGCCTCGCCCTCGGTGGTGATGACGTTGACCGCCGCCGACAGGCTGGCCATCGCGTCGCGAAAACGCAGGCGTTCTTCTGATTGCATTGAAACCTCCCGCTGCGTTATTTCAGCAGCTTATCCAGCATGTTGATATCGGTGTTGTTGTGCAGGTGCGGTACGGTCCAGCCGTGCTGGTCGTACTCGGACATGCAGCGGTCGACCATCGCCATCATCTTGTCCATGTTGCCCGAGCTCTGCGCCTGGCGCAGGCACTGAAGGCGAATTTCGTCCTGGCTCCCGGAGTAGTTGATTTCGTACAGCTCGTGACGGCCGCCAAACTCGCTGCCGATGGCATCCCACATCAGCTTCAAAATCTTGATGCGCTCGACGTGATCCATGCCGTTGGAGCCGCGCACGTATTTCGCCAGGTACTGGTCGATCTGCGGGTTGTTCAGATCCCGCGCGCTGGACGGCAGGTAGATCAGCCCGGAGGTGACGTTGCGCTCGATGATGTTCTTGATCTTCGCGTAGGCCATTGGCGCCATCACGCGGTAGGTCTGCAGCGCCGCGTGATCGGGCAAGTACGCGCCGTTGACCCACGGCGTGGCTTCGGAGCACATGGAGTCGCTCAGCGCCCAGAACATGTTGCGCCAGGCGACCACTTCGCCCAGATCCGCCTGCACGCCACGGAACTCAAGGGTGCCGGTGCACTCCAGCGATTTCTTCAGCAGGGCGGTGATAAAGTCGAGCTTCACCGCCAGACGCACGCAGGCCTGAAGCGGGTACATGCGGGCGAAGCCCCCTTCCATCGTCCAGCGGCGGCAGCGGTCGAAATCACGGTAGATCAGCACGTTTTCCCATGGGATCAGCACGTTATCCATCACCAGGATCGCGTCGTTCTCGTCGAAGCGGCTGGAGAGCGGGTAGTCGTACGGGGAGCCGGTGGCGCCTGCCACCATTTCGTAAGAGGCGCGGGAGATCAGCTTCACGCCCTCGGCGTCCATTGGCGCGACGAACATCAGCGCGAAGTCCGGGTTTTCGCCCATCACCTGCGCGGAGCCGAAGCCGATCATGTTGTAGTGGGTCAGCGCCGAGTTGGTGGCCACCACTTTTGCGCCGCTGACGATAATCCCGGCGTCGGTCTCTTTCTCCAGCTTGATGTAAACGTCTTTCACCTCGTCCGCCGGCTTGTGGCGGTCGATCGGCGGGTTAACGATAGCGTGGTTAAAGTACAGGCCGGTTTCCTGAATGCGGGTGTACCAGCTCCGGGCGTTCTGCTCGAACTGGCCGTAGAAGGCCGGGTTAGCGCCGAGCGCGCAGCCGAACGCGGCTTTATAGTCCGGCGTGCGGCCCATCCAGCCGTAGCTCAGGCGCGACCACTCGGCGATGGCGTCGCGCTGCTGGCGCAGGTCGTCGGCGCTTTTCGCCACGCGGAAGAACTTATGGGTATAGCCGCCGCTGCCGGTGTCGGTGCCCCAGCAGAGCGTATCCTGCATGTCCGGCTTGTGCAGGGCGTCGTACATCTGCGCGATGGACGCCGCCGCGTTGCGGAATGCCGGATGGGTAGTGACGTCTTTGACGCGCTCGCCGTAGATGTAAATCTCACGACCGTCCTGCAGGCTTTTTAAATACTCTTCACCCGTTAACGGACGTTTGGCATCGGCGCGGAACTCTTCAGGCTTCATAGGGACCTCGTATCGGAAGATGTTTGTTAAATTTATGTTTTGTTTTTGTTGTTTAATTGAAGCGTGAGAAGGGCGGACCGTGAAGGGACGATTGGGACAACGGCGGGTACTTTTCGGGTGGTGAGGGGAAACCGGTACTTTCTGCGCCCGATACGCGCTTGGCGAGCACCCGGTCAGGCGATTGAAAAAACGGGCGAAATAGGCCGGATCCTTAAACCCCAGCTGCCAGGCAATTTCGCTGACCGCGCTGTCGGAAAACAGCAGCAGGCGCCTGGCCTCCCGCAGCTGGCGGTCGAAGATCAGCCGTTTTGGTGAGCGGTTGGCGAAGCGGCGGCAGATGTCCGTCAGCCGGGATTCGGTCAGGTGCAGTTCGCAGGCGTATTCCGGCACCGTCCAGTGCAGGTGATAGTGGGTATCAATGAGCTGGTTAAAGCGCTGGAACAGCTTCAGCTCGCCGCGCATTCCGCCTGAAGCGTGGTCGTCGAGCTTCGCGTTGCGCAGCAGCAGGGTAAACACCGCCTGCGCCAGCAGGACCAGCGTGTGCTCACGCCCCGGCAGCCGGGAGGTGGATTCCCGCGCGATCAGCTGCCAGTAGTGCCTGAGCGCCGCCAGCTCGTCAGGCTTGTCGGCCATCGAGAGGCAAATCCCCGGCAGGCCGAACGCTTCCCGCGTGCCGGGGTAGAGCACCTCCAGCAGCGGCCAGATCAGATCTTCCTGCACCGTCAGCACGTGGCCGTCGCTGTCGGATTCGGTAATAAACGCGTGCGGCACCGACGGCGGGGTCAGAACAAACAGCGGCGCCTGCACCGAGTAGCGGTGATCGTCGAGCTGGAGCTCAATCTGCCCGGTATCGAGGAAGTGCATCTGGAAGTACTGGTCGTGACGATGCGCCTGCATGTCGCGGCCAAAAAAGGCCGCCATGCGGGCGAACGACTGATAGTGCACATCGTCGGTGCCCAGACTTTCGTCGTACTCCTTGCTGATATCAATGTTGGCGATGGGGCTCTGGCACATGATCGTTCCTCTGTTGATCCCGCTGCGTCATCGGGATGCGCGTCAGCACCAGCGCGCCCACCAGCAGCAGCCCGGCCACGAACCACAGCCCTGAACTGAAGCTGCCGGTCGCGTCGCGCAGGATCCCAATCAGCAACGGGCTGACGGCGGAACCCACGTTACCGATGGCGTTGATCACCGCCAGGGCTACCGCGCGTGACTGCAGGCTGATAACCCGATCCGGCGTGGTCCAGAATATCGCCATGGCGGTAAACGATCCGGTTGAGGCCATGATGATGCCAAGGAGCTGGATCATGCTGTGATCGGTCGCCGAGGCCAGCATCCAGCCTGCCGCCGCAAACAGGTACGGCAGGATGGTGTGCTTTTTTCGCTCTTTCAGCCTGTCGGAGCGGCGGCTCCACCAGATCATCCCGAGGATGGTGCAAAACTGCGGGATCGCCGCCAGCAGGCCGATGGTGATATTGCTGCTGCCGGTGTTGAAGCTTTGCAGGATCTGCGGCGTCCAGATGTTGATGGCGCTTAACGTGTTGGTCAGACAGAAGTAGGCCAGGGTATAGAGCAGCACGGCGGGCGTCAGTACCTCGCGAAGCGTCGAGCGCGGCGTGACGGCGTGCGCAATCGCCATTTCCTGCTCGCGGGCGATCATCGTTTTCAGCGCCTGCTTTTCGTCATCATCCAGCCAGGTAGCCTCATCCGGCGTGTCGTTGAGGTAGAACCAGGTCACCACGCCGAGCACCACCGACGGCAGTCCTTCCAGCAGAAACAGCCACTGCCAGCCCTTCAGGTTCCACAGCCCGTCCATCGCCAGGATGTACCCGGAGAGGATCGAGCCGAGCATCATGGTTACCGGCATGGCGATCATAAACAGCGCGTTGGCGCGGGCGCGGTGGTACGCGGGGAACCACCAGGTGAGGTAGACCAGGATCCCCGGCAGGAAGCCCGCTTCAGCAATGCCCACCAGCATGCGCAGCACGTAAAGCGTTTCCGGGCTGGTGGCGAACATGGTGCAGGTGGAGGCGATGCCCCACACCACCATGATCCCGGCGATCCAGCGGCGCGCGCCGATCTTCGCCAGCATGATGTTGCTCGGGATCCCGCACAGCACGTAGGTGACGTAAAAGAGCGTCGCGGCCAGGCCAAACATGGTCGACGTAAGGCCCAGATCTTTGCCCATCGTCAGCCCGGCAAAGCCGATGTTGATGCGGTCGAGAAACGAAAAAACAAACAGGATAAAGAGAAACACGATTAAACGACGGAACAGCTTATTTATAACGCGATGTTCAACAGCTTTGTTTTGCAGGGTTGAGGTCGTCATGTTGCGCTCCACATCGTACGTTTAGTAGACGGATTTATTGTTATCAACAGCTGTGGTGACGTCGGTAAAGCGGGCTGCCAGCGCTTCCGCGCCGCGGGCGAGCAGGGTGGTATCCACGCCGACCGCAACGAACAGCGCGCCGAGTTCGAGATAGCGTTTGGCCAGCTGCTCGTTGGCCATCAGGATCCCGGGCGCTTTTCCCGCGCTCAGGATCTGCGCGATGGCCTGCTCAATGGCCGCCTGCACCTCCGGGTGCTGCGGATTACCGGCATAGCCCATGTCGGCGCTTAGATCCGCCGGGCCGATAAACACCCCGTCGACGCCGTCCACGTCCAGGATCTGCGGCAGGTTTTTCAGCGCCTCGCGGGTTTCGATTTGCACCAGCACGCACATGGCGTCGTTGGCCTGGTGCAGGTAGTCCGGGATGCGGTTCCAGCGCGAGGCCCGCGCCAGGGCGCTGCCGACGCCGCGAATGCCCGCGGGCGGATAGCGCGTGGAACGGACCGCCAGACGGGCCTCCTCGGCCTTTTGTACCATCGGCACCAGCAGGGTTTGCGCCCCCACGTCCAGCAGCTGTTTGATCTGCACCGGATCGTTCCACGACGGGCGCACCACCGGCTGGCTTGGATAAGGGGCGATGGCCTGCAGCTGGGTTAACACGGTCTGCACGCTGTTCGGCGCGTGCTCGCCGTCGATCAGCAGCCAGTCGAAGCCTGCCCCGGCCAGCAGCTCGGCGCTGTAGCTGCTGGTCAGCCCCAGCCATAAGCCGATTTGCGGGCGGCCTGCCTGCAGCGCCGCTTTGAATGCGTTTTGCATGAATGTCTCCTTACACAAAGCGGCAGCTGATGGAGCCCATATTGCCGTAGTCCACGTGGAAGGTGTCGCCTCTGCTGGCGGGCACCGGGCGGGTAAAGGAGCCGCCGAGGATGATCTGCCCCGGCTCAAGCTGCACGTCGTACGGCGCAAGCTTGTTCGCCAGCCACGCCACGCCGTTGGCCGGGTGGTTGAGCACCCCCGCGGCGACGCCGGTCTCTTCGATGACGCCGTTGCGGTAGAGCAGGGCGGAGATCCAGCGCAGATCCAGCTCGTCGGGCTTAATCGGGCGGCCGCCGAGGATCACCCCCGCGTTGGCGGCGTTATCGGAAATAGTGTCGAACACCTTGCGCGGGCGCCGTGTCTCCGGGTCGACGTTGTGGCAGCGGGCGTCGATCAGCTCCAGCGCGGGAATGACGTAATCCGTGGCGTTGTAGACGTCGAAGATGGTGCAGTTCGGGCCGCGCAGCGGCTTGGCCAGCACGAACGCCAGCTCCACCTCAATGCGCGGAACGATAAAGCGATCGACGGGGATGTCGCTGCCGTCGTGGAAGAACATATCGTCCAACAGTGCACCGTAGTCCGGCTCGCTGATCTGCGAGCTGGCCTGCATTGCTTTTGAGGTGAGGCCGATCTTGTGGCCTTTTAGCACGCGGCCTTCGGCGATTTTCAGGTTCACCCATTCGCGCTGTACGGCGTAGGCGTCTTCAATCGTGATCTCCGGGTACTCCAGCGAGATCGCGCGGATCTGCTCCCGGGACTGCTCCGCCTGATGCAGGCGGTGGGCGATCAGGGTATGGGTGTGTTTATCGAGCATGGCGATATCCTGTTTTATGTTTGTTTTCTCCCTCTCACCGTGGGAGAGGGACGGGGTGAGGGCATCGGGCCGCAGAGGTATCCCCTCACCCTAACCCTCTCCCAAAGGGAGAGGGGACGGTGTTACGTAAACAGCGCGTGCACGTTGTTTTGTTTGTAATTGAGCGTCGGGTGCAGTTCGTCGAGCTCAAACGACAGCGCCAGATAGCGGGCGGCCATGAGGTCGGCAAAATGCGCTTTGATCAGCGTAAACAGCATTTCACCCACCGCTTGCCGGCTCTCAAGGCTGCGCCCGGAACCAATCTTTAGCGTCATATGCACAAAGGCATAATCGTGCCTGCCGTCGGCCATCTGCCAGGTATCCAGCCAGTGGGCGCGGCTGCGGATACCGCCGATGGGGAAAATGCCGGTGGCGGCCAGCGCCTCGTTCACTTTGGCGAACAGCCCCGGCAGGTCGGCCTGCTCGCGGATGTTGTCGGTACATTCGGCTATAAAGTGCGGCATGGCGGCTCCTTATGCGGGCAGCGGGAAAACGGCGTTGACCTGGCCGGTGCCGGAGCTGGCGAACAGCTCGGTGAGGAACTCCACCTTGCCGTCGTAGTTGTCCCAGCCGAGCATACCCAGCAGCATCACCGTGTCGTGCATGTTGCCCTCGCCGTAGCAGTAGTCGGCGTACTCCGGCAGCATGCTGCAAAACTCCTTAAACTGGCCCTCGCGCCACAGCTTCACTACCCGCTCGTCCATCTGGCGGTCGAACTCGCGGGTGTAGCTGTTCATTCCTTCTTCCGCCCGCTGGTCGTCGATAAAGCGGTGCGACAGCGAGCCGCTGGCGAGCACCGCCACGGTGCCGTCATATTTTTTGATGGCGCTGACGATGGCCTCGCCCAGCCTGCGGCTGTCGGCGAAGTCGTGAACCGTGCAGAACGCCGAGATGGAGACCACCCTGAAGTGCTTATCCGCGTTCATGTAGCGCATCGGCACCAGCGTGCCGTACTCCAGCTTGAGGCTCGGAATGTTGTGCGCTTTGGCGCGCACGCCAAGCTTTACCGCCTCGTCGGCGATCAGCTGGCCGAGCTCCGGGTTGCCGTCGTAGTCGTAGGCCATATCGCGGATAAAGTGCGGCAGCTCGTTGCTGGTATAGACGCCTGAAAAATGGTCCGCACAGTTGATGTGATAGGCGCTGTTCACCAGCCAGTGGGTGTCGAACACGATGATGGTGTCCACGCCCAGCTCGCGGCAGCGCTTGCTAATTTCCTTATGCCCGTCGATGGCCGACTGGCGGCAGCCGTGGTTTTTTCCCGGCAGTTCAGAAAGATACATCGACGGTACGTGGGTAATTTTCGCCGCTAACGCTAACTTGCCCATTGTCAGATCCCCCATTTTGGAATCGGATGGTCGCCCATGGAGATGCAGACGTTCTTCATCTCCGCGAAGACTTCAAAGCTGTACTCGCCGCCTTCGCGCCCGGTCCCGGAGGCCTTCACGCCGCCGAACGGCTGGCGCAGGTCGCGCACGTTTTGGGTATTCACGAACACCATGCCCGCTTCGATGCTGCGCGCCAGGCGCAGCACCTTGCTGACGTCCTGGGTCCAGATGTACGACGCCAGGCCGTACTCCACGTCGTTTGCGAGGCGCAGGCCTTCCGCTTCGTCCCTGAACGGCAGCAGGCAGGCCACCGGCCCGAAGATCTCCTCCTGCGCCACGCGCATGCGGTTGTCGACGTCCGCCAGCACGGTTGGTCGCAGGAAGTTACCCCCCTTCAGGTGCGCGGGCAGATCGGTCGGCTTGTCCGGGCCGCCCGCCAGCAGGGTCGCGCCCTCCTCAATGCCGAGGCGGATATAGCCGGAGACTTTCTCCCAGTGTGGCTTGCTAATCAGCGCGCCAATCTGGGTGTTGGGATCGGTCGGATCGCCCACGCGCAGGCGGCTGGCGCGCTCGGCGAAGCGCTTCACGAATTCCGGGTAGATGCTCTGCTGGATGAAGATGCGCGAGCCGGCGGTGCAGCGCTCGCCGTTGATGGAGAAGATGGTGAACAGGGCGGCGTCCAGCGCGCGCTCGATGTCCGCATCCTCAAAAATCAGCACCGGGGATTTGCCGCCCAGCTCCATGGAGTATTTCTTCAGCCCGGCGTTTTTCATGATGTTGCGCCCGGTGGCGGTGCCGCCGGTGAAGGAGACGGCCCGCACGTCGTGATGGCGCACCAGCGCATCGCCTGCCGTCGCGCCGTAGCCCTGAACCACGTTCAGCACCCCCGCCGGAATGCCCGCCTCCAGCGCCAGCTCGCCCAGACGGTCGGCGGTCAGCGGGGAGAGTTCAGACATCTTCAGCACCGCGGTATTGCCCAGCGCGAGGCAGGGGGCGACCTTCCAGGTGGCGGTCATAAACGGCACGTTCCACGGCGACACCAGCGCGCAGACGCCCACCGGCTGCACCAGGGTGTAGTTGAGCATCTTGTCGTCGACCGGGTAGGTTTTGCCGTTCATCTGCTGGCACACCTCGGCGAAGAACTCGAAGTTGTGCGAGGCGCGGGGGATCAGCACGTTTTTGGTCTGGTGGATCGGCAGGCCGGTATCGGCGGTTTCCATCGCGGCAATGTCCGGCACGTTCTGGTCAATCAGATCGCCCAGGCGACGCATCAGGCGCGCGCGCTCCTTCATCGGCAGGTTGGCCCATTTCGGGAACGCCTCTTTGGCGGCGGCGACGGCCTGATGAACCTCGGCTTCACCGCCGGAGGCCACTTCCGCTAATACCTCGCCGGAGGCCGGGTTAGTGGTGTGGAAGTACTCGCTTCCGGCGACGTTTTTACCGTTGATCCAGTGGTTAATCTTTTTCATTTTGTTGTCTCCTCGCTGACAATGCGGTTCACCAGGCGGCCCACGCCCTCCACTTCCACCACCACCTCATCGCCCGGTACCACGTTGGACAGCCCCTTCGGCGTGCCGGTGGCAATCATGTCGCCCGGCTGCAGGGTCATAAAATCGCTCAGGTACGCAATCAGGTACGGGATGCTGAAAATGAGATCTGCGGTGGTGCCTTCCTGACGCAGCTCGCCGTTGACGAAGGTGCGCAGGGTGAGGCTGTGCGGGTCGGGGATCGCCGCTTTCGGCACGATGTTGGGGGGAAATGGGCGTCAGCCCGTCGCGGCTTTTTACCCGCAGGTTCGGGCGGTAGTAGTTTTCCAGGTAGTCGCGGATGGCGTAGTCGTTGCAGACCGTATAGCCCGCAACATAGTCCATCGCCTCGGCTTCGCTGACCTTGCGCGCGGTTTTGCCGATGACCACCACCAGCTCCGCTTCGTAATGCATGTATTCAACGCCGTTCGGGCGCACCGAGGTCTGGCTGTCGCCGTTGAAGGTGTTCGGCGCTTTGATAAACACCAGCGGCTCGGTCGGCGGCCTGAAGTCCAGCTCGCTGGCGTGATCGGCATAGTTCAGGCCGAGGGCAAACAGCGTGGGGTGCGGGGGCGCGCTTTGCGCGAGGGCGACGTCGCGTTCATCAACCACCGGGTTTTCCAGCGGCGGGAAACCTTCTGCCAGAATGCGTACCCGATCGCCCGGGCGGATCTCAACGCGGTTTTGCGGGGTGCCGAGCAATATCGCATCCCCGGGGTTCAGGGTGGCAAACTCGCTCAGGGCGCTCAGCAGTTCGGCGGCGCTGCGGTGCAGATCGGCGGTGCTCCAGCGATCCGCTTCGCGGCCGTTGATTTCGGTGACGATGGTCAGGTTATCGACGTTGCCGACGGCAGCCAGCTCGCCAGTCGGGCAAAACCCGTCCCGGCATTTGGCCTTGATGGCCGGGCGGTAGAAGCTCTCTTCCGGCAGGCTCACCTCGTTGGCCAGCGCATATCCCGCGATGTACGCTGCGGCATCCTCCACCCGTACCCTGCTGGCGGTTTTACCCACCACCAGCGCGACCGTCGCGCCGCTTAGCACCGTTTCGCCCTGCGGGAAGGGGATCGGTTCGCCTGCGCGGATCGCGGTGTTGTGCGGCTTGATAAACCATACCGCCGTTTGTGGCGGCGCGTTGTAGGGGGCTTTTTCAAAGGCGTCAGCCCAGGCTTCTCGCTGGCTTCGGTGGTTCAGCGCCACGGCAAAAACGGTACCTTTCATTGACATACTCCTCGGGCCGGATGACCGGTTTTGATTTCATTAATATGTTAATGATCTGGTTTTATGCTTTTGCTGTTCGTTTCGCAATCAGAAGTGAATAATTTGTGATATGAATAACAATAAATTTACATATAAGAATTAAAAGCTATTAAAATTAACGCGTTAAAAAAATAGCGCTGATTCTGTTAGACTTTTTGAGTTAAAACGTGTTGTTTATAAAAACGTCTTTTTTGGATTGTTTACTTGTTAATGATGTGAGGGGAAGGCTATGCATGATTCATTAACCATCGCGCTGCTGCAGGCGCGGGAAGCGGCGATGGGCTACTTCCGCCCGATTGTGAAGCGGCATAACCTGACCGAGCAGCAGTGGCGTATTGTGCGCGTGCTGGCCGAGCATCCCTCCATGGATTTTCACGACCTGGCCTTTCGCACCTGCATTTTGCGCCCGAGCCTGACCGGCATTCTGACGCGCATGGAGCGCGACGGCCTGGTGCTGCGCTTAAAGCCGGTGAACGACCAGCGCAAGCTGTACGTGTCGCTCACCAGAGAGGGTAGCGCGCTGTACCAGCGAGCTCAGGCACAGGTGGAAGAGGCGTACCAGCAGATTGAGGCGGAGTATACGCCGGAGAAGATGAAGCAGCTGACGGCGCTGCTGGAAGAGTTTATTGAACTCGGAAACCGGCATATTGCCGCGCGGGACGAAGAGTAAAAACCCTAAATTCCAGGATGATTTTCGTAAAGTTTTCCCTTACCAGGCCGAAAATTCTGTTATCTGTCTGAGGAAAACGAAAACATGTTAAACCGTATCAAGATTGTCACCAGCTTAATGCTGGTTTTAGCGATATTTGGCCTTTTACAACTCACGTCCGGTGGTCTTTTCTTCAATGCCCTGAAGCACGACAAAGAGAATTTCACCATCCTGCAAACCATTCGCCAGCAGCAGTCCACCCTGAACGGCAGCTGGGTGGCGCTGCTGCAAACCCGTAATACCCTGAACCGCGCGGGTATCCGCTACATGATGGATCAGAACAATATCGGCAGCGGCTCAACCGTCGCCGAGCTGATGCAGATTGCCTCCGCGTCTCTGAAGCAGGCGGAAAAAAACTGGGCGGATTACGAAGCGCTGCCGCGCGACCCGCGCCAGAGCGACGCTGCGGCGCTTGAAATTAAACGTAACTACGATATCTACCACGGCGCGCTGGCTGAGCTGATCCAGCTGCTGGGTGCCGGCAAAATCAACGAGTTCTTCGACCAGCCGACCCAGAGCTATCAGGATGGCTTTGAGAAGCAGTACGTCAGCTATCTGCAGCAGAACGACGCGCTGTATCAGACCGCGGTTGAAGACAGCAACAGCTCTTATCACCAGGCTATCTGGGTGCTGATTAGCGTTCTGGTTGCGGTGCTGGTGGTGATTGTAGCCGTCTGGCTCGGCATTCGTCAGGCGCTCATTTCTCCGATGACCCGTCTGATCGACAGCATTCGCCATATCGCCAGCGGCGACCTGGTGAAGCGCATCGACGTGGAAGGCACCAACGAGATGGGTGAGCTGGCCGACTCCCTGCGCCACATGCAGGGCGAGCTGGTCCGCACCGTGGGCGACGTGCGTAACGGCGCGAACGCCATTTACAGCGGCGCGAGCGAAATCTCGATGGGCAATAACGATCTCTCTTCCCGTACCGAGCAGCAGGCGGCGTCGCTGGAAGAGACCGCAGCCAGCATGGAGCAGCTGACCGCGACCGTGAAGCAAAACGCCGAGAACGCCCGTCAGGCGAGCAACCTGGCGCTGAGCGCATCCGAAACCGCGCAGAAAGGCGGGAAGGTGGTGGATAACGTGGTGCAAACCATGCGCGATATCGCCGGCAGCTCGCAGAAAATCGCCGATATTATCAGCGTGATCGACGGCATTGCTTTCCAGACCAACATCCTGGCGCTGAACGCGGCGGTAGAAGCGGCGCGTGCGGGCGAGCAGGGCCGCGGCTTTGCGGTTGTTGCGGGTGAAGTGCGTAACCTGGCGCAGCGCAGCGCCCAGACCGCCCGTGAAATCAAGAGCCTGATTGAAGACTCCGTGGGCCGTGTCGAAGTGGGTTCTACGCTGGTGGAAAGCGCCGGTGAAACCATGGGTGAAATCGTGAATGCGGTCACCCGCGTGACGGACATCATGGGCGAGATTGCGTCTGCGTCTGACGAGCAGAGCCGCGGTATCGACCAGGTCGGCCTGGCGGTAGCGGAGATGGATCGCGTGACCCAGCAGAACGCCTCGCTGGTAGAGGAGTCTGCTGCTGCGGCAGCGGCGCTGGAAGAGCAGGCGAGCCGTCTGACGCAGGCCGTGGCGGTGTTCCGCATTCAGCAGGAACAGCAGAAAGCGCGCGAGTTCGCTTCCGCGAAAAGCGTTGCGGCACCGGTAGCGGCGCGTAAACCGGCGACCGCGGACGCGGGCGATAACTGGGAAACGTTCTGACGCCGCGCGTTTCGCCGGTGACGGTTTGAGTGTGCCCGAGGCCCGGTAAGCGCAGCGCTACCGGGCGATATTAGAGAGGCAGGCGCATGGCGCAGCGGTCGTCTGACGCTAACCCGTGCGCGGTCTCTTCTTCCCTTTTCTGGCGCAGCTCCGGCGTCAGCGTCGTCACCCTTTCAAAGCCCAGCCGGGCATAAAATGGCGCATTCCACGGTACCTCGCAAAAGGTTGTTAGCGTCAGCGAACGCAGGCCGAGGCTGCGGGCATGGGCGGCGGCGCGGGCGATGAGCTGGCGTCCTGCCCCTTTTCCCTGCCAGTCCAGATCGACCGAGAGTTCCTCAATAAACAGCGACGTTGGATGGGCTTCTGCGAGGATAAAGCCCACGGGGCGATCGTCTGCCAGCGCCAGCCAGCTTAGTCCGCGCGCGACGTAACCGAGGTGCACTTCAACGGAAATAACGTCGCCTTCGGCCAGCCAGGCCAGCGCCGGATAGTCGCGAAAACGCCGGCCCGCCGCGCGCTCGATGGCGGGCAGGGCGGCAACGTCGTTGACAAAAGTGGGGCGAATGCGAATGTTCATGGCTGGAAGTATAGCCTGAGCGGCCGACGCTACACTGAGCAGATCAGCACGGGCGAATAAAAATTGCTAATGACCAGCGCGCCCTGGGGCGTGCGCTCTATCGTCAGGAGCCTTTTTTTCCCCAGCGTCAGGCCGGCGACATACTTTTCAAATACTCCCGGCGGCATGGCGTCATGGCTAAAGCGCTCCACTTTTTGAATGACGATTTCATACAGTTCTCCCTCCACCTGGCGCCACTTAAACATCTCCTGACGAGACACTTCCCAGCTCTGGGGGGCGTTCTCAACGTTACCGTTTAGCGTAATGTAGCCCGTTTTATCGGGTTGAAAACGCATAATAACCTCGCCGTCAAACGTGAAGGCATGGCTGTCACGTTTGTCGGAGAACGTCAGGTTTCCATCGCAGGCCACCGACAGCGGAGGCGTGTAAAAGTACCACGCCAGCGCGGAGCCCAGAAGCAACAGGTTGAGTACCAGTATTAGCCAAACTTTTTTCTGTCTCATATCACCACTCGTAATAGAAAAGCGTCCGGCAGGCGCTGGCTTTACCCCGGGCAAGGGAGCATTGGGATAGCACCAGCCGCCCTTCGTGACCGTAGAACAGCGTTCTCTGAATGTGCATGTAGAAGATTGAATTTTTCAGGCACGGCAAATGACCGTCTCGCTGAAGGGTTTGCGCCAGCGCAACCGCCCTCCCGTGAAACACATCTGCCAGCGGCGTAAAGGTGTAGACCGGACACGCGCCGATATGGGTGAGCAAATGGATTTCGCTCTGCGGGGCTTCTGGCTTGACGGCCGTTATCCAGACGCACAGCGCGACGATAGCGAGCGTGAGCGCGCCGCAGAACAGCAGTTCAGGCCGAATGCGCCAGGCGGGTTTCGCCGTTTCGGCCGCCGGGGCCTCCTCTTCCAGCGCCGTTACCGTGACGTCCGCGCAGAGCATAAAGCCCGTTTTAGGCACCGTAACGATAAACAGCACGTCGGGGAGCAGGCTGGCCAGCATTTTGCGCAGGATGCTGATGTACTGGTTTAACGAGTTGTTGGATCCCTGAAGCCCGCGCTTATCCCAGACCTCACGGAGAAACGTTTCCCGTTCGATGACGTTCCCATGATGCTTTACCAGCAGCTTCAGGATGGTATTGGCCGTACAGGTGAGGAGCTGCGCATCCTCTTCCAGCGCATTAACGGGAGTAACGGTACCGTCCTCGTCGTTGTAAACGAGGGCATCAGCGAGCAGGTATTTCATAATTTGTTGTAATGCAGACAGAGATAATTAATTAAAAAAGAGAAGGCATTACGCCTTCCTAAGCGGAACTGCTGGTTATTTTAGCGCCATTGTTACCGATAACATTGATCCAGACGGTTTTTTGTGTCGTTTAATAAGTCAGCGTAATTATCACGTCGTCAATAAACTCGCCCGTACCGCTCAGGGGCTGGGCCGGTACTTCTCCGTAAACGGTGAAGTTCTGCGTGCCGCCGGCGGGGTTGGTGACCTGCAGCGCATCGCCGCTGCTTTGATCGCCCCAGCTTTGCGTGGCCGCGGCATCCTGCCAGAGCGTATAGCGCAGGCACTGGCCCTCATCGTTGCAAAGCTGCCGCCGATCGCCGCTGGCATGATTGCCTTTTCCCATGGCGAGCGTGAATGCGGTTCCGGCCGGACAGCGCGTGGTGAGGGTTGCCGTGGAGCGAGTCGGGCGCAGCGTGGCGGCGCTGGTTAAGGTGCCGAAGTTGAGCGGGGTGACGCGCTCTATGTAGCACCCTTCGCTGATTTCGGCCTGGGCATTGCTCCCGCCCTGCACCTGTTCCCCCTCCGCGGAGCCGTCTGCACAGCTTTGCAAGGCGTCCCGGCGGGTGGCGCTGTGCCAGGCGATGCGCAGATTCATGTTGTAGTTGTAATAGTGGGTCGCGGGGAGCTGGCTCTGCCCCGCCGGAAGGGTGGCGATAAGCGGAAAGCTGCCGCTGACGCTGGCATTGCTTTGCGCCATGACGGTCTGCTGGATGAGATTTCCGCTGCTGGCGGGACCCAGCTCCTGGGCGCGCGCGATGCCGTTAAGCAGGCGAAACAGCAGGGTATATTGTTTACCGTCCCCGTCGCCCAGCGAGAGCATCTGAAAGGGCGGGGCGTCAATGCTGCTCAGGCAGACGTTGATATACTCTGACGTGCCGTAGTTGTCGGCCTGACAGCTAAATTTTACCTCGGTGCTGGTCGAGGCAGCGTTGCCCGCCACGACATTGCCAAAGTTGATGACGGCGGGCGAGGTTATCCAGCATGCCGCCGCCATCGCCTTCATGGAAAGCACGGGCAGCAGCAGTAACGACGCTTTTAATGACACGGCTGTTCTCCAATATTCATTACGGTTGACGCGGCGCGCGGGGCCGGAAGCGTGACCCGGCACTCGCCCTCACCGGTTTTCACCACCAGCTCACCGGGCAGGGGCGGATCTTCAAGCCAGATAAACCCGTCGCGTCCCACGATGGTGGCGCCGTGCGGCGTTGACACGACGCTGCCCAGCGGCAGCGGCCGGCCGCGCGCGTCCACCAGCCGGGCCTGAACCGTCACGGCGTAATGGACGTTAAAATCGACTTTCACCGCGCTGCCGTTGCCCGGCCTGGCATACATGTCGGTGACGGGCGCGATTGCGTCGGGGGGGGGCAGATCCAGCGGATCGATGGTGACTTTACTGTTGTGATAGCGGGGCAGGTCGGTCAGCAGAAGGTACCCGCGCTCATCGGTTTCGCCTGCCCGGCGGTTTTCCAGCATCACCGGCACGTGGCCGATACCGCGCGTGGAGACCAGCGCCAGCCCCTGCTGGTTGTAGCGCAGCGCGTGCAGGCTGTGGTCCAGCAGCGTTACGCTGCCTTCGGCGGAGGCGTACTGGCTGCCTGTGTTAGCGCCCTGCTCCAGCCCGGCGTGCCACTCTCCGGCGCGGCCAAGGTAGCCCACGTCTGCATACCTTTCCCGATTTTTGCCAAAGCCCTGTCCCAGCTGCCAGGACCAGCCGCCAGCCTGATTGTCTGGCTGATGGCGATAATCCATGCGCGGGGACTCCCGGCTAGCCTGAGCGGAAAGCGTGTCATGATGGCCAAACGGAACGGAGAGCATAAGCTGAACGTTACTCGACGAGTCCGTAAACGAGCGCGTGTAGCTCAGCGTGCTGGAGAGGTGGGCAGGCAGCGAGACGGTCCAGGAGGCGTTGAGGTAGCGCTGGGTATTGCCCTGGAAATGTTGTTGAACCCAGCCCGCACCCAGCGTACCGACGTGGGGAACGGCGTGGCTTACCCAGACGCTATCGCTGCGTCTGACGGGGACGGCACCGCTCATGCGAGCGTTATCGGCGAACGCGGCATCGGTACGAACGGTGCTGGCGGAAATGCCCGTCCCGTTACCGCTCCACTGCCAGCCAAGACCCCACTGCATTCCCTTACCGTAGGGGCTGTCGCTTAGGGCGATGTGCGGGCTGAGAATGCCCGTAGCCGGGGAGATCAGCCAGTCCGCGCCGGCGCCCGCGTTACGCAGCTTTCGCTGCTGTTCCGTATGCAGCGCCATCGTCAGCTGGTTATTCACGCCATAACGCCAGCCGGCGTCGAGCATAGGCGGGGCGGCATAGTCATTGGAGCGCAGGGCGTAGTTTTGCCGCATCCAGCCGATATCCAGTGAGCCACTGCTCAGCCCTTCCGCCAGCATTCCCGGCGCGCCGTACAGATCGAGCTGGACGGTGCGCCGCTGGCCGTTGATGTCGGTAATGACCACCTGCGCCTGCCCGCTGCCGGTAAAAGAGGGCAGGGTATCCAGCAGAAAATCTCCCGGCGTTACGCGCTGGCTGCTCTGCTTAAGCCCATCGATGTAAAGATCGACCGTTGAGGGCAGGACGGCCGTGTCGCTGTAGCGGCTGCGCGGTTCGGTATTGAGCTGGGGATTCAGCTCAAAATTACGTGCCCAGTGCAGTCCGCCAAAGCGTACCTGTCGGCTCCAGCGGGTGCCGGTAGTGATACTGTCCCCCAGCGCCAGGCTGGTGAGCGAGTCCGTGTTGTCCCGCTGCCAGCGGGTTTCAAGACGCGTGTGGGCGGGCCGTCCCGCGCTGTTTTCCTCTCCGGCATGGCTGGAAAAGCTGCTGCTGAAGGTGCCGGGCAGCATTCCGGAGGCGGTCAGCATGGTCTGGGCGTTAAGCTGTCGTTTCCCCTCTGACTCGCTGGCATAGAGCGCGTAGCCGAGCGTCAGCGCGCTGATGGGCTGTGCCTCAGGATAGCGGTACGGCGAGGGCGGCCTCCCGAAAGCCAGGTGCTGTTGCCCCGCGAGCGCCTTCGCTCCGGCGGTAATTGACACCTGCTGAGAAAGTAAATCGAGGCTGACCCTGAGGTCCGGCAGGGACGTCAGTTCAATCCACTCGTTGTGGTTATCCGGGGCGCGAAGCCCCAGTTTTTGCATGTCGCTGCGGCTAATCCACAACGCGTCACCCGCTACCCGGCAGGCCCACAGCTCGCCACGCGGGGCGTGGTTCACGGTGATGGCCAGCCATTGCACGGTGTCAGCGGTGGATTCAGCCCGGGCTGACAGCATGAGCGGTAGCCAAAGCAGGAGCGCGAGCGGCAAGCGGGCGCAGAGGTATCTGGCTGGCATTGTGATCGTCATTGATGTAGGCGCGTAGCGCGCTGAGCGTATGGCGTGGAGCGTGCCTGAATGTCAGAAGCGCGGTCTGTCCCGGCAGTACGTAGCCCGCCAGGCCTTTAATCGAGGCCACAGCCTGCCCGCTGGCCGTCAGGGCCTGAAGGTGGCTAAGGCGAATATGGCTGTTTCCGGCGTTATAGCAGCGGATAGTCGCCGGGGTGTCCGCCTGTTCGCAGCTCAGGGCATCGCGGCTGACGGGCGCTGTCTGGTTTCCGGCAATGAAGACCGGAATTGAGTAGCGCAGCAGGAAATGCACCGCGTTGGGGCTGGCCGCGCGGGCCGCTGCATCCGGCAGCTCATCGATGACCAGCCGGTAGCTTTGCTCCTGTTCATTCAGGCCCGGGCGCATGACGATAATACGCACCAGCTGCTGCTGGCCCGGCGCCAGCGAGGTCATCGCCGGGCTGCTGACCACCTCCTCGGTGGCGGCCAGGACGTCTTTACCGTTTTTCTGGCTCCACTCGTACACCCGTATCTGCGCATGGATGGCCGATTTCCCGCTGTTAGTGAGGTAAACCGCCGTTGCTCTTTGCCCGCTCTGGAGATCCAGCGTTACAGGGGCGACCTGAAGCGTGGCGGCCAGCGCGTAGCGTGACAGCAGCGCCAGCATCATGAGCCAGATAATGAAGCAGGGAAGATAGCGTCGCACGATCAGTACACCAGGTTTAAGGTGATATCGTCGCTATAGGTGCCTGCCTGCGCGGCCGTCAGGGCGCCTGCATCAATAACACCGTACAGCGTCTCTTCCTGTTTCATGTCGTTGCCGGTATCGGTGAGCCCGTCAGTGCCGGTGATTTGCGTCTGTTTGCCCTCGTCAGCAAACAGTTTCCAGGCAATTTTCTGGGCGCCCGTTTCGCCGTTATCCGGCTTCAGCCAGAAGGTGCCGTTTTCGCTGCTATCGTTGCTGGTCGCGGAGAGCGTGAACGGCGTACCGTTGGTACAGACGATATCGACCTGGGTTTTGGCCTGAATTTCACTGGTTTCATCCGAACCGTGGCGCGAGAAGTTAAGGTCGTTGGCGTTGAGGGTGCAGGATTTAACCACCTCGAGCGAGACGTGCATCGTCGCGCTTGCGGTGCTGTCTGCTGCGATCGCAGCGGCAGGAAGCAGGAGAACCGAACAACATACAACAGTGGGGATAATTCTCATGATCTTATTTCCTAACGTGGTTAACGGTGCAATTACAGAGATGAGAGCTGAGCGTCCAGCAGGCAGAGTTTTCGATGGAATTCCGCCAGGTTCTGGCAGCAAAATTTGTTCATCGCGTTACGCTTGTGGGTGTAAATCGTTTTAGGTGACTTACCAAAGACCTGTGCGATACGAACCGGGCTGAATCCTTTGTGAAACAGCATGCAAACCCGCATCTCCTGATACGTGAGCGTGGCGAGGTTTTCGAAAGCGTATGTCGTGTCGCTAAAGCAGCGGCTCAGCTGAGCAAGCGTCAGATTGTCCGCCACCACTCTGGCGCGCTCGCCGCGCAGGAAAGCGTTAATCTCATCCACGCGGGCCGCATCGGTAAAGACCAGCCAGTCTGACCCGGCGCGGGTATTCAGGAGGTGCTCCTGCAGGTGCAGAAGCCCTTCGGGATTAACGTCGTTAATCCAGTAAATCTCGGGACGTGGGGCGACGGCGGTAGCGATAATCGACTTGAGCCCAAGGCATAAATAGGCGTTTTCGCTCAGGATGATGACCCGAAAGCCCGCGTTGATAATGCAAGGCGTCATGAGTTGCCCCACAGGTAGCCCTGGCCGTAATCGGCCGCGCTGGCGCGGGCCAGCGCGAAATCACCCGCGGTTTCGATGCCCTCTATCAACACCTTACTGGCGAGACGCTTGCACTGGCGGGTGAGGTGCAGAAACTTTTCCCGCTCGACGCGGCCGCTCCAGAAAGTATGCTTGTCAATTTTGACGCCGCAGAAGCGGATCTGGCTGGCAAGCAGAGCCGGAATGAGATCTTCGCAGACGTCGTCTGCCCACACTTCGATACCCCGCTGATGCAGCGTGGCGATGCATATCCGCAGGGCCCGGCTTTTGTCATCATCAAGCTGTACGATGCGATGAAGATCGGTAACTTCGATAGCAAGCCTCTCCGGGCGGGGCGTTTCTTCTTTCAGCCTGTCGAGGAAGTCCGTTTCCAGCAGTAAATCCGATGTCGCGTTGAGATAATATTTTTTGCCTTCTTCGCGCAACATGGCATGACGAAGCTGCGCAAAGAAATGCGCTTTACGCTGCGTCGCGGGCATCGCGCAAAAGTAGTCTTC
The DNA here is from genome assembly GCF_013375935.1 of Enterobacter cloacae. GTDB lineage: Bacteria > Pseudomonadota > Gammaproteobacteria > Enterobacterales > Enterobacteriaceae > Enterobacter > Enterobacter pasteurii. The sequence goes on along the minus strand of NZ_CP056117.1, from coordinate 357,561 downwards.
GAGATTGACGTGAGGCTTGGCCGTGGACAATACCTCCCACGCAATCACTATTTCACTGCGCAGCGCCCGGATGGATTCGAACTTATAGCCGGTTAGCATGATAAAAGTGCATCACTCCCCGTGGTGTGTTAAGGAGCTGCATATTTTATGAATTACGGTTTTGGCGGGATATTTATAAAATAAAAAGGCTTAAATATGGTGTTTTTAGCTAATTTATAAGGTTTTTATAGGATTATTTATTTTCATAAGCGCCCGGCTTTTGGCCGGGCGCTGCATCATTAGCCAGCTTTACTGACGATTTTGATCTCCACCATGCCAATGCCCAGCCTGCGCGGAGAGTGGCCGAGAATATTCCCTTCGTTTGTGGCCTGCGGGTCTGGCGGCACAATGACCAGCGTATTGCTGCGCGAGGGGTTCTCGAAGTGCAGCGTGTGAGTGCTGACCTCGTTCCCAAGCGTCAGCGTCTGCTCCCGATCGCCCACGCGTACCGGTACGGGCTTATTGGCGTTAGGGCCAAATGCCCGGGCGGTGATCACCAGGTCGAATTTCTCCGGCAGCGGCTCGTTATATTCGATTTTCACCTCGTCGCCCAACTGCGCGTTGGACCAGCGCCCCCACGATTCAGGACGTGAAATACCGCTGAACTGCTTCACCTCCTCCGGCGCGCCGGCCACGTTAAAGATGAAGCTGTCCGCTTTGTAACGAATATCGTTGTCGACGACCTTCAGCAGATCGACGTTGCGCTGATAGCGGGCGGTATCAATAACCGTATCCCTGAACGCGGTTTTACCCTGCCACACTGGTTTACTGACGTGTTGTACGGTCTGCTCACCGCCGAGCTGCCCCTGAGAGACGCACCAGTCGGTGGAGAGTGACAGCTGAGGCGACCAGAGCTGCCCCATTTTGTAGCACCTGTCGACCCAGACGAAGTTATCGCGCGGGGCGAAATCCGCCAGCTGGAAGCGCAGTGGCGCAGAGTATTCACTTTCAGGCAGCGGCTCGACGCGCTTGTCTGACACCCGCAGCAGCAGCGGCAGGCGGAAATGGCTGCCGGAAAAGGCGATCGTTTTTTTATCCCGATCGATGGTGAAATCCTGTATCTCTTTCGGGAAGTTCCACAGACGGATGATGTCCGGCTTCCAGGCGAGGATTTTTTCCTTCATGTTGAGGAAGATTTCCGACAGGGATTGTCCTGACAGCGTGCTGCGGCCCAGGCCAATAAAGTTATCGCCGCCCAGAATATCCAGCACCGTCGCGCCGTTGTCCATCGAGTTACGTTTGGTGGCGATAACCTCCTGCCGGGGCTGGTCGCCGCGCAGCACAAAGAACAGGTTGCTGCGATCCCGCTTGCTCAGCTCGTCCCAGGCGCTGTTTTTCATTGCCAGATGGTCTGACGAAACGACGATGACCGTATTTTTGAAGTAAGGCGATGCTTTGATTTTCTCAACGAACGCCGCGATGTGCTCCTGGCTACAGGTCACGGCGCTGAACGAGGTGTTGTTTTTGCCGTCGATGTCGTAGCGCTGACGCTTGCAGGTGCGCGAGACGAAGCCATCCGGATGGTGCGTGTCGACGGTCAGCGCAAACAGCGAAAAGCGTTTACCGGCGCGGGAAAGCTCCTCGAATTTCTTCCAGGCTTCATCCAGCACGGTGTCGTCGTAAAAGCCCCAGTCGTTGCGGTAAGCCGGATCGGCCACGGTGGTTTTCAGCTCTTCTGAACCATAAAGATGATCGAAACCGTGGGACTTCAGGAACACGTCTTTCCCGGCAAAGCGCAGGTTGGCGCCCTGCATAAAGTAGTTCTCATAGCCCGAGTTTTTCAGGATATCGCCAAGACAAACGTTTTGCGGGAAGAAGCTCGACATCGAGGCGGAGGCGTTTCCTTCAAACGGGGCAAACAGGGGAATGCCGCACTGGGAGGCCACCATCCCGGCAATGGTGTAATCCGTACCGGGCAGCTGCATGGTGTGGCTGAAGTCGAGGCCTTCGTTCTTCAGCGCGCCCAGTTCCGGCGTCAGGTTCGGGAAAGCCTCGTTATCAAAATAGGTGCGCTCCAGGCTCTCGCCATAGATATAGACCAGGTTGAGCCTGGGGTTGTCGATCTTCTTCGAGGGCTCTTTGTAATACGCGGCAAAGTCCGGATCGCCATCGCGCGACTGAGATTTTACCAGCTCGGTAATCTGATGAAACGCCGGGCTGGCGTCGACGGAGGCCAGCGCCAGACACAGCGCCAGCAGGCTGTAGCCATGATGATGTGGACGGTGGCGGCGACGGCGCAGCACCCAGGCCAGCGCGGCGAAGATACCCACCAGCGCAGCCACCAGTCCCAGACCGGGAAGTATGTACTTACCAACGCCCGCGCCGGTCAGGCTGTTGGTGAGGGTGTAGAGCACGGCGTCGTTAATACCGTCGCCGGTAAAGTAATCGCTGGCATATAGCGTAATGTTCAAAATAATAAAAATGCCGAGCACCGCCAGGGTGGCAACAAACCACCAGGTGTGACGACCGGCTTTCCAGGCGTAAACGCCAACCGAAGCCAGAAAAAGGACAAGGGACATTAACTCTGACAACAGCACATCCTCATCATGCCGGACGCTCGGCCGGCTAACTGATTATTTTTTGGGTAAGACAATGTAATTGCGATGTCGTATAGCTGCAATTTTAGTGTCACGAAAGTGTGCTGTTGTTAGGATTTGGTTTATAAAATCGTTTATTTGAAAGCCGTCGCATCGTGGCATACGGATGCTGAGGCGGTGGCGAGGCGTAAAAAGGCGCGCTTCACGCCGCGGTTTCAAACTTACCTGAGAAACCGGGCGTGTAGGGGCCGAAAAGGGGGGGGCGATCAGGAGAGGAAATTAACGCCCTGTTTCAGCACCAGATCGCAGGCTTTGGTTTTCACCTGTTTCGCCAGAGAGGAGTTGCCCAGGGTGCTGAGGTTAAGCTGCTGGCCGTTTTGGGCGTTCAGCAGGCCCTGAATGCCGTCCATATAGTTGGTGTCCGCCTTCTGCTCCTGGGTGTCCAGGCCAAGCTTACCCAGCACCTGATTTTTGATGTTTTCGGTATCGGTGACGGAAGCCAGCTTCTGCTTCGCGCAGTATTCCAGGATACCCGCCGCGTTGTTCATCGTACCGGCGCTCAGGCTCTGGGAGCTGTTACCCAGCAGGCTGGTGAGGGTTGACGCGGAAAGGCCGCCCTGGGTGCCACTGCTCTGTTTGGTAAGCTCACCTGCTGCGCTGGAGAGCGACTCCTGCCATGACGCGGCCTGCGCTGCGCCCGTCACCAGCAGAACGCCAGAAATAACGCTGATAAGAAACTGTTTTTTCATAATGGTTTACCCGAAAAGGTCCGTTTTGAGCCGGAGGGGAGTCCAGTATATACCTCCGCTCCACCGGTATTCCCTGGAAATATCTTAATACTCTTTGCCGGTGACGCGGCTGCGGTAGCTGTCCCAGTCGAAGATGACGTACAGGCTGTTGCCCAACTTCATGCGATCCATAACCCGCTCGCCCAGGAGCCGGGTCATCTCGTCGATATTGTGGTTCGTCAGCATGCCGGTTGGGCGTTTCGACGATGAACGGCGATCGACAATCTGGTTAATGATCACTTTTTCGTAGCGGGATTCCGTCTGGACGCCGATCTCGTCGATGACCAGCAGGTCTACGTTGCTCAGATCGTTCAGCAGCTGTTCTTCACTGGTTTCGCGGTTGCTGAAGGTGTCCTTCATGGCGGACATAATATCGGCCACGGTGATAATCAGCACCGACTTCCCGCGCAGCAGCAGCTCGTTGCAGATAGCGGCCGCGAGGTGATTTTTCCCGGTGCCGGGTTTTCCGCTAAAGATGAAGCTGGCGATGTTGCCGTCGAATTCGTCCACGTACTGGCGCGCCTGGCTAAGCGCGTTCATCTGCCCCTGCGACTCAACCTTGTAGTTCTCGAAGGAGCAGTTCTGGTGCAGCGGACGAATGCCCGAGCGGTTAAAGGTGCGCTGCATTTTCATCGCGCGGTTTTCGCGGGCGAGGGCAGCCGCGCGGATTTCACCCTGCTCTTTTTGCCACGCCAGCAGCTCTTCGCCCGTGGTGAAGGCAGGCTTCACGTTGGCTGGCATCATCTTCTGCAAGCGCTTCATCAGGTCGCCGACGTTTTTCATTTCGCACCTCGGAATCCATCAGGGATTTTTTTATCCGGTTCTGAAAAGGCATTAATATCACGCTTTGACTGGCCGTTGCTGCTGGCGCGGTTGATTTGCAGGCTTCGTGCGAGCTTTTGCTGCCACTGAACGTGATGGAATACTTTCCCTTCAGCCTGCCAGTAGGCGGTAAAGGCCGCCAGCTCTTCCGGCGTCGCGGGCTGCGAGAGGGCAATCCCCCAGAGTGCCGCCTGGCGCTGAAAATCGGCGTCCGGCTGCCACCCGGCGTACATGGGGAATTTACCCATCGGAACGGCTACCGGGGTGCTGGTGGGTTCATCAAAAAACTGATTGTCCAGCGTGACGTCACTCGCCGGGCGCGACAGCCGCGCTTCAATATCCAGAAGCTGTGCCAGACGTTCCGGCGTAACCGCGTAAAACGCCGGGGCGTTGTCGGCAAATACCGCGAGCGTGCCGCCTTCGGCGTGCGTCAACACACCGCGAGGATCGCGCATAAAGGCATCAATGCCAGCAATGCTGGTGGTCAGAATTCTGGAGGACATAACACTTTCTCAACTGATTACTACGGGCGTGATTGAGGGTTATGGTAGCACAGAGAGAGGGCAGGAAAGGAGAGGATTTCCCCGGTAGCGCTACGCGTACCGGGGCTACAGTCACAGAGGCTGATTATGCGATGATGTTCAGCGTCACGTCGATATTGCCGCGCGTCGCGTTAGAGTAAGGGCAGACAATGTGCGCTGCATCCACCAGCTTTTTGGCTTCCGCTGCGTCCATCCCCTCAACGTGGATGTTCAGCTTCGCTTCGATACCAAAACCGGTTGGCAGCGGGCCAATGCCGACTTCACCTTCAATAAAGGCGTCTTTTGGCAGCGCGAACTTATCGCGTGCCGCAACGAACTTCATCGCACCCAGGAAGCAGGCGGAGTAGCCCGCGGCGAACAGCTGTTCAGGGTTAGTCACTTCGCCACCCATGCCGCCCATCTCTTTTGGCACGCCCAGCTTGACGTCCAGAACGCCACCGGAAGAGGTGGCGCGGCCGTCGCGGCCCCCGGTTGCTTTGGCTTTGGCAGTGTAGACAACTTTTTCTAAAGACATGGCAGGTTCCTCATCTTGTATTTAAGTGCGCTATTAAATAGCGTGCGATGTTTTAAGGTAAATAAAGACGCGTAAAGTATAGCCTTACGCGCGATGCAGCTGCTGGCGCAGCAGTTCGAGCTGTTGCTTGAGCGCCAGCATGGTGTCGGTATCACACTGCGCAGCACAACCCACGGCGTGTGGGATGGCTACGGCCTGCTGTTGCAGCTTGCGGCCCGCGTCGCTCAGGGTTACGGCGACCTGACGTTCATCCTGACGGGAACGCTGGCGGAGGATCAATCCTGCGCTTTCCAGGCGCTTCAGCAGGGGCGTTAGCGTGGCGGAATCCAGGAACAACCGCTCGCCGATGTCTGACACCGTAATATCATCCTGCTCCCACAGCACCAGCATCACCAGGTATTGCGGGTAGGTCAGGTTCAGCGGTGCCAGCAGCTGCCGGTACAGCTTGTTAAGCGCCAGGTTCGCCGAATAAAGGGCGAAGCAGAGCTGGTTATCCAGCAGTAGCGCGTCGGTGGTGTCGTTCATTTTTGCGTCCATGGGATGAATATAGATAGTGCACGATATAATTGCAAGCGATTTTATTAAACGCGTGGACGCTTGCGGTAAAGCCACAGGCCGGGGATCGACAGGCCGATGGAGAGCGCGCCCACGATTGACGAGGCTTTGAGGAAGTTACTCAGCAGCAGGATCATTTGCGGTTCGCTGTAGCCAAAGTGGCTGATTTTTACGGCGGAAATCATCGCGGTATAGGCCGAAATGCCGGGAAACATGGGAATGACTGCCGCCACGGTGAACACTTTTGGGTGTGCCAGATACCAGCGGGACCATTGAATACCAATGCTTCCGACCAGCATGGCGGCGATAAAGGTCGACCATTCGATATTAAAGCCAGCGGTCATCATCGCCATACGCGAGCCGTGGCCAATGGCGCCGAGCAGCGCGCACCAGGGTAACGCCCGCTGTGGGACGTTAAACACCATCGCAAATCCAGCGGCGGGTAGGGCTGCCAGGAGCATGTCCTGCGCCAGTGCAAGCAGAAAATCAATTACGCCCATCCGCGTAACCCCCACATCGTCATTGCCATTACTACCCCGATACAGGTCGCCAGCGTCAGCAGGCTGGCTATCGCCCAGCGCGCAAGACCGGTGTTGATATGGCCTTTAAACATATCGGCGACGGCGTTGATGAGGGGAAACCCCGGTACCAGCAGCAGCACGCTGGCGGCCATCGCAACCGTAGGCGTGCTGGCGAAGACGGGCTGGCGCAGGAGCAGGCCGGAGACGGTTGTCGCCACAAGGGCCGTTATGCAGAAGTTAATCTGCGGATGCAGCTGCCTGTGCGTTAACAGCTGGCGGACATGCATCGCGATGCTGCTGGCAAAGAAGGTCACGACGGCGCCGTCCCAGCCGCCGTTATTGAGCTTGCAGAAACAGGCGCAGGAAAGCCCTACCATCAGCACAACCAGCCAGCGCGGGTAGCGAAGCGGCTTGATTTGATTGAAACGTTTTTCAATCTCATGAAGATCGAGCAGCTTATGCTCGGCGAGGATCACGATGTGCTGCACCTCCGTTACGACGTGCATGTTAATGCCGCGGTCGTGATTTTTACGGGTCGAGGTGAGGCACTGCCCGTCTTTAATGGTGGTCAGCACAATGGCATTTGACGAGATGGAGCTTTCGACGCTGTCCATTCCCAGCGCCAGCCCAAGGCGCGTGGAAAGTTCTTCGACGAGGGCGCTTTCTGCTCCGTGCTGTAAGAGAAAAAGCCCGCACTGAATACATAGCCGCGTGGTAGCCCGCTGCGTAGACCGATCTGCCTGCATGTAATGCCCTGAAGAGAAGAGAGATTGCTTACTTTTAACACAAAGTGCAGGGCCCATTGCGCTGGGCCAGATCAACTTTTATGCGATCGGTGGCGTGGCCAGCGCCGGGAGGGGACAGGCTTGTTATTTGCCTAATGAATATGAAATAAGGATTTATAAAAGCAATATATTAAGTATTTCTAATTTCATATTTTCGATCTTTTAAGGCAACTTCAATTAAATTTCGATAGTATTTATGCGATATTAAGCCTGTATTGGGCGTTTCTTAACCTATATGACATTTTTATCGTTTACGAGTATTAAGCCGTTTTGTTCTTAGGGATGCAAATATGTTTTATCTCGTAGGGTTAGCTCGTTCTTAAATAATGAATTAATGACATGGAGGGTCTATGTTGCCATTGAATGGTAAACACGGAGTGGTGATTAGTAGAGTACCGGTTATGCAAAATGGGCTGGGTGGCTTAATGGCCCGCCATTTTCCGGAATTTGAGTTGACGTACTGCCGTTCCATGCAGGAGTTAACGCTACTTCAATTGCGTCGTGCTGGGGTTGTGATTGCCGATATTTCAGGGGAGTACCGTAATCCGCGCGGCACGCTTGAGCAATATTATGGATTAATGAATCAATACAGGGATATTCACTGGATTTTCCTCGTCTCTCGTCCTCTTTATCCGCTGGCGGTAGAGCTACTTATGCGTCCGGAAAGCACCTTACTGTCGGATATGGAGCCTATTGAAGGCGTGATTAACGCCATTCGCGCGGGCAGCGAACGTGCTGAGCGAATAAGCCAGACGCTATTAATGCCGGAAAATCCCGATATTGAAGAAGAGAGTGAGCAAATGATTGCGCTCACCCACTCTGAACGCAAGGTTTTGCGTCTGTTAGGCAAGGGCTGGGGAATTAACCAAATTGCGACGCTGCTGAAGAAAAGTAATAAAACGATCAGCGCACAGAAAAACAGTGCCATGCGCCGTTTGTCGCTTCGCAGCAATGCCGATATGTACGCCTGGATTAGCAGTACCCAGGGAATGCGAGAACTCAGTTTAATGTCGGCTTATGGAGAGTTTGAGGAATGGAAAAAACCACTGCACCAGGATATATCGCCGTCATCGAAAGCTGCTCAATGAGCGCCGTGGGGCTGAAGCATCTTTTTGCGATGCCGGCCCTGCGCCATTATCAGGTGCACCTGTTTAGCGGATTCGACAGCTTTAAAGCGGCGCTCTCTGATACCTCATTTTTTGCGGTAATCTATTCTTTGTCCGATGCGCGTGAGGAGCGCCGAAACTGTCTGGCCTGCTTGCGTGACCTTACCTTCACTCACGGCGGCGTTCAGCGTATCGTGCTGGTTTCGGATGAGATGGAGGCGAGGCTGGTGAGCCATCTGTCGCCGTCCCAGCTGCATGGGATAATCAGTAAATCGGTTCCGCTGAAGCAGATGGTTGAGGAGCTTGAGACGTTGCTCAGCGAGACGCATCGGGTGAATGACAATATTTATAATCACTGGTGCGTGAACCAGAACCGCATGCTGAGCCCAACGGAGCGGGCAATACTGCGTTACATGTCGTCTGGCTATTCGATACCTGAAATAGCGGCACAGCTTGAGCGCAATATCAAAACCATCCGCGCGCACAAGTTTAACGCGATGGTAAAGCTGGGCGTCAATTCTGACGTAGGGTTACTGGATGCGGCGGATATTCTCGCGCATCTTCCCGCGCGGGAAGTGCGTCGTTCCGCTCACACCGTTCCGTCATTCTCGTAGAAACGCGTGATGCGCCAGAGCACTTCTGGCGCAATGTTCAGATACAGACATCCACCCATTTTGCCGCGGTCAGTTCCGCCATCCTGTCGGGCGATATTCGCACCGCACTGTGGATGGCACCCGCTGCGGGTAACACTTCCGCGTACTGTTTTAACGTGATGTCACAATAAACCGAAAGAGGATTCTCCAGTCCGAAAGGGCAGACGCCGCCGACAGGATGGCCCGTCAGGGTAACCACTTCATCACTGCTGAGCATGCGGGCTTTCGCGCCGAATGTCTCTTTGAGCTTTTTGTTATCCAGACGCGCATCCCCTTTGGCGACCACCAGAATCACGTCATTCTTAATTTTCAGCGACAGGGTCTTGGCAATTTGGCCTGGCTCAACGTTGTGCGCTGCCGCAGCCAGCGCAACGGTTGCCGTGCTTTGGTTAAGCTCAATGATCTCTATATCCGGAGCGTTGTCGGCAAAAAACTGCTGTACAGACTGCAAACTCATTGATTCCTCCTGACAAATATCCTGCGTAATCTGTCACAACAAATTAGTCGCTGTAAATATCCCTTAAGTAACAAATATCCGTCAGGGGCGATTTCTGGATCGCCTTCACATTCACAGAAACCGGTTACAGTAACCGGTTGCAGAGCGTGATGCAGAGATTAATACTGAGGGTGTAACTTCCCCTGTATCTAATAATAAGAGCTAATTATGAAACCAATCCGTTTGAGCAGTACCGCTGGTACACGATCCGGCAAGGTTGTGAAGTGGATTTATGGCACAGCGTGTGGCGTGAACACGCCTGAAACGAACGTCTGAAAGGAGATCTGATATGTCTGCCAACCATGCTGCGTTTAATCTGATTTTCCGTTTCGTTGAGAATTACGTCAGTCCGATTGCCGGGCGGATCTCTTCCCAGCGTCATGTTATGGCTATTCGTGACGGATTTATCTCGGCGATGCCGTTCATGATTGTAGGCTCATTCTTGTTAGTGTTTGCTTACCCACCTTTTTCGCCTGATACCACGTGGGGCTTTGCTCGCGCCTGGCTGGATATGGCGAAGCAGTTTGAAGGCCAAATTCTGACGCCGTTTGATATGACGATGGGCGTGATGTCCCTCTATATCTGCGCGGCCATCGCCTATAACCTGGGCAAGCATTACGTTAAAACGCATCAGCTGGATCCGTTTATGTGCGCGATGCTGTCGCTGATGGCGTTTCTGCTGGTGGCAGCCCCTAAAACCAAGGGCACGCTGCCGGTTGATAGCCTCGGCGGAACCGGTATTTTTACCGCGATTCTGGTGGCGATCTACTGCGTTGAGATGATGCGCTTCCTGAAAGCACACAACATCGGGATTCGCCTGCCGGACCAGGTTCCACCGATGATCAAAAACTCGTTTGATCTGCTGATTCCGGTGCTGGTGGTGGTGCTGACGCTCTATCCGCTGAGCCTGCTGATTCAGTCGCACTTCGGTATGCTGATCCCGCAGGCGATTATGTCGATCTTTAAACCGCTGGTGTCCGCCGCTGACTCTCTGCCTGCGATACTGCTGGCGGTGCTGATTGGGCACCTGCTGTGGTTTGCCGGGATCCACGGCGCCGCGATTGTCTCCGGGATGCTGCAAATGTTCTGGCTGACGAATCTGGGGGCGAACCAGACCGCGCTTGCGGCGAGCCTGCCTTTGCCGCACATCTTCATGGAAGCCTTCTGGACGTTCTTTATCGTGATCGGCGGGTCAGGGGCGACGATGGGGCTGGTGTTCTGCTACCTGCGCAGCCGCTCCGCGCACCTGCGCTCGATTGGCCGCCTGAGCGTGGTGCCAAGCATTTTCAACATCAATGAACCGGTCATTTTTGGTACGCCGATTGTGATGAACCCGGTATTCTTCATTCCTTTCCTGCTGGCGCCGATGGTTAACGCCGTGCTGGCGTGGGCGGCGATGAAGTTCGATCTGATTGGCCGCGTGATTTCCGTTGTGCCGTGGACGGCGCCGGCTCCGGTTGGTGCAGCCTGGGCGCTGGGTTGGGATTTCCGTGCCGCTATTCTGGTGCTGGTGCTGGCCTGCGTTTCAGCCATCATCTACTTCCCGTTCTTCAAGGTGTACGAGAAACAGCTCCTCCAGCAGGAAGCGGAAGAAGCACAGCGTAACGCGGAAGAGGAAAATCAGCAGATTGCCTGAGTAAACGCAAAGCGGCAGCGTCGGTTGCCGCTTTCAGCGTTGTTTAACGAGAGGGTTTTCCTGCCCGACTATTTCAGCGTGCAGTCGCCGCACTGCTGTACATCCGGCAGGCGATAGCGCTGGCAGCAGGTGCGACGGACCAGAAGTCCCTCGCGCGGGACCACGGTGCGGTAAAGAGGATTATCGCGCCCATCCGAAAGCTGTCTGGCAAAGAAACAGCTCTGGCGCAGCGCCTCCACTTTCTCGTCGCCAAGCAGCGGCTTCATCTCGGTTAAATACCAGTGGATAAGATACCCGGTATTACTCCAGATCAGCTTCCCGTTGATCTCGCCCGTCGCTTCCAGCGCGTCAACGACCGGAACCAGCGCTCTGGCGATCAGCATTTCCATACGCGCCTGCGCGGAAAGGTGAATCGCGCTCGGATCTTCATGGACGTCGATCCAGAAACAGGCGGCGCGCCCGGTTTCATGAAATTCGACGTGAAAATGTTCTGACGACAGGTCGAGCACGGTCTCCTGGGTTAACAATGCCAGCATGACCGGGGGAACCATCAGCCCGATGTACCACTGCGCCCAGAGGGAGAGCAGCGGTTTGTTTTCCCGCGCAAGCGTCGGTTGATTACGGTAAATATGGTCGGAATAGGTTGCCAGCAGCGAGCGAAGCTCTGCAGGGCGCTGCCACTGCGCCAGCGTCAGCGCATGGTGCGGAGGCGCTTCATCCAGCTTGATGAAATCCAGCAGGTGGGCGCGGGTAACGGCAATTTTTTCGCGTATGGCTTCCGCAAGCGTTGTCTCCCCGGCGGAGAGCGGCGCTCGCCAGAGTAAGGGCTCAACGATGTGTGCGGTACGAGTAGCCATAGTGTGGATTACAAATCTAAATGATAATGATTGCCAATCCTAACTATAGATAAAACCGAGCGCAAGACTTTTATCCTGGCTCTGTGAACGCGCCGTCAGGCGGTGTGCAGCTCCTCGCTCAGCAATATGCTGTTGCGTCCCATATGCTTGGCTTCGTAGAGGGCTTTATCCGCCTTCGCCAGCGCGCCTTCCACGTCTTCGCCTTCAAACATGGCGATGCCGATACTGATGGTCACGTTGGTGGCAACGCTTTCATTAAACATGTGCGGGATCTTAAGGTCGTACACCTTCTGCCGGATGCGTTCCGCCGTCTGCCGCGCTTGCTCAATCGGGATATTGCTGAGCAGCACCATAAATTCTTCTCCACCGAAGCGGGCGACAATATCGCGTGAACGCACGGCGTCGCGAATCGCAGCCGAGACCCTGATCAAGGCCTGATCGCCCATCATATGGCCGTAATGGTCGTTGTAGGCTTTGAAGTGGTCGATATCCATCAGCAGCACAAAGTGCTCGCCGCTGTCCGGGGTGGGAAGATTCTCCAGCCGGCTTTGCAGCCCGCGGCGGTTATACAGGCCGGTGAGCGGATCCATCATGCTGAGATCGGTCAGGGTTTCGCGCTCCTCCAGCAGTTCGGAGAGGAGTTCCTGGGCGAAACGGTCGTTGCGCCGCTGAAGAACGTGATGAATGCCGATGGCTACCACCGGCAGGGCGAAAGAATACGCCATTCTCAGCCAGTATTCGGAATCGCTAAGCCACAGGCAGGCAATAAAAGCGGGAAATGAATGGAGCGTAAATGCCCTGATATTACTGGCAAACGCCAGAGACCCTATAAAAAGCACCGTTAATAGGGCCATCATTAAAAAATTCGCGTGATCGTGCGTAATTAACGAAAATTTAGAGACGATCTGCCAGGCCCATAAAAACCCGAAAATACCTGAAACAACAGGGATATTTATTTTTCGCGCGCAGTTTTTCCAGTGCCAGATAAGTAAGCCTGAGCTGAAAATAAATACCGCAAACAGGGGAACGGATAACACGCGAACGGAATACAGCGGGTTTGTTACCGAGAACAGGGCGGATGCGGCATTCAGAAATAAGAACAAACGTAAAGATAACTGATATTTCTTATCGACTAAAGACCGCCAGGTTTGTGATGTCATATGCGTGCGTTTTTATTAAAACTCAATTAAAACAAGAAGCAAGGTGTTGTTATGTAATATTAGATGCAACTCAATTGAATTTTTATTATCAGAAAAACTTTATGAGAAGTTAACAGGTGGGCAATTTATCACCTTACACATTCTCTGTCATTATAGGAAAGCAAATTGTCGGTGCTATTTCTTGCTTCGCATGCTGACAAGTGATAATTACTATCATATGATATTGGTTATCATTATCGATGCGAGAGGTTAAACCATGTTGAGCAAAGCGCTGGGAAGTGGGTGGGGTATTTTGCTGCCCGGCTCCATCATCGGTGGCCTGACGTTCGCCGATCTCCCCATTGATGTATGGAAAGCAATGATTGTTTCAGGGCTGCTGGTGACGTCCGCGATGATTTGGCACAAACAGTTACGGCATTACGTGCTGCTGCCGTCATGCGTTGCGCTGGTCAGTGCAATACTGGTGATTATGATGAGTTTGAAATAAAAGGGAAAATCAGAGGTGTTGCTGAAGGGATGTAAGATAATTGGTGCGAGGGGGGGGACTTGAACCCCCACGTCCGTAAGGACACTAACACCTGAAGCTAGCGCGTCTACCAATTCCGCCACCTTCGCACAGTCATCTTACTTTTTTGATATCGCCTCGTTGGTGCGAGGGGGGGGACTCGAACCCCCACATCCTAAGGACACTAACACCTGAAGCTAGCGCGTCTACCAATTCCGCCACCTTCGCCCAGTGCGAGCAATATCAACGTGATTTATGGTGCGAGGGGGGGGACTTGAACCCCCACGTCCGTAAGGACACTAACACCTGAAGCTAGCGCGTCTACCAATTCCGCCACCTTCGCATACCATCGATACTGTAAAAGTATCGTAACCACGGAGGCGCATTCTAGATGTTTTCAGCTTTACGTCAACAGAAAAATGCGCGCGTTGTTTTGATTGCTGCAAAAATGGGCGATGGCAGCGTCAGCCATCGCCGGTGCAGGGCGAGTCTTACTTTTTCGCCTGGCGCGTCATTACGGTGCGATAGACCTTAAAGCGGCCAGTCTGGGCGATCACTTCGTGGAAGCCAAAGGTCTCATCCAGCACTTTCGGGTAGGCCAGGAAGGCGTTTGCCACGATACGCAGCTCACCGCCGCTGTTGAGGTGGCGGGTCGCACCGCGGATCAGCGCCTGCGCGGCTTCCAGGCTGGTCTCCATTCCGTCGTGGAACGGTGGGTTAGAGATGATCATGTCAAAGCGGCCGGTCACGTCGGAGAAGACGTTGCTGGCAATCACGTCGCCTTCAATGCCGTTAGCTGCAAGCGTGGCGCGGCTGGCCTCTACCGCCGGGGCGCTCACGTCGCACAGGGTTAAACGGACTTTTGGCGAGTGGCTGGCGAGAACCGTTGAAAGCACGCCCGCGCCGCAGCCCACGTCCAGCACCTTGCCTTTGGTATGTGGCGTCAGGGTAGAAAGCAGCAGCTTGCTGCCGGTATCCAGTGCGTCACGGCTGAATACGCCCGGCAGGGTTTTAATGGTCAGGCCGTCAAGCTGGTACTCGTCCCAGAAGGCGTTGGCATCAAAGGCGGTCTGTTTTTCCAGACGCCCGTGATACAGGCCGCAGCGGCGGGCGCTGTCGATTTTGGTCAGCGGCGCGTACTCCTCCAGCATCTGCTCTGCGCTGCGCACGCCGCTGCGGTTCTCACCGACAACGAAAATGTCGCAGCCGATCGGCAGCAGAGAAAGCAGGTTCATCAGCTGGAACTGGGCTTCCGGTTTGTTTTTCGGCCAGTAGTAAATCAGCGTGTCGCAGTCAGCAATATCGCTCTGCTCCGCCGCCAGGCTAAAGCGCGCGCGCTCGCCCATCTGGCGGCTCAGCACCTGCCAGTGGTGATAGTATTGGGTGTGGGCACGGCTTTCAGCACAGTCGAAACGCGCGGGCAGGTCATCCTGCATATCTCCGGCAAACAGAATACGGCTTTCTTCGAAATCATCACTGTGACGCAGCAAGACTTCACTTGCCGGGGTAAATGCAGACATGAATTGTTCCTCAATAAACTCAGGCGGGGATTATAGTAGGTAGATGGCGCAGTTTCGACACATTTGCTATATTTGCGCGCCTGAGAGACAGGAGTTTTCGCTATGACATCCCGACGAGACTGGCAGTTGCAGCAGCTGGGCATCACCCAGTGGGCTTTGCGTCGCCCGACGGCGTTGCGCGGCGAAATCGCAATCTCCATCCCTGCGCATGTCCGCCTGGTGATGGTGGCAGAAGCGCTGCCCGCCCTGAATGACCCCCTTATCGGAGATGTCCTTCGCAGCCTGAAGTTGACGGCCGATCAGGTACTACAGCTGGCGCCCGAAAGCGTCGCGATGCTTCCTCCTGACAGCCGCTGTAACAGCTGGCGAATCGGGACGGTTGATGCGCTACCCCTCGAAGGGAGCCAGATCAGCTCCCCGGCGCTGGATGAACTGAAGGCCAACCCAAAAGCGCGCTGCGCGCTATGGCAACAAATTTGCGAATATGAACACGATTTCTTCCCTCACGACGGCTGACCTGTCCACCGCGTTCGCGATTGAAACGCGCGCCCATGCCTTTCCGTGGAGCGAAAAGACGTTTGCCAGCAATCAGGGCGACCGCTATTTAAATCTCCGCCTGGACGTAGCCGGTACGATGGCCGCGTTTGCCATAACCCAGGTCGTTCTGGACGAGGCGACGCTGTTTAATATCGCGGTCGATCCTGCTTATCAACGCCGCGGGTTGGGCAGGGAACTGCTTGAGCACCTCATTCGCGAGCTTGAGACCCGTGACGTTTTCACCCTGTGGCTGGAGGTGCGCGCGTCGAATGTCGCCGCCATCGCACTCTATGAAAGCTTAGGCTTCAACGAGGCGACAATCCGCCGTAACTACTACCCCACCGCAGAGGGACGTGAAGACGCCATTATCATGGCTCTGCCGATTGGATAACGAAAAATAAGGTTGTAACGATGAAATGGGACTGGATTTTCTTTGACGCCGACGAAACGCTGTTTACGTTTGACTCGTTCGGTGGCCTGCAGCGGATGTTTCTCGACTATAGCGTGACCTTCACCGCTGAAGATTTTCAGAACTATCAGGCGGTGAACAAACCGCTTTGGGTGGATTACCAGAATGGAGCCATCACCGCGTTACAGCTTCAGCATCAGCGTTTTGACGTGTGGGCTGAACGGTTGAAGGTCAGCCCGGGAGCGCTGAACGAGGCCTTCCTCAACGCAATGGCGGATATCTGCGCGCCGCTACCCGGTGCCGTTTCTCTGCTGGATTCGCTGAAAGGGAAGGTGAAGCTCGGGATCATCACCAACGGCTTTACCGCCCTGCAGCAGATCCGCCTTGAGCGCACCGGCCTGCGCGATCATTTCGACGCGCTGGTGATCTCCGAAGAGGTAGGCGTACCGAAGCCGGATCCGCGTATTTTCGATTATGCGCTGGCGCAGGCCGGAAATCCTGACCGCGATCGCGTGCTGATGGTGGGGGATACCGCAGAATCTGATATTCTTGGTGGTATGAGATCGGGTCTGTCGACCGTCTGGCTGAACGCGCACGGTCGCGTGCTGCCGGAAGGCATCGAGCCGACCTGGACCGTTACGTCATTGAACGAACTGGAGCAGCTCCTGTGTAAACAATGATTGCCTGCCCCCTGCTGATGGGTAAAATAGCCGCATTTTTCGTATTCCATGATGCGCGGCCTGCTGCCGCGCTTACCTAAGAAGATTTGATTATGACGTTGTCTCCTTATCTGCAAGAGGTGGCCAAACGCCGCACTTTTGCCATTATCTCGCACCCGGATGCCGGTAAAACGACCATCACCGAGAAGGTATTGCTGTTCGGACAGGCGATCCAGACCGCCGGTACGGTGAAAGGCCGTGGCTCCAGCCAGCACGCAAAATCCGACTGGATGGAGATGGAAAAGCAGCGTGGTATTTCGATTACCACCTCCGTGATGCAGTTCCCGTATCACGACTGCCTGGTGAACCTGCTGGACACCCCGGGTCACGAAGACTTCTCCGAAGATACCTACCGTACTCTGACGGCGGTCGACTGCTGCCTGATGGTGATCGACGCCGCGAAAGGTGTTGAAGATCGTACCCGCAAGCTGATGGAAGTAACCCGCCTGCGCGATACGCCGATCCTCACCTTTATGAACAAACTCGACCGTGACATCCGCGATCCGATGGAGCTGATGGATGAAGTGGAAAACGAGCTGAAGATTGCCTGCGCGCCAATCACCTGGCCAATCGGCTGCGGTAAGCTGTTCAAAGGGGTTTACCACCTCTATAAAGACGAAACCTATCTGTACCAGACCGGTAAAGGCCACACCATTCAGGAAGTGCGCATTGTAAAAGGTCTGGATAACCCGGAGCTGGACGCCGCCGTCGGTGAAGAGCTGGCCGCGCAGCTGCGCGACGAGCTTGAGCTGGTTAAAGGCGCGTCTCACGAGTTCGACAGAGAGCTGTTCCTGAGCGGTGAAATCACCCCGGTCTTCTTCGGTACCGCGCTCGGTAACTTCGGCGTCGATCATATGCTCGACGGTCTGGTTGAGTGGGCGCCGCAGCCGATGCCGCGTAAAACCGACACGCGCGAAGTGGAAGCGAAGGAAGAGAAGTTCTCCGGCTTCGTCTTTAAAATTCAGGCCAACATGGACCCGAAACACCGCGACCGCGTTGCCTTTATGCGCGTGGTGTCCGGTAAGTACGAGAAGGGCATGAAGCTGCGTCAGGTACGTATCGGTAAAGACGTGGTGATCTCCGACGCGCTGACCTTTATGGCGGGCGACCGTTCGCACGTGGAAGAAGCCTATCCGGGCGACATCATTGGCCTGCACAACCACGGCACCATTCAGATCGGCGATACCTTCACGCAGGGCGAGATGATGAAGTTCACCGGTATCCCGAACTTCGCGCCGGAGCTGTTCCGCCGCATTCGCCTGCGCGATCCGCTGAAGCAGAAGCAGCTGCTGAAAGGCCTGGTACAGCTTTCCGAAGAGGGGGCAGTCCAGGTGTTCCGGCCAATCGCCAACAACGATCTGATCGTTGGGGCGGTGGGCGTGCTGCAGTTTGACGTGGTCGTTGCCCGCCTGAAGAGCGAGTACAACGTGGAAGCGATTTACGAATCGGTGAACGTGGCGACCGCGCGCTGGGTTGAGTGTTCAGACGTGAAGAAATTCGAAGAATTTAAGCGTAAGAACGAAATTCAGCTGGCGCTGGACGGCGGCGACAACCTGACCTATATCGCCCCGACCATGGTTAACCTGAACCTGACGCAAGAGCGTTATCCTGACGTTCGGTTCCGCAAAACCCGCGAGCATTAATCCCCTCTCAGAGCACGGCAGCCGCCGTGCTCTGCTTTAATCCCTGTGTTATTAAACCCTTGCGGAATGTTCTTAATTCAACGCAATTTTTCGCTATTCGTTCGTTTTTTCCCCAATTCTGAATGCACCTCCGTAATTGTGATCTATATTTAACTCAGTGTTTAGCACCGGGCGTGGATGAATTAACTGTTCAATGCATGTCCACTGGTTCTCCATTTCGCCCGTGTGTTAATTCGCAATATATAAAACCAAGATTTAGGGAAGTATGTCGCCCAAATAACGGGCAAAACACAGGAATAAATCGATGAATATGACAAGACTGAAGATTTCTAAAACTCTGCTGGCTGTAACGTTAGGTAGCGTCCTGGTAAGCGGTTCTGCTCTGGCGGAAACCAGCACCATGGATAAAGCGCAAAACACCGCTAATACCGCAGGGGAAAAAATCGATAGCTCTATGAATAAAGTCGGTAATTTCATGGATGACAGCTCTATCACAGCAAAAGTGAAAGCCGCACTGGTGGATCATGAAGCCATCAAGAGCACCGACATTTCCGTCAAAACCGACAACAAAGTTGTCACCCTGAGTGGTTTCGTTGAAAGCCAGACCCAGGCTGAAGAGGCCGTGAAAGTGGCCAAAGGCGTTGAAGGCGTAAGCTCCGTCAGCGACAAACTGCACGTACGTGACAGTAAAGAATCTTCGGTGAAGGGTTATGCCGGGGATGCAGCAACCACCAGCGAAATCAAAGCTAAACTGTTAGCTGACGACATCGTGCCGTCCCGTATGGTGAAAGTTGAAACCACCGATGGCGTGGTACAGCTGTCCGGTACGGTAGAGAACCAGGCACAAAGCGATCGTGCTGAGTCAATTGCGAAAGCGATTGATGGTGTGAAAAGCGTTAAAAACGATCTGAAAACGAAGTAAAGCAACACCACTCGCCCGTCAGGCTTAGCCCTGCGGGCGAAATAAAAACGACTCTGGAAAATCGCCGGTGAGTGACCTGAGCGCTCACGTTTAGCGGCCGACATTAACTATGGTAAAGGAGAGGCTTATGTTTCGTTGGGGCATTATTTTTCTGGTTATCGCGTTAATTGCCGCCGCATTGGGCTTTGGTGGACTGGCGGGTACAGCGGCATGGGCAGCTAAAATTGTCTTCGTCGTAGGTATTATTCTGTTCCTGGTCAGCCTGTTTACGGGCCGACGTCGCCCGTAGCAAACGCAATATTGATTAAACAAACTAAAGCCAGTCCTTGTGACTGGCTTTTTCTCGTTTGAGAAGTGGCGGGGATGTGCGTTACTGTGTCTTATCAAAATAACGAAAACAGGAAGGCAGAGGTGGGGCAACGAATTCCCGTTACGCTCGGCAATATTGCGCCGCTGACGTTAAAACCGTTTCATGCAGGCCAGCTTGCGCTGGTCTGTGAAGGGGGCGGTCAGCGCGGTATTTTCACCGCTGGCGTGCTCGACGAATTTATGCGCGCACAGTTCAACCCGTTCGATCTCTATTTCGGTACCTCTGCCGGGGCGCAGAATCTTTCGGCCTACGTCTGCAACCAGCCCGGCTACGCGCGCAAAGTTATTATGCGCTACACCACGTCCAAAGAATTTTTTAACCCGGTGCGCTTCGTGCGCGGCGGGAACCTGATCGATCTCGACTGGTTACTGGATGCCACCTCCAGCCAGATGCCGCTGGCAATGGATACCGCGTCGCGGCTGTTCGACGCCGGAAAGTCGTTCTGGATGTGCGCCAGCCGTGGCGACGACTATTCCCCGGGCTATTTTTCGCCGCAGAAAGAGAACTGGCTGGATATCATTCGCGCCTCAAGCGCGATCCCCGGTTTCTACCGTACCGGCGCGCTGCTGGAGGGAGTTAACTATCTTGACGGCGGCATCAGCGACGCGGTGCCGGTGCAGGAGGCCGCGCGGCGTGGGGCCAAAACTATCGTGGTGATCCGCACGGTGCCTTCGCAGATGTATTACACCCCGCAGTGGTTTAAGCGCATGGAGCGCTGGCTGGGCGACAGCAGCCTGCAGCCGCTGGTGAATATCGCAAAACAGCATGAAACGACCTACGGCGCGATGCAGCGCTTTATTGAAAAGCCGCCGGGCAAGCTGCGCATCTTTGAAATTTATCCGCCCAGGCCGCTGCTAAGCATGGCGCTGGGCAGCCGCCTGCCGGCGTTGCGTATGGACTACAAAACGGGGCGGCTCTGCGGTCGCTACTTCCTCGCGACGGTGGGTAAAATGCTGGCCGGCCAGCCGCCGCTTCACCGGCATAAGCGTATTATTTTGCCGCCTGCGGTAGTGGCTAATGACGCGGTGGCGATGCCGCTGGTGGATGCTCCGCAGGCGAACGATGGCTTACTGGATAATGAGGATCTGGCGTGAGGCACGGCTTTATTGATACCCATTGCCACTTTGATTTTCCGCCGTTCAGCGGCGAGGAAGCATCATCCATCGAACGGGCGGCGCAGGCAGGCGTAAAAGCCATAATTGTGCCCGCCATTGAAGCGGCGCGGTTTGATACCGTGCTGGCGCTCGCCCGCCATCACGACGCGCTGTATGCGGCGCTGGGGCTGCATCCGATCGTGATTGAGCACCATCTTGATGAACACCTCGACAGGCTTGATGCCGCGCTGCAGGCAGCGGGTGAGAAGCTGGTTGCCGTCGGTGAGATCGGCCTCGATCTCTATCGCGAGGATCCGCACTTTGAACGCCAGCAGGCGATCCTGGACGCGCAGCTCAGGCTGGCAAAACGTCACGACCTGCCGGCGATCCTCCACTCCCGACGCACCCATGACAAGCTGGCGATGCACCTGAAGCGCATCGATCTGCCGCGCAGGGGCGTCGTGCACGGTTTCGCAGGCAGCCTTCAGCAGGCGCAGCGTTTTATCGACCTGGGCTATAAAATTGGCGTCGGCGGCACCATTACCTACCCGCGCGCCAGCAAAACCCGCGACGTGATGGCGCAACTCCCGCTGTCTTCGCTGCTGCTTGAAACGGATGCGCCCGATATGCCGCTGAATGGTTTTCAGGGCCAGCCGAACCGACCGGAGCAGGCGGCGCGCGTTTTTGACGTGCTGTGTGAGCTGCGCCAGGAGCCTGAGGACGTCATTGCCGGCGCGCTACTGGAAAATACCCGTGCGGTCTTCGGCATCACGCTATAGATACAGCGCCGGGCGGATCACCGTAATCTGCTGCTGTTCCAGGGCCAGCGCCAGCGGCTCGATATCCTCCGGCGTGGCGCTCCGCCAGAGCGCCGCCTCCCCGTAAACCCCGTGAGCGTGAAAGGCGTTAATCCGCACCGGAATATTCCCCAGGCTATGGATAAACGCGGTCAGTGAAGGCAGATTTTGCAGATAATCGCACCGCTCGGGGATCGCCAGCAGGCGCAGCTCGGCAAGACGATGATGTTCAGCCAGCCAGCGAATGCTCTGCTTGATTTGCGTATTTTCGCGCCCGGTCAGAAAGCGGTGATGCTCATTGCCCCAGGCCTTCAGATCCACCATCGCGCCGTCAAACACCGGCAGCAGCTTTTGCCAGCCGGTTTCGCTTAACAGGCCGTTGCTGTCCACCAGACACGTCAGATGCCGCAGGGCCGGATCGGCCTTCATTGCGCTGAATAGCGCAACCACAAACGGCAGCTGCGTGGTGGCCTCGCCCCCGCTGACGGTCACGCCTTCAATAAAAGGCGCGGACTTGCGAACCTGGATGAGGATCTCCTCTACGCTAAAGCGTTGCGCCATCGGCGTGGCCTGCCGCGGGCACAGGCGCAGGCAGGTGTCGCACTGGTGGCAGTCGCTCTCCTGCCACCAGACGCGCCCAGCCTGCATGGTCAGCGCATCGTGGGGGCAGCGGGGCACGCAGTCCCCGCAGTCGTTGCAGCGCCCGATGGTCCACGGGTTGTGGCAGGTTTTGCAGCGCAGGTTACAGCCCTGGAGGAACAGCGCCAGGCGGCTGCCCGGCCCGTCCACGCAGGAGAAGGGAATAACCTGACTAACTAAAGCGCATCTGCTGTTCATGGCTAATCACGCGTGGCTGACGTTCCAGAATGCGGGTATTGCGCGCGGCCTCCTCGCCGAGCCAGGTGGTGTTGGTGCGCGAACCGGCCTCCCGGTACTTTTCCAGATCGGAGAGCCGCACCATATACCCGGTGACGCGCACCAGGTCGTTTCCGGCGACGTTGGCGGTAAATTCGCGCATACCGGCGCGAAACGCCCCCAGGCAAAGCTGTACCACCGCCTGAGGATTGCGTTTGACCGTCTCATCCAGGGTGAGAATATCGCTGATCCCCGAGTGATAGTGCTGGTGATGTGGCGCCACGGCCAGCAGGTGGCTGATGGGATCCGGCTCGTCGCCGTAAGGCAGGCGCGCCCCCGGCGTGGTGCCCGAATCAGAACTGATGCCAGACTGGGCATGCAGCATCGCGCGGTGCTTCCAGCCGTGCTTCACCGGCGTGTTCTCAACAAATGCCGCAAGCTGTTCACTGATGCGGTAGCCCAGCGCGTTGGCCTGCTCGTCTTTTCCGTAACGCCCCGCAATACCTGCTTTTTCGCACAGCACGTTCACCGCTTCGGCCAGCCCGTACATGCCGAACATCGGCACGAAACGATCGGCATCAATCAGCCCCTCTTTTACGAGGAAGCTATTCTCAAAGAAGCCGGATTGTTCATATAAAAAATCGCAGCGCGCGTTAACGATCGCCATTTGCTGCTGACAGTAGTGCGGCAGGGTACGGGCGAAAAAGTCTTCGGGAGAGTGGCTGTGCTCTGCAATCGCTTTCAGGTTAAGGCGCACCAGCGTGCTGCCGCCGCCCGCCAGCGGCAGGGAGTTGTAGCAGCTCACCACGCCATAGCGGCCTTTTGTGAAAATTTTATCATTCAGCGGGCCATTGGAAATATGCGGTTTACTGCACTCGCAAATGTTTTTCGCCACGCTCAGCAGCAGATCGTCAGGGGTGACGTCCGGGTCGTAAATAAAGGTAAGGTTCGGCGCGACCTGCTTCAGCTCTGCGTCCGCTCGCAAAACGGCACGCGTAACGGGCGTATCCGCCGGGCCGATATTGGCATGCATAAAGGCATCAGGCAGGGTTCTGTCGAGATAGCGCCAGAAACGTTTTATTCGGCTATCGATTTCATCCTGTGTTAGAATTTTAACATATGGAGTGAGGATTTCATCGAGCTGGCCCAGATAGACCGGCATCGATGTGACGGACGGAACATGATGGTAGAGGATAGCGAGCAGCGAGAGGGCATCATCCAGATCTTTCGCCCCTTCCAGCTCCAGCCACTCTGAGCCGTTTGCCAGGAATTTAGCGTAGTCCGGAAGCACGTAGCGCGGTTTGTAGGGCGCATGCCCTTCGAACATGTCGCAGATAAATCCTTCGTCCAGCGCGGCGCGTGCCGCCTCTGGCAGAGCAGGGTAAGGCAGATTGTTCTCTGCTTCCAGCGCCAGAAAATGACGTTTTTGTTCCGGGGTTAACACCGGGCTTGTCACAATGTGCTGGCAACGTTGTTGCAGGGCGTCGGGCATGTTCACTTCCTGGATAATTCTGCGGATGGTGAATGAATTGTAGGAAGCCAGCCTGGCGGGGCTTTTGATCCGGCAGGGGGTATCGCTGCTTTAGTCAGCAACCTGTACGCTAAAGTTTGAAGAAGATCTCATTACAGTAATGCAAATTTGCACGCAGTTTTCATTAACTGTGATGAATGTCGAAGTGTGGATGCGGGTGAATGTTAGAATACTCACAGACCCGCAAGGTAAAATTGATACGGCACTGCCGTTGGAGAATGTTATGACCGATTTAACTGCAAGCAGCCTGCGCGCGTTGAAGCTGATGGACCTGACCACCCTGAACGATGACGATACCAATGAAAAAGTCATCGCCCTGTGCCATCAGGCGAAAACGCCAGTGGGTAACACCGCCGCCGTTTGTATCTACCCGCGCTTTATTCCGATTGCCCGCAAGACGCTGAAAGAGCAGGGCACGCCGGACGTGCGCATTGCAACCGTGACTAACTTCCCGCACGGCAATGACGACATCGAGATCGCCCTGGCAGAAACCCGTGCGGCAATTGCTTACGGCGCAGACGAAGTTGACGTGGTGTTCCCGTACCGCGCGCTGATCGCCGGCAACGAGCAGGTCGGTTTTGACCTGGTGAAGGCCTGTAAAGACGCGTGCGCGGCGGCAAACGTGCTGCTCAAAGTGATCATCGAAACCGGTGAACTGAAAGAAGAGGCGCTGATCCGTAAAGCGTCTGAAATCTCCATCAAAGCCGGGGCTGATTTCATTAAAACCTCTACCGGTAAAGTGCCGGTTAACGCCACGCCGGAAAGCGCGCGCATCATGATGGAAGTGATCCGCGATATGGGCGTGTCCAAAACCGTGGGCTTCAAACCGGCTGGCGGCGTACGCACTGCCGAAGACGCGCAGCAGTTCCTGGCGATTGCCGACGAGCTGTTCGGCGCAGAGTGGGCGGACTCCCGCCACTACCGCTTCGGCGCCTCCAGCCTGCTGGCGAGCCTGCTGAAAGCGCTGGGCCATGGCGACGGTAAGAGCGCAAGCAGCTACTAATAGCTAAAAAATGCCGGATGGCGATTCGCTTATCCGGCCTACAGGAACGTAGGGCGGGCGCTGCCCGCCACAATTCACCCGATTCCGCATGGGGGTTACCGTGTTTCTCGCACAAGAAATTATTCGTAAAAAACGTGATGGTCTTGCCCTGAGCGACGAAGAGATCCGCTTCTTTATCAAAGGCATTCGCGACAACACCGTCTCTGAAGGTCAGATTGCTGCCCTGGCGATGACCATTTTCTTCCACGATATGTCGATGCCTGAGCGCGTGTCGCTGACCATGGCGATGCGAGATTCAGGAACCGTGCTGGACTGGAAGAGCCTTAACCTCAACGGGCCGATTGTGGACAAACACTCCACCGGCGGCGTGGGTGACGTGACGTCGCTGATGCTTGGCCCTATGGTCGCAGCCTGCGGCGGCTACATCCCGATGATCTCCGGGCGTGGCCTGGGTCATACCGGCGGTACGCTCGACAAACTGGAAGCCATTCCGGGCTTCGATATCTTCCCGGACGACAACCGCTTCCGCGACATTATTAAAGACGTTGGTGTGGCGATTATCGGCCAGACCAGCTCGCTTGCTCCGGCAGACAAGCGTTTCTACGCGACCCGCGATATTACCGCAACCGTAGACTCCATCCCGCTGATCACCGCCTCTATCCTCGCCAAAAAGCTGGCGGAAGGTCTGGACGCGCTGGTCATGGACGTGAAGGTAGGCAGCGGCGCGTTTATGCCGACCTACGAGCTCTCTGAAGCGCTGGCTGAAGCGATCGTTGGCGTCTCCAACGGCGCGGGCGTGCGCACTACCGCACTGCTGACGGACATGAACCAGGTGCTGGCATCCAGCGCCGGTAACGCCGTGGAAGTGCGCGAGGCCGTGCAGTTCCTGACGGGTGAATACCGCAACCCGCGCCTGTTCGACGTGACCATGGCGCTGTGCGTGGAGATGCTGATCTCCGGCAAGCTTGCCAAAAACGATACGGAAGCCCGCGCGAAGCTTCAGGCGGTTCTGGACAACGGTAAAGCGGCGGAGATTTTTGGCCGTATGGTGGCGGCGCAGAAAGGCCCGACCGACTTCGTGGAAAACTACGCCAAATATCTGCCAACCGCGATGCTCAGCAAAGCGGTCTACGCGGACAGCGAAGGTTTTGTCTCCGCAATGGATACCCGCGCGCTCGGCATGGCGGTGGTCTCAATGGGCGGCGGTCGTCGTCAGGCGTCCGACACCATTGATTACAGCGTTGGCTTTACCGATATGGCCCGTCTGGGCGACAGCGTTGACGGCCAACGTCCGCTGGCGGTGATCCACGCCAAAGACGAAGCCAGCTGGCAGGACGCGGCGAAAGCGGTGAAAGCGGCAATATCTCTTGACGATAAAGCACCGGAAACCACACCGACGGTCTATCGTCGTATCACCGAATAGCGGTATACTGATCTGATCGCATTTTTATGAAGCACTAAGTACGGAGAACAATTATGAAACGTGCATTTATTATGGTGCTGGACTCATTCGGCATCGGCGCAACCGAAGATGCAGAACGTTTTGGTGACGTGGGTTCCGATACCATGGGTCACATCGCGGAAGCCTGTGCAAAAGGCGAAGCGGATAACGGTCGTAAAGGCCCTCTGAACCTGCCAAATCTGACCCGCCTCGGTCTGGTGAAAGCGCATGAAGGCTCTACCGGTAAAATCGCAGCCGGTATGGACGGCAACGCGGAAGTGGTGGGCGCTTACGCCTGGGCGCACGAGCTCTCTTCCGGTAAAGATACCCCGTCCGGTCACTGGGAAATTGCCGGTGTGCCGGTGCTGTTCGACTGGGGCTACTTCTCCGATCACGAGAACAGCTTCCCGCAGGAGCTGCTCGATAAGCTGGTGAAGCGTGCCAACCTGCCGGGCTACCTTGGTAACTGCCACTCATCCGGTACCGTGATTCTGGATCAGCTCGGCGAAGAGCACATGAAAACCGGCAAGCCGATTTTCTACACCTCTGCTGACTCCGTGTTCCAGATTGCCTGCCACGAAGAGACGTTTGGTCTGGATAAACTCTACGAGCTGTGCGAAATCGCCCGTGAAGAGCTGACCGAAGGCGGCTACAACATTGGCCGCGTTATCGCGCGTCCGTTTATCGGCGACAAAGCGGGTAACTTCCAGCGTACCGGCAACCGCCACGACCTGGCCGTTGAACCACCGGCACCCACCGTGCTGCAAAAACTGGTCGACGAGAAGGGCGGTCACGTGGTTTCCGTGGGTAAAATCGCGGACATCTACGCAAACTGCGGCATCACCAAAAAAGTGAAAGCGACCGGTCTGGACGCGCTGTTCGACGCTACCGTCAAAGAGATGAAGGAAGCGGGCGACAACACGATTGTCTTCACCAACTTCGTGGACTTCGACTCCTCCTGGGGCCACCGTCGCGACGTCGCAGGCTACGCTGCCGGTCTGGAGCTGTTCGACCGCCGCTTGCCGGAGCTGATGGAGCTGGTGGGTGAAGATGACATTCTGATCCTGACCGCGGATCACGGTTGTGACCCAACCTGGACCGGCACCGACCACACCCGCGAGCATATTCCGGTGCTGGTGTACGGCCCGAAAGTGAAACCAGGTTCGCTGGGCCACCGTGACACCTTCGCAGACATCGGCCAGACCATTGCGAAATACTTTGGCACGTCTGACATGGAATATGGCAAGGCTATGTTCTGAATGATAAGGGGTGCGGCCTGATGCCCTCACCCCAACCCTCTCCCTCGAGAGATACGGGTGCGGCCTGATGCCCTCACCCCAACCCTCTCCCACAGGGAGAGGGAGATACTAAATGAAAAGGAACTGAAGATGGCAACTCCTCACATTAATGCAGAAATGGGTGATTTCGCTGACGTCGTATTGATGCCTGGCGACCCGCTGCGCGCGAAGCACATTGCAGAAACCTTCCTTGAAGACGTGCGTGAAGTGAACAACGTTCGCGGCATGCTGGGCTTCACCGGTACCTACAAAGGCCGCAAAATTTCCGTTATGGGCCACGGCATGGGTATCCCATCCTGCTCCATCTACACCAAAGAGCTGATCACCGATTTCGGCGTGAAGAAAATCATCCGCGTCGGCTCCTGCGGCGCGGTGCGCATGGACGTTAAGCTGCGCGATATCGTTATCGGTATGGGTGCCTGCACCGATTCGAAAGTTAACCGCATGCGTTTTAAAGATCATGACTTCGCCGCGATTGCGGACTTCGGCATGGTGCGTGATGCGGTTGACGCGGCAAAAGCGCTGGGCGTTGAGGCGCGCGTGGGTAACATCTTCTCTGCTGACCTGTTCTACGCACCAGACGGCGGCGAGATGTTCGACGTGATGGAAAAATACGGCATCCTGGGCGTGGAAATGGAAGCGGCAGGTATCTACGGCGTCGCGGCTGAGTTTGGCGCGAAAGCGCTGACCATCTGCACCGTGTCTGATCACATCCGTACCCATGAGCAGACCACGGCTGCCGAGCGTCAGACCACCTTCAACGACATGATCAAAATCGCGCTGGAATCCGTTCTTCTGGGCGACAAAGCGTAATATAAAAAGAAAGAGTGTAGCCCTGGCTACACTCTTTTTTACTGTTCACACCTTACAGATAAACAAGACTGATTGTTGCCTGTCCGTCAATCTGCGTGTCATCGGTCAGGGCAAGCGTCGTCGTATCCTGTACGGCCAGCGCGACGCGCAGCGGGAATACCGCACTGGTAAACGCCAGCGGATCGACGCTTGCGTCACCCGCAACCGTGTAAACTATGCCGTCATTACGAACGGGTGCGCTGTCGCCCACCATCTGGCCCCATGAATAACTTCCTGTGGAATTGGCACCCGAAATCATACCGGTGGTTTTTCCGTCCGCAGTGACGTTGCTCAACTGCATCGTGACGGAATAAGCGCCCAGATTGACGCCGCCCGCGGTTTTCCCCGCGCCGAACAGGCTATTACTGCTCCATACGGAACCTGAGCCGCTCCAGTCGGTATTTTCGACGATCAGGTTCTGTTTAGAATCCGCACGGTCGTCGATAATGCTCCAGCCTACTTTTGTCGGGGCAACGCAGCTGATGGAGAGGGAAAGATCTTTATTGCCGAGCTGGTTAGTCGCTGTGGCAGACATATTACCAATATTGGTCGTGCCAAAATCAACGATACCCCCACCGCTTAACGTGGGCGTACACGCGGAGTTGGTTAATACCCCGGTAACCTTTAATTCTGCGGTTCCCGCCGCGTGAGCGGCAGACGACATCGCTAAAATAACAGACGCTGCTAATAGAATTTTTTTCACGTTTCATCCTTAACGTATAATTAAAGGGAACATTAATTGTTCCCCCTGCGTCAGGA
Source organism: Enterobacter cloacae (assembly GCF_013375935.1). Classification (GTDB taxonomy): domain Bacteria; phylum Pseudomonadota; class Gammaproteobacteria; order Enterobacterales; family Enterobacteriaceae; genus Enterobacter; species Enterobacter pasteurii. The sequence goes on along the minus strand of NZ_CP056117.1, from coordinate 328,295 downwards.
TTTTCTTACGCGCTGAGCTATTCCGTCTATTTAATCTATTTACATTATAAATGTGCTTTTTTTAAAAAAGCCTTTACAGAATATTATTATTCTCAATTATTTTACCTCTCTTGCAATCCATGCCGATAATTCCCGTAATTCGGTTTCCTGTCCGGGAAAATCACCTGTCAACGCATCGCACTCCTGCTGCAGCGTATCCGCCCGATACAAACAGCCCTGCAAACGCGCTGCCAGCGCCTCTAACGGCGCGGGATTAAGGCTGTCCGTGAATACCTGCGTGCGGGTGATGTGGCCTTTCTCTACGTCAAAATGCAGTTCCACGCCGCCCCAGGTAAAACGCTCGTCCAGCAGATGGGAGAACGCCGGCGCCTGGCCGAAGTTCCACTCCCAGCTGCTCTGGCGGGCAAAGGTTTCAGCAAAGTTGGGCAGGTCCGGGGTTTTATCAGGAGAAATTACCTCCGCCTCCACGCGCTCGCCGTAGTGCGCAAAGAACGCCTCGCGGATCGCATCGCAAATCTGCTCGTGCGTAATCCCCGGCAGTAGCTCCACCAGATTCGCCACGCGGCCGCGCACAGAGGTGATCCCCTTGGCCTGAAGCTTTTTCCTGTCGGGATTAAGGTAGTTCGCCAGACGGCTCAGATCGGCGTTAAGCAGCAGGGTGCCGTGATGGAAGCCGCGATCCATCGTTTCGCGATAGGCAGAACCCGATACTTTGCGATCCCCGTCGGGCGTTTTGACCACCAGATCGTTACGCCCAGAGGCCTCGGCGGTTACACCGAGCGAATTGAGCGCGTTGAGGACGATGGACGTTGAGATGGTTTTGTCATACTCCGGCTTGCCTGCCATAAAGGTAAAGCAGGTATTTCCCAGATCGTGAAACACCGCGCCGCCACCGCTGCTCCGGCGCGCCAGACGCACGTTGTCCTCTTCCATGCGGCGGGTATTACACTCTTTCCACGGGTTTTGCGCGCGGCCAATGACCACCGTATCGGCGTTGCGCCAGAGAAACAGCACGCGCTGCGTGGCGGGCATCTGGCGGAAGATGCACTCTTCCACCGCGAGATTAAACCAGGGATCGTAAGAGTCAGAGATAAGCAGGCGTAACGTCGTCATGGCAAAGTTCCTTTTCCGAATCGTCTGCCTACTTTATCACTATTCCTTCTTCTCGCTCTCTTCGTCTTCGGGAACCGACTTGCTGGCGGTCAACAGGAACGGTGACTGCTGCCAGCGGGTGCGCTTGCCCTGGAGCAGCGTGCGCGCCAGCACCACGCCTGTTGCCAGCGAGAGGAGTAGCATCAGGCGCAGAATATTGGTGGTATTGTCCACCTGTTTGGCTTCGGTGGGCAGAGTATGGGTATCAAGGGTGAGGCGCAGATACCCCAGCGGACCATTCTTGCCCTGAATCGGTTCGACGATCTGCTGGTTGAAATAGCCGCCGGCTTTTTTACCGTCCAGCGCCAGCCGATCGCGCACCTCGACATGTTCACCGGCGCGGGCGATCAGGTCGCCCTGCTCATCGTACACGCCTGCATCCAGAATGCGGCTGTTTTCCGTAAGCTGGCGTAATACCTGGGATATGCGCTTCTCGTCCGGCGTTTCGGTACGCATTGACGGGGCAATATTGAGCGTTACCTGACGCGCCAGGGTGCGGGCCAGCTCTTCAAATTGCGGGTTGCGTTGCCGTTGGTGATTCTGGCTAAACCAGGATGCCCCCTGCATCAGCGCCACTAATAGTGCGAGACAGATCAGGACAATCACGGCGCGATGAAGCCGGAATTTCAGTTTTGCGCGAGCCATATTCCACCTGCTTAAAATTTACGGCTTAATGTTGCCAGAAGTGATGGTTACAGGGTAGCCTCATGCGTTATTTTCCCTCTGGAACCTTCCGGCGCGAACCAAATTACAGGAGCTTTAATGCCGAACATTACCTGGTGTGACCTGCCAACGGATGTCTCTTTATGGCCAGGATTGCCGCTCTCGTTAAGTGGCGATGAGGTGATGCCTCTGGATTACCACGCTGGCCGTAGCGGCTGGCTGCTGTATGGACGCGGCCTGGATAAGCAACGTCTCACCCAGTATCAAACCACGCTCGGCGCGGCGATGGTTATCGTTGCCGCCTGGTGCGTGGAAGATTACCAGGTCATCCGCCTGGCGGGTTCCCTGACGCAGCGTGCCACGCGGCTGGCGCACGACGCTGGGCTGGACGTTGCGCCACTCGGCAAGATCCCGCACCTGAAAACGCCGGGCCTGCTGGTGATGGATATGGACTCTACCGCCATCCAGATCGAATGTATCGACGAGATCGCCAGGCTGGCGGGGAGCGGTGAGCTGGTGGCTGAAGTCACCGAGCGCGCGATGCGAGGCGAGCTGGATTTCACCGCCAGCCTGAGGCAGCGCGTGGCAACCCTCAAAGGGGCCGACGCCACTATTCTGCGTCAGGTGCGCGATGAGCTGCCGCTGATGCCCGGGCTGACGCAGCTGGTATTAAAGCTCCAGTCTCTGGGCTGGAAGGTGGCCATCGCCTCCGGGGGCTTTACCTTCTTCGCGGATTATCTGCGGGAAAAATTGCACCTGACCACGGTTGTGGCTAACGAGCTGGAGATCGTGGACGGCAGGCTGACCGGACAGGTCACCGGCGACATCGTGGACGCGCAGTACAAAGCCAACACGCTGACGCGTCTGGCGCAGAAATATGAGATTCCGGTCGAGCAGACCGTCGCCATCGGCGATGGCGCGAACGATCTGCCGATGATTAAAGTTGCCGGTCTTGGCATTGCCTACCATGCTAAGCCGAAAGTGAATGAAAAGACGGAAGTCACTGTCCGTCATGCCGATCTGATGGGGGTGTTCTGCATTCTCTCCGGCAGCATTAACCAGAAATAACGAGGTAAACCGTGGCGAAAGCTCCAAAACGCGCATTTGTCTGTAATGAATGTGGTGCGGATTATCCGCGCTGGCAGGGGCAATGCAGCGCCTGTCATGCCTGGAACACCATCACCGAAGTGCGTGGTGTGGCGGCTTCGCCGAGCGTGGCCCGCAACGAACGCCTGAGCGGCTATGCGGGCAATGCAGGCGTGTCGAAGGTACAAAAACTTTCTGATATTAGCCTGGAAGCGCTGCCGCGCTTCTCCACCGGGTTCAAGGAGTTTGACCGCGTGCTCGGCGGCGGCGTAGTGCCGGGCAGCGCCATTCTGATCGGCGGTAACCCGGGCGCGGGTAAATCGACGCTCCTGCTGCAAACGCTCTGCAAGCTTGCCGAGCAGATGAAAACCCTTTACGTCACGGGCGAGGAATCACTCCAGCAGGTGGCGATGCGCGCCCATCGTCTTGGCCTGCCGACGGGCAACCTGAATATGCTTTCGGAAACCAGCATCGAGCAGATCTGCATGATCGCCGAAGAAGAGCAGCCGAAGCTGATGGTGATCGACTCCATTCAGGTCATGCACATGGCGGACATTCAGTCCTCGCCGGGCAGCGTGGCGCAGGTGCGCGAAACCGCCGCCTACCTGACGCGCTTCGCCAAAACCCGCGGCGTGGCGATTGTGATGGTCGGCCACGTCACCAAAGACGGCTCGCTGGCGGGGCCGAAAGTGCTTGAGCACTGTATTGACTGCTCCGTCATGCTCGACGGCGACGCGGACTCCCGCTTCCGTACCCTGCGCAGCCATAAAAACCGCTTTGGTGCGGTGAACGAGCTGGGCGTATTTGCCATGACCGAGCAGGGGCTTCGCGAGGTCAGCAGCCCCTCGGCCATCTTCCTGAGCCGTGGCGATGAGGTCACCTCCGGCAGCTCCGTGATGGTGCTGTGGGAAGGGACGCGTCCGCTGCTCGTGGAAATTCAGGCGCTGGTGGATCACTCCATGATGGGCAACCCCCGTCGCGTGGCGGTCGGCCTGGAGCAAAACCGTCTGGCGATCCTGCTGGCGGTGCTGCACCGCCACGGCGGCCTGCAGATGGCGGATCAGGACGTGTTCGTCAACGTGGTCGGCGGCGTGAAGGTTTCAGAGACCAGCGCGGATCTGGCGCTGCTGCTGGCGATGGTCTCCAGCCTGCGCGACAGGCCGCTGCCGCAGGATCTGGTTGTATTTGGCGAAGTGGGGCTGGCTGGCGAGATCCGCCCGGTGCCGAGCGGCCAGGAGCGCATCTCCGAAGCGGCAAAGCATGGCTTCCGCCGCGCGATTGTTCCTGCCGCCAACGTGCCGAAAAAAATCCCGGAAGGGATGCAGGTCTTTGGCGTTAAGAAACTCGCAGATGCGTTAAATGTCTTTGACGACTTATAATTACGTATTCGATTTTGCAGGAGGCACCGTAATTTATGTCATCATTTGACTACATCAAGACCGCAATCCGCCAGAAGGGCTGCACGCTGCAGCAGGTGGCGGACGCCAGCGGAATGACCAAAGGCTACCTGAGCCAACTGCTTAACGCCAAAATCAAAAGCCCCAGCGCGCAAAAGCTCGAAGCGCTGCACCGCTTTCTGGGGCTTGAATTTCCACGCATGCAAAAGAACATCGGCGTGGTGTTCGGTAAGTTCTACCCGCTGCATACCGGGCATATCTACCTGATCCAGCGCGCCTGTAGCCAGGTGGACGAACTGCACATCATCATGGGTTACGATGAAACCCGCGATCGCCTGCTGTTTGAAGACAGCGCCATGTCGCAGCAGCCCACGGTGCCGGATCGTCTGCGCTGGCTGCTTCAGACCTTTAAGTATCAAAAAAACATTCGCATTCATGCCTTTAACGAGGAGGGCATGGAGCCGTATCCGCACGGCTGGGACGTGTGGAGTAACGGCATCAAAGCGTTTATGGAAGAGAAGGGCATTGCGCCTAACTGGATCTACACCTCTGAAGAATCCGACGCGCCGCAGTTCCGCGAGCATCTGGGCATCGAGACGGTGCTTATCGATCCGAAGCGTACCTTCATGAACATCAGCGGGGCGCAGATCCGCGAGAACCCGTTCCGCTACTGGGACTACATTCCAACCGAAGTAAAGCCGTTCTTCGTGCGTACGGTAGCCATTCTTGGCGGCGAGTCGAGCGGAAAATCGACGCTGGTGAATAAGCTGGCGAACATCTTCAACACCACCAGCGCGTGGGAGTATGGCCGCGATTATGTTTTCTCACATCTCGGCGGTGACGAGATGGCATTGCAGTATTCCGACTACGACAAAATCGCGCTCGGCCATGCCCAGTACATTGATTTCGCGGTGAAGTACGCCAATAAAGTGGCGTTCATCGATACCGATTTCGTCACCACTCAGGCGTTCTGTAAAAAGTACGAAGGCCGCGAGCACCCGTTTGTGCAGGCGCTGATTGATGAATATCGCTTCGACCTGGTGATCCTGCTGGAAAACAACACGCCATGGGTGGCCGACGGCATGCGCAGCCTGGGCAGCTCGGTGGACAGGCGAGAGTTCCAGACGATGCTGGTGGAGATGCTTAACGAGAACAACGTTGAGTTTGTGCACGTGGAAGCATCGGATTACGACACCCGCTTCCTGCGCTGCGTCGAGCTGGTGAAGGAGATGATGGGGGAGCAGGGGTAAATTCACAGGTTTGCCCCTCACCCTAACCCTCTCCCAAAGGGAGAGGGGATCGCACGGAGCTGTCTTTACCCTCTCCCCCTTGGGGAGAGGGCAGGGTGAGGGGAATCAAACCACTCAGAACGCAACCACCACCTTCCCGCGCATATGCCCTTCCAGCACCCTGCGGTGCGCCTCGGTAATGCTTTCCACGCTCAGACCGTGCAGCGTTTCGCTCAGCGAACTTGTCACCACGCCGTTATCCACCAGCTTCGCCACCTCGTTTAAGATCTCACCCTGACGCGCCATATCGGCGGTCTGGTACATGCTGCGGGTATACATAAATTCCCAGTGCAGCGCGGCGGACTTAGATTTCAGCTTATCCTGGTTCAGCGGATGCGCATTTTCGACGATGGAGCAAATGTGCCCCTGCGGCGCAATCAGTTCGCTGACCGTATCCCAGTGGCCATCGGTATCATTAAGAATGAAAATGTAATCCACAAAGCTAATGCCCTGCTTTGCCAGCTCACCTTTAAGATCGCGATAATCCACCACCAGATCCGCTCCGCGATCGCGGCACCACCGGGCGGAGTCTTCCCGCGACGCGGTGGCGATCACCTTAACCTTGCTGCCTTGTTTTGCGAACGGGATCGCCAGCGATCCCACTCCGCCAGCACCGCCGACGATCAGCAGCGTGTTGTCCGATCCGGCATCCTGAATGTTCAGACGCTCGAACAGCCCTTCCCAGGCGGTCAGCGCGGTCAGCGGCAATGCGGCAGCCGCATCCCAGCCCAGGCTTGCAGGCTTACGCCCAACAATGCGCGCGTCAATCAGCTGGTGCGTGGTATTACTGCCCGGACGGGTAATGTCGCCCGCGTACCACACTTCGTCGCCCGGTTTGAACCCGGTGACGCCTGCCCCAACGGCTTTGACGATCCCGCTGGCGTCCCATCCGAGAATACGTGGCGCTTTCAGCCCATTTTTGACAAGGCCTGCATGCACCTTAGTATCCACCGGGTTAACGGAGACGGCTTTCACTTCCACCAGCAGATCGTGCTCGCCGGGCTGCGGCATCGGCGGGGCGATTTCAATGAAAGCGGAGGGATTGGCGGGGTTAACGGCAATGGCTTTAACGGACATGGTGTGCTCCTCAATGGCATGCGTTTTGATGAGACTAGTCTATTAAGTGGTCACGCGCGTGATAAGATGGACAATCGAGAACTCAGCGTTCGTACAGGATGAACAATCATGTTTAAACAGCTTCAGGATATGGCGCTGTTTGCGCTGGTGGCGGAGACGGGAAGCTTTACCGCGGCGGCCCGGAAGGCGGAGCTGCCTAAATCCAGCGTCAGCCAGCGCATTAGCCAGCTTGAACAGCAGCTGGGGATCCGCTTGCTCAATCGGACGACGCGCAGGATCAACCTGACCTTTGCCGGCGAGCATTATCTGGTGCACTGCCGCGAGATGCTGGCGGCCAGCGAGCGGGCGGAGTATGCCATCCAGCGCCTGCGCGACAACCCCAGCGGACGGCTGCGGATCACCTGTCCTGCGGGGATCGGCGCAACGCTTCTGGCACATCTTAATGCCGAATTTCAGCTTCGCTACCCTGACGTTTCGCTCGATGTATCAATTTCTGACGACGTGGTGGATCTGGTCGAGTCCGGTTTTGACGTGGCGCTACGTACCGGCAAGCCGCAGGATTCATCCCTGATTGGCCGGATGATCGGGCACTGCCCGCGCTATATGCTGGCATCGCCCGATTATCTGGCGCGTCGTGAGCCGTTAGTCCATCCGCGTCAGCTGGTGGAGCATCGCTGCATTACCCACAGGTCCTGGTCTGAGTGGCTGCTGCGAAGCGAGAGCGAAGACTATCGCTACCTGCCGGACAACGCGCATTTAACCGATAACCTGGTGTACGCCCGCGAGTGTGCGATTGCCGGGGCGGGGATCACGCTGTTGCCCGCATTTCTGCTGGAAGACAAGGTTGAAAAGGGGGCGCTGGTGAAGGTGCTGCCGGAGTGGAGCGTGGAGGGGAACGACCTGTGGCTGGCCTATCCGAGCCGTAAGCTCAATTCGCCCGCGCTGATGAGCTATATCGAGTTTGCGATGCAGTTTGATGAGGTGAGGCGGTACTACGTAGGAAGGTAGTTCTGTGCGGCCTGATGCCCTCACCCTGACCTTCTTCCTCGGGGCTGAGGGAACAAACATAAAAAACGGCAACCGAAGTTGCCGTTCTGCTTTTATTTCGCGATACGCTTGTACTTAATACGCTTCGGCTCCAGCGCGTCTGCGCCCAGCGTGCGTTTCTTGTACTCTTCGTATTCGGTGAAGTTACCTTCGAAGAACTCTACCTTACCTTCGTCCTGGTAATCCAGGATGTGGGTTGCGATACGGTCCAGGAACCAGCGGTCGTGCGAGATAACCATTGCACAGCCCGGGAACTCCAGCAGGGCGTTTTCCAGCGCGCGCAGGGTTTCGATGTCCAGGTCGTTGGTTGGTTCATCGAGCAGCAGAACGTTACCGCCAACCTGCAGCAGCTTCGCCAGATGCAGGCGACCGCGCTCGCCGCCGGACAGCTCGCCCACGCGTTTGCCCTGGTCGGTGCCCTTGAAGTTAAAGCGGCCAACGTAGGCACGGCTTGGCATCTCGGTGTTGCCGATACGCATGATATCCAGACCGCCGGACACTTCTTCCCACACGGTTTTGCTGTTATCCATTGCGTCACGGAACTGGTCAACGGACGCCAGCTTCACGGTCTCACCCAGGGTGATAGAGCCGCTGTCAGGCTGTTCCTGACCGGACATCATGCGGAACAGCGTGGATTTACCCGCGCCGTTCGGACCGATGATACCGACGATAGCGCCCTTCGGTACGGAGAAGGTCAGGTCGTCGATCAGCAGGCGGTCGCCGTAGGACTTACGCAGGTTGGTCACTTCAACCACTTTATCCCCCAGACGCGCTCCAGGTGGAATAAACAGTTCGTTGGTTTCGTTACGTTTCTGGTATTCGGTATTGTTAAGCTCTTCAAAGCGCGCCAGACGGGCTTTGCCCTTGGACTGACGGCCTTTCGCACCCTGACGCACCCACTCCAGCTCTTTCTCGATAGACTTGCGACGCGCCGCTTCCTGAGACGCTTCCTGCGCCAGACGCTGATCTTTCTGCTCCAGCCAGGAGGAGTAGTTGCCTTCCCACGGAATACCTTCACCGCGGTCCAGCTCCAGGATCCAGCCCGCCACGTTGTCGAGGAAGTAACGGTCGTGAGTGATCGCCACCACGGTGCCTTCGAAGTCGTGCAGGAAGCGTTCCAGCCACGCTACGGACTCTGCATCCAGGTGGTTCGTCGGTTCGTCGAGCAGCAGCATGTCTGGTTTTTCCAGCAGCAGGCGGCACAGCGCCACGCGGCGACGCTCACCACCGGAGAGGTTAGCGATTTTCGCATCCCAGTCCGGCAGGCGCAGGGCATCAGCCGCGCGCTCAAGCTGCACGTTCAGGTTGTGACCGTCGTGCGCCTGGATAATCTCTTCGTATTTGCCCTGCTGAGCGGCCAGCTTGTCGAAGTCCGCATCCGGCTCGGCGTATTTGGCATACACTTCATCCAGGCCTTTCAGCGCGTTAACCACTTCGGACACCGCTTCTTCAACGGATTCACGCACGGTGTGTTCCGGGTTCAGCTGAGGTTCCTGCGGCAGGTAGCCGATCTTGATGCCTGGCTGCGGACGGGCTTCACCTTCGATGTCTGTATCGATGCCGGCCATGATGCGCAGCAGGGTGGACTTACCGGCACCGTTGAGACCCAGGACACCGATTTTTGCGCCCGGGAAGAAGCTCAGCGAGATATTTTTAAGAATATGACGTTTCGGCGGGACAACTTTGCCGACACGATGCATGGTATAAACGAATTGAGCCACGTTGGACTTCGCCTCTTTTATCGTGATGAGAATGAATTTCAGCCTCGAAGTGTAGCCTTTTTCACGCCCTAATCCCAGCCAGGAACGTCGGGAGTGTTAAAACGCGCAAGAAAGGTAAAAAAGTGTCCATGACGTGGCGCGTTGCGGGATGCCTGGTTAGCATAAGTTGATGTGACTTTGACGTGGCAAGACGCTGCAACTAACGAAAAACAATGAGGAAGAGCTTGTGGAAAAAGCCAAACGGGTGGTCTGGCGTCTGCTGGCTGCCAGCGTATGCGTAATGGCGGTAAGCCAGGCGGTGCATGCCGATTCACTGGACGAACAACGTAGCCGCTATGCCCAGATTAAGCAGGCATGGGACAACAGGCAGATGGATACCGTGCAGGCGCTGATGCCGACGTTGAAGGATTATCCGCTGTATCCGTATCTGGAGTATCGCCAGATTACTGACGATCTGATGAATCAACCAACCGTCACCGTGAACAACTTCATTCAGGCGAACCCGACCCTGCCGCCTGCGCGCACCCTGAAGTCCCGGTTCGTGAACGAGCTTGCCCGTCGCGAAGACTGGCGCGGCCTGCTGGCGTTCAGCCCGGACAAGCCGGGCGCGACGGAAGCGCAGTGTAATTACTATTACGCGAAATGGGCTACCGGCCAGCAGGAAGAAGCGTGGGCCGGCGCAAAAGAGCTGTGGCTGACGGGCAAAAGCCAGCCCAACGCCTGCGATCCGCTTTTCAGCGCCTGGCGCGCGTCGGGGCAGCAGGATCCGCTCTCCTACCTCGAACGCATCCGCCTGGCTATGAAGGCCGGGAACACGCGGCTGGTCACCGTGCTGGCGGGGCAAATGCCGGCGGATTATCAGACCATTGCTTCTGCCGTTATCGGCCTGGCAAACGATCCGAACACCGTCCTGACGTTTGCGCGCACCACTGGCGCGACCGATTTTACCCGGCAGATGGCGGCAGTCGCCTTTGCCAGCGTGGCGCGTGATGATGTGGAAAACGCGCGGCTGATGATCCCGCAGCTGGTGCAGGCCCAACAGCTCAATGACGATCAAACCCAGGAGCTGCGCGACATTGTGGTGTGGCGACTGATGGGAGCAGACGTCACCGATGAGCAGGCCCGCTGGCGTGACGATGCGGTCATGCGCTCAAACTCTGTCTCGCTGGTCGAGCGTCGCGTGCGTATGGCGCTGGGAACGGGCGATCGCCGCGGCCTGAATACCTGGCTGGCGCGCCTGCCGATGGACGCCAAAGAGAAAGACGAATGGCGCTACTGGCAGGCGGATCTGCTGCTGGAGCGCGGTCGTGAAGACGAAGCCAAAGATATCCTTCACTCCCTGATGCAGCAGCGCGGATTCTACCCGATGGCGGCGGCGCAGCGTCTGGGCGAGACGTACACGCTTAAGATCGACAAAGCGCCAGCCACCGCGAACCCGACGCTGACGCAGGGGGCGGAAATGGCGCGCGTTCGCGAGCTGATGTACTGGAATCTGGATAACACCGCGCGCAGCGAGTGGGCCAATCTGGTCACCAGCCGCACCACGGACGAGAAAGCGCAGCTTGCCCGCTATGCGTTCGATAACCGCTGGTGGGATCTGAGCGTGCAGGCGACGATCTCCGGCAAGCTGTGGGATCACCTTGAGGAGCGTTTCCCGCTGGCTTACAGCGATCTCTTTGAGCGCTACACCAGCGGCAAAGATATTCCGCAAAGCTACGCGATGGCCATTGCCCGTCAGGAGAGCGCCTGGAACCCGAAAGTCCGTTCTCCGGTAGGCGCCAGCGGCCTGATGCAGATCATGCCGGGCACCGCGACGCACACGGTGAAGATGTTTAATATCCCAGGCTACAGCAGCCCGTCGCAGCTGCTGGATCTGGAGACCAACATCAACATCGGTACCAGCTACCTGCAGTACGTCTATCAGCAGTTTGGCAATAACCGCATCTTCGCGTCAGCGGCCTACAACGCGGGGCCGGGGCGCGTGCGCACCTGGCTTGGCAACAGCGCAGGGCGTATCGACGCCGTAGCGTTCGTCGAGAGTATTCCGTTCTCCGAAACGCGTGGCTACGTGAAGAACGTGCTGGCTTATGACGCTTACTATCGCCACTTCATGGGGGAGAAAGATGCGCTGATGAGCGATGCCGAGTGGCAGAGACGTTACTGATCGGCGCGGGTTGTGTTATGCTGTACTCGTTAATGAGTACAAGAGGCAGCATAACATGACCCAGCATTCCCCGTATTCCTCGGCAATGGCCGAACAGCGTCATCAGGAGTGGCTTCGTTTTGTGGAGTTGCTCCGCCAGTCTTATGACAAGGATCTGCATCTACCGCTATTACAGCTTATGCTGACGCCCGATGAACGCGAAGCGCTGGGCACGCGGGTACGCATTATTGAAGAGCTGCTGCGCGGCGAAATGAGCCAGCGCGAGCTGAAAAACGAGCTAGGCGCGGGCATTGCGACAATCACCCGCGGATCGAATAGCCTGAAATCTGCGCCGGTTGAGCTGCGCCAGTGGCTGGAGCAGATCCTCTTGGGCGCTCAGCGATAAATCGCGTTATGAAACGGGCTCAACGCTAAAACTACCGCCTGGTGATACACGCCTGAGCGGGTCAAAACGCCTTTGGTGAAGACGCCAATTGCCCCTTCTTTACGGCCAATCTCGTCAATGCCGGTGTACTGCGACATCACCGGCCCGAGCGCTTCACCTTCGCGCACTTTATTCAGAATGATTTCCGGCAGCGGCAGGGTGGCTGAACGCGCTTCACCGCGCTGCTCGCGGCTTTCGATAACAACCCAGCTGAAGGTTGCGCCTTCGTCGATCCCCGCTTCAATCGCGACCCAGAAGTCAGCGCCTGGTGCGGCGGCTTTGGCATTCGCCACGCGATTTCGTGCGCCAGCGCGCGTTTCCTCGCTGCCAAACGGCTGTTCCGGTACGCCGCTCTCGACGCCGATGGCGTCAATATGGCAGGATCCTTCGCCGAAGATCTCTTCAAATGCCCTTAGAATTGCCTGAATTTTGGCAGGATTGGTGGTAGCAGAGACAACATGGTGCATAATTAAGCTCGATTCAAAAAAACTCATCGCAGTATAACGGAAAAAAAGCATGTTACAGGTATACCTTGTTCGCCACGGTGAAACGCAGTGGAACGCCGAGCGACGTATTCAAGGCCAGTCAGACAGTCCTCTCACCGAGAAGGGGGTGCAACAGGCGTGGCAGGTGGCGGAACGCGCCAGAACGCTGGGTATCACTCACATTATTTCCAGTGATTTAGGCCGCACGCAGCAGACGGCACGCATTATCGCTGATGCCTGCGGCTGCGACGTCACTCTCGAGCCGCGCCTGCGCGAGCTGGACATGGGCGTGCTGGAAAAACGCCCTATCGATACGCTGACGGAAACCGAAGAAGGCTGGCGTCGTGCGCTGGTGAACGGTACGGAAGAGGGGCGTATCCCTGAGGGAGAGTCCATGCAGGAGCTGAGCGTGCGCATGCATGCCGCGCTGGCCGAGTGCCTGAAGCTTCCGGCAGGTAGCCGTCCGCTGCTGGTGAGTCACGGCATCGCGCTGGGTTGCCTGGTGAGCACTATTCTGGGGCTGCCGGCATATGCCGAACGCCGACTGCGACTGCGCAACTGCTCCATTTCCCGCATCGACTATCAGGAAAGCGCCTGGCTTGCGTCGGGTTGGGTGGTTGAGATGGCAGGGGACATTTCGCATCTCGATGCCCCTGCGCTGGACGAATTGCAGCGTTAACGCCGTACCGGGATAAGGAATTCCATCCGCAGATTGATAGGGCCTTCTTCCGGCTTAGCGTCCTGCGCCGGATAGTAGCGCTCAATGTCCTGACCTTTACGGCGATTCAGATTCAGCATTGGCATGCAGGTCCCGTAAACGGTCAGGATAAACTCCTGAACGCCCGTACCTAAGCCCTCGTAGGAGAACATGACGTACTCGCCGCCTTCCAGCACGACAGGCTTAGCGCCCTGAATGTAGCCATTTGCCATGTCAGGGGTGAGCGCGGTGGTGTAAAACACCTCCTGCTCGTCGTCTTTTTCCTGACTCGGGTGCGTTTCGTTCAGGCCATACAGAATCGGCGGAATAGCCGGGGCGTGGCTTAAAAATTCGCGCCAGAACTGAACCCGCATCTGATGACGGAACTCGGAGATCTGCTCCAGAGAGCAGGCGTAGCTCTGCGTGGTGCCGATCAGGTGCGTTTCCGGCAGGGTGACGATTTCATATTTTGGCATCGCAAACTCGCCCAGACGAAGCGGCGGACGCATGCCAAACGAGCTCCAGTCGGGCGAGCGGCGATAGAGCGCCGGCGTTAACGAGAACTGTTTTTTAAAGGCGCGGGTGAAGGTTTGCTGCGAATCGAAGCGATATTGCAGGGCAATATCCAGAATCGGCCGTGCGGTCAGACGCAGCGCGACGGCAGATTTTGATAAACGACGGGCACGAATATAGGCACCGATAGCATGACCGGTGACATCCTTGAACATCCGTTGCAGATGCCACTTGGAATAGCCTGCTTTTGCCGCCACATTATCCAGTGACAAAGGCTGGTCGAGATGACCTTCCAGCCAGGTGAGCAGGTCGCGAATAATTCCAGCCTGATCCATATACTATCCTCATCCTTAAAACTGCTGCAGGTGCCTGATTACAGGTTAGCGGATAATAGCATTTTTTGACGTTTTAGCATTCAGTGTTTTTTTTGCGCATTAATGCTTTTTGTGGTGATTTATACGCAAATATATTCTAATCCTGTGATCTTGCTACATTTTTGCCTCACCTGTTGAATAATCGCTCAGCGTAATTTTTATGAATGGTAACAATATGAAATACAAGGCTTTACTCTTTGCGGCACTGGCTTTGATGGCCGGGCGCGCGGCGCAGGCGGAGCAAATTGGCTCCGTGGATACCGTGTTTAAAATGTTTGGGCCGGACCACAAAATTGTGGTGGAGGCGTTTGACGATCCGGACGTGAAAAACGTCACCTGCTATGTCAGCCGGGCGAAAACGGGCGGCATTAAGGGCGGTCTGGGGCTGGCTGAAGACACTTCCGACGCGGCCATTTCCTGCCAGCAGGTTGGTCCGGTTGAGCTAAGCGACAAAATCAAAAACGGCAAAGCGCAGGGCGACGTCGTGTTCCAGAAACGGACCTCGCTGGTGTTCAAAAAGCTGCAGGTGGTGCGTTTTTATGACGCGAAACGCAACACCCTGGCTTATCTGGCCTACTCGGACAAAGTGGTGGAAGGCTCACCGAAAAACGCGATTAGCGCGGTGCCGATTATGCCGTGGCACTGATAAAAAAAACGGCGCTAAAAGCGCCGTTTTTTACTGCGTGACGAGCCGGATTACTCCTGAAGATCGCCGCAGAAACGATAACCTTCGCCATGGATAGTGGCGATGATTTCCGGCGTATCAGGCGTAGATTCGAAATGCTTACGAATACGACGGATGGTCACGTCAACGGTACGATCGTGTGGCTTCAGCTCACGGCCGGTCATTTTCTTCAGCAATTCTGCACGGGACTGAATTTTGCCCGGGTTTTCGCAGAAATGCAGCATCGCGCGGAATTCACTGTGCGGCAGTTTATACTGCTCACCGTTCGGGCTAATCAGCGAACGGCTATTGATATCAAGTTCCCAGCCGTTGAACTTGTAGCTTTCAACGCTACGACGCTCTTCGCTGACCGTGCCCAGATTCATAGTACGGGACAGCAGGTTGCGTGCACGAATGGTTAACTCGCGAGGGTTGAACGGCTTGGTGATGTAGTCATCCGCGCCGATTTCCAGACCAAGAATTTTATCAACCTCGTTGTCACGGCCTGTCAGGAACATCAACGCGACGTTCGCCTGTTCACGCAGCTCGCGCGCCAGAAGAAGGCCGTTTTTGCCCGGCAGGTTGATATCCATAATCACCAGGTTGATATCATTTTCAGAAAGGATTTGATGCATCTCTGCGCCATCGGTCGCTTCAAAGACATCGTAGCCTTCTGCTTCGAAAATGCTCTTTAACGTGTTG
Source organism: Enterobacter cloacae (assembly GCF_013375935.1). Lineage (GTDB taxonomy): Bacteria > Pseudomonadota > Gammaproteobacteria > Enterobacterales > Enterobacteriaceae > Enterobacter > Enterobacter pasteurii. The sequence goes on along the minus strand of NZ_CP056117.1, from coordinate 312,840 downwards.
CGTGTTACCAACTCGTCTTCAACGATAAGAATGTGCGGGGTCTGCATGTTTGCTACCTAAATTGCCAACTAAATCGAAACAGGAAGTACAAAAGTCCCTGATCTGCCTGATGCATGTCGCAAATTAACATGATCGGCCTAACGTGACTAAAGTACGTAATTGCGTTCTTGATGCACTTTCCATCAACGTCAACAACATCATTAGCTTGGTCGTGGGTACTTTTCCTCAGGACCCGACAGTGTCAAAAACGGCTGTCATCCTAACCATTTTAACAGCAACATAACAGGCTAAGTGACACCGGACACCCAATAAAACTACGCTTCGTTGACATATATCAAGTTCAATTGTAGCACGTTAACAGTTTGATGAAATCATCGTAGCCGAATGCTAGCCTTTGTCACAATTTTTCAATAAACCAACTAGTTGCGGACATTAATTGATAAACGGTACGAATCCAATTGAGAATGAGTATTCACAGGCTCATTATCATTATAAAACATAAGGATAATCAGGTTCTGTTAACATTCTAACTAATTGTTCAGTCACAAAATAGTGTAGCGTTTTTAATTTGTTATGAAACGCTATTTCGGTGATTTGTGTTGCAATTTTGTAAATTCGTGCTGCGTAATATGTTGAAGTGAATCACATTTTTATCCGCTAACTGCTTAAAAAGAGAGCATAAATGCATCTGTCGATTGTGCTGGTGGCGCCAGCAAGAGCCGAGAATATTGGCGCTGCGGCGCGCGCCATGAAGACCATGGGTTTTACGGATTTGCGTATTGTGGACAGCACGGCGCATCTGGAGCCTGCCGCGCGCTGGGTGGCGCACGGTTCGGGAGATATTCTCGATAATATAACCACTTACGCTACGCTCGCCGACGCGCTGCACGATATTTCTTTTACCGTCGCCACGACCGCACGCAGCCGGGCGAAGTTTCATTACTACGCCACGCCCGCCGAGCTGGTGCCGATGCTGAGCGAGAAAAGCCAGTGGCTGGAGAAAGCGGCGCTGGTTTTTGGCCGCGAAGATTCCGGGCTGACCAACGATGAGCTGGCGCTGGCTGACGTGCTGACGGGCGCGCCAATGGTGGCGGATTATCCGTCGCTAAATCTCGGGCAGGCGGTTATGGTCTATTGCTATCAATTGGCATCCTTAATACAAATTTCTCAGCCGCCAGTGACGGCAACGGATGAAAACCAGCTGGCTGCGCTGCGCGCGCGCGTGGAAAACCTGCTTGGGCAGCTGGGCGTAGCGGACGATCAAAAACTGGTGGACTGGCTGCAGCAGCGATTAGGCCGACTTGAACAGCGCGACACGGCAATGTTGCACCGATTGCTGCATGATATTGAAAAAAAATTGGCCGAGTAAAATAGTGTCATAGGTTTTTATTATGGCCGATCGTGCTGATGTCTAGGGTTGCATCTGGGTTATTCCGATGAAAATAAATCTGCGCGCAGCGGGACGTGAGAACGTCCCAAACTGTGATCGAATTAAAAATTCATTGACTTAAGGTGCCCGATCCTTTAACCCTAAAAGAATACAGCACAGACAGATAATAATGACAGAGTACACAACATCCATGAAACGCATCAGCATCACCACCATTACCACAACCATCATCATTACCACAGGTAACGATGCGGGCTGACGCGTACAGGAAAAACAGAAAAAAGCCCGCACCTGAACAGTGCGGGCTTTTTTTTCGGCTAAAGGAAATGAGGTAGAACCCATGCGAGTGTTGAAGTTCGGCGGTACGTCAGTGGCAAATGCAGAGCGTTTTCTGCGCGTTGCCGATATCCTGGAAAGTAACGCCAGGCAGGGGCAGGTTGCCACCGTGCTCTCTGCCCCGGCCAAAATCACGAACCACCTGGTGGCGATGATTGAAAAAACCATCGGTGGCCAGGGTGCACTTCCGAACATCAGCGACGCCGAGCGTATTTTTGCAGAACTGCTGCAGGGGCTGGCAGACGCTCAGCCAGGCTTCCCGCTGGCGCAGCTGAAAACCACCGTTGAACATGAATTTGCCCAGATCAAACACGTCCTGCACGGTATCAGCCTGCTGGGCCAGTGCCCGGACAGCATCAACGCGGCGCTGATCTGCCGGGGTGAAAAACTCTCTATCGCCATTATGGCGGGCGTGCTGGAAGCGCGCGGACACGGCGTGACCGTAATCGATCCCGTTGAAAAACTGCTGGCGGTCGGCCACTACCTCGAATCCACCGTCGACATTGCCGAGTCGACTCGCCGCATTGTCGCGAGCAAAATTCCGTCTGACCATATGATCCTGATGGCGGGCTTCACCGCCGGAAACGAGAAGGGCGAGCTGGTGGTGCTGGGCCGTAACGGCTCCGATTACTCTGCTGCCGTACTGGCGGCCTGCTTACGCGCAGACTGCTGTGAGATCTGGACCGACGTCGACGGCGTTTATACCTGTGACCCGCGTCAGGTGCCGGACGCCAGGCTGCTGAAGTCGATGTCGTATCAGGAAGCGATGGAGCTTTCTTACTTCGGCGCTAAAGTGCTTCACCCGCGTACCATCTCTCCGATTGCCCAGTTCCAGATCCCTTGCCTGATTAAAAATACCGGTAACCCGCAGGCGCCGGGCACGCTGATTGGCGCCAGCTCGGATGAAGATGGCCTGCCGGTGAAAGGCATTTCTAACCTGAACAATATGGCGATGTTCAGCGTCTCCGGCCCCGGGATGAAGGGCATGGTCGGCATGGCAGCCCGCGTGTTTGCCGCCATGTCCCGCAACGGCATTTCCGTCGTGCTGATCACCCAGTCCTCTTCCGAATACAGCATCAGCTTCTGCGTGCCGCAGGGCGACTGCCTGCGCGCCCGCCGCGCGCTGGAAGAAGAGTTCTACCTTGAGCTGAAAGAGGAGCTGCTGGAGCCGCTCTCCATTCAGGAGCGTCTGGCCGTGATCTCCGTCGTTGGCGACGGCATGCGCACCCTGCGCGGTATTTCTGCCAAATTCTTTGCCGCGCTGGCGCGGGCCAATATTAATATCGTGGCGATTGCGCAGGGCTCGTCTGAGCGTTCAATTTCCGTGGTTGTGAATAACGATGATGCCACCACCGGCGTACGCGTGGTTCACCAGATGCTGTTCAACACCGATCAGGTGATCGAGCTGTTCCTGGTTGGCGTCGGCGGCGTCGGCGGCGCGCTGCTGGAGCAGGTGAAGCGCCAGCAGGAGTGGCTTAAGAAGAAACATATCGATCTGCGCGTCTGCGGTATCGCTAACTCCAGGGCTTTGCTGACTAACGTTCATGGCCTTAACCTGGAAAACTGGCAGGCGGAGCTGGAAGAGGCAAAAGAGCCGTTCAACCTGGGCCGCCTGATCCGGCTGGTGAAAGAGTATCACCTGCTTAACCCGGTGATCGTCGACTGTACCTCCAGCCAGGCGGTTGCCGATCAGTACGCGGACTTCCTGCGCGAAGGGTTCCACGTGGTAACGCCGAACAAAAAGGCCAACACCTCGTCGATGGATTACTATCACCAGCTGCGCCTGGCGGCGAGCAAGTCCCGCCGCAAGTTCCTGTACGACACCAACGTGGGCGCGGGTCTGCCGGTCATCGAGAACCTGCAAAACCTGCTGAACGCGGGCGACGAACTGCAGCGATTCTCCGGCATTCTCTCCGGCTCCCTGTCGTTTATCTTCGGCAAGCTTGATGAAGGCATGAGCCTGTCGGAGGCCACCCGCGCCGCGCGCGAGCTGGGCTACACCGAGCCGGACCCGCGTGACGATCTCTCCGGCATGGACGTGGCGCGCAAGCTGCTGATCCTGGTGCGCGAAACCGGCCGCGAGCTGGAGCTGTCGGACATTGTGATTGAACCGGTACTGCCGGCGGAGTTTGACGGCAGCGGGGACGTTGATGCCTTTATGGCGAAACTCCCTCAGCTGGACGACGCCTTTGCCGCTCGCGTTGCGAAAGCCCGTGATGACGGTAAGGTATTGCGCTATGTTGGCAACATTGAGGAAGATGGCGTGTGCCGCGTGAAGATTGCCGAAGTGGACGGCAACGATCCGCTGTACAAGGTGAAAAACGGCGAGAACGCGCTGGCGTTTTACAGCCACTATTATCAACCACTGCCGCTGGTGCTTCGCGGCTATGGTGCAGGGAATGATGTGACGGCGGCGGGCGTGTTTGCCGATCTGCTGCGTACCCTGTCATGGAAGTTAGGAGTTTAACATGGTCAAAGTTTATGCCCCGGCTTCCAGCGCTAACATGAGCGTTGGGTTTGACGTGCTGGGCGCGGCGGTGACGCCGGTTGATGGTTCGCTGCTGGGCGATACGGTTACGGTGGAAGCGGCAGACAGCTTCAGCCTGAATAACGTGGGCCGCTTCGCCAGCAAGCTGCCGTCTGACCCGCGCGAGAACATCGTTTATCAGTGCTGGGAGCGCTTTTGTCAGGAGATCGGCAAAAGCGTGCCGGTGACCATGACGCTGGAAAAAAGCATGCCGATTGGCTCCGGGCTGGGCTCCAGCGCCTGCTCGGTGGTCGCCGCGCTGGTGGCGATGAACGAGCATTGCGGCAAGCCGTTAAATAACAGCCGCCTGCTGGCGCTGATGGGCGAGCTGGAAGGGCGCATCTCCGGCAGCATTCATTATGATAACGTCGCCCCCTGCTTCCTCGGCGGCATGCAGCTGATGATCGAAGAAAATGGCATCATCAGCCAGCAGGTGCCAGGGTTTGATGAGTGGCTGTGGGTGCTGGCCTATCCGGGAATTAAAGTTTCTACCGCCGAAGCGCGCGCGATCCTGCCCGCGCAGTATCGTCGTCAGGACTGCATTGCCCACGGCCGTCATCTGGCGGGCTTTATCCACGCCTGCTATACCCGTCAGCCGCAGCTGGCGGCGAAGCTGATGAAAGACGTTATTGCCGAGCCGTACCGCACTAAGCTGCTGCCCGGCTTTAACGAGGCGCGACAGGCGTCTATGGATATCGGCGCGCAGGCGTGCGGCATCTCTGGCTCCGGCCCGACGCTGTTTGCCTTATGCGACAAGCCAGACACCGCGCAGCGCGTGGCGGACTGGCTCTCTAAACACTACCTGCAAAATCAGGAAGGCTTTGTTCATATTTGCCGTCTGGACACGGCTGGCGCACGAGTACTGGGATAACGAATGAAACTCTACAACCTTAAAGATCATAACGAGCAGGTCAGCTTCGCGCAGGCGGTGACTCAGGGGCTGGGCAAAAATCAGGGGCTGTTTTTCCCCCATGACCTGCCGGAATTTCAGCTGACCGACATTGACGAGCTGCTGAAGCAGGACTTTGTCACCCGCAGCACCAAAATTCTCTCCGCGTTTATCGGGGATGAAATCCCACAGGAGCTGCTGGAAGAGCGCGTGCGTGCGGCGTTTGCTTTCCCGGCTCCGGTTAAGCAGGTGGAGCCGGACGTCGGCTGCCTGGAGCTGTTCCACGGCCCTACGCTGGCGTTCAAAGACTTCGGCGGTCGCTTTATGGCGCAGATGCTGACCCACATCAGCGGCGACAAACCGGTGACCATCCTGACCGCAACCTCCGGCGATACCGGTGCGGCGGTCGCCCATGCGTTCTACGGCCTGAAAAACGTGCGCGTGGTGATCCTCTATCCGAAAGGCAAAATCAGCCCTCTGCAGGAAAAACTGTTCTGCACGCTCGGCGGCAACATTGAAACCGTGGCGATCGACGGTGACTTCGATGCCTGCCAGGCGCTGGTGAAGCAGGCCTTCGATGATGAAGAGCTGAAGGCAGCGCTGGGGCTGAACTCCGCCAACTCCATCAACATCAGCCGCCTGCTGGCGCAGATCTGCTACTACTTCGAGGCGGTGGCCCAGCTTCCGCAGGAGGCGCGCAATCAGCTGGTGGTTTCCGTGCCAAGCGGTAACTTCGGTGACCTGACGGCGGGCCTGCTGGCGAAATCGCTCGGTCTGCCGGTGAAGCGCTTTATCGCCGCCACCAACGCCAACGACACCGTGCCGCGCTTCCTGAAGGACGGTAAGTGGGCGCCAAACGCCACCCAGGCGACGCTCTCCAACGCGATGGATGTGTCACAGCCAAACAACTGGCCGCGCGTGGAAGAACTCTTCCGCCGCAAGATCTGGCGCCTGAGCGACCTCGGCTATGCGGCAGTGACGGACGAAACCACTAAAGCGACCATGCGCGAGCTGAAGGCGGTGGGCTATACCTCTGAGCCGCACGCGGCGATTGCCTACCGTGCGCTGCGCGACAGTCTTCAACCGGGGGAGTATGGCCTGTTCCTCGGCACGGCGCATCCTGCCAAGTTCAAAGAGAGCGTGGAAGCTATTCTGGGCGAAACGCTGCCGCTGCCAAAAGAGCTGGCCGAGCGCGCCGACCTGCCGCTACTCTCCCATGAGCTGCCGGCAGATTTCGCGGCGCTGCGTAAGCTGATGATGACGCGCGGATAATTTTTGTTGGGTGGCGGCTACGCCTGACCCGATCCACATCAGCTCTGAACAGAGGCCGGGCAAGCGCAGCGCTACCCGGCTTTTTTTTTGTGAAGAAATTAAGGAGGAAATAAGCAGGAAAAAAGCAGAAATTCCCAATAAATGCGGTCACTTAGCGTTTAGGATTGCAGAGAATAACATCCCCCGTTCCCTTCACGTACTCTCCTTACATCGGCCCACGCTGGGCAAAAAGAATAAGGAGTCATCGATGTCTACACTGAAACCTGCACTCATCGCGCTTTCACTGATGCTGGCCGTTCCCATGGCGGTGCAGGCAGCCGAGATCACCCTCGTGCCTGCGGTAAAACTGCAGATTGGCGATCGGGACAATAGCGGGCACTACTGGGATGGCGGCCGCTGGTGCGACCATGACTGGTGGAAGGCACACTATGACTGGCGCGATAACCGCTGGCGTCCGCACGATGAACGTCGCGACCGTCACGACCATCACCGTCATGACGAGCGTCGTCCGGGGCCGGACCGCAAACACCATTAATGCAAACCCCGCCAGCTGGCGGGGTTTGGTTTTACTGCTCGTGGCGCTTAAACACCAGCTCGTTTTTCCCTGACGATGCTTCATCAAAGAAATAGCCTTCGCTGTTGAATCCGGTAAGCTGCTCCGGCTTCGTCAGGCGGTTTTGAATGATGTAGCGGCTCATCAGGCCGCGCGCTTTTTTGGCGTAGAAGCTGATGACTTTGAATTTGCCGTTCTTCTCGTCGAGGAACACCGGCTTGATAATGTCCGCATTCAGCTTTTTCGGCTTCACCGATTTGAAGTACTCATCGGAGGCCAGATTAATCACCACGTTATCGCCCTGAGCCTGGAGCGCCGCGTTAAGCGTCCCGGTGATGATATCGCCCCAGAAATGATACAGATCCTTGCCTTTGGCGTTTTCGAGGCGGATGCCCATCTCCAGACGATACGGCTGCATCAGATCCAGCGGGCGCAGCACGCCGTACAGGCCGGACAGCATGCGCAGATGCTGCTGGGCAAAATCGAAGTCCGCTTCGCTAAACGTTTCTGCCTGCAGGCCGGTATACACGTCACCTTTGAAGGCCAGCAGCGCCTGGCGGGCGTTGGCCGGCGTGAAGTCCGGCTGCCACTCATGGAAGCGGGTGGCGTTCAGGTCTGCAAGTTTATCGCTGATGCCCATCAGCGAGGCGATCTGCGGGGCGGACAGCTTACGCGCCTCGCGGATCAGCTGTTGTGAATAATCCAGCAGTTCCGGCTGGGTATAACGCTCGGTGGCGAGCGGGCTCTGGTAGTCGAGCGTTTTTGCAGGTGAAATCAGAATCAGCATATCCAGTCCTTGCAGGAAATTTAGAGCGACTTTAACAAAAAATCGCCCTGAATTGATCGATAGCTGTTATTGCCGCGGCAAATCATCCCAGGTGCCGGGAGCGAGTTGCGACTCAATTTCGGGATAGCGCGAGGCATCAAAGACGGGCGGAACGCCGAGCTTGCGCTGGCGAAGATAATCGCGCGCGATGAGCGTCACAACGGGCGACAGGAGCAAGATTGCCGTCAGGTTGGTGATGGCCATCAGCGCCATGATGACGTCCGCCAGCTGCCAGACCATCGGCATGCTGAGCATGGAGCCGACGATCACCATTACCAGCACCCCCGCGCGAAGTACAGTGCGGCTAACGCGGGAATTGACGTTCAGGAAGATAAGGTTGTTTTCGGCATAGATATAGTTCACCGCAATGGAGCTGAAGGCAAAAAGCCCCAGCACGAGCGCGACAAGGCCCGCGCCCCATCCGCCGACGTGGCTGACCAGCGCCTGTTGTACCCAGTGAATGCCGGCCGTGCCGGACGGTTGCTCAACGGCATCGGCCAGCAGCATTATCATCGCGCTGGCGGAGCAGATAACAATCGTGTCCGTGAAGACGCCAATCATCTGCACAATGCCCTGCGCGGCGGGGTGCGGAGGCCAGGATGCGGCCGTGGCGGCAGCGTTCGGCGTGGAGCCCATTCCCGCTTCGTTTGAGAACATCCCCCGCTGAAAGCCCGCCGTGAGCGCCTGGCTAATGGTGTAGCCCAGCGCGCCGGAGGCCGCTTCGCGCCAGCCGAACGCGCTTTTGAAGATGGTGGCGATGACGTTGGGCACCTCATCGATATGGATCGCGCACACCAGCAGGCTGGTGGACACCCACAGCAGCGCCATAACGGGAACCAGCCACTGCATCAGGCGGGCAACCCCTTTCAGCCCGGTCACAATGGTCAGCAGGGTGAGAAGGGCAAGCGCGCCGCCCGTCAACCACTCGGGACAGTTGAAGGCAAAGCGCAGCGCGTGGGCGACGGAGTTTGCCTGTACGGTGTTGAATATAAGGCCGTAGGCAATCAGCAAAAAGATCGAGAACAGGACGCCCATCCAGCGCATTCCCAGCCCGCGAGCCATGTACCAGGCGGGGCCGCCGCGAAACTGACCGCTGTCGTCCTTTTCTTTGTAGAGCTGCGCAAGCGAGCACTCGGCAAAGGAGGTGGCCATGCCGATGATGGCCGTGACCCACATCCAGAATACCGCGCCCGGGCCGCCGGCGCCGATTGCCAGCGCTACGCCGGCAAGATTACCGCTACCGACGCGGGCGGCGAGGCTGGTACAGAGCGCCTGAAAGGAGGTCAGACCGCCCGGTTGTGGAGTGACGCTGTTTTTCAGACTTCTGCCAAACTTGCGGATATAGCGAAACTGAATCAGCCCGCTGCGCCACGTAAACCAGATACCTGCTCCTGAAAGCAGGTATATCATTATCGAACCCCAGAGAACTTCATTGATAAAGAAAAAGAAATCAGGCACTAACGTCCCTCTTGTTGATGCCAACGTGAATATGTAAGCGCTACCACTGATTGGGCATGCCGTTACTTAGCAGCCTGTTAATATTCTGAGTTTATCATACTCTGCCTAAGCGCACTGTCTGCGGTTGCGCTGCCTCTCACTCGTGTTATCATCAGGGCAGACCGGTTACATCCCCCTAACAAGTAAACCTGTCATTTTTCCGCTGCTGGCAAGCTGTCGGTAGTGTGAATTATCCAGGGAACGTTAAAAGAGAAACACTATCATGACGGATAAATTGACCTCCCTTCGTCAGTTCACCACTGTCGTCGCTGACACCGGAGATATCGCGGCAATGAAGCTGTACCAGCCGCAGGATGCCACAACCAACCCTTCTCTGATCCTTAACGCTGCGCAGATCCCTGAGTATCGCAAACTGATCGACGAGGCGGTGACCTGGGCGAAAGCACAGAGCAATGACCGCGCGCAGCAGGTTGTGGATGCCACTGACAAACTGGCAGTGAACATCGGTCTGGAAATCCTGAAACTCGTTCCTGGCCGTATCTCTACCGAAGTAGACGCACGTCTGTCCTACGACACCGAAGCCTCTATCGCCAAAGCAAAACGTCTGATCAAACTGTACAACGATGCTGGCATCAGCAACGACCGCATCCTGATCAAACTGGCCTCTACCTGGCAGGGCATTCGCGCTGCTGAGCAGCTGGAAAAAGAAGGCATCAACTGTAACCTGACCCTGCTGTTCTCCTTCGCGCAGGCGCGTGCGTGTGCTGAAGCAGGCGTATACCTGATTTCTCCGTTCGTGGGCCGTATTCTGGACTGGTACAAAGCCAACACCGACAAGAAAGAGTACGCTGCGTCTGAAGATCCGGGCGTGATTTCCGTAACTGAAATCTACGAATACTACAAGCAGCACGGCTATGAAACCGTTGTTATGGGCGCAAGCTTCCGTAACGTCGGTGAAATCATCGAGCTGGCGGGCTGCGACCGCCTGACCATCGCCCCTGCTCTGCTGAAAGAGCTGGCGGAAAGCGAAGGTGCTATCGAGCGCAAGCTGTCCTACACCGGCGAAGTGAAGGCGCGTCCTGAGCGCATCACCGAATCCGAGTTCCTGTGGCAGCACAACCAGGATCCAATGGCGGTAGACAAACTGGCGGACGGTATCCGTAAGTTTGCTGTCGACCAGGAAAAACTGGAAAAAATGATCGGCGACCTGCTGTAATCATTCCGCGTGACCGGGCTGCCGGTCACGCGTCTTCTCCCTCCGCCTCTGTCTGAAATTCCTCTCTGCGTGTATCATTCCCGTTAATCAGTACTTTTTGGATGAATTGGATATGAATACCTTACGCATCGGCCTGGTGTCGATTTCTGACCGCGCCTCCAGCGGTGTTTATCAGGATAAAGGCATCCCTGCTCTCGAAGAATGGCTGCGCAGCGCACTGACCACCCCGTTCGAGATCCAGACTCGCCTGATCCCCGACGAGCAGCCGATCATCGAGCAGACCCTGTGTGAGCTGGTGGATGAGATGAGCTGTCACCTCGTGCTGACGACCGGCGGAACCGGCCCCGCGCGCCGCGACGTGACGCCGGACGCAACGCTGGCAATCGCCGACCGTGAAATGCCGGGCTTCGGTGAACAGATGCGGCAGATCGGTCTACACTTTGTCCCGACGGCAATTCTTTCCCGCCAGGTCGGGGTGATCCGCAAGCAGGCTCTGATCCTGAACCTGCCGGGGCAGCCGAAGTCGATCAAAGAGACGCTGGAAGGGTTAAAAGCCGAGGATGGCAGCGTCATTGTTCACGGTATATTCGCGAGTGTACCGTATTGTATACAGTTGCTCGACGGGCCGTACGTGGAAACGGACGACAAGGTGGTAGCAGCATTTCGCCCTAAAAGCGCTCGCCGCGAGACAATCTCCTGAAGTTAACTAAAATGTGACATTAGCGCCAGCCGCAGTAGCGTGTAAATGGATTTACGATATAGTAATTTTTTCTTTACGATTACTGTAAAAAATAATCCACAATACATGCACAATGGTTCGCTATGCCACATAACACCCGACCTCTGAATCGCCAGGACTACAAAACCCTTACGCTCGCCGCCCTGGGCGGCGCGCTGGAGTTTTACGACTTCATCATCTTCGTCTTCTTCGCCGCCGTGGTGGGAGCACTGTTCTTCCCGGCGGACATACCGGAATGGCTGCGCCAGGTGCAAACCTTCGGCATTTTCGCCGCCGGGTACCTGGCGCGCCCGCTGGGCGGTATTGTGATGGCGCACTTCGGCGATCTGGTGGGGCGTAAGAAGATGTTTACCCTCAGTATCCTGCTGATGGCCGTGCCGACGCTGGCCATTGGCCTGCTGCCGACCTATGACTCAATGGGCATTATCGCCCCGCTATTGCTGCTGCTGATGCGTATTCTTCAGGGGGGCGGCGATTGGCGGAGAAGTGCCGGGCGCCTGGGTGTTTGTCGCCGAGCACGTCCCTGCGCGCCGCATCGGTATTGCTTGCGGAACCCTGACCGCAGGGCTGACGATTGGGATCCTGCTTGGCTCCGTGGTCGCAACCATCATCAATACCAGCATGACGCAGCAGGCCGTTCACGACTGGGGCTGGCGTATTCCGTTCCTGCTGGGCGGGGTGTTTGGCCTGGTGGCAATGTATCTGCGCCGCTGGCTGCAGGAGACGCCGATATTCCTGGAAATGCAGCAGCGCAAGGCGCTGGCCCGGGAGCTGCCGGTGAAGACGGTGGTGGTGCGGCATAAAAAAGCGGTGGTGGTGTCGATGCTGCTGACCTGGCTGCTGTCGGCGGGTATCGTGGTGGTGATTTTAATGTCGCCGGTCTGGCTGCAAAAGCAGTACGGCTTCGCCCCTGCCGTGACGCTACAGGCGAACAGTATCGCCACCGTTATGCTCTGTTTTGGCTGTCTGGCCGCCGGGCTGGCGGCGGATCGTTTCGGGGCCAGCGTGACCTTTATTGTCGGCAGCCTGCTGCTGGCCGCGTCGAGCTGGGCGTTCTACCATCTTGCGGGCAGCCATCCTGAACAGCTGTTCATGCTGTACGGCATCGTGGGGCTGTGCGTGGGCGTGGTGGGCGCCGTACCGTACGTGATGGTGCGCGCGTTTCCGCCTGAGGTTCGCTTCACCGGGATCTCTTTCTCTTATAACGTCTCGTATGCCATTTTTGGCGGGCTGACGCCGATTGTGGTCACGGTACTGATGGGCGTGTCACCCCTGGCGCCTGCCTGGTACGTGCTGGCGTTATCGCTGATGGGGCTGGTATTGGGGATTTGGCTGCGCCAGTCAGAGGGATGTCGTGCCCGCGAGGCGGACACGACAGAGGGATCAGTGTTTTTCACCAATCGGTAAAATGGTGCGGCCGAACTGCTCGTTCAGCACTTCACCCATTGCCAGGTAGATAGCGCTTGCGCCGCAAACCAGGCCAATCCAGCCGGCAACGTGAACGATGCCTTCGTTATCCGCCAGGTGGCCAACTGCCAGCAGGGCGAACAGTACGGTCAGGCTCAGGAAGACGAACTGGAGCGCGCGGTTGCCTTTTAACGTGCCGAAGAACATGAACAGGGTGAACACGCCCCACAGGCCCAGGTATACGCCCAGGAAGTGGGCGTTTGCCGCATCCGCCAGGCCCATTTTTGGCATCAGCAGAATCGCGACCAGGGTCAGCCAGAACGAACCGTAAGAGGTGAAGGCGGTTAAGCCGAAGGTATTGCCTTTCTTATATTCCAGCAGCCCCGCGAAGATTTGTGCGATACCGCCGTAAAAAATGCCCATCGCCAGGATAATGCCGTCCATCGGGAACATCCCGATATTGTGCAGGTTCAGCAGAATGGTGGTCATGCCAAAACCCATCAGGCCCAGCGGAGCCGGATTAGCCAACTTAGTGTTGCCCATAAGTCCTCAAAAAATCATCATCAAAATGGTGAAATGGTTAAACCCGCGTCAATTCTCCCTGACGGGGCGCGGCATCATAATGGGCGGCATCGACGCCGTCTATGATCTCATCAGGGTGAAATTAAAATTTTTTTATGTCTCCCCCTTGATGGATGACGTTGCGACCCCATCTTGTAAGCAACCGCAGTGTGTGGACCTGAAAAAAATCAAATCTGGGCAGTTGAAAAAGCACGTTCTGCCCTTATTACAGGTACACAACCACATGTTGACTGAATTTTTAGTGGAGACGTTTAGATGGGTAAAATTATTGGTATCGACCTGGGTACTACCAACTCTTGTGTAGCGATTATGGATGGCACTACTGCACGTGTGCTGGAGAACGCCGAGGGCGATCGCACCACGCCTTCTATCATTGCTTATACCCAGGATGGTGAAACTCTGGTTGGTCAGCCGGCTAAACGTCAGGCAGTGACAAACCCGCAAAACACCCTGTTTGCGATCAAACGCCTGATTGGCCGCCGCTTCCAGGACGAAGAAGTTCAGCGTGACGTTTCTATCATGCCTTACAAAATCATCGCAGCAGATAACGGCGATGCATGGCTTGATGTGAAAGGCACCAAAACTGCACCGCCGCAGATTTCTGCTGAGGTGCTGAAAAAAATGAAGAAAACCGCGGAAGATTACCTGGGTGAGCCGGTAACTGAAGCTGTTATCACCGTTCCAGCCTACTTCAACGATGCTCAGCGTCAGGCAACCAAAGATGCTGGCCGTATCGCAGGTCTGGAAGTAAAACGTATCATCAACGAACCAACCGCCGCTGCACTGGCTTACGGTCTGGATAAAGAAGTTGGCAACCGTACTATCGCGGTTTACGACCTGGGTGGTGGTACTTTCGATATCTCTATTATCGAAATCGACGACGTTGACGGCGAAAAAACCTTCGAAGTTCTGGCAACCAACGGTGATACCCACCTGGGTGGTGAAGACTTCGATACTCGTCTGATCAACTACCTCGTTGACGAGTTCAAGAAAGATCAGGGCATTGACCTGCGTAACGACCCGCTGGCCATGCAGCGCCTGAAAGAAGCGGCTGAGAAAGCGAAGATCGAACTGTCTTCCGCTCAGCAGACCGACGTGAACCTGCCGTACATCACCGCAGACGCGACCGGTCCGAAACACATGAACATTAAAGTGACCCGTGCGAAACTGGAAAGCCTGGTAGAAGACCTGGTTAACCGTTCCATCGAGCCGCTGAAAGTTGCACTGCAGGACGCTGGCCTGTCCGTGTCTGATATTCAGGACGTTATCCTGGTAGGTGGTCAGACCCGTATGCCAATGGTTCAGAAGAAAGTAGCTGAATTCTTTGGCAAAGAGCCGCGTAAAGACGTGAACCCGGACGAAGCGGTTGCTATCGGTGCTGCGGTTCAGGGGGGTGTACTGACGGGTGAAGTGAAAGACGTACTGCTGCTGGACGTTACCCCGCTGTCTCTGGGTATCGAAACCATGGGCGGTGTGATGACTCCGCTCATCAACAAAAACACCACTATCCCAACGAAACACAGCCAGGTGTTCTCTACCGCTGAAGACAACCAGTCTGCGGTAACCATCCATGTGATTCAGGGTGAGCGTAAGCGTGCGGCGGATAACAAATCTCTGGGTCAGTTCAACCTGGACGGTATCAACCCGGCACCGCGCGGCATGCCTCAGATCGAAGTGACCTTCGACATCGATGCTGACGGTATCCTGCACGTGTCTGCGAAAGACAAAAACAGCGGTAAAGAGCAGAAGATCACCATCAAGGCATCTTCTGGCCTGAACGAAGCGGAAATCGAAAAAATGGTTCGTGATGCCGAAGCTAACGCGGAATCCGACCGTAAGTTCGAAGAGCTGGTTCAGGCCCGTAACCAGGGTGACCATCTGCTGCACAGCACCCGTAAGCAGGTTGAGGAAGCGGGCGATAAACTGCCAGCGGAAGACAAAACGGCTATCGAAACTGCACTGAGCGCGCTGGAAACGTCTCTGAAAGGCGAAGACAAAGCGGATATCGAAGCGAAGATGCAGGAGCTGGCACAGGTTTCTCAGAAGCTGATGGAAATCGCTCAGCAGCAGCACGCACAGCAGCAGGCGGGCGCTGATGCTTCCCAGAACAACGCGAAAGACGACGACGTTGTCGACGCTGAGTTCGAAGAAGTGAAAGATAAAAAATAATCGCCCTGATGCAGGGTAATTAATCGGCACGGGCGTAGGAGAACTCTCCACGCCCGTGCTCGCATGTTAAGGGGCTTAAAAAAACCAATGGCAAAGCAAGACTATTACGAGATTTTAGGCGTTCCGAAAACTGCGGAAGAGCGTGAAATCAAAAAGGCATATAAGCGCCTGGCCATGAAGTATCACCCGGACCGCAATCAGGGTGATAAAGAGGCTGAAGCTAAATTTAAAGAAATTAAAGAAGCCTACGAAGTCCTGACCGATTCACAAAAACGTGCGGCCTATGACCAGTACGGTCACGCAGCCTTTGAACAGGGCGGCATGGGCGGCGGTGGATTTGGTGGCGGCGGCTTCGGTGGCGGCGCTGATTTCAGCGATATATTTGGTGATGTATTCGGCGACATCTTCGGCGGCGGCCGTGGTCGTCAGCGCGCGGCGCGCGGCGCAGACCTGCGCTACAACATGGAGCTGACGCTGGAAGAAGCGGTTCGTGGCGTCACCAAAGAGATCCGTATCCCGACGCTGGAAGAGTGTGACGTTTGCCACGGCAGCGGCGCGAAAGCGGGGACTCAGCCACAGACCTGTCCAACCTGTCACGGTTCCGGTCAGGTGCAGATGCGCCAGGGCTTCTTCGCGGTACAGCAGGCCTGTCCACACTGTCATGGTCGCGGTACGCTGATTAAAGATCCGTGCAACAAGTGTCACGGTCACGGTCGCGTTGAGAAAACCAAAACCCTGTCCGTTAAGATCCCGGCAGGCGTTGATACGGGCGACCGCATCCGCCTGGCAGGCGAGGGTGAAGCCGGCGAGCACGGCGCACCGGCAGGCGATCTGTACGTTCAGGTACAGGTGAAACAGCACGCCATTTTCGAGCGTGAAGGTAACAACCTGTACTGCGAAGTGCCGATCAACTTTGCGATGGCGGCGCTGGGCGGCGAAATCGAAGTGCCGACGCTGGACGGGCGCGTGAACCTGAAAGTGCCTGGTGAAACGCAGACCGGCAAGCTGTTCCGCATGCGCGGCAAAGGCGTTAAATCCGTTCGCGGTGGCGCGCAGGGCGACCTGCTATGCCGCGTGGTGGTGGAAACGCCGGTCGGCCTGAATGACAAGCAGAAACAGCTGCTGAAAGAGCTACAGGAGAGCTTTGGCGGCCCAACGGGCGAGAAAAACAGCCCACGCTCCAAAAGCTTCTTCGATGGCGTCAAAAAATTCTTCGACGATTTGACCCGCTAAACCGCCAGCTGGTTACTATCCTTTAAAGCCCGGAAGCGATTCCGGGCTTTTTTATTTCTGTATTAAATGCTCGGTTAAACTGAGTTTATCTTCAATATTAATCTGTTTTTACCGATTTGTTTGCGCTGATATTATGGTTTTATCGAGGTATTGTTGTAAAAGAGAGAATTAACGTGAAATTACTACACCGTTTCTTTAGCAGTGAGGCATCCGGCGGCGTTATCCTGATAATCGCTGCTGCGGCCGCCATGTTGCTTGCCAACATGGGCATGACTCGCGATCTCTATCACGCATTTCTGGAAACCCCCGTCGAGCTTAAGGTCGGGCCGCTGGAGATTAACAAGAACATGCTGCTGTGGATCAACGATGCGCTGATGGCGGTGTTCTTCCTGCTGGTGGGGCTGGAGGTCAAACGTGAGCTGGTGATTGGCTCGCTTGCCAGCCGTCAGCGGGCGGCGTTTCCGGTGATCGCTGCGATTGGCGGGATGGTGGTGCCGGCGCTGCTGTTCCTCGCGTTTGCCTGGCAGGATCCGATTGCGCGTGACGGCTGGGCGATCCCGGCTGCAACGGATATCGCGTTTGCCCTTGGGGTGCTGGCCTTGCTCGGAAGCCGCGTCCCCGCAGCACTCAAAATTTTCCTGATGGCGCTGGCGATCATCGATGACCTGGGCGCTATCGTGATTATCGCGCTGTTCTACACCAGCGAGCTGTCGATTCTGTCGCTGAGCGTGGCGGCAGTGGCGATTGCGGCGCTGGCGCTGATGAACATCTTTAACGTCCGACGCACCGGTATCTATATTCTGGTGGGCATGGTGCTGTGGACGGCGGTGCTGAAATCCGGCGTGCACGCCACGCTGGCCGGCGTCATCGTTGGTTTCTTTATCCCGCTGAAGGAGCAGGATGGCAAATCACCTGCCGGACAGCTGGAACACGTGCTTCACCCGTGGGTTGGCTTTATGATCCTGCCGCTGTTTGCGTTTGCCAACGCGGGCGTTTCCCTTGGCGGGGTTACGCTGGAGGGGCTCACCTCCGTGCTGCCGCTGGGTATTATTGCCGGGCTGTTTATCGGCAAGCCGCTGGGGATCAGCCTGTTCTGCTGGCTGGCGCTGAAGCTGAAGCTGGCGTCATTGCCAAACGGGACCTCGTTTAGTCAGATTATGGCGGTCGGCGTGCTGTGCGGTATTGGATTTACCATGTCGATCTTTATCTCGACGCTGGCGTTTGGCGCAAACGCGCCCGAGCTTATCGTCTGGGCGAAGCTGGGCATTCTTATCGGGTCGTTACTGGCCGCGGTGGTGGGTTATACCTTATTGAAGGTTAAGCTGTCCGGACAGGCTGTCCGGGCATAACGGGAGCCGGGAGAAGGGAAGCCTTCTCCCGATCGGCTATCAGGGAGTGAAAACGTGATGTCTCATTTGAACTACAACCATCTCTACTACTTCTGGCATGTCTACAAGCAGGGATCCGTCGTGGGAGCCGCTGAGGCGCTCTACCTGACGCCGCAGACCATCACCGGGCAAATCAAGGCCCTGGAAGAGCGCCTGCAGGGAAAACTGTTCAAGCGGAAAGGGCGCGGGATTGAGCCGAGCGAGCTGGGCGAGCTGGTTTTCCGCTACGCGGACAAAATGTTCACCCTAAGCCAGGAGATGCTGGATATCGTCAACTACCGCAAAGAGTCCAACCTGCTGTTTGACGTGGGCGTGGCGGATGCGCTGTCAAAACGGCTGGTAAGCGGCGTGCTGGATGCGGCGGTAGTGGAAGATGAGCAGATTCATCTGCGCTGCTTCGAATCCACTCACGAGATGCTGCTGGAACAGCTGAGCCAGCACAAGCTGGATATGATTATCTCGGACTGCCCGATCGACTCCACGCAGCAGGAAGGGCTGTTCTCGGTGAAAATTGGCGAGTGCGGCGTCAGCTTCTGGTGCATTAATCCGCCGCCGGAAAAACCGTTCCCGGCCTGCCTGGAAGAGCGCCGCCTGCTGGTGCCGGGAAGACGCTCCATGCTCGGACGTAAGCTGCTGAACTGGTTTAACTCGCAGGGGCTGAACGTGGAAATCCTCGGCGAGTTCGACGATGCCGCGCTGATGAAAGCCTTCGGCGAGGCGCACAACGCTATCTTCGTTGCCCCGACGCTGTACGCGCACGATCTCTATTCAGACGATAAAATTACGGAGATTGGCAGAGTGGATAACGTGATGGAGGAGTATCACGCCATATTCGCCGAAAGGATGATTCAGCATCCTGCGGTGCAGCGTATCTGCAACCGTGACTACTCGTCGCTGTTTACGCCGCCGGCGTTCTGAAGACATAAAAAAACCCGCGTTAAGCGGGTTCTTTCAAACAAGCAACAACAAGTAGCGATTAAGCCAGTTTGTTGATCTGCGCGGTCAGGTTTGCTTTATGACGCGCTGCTTTGTTTTTGTGGATCAGACCTTTAGCAGCCTGACGATCCACGATTGGTTGCATTTCGTTAAATGCGTTCTGCGCTGCAGCTTTGTCGCCAGCTTCGATTGCTGCGTATACTTTCTTGATGAAAGTACGCATCATAGAGCGACGGCTTGCATTGTGCTTACGAGCCTTTTCAGACTGAACGGCACGTTTCTTAGCTGATTTGATATTAGCCAAGGTCCAACTCCCAAATATGATCTATGTGGACAATTCAAAGGCCGAGGAATATGCCCTCTATACCTTCTTTTGTCAATGGATTTGTGCAAATAAGCGCCGTTAATATGGCGACGCTACGTTACGTAGTGATGGCGCAGGATTCTACCAGCTTGTCGTTCGTGAATACAGCTTTTCGGCGTAAAAATCGCAGTTCGCGGGCAGATTTTTTTGCTGTGAAAGGTCAGCGCGATGAAATCATACGGCTTTCTGTTTAGCGTGAACAATCGCCGGTTAACCTTAACCGCTGTACAAGGTATACTTTGGCGATTTTCACTGTCTTGAGCCAGTCATGAAGCTGATACGCGGCATACATAATCTCAGTCAAGCCCCGCACGGGTGCGTGCTGACCATTGGTAATTTCGACGGCGTGCATCGTGGGCATCAGGCGCTGCTGCAGGGATTGCGTAAAGAAGGCGAGGCGCGTGGCCTGCCCGTCGTGGTGATGATTTTCGAACCGCAGCCGCTGGAGCTGTTTGCAGGCGAAAAATCACCCGCACGCCTGACCCGTCTGCGCGAGAAGTTACGCTATCTGGCAGAGTCAGGTGTGGACTACGTCCTGTGCGTACGATTCGATCGTCGCTTTGCCGCACTGACCGCACAAAACTTTGTCAGCGACCTGCTGGTCAGACAGCTTGGCGTGCAGTTTCTCGCCGTGGGCGATGATTTCCGCTTTGGCGCTGGTCGTCAGGGCGATTTCTTGTTATTACAGAAGGCTGGCCTGGAGTACGGGTTTGACGTCACCAGTACGATGACCTTCTGCGAGGGCGGCGTTCGCGTCAGCAGCACGGCGGTACGCCAGGCGCTGGCGAATGATGAACTGGATACGGCAGAAACGCTGCTGGGCCATCCGTTCACGATTTCAGGCCGTGTGGTTCATGGCGATGCGCTGGGCCGCACGATAGGTTTCCCGACGGCGAATATACCGCTGCGCCGTCAGGTCTCCCCGGTGAAAGGGGTGTATGCGGTGGAAGTGGCAGGACTGGGCGATAAGCCTTTCTACGGTGTCGCCAACATTGGCACACGTCCAACGGTTGCCGGTGTACGTCAACAGTTAGAAGTACACCTGCTGGACGTTGTAATGGACCTCTACGGTCGCCATATAGATGTGATACTGCGTAAAAAAATACGCAACGAGCAGCGATTCGCTTCGCTGGATGAACTTAAGGCGCAAATCGCGCGAGATGAATTAACGGCCCGCGAGTTTTTTGGGCTTTAGAACCGGCTTAACTGCCTACGTGATAAATACGGAACCGAGAATCTGATGAGTGACTATAAATCAACCCTGAATTTGCCGGAAACAGGGTTCCCGATGCGCGGCGATCTCGCCAAGCGCGAACCGGGAATGCTGGCGCGTTGGACCGATGATGATCTGTACGGCATCATTCGTGCAGCCAAAAAAGGCAAAAAAACCTTCATTCTGCATGATGGCCCTCCATATGCGAATGGCAGCATTCATATTGGTCACTCTGTAAACAAGATTCTGAAAGACATTATCGTGAAGTCCAAAGGGCTCGCGGGATATGACTCGCCTTACGTTCCGGGCTGGGACTGCCACGGTCTGCCAATCGAGCTGAAGGTGGAACAAGAGTTTGGCAAGCCGGGTGAGAAGTTCACCGCCGCAGAGTTCCGCGCGAAGTGCCGCGAATACGCTGCCACCCAGGTTGACGGCCAGCGCGCGGACTTTATCCGTCTGGGCGTGCTGGGCGACTGGTCACACCCGTACCTGACCATGGACTTCAAAACCGAAGCCAACATCATCCGTGCGCTGGGCAAAATCATCGGTAACGGACACCTGCACAAAGGTGCGAAGCCGGTGCACTGGTGCGTGGACTGCCGTTCTGCCCTGGCAGAAGCGGAAGTTGAGTATTACGACAAAACCTCGCCTTCAATCGACGTGGCGTTCGAAGCGGTCGATCAGGATGCGATCAAAGGTAAATTCGGCCTGCCTGGCGTAAACGGCGCGATCTCTCTGGTTATCTGGACCACCACCCCGTGGACCCTGCCGGCGAACCGCGCTATCTCCCTGTCCGCTGAGTTCGAATATGCGCTGGTGCAGGTTGAAGGTCGTGCGCTGATTCTGGCGAAAGATCTGGTTGAAAGCGTGCTGAAACGCGCGAACATCACCGACTACGCCGTGCTGGGCACAGTAAAAGGTGACGCGCTGGAGCTGATGCGCTTTAAACATCCGTTCCTGGACTTCGACGTTCCGGCGATCCTGGGCGACCACGTCACGCTGGACGCGGGTACCGGTGCGGTACATACCGCCGGTGGCCATGGTCCCGACGACTACAACATCAGCCTGAAATACGGTCTGGAAATCGCTAACCCGGTTGGTCCGGACGGTTCATACCTGCCAGGTACTTACCCGGCGCTGGACGGTATCAACGTCTTCAAGGCGAACGACATCATCGTTGAGATGCTGCGTGAGCGCGGCGCGCTGCTGCACGTTGAGAAAATGCAGCACAGCTATCCGTGCTGCTGGCGTCACAAGTCGCCGATCATCTTCCGCGCTACGCCGCAGTGGTTCGTGAGCATGGATCAGAAGGGCCTGCGCGAGCAGTCTCTGAAGGAGATCAAGGGCGTGCAGTGGATCCCGGACTGGGGTCAGGCGCGTATTGAATCCATGGTGGCTAACCGTCCTGACTGGTGTATCTCCCGTCAGCGTACCTGGGGCGTGCCGATGTCTCTGTTCGTGCATAAAGAGACGCAGGAACTGCATCCAAACACGCTGGAGCTGATGGAAGAAGTGGCGAAGCGCGTCGAAATCGACGGCATTCAGGCGTGGTGGGATCTCGACGCCCGCGACATCCTGGGCGCGGACGCGGATAACTACGAGAAAGTGCCCGATACCCTGGACGTGTGGTTCGACTCCGGATCGACTCACGCCTCCGTGGTTGACGTGCGCCCTGAGTTTGCCGGTCACGCTGCCGACATGTATCTGGAAGGTTCCGACCAACACCGCGGCTGGTTCATGTCATCCCTGATGATCTCCACCGCCATGAAGGGCAAAGCGCCTTACCGTCAGGTTCTGACTCACGGCTTCACCGTTGATGGCCAGGGCCGCAAGATGTCCAAGTCCATCGGTAACACCGTTTCTCCGCAGGACGTGATGAACAAGCTGGGCGCAGATATTCTGCGTCTGTGGGTGGCGTCTACCGACTACACCGGCGAAATGGCGGTGTCTGACGAGATCCTGAAGCGTGCTGCCGACAGCTATCGTCGTATCCGTAACACCGCGCGCTTCCTGCTGGCGAACCTGAACGGTTTCGATCCGGTGAAAGACATGGTGAAGCCGGAAGAGATGGTGGTGCTGGATCGCTGGGCGGTCAGCTGCGCGAAAGCGGCGCAGGAAGACATCGTTAAGGCATATGAGTCTTACGATTTCCATGAAGTGGTGCAGCGCCTGATGCGCTTCTGCTCCATCGAGATGGGCTCGTTCTACCTCGACATCATCAAAGACCGCCAGTACACCGCGAAAGCGGACAGCGTGGCGCGCCGTAGCTGTCAGTCTGCGCTGTACCATATCGCAGAAGCGCTGGTGCGCTGGATGGCGCCTATCATGTCCTTCACCGCGGATGAAATCTGGGGCTACCTGCCAGGCGACCGCGAGAAGTATGTCTTCACCGGCGAGTGGTACGAAGGTCTGTTCGATCTCTCCAGCACTGAAGCGATGAACGACGCCTTCTGGGACGAGCTGCTGAAGGTGCGTGGCGAAGTGAACAAGGTTATCGAGCAGGCGCGAGCTGACAAGAAAGTCGGCGGCTCCCTGGAAGCGGCAGTGACCCTGTACGCCGAACCGGAGCTGGCGGCAAAACTGACGGCGCTGGGCGATGAATTACGATTTGTCCTGTTGACCTCCGGTGCGAAAGTTGCGGATTATGCCGATGCTTCTGCTGATGCTCAGCAGAGCGAACTGCTCAAAGGACTGAAGGTCGCGCTGAGCAAAGCCGACGGTGAGAAATGCCCGCGTTGCTGGCATTACACTACCGATGTCGGTCAGGTGGCGGAACACGCAGACATCTGCGGACGCTGTGTAAGCAACGTCGCCGGTGACGGCGAAAAACGTAAGTTTGCCTGATGAGTAAAACTCTCTGTTCAACAGGACTGCGCTGGCTGTGGCTGGTTGTGGTGGTGCTGATTATCGATCTGGGCAGCAAGTTCCTGATCCTCCAGAATTTCGCTCTGGGGGATACGGTCCCGCTGTTCCCGTCGCTTAACCTGCACTATGCACGTAACTACGGCGCGGCGTTTAGTTTCCTTGCTGACAGCGGTGGCTGGCAGCGCTGGTTCTTCGCAGGTATCGCAATGGGTATCTGCGTCGTGCTGGCGGTGCTGATGTACCGCTCGAAGGTAACACAAAAGCTGAATAATATCGCCTATGCGCTGATCATTGGTGGCGCACTGGGCAACCTGTTTGACCGCCTGTGGCACGGCTTTGTGGTCGACATGATCGACTTCTACGTCGGCAACTGGCACTTCGCGACCTTTAACCTCGCCGATAGCGCAATTTGTATCGGTGCGGCGTTAATCGTGCTGGAAGGCTTCTTGCCTAAACCGGCGGCGAAAGAGCAGGCGTAACAAACCTGCCCGGCGGCGCTTCGCCTGCACCGGCCTGCGGTTATCGCAGACCAGGCAAGCGTAGCGCCGCCGGGCGAAAACCAGCGAGCAATTTGCATGTCTAAATCCGTACAGAGCAACAGCGCACTCCTCGTTCACTTCACGCTGAAGCTGGACGATGGCTCCACTGCTGAGTCCACCCGCAACAACGGTAAACCCGCGCTGTTTCGCCTGGGCGACACCTCCCTCTCTGAAGGGCTGGAGCAACAGCTTCTCGGCCTGAAAGAGGGTGAAAAAAAGGCGTTCTCGCTGGAGCCGGATGCGGCATTCGGCGTACCAAGCCCGGACCTGATTCAGTACTTTTCGCGCCGTGAGTTTATGGACGCGGGCGAACCGGAAATCGGGGCGATTATGCTCTTCACCGCTATGGACGGCAGCGAAATGCCTGGCGTGATCCGCGAAATCAACGGCGACTCGATTACCGTTGACTTCAACCATCCGCTTGCCGGGCGTACCGTTCATTTTGATGTAGAAGTGCTGGAGATCGATCCGGCACTGGAGGCCTGAAATGCAGATCCTGTTGGCTAACCCGCGCGGCTTCTGCGCCGGTGTAGACCGCGCTATCAGCATTGTTGAAAACGCGCTGGAGATTTACGGCGCGCCGATTTACGTGCGTCATGAAGTGGTGCATAACCGCTACGTGGTCGACAGCCTGCGCGAGCGCGGGGCGATCTTCATCGAGCAAATCAGCGAAGTGCCGGACGGCGCTATTCTGATCTTCTCCGCGCACGGCGTGTCACAGGCAGTGCGTAACGAAGCCAAAAGCCGCGATCTGACCGTATTCGACGCTACCTGTCCGCTGGTGACCAAAGTGCATATGGAAGTGGCGCGCGCCAGCCGTCGTGGTGAAGAGTCGATCCTGATTGGTCACGCCGGTCACCCGGAAGTCGAGGGCACGATGGGCCAGTACAGCAACCCGGAAGGGGGGATGTACCTGGTTGAATCGCCGGAAGATGTCCTGACGCTCAACGTGAAAAACGAAGGCCGCCTGTCGTTCATGACGCAGACCACGCTTTCGGTTGATGATACGTCGGACGTGATTGACGCGCTGCGCCAGCGTTTCCCGAAAATCGTCGGGCCGCGTAAAGATGATATCTGCTACGCAACCACTAACCGTCAGGAAGCGGTGCGTGCACTGGCTGAACAGGCCGACGTGGTGCTGGTGGTCGGCTCAAAAAACTCCTCTAACTCCAACCGTCTGGCCGAGCTGGCACAGCGGATGGGCAAGGCGGCGTTCCTGATCGACGACGCGACGGACATCCAGGAAGCGTGGGTGAAAAACGCGGCCTGCGTTGGCGTCACCGCCGGGGCTTCCGCGCCGGATATCCTCGTGCAGAACGTGATTGTCCGCCTGCAGGAGCTGGGCGGTGGTGAAGCCGTTCCGCTGGAAGGCCGGGAAGAGAATATTGTCTTCGAAGTCCCGAAAGAGCTGCGTATCGACGCGCGTGAAGTAGAATAAGCTTTAAAAAATGCCAGTCATCAGGTGACTGGCATTTTTTCATTCAGATAGTTAATCATAGCCCGCATTCTGGCTGGCATATGCTTGTTACGCGTCCACAGCAGCCATAGCTCACCTGAATAGCTGTCGATGAAATTCCACTCCGGCAGAACCTGCACAATTTCCCCATTTTCAAGCGCCTCACGCGCCGTAAACAGCGGTAAGCTTCCGATACCAACATGACGTTTAACCGCGTCAAGCCGCACGCCCGTGTGGTTAGCCGCGTAGCGGCCGTGCGTCTGTACCACCTCCGTTTTCCCCTGCAGCGTAAATTTCCAGCGTGAATCGGCCGGGGTTTCACCGAGCGAAATACAGCTATGCGCCAGGAGGTCCTGCGGATGCTGAGGCGTGCCCGCGCGACGAAGGTATTCTGGCGTAGCGCAAATAATATGGCTTACCGGCATCAGCGGTTTTCCGTACAGGCCTGGAGAAGGTGAGTTGGTGATCCGTAAGGCCAGATCGACACCATCATCGATCAGATCCATGTAGCGATCTTCCAGGCGCAGGCAGACGTCTATTTGCGGATAGCGCTCCAGAAAGGCGGGTATCAGCGGATGGATCACAAACCTTCCCACCGCTTTCGGCACGCTCAGTGTGAGCTTTCCCTGCGCGATGGTTTGCAGACTGCTGCCGGAATCTAATGCCTGCTGTGCTGCTTCCAGCATCTCCAGCGCATGTTCATAAACGGATTTTCCGGTTTCGGTAAGTGCCAGCTTGCGCGTGGTGCGGTTCAGTAACTTACATCCCATCTCCTTTTCCAGGCGTGAAACACAGCGGCTGATCGCCGAGGGAGTCGCGCCCGCAATGCGGGCCGCGGTTGAAAAATTACCGTGTTCAACGATGGAAACGAAGGTGGCGAGATCGGGAAGCAGTGCAGGTTTCATTTGTGCATACCACGCAAGAGTGCATTGTTTGAAAGGCAGATTATCTATGCGTAAGTGATGAATATACTGTCAGGGTACAGAGGAGAACAACCATGACAGAACGACTTTATTACGCCAGTGACGCGACAGAAGCCCGGGTGAAGGCGATCCGCTGCACTGAAGAAGCTGATGGCCGCTACGCCGTCGAGCTGGATCAAACCCTTTTCCATCCGCAGGGAGGAGGGCAGCCGGCGGATCGGGGCTTAATCGCGGGGATCGCCGTGGAGAGCGTGAGCCTGCGGGGGGAGCAGCTCGTTCATATTCTGGCTAAACCGCTGGCGCCAGGGGAGGTGGAGATTCAGGTCGATAAAAGCGCGCGCGTGCGTCACTCCCGCTGGCACAGCGCGGGCCATTTGATTGGTTATGCCGGCGAGCGATTTGGCTGGTAACCGGTTAAAGCCCACCACTGGTCGGGTGAAGGCCGGATTACCTTTACGGCCAGGGAGCAGCAGGCCTCAGTGCCTGATGCCGGCTCCCTGATCGCCCTCATCAACGGCTGGAAGGCCGACAATCTGCGTTGTTATACCGAAACGGAAGCGGGCAGACGCACGGTGCGCTTCGGCGATCTTCCGGCCTACTCGTGCGGCGGAACGCACGTTACCCAGCTGGCGGAAATCGGTGAAATGCAGATCTCGGGGATGAAAATAAAAAAAGGACAGCTGGTGGTCACTTACGCCCTCAACGAGCAGGCGTAGCCGGAGTGTGATTAACCCGACAGAGCGGGAGGCTTCACAGGAGGAGAAGCGGTAAATCTGGTAAGCTTGTCGTGTTGTTCTCCTCGGGCCGGAGATAAACATGAATCCTCACATTATTCTACTTACCGCATACCACCTGTTAGCCTCTGAACGTCACCTCCAGGTACGGGAGGTCAGCCATGCTTAACGTTGGGCTGGATATAACCATCACACATCAGCCGTTGGGCTTTTACTACGGAGGCGACGTCACTGGCCCAATGCCGGAGATCCGAACGCTGGATCAGATCCGCCCGTCGCTGCGCAATCCGGACTGCGAAGGGCCAGAGCAGGTGTATGCCATCGCGATGGACGTGGCGCGCCTGGCGGACAGGCCGGAGCTCGAAAAGCGGATGCTGCTGTTTGGCGTGGTTACCTGTGTCGCAGGCACGCTCGGCGATGAGCCGGTTCGCAGCCAGGGGCACGTTCACCGTATCAGCCAGCACAGCGGCTGGTGGTGCGGGAATCATGCGGTTTTCGCTGACGATCATGTCTTTCACTGATATCTCTCCCTGTTTATCATTAAATTCTAATTATTGGCGTTTTCAGTGGCACCCTTTGCGAAGGCTGGTTAATCTGAAAACGGTTTACATCATTTTAACGTAAGAGAATAACTATGCATGATGCACAGATCCGCGTCGCCATTGCGGGCGCGGGTGGACGTATGGGCCGCCAGCTGATTCAGGCGGCACTACAGATGGACGGCGTGGCGCTGGGCGCGGCGCTGGAGCGTGAAGGTTCATCCCTGCTGGGTGCCGATGCGGGTGAGCTGGCCGGCACGGGCAGGACGGGCGTAACCGTTCAGAGCAGCCTTGACGCGGTGAAGGATGATTTTGATGTGTTTATCGATTTTACCCGCCCGGAAGGCACGCTGGCGCATCTGGCATTTTGTCGGCAGCACGGTAAAGGCTTGGTCATCGGCACCACGGGTTTTGACGATGCCGGTAAACAGGCCATTCAGGATGCGTCAAACGAGATTGCGATCGTCTTCGCCGCGAACTTTAGCGTAGGCGTTAACGTCATGCTGAAGCTGCTGGAGAAAGCGGCGAAGGTGATGGGCGACTATACCGACATTGAGATTATTGAAGCGCACCACCGTCATAAAGTCGATGCCCCTTCGGGCACGGCGCTGGCGATGGGCGAAGCGATTGCTCATGCCATGGATAAAGATTTGAAAGCGTGCGCGGTTTACACCCGTGAAGGCCATACCGGTGAACGCGTGCCGGGAACCATTGGTTTTGCTACCGTGCGTGCAGGGGATATCGTCGGCGAACATACGGCAATGTTCGCCGATATTGGCGAGCGCGTAGAGATCACCCATAAAGCCTCCAGCCGCATGACGTTTGCCAACGGTGCGGTTCGCTCCGCTTTGTGGCTGAAATCAAAAGAACGCGGTCTTTTTGATATGCGAGATGTCCTCGATCTCAATAATTTGTAAGCATTATTACCCATCGTGATGTGGTTATTGCAGTCGTAATGTATTGATTGCATAGGGCAATAATTTATTGCCCTCTTATTTTATCATTTTGGTATGAAATAAATCACATAATCGCTATAAGCTTCAATCTTCCCTCCCTTTTGTGTGAAATGAATGTAAATTTTGACCATCTGGTCCACTTTTTAGTGCTCTCATTTCAAAAATCTCATTAAATCTGCCGCGCAAGCGTTTTCCAGAATGATTTGCATGATCTTTTTGCCCGTTAAAACGTATTTCAGCAGCCAGGGCTGCAAAAGAATAAGCAAAAAAGCCGTTTTGAGTTGACTTTTACCTGGCAAATCCCCAGAATGCCGCCGTTTGCCAAAAATCCGCTGGCAACACATTTGCATTGATTCATGACGTGGTTATGCATTAATATGCAAATAAAGTGAGTGAATATTCTCTGGAGGGTGTTTTGATTAAGTCAGCGCTATTGGTTCTGGAAGACGGAACCCAGTTTATCGGTCGGGCCATAGGGGCAACGGGTTCGGCGGTTGGGGAAGTCGTTTTCAATACTTCAATGACCGGTTATCAAGAAATCCTCACTGATCCTTCCTATTCTCGCCAAATCGTTACTCTTACTTATCCTCATATCGGCAATGTCGGCACCAATGCTGCTGACGACGAATCTTCTCAGGTACACGCGCAGGGTCTGGTCATTCGCGACCTGCCGCTGATTGCCAGCAACTTCCGCAATACCGAAGATCTCTCTTCCTGGCTGAAGCGCCATAACATCGTGGCGATTGCCGATATCGATACCCGTAAGTTAACGCGTCTGCTGCGCGAGAAGGGTGCCCAGAACGGCTGCATCATCGCGGGTGATAACCTCGATGCGACGCTGGCGCTGGAAAAAGCGAAAGCCTTCCCTGGCCTGAACGGCATGGACCTGGCGAAAGAAGTGACCACGGCGGAAGCCTACAGCTGGACGCAGGGGAGCTGGACGCTGGAAGGCGACCTGCCGGAAGCGAAAAAAGAGAGCGAGCTGCCGTTCCACGTGGTGGCCTACGATTTCGGTGCCAAGCGCAACATCCTGCGCATGCTGGTTGACCGCGGCTGCCGCCTGACGGTGGTGCCGGCGCAAACGTCCGCTGAAGACGTGCTGAAGATTAACCCGGACGGCATTTTCCTCTCAAACGGTCCTGGCGATCCGGCACCGTGCGATTACGCCATCGCCGCCATCAAGTCCTTCCTCGAAACCGATATTCCGGTATTCGGCATCTGCCTCGGCCATCAGCTGCTGGCGCTGGCTAGCGGTGCGAATACCCTCAAGATGAAGTTCGGCCACCACGGTGGCAACCACCCGGTTAAAGATATCGACAACAACACGGTGATGATTACTGCGCAGAACCACGGTTTCGCCGTAGACGAAGCGTCAATGCCGGCAACCCTGCGCGTAACGCACAAATCGCTGTTCGATGGCACCCTGCAGGGTATTCATCGTACCGATAAGCCAGCGTTCAGCTTCCAGGGCCACCCGGAAGCCAGCCCGGGCCCGCACGACGCCGCGCCGCTGTTCGATCACTTTATCGAACTTATCGAGCAATACCGTAAGACCGCTAAATAATCAGGAGCCGAAAAGACCATGCCAAAACGTACAGACATAAAAAGCATCCTGATCCTTGGCGCTGGCCCAATTGTCATCGGCCAGGCCTGTGAATTTGACTACTCCGGCGCGCAGGCGTGTAAAGCTCTGCGTGAAGAGGGTTGCCGCGTTATCCTGGTCAACTCTAACCCGGCGACCATCATGACCGACCCGGAAATGGCCGATGCGACCTACATCGAGCCAATTCACTGGGAAGTGGTGCGTAAAATCATTGAGAAAGAGCGTCCGGACGCGGTGCTGCCGACCATGGGCGGCCAGACGGCGCTGAACTGTGCGCTGGAGCTGGAGCGTCAGGGCGTGCTGGAAGAGTTCGGCGTGACCATGATTGGTGCAACCGCCGACGCGATTGATAAAGCAGAAGACCGCCGCCGCTTCGACGTGGCGATGAAAAAAATCGGCCTCGACACCGCGCGTTCCGGCATCGCGCACAACATGGAAGAAGCGCTGGCCGTTGCGGCTGAAGTTGGCTATCCGTGCATCATCCGTCCTTCCTTTACCATGGGCGGCACCGGCGGCGGTATCGCCTACAACCGCGAAGAGTTCGAAGAGATTTGCGAGCGCGGGCTGGATCTCTCCCCAACCAAAGAGCTGCTGATTGATGAATCGCTGATTGGCTGGAAAGAGTACGAGATGGAGGTGGTGCGTGATAAAAACGACAACTGCATCATCGTCTGCTCCATCGAAAACTTCGATGCGATGGGGATCCACACCGGCGACTCCATCACCGTTGCGCCAGCGCAAACGCTGACCGACAAAGAGTATCAAATCATGCGTAACGCCTCGATGGCGGTACTGCGTGAAATCGGCGTAGAAACCGGTGGCTCTAACGTGCAGTTCTCGGTGAACCCGAAAACCGGCCGTCTGATTGTTATCGAAATGAACCCGCGCGTGTCCCGCTCCTCCGCGCTGGCCTCCAAAGCGACCGGCTTCCCGATTGCGAAAGTGGCGGCGAAACTGGCGGTCGGTTACACCCTCGACGAGCTGATGAACGACATCACCGGTGGCCGCACGCCTGCGTCCTTCGAACCGTCCATCGACTACGTTGTGACCAAAATTCCACGCTTCAACTTCGAGAAGTTCGCAGGCGCGAACGACCGTCTGACCACCCAGATGAAGTCCGTGGGTGAAGTCATGGCGATTGGCCGCACGCAGCAGGAATCCCTGCAGAAAGCGCTGCGCGGCCTCGAAGTGGGCGCGACCGGCTTCGATCCGAAAGTCAGCCTGGACGACCCGGAAGCGCTGACCAAAATTCGCCGCGAGCTGAAAGACGCGGGCGCAGAGCGTATCTGGTACATCGCCGATGCCTTCCGCGCGGGTCTGTCCGTCGACGGCGTATTCAACCTGACCAACATCGACCGCTGGTTCCTGGTGCAGATTGAAGAGCTGGTGCGTCTGGAAGAGAAAGTCGCGGAGCTGGGCATCAACGGCCTGGACGCTGACTTCCTGCGCGTTCTGAAGCGTAAAGGCTTCGCCGACGCGCGTCTGGCTAAGCTGGCGGGCGTGCGTGAAGCGGAAATCCGCAAGCTGCGCGACCAGTATGACCTGCACCCGGTTTACAAGCGCGTGGATACCTGTGCGGCTGAGTTCTCCACCGACACCGCCTACATGTACTCCACCTATGAAGAAGAGTGCGAAGCGAACCCTTCCGTCGACCGCGACAAGATTATGGTGCTGGGCGGCGGTCCAAACCGTATCGGCCAGGGCATTGAGTTCGACTACTGCTGCGTACACGCCTCGCTGGCGCTGCGCGAAGACGGTTACGAGACCATTATGGTCAACTGTAACCCGGAAACCGTATCTACCGACTACGACACGTCTGACCGCCTCTACTTCGAGCCGGTAACCCTGGAAGACGTGCTGGAAATCGTGCGCATCGAGAAGCCGAAAGGCGTTATCGTGCAGTACGGCGGCCAGACTCCGCTGAAGCTGGCGCGCGCGCTGGAAGCGGCAGGCGTGCCGGTTATCGGTACCAGCCCGGATGCCATTGACCGTGCGGAAGACCGCGAGCGTTTCCAGCAGGCGGTTGACCGTCTGAAGCTGAAGCAGCCGGCGAACGCCACCGTAACGGCCATTGAAATGGCCGTTGAGAAGGCGAAAGAGATTGGTTACCCGCTGGTGGTACGTCCTTCCTACGTGCTGGGCGGCCGCGCGATGGAAATTGTCTATGACGAAGCCGACCTGCGCCGCTACTTCCAGACGGCGGTAAGCGTCTCCAACGATGCGCCGGTTCTGCTTGACCGTTTCCTCGACGACGCGGTTGAAGTGGACGTTGACGCCATCTGCGACGGCGAAATGGTGCTGATTGGCGGCATCATGGAGCATATCGAGCAGGCGGGCGTTCACTCCGGTGACTCTGCATGTTCTCTGCCAGCGTACACCCTGAGCCAGGAAATTCAGGACGTGATGCGCCAGCAGGTGCAGAAGCTGGCCTTTGAGCTGCAGGTTCGTGGTCTGATGAACGTCCAGTTTGCGGTGAAAGATAACGAAGTCTACCTGATCGAAGTGAACCCGCGCGCGGCGCGTACCGTTCCGTTCGTCTCCAAAGCAACCGGCATTCCGCTGGCCAAGGTGGCGGCGCGCGTGATGGCGGGCCAGACGCTGGCTCAGCAGGGCGTGACCAAAGAAATCATCCCGCCGTACTACTCGGTGAAAGAAGTGGTGCTGCCGTTCAACAAATTCCCGGGCGTTGACCCGCTGCTGGGGCCAGAAATGCGCTCTACCGGGGAAGTGATGGGCGTAGGCCGCACCTTCGCAGAAGCGTTCGCCAAGGCGCAGCTGGGCAGTAGCTCCACCATGAGAAAATCGGGCCGTGCGCTGCTCTCCGTTCGCGAAGGCGATAAAGAGCGCGTGGTTGACCTGGCCGCCAAGCTGCTGAAACAGGGCTTCGAGCTGGATGCAACCCACGGTACGGCGATTGTGCTGGGCGAAGCGGGAATCAACCCGCGTCTGGTTAACAAGGTGCATGAAGGTCGTCCGCACATTCAGGACCGCATCAAGAATGGCGAATACACCTACATCATCAACACCACCGCGGGCCGCCAGGCGATTGAAGACTCCAAGCTGATTCGCCGCAGCGCGCTGCAGTACAAAGTGCATTACGACACCACCCTGAACGGCGGTTTCGCAACGGCCATGGCGCTGAATGCGGATGCCACCGAGAAGGTCATTTCGGTGCAGGAAATGCACGCCCAGATTAACAAGTAAGACAAATTGCCCGGCACCGTTCGGTTGCCGGGCTCTGTTTCCATCTTCGGAACCTTCTGGTTTTTCATCCGCTTTCAGTCAGTTAGCCTAAAATGGTTAGGTCGATAACGAAATTCAACTGAGAGCAGGGGAAAACACCATGCAAAATAAAC
The DNA here is from genome assembly GCF_013375935.1 of Enterobacter cloacae. Classification (GTDB taxonomy): domain Bacteria; phylum Pseudomonadota; class Gammaproteobacteria; order Enterobacterales; family Enterobacteriaceae; genus Enterobacter; species Enterobacter pasteurii. The sequence goes on along the minus strand of NZ_CP056117.1, from coordinate 279,371 downwards.
TACTGATCGCTTCCGTTCTGGCTGCCACTGCAATGTTCACCGTAGCGGGCTGTTCGTCCAACCAGGCCGTCAAAACTACCGATGGCAAAACCATTGTCACTGACGGGAAGCCGCAGGTGGATGACGATACCGGTCTGGTGTCGTACAAAAACGCCGAAACGGGCCAAACTGAGCAGATTAACCGTGACCAGGTTAAATCCATGGGTGAGCTGGATAACTAAAAAAAAGCAGTGGCGAATGCCACTGCTTTTTTGCTTCATGCTGACAGATTACCAGCGGTGGTTTAACAGGATATGACCGCCGTAAGCGGCGTAGCTGTTTTCACCCCACTCGCCGCTGGCGCGCAGGGAGATGGTCGTCGTTTCGTTCAGGTTGCCGGTGACGCCAAGCTCTAACTGGCCGCGATCTTCCGGCGTATCGTTGCTGACGGTCTCGCCGTTAAACGCAAGGTCGTTCTGACCCGCACCTTTCAGCCAGTTAACCGCCACGTATGGCTGCCACGCCTTAACGTCCTTCTGCTGGAAGTAGCTGGATTTAACACCCAGACGACCAAAGATGCTGTCATTGTCCAGCGTGGTTACGCGTACGCCGTCACGATCGGTGTGATTTTCCTGATCGAGATAGCTGTAGATCACCTGTGCCTGCGGCTCGATCTTCCAGGTACGTTCGTTTTCAGACGGGATAATCCACGCGTGGCCGACCTCAACAGACGCGGCAAAACCTTCGCTGTTGTAGTCTTCATCGTTGCGGTTGCTGGTCACTTTGTTGTTGTACCAGCTGTAGGCGGCCCAGGTATCAATGTAGCTGCCCAGACGTAACTTCTGATCTTCCTGCCAGGTGGCGTAGAGCCCAACGTTGAAGCCATCGACCTTACCCTGTGCGTCACGCACGTTGTGTTTCGCATCCGAGTGGGTCTTCGCCTGGCCTGCACCGAACATGCCGCCGGCATGCAGGATACCGCTATCCATTGGCTTGCTCAGGAAATCGCTGCCGACTTGCAGAACGGTGGTCGTGGTGTCGTAGCTGACTTTGTCGCCACCGGCATCGTTCTCGTGATAGCGACCCTTAACGTACATCCAGGTGTTCAGATCGTCTTCATTGCGGAAGGTAAGCTGGTCGCGATCGTCGCGCTTATGCAGGAACATGCTCTGTGCGGCAAGGTAGTTGCCTAAGTAAGCCCCTACTTCAGGCGCCATCACTTCCGGGGCATTGCTGCCGCCGTTGTCGGTATTGTCGCCATCTGCATTGCCGCCACCGTCAGCATTACCTCCATCATCGGTATTGCCACCGCCGTCTGTGTTTCCACCATCGTCGGTATTGCCGCCGCCATCAGCGTTGCCGCCATCATCAGTATTTCCGCCGTCATCGGTATTATCGCCGCCGTCGGAAGGCTCATCAGAAGGTGTCGCCTTTGATTCCAGGTACCAGTTGCCGTCGTCGTGCTGATAAAGGTTGTATTCATAAGCGCCGGCAACAACCGGTGCTGCCAGGGTCAGCTGGGCTTCGGAGCTGCCGCCTACGCTTACAATTTCCATACCGTTAACGGTTTGCGCGCCTTCGCCACCAATATTGGTAATGCGTACGCCGGACTGACCGAAGCTGCTGCCGGTAATGGTGAGGTGGTCGGTTGGCGCATCATCTTTACCCACAGTGCTGTTCATCACAATCTGGCTGCCGTCAGAACCGGTGTAGTCGCCGTTAATCGTGAAATCATTACCAACGCTACGATCGTCCGCGCTGAGCAGCAGCGTGCCGCCGTTCGTCACGTTGCCGTTCACCGTATCAAATCCGGCATCCCTTAGCGTCGTGTTACCCGCAATCGCATTCCACGCTGCCAGCGTACCGCCGGTAAGAACGGCGACGTTGTTGTTAACTTCGCCTGCGGTAGCAAAGGTTGCACCGTTTTCCACGGTGACGGTGGCGTTGCTGCCTTTGACGCCGAGCGTTGCTCCGGCGGAGACCAGCGTGGTGCCGCCGTGCAGGACCGTATTTCCTGTGTAGCTGTTGTTACCCGTCAGCGTCAGGGTGTTGGAATCCGCTTTCTCTACGTTACCGCTGCCGGTCATGCTGGTGGCAAAGGAGAAATCGCTGCCCTGATTGAAAATGACGGTACCGTTGTTTTCCAGACCACCGCTAAGGCTGGCGGTATTTTTACCATCGCCTAATCGTAACGTGCTGTCGTTTGCAACCAGGGTATTACCGCTATTAGAGACGGTACCCGCTAGCGTTAAATCACCGCTATTCACTTGCAGAGAATCATCGGTGCCGATAATGTCGAGATCGCCCGTAAGCGTCCAGTTCTCACCGTTCATTTTGACGCTGGCAAAGCCCTCGCCTTCATTCAGCCCAACGAAGTTACTGTCTTCCGTACCGGTGCCGATCAGGGTCAGGGTGTTCCCTGTTGAATTTGTGGAAATAACGTCACCGACCAGGGAGGAGCCAGTATTAAGAACAAGGGTGTTATTTTTACTACTTGCAAACAGTACTGCTGTATTGCCGCCGCCGATAAAACTGCTATTGGTTATATCTACTTTTGCATTATCCGTTACATGGATGCCGTTCTGAGCGCCCTGCACGTCACCAGTATTAATGACTTTAGTATTGCCATCACTCAAGGCTATTCCATCGCCACCTGTACCAGTGATTGTACCCGCATTATTAATGGCTACGCCTGTAAGTGCATTAAGTCCCGTTTTACCTTTAATAATCCCAGAGGCACTGTTGGTGATATTTACTGCGGAGGAATTTTCGCTAACTAAAATACCATTCTCAAAAGCAGTTATTTTGCCACTGTTGTTAATTTCCCCCTGCATGGATTCAATATTAACGGCAGTGCCCGTTGTGGAGGTGATTGTGGCACCTTCCTCGTTATTCACTTCAACATGCTGTGCGCCAGTATTAATATCGAGTCCATTTCCGGTACCGGAAATATTCCCCTGGTTAGTGGCTTTGGTGACAGTAAAACCTGATACGGTCACGGCCGCTTCACTACCGGCGGAGGAAATTGTGACGTCTTTATTGATAACGTATTCAGCATCGTCTGAAAAGGTTTGCGGAACAGACGTTGATTGTTCAATAGTTGCAGAAAACGCAACTGCTGGGGTGCATATCAACAAGGCAGGAAATAGCTTCCCAAGACTTTGGGTTGTATTATTTAATGTGAAGAATTTGTTGCTCATGTACACATCCATTTGAGTGAGAAGGAACATCAGGTAACGTGGGTGAAAATGTATATTGACCGCGTTAAAGAGTGAGCTCAAAAAACAGAGCATAAAATTATTAATTTTTCAAGGGTTTATGTACAGGTTGATTTGTTAAATAATGAGTTAAGACAATCTAAAAATATCGGTTAATTATATGAGTTATTGTTTTTATTTTATGGGGTGAATTTATTTAGTCCGTCGTTTTTTACTTTCGCGCCAGCAAAATGGCATGGCGGCGTCGATTGCCAAAAATTGCGTTTTGCTTTAAGGCGCTCGTTAACCCCTTTCAGTCGGGAAGGTAACTGTCTACACTCACTGCTACAAGAATAGAAGAAGACAGGCCCATTCATGATTCTAATAATTTACGCGCATCCTTATCCGCACCATTCGCATGCGAATAAACGGATGCTTGAACAGGTAAGGACGCTTGATAACGTAGAGATACGTTCCCTCTATCAACTTTATCCCGACTTTAATATCGATGTCGCCGCCGAACAGGAGGCGCTCTCCCGTGCCGATCTGATTATCTGGCAGCATCCCATGCAGTGGTACAGCGTGCCCCCGCTCCTGAAGCTGTGGATCGATAAAGTCTTTTCTCACGGCTGGGCGTATGGTCATAACGGCAATGCGCTAAAAGGGAAAAGCCTGATGTGGGCGGTCACTACCGGCGGTGGTGAAAGCCATTTTTCTATCGGCGCGTTTCCGGGGTTTGACGTGCTGGCACAGCCGCTACAGGCGACGGCCCTCTACTGTGGCCTGAACTGGCTCCCGCCTTTTGCCATGCACTGCACGTTTGTCTGCGACGATGAAACGCTCCAGGCGCAGGCTCGACATTATAAACAACGCTTACTTGAATGGCAGGAGACGCATCATGGATAGCCATACGCTAATACAGGCGCTGATTTACCTCGGCGCGGCGGCGCTGATTGTGCCCGTGGCGGTACGCCTGGGGCTGGGCTCGGTTCTCGGCTATCTGATTGCTGGCTGCGTCATCGGGCCGTGGGGTTTTCGTCTGGTCACGGATGCAGAAGCGATTCTCCATTTCGCTGAAATTGGCGTTGTGCTGATGCTGTTCGTGATTGGCCTGGAGCTCGATCCGCAGCGCCTGTGGAAACTGCGCGCCTCGGTATTTGGAGGCGGTGCTCTGCAAATGTTGGCCTGCGGTCTGCTGCTCGGCGGGTCCTGCATTCTGCTGGGCATGGAGTGGAAAGTCGCGGAGCTTATCGGCATGACGCTGGCGCTCTCCTCAACGGCGATTGCCATGCAGGCAATGAACGAGCGTAACCTGACGGTGACGCAAATGGGCCGTAGCGCCTTCTCCGTGCTGCTGTTCCAGGATATTGCCGCAATCCCGCTGGTGGCGATGATCCCGCTGCTGGCAGCCAGCGGCGCCTCGACGACGATGGGGGCGTTTGCCCTTTCGGCGCTGAAGGTGGTCGGCGCGCTGGCGCTGGTTATTCTGCTGGGGCGTTACGTAACGCGGCCGCTGCTGCGCTTTGTGGCGCGCTCCGGCCTGCGCGAGGTGTTCAGCGCCGTGGCGTTATTCCTGGTGTTTGGCTTTGGCCTGCTGCTGGAAGAGGCCGGGCTGTCGATGGCGATGGGGGCCTTCCTCGCCGGGGTGTTGCTGGCTAGCTCCGAATACCGGCATGCGCTGGAAAGCGATATTGAGCCGTTTAAAGGGCTGCTGCTGGGGCTATTTTTCATCGGCGTCGGGATGTCGATCGACTTCGGTACGCTGGTGACGCATCCCCTGCGGATCGTCATTCTGCTGGTGGGCTTCCTGGTCATAAAGATGGGTATGCTGTGGCTTATTGCTCGCCCGTTGAACGTGCCAAAGCCGCAGCGCCGCTGGTTTGCCGTGCTGCTGGGGCAGGGGAGTGAATTTGCGTTCGTGGTCTTTGGTGCCGCGCAGATGGCCAACGTGCTCGATCCGGAATGGGCAAAAGCGCTGACGCTGGCGGTTGCGCTGTCGATGGCCGCAACGCCGGTCCTGCTGGTCCTGCTGACGCGTCTGGAAAAAACCGGCAGCGAACAGGAGCGCGAAGTCGATGAGATCGACGAGGAGCAGCCGCGCGTGATTGTCGCGGGCTTCGGCCGCTTCGGACAGATTACCGGCCGTTTACTGCTCTCCAGCGGTGTGAAAATGGTTATCCTCGATCACGATCCCGACCATGTTGATACGCTGCGTAAATTCGACATGAAGGTCTTTTACGGCGATGCGACCCGCGTCGACCTGCTCGAGTCGGCGGGGGCGGCGAAGGCTGAAGTGCTGATTAACGCCATCGACGATCCGCAGGCCAGCATGCAGCTGGTAGAGCTTGTCAAAGAGCACTTCCCGCATCTGACGATCATCTCGCGCGCGCGCGATGTGGATCATTACATCCAGCTGCGCCAGGCAGGGGTGGCCGCGCCAGAGCGTGAAACCTTCGAAGGTGCGCTCAAGTCTGGCCGCATGGCGCTGGAAAGCCTGGGGCTTGGCGCGTATGAAGCGCGTGAACGTGCCGATCTGTTCCGTCGTTTTAATACTGACATGGTGGAAGAGATGGTGGCGATGGCCAGCAGTACGGCATCCGAGCGTGCGGCGGTGTTCAAGCGCACCAGCACCATGCTGACGGAAATTATTAACGAGGATCGTAATCACCTGTCGCTGGTACAGCGTCACGGCTGGCAAGGGACGGAAGAGGGCAAGCATACCGGCGATCCTGCCGATGAACCGGAGAGTAAACCGTCTGCGTGAAGAGGAGTTGCCAGCAATATTAAAAAATTTCTGATTCTTTACCCTGCCGCCAGTCGACGAAAGATTAAGCTTTCCGTATAGTGGCGGCAATTTTTTGCATCCGGGAAATTTTCAATGATCAGTCTGATTGCAGCGCTGGCGGTAGACCGCGTTATCGGTATGGAAAACGCCATGCCGTGGAACCTGCCTGCCGATCTCGCATGGTTTAAACGTACTACGTTAAACAAGCCGGTAGTGATGGGCCGCCTGACCTGGGAGTCGATTGGTCGTCCATTGCCGGGCCGTAAGAATATCGTTATCAGTAGCCAGGCGGGCACTGACGATCGCGTTCAGTGGGTTAAGTCCGTTGATGAAGCGATTGCCGCCTGCGGTGATGCCGAAGAGATCATGGTGATTGGCGGCGGACGCGTGTATGAGCAGTTCCTGCCGAAAGCGCAGAAGCTGTATCTGACCCATATTGATGCCGAAGTGGAAGGGGATACCCATTTCCCGGATTACGATCCGGACGAGTGGGAATCCGTGTTCAGCGAATTTCACGACGCGGATGCGCAGAACTCACACAGCTACTGCTTCGAAATTCTGGAGCGTCGTTAAGCGATAGTTCCCCTCACCCCTGGCTGGGGTGAGGGGAAGCGGATTATTCAGGAGGCAACGGCCTCGCCTTCTCCCAGATCCAGCTGTCGGTTGGACGGCTGCACAAAATAACGTTTATCTTCCCAGCGTAAGCAGGTTAGATCCCCTCCCCAGCAGCATCCGGTGTCCAGCGCATATATATTTTCCGGCGTACCTTTCCCCTCCAGCGATGCCCAGTGCCCGAACACAATACTGTATTCATCAGCCACGGGGCCCGGGATGGCAAACCACGGCTTAAGCGGCGCAGGCGCATTTTCCGGCGTGTCTTTGCAATACATATCCAGCTGTCCGTTCGGGAAACAGTAGCGCATCCGCGTAAACGCGTTGGTGATAAAACGCAGCCGCGCCAGACCGCTGAGATCCTCGCTCCAGTTGTTCGGCATATCGCCGTACATGGCATCAAGGAAGAACGGGTAGGAGTCGCTCGCCAGAACCGCTTCAGCGTCGCGCGCGCAGATTTTTGCCGTCTCAAGATCCCACTGAGGCGTGATGCCGGCATGGGCCATCACCAGCTTTTTCTCTTCATCAATCTGGAGCAGCGGCTGGCGGCGCAGCCAGTTAAGCAATTCGTCCGCATCCGGCGCCTCCAGCAGAGGGGTAACGCGATCTTTCGGCTTATTGCGGCTGATCCCGGCGTAAACGGCAAGCAGATGAAGATCGTGGTTACCCAGCACCAGCCGCACGCTGTCGCCCAGAGATTTAACATAGCGAAGGACGTCGAGGGAGCCGGGGCCGCGTGCCACTAAATCGCCCGTTAACCAGAGCGTGTCCTGCGCCGGGGTAAAGTCGACCTGCTTTAATAATGCGATCAGTTCATCGTAGCAACCGTGAACGTCGCCAATCAGATATGTAGCCATTAGATTAATGAATAAGTGTAGGAACGGCGAGACGGAACACAGGAATGGCAATGCGGAAGGCATTACCGTCGGCATCGACCATTTCGTAATGGCCCTGCATGGTACCCAGCGGCGTCTCAATCACCGCGCCGCTGGTGTACTGATACTCTTCGCCAGGGGCGATATGAGGTTGTTCACCGACCACACCTTCGCCCTGGACTTCAATTTCACGGCCATTGCCGTTGGTGATAAGCCAGTAGCGCCCGAGCAGCTGCACAGGCATCCGCCCCAGATTGCGAATGGTTACGGTATAAGCAAAGACAAAACGTTCTTCATCCGGTGTGGATTGGGACTCAATGTAGACGCTTTGAACCTGAACACAGACGCGGGGCGAATCAATCATGGCTTAGCTCTCCTTCGGCGGCGCATTGTCGCTGATGTAATTAGCCAGCTTGCAGTACTGCTCTACGGAAATGTTCTCCGCTCGCATTGCCGGGTCGATGCCCAACTCAGCTAACACTTCAACGGTAAACAGATTGCCAAGGCTGTTACGAATCGTTTTCCGGCGCTGGTTAAAGGCTTCCGTGGTGATGCGGCTCAGCACGCGCAGGTCTTTCACCGGGTACGGCATCGTTTTATGCGGCACCAGGCGCACAACCGCAGAATCCACTTTTGGTGGTGGCGTAAACGCGGAAGGCGGTACTTCTAATACCGGGATCACGTTGCAGTAATACTGCGCCATCACGCTTAAACGACCATACGCTTTACTGTTCGGGCCTGCAACCAGACGGTTAACGACCTCTTTTTGCAACATGAAGTGCATGTCGGCAATGGCATCAGTATAGCTAAACAGATGGAACATCAGCGGGGTGGAGATATTGTACGGCAGGTTACCGAACACGCGCAGCGGCTGGCCCATTTTTTCTGACAGTTCGCCAAAGTTCATGGTCATCGCATCTTGCTGATAGATCGTCAGCTTTGGCCCCAGGAATGGGTGCGTTTGCAGACGCGCGGCCAGATCGCGGTCGAGTTCGATAACGGTCAGTTCGTCCAGACGTTCGCCTACCGGCTCGGTCAGCGCGGCAAGACCCGGGCCGATTTCGACCATGGCCTGGCCTTTCTGCGGATTAATGGCAGAGACGATACTGTCGATCACAAACTGATCGTTTAAAAAGTTTTGCCCGAAGCGTTTACGGGCTAAGTGGCCCTGATGGACTCGATTAGTCATTGAGTATTAACAATCATTTTGATGGCGAGATTAAGCGCCGTAATAAAACTGCCGACATCCGCTTTTCCCCGGCCTGCCAGATCCAGCGCAGTACCGTGGTCAACGGACGTTCGAATAAAGGGTAAACCGAGGGTGATGTTCACACCGCGGCCAAAGCCCTGGTATTTTAGCACGGGCAGGCCCTGATCGTGGTACATCGCGAGCACGGCGTCGGCATTATCCAGGTATTTGGGCTGGAAAAGGGTGTCGGCAGGCAGTGGCCCGCTGAGGTTCATTCCCTTCGCCCGCATTTCCTCGAGCACCGGAATGATGGTGTCGATCTCTTCGGTTCCCATATGTCCGCCTTCGCCCGCGTGCGGATTCAGGCCGCAGACGAGGACATGGGGCTGCGGGATGCCGAATTTGGTTTGCAAATCGTGATGCAAAATCCCAATAATTTCGCGCAGAAGTTCAGGCGTAATGGCGTCCGGAATCGCTTTGATGGGCAGGTGAGTCGTCACCAGGGCTACGCGCATTTCTTCGGTTGCCAGCATCATCACCACTTTCGGGCTGTGCGAGCGCTCTTCGAAAAATTCGGTATGCCCGGTAAACGGAATGCCCGCGTCGTTGATAACCCCTTTGTGCACCGGTCCGGTGATCAGAGCGGCAAATTCACCGTTCAGACAGCCGTCACAGGCGCGCGCCAGCGTCTCGACAACGTAGTGGCCGTTTCCAGGGTTTAACTCACCGGGAACAGCCGGGGCGCGAAGCGGAACCGAAAGCAGGGTGAGGGTACCCGCCTGCTGCGGTGCAGGCTGTTGGCCTTCGACGTAGGGGATAAGCGTTAAGGGCAGACCGAGCAACGTTGCCCGGTCCTGTAACAGTGCTGCATCGGCGCAGACAACCAGCTCTACCGGCCAGCTGCGCTGGGCAAGCTGGACGACAAGGTCAGGCCCAATCCCGGCGGGTTCGCCGGGGGTGATCGCCACACGATGCGGTTTCATCAGTTGCTCAGCACTTTCACATAAGCGCTGGCGCGCTGTTCCTGCATCCAGGTTGCCGCTTCTTCAGAGAACTTACGGTTAAACAGCATGCGATAAGCGCGGTCTTTCTGCGCCGCATCGGTTTTATCCACGTTGCGGGTATCCATCAGTTCAATCAGATGCCAGCCGAAGGAGGAGTGCACAGGGGCGCTCATCTGGCCTTTATTCAGCTTCATCAACGCGTCGCGGAAAGCCGGATCGTAAATGTCGGCAGCCGCCCAACCGAGATCGCCGCCCTGGTTAGCTGAGCCAGGATCCTGGGAGAACTCTTTTGCCGCCTTGTCAAAGCTGGTTTTACCGCTCCTGATGTCAGCTGCAATCTGCTCCAGCTTCGCACGGGCCTGATCGTCAGTCATGATCGGCGATGGCTTAAGCAGGATATGACGTGCGTGAACTTCGGTGACGGAAATGCTCTGGCTCTGGCCGCGCAGGTCGTTCACCTTCAGGATGTGGAAGCCAACACCGGAACGGATTGGACCGACGATGTCGCCTTTCTTCGCCGTGCTCAGCGCCTGAGCAAACAGGGATGGCAGCTCCTGAATGCGGCCCCAGCCCATCTGGCCGCCTTTCAGCGCCTGCTGGTCAGCAGAATACGTGATTGCCAGCTTACCGAAGTCATCACCGTTGCGCGCCTGCTCCACGATAGCGCGCGCCTGGCTTTCCGCCTCAGCAGCCTGATCGGAGGTTGGGTTTTCCGGCAGCGGGATCAGAATGTGGCTCAGGTTCAGCTCGGTGCTGGCGTCGTTCTGATTACCCACCTGTTTTGCCAGCGCATCCACTTCCTGAGGCAGGATGGTGACGCGGCGGCGAACTTCGTTGTTACGCACTTCGGAAATCAGCATCTCTTTGCGGATCTGATTACGGTAAGTGGCGTAGCTGATGCCGTCATAGGCCAGGCGGCTACGCATCTGATCCAGGGTAATGTTGTTCTGCTTAGCAATGTTTGCAATCGCCTGATCGAGCTGCTCGTCAGAGATCTTCACGCCCATTTTTTGGCCCATCTGCAGGACAATCTGATCCATGATCAGACGTTCCAGGATCTGGTGGCGCAGCGTAGCGTCATCCGGAAGTTGCTGACCTGCTTCACCCGAGTTGAGCTTTACAGATTTCATCAAACCGTCAACGTCACTTTCAAGCACGACGCCGTTGTTAACCACGGCCGCGACTTTATCGACAACCTGTGGGGCCGCGAAGCTGGTATTCGCAACCATAGCGACACCGAGTAGCAGCGTTTTCCAGTTCTTCATACTTTTTCCATTTCAATTAACCGCAAAGCGGATTACGTTTTAAATCAAGCACATTACAAGGAACTGCGATATGGCAGAATGTTCGAGCGCAGCATCTGCTGCGTGCCCAGACCGTAGTTAGAACTCAGGCCGCGCAGCTCGATGTTAAAGCCAATCACGTTATCGTATTTGCCCTGACTGTTTTGTGTATCCCAGCCGTTAAGTTTGCGTTCGTAACCGACACGTACTGCGTAACAGCAGGAGTTATATTGCAGACCTAACATCTGGTCAGCAGGTTTTTGGGCATTCGTGTCATAGTAGTAGGCTCCGACGATTGACCAACGATCGGCAATCGGCCAGCTTGCGGCGGTACCTACCTGTGAAATACCTTCCTTATACTGAGGCGCATTCCAGGTTGTATCTCTACTGTTTTTAGGTAATGTCGCCTGGATATACTCTGGGCTGGCGTAACGATACGTCAACTGAATCATACGATCTTCATCACGACGGTACTCGATAGCGGCACTGCTCGTCGCGATATTGTCCAGTCGCGTATCGTACTGAACCCCACCACGCAGACCCCAGCGATCCGTCATGCGCCAGTAGGTATCGCCCGCCCAAACCAGTGAACCCGTTTTGTTGTCTTTCTCCCAGTTTATGTCGTCATCACCGGTACGAGACTCGGTGAAATAGTAGATTTGACCAACAGAAACGTTAAAACGTTCAACGGCAGCATCATCATAAACGCGGGTTGTGACGCCGGTCGTCAACTGGTTAGCAGATGCAATACGGTCAAGCCCGCCGTAGGTACGGTCGCGGAACAGGCCGCTGTAGTCAGACTGGAGGAAGGACGAGTCGTAGTTTTGAATTTTGCTCTGATCGCGATAAGGCACGTACAGGTACTGCATGCGCGGCTCAAGCGTCTGGGTGTATCCGTCCGCGAGAAGGCCCATATCACGTTCGAAGATCAGCTTACCGTCCATCTTGAATTGCGGAAGCGTACGGTTTACCGATTCTTCAAGATTGGTCTTATTTTGTTTGTTATACCAGTCCAGATTTTTCTGCTGGTAATGGGTTGCCATCAGCTTGGCTTCGGTATTCAGGCTCGCCCAGTCGTTTGACCATGGCAGGTTGATCGTCGGCTCAATATGCAGACGCGTTGATTCCGGCATATCCGAGTTGGTGTTGACGAAATGCACCGCCTGAGCGTAAACGCGCGTGTCGAAAGGCCCGACGTCGTTCTGGTACCAGTTCACGTCCAGCTGCGGCTCAGCACCATAGGTACTACGCGATTGTGTATCAAACACCTGGAACTGCTTGGTCGACACCGTCGCGTCAAAGTTCTGAATGGCGTAGCCCACGCTGAATTTCTGCGTGGCGTATCCATCGGTACTGGAACCGTATTTAGAGTCAAAGTCGTTGAAGTAATACGGATCGCTGACTTTGGTGTAGTCAATGTTGAAGCGCCACACCTGATTCAGCACCCCGGCGTGCTGCCAGTAATACATCCAGCGGTGTTTATCGCCTTCGGTTGGGTGCTCGTCCTGGAACACTTTATCGGATGGCAGATAATCGAACTCCATCAGACCCGCGCCCGCTTTGGTCAGATAGCGGAACTCGTTCTCCCACATGATATTGCCGCGCTTGTGGATATAGTGCGGCGTGATCGTGGCGTCCATGTTGGGCGCGATGTTCCAGTAGTGCGGCAGGTAGAACTCAAAGTAGTTCGACGTGCTGTACTTCGCGTTCGGGATCAGGAAGCCTGAACGACGTTTGTCACCCACGGGAAGCTGCAGGTAAGGGCTATAGAAAATGGGGACCGGGCCGAGTTTAAAACGGGCGTTCCAGATCTCAGCGACCTGTTCCTCACGGTCGTGGATCACTTCGCTCCCCACCACGCTCCAGGTATTTGACCCAGGCAAACAGGAGGTGAACGAGCCGTTTTCAAGAATGGTGTAGCGGTTTTCACCACGCTGCTTCATCAGGTCTGCGGTACCGCGCCCCTGACGACCTACCATCTGGTAATCACCTTCCCAGACGTTGGTATCTTTTGTATTCAGATTTGACCAGGCTTTCGGACCTTTCAGGATGACCTGATTGTCGTCATAGTGCACATTACCCAGCGCATCCACCGTACGAACGGGCGCCTGAGCACCTTCAGGTTGCTTCTGGTGCAGTTGCACTTCGTCAGCCTGCAGTCGGCTGTTTCCCTGGTTAATATCGACATTGCCCGTAAAGGTCGCATTGTCTGGATAATTACCTTTCGCGCTGTCGGCATTAATGGTGACGGGTAAGTCATTCGTATCGCCTTTCACCAGTGGGCGATTGTAACTTGGAACGCCAAGCATACACTGCGAGGCGAGATCGGCTGCGAGCCCCTGTTGGCTATACAGGGCGGTGCCAATCATAGTGGCCAGAAGGGTGGGGATACGTTTTTTCATACGTTGTATTTTATTGTTCCGTCATCAGTGGCTACGGCTTACAAACGCTCAGAGACTATCTTACTCATCAGCGCAGTACCAGCGTTAATCCTGCCCGTTTGCGCGCCAGAGTGTTAGGCTCGCTATCGAATGACGAGTATGATAATGCAAATTATAGGCGATGTCCCTCAATTGACCGTGGCGCGACCACTGTAATGATGGCGTTGCGTCGGCCAGGAACATGACCATTCGGGGAGTATATGCAGTATTGGGGTAAAATAATCGGCGTTGCGTTCGCAATTATTATGGGTGCCGGATTCTGGGGCGTCGTTCTTGGCCTCATTATCGGCCATATGTTTGATAAAGCACGCAGCCGCAAAATGGCCTGGTTTGCCAACCAGCGCGAGCGCCAGTCACTCTTTTTCTCCACCACCTTTGAGGTGATGGGGCACTTAACCAAATCGAAAGGACGCGTAACGGAGGCCGATATTCAGGTTGCCAGCGTCTTTATGGATCGCATGAACCTGCACGGCGAATCACGCGTGGCCGCGCAGAATGCGTTCAGGATTGGGAAATCGGATAACTATCCGCTGCGTGAAAAAATGCGCCAGTTCCGTAGCATCTGTTTCGGGCGTTTTGATTTAATTCGGATGTTTCTGGAAATTCAAATCCAGGCAGCCTTTGCGGACGGCTCTCTGCATCCGAATGAACGGGACGTCCTGTACGTCATTGCCGAAGAGCTGGGCATATCCCGCATGCAGTTCGACCAGTTCCTGCGCATGATGCAGGGCGGCGCGCACTTTGGCGGTGGATATCAGCAGCACTCCTCCGGCGGCGGCTGGCAGCAGGCGCAGCGTGGTCCCACGCTGGAAGATGCCTGTAACGTGCTCGGCGTGAAGCCGTCTGACGATGTCACGACCATCAAACGCGCCTATCGTAAACTGATGAGCGAGCACCATCCGGACAAGCTGGTGGCGAAAGGCTTACCGCCAGAGATGATGGAGATGGCGAAACAGAAAGCGCAGGAAATCCAGAAAGCCTACGAGCTGATTAAAGAGCAAAAAGGTTTTAAATAAAAAAAATGGCCCGACATCGTCGGGCCATTTTTTCAGAAGTCTACCGGGGCTTTAAACGTCATCGCGTTGCCAAACGCGGGGTGGGAGATGGTGAGCGTCTGCGCATGCAGCTGCAGGCGCGGCGCGAGGGCCAGCGCTTCCGGCGGCGCATAGAATCTGTCGCCCAGAATAGGGTGTCCCATCGCCAGCATATGCACGCGCAGCTGGTGGGAGCGCCCGGTAATCGGCTTCAGGAGAACGCGCGCGGTGTTATCCGGCACGTACTCCAGCACTTCATACTCGGTTTGTGCGGCCTTGCCGGTTTCATAACACACCTTCTGCTTAGGCCGGTTCGGCCAGTCGCAAATCAGCGGCAAATCCACCAGCCCTTCCGCCTGCGCCGGATGTCCCCACACGCGGGCAACATACTGCTTTTTCGGTTCGCGCTCGCGGAACTGGCGTTTCAGCTCGCATTCCGCCGGCTTATTCAGAGCCACCACAATCACGCCGCTGGTCGCCATATCCAGGCGATGGACGGACTCGGCCTGCGGATAATCACGCTGGATACGCGTCATCACGCTGTCTTTATGCTCATCCAGGCGCCCGGGCACGGACAACAGGCCGCTCGGCTTGTTGACCACCATAATGTGCTCATCCTGATAGAGAATGACCAGCCAGGGATCCGTCGGGGGATTGTAGGGCTCCATTACCATCTTGCGCTCCGCTTACTGATGCGTCACAACGATAAGACGCAGGGCATCGAGACGCCATCCCGCCTGATTCAGGCTTTCCAGCACCTGCTGGCGGTTGCTCTCAATCGCGGCCAGTTCATCGTCACGAATGTTCGGGTTCACCGCCTTCAGCGCTTCCAGACGCGACAGCTCGGCTGAGAGCTTCTCATCGGCTTCGCCGCGCGCCGCGTCGATCAGCGCTCTGGCCGCTTTCTCGGCCTGGGCTTCGCCCAGTTGCAGAATGGCATGCACGTCCTGCTGCACCGCATTCACCAGCTTGCTGCCGGTGTGACGGTTTACCGCACTCAGCTGACGGTTAAAGCTTTCAAACTCCACCTGACCGGCCAGATTCGTACCGTTTTTATCCAGCAGCAGACGCACCGGCGTTGGCGGCAGGAAGCGGTTAAGCTGAAGCTGTTTCGGCGCCTGAGCTTCCACAACGTAGATCAGCTCCACCAGCAGGGTCCCCACCGGCAGCGCTTTGTTCTTCAGTAGGGAGATGGTGCTGCTGCCGGTATCGCCGGAGAGGATCAGATCCAGACCGTTGCGGATCAGCGGATGCTCCCAGGTGATGAACTGTGCGTCTTCGCGGGACAGCGCCACATCACGCTCAAAGGTGATGGTGCAGCCGTCTTCCGGCAGGCCCGGGAAATCCGGAACCAGCATGTGATCGGACGGGGTCAACACAATCAGGTTCTCGCCGCGATCGTCCTGGTTAATGCCGACGATGTCGAACAGGTTCATGGAGAAGCTAATCAGGCTGGTATCGTCATCCTGCTCTTCAATGCTTTCAGCAAGCTGCTGCGCTTTTTCGCCGCCGTTGGAGTGGATCTCCAGCAGACGGTCGCGGCCCTGTTCCAGCTGGGCTTTTAGCGCGTCGTGCTTCTCGCGGCAGGATTTGATCAGCTCATCAAAACCGTCGGTGTTTTCCGGAGCGGCGAGATAAGCGATCAGATCCGTATGTACCCGATCGTAAATGGTGCGGCCCGTCGGGCAGGTATGCTCAAACGCATCCAGACCTTCGTGGTACCAGCGAACCAGAACGGACTGGGCGGTTTTTTCCAGATACGGAACGTGGATCTGAATATCGTGCGCCTGGCCGATACGATCCAGACGCCCGATACGCTGCTCCAGCAGATCCGGGTTAAACGGCAGATCGAACATCACCAGATTGCTGGCGAACTGGAAGTTACGGCCTTCTGAGCCGATTTCGGAACACAGCAGAACCTGTGCGCCGCTGTCTTCTTCGCCAAACCATGCCGCAGCGCGGTCGCGTTCGACAATGGACATGCCTTCGTGGAACACGGCTGCGCGAATACCTTCACGCTCGCGCAGAACCTGTTCCAGCTGCAGCGCGGTGGCGGCTTTGGCGCAGATCACCAGCACCTTCTGGGAACGATGCGCGGTCAGGTAGCCCATCAGCCACTCCACGCGCGGATCGAAGTTCCACCAGGTGCCGGTGTCGCCTTCAAATTCCTGATAAATTTGCTCCGGGTAAAGCATGTCGCGAGCACGCTCTTCCTGAGTTTTACGCGCACCCATGATGCCGGAGACTTTAATCGCCGTCTGATACTGGGTCGGCAGCGGCAGCTTGATGGTGTGGAGTTCGCGTTTCGGGAACCCTTTTACGCCGTTGCGGGTATTTCTGAACAGCACGCGGCTGGTGCCGTGGCGATCCATCAGCATGTCAATCAGCTCTTTACGCGCGGAACCCGCGTCATCGCTGTCGCTGTTTGCAGCCTGAAGCAGCGGCTCGATGTCCTGCTCGCCGATCAGGTCGCTCAGGGTATTGAGCTCTTCGTCAGAGAGACGATTGCCCGCCAGCAGTAGCGCGACGGCGTCCGCAACCGGACGGTAGTTTTGCTGCTCCTCAACGAACTGCTCAAAATCATGGAAACGGTTCGGATCGAGCAGGCGCAGACGGGCGAAGTGGCTCTCCAGCCCCAGCTGCTCCGGCGTGGCGGTCAGCAGCAGCACGCCGGGCACGCGTTCGGCAAGCTGCTCAATCGCCATGTATTCACGGCTCGGCGCGTCCTCGCTCCAGACGAGATGGTGCGCTTCATCGACCACCATCAGATCCCATTCGGCGTCGCACAGGTGCTCCAGGCGCTGCTTGCTGCGGCGCACAAAGTCCAGCGAGCAGATGACCAGCTGTTCGGTTTCAAACGGGTTGTCCGCGTCGTGCTGGGCTTCGGCATAGCGCTCATCGTCGAACAGGGAGAAGCGCAGGTTGAAGCGGCGCAGCATTTCAACCAGCCACTGATGCTGCAGCGTTTCTGGAACCACAATCAGCACGCGCTCGGCAGCGCCAGAGAGCAGCTGCTGGTGCAGGATCATGCCTGCTTCGATGGTTTTACCCAGGCCCACTTCGTCAGCCAGCAGCACGCGAGGCGCATGGCGACGGCCCACGTCATGGGCGATGTTTAGCTGGTGTGGGATCAGGCTGGTACGCTGACCGCGCAGTCCGCTCCACGGCATGCGGTACTGTTCGCTCTGGAACTTACGCGCGCGGTAGCGCAGGGAGAAGCGGTCCATACGGTCGATTTGCCCGGCAAACAGGCGATCCTGCGGCTTGCTGAAGACCAGCTTGCTGTCGAGCAGCACTTCACGCAGGACGACATTGGCTTCATCCGTATCAAGACGAGTACCAATGTAGGCGAGCAGTCCATTCTCTTCTTTTACGTCTTCAACCTTCAGTTGCCAGCCGTCGTGGCTGGTCACGGTGTCACCCGGATTGAACATCACGCGGGTAACAGGGGAGTCATTGCGAGCGTACAGGCGGTTTTCACCGGTAGCAGGGAAAAGGAGGGTAACCATGCGCGCATCAACGGCAACGACGGTTCCTAATCCAAGTTCGCTTTCTGTATCGCTGATCCAGCGTTGACCAAGTGTAAAAGGCATAGTTGTTCGGCTCTAATCTCTAATTGCAGGCAATAGTTCGACCCCGTCAAAAAAGACGGTCATCGAAAAATGGGTCCGGGAATGGAAAGGGCGCTATGGTACTGGATGGCAACGGTTTCGTCACGCGTCAAAATAGCCCCAGTTGTCCTGTCACTAGTGTAGCAAAGTCATCGTCGATGAACGGTAATATTCCCTCCGCAACCGGCTGAAGCTGACGCGTCAGGTAGTGATCGTAATCGAGCGGAGACTGCTGGTAATCAACCGGTTCCGGACCGTTAATTGTCCAGACGTATTTGATGCTCCCCCGGTTCTGATACTGCGGCGCGCGGCCCCGACGAACGTTTTCTTCATCTGCCAGCCGCGCGGCGCGCACGTGGGGCGGCACGTTACGCTGGTACTCCGCCAGCGGGCGGCGCAGGCGCTTGCGGTAGACCAGCCGATCGTCCAGCTCCCCCGCCATCAGGCTGGCGATGGTCTCGCGCACGTAATCCTGGTAAGGCTCGTTGCGGAATACCCGCAGGTAGAGCGACTGCTGGAACTGCTGCGCCAGCGGCGTCCAGTCGGTGCGCACCGTCTCCAGCCCCTTAAAGACCATCCGCTGCGTTTCGCCCTCCTGAATGAGCCCGGCGTAGCGCTTCTTGCTGCCCTGGTCGGTGCCGCGAATTGTGGGCATTAAAAAACGGGCGAAATGGGTTTCAAACTCCAGCTCTAACGCGCTGGTTAACCGCTCTTTTTGCAAATTTTCACGCCACCAGCCGTTCACGAAGGCGACCAGCTCGCGGCCGATTTGCGCGGCGTCGTCTTCCGAATGGGCGGCTTTCAGCCAGACAAAGGTGGAGTCGGTATCGCCGTAAATGACGTCATAGCCCCGGGACTCAATCAGCGCTTTGGTCTGACGCATGATGTCGTGCCCGCGCATGGTGATGGATGACGCCAGGCGAGGATCAAAGAAGCGGCAGGCGCTGGTTCCCAGCACGCCGTAAAAGGCGTTCATAATGATCTTTAGCGCCTGCGAGAGCGGCTTGTTGCCGTGGCGTTTTGCCTCGTCGCGGCCGTGCCAGATGTTTCCCACGATCTCTGGCAGGCAGTGTTTCTCGCGCGAAAAACGGGCGCCGAGAAAACCTTCGGTGCTGTGGGCGTCATCTGGCTGCGCCATCCCCTCTACCAGCCCCACCGGGTCGATCAGGAACGTGCGAATAATGGACGGGTACAGGCTTTTATAGTCCAGCACCAGAACCGAGTCATACAGCCCGGGCCGTGAATCCATCACGTAACCGCCGGGGCTGGCCTGCGGCGGCACGTCGCCGAGGTTAGGGGCGACGTAGCCCGCACGGTGCATTCGTGGAAAATAGAGGTGGCTAAAGGCCGCTACCGAGCCGCCGTGCCTGTCGACAGCCAGACCGTTCACCGTCGCGCGCTCCAGCAGGAACGGCATGATCTCGGTTTTGTGGAAAATCTGCGTTACCAGCTCGCAGTCCTTCAGGTTGTAGGTGGCGAGCGCCGGCTTATCCTCGTTAAAGCGCCGCTCAATCTCGTCCATCCGGTCCCAGGGGTTATCGATGGATTTACCTTCACCAAGCAGCTCCTGCGCCACCGCTTCCAGCGAGAAGGAGGAGAAGTTCCAGAAGGCGGATTTCAGCGCCTCGATGCCGTCGATTATCAGGCGGCCACTGGCCTGCGCGAAGAAAACGCCGTTTTTGAAACCGTGCTCACGCCACTCCAGCTCCGTGTTTCCGCGCCCTAACGTCAGGGGAATGCGGTACCGCTCGGCATGCTTTTGCAGCACGCGCAGGTCAAACTGCACCACGTTCCAGCCGATCAGCACGTCCGGGTCGTGCTCGGCAAACCACTGGTTAAGCTTCTCCAGCAGCTGTGGTCGGCTGGTAACGTATTCCAGATGAAAATCCAGCGCAGACGCGTCGCCGTTTGGCGGGCCGAGCATATAGACAACCCGCTGCCCGCAGCCCTCCAGGCCGATGCAGTACAGTTCACCGTGGCGGGTGGTTTCGATATCCAGCGAGACCCACTTCATCGGCGGGCGATAGTGCGGGTTAGGTTTCAGGCGCGCGTTCACGAGACAACCGTTCTGCTCAGCGCCGTCGACCCAGACGGGAGCGGTAATAAACCGCTCCATCAGAAAACGTTCCGGCGGGCGGATGTCGGCTTCATAGAGCGTCACGCCCGCTTCGCGGAGCAGTTTTTCATAGCGCATCAGCTGGCGATGGGCGCGACAGTAGAGGCCATAAACCGGCTGGCGGTGGAAATCTTTCAGCTCAAGGGGAGTAAGGCGCCAGCCGTTTTCACCGTGCAGGAGCTGCTTTACTTTCTCGACGTGGTGTTCAGGGATAAACGCCACGGACTCCTGGGGCGGCAGGGTAACGTGCAGCGGGCCGTTATCCGTGGCCAGCCAGAACGCGACCTCGGTACCCTGAGGGGTATCCCGCCAGTGTCGGGTCAGTAAAAAGCCTTCTTGCGCCTGTGCCACGCCGTTATCCCATAAAACAAACCAGGCCTGATTATAGCCTGGTTAACGTTTTTATGCTGGGTTTATATACAGTTTATTGCCCGTAATAGGCCTTCGCGCCGTGCTTGCGCAGGTAGTGTTTATCCAGCAGGGTCTGCTGCATATCCGGCAGCTGCGGTGCCAGCTGGCGACAGAAGATCCCCATATAGGCGACCTCTTCCAGCACTATCGCGTTATGCACCGCATCTTCCGCGTTTTTGCCCCAGGCAAACGGGCCGTGGGAGTGCACCAGCACGCCGGGCATTTGCGCCGCGTCGATACCCTGTTTTTCGAAAGTTTCGACAATCACGTTGCCGGTTTCCCATTCATACTCGCCGCCGATCTCCGCGTCGGTCATCAGCCGCGTGCACGGAATGGTGCCGTAAAAGTAGTCCGCGTGGGTGGTGCCGGTAGCCGGAATGGACTGGCCGGCCTGCGCCCAGATGGTGGCGTGACGCGAATGGGTATGCACGATGCCGCCGATGGTCGGGAATGACCGGTACAGCAGGCGATGCGTGGGCGTATCGGAGGAGGGCTTTTTGTTGCCTTCAACCACTTCGCCCGTTTCGATGCTGACCACCACCATATCCTCCGCGGTCATCACCGTGTAATCCACGCCCGAAGGCTTGATCACGAACACGCCTTTTTCGCGATCGACGGCGCTGACGTTCCCCCAGGTAAGCGTCACCAGGTTATGTTTTGGCAGCGCCAGGTTAGCTTCGAGAACCTGACGTTTAAGATCTTCTAGCATTGCTGTCTCCAGGCCCGGCAAGCGCTGCGCCGCCGGGCTCTCCGTACTTAACGTTTTGAACCGTAATAGACTTCGTTCCAGCGCAGCGCGTCCTTAAAGGCAGGCAGGCGGGTATCGTTATCGATAACGGTCAGCTCGATATCGTGCAGCTCGGCGAACTGACGCATGTCGTTAAGATCCAGCGCGTGGCTGAAGACGGTGTGGTGCGCGCCGCCCGCCACGATCCACGCTTCTGACGCGGTTGGCAGGTCAGGCTGTGCTTTCCACAGGGCGTTCGCGACCGGCAGTTTTGGCAGGGAGTGCGGGGTTTCAACCGCATCGACGCAGTTCACCAGCAGGCGGAAACGATCGCCGAGGTCGATCAGGCTGGCGTTGATGGCCGGGCCGGTACGGGTGTTGAAGATCAGACGAGCCGGGTCCGCCTTGCCGCCGATGCCGAGGTGCTGTACGTCGAGGATCGGCTTCTCTTCAACCGCGATGGAGGGGCACACTTCCAGCATGTGCGAGCCGAGCACCAGATCGTTACCGTTCTCGAAGTGGTAGGTATAGTCCTCCATAAAGGAGGTGCCGCCCTGCAGACCGGTCGACATCACCTTCATGATGCGAAGCAGAGCGGCAGTTTTCCAGTCGCCTTCGCCCGCAAAGCCGTAGCCCTGCTGCATCAGGCGTTGTACCGCCAGGCCCGGTAGCTGCTTCAGGCCGTGGAGATCTTCAAAGGTAGTGGTAAAGGCGTGGAAGCCGCCCTGTTCCAGGAAGCGCTTCATGCCCAGCTCAATGCGCGCCGCGTCCAGCACGTTCTGGCGCTTGTCGCCGTTAATTTGTGCCGCAGGCGTCAGGCGGTAGCTGCTTTCGTATTCGTCTACCAGCGCGTTCACGTCGCCATCGCTGATGTCATTCACCACCTGCACCAGGTCGCCCACCGCCCAGGTATTCACGGAGAAGCCGAACTTGATCTGCGCGGCCACTTTGTCGCCGTCGGTTACGGCAACTTCACGCATGTTGTCGCCGAAACGCACCACTTTAAGGTGACGGGTATCCTGCTTAGAGACCGCCTGACGCATCCAGGCGCCGATACGCTGCTGCGCCTGACCGTCCTGCCAGTGGCCGGTCACGACCGCATGCTGCTGACGCATACGCGCGCCGATGAAGCCGAATTCGCGGCCGCCGTGCGCGGTCTGGTTCAGGTTCATGAAGTCCATGTCGATGCTGTCCCACGGCAGGGAGGCATTGAACTGGGTGTGGAACTGCAGCAGCGGCTTGTTGAGGATGGCCAGGCCGTTGATCCACATTTTGGCCGGTGAGAAGGTGTGAAGCCACACCACCAGACCGGCGCATTTGTCGTCGTAGTTGGCGTCACGGCAGATGTTGGTGATTTCATCGGGGTGGTCCCCAGCGGCTTTAACACCAGTTTGCACGGCAGTTTGGCTTCGGCGTTCATGGCGTTAACAACGTGCTCCGCGTGTTTCGTCACCTGCTGTAGCGCTTCCGGTCCGTACAGATGCTGGCTGCCAATCACAAACCACACTTCATAATTATTAAAAATGGTCATCATCGTGTCCTTAATGGGTCAGGGTTGCCGTAGTGTCCGCGGTGCGTTTGGCCGGGGCGGCGACAGGGAGATAGTGAAGTTCGGCGCTTTTTGCCCATTGCTGGTAGCGCTGATAAAGCTGTTCGAAGCGTTGTGCCTGTCCGGCACGCGGCTGGAGCGTGGTTTCGACGGCGCTCGCCATATGCCGTTGCGCGGTCGGAATATCGGCATGAACGCCTGCGGCCACGGCCGCGAAAATCGCCGCGCCCAGCGCACAGCACTGATCGGAGGCCACAATCTGCAGCGGACGGTTGAGCACGTCGCAGCAGGCCTGCATGATCACCGGGTTTTTACGGGCGATACCGCCCAGAGCCATCACGTTGTTTACGTCGATGCCCTGTTCGGTGAAGCACTCCATGATGGCGCGCGCGCCGAATGCGGTGGCTGCAATCAGGCCACCAAACAGCGCCGGCGCGTCGGTCGCCAGGTTGAGGTCGGTAATCACCCCTTTCAGACGCTGGTTCGCAAACGGCGTGCGGCGACCGTTAAACCAGTCCAGCACTACCGGCAGGTGATCGAGAGACGGATTTTTTGCCCAGGCCTCCGTGAGCTGCGGCAGAAGCTGTTTTTTGCTCTCGTCAATCTGGGTTTTCAGCTCGGGATGCGCCGCCGCCAGGCGATCCAGCGGCCAGCCGAGCACGCGGCCAAACCAGGCGTAGATGTCGCCGAAAGCGGACTGACCGGCTTCGAGGCCGATGAAGTCCGGCACCACGCTGCCGTCAACCTGGCCGCAGATACCCTTCACCGCGCGGTCGCCAACGGTCGTTTTGTCCGCCGTCAGAATGTCGCATGTAGAGGTGCCGATCACTTTCACCAGCGTATTGGGCTGCGCACCCGCGCCCACGGCGCCCATGTGGCAGTCAAACGCGCCGCCGGAGATCGCCACGTTTTGCGGCAGGCCGAGGCGCTTTGCCCACTCTTCGCAGAGCGTGCCGACCGGAATATCGGCGGTGAAGGTGTCGGTAAACAGCGGATATGTCAGGTTCTTGTTGATAATCGGGTCGAGCTCGTCGAAGAACGCGGCTGGAGGCAGGCCGCCCCAGCTTTCATGCCACAGGGATTTATGCCCGGCGCTACAGCGGCCGCGGCGGATATCCTGCGGGCGGGTGGTGCCGGAGAGCAGGGCAGGCACCCAGTCGCACAGCTCAATCCATGATGCCGCCGCCTGCGCAACCGAAGCGTCCGCGCGGGTAACGTGAAGGATCTTGGCCCAGAACCATTCGCTGGAGTAAATCCCACCGATGTAGCGGGAGTAGTCGGTGTGGCCTGGCTCATGGCACAGGCGGGTGATGGCTTCCGCCTCTTCCACGGCGGTATGGTCTTTCCACAGCACGAACATGGCGTTCGGGTTGTCGGCAAACTCCGGGCGCAGCGCCAGCACGCGGCCTTCGGCATCAACCGGGGCCGGCGTTGAACCGGTGCTGTCGACGCCAATCCCCACCACGTCGGCCCGCTGGGCATCCGTCAGTTCAGCCAGCACGGCTTTCATCGCCGCTTCCATAGATTCAATGTAATCACGCGGGTGGTGGCGGAACTGGTTATTCGGCGCATCGCAGTAGCGCCCCTCTTGCCAGCGCGGGTACCACTCAACGCTGGTTGCTATCTCCTGGCCAGTCGTACAGTCCACTGCCAGCGCGCGAACCGAGTCGCTGCCAAAATCGAGGCCAATTGCAATTGCCATGGTGTTGCTCCATCCAGAAAACAGGTATGAAAGAACATTAGAGACTGGGGACAAAAATCGTCAGGCAGGATCCGCTAATCTTATGGATAAAATTGCTGTAGCAACGGAAAGTGTGACGCCGTGCAAATATTCAATGTGGACATTTCTGCCGTACTTATAGACACTTTTGTTACTGCTTATCTGCCCCTGTCGGCAGATAAATCAGGGGAAAAGGCTGAAACATGGCGGACGTAAAAGAAGCGTGATGCTTTTTGGATCTTTTCGCGGCCCCTTTTTATACTGCTTTTAACGATATGGACAATTGGTTTCCTTCAGGACCCTTGGGAGAACTGAATCTATGGCCGAACCGCAAAACGATCCCTTACTGCCGGGCTACTCATTTAACGCCCATCTGGTGGCGGGGCTGACGCCAATTGAGGCCGAGGGTTATCTCGATTTTTACGTCGATCGACCGCTCGGCATGAAAGGGTATATTTTGAACCTTACCGTACGCGGGGAGGGGGTGATCAAAAACGGCGATCGGCAATTCGTCTGCCGTCCCGGCGATATGCTGCTGTTTCCCCCCGGGGAGATCCACCACTACGGACGTCACCCGGACGCCAAAGAGTGGTATCACCAGTGGGTCTATTTCCGTCCGCGCGCCTACTGGCAGGAGTGGCTGTCGTGGCCGGCCATTTTCGCCCATACCGGCTTTTATCGTCCGGATGAAGCGCATCTGGCACAGTTCCGTGAACTTTTCGCGCAGATTATAGAGGCGGGGCAGGCGGGCGGGCGCTATGCCGAACTGCTGGCCATTAACCTGCTGGAGCAGGTGCTGCTGCGGCGCATGGAGGCCATCAACGAGTCGCTTAACCCGCCGCTGGACAACCGCGTGCGTGACGCCTGCCAGTACATCAGCGACCACCTGGCGGACAGCCAGTTTGATATCGCCAGCGTCGCCCAGCACGTCTGCCTGTCGCCGTCACGCCTGTCGCATCTGTTTCGCCAGCAGCTTGGCGTCAGCGTGCTGAGCTGGCGTGAGGATCAGCGCATCAGCCAGGCGAAACTGCTGCTCAGCACCACCCGAATGCCTATTGCTACCGTCGGGCGCAACGTGGGCTTTGAAGATCAGCTCTATTTTTCCCGCGTATTTAAAAAATGCACTGGCGCCAGCCCCAGTGAATTTCGCGCTGGATGTGAATAATCGGTAAAAAAAGCTAAACATACAGGTGAACTCAGAAAGCACCCTGTAAACTATTCAGACAATTGTTGCCTTGACGCGGTGCAGGGCGCTAAGCAGAATCGCTGATTCGTTTTCTGACCGGAATAGTTATGCAGGCATTGCTGGAACATTTTATTACCCAGTCCGTTATGTATTCGCTCATCGCGGTAACGCTGGTGGCGTTTCTCGAATCGCTGGCGCTGGTCGGGCTGATCCTGCCCGGCACCGTACTGATGGCGGGGCTTGGAGCGCTGATTGGCAGCGGTGAGGTCAATTTCTGGCAGGCGTGGCTGGCCGGTACGATCGGCTGTTTTCTGGGGGACTGGATCTCCTTCTGGCTGGGCTGGCGCTTTAAGAAGCCGCTGCACCGCTGGTCGTTTTTGAAAAAACACAAAGCGCTGCTGGATAAGACCGAGCACGCCCTGCACCAGCACAGCATGTTTACTATCCTCGTGGGGCGTTTTGTCGGGCCAACGCGTCCGCTGGTGCCGATGGTTGCCGGCATGCTGGATCTGCCCGTCGCGAAATTCGTGGTGCCGAACATCATCGGCTGCGTCTTCTGGCCGCCGTTCTACTTCCTGCCGGGGATCCTCGCGGGCGCGGCCATTGATATTCCTGACGGTATGCAAAGCGGTGAGTTTAAGTGGCTGCTGCTGGCAACGGCGGTGCTGCTCTGGCTGGCGGCCTGGCTCTGCTGGCGGCTGTGGCGCAGCGCAAAAGCCAGCGTCGATCGCCTGACGCGCTATCTCCCGCGCGCTCGCCTGATGTGGCTGGCGCCGCTGACGCTGGGCGTTGCGGTGGTGGCGCTGGTGGCATTGATTCGCCATCCGCTGATGCCGGTGTACGGCGAGATCCTGTTGAAGGTGGTGAGCCGTTAAGAAGTTTTCCCTCTCCCCGTGGGAGAGGGCCAGGGTGAGGGCGTCAGACCGCACGAATGCCCAACAATGAAGACGCCCCCGTGTTACCACTCAGAAGTTCTTCTGTTTCTCCATCCCACAAAATCCGTCCCTCCGCGATCACCACCGATCGCGGCGCGATGCGCGCGGCATCCTCAATGCTGTGCGAGACCATCAGCATCGCAATCTGCTGGCGCTGGCAAACCTCCTCCACCAGCGAGAGCATCTCCTGGCGCAGGGCCGGGTCGAGCGCCGAGAAAGGTTCGTCGAGCAGCAGCAGCGGCCGTTCGCGCACCAGGCAACGCGCCAGCGCCACCCGCTGGCGCTGGCCGCCGGAGAGTTCGCCGGGCAGCCTGTCGACAAGCGAGGACAGGCCCATTTGTTCAGCGATTGCTCCCAGCTTCTGCCGCTGCGCGGTATTGAGCTTCAGCCCCGGATCCATCCCCAGCGCGATGTTCTGCCACACCGTGAGGTGATTGAACAGGTTGTTTTCCTGAAACAGCATCGACACCGGACGTATAGCCGGAGGGGCGTGGGTAAAATCACGATTATCGATCGCTATCGATCCGCTGGCAGGCTGCAAGAAACCGGCAATTAAATTGAGCAGGGTACTTTTTCCGGCACCGCTTGGGCCAAGCACCGCAATACGCTCACCCTGGCGAACGGAGAGGGTAAAGCGCATAGGCAGGTGCTCGTAAAGCCAGGTTACATCAGTCAGTTTTAGCATCACGCCCCGGAAGTTTTTCGATAACGGTAAATAAGGCAAAGCACAGGATCAGCAGCAGCAGCGCCGTGACGGCACCGTCCTGGCTGCGGTAAGAGCCAATTTGCTGATAAAGCCAGAACGGCAGCGTGCGGAAATCTTCGTTGCCAAAGAGGGCCACTGCGCCAAAATCGCCAATCGACAGCACGCAGGCGAAGGCCAGCGCCTGGGCGAGCGGGCGCTTCAGGGCGCGTAGCTCGACCACCTTCAAACGCCGCCAGCCTGCTATCCCAAGGGACTGACACAGGACGCTATACCGGCTGTTCACATCCCGCATCGGGTTTTCCAGCACCTTAAGCGCATACGGGATAGCCATGAGGGCGTTGGTAAAGATAACGATCCCGTCGGCGCTTTCCGGCAGGCCGATGGTGCTGTTAAACAGTAAAAAGAAACCGGTCGCCAGCACGATGCCGGGCATTGCCAGAATCAGCATGCCCGTCAGCTCCAGCGCGTGTCCGGCCTTGCGGGCATGGCGCGCATAAAGCTCGCGGCTGCTCCAGAGCAGCATCATGGTCAGGAGCACGCAGACCAGCCCGGCTGCCAGCGCGATGCGCAACGAGGTCCACGTAGCCTGCCACAGGACAGGCTGTTGCAATACCGACAGCACATTGCTATTCAGCCCATCAGCGATGACGGCCAGCAGCGGCGGGAGCAGAAGCAGGAGGGCCAGTGCGATCAGCATCACATCCGTGATGCGGCTGTGCAGGCTGTCCTGCGGATCGCGCCAGCCGGTAATGTTATTGCTTCCTGCGGGGATCGCTTTGCTCAGACGCTGGCTCAATAACACCAGCGCCAGACAGCAAATCATCTGTACGATGGCCAGCAGCGCGGCGCGGCCAGGATCGTAGTCGTAACTTAACGCCTGATAGATAGCCAGCTCAATCGTGGTGGCCTGCGGCCCGCCGCCGAGAGAGAGCACGGTCGCAAAGCTGGCGAAGCAGAGCATAAAGATCAGCGCGGCAACCGGGGCAATCTGGCGTCGCAGCCAGGGCCATTCGACAAAGCGGAAGAACGACCAGCCGCGCATGCCGAGCTGGGCGGCAATCTGGCGCTGCTCGCCGGGAATGTTTTCCAGGGCCTGCAAAAAGAGGCGCGTTGCCATCGGCATGTTGAAGAAAACGTGCGCCAGCAGAATGCCCTGCAGCCCGTAGGGAGAGAAGGTCCACTCCAGGCCAAGCAGGCTGAACAGGGATGCCAGCCAGCCCTGCCTGCCGTAAACGCTCAGGATGCCAAACACCGCGACCAGCACGGGGAGGATCAGCGTCATGGCGCACAGGCGCAGCAGGGCCTGCCTGCCGGGAAAACGCCGTCGATACAGGGCGCGGGCGAGAAAAATTGCCGGGATCGTCGACAGCAGCGCGGAGATAAACGCCTGCCAGAAGGAGAAGCGGATAACGTGCCAGAGATAGCCGTCGTGCCAGAGCGCGAGCAGATCGCTCTCCGGCGCGTTAAACCACAGCGCAAGGAATGCGCCCAGGCTGACCGCCACCATCAGCATGGCGGCGAGCAGTCCCGGGAGTAACCAGCCGGCGATCAGCGGCTGACGGCGCGTTGCCATTCACTTATCCATGCGGCGCGCTGGGCAGCAACCTGCTGCGGCGTAAACTCCAGCGAGGTTTGCGGTTTGTTCAGCTGCTCAAAGCCCGGCGGCAGCGCAACGTCAGTCACCGGGTACATCCAGTTGCCTGTCGGAATGGCGTTCTGGAATGCCGGTGAAACCATAAATTTCAGGAATTTTTCGGCCAGCTCCGGCTGTTTGCTGGCGGCGGTGCGCGCCGCCACTTCCACCTGCAGATAATGCCCTTCAGCAAAGTTCGCGGCAGCGTAATTGTCTTTCTTCTCGGCAATAATGTGGTAGGCCGGGGAGGTGGTGTAGCTCAGTACAAGATCGCTTTCCCCTTTCAGGAACAGGCCGTAGGCCTCGCTCCAGCCTTTGGTGACGGTCACGGTTTTGGCGGCCAGCTTCTGCCACGCTTCCGCCGTTTTATCCCCGTAGACCTTTTGCATCCACAGCAGCAGGCCAAGGCCCGGGGTGCTGGTACGCGGATCTTCATAAATTACGCGCCATTTCTGGTCGCTTTCGACCAGCTCTTTCAGGCTTTTCGGCGGGTTTTTCAGCTTGTTTTTGTCGTAGACGAAAGCAAAGTAGCCGTAATCAAAGGGAACGAAGGTCTCGTTTTTCCAGCCGCCAGGCACCTTAACGGCCTCTGCCGCAACGCCGCTTTTAGCAAACAATCGGGTTTGCGTGGCGGCTTCCAGCAGGTTGTTATCCAGCCCGAGCACCACGTCGGCTTTGCTGTTTTTCCCTTCCATGCGCAGACGGTTAAGCAGCGACACGCCATCTTCCAGCGCCACGAACTTCAGCTCGCAGCCGCAGTCGGCCTCAAAGGCTTTTTTAACCGCCGGGCCGGGGCCCCAGTCGGCGGAGAAAGAGTCATAGGTGTAAACCGTGAGCACGGGCTTGGCAAAAACAGGCAGCGCAAACAGCGCCAGCAGAGGAAGAACGTTTTTTAACACTTTGCACCTCAGGGTTGAGTGGCAAAGGATTTTGAGAGACAGCCTCAAATCCCTTCGCCGGCGTTATCCGGATCAGGTTCGACGGGTATTATCTCAGCGCACATCAGTGATGCAGCACCCCGTTGAGAACGGCGCTATTGTAATGATTTGGTGAATATTACGAAAGCGTTATGGCTCCGGCGGCGCAAACCAGGCGGATTTAAAATCAAACCAGCCCAGGGTATTCATCCGCAGGCCGCGCATGCTGCGCTGCCCCTGGATCAGCAGCCAGTGGTGGATCAGCGGTACGATCGTCTGCCCGGCCAGCAGCTCCTGACACCAGGCGGCCAGATCCATTTCTCCCGCCCGCCACCGCGCGGCGTCCTGCTGCCAGTCCCGGTTGATGCAGTGCTGAATGAGCGGCACTTCATACAGGTGAGAAAAGAGTGAGAAATCAAGCGGCAGCGTGAAGTTTGCGCTGTTGAGCCAGATATCGCTGACGACGTCACCGCGGTGCCATTCATCATAATCCACTTCCTGTATCGCCAGCGTCACGCCCTCGGCCGCCAGCAGCTTACTCATGATCCTTGCGATAAACCGGTGCTCAATGTGATCGCGGTAATAGCTGAGGGTGATGGTCTCAAGCCCGGCAGGTTTTTCACTGCGCACCGGCTGAGCATGGTGCCAGCGCGGGAGCAGGCCATAGGCCGGGAACCACCACGTCTGGTATTGCTCCTCTGCATGATAAATCAGGTTAGCAGGGGCCAGAATATGGCTGATCCACTTGCGAACGTCGTGGTTTGCGCCGCGATGGCTGCGGCTATCAAAGAGCAGGTAATAACACCCCTCTTCCAGGCGACTTTCGAAAGCCTTTTCGCTTGTTGTTGGCCCTTCCAGCGTCAGGCCTGCGCTCAGCTCCTCGTTAAGATCAGGTAATACCCAGACGTTAACTTCGTCGATCAGCGCCCGATAGCCAAAATAGTCATCAAAGGCGCGGATCTTGAGCTGATTATTGTTATTGCGCGAAACGGAGTAGGGGCCCGTACCGATCGGCAGGCTGGCAAAATTGTTGAGCGATCCCCACTCGCCGGGCAGGATCATCGAGGGCACATAGCCCAGCAGCCACGGAAGCCATTTGTCCGGCTGCGACAGCTCAATGTCCAGCGTCCAGGCCGTCGGGGAGTGGATCCGCGCGATATGCGAATAGAGCGGGAGCGTGCGGGCCCGCTCCAGGGAGCCGATGACGTCCCGCATCTCCAGCTCGCGTCCGTGGTGGAAGTGGATCCCGGGGCGTAAAAAGAAGCGCCAGTGCAGCGGGGACAGCTGCTGCCAGTGGTGGGCAATATCCGCTTCCAGTTCCCCATTTTCCTCATTTATTTTCGTCAAGCCGCTGAATATCTGCCGGGCCATGTGGGTTTCAGAGCGGCGCAGCGCCGTGCCGGGCAGCAGATTTTTCATCGGACGGTAGTAGAGCACCCGCAGAATATGGCGCCCCTGGCGAAAGCTGCGCCCAAGATGCGAGACCAGCATCTGGCGCACGGCGGCCTTGTCGCCCACCAGCTGTACCAGCTGATCGATGCGGTCCTGCTCCAGCAGATCCTCCGCCCGCTGTTGCTGCAGCGCCAGCCCGGTATAGAGGAAGGTCAGGCGCGAACGCTTGCCGCGCCCGGCCTCGGCCTCCCAGTTAAGCCAGCCCTGCTGCTGCATGGTATTAAGCAGCGTACGCATGTGGCGGCGAGAGCAGTTGAGGAGTTCTGCCAGCTCGTTCAGCGTGGTCTCCTGCGATTGCCCCTCGCAGCACTGCCACAGGCGGATAAATTGTTGTTGCAGACGACCAGACGACATAAAAGGGGAACTCCTGACAAAAAATCAGCAATTTATTAATCCCTATATTAAGCCAATAATTCTTCCCGATGAAGCGAGGAGGTAAATTATGAAGAGGTCTACCGCACGTCAGTTTTATCAGCACTATTTTTCAGCGACAAAAGGAGTGTCCTGGCTGGCCCGCCAGTGCGCAGAGCAGCGGCTGAGAATACTGGAAGATCTGATGCAGTGGGACGTTACGAAACCGACCTCTTCTCGCTAACTCGCCTCGATCATGTGTGACTGAGTATTGGTGCTAATCACCCGCCAGCAAAATGTTTTTGCTGGCTTTTTTCGTTTACTATTTCACCCAATTTCGATTCGCTTTCATAAGGATTTGCGCATGCTCTGGTTGATGACGATGGGGCGACGCCTGAACGGCGTGTATGCCGCTTTTATGCTGGTGGCCTTCATGATGGGCGTAGCCGGCGCGCTTCAGGCACCGACGCTGAGCCTGTTTCTCAGCCGCGAGGTGGGGGCGCAGCCGTTTTGGGTCGGCCTGTTTTATACCGTCAACGCTATCGCCGGGATCCTGGTCAGCCTGTGGCTGGCGAAACGATCCGACAGCCGGGGCGATCGCCGCAAATTGATCCTCTTTTGCTGCGCCATGGCCGTGGGCAACGCGCTGCTCTTTGCCTTCAACCGCCATTACCTGACGCTAATCACCTGCGGCGTACTGCTAGCCTCGCTGGCCAACACCGCCATGCCGCAGCTGTTCGCGCTGGCCCGGGAATATGCCGATAACTCGGCGCGTGAAGTAGTGATGTTCAGCTCGGTGATGCGTGCCCAGCTCTCACTCGCCTGGGTTATCGGCCCGCCGCTGGCGTTCATGCTGGCGCTGAACTATGGCTTCACCGCTATGTTTTCCATCGCGGCGGGGATTTTTGCCGTTAGCCTGGCGCTGATTGCTTTTGCGCTGCCGTCTGTTGCCCGGGTCGAGCAAACGACGGATAAACCGTTAACCCAGGTGAGCGGCTGGCAGGATAAAAACGTCCGCATGCTGTTTATTGCTTCCACGCTGATGTGGACCTGCAACACCATGTATATCATCGATATGCCGCTGTGGATCAGCAGCGATCTGGGCCTGCCGGACAAGCTCGCCGGGATCTTAATGGGGACCGCCGCCGGGCTGGAAATCCCGGCGATGATTCTGGCGGGGTATTACGTTAAGCGTTTCGGAAAGCGCCGGATGATGATTGTCGCCGTGGCGGCCGGCGTGCTGTTCTACGCGGGGCTACTCCTTTTCCATTCCCGTGAGGCGTTACTGGCGCTTCAGCTGTTTAACGCCGTATTCATCGGGATTGTCGCCGGGATCGGCATGCTCTGGTTCCAGGATTTAATGCCCGGCCGTGCGGGCTCTGCGACCACGCTTTTTACCAACAGCATCTCGACGGGCGTCATTCTTGCGGGTGTGATTCAGGGCGCGCTGGCGCAAAGCTATGGCCACGCCTCGGTTTACTGGATGATTGCGGCGATATCCGTCGTCACGCTGGCCTTAACGTGCAGGGTTAAAGACGTCTGATTCTGGAAGGCTGCTTCACGAAATGAAATGACTTTCTGACAGGTGCGGCTAAGGAGCATAGAGTGCGTGGCGGGTGCTTGAGGCTGTTTGCCTCAGGCTTTCGCAAGAGGCAAACAGTGGAGAGTCCCACATCAAAAAAACTGATGGGGAGACAAACTTCACAACCATCATTGCGAGGTTAGTCTCTTCATTGCCGAAAAGCAATAAGGAGGCTGGAATGCCAAAACGTACTCTGCTGTTAGGTTTGTTTCTGATCTGTTCAACGCTGTTGATCTTCACCTGGATGGTACGCGACTCGCTGTGTGAGCTGCATTTCAGACAGGAGAAAACGGAGCTGGCGGCAGTGTTGGCTTACGAAGCAAAACGTTAGCGGTATTGGCGGGGTTTTCCCCGCCTCTCCAGCGTGGTTACGCCTCAACGCACCCTTATCAATGGCCCGCATGCTGCGGGCCATTGCCTTTAGCCCATAAACGCAGGCTGTTGCTTCTCGTAGGCGGAGATAGCGTCTTCGTGCTGCAGCGTCAGGCCAATGCTGTCCAGACCGTTCAGCATGCAGTGGCGACGGAAAGCGTCGATGCTGAAGCTGTAGGTCTTTTCACCTGCTTTTACCACTTCCGCTTCCAGATCCACTTCAAACGCCATGCCCGGATTCGCCTGCACCAGCGCAAACAGCTCATCCACCTGTTCGTCGCTCAGCGTCACCGGCAGCAGCTGGTTGTTGAAGCTGTTGCCGTAGAAGATATCCGCAAAGCTCGGGGCGATTACCACCTTAAAGCCGTAGTCGGTCAGTGCCCATGGCGCATGCTCACGGGATGAACCGCAGCCAAAGTTTTCCCGCGCCAGCAGAATGGATGCGCCTTCGTATTCCGGGAAGTTCAGGACGAACTCGGGGTTGGGCACTTCGCCCTTATCGTCGAGGAAACGCCAGTCGTTGAACAGGTGCGCACCAAAGCCCGTGCGGGTCACTTTCTGCAAAAACTGTTTAGGAATGATGGCGTCAGTATCGACGTTTGCGGCGTCCAGCGGGACAACCCGGCCCGTATGTTGGGTAAATTTCTCTGCCATGATTGTCTCCTTATTTCAGGCTGCGAATATCGGCGAAATGGCCGGTGACAGCCGCAGCGGCGGCCATAGCCGGGCTGACCAGATGGGTGCGTCCACCGCGGCCCTGGCGGCCTTCAAAGTTACGGTTGCTGGTAGAAGCGCAGCGCTCGCCCGGATTCAGGCGGTCGTTGTTCATCGCCAGACACATGGAGCAGCCCGGCAAGCGCCACTCGAAGCCCGCTTCAATAAAGATCTTATCCAGGCCTTCTGCTTCCGCCTGAGCTTTCACCGGGCCGGAACCCGGCACTACCAGCGCCTGCACGCCCGGGGCCACTTTGCGACCTTTGGCAATCTCTGCCGCCGCGCGTAAATCTTCGATACGGGAGTTGGTGCAGGAACCGATGAACACTTTATCAATGTTTACGTCGGTCAGCGGCACGCCTGGCTTCAGCCCCATATAGGCCAGCGCTTTTTCCGCACTGGCGCGTTCGACCGGATCGGCGAAGGACGCCGGATCGGGAATGCTGTCGTTGACGGAGATCACCTGGCCCGGGTTAGTGCCCCAGGTTACTTGCGGCGCGATGTCTTCCGCCTGCAGCGTCACCACGGTATCGAAGGTGGCGCCGTCGTCCGTTTTCAGGGTTTTCCAGTACTCAACGGCATCCACAAAATCTCGATCTTTAGGGGCATGCAAACGACCCTTCACGTAGCTGAAGGTGGTTTCATCTGGCGCAACCAGGCCCGCTTTGGCGCCCATTTCAATGGCCATGTTGCACAGGGTCATACGACCCTCCATGCTCAGCGCCCGGATAGCGTCACCGCAAAATTCCACAACGTGCCCGGTGCCGCCTGCGCTGCCGGTTTTGCCGATAATCGCCAGCACGATATCTTTCGCGGTAATGCCCGGCGCGGCCTTGCCCTTCACTTCAATCTTCATGGTCCTGGCACGGCCCTGTTTCAGGGTCTGCGTCGCCAGAACGTGTTCAACTTCAGAGGTACCAATCCCGAACGCCAGGGCACCAAACGCGCCGTGCGTCGCGGTATGAGAGTCGCCGCAGACGATGGTCATGCCCGGCAGGGTAATGCCCTGCTCAGGGCCCATAACGTGGACGATGCCCTGATACGGGTGGTTTAAATCGTACAGCTCAACGCCAAACTCGTTGCAGTTCTTGATCAGTTCCTGCATCTGGATGCGCGCCATTTCGCCGGACGCGTTGATGTCTTTAGTCTGAGTGGAGACGTTGTGGTCCATCGTGGCGAAGGTTTTACCCGGCTGGCGAACCGGGCGCTTGTGCGCGCGCAGCCCGTCGAAGGCCTGAGGTGAGGTCACTTCGTGCACCAGATGACGGTCAATGTACAGCAGCGGGGTTTCGTTTGGCGCCTCGTAGACAACGTGCGCATCAAACAACTTTTCATATAACGTCTTAGCCATGGTTACACCCCTTCAGCGACATAGCGGGCAATGATGTCGCCCATTTCATCAGTACTGACTGCCGCCGCACCGCGTGCTAAATCACCGGTACGGACACCTTCTTCTAACGCACGGTTAATGGCGTTTTCTATTGCGGCTGCTGCATCGCCTGCATCCAGGCTGTAGCGCAGCAGCAGGGCCAGAGACAAAATTTGCGCAATCGGGTTGGCAATATTTTTACCTGCGATATCCGGCGCGGAGCCGCCCGCCGGTTCGTACAGGCCAAAGCCTTCGTCATTCAGGCTGGCCGACGGCAGCATGCCCATAGAGCCGGTGATCATCGCGCACTCGTCAGACAAAATATCGCCGAACAGGTTGGAGCAGAGCAGCACGTCAAACTGAGACGGATCCTTAATCAGCTGCATCGTCGCGTTGTCGATGTACATGTGCGATACCTCGACGTCCGGGTACTGCTTCGCGACTTCGCTGACGATCTCGCGCCACAAAATAGACGACTGGAGCACGTTCGCTTTATCGATGGACGTCACTTTACGGCGGCGTTTGCGCGCAGATTCAAAAGCGATGTGGGCGATACGTTCAATTTCGAAACGGTGATAGACCTCGGTATCAAACGCTTTTTCATGCTGGCCGCTGCCTTCGCGACCTTTAGGCTGGCCGAAATAGATGCCGCCCGTCAGCTCACGCACGCAAAGAATGTCGAAGCCGTTGGCCGCGATGTCCGCACGCAGCGGGCAAAACTCTTCCAGCCCCTGATACAGCTTCGCCGGGCGCAGGTTGCTGAACAGTTTAAAATGTTTACGCAGGGGCAGCAGCGCGCCGCGCTCCGGCTGTTCTGCCGGCGGAAGGTGTTCCCACTTGGGCCCGCCCACGGAGCCAAACAGCACGGCATCGGCATTCTCGCAGCCCTCCACGGTCGCTTTTGGCAGCGGCGTACCGTGGTTATCAATCGCAATACCGCCCACGTCGTAGTGGCTGGTGGTGATTTTCATCGCAAAACGCGAACGAACGGCTTCCAGAACTTTCAGCGCCTGTGCCATCACTTCCGGGCCAATACCGTCACCCGGCAACACAGCAATATGGTAATTCTTCGACATCACACGGTTTCCTTGTTGTTCTCTTTATTCTGAGCTTTTCGTTGCAACTCTTTTTCCACTTCAGCGGCGCGCCAGATGTTGTTCAGGACATGCACCATCGCTTTCGCGGAGGATTCGACGATATCCGTTGCCAGACCCACGCCGTGGAAGCGGCGGCCGCTGTAGTTGACGACGATATCAACCTGGCCCAGGGCGTCTTTACCGTGCCCTTTAGCCGTCAGGTCGTATTTCACCAGCTCAACGTCGTACTCGGTAACACGGTTAATCGCCTGATAGATGGCGTCCACAGGGCCGTTACCGTTGGCCGCTTCCGCTTTAACTTCATCGCCGCAGGCAAGCTTGACTGAGGCGGTTGCGATATCGCTGGAGCCTGACTGCACGGTGAAGTAATCCAGGCGGAAGTGCTCTGGCTCTTCCTGCTGTTTGTTGATGAACGCCAGCGCCTCCAGGTCGTAATCGAAGACCTGGCCTTTCTTGTCGGCCAGCTTCAGGAACGCGTCGTACAGCTGATCCATGTTGTAGTCGCTTTCCTGATAGCCCATCTCTTCCATTCGGTGTTTCACCGCCGCACGGCCAGAGCGTGAGGTCAGATTCAGCTGGACCTGGTTCAGGCCGATGGATTCCGGGGTCATGATTTCGTAGTTTTCACGGTTCTTCAGCACGCCGTCCTGGTGAATGCCGGACGAGTGCGCGAATGCGCCGGTGCCGACAATCGCCTTGTTAGCCGGAATCGGCATATTACAAATCTGGCTGACGGTCTGGCTGGTGCGCCAGATTTCGTGGTGATTAATGCGGGTGTGCACGTTCATGATGTCCTTGCGCACTTTAATCGCCATGATCACTTCTTCCAGCGAGCAGTTGCCCGCGCGCTCGCCGATACCGTTCATCGCACCTTCAACCTGGCGCGCACCGGCGTGAACGGCGGCGATGGCATTGCCTACCGCCAGGCCCAAATCATCATGGGTATGAACGGAGATGATGGCTTTATCGATATTCGGTACGCGGTCATACAGGCCGGTAATGATCCTGGAGAACTCAAACGGCATGGTGTAGCCGACGGTGTCCGGGATGTTGATAGTTGTGGCACCTGCGTTAATGGCGGCTTCCACCACGCGCGCCAGATCTTCAATCGGCGTACGGCCAGCATCTTCACAGGAGAATTCGACGTCATCGGTGTAGTTGCGCGCGCGCTTGACCATGTACACCGCACGTTCAATCACGTCATCCAGCGTACTGCGTAACTTGGTCGCAATGTGCATGGGGGAGGTGGCGATAAACGTATGGATACGGAAAGCTTCAGCGACCTTCAGCGATTCCGCGGCCACGTCGATATCTTTCTCTACGCAGCGTGCCAGGCCGCACACGCGGCTGTTCTTGATGGTGCGGGCGATGGTCTGTACTGACTCAAAATCTCCCGGCGAAGAGACGGGAAAACCCACCTCCATCACGTCCACGCCCATACGTTCGAGGGCCAGCGCAATCTGCAATTTTTCTTTAACGCTCAGGCTCGCCTGTAATGCCTGTTCACCGTCACGTAAGGTAGTATCGAAAATAACGACTTGCTGGCTCATGGGTTTGGTCCTTGTCAGTCTTAGGGCGCCTTGCTACGAGCATAAAAAAACCCGCGCAGTGGCGCGGGTTTTTAGTGTTACTGGTGACGATTCAACGCTGAGTTTCGCCCGCCAGTCTACCGCGCACAGTGAATGCGTTTAGTAGTAGTAGACCGGTGAAACGAAGGGTGCGAATCATGAATCGTGCTCCAGGTAAATGCGATATGCTTTTAGTGGTACTGGATACGGCGATCCATGTCAACCCCTGCCAGTAAAATCGGTCCAAACGGCGTGCCTGAGCCTCGGCAACACATTAGCTAATTGTGCTGGTTTTTACACGGAAGGCCGATTTAATTGTCTATTATTGGACTAGAGATTCATCTCTGGAATAATTTGAATATAATTGGTAGCAATTAAACATATTGTTTATGCCGGGATGATGTGAAATGAAATGTGTTTACTTTCATTGATTTATAAGTTTAGTGAATGGGTTTCGCGTATTTAGGTTAACGATAATGATAGAAATTTGTTAACAAAATAAGGGCGCCTTGTATTAATAGTTTAATAATGCTTAAGTCATTATTAACGAGGCAGGTGATTGTTTATTTGTCTGGTTTATGTTTTCATGCCTGCACTAAAGTTTTAGATATCATTTGATCCATTTTTTATCTCTTCATTAATGGGATGCACAATCTCATCTTTTGTCGGGAGACTCTTTATATTTTCCGAATTTTAAACAATTCTCTTTCGCTTGTTGTATCTGCATGGTAAATCATATTTTTCGAAGTTATTACTGTACTTTGGCAAAGGGAATTTAGCGTGACAGTGGAGTCAGAAATGCCAGAAAATAATATTAACCAACCTCAGTCTTATGATGGGGTTAAGCCTCAGTTACGCACGGTGGATCTTAACCTGTTGACTGTTTTTGATGCAGTTATGCAGGAACAGAATATTACGCGAGCAGCACAATCTCTGGGGATGTCTCAACCTGCCGTCAGTAATGCCGTAGCCCGTCTTAAAGTGATGTTTAACGACGAGTTATTTGTGCGTTACGGAAGAGGGATTCAGCCCACCGCGCGTGCCTTCCAGCTATTCGGTTCTATCCGCCAGGCGCTACAGTTGGTCCAAAATGAGCTGCCGGGATCGGGCTTTGAACCGCTGAGCAGCGAGCGTGTCTTCCACCTTTGCGTGTGCAGCCCGTTAGACAATTATTTGACGTCTGTTATATATAATAAAGTTGAAGAAATTGCGCCAAATATTCATCTCGTTTTTAAATCATCATTAAATCAAAACACCGAACATCAGCTTCGTTATCAGGAAACGGAGTTCGTTCTGGGGTATGAGGAGTTTCGACGTCCTGAATTTTCCTGCGTTCCTTTGTTCAAAGATGAAATGGTGCTGGTTGCCAGTAAAAAACATCCACGCATGAATTCACCGCTGCGTGAAAGTGATGTTTACAGCGAACAGCATGCCGTTGTTGCCCTCGACAGATATGCCTCATTTAGTCAGCCGTGGTATGACACGGCCGATAAGCAGGCGAGCGTGGCCTATCAGGGAATGGCGATGGTAAGCGTATTAAACGTCGTCTCGCAAACGCAGCTGGTCGCGATTGCCCCGCGCTGGCTTGCGGAAGAGTTCTCTGAATCGCTGAGCCTGCAAATTCTCCCTTTGCCGCTTAAGCTTAATAGCCGTACCTGTTACCTTTCATGGCACGAAGCCGCGGGCCGGGATAAGGGACACCAGTGGATGGAAGAGCTGCTGATTAATATCTGTCGTCGATAACCCTGCGAGAATAAACCGCAAGAGGATGTGCGGTTTATTCTGTTGTTTTTCACGCTTACGCTATTTTGTTCTGATGTCATTTTTTTCAGAAGTTCAAGAAGGCTCAAAAATAGATGATTTCCTGATTCATCCCCTTTTTGAAAAATGAATAATCACCACCTTCCTTCATTTCAGTTGAATTCACCATATTTGTGCCAGGCAGCTGTTTTTTCTGCTTTTAACCTCTTTTTTCGCTTCTCGCTTGCTAATTGCCTGCCTCATAACGAGCGGTTAAGGTATCAATCACTCTGCAAATTATAAGACGGGATTACCCTGTCAGAAGACGGCGCGGAAATTGAATTCTGCAACCGTCTATAACAAAAGCCTGGAGGCGAAGCATGGAGATGTTGTCTGGCGCGGAAATGGTCGTCCGATCGCTTATCGATCAGGGCGTGAAGCAGGTGTTCGGCTACCCCGGAGGTGCGGTTCTTGATATTTATGACGCACTGCACACGGTGGGCGGGATTGATCATGTTCTGGTGCGTCATGAACAGGCTGCCGTGCACATGGCTGACGGCCTGGCGCGCGCCACGGGTGAAGTTGGGGTGGTGCTGGTCACTTCCGGCCCGGGGGCGACGAATGCCATTACCGGCATTGCGACTGCCTATATGGACTCCATTCCGCTGGTCATTCTCTCCGGACAGGTTGCGACGTCGCTGATTGGCTACGATGCATTTCAGGAGTGCGACATGGTGGGGATTTCACGCCCGGTCGTGAAGCACAGCTTCCTGGTGAAGCAGACTGAAGACATTCCTGGGGTACTGAAAAAAGCCTTCTGGCTGGCCGCCAGCGGTCGTCCCGGGCCGGTAGTGGTCGATCTGCCGAAAGACATTCTCAACCCGGCCAATAAGCTGCCGTACCTGTGGCCGGAGTCGGTCAGCATGCGCTCTTACAATCCGACGACGCAAGGGCACAAGGGCCAGATTAAGCGCGCGCTGCAAACGCTGTTGGCAGCGAAAAAACCCGTGGTCTACGTCGGGGGCGGCGCCGTTAATGCCGCCTGTGAAACGCAGCTACGCGACCTGATTGAGAAGCTTAATCTCCCTGTGGCGTCATCGCTGATGGGGCTGGGGGCATTTCCGGCTACCCACCGTCAGGCGCTGGGCATGCTGGGCATGCACGGCACCTACGAAGCCAACATGACGATGCACAATTCTGATGTGATTTTTGCCGTCGGGGTGCGTTTTGACGATCGCACCACCAATAACCTGGCGAAATACTGTCCGAACGCGACGGTGCTGCACATTGATATCGATCCTACGTCTATCTCCAAAACGGTACCGGCGGATGTGCCGATCGTGGGGGATGCCCGGCAGGTACTGGATCAGATGCTTGATCTTCTGGCGCAAGAGACCGCGACCCAACCGCTGGATGAGATACGCGACTGGTGGCAGCAGATTGAGCAGTGGCGTAGCCGTCAGCGCCTGAACTACGACACCCAAAGTGAGAGCATTAAGCCGCAGGCGGTGATCGAAACGATCTGGCGTCTGACCAACGGCGATGCCTATGTGACCTCAGACGTGGGCCAGCACCAGATGTTTGCTGCGCTGTATTACCCGTTTGATAAACCGCGTCGCTGGATCAACTCAGGCGGGTTGGGCACGATGGGCTTTGGCCTGCCCGCTGCGCTGGGAGTGAAGCTGGCTCTGCCGAACGAAACGGTAATTTGCGTTACGGGGGACGGCAGTATTCAGATGAATATTCAGGAGCTTTCTACCGCGCTGCAATATGAGCTGCCGGTGCTGGTGCTGAACCTGAATAACGGCTATCTCGGCATGGTGAAGCAGTGGCAGGATATGATTTATTCCGGCCGCCACTCTCAGTCTTATATGAAGTCGCTTCCGGACTTCGTGCGTCTGGCTGAAGCCTACGGCCACGTTGGCATGCGGGTAACGGAACCGTCAGAGCTGGAAGCAAAGCTCGCCGAAGCGCTTGCGCACGTTAAAAATAATCGCCTCGTTTTCATGGACGTTATCGTTGACGGCACGGAACACGTTTATCCGATGCATATTCGCGGCGGCGGCATGGATGAAATGTGGTTAAGCAAAACGGAGAGAACCTGATATGCGCCGGATATTATCTGTATTACTGGAAAATGAGTCGGGCGCACTGTCGCGCGTTATTGGCCTTTTTGCCCAGCGCGGCTATAACATTGAAAGCCTGACCGTCGCTCCGACCGATGACCCTACGCTCTCCCGGATGACCATCCAGACCGTGGGCGATGCGAAAGTGCTTGAGCAGATCGAAAAGCAGCTGCACAAGCTGGTGGATGTGTTGCGCGTCAGCGAGTTGGGGCAGGGCGCTTACGTTGAACGTGAAGTTATGCTGGTGAAAATTCAGGCCAGCGGTTACGGCCGGGAAGAGGTCAAACGCAACACGGATATCTTCCGCGGGCAGATTATTGACGTCACCCCTTCTATATATACCGTTCAGCTTGCGGGTACGAGCGATAAGCTGGACGCGTTCCTGGCGTCAGTCCGGGATGTGGCAAAGATTGTTGAAGTTGCGCGCTCTGGCGTGGTTGGCCTGTCGCGCGGCGATAAAATCATGCGTTAGTTGCGCAAAAGGTTCGCCTCTTTCAGCCCGGTCGTTAACGCCGGGCTTTTTTTTGCGTAATCCGCCGATAACGCAGACAAAAGCGGTTGCCGTGAAGGCTATTCTGCGTTTAGATGTTAAAAGATTTAACCATAACCTTGACAGGGCCATGGACTCTTTTCTTTTTTTGAGGGGCAATTGTGAAACTGGATGAAATCGCCCGGCTCGCCGGCGTGTCGAGAACCACGGCCAGCTATGTGATTAACGGTAAAGCAAAGCAGTACCGCGTCAGCGATAAGACCGTTGAAAAAGTGATGGCAGTCGTGCGTGAGCATAATTACCATCCCAATGCTGTCGCCGCAGGTTTACGTGCCGGGCGCACCCGCTCTATCGGCCTGGTGATCCCGGATCTGGAGAATACCAGCTATACCCGCATCGCCAACTATCTGGAACGTCAGGCTCGCCAGCGCGGCTATCAGCTGCTGATCGCCTGCTCTGAGGATCAGCCCGACAACGAGATGCGCTGCATTGAGCATCTGCTGCAACGTCAGGTTGATGCCATTATCGTCTCGACCTCCCTACCGCCGGAGCATCCTTTCTACCAGCGCTGGGCGAACGATCCGTTCCCGATAGTGGCGCTGGACCGGGCGCTCGACCGTGAACACTTCACAAGCGTAGTGGGTGCCGATCAGGATGATGCTGAAATGCTCGCCGCCGAGTTACGAACCTTCCCGGCTGAAACGGTGCTCTATCTCGGTGCGTTACCTGAACTTTCCGTAAGCTTCCTGCGCGAGCAGGGCTTCCGTACCGCCTGGAAAGACGATCCGCGTGAGGTTCATTATCTGTATGCCAACAGCTATGAGCGCGAAGCGGCAGCTCAGCTGTTCGAGAAGTGGCTGGAAACGCACCCGATGCCGCAGGCGTTGTTTACCACCTCGTTTGCTCTGTTGCAGGGGGTGATGGACGTTACGTTACGTCGTGACGGCAAGCTGCCATCCGACCTGGCGATTGCAACCTTCGGCGATAACGAACTGCTCGATTTCCTGCAGTGTCCGGTGCTGGCCGTGGCCCAACGTCACCGCGATGTCGCCGAGCGGGTGCTGGAGATCGTTCTGGCAAGCCTTGATGAACCCCGTAAGCCGAAACCAGGGCTTACCCGTATCAAACGTAATCTCTACCGGCGCGGAATTTTAAGCCGCCATTAATATTTCCTCAGGGGCGGTGAAAACTGCCCCTTTTGCTGCGCGGTTATTGCGAAAATAATTCCCGGATAAAAATTAGGATTTATCTCTACGATTCATAGGCTGCTATTTTTTTTGCCTCTATTTCGGCCTTAAAAAGAGCATTTATAAATTTTAACCGGCTTATCTTTGTATTGTTTTGTTACAAACAGGCGCCGGACGATGAATATTCAGCCGTTTTTGATCCCCCCTTCAGGCCGCAATGCTCGCGAACGAATCCATATCGCCTTGCGGTTAATCTGGTGCTGTTATCCCCGGTCAATATGCCTTAAAATGCTGCCCGCGTCGCAAACTGACACTTTATATTTCCCTGCGATGATATTGAGTGAGTCTTAACGCTCGTGTGCATATTCGGTTTTTTTCTTACAAATATTCATAACGTTAATTTTGCCTCGCCAGTTGTGTAGTTATTAACCAGGTCACTCGGCCTCTGTAAATACGGTACTTTCGGGTTCGTATAGAGAGAGTCCTGGCTTGACAAGCTTTTCCCTCGCTCCGTAAACTCCTTCAGGTGGGAATTTGTGGGTTAAAGTGGTGAGGAGGGGTGAGGCTGGTATGTTCCGTGGAGCAACGTTAGTCAATCTCGACAGCAAAGGGCGTTTATCGGTACCAACCCGATACCGCGACCAGCTGATTGAGAACGCTTCGGGTCAACTGGTTTGCACCATTGACATCAACTCCCCCTGCCTGCTGCTTTACCCTTTGCCTGAATGGGAAATCATTGAGCAAAAGCTGTCGCGACTGTCGAGCATGAACCCGCAGGAACGTCGCGTGCAGCGACTGTTATTGGGACATGCCAGTGAGTGTCAGATGGATAGCGCAGGGCGATTACTGATTGCGCCCGTGCTGCGGCAACATGCCGGTCTGACCAAAGAAGTGATGCTGGTCGGGCAGTTCAACAAGTTTGAACTGTGGGACGAAACGACC
This sequence comes from Enterobacter cloacae, assembly GCF_013375935.1. Lineage (GTDB taxonomy): Bacteria > Pseudomonadota > Gammaproteobacteria > Enterobacterales > Enterobacteriaceae > Enterobacter > Enterobacter pasteurii. The sequence continues at coordinate 234,471 of NZ_CP056117.1, read as the reverse complement.
TGGTATCAACAGGTCAAGGAAGATATCGACGCTGAGCAGTCTGATTCCGCAACATTATCGGAACGGCTGCAGGACTTGTCTCTATAAATATGATGGAAAATTATAAACATACAACGGTGCTGCTGGATGAGGCCGTTAACGGCCTGAATATTCGTCCGGACGGCATCTATATTGATGGCACTTTTGGTCGCGGTGGTCACTCGCGTTTAATCCTCTCTCAGCTTGGAGCGGAAGGACGCCTGCTGGCAATTGACCGCGACCCGCAGGCAATTGCCGTTGCGCAAACCATCGATGACCCTCGCTTTTCCATCGTGCATGGACCTTTTTCTGCGCTCGCGGATTACGTTGCTGAGCGCGGCCTGACCGGCAAGATCGACGGGATTCTGCTCGATCTCGGCGTCTCTTCACCACAGCTTGATGATGCTGAACGCGGCTTCTCCTTTATGCGCGATGGCCCGCTGGATATGCGCATGGATCCGACACGCGGCCAGTCTGCCGCTGAGTGGTTACAAACTGCTGACGAAGCGGATATCGCCTGGGTGATCAAAACCTTCGGTGAAGAGCGCTTCGGCAAACGTATTGCCCGCGCCATCGTTGAGCGCAACCGCATTGAGCCAATGACCCGCACCAAAGAGCTGGCTGAAGTGATCGCGGCGGCAACGCCGGTGAAGGATAAGCACAAACATCCCGCGACCCGCACCTTCCAGGCGGTTCGTATCTGGGTAAACAGTGAACTGGAGGAAATAGAGCTGGCGCTAAAAAGCTCGCTCGACGTGCTGGCCCCGGGTGGGCGGTTATCCATCATCAGCTTCCATTCGCTGGAAGACCGCATTGTGAAACGCTTCATGCGTGAACAGAGCCGCGGTCCTCAGGTTCCGGCGGGGCTGCCGATGACGGAAGAACAGCTCAGGAAGCTGGGTGGCCGTCAGCTGCGAGCATTAGGCAAGTTGATGCCGGGCGAAGAAGAGGTGGCAGAGAATCCACGTGCCCGTAGTTCAGTGCTGCGTATTGCAGAGAGGACGAACGCATGATCGGCAGAGTGACAGAGACCCTAAGCAAAGTTAAGGGATCGTTAGGAAGCAACGAGCGCCATGCCTTGCCTGGCGTGATCGGCGACGATCTTTTGCGGTTTGGGAAGCTGCCACTCTGCCTGTTCATTTGCATCATTGTGACGGCAGTCATGGTGGTTACGACCGCTCACCATACCCGTTTATTAACTGCGCAGCGTGAACAGATGGTACTGGAACGCGATGCGCTGGATATTGAATGGCGAAACCTGATCCTTGAAGAGAACGCGCTCGGCGATCACAGCCGGGTTGAACGGATCGCAACGGAAAAACTGCAGTTACAGCATGTTGATCCTTCGCAGGAAAATATCGTAGTACAAAAATAAGGGAAAACGCGACGCATGAAAGCAGCGGCAAAAACGCTAAAACCAAAACGCCAGGAAGAACAGGCCAACTTTGTCAGTTGGCGTTTTGCGTTGCTTTGCGGCTGCATTTTACTGGCGCTGGGTTTTCTGCTGGGTCGCGTGGCGTGGCTACAAATCATCGCCCCTGACATGCTGGTGCGCCAGGGGGATATGCGTTCACTGCGCGTACAGGAAGTTTCTACCTCCCGCGGGATGATCACCGATCGTTCTGGCCGTCCGCTGGCGGTGAGCGTGCCGGTGAAGGCGATCTGGGCCGATCCGAAAGAGCTGCACGATGCAGGCGGGATCACCCTTGATAACCGCTGGAAGGCGCTCTCAGACGCGTTGAAAATGCCGCTGGATCAGCTGGCTTCGCGCGTTAACGCCAACCCGAAAGGGCGCTTTATCTATCTGGCGCGTCAGGTCAACCCTGACATGGCCGACTACATTAAAAAACTGAAGCTGCCGGGAATTCATCTTCGTGAGGAATCACGCCGTTACTATCCTTCCGGCGAAGTAACCGCTCACCTCATCGGCTTTACCAACGTGGATAGTCAGGGGATTGAAGGCGTTGAGAAAAGCTTCGACAAGTGGCTAACAGGCCAGCCCGGCGAGCGCATTGTACGTAAAGATCGCTATGGTCGCGTCATTGAAGATATCTCTTCTACTGACAGCCAGGCCGCGCACAACCTGGCCCTGAGTATCGACGAGCGCCTGCAGGCGCTGGTTTACCGCGAGCTGAACAACGCCGTGGCCTTTAACAAGGCGGAATCCGGCAGCGCCGTGCTGGTGGATGTCAGTACCGGCGAAGTGCTGGCGATGGCCAACAGCCCTTCCTATAACCCGAACAACTTTACCGGCACCGCAAAAGACGCGATGCGTAACCGGGCGATCACCGACGTGTTTGAACCCGGCTCCACGGTAAAACCTATGGTGGTGATGACTGCGCTTCAGCGCGGCATCGTCAATGAAAGTACCGTTCTGAATACGATTCCTTACCGCATTAACGGCCATGAAATCAAAGACGTGGCCCGTTACAGCGAACTGACCCTGACCGGGGTCTTACAGAAGTCGAGTAACGTCGGTGTTTCAAAGCTGGCGTTAGCGATGCCGTCCTCAGCGTTAGTAGAAACTTACTCACGTTTTGGGCTGGGAAAGGCGACCAATTTGGGGTTGGTCGGAGAACGCAGTGGCTTATATCCTCAAAAACAACGGTGGTCTGACATAGAGAGGGCCACCTTCTCTTTCGGCTACGGGCTAATGGTAACCCCGTTACAGTTAGCGCGAGTCTACGCAACGATCGGCAGCTATGGCATTTATCGCCCGCTGTCGATTACCAAAGTTGATCCACCGGTTCCTGGCGAGCGTATTTTCCCGGAATCTATCGTTCGTACCGTCGTGCATATGATGGAAAGCGTCGCGCTGCCGGGCGGTGGCGGCGTGAAGGCGGCGATTAAAGGCTATCGTATCGCCATTAAAACCGGTACAGCGAAGAAAGTGGGGCCGGATGGCCGCTATATCAACAAATACATTGCCTATACCGCGGGCGTTGCGCCTGCAAGCAATCCGCGTTTTGCGCTGGTGGTCGTTATCAACGATCCACAGGCGGGTAAATACTACGGCGGCGCCGTTTCCGCGCCTGTGTTCGGGGCTATCATGGGCGGCGTATTGCGCACCATGAACATTGAACCAGATGCGCTGGCGACGGGCGAAAAAAGTGAATTTGTAATTAATCAAGGCGAGGGAACAGGTGGCAGATCGTAATTTGCGCGACCTTCTTGCTCCGTGGGTGCCTATGCTACCTGCGCGAGCACTGCGAGAGATGGTACTGGACAGCCGCGTAGCGGCTGCTGGGGATCTTTTTGTCGCGGTGGTTGGTCATCAGGCGGACGGGCGTCGTTATATCCCGCAGGCGATTGCGCAAGGTGTTGCTGCCATTATTGCTGAGGCTAAAGATGAGGCAACAGACGGTGAGATCCGTGAAATGCACGGCGTACCGGTCATCTATCTCAGCCAGTTGAACGAGCGTCTCTCCGCGCTGGCAGGGCGTTTTTACAACGAACCTTCCGACCAGCTACGGCTGGTTGGCGTAACCGGGACAAACGGGAAAACCACCACCACTCAGCTGATGGCGCAGTGGGCGCAGCTACTGGGTGAAACCGGAGCCGTGATGGGTACCGTAGGTAATGGTCTGCTGGGCAAGGTAAGCCCAACGGAAAATACCACCGGCTCTGCGGTTGACGTGCAGCACGTGCTGGCGGGCCTTGCAGAGCAGGGGGCGACCTTTGCGGCGATGGAAGTATCTTCCCATGGTCTGGTACAGCATCGCGTGGCGGCCCTGAAGTTTGCTGCCTCCGTATTCACTAACCTGAGCCGCGATCACCTCGATTATCACGGTGATATGGAGCACTACGAAGCGGCGAAATGGCTGCTTTATTCCACACACCACCACGGACAGGCGATCATCAACGCCGATGACGAAGTTGGTCGCCGCTGGCTGGAAAAGCTGCCGGATGCGGTGGCGGTGTCGATGGAAGAGCGCATTAACCCGAACTGCCATGGCCGCTGGCTGAAGGCGGTCGAGGTGAACTACCACGACCGCGGCGCGACGATTCGCTTTGCTTCCACCTGGGGCGAAGGTGAAATTGAAAGTCGTCTTATGGGCGCTTTTAACGTCAGCAACCTGCTGCTGGCGCTGGCGACGCTGCTGGCGCTGGGTTACCCAATGGCGGATCTGCTGAAAACCGCTGAGCGCCTGCAGCCGGTCTGTGGCCGTATGGAAGTGTTCAGCGCGCCGGGCAAGCCGACGGTGGTGGTGGATTATGCCCACACGCCGGATGCGCTGGAAAAAGCGCTGGAAGCGGCGCGTCTGCACTGCGCCGGGAAGCTCTGGTGCGTGTTTGGCTGCGGCGGCGATCGCGATAAGGGCAAACGTCCGCTGATGGGCGCGATTGCCGAGCAGTTTGCGGATATTCCGGTCGTGACCGATGACAACCCGCGCACCGAAGAGCCTCGTGCCATTATCAACGACATACTGGCGGGAATGCTGGATGCAGGCCGCGCTCGCGTGGTGGAAGGCCGTGCGGAAGCCGTGACTAACGCCATTATGCAGGCGCAGGAAAACGATGTAGTGCTGCTGGCGGGTAAAGGTCATGAAGATTATCAGATAGTAGGCAATCGTCGTCTGGATTATTCCGACCGCGTGACGGCAGCGCGTCTGCTGGGGGTAGTGGCATGATTAGCATTACGTTAAGCCAGGCCGCTGCGGTATTGCAGGGGGCGCTGCATGGTAACGATCTGACCGTTGACGCCGTGACCACGGATACACGTAAAGTGACGGCGGGCTGCCTGTTTGTGGCGCTGAAGGGCGAGCGTTTTGACGCCCACGATTTTGCGCAGCAGGCCAAAGAGAACGGCGCGGGCGCGCTGCTGGTCAGCCGCAAGCTTGATATCGATCTGCCGCAGGTTGTCGTTAAAGATACGCGCCTGGCGTTCGGCGAACTGGCAGCATGGGTTCGCCAGCAGGTGCCGACCCGCGTAGTGGCGCTCACCGGCTCATCGGGCAAAACCTCCGTTAAAGAGATGACGGCGGCGATCCTTAGCCAGTGCGGTAACACTCTCTATACGGCGGGCAACCTCAATAACGACATCGGCGTGCCGATGACCTTACTCCGCCTGACCAACGAGCATGAATATGCGGTGATTGAGTTAGGGGCAAACCATCAGGGCGAAATCGCCTGGACCGTGAGCCTGACTCGCCCGGAAGCGGCTCTGGTGAATAACCTGGCGGCCGCACACCTCGAAGGTTTCGGCTCGCTGGAAGGCGTGGCGAAAGCGAAAGGCGAGATCTATACCGGCCTGCCGGATGACGGCATCGCCATTATGAATGCCGATAACAACGACTGGCTGAACTGGCAGAGCATCATTGGTTCACGCAAAACCTGGCGCTTCTCACCGAATGCGGCAAACAGCGATTTTACGGCGACCAATATTCACGTGACGTCACGTGGCACCGAGTTCACCCTCGTTACCCCAACGGGCGGCATTGACGTGCTGCTGCCGTTGCCGGGTCGCCATAACATCGCCAATGCGCTTGCCGCGGCGGCGCTCTCAATGGCGGTTGGTGCGCAGCACGATGCCATTAAAAACGGGCTTGCGAACCTGAAGGCCGTGCCGGGGCGTTTGTTCCCAATCCCGCTGGCGGAAAACAAGCTGCTGCTGGACGACTCGTACAACGCCAACGTCGGCTCGATGACCGCGGCCGTGCAGGTGCTTTCAGAGATGCCGGGCTATCGGGTGATGGTTGTGGGCGATATGGCCGAGCTGGGTGATGAAAGCGAAGCCTGCCATGTTCAGGTTGGCGAAGCGGCGAAAGCAGCAGGGCTTGACCGCGTATTGAGCGCGGGCACGCTGAGCAAGGCCATCTCTGATGCCAGTGAAGTTGGCGAACATTTTGCCGATAAAACTGCACTGATCGAACGCCTCAGGGCATTGCTTGCAGAAAAACAGATTGTGACTGTGTTAGTTAAAGGTTCACGTAGTGCCGCCATGGAAGAGGTTGTGCACGCTTTACAGGAGAACGGGACATGTTAGTTTGGCTGGCCGAACATTTGGTCAAATATTATTCAGGCTTTAACGTCTTTTCCTACCTGACGTTTCGCGCCATCGTCAGCCTGCTGACCGCGCTGTTCATCTCACTGTGGATGGGCCCGCGCATGATCGCCCGTCTGCAAAAACTCTCTTTCGGCCAGGTTGTACGCAACGACGGTCCGGAATCACATTTCAGCAAGCGCGGAACGCCGACGATGGGTGGGATCATGATCCTGACGGCAATCGTGGTGTCCGTACTCCTGTGGGCTTATCCGTCTAACCCGTACGTCTGGTGCGTACTGACGGTTCTGGTTGGCTACGGGATCATCGGTTTTGTCGATGATTATCGCAAGGTCGTGCGTAAAGATACGAAGGGCCTGATTGCCCGCTGGAAGTATTTCTGGATGTCGGTGATTGCGCTGGGCGTGGCCTTCGCGCTGTATCTGGCAGGAAAAGATACGCCAGCCACCGAGCTGGTGGTGCCGTTCTTCAAGGACGTGATGCCGCAGCTGGGGCTGTTCTACATCCTGCTGGCCTATTTTGTCATTGTCGGCACCGGTAACGCCGTTAACCTGACGGATGGTCTTGACGGCCTGGCCATCATGCCAACCGTCTTTGTCGCGGGTGGATTCGCGCTGGTGGCGTGGGCGACCGGTAACATGAACTTTGCTAACTACCTGCACATTCCTTATCTGCGTCACGCGGGTGAGCTGGTGATCGTCTGTACGGCGATTGTCGGCGCGGGTCTGGGCTTCCTGTGGTTTAACACCTATCCGGCGCAGGTCTTTATGGGCGACGTCGGCTCGCTGGCGCTGGGTGGCGCGCTGGGCATTATTGCCGTGCTGCTGCGTCAGGAGTTCCTGCTGGTGATCATGGGTGGCGTGTTTGTGGTTGAGACCCTGTCAGTGATTTTGCAGGTCGGTTCCTTCAAGCTGCGCGGACAGCGCATCTTCCGAATGGCGCCGATTCACCATCACTATGAACTGAAAGGCTGGCCGGAGCCGCGCGTTATTGTGCGCTTCTGGATTATTTCGCTGATGCTGGTGCTGATTGGCCTGGCAACGCTGAAGGTACGTTAATCATGGCAGATTACCAGGGCAAAAAAGTCGTTATCATCGGGTTAGGCCTCACCGGCCTCTCCTGCGTGGACTTTTTCCTTGCGCGCGGCGTGACGCCGCGCGTGGTGGATACGCGCGTCTCTCCGCCGGGTCTGGACAAGCTGCCTGAGCAGGTTGAACGCCACCTGGGTGGTCTGAATGATGACTGGCTGCTGGCCGCCGATTTGATTGTTGCCAGCCCCGGTATGGCGCTGGCGCATCCTTCTCTGAGCGCTGCGGCAGAGGCTGGCGTCGAGATTGTTGGCGATATCGAACTGTTTTGCCGGGAAGCGCAGGCGCCGATCGTGGCGATTACCGGGTCGAACGGTAAAAGCACCGTCACCACCCTGGTGGGGGAAATGGCGAAAGCGGCGGGCAAAAACGTTGGCGTGGGCGGTAACATCGGGCTGCCTGCCCTGATGCTGCTGGATAAAGGGTGCGAGCTGTACGTGCTGGAGCTTTCCAGCTTCCAGCTGGAAACCACCTCCAGCCTACATGCCGCGGCGGCGACGATCCTCAACGTTACCGAAGATCATATGGACCGATATCCGTTTGGCTTGCAGCAGTATCGCGCGGCCAAGCTGCGGGTTTATGAAAACGCCAGCGTCTGCGTGGTGAACGCTGATGATGCGCTCACCATGCCGGTGCGCGGCGCTGACGATCGCTGCATCAGCTTTGGCATTAACATGGGCGATTACCACCTGAACCGCCAGCAGGGTGAAACCTGGCTGCGGGTTAAAGGCGAGAAGGTGTTGAACGTGAAGGAGATGCTGCTCTCTGGCCAGCATAACTACACCAATGCTCTGGCGGCGCTGGCGCTGGCGGATGCCGTTGGGCTGCCGCGTTCTTCAAGCCTGAAAGCGCTGACCACCTTTACCGGCCTGGCGCACCGATTCCAGCTGGCGCTGGAGCACAACGGCGTGCGCTGGATTAACGATTCCAAGGCTACCAACGTGGGCAGTACCGAAGCGGCGCTGAACGGACTTCACGTTGACGGCACGCTGCACCTGCTGCTGGGCGGTGACGGCAAATCGGCCGACTTTTCCTCGCTGAAGCAGTATCTCAATGGCGATAACGTGCGCCTGTACTGCTTTGGCCGCGATGGTGGCGAGCTTGCTGCGCTGCGTCCTGAGGTTGCCGAGCAAACCGAGACCATGGAGCAGGCGATGCGCCTCATTGCCCCGCGCGTGAAGCCCGGCGATATGGTGCTGCTCTCGCCTGCCTGCGCCAGCCTCGATCAGTTTAAGAATTTCGAACAGCGGGGCGATCTCTTTACCCGCCTGGCGAAGGAGTTAGGCTGATGCGTTTATCTCTCCCTCGCCTGAAAATGCCGCGCCTGCCGGGATTTGGTATCCTGGTATGGCTGTTTGCGGCGCTTAAGGGCTGGGTGATGGCTTCGCGGGATAAAGATTCCGACAGCCTGATCATGTACGACCGCACGCTGTTCTGGCTTACGCTGGGGCTGGCGGCCATCGGTTTTGTCATGGTGACCTCGGCGTCAATGCCCGTCGGGCAGCGTCTGGCTAACGATCCGTTCCTGTTTGCCAAGCGCGACGGGCTGTACATCATTCTTGCGTTCTGCCTGGCGATGATCACCTTACGTCTGCCGATGTCGTTCTGGCAGCGGTACAGTACCGCGATGCTCATTGCGTCGATCGTCATGCTGCTGATCGTTCTGGTTGTCGGGAGTTCCGTTAACGGGGCATCGCGCTGGATCGCCTTCGGTCCGCTGCGCATTCAGCCTGCGGAATTTACCAAGCTTTCCCTGTTCTGCTACCTCGCTAACTACCTGGTGCGTAAAGTTGACGAGGTTCGTAACAACCTGCGCGGCTTCTTAAAACCGATGGGCGTGATTCTGGTGCTGGCAATTTTGCTGCTGGCGCAGCCTGACCTTGGTACGGTGGTGGTGCTGTTTGTCACTACGCTGGCGATGCTGTTCCTGGCGGGGGCGAAGCTGTGGCAGTTCATCGCCATTATCGGGATGGGGATTTCCGCGGTTGTGCTGCTGATCCTCGCCGAGCCATACCGTATCCGCCGCGTGACCTCCTTCTGGAACCCGTGGGAAGATCCGTTCGGCAGCGGCTATCAGCTGACGCAGTCGCTGATGGCGTTTGGCCGTGGCGAAGTCTGGGGACAGGGCCTGGGTAACTCGGTGCAAAAACTCGAGTATTTACCCGAGGCACATACCGACTTCATCTTCTCCATTATTGGGGAAGAACTGGGTTATATCGGTGTGGTATTGGCGCTATTAATGGTATTCTTCGTCGCTTTCCGCGCCATGTCCATTGGCCGGAAAGCGCTGGAGATCGATCACCGCTTCTCCGGTTTCCTGGCCTGCTCAATTGGTATCTGGTTTAGCTTCCAGGCGCTGGTCAACGTTGGGGCCGCAGCGGGTATGCTGCCGACCAAGGGCCTGACGCTGCCGTTGATCAGTTATGGTGGTTCGAGTCTGCTGATCATGTCGACGGCCATCATGTTTTTGTTACGCATAGATTATGAGACGCGTCTGGAAAAAGCCCAGGCGTTTACACGAGGTTCACGATGAATCAACCGAAGCGGTTAATGGTGATGGCAGGCGGTACCGGTGGGCATGTATTCCCGGGGCTGGCGGTTGCGCACCATTTAATGGATCAGGGCTGGCAGGTACGCTGGCTGGGAACCGCGGACCGCATGGAAGCCGACCTGGTGCCAAAACACGGTATCGAGATCGACTTTATTCGCATTTCCGGCCTGCGCGGCAAAGGTATCAAAGCGCTGGTGTTGGCGCCGGTGCGCATTTTTAACGCCTGGCGTCAGGCGCGCGCCATCATGAAACGCTTCAGGCCAGACGTCGTTCTGGGCATGGGCGGTTACGTTTCCGGCCCCGGCGGGCTGGCGGCGTGGTCACTGGGTATTCCCGTTGTTCTGCATGAGCAGAACGGCATCGCCGGTTTGACCAACAAATGGCTGGCAAAAATTGCCACCAAAGTGATGCAGGCATTTCCGGGTGCTTTCCCCAACGCGGACGTTGTGGGTAACCCGGTGCGCGTCGACGTGCTGTCGCTGCCGCTGCCGGAGAGCCGCATGACGGGGCGTGATGGTCCGGTTCGCGTGCTGGTAGTGGGCGGATCCCAGGGGGCTCGTATCTTAAATCAGACGATGCCGCAGGTTGCCGCAAAGCTGGGTGAGGCCGTTACCATCTGGCACCAGAGCGGGAAGGGCGCTCAGCAGACCGTTGAGCAGGCGTATGCGCAGGAAGGGCAGCCGCAGCATAAAGTCACTGAATTTATTGACGACATGGCCGCAGCCTATGCGTGGGCCGATGTCGTGGTCTGCCGCTCGGGCGCGCTGACGGTGAGCGAAATCGCCGCCGCCGGTTTGCCTGCACTGTTCGTGCCGTTCCAGCACAAAGACAGACAGCAGTACTGGAATGCGCTGCCGCTTGAGAAAGCGGGCGCCGCGAAGATTTTTGAGCAGCCACATTTTACCGCCGAGGCGGTCGCCACCACCCTGGCGGGCTGGAATCGGGACGTATTGCTGGAGATGGCGCAACGCGCACGCGCGACCGCCATCCCGGATGCAACCGAGCGGGTGGCAAAAGAAGTGAGCCTGGCAGCCCGGGCATAATTCTCGCAGCGCGTGTTGCGCTGCACGATTTTTTTGAAGTAGTCGATGGCGTTTAGAGAATGAATACACAACAACTGGCAAAACTGCGTTCTATCGTGCCCGAGATGCGTCGCGTCCGGCACATTCACTTTGTCGGCATCGGTGGTGCTGGCATGGGCGGTATTGCCGAAGTGTTAGCTAACGAAGGTTATCAGATCAGCGGGTCAGATCTGGCGCCAAACCCTGTTACGCAGCAGCTGGCGTCGCTTGGGGCGACTATCTATTTCAACCATCGCCCGGAAAACGTGCGCGATGCCAGCGTGGTTGTGGTGTCGAGCGCCATCTCTTCTGATAACCCGGAAATCGTTGCCGCGCACGAAGCGCGCATTCCGGTGATCCGCCGCGCGGAAATGCTGGCGGAGCTGATGCGCTTCCGTCACGGCATTGCGGTTGCCGGCACGCACGGTAAAACCACCACGACAGCGATGGTGTCCAGCATTTATGCGGAAGCGGGTCTCGATCCGACGTTCGTCAACGGTGGTCTGGTAAAAGCCGCCGGCGTGCATGCGCGCCTGGGCCACAGCCGATATCTGATTGCGGAAGCGGATGAGAGCGACGCGTCGTTCCTGCACCTGCAGCCGATGGTGGCGATCGTCACCAATATCGAAGCTGACCATATGGATACCTACCAGGGCGACTTCGAGAACTTAAAGCAGACCTTTATTAATTTCCTGCACAACCTGCCGTTTTACGGCCGTGCGGTGATGTGCGTGGACGATCCGGTGATCCGCGAGCTGCTGCCGCGCGTCGGGCGTCAAATCACCACCTATGGTTTCAGTGAAGACGCTGACGTACGGGTAGAAGATTACAAACAGATTGGTGCGCAGGGGCATTTCACCCTGGCGCGTCAGGATAAAGAGCTGCTGCACGTCACCCTGAACGCTCCGGGGCGTCACAACGCCCTGAACGCGGCGGCGGCGGTAGCGGTGGCGACGGAAGAAGGCATTGACGACGACGCTATTCTGCGCGCGCTGGAAAGCTTCCAGGGCACCGGCCGTCGTTTCGACTTCCTCGGTGAATTCCCACTGGAGCCGGTGAACGGTAAAACGGGCACGGCGATGCTGGTGGACGATTATGGCCATCATCCGACCGAAGTAGACGCGACCATCAAAGCGGCGCGCGCGGGCTGGCCGGAGAAGAATCTGGTGATGATCTTCCAGCCACACCGCTTTACGCGTACCCGCGATCTGTATGATGATTTTGCGAACGTACTTTCGCAGGTCGACACGCTGCTGATGCTGGACGTTTACGCCGCAGGCGAAACGCCGATTCCGGGGGCGGACAGCCGTTCTTTGTGCCGTACCATTCGCGCACGCGGTAAAGTGGACCCTATTCTGGTTTCCGACGCGGCTCAGGTGGCTGAAATTCTGGCACCGGTCCTGACGGGTAACGATTTGATCCTGATTCAGGGCGCGGGAAATATCGGCAAAATCGCCCGTACCTTAGCTGAAATCAAACTGAAGCCGCAAACTCAGGAGGACGAGCGTCATGGCTGATAAGATTGCTGTCCTGTTTGGCGGCACGTCCGCCGAGCGCGACGTTTCTCTCAATTCCGGGGCTGCCGTGCTGGCGGGCCTGCGTGAGGGTGGCGTAGACGCGTATCCGGTCGATCCGAAAGAGGTGGACGTCACGCAGCTTAAAGCGATGGGCTTTGATAAAGCCTTTATCGCGTTGCACGGTCGCGGTGGCGAAGACGGTACCCTGCAAGGGCTGCTGGATCTGATCGGCATGCCCTACACCGGCAGCGGCGTAATGGCATCCGCTATCTCCATGGATAAACTGCGCAGCAAACTGCTGTGGCAGGGGGGCGGGCCTGCCCGTTGCGCCATGGGTTGCGCTGACGCGTCGTGAATATGAATCAGGCCTGTCGGATAGCGTTAATGCCCGCATTGCCGCGCTCGGCTTGCCGGTTATTGTTAAGCCGAGCCGCGAAGGGTCAAGCGTCGGGATGTCTAAAGTCGATAAAGCTGCACATTTGGCGGACGCTTTAGCGCTGGCATTTCAACATGATGATGAAGTTCTGATTGAAAAATGGCTCAGCGGACCGGAATTTACCGTCGCGATGCTTGGCGAAGAAATTTTACCGTCAATTCGCATCCAACCCGCCGGAGTCTTCTATGATTATGAGGCGAAGTATCTCTCTGATGAGACGCAATATTTCTGCCCAAGTGGTCTTGAAGATGAACGTGAAGCCGAATTACAGTCTCTGGTGCTTAAAGCATGGCATGTTCTTGGGTGTCGTGGCTGGGGGCGCATCGACGTGATGCTCGACGGCGACGGGCAATTTTATCTGCTGGAAGCAAATACTTCTCCAGGCATGACCAGCCATAGCCTTGTGCCAATGGCGGCGCGTCAGGCAGGAATGAGCTTCTCGCAATTAGTCGTACGTATACTGGACCAGGCGGGCTGATATGTCTCAGGCTGCATTGAACACGCGCAACCGCGATGACGAAGAAGAATATTCTTCTTCGCGCCGGAGTAATGGAACGCGTCTTGCAGGGATAATCTTCCTGCTCGGGGTGCTGTGCACCGTGTTTATCAGCGGCTGGATGGTGCTGGGCTGGATGGAAGATGCGCAGCGGTTGCCGCTGTCGAAGCTGGTCGTGACCGGGGAGCGTCATTACACGCGCAACGATGATATTCGCCAGTCAATACTGGCGCTGGGATCGCCCGGCACCTTTATGACGCAGGACGTCAATATTATCCAGAGCCAGATTGAACGTCTGCCGTGGATAAAACAGGCGAGTGTAAGAAAGCAATGGCCTGATGAATTGAAGATTCATCTGGTTGAATATGTGCCCATTGCGCGTTGGAATGATCAGCACATGGTTGACGTAGACGGAAATTCGTTCAGCGTCCCGAGCGATCGCGTCAATAAGCAGAATTTACCGATGCTGTATGGCCCGGAAGGCAGCGAAAACGAAGTATTGCAGGGTTTTCGTGAGATGGGAAAGGTGCTGGCTAAGGACCGCTTTACGTTAAAAGATGCCGCAATGACGGCGCGCCGTTCCTGGCAGTTGACCTTAACGAATGGCATTAAGCTCAACCTTGGCCGCGGCGACACAATGAAACGTCTGGCGCGTTTTGTAGAACTTTACCCGGTTTTACAGCAGCAGGCGCAGACGGATGGCAAACGGATAAGCTACGTTGATTTGCGCTATGACTCAGGCGCAGCAGTCGGTTGGGAGCCGGCTCCGGTCGAGGAACCTAATCAGCAACAGAATCAGGCACAGGTACAGGCAGAACAACAATGATCAAGTCGACGGACAGAAAATTGGTAGTAGGACTGGAGATTGGCACCGCGAAGGTTGCCGCTTTAGTAGGGGAAGTTCTGCCCGACGGTATGGTCAATATCATTGGCGTGGGCAGTTGCCCGTCCCGTGGTATGGATAAAGGTGGGGTAAACGACCTTGAGTCGGTGGTGAAATGCGTTCAGCGCGCCATCGACCAGGCTGAATTGATGGCAGATTGCCAGATTTCCTCTGTCTATCTGGCCCTCTCTGGTAAGCACATTAGCTGCCAGAACGAGATCGGTATGGTGCCGATTTCTGAAGAAGAAGTGACGCAGGAAGATGTTGAGAACGTGGTTCACACGGCGAAATCCGTGCGCGTGCGCGACGAGCACCGCGTACTGCATGTGATCCCGCAGGAATATGCGATCGACTATCAGGAAGGGATCAAGAATCCGGTCGGCCTGTCCGGCGTACGCATGCAGGCAAAAGTGCACCTGATCACATGTCACAACGATATGGCGAAGAACATTGTAAAAGCCGTTGAACGTTGTGGTCTGAAAGTTGACCAACTTATTTTCGCCGGTCTGGCCGCGAGCTATTCCGTGCTGACCGAAGACGAACGTGAACTGGGCGTCTGTGTGGTCGATATTGGTGGTGGTACAATGGACATGGCTGTCTATACCGGCGGTGCGTTGCGCCACACCAAAGTGATCCCGTACGCCGGGAACGTCGTGACCAGCGATATCGCTTACGCCTTTGGTACGCCACCGAGCGATGCAGAGGCGATCAAAGTGCGCCATGGTTGTGCGCTGGGCTCTATCGTCGGTAAAGATGAGAGCGTTGAAGTGCCGAGCGTTGGTGGACGACCGCCTCGCAGCCTGCAACGCCAGACGCTGGCAGAGGTGATCGAGCCGCGCTATACCGAGCTGCTCAACTTGGTCAACGAAGAGATTTTGCAGCTACAGGAACAGCTTCGCCAGCAGGGTGTGAAACATCATCTCGCGGCGGGGATTGTATTAACCGGCGGGGCAGCGCAAATTGAAGGTCTTGCAGCCTGCGCTCAGCGCGTGTTCCATACGCAGGTGCGTATTGGTGCGCCGCTGAATATCACCGGTTTAACGGATTATGCTCAGGAGCCGTACTATTCAACGGCGGTGGGCCTGCTGCACTACGGGAAAGAATCCCATTTAAGTGGTGAAGCAGAGGTGGAAAAACGCGTCTCGGTGGGGTCGTGGGTCAAACGACTTAACACCTGGTTGCGAAAAGAATTTTAATTTTTTAAGAGACCGGAGAGAATTAGCGGTCTCGGGCGACAGGCACAACGGAGAGAAACTATGTTTGAACCAATGGAATTAACCAACGACGCGGTGATTAAAGTCATCGGCGTCGGTGGCGGCGGCGGTAACGCCGTAGAGCATATGGTGCGCGAGCGCATTGAAGGTGTTGAATTCTTCGCGGTGAACACCGATGCGCAGGCACTGCGTAAAACGGCTGTTGGCCAGACGATCCAGATTGGCGGTGGCATCACCAAAGGTCTGGGCGCTGGGGCTAACCCTGAAGTGGGCCGCAATGCGGCTGAAGAAGATCGTGAAGCCCTGCGCGCTGCACTGGACGGTGCAGACATGGTCTTCATCGCAGCAGGTATGGGCGGCGGTACGGGTACCGGTGCAGCACCTGTTGTGGCGGAAGTCGCTAAAGATTTAGGTATTCTGACCGTTGCCGTCGTGACCAAGCCTTTCAACTTTGAAGGCAAGAAGCGTATGGCTTTCGCGGAGCAGGGTATCACCGAGCTGTCAAAGCACGTGGACTCTCTGATTACCATCCCGAACGACAAGCTGCTGAAAGTGCTGGGTCGCGGTATCTCTCTGCTGGATGCTTTTGGCGCAGCAAACGACGTGCTGAAAGGCGCGGTTCAGGGTATCGCCGAACTGATTACCCGTCCTGGCCTGATGAACGTTGACTTTGCAGACGTTCGCACCGTGATGTCCGAAATGGGCTACGCGATGATGGGCTCTGGCGTGGCGAGCGGTGAAGACCGTGCGGAAGAAGCCGCTGAAATGGCGATCTCTTCTCCGCTGCTGGAAGATATCGATCTGTCTGGTGCGCGCGGCGTGCTGGTCAACATTACCGCTGGCTTTGACCTGCGTCTGGATGAGTTCGAAACCGTGGGTAACACCATCCGTGCATTCGCCTCTGACAACGCGACCGTGGTAATCGGTACTTCCCTTGACCCGGAAATGAACGACGAACTGCGTGTGACCGTTGTTGCGACCGGTATCGGTATGGACAAGCGTCCTGAGATCACTCTGGTGACCAACAAACAGACTCAGCAGCCGGTGATGGATCGTTACCAGCAGCACGGTATGGCGCCTCTGACTCAGGAGCAAAAACCTGCTGCGAAAGTGGTAAACGACCCGACTCCACAAACGGCAAAAGAGCCAGATTATCTGGACATCCCGGCGTTCCTGCGTAAGCAAGCTGACTAAGAATTGGCTGGAATTTGGGGATTTGCGCTCTTTGTGCTAAACTGGCCCACCGTTAGTGATATACACTCTCGGTTGGATAGTTAATTTGGCGAGATTATACGATGATCAAACAAAGGACACTTAAACGTATCGTTCAGGCGACTGGTGTCGGTTTACATACCGGCAAGAAAGTCACACTGACGTTACGCCCTGCGCCGGCCAATACCGGGGTCATCTATCGTCGCACCGACTTGAATCCACCGGTAGATTTTCCGGCCGATGCCAAATCTGTGCGTGATACTATGCTCTGTACTTGTCTGGTGAACGAGCATGACGTGCGGATTTCTACCGTAGAGCACCTGAATGCCGCCCTGGCGGGACTGGGTATCGACAACATCATTGTTGAAGTCGATGCGCCAGAAATCCCGATCATGGACGGAAGTGCTGCTCCGTTCGTTTATCTGTTGCTGGATGCCGGCATCGAAGAACTGAACTGCGCGAAGAAATTTGTTCGCATTAAAGAGACCGTTCGCGTCGAAGATGGCGACAAGTGGGCTGAATTCAAACCGTACAATGGTTTTTCGTTGGACTTTACCATCGACTTTAACCATCCGGCGATTGATTCCAGCACCCAGCGCTATGCGATGAACTTCTCTGCGGATGCGTTTATGCGTCAGATCAGCCGAGCACGTACTTTCGGCTTCATGCGCGATATCGAATATTTGCAGTCCCGCGGCCTGTGCCTGGGCGGCAGCTTCGATTGTGCCATCGTTGTTGACGATTATCGCGTACTGAACGAAGACGGCCTGCGTTTTGAAGATGAGTTTGTTCGTCACAAAATGCTGGACGCGATCGGCGACCTCTTCATGTGTGGTCACAATATTATTGGTGCATTTACCGCGTTTAAATCCGGTCATGCGCTGAACAACAAACTGTTGCAGGCAGTCCTGGCAAAACAGGAAGCCTGGGAATATGTGACCTTCGAAGACGAAGCCGAACTGCCGCTGGCGTTCAAAGCACCGACTATGGTCCTGGCGTAACGGTTCAAACCGTTTCGTAAGAAAAGCGACTGGTTCACCTGGTACTCTCTCCGACCAGGGAAGCCAGTCGTTTTTATTTCTGCACTTCTTTGATTTGTCCCTCTCTGCCTGGCCTGCGTCGGGTGCCGAATAACGGTGTGTTCGCTGCATTATTGACCGTTTTTACCTGCTGCGGGGCGTCATTCCTGCTGCTGTGTATTGGCTTTAGTGGTAATATCTGGGCGCTAAAAAAGAATAACTGAACTCAGCCTGCATTGGCGGGCGAATGTGGTGGAGCAAGTGAGCGGAATACTGACGCGCTGGCGACAATTTGGCAGACGTTACTTCTGGCCGCATCTCTTATTAGGGATGGTCGCGGCGAGTCTCGGCTTGCCTGTGCTCAGCAACAGCGCAGAAGCGGCTTCGCCGGCGCGTTCCACCACGACCAAACACGATCTCACCACGCGGGTTAACTTTACTAACCTCGCGTGGCTCGAAGCCAGTCGCCGTCCCAATTTCTCTGTTGATTACTGGCAGCAGCACGCCATCCGCACGGTTATCCGCCATCTTTCGTTCGCGATGGCGCCCCAGACGATGCCTGTTGCTGAAGAAACGCTGCCGGTCCAGGCTCAGCACCTTGCTCTGCTCGATACGCTTAATGCGCTCCTGACGCAGGACAACCAGCCGCCCGTCACCGTGAGTCAGACGGCACAAACCTGTTTTGTTTCCCCCGCATCATTCTCCATTTCGACATGGATTAGCCAGGTTCACGGCATCCGTGCCGGGCCTCAACGCCTCAGCTAAATTAACCTTTTTCAATACCTTAATTTATCTGCCCATCTGGGGCGTTTGAGAATTTATTATGCTAATCAAATTATTAACCAAAGTTTTTGGTAGTCGTAACGATCGTACCCTGCGCCGCATGCGCAAAGCGGTAAACGTCATCAACGGTATGGAACCGGCGATGGAGAAGCTCTCTGATGACGAGCTGAAAGCGAAAACTGCGGAGTTCCGCGCGCGTCTGGAAAAAGGCGAAACCTTAGAGAGCCTGATCCCTGAAGCCTTTGCCGTTGTGCGTGAAGCGAGTAAACGTGTGTTCGGCATGCGTCACTTCGACGTACAGCTGCTCGGTGGTATGGTGCTTAACGAGCGCTGCATCGCGGAAATGCGTACCGGTGAAGGTAAAACCCTGACCGCAACGCTGCCGGCTTACCTGAATGCCCTGACCGGTAAAGGCGTTCACGTTGTTACCGTCAACGACTATCTGGCGCAGCGTGACGCCGAAAACAACCGTCCTCTGTTCGAGTTCCTCGGCATGACCGTTGGCATTAACATGTCCGGCCTGCCGGCACCAGCCAAGCGTGAAGCCTATAACGCCGACATCACCTACGGTACCAACAACGAATACGGCTTTGACTACCTGCGCGACAACATGGCGTTCAGCCCGGAAGAGCGCGTGCAGCGCAAGCTGCACTATGCGCTGGTGGATGAGGTTGACTCCATTCTGATCGATGAAGCGCGTACCCCGCTGATCATTTCCGGCCCGGCCGAAGACAGCTCTGAGATGTACCGTAAGGTCGATAAAATCATTCCTCACCTGCTGCGTCAGGAGAAAGAAGACTCCGATACCTTCCAGGGTGAAGGTCACTTCTCCGTCGATGAAAAAGCGCGTCAGGTGAACCTGACCGAACGCGGTCTGGTGAAAATTGAAGAGCTGCTGGTAGCAGAAGGCATCATGGAAGAGGGCGAGTCCCTGTACTCCCCGAGCAACATCATGCTGATGCACCACGTCACCGCCGCGCTGCGCGCGCATGCGCTGTTCACCCGCGACGTCGACTACATCGTCAAAGACGGTGAAGTCATCATCGTCGATGAACACACCGGCCGTACCATGCAGGGGCGTCGCTGGTCTGATGGTCTGCACCAGGCCGTTGAAGCGAAAGAAGGCGTGGATATTCAAAACGAAAACCAGACGCTGGCATCCATCACCTTCCAGAACTACTTCCGTCTTTACGAGAAGCTGGCAGGGATGACCGGTACCGCTGATACCGAAGCGTTTGAATTCAGCTCCATCTATAAGCTGGATACCGTGGTTGTGCCAACCAACCGTCCGATGATCCGTAAGGATATGCCGGACCTGGTGTACATGACCGAAGCGGAAAAAATTCAGGCCATCATCGAAGATATTCGCGATCGTACCGCTAAAGGCCAGCCGGTGCTGGTGGGGACCATCTCCATTGAGAAATCTGAGGTGGTGTCCAACGAGCTGACCAAAGCAGGCATCAAACACAACGTTCTGAACGCCAAGTTCCACGCCAAAGAAGCGGACATCGTTGCGCAGGCGGGCTATCCGGCTGCCGTGACCATCGCCACCAACATGGCGGGTCGTGGTACCGATATTATGCTGGGCGGCAGCTGGCAGGCCGAAGTGGCAGAGCTGGAAAACCCAACGCCTGAACAGATTGCCCAGATCAAGGCCGACTGGCAGGTGCGTCACGACGCGGTGCTGGCGTCCGGTGGTCTGCACATCATCGGTACCGAGCGTCATGAATCTCGTCGTATCGATAACCAGCTGCGTGGTCGTGCGGGTCGTCAGGGCGATGCCGGTTCTTCCCGCTTCTATCTGTCTATGGAAGATGCGCTGATGCGTATTTTCGCCTCCGACCGCGTTTCCGGCATGATGCGTAAACTGGGCATGAAGCCAGGCGAAGCGATTGAGCACCCGTGGGTCACTAAAGCGATTGCTAACGCCCAGCGTAAGGTTGAAAGCCGCAACTTCGACATCCGTAAGCAGCTGCTGGAATATGATGACGTTGCCAACGACCAGCGTCGTGCGATTTATACCCAGCGTAACGAACTGCTGGACGTGTCCGACGTGAGCGAAACCATCAACAGCATTCGTGAAGACGTGTTCAAAGCCACTATCGACGCGCATATTCCGCCTCAGTCTCTGGAAGAGATGTGGGATATTGAAGGCCTGCAGGAACGTCTGAAAAATGACTTCGATCTCGAGCTGCCAATCAAAGAGTGGCTGGACAAAGAGCCAGAGCTGCATGAAGAGACCCTGCGCGAACGTATTTACGAAACCGCGCTGGAAGTCTACAAGCGTAAGGAAGAGGTGGTTGGCGCCGAGATGATGCGTCACTTCGAGAAAGGCGTTATGTTGCAGACGCTGGACTCCCTGTGGAAAGAGCACCTCGCGGCGATGGACTACCTGCGTCAGGGTATTCACCTGCGCGGCTATGCGCAGAAAGATCCGAAGCAGGAGTACAAGCGTGAATCCTTCTCCATGTTTGCTGCAATGCTGGAGTCGCTGAAGTACGAAGTCATCAGTACCCTGAGCAAAGTTCAGGTGCGCATGCCGGAAGAAGTGGAGGCGATGGAGCAGCAGCGTCGTGAAGAGGCTGAGCGTCTGGCGCAGATGCAGCAGCTGAGCCACCAGACCGACGAAAGCGAGGCCGCAGCGGCAATCGCAGCGCAGACGGGCGATCGTAAGGTGGGTCGTAACGATCCGTGCCCTTGCGGTTCCGGCAAAAAATACAAGGCGTGCCACGGCCGCCTGAGCTAAGAACATAACAAACTGAAAAGGCGCAGATATCTGCGCCTTTTTTATGGAAGTGCCAATATGAAAACACTGCAAATTGCCGTCGGGATTATTCGCAACCCGCAAAATCAGATCTTCATTACCCAACGTGCAGCCGATGCGCACATGGCCAACAAATGGGAGTTCCCGGGCGGGAAAATCGAATCGGGCGAAACGCCGGAGCAGGCGCTGGTGCGTGAGCTTCAGGAAGAGGTCGGCATTACTCCGATTGGCGCAACGCTGTTTGATAAGCTGGAATACCAGTTTCCGGATCGTCACATCACGCTCTGGTTCTGGCTTGTGCAAAGCTGGGAGGGAGAGCCCTGGGGGAAAGAGGGGCAGCCGGGTGGCTGGGTTACGCTTCACGCGAGTGATGCCGAAAAATTTCCTCCGGCAAATGCGCCCGTCATATCCCGGCTAACGGGCAACCCGTAGGCCTGCTAAGCGAAGCGCCAGCAGGCTTTGAACGCTACTGCTGGTTCTCGCTCCAGTCATCGCTATCCGAGAGGTCGCCTTCGCTGGGAATGCGCTTCTCTTCCGCTGCCCATTCGCCCAGGTCAATAAGCTGACAGCGCTTGCAGCAGAATGGGCGAAATGGGCTCACTTCGCCCCAGACAATGGTTTTCCCACAGGTTGGGCAGTTTACGGTAGTTACGTCAGACATCGGCACTCCTTAACAACAGGCCAGTTCAAAATCGAGGCGTTCCGGCACGGTGCCATGTTCGCTGTCCAGCGGCATAAAGCGGATCGCGAAACGGCTTTTATGCCCCGAAATCTGCGGATAAAGCTGCTCGCCAAGAGACAGGTTCAGACGCAGAAGATCGGCATCGTCGCCGTTGTCCTGATAAAAGCCGTTGAGGCTGGTTTGCTTGCGGAACGGGGCAGAATTACGGACAAGATCGAGGATCAGCGATAGCGCCTGATTCATCGGCTCCAGGCTTGCCAGCCAGCCGTTCACCTGGCGATCGCGCTGCTCCTGCGGCATGTGTAACCACATATGCAGCGTTGGCAGATCGAAGCTACAGCATCCGCCCGGTATGCTCAGACGCTGGCGCACCAGCGCGATCAAACGATCTTCTCGCAGAAACTGCCCGACGCGCGGCGCGGCCATCAGCGTCGTGCTGCTGTTTTTCAGCTGCTGGCGTAACGCGTCAATTCGACTTTGGTCCACGCCGGGCACTTCGGCCCAGGCCTGTAGTTTACGCTGCTGGCGTTCCAGCTCTTTCAGCAGCTCAGTGCGGACATCGCCGCGTTCAATTACATCCAGCAGATCGCCCACGTTGCGGAAAAAATGCAGCGCGGTGGCGTGATCGTTGACGGGCAGGTGTTGTGAAAGCTGCTGGATAAGAAATTCTATGCGCAGCCAGGTACGCATTTTTTCGTTAAGCGGGTGCTCAAAAAGGATATGAGTCGACATTATGGTTTTTCCTGTGCAACGGCCTGCGCGGCGAAGGTCAGATACTGCGCGTGCAGACGAGCAACATCCGATGCAATGGCATCTGGTGCGCCGTTATTATCAATAACATCATCCGCAACGGCAAGGCGCGCTTCGCGCGTGGCCTGAGCGGCAAGAATTTGTTCAGCATGCTCACGAGAAACATGGTCACGGGCCATGGTTCTCTGGATCTGCGTTTCGCGGGAAACGTCAATCACCAGCTTTCTGTCCGCTTTTTTCTGAAGCTGGTTTTCAACCAGCAACGGAACAACCCACAGCACATAGGGCGAGCTGGCTGCGGCCATTTGACGCTGGGTTTCTTGGTGGATAATGGGGTGGAGCAGGGCATTAAGCCAGGCCTTTTCCGCAGGATCGGAAAATATGCATTCACGGAGCTGTCGTCGGTTTAGCGTACCGTCAGCCTGTATAACGCTGCTGCCAAAATGTGCTTCGATGGCATGTAAGGCGGGTGTATTTGGTTCTACCACCTGACGGGCAATGATATCTGCGTCGATAATCGTAATGCCGAGACGAGAAAACGCGTCCGCAACGGTACTTTTACCACTACCGATGCTGCCGGTTAATGCGACGATATACCCCATTACATAAGATCCTGGGAATTATTCATTTATAAAATCAGTTGCTTAAAGTTCAAACTTTCAACAGCGAATGTTTAGCTCTCTTTACCCGCTTTTTATCAGGTAAATTTATAGGATTGTAGCGTAAAAAAAGTGATTTTCGCAGTCTTGCGGAGCAGGTATTAGTGCGTATGATAGCGTCACTGGAGTTGTGCTTTCACTATTTTTGCCTCTAACCCCAGGAATCCGCACATGCGTATCGAAGAAGATCTCAAGTTAGGTTTCAAAGACGTTCTTATCCGCCCTAAACGCTCTACGCTGAAAAGCCGCTCAGACGTTGAACTCGAACGTCAATTCACCTTTAAGCATTCCGGTCAGACGTGGTCTGGCGTGCCGATTATTGCCGCCAACATGGACACAGTCGGAACCTTCGAAATGGCTACCGCACTGGCGCAGTTCGACATCCTGACTGCGGTACACAAACACTATAGCGCTGAAGAGTGGAATGCGTTTGTTGCCTCCGCCTCTGCTGACGTGGTGAAGCATGTGATGGTGTCTACCGGTACGTCTGATGCAGATTTCGAGAAAACCAGGCAGATCCTGAACGCGAATCCGGCGCTGAATTTTGTCTGTATTGACGTGGCGAACGGCTATTCCGAACATTTCGTGCAGTTCGTCAGCAAGGCGCGTGAAGCCTGGCCAACGAAAACCATCATCGCCGGCAACGTGGTGACCGGAGAGATGTGTGAAGAGCTGATCCTTTCTGGGGCTGACATCGTTAAGGTGGGTATTGGCCCGGGTTCCGTATGCACCACGCGTGTGAAAACCGGCGTGGGTTATCCGCAGCTGTCGGCGGTAATCGAATGCGCTGACGCGGCGCACGGCCTGGGCGGCCAGATCATCAGCGACGGTGGCTGCACCATGCCGGGCGATGTAGCGAAAGCCTTTGGCGGTGGCGCAGACTTCGTCATGCTCGGCGGTATGCTGGCTGGTCACGAAGAGAGCGGCGGTACCGTGGTGGAAGAGAACGGCGAGAAATTCATGCTGTTCTACGGAATGAGCTCTGAATCTGCGATGACCCGTCACGTGGGCGGTGTAGCAAAATACCGTGCCGCGGAAGGTAAAACCGTTAAGCTGCCGCTGCGTGGCCCTGTTGAAAACACGGCGCGCGATATCCTCGGCGGTTTGCGCTCTGCCTGCACCTACGTTGGTGCTTCCCGCCTGAAAGAGTTGACTAAACGCACGACGTTTATCCGCGTTCAGGAGCAGGAAAACCGCGTATTCAATAGCCTCTGACGGCTACAGCTGGCGCGCATCCGTGCGCCAGCGTTAACCCGCGCTCATCGCATCCCCCAGATGGAAAACCGGCAGATACATTGCCACCACCAGCGTACCGATAATCACACCCGTCACGATCAGCAGCAAAGGCTCAAGCATTGCCGCCAGACTGTCCGCCTGCTCAAATGTCCGTTCCGTATGGTGACGTGCGAGATTCAGCAGCATCACGTCCAGGGAACCCGATACTTCTCCGGTGCGTATCAGCTGAATGCGCAGGGGCGTAAAAACAGAGGCTTTCTGAAAGGATGACCACACGGGCATACCCCGTTCAATATCGCTGCGTACCGCGCGGATTTTCTCCTGCCAGAAGCCATTCTCAACGGTTTCCTGCACGCTCTCCATCCCGTCTAAAAATGCGATCCCGGCCTGCTGGGTTAAAGACAGCACGGTAAATATTTGTCCCAGCTTTTGCCCGCGCGACAGCGCGCCCATCACCGGTATGCGTAACAGCATATGCTGCCAGCGGGGATGCCGCCGCAGTTTACAGGCGACGATAACCAGCGTCGCGAGCAGGGCGAAAAGGGCGAGGAGATGCGCCTGAATGAAGGTAGCCAGCCCCATGACCGCCTGCGTGAGCAGCGGAAGCGGGGCGTTAAACGTTTTGTATATCGCGGCAAACTCGGGCAAAACCAGCGTAACCATGGCCAGCACCACGACAACGGCCAGCGTCAGGACGATCGCCGGGTAGCGCAGCGCTTTCTTCACTTTTGCACTCAGCAGCTGCTGGGATTTCTGCTGCTGCGCGAGCTGGCGACAGCACGCTTCGAGCTGTCCCGTCAGTTCACCCGTTTTCACCATGGAGATATAAAGAGGGCTAAACACCTCTGGCCACCTCTTCATTGCCTCCGATAAGGCGCAGCCTTCGCTCAGATCCTCAGCAAGGCTATACAGCAGCGCCTGCCACTGCCGTAAAGGATGCTGTTCCGCCAGCATTTGCAGGCTTTGGGATAGCGTGAGCCCGGCCTGCAACAGCGTGGCGAGCTGGCGAAAAATATCGTAGCAGTGATGTACATGCCATCGATGGCGCTGCTGGCAGCGCCTGAGCGCCAGCGGATGAAGCTGTTTACGCACTAATGCGGCGTAAGCTGCATCATGGTCGATAGCCCAAAGGGTGCCGGTCTGTACGTCACCCTCCATGGTCAGCGCTCGCCAGCGCCAGAGGGCGTTAGCAGCCATCGGGCATGCCCAGCACGCGCAGCAATTCTTCGAACGTGGTCAGCCCTTGTTCAACGGCCATACAGCCGTGCTCGAACAATGACGTCATTCCCGCCTGACGTGCGCTGGAGCCAATTACCTCTGTACTCGCTCCACTGGCAATAGCCTGCCGGAGCGCGTCATCGATGACGAGCACTTCAAAGAGGGCTACGCGGCCATAAAATCCGTGATAACAGCGATCGCAGCCGGTAGGTTGCCAGCGCGGAAGCGGCCGGGGCCACAGGCTGCGAGGGAGGTCGGCGTGGCGGCTTGCCTCCTGTCGACAGTGCGGGCACAGCCGACGCACCAGCCGCTGGGAAACCACCATTGAGAGCGCAGAAGAGATCATCCAGCGCGCGACGCCCATCTGTTCCAGCCGTACCAGCGCTTCGGTAGTCGAGTTAGTGTGAAGCGTGGAGAGCACCAGATGCCCGGTTTGCGCGGCCTTAATGGCAATTTCTGCCGTTTCGCCGTCACGAATTTCCCCCACCATGATGATATTGGGATCCTGGCGAAGCAGGGCGCGCAGCACGCTCTGAAAGGTAAGCCCGGCGCGCGGGTTAATCTGCGTCTGGTTTAGGCCTGCAAGGGGGATTTCTACAGGATCCTCCACGCTGCAAATATTAACGTCTGGGGTATTTCGCGCCTGCAGCGCGCTGTACAGCGTCACCGTTTTTCCGCTACCGGTCGGGCCGGTGACCAGAATCAGTCCCTGCGGGCCGTTTAGCACTCCGGCAAAGCGCGTCTGCTGGTCTGCGCTCATGCCCAGCCGATCGAGCTCCAGCGCTTGCTGTACCTGGTGAAGCAGGCGCAGCACGATTTTTTCTCCGCCGCTACAGGGAAGCGTTGCGATACGAAACGAGACGGGGCTGCTTTCCAGCTCCACCGTAAACTGGCCGTCCTGCGGCAAGCGGCGCTCGGCAATGTCCAACTGGCCCAGCACCTTCAGGCGCGCGGCCAGCGTCGTCCCGAGAGCAGCCGCGATCGGCGATTGCGGGTAAAGAACGCCGTCAATCCGCAGGCGTATCTGGTAGCCATTTTCCGCTGGTTCAATATGGATGTCGGATGCCCGCTGGCTTACCGCCTGCTGCAGGATCGTATTGAGAACGTCAGCGGCCGAGCCTGGCGCTATGCCCGGCAGATGCAATGATGTGACGGACTGGCGCCGTTTTTCCATGCGCTCGGCCGTCCAGCACTCTATATCAATACGCTTTTGAGTGGCGAAGCGCAAAGCCTCCATCAGTTCAGAGGCCGGGTTTCCCACCACGGCAATGCTTATCATGTCCGCGTCGCTTGCCAGCAGCAGGGCGTGATGGCGCTGGCAGAGAGTCATAAGCTGTTCGGTGTTCATCATCCACTCCTGTCAGTTATTGTCGAAGCGGAAAACGTCTTCGCAGGCTTGCCTGAGCGCTGCGTCGGATGCCATTTTGCAGTCACGCGTCCAGCCCGTCATGCCGTTGCCGTCGCTCCAGATCGGCGTCATCAGAACCTCAAGCCCGTTCAGGCTCTCCTGTCCTGTTAACGACACCACGCCTTTCGCCACGCTCATTGCCGAAACGTAGCGTGTGGTTGTCGGTGAGGGAATGCCGCTGGTGCCCGCGTCGCAGCGCTCCACACCGCCATGATCCAGAGCGCAAAGCTCAATGGCGGTGCGGTAGGGGATGAACGTTTGCAGCATATCGGTGAGCGCCGCTTTACGCAGGTAGTTCTGATAGGCCGGGACGCCAATTGCGCTCAGGATGGCAATAATGCCAATGACGACCATTAGCTCAATCAGCGTAAATCCTTGTTGTTTGTTCATGTCTGCTCCTTACGTTAAGTGGCGCTACTGTGGCAGTGCCAGCGCGCAGAAACGAGGAGCAAAAGCGTGAACGTGAAGGGGCTTTCAGGGGTTTTAGTGAGCGTTGCAGAGAAGAGCAGCGTAAATGCGAGCTGTCTCGTATTTCCCCTCTCCGGGCGGAGAGGGGAGGACTCGTTATTTGAAGCGCATAGAGAGGTCGAGGGCGCGTACGTGCTTGGTCAGCGCGCCAACGGAGATGTAATCAACGCCGGTTTCAGCAAACTCGCGGATGGTGTCAAACGTCACGTTGCCGGACACCTCAAGCTGCGCCTGGCCGTTGGTGCGTTTAACCGCCTCACGCATCTGCTCCGTGTCAAAGTTATCGAGCATGATAATGTCTGCCCCGGCTTTGATGGCCTCGTCCAGCTCCTCCAGATTTTCCACTTCCACTTCGACCGGCACGTCCGGGTGCAGCCAGAAGGCTTTCTCCACGGCCTTACGCACGGAGCCGGAAGCAATAATATGGTTCTCTTTAATCAGGAAAGCATCGGACAGCCCCAGACGATGGTTTGCGCCGCCGCCGCAGAGCACGGCGTATTTCAGGGCGGTACGCAGGCCCGGCAGGGTTTTGCGGGTATCCAGCAGCTGGGTGCGGGTACCTGCCAGCAGATCAACGTAGCGGCGTACCTCACTGGCGACGCCGGAGAGCGTTTGCACGAAATTGAGCGCGGTGCGTTCACCGGTCAGCAAAACCCGGGATGGGCCGTCCAGCTCGAAAAGTGGCTGACCGGCGTTTACCGCATCGCCATCAGCTACATGCCACGTTACCTGCACATCGTCGCCCGCCAGCTGGGTAAAGACCTCCTCAACCCAGCGTTTGCCGCAGAAAACCCCCGCTTCGCGGGTGATAATGACCGCGTGCGAGCGTGTCTCTTCTGGCAATAATTGTGCGGTAATATCGTTGTCGGCGCTGACGTCGCCGCCCAGATCTTCCTTCAGGGCATGGGCAACGCTTGCCGGAATATCACTATTAATACGTTCCAGAAGCGCGTCACGTCGGTGGTCGGGGTTGTAGCGGCGAGGCGGCATGATAAAACTCCAAATTGGTAACGAATCATAATATTGAAACATGCTACTCTGAACCGAGTAACAGCACCACAGATAAGGAGTTCCAGCATGTTGTTAGAGAACGGATGGCTGGTGGACGCGCGGCATGTACCGTCGCCGCACCACGATTGCCGCCCGGAGGATGAAAAGCCCACACTGCTGGTGGTTCACAATATTAGCCTCCCGCCGGGGGAGTTTGGCGGACCGTGGATCGATGCGTTATTCACTGGAACGATAGATCCCAATGCCCATCCCTTTTTCGCTGAAATTGCGCATCTGCGCGTCTCGGCACACTGTCTGATCCGTCGTGATGGTGAAGTGGTTCAGTATGTTCCTTTTGACAAGCGTGCCTGGCATGCCGGCGTATCCATGTACCGGGGGCGCGAGCGCTGCAATGATTTCTCCATTGGGATTGAGCTGGAAGGGACGGACACCACCCCTTACACCGACGCGCAGTATCAGAAACTGGCTGCTGTGACGCAAACGCTTGTCGGGCTCTATCCCGCAATAGCAAAGAATATTACGGGGCACTGCGACATCGCCCCCGAAAGAAAAACCGACCCCGGCCCGGCGTTTGACTGGTCCCGGTTTCGCGCCATGCTTACCACGTCGTCAGATAAGGAGATAACATGACGTTGTTTACCATGCTGCTGGTTATGATCGCTGAGCGCCTGTTTAAGCTCGGCGAGCACTGGCATCTGGATCATCGGCTGGAGGTATTATTCCGCCGCATCAGGCATTTTTCCATGCTGCGCACGCTGCTGATGACGGCAGGTGTGATGGTGATTACGTTCCTGCTGCTGCGCTCGCTGTACGGCCTTTTTTTCAACGTGCCGCTGCTGGTGGTGTGGATCCTGCTGGGCGTGCTGTGCATTGGCGCGGGCAAGGTGCGTTTGCACTATCACGCCTACCTGAAGGCCGCCTCCCGTGATGATGCCCACGCGCGCGGTGCGATGGCGAGCGAGCTGACGATGATCCACGGCGTACCGCCGGACTGCGATGAACGTGAATTTCTGCGCGAGCTGCAAAACGCGCTGCTGTGGATCAACTTCCGTTACTACCTGGCACCGCTGTTCTGGTTTGTGGTGGGCGGTCCGTGGGGGCCGGTACTGCTGATGGGCTATGCGTTCCTGCGCGCCTGGCAGACCTGGCTTGCCCGCTACCTTACGCCGCATGAGCGTTTACAGTCCGGTATTGACGCCATTCTGCACGTGCTTGACTGGCTTCCGGTGCGTCTGGTGGGGGTTGTCTATGCTCTCATCGGGCATGGTGAAAAAGCCCTGCCCGCGTGGTTTGCTTCCCTTGCGGACCGCCACACCGCGCAGTATCAGGTGTTAACCCGTCTGGCGCAGTTCTCGCTGGCGCGCGAGCCGCACACGGATAAAGTAGCAACGCCAAAAGCCGCCGTCTCGATGGCAAAGAAAACCTCGTTTGCGGTGGTGGTGATTGTGGCGCTGCTGACAATTTACGGCACGCTGGTCTGACCCGGCGCGCCGAAGCCGTTACAGCGTATCCGCAGGCGGGATGCCGAAATCAGGCATCCCGTTTTCGTCCCAGCGGACGCGTTTCAGACGCGTGTGGCGATTCGGATCGTAAAGCGGATCGCCCTCAATTTCAGTGTAGTTTCGCGCGTGGTAGACCAGCACATCGTCGCCCTCTGGCGTCTGCGTAAAGCTGTTATGGCCTGGCCCGTGCTGACGGTTTTCGTAGCTGGTCACGAATACCGGGCGCGAGGATTTATGCCAGTTCGCCGGGTTTTGCGGATCGGCATGCAGGTCTATCCACAGTAGCCCCATGCAGTAGTTCTCATCGGTGGCGCTGGCGGAGTAGCTAATAAACAGCTTATCGCCATGGAACAGCACCGCCGGTCCTTCATTGACCCAAAACCCGCGGCATTCCCAGTCGTATTCCGGCTTACTGAGCATTACCGGCTCGCCTTTTAGCGTCCACGGATTTTCCATTTCACACAGATAAAGGTTGGAGTTACCGGCAATATCCGGCGCTTTTTGCGCCCACAGGTACCAGCGTTTTCCCTGATGCACAAAGGTGGTGGCGTCCAGCGCGAAGGTGTCAAACGGCGTTTTAATTTGCCCTTTTTCTACCCAGGTACCGGTGAGCGGATCGGGGTCTGCGCATTCGAGCGCAAACATACGGTGCTGGAACATCCCGAGTTCGTCGAGCGCCTGGGTATGCGTCGCGGCATAATAGATGTACCACCTGCCGTCGATATGATGCAGTTCCGGCGCCCAGATCAGCTGGCTCATCGGGCCGGTGTCGGGCTTGCGCCAGACCACCACCTCTTCGGCACCGGGTAAACCTTCCAGCGAGTCCGCGCGGCGGAGCGCCAGCCGATCGTACTGGGGCACGGAGGCGATGAAATAGTACTGCCCTTCGTGGTGCAGGATGTAAGGATCGGCGCGTTGTTCAATAAACGGGTTTGGCCAGGTTTGCATTCGACTTTCCTTATTTTGTCTCAGCGGCGCTGAGTTCCTGATACTCGTTCAGCTCGCGGTAGTTATTGCGACGTTTCTCCAGGTCTTCCTGGATCCGCTTCATCGTCTCCCGGTCAACTTTCAGCAGACGTACCACGCCTGCGGTAATGAGATATCCAATGCCGGGAATAACGGTGAAGAGCAGGACGATCCCGTTAATGGCGTCCGCGCTTTGCGCTTTTGCGCCTGCGTCATAGCCGTACCAGGAGAGCAGGAAGCCAACCATCGCCCCGGCTATCGCCAGCCCCAGCTTGAGGAAGAAAATGTTGCCGGAGAAGCTGATCCCGGTGATACGTTTCCCGGTTTTCCACTCGCCGTAGTCGTCCACGTCGGCCATCAGGGACCAGTGCAGCGGGGAGGGGATCTGGTGCAGAATGTTCAGCAGGAAGTAGAGCACCACAATGGTGGTCGTCGCTTTCGGATCGAAGAAGTAAAAGGCGCAGGAGAAAATAGCCAGCGCGATGTTGGTCCAGAAGAAGACCTTCAGCTTGCACCAGCGGTCGGTCAGCACTTTCGCCAGCATACTGCCGAACATCATGCCGACGACGCCCAGGCTGATAAACAGCGTGGCGAAGTGGGTGCTTTGCCCCATGACCCAGGTGACGTAATACATGGTTGCCGCCATGCGGATAAAGCCCGGGCAGACGTTGCAGAGCGTGAGGAGCAGAATACGCACCCACTGGTCGTTCTTCCACACGTCCTTCAGGTCGTTTTTCAGCTCATCATGGCTTTGCACCGCCGGGCGTACGCGCTCGCGCACGGTGGCGAAGCAGAACAGGAACATACAGGTACCAACCAGCGCCAGGACGGTCATTGCCATCTGGTAGCCTTTGGCTTTGTTATCCCCGCCGAACCAGTCCGCCATTGGCAGCAGCGTCAGCGACAGCAATAGCGTGGCGATACCCACCATCACAAAGCGGTAGGACTGGCAGGCGACGCGCTCTTTCGGGTCGTTGGTGATCACGCCACCGAGCGAGCAGTAAGGAATGTTGATTGCCGTGTAGGTCAGCGAGAGCAGGAAATAGGTGACGAACGCATAGATAACTTTGCTGTTATAGCTCCACTCCGGGGTGGTGAACATCAGAATGCTGAACAGCGCGTAGGGGAAGGCAATCCACAGCAGCCATGGACGAAACCGGCCATATTTGCTGCGGGTACGGTCGGCAATGGCACCCATAATCGGGTCTGTTACCGCATCAATGACGCGGACAGACAGCAGTAAAACCCCGACCAGCGCAGGAGCCAGACCAAAAATATCCGTATAAAAATAATTAACAAACAACATGATGGCGCCAAAAATAATGTTGCATCCGGCGTCACCCATGCCATAGCCGATCTTTTCTTTTACTGAAAGTTTGTTGTTATCCATCGACAGCTCTCCGGGTTTCGGTATGGAGAGAATTATTTGCTGGCAAACAAATATATGCGTAGCAGTATAAGGTCGGTGATATGGATAAATTTGCTGTTGGCGTGAATTTGTGAGGAAGGTAACAGGATGCTGTGCCCGCGAGCGCGGACACAGCGAGGGGGATTAGTGTGCTTTCACCGTTTTGGCATTTTTCTGCCTTACCATATAGCCCACGCCCAGGATCGCAATCCAGACCGGGATCAGGTAGACGGAAATCGCCATGCCGGGGGTGATGAGCATGATGACCAGCACGGCCGCCATGAACAGCAGGCACACCCAGTTACCCAGCGGATAGAGCAGGGCAGGGAAGCGAGTGGTCACGCCCTGCTGCTGCTTGGCGCGGCGGAATTTAATGTGCGCGAGGCTGATCATTGCCCAGTTGATCACCAGGGCAGAAACCACCAGCGCCATCAGCAGGCCGAAGGCCGATTCCGGCGCCAGGTAGTTAATCAGCACGCACAGCGCCGTCACTACCGCCGAAACGATGATGGTGTTAACCGGTACGCCACGTTTATCAACGGTGAGCAGCGCTTTTGGCGCGTTGCCCTGCTGCGCCAGGCCGAACAGCATACGGCTGTTGCAGTAAACGCAGCTGTTATACACGGAGAGCGCGGCGGTCAGCACCACGACGTTGAGCGCGTTCGCCACGAAGGTGTCGCCCAGCTCGTGGAAGATCAGCACAAACGGGCTGGTATCCGCCGTGACGCGCGTCCACGGCAGCAGAGAGAGCAGTACCGCCAGCGAGCCCACATAGAAGATAAGAATGCGGTAGATAACCTGGTTGGTGGCTTTCGGGATGCTGTGCTCCGGGTTGTCGGCTTCAGCGGCGGTGATGCCCACCAGCTCCAGACCGCCGAAGGAGAACATAATGATCGCCATCATCATCACCAGCCCGGTCATGCCGTGCGGCAGGAAGCCGCCCTGTTCCCAGAGGTTGCGCACCGTGGCCTGCGGGCCGCCGTTGCCGCTGAACAGCAGCCAGCCGCCAAAGACGATCATCGCCACAACGGCAATAACTTTGATAATGGCGAACCAGAACTCCATCTCCCCGAACACTTTTACGTTGGTCAGGTTAATGGCGTTGATCAGGACGAAGAAGACCGCCGCAGATGCCCAGGTGGGGATCTCCGGGTACCAGAACTGAATGTATTTACCGACGGCGGTCAGCTCGGCCATGGCAACCAGAACGTACAGAACCCAGTAGTTCCAGCCGGAGGCGAAGCCTGCAAAGCTGCCCCAGTATTTGTAGGCAAAGTGGCTGAAAGAGCCTGCGACCGGCTCCTCGACAACCATTTCGCCCAGCTGGCGCATAATCAGAAAAGCAATGAAACCCGCAATCGCGTAACCCAGAATAATGCCCGGACCGGCAGACTGGATAACGGACGCACTGCCCAGAAACAGGCCAGTACCAATAGCACCGCCCAGTGCGATGAGCTGAATATGGCGGTTTTTAAGGCCGCGCTTTAGCTGATCGCCGTGCTGTTGAGCTTCCATTTGAAACCTCGTGTGTGGTTGTTATGTTCACGCTGTGCGTGTGTAATTATGAAAGTCCATATTCTGTATTTATTTCTTTACGGTTAACGATACCAAAAAAAACGGAGATGGCTTCCGTTAGCGCAAGAATAGTGGTAAGCGCCAGCGAATGCACCTGCTTTATGAAGGGATGATGACCACTTGAATAAAAAGAAACCAATTGTAAATCGGTACGTTAACCCCTCATACCCAACCTATAGAATAGAAATGCGCAAGAAGTGGGCGAATTTTCATTTTTTGCCTTGTTGAATCGCTTCAGATTGCAAAAACCCTCGTTTCATTATGGTTAAAACTGCCTCTTTGGTAGTAACCAACTCATTTGTGCAAAGTTACATTCCTGAAACGTTAGTTCTGTAAGGTTGTTAAAATGTGCCGGGTTTACTGATTTCAATCAAAACCAATATGGACAGAAGGTGAATACTTTGTTACTTTAGCGATACGAACATGAAATTGGTAAGACCAATTGACTCCGGGCAAAAAGGCGTAAGACAGGGAATATGGCCTACAGCAAAATTCGCCAACCAAAACTTTCCGATGTGATTGAGCAGCAGCTGGAGTTTTTAATTCTCGAAGGGACACTGCGCCCGGGCGAGAAGCTCCCGCCTGAGCGCGAGCTGGCAAAACAGTTCGACGTTTCACGTCCCTCTTTGCGTGAGGCGATTCAACGTCTCGAAGCAAAGGGCCTGTTGCTCCGTCGCCAGGGTGGCGGAACCTTTGTGCAAAACAGCCTGTGGCAGAGCTTCAGCGATCCGCTGGTAGAACTTCTCTCTGACCACCCAGAATCCCAGTTTGATCTGCTTGAGACCCGTCACGCGCTGGAAGGTATCGCGGCCTATTACGCCGCCCTTCGCAGCACTGATGAAGATCGCGTGCGTATTCGCGAGCTGCATCAGGCCATTGAACGGGCACAGCAGTCCGGCGACTTAGACGCCGAATCCAGCGCCGTCGTCCAGTATCAAATTGCCGTCACCGAAGCTGCACACAACGTGGTGCTCCTCCATCTGCTACGCTGCATGGAGCCGATGCTGGCCCAGAACGTTCGTCAGAATTTTGAATTGTTGTATGCCCGTCGGGAGATGCTCCCGCTGGTAAGCAACCATCGCACCCGAGTATTCGAGGCGATAATGGCCGGGGAACCGGAGCAGGCGCGCGAAGCGTCGCACCGCCATCTGGCTTTCATTGAGGAAATCTTGCTGGACCGCAGCCGTGAACAATCGCGTCGCGAACGTTCATTACGCCGCATACAGCAACGAAAGGATTAAGCGCCAGTTTTTTAGAGCGCGGCAACTAAACGCAGAACCTGTCTTATTGTGTTTTCTGGCGAAAATACAATGGGACAGGTTCCAGACAAATCAACGTATTAGATAGATAAGGAATACCCCCATGTCAGAACGTCTCCAAAATGACGTGGATCCGATCGAAACTCGCGACTGGCTACAGGCGATCGAATCGGTCATCCGTGAAGAAGGTGTTGAGCGCGCTCAGTATCTGATTGATCAGCTGCTTTCAGAAGCGCGCAAAGGCGGCGTGAAAGTGGCTTCAGGTGCAGGGGCTAGCAACTACGTAAACACGATTGCCGTCGAAGACGAACCGGAATACCCGGGCAATCTGGATCTGGAACGCCGTATTCGTTCTGCTATCCGCTGGAACGCCATCATGACCGTTCTGCGCGCATCCAAGAAAGATCTGGAGCTGGGTGGCCACATGGCGTCCTTCCAGTCCTCTGCGACCGTTTACGAAGTGTGCTTCAACCACTTCTTCCGTGCAGCCAACGAGAAAGACGGCGGCGATCTGGTGTACTTCCAGGGCCACATCTCTCCGGGCATCTATGCACGCGCCTTCCTGGAAGGTCGTCTGACTGAAGAGCAGATGAACAACTTCCGTCAGGAAGTTCACGGTAAAGGCCTGTCTTCTTACCCGCACCCTAAACTGATGCCTGAATTCTGGCAGTTCCCGACCGTATCTATGGGTCTGGGTCCAATTGGTGCGATCTACCAGGCTAAATTCCTGAAGTATCTGGAACACCGTGGTCTGAAAGATACCTCCGAGCAGACCGTTTACGCCTTCCTGGGCGACGGTGAAATGGATGAGCCAGAATCTAAAGGCGCGATCACTATCGCGACCCGTGAGAAGCTGGACAACCTGTGCTTCATCATCAACTGTAACCTGCAGCGTCTGGATGGTCCGGTAACCGGCAACGGCAAGATCATCAACGAGCTGGAAGGCATCTTCGCGGGTGCTGGCTGGAACGTGATTAAAGTCATGTGGGGCGGTCGTTGGGATGAACTGCTGCGCAAAGACACCAGCGGTAAGCTGATTCAGCTGATGAACGAAACCGTTGACGGCGACTACCAGACCTTCAAATCCAAAGACGGTGCCTACGTACGTGAGCACTTCTTCGGCAAATATCCTGAAACCGCAGCCCTGGTTGCAGACTGGACTGACGAGCAGATCTGGGCCCTGAACCGCGGCGGTCACGATCCGAAGAAAGTTTACGCTGCACTGAAAAAAGCGCAGGAAACCAAAGGTAAAGCGACTGTAATCCTGGCCCACACCATCAAAGGTTACGGCATGGGTGATACCGCAGAAGGTAAAAACATCGCTCACCAGGTTAAGAAAATGAACATGGACGGCGTGCGCTATATCCGCGACCGTTTCAACGTTCCAGTGACCGACGAGCAGGTTGAAAACCTGTCTTACATCACCTTCCCGGAAGGTTCTGAAGAGCACAAGTACCTGCACGAACGTCGTCAGGCGCTGAAAGGCTACCTGCCAGCTCGTCAGCCTAACTTCACCGAGAAGCTGGAACTGCCGGCGCTGGAAGATTTCTCTCAGCTGCTGGAAGAGCAGAACAAAGAGATCTCCACCACCATCGCCTTCGTTCGTGCCCTGAACGTGATGCTGAAGAACAAGTCGATCAAAGATCGCCTGGTTCCAATCATCGCCGACGAAGCGCGTACTTTCGGTATGGAAGGTCTGTTCCGTCAGATCGGTATCTACAGCCCGAACGGCCAGCAGTACACCCCGCAGGACCGTGAGCAGGTTGCATACTACAAAGAAGACGAGAAAGGTCAGATCCTGCAGGAAGGTATCAACGAGCTGGGCGCAGGCGCATCCTGGCTGGCTGCTGCGACCTCTTACAGCACCAACAACCTGCCGATGATCCCGTTCTACATTTACTACTCCATGTTCGGGTTCCAGCGTATCGGTGACCTGTGCTGGCAGGCAGGCGACCAGCAGGCTCGCGGCTTCCTGATTGGTGGTACTTCCGGTCGTACGACCCTGAACGGTGAAGGTCTGCAGCACGAAGATGGCCACAGCCACATTCAGTCTCTGACTATCCCTAACTGTATCTCTTACGACCCGTCTTACGCGTACGAAGTGGCAGTCATCATGCATGACGGTCTGCAGCGCATGTACGGCGAAGCGCAAGAGAACATTTACTACTACATCACCACCCTGAACGAAAACTACCACATGCCGGCAATGCCAGCAGGTGCCGAGGAAGGTATCCGTAAAGGTATCTACAAACTCGAAACCATCGAAGGTAGCAAAGGTAAAGTTCAGCTGCTGGGCTCCGGCTCTATCCTGCGTCACGTCCGTGAAGCAGCGCAGATCCTGGCGAAAGACTACGGTGTGGGTTCCGACGTGTACAGCGTGACCTCCTTCACTGAACTGGCGCGTGATGGCCAGGACTGTGAGCGCTGGAACATGCTGCACCCAATGGAAACCCCACGCGTTCCGTACATCGCTCAGGTGATGAACGACGCGCCAGCGGTGGCGTCTACTGACTATATGAAACTGTTCGCTGAGCAGGTTCGTACTTACGTTCCAGCTGATGATTATCGCGTACTGGGTACTGACGGCTTCGGTCGTTCTGACAGCCGCGAAAACCTGCGTCACCACTTCGAAGTTGATGCTTCTTACGTGGTTGTAGCAGCACTGGGCGAACTGGCTAAACGTGGCGAAATCGATAAGAAAGTGGTTGCGGAAGCAATTACCAAATTCAACATCGATGCAGATAAAGTTAACCCGCGTCTGGCGTAAGAGGTAAAAGAATAATGGCTATCGAAATCAATGTACCGGACATCGGGGCTGATGAAGTTGAAATCACCGAGATCCTGGTCAAAGTGGGCGACAAAGTAGAAGCTGAACAGTCGCTGATCACCGTAGAAGGCGACAAAGCCTCTATGGAAGTCCCGTCTCCTCAGGCTGGCATCGTTAAAGAGATCAAAGTCTCTGTTGGCGATAAAACCGAGACCGGCAAACTGATCATGATTTTCGATTCCGCCGACGGTGCAGCAGCTGCTGCACCTGCGCAGGAAGAGAAGAAAGAAGCCGCTCCGGCTGCCGCTGCTCCAGCAGCTGCCGCGAGCGCGAAAGAAGTTAACGTGCCTGACATCGGCGGTGACGAAGTTGAAGTCACTGAAATCCTGGTGAAAGTGGGCGACACCGTTGCGGCCGAGCAGTCTCTGATCACCGTAGAAGGCGACAAAGCCTCTATGGAAGTGCCGGCGCCGTTCGCGGGCACCGTTAAAGAGATCAAGATCAACACCGGTGACAAAGTGTCTACCGGCTCGCTGATCATGATCTTCGAAGTGGCGGGTGCTGTACCTGCCGCTGCGCCAGCTCAGGCTGCTGCTCCGGCTCCTGCGGCTGCACCAGCAGCAGGCGGCGTGAAAGACGTTAACGTTCCTGACATCGGCGGTGACGAAGTTGAAGTGACCGAAGTGATGGTGAAAGTGGGCGATAAAGTTGCCGCTGAACAGTCACTGATCACCGTTGAAGGCGACAAGGCTTCCATGGAAGTGCCTGCGCCGTTCGCCGGTACCGTTAAAGAGATCAAAATCAGCACCGGCGATAAAGTGTCTACCGGCTCCCTGATTATGGTCTTCGAAGTGGAAGGCGCTGCGCCTGCCGCAGCTCCGGCTGCCGCGGCTGCTCCGGCACCTGCTGCTGCACCGGCTCAGGCTGCTAAGCCAGCGGCACCTGCTGCGAAAGCGGAAGGCAAGTCTGAGTTCGCTGAAAACGACGCGTACGTCCACGCCACCCCGCTGATTCGCCGCCTGGCGCGCGAGTTTGGCGTGAACCTGGCGAAAGTGAAAGGGACCGGCCGTAAAGGTCGTATCCTGCGCGAAGACGTTCAGGCTTACGTGAAAGACGCGGTGAAACGCGCTGAAGCTGCACCAGCTGCAGCCGCTGGCGGCGGTATCCCGGGCATGCTGCCATGGCCGAAAGTGGACTTCAGCAAGTTCGGCGAAATTGAAGAAGTGGAACTGGGCCGTATCCAGAAAATCTCTGGTGCAAACCTGAGCCGTAACTGGGTGATGATCCCGCACGTTACGCACTTCGATAAGACCGATATCACCGATCTGGAAGCGTTCCGTAAACAGCAGAACGCCGAAGCCGAGAAGCGTAAGCTGGACGTGAAATTCACCCCAGTGGTCTTCATCATGAAAGCCGTTGCCGCTGCTCTTGAGCAGATGCCACGCTTCAACAGCTCCCTGTCCGAAGACGGCCAGAAGCTGACGCTGAAGAAATACATCAACATCGGTGTTGCGGTTGATACGCCAAATGGTCTGGTTGTTCCGGTCTTCAAGGACGTGAACAAGAAGAGCATTACCGAGCTGTCCCGTGAACTGACCACCATCTCCAAAAAAGCGCGTGATGGTAAGCTGACTGCCGGCGAAATGCAGGGCGGCTGCTTCACTATCTCCAGCATCGGCGGCCTGGGTACCACCCACTTCGCGCCGATCGTGAACGCGCCGGAAGTGGCTATCCTCGGTGTGTCCAAGTCCGCAATGGAGCCGGTGTGGAATGGCAAAGAGTTCGTGCCGCGTCTGATGATGCCAATCTCTCTGTCCTTCGACCACCGCGTGATCGACGGTGCTGATGGTGCGCGTTTCATCACCATCATCAACAACACCCTGAGCGACATTCGCCGCCTGGTGATGTAAGTGAAAAGCCGGCCAGTCGGCCGGCTTTTTTCTGTTAATCTCATGTAGTCTGTGAGGTTATAAGCGAAAGCGACAATTCGTGAGCCGTTTGTTGTTTCAAAATTGTTAACAATTTTGTAAAATACGGGCGGATAGAACGTCCCGGTGGATGAAGGGCGACAAGTACCTGGACCGCCGGAAATCAATAAGAGGTCATGATGAGTACTGAAATCAAAACTCAGGTCGTGGTACTTGGGGCAGGTCCCGCAGGTTACTCTGCAGCCTTCCGTTGCGCTGATTTAGGTCTGGAAACCGTCATCGTAGAACGTTACAACACCCTTGGTGGTGTTTGTCTGAACGTAGGTTGTATCCCTTCTAAAGCGCTGCTGCACGTAGCGAAAGTTATCGAAGAGGCCAAAGCGCTGGCTGAACACGGTATCGTCTTCGGCGAGCCGAAAACCGATATCGACAAAATCCGTACCTGGAAAGAGAAAGTTATCACTCAGCTGACCGGTGGTCTGGCTGGCATGGCGAAAGGCCGTAAAGTGAAAGTGGTCAACGGTCTGGGTAAATTCACCGGTGCGAACACCCTGGAAGTGGAAGGCGAAAACGGCAAAACCGTGATCAACTTCGACAACGCGATCATCGCGGCAGGCTCTCGCCCAATCGAACTGCCGTTCATTCCACATGAAGATCCGCGCGTGTGGGATTCCACCGATGCTCTGGAGCTGAAAACCGTTCCTAAGCGCCTGCTGGTTATGGGCGGCGGTATCATCGGTCTGGAAATGGGTACCGTGTACCATGCGCTGGGTTCAGACATTGACGTGGTTGAAATGTTCGACCAGGTTATCCCGGCTGCTGACAAAGACATCGTTAAAGTCTTCACCAAACGCATCAGCAAGAAATTCAACCTGATGCTGGAAACCAAAGTGACTGCCGTCGAAGCAAAAGAAGACGGTATTTACGTTTCCATGGAAGGCAAAAAAGCGCCAGCAGAACCACAGCGTTACGACGCCGTGCTGGTGGCTATCGGCCGTGTGCCGAACGGTAAAAACCTCGACGCGGGCAAAGCTGGCGTGGAAGTGGACGACCGTGGCTTCATCCGCGTTGACAAGCAGCTGCGCACTAACGTGCCGCACATCTTTGCTATCGGTGATATCGTCGGTCAGCCAATGCTGGCGCACAAAGGTGTTCACGAAGGTCACGTTGCCGCTGAAGTTATCGCCGGCATGAAGCACTACTTCGATCCGAAAGTGATCCCATCTATCGCCTACACCGAGCCAGAAGTGGCATGGGTGGGTCTGACCGAGAAAGAAGCGAAAGAGAAAGGCATCAGCTACGAAACCGCCACCTTCCCGTGGGCTGCTTCTGGCCGTGCTATCGCTTCCGACTGCGCAGACGGTATGACCAAACTGATCTTCGACAAAGAGACTCACCGCGTCATCGGTGGTGCGATTGTCGGTACCAACGGCGGCGAGCTGCTGGGTGAAATCGGTCTGGCAATTGAAATGGGCTGCGACGCGGAAGACATCGCGCTGACCATCCACGCTCACCCAACTCTGCACGAGTCCGTGGGCCTGGCGGCAGAAGTGTTTGAAGGTAGCATCACCGACCTGCCAAACGCGAAAGCGAAGAAGAAGTAAGTTCCTTCAGATAAAAAAAAGCGGCTACGGGCCGCTTTTTTTATGTGCTGGATTCAGGGAGCCACAGGCTGCCAGGTTTTATCCGGGTTATAGGTAGTTAACGCCTGGGCATTCTGCTCAGAGTCATTGCCGAGATCGGCCTGGTACACTTTGTCATCCTGGTTTATCACAAAGCTCATGACGCCTGTCTGACCATAGCTGACGGGCCATGCCACCATCGCAAAGCCTTTCTCATCAGGCAGGATACGGAACCGATAGCCGTGATAGCCTGCACCGGGCTCTTTGGGGCTGAAGGCCGGCCCCGGCGGGCTGGGGGCTTCACCCGGCGAAACGGGCCAGTAGAGACCATCTTTTTTCCCTTCAGAGCTGACAATTTTCTGCGCGTATTTTTGATGCATGGCGAAATAGCGCTGCTGGGCATCTACGTAGGCATGCAATGCTTCGATGGCGGCAAGCTCGTTACGCCCGATCTCGCGGGTCAGGATCTCGTCAGCGGCTTTTCGCATGTCAAACTGCCAGCCTGCGGCGGTTTTAATCACCGGGATCGGCAGCTGCCAGCCGTTATCACCCACCACCAGATGCGCCACGCTGCCGCTGACGACGGTTTCATGGTGAACCTTCCAGTCGCGCAGGAAACGGTCGACGGCAACCGGATCGACTCCTTCCGGCGGCAGGACGTCGGGCCAGCGCTCACCGAGCAGCGCGTTCATCGCGCCTTCGTTTTGCTCGCGAATGGCGTTTGCCAGCGCGCGGGTGGCCCGATCCGGCGAGCTGAAGGATTGCTGCGCCATGGCCGTCGCCGACATCATGAGCAACACCATTGCGCTGAGTAATTTATTTTTCATGTCGGCTCCCTTAACGATGACGGAATTCGCGGTGTTCGGTACGTTCGACGGCGCGCTGTTGGGGATGCTGCTGCGCCGACAGGTGACGGCTATGTGCCCCGCGCTGCTGCTGGGCCTGCCAGCTGGCCGAGCGGCTGTCGTTGCCGCT
This sequence comes from Enterobacter cloacae, assembly GCF_013375935.1. Lineage (GTDB taxonomy): Bacteria > Pseudomonadota > Gammaproteobacteria > Enterobacterales > Enterobacteriaceae > Enterobacter > Enterobacter pasteurii. Next base: position 191,991 of record NZ_CP056117.1, on the reverse strand, counting down.
AAGGGCATTGGCGCGATGTGCTCTGGCAGGGTGCTGCGCCGTCTGCGTAACACGCTTCTCAGGAGCCTGATGTTTTTCACGCGGTGGAGCGCTGTTCCGCTTTACGGCTTGCGGCCCGGCGTCATATCCGCGGTAGTTGTTGCGCTGTGATATCTGCTTAAGCTGCTGCGTCGGGGCCAGACGCTGAGCATCTTGCGCGCCGGTATGCGTCGATTGTGGCAACGTTTTTCCTGTCGCTTTTTCCATCTGGCTGAGAGCGGCCTGTCGCTGGCTGTCGCGAGCGATCGGCCTTTGCTGTGTCGCACTTAATCCTGTCGCCGTGCTGGTGGAGTGAAAACGGTTAGCCAACTGGTTATTCGGATAAGGTACGCCTTCACGATAAGCAGGATTGTGCTGCCAGGTGCGGTTATTCCCGTTCAGGTGCTGCCCGCTGATTCTGTTGAAGTTATCCACGTTAATATTGATGTTGTTATCGCCGTTGCGGTTATAGCCGCCGTGATTGTCCCAGTCATCATCGTGATGATGGTGATCCCAGTCATCGTCGTCATCCCAGTCGATATTGCTGAAAATAGCGTAGGTTGTTGCGACCCCGAGGCTGAAGCCTAGCCCCTTAACCAGGCTGTCGGTGAATTGCTCGCCGGGTGAGGGTGGGAGATATACCGGCGGGTAAACGGCGTCGGGCCAGGTGCCGTAAACCGTATTCGGGTTATAGGTGGGAACATACACCACCTGCGGATCGGCGGATTCAATCTTAATCACCGTTGGGCTGGAAGGAGTGGCGGTTGTCGCGGTTTTTGTCGGTGCAGACCTGGTGACGGTAGTGACCGTCTGCTGCGGCGTGGACTGCAGCACACCCGCCTGTTGGGCCAGCAGGCGCAGCCGCTGTACGGAATCCATCACGTCTTTCGGCTGTGCCAGAAAGGCGTCCCCCAGGTTTTGCACCCACGGCGGGTTCTCGCCCATCAGCGACATCAGTTGAGGAAACGCGACCAGCGATTTTACGCTGGGATCCCACGGCTGGCCGGCAACCGCCTGAATGGCGGCATCACCCTGCATTTTAGGGTTGTCCTTTGACCACTGCGCGGCCTGAATAACGTTAGACGGGTAGGTGGACGCCATGAAAATTTGCGACAGCAGGGCGTCCGGATAAAGCGCGACGGGGGCAACCCACTGGTCGATTTGCGCGGCGGTGTAGGCCGGTGCGACAACCGGTGCGGGCTGGGCTGGCGGTGCTGTGGGTTGTTGTGCAGCCGGAGCCGCGGGGGCAGGCTCCGTCGTGCGGCTTTTAACGAACATGACGCCCGAGGCGGCAAAAAGCCCCGCACTGCAAAGCAGAACAAGAAGATGTGGTTTTAATGGCAACTTCATAAATTGACTCCAGCGAGACGAGTGCAGTGCCGTGAGGCGTTGCTGTTGCCGCGAGTATCATTCACCCGGGTTTTACCGTTTTGACTTTTATTGGGAAACCACCCGACGCGTGTGGATAAAGAGTGTGTGCATTTATTACACAATAATATCGGATGGCCGAAAAGACGACGGGAAAGCGAGCACAATTCGACTCGTCTCCTCGCTACACCATGCTTAACGATTCAGCAAATTTTTTAATGTTGCTTTTTTGTAAACAGATTAACACTGTGCAGAAATCCTGCTATGCTGCCCGACGCGGTATCGGGCATTTACCCTACAAACTGCTGTCTCACAGGAGCGTGAAGAGAACGCCCGCCGCATATGACAATGAGAGCGAGGAGAACCGTCGTGCTAGAAGAATACCGTAAGCACGTAGCAGAACGTGCCGCCGAGGGAATTGTACCCAAACCTTTAGATGCAACCCAAATGGCCGCGCTCGTCGAGCTGCTGAAGAACCCGCCCAAGGGCGAAGAAGAATTCCTGTTAGATCTGCTGATCAACCGCGTACCGCCTGGCGTAGATGAAGCTGCCTACGTAAAAGCCGGATTCCTTGCCGCCGTTGCCAAAGGCGAAGCCACCTCCCCACTGGTTACTCCTGAAAAAGCGATTGAACTGCTCGGCACCATGCAGGGCGGCTATAACATTCATCCGCTGATTGACGCGCTGGATAACGATAAGCTGGCGCCAATTGCTGCCAAAGCGCTCTCTTCAACGCTGCTGATGTTCGATAACTTCTACGATGTGGAAGAAAAAGCCAAAGCGGGCAACGTTTACGCGAAGCAGGTGATGCAGTCATGGGCTGATGCCGAATGGTTCCTGAACCGTCCAGCGCTGGCTGAAAAAATTACCGTTACCGTCTTTAAGGTGACCGGTGAAACCAACACCGATGACCTCTCTCCGGCACCGGACGCGTGGTCTCGCCCGGATATCCCTCTGCACGCCCTGGCGATGCTGAAAAACGCCCGTGAAGGTATCGAACCGGATCAGCCAGGCGTGGTCGGCCCGATCAAACAGATCGAAGCCCTGCAACAGAAAGGTTTCCCGCTGGCTTACGTCGGCGACGTTGTGGGTACCGGATCTTCCCGTAAATCCGCGACCAACTCCGTGCTGTGGTTTATGGGCGATGATATTCCGCACGTGCCGAACAAGCGCGGCGGCGGCCTGTGCCTCGGCGGTAAAATCGCTCCGATCTTCTTTAACACCATGGAAGATGCGGGCGCGCTGCCGATTGAAGTGGACGTGAGCAACCTGAACATGGGCGACGTGATTGACGTTTACCCGTTCAAGGGCGAAGTGCGTAACCACGAAACCAACGAACTGCTGGCAAGCTTCGAGCTGAAAACTGACGTGCTGATCGACGAAGTGCGCGCCGGTGGCCGTATCCCGCTGATCATCGGTCGTGGCCTGACCACCAAAGCGCGCGAAGCGCTGGGTCTGCCGCACTCGGACGTTTTCCGTCAGGCGAAAGACGTGGCGGAAAGCAATCGCGGCTTCTCGCTGGCGCAGAAAATGGTTGGTCGCGCGTGTGGCGTAGCGGGCATCCGTCCTGGCGCATACTGTGAGCCGAAGATGACCTCCGTCGGTTCTCAGGACACCACCGGGCCGATGACCCGTGACGAGCTGAAAGACCTCGCATGTCTGGGCTTCTCTTCCGACCTGGTGATGCAGTCCTTCTGCCACACGGCGGCGTATCCGAAGCCGGTTGACGTGACCACGCACCACACGCTGCCGGACTTCATCATGAACCGCGGCGGCGTGTCGCTGCGCCCGGGCGACGGCGTGATCCACTCCTGGCTGAACCGCATGCTGCTGCCGGATACCGTGGGCACCGGCGGTGACTCCCATACCCGTTTCCCGATTGGTATCTCCTTCCCGGCGGGCTCCGGCCTGGTGGCGTTTGCCGCGGCGACCGGCGTGATGCCTCTCGACATGCCAGAGTCCGTGCTGGTGCGCTTTAAGGGCAAAATGCAGCCGGGCATCACGCTGCGTGACCTGGTTCATGCGATCCCGCTGTATGCCATCAAACAGGGTCTGCTGACCGTTGAGAAGAAGGGTAAGAAAAACATCTTCTCTGGCCGCATCCTGGAAATTGAAGGGCTGCCGGATCTGAAGGTAGAGCAGGCGTTTGAGCTGACCGATGCCTCCGCTGAGCGTTCTGCGGCAGGCTGCACCATCAAGCTGAACAAAGAGCCGATTATTGAGTACCTGACCTCCAACATCGTGCTGCTGAAGTGGATGATTGCAGAAGGCTATGGCGACCGCCGTACGCTGGAGCGTCGTATTCAGGGCATGGAGAAATGGCTGGCGGATCCGCAGCTGCTGGAAGCCGACGCTGACGCGGAGTACGCGGCGGTAATCGACATCGATCTGGCGGATATCAAAGAGCCAATCCTGTGTGCGCCGAACGATCCTGACGATGCGCGTCTGCTTTCTGACGTGCAGGGCGACAAGATCGACGAAGTGTTCATCGGCTCCTGTATGACCAACATCGGCCACTTCCGCGCCGCGGGTAAACTGCTGGATACCCACAAAGGCCAGCTGCCGACCCGCCTGTGGGTGGCGCCGCCAACCCGTATGGACGCGGCGCAGCTGACCGAAGAAGGCTACTACAGCGTGTTCGGTAAGAGCGGGGCGCGTATCGAAATCCCTGGCTGTTCCCTGTGTATGGGCAACCAGGCGCGCGTGGCCGACGGTGCGACGGTGGTCTCCACCTCTACCCGTAACTTCCCGAACCGTTTGGGTACCGGCGCGAACGTCTACCTGGCCTCTGCGGAGCTGGCGGCGGTTGCCGCGCTGATTGGCAAACTGCCAACGCCGGAAGAGTACCAGACCTTTGTCGCGCAGGTGGATAAGACGGCGGTGGATACCTATCGCTATCTCAACTTCGACCAGCTCTCTCAGTACACCGAGAAGGCTGACGGGGTGATCTTCCAGACCGCGGTATAAAAACCACCCCCTCACCCCTAACCCCTCTTCCCAAAGGGGCGAGGGGGATTATATTCCCTCTCCCTTTGGGAGAGGGCCAGGGTGAGGGGTATTTTTTTATTTTCATTCCTCCCGCCTCTCCCGCTTTTTTTCTTCCTCTCTGCTGCGATAATTACCCTAATGGCTTTGCAGAGGAAAACGCTATGGATTACGAATTTTTGCGTGATATCACCGGAGTGGTGAAAGTGCGTATGTCGATGGGGCACGAAGCCGTTGGACACTGGTTTAACGAAGAGGTGAAAGAGAACCTCGCGCTGCTGGATGAAGTCGAACAGGCGGCGAGCACGGTAAAAGGCAGTGAGCGCTCCTGGCAACGCGCCGGGCACGAATACACCCTGTGGATGGATGGCGAAGAGGTGATGGTGCGCGCCAACCAGCTGGAGTTTTCGGGTGATGAGATGGAAGAGGGGATGAGCTACTACGATGAAGAGAGCCTGTCGCTGTGCGGCGTGGAGGACTTCCTGAAAGTGGTAAATGCCTACCGTGAATTCATGAAGCAGAAGTAACTCCCGAAGCGTCCCTGCTTCGGGCAACGTTTACACGGTCGGAATATTGCGGCCGTAGTAGATCTCGCGCATCTCTTTCCAGAGCAGGTCGGTTATGACCTTTCGCTCTTCTTCGCTTAAATCTTCTGGCTTCGTGTGGAACATGTAGTGCTTAAGGTCAAATTCCTTAAGCAGCATCTTGGTGTGGAAGATGTTCTCCTGGTACACGTTCACGTCCATCATGTCGTACAGCGACTTTATGTCCTCGGACATAAAGTTCTGGATGGAGTTGATCTCGTGATCGATGAAGTGCTTCATGCCGTTGATATCACGGGTAAAGCCGCGCACGCGATAATCAATGGTGACGATGTCCGACTCCAGCTGGTGGATGAGGTAGTTCAGCGCATTCAGCGGTGAAATCACCCCGCAGGTCGACACTTCTATATCCGCGCGGAAGGTACACAGACCGCCTTCCGGGTGGCTTTCCGGGTAGGTATGAACGCAGATATGGCTTTTATCAAGGTGGGCGACAACCACTTCCGGCAGCGGGCCGGGGTGCTCGGTTTTATCAATAAGCTTTGGGTCAACCGGCTCCTCGCTCACCAGAATGGTGACGCTCGCCCCCTGGGGCTCGTAATCCTGACGCGCAATGTTCAGGATATTCGCGCCGATAATCGAGCAGGTCTCTGACAGGATCTCGGTCAGACGGTTGGCGTTGTAGAGTTCATCGATATAGGCGATATAACCATCGCGCTCTTCTGCCGTTTTGGCGTAGCAGATATCGTAAATACAAAAACTCAGGCTTTTGGTCAGATTATTAAAGCCATGCAGTTTAAGCTTTTTCAATTAGTTCACCTCCTTTGAGGACAGCGCGTCTTGCAGATATTGTGGCAACGCAAAGGCTGCGGTGTGGATAGCCGGATTATAGTATCGGCACGTCAGTGCGGCCTGGTGGAAGCGGGCCTGAACGATCTCGGTTGAGAGATGGCGCAATACGTCGTTATCCGTCGCCCAGGCAAAGGTCATGATCCCGCCGTAGTAGGTGGGGATCGCCGCCTGATAGAAGCTGACGTCGCTAAAATAGGTGCTCAGCTTACGGTGGCTATCAAGCGCCTCATCCTGCTGCAGGAAGCACACCCCGTTTTGCGCCACGAAAATGCCGCCCGGCTTCAGGCAGCGCTTGCAGCCTTCGTAAAACGAGGAGGTAAACAGCGACGCGCCCGGGCCGATAGGGTCGGTACAGTCAGAGATAATCACATCAAACGTTTGCGTGGTCTGGTTAACGAAATTAACGCCGTCGTCGATAACCAGGTTGAAGCGCGGATCGTCATAGCTGCCGGCATTGTGGTTTGGCAGGTACTGGCGGCAGAACGACACCACGCCCGCATCGATTTCCACCATGGTGATGGTTTCAACATTCTTATGGCGGGACACTTCACGCAGCATTGCGCCATCGCCGCCGCCGATAATCAGCACGTGCTTCGCGTGGCCGTGGGCCAGCAGCGGGACGTGGGTCATCATTTCGTGATAGATAAACTCGTCGCGCTCGGTGGTTTGCACCACGCCGTCCAGCGCCATCACGCGGCCAAAGGCGGCGTTTTCGAAGATTATCAGATCCTGATGATCGGTTTTCTCATGATAGAGCACGTTATCCACGGCAAAATACTGACCAAACTGGTCATGCAGCGTTTCTTGCCATACCGTTTTATCGGTCATGGGGAGCACCTCCTTCGTTAACATCCATTACTTCCGGCAGATGGGCGCAACACAAAACCGCCGTGAAGCGGTTAGCGGGTCAACAGGGGGCGTCGGGAAGGTTACTTCACGTAGGCGAGCAGGCTGAGCGAATCGCGAGCCAGCGCTTTGCATTTTTTAGCAGTGGGAATGCCAATACCGCTTAAATCGCGATAGCTGTCTTCACCGAGCGCCTTCATGTCGAAGCTGTCGTAGTTGCTGAGGTCCCATTGGTTCTGCTGGGCAAAAAAGACCAGTGCGCGACGAATTTGCCCATTGGGTAAATTCTGGTAACCACAATCGTTTTTCAGAAAAACAAAAACTGCCGTCAGATCGGCCATATCTTCCGCTTCGTTTTCACTTAGCGCATAGCTGTTCGCACACATCGCCATCAGGCTGGCGAACATAATTGTTCTGAAAAACGTCTTCATTGCCTTTACCACTGCATCACGGAAAATTAACGTTAGCATACTTGATGCCAGGCCGACGATCTTTATTATTGCCGCCGTGCTTGACCTTCCGGTAAGGGGAGGGTTTATGCTCAAAAGATCGCCTGCTGGAAATAAGGAAATGCACATGCAACGTCGTGATTTTTTGAAATATTCTGCCGCGCTGGGGGTTGCCAGCGCACTACCTCTCTGGAGTCGCGCTGTTTTTGCCGCGGACAGACCCGCTTTACCCATCCCTGAATTACTCACCGCAGATGCCCGCAGCCGCATCCAGCTTGTGGTGCAGTCCGGTAAAACCACGTTCGGCAAGCACGCCGCGACGACGTGGGGCTATAACGGCAATCTGCTCGGCCCGGCGTTGCAGTTACGCAAAGGGAAGGCGGTGACGGTAGACATCCATAACACGCTGGGTGAAGAGACCACGCTGCACTGGCACGGGCTAGAAGTCCCGGGCGAAGTGGACGGTGGACCCCAGGGCGTAATCAGGGCCGGAGGGCATCGCAGCGTTACCTTTACCCCGCAACAGCGCGCGGCGACCTGCTGGTTCCACCCGCACCAGCATGGCAAGACGGGCCATCAGGTGGCGATGGGTCTGGCCGGGCTGGTGCTGATTGAGGACGACGAGAGCCGCCTGCTGCGCCTGCCAAAACAGTGGGGCATCGACGATGTGCCGGTGATTGTGCAGGACAAAAAGTTCAGCGCTGACGGGCAAATTGACTATCAGCTGGACGTGATGAGCGCGGCGGTGGGCTGGTTTGGCGATGCGCTGCTGACCAACGGAGCGATTTACCCGCAGCATGCCGCCCCGAAAGGCTGGCTGCGCTTACGCCTGCTTAACGGCTGTAACGCCCGCTCGCTGAACTTCGCCACCAGCGATAAACGTCCGCTTTACGTAGTGGCAAGCGACGGCGGCCTGCTGCCGGAGCCGGTGAAGGTGAGCGAGCTGCCGATGCTGATGGGCGAGCGCTTCGAGGTGCTGGTGGATATCAGCGATGGCAAAGCGTTTGACCTGGTCACGCTGCCGGTCAGCCAGATGGGGATGGCCGTTGCGCCGTTCGATAAGCCGCATCCGGTGTTGCACATTCAGCCTCTGCAGATTACTGCCTCTGGCACGCTGCCGGATAGCTTAACCACCCTGCCAGCACTCCCTTCGCTTGACGGACTTACGCAGCGCAAGCTTCAGCTCTCCATGGATCCGATGCTCGACATGATGGGCATGCAGGCGCTGATGAAAAAGTATGGCAATCAGGCCATGGCCGGAATGCACCATGGTCAGATGATGGGCCATATGAACATGGATCACGGCAGGATGGGCGGCATGGATCACGGCGGTCACGGGTTTGATTTTCACAACGCCAATATGATCAACGGCAAAGCGTTCGATATGAACACGCCGATGTTCGCCGCCGCGAAGGGACAGTTCGAGCGCTGGGTGATTTCAGGCGAAGGCGATATGATGCTGCACCCGTTCCATATCCACGGCACGCAGTTCCGCATTCTTACTGAAAACGGTAAAGCGCCGGACGCGCATCGCGCGGGCTGGAAAGATACGGTGAGAGTGGAGGGCGGCGTCAGCGAGGTGCTGGTGAAGTTTGACCACGAGGCGCCGAAGGAGTTTGCCTATATGGCGCACTGCCATCTGCTGGAGCATGAGGATACGGGGATGATGCTTGGGTTCACTGTTTAAAACAGTGCGGCCTGATGCCCTCACCCTGACCCTCTCCCACAGGGAGAGGGAACAGACACAAAAACGGCAAACGAAGTTGCCGTTTTGCATATTTCTGTAGGCCGGGTAAGGCGTAGCCGCCACCCGGCTTTTCAGTTACTTGTTTTCGTCAGGCAACGCATACGCGACGATGTAGTCGCCCATCTTCGTGCCAAACGAACCGTGACCGCCCGCAGAGATGACGACGTACTGCTTGCCGTTCACTTCATAGGTCATCGGCGTTGCCTGTCCACCGGCTGGCAGACGGCCTTGCCACAGCTTCTCACCGTTGGTCATGTTGTACGCGCGCAGGTAGTTATCTGCGGTTGCCGCGATGAACAGCACGTTACCGGCGGTGGAGATAGGGCCACCCAGCATTGGCATACCCATGTTGAACGGCACCGGAACCGGCATCGGGAACGGCATGCTGTCCTGTGGCGTACCAATACGTTTCTTCCAGACAATCTTGTTGGTCTTCAGATCCAGACCGGAGATGTAACCCCAGGCAGGCTGTTTACACGGCAGACCGAACGGAGAGAGGAACGGGTTCAGGGTCACGCCAAACGGTACGCCATACTGCGGCTGAATACCGGCTTCGGTACCGCTGCCTTTTGCATCCTTCGGCTGCTCCATTGGGTTACCCGGACCGCGTGGGATCAGGCGGGATACGAACGGCAGCGCCATTGGGTTAGCGATAGCGACCTGACGGTTAGGGTCAACGGAGATCCCACCCCACTCGAACATCCCCAGGTTACCCGGGAAGACCAGCGTACCCTGCTCTGAAGGCGGGGTGAAAATCCCTTCGTAGCGCAGCTGATGGAACATCACGCGGCATACCAGCTGGTCAAACATGGTGGCACCCCACATGTCTGCACCGCTGAGGTCTTTTTCCGGACGGAAGCTCAGGTCAGAGAACGGCTGCGTTTTGGTGACGTAGTCGCCTTTGGCGGCACCCTGCGGAACCGGTTTTTCCGGCGCAGGCACAACCAGCTTACCGTTGCTGCGATCCAGCACGAAGATGTTGCCGGTTTTCGCCGGGGCATAAATTACCGGTACGGTTTTGCCGTTCACGGTAATGTCCGCCAGCGTCGGCTGGGACGGCATATCCATATCCCACAGATCGTGGTGAACGGTCTGATAGCTCCATGCCAGCTTACCGGTTGTTGCGTTCAGCGCCACGATGGAGCTGGCGTAACGTTCCTGCTCCGGCGTACGGTTACCGCCCCAGATATCCGGCGTGGTCACACCCATCGGCAGGTAGACCAGATCCAGCTTCGCGTCATACGCGGCCGGTGCCCACGAGTTCGGTGAGTTGAAGGTAAAGGTGTGTTCATCAGACGGGATCGCGTTTGGATCTTTCGCGCCCGGGTCGAAGGCCCACAGCAGCTTACCGGTGTTCACGTCAAAACCGCGGATAACGCCAGAGGTTTCACGGGTAGAGAAGTTATCGGTTACCGAACCGGCAATCACGATGGTTTTATCGGTGATGATCGGCGGGGAGGTTGGTTCATACAGACCCGGCGTGGTGTCCGGCATGTTGGTCTGCAGGTTCAGGATACCTTTATTCGCGAAGGTCTCGCACAGCTTGCCGGTTTCAGCGTTAATCGCAAACAGGCGGCCATCGTTCACCGGCAGCATAATGCGGCGAGGGCAGTCGGCGATGACTTCCGGGCTGGCATTGTCAGCGCGTGCTTCGTGGTAAGAAACGCCGCGGCAGGTGATGTGCTGGAACGACGGATTGGAGTTCAGCTGCGGATCGAAGTGCCATTTCTCTTTACCGGTGGCCGCGTCGAGCGCGAACAGACGCTGGTGCGCCGTACACAGGTAGAGCATGTTGCCCACTTTAATCGGGGTGACTTCGTTGGTCAGCTCACCCGGATCGTTCGGCATCTTCAGGTCGCCGGTGCGGAATACCCAGGCTTCCTTCAGGTTTTTCACGTTGTCCGCGTTGATCTGCTTCAGCGGAGAGTAACGCTGACCTTCCTGATTACGACCATAGGCTGGCCAGTCGCCGTCGGCCACCTGCGAGATAGCCGCAGCAGGCGTGGATTCCGTGTTCAGCGTACCGTGAATTTCCTGCGGATCGTTGAACCCGGCCCAGGTCAGAATGCCGCCGCTGATCAGCAGGGCAACGACCAGGCCGGCCACGGCGCCGCTGGACGGAACGATCAGGCGTCGCCAGACAAACGGTAGGATCAGCCAGATACCAAAGAAGACCAGAATGTCGCTGCGCGGCGTCAGCGCCCAGAAGTCGAACCCGACCTCCCAGACGCCCCAGATCATGGTCGCGATCAGCAGTGCCGCGTAAAGCCACAGGGCAGATTGTTTTCTGCGCAAGAGCAGAACGGTTACGCCAACCATAACCAGACCCGCAATCGGGTAGTACCAGGAGCCGCCAATAGCGACCAGCCAGACGCCACCGATTAACAAATACAGCGCGCAGAATGCGGCAAACGCGGCTGTTAATGTCACCAGTAAACGCGGCTGCTTAGTTTTTGTTTCAGCCATAGAAAAATACTCGTCAGTTTTGTTAATTATTTGCTAGCAATTAATTATAGGTATTAACAAGTGTGATCGGAATCACAATATTTGCTTTTTATAACTCATACGCCAGGCTTAGCCATTTGCTGATATAATGGCTGGCTTGCGTTTCGATGCCGGAATAATAGTCACCAGCATTGAGAGATTTTCATTAAAATCATGTGGTTAGTAATATGAAACATACTGTTGAAGTGATGATCCCGGAAGCCGAGATCAAAGCGCGTATCGCCGAACTGGGTCGTCAAATCACCGAACATTACAAGGACAGCGGCAGCGAAATGGTGCTGGTTGGTCTGTTGCGTGGCTCCTTCATGTTCATGGCAGACCTGTGCCGTGAAGTGCAGGTGTCGCACGAAGTCGATTTTATGACCGCCTCCAGCTACGGCAGCGGCATGTCCACAACCCGTGATGTGAAAATCCTGAAAGATCTGGATGAAGATATTCGTGGCAAAGGCGTGTTAATCGTTGAAGACATCATCGACTCCGGCAACACGCTCTCTAAGGTACGCGAGATCCTGAGCCTGCGTGGGCCAAAATCCCTGGCGATCTGCACGCTGCTGGACAAACCTGAGCGTCGTGAAGTGCAGGTGCCGGTGGAGTTCGTCGGGTTTTCTATCCCGGATGAATTTGTGGTGGGCTACGGCATTGATTACGCTCAGCGTTATCGCCATCTGCCATACGTTGGGAAGGTTGTGATTCTGGACGAGTAGTGCGGTCTGATGTCCTTAGCCTGGCCCTCTCCCACCGGGAGAGGGAGAAAACCTTCTGCTTTATTTATGGTTAACGTGCTTGAGCTTTAGGTTGGCAATCCCTGAACGGTAACGCTGCTCCAGGGTTTCGCGGTTGGTCGCGGTCACTTCCAGATTGCGCAGCAGGCCATCATGAATACCGTATGCCCACCCGTGAATCGAGACCTTTTGCCCGCGTTTCCATGCCGACTGCATAATGGTAGAGTGGCCCAGGTTATAGACCTGTTCCATCACGTTCAGCTCGCACAGGGTGTCGAGACGACGCTCCTGCGGCATTTCACCCAGCAGTGAGCTATGTTTGAACCAGATATCGCGGATGTGCAGCAGCCAGTTATCAATCAGCCCCAGCTCTTGGTTCTCAATGGCCGACTGTACGCCGCCGCAGCCGTAATGGCCGCAAATAATGATGTGCTCGACCTCCAGAACGTCCACGGCATACTGAACGACCGAAAGGCAGTTAAGATCGGTATGGATCACCAGGTTAGCAACATTACGGTGAACAAACAGTTCGCCGGGTTCAAGACCGGTCAGACGTTCGGCGGGGACGCGGCTGTCGGAACATCCAATCCAGAGAAAGCGCGGGTTCTGCGCTTGTGCTAGTTTTCCAAAAAATCCGGGGTCTTCCTCCACCAGCATTTTTGACCATAGTGCATTGTTGCTGATGAGTGTATCTATGTCGTTCATGGAGGTTAGCGACCTGTAACCAAGTGATTGCGTTGCGCTACTATAGGGTAACCCGACTTTTAATGAAACCACACAACGTGTGTCAGAACTTAAGGTAAGTTGAATTCATGGCGATTGCACTGGAGCTTGAACAGCTCAAAAAAACCTATCCCGGCGGCGTTCAGGCGCTACGCGGGATAGATCTCAAAGTCGAGGCGGGCGATTTCTACGCCCTTCTGGGGCCGAACGGGGCGGGGAAATCCACCACTATCGGGATTATCAGCTCTCTGGTGAACAAAACCTCCGGCCGCGTCAGCGTATTTGGCTACGATCTGCAAAAAGATGTGGTCAACGCCAAGCGTCAGCTGGGGCTGGTGCCGCAGGAGTTCAACTTCAACCCGTTTGAAACGGTGCAGCAGATTGTTGTTAACCAGGCGGGGTACTACGGCGTTGAGCGTAAAGAGGCCCTTGAGCGTAGCGAAAAATACCTCAGGCAGCTCGACCTGTGGGAGAAGCGTAACGAGCGTGCGCGGATGCTGTCCGGCGGCATGAAGCGCCGCCTGATGATTGCCCGCGCGCTGATGCATGAACCGAAGCTGCTTATTCTCGATGAACCAACCGCAGGCGTGGATATTGAACTGCGTCGTTCCATGTGGGGATTCCTGAAGGATCTGAACGATAAGGGCACCACCATCATTCTGACCACGCACTATCTTGAAGAAGCGGAAATGCTGTGCCGCAACATCGGCATCATTCAGCACGGCGAGCTGGTGGAAAACACCTCGATGAAGAATCTGCTCTCCAAGCTGAAGTCAGAGACCTTTATCCTCGATCTGGCGGCGAAAAGCGCGCTGCCGAAGCTCGAGGGCTACAACTATCGCCTGGTGGATACCTCGACGCTGGAAGTGGAAGTGCTGCGCGAGCAGGGCATCAACAGCGTGTTCTCACAGCTGAGCGCGCAGGGTATTCAGGTGTTAAGCATGCGTAACAAAGCAAACCGACTGGAAGAGCTGTTTGTCTCTCTGGTGCACGACAAACAAGGAGACAAGGCATGACGCATCTTTACTGGGTCGCGCTGAAAAGCATCTGGGCGAAAGAGATCAACCGCTTTATGCGCATCTGGGTGCAAACCCTGGTACCGCCGGTTATCACCATGACCCTTTACTTCATCATTTTCGGTAACCTGATTGGTTCCCGCATTGGTGAGATGCACGGCTTTACCTATATGCAGTTTATCGTGCCGGGCCTGATCATGATGGCGGTGATCACCAACGCTTACGCAAACGTTGCGTCGTCGTTCTTTAGCGCCAAGTTCCAGCGTAACATTGAAGAGCTGCTGGTGGCGCCGGTGCCAACGCATGTGATCATCGCCGGTTACGTCGGCGGCGGCGTGGCGCGCGGCCTGTGCGTAGGGATCCTGGTGACGGCCATTTCGCTGTTCTTCGTCCCGTTTCAGGTTCATTCGTGGCTGTTCGTCGCGCTGACGCTGCTGCTGACCGCAATCCTGTTCTCGCTGGCCGGACTGCTGAACGCGGTGTTCGCCAAAACGTTTGACGATATTAGCCTGATCCCGACCTTCGTGCTGACGCCGCTGACCTATCTTGGCGGGGTGTTCTACTCCCTGACGCTGCTGCCGCCGTTCTGGCAGGCGCTGTCGCACCTGAACCCGATTGTCTACATGATCAGCGGTTTCCGCTTTGGTTTCCTCGGCATTACTGATGTGCCGCTGTTTACTACCGTAATGGTGCTGGTGGTCTTTATCGTGGCGTTCTATCTGCTGTGCTGGTATCTGATCCAGCGCGGGCGCGGTCTGCGCAGCTAATCCTCAGCCCGGCAACGTTCCGTTTGCCGGGCACTTTCTTTGACAGTTATCACCGTAAGCTAACCTTCACTCGGCTAAACTACTTGCCTGCTAAGGAGAGACGTTATGCTGGGATGGGTTATCACCTGCCACGATGAACAGGCACAGGTTATGCTGGATAAGCTGGAAGCCAGATTTGGCCCCCTGGCGCAGTGTCGTGCGGTCAATTACTGGCGCGGATTAAGCACCAACATGCTTAGCCGCATGATGTGCGACGCGCTGCATGAAACTGACTCCGGCGATGGCGTGATTTTTCTCACCGACAGGTCCGGCGCGGCGCCTTACCGCGCGGCCGCCCTGATGAGCCACAAGCACGACAGCTGTGAAGTGATCTCCGGTATCAGCCTGCCTTTGCTCGAAGCCATGTACCCGCTTCGCGCATCATTAAGCAGTGCCGAGTTTCGTCACGCCATTGTGGCGCAGGGGGCGCCGGGGGTGAGCAGCCTGTGGCACCAGCAGCAGAAGAACCCGCCTTTCGTTCTGCTTCACGATCTGTATAAGCATTAAACATTGGTATTGATGCCGCTTTTGCTACAATAGCGACTGATTTTCCGTGTCGATTTATATCCCATGCTCAAGCGCGTTATCTTTATCCTGTTGCTGCTGGTTTCCGGTGGGGCATCTGCCAGCCTGACAGCGCAGCAGGGGCTTCCTTCCCAATATATGCAAACCACTGAGGATGCGGCCATCTGGGCGCAGGTGGGCAACGCCGTGGTGAACGTGGGCAATGTCCGCGCCGGGCAGATCCTCGCCGTTTTTCCGGCGGCGGCTGACTACTACGAGTTTCGTTTTGGATTCGGTACCGGGTTTATTGATAAAGACCACCTGGAGAAAGTGCAGGGTAAGCAGCGCGTGGAGGACAGCCTGGGCGATCTGAACAAGCCGCTCAGCAACCAAAACCTCATCACATGGAAAGACACGCCCGTCTACAATGCCCCCAGCAGCGGAAGTGCGCCGTTTGGCACCCTTAGCGCCAACCTGCGTTATCCGATCCTGAATAAACTTAAAGACCGCCTGAATCAGACCTGGTATCAGATCCGCATTGGTAATCGTCTGGCGTGGATAAGCAGCCTGGACGCGCAGGAGGACAACGGTCTGCCGGTTCTGACCTACCACCATATTTTGCGTGATGAAGAGAACACGCGCTTTCGACACACGTCAACCACCACCAGCGTGCGTGCGTTCAATAACCAGATGGCCTGGCTGCGTGACCAGGGGTATACCACCCTGACGATGTATCAGCTGGAAGGGTACGTGCGTAACAAACTGAACCTGCCTGCCAAATCGGTGGCGATCACCTTTGATGACGGGCTGAAATCAGTGAGCCGCTACGCTTACCCTGTTCTGAAACAGTACGGTTTCAACGCCACGGCGTTTATTATCTCATCCCGCATTAAGAGACATCCGCAGAAATGGGATCCTAAATCGCTACAGTTTATGAGCATTCAGGAGCTTAAGGGCATTCAGGACGTGTTTGATATTCAGTCCCATACGCACTTCCTGCACCGGGTGGACGGGTATAAACATCCGATTTTACTGAGCCGCAGCTATCACGTGATTTTGTTTGATTTTGAACGCTCGCGCCGGGCGCTGGCGCAGTTTAACCCGCGCGTGCTGTATCTCTCTTACCCGTTTGGCGGCTACGACAATAAAGCGATAAAGGCCGCGAATGACGCCGGTTTTCATCTGGCGGTGACAACGATGAAGGGGAAGGTAAAGCCGGGGGATAATCCGTTCTTGCTGAAGCGCCTGTATATCTTAAGAACGGATTCGCTGGAGACCATGTCGCGGCTGATCAGTAACCAGCCGCAGGGATAGCTATTCGTAGGTGAACTGCAGGGTGCCGATGGCGCTGAACGTGCCTGAGGTGACTTTTTCTGTACCAGACTTAACCAGCCGGGCCGTAAGTAACCGGCTGAATAATGCAATGGTAGTGTTCTCGCTCGTGCTGTAGCTGTTAGTTGAGTTTGGTACAACCTGGCTGTTGTCGGGCCATTTTAGCAACACGCCCACGCCTTCTGCCGCATTCGATTTTGCGGTGTTGGCGAGTAACGTGCCGTCAGTGCCGGTTGTCTTACTGGTGGTTAACGTCATGGTAATTTTGCGCGTGTTGGTGCAATTTCCGGACACCACCGCATACGCGTTTAGCGTGTTATCGTTCTCAATATCGGATACACCATAATCCCCCAGGTCTACGGTTTTAGGTGCCGTAAGGGTGCAGGTGGGTTTTTCTATGGGTGTTGTGAATGCCATGTCGGCGATGCTGATGGTTGTGCCTGGATGGTCATCATTAGGCGCATAGGGATCGCCAATACCAAAGTCTCCGATTGTCCCTCCTGCTGGGCCAACGGAGATTACCTCTGCGGGAACGCCGGCAAAGCTGGGAAGCTGATAAAACTCGACCGCGGCCTCCCAGGTCTGGTATCGCAATAATTCATCCTGATCTTCCATATGCAACGTCAGAAACCAGCTTGTGCTGGGGGCAAAATAGGCCGTGACTCCCGTACCGATTGTTCGAAACGCCAGCGCATAAGCAATGCCGGTGACATTGGTTTTGAACAAGGCTTTTCCGTCAATGCTACCAACCTGCAGGTTAGCCCGTGTTGCGGTGAAGATGTTTTCTCCATCGTCACCACCCGAGCATACGCTCATTAACCGGGGGGTTAGGCTTAAGGGATAGAGTGAACTGATTTTTGTAGGCGCGGTGACGGCATCAACGGCTCTCAGCGTTGGTTTTCCACCCGTGAAATCGCCAACCGCACGTGGCTTAGCACTACCAACCTGGCACTCCTCGGCTGCATGTGCGTAAAAGGCGCTCATGGTTAAAAGCATAAATAAAATGATAAAACCGTTAAAACGTGGGGACACGGTTATCCCAGGACGCTGTGCCATAATTGTTCCTTTTTAGCGTTGCCTGTTAGCGATATGTCACGCTGACTAATGCGCGCGCGGTCACTTTTCCTGCACTGACCGGGCCGTAATTTTGATAGCGGGCGTAAAAGCTATACGCTTTCAAATAGCTTTGCTGGTCTGAGGGGGACGCTATTTTGACCGCCACATCAGACTGCCCGTCGCTGTCGAGGACGTTTTGATTAGTCGATTCCGAAAAAATTACAATCCCGACATTTTCAGCGCCGCCTGTCAGGGCAGGCGTATCATTACTGAATATCTGTTTTGACATGCCGGCAGTTTGGGCGCCCTGCGGTTTGAAGGTGAAGTGCAGCGCCTGCCCGGAACCGGATTCATCTCCGCTACAGTCCACCACCTGAATCATGAAGCGGGTTCCTCCCGCGGGGTCTGTCGGCGTTAGTCTATCGGTGCCCTCAGCGGTATAAAACCACCCCTTTCCCACCGTTGGCAGCGTCACGTTTCCATTTTCTGGCACGCTCACCTGGCACGTATTGTTGATAATGTTTGCCGTCATATCCATGTCCAGGCTCGAGGCAAAACCTGCTGCGGGAAACCCCAGGCAGAGGGCGAGCCATGGCGTCGCCTTTCTGAAGATTAAGCGGGAGTGGAACATCCTGTTTAAGCTACCTGTCTGAATAAACATTATTGATAGGTCACGATAAAGGTCACGGGAGCGCTGACCGAACCCGTGGTCACGTCAGAAATTGTTTTATCTTTAGCAATGACGATGCGCGCATCCATTTCAAATTTCCCCGTCCCGTTAGACAGGTTAACGACAGAAGTCGGGGCTGTGGCGCAGTTCAGCAGGGAACCCGAGTCGACAGACCCCTTCCAGATTTCAAAACCAACGTTATGCCCGGCTGCATACGAGGCTCCATTTCTGGCATTGCCGGTACAGGCACCACCCGCACCCGGCGTGGCCTGAATGGCGGCATTTTTTACCCCGGCACAGTTGGTGAACGCGATTTTGAATGCCCCTCTTCGGTTCTGGCTCACCAGGTCGGACTTAAACACATCGCCAAACGGCAAAATGCTTATGGGGGCTCCGCTCGCATCTTGAATCTCGGCATTACAGGTACCAGCCTCAATGGTGGAGGTGAACGTGGCCTGAACGCTTGTCGAACCCGTAATGGCGCCTGAAGAAACGGAAGGCAGAATGGCAGCCATCGCAAGCACCAGTGAAGTCATTTTCTTTTTCATATCAACGCTCCGTATTGCGCCAGTTATTCATAGGTGAAATTAAACGTAGCGATACCGCTAAAGTTGCCGGTCATGCCTTGCCCGCTTGCGGTTTCCACCAGCGTCGCCAGGAGTGAAACTTCGCCAGCACTGATCTCTCCGCTCGACCAGACGAGGCGCTGCGTATCGGTGGATGAATTAATGACGAAGGGTTGGTCCGGAGTGGCGGTACGGGAAATCGCCACGCCAATGTTCTCCGCGCTGCCCTCGCCGGAGAGTGAGTTTTTAACTGCCGTAGTCAGCGGGCTGGCACTACCGCTAATGGTGGTTTTCAGGGATGTCAGACTCGACGGGCAAGAGACCATTTTGAGCTTAAAGTTGGTCGTTGCTTTGGCATTTTTCAGGATGATGTAATCCAGGCGCACCTTGTCGTTAGTACCAATGGGAATAACGTTGCTGGAGCCATCCCCGCTGCCGCCTTCAATTTTCATATCGCAGGTGGTGTCGCGGATATTAGCGGTAAAGGTGATATCGAGTTTATCGGCGTATGTTCCGAGCGACAGTACCATCAGCCCCGAACTTAAGATCCGTAATCCTGTTTTTTTCCCAGGTTTAAAAAGCATGTTTTAACTCCCTTTATAATGCCGTGATGTGGCAGGTCTGGCCTGTCAGCAGCGTTGTCGGTCCAATCTTTTTCGCATCCGGTGGGATGTGGTAGGAGACGGTACAGGATGTGCCGGCCTCGCTGCCCCAGACGATGTTTAACAACCCTTTATCTTCAATTCCGCGGATCCAGGCTTGCCCGGCCTGGCCTACGCTACCCACGGAAACGCCTTGTTCAGTTTGAACATCTGCACCTAGCGGAATAAAGCCACCGTCGTCACGCGTCAGTTCCATTAGCACTGAACGCCCCTGGTCGGTCTCAAAGTTAACCAGCACAACGGCACCGCTGCGGGGGACGGTGGTGGAGCGGGTATTTTTGACTTCAACGTCAGAGCGCATAGCGCTGATATCAAGACC
Organism: Enterobacter cloacae; assembly: GCF_013375935.1. Taxonomy (GTDB): domain Bacteria; phylum Pseudomonadota; class Gammaproteobacteria; order Enterobacterales; family Enterobacteriaceae; genus Enterobacter; species Enterobacter pasteurii. Next base: position 172,303 of record NZ_CP056117.1, on the reverse strand, counting down.
TACGCTGTTTTCACGGTAGGCAGACAGATAGGGCATAAGGGCATAGCCTGAGGACCCGATTTCACCGTTACCGATGGAGACGCGGGCTCCCTCGGCTCCCTCTGCTTTAATCAACGCAAGCGTATCGCTTTCGCTGATGCTGCCGGGCGCGAGCGTTACGCCGCCAGCGTGCAGAACCATCCCGCCGCTATAGCTGGCGGAATATTGTTGCGTATCGTCATCGGATGCAGAGACGGAAAGGCTCAGCGGGCCGTACGGGCCGTTGTAACTGCCGTAACCGCTCAGCTGGTTTAACGTATCGTCGCTACGGGTGGTGCTTTCGGTGATGCTGTAACTGAAGCGATTATCTTCGGTGTTGCCGTTGGCGCTGGCGTTAAAACTTCCGCCACCTTTAAGATCGCTGCCGATGCCCGTCGTGAGTGAGGAGAATCCGCCAGCCCGTTTGCCGTTACCCATCAGCGTGTCGAAGGGGATAGTGAGGTTCAGGTAGATACTGTCATCTTTTTCCCCGAACTCGTTGTAGGTGCGCTGCACGGAGAGGCTGTAGCTTCCCCAGCTTAAAGAATGACTGTGGCCAACAGAGTATTGCGCTGATGAGCTGCTTTCATTCCAGTAGTCCTGCCAGGTTGAGTTGACGTACAGCGACCCCAAATCAAGGTCGTTAACGGCCAACGGCTGGCTGATATTCACCTGGATCTGGTTCTTCATGCGCTGGAAAGTCTGATACACATCGCTGTTGTTACGGTCAGGGTTACGCTCCCTGTCACGGTATTTGATCTCGTTGGTCAAGGAGGCCGCATCGCTCAGGCTGAGATAGTCAGACGTCGAAAACCGGTATGCTGCGACGTTAAAAGAGGTATTCGTGGCTTCCATGAGTTTGCTGTAGGAGATGCGATAACTCTCGCCCGTAAGATGTCGTAAGCCGTCGATCCGGGCATCAGAATGCGTGACGTCAAAGGCGAATGCGCCGATTTGGGTGTTCATCGCCAAACCCAACAGTGCGGCGTAAAAATCGCTATCGGTGTACTCCAGACCCGCGTAGCCCGTAAAGGTATTGGATAATCCGTAATAGCCCGTGGCGTAACCAACCCGTGGCTTGTCGCGCAGGCTGTCGTCACGCAGTTCACCCACGCCCACGTCCCATCGGGAGTAGCCAGGGCGAAGCATTTGCGCGACCGAGGAATAGGCGACCGAGAAGGAGCGTTTGCTACCATCCGTTTCTTCTACAGTGACGATGAGATCGCTACCGTATCCTGTTGTACTGAGATCCGAGATTTCAAAGGGGCCCGGCGGCACGGAGGTTTCGTAAATAGTGTTTCCGCTTTGGGCGATCGTGACTTTGGCGTTGCTGTTTGCCACGCCCCGGATCACCGGCGCATAGGTCGATATGCCATTGGGAAGCATACGGTCGTCGTTATATAAACGTGCCCCGCGCAGGCTGATGGAGTCAAAAGCATCTCCACGGGTATAGGAATCTCCCGCGATAAACTGTGCTTTGAGCGGCGTGACGTCACGCTGAAGATAAATGTCCTGGCTGGCGTAATGGGTACCGGAATCCTGATTCCAGTTCAGGTTACCTCGTGCCCGCAGTCGCCACGGCCCCAGGTTTGCTCCATAGCGTAACCCGGCATAGGCCGTATCGGTGCTGTAATCATTCGTGTCTGCGTGCCAGCCGTTAAGATCCCAGGAGAGCATCGCCGCCGGGATCCCGTCTTCCCAGAGTGAAGGGTCGACAAAACCCGCTGGGCGCTGAATGACGAAAGCCTGGGGAATAGAAAGATCCAGCTCCTGCGTGGAAGGGTCGTAAGCCACGCGTGAGCCGGGATAGGCGTTCGACATAGAGACACACGTTTCTTCGGCATCATCCCCGGCTGGTTTACGTTTCCCGGCTGCCACATTTGTTTGGGTGAGCAGTTTACGAGTGATGCAGGGAGTGGCGCGCGGTGTGCCATTATCCTTAAACAGAAGATCCGTGGTAATGGAAGGTTTCCCGTTAATAATCACCTTCACCTTATACGTTCCGGCAAGAACAGGGTTGCCTTTTGAAAAACGGCTGACATCAATTGATGCGCCGGTGTTATAAAGAAACTGATCGTTAAACTGCACGTCTTCTTCTTTATTATTTTCAGCAGCAAATGCACAGAACGGCAATACCGCACTTATCGACAAACATAGTAGCGAACGTCTAAACCGCATAATGTACTCTGTCCCAGAGCTAAGCTAATTATAATTTTTACGAATGATACGAAGCGGATATGAAATCAATTTTGTACAGACTCATACTTATCAATTCCGCCGAAATCATTGATGGCTTGCCAGGTTATTTTGTTATTTCCAGAAGGTGTGTAATTTTTCACGTTCATGGTCTGGCTTGAGAACGGCTCAATATAATGCGTTTCGATCTCGTAGCGTTTAGCGCCTGAAATAAGCGTTGCGCTGGCCAGCGATACATAATAAGGCGAATCATTCTTCGCGCTTAAAACGATTTTTTGACCTTGCCGGATTTGAGTCCATTTAAGATTTTTGGCCGCGTCTGTCGGTTCTCCTTTCAAACCTGTAGGCCGGAAAAAGAGTTTTATGCGGGTACGGAATGCAAGCTGAAGCATGCTTTGGCTGTCGCTATCCTTTGCCTTAGGCGGAACTTCCAGAACGTTAAACCAGAACAGGGATTCTTTATCTTTTGGCAACGACTGACCAAGCCAGGTGATTCTGACGGTTTGCCCTTTTTGCGGTTCAACACGCGAAACGGGAGGCGTGACAATAAAAGGAAGCTTCAGCTCCTGAGGATTAGTGGTATCTCTTCCGTCATCGAGCCAGGTTTGCACCAGTAAAGGCCGGGTGCCGCGGTTATCCATAGACACCGTTACGTCTTTTGCCGATTCAGGATAAATGACGCGGGTGCCGGAAATCACAATATCTGCACTGGCGTTAAGAGCAAAAACGCTCACCGAGGCCAGCAGCAGGGCTTTTAATCCGCTCTTGATATTCAGTACGTACATGTTTATTCTCAAATAATACGGAAAAATGTGCCCGACAGGGCACATTAACGGGACGGATAAAATTATTCGTAGCTCATGGTGAAGTAGGCGTTGGCGCTGACTTTACCTGACTGCACGGGGCTGGTGTCTTTCACCCAGCTGGAGCCTGGAACATAAGCAACGCGGTAGAACAGTTTACCGGAGCCGGCATTCAGGTCTGCTTTCTGCGTATTATTGCCAGGCTGACCCACCATAATACGAGACGAGACGGTTGGGGCATTGTTATACAGGGCAAGTGCAACGTTGGTTGCAGAGCCTGCTACGCCAGCATCGGGTTCGATGGTACCGTTCGCAATAGACCCCATATTTTTTGACATAAAGCTTGCAGATGCACTCTTTAATGACCCAGGGCAGTTGGTGAGCAGCAGTTCAAAATTCTTTGAGCCGACGCCGGTATCAACGGTGGTGGATTCAACTTCAGATTTTTTAACAACGGGTAAGGTAATAGTAATATTATTTTGTGCTTCACCATTCAAGGTGGAAATATTACATGTTGTGTCTGTTACCGCACCATCAAAGGTGATTAAACCGAGATCCGTATCTGCGATTGCTGAAAAAGAACCTATTGCGAACAAAGCTACAGCTGAAGCTAATAACGTTTTCTTTAACATGATTAAAATTCCATTTAAAAAACATTTTACTGATTTAATTCAAGCAAAATGATGATAGGGATCTATGAATGGGTTTGATATTTAAAATTGCTAAAAGTCATCGTTAGAAAAAATGAACGTTCGATAAGTTATTGAAAATGATCTTGAAAATTATTTTAACTGAATGAAGAGGGCGGTTTTTTATTGTGCCGGTATACTATTGGCGCGCTCAGATTATAAATGGCAAAGATCATTTTCTTTTTTATATCATTCAGGGGAATGTTTTTTTCAGAAAAGAGACGCTTGAAGAAAATGAGAAATAGGGCGAATGAATGAGAAGATGCTATTTAGGCAATAAAGAATAATGTATTTTTTATCATTCAGGGAGCGGAACCAGAGCGTTCCGCTCCCCGTCGGAATCAGGCGACCTGAACCGGAATTGCCTTGGCGGTACGTTTCATATCGTTGTCGCCCTCAAAGTAGGCGACCTTAGGCTGCCAGCGACGCGCTTCTTCATCGGACATCATCACAAAGCTGGCGATAATCACAATGTCGCCTACGTCCGCGCAGTGCGCGGCCGCGCCGTTAACGGAGATGATTTTTGAACCACGTTCGGCGGCAATAGCGTAGGTTGAGAAACGTTTGCCGTTATTAACGTTCCAGATATCAATCGCTTCGTTTTCAAGGATGCCCGCAGCATCAAGGAAATCCTGATCGATGGCGCAGGAACCTTCATAGTGCAGGTCGGCCTGGGTGACTTTCACGCGGTGAAGCTTGCCTTGCAGCATTTTGCGAATCATTACGTTTACCTTTATTCAATGCGTTAGCCCCTCCCGACAGAGGAGAGGGAAGATAATTACGCCAGCTCAACCACTTTATTGTCGATAAGGCGGGCCTGACCAAGCCATGCTGCCACCAGAATGACCGCGCGTTTGCTGGTATCGGTAAGCTCAAGCAGCGTATCGGCATCACGGATTTGAATATCGTCCGCCCGGAAGCCTTTGTCGTTCAGCGTCTGTTCAGCCATAGCAACGATCTCTTCCGCGCTTAACGCTTTCGCCAGAAGCTGTTCCGCCATGGCGTTCATCACCTTGCTTAAGCCCGGCGCGATCTTCCGCTGTTCGGCGGTCAGATAGCCGTTACGGGAGCTGAGCGCCAGGCCATCTTTCGCCCGCACAATAGGCACGCCGACGATGTCAATATCGTAGCCCATGTCGGCAACCATTTTGCGGATCAGCGCCAGCTGCTGGTAGTCTTTCTCGCCAAAGCAGGCGATGTCCGGCTGCACCAGGTTAAACAGCTTGCTGACGATGGTGGATACGCCGCGGAAGTGGCCCGGACGGCTGGCACCCTCAAGCATGGTTGAGATGCCCGGTACGTCCACGTAGGTCGCTTCAGCGGTACCCTGAGGGTATACGTCTGCGGGAGCCGGTGCGAAGACGATATCCGCATGACGTTTTTTGAGCTTCTCGCAATCTTCCTGCAAGGTACGCGGGTAGCGTGCCAGGTCGTCTGCGCGATCGAACTGCATTGGGTTAACGAAGATACTGACCACCACGATATCTGCGCGCGCTCTGGCTTCATCGACCAGCTTCATATGGCCGTCGTGCAGGTTGCCCATGGTTGGGACCAGTGCGATACGTTTACCTTCCTGACGTGCACGGCGAATGTGCTGACGCAGCAGCGGCAGGGTTTCTATGATTAACACACCTTGACTCCTTAATGGAAACTGTGTTCTTCGCCCGGATAAGCGCCGGACTCAACCTCGGCAATATACTGCCGCACAGCAGCACGCATGTCGCCTGCTTCTGTCAGGAAATTTTTGGCAAATTTTGGAATGTGCCCGCCGGTGATCCCGAAGGTATCGTGCATCACCAGAATCTGGCCGTCGGTGACGTTACCCGCGCCGATGCCGATAACCGGAATCGACAGCGCTTCGGTGACGCGTTTTGCCAGCTCAACCGGCACGCACTCCAGAACCAGCAGCTGTGCGCCCGCGGCTTCGAGCGCTACGGCATCATCAAACAGCGTCTGCGCCGCATCGCCTCGTCCCTGCACCTTATAGCCGCCAAAGATATTGACGGACTGCGGCGTCAGCCCCAGGTGACCACAAACCGGCACGGCGCGCTCGGTGAGCATTTTCACCGTATCCACCAGCCACGCGCCGCCTTCAATTTTGACCATATTGGCACCGGCACGCATCACGACCGCCGCGTTGTCGAAGGCTTGCTCCGGCGTGGCGTACGCCATAAACGGCAGATCGGAAAGTAACAGGCAGGCTGGCGCACCCCGGCGTACGGCGCGCGTATGGTATGCAATATCCTCCACCGTTACCGGCAGAGTGGAATCATGTCCTTGTACCGTCATCCCTAACGAGTCTCCGACCAGCATGACGTTGATCCCTTCTTCGGCAAACAGTCTGGCGAAGCTGTAGTCATACGCGGTGATGGTGGCGAAGCGTTTTTTTTCCTGTTTGCATTTCTGCAATAAGGAGATGGTGGTTGGTTTCATACTGTTTCCTGATGGCCCAAAAGCGAATCTTTGCGCATTCTAACAGTAACATTCGAGGGAACAATGATTTTAGGCAATCGATTAACCACAATTAACAAATGGATAATCGACGGTAACACGGGATTACCAGCGGGCCGGTTTTTCCGCGTTGAGGCTTTGCAGAACGGCCTTCAGCGTGATGTCGTCAGGGAAGGTGAGAGCGGGGGCGACCTCAAACAGCGGCCAGAGCATAAACCCGCGGTTTTTCATGTCGTAGTGCGGAACGGTGAGGCGTTCGGTGTTAATCACCTCGTGGCCAAAAAGCATAATATCGAGGTCGAGCGTGCGCGGTCCCCAGCGTTCGGCTTTGCGTACGCGGCCCTGCTGTAGCTCAATGCGCTGGGTATTATCCAGCAGCGTTTCTGCGTCAAGGTCCGTTTCCAGCACCACGGCGGCGTTCAGATAGTCAGGCTGATCCTGCGGGCCAAGCGGCGGCGTGCGGTAAAACGAGGAGACCGCCACGATACGGCTTTGGGGGATGTCTCCCAGCGCCTGAACGGCAGCGTTAACCTGCTCCAGCGGAGAGGCCAGATTGCTGCCGATGGCGATATACGCAAGGGTCATGCCGTGCCTTCACGACGCGGTGCGCGCTTGCGCGGGCGGCGGTGACGACGGCGCGGTGCCGGCTCATCATCCAGGTCCGTGAGCATATCTTTCTGCTCCGGTGGTGCAGAGACCTGAAATTCTCCCCACCACTGCGCCAGGCGCTGTAGCTCCTGGTTTCTTTCGACTTCAGCACGCAGAGAGAGCAGATCGAACGCGGCGCGGAACTTAGGATGCTCCATCAGCTTCCAGGCGCGTTTACCCTGACGGCGGGACATGCGCAGTTGGAGCTGCCAGATATCGCGCACCAGAGTAGTGATACGTTTCGGGATCGCCAGCGTGCGGCAGCCTTCGTCCAGCACGTCGTTTGCCGCCAGCGCGAAAGCGTCATAATAGGCGAGGCCGCTCTCCTGAGTGATGCGCTGCGCCGTTTCCAGCAGCGGGTACCAGAACATGGCCGCGAACAGGAACGCCGGATTCACGCGCATATCGTTGTGTATGCGGGTGTCAGTGTTCTTCAGCACCTGCGCAATCATCCGCTCCATGGCGCTGTCGCCGTTTTCGGTAAAGTAGCGGGTGATCGTCGGGAACAGCGGCTGGAACAGGTTGTATTCGCGCAGCAGGTTGTAGGTTTCAAACCCGTAGCCTGCCTGCAGCAGCTTTAATGACTCTTCGAACAGACGGGCAGGGGGCACGTCGTTAATCAGCGTCGCCAGACGAGGGATCGGCTCCGCGGTTTCCGGGCTGATGCGCATATTCAGCTTGGCGGCGAAACGCACGGCGCGCAGCATGCGGACCGGATCTTCGCGATAGCGCGTTTCCGGCGTGCCGATCAGGCGAATCAGGCCTTCTTTCAGGTCCTGCATCCCGCCGACGTAATCGCGAACGGTGAAATCCGCCACGCTGTAGTAAAGGCTGTTGATGGTGAAATCACGGCGCTGAGCATCTTCTTCAATGGAGCCGAAGATGTTGTCACGCAGCAGCATGCCGTTTTGGCCGCGCTGGGAGGTCGTGCGATCGTTGACGCCCGCTTCGTGGTGACCGCGGAAGGTTGCCACTTCAATAATTTCCGGCCCAAACATCACGTGTGCCAGGCGGAAACGGCGGCCAACCAGACGGCAGTTGCGGAATAATTTACGCACCTGCTCAGGCGTGGCGCTGGTCGTCACGTCGAAATCTTTAGGTTTTTTGCCCAACAGTAAATCGCGAACCCCGCCACCGACGAGATAGGCCTCGTAGCCTGCTTTATTCAGACGATAGAGCACCTTGAGGGCATTTTCACTGATATCTTTGCGGGAAATATTGTGCTGCTCACGCGGAATGACCGACATGTGTGGCTGTGCAATAGCATCGTTCGCCATGCTCTCTTCGCGGCTCAGCACTTTACGGCAAAAATTAGCGACTCGGGTAAAAATAGTACACCTCGTAGTGTGTTTTGTTATCAAAAAAGCGGCTAATCATAGCTCAGCGCAACGCATTTGAGAATGCCGGATTTTGGGCACGGCTATAAGCGTCCAGTTATCAATCGCCATTTTCAGCAATTCGTCCAGACTCAGATCCTGCCATTCCTTCGTTACATTCTGGTTGAGAAATCGCAGCGCGTCGATCAAAACCGGGCGCGGATCGCCGTCAGGCAGCGCTGGGGCATGGTTCTGTTTTGACAGCTTATTCCCCTGGTCATTGACCGCCAGCGGCAGATGAATGTAATCCGGCGCCGTCCAGCCAAACTGCTGGTAAAGCGAAATGTGGCGCACGGTCAGCTCAACGAGGTCCGCCCCGCGCACAATCTCCGTAACGCCCTGGAAATGGTCATCGACCACCACCGCCAGGTTATAGGCAAACAGGCCATCACGCCGATGAATAATAAAATCTTCGCGCGCCAGACGTTCATCCGCCTCGATTTTACCCGAGAGCACGTCGGTAAACGCCGTTACGGGCGAACGCTGGACCAGCCGTACGGCAGCGTTTTCCGGCCCGTTGCGAAGCGTGCGGCAGTGGCCGTCGTAAACGCCACCTATGCTCTGAATACGCGCGCGGGTACAGGTGCAGTTATAGGAAAGCCCCTGTTCGGCAAGCCATGCCAGGCGCTCCCGGTAGGCATCATGGCGTTGAGACTGCCAGAGCACCTCGCCGTCCCAGTGAAGACCGTAATGTTCCAGCTGTCGCAGAATGGTTTCTGCCGCACCGGGAACTTCACGCGGAGGATCAATATCTTCAATGCGAACAAGCCATTTACCCTGACGGGCGCGAGCCTGCAGATAGCTGCCGAGCGCGGCAATTAATGAGCCGAAGTGTAATTCACCGGAGGGAGATGGCGCAAAGCGCCCGATATAGTGAGATTCAGACATATCAACGGTAACAAGGCGGGAGAGGCTCCCGCCTTTGTAGAGTGTATAGAGGGCGGGGATTAACCAGCCATCTGTTTTTCGCGGATTTCTGCCAGCGTTTTACAGTCGATGCACAGATCGGCTGTTGGACGCGCTTCCAGGCGACGAATACCAATTTCAACACCGCAGGATTCGCAGTAGCCAAAATCTTCGTCCTCGACCTTCTTCAGCGTTTTTTCGATCTTTTTGATCAGTTTGCGCTCGCGGTCACGGTTACGCAGTTCGAGGCTGAACTCTTCTTCCTGAGCGGCACGGTCGACCGGATCCGGGAAGTTAGCAGCTTCATCCTGCATATGTGTAACGGTGCGATCGACTTCATCCCTGAGTTGATTACGCCATGCTTCAAGAATACGCTTGAAGTGCGACAGCTGGGCTTCGTTCATATACTCTTCGCCCGGCTTCTCTTGATACGGCTCCACCCCAGCGATGGCGAGAATACTCAGGGACGATGTTTTACGGTTTTGCCCTTCTTGCATGTTGCTTCTCCTTAACACGCACTATCGATCCCCGTGTTGGGGGAAAAATCAGGTCGCTATAAATAGCAGATGCTTTTCCGTATGGCAATTATCTAAACGTTACACTTGACAACCCTGTGAGGAAAAGCGTATTTGCGCACGCGGCCAGAACACTTATTAGTCAATCGTCTAATCCCTTATAAGACAATGGGAAGAGAGGATCTCAGAGTCATATTATCGGCAGAAAGTTCCGCTTTATAAGCGAAAACCTCTACCCCCTGCTTTTGTGCCTCATGCAACAATTGCGCGTATTTAGGATCAATATGACGGGCCGGGGAAAACCGTTCAATGGCTGAATGCAGAACCGCAAACAGCAATACGGCGCGTTTGCCCGCCGCCGCTACACTCATTAGCTCTCGCAGATGCTTCTGGCCACGTAGCGTTACCGCATCCGGAAAGAAGCCGTTTTCCTGTTCCGCTAACGTCACTGATTTCACTTCAATATAGCACTCAGGCCGATCTTCCGCCTGTAACATAAAGTCAATTCTGCTGCCCTCATCGCCATATTTCACTTCGCTTTTTTGCGTACCGTAGCCCACCAGTTCGGGGAGCGTGCCGTTTGTCAGCGCTTCCTTAACCAGCTGATTTGCGCGGAGGGTATTAACGCAAATAAATGCCCCGTTTTGCGTCTCGGTCATTTCCCAGGTATGGGGATATTTGCGTTTAGTATTTTCTGAAGTGGAATACCAGACCGTGTCACCCGGCGTGGCGCAGCCGGTCATGGCACCGGTGTTAGGGCAGTGCAGGGTAAGCGTTTCGCCCTCGGGGGTTACGACGTCTGCGAGAAAGCGTTTATAACGCTGGATCAGGGTGGCGCGCTGGAGTGCGGGGCTAAACTTCATCAGGTTTCCTTAACGTGTCGCCCAGCGTCCAGCGCTGGAGCGGGGTATAGCGGGTGCGTCCTTGTACAAAGGCAGATTCGTAAAGCGCAAACTCAGTCACCTGAAAGGACCAGTGAAAGCCCGGCGGCGGGATGGCAACAGCCTGACCCGCATCGCGCAGCAGGGTGATATGGGGATGAAAAGGCTGCGGGCTCTGGTAACAGCCGCTGCGCGCAGCCTGTGCCCGCAGCATGTTCGCGAGCTGAAGTAATCCGCGAGGCGGCTGACGCGTTCCCAGCCAGACTACCCTGGAGCGCAACCACTGGCCGGCATCGTCAAGGTGCAGCGTAAACCCCGGCTGAGAAATGCGTCCGGCCATTGCGCTTAACGCGCGCTGCTTTTCCGCACTCACCTCGCCGAGAAAGGCTAACGTCAGGTGCATGTTTGCGGCAGCGACAGGCCGGCCCGCTTCCGCCGGAAAGTGGCTGGCGCGCCAGCGAACGATCTGCCGTTGAAGCGTGGTGGGTAACTCGATGGCGAAAAACAGCCGTTTTGAATCATACATGCGCAGGACTCGGTAATGATATGCGCCGATGCTACAATGTACGCCGAATAAAGTTAACCCTCTGGAGCCGTAAGTGTCTTCTTTGCCCGTCGCCGTCGTCCTTCCTGAGCTTCTCGCAGCCTTAGAACATGCGCCGCAGGTTTTGCTCAGTGCGCCCACGGGAGCGGGTAAATCTACCTGGCTGCCCCTGCAAATTCTGCGCGAGGGGAAAATCCGCGGGAAAATAATTCTGCTGGAGCCGCGCAGGCTGGCCGCGCGCAACGTGGCGCAGCGCCTGGCGGAACTGCTGAATGAAAAACCGGGCGAGACGGTGGGCTACCGCATGCGCGCTGAAACCTGCACCGGCGCGTCCACGCGGCTTGAGGTGGTAACCGAAGGCATTCTCACCCGCATGCTGCAAAACGATCCGGAACTGTCCGGCGTCGGGCTGGTGATCCTCGATGAATTTCACGAGCGCAGCCTGCAGGCGGATCTCGCCCTTGCGCTGCTGCTCGACGTTCAGCAGGGGCTGCGCGATGACCTGCGGCTGCTCATTATGTCGGCGACGCTGGATAACGAGCGGCTGCGGCAGACGCTCCCTGACGCGCCGATGATTGCCTCCGAAGGGCGTGCATTCCCGGTTGAGCGCCGCTATCAGCCGCTTGCTGCCCATCAGCGTTTTGACGAAGCCGTGGCCATCGCCACCGCCGAATTGCTCCGTCATGAACCCGGCTCGCTGTTGCTCTTTTTACCCGGCGTGGGCGAAATCCAGCGCGTGCAGGAGCAGCTTGCATCCCGGGTGAGCCGCGACGTTATGCTGTGCCCGCTGTACGGCGCGCTGCCGTTGGCCGAGCAGCGCAAGGCGATTCTTCCCGCACCGGCAGGGCAGCGCAAGGTGGTGCTGGCGACCAATATCGCTGAAACCAGCCTGACCATCGAAGGCATTCGCCTGGTGGTGGACAGCACGCAGGAGAGAGTGGCGAGTTATGATCCGCGTACCGGGCTGACCAGGCTGCTGACGCAGCGCATCAGTCAGGCCTCGATGATCCAGCGCGCGGGCCGCGCGGGGCGTCTTGAGCCGGGAATTTGTCTGCATTTAACCAGCGCAGAGCAGGCGGAACGAGCGGCAGCGCAGAGCACGCCTGAGATAGTGCAAAGCGATCTTTCCGGGCTGGTGATGGATCTGTTGCAGTGGGGCTGCCCCGATCCTGAGCAGCTCACGTGGCTTAATCCCCCGCCTGGCGTGAACGTCACCGCCGCGCGTAACCTCCTGACCCAGCTTGGCGCGCTGGAAGGCGAGCGTCTGACGGCGCGCGGTCAGAAAATGGCGGCGCTGGGTAACGATCCCCGCCTGGCGGCGATGCTGACGGCAGCCCGGGACGATGATGAAATTGCCACGGCGGCAAAACTGGCGGCTATTCTTGAGGAGCCGCCTCGCGGTGGCAGCAGCGATCTGGAACAGGCGTTTTCGCGCAATCAGGGAAACTGGCAGCAGCGGGCGCAGCAGCTGTGCAAACGCCTGAACAGTAAAGGGGGATCGCCTGCTGGCGAAAATATCCCGTTCTTGCTGGCACAGGCCTTCCCGGACAGGATCGCGCGCCGTCGCGGGCTTGATGGGCGCTATCAGCTGGCAAACGGGATGGGGGCGATGCTCGACAGCGATGATGCCCTGACGCGTCACGAGTGGCTGATCGCCCCGCTGCTGCTTCAGGGTAGCCATTCGCCGGACGCGCGCATATTGCAGGCGATTGCCGTGGACATCGACGCCCTGACGCGTGCGTGCCCGCAGCTGCTTCAGCAATCGGACATCGTGGAGTGGGATGATGCTCAGGGCACGCTAAAGGCGTTTCGTCGAAGCCAGATCGGCAAACTGACGCTCGGGTCGATACCGCTGGCGAAACCGTCGGAAGACGAGCTTCACCAGGCGATGCTGAACGGCGTTCGCGAAAAAGGGCTGAGCGTCCTGAACTGGACGCCTGAGGCTGAACAGTATCGCATTCGTCTGCACTGCGCGGCGAAGTGGCTGCCGGAATACGCCTGGCCCGCGGTTGACGATGAGGCGCTGCTCGCTACGCTTGAGCAGTGGCTGCTGCCGCAGATGAGCGGCGTACACTCGCTGCGCGCCCTTAAGGCGCTCGATGTTAAGACAGCGTTACAGAATTTACTGGACTGGTCGTTACGTCAACGTCTGGATAGTGAACTGCCTGGGCATTACACTGTGCCAACCGGGAGCCGGATTGCCATTCGTTATCATGAGGATAATCCTCCGGCGCTGGCCGTGCGCATGCAGGAGATGTTTGGCGAGGCCACCACGCCGTCCATTGCTGAAGGGCGGGTGCCGTTAGTGCTTGAGCTGCTGTCGCCTGCGCATCGTCCGTTGCAGATCACCCGCGATCTGGGGGCGTTCTGGGCGGGAAGTTACCGCGAGGTGCAGAAAGAGATGAAGGGGCGATATCCCAAACACGTCTGGCCGGACGATCCGGCGAATACGGCGCCGACGCGGCGCACGAAAAAATATTCGTAGTGGGGGAGTGCGGCCTGAAAGGGAAAGTGCGGCCTGATGCCCTCACCCCGGCCCTCTCCCACAGGGAGAGGGAGAAACAAACTTTGAGAGATTTCTTCTTTCATTGACCTGTGAAAGGAAAGAAAATCTGGCCTTTGCGCCTGAATGTTGCGGAGAAAAAGCATGGCGGGGAATGACCGCGAGCCAATAGGACGTAAGGGAAAGCCAACGCGTCCGGCGAAAGAAAAGGTGAGCCGTCGTCGCCTCAGAGATGAGGAATATGACGATGACTATGAAGACGATTATGAGGATGAGGAACCGATGCCGCGTAAAGGGAAGGGCAAAGGGCGCAAGCCTCGCCGGAAGCGCGGCTGGTTCTGGCTGCTGCTGAAGCTATTCATTGTTTTTGTTGTTCTGATCGCGATTTACGGCGTTTATCTGGATCAGAAGATCCGCAGCCGTATCGACGGGAAAGTCTGGCAGCTGCCTGCGGCAGTGTATGGTCGCATGGTTAACCTTGAGCCAGAGATGTCCATCAGCAAGAACGAGATGGTGAAGCTGCTGCAGGCCACGCAGTATCGTCAGGTCACGAAAATGACGCGTCCTGGCGAGTTTACCGTTCAGGCGAAAAGCATTGAGATGATTCGCCGTCCGTTCGACTTCCCGGACAGCAAAGAGGGGCAGGTGCGCGCGCGTCTGACCTTTGACGGCGATCGCCTTGAAACCATTGAGAACATGGATAACGACCGCCAGTTCGGTTTCTTCCGTCTCGATCCGCGTCTGATTACCATGCTGTCGTCCGCAAACGGCGAACAGCGCCTGTTCGTGGCGCGTAACGGCTTCCCGGACCTGCTGGTGGATACGCTGCTGGCAACCGAAGATCGTCACTTCTACGAGCACGACGGCATCAGCCTCTACTCCATTGGTCGTGCGGTACTGGCGAACCTGACCGCGGGGCGTACGGTGCAGGGGGCAAGTACCCTGACCCAGCAGCTGGTGAAAAACCTGTTCCTCTCCAGCGAGCGTTCTTACTGGCGTAAGGCCAACGAAGCGTACATGGCCGTGCTGATGGATGCGCGCTACAGCAAGGATCGTATCCTCGAGCTGTACATGAACGAGGTGTACCTCGGCCAGAGCGGTGATAACGAGATCCGCGGCTTCCCGCTGGCGAGCCTGTACTACTTTGGCCGTCCGGTGGAAGAGCTGAGTCTCGACCAGCAGGCGCTGCTGGTAGGCATGGTGAAAGGGGCGTCGATCTACAACCCGTGGCGTAACCCGAAACTGGCGCTGGAGCGTCGTAATCTGGTGCTGCGTCTGCTGCAACAGCAGCAGGTCATCGACCAGGAGCTGTACGACATGCTGAGCGCGCGTCCGCTGGGCGTTCAGCCGCGCGGTGGGGTAATCTCTCCACAGCCTGCGTTTATGCAGATGGTGCGTCAGGAGCTGCAGTCGAAGCTCGGGGATAAAGTTAAAGATCTCTCCGGTGTGAAGATCTTCACGACCTTTGATTCCGTGGCGCAGGATGCGGCAGAAAAAGCGGCGGTTGAAGGGATCCCGGCGCTGAAGAAGCAGCGTAAGCTGAAAGATCTGGAAACCGCGATGGTGGTGGTTGACCGTAACACCGGCGAAGTTCGCGCGATGGTGGGCGGTGCCGAGCCGCAGTATGCGGGCTACAACCGTGCAATGCAGGCGCGTCGTTCGATTGGTTCACTGGCAAAACCGGCGACCTACCTGACCGCGCTGAGCCAGCCGAACCTCTATCGCCTGAACACCTGGATTGCTGATGCGCCAATCTCTCTGCGCCAGCCTAACGGCCAGGTATGGTCTCCGCAGAACGATGACAAACGGTTCAGCGGTCAGGTGATGCTGGTGGACGCGCTAACCCGCTCGATGAACGTGCCAACGGTTAACCTCGGTATGGCGCTGGGTCTGCCGGCGATTACCGATACCTGGCAGAAGCTGGGCGTGCCGAAAGATCAGCTGCACCCTGTTCCGGCCATGATCCTTGGCGCGCTTAACCTGACGCCAATCGAAGTGGCGCAGGCGTTCCAGACCATCGCCAGCGGCGGTAACCGCGCGCCGCTCTCTGCGCTGCGCTCGGTGATTGCTGAAGATGGTTCCGTGCTGTATCAGAGCTTCCCGCAGGCCGAGCGCGCGGTTCCGGCGCAGGCTGCCTATATGACGCTGTGGACCATGCAGCAGGTTGTGCAGCGCGGTACCGGCCGTCAGCTGGGGGCGAAGTATCCGGGTCTGCACCTGGCAGGTAAAACCGGTACCACCAACAATAACGTGGATACCTGGTTCGCCGGTATCGATGGTCGTGAAGTGGTGATCACCTGGGTGGGCCGCGATAACAACCAGCCGACCAGGCTGTACGGTGCGAGCGGTGCTATGTCGATTTACCAGCGCTATCTGGCAAACCAGTCCCCGGTGCCGCTGAACCTGGTCGCGCCGGAAGATATCGTCGATATGGGCGTGGATAGTTCCGGTAACTTTATCTGCGGCGGTGGCGTGCGTTCGCTGCCGGTCTGGACGACCAATCCGGATGCGCTGTGCCAGCAAAGTCAGCCAGAGCAGCCGACCGGCAATCCGTTTGACCAGTCCTCTCAACCGCAGCAGCAGCAACAACAGCCGCAGCAGCAGGAAGAGAAGAAGGACAGCGACGGCGTCGCTGGCTGGATTAAGGATATGTTCGGCGGGAACTAACCATCCTGATACCCCCTTCCCGGGAAGGGGGTATTTTTTCACCTCGGCAACTCATTTCCTTAACCCCATTTTCAACCCTTATTAACGACCCATTTTCCGTTGATTATTTCTTAAACCCTTAATTCTTGTAGGGCCGCATATCGCTTGCTATGCCGTCAGCGTTTCGCATATTATTCTGCGGTCATAATAATAATTCTCGTTTACGTTATCATTCACCTTTTTCATCAGAGATCCATCATGGCGCTTTCCAATACTGCTCAGCCAATTAACACGTCGCTGCGTAAAATCGCAGCCGTCGTAGCCACAGCGGTTGCCGGCATGTCTGCTTACGCACAGGCCGCTGAAACCCCCAAGAAAGAAGAAACGATTACCGTGACTGCCGCACCGGCTGCACAGGAAAGTGCCTGGGGTCCTGCACCGACGATTGCGGCAAAACGTACCGCAACGGCGACGAAAACCGATACGCCGATCGAGAAAACCCCGCAGTCCATCTCCGTTGTCACGCGTGAAGAGATGGATGTGAAACAGCCGGGGACGGTTAAACAGGCGCTGGCTTATACGCCAGGCGTTTTCGCCACCCGTGGTTCATCAACCACCTACGATGTAGTATCGATACGTGGTTTCACCACCTCCAGCACCGTAAATACCAACCAGTATCTGGATGGGATGAAGCTTCAGGGCGATAACTACTCTGAAGCATCTATGGATCCGTACTTCCTTGAGCGGGTTGAACTGCTGCGCGGCCCGACGTCCGTTCTGTATGGCAAAAGCCATCCGGGCGGTGTGGTAAGTATGGTCAGCAAGCGCCCAACCACTGAACCGTTGAAGGAAATTCAGTTCAAGATGGGGACGGATAACCTCTGGCAGACTGGGTTTGATTTCAGCGACGCGATTGACGATGACGGCGTGTGGTCCTACCGTCTGACCGGGCTTGGACGCAGCGAGAACGCGCAGCAGGACATGGTGAAGTCTACCCGTTACGCGGTTGCCCCGTCCTTCAGCTGGCGTCCTGATGATAAAACCGATTTCACCTTCCTGAGCAATTTCCAGAGCGATCCGGATGCCGGGTACTACGGCTGGCTGCCGCGTGAAGGTACCGTTGTGCCTTACTATGATGCTGCCGGCAAGGCGCACAAGCTGCCAACCAACTTCAACGAAGGCGATGAAGATAATAAGCTCTCCCGCCGTCAGAAACTGGTGGGATACAGTTTCGCGCATGAATTCAACGACACGTTCACCGTGCGTCAAAACCTGCGTTACACCAAAGTGAACACGCTTTACCGTTCAGTCTACGGTAACGGCTATATTGCCCCGGCTCAGATTAGCCGCGCGTACGTGCGTTCAGATGAAGATCTCAACTCGTTCACGGTAGATACCCAGCTTCAGTCCAAATTTGCGACCGGTGCGGTTGACCACACGCTGTTGACGGGCGTTGATTACCTTCGCATGCGCAATGATATTGATGCCGACTACGGTACTGCTGACCCGATCGGTATGAATAACCCGCAGCACGGCAATGCGAACGTTAACGTCAACTTCCCGTATGCGATGCTCAATCGTCAGGAGCAGACCGGTCTGTACGCACAGGATCAGGCGGAATGGGATAAGTGGGTGCTCACAATGGGTGGCCGCTATGACTTTGCGAAAACCTCTGCCTTTAACCGTTCAAATGGAACTACCGCGGAAATTAACGATCGGGCATTTACCTGGCGTGGCGGTATTAACTACCTGTTCGATAACGGTATTACCCCATACTTCAGCTACAGTGAATCCTTCGAGCCGATTTCCGGAACCACCCAGGGCGGTAAACCGTTCGATCCGGCGCGCGGTAAGCAGTATGAAGCGGGCGTGAAGTATGTGCCGAAAGATCTGCCGGTTGTGGTAACGGCTGCGGTATACCAGCTGACCAAGAACAACAACCTTACCGCCGATCCGGCGAACCCGACCAGCGGCTTCAGCGTGCAGGGCGGCGAGATTCGCTCGCGTGGTTTTGAACTGGAAGCGAAAGCGGCCGTCTCTGCCAACGTGAACGTGACGGCGGCCTACAGCTACACTGATGCGGAATACACGCACGATACCTGGTATGAGGGGCGTCGTCCGGCGGAAGTGCCGCGCAACATGGCGTCACTGTGGGCAGATTATACCTTCCACGAGACGGCGCTGAGCGGTCTGACCATCGGGGCGGGCGCACGTTATATTGGTGACACCGTTTCCTACTACTCTGCAGGATCGCCTAAGGCCTATCAGTCCTTCAACGTCGCAGGCTATGCGCTGGCTGATGCAACGGTGAAATACGATCTGGCGCGTTTCGGCCTGCCGGGCTCTTCAGTCGGGGTCAACGTAAACAATATCTTTGACCGCGAATACGTCTCCAGCTGCTACAGCGAATACGCATGCTACTGGGGTGCTGAACGCCAGGTTGTCGCCACGGCGACCTTCCGCTTCTAATCTCTTAATGGGCACGGTTCGCCGTGCCCTTTTTATTTAAGTTGGCTGATATGCAGGATAACAAAACGCAATCCGACTCCACCTTCACGCTCAACAATCTCTCCTTTCGCGTACCCGGGCGCACCCTGCTGCACCCGCTCTCTTTGACGTTTCCCGCAGGTAAAGTGACCGGATTAATCGGGCACAATGGTTCCGGTAAATCGACGCTGCTGAAGATGCTGGGCCGCCACCAGCCGCCGTCCGAGGGCGAAATTCTGCTGGATGAGCAGCCGCTGGCGGGCTGGAGCAGTAAGGCCTTTGCCCGCAAGGTGGCCTATCTGCCGCAGCAGCTGCCGCAGGCGGAAGGGATGACGGTGCGCGAGCTGGTGGCGATTGGACGTTATCCGTGGCACGGTGCGCTCGGGCGTTTTGGCGTTGCTGACAGAGAGAAAGTGGAAGAGGCGATTGCGCTGGTCGGGTTAAAACCGCTGGCGCACCGCCTTGTGGATAGCCTGTCCGGTGGCGAACGTCAGCGCGCGTGGATCGCGATGCTGGTGGCGCAGGACAGCCGCTGCCTGCTGCTCGACGAACCTACCTCCGCGCTGGATATTGCCCATCAGGTGGACGTGCTGGCGCTGGTGCACCGTTTAAGCCAGCAGCGCGGCCTGACGGTGATTGCCGTTCTGCATGATATCAATATGGCCGCGCGCTATTGCGACTATCTGGTGGCGCTGCGCGGCGGTGAAATGATCGCCCAGGGCACGCCTGACGAGCTGATGCGCAGCGAAACGCTGGAACATATCTACGGTATACCTATGGGGATCCTGCCTCACCCTGCCGGGGCTGCACCGGTGAGCTTCGTTTACTGATGCTGGAGTCTACACGCATAAGCCGCCGTCGCCTGCTGACGGCCATGGCGCTCTCGCCGCTGCTGTTAAAGATGGCTCCGTCCCGCGCCGCTGCTATCGATCCGCACCGCATTGTGGCGCTGGAGTGGTTGCCCGTCGAGCTGATGATGGCCCTGGGTATCACGCCCTACGGCGTGGCCGATATCCCTAACTACACCCTGTGGGTGAATGAGCCCAAACTGCCGGACTCCGTCATCGACATCGGTCTGCGGACGGAGCCGAACCTTGAGCTTCTCACGCAGATGAAGCCGTCTTATTTATTCTGGTCTGCGGGGTATGGCCCGTCGGAAGAGACCATGGCGAAGATTGCTCCCGGACGGGGCTTTTCCTTCAGCGACGGTAAAAAGCCGCTGACCATGGCAAAAAACTCCATTCACGAGATGGCGCATTTCCTCAACCGTGAAGCGGAAGCAAAAAAACACCTCGATGAATTTGATGCGCTGATTGATTCCCTTAAGCCGCGCTTTGCCGGCCGCGGCGATCGTCCGCTGCTGATGGTGACGCTGCTGGGCGCCCGCCATATGCTGGTCTTTGGAAAGAACTGCCTGTTCCAGGAAGTGCTCGACAGCTTTGGCATTCACAATGCCTGGGAAGGCGAGATGACGTTCTGGGGAAGCACCGCCGTGGGCATTGACCGCCTGGCGGCGTTTCGTGACGTTGATGTTCTGTGCTTTGACCACGGCAACGAGCGTGAAATGCAAACCCTGATGGCGACCCCGCTCTGGCAGGCGATGCCGTTCGTGCGCGAACGGCGTTTCCTGCGCGCGCCTGCGGTATGGTTTTACGGCGCGACGCTGTCGGCGATGCATTTTGCGCGCGTGCTGGATCGCACGCTGGGAGGCAGGGCATGAGTACGCGTATTGCCCGCTTCCCGGTGCTGCTGGCGCTCATTTTCCTGGCTGCCCTGGCGCTGACCGGCTTCAACCTGACCACGGCGTTACCGCGCGAGCAGTGGGCGGCCGCGGTTGCCGCACCGGATATCGATAATATTCAGCAAATGCTGTTCCACTACAGCCTGTTGCCGCGTCTTAGCATCTCTCTGCTGGTCGGAGCGGGCCTGGGGCTGGTGGGCGTGCTGTTCCAGCAGGTGCTGCGTAACCCGCTGGCGGAGCCAACCACGCTTGGCGTGGCGACGGGGGCACAGTTGGGGATCACCGTCACCACGCTCTGGACGCTGCCGGGGGCATTAACCTCGCAGTTTGCCGCGCTGGCAGGCGCCTGCGTGGTTGGTGCGCTGGTCTTCGGCGTGGCCTGGGGTAAACGCCTTTCGCCGGTCACGCTGATCCTCGCCGGGCTGGTCGTCAGCCTCTACTGCGGGGCAATCAACCAGCTGCTGGTGCTGTTTCACCACGACCAGCTGCAAAGCATGTTTATGTGGAGTACCGGAACGCTCACCCAGACCGACTGGAGCATCGTCCAGCGCCTGTGGCCTCAGCTGTTTGGCGGCGTGGTGCTTACGCTACTGCTGCTGCGCCCGCTGACGCTGATGGGCCTTGATGACGGCGTGGCGCGTAACCTGGGGCTGGCGCTGTCGCTGGCCCGCCTGGCGGCTCTGACGCTGGCAATTGTGCTGAGTGCGCTGCTGGTTAACGCCGTCGGCATCATCGGATTTATCGGCCTGTTTGCGCCGCTGCTGGCAAAAATGCTCGGCGCGCGGCGTCTGCTGGCGCGCCTGATGCTGGCGCCGCTGATTGGCGCGCTGATCCTCTGGCTTTCCGATCAGCTCATTCTCTGGCTGGCGCGCGTCTGGATGGAAGTGTCGACGGGCTCGGTGACGGCCCTGATCGGCGCGCCGCTGCTGCTGTGGCTGCTGCCGCGGCTGCGCAGCATCAGCGCCCCGGCGATGGATGCCGGCGATAAGATCTCTGCCGAGCGTCAGTCGGTGATATGGTTCAGCCTTGCCGGGCTGGCGGTGCTGGCTATCGCTTCGTTTGCCGCGCTCTCGCTGGGGCGTGACGCCACGGGCTGGCACTGGGCGACGGGGGATTTGCTGAATGAGCTCATGCAGTGGCGCTGGCCGCGGATCTTCTCCGCGCTGATTGCCGGCGTGATGCTGGCGGTGGCAGGCTGTATTATACAGCGTCTGACCGGTAACCCGATGGCAAGCCCGGAAGTCCTGGGCATCAGTTCCGGCGCCGCGTTTGGCGTGGTGTTGATGCTGTTTCTCGTGCCGGGGAATGCCTTCGGCTGGCTGATGCCTGCCGGGAGTATCGGTGCGGCGGCGACGCTGATGATTATCCTGATCGCCTCCGGGCGCGGTGGTTTCTCGCCTCACCGCATGCTGCTGGCCGGGATGGCGCTGAGCACCGCGTTTACCATGCTGCTGATGATGTTGCAGGCGAGCGGCGATCCGCGCATGGCGCAGATCCTGACCTGGATCTCCGGCTCGACGTACAACGCCACCGGCAGCCAGGTGGTGCATACCGGGATCGTGATGATCGTACTGCTGGTGATAGTGCCGCTGTGCCGCCGCTGGATGACCATTCTGCCGCTGGGCGGGGACACCGCGCGCGCGGTCGGGCTGGCGCTGACGCCAACGCGTATCGCCCTGCTGCTGCTGGCCGCGTGCCTGACGGCGACGGCCACCATGACCATTGGCCCGCTCAGTTTTGTTGGCCTGATGGCGCCGCATATCGCACGCATGATGGGCTTCCGCCGCACGATGCCGCATATCGCGATTTCTGCCCTGACGGGCGGGGCGATCCTGGTCTTTGCTGACTGGTGCGGAAGGATGGTGCTGTTCCCGTATCAGATCCCGGCGGGCCTGCTGTCGACCTTTATCGGCGCGCCGTACTTTATCTATCTGTTGAGAAAGCAGAGTCGGTAATAAAAGTAAACGGCAATCCTTGGATTGCCGTTTTAGCGTTTGCTCCCTCTCCCTGTGGGAGGGGATATCAAGCCGCACATTTTACAGCTTCGCAAATGCCTTACGCGCTGCGTCGATGGTGTTATTGATATCTTCTTCGCTGTGCGCCACGGACATAAAGCCCGCTTCAAACGCTGACGGTGCCAGATATACGCCTTCTTCCAGCATCAGGTGGAAGAAGCGTTTGAAGCGTTCCACGTCGCACTTCACCACGTCCTGATAGCAGGTAACGGCTTTCGCGTCGGTGAAGAAAATGCCGAACATACCGCCGACGTGGTTAACCACCAGCGGAATACCCGCCTCTTCTGCGGCTTCCAGAAGGCCGTTCGCCAGCTGCGTCGTCCGGTCCGTCAGGGTTTCGTGGATACCCGGCTGCGCCACTTCGGTCAGACAGGCAAAGCCCGCCGCCATCGCAATGGGGTTACCGGAGAGCGTACCCGCCTGGTAAACCGGACCGGTTGGCGCCAGCGCGTCCATCACGTCCTTACGGCCACCAAACGCCCCGACAGGCATGCCGCCGCCGATAATTTTGCCCAGACAGGTGAGGTCAGGCTCAACGCCATAATAAGACTGGGCGCCCGCCAGCGCCACGCGGAAGCCGGTCATCACTTCGTCGATGATCAGCAGCGCGCCGAATTCATCACACAGCGCGCGCAGGCCCGGCAGGAAATCCGGCTGCGGTGGGATGCAGTTCATGTTGCCCGCCACCGGTTCGACGATGATGCAGGCGATCTCCTGCGGATACTGCTCGAACGCCGCGCGAACGGTGTCCAGATCGTTATAGGTGCAGGTGAGGGTATGTTTTGCGAAGTCAGCCGGCACGCCCGGAGAGTTAGGCTGACCGAGCGTCAGGGCGCCGGAACCGGCTTTCACCAGCAGGCAGTCGGCGTGGCCGTGGTAACAGCCTTCGAACTTGATGATCTTGTCACGGCCGGTAAAGCCGCGCGCCAGACGGATGGCGCTCATGGTCGCTTCCGTACCGGAGTTCACCATACGTACCATGTCCATTGTCGGCACCAGCTCGGTGACCAGCTCCGCCATTTTGACTTCCATCTCGGTTGGCGCACCGAAGCTCAGGCCGCGCTGAGCGGCTTCAATCACCGCGTTGCGGATCGCCGGGTGGTTATGCCCCAGCACCATTGGCCCCCAGGAGCCGACGTAGTCGACATAGGCTTTGCCATCCACATCATACAGATACGCGCCATCCGCACGTTCGATAAACAGCGGGGTGCCACCCACGCCGGTAAAGGCGCGCACCGGTGAGTTTACGCCGCCTGGGATAAGCTCGCGGGCTGCGCTGTAGAGGTTTTCAGACTTGCTCATGGCGTCGTTCCTGGTTCGTAGAAATAAGTTAAGGAGACTATTCTAAGTGATCCGGATGAGGTTATAAAATTTTTGCCCCGTAAAGGGCTTAACAATTGTTAAGTATTTTTCAGGGGACGAGGGGACTGTCTCTGGTAAAATCCCTGCGGCCATTTGTATGACGAAACAGAAAAGGTAATGAACGAGATCACTCCGTCTTTTGAACAACAGCAGTTTACGCGCGCGAAGCGCCGGGTCAGCATCCGGCGGCTGCTCAACCGTGACAAAACCCCGTTAGCCATTCTGCTGGCAGCTGCCGTTGTGGGCACGCTGGCCGGTCTCGTGGGCGTCGCGTTTGAGAAAGCCGTCAACGCGGTGCTCAACTGGCGCATAGGCACCGTCGCCAGCTTTGCGGATCGTGAATGGCTGGTCTGGGCGTGGGCCTTTGGCCTTTCGGCCCTGTTTGCCATGGTGGGCTATTTCCTGGTACGTAAATTCGCACCCGAAGCGGGCGGCTCGGGGATCCCGGAAATTGAAGGGGCGCTGGAAGAGCTACGCCCGGTTCGCTGGTGGCGCGTGCTTCCTGTGAAATTTATCGGCGGGATGGGAACGCTCGGGGCGGGAATGGTGCTCGGACGGGAAGGACCAACGGTACAGCTTGGCGGTAACGTCGGGCGTATGGTCGGCGATCTGTTCCGTATGCGCAGCGCCGAAGCGCGCCATACGCTGCTGGCGACGGGGGCGGCGGCCGGGCTGTCTGCCGCGTTCAATGCGCCGCTGGCGGGGATCCTGTTCATTATCGAAGAGATGCGCGCCCAGTTCCGCTACAACCTTATCTCCATTAAAGCGGTGTTTACCGGCGTGATTATGTCGAGCATCGTCTTTCGCATCTTCAACGGCGAAGGGGCGGTGATTGAGGTGGGTAAGCTGACCAACGCGCCGGTCAACACCCTGTGGCTGTATCTGGTGCTTGGCATGATTTTTGGCGTGGTCGGCCCGCTTTTCAATACGCTGATTTTACGTGCGCAGGATATGTTTCAGCGCATCCACGGCGGAAACACCACCCGATGGGTGCTGGTGGGGGGGGGCTGCTTGGCGGAGTGTGCGGGATCCTCGGCTTTATCGAACCGAACGCGGCAGGCGGCGGATTTGGGCTGATACCCGTTGCGGCAGCGGGCAATTTTAGCGTCGGCCTGCTGCTGTTTATGTTTATCTCGCGGGTGATCACCACCGTGCTCTGCTTCTCCTCCGGCGCGCCGGGAGGGATTTTTGCCCCGATGCTGGCGCTGGGCACGCTGCTGGGAACCGCGTTTGGGATGGCGGCGGCGGTTGGCTTCCCGGCCTATCATCTGGATGCCGGGACGTTTGCCGTTGCGGGGATGGGGGCGCTGCTGGCGGCCTCCCTGCGCGCGCCGCTGACCGGGATCGTGCTGGTGCTGGAAATGACCGATAATTACCAGCTCATTTTGCCAATGATCATTACCTGCCTCGGCGCGACACTATTAGCCCAATTCCTGGGTGGAAAACCGCTATACTCCACCATTCTTGCCCGTACCCTGGCGAAACAGGATGCTGAACAGGCCCTGAAGCAGAATACTTGAATGAATTACCAGGGTATTAGATAATGACAAAAAGAATTGGGTGATTTTTACCCAATAGCAGTAGCAGTATTCATGGGAGCATAAGATGAGTGATGACGTAGCGTTGCCGCTGGAATTTACCGAAGCAGCAGCGAAAAAAGTGAAAACCCTGATTGCCGACGAGGACAATCCGGATCTGAAACTGCGTGTTTATATTACCGGCGGCGGCTGCAGCGGCTTCCAGTATGGTTTTACCTTTGACGACCAGGTTAACGATGGTGATATGACTATCGAGAAACAGGGCGTCGCGCTGGTGGTTGACCCGATGAGCCTGCAATACCTCGTCGGCGGTTCGGTGGATTACACCGAAGGTCTGGAAGGGTCGCGCTTTGTGGTGACGAACCCTAACGCGACCAGCACCTGCGGGTGTGGATCGTCGTTCAGCATCTAACGTTGCGGACGGTGCGGGCTGAGGCACTCACCCCGGCAGACACGAAAAACGGTAACCTGGCGGTTACCGTTTTTGCTTTTTACCTTCCATTTTCGTCCAGCGCAAAGGTCGGCAGCTTCAGGTGCCAGCGTATCGCCGCTAAACGTATTACCAGCGTCACGACCATCCCCAGCATTGCCGCGTTCTCCAGCGGGATAGCGAAGGTGTAATACGCCGTAGCGTGTACAATCCCCCCGATGATACAGGCCGTCGCGTAGATTTCCGTTCGCAGGATCATCGGCACTTCTCGCGCCAGGATATCGCGAATGATCCCGCCGCCCACGCCGGTTAACACGCCCATACAGATCGCCACCAGTGGGCCAATCCCTGCAATAAAGGCTTTATTCACGCCGATTCCGACAAAGACCGCCAGACCCACGGCGTCCAGCACCGGCAGCACCCATTTGGGAAGCCTGCGCGGCTGACGGACCAGCACGATGGTTAACAGACAGGTGACCATCGCTACGACCAGGTCCGTTGGATCTTTCACCCAGAATACCGGGCCGTTCGCCAGCGCCATGTCGCGGATCGTTCCGCCCCCCACCGCCGTGACGACGCCGAGCACCAGAACGCCAAAAGGATCCATGCGTAGTTTTCCGGCAAGCAAAACGCCGGAGATAGCAAAAACGGCTGTGCCAAGAATATCCAGCCAATACACGAGCATCGTTAAATCCTCGAATGGGGTGTTTATCTGTTTGTATGACCCTCTGCCAGTTCGGCACAGAGTTGTTTTGCGGCGAGGATAATACGCGGGCTGGCCCGTTCAAACCAGTCGCTGTTGAGTGCAATCACCGGTATTTTAAGCTGCCGGTGCCAGAATTGTTTAATTTTAGGAATCTCGCTCGCATTTCCGACCACCACAATGGCCTGCGGTTGTCGTGCCAGAACCTGCTCCCGGCTGACCTGTGGCCAGGGTACCCGGCTGTCGGCAAAGATATTTTCACCCCCGCACGTCTCAAGCACCTGATTCTGGATCGAGCCTTTCCCGGTTGTGAACAACGGCTGCGTGCCGAATTGCAGAAATACGCGCTGCTTTTTTTGCGTACCGTACCGGCTTTTCAGCGTGGCATAGTCACTGAGCATTTGCCCGGCTGCCCGCTCGGCTTGCTGCGGGGTTGGGCTAAAGGGCGCGAGGTCGCGCAGGGCTTGCGCCACCTGTTCGATGCTCTCCGCGTCCACCCATTTCACTTTTATACCCAGCGACGACAGCTGGTTCACCTGCCGTTCGGCATTGCCGCCGCGCCAGGCGAGAACGAGATCGGGCCTGAGCGCCACGATACGCTCCAGGTTCATTCCCTGCCAGGTGGCTACCTGTTCAATATGGGCGGCCTGAGGTGGGTAATCGGAAAAGCTGCTTACCCCAACGGGGGTGATCCCGGCGGCAAACGCCAGTTCCGTATTGGCGGGGGAGAGGGCGATCACCCGCGGCGCGGCGGTGAGCCAGGCCGGGGCGAGCAGAAGCAGGGCGACCAGCGCCCTGAAGGACGGCTTACCCACGCGCCAGTTTCTGCACCAGGGATTCCACCATCACGGTGGACTGTTTGGCTGCAACGGCCAGGAATTCGTCGAAGCTGATGTGGGACTGCTGGTCAGCCACGTCAGAAATCGCGCGAACGACCACGAACGGTACGCCAAAGTTGTGGCACACGTGCGCAATGGCCGTGGCTTCCATCTCAACGGCGACGGCCTGCGGGAAGTTATGGCGGATTTTTGCCAGACCGACGGAGCCGTTGATGAAGGCATCGCCGCTGACGATCAGGCCACGCACCGCATTGAGGTTGAGCTCGCTGATGCAGCCTTCAGCGGCGGCAATCAGCTTGTCATCCGCTTTAAACCCGGCCGGGCAGCCCGGAAGCTGACCATATTCGTAGCCGAAGGCGGTGACGTCTGCATCGTGGTAACGCGCTTCGTCGGAAACAACGATATCACCCACGTTCAGCGTCGGGGCAAGACCGCCCGCAGAGCCTGTGTTAATGATAACGTCAGGCTTGCAGCGCTCAAGCAGCAGGGTCGCGCCCAGTGCCGCTGCAACTTTACCGATGCCTGATTTCAGCAGAGCCACGTCAACACCGTTCAGCTGACCGGTGTAGATCTCACAGCCACCGAGGGAGAGGGTCTGACGGTTCTCAATTTTGTCACGCAGCAGCGTAACTTCTTCTTCCATTGCACCAATAATGCCGATTTTCATAGATTTACTCGCGATGTGCCTTGTTAAGATGCATAGTCTATCATGCGGTAAAGGGGAAACGCATTCTCACGCGGGGGAGCACATGGCACCAATCGATTTTCGCACCAAAATTAACTGGCACCGACGTTTCCGCTCGCCGCAGGGCGAGAAAAGCGAACATGAGATCCTGCGCATTTTCGAGAGCGATCGTGGACGCATCATCAACTCGCCCGCCATCCGCCGGTTACAGCAAAAAACCCAGGTGTTCCCGCTGGAGCGTAACGCTGCGGTGCGTACGCGACTGACACACTCTATGGAAGTGCAGCAGGTAGGGCGCTACATTGCAAAAGAGATCCTCAGCCGCCTCAAAGAGCAGCGCCTGCTGGAAACCTACGGGCTGGATGAGCTGACCGGGCCGTTCGAAAGCATCGTTGAGATGGCCTGCCTGATGCACGATATTGGCAATCCTCCCTTCGGCCATTTCGGCGAAGCCGCCATCAACGACTGGTTTAAACAGCGCCTTTTCCCTTCCGATGCAGCAAGCCAGCCGCTGAGCGATGACCGCTGCGCGGTACGCGATTTATGCCTGCGCGAGGGCGAGGAGAGCCTGAACGATCTGCGCCGCAAGGTGCGTCAGGATCTGTGTCACTTCGAAGGTAACGCGCAGGGCATACGCCTGGTGCACTCTCTGATGCGCATGAACCTGACCTGGGCTCAGGTAGGCTGCATTCTCAAATATACCCGTCCCGCATGGTGGATGGGGGAGACGCCCGCCACCCATAGCTATCTGATGAAAAAGCCGGGCTATTACTTATCGGAAGAGGCCTATATTGAGCGGTTGCGTAAAGAACTGTCGCTGACGCCTAATGGCCGTTTCCCGCTGACGTGGATTATGGAAGCCGCTGACGACATTTCATATTGCGTGGCCGATCTGGAAGACGCGGTGGAAAAAAGAATATTCAGCGTCGAGGAGCTTTATCAGCATCTTCGTGATGCCTGGGGAGAGCATGAAAAAGGTTCTCTGTTTGCACAGGTCGTCGAGAATGCATGGGATAAATCGCGCTCAAATTCGCTGAGCCGGAGCACTGAAGATCAGTTCTTTATGTATTTACGGGTCAACACGCTGAATAAACTGGTGCCGTATGCAGCCGCGCGTTTCATTGATAATTTGCCGATGATATTTAGCGGAGAATTTAATCACGCCCTGCTGGAAGATGAGAGTAGTTTTAGTCAGCTTCTCGAATTATATAAACACGTGGCCGTTCGCCATGTTTTCAGCCATCCGGATGTTGAACAGCTGGAGCTGCAGGGATATCGGGTTATCAGTGGGCTGCTGGAGATTTATGCTCCTTTACTCCAGCTCCCGGTCGATGAGTTCAGCGAGCTGGTAGAAAACGAACGCGTCCGCCGCCTGCCTATTGAGTCTCGCCTCTATCAAAAGCTTTCGACCCGCCACCGGCTGGCATACGTCGAAGCCATCAGTAAAATAGATCGGCAATCTTCCCGCTGGCCGGTACTGGAATATTATTATCGCTGCCGGCTCATCCAGGACTATATCAGCGGGATGACGGATTTGTACGCCTGGGATGAATACCGCAAGCTGATGGCCGTGGAATAAGCCGTGAGTTTTGTAAAGACGGCCAATAAATTTTTACTTTTTCCATAAACTTATCCCCGGAACTAAGCGGTATAAAACGAATCTGAGTTACACAGCAATTTTGCGTTATCTGGTAAATCGAGATTGAGAAACATGAAAAAAACCACATTAGCAATGAGTGCACTGGCTCTGAGTTTAGGTTTAGCGCTGTCTCCTCTGTCTGCTACGGCAGCCGAGACGGCTTCGTCGGCAGTCCCTGCGCAGCAGATGCCAAGCCTGGCCCCGATGCTCGAAAAAGTGATGCCATCGGTGGTGAGTATCAACGTTGAGGGCAGCACAACCGTCAATACGCCGCGCATGCCGCGTAACTTCCAGCAGTTCTTCGGCGATAATTCGCCATTCTGCCAGGGCGGTTCGCCATTCCAGAGTTCACCGTTCTGTCAGGGCGGCGGTCCAGGGGATAACGGTCAGGGCGGCGGCCAGCAGCAGAAATTCATGGCGCTTGGCTCGGGCGTGATTATTGACGCCGCGAAAGGCTACGTGGTGACCAATAACCACGTGGTAGATAATGCGAACGTTATTAAAGTGCAGATGAGCGACGGCCGTAAATTTGACGCCAAAGTGGTGGGTAAAGATCCGCGCTCCGACATCGCGCTGATTCAGATTCAGGATCCGAAGAACCTGACGGCGATTAAGCTTGCCGACTCGGACGCGCTGCGCGTTGGCGATTACACCGTCGCCATCGGTAACCCGTTCGGTCTGGGCGAAACCGTCACCTCGGGTATCGTCTCTGCGCTGGGGCGTAGTGGCCTGAACGCGGAAAACTATGAAAACTTCATCCAGACGGATGCGGCCATTAACCGCGGTAACTCCGGCGGTGCGCTGGTGAACCTGAACGGTGAGCTTATCGGTATTAACACCGCTATTCTGGCACCGGACGGGGGCAATATCGGTATCGGCTTTGCTATCCCGAGCAACATGGTGAAAAACCTGACCGCGCAGATGGTGCAGTACGGTCAGGTGAAACGCGGTGAGCTGGGTATCATGGGTACCGAGCTGAACTCAGAGCTGGCAAAAGCGATGAAGGTTGACGCTCAGCGCGGCGCGTTCGTGAGCCAGGTCATGCCGAACTCCTCTGCGGCAAAAGCTGGTATTAAAGCGGGTGACGTCATTACCTCTCTCAACGGGAAGCCGATCAGCAGCTTTGCCGCCCTGCGCGCAGAAGTGGGTTCAATGCCAATCGGCAGTAAAGTCACCCTCGGCCTGCTGCGTGAAGGTAAGCCGGTTAACGTGAGCCTGGAACTCCAGCAGAGCAGCCAGAATCAGGTAGATTCCAGCACCATCTTCAGCGGTATTGAAGGGGCTGAGATGAGCAACAAAGGGGCGGATAAAGGCGTGGTGGTGAATAACGTAAAAGCGAATTCGCCGGCGGCCCGTATCGGCCTCAAAAAAGGTGATGTCATCATGGGCGCTAACCAGCAGCCGGTGAAAAACATTGCTGAACTGCGCAAAATTCTCGACAGCAAGCCTTCCGTGCTGGCCCTGAATATTCAGCGTGGTGATACCTCTATTTATCTCCTGATGCAGTAATCCCTCAGGCCCCTGCCTACAACAGGCAGGGGCTTTCTTTTTTCTGTGACCCTTAGCACAACTCCATACATCTCTCTCTGCCTTTGGGCATCTGCACAATGCAGCCGTAACTGAACTCCCCTATGCTTGAGCTCTGCTCACGGGAGGGTTATATGGCTGGCTGGCATCTTGATACCAAAATGGCGCAGGATATCGTGGCGCGAACCATGCGCATCATTGATACCAATATCAACGTAATGGATGCCCGTGGACGCATCATCGGCAGTGGCGATCGTGAGCGTATTGGGGAATTGCACGAAGGGGCGCTGCTGGTGCTCTCTCAGGGGCGCGTGGTGGACATTGATGACGCCGTGGCGAAACACCTGCACGGGGTGCGCCAGGGGATCAACCTGCCGCTGCGTCTCGAAGGCGAAATTGTTGGCGTTATCGGTCTGACCGGCGATCCTGAATCTTTACGCAAATACGGTGAGCTGGTCTGCATGACGGCAGAGATGATGCTGGAGCAGTCGCGCCTGATGCACCTGCTGGCGCAGGACAGCCGCCTGCGCGAAGAGCTGGTGATGAATTTGATACAGGCGGAGGAGCACACGCCAGCCCTGAGCGAGTGGGCGCAGCGTCTGGGTATCGACCTGAATCAGCCGCGCGTGGTCGCCGTCATTGAGGTGGATAGCGGACAGCTTGGCGTGGACAGCGCCATGGTGGAGCTACAGCAGCTGCAAAACATGCTGGCGACGCCGGAGCGTAATAACCTGGTGGCGATAGTTTCCCTGACGGAAATGGTGGTGCTTAAGCCCGCGCTTAATCAGTTTGGCCGCTGGGACGCGGAAGATCATCGTCGTCGCGTTGAGCTGCTCATCGAGCGCATGAAGGAGAACGGTCAGCTCCGTTTTCGCGTCGCGCTCGGGAATTACTTTACCGGACCGGGAAGCATCGCCCGTTCATGGCGAACGGCGCGCACCACCATGATGGTGGGCAAGCAGCGCATGCCGGAAAGCCGCAGCTATTTCTATCAGGACTTGATGCTGCCGGTCCTGCTCGACAGCCTGCGGGGCGGCTGGCAGGCCAACGAGCTGGCGCGTCCGCTGGTGCGTCTGAAGGCGATGGATAATAACGGATTGCTGCGCCGCACGCTGCAGGCGTGGTTCCGGCATAACGTGCAGCCGCTGGCAACGTCAAAAGCGCTGTTCATTCACCGTAATACGCTGGAGTATCGGCTTAACCGGATTTCGGAACTGACGGGGCTGGATCTGGGGAATTTCGACGACCGGCTGCTGCTGTATGTGGCGCTGCAGCTGGACGAACAGCGATAGCTGAGTGCGGTATGGTGCCTTCACCCCATCCCTCTCCCACAGGGAGAGGGAGCAAACACTAAAAACGGCAATCAAGGATTGCCGTTTTGCTTTTATTTCCGCGTCAATTTCTCAAGATCCGCTTCAATCTCGCTGATCTTATGGGTAACAACGCTTTCCAGGTGACGCAGATCGTCAAGGATCTTACGCTTGAGGTCGACTTCGCTGCGATCGCGCTGGCAAATCTGATCGAGCTCGTCGATCACATAGCGCAGGTTAGGGCTGATTTCCTGTACTTCTTTATATCCCTGACCGATACCGTCAGCGACAACGGTCTTACGCTGGCGTGGGTATTTAAACTTCACGCTTTTGGCGAAAAACTCTCCTTTGTCTTTGTGAAAATAGATTTTCAAAATATCGTTATTGGCTTCCTGGCGGAGACTATAACGATCAATTTCATCAGGATTGGTAATGCCCAGACTTTTCAGATTATCGTACATAGCGGTACCCTTGATCTCAACATAACCTATGAATAATTAACGAAAAAATCTATTTTCGCCACCTCGGGATATAAAAAAAGCGGGGTTGCCCCCGCTTTTTGTTATACCTGATTAATCGATGGTGCGCAGCAGTTCGTTGATGCCCACTTTACCGCGGGTTTTGGCGTCCACCTTCTTCACGATAACCGCGCAGTAGAGGCTGTATTTGCCATCTTTAGACGGCAGGTTGCCGGAAACCACAACGGAACCGGCCGGTACGCGGCCGTAGTGAACTTCACCGGTTTCGCGGTCGTAAATGCGGGTGCTCTGGCCGATGTAGACGCCCATGGAGATCACGGAACCTTCTTCTACGATCACGCCTTCAACCACTTCGGAACGCGCGCCGATGAAGCAGTTGTCTTCAATGATGGTTGGGTTAGCCTGCAGCGGCTCCAGCACGCCACCGATGCCTACGCCGCCGGACAGGTGTACGTTTTTACCAATCTGCGCGCATGAACCCACGGTTGCCCAGGTATCGACCATGGTGCCTTCGTCAACGTAGGCACCGATATTCACGTAGGATGGCATCAGCACGGTGTTGCGTGCGATGAATGCGCCCTGGCGAACCGCCGCAGGCGGCACCACGCGGAAGCCCTCTTTCTGGAAGCGCGCTTCGTCGTAATCCGCAAATTTCATTGGCACTTTATCGAAGTAGCGGCTTTCTGCTCCGTCGATAACCTGGTTATCGTTGATACGGAAAGAGAGCAGTACAGCTTTCTTCAGCCATTGATGAGTAACCCACTGACCGTCGATTTTTTCTGCCACGCGCAGCGCGCCGGAATCCAGCAGGGAAATAACCTGGTTAACCGCTTCACGGGTCACGGTATCCACATTTGCCGGAGTGATCTCGGCGCGACGCTCAAAAGCGGACTCAATAACGTTCTGTAACTGCTGCATTGTTTACTCTTTCCATTTCACTAAAAAAAACGTCACCCTTTATCGTTTGGATTGAGGGCTGCTGTCAACCGTTGTTGCACTTCAAGCTGCAGGTCATTATTAAGGGCACGCCGGTCGGCGGTGGCGATTATAAATAAATCTTCTACTCGCTCGCCAATGGTTGTAATTCGGGCGCCGTGAAGCGAAATTCCCAGATCGGCAAAAACCTGGCCGACGCGGGCGAGCAGCCCCGGCTGGTCGAGTGCGATCAGCTCGAGGAACGATTTACGATCCGTATGGGTCGGCAGGAAATTGACCTCGGTATCGACGGTAAAGTGGCGCAATTTTGCCGGCTGGCGACGCGGCTGCGGTGGCTGCCAGCTGCGCTGGGTGATGGCCTGCTCAAGGCCGAAGCGTATCCCTTCATGCCTGTCCGCCGACAGCGGGCTGCCGTCCGGCTCCAGCACAATAAAGGTGTCCATCGCCATGCCGTCGCGGGTGGTAAAAATCTGCGCGTCGTGAACGCTCAGGTTACGCCTGTCCAGCTCGGCACAGACCGCGGCGAACAGATAAGGCCGGTCCGGGCTCCAGATAAAGATTTCCGTTCCGCCGCGCGTGGCCTGCGGGCTGAGCAGGATCATCGGCTTCGACAGGTCATGCTTCAGCAGATGCCGCGCGTGCCAGGCAAGCTGGTTTGGGCTGTGGCGCACAAAGTAGTTGGCGCGACAGCGCGCCCAAATCTGATGCAGCGCCTCTTCGTTAATGTTATCCATTCGCAGCAGCGCCAGCGCCTGCAGCTGGTGGTGGCGGACGCGCTCGCGCATGTCCGGCGTATTCTGCATCCCGCGACGCAGCTGTTTTTCAGTGGCGAAGTACAGCTCGCGCAGCAGGCTCTGCTTCCAGCTGTTCCACAGGGTTTCGTTGGTGGCGCAAATATCGGCCACCGTCAGGCAGACCAGATAGCGCAGGCGGTTCTCCGTCTGGACCTCTTCTGCAAACTGCTTGATCACTTCCGGATCCTGAATATCACGACGCTGTGCGGTTACCGACATCAGCAGGTGATGGCGAACCAGCCAGGCCACCAGCTGCGTTTCGCGCGAGTTCAGCCCATGCAGCTCGGCAAACTTCAGCACGTCCTGGGCACCCAGCACCGAGTGGTCACCGCCGCGACCTTTGGCGATGTCGTGGAACAGCGCGGCAATCAGGATCAGCTCCGGGTGCGCCAGGCGCGGCCACAGCTCAACGCACAGCGGATGGCGGGAACGGGTCTCTTCTTTGGCGAAACTTTCCAGCTTGAGCATGACGCGGATCGTGTGTTCATCCACCGTATAGGCGTGGAACAGATCGAACTGCATCTGCCCTACAATATGCGACCACTGCGGCATATAGGCCCACAGCACGCTGTGGCGGTGCATCGGCAGCAGCCCGCGGCTGACCGCGCCCGGATGACGGAGCATGCTCAGAAATAGCGAACGCGCCTCGGGGATGTAGCACAGCGGTTGCTTAAGATGACGTCGGGCATGGCGCAGGTGGCGCAGGGTGGTGGAGTAGATCCCGGTAATCGTGCTGTTGCGGACCATGGTGTAAAACATCCGCAGGATCGCTTCCGGTTCGCGGATGAACAGCGTTTCGTCGCGCAGATCGATCAGCGTGCCGCGCAGCTGAAACTCGTCATCAATCGGGCGCGGCTTTTCGTCCGCCGTCAGCGCGAGGATCGCTTCATCAAACAGCTGTAACAGCATCTGGTTCAGCTCAGTAACGCGGCGGGTGACGCGGAAGAAATCCTTCATCATCTGCTCGACCGGCTCGTTGCCTTCGCCCCGGTAATTCAGGCGCTGCGCAACGCTTAGCTGGCGGTCAAACAGCAGGCGGTTATCGTAGCGGGTTACTTCCAGATGCAGAGCGAAACGGATGCGCCAGAGCAGATGCAGGCACTCATTGAGTTCGTTACGTTCGGCCTCGGTCAGAAAACCAAAGCCGACCATTTCGTCCAGCGATGTCGCGCCAAAATGGCGACGCGCGACCCACTGCAGCGTATGGATATCGCGCAGGCCGCCGGGGCTGCTTTTAATATCCGGTTCGAGGTTGTAGCTGGTGCCGTGATAGCGATGGTGGCGCTGGTTTTGTTCTTCGACCTTTGCGGCGAAGAATTTTTCGGAGGGCCAGAAGCCGTCGCTGAAAATGTGCTTTTGCAGCTCGAGGAACAGCGCCACGTCTCCAATCAGCAGACGGGTTTCAATCAGGTTAGTGGCGACGGTGAGATCGGATAACCCTTCCAGCAGACACTCTTCCAGCGTGCGCACGCTGTGGCCCACTTCCAGCTTCACGTCCCAGAGCAGGGTCAACAGCTCGCCAATTTTCTGCGCCCTGTCGTCCGGCAGCTTTTTACGGCTCAGGATCAGCAGGTCGATATCGGAGAGGGGGTGCAGTTCACCCCGGCCATAGCCCCCGACGGCAACCAGCGCGACGTCGCTAACCTGCCCGAAACCGTAGTCGATCCACAGACGTTGCAGGAGCTGGTCGATAAATTCAGTGCGGGCTTCAATAAGCTGCTCGGCCGATACGCCTGCGTCAAACGCGTTACCCAGCCAGCGATGGAAAACCGCCATGTGGGCTTTGATATGCGCGCAGGTCAGCTCATGCGGCGGCCAGACGCCCGGATTGTCAGGCTGGTCGGGGAGGGTGGGAAGTGCTGTGTTAGCATACTGTTCGGGTAATAGATTACTCATCGTGCGCCACCCATAAGAAAAAGCTATCGCCATTAAAAAAGCCGGCATTCGCCGGCTTCTTATCACTCAATGTTCGTCAGTATCGCCGGGATGGTGTCATCCTTGCGCAACGTCATAATTTCGCAGCCGTTGTCTGTTACCACAATAGTATGCTCGTACTGGGCAGACAAGCTTCTGTCTTTGGTTTTCACCGTCCAGCCATCCTTCATGGTGCGGATGCGGTAATCGCCCGCGTTGACCATCGGCTCGATAGTGAAGGTCATCCCTTTTTGCAGCACCACGCCGCCATCGTCTGCGTCATAGTGCAGCACCTGTGGCTCTTCATGGAAAACGCGGCCAATACCGTGACCGCAGTACTCGCGCACCACGGAGAAACCTTCCGCTTCCACAAATTTCTGAATAGCCGCACCAATGGTACGCAGGCGGATGCCCGGCTTAACCATCTTCAGCGCCAGGTAGAGGCTGTCCTGAGTGACTTTGCACAGGCGCTCGCCCAGAATAGTTGGCTTGCCCACGATGAACATTTTGGAGGTGTCGCCGTGGTAGTCGTCTTTGATGACGGTCACGTCGATATTAACGATATCGCCATCTTTCAGCAGTTTCTCGTTATCCGGGATGCCGTGGCAAACCACTTCATTGATTGAAATGCAGACGGATTTCGGGAAGCCGTGATAGCCGAGGCAGGCGGAGACCGCGTGCTGCTCGTTGACGATATAGTCGTTACAGATGCGATCCAGTTCGCCAGTGCTGACGCCCGGTTTCACATACGGTTCGATCATTTCCAGCACTTCCGCGGCCAGACGACCGGCGACGCGCATCTTTTCAATTTCTTCAGGTGTCTTAATAGAGATAGCCATGTAATCTGTCCATAGGTGTCGATTTTTTCGACAATACTAGTGTAAGTATTGTCAATGGTATCAGTCAGGCGCACCCCGTGCCAAATTGAGAATCATTAACAGCACACTCAGCCAACAATTATTGGTTTCCGACCGTGTTTTGTGGTATAAAGCGCGCCGGACTTCCGATCCATCTCAGATACACAGGCTGGACGGGAGCGACATATCTCACTTTGTGTAACAACACACACGTATCGGCACATATTCCGGGGTGCCCTTCGGGGTCGGTAATATGGGATACGTGGAGGCATAACCCCAACTTTCAATATAGAGGTTTTAAACATGGCAACTGTTTCCATGCGCGACATGCTCAAGGCTGGTGTTCACTTTGGTCACCAGACCCGTTACTGGAACCCGAAAATGAAGCCTTTCATCTTCGGCGCGCGTAACAAAGTTCACATCATCAATCTTGAGAAAACTGTACCAATGTTCAACGAAGCCCTGGCTGAGCTGAACAAGATCTCTTCCCGTAAAGGTAAGATTCTGTTCGTTGGTACTAAGCGCGCTGCAAGCGAAGCTGTGAAAGATGCTGCTAACAGCTGCGACCAGTTCTTCGTGAACCATCGCTGGTTGGGCGGCATGCTGACCAACTGGAAAACTGTTCGTCAGTCCATCAAGCGCCTGAAAGATCTGGAAACCCAGTCTCAGGACGGTACTTTCGATAAGCTGACTAAGAAAGAAGCGCTGATGCGCACTCGTGAACTGGACAAGCTGGAAAACAGCCTGGGCGGTATCAAAGATATGGGCGGCCTGCCAGACGCGCTGTTCGTAATCGATGCAGACCACGAGCACATCGCAATCAAAGAAGCTAACAACCTGGGTATCCCGGTATTCGCTATCGTTGATACCAACTCCGATCCGGACGGTGTTGACTTCGTTATCCCGGGTAACGACGACGCAATCCGTGCTGTTAGCCTGTACCTGAGCGCTGTAGCTGCTACCGTTCGTGAAGGCCGTTCCCAGGATCTGGCTTCTCAGGCGGAAGAAAGCTTCGTAGAAGCTGAATAATAAGGTTTTACCCCTTATTAGTACCGTGTATGAATAGGGGCCCATTATCGGCCCCTTTTTTCAATTTATACTGTTTGGCCCCGGCCGGGCAGTTCACATCTCCCGAGGATTTAAGAATGGCTGAAATTACCGCATCCCTGGTAAAAGAGCTGCGTGAGCGTACTGGCGCAGGCATGATGGATTGCAAAAAAGCGCTGACCGAAGCGAACGGCGACATCGAGCTGGCAATCGAAAACATGCGTAAATCCGGTGCGATCAAAGCAGCTAAGAAAGCAGGCAACGTTGCTG
Source organism: Enterobacter cloacae (assembly GCF_013375935.1). Lineage (GTDB taxonomy): Bacteria > Pseudomonadota > Gammaproteobacteria > Enterobacterales > Enterobacteriaceae > Enterobacter > Enterobacter pasteurii. The sequence continues at coordinate 133,554 of NZ_CP056117.1, read as the reverse complement.
CTGACGGCGTGATCATCACCAAAATCGACGGCAACTACGGCATCATTCTGGAAGTTAACTGCCAGACTGACTTCGTTGCTAAAGATGCTGGTTTCCAGGCATTTGCTAACAAAGTTCTGGACGCAGCGGTTGCAGGCAAAATCACTGACGTTGAAGTGCTGAAAGCACAGTTCGAAGAAGAGCGTGTTGCGCTGGTTGCTAAAATCGGTGAGAACATCAACATCCGTCGCGTTGCTTCTCTCGAAGGTGACGTTCTGGGCTCTTACCAGCACGGCGCGCGTATCGGTGTTCTGGTTGCGGCTAAAGGCGCTGACGAAGAGCTGGTTAAGCAGCTGGCAATGCACATCGCTGCAAGCAAACCAGAATTCGTTAAGCCAGAAGACGTATCTGCAGAAGTCGTTGAGAAAGAGTACCAGGTTCAGCTGGACATCGCGATGCAGTCTGGTAAGCCAAAAGAAATCGCAGAGAAAATGGTTGAAGGCCGCATGAAGAAATTCACCGGCGAAGTTTCTCTGACTGGCCAGCCTTTCGTTATGGATCCAAGCAAGTCTGTTGCTCAGCTGCTGAAAGAGCACAACGCTGACGTGACTGGCTTCATCCGCTTCGAAGTGGGCGAAGGCATCGAGAAAGTTGAGACTGACTTCGCAGCAGAAGTTGCAGCAATGTCCAAGCAGTCTTAATGATTTAAAAGGAGCCGCCTGAGGGCGGCTTCTTTTTGTCACCCGTCACACGAAAATCAGACAGGTTGCTGTATCCCTGTGCTGATATGCGACATATCATGTCGCCAGAATTAACCCCCATCTTAATCGTTGACAGTCTCAGGAAAGAAACATGGCTACCAATGCAAAACCCGTGTACAAACGCATTCTGCTTAAGCTGAGTGGCGAAGCGCTGCAGGGATCGGAAGGCTTCGGTATTGACGCAAGCATCCTTGATCGCATGGCACAGGAAATCAAAGAACTTGTCGAACTGGGTATTCAGGTTGGCGTGGTCATTGGCGGTGGCAACCTTTTCCGTGGTGCTGGTCTGGCGAAAGCGGGGATGAACCGCGTTGTGGGCGACCACATGGGGATGCTGGCAACCGTGATGAATGGCCTGGCGATGCGTGATGCGCTTCATCGCGCCTATGTGAACGCCCGCCTGATGTCCGCTATTCCCCTGAATGGCGTATGCGATAACTACAGCTGGGCAGAAGCCATTAGCCTGCTGCGCAACAACCGCGTGGTGATCCTCTCCGCCGGTACGGGTAACCCGTTCTTTACCACCGATTCCGCCGCCTGCCTGCGCGGTATCGAAATTGAAGCCGATGTGGTGCTGAAGGCGACCAAAGTGGATGGCGTGTTTACTGCCGATCCGGCAAAAGATCCGTCTGCGACCATGTACGATCAGCTGAGCTATAGCGAAGTGCTGGATAAAGAGCTGAAAGTGATGGATCTTGCCGCCTTTACGCTGGCTCGTGACCACAAACTGCCGATTCGTGTCTTCAACATGAACAAGCCTGGCGCGCTGCGTCGCGTTGTAATGGGCGAAAAAGAAGGCACTTTGATCACGGAATAATTTCCGTCGGCGATAAATACAGGTAAGATTCCGCTTTATTTTGTAGTGGTATCTTACCCGGACACGCCTTTGGCGTTGTCATGAATTAAACGCGACTATACTTAGCACACCTGTAGTGCTGTGCTGGCGGATAGTCTGCCTGAGACAAGTTTTCAAGGATTCGTAACGTGATTAACGACATCAGAAAAGATGCTGAAGTACGCATGGACAAATGCGTTGAAGCGTTCAAAAACCAAATCAGCAAAATCCGTACTGGCCGCGCTTCCCCAAGCCTGCTGGATGGCATCATCGTTGAATATTACGGTACGCCAACGCCGCTGCGTCAGCTGGCGAGCGTGACGGTAGAAGACACCCGTACCCTGAAAATCAACGTATTCGATCGCTCTATGAGCCCGGCCGTTGAGAAAGCGATCATGGCATCTGACCTGGGTCTGAACCCAAGCTCAGCGGGCGCGGACATTCGCGTTCCACTGCCTCCGCTGACGGAAGAGCGTCGTAAAGACCTGATTAAAGTCGTGCGCGGTGAAGCTGAGCAGGGTCGCGTTTCCGTACGTAACGTGCGCCGTGATGCGAACGATAAAGTGAAAGCGCTGCTGAAAGAAAAAGAGATCAGCGAAGACGACGATCGTCGTTCACAGGACGATATTCAGAAAATGACTGATGCTGCTATCAAGAAAATTGATGCGGCGCTGGCAGAAAAAGAAGCGGAACTGATGCAGTTCTGATTTTCGCTGTACACTGATAAACGCCGTTCAGAAGGACATTAAGTCTTGCTGGCGGCGTTTTGCTTTTATCTGGTCAAACTTTGGGCATCTCATGAAGCATCTAACTCTTCTCGGCTCGACCGGCTCTATCGGTTGCAGCACTCTCGACGTTGTTCGCCATAATCCTGACAGCTATACCGTGACCGCGCTCGTGGCCGGGAAAAACGTGCAGCGAATGGTCGAGCAGTGCCTGGAGTTTACTCCCCGTTTTGCGGTGATGGATGATGAAGAGAGCGCCCGGCGGGTGAAAGCGCTGTTGCAGGAGCAGGGCAGCCGCACCGAGGTGCTTAGCGGGCAGCAGGCGGCTTGCGATATGGCGGCGCTGGATGAGGTTGATCAGGTGATGGCGGCAATCGTCGGGGCGGCGGGTCTTCTGCCGACGCTTGCCGCTATAGATGCGGGGAAAGATGTTCTGCTGGCGAACAAAGAGTCGCTGGTGACCTGCGGCCGCCTGTTTATGGAGGCGGTAAAACAGCGTGGGGCGCGTCTTTTGCCGGTCGATAGCGAGCACAACGCGATTTTTCAGAGTTTACCTCAACCTTTTCAGCAAAACCTGGGGTACGCTGACCTGGAGCAGAATGGCGTTGTATCGATTTTGCTTACCGGGTCTGGTGGCCCGTTCCGTGAAACGCCACTGTCTGAACTGAGCGCAATGACGCCCGATCAGGCGTGTCGTCATCCAAACTGGTCAATGGGGCGTAAGATCTCCGTCGATTCGGCCACCATGATGAACAAAGGTCTGGAATACATTGAAGCTCGCTGGCTGTTCAATGCGTCAGCGAAACAGATGGAAGTGCTGATACACCCGCAGTCGGTGATTCATTCAATGGTGCGCTATCAGGACGGCAGCGTGCTGGCTCAGCTGGGCGAACCGGATATGCGCACGCCGATTGCTCATACAATGGCGTGGCCGAACCGCGTGAAGTCGGGGGTAAAGCCCCTCGATTTTAGCAAGCTGACTTCACTGACGTTTAGCGAGCCTGATTACGACCGTTATCCGTGCCTGAAACTGGCGATGACGGCTTTCGATCGGGGGCAAGCGGCGACAACCGCACTCAATGCTGCCAATGAAGTGACCGTTGAAGCATTCCTGAATCAGCAGATCCGCTTTACCGACATCGCCGCGTTGAATTTATCCGTGCTGGAGATGATGGATTTGCGTGAGCCACAGAGCGTGGAAGAGGTGCTGGCGGTTGATGCACAGGCACGCAGTGTTGCGCGTAAACAAGTGACACGTCTCGCAAGCTGGTGATAAAGCAATCACTAGTCGTCGTGCTATTTGTTAGCGTTGGGCTTCGGTGATATAGTCTGCGCCACCTGATCGCAGGTATTTGGCTTTAAGTGGTCAGGTAAGCCGTGGTTTGACACGGCTTTTTTATGTATAGGCTTCAGTATTCCTGTGTACCGTTAAATCCTTTCAGGGACTAAAAACGCGTTATGTTGTCTGCGAATCAACCAATAAGCGAAAACTTGCCAGCACATGGCTGTCGTCATGTTGCAATCATCATGGATGGCAACGGCCGCTGGGCGAAAAGACAAGGGAAGATACGAGCCTTTGGGCATAAAGCTGGGGCGAAATCCGTTCGCCGCGCCGTTTCTTTTGCCGCCAATAACGGCATTGATGCGTTAACGCTCTATGCTTTTAGCAGTGAAAACTGGAATCGACCTGCGCAGGAAGTGACGGCGCTGATGGAACTGTTCGTGTGGGCGCTCGATAGTGAAGTAAAAAGCCTGCACCGCCACAACGTCCGCCTGCGTATTATTGGCGATACCAGTCGATTTAACTCACGTCTGCAGGAACGGATTCGCAAAGCAGAAGCGCTGACGGAAAACAATACCGGCCTGACGCTCAATATCGCGGCGAATTACGGCGGACGCTGGGATATTATCCAGGGTGTTCGGCATTTGGCTGAGCAGGTTCAGGAAGGGCTGTTAAGACCTGACCAGATTGATGAAGAGGCGCTGAGTCAGCAAATCTGCATGAATGAACTGGCACCCGTGGATTTGGTTATAAGAACAGGGGGGGAACATCGCATAAGTAACTTTTTGCTGTGGCAAATTGCCTACGCCGAACTTTACTTTACTGATGTTCTTTGGCCAGATTTTGATGAACAAGACTTTGAAGGTGCGCTGCATGCCTTTGCCAATCGAGAGCGTCGTTTCGGCGGCACCGAGCCTGGTGGCGATAACGCCTGATGGGGGTAGCTTTTGCTGAAGTATCGCCTGATTTCCGCTTTTGTATTAATACCCGTCGTCATCGCAGCGCTGTTTTTGCTGCCGCCGGTGGGATTCGCTATTGTTACGCTGGTGGTGTGTATGCTCGCCGCGTGGGAATGGGGGCAGCTTAGCGGCTTTACTTCGCGCACGCAGCGGGTATGGCTGGCGGTACTCTGTGGTTTTTTACTGGCCCTGATGCTGTTTACCTTGCCTGAATATCATCATGATGTTCATCAGCCGCTGGTGGCCGGATCCTTATGGATTTCGCTGGGCTGGTGGATTGCTGCGCTTGTTTTAGTGCTTTTCTATCCTGGCTCTGCGGCAATCTGGCGTAACTCTAAGGTGTTGCGCCTTATTTTTGGTCTGCTCACCATTGTGCCGTTTTTCTGGGGCATGGTCGCACTGCGCGCCTGGCACTATGACGAAAACCACTACAGCGGTGCGTTATGGCTGCTTTATGTGATGATTCTCGTCTGGGGGGCTGACTCCGGGGCCTATATGTTTGGTAAACTGTTCGGCAAACATAAACTGGCGCCGAAAGTTTCCCCGGGTAAAACCTGGCAAGGGTTCATCGGTGGCCTGTTTACGGCGGCGATCATCTCCTGGGGCTATGGCGTCTGGGCGAATCTGGAGGTTGCACCCTCAACGCTGCTGGTATGTTCGATTTTCGCGGCGCTGGCATCGGTACTGGGTGATTTAACCGAGAGTATGTTTAAGCGTGAAGCAGGGATTAAGGACAGTGGTCACCTGATTCCAGGACATGGCGGAATACTGGATCGCATTGACAGCCTGACAGCGGCTGTTCCAGTGTTTGCTTGCCTGCTTTTACTGGTGTTTGGGACGATATAACGGAAGGTTTTATGCTGAGCATTCTCTGGAATCTGGCGGCGTTCATTGTTGCACTGGGTGTACTGATTACCGTGCATGAATTTGGCCATTTCTGGGTTGCCCGGCGCTGTGGTGTACGGGTGGAGCGATTCTCGATTGGCTTTGGCAAATCGCTCTGGAAGCGCACCGATAAGCATGGCACCGAGTTTGTCATTGCTCTGATTCCCCTGGGCGGCTACGTCAAAATGCTCGACGAACGCGTCGAGCCTGTCGCTCCGGAACTTCGACACAGCGCGTTTAACAACAAAACCGTTGGACAACGTGCTGCCATCATCGCTGCCGGCCCGGTAGCCAATTTCATCTTCGCTATCTTCGCCTACTGGCTGGTATTCATCATCGGCGTGCCTGGCGTACGCCCGGTTGTGGGTGAAATCACCTCCGGTTCTGTTGCGGCGACGGCGCAAATTACACCGGGGATGGAACTTAAAGCGATTGATGGTATCGAAACCCCTGATTGGGATGCCGTGAGGTTACAGCTGGTTGCCAAAATTGGTGATGAGCAGACGACCGTCAGCGTATCGCCATTTGGTTCCGAGCAGCGGCAGGATAAAGTGTTGGATTTACGCCACTGGAGCTTCGAGCCTGACAAAGAGGACCCTGTCGCTGCACTGGGTATTCGACCGCATGGTGCCCAGATCGAGCCGGTATTAGCTGAAGTACAGGCCAATTCGGCGGCAAGTAAAGCGGGTTTACAAGCGGGTGACAGGATCGTTAAAGTCAATGGTCAGCCATTAACACAATGGATGACCTTTGTTACTCTGGTGCGCGATAATCCTGGCAGACCGCTCGCGCTGGAAGTGGAAAGGCAGGGGAGTCCGCTCTCACTGACCCTCACCCCGGATACCAAATCGGGCAGCGGTAAGGCGGAAGGGTTTGCTGGCGTCGTGCCGAAAGTGATCCCACTGCCAGACGAGTACAAGACAATACGCCAGTATGGGCCGTTTAGCGCCATCGTTGAGGCCACGGATAAAACATGGCAGCTGATGAAGCTAACGGTCAACATGTTGGGGAAACTGATTACCGGTGATGTCAAACTGAACAACCTCAGTGGGCCAATTTCGATTGCTCAGGGGGCTGGGATGTCAGCGGAGTTCGGGGTGATTTACTATCTCATGTTCCTTGCGCTGATTAGCGTGAACCTGGGGATAATCAACCTGTTCCCGCTTCCCGTGTTAGATGGGGGCCATCTGCTGTTTTTAGCGATCGAAAAGCTAAAAGGCGGACCGGTATCCGAGCGAGTTCAAGACTTTAGTTATCGCATTGGCTCGATTTTGCTGGTGCTGTTAATGGGGCTTGCACTTTTCAATGATTTCTCTCGGTTGTAAGAGAGTTAGTTAGGAAGAACGCATAATAACGATGGCGATGAAAAAGTTGCTCATAGCGTCGCTGCTGTTTAGCAGCGCCACCGTATACGGTGCTGACGGGTTCGTAGTGAAAGACATTCATTTCGAAGGCCTTCAGCGTGTCGCCGTTGGTGCGGCCCTCCTCAGTATGCCTGTGCGCCCCGGCGATACGGTTAATGATGAAGATATCAGTAACACCATCCGTGCTCTGTTTGCCACCGGCAACTTTGAGGACGTTCGCGTCCTGCGCGATGGTGATACGCTGGTGGTTCAGGTAAAAGAACGTCCAACGATTGCCAGCATCACTTTCTCCGGCAACAAGTCGGTGAAAGATGACATGCTCAAGCAAAACCTTGAGGCATCGGGTGTTCGTGTGGGGGAATCTCTGGACCGCACTACCCTTGCAGACATTGAAAAAGGTCTGGAAGACTTCTACTACAGCGTCGGTAAATACAGCGCGAGCGTGAAGGCGGTTGTTACTCCGCTGCCGCGTAACCGTGTTGACCTGAAACTGGTCTTCCAGGAAGGTGTTTCTGCGAAGATCCAGCAGATCAACATCGTGGGGAACCACGCGTTCAGCACCGACGAACTGATCTCCAACTTCCAGCTGCGGGACGAAGTGCCGTGGTGGAACGTGGTGGGCGATCGTAAATACCAGAAACAGAAGCTGGCGGGCGACCTTGAAACCCTGCGCAGCTACTATCTGGATCGCGGTTACGCCCGCTTCAATATCGATTCAACTCAGGTGAGCCTGACGCCGGACAAAAAAGGTATCTACATTACCGTTAACATCACAGAAGGCGATAAGTACACGCTTTCAGGTGTAGAGGTAAGTGGAAACCTGGCAGGGCATTCGGCTGAAATTGAATCCCTGACCAAAATTCAGCCAGGCGATCTCTATAGCGGCTCCAAAGTCACCAAAATGGAAGACAGCATTAAGAAGCTGCTCGGCCGTTATGGTTATGCTTACCCGCGCGTACAAACGCAGCCGGAAATCAACGACACGGATAAAACCGTTAAGCTTCACGTTAACGTTGATGCGGGCAACCGTTTCTACGTGCGTAAGATCCGCTTCGAAGGCAACGATACCTCCAAAGACTCCGTTCTGCGTCGCGAAATGCGCCAGATGGAAGGGGCATGGCTGGGTAGCGATCTGGTAGACCAGGGTAAAGAGCGTCTGAACCGTCTGGGCTACTTTGAAACGGTCGATACCGATACTCAGCGCGTTCCGGGCCGTCCGGATCAGGTTGATGTCGTTTATAAAGTCAAAGAGCGTAACGCCGGTAGCTTCAACTTCGGTGTCGGTTACGGTACTGAAAGCGGCGTGAGCTTCCAGGTCGGTGTTCAGCAGGATAACTGGCTGGGTACAGGTTACTCTGTCGGTATCAACGGGACCAAAAACGACTACCAGACCTACTCTGAGTTCTCCGTAACTAACCCATACTTCACCGTTGACGGTGTAAGCTTGGGCGGTCGTATCTTCTACAACGACTTTAAAGCGGACGACGCGGACCTCTCTACGTATACCAACAAGAGTTACGGTCTGGACGGTACGCTCGGCTTCCCGGTTAACGAATACAACACCCTGCGTGCTGGTTTAGGTTACGTGCATAACGACCTGTCCAACATGCAACCGCAGGTGGCGATGTGGCGTTATCTGGACTCTATCGGTCAGTCGGCAAGTACGTCCAGCGATAACAACGGTTTCGCTGCGGATGACTTCACCTTCAACTACGGTTGGACCTACAACCGCCTTGACCGTGGCTTCTTCCCGACGGAAGGTTCACGCGTCAACCTGAACGGTAAAGTGACCATTCCTGGCTCTGATAACGAGTTCTATAAGGTTACGCTGGATACGGCGTCCTACTTCCCAATTGATGACGATCACAAGTGGGTCGTTCTGGGACGTACCCGTTGGGGCTACGGTGACGGTATCGGAAGCAAAGAGCTGCCGTTCTATGAGAACTTCTACGCCGGTGGTTCAAGCACCGTGCGCGGCTTCCAGTCTAATAACATCGGTCCGAAAGCGGTGTATTACGGCGGTAATGACGAAGATAACTGCGCAAGCCGTGATTCAAAACAGGTCTGTAGCTCTGATGACGCTGTAGGCGGTAACGCCATGGCCGTGGCGAGCCTCGAGTTCATCACGCCGACGCCGTTTATCAGCGACAAGTACGCGAACTCTGTCCGTACCTCCTTCTTTATGGATGCTGGTACGGTGTGGGACACCAACTGGGAGAACACCGCCCAGATGCGTGCTGCGGGAGTTCCAGACTACAGCGATCCGGGCAATATTCGCATGTCCGCAGGTATCGCATTACAATGGATGTCACCGCTGGGGCCGTTGGTCTTCTCCTACGCCCAGCCGTTCAAGAAATACGATGGAGACAAAGCGGAGCAGTTCCAGTTTAACATTGGTAAAACCTGGTAATAATCCGCTGCAAAGGAATGCGTTGGCAGTGTAGCGCTGACAACCGGCGATCGGTAACACGGTCGCCTTGCCACGCAAAGAACGGCACCCCTCGGGTGCCAATGGGATGGTAAGGAGTTAATTGTGAAAAAGTGGTTATTAGCTGCAGGTCTCGGTTTAGCGATGGCAACTTCCGCTCAGGCAGCGGACAAAATTGCAATCGTCAACATGGGTAATTTGTTCCAGCAGGTTGCACAGAAAACCGGTGTTTCTGCAACGCTGGAAAACGAATTCAAAGGCCGTGCGAGCGAGCTGCAACGTATGGAAGGCGATCTTCAGTCTAAAATGCAGCGTTTACAGCGTGATGGTTCTACCATGAAAGCGAGCGAGCGCAGCAAACTGGAAAAAGACGTCATGTCTCAGCGCCAGACCTTCTCTCAGAAAGCTCAGGCTTTCGAGCAGGATCGTCAGCGTCGTTCTAACGAAGAGCGTGGCAAGCTGGTGACTCGCATTCAGTCTGCCGTTAAAGCAGTAGCAGCCGATCAGAGCATCGATCTGGTTGTTGATGCGAACGCCGTTGCATTCAACAGCAGCGATGTTAAAGACATCACCGCTGATGTTCTGAAACAGGTTAAATAAGTAATGCCTTCAATTCGACTGGCTGATTTAGCTCAGCAGTTGGATGCAGAATTACACGGTGATGGCGATGTCGTCATCACCGCTGTTGCGTCCATGCAATCTGCTAAAGCAGGCACTATTACCTTCATGGTAAGCCCTAAGTACCGTGAACACCTGGCTCAGTGCCAGGCGTCTGCCGTTGTTCTGACGCAGGACGATCTTCCGTTTGCCACTAGCGCTGCACTGGTAGTGAAAAATCCCTACCTGACGTATGCACGCATGGCGCAAATTCTTGATACCACGCCGCAGCCGGCGCAGAACATTGCAGCCAGTGCTGCGATTGATCCGACGGCTCAGCTGGGTAACAACGTGGCGGTCGGCGCAAACGCCGTTATCGAATCCGGTGTGATGCTGGGCGATAACGTGGTGATTGGACCTGGCTGCTTTGTTGGAAAAAATACAAAAATTGGCGCAGGGACTCGTCTGTGGGCCAATGTGTCTGTCTATCATGAGGTTGAGATTGGCGAGAATTGTCTCGTACAGTCCAGCACGGTGATTGGTTCTGACGGATTTGGTTACGCCAACGATCGGGGTAACTGGGTTAAGATCCCTCAGCTGGGTCGCGTGATTATCGGCGATCGTGTTGAGATCGGGGCTTGCACAACCATTGACCGTGGTGCGCTCGACGACACCATTATTGGTAACGGTGTTATCATAGACAACCAGTGCCAGATTGCACATAACGTTGTGATTGGCGACAATACCGCAGTTGCGGGTGGTGTTATCATGGCAGGCAGCTTGAAAATTGGCCGTTACTGCATGATTGGCGGTGCCAGCGTGATCAATGGCCATATGGAAATATGCGACAAAGTCACGGTGACGGGAATGGGCATGGTGATGCGTCCAATCACTGAACCAGGCGTTTATTCCTCGGGCATTCCGCTGCAACCGAACAAGGTATGGCGTAAAACAGCTGCACTGGTGATGAATATTGATGATATGAGCAAGCGACTCAAAGCGATTGAGCGCAAAATCGATCAACAAGACTAAGCGTTCATCCGTTTAACGCTAAATTTCCCGGCCTGTCGGCTTTGTTTATAAACCGGCAGGCCGTGTTATTATTGCTACTTAGTACATTTGACAGGAAGAGTATTTTGACTACTGACACTCATACTCTGCATATTGAAGAGATTTTAGAACTTCTGCCGCACCGCTACCCGTTTTTGCTGGTAGACCGTGTGCTGGATTTTGAAGAAGGTCGTTTTCTGCGCGCAGTGAAAAATGTCTCCGTTAACGAGCCGTTCTTCCAGGGGCACTTCCCTGGTAAGCCTATCTTCCCGGGGGTATTGATCCTGGAAGCGATGGCACAGGCTACCGGTATTCTGGCGTTTAAAAGCGTTGGAAAACTGGAGCCGGGTGAACTCTATTACTTCGCGGGTATCGATGAAGCGCGCTTCAAGCGTCCGGTCGTGCCTGGTGATCAAATGATCATGGAGGTCACTTTTGAAAAAACGCGTCGCGGCCTGACTCGCTTCAAAGGCGTAGCTATGGTTGACGGCAAAGTTGTTTGCGAAGCAACAATGATGTGTGCGCGTAGCCGGGAGGCCTGATACGTGATTGATAAATCCGCCTTTATTCATCCTACCGCTATTGTGGAAACGGGTGCCATCATTGGTGCTAACGTTCACATTGGCCCGTTTTGTATTGTTGGACCCCATGTCGAAATTGGTGAGGGTACAGTACTGAAATCTCACGTTGTGGTGAATGGTCATACCACCATTGGCTGCAACAATGAGATCTATCAGTTCGCCTCCATCGGCGAAGTTAACCAGGATCTTAAGTATGCTGGCGAACCGACCCGCGTGGAAATCGGCGATCGTAACCGCATTCGCGAAAGCGTCACCATTCATCGTGGCACAACGCAGGGCGGTGGAGTGACGAAGGTGGGCAGCGACAACCTGTTTATGGTTAATGCGCATATTGCGCATGACTGTAACGTCGGTAGCCGCTGTATCCTCGCCAACAACGCAACGCTGGCGGGGCACGTATCGGTCGATGATTTTGCAATTATTGGCGGCATGACCGCGGTCCATCAGTTCTGCATCATTGGTGCGCACGTGATGGTCGGCGGATGCTCCGGTGTGGCGCAGGACGTCCCACCGTTCGTGATTGCGCAGGGCAACCATGCCACGCCGTTTGGCGTGAACATCGAAGGCCTTAAGCGTCGTGGCTTCAGCCGCGAAGCGATTACGGCGATCCGCAACGCGTACAAATTGCTGTACCGTAGCGGTAAAACGCTGGAAGAGGCGAAGCCGGAAATTGCCGAACTGGCGAATAAGCACCCTGAAGTGAATACGTTCATGGAGTTCTTTGAACGTTCAACCCGTGGTCTGATTCGTTAATGGTCGACAGTCGTCCGCTTACCATAGCCCTGGTCGCCGGAGAAACCTCCGGCGATATTCTTGGTGCAGGTCTTATCCGCGCGCTTAAAGCCCGTGTACCCAATGCCCGCTTTGTCGGCGTGGCTGGCCCGCTGATGCAGGCCGAAGGCTGTGAAGCCTGGTATGAAATGGAAGAGCTGGCCGTGATGGGCATCGTCGAGGTGCTGGGTCGCCTGCGCCGTTTGCTGCACATTCGTGCCGACCTTACCCGCCGTTTTACCGATCTCAAACCCGATGTGTTTGTCGGTATTGATGCACCTGATTTCAATATCACCCTTGAAGGGAGCCTGAAAAAGCAGGGTATCAAAACTATCCATTACGTCAGTCCGTCCGTCTGGGCGTGGCGACAGAAACGCGTTTTCAAAATCGGACGGTCCACCGATCTGGTGCTGGCTTTTCTGCCTTTCGAAAAAGCGTTTTACGACAGATTCAATGTCCCGTGCCGTTTTATCGGTCATACCATGGCGGATGCGATGCCGCTGGATCCGGATAAAAACGCGGCGCGTGATGCGCTGGGCATTCCACATGATGTGCACTGTCTGGCGCTGCTGCCGGGAAGCCGTGGTGCTGAAGTTGAAATGCTCAGCGCCGATTTCCTGAAAACGGCACAAATTCTCCGCAACACTTATCCCGATCTTGAAGTGGTCGTGCCGCTGGTGAATGCCAAACGCCGCGAGCAGTTTGAGCGTATCAAAGCTGATGTTGCTCCGGATCTCCACGTCCGCCTGCTGGACGGGAAAGGACGGGAGGCCATGTTTGCGAGCGATGCCGCACTGCTGGCTTCCGGCACGGCTGCGCTGGAGTGTATGCTAGCAAAATGCCCGATGGTGGTCGGTTATCGCATGAAGCCGTTTACCTTCTGGCTGGCAAAACGTCTGGTGAAAACAGAGTACGTCTCGCTGCCAAACCTGCTTGCGGGTCGCGAACTGGTGAAAGAGCTTTTGCAGGATGAGTGCCAGCCGCAGGCGCTGGCTGATGCACTGCTGCCGCTGCTGGCAAACGGCAAGACCAGCCACCAGATGCACGAAACGTTCCGTGAGCTGCATCAACTGATCCGCTGTAATGCTGATGAGCAGGCGGCCGATGCGGTGCTGGAGTTAGCAAAATGATGGAATTTATTTATCCTCATACGCACCTTGTTGCCGGTGTGGATGAGGTCGGACGCGGCCCGTTAGTGGGGGCCGTGGTGACCGCAGCGGTGATTCTCGATCCAGCGCGCCCGATTATTGGTCTGAACGACTCAAAAAAACTAAGTGAAAAGCGCCGCCTGGCGCTGTTCGATGAAATTAAAGAGAAGGCGCTGGCCTGGAGTATCGGGCGCGCAGAGCCGAATGAGATTGACGATCTGAATATTCTGCACGCCACCATGCTGGCAATGCAGCGTGCTGTCGCTGGCCTGAAGATTGTGCCTGAGTATGTGCTGATCGACGGTAATCGTTGCCCGGCGCTGCCGATGCCTTCACTGGCCGTCGTTAAAGGCGATAGCCGCGTCGCAGAAATCAGCGCGGCGTCAATCATTGCCAAGGTGACACGCGATGCCGAAATGGCCGCGCTGGATCTCACTTATCCTGCGTATGGTTTTGCCCAGCACAAGGGATATCCAACCGCTTTCCATCTGGAAAAGCTGGCTGAACATGGCGCAACTGAACATCATCGGCGCAGTTTCGGCCCGGTGAAACGTGCGCTGGGACTGGTGTCCTGAATCAAGACGCAAGCAATTAAGTAACGCGGAATCTGAAGATGGCTGAACCACGTTTCGTACACCTGCGGGTGCATAGCGACTACTCCATGATCGATGGGCTGGCAAAGACCGGGCCGCTGGTAAAAAAGGCGGCCTCGCTCGGCATGCCTGCGCTGGCGATCACCGATTTTACCAACCTGTGTGGCCTGGTGAAGTTCTACGGAACGGCGCATGGTGCAGGCTTAAAGCCCATCGTTGGCGCGGACTTTCACGTACAGAGCGAGCAGCTCGGCGATGAGATGACGCAAATTTCCGTGTTAGCCATGAATAACACGGGCTATCAGAACCTCACTCTGCTGATCTCAAAGGCCTACCAGCGCGGCTACGGCGCACTGGGGCCGTGGATTGACCGTGACTGGCTGGCGGAGCTGAACGAAGGGTTGCTGCTGATCTCCGGTGGCCGTATGGGCGATGTCGGCAAATGTCTGCTGCGCGGCAACAGCGCGCTGGTGGATCAGTGCGTGTCGTTCTACGAAGAGTATTTCCCGAATCGCTATTACCTTGAGCTGATCCGCACCGGGCGAGCGGACGAAGAGAGCTACCTGCATGCTGCCGTAGCCCTTGCCGAAGCGCGCGGGCTGCCCGTGGTGGCAACCAACGACGTACGCTTCCTTGAGTCTGGCGATTTTGACGCCCATGAAATCCGCGTCGCTATCCACGACGGCTTTACCCTTGACGATCCGAAACGCCCGCGCAACTACTCGTCGCAGCAGTACATGCGCAGCGAAGAAGAGATGTGCGAGCTTTTCTCGGACATCCCGGAAGCGCTGGAAAACAGCGTAGAGATAGCCAAGCGCTGTAACGTCACCGTACGTCTCGGCGAATATTTCCTGCCGCAGTTCCCGACAGGTGACATGACCACGGAAGATTTCCTGGTCATGAAATCGAAAGAGGGCCTTGAAGAGCGTCTGGAATTCCTTTTCCCGGATGAAGCGGTCCGTAAAGAGAAGCGTCCTGAGTATGATGAGCGCCTGGATATTGAGCTCCAGGTCATCAACCAGATGGGATTCCCTGGCTACTTCCTGATCGTGATGGAGTTCATCCAGTGGTCGAAGGATAACGGCGTACCGGTTGGTCCGGGGCGTGGTTCCGGTGCCGGCTCGCTGGTGGCGTATGCGCTGAAAATCACCGACCTCGATCCGCTGGAATTCGACCTGCTGTTCGAACGCTTCCTTAACCCGGAACGTGTCTCCATGCCCGACTTCGACGTCGACTTCTGCATGGAAAAACGCGATCAGGTTATCGAGCACGTGGCCGATATGTACGGCCGTGATGCGGTTTCGCAGATCATTACCTTCGGTACGATGGCGGCGAAAGCGGTTATCCGCGACGTGGGCCGCGTGCTGGGGCACCCGTACGGTTTTGTCGATCGCATCTCTAAGCTGGTACCGCCCGATCCGGGCATGACGCTGGCTAAAGCGTTTGAAGCCGAACCTCAGCTGCCGGAAATATACGAAGCCGACGAAGAGGTCAAAGCGCTGATCGACATGGCGCGCAAGCTGGAAGGCGTCACGCGAAATGCCGGCAAGCATGCGGGGGGCGTGGTTATCGCCCCGACCAAAATTACTGACTTTGCGCCGCTGTACTGTGACGAAGCGGGCCAGCATCCTGTTACCCAGTTCGACAAGAACGACGTGGAATATGCCGGGCTGGTGAAGTTCGACTTCCTCGGCCTGCGTACGCTCACCATCATCAACTGGGCGCTGGAGATGATCAACGCCCGCCGCGAGAAGAACGGCGAGCCGCCGCTGGATATCGCGGCTATCCCGCTTGATGACAAGAAAAGTTTCGACATGCTGCAACGCTCGGAGACGACAGCCGTTTTCCAGCTTGAATCCCGCGGCATGAAAGATCTGATTAAACGTCTCCAGCCTGACTGCTTCGAAGATATGATCGCGCTGGTGGCGCTGTTCCGCCCCGGCCCGCTGCAGTCGGGGATGGTAGATAACTTTATTGACCGTAAGCACGGGCGCGAAGAGATTTCCTATCCGGACGTGCAGTGGCAGCACGAAAGCCTGAAACCGGTACTGGAGCCGACCTACGGCATCATCCTGTATCAGGAACAGGTTATGCAGATAGCCCAGGTGCTTTCCGGCTATACCCTTGGCGGCGCGGACATGTTGCGTCGTGCGATGGGGAAGAAAAAGCCGGAAGAGATGGCCAAGCAGCGTTCCATCTTTGAGGACGGGGCGAAGAAAAACGGCGTCGACGGCGAACTGGCGATGAAAATCTTCGACCTGGTGGAGAAGTTCGCCGGGTACGGATTTAACAAATCCCACTCTGCCGCCTATGCTTTGGTGTCGTATCAAACGCTGTGGCTGAAGGCGCACTATCCCGCTGAGTTTATGGCGGCGGTAATGACTGCCGATATGGACAACACCGAAAAGGTCGTTGGCCTGGTGGACGAGTGCTGGCGCATGGGGCTTAAGATCCTGCCGCCGGATATCAACTCCGGGCTGTATCATTTCCACGTTAACGAACACGGGGAAATCGTCTACGGGATCGGCGCGATCAAGGGCGTCGGTGAGGGGCCGATCGAGGCGATCATCGAAGCTCGTAACAACGGCGGTTACTTCCGCGAGCTGTTCGATCTCTGCGCCCGTACCGATACCAAAAAACTGAACCGCCGCGTGCTGGAAAAACTGATCATGTCCGGCGCGTTCGACAGGCTGGGGCCGCACCGCGCCGCGTTGATGAACTCGCTCGGCGATGCGTTGAAGGCGGCCGATCAGCACGCAAAAGCGGAAGCCATTGGCCAGGCGGATATGTTTGGCGTGCTGGCGGAAGAGCCAGAGCAGATCGAGCAGTCCTATGCCAGCTGCCAGCCGTGGCCAGAACAGGTGGTGCTGGATGGTGAGCGTGAAACGTTAGGTTTGTACCTGACGGGGCACCCTATCAACCAGTATCTCAAAGAAATTGAGCGCTATGTCGGCGGCTACAGGCTTAAAGACATGCATCCGACAGAACGTGGTAAAATCACCACGGCTGCGGGGCTCGTGATTGCTGCAAGGGTAATGGTCACCAAGCGCGGCAATCGTATCGGCATCTGTACACTGGATGACCGTTCCGGGCGTCTGGAGGTGATGTTGTTCACCGACGCGTTGGATAAATACCAGCAATTGCTGGAAAAAGACCGCATACTTATCGTCAGCGGACAGGTCAGCTTTGATGACTTCAGCGGGGGGCTTAAAATGACTGCCCGCGAAGTGATGGACATTGACGAAGCCCGGGAAAAATATGCTCGCGGGCTTGCTATCTCGCTGACGGACAGGCAAATTGATGACCAGCTTTTAAACCGACTCCGTCAGTCTCTGGAACCCCACCGCTCGGGGACAATTCCAGTACATCTCTACTATCAGAGGGCGGATGCACGTGCGCGGTTGCGCTTTGGTGCAACGTGGCGTGTCTCTCCGAGCGATCGTTTACTGAACGATCTCCGTGGCCTCATTGGTTCGGAGCAGGTGGAACTGGAGTTTGACTAATACAGGAATACTATGAGTCTGAATTTCCTTGATTTCGAACAGCCGATTGCAGAGCTGGAAGCGAAAATCGATTCTCTGACAGCGGTGAGCCGTCAGGATGAAAAACTGGATATTAACATCGACGAAGAAGTGCATCGTCTGCGTGAAAAAAGCGTAGAACTGACGCGCAAAATCTTTGCCGATCTCGGCGCATGGCAGATCGCCCAGCTGGCGCGTCATCCACAGCGTCCGTACACCCTGGATTATGTCCGCCTGGCGTTTGACGAATTTGACGAACTGGCCGGCGACCGCGCATACGCTGACGATAAAGCTATCGTCGGCGGTATCGCGCGTCTGGATGGACGTCCGGTGATGATCATTGGTCATCAGAAAGGTCGTGAAACCAAAGAGAAAATCCGTCGTAACTTCGGTATGCCGGCACCAGAAGGCTACCGTAAAGCCCTGCGTCTGATGGAGATGGCTGAGCGTTTCAATATGCCAATCATCACCTTCATCGACACGCCTGGCGCTTACCCGGGTGTCGGCGCAGAAGAGCGCGGTCAGTCTGAAGCCATCGCACGCAACCTGCGTGAGATGTCTCGCCTGAAAGTGCCCGTCATCTGTACCGTTATCGGTGAAGGTGGCTCCGGCGGCGCGCTGGCGATTGGCGTGGGCGATAAAGTGAATATGCTGCAGTACAGCACCTATTCCGTTATCTCTCCGGAAGGCTGTGCTTCCATTTTGTGGAAAAGCGCCGACAAAGCGCCTCTGGCTGCCGAAGCGATGGGCATCATTGCCCCACGTCTGAAAGAGCTGAAGCTTATCGACACCGTCATCCCTGAACCGCTGGGTGGCGCGCACCGCAAGCCGGAAGTCATGGCCGCGTCCCTGAAAGCGCAGCTGCTGGCTGACCTGGCGGACCTGGACGTGCTGAGCAAAGAAGATTTGCTCAATCGCCGTTATCAGCGCCTGATGACCTACGGTTACGCATAAGCCTCACAATTATCCTAAAAGCCGCACATTGTTGCGGCTTTTTTTATACCTGCCGTTTACCTTAACTATGCTTATCTGATGTTTTTCAAGGAGGTAAACCATGAACATCATTGCCATCATGGGGCCACACGGCGTCTTTTATAAAGACGAACCCATCAAGGAGCTGGAGCAAGCCCTTACCGCACGCGGATATCAGCTGATCTGGCCGCAAAACAGCGCCGACCTGCTGAAATTCATCGAACACAATCCGCGCATCTGTGGCGTGATATTCGACTGGGACGAATACGACATGGAGCTGTGCAGCGATATCAATAAGCTCAACGAATACCTTCCGCTGTACGCCTTTATCAACACGCATTCGACCATGGACGTCAGCGCTCACGATATGCGCATGGCGCTGTGGTTCTTCGAATACTCTCTCGGCGTTGCCGAGGACATTGCGATCCGCATTCAGCAGTACACCGGCGAATACCTTGATAACATCACGCCGCCGTTTACGCGCGCGCTGTTTACCTATGTTAAGGAAGGAAAGTACACCTTCTGTACGCCGGGCCATATGGCGGGGACGGCCTATCAAAAAAGTCCGGTGGGCTGCCTGTTCTATGATTTCTTTGGCGGCAACACGCTGAAAGCGGACGTGTCGATTTCGGTGACCGAGCTGGGCTCTCTGCTGGATCATACCGGCCCGCATCTGGAAGCCGAGGAGTACATAGCCCGCACCTTTGGCGCCGAGCAAAGCTACATGGTGACCAACGGCACCTCGACGTCGAATAAAATCGTCGGGATGTACGCCGCGCCTGCCGGCAGCACGCTGCTGATTGACCGAAACTGCCACAAGTCGCTGGCGCATCTGCTGATGATGAGTGACGTAGTGCCGCTCTGGCTGTCGCCAACGCGCAACGCGCTCGGCATTCTTGGCGGCATTCCACGCCGCGAGTTCACGCGTGCCGCCATCGAAAAAAAGGTCGCGGCGATACCGGAGGCTGGCTGGCCCGTCCATGCGGTGATCACTAACTCGACCTATGACGGGCTGCTGTACAACACGAACTGGATCAAGCAGACGCTGGACGTGCCGTCGATCCACTTTGATTCCGCCTGGGTGCCTTACACCAATTTCCATCCGATTTATTCGGGTAAAAGCGGAATGAGCGGCGAGCGCGTGCCGGGAAAAGTATTCTTCGAAACGCAGTCGACGCACAAAATGCTGGCCGCGTTTTCCCAGGCGTCCCTTATTCACATCAAGGGCGAGTACGACGAGGACACCTTCAACGAAGCCTTTATGATGCACACGACCACGTCGCCGAGCTACCCGCTGGTGGCCTCCATCGAAACGGCGGCGGCGATGCTGCGCGGCAATCCCGGTAAACGCCTGATTAATCGTTCGGTGGAGCGGGCGCTGCATTTCCGTAAGGAGGTCCAGCGGCTGAAAGATGAAGCGGACGGCTGGTTCTTTGATATCTGGCAGCCGGAAGAGATCGACGAGGCGGAGTGCTGGCCCGTCGCGCCAGGTGAAAGCTGGCACGGCTTCCGGGATGCCGATGCGGATCATATGTTCCTCGATCCGGTTAAGGTGACGATCCTGACGCCGGGCATGGATGAGCAGGGCGTAATGGGTGATGAAGGGATCCCGGCCGCGCTGGTAGCGAAATTCCTCGACGAGCGTGGCGTGGTGGTGGAGAAGACCGGCCCCTACAATTTGCTGTTCCTGTTCAGTATCGGGATCGATAAAACCCGCGCGATGGGTCTGCTGCGCGGGTTGATGGAGTTCAAGCGCGCGTACGATCTGAACCTGCGGGTGAAGAACATGCTGCCCGACCTCTATGCGGAAGATCCTGACTACTATCGCAATATGCGCATTCAGGATCTGGCTCAGGGGATCCACAGGCTGATCCGCCAGCACGATCTGCCGCGCCTGATGCTCCAGGCGTTTGACGTCCTGCCCGAAATGAAGCTGACGCCGCACAGGGCGTGGCAGCAGCAGGTGAAAGGCGAGGTTGAAACCGTTGAGCTGGAAAATCTGGTCGGCCGGGTATCGGCCAACATGATCCTGCCTTATCCGCCGGGCGTACCGCTGCTGATGCCGGGCGAAATGATCACCGAAAAAAGCCGGGCGGTGCTCGATTTTCTGCTGATGCTCTGTTCGGTAGGGCGCCACTATCCGGGGTTTGAGACGGATATTCACGGTGCGAAACGCGATGAAAACGGAGTGTACTGGGTGCGAGTCCTAAAATAAAGGGGGCTGCTTGCCAGCGGCGGGCTGTCGGTTGTAACGTGCAGGACATCATAAAAAGGAGAAGCTATGCTGGGTTTAAAACAGGTTCACCATATTGCGATCATCGCCACCGATTACGCGAAAAGTAAGGCATTCTACTGCGACATCCTCGGCTTTACGCTGATGAGCGAGGCTTACCGCGAAGAGCGCGACTCCTGGAAGGGCGATCTGGCGTTAAACGGGCAATATGTCATTGAGCTGTTCTCTTTTCCTTTCCCGCCTGCGCGTCCGTCGCGCCCGGAAGCCTGCGGCCTGCGCCACCTGGCCTTCAGCGTCGATGACCTGGACAGTGCGGTAAAACATCTGGAAGCCCACGGCGTGGCCTGTGAAGCGATTCGTGTCGATCCCTTTACCGATAAACGTTTCACTTTTTTCAACGATCCGGACGGCCTGCCGCTGGAGCTTTATCAGCAGTAATTGCCTTCATGTGTGATAATGCCCGTTCAGTTCGGGCATTTTTTATGTGTAATTTTCTATGACCTTACCCGCTATCGCTCTCGCCGTTTCACCGTACCGCCAGCTTCTGGTGGGATTTAGCGGTGGCTTGGACTCCACCGTTTTGCTGCACCGCCTTAAGTGCTGGCGCGATCGGGAGCCGGACGTCCAGCTTCGGGCGATGCATATTCATCACGGCCTAAGCGCCCATGCGGACGACTGGGTAGCGCACTGTGAAGCGGTGTGCTCAGCGTGGGCGATCCCGCTAGTCGTTGAGCGCGTCACGCTTGAGGATGAAGGGTTGGGCACGGAGGCGCAGGCGCGTAAAGCCCGCTACGCCGCGTTTTCCGCCGCATTACAGCCTGGAGAAGCGTTGGTTACCGCGCAGCATCTGGACGATCAGTGTGAAACCTTCTTGCTGGCGCTCAAGCGCGGCAGCGGGCCTGCGGGGTTATCCGCCATGCCGGAACGCGCGGATTTTGCCGGTACGGCGCTGATTCGTCCGCTGCTGGGCGAAACGCGCGCTTCACTGGAAGCCTGGGCGCATCAACACCATCTGCGCTGGATTGAGGACGAAAGCAATCAGGACGACAGCTACGACCGAAACTTCCTGCGCCTGCGCGTGCTGCCGCTTCTGAACGAGCGCTGGACGCATTTTTCCGAAGCGGCGGCCCGAAGCGCGATGCTTTGTGCTGAACAGGAAAGCTTGCTGGACGAGCTGCTGCGCGAGGAGCTGGAGACGCTAATAACCGCAGACGGTGCGCTGGAGCTGGCGCCGCTGGAGGCGATGAGCCCCGCACGTCGGGCTGCCCTGATTCGTCGCTGGCTGGCGTTTCACCGTGCGGCCATGCCGTCCCGGGCGATGCTCAACCGTATCTGGGACGAGGTTGCACAGGCCCGGGAAGATGCCGCGCCGCGTATCTATCTGAATGGTTTTGAGGTCAGGCGCTATAAAGGCCAGCTCTGGTGGGTAAAATCGTTGCCGTCGCTTGCTGACAGGATCCTAGACTGGCCTTCTCCTGAGCAAGCATTAACGTTACCTGTAAATGCAGGCGTGGTTGCGTTAAGCCGTTCGGGTAACGTGCGTTTGCCCGAGCCGGGCGAGAACGTCACCGTACGCTTCAGGGCCAGCGGCATGCTGCACATCGTCGGGCGTAACGGTGGGCGTAAACTGAAGAAGATCTGGCAGGAACAGAACGTTCCGCCCTGGCTGCGTGATACAACGCCGCTTCTGTTTTACGGTGATACGCTCATTGCGGCGGCAGGGGTATTTGTCACTAAAGAGGGGTGGGCTGAAGACGGTGTAAATTTTGAATGGAAAGCGTAACGGGCAGCCTGGCTGCCCGTTGGTTATCAAGATTCGCTCACCACGACGGTGCCGATTTGCGGGTGGCTAAAACTGGCAATTTTGTCGAGGCGCAGCTCACGCGTCGCACCTGCATCTTCAACAACCAGGTATTCCACGTTCTTACGGGAAACCAGATCGCTGGCCTTTGCCTTAAGCACTTCGCCATCTTTTAGCTCCAGCGTCAGTATTAAATGATGCTGGCAGGCGAGTTCGAGGTTGTCATAGTCATCACAATTGATGGGTTGATAGGTATCATTCATCGACATAATCGCTCACCAGTAAATTCGCCGCAGCGTACGCTGCTTTTTCCCTGACCGATTCAGAAAGGCCCTCATCAGAGGCCACTTCATTTAGCACGTTCAATACACAGCCCAACGCATCCGGGATATACCCCAGATCTCCGCTGGCAATTTCCGCATACCGTCTGCGAATCAACTCACAATAATTATTCACATCCCCTCCTGCCAGCGTACTGACTTACTGTGAGATATCATTAAGCCTACGAAGTTAAACTCGGTTTAGCAAGGTGACTATACCATACTCATTTAAGCAATATCAGCGCCTTGATAAGGGGGGACACAAGCTCGTAACAGCCTTTTGCTGCGGTTTTCGCTACAATGTACGCCTGATTCGAAAGGAGTTCTCTCATGGCGCTGAAAGCGACAATTTATAAAGCTGTGGTCAATGTGGCGGATCTTGACCGTAACCAGTTTCTCGATGCGTCATTGACGCTGGCGCGCCACCCCTCTGAAACCCAGGAGCGTATGATGCTGCGCCTGCTGGCGTGGATAAAGTATGCCGATGAGCGCCTGCAATTTACCCGGGGCTTAAGTGCGGAAGATGAGCCGGAAGCCTGGCGGCGCAACGACCATCTGGGTATCGATCTGTGGATTGAGCTTGGCCTCCCGGATGAACGCCGGATCAAAAAGGCTTGCACCCAGTCCGCTGAGGTGGCGCTGTTCGCCTACAACCAGCGCGCCGCGGAGATCTGGTGGCAACAGAATAAAAACAAATGTGCGCAGTTCAAAAACCTTACCGTCTGGTATCTGGATGATGAACAGCTGGCGCAGCTGAGCGAGTTCGCCGGCCGAACGATGGCGCTACAGGCTACTATTCAGGACGGCGCTATCTGGCTCTCTGATTCTCAGAATAATCTGGAAATTCATCTCACGGCCTGGCAGCCCGCGCCATGATTGTTTTGTCCCGAAACGTCAGCATTCCCGATAGCGAGCTGGAGATCACCGCCATCCGTGCTCAGGGGGCAGGGGGACAGCACGTCAACAAGGCTTCAACGGCTATCCATTTGCGCTTTGACATTCGGGCCTCCAGCCTGCCAGAGTATTATAAAGAGAGCCTGCTTGCCGCCAGCCATCACCTGATCACCAGCGATGGCGTAATTGTGATCAAGGCGCAGGAATATCGCAGCCAGGAAATGAACCGCGAAGCGGCACTTTCCAGACTGGCGGCGGTCATAAAAGAATTAACAGCAGTGCAAAAAAGCCGTCGGGCAACGCGTCCTACGCGGGCATCGAAAGAACGCAGGTTGTCCTCAAAGGCGCAAAAATCCACCGTAAAATCACTGCGTGGCAAAGTTCGTCATCCGTAGCGTGACGAAAGGGACACCCTTTTCATAAGGAATGTATCGTGAAAAAAGCATTATTATCAGCGCTGGCCGTAACGAGTCTGTTCGCGCTTTTTGGCTGTAACAACCGTTCGGAAACGCAGGCCTTACAGCCAACGCAAAACGAAGAATTAAAGCCGATGCAGCAGAGCTGGCGCGGCGTATTACCCTGTGCAGATTGTGAAGGTATCGAAACCTCTCTGTTCCTGCAAAAGGATGGTACCTGGGTAATGAACCAGCGTTATCAGGGAGCGAAGGAACCCTCGTCATATGCAACTTACGGAACCTGGGCGCGTACGGCTGAGAAGCTGGTATTGACCGATACCGCTGGGGACAAAACCTATTTCCGCGCCAAAGGCGAGGGGATGGAGATGCTCGATCGCGAAGGTAATCCGATTGAATCCCAGTTCAACTACACGCTGGCTCCGGTAAAAGCGGCACTGCCTGCAACGCCAATGGCGATGCGGGGGATGTATTTCTACATGGCGGATGCGGCTATCTTCACGGACTGCGCGACCGGGAAGAAAGTCAGCGTGGCGAACAATGCCCAGCTGGAGCGTGACTATGCCGTTGCGCGCGGCAATGACAGCAAGCCAGTGTTGCTGACGGTTGAAGGGCACTTTACGCTGGAGCCAAACCCGGACAGCGGCGAGCTGGTAAAAACGCTGGTGGCCGATAAGGACGCGACGTTTACTGCCGGCAAAAACTGCGACAGCAAATAATATTTACCCATAAAAAAACCCCGCGCAGGCGGGGTTTTTTGTTTCTTAACCTTTGATGGCTTTCACCAGGTAATCAAGAATGTCGCCCGTCTTGATCATCTGCTTTTCGCCGTTACGACGGTATTTGTATTCAATCTCGTCGCTGTCGAGGTTACGGTCGCCGATGACGATGGTGTGCGGAATACCAATCAGCTCCATATCAGCAAACATCACGCCCGGACGCTCTTTACGGTCATCCATCAGCACGTCGATACCTTTCGCGCTCAGCTCAGCGTAGAGTTTCTCGGCCAGCTCCTGCACGCGGTAAGACTTGTGCATGTTCATCGGTAGAATTGCCACCTGGAATGGTGCAATGTTATCCGGCCAGACGATACCGCGCTCGTCATAGTTCTGCTCGATAGCGGCAGCAACAACACGCGTTACCCCAATACCGTAGCAGCCCATGGTCAGAACCTGGTTACGGCCATCTTCACCCTGAACGGCAGCGTTCATTGCGCGAGAGTATTTATCGCCCAGCTGGAAGATGTGGCCTACTTCGATACCGCGTTTGATCATCAGGGTACCCTTGCCGTCCGGGCTTGGATCGCCTGCGACCACGTTACGGATGTCAGCCACTTCTGGCGTCGCCACGTCGCGATCCCAGTTGATGCCGAAGTAGTGTTTCCCGTCGATGTTTGCGCCAGCGGCGAAGTCGCTCATCGTCGCAACGGTGCGGTCAACGATCACCGGAACAGGCATATTCACCGGACCCAGCGAGCCTGGGCCTGCGTTCACCACGGCGCGAATTTCTGCTTCTGTCGCGAAAGCGAGCGGGCTGGCAACCTGCGGCAGCTTTTCCGCTTTCACTTCGTTCAGCTCGTGATCGCCACGGACCAGTAGGGCAACCAGCGGGTAAGCGCTGCCTTCAGCTGATTTCACCAGCAGGGTTTTGACCGTTTTCTCAACCGGCAGGTTGAACTGCTCAACCAGCTCGGCAATAGTTTTCGCGTCTGGCGTATCAACCAGCGTCATCTCTTCGGTTGCCGCAGCACGTGGCGCTTTTGGTGCCAGCGCTTCTGCGAACTCGATGTTCGCGGCGTAATCAGAGGAGTCAGAGAAGATCACATCGTCCTCACCGCTCTGCGCCAGAACCTGGAATTCATGGGAGGCGCTACCGCCGATAGAGCCGGTATCAGCCTGTACAGCACGGAAATCCAGGCCCATGCGGGAGAAGATTTTGCTGTAAGCCTCGTACATTTTGTCGTAGGTCTCCTGCAGAGATTCCTGAGACGTATGGAAAGAGTAGGCATCTTTCATCAGGAATTCGCGAGAACGCATGACGCCGA
This sequence comes from Enterobacter cloacae, assembly GCF_013375935.1. Taxonomy (GTDB): domain Bacteria; phylum Pseudomonadota; class Gammaproteobacteria; order Enterobacterales; family Enterobacteriaceae; genus Enterobacter; species Enterobacter pasteurii. The sequence continues at coordinate 107,398 of NZ_CP056117.1, read as the reverse complement.
AGCGTGGGCGCACTTCGTCACGGAACTTGGTCTGGATCTGGAAGAAGTTCAGCGGCAGCTGTTTGTAAGAGCTCAGCTCGTTACGGATCAGGTCGGTGATCACTTCTTCATGCGTAGGGCCGAGAACAAAGGGACGATCGCCACGATCGGCAATACGCAGCAGCTCAGGACCGTACTGCTCCCAGCGACCGCTCTCCTGCCACAGTTCAGAGGGCTGAACAACCGGCATTAACACCTCGATAGCACCGACGTTGTTCATCTCTTCACGCACGATGTTTTCGACTTTTTTCAGGACGCGCACGCCGGTCGGCAGCCAGGTATATAACCCGGAGGCCAGCTTGCGGATCATCCCGGCGCGAAGCATCAGCTGGTGGCTGATCACTTCGGCGTCGGCAGGTGTCTCCTTCAGAGTGGAGAGCAGATATTGGCTAGTACGCATGTTGTTACGGTTCCATTTCGACGATTGGAACAGGCTGAAACGCCAGCCTGACACAAAAAAAGTGGTTTAGTTTACCAGTGTGGCAAAGATGCCAAAAGAGAGGAGAAGAAAATTACCTGGGTTCCAGGGCAAACACTTCAAAACCCGCCGCAGTCACGCGCCAGCGCACGTTAAAGTCCAGCAGCCAGACCGCATACGTTTTTCCGGTCTCCTCTTCTTTGCGATAGGCGGGACGGGGGTCCTGCGCCAGCACTTCGGTAATGAAGTCACGAAGACGAGGATAGCGTTTTTCCAGCTGGCCGATTTGCGTCGTTATTTCTGGCGTGAAGTGAACCGGCATATCTGCCTGCGGCGCTTCCTGCGCGTAGCTTGCCCTGGCCTCCGGCAGCGCTTCGGCAAAGGGCAGGTAAGGCTTGATATCAATGACCGGCGTGCCATCAACCAGGTCAAGGCTACCTAACTCCAGAATCACCCGATCTTTCTGACAGCGTATGCCTTTCAGTTCGACCAGCGACATTCCAATCGGGTTAGGGCGGAAGGTGGAGCGGGTGGCAAATACACCCATTCTGGCATTACCGCCCAGACGCGGAGGACGCACCGTGGGACGCCAGCCGCCTTCCATAGTCTGGTGAAACACAAAGACCACCCATAAATGACTGAACGCCTCAAGCCCGCGCACCGCATCGGCCTGATTATAGGGCGCGACAAGATGAAGCTCGCCGCCGCCGTTGATGACCAGACCAGGCTGGCGCGGCACGGCGAACTTCTCTTTATAAGGGGAGCGGATAACGCCTATCTGCCCGAACTGAAACGAACTCATTTCGCCGTAATATTAAGCGCAGAACCGATACATACCGCCTGACGGTAGCAGCCTGGCGTACCGCTGGTCACTTCGCAGCTGTGCAGCAGCACCGCGTTGGCTTTCATTTTTGACGCGTTAATCTGCATACGCTTGCGGGCTGTTGGGATATTCGGTGGAGAGTCCTGGTTCGTTGCCTGGCAGGATTCGCCACTCACTTCACCCAGCTCACGGAATGGCTTACCGACCAGCTCGTCGGCTTTCGTAATAATACGTACCGGCGCAGCGCGAGGCGCTTTCGGTTTTGCTGGCTCCGCTTTTGGCGGGGTTGCAGTGCTTTGAACGGGTTCAACAGGAGATCTGCTTAGCATAGAACAGCCGCTCAGCATCAGTGCTAAAAGACAGATCGGTAAAGCACGCATAATAATTCCTCAGTGGATAATCAAAACGTCAGATATTGAAGCAGTTGACCGCACAAATAACAAGACGGGCAAATGCCCGTCTTGATGATATTACACTGAGGTGAGATTACCAGCCTTTAACCGCGCCGCCGTTAAACACCTTGTTGGCTTCCTGGTAAACTTCTTCAGACTGATACGCCTGCAGGAATTTCTTCACGTTTTCCGCGTCTTTGTTGTCTTCGCGAGTCACGATCAGGTTGACGTACGGGGAGTCTTTGTCTTCAATGAAGATACCATCCTTCGCCGGCGTCAGGCCGATCTGGCTGGCGTAGGTGGTGTTGATAACGGCCAGCGCGATCTGTGCATCGTCCAGTGAACGTGGCAGCTGCGGGGCTTCCAGTTCAACAATTTTCAGATTTTTCGGGTTTTCGGTCACGTCCAGAACGGTCGGCAGCAGGCCAACCCCTTCTTTCAGCTTGATCAGGCCCACTTTCTGCAGCAGCAGCAGCGAGCGGCCAAGGTTGGTTGGGTCGTTAGGGACGGCAACCTGTGAACCCGGCTGAAGTTCATCCAGAGATTTAATTTTCTTGGAGTAACCGGCAATTGGATAAACGAAGGTATTCCCGACAGCAACCAGCTTGTAGCCGCGATCCTTGATCTGCTGATCCAGATACGGTTTGTGCTGGAAGGCGTTGGCGTCAATATCGCCTTTGCTCAGCGCTTCGTTCGGCAGAACGTAATCGTTGAAGGTGACCAGCTCAACGTCCAGGCCATATTTCTCTTTTGCGATTTTCTGCGCGGCTTCTGCGACCTGCTGTTCAGCACCGACGATAACGCCTACCTTGATGTGGTTGGGATCTTTCTCGTCCTGACCGCAACCCACCAGTGCCAGAGAGCCAATCAGTGCGCCTACTGCTGCAAAGGTCTTAAATTTAAACGCCATGTTTTTTCCTTAACTCGTCGAGTTTGTGTTGTTTGTAACGTTATTTATGCGTAACAGCCCGGACGATACGATCGCCAGAGAATTGAATTAAGTAAACCAGCACAACCAGCAATACCAGAACGGTATTCATAACGGTAGCGTTATAGCCAATATAGCCGTACTGGTAGCCAATCTGGCCTAAACCACCTGCACCTACGGCACCGCCCATCGCGGAATAACCGACAAGCGTGATAAGCGTAATGGTCGCCGCGTTCACCAGCCCTGGCAGCGCTTCAGGCAGCAGTACTTTGCGCACGATCTGCATCGGCGTCGCACCCATGGCTCGGGAGGCTTCAATCAGACCCGTTGGAATTTCCAGCAGGGCGTTTTCCACCATACGGGCGATAAACGGCGCAGCGCCTACGGTCAATGGAACAATTGCTGCCTGAAGACCTATCGACGTACCGACGATCACGCGGGTAAACGGAATCATCCACACCAGCAGAATAATGAACGGGATTGAACGGAAGATGTTCACCAGCGCAGAAAGCGTGCGATACAGCTTCGCGTTTTCAATAATCTGACCCGGGCGCGTGACGTACAGCAGCACGCCGACCGGTAGCCCAATGACAAAGCCAAAAAAGCCCGATACGAAGGTCATTGCCAGCGTTTCCCAAACGCCGCGAACCAGTAGCCACATCATCGGCTCAGACATAACCCAGTACCTCTACTTTTACGTGATGTTCCTGCAGCCAGGCAATTGCCGCCTGGGTTTCTTCCTGTGTGCCGTGCATTTCCGTCAGCATAATGCCGAACTTCACGCCACCGGCGTAATCCATCTGCGCGCTAATAATGTTGTTATTAACGTTAAAGCGGCGCGCGGTTTCGGAAAGCAGCGGTGCGTCAACGGACTGACCCGTAAACTCCATGCGCAGCATTGGAACGCTGTCTGCAACGGCTTCTGTTTTCAGTCGTTCCAGATAATCTTCCGGAATATCCAGATGAAGCGTGGACTGGATGAACTGCTGAGCCAGCGGCGTCTTCGGATGGGAGAACACTTCGCTTACCGTATCCTGCTCAATCAGCTCACCGTTGCTGATGACTGCCACGCAGTCACAAATACGTTTCACCACGTCCATTTCGTGCGTAATAAGGAGGATAGTCAGGCCCAGACGACGGTTAATGTCTTTCAGCAGCTCCAGAATAGAACGCGTGGTAGCCGGATCTAATGCGCTGGTGGCTTCATCGCACAGCAGCACTTTTGGATTGCTTGCCAGCGCGCGAGCTATTGCTACACGCTGCTTTTGCCCGCCGGAGAGATTGGCCGGATAGCTGTCATGCTTATCGCCCAGACCAACCAGGTCCAGCAGTTCGGTGACGCGACGCGTAATTTCTTCCTTCGGCGTGTTGTCCAGCTCCAGCGGTAAAGCAACGTTGCCGAAAACGGTACGTGAGGCCAGCAGGTTAAAGTGCTGGAAAATCATGCCGATCTGACGACGCGCTTTGGTGAGTTCTTTTTCTGTGAGAGCGGTAAGCTCCTGGCCGCCAACTTCAACGCTGCCCTGGGTTGGGCGCTCAAGCAGGTTAACACAACGGATCAGCGTACTTTTACCTGCACCCGATGCGCCAATGACGCCATAAATCTGACCAGCAGGAACATGCAGGCTGACGTTGTTCAGCGCCTGAATGGTTCGGTTCCCCTGCTGGAACACTTTGGTGATATTGGAAAGTTTAATCATTAGATTATTTTTATCGTATGTAAGTTAGCCGTGGCATTTTCTTCTGCCAGATACGGGGAATGACCGTAAACAAAATGGATGTTAAGGCATCCAGACGTCTAAATCAATCCACCTCTGTACGATGAGCACTTTATTGCGCCGTGATTCATGAGATACTAGCTGAACAAGCCTTTTTCAGGAGCAAACCGGTGGCAAAATCTGTACCCGCAATTTTTCTCGATCGTGATGGCACTATTAATGTGGATCACGGCTACGTCCATGAGATTGATGAGTTTGAATTTATCGAGGGCGTAATAGATGCACTGCGCCAGCTGAAAGAGATGGGCTATGCGCTGGTGGTGGTAACCAATCAGTCCGGTATCGCCCGGGGGAAATTCACCGAAGCGCAGTTCGAGACGCTGACGGAATGGATGGACTGGTCTCTGGCCGATCGCGGCGTCGATCTTGATGGTATCTATTATTGTCCGCATCACCCGCAGGGCACCGTCGAAGCATATCGTCAGACCTGTGATTGCCGTAAACCGCATCCGGGCATGCTTATCTCCGCGCAGGAATTTCTGCACATTGATATGGCCGCGTCTTTTATGGTCGGCGATAAGCTGGAAGATATGCAGGCAGCAACGGCGGCGGGTGTGGGAACAAAAGTATTAGTGCGAACCGGTAAGCCAGTCACCCCGGAAGCGGAAAATGCAGCCGACTGGGTCATTACAAGCCTGGCAGAGCTGCCAAAAGAGATTAAAAAGCACCAAAAATAGACGTTTTGGTGAAAAGGTGAGCGGTTGAAATAAAAATGCATTTTTCCGCTTGTCATTCCTCGGCGGCTCCCTATAATGCGCCTCCATCGACACGGCGGATGTGAATCACTTCACAGACAGCCCGGTCGGTTGAAGAGAAAAAATCCTGAAATAACGGGTTGACTCTGAAAGAGGAAAGCGTAATATACGCCACCTCGCAACGGTGAGCGAAAGCCGCGTTGCACTGCTCTTTAACAATTTATCAGACAATCTGTGTGGGCACTCAAAGTGACATGGATTCTTAATGTCTTCGGACAATAAATGAATACCAAGTCTCTGAGTGAACATACGTAATTCATTACGAAGTTTAATTCACGAGCATCAAACTTAAATTGAAGAGTTTGATCATGGCTCAGATTGAACGCTGGCGGCAGGCCTAACACATGCAAGTCGAACGGTAACAGGAAGCAGCTTGCTGCTTCGCTGACGAGTGGCGGACGGGTGAGTAATGTCTGGGAAACTGCCTGATGGAGGGGGATAACTACTGGAAACGGTAGCTAATACCGCATAACGTCGCAAGACCAAAGAGGGGGACCTTCGGGCCTCTTGCCATCGGATGTGCCCAGATGGGATTAGCTAGTAGGTGGGGTAACGGCTCACCTAGGCGACGATCCCTAGCTGGTCTGAGAGGATGACCAGCCACACTGGAACTGAGACACGGTCCAGACTCCTACGGGAGGCAGCAGTGGGGAATATTGCACAATGGGCGCAAGCCTGATGCAGCCATGCCGCGTGTGTGAAGAAGGCCTTCGGGTTGTAAAGCACTTTCAGCGGGGAGGAAGGCGGTAAGGTTAATAACCTTACCGATTGACGTTACCCGCAGAAGAAGCACCGGCTAACTCCGTGCCAGCAGCCGCGGTAATACGGAGGGTGCAAGCGTTAATCGGAATTACTGGGCGTAAAGCGCACGCAGGCGGTCTGTCAAGTCGGATGTGAAATCCCCGGGCTCAACCTGGGAACTGCATTCGAAACTGGCAGGCTAGAGTCTTGTAGAGGGGGGTAGAATTCCAGGTGTAGCGGTGAAATGCGTAGAGATCTGGAGGAATACCGGTGGCGAAGGCGGCCCCCTGGACAAAGACTGACGCTCAGGTGCGAAAGCGTGGGGAGCAAACAGGATTAGATACCCTGGTAGTCCACGCCGTAAACGATGTCGACTTGGAGGTTGTGCCCTTGAGGCGTGGCTTCCGGAGCTAACGCGTTAAGTCGACCGCCTGGGGAGTACGGCCGCAAGGTTAAAACTCAAATGAATTGACGGGGGCCCGCACAAGCGGTGGAGCATGTGGTTTAATTCGATGCAACGCGAAGAACCTTACCTACTCTTGACATCCAGAGAACTTTCCAGAGATGGATTGGTGCCTTCGGGAACTCTGAGACAGGTGCTGCATGGCTGTCGTCAGCTCGTGTTGTGAAATGTTGGGTTAAGTCCCGCAACGAGCGCAACCCTTATCCTTTGTTGCCAGCGGTCCGGCCGGGAACTCAAAGGAGACTGCCAGTGATAAACTGGAGGAAGGTGGGGATGACGTCAAGTCATCATGGCCCTTACGAGTAGGGCTACACACGTGCTACAATGGCGCATACAAAGAGAAGCGACCTCGCGAGAGCAAGCGGACCTCATAAAGTGCGTCGTAGTCCGGATTGGAGTCTGCAACTCGACTCCATGAAGTCGGAATCGCTAGTAATCGTAGATCAGAATGCTACGGTGAATACGTTCCCGGGCCTTGTACACACCGCCCGTCACACCATGGGAGTGGGTTGCAAAAGAAGTAGGTAGCTTAACCTTCGGGAGGGCGCTTACCACTTTGTGATTCATGACTGGGGTGAAGTCGTAACAAGGTAACCGTAGGGGAACCTGCGGTTGGATCACCTCCTTACCTTAAAGAACCTGCCTTTGTAGTGTCCACACAGATTGTCTGATGAAAAACAGCAGTAAAAATCTCTGCAGGCTTGTAGCTCAGGTGGTTAGAGCGCACCCCTGATAAGGGTGAGGTCGGTGGTTCAAGTCCACTCAGGCCTACCAAATTTTTGCTGACGCTGCGTTGCGGCGACACTCACATACTCGGGTATGCTTCGTGTCACCACGCCCTGCCTCAACAAAAATACCGGTAGAGAGATCACTACGATGGGGCTATAGCTCAGCTGGGAGAGCGCCTGCCTTGCACGCAGGAGGTCTGCGGTTCGATCCCGCATAGCTCCACCATCATTTACTGCAAAACAAGAAAACTTCAGAGTGAACCTGAAAAGGTGCACTGCGAAGTTTTGCTCTTTAAAAATCTGGATCAAGCTGAAAATTGAAACGACACACAGCTCATGTGTGTTCGAGTCTCTCAAATTTTCGCAAGTCGACGATGAATCGAAAGAAACATCTTCGGGTTGTGAGGTTAAGCGACTAAGCGTACACGGTGGATGCCCTGGCAGTCAGAGGCGATGAAGGACGTGCTAATCTGCGAAAAGCGACGGCGAGGTGATATGAACCCTTGACCCGTCGATGTCCGAATGGGGAAACCCAGTGCAATCCGTTGCACTATCGTTAGCTGAATACATAGGCTAACGAGGCGAACCGGGGGAACTGAAACATCTAAGTACCCCGAGGAAAAGAAATCAACCGAGATTCCCCCAGTAGCGGCGAGCGAACGGGGAGCAGCCCGGAGTCTGAATCAGCTTGTGTGTTAGTGGAACGGTCTGGAAAGTCCGACGGTACAGGGTGATAGTCCCGTACACGAAAGCACACTTGCTGTGAACTCGAAGAGTAGGGCGGGACACGTGGTATCCTGTCTGAATATGGGGGGACCATCCTCCAAGGCTAAATACTCCTGACTGACCGATAGTGAACCAGTACCGTGAGGGAAAGGCGAAAAGAACCCCGGCGAGGGGAGTGAAAAAGAACCTGAAACCGTGTACGTACAAGCAGTGGGAGCCTCTTTATGGGGTGACTGCGTACCTTTTGTATAATGGGTCAGCGACTTATATTCTGTAGCAAGGTTAACCGTATAGGGGAGCCGAAGGGAAACCGAGTCTTAACTGGGCGTTAAGTTGCAGGGTATAGACCCGAAACCCGGTGATCTAGCCATGGGCAGGTTGAAGGTTGGGTAACACTAACTGGAGGACCGAACCGACTAATGTTGAAAAATTAGCGGATGACCTGTGGCTGGGGGTGAAAGGCCAATCAAACCGGGAGATAGCTGGTTCTCCCCGAAAGCTATTTAGGTAGCGCCTCGTGAACTCATCTTCGGGGGTAGAGCACTGTTTCGGCTAGGGGGCCATCCCGGCTTACCAACCCGATGCAAACTACGAATACCGAAGAATGTTATCACGGGAGACACACGGCGGGTGCTAACGTCCGTCGTGAAGAGGGAAACAACCCAGACCGCCAGCTAAGGTCCCAAAGTCATGGTTAAGTGGGAAACGATGTGGGAAGGCACAGACAGCCAGGATGTTGGCTTAGAAGCAGCCATCATTTAAAGAAAGCGTAATAGCTCACTGGTCGAGTCGGCCTGCGCGGAAGATGTAACGGGGCTAAACCATGCACCGAAGCTGCGGCAGCGACACTATGTGTTGTTGGGTAGGGGAGCGTTCTGTAAGCCGTTGAAGGTGTGCTGTGAGGCATGCTGGAGGTATCAGAAGTGCGAATGCTGACATAAGTAACGATAAAGCGGGTGAAAAGCCCGCTCGCCGGAAGACCAAGGGTTCCTGTCCAACGTTAATCGGGGCAGGGTGAGTCGACCCCTAAGGCGAGGCCGAAAGGCGTAGTCGATGGGAAACAGGTTAATATTCCTGTACTTGGTGTTACTGCGAAGGGGGGACGGAGAAGGCTATGTTAGCCGGGCGACGGTTGTCCCGGTTTAAGCATGTAGGCGGAGGTTCCAGGTAAATCCGGTACCTTTTTAACGCTGAGGTGTGATGACGAGGCACTACGGTGCTGAAGTAACAAATGCCCTGCTTCCAGGAAAAGCCTCTAAGCATCAGGTAACACGAAATCGTACCCCAAACCGACACAGGTGGTCAGGTAGAGAATACCAAGGCGCTTGAGAGAACTCGGGTGAAGGAACTAGGCAAAATGGTGCCGTAACTTCGGGAGAAGGCACGCTGATATGTAGGTGAAGCCCCTGCGGGTGGAGCTGAAATCAGTCGAAGATACCAGCTGGCTGCAACTGTTTATTAAAAACACAGCACTGTGCAAACACGAAAGTGGACGTATACGGTGTGACGCCTGCCCGGTGCCGGAAGGTTAATTGATGGGGTTAGCGGCAACGCGAAGCTCTTGATCGAAGCCCCGGTAAACGGCGGCCGTAACTATAACGGTCCTAAGGTAGCGAAATTCCTTGTCGGGTAAGTTCCGACCTGCACGAATGGCGTAATGATGGCCAGGCTGTCTCCACCCGAGACTCAGTGAAATTGAACTCGCTGTGAAGATGCAGTGTACCCGCGGCAAGACGGAAAGACCCCGTGAACCTTTACTATAGCTTGACACTGAACACTGGTCCTTGATGTGTAGGATAGGTGGGAGGCTTTGAAGCGTGGACGCCAGTCTGCGTGGAGCCAACCTTGAAATACCACCCTTTAATGGCTGGTGTTCTAACGTAGACCCGTAATCCGGGTTGCGGACAGTGTCTGGTGGGTAGTTTGACTGGGGCGGTCTCCTCCCAAAGAGTAACGGAGGAGCACGAAGGTTGGCTAATCCTGGTCGGACATCAGGAGGTTAGTGCAATGGCATAAGCCAGCTTGACTGCGAGCGTGACGGCGCGAGCAGGTGCGAAAGCAGGTCATAGTGATCCGGTGGTTCTGAATGGAAGGGCCATCGCTCAACGGATAAAAGGTACTCCGGGGATAACAGGCTGATACCGCCCAAGAGTTCATATCGACGGCGGTGTTTGGCACCTCGATGTCGGCTCATCACATCCTGGGGCTGAAGTAGGTCCCAAGGGTATGGCTGTTCGCCATTTAAAGTGGTACGCGAGCTGGGTTTAGAACGTCGTGAGACAGTTCGGTCCCTATCTGCCGTGGGCGCTGGAGAATTGAGGGGGGCTGCTCCTAGTACGAGAGGACCGGAGTGGACGCATCACTGGTGTTCGGGTTGTCATGCCAATGGCACTGCCCGGTAGCTAAATGCGGAAGAGATAAGTGCTGAAAGCATCTAAGCACGAAACTTGCCCCGAGATGAGTTCTCCCTGAGACTTTAAGTCTCCTGAAGGAACGTTGAAGACGACGACGTTGATAGGTCGGGTGTGTAAGCGCAGCGATGCGTTGAGCTAACCGATACTAATGAACCGTGAGGCTTAACCTTACAACGCCGAAGATGTTTTGGCGAAGAGACAGACACTCAAATTTCAGCTCTGATACAGATTAACAGAATTTGCCTGGCGGCTTTAGCGCGGTGGTCCCACCTGACCCCATGCCGAACTCAGAAGTGAAACGCCGTAGCGCCGATGGTAGTGTGGGGTCTCCCCATGTGAGAGTAGGGAACTGCCAGGCATCAAATTAAGTAGTGAGCCGGTGCATTAATCCGGTGGTTACAGAAGTATTCGGTGGAGCGGTAGTTCAGTCGGTTAGAATACCTGCCTGTCACGCAGGGGGTCGCGGGTTCGAGTCCCGTCCGTTCCGCCACTTATTAAAAGCCCTGAGCTAACGCTCAGGGCTTTTTTCTTATCTGACGTTTAATTATTGCGAAATTAGCAAAAATCCTCTGCGTTTTACGATCTTTTTCCACATAACAACGTCAACGATAATTCTCCTCAGTTTACGAACATAACGATTGAGGAATCATATGACTATCCCTGCACTGGGTCTGGGCACTTTCCGTCTGAAAGACGACGTTGTTATCGGCTCTGTTAAAACCGCTCTTGAACTGGGCTATCGCGCTGTTGATACGGCACAAATTTATGACAACGAAGCTGCTGTCGGTCAGGCTATTGAAGAGAGCGACGTTCCGCGCAGCGAGCTTTTCATCACAACGAAAATCTGGATTGAGAATCTCAGCAAAGACAAGCTGATCCCAAGCCTGAAAGAAAGCCTGAAAAAGCTGCGTACTGATTATGTCGATCTGACGCTGATCCACTGGCCATCACCTAACGATGAAGTCGCAGTGGAAGAGTTCATGCAGGCGCTGCTGGAAGCAAAGAAGCAGGGCTTAACGCGTGAAATAGGTATTTCTAACTTCACTATCCCATTGATGGAAAAAGCGATTGCTGCAGTGGGGAAAGAGAATATTGCCACCAACCAGATTGAACTCTCACCATACCTGCAAAACCGCAACGTAGTGGAGTGGGCAAAACAGCACGGTATTCACATCACCTCTTATATGACGCTGGCTTATGGTAAAGCGCTGAAGGATGAAGTGATTGCACGCATCGCTGAGAAACACAGTGCGACCGCAGCGCAGGTTATCCTGGCATGGGCGATGGGCGAAGGCTATGCCGTGATCCCGTCGTCAACCAAACGTGAAAACCTGGCAAGCAACCTGCTGGCGCTGGATCTCCAGCTTGATGATGAAGATAAAAAAGCGATCGCCGCGCTGGAATGCAACGATCGTCTGGTAAGCCCGGAAGGTTTAGCGCCAGACTGGGATTAATAAAAAACCTCCCTCTGTACCCTCAACCCTTACACAGCTCCTTCGGGAGCTGTTTTTATATGTTCACTAAGAAAGTCGATAAAGGCGCGTATGCGCGTGCTTACCGCTCTGTCGCTGTAATACACGGCACTGAAAGGCATCTCTACGGGCAAGCGTTTGTCAGCCATCAGCTCAACAAGCCGACCATCGGCAATTTCCTTATCAATCATATAGTCTGATAAACACGCGATTCCGTTTCCTTCAAGGCACAGCTGCTTTAGCGTTTCACCGCTATTGGACGAAATCCCGCAGGTAATTTCATGAAGCTGTCCATCATGGCAGGCCACGGGCCAGGTGTTCAGCGAGACGGGTTCCGTAAAGCCCAGACACAGATGCTGCCTTAACTCCTCAACCGTCTCCGGTTTACCATGCTCTGCAATATATTGCGGTGACGCGATAATTTTGCGGTAGCTGGTGAACAGAGGGCGAGCGCGTAAGCTTGAATCCGTCAGGGTTCCGGCGCGGATCGCCACATCCACTTTACGCTCAATAAGATTGATAAACGTTTCCGAGGAGACCAGAGACAGGGTCATCTCCGGGTAGCGCTCACGGAAGGGCTTAATCAGCGGCATCAAAAAATGAAGCACGACCGGCGTAGCCGCATCGATGCGCAGCAATCCGCGCGGGGTGCTGCGCGATTCCATTATTTCCGTTTCTGCCGCCGCCATCTCCTGCAAAACGGACTGCACGCGTCGAAAATAACGTTCACCTTCTTCCGTCAGGCTGAGCTGCCGCGTTGTTCTGTTAAGCAGACTCACTCCGAGCTTCATCTCCAGCTTTTTCACCGAGCGGCTAATGGCTGAGTTTGCCTGCCCGAGCTGTTCGGCCGCACGGCTGAAGCTGCCGCTTTCAACAACGGCAACGAAGATAGTCAGTTCTTCCGATGTGGCTTTCATTATTGCATCACCTGCAAAATTCTATTGAGATTCTAACCATTTTTGTTATTTAAACACTGGCGCATACTGCCTGTCATCTTAATCCTGAAGAGACGGAGTATTTTATGCCACTGGCGCTACTTGCCCTGACGATCAGTGCCTTTGCAATTGGCACGACCGAATTTGTTATTGTAGGACTGGTTCCTACCATTGCCGATCAGCTTGCCATTTCATTGCCCTCTGCCGGGCTGCTGGTTTCAATCTATGCGTTAGGCGTTGCTGTCGGCGCGCCTGTACTGACCGCGCTGACGGGGCGTTTTCCGCGTAAGCAGCTGCTGGTTGCCCTGATGGTGCTTTTCACCGCCGGAAATATTCTGGCGTGGCAGGCGCCGGACTACACCATTCTGGTCATTGCTCGCCTGCTGACGGGCCTCGCGCACGGTGTTTTCTTCTCCATCGGTTCCACTATTGCAACCAGCCTGGTACCAAAAGAAAAGGCGGCGTCCGCTATTGCCATTATGTTTGGTGGATTAACCGTCGCGCTGGTCACCGGTGTGCCGTTAGGCACGTTTATCGGACAACATTTTGGCTGGCGTGAAACCTTCCTTGCCGTATCGCTGCTGGGCGTTATCGCTCTGGTGGCCAGCCTGCTGCTGATACCGTCGAATATTCCGGGCCGCGCCAGCGCGAGCCTTAGCGAGCAGATTAAGGTACTTACCCATCCGCGTCTGCTGCTTATCTACGCCGTTACGGCTCTGGGGTATGGCGGCGTGTTCACTGCTTTTACCTTCCTTGCACCGATGATGCAGGAACTGGCCGGTTTCTCGCCGGGCGCCGTGAGCTGGATTTTATTGGGCTACGGGATCTCCGTTGCAATCGGCAATATATGGGGCGGTAAGCTTGCGGATAAACATGGTGCGGTACCGGCGCTGAAGTTTATTTTCGCGGCTCTGGTTGTCCTGCTGATGGTTTTCCAGTTCACCGCATCGATGCAATACGCCTCGCTGGTAACGGTTCTGGTGATGGGAATATTTGCTTTCGGTAACGTGCCTGGGCTTCAGGTGTATGTTGTACAGAAAGCCGAACGTTATACGCCAGGTGCGGTGGATGTCGCATCCGGCCTGAATATCGCCGCATTCAATATCGGTATCGCGCTCGGATCGGTAATTGGTGGGCAGACCGTCCAGCACTTCGGGTTAACCCAAACGCCGTGGATTGGCGCAGTGATTGTGCTTGTGGCATTTCTGCTGATTGGTTTGAGCGGACGGCTTGATAAGCCCGCCCGGGTTGCACTTGGATAAGCCGCAGTAAGTGCTTGCTTACAAAACTGGAAAGCGGTTTCTCAGTAATTGCGTTGAAAGTGTGAACTAAAATCCCTATAACATTAGAACCAGTCCGTTTTCCGGGCTGGTTCAAGTTATAGAGGTCGTTTCCAAAAGTGCGAAAAAATACCTATGCCATGCGTTATGTTGCCGGAATGCCAGCGGAGAGGATCTTGCCTCCGGGGTCTTTTGCGAGCCTTGGCCAGGCATTGCCGGCGGGGACACCCTTAAGCAGTGACGATAAAATTCGCGTGCTGGTGTGGAATATTTTCAAACAACAGCGCGCGGAGTGGTTATCCGTACTCAAGAATTTTGGCAAAGATGCGCATCTTGTTTTGTTGCAGGAGGCGCAAACCACGCCTGAACTGGTAAGGTTTGCAACAACTAACTATCTTGCAGCCGATCAGGTGCCTGCTTTTGTCCTGCCACAGCATCCCTCTGGCGTGATGACCCTTTCAGCCGCGAATCCGGTCTACTGCTGCCCGTTGCGTGAGCGTGAGCCCATCCTTCGCCTGGCAAAATCGGCGCTGGTCACGGTCTATCCGTTGCCGGATACCCGTCTGCTGATGGTGGTTAACATCCATGCGGTGAACTTCAGCCTGGGTGTTGATGTGTATAGTAAGCAGTTACTTCCTATTGGCGATCAGATAGCTCACCACAGTGGGCCGATCATTATGGCCGGTGACTTCAATGCCTGGAGCAGGCCGCGTATGAACGCGCTGTACCGCTTTGCGCGTGAAATGTCGCTGCGTGAAGTGCGTTTTAGCGATGACCAGCGCAAGAAAGCGTTTGGCCGTCCTCTTGATTTCGTCTTCTATCGTGGTTTGAGCGTACACGATGCGTCCGTTCTGGTGACGCGTGCCTCCGATCATAATCCGCTACTAGTAGAATTCAGTCCCGGCAAACCTGATAAATAATGGTGCGTCAGGTCTGCCGTGGGGCAGGCCTGCGCGGGTGCTGCCCTTAATTTTTTTAACCCAAAAGGACAGCACAATGACAACAACACACTCCCATCATGACAACGTCGAAAAACAGTTCGGCTCTCAGGCAAAGGCGTATCTGAGCAGCGCTGTGCATGCTTCTGGCCGCGATCTGCTGCGCCTCGGCGAACGTCTTGCCGCCTTCCCTGACGCGCGCGTGCTGGACTTAGGCTGCGGAGCGGGGCACGCCAGTTTTACCGCCGCACAGCACGTTGCGCGGGTAACGGCCTATGACTTATCGAGCCAGATGCTGGACGTTGTTGCTGAGGCGGCGAAAGCGAAAGGGCTGAATAACGTTACGACGCGGCAGGGCTATGCTGAATCTTTGCCCTTCAGGGATGCATCGTTCGAGGTTGCGATCAGCCGTTACTCTGCACACCACTGGCATGATGTCGGCCAGGCGTTGCGGGAAGTGAAGCGGGTGCTCAAGCCGGGCGGGATTTTCATTATCATGGACGTGATGTCGCCGGGTCATCCGGTACGGAACATCTGGCTCCAGACGGTTGAAGCGCTGCGCGATACGTCGCACGTGCAAAATTACTCCAGCGGCGAGTGGCTGACGTTCATTACCGAAGCCGGTTTACTTTCACGATCGTTGATTACAGACCGTTTGCCGCTGGAGTATGGCTCGTGGATCGCGCGCATGCGGACACCGGAAGCGCTGAGTCAGGCGATCCGTTTGTATCAGGAGAGCGCTTCTGCTGACGTGAAGGCATATTTTGAGCTGAAGGATGATGGTTCGTTCACCAGCGACACCATTATGGCCGAGGCGCAAAAGGCGGGATAAACAAAAAAGGCACCGAGGGGAATCGGTGCCTTTTATCTGATTATCGTACTGTCAGGAATCTGGCGTGGCGCTGTTTTTCACAAACAGCGTCAGCTGGTCGCCAGGCTGCAGGTTGTCAGTACCGTTGTTCCAGCGCATCACATCTTTGATGTTTACGCCGTGACGTTTAGCGATACTGGACAGCGAGTCGCCTTTACGCACGCGATAGGTAATGCTATCGCTGTTTTTAGCGAGACGCTGTGCGCTGGTACCTGCACCTACGGTCAGCGTTTGACCCACTTTCAGACCGGACCCGCGCAAATTATTCCACTGCTGCAGATCTTTCGTATTCACGCCAAGACGTGAAGCAATCCCTGAAAGCGTATCGCCTGACCGAACCTTATAGCTGCGGCTGCTTACCGGCGACGTGTCAGCGATCAGCGTGGACTGAACGGCTGCAATTTCACCCGAAGCTAAAGACTCACGTAACTGCTCTGCATGTTTCTGCGGAACCATCACATAGCGTGGGCCACTTGCGCCCAGCGTAGAGCCTTTAACGCCTGCATTAAAGGTTTTAAGCTTACTTACCGACACACCCGTCATATCGGCAACCTGTTGAATATCAACCGGGCTGCTGAGGCGGACACGCGCCAGTGCACGACTTTCGTCTGGTGTTGGCAGTTGTACACCGTAACGTTTGCTGTTCTTGAGAATGTCGCTCAATGCCAGCATTTTCGGTACGTAAATCTTTGTTTCCCGTGGCAGTGAGAGCGACCAGAAGTCTGTGGATTTACCACGCGCTTTATTCGCTTTCATTGCCTTCAGTACGCGACCTTCACCACTATTATACGCTGCGACAGTTAATAACCAGTCGCCATCAAACATCTTGTTCAGACGTTGCATCATGTCGAGAGCGGCTGTCGTTGAAGCGACAACATCACGACGCGCATCGTAGTTGCGGGTCTGCTTTAAACCATAATTGCGCCCTGTGCTCGGAATGATCTGCCAAATGCCAGCTGCATTGGCGCCAGACGTCGCGTGCGGGTCAAAAGCGCTCTCCACTATGGGTAGTAGTACCAGTTCCATAGGCATGTTACGTTTCTTAACTTGCCCGGCTATCCAGTACATATACGGCTCTGCCCGTAATGTTACATCGTGGAGATAGCTCTTATTTCTCAAATACTTCTGTTTCTGTTCGCGAATCCGGCTGTTTTCCGGAATTCCCATCTTTAGCTCGTCGCCAATGGAGGCCCACAAGTCTTGTTCCTGCGCGAAAGTTGTCCCATCGTCCAACCATCGCGCCTGACTCGTAAACTTCCCTGCTTCCCCTTGACCAGCTGCAGAAAGGCTCTGTGCGTGCTGTTGTACGTTGCTGCCGTTTTGTGACTGGCAACCTACAAGCAGGACAGAGGCGAGTAATATCGCTTTTGCCTTCATGTGTGTGTCAATAGTTGCTTAAAAGACGAGCGATGATAACGGCGAAATTTTGAAAAGGCAACCCGCAATTATCTGAAGTTATCTTTCTTTGACCTTAACCATGCAAAACGCGCTTCTGGTTGTAACAAATTTGTTTCTTGGTTAATTTTATTAATTAAATCAACATCATCAGTTCTTAAAAATAAATTTATTTGCCGCTCATTTTTCAGAATTACGGGTAGTGTGCTTTGGTTTTTTGCACGTAACTCCTTCACTTTCAGGTAATAATCCTGAATCATGCGATCCTCAGGTAAGATGCTCACGGCAAACTTCATATTTCCTAATGTATACTCATGTGCGCAACAAATGACGGTATCAGCAGGCAGTGCATTAATTTTTTGTAAAGATTGATACATTTGTTCTGGAGTGCCTTCAAAAAGCCTTCCGCAGCCGCCGGAAAACAGCGTGTCACCGCAAAACAGATAAGGTTTACTGTAGAAACAGAGATGTCCAGAAGTGTGACCTGGTGTGGCAAATACGGAAAACTCCCACCCGAGAATGAGGACACTTTCGCCTTCTTCGACTACTTGCGTTGTACCCTTATCCTGTGTCTCTGCCGGCCCGTATACGGCAAGATTGGGAAAGCGTGCAAGCAGATCGGGAACACCGCCCACGTGATCGTAATGGTGATGGGTGAGAAGAATCGCTTCCGGTTGCCAGCCGTTTTCTTTTATAGAGTGCAGGATCGGAGCGGATTCGCCTGGATCAACAATGATGCATCTGCGATCGTCGTCGACTAAAACCCAGATGTAATTGTCCTGAAAGGCGGAAATACTGATAAGATTCATGCATTACCTCTTATTGCGTGGCGGGTGTTTTGATGAAACCGGCAAGGATACCTCAGACTGTCGCACCACCGGAACGTTGGGCAGAGTTGCCCTGGGGTGAATACTATCGCGAGGCGCTAGAACAACAGCTTAAACCCTGGCTCGCGAAAATGTATGGTTTTCACCTGCTTAAGATTGGCAATCTCAGCGCGGAAATCAATACCGAAAGCTGCGCTATCTCGCATCAGGTTAACGTGTCGCTGAGTGGCTCCCCGGTTCAGGTTAAAGCGAATCCACTGCATTTACCGTTTGCTGAAAAATCCATTGATGCCTGTCTGCTCGCCCACACTCTGCCCTGGTGCAGCGATCCTCATCGACTGCTGAGGGAGGCTGACCGCGTTTTGATTGACGACGGCTGGCTGATCCTGACCGGTTTTAATCCGCTGAGTCTGATGGGGCTACGCAAACTGACGCCCGTGCTGCGCCGCAGGCCGCCGTATAACAGCCGGATGTTTACCATGATGCGCCAGCTGGACTGGCTTTCACTGCTGAACTTTGAGGTGCTGAGCTACGGTGGTTTTCAGGTCATACCCTGGACGCGAAAAGGCGGCGTTTTACTCAGCACCCATTTACCCGCGCTGGGCTGCATGCAATTTATTGTGGCACGTAAGAGGACGATCCCCCTTACGCTTAACCCAATGAAGCAAAGCAAATCGAAAACCCGGATCCGCCAGGCCGTGGGAGCCACGCGGCAGTACAAAAAACCGTGATCAGGATTCAGGTTGATAACCTGCGTCCTCATGGGTCGGGTTTGATGCCGCCGCGCGAGCCAGCTCGTCACAGCGTTCGTTCTCGGGGTGCCCGGCGTGCCCCTTTACCCACTCCCATTTGATCTCGTGCTGGCCCAGGGCGGCATCAAGGCGCTTCCAGAGATCGACATTCTTAACCGGCTTTTTATCCGCCGTTTTCCAGCCGCGTTTTTTCCAGTTGTGGATCCACTGGGTAATGCCCTGGCGGACATACTGGCTGTCGGTACTCAGCACCACGTCGCAATGTTCTTTTAAGGCTTCCAGCGCCACGATGGCCGCCATCAGCTCCATGCGGTTGTTGGTAGTGAGAAAATAGCCTTCACTAAAAGTTTTTTCATGCTGACGGTAGCGCATAATGGCGCCATAGCCGCCCGGCCCTGGGTTACCGAGACAAGATCCATCGGTGAAAATTTCTACCTGTTTACGCATCTCTGGTAGACTTCCTGTATTTGAAACGTTCAGTAAAACGATAAGTCTGACATAAATGACCGCTATGAGCACTGCAATTACTCGCCAGATCGTTCTCGATACCGAAACCACCGGTATGAACCAGATTGGTGCACACTATGAAGGGCACAAGATCATTGAGATTGGTGCCGTTGAAGTGGTGAACCGCCGTCTGACGGGCAATAACTTCCACGTTTACCTGAAACCCGATCGGCTGGTGGACCCCGAAGCGTTCGGCGTGCACGGTATTGCCGATGAGTTTTTGCTCGATAAGCCAACCTTTGCCGACGTCGCGGATGAATTTCTCGACTACATCAGAGGCGCGGAGCTTGTCATTCATAACGCGTCGTTCGATATCGGCTTTATGGACTATGAGTTCAGCAAGCTGAACCGTGATATTCCTAAGACCAATACGTTCTGTAAAGTCACCGATAGCCTGGCGCTGGCAAGGAAGATGTTCCCCGGCAAGCGTAACAGCCTTGATGCCCTGTGTTCGCGCTATGAGATAGACAACACCAAGCGAACACTGCACGGCGCATTGCTCGATGCCCAGATCCTGGCCGATGTTTACCTGACCATGACCGGCGGTCAGACGTCGATGAAATTCAGCATGGAAAACGAATCTCAGCAGGCGCGTGACGAAGGAGGCATTCAGCGCATTGTGCGTCAGGCGAACCGCTTACGGGTCGTTTTAGCCAGTGATGAAGAGTTGATGAATCACGAGTCTCGTCTTGATTTGGTGCAGAAGAAGGGCGGGAGCTGTCTGTGGCGCGCCTGAAAAGGTGCCGAAACGTTTGTTAATTCATCGTTTGGGTGATTTTTGCAGCAAACGATTCAAAAGTTAAGAAAAAGCGTTGACGAGTTCAGAGGCAAACCGTAATATTCGCCTCGTTCCCCACACGGGAACAGTGGAGCGGTAGTTCAGTCGGTTAGAATACCTGCCTGTCACGCAGGGGGTCGCGGGTTCGAGTCCCGTCCGTTCCGCCACTATTCAGGCCCACGTTACTTGTAACGTGGGCCTTTTTGTTTTTCCTCTTTCTCATGTTTTCCTAAATCTCTGCTCTGGCACATTTGCTGCTAATCATATTAATACCATCCTATTTTTTGTATTTAATCAATTCTAATTCGCTTAAAAATAGTGTAGGTTAATTACATTATTTCCCTCCTCTTATTATTCTGTTTTCACGTCATTGTTAATAAGCCTCTGGTGTTAACTATTCTTAATCCTGCGTATATTCTCACGTGGTTTTTTCCTACCTCTATAAAGAAACCAGACATGATATTTTTGAGCATCATGTCAATAGACTCTATGGGCGTGAATTATGTAAGGAAGGCATGAGAGCATGGCACTAAAGGATGTATTCACGCCGATGTGCATATGTCCTTAATTTTGCATTGAATTTCACCAAGGATTTTAACTATGACTGAAAATAAAGTCATTTTAGCGGTCAACAACGGAGACGGTAAAACGCGGTTGTTGACAGCAGATGCAGGCCGAACGGTTAAGGTAAAGCTTATCCCCGGCAATAAATATTTGCTGAAAAATGTGAATGACGACTTTGCGCCAGAAAATATTACGCTTCAACGCGTTGGCAAAGCGTTACATATTATTCAGGAAGGCGACACACAGCCCAGCATTATTATTGAAAATTATTTTGACGGCGATTCGAAAAACCCAACCCTGATGGGTATGGCCGAAGATGGACTGCTTTATGCCTATATCCCTTTGTCTGGTGAAAGCTACGATAATGGCTATCTCATGGCAGAAGATAGTCTGGCTCCGGTTGCCCTGGGCGGCGAACCGTTAGGCGCCGGTGGGCCTCTTTTGTCTGCCCCGGACGACGAAAATGACATGCTGTTTGGCTTGTTAGGATGGTTTGCGCTTGCGGCGGCAGGTGTGGGCGCTGCGTTTGCTCTGTCCGAACTGGACAAGGATGAAAGCGATAGCCAGTCCGCCCCCGAAAAACCGAGCATTGGCAAGACTGTGGATGATGAAGGCTCGATTAAAGGACCGCTTCAGTCCGGAGACGTGACTGATGACTCAGCGCCTTCATTAATCGGTAAAGGCAAGCCGGGCGATACCATCCATATCATCGATAATGATAAGGAAATTGGCTCCGTCATCGTCGACGACGAAGGCGAATGGAGCTATACGCCGGACAAACCCCTGGACGACGGTGAACATGACCTCTCCGTTGTAGTTGAAGATCCTGACGGAAACATGAGCCCGCCGTCTGACCCCATTACCATCGTGGTTGATACCGTTGCGCCAGATGCGCCATCGATTGAGCACATCATGGATAAAGTGGGTAAAATCACCGGCGAGATCATTGAAGACGCTTACACCGACGATCCAAAACCGGAGATGAGCGGTACCGGTGAAGCGGGCGCGACGATTACCATTTACGATAACGGTAAAAAGATCGGCGAAACCACGGTTAACGAAGACGGGCGTTGGTATTTCAAACCTTCCGAAAACCTGACTGACGGTAACCACAGCATCACGGTGAGCCAGACGGATAAAGCGGGTAACGTCAGCGAGCCTTCTGATGAACGTGATTTTATTGTTCTGACCGAACCTCCGGGGAAAGCAGATACGCCGTCAGTTATTGACGACAACGGTCCGGTAACGGGTCCGCTTAAGCCGGGTGATGTAACGGATGACACTAAACCGTCATTCAGCGGTGAAGGCACGCCGGGCAATACCATCGTTATCAAAGATAACGACAAAGAGATCGGCTCCGTTATCGTCGATGACGAAGGGAAGTGGACCTACACGCCTGATAAAGATCTCAGCGAGGGTGAGCATAACGTTGAGGTGATTGAAGAAGATCCGCTGGGTAATGTCGGCCAACCTTCCGATCCGATCCAGATCATTGTCGACACCACGCCGCCGGCAAAACCGGATATGGTTGATGCTGAGGATAATACCGGTCCGATTACCGGCCAGCTGAAGGGCGGTGACGTCACTGACGAAACGCGTCCGGTATTCAGCGGTAAAGGTGAACCTGGCGATACCGTGACCATTTATGATGGTGACGAGGTTCTGGGCTCTACCGTCATCGATGACGAAGGTAACTGGTCGCTGAAACCGGAGAAACCGCTGGGCGAAGGCGATCACAGCATCACCGTTACGCAAACGGATAAGGCGGGCAATACCAGCGACCCCTCGGAAGCGCTGGAGTTTGAAGTTGACACTACCGCGCCTGATGCTTCAGCAGATGTTCTGAAAATTACCGCCGTAGCGGATGACGTAGGCGATCGTCAGGGCAACGTTGCCAGCGGTGAAATCACCGATGACAGCAAGCCGCTCATTAGCGGTATCGGCGAAGCGGGCAATACCGTCTATGTCTATACCACCGACGCCTCCGGCAAACACCTGATTGGTACAGCGGTGGTAGGCAGTGATGGCACCTGGAGCCTGACACCAGAAACCCCACTGACGGAAGGCCTGAACAAGCTGACCCTGGAGACGCAGGACCCGGCGGGCAACCGCGTTGCCGGTGAAGCGCCGTCTTACGACATCAATCTGCTGATCCCGGTGAGTACTGCACCGTCCATTAACAGCGTTGTGGACAACGCCGAGCCACATGTGGGTCCGTTGCAGAAAGGTGAATCCACCAACGACACCACCCCAACCCTGAGCGGCAGCGCTGCGCCGGGTGACATCGTGTCGATCCTCGACAACGGGAAAGTGATTGGCACCGTCAAGGCGGACAGCAACGGGAAGTGGTCGTTCACCCCGGATACTGCGCTGGCGGATGGCAAGCACACCTTCACCGTCACGGCGACTGACGCAGCGGGCAACGCGCGCACCAGCGGCTCCTTCCCGATCGTGATTGACACTGCGGCACCGTCTCCGGCAGAAAATATCGTTATCAATGATAACGTGGGCGACAAGCAGGGACCGGTAGGTCCAGGCGACACCACTGACGATCAGTCCCCGACCCTGAGCGGCGAAGCCGAGCCGGGCAGCGTGGTGGACATCTACGACAACGACGAGAAGATCGGTTCCGTCATCGTTGATGACGAAGGTAAATGGTCCTACACGCCAGACACGCCTCTGGCTAAAGGCGATCATGAGATCACCACTACCGTAACCGATCCGTCTGGCAACACCAGTGAACCGTCTCCGGGGATCTCCTTTACCGTCGATCCGGATCCAAACCAGGTTACCGTGGGTGAAGTGGTGGATGATCAGGGCCCGATCGTGGGCAACCTGAAGCCAGGCACCGTGACCGATGATGTCCGCCCTGAACTGAGCGGTAAAGGTAAGCCAGGCAGCACCGTGACCATCATGGATGGCGACGATGTACTGGGCTCCACCGTGGTGGATCCGGACGGCAACTGGACCTTTACCCCTGAACAGGATCTGGCCGATGGCGATCACAGCCTGACCGTGATTTCCAAAGACCCGGCCGGAAACGAGGTGACCTCTCCGTCCTTTGATATTACCGTTGATGCGACCGCCCCGGAAAAACCTGTACTGGGATCCGCAACGGATGATGTGGGAACAATTCGTGGCGATCTGAGCAACGGCGGCACCACCGACGACGCAAACCCAACCTTCAACGGCTCTGCAGAGCCGGGCAGCCGTGTCGATATTTATGACAACGGTGAGCATATTGGTTCGACGATTGCGGACGACAACGGCGCCTGGCAGTTCACGCCAACCACACCTCTGCCAGAAGGTGAGCACCATATCACCACCACCGCAACGGATGAAGCGGGCAACACCGGTCCGGAATCGGATGATTTTGTGCTGGTGACCGACTACACCCCACCAGTGGCAAGCAGCGATGTACTGAACATTACGTCCGTAATGGATGATGTCGGCGGCCGTCAGGGTAACGTGGCCAGCGGTGAAATCACCGATGACAGCAAACCGGTTATCAATGGTATTGGTGAAGCGGGAAGCACCGTCTTTGTTTACAGCACCGATGCTAACGGCAAACATCTGCTGGGCTCAGCCGTGGTCAACAGTGAAGGCACCTGGACGCTGGCGCTGGATACACCGCTGGTGGAAGGGCTTAATCAGCTGACGCTGGAAACCCAGGACGCAGTAGGCAACCGCGTAGCGGGTGAAGCACCGTCTTACGACATTACCGTTCTGATCCCGGTCAGCACCGAGCCGTCCATCAACAGCGTTGTGGACAACGCCGAGCCGCACGTCGGCCCAATGCAGAAAGGCGAAACCACCAACGACACCACCCCAACCCTGAGCGGCAGCGCTGCACCGGGCGACGTTGTGTCTATCCTCGACAACGGGAAAGTGATTGGCACCGTCAAGGCGGACGGCAGCGGTAAGTGGTCGTTCACCCCGGATACCGCGCTGGCGGATGGCAAGCACACCTTCACCGTCACTGCGACTGACGCAGCGGGCAACGCGCGCACCAGCGGCACCTTCCCGATCGTGATCGATACTGCGGCACCGTCTCCGGCAGAAAATATCGTTATCAATGATAACGTGGGCGACAAGCAGGGGCCGGTAGGTCCAGGCGACACCACCGACGATCAGTCCCCGACCCTGAGCGGCGAAGCCGAGCCGGGCAGCGTGGTGGACATCTATGATAACGACGAGAAGATCGGTTCCGTCATCGTTGATGACGAAGGTAAATGGTCCTACACGCCAGACACGCCTCTGGCTAAAGGCGATCATGAGATCACCACCACCGTAACCGATCCGTCAGGCAACACCAGTGAACCGTCTCCGGGGATCTCCTTCACCGTCGATCCGGATCCAAACCAGGTCACCGTGGGTGAAGTGGTGGACGATCAGGGGCCGATCGTGGGCAACCTGAAGCCAGGCACCGTGACCGATGACGCACGTCCTGAACTGAGCGGTAAAGGTAAGCCGGGCAGCACCGTGACCATCATGGATGGCGACGATGTACTGGGTTCCACCGTGGTGGATCCGGACGGCAACTGGACCTTCACTCCTGAACAGGATCTGGCCGATGGCGATCACAGCCTGACCGTGATTTCCAAAGACCCGGCCGGAAATGACGTGACCTTTCCGGCCTTTGATATCACGGTAGACACCACCGCACCGGAAAAACCGGTTGTCAGCCTTGCGACGGATGACGTGGGTTCCAGCCGTGGCGTTCTGAGCAGCGGCAGCACCACCGACGATGCAAACCCAACCTTCAAAGGGTCCGCAGAGCCGGGCAGCCGCGTTGATATTTATGATAACGGCGAACTGATTGGCTCCACCGTGGTCGATGAGAACGGCGGCTGGCAGTTCACGCCAACCACAGCGCTGCCGGAAGGCGAGCATCATATCACCACCACCGCAACGGACGAGGCAGGTAACACCAGTCCGGAGTCAGACGACTTTGTGCTGATCACCGACTACACCGCGCCTGACGCGAGCAAAGTGGCGATCACCGAAGTCTATGACGACGTGAACACCGCAGGCGTGATTGCCTCCGGCGGGGAAACCGACGACAACCGTCCGCTGATCAAGGGGACGGGCGCAGAGCCGGGCAACACCATCACCGTGTACAACGGCGACAAGGTGATTGGCACCGCGAAGGTACAGGCTGACGGCACCTGGTCCCTGGAGCCGACCACGCCGCTGCCGGACGGGAAGTACACCCTGACGGCGAAAGAGACCGACGGCGTGGGCAATGTCTCCGGTCCGTCCGGTGAATACATCATCAACGTGGCCACCGTACCGCCGCAGGCACCGACGCTGGACACCGTCTATGACGACGTGGCCCCGCATGCGGACTACCTGCAGAAGGGCGACGTCACCAACGACACCACCCCGACCCTGAGCGGCAGCAGCGGCGTGGCGGGCGGCACCATCAGTATCTACGACAACGGTCGTCTGATTGGCACCACCACCGTGGCCGGCAACGGCAGCTGGAGCTTCACGCCGGATACGGCGCTGGCTGACGGCAGCCATAACTTCACCGCCACCGTCACTGACGGCGTGGGGCGCACCAGTGAGCCAACCGGCGGCTTCGGTATCGTTATCGATACAAAAGCCCCGGAGGCGGCCTCTGACCTGCTGGTCACCGACAACGTCGGCGCCTACCAGGGCCCGGTCGTGAGCGGCGACACCACCGATGACAACACCCCGACCCTGAGCGGTAAGGCCGAGCCGGGCAGCACGGTGAACATCATCGACAACGGCCAGGTCATCGGCACCGCGAAGGTGAACCCGGACGGCACCTGGAGCTACACCCCGGACCAGCCGCTGGCGAACGGCGCACACGACCTGACCACCACCGTCACCGATCCGTCGGGCAACACCGGGCCGGAAGGCTCGCACGTGGTCATCACCGTTGACGTGGTCCCGGGCAAGGTGGAAATCACCGCCGTGACCGACGACACCGGCAGCGTGACCGACAGCCTGTCGCAGGGCGCGCTCACCGACGACACCCGTCCGCAAATCAGCGGCACGGCGAAGGCGGGCAGCACCGTGACCATCATGGACGGCAGCAACGTGCTGGGCACCACCACGGCGGGCGCGGACGGCACCTGGAGCTTCACGCCGAGCGTGGACCTGGGCCGGGGCGACCACACCTTCACCGCCAAGGCGAAAGACCCGATGGGCAATGAGTCGAGCAGCAGCAGCTGGAACGTGACCATCGACACCGATGCACCGGTGAAACCGACCATCGACGCGGCGCTGGACGACGTGGGCAGCGTGCAGGGTAACCTGGCGAACGGCGGCACCACCGACGATCCGACCCCGACCCTGAGCGGCAAGGCAGAAGCGGGCAGCACCGTGAAGATCTACGATCAGAACGGCCTGCTGGGCGAAGTGACGGCGAAAGCCGACGGCACCTGGAGCTTCTCGCCGGTGGCGAAACTGCCGGAAGGCGAGCACCGCTTCCACGTGACGGCCACCGACAAGGCGGGCAACACCAGTGTGGCATCGGACGACTTCGTCCTGACCCTGGACTTCACCGCCCCGGACGTGAGCAAAGTGAGCATTACCGATGTGATGGATGATTTTGGTTCCGTCACCGGATCGATTGCTTCGGGTGGTAAGACGGACGATAACACGCCGTTGATCAAGGGTACGGGCGCAGAGCCGGGCAACACCATCACCGTGTACAACGGCGACAAGGTGATCGGCACCGCGAAAGTACAGGCTGACGGCACCTGGGAACTTCAGGTCACGAAAGCCCTGCCTGACGGGACGTACAACCTGACGGTGAAAGAGACCGACAGCGTGGGTAACACCACGGCGGCATCACCGGAATACATTATTCAGATCGATGCAGGCGGTCAGCCGCTGCCACCGACCCTGAGCAGTGTGGAAGATGATGTTGCGCCGCATACCGGCCCATTACAAAAGGATGCGACAACCAACGACAACACCCTGTTGTTGACGGGTACGGCTGAAGCCGGTGTCACGGTTCGCATTTATGGCGGCCCGAACGGTACCACCCTGCTGGGTGAAACCAAGGCCGATCCCCAGGGCAAATGGAGCTTCAATACGCCGAAACTGGCGGACGGCGTTCATACGTTTGTCGCGGAAGCGATTAACGACATTGGTCAGGTAAGCCCGCAGACTGGCGGCTTCCCAATCACGGTGGATACCAGCGCACCGGGTGAGGTCACGGGCTTTATCGTGAGCGATAACGAAGGTCCGAAGACCGGTACCTTGTCCAATGGCGATACCACTGACGATGCGACACCGACGATCAGCGGTAAAGCAGAGCCAGGCAGCGTTGTTCACATCTTTGTGAACGGCCAGGAAAACGGTACTGCGGTTGCAGACGCGAACGGTGACTGGACTTACACCACCGGTTCTCTGGTGGATGGAGAATACACCTTCACCGCGCGTGCTGAAGATTCAGCAGGCAACCTGGGGGTTGAAAATGCCGGTGTTACCGTCACGCTTGATACCTCCAGCGTTCCGGTCACCATCGTCCGCGTAATGGATGATAAAGGCAGCGTCACGGGTGAACTGAAGGCGAACGACGTCACTGACGACGCGCGTCCGGAATTCAGCGGTAAGGCGAAAGCAGGCAGCACTGTCACCATCATGGATGGCAACGTGGTGTTGGGCAGCGTCAAGACCGATGCCAGTGGCACCTGGGTATTTACGCCTACCAGCGATCTGGGCGATGGCGTACACAATATTACGGCAACCGCGAAAGATCTGACGGGTAAAGAGGATACCTCCAGCACCTTCAGCTTCGAAATTGACAGTAAAGTACCGAACCGTCCGAGTATCGATTACGCGGAAGATCAGGTGGGAACGATCAAGGACGATCTGAACAACAACGATGTCACTGACGATCCGCAGCCAATCCTGCACGGTACGGCTGAAGCGGGCAGCACCGTCAATATTTACACTGTTGACGGCACCCTGTTGGGTACAGTCACCGCGAACAGCAACGGTGCATGGAACTTCAAACCGGGCAGCAAGTTACCGGAAGGCAAAAACACCTTCTACGTGACGGCCACAGATGAAGCCGGCAACGTCAGTGACAAGTCTGCGGACTTCATTCTGACCACCGACTACACCGCGCCGGATGCGAGCAAAGTGACCATTGATTCCGTAACGGATAACGTGGGTAACGTTCAGGGTATTGTTGCAGATGGCGGGGTACTGGATGACTCACGTCCGGTGATCCGCGGCTCTGGTGCTGAAGCGGGCAACGTCATTACCGTCTATACCACCGACAAAGACGGCAACACGAAAGTGTTGGGCACGACCAAAGTGGATCCGAATGGCAAATGGGAACTGACGCCATCTGAGTCTCTTTACGGTGATTCAATCAACAAACTGACCGTGACGGAAACCGATAGTGTTGGCAACGTGGCGAAACCGGCTGACAGCTATGACGTCATTATGTCTGACACCCCGAATGCACCAGCGATTGTTAACGTCCTGGATGATACTGGCACAACCGTTATCAATCTGGCCGACAATGCGTTGACCAAAGATGACACGCCGACCCTGAAAGGAACTGCGGATGGTGTTGCAGGCGATACCATCACCATCTACAACGGTAGTCAGGTTGTGGGTAAAACAACGCTGAACAGCGATGGCACCTGGAGCTTTACGCCATCACCAGCGCTGGCTGATGGTAACTATATCTTTACGGTGACCAATACCAACAGCGCGGGTCAGGAGAGCGATCGTAGTGGTTCGTTCACCCTCACTATTGACTCAACAGCACCAAATCCGGTTTCCGGTTTACAGGTGGCTGACGATCAGGGGGCCTGGAAAGGTCAGTTAACCGACGGTATGACCACCGACGACAACAAACCGACCTTCACGGGTAAAGCAGAGCAGGGTAGCACGGTCACTATCTACGATAACGGCCAGGCGATTGGTTCAGTTGTTGTGACTAACACTGATGGTAGCTGGCAGTACACGCCAACCACGCCATTAGCAGATGGTGAACACCAGTTTGCGACCCAGGTAACGGATCCGGCGGGTAACGCGAGCGCGATCGTTGACGATATCACTGTTAACGTCTCCACGGGCGCAAGCTATCTGCAACTGCTGCAGGTGGTGGATGATGTCCAGGAAACGGGCGGCTCACGCGTGCTTCGCGAGGGTGAAGTCACCAATGATAGCCAGGTACAGCTGGTCGGTAAGGCGACGGCAGGCAGCACCATTATCATCACTGACGTCGGTGGCGTTCAGCTTGGCACGGTGAAAGCAGATGCCAACGGTGACTGGGAATTCACGCCGCTGAGCAGCCTGAGTGATGGCGCGCATACGCTGCGTATTACCGGGACCGATCCGTCCAATAACCCGCTCACGCCGATCGACTTTGATCTGGTGGTGGACACGGTTGCGCCTGTCGCGCCGGTTATTACGGATGTGCTGGACGACGTTAACCCGGTTCAGGGTTCTGTTGCCCACGGCAAACCTACCAACGACACCACGCCTGAAATTACCGGTACGGCAGAGAAGGGCAGCACGGTGAATGTGTACCATCAGGTGGATGCGACAACGCGCATTCTGCTGGGTACCGCCGTGGCCGATAGCACGACGGGCCAGTGGACGCTGCAGATCACTGACGCGAACAAGCTGACTGAAGGCACCTGGAATCTGGTGGCAACCTCTACGGATGCGGCTGGCAACATCAGTACGCCGAGCAACACCTGGACGATTGTTGTCGATACCACCGTGTCTGACGCGGTTATCAATATCAGCTCTATTTCCGAAGACCGGGGGGCATCAGACACTGACTTCATCACCAGCGATAACACGCTGTTGATTAACGGTGAGCTGAACAAAGCCCTGCAGGCGGACGAGTGGGTTGAGATTAGCCTCGACAACGGTGTGACCTGGACGCGTGCCTCAACGGTAACGAGCACTGGCTGGACCGTGGATATGCAGAACACGCCGCTGAACGATGGTGCTTACACCATTCAGGCTCGCGTGGTGGATAACGCCGGTAACGTTGGCAGCACGGATTCTCAGGCGCTGCAGGTGGCGTCGGGCGGCAGTGACATGAACGGTCTGTCTACGACGACCAAAGTGACTACCGATACCAGCCATGGTCTGACGACCGGGGATCACTTCAGCCACGCGGCAACGGCAACCAACGGCGACATGGTCACCCGTGACCGTACGGTGACCATCAGCGGCAACCTGAGCGCGGCGCTGCAGGCGGGCGAACATCTGCAGATCTCTCTGGATAACGGAAAGACCTGGAAAACGCTGGCGCTCAACGGCCAGAGCTGGAGCTATGAACTGCCGGAAGCGACGGCAAGCACCACCCACAGCTTCAAGCTGCAGGTGATTGACGTTGCGGGCAACCCGGGTACGAACACGAACTTTGCCGATAGCTACAACGTGGTCATCGACCTGGATTCGCCTGATGCCATCACGATGGCGCCGGATGTGCCGCAACACACCAGCACGGGAGATTCGTTCACCTTCTCCAGCGGTCAGTATGGTCGCGTTGAAGCGGGTGCGATTGTCTCTCTGGTGAGCGACGTCAACAGCAACGGCACCTATCAGGAAGGTCTGGATCAGATCATCGGCTTCGCGAAAGCAAACGCCGACGGCTCCTGGACCCTGAATACGACCCTGCCTGCGGGCGCGCATAACCTGGCCTTTGTGGTCTGGGATGAGGCGGGTAACCGCTCAAGCATGAGCGCAAGCACCAGCACGGGCGTCACCGAAGGTGGCGGTAGTACGCTGATTGAACAGACCTGGGGCGGAACGACGGACTCTGACGGTCGTGGACTGAACGCCGCAGCGGTCACCATCAGCCAGGACGGTTTGTGGTCGTTCTTCCAGAGTGCTCGCGGCACGTCAGGAACGACAACCGCTAACGCCGGACGCGTGTATGATTCCGTGACGCGTGAAGACTACGATTCAACGTATCTTGCGCAGCCGTCCACCGGCAACGGATCTGATTACAACGTCGACGACCCGTCCTACAGCCGCTACATCAACTCGGCAACCTTTGCGGACATTAACCGCGATGGTTACACCGACGTGATGTCGCAGGTCAGTAGCTACGGAAACGCAGGTCGTACCGCCTACTGGCTGCAAAACGCAGACGGTAGCTATTCGGCGAAAGCGTTGGATCAGGGAAGCCTGAACCACCTGGGCGGCGTGATTGCCTATGACCGTGAAGGTGATGGCTATCTGGACTTTGTGCTGGCTGACTCCGAAGCGGACTCCATCTCATTCGTTAAGAATGAGCAGGGCACGCTGAGTTACGAGGACAATTCCGGCTTCTCTGACGGGCACCCTGGTGGGGCTCTGCCAACAGCGTTGAGCGTGCTGCACGAAGTGGGCGCGGTGGATATCGATAACAACGGTACCGTAGATATTACGGCGCATATCGATTACAACGGCGCGGGCTCCTATGCGGGTAACACCTCGCGTGGTCTGGGTATTATCTATAACCAGACGACCGGCACATCGGAGACAAACTTCGGCGAAGTCGGCTATTACGCGAACGTGTTCCGTAACGACGGCCACGAAGACTACGGCAACCGTTCAATCTCCATGACCTATGGCGATTACAACAACGATGGCTGGCTGGACCTGTTCCTGAGCCGCGGTTCGAAAGGCGGCGCGAACAGCGACGAGAGCCGTATTTACCTCAACGATGGTACCGGTAAGCTCAACGCAACCGACAGCCAGGCCCAGTGGTTTGGTGACAGCCTGGATGGCGGCACCTCGCTGGCGGTGGACTGGAACCACGACGGTAAGATGGACATTATCGAGGTCCCTCGCTCTGACGTGAACGGTGCGCCGATGTTGTATACCAATACGGGAAGCAACAACTGGGGTACCAACAAGGTCAGCCTGACGGGTAACACGACGTTCAACAACATGACCGGTGCCGTGGCGCTTGACTACGACTGGGACGGTTCGATGGACCTGGTGCTGTACCGTTCGGGTGCGGATGCCAACGTGGTGGCAAGCGACGACGCGGGACGCACGATGCTGGTGAAAAACACCAATATCGCGGCGGACGGCACCAGCCTGCAGATCCGTATTGTTGACGGTAACGGCATCAATACCTTCTACAGCAACACCGTGAAGCTCTATAACTCGGCGGGCGAGCTTGTCGCTACCCAGCTGATTAACCCGCAGTCCTCCGGCTCCAGCAACAGCATGGGTCTGGTGAGCTTCTTCGGACTGGATCCGAACGAAGTTTACTCCGTGCAGATGCTGCGTATTACCGACGGTAAAGCGGATCATATTGGCGCAACGGGCAGCATTGGTGGCTACACCAACGGTACGGTAAATGAGAACTGGGGGGGACTGACAACAGGTAAAGCCCACGACTCCTACGTGCTGACGGCGGAAAGCGGCAATGCAGTGAACAACACCAGCGGAAACAGTGGCACGATCGGTACGGGCTATAACGACACCTTCTTCGGTTCTGCAGGCAATGACACCTACAACGGTGGCGGCGGCTGGAACCAGATTGTGAGCGGCAAGCCGGTCTGGAGTGAAACTGCGGGTATGGACGTTGTTGACTACAGCCGTTCTACCAGTGCGGTCAACGCTAACCTGTGGACAGGAACGGCAACCGGTAACGGCACCGATAAGCTCCTCAGCATTGAGGGGCTGGTGGGGTCAAACCAGCAGGATACCTTCACGGATAACTCCGCGAACAACCTGTTCGACGGTCGTGGCGGCAACGATGCCTTCTACCTGGTCAACGGCGGTAACGACACGCTGATGTACAAGGTGCTGGCAGGAATGTCTAACGACGGTACCGGCGGCAACGGCCACGACACGATCCACGGCTTCAAGGTGGGTAATCTGGTGAACGACAGTGATGCAGATCTGCTCGATATGAGCGAGCTGCTTGACTACAAGGGCTCTGTCTCCTTCTTCGAGGACGATGGAAAACTGGAGCTGGATTACTCCTCCCGCGGCGTGCTGGATTACGTCAAGGTGGAAGTTGTCGGAAGCGATACCGTGATCAGTATCGACCGTGACGGTCAGGGCGGACAACATGGCTTTACGCAGGTTGTCACGCTGGCTGACGTTCAAACCGATCTGGTTACGCTGCTGCAGAATAACCAAATTATGATGTAACCCGGTAAAACCCGCCATCTTCGGATGGCGGGATTTCTGCACATCTCTGTTGTTATACGATCAATCACTGGGTTAATCGGGAATTTGATAAATGAAAGTAACCCCTCGGAATTTTAAAAAAATAAATCTGGCGTTCTGTGTCGCTGCTGCCTTAAGTGCATTTATGGCCAACCCCGCTTATTCAGCCGAAAAAGTGGAAAAGGCCATCGATTTACCGGTAGTGATTAAACCAGCGCCAAAAAATACGGCACCGCAGCCTTATCGTCCGGTGGCTGGCGTAACGCCTGAACTGGCGCAGGTTGTCGTCTATTATCCGCAGGGCACCGTTCCTGCGACAGTCTATGTGGACCGCGAGCTGCAGTCGGTGCTGTTGCCAGGCCAGTTTACCGTTCTGTGTGCCGCACCCGGTGCGCACACGGTGGAATCCTGGTTCAACGATCAGCCGACCTATCAGGGCAAACAAAACCCGCAGCAGCAGCTCAATACCGAAAGTGCCCAAACCTATTTTATTCAGGTGAACCCAGGCACTACGGGAAATACGGCGGCGCTGGAGGAGCGCGCGCGTGCGGAATCACTTCTGAAAAGTATGCATAAGCAGACCAGGATTATTAATCGAGCCTCTCAGGTCAAACCCTGTGATTACGTTAATAATACCGGCGTAGTGCTTATTCAGGAGCAGGTACTGTTCCGCTTTGCCGCAAGCAACACGGCGGGCATTTTTGCGGAATCTCGCCAGAAGCTGGATGAGGTAGTGAAATTTATCCGCCAGGCGAATAACGTTCGTGAAATCCAGATTATTGGTTATACCGATGCGATTGGAAGCCGTGAAGCCAACCAGCGTCTCTCTGAAGCACGTGCGAATACGGTTCGTTCGTTATTGATTGAGAAAGGTATTAAGCCAGAGCTGATTAATAACACAGTTGGACAGGGGGTAGCACAAACCGCTGAAGGTTGTGGAACCAGTGCCAGCCAGCAAGCGGCGGGTTGTAACGTTAATAGCCGTCGTGTAGAAATTTTAGTGAAAAGCCACTAATTATGCCTGAAGAAAATACGGATCGCAGCGATGCTTTCCGTATTTTTTTGCAGAAACGAGGAAGGGTTAACGGCGATTATGCACACTGGGGTTCGAAAGCAAGAGGGCTGGTGCTGCTGTAGTATTTTTTCTTCTCCCTGATGATCTCGTTCTCGATTGACTCCCGGATGATCTCGCCACAGGAATATATTTTTTTCAACGAGTTAAAACCCAGTTGCTTCATAATATTATTGGTATAGGTGTAGGTTGTTTTAGGTTTAATGTTGTGCACGATGCTAATGTCATCAATGGTGTAACCCGCAATCATCAGCTTCAACACACAAAACTCCATATGCGTCAGTTCGATGTATTTGTTAACTACCTTGCTTTTGCTGGGGTGACGCTGGGTATGCATTTTTTTGATGATCTCATCGTTCGTAAGATTATTTATGTTTACAAGACGATGCCTGAAATGGGAACAAATGCAGGAAAACAGTGCGGGAAAAATATCCGAATGATAGGCGATAATAACTTCTGATATGGCTGCGTTATGCGCTTTTTTTCGAAGAGAGATCAGCCAGTGGAAGTAAATGATATTGCTGTATATCGAGTCAGGTAAAACTAAATATAGGGTAAAAAAAGAGCCCCTCCTGACCTCTTTAGTCCAGGTAAAAAGATTTTGTTGATTGTCAAAAGAGATGACTTTCTCTTTCCTGAATGTTTCTGAAAGCAAATGATGTAGACCGATATTGCTAAACTGACATCGTGATAAAATAACTTTAGACGTATCCATTGGTATTCCTTTGGTTAACTTGAATGGAAGGAGTCCATCTTCGTAATGTTGCATACCGACAGACAGGTACTACGGTATGAATATATTTATATTTTACACGACATGAATAAACTATTAATTAAGAACACTCCTTCAGTAAATGGGAATTGTTAACCTCGCAGGGATGTAATTTCACGCTGACATTAATGTAAGAAAGCGATGTTTTCAACCAGGATTAATCCACATATCCAGGACAGGCAAAACATGTGCTGGTTATAATTTTATAAATAATGGCTTGCTGGGTTTCTTCCTTGCGGGAAGCATGTCGTTTGGCCGATTAATTAAAGAGAGTGTCGTTGTACAGGGATGACATTGTGAAAAGCATGAAAAAAATCGCGGTTCTGTTTATTTTAAGTTCTACCTTACTTCTTGCCGGCTGCCAGATCGCGCCGGGCAGCCATATCGATACCTCCGGAAAAAAAGTGGTTCATTCGCAGGAGAATAAGCAGAGCGAGCTGGATATTCATGTTTATCCCGTCACACCTGCGCTGATAGCGCAGCTGCGGGAAAACGTGGCAGTTGCCCAGGGCAATGCAGAGCTAAACAAGCGCCTGGAGGCGTATGAATACCGTATTGGTGTTGGCGACATTATTATGGTGACCGTTTGGGAACATCCGGAACTCACCACACCATCAGGACAGTATCGAAGCGCCAGCGATACGGGAAACTGGGTACATTCAGACGGAACCATCTTTTATCCCTACATCGGGAAAGTTGTCGTGAAGGATAAAACGGTGACGGAAGTGAGAGAGATGATCGCCGGGCATCTGGCGAAATATATTGAGTCTCCTCAGGTGGAAGTGGGGATCGCTGCGTTCCGTTCACAGAAGGTCACGGTATCGGGTGAGGTAAACCAGTCTGGCCAGCAGCCTATTACTAACGTGCCGCTGACGATTATTGATGCAGTAAACCAGGCCGGTGGCCTGACGGAAAATGCCGACTGGAGCAATGTGGTATTAACCCAGGGGGGCAAAAAGTCGACAATTTCGCTTCAGGCCCTCATGCAGTATGGCGATTTACAGCAGAATAAATTGCTTTATCCGGGCGATATTCTCTATGTCCCACGCAATGACGATTTAAAAGTATTTGTCATGGGGGATGTCGTTAAGCAGAGCACCATGAAAATGGATCGCTCAGGCATGACGCTGACCGAAGCGCTGGGGAATGCTGAGGGGATGAATCAGCTAACCAGCGATGCCAGTGGGATATTCGTCATCCGTTCTGAGGCCAAATCAGAAGACCTAAACGAGAAACATGCGGCGATATATCAGCTCGACGCGCGCGATGCTACTGCACTGGTACTTGGAACAGAATTTAAGCTCAAGCCTTACGACATTGTCTATGTGACATCCGCGCCAGTTGCGCGCTGGAACAGGGTCATTAATCAGCTAATGCCGACCATTACGGGTATCTACAGCCTGACGGAAACGACCCGCTTTGTGAGAAACTGGGGAAATTAATCGTGAAGGGGCACTATAACGCCATCCTGGTGGTTTGCACCGGCAATATATGTCGTTCTCCGGCGGGAGAACGAATATTGCGTTCCTGCTTATCGGGAATGACGGTGGACTCCGCCGGGATTTCAGCACTATCGGGTGAAGGTGCCGATCCCATTATTCTGCAAACCGCCCGGAATTATGGATTTTCTCTGGAAGGGCATATCGCACGTCAGCTCACCCCAGCGATGTGCCGTGAATACGATCTTATCCTGACGATGGAAAAGAGTCATATTGAAGCGGTAACCCGGATGGCCATGGAGGCCAGGGGTAAAACGTTTTTATTCGGCTACTGGCTCCAGCAGCTCGAAATTGCCGACCCTTACCGCCGGGGACGTGAAATATCCGATTTGATTTTTAAACAACTTTTATCCTCTGCCGAAGAATGGGTAAAGGTTTTTCAGCAGATTGAATAAGTAAGGCTGATTACCGTATGAATAACAGATACGTTAGTAACGATCCTCCCGATTACATTCAGCGAGGGGAGGAGATTGATCTTGTCCATATTCTCAAGGTTTTGTTTTATAGTAAAGTGTGGATAGCGGCCACGACTCTCCTGTTTATTGTGTGCGGCATTATTATTGCTAACACGTTAACGCCTATTTACAAAAGCGATGCGTTAATTCAGGTTGAGAAGAATCCTTCGCTGGGAATATTAAATAAGCTGTCCCCTGTGCTTCCTGATGGGGCAGGGGTAAGTTCTGAATCAGAAGTGTCGTTAATAAAATCACGCCTGGTGATTGGTAAAACGGTGCGCGATTTAGGGCTGGATATCGTCACGACTGAAAAAACCTATCCTGTAGCCAACGGTGTATTGCAACGTCTGTTCGGTCATCAACCGGCGAAAATCACGATTGCCTATCTGTCCCTACCGGAAGCGTATATCAATCAGCCTCTGAAGCTGGACATGGTTCAGTCTGGAGACTTCGTATTATATGTCGGAGAGTCCATTGTTGAGGGCAAAGTCGGTGTGCCTGTTCACACTGACGACGTTGATTTCCTGATTGATAGTGCTCAGCTTACTGAAAATACTTCATTTATTATTATAAAGCGCAACGAGTATTCTGTCATCGAAGAAATAAAGGAGCGACTCTCCATTGATACCAAATCGGGTGGGAACGGCATGTTACATTTGAGCATGACTGGCCCCGAACCGGTGATTATCAGCAAAATCCTCGATAATATAGCACATAACTACCTGGCTCAGGACGTTGCGCGGAAGTCCGAAGAGGCCAGTAAAAGCCTGGCATTTTTAAATAAGCAGCTACTGCAAATCAAAAGCAATTTGATAGAGGCCGAAAGTAAGCTTAATGAATTTCGGAAGAACAATGAGTCTGTTGACTTATCATTAGAAGCGAAATTTATTCTGGATAACGTTGTTGCGATTGACACTCAACTTAATGAACTGACGTTTAAAGAAGCAGAAATCTCCAAGCTGTATAAAAGAACGCACCCTGCGTATAAAGCATTGTCAGAGAAAAAAGCGATTCTTATTGCAGAAAAAGAGAAGCTCAACCAGCGAATTAGCGCGATGCCCAGCACGCAGCAAGAGATCCTGAGTATGACCCGCGATGTGCAAATGGGTAATGACATTTATCTGGTTTTACTGAATAAACAGCATGAATTAAATATCAGTAAGGCCAGTACGCTGGGCAACGTGCGTATTATCGATCGCGCGGTAACGCAGCTGAAGCCGGTCAAACCAAAAAAGCTGCTGATCGTTATTCTGTCAGCCATGCTCGGTTTCCTTTTCTCATCGGGGATCATCCTTGTTCGCAACATGCTGATAAAAGGGATCAGGCAGCCGGCGGAACTTGAGATGCGCGATATTCCAGTGTATGCGGTTGTTCCCCTCGCTCCGGAGTTGACGAAGCGCAGACGGTGCCGTGCGATCCCGACGTATCAGTCTGATGAGCTGCTGGCAAATTCAGCCCCAACGTCGCTTGCGATAGAGGCGCTGAGAGGGCTTCGTACCAGTCTCCATTTCGCCATGCTTAAAGCCGGTAATAACATATTAATGATCTCCGGCACCTCTCCTGGGGTAGGGAAGTCATTTGTCTGCTCCAACCTGGCTGTCCTGATGGCTCAGGCGGGAACACGGGTATTGTTGATTGACTGCGATTTACGCAGAGGATATTTGCATCGCATTTTCTCAAAGACCGAGAGCAGAGCCGGCCTGGCTGATTTCTTAACAGAAGGCGGCAATATCGAAAGCGTTATTCAGAAAACCGAATATTCAGGAGTGGATTTTATCGGCCGCGGGCGCATGGTCACTCACCCGGCGGAACTCATCATGACGGATAATTTTGCAGAGTTGATAAGGGCATGCTCAACGCTGTACGACGTGGTAATCGTTGATACCCCTCCCATCCTGAGCGTAACGGACGCAGCGATTATAGGACGATATGCATCGACTTCCCTGATGGTGGTGCGGTTCGAACAAAACTCGATAAAAGAAGTGGAGGCGGGGCTGCGCCGCTTTGAACAAAATGATGTTGCCATTCAGGGAACGATATTTAACGGTGTAGAAAAAAGGGCTGCTGAGTCTTACACCTATGGTGATTATTCTTATCAGGATTAGCGCATTGTTTTTAATAAAGGATGAGTCATTAAGGCAACAGGAAGTCTACTATTCCTAATGTCAAATGACTTGTTCCTAATCAAAAGTGCCGAATAAGTGGTGCAGTCTGAATGCCATTCCAGATCAAAAATGACAAAATTAATCTTAATTACGCGCTTGAATCTAAATTAACGAAAAGGTAGGGAACCCCAGGAGGTCAATAATCATAGGAAGTGAAGATTTTTTTTAGAGTGGCGAAATTATAATTCCTAGAGAATGTAATGATTCCGTAATAAAGAGTAGGTAATAATGAAAAGTAATAAGAATAATGTCTTTCAATTAGAACTGAAGTGGCACCCTGTTGCCGCTTCAGTTCTGCTCGCTCTGCCGTTTGTTGCGCACACTGCAGAGATCAGCATGAAGAACGGTGTCGTTTCTTCTGTCGGCAACGTGCCTGTTATCAACATTAATAAAGCCAACGATAAGGGGCTTTCACATAATGTGTATGACAAGCTAAACGTAGATAAGAACGGTCTTATCTTCAATAACAGCGTTGGGGGTGTAAATACAACCCTGGCGGGCCAGATTCAGGGTAACAGCAACCTGACCTCCGGCGCAGCAAAAGTTATTCTGAACGAAGTCACTTCTAAAAATGCCTCTGCAATTAACGGCATGATGGAAGTTGCGGGTGATAAAGCCGATTTAATCATTGCCAACCCGAACGGAATTACCGTTAACGGCGGTGGTTCTATTAACACCAGTAAGCTGACCCTGACTACCGGTACGCCAGATATTCAGAACGATGCGTTAGCCGGTTATTCTGTGAATGGTGGAACCATTACGCTGGGTAAACTGAACAACTCCAGCCCGACAGAAATTCTGTCCCGCAACGTTGTGGTGAACGGTAAAGCCACAGCCAACGAGCTGAACGTTGTTGCCGGCAATAACTACGTTGATGCAGCAGGCCAGGTGACCGGTTCGGTAACGGCCGCCGGAACGCGCAATGCTAACAGCATTGACGTTGCTGCTCTGGGCGGTATGTATGCCAATAAAATTAACCTCATCAGCACCGAGAGCGGTGTTGGCGTGCGTAACCAGGGCGTTATTGCTGGCGGCATCGGCGGCGTGAATATTGACGCTAACGGTCAGCTGCTGAACAACAATGCGCGCATTGAATCCTCTGGTCAGATCAATATTAAAACCAAGGGTGCACTGAACAACACCACCGGGGATATTACTTCCGTCGGTACCATTGCGCTGGACACCAATAAAAATAGCCTCAACAACAGCCGTTCGGGCAATATTTCGACCATGGCAGACCTCTATGTAAATAGCGGTGCTATCGACAATACCAACGGAAAGATTGCGGCTGCAGGCATGCTGGCGGTAGATACTAATAACAATACCTTAACCAACTATGGAAAAGGTGTTGCTGTAGGGATTGAAGCCGGAATTGTTGCGTTAAAAACCGGCACCCTGAATAACAGCAACGGTCAGATCCTCGGCGGATACGTTGGCCTTGAGTCTGCTTCGGTAAATAACAACAGCGGTATGGTTGACTCTCTGGGCGATGTGAACGTCGTCAGCGGCGGTAACGTTGATAACAACCGCGGCATGCTCCGTTCTGCCGGTGGTTTCACCAAGATTGCAGCCAAAGGTACCGTTAATAACGGTTCAACCAAAACGGCAGATACCGCCAGCGATGACTCTTTAGGCATTATTGCCGAGAAGGGCGTGCAGATTGCAGCGAACAGCATCAACAACAACGGTGGGCAGATGGCGTCGAATGGCGATATCTCCCTGGAAAGCGCCGGCGCTATTGATAACTACTCTGGCAAGCTTAACTCCAACAGCAAAGTGATTGCTAAAGCGGCCTCCCTGCGTAACGACAACGGCGGTGTTGCAGGCCGTACCGGCGTGAGCGCGGCGGTTGGCGGCAATATCACCAACTACATCGGGGTCTTCAGCTCTGAAGAAGGTGATGTTGCCCTGGCGTCGAATGCCCTGAACAACCGCGGTGGCTTCATTATGGGACAGAACGTCTCCATTAATACCAACGCTGGTGTGAACAACAACACGGCATTTATTGTAGCCAATAAGGTTCTGTCCGTAACGGCCGGCGACAATATTGAAAACCGCTACGCTGATGATTTCGGCACTGCCTTCGGTACCTACTTCGGTATGCCGCAGCAAAATGGTGGAATGGTCGGCAAGCAGGGCGTTTCGCTGTCTGGCAACTACATCTACAACAGCCAAAGCCGTATCGTTTCGGAGGACGGTCCGCTCACCGTTCTGGCGAAAGGTACCATCGATAACAGCCGCGCATTACTGGTGAGCGGTGGAGATGCAACCATTAAAGCTGGCGGTACGTTGAACAACAACTACTCGACCATCTACAGCATGGGCAATATGGCGATCGACGCCAACAGCCTGAGCAACTACAGCGATGGCGCGCTCGAAGATAACGATGCAACGGGCGTTATTGCGGCTGATAAAAACCTGACCATGAACGTGAAGGGCAGCCTGACCAACTACGGCTGGATCAGCAGTCTGGGTGATGCCATCGTCAACATTCTGAACGGCTCTTTCACTAACCGTAATACCGTTTCTGCCGAGAAATCACTGACGGTTTCCGCGCTGACCGGTATCGACAACCTGAAAGATATCGCTGCTGGCGAGAATCTGGTGGTGAACAGCCAGCGTGGCGTGACCAACAGCTCTAACAGCAATATGGTTGGCGATAAGGTTACGATCTCTGCGGGCTATGATATCAACAACCGCGGAAATATCGTTGCTGACAGCAGCCTGGCAATGAGCGCGAAAGGCAACATCTATAACGATCTGAATATGATCAGCTACGGTGATGCGACCCTAAGCGCCAACACCATTGATAACAACTCCCACAAAATCAAAGCGGTTGGTGATTTAACGCTGACTGCCGCAGGGAATGTTAACAACAGCCGCGGTGAAATCAGCGCTGAGGCTGGCGACGTGACCATTACTGCTGGTGGTACGGTTGATAACTACTACGGTCAGATCCTGTCCGGTAGCGACATTGCCCTGAAAGCCAACCGACTGAACAACGATTACGGTCAGGTTGCCGCCTACGGCAATATCGATCTGGCGCTGACGGGTAATTTCGACAGCAACCGTGGCTCTGTCCTTTCTCAGACTGGTGACATCAAACTGGCTGCCAACACCGTTGACAACAATAACGGTTTGATTGCTGGTAAGAACGTTACCGTCGATGCAAAAGGCACCGTGTACAACAACACCGCCATGATCGTGGCGGATAAGAAGCTCTCTGTTACTGCGGCAGGGAATATTGAAAACCGTGACGGTAACAACTTTGTTCGTAATCACGGCGAAACCTTCGGTGTGACGGGCGATGTTGGCGGCATGATTGGTCGTCAAGGCGCGTCGCTTTCTGGTCAGA
This sequence comes from Enterobacter cloacae, assembly GCF_013375935.1. Classification (GTDB taxonomy): domain Bacteria; phylum Pseudomonadota; class Gammaproteobacteria; order Enterobacterales; family Enterobacteriaceae; genus Enterobacter; species Enterobacter pasteurii. Next base: position 64,416 of record NZ_CP056117.1, on the reverse strand, counting down.
ACGTCTACAACAACAACAGCAGCATCATCGCGGATGAAGGTGCGCTGAGCGTACTGTCTAATGGGACGCTGGATAATACGCGTGCAATGCTGGTGAGCGGCGCGGATGCCGTCATCAAAGCAGCGGGAACGTTCTATAACAACTATGCAACCACCTGGAGTGCGGGCAACCTTGACGTCACCGCAGGTACGCTGAATAACTACAGCGACGGCAGCATGGAGAACAACACCGCGACCGGCGTTATCGCGTCAGATAAGACTCTTAATCTGACCGTTGATAACAACGTCACCAACTATGGCTGGATCAGCGGTAAAGGCGATCTGAACTTCAACGTCCTGAAAGGTGCACTGACTAACCGCAATGCCATCTCTTCAGGTAATGCACTGGCAATTAATGCCGCAAACGGTGTTGAGAACTATAAAGACATCGTAGGCGTCACCAGCGCAAAAATTGATACTCAGCGTCATGTCACCAATAACGCCAACAGCAATATCCTCGCGCAGAATATCGCGATTAATGCCGGTACCGACATTAACAACCGCGGTAATATCGTGAGCGATTATACCCTGCTGGTGAAAACGGCAGGCAATATTTATAACTACCTGAATATGGTGAGTTATGGTGTTGCCGGTATCACCGTCAACAACTTGACTAACAGCGGTAGCAGCGCCGTGTTCGGCGGTCTGTCTGGTATGGAACTTAATGCAAATAAAGTCACTAATACCGGCGACGTTGTAGGTCTGTAATTTATAAGGTGTAACAAAAGGCAGCAGCTATCGCCTGATAGCGCAAAGTCAGAACGAGACTCTGCTGCCTTTTTTTCTGAGAAAGTTAATGGAATCGCGATTTAAATTTTTACCGCTATTGTTGCTGTTGAGTTTTCACGCTTTCGCTGAAGATGGCATAAACAATCTTATCAAACAGCAGCAAAATGCCGATCTGAATACTTTCAAAGAGCAAAAGGTTTATCGGCAGGACGTTTATTCCAGCACCGAGCGTAAAGTATTCAGGCTGAATGATTTACCGCAAGAAGAGAACTGCTTTACGATTACGTCGCTCGTTCTTAAAAATGATTTTCTACAGCGTAAGACCGACAGGGCCATTAAAAAAGAGATCCTCGGCCGCTGTGTAGGCAGTATTGGCGTGGTAAAAATTGCCGCGGCGCTGCAGGACTTTTATATTGATGCGGGTTACATCACAACCCGAATTACGATCCCAACGCAAAACATTTCGTCCGGCACGCTGAAGCTTGACGTGAGCGCAGGGAAAATTGAAAAGATTATTGTCGACAGTAGCGACATTAATCCGTGGATGCTGCCTTTTGCGAAAGAAGACATCCTGAATATTCGCGATATCGAGCAGGGGCTGGAAAACCTCCAGCAGGAGCCGGGCGTAGACGTCAAAATCAACATCGAACCGGGTACGAAGCAGGGCTATAGCACGATTCACATCCGCACCAACCGCGAGAAAAACTGGAGCGTGCGCGCGAGCTATAACAACTGGGGGGTTAAAGAAACGGGGCAATACCTGACCTCTGCGGTGGGCTACCTGTATAACATCGCCCGGTTCAGTGACCTGTTTTATCTGGCGGGAACAAAAAGCACCAGCGGCCGCTATGAAAGTGTGAGTGGTTACTACGCGTTGCCGGTAGGCTACTGGAACTATTCTCTGTTCTACAGCACCAGCAGGTCGCGTCAGACCATACCGCTTTTCTACACCAGCGTAGACTATGCGGGTAAAAGCGATTACGCAAACGTCAAAGCATCGCGCACGCTGTATCGGGATAAAACCCGTAAGGTGAGCGGCAGTGCAGAGCTGACGCGCCGGAAATCAGGCTATACCGTTGATGGTGAAGCGCTGGTCTTACAGAAGCGCGATATGGATAACGTCAAGGTTGGCGTTAACTATAAGCAACAGTTAGTGAATGCTCACTGGAACTCCTCGCTCTCCTGGCAGCGTTTTTTAACCTGGTTCGGGGCAGAACATACGCCCGATATGATCTACGGCGACGTCAGTCCCGTTAGCCAGCTGGTGAACGTTGAAAGCAACTACACCCGCCAGCTCGGCAGCAGCGTGTATAGCGCCTTTTTTTTAGCGCAATACGCACCGCGTGAGCTGACGCTTCAGGATCAGATGACGATAGGCGATCGCTGGAGCGTGCGCGGGTTTGAAAACAGCGTTGGCCTTACCGGAAACAGCGGATACTTTCTGCAAAATACGTTTTATCGTCCGGTGCGTGGAATTGACGCTAACTATTATTTAGGCGTAGACGCGGGTCACATAAGACGAGACAGCCAGTATGGCCAGGAAATTATCATCGGCAGCACGCTCGGTATTCAGGGGAACGTGAAGAGCCTGGCATATGATTCGTCCATCTCAATGCCGATAAAATTCCCCGGCAGCATGGACGTGAACAAATTTAATTTTAATCTCAATATTTCTTATCAGCTCTGAACAGGGAAGCATGACACATGCGTATCGGCACGGACATCGTGGAGGTTTCGCGAATAAAGCGGGCGATAACAAACTGGCAAAATGATTTTTTACAGCGCGTCTTTACCCAGCAGGAAAATATAAAAATTAACCGGGAAGATCCGAACTATGAACGCGCCACGGGTTTCTGGGCGGCAAAAGAGGCGATGGTTAAAGCGCTTGGTTGTGGATATCGCGACGGGATTACGTTTAAAGATATTGAAATTAGCCATGACGAACTGGGCTGCCCCCATTTCATTTTTTCCGGGCGAGTCAAAGAGATGCTTGACGACAAGCAGCTCAAGCATGCCTCGCTCAGTATTTCGCATTGTCAGAATTATGCGACTGCCGTTGTCATACTTTATTAACCTAATTATTTGTGAATATTATGTATCAATATAACGATCTGAAGGCAAAGACGGTTCTGGTCACCGGAGCCAGCGGTGATATTGGTCTGGCGATCTGTGCGAAGTTTCTCGATCAGGACTGCGATGTGTATGCGCTGTACAAATCGAATGCCGTGCAGTTAACGGAGCTGAAAGAGACGCATCCTGCCGGAAACAAGCTGTCGATTATTCAGTGCGATCTTGCCGATCCGCATAGCGTTTCTGCGCTCTGCGCTCATCTGACGCAAGCTGCCGGAAAGCTGGACGTGCTGGTCAACAATGCCGGCATTGTCAAAGATAGCCTCTTCGCCTCGATGAGCTTTGATGATTTTAGTCAGGTAGTAGACACCAACCTGTTCAGTATTTTCCGTCTGACCAAAGAGGCATTAATGCTGCTGCGTTCGGCGGAAAGCCCGGCCATCATCAACGTGGCGTCCATTGCGGCCATTATTCCAAGCGTCGGACAGGCGAACTACAGTGCCTCAAAAGGGGCGATCCTCGGATTTACCCGCACGCTGGCAGCCGAGCTGGCGCCGTACGGCGTGCGCGTTAACGCCATTGCGCCGGGAATGATTGAATCCAAAATGGTGAAAAAAGTTTCCCGCACGGTAGTGCGCGGCGTTACCGCGTCTATTCCATTGCGCCGGCTGGGTAAATGCGACGAGGTGGCGAACACCGTCGTTTACTTAGGATCGACAGCGTCCAGTTACATTGTGGGCCAAACCATCGTTATCGATGGCGGCCTGGTGATGCGGTGAGTTATGTCTAAATACGTTATCCCCTCGAAGATCTTTCTGGAAATGGGCGGCTGGCGTCAGCCGCTGCTGATGGTCGACAGAATTGATGACTTCAAATACGGCGAAAATGGCTTTGTGAAGGTGACGAAGCACATCACCTATAACGAACCTTATCTGCTCGGGCACTTCCCGGACGATCCGATCATGCCCGGGGTGATTATTTCTGAAATCTTTGGGCAGGCCAGCGAATACCTCTCGTTCCTCACCGATATCTGCGATATCTACGGCGAGACGTACGGTGGCGAACTCAAATCGTTACGCGATATCCATGCGCTCATTCAGCGTGATGAAATGCGGGAGATCATCCGCACCCGCCGCGCGCAGGTGCGCGGCGTACTGGCTGCCCAGAATTTAAAATTTAAGGATATTGCCTACCCTGGCGACTCGATTGAAGTCACCAGCAAGCTGGCATTTTCTGATGCTCATGGCTTTAAGCACTACTCCGTGACGGCAAACGTCGGAAAGCGACTAATCAGCCACGGCACAATTATTAATTACCGCGAAAGTAAGTAAACCCCTGAGAGAGTTAATACAATGTCTACAATGAAAAACGAAATTGACCAGCGCAAGGATGTGCTGATGACAATTAAAACTGAGATTATTCAGCGTTTGAATATTCAGCGCGATGAATCTCAAATTGATGATGATACTGCCCTGTTTGGTAATGGCTTAAAACTGGATTCCGTTGATGCAACGGAAATCGTGGTTATGCTGGATAAAGTTTTCGATATTAAAGTCAGCGAAAGCGACGATCCTTCTTATATGAGAAGTATCAACAATCTGGCGACATTTATCATCCAGAAGAAAAAAGCGTAATTCACCATTGCGAATAACAGGATCCCGTTATGACGTCTCTTTATGATTTTCATTTGAAAAACAATGCGAAAATGGGCATTTATAACAATGCCAACGTGCCTTCTGCCTACCACGACCCGATGGTGGAATATAAAGCCGTGCGTGAAAATGCTCTGCTGGTGGACTATTCCCACATGTCCATCGTCAGCGTGATGGGCGATGATGCCTGGGCTCTGGTGAATTACTATGTCTCTGCGGACGTTTCTATTATCCGTGACGAGCAGGGGATTTACTCTCTGGTACTGAATGAAGACGGTACCGTGCGCGGTGACGTGTATGTCCTTTGCGCTTCAGACGGCTATTACATCATGTCTGAAAACATTCCTGCAGCGGAAATTATCGCTGGCCTGAATGCCCTTCTGGTAAAAGCGGACGAACTGGATATTCAGGAAACCCCGGACATTGCTGATATGCGCGAGCAGAACTGGGGGGCCATCATGGTTGAAGGGCCATACTCCTGGGAACTGATGTCTGAGATCCACGGTTTCGACGTTATCGGCCTGCCTTACTATGAGTATATGAATACCGACGACGAGCTGATGGTATTCCGCTGCGGCAAGCACGGCGAGTTCGCCTATATGGTTGTGGGCCAGCAGGAACAGCTGCTGGAGCAGTGGCAGCAGCTGCTGGAGCAGGGGGATAAATATCAGCTGAAGACCGGCGGTCTGGACTACCAGAAAATCGTGCGTATCGAAAACCCTGGCTGGGACGAGGCGCTGTGGGCTGGCTACCGCCTCAACCCGGTAGAGCTCCAGATGCAGTGGGCCGTACAGTACGACAAAGAAGGCTTTGTGGGTAAAGAGGCAGCGGAAGCGTTGTCCCATAGCGAAGGCTCTCGCAAGGTAATCGGCATGATTGTCGAAGGGGAATGTGCGGGTATTGCCTCAGGCGACAGCGTACTGGTTGACGGTCAGGAAGTCGGTAAAGTGGCGAAGGCTATTTTCTCTCCAGCCCTGCAGTGCGTTATTGCGCTGGCACTGATTGAGAATGAATTTGCCTGGTCTGATATTAGCGGCTTTGATATTCAAACCGCTTCTGAAAACGTCGCCGCGAAAACCAAAGGGATGCCTTTCATCTATAACCTGAGCATGCTGGTTAATCCGACCGAGCACAGCTTTGTTGATGCATCTAAAGCAAAAAGCGCGCTGTAGTTAATTATTCACTGAAACAGTGAGGGAGAGTCGTGGATTAATTAATGCCACGGCTCCTCTCATGCTGTAACTTGTCTGTACACGGTGGTACATAGTTATGAAGACAAACCGGAAACGCGTTGTTATTACCGGAATTGGGATCCTCTCCTCGCTGGCGGATAACCTGCAGGATTTCAGAGACGCATTATTAAATAAAAAAAATGGCGTGACCGACAGCGTGCGTTTTTCAAAATGGTTTGAAAACGCCAGAGCGGCTGAAGTTTTGCATGATATTGATTATTCAGAATTGCCTGATGATGTAATTGCATCTCTGGATAATGCTGCACTCTGGGCCTACAAGGTCGGAAAAGATGCGCTGAACCAGGCGGGCCTGGCCGAAAATAAGGCTCACCTGAAAGACACCGGGCTGATTGTGGGCGTTTCTTCCGCCGGCACCGAGGCGTTCTTACCGCTGTTCGAACAACGTATGGAAGATTTCTCCCTGCGTAAAGCCTTATTCTCAGGCGGTTTCTCTTCCTGCTGTTCCAGCGTTTCTACGCTGCTCGGGCTGCAGGGCGGGGTTGAGCTGGTGGCGACCGCCTGTACGGCCAGCCCGAACGCGGTCGGGATGGCGTTTGACTATATCCAGAACGGCAAAAGCAAAACGATGCTGGCCGTTGGGACAGAGCCAATCTACCTGCCAACCTTCGCTGGGTTTTACGCCCTCAACGTGATGCATCCCGAAGCCTGCACGCCGTTTTCCGGTAACTCCGGCATGTCGATTGGCGAAGGCGCGGGTGCCGTGGTGCTGGAAGAATATGAGCACGCCGTTGCGCGCGGTGCCACCATTTACGGTGAAATTCTCTCCTATGCCACCTCCTGCGATGCGTTTCATGAAACCGGACCGGATCCGCGCGCCAGCGGCGCTGTGCAGGTAATGCATAAGGCGATGGAAAACGCGGGCGTCACCCCAGAGCAGATTGAGTACGTCAACGCCCACGGCACCGGCACTGAAGCGAACGACCGCATCGAAACGCTGGCGATGAAAAAGGTGTTCGCTAACAACGAAAAGCTGCTGGTTAGCTCTACCAAGTCTTACTTCGGCCACAACATCGGTGCGGCGGGGATCGTCGAACTGATCGCCTGCCTGGTTACGTTACCGGATAACCGCGTGCTGCCGACGCTGAACTTCAATAACGCGCGTCCTAACTGCGATCTGGACTACGTGCCGAACGACTTCCGCGATCGGAAAATCAACCTCTTCATGAAGAACAATTATGCGTTCGGCGGTAATAACTGCAGCATGATTATCAGCATGGATCCGTGTTCCGTTCCGGTCAGCGTCTACGACGAAAAGCGCGTCGCGATCTCCGGTCTCGGTGCCGTCTCCGCGATTGGCCACACCGTTAACGAGATCCTCGACAACGTCTGGAAGCAAAGCCAAAGCGTAGAGCTGGGGGGCGTCACCTTCCCGGAAGACACGCTGGAAGAAGCGAAAGAGCTGCTGGATGTTCTCGAAACGACCCGTCAGTTTGAGGACCTGTTCGGTGAAGCGTTTAGCGATCTCACGGCAACCCGTCCGGAAGCGAATGAGCACTTCAAAACCTTCCAGGTCACCGGCCTTGAGCCGCGTAAACATCTGCGTCGCTTCGATCCGCGAAAAGCTACCCGTGGCGGTACGTTTGCGCTGATCGCGTTGTCCGAAGCGCTGGAGCAGGCGAAGCGTAAAATTAAACGTGATGGCGATGCGCTGGGTATGGTGATGGGAATGTCCAGCGGCCCGCAGGAAACCACCTACAAATATCTGCAAAGCCTGAAGCCCGATCCGCGCAAGGTCAGAACCTCTGAATTCCCGGGCTCGCTGATGAACTCTATCCCAACGTTCTGCGGCATTTCCGAAGGGATCAAGGGCTATACCACCACGCTGGCGACCGGGGAAAACGCGGCACTCGGCGCATTAACCTACGGCTACGAAATTGTGCGTCAGGATCTGCAGCCGCAGGTGCTGGTGGGCGGTGCGGACGAGTATTTCCCCTCAATGTCTCTCTACATGGATGCGGTCACCCGGAAGCTCCATATGACCTCTGACGCGCGGGATTGTCACATCTACGGTAACGATCCGAAGGGTTATATCCCTGGCGAAGGTGCCTGCATGCTGCTGCTGGAAGATCCGCAGCGCGCGGCGGAGCGTGGCGCCGAGGTGCTGGCAGAAGTGGTTGGTTACGGCAAATCCTGTAGCAATAGCTATTTTGACGCCTCACAGCAGGGCGAGAAATCTGCCTCTATGGCGCTGGCCATCGCCCGCGCGCTGAAGGATGCCGGCGTGACGGCGCAGGAGATCGACCTGGTCTGCGGCACCAGCAAAGGCAGCGATGAAAGTTCACGCATTGAAATCGATGCGATCGCTGAAGCCTTCGCGCAGGCAAAACCGGACGTGCCTGTGGTGAACTATAACGCCTGCTTTGGTTTTGTCGCGTCTGCTGCCGGGCTGCTTAACCTGGCGGTCATCATTGACTGTATTAAGAAGCAGGCGGTTCCCGCTATTCCTCATACCGTTGAGTTCTTCGATAAGCGAATTAACTTCGTTCGTGAACCGTTGAAACTGGCCCTTAAGCACGTGCTGCTGGTGGGCGCGACGGAAGGCGGCAACTACTACGCGTTTGTGATTAAAGGATAATATTGTGGATAATGCCGCTATTATTTCGGGGTTCAGTTCCTGCCTGCCGTTTGCCGAAGACAGCCTTCAGCTTATACAAAACCTGAAGCTGGGCAAACGCGTTGAAAGAAAGCCCTGGTTTAAATCCGACGACGAGGCAATTAAGTGTGGGTTCGATGGCAATAAGCATATTGCCACGCTGGATCATACGGATGATAGCGCATTAGATCTGCTTTATCGTCTGATTGACGATGCACTCGCCCAGGCCGGGCTGGATGTCCAGTGGCTGGGCGGGTGTAACGCTCGCGTTTATTTAACCGGCATCGGCCCTCGGGTCGATGGTATGGCCTTCAAGAATTTTTATAACAAAAATGATGTTGAAGATATTTATCTTTCAAAATCATTAATGACGCTGCACGTCGACAATATGTCGCAGGACAAGATTGCAGGACATATTGCGCGTAAATATCACCTGCAGTATCTCCCCCCCAATATGAACTGCACCAGTAATTCAGCGATGACGGCGGTGCATTTAGGCTGTCAGGCCATCGAGCATGGCGGCGTTGATATTGTGCTGGTGGTGAATTGCTCAAAAATAAAAACCCAGGATATCTGGTTCCTCGATACCCAATCGATGCTGGATACGCACCTGGTTCAGCCTTTCGGTGAGAACAGTAAAGGTGTTCTTTTTGCGGAAGGATACAGCGCGATTCTGCTCGAAAATGCGCGTCACCGCCGCGCAAGGAAGGCAGGCCCCGGCGTGCGGCTGCAAACCACCTACACGCAGATTAGCGCCGGAAGAAGCAATGACAGCTCATGGCTCAGCACCAATATCCTGAAGGTAATGCAGGCTGCGATGAAAAAAGCGGACCTGAGTGCGGAAGAACTGTGCGCAATCATGCCGCACGGTAACGGCTCATCCATCAGTGACAAAGCGGAAGCTAAAGCAATAGCGGTCTTCGCTGAGGAAAATACCATTCCGGTTCTCGCCTACAAAGGCCAGATTGGCTATACCGCCACCGGTTCAGGAATTGTCGATTTAATTATTGGGCATCATACGTTATCGCAGCAAGAGCTTATTTCCCCGGTGGGGAATGACACCATTATTGAAAGCGTTGCGCAGCATGTCCTTATTGACCAGGGCATTATTGGGCACCACAAAAAACATCTTCTTAAAGTTGGCGTTGGCGTGGATGGTTCAATCATTGGTGCCGTGATGTCTGATATTCACCGGGGCCTTTGAAGGAGCGTGGAGAGCCATATGTATTTATCCTCATTTTCGCTTGTTGAGCCGGAAGATAAATTTTATTTCTATCAACCCAGCTGGTTAAACGCCTGGGAAGCACATTTATTTAATAAGGCGCTTAAATCTACCCACGCCAATGGATGGGGATTAAAACGTTTTGGTACGCAGCCGGACCTCTACCCGGGAGAGATGATCCGTAACCCTCACTATCAAAAATATCTTGAGGCGATGGAGAAGGCGGCTGATGACGCGCTGATGGCGCTGCCGACCAAAGAGCGTATGAAGCTATTAAAGCAGCGTACGGCATTTATCTACGTCGATTCCTGGGGCGAATCCGGGCCGTTTGAGAATATTTCCAGCGCGTTGCACATATCAACGATCGATACGCTGCCGAAAAACCTGGTCAAGAAATTCTCGGTTAACGCACCTACGTGCAAGCTGCGAAGCGAGAAGCAATCTTTCGTGCAGGCCATCGCTCTGGCAAACGATTACCTGAGCTGGGATGTTTTTGATTTTGTGGTGATTTGTGCGGCTTACCGGGCGATCCCCATCCTGGTGTTTTCTGATGAAGATATTTCCCTGAAGTGGGGGGAGAAACGCAGGGGCAAGGCCGAAGACGTGAATTTAACGGTTGAACGCGCCGGATGTTTCATCTTCAGCCAGCAGGAGAGCGCTATTCGGGTGAAGGGGGGGGCAATACGTCATGGCCGATGCCATCGAGCACACCCAGGTTCCTGAACAGATTGCGTTTTCGGGCCTGCGCAAAGACCTGCTGTCTCGCTCGGCACTGCCCGCGAATAACACGCTGGATCTGGTTGATCTCTACGGTGCCAGCGGCTGCCTGACTCCAGCGTTAAGTTTCGCCTGGCTCAAACAACATGCTGATTTTTCGGGGCGATTAAGAACCATCGTTCCCGACAAGCAGTTTGGCTACAGCTATTTCGACATTGAATATTGCAAGGAATAACGACATCTCCATGAGCGGAATAATTAAAGAACTCCCAATGATATCGTTGAACAATATCTATAAGAGTTATGGCTCGGGCGAAGGCAAAGTCGATGCCCTGAAAAATATCAATCTGGAAATAGAAAAAGGCGAATTTCTGGCGCTTTGCGGCCCGTCCGGCAGCGGTAAAAGTACCTTGTTAAATATCCTCTCGGGAATTGATAAACCCACCGTGGGAACGGTGATGTTTCTGAAAAAATTACTCAACCATCTGCCGGAAGAACAGCTCGCGGCGATCCGCGGTAGGCACCTGGGTTTTATTTTTCAGTTTTTCAATCTGATACCCGTATTGAGCGTATTCGATAACGTCTTTTTCCCGCTGGTGTTAAACGGCCATGTCGGAAAAAAAGAAGCCAGAGAGCGGGCGCTGCATTTTATCGAGAGCGTGGGGCTTGCGGGATTTACCGAACGTAAACCGGGCCAGCTTTCGGGCGGGCAGCAGCAGCGCGTGGCCATCGCCCGGGCGCTGGCACACGACCCGCAGGTTGTCATTGCCGATGAACCGACCGGAAATCTCGATCTGGTCACCGGGGAAGCCATTCTGGATCTCCTGCTGAAAATTAATCAGGAGACACGCACCACTTTTATTATTTCCACGCACTCCAGCCAGCTTAAAGAGCGTGCACGGCGCGTGGTTGAAATTAAGGACGGAGTTTTAGTTCATGATTCACAATCGTAATTTTTTCCTTCTCTGCTGGTTTCTGCTGTGCCTGGCCTATGCCGGAAACATCAAAGCTGCACCGGCACCGGTAGCCGAGCACGTCATAAAAAGCGGTTTCCCGATGGAGGCAGACATGCTCGCCGAGATGACGCAGTCGCTCTTCAAGGAATACAAAGCCAACGACAATCCTCTGTCTCTGGTTTTCTATGCCTACGGTACGCTGCGTCAGGCCGACTATTTCCTTAAAACCAATGACTTTATTCGGGCATCTGAGTTCGGCAAAACGGGCTTTTTCTACCTGGATGAGGCGGTCGATCTCTATGCAGAGAATCCGCTGGTGCGCTACATGCGCGCGAGAGTCGATGCGTATTTGCCTGCGGCTATCGGACGCTGTGTGGTGACGTTAAACGATACGGAACAGATGCTGAAAACTCCTGGCATATTCAATGCCGGTTTGGTGGAACACATTAACGAAATGCGCTATCGCGCACTGTTGAGTTGTAAACGCAAGAAGCAGGCGGACACGTTACTGGCTGAGATTGAGCTGCGTAATGCCAGTACCGCATCGTCTCTGGCATCGGGCAATGCGCCAGAGTGGGATATCAACGAAGTGACAGAAGTCCTGTTACCGCTGGTGAAAGGGAAATAAATGTCCGGGGAAATGATGTTCGCGATAAGCGTTGTTGTGTTGATCCTGCTTTTTGTCCTCTGGTGTGTATTATTTCGTTCGCGGGACGTAAAGTTTGCTTTCTTAAATCTGTTTCGCCACAAAAGGCGCTCGTTTTCAACGATTGCCGCCATTATGTTAGGTGGCGTGTCGATTTTTCTGTACGGCGGTTTTATTGATTACTCCTTTTGGATCCTGAAAGAGCAAACCATCCGTACTAACATTGGTCATGTTCAGATTTATAATAAAAACTATTTCGAAACATCCAATAAAAACAAAAGTCTGATCGAAGATTACCCGGCATTAAAGAAAGCGATCCTCAACGATCCGACTCTGGCCGAGAGTATCTCGACGCTCTCCGGCCAGCTGGAATTCACCGGTGTTATTTCGCAGTATGAGAGCGAAACCTCCAGCTATTTCTCCGCGCTGGGCGTAGAGCCGCTGCCGGCACTGAAGCTGGGTTCGTTTGATAAATTAATCATCGGCAGCGATCTGTCCCGCATCCGTACGGATGAAATCACGCTTGGGAGCGGGCTGGCGAAAACGCTCAATGCCCACTATGACGACTGGCTGGACGTGCTGGTGGTCAACACGCAGGGCGGACAGGGCGCGCTGTCAATGAAGCTTCGCGGCATCTTTGAATCGGGCATCAAAGATTACGATGACGTAGCGATGAAAATTCCGCTGGATACTGCGCAACGTATTATGGGCACCGCTAGCGTGAGTAAGGTGCTGATCCTGTTAAAAGAGGACGATACTGCCGCGTTCACGGCGAAACTGCGTCAATTTATTGCCGACCACAAATTACCGTTAATCGTCAAAGACTGGAAAGAGGCCTCGATATTTTATCAGCAGGTCGAGGGGCTTTTATCAGGGATCTACTTCTTCATTAAGCTCATCGTTGGTCTGATTGTCATCTTTATGATCGGTAACTCGATGACGATGAATATTATCGAGCGCACCCGGGAAATTACCACGCTCAGGGCGATTGGCCTGAAGCCGCTACACGTGACTCGCCTGTTTTTGCTGGAGGGCATTTTCATCGGCATTATCGGCGCGTTGGGCAGCCTGGCGATTGGTTACGCCATTGCTGCCATGATTAACCTCTACGGTATCGCGATGCCGCCGTCGCCAGGACAATCGCAGGGCTACACGGCATTTATCAAAACCGACAGCGCCGGGCTTAACTGGATAACCCTGGTATTGCCGATCCTGGCCGCGACGGGAGCTTCAGTATTGCCCGCGCTGCGTGCTTCACGTCTCAATATTTCGGATGCATTTAAATTCTCGTAAGGAAACGATATGAAAGGTCGTGTTATTGCTCATCTCCTGATGGGGGCGTGCCTCTTTTCAGCAGCGGCTTATTCTGCCGCTGCTGACGAACGCGCGCTGGAAATTATTCGCCGTGCGGATGAAGTCCGTTCGCCAAATAAGCCGTTTCGCTACACCCTCACTATTCATGAATTTAAAGCGGGCGCCACACGGCCCGAAAATAAACAGGTGCTGGATATTTCCATGCGCTTTATGAAACCAGAAGGTGAAATAAAAGCGGATGCCCGCTCCCTGGCGCGCTTTGTTTATCCCCCGCGCGACAAGGGCAAGGTGCTGCTCTCAGACTGGTACGATCTATGGTTCTACACCCCTGAACTGCGCCGTCCGGTTCCCGTCTCCCGCCAGCAGCGGCTGATTGGGCAAATATCCAATGGCGACGTGATTGTCACCAACTTTGAATATGCCTACGACGCCTCGCTTAAGGGAGAAACCGCCTGCGGTGAGGCGCGGTGTTACGTGCTGGAGCTGGTCCGCAAATCTGCGGAGGTCACCTGGCCGAAGGTGATGTATTACGTCGAAAGCGTGGGAGATAACCGTCCGTATAAGGCGGCCTATTTCTCTCTGGATAATAAGTTAGTTAAAGAAGTTTTATATCAGGATTTCCAAATGGTATTAGGCAAGATGCGGCCGATGAAAATTACAGTGAAAGAGGCGCGTCACGGTAACAGTTATTCCGTCATGGAGTACAGCGACGTCCGACTGGAGTCGCTACCTGAATCGGCGTTCACTCGCGAGTCTATTCAGCGAGGTGTGAAATGAAGCGCACGTTGACCGGATTAACCCTCGTGCTTTCTGCTCTGCCGGTAAGCGTGTTTGCTGACTGCCTCTCGGGTAATGACGTCGCAAAAAACACGTCCGTGACGTTATATGAGCAGGTGTCCGCCGTTAAAAAACAGATTTCAGACTGGCGAATCAACGGTCGAAACCCGTATACCAGACACAATATCTATAACGATGCCGGAGTGAATGTTTCAAGTCGCTGCTCGTTGATTGATAATGCGCTTGATCTGGACTTTTCCGTCTATGGGCTGACCTGGTACACGCCGCGCAAGCTCGGGGCATTTGAAGAGGACGATCGCCGCTCGCGTCTGCTCATTGAGCGGCTCAAGCTTGCCTATACCGTGTCGGACAGCCTGCAGCTTGAGGTTGGCAAACTCCAGGCCAGGCAAGGGCTCTTCTTCCTGCGCTCGCCTTCCGATCTCACGCCGCATTATTACGACGGAGCAAAACCAACGCGGCTTTACGATCCCGAGCTCCGTACGGCTTATCAGTCCTCTTCATGGGCGGCAACGCTGTCGATGGACAACCGGGATGAGTCGTTCTCGCTGACGGTGATTCCGAAGCTGGCCTCAATTGATAAATATTATCTGACCTCCGGAAACTGGTCTGCAAACCAGCGCGGCAACAGCAGTGAGTCATGGCTGCTGGGCTATACCTCTCACGCTTTCCGTAACCATACGCCGGGTATGCGCGTTCTGATGGGCGATTCGCATTCGGTTGCGCTTTCAGACAGTTACCACTACACCCCGCAGCTCACCATCAATGCCGAATTGGCGTGGCATGCGGAGCAGCGCTGGCGTCATCTGTCGGACGAAAAAACTGCTGAGCTGGCGCGATATGAATTCCCCGGCTCGCTGTATGAAACAGAGGATAAACAGGGCGTGGAGGTGGCCGTTGGTGCGCAATACACCTCCGATACCTTCAACGTGTTTGGACTGGAATATTACTACCAGAGCGAAGGCTATTCGCGCTCTGAGTGGAATAAACAGCGTGACCTGATGACCTTTTTGAACACCGCGACAGGCTATGCGCCGCTCGACAGGGCATTTGATTCCTACAAGTACCTGATGGCCTCCGAGATAAGCAATACGGGCAATAAAGGCATGCTGCAGGGGAAACACTATCTCAACGCCTGGTCCAGCGTGCAGTTCACGCATCAGATCGCCGCGCAACCCTATTTGATCCTCAACCTGATGGATCAAAGCACCCTGACGGGGCTACACCTCAGCGCACCGCTGACCTTTATTGATGACCAGCTGGAGGCCTATACCGGCGTCTATTCAGCACTGGGTAGCGCAAATTCTGAGTTTGCCTTCTTCGGCGATGTCGCCGGTGGCTATGTTGGCTTTAAGTATTATTTATAAGGAAATGACAATGACGCTTAATAACGCATCGCAGCCTGTCGTGCTGCTGTTTTCCGGGCAAGGGAATCCAGTGATTGGGATGGGTAGCGATCTCTGGGATCTGAATTCAACGACGAAACAGATATGGGATTGTGCCAGCGATATTTCTGGGCTTGATTTGCGCCGACTCTGCCTCAAGGGGCCGATGAACAGACTGATTCAGACTACAGTGCAACAGCTGGCCGTCACGGCAATTAACGTATCGCTGTATAGCCTTTGCCGCGAGCGTTTTCCGGCGCTGCGGGTGACGGGAGCCTGTGGCCACAGCGTGGGGGAATACAGTGCGCTTTACGCTGCGGGTGCGATCTCGCTGGAGACGCTTTTCCGCACCCTCCATTTTCGCGCCAGCACCATGGATGCGGTCAGCAAAAGGCAGAAGGGCGCGATGATTGCGCTGAAGGGGGCGGATTTTGCCGCCCTGAGCAACATCATCACCCGCTACGGGTTTGAGCTGGATATTAGCTGTGATAATACCCCGCGTCAGCAGGTTATCGGCGGGACACCGGCTGCGCTTAGCGAGTTCGCTAAGGTGCTGGTGGACGAAGGCTATGAGCCGATTAAGCTCGGCGTCAGCGGCGCGTGGCACACGCGTCTGATGGAAGAGGGCGTACAGCTGATGCGCGATTTTCTCGCCGGACAGCCTTTCACCTCACCCGCGTACGACGTGCTGATGAACGTGACGGGCAAAATAGAAATCGTGCCGGAGGCCATTAAGGAAAACCTCTCGCTGCACCTGACCCACACGGTCAAATGGCGTGAGTCCATGACGCGGTTTATCGAACAGCCAGGCAGCCCGCTGTTCCTGGAGATGAGTAACAAACCTTATCTTGGCCAAATGCTGAATGATTTCGTCGGTTTTAATGCCGAGCGCGTTCTGCACTGTAGAAAAGCATTAGAGATGTAAAGGTCGAGATATGATTCCAGATTATTTAACGTTCATTCGCTTTCAGGATAAAAGGACCCTTCTTTTTATCTATATCGTGACGTTTGTGCTGCTGGGCTTTTACTGGAAAAATGCCGGGTTCTCCTTTACCCGACAGGATGTCTGGCTGGCGAGCGCTATTTTTGCGCTGATACTGTATAGCTTCACTGCCGACCTCAAGGCGTTCTGGGCGTACAAGTGCGTGGTTAAGAATGTCGACTTGTCCATTTTTCTCAAGAAAGAGACCCGGCCGACGGCTCCGATTGTTTACGATCCTCTCGTTGCTATGGTTATCGCCACGCTGGTTTTCGCTGGCATTAGTGCACTGATGCTTACCCTGGCTCAGCCGGACATCGTGCTGCTGACGCTGACCATCGTTGCCCCGCTGATTATGTGGGGGATGTTCGCCGCACTGCGCACGATCTACATCCGACAGGTCATCGCATCCGCAAGGGACAAAAAGAAATATCAGCGTCTGTCCCAGTATGTCGCTCTCGCTATCGTCATGTCCGTGGTGATGAACCTGCTGACAATTAGTCCCTTACGTAACAGTGAGCAATTTGAGCGCTATGGCCGGTACTTCACCCTCGAGTCCATCATTACCATGCTGGTGCTTTGTGCGGTGGTGCTGGCAATCAATCTTCTGTTTTTACGGTTCACGAAGCGATATATCTTTTTGGGGCACCTTTTCCTTAATGAGATCGATCTCTTTTTCTCTCCGGCGATCCCCTGGCGGGCTTTATCTGAGAAACCGCTGTGGCTGAGGCTGGTGATGCTGTTGGGCGTGGAGTTTGCCTGGTCGGCGATTGTCGGATTGCTGCTTACCCTGCTCGGATGGAAGGTGTGGTTTGAAGTGTACTTCCTGCTCAGCTACCTCCCTTGCCTGGCCTATTACGCTCTCCATACGTGGTGGAAATGGCATAACGATTTCATGATGTCGAGCGATATGTATCTGCGCTGGGCGGAGATCGATAAAGAAAACCCGCTGTGGTAAGGCGTCAGAGGCAATAAAAAAGCCAGACCGTCATTACTGACGGTCTGGCTTTTTATCAGGTCGATACGATTCAGGTTATTCGCATCCAGGACAGCATCATCGCGGCGCTGGCAATAACATTTACGTTGGAAATGTATCCGTCATAGCGATTATTAATGGCGGAGAGCTGGTTGTTAAAGTGGTCGTTTTCAGCGGTCAAAACGTCAAGCAGCGTTCGTTTGCCCAGGTGATACCACTGCTGGTAGAACATCTGACGCACGCGGTCTGTTTCGTCTGAGAGACGATCGTAGTCATCGGCGCGCAGGAATGACGAATCACGGACCTGCACCTGATAGTTGATTTGATACTCCAGGTCGCGGTAACTCACCTCATACTGCTGCTGCGCGACGTTAGCTTTGGCACGGGCCGTCATCTGAGCGGCACGCTGAGAGCCGCCGCTAAACGCTTCCCATTCGACGTTAAGGCCGGTATACCAGCCGCTTTCGTTGCCGTTGCTGTCTTTGGCTGTGCTTTTAGATACCACCCAGTTGACCTGCGGCAGCGCCGCGGCCTTAATGCTCTCCGCTTCATATTCCGCAGCGCGGACTTTTGCTTGCAGGTTCAGCATCATCGGGTTCTTATCCAGCGACGCAATGGCGACCGATGCCGGAATAATCGTATCCTGCCAGTTGAGATCGTCTGGTAGCGATGGCTCTGCGCCAAGCAGGCGCACCAGCTTAATTTTACTCGCGCTCAGCTGATGTTCGATATTGTCCATGCTCGCTTGTGCAGACATCAGTTTCGCTTTTGCCTGTACCAGCTCGCTCTCTCTGCCGCGGTCCGCCTGGGTAATTTGCGACAGCATATTAACCAGCTCTTTCATCCGACCAACGTAATGCTTCGCCACTATTCGGCTTTGCTCATAGCGGCTCATATTCATCAGTTCAGACACGGTGTTATAGGCCAGCTGCTCCCGGGAATACTCTTTTGAATAACGAGCGGCCTTGGCCGTCTCCAGCGAATTATCCACCTGATTACCGATCCTGCCCCAGTCGATGATTGGTGTATTAACGGATACGGTTCCGCTGGAGTCGCTAAAATGCGTGTTGTTGGAAGAAGCCTGCCGATCTCCGCCCACCGTCGTCAACGGCGAGGTTACGCCCAGCCGCACCTGGGGCAAACGCTGGCCTTTGACCTGATCCACCATATAATCCGAGGCCAGAACCTCAGAGGAGGCTGCACGAAGTTCGGGGCTGTACGCCAGCGCTCTTGCGACCATGCTGCGAAGAAACTCCCGCGAATCACTGGTGCTGGTGCCGTTGAAGTTGCCTTGCACCATGCCGCTGGTGGCGCGACTATTTGCCGACGCGCTGTGGCGACGAACGCTGGCATAGGCCGGATCGGGCTTATAGTATTCGGTGACGGCCGGGAAGAAGTCGTAATTCTTTTTCAGCGCGGCCCTGTTACCCGCCGTGCTTTGCGGCTTCGACAATGGCGCTGCGGGCTGCTGTGCGGTGGCATAACGCTCAGGTTGCGGCGCGGAGAAGGCCCGAGTCGGCACGGCTTTGGACGTACTGGCATATTGCGACTGCGTGCGCATAGAAGGCAAGGATGTGGCAGGCGCGGCATTCTGAGAACGCGCGCGTGCTACCGGCTGCGTTTGCGATGCGCGGTTTAGTTCTGACTGCGTGCGCATAGGCGGCAGCGAGGCCGGGATGTTTTTGATCTGCGCCGCGTCAGCCGCGTGAAGCGGGGTGACAAAAGAAGAGCAGGGCAAACAGAGTGCAACCGCGGCTGCAACCCTGGCCCAACGGCGCTCTTTACGTGCCTTAACCATAAAATTATCTCTCCCTGAATGCTTCACGCGCTTTCAGTATTGGTTTGAGGATGTAAGACAAAATGGTCTTCTCCCCGGTTCTGATTTCAACGTTTGCCACCATCCCCGGAATGATCGGGAACGCTTTATCTTTAACCTGTAGCGCCGCCCGGTTTGTGCGGACAAAAACCCGGTAATAGGTCGAATCGCCACGTCCCTGACGGGCTTTCTCTTCATCAATTAGCGTGTCTGAACTCAGGTGTTCGACGACGCCGGTCAGGCCGCCGTAAATGGCGTAGTCGTAGGCGGTAATTTTTACCGTCGCGGGAAGACCCGGATGAATAAATGCCACATCAGAGGGCTTAATTTTGGCTTCGACCAGCAGGTTATCTTCGAGCGGAATAATGGTCATGATTTCCGCACCCTGCTGTATAACTCCGCCGCGCGTGGTCACGCGGATATTGTTCACCGTGCCGCGCACGGGGGCGACAACGGTGGTACGGTTCATCACGTCCTGACGTCCGCGCAGGATCTCTTCCGCCTGCGCCAGTTCAGACTCCAGACGGTTTAGCTCGCTGTTGGCATCAGAGCGGAAGCGGTTGGTCCGTTCGGCTATTTGCAGGCTGAACTCGTTGGCCTGACGCTTGAGGCGCAGGATCTCCACATCGGACATCAGCCCTTTGCGAGCCAGCGGCTCGGAAAGGCTGACCTCGTTTTGCGCGAGCGACAGGCTGCGCTGCAATGCCTGTACGCTTTCATTCAGGGTTTTGAGGCGCGCGTTATAGGCCTGCGTCTCATCACGCACGATGGACTCAATCCCTGCAATTTCCGGCGGGAAGGTCAGGGGGGTGTCATAGGCTTCAGCCCTGAGACGAGCAATGCTGCCCTTCAGCCCCTGAACTTTTGAAAGCGATTCACCGTAGCTGGCGCCGGCACGCGTGGGGTCAATTTTCAGCAGGATTTGTCCTTTCTCGACAATATCGCCCTCCTGAACGTTCAGCTCCTCAAGAATGCCCCCCTCCAGGCTCTGAATAAGCTGCTCACGGCTGGCCGGAATGACTTTTCCATCGCCACGCGTAATCTCTTCAACGCGAGCGAAATGTGCCCACACCAGCGCGACGACGACAACCATCGTGATGGTATAGAGCATGATCATGCTGAAAGGGGTTTTCTGCGCGATCAGGGCGCCCTGCAGGTCATGCATGAATTTCAGATCGTCCGCTTTTACCTTTCCTGTCGGCTGCGGTTTTTGCACCGCCAGCGCTGTTTTTCCGGCGCCGCCCTCAATCTTTCTCAACGCCGTGGAGGAAGCTCCCGCTCCGCTATCGGCCTCTCCTTTTGAGGCGTTCTGATTCACATCGTCCTCGTTCATCATCCCTTCACACCTTGTTCCTGTTGCTTTTCTTCAACCGAATGCATCGTTTGTTTTTTCTTCAGCACGTTCTCATTCAGGCTTTCCATGACCCGATCTTTTGCCCCGTCTTTCACAACGTGCCCGTCTTCCAGCACAATCAGGCGTTCAACCAGACTGAGTACGGACATGCGATGCGTGACAATGATCAGCGTTTGCCCCTTTGTGGCCTCTTTTAACCGCCGCAGGAATAACGTCTCCGTCATCGCATCCATGGAGCTGGTCGGTTCATCCATCAGTAAAATCTTCGGCCTCAGCAACAGGCAGCGGGCAAGTGCAACGAGCTGCTTTTGTCCACCCGACAGGCAGTTCCCCATTTCACCAATGGGCATGTCAAAACCCAGCGGGTGTCTGGCCGCGACCTGATCCAGCCCGGTCAGGCGAACCACGCGCAGAAACTCTTCCGTGCTTACGCCCGGGTTGCCAATAATGATGTTATGACGCAGCGTGCCGTAAAAAAGACGGCAGTCTTGCCCGACATAGCCTACGGCCGCACGCCAGTCCGCCGGATCAACCTGGGTTGCATCAACGTCATCAATGAATATCTGCCCGCTGCTCTGCTGATACAGGCGCGCCATCACCCGCAGCAGGGTAGACTTCCCGCTGCCGATCCTGCCCAGAATCGCAATCTGCTCACCGGCTTCAATATTGATACTGATATTCTCGAGAATGCGCGGGGCTACCATCATTCCCGGCACTGGATAGGTAAACCCCACTTTGTGCAGGCGCATGCTGCCCGTGAAATTCGGCGTTGGAAGGTAGGTAATTAATGAATCGCGTTCAGTGGGGGTATCCATCAGCTGGTTAAGCGATTTCAGGGCCGTTTTGGCATGCTGATAACGCAACGCCAGCCCGACAACGGATGCCAGCGGGGCGAGAGAACGGCTGGAAAGGATCACCACGCCAATCATGGCGCCCATCGTCAGCTCGCCCGCGTGGATCAAATACACACCCAGCACAACAATACAGACCGTGGTAATTTGCTGAACGAAGGAGACAAAATTGGTTGTCAGCATGGAAAGGTTGCGGGTTTTCATGGAGGAAGCGGCAGCCAGCGCGCTGAAATCATCCCAGCGCTTTTGCATAACGCCTTCACCCTGCGCAGCTTTCAGGGCTTCAAGTCCCTCAATGCTTTCAATCAGCAGGCCTTGCTTGAGTGAAATCTCGCGAACGTTTTCTTCCATATAGCGACCCAGCGGCCACTGAATAACGATGCTGGCAATTAAAATGAGCGGCATTGCCACCAGGGGCACCACGGCAAGCGGACCGCCAATCATATAAATGATGAACATGAACAGCACGCAGAAGGGCAGGTCGGAGAGCGTGGCGAGCGTCGCAGAGGTAATAAAATCCCGTACAGCCTCAAAATCGCGCAGCTGGTTAGCGAAGGTCCCGGAAGACTGTGGTTTATATTCCATGCGCATAGACATCACCTGGCGAAAAAGCTTCGCGCCCAGGATCAGGTCTGCCTTTTTCCCCGCGATATCGATCAGGTATGCGCGGATCTGGCGGCTGGAAAACTCAAATATATTGGCAATCACGACGCCAATAGCCAGCGACCAGAGGGTGACATAGGCCTGCGTCGGGATCACCCGGTCATAGACGTTCATCGTAAAGAAGGTGCCAGCCAGCGTAAGTATATTTGCCAGCAGTGCCGCCAGCGCAGCGCTGTAAAAATAGTGGCGGTAGCGCCACAGCGTTGAGTAAAGCCAGTGACCTTCATTCTGCGCTTTCGGTAAGAGAAGATCGTCGGCACGCGCATCCAGACTGGGTTTTGGCGTGGTGACAAGGGCATAGCCGCCGTAAACTTCCAGCAAATCAGCCGCTGAAACGGTAAGTATTCCTTCGTTTTCAGGCACCACGATCTGATAGGTGAATTGTCCGCGTTTACCGTTACGCGCGGTAATAATGCAATACGTTCCATCTTTGCGGGCGATCAGCAGCGGAAAGAGCCAGGACGATATTGAATTAAGATCGCGTTTTACCCAGCCAGCAGATATCCCCATCTGATCGAGCATACGCAGAGCCATTTCCGGCTCAAGCTTGTCGCTTTTCGGCAAGCCAGCGTAAAGAACTTCTTTGCTGGCATACTTTGCGTGATGTGCACAAAGCCATTCAACACCCCACAGAAGAGAATCTTTTCTGGGTTCTTCAATATTATTGAAATCGTGCTCTGAATTAACTTTTACGGTGGAAAGATGCGTATTCATTATCGAATCCAGACCTGTAGTTACGTTCCTTACTTTAAAAATAAAGTGAAGGCATGCTATTAAAATTGACCAGGAACATCCGTAAGTACGAAGTTTATGGCTGATGGTTATAGTGAAATTACAAGCGCTGGCAATATCGTAGTGTAAAGTTAGCCGTATATGTACACAATAAAGATAAACCACTGCATGATTAAGAATATTATATGTGGTTTGATCCAGGTTTATGTTTTTTCTGGTTTTTTTAACTGAGGGTTAACTGGCGAGCCTTGAAATAGGTACGCCCAGCTTGTTCTCGATTCTTATCTTCATGGCGTAAATGTTTTTAACATTTGTAGCATTCTTCATGGCTATCTTTTTCGGGAGTTGTCCCTTATACAATTCAGAAAACAGGGCGTATTCATTTGCACTAAGTTTGGCCTTCTTCTCCGAAGGTCGCGTTATCTTGCCAAGGAACGACTGGCGAATTTTAAATTTTATATCATCAATAATATCATCATGAAAAATGACGGTGCTGATTATTGTTTCGCTTGTGTCGTTATAAAACCAGTAATGGGCAATCGCGGCCATCTTTTTATCAGTTATCAGGATCAGTCTTGCGTTTTTAAAACGATCTAACCAGCTGTTTGTTAAGAAAAAATTTATATTCTTATAGTTAAAATCAATGACTACAATGGGTTGAGAAATGATTTTAACCGTAATGTTGTTAAAGTATTGTAATATACCTTCTATCAAAAAAGAGTTATTTTCAGGCCAGATATAAAATTCAGAACCATTACACTCGCCCTGTTGTTCAGTACGAAAAGAAGGAAAAACACATTTATTCATACACCCATAGCAGCGCATAGTGTTGTCGTTGTGCTCAATATGTCTAATAGTAACGATATCCATGTGATAAAACTCTATGCGTTAAAATTATAAATGTTAAATCTACTATAATATATCAATATTTATATTAATAATGCATTAAGGAAAAAAAACGAGTTGTTATGAGATAAAGCATCGTTTATCCAGGAATTTTCTACAGAAATTAATTCCCATCCGTGATTGTCGATTTTTTTACGCAATACCATTTAAGGCTAATTCACCAGGCGGGTGATAGAAACTCCCAGTTTTCGCTCAATTCTGTTTTTCATGGCATAGGTGTTTTTGACGCTGGTACCGTTCTGATACGCGATTTTTTTAGGTGTCCATCCATTGAACAAGAACGAAAACAGGCTGAATTCATTCTGGCTCAGCTTTGGCCTGCTCCCGGATGGTTTGATCGTTTTTGCCAGGAACGTTTTCTTCAGTTTCGTGGCAACCTCCTCAGCGGAATCATCATAAAAGATAATAGAGCTGATGGTGGTCTCTAACGTATCGTTATAGAACCAGTAATGGGCAATCGCCGTCATCTTTTTGTCAGTGACGAGGATAAGGCGCATATTTTTGAATTGTTCGAGCCAGCTATCGTTCAGAAAATAGGTGATATTTTTATGGCTAAAATCAATAATCACGACTGGCTGAGAAATATATTTGTCGCTCACACATTCAAAATAGTGCCGGATACCTTCTACAAGGTAAGAATTGTTATCAGGCCAAATATAGCATTCAAGTCCTGTGCAGGTTTTATGAGCGCACGCTTCAGCGTCACCAAACAGGCATTTTTTCTCACAACCATAGCAATGCATAGACGGCGTGTGGCTCACCTGCTGACCATCATTATGAGATAAATAAATAGAGTTATTAGTGTGGAAAGACATATTACACCTTAATGCGCGATGATTAAGCACGATATTAGCTTTGGACGAAGCATCAACCTCGTCGTTTGATGTGAGGCATCATACTGAATACCAGGTATAAGTCTTAATTAAATAGTCTGAACACACCTTTCCAGACTGCATTTAAGATTTAAGTCTATATTTTTCAAGTGTTTACAGATTTTCTTAAATGACCAGTTTACAGGTTTTTTGGTTATTGCTCTTCTGTTTTGTTAATGGATGGTTATTTCTTTTCACTTGGCAATGCTATTGCAATTAACATAATGTTAAACATTGAAGGACTAAACTTTATAAGGTTGGAATAGAATGTTTCGATAAAAAGAAAAGAGGGGGGGGCGGGAACGTCAGATTCAGAGTGAATGTAAATATTGCTTATTTTCCAGGTCGCGCACTAGGTTCTCGTACGACCTGGCTAAAGTAAACGACGATGTCCTTTATTTATTTTCTATGCTAAAACGATCGGCATCCTGCCAGGCCGGAAACTTCTCGCGATATTCCGTTAGCGCAGTTAACGAAAGCTCGGCGTCAATTCGCGTGGCCTGATGCGGCTCGGCTGTAGCAATAATTTCTCCCTGCGGGCTTATCACCCGGCTGTCGCCGCGATAATGGTGTCCGTTACCATCCGTGCCTACGCGGTTACATCCCACAATATAAGCCTGGTTTTCAATTGCCCGCGCCGTTAATAACGCCTGCCAGTGAAGTGAACGTGGCGCAGGCCAGTTGGCAACATACAGCGCCAGGTCGTAATCGTTGCGGTTGCGGGACCAGACGGGAAAGCGCAGGTCATAACAGACCAGCGGCAAAATACGCCAGCCGCGCCATTCAAACACCACGCGTTCGTTTCCGGCTACATAATGTTGATGCTCATCCGCCATGCGGAACAGGTGGCGCTTATCGTAGAAATGCACCTTTCCCTCTGGCTCGACCAGCAGGAAGCGGTTAACCGGCCCGCGTTCGGTCTGGAGGGCGACGCTACCGGCAATCAGCGCGTTTGTCTCCTGCGCTTTGGCGTGCATCCAGGCCACAACCTCGTCCTGCGGCATCGACTGTTTTGCAGCCTCCATCGCAAAACCCGTGGTGAACATCTCCGGCAGGACAATCACATCGCGACCGCTAATCTCTTCGAGCTGGCGATCGAAATGGCGAAGGTTGGCTGGACCGTCCATCCAGACTAAAGGCTGCTGCAAAACAGAAATCTTCAAACCAGGCACGATACCGACTCCTTAAAAGATCGCTTTTTGACACTGTAGCACGTCATTACGAGAAAATGTGGCAATAAAAAACCCCGCACGGAGCGGGGTTGATGGACGCTGAACGTCTTATGCGGCTTCAGGTTTGCGGTGCTTCTCCGGCAGCTTTACCGGCTGTGTCGCCAGCTCTTCCGGTTCGAAATCATCCACGTTAATACTGCGCAGACGGCTCTCTTCGGCTTTTACCAGGAGTGCGGCTTCGCTGTTGTCGATGATGCCGCCCGCCAGGGCCTGTTTTGCCAGCTCGTCCAGGCGGGTGAACGGCAGGTTTTTACCCAGCTGTTTGCAGATCTTCTGGTGAATCGGGTCGGCGGCCATCACGTCCAGCAGCGCCTCTTCCAGCAGGCCGGCAGGGTTATGCGGGGTAGGGGCCAGATACTGGCCGCGGCCAATACGGGAGCGGGTTGCGCTCGGAACCTGAAGGATCTTCGCCACTTTATGATCCAGCTTGTCAGACGGCGCCAGGTAATGACGACCGGTCGGGAAGATCGCCACGCGCAGGGCTCCTGCCACAAAGCGGTTCGGGAAGTTCGCCAGCAGGTCGTCAATCGCCTGTTCTGCCTGATACAGCGCATCCTGTACACCCCAGTGCACCAGCGGCAGATCCGCTTCCTGACGGCCTTCGTCGTCGTAGCGTTTCAGAACCGCAGAGGCCAGGAAGATCTGGCTCAGCACGTCGCCCAGACGGGCAGAGATGCGCTCGCGACGCTTCAGGCTTCCGCCAAGAACGGCCATCGAGACGTCAGACAGCAGGGCCAGGTTAGCGCTCAGGCGGTTCAGGTGCTGGTAATAACGTTTAGTCGCATCGCTGGTCGGCGTCGCGCTGGTGAGGCCGCGCGTCAGGCCGAGCCAGAAGCTGCGCACTTCATTGCTGCCCACGTGACCGATATGTTTGAACAGCAGCTTGTCGAAGGCATCCACGTCGTTATTCTGCGCGGCGGCCATCTCTTCCAGCACGTACGGATGGCAGCGAATGGCGCCCTGACCGAAGATCATCATGCTGCGGGTCAGGATGTTTGCCCCTTCAACGGTGATGGCAATCGGAGCGCCCTGATAGCCGCGCGCCAGGAAGTTGCCTTCGCCGAGCATAATGCCTTTACCGCCTGCGATATCCATTGCGTCAATGATCGACTGCTGCGCGCGGTGGGTACAGTGATACTTCACGATAGCGGACAGCACGGCCGGTTTTTCACCCAGCATAATGCCGTAGGTGATGAGCGAGGCTGCGGCATCCATCACGTAAGCGTTACCCGCGATACGCGCCAGCGGCTCTTCAATACCTTCCATCTTGCCGATGGAGATTTTGAACTGACGGCGGATATGGGCGTAAGCACCAATCCCCATCGCCACCGATTTCAGCCCGCCGGTTGAGTTCGACGGCAGGGTAATGCCACGGCCCACCGACAGACATTCCACCAGCATACGCCAGCCCTGACCGGCCATCTTCGGACCACCGATGATGTAGTCAATCGGCACAAAGATATCCTGACCGCGGGTTGGACCGTTCTGGAACGGCACGTTCAGCGGGAAGTGGCGACGGCCAATTTCCACGCCCGGGGTAGAGGTTGGGATCAGCGCACAGGTGATGCCCAGATCTTCTTCACCGCCCAGCAGTTTTTCCGGGTCGGAGAGCTTAAATGCCAGACCCAGCACGGTAGCAATAGGCGCCAGAGTGATATAACGCTTGTTCCAGGTCAGGCGCATGCCCAGCACCTGCTGGCCCTGCCACTCGCCCATGCAGACCACGCCGGTATCCGGGATCGCGCCCGCATCGGAGCCCGCTTCCGGGCTGGTCAGCGCGAAGCATGGAATTTCCTGACCGCGCGCCAGACGCGGCAGGTAGTGATCTTTCTGCTCTTCCGTTCCGTAGTGCTGCAGCAGTTCGCCCGGGCCTAAGGAGTTCGGCACGCCGACGGTAATCGCCAGGATCCCGGAAACACCCGCCAGTTTTTGCAGCACGCGGGCCTGAGCGTAAGCGGAGAATTCAAGACCGCCGTACTCTTTCTTAATGATCATCGCGAAGAAGCGATGCTCTTTCAGGTATGCCCACAGCTCCGGCGGGAGGTCGGCCATTTCATGGGTAATAGCAAAGTCGTTCGCCATGCGGCACGCTTCTTCTACCGGACCGTCAATAAATGCCTGCTCTTCGGCGGTCAGGCGCGGCTGCGGATAGTTGTGCAGCTTTTTCCAGTCCGGGTTGCCCTGGAACAGATCGCCTTCCCACCAGGTGGTACCGGCATCAATCGCCTCTTTCTCCGTACGGGACATCGGCGGCATCACTTTACGGAAGCCCTTAAAGACCGGCGCGGAGATCATCGACTTACGCATCGGCGTCAGGTTGAACGGCAGCAAAATAATGGCCAGCGGGACGAGGACCCAAATGTTCCACAGGCCAGCGACGCCAAGTGCGGCCGTCCAGGCCAGAAGAATAAGGCTACTCAGTAATAAGCTGACGCGGTGATAGAACAACACGCCGAGCAGAATAACGGTTGCGAGAATGCTCAAAATCATCATAAAGAAAAGCTCCCTTGCTTGTAGGAGGTCTGACCACTTGTGATGATATGGTTGTAGTTGATGTCATTTCCTTTAGCAATGTGTTTACAAAATAATTACAACCTGGTTCACATTGTTCGCGTTTTAGCCGGCACAAAAAAGCAAAACGCCGGACGATTCGCATGGCTTTAGCTTCTCGCTTTTACCGCTATCCGGTACACTCCACTGTGTTATTTCATCAATACTGAAGGATTATCCTCATGTACCAGGATCTTATTCGTAACGAACTGAACGAAGCGGCGGAAACGCTGGCGAACTTTCTGAAAGATGATGCCAACATTCACGCTATTCAGCGCGCGGCGGTCCTGCTGGCCGACAGCTTTAAAGCCGGTGGTAAAGTGCTCTCCTGCGGTAACGGCGGTTCCCACTGCGACGCCATGCACTTCGCAGAAGAGCTGACCGGACGCTATCGTGAAAACCGCCCAGGCTACCCGGCTATTGCGATTTCTGACGTAAGCCACATCTCCTGCGTGGGCAACGACTTCGGTTACGACCACATTTTCTCCCGCTACGTTGAGGCGGTAGGCCGTGAAGGTGACGTGCTGCTGGGTATTTCGACGTCCGGTAACTCTGCGAACGTGATCAAAGCCATTGCGGCAGCGCGTGAAAAAGGGATGAAAGTGATCACCCTGACCGGTAAAGATGGCGGTAAGATGGACGGTACGGCGGACATTGAAATCCGTGTTCCGCATTTTGGTTATGCTGACCGCGTTCAGGAAATTCACATCAAAGTGATCCACATCCTGATCCAGCTGATCGAAAAAGAGATGGTTAAGTAAGACTTCGCTGGGGGGTACCGGTGCCCCCCGCTGTTGTGGAGGTGAGATATGTGCGAACTGCTCGGGATGAGCGCCAATGTGCCAACCGATATTTGCTTTAGCTTCACCGGGCTGGTTCAGCGCGGTGGGGGAACCGGGCCGCATAAAGACGGCTGGGGCATCACTTTCTACGAGGGCAAAGGCTGTCGCACGTTCAAAGACCCACAACCCAGCTTTAACTCACCCATTGCTAAACTGGTGCAGGACTACCCCATAAAATCCTGTTCGGTAATTGCCCACATTCGGCAGGCAAACCGTGGGGAAGTCGCGCTGGAAAATACCCATCCGTTTACCCGCGAGCTATGGGGCCGTAACTGGACCTATGCGCATAACGGACAGCTTACGGGCTATAAATCGCTGGAAACCGGCAATTTTCGACCTGTTGGCGAAACCGACAGTGAAAAAGCGTTCTGCTGGCTGCTGCACAAGCTGACCGAGCGTTATCCCCGCACGCCCGGCAACATGACCGCCGTTTTTAAATACATCGCGTCACTGGCGTCTGAGCTACGCGAGAAGGGCGTCTTCAATATGCTGCTGTCTGACGGGCGCTATGTAATGGCGTTTTGTTCCACCAACCTGTTCTGGATCACCCGTCGCGCACCGTTTGGCGTCGCCACGTTGCTCGATCAGGATGTGGAAATTGATTTTCAGAAGGAGACCACACCGAACGATGTGGTCACCGTCATTGCAACGCAGCCGCTGACGGGCAACGAAACCTGGCAAAAGATCATGCCAGGCGAGTGGGTGCTATTTTGCCTCGGGGACCGCGTAATTTGACGCCAGCTGCGGCTGGACTACTTCATGGCTAAGCGGCTTGCTCACCACGTAACGGCCATTGACGATGGATACCACCGGCGGCTTGTGGGTCTGCTCGAAGTAGTCATAGCCCGGTTTTAGCTGTTGCCAGAAATCCTTGTAAACCGAGTACTTATGGCGCGCCATGTTCGCATCCGTCATACGGAACGGGTAGATGCTGACCTGAACATTCGGCTGGCCGAAGACCAGCGCGCCCGTGACAAACTGGAAAATCTCATCAATGCCGGAATCCGTCATCGCATAACAGCCGACAGACACGCAGGCACCGTGGATCATCAGGTATTTACCTTCGTAACCGTGAGCACGGTCAAAGGCATTGGGGAAGCCAATGTTAATCGCTTTATAGAAGCGGCTGTCCGGTTTTAGCTGGTTACGCTGAACGTTATAAAACCCTTCCGGACTTTTGAAGTCGCCCTGACGCTGTTTTGGCCCCAGCCCGCCAGAGTAGTTACAGATTTTGTAGCTATCGAGCAGCTGATACGTCTCGCCCATTTTGACAAACAGCTCGAGTGTGCGCTCTTCCTTGAAGATTTGAATATAAACCGGGGATCCCATCAACTGCTGTTTATACTCTTTGCTGACCGGCGTCGTTGAACTATTGCTGCCAAGCAGCCCGGCAAACGACATGCACGGTATCAGAAGCATCGCAATGAACAATGCGATTTTACGCATACTACTGGTTCCTTGATAAAACAATGACCAACTTGCCAGAACGGCAAAAGACACCCGAAATCAGACTAATCTGGACAGGAGCGCTCACATTAGCACCGATGGAGATTTTCGCAAGAGCCAACCTTTGAGTTTACAAATTAGTTTTACGTTATAACCCATTCACCTTGTCCTGACTCCAGGAACTTTGCGCATTAGCTCGCAATTCGGCGCGCCGGACGACGGATTTACTGCCCTTGCAGGGGCCCAAAATGGTACACTCCGGCCACTCTGGATTGTTGTTCATGGATACCTGCTAACCACATGTTTAGAATCAGAAAAGGACTCGATCTGCCCATCTCTGGCGTGCCTGAACAGCACGTAACGCCGGGCGCCAGCATTCACCACGTCGCTATTTTGGGTGATGACTACGTGGGGATGCGCCCGGCGATGCTGGTGCAGGAAGGCGATCGCGTAATAAAAGGACAGGCGCTATTCGAGGATAAAAAAAATCCCGGCGTCATGTTTACAGCCCCTGCCAGCGGCACCGTCGCTGCCATCCATCGTGGTGAGCGCCGCGTCCTGCAATCGGTTGTTATTCAAATTGAAGGTGACGAGAAACGCGAATTTGCGCATTACGGCGAGGCCGATCTCGCTACCCTTAGCCGCGAAGCGGTGCAGGCTCAACTGCTGGAGTCGGGGCTGTGGACGGCGTTTCGTACGCGTCCCTTCAGCAAAACTCCCGTGCCCGGCACCGTGCCGGCGGCTATCTTCGTGACGGCCATCGACACCAATCCGCTCAGCGCGGACCCGCAGCCTCTCATTCTGGCCGAACGAAAAGCTTTCGATGCCGGTCTCACCGTTTTAACGCGCCTGACGCCGGGTAAAGTGCATGTCTGCCAGGCCAGCGGCGGTAAGCTGGGCGGGCACCCACAAGGGCAGGTCGCCTTTAATGAATTTGCCGGGCCGCATCCGGCGGGGCTGGTGGGCACGCATATCCACTTCCTGGAGCCGGTGAGCCTGACGAAACAGGTCTGGCACCTCAATTATCAGGACGTGATTGCTATCGGTAAGCTGTTCACCACGGGCGAACTGCATGCAGAACGCATTGTCGCTATTGGCGGCCCTCAGGCAACCCAACCGCGTCTGGTTCGCACTCTGCTTGGGGCAGACATTACAGCGCTGCTGGCTGGCGAAACAAAAGAGGGTGAAAACCGCATTATCTCCGGCTCGGTGCTGAGCGGCAGACACGCAACAGGCCCGATGGCCTGGCTGGGACGTTTCCATCTTCAGGTAAGCGTGGTGCTGGAAGGGCGCGAGAAAGAGCTGTTTGGCTGGGTGCTGCCGGGCGCAGAAAAATACTCCGTGACCCGCACCACGCTCGGCCACTTCCTGCGTCATAAGCTGTTTAACTTCTCCACCAGCACAAACGGCGGTGAGCGCGCCATGGTTCCGATTGGCAACTACGAGCGCGTGATGCCGCTAGATATTCTGCCAACCATGCTGCTGCGCGATCTCCTTGCCGGCGATACCGACAGCGCGCAGGCGCTGGGTTGTCTTGAGCTGGACGAAGAAGATCTGGCGCTGTGTACCTATGTGTGTCCGGGTAAATACGAATATGGACCCGTATTGCGCGAGGTGTTAACCCGCATTGAGCAGGAAGGATAATCATGGGATTAAAACACCTCTTTGAAAAAATAGAGCCGCATTTTACCGAGGGTAAACTGAAGAAGTACTACCCGCTGTATGAAGCGACATCGACCATTTTCTACACGCCGGGTCTGGTGACGAAAGGCGCGGCGCACGTTCGCGATGCCATCGACCTGAAGCGCATGATGATTCTGGTCTGGTTCGCGGTCTTCCCGGCGATGTTCTGGGGCATGTACAACGTCGGGTTGCAGACTATTCCGGCGCTGCATCACATGTACGATGCAGAGCAGCTGGCGCAGGTGATCCAGTCTGACTGGCACTATCGTCTGGCGCAGACGCTGGGCGTGAGCTTTGCGGCAGATGCCGGCTGGATCAGCATGATGACGCTGGGTGCCGTCTTCTTCCTGCCAATCTATATGACCGTCTTTATCGTGGGCGGTTTCTGGGAAGTGCTGTTCGCCATTATCCGCAAACATGAGATCAACGAGGGCTTCTTCGTCACCTCTATTCTGTTTGCGCTGATTGTTCCGCCAACGCTGCCGCTCTGGCAGGCGGCGATGGGGATTAGCTTTGGCGTGGTCATTGCCAAAGAGATCTTCGGCGGAACCGGACGTAACTTCCTTAACCCCGCGCTGGCGGGGCGCGCGTTCCTGTTCTTTGCATACCCGGCGCAAATCTCTGGCGACCTGGTATGGACGGCGGCAGACGGGTTTTCGGGCGCTACGCCACTTTCACAGTGGGCGGCAGGCGGCGGCGAAACGCTGATCAACAATGCCACCGGCCAGCCTGTGACCTGGTTCGACGCGTTTCTTGGCAACATCCCGGGCTCCATTGGTGAAGTGTCTACCCTGATGATCCTGATCGGCGGGGCCATCATCCTCTTTGGCCGCGTGGCGTCCTGGCGCATCGTCGCTGGCGTCATGCTTGGGATGGTGCTCACCGCCACGCTGTTCAATCTTATTGGTTCAGAAACTAACCCGATGTTCTCCATGCCGTGGTACTGGCACCTTGTGCTGGGGGGCTTTGCGTTCGGCATGATGTTTATGGCCACCGATCCCGTCTCTGCCTCGTTTACCGACAGGGGGAAATGGTGTTATGGGGCGCTCATTGGGGTGATGTGCGTACTGATTCGCGTGGTCAACCCGGCCTATCCGGAAGGGATGATGTTGGCCATTCTGTTTGCCAATCTGTTTGCGCCGCTGTTCGACTATCTGGTCGTGCGTGCCAACATTAAGCGGAGGAAGGCGCGTGGCTGAGATCAAAAATAACGACAGCATCAGCAAAACGCTGCTGGTGGTGCTGGTACTGTGCCTGGTCTGTTCCGTCATCGTGGCCGGTTCTGCCGTAGGGTTAAAACCGCTGCAGCAGGAGCAACGTGCGCTGGACAAACAGCGCAACATCCTGGCCGTGGCCGGGCTGATGCAGGACGGCATGACGAAGGATGACGTCGCGGCCGTGTTCGCCGAACGCATTACCGCGCGGCTGGTGGATTTAAAAACCGGTGAGCTGATGGATAAAGACCCGGCGAAATATAACCAGGCGCTGGCGCTAAAAGATCCGCAGATGAGCACCATGCTTGACGCCTCGCAGGATCCGGCAGGAATTAAGCGCCGCAGCAACATCGCGGAGATCTACCTGGTGCGTGACGAGCAAAAACGCGTGCAGGAAGTGGTTTTGCCCATCTACGGCAACGGCTTGTGGTCAATGATGTACGCCTTTGTGGCACTGGATACCGATGGCCGCACGGTCAAAGGCATCACCTATTACGATCAGGGCGAAACGCCGGGGCTGGGTGGCGAAGTTGAGAACCCTAACTGGCGTGCCCAGTTTGTCGGTAAAAAAGTGCTCGATGACAACGGTCAGCCTGCGCTGAAGGTGGTGAAAGGGGGCGCGCGTCCCGGTGATGAATTTGCCGTTGACGGTCTTTCCGGCGCCACGCTCACCTCAAACGGCGTGCAGCACAGTTTTGATTTCTGGATGGGTGAACTGGGCTTTGGTCCCTTCCTGAAAAATGTACGTGAAGGAGCGCTAAACAATGGCTGATACGGGTGAACTGAAAGAAGTTAAAAAGGTGCTGATTGGCCCACTCTTAGCCAATAACCCGATAACGCTCCAGGTGCTGGGCGTGTGTTCCGCCCTGGCGGTAACGACCAAGCTGGAAACGGCAGTGGTGATGACGCTGGCGGTAACGCTGGTGACGGCATTCTCCAGCATGTTTATCTCAATGATCCGCCACCATATTCCCAACAGCGTGAGGATCATCGTGCAGATGGCGATCATCGCCTCGCTGGTGATCGTGGTCGATCAGCTGCTGCGGGCCTTTGCTTATGAAACCTCGAAGCAGCTTTCGGTGTTTGTCGGCCTGATTATCACCAACTGCATCGTGATGGGGCGTGCAGAAGCCTACGCCATGAAAATGCCGCCGCTGGCGAGTTTTATGGACGGCATCGGCAACGGCCTGGGTTACGGCGTGATCCTGCTGACGGTTGGTTTCCTGCGCGAGCTTATTGGCAGCGGCAAGCTGTTTGGCATTACGGTGCTGGACACGGTACAGAACGGCGGCTGGTATCTGCCGAACGGCCTGTTCCTGCTGGCCCCAAGCGCATTTTTCATTATCGGTTTGCTGATCTGGCTGATTCGCACGTTGAAGCCTGAACAGCAGGAAAAGGAGTAACCGACGATGGCTCATTACCTGAGTTTATTTGTGCGCGCGGTGTTTGTTGAAAACATGGCGCTCGCCTTCTTCCTGGGCATGTGTACGTTCCTTGCTGTTTCTAAAAAGGTATCGACGGCGTTTGGTCTGGGCGTGGCGGTTACCGTTGTGCTGGGGCTTTCCGTTCCGATCAATAACCTGGTGTTTAACTTCGTGCTGCGGGACAGCGCGCTGGTGGAGGGCGTTGATCTCAGCTTCCTGAACTTCATCACCTTTATCGGGGTGATTGCGGCGCTGGTGCAGATCCTTGAGATGATCCTCGATAAGTATTTCCCGTCGCTGTACAACGCGCTGGGGATCTTCCTGCCGCTTATCGCCGTGAACTGCGCTATTTTTGGCGGCGTCTCGTTTATGGTTCAGCGCGATTACAGCTTCAGTGAATCGGTTGTGTATGGTTTCGGCTCCGGTATCGGCTGGATGCTGGCGATCGTCACCATGGCGGGGATCCGTGAAAAAATGAAATATGCCAACGTGCCAGCGGGATTACGTGGCTTAGGGATCACCTTTATCACCACCGGCCTGATGGCGTTGGGCTTTATGTCCTTCTCCGGTGTGCAGCTATAAGGGCTAACAGATGGAAATTATTCTTGGCGTGGTGATGTTCACGCTGATAGTACTGGTGCTGTCAGGGCTGATTCTGGCGGCGCGTGCGAAGCTGGTCAATTCCGGGGATGTGGTCATTGATATCAATGACGACCCGCAGAATCAGATCCGTACGCCGGCAGGGGATAAGCTGCTGAATACGCTCTCCGGCAACGGGATCTTTGTCTCGTCGGCCTGCGGTGGCGGCGGCTCCTGCGGGCAGTGCCGCGTGACGGTGAAAGAGGGCGGCGGTGATATTCTGCCAACGGAACTGTCGCATATCACGAAGCGTGAAGCGAAAGCGGGCTGCCGTCTGGCGTGCCAGGTCGCGGTGCGTCAGAACATGAAGATTGAGCTGCCGGAAGAGATCTTCGGCGTTAAAAAATGGGAGTGCGAGGTTATCTCTAACGATAACAAAGCTACCTTCATTAAAGAGCTCAAGCTGCGCGTTCCTGAAGGGGAGAGCGTCCCGTTCCGTGCGGGCGGGTATATCCAGATTGATTGCCCGGCGCACACCGTGGCGTATGCGGACTTCGACGTGCCCGAGGAGTATCGGGCCGACTGGGATAAATTTAATCTCTTCCGCTTTGTCTCCGAAGTAAAAGAGCCCGCGCTTCGCGCCTATTCCATGGCGAACTATCCGGAAGAGAAGGGCATCATTATGCTCAACGTGCGTATCGCTACGCCGCCGCCTAACGTGCCAAACGCACCGCCGGGCGTGATGTCGTCGTATATCTGGTCTCTTAAGCCAGGCGATAAAGTGACCATCTCCGGCCCGTTCGGGGAATTCTTCGCCAAAGATACCGATGCGGAAATGGTCTTTATCGGCGGCGGTGCCGGGATGGCGCCGATGCGTTCGCATATCTTTGACCAGCTTAAGCGTCTTGGCAGCAAGCGTAAGATAAGCTTCTGGTACGGTGCGCGCTCGCTGCGCGAAATGTTCTATGACGATGAGTTCGAACAGCTGGCGCGCGATAACCCTAACTTTACCTTCCACGTGGCGCTTTCCGATCCGCAGCCTGAAGATAACTGGACCGGCTATACGGGCTTCATCCACAACGTGCTGTATGAAAACTACCTCAAACAGCATCCGGCACCGGAAGACTGCGAGTTCTATATGTGTGGTCCGCCAATGATGAACGCCGCCGTGATTAAGATGCTCAAAGATCTTGGCGTGGAAGATGAAAACATCATGCTTGATGATTTCGGAGGCTGATTATGCTGACCTTTCTGGCGACCTTTGCGGTGTTTGTGCTGGTGATTTTTGGCATGTCTTTAGGCTGGATCATCAAGCGTAAAAGCATTCAGGGCAGCTGCGGCGGCATTTCTTCCATTGGAATGGAGAAGGTGTGCGACTGCCCGGAACCGTGCGATGCGCGGAAAAAACGGCTGGCTCGGGACCAGCAGAGGATCATCTAGAAAAAGGCCGCTTCTTGCGGCCTTTATTCGTTATTTTACCCAGCTTTTGGCGCTGGCTGGCGAGTCCACCAGCACGCCTTCGGCACCTAATGCCCTGGCCTTCTGATAATCCTCACTGGCGTTCACACCGATGAAAATTAAATGAGCATTGCCCTGCGAGCGGAAACAGTCAACGGCCTCTTTGTCCCACGTTAAGGTTGCGGGAGAAATACCTTTGCCCAGGGTGAATTTTTCGACTACCTCTACTTTGCGGTTTAACTCAAGCCCGTACCAGTAATCGTCCATTTTTTGGGAAGGAGGCAGACATTCGTGGCTTAACGAAACGGTGGCCAGTCGCGTGCGGGTCTCGCTGCGCGTGACAAAGCGAGGAATGTCGGCAGGGAGTGCTTCCATATAGCGATCTTCGGTTGAATAGACGCGAACGCGATTCAGGCTGTTGGTCTCCTTCAGTACGTTAAGCAGTTTGTTGCCCATCGTCGCCGGATCGGCGTCCGGAGATTTGATATCAATGAAAAACCGCGCGTCCGGCCAGGCCATCAGTACCGACTTCAGCGTCGGTATCGACGCGTTCAGCAGGCTTTCCGGCAGGCCCTTATCTTTCCACTTAACGCTGGCATCCGCCTTTGCCAGCTCTTCAGCGGTAAACTGTGACACTTTTCCCTGCAAGCTGGTTAACGCTTTCAGGTCAGCCGGACGATAGAGCACCGGTACGCCATCCCGACTAAGCTGCACGGTTATCCAGACGATATCTGCTTTGTTTTCGAGCGCGAGCTTAATCGCAGGCAGGGTGTTTTCAGGTGCATCCGCGGTGCCACCCCGGTGTGCAACGATCTCAGGATTAGCGGATGCCGCGCTTGCCAGAAACAGTAACGAAACCGAAAGCATTTTCCTCATGAATAATATCTCTCCATTTATTTTAATAAGCGTATGAATATAAAGGTTTTATTTCGGTCCTTTGTATCATGTATTTATGACAACTGAGAGAAAGGAAAATAGCTGACGCATTTTTTGCCTTTTGTTATACTGTATATAAATACATGTGTGGTGTAATCAATGCGCAAAATAATCCATGTCGATATGGACTGTTTTTTTGCCGCAGTGGAGATGCGTGACAACCCCGCGCTGCGGGACATCCCTATCGCCATTGGCGGCAGTCGTGTCCAGCGCGGTGTGATCAGCACCGCGAACTATCCTGCACGCAAATTTGGCGTGCGCAGCGCCATGCCGACGGCGATGGCGCTAAAACTGTGTCCGCACCTCACCCTTTTGCCCGGTCGTTTTGACGCGTACAAAGAAGCGTCGAGCCATATTCGGGAGATCTTCTCCCGCTATACCTCCCTGATTGAACCGTTATCGCTGGATGAAGCCTATCTGGACGTCACCGACAGCGTGCACTGCCACGGCTCTGCTACCCTGATGGCACAGGAGATCCGCCAGACCATCTTCAACGAGCTGAATCTGACGGCGTCGGCCGGCGTCGCGCCGGTAAAATTCCTCGCCAAAATCGCTTCCGATTTAAATAAGCCCAACGGCCAGTACGTCATCACCCCGGAAGAGGTTCCGGCGTTTTTAAAAACGCTGCCGCTCAGCAAAATTCCCGGCGTCGGTAAAGTTTCCGCTGCGAAGCTGGAAAATATGGGATTACGCACCTGCGAAGACGTACAGCGAAGCGATCTGGCGATGCTGCTTAAGCGCTTTGGTAAGTTTGGCCGCGTGCTGTGGGAGCGCAGCCAGGGCATCGACAATCGTGATGTGAACAGCGAACGGCTGCGTAAATCCGTTGGGGTTGAACGTACGCTGAGCGAAGATATCCACGACTGGTCGGAATGCGAAACCATTATCACGGAACAGCTCTATCCGGAACTGGAACGGCGACTTATCAAGGTGAAGCCGGATTTACTGATTGCCCGGCAGGGCATCAAGCTGAAATTTAATGACTTTCAGCAGACGACGCAGGAGCACGTCTGGCCGCGTCTGAACAAAGAGGATCTTATTGCGACGGCAAAAAAGGCGTGGGAAGAGCGTCGGGCCGGGCGAGGAGTAAGGCTGGTGGGGCTGCATGTCACGCTGCTGGATCCGCAGCTGGAACGTCAGCTGGTGCTGGGACTGTAGGCGCGACGTTGTCCGCCCTCTCCCGGTGGGAGAGGGCGGGGGTGAGAGTGTTACTTCGCAGGAATGGCTTTCAGCAGTTCTGTCAGCAGCGTCCAGTAATGGCCGACGCTTTCAATGTGAACCTGCTCATCCGGCGAGTGCGGACCGGTGATGGTTGGCCCAATGGAAACCATATCCATATCCGGATACGGTTTCTTGAACAGACCGCATTCCAGGCCCGCGTGAATAACCTGAATGTTTGGCGTGCTGTTGAACAGACGCTGGTAAGTTTCGCGCACCAGCGCCATCACCGGAGAACTTGCATCCGGCTGCCAGCCCGGGTAGCTGCCTTTTGCAGACGTTTTCGCGCCCGCCAGGGTACCCAGAGATTCCAGCATGCTTACAACGTATTCTTTACCGCTGTCGATCAGGGAACGGATCAGGCAGATGATTTCTGCGCTGTCGTCGCCCATAGTCACAACGCCCACGTTCAGTGAGGTTTCCACCACGCCTTTCGCGACGTCAGAGTTACGGATCACGCCGTTTGGCGTTGCGTTAAGCAGCTGGACGAAAGCGTCACGGGACGGCACGGTCAGCGCGGCTTTATCCGTCGTTACGGACTCCAGCACCACCGTCAGGTTTTTCTCTTTCGCAGACAGTTCGTTTTTCAGGATATCCAGATACACGCTGGAAAGCTTTTTCAGCTCATCCGCTTTCGCCGCTGGTACCGCTACGGTCGCAAAGGCTTCGCGTGGAATGGCGTTACACAGGGTACCGCCGTTGAAGTCCACTAGGCGCAGATCCAGTTCAGCCGCATGGCCAGCCAGGAAACGTGCCAGCAGTTTGTTGGCGTTACCGAGGCCCAGGTGAATATCACCGCCGGAGTGACCGCCCTTCAGCCCTTTCAGCGTCAGCTTAAAGGTCTCGAAGCCAGCAGGGATCGCTTCACGGCTCAGCGGCAGGGTCGAAATAAAATCAATCCCACCCGCGCAGCCCATGTAGATCTCACCTTCTTCTTCGGAGTCGGTGTTGATCAGAATGTCTGCCTGCAGCCAGTTCGCCTGCAGACCGAACGCACCGTCCATGCCCGCTTCTTCGGTCATGGTCAGCAGCACTTCCAGCGGACCGTGTTCAACACCGTCATCGGCCAGCACCGCCAGCGCAGAAGCCATACCAATGCCGTTATCCGCACCCAGCGTGGTGCCGCGCGCTTTCACCCATTCGCCGTCGATGTACGGCTGGATTGGGTCTTTAGTGAAGTCGTGAACGGTGTCGTTGTTTTTCTGTGGAACCATGTCCAGGTGCGCCTGCAGAACCACCGGCTTGCGGTTTTCCATACCCGCGGTGGCGGGTTTGCGGATCAGAATGTTGCCAACCTGGTCGCGCTCAGCGTGCAGACCCTTTTCCTTCGCCCAGCCCATAATATGTTCGGCAAGCTGTTCTTCGTGATAGGAAGGGTGCGGAATAGAGCAGATTTTGGCAAAAATATCCCACAGCGGCTGTGGAGATAATTGAGACAGTTCAGACACGATAGGTCTCCTTGTCGATGCGCTGCAAAACAGTGTTGCAGGTCACAGGGTTAGCAGGTTAATAGTTACCACAAGACAGGCTTGCGAGATGCAACTGAGAATACCACTTTCTCCCGTGGCTGGTAGCATAAAGCATGTAAAAACTCAGGCTCGGGGCGCTTAACACTGGTTTTTAGTGCGTCAGATCTCTATAATCTCGCGCAATCTGGTTCACCCTCATTTTTTAAGCCGTATATAAACAGGCTGGGACACTTCACATGAGCGAAAAATACGTCGTCACCTGGGACATGTTGCAGATTCACGCACGCAAACTGGCTGCGCGTTTGATGCCTTCCGAACAGTGGAAAGGCATTATTGCCGTCAGCCGTGGCGGTCTGGTACCGGGGGCGCTGCTGGCTCGTGAGCTGGGTATCCGTCATGTCGATACCGTTTGTATCTCCAGCTATGACCACGACAACCAGCGTGAGCTGAAGGTGCTGAAACGCGCGGAAGGCGACGGTGAAGGCTTTATCGTGATTGACGATCTCGTGGATACCGGCGGTACCGCGGTGGCTATCCGCGAAATGTATCCAAAAGCGCACTTCGTGACTATCTTCGCAAAACCAGCGGGTCGCCCACTGGTTGACGATTACGTGATTGATATCCCACAGGATACCTGGATTGAGCAGCCGTGGGACATGGGCGTGGTCTTTGTACCGCCTATCTCTGGCCGTTAATTTCAGTACGTAACTTTACACGCCCGGTTATGCCGGGCGTTGTTCTTTTTGCCCTGCCACGCGCTACAATGGTCTCCCTATGACGTATCCATGGAGGCAACGCAATGGCGCAGGCGAATCTCACCGAAACTCTCTTCAAACCCCGTTTCAAGCACCCTGAAACGTCGACGCTGGTGCGTCGGTTTAATCCGGGGACCATGCCTGCTGTACAGTCAGCGTTAGATGGTAAAAACGTGCCCCACTGGTATCGCATGATTAACCGCCTGATGTGGATCTGGCGCGGTATCGACCCGCGCGAAATCCTCGACGTGCAGGCGCGTATCGTGATGAGCGAGACCGAGCGTACCGACAGCGATCTCTACGATACGGTGGTGGGCTACCGCGGCGGGAACTGGATCTACGAATGGTCGAAGCAGGCCATGCTCTGGCAGCAAAAAGCCAGCCAGGAAGAGGATGCCACGCTCAGCGGTAAGCACTGGCTGCATGCGGCGAACCTGTACAGCATTGCCGCCTACCCGCACCTCAAGGGCGACGAGCTGGCGGAGCAGGCGCAGGCGCTGGCAAACCGGGCTTATGAAGAGGCCGCGCAGCGGCTGCCGGGCCGGATGCGTGAGATTGAGTTTGCGGTTCCCGGCGGCAGCCCGGTGACTGGCTTCCTGCATATGCCTGAGGGTGAAGGCCCGTTCCCGACGGTCCTGATGTGCGGCGGCCTGGACTCATTGCAAATCGACTATTACAGCCTGTATGAGCGCTACTTTGCACCAAACGGGATCGCCATGCTAACGCTCGATATGCCTTCGATTGGCTTCTCTTCCAAATGGAAACTGACTCAGGATTCCAGCCTGCTGCACCAGCATGCGTTAAAAGCGCTGGAAAATATTCCCTGGGTTGATCACACCCGGGTAGGGGCATTCGGCTTCCGCTTTGGGGCTAACGTTGCGGTACGGCTGGCTTACCTTGAATCTTCACGCCTGAAGGCGGTCGCCTGCCTTGGCCCGGTAGTGCATGCACTGTTAAGCGATCCGGCGCGCCAGGGCAGCGTTCCGGAGATGTACCTGGACGTGCTGGCGAGCCGACTTGGCATGCATGATGCTTCAGACGAAGCGTTGCGCGTGGAACTCAATCGCTATTCCTTAAAAACGCAGGGTTTACTGGGGCGTCGCTGTCCAACCCCGATGATGTCCGGTTTCTGGAAGAACGATCCCTTTAGCCCGGAAGAGGAGTCGCGCTTAATCACCTCGTCATCTGCGGATGGTAAATTGCTCGAAGTGCCGTTCAGCCCCGTGTACCAGAATTTTGACAAAGCGCTGAAAGAGATTACACGCTGGATCACGCAGAGATTGTGTTAATAGTTTGCTAAATTTCGTTGGTTTGGTAAAACAGTGCTTCACAAAAGGAGATCGTAATGACGTTACCGAGTGGACACCCGAAAAGTAGACTGATTAAGAAGTTCATGGCTCTTGGCCCGTATATTCGTGAAGAGCAGTGTGAAGAGAATCGCTTTTTTTTCGACTGCCTGGCTGTTTGCGTCAACGTGAAGCCTGCACCCGAAAAACGTGAGTTCTGGGGCTGGTGGATGGAAATGGAAGCACAGGAAAACCGTTTCACCTATAGCTACCAGTTTGGCCTGTTTAATAAAGACGGGTACTGGGAAGCGACGAGCATTAAAGATCGGGAAGTGATTGACCGTCTGGAACACACGCTTAAAGAGTTCCACGACAAGGCAAGCGCGTTGCTGGCCACCCTGGATCTCAAGTTCGAACCAGCGGATGACTTTTCCAGCGAAGCGGTAAAACTGAGCGCCTGATGGTCTTCTCCCTATCCCAAACGGAGAGGGCAACAGACCGCATTAATCCCCGCAATAAAAAAAACCGGCATTAAGCCGGTTTTTTTTATTTCGCATGATTAGAACTGATAGGTCATGCCCAGCGCAACGATATCATTGCTGCTTACGCCTAGTTTATTATCGTCGTCGATCTGGTTGATTTTATAATCAACAAACGCGGACATATTTTTGTTGAAATAATACGTCGCGCCCACGTCGATGTATTTCACGATATCTTCGTCACCGATGCCTTCGATATCCTTACCTTTTGACTGCACATAGCCCAGAGAGGGGCGCAGACCAAAGTCAAACTGGTACTGTGCGACCACTTCGAAGTTTTGCGCTTTATTGGCAAAGCCGCCTGAGATTGGCGCCATATTGCGTGTTTCAGAATAGATAGTGGCCAGATAAATATCGTTGGCATCATATTTCAGACCGGTTGCCCAGCCTTCTGCTTTTTTACCTTCACCGCGCGTCTGCAGGTTCTGTTCGTTGGTGCGGTCAGAGCTGGCGTACGCACCAATCACAGAAAAATCGCTACCGCCGAAGTCATAGCCCAGAGACGTACCGAAGCCGTCACCGTTCTGCTTTTTCACGTCGCGGTTTTCATTTTTGCCCTGGTATTGCAGGGTCATATCAAGGCCGTCAACCAGGCCAAAGAAGTCAGTATTGCGGTACGTGGCCAGACCGGAGGCACGCTTCGTCATGAAGTTATCGGTCTGCGCCAGGCCGTCACCGCCGAACTCAGGGAACATATCGGTATATGCCGCGACGTCATACAGCGCGCCCAGGTTACGGCCGTAATCGAAAGAGCCAAAATCTTTCAGCTTAATACCGGCAAACGCCAGGCGCGTCTTTTGAGAAGAGTCGCTTTCTGCTTTGTTGCCCGCGAACTCGGCTTCCCAACGACCATAGCCCGTCAGCCGATCGTTAATCTGGGTTTCGCCTTTAAAACCAAAACGAACGTAAGTCTGGTCACCGTCTTTAGCGTCATCATCACTGAGGTAGTGCATTGCTTTTACTTTGCCGTACACGTCCAGTTTATTACCATTTTTATTATAAACTTCTGCTGCGTGAACGGATGCGGAAGCAACTACGCCCATTACCACTAATGCCAGAGTGCTCTTTTTCATTTTCAATCCTGATATTTTAAAACGCGCTAATATTCGCTGAGCAATAAGATTCAACTTACTGCCCCGTGAAAAACAGGAAGGGTTTTATCGTCCGCGGGTGAAACTTTTATGACAAAGTAAGAATATGTCTAAAAAAGTATGTTTTAATTTTTCGGTAATAAAATTGTCAAAATCTGCCGCTACGCTTCCTGATCCTGCGCAACAAAGTGATTTCTGATGTGCTAAGGCAGTTGGCAACGGGGCTGACACCTGTTAAAACGTCTGACTGACATCATTTTCCCTTATTGTTGAACGGCAGAGAATCATGAGTGACAGCCAGACGCTGGTGGTAAAACTCGGTACCAGTGTGTTAACAGGCGGATCGCGCCGCCTAAATCGCGCCCATATTGTTGAGCTTGTACGTCAGTGCGCTCAGTTGCATGCCGCAGGGCATCGCATTGTGATTGTGACGTCCGGGGCGATTGCCGCCGGGCGTGAACACCT
This sequence comes from Enterobacter cloacae, assembly GCF_013375935.1. Classification (GTDB taxonomy): domain Bacteria; phylum Pseudomonadota; class Gammaproteobacteria; order Enterobacterales; family Enterobacteriaceae; genus Enterobacter; species Enterobacter pasteurii. The sequence goes on along the minus strand of NZ_CP056117.1, from coordinate 19,710 downwards.
GGGCTACCCCGAACTCCCCGCGACGATTGCCTCCAAACAGCTGCTGGCCGCCGTGGGACAAAGCCGACTCATTCAACTCTGGGAACAGCTGTTCTCCATCTACGGCATTCACGTTGGGCAGATGCTGCTGACGCGCGCGGACATGGAGGACAGAGAGTGCTTCCTGAACGCACGCGACACGCTGCGCGCGCTGCTGGACAACAATATTGTTCCGGTCATCAACGAAAACGACGCCGTTGCCACCGCTGAAATCAAAGTGGGCGATAACGATAACCTCTCTGCGCTGGCCGCGATCCTGGCGGGGGCCGATAAGCTCCTGCTCCTGACCGATCAGCAGGGGCTGTTTACCGCTGACCCGCGTTCTAATCCGCAGGCTGAACTTATCAAAGACGTTCACGGCATTGATGATGCGCTGCGCGCCATCGCCGGTGACAGCGTTTCTGGCCTGGGAACCGGCGGGATGGGCACCAAGCTGCAGGCAGCGGACGTGGCGTGCCGGGCCGGTATCGACACCATCATTGCCGCAGGCAGCCGCCCTGGCGTAATTGGCGACGTGATGGAAGGCATCTCTGTGGGCACGCGCTTCCACGCGCAGGCATCCCCGCTGGAGAACCGCAAACGCTGGATCTTCGGCGCGCCGCCGGCGGGAGAACTCACCGTGGACGAAGGCGCTACCGCCGCAATTCTGGAAAGGGGAAGCTCATTACTTCCAAAAGGAATTAAAAGCGTGACAGGTAACTTCTCCCGTGGTGAAGTGATCCGCATCCGTAACCTTGAAGGTCGCGACATCGCCCACGGCGTGAGCCGCTATAACAGCGACGCGCTGCGCCGGATTGCAGGCCATCATTCACAGCAGATTGACGCCATCCTCGGCTATGAATATGGCCCGGTTGCCGTGCATCGCGACGACATGATTATTCGTTAAGGAGCCAGAACATGCTGGAACAAATGGGCGCAGCTGCGAAAGCCGCCTCTTACAAACTGGCGCTCCTTTCCAGCCGCGAGAAAAACCGCGTGCTGGAAAAAATCGCTGATTATCTGGAATCTCAGTCGCAGGAGATCCTGCTCGCTAACGAACAGGATCTTCTTGAAGCGCGTCGCAACGGCCTGAGCGACGCGATGCTCGACCGCCTGGCGCTGACCCCGGCACGCCTGAAGGGCATCGCCGACGACGTGCGTCAGGTGTGCAACCTCGCTGACCCGGTAGGGCAGGTGATTGACGGTAGTGTGCTCGACAGCGGGTTACGTCTGGAGCGTCGCCGCGTGCCGCTTGGCGTTATCGGCGTGATTTATGAAGCCCGTCCTAACGTGACGGTGGACGTCGCATCCCTGTGCCTGAAAACCGGTAACGCCGCCATCCTGCGCGGCGGGAAAGAGACCTGGCGCACCAACGCGGCGACGGTAAAAGTCATTCAGCAGGCGCTGGAGGAGTGCGGCTTACCGGCGGGGGCCGTGCAGGCGATAGAAAGCCCTGACCGCGCGCTGGTGAACGAGATGCTGCGCATGGACAAATACATCGACATGCTGATCCCACGCGGCGGTGCGGGTCTGCACAAGCTGTGCCGCGAGCAATCCACCATTCCGGTGATCACCGGCGGGATTGGCGTATGCCATATCGTTGTGGATGACACCGCAGAGGTCGAACCTGCGCTCAGGATTATCGTCAATGCCAAAACCCAGCGCCCAAGCACCTGTAATACGGTAGAAACGCTGCTGGTGCATCAGGGCATTGCGAACGCCTTCCTGCCTGCGCTGAGCAAGCAGATGGCAGAAAGCGGCGTCACGCTGCACGCGGACGAAAATGCGCTTGCCCTGCTGAAAGACGGCCCGGCGACGGTGGTTCCGGTTAAGGCGGAGCAGTATGACGATGAATTTTTGTCCCTGGATCTGAACGTGAAGGTGGTTGCCGACCTCGACGACGCCATTGCGCACATTCGCGCACATGGAACCCAGCATTCTGACGCGATCCTGACGCGCACCCTGCGCAATGCCGACCGTTTTGTGAATGAAGTGGATTCGTCTGCGGTTTACGTGAATGCCTCCACGCGCTTCACCGACGGTGGCCAGTTTGGTTTAGGCGCGGAGGTGGCTGTCAGTACCCAGAAACTCCACGCCCGCGGTCCGATGGGGCTGGAAGCACTGACCACCTACAAGTGGATCGGCTTCGGTGACGATACCATTCGTGCGTAAATAATCACGGGTGATGCAAAAATAGCCGTTTGATTCAAAAGGGCATTGACGCATCACCCGGTTAGATCTACTCTTTTGCCCCGTGGTTACACTCGTAACCGGCCTCTCAGGGCCGATATAGCTCAGTTGGTAGAGCAGCGCATTCGTAATGCGAAGGTCGTAGGTTCGACTCCTATTATCGGCACCATCTTTATCAATGACTTACCGAACATTTAAATAAACCACGTTCTCCTCCTGTGCCGTATTTGTGACATTGCGACCAATAATCTCGTCAATTTTGCTCGCGTGCTCGGTTAGGTGTCCGGCTGAAAGGTGGGCATATCGCTGAACCATTTCCAGCGTCTCCCATCCACCCATTTCCTTCAGCGCCAGAAGTGAAACACCAGACTGTACCAGCCAACTTGCCCACGTATGCCTGAGGTCATGGAAGCGGAAATTGCTAATGCCTGCCCGCTTTAGTGCTCCCTTCCATGCCTTATTACTATCTGTCCGCATTTTTCTGACAGCTGCCGTTTTGGTTCCGTCGCTTCTGTACCCGGGAGTCGTGTGAACGAACACCCAGCGCTTATGCAGACCTTGCTGCTTCCTCAGTATCCCTAAAGCTGTTTCGTTCAGTGGAACGCCGATGGCGTTGCCGGCTTTAGTTTCGTCAGGGTGCATCCATGCCATCCGCTTATCGAGGTCGACCTGTGACCATTCCAGATCGGTAACGTTCGATCGACGAAGGCCGGTGGTGACCGCAAACATAACGACCGGGAAGAAGTGAGGGGCTATCTCTGCAAAAAGACGCTTCGACTCTTCTTCCGTCAGCCAGCGGATGCGGCCATTCTTCACCCGGGGCGTGGATATCTTCGGCGCTTTATCCAGCCACCCCCACTGCACCGCCATATTCAGAATGGCCCTGAGTATAGCCAGATGTCTCGTCCTTGTTCCCTTCGTTGCGAGCTTTGGAATATAATCTGGTACTGGTTTAGAGAGTCTCAAACACCTGTCTCTGGTCATTTCCCAGTTCAGGCGATGGCGGCGGTTTTCCATTCCGTCTACCGCCTCCATTATTTTGTCTGTTGTGATGTCAGCGAGAACAGTCTCTCTGAAATGCAGTAACCAGAACTTAATGATGCTTTTGTCATCATCCAGGCTCTTCTTATCCTCTTTCTCCCTGAGCCATCTTATGCAGGCCTCCTTGAATAACTTCTTAGGCGACTCCCCAAGTTGTTTTACCCGCCACGCTTCCGACTTCAGACGATCGTGAAGTTCCTGCGCTTCTCTCTTGTCTGAGGTTTCAAGAGAACGTCTAACTCGTGATCCATCTGGCGCGACGAAGTCGCAGTGCCACGTGCCACCGCGTAGTTTGATTGACATGCTTTTTCCTCCTGCATACCAACCGCATTCACAGCGCTATTGTGTCGGACAGACTTCAGCGCTGCAATGCAGTCAGACTTACAAATGCGATACGGGCTCTTGGGTTTTTCTGGATTTATCTTTGCGGCCGGAAGTCGACCGCTGCGGATCCACTGCGTGATGGTGCCTTTATCAACCTTCAGATACGACGCAGCCTCTTCACGTGTGAAGATTTCCTCTTCCATTGGTTTCCTCCAGGCAAAAAAGAAGCCGCCCTTAGGCGGCAATAACATCAAGGGATTTACGAGGTGGGCTTTCGCACCCAATAGCCAGCTCATAACTGGCTATCAGTTGCGCTACAGGGTGAGAAGGTCGATTTTTTCCAACAATGATGAGGTGTCTTCATCGCTAATTTCTCCTTGGGCATTTAATTCTTCAAGCGCCTTAGCGATCACATCTACCTGCTCACCTGTGAAGAAATCATCCCGGTAGTCGAACCACGACGCGGCAACGATCTGGCCGCCTGATACTTCCATTCCAGCGCCCACAGATGGTTCCTTACCATCTTCAAACTTAACGACGAATGTCATCATCCCCATAATCTCTCCTCATGCCGCACGCTGGGCACGCAGCGATTTAATATGCTCGCTCGTCTCCAGTTCGGCGCGTATCTGCGTCGCCTCACGGTGATCGAGGTGCTCAAAATCATTGTTAAAACGGTCTATTGACGCGGTGTTTATCCGGCCCTGTCGCCAGTAGCGGACTATCTGTGATGTGCAACTGTGGATGATGACGGGCCAACCGTGCTGGTCAGCGTAAATCTGACCCCGTTGAATTAGCTGGAACATTGGCTGACTCCTGCATCATTAGGAAGACGATCATCGCGGCACGGAGAGGATTTAACTGATGCTGAATTCCGAAATTTCGACACGATGATAATGCGTCGCACCACTCGTGATACTCACCTTCATACTCCGGAAGAGTGCCATCAAACATGATGCTGATTCGGTTATCAGCTATGATTGGCCATGCATCACTAGGCTTTTGGCATGGGTCGAAATCATCGTTTATATTTCCAAAGCCGCGTCTTATTGCAAATTCGTCACCGCCAAGGGAGTAGTAAACTGTTTCCCGCTCTTCTCCTACTCGGTAGCTATCCGTAACCTTTGCGCCCAAAGAAATGGCAACTAAGTTATTAATCTCAAAGTCGCTTAGTTCGGTGTAGTCCATCAAGACCCCCTTTGCTTGCGTAAAAGCTCTAGGTCAGCCTGGCAACTGGCGCACGTCTGGCAGCCGGGAACGGCAGCACGTCGCGGCTCGGGAATTGGTTCGTCGCATTCGGCGCAACGCTCAGCTGATACGGCGTTGCGGTTCACTCGGTGAGCGGAAAGGGCGGCGTTACGCTGAAGCTCTTCAATCTCTGCTGCGGTGTCGATGATGTCGGCCATGGTCAATTCTCCCGGAACTGTCGGTTAATTCGGCTGAAGGTGAACGCCAGCAATAAAAAAGGAGCCATAAGCTCCATGGTAATTCGTTGGGGCAGGGTCATGCTGCCTCCCGGCGGGCAAGAAGTTTCGCCCCGAAAGCCATAAGCTCGTCCCGTTCCACAGTTGCGAAGTGGCAGTGTGTACGTGGGTACGGTCGCCAGATGATAAGCATCGAACCTTTGTTATTTCCCGATACTGGCTTACCGGTGACCGGGTTGATAAATGCCAGCCGCCCGGCGGTGATGAAGCGAACCTCGCTGGCGGTCTGGATTGCCTCTTTGAACCAGCCAACCGAAGTGTCTGCCGGAACCAGCATGACCGTGCCGATCTGATTTGCGCTTTCGGTGGCGGCCTTCTTAACGAACGGCATGATGTCGCTGTATGGCGGGCTCAGCCAGACGTAGCCAGGAACATTCAGGTAATCAGCCCAGGGCGTTTGCAGCGTGTTCTGCTCGGCGGTGATGAACTTCCTGCACAGCGCGTTATGAGGCGCGGCGGCGGCATCCAGTTGAAAGCAAAACTCAGCATCAAGGGAAGCGAAGAGGGCTGGTGGAGTGCGCCATAGGTCGCGCTGGTCGAGCGGGGTTTTACTTCCACCATAATCACCGTTCAGCTTCTCTGTTGGCAGAGATGCGGCGATGCGCTCACCAATCCAACGCATAACCGGTACTGCCATGCTATTGCCGATAGCTTTATAACGTGGCCCGTCCGGGCATTCATCAGCGTCCTTCCCGCGCCAGCCGATCAGAGTGTGATTATCAGGAAAGCCCTGAAGGCGCTCGCACTCAATCGGTGTTAGGCGGCGAACCTCCATATTTTTTAGAACGAATGCACCGTTCTGTGTTTCGCCATTACCTTGGCCAGCTGATTTAGTTAACGTTGATGAGATATTGTCTGTCTTGAAATGACCAATGGCAGGGGCAGTATAAGTCATAGCTATAGCTGGAGGCTGGCCGCTGTTAGCATGGCTTTTATCGTGGTTTCCTGCGCTAATCGTTGGCGATAAATCCGACGTAGCATCAGCGCCATTATCTTTGTAGCTAAATGCGATGCAGGCGTTTTCTTGTCCGTTGTTGCGTCCGAGCGTGTGCGCAAGTTCTCGGTTGGTATCTGGATCCTGCGTGCCGTGCACTGCGAAAGTCTCAGTATGAAAATCCAGCCTGATTCCATGCGCGGTGCAGGCGGTCGCTACATCAATATGGCCGGCAGTATTGCCACCGCCAAAAGCAATCAGGTGTCCAGCTTGTGCCTGGTTGTCGTCTGCGCCACACGTTCCAACGCCTCGTGCAGCAAGGGCGGCAACAGCCTTTTGCGTTTCTCGGCGCGGCGCAGAATCCCGGCGCACGCTGTCGAACTCAAAAAGTACCGCTGCGGGATCGAATCCTTTTCGAGCACTTGCGACAACGAACACACGGCGGCGTCGTTGGGCCACTCCGAAAAATTGAGCATCAAGGACGCGCCAGGCGATAACCCTTTCTGGTCCAGACACACAACCTGCGTGCGTCCATTTTCCCCCTGCTGACTGCAACTCACTGCTTTCTCCGGCAAGTCCTGCCAGAAAGCACCCGAAGGCATTATCTTTGCTACTGAGTACGCCGGGGACGTTTTCCCAGACGATGATTGTTTCTGGTTCACCGCGTTCGCGGCGCTTTGCGTCAATTGCATTGGCTAATTCCACGTAAGAGAGGGTTAACTGGCCTCGGTCGTCAGACAGGCCTTCACGTAAGCCGGCGATGCTGAATGCCTGGCAAGGCGTACCACCGACCAGAACATCAGGCGCTTCGACATTACCAGTGCGCACCGCATCGGAGATTTGGGTCATGTCGCCGAGGTTGGTTACTTCCGGCCAGTGATGGGCGAGGACTGCGGATGGGAATGGTTCGATTTCAGAGAACCAGGCAGGTTTCCAGCCGAGAGGTTCCCACGCTTTACTGGCAGCTTCGATACCGCTGCACACGCTTCCGTATTTCATGCCGCCTCCTGCCTTTCCCGATATTCCTCAGCAAGCCGCTGCGCCTTTAATGGATTGCTGACCACTTCACCCCATGGCATTAGCCAGCCGTTACCAATGAAGGGAAGGCACAGTGTGCCAACCCTGATGTCGTCGTGAGCGTGAGTCATCATTCACTCCTTACCGCGCCGCCGCGGCCGAAATAATCAATTTGCCCATAGCGAGTGCGAGAGGGGAGTTTAGGTCCACAGGCTTCGTATTGAGGCTGGAAAGAGGCCATGAAGTTGTCGTGCCATAGCTTGGCCTCGTAGCGACGAAGAAGCTTCTCGGTCCAGTAATCATCCTCCGCCTGCTGAATCTCCGCTGGCGTCCGGTTCTCAACCCTCTTCTTACCTAGGCTCTCCTCAAGGTAAGCGCAGACCCGGGCGATGACTTGCTCCTTTGTTTCCAGTTTTTTGGGCGCACGAAAGTATCCCGCCCCTTGAGGAGGTTGTGACATTTGAGGATCCTTAGTGGAGAATTATTTGATTAATTTTTGCCAGATCGCAGAAACGTATTTGACCTGATGAATAGCGTCGTCCAGCGCGCTGTGACGAGTACCTTGAAATGGCATATCACGCTTAGGGTCAATGCCTATCGCTTTACCCATCTCGACGACGGTGCGAACATCACGGTCATTCCACCATTGCCATGGAGCTTCCAGTCCCGTGAGTGTGTAACTGTTACGGAGAATTACACAGTCGAACGACGCGCCGTTACCCCACACCTGAACGAATCGCGGTTTTGCATGTTTGGCGACGAACTCAGACAGCCAACTCAGAGCTAAGGAAAGTTCTTGCGTGTCATTGGTTAATGTCCTTCTGGCTGCTTCATCCTGTTCCATCCACCACAGAATGGTGGACGCGTCAGGCCGGGCGCGGAACCTCATTGATGACTCAAGCGATACGTTTACCTGGAAGTCATCGCCTGTAGCCCCGGTGTTCGGATCGAAGAATACAGCGCCAATGGAAACGATAGGCGCGTATGGACCTTTGCCCATCGTTTCCAGGTCAATCATTAAGTGGTTCATGTTCATCCTTAAATTGCGTGAATAGTGTGGCGAGGGAAGGGCAGGGTTACCGGAGCAAACGGAATATCGTCGTCGAAGTCCATTGGGGCATCTTGCTGTCCCTGCGCTTGCTGTGGGGTTCCCCACCCTCCTGGCTCACCACCATGTTGCGATCGCTGTTGCTGCTGACGCTGTCCACCACTTTGTTGCGACTGGTTGCTACTCTGTCGGTCACCACCTGCTGGTGCGCCACCACCCTGTCGCCCCCCGAGCATTTGCATGGTGCCGCCGACGTTGACCACCACCTCAGTGGTGTACTTCTCGGTGCCTGCCTGATCTGTCCATTTTCGGGTGCGCAGTTGGCCCTCGATATAAACCTGAGAGCCCTTGCGCAGGTATTCTCCAGCCACCTCGGCCAACTTTCCGAACAGAACGACGCGGTGCCATTCCGTTTGCTCTTTGAGCTCGCCGGTGGCTTTATCTCGCCATGACTCCGATGTCGCCAGCGTCAGGCTGCATACTGCGCCGCCGGATGGAAGATAGCGGACCTCTGGGTCTTGCCCGAGGTTGCCGACGAGGATCACTTTGTTAACGCCTTTGCTAGCCATTTACGCCACCTGTTCATTGCCGGTTAATTCTGCCTTTCTGGCCTCATATACTTCCTGAGCTTTCGCCTGCTCTGGCGTGTCTCGTAATGTTCTGAAGGCCTCGGCCCAGGCCGATTTCAGTTGTTCGAAAGAAGGTGCCGACTCTGCTGTAGTGATAAAGTGTGCAAGGTCTATTTCGGCTTTAGAACGACCATCGTTCAGTCACCCCATAAGCCGCTTGCCAACCGTCTCGTCCAGCACCGTGTAATCAGCATTTGAGAACAAACCGGTACGATCTTTTGACGCTGTAGCTGTGTGAGTTTCATGGTTGATGTCGAGGACGGTGGTAAATTCATATTCAACGCCGTCTCGTTGCTCAGTCTTCATCCCCAGCTTCACAACCTTTTTGCTTCCTTCCTGTTGTGCTGTTTCCGTTTTGCTACGCATGGTGGCCACTAAGTGGCAATTAACACGAAGAATGGCGTCAAGAAACTTGCGATGACGTGGGGTTAATGCGCTCCAGGCAGCGTGGGTGTTACCCTTAAATTTTGTTTTGGCAATGGTGTCCAGATCATCAAGGCAGCCACCAACGCCGCTCCATTCATGCGAGATTGAGTCGATGACGAGGTTGTCGTAACCCGCCGCTTCCGCAGCGCCAATGGCTTCAATAAATCTCTCAGGACTGAATGGGGGATCCAATTCCAGTACATCGAAATCAAATTCATTGGAGTAGAGTGATGCGCTTCCCTTTTCGGTATCAATAACCGCTGTTTTTCCACCCATGCTTTTGCATATCATCAGCGCGCTATAGGTTTTCCCTGAACCGCTTGGCCCGGTAAGTGCCAGCCGTAGCTTGGCTTTCTTCCTCATGGCTTTTTCGAATTTCATAGCAATCTCACTTAATTAAAATTACCGGCAAATTCATCCCAGCTAATCATCGGGTTCTGCCGCTCGGCTGCCAGATTTACTGGCTCGTCATCGCTCTCTGGCTTTTCTGGTATCACGTCGCGCATAAGGCGAAGGAACGACTCTTCATCCCACCGTTCTGCCGCTGTCATGCTGCACGCTCCTGATGAGTGATGATGTAACCCTGCTCAGCCAGCCACTCGATGACTTCTGCGCCGTCGAGCTGGGGGAGTACGTCACGGGTTTTAACGGTGCCGGCCAGGACAACGCCTTCCATCTCAACTTTGATGGTGTTGTGGGGGCCGACGGACGTGCGCATGTCTACGCACTCGCATGTAATATTCATGAATCACCTCAATATTTGATGTGCGCGTCCTGCACTTTGCCGCCAGCGATCGCCAACAGTGCTTTCTGCGCGAATTCTTCGGGTATGCCCTGAGCTATCAGGTCGGCGATAACGCGACGATTGACGGTGCGGCGGTGCTCTTTGTCTGCGGCGCGGCGCGCTTCTTCTTCGGCTTTACGCTGCTCTTCGGCCAGACGGGCCGCCTCTGCTTCTTCCTGACGGCGGCGCTCCGCGGCAACGGCTTCTTCTTTTTCGCGTCGTGCACGCTCTTCCGCTTCCTGCTTCTCGCGTGCCGCACGCTGTTCAACCTCAATGCGCTGGCGTTCCGCCAGCTCAGCGCGGGCTTTCTCTTCGACTTCACGGCGCGCTGCGGCTTCAATCTCCGCTTTGTGCTTCGCTTCGGCATCGCGGCGGGCTTGTTCTGCCGCTTCGCGCTTAATGCGCTCTTCGTGCTCACGCTGAGCCTGTTCCGCCAAGCGGCGCTGCTCTTCGCGGTCACGGTCAAACTTTTCATTCATCAGCAGAGCTATTTCGTGGTCTGCTTCGATCTGCGCGGCACGCTGGCGGTCAAACTCTTCGTTCATCACCAGCGCTTCGGCGTGCAGCGCGTTCATGGCTTCTTCAGCCTTAATGCGTTCCTGCTCGGCTTCCCATTCGGTGAGTGGGCGGCGGGTCGCATCGCGCAGCTCGTCGCAGGCATCAACGAATCTCTTAATTTCGGCCTCAGCCGGACGCACAGCCTCTTTCAGGCGCTTCAGGTACTCACGGCCCGGCTTTTCGATTGCCGTCTTGCTGCGGGACACCTGCGCCGCCAGAGAGGCGACCCTGTCACGACCTTTCTTCGTGGACAGGTCCGGCACTTCGTTTACTGCCTGGCGGATTTGATCGAGGTAAGCGTCAAGGCCGCCAGCCACGTAAAGCACTGGCGCCTGCTCCGGCATGATTTCGATGACAGTTAAGTCCGTTACTTCGCTCATGGTTTCTCCTGAAATTTGGATGTGCAGATCCCGCCCGCAAAAAGCCAGGCCGATCGGTTGAACAGGGTGGTTACTGCTGCGCGATGTCTTTCGCCGGGAACTCGCCGTTGCGGAGGATGCTTTCTACCGGCCAGCACTCAGCTGAAACTTTTTGCTCTGTAGCTGCCTGGCTGCATTCCTGCTGGCTGTCGTATACACCGAGAATGACATCCTGATAATCACCGTTGGTCATTGCCACGGTCAGGGCGAGTGCGAATAAAGTTTCCATCAGTGAAGGGTCCTCCCGATGGCGACGGCGTAAAGGCGCTTTGCTTCTTCCCACGCCGGAGCATTGCGATGGAGAACTGCGAACGACGCGAGCCGTTGGGCCTCTCTGATCTGCTGCTGGTTTACCATGATTTCCTCTTGGCCTTATCGCGGCGAACGGAACGGTTAATACAAGACTTCAACGCATTTATTCAGTGTTTCAATGGGCGGTGGATGGCCGCCGGTTGTCATAACTAAGCCGCCTCGGTGAAGCGACTGAGGTATGAAAAAACCCGCCGTGGCGGGTCTTCAGAAATAGTCTTTGTGGTCGTGCATCGCTCGCTCGAGGATCACCTTTGCATCTTCAAAGCTGGCAGATTCAAAAGCCTCTCTTATGGCTTTAGCCAGGCAAGTTGCATCGCTTTCATAGTCGTCAGCTCTGCTTTCCCAGTTTGATGCCTCTTCTTCAGCCTCATAAAGGCGATCGCCATACTCGCACTCGAGTTCCTGGCGCACTTCATCACGAAGCTTCTCCTTGATGATTTCGGAGGCTTCTTCAATCGGCATTGTTTCCAGAATCGTCTCTGGCTGATGAGTGCCGTATTTCAGTGAGATGTCAGTAGCAAACATGCAACCTCCAAAAAAATGCCCGCGCGCTGGCGGGCAAAGAAGACTTTTCCAATCCAACCAGAACAGGATCATCGTCTCCTGTGCGGTTGAGATGGCAGTATTACCATCACCAAGCATCGGCGCCCGGTGCTTGAGGCTGGCTCTGTCGTTACCCGCTGATGCGGGAGAAATGTTTTGGTCGGTGTGGTGGATTGGCACTGAGTCGCTACTCTCACTTATTTCCTGAACGCCCTATTGTCGTATTGGCCTTTACACAACTGGCCCAGCTGGTTCTCAGGTCTTATCGCTCTGCTAGCGTTGCACCTCGCTTGAGGACACCGCCACCACACCCCAAAACACTCCTGTGGTACTTCGCCACACTCTCGCAGTGGCCGCGCTCATGCCCTTGAGACCTTGTCGCTCATCGCCGCTCATAACCGGCGCGCGTCTGGCGTTCGCGCTGCTTTACCGGCATACCCTTTTCCTCGATTAACCCTGACCAGCGGTATGTCGCAGTTCGGACCTGCGTCTGGCTCTCTCGTGGAGACTCGGGGCCGCATCATTACTGCGGCTTGAAAGTGCGGTCTGTCCGCTTTAGTGCTTCATTGGAATCACTCCTCTAAGTTGAATCAGCGCCAGCTCCCTGCCAGTGTTGCCCGTTCTCACGCCGTTCTCGCTCTCGCGCGGGGATACTCTCTCACCGACCGGATCGCACCCGGTGATACAGCACGTTTTTCGTGTAAGGGTCTAAACAGGTCATTGACGCTGTAAATCTGCATGTTGTTAAAAAGCAGGCGACTTGCTGTCCGCCGCTGGCTAACTTCGCTCAGCTGTCGATGTTTCGTTTCGATGAGCTAACAATAGCTAAAGCGATTATTTGAGTCAATCGCCAAAACGATATTTATCATCGATAAGGTGATAATTGCATGATTGTTAAAGCGATTTTTATTGAAATTTATTTACGTGGTATGCTGATTTTTTGGAGGGGGATACGTATGGACCATAAAGAATGGGTTGATAAGCTCCGCTGGCTAAGCCCAGAGCAGATCGTTCAGGTTCACTTTGGACTTCAGGAGGATATCAAGAAATTTTACAAGATGAGGGGGGGGCGATAACCTCGCAAGGGCAGAGCATTTATGCGAGCAGATGATTGCTCTATCTGAATTGGCGTTCCCAGCTTTGCGTCATGCTCATGACAAAAGGGTGGAAGAATACGAGTCGTTAACTGGAAATAAATATCCCAGCGAATTTTATCCGCCGTCACATTATGGCTTCTCACAGCTGTCAGTGATTTTGAAAAAAAGAAAGGACTACCAGCGCATTGAGGATATACGCGAGAAGCTGATTAAAGAGGGTTGGAGATGCTAGCCCGGGTGCCGGGCTATGCGAAGCGCTTATAGTCGATGGACTGTCTGAGCAACACCTTGGCCATCACGTAGAAAGCGTCCTCATCCTCAGGTTCGACGTACCATTTTTCGTAAATGGGGTTATCGGATATTACTGCCAGTCGGTCACGCTGCATCTGAAGCCGCTTTACATGGAGAGTTTTGCCAAAGACAAACACATAAACCCCATCACCGTCAAAATGCGTAACGCCGGTATCAACGAAGATCTGATCTCCAGGCGAAATCGTCCCATCCATGCTGTCGCCATTTACGGTAATGACCTTAACGTGCGTAGCTGGCCGGTTGCCAAACAAAGCGCGCGCCTGTTCAGTTGTGTATTCGATGGCCCGGATAGTTTCAATGAAATCGCTCGTGACCAGCGTGCCCGGACCAGCACTGGCTTTAACGTCGAGTACATCCACGCGATAAATCCCATTCAGTGACGGCTTAACCTGGTATAGCGCAGTTGACTCCCTGACGCCACCGGCAGCCATTTCCCCCTCACCAGTAGAAAGCCATTCAGGACGAACACCAAGTACAGAGGCAATCTCAACGGTTTTTCGAGAGCCTTTAGCATTCTTGAGTAACTTGTGTACGCTGGACTGAGCCATGTCGACCTCTTTAGCTAATCGACCCTGTGTATATCCAGCGCTTTCCATTGCCTGCGCTAAGCGCTCCGAGAATCCCATATTCACCTCTGTTAATGACTCCTTTAACTCTATCGCTCAAGCGATTATTTAGCAAAAAATCGCCTATGCGATTGACATTCGCTAAAGTGATAACCATAATCGCTTTAAACTGATAGCTGAGGTGATTATGAAAACCCCAACAGTAGAGAAGAACTCCGCAGTAGAGAAAGCGATCGCCATCGCTGGCAGCCAAAAAGAACTGGCAAAACGTTGCGGCAAAGCCCAGTCCACTATCTGTGACTGGCTTAACGGAAAGAAACGCATCTCCCCGGTTCACGTTCCTGAACTGGTGAAAGCGGTTGGTGGTGAAATCCAGGCTCATGAATTCCGCCCGGACCTGCCGTCCATCTTTCCACACCCTGACAACCATGCCGCTTAACGGCGGCCCTAACCACGAAAGGGAAAGCAATGCATTCACTTGCGTACCAACAAAATACCAAATTATCGGTGTCGCCGATGATTTACCAGAATCGCCGGGAACCTGATTCCAAGGCGTTAAACATCGATGGGATCCGCGCAGCTGTTCGCGCCTGGGCAGCTGACTGCCGCAGCCGTGAATTTGTCGCTGCGCTGATTGTTGAAGAGTGGCGGGCTACCGGCGGCACCGGGCTGGATATCCCGACCGACTCGCACCGTCAGATGCAGAAAGTGTTTCGCTGGATCGATGGCGACACCGAGTACGCCGCCAACAACATTCGCCAGCTGGCACCGGCAATTATGTCCGTGATGCCGCTGGAATACCGCAACCGCCTGGCGCCGCAGAACGACACGATGTCGCTGATCGCTACTGCGATGAAAGAGTGTGCCGAGGCTAAACAGGCTGTGCTGCTTGACGCTCCAGAGCATCAGAAGCTGAAAGAGGTTAGCGAGGGTATAGCGTCGCTGTTCCGCCTCATGCCGGAGCAGGTAGGGCCGCTGATGACGATGGTCACGTCGATGCTGGGGGTCATGTGAGAACTACAGAAATGGCGAAAGCCGGTCTGCGCGAACAGAACCGACTTTCTGGTGCAAAAACGACAGTAGTTGCAGGAGGAATAATGGCAAAAAATCCACGCTATTACCATACCGCTGTACATAAAAACATACCCGCGACCGCTTCATCCGCTCGGTTAACCCGATTGTGGCAGAGAAGATGCGCGCCATCCTGGAAGAACTGAAACGTAAGGAGAGTGGCCGTGGGTAACGTATCCAATTTAGCCGAAGCCAGAGAGGCCAGAAGGCTCCAGAAACCGCGCACGAATGGCGGTAAGGGGTTTGCCTTGCTGCACCGTAAAATTATGGATGTGCCGTTCTACAAGGACGCTGAGGCGGCTCATTTATGGGTTCACCTGCTCCTGCGTGCTAATCACGAACAGACACTGGTATCGACTGATGTCGGTGATGTGATCTGCGAACGCGGAGAGTTCATTACCGGGCGAAACACGCTGGCAATGGAAACGGGTTTGACCGCTGATCGCGTTAAATCACTGCTCCGTAAATTCCAGAACCTGGGCATGATCACCACCAAATCGAACAACCGTTTTACTGTTCTAAAAGTGGTCAAATATGACGAATATCAGTCAAATTTTTGTCCAGCAGATGTCCAGCCAGTGTCCAGCGCAAACGCAGTTATATCAATGCCTGCGGAGGTGGAGTGTCCAGCCGATGTCCAGCCAGTGTCCACAGATAACAATATATTAAATAACTTACTACCTAACGGTAGTAAGTATGTCGCAAATGACCAGAAACCCGCTGAAGAGAAAAAGTCCCGTTTGTCATGCGATGAAGTATGGCAATGCCTGAAAGACGAACTGCCTGAAGCTCGGGGATGGAGATGCCTCACTGATGAGCGACGCAATCTGATCCGGACCTTCTGGGGTAAGGCTAACAAGATTGCCCGCAACCTGGACGGCAAGCCGATGGATATGGAAGGTTTCAGAAGCTATCTGCGCTACATCGCTCAAAACTGCCGCTGGATGCTTGAAGACCGACCAGACCAGAAATCCGGGAAGACCTGGCGCCGCATGAAATTCGATAAGTTCCTGACCGAAAAGCTCTACATCGAAGTGCGCGAGGGGGATCGTGATGACCGCTGAATTTATGGCTGTACCACAAAACCTCGAAGCAGAGCAGAGCGTTATCGGTGGCCTGCTGTTGGATGATGACAACAGCGAGCGAGTCCAGAAGGTTCTGGCGATGCTCAAGCCTGAGTCGTTCTACAGCCGACCTCACCAGCTGATCTTTGCCGAGATGCGCCAGATGTTCCGCGACAACAAGCCAGTCGATGGTCTGACACTGTTCGACGCGCTTGAAGGCAAAGGGCTCGCGGAGCAGGTAGGTGGCTTTGCTTACCTGGCGGAGATTGCCAAGAACACTCCCAGTGCTGCAAACATCGTGGCATACGCTGCATCAGTCCGGGAAGCCGCAATGGAGCGCTACGGTATCAACCGCCTGACCGAAGCTACTGAACTGCTGTATTCCCGCAACGGCATGAGCGCTACGCAGAAGTACGAGGCCATTCAGGGTATTTTCACCCAGCTCGCAGACCATTCAAAACCGGCAGTCGCCGTGGGTTGAGGTCTTTCGGCGAGGTTATGGATGACTGGGTAGCGGATCTGGAGAAACGGTTTGACCCTTCAGGCGAACAGCGCGGTATGAGTACCGGTATCCCGTCACTCGACCGGCTGCTGGCGCCGAAAGGTCTGGTTAAAGGCTCTTTGTTCGTGATTGGCGCAAGGCCAAAGATGGGCAAGACAACCC
This sequence comes from Enterobacter cloacae, assembly GCF_013375935.1. Classification (GTDB taxonomy): domain Bacteria; phylum Pseudomonadota; class Gammaproteobacteria; order Enterobacterales; family Enterobacteriaceae; genus Enterobacter; species Enterobacter pasteurii. Next base: position 3,209 of record NZ_CP056117.1, on the reverse strand, counting down.
TGTACGGGCAGATGGCGATCAACTGCGCGATTCGCGAGAAAAAGCCAGCGCTGATGTTCAGCCTAGAAATGCCAGGCGACCAGATCCTCGAAAAACTGGTTGGTCAGAAGTCCGGCGTAAACCCGAGCATTTTTTACATGCCCGCCACGGATGATGCCGATGACCAGTACCAGGGCGACTACGACGGCGATTTTAAGAAAGCGATCGCCACAGCCGGGCGGCTGAGTGAAATCGACATGCTGTACATCGACGACACACCGGGCCTGTCACTGGCGCACATCGTTAGCGAAAGCCGCCGAATCAAACGCGAGAAGGGCTGCGTAGGCATGATTCTGGTTGACTACCTGACGCTGATGACCGCCGAAAAGGCCGATCGTAATGACCTGGCCTACGGGATGATCACCAAAGGTCTGAAGAACCTCGCCAAAGAGCTTGGCTGCGTCGTCGTGCTGCTGACCCAGCTCAACCGCGAACTGGAGAAGCGAGTGAATAAACGCCCGTTACCGAGCGACTCCCGCGACACAGGGCAGATTGAGCAGGACTGCGACTACTGGGTTGGTATCCACCGTGAAGGTGCTTTCGATGACAGCGTGCCGCCGGGAGAAACCGAGTTAATCCTGCGACTAAACCGCCACGGCAGTACCGGAACGGTTTATTGCAATCAGATCAACGGGGCAATTTACGACACAGACCAGCAGGCCGCCGCCGCAGAACGCCGCGGGCGTGAGCAGCAGCCGAAAAAGAAAGGGGATTCTGATGACTGGAAGAGAAGCAATCGAGTGGTATCTGGAAGGTTACGGCTCATTCACTGCGGAGCTGGTATGCGAAGCAACCGGAGTGTCCCGCTCTCAGGTGCTGGCGGCTTCGTACAAGATGCGGCAGAACGGCGAGATTGTCCTGCGCGAACGCAATTGGCGCACCAATGTTTACGTGGCCGCTGAAGACCATGAAGGTAAGCCGATCAACCGCGACGGCGAGAACACGATTTTCCAGGAGTGCCGCAATAGCGCGGCTATGAAGCGGGTATTGATGGTTTGGGGGAGGGTAGGGGTATGAGCGAATGGAGTGATTATCGCTGGATGGTTAGGACCATGGCGAAGGATAACGGTGTAACGCTCATCAGCATCGCCAAGCACTGCGGCGTATCGCACAGGAAGCTTAATCAAATTCTGCAAACCGGGCCATCCAAAGAACAGGAAGAGCTCATAGCCGAAGCTCTGGGGTGCGCAGGGTGTGACCTTGCGGAAATCCACAGGCAAATGGGCGAGTTATCAGACAAGTACGGGAGAGCATCAGCATGAAACCAACATACGAAGAGCTGGAAGCCAGATGCGCGGCGCTGGCTGCGGAGAATGCGGGGGTGAAGGCAGCGATTGACGCAACTATCGGATGGCAGCAATCAACCGATCCAGAGAATGTCGAAAGCGTCAGAATGCTGGTCGACATTAAAACCCGGCCGCCGACGCTTTCCTGGCTGAAGTGCGGGCGCAGGGTGTGGAGATGGCGGCCCAAAGCGAACAGTTTTCCACATGGGTTCAGCAGGGGCTGCGTAGCTTCGCCATCGGCGTTCGCCAAGGGGATGAGCAATGAGCGACATCGACAAACAGGCTCTGCGTAAGCGCTACTCCGCAAAACCGACACCAAAATGCGATATCTGCGGCGCCAAAATGACAATACAGCGGATGTCTGGCAGTCGCGTAACTTACGGCTGCTCAGGTGCGATTTACGATGAAACCGGATGCCACTACGCCGAAGGCCGCAGCCTGGCTGATGAACATTACGAGCAATCCCGTGACAGTCACCGATGAAAGTGACCCTGATGTGCTGGCGCTGCTGGATGAGCTGGAAACCAAAGACAAGCAGATTGCAGATTTGAAGGAAGCGTTCCGAATCGCTTTGTCTGCTGCTGGCATCGACGCACCCGCCGCAGCAGCAGGCAAAGGAGAAGCATCATGATTACCCTTACCAAAGAATGGCTCCTGAAGACCATAACGGAGCTTGAAGAAGAGCGCGATTCTATGCCCGGCGTTGTAAACGTAGATGCGGCTATGGCTCTGGCGGCAATGAAGTTAGCGCTGGCCTCGCTCGAAGCGGAGCATGCGGGGTTCATTTTGAAACACAAGGTAACAGGCAAGTTTGGTAGCTGGCTGCACTCAAAGGCGGATTGGTTCCGGAGTGATGAGTACGAAGTCATGAGCGCTTACACCGCCCCGCCAGCGCCGGTATCTGTGCCGCTCGCTATTCACGATGAGGATTTTGAAAAAGCGCTTTCGGTGCTCAATGACACACTGGACGACTGCGGGGACAGCGAGCGAGGCTTATTGCTTGCGTTGGATAAGGCGGGAATCGAAGTTCGCACTGACGCCTGCCGCGCCACCATGCTTCAGGGTGCCGAAAACGCCGAGTCGCCCACCGGCAACTCTCCGGTGATTCCGGATGGTTGGGTGGCTGTCCCAGTCGAGCCCACAGAAGACATGATCGTTAATGGTTTCGAGTCAGAGCCAGATGAGAGCTTCAGCGACGAGAAGGAGTGGGAAGCATACGAAGCTATGAGTGGATGTCAGCAGGCGGCGCATCGGGCGAAGCTGTGCTGGGCAGCGATGTTATCGGCAGCCCCGAAGATTTGAAAAATACCATATCTTGTATAGTTGAAACTTATAGAGAACAAATGTTTAATAGAGTTATCCCCGCGAGTGATCCAGAAAGGAGGGCCTGATTTTGTCCGAGTTTTTGTATTCCCCCGCATGCAACTGTAGAGCATCACATCTGAGTGTCTGATCAGGGGATTAAAAGATTGGAGTAGTGACAGTAGAGTGGCGACAGAGGCAGTGCCAAAGTCTACCGGAAAGCACTGGGTGCTTTCAGCTCTCGCCCTGGCTGTGATGGGCTAGTGGTTAAGTCATGGAAAGCTGAGAGATCAGATAACCGCATCGCCAGAGGAGCATGCCCGGAGTGAGTCGGCCAGCCAACCAAAAGCTATGTGAATACGCATAAACTCGGCCTGCCAGTCGACTAAACGAAACCGCCTACTGGCGGTTTTTTTACATTACAATGTTACAAATAATTTTTAAATGGTGAGCTAATGGATAACGGATTTATCACAAAAGAGTTGGGTGAGAATCATCCATATCCTGAAGAGCTATTTGAAATAGCTATGAAATTTACTATGGCTTTTTATTATAGCGAAAAGCATTTCTTTTCGAGATTTT